>NZ_JOHR01000117.1 GCF_000719775.1 Streptomyces sp. NRRL F-5135 | reverse complement strand
ACGAGAGCGGAACCGTCGGCCGGAATAAGACCGGACGGTCCACAGCATCCTCGCTGTGTTGTGTTTCAAAGGAACCTCAACCCAACCCCAAAGCTGGGGATAGGTCGGGGTATCAACATATCTGGCGTTGACTTTTGGCACGCTGTTGAGTTCTCAAGGAACGGACGCTTCCTTCGTACTCACCCTCTCGGGCTTTCCTC
>NZ_JOHR01000116.1 GCF_000719775.1 Streptomyces sp. NRRL F-5135 | reverse complement strand
CGCCGGTTTCGGTCTTGGTGGCGATGAGGTCGTCCTTGCCGTCCGCGTTGTAGTCGCCGACGGTGAGGTTCTTCATGCCGTTCCAGCCGCCGGTGCCGATTTCCACGCGGGAGCCGAGCATGTCGAGTCCGCTGCCGCCGGTGTTGGGGTACATGAACAGCTTGCCCGTCGACACCTGTACGGCCAGCAGGTCGTTCTTG
>NZ_JOHR01000115.1 GCF_000719775.1 Streptomyces sp. NRRL F-5135 | reverse complement strand
CTCCCCGTCACCGCCGGAGGGTCCGGCAGGTTCACCGCGGGCGCGGGCGCGGCCGTCCCCGGCGGCGGCGCGAACAGGGACATCTCCGCGTCCCGCGCCGTCCCGCCACCGAACGCCTCCCCGGCGGCAGGCCCGTCCCAGGCCCGCACGCTCTGATGGCTCGGGACGATCGAGAACCGGGACAGCTCCAGGTCCACACC
>NZ_JOHR01000114.1 GCF_000719775.1 Streptomyces sp. NRRL F-5135 | reverse complement strand
GTTGGGTTGAGGTTCCTTTGAAACACAACACAGCGAGGATGCTGTGGACCGTCCGGTCTTATTCCGGCCGACGGTTCCGCTCTCGTGTGTGTGAACCGGATGACCGGTGAAGCATTCACGGAGAGTTTGATCCTGGCTCAGGACGAACGCTGGCGGCGTGCTTAACACATGCAAGTCGAACGATGAAGCCTTTCGGGGTGG
>NZ_JOHR01000113.1 GCF_000719775.1 Streptomyces sp. NRRL F-5135 | reverse complement strand
GGCCGGGAAGCTTGTTGTGGTCGGTGAACTTGGGCTTGTCGTCGAAGTACTTGTTGTAGATCTGGATGGCCCCGGCGCCGATGACCAGCCCCGCACCCAGGTCGAACACGGTGCTGGTACCGGACCCGACGAAGGTCTCCCACTTGAACTCCCACTTGTCGTAGAAGGCCCCGTTGATGATGACCTCGGCCGCGCTCTCCGCGGTACCC
>NZ_JOHR01000112.1 GCF_000719775.1 Streptomyces sp. NRRL F-5135 | reverse complement strand
GGCCGGGAAGCTTGTTGTGGTCGGTGAACTTGGGCTTGTCGTCGAAGTACTTGTTGTAGATCTGGATGGCCCCGGCGCCGATGACCAGCCCCGCACCCATGTCGAACACCGTGCTGGTACCGGACCCGACGAAGGTCTCCCACTTGAACTCCCACTTGTCGTAGAAGGCCCCGTTGATGATGACCTCGGCCGCGCTCTCCGCGGTACCC
>NZ_JOHR01000111.1 GCF_000719775.1 Streptomyces sp. NRRL F-5135 | reverse complement strand
GGGATCGTGGTGACGATCGAGGACAGTGGTCTGAAGATGGCGGCCGCGGCGATGCGCCGTGCGGAGGAGGCCGTCTCGGGCCGTGTCACCGACCTCGCCGCCCTTCAGGGTACGCGGTTGGGGTTGGCGGTGGTGGGGCGGCTGGCCGCCAAGTACCACATCAGTGTCAACTACCGGCCGTCGTCGCGCGGCGGCACCGGCGTCGTCGTC
>NZ_JOHR01000110.1 GCF_000719775.1 Streptomyces sp. NRRL F-5135 | reverse complement strand
GACGACGACGCCGGTGCCGCCGCGCGACGACGGCCGGTAGTTGACACTGATGTGGTACTTGGCGGCCAGCCGCCCCACCACCGCCAACCCCAACCGCGTGCCCTGAAGGAGGGCGAGGTCGGTGACACGGCCCGAGACGGCCTCCTCCGCACGGCGCATCGCCGCGGCCGCCATCTTCAGACCACTGTCCTCGATCGTCACCACGATCCC
>NZ_JOHR01000109.1 GCF_000719775.1 Streptomyces sp. NRRL F-5135 | reverse complement strand
GAGGAGAAGACCGCGTTGCCATACGGGGCCGTGAACAGGACGCTGGAGTTCAGGCCCTGCAACCACGCCTTGCGCCACGCGCCCGGCTGCCCGGTGCCGGCCTCGGGCAGGCCGATCAGACGCAACGGCCCGGACGTGGCCCCCGGGGCCGGGGCGGTGGCGGGAGCCGGCGTCAGCGGGCCGCTGTAGGCCCAGCCATTACGGGCCGTCCGGTT
>NZ_JOHR01000108.1 GCF_000719775.1 Streptomyces sp. NRRL F-5135 | reverse complement strand
GATTGGTGAGGCGGGTGGTTCTTCGTCGGGTGCTTCGTGGTCGGCGGAGTCGTTGATGGTGAGTCCGTCGGGTGCGCCGCGTGGGCGGAATCTGACGGGCGAGAAGGTGCGTCACCTGCGGCTGGGGCGGGTGCGTGTTTTCGAGGAGCTGCCGGGGACTCCGCTGAAGGAGGTTGCGGGGGCGGACACGGATGCGCCGTGGGGTGATGCGGCGTATGCGGTGTGGGG
>NZ_JOHR01000107.1 GCF_000719775.1 Streptomyces sp. NRRL F-5135 | reverse complement strand
GAGGGAACGAGGGGAAGTGAAACATCTCAGTACCCTCAGGAAGAGAAAACAACCGTGATTCCGGGAGTAGTGGCGAGCGAAACTGGATGAGGCTAAACCATATGCGTGTGAGACCCGGCAGGGGTTGCGTATGTGGGGTTGTGGGAGCGTGCTTGATCGGTCTGCCGGCCGGTCGGTGAGTCAGAAACCGTATGGGTAGGCGAAGGGCATGCGAAAGGCCCGGCGTAGAGGGT
>NZ_JOHR01000106.1 GCF_000719775.1 Streptomyces sp. NRRL F-5135 | reverse complement strand
GAGGGAACGAGGGGAAGTGAAACATCTCAGTACCCTCAGGAAGAGAAAACAACCGTGATTCCGGGAGTAGTGGCGAGCGAAACTGGATGAGGCTAAACCTGTAACGTGTGAGACCCGGCAGGGGTTGCGTTGTAGGGGTTGTGGGAGCGTGCTTGATCGGTCTGCCGGCCGGTCGGTGAGTCAGAAACCGTATGGGTAGGCGAAGGGCATGCGAAAGGCCCGGCGTAGAGGGT
>NZ_JOHR01000105.1 GCF_000719775.1 Streptomyces sp. NRRL F-5135 | reverse complement strand
CGGCACCGGGCAGCCGGGCGCGTGGCGCAAGGCGTGGTTGCAGGGCCTGAACTCCAGCGTCCTGTTCACGGCCCCGTATGGCAACGCGGTCTTCTCCTCCCCGGCGCCGGCCGTGCCGAGGACCCTCATCGCGCCGGAGGATTCCGGGCCGTTGGTGCTGAGTCGTGATGAGCTGACGCGTCGGGTGCGCCTGGTGGCTGGTCGGGGGCCGGTGCGGGGGTTGTCGGTCGAGCGGT
>NZ_JOHR01000104.1 GCF_000719775.1 Streptomyces sp. NRRL F-5135 | reverse complement strand
CAGACGCAACGGCCCGGACGTGGCCCCCGGGGCCGGGGCGGTGGCGGGAGCCGGCGTCAGCGGGCCGCTGTAGGCCCAGCCATTACGGGCCGTCCGGTTGGAGAACGCCTCCGACAACACCATCGAACGGCCCTTGTCGCCGCCCGGACCGGACTGCACGAACACCAGCGGAACACCCAACGGCATCACACGCAGCAACGGCGCCAGATCCAGCAGCGCCAGCAACTCCTTGTCCGCCACCCGGAACGGCCGCAT
>NZ_JOHR01000103.1 GCF_000719775.1 Streptomyces sp. NRRL F-5135 | reverse complement strand
GTCACGGCCGGACAACAGGCGCGGCCGGGTGCACGTCCCGCGGCTTACCGCAGTGCTTGCAGTTCGCGAGCCGCCGCTTGGCGTCGCTCACGCCCATCCACTCCTTCTCGAAGCCGGGGCAGCCGCGCTCGGTGATGTCCGCGTCGCGCTCCAACGTGGCTGCCGCCTCGTCGGCCCAATCGCCGCTGTAGGTGTCGCGGACGAACTCGGCGCAGCGGCGCATCACCTGGGCGTCGCGCTGCGCAAGCGCGGCAGCGGCGTCGTCC
>NZ_JOHR01000102.1 GCF_000719775.1 Streptomyces sp. NRRL F-5135 | reverse complement strand
GGACGACGCCGCTGCCGCGCTTGCGCAGCGCGACGCCCAGGTGATGCGCCGCTGCGCCGAGTTCGTCCGCGACACCTACAGCGGCGATTGGGCCGACGACGCGGCAGCCACGTTGGAGCGCGACGCGGACATCACCGAGCGCGGCTGCCCCGGCTTCGAGAAGGAGCGGATGGGCGTGAGCGACGCCAAGCGGCGGCTCGCGAACTGCAAGCACTGCGGTAAGCCGCGGGACGTGCACCCGGCCGCGCCTGTTGTCCGGCCGTGAC
>NZ_JOHR01000101.1 GCF_000719775.1 Streptomyces sp. NRRL F-5135 | reverse complement strand
GGCGGCATGCGTATGGCCTGCTGCCGGAGGTGTCCGGGTTCACGCATGTGCGGCGGGGGCCGGTGCCGTTGGAGGGCCCGGTGCAGTCGTTGCCGTTCGGCAAGGCGCATGTGGTGGGGCTGCGTGGTGACGCGAATGCCGCGGTGTTGGCGTTGTCGGACGGTACGGACGCGGTGTTCGACTATGCGCGGGTCGTGGACTTCCTGTTCGCGGTGGACGGTCATCTGACGGCGGCGTCTCCGGAGACGGCGGCGGTGGTTGCCGGTGCTGATCTGG
>NZ_JOHR01000100.1 GCF_000719775.1 Streptomyces sp. NRRL F-5135 | reverse complement strand
CCCCGGCGTCTCGCCCTGCCGCCGCGCCAGAACGAGCGCCGCCGCGCCCGGACCCGCCGCCGCGACCGCGCCCGCCACCGCGCTCCACGACCGCACCCCGCGCCAACCCGGACCCATCACCAGCGACGACGCGGCAGACCGCTGGTCGATCACCGAATCGTCCACCGTGGCATTCGGGTACAGCTCGTCCCGCAAGCCCCGCAGCAGCACCAGGCACCGCTCGACCGACAACCCCCGCACCGGCCCCCGACCAGCCACCAGGCGCACCCGGCGCGTCAGCTCATCACGGCTCAGCACCAACGGCCCGGAACCCTCCGGCCCGGCCAAGCTTCGCGGCATTACGGGGGTGGGCGAGGAGAAGACCGCGTTGCCATACGGGGCCGTGAACAGGACGCTGGAGTTCAGGCCCTGCAACCACGCCTTGCGCCACGCGCCCGGCTGCCCGGTGCCG
>NZ_JOHR01000099.1 GCF_000719775.1 Streptomyces sp. NRRL F-5135 | reverse complement strand
CGGAGGCGAGTACGGGGGCGGCGGAGGCGTGTTGAGACCGCTGCCGATCCCGTCCGGGAGATCGGACGAGACGGTCGTGTTCGGGAGGGGGGCCGGACCGGGCGTGAAGAGGTCGCTCTTCACCGTCGTGCCCTTGGCGTTCGCACCGCCCGGGCTCACGTACGGCTTCTCGGATACCGGGGGCTTCGAGTCCCCGGTGCCCAGCGGGTCGTTGGGGCCGGGAAGCTTGTTGTGGTCGGTGAACTTGGGCTTGTCGTCGAAGTACTTGTTGTAGATCTGG
>NZ_JOHR01000098.1 GCF_000719775.1 Streptomyces sp. NRRL F-5135 | reverse complement strand
AGGCGGTCAGGAAAGCTGAAAGTGCCCCTGACCAGCAAGAATGAGGATTGTCGAGGTCCATGTTCCTGCCACCGCCGGAGGCACTTCCCAGGTGAAGCATCCTATCGGGTCCTACCCCCGTGTCCGTGTCCAGGACGACGGCCGCCAGGTCGTCTCCCAGGCCGGGTCGGTCCTGCTCGTCGAAACGGTCCGCAAGACCGGTCTCGACCAGGCCATATCCCAGGCTCTGGCTCCGTGGCGGAAACCGCGGGCCGTTCACGATCCCGGCAAGGCCCTCCTGGACG
>NZ_JOHR01000097.1 GCF_000719775.1 Streptomyces sp. NRRL F-5135 | reverse complement strand
CGTCCAGGAGGGCCTTGCCGGGATCGTGAACGGCCCGCGGTTTCCGCCACGGAGCCAGAGCCTGGGATATGGCCTGGTCGAGACCGGTCTTGCGGACCGCTTCGACGAGCAGGACCGACCCGGCCTGGGAGACGACCTGGCGGCCGTCGTCCTGGACACGGACACGGGGGTAGGACCCGATAGGGTGCTTCACCTGGGAAGTGCCTCCGGCGGTGGCAGGAACATGGACCTCGACAATCCTCATTCTTGCTGGTCAGGGGCACTTTCAGCTTTCCTGACCGCCT
>NZ_JOHR01000096.1 GCF_000719775.1 Streptomyces sp. NRRL F-5135 | reverse complement strand
ACTGGGTTGATAGGCCGGATATGGAAGCCAGGTGACTGGTGGAGTTGACCGGTACTAATAGGCCGAGGGCTTGTCCTCAGTTGCTCGCGTCCACTGTGTTAGTTCTGAAGTAACGAACGGCCGTGACATTTTCCGGTGGTTGTTATCTTCATAGTGTTTCGGTGGTTATTGCGTGAGGGAAACGCCCGGTTACATTCCGAACCCGGAAGCTAAGCCTTTCAGCGCCGATGGTACTGCAGGGGGGACCCTGTGGGAGAGTAGGACGCCGCCGAACAATTGTTGTGGGT
>NZ_JOHR01000095.1 GCF_000719775.1 Streptomyces sp. NRRL F-5135 | reverse complement strand
GAAGCGTCCGTTCCTTGAGAACTCAACAGCGTGCCAAAAATCAACGCCAGATTAGTTGATACCCCGTCCATCTTCGGATGGCGAGGTTCCTTTGAAAGTCCTGCCGGCCCTTGTGGCGGGTAGGCAACATACACAGCGAGGACGCTGTGGACAGTCGGCCTTATTCCGGCCTGACTGTCCCGCTCAACGCGAGTGTCACCGGATAACGGTGAAGCATTCACGGAGAGTTTGATCCTGGCTCAGGACGAACGCTGGCGGCGTGCTTAACACATGCAAGTCGAACGATGAAGCCTTTCGGGGTGGAT
>NZ_JOHR01000094.1 GCF_000719775.1 Streptomyces sp. NRRL F-5135 | reverse complement strand
CCGGGCATCAGGAGGTAGAGGTAGGAGGCGTCCACCGGGTCGGTGCCGTGATCGAGCCAGAGGGTGCGGTAGCGGCGGGGGGGGGGGTTGGGGGGGGGGCCGGGGGTGGTGTTCGGCCAGGGAGCGGCGCGGGGGACCGACCGCCGCACCCCCCAAAACCGGGCAGAGAGCGCGGCGGTGAAACAGCACCGGGCCCCCCCAAAACCCGCGCCGCCCGGGGGGGGGGGGGAGCCGGTGGACGACATTTAGGGGTGCTTTCACTATGCCGGCATGACCCTCACAAATGATCAATTATGGTGCCCGCGGC
>NZ_JOHR01000093.1 GCF_000719775.1 Streptomyces sp. NRRL F-5135 | reverse complement strand
GTCCTGGCTGGACATCGCCGAGCGAAAATCCGGGGCGATCCGCCTGACCGCGGCCGAGGCCCAGCCCGAACCGCGCAATCTGCGCAGGATCAAGGCCGAGGTACAGCGCAGGTGGGGCATCGTGCCGCTGGTCGACATGCTGAAGGAAGCGGCGCTGCGGACCGGCTGCCTTGACGCGGTCACCTCCGTCTCCGGCGGCGGCAGCCTCTCGTCGGAAGTGCTGGCCGAACGCCTGCTGCTGGTCATCTACGCGTACGGCACGAACACCGGGATCAAGGCCGTGGCGTCCGGCGGCCACGGCCACACCG
>NZ_JOHR01000092.1 GCF_000719775.1 Streptomyces sp. NRRL F-5135 | reverse complement strand
CGGACCGCGAGGCCGGCCGCATCCCGGAGACCGGCAAGGATCGGACGGGCGACGAAGGCGGCGGCTACCAGTAGGGCGGGCATGGACGGAATGTCGGGGACACGGGGAAGAGGCGAAGGATGAGGCCAGCAGAGGGCGGCGGAGGCGGCGGTACCACCGATTTCAGCTCCATGTCGCACCAGCAGATGCTGGATTGGCTGGACGAAGCCAGCGAATCCGGTGTGAGGATCGCGGCCGACCGCTTGCAGGCAGCGGCCGAACAGCCGGATGCCATCGCGGAGAAGCTCAAGAGCCGGTCACTTCGAGTGGACTGGAAG
>NZ_JOHR01000091.1 GCF_000719775.1 Streptomyces sp. NRRL F-5135 | reverse complement strand
CAGCTGGGCCGTGAGCCCGGAGCTCGGGGTGCCGGCCAGGTCGGACGCCATGATCGCGGCGGCGCCGCGGTAGAAGCGGAACGGGGACTCGAGCATGCGGCCGTAGCGGATCGGTACGAGTTCGGGGACCCGTGTCGCCGACTGCGCCTCCAGGACCGTCAGCGGGTCCGGTCTGTCGCCGGCCGGCCGGTACTCGGCGTGGCCCGACCGCGGCGAGCGGCGCCGGGCCTCCTTGCCGAGTGCCGCGCGTTCGCCGGGCGTGGCGTGGTGTGCCGCGCGCAGCGCCGTGGTCGTGTTCCGGGCCACGGGTCAGGACTTCT
>NZ_JOHR01000090.1 GCF_000719775.1 Streptomyces sp. NRRL F-5135 | reverse complement strand
TCCTGGAGCTGTTCGATGATCGCCAGGGAGACGGCGTCGATCGTCGGGGAGGAACCGCTTCCGGTTCTGGAGTCTGTGCTTCGACTGGCCACGACTTCACTGTGCACCGAGATTGTCTGTCGCGCAAGCCCGGAGTGATGTAATTCGTTGTCAGCGGGTCCCGATCTCACTGAATCCGAAGTTGAGGGGGGTCGGGGCTGTTGAAAGCGTCAGTCGAGCGACTAGGCTGAGGTGTCTCGCCCATCGGGACACCGCACAAGGACGTGCGACGACAGAACGTGACAGGAGGGGTGGCAAGTGACCACCGAGCTGCGCCGGCTG
>NZ_JOHR01000089.1 GCF_000719775.1 Streptomyces sp. NRRL F-5135 | reverse complement strand
TGGCCGGGGTGCGGACGGCCGCGGTGGTGGGCCTCGCGGTGCTGGTCACGGAGCTGGCGGTGCTGGCGGTGTTCGTGGTCGCGGCGGTGTGGGTGCTGGTCCGGGACGGCGCGCAGCGCGGCTGGGCGACCCCGTTCACCGCGGTCGACGGCTTCTCGGCGACCGCGGTCCTCTCGGCGGTCTCGGTGGCGGTGCTCTCCTACCTGGGCTTCGACGCGATCGCGACCTTCGTGGAGGAGGCGGTCGGCGCCTCGGCGGCGGTGGCGCGGGCGGTGCTGTGGTGCCTGGCGGTGTCCGGGGTGCTGTTCGTGGCGCAGACCTGGCT
>NZ_JOHR01000088.1 GCF_000719775.1 Streptomyces sp. NRRL F-5135 | reverse complement strand
CCCAGCACCCGGTGCGCGTACGGATCAGCCTGCCCGAGGGGGGTCACGAGGAGGCCGCGCGTCTCCTGAACCGCCTGCTCCTCGCCCAGTTCCAGTCCGTCACCCGCCACCGCGCCGGACGAAGCCACGTCGCCTTCCTGGTGCTCGACGACGCGGCGAGCGCGCTCACGCACGGGACCGTACGAGCCCTCCAGCGGCTGCGCCCGCAGAACGCGGCCGTCGTACTCGCCCTCCGTACCCTCGCGGAGGTGCCCGAAGCGCTGCACGGGCCGCTCCTCGCGTCGGTCGGCTGCCGGATGGCGTTCGCCGGACTGCCCACCTGGGACGGC
>NZ_JOHR01000087.1 GCF_000719775.1 Streptomyces sp. NRRL F-5135 | reverse complement strand
GGATCCGGCGCGAGGTGTCCAGCACCGGGAAGCGCGAGACCCCGGCCTCGCGGGCCACGTCGTGGATGGTCGCCGGGCGGCGCCTGCTCGCTGCTGTGCTCATGCTGTGTGATTCCCCTCGATCCCCTGTGTTCAGGACTTTACGGCGCCGGAGAGCAGGTCGAGGCTCCAGAAGCGCTGGATGACCAGGAACAGGGCGATGAGCGGGACGATGGCGAGCAGCGCGCCGGTGATCACGAGGTTGTAGAGGGAGGGCTGGCTCGCGCCCTGCTTGAGCAGGGTGAACAGGCCGACGGTCATGGGGAACTTCTCGTCGTCGCCAAGCATGAT
>NZ_JOHR01000086.1 GCF_000719775.1 Streptomyces sp. NRRL F-5135 | reverse complement strand
TGTAGAACCAGTCGTGGGCACCCGGCTTGGCCTTGAGGCCTCCGTCGCGCTGCCACTCCTGGTGACCGAGGGCGTAGAAGACGGTGTTGCAGGAGAACTTGAGGGCCTCGCCGAGCGTGATGGGGCCGTGGCCCTTGGACTCGAAGTTGGCGAAGCTGCGGCTGCCGAGGCTGTAGGAGCTGCTGCAGTTGTACTTGTCGTTGAAGTCGTGGCCGGCCCGCACGGCGGCGCTCGCCGACACCACCTTGAAGATGGAGCCCGCGGGCGCCTGGCCCTGGATCGCCCGGTTGAGCAGCGGGTAGTTGGACCCCTTGCTGGTCATCGCGGCGTAGTCCTT
>NZ_JOHR01000085.1 GCF_000719775.1 Streptomyces sp. NRRL F-5135 | reverse complement strand
GTCACACACCACCCACAAGCGATGCTTCACCGGGACCGGCAAACTGAAGGACAACCAACACGGCCGCACCCTCAGACACCCAACAGCGTGCCCGACCTGACCCCTCCCGACCTTGCGTTCCACACCGAAGCAGTACTAACAGGATCAAGAGAAACCATGCCGAATAGTCAACGTTCCACCCATGAGCAAACCACCGTCGAACACTCGCCGACGTAGTGGCCCTGGATTCCCCCGAAGAGAAATCAGATGCTCCTTAGAAAGGAGGTGATCCAGCCGCACCTTCCGGTACGGCTACCTTGTTACGACTTCGTCCCAATCGCCAGTCCCACCTTCGACAGCTCCC
>NZ_JOHR01000084.1 GCF_000719775.1 Streptomyces sp. NRRL F-5135 | reverse complement strand
ACCAGGGTCCGGCCGTCGCCGCCGGTCGGCAGGAACCAGTGCAGGTGGACGGTCATCAGGAGGCCTTTCCGTAGCTGCGCGCCGGCGTGGTCGACGGCGGCAGGTCCTTGTTGAAACGGGTGTCGACGAAGTCGGCGAAGCGGAACCTGCGCGGGATGAGCCCGAGGGCGGCGAAGGTGTCCGCGATCTTCTGCTCGGAGGCGACGGCCGCGTCGTCGAGGGCGACCGGGATACGGGTCCCGTTGCTGCGCTTCACGGCCGCGAGGGCCACCTCGTACGGGAGACCGGTCTCCTTCGCCCACACCCGGGCCCAGTCCTCGGGGTGGTCGAACACCCAGCCCTGGGC
>NZ_JOHR01000083.1 GCF_000719775.1 Streptomyces sp. NRRL F-5135 | reverse complement strand
CGGCACCGGCGGCTGGAACGGCATGAAGAACCTCACCGTCGGCGACTACAACGCGGACGGCAAGGACGACCTCATCGCCACCAAGACCGAAACCGGCGAGTTGTACCTCTACCCCGGCACAGGCCGAACCGGCCTCAACACACTCGGATCCCGTGTCCTCATCGGAACCGGCGGCTGGAACGGCATGAAGAACCTCTTCTCCGGAGACTTCAACGCAGACGGCAAAGCCGACCTCGGCGCCGTCAAAACCGAAACCGGCGAACTCTACCTCTACCCCGGCACCGGAAACACCGGCCTCAACACACTCGGAACCCGCACCCTCATCGGAACCGGCGGCTGGAACGGC
>NZ_JOHR01000082.1 GCF_000719775.1 Streptomyces sp. NRRL F-5135 | reverse complement strand
GTCACACACCACCCACAAGCGATGCTTCACCGGGACCGGCAAACTGAAGGACAACCAACACGGCCGCACCCTCAGACACCCAACAGCGTGCCCGACCTGGCCCCTCCCGTTCTTGCGTTCCACACCGAAGCAGTACTAACAGGATCAAGAGAAACCATGCCGAATAGTCAACGTTCCACCCATGAGCAACCAGCATCAGACACTCGCTGATGTACTGGCCTCTGGACCCCCGCCCCGAAGAGCAAGAGCCAAGATGCTCCTTAGAAAGGAGGTGATCCAGCCGCACCTTCCGGTACGGCTACCTTGTTACGACTTCGTCCCAATCGCCAGTCCCACCTTCGACAGCTCCC
>NZ_JOHR01000081.1 GCF_000719775.1 Streptomyces sp. NRRL F-5135 | reverse complement strand
AACCGGACGGCCCGTAATGGCTGGGCCTACAGCGGCCCGCTGACGCCGGCTCCCGCCACCGCCCCGGCCCCGGGGGCCACGTCCGGGCCGTTGCGTCTGGTCGGCCTGCCCGAGGCGGGCACCGGGCAGCCGGGCGCGTGGCGCAAGGCGTGGTTGCAGGGCCTGAACTCCAGCGTCCTGTTCACGGCCCCGTACGGGAACGCGGTCTTCTCCTCCCCGGCGCCGGCCGTGCCGAGGACCCTCACCGGGC
The DNA here is from genome assembly GCF_000719775.1 of Streptomyces sp. NRRL F-5135. Lineage (GTDB taxonomy): Bacteria > Actinomycetota > Actinomycetes > Streptomycetales > Streptomycetaceae > Streptomyces > Streptomyces hebeiensis. The sequence continues at coordinate 102 of NZ_JOHR01000081.1, read as the reverse complement.
CGCAGGATTCCGGGCCGTTGGTGCTGAGTCGTGATGAGCTGACGCGTCGGGTGCGCCTGGTGGCTGGTCGGGGGCCGGTGCGGGGGTTGTCGGTCGAGCGGT
>NZ_JOHR01000080.1 GCF_000719775.1 Streptomyces sp. NRRL F-5135 | reverse complement strand
CGACGGGCGCGGGCAGCACGGCCAACACCGCGCCCACGTGCCGCTGATAGTCGTGCGGCTCCAAGCCCTCATACCTGAAGCCGTCCGCCTCGGCGAGGGCCCGGCGCAGCGGCTCACGGAGCGCGGCCCGGTCCGCAGACGGCACAACAGCAGACGCAGCGCCGAGCATCGCGGCGATCTCATCAAGGCCGAAGCCGTCACGGGCCAGGCTGCCCACCATCGGGTCCGCCTCATCGGCCGTGTGACGCAGCGCGGTACCGATCTCCTGCACGCTGAGGCCGTCACGGAAGTGGGCGTCGCGCAGGAAGTCGGCGGCTTCGAGGAGGGTGAGGGCGCGAAGACGGTCGGCGGGGGTCGGGTCGGTCAT
>NZ_JOHR01000079.1 GCF_000719775.1 Streptomyces sp. NRRL F-5135 | reverse complement strand
GGCGTGGAGCCACAGCACGCCGGAGGTGTCGCGGGTGAGGATGTCGCTCACGGCCGAGCTCCCGAGGTTGCCAACCGCCTCGATCCGGTCGTAGATCTGCCATCCGGGACCGATGAACTCACGACGGTGCGAGTGCATGTCCAGCTCACCGCTGTAGTACGTGCTGTCGGTGCGCCACAGGCCGCCGGCGGAGTCCCGCTGGAGAAGGTCGAAGGCGCCGTTGACATTGAGGTCGTGCGCAGCGGGCTGGCGGACGAGCTTGAAGGAGCCGGAGGCTTTGAAGCCGAGCGGGGTGCCGTCAAGCGTTTCCGGCGTGATCGTCCAGGTGTAGTCGCCGTTGGGGACATCGCCCTTCTCGGGGTCGTGGGT
>NZ_JOHR01000078.1 GCF_000719775.1 Streptomyces sp. NRRL F-5135 | reverse complement strand
CACTCGCACAGCATCCGGGAGATCATCGAGTACATGGGGTACTCCCCGCGAGACTGCTCTTACGGGCACATCCGGAAGAAGCTTGATCAGTTCGACATCGACACGTCGCACTTCCTCCACGGCCGCAGATATGGAGCCGAAGTCCCCTCATACGACGACTTGGTACGTGCGGTGGCATGCTCGCGAAGTGTCGCAGGCGTCCTGAGGCAGCTCGGCATGCCCAACGGCGGAGCAGCTCGCAGTCGAGTGAAGCGGGGCATAGCTGCCTACGGCATCTCCTGCGAGCACTTCGTAGGGCAGGCCCACCAACGAGGCATCCCCGCCCAGAGCCGCAAGTCAGCTGCCGAAATGCTCGTCCGCCTGGAGCCAGGT
>NZ_JOHR01000077.1 GCF_000719775.1 Streptomyces sp. NRRL F-5135 | reverse complement strand
ACCTGGTGCAGCAGGAAGCCCAGCCCGCCGCCGCAGGACGCCGCGACGGTGCCCAGGGTGGGGGAGAGCGCGTTGGCGGTCACCAGTTGCTCGGGCCGCACCACCCGGGGCAGGGCGGCCGACAGCCCGGCCAGGATGAACCGGTTGAGCGCGGTGACCAGCAGCGCCGAGGCGAAGAAGAGCCAGGTCGGCGCCTGGACCAGGAGCAGTCCGCCGGTGACCAGACCGAGCCCGAAGCGGGCCAGGTTGCCCAGGTAGAGCACCTGGCGGCGGCGCCAGCGGTCCAGCAGGACGCCGGCGAAGGGGCCGATCACCGAGAAGGGCAGCAGCATCACGGCCAGCACCGAGGCGATGTCGGCGGGCGAGGACTGCTTCTCGGGGGAGAAGAC
>NZ_JOHR01000076.1 GCF_000719775.1 Streptomyces sp. NRRL F-5135 | reverse complement strand
GCTCTTCTGGCGCCGCGCCCAGGAAGGCAAGGTCACCCGCCCCGGCTACAACCTGCCCTGGGCCCCGTACACCCAGATCGTGACCCTGGGCTTCCTCGGCTCCGTCCTCGTCCTCATGTGGATGGACGGCGGCGTCGGCCGCACCACCGTCGCCTGTCTGCCGCTCATCGCGGCGGCCCTCGTCGGCGGCTGGTTCCTGGTCCGCCGCCGGGTCCGCACGACCGCCGCGGCGCACCGGAACTGACCTCCCCCCACGGGACCGGACGGGACCCCCGCAGGCACGGCCTGCGGGGGTCTCGCCTTTTGTCAGGAGATAGTGGTACCCAGGAGCCTTACAAGATCCGTTCGGAGGAAGGGAAGTTCGCGATTCCGCAGCCACGTCCAGGGGGG
>NZ_JOHR01000075.1 GCF_000719775.1 Streptomyces sp. NRRL F-5135 | reverse complement strand
GCGGAGGGCTTCCGGAAGGCGGTATTCGCAGGTCGGAGCCGCTGCGTGGACGCAGAGAAACGCGCACGTTACACCTACCCGGAGCCCCACAACCGAGGAGCGATGCCCCGTTTTGTCGGGTTCGGAGCCGCCTTCTTCGCCTACTCCGTTCGAGGATCGCCCACCCGTACGGATGCATCGCACGATGATTCCGTAATTGATCAGCCGACCCCGCTCCGGGATTTTCCGGAGGCGCGGGACCCGGAATGCGAGGCGACCCTCGAATTGATCAAGGCGGTTATGTGAACAACAGGTCAATGGGTCGTGATCCGGCCACGACGGCCGGTGACGGACGCCGGACGGAGACGGGCGGGGGCCGGTTAGGGGCGGGTCGGGTGCGGGACGGAGAGTAG
>NZ_JOHR01000074.1 GCF_000719775.1 Streptomyces sp. NRRL F-5135 | reverse complement strand
GACATGGACCGCGCCCCGTACAAGCCGCGCGTCCGCGTCGGCGGCGGCTGGAACACGTACAACGCGGTCCGGGGCACGGGCGACATCGACGGCTGGAGCGGCCGCGACGGCATCGCCCGCGACACGGCCGGGAACCTCTGGCTGTACAAGGACACCCCGGCCGCCACCCGCATCAAGATCGGCTGGAGCTGGCAGATCTACAACGCCATCGTCTGACCGGCGCACAGCCGACCGTGCCCTGCCGACCCGTGCTCGGCCGAGCGGCCCTGCCGACCCGTGCTCAGCGGGCGCGGGTGAAGGTGCCCAGGCCCTCCTGGTCCAGGTACTCGACGCGGACGGTCTTCCCGTCCGGGGAGAACGTGACGCCCGTGAGGCCGACGGCGTTCTCGCCGCGGGTCGGGAAGCTGAACG
>NZ_JOHR01000073.1 GCF_000719775.1 Streptomyces sp. NRRL F-5135 | reverse complement strand
GTGCGGCCTCGGCCACGGGGATGCGGCCGTCCTCCTCACAGGCGTCGTCGGTCATGGGCCCTCTTCGTTGAGGGCTGACGGGGAGTGACGGCTCCCGGGTGCCGCCAGAGATCACTCAACCGGCCCAATCGCCCGAACATGCATGCGCGACCGAACGAATTTCACGCACCGAGGTCGCCTTCGAGCGGTCCGTGATCAGCGAGGCGTGAGGTGCGCTCTGAGCTGCGGGAACAAGTCACTCTGAGCCGTAGTGTGCGTGCAGTGCGTGACCGAGGTCACCATCCGCGGCCAGTGATGTATGAGCGACTTCCCGCCATCATCGGGTGAAATACGCCAACTCCGGCACCCCGGGCCGGATCGCGGGTACTCCCGGCAGATGCGCACCGCCGCAGGCTTTCCTCGTGGCGTGCTCAGCCATGCAT
>NZ_JOHR01000072.1 GCF_000719775.1 Streptomyces sp. NRRL F-5135 | reverse complement strand
CAGGTCGGGCACGCTGTTGGGTGTCTGAGGGTGCGGCCGTGTTGGTTGTCCTTCAGTTTGCCGGTCCCGGTGAAGCATCGCTTGTGGGTGGTGTGTGACGGGTGGCTGGTCGTTGTTTGAGAACTGCACAGTGGACGCGAGCATCTGTGGCCAAGTTTTTAAGGGCGCACGGTGGATGCCTTGGCACCAGGAACCGATGAAGGACGTGGGAGGCCGCGATAGGCCCCGGGGAGCTGTCAACCGAGCTGTGATCCGGGGGTGTCCGAATGGGGAAACCCGGCAGTCGTCATGGGCTGTCACCCGCTGCTGAACTCATAGGCAGTGTGGAGGGAACGAGGGGAAGTGAAACATCTCAGTACCCTCAGGAAGAGAAAACAACCGTGATTCCGGGAGTAGTGGCGAGCGAAACTGGATGAGGCTAAACC
>NZ_JOHR01000071.1 GCF_000719775.1 Streptomyces sp. NRRL F-5135 | reverse complement strand
CCAACGCCGTCCACACACGATCCACACGCGGCACGGACAGCTTCGTCGGGTGGAACGGCACCCACGCACCCAACGGATGCTCGGGACCATGATCGATCAGCGCCGGAACATGCTCGCGCTTCTTGTTGCGCACCAGACGCCCGTCACCACTGGTCGCCCACACCGGCCGCCCCAGCAGGTTCGCGACCGCCCGCAAAAACTCCAGATTCCGCTCATTCGCCAGATACGGCACCACCAAAACAACCGGCATGCCCTTCGGCAGCTTCGCCAACTCCGGATCAGCCGCCAGCTCCGCCGCCAGCTCCTCGGCGTTCAGCACCCGCCCATCCGGGAAACGCACACCACCCGGATCGTTCTCACCCCACACCGCATACGCCGCATCACCCCACGGCGCATCCGTGTCCGCCCCCGCAACCTCCTTCAGCGGAGTCCCCGGCAGCTCCTCGAAAACACGCACC
>NZ_JOHR01000070.1 GCF_000719775.1 Streptomyces sp. NRRL F-5135 | reverse complement strand
CCATCCCCGGCGCAGCGCGCGGCGCAGCAGCCGGCCGGCGGCCAGTCCGAGAGCGGTGCCGTAGCCGATCCCGATCAGCAGTTCCAGGAGCGCGCCGCCCGGCCCCGTGTGAGGGCCGGTGCCCGCCTCCGCGGCGGCGATCCCGGCCAGGGCGAGGGCGACGAAAGGAGTGGCGATTCCGTCGTTGAGGCCGCTCTCCACATTGACGGCCCGGCGGATTCTCGCGGGCACCGCCGGATCGGTCATCATCGAGGCTCCGAGCGCGGCGTCCGTGGGCGCCAGTGCGGCGCCCACGTAGAGCGCCGCCCAGCCCGTCACCCCGGGAAGGAGACCGACGGCGGCCAGCGTGCCGAGCCCGATGCACAGGGGGAGCCCGATTCCCAGGAGTCGCAGGTACAAAGCGGCGTCCGGGCGCAGGGACGGGAAGGACAGGCGTGCGGCATCGGTGAACAGGACCCAGGTGAGCGTGGTCTCCGCCACCGCCTTGACCGCCTCGCGGGACGG
>NZ_JOHR01000069.1 GCF_000719775.1 Streptomyces sp. NRRL F-5135 | reverse complement strand
TGTTGGTGGTCACGGGGGCGGCGGGGTTGCTGGCCGCGTGGGTGATCACGATCGACAAGTTCAAGCTGCTGGTGGATCCGGGGTTCACGCCGGGGTGCAGTCTGAATCCGGTGGTGTCGTGCGGCAGTGTCATGGAGAGTGATCAGGCGTCGGTGTTCGGTTTTCCGAATCCGATGCTGGGGCTGGTGGCGTACGGCGTGGTGGTCTGTGTGGGGATGGGGCTGCTGGCGGGGGCGCGGTACCGGCGGTGGTTCTGGCTGGGGCTGAACGCGGGCACGTTGTTCGGGGTGGGGTTCTGTACGTGGCTGCAGTACCAGTCGTTGTACGAGATCAACGCGCTGTGTCTGTGGTGTTCGCTGGCGTGGGTCGCGACGATCCTGATGTTCTGGTACGTGACCTCGCACAATGTGCGTCGTGGTGTGATCGCGGCGCCGGGTGTGGTGCGGGGGTTCCTGGACGAGTTCACGTGGGTGCTGCCGGCGGTGCACATCGGGGTGATCGGGATGCTGATCCTCACGCGCTGGTGGGACTTCTGGAC
>NZ_JOHR01000068.1 GCF_000719775.1 Streptomyces sp. NRRL F-5135 | reverse complement strand
CTCGACCTCGACGCCATCGAAGCCCGCGCTCAGGCGGCCACGCCCGGACCGTGGGGCCAGTACCACGACGGCTCGGAGTTGGACTACATCGACATCGCCGCCGACCTGGAGGAGACCGACACCGGCTTTCGCTGCCGCCGTCAGATCGCAGTAACGGTCAACGAGCCGATCGACAACGACCCGACGCACCGCGACTGGACCGACGAGCAGGATCGGGCGCAGATCCATGCAGACGCCGCGTTCATCGTCCACGCCCGCCAGGACGTGCCCGCGCTGCTCGCCGCGATCCGCCGCCTCCAGGACCGCGTCACCGAGCTGGAGGGACCAGCCGTTCACGCCCGCGCTGCGCTCGCCGCTCTCTGCTACGACCTGGAAGACCCCGGCTCCAACGCCCTCGGCGCCCTGCACCTGCTGTCGCAGGCCACCGTCGGAGTCGACGCGCCGAAGGACGACGCCGCTGCCGCGCTTGCGCAGCGCGACGCCCAGGTGATGCGCCGCTGCGCCGAGTTCGTCCGCGACACCTACAGCGGCGATTGGGCCGACGA
>NZ_JOHR01000067.1 GCF_000719775.1 Streptomyces sp. NRRL F-5135 | reverse complement strand
CGCTTTTGGCGTCGGCGCGGTGGCGTGCGTCGGTGGTGATGATGGGGGTGTCGGGGCCGATCTGGAGTGCTTCGCGTACTTCGTCGGGGGTGTAGGGCTGGTGTCCGTCGAAGCCGTTGAGGGCGATGACGAAGGGGAGTCCTGAGTTTTCGAAGTAGTCGACGGCGGGGAAGCAGTCGGCGAGGCGGCGGGTGTCGACGAGGACGACGGCGCCGATGGCGCCGCGGACGAGGTCGTCCCACATGAACCAGAAGCGGTCCTGTCCGGGGGTGCCGAAGAGGTAGAGGATGAGGTCTTGGTCGAGGGTGATGCGTCCGAAGTCCATGGCCACGGTGGTGGTGGTCTTGTCTCCGGTGTGGGTGAGGTCGTCGATGCCTGCGGAGGCGCTGGTCATGACGGCTTCGGTACGCAGCGGGTTGATCTCCGAGACGGCGCCGACGAACGTGGTTTTGCCCACGCCGAAGCCGCCCGCCACCACGATCTTCGCGCTGGTGGTAGATCGGCCCGCACCGCCGCTAGAGCTTGCGAAGTCCACTGAGCACCCTTTCGAGCAGTGTCACATC
>NZ_JOHR01000066.1 GCF_000719775.1 Streptomyces sp. NRRL F-5135 | reverse complement strand
CGTGGTCTACCAGCCGCCGGTGCCTATTTCGGTACGGCCGCCCAGGGTGCTGCCGTTGCCTTTGTAGAGGTAGAGCTTGCCGGTCTTGTAGGGGGTGGAGGCGATGGCGGTGAGGTCGCCGATGTCGTCGCCGGTGAAGTCGGCGGCTGCGTAGTCGGAGATGCCGTTCCAGCCGCCGGTTCCGATGAGGACGCGGGTTCCGAGGGTGTTGAGGCCGGTGGTGGTGTTTCCGGTGCCGGGGTAGACGAAGAGTTCGCCGGTTTCGGTCTTGGTGGCGATGAGGTCGGCTTTGCCGTCTCCGTTGAAGTCGCCGGGGGAGGCGAGCTTGTTCATGCCGTTCCAGCCGCCGGTTCCGATCAGGACCCGTGAGCCGAGTGTGTTGAGGCCGGAGGTGCCACTGCCGGGGTAGAGGTAGAGTTCGCCGGTTTCGGTTTTGACGGCGCCGAGGTCGGTCTTTCCGTCGGCGTTGAAGTCTCCGGAGAAGAGGTTCTTCATGCCGTTCCAGCCGCCGGTTCCGATGAGGGTGCGGGTTCCGAGTGTGTTGAGGCCGGTGTTTCCGGTGCCGGGGTAGAGGTAGAGTTCGCCGGTT
>NZ_JOHR01000065.1 GCF_000719775.1 Streptomyces sp. NRRL F-5135 | reverse complement strand
CAGTGTCCCCTTATACACAATGAATGTCGAACGTGGCCTCACCCCCAATGGTTTACAAAAGCAATGCCCTGGTCGAGGCCGCGTATCGCCTCAGTGTTCAGGAACAGCGGATCGTTCTGGCCTGTATTAGCCAGGTGAAGAGGAGCGAGCCTGTCACCGATGAAGTGATGTATTCAGTGACGGCGGAGGACATAGCGACGATGGCGGGTGTCCCTATCGAATCTTCCTACAACCAGCTCAAAGAAGCGGCCCTGCGCCTGAAACGGCGGGAAGTCCGGTTAACCCAAGAGCCCAATGGCAAGGGGAAAAGACCGAGTGTGATGATTACCGGCTGGGTGCAAACAATCATCTACCGGGAGGGTGAGGGCCGTGTAGAACTCAGGTTCACCAAAGACATGCTGCCGTACCTGACGGAACTCACCAAACAGTTCACCAAATACGCCTTGGCTGACGTGGCCAAGATGGACAGCACCCACGCGATCAGGCTTTACGAGCTTCTCATGCAATGGGACAGCATCGGCCAGCGCGAAATAGAAATTGACCAGCTGCGAAAGTGGTTTCAACTGGAAGGCCGGTATCCCTCGATCAAGGAC
>NZ_JOHR01000064.1 GCF_000719775.1 Streptomyces sp. NRRL F-5135 | reverse complement strand
CCAACGCCGTCCACACACGATCCACACGCGGCACGGACAGCTTCGTCGGGTGGAACGGCACCCACGCACCCAACGGATGCTCGGGACCATGATCGATCAACGCCGGAACATGCTCACGCTTCTTGTTCCGCACCAGACGACCATCACCACTGGTCGCCCACACATCAACGACTCCGCCGACCACGAAGCACCCGACGAAGAACCACCCGCCTCACCAATCCGCAACCCCCCGACATCCGGCAACTGCGCCGACGAGGCGGGACCTGTCGAGTCGGCGAGGACCAGTTCGTCCATCCCTGCCTCGATGGCGGAGGTGCCGGAGGTGGTCTGCCGGGTGGCCTTGGTCCAGTTGCCGGGGGCGTTGGTGTCCGGCTCCGGGAGGGCGACGATGGTGAGCGGGGCCGACGGATCGGCGGCGGTCAGGTCGAGCGGCCCGCTGTAGCTGTAGGCCGGGCGGCCGGTGCGCTGGGAGAACCGCTCCACCAGCTCCGGGCTCAGGACACCGGGACCGGAGGTCAGGAACAGGACGGGAGTGCCCAGGGGCGTGGTGCGCAGCGCCGGGTCCAGGTCGAGCAGGGCCAGGAACTCGTCCTCCGACACCGGGAGAGGGTTGCGGCCGGGCAGGTGGAGCACGATGTCGCCGTCGTCGTCCACCTCGACCAGGTTCAGGAGGGGCTCGGGCAGCTTCGGTCCGACCCATTCCGGCACGATCTGCCGGGTGGTGGTGGTTCCGTCCGGCGCCCGCGTCACCTGGTTCACGCTGCGCCAGTTGATGCCCTCGGGCGC
>NZ_JOHR01000063.1 GCF_000719775.1 Streptomyces sp. NRRL F-5135 | reverse complement strand
CCTCCTCACTGACCAGCGCCGTCCGACCACCCGACGGCATCAGATGCACCAGCTTCTTCGCATGCAGATACGACCGCATCTTCTGCTCACGGTCCCGCACACCATCCGCATGCGACATCCATGACGATCCGACACCAACGGCCGGGACGCCACATCACTGTCCCGGAACGTCGTCCCGTCCAACGCCGTCCACACACGATCCACACGCGGCACGGACACCGTCGTCGGGCGGAACGGCACCCACGACCCGAGCGGATGCTCCGGACCATGATCGATCAACGCCGGAACATGCTCACGCTTCTTGTTCCGCACCAGACGGCCGTCACCACTGGTCGCCCACACCGGCCGCCCCAGCCGGTTCGCGACCGCCCGCAAGAACTCCAGATTCCGCTCATTCGCCAGATACGGCACCACCAAAACAACCGGCATGCCCTTCGGCAGCTTCGCCAACTCCGGATCGCCCGCCAGCTCCGCCGCCAACTGCTCGGCGTCCAGCACCCGCCCATCCGGGAAACGCACACCACCCGGATCGTTCTCACCCCACACCGCATACGCCGCATCACCCCACGGCGCCACCGCATCCGCCCCCGCCACCTCCTTCAGCGGAGACCCCGGCAGCTCCTCAAAGACACGCACCCGCCCCAGCCGCAGGTGACGCACCTTCTCACCCGTCAGATTCCGCCCACGCGGCGCACCCGACGGACTCACCATCAACGACTCCGCCGACCACGAAGCACCCGACGAAGAACCACCCGCCTCACCAATC
>NZ_JOHR01000062.1 GCF_000719775.1 Streptomyces sp. NRRL F-5135 | reverse complement strand
CCCCTGCGCCGGCTCGCACTCGCTCACGATGAGGGTGACCAGGTCGAAGGTGTCGTCGTCGGCCCGGCTGCGACCGCCCGTGACGGTGTACAGCCGGTCCGGAAAACCGGTGTTGACCCGAAGGCTCATGAGGGTCGGTTGTCCTGAGCCGGTGTGCGGGGTTCCGCGCGCAGGTGCTCGCCGATCTGTTCGACCAGTCCGGTGGTCAGGCTGTTGTCAGTGGTCTGCATGGTGTACATGGGGCTGCTGATGCCGGGAAGGGCGGTCGTCGGCCCCGTGCCTCCAATCTCACGTTCCGGGTGATGGCGCCGGGCGCCTGGCAGGTGTGGAAGAGAGCGGAGCGGCTACTCGGCCGCGGTGGCCCCGGGCGGGCCGTCGGGGGTTCGCCGCGCCCGGTGGAAGGCGCCGAACTGGGCGCCGGCGTCGCGGCGTGGCCGGCCGGCCTCGTCCCCCGCTTCCGGCCGGGGACGGCCTCGGTCGGCGGCGGCCATGGTCCGGCCGGGCGGACGGACGGGCAGCCCGTTCGGTGTCGAGGTACGAGGACCGTCGGCCGCCGCGGCGTCCTGGCCGGCGGGCGGGGCCGGCGGTGCCGACGACATGGGCGGGGCCGGCGGAACCGGGGGTTCCTGGCGGAAGGAAGGTTCCTGCGGAGGGGTGACCGTCCGCGGGGAGAAAGGTTCCTGCGGGGAAGCGGCCCGCGACCCCTGGGAGGCCGGGGCTTGCGGCGGGACCGCGCCGGCCGGTGCGGTGGTCTCCGGACCGACGGAGCGTCGCGGGACCCGGGTGTGGTGTACGGGGGCGGATTCCTGCTGCTGCGCGAGCAGTTGGGGCGGGAAGAGGACGACGACGCCGGTGCCGCCGCGCGACGACGGCCGGTAGTTGACACTGATGTGGTACTTGGCGGCCAGCCG
>NZ_JOHR01000061.1 GCF_000719775.1 Streptomyces sp. NRRL F-5135 | reverse complement strand
TCCACCCCCTACAAGACCGGCAAGCTCTACCTCTACAAAGGCAACGGCAGCACCCTGGGCGGCCGTACCGAAATAGGCACCGGCGGCTGGTAGACCACGGTCCGCGAGCGCGATCCGACCCACTCAACTTCCCTCACATCCAACGGGGTCTCGTATGTTTTCCCTCACGCGTGCCAGTAGGCGGCTCGCCGCACTGACCATCGCGTCCACGGCGACCGCCGCCCTGTGGAGCTCCGCTCCCGCGGCATCCGCCGCCTCGGTCGCCACCTGGGACAAGGTCGCCCAGTGTGAGAGCGGCGGCAACTGGCACATCAACACCGGTAACGGCTACTACGGCGGTCTGCAGTTCTCGCAGTCCACGTGGGCCTCCTTCGGCGGCACGCAGTACGCGTCCCGTGCCGATCTGGCAACCAAGGAGGAACAGATCCGCACCGCGGAGAAGGTCCTCGCCGTGCAGGGCGAAGGAGCCTGGCCGACATGCGGGCCCAGAGCCGGGCTGGGCCGCGACCACGCCGACCCGTATCCGCCCCGGGTGGCCGACCCCGGGATGACGGAGCTGACAGCCGGCCAGTTCACCGGTGACACCAAGAAGGACCTGGTCGCCGTGCAGGTCACCACCGGCAAGCTGTTCGTCTATCCCAACACCGGCCGGTCTGGACTCGACATGCTCGGCTCCCGCGTGGAGGTCGGCACCGGCGGCTGGAACGGCATGAAGAACCTCACCGTCGGCGACTACAACGCGGACGGCAAGGAC
>NZ_JOHR01000060.1 GCF_000719775.1 Streptomyces sp. NRRL F-5135 | reverse complement strand
GTCGTTGTCGAACCGGTTGACGGCGACGACGAAGGGGGTCTTGTGGTGTTCGAGCCGGTCGATGGCGTACCAGGAGTCGCTCATGCGGCGGGTGTCGACGAGGACGACGGCGCCGAGGGTGCCGAGGAAGAGGCGGTCCCAGAGGAACCAGAAGCGTTCCTGTCCGGGGGCGCCGAACAGGTAGAGGACCATCGTCTCGTTGAGGCTGATCCGGCCGAAGTCGAAGGCGACGGTGGTGGTGGTCTTGTGGGGCAGTCCGGCGGTCTCGTCGACGCCGACGCCGGCCTGGGTCATGACCTCTTCGGTGTTGAGCGGGCGGATCTCGCTCACGGACCGGACGAGGGTGGTCTTGCCGACCCCGAAGCCGCCCACGACGACGATCTTGAGGCCGGTTTCGGCGGCGTCCGCCAGCGGAGTGCGGGTGGCGGGCAGTTCAGAGGTTGCGGAGTCCATTGAGCACCTCCTTCAAGAGGGCGGAGTCGGGAAGGTCGGCGGAGCGTGCGGGGCGGGGGTGCCTGGCGGTGATCCGGCCCGTCGCGAGGAGGTCGCCGAGCAGGATCCGGACCACCGTGATCGGCAGTTTCAGCTCGGCGGCCACCTCGACCACCGCGGTGGGGTGGCGGCACAGTTCGAGGATGCGGACGTGTTCGGACTGCATCCCCTGCGCCGGCTCGCACTCGCTCACGATGAGGGTGACCAGGTCGAAGGTGTCGTCGTCGGCCCGGCTGCGACCGCCCGTGACGGTGTACAGCCGGTC
>NZ_JOHR01000059.1 GCF_000719775.1 Streptomyces sp. NRRL F-5135 | reverse complement strand
GTTCGTCGTGGAGTTGGCGGATGCGGAGGGGCGTGCGGCTCGTGCCGCCGTGGAGCGTGATGGTGCTCTGGGGCGGTTGGAGCGGGGGGCGGGTGATCTGGATCTGATCGTGTCGAAGGTGTTGCCGGACGCGATCGGTGGGTTGCGTTCGGGTGGGTCGGCGGAGAGTGTGCTGGGTGGTTTGGCGATGCCCGGGGAGCCTCGGCTGGCGTCTTTGGTGGAGGTGGTGGTCAGGGAGCTGGCGGTCAGTGAGCGGCGGGCGGCGGCGGCGCAGGCGGCGAGTGCGAAGGCGTTGAGCCGGGTGCAGGCGAAGGCTGTGAGCATGCTGGCGGATCTGCGGGAGATGCAGGACCGGCATGGTGCGGAGGTGTTCGGTGATCTGCTCAGGCTGGATCACAATACGTCGCAGCTGGGGTTGTTGACGGACCGGCTGGCTCTGTTGATGGGGGGCCGGGCGAGTCGTTCGTGGAACAAGCCGATCGGTATGGAGTCGATTCTGCGGGGTGCGGTGGGGCGGATCGCCGCGTATCAGCGGGTGCGTCTGCACTGTTCGAGCAGGGCGGCGATCGCGGGGTTCGCGGCGGAGCCGGTGATGCATCTGCTGGCCGAGTTGATGGACAACGCGGCTAATTTCTCGCCGCCGATCGATGAGGTGCATGTGTATGTGGAGGAGCGTGCGGCCGGGATCGTGGTGACGATCGAGGACAGTGGTCTGAAGATGGCGGCCGCGGCGATGCGCCGTGCGGAGGAGGCCGTCTCGGGCCGTGTCACCGACCTCGCC
>NZ_JOHR01000058.1 GCF_000719775.1 Streptomyces sp. NRRL F-5135 | reverse complement strand
CCCCTGCGCCGGCTCGCACTCGCTCACGATGAGGGTGACCAGGTCGAAGGTGTCGTCGTCGGCCCGGCTGCGACCGCCCGTGACGGTGTACAGCCGGGCGCGCAGGTGCTCGCCGATCTGTTCGACCAGTCCGGTCATCTGGTGGCCGACGACGCCGGGGTCGGCGCCGTCCTCGGCGATGACGGCCAGGTGTGCGCCGGAGCCGGCCTCGACGATGAAGAGGAGGCCGCCGTGGAACTCGGTCATGGAGTGGCGTACGCCGCCGGATCCGTTGCCGAATTCGACGGAGGCGCCCTGGGCGAGTGCCTGGATCCCGGAGCAGATCGCGGCGAGCTGGTCGGCCTGGTCGAGGGTGAGGTTCGGCGTCCAGCAGAGTTTCAGGGTCAGGCTGTTGTCAGTGGTCTGCATGGTGTACATGGGGCTGCTGATGCCGGGAAGGGCGGTCGTCGGCCCCGTGCCTCCAATCTCACGTTCCGGGTGGGGGCGGCGCCTCATGACCCCGGGCGCCTTACGGGGACTCATGGGGAAGGGACGGCCGTCACTCGGCGGGGGTTCCCGAGGGGCCGTCCGGGGAACGGCGCGCGCGGTGGAAGGCGCCGAACTGGGCGCCCGCGTCACGGGACGGCCGGGCGGTCTCGGCCTGGGACCCCGGCCGGGGACGGCCTCGGTCGGCGGCGGCCATGGTCCGGCCGGGCGGACGGACGGGCAGCCCGTTCGGCGTCGAGAGGCCAGGACCGTCGGCCGGGCCGGCGGCCGGGGCCGCGAGCGCGTCGGTGGGCCCGTCGGTGGGCGTACGGGGCTTGGCCGGGACGGAAGAGGGCCCGGAGGCGTAAGGGGCCACAGGGGCAGCGGCCTGGCCGGGAGATTCCATCGGGACGGCCGACGGTGAGGGCGTGGCCGGGGAGGCCGACGGAGGCAGGGGGGCCGCCGGCGCGGGTGGATCGGGCAGGGCGGGCGGCGACCCGGCCGGGGCCGCCGTTCCCGTCGGCGCGTCGGGTGTGCGGGCCGCGGTCCGGGCGGCGGGGCGGCGCAGCGACTGGGTGGGCTGCTCGGACGTCGGTCCCTGGTCCTGCGCGAGCAGTTGGGGCGGGAAGAGGACGACGACGCCGGTGCCGCCGCGCGACGACGGCCGGTAGTTGACACTGATGTGGTACTTGGCGGCCAGCCG
>NZ_JOHR01000057.1 GCF_000719775.1 Streptomyces sp. NRRL F-5135 | reverse complement strand
CGCCGCCAACGCGTCAGCGATCCCCTCGGCGCCCAGCACCCGGCCGTCCGGCAGCCGCACCCGCCCGTTCTCACCCTCGGCCCAGACGACATACGCGTCATCCGGCCACGGCGCATCGTCCTCCGACACGATCACCGGCGACTGCCCGGGCCGGGTCTCAATCACCCGTATCTTGCCCGGCAACACCCGACTCACCGGCTTGCCTGTCCAGTTGCGGCCCTGCGCACGCCCCGACGGACCCGTCATCACGGTCCTCGGCGACAGCATCGGATCATTCGCACCCGTGAAACTCCCCGACACCGCCGGAGGCTCGGGCAGGTTCACCGGAGGCGCCACCGCAGGCGCGGCCGTCCCCGGCGGCGGCGCGAACAGGGACATCTCAGCGTCCCGCGCCGTCCCACTGCCCAGCACACCGTCGACAGCGCTGTCCCAGGCCCGCTCAGTCTGATGGCTCGGGAGGAGCGAGAACCGGGACAGCTCCAGGTCCACGCCCACCGAACCCGCCGCGGAAACCAGCAGGAACTGCAGGGCCACCGGCAGCGGCGGCTCCTGCTGGCCGTTGGCGGTGAAGTACGAACCGATCGAGAACCGCAGGTCGCTCCAGGTCAGCGGGGACTGGAACCCGTTGGCCATCCGGATCTGCTCCAGCGCCCAGAAACCTTGCAGCAGCGCCTCGGCACCGGCTCGATCCCACTACCGGTCCCCCACACCCACCGGTCCAGACCGTTCGACAACGTCTGACCCGCCAACGGGGTCTCCAGCGGATCAGCCGCCGACGGGCCCCCCAGATCAGCACCGGCAACCACCGCCGCCGTCTCCGGAGACGCCGCCGTCAGATGACCGTCCACCGCGAACAGGAAGTCCACGACCCGCGCATAGTCGA
>NZ_JOHR01000056.1 GCF_000719775.1 Streptomyces sp. NRRL F-5135 | reverse complement strand
CCCCGCCTCGACGAAGACGAGCGGGCCGCGCGGGTGGCCAAGCCGAGCCCGTGGCATGCGGACGGCGACCCGGCCCGCGTACTACGGGAGCTGGAGGCCAAGCGGGCCTTGGTGGACGCTTACGAACAGGCCCGCCGCACGCGAATCAAGATTGCTGATGAGCACTGGGGCCCATCGGGGCCCACCGGAGATCTGTCGGCCGTAGAGCGATGGAGAGAGCACGATGCGGTGGCGGAGGCGTTGAAGCCGCACGTGCAGCGCCTCGCCGCCCAGTACGTCGGCCACCCCGAGTACCGCCAGGAGTGGCGGCCATGACCGACTAGGCGCCCAGTAACGGTGTGTGACAGAATCTGGGGCTGTACTGGCCGATACGGGTCTCAGCCCCGCAAAACCTGATGCCTGAATCGGTCGACGGTCACGCAGAGTTCCGCCAGCCTGCGTTCGCGCCCTCCGGGACCGTGACATCCTCCAACGACAGGATCCCCAGCCGGAGCGCGACCGCGACAGCCTGCGCCCGGTCATGCACCCGCAGCTTCCGGAACGCCGACTGCATCAGCGAGTTCACCGCCTCCACCCCCACACCCAGATGCCCGCCGATGGCCCGATTCGTGTGGCCGTTCGCGACCAGACGCAGCGCCTCGATCTCCCGACGGGTCACATAAGCGCGGCGTACCGGGGGCCGGCGGACTATCCGGCGCGCCGGGTGAACCGCGGGCGGTGCCAGGTGGCAGCGACAGGGGATCACCGTCTCGCAGTCGCCACACAGAGCCATATCAGCGTCCCTTCAGAGGGTCGGGCTGGCCGGTGCCGTCGAGGATGGCCAGGATGTCGTGGGCCTGCTGTACCGCGTGCACCCGGACGGAACAGGCGATGGTCATCTC
>NZ_JOHR01000055.1 GCF_000719775.1 Streptomyces sp. NRRL F-5135 | reverse complement strand
CGGAGGCGAGTACGGGGGCGGCGGAGGCGTGTTGAGACCGCTGCCGATCCCGTCCGGGAGATCGGACGAGACGGTCGTGTTCGGGAGGGGGGCCGGACCCGGCGTGAAGAGGTCGCTCTTCACCGTCGTGCCCTTGGCGTTCGGACCGCCCGGGCTCACGTACGGGTGCTGGTACCGGACCCGACGAAGGTCTCCCACTTGAACTCCCACTTGTCGTAGAAGGCCCCGTTGATGATGACCTCGGCCGCGCTCTCCGCGGTACCCCCGACCACGAAGGCGGTGACGACCACCGGCGGACCGTTCACCAGCCCCTTGAACAGCAGACTGTCCCGGTTGATCTTGAACTTGTCGAACACATCCCCGAGGAGGTCCTTGAAGAAGTTCTTGACCGGCTTCAGGATCTTCTCGAGGAACTCCATGAAACCGGCGGTGAGCGCACCGAACGCCGCCGCGACCCCGACGTCGAACCAGTCCACCCCGCCGGGCCTGCGGCCACCGGTGTTCAGACCCATCTGCGCCAGCCGGACCGCCAGCGTCTGCATGGCCTCCTGAATCGCCTCCCCGAGGGTCGGCGCGATGTGCGACATCCGCACCAGCCGGTCGACGATCATCAGGACCGCCAGCTTGCTCCGGGCTCTCGCCAGGAACATCTGCGACACCGACGCACCACCGGTGAACGCCAGCAGCGCCGCCAGGAGGGCCAGCTCCGCGATCAGCATGATGATCTCGGAGATGATCTCCCACTTCGACCCCTGGATGTTCTGCGAGTATTCGATCTGACCGTTGGCCATCTCGTCCAGCTGAAAAAGCAGCTTCTGGACGGGGTCGCCGCCGCCGGGCATATCCGTGAGCATCCGCACACTCTCGATGTACGGCTGCGCCACCTCCGGCGGCAACGCCTCCTCGACCATCTGAATCGTCTCCCGCGCGGCAGAGCGCAGGTCGATCAGACCCCTCTGAAGGGCAAGGTAGAGATTACGACTTTCCCACGCCAGATTCTCCCTGGCCTGCAAAGGCATTTCGCCCAGCAGGATCCAGAGCATCGTCCGGACGTCCGGCGGAAAGTCGATCTCCTCCAC
>NZ_JOHR01000054.1 GCF_000719775.1 Streptomyces sp. NRRL F-5135 | reverse complement strand
AGTCGTCGCGGGGGTCGTGCCGGTCGGTCGACAACTCCGCCGACGGGCGTGGGACGGGGAATGTGTGATCACGGCCGGGCATGGGCTCTCCAGGAAGCGTTCAGGCGGACGGGTTGTCGAGTCCGGAGATGCGTGCGACGTCTTTGGCGTCCAGTGACGTGCCATCCAGCAGCGCTGCGGCGACCGCACAGACGCGGTGCCAGTGGTAGTTCAGGCTTCCATCGGCCCAGCTGCAAACCTGTGTCCAGCCGCCCCATGGGTGGGCCGTGAGGTCGAACGGCACGTCGCACCGGGCCGCATAGTCGACGGCTTCCTCGCGGTCACCCTCGGCGCAGCGTTCGGCGGTCCATGCCCGCTCTGGCGTCCATGCGCCGATCTCCCGCAGCCATCGGTCAGACGCCCGCTCTCCCGCCGCGAGCATCGTCAAATACCCAGACTCTCGGGGAATCGTGCCACTGACCACGGTGTGGAACACGTTCTCCTCGGCCGGGAGTAGGTGCACGCCGTCCACTCCGATCCCTTGGGATAGGGCGATTACCGCGTGCCCGGCCTCATGGAAGGCGCCGAACGGGTGAAGCATCCCGTCTGCCAGTGGGTCGACGGCGTACTGCACGCCGTCAGGCTGCGGGTACCACGTCCAGACGCCGTCCGAGTTTTGCGACCAGCATGCTTTTGTCGCGCGGATGTTCAGCTCAGGGTGGTCGGTTGAACGGTCCACTGACGGGCGCGGGACGAGGGCGGTCACGGCTTGCTCCTCGGAGCACCCGGCTTCTCATCCCAGTAGCCGTTGTCCACACCGGTCTCCAGGTAGTGCTGTGCGTGGGCCAAGGATGCGCCAGGGTCGACCGCAGCGTGGAGGATCGCGCTGAACTCACGGTGCGCAGCGGCGTCGGCCTCGCTGAGGCCCCGTCGGCACTTGCGGTCCCAGTAGGCGTTCTCCACTTCGATGCGGTCCTGGAGTTCGGCGCGGGTCAGCGTGGACAGGTCCGCGCGGGTGAGTCGCTTGAAGGCTG
>NZ_JOHR01000053.1 GCF_000719775.1 Streptomyces sp. NRRL F-5135 | reverse complement strand
CACGCTGAGGCCGTCACGGAAGTGGGCGTCGCGCAGGAAGTCGGCGGCTTCGAGGAGGGTGAGGGCGCGAAGACGGTCGGCGGGGGTCGGGTCGGTCATGGTCTTCTCCAGGTCGGGTGTGGGAGGGTCGGGGCGCCGGCCCGGCGGTCTACGACACCGCCGGGCCGGTTGCGGGCGGTCATGAAAGGCGCGGCTACTCGGAGCCCTCGGCGGTACCCCACGCCTCGCACGCCGCGTCCAACTCGGCGTGCCGCTCCCACGAGCCGCCGATGATCCCGCCGGTCCAGTCGCGCCACTGGCCCGAGTTGAAGAAGTCGCCGGCGCCGATGCTGTGGTCGATGACCTTGCGAGCCGCGTCGACGACTGCGGCCGGATCGGCGTAGCCCTCCACCGGCAGCGAGGTGGGGTACTCGTTGGAGCCGTCCGCCTTCAGCTCGGCGAACAGCCACTGCGGGCCACGCGCGGGCTCGCCCTGCTCCTCCTCGATGCCGGTGTGCCACTCCCAGATCAGCAGCAGCCCATGCGGCCACGGGGTACCGGCGGGGATGTCCTCGGTCATCTCGCCGACCGTGCCCGACGGGTCGAGGGTGATCACGGCGTTCAGGTAGCAGTACGTGCCGCGGGTCTCGCCGTCGTCCGTCCATGTGTGGTCGGTGGGTTCCAGGCCGGTGGCGGTGAGGGCGTCGCAGACGGCGGTGATGTACGAGTCGTGGGGCAGAGTGCGGTCAGTCATGGTCAATTCCTCCTGGTTTTCGGTGTGTTGGGATGGTAGGGGGTGGCAGTGACAGCCGCCGGGCCGGTCGACGTCGTACAGGCGGTCACCGGCCCGCATGACGGCAGTTCGACTCGCACGAGTCGTCCCAGTCGTCCGGGTCCTTGAACGGCGGCCGGAACCTGGCGGGCAGGAAGTGGCCGCGAGAGCACCGGTATCCCTGTCTCGGTTTCGGCTTGCCGGTCATCCGGGTGTCTTTCTGGTGGGTGGGGTGGGCGGTCACGGCCGGACAACAGGCGCGGCCGGGTGCACGTCCCGCGGCTTACCGCAGTGCTTGCAGTTCGCGAGCCGCCGCTTGGCGTCGCTCAC
>NZ_JOHR01000052.1 GCF_000719775.1 Streptomyces sp. NRRL F-5135 | reverse complement strand
CCCTCGCCGAGGCGGACGGCTTCAGGTATGAGGGCTTGGAGCCGCACGACTATCAGCGGCACGTGGGCGCGGTGTTGGCCGTGCTGCCCGCGCCCGTCGGCCAGGCCGCCGTGCGTGCAGCCGCGTTTGAGGAGGCCGCCGCCCACTACGCCAAGCTGACCGACCAGAACGAGGCATACGACCTCGCCGAGCACGGATCGATCGACGAGACAGTGCGGCGACAGCGCACACCGACACAGCGGACCGTGCGCCCTGTACGGCCGCGAGGCGCATGACCGCAGTGACCACCGGGCCGATTCCAAGGATCACCCCCGCCTGACCGTCCCTGTTCTGCGGCTGGCGGCCCACCCGCCGCCAGCCGCCCCCCAATCCGAAGGAGAACACGATGCCCAAGAAGACCGGCCACCGCAGGAGCGGTGACCCTCGCAAAACCGGCGGAGATATCGTCGGCCCCGGCGGACCACACGACCGGCACGGCGTCATCCTCGACGACTGGGGCGCCGTACTACTCGATCACTCCACCGTGACCCTCGTGGAAACCCGTGGCGGCCAGACCGTGCTCGCCCTGCTCCTCGAAGGCCGGGTCAACAAGTCCCCAGACCGCGCCCGGAACTTGTACCTCATGAACGAGGACGGTGCCGCCGCGCTCGTCACGGAACTCATCGCCCTCGCCCACCGCATCGGACCCGAGTTCGGCCAGCGGTTCACCAAACGCATCACCTATCTCATCGAAACCGACGCCTTCACCGGCGACAAGGGAGACCAGTCATGACCCAGCAGTCCCGCCGCTTCCATCTCCAGCGCAACCACGATGTCACCGGCGTATCCGGTACCGGGATCGTCGCCCACGGCGTGCTGTGGCCCGATGGAACCGTCTCTGTCCGCTGGGCCGGTGACCGGCCCTCCACAGTGGCCTGGGACCGGATCGCGGACGCCGAGCACGTCCACGGGCACGGTGGGCACACCGTCATCGTCTGGGACGACCCCGAGCCCGTCGGCTGGGACAACGTCACCGCCGAGCACGGCGACGAGATGCGCCTCGACATCCACATCGGTACACCGGCCGACGACGCTGAGGTGGAACGACTGCGCGGGCAACTCAACCATGCAGAGGCCGAACTGACTCGGCTCCACGATGCCGAGTCCGCTGACGCGGCGGCCGGATCCTACGCAGGGCGCGCTGAGGAGGCAGAGGCCGCCATCGCCCGGGTGCGCCGGCTGTGCGAGATGACCATCGCCTGTTCCGTCCGGGTGCACGCGGTACAGCAGGCCCACGACATCCTGGCCATCCTCGACGGCACCGGCCAGCCCGACCCTCTGAAG
>NZ_JOHR01000051.1 GCF_000719775.1 Streptomyces sp. NRRL F-5135 | reverse complement strand
GTGAGCGACGCCAAGCGGCGGCTCGCGAACTGCAAGCACTGCGGTAAGCCGCGGGACGTGCACCCGGCCGCGCCTGTTGTCCGGCCGTGACCGCCCACCACCATGAGAGGAGCACCGTGAAGTCGCCCGTCCCGTACTTCGGGTCCAAGCAGCGCGTCGCCGACTGGATCGTGGGCCTGTTGCCGTCGCACGCCCACTACGTCGAACCGTTCGCCGGCGGTCTTCCGTCCTCTTCGCGAAGCGGCCGTCGGCGATGGAGACCGTCAATGATCTCGACGGGGACCTGGTCACCTTCTGGCGCGTCCTGCGTGACCGGCCCGAGGAACTGGCGCGCGCCTGCCAGCTGACCCCGCACGCCCGCGTTGAGCTGACCAGTGCATGGGACCCGGCCGAAGACGAGGTGGAGCGGGCGCGGCGGGTGTGGGTGCGGCTGACGCAGGGCCGTGGCGGGATGATGCGACGCAGCGGGTGGCGGCACTACACCAACACTTCGGGTTCCAGCTTCAGCATGCCTGACCACCTGGACGCCTACCGGAACCGGCTGATGCCGGCAGCCGAGCGGATCATGTCCGTGAGCCTGGAGTGCCTGCCCGCCCTCACCATGATCGGCAAATACGGGACTCAGCAGGACGTGCTGCTGTACGTCGACCCGCCCTACCTCGGCACCACCCGCAGCCACCGCGACCGGTACGGCGCAGAGATGCGTGGCGAGAACGAGCACCGGGAGCTGGCGGCCGCGCTCGCCGACTGCCGGGCCGCAGTTGTCCTCTCCGGCTACCACAGCCCGCTGTACGACGAGCTGTACGCCGGGTGGCACCGGTACGAGCAGGCGTCGATGACCGGCAACGGTAAGGGCGACCGGGCCCGTACCGAAGTCTTGTGGGCGAATCGGCCGCTCGGTGACCAGCTCGACCTGTTCGCAGACATCGCGTGACCGTCCACCCCACGCGGGACCGGCCCGGCGGTGTCGTAGACCGCCGGGCCAGCGCCCCGACCCTCCCACACCCGACAGGAGACAACCAATGACCGACCCGACCCCCGCCGACCGTCTTCGCGCCCTCACCCTCCTCGAAGCCGCCGACTTCCTGCGCGACGCCCACTTCCGTGACGGCCTCAGCGTG
>NZ_JOHR01000049.1 GCF_000719775.1 Streptomyces sp. NRRL F-5135 | reverse complement strand
TGCGGGACCGTGAGCAGAAGATGCGGTCGTATCTGCATGCGAAGAAGCTGGTGCATCTGATGCCGTCGGGTGGTCGGACGGCGCTGGTCAGTGAGGAGGTGAGGACTCCGGATCCGGCGGTGTACACGTATGTCGCTCATGGTCTGCCGGGTGGTCTGCAGCTGGCGCTGAAGGACGGCCGGACGGTGTGGCTGAGTGCGGCGGACGGCGGGCGGTATATCGGCGGGCTGCCCGAGGTGGCGGAGCTGCCGGAGGGGCACCGGCTGGGGCTGGAGGTGTGCTTCAGCGATGCGGCGGGGAATCCGTTGGCGCCGCAGTTGGACAACCGTCCGGCGCCGGCGGTGCATGACCCGTTGGATGAGGTGTCGCTGACTCAGCATGCGGCGAACGAGAGCCGTCGGGAGACCGACGGGTCGTTGATGAGCAGTGGCTTCGACGTAGACACCCGCATCCTGATCGATACGCCGGGTGGGGTGGCCGGTCGTCGTAGGAGCGCGGCTCCGGAGCCTTTGCCGCATGAGCTGGACCAGCTGGCCCGGGACGCGGGGCTGCACCGTGGTCCGGGTGCGGTGTCGCCGGAAACGCGGGCGACCATGCTGCGGTTGGTACGGGCGTTGCG
The DNA here is from genome assembly GCF_000719775.1 of Streptomyces sp. NRRL F-5135. GTDB lineage: Bacteria > Actinomycetota > Actinomycetes > Streptomycetales > Streptomycetaceae > Streptomyces > Streptomyces hebeiensis. The sequence goes on along the minus strand of NZ_JOHR01000049.1, from coordinate 937 downwards.
GATCGTGTTCGGCCCGGAGGCCGAGAAGGATCCCGGCCTGCATGATCAGCTGGTCAAGGGCATCGGCGCGATGGAGACGATGCGCGCGCAGGATCCGGCGCTGGGACGGTTCACACCGTTCCGGATGGAACTGTGGACGTTCATGGCGCAGCGCGTGGGCGGCAAGAAGATCCCGACCCCTGACGATTACCGGGCGGTTCTGGACATTGCTGCCCAGACGTTGACGGGGAAGCCGGCGGCACGGCTGGGCGAGGACATGCCGGATATGTTCATCCAGCATGCGTTGAAGCAGATGACGCAGATGGGCGCGGGCCTGGTCCGGAACGTGCTCAGGCAGCCGGGTGCGGACACGCCGGTGACCAAGAAGGCGGTGACGTGGGCGTTCTGGGCGATGGCCGGGACGGCACGGCAGCTGGGCGGCATGGATGCCGTGTTCACGGAGAAGCTGGGGCGCCGGGTGCTCCACATGTTCCCGGACGAGCAGTGGACGCCGGCGAGGAAGCAGGAGCTGTGGATTCTGACGGCCCAGGCCATCGCGGCCGGGCTGGACCCGGCCGACTACTTCACCCTGTCCGCTTTCCACCTCGCGTCCAAGGGCGCGTTCGGACCGGCGCACCTTCTGCAGGAGGGTGGGAACGCCCGGGGTTACAACTGGAGCGGCACACCCGCTCCGGACGGTGTGGACCTGCGGGCGGTGGGCACGCAGGAGAAGGCGGGCGATACGGCATCCCGTAAGCACTTCGGCGCGCCGTGGACGGCTGAGGGTGAGCCCGGTGAGGCGATGGTGGTGTGGACGGACACCGATGCCGACGGTTTCCCGGTCCTGCACCTGCCTGGTATGCGGCCGTTCCGGGTGGCGGACAAGGAGTTGCTGGCGCTGCTGGATCTGGCGCCGTTGCTGCGTGTGATGCCGTTGGGTGTTCCGCTGGTGTTCGTG
>NZ_JOHR01000048.1 GCF_000719775.1 Streptomyces sp. NRRL F-5135 | reverse complement strand
TGCGGGACCGTGAGCAGAAGATGCGGTCGTATCTGCATGCGAAGAAGCTGGTGCATCTGATGCCGTCGGGTGGTCGGACGGCGCTGGTCAGTGAGGAGGCGAGGACTCCGGATCCGGCGGTGTACACGTATGTCGCTCATGGTCTGCCGGGTGGTCTGCAGCTGGCGCTGAAGGATGGCCGGACGGTGTGGCTGGGTGCGGCGGACGGCGGCCGGTATATCGGCGGGCTGCCGGAGGTGGCGGAGCTGCCGGAGGGGCACCGGCTGGGGCTGGAGGTGTGTTTCAGTGATGCGGCGGGGAATCCGTTGGCGCCGCAGTTGGACAACCGTCCGGCGCCGGCGGTGCATGATCCGTTGGATGAGGTGTCGCTGACTCAGCATGCGGCGAACGAGAGCCGTCTGGAGACCGACGGGTCGTTGATGAGCAGTGGCTTCGACGTCGACACCCGCATTCTGATCGATACGCCGGGTGGGGTGGCCGGTCGTCGTAGGAGCGCGGTTCCGGAGCCGTTGCCGCATGAGCTGGATCCGTTGGCGCGGACGGCGGGGCTGCACCGTGGTCCGGGTGCGGTGTCGCCGGAAACGCGGGCGACCATGCTGCGGTTGGTGCGGGCGTTGCGGATCGTGTTCGGCCCGGAGGCCGAGAAGGATCCCGGCCTGTATGGGCAGTTGCTCAAGGGCATTGGTGCCATGGAGACCATGCGCGCCCAGGACCCGGCACTGGGCAGGTTCACACCCTTCCGGATGGAACTGTGGAGCTTCATGGCGCAGCGGGTGGGCGGCAGGAAGGTCCCGACTCCGGAGGATTACCGGGCGGTTCTGGACATTGCTGCCCAGACGTTGACGGGGAAGCCGGCGGCACGGCTGGGTGAGGACATGCCGGATATGTTCATCCAGCATGCGTTGAAGCAGGTGACGCAGATGGGTGCGGGCCTGGTGCGGAGTGTGCTGAGGCAGCCGGGTGCGGACACGCCGGTGACCAAGAAGGCGGTGACGTGGGCGTTCTGGGCGATGGCCGGTGCGGCACGGCAGATGGGCGGTATGGACGCGGCGTTCACGGAGAAGCTGGGGCGTCGGGTGCTCCATATGTTCCCGGACGAGCAGTGGACGCCGGCGAGGAAGCAGGAGCTGTGGATTCTGACGGCCCAGGCGATCGCGGCCGGTCTGGACCCGTCGGACTACTTCACGCTGGCCGCTTTCCACCTGGCGTCGAAGGGCGCGTTCGGGCCGGCGCACCTTCTGCAGGAGGGTGGGAACGCCCGGGGTTACAACTGGAGCGGCACACCCGCTCCGGATGGCGTGGACCTGCGGGCGGTGGGCACGCAGGAGAAGGCGGGTGATACGGCATCCCGTAAGCACTTCGGCGCGCCGTGGACGGCTGAGGGTGAGCCTGGTGAGGCGATGGTGGTGTGGACGGACACCGATGCCGACGGTTTCCCGGTTCTGCACCTGCCGGGGATGCGGCCGTTCCGGGTGGCGGACAAGGAGTTGCTGGCGCTGCTGGATCTGGCGCCGTTGCTGCGTGTGATGCCGTTGGGTGTTCCGCTGGTGTTCGTG
>NZ_JOHR01000047.1 GCF_000719775.1 Streptomyces sp. NRRL F-5135 | reverse complement strand
CTTCAGAGGGTCGGGCTGGCCGGTGCCGTCGAGGATGGCCAGGATGTCGTGGGCCTGCTGTACCGCGTGCACCCGGACGGAACAGGCGATGGTCATCTCACACAGCCGGCGCACCCGGGCGATGGCGGCCTCCGCACGGTCGCGGGCGATGACCGCCTCGCATGTCCGGTCGGAGTGGTCCGCGAGCGCGTCAGCTTCGGCGTCCGCGTCGGCCAGCTCCTTTTCCAGCTCACGCACGCGAGCTTCGGCCTGCTCCGCCCGCCCGGCGTAGGAGCCGGCTGCCGCGTCGGCGGACTCGCCGTTGTGGAGCCGGTCCAGCTCGGCCTCCGCGTGGGCCAGCCGCTCGCGCACCCGTTCCAGCTCGGCGCCCGCCGCCGGAGTACCGATGTGGATGTCGAGGCGCATGCTGTCGCCGTACTCGGCGCGCACGTGGTCGGCGATCGTCTGCGCCCACTGCCCGGCGTTCTCCCCCGTCGGGGCGTGCACGGTGACGGTGGCCGTCGTTGTATCAGCCATGGCGTCAGGCCTGCCGGTTCAGCCGCTGGCGGATCCATGCGGCATCGGATTCAGCGACGTGCGCACCGGCGGAGCGAGCCACGATCAGGTGCGTCGGCTGCCCGTCGCCGTCCCGTTCCGAGGCGACGTACACACCCCACGGCTGGGAGCCGCCGGAGGGCGGCGTGTGCCCATGGTGGCCGGTCTTCTTGGGCATCGTGTTCTCCTTCGGATTGGGGGGCGGCTGGCGGCAGGTGGGCCGCCAGCCGCAGAACAAGGGGCGGTCAGGCGATGACGAGCTTCGGGCGGGCACGCTGAATGACTTCCCCGCCGGACGCGATCAAGCGGAGCTTCGGGAACGCCTTCGGCTTCTCCTGACCGGGCACCTCGGGCCACTCGTCAGCCGACAGGCCATATGACGGCGGCTCCCACGAGGACCGGAACTTGATCAGCGCCATGGCCTTGCGGTACTTGGCTTCCCAGTTCCAGGAGAAGAACAGGGGCAGCAGTCCGCCAGCGTTCGGGATCGGCTCAGGCGCGCGGTCCTTGCTGCCCTTCGCTCGCTGCTCGATGGTCCGCATGTACTCGCGGCAGCGCGGCCGGTTGCAGAAGCCCCAGTAGGTCATCCAGCCAGTCGCCGGGTCGAACTCGGAGAAGCCGTACATCGTGTTCCGCCCGCACAGGCGCTGCACGCGGACCATCGGGGCCTGGCAGCCCATCGGCGCCTTGTCGTGCAGGTCGAAGTCATAGCGCGGCACGTCCTCGGCAATGAGCTGCCAGATCCGCTTGTTGTCCGTATTCATCACCTCGCGTGTCCGGGCCCAGGTGCCGATGGCCGGGTCGTGGCGGCGGGGGTCGCGGAGGGTGACCCAGCCGAGCGCGAGGACGAGGTCGCGGGTGCCGGATGGCATGCGGGTCTCGGTGTAGACACGGGATGCGAGTTGGTCGTACCGGGCCATGGCGTCACGGTCATCGGCGGGAGGTGATCCTTGGAATCGGCCCGGTGGTCACTGCGGTCATGCGCCTCGCGGCCGTACAGGGCGCACGGTCCGCTGTGTCGGTGTGCGCTGTCACCGACTGGTGAAGGTCGGGCCGCCCGCAGCAGACGTCGAAGCCGCCGTGGCAGTCGGACTCGACCTCGCCCGCGGTCGGGCAGTAGTACAGGCTCGCGCCGGGCTTGCAGACGTGCTCGTCCTGCTGCGCCTCGCCAGCCAGACGACGCAGCCCGGCCACCACGTCGCGGACCGCCTCGTACAGGCGGGCCGTCTCGTCGATCGATCCGTGCTCAGCAAGGTTGTATGCCTCGTTCTGGTCGGTCAGCTTGGCGTAGTGGGCGGCGGCCTCCTCAAACGCGGCTGCACGCACGGCGGCCCGGTCGACGGGCGCGGGCAGCACGGCCAACACCGCGCCCACGTGCCGCTGATAGTCGTGCGGCTCCAAGCCCTCATACCTGAAGCCGTCCGCCTCGGCGAGGG
>NZ_JOHR01000046.1 GCF_000719775.1 Streptomyces sp. NRRL F-5135 | reverse complement strand
TCCACCCCCTACAAGACCGGCAAGCTCTACCTCTACAAAGGCAACGGCAGCACCCTGGGCGGCCGTACCGAAATAGGCACCGGCGGCTGGTAGACCACGCCGTCCCGTTGACACCGGTGGCGGGGCACCCCTTCCGGCTGACAGCACTCCCGGCCCGGCACCCGCCAACGGATGGCGGCCATGGCGGCTACGGCGGCCACGGCCACCCATCCGCTGACCGCTCGTCGGCGGACAGCCGGCTGACAGCCGCCCGCCACCGGCACCGGCACCGGCACCGGCACCGGCAGCACCGGCAGCACCGGCAGCACCGGCAGCACCGGCAGCACCGGCAGCACCGGCAGCACCGGCACCCTACCCATTTCACCGGACGTGGGCCCGTGCCCCGGCACCGCAGTGGTGCGGGCCCCGTTCACCATTCAGTCCGCAGCCCGGGCGGCGCCATGCCCGCCGCCCGCCTGCTGCTGCTCTCGGGAGCTCCCATGAATGAGAAGAACACCACGAAGTACCTCCGCGGACTGGCCGCCCTCGGCGCGACCGCCGCCATCGTCGCCACACCCCTGAACCCCGCCTCGGCCGACGCGGCCGGCTCCGTCACCTCGGGGACGGACGGCAAGGACGTCTCGTACTACGGTCTGTCCCTGACGGTGCCCGTCGACTGGGACGTGGTCGACCTGGCGGCACGTCCCGACACCTGTGTCCGCCTCGACCGGAACACCGTCTACCTCGGCCACCCCGGGGCCGACCAGGACTGTCCGACCCGTCTGATCGGGCCGAAGACTGACGCCCTGGTCATCGAGCCCGTCTCCGGCGCCACCGCGCGTACCGACCTCCCCGTCGTGGCTGTCCCGGAGGGAGGGCAGGTCCCCGGCACACTGCCCACCGACGAAGGCCACGAAGTTCGCGTGACGTTCGAGGCGGCGGGGCTCTCGGCGACGGCCAGTCACAGCGGCTCCACCACCGCCGTACAGCGGATCCTGGCCTCGGCCACGGTGGACGGCACCGCGCCGAAGCCGCCTGCCAGCGAGCGACCGGCGCCGCCCACGGCCCCCTCCCTCGCAGCGGTGACCCCGTCAACGGGTTACAAGGGCAAGGCGTTCGACGCCTGCGCCGCCCCGTCCAACGCCACCATGTCCGACTGGGCTGCCTCGCCGTACCGCGGTGTCGGCATCTACATCGGCGGTCCGACGCGGGTGTGCGCACAGCCCAACCTGACCGCCTCATGGATACAGACACAGACGTCGCGCGGCTGGCACATGCTGCCCATCTACGCGGGGCTCCAGGCTTCGGGCATCTCCTCCGGCAGCGCGGCGGCGCAGGGCCGCTCGTCCGCGGACAAGGCCGCCGACCTGGCCAAGGACCTGGGCTTCGCCAACGGCACCGTGCTGTACACGGACATGGAGCAGTACTCGTCCGGCTACCGGACCAATGTGCTCAACTACCTCTCTGGATGGTCGCAGCGGATCCGGGAGCTCGGCTTCCGCTCGGGTGTCTACAGCTCCTCCAGCAGTGGCATCAAGGACCTCGCCTCGGTCTACAACTCCAGCTCCTACCACCGCCCAGATGTGGTGTGGGTCGCGAACTGGAACGGCCAGGCGAACACGAACGACGTCAACCTGCCGTCCGGTTACTGGGCCGACCGCCAGCGGGTGCACCAGTACGCGGGCAACGTCACCGAGTCGTACGGCGGTACCAGCATCAACATCGACCGCAACTACATGGACGTCGGCTCGGCCGTGTCCGACCCGGGGATGACGGAGCTGGCGGCGGGCGAGTTCAGCGGCGGCGGCAAGAACGACCTGCTGGCCGTACAGGTGTCGACGGGCAAGCTGTTCATGTACCCCAACACCGGCGGCAGCGGACTCGACATG
>NZ_JOHR01000045.1 GCF_000719775.1 Streptomyces sp. NRRL F-5135 | reverse complement strand
CGGGCCCTCCAACGGCACCGGCCCCCGCCGCACATGCGTGAACCCGGACACCTCCGGCAGCAGGCCATACGCATGCCGCCACGCGTCCTGCCAGTCCTGAACCGGACGCGACGACACGCCCACAGGCTTCCCGTCCGCGCCCCGGTGCCCGACCGTCAGCACCCGGTCCAGCAGAACCCGCGACCCGTCCACCGCGACGAGCTCCGCGTCCCACTTCACCATCGGCGGCGTCTGCGCGGGATCGGCCAGCACGCCGAGGGCCCCCCGCGCCGCCTCGACCATGCCCCGGAGCAGCGGCTGGTGCGTCGGAGGAACGGTGCCGAGAAGGCCGGCCGCCTCCTCGACGGCCGTCCGAAGCGCCTGGTGCACGGAGTCGGGCAGCGGGGTTCCCAGAGCATAGGCGCCCAGCGCACCGGCGACCCGCTGGCTGTCGCCCACGGACATCAGCCGCCGGGGCACGCCGCCGGCGGCCTGCGGCAGACCCGCCAGCAGGACCATTTGCACGAAGGCCGCGAGGCCGCGGACCACCTTGTTGTCCAGGATCCGCACGATGGATTCACGGAGGACGTCCTCGGGCAGCGGAGCCGGGAACCTCTGCGCCCGCTGGTACGCCTCCCGGCTCAGCCGCGACAGTTCGGCCACGGCCCGCCGGATCTCCTCGGGCGTCAACAACACATCGTCGTAGGCGAAGTGCCGCAGCTCCGCGAGGACCAGCGGAATCTCCAGCCGGCCGTCATCGGTGTCCAGGGTCGGGAACCGGTCGTCGTCCATGTCGACCATCTGCTTCTGCGTGACGACCTTGCCCTCGGACGTCCGCCCCGTCAGCACGGAGGTCACATGCTCACGAGGAGAGGGCACATCGCCGATGGTCGCGTCGAAGAAGCCCGGGAAGAACGGCTTGTCCGGCGTGATGGCCTTCCGATAGAGCTCCAGCAACTTGGCGAGCACACCGGCGAGATTTCCGCTGATGCCGTCGTGGTGCTCGTTGAGGAAGTCCCGGGTGCGGGGCCGCAGAGCCCGCAGGACACGGTCCAGCGCGGGCCGGGACGCCACCGCCAGGGCGTTCTTGGCCATGAACGGAGACGGGGCCTGGTTGAGAATCGTGCCGGCCGGCCTGGCCACCGTGTGGGCGTAGCTGTACCGCAGGTAGCCCCACATGTCGTCGATGTCCGGGATGGCCGAGAGGAAAGGAACGGCCACCTCGGGCACGTCGGCCCGGCGGATGAAGCCACGCACGAACTCCGCGACGATCTTCATCCCGAATTCCCGGCCCGACAAGTCCAATGCCCCGAAGGGGCTTTCCGGCAGCCGGTCCGCCGCCACGTCCATGAGCACACTCAGGCCGAGGGCGGGGAGCCCAGGAGTGGGCTGCACATAGGCACGGTTGGTTCCGACCGGAGTCGGGCCTACCTGGGTCTTGTCCCCCAGGTCGGTGGTCTCCCAGCCGTCCCCGGCGGGGAGAAGATCGGCGAGAGCTATCCGCGCGGCGTTCTGGGGCTCATCCCTGGAATCCAGCGCCCGCGTCAGCCTCTCCAGCCGCGCCAGCGTCTGCTCCGGGTCCTGCCTCCGCTCACCCGGGAGCACCGTCATCGGCTCGACGACGATCTCGCCGATGAGATACGAGGTGTGGACCGGCTGCGGCTCTCCCTCTTTCGGCTTGGGGTACGTCTGGTGCAGCCGTCCGTCGGCGGTCCGCCAGAGTCCGGCGTGATCAGTCACGATCTTGAAACCGGGAGCCTCGGCCAGCACCTGCTTCGAGGGAACGCGTTGCATCCCCTCGATGACGAACATCTGGCGCTTCTCGACCTCCAGGCCGAGGGCACCGTACGGACTCCGCATCGGCGCGTCGAGTACCGCGTGCGCGCGTCGGACGCCGCCACCGCCGGCGGAACCGCCGATATCTCACCCTCGGCACCGGCCGACACATCGACCCACACCACACCGTCGGCCCCGCCCAGGTTGTACGCCGCCCACGCATGCCGACCGCGCCCGCCACCGCGCTCCACGACCGCACCCCACGCCAACCCGGACCCATCACCAGCGACGACGCGGCCGAGCCCTGGTCGATCACCGAATCGTCGACCGTGACCGCCGGGCGCACACCATTCGGGTACAGCTCGTCCCGCAGACCCCGCAGCAGTATCAGACACCGCTCGACCGACAACCCCCGCACCGGCCCCCGACCAGCCACCAGGCGCACCCGACGCGTCAGCTCATCACGACTCAGCACCAACGGCCCGGAATCC
>NZ_JOHR01000044.1 GCF_000719775.1 Streptomyces sp. NRRL F-5135 | reverse complement strand
CAACCTGGGCGGGGCCGACGGTGTGGTGTGGGTCGATGTGTCGGCCGGTGCCGAGGGTGAGATATCGGCGGTTCCGCCGGCGGTGGCGGCGTCCGACGCCCAGGCCGTGGTCATCGACCCCGCCGGGCAGGCGATCGACCCTGACCGGCGGGACGTCGTGGACGGCGCGCTGCCCGCGTTCGCGCAGTCGACCTCCACGACACACGCGGTACTCGACGCGCCGACCGGGGACGATTACGACGGCGTCGGCGTCGAGGCCGAGGAGCGCCGCGACCTCTTCCTCAGTGTTCCGGGCAATGTCAAACAAACGCTGGTACTGGCCCACGGCCCCGGGCTCAAGCTCGTCACGGATTCGTATGCCTTCTGGGAGACGGAAGACGGGCTGCTGCACATCCAGCGGCCGCAGGTGGCACCGGGTGAGCGTCAGCCCGTCCGGAGGAAGTACGTCATCGGGGAGTTCGTCGTCGACCCGATGGCCGCGATCCCCGGCGAGCGGAAGCAGTCCCGACGGGAAGCGATGGCTCAGCTCCGGCGGGCTCGGGCCGCGGCGAGGCTCGCGGACGAGCGGCGGCAGGCGATCCCGCTCCCCGAGCTGCTGGGGCCCCTCGGCTGGACGTTCACCGAGGTGGGCAAGGGCGCGAAGGTCAATCCGGCCCCCGAGGGATTCGACTGGTCCGCCTACGCCCAGCTCACCGCCGGGTACGCCACCGACCGTCTCAGGGAGCTCCAGGACCTCGCTCTCGAGCGGTTCACCCGGCCGGACCTCGGGCAACTGATGGCCGGGGGACGGTCCTTCGGGCAGACGGTCACCACGGTGTTCGTGAACCGTGCCCTCGGCCAGGGCTCTGTGGAGAACCACCTCGTGCAGTTCCTGGCGGCCATCCCGGACGTCGACGAGGTGTGGGGCTACGGGTGGCTCGGATACCAGAACGTCGCGGCCGCTCCGGCCAGCGCCATCTTCGACAACTCCCTGCCCGAGGGCACGGATCCGAGCCTCATCAAGAACTTCCTGCTCGTGGCCTCGCGGAACGCGCTGGACCGCGTTCTGCGCGCGCTGCGGCCGCGCACCCGGGAGTTCCTCAACGAGCGCCATGACGAGCTGACAGGGCGGCTCCTCCCGCATCTCTCCAATGTGATGGAGCTCTACCGGCGGTTGGTGACGCCGGAGGGGCCCTTCGACGCCGGGTTCTTCGACGCCGTCGGCAACGACGTGCCGACACCGCGGGAGCACTGGACGGCCGTGCTCACCGGCCGCACCTCCGAGGGCGCCGCCATCAGCCAGCGCTACGCGGTCGGCATGGAAGACGACGACTATCCGACCCTGGACACCGACGAGGGCCGGCTGGCGGTCGCGCTGGTCCTGATGGAGCTGCGGCACTTCGGGTACACGGGCCGGCACATGACGCCCGAGGAGATCGAGCGCGCCGTCGAAGAGATCTCCAAGTTCAGCCGGAGCGCCTACGAACGCTCGGTGACGCTTCGCGCCCCGCTGCCCGAGGACGTCCTGCGCGAATCCATCCTGCGGATCGTGAACAACCCGGTGGTGCGTGCCGTCGCGGCCTTCCTCGCGGTGACCGCCGGGGAGGGCGTACCGCAGGTCGACGGTTCCACCAAGAAGCCTGTGGCCGAATGGGACAGCAGGAACATCGCGCTCACGCTGGGCGAATACGCCCTGGGGAGCCGGCTGCCCGCCGACGACCCCGCCGTTCAGCGTCTGCGGGCGGCCGTCGCGGAGGCGTTCGACCTGCTGCCCCAGGTTCCCCCAGGAGCGCAGGCGAGGGTCCGGGCCGTCTTCGAGGCGGCGCGGAATGCCCTCGGCATCCTGGCCGATCCCGCGCAGACGCCGCCGATCATGCCGTGGGCGGCGGAGATCGTGGCGCTGGACGGGTCACGGGTTCTGCTGGACCGGATACAGGTGGCCGGGTACCGGGACGCGGACGGCAAGCCGGTGGGCATGTCGTCGCACCCTGCCCAGGGCTGGCAGGGCGCGCAGCGTCAGACCTATGGCCTGCTGCCGGAGGTGTCCGGGTTCACGCATGTGCGCCGTCCTGAGCCGTCGACCGCGATGCTGGGGCGGCTTGCGGAGCGGGTGACGGGTGACCGGGGTCGTGGGCCGGATGTGCTGCGGTGGGTGCGGGCGATTCGGCTGGTCTACGGTCCGATGCTGGAGAACGACACAGCGGCGTTCGAGGCGCTGCTGCAGGGCTTCTGGGCGCTGGAGCAGACCCGGATGGCCAACGGTGTCCGGTCCCCGCTGACGTGGAGCGACCTGCGGTTCGCGATCGGTGGCGCGGGACGCGGAGATGTCCCTGTTCGCGCCGCCGCCGGGGACGGCCGCGCCCGCGCCCGCGGTGAACCTGCCGGACCCTCCGGCGGTGACGGGGAGTTTCACGGGCGCGAATGACCCGATGTTGTCGTCGCGGACGGTGATGAGAGGTCCGTCGGGTCGTGCGCAGGGTCGTAACTGGACGGGTAAGCCGGTGGATCGGGTGTTGCCGGGCAAGATACGGGTGATTGAGACCCGGCCCGGGCAGTCGCCGGTGATCGTGTCGGAGGACGATGCGCCGTGGCCGGAGGACGCGTATGTCGTCTGGGCCGAGGGTGAGAACGGGCGGGTGCGGCTGCCGGACGGCCGGGTGCTGGGCGCCGAGGGGATCGCTGACGCGTTGGCGGCG
>NZ_JOHR01000043.1 GCF_000719775.1 Streptomyces sp. NRRL F-5135 | reverse complement strand
GGTGCGGTCGTGGAGCGCGGTGGCGGGCGCGGTCGCGGCGGCGGGTCCGGGCGCGGCGGCGCTCGTTCTGGCGCGGCGGCAGGGCGAGACGCCGGGGCACGCGTGGGCGGCGTACAACCTGGGCGGGACCGATGGTGTGGTGTGGGTCGACGTCTCGGCCGGTGCCGAAGGCGAGATATCGGAGCTCCCGCCGGAGGTCGCGGCATCCGACGCACAGGCCGTGGTCATCGACCCCGCCGGGCAGGCGATCGACCCCGCCGGGCGGGACGTCATGGACGGCGCGTTGCCGCCGTTCGCGCAGTCGACCTCCACGACACACGCGGTACTCGACGCGGCGACCGGACGCCGTTTCGGTGCCCTCGGCCTCGAAGTCGAGCCACGTCAGCGGTTCCTCATTACCGGCATCGGCGACGTTGCCGCCAAGCTGGTGCTGGCCGAGGCTCCCGGTTTCAAGATCGTTACTGACCATGCGAATCTCTGGCGGACCGCCGACGGGCGGCTGCACCTCTCGTATCCCAAGCTGACACCGGGAGAGCCGAAGCCCAAGCTGGGCTCGTACCTCGTCGGGGAGATCGTCGTCGAGCCGATGGCGGTGCTTCCGGGTGAGCGGAGGCAAGACCCGGAAGAGACGCTGGCGCGGTTGGAGCGAGTGCAGCGGATGCTGGACGCCAGGGACGAGCCCAACGCCGCACCGATGTCTCTCGCCGCCCTTCTCCCCGCTCAGGACGGCTGGACGGTCACCGAGTTGGGTGAGAAGGCCGTGGTCGGCCCGACCCCCATCAGATGGGGCCGTTCCTATGTGCAGCCCACCCCGGGTGTCCCCGCCCTGGGCCTGAGCGCGCTTCTGGACGATGCGGCGGACCGGTTGCCGCTCGGATCCGTCCAGGCGTCGGAGTCGTCGAGCAGGGAATTCGGGATGGCGGCCACCGCGGAGTTCCTGCGCGACTTCCTCGGCCGCAGCGATGTGCCCGCGATGTCCGTTCCCTTCCTCGCGCACATCCCGGATATCGATGACATCTGGGGCTATCTGCGCTTCGCGTACGCCCACACCGTCGCCAGGCCGACGGGCACCATCCTCAACCAGGGCCCGGCTCCGTTCATGGCCAAGAACGCCCTGGCGGTGGCGTCCCGGCCCGCGCTGGACCGTGTCCTGCGGGCTCTGCGGCCCCGCACCCGGGACTTCCTCAACCTGCATCACGACGGCATCAGCGGAAATCTCGCCGTCGTGCTCGGGAAGTTGCTGGAGATGTACCGGAAGGCCATCACGCCGGACAAGCCGTTCTTCCCGGGCTTCTTCGACGCGACCATCGGCGATGTGCCCTCTCCTCGTGAGCATGTGACGTCCGTGCTGACGGGGCGGACGTCCGAGGGCAAGGTCGTCACGCAGAAGCAGATGGTCGACATGGACGACGACCGGTTCCCGACCCTGGACACCGACGACGGCCGGCTGGAGATTCCGCTGGTCCCTGCGGAGTTGCGGCATTTCACGTATGCCGACGACCCGTTCATGACCCGGGAGGACATCCGGCGGGCTGTCGCCGAGCTGTCGAAGCTCAGCCGGGAGGCGTACCAGCGGGCACTCACATATCGCGCCCCGCTGCCTGACGACGTCCTGCTCGAATCCATCAGGCGGATCCTGAACAACCCGGCGGTACGGGGCTTCACCGGATTTGTGCACATGGTCCTGATGGCGGGGCTGCCGAAGGTCGGCGGCGGGTCCCACAGGCTGATGTCCGTGAGGGACAGCCAGGAGGCCGCCCGCGCGCTGGGCGCCTACGCCCTGGGGACCCCGCTGCCCGACTCCGTGCACCGGGCACTTCGGTCCGCAGTCGACGAGGCCGCCGGCCTTGGCGGCACCGTTCCTCCCTCGCACCAGCCGCAGCTCCGGGCACTTGTCGAGGCGGCGCGGGGTGCCCTCGAAGTGTTGGCTGATCCCGAGCGGACGCCGCCCGTACTGCCATGGGTCTCGGAGCTCGTCGCGGTGGACGGGTCCCGGGTTCTGCTGGACCGGGTGCTCGTGGTCGAGCACTGGGATGCGGGCTGGAAGCCGGTGGGTGTGTCGTCGCGTCCGGACCAGGACTGGCAGGACGCGTGGCGGCATGCGTATGGCCTGCTGCCGGAGGTGTCCGGGTTCACGCATGTGCGGCGGGGGCCGGTGCCGTTGGAGGGCCCG
>NZ_JOHR01000042.1 GCF_000719775.1 Streptomyces sp. NRRL F-5135 | reverse complement strand
GACGCGTATGTCGTCTGGGCCGAGGGTGAGAACGGGCGGGTGCGGCTGCCGGACGGCCGGGTGCTGGGCGCCGAGGGGATCGCTGACGCGTTGGCGGCGGACCCCGAGTTGGCGAAGCTGCCGAAGGACGTGCCGGTGGTGCTGGTGGTGCCGGACGCGGGGGACCAGCGGCAGGTCATATTGCTGGCGGTGGAGGAGCGGACGGGCCGGAAGGCATGGGGCCCCAGTGGCCGGGCCCGTCTGGTGGCCGACTCGGAGGCGGGCGGGCACCGTCCGGTGATCATCGATCCCGATGCGAAGCTGCCGGTCGCGCGCTGGGTGCCGTTCGAGACGCCGGCGAGGAGGGTGGCGTACGAGGACCGTGAGTGGACGGCGTTGGACGGGACGACGTTCCGCGACAGTGACGTGTTCACCCGGCCGCTGGTGGATGAGGGCCATGAGCGGTTCGGTCAGATCTCGGTGCAGACCGGGGACAATCTGCGCGGGCGTGAGCGTCAGTTGAAGGCGTTCCGTGCGATGCGGCGGATCGTGCACAAGACGCCGGCCGGCAGCGGTCACCAGGCGGTGGGTTCCGAGGAGGTGACCCCGGATCCGGCGGTCTATGTCTTCGCGGCTCATGGGAAGCCGGGGCGGCTGCAACTCGCGCTGCGTGACGGCCGGACGGTGTGGCTGGGGAAGCGGGATGCCGCGCGGTATATCGCGGGGCTGCGTGAGATGCGGGAGCTGCCGCCGGGACACCGGCCTCACCTGGAGGTCTGCTGGGGTGCGACGGACGGTGACCCCTACCAGCAGCAGCTTTCGCACAACCCGTCGCCGCATATCGATGATCCGCTGGACGATGTTCCGCTCGGTCAGCACTTCTCCAACGAGATGCGGAGTGAGACGACATCGGTCACCAGGCCGACGGGTGTGGACAACCACAACCGTGTGGTGATCGACGCGCCGGGCGAGGCGGGGCGTGTGGTGAACCACCGTCCTGAGCCGTTGGATCACGAGCTGGACCAGTTGGCGCGGGACGCGGGGTTGCATCGTGGTCCGGGTGCGGTGTCGGCGGAGACGCGGAAGACGATGCTGCGGCTGGTGCGGGCGTTGCGGTCGGTGTTCGGTAATGAGATCGAGGATCACCGTGGGCCGGGTGGCCGGTATGAGCGGGTGTTCAACGGCATCGTGGCGCTGGAGCGGATGCGGGCGAACGATACGTCGATCAGCGGGTTCACCCCGGTCCGGCTGGACATGCTGGCGTTCTTCGTCCAGGAGCACAGCGGTCGGGCTCCGGACCTGGCCGGATATGTGGCGCTGCTCGACTTCGCGGCGGCCCGGATCACGGCCGATCCGGACGCGAAGCTGACGGAGGCGGTGCCCGCGCCGGCTGTTCAGAACACCTTCGCCCTGCTGGCGAACAGTGGTGAGCAGGTCACCCGTTATGTGCAGTCGCTGCCTGCCCCCGCGGCGTTCACTCCCCGGCACATGGCGTCCACGCTCTGGGCCGTGGCCCGTGCCGCCCAGATCTTCGGGTCGATGACGCCTGAGGGGCGGGAGGCGATGGGCCGCCGGGTCCTTCACCTGGACGCCACCGTCGCGTGGGGCCGGCAGCAGCAGGAAGCGTTGTGGGCGGTGACGGCCAAGGCGATCGCGGAGGGGGTGGATGTCTCCGACCTCGATCTGCTGGCCGCGTATCAGCTGAGGGAGAGCGGTGCCTTCGGTCCGGCGGCGCTGCTGCGGCAGGGGCCGAACGTCCAGGGGGTGAACTGGTCCGGCATCGCCGCGCCAGCCGGGATCAACTGGACCAGCCTGAAGTACGGGCCCGACGGGACTCCGACGCAGCCGGACTGGGTCGGCCCGCGCAAGCCGATGCCGATGCTGAACGTGGTGGAGGTCGACCGGGCCGGGAACATCGTGCTGCACCTGCCCGGCCGCGGCCCGCTCCCCGTCTCCGAGAACGAGTTCCTGGCCCTGCTCGGACTGGATCCCGCGTACCGCACGACGTCCCTGGGCAATCCGGTGCTGTTCCTGACCACCGGGCCCGGGGCTTTGAGCCCGGAGCTGGTGGAGCGGTTCTCCCAGCGCACCGGCCGTCCCGCCTTCGCCTACAGCGCACCGATGATGCTGACCAGCGCCGCCCCCTCCATCCCCCTCGGCATCCTCGCCCGCCTCGACCCGGCCACCCAGGCCCCGGCCCGGTGGACCGCGGCCACCCGGCAGCCCACCATCCCCGGAGCCTCCGACACCGATGACGGCCTGATCGTCTTCGCCCCCACACCCGCCTCGTCGGCGCAGTTGCCGGATGTCGGGGGGTTGCGGATTGGTGAGGCGGGTGGTTCTTCGTCGGGTGCTTCGTGGTCGGCGGAGTCGTTGATG
>NZ_JOHR01000041.1 GCF_000719775.1 Streptomyces sp. NRRL F-5135 | reverse complement strand
GCTGCGCCAGTTGATGCCCTCGGGCGCGGGCGTGTCGCTCCAGTAGACGCCTTGGACGTTCTGCCCCTGCCACAGCAGAGCGGCCGGGTCGAACGCGCCGGTCACCTTCAGGTGGTAGGCGGCCAGCAGATTGCGGTCGGTGATGTCGAGCCCCTCGGCGAGGGCCTTGGCGGTCAGGGCCCAGAGGGTCTTCTGCTTCGACAGGTCCCACGGTTCCGTGTCGTCCAGGTGCAGCACACTACGGCCGTGTTCCGCCCGGTCCGCCGGCGGAATCTCGTTGAACAGCATCTTCGCGGCCCGGACCACCGCCCAGAGGGTGGACGCCACCTGCCGCGGGCTCGGCGTCGCCCCGGGGGCCAGCCCCTGCACCGTACGCAGAACGGCCTCGCCCGATGCGCCGAGTTCGTTGAGGGCCACCCGCACCGCAGGCGCCTCCACGGCCTCCGTCAGCTCCGCGTCGGGATCCGCGGCGACGCGCTCCCGGGCGAAATCGAGAAGCGACTCGTACGCCGCCGTGTCCGCCGGCCGCCCACTGTGCTGCTGCGCGTAGAAGGCCACCATGTCCCGCCTGAGCGGAGTGAGCCCGCTCAGCGCCGAATCGTTGTCACGCAACGTCTCCAGCGCACCGATGCCCTTGACCAGCCGCTCGTACCGGCCCCCCGGCACACCCCGGTCACTCTCGACCTCATTACCGAAGAGGTCGCGCAGCCCGCGCACCAGTCGCAGCATCGTCGCCCGCGTCTCCGCCGACGCCGGACCCGTCCCCGTGTGCAGACCCGCGTCACGCGCCAACTGGTCCAGCTCATGCGCGAGCGGCTCGGGCAGGTGCGTGACTCGACGCCCGCTCTCCCCGGTGGCCGGGTCGAACAGCACACGGTCCTTGGGCGTCATGCCGGTCTGGACGGTGGCCGAAGTGGTCTCCAGCCTGCTCTCGTTGGCGGCGTACTGACCGAGCGGAACGTCGCCCCACGGGTCGTCGATGTGGGGTGGCGGCGCGGCCGTGGGCTGGTCCTGATTCGGGTCGCCGTCCGACGCGCTGTAGCAGACCTCCAGGCCCAGCTTGTACCCCGGGGGCAACTGCCGCACCTCGCGCAGCCCGGCGATGTAACGCGCCGCGTCCTGCTTGCCCAACCACACCTTCCGGCCGTCGCGGAGAGCGAGCGTCAGCCGGCCCGTCCCGGAACTTGGTCCCGTCCAGCGACGTCCACTCCCGGTCCACGTACGGCAGCGTCGTGTCAAGGGGCTCGTACGGCACCCAGAGACCGATCGCCTTCGTCTCGTCACGGTCGACCAGCACCGGAAGATGCGCGTTCCCCGTCCCGTCACCGACCAGACGCCCCTCACCGCTGGGACCCACCACCGGCCGGCCCAGCAGGTTCGCCAGCAACTGCAGATCCAGGGTCCGCTGCGCGAACGGCACGGCCAGCAGCACCGGCACGTTCTTCGGCAGCTTCGCCAGCTCTGGGTCGGCGGCCAGCACCTTGGCCAGCGTCTCCGTGTCCAGCACCCGGTCATCCGGAAGCCGCAACCCGCCGGGATCACCGTTCGCCGCGACGACATACGTCTCGTCCGGCCACGACGCGTCCTCCTCCGACGCGATCTTCGCCAGCGTGTTGGGCCGCGTCTCGATCACACGCACCCGCCCCGGCAGCACCTGCTTCACCGGCCTACCCGTCCAGTTCCGCCCCTGCGCAGGCCCCGACGGACCCGCGATCAGAGTCCGCGGCGCCAGCACCGGATCGGACGCACCGGCGAACGTCGCGGAGGGGGTTGGGGGTGCGGAAGCAGGTACGGGCGCGGGCGCGGGTGCCGGAGCAGGCGCGGAGGCGGGAGCAGGCGCGGGCGCGGGTGTCGGCGCGGGAGCCGTGGACGAGGCGCCGGGGACGGTCGTGTTCGGCGGTATCCGGGTGGCCTTGGTCCAGCGGCCCGGAGCCTGGGTGACCGGGTCCGGGAGGGCGACGATGGTGAGCGGAGCCGACGGATCGGCAGCGGTCAGGTCAAGGGGCCCGCTGTAGCCGTATGCGGGACGGCCGGTGCCCTGGGAGAACCGCTCCACCAGCTCCGGACTCAGAACACCAGGACCGGACGTCAGGAACAGGACGGGAGTGTCCAGGGGCCTTGTGCGCAGCGGCGGGTCCAGGCTCAGCAGTTCCAGGAACTCGTTTTCGGAGACTTCGATCGGCGGCCCGCCGGGCAGATGCAGCACGATGTTCCCGGCCTGGTCCACGTGGACCACCTTCAGGATGGGGTCGGGCTGCCCCGGTTTCGCCCATTCCGGCACGACCTGCCGGGTGGTGATGGTCCCATCCGGCCCGTTGACCCTCTGGTCCACGCTGCGCCAGTTGATCCCCTCGGGCGCGGGCGTATCGCTCCAGTTCGCCCCCTGTGCCACCACCCCCTGCATCAGCAGTTTGTCCTTGACGAACGCGAATCCCTTCAGGTGGTAGGCCGCCAGCAGGTCACGGTTGGTGACGTCCAGACCCTCCGCGATCGCCTGGGCGGTCAGGCCCCAGATCCTCTTCTGCTTCGCCACGTCCCACGGGGCCGTGTCGTCCAGGTGCAGCACACTGCGGCCGTGCGCTTCCCGCTGCGCCGGCGGTATCTCGTGGAACAGCATCTGCGCGGACCGGACCGTCGCCCAGAGGGTGGACGCCACCTGCTGCGGGCTCGGCTTCACCCCGGGGGCCAGCCTCTGCACGGAACGCAATACGGCATCGCCATACGTGGCGAGCTCGCCTTGCACCATGGTCAGAGCCGGGGACGGCAGCTCCGTACTGAGCTCCGCATCAGGATCCGCGGCCAAGCGGTCCCGGGCGAAGTCGAGAAGCGACTCGTACGCGGCCGTGTCCGGAGTCCTCCCACTGTGCTGCTGGGCATAGAAGGCCACCATGTCCCGCCGCAGCGGGGTGACCCCGCTCAGCGCCGAATCGTTGTCACGCAACGTCTCCAGCGCACCGATGCCCTTGACCAACCGCTCATACCGGCCCCCCGGCACACCCCGGTCCCGCTCGACATCATTACCGAAGAGGTCCCGCAACCCCCGCACCAGACGCAGCATGGTCGCCCGCGTCTCCACCGACGCGGGATCCGTCCCTTCGTGCAGACCCGCGTCACGCGCCAACTGGTCCAGCTCAGGCTCTTCCGGCTCGGGCCGGAACCTGACAACACGCCCCCTCACCCCACTCGCCGAGGCATACAGCACCCGGCTGCTGTTCGTCAGACCCGTCCGCCCCGTGGCCGCGTCGGTGTCCCGCCTGCTCTCGTTCGCGGTGTACTGACCGAACGAAACATCGCCCCACGGGTCGTCGATATGAGGCGGCGGCGCGGTCGAAGGATGGTTCCGACGCGGACTCCCGTCCGACGCGCTGTAACAGACCTCCAAGCCCCCCGCGTCCTGATCACCCGTACCCGACGGCACCGTGTGCAGGATCCGCCGCATGTCGAGATACGACTTGAACTGCTGCTCCGACCTCCGCAGGCTCTCACCGTCCTTCCCGGAGATCTGGCCGAACCGCTCGTGGTCCTCCGAGACCAGGGGCCGCAGATCCACGTCGCTGTCCCGGAACACGACACCGTCCAGCGACGTCCACTCCCGGTCCACGAACGGCAGCGTCGTGCCCAGAGGCTCGTACGGCACCCAGAGACCGATCGCCTTGTCCGCCGCACGGTCGAACAGCGCCGGAAGATGCGCGTTCCCCGTCCCGTCACCGACCAGACGCCCCTCACCACTGGGACCCACCACCGGCCGGCCCAACAGATTCGCCAACGTCTGCAGATCCAGCGTCCGCTGCGCGAACGGCACGGCCAGCAGCACCGGCACGTTCTTCGGCAGCTTCGCCAACTCAGGATCAGCGGCCAGCACCTTGGCCAGCGTCTCCGTGTCCAGCACCCGGTCATCCGGAAGCCGCAACCCGCCGGGATCACCCTCCGCCGTGACGACATACGTCTCGTCCGGCCACGACGCGTCCTCCTCCGACACCGTCTTCGCCGGCGTATTCGGCCGCGTCGCCGTCACACGCACCCGGTCGGGCAGCACCCGCTTCACCGGCTCGCGCGTCCAGTTCCGCCCCTGCGGACGCCCCGACGGACCCTCGATCACGGTCCGCGGCGACAGCGTCGGATCCGACGCACCGGCGAACACCCCGGAGGCAGGGGGAACGGGGGCCGTGGCGGAGGAATCAGACGGGTCGGCGGGCGGCGCGAATGTGAGCGGCTCGTCCCCGTCGGCCCGGCGGGCGGGTCCCGAGGACACGGACTCGGTCGAGCCAAGAATGACCAGCTCGTCCATCCCCGCCTCGATGGCGGAGGTGCCGGGAGTGGTCTGCTTCCGGGTGGCTTTGGTCCAGTTGCCGGGGGCGTTGGTGTCCGGCTCCGGGAGGGCGACGATGGTGAGCGGGGCCGACGGATCGGCGGCGGTCAGGTCGAGGGGCCCGCTGTAGCTGTAGGCCGGACGGCCGGTGCGCTGGGAGAACCGCTCCACCAGCTCCGGACTCAAAGCCCCGGGACCAGACGTCAGGAACAGGACGGGAGTGCCCAGGGGCGTGGTGCGCAGCGCCGGGTCCAGGTCGAGCAGGGCCAGGAACTCGTCCTCCGACACCGGGAGAGGGTCGCGGCCGGGCAGGTGGAGCACGATGTCGCCGTCCTCGTCCACCTCGACCAGGTTCAGGAGGGGCTCGGGCAGCTCCGGTCCGACCCATTCCGGCACGATCTGCCGGGTGGTGGTGGTTCCGTCCGGCGCCCGCGTCACCTGGTTCACGCTGCGCCAGTTGATGCCCTCGGGCGC
>NZ_JOHR01000040.1 GCF_000719775.1 Streptomyces sp. NRRL F-5135 | reverse complement strand
CGCTTCCTGGAGAGCCCATGCCCGGCCGTGATCACACATTCCCCGTCCCACGCCCGTCGGCGGAGTTGTCGACCGACCGGCACGACCCCCGCGACGACTAGCCCGACGAAGCCCGCCAACTCGCCGACCACCTCACCGGCATCTACGGCGACCGCGACCCGCTGCCCACCATCGCCGGAGGATGGACCGCCCGCCAGAAGAGCCGCCACACGAGGCGGGCCTACGTGCGGACGTTCAAGGCCTGGGAGGAGTACGCCCGCTCCACCGGCATTCACCTCCTCCAGGCGAAGCTGCCGCTCGCCGACGTCTACGCCAAGCACCTCGCCAAGGCGCCGACGAGGAACGGCAAGCCGCCTTCCGAGGCGGGGAGGGTGCCGACTGCGGTTGAGGAGGCCCGGCGGGCGCAGGGGCGGGCGTCGGCGGGGGATCCGTGGCAGGAGCTGGCCGGGTGAGGCGACTCGCGTGGTGTGGGCTGGGTTGATGGCGAGGTGTAGGGGGTCTGGCCTTGGTGGGCTGGGCCCCCTTTGGCATGCCACCACCCTTATTGAATTCTAAGCATTGTTTGGACCATGCTTGACGGGTAGTATGGGGGTTGCCGACAACGGGACGGACCACCGCCCCGGAGTACCCCGAGAGGGACACCCATGACCGAACTCCGCCTCATCGACCCCGACGGCTACACCGTCCCCGACACCATCCTCACCGTGTCCGACGCCACCGTCGCCGCGGTCCGCGAACACCTGCTCCAGGAAGTCGCCCCCGCACACGCCGCCCAGTGGGCCGACTTCGGCTACCGCGCCAGCGACTACCGCATCGCCTGACAACCCCGCCTCTCTTCAGGAGTCAGCATGAGCGAAATGCCTGCGCCCAGCGTTCCGGCAGCTGGCGACCGCGCCTATCCCGCCCGCGGCATGAGCCCCCTCGATCGGCTTCTCGCCGAAGCCGTCCCCACCGGCACGTTCGGTGATGCCCGGCCTGTCCGGTCGCGCGGCGAGGTTCGGCGGGTGCAGTGGACTCGCGAGGAGCAGCACCGGCACTACGCCGAACTCGCCGCAGCAATCGGAGGCCGCCCGCTACGCGCAGTTGAGGCGGCGTAATCGCCCCGCTGGTACAGCAGTCCGCCCCAGCACCCCCTGGAGGAACCGATGGGAACGCAGTCGCAGTCCCGATACCAGCCCAACGAAATGGTCCAGTACATGGGCAGCATCGCGCCCTTCCAGGGCTGGCTGTTCAACATCATCTCCGTCGACACCTCCACCGGATCACAGCCCTACTACGAGCTGCGCCACCCGGTATGGAACGTCCGGCTGGGCCGCGTAAGAGAGTCATCCCTACGCGGCCCGGACAACGAGTAGAACCCCCAAGACGCTGCGACCGCCTCAAGCGGCGTGGCACCCCCGGCCGGCCACCGGCTGGCCGATGACCGCCGCCCCGACGCCCGTGACCGCTGGCGGGCGCGGGGCGACGGGCCCCTTCACGGCAATCAGCCAGGAGGCACCAGACATGACGAACACCAAGGCCAGGACCCGCATTGGCTTCCCTGCCGAGCACGTCACCTGCCTGATACAGACTGGAGCAAGCGTCGGCGAGTTACGGTCCGACCGCCCCGGCCCGCGGAACGTCGAACTGCCGCCCGGATGGACCACCGATCGGGGCGAGGAGCAGGGCGTTCCGGGCCGGATCCTGGACCAGCACGGCCGCGCGCGGATCGGCGTGTCCTGGACGTACCACACCACCGTGGACTCGTTGGTGGCCAACCGTGCTACCTCCGTGGAACCGCATGTCACCATTCTCGACCCGGGTAGCCACGCGCGGGAGGTCGCCGAGTCGGGTGCATCTCTGGTGCTGGATGAGTGGGCGACGCCTGGTGCGTTGTTGGGCCCAGTTGGCGAGCGGATCGACACATACACCCGCCTCCTCTACGTCGCCGAACGCAGCATCGCCCGCTGGAAGACCGAGCAGCCGGACACTGCGGAACGGGAGCGCCAGAACCGGGAAGCGTACGAGCAGAAGCTGACCGCCTACAGGGGCCTGCTGCGGACGCTGACGGACGCTGTTGAGTCAGGCTGGGCCCCGAACTGGGCCTTCTGAGGGGTGCTAGGGGCGCAGACCGTCGCTTGGGAGCAGCGCCCCGGCCGGACTTCCGCCGACGTGGAGGCCATGCTCCGCGCCGCTGCCACCCCCCACCCTGTGATCACCCAACCGAAGGAGACCTCTGTGTCGTACCCGTACCTGCTCACCCCGGAAAAGCAGCTCGCCGACGCCAAGGACCGGCTGCGCATTCCGAAGATCGTGTGTATCTGCGGATCCACCCGTTTCATAGCGGAGATGGCCGAAGCGGATCTGCGGCTCACCGCCGGGTCCGCCACGGTGCCGCCGGCGATCGTCGTCCGGCCCGGCGTCGACATGAAGGCCGAGCAACCGCTGTGGGGGTCGCTGGGCAAGCCGGTCCGGTTCACGCATCCCGAAGTCGACCCCGACAACGCCCCCGCGACCTGACCCCGTCCACCCCGACCCCAACCCAACTAACCCACCAGTCAGAAAGGGCACCCCGATGACCACCCCGACCCGCATCCAACGCCGCCGCACCAAAGGCTGGCGGCTCGCGGACGCGACCACGAACCCGCTCGGCGCGGTGATAGTCAGCCGAACCAGCCGCTTCGGAAACCCGTTCACCATCAAGGACGCGATCGAAGCGGAGATGGGCGACCCCCGCAGCGCCTGCGCCGCGAACTACCGCGAGTGGCTGCGCGTCGGCACCACAGGAGGCTGGTACGAGCAGACGTACCGGATCGGCCGTCAGGTCCTTGACCGGCGCCGGATCCTCGCAGAACTCCACACCCTGCGGGGCAAGGACCTTGCCTGCCCCTGCCCCCTGCCCGAGCCCGGCCAGCCGGACCACTGCCACGCCGCCGTGCTCCTCGAACTCGCCAACCAGACCGTCTGACCGCGTGCTCATCCGGTTCCACCGGGCCCCGCACCCACAACCCACCCACCACACCCAGGAGACGACCATGCAGCCCACCGAGCAGCAGCTCGACCTCGACGCCATCGAAGCCCGCGCTCAGGCGGCCACGCCCGGACCGTGGGGCCAGTACCACGACGGCTCGGAGTTGGACTACATCGACATCGCC
>NZ_JOHR01000039.1 GCF_000719775.1 Streptomyces sp. NRRL F-5135 | reverse complement strand
GGGGTTGTGGGAGCGTGCTTGATCGGTCTGCCGGCCGGTCGGTGAGTCAGAAACCGTATGGGTAGGCGAAGGGCATGCGAAAGGCCCGGCGTAGAGGGTAAGACCCCCGTAGCTGAAATCTGTACGGCTTGCTTGTGCGTTTCCCAAGTAGCATAGGGCCCGAGAAATCCTGTGTGAATCTGGCGGGACCACCCGCTAAGCCTAAATATTCCCTGGTGACCGATAGCGGATAGTACCGTGAGGGAATGGTGAAAAGTACCGCGGGAGCGGAGTGAAATAGTACCTGAAACCGTGTGCCTACAAGCCGTGGGAGCGTCGCTGTGTGTGCTTGCACATGCAGTCGTGACTGCGTGCCTTTTGAAGAATGAGCCTGCGAGTTTGCGGTGTGTTGCGAGGTTAACCCGTGTGGGGGAGCCGTAGCGAAAGCGAGTCCGAATAGGGCGTTTTAGTAGCGCGCTCAAGACCCGAAGCGGAGTGATCTAGCCATGGGCAGGTTGAAGCGGAGGTAAGACTTCGTGGAGGACCGAACCCACCAGGGTTGAAAACCTGGGGGATGACCTGTGGTTAGGGGTGAAAGGCCAATCAAACTCCGTGATAGCTGGTTCTCCCCGAAATGCATTTAGGTGCAGCGTCGTGTGTTTCTTGCCGGAGGTAGAGCACTGGATAGGCGATGGGCCCTACCGGGTTACTGACCTTAGCCAAACTCCGAATGCCGGTAAGTGAGAGCGCGGCAGTGAGACTGTGGGGGATAAGCTCCATGGTCGAGAGGGAAACAGCCCAGAGCATCGACTAAGGCCCCTAAGCGTACGCTAAGTGGGAAAGGATGTGGAGTCGCAGAGACAACCAGGAGGTTGGCTTAGAAGCAGCCATCCTTGAAAGAGTGCGTAATAGCTCACTGGTCAAGTGATTCCGCGCCGACAATGTAGCGGGGCTCAAGCGTACCGCCGAAGTCGTGTCATTGCAGTACATACTCCTAACGGGGACTGTGATGGGTAGGGGAGCGTCGTGTGCCGGGTGAAGCCATGCTGGAAGGTAGTGGTGGATGGTTCACGAGTGAGAATGCAGGCATGAGTAGCGATTCACACGTGGGAAACGTGTGCGCCGATTGACTAAGGGTTCCTGGGTCAAGCTGATCTGCCCAGGGTAAGTCGGGACCTAAGGCGAGGCCGACAGGCGTAGTCGATGGATAACCGGTTGATATTCCGGTACCCGCTTTGAAGCGCCCAGTATCGAATCCATTAATGCTAAGGCCGTGAAGCCGCCCTGATCTCTTCGGAGTTGAGGGGAGTGGTGGAGCCGTCGAACCAAGGTGGTAGTAGGTAAGTGATGGGGTGACGCAGGAAGGTAGTCCAGCCCGGGCGGTGGTTGTCCCGGGGTAAGGGTGTAGGACGCACGGTAGGTAAATCCGTCGTGCATGTGTCTGAGACCTGATGCCGAGCCGATTGTGGTGAAGTGGATGATCCTATGCTGTCGAGAAAAGCCTCTAGCGAGTTTCATGGCGGCCCGTACCCGAAACCGACTCAGGTGGTCTGGTAGAGAATACCGAGGCGTTCGGGTGAACTATGGTTAAGGAACTCGGCAAAATGCCCCCGTAACTTCGGGAGAAGGGGGGCCATTCTGGGTGATCATCTTTACGGTGTGAGCTTGGGGTGGCCGCAGAGACCAGCGAGAAGCGACTGTTTACTAAAAACACAGGTCCGTGCGAAGCCGTAAGGCGATGTATACGGACTGACGCCTGCCCGGTGCTGGAACGTTAAGGGGACCGGTTAGCTGACTTTCGGGTTGGCGAAGCTGAGAACTTAAGCGCCAGTAAACGGCGGTGGTAACTATAACCATCCTAAGGTAGCGAAATTCCTTGTCGGGTAAGTTCCGACCTGCACGAATGGCGTAACGACTTCTCGGCTGTCTCAACCATAGGCCCGGTGAAATTGCAGTACGAGTAAAGATGCTCGTTTCGCGCAGCAGGACGGAAAGACCCCGGGACCTTTACTATAGTTTGATATTGGTGTTCGGTTCGGCTTGTGTAGGATAGGTGGGAGACTGTGAAGCCCGTACGCCAGTATGGGTGGAGTCGTTGTTGAAATACCACTCTGGTCGTGCTGGATGTCTAACCTGGGTCCGTGATCCGGATCAGGGACAGTGTCTGATGGGTAGTTTAACTGGGGCGGTTGCCTCCTAAAGGGTAACGGAGGCGCCCAAAGGTTCCCTCAGCCTGGTTGGTAATCAGGTGTTGAGTGTAAGTGCACAAGGGAGCTTGACTGTGAGACTGACGGGTCGAGCAGGGACGAAAGTCGGGACTAGTGATCCGGCGGTGGCTTGTGGAAGCGCCGTCGCTCAACGGATAAAAGGTACCCCGGGGATAACAGGCTGATCTTCCCCAAGAGTCCATATCGACGGGATGGTTTGGCACCTCGATGTCGGCTCGTCGCATCCTGGGGCTGGAGTCGGTCCCAAGGGTTGGGCTGTTCGCCCATTAAAGCGGTACGCGAGCTGGGTTTAGAACGTCGTGAGACAGTTCGGTCCCTATCCGCTGTGCGCGTAGGAGTCTTGAGAAGGGCTGTCCCTAGTACGAGAGGACCGGGACGGACGAACCTCTGGTGTGCCAGTTGTTCTGCCAAGGGCATGGCTGGTTGGCTACGTTCGGGAGGGATAACCGCTGAAAGCATCTAAGCGGGAAGCCTGCTTCGAGATGAGGACTCCCACCCCCTTGAGGGGGTAAGGCTCCCAGTAGACGACTGGGTTGATAGGCCGGATATGGAAGCCAGGTGACTGGTGGAGTTGACCGGTACTAATAGGCCGAGGGCTTGTCCTCAGTTGCTCGCGTCCACTGTGT
>NZ_JOHR01000038.1 GCF_000719775.1 Streptomyces sp. NRRL F-5135 | reverse complement strand
ACGACTCCGACAACGCAGCAGGGGGCACCTCCCAGCGGTAGCTGGGGGAGTGCGTGCCAGGCGTCGCGAGCCAGGCGGGACTTTCGAAACACGCCCTAGTGCCCCGCGCCGTCGACCACGGACGACCACTCGTCGAGCAGGGCCTGGGCCGACGCGTCGTCGGGGCCCTCCGCCCACAGATGGGTGACGGCTTCCGCCGGATCGGGCAGCACCATCACCCAGCGACCGTCCGCCTCGACCACCCGTACACCGTCGGTCGTGTCCACCTGCCGGTCCCCGGCCGCTTCCACGACGCTCCTCATCACCTGCCCCTTGACGGCCCACGGTGTGGCCAGGTCCCGGCGCAGTACGTGCGCGCGCGGGATACGGGCGTCGATCTGGGACAGTGTGAGCTGAGTGCGCGCCACCAGGCCGATCAGCCGGACGAAGGCCGCCGTCCCGTCGAAGACGCTGCTGAACTCCGGGACGATGAAGGCCCCGCGCCCGTCGCCGCCGAAGATCGTGGACTCCTCCCGGCCCACCCGGGTCAGATCGTCGGGGGAGGTGGTCGTCCACTCCACCTGAGTGCCGTGGTACGCGGCGACCTGTTCGGCGATCCTGGTGGTCGTCACCGGCAGGGCGACCCGGCCGCTGCGCCGCTCGGCCGCGACCAGGTCCAGCAGCACCAGCAGGGCCCGGTCGTCCTCGATGATCCGCCCCTTCTCGTCGACCAGCGACAGCCGCTCGCCCACCGGGTCGAACCGGACACCGAACGCGGCCCGGGCCGAGGCGACGATCTCGCCGAGCCGAACCATGCCCGAACGGCGTGACTGAGCCGTCTCCGTGGGCCGGGACTCGTCCAGGCCGGGGTTGATGGTCAGCGAGTCGACACCGAGCCGGCCGAGCAGGCTGGGCAGGACCAGGCCGGCGCTGCCGTTGGACGCGTCGACCACGACCTTGAGTCCGGCCTCCGAGATCCCCGTGGTGTTGACGTTGCGCAGCAGCGAACCGGTGTACGAATCGAAGACGCTGGCCGGGAAGTGCAGATCCCCGACCTCTCCTGGGAAGGCACGGCGGTACTCCTGCCGCGCGTAGACCCGGTCCAGCTTGCGCTGGCCCGCCTGGGACAGATCGGCGCCCCGCTCGTCGAAGAACATGATGTCGACCGAGTCCGGCACACCGGGAGAGGTCCGGATCATGATCCCGCCCGCGCTCCCCCGCGCCGTCTGCTGCCTCGCGACGGGCAGCGGCACGTTCTCCAGGTCCCGCACGTCGATCGCGCTGGACTGGAGCGAGGAGATCACGGCCCGTTTGAGCGCCCGGGCGCCCCGCGAGTGGTCACGCGCCGTGGTGACGGTGGATCCCTTCTTCAACGTGGTGGCATAGGCGCCGGCCAGCCGTACCGCCACCTCCGGCGTGATCTCGACGTTCAGCACCCCGGACACGCCTCGCGCACCGAACAGATGCGCCTGGCCGCGGGCCTCCCAGATCACCGAGGTGTTGACGAACGCGCCGGCCTCCACCGTCTTGAACGGATAGACCCGCACATTGCCCTGGATGATCGATTCCTCACCGATCAGGCACTCGTCGCCGATGACGGCGCCGTCCTCGATGCGGGACGCCCGCATGATGTCGGTGTTCTTGCCGATCACACAGCCCCGCAAATTGCTGTGCTGGCCGATGTAAACGTTGTCGTGGACCACGGCTTTGTGGAGGAACGCGCCTGTCTTGACGACCACGTTGGAGCCGATGACGGTGTGCTCGCGAATCTCCGCGTCGGCTTCGACCTTCGCGTAGTCCCCGACGTACAGCGGCCCGCGCAGAACGGCGTCCGGATGCACCTCCGCCCCTTCGGCAACCCACACTCCGGGCGAGATCTCGAATCCGTCGATGTCGACGTCGACCTTGCCTTCGAGCACGTCGGCCTGGGCCTTCACATAGCTCTCGTGCGTGCCGACGTCCTCCCAGTACCCCTCGGCGACATAACCGTAGATCGGCTTGCCTTCCTTCATGAGCTGGGGGAAGACGTCGCCGGACCAGTCCACCGAGACATCGGCCTCGACATAGTCGAAGACCTCGGGCTCCATCACATAGATGCCGGTGTTCACGGTGTCCGAGAAGACCTGGCCCCAGGTGGGCTTCTCCAGGAAGCGTTCGACCTTCCCCTCCTCGTCCACGATGGTGATGCCGAACTCCAGCGGGTTCGGCACCCGGGTCAGGCACACCGTCACCAGCGCGCCCTTCTCCTTGTGGAAAGCGATGAGGTCGGTCAGGTCGAAGTCGGTGAGAGCATCGCCGGAAATGACCAGAAAGGCATCGTCCTTCAGGGCCTCTTCGGCGTTCTTCACACTCCCCGCCGTGCCGAGCGGCTTCTCCTCGTTGGCATAGCTGAGATCCATGCCGAGTTCTTCGCCGTCACCGAAGTAGTTCTTGACGAGGGAGGCGAGGAATTGCACGGTGACAACGGTCTCGTTGAGCCCATGTCGCTTGAGCAACCGCAGCACATGCTCCATGATCGGTCGATTGGCGACCGGAAGGAGCGGCTTGGGCATGCTTGAGGTCATGGGACGAAGTCGAGTACCTTCGCCACCGGCCATCACGACGGCCTTCATGTCGGAAGCGTCCTCCTTGAAGAGACGGTCTCGCCGAATTCACCCGTCCGGACAGCAGCCCACCATGCCGTCAAGTGTGACCCCACGCACACTCCGCGAAATCACTGAGACGAGCTCAACCGGCCACGGTGTCCGCTTTGACGAGACGGCGGACCTGGACCACATACAGGATCCCTGCCCACCAATAGAGAGTTGTACCCCATCCTGCGAACGCCCATCCGAAAACTTCGGCGAGTGACGCAAGCCAACCACTTCCGTCACTGAGGAGCAGGAGCGGGAAGGCATACATCAAGCTGAAGGTAGCCGCCTTCCCCAGGAAGCTCACCTGGAGAGGCGGATAGTCGTGCCGGCGGAGGATTCCCATCATGACGAGCAGGATGAGATCGCGGCTGAGCAGGGCCACCGTGAGCCACAGGGGCAGGATCTCGCGCCATGTGAGGCCGACCAGGGTGGAAATGATGTACAGCCGGTCCGCGGCCGGGTCCAGCAGCCTCCCCAGGCTGCTGATCTGGTTCCACTTGCGGGCAAGCTTGCCGTCGAGATAGTCGCTGATCCCACTCAGAGCCAGCACCAGCAGGGCCCAGCCGTCGCTGTTGGGCCCGCCGAACTCGGGGCGGAGGATCAGCCACAAGAAGAGCGGAACGCCGACGAGTCGGGCCATGCTGAGGACGTTGGGGATGGTGAGCACCCGGTGCGTCTGAACGCGAGTCTCCTGGACCTCCACCCGGGGGCCTCCTGTGTGGAACGTGCCAACGATGCCTCATGACTTTACCCTCAGCACCGGGCGTCCGGCGCTTGGGGGGGTAACCGGACATACATGGAACTGTGGGCATACAGGAAACGGGAGTCGGCCGACCTGCGGGGCCGGGACGCGCGGGCGGAAATGCCGGCCGTCCTGTAAACGCAGGTATGCCCCGCACCGAAGAAACCACAGGCTCCTTCAACACGGGGCATACCCACAACAATTGTTCGGCGGCGTCCTACTCTCC
>NZ_JOHR01000037.1 GCF_000719775.1 Streptomyces sp. NRRL F-5135 | reverse complement strand
AGCCCTACACCCCCGACGAAGTACGCGAAGCACT
Organism: Streptomyces sp. NRRL F-5135; assembly: GCF_000719775.1. Lineage (GTDB taxonomy): Bacteria > Actinomycetota > Actinomycetes > Streptomycetales > Streptomycetaceae > Streptomyces > Streptomyces hebeiensis. The sequence continues at coordinate 5,568 of NZ_JOHR01000037.1, read as the reverse complement.
CCAGATCGGCCCCGACACCCCCATCATCACCACCGACGCACGCCACCGCGCCGACGCCAAAAGCGCGCTGATCACCCTGGTCGAACACGCCCTCATGGCACGACTCAAGTAGACGTACGCCTACGGAAGTTGCCGTAGTGCGATACGGAGGTGGGCTATGTCCTTTGACACAGCCCACCTCCGTGTTCATAACATTTCGACAGAGAATTCACGCTCCCCGGACACCCCACGCACTCGTCCGGTGCCGCTGCGCGCACATCAGCCCCGTCTTTTGGCGGGGCTCGCTCTTTATGCCCGTTTCATGTGAGGCTTGGAGCACTTGGAATGGCCGGTTCCCGCTGTTTGGATTGGAACCCTTCCCCATGCTGGAATTCCGGAGACTCCCGAGGAGTGCGGCTCGTACGAGACGGCCCTGAGACGGCCCGAGAACACACACGGCACAGCGTAGGTGCCGACGCCGAGAGGTTGTTGGTCGAGTGAGGCGAAGCAAGACGAGCTCCGCGGAGCAGCAGGCGCGGGGCAACTTCACCCCGCCGCCGCGCGCAGCGGCGCCGCCTGCGGCCGGATCCGGCCCTCCCGGGCGGGCCGGTCGCGGGGGTGCCTCCGACGGCACCGGGCCCGCGGGCGGCAAGGCCGCCGAGGGCGGTGCGACCGGAGGCCGCCCGTCCGGCGCCCGTCCCGCCTCCGGCCCTCGCGCCGGCGACACCGGCCGTCCGGCGCCCGGCAGCTCCAGCCGTCTCTCCCCGCGCAACTGGCGGGTGCCCACCCGGCTGAACGCCATTCTCCTCATACCCGTCCTGGTCGGCCTCATCATGGGTGGCTTCCAGGTCAAGTCGTCGGTCGACACCTGGCAGCAGGCGCAGGACGCCGAGAGCACGGCGCTCGTCGTCCGGGCCGCCTCCGAATACGCCCAGGCGGTGCTCAACGAGCGCGACCTCACGGCGCAGCCGCTGCTGACCAACAAGCGGGACGCGCCGGTCGTCGCCCAGGCCCGTTCGGCCACGGACGCCGCCAAGAAGCAGTTCGACCTGGTGGTGCGGGACATGCCCGCGGACGAGGGGCTGGAACGCCGGCTCAGCCTGTTCCGCGGTGAAGAGCCCAAGCTGGAGGCCATCCGGAAGACCGCGTACACGGCGGGTGTCGAGACGCCCGACAAGACCGGTGACAACGGGGGCCCGGTGGCGACCGAAGAGGGGTACGTGCTGGTGCAGCACTCCCTGATGGAGTTCGCCAACGAGCTGCAGCTGGGCACGGGCAACATCACCAGCTACGGGCGTACGGTCTACGCGGTCCAGCTGGCCAAGGCCGCCGAGTCGCTCCAGCGCTCCATCGGGATGCACCTGCTGGTCCGGCCGAGCCAGAAGGACGACGTCAGGAACGGCCAGGCGATCGCCTTCTCCTCGTACGCCTATCTGGAGGACATCGCCATCGGCGAGTACCTCTCCGCGGGCACCGAGGCGGACACCGTCAAGCTCCAGGACGTGATGAAGCGGCAGGCCGCCGAGGGGGCGAAGAAGATCACCGCCGCCGAGCAGCAGGCCGCGGCGGCCGGTCAGGACTTCAAGGCCCCGCCGACCCAGGAGGGTTCGGTCTACGACGGGATGGTCGCCGCGATCGCGAGCGGGGACAACCCGGAGCAGCTCGCGCGGCGCGGGGTCACCCCGGAGACCTGGATGGCCGCCTCCACCGCGAAGTTCGACGGTTACTCGGTCATCGAGAAGGACCTGGTCGACCGGGCGGTGGCCGACGCGGCGCAGATCGCCGACGAGGCCAGGAACGACGCCATCACCAACGGTGCCGTCACGGTGGTCGCGCTGCTGGCCGCGTTCATCCTGGCCGGGATGATGGCCCGGCAGATGAGCAACTCGATGCGCTCGCTGCGCACGGCCGCCTTCGGCATCGCGGAGCAGCGGCTGCCGATGCTGGTCGACCAGCTCTCGCGCACCGAACCGGGCCTGGTCGACACCCGCGTCCAGCCGATCCCGATCGATTCGCGTGACGAGATCGGCGAGGTGGCCCGCGCCTTCGACCAGGTGCACCGCGAGGCCGTCCGGCTGGCCGCCGAGCAGGCCATGCTACGCGGTAACGTCAACGCGATCTTCACCAACCTCTCACGCCGCAACCAGTCGCTGATCGAGGGCCAGTTGACCCTGATCTCCGACCTGGAGAACCACGAGGCCGACCCGGACCAGCTGGAGAACCTCTTCAGGCTGGACCACCTGGCGACCCGTATGCGCCGCAACGGGGAGAACCTGCTGGTCCTCGCGGGTGAGGAACCCGGCCGCCGGTGGAACGAGCCGGTGCCGCTGGTGGACGTCCTGCGCGCCGCCTCCTCCGAGGTGGAGTCCTACGAGCGCATCGAACTGTCGGGCGTCCCGGAGACCGAGATCCACGGCCAGGCGGTGACCGACCTGGTGCACCTGCTGGCGGAGCTGCTGGAGAACGCCACGACGTTCTCCTCGCCGCAGACCAAGGTGCGCGTCACCGCGACCCGGCTGCCCGACGGCCGGGTGATGATCGAGATCCACGACAAGGGCATCGGCCTGACCGCCGAGGACTTCGCGGACATCAACCACAAGCTGGCCAACCCGCCGACGGTGGACGCGTCCGTCTCGCAGCGCATGGGCCTGTTCGTGGTGGGCCGGCTCGCCGACCGGCACGGCATCCGGGTCCAGCTGCGTCCCTCGGGCGAGCAGGCGGGCACGACCTCGCTGGTCATGCTCCCGGACGCGATCACGCACGGCGGCGGTGGCGAACCGGCCGCGCAGGAGACCGACTTCACGGTCTCGCAGATCACCCGGGACGAGCCGGCCGGGCCCGCGGCCGAGCTGGGCTTCCGGCCCGACGCGCCGATGCTGACGGCCGCGGACCTGGGCTTCGACGACTCCCGGTACGAGCAGCCCGTGGAGCGGACCGCCGAGCAGCCCGCGATCGTCGACGACGTGCGGCCCGTCCCCGGCGGGGACGAGGAGCGGGCCGCGCCGACGACACCGCGGCAGACCGGCGGGCCGCTCTTCGGCGACCAGGTGGACGGCGGCTACCGCGCGCCGGCCGAGGGCCCGTACGCCCCGGCCGGCGACCAGGGCGGCCAGGGCGGTTTCGGCGCCGCGAGCGGACCGGCGGCGCCAACCGGCGCCGGGCCCTACGGTGACGGCCCGGCCGGCTCGGTGGGCCAGGTCGGCTCGTACCAGCCGCAGGACACCTCGTTCGACGCGGGATTCCCCCCGGAGTCCCCCGCCGGCTTCCCGCCCGCACCGGAGACCGGGGCGGGCTACCCGGCCGGCGGCTATGCGGAAGCCCCCTACGACGGTCCGCAGGGCGCTGAGCAGCCGTACGGCGACGACTTCGCCGCCCAGCCCCAACAGGGCGGCTGGAACGGCCGGAACGCTTTCCAGGACCCGTACGGGACCGGGCAGCGAACGGAAGCGGAATCAGCCGAGGACGCCCCAGGGAACGGCCAGGACCACGTAGACTTTGCCCGTCCGGGGCCCTCCCCCAGTTCCAGTCACTCACTCACGGACGCCGGTCTGCCGCGCCGTGGCGCCGGCCGGCCGCAGTCACAGCCGTGGGATGCCACCCCCGCCGGTCAGGACAGCGGGTCCGACGGGCAGTCCGGCGGGACCGTGGGGGCGCCCCGGGACCCCCTGAACGACGAGGCCCGGGGCGGCGCGTCGCTGTTCGGCGGCGCCCCGGCCGGCGGCGGTGGCCTGCTCGACGGCGGGGGCCGGACCGGCGGCGGAGCAGCCACCGAGGACATCGGGCGGACGGCCGACGGGCAGACCGAGACGGCCGGTACCGAGGACTGGCAGCAGCGCAACGACGCCCGCTGGCAGCGGGCCGAGCAGCTGCGCGAACCGAAGGCCGGCGGGGTCACCTCCTCCGGCCTCCCTCGCCGCGTGCCCAAGGCCAACCTGGTCGAGGGTGCGGCGGAGCAGTCCACGAAGAGCGGCCCGCAGGTTTCCCGCGCCCCGGAGGACGTGCGCGGCAGGTTGAGCAACCTGCTGAGCGGCGTCCAGCGGGGACGCAACGCGGGAGCGGACACGAACGGACCGGGCCAGGGCCCGGGCAGTACCTACAACCAGGAGCGTTAGTGTGAGCCCGATGAGCCAGGCGGCGCAGAACTTGAACTGGTTGATCACCAACTTTGTGGACAACACCCCCGGGGTGTCCCACACGGTGGTGGTCTCCGCCGACGGACTCCTGCTGGCCATGTCCGAAGGATTCCCGCGCGACCGCGCCGATCAGCTCGCGGCTGTGGCGTCCGGTCTGACCTCGCTGACGTCCGGGGCCTCCCGGATCTTCGAAGGCGGTGCCGTCAACCAGACCGTCGTCGAGATGGAGCGTGGATTCCTCTTCATCATGTCCATCTCCGACGGCTCCTCGCTGGCCGTACTCGCCCACCCCGAGGCGGACATCGGGCTGGTGGGGTACGAGATGGCGCTCCTGGTCGACCGCGCCGGTACCGTTCTCACTCCGGACCTGCGCGCCGAGCTCCAGGGGAGTCTGCTGAACTGACAGACAGTGCGCGCCCGGCCACCGCACCATTAAGGTGCGGTGGCGCGGCTCCAGAGGGACAGGAACCGGCGACCGGCAGTCGGAGGAGGACACGTGGCTACACCCCCAGGCGGACACCCCTATGACGGTGGCCTCCGGTCCCCGGGCGAACCGGCCCGGAACCGTTTCAACTTCCCCTCCACGCCGAGTCGGCAGAGCGGGCAGGGCGGCACGGACGGCGAAGCGGGTCAGGACGGCACCGGAGGCATGCCCCGGCGCCACCCCGTGTATCAACAGCCGCCCGAGCGACAACCGTACGAACAGCCGCCCCAAGGTCCGCCCATGTCCCCGCCCTTGGGACAGCCCTACGAGGAGCCCGCGCCGCAGCAGTCGTACGGGGACCACGGGCAGCGGGAGTACAGCGAACACGAGCCGTACGAACAGCCCGCCCCGCAGCGGCAGTCGTACGAGCAGTCCGCGTCCCAGCCGTACGAGTCCCAGCCGTACGAGCAGCCGGCGCCCCAGCCCTACGAGCGGCAGGCCCCGCAGCCGTACGAGCAGCCGGCGCGGCAGCAGCAGCCGCAGTCGGAGGAACGGCCCGCCCGGCAGCGGCCGTTCGAGCAGCACCGGAGCCGGCCGACGGAGCAGCCGCGCCGCTCCCCGGAACCCTCCATGGGCACGCACAACCCGTTGGTGCGCCCGTACGCCATGACCGGCGGCCGGACCCGGCCGCGTTACCAGCTCGCCATCGAGGCGCTGGTCAGTACGACCGCCGATCCGTCCCAGTTGCACGGGCAGTTGCCCGAGCACCAGCGGATCTGCCGCTTGTGTATCGAGATCAAATCGGTCGCCGAGATTTCGGCGCTCCTCTCCATTCCCCTCGGCGTGGCCCGGATCCTCGTAGCCGACCTGGCGGAGGCCGGCCTCGTCGCCATTCACCAGCCCGGCGGCGACGAGTCCGTCGGTGGTCAGCCAGATGTGACACTGCTCGAAAGGGTGCTCAGTGGACTTCGCAAGCTCTAGCGGCGGTGCGGGCCGATCTACCACCAGCGCGAAGATCGTGGTGGCGGGCGG
>NZ_JOHR01000036.1 GCF_000719775.1 Streptomyces sp. NRRL F-5135 | reverse complement strand
GCTGCGCCAGTTGATGCCCTCGGGCGCGGGCGTGTCGCTCCAGTAGACGCCTTGGACGTTCTGCCCCTGCCACAGCAGAGCGGCCGGGTCGAACGCGCCCGTCACCTTCAGGTGGTAGGCGGCCAGCAGATTGCGGTCGGTGATGTCGAGCCCCTCAGCGAGGGCCTTGGCGGTCAGGGCCCAGAGGGTCTTCTGCTTCGACAGGTCCCACGGGTCCGTGTCGTCCAGGTGCAGCACACCACGGCCGTGTTCCGCCCGGTCCGCCGGCGGAATCTCGTTGAACAGCATCTTCGCGGCCCGGACCACCGCCCAGAGGGTGGACGCCACCTGCCGCGGACTCGGCGCCGCCCCGGGGGCCAGCCCCTGCACCGTACGCAGAACGGCCTCACCCGACGTGCCGAGCTCATTGAGGGCCACCCGCACCGCCGGGGCCTCCACCGCCTCCGTCAGCTCCGCGTCGGGATCCGCGGCGACGCGCTCCCGGGCGAAATCGAGAAGCGACTCGTACGCGGCCGTGTCCGGAGTCCTCCCACTGTGCTGCTGGGCATAGAAGGCCACCATGTCCCGCCGCAGCGGAGTGAGCCCGCTCAGCGCCGAATCGTTGTCACGCAACGTCTCCAGCGCACCGATGCCCTTGACCAACCGCTCATACCGGCCCCCCGGCACACCCCGGTCACTCTCGACCTCATTACCGAAGAGGTCGCGCAACCCCCGCACCAGACGCAGCATGGTCGCCCGCGTCTCCACCGACACCGCACCCGACCCCGTGTGCAGACCCGACTCACGCGCCAGCCCGTCCAGCTCATGATCGAGCGGCTCGGGCAGGTACGTGACAATACGTCCCCTATCCCCGGTGGCCGGGTCGAACAGCACACGGTCCTTGGGCGTCATGCCGGTCTGGACGGTGGCCGCGTCGGTCTCCAGCCTGCTCTCGTTGGCGGCGTACTGACCGAGCGGGACATCGCCCCACGGGTCGTCGATGTGGGGCGGCGGCGCGGTCGAGGGCTGGTCCTGATTCGGGTCGCCGTCCGACGCGCTGTAGCAGACCTCCAGGGCCAGCTTGTGCCCCGGGGGAAGCTGCCGCACCTCGCGCAGCCCGGCGATGAAACGCGCCGCGTCCTGCTTGCCCAGCCACACCTTCCGGCCGTCGCGGAGGGCGAGCTCCCGGAACTTGGTCCCGTCCAGCGACGTCCACTCCCGGTCCACGTACGGCAGCGTCGTGTCAAGGGGCTCGTACGGCACCCAGAGACCGATCGCCTTCTTCTCGTCACGGTCGACCAGCACCGGAAGATGCGCGTTCCCCGTCCCGTCACCGACCAGACGGCCCTCACCACTGGGACCCACCACCGGCCGGCCCAGCAGATTCGACAGCAACTGCAGATCCAGCGTCCGCTGCGCGAACGGCACAGCCAGCAACACCGGCACGCTCTTCGGCAGCTTCGCCAACTCAGGATCGGCGGCCAGCACCTTGGCCAGGGTCTCCGTGTCCAGCACCCGGTCGTCGGGCAGACGCAACCCGCCGGGATCACCGTTCGCGGCGACGACATACGTCTCCTCCGGCCACGACGCGTCCTCCTCCGACGCGATCTTCGCCAGCGTGTTCGGTCGCGTCTCGATCACACGCACCCGGCCGGGCAGCACCCGCTTCACCGGCTTGCCCGTCCAGTTCCGCCCCTGCGCACGCCCCGACGGACCCGCGATCACAGTCCGCGGCGCCAGCACCGGATCGGACGCACCGGCGAAAGCCGCAGGGGTGGTTGCGGATGCGGGTGCCGGAGCAGGCGCGGGAGCGGGCGCGGGTGTCGGCGCGGGTGTCGGCGCAGGCGCCGTGGAAGAGGAGCCGGGGACGGACGTGTTCGGCGGTATCCGGGTGGCCTTGGTCCAGCGGCCCGGGGCCTGGGTGACCGGGTCCGGGAGGGCCACGATGGTGAGCGGAGCCGACGGATCGGCAGCGGTCAGGTCGAGCGGCCCGCTGTAGCCGTAGGCAGGACGGCCGGTGCGCTGGGAGAACCGCTGCACCACCTCCGGACGCAGGACACCAGGGCCAGTGGTCAGGAAAAGAACGGGAGTGTCCAGAGGCCTTGTCCGCAACGGCGGATCCAGGCTCAGCAACTCCAGGAACTCGTCATCGGACACATCGATCGGCGGCCCGCCGGGCAGATGCAGGACGATGTCCCCGTCCTCGTCCACATGGATCAGTTTCACGATGGGATCGGGCCGCCCCGGTGCTGCCCATTCCGGCACGACCTGCCGGGTGGTGGTGGTCCCGTCCGGCCCCCGCGTCACCTGGTCGACGCTGCGCCAGTTGACCCCCTCAGGCGCGGGCGTATCGCTCCAGTTCGCCCCCTGTGCCACCTTCCCCTGCATCAACAGCATGGCCTTGACGAACGCGAATCCCTTCAGGTGGTAAGCGGCCAGCAGGTCACGGTTGGTGACGTCCAGACCCTCCGCGATCGCCTGGGCGGTCAGGCCCCAGATCTTCTTCTGCTTCGCCAGGTCCCACGGAGCCGCGTCGTCCAGGTGCAGCACACCCCGGCCGTGGGCCTCCCGGTCCGCCGGCGGTATGTCGTGGAACAGCATCTGCGCGGACCGGACCGTCGCCCAGGTGGTGGACGCCACCTGCTGCGGACTCGGCTGCACCCCGGGGGCCAGCTGCTGAACAGAACGCAATACGGCCTCGCCATACGTGGCGAGCTCGCCGAGAACCATGGTCAGAGCCGGAGACGGCAGCTCCGTACTGAGCTCCGCGTCCGGGTTCGCGGCCAAGCGGTCCCGGGCGAAGTCGAGAAGCGACTCGTACGCGGCCGTGTCCGGGATCCTCCCACTGTGCTGCTGCGCGTAGAAGGCCACCATGTCCCGCCGCAGCGGGGTGATCCCGCTCAGCGCCGAATCGTTGTCACGCAACGTCTCCAGCGCACCGATGCCCTTGAGCAACCGCTCGTACCGGCCCCCCGCAACACCCCGGTCCCGCTCGACATCATTACCGAAGAGGTCCCGCAACCCCCGCACCAGACGCAGCATGGTCGCCCGCGTCTCCGCAGACGCGGGATCCGATCCTTCGTGCAGACCCGCGTCACGCGCCAGCCCGTCCAGCTCATGATCGAGCGGCTCCGGCCGGAACCTGACTACACGTCCCTGCACCCCACTCGCCGAGGCATACAGCACCCGAGTGGTGTTCGTCAGACCCGTCCGCCCGGTGGCCGCGTCGGTCTCCAGCCTGCTCTCGTTGGCGGTGTACTGACCGAACGGGACATCGCCCCACGGGTCGTCGATGTGGGGTGGCGGCGCGGTCGAGGGATGGTTCCGGCGCGGACTGCCGTCCGACGCGCCCCGCGTCCTGATCACCCGTACCCGACGGCACCGTGTGCAGGATCCGCCGCATGTCGAGATACGACTTGAACTGCTGCTCCGACCTCCGCAGGCTCTCGCCGTCCCGCCCGGTGATCTGACCGAACCGCTCATGGTCCTCGGAGACCAAAGGCCGCAGATCCACGTCGCTGTCCCGGAACACGACACCGTCCAGCGACGTCCACTCCCGGTCCTCGAACGGCAGCGTCGTGCCCAGAGGCTCGTACGGCACCCAGAGACCGATCGCCTTGTCCGCCGCACGGTCGATCAGCGCCGGAACATGCGCGTTCCCCGTCCCGTCGCCGACCAGACGGCCCTCACCACTGGGACCCACCACCGGCCGGCCCAGCAGATTCGCCAGCACCTGCAGATCCAGGGACTGCTGCGCGAACGGCACAGCCAGCAACACCGGCACGCTCTTCGGCAACTTCGCCAACTCAGGATCGGCCGCCAGCACCTCCGCCAGCGTCTCCGTGTCCAGCACCCGACCATCCGGCAGAAGCAGCCCGTCCAGGTCGCCGTCCGCCGTGACGACATACGTCTCGTCCGGCCACGACGCGTCCTCCTCCGACACCGTCTTCGCCGGAGTGTTCGGCCGCTCCGCCATCACACGCACCCGGTCCGGCAACACCCGCTTCACCGGCTCGCGCGTCCAGTTCCGCCCCTGCGGACGCCTCGACGGACCCTCGATCACGGTCCGCGGCGACAGCGTCGGATCGGACGCGCCGGCGAACGTCCCGGAGGCCCTCGGAGTGGAAGAGGAATCGGGCGTGCCGTCGGGCGGCGAGAGCAGGAGCGGCTCGTCCCTGTCGGCCAGGCGGGACGACGTCGACCGCTCCGCCTGCGCCGGCTCCGACAAGGGCTGCCCACGGAACCGGCCGGAGCGGGTGGGACGGGCGGGTGCCGAGGACACGGAGCCGCGCAGGGACGGCCCCTCACCGATGCCCTCCATTCGGCGGCCGGTCTCCAGCGCCCTCGCGAGGCCCGGCAGCCCTGCCCACGCCTGGCTGTGCCGGCGTGCCTGCTCGCCCAGTTCCTGCCGGACCCCGGTCAGGTCCCGCTCGATCCCGCGGAGCTCGGCCTGGATCGTGTCGCGGACCCTGGTCTCGCGCCTGAGGTCATCGTCCGCCTGCCGCACCGTACGCTCCGCACGGGCCACGGCCTCCTCGGCGCGTGTCAGCTCCCGGTCAAGGGTGTTCTCCCGCTCGCGGGCCTCCGCGAGGCCGGTCCGGAGCTCGTCGGCCTTCTCGCGGGCGGTGGTCATCGCCTCCTGGTACCGCTGACGGTGCCGGGTCGCGACCATCCCCTCGTCCCGGATGGCGTCGGCGCGCTCCTCGGCCGCGTCCAGGGCGCTCTGCCGCTCGGCGGCGGCCGGGCCGGTCTCCGGGGATGTCTCGACGAGCTGCTCGAGGCGTTCCACCTCGGCCAGCGCCCGCTGCCACTGCTCCCGCAGCCGCCGCTCCTCCTGCGAAGCGGCGTCGTGCTGTACGCGCGCGTCACGGGCGGCCCCGTCCAGCCGCGCGATCTCCGCCTCCGTCTCGGTGATCCCGCCCCGTACCCCGGCGAGCTCCGTCAGGACGTTGCCGGCGGTCCGGACGGCGACGGTGTGGGCCCGCTCGGCCTCCTCGTGCGCGGTGGTGGCGGTGTCCACGGCGCTGTCCGCGGACTCCAGGGCCTGCCGCGCACCGGGCTGCCTCCGTACCAGCACCTCTTCCCGGTGACGCGCCGCCGCCTCGGCCCCCACCGCCTGGAGGTAGGCGCCGATGGCGTTCCGTATGTCCGCCCAGGAATCGCGGGTGGCCGCGGTCGTGTCGGCGAGGGAGCCGTCGGCGTCGAACGGCCAGTTGCGCAGGCCGTGGTCGGTGCGTACGACCAGTTCGACCGGCTTCCCGGCCAGCGCGGCCGTACGGGAGGCGACGAACAGGGCACGGGCCAGGCGGCTGCCGTCCGGGTCGGGTCCGAGCGCGAGCCACAACTCCGCCGACGCGTCCTGCTGTTCGATGCCGTCCGCCAGCACCCCCGGCAGGTCGGTGGCCGGATGCCGCGCCCAGTCCCGCAGGTCGTCCGCGTCCTGGTCGGCGAGCATCGCGGGCAGGTCGTAGATACGGGGGCCCGGGCGCGGCGGGGTGACACCGAAGCCGAGCACGTCGCGTTCCCAGAGCCGGGTGGTGGAGCTGCCGGTGACGTACCGGGTGCCCTCGGGGCCGTTCACCGTGATGACGGTGTCGACCAGGGTCTCGTAGACGCGCGTGCCGTGCCGGTCCTCGGGCTCGGAGGTGGTGCCGATCCGCATGTGGGTGAACGTGGAGGCGGACACGTTGCCGCCGGTGGAGAGGGCGTGGGGCTGCTGCGCCGCCAGGGGGAAGGTCACGCCCAGCACCTGGAAGTTGCCGGTCGTCAGGCTGTAGGTGCCCTGCTGGTTCAGGGCGAAGGAACTCGCGGCCGACGATGTCGTCGTGGAGGTGCGGACCTGCCTGCGGACCCGGTCCACGGCGAGGTCGCCCCCGTCCGTGACCGGTCGCGGGTTGTGCAGCGAGATCTCCAGGGACGGCGCGGTGTCGGGAGCCTGGAGCGGCCAGCTTCCGGGCATCGTGGTGGTCAGGCCCGCCGCCGTGCGGGACGGGTCGAGGCTGATCTCACCGGCCTGGATCAGCTCGCCCAGCCGGACGGCCATGGCTTCCGCCGAGGCGTTCGCGGGCAGTCCCCAGGACGCGGCCACGCGCGGATCGACGGCGCGCAGCGCCTGCATGAGCTGCGGGGCGGCGTTGTAGTCGTACACCGTCGTCGGCCCGGTCGGCTCCAGGCGTGCGCCGTCCGGGAAGGGCAGTGTGCCCTCGGTCCTGGCGTCGCTCGGTGACAGCAGCAGCGGGTCACGGGTGAGCATGGCGGGGGGCCGGGGCCCTGCGTGCTGCCGCGGCTCGACGGCCTCGGAGCCGATGAACCGCAGTGCCGTCGCGGCCGGTACGGAGACCTGGCTGACCGGCCGGCCCCGCAGCAGGCGCCCGATCCAGGTGCGCACCCGCTGCGCGACGTCTCCTTCGAGGCCGGACAGGTTCAGCAGCCCGCCCTGGAAGATCCCGCCCGGGATGTTGGCCGGCCACTCCCAGACGAGCTGGGAGCGGACCGTCCCGGTGAAGCGGAAGTCCAGGTCGAAGTCGGCGACACTCCCCGCGCGCGTCCAGAAGCGGTCCTCGTCCGTCCGGTCGGACCGGGCGGTGCGGGCGCGGGTACTGGTCAGCGCGATGGACGGGCCCTCGCGGTCCGTACGGCCGGCGTCACCGGGGCGCGGATAGCGGGAGACGAGGTTGAGCGTCCCCTGACGTGTCGTGGTGACGCCGGAGGATGTCACCTTCCCCTGGGGGATGTGCGTGTCGACCTGCTCCAGGCCGCCGCCCTCGTCGGCCGCACGGCCGCGTACGCCGCGCAGGGCGGGCGTCTGCATCATCGGCTCGGCACTCAGGCCCACCTCGACCAGTCGCGCCCCGCCGTACGCGACATGGAGGAAGTAGACGCGCACCTGGCCGCCGGGGCCGCGGCCGGGCAGGGCGCGCAGCGCCGCGGGCTCGGTGACGCGGGCGATCTCGGCATCCACACCGGACAGGTAGGAGGCGTGTCCGGGCTGCATGACGCCCGGCGCCTCGTTCTCCACCAGCGTGGTCAGCTCCCGGCCCATCCGGTCCCGGCGCTCCCTGCGGTGCGTCGTGTCGTCGAGCTGGGTGACCGACAGCACGTTCGCCTTGCCGAGCTGGCGGCTCCGGACGAACCGGCCGGGAAGCGGAACAGTGAGCTGATGCTGCGTCGGGCTCGGGATTCCCGACAGCCCCTGGAACCACGCCGCCATCCGGGCCATGGCCTCGGCGGAAGCCAGGTACGTCAACCCGAGGGGCAGGTCGATCGCGACCGTCACCGGGGCGAAGCTGCCGAGGCCGACGGTGTTCCCGGCCACGTTGCGCACACCCCACTCGACGGTCATCAGCAGCGTCAGATCGTTGCCGATCCACCGCTTGTCGCCCATCTCCTCCGAGGTACGCGCGACCTTCGTACCGGAGTTCACGGTGCTGATCTCGTCGGTGCGGCGGGACTGGGAGTACCGGCCGCCCGGGTTGGCCTGGTGAACCAGGAGGTCGGGCGGCGTCGGGGCCGACTGCAACGCCGTGAGCTGGAAGTTGCCCTGATGGGTGACCCCGACACCGCGCTGCCGGCCCGCGGTGTCGCCGGCGGTGACGCCCTGCTCGGAGTAGAGCGACTCGGAGCCCAGATTGCCGGGGTTGGTCAGGTAGCCGCTGATCTTCAGCTTCATGACCTGATCCGCCGCCATGCCGGGCAGCGTCAGGCCCTCCACCACGTACACGCCGCCCAGGATCTGCGGTGCCCGGGAGATGAGCTGGGCCGGACGGATCGCGTCGTGCCGGGCCTCGGTCGCGACGGTGCCCTGGTCGTTCAGCGACGCGCCCGCCACGGCGACCGACGTCCACTTGTAGGTCGCCACCACTCCGTCCGCGGAGGTCCTGGCCGCCCAGGTCACGGGCGTCGCGGCCCAGTTGACCGCCGAGCCGACCCGGTTGACCGCACCGGTCAGGCCGTCCGGCAGCGACTCCTTCACGGCGGATCCCCGCTTGGCGGCCTCCGTGGCCAGGTCGGTCAGCGTCACGGAGGCACGCCGCACCGCCCGGCCCACCGCCCCCTGCTCCGGGTGTCCCGGGTAGGTCCCCGCGACGATCTGCCGCAGGGCCTCCATCAGCGCGGCGGTGGCGCGGACGGTGTCCACGGTCGCGCCCACCGGCAGCCGGGTCAGACCAGGCAGCGGGCGGCCCTGGTCGTCGACCATGTTCAGGCGCCGCCGGTCGTCCGTCGGCCCGCCGTCGGTGACCGGTTCCCGGATCACGTATCCCGGCCGGGGCGCGGCGGGTACGAGGCTCCTGACGGGCCGGTGGGTCCGGTAGTGCGGCACCAGCAGCGTGACGGTGCCCGGCACGGTGTGCGGTGTGGCGCCCGGGGCCACCAGCTGCGTCCCGTCCGTGGGACCCGCTGTGTCCGTGCCGTCGTCGCCGTCCGTTCCCCCACCGTCGGCGAAACGGATGCGCGGCTCGTCGCCGGGGCCCTCGTACAGGTCCAGGGCGAGCCTGGCGGGCACCTCGAACAGCTCGGTGCCGTTCTGGGTCGTCACGACGAGCTGGTCGAAGCTGACCGAGTCACCGGTGTTCCCGGTGTCCGTGAGCTGCCCGGTGCCCAGGTAGTCCGGAGCCGCGTTCAGTCCCCAGGAACCGTCCGCGAGGGGGATGTTGAAGCCGCCGCCACCGCCGAGGGCACCGCTCAGCGCCGTGCCCCGCTGCCGCCCGCCACTGGACTCGTACGAGCTGAAGCCGATCTGGAGGAGGTCGGGCAGCCTGCGCGTGTGGACGGAGGGCCGCCCGGTGTCCCGCGTGACGGAGAACCGCAGCTGCACCCGGCGGGTCCCCGAGACGGCGTTCGGCTTCTTGAACCACTCCGGCTGGCCGCCGTCCACCCCGTCCGGCGACGACGTCGCCTGGCCGAACGTCGAACGCATCTGCCGCAGCAGCCGCAGGTTCTCGAGCTGGGCCAGGACCAGCGGCTCGTCCAGCCGGAACGGCAACGACCGCCGCCGGGGCGCGAGCGGCGGCAGGAACCCTTCCTTCCGCAGCCATGCCTCCGCGCGGTCGAACATGGCGTCCGCTCCCTCGATCTTGAGGGGCGTCTCGGTGTATCCGATGCTCTCCAGGTTCTCCAGGTGCTCGGGAAGCTCCCTCACCTCTTCCGGGGTGGGCTGGTGTCCCCGCATCGTCGCCCGCTGGGCGATCCGCAGTCGCAGCGCGTCGTCCCACGGCCCGAACTCGCCGCTGACCTGACCGCCGCCGGCCCGGTGCAGCGTCACGGTGTAGGTGACCCGGGCGGGGGTGAGCAGATGGCTGGCCTTGGTACGGAGGCCGTGCATCAGCGTGGCGCTGCTGACGCTGCTCAGCCCCTCGTTGACCTGCCAGTTGACGCCGGCCTTGCCCATGATGTTGCCGCCGAACGACGACCCGGCAGCCGGGTGTCCCTCGGCGTGGTCAGTGGTGAACGACGGCCCGCCGGAGCCCTCGACCCCCAGGCCGCTGGTCAGCTTCGCCGACCGGTCCACGCTGGAGGAGTGCGCGAACCATGTCTCCAGCGTGGACTTGCCGTCGGCGCTCTTCCGCATCGGCCGGCCCGGTTCGATCACCGCGGTGAGTTCGAGCATGCCGACCGCGTTGCCGTCCTCGTCCAGCAGCGTCGGCGAGAACACCCCGCCGTCCCGCTGGAGGTGCGGAGTGCCCTGCAGCATCCGCTGGGACAGGTAGTTCTCCAGCGCGCTCGCCGAGTCCTCGTTGAGGTGTTTCAGAGAGACGAAGTTGTCGTCCCGGAGGAGTTCGGTCAGCAGCCGGCGCGGTTCGCCGACGCTGTCGCCGCCCCACAGCGGCAGGTCGTCCACGCCTCCGTGCTCCGGCAGGTCGGCGGAGTCGGCGCCGTCGAAGGCGAGGTGCTCGTGGAACCAGATCGTGATCGCGCCGTGCGACTGCTCCGGCTGCCAGTTGCCGACCGGGTCCTCGCGGGGGGTGTCCACCCGGACCTGCCAGCGCCCGTCGACATCCAGGGGATGGGCGGGTTCCTCGGCCTGCTGCTTGCTCGTGACCATGAAGGTCTCGGCGACGGTGATGGCCTGGACGAGCTGGTTGTGCGTCGCGGACAGGTTGACCGTGCTGTCCCCCCAGCGCAGCGCCCCGGGCGCGAGGTGCGGGAAGATCGCGCTCCAGGGCACCGATCCGGTGCGGACGGTCCCCGAGCTCTCCCCGCTCAGGGACGTCGGTCCGCCCGCGGCCCGGAGCTCCACCTGCATGTCGGGCAGCGTCGGGGGGCGCTGATCGCCGTTCCGGCCGTACTTCGCGGACGGCCCGACATCGGCGTAGGCGAGCCGTACGTCCACCGACCGGTCGCGGCCACCGTGCCGGACGGTGATCCGGTGGCCCTGCTCACTGCGCAGGTACGGCCGGTTCAGCTCGACTTCCTCGGCGCTCAGCACATCGCTGAGCTGGGTCCGCAGCTCCCGGCCCTCCGAGGTGTCCGGGTCGGCCCCGAGGGCGCCGATGACCTGTCCGTACAGGCCCTCCAGGACGGAGTCCGGGGTCGGTTCGTGGATGACGAGACCGACATGCCCGTCGTACTGGGTGCCGTGGGTACGCACGTACTCCGACAGCTCGCCGGGCGTGGCCCCCTGGGGCGGCGGTGCCACCGTCGGGGTGGTGGGCGTGGTGGTGGATGCCTGGCCGGGGAAGGTGTGGAGGGTCCCCTGCTCGGCGGAGGTGCCGGGCAGGACGGCCGGCTGCCGGCTCTGCCAGTGGGCGACGTCCTGCTGTGCCGGATCGCCCGCCAGGACGATCACGCTCTCGTTGCGCGACGGGTCGAAGACGGGAGCGCTCGGAAGCTCGGACAGCACGGTCGTGCGCGCCGTGCCGGAGCGGCCCGCGACATGCTGGGCGAGGCCGCCGGGGTTGTTGTGGGTGCCGACCATGAGGAGCGGCGCGGCGAGTGCGATCTGCTGGTGGACGCGGTCGTGACGCAGCAGCGCGGCGATCTCGCTGCCCGGCACCCACCGGCTGGAACCGTCGGGCCACGGCATCGACAGATGACCGTTCGTGCTGTCCGCGTAGACCACGTACGCGTTCGCGGCCGAACTGGACGGAGCCGCCGGCCACCCCGGGGCGTACTCCGTCCCGTTCTCCACCGACCCGTCCGGCGAGACGACATAGCCCTGGGTGGCGATGTCGCCCATGACCTGTCGGCCGGTCCAGTTACGGCCCATCGGCACACCACGGGTCGTGAGACGCGTGCTGTCGTCCAGGAAGCCATGACGCACCAGGTCCCACGCCGCGAGGTCCGCCGGATCGGTCATGTCGAACCCGGACACCGCCGCGCCGGCCATGAGCCACAACAGCCGGTCACCGGCCTGGTCCGCCGACAGGTCCACCGAGGCGGGCAGGTGCAGGACCTTCTTCGCCAGCGCCACCGGATCCGACACGGCCCGCAGCGCTTCCGCGCCCTTGACCGTGCCCCACACCAGCCGGCTCACATCCGCCTGCGTCACCGCCTGCCCGGCCGGAAGCCGCAGTACGTCGGCGGCCAGCGCGGAAAGGTCCTTCCCGGCCAGCCGCTTGAGCGCCCAGTCGAACGACGGCATCTGCGTATACGCGTGCAGCGTCAACTGGCCGCCCTGGGCCTCGTCCGCCTTCCGCGCCGCGTCGAACAGCACCCGGCGGATGTCGTCCGGGTGCGGTGCGTCATTGCTGGTGCGCTGATGACGCGCGTGAACGACCAGGTTCAGATGGTGCAGGGTGAACGGACCTGCCACCCGCAGATGGGGGTCCGCCCAGCGCATGTTCTCCAGCGCGCCGATACCCCGCAGCAACGTCCGGTACTCGCCCTGCGGATTCGCCTTGTCCGCCTCGATCTCCGGGCTGAACGACCGGCGCAGGGCCCGTACCAACCGCAGGGTCCTGTCCAGAACCTGCTCGGAGGCGGGGTCCGATCCGGAACGCAGACCCGCCCACCGCGCCATACGCGTCAGCTCGGCCGCGTCCGGATCCGGGGGCAGCAGACGCCGCACGCCCTGCTCGCCCGAGGGCCCGGTCAGCACACCCGTCTTCGGATTCGCACTGCGCACCAGCACATGGACGCGGTCCACCGCGAGCACATCGGCATCGCTGCCGTTCGCCACGCCCTGTGCGTAAGAGGTCGTACCCAGGACATCGAACACGTACGGCGGCGTTCCCGCGTCCGTCAGATACGGCAGATCCTCCGCGAGAGCGTCGGCCCAGCACGACCCCAGATCAATAACGGCATTCGGGCCGAGCTTCCGCATACTCGGCCGACGGGTGATGAACCGGCCCGTCTCCACGCCGCCCACCTGAACCGGCGGACGGCCATCCGTCACCTCCATCACTCCCCGCATCGGCATTCCGTGCTGCGAGAAGTGATAAACCGGCCGCCCCGCCTCGAGAAGCGGCTCCGCCTCGCCAAGCGCCCGCTCCGTCACCGGGTCGAACTGCGAGAACTCGGAAATCTCGCCCAGAGCCTCAAGCATCGGCTCATTCAGAACAAGGTCAGGGTCGGACATGGTCACACGACCGAACGACCGGCCCTCGTCGGCAATCGTCCGCGTCTTGATCGAACTGTCCGGAAGCACCGTCCCGTCCAGAGCGGTGACAAATCCCTCGTCCGGAACACCGCTCGGCCCGAGGTCATTCGCGTCGCTGCCGAACCAGCCGCCCAGAGGAATCCCCTGCGACCGCTGATTCTCCACAACGATCCTGCTCAACCCGGAATCCGCGTCATGGACCAGGCTCACCAGACCACTGTGCGCCCAGACCCCGTCCCGCCCCGCCCGGAACGCCAGCGTCCGAGGCATGGCCAGGCCCTGGTCACCACCATGGTTCAGCACGAGCACGACCGGCGTCCCGGCCGGGAGCCCCGTCACTCCGGGGTCACGCGCCACCAACTCCACGAATTCCTGCCACGGAACCCGCAACTCGCCCTGACCCCAAGGAATCAGAACGTGATCGTGGCCACCATTGGCCACCACCACATACGCACCACGGCTGTTGTCCCACATGGGCTCAAGCGGACCCTGGAACTGGCCATTACGCCGCTGCCACACCTGCGACGTATCCACCACACCCACCGGCTGCCCAGTGAGATTCAACCCCTGATACGAACCATCCCCCAACACGATATGACGCTCATGATTCAACGCACCATTGGCCGCCACATGATACGAACCGAGTGACATGACACTCGACGACCAGCCGGCGGCCATCGCGTTCTCCACCAACGCGAACAACGCGGCCCGCGAATTCGCATCCACCACCGCGCCGTCGCCCAGATGCAGAATCCGCCGCGCCAAGCCATCGACGTCGAAAACGCCACCGGGATTCTCCAGCAGCCTCAACCGCTCCAACTCGGCCACTGCACCCGAATACTGCGGCGACACCACCTCGGCCGTCACCCGGCCCGAACCACCACTCCCCACCCGCACAGTGATCCCGAACGAATCCGCGAAATCACCCGCGCCCAGATCCTCCAACGCCCGCGTCAGATAATCCGAGAACAACCCCGAAACCGCGGCCACACGATCCCGAGCCGAACGCCCACTCCGGCCGAACCCCGTCAACACCACCTCAGGCGCCGACAATCCCGCCCGCAGATTCAGCAGCCCCGCCGAAGCGACCTCACCGGCCAACGCCTTCAACTCACGGCGCTCGTCCCGGCCCACCGAAGACGAACCCGCATCAAACCCCACCACCGTCGGGGAGGACCCGGGCGCACCACCGAGCAGACGCGGGGGCAGGCCCAGCTCACGCCGTACCCGACCGGCCAGTTCCACCCCCGAAACAGCGTCCGCGCCATGTACGGCGAGGTGTTCGGCCACCTGTCGCACGGCGTCGCGGAAGTCGCCGCGCGCATGGCGTGAGTCGGCGAGTACGGGGTGCAGTTCCAGCGGCAGCACCAGCGACGTCGCCCGCCGCCAGGCTTCGGCCGGGTCCGTGCCGGACGGGACCCCGGACGCGCGGAACGTCGCGAGCGCGAAGTCTCCGTAGGCGTCACGCCAGGTACGGCGAGCGGCGCGTGCCGCGATTCCGTCGAGCGTGTCGGTCCAGGGCCCGGGCCGGTTCATCAGCAGCCGGACGTGGCCGACGGCGTCGAGCCCGCTGTCCCGGACGGACACGGATCCGTTGAGGGCGAGCTGGAGTCCGCCGGGGCCGTCGTTCAGTGTGATGCCGGCGGCGGCCAGTTGGTCCTTGGTGACGGTGTCGTCGGGTGCCAGTCGCGGCGGGTCGTCGGGCAGGTCGTCGGCGGTGACCAGGGCGGCGGTGAGCTGCCGTTCGGTGTCCGTACGGCTGACACGCGGGACGATCGCCGCCACAGCGGCGTCGACGGCGGTGTCCGCGCCGAGGTCACGCAGCCGGTCCACGGCGGCGTCGAGCCGCCGCTGGGCGTGCTCGACATCCTGCCACGCGTCGTAGAGCCGTGCGGCGTCGTCGGTGCCTCCCCGGCCGCTCTCCACGCGCTGGTTGAGGCTGCCCGCGGTCCTGACGGCCTGGTTGAAGGCGGCGAGGGCGTTGTCGTGCTCCTGGCGTGCTTCGGCGATGGCGAGGTCGACCGCGAAGGTGTCGGTGACGTCGGTGAAGTCGGTGATGTCGGCCGGGGTCGAATCGCCGACGGAGTCCGGGCCGAGATCCGTGCTCCTGCCCTTGCCCTTGCCCTTGCCCGCGCCCGAGGACGCGCCCGGTCCCTGGCCCGTGCCCGTCACGGAGGCGGTGTCCATGGTCGAGGCGGTCTGGACAGGGGCGGGCGGCGCGATCGGGCCGGCGGGGTCCGACTGGTCGGGTGCCAGCATCTGCGGCGCGCCGGCGGGGTTGTCCATGCCGCTGGGGGGCCGGGTGCCGCGCGCGGAGAGCGGGTGGTCGATGACGGACGCACCGGTGCCGGTGACGCTCTGGATGACGTCCTCGATGGTCCCCAGATAGCGCAGCGGCACGGCGGGCGCCGGATCGGGCTGCCGGGCGGGGTCGGCCATGAGGTCTTGGCTGTCGCTCTGTCGCACCAGCCGGCGGAGCACCGCCTCGGCCTCCCGGCCCCGGTCCGGCACGCCCGCGTAGTTCAGCAGTTTGTGGAGCACGGCCGCGTCGTCCCGCGCCTGCCGCTCCGCCGTTTCTTCCGGGGAGGCGGCGGGGTCGACGGTGTGGAGCCGCCAGTTCAGCTGGTCGGAGTCGTCCGGCCGGGGCATCCGGCTCAGCTCGATGGCCTCGGAGTGACCGGGTGCCGAGGTGAGCGTGAGGTCGATATGAAGCTGGTCACCCGATTCCGGCAGCAGCAGACCGTTGTTCAGGCGGGAGTTCAGGAGGGTTTGAATCCGGTTCTGGAACGCGGCGAGTTCGTCCTGGGCGAAGCCTTCCCCGGCGCGAACCGGGAGGTGGAGGGACACGTTGCTCATCCAGCGGCCGTCGTCGGCCTGGATCCGCTGGACCCACATCCGGACGAGGGTCTCCCGGCTGTCGAGCGGTCCGGGACCGGGGTTCTGGCCGGAGTTCTGGCCCGGGTCCAGGTCCGGGGCCGGGTCGATCCGCTCGGTCCGCACCGGGACGGCGGGCGCGTCGTGGCGGCCGGCCCGCCACTGCTCGGGCCGGACCGGATCGGCGACCGGCACGGCGAGTTCCGACGTGCGCGCTGTGGACGCGTCCGCAACGCCGTCGCTGTCGGTGTCGGTGTCCGTGTTGGTATCGGTGTTGGTGCTGTCGGGCGTGGCGTCACCGGTCGGTGCGTCGCCGCCGACGGTGGCCGTGCGCGGTCCACCGGACAGGTCGGTGCCGGCCGGCTGCGGTGGTGCGGGCGGCGCGGCGGTCTCGTCCAGTTGCGGGGCGTCGGAGGACGTGCGCAGTCCTGGAGGCGGCGGGGCCGGTGCGCCGTCGGTCCCAGTCGTGTCCGTGCTCGTGTCCGTGTCGGTCAGGTCGGTCTGGGAGGACTGCTGCGACTGGTTCCCCGTGCCGGACGTGCCCTGCGGCGCACCGGGCGGTGTGCCCTGTGTTCCGGGTGCGGGTGCCGTGGCGTTCGGGCCGGTCGAGGTGTTGATGGGTGCCGGCGGCGCGACGGCGCCGGATTCGGCATCGAACTCCGGAAGCGCGTCGTTGACCTGCTGGTGCGGGCCGTCCTGCGTGTCCGGCTGTCCGCTCGTGTTGCGGCCGGACTGGCCGCGTCCGGGCAGGTCCTCCTGTCCGGTGGAATCCTTCTGGACCTCGCGTGTCCCGTCCTGGCCGGTCGACGCGTCGTCGTCGAGGTCGAGGTCGGTCTCCAGGCCCGTACCGCTGAGAGCGTCCGTGGTGCTCAGGTCCGGGGTGGTGGAGGGACTCTTCGGTGCCGTGATTCCTTGCGGAAGGTCACTCGGTGACCTGGACAGGTCCGGGGTCACACCGCGTGTCGGATCCGGCGTGAGGTCCGGCGACTCATCCGGAGTGAAGTCCGGTGTGACCTCGGTTGAGAAGTCGGATGAGAAATCGGTTGAGAAGTCGGCGTTCGAACTGGACGAGGGTCCGGCGTTGCGCCCGGTAGCCGGTCCGGACGTCAGCGGGTTGGTGTCGGGCAGGGACGAGGCCGGGGAGTTGGACGGCGAGAGCGACGGCGAGGTCGGCGGCGACGACGAGGGCGGCGGCGGCAGATACGGGACCTGCGACCCACTCGTGCTGGTGAAGTCGTTTGTGCTGTTGAAGCTGTTCGTACCGTTGACGTTGTTCGTGCTGCCCGGTGTCCGTGTGCTGAGGTCAGGTGGTCCGGACAGCGCGTCGGAGCCCCGGGTGGGCAGTGTATTCAGTGTGTCCGAGGACGAGTACGCCGGCGGCGGAGGCGAGTACGGGGGCGGCGGAGGCGTGTTGAGACCGCTGCCGATCCCGTCCGGGAGATCGGACGAGACGGTCGTGTT
>NZ_JOHR01000035.1 GCF_000719775.1 Streptomyces sp. NRRL F-5135 | reverse complement strand
GTCGACACCCGCCGCATGAGCGACTCCTGGTACGCCATCGACCGGCTCGAACACCACAAGACCCCCTTCGTCGTCGCCGTCAACCGGTTCGACAACGACGCTTCCTCGTTCTCGCTGGCGGAGATCCGCCAGGCGCTGTCGCTGCCCGAGCACGTCCCGCTGATCGACTGCGACGCACGGGTACGCTCCTCCGGCAAGAACGTACTGATCACCCTCGTGGACCACCTCTACGAACTGGCCATGGCCCGGGAGATGACACCATGACCGACCCCGCAGGCCCCCTCGGCCCCGCAGGCCCCCTCGCAGCTGTACCGGGCGATGCGCCGCGAGCACGGCGCGGTCGCCCCGGTCCTGCTCGACGGGGACATCCCCGCCTGGCTGGTGCTCGGCTACGCCGAGGTCAGCTACGTCACCAGCCACGACGACCTCTTCGCCCGGGACTCACGGCGCTGGAACCAGTGGCCCAACATCCCGGACGACTGGCCGCTCATGCCGTTCGTCGGCTACCAGCCCTCGTTGCTGTTCACCGAGGGCGCGGAGCACCAGCGGCGGGCCGGCGTGATCAGCGAGGCGCTGGAGGCCGTCGACCAGTTCGAACTGGCCCATGTGTGCCGGCAGATCGCCGAGGGGCTCATCGACACGTTCGCCGGCAGCGGGCAGGCCGAGCTGATGGCCTCCTACGCGCACGCTCTGCCGATGCGCGCGGTGGTCCAGCTCTGCGGGATACCGCAGGGCGACGTGGACACCGAGGACCTGGTCCGGGACCTGAAGATCTCGCTGGACGCGCCCGAGGACGACGACCCCGTGGCCGCGTACCTGCGCGTGCAGGAGCGCATGGAGCGGCTGGTCAAGGAGAAGCGGAACAGCCCCGGTCCCGACGTCACGTCCCGGATGCTGGCCCACCCGGCCGGGCTGACGGACGAGGAGGTCGTCCAGGACCTGATCACCGTCATCGCCGCGGCCCAGCAGCCGACGGCCAACTGGATCTGCAACACGCTGCGGCTGCTGCTGACGGACGACCGGTTCGCGCTGAACGTGTCGGGCGGCCGGCTCAGTGTGGGGCACGCGCTCAACGAGGTGCTGTGGCTGGACACCCCGACGCAGAACTTCGTCGGCCGGTGGGCGGTGCGGGACACCCAGCTGGGCGGCCGGCACATCAAGGCGGGCGACTGCCTCGTGCTGGGCTTCGCCGCGGCCAACACGGACCCGCAGATCTGGCCCGAGGGGCATGTCGGGGCGGAGAACTCGGCGCACCTGTCGTTCAGCAACGGCGAGCACCGCTGCCTCTACCCCGGCCCGCTGCTGGCCGACGTCATCGCCCGTACCGCGATCGAGACGCTGCTGGAGCGGCTGCCGGACGTGGTGCTCGCCGTGGAGCCGGAGGAGCTGACCTGGCGGCCGTCGATCTGGATGCGCGGGCTGACCTCGCTGCCGGTGCGGTTCACTCCCGTCGTACGGTGACGAACGCGGGCGGCGGATGTGCCCGCCGCCCGCGCCCGGCCGGCATGTGCCGCACGGTGCCCGGCATGTGCCGTACGGTGCCCGCACGTGCCGCCCGGCGTCGTACCGGGCCCGCCGCCCGCCGTCAGGACCCGACGGGGGTGAACTCGACCGGCAGGGACTCGGGCCCGCGCGTGAACACCCCGCGCTCCGCCGGGTCGAAGCCGTCCGCGAGGCGCATGTCCGGCATGGCGTCGAGCAGTTGGTTGACGCCCGTCTCGACCTCGGCCTTGGCCAGCAGCGCGCCGACGCAGAAGTGCCGGCCGAGGGCGAAGGCGAGATGGTCGGCGGCGGCGGAGAAGGCCGTCGTGGTGGTCAGGTCCTCGCGGAAGATGTCGAAGGTGTCCGGGTCGCGGTAGCGGGTGCCATCCCGGTTGGCGGCCCCGATCAGGCAGGTGACCGTGGCTCCGGACGGGATCGTGCCGCCGCTGACTTCGACGTCCCGCGCGGTCTGCCGCATGATCATGTGCACCGGCGGGGTGTACCGGAGGGTCTCCGCGAACGCCCGCTCGATCAGCCCGCGGTCCTGGCGTACGGCCGCCAACTGGTCCGGGTGCGCCAGCAGATTGGCCATGATGCCGGCGATCGCCTTGTCCGTGGTCTCGCCCCCGGCCGCGAGCAGCAGGCTGCAGAAGGCCTTGATGTCCTCGTCGCTCATCCGTACGCCGTCGACCTCGGCGGCGCAGAGGGTGGACAGCAGGTCGTCGCCCAGGTCCTCCCGGCGCCGCTGGATGATGGGCAGCATGTACTCCGCGAACTCGACGCGGGTGCGCTCACCGGCCGCCGCCACCTCCGGGTCGGCGGACAGGTTGCCGAGAAAGGCGATGACCGCGGTGTACCAGCCGTGGAACCGGGGGTGGTCGGCCTTGTCGAGACCCAGCATGTCGGCGATCACATTGACGGGGAACCGGGTCGCGTAGTCCCGGACCAGATCGGCGGAGCCGGTGTGCCGGAAGGCGTCGATCAGTTCGCGGGAGTTGCGCTCGATGACCGGCTGGATGGAGTCCCGGAGCTGGCCGCCGCGGAACGCGGGGGCGACCAGGGCCCTGCGCACCGCGTGTTCCCGGCCGCTGAGCTGGAGGATGGTCCTTCCGTGGACGGGTTCGAGCTGCCAGTCGTAGTTCTCGGTGGTGAAAGCGGCCTCCTTGTCCTTGAAGGCCCGCTCCACGTCGTCGTACCGGGAGATGATGTAGCTCCGCGTGGCCTCGTGCCAGATGAGCGGCGCGCTCTCCCGCATGACGCGATAGGCCGGATACGGGTTCGCGGCGAACTCCGGCGAGAGTATGTCGGGGACCTGCGGTGCGGTGGGCATGGATGCTGCTCCCTCGGTCGGTACGGTCCTGATCGGAGGACGCTCCGTGCGACCAAGGTTATTGATCAACGGCCGTCGAGAACAGGCCAGGGCCCGGCCGGGCGCGCGCCGCCGAGTGCGCCCGTCGCGGCACCGGGTGCGCCCGTCGCGGCGCGGGCTCGCGCCCGAGGGATGTGCGGGCGGGGCGGCGGCGCGGGCGTCAGTCGGCGGCGGGCACGGTGTCGGGCTCCCCGGGCGCCGGCGTCGCCGCCGCCCGCTCGGCGGCCTTCTTCGCCCGGTTCTTCAGGACGAGCATGGACGTGAGCCCGATGAGGACGGCGAGCACCAGCCCGAGCCAGGAGAAGCGCTTGAGCCAGGCCTCGGCGACCACGCCCACGGTGTAGACGACCGCTGTCGTACCGCCGGCCCAGACGATGCCGCCCAGCACGTTGGCGATCAGGAACTTCCAGTACGGCATGCGCAGCACGCCCGCCAGCGGTCCGGCGAAGATCCGCAGCAGGGCCACGAACCGGCCGAAGAAGACCGCCCACATGCCCCACTTCTCGAAGGACCGCTCCGCCATCGCGATCTGTGCCTCGCCGAAGTGCTTGGGGAACCTGCCCCCGAGCCAGGCGAGCAGTGGCCGCCCGCCCTTACGGCCGATGGCGTAGCCGATGGAGTCCCCGATGATCGCGCCGGCGGTGGCACAGGCGCCCAGGACGAACGGATCGATCTCGCCGTGCTGGGAGGCGAGCAGCGCGGAGCTGACGAGCACGATCTCGCCCGGCAGCGGGATACCGAGGCTTTCCAGCCCGATGACCACCCCCACCAGGAGGTAGACGCTGACCGCGGGGACGGTCTCAAGCCACTCCTGGACGTGCAACGCCGGTTCCTTCCGTGAAGTGCGCGATGTCCGCGGTGATCGGTCCGCGACGGCCGGCGCGACGGTCAGGAAGCGCTGATCGCGGCCGGGCGGCTCGGGTGTGCCCGCTTCCCGCGGGCGGCCGCCGCGCGGGCGTGCGCGGGTGCAGCGCACGCCCGTGCAGCCTACCCGGTGTCCCGAGGCGGCCGGGAACACGGAGCGGCCGGCCGGGAACGATCAGGTACCGGAGTGGCACCGCCGCCCGTGGCGCGCGGACGATCAGGCGTTGGGGCGGAGGGTCCATACGACGGTCATCTCTCCCGTGACCGCGCCGTCCTCCCGGGCGAGGGCGATCGCCACCGGGAACTCGGGCCGCTCCCCCGCGTCCAGCTCCGCCACCACGTCCCGGACCGGCCGGCCGAGCGTCGCGGTCGCCGTGACCGCGCCCATGGCGAGTTTGCGGTAGTCGATCTCCGCCCGGACGGCGAGCGGCACCGCGCGGCCGAGCTGGTCGCCGAAGGCGGCCAGGACGATCGCGCCGCTGGCGCTCTCGGCGAGTGTGAACATCGCTCCGGCATGCGGGCCACCGACGTGGTTGTGGTAATCGGGCCGGTCGGGCAGGCGGACGACGGCCCGTTCCGTGGTGGTCTCCAGGAATTCCAGCCCCAGGGTCCTGACCATCGGAACGGTGGCGGCGAGCAGTTCGCCGGTGGACATCTGATCAGCGCTCATACGGCGTGATGTTACCTACGAGTAGCAGAGCTTCACCATCCCCTGACGGGCCGGACGTGGCAGCGGCCGAAAAGCACCTCTATCGTTATTCGCCATGTGGCCAGGACAGCAGCCGCCCGGGGGCGAGCAGAACCCGCAGGACCAGACACCGAATCCGTACCAGCAGCCGGGGTACCAACAACCGAATCCGTATCAGCAGCCCGGCTACCAGCAGCCGGGGTACCAGCAGCCCGGTCACCCGCCGTCCGGGCAGCAGCCGGCGCAGCCCGGACCGCCTGGACCGCCCGGACCGACTGGCCAGCAGCCCAACCCGTACCAGCAGCCGACCGTGCCGCAGCAGTACTCGGTACCGGGGCCGCCCGGCGGCCCCGGCCCCTCGAAGGACAAGAAGAACACGACCGTCGTGGCGGCCGTCGCCGCGGCGGTGGTGGTGGCCGTCGCCGCGGGCACGGCGTTCTTCGTTCTGGGCGACGACGACAAGAAGAAGGACACGGCCTCCGGCGACGACAAGGCGTCCGCGTCGGCATCCGCGCCCGAGGAGGACCCGGCGCCGGCCGAGTCCGTCGCCAACCCCCGGGACGGCTCCGCCAACAAGCCGCAGATATCGGGCTGGAAGGTCGTGACCAATCCCAAGCACGGCACCCAGTTCGACGTGCCCGCGGACTGGGAGGTCGACAAGCCCGACGTCCACTCCGGGTTCGAGGACGCCGCGAAGGGGGACGGCTCGCCCGTCGTCACCTTCTCCGCCCCCGCGACCTACAAGTCCCAGTGGTGCTCGCAGGACACCAACAAGGACGGCAAGCAAGAGGACAGCAGCCTCGCCGGCGTCGGCACCAAGGGCGGCCGGGGCGCCAAGGACACGGCGTCGGCGGCCCGCAGCGAGGCGGGGACCTGGGTCTGGGCCGCGTACGACCAGGCGCAGACCCCGGAGGAGGCCACGAAGTCGGGCACGGTGAAGATGAGCGAGGCCGAGGCCTACACCACCACGACCGGTCTCAAGGGCCACTTCGCGACGGCGACCGCCACCGGCGTCGCCAAGAAGAACAAGTGCGACACGGACGGCAAGTCGATCGCCTTCACCTTCACCAACGCCAAGGGCGACTACGCGACCTGGGTGCTGTACGCCAACGCCGGTGTCCCCGACGAGCTGTCGGACGACACCATGAAGAAGATCATGAGCACGGTGCGGCTGGCCTCGCCGCCCGCCTGAGCCGGTCCCCGGGCGCCGGAAAACCGCTTGGCAGCCGGGTCCGGCCGCGCGATAGTCCCTCGGGTGACGTCTCCCGCCGCCGACACGGGCCACCGCCGTTCCGCCTGGGCCGGCCGTAACTACACACTGCTGACCGCCGCGGCGATCATCACCCAACTGGGCAGCCAGGGGGCGCTGATCGCCGCGGCGTTCGCGGTCATCCAGGCGGGTGGCGACGCCGGGGACGTGGGGCTGGTGGCAGCGTCCCGTACCGTCCCGCTGGTGCTCTTCCTGCTGGTCGGCGGCGCGCTCGCGGACCGGCTGCCGCGCCACCGGGTGATGGTGGGTGCCAACGCCCTCAACTTCGCCTCGCAGGGAGCCTTCGCCGCGCTGGTCCTCCTCGGCGAGCCACACCTGTGGCAGATGGCGCTGCTGTCCGCGCTGGGCGGCACCGGCCACGCCTTCTTCAGTCCCGCCTCCGAGGGCATGCTGCTGTCGAGCGTGACCGCGGCGCAGGCGGGCCGGGCGTTCGCGCTGTACCGGATGTCCGTGCAGGGCGCGGGCATCGGCGGCGCGGCACTGGGCGGCGCGCTGATCGCGGTGGTCGGTCCCGGGTGGGTGCTGGCCGTCGACGCCGCCGCCTTCCTCGTCGCCGGGGCGCTCCGCCTGTTCCTCGACGTCGGCCACATCCCGGCGCGCACGCCGGGGGACGGGATGCTGGCCGACCTGCGGGACGGCTGGCGGGAGTTCACGGGCAGGGCGTGGCTGTGGGCCGTAGTGGCCCAGTTCGCGGTGGTCAACGCCGTCGTCGTGGCGGCCGAGGCGGTGTACGGGCCGGTGGTCGCCCAGGAGGAGCTCGGCGGCTCGGGCCCCTGGGGCTTCGTGCTCGCCGCGTTCGGGGCCGGGACCGTGGGCGGCGCGCTGCTGATGGCCCGCTGGCGGCCCCGGCGGCTGCTGCTCGTGGGCTCGCTCTGTGTCTTCCCGTACGCCCTGATCCCGGCCGGCGTCGCGGTACCGCTGCCGACGGCGGGGCTGGCGGTGGCCATGTTCCTGGCCGGCCTGTCGATCGAGGTGTTCGGCGTCGCGTGGATGACCGCGCTGCATCAGGAGATCCCGGAGGAGAAGCTGTCCCGGGTCGCCGCGTACGACATGCTGGGCTCGGTCGCCATGATTCCGCTCGCCACGGCGCTGGCGGGACCGGCGGAGGCGACCTTCGGCCGGACACAGGCGCTGTGGGGGTGTGCGGCTCTGGTGGTGCTGCTGACGGCCGCCGTACTGTTCGTGCCCGACGTACGGAGGCTCGCCCGTCGTGAGGCGAAGGACCCGGTGGCCGCGTCGGCGCCGGACGTCTCAGACGCTGAAGGCGCCGTCGGGCGGGCGGGGTGAGGGCACCGCCCCGCTGTCCCGTACCGGCGCCGCGCGGCCGGCCCGCCGCCGCAGCGCCGCGCCGTGCTCGACCCGGGCGGGGAAGGCGTCGGCCGCCGCACGGCGGGCGAGCGCGGCAG
This sequence comes from Streptomyces sp. NRRL F-5135, assembly GCF_000719775.1. Taxonomy (GTDB): domain Bacteria; phylum Actinomycetota; class Actinomycetes; order Streptomycetales; family Streptomycetaceae; genus Streptomyces; species Streptomyces hebeiensis. The sequence continues at coordinate 14,698 of NZ_JOHR01000035.1, read as the reverse complement.
TGTCGAGGGGGCGGCGGGAGGCGGCCAGGACGGTGTTGCCGAAGCGGCGGCCCCGCAGTACGGACGGCTCGGCGATCAGCGCCAGTTCGGGAAAGACGGCGGCGAGGGTGGCCAGTTGGGAGCGGAGGAAGCCGAAGGGCGCTCCGTCGGCGAGATTCACCGCGTAGATCCCGTCGGCCCCCAGCACCCGGGCGGCCTGGCGCGCGTACTCCACGGAGGTGAGGTGCGCGGGGATGGTGGAGCCGCCGAAGACATCGGCGATCAGCAGGTCGGCCGCCCCGTCCGGAGCGGCCTCCAGCCACCGCCTGGCGTCCGCGCCGTGCACGGTGATCCCGCTGTCGTCCGGTATCGGCAGCCGCTCGGCCACCAACGCCAGCAGGGCCCCGTCCGCCTCGACGACGTGCTGGGCCGAGCCGGGACGGGTGGCGGCCACGTAGCGCGGCAGGGTGAGCGCCCCGCCGCCGAGGTGCCAGACGGTGAGCGGCGTGCCCTCGTCCGCCGCGCAGTCGATGACGTGGGCGAGCCGCCGTACGTACTCGAACTCCAGGTGCCGCGGCTCGTCCAGGTCCACGTACGACTGCGGCGCGTCGTCGACCGTCAGCAGCCAGGCCCGTGCCCGGTCCAGGTCGGGCAGCAGCCTGGCGGTACCGCCGTCGACGGCGCGGACGACGGGGACGGGCTCGGGGGCGGAGGCGGGCTCTTCGTGCACGTGCCCATTGTCGCGCGGGCGGAACGGCCGGGCGCGACCGCCCGGCCCCCGAGCCCGGCCGGAGGGCGAAGGCCGGCCGGAGGACGGAAGGCCGGCCCCGGCCGGCGAACCTACCGGGGCGGGGGCGACCGGGCGCGGGGCCGGCCGACCGGGCGGCGAGCCCGCCCCGCGACGGATCGCCGGCCTGGAACCGGCCCCGGCCGGGCCGGCTCCCGGCGGTAGCGGCCGGCTCAGAGCAGCGCGGTGACCGTTCCGGCGCCGACCGTACGGCCGCCCTCACGGATCGCGAAGCCGAGCCCCGGCTCCAGCGGCGTGTCCCGGCCCAGCTCGACGGTCACGGTGACCGTGTCGCCGGGGCGCGCCACCGCCGCCTCGCCCAGGTCCATGTCGCCGACCACGTCCGCCGTACGGAGGTAGAACTGCGGCCGGTAGCCGGTGGTGACGGGCGTGGAGCGGCCGCCCTCCCGTGCGGGCAGCAGATGGACCCGCGCGGTGAAGCGGCGGCTCGGCACGAGGCTGCCGGGCGCCGCCACGACATGGCCCCGGCGGACCGCGTCGCGCGGCGTACCGCGCAGCAGCAGCGCGACGTTGTCCCCGGCCTGCGCGGACTCCATCGGCTTGCCGAAGGTCTCCAGCCCGGTGACGACCGTCTCGACACCGGCGCCCAGCACCTCCACCCGGTCCCCGACGCGCACGGTGCCGCGCTCGACGGCACCGGTGACGACCGTGCCCCGGCCCGTGATCGTCAGGACGTTCTCCACGGACAGCAGGAAGGGCGCGTCCGTGTACCTGACGGGCACCGGCACATAGGTGTCGACGGCGTCCAGCAGGGCCTCCACGGCGGCGACCCAGCGCGGGTCGCCCTCCAGGGCGCGCAGGCCCGAGACCCGGACGACGGGCGCGGTGTCACCGCCGTAACCGTGCGCGGTGAGCAGTTCGCGGACCTCCAGCTCGACCAGGTCGGTCAGTTCCGGGTCGCCCGCGTCGGCCTTGTTGATCGCCACGACGATGTGGTCGACGCCGACCTGCCGGGCGAGCAGGACGTGTTCGGAGGTCTGCGGCATGATCCCGTCGAGCGCGGAGACGACGAGGATGGCCCCGTCGAGCTGGGCGGCCCCGGTCACCATGTTCTTGATGTAGTCGGCGTGGCCCGGCATGTCCACGTGCGCGTAGTGCCGGGTGTCGGTCTCGTACTCGACGTGGGCGATGTTGATGGTGATCCCCCGGGCGGCCTCCTCCGGGGCCCGGTCGATCCGGTCGAAGGGCACGAAGGTGCCGGTCCCCCGGTCGCTGAGCACCTTGGTGATGGCCGCGGTCAGGGTGGTCTTGCCATGGTCGACATGGCCCATGGTGCCGATGTTGAGGTGCGGCTTGGTCCGCACGTACGCCGTCTTGGACATGAGGTACGCAACCGTTTCTCGAAGCGTGAGCGGGACCCCCGGGTCTTGCCGACCCTCCCCCTGCGGGGTCCGCCGGACGATCCGGGAAGGGTCAGCTTCGGGCGCCGCCGAGGGGCGCCGCCGCCGCAGCGTCGAGTGCGGCGGGCGCGGGGCGCGCGGCAGCCTTCGGCGCGTCCGCGACTGCGGACGGCGCTGCGGGGAAGGCGTACCGGAACATGCCGTCGATACTGGCCCGGTGGTGCCTCGCGCGTCGAACGGTTTTTCCGGACGGCCCGGTTGGGCGCGCCTCCGGAGGGCCATGGGGAACACCGCGCGGCGATCACACAGGTCTGTCGGTTAGTCTCCCCGAATGTCCGACACCATCACCCGGGGCTCCTCGGGGCTCGTCGTCCGCTGCTCGCGGATCCTGCTCTCCCCCTGGTCGCGTTTCTCGGTCCTGGTCGCCGTGCTGGCCGGGGCGGCCGTCGTGGTGTCGCTGTACGAGCCCCAGAGAGTGCTCACGGAGGGCATGCCCGCCCGGATCGGCGGGGGCGCGGCCCTGGTGCTGTTCGCGCTGGCGTACGGGCTGTGCGCGGTCGCGTTCGTCCCGCGCCCGCTGCTCAACCTGGCCGCGGGAGCGCTCTTCGGTGCGCAGTTCGGGCTGGCCGCCGCGCTGGCGGGGACCGTGCTGGGGGCGGGGCTGGCCTTCGGGCTCGGCCGGTTCCTCGGCCAGGAGGCGTTGCGCCCGCTGCTGCGCGGGCGCTGGCTCACGGCGGCCGACCGGCAGCTGAGCGGGCACGGCTTCCGGTCGATGCTGGCGATCCGGCTGTTCCCCGGGGTGCCGTTCGCCGCGGCCAACTACTGCGCGGCCGTCTCGCGGATGGGGTGGGCGCCGTTCCTGCTGGCGACGGCTCTCGGGTCGGTTCCCAACACGGCGGCGTACGTGGTCGCGGGCAGCCGCGCGGCGGCCCCGACGTCCCCCGTGTTCCTGGTCGCGCTGGGGTTCATCGTGCTGACCGGGCTGGGCGCGGCAGCCGTCGCCTGGCGCAAGCGCCATCATCTGCGCGGGCGCTGATCCCCGCGGCGGGCCGTGCCGGGCGGCCCGACGGCGCTGACCCGCCGTCCCGGATCCGCCGCCCCGGGTCCCGTGGCCCCCGGCCGCCGACCCGGGCCTTGCGGCCCCCGGCCCGGCGGTCCGGATCCGGCGGCCGGATCCGCCGCCCGGGTGCGCCCGTCCCCGGCCCGGTGGTCAGTTCCGCGATACGGGGCTCAGCCCCAGGTCCCCGCCGGGCGGTGGGGCGGAGAAGCGCGCCACGTCCGCTTCCGTCACCCGCTCCAGTTCCCCCGGGGACCAGCGGGGCGCGCGGTCCTTGTCGATGACCTGCGCCCGGATCCCCTCCAGCAGGTCCGGGGTGTCGAGCGCGGCACAGGAAGCGCGGTATTCCCAGTCGAGCGCCTCCTCCAGGGTGTTCAGCCGGGCGGCCCGGCGCAGGGCGGCGAGGGTGGCTTTAAGAGCGGTGGGTGATCGGCCCAGGATCGTCTCCGCCGCTTCCTTGGCGGCGGGCTCGCCGTGGCCGAGCAGCCGGTCGACGATCTCCTCGACGGTGCCGGCCGCGTAGCAGGCGTCGATCCAGGCCCGGTCGGCGGCGAGTTGGCCGGCCGGCGGGGCCGACGCGTACCGCCGTACCGTCTCCCGTACGTCCGCCCCGTCCCGTACGCGGTCGCCGGCGAGCGCGGCGCGCAGCGCGGGCAGCCGGTCGGCGGGTACGTAGTGGTCCGCGAGCCCGCACAGCAGCGCGTCCGCCGCGCCCGCCGCCCGTCCGGTGAGCGCGAGATGGGTGCCGAGCGCGCCGGGTGCACGGGTGAGCAGCCAGGTGCCGCCGACGTCGGGGACCAGCCCGATGCCGGTCTCCGGCATCGCGACGGCCGACCGTTCCGTGACGACCCGTACGTCACCGTGCGCGGAGACGCCGACGCCACCGCCCATCACGATGCCGTCCATCAGCGCGACATAGGGCTTGGGGTAGCGGGCGATGCGGGCGTTCAGCCGGTACTCGTCGCGCCAGAACGGCGCCGAGGCGCCGCCGCCCGTACGCGCGTCCTGGTGGATCGCCCGGATGTCGCCTCCCGCGCACAGCCCGCGGTCGCCGGCCCCGTCGACGACCACGGCGGCCACGCTCTCGTCCCGCTCCCACGCCGTCAGGGCCTCGGCGACGCGCAGCACCATGGGGTGGGTGAGGGCGTTGAGGGCGCGGGGGCGGTTGAGCGTGACGCGGCCCGTGCGCCCGGCCCTGGCGATCAGTACCGGTTCCTCGTGAGCCATGCTCCGGTTGGTTCCTTCCCCTGGGCCGACGCGACGTTCCCAGTATCGGCCCGCCCCGGCCGGGCCCCCGCGCCGGGTGACGCGCGGGACGGCGGGACGCGGTCGCGTCAGCGGTCCAGCGCGTCGAGAATCCGCTCGGCCGCGGACGTCGCCGTGAGCGTGCCCTCCCGTACCCGGCGCTCCAGCTCCGGCGTCAGCTCCCGGACCGCCGGGTCCTCCCGCAGCCGGCTCAGCAGTCGCTCGCGGACCATCGACCAGGCCCACTCCACCTGCTGGTCGGCTCGGATCGCGGCGAGGCGGCCGTCGGCGTCGAGCAGGGAGCGGTGCTGTTCGAGGCGTTCCCACACCTCGGCGAGCCCCGTGCCCTCGCGTGCGCTGCAACTGAGGACCGGGGGCGTCCACACCGCGTCCGGGGAGCGCATCAGCCGCAGCGCGCCCGCCAGTTCGCGCGCGGCGGAGCGGGCGTCCCGTTCGTGCGGGCCGTCGGCCTTGTTGACGGCGATGACGTCGGCCAGTTCGAGGACGCCCTTCTTGATGCCCTGGAGCTGGTCGCCGGTGCGGGCGAGGGTGAGGAGCAGGAAGGAGTCGACCATGCCCGCCACGGCCGTCTCGGACTGGCCGACGCCCACGGTCTCGACGAGCACCACGTCGTACCCCGCCGCCTCCATCACGACGACGGTCTCCCGGGTCGCCCGCGCGACCCCGCCGAGGGTCCCGGCCGTGGGCGAGGGACGGACGAAGGCCGCGGGATCGACGGCCAGCCGCTCCATCCGGGTCTTGTCGCCGAGGATGGATCCGCCGGTCCGGCTGGAGGACGGGTCGACGGCGAGCACCGCGACCCGGTGTCCCTGCCCGGTCAGCAGCGTGCCGAGCGCGTCGACGAAGGTGGACTTGCCGACGCCGGGGACCCCGCTGATCCCGATCCTGCGCGCTCCCCCCGCGTAGGGGAGCAGTTCGGTCAGCAGGCGCTGGGCGAGCGCGCGGTGGTCGGCGCGCGTGGACTCCACCAGCGTGATGGCTCGGGCCACGGACGCGCGGTTGCCGTCCAGTACGCCCTTGACGTAGGCGTCGATGTCGATCCGGGGCGGCACGCACTCACCTCTCGTCGCCGGGCACCGGGCTGCCGGAGGCGGGGTCGGCGGCGGGCTCGGGGGCGGATCCCGGCACGGCAGCGGGGTCGGCGGCGACGTCGGGGCCGGCCTCGTGCTCCAGCGACCGCGCCAGCTCCGTCAGCAGGGCCCCCGCCGCGTCCGGGATCACCGTCCCCGGCGGGAACACCGCGGCCGCACCCGCGCGGCGCAGTTCCTCGACGTCCCCGGGCGGGATCACCCCGCCGACGACGACCATGATGTCCTCGCGGCCCTCCGCGGCGAGGTGTTCGCGCAGCGCCGGTACGAGCGTGAGGTGTCCGGCGGCGAGCGACGAGACGCCGACGATGTGCGCGTCCGCCTCGACGGCCTGCCGGGCGACCTCGGCCGGCGTCTGGAACAGCGGGCCGACGTCCACGTCGAAACCCAGGTCGGCGAAGGCCGTCGCGATCACCTTCTGGCCCCGGTCATGGCCGTCCTGGCCCATCTTGGCGACCAGGATGCGCGGGCGGCGGCCCTCGGCGCGGGCGAAGGACTCGACGGCGGCGCGGGTGCGCTCCACGGCCGGGGAGGTGCCTGCCTCGTTGCGGTACACACCGGCGATGGTACGGATGCGGCCCGCGTGGCGGCCGTACACCCGCTCCAGGGCGTCGGAGATCTCCCCGACCGTGGCCTTCGCGCGGGCCGCGGCCACGGCCCGGGCGAGGAGGTTCCGCTCCGGCCCGGGGCCGGGCTCCGCCTCCGCCGCGGCGGTCAGGGCGCGCAGGGCGTCCTGGCAGGCGTCCTCGTCGCGTTCGGCGCGCAGCCGTCGCAGCTTCTCGATCTGCCGGCCGCGGACGGCGGAGTTGTCGACCTTGAGGACGTCGATCGTCTCGTCGGTCTCCACCCGGTGGGTGTTGACGCCGATGACGGGCTGGCGCCCGGAGTCGATCCGCGCCTGGGTGCGGGCCGCGGCCTCCTCGATCCGGAGCTTGGGGATCCCGGCGTCGATGGCCCGTGCCATGCCGCCGGCCGCCTCGACCTCCTCGATGTGCTGCCAGGCCCGCCGCGCGAGGTCGTGTGTCAGCCGCTCGACGTACGCGCTGCCGCCCCACGGGTCGGCCACCCGGCAGGTCCCGGACTCCTGCTGGAGGAGCAGCTGGGTGTTGCGCGCGATCCGGGCCGAGAAGTCGGTGGGCAGCGCGAGCGCCTCGTCGAGCGCGTTGGTGTGCAGCGACTGGGTGTGGCCCTGGGTGGCGGCCATCGCCTCGACACAGGTGCGGGTGACGTTGTTGAAGACGTCCTGCGCGGTGAGCGACCAGCCGGAGGTCTGCGCGTGGGTGCGCAGGGACAGGGACTTCGGGTCGGCGGGGCCGAACCGCTTGACCAGCTTGGCCCACAGCAGCCGGGCGGCCCGCAGTTTGGCGATCTCCATGAAGAAGTTCATGCCGATGCCCCAGAAGAAGGACAGCCGGGGCGCGAACGCGTCGATGTCCAGTCCGGCGCCGAGCCCGGCGCGCAGGTACTCCACTCCGTCGGCGAGGGTGTAGGCCAGTTCCAGGTCGGCCGTCGCCCCGGCCTCCTGGATGTGGTAGCCGGAGATGGAGATGGAGTTGTAGCGGGGCATCTCGCGCGAGGTGTGGGCGAAGATGTCGGAGATGATCCGCATCGACGGCTGCGGCGGGTAGATGTAGGTGTTGCGGACCATGAACTCCTTGAGGATGTCGTTCTGGATGGTCCCGGTCAGCTGCCCCGGCGGTACGCCCTGTTCCTCGGCGGCGACGATGTACAGCGCGAGAACGGGCAGCACCGCGCCGTTCATCGTCATCGACACGCTCATCCGGTCCAGCGGGATGCCCTCGAACAGCCGGCGCATGTCGAGGATCGAGTCGATGGCGACGCCCGCCATGCCGACGTCGCCGGTGACCCGGGGGTGGTCGCTGTCGTAGCCCCGGTGGGTGGGCAGGTCGAAGGCGACCGAGAGGCCCTTCTGCCCGGCGGCGAGGTTGCGCCGGTAGAAGGCGTTGGACTCCTCGGCGGTGGAGAAGCCCGCGTACTGCCGTACGGTCCAGGGCTGGTTGACGTACATGGTGGGGTACGGGCCGCGCAGGTACGGGGCGATGCCGGGGTAGGTGGCGAGGAAGTCGAGCCCGGCCAGGTCCCGTTCGGTGTAGAGGGGTTTGACGGTGATGCCCTCGGGGGTGTCCCAGCCGAGGTCGTCGGCGGAGGTGCCGGTGGCTTCCTTGACGGCCGTACGCCACTGCTCCTCGGTGACCGGCGCGGCGTCGCGGGCGCCCGCCCCCGCGCCGGGCGGGGGTCCGTCGAGTGCGATCTCGGAGAAGTCGGGGATCCTCATCACGCCACTCCCATCCGGTCGAGAACGGAGCCGAGGACGGCGACCGCGTCCGTGCCCACGGAGACGAACTCGTCGATCCCCGCCCGTAGATACGTCTCCCGGTGTTCGCCCGGCCGGCCGGCCAGGAAGACCCGGGCCGCGCCGGCGGCCTTGAGCGCCTCGGCGACGGGGGCCGCCCGCTCGGCGTAGAGCGCGTCACTGGAGCACAGGCAGGCGACGGTGGCCCCGCTGCGCGCGAAGGCGTCGGCGGCCGTGTCCGCGTCGACCGACACCGGGTCGTGCACGGTCTCGATGCCGCCGGCCCGGAAGAAGCCGGTGGCGAAGGCGGCCCGGGCCGTGTGCGCGGCGGCCGGTCCGAGCGCGGCCAGGAAGACCCGGGGGCGGGCGCCGGTGGCCGCGAGGTGCGCGTCGGAACGGGCCCGCAGCGCCTCGAACGCCTCGTCGCGCCGGACCACCGGGAGCCCGCCGCCCGACGGCGCCGGTGCCGGTTCCCGCTCGACGGGTGCCTGGTCGAGCAGCGGGAACTCGCTGACGCCGGTGATGGGTTCGGCCCGCCGGGCCAGCCGCCCGGACCGCTCCCGCCAGGTCCCCTCGATCCGCTCGCCGATCAGACCGGAGCGCAGGGCGGCCCGCTGGCCCCCGGCCCGTTCGATCTCCTGGAACCAGGCCCAGGCGGCGCGGGCGAGGTCGTCGGTGAGCCGTTCCACGTACCAGGAGCCGCCGGCGGGGTCGATGACCCGGCCCAGATGGGACTCCGCCAGCAGGATCGTGGAGGTGTTGCGGGCGATTCTGCGGGCGAACGTGTCGGGCAGCCCGAGCGCGTGGTCGAAGGGCAGCACGGTCACGGCGTCCGCGCCGCCGAGGCCGGCCGCGAGCGAGGCGACGGTGGTGCGCAGCATGTTCACCCACGGGTCGCGGCGCGTCATCATCACCGGCGAGGTCACCGCGTGCTGGCGCTGCGCCCCGGCCCCGGCGGGCGCGCCGCAGACCTGGGCCACCCGGGCCCACAACCGCCGCCCGGCCCGGAACTTGGCGATCGTCAGGAACTGGTCGGCGGTGGCCGCGTACCGGAACTCCAGCTGCCCGCAGGCCGCTTCGGCCGAGAGCCCGGCCCCGGTCAGGTCGCGCAGCCAGCCGACCCCGGTGGCCAGGGCGCAGCCGAGTTCCTGGGCGTCGGAGGCGCCGGCCTCGTGGTACGGCAGCCCGTCGACGCAGACGGCGCGCAGGCCGGGGTACGTCCGGTCGCAGAGCGCGGCGAGTTCCACGGCCCGGTCGATGTCTCCGGCCGTCCGACGTCCCGTACGGGCGAACCGGCCGACGGGATCGGCGCCGAGGCCGCCCCGGGCGGCGTGCGGCGCGATGCCGCGCCGGTCGTAGAGCGCCAGCAACGCGCGTGCGGCGGACGCGAACTGGTCGTCGGCGTCGAGGACGACGGGGGCGAGGTCGAGATGGACTCCGTCGAGGGCGGTGGCCAGTTCACCGGCGGGCACGCCGGCGGTTCCGACGGTGAGCCAGAGGGAGGTGACGCCGTTCTCCAGATCGGCGAGCACGGCCTCGTTGGTCCGCCGGGGATCGGGATGCGCGTGCCGTTGCCGTACGTCCCAGCCGGAGACGGCGGCGCCCTCCGGGCGGCCGGCCCGGGTGAACGGCGCGAATCCCGGCAGACCCGTGCGCGCGGCGCCGAACCCGGCGGGGGCCCCGGCGCCGTCTCCGCAGTCGCCCTCCGCGGTGTCCCCGCGGGCGTCCTCGTAGGCGTCGTCGGCGAGGCTTCCGGCGATGTCCTCGGCGGTGTAGAGGGGGCGGGTGGTGAGCCCGTCCTGGAGCGTGGTGAGAAGCGCTTCCTCCGCGGCCGGCCCCGTCAGCTCCCGCCCTGACTTGCGCAGTACGCCTGCCACCAGGCTCTGCCATTGCGCGCGGGTCGCTTCCGGGAACTCGGCGGCCAGGGAAAGCCCGTCATCGGGCAGGACCGTCATGCCCAGATGTTAGGGCAGCGCGCCGGAAGAGCAGCAGGGCGCGCGCGTGTGAGCTATCCCTCTCCTTACCTGCGAGTAGGAGCCGTCATGAGGGGTGACGCTGACGGCCCGTCGGCATACGGGACCGCCCGGGGCCGCCCGACGCGTTCACCTTCACCACCCCGGGCATTTGCCGCGATCACACCGACGCTTTACCCGGGTTTCACCCGAATGACCCCGCGACGGCCCCGCGACAGGCAGACGCTACGCTGCCCACGGCCAACGCCCCACGGCCCTGGCCCTGTCAGCCCGTCACTGCGCCACGGCTCCGCCGGCCAGTGCCCCGAACTCCTCTTGGACGGCGTAGCACCCCATGTCTTGGTTCGAATCATTCATCCTCGGGCTCGTCCAGGGTTTGACCGAGTTCCTCCCGATCTCCTCCAGCGCGCACCTGCGGCTGACCGCGGCGTTCGCGGGCTGGCACGACCCGGGGGCCGCGTTCACGGCGATCACCCAGATCGGCACGGAGGCGGCCGTCCTGATCTACTTCCGCAAGGACATCGCCCGGATCCTCTCCGCGTGGTCCCGCTCCCTGGTGAACAAGGAGATGCGCGGCGACCACGACGCGCGGATGGGCTGGCTGGTGATCGTCGGCTCGATCCCCATCGGCGTGCTCGGCATCACCCTCAAGGACCAGATCGAGGGCCCGTTCCGGGATCTGCGCCTGATCGCGACCACGCTGATCGTGATGGGCGTCGTCCTCGGCATCGCCGACCGGCTCGCGGCCCGCGACGAGAGCGGCGGCAGGCACCGCGCGGGCAAGGAGCGCAAGACCCTCAAGGACCTGGGTGTCCGGGACGGTCTGATCTACGGCTTCTGCCAGGCCATGGCCCTGGTGCCGGGCGTGTCCCGCTCGGGCGCCACCATCAGCGGCGGCCTGCTGATGGGGTACACCCGCGAGTCGGCGGCCCGCTACTCCTTCCTGCTGGCGGTACCGGCGGTGCTCGCCTCGGGCGCGTACGAACTGAAGGACGCGCCTCCTCGGCATCGCGCTGTTCGTGCTGGTCGGGACCGACACACTGAGCCCGCACGCGGGCGAGTCGGCGGGCTGACGACGCCCGGCGGGACGGGGGCGGGCGGGCAAGACCGCTAGAGTTTTTTAGCGGATTTTAGAGCCAATTCGAGCCCTCTCACCTTGATCATCTCCCATCTGTCTCCCACTCTCCCATCCGAGGCCAGGGTGGGAGCGCCACCTGGAGGGGCGGGGATACGACCGCCCCACCCTGGCCGGTCTACGGATGGGCAATGCGGGCGCCTGACGACGTCAGGCGCCCGCAGCCATTTCCTCTCGGAGCCCCATCCCGGGGGCCGAGGGGAAGACCACCCGCCCCACCGGGGGTGCTCGGAAGAGCGGGCGGTCGCCTCAGGGCGACGCGGGTCGCATCGCGAAGATCACTGCCGCCGGTCTGGGCGTGATCCAAAAAAGCTTCAATCTAGCTGCTGACTTAAGATCGCCGCCCGTCGAGCCATCGGCAGGCGCGTACAAGATCAGCGGATGCGTAAGGACTTTACGCAGGAGAAGTTGGCAGAGCGTGCTGGCATCGACCGGTCCACCGTCCAGCGCCTAGAGGCAGGCACCAGCGACGCGAAGATCAGCCACTTACTGCGGGTTGCCCGCGCCCTGGACATACACGTCACCGATTTCCTCGACTGAGCGGCCCGTGGGGGGGCGGCCTATGCTCCTCCTCGCCGCCACCGAGTAAAGCCGATAGTTTCCACATGGAAAAGGGTGTGGCGAGAACGTATCTAAGTGAATCGCGCACACGGGGTGTGAAAGAGTCACCGTCTGCGCATCTCCTAGGCGGTGGCGGTTCACAGCTCCAAGCGCGGGAACCCGTATGAGTCGCGCGGATGCCGGTCGAGGGGCAGTAGGCGCTGAGGACCGGCCTGGCAGGACGGGCAGGCGTACATGACGCGTCCGCCACCGCTACCTGCATGGTGAATGCCAACGCGGGTGGGCAAGGTCGTGGTTTCACCGCACGTTTCGCAAAGTTGCGGCACGAGGAGGTCGAGCGGCGAGGCGGGCTCCACATGCGGGGTGAGGTGCCGCTGTTCGCGGCAGGGGCCGCAGGCGTACATTTCGTAGCCGACGCTCGGCCCGGACTTGATGACCTCGATCAGCTCAGCCGACCGCGAGGGGCCTTTGTGCCAGTGGCACCAGCCGTGAGGGTCTGCGTCGGGGGCGCCGTCGATAGGCTGCGTCATGTCGATACTCCAGCGAGTGTCGGCCGTACCCCCGAGCCCTGCACGGCTGCGGGGGTTTCTGCTGCTCAGAAGCTACCGCTATAGGCCGCCCCATAGTGCCCCATACGGCCATCTACAGGTGCAGGCTGCACCCTCGCGCCATACGTTCCGGGCATGGAGCACGAGCCGATCGAGTACGTGTACGTGCGGGTCGCAAACCAGGTCGAGCAGGAGATCGCGGCCGGGAGGATCCCTGTCGGAGCACGGCTGCCGAATGAGCGGGCGATGGGCGCGGAATACGGGGTCGCGTCTGGAACGGTTCGGCGAGCCGTTCAGGAACTGCGGGACCGCGGGCTGGTGCGGACGCTGCCGAACAAGGGAACGTTCGTGATCGCGACGCCGGCCGCTGACGCTGACTGATTGTCAGTCGCCCGGCCTATCCTTCTGGCATGTCCGCTTCTTCTCGCCCTGGTGCCGCGCGGCCTGCTGCCGTGGTGAATGAGGAGATCCGTGCCCTCTGGGCTCGGGCCGACGGGGTGCTGTCTCCGGTCGAGCAGGAGACGTATCAGCGGCTCCTGGCGGAATGGGCGGCAGCGGTCAGATCTGAGGCTGCCGAAGCAGCGTAGGCAGGATCGCGGCCGTGGGGTGACAGCAGCAGCCCGCCCCGGGCATCACTCCGGGGCGGGGCCAGAAGCAATCCCCGCAGTCTCGGGGATAGATGGTTCTACGATACGAGTCCGCTACGACAGTGCGGCCTCACGGCCACGTCGGCCGACGTCCAGTCCTACGGCGCGGGGGTGTACTCGACTCGTTCCTGGCCGCAGCCGTCAGCAATCCGCGTCAATGCCTTCCGCTCCGCCTGGTCGACGGACAGCTGCCAGCGAAGTTTCGTGCCGACCCAGTCCGCGATGTACGTGCAGCGGGCGTCGGCCAGCGGCGGCATCCAGTCCTGCGGATCCTTGTCAGCCTTCGAGCGATTCGTCTTCCCCGTCACCGCCACGAGGCTGCGCTCGGCGTCGAGGTCGTTGGCGTACTGCTCGCGACGCTTCGCCGTCCAGCCGGACGCCCCCGAATCCCAGGCTTCAGCAAGGGGAACGACGTGGTCGATGTCCAACTGCTTCGGGTCCGTGACTGTGACGCCGTCGTAGTAGGAGTACCACTCCCCCGCGGTCACCTTGCAGCCAGCAGCGACGGTCGCAGGGATCCGTGATTCGGCCTTCAGCGTCTCCTGGCGGGTGTCGCATCCGTGCTTGTCAACGTCGACCCAGTGCTTGAAGAGAGTGCGCTTGTACCCCTCGCGGGACTCCTCGGCGACGGGAAGGACAGAGATGCCTTCAGCGAGCGTGATCGGGGCGAGCGTGACTGGCCCGGCGTCCGCGACTGCGGACGGGGCGGAGGCAGCGAGCTGGAGGGTGAGGAGAGCGGCAGCGGCCAGACCGCGCGTGAAGATGGTCATGGTCCGGTGATACCGGCGCTATGGCCGTTGAGGGCCAGGTCTGCTGGTGTGTCACCCGGGAGGGCGAAATCCTCATACCGGCAGACAGCGGCTCCGCCTCGACGGGGGATGCCAGGCGGAGCCGTAGTCAGTCTGGTACGGGGCGAGCCTACTCGACCGTGCCTTGTTGGAGCCTCACTCCGAGCTTGGCGGCGAGTGCGTAGGCAGGGTGGTTGTCGAGTTGGCGGCGGCGCCGGTTGTACCGCTGGGTGGTGCGTGGGTCGGAGTGGGAGACGGCGTCCTGGACGTCTTGGAGGGGAACGCCGTTGGCGAGGTTGTCGGTGATGAACTGGTGCCGCAGCGTGTGGGGTTTGATGCTGTCGGCTTGCGGGATGCCCGCCCGGCGGGCGAGGACGCGGAGGTGCTTCCAGACTTCGGGCTGCGTCCAGCGGCGGCCGCGCTCGGTGATGAAGAGCGGACCGTCGGTGCGGTCGCCGAGGTAGGCGAGGAGCGCGTCGAGGGCGAGCGGCGGTACGGGCGCGGGCCGCTTCTTGCCGCCCTTCTGTGTGAGGGGCAGCGTGCGATGGCCCCTGTCGTAGCCGAGCTGGTTGGCGTCGAGGGACAGCAGTTCGTCGACGCGGGCGCCAGTGAGATAGAGGAGCATGACGAGGGCGTAGGAGCGGGGTGCCCAGTCGGCGGCCGTCTGGATGAGCCGGGTCGTCTCCTCTTCGGTCATGCCCTCGGTGGGCGAGTAGTCGGGGTCGACGTAGGGCCGGTTGACTGCGGCGAACGGGTCGGAGTCGACGACCTGGAGGCGTGCGGCGTAGGTGTAGAAGCTCCCGGTGGCAGCGAGGGCCTGGGCCTGGGTGGTCTCGGCTGGCGGCTTGCCGTTGCGGGTGGGCGTCTTGGCGAGGTGCTTGGCGTAGGCGTCGGCGAGCGGCAGCTTCGCCTGGAGCGGGTGGATGCCGGTGGAGCGGGTGTACTCCTCCCACGCCTTGAACGTTCGCACGTAGGCCCGCCGGGTGTGGCGGCTCTTCTGGCGGGCGATCCATCCTCCGGCGATGGTGGGGAGCGGGTCGCGGTCGCCGTAGATGGCGGTGAGGTGGTCGGCGAGGTTGCGGGCTTCGTCGGGCCAGTCGTCGCGGGGGTCGTGCCGGTCGGTCGACAACTCCGCCGACGGGCGTGGGACGGGGAATGTGTGATCACGGCCGGGCATGGGCTCTCCAGGAAGCG
>NZ_JOHR01000034.1 GCF_000719775.1 Streptomyces sp. NRRL F-5135 | reverse complement strand
GTGCCGAACGCGGCAGGCCTCTATGCGATCCATGGTGATCTGCTGGCAGTCAAAGAACTCGCAGCAGGTGCCGCTGACCACCCCCTCTATGTGGGGAAGGCAGAACGCAGCTTGGTAGGGCGCGACCTGCGTACACACTTCGCAACGGGCAAGACTGGCTTCTCCACCCTACGACGGACTCTCTCAGCGCTCCTGCGGGAACCGCTTGGACTCCGAGCAGTGCCCCGCAACCTTGCTCGGCCTGACGGCAGCGCCAACTACTCTCTGGAGAGCAGCGGCGATGAGCGGCTGACGGAATGGATGCACGCGAGGTTGCAGCTCTCGGTGTGGGTAGGACCTGACGGTGTGGTCCTCGATGAGGTTGAGACTGCTGTGCTCAATGTGCTTCGGCCGCCCCTCAACCTGGCCAAGATGGGAAGCCTGGGCGACCGCAGGGTCAAGGCGGCTCGTGCAGCTATGGCAGAGGAGGCAAGGGCCTGGCAAGAGGCGTGACGGAATCTACGGTCGCGCCTGAGCTGGGTGCGGCGCACCGCACCCTCGGCCGCACTCGCACACGTCGCGCACCACGCCCGACGCTCACTCCTCCCCTCACACCTGCGGACTTGCCAGTGCCATGAACGCGGCTGCCGCTGGCACCCGCGACATCGCGGCTGCGCCGGCCCTCTCCTTCTCGTCCTGTCCCGCGAGCTGGGTGGCCGGCTGTGGCGGCTGGCTGACGTGTGCGCCGCATGCGCTGCGGCGATGAAAGACGCGTCGGCCGTGCCAGCGACCGCCCTGACCGGAAAGCAGGACGCATCTCCAGGGCCTGGCCGTCGCCGGCCGCGCCCCTCCCCCGTCGTGCAGGAGGAGATGGAACTGGTACGCAACATGCTCAGCTTTGCCGCGGCCTCACTTCCCGCATCAACAAGCGCCTCGGCCCGCCTCCT
The DNA here is from genome assembly GCF_000719775.1 of Streptomyces sp. NRRL F-5135. Lineage (GTDB taxonomy): Bacteria > Actinomycetota > Actinomycetes > Streptomycetales > Streptomycetaceae > Streptomyces > Streptomyces hebeiensis. The sequence continues at coordinate 18,827 of NZ_JOHR01000034.1, read as the reverse complement.
GGATTTGCAGGGCGTCTTGCGTTCCGACCAGCTAGGGCACGCACTCGTTCCGGCAGGGCTGACTCGCGGCATGGCCTTGGGGAACTCGACGGTCGCCTGGTGGGAGCTGGAGGCGGCCAGATGGTTGCGGCTTGCCCCGCAGGGGACGGCTGCGGCCGTCTGGCTCAGTGACCCTCTGACGGGCATGCCGGGCCACAGAGCCCGGTCACGGGCTGCCGACTGGACCCTGCGCGTCGCCCGCGAGCACAGGCTCACGAAGCCGGCCGCGAGGTCCCAGCTGGTCGCTGTCGCACTGCAAGCCCATTTGGAACCAGGCGCTGTCGAGGGTGCCGCCGACGCCCACCAAATCGCACACCGCCACACCCGTCTACCGACTGCTCGAAGAAGTCCTAAGGCTCGTGGAACACCAGGTGATCTTGACTGGCGCCCTCGATCACAACCGTGGCGAGCAGTCCTGGAGGCTGACTGCCCCCTTTCGCCCGAGCCGGCATGCCTGAACCTGCTCATCAAGCTGAAAGGCGCCAGCCCCTCACAGCCTGCCGGCAATGGCCGCCTCCACGGTTCCTTCCGCCACTCGGGCCTCCGATCCCAGGAGCCCGCGTCCAGAGACGCTCGGCCGCGTACCAGCGGTACGGGGGCAGGGCGGGGCCTCGAAGCATGCGCTACGAGGCCGACGGGCCGGCTCATGTCGGCGATCGCCCTGCGTCCGCTGCGGTCGCCTGCAAGTTTTTCTGTCCGAGCCGCTCAAGTTCACTGACGCTTGAGCGCTGATGCCAAAAACAGATCGGCCACTGGCACCAGGTCCGCTATCGCCGACAAGCGCTGTTGGGCAGTACTGGATCCGAGCCGACGCCCTGCGCCGATAGACGCCTACCAAGGGATCTTGGCTGACGCCTTTGCAGGCGGGTGCCGCCCGTCCAATAAGGTGACGCGGCATGGGCAAGGCTGCTTTGATAGTGCGGGCATCGGGCATGCTGGTGCATCGCTGCGCGGGCTGCCGGATGGGCACTGACGTATCGCGGGCTCTGCCGGGGAGGGAACAGACAGTCGTGACCCCTGAGGCAACCGCCCCCCGGACCGCATCCTCATCCTGTCGGTCGAGGCGGCAAGGTGCTGTCAGCCTCCCCGCAAGGGGCGTAGTCACGATGAGCTGCACCTATCGCCTGGCGCCCCTTCTGGAGACACGTAATCGCTGGTCAACCGGCTTGTGCGATGTCTCGGCCAAGGCCCCTACCCGGTCTGCTTCGCCTTCGCGGCTGTCAGTGTCCGCCTCTATCCTTGTGGGCATAGGGGGTGGTCGAAGAGTGAACTTTTCTGCTGCGGAGAGTCGGCTGTCAGGACTACAGGGCAGAGTCGGGGGGAGAGTCTTTGAGGACGGTTTCCCCGCTGCTGCGGGGGACGCAAGTGCGGGCACACAGACGAGGCGGCCAGGGAGGTGACGCGTGTGGGCAATGAGGCAGCGACATTTGATGCCCGTGCGCTGAGCAGCCTGCTCTCCCGCTACGAGGTCACTCCGCCTGTACTGGAAGAGCTTTTCGGGTCATCTGAGATCGGGGAAGAGCTGCTGGACGGGAAGCGTCTTCCCTCACGGCGGGAAGCCTCGCTCCTGGGTGCGCTGCTGGGAGTGGATCCCACCATCCTGACCGGCGCGAGGAGGCCCTCACTTGGCGTGAGCCTGCGCCTGGGCACGGCGGAAATCGAGCACGATGTGGTCGAGCCGGTCGAACACGCCATGAAGCTTCTAGCCGCAGATCGGCTGACCGAGCGTTGGGGCTTCAGCACGCCGGTTGAGGATCTCTCCCGGCTCCCTGTGTCAAGGAGGTTGTTCAAACCGAAGGAGGACGGCAGGACGACTGCTGTCCGGCTACGGGCCCAGCGCGCTCTGGATCCGCTCGCCCCGATTGAGGATCTCACCGGCTTCGTCGAGAGCCTGGGCTGCCTGGTGGAGTACCGGCCGTTGCCGAAGAACGTTCACGGCATTTCAGTCCCAGAAATCCACGAAAACCGCCAGACTTGGGCAATCCTCATCAATTCGGACGACTATTGGGCGCTTCAGAGATTCACGCTCGCACACGAATTGAGCCATGTCCTATACCAGGACAGCGGGCAAATAATCATCGACCGGGCGCAGAATTCCAACGCAATTCCAGAGATCATCGCGGACTCTTTCTCTCGACATTTCCTATTCCCGGACGAGGCGCTGGAGGAAATGCTGGAAGAGCATGGCCCCTCGAATGATCTACCGGATGTGAACCGTCTTGTCGCCGATGCCATGCTCACCTACGGAATAAGCAGGCGGGCCACGGTCAAGGCGCTACGGGATTCGGAATACCACCTGACGCCTTCCAGCGCGCTGCTGGATCAGTGCGAGAACACGACAGTCGCGTCGATGATGGTCAGCGTCGGAGCCGGTACGGCGTGGTCTCAGATGGCGGAGGCCGAGGGCCGGCGGTATGCCTCACCTCGTCTGACCGAGCATGTCCTGGCCGCATTCGCAAGCAATGTGGTGAGTCTGCAGACAGTGGCTGATGTGATCGCAGACGGGGACGAAGGGGAGGCCGTGCGACAGCTGAGCGCCGCCGGTTGGGACCTGACCGCGGCGGCGGAATAGACGGCACCGGGCTAACACATCAAGGGTCGCAGGAGCGGCACACACCTGCGAGACCACGGCACCGGAAGGCAGAGGAGTCCGCCGGACGGACATCGGTGGGCAGGGTGGCGAAGTGGGCCGTCATCTCGTTGAGCGCTGCCAGGAGGTCCTCTTCCTTCAGGTTCGGTTCTGCGCAGGCGAGTTCGGCAAGGATGTCACGCAGGTTCCGTGCGGATACCCCCTGCCGCCAGGCCACTCGGCTGGCGCCTCCGTCGTTGGTCAGCACGATGGCCGTGCCGCCGGCTTTGATGACGTCGGCGGCGATGAGGATGCTCTCCTTCTCGCCGTGATGACGCTTCGCCCTGTCCGTATCGATCTGGTGCCACGTCGCACCCCGCCGCTCGGCCGCCGCACGATCGAGCTCCAGGAGTTGCTGCTGCACCGCAGCCTCCAGCGCGGCCGAGTCCTCGGAGGGCTCGAGCACGGTGATGGTCTTGTCGTCGAGCTTCTTGACGAGGCGGTCCGCGCAGGCCGCCATCAGCACCAGGTTCCGACGCGGACGGGCGACCTGCGGGATCCGCGCAACGTTGCGGATCTCTTCCTCGACCGCCGTGGCCACGGCCACACTCTCCCCGTAGAGCTTGAGGAACATCTCCAGGTACAGAGGCCGGTGAGCCAGGGCATAGAGGACGCCGGTGTCCACGAGGGCGGTGGTGACGGGCCGACGACGCCGTGGAAGCGACGAATCGACCGCGTACTGACGCACCGGCGGCAAGGGCGGCCGAGGGCGGAGGTTCGGGCCGCGTGGCAGCATCACCCGGGGCGTGGGTAGCGGCCTATCCAACTACCCTCCCGTAACACACTCTTACAACCTGCCGACATGCTCCTCACCCAAGCCTAGCCCCCCGCCAGTCTGCCGTGCACGTGTTCTCCGTCGGGCTAGTCGGACAAGCCCGCCTGCAGGCCAGCACACGGCTCGTCATACACCTGCGGCTGTCCGTCGGCGTCACCGTGAGCGTCCGCGGCGTCGGGGCACCACCGCCTGACGGGGCACCAGGTGCACTGAGACCCGGGCGACGAGGACCATGTGGCATCTCGAATCCAGGAGCTGGCCCGCTGGCGGACCTCGGCCCGCGCCATGCGGACCATGTCCTGATCGCGCTCCAGATCCCAGGTGAACACGCGTGCCCCCTCTGAAGTGATCACCTCCAGTTCGACGACGGGGAGCATTTCGGTTTCACCGAAGGCATCTTTCGCAGTAGAGGCGATATTCATCAGCCACGGGACCGGGAAGAAGCGGTCGAAGGCGTCGCTCTCGTCTGCGGGCATCTGAGTCGTGGTCTTCGTCTCGCGTACGAAAATCTGCCCGCTCGCTCCTCGATATACCAGATCGGGCTGAGAAGCAATCACAACGTCCGCGGTCCCGTCGTACCCGTAAACCGAGGGTTCGACGGCAACAACTTCGACGCCGTCGGCCAGAGGGCACAAACGAGCATGCGCAGCAAGGAATTCACGAGTCTTCGCATACTCTTCCGCCGTGAGGGTTCCCGTGAAGGCCCCAGCCTGTCCGAGAGGTGCGACGTCCTGCTCGGTACACCGCGTGCCGCGTGCGTGGGCTTGAGCGAGCCACCGGTGAATAATGCGGCCGCGGTCCGACGCCTCCGACGACATGCGGGCTGGCGGCAGCCTGCACACCGTTTCGAGGTACCAGCGGGCGGGGCATTTCAGGTAGAGCTCAAGGTCGGCGGCGCTCACCGAGCGGGTGTGCGTCCCCGGCCGTCGCTGGCCAAGGCAGCCTGAGAGATCCTCCAGACTCGGACAGCACCCTGCCAGCTTGCAGTCCTGACACGACTGGCCGGGCCGGTAGTCAGCGGCATCCAGCAACTTCTTGATGACAGGACGTCCATACGTCTCGTATCGCGTGCGAACCTCATCCGGCGTGGCTTCGAAGACGACCTCGGTGGAGCCGTCAAACAAGCCAGCCTCGACGATTCGGATCTTCACTGGCGGGATCCGCATCTTGGCCCCGGCAGCAGCGAAGGCGGCGACCGTCGCCCAGCGATCATGCTCTTCGGCGCTGCTGCGGGCCTTGTTCACGCGCAGTCGTCGGACCTCGCGGACTCCATCGACGCTGGAGTACAAAGGCGCCCAGACGGTGACCTCACGCCCCTGGCTTCCCACGGCAGGGTCGAAGGCAAAAAAACGCACTTCCTCGTACTGTGCCGCGAGTTCGTCGTGGGCGTCGAGGTACTGCTCCACCGCGTGTGCAATGTACCTCTCCACTCCCGGGTGAAGATCGGGGTACTGTGCCATCTGTTCCCGGAGGGCCTCCTGGAGGCCCTCCCAGGTGGCGATGCGCTCGTCGCGGTGAAGCGCGGCGATGACCTGCCGGGTCACTTTCAGCATGAACGGATCGTCGCCGTGGCGCCGCTCCCAGCCGGCCACAGTAAAGCGTCGGCGGACTTTGGCCGCCAAGAAGACACCGCACCGGGCAGCGTAGCTCTCCGCGTCAGAGGCCGACACCCGAAGGGCCCCTTGGTACTGGCTCAGCTGCTCTCGCGGGTCCTGGGTCGACACTGACCGCACCCCCTGTTGCGTCGGACCTGCAGGCATACCTGCGAATGTCCGCAGTATAGGACCGACACGAGCATAGGCCTTTCGTATTTGACAGCAGCAACTTCATTGGCTAACGAGCTCGTGCACGGTAAGCGGTGAGACGTCGGGCTCCTCGCCCTGGCGCCGATCGCCCTGCCGTACACGGCCGCCGCGGCCCCGGTGGCGCCGGCCGGTGCGGAGGTGCTCAACTGGTCGACGCCGTCGAGCAGATCCCCCTCGCCGACGAGGCGCGCGCCGGATACAGCCGCGATGCGTTCAAGCACTGGAACACCGGCCTCGATCCCGCCGACGGCTGCAACACCCGCGCCGAGGTCCTCCAGGCAAAAGCGGTCCAAGCGCCGACCATGGCTGCCAGCTGCAAGCTGTCCGGCGGCCTGTGGAAGAGCTATTACAACGGCCAGGAGGTCAACGACCCCGCCAAACTCGACATCGACCACATGGTGCCCCTCGCCGAGGCCTGGGATTCGGGAGCGTCCGCCTGGACGCCGGCCCGGCGCGAGGCATACGCGAACGACCAGGACGCCAGCTCGTCCCTCGTCGCGATGACCGCACGCTCCAACCGTCAGAAGGCCGACCAGGACCCCCGCGACTGGATGCCGCCGCTCCCCAGCGCGCACTGTCGCTACATCTCCGAATGGGTCGGCACCAAGCTCCGCTGGAATCTGGCCGCCGACAACGCCGAGATGGACGCCCTCGCCGTCTTCGCCCACGGCGACTGCGCGAAGACCGCCGTCATCTTCACCCCCGCCCCGTAACACCCGGTCGACCTGCAGGTCCTGACGCGTTGCCCTCCCCTCCGGGTGCTCCTGCCGGTCGTCGGCCTCGTGGGCGTCGGCGACGGCCGCGCGCTTGCATCTGTCGCAAAGGTGCGGATGGGGGTCCTTCGGGACTCCCCAGTCCGTCGCCTGTGCAGCCTCCCAGCGGGCGTCGGTGAACTTCGCCCCGCAGCCGGTGCAGACAGGACGGCGGGCCTCGCGTTCGGCTGCCTGCTTCGCGGCCTGCTCCCGGGCTGCCCGCCGTACCTGTGCCTGGTACTGCGCCTGGCGGGCCTTGGACTCCTCTTCCTCGCGGACGTCGGCGACTTCGCGGCGCGGGTTGCCGATCGCCTCAAGGAACGGCTGCGGATGGTCTCGGCCGAAACGGAGGAACACTGGCTGGCCGGACCGTGCTGGCGCAGCTGGTTCAAACCGGTCGCAATGATCGGGATCTTCCGGTCCTAGAGACGGTGGCCGCCGCGCCAACACCTCACGAACCGCCCTCTGAAACGATCAGTTAGAGCGCCCTGCCCCTGAGAGCTTCAGCGCGAAGGCGAACAGGACAACTGCGACCAGCCACGCAGCCAGGCTTTCGGCAGGGTAGAGAGGAAGGGCCCACCAGACGTGGGAGGGGTGGCCCCCGGGTTGGTAGGCGCGACCAAGGATGAGGTTGAAGATGAGCAGCAGCAACCCTGATGCTGCTGCCGTCGCCTCGTTGGCGAGGCGACGTGTGAGAAGGGCGATAGCGAGAAGGAGGGTGACGTTTCGGGCGACGTCCATTCCCACCACTAGCCCGGCCGCGTGCGTAAGCACCACGGTGAGGATGAGGGCGCCATTGTCGTACAGGCGGACGTGAGCTACCGCTGTGCTCTCGGCTTCGCGTAGTTGTCGTTCGAGGCAGTACATGACGGCGACGACGATCAGAACTGGGGTGAAGTAGGTCAGACGTGCCCCGACCATGCCGCCGACGAGACTGGGAACAGGAATCTCGCTCGTCCCCACAGACCCGCACATCAAGACGAGCACGGCGAGTGCGATGGGAATGACCCACCAGCGGCGTACGGCGATTATGTAGCGGCTCATGGCATGACCCGCACGCAGTGCTTCTGGCTCACGGCTGCTGTGTTGAACCATCTGGCCTGCTCTTGGACCGATAGACCGCGGACCTTCTGGAGCGCTGCCCAGTCTGCAGGGAGCATTCCCTGCCGTATGACTTCCTCGTTCAGTCCCATCGCCAGGGCGGCCCAAGCGGCGGCGGGCGAGCCCGGCTGTCGGCAGTCGGTCACGCCAGCGAGCGAGGCCGCCCCGGCTACTGCCGACTCCGCCAAATCCGCCGTGTATTGGGCACGGTCGCCCCCGCCGTGAAGGGAGGGCAACGACCAGTACAGCGGCCACGTTCCTGGCTTGAGTGGAATCTCTGGGGAGGTGACGCGCAGTTCTTGAGGAACGGGTATCCCGGCAGCCTTCAGTCTGTCTATCGGAGTGAGTGCATCCCGCCGCAATTGCTCGGCATAGGGTTTGTACTCCGGGGGCACGCACACCCTCGGTACTTGTCCGGTACAGGCCATGGCGATGTTGCGGGGATTTGTCGGGGGCCGGTACCCCCAATCGCTCACCAAACTATGGCCTGCTGTGAACGTGGCCGCGGCTACCAGGACGCTGGCTGCTGCGGTCCAGGGGCGCTGGCGCACGCCGGCCAAGGTCCAGAAAGCGAGGGCGAGGCCGGCGACAATGAGCCATGGCACTACAAACACGGCGGGCTCGCGCACGTCGGTGACGGTGGATGTTCCGTCGATGAAACCGCCCAGGTGTCGCAGCCAGGGGTTGGCTATCGCGTGCGGCATGGATAGCCAGGCCCAACAGCTGATCCCAACGACGGGGGCCGCAATGCTCCTGGGCAGGATGAGCCCTAGACACCAGCCGATGATGAGCCAGCCGAAGGGAAGTACGACCAGATGCACCGCGGCGAGCCACCCGGCTCCGCCAGGCCACACACCTACCGCTCTGCGGGCCATCACGAGCGCCCCGGCGATGAGGACGAGGTGCAGGGTCAAGACCGGTGCAGCGGCCCGCAAGAGCTGTTCTGGGAGCCAACGCGCGCTGGTGGTTCGCATGGCTCCCAGCTGGCGGTGGCGGCCCGCTTCCCACGCAGCAGCCCCGGCCACCGCCGGGGCGATGATCGCCATGGCGAAGGCGGCAAGCTCACCGGATTGCACGCCGTATCCCGATGGCGCAGTGTAGGTGACATCGTCGATGTACAAACCGACGTAGAACAAGGCGGGTAGGGCCAGCCACGGTGCAGCCGAGGCCCGGAGATTCGCCCAGGTGATCATTCGGTCGCCTCCAGCAGCGACGCGTAGGCGCTCTCCAGACGTCGGCCCGGCGCGCAGTCCGGTTGGGCGTGGGCGGCGAACTCCTCAACCGCCCCCTTGAACCTCGGTCGGCCCGCTTCGAGGACCACGACCTCGTCGAAAGCCTGGTCGAGGTCGCCGATGTCGTGGGTGGAGACGATCACATGAACGGTGCCACGCAACGAGATCAGCAAGTCGAGAAACCTGCGCCGCTGGTGGGGGTCTAGCCCTACGGTGGGTTCGTCGAGGAGTAGCAACTCCGCGTTATGGACGAGTGCTTGTGCGATAGCGATCCGCTGTTGCTGGCCTCCGGATAGCGTCTTAATCTTATCGTTGATCTTGTCGCTGAGCCCGACTCGTTCAATTGCTTCCGGCGCGGCGCGCCAAGCGTCACGTTCCCGCATGCCCTTTAGCCAGCCGATATACGCCACGTGCTCTCTGCATGTCAGTCCGGGCAGGAATCCAGGGCGCTGCGGCAGCCAGGACACCCTGTGCCGGTAGTTCCGCATGTGTTTCCGGTTGGCCGGGTCAAGCCTTCCGTAGCGGACGAGCCCTGCCTGCGGCTGCGAGGCACTAGCGCCGAGAGAGAGCAGAGTGCTCTTGCCAGCGCCGTTGGGTCCGAGGAGCACAGTATGGCCCGGTGAAAACTCCAGGTCGAGCTGGTTAAGGACTGGGCGTGATGTGCGGGGATAACGGAAGGTGCAGGACTGGTAGTGCAAGGGCATCGGTGGTACCTCGGCGCCGGAGCGGGACTCCTCCGGCTACGCCGACATGGGGTGGGCGCAACCGGAGGAGCAGAGTTTTAGTAGGACACGGTAAGGGACTTGACCCAGGTACGGACGCCCGTAGCACCGTCGTTGACGACGAAGTAGTAGTCGCCGGCGCCGTGATCAGACCATGTGCCGGTGGAGGTGGAGGTGCTGCTGGCGTGGCACTGCGTGAAACTCGCCCTCACGTAGTACGGGTCGGGCCCGAAGGTGTCCTTGCGCAGGGTGACATTGGTGACCGAGGTGCTGCCGTCGGTGCTGCAGCCGGTGAACTTGATCGTGGTGGAGCCACCGGTGTCATACCAGCGACGGGATTCGTAGCCCGGAATGACGCCCGTAAGCGAGCCGGACCAGCTGGCGGCGTGGGCGGGCGCGGTAAGGAGGCCGAGTACAGCGGCGGCACCAAGGCCAACAGTGCCTATTCGCCGACCAGACTCACGCAGGGTGATGAGACGTGTAGATCTCACGGGTTTCCCCCCTTGGGAAGTTGAAAAAGACAACCGTGACCGTAAGTAAGGGACGGCGTTTGATCAACGATCAGTGATGTTTAGGCCATGAGTTCGTCACATCAACATGTTGGATGGCTGAGAGTCCTCCAGACCTGCGTCGACGTGCGGTCATTGGGCGTGCCTTGTGGCGAAGTCGGTGACGCCGTCACGATGGGGCATTTGGACCCAGAGGTGGGTAGTGACCTCACTGCGGCGACAGGTCCGACAGCGCATTTATCGGCGTAGGCGAGACCCTGCGGGGTGCGCAAGAGGACTTGCTGCTCCAGCAGCCTGTCCGGCACCCGGACGGCAGTGGTTGGTTCTATGGATCAGAAACTCATGGGGTCCTCGTCCAGGACGTAGCGGACGGGTGGGCCGCCGAAGTAGCCGCGGACGATGTGCGGCTGACCCGCCGGCGGAAGAAGCGGCGTGTCTCGGCGGCGAGTTCGGCCTGATTCCGGGCGCGGTGCTGCCGGGGCTGAACGCCTTGTCCCGGACCTTTGCATCGGCTGAAGCCATACCGAGCAGCCATCCCGGCACATCGTCTGCAGGACCGTAGGCGTGCCCCATGGAGGCGCCCAGTCGATACGCTCCAAGTCATTGGTCATGACCGGCACTATGCCGGGCAGCACCGACACCCCCTGACAGCACTGTGCCCCCCGCACCGCAGTACGGGGGCAAGGGGGCGCTCCAACGACCAGTCGGCTCACCTATCCACGATCCCAGTAGCGGGCCTCAGTCGCCGATCCGCTGCTCCCCTACGCGGATGACCCAGACGAACGACACCGCGCACCGCGGCCTTGACGGGACCAGGTGAGGAGTCAGTCGCCTTCGACCCACGCGAGACGAGCGTTCCAATGACGGCGGGATGTATCTGTCTGCGCTTCGTCGCGCATCCCGGCCTCGCGCGGCTCCGTCGTCGACCGGACGCTGGGTCGCCCCCGCCCCCGTACGCCGAGAGGGGCGTGGTCACAGGTCCATGTGCTCGTAGTGCCGCAAGAGGGAGCTGGCGGCCTGCTCGGTCATACCAAGCACCTCGGCGACCCGAGCGAGAGGGAGCTGTTCGCTGCTGGTGACGATCCTGGTAGCGAGGGGGCCGAAGACCGCGACGGTCGCCTTCAGCTCACCAGCCGCCTTCACCACGGTGAGCGGATCGTCGTCGACGAGCTCGTCCAGGCGCTCGTGCAACCGCCGCAGCAGACCGGCCAGGTCCTCGGGGAGCGGCACCGCACGTGCGGCGACCTCATCCAGGTGGCTCCCCCAGTCCCGCTCGGGCCCGGAGGTGTCGTAGGCGTCGACGTCGTCGCGGTCGACCTGCTGCCAGTCGATCGGGAACGTCCGCTCGCCGCGCCATCCGCATGCGCACCTGCCCCGCATCGTCGTCGCCATCGGCCTGCGCACCGCTCCGTCGTACACCCACCAGTCGGTGAAGCTGGGGACATGGCCACTGCTGCCCATGTCGATGTAGACCGGGCCCGGCTCGCTGCCATCGGCCAGCAACACCCCGACCCCACCCACATGCGAGTCGAACCCATCACGCTTCCAGGACACCCCGGTCCACCTCCTCGTCCACACAGGGCGCACCGAACCGCCACCCTGCACCCCACGGTGGAGCATCAAGGCGTTGCCGCGCAGCGAGTCGGCATATCCCAAAGGCACATCGGTTGCGCGCGCCACGCTGCGCGCCCCCGGCCCGCCTGGAAGCAGGCACTCGGCAACGCCGTCGCAGGGACCCTTGGGGGCGTCAGGGCCGTGTGCACGGTGTGCGGGCCTGTTTGGCGTCGATCGTGACGAGTTCGCCGTAACGGGCGGAGCTGGCCGAGCAGCCGGCTGAAGAAATTGCGCTGGATGGCGGCGTGGCAGTCGGAGTGCTTGTCGCGGGAGGGGCGCCGGTTGTGGGCTCTGGCGCATGCTCTTGATCAGAAGTTGCACCGAGCGACACACGTCTCGTTTGCCCCTTTCACGCGTTGTTGGAGTTCTCCTGTTCCCAGGCCTGGATGATCTCGATAGGGATGCGCCCGCGTTCAGGTAGGTCGTAGCCGTGGGCGTGGGCCCAGTCGCGGATGGTGCGTGTGCTGACGGATGTCCGGGGGGCTGCAACCGGTGTGTTGCTATGGAGAGCTGAAGGGGTGAAGGTGGCCCCGTGTTCAAGGAGGTCCTTGGGGAACATGGGGATGTGTGTTGTTCCGCTGAGAGTGGCGACGAGGAATTCGGTCAAGGACCCGTCGTAGATGTACCAGGGGGCGCGCAAGGCTTCGTTGACGGCGACGGTCCACTCGTCCGGGGTGCCAGCGGGCTGGGTGACCCAGAAGAGGTAGTCCCCGTTGCCCGTGACTCCCATGGCGAAGAGATCCTCGGGAGGGTGCGGCAATGCCCAGGGGTGTCGGGCAGTTTGTCGGACCTCTTCGATCTGCGTTCGTAGACGGGCCGGCATGGGCCCGGTCAGGTCGGCCCACTCGCTGGGGGCGTGAGGCTGGTACAGGGAGATGAAGTCGCAGAACTGGCCCGGGCCGTAGGTGGTGACGAGTTGCTTGTAGTCCTGGGGCAGGTTCATGCCCAGTGCAGCCTCGATCCGGGACCAGTCAGGGGCTGGCGGGACGGTAGGGGGAGGTGGGCACAGGGCCGTCAGTGCTGTGAGGGCAGTCATCCGATTCCTTGGAGGCTAAGGACGGCGCCGGGGGCGGGGCTCGTCGTGAGCAGGGTTGTTAAGGATGGTCCCCTCATCGAACAGGAGGTTGCCGTCCCGGTCCTTTTTGGCTCCGAACGCCTCGAGCTGGATGGTCTTGGGGGGTGAGTCAGGATCATCGTTTACGTACTCCAGGTACACGCTGTACTGGACGACGTCGTTTCCGGCGACAGCGTCGTACACACGCTGCTCGAACATGCTCATTTCTGGCGTGTTCGTCGGGTTCTGGGAGATCGTGAACAGGTTGTCGTCATGATCACCGGATCCGCCGAGCTGCCGCGCCAGCATGTGCCCGCGGGCCTGTCCCTTGTCCGGCTGGTAGCCAGGAGGGATGATCGAGTTACGGGCGTGTGTGCCTTCATCAAGCATGTTGCGGGTGATGATGGCGTGCATCTCATAGGGACGTCCGTGCTCGTCGCGAACCCACCTGACTTGCCCCGCCCATGTGGGATCCGGCTCGCAGGCTGCCAGGCCCAGGGGGTCAGCCAGAATGAACGGGTTCGCGACATAGGCGTAGGGGTTGATCGACGGAGCGATGCCCAATGGGTCGGGCGAGAGGTACCTGCCCGCTTCGGGGTCGTAGTAGCGGTTGAAGTTGTAGTGCAGACCCGTCTCGGGGTCGAAGTACTGGCCCGGGTAGCGCAGCGGGGTATAGGCGGTGCTGTTCTTGTTCCACTGGGTGGCGCCCCAAGCGGTGCTGCGGGCTCGCCAGGCCAGGGACCCGTCGGCCGAGACCATTTCCGTGGGGCTGCCCACGAGGTCGGTGACGATCGCGAAGAACCGGCGATCGACCTCCTGCTGTGTGCCGCCGGCCTTCATTTCACGCTGGCTCAGGGGTTTTAGTCCGGCGTAGTCCCACACCAGGGTCGCGTCATCGTCCTGCTGCTCGACCAGCTGTGCGCCATCCCAGCGGAAGGTCGTGGTCTGTGTGACTTGCTCGTCGTTCTGACCTACGGACCGCGCTCTTGGTGTTCTTGCCGAAGACGCCGTCGGTCTTCACGCCGAGCTGCACCTGGGCGGCCTTGACGGCCGGGCTGCGGTCGCCGAGGCCGACGGTGAGGGCGGTGAGCTTGCTCCAGGTCTTTGCCCCGACGACGCCGTCAGCCTTCAGGCCGGCGCGCTTCTGGAACTTCCCGACCGCGGTCGCGGTCTTCCTGCCGTAGATGCCGTCGGCGGACACCGCGTAGCCCCGGGCGGTCAGGAGGTGCTGGACGCTCTTCACGTCGGTGCTCCTGGAGCCGGTCTTCAACTTCGGCCACGCCCCAGTCCTGGCCATGGTGCTGGCGTGGGAGGCGCCGCGGACGACTGGCTTGCCCGAAGCGTTCGCCTGGTCACCGGTCGCGCTCACCGCGCCCGCACTCCACTGCCTTGATGGCCTCGCTGTACGCGCCTACCGGGTCCGGGTGCAGTCCGCATGTCGCCCTCCAGGCCGCTGCCAGGTGATCGGCAGCGCAGCCAGCGGAAGGGGCGGCAGCCGCGTCGGTGACGGTCTGGCGCAGGCGACGCACGCCGTCATCCAGCCCAACCACGCTGGGCGAGCTTAAGGGCGCCCGGCACAAGTTCAGTACCGCGATCTCCGCCCCGGCCGGAGGAGCGTGGAGCCGATACGCCCCCGACGACCACCAGCGATGAAGCACGGTACTTACGCTGGGTCCGCTGAGCCGCGTTTGTCCTCAACATGGACGACGTGAAGCTCGGTGCCGTCCCGGTGGCGCTTGGAACGTCCGAACAGCCCGACAGCGATCTGCGACTGATCCTGAGGCTCATCGGGGCCGACATAGGTAAGGACGTCGTTGTGATGCCCAGTGACGACCCATCCCTCGACGTCCTTGAGGTCGATCACCCCAAAGTCTCCTGCCGAAGATCCGGCATGCGCCGGGCCGAACTTCTTCAGGAGGTCGGTTGCCTGTTCAGCAAGCTCCCCTTCCGGAGCGGTCAGCACGACACAAGTGCCATGCTCGAACAGCACCCACGACTTGCCAGGGTCGGCGAGAAGCCGCTGCCAGACGTCTATGACTATCTCGGTGTTCACGCCGGTCATCATGCCGCAGGGCACCGACACAGGGTGACGATCGGCCTACGGCTACGGCGAATACGCGACTCTTGAACATGCGGGCCTACCAGTCGCGAACGCCAGATCTCGCGGCCGCATGTGCTCGCGTGGCCCCGCCGCCCGCAGGACCACGTCCAGCACCCGTGCCGGGTCGGCCGCGTAGGCATGCGAGAACCACGCCATGTTGGCCTCCACCACCGCCCAGCGGTGGCCTGCGCGGTAGGGGTCCAGCAGTTGCCCGACGTCCACGACGACGGCACTCGGCAGCGTGTGCCCGGCTGCGGTGGCCAGCCGGTCGGCGAACTCCGTAATCTGCGCGGCGGTGGCCCCGTCCGCCCGGTCCGTACCGAGTGGGCGGGGGTCGAGCCGGCCGAACACTGCGTACCGGCTCGCCGTGGCAATCTGACCGTCCAGCAGGAACAGCCGGTACTCGGCCGCGAAGGTCACCACGTCAGACAGCAGCACCGGTGCTGCCGGGTCCAGGGCGGAGAACAGCCGGGACCCGTCGGTGTAGACATCGGCCGGGAAGGACTTGTCACGGGGCGGCTTGACGAACGTCGGCTGGTCGATCACCCATGCGTCCGCAATGGTCCCAGCCCGTACCTGGCGGCCGGTGAACTCTTCCGGCAACTCGGCGAGCCAGCCGTCTGCCGGCTCCAGCAAAGCGAACCCGAGCCGGCCAGCCAGCCGCGCACCCGCGACCGGTCCGCCGTACCAGTGCGCAGGGCCTGCCAGGCCGGGCTCCTCCGCCGCCCTGACCGACATCCCTCGGCCCGCCGCCTCGACGGCCAACAGGTCCATCGTCGACGTCCGCCGTCCAGGCATGACCAGCACCGCGAATCCCTCCTGCACTCCGCAAAACCGCCACGCTAGCTGTATTGATCACGAGCGTTGTTAACGGGGCCAGGTCTTGATCATGGCGAAGACCTCCGGTGTGGTGGAGGCTCACACCGCATACGAAGGTCTTCGTGTCCCACCGTAATGCCCGGCTGACCGCAGGCGGCCGCCAGGCGGACCATTTCGTCGCCTGTTATCCCGGCGTCTACGAGGAGCACGCCGTCCCTGCCCTGCACGACAGCGGTGTTGTTCTCGAGTAGCTCGCTCTGGTGGATCAGCACACCCTCCGCAACCTGCTGAACTCAAGCACAACTCCCAGCACCTCAGCAGGCAAGACCACCTACGGCTCGTCCAGCTGCTCCAGACGCTCCACCGGCCGAACGCCCGCTCGGGGCGCGCCTCCCCCAGGGCACGCCCCGCAGCCTTCACCGCCGCACCGCCCTCGGCCTACGCCAGCTGAGCACTGCGAAGCTCGTGCTCCAGACACGCCTTGAGCGCCGACGTGTGGTTCCGGCGCCTTGGAGCTGCGGTGTCGCCGGGCCCTACGAGGTGTGTCGTTCGAGGTAGATGGACGTGAAGACGGCGACCTTGGCGCGTAGGGCCCAGGGGTCGAAGGGTTTGCTGATGTAGTCGACGGCGCCGGCCACCTCGCCGCCTACGCCGGTCTCGCCCCGGCGACCCGGAGCTCGGGCTCCTCGATCCGCGGCGAACAGCCGTCAAGGAGAGGAAACAAGCAGCTCAAGAGAGCCTTCTTCCTTTCCGCGTTCGCCGCGCTGGGAGACCCGACCTCACGGGCCGACTACGACAAGAAAATCGCCCAGGGTAAGCATCACACCCAGGCCCTGCTCTGCCTCGCACGGCGACGAGCAGACGTCCTCTTCGCGATGCTCCACGACGGAACCTTCTACGAACCCCAACTTGCAGGGGCCGGGTGACGGTTCTGACTCACCGGTCAGTCCTCCTCCGGCCGAAGCCGCCAGCGAGCGGCCTCAAGCCGCTGGTCATAGTCAGGCGCGAACAGCCCCGCAAGTGACTTGTCCAGCGTCCCGGCGATGCGATGGATCGGCACCCAGACCGCCGGATCGTCGACAACTCGGCTCAGGTCCGTCATCTGCAGCTTCTCCAGCCAGTCCGACAACACCAGTGCCTCGTCACTCGTCAGCTTGATCGTGACCTGGCTATCACTCATGCACACCCCTACGGCTCGGCCCCGCTTTCGACCACACAAACCTACTGACCTTCGACCTTGACCAAACACATAGGGGCACCCCCCGGCCCACCACGACGTGGAGACCGAGTCCGCGGCACGGGCCCGGTGCGTCGGCGGCCGTCAGGGCAAGCCGGTCACACCTGGGCGCCGTCGCGTCCCACCGGGTGACGGACGGCCAGCTCCGGCTACGCGTGCAAGGCCACCTCTCATGGCGGCAGCCTGGTCACCCCAGTGACAGGCACTGCCGACCGTCACCTCTACTACGAGTTGAAGTGCCCAGGCGGGTACGGAGAAGCGGGCTCTGTCGCTGATCTTGTGACGTTGCAGCCATTCGATCGTTTCGGATGGGTGTGCGGTTCAGGGGACTTGCGGGAGGTTCTCCCGCATCTGGCGGACGTGGTGGTCGAGTCTGTGCGTCGGGATGCGGGCGTGGTCATGCTGCGTACCCGTTCCCAAACGGGTTCGGCGCGGTGTCCGCAGTGCGGAAGGCCCTCGGGCCGAATACACGGCCGGTACGAGCGGCGACTCAAGGGCGCGCCGGTGGGCGGGCTGCCGGTGGTGATCGTGGTGCTGATACGGCGGTTCAAGTGCCTGGCGGCTGAGTGCCCGACAGCCTTCGCCGAGCAGATTCCGGGACTGGCCCGGCCGCACGCCCGGCACACGCCCGCCCTGCGGGACCTGCTCGGCCGGGTCGCCCAGGCACTAGGGGCTGTCCGATGGGTCGTGTGAGCTGATCAGGGCCGTGGCATAGGCGCAGATGAGCTTCTCCCGAGGCGCCGTCGTCGGGCTCGCCCGCACGGAGAGCTCGTCGCCAATCCGCCCGTCCTTGCCTGCGTCGGCCGGTTGAGGAATTTGGTTGCGGTGGATCAGGCGGATGCGGTCATACTCCGGCATGAGTAGAGACGCCGAGGTCATCGTGCTAGCCCGCTGGTCGGACGAGGTGATGGAACCGCTGACCCAGGACGACCCGGAACGCACGTGGCGAGGTCGCTTCGTCCCGATAGCGGGGCAGTGGGGCTACGAGTTCGGGTGGGCCCTGGAGTTCGAGAAATTGCGTGGCCGCCAGGGCCTGCTCAGGCACCTGGAGTCGCTGCCGTGGCCGCATCCGCACACGGTGCAGGTTCTGCTTCGCGACCAGGACGACGACTGCTTCGGGCTGTGGATGTTCCAGGAGGGCCGGCTGGTGGAAGTCACCATTCCGCGCACCGAGCGTTTCCACCAGCCCAATGAGGACTTCGAACCCTACCCAAGCATGCTGCTGCGCACCGACCAGAACACGGCTCTGCCCGAGCAGACCCCAGAAGCGCGCCGCGACACCCGCTCACCCTGGTAGACCGAGTTCGGCAGCTCATCTTGGGGACGTCAGGGCTGTCGACGAGCGCGTACTCAGCGAACTGCGCCACCACTACCCAGGTGCCAAGGACCTCTCAACGGGGCGTTTCACTGCGGACGGAGCCATAGGCGGATCGCGGCCACGGTGACCGTCCCGTGGAAGACGTACGCCCGTTTGTCGAAGCGCGTGGCGACGGCGCACGCACGCCGTGCAAGGGTCGACTTCGCCGTTGCCCCTGGGTCAGTCGAGCGGGAGCGCCTGGTGCGCGGTCACCATCGTGCCGATGCGCTGCGCGAGGTCGAAGTCCGCGGCTGTCAGTTTGAAGCCGGCGTCATGTGTGGTGATGGATGCCCGTAGGCGGTCCATGCGGAGGTCGAGGTCGGCATGGTGCTGTATGCGGCGGGAACGGTCTGCGATCGACACGATCGCGGCCACGGCGGCGTGCTAGCGGATGGGGGTATGTCCGGCTGTTCCTTAGCCAGCCCGGCAAACTGATCACATGAACCGAGGCGCCCTGTAATCCGCACTGTTCCAG
The DNA here is from genome assembly GCF_000719775.1 of Streptomyces sp. NRRL F-5135. Classification (GTDB taxonomy): domain Bacteria; phylum Actinomycetota; class Actinomycetes; order Streptomycetales; family Streptomycetaceae; genus Streptomyces; species Streptomyces hebeiensis. Next base: position 606 of record NZ_JOHR01000034.1, on the reverse strand, counting down.
GATGGCTGCATCTCTGCACGCGCCGCTCTGGCCGAGCTGGAGGCAGGCGCGGACTTCGAGGTCTTTCTGAACCAAACGGGTTCCGCACAGCTCTGGGACACCTGGTCCTGGCGGCACGAAGTCATGCTCGACACGGGCGTCACACCTCGGCCCGGACTCGCCGAAGCCATCACCGGACTTCAAGCCGCAGGAACAGCTCGGGTATACATGGCGACCGGCGCCGGATCGCAGAGACGTTTCACGCTCTTCCTGTCAGAAAACCTTACCCAGTGCATCGCCTCCTGGTGATCTCACCTCATTGGATTAGGCGTTCTAAGCTGGCTACCTGCGGCGTAGGCTCCAGCGGCATGAGTACAAGGGGCACACCGCTTGGTCGGGTAGTTCAGAGCGGCTGGTTTGTCGTGCCCAACCCTTAGGCTCTTCGCCATGGACGAAGCCATGGTGTGTGTTGCTCTCGCTGCCTTGACTGATGGCCCGCAGCACACGGCGCAGGAGGCCCTTGAGGTGGTGCCGAACGCGGCAGGCCTCTATGCGATCCATGGTGATCTGCTGGCAGTCAAAGAACTCGCAGCAGGTGCCGCTGACCACCCCCTCTATGTGGGGAAG
>NZ_JOHR01000033.1 GCF_000719775.1 Streptomyces sp. NRRL F-5135 | reverse complement strand
ACGACTCCGACAACGCGGCAGGGGGCACCTCCCAGCGGTAGCTGGGGGAGTGCGTGCCAGGCGTCGCGAGCCAGGCGGGACTTTCGAAACACGCCCTAGTACCCAGGGCGCGGCTTGGCCTTGGTGGCGTGACGCGCGGCCTTGTAGGTCTCGGGCAGGAAGCGGTGTTCGATGGCGGTGCGCTTGGTGGCGGCGTCGCCGCCGACGACCTCGGCGCGTCCGTTCATCAGGGCGAGGAAGCCCTGGCGGGCGACCTCCTTGCGGCTGTTCTTCTTCATGCCGGGGCCGAAGGCGGTGTTGTTCATGCCGGCGCGGGAGTGGAAGTCGCTGTCGGTGGCGCCGGGCATGAGGCAGGTGACGGTGACGCCGTGTTCCTTGAGTTCCTCGCGCAGGCCGAGGGCGAACATGCGGGTGAAGGCGCGCGAGGGCCCGTACACGGTCTCGTAGGGGGTGGGCAGGGTCGCCGACAGCGACGAGGTGACCAGGATGCGGCCGCGGCCGTTGCCGGCCATGTGCCGGGCGACGTGCTTGGCCAGGTGGACGACGGAGGCCACGTTCAGCTGGATCAGGGAGAGTTCGTCGTCGAGGTCGGTGTCGAGGAAGGCGCCACCGATGCTGCGGCCGGCGTTGAGGACCGCGGCGTCGAGCGGTCGGCCAGTTTCCTCCACCGCGCGCCATACCGACTCGACGCCCTCGCTGTGGGAGAGGTCGGCGCGCACGGGTGTGACGTGGACGCCGTACCGTGCAAGGTCGGCAGCTGCCTGGTCGGTGTGCTCGCTGCGGCCGGTGGCGATCAGGTCGAAGCCGTTGATGGCGAACAACTTGGCGAGTTCGTGGCCGATGCCCGCGGAGGCCCCGGTCACCAGGGCGAGCGGGCGGTGGGAGGCGGTGCTGCTCATCAGAGGTGCTCCGTTTCCGTGCGGGGCTGGGGGTGGGTTCACCAGTCCTGGCGGGTGGGGTGGATGACGATGTCGTTGACGGTGACGTCGGCGGGCTGGTTGAGGGCGTGGACGACGGCGTCGGCCACGCGGTCGGGGTGGATGGCGCCCTCGTTGAGGTCCTGGGCGATCTGCTTGCCCTCGCTGTTGGGGACCTTTTCCGCCCAGCCGGTGTCGACGACGCCAGGGCTGATCATGGAGACCTGGATGCCGTGCGTGATGCCGACTTCCTGGCGGAGGCTGTCGGTGATGCCACGGATGAAGAACTTGGTGGCGCTGTAGACGCCGCCGACGTCCCCGACGCGGATGCCGGCCACCGAGCTGAGGTTGAGGATGTGGCCCGACTGACGGGCGATCATGCCGGGGAGGACGGCACTGATGGCGTGCAGGTAGCCGCGGAGGTTGGTGTCGATCATCTTGTCCCAGTCGTCGACAGCACGGTCGCACCACTTGGAGAGGAGCATCAGGCCGGCGTTGTTGACCAGGTGGTCGACGGGGCCGTACTCGCCGGCGGCGAACTCGATCAGGCCCTCGACGTCGTCCAGGCGGGTGACATCGGTGATGCGGGCGGTCGCGGTGCCCCCGGCGTCGCGGATCTCGGTGACCAGAGTGTTCAGCTTGTCCGCGTTGCGGGCCGCGAGGACAACACGGGCACCGCGCGCGGCCAGGGCCCGGGCGGTGGCCGCGCCGATGCCGGAGGAGGCGCCGGTGATGACGCTGACGCGGCCCTGGAGGTGGTTGTCGTGGCTGTCTGCCATGGTGACTCTCTCCTTAACGCTTAGCGGTGTTCAGTCCCATTAGGCGGTGCGTGCGCGGGTGTCGAAGTCGAGGAACATGCGCAGGAAGCCCTCCGGGTTCTCCTCGGGCACCCAGTGGCCGGCGTCCTCGACGAGGTGGCCGGTGACGTGAGTCGCTCGGGATGAGTCGCTCCGGCCAGGGCGGTGATCACAGTGCGGGCCGCGGCCTGCCGTTTCTCGTGGGCGGGAGTGGTGTGCGTGCTCATCGGTTCGGCTTTCGTGCGATGTGCGGGTGTGGCGGCGGGGCCGCCGGGGTGCGCCGGCTGGCGACAGGCCGTACGGCGTCGTCACCGGCCGGCGCACCCGGCTTGAGGTCAGGCGTCGAAGTCGGCCGACTTGGTCAGTGCCTCGTTCGCGCGGATCTCGGCGAGCATCGACTCCAGCTGCTCGATCGCCATGCTGTACGCCGGGGTGCCCAGCAGCAGGCGCTGGGGAGGGATGTCGGCGGCGAGTGCGGTGATGATCGCCCGGGCGGCGGCGCGGGGGTCGCCGGGCTCCTTGCCGGTGTCCGCGCGGAACGCGGCACGCGCCGCGCCGCCCGTGTCGGCGTAGTCGGCGATCTCCCGCTCGGGCAGCGTCTCGTTGGCGGAACGTCCGGCCCAGTCGGTGCGGAAGGGGCCGGGCTCGACGAGCAGCGTGGTGATGCCCAGCGGGGTGACCTCCTGGCGCAGGGCGTCGGTCAGGCCCTCGACGGCGAACTTGGTGGCGGCGTAGTAGCCGACGGCCGGGAAGGCGCGCAGTCCTCCGATGGAAGAGAAGTTCACGATCGTTCCCGAGCGGCGCGCGCGCATGCCCGGCAGGACGGCACGGATGACGTCGGACAGGCCGAAGACGTTGATGTCGAAGATCCGGCGAATTTCTTCGTCGGTGCTCTCCTCCACGGCGGCGAAGTAGCCGATGCCGGCGTTGTTGACCAGCACATCGATGCCGCCGAAGTGCTTCTCGGCAGCCTCGACGGCCTCCCTGACCTGCGCGGCGTCGGTGACGTCGAGGGGCAGGGCGAGCGCCTGGTCGTCGCCCTCGACGAGATCCTTGACCTGGGCGACGTCGCGGGCGGTGACGACGGCGTTGTGGCCGGCGGCAAGCACCTCCTGGGCCAGGGCACGGCCGAAGCCGGTCGAGCAGCCGGTGATGAACCAGACCTTCTGCGAAGCAGTCACGATGCGGATCTTCCTCAGAACGGGCGCACCCCTCCCACGACGGTCACAACGGGTGACGGTGACGGGGGCGCTGTGTACGGGGTGAAGCGGCGCCCGCCCCAGCCTGTGCCCCAACACGGCAGGCGGGCCGCGGACCCTGTGAAGGTCACTGCGATGGCCGCCCCACCATTCATGCACGCAGAAAAGCAGCCGGCCAAGCCGTGAACGGGGGCCATTGCTGCCGGGGAAAAACCTTCCCCCCCACGTCAGTGGAGCCGCGCCGCATGCCGGGGAACACTGGCAGTCATGGCGAACAATGCCGAGGAGATCAAGAAGTTCCTGCGCACCCGGCGTGACGCGGTCCGCCCCTCCCAGGTCGGCCTGGCGAACTACCCGGGCCGACGGGTACCTGGCCTGCGCCGCGAAGAGGTCGCGCAGCTGGCAGGGGTCAGCGTGGACTACTACACCCGCCTGGAGCAGGGACGGCTCACGAGCGCCTCCGAAGGCGTCATCCTCTCCATCGCCGAGGCCCTGCAGCTCACCCAGGCCGAGACCCAGTACCTGCGCGACCTGCTGCGCCCCCAGCCCCGCCGCGGCAAGGAAGAGGCGCCGCCCCAGCAGGTGCGGCCCGATCTGCTGCGCATGCTGAACGGGCTGCACGACCAGCCCGCATTCGTCCTCGGCCGCCGCAACGAGGTCCTGGCCTCCAACGACCTCCTCGACGCGCTGTTCACCCCGTTCAACCACCGCCCGGCCAATGAGCGCAACCTGCTGCGCTGGATGCTCCTCGACCCCGCCGCCCGCTCCCTGTACCTCGACTGGGCACAGGTCACCTCCGAGGTCGTCGGCGTGCTGCGCGCCGAGGCAGGCCGCAACCCCCACGATCCGCAGATCGCCGAATTCGTCGCCGAACTGCGTTCGATATCGCCCGAGTTCCGCACCTGGTGGGCCGAGCGGACCGTCGTCGAACGCACCTGGGGCACCAAACGGTTCAACCACCCCGTCGTCGGCCGCCTCGACATCACCTACGAAGCCCTCACCCTGCCGGGCGACCCCGACCAGATCCTCTTCGTCTACGCCGGCAAGACCGACGACGACCTCGAAAAACTGCGCATCCTCGCCAGCTGGTACGCCCAGTCCACGCCCCACGCCGCCACCGCCGGCAAGGACACTGCCCAGTCGCAACGGGACGAGGCGGGCGAACAGGACTCCCGCCACGTGTAGACCGGTCATCACACCCTCGCGCGCATCCTGTCTGCTCTGCCCTCGACCAGCACCGCTCACATCCGCCTGCGTCATCACGCCCAGCACCGCTCACCTGCCATGACCGCGGTGATCCGCAGCAGCGTCCGCTTCCCCGCAAGGCCGCCGGCCCGCCCGCCCTCTTCCCGTAGCCCGCCACCCACCGTGGCCGACTCGACCCCGAGGCCATCTCGGCACCTCTGCCCGAACACCGGGTGGTTCCGCTCAACGAACCTGACGCTCCGCAGCGGCAACTGCGCAGGGGCGCGGCGATCCGCCTCGTCCAGATGACCACTGGCTGCTCCCGCCGCTCCGCTGCCTTGTCCCTCCAGATCCCTCTCGGCTCGCTCCACTCCGCCACCATCAGCATCCAGACATGGCAGAAGGAACCGGGCAACGCTGCGGCGTACCAGAGCGCCCTCCACCGCGTTGCCGAGATCGTCATGGCCGAAGCGTCGCCCTCGTGGATGCCCAGCGGGGAACTCGCACAGGGCGGCCGCCGCCGGCGCGGCGGCCCGTGAACCAGGCAGCGAGGGCGACCGCTGGATTGAAGTGCGCTCCCGACACCCCTCCGAGCAGGGCTGTGAGCGCACCTGGCCCGAAGACGGTGGCCAGGGCGTTGGCCAACAGACGCAGCCCGGGCTCCTCCACCTCGTGGCCGGATCGGACCAGCTCAGCGGGGTGCTGACGCTCGCGGCCGTCGCGGTCGTAGGCGTCCTGGGCGGGCGCAGGACGCGGCTTCCCACGCCCGCGCTGATCGATCCCATGCTGATGGCACTGGCCGCGACGCTCAGCGGTGCCCTGCCGGGCTTCGCTCCGGTCGGCATCCTGCAGAACGCCATATTCGTCCTCGTCGGTCTCGATGTGGGTGTGCGCTTCACCCGCGAAACGCTCGTACGCGTCCGGCGGCTGCTGCCGTCGATCCTGGTCGGTATGACTGCCGTGTGCGTGGGGTGTGCCGGGCTGGCCTGGGTCTTCGCCCAGGCCAGCCCGGCACGCCCGTCATGGACGCCTACCTGGCCACGACGCCCGGAGGAATCAATGCGGTCCTCGCGACGGCGGTCTCCGGGCACGCGGATGTCGCGGTGGTCTCCACCGTGCGGAGCCTGCGGCTGCTGCTCGTCGTCCTGGTCACGCCCTTGATCACCCGCCGGCTGGCGGCGATGGGTCCGCGGACCGCGGGCACGGCACGTGGCTACTTGTAGCGAATGGGCCGCGGTACCGCCTGGCACAGGTTGTAGGGGCCGTCCAGGGGCGTCCAGGCCAGTCCCAGATGAGCGCGTAATGCCAGGTCAGGGCATTCTGGTCCGGGGGAGTCGACCCAGTCGGTGATAGGAGTGTGAGAGCGGGGTGCGACGAGAAGCCCGCGGGTGCGGCCCGGCGGGGCTTCTGAGGACTCCTGGCAAAATGAGCCGCTTCCCGCCTTGGATGACAGGTTGTCAGCCGACGTTGTGCCTCCGTCTGATGGACGGCGGGGTGTGGCATGGGGCAGCGCAGGCCGTGGGAGGTCGAGGACGGGCTGTGGGAGCGGATCGCTCCGCTGCTGCCGGTGACCGAGCGGCGTATCCGGTACCCGGGGCGCAAACGGCTGGAGGAACGGCGGGTACTCAACGGGATCCTGTTCGTGCTCTGCACAGGGGTCCCCTGGGAGTTCCTGCCGCAGGAGTTGGGGTACGGCTCGGGGAGCACGTGCTGGCGCAGGCTGCGGGACTGGCACCAGGCTGGTATGTGGCAGGCCCTGCACGAACTGCTGCTCGCCCAGTGGCGGGCGGCTGGCCAGCTGGACTTCTCGCGTGCCGCGGTGGACGGCTCGCACCTGCGGGCTATGAAGGGCGGTGCGAAGACCGGGCCGTCTCCGGTGGACCGGGGCAGGAGCGGCAGCAAGCACCACGTGATCGTGGAAGCGCTGGTTCCGCCGTCTGCGCACCCGTTGGGAGATCCGCGATGACCTCCACGAAGCCTTCCTCACCCTCGGCGGCGCCATCATCTGCTGGCGCCGCCTGAAGACCTCTGCTTCCTAGGAGCCCTCAGGCGGTTCCTGCAGGCAGGCAGCCTGGTTCTGCAGGGCTGTCACCATCGCCTGTGTCTGAGCGGAAGGGCGCGGCCGGGTCACGGCGACGGTCGCGCGGCCGGGCCAGTAGGTGTCGGTGACGGCCACGGCTCGTACGCCCGTCGGCAGGGCCGGTAGGGCCAGGTCGGGGATGACCGTGATGCCGGTCGCGCAGGCCGGCGAGCTCCAGCTCGGTCGCCGCCACGTCGGCGAGAACCTCCATCGCGCGGCGGACGAGCACCTGGCCTGCCGGTGTGAGCGCTACGCCGCGTCGTGTGCGGTCGAAGATCGGCGCTCCGGCTGCCGCCTCCATGGCAGCGACCTGGCGGGAGACGCCCGACTGTGTGTAGCCGAGCATCTCGGCGGCCCGGGTGAACGATCCCGCGGTGGCGACCTGGTGGCCCACCTGGCCTGCCAGACGTGGATCGAAGGCACATTCGCCCGTGAGTTCACCCAGTCACCGGTCGGCCCGTTGCCGCCCAACGGCAAACGCGTCGTGTTCGACCTGATCAACATCTTCCGCTTCGACGACCGGGGACGCCTCATCGAGGAGTGGGTGCGCGTCGACAATCGCGGAGTCTTGCGCCAGCTGGACGCCGAAGGAAGCTATTAGCCTCGATCTTGCGTGACGGTCCGCCGATGGAGTCGGTGGGCCGTTTCGTTTTGGGTGGCTGGTGAAGGGCAGGTCAGGGGCCCGGGTGTCGCTTCGGGTGGGCGCCGGGTTCCACTGCTCCGGACTGAGCTGGTGTTCTCGTAGGGGCGGGAACGTCGGTGTTCAATCGGGGTGGGGCCGTTCCTTTCGGGTGATCAGCCGCATGCCCTGCGGCCAGTCGGCAAGGACGTCACCGGTGAGCTCGGCAACGCATGCGCCGTCCCGGATCTCGCTGTTCACCTCGGCCGGGGTCCAGGCGGACGCGGGGACTTTCAGCACGTGCTGGTGGATCGCGTCGGTGGCCGTCATGCCGACCGAGTGGGACAGCCACCGTCCTCGTTTCGCGAGCCAGGAGACGAAGTCGTGGGTGCCGCCGGCGGAGTCCGTGCGGATCAGCGTCTGGCGCCCCCGCCGGTACTTCTTCGGAATCTGCGCGAGCGCGAGTTGGGCGGTGGTGATGTGGTCTGCGGTCACGAGGACTCCTTCGAGATCGATGACGACCTGGCCCTCAGTGTCCGGGGCGTTCTCGCCGGCCAACGACCAGGCCCGGTTGCGGACTTCTGAGCGTGCGGACCGGATGGCCTGCAGGGCTTTTTCGCCGGAGGCGCCGAGCGTGTCGTGCCCGGTGGCCGTCATTCCGCGTGCCTGACCGGGCCCGTCAGCGCCGTCCCGGCCGCTCGGCAAGGCCGGGACGGGGCAAGGAACAAGCGTGGAGTTCGGCGCGTCGAGCGTGGAGTTCGGCCCGAGCGTGGATTCAGCGCTCTGGCACCACCGCCACGGGACAGGCGGCGTGGTGCAGTACCGCGTGGTTGACACGGCCGAGTTGCAGACCGGCGGCGCCCAGCCGCCGCCGCGCGCCGACGACCAGCAGATCCGCGCCGTCCGACTCCTCGATGAGCGTCTGGTGCGCCGTGCCCTGCACGACCTTCCGCCGGAGCGGTACTCGGGGGTAGTCGGTCCGGACCACGCCGAGGACGCGGTCCACGCACTCGTCGGCCTCCTGCCGATAAGCGCGTTCCTGTTCACCCCCGAGAAGGGGGTAGGGCATGCTCTCGTGGGCCGGACAGCGCCAGGCCCGTACGGCGAGGAGTTCGCTGCCGCGTGAGCCTGCCTGGGCGAGGGCGAAGCGAGCGGCCACCGTGCTCCCCGTGGTCGCTCCCACACCGAGAACGACTCGGTCGAACGCGCCCCTGCGGTTGGGTTCCTCGCCGCGGACGACGACCACCGGGCAGTGGGCCCGTCCGGCGAGGGCCAGGCTCACCGATCCGAGGAGCATGCTCAGGATCGGCCCGTGCCCACGTGGCCCGAGCACCAGCAAGGACGCCTCGTCCGCCTCTCTCAGAAGCGCGGTCACGGGATCGTCCGGCTGGACCGCGGTGGTGGCCTTCACGCCTGGCGTGAGCCGCTGCACACGCTGCTCCGCCGTGGCGACGAGGTTCTCCGCGTACACCTGCTGGGACGGCCGGTCCGTGCCGATCGACGGACGTACCCCTTCGTAGTGTTCCCACAGGGAGGCGTGGACGAGCCGGAGGGGAGTCCCGGAACGCTCCGCCTCGGCCGCGGCCCAGTCGACGGCCTGGAGACTGCCGTGTGATCCGTCCACTCCTACGACCACGGGAGATTCCATGTGGTCCACCGCCTTCCCTTCCCCGCTGTCGGTTGTCCTGCTGTCAGTCCTCGAATGTCAGAACCTGCTTCACGGGACGGCGTGGTGTCGCGGGCCCGCCGGGGCCGTCGGTGCCGTAGCCCAGGCGGAGCACCATCTGGACCTGGCCCGAGCCCGAGATCGGGTCGCGCATCACCCAGCGCAGTTCCGGCCATTCCAGGGGCTGGGTGGCGAACGAGGCGCCCAGCCCGAGCAGCGTGGCCACGAGCAGGACGCGCTCGAGGGCCTGGCCCGCGCGCAGCCAGTCGGCGGGCCCGTCCTCCCGGGTGCCCAGCAGCGCGATCTGGGGACGGTCCTCGAAGCTCGCGACGGCTCGTCCCGGCACCGGCTCGTGGCCCGCGAAGTCCCTTACCGGGGCCGTCCCGGCCCCCACACGCGGGCCGAAGGCGTGTTCGGGTATGCCGTCGGCCGGCCTGTCGGCCCCGGAGGCCCGGGTCCAGCGCTCGGTCTCCGCCACCTTGTCCTCGTCCATGTGGTCGTAGCACTCGGCGTCCCGGATCTGGTCCAGTACGTTCTGCAGGTGCGCTCCTGCCGGGAAGGCGAGCGTCGCGCCCTCGTGGTGCGCCGCCTGTGCGAGCGCCTCGCGGACATCGGCCGGGATGCGCCGGTCGGCGAAGGGACACCGGCTCGTGTGCCGCTCGTGTATCGCGGAATGGAGCACGGCCAGCCCCTCGGTGGCCCCGGTCGGCGCGGCGAGCCGCACCGACGCCAGGAGCGCCGGCGCGTCCGGATCGGGCAGCAGGGACGTGTCGGGTCGCCATCCGGCGTGCTCGGCGGCGGTCCGCAGGTTCAGCAGGGCCGCGCCGCAGCCGATGTGCAGGCCACGGTTGGCGGGATCGGCCCGGGGGAGCGCGCGCTCCAGGTCCGCGTAGAGCCCGAAGGTGCGCGTAGCCGACGCGTAGTCGAACCGCCAGGGCTGTGCGTTGTGCATCGACGGCGCGGCCGTGGCATCCCGGACGAAGTCGGCCACCGCAGTCTCGTCGATCGTGCGTGCGGACACCGCCTGACCTCCTTGTCGTCAGCCCTTCCCCGGACGCCGCGTGTGCGGCGTCCACTCCTCCAGCCTCGTGACCGTGGTGGGACGACGACAGGGCCGGTAGGGCCCGACCTCTGGTCCCGTCGGCCCCTCCGGCGGGCGTGTCGGCCGGCTGCCTGGGCCGTCCGCCGGGCGATGGGGCCGGGTGGCTCATGCCGCATGGCCCGCCGTGGGAAGACCATGGAGAGACGACCGTGCCCCGGTGGCCGGCACGTGCCGGGACGGAGGGAGCGTGACCATGAAGCACCGCACGATCGGTGAACTGATGACCCGCAACGTCGTGAGCGTGTCGCTCGACACGGTGTTCAAGGACATCGCCAGACTCCTGGCGGACCACGACATCAGTGCCGTGCCAGTCGTCGACGGCGCGGGACGGCCGGCAGGCGTGGTGTCGGAGGCGGACCTGCTGCGCAAGGCGGCCGACCGGTCCGATCTGACCGGCAGGACACCCGTGCCGCCTCTGGAGGCGTGGGAGCGCGCGAAATCCGAAGGACGCACGGCCGGGGAGATCATGTCCGCGCCGGCCGTCTGCGCGCACCCGGAGTGGACCGTGGTGGAAGCCGCCCGTCTGATGGAGGTGCAGAACGTCAAGCGGCTTCCCGTGGTGAACGAGGCGGACGAACTGCTGGGCATCGTCAGCCGCAGTGACCTGCTGAGGGTGTTCCTGCGACGTGATCAAGCCATCGAGGACGAGATCTCGCACGACATCCTGGCCGGGACGTTGGGCCTGGCACCGGGCGCGGTCACCGTCGACGTCAAGGGCGGCGAGGTGTCGCTGCACGGAACCGTGGAGGACAGCCGTCTGGTTCCGGTCCTCGTGCGGTTGTGCACCGGCGTCGACGGTGTCGTCTCCGTGTCCGAGCGGCTGACGTCGCGAACCGCCCCTGTCGGTCCGGCGAACGCGGCACACGGTGCGCCGTCATGACGTCCAAAGTGATCACTGTGGGGCTGGACGCCTCGGAGGAAGCCCTCGCGGCAGCCCTGTGGGCGGCCGGGGAGGCGCGGCTGCGGAACGCCACGCTGCACCTGATGCACGCCTGGATCCTGTTGGCCCCGGAGCCGGAAGGGGCCCCGCCCCGTGACGATGACCAGAACTACTGGGCCCGGTGGATCGTCGACCGGGCGTCCGAGAGGGTCCTGGACCGGTACCCGGACCTCTCGGTCAGCGAGGAACTGGTCCCGGAAGAGCCTGCCGCCGCTCTGCTGCGCGCCGCCTGGGAGTCGGACCTGCTGGTGCTCGGATCCCGGGGAATGGCTCCTGTCGCGAGCTACTTCCTCGGCGACATCGGTCTGCGGGTCGTCACTCGTGTCCAGGCCCCGCTGGTGCTCGTACGCCCCGACGACGGTGGCCGGCCCGCTCGCGGCGAGGGCGGTGTGGCGCTGGGGCTGAGCCTGCACGGACCGTGCGACGGGCTTGTCTCGTTCGCCTGCGAGACCGCGACGCGGTGGGGAGCGGCTCTTCGCGTGGTGCACGGCAGGAGCCTGCCGGCTCCCGCGTACACCCGTGGCGGTGTCGATCCCGCCAAGTCGGCGGCGGTCGCCGAGGACGCGCGGACCGAGCTCACCGCGTTTCTGCGTCCTTGGCGGGAGAGGTTCCCCGACCTTCCCATGACCACTGCCGTCACGGCCGAGGGACCGGCGCGCGCGGTCCTCCGGACGGCCGCCGACGCCGGACTGCTCGTCCTGGGAAGGCGACGGCGCCGTCCCGCGCTGTCACCTCCCGTCGGGCACGTTCTCCAGGCGGCCATGCACCACGCCGCATGCCCCGTCGCCGTCGTACCCCACGATTGACGTGCCTGCCCGGACCCCGCCCGAGCCCTGCCGCGTGCGGTCGGCCGGGCGCCCGGGGACGGGAACGGCACCCGCCGGGACGTCGGGCCACCGGCCTGTCACGACCGGCGCGAGCCCGGCCCGGGGGGAGACGCGTGGAGGTGACCGGCCTCGGGGCCCGCCGCCTGCGTGGCCAGTACGGCGGCCTGGATCCGCCGTTCGACCCCGAGCTTGGCCAACAGCCGGGAGATGTGGTTCTTGACCGTCTTCTCCGAGAGGTAGAGACGTCCGCCGATCTCGCGGTTCGTCAGCCCCTCCCCGATCAGACCGAGGATCTCCTGCTCCCGGGGTGACAGTTCCGAGAGCGAGCCCGGCTCCTCACCCGCCCCGTCCTCCTCCCCGCGCAGACTGCTCATCAGCCGTGTCGTGGTCGCCGGGTCGAGTATGGACCGGCCGGACGCGACGGTACGCACCGCGCCGACGAGGTCCGAGCCCTTGATCTCCTTCAGGACGTAGCCGGCGGCGCCGGCCATGATCGCGTCGAGCAGCGCGTCGTCGTCGTCGAACGAGGTGAGGATCAGGCATGCCATGCCGGGCATCAGGGAACGCAGCTCCCGGCAGACGGTGATCCCGTCGCCGTCGGGCAGCCGGACGTCGAGCAGGGCCACATCCGGCCGTACCGCCGGTCCCCGGACCAGTGCGTGATCCATTGAGCCCGCCTCGCCGACGACCTCGATGTCGGGCTCGGCGTCCAGGAGGTCGCGTACGCCGCGCCGGACGACCTCGTGGTCGTCGAGCAGGAACACCCGGATACGGGGCGGGGGCGGTGGGGGAGCAGGTCGCTCGTTCATGGCGCTCCTCCGCGCAGAGGTGCTCGGTCCCTTCCCCATGATGCCCCGCGCGGACCACCCCGGCCAGGGCGAACGGTCCCCGGCGGTCTCGGCGTGCACCCACGCTCCCGGACGCTACGGTGGAGTTACGTCGGGACGGAACGCCAGGCCCCGGGCTCGTCCCGTGGAGGAACCGTGGCCGAGGACAGGAAGACCCATCGCGAGGACCTGGCGCGATGCCCGACCGTGCTGTCGGACGCATTGCGGTCCCACCTGGACGTCGTGGCACACGGCTCCCCGGAACCGGCCCGGCAATTGCTCGAATCCGTTCTCGTGATCGGGCGGGACCTGGATCTGTCCCACGTGCTGCGGCGGATCGTGGACGCCGCCGTGCGGGTGGTGGACGCGGAGTACGGGGTACTCGGCATCCTCGGCGAGGACGGCGGGCTCGCTCGCGTCCTGCACAGCGGTACGTTGCGGACGGACGCCGTGGCACGCCTCCCGGACGGCCTCGCAACCCCGGGCGAACCGGTCCGCTCCGCCGAGCCGTTGTGGCTGACCGAGCCGGACGAGCCGACCGCCCGGTCGGTTCGTCCGGCCGGTCACCCGGCCTCGTGCCGCCTTCGGCCGGAGCGCGCGCCCGGGCACTCCCTCCTCGGAGTTCCGATCACGGTGCGCGGCACGGTGTTCGGCACTCTCCGTCTCACCGGCAAGCGAGGTGGGAAGGGCTTCGGCAAGCAGGACGAGGCGGTTCTTTCCGCCCTCGCGGCGGCGGCCGGTACGGCGATCGAGCATGCGCGGCTGTATCAGGAGGCGCGGGACGGCCGCCGCTGGCGGGAGGCCGACGCGGAGATCGTCGCCCTGCTGCTCTCGGGCGCCGACGGTACGTCGGTGCTGCGCCGGATCGTCGACAGCGCGCGGAAGATCCTCTCCGCGGATCTGGGCGCACTGGCGTTCCCCCATGAGGACGGCGCCCTCCGGGTCGCCCTGGCGACCGGGGTGGACGCCGAGAGCCACCAGGGGCTGGTGATCCCCCGGGAGGGTTCGTTCGCCGGAGCCGCCCTCCGTGCCGGCGAACCGCTCATCAGCCTGGATGTCGAGCATGATCCGAGGATCACCGTCGGTCCTCCGCGGTGGGCGGGGCTGGGGCCGGCCGTCGCGATGCCGATGACGGCCGAGAACGAGGTACGAGGGGTCCTGCTGTTGGCCCGGGTCCACGGCGGGGATCCGTTCACCGAGGCCGAGACGGCGCCACTGCTGTCGTTCGCCGGGCACGTGGCGCTCGCCCTGGAGCTCGGCGAGCGCAGACGCACCACGGAGAAGCTCACCCTCCTGGAGGACCACGAGCGCATCGCCCGCGATCTCCACGACCTTGCCATCCAGCGGCTGTTCGCCACGGGGATGACCCTGCAGAGCATCGTGAGGTTCACCGAACACCCCGCCGCACGCGAACGGCTGCTGCGCGCGGTGGACGATCTGGACGAGACGATCAAGATCATCCGATCGGCGATCTTCGGTCTGCGTACCCTCCGGACGAGCCGGACGGACCGGGGGCTGCGTGCCCGGGCCACCGTGGCGGTCGAACAGGCGGCGAGCCCGCTCGGCTTCATCCCGGCCCTGCGTATGGAGGGGTTGATCGACACGGATGTACCGCCGGATGTCGCGGAACACGTCCTGGCCGTGCTCCAGGAGGCTCTGAGCAACGTGGCCCGGCACGCCCGGGCGTCGGCCGTGCGGGTGTCCCTCACGGACCGTTCCGGCCGGCTCACGCTGACCGTTTCGGACAACGGGACCGGGATACCGCCCGACAGTCGCCGGAGCGGCCTGGACAACCTCGCGCGGCGGGCGGAGAGCCTCGGCGGCACCCTGACCACCGAGGTGCCCGAGGGCGGAGGCACTCGTGTCGTGTGGACGGTGCTGTTGCACTCCGGCGGCCGAAGGTAAGGGAAGCGGGACGGCACGGGGACTGGGCGTGCCGGATGACGGTGGCCCCCTCCCGGGGGCCAAGGACGGGTGCGGCCGCTCCGCCGGTGGGCTCACAGGTCGAGCAGGCGCGTCCGGCTCAGCAGCAGTCGACGCGCCACCACGTCCCCGACGCACCGGTACATCGCACGCCCGAACACGGGGTCGGCCTCGGTGAGGGCGCGGACGACGGTCGCGTCGTACTCCTCTGCCTCGACTCGACGGACGGCCTCCGCACCCAGGTGCCAGGTGTAGGGAGGGAAGAGCCAGGACCAGCCCAGAAGCGCCCCGGGTCCCAAGAAGTCGACCACGGTCGTCCGCCGTCCGGGGACGCGCGCGTGCAGCGCGACCTGTCCGGAGCGCACGATCCAGAAGTGGTCCGCCCACGCGCCCTCCTCGAAGATGCCGGCACCGGCCGGGAAGGTGACCTCCCGGGCGATTTCCCGCAGCCGCTCGCGGCCGTCAGGGGGCATCTCGTCGAACAGGTTCCGCGTCAGGGTCATCCTCGTGCACCTCGTCCGGTACGCCGCTTCGGTCCCCTCCCAGCGTCGAACGTCCATGCGTGCCACCGCGTGGGCTGACCGGCCCCGGCCCAGTGACCGGAGGTCCCGGCCAAGGCACCCCGTATGGCACCGGCGCGCGCGTCGGGCCGGCGGGGGAGTATGGGCGTGGTCTTACCGGCTGAGAGGTGCACGGCGCGCAGTCGGCCGCGCCCTGTGATGCCATGGGGAAGCACACCTCTCACGGGAGGGAGCGGCCATGACCACCGCGTCGCCCCTGGCGCCGTGCCTGCGCACCGTGCGGGCCGTCGTATTCGACACCGACGGGGTCGTCATCGATTCGGCCGGTCTGCACGCCGAGGCGTGGAGGGGAGCCTTCGACGCGTGTCTGGCGGCCGCGGGGCAGGACCGCGGATTCGACCTGGTGGCCGACTACCGCCGCCACGTCGACGGCAGAGCGCGTCTGGACGGCGCCGCGTCGTTCCTGGCCGCTCGTGGACTGTCCCTTCCGCCGGGCGAGCCCGAGGACGCGCCGGGCACGACGACCGTGGCGGCCGTCGCCGCGCGGAAGGAGGAGTTGTTCACCGAAGCCCTGCGCGCGCACGGTGCCGACGCCTGGCCCGGCACCGTGCGGCTGCTCCGCGCACTCCGGCGCGAGCGCGTGCCACGGGCCGCGGTGTCCGCCTCCCGCCATGCCGGGGAGCTGCTGGCGAAGGCCGGCGTACTGAAGCTCTTCGACGTGGTCGTGGACGGTGGCGAGGCACGTCGGCTGCGGCTGCCGGGGAAGCCCGATCCGGCGCTCTTCACGGAGGCGGCCGGGCGTCTCGGCGTCCCGGCCGCGGCCACTGCCGTCCTGGAGGACGCGTGGGCCGGCGTCGAAGCGGGGCGGCGGGGCGGCTTCGGGCTGGTGATCGGTGTGGACCGCACGGCCGACGGGAGCGGCGCGCCCGGTCTGCTCCGGCACGGCGCCGATCTGGTGGTCGCCGACCCAGGCGAGTTGCTCGGTTCGGGGAGCGAGTGAGATGAGGGCGTGGAGCTGGACGTACGAAGGCTACGACCCGGAGTCGGAGCGGTTGCGGGAAGCCCTGTGCACCCTGGGCAACGGCTGCTTCGCCACCCGTGGTGCCGCCTCCGAGGCGCTGCCCGGGCCGGCGCACTACCCGGGCACCTACGCGGCCGGCTGTTACAACCGGCTGGTGTCCACCGTGGCCGGGCGGCAGGTCGAGAACGAGGACCTCGTCAACCTGCCCAACTGGCTGCCCCTGCGCTACCGCATGCGCCCCGAGGGCGGGGAGCCGGGGCCGTGGCTGTCCCCGGACGGTCCCCAGCTCGTCCGGCACCGGCAGACGCTGGACCTGCGGGGCGGGACGCTCACCCGCCGCTCCGTGTACGAGGACGCCGCAGGCCGGGGCCTCGGTGTCGAGCAGGTCCGGCTCGTCCACATGGGTGATCCTCATCTGGCCGCGCAACGCACCACGTTCACCACGACGGGATGGGCCGGGGAAGTGGAGGTGGAGTCGGGGCTCGACGGGGACGTGCGCAACGACGGCGTCGAGCGCTACCGCGATCTCGCGAGCCGGCATCTGTGCCGTCACCGCACCGGTGCCGAGAGTGCGGACACGGTGTGGCTGCGCTGCCGCACCGTGCGCTCCGGCATCCGGATCGCCCTGGCGGCGCGCACGCGCCTGGACCGTCACCCGACGGCTGTCGTCCGCACCCGGCTCACCGCCCGGCAGGCCGTCCAGACCGTCCGGTTTCCCCTCGGCCGGGGGGAGGCCGTGTCCGTCGACAAGACGGTCGCGCTGTACACGTCCCGCGATCCGGTAGCCACCGGCCCCCGGGACGCGGCGGTCGGCGGCGTCGGCCGTGCGCCGGGCTTCCCGGAACTGCTGGCGTCGCACCACCGTGCCTGGGACCACCTGTGGCGTCAGGCCGAACTCGACGTGCCGGGCGAGGCGGGCCGGATCCTGCGGCTCCACCTCTTCCACGTCCTGCAGACCCTGTCCCCGCACACCGCCGGCCTGGACGTCGGGGTGCCCGCCAGGGGACTGCACGGTGAGGCGTACCGGGGACACGTCTTCTGGGACGAACTGTTCGTCCTGCCCTTCTTGAACCTGCACTTCCCGGAGATCTCCCGGGGACTGCTCGCCTACCGCCACCGGCGGCTGCCGGCCGCCTGCCGCGCAGCCCGGGAGACCGGCCGGGGCGGTGCTCTGTACCCGTGGCAGAGCGGCAGCGAGGGGAGGGAGGAGACGCAGCGGCTCCACCTCAACCCGCTCTCCGGCCGTTGGCTGCCCGACCACTCCCGGTTGCAGCAGCACGTCGGCTCGGCGGTCGCCTACAACGTCTGGCGGTACTGCGAGGCCACCGGCGACACGGCGTTCCTGCACGCCGAGGGCGCGGAGATGCTCCTGCTGATCGCCCGGTTCTGGTCGGGGCGCGCGGTCTGGGACCCCGGCCTGGCCCGCTACCGCATCCGTGGGGTCGTCGGGCCCGACGAGTACCACGACGCCTACCCCGGAGCCCGGGAACCGGGCCTGGACGACAACAGCTACACGAACGTCACCGCCGCGTGGGTACTGAGCAGGGCGCTCGACCTCTGCCGCTCGCTGCCCCGCGACCGGATCGGCGGGCTCTTCGAACGCCTGGGGATCGACGCCGGCGAACCGGAGCGCTGGGGCGATGTCGCTCATGGCCTCCATGTGCCGTACCACTCCGGGGTCCTGAGCCAGTTCGCGGGATACGAGGACCTCGCCGAACTCGACTGGGAGGGCTATCGGAGGCGCTACGGTGACATCCGCCGGCTGGACCGGATCCTTGAGGCCGAGGGGGACACCGTCAACGCCTACCGGGCCTCGAAGCAGGCCGACGTGCTGATGCTCGGCTACCTCTTCTCCCCCCGGGAGCTCACGGGCCTCTTCCGACAACTCGGCCACCGGCTCGACGACGACCTCTGGCGGGCGACGGTCGACTACTACCTGCGCCGTACCAGCCACGGGTCGACGCTCAGTTCGCTGGTCCACGCCTGGGTACTGGTCCGTGCGCGGGGTCCCGACGCGTGGCGGTACGCCGAGGAGGCCCTGCTCGGGGACGTGGCCGACGTGCAGGGCGGCACCACCGCGGAGGGCATCCATCTCGGTGCCATGGCCGGGACCCTGGACCTCGTGCAACGAGGTCTGACCGGGCTGGAGGCCCGGGACGGCGCGTTGTGGCTCGATCCGGCGCCACTGCCCCAACTGTCGAAGTTCCGGCTCGGCGTGCGCTACCGGAACCACCGGAACGTGGACCTGCGGATCAGGGCCCAGCGGATCCGGGTCGCCGTACCCGCCTCGGACGAGCGGCCGGTGCGGATCATACTCATGGGCCGGGAATCCCTCGTCGCCCCCGGAACCGCCCGTTGGCTCGATCTGCCCGGCCTGTGAACGGCAGGGGCGGCCCGGCCCACTCACCCGTCGGCGTCGGGACCGTCCGGCCGTAGGACGGGAAAGTCCAGCGTGAATTCCGTGTGCCCGGGGCGGCTCGTCACCTCGGCCGTGCCCCCGTGCGCCGTGACGACGGCGAGCACGATGGACAGTCCCAGACCGGTGCCGCCCGAGCCGCGTGACCGGCTTCGGTCGGCCCGTACGAAGACGACAGCCGACGCGTACGCCACCGCGGCCTTCGCCATGGGCCCGGCCGCGAGGAACTGGCTGGAGACCCTCGACGGCCATGAGGGAATGGGCGTTCTGCCGGACGGCCGGTCCTGGCGGACACGGGGCTTTCCCGGCGTCGTACCGGCGGGACCGGACTGAACTCGCCCGCCCGTACCGCGAGCGGGAGGCGCCCCCGCGGCTCAGAGCCGAGGTCCCGCGGCGGGCCGGTCCGCCTTCCGGGCGAGCGGTCCGATCAGCTCGCACTCGACGTCCACGACTCCCTCGACGGCCCGTGTCAGCCGTGCCACCACCGGAACGAGCGCCGTGTCCGGAATTCCGCCGCGAAGGGTGACCACTCCGTCCGTCACCGTCACGGTGATCCCCGCGCGGGAAACCGGGAACAGGCGTCCGACGACGTCATCGCGGACCTCCTCCGCGATGTCCTCGTCCGTGCGCAGGAAGACCTTCAGCAGGTCGGACCGGCTGACGATCCCCTCCAGCCGGCCCGCGCCGTCGACCACGGGCAGCCGCTTCACCGCCCCGCGTGCCAAGGTCCGCGCGGCCTGGGCGAGTGTCGCGTCGGTCCGCACGGTCAGGGCGGGGGCGCTCATGAGCTGCTCGGCCGTCACCGAACCCGCCTTGCGCAGGTCGTCGAGACGGTTCATCTGTTCGCGGCGGCTCGGATCCGCGTCCCGGTACTCCTCCTTGGGCAGCAGATCCGCCTCCGAGACCACGCCGACCACGCGCCCGTCGCCCTCCAGCACCGGCAGGGCGCTCACCTTCCAGCCGTCCATCGTCTCGACGATTTCCTTGAACCCGGCCTGCCGGTCGACGGCCACGACACGGTGCGTCATCACATCACTCACACGATGCGGACTGCGGGACATGGTGCCTCCTGCGTCGAGGCCGCCGACGGGGGCCGTCAGGTCTGCCGGGGGCCCGACGGCGCGACGTCGATGCGGCGCCCGGTGATGTAGTCGGGAAAGATCTCGAACCAGAGATGCCGTTCACCGCCCGCCCAGGGTTCGGTGAACGCCTGCTCGTCAAACCCTCGTGCGGCCGCGTCCCCCGTGACCGCGTGAGCCATACCGACGACGTTGACGCTCCATCCTCGGCTCAGCGCTTCGTCGAAGTGATCGACCTCGAAGGCGACCTTCTGCCCGGCGGCAGCGGCAGCCGCCGTGCGCGGCGCCGTCCGGTACGCGATCGCTCCGCCGATGACGACGTAATTGACGGGAATGACCGCGGGCCCGCGGTGTGTGGAGACGGCCACGCGTCCGACGCCGTGGGTGGACAGCAGCGCACGGCACTCATGCGGTTTCAGCACCAGCAGTTCCGCACGGGGTGACGCCTCTCCCAGCCCAGTGGGAAGATCCATGCCGCCGCCGGCCAGTTCGGGCACGGTGGTCTCCAGCGCCTCGGCCAGTCTGAGCAGGAACCCGACCCCCGGTACCGCCTGCTGCTCCTCCATGTAGGTGATGTATCCGGGAGCCGACCCGGCCCGCCGCGCGACCTCTTCGACGGAGAGTCCCAGCTCGGCGCGGCGGGCACTGACGCGCCGCCCGAGATCGCTGCCTCCGTGCGAGGCCACGCCTCCGCCCCGGTCACTGTGTGTGTGGTTGTGCATGGTGCATCCCGTTCTCCGACCTGGACACGCTCCGCCGCGCCACGTCCGCAGCTCTTCGGGTCACCTTCCATGCAAACACCGCCGATACGGCACCCCTAGGGCTGAACGGCCCAAGCCGGGGTCCCGACAGGCCCTGCCGGTCCGCCCGCGTTCGGCGGCGTCAGCCCACCGGCGGAGAACCACGGGCGGGAGCGGCGGCGGGCGGCCCCGCGGAGGTGCCCCGCGACCG
Organism: Streptomyces sp. NRRL F-5135; assembly: GCF_000719775.1. Classification (GTDB taxonomy): domain Bacteria; phylum Actinomycetota; class Actinomycetes; order Streptomycetales; family Streptomycetaceae; genus Streptomyces; species Streptomyces hebeiensis. Next base: position 2,034 of record NZ_JOHR01000033.1, on the reverse strand, counting down.
CCGTCGGGAGCGGAGGAGTTCCCCCACGACGAAGGCCACGACGGAGGCGACGATGACGAGTGGCATCTGCCCCGGTGCGTCCGGCCCCAGCAGGAGCGTCGCCAGGATCGACGCGGTGACGGGGAGCCGGGTCACCGCCGCACCGGCGGCGGCCAGCCCCACCGCCAGCCCCGACGTCACCCCGAAGCCGGGCAGCCCCGCACAGATCGTCGTCAGCGCCGAGCCGAGCGTCAGCGCCGGGAAGACGGCTCCGCCGCGGAGGGCTCCGAGCGAGACCGTCCAGGCGAGGCCCTTGAACAGCAGGAGCCAGGCCAGTACCGGCACGGGCCAGGCCGTGGGGCGGGCAGCCAGGTCCGCGAGCGCCGCCTGGCCCGAGAGCGCCGCCTCCTCCGGCGAACGGCCGGTGCACAGGGCGTAGCCCGCCAGGAGTACTCCCACGGCGAGCGCGCACAGTACGGTCCGCGAGGCCGGGCGTCGCAGTGTCCAGGCGGCCGTCCCGCGACCGCCCCGGGTCGCCGCCACCACCCCGCAGGCGATGGCCGCGGCGAGGAGCACTCCCCACAGGAAGTCACCCGCTCCCAGCGTCCCGGCAGGTGGCACCGAGGGGAGGGCCAGCGTCCCGGTGTCGAGACCGGACCAGTCGCGGAAGCCGGTGACGACGAGGGCCCCGATCCCGCTCGCCAGCAGGCAGGGCAGGACGAGTGCGATGAGCCGCGGTCCGCCGAGCCCGGCGGCCTCGAGGATCAGCACCACCGCGATCAGCGGATTGCCGAAGACCGTGGAGATCGCGGCGGCTCCTCCGGTCGCGCTCACCACGGCGTCCAGGCCCGGGGCGCCGTCCCGTCGCCGGGCTCGGGCGGCCAGCAGGGCCAGCCCGCCACCGATCGCCAGCAACGGGGCCTCGGGCCCGAGCACCGCCCCGAAGGACAGGCTCACCAGTCCGGCCAGTACCACCCCTGGCAGGGCCGCCGCGGAAACGGGTTCACCGACCGTCCCATGGGCGGGGACGTGCCCGCCACGGCCCGGGAGCCGGGCGACGACACCGGCCACCACCGAACCGGCAACGGCCAGCAGGGGAAGCGGCCACCACCACGGCGCCCGCGACCATCCCCAGTGATGCGGCAGCTCGGCCCAGAGCCAGTGCTGCACAGCGTGCTCCAGGGCGAGGAAACCGAAGGCGACCAGGGAGACCGGCACGCCGAGCAGGGCGGCGAGGAGCAGCAGTTTCCCGTACCCCGGATCACGGAGCACCCGGTGCAGTGCCCGTTCCCCACCCGGTTCCTCCGCCTGACTCATCGGCTCCTCGTCTCGTCCGTCTCATTTCCGGCGTTGGTGTCCGGCGGCCAGGCTCCGTACCGGCAGTTCCTCCACCGTCCGGTGCCGGTCCGGGGCGTGCGCGGACGCCGCCGCGCCGTAGCGCCGGGCCAGAGGCCCGGAGGTGGCCCCATGGGCCAGGACGCTGAGCAGCACCGTGCAGACCACCACCGGCACGACCGCGCGCGCGGCGGACGCGTCGAGTTCCTCGACGGCCAGCAGGCCGAAGATGACGGAGGCCAGCCCGCGCGGGCCGAACCAGCCGACGAAGACCACCGTGCCCCGGTCGAGGCCGCCGCCGAGCAGGGCCAGGGCCACCGGCACCATGCGCAGCACGGTCAGGCTCAGTCCCGCGTAGACCAGCGCCTGCCACGTCAGGTGCGGAATGGCCGCCGGGAGGAGAACCGCTCCGAACACCAGCCAGACGAGCAGGGAGAGCGCCGACGCCGACTGCTCGGCGAACCGCAGCTGCCATTCCGGGGCGCCTTCCCCGTACGCGGTGCCGAAGCCCAGCCCGGCCACGAAGGCGGCCACGAAGCCGTTGCCGCCGAGCGCGATGCTGGACGTGTAGCTCAGCAGCGCGAGCGCGAGCACGGCCGTGACCGCGAACTCCTCGGCCGCCCATCCCCGGCGCAGCGCGCGGCGCAGCAGCCGGCCGGCGGCCAGTCCGAGAGCGGTGCCGTAGCCGATCCCGATCAGCAGTTCCAGGAGCGCGCCGCC
>NZ_JOHR01000032.1 GCF_000719775.1 Streptomyces sp. NRRL F-5135 | reverse complement strand
GCGGGTACCCCATCGCTGCGCGATGGGCAAGCGAACCACCGGGCTGCGTCCGGTGGTTGCGCTCCCGCTCCGCGGTTCGCGCTGCACCTCGCTGCGCGAGGTGCTCACCACCCGGACTGCGTCCGGGTGGTGACGGCCTGTCCGCTGCGCTCCCAGGCCGGGCCTTGCTGCGCAAGGCCTGACCGTTTCTCCGCTTCGCTCCGCACCGGGTTGGGCCGGTCCGCTGCGCTCCCCCGCCCAACGGCCCTTCCGGCTTCGCCTCCAGGGCCAACGGCCCGCTGGCGCGGGCCGGGCTGGCTACGAGAATCCGGGGTCGCTCGTTCGTGTCGGGTTCTAGTGTAGTGGCTGTCTCAGATAGATGCAGCATGTATCGTTAGCAGAAATCTGAGACACCCTCCAGTCACTCGGGAATCTCCCAAGTTCCGAGAGGATGGTCAGATGACCGGTCACCGCCAATCTGCCGGACCAGATTCCGCGCTGAGCAGCGATTTGATGCGTCGGGTGACACAGTATCCGGCGGGTGCGAGCGCCCGGTTGGGACTGTTCGCACTCCTGGAGCGCCGGGTGGGTGCCCGCGAGCGAGGCGGACGACCTGGTGGCCGGGGCGCAGTGCGAGGTTGTGGAGCTGGACGGCATGGTGCCGGCTTCTCGGGTGGGGCCAGCGTGAACGGGCGGACCTGGGGCGGCTGGAGGGGTTCGTCCGGGAGTCCGTGCTGCCGCGCGCCCATCCACACACCACGGCGCGGCGCCGGGTGCTGGGCGAGGCCAGTGGAAAGCCCGGCCGGCGCAGGGCGGGTGCGTCGATCTGGAACGGTTCGGGTGCGGCCTGCGTTCCGCACGCGGCCATCGAAGGACCACAGGAATAGGAATCGGGGAGGGCTTAGAAATGATTTTGATTCCGCTCAAGGAGCACCAGGTCGACCAGAAGTCGAGCTTTCGTAACTGGGCCGGATTTCCTGCAAGATCTTTTGTGCCTCCGGAGGGTGCGCGTGCGATGGGGGTGTCCGCGACCGGGTCCGGCAAGACGATCACCAGCGCTTCGTGCGCTCTGGAGTACTTCCCGGGCGGGCGGATTCTGGTGATGGTGCCCACGCTGGACCTGATCGTGCAGAGTGCCCAGTCCTGGCGGCGGGTCGGGCATCGCGCGCCGATGGTCGCGGTCTGCTCGGTGGACAGAGACGAGGTCCTGGAGCAGCTCGGAGTACGCACCACCACCAACCCGATCCAGCTCGCGCTGTGGGCGGGGTCCGGGCCGGTCGTCGTGTTCGCCACGTACGCCTCTCTCGTGGACCGTGAAGACCCCGCCGATGTCTCTGGGCGTGGGACTGTCCCGGGGCCGTTGGAATCGGCTCTGGCGGGCGGGGAGCGGCTATACGGGCAGCGGATGGCTCCGTTTGACCTGGCCATTCTGGACGAGGGGCACATGACGGCTGGGGACATGGGGCGGCCGTGGGCGGCGATCCATGACAACAGCCGGATCCCTGTCGACTTCCGGCTCTACCTGACCGCGACCCCGCGGATCCTCGCAGCGCCCCGGCCGCAGCGTGGCCGGGACGGCCGGGAGCTGGTGATCGCTTCGATGGAGGACGACTCCAGCACCTACGGCACCCGGATTTTCGATCTCGGTCTGGCGGAGGCGGTGGAACGCTCGATCCTTGCGGGGTTCGAGATCGACGTGCTGGAGATCCGCGACCCGGACCCGATCCTGGGCCTGTCCGAGGACGCCCTGCGTGGCCGGCGCATGGCCCTGCTCCAGGCGGCGCTGCTGGAGCACGCGGCGCAGCAGAATCTGCACACCACCATGGTGTTCCACCAGCGGGTCGAGGAAGCCGAGGCGTTCGCCGGGCAGATGCCGCGCACCGCCGCCGAGCTGTATGCCGCTGAGGCATCCGCGGCGGCGCTGGCCGGGGCGGAGGCGCTGCCCGCGTCGTCGATCGACGCTGAGCTGTACGAGCTGGAGGAGGGCCGTCATGTGCCTGCGGACCGGGTGTGGGCGGACTGGCTGTGCGGGGACCATCCCATCGCGCACCGGCGTGCGGTGATCCAGCGGTTCGCCAACGGCATCGACGCCCACAACCGGCGGGTCCACCGCGCGTTTCTCTCGTCCGTACGCGCCCTCGGGGTCGGGGTCGACATCACCGGCCTGCGCGGCGTGGAAGCCGTGTGTATCGTCGGCTCGCGCAGCTCCCAGGTCGACGTCGTCCAGAACATCGGACGTGCCCTGCGCCCCAACCCCGACGGCACGGCCAAGACCGCACGGATCATCATCCCCGTCTTCCTCCAGCCCGGGGAGGACCCGAAAGACATGATCGCCTCGGCCAGCTACCAGCCCTTGGTCGACATCCTCCAAGCCCTGCGCTCGCACTCGGAACGCATGGTCGACCAGCTCGCCTCCCGCGCCCTGACCCGCGGCACCGAACGGCGGCGCGTCCACGTCCGCCCCGCCCCCGCGGCCGGGCCGGGGGACGAGGACATGCCCGGGGAGACCAGCGAGGCGCAGCAGGAGGTCGACCGGGTCACCTCCATCGTGGTCAACTTCGCCTCCCCCCGCGAGGCCGCCGACATCGCCGCCCTCACCCGCTGCCGCGTCATCCGCCCCCAGTCCCTCGTCTGGCTGGAGGGCTACCAGGCCCTGGTCCGGTGGCGTGCCGAGAACGGGATCACCGGCCTGTACGCCGTGCCTTATGACGTCGAGACCAAGGCCGGCACGACGAAGGCGTTTCCGCTGGGGCGATGGGTGCACCAGCAGCGGAAATCATTGCGGGCCGGAGAGCTCGATCCTCACCGCAAAGACCTCCTCGACGACGCCGGGATGGTGTGGGAGCCCGGCGACGAAGCATGGGAGAAGAAGCTCGCCGCACTCCGGTCCTACCAGCGGGCCACTGGGCACCTCGCGCCGCGTCAGGACGCTGTCTGGGGCGAAGGCGAAGGGGACGGCGAGCAACTGGCCATCGGACAGCTCCTCGCCAACCTCCGCCGCAAAAACGGCCTCGGCAAAGACCCGCAGCGCGCGGAAACCCGGGCCGTGCAACTCGCCGAGATCGACCCCGACTGGAACTGTCCCTGGCCCCTCGACTGGCAACGCCACTACAAGGTGCTCGCCGACCTCGCCGCCGACGAGGCCGGCGGAGTACTGCCCCACATCCAACCCGGGGTGCTGTTCGAGGACGATGACATCGGACGATGGCTGGAGCGCCAGAAGAACCCGGGCACCTGGAAACAGCTCTCCGAGGAGCAGCAGCAGCGGCTGTTGAAGCTGGGCCTACAGCCCGACCAGGCCCCGGCCCCCGCCCCGACGGCAAGCCACACGGCGAAGGGGCCAAGCAAGGCGCAGCAAGCCTTTCAACGCGGCCTCGCGGCCCTCACCCAGTGGGTCGAGCGGGAAGGCAATCGGCCGGTCCCACGCGGCGCAGTCGTCGAGATCGAGGTCGATGGCCAGGACGAGCCGGTGCCGGTGAAGCTTGGCGTGTGGGTCTCGAACACCAAGTCGAGGCGGGACAAGCTCACTCAGGAGCAACTCGTTGCCCTACGGGAGCTCGGTATCGCTTGGGCATGACTCTGGCACCGACCCATCGGTGCGCTAACCAGACAGCGCCGAGCCCGCAGTCCCCAAGGGAACGTCTGCCGGGACTGCGGGTTGCAGATTCGACTGGTGTCTCAGCTGCTGTCGCCACTCTGATCTATTTTTGTGTCCGGGGCCCCTTGCCCGGCGGTCGCTTCTGGGACGAGGCGATCGGTGTCCGACAGTTTTAGCGCGCGGTGAACTCCCGAGATGGGCGGGGGATCGTTGTCCGCCACGATGATCTGCAGGTCATCGATATGCTGGAGGGCAGCGCTGAGCAGGGTGGTGTACATCTTGCGTAGCCGCTCGAGATCGATACCTTCGTGGCCGACGTTGTTGCTTAGGCCGTCGATGATCAGGATGTTCGGGAGCGGAATGCTGTTGTCGCGCAGGGCAACAAGTTGGTGTGCGAGGACGTGCGCCACGTTGACGAGGACTTCCACTCCCTGAGAGCCGAGGTCTGAGAAGGACCGGCCGTCGACGATGGGCAGGTACGTCTTGCGACTGATGTACGTGCCTGCCGGTTCTTCGAATCGTGGGGTGTCGAAGGCGCGGAGGATCGTCTCGAAGGCTTCGTCGAGTTTCCGCAGTCGTTCTTGGACGGCAGGGTTGCTGTGCCTGGAAGCGTCGATGCTCGCGTTGAGAGATTCTTGTTCCTGCTCAAGCTCGGCGATGCGGCGTGCCTGCTTCTGGGAACGCTCGTACAACGAAAGGGCTTGTTCCAGGCTGATCAAGCGTTCTTCAAGCCGGGCTTGTTCGGCGGCGGTGGCGCGGATGCGGTCGGTCTGATCACTGACGAAGGCTGACGTGGCTCGGTCTAGCTGTGCTCCGAGGTCGCTGCGGAGACGGGCGTGGCCTGCGCGTGCGGCCTGGAGTTCTTCGATCCTTTTCGTGCTGCGCTCTATGAGTTGCTTGGTTTCCGAAACCTGCTCAATCACCCGGTCCTGCTCGCTGGCGAGGGATGACGGTGCCGCGGTCTGCGGAGGGGTCTGCAGGCACAGTCGGCAGGTGTGGTCGTCACCGCGCTCTGGGATGCCGGACCCGCAACGGGGACAGGTGTGGAACTCGAAGTCGTTGAGAAGCCGTTCCGCGACGAGTGCGCGGGTGAGGCGACGGCTTTGGGCGATGAGCTGGTCGTGTAGCTCGCGCAGGTTGGCTACCGCTGCAGATTCTGCGGCGGTAGCCATGTCGATGCGCGCGAGTTCGCTTTCAGCATCAGCAATCCGAGAGCGCAGGGTCACCGTGGAAGGGTCGGTGAGCTCACTCGTTAGTTGCTGATCCGCTGTGCGTGCCGCCCGAAGCTTGGTCTCAGTGGCTGTGCGCTGCACCTCCAGCTGGGCTTGTGAGCCGAAGGCTGTCTCAGCCAAGAGTCGTTCCAGGGTGACGGAGTCCGCAGTGAGGGCCTTGAGCTCCGTGGACACTTCGCGAAGCCGTTCCCGAAGTCCGGTGGATTCAGGGTCATGGATGCCGTACAGAATCTCGAAGACGTAGCGGCGTTTGATGTTCTTCGCGTGGTTGTCAGCGGTGCCGAAGACAGAAGCGTCGATCTCCTTCTGTCTCAGGACGCAGTACATGAGGTAGTCGCTTGCCGTCACGGGGACAAGCGGGCTCGTTTGGTCGGTTGGGGCTCGCGGCACCTTGATGCGAGGCAGGCCGAGGCGGTCGAGGAGCCAGTCGCGGAAGGTGTGGTCGTAGCCGGCTTGGAGTTCGCTGGCTGGCAACCGCCAGGCTTCCTCTTGGCCTCCGATCTCGGCGATATCGACCTTGGCGGTCGTCGTGGTGACAAGGGGGCGGACGATGCGGAAGCGGCGGTCGCCGATGAGTACGGTACCGGCCATGGTGCGCCCTCGGAGCTCGGGGACGACGCTTACATCGGCGCCGAGCAAGGCCCGAAGGCAGCTGATCGTCGCCGTCTTACCGCCGCTCATGGCGCCAGTAATGGCGTTCATCCCACGCTCGAACCGGATGCGGCGGCTGGTTCCGACCAGGTGCAGTTCTTCGATCCGGATTCTCACAGTTGTGTCCCCCAGTCCGCCTCGACGATGTCGGGGAACGCTCGATAGATCATGTCTTTAAGAGTGGTGCCGGTGAGGTTGAAGTGCCGGCGCAGGAGCCGGGCCCTCTCGCGTACGGGGCGCCAGCTTTCGGATTCGGCAAGGGCCTGCGCGGCCCTTCTTCCGGCTGGCGTGGTGCGGTAGGTCGCGACCGCGTTCTCGTGCTTGGGCTCGATGAGGCCCTTGCCTGTCAGAGCACCAAGGAGGGCGTAGTAAGCGGGGTCCCAGGGGCCATAGCGATAGCGGATCATGCTCTGCTCGATGGCTCCTGTCAGCCACGGATCGTCGCCTGGGTCGGCGTCGGGTCGGCGCTCGGCCATCAGATGGTTGAAGTGCTCGGGGTAGCGCAGGAGAAAGTCAAGTTTGGCGAGCTTCATCCTGCCTTCGATGCCTTTGGACGCTGCTGTCTCGGAGAAGGCGTCGATGAGGACAAGAAGCCTGGCTTGGGCGTCAGCGGAAGGAGGGAGTCCGTCTGGATACTCCGGGGGCACGGTGGGGGGCGGGGCGATATCAGGCAGGAGACTCATGGCCAGTCCCCCAGTCGAAACGGCATTCGTCGGAGATGGCGCACGCCCGGCCCATGAGCAGCACGCTGTCCCGGGCATAGAGGGGCCAGCGGTCGTGGGTAACGGCGCTGGTTTCGAGAGTGGTCTGGAGGCCGTCGAAGATGGCGTTCGCTGGGTGAGGATCTGCCGCGTGCCTGCGGATGGTACGGCGCGCGACCAGCAGCAGCCGCTCGTCCAGGTCCACCTCGATGGCCGGGTCAGCCGGCCACGTGCCCAGGGACTGCTGCTTCATACGGTGGATGTCGGCATGTGCGCGGACCATCTGAGCTTCCTGGATTACATCGTCCGTCGCCGCGCCCCGGCGCAGCTTGCGGACCAACGCTGTCTCGACTCCGCTGAGACGCTGCGATACATCAGTCAGCAGTACGTGGTCAGGGCGCATCAGACGCTGTCGGAGGTCTGCGACGGTGCCGGGGCCGATGCGCTTCCTCAGCAGTTTCGCAGGCAGGTCCTGCACCGCTAGCTGCTCGGCCCACCGCGGGCCCAAACGGCCCTGCATTGCCTCCCGAGTACGGCGTACGAGTTCGGTGTAGAGGCCGGTGATCTCCGCACCGGTCAAGGACGGGCCGAGCTCGTGGAGGAAGGCGGTGTTGCGCAGCTCGATGTCCTCGCGTCTGGGCAGTTCCCGGATGCGGACCAGGCCCAGGAAGGCTGAGACCTCCTTGACGTCGGCCTTCAGGTGGGCTGTCACCCGCTCCAGGCACCGCTCGTTATCCGTCCCTCCCCCATGTGCGAGAGCGGTGACGAGTGCGTCGGCGGGATCGAGGTAGCCCTCCAGCCCAGCTGTGAGCCCGTATGAGAGCGTCTGGTCCTTCACCGCCCGGTACGTGCGCCACAAGCTCTTCAACGGTCCTTTGGCGAGAACGTCCGTAAGCGCCCAGGGCGTGGTCGTGTCCCGTGTCTTGATCTGCTGAAAATCCCAGAAGAGGCCGCCCTTGGTCTGCTCCTCGCTGCCGCGGGCAACGATGACGTCCTCGATGTGCTCGCAGGTCACATGGCGTACCGGCTCGTCAGCGAGCATTTCCAGGATGGCCTGCGCAGCCACATGAACCTGATACTCGTACCGCCGCAGCGTGACCGAACCAGAATCGTCCGGAGCAACGGTCTCAATCGGATCAGCCATATGCCCCCCAGCCCACTCTCCCCAAGCACGCAGCGTAAGCGGTACAACACTGGCCAGTCGATCACTTCGACGGAACTCGCGGAGCCACTGTTCCCTCACTGAGGACGGTTCCCTCTTCGGCGGACGCCTACGGCTCGGGCCTCCAGCTCATCACCACCGACAACGACACCGCCCCCTGGCCGGACGAAGCCCTCAGCACCATCGAAGTCGACTACGCCTGCCCATGGTTCCCAGCGTCACTCGACCCGGCCCAGCCACACCGGGGCGCGCTGAAGACGAGGTACCGGGCATAGTCGCGCCGCCCCCTACGTTGACCCGGCGGTGCCGGTCGCGCCCGGCGGAGGTGGTGAGACTGCCGAGCGGATCCGGTGATCGACTCGCATTTCGTTGGCCAGTGAGAAGAAGTGGCGTGCGCAATCGGGGTGGTCGCGCAGCGCTCCTGCGACTGAGCCGGCGGCATCCCCTGTCAGGGTGCGCAGCCAGGGCCTGATCTCATCCTGCGGCCTCCACTGGTCCCACAAGGCGTCCCAGGTGAAGGCGCCGTTGCAGCAAACTTCCAGGAGATCCAACTGCGCAGCATTAGCGGCGTGGCGTGCGACGGTGAACAGCCACAGGATGACGGCGTCGACTTCACCACGCTCTATTGAGCGGTGTGTGCCCAGAAGGTCGGGCATCGCCCGGACAATCTCAAGGGCTCGGGGAGGGTCAGCCAGCAACGCCGGCATGAGCGCCACAGGATCAACATTGAGAAGTACGTCGCAGTACAGAGCAGCGTCGTCGGGGTGAGTAGCCGCCAGGGCCACCAACTCCTCTGAGGCATTCGCTGCTCCATCGTTCAAGGCATCACGGAGCGTTTCGGCATGTACTACGGGCGGCGTGGGGGGTGTGTCGATCTCCTGGGCGATGAGGTCAAGGAACGCCTGCACCGTTGCCGGCCGTCTCCCGGGGTCCGTACGCGTTGCTCCTCGGACGACCGCGCGCCAGGGCCCAGAGTCCGGTATGAGTGGAATATTCTGCTGCGGGTTCCTGCGTGTGATCGCCCAGCCGATCAACTGCCCCAAGCTGTAGACGTCAGTCGGCGGACCGGCACTGTGGGCATCGAAGCTCAACTCCGGAGCGGCAAAGCCCTCAGATCCCATGCTCGCCCCAAGCCGAGTGCGCTGCGCATGCGTGGTCTGGCCAGGCGGACGACGCACAATGCCCCAGTCGGCAAGAACCCATCGCCCATCAAGCCGAAGTACGTTAGACGGCTTGATGTCTCGATGTATCCACCCGTGGGGGGAGCCCGGTGCCTGCATCCCATGCGCAGCGATCAGCACCGAACACAGGCTCTCAATCAGGTCCCGTAGTACGGCCGGATCCTTGAGGTCATCGAGGCATTCCGTTGCGACAGCCTGCGCCTTGGGCATGACGAACCACGTGCCGTCGGCGCTGGCGTCCCAGACCGGCATCGCATTCGGATGGTCGCTCAGAAGACGGCCGACCTCGATCTCACGGGTCATCCGGGCTTTCTTGTCGAGGTGCGGGTACTGGCCGCGTAGCTTCTTGAGGACGACGGGCGTGCCGGTCGGCTTGTGCGTCGCGTAGAAGACGTCAGCCATGCCGTCCTCTTGACGGTGGAAGGGGAACTTCTCGCAGTCATAGTCCTTGCGCAGACCGCGAGCCTCGTACGGGGCTGCTGCGCCACTCCGCACTTCACTGATCTGCGCTGTGTCGACTCCTCCGCGCTGTGAGAAGCCGGTCAACAGCATGTGATCAGGTAGTTGCAGGCGCTGACGGATATCGGCAACCGCGCTGGGCCCGATGCGCTTCCCCAGCAGCCCCGCAGGCAGGTCCTGCACTCCTGACTGCTCAGTCCACCGAGAATCCAGGCGGCCTTGCATCGCCTTCCTGACACGGTGCACTAGCTCGGCGTAGAGACCGTTAATTTCAGTACCGGTCAAAGGCGAGCCCAGTTCGTGAAGGAACGCGACGCTACGTTCCTCGATGTCTTCGCTCCTGGGAAGTTCCTGGATACGGATCAGGCCCAGGAAGGCAGAGACCTCCTTGGCGTCAGCTTTCAGGTGGGCAGTCACCCGCTCCATACAGTGCTCGTTGTCGGCCCCTTCTCCGTGCGCAAGAGCAGTAACGAGCGCGTCGGCAGGATCGAGGAATCCCTCAACGGCAGCCGTTAGCCTGTAGGAGAGCCCCTGGTCTTTCAACGTTCCATACGTACGCCACAGGCTTTGCAACGGCCTCTTTGCGAGCACGTCTCTGAATGCCCAGGGAGTGGCCGCTTCCCGCATCTTGATCTGTTGAAACTCCCACAACAGACCGCCCTCGGCCTGTTCCTCACTGCGGGCGATGATGACGTCCTCAATGTGCTCGCATGTCACATGCCGTACTGCCTCATCAGCGAGCATCTCCAGGACGGCCTGTGCAGCCACATGAGTCTGGTACTCGTAGCCTCGCAGTGTCACCGAACCCGAATCGTTCAGGGCAGCAGTCGCAATCGGATCAACCATGTACCCCCCAGCCCACTCTCCCCAAGCACGCAGCGTAAGCGGTACTCGACTGGCGAGTCGATCACTTCGGCGGAACTCGTGAAGCCAGCATGTCCTTCCCTCACCGAGGTCTCCCTCATCGGCAGCGGATTGCGTTCACCCGTTCGGGGTGGGAGCAGCCGGATCACGTACCCGGCCGCCCGGCATGCATTTGGCTGTCAGACGTGAGGCGACAAGGCGGCGAGGCAAGCGGAGAGTTCGCGGAGGTAGCCGGCGATCACCTGATGGCGCGCTTCGTCGATCCTGCGGGCGGTGACCGGCTGATGTGCTGGCGAGACGTCGCACGGGAGGTCGCGTTGGAGGACTGCGGTCCGGTGCGGCCCTTTCCCGTGCGTTCTGGCCGTCGTTTTGCGCCGGGTTGGTGGTGGTCGGCAACGACCGGGCGGCTGGTGCACTACGAGTCTGGTGTCATACGGAACCAGGTGATGCAACTGGACCGGGATCCTTCGGTCGTGGCCATTGCATGCCGCCCGGTGGAATTCACCTGGCGTAGGCGTGACGGAACCTGGGTCCGGCACGCACCGCATCTGATGGCCCGGCTCGCGGAAGGCAGAAGTCTGCTGGCGGACTGCGCCGGGCACGGGGACATCTCACCGCGCCTGGCCTGTCGGGCGGCGGTGATGGAGGCCGCGGCCGCGGCAGCGGGGTGGCAGTACAGGGTTCTGCGCCCTCCGGATCCGGTTCTGGCGGCCAATCTGCGCTGGCTGGCCGGGTACCGGCACCCCCGCTACAGGGGCGGTGAACTTGCCGGGAGCGCGGCCGAGGTCTTTCGGCGACCGCGGCCTCTGATCGAGGGCGTGCGTGAACTCGGCGATCCGGTGCAGGTCTTCCCGGTGGTCTTCCACGCGCTGTGGCACGGCAAGTTGTCGGCCCCCCTCGAGGTGCCCTTGCACGAGCGGGTGACCGTGACGGCGGACCGCCCCAGACGGGGGCAGGCGTGAGCGGCACAGTGCTAGAGCCCGGAACACAGGTGCGTTTCGCGAAGCGGACCTGGACAGTGGTCATGCTGGAAGGGTCATGCGTACGGCTGGTCGACGCGGACAACTCCGTGGCCACTGTCCTGGCGAACTTCCTGTTCACCGAACCCGACTTCGAAGTGGTAGGCGCCCCGCAGCGCGGCGTGCCTCCGTTCGGGCTCCTGGAGGAGCTGCCTGAACAGGTGCGCGCGCGTGCGTACGCCTGGGAGCGGCATGTGCGTGAGGTGGAGACCGGGTGCCCCGTTCCGGGTCAGGACCAGCCGCCTCGGGCCGAGTTCGATCCGGCCCTGCGCACCATGGCGGAGCGGGAGGAGGCCAAGGCCGCCGAGCTGACGGCGGCCGGGCAGCCGACCAGTGCGGTGACGGTGCGGCGGATGCGGGCCCGCTATCGGGAGCAGGGCCTGTGGGGGCTGGTGGACGGCCGGGCCGCCCGGCGGCGCTCGCCGGTAGGGCGCGCGGACGAGCGGGTGGTCGCCGCGATCGAGCAGGCACTCCAGGCGCAGCGGGAGCGGTCGACCGGGACGCTGAGCCAGCTCCGGCGCACCGTCGGCTGGATCCTGGAGGACGCCCACGGGGCGGGGGCGGTGAAGGTGCCGCCGGCCTCGACGTTCAACCGGCTGGTGCACGCCCTCGCCGACCGCCAGGGACTGCTGGGGACAGCGGCGCAGCGGCGCCGTCACTCCTCACGGCCGGCTCCGCCGTTCACCCCGACGGTGGCGCTGCGGCCCGGTGAGCTGGTGATGCTGGACAGCACCCCTTTGGACGTGATGGTGGTCCTGGCCGACGGGGTGGTGGGCAAGGCCGAGCTGACGATCGCCCTGGATGTGGCGACGCGCAGTATCTGTGCGACCGTGCTGCGGCCGATGGGCACCGGGTCGGTGGACGCGGCGGTTCTGCTGGCGCAGATGGTGACGCCCATGCGGATGCGCCGAGGGTGGGAAAAGGCGCTGGCAATGTCGCGCTCGGTCATCCCCTACGAGCGGCTGGTGTCTCTGGACGCGCGGCTGGAGGGTGCGGCAGCCCGGCCGGTGATCACGCCGGAGACGGTCGTCGTCGACCAGGGCCGGGTGTTCATCTCCGCCTCGTTCACCGCGGCGTGCGACAGCCTGGGGGTGTCGGTGCAGCCGGCGCCTCCGGCCAACGGCCCGGCCAAGGGAAATGTCGAGCGGATGTTCCGCACCATCGGCGACCGGTTCTCCCAGTACGTGGCCGGTTACACCGGCTCCGACATCACTCAGCGCGGCTCTCACGTCGAGGACGAGGCGTGCTGGACGCTGCCGCAGGTGCAGGATCTGCTGGACGAGTGGCTGGTCGCAGACTGGCAGCACCGTCGGCACACATCCCTGCGTCATCCTCTGGCCCCGAAGCTCGCGGTGTCGCCGAACGAGATGTGGGCCGCGCTGGTCGGCGTGACCGGCTATGTGCCGGTGCTGCTCAGCGAAGACGACTATGTCGAGCTCATGCCGGTCAAGCGGGTGGGCATCAACGATTACGGCATCCGCTTCGACTACCGCACCTACGACCACGAGGTCCTCAACCCGCACCGCGGGTTCCAGTCGACGGCCCCGGACGGGATGTGGGAGGTGCACCACAACCCTTATGACCCCCAGCAGATCTGGGTGCGGCTGCCTGGCGGCTGGGAGGAGGTGCCCTGGATCCACAAGGAGCGGGTAAGCCTGCCCTTCACCGACTTCACCTGGCGGCACATCCGCGCGACCGTCGAGCGCCGCGGCGACCGCGACGAGCACGAGCAACAGCTCGCCCAGGCCCTGGACCGCCTCCTGCGGCGGGCCGGCAACGGGGAAGGCACCCGCCGCGAGCGGACTGTCGCGGCACGTGCCAGCGCCGCAGCCTCCCTCGCCGGGCCCGCCCCAAACCAGCAGGAGCCGCCCGACCCCCTCACCGCCCCGACCCTCTCCTACGGCCTGGTCGGCGCCTTCACCCCAGCAAGCCTGGATGAGCCCGACGACGAAGAGTTCGAGGACGGCTGGGACGAGGACGAAGACCCGCTCGGCACATCAGACGATGCCGGCGGCGGCCCCGCCGGAGACGAGCAGCCATCCGGGCGGGCCGCAGTCCCCCGCCCGTCGCGGATCTACGACGCCCGCCAGGAGGCAACCCAGTGGTAGCAGTCCCCGAAGCCGGTCCCGTCCCGGACGAGGAGCAGCAGATGGCGGCCTATGCGCCACCGACCACGCGGGAGGGCTGGCAGCAGTTCGTCGGCACTCCCCCACTGCAGCCCCCGCCAGACGCCGGCGCGGACTGGTCGCTTGAGGAACGCCTGGACTACCACTCCCGGTTCGTCGTCCTGACCACCCCGGCTATGGAGCGCATCTCACTGTCGGTGCGGCGGCTGATGCTCCTCAACCGCCGCCAGCAGGGCACCGCGCGCCGCGGGCTGATCGTGTCCGGGCCGCCCACCACCGGCAAGACCACCACCCTGCTGGAGATGGGCCGCACCTTCGAGCTCGCCGAGCAGCGCCGCCACCCCGGCCGCACCGACCGGCTGCCTGTGGTGTTTCTGGCGGTGCCGCCCGCCTCCACTCCCAAGATGCTGGTATCGGAGTTCGCCCGGTTCCTCGGTATCCCCATCGCGGTCCGGATGAACCAGGCGCAGATCACCGACGCCGTCTGCCACCTTTTGTGCCAGCTGGGCACCGCGCTGGTCCTCGTCGACGACGTCCACCTGCTCGACACCCGCACCCGGGCCGGCTCGGAGACCTCCGACCAGATGAAGCACCTAGGCGAGAGGATTCCGGCGACGTTCGTCTACGCAGGCGTCGACGTCGAGGCATCCCCCCTGCTCAACGGGCCGCGCGGCGCACAGTTGGCAGGCCGCTTCACCCTGGTCCGCAACACCGCCCTGTCCCGCGGCACCGCCGAACAGCGCGCCGTCTGGCTGGACCTGGTCACCGACATGGAAAACGCCCTGCACCTGCGCCGCCACACTGGGGGCACTCTGGCCCGGCACGCCGACTACCTCCACCAGCGCACCGGAGGCGTCATGGGCAGCCTCTCCCACCTCATCCGTGAAGCCGCCCTCACCGCCCTCCTCGACGGCAGCGAAAAGATCACCAAACGGCTCCTGGCCGGCATCCAGCTCGACATCCGCGCGGAGCAGCAAGCCCGTCCGCCCCGAAAACGCCTCCCGCGCCCCCGCAACAACGGCACTGGATCCTGACGAGGCGGACCAGCGGTGAAGAAGACCACCAGCCCTCTAATGGAACCTGCCGTCAGGGATCATTCGCAGCCACCACAGCGCGAGCAGAACGAACTGCCCCTGCACAGACCGCCTTCGGGCGCGGTGCGTGTCGCTCCACTGATCGGCGAGACGACGCTGTCGTTCATGAGGAGAGTCGCCTCCCGGTACAAGCTCACGGCCAAAGAACTCATCGGCGCGCTCGTGGACGTGGGGCGGCGGCCCAATCTGTTCACGGTGCGGCCCGACGGAGAAGTGGTCTTCAACGCCGGGGCCCGGGCGGTGGTCGCCGCTTTCTGCCGCATACCCGAGGAACACCTGCACCGTGCCCTGCCGGCCTGGGGCAGGGACGTCCCTTCGAGCAGGCTCGGCAGCGGGCCGGCCGCCTGGGTCCGCACCGCAGCCACGATCCCGCCGACCGGCCCCGGATGCCGGGCCTGCACCGCGACCGCCACACGAGGCCGGGAGGAAGCACGCCGCTACCTGCTGCCGCACGGCCGGGTATGCGTCAAGCACCAGTGCTGGATGCTGGAAACACCCGTCGTCGACGGGGCAGCGGCCGTCCTCGGGCAGTTGGACCTGCGGTATGTGCCGCAGAACGGGGCGGCCCAGCGCCGTCATGTACGACTGCTGCGGCGCTCTGCACACGCCGGTGAAGCGTTCACCGTGGCGCAGGCAATCATGGCTTCGTGGTGGGACGAGCCCTGGCCGGAAGAGATCCTCTGGCCCGACCGGCTGCGGCTGATGGCACCCGGCAACGACCTCGCTTGGCGTGCAGCGGCGCGGGATGCGGTGACCTATCCCGAAGCCGTCACGCTGGCCGCGGCCCTCGCCGACCCGATCCTGCAGCAGCGGCTACTCGATGACGCGGGGCGGCATCAGCCGCACGCGCTCGCCGATGTCCCCAGCCTCGTGGACGAACTGGCTCGGCGCCTTGAGCGGCCATGGATGGCCGGTCGCCTCAGCGCCCTCACGACAGGCCCGCTGAACGCCTGGGTACGCGCCTGCGTACGCACCCGCGCCGGGCACAAGCCGAAGACACGCAGCATGTGGCACGTCTCCCCGCCCCACCGGCCCGCACCGATCACCCGGCTCCTGGCCGAAACCCGGCCCGTCGACGAAACGCCCGGAAAAACGGAGTCGGCAGGGGCGTCGGCCCCAGACGTGGTCGAGACCGCCAAGGGGTTCGCGCGGGGTCTGCGCCGCGCCCGCATCTACGCCACCGAACACGGCCACCTCTGCATTCCTTACCGGTACGAAGAGGACGGGTTCCAACTCGGCCTGTGGCTGTCCAACCAGCGCGCCGCAGGCCCCCAGCTCTCCCCCGAGCGCAGCCAGGCCCTGGCCGCTCTTGACCCGTGGTGGAATCCTGCGTGGAGCACGCTGTGGCAGCGCATCTACCTGCGCGCACGACGGCTGCTGGACTCAGGCACTGACATCAGACCCGAGCAGGGCTTCCCGGGCACCAGCGAGAATCTCGGCACCTGGCTGTACCGGCAGTGCCAGGTCTACAGCAGCCTCCACCCCCAGCAGCGCAGACTACTGGCACAGATCGGCATCAGTGCCGAAGCCGCCCGCCACGCACTGCCGCGGCGTCGCAACCTCGCCGAGGCCCGTGACCAGGGCCTGACCAACGCACGCGCCTACTGGAAGCAGCACGGGCACCTTTGTGCGAGCGCTGCCGATACGCACGCCGGCTTCCCCATCGGCCAATGGCTGACCAACCACCGCGTACGCGCCCGACGCGGCATTCTCGATCCCGCCCTCACACAGCAGCTGGACGCAATGGATCCGTGGTGGGCACCACCCTGGCCCTCCGACTGGCAGCGAGCCTGCTACACGGTGACCGAACTCGTCCGCTCCGGCCACCCCTCGCCCCCGAAAGCGCCTTTGCAGCCTTCGACGACGAACTCGGTCAATGGCTATACACCCAATGTGTGTCCTACCCCGGCTTGGCAGTGGAACAGCGCCGACAGCTCGCGGCCGTCGGACTGACTGAGCAGACTGTCCAAACCGCCCGCCCCAACCCCGCCACCCACAGGCCGTCCCTGGAGACCGGTCTCCACTACGCCCGCTCCTACGCGGCACTGCACGGCGACCTCAACGCATCACCCTCCGACCGGCACGAGGGATTCCCCATCGGAAAGTGGCTGGCCCGCCAAAAGCACCAGGCCGACCTTCACACCGCCAGGTCCGCCGCGCCCTACCCGGCCGGCCCACTGCTGGCAGCCGTCGACCCATGGTGGAACCCACCGTGGAACGGGGACTGGCAGATCAACCACCGCGCCGCCCGCAAACTCGTCGAGAACGGGATCAGACTCCTCCCCGACCAAGGCTTCCCCGGCACCCCCGACTGGACTGGGCAGTGGCTCTACACCCAGTGCGTCGCCTACCAGAACCTCCACCCGGGGCAGCAACACAGGCTCACTCAACTCGGCATCACCGCCACCAATGCCCCCACCGCACGGCCCCGCCGCGTCACCCAGCAATCCTCATTCGACACCGGCCTGGGCCACGCCCGCACCTACGCCGCCCAACACGGACACCTCGCCGCGCCCAGAAGCGCGAACCACCACGGCTACCGGCTGGGGACATGGCTCGCCCACCAACGCAAACGGGCTGCCAACGGCCGACTGCCCCACCACCGCGCCGAGGCCCTCGACGTCCTTGACTCATGGTGGAACCCACCCTGGGGCCTACCATGGCAAATCACCTACCATGCCGTCAGAAACGAGATCCACGGCCACGCTCTGAACGCGGCCGCAGGCTTCCCCGGACTCCCTCCAGCCGCCACCAGATGGCTGCTCACCCAGTGCACCAACTATGGCGACCTCCACCCTGGCCAGCAGGAACTCCTGACCGGACTCGGCATAACGCCCCAGGACGCACACGCCGCCCGCCCCCAACAGGAAACACGCACGCACCGCAGAACCGGCGCCAGCCGGGCGCGCCCCACAACCGTCTCCTCATCCATCGACGGCGGCCTGCCCTACGCCCGCTCCTACGCACACACTCACGGCGGACTCGGCACCGCCCACTACACCACCGAACACAACGGATTCCCCCTGGGTTGGTGGCTATACGAGCAGCGCAAACGCGCCGTCGCCCACCTACGCCGCACCGGTCGGCCCTGGCCCCACGACACACAGCTCACCGCACTCGACCCGTGGTGGAACCCACCCTGGCGGGCCTCCTGGAACCACAGCTACCACCAAGCCCACATCCACCACACCGCCGGCCGCCCATTCCCAGGCACCACGACCAAGTGGATCCGCACCCAGCAGCACGCCTGGAACCAGCTCCACCCCCACCAACAACACCTCATGACCATCATCGGCATCCACGGCCCCACACCCCTGTGCCGGTACAAGCCCGTCCCAGCGAACAATCAGCCGCTCGTGATGCCCAGGAAAGTCGGCACCTGCAAGATCACAGTTTGTCGCATGAAGTAGACAGATCCTGTCGCATCGAGTAGCCTAGCCGGGTGCAGAAACGAGTACTGCTCCGGGAACTGCGGCGAATCGCCGCCGGCAAGGGGGCGGATCTCGTACTCGCGAGACAGGGAGCACGTCATGAGATCTACACCCTGCAGGGTGTGTCTCTTCCCGTCCCGCGACACCGAGAGATCGCCGAAGGGACCGCCGAGACTCTGATCAAGGCGGCGGAGGGAGCGTGATCGACGGGGGGCCGAGTCCAAGTCGGCCCCCCCACCGATCAGGATCCCACCACTTCGGCGAGGCGTACAAGAAGGGAAGGAGAAATGGGCGACACAACGACATACAACGCGATTGCGAAGCACGATGGCTCCCACTGGGCTGTGACGATCCCCGACCTACCGCAAGGCTTCGTCGGGGTCACTCAGGGGCGCACTTGGAGCGAGGCGAGCAGGATGGCCGCCGACGTGGTGGCGATGCTGCTAGAGATCCCCGAAGAGTCATTCAAAGTCGTGATGCGACCGGCCGATCCCGAAATGGCCGAAGCGATCATCACGGCCGAGGAGGCTAGGGAAAAAGCCGAAGAAGCCGCCAAAGCGGCCACTGAGGCTCTCATGGCCGCCGCACGAACTCTGACCGCGAAGGCCACGGTCAGAGACGCAGGAGCCATGCTCGGTGTCTCACACCAATACATCGCCAAACTCGCACCCAAGAAGGGCTGACGCTGCTCCACTCAAGGTCACGGCGCCCCCGCAGGTTTGTGCACCTGCGGGGGCGCCGCAGTCACCCCACTAGTGAGCAAAACGTCCGACGACCACCGCCGCTCCGACCACCGCAAAAGCCACCGAGCGATCATGAGCACTCACCCAACTAGCTGATCAAGCACACCATCAGCCGCTCCCCCGCAAAGAGCCCCAGCTCAGAGCCCACCTCAGGCATCACTCCCCAGAACGGCACCCCAAATACTCGGCAGACACAGCAAATGAGACACCAACCAGCCAACCGATCAGCCCAGCTCCACAGCTCGTGAACCGATCAGAAAGAACGGACGGCGACACCGCGACCCCTCCCCCGCCCTCGGGGAATCGGAGGAAGCGCAGCGAGGCCGGCGCCTGGCCCTGCTGCAGACCGCGCTCCTGGAGCACGCCGCCGCGCACAACCTGCGCACCGTGATGACGTTCCACCAGAAGGTGGAGGAGGCCGCCGCGTTCGCGGACAAGCTGCCCCAGACGGCCGCGGCGCTGTACGTCAACGACGCCTCCGACGACGACCTTGCCAAGGCGGGCCGGCTGCCGAAGTCGTCCATCGACGCGGCCTTCTACGAGCTGGAGGCCGGCCGCCACCTTCCCCCGGACCGCGTCTGGTCCGCGTGGCTGTGTGGCGACCACCTCGTCACCGAACGCCGCGAGGTGCTCCGGCAATTCGCCAACGGGATCGACGCCATGGGCCGGCGCGTCCACCGGGCGTTCCTCGCCAGCTGTCGCGTGCTCGGGGAAGGCGTCGACATCACCGGCGAACGAGGCGTGGAAGCCATCTGCTTCGCCGACACCCGCGGCTCCCAGGTAGAAATCGTGCAGAACATCGGCCGAGCCCTCCGGCTCAACCGCGACGGCACCACCAAGATCGCCCGCATCCTCGTGCCCATCTTCCTCCAGTCCGGCGAGGATCCGACCGACATGGTCGCCTCCTCCTCGTATGCGGGACTGGTCGCTGTGCTCCAAGGCCTCCGCTCGCACGATGAACGACTCGTTGAGCAACTCGCCTCCCGCGCCCTCACCAGCGGCAAGCGCAAGGTGCACGTCCGGCGTGATGAGGAAGGGCGGATCATCGGCGCCGACGGTGACGGGCAGGACCAGAAAAAGGACGGCACCGAGGCCGCTGCCGAGTCGGCGCTGCTGCACTTCTCCAGCCCGCGCGACGCCGCCACCATCGCAGCGTTCCTGCGCACCCGGGTGTACCGGCCCGAGTCACTGGTCTGGCTGGAGGGCTACCAGGCCCTCCTGCGCTGGCGGAAGGAGAACGAGATCACCGGCCTCTACGCCGTCCCCTACGACACGGAGACCGAGGCCGGCGTCACGAAGGACTTCCCCCTCGGGCGCTGGGTGCACCAGCAGCGGAAGGCACTGCGGGCCGGGGAGCTCGAGGAGCGACGCAAGGAACTGCTGGACGCTCCGGAAGCCGGGATGGTGTGGGAACCCGGCGAAGAGGCGTGGGAAGCCAAGCTCGCCGCGCTCCGGACCTACCGAAGGGCCACCGGACACCTCGCACCCCGCCAGGACGCCGTCTGGGACGACCCCGCTGGCGTTCAGCCCGTGCCCATCGGGCAGCACATGGCCAACCTCCGCCGCAAAGACGGCCTCGGCAAAGAACCGGAACGGGCCGCCGTGCGCGCCAAGCAACTGGCCGCGATCGACGAGGACTGGAACTGCCCCTGGCCACTCGACTGGCAACGCCACTACCGCGTCCTCGCCGACCTGGTCGACGCCGACGGCCACCTGCCCGACATCGCACCCGGCGTGACCTTCGACGGCGACGACATCGGACGGTGGCTTCAGCGGCAGAAGCAGCCCGGCACCTGGAAGCTGCTGTCCACCGAGCAGCAGGAGCGGCTGACCCAGCTGGGCGTGCAGCCGCTTCAGGCGCCGTCTGGCGCCCCAGCGACCAAGCATGCGACGAAGGGCCCGAGCAAGGCACAGCAGGCGTTCCAGCGCGGACTCGTGGCCCTCGCGCAATGGGTCGAGCGGGAAGGAGCCCACCGGCCTGTACCGCGCGGCCACAGCGAACAAATCACGGTCAACGGCGAGGCGGAACTGGTGGTCGTAAAGCTGGGCGTGTGGGTCTCCAACACGAAGTCGAGGCGCGACAAGCTCACCCAGGAGCAGCTGGACGCGCTTGCCGAACTCGGCATCCGATGGGCATGACGTCATCCCGGCCGGTGTGCTGACCGGACACGCCAGCGCCCGCAGCGTGGGTTCAACCCGGCCCGCACCGGGGGCGGGTCGGGGAATCGCCACCGTTCAACGGCTCTTGTTCTCTGCTCGGATCATTCGTCGGAGGCTGGTGCGTGCTGCGCCCAGGTCGGCCTCAAGGCTCGTCATCCGGCTGCGGAGCGCGTGGTTGTCTTCGGTGACCTGCCGAAGCGTGTCTTGGAGTTGTTGGTTGTTTCGGGTGAGCTCGTCGACGCGTTCGGTCAGGTCCGCGGTGCTGAGGGCGTCGAGTCGCTGTCCGAGCTGGCGCTGGATGGCCTGCCGCATCCGGTCTCCGTCTCCCCGTAGGGTCCGGATCTCCTGCCTGGCCAGCTCGAGCTCGGTGCGCAGCGTGGCTGTGGCGTTCCGGGTGTCCGCGGGCCGGGGACTGGTGGGCTGATGGCGTTGCTGAGCGGCTTCGATGTGCTCGCGGATGCCTTCGGCATAGGTGAGCCAGGTGGAGACGCCGGCTGTTCGGGCGACCGCGGCGTGAGTGATCTTCTTGCCCTGTTGTTGCAGGGCGGTGAGCGCGGTGAGGACACGCTGGCGTTTGTCGAGGCTGTCGCGGCGGCGGGCCTCGGCGAGGGTGTGCGGGTTGCCGTGTGGGTTCATGCGGGGCCTGTGCTGGAGATGACGGTGAGTGGCAGGAGGGAGTGTGCGTTGCCGGCACGGGCTCTGCGCAGGACGGTGCTGGCTTCCTCGATCTCCTGGCGTTCTGCGGCGGGGAGAGAGGCGAGGTGGCGTCGCATGCGGTCGGTGACTTGCTCGAATGCGGTGATCTGGGCCGTGAGGTTGGTGATGACGAATTCGGCGGC
This sequence comes from Streptomyces sp. NRRL F-5135, assembly GCF_000719775.1. Classification (GTDB taxonomy): domain Bacteria; phylum Actinomycetota; class Actinomycetes; order Streptomycetales; family Streptomycetaceae; genus Streptomyces; species Streptomyces hebeiensis. Next base: position 25,594 of record NZ_JOHR01000032.1, on the reverse strand, counting down.
GTCCATGGCTTGGGCTGTTTCGCGGTCGGTGCGTAGTTCGTTGAGGTGCTGCTCGATTGCCGGGAGGTAGGAGGGGTCGGGGCGGTAGAAGCCGCAGCCGGGGCACTGGAAACGGATCGGGCAGGAGCTGCCTCCGGCTTTGACGTTGCTGGGTTCGGTGCAGCCGCTGTAGGGGACGGCCACGGAGCGGAGTTCGTAGGCGGCCTCGGAGCAGGGGCTGGGGCGGCCGTGGTTGTCGACGACGTGGGCCGGGAGTTTGGTGACGGCGTCGCGTTTTCGCTTGAGGGAGACGGTGTAGTAGCGCTGGGTGGTGCTGACCGACTTGTGGTCCATCAGCTCGCGCAGGACGTCGAGGGGGTGCCGGCGTCGGCGTGGCGCTGGGCGTAGGAGTGGCGGAAGGCGTAGGCGTAGATCAGTGAGCGGTCGAAAGGCAGCGGGTGGCCCTGTGATTCCGTGCCCTCGTCGTACAGGTGGGGGATGGAGTCGGTCCAGTGGCGCAGGGTCTCGCTGAGGTAGCTGGTGCAGGTAGGGGCGGGTGGCGAGGTGAGTCAGGGCGGGGAAGAGGTAGTCGGCGCCGGCGGGCGGGAGACTGGGCTGGAGCTGGTCTCGGCGGGTTCGCCAGGCGCGGATGGCCTGAGCGGTGGGTGCGGTGATGGGCAGGCGGTGGCGGCGGGCCTTGTGGTTGTTCCAGACCAGGGATGTCTGGTCGTTGCGGCTCTCCAGGCAGTCACGGGGCAGGGAGAGGACTTCCAGGGGCCGCCGTCCGGTGTCTCTGAGCAGGATGTACAGCGTGCGGTACATCAGCTGCAGGTCCGCGGGGGCGAGGGTGCGCTGCCCGCGGGCGCGTCCCTGTCCGAGGAGGTCGAGGTGGGCGTCGAGCTGGCGGATCACCGGTTCGGGGATCGCCTTGCCGATCTCGTCCTCGCCTGCTTCTTCCTGGGGGATCCGGTGGGCGGCGGGGTCGCGGACGAAGGCAGCGGAAAGGTTGTTCGCCGCTCCGGAACGGCGGCCGTAGTCGATCAGGGCGAAGAAGTGGCTCGCGATGGACATCCGGTAGTTCCAGCCGGCTCGCTCGCCGTCCAGCTTGAGCGCGGTGCGGAGCGCCTCGACCATGGCGGTGACGTAGTCATAGCGCAGCCGTGCGGGGTCGTCGGTTCCGGGGCGGAGCGCGAGGGCCCAGGATGCGAGCTCGACACCACGCCAAGTGCGGCCGAACTCGTCCGCGCCGGGGCGCTGCTGGATCGTCCAGGTCCGCAGCAGATCGCGCAGCCACCGCTGCTTGATCGTGCGCAGATCGACGGTCTTGGGGGTCCTGATGCCCGCCGGGGTGCGGGACCGCTGGCCCAGCGCACGCAAATCCAGGACGTCGTCCTTCGCCGGCGCTGTTCCGATGTGCTCTGCGTGAGCGGCCCGCACCGCGGTACGGACACGGCCGAGCATCCGCAGCACATCGCTGGTGGAACGCGGGCACATCTGCTGGTCCGTGATGTCACTGATGAGCGTGGTGACGCCGTTCAGATCGCGCACCATACGGCGAACGTGCGGAGGGTTGAGGGTACGTAGCCAGGGGTCCGCCTGCTGCAGGCCGTAAAGAACCTCGTAGCGCAGCGGCTCGGGCAGGGGAAGAAGGCTGAACTGGTGCGGGGCCAGATACGGGGGCTGCTGCGCCGCCCACGGCGCCACGGTGGCGTCCGGGTGGGTGCGGCGGTGCTGACGGAGGCGCTGCGCGTGGTGCCGGCACAGGCCACGGATCTGCAGGCTCGGCAGCGGACAGGCCGGAACCGGGCAGGCGGGGGTGTCGGCGTAGGGGACGGCGGTGTCCTCCCACTGGCCGGCGAGCTTGCGGGTGGTGTGGGTCTTCCACTGGGTGTAGTGCATGACGCACAGCCCCCTGCAGTGGCGGGGCCGGACACAGCGCTGCCCGCCTTTCGTGAAGCGGCACTGCTCCGGAACACTGCCGAAGGCAACCCGGTTGCGCACCGGCACGAAGGTCCGCGCGAACTCTGCCACGGGCAGCGGCGACCTCTTCTGCCCCTCCTTGCAGAAAGGGCAGAAGATGTTGGCCGGCGACACCACTGTGTCGCACGCAGCCGTACGGCACAGCGACACCGAGCTGCGCGGCTCCTGCACGCTCCCGGTGAACAGCCAGCAGTCCGACCGCCACTCACTCGGCCGCCAGGCGGGATCGAGATGGCCTTGCAGCCACGCAGCCCATCCCCCGTTGTTGAGATCCCCCCGCGTTCTCAGTGCGCGGTGCGGGCAGCCGCGAGAGTGCGGACGAGATGCTCATGGGCGCTCCGTCAGAGAACCGACGCGCTTGACCGCTGCCCGTGCTTCGGCATCGTCGACGTGCCGGTAGCGCTCCATCGACAACGGGGAGACGTGGCCCAGGAGCCGCTGGACCACGTCGCGGTCAACGCCGTCGCGCAGCCAGCGGGTTGCCGCCGAGTGGCGCAGCATGTGCGGCCGGCACGCATGCCCCATGGTGCGGGCCAGCCGGTCGAACCGCTCCTTGGCGTTCGGGTACGACATCGCCCGGCCCAGCGGCGGACGGAACAGATTCACAAACACCATCTCCGACTCCGCCGCCTCAGCTACGTGGTCGCGTTCGTACTGGTAGTCGGTGTAGAGGGCGACCAGGTCAGCGGTGACCGGCACAAAGCGGTGATGCCGGGACTTCGCCAGGGCACGGTTGGGGTTGTCGGTGCGGCGGCGGACGTGCACGTGCGGACCCTCAATCCCGCAGCCCACAGCACGGGAGGAAGCCGGCAGGTGCATGTCGCTGCGGTGCAGGCCCAGCGCCTCACCGATCCGCAGACCGGTACAGGCCAGCAACGCGATCAGGAAACGGTCCCGGGCACTCGGGACGAGGGCGATCATGCGGCGGATCTGCTCGTCACTGAGGTCCTCATAGCCAGGCTCGGTGACCTTGAAGCGGAACGCGGCGGCCTCGACCTGGTGCTGCTGTCCCGACTCCTCGCTGTCAAAGCCGGGCGGAGTGAAGCGCAGGAGCTTCGGCTGCGACAGCAACGCCGTCGTGCCGGCCGGCACCCAGCCGTGCGCGGCACCGAACCGCAGGAACTCCCCCAGCACCGTCATCACCGCGTTCGCCGTCCCTCGCGACCGGTAGCGGACAGGACTCGGACGCACCCGGCCAGCCCCGGGCGGGACAGGTGTCTCGACCAGCCACCGCTGCAGCCCGGCCAGATCCGGGAAGCCGGGAGTCCGCCAGTCCAGCCGCCGCATCCGGCAGTAACTCAAGTACAGAGCGACCCGCCCGGCATACGTGCGCTCGGTATTCGGCGAACACCCCCGCGCCCGCAACGAAGCCAGAAAAGCCACCGCCTCCGGCTGCAGATCAAACGAGTCGGCGTCGACCACCACCCACCGCACCAGACCAGTCACCGGAGAAACAGCACGCTCCGTCATAAAGTCGGCATCCACGTGACAAACGCAACCACCACGCCCAGCGCCGCGTAGGGCACTCCGCTCACAGGCCATCCCCGCAGGCGACAACCCAAACAAACATCCCTCATCCCTGGCCCTCCCCCGAGATAATCTCCAGGAGCACGGCCACGAGCGGCTTGAGGCTGGCGGAGGCGACCATGTCGGTCGGGTCCTCGTTCGGCTCCAGGAACACCGGCACGATGATCTGCGCGACCTTCGTGCTGCCGTCCTTGTTGAGCCGGAGTGCCCGGCCGATGTACTGCACGATCTCCACCTGGGAGCCGCGGGTGTCCGCGAAGCAGACGGCCTCGACTCCCCGTTCGCCGGTGATGTCGATCCTGGCGCTCGCGTTCGTCGGCTTCGGCCTGCTGCTGGGCCGCGTCGGCCCGGCTCTGGCAGTCCTCACACAGGTGCGGTGCTCCGGCCGCGGCCGCCGGTCTTCGCCGGCACCCAGCCGGACGCGACGCTCGTAAAGGCGGGCAGTGACGGTCTGAGCACCCGACGACTGTGATGGGCGGCGCCTCGGGCGGGGTGTCCACCACGGCTACTGCGCCTCCTGACCCTCGCCATCCCTGCGGCCTGCGTGGCCGGACCTCCGAGGTACGGGCTCGGCACCATTCTCGCCGGGCGCGGCGGCTCGGGCTTGCCCCGGTCCCGGGGCAAGCCCTGCGTGGCTCGTGGCGAACGGACAGCCGCTGCGGACCACGCATGCGACTCTGCCGGTCGCGTCGGCACGCCGTACGTCAGCGCCGTGTGTCCTTCGAGGCGTCCAGGAGTGGCAGGCCGGCCGCGTACCGGCGGAGGTATCCGGCGGTGGGAGTGTCGGCGCCGGCGACGGTGTCGGGGGTGCCCTGCGCGACCACTGCGCCTCCGTTGGGGCCGGCTCCCGGTCCGAGGTCGATCACCCAGTCCGCGGAGGCGGCGACGGGGATGTCGTGTTCGGCCACGACGACGGTGTTGCCGGAGTCGAGCAGCATGTCGAGCGCGTCGACGACCCGCTGGACGTCGGACGGGTGCAGGCCGGAGACGGGTTCGTCGAGGATGACGAGGCCGGCCTTGCGGCTCGCCGCGCCGCGCTGGATCGCGGACGCGAGTTTGAGGCGCTGGGCCTCGCCGCCGGACAGCTCGGTGGCGCTCTGGCCGAGTCGGAGGTAGCCGAGGCCGACCCGGTCGAGCGCAGTGAGGGTCTCCGCGAGCTGCCGGGGTTCGGTGAAGACCTCCCCGGCCTCGGCGACGGTCAGGTCCAGCACCTGGTCGACGGACAGCCCCCGGTAGGTGACCTCCAGGGCCTCGGGCCCGTAGCGCCGGCCGTCGCACGTGTCGCACACCACCCACATGTCGGGGAGGAAGTGCATGTCGACGAGCCTGCGGCCGTAGCCGGTGCAGGTCTCGCAGCGGCCGCCGCCAGCGGTGTTGAAGCTGAACCAGGAGGCGTCGACGCCGCGCGCGTGTGCCGCGTCGGTGGCGGCGAACAGTTTGCGGACGATGTCGAACGCCTTGCTGTACGTGGCCGGGTTGGACCGCGGCGTGCGCCCGAGGGGTTCCTGGTCGACCACGGCGACCCAGCCGAATCCGTCGAGTCCGGTCACCTCGCGCACGGTGTCGGCGGCCGTGCCTTTGAGGGCGGCCGCCGCGCCCGCGGCGAGTGCGCCCAGGACGCTGCTCTTGCCGCTGCCGCTGACGCCGGTCAGGCAGGTGAGCCGCCCGGCAGGGAGGCGCAGCAGCTCCGCGGCCGTGTTGTGGGCGCGCAGGCCGTGCAGTTCCACCCAGTCGGCGTCATCGCGGACCGGGCGGGGGGTACGGCGCAGCCGCGGCCCGTTGCCGGCCAGGTAGCGGCCAGTGGCCGAGGCGAGGTCGGCGGCCAGGGCGGGCGGTCCGGAGACCAGGACCTCGCCGCCGAGGCGGCCCGCGCCGGGTCCCATATCGACGATCCAGTCGGCGCGGGCGATCAGTTCGGGGTCGTGTTCGACGAGGAGGACGGTGTTGCCGGCTTCGCGCAACTCCAGGGCGATGTCGAGGAGGTGCTTCTTGTCCGCCGGGTGCAGCCCGGCGCCGGGTTCGTCCAGGACGAAGATGACGTCGCTCAGCTCGGTGCCGAGCTGAGCGACGAGCCGGGTGCGCTGCAACTCGCCGCCGGACAGTGTGGCGGCGCTGCGGGACAGCTGCAGGTGGGCCAGGCCGAGCCGGTCCAGGAGGCGGAGCCGGCGTCCGAGGTCCTGCAGCAGGGGATCGCCGACGGTGCGCTGCCGGGGCTCGAGGGCGTCGGCGACGTGCCCGGCCCAGCGGCGGACCTCGCGTACGTCCACGTCCAGCAGATCGGGGTAGGTCAGGCCACCGAGACGTACGGACCGGGCGACCCGATCGAATCCGCTGCCGTGGCAGGTGCCGCAGGGCTGCTTGCGCATATACGGCAGATAGCGCTGCTTGGCGTCGGCCGTCCGGGCGTTGACGAACACCCGTTCCACCTCGGCGAGCGCGCCGCGCAGCGGTTGGCTGGAGGTGTAGGTCATACGAGCCGTCTCGTTCTTGTTCGGGATGTCAACGGTGGCCTCGACTGCCTCCTCGCCGGTGCCGTACAGGACCTCGTGCCGGAACGCCGCGGGCAGCGACTGCCAGGGGCGGTCGAGGTCCACGCCGCGTTTGGCGGCGAGCGCGGGGACGAACATGTGCTCTCCGGACCGCCATTTGGCGTACCAGGGGGAGGCACCTTCGAAGAGGGGGAGGTCCGGGCGGGTGATGACGAGGTCTTCCTGGGCCTGCCAGTGTCCGCCGGCGCCATGGCAGTCCGGGCAGCTGCCTTCGGGGGTGTGGCGGTCGAAGTGCGCGGTGGTCAGGGGACCGGCGCCGGCGTCCGCGGCCGGGTCCGTGTCCGTGTCCGGGCCGATCCGCGGGAGGCGCGAGTAGAGCAGTCCGAGGTGTCCGTCGATCCCTGTGATGGTGGCGACCGTGGAGCGGGGGTTGCGGTTCAGGCGGCGCTGGTCGACCGCGAGCGTGGCGCCGAGGCCGAGGATGCGGTCGACCTTGGGGCGGTTGCGCTGGGTGATGTACTGGCGTACGAACGGCGAAAGGCCCTCCAGGTACCGCAGTTGGGCCTCGCTGTGCAGGGTGTCGATGGCGAGTGAGGTTTTGCCGCTGCCGCTGACGCCGGTGAAGGCGACGAGGCGGCCTTTGGGGATGCTGACGGACACGTCGCGCAGGTTGTTGGTGCGGGCGCCCACGACGTCGATGGTGTCGCGCGTCTTGCCGGCCCCGGCAGCGTGTGGGGCCGGCATGCACGGGTCCGGTACGAGCGAGGTCACGCCTCGTCCGCCTTCCCGCCGAGCTTGGCGAGGTCGGGGGCGAACACGGCCATCCACTGCGGGTGAAGCCGGTAGAAGACCACGTCGTTGTCCCAGTCGAAGGCGTCGTCGCCGTAGAAGTCCCGGAAGTACGCGAGCAGGTCCGGCCAGTCGGCGGCCGGCTCGCCGCGGTGGGGGTTGAGGACCTCCGCGGTGCCGTGCGTGAACACGCCCAGGTCCTCCCCGCGCATGTGCGCGGCGCTGACGGCGGGCCGGGCAGCGAGGTGCCGGGCTTTGGCGGCGCCGCGCGCGGTGCCGAAGTGCCACTTTCCGTGCAGGAAGTGCCCGTCCACGCCGCTGATCCGCGGCTCGCCCTTCGCCGTCACGGTGGACAGCGCAAGCGTGCACATGCCGGTGAGCACACGGGTGAGCTGCTCGGCGGTGAGCGTGCGCTCACTGCTGATGATCGACCGCAGGTGCGCCGTGGAGCGGGAGAGCGAGGCGTCGAGGAGGGCTTGGAGCCGGTGGAGATCGTCGGGTGTTTCGCGCATGAGGGTCCTTGTCTGTCCGTCGTCCCGGCCCGCGCCACCACGACACCGACCGGCGCCCCCACTGTCTCCACAAAGCCCGACATCTTCTGTCGTATTTCTTTGCGGCGTCCTCTGCACCCTGCCGCCGGGGTGCGCAGGCGTACAAGCGACGACCGGCTGCGGACCCCGCGTACCGCGCTCCAGCCACCACCATCACCGCAGGCGACAACAAGAACAAACGTCCCTCGCCCTCCCCCGCCATCCAGATAAAGGGCCTGCGCTCGTATGATGAGCGCCTGGTCGAGCAGCTCGCCTCCCGCGCGCTCACCAGCGGCAAGCGCAAGGTCCACCTCCAGCGCGATGAGGACGGGCGGATCGTCGGGGCCGGCGGCGAGGACCAGGAGCAGGAGCAGGACGACACCGACGCCGTTGCCGAGTCCGCCCTGCTGCACTTCTCCACCCCGCGCGACGCGGCGACGATCGCGGCGTTCCTGCGCACCCGGATCTACCGGCCGGAGTCGCTGGTGTGGCTGGAGGGCTACCAGGCCCTGATCGCTGGCGGAAGGAGAATGAGATCACCGGTCTCTATGCCGTTCCGTTTGACGTTGAGGTCGAGGTCGGCGTCACCAAGGACTTTCCGCTTGGGCGGTGGGTGCACCAGCAGCGCAAGGCCCTGCGGGCCGGGGAGCTGGAGGAGCGGCGCAAGGTCCTCCTGGACGCGGCGGAGGCCGGGATGGTCTGGGAGCCGGGCGAGGAAGCGTGGGAGGCCAAGCTCGCCGCGCTCCGGTCCTACCGGCGGGCCACCGGGCACCTCGCGCCGCGTCAGGACGCGGTATGGGGCGAGGGCGAGGCGATGGTGCCCGCCGGGCAGCACATGGCCAACCTCCGGCGGAAGGGTGCGAAGAACGGCCTGGGCAAGGACCCGGAGCGGGCCACCATGCGCGCGGCGCAGCTGACGGAGATCGACCCGGACTGGGACTGCCCGTGGCCGCTGAACTGGCAGCGCCACTACCGCGTCCTGGCGGACCTGGTCGACGCCGACGGCCAGCTGCCCGACATCGCACCCGGCGTGCTGATGGACGGCGACGACATCGGACGATGGCTCGCACGGCAACGCGAGGCGAGCACCTGGGCGCAGCTGTCCACCGAGCAGCGGGAACGGCTGACCAAGCTGGGCGTCAAGCCCGTCGAACGGCCAGCTAAAGCCGAGGGCAGTCCCGCGTTCAACGGAGGGGCCGAGCAAGGCGGAACAGGCCTTCCAGCGCGGACTGGCGGCCCTTGCGCAGTGGGGCGAGCGAGAAGGTGCCCACCGGCCTGTTCCGCGTGGCCACAGTGAACAGCTAGCGGTCGACGGCGAGACCGAGCCGGTGACCGTCAAGCTAGGCGTATGGACTTCGAACACCCGGACGAGGTGGGACAAGCTCACCCCCGAACAGCAGGCCGCCCTCGCCACCTTGGGCGTGCCCTGGGCGAAGGCGGCGGTGCCGGCCCCGTCCTGCCCGGCATCGGTGGACGACGGTTCCGTCCGGCCCGCGCCGTCGGACGCGCAGGCGCAGGAGGAGGACGACCAGGGCGACACCGTGACGGAGGGCGAGGCTCAGGCAGCGCGGGCAGGGCGCGGATGTCGCGCATGAACGAGCTGATGCGCAAGCACACCGAGGCCGAACTGCTGCGCATGGCCTACGCGGGCGGCCTGGTGAACCACAACTCCCCCGAGCAGTGGCGCAAGGAGGAGATCGCCTCGGCCGTCGTGGACATCGAGTTCCGCGCATCCGACCAGACTGCCCCGGGCCGGCCCGCCGCAGTCAGCTCGCGGCCCGTTCCGGCGAAGCCGCTGCTGGAGCGGGACCACCATGACGAGTGCGAGAAGGAGTCGTACGAGGGCGGCACCTGCACCTGCGACCTCATCGGGCAGTACGGACCGCCCTCCGAACGGGACGACTACTGAGACAGTCACCCGATCGGGGAGGCACGTCGCGGCGCCACGGCTCAGGCGAGGCGCCGCGACGCGATCAGCCGGTTGGTCAGCTCTACCGTGGCGAGGTACCACCAGAAGATCCAGTCGAGGAATGCTTCGTCGTACTCGCCGCGCTGGTCGGCCCGGCGGTGGCGCAGGTCGAAGCGGTTGGCGATCTCGAACAGCGCGCCTTCGTCCTTCCCGAGGTGCTGCTTGATCAGGGCACGGCGTTCCTCAAGGATGCGGGCGAGGTTGAAGATGGCCGATCGCTTGCTCTCGGCTGACGTGTCACGCCCTCGGAAGAGGGCGATGGCGTGGCGGACACCGGCGGTGGTGTCGGGTGGGCTGTCGTTAAGGGCGCGGTGCACCAGCTGGCTTCGGGCGTCGTCGGTGACGGCGACCAGGCGCCCGAGGTCCTCGCCCTCGGCGGCCAGTTCGTAATCGATGCCAGCCTCGCGCAACAGCTGGTTGACTTTCCACCGGTACAGGACGCGTGCCGGGCCGTTGTGAAACTCCGAGTGGTGCCATCCGCAGCCGCTGTAGGAGTGGAAGCGCCGCGTCCGGGGGCGGCTCACCAGGTCGTGGAACACCTCGATCAGCCCGTAGAAGGTGTCTTCGCCCCACGCCTCCGGCGCCAGCGGCCACAGATCAGGGATGCCAAGTCGCCTGTCGATCACGTCGGAGGGGTCAGGCAGCTCGCTGTGATCGTCGATGCATTCCTCGCCGAAGACTTCGACCAGGTAGCCGTTGCCGGCGAACTCGCTGATGAGCCGCGCGAAGTCCCGTCGGGTGTCCCGCACAGTACTGCCATCGTGAGCGAGTCCATTGCCGCGGCGCTGCGGCCAGTACGGCCGGGGCGCGGCCGCATGCCTGAGCTCGGGCGCTCGGCGGATGAGTTCGGTGAACCAGTCGTGCTGGTCCGTCACGGCCCGTTTGGTGCCCCAGCCGGTGGCGGTGGTCGCCCAGGGATCGGATGTCGGCGCGGTGTGGTTGGGCAGATACTCGAAGTCGGCGACTGCGGTTGTGCCGGCCAGGGCCTCCGTCATGAGCCAGATAGCCCGGTCCTGCCAGGAGCCCGCGGACCGGAGCACGCGCTCGCCCTCGGATATGAACAGCGATGCGGGCCAGAGGAGTTCGTAATTGCTCAGGTCCAGGCTCACCACAACATCATCACCCATAGGAGATGTGTCCCGACCGTGGGCGATGAATTCCCGTCTCAGTCCGGGATGAGTTCCTGGAACTGCGGACGACCCACCGCATGCCACTCCCTGACGAGAACTTCCCCGGCAACGACCACGACCTCCGCGTACCACTGCAGACAGTCGTGGCACGCACGGATCTCGTACGAGTTGCCGTCTTCGTCGAACGCCTTGAGATCGACGGAGCCGACCGGCGCCCGGTAGGTGACGTCCTGCTGCGGATCGGAGCCTTCTGCCATGGCGGCCAGTATCTACCAGCGCTCAGATGGCCTCCGGGGCAAGGAACGTGACCCGTCCGTCACGATCGTCAGCGGACCCGCCCAGGACTGCCCGCCTTGCCGCCACACCTGCAGGAACGCTGCGGGAAGCGGCGAGGGGCGTTGTCAGTGGGTGGCCATAGCCTGCGAGACGGGAACCGCAGAGAGGCACGCCCATGAACGCCAGTTACTACCGGAGCCAGCTGGACAGAAAGAACAAGGCTCGCGCTGACGCGGAAAAGAAGGCCGGCGAGTTCCGCAAGAAGGAAGCCGACAAGCGCGCGAAGGCCACGAAGGAGAAAGCCGCAGCCGCCAAGGCGAGCAGCCAGGTCACCGTCAACAGCAAGCAGCGTGCTGCCCAGCGGTACGAGAACGAGGCCAACAAAGCTGGCCAGGACGCCAGCACGTGGAGCGCCAAGGTCGGCAAGCTCTCCAAGGAGGTGGCTGACCTGTCGGCCAAGCTGGCGAAGGCGGAACAGACTGAGGGGGCGGCCGCGGAGAAGGCTCGCCAGCGTGAACAGCAGAAGACGGAGCGGCGTGCCGCGGCTGAGCAGCAGAAGCTCGAGAGCCGCCTGTCGACGACGGAGGGTCAGGTGCGCACGGTGATGAGGGAACTGCGGGCCCCGAAGCCGGAGAACCTGCGGGTGCTGCTGCTGGCGGCCGCCTCCGCCGGTGACCTGCGAGTCGGCCAGGAACAGCAGAGAATTCGCGCGGCCGTGCAGAGTGCCACCCATCGGGACCTGGTCGACCTGGATCTCCACCCGGCCGCGACGGCGGACGTCTTCCTGGACGCGCTGACCCGGTTCCGTCCCCACGTCGTGCACTTCTCCGGTCACTGCACGCGGGACCTGATCGCATTCGAGAAAGGCGAGGACGGCTTCCACGAAGGTGCCATCGTCAGCGCCGGCGCCTTCGCCCGGGCCATCGCCGCCGTGGACGACAAGCCGCTGCTGGTCCTGCTCAACTCCTGCCACTCCGCAGCCCAGACCGGGAAGCTGGTCGACACCGTGCCGTTCGCCATCGGCATGTCCGACAGCATCGGCGATGTCGACGCCATTGCCTACGCCGCCCGGTTCTACGCCGCCGTCGCCGACGGCCAGTCCGTCCAAGCCGCCCACCTGCTCAGCCGGGCGGCCATCGAAATGAACGGCCTGCTCGACCGCGACCTGCCGACCCTGGCCTGTGCAGCGGACGTCGACCCGAGCGCTACGAAGCTGGTGACGCCGCCTCCGGAGTAGGACGTGGGCCTCTCGTGCATGAGCATCCGATCCCCTGCTGTGGATACGTCTGCCAGCCCGGACCGACCGGTCTGTGTGACTGAGTGCTCCAGTTGGCCACTGAACTTCATGGCCGGCCTCGGGGTATGGGTCGCTTCGGCGTGGTGAGGTCGTGTTCCGCGAAGTCGCATTGGCCGCCTGGTCCGGTCGTTGTTCTGGCGCTGCGGAATCGGCTTCGGGTACCTACCGCCCTGGCAGGACCTCGGCCGGGGGCGCCCTGCTCAGCATCGCGGGTACTACGCGGGGGCCCGCGGAGTCAGCGACTCGGGGTGGAACTGCTCGACGCGGTCGCGCTTGGTGTACATGTCCCAGTAGTGCTCTGCGAGGTCGTCCGGGTCGGCGATCGGGAAGTGCGGGCCGTCGGCCGACTCGAAGGCGGCCTGGGCCGCCGCGGACACCTCACTGCGGGCGATCAGGGACGCGATGGTCAGAGCGCCGGCGTAGATGCCCGTGTCCGCCAGCTCGGCGTTGAGGGAGTACAGGTAGTTGCGGGTGGCGGCCATCACCGGGCCCAGGCCGCTGAGGTGGGGCATCGGCTGCGCCGCCGAGTAGCCCTGAGCCAGCAGGAAGGTGCCCTCGCCGCGCTCGGTCCACTCCGGCAGCACGGCCCGGACCACCTCGACCGGGGTGAGCAGCAGCAGCGGGGTCAGGGCCTCCAGGGTCGACGCGTCCAGCTCGGCTGCGGGGGTGAAGCCCTGGTCGCCGCCGATCGGCCCGTACGCGACCACGTCGATCCGGCCGAAGCGGTCACGGATCGCCTCGACGAGAGCGGGCACCTCGGCGGGCTTGGAAAGATCGGCGGAGAACGCGACCGCCTCAATGCCTTCGCCGGCGAGCACCTCGACGAGGGTGTCCAGCCGGTCCTTGCGGCGGGCCACCAGGGCGACCCGGAAGCCTTCGCGCCCGAAGCGGCGGGCCACGGACACACCCAGGCCGGCACCGAGGACGGCGATCACTTTGGACATGGGACTGCTCCTTGCCGCAACAGTTCTTGACCCTTGGGTCAACTTACTTGTCAACGGCAACACTCAACATGACCCATGGGTCAAGTTAATCTGCTGGGGGATGCGACCACGGAAGCCCCAATGTCACAGCCAGGAGGAACGACCGGATGCGGGCCGACGCGCAACGGAACGCGGAGAAGCTGCGAGCAGCCGCCGCCGAGCTCTTCCAGGAACGCGGCCTGAAGGTGCCCCTGAAAGAAATCGCCCGCCGGGCCGGTGTCAGTCACGGCACGCTCTACAACCTCTTCGGCACCCGCGAGGCGCTCATTGACGAAGTGGTGACCGGACTGGCCGCCGACCGTCTCGACGAAGCCGCCGAGCACGCCCTGTCCTTCGAAGACCCCCGGGAGGGGTTCGCGTACTACATCGAGAAGGTCTGTGAACTGCAGGCCACCGATCCCGCGGTCGCCGACGTCGTCAGCGGACGCTATCCGGCCGCCGAATGCCTGATGGCCATCTGCGGCCGGGCGCAGGAGGCCGCCACACGGATCATCGAACGAGCCCAGCTGGCCGGCGCCATCCGCCCAGACTTCACCAGCGAGGACCTCCTGCTCTTCTTCGTCACCAACGCCCTGCTCGCCCGCGCGGCCGCGGACACCGCGCCCGACGCCTGGCGCCGCCAAGTCGCCTTCCTGCTCGAGGGGCTGGACACGGGACCAGCTCAAGGAGCGCTTGCCGTAGCCCCGCTGACTCCGCAGCAGGTGTACGACGTGATGGGCAGGCTCGCCGGCACGCCGTAGCAGGTGCGGACGCCGCCAGGGAAGTACTCGACACCGCAACCAGAAGCGCCGCAGCGGCTCGGCGTTGAGTACCAGAGCGGCCAACCGAAACGCTCAGTGGCCAACTGAAGTGCTCAGTCACATACGGGGCTCGCAGCGTTCGGGGCCGGGCGCGGCTACAGCTCGAACTCGAGGTGCTCGACATCGAGCATGCGAACTTCCTCCAGGCTGCCGGCGTGGCGGCCGTTGTCCTGGAAGTACACCTCCTTGAGAGCTTCAGCGGCGATCTCCCGCAGGCGGTCGTCGCCGGCCCCCTGCTCCTGGGCGTCGAAGAGGCGGGCGGCGTAGACGGGTGGCAGGGCGACGGTCAGGTGCCGGATGCGGCCCTGGTCCGTCGACCCGATCGGCACGGTGCAGCCCATGCGGGCGCGGGCGTCGATGACGATGCCGCCCGTGGACGCCGCCTTCTCGCGGGCCTTGGCCCGGATCTGCGGCTGCCACCGGGCCTTCACCTCGCGCTCCAGGCGCGCGGCGAGCTCTGGGCGGGGCTTCTTGGCCTTGCCCGCCACGTACCGCTCCACCTGCCGCCGGGAGATGCCGGGCAGCCCAGCGACCGCCTTGGTGCCCTTGAGCTGCTTGACCAAGTACCGCATCTGCGGGCCCGCGGTCTTGGGAGCCGGGCGGGTGAACGCCTTCTGCACGGCGGCGTCCAGGCCGTCCCCGAACATGCTCATCGCCCTCTCCCACTCTCCGTCGCCGACGTCGGTGACGGTGCCGTCCTTGATGTACCGGGCGAGGTTGAGCTCCGGGGCGTTGAAGCGGTCGCGGACTTCCTCTCCCCACAAAACGGTCGTCGTGCCCTCCCACTTGACCAGGCCGGGGTTGATGCCGAGCTTGAAGCCGCCGGGCAGCTGCTTGCCCTCCCGGTAGGGCAGGAAGTCCAGCGGCGAGGGCCCGTCGGCGGCGTACACGACGCAGTCGGACAGGATCGCGATCGGGTACTGGTCGGTGAACGCCGCGTGCTTGACGATCTCGCGGTGCAGGTTGATACGGGTGCGGGAGATGACCGCCGCCCGGATGTCCGGCCGCCACGTCGGCCGGGACAGGGCCCGCCACGGCTCGCCCGGCCGCCGGCCCTCCCCGCGCGGGCGCTCGCGGAGCTTGCCCAGACCGCCCTTCACCGTCGCCTTGACCGCCGGCACGACGATCGCCAGCTCCGGGTCACGGGCCTTGTAGCCGTCCATCGCCGCGAGGAAGCCGGCCGGAGCGAGGTCGGCGTCGACGCCGAGGTCGGCCATCGTGGCGAGGGAGGCGTCGCGCAGCCGGTTGTACCAGCCGTCCAGGTAGCGGCCGTTGTCATAGCGCACCCACGCTTCCAGCGGGCGCACCTCGTAGCCGAGCTCCACCGCGTACGCCACGGTCGGCGTCGCGTACCAGGCCGGCCCCTCGGGGCGCTCGCCCTCCGGCGTGAACGGGCTGGGCAGCAGCGAGCCGTCCAGCTCCGCCCACTTGTCCTCGGCGACCTTCACCTTCGACAGATCGACGTGGGAGAGGTCGACCAGCCACGAGCCGGGCAGCTTCGGGTCGAAGACCGGGTTCGTGACGTGTGTCGGCGGCGCGGCGAGGCCGACGAGCAGCCCGTTGGCGCCCGCTGCGAAGGCCATGTTCACGTCGATGCCGACCAGGTGACGGCGCAGGCATTCGTCGTCCGTCATCGGCCGCGCCCAGTCGTACGCCTCCTCGAACAGCTTCTCCGCCGGGCCGCGTACGTGGAAGCGCGGCAGGTCCTTGAGTACCGGGTGCCCGTCGGGGACCTCGCACGGCGGCCAGGCCATCAGGTCGATCGGGTCCTTCCCCAGCGAGCCGGGGTTGTGCTCGGAGTGACGCTTGCCGTTCTCGTCGGGCTCGGAGGCGCGGGTCGGCGGGTGCAGCGCGGTCATCAGCCCCAGGCCGGTCACGGCGGTGGAGCCACGCGGCGTCATCACCCGCGAGGCGTACGCGCCCAGGACGCGGGCGAGTTCGGCCGGCGCCAGCTGCCCGGCCTCGCCCCAGTGCCGGGTGCCCAGCGCGTGCCACGACGGGACGCACAGCTGCACGCAGGCCCGCTCCGAGCCCCGCGCGGGGCGGTAGATCCGCGCCCACGGGCCGAATCCGCGCTTGGTCAGCTTCCATTCCGCGCGGACCAGCTGCTTGATGACCTTGTGGCCCTCCGGCAGGCGTCCGGCGAGCTGCTCTTCCCGCGTGAGCGCGGCCGGGAGACCGTAGCGCTCCAGCGCGGCCCCGGTGAGTACGAGCAGCGGGTCGGCGTCCTTGCCGGGACCGGAGAGCTTCGGCTGACCGAGCCTGGCCTCCTTGAGCGTCCACTCCACCAACGACGACAAGGACCTGGCGGGCACGTCCAGGACCAGGCCGCCGGTGCAGTACGCCAGCACCTGGCCGCCCTCGACGTCGACGACCGCCAGCGGGCCGTTCTCGAACTGCGGGTCAGTGCCGCCCGCCGGGGCGCCGACCGGGGCTGCCTTCTTCGCGCCCGGACGGCGCGACGTCGACGTCGGCCTGGTGGTGCGCGCCGGACGCGGCACGGCCGCCGGCGCCGTGGCGACGGGAGCGGGGGTCTGGGTGTTCTCGTGATCAGTCAGGGCCGCAGCCTCGGGCGCTGGATCCGTGGACAGAGACTCGGCTTCCGCAGGGGCGGGTGCGCCGGTGAACGTGGCGGGCACGGCGCGGCCTGCTCCTCCGGCCTGGGGTAGAGCTCCGCGAGCTGCTTGAGCAGCCGCGCGTACGCCTCGCGCTCCGGGCCGCGCGGCTCGGTCGGCTTCTTCGCCGACTCCCAGCCGGACACCGTGGCCCGGCGCACCTTCAGCGCGGCCGCCACTTCGTCCAGCGTCAGGCCGTGCGCAACGCGCAGCCGCTTGCGCTCCTCCGCCGACGGCAGCGGAGAGCGGGACGCGACCAGCGCGTCGACCGCGTCGAACAACTCGGACACCGCCTGACCGACACTCCACACCATGAACCGTACGACTCGCGTCCTTTCGGCGCATGAATCGCGTACGCGGGTCACGCAGGGGTGCCCGCAGGCATTGCCGCAGCCGGTCTCTCCACACGCGGACCTTCGCGGCCCCCTACAAGACCTTGTGGATCAAGGGGGTGGAGGCGGATGGACAAGGCACGCCTGTTTGAGAACGAGACGATCGGCCCGAAGGCCTGCGTCCCAGATCGACGACGAACCCTGGTGGCGCCGTCAGAAGACCCCACTGATCTGCGCGTTCTACATGACGCCGGTGGTGTCCCAGCGCAGATCACACAGGACTGGCCGATATATTTCGTAGCTCGATATATACTCGACGTATGACCATACGGAAGCCGTCCCTGACGGAACCGCAATACTTCATCCTCGCTGCGCTCATGGATGGTCCGTTGCACGGTTACGGCATCATCAAGGCCGCCGAGCAGGCCACCGACGGGCGGCTCCGGATCGCTGTCGGCACTCTCTACGGCGCGCTGGAGCGGTTGGAGCGGGCCGGACTGGTGGCCCCCGGCGACGAGGAGATCGTGGACGGACGGGCGCGGCGCTACTACCGAGTCACCGAGGACGGCACCCAGGCACTCGGCCGGGAGGCGCTCAGGATGCAGCAGGCGGCGGCCGTCGTCATCGGACGCTCACGGAACACCGGGGCGGCCCCCGCATGAACCGTCTGCTGCTCGCGGCCTATCCCAAGTCCTACCGTTCCCGGCAGGGCAAGGAGTTGCTGACCTGCCTGGCCGAGGCGTATCCCGGCCGCGCCTGGCCCCCACCGCGGGAGGTCGTCGCCCTGGCGCGTGCCGGGGTGCAGGCCCGCGCCCGTGCCACCGTCGACGACACCACGGGGCCGTGGTGGCTGGACGGCATCCATCTGACCGCCCTCGTCCTCGCCGCGCTGGCGCTGGTCCCGTACCTGCAGGACGTGTGGCACTGGGCACTGCGCATCGACCCCGGGCAGCATGCCATCGCCTTCCACTTCTCCGGCTGGTACCCGTGGGCGGGCGGGCCCGGGCCGACACGGCTCCTGCCCTACGGGCTGCTCCCGCTGGTCGGCCTGATCGCCCTGCTGCGCGGCAAGCCCTTAATCGCCCTGCCGGCCGCGGCAGCCATGATCTGGGCCGGCGCCACGTCCCACGGCCGCACCCTCTTCGGCGACGAGGGCAAGAGAGGCCTGAGCTACTACGGGCTGGGCGCGCCGATAACGGCCCGTGACCTGGCCCTCTCGGGGGCACTGTGTGCCGCGTGCGCCGTGCTGGCGCTCTGCCCTCCCAGTCGGCTACGGCGCCGCTCCTACCGCTGGCTGGCCCCCGTCGTACTCGCCATGTTCGTGGCCGGGGGCCTGCACATCATCTCCGTCAGCCCGGCCTTCCAACGCGGCCTGTTCGCCCTCGAGGCCGCCGCGCTGATCGCCGCGTGGGTGGCGACGGCCGCCACCGGCGACCACCGGTGGCTGATCCCCGTCGCAGCGGTCGCGATCGTCCGCACGCAGGCGATCGTCGTCCAGCCGGACGCGTTCATGCAGTCCTTTCCGGACCTGGTCGTCCTCATCCTGCTTGTGGCACCCCTCCCCGCCCTGGCGATCACCGCCCAGCGCCGACAGGCGCAGGCACTCCCCGAATAGGAGCGGCCCCCCGGTGGCCGAGCCCGGCGGCCCACGTCGTGCCACAAGACGTGCGCGACCTAACTCCCCTCAACGGAAGAAACAGAGCGATGACTCAGCACGATTCTCCGACCCTGCCCGCGCACCGTCCGGGGGCCTCAAGGCAGGCCCCCGACGCCCCCAGCCTGTCGCGTACGACACGGCCGTGGATGCCGGCTCTGCTGTACACCCTGGGGTTCCTGACGGTCTACCTGCTCGCCATCTGCACCCCGTGGGGGCAACGAGCTGAGAACGCCCTGTTCGGTCTCGGTAAAGGGGACCCCGAAGCTGTATGGATCTACCCCCTGTCAGGAGCGGCCTACGGCTCGACGCCCCTGCCGCCGCTGGAATTGAGCGCCAAGCCCACCCTGATGGTGGGCCTGGCCGTCATCGTGGTCCTCACCCTGGTGCGGCGGTGCTGGTGGCAGGGGTGCGCGGCACTCGGGGTCGTCATTCTCACGACCGGAGGCAAGGAGGTGCTCAAATCGACCATCCTGCCCCGCCCCGATCTGGTGGGCGCGCCCGAGAATCTCCTTGATCAGGGTTTCCCCAGCGGGCACACGGCCATCCCCGCCGCGCTGACCCTCGCCGCCGTCCTCGTGGTTTCCTCCCGCATCCGCCCCTATGCCGCCACGGCCGGTGTGCTGTGGCTCGCCTGCATCGCCGCCTACAGCGCGACCAACGGCGGCCACCGGCCCAGCGAAGTGCTGGGGGCCACACTATTGGCCTGTGCCTGTTACGGCCTCGCAACCTGGCTGCTGCCGCCAGCCGCCGCGCCGGGTGCCACGCGGAGCCCCCGAGCGCTGCCCGTCATCACCCTGACGCTGGCACTGGCCGTCGCCCTCGTTTCCGGCGCACGGAACGACACCCTCACAAGGTCACTGGTCTCCGCGGCGACGGGCTTCATATGTGCGGCCCTGGTCTGGTACGCCGCAGTCGGGCGGCCCGCACACACCGCACGCCGCACACGCCCCGCGCTGGGCTGACCACCCGGCCGGCTCCGGGCGGGAACCGGCGCATCCTGGCAAAGCGCCTGTCCGATGCCACCGCCTCGTAGAAGCCGTCGACGCCCGGGCCGGGATGCGCTCCCGCCCGACGTGTCCCCCATAGTCCGGTCAACAGGTCTGTGCCCGCCGCCTGCGCATCCGATGGCGATGCGGCGGTGGCCGGCGGGCAGGTCGGCGCAGTCGGCCAGGTCGGCGAGCAGCTCGCGGGCGCCGGGGGTGTTCAGGACGACGTCCTGGACGCGGGGGTTGAGGCCGTCGAGGTCGAGGAGGTCGCGGGCGGCGGCCGGGTCGCGGAGCCGGTCGCGGACGTCTTCGATCCGGTCGGCGGCGGGCGGGACGGGGGAGCCGTCCGGGCCGGTGGGCAGGTGCAGGTAGCCGAAGGAGATGAGACGGACCGGGCGCAAGGGTGCCTCCTGCTCGGAGTGAATGGGCGGGAACGTGCGGAGCGCCGCGCCCGGCCGGGAAGGGCGGGGCGCGGCGCTCCGGGGCGGTGCTACTGGGTGATGGTGTCGGTGACCACGAGGAACTGGTCGGTGCGCAGGTCCATGACGACCTGAGCGTTGGTGCCCTGGGCGCGCCGGGCGGCGGCGTACTCTCCGGCCGGCCAGGAGCCGCGGGGACCTCCGGCGGGGAACCGCTCCAGGACCGTGCGGGCCTGCGGGCTGGTGCCGGCCATCAGGCGTCACCGCCGTTCACCCGCTCGTGGATGTCGATGAGGGTGGCGATGGCGTCGGGGTTGTCCGCCTCGCCGGCCCACTGCCCGAGCCTGGTGAAGACCGGCACCTTCTCGCGGTCGGCGTCGGAGATGACGCAGTAGTCGCCGTAGCGGTCCATCACCATGTCCCGCAGGACCGGGATGAGTCCGGTGTCCAGGACCTCCAGGGCGTCGACGGTGCGCCGGGCGGGCTCGCCGGGTGCCGGCCGGCTGGACCAGGGTGCCGGTGACGCGCAGCAGGTCGCCGGGCTGGATGCCGTTCAGCAGCTCGTGCGTGATGCGGGGGTCGCCGCTGGTGCAGGTGACGACCGTGTCGGGGGCGTCGTCGTCGACGGCGTCCGGGCTGGCGGGTCGGACGACCAGGCCGAACGTCGCGGTGCCGCGCGGGCCGGGCACGGGCCTGCCGTCGACCCAGCCGTCGATGACGCAGTGCTTGGTGTCCATCAGCAGGGTCGGGGACTGGCGCGGTGGCTTCCGCTCCGTTTCCAGCCCCCGCCGCTTCAAGTGAAGTAGGCCGCCGACGAGGTGCCCGTGGCTCGGGTCCTTTTCCGACGGCCCCTTCCCGAACGGGACAGGCGGGTTTCCCAGCCTCCCGTTCTCCAGTGATCACTTCCGAGAGCCCACAGTGGGCCGCCCGGCATGGATGTCCTCATGGCAGCGTCGACAGATGACCAGGGTCTTCCGTTTCCGTTTGGCCATGAGATGGACCCATGACGGTTTCTCGCGTCGGCCAGGCCGGTTGAGATCAGCGAGTTTCCGGATGTGATGGACTTCCAACCTCGTCCTCGACTCGCACATCTCGCAGCATTCGGCACGGAGTCGATGGATCAACTCGTTGCGTTTGCCGCTGGCCATGACCGGCCTGCGATCGGTGAGGACTGCCGTGCGTTGTCGTTTGAGCGGGATCCCGCCGAAGCGGGCGACCAGCGGTTTCCTCCCCCGGTCGCGTTCGACAGTGACCTGGACGCATGAACGGAGCCCCTCGGACGTCTCGATGATTCGCTTGTACTTCCGAGACATCTTCGTGACCGACGTCCGGTGCTTCCCCGCCAGTGTCTTCAGCATCGAGGTCTCCATAACCCACTGGAGCTTGCCGAACCGGAACACATCCTGGGCAAGAAGGTAGTACTGGACGAGCCCCCGGAACTCTGACTGGTACTTCGCGACGATGGTGAAATCCTCGTCGTGAAGCAGCATGCCGCGTTGAGCCGGTTGCCCCCTGCTCATGTAGAGCGCGCATCTCTGCCTGATCACCTGCTTCGGCACGAACAGGCCAACCGCTCCATTGACCGCCCGCCGGTTCCGGGTGATCTTCGTGTCGGAGTGCTGGACCCGAATGTCATAACCGAGGAATCGCGCCGCCTGGCTGGCGGCGTGAGTGATCAGCGTCTTGGGCTCGGACAGCTCCAGCTTGAGTTCTTCACGCAGGAATGCCCGAACCTTGGACTTGATCTCCTCGGCCTCGCGCTTCGGCCCGGCGAATCCCAGCAGCCAGTCGTCGGCGTAACGGACATACCGACGCCGCCGGTAGTCCGGATCGTTCGGGTCCTGGCTCGGCAGGGAACGACGCTGAAGCTGGACCTTCCGCACCGCCTCCCGGCCGCCGCGCCGCTTGGCCCGTTGGATCGCGAACTCCACGCTCCTGTATGCCGCGTTCGGCCGACGCCGTTCGCCGCGATTGTATTCAGGCAGCAGAGACTGCTCGACGAACTGGTCCAGCCGGTCAAGGTAGATATTCGAGAGAATCGGCGACGCGACTCCTCCCTGCGGTGCTCCGCTGAGGGTGTCGTTCCATCGCCAGTCCTCCAGATATCCAGCCCTGAGCATGTGGCTGATCAGCCGTAAGAACCGGCCATCATCGATCTTCTCCGAGAGAATCGAGAGCATGACCTCGTGGTCAAGACTCCCGAAACAGTCGGAGATGTCACCTTCGATGAACCAGTGTGTCCCTTTCCAGACCCGCACCACCTCGCCCAAGGCAGTGTGACAGCCCCGATTGGGACGGAAACCGTGTGAGCGGTCGGAGAACTGGACGTCGTAGTACGCCTCAAGCAGCAGGCGAACCACCTCCGCCACCAGCTTGTCCGACCAGGTCGGCAGACCCAGCGGGCGCGTCTTCCCGTTCTTCTTCGGGATGTGCACCCTCTTGACCGGAGACCACCGATAGCGTTCAACCCGTAAGGCGCTGATAATCGCTTCGATCTTCTCCAAGGACATGCCGTCCGCAGTCTCCTCGGTGACCCCCGGTGTCATCGCACCCGCGTTTGCATAGATGCGCCCGTAGGCCACCAAATACAGCTGAGGGTTGAACAGTTGCCGATGCAGCCTCTCCAGAGGCAGTCCCCTTTCACCGCGCTTACGGATGACGTCCAGCACCGCTTCGGCGCTCTGCATTACGCATGCCTCACTTCACTGGACATCTCAATCACCTGGTGCCCTTCGCCCTGCGGTCCGGCTTCCCGGCCTCCCCGGCAGGTCGTTACTCCTGCGACTACTACGACACCTCCGTCGCCATAGGGCTCGCGCCCCGTAGGCGATCCCGTGGTACGTCTTCGTTGTACGTATCGAGCACGACGTAGGCCGCCCACTCATCTCCTTGACCACCCTCGCTGGGTGACGCTCCGCGCCACGGAGGTTGCCCGGTCCCACGGTTCACGCCCGGACACAGCGCGGCATCGGTTACAGGTGTCGTTCCGACGGGTGCGCACTCTCACCACTGGAGATCGGGCTTCAAGCAATCCAGCCTCGGCCATATCGCGCGGGTCTCGCGGCACCCCGTCCTGGACACCTCCAGCCGGCCACCGCTTCCCTGGCATGCTCTTGTCCCCTCGCGCTTTCACGTCCAGGTGAGCCAGGCGGCCCAAGAACCTCCCTCCGAGTTCCTCCCGACTGCGTCGGGGATACAACGAAGCGCCTCACGGCGCACACCGTGCGTGCGGTTCTCCCGCACACGGCTTTCCGACATCATTCACCGACTGGCATGCGCCGTCGCCCTGTGCACGTTTCCGGTGAGGCGGTAGACCCCGAGCCGGGTGATCCATCCGTAGGTGAATCGGGTGGTCCAGTTCCGGCCTCGGAGTCTGTGTTTCCGGCTGGCGAAGATGGCCAGCCGTTCGTGAACGTAGCCGCCGACCGCGTTGAACTTCCGCCCGGAGTTCCCGTTGCGGAAGTACGCCGCCCAGCCCCGCAGCACGGGGTTGAGGTCGGCGACCACGGCGGACACCGGTCGTTCGGTCTTCGAGCGGGCGGCGGCCGCGCGGATCTTGTCCCGCAGCACCCGCATCGCTCGGACCGAGGGCCAGCGTTGCAGGTAGAACCTGCCTCGCCATTTCCACGATTCCATCTTCCGGTGGTGGAATCGGCCAGTGGCCGGCCTGTCGCGCGGTCAGGGCTGGCTCAGCGCCCGCTCGATCGCGAGGCGGGCCCGGCCCGCGGCCGACCGGTCACGCTGGAGCTGCATGGCCGCGTTCAGTGCCAGTCCGGCGGCGATGATCTCGAACAGGGCCTGGTCGATGTCGAACCTGTCCGGTAGTTCAGCGTTCTCCACCGCTGCGGTCAGGTCCGCCCGCAGCTGCTCCTGCCAGCACGACCACACTTCGGCCACCGCGTCGCGGACCCGGCCGGGGCGGCCGTCGTACTCGGTCAGCGCTGCGGTCATCAGGCAGCCGCCGGGCAGCAGCGGACCGGCACACCGGCACCAAGCGCACCGGCCCCGGAGGCTTCACCCTCGGCCCGTACCCGGAGATCGCGGGCGAGCGGCGCACCGGCGAGCGCATCGGCTGGGGCGCCCGCCAAGAGGTCGACTACACCCACCCCGCCTTCCTCTTCCACGCCGAACGCGTCATCCGCCGCATCCTCGCCCGCTACGCCCGGCACCCGGCGGTGATCGGCTTCCAGGTGGACAACGAGCCCGGACTGGAGCTCTTCCACAACCACGGCGCCTTCCAGCGCTTCGCCGACCACCTCCGCCACAAGTACGGCGACGTGGAGACCCTCAACCGCGAGTGGGGCCTGGTCTACTGGTCGCACCGCCTGACCACCTGGGCCGACCTGTGGAGGCCGGACGGCAACACGCAGCCGCAGCACGACGTCGCCTGGCGAGAGTTCCAGACCAGGCAGACCACCGACTTCGTCGCCTGGCAGGCCGGTATCGTCCGCGAGTTCGCCCGCCCCGGACAGTTTGTCACCACCTGCGTCTCCTATCCCCGCCCGGGTATCGAGGACCACGAGCTGAACGAGTCGCTGGACATCGCCGCGGGCAACCCCTACTACGGCATGCAGGACGCCCTGGGGCACGGCGAACGTGCCTGGTCCGTCTCGCAGATCGGGGACTGGATGTACTCCTCCCGGCAGGCGCCGTTCCTGGTCACCGAGACCAACGCCGGCACCATCGGCCCGCCCTGGGACAACCGCCCCGCCTACGACGGCCAGTGGCGGCAAGCGGCGTGGGCGCTGGTCGCGCGCGGGGCGCGGATGATCGAGTACTGGCACTGGCACACCCTGCACTTCGGGGCCGAGACCTATGTGGGCGGAATCCTCCCGCACAGCGGCAGGCCAGGCCGCGCCAATCACGAACTGACCCTCCTGGGAACAGAGTTCGAGACCCCCGGCCCATTGGTCACCGGTCTCGAACCGGACGCGGACCTCACTCTGGTCTACTCGACCCCGAGCAAGTGGCTGATGCAGAAGTACCCGCCGCTCGCCGGCCCCGACGGCGGGCCCGACCCGAACGCCTACCACGGAATCCTCGACCCCTTCTACCGCGGAGCCTTCGACGCGGGCCGCCAGGTCCGCACCGTGCACAGCCGCCAGCTGCACGATCCGAGCGGTGAACGCCCCGGCCCCAGCCCCGAAGAAGCGTCGCGTGACCATCCTGTCCTCATCGTCCCGACCCTCTACCTGGCCGCCGACACGACCCTGGACTGGCTCGCCGCCTACGCACGGGCGGGTGGCCACCTGGTCCTCGGCCCGCGCACCGGCTACGCCGACCACGAGGCCCGGGCCCGCCAGGAGCCGGCACCCGGACGCCTCGTCGAGGCCGCCGGAGCGAGCTACGAAGAGTTCAGCAACCTGACGGCCGACATCCCGTTGCGCCCGGTGACCGGCAGCCCGCTTCAGCTACCGGAACAGACGACGGCCACCCGCTCGATCGAGGGACTCACCGCCCTGGACACGGAGGTCCTCGTCGGGTACGACCACCCGCACTTCGGCCGCTGGCCCGCCGTCACCACACGCCGCCACAGCGCGGGCCGGGTCACCTGCGTCGGCACGGTTCCCGGCCGCGGCCTCGCCCGCGCGCTGGCCGGCCGGCTCGCACCCGTCCCGCGCAGCGGCTGGCGGGACCTGCCGCCGTCGGCCACAGCCTCCACCGGCACCTCCCCTGACGGGCGCCGCGTCCACATCGTCCACAACTGGAACTGGGACCCCGCGCACATCACGGCGCCGGTGACACTGCCCGACGCGCTGGACCGCACCGCAGTACCCGCCGGCACGGCACTGCGCCTGAGCGCCTGGGACGTACAGGTCTTCGTCGCCGGCGGAGA
>NZ_JOHR01000031.1 GCF_000719775.1 Streptomyces sp. NRRL F-5135 | reverse complement strand
GGCCTCCAGCTCCCGTAGTACGCGGGCCGGGTCGCCGTCCGCATGCCACGGGCTCGGCTTGGCCACCCGCGCGGCCCGCTCGTCTTCGTCGAGGCGGGGCTTGAGGAAGTCGATCAGTTTCAGAGACATGATCAATTTTACCAAATCCGACGCGCGATATGGCATGACTTATGGCCCGACGGGGGCGGGGAGATGGGCGTAGCGTGCCCGGTGCATAACCTCCCCGACACAGCGGCCCGCCCATCTCGGGCGGGCCGCTTCTCGCTTTCCCGGTCAGGTACCGAGCGATGGCTGTGACGGGTGCGGCGTAAGCTCCGGCCGTGGCGAAAGACAAGAGACCCGACGTACCCGATCACCTGCTCCAGCTCCAGCGCGTGGCGAACGCGGCCCGGGCAGATGCCCTGCGCGAGGACTACTCGCCGGAGGCGTGGCGGCCGTGGTGGGAAGCGGCAGCCGCCGTGCATGCCGCGGTGACCGAGCACGCGGCCGCAGCTGGCGTGAACCGCAGCGATCTGGAGATGGCGGTGAAGGCCGCCGCAGCGGAAGCTGTAGCGGCCGGGGGCTGACAGCGGTAGGCCCGGGGGTGGTGGCGGCTCTTCTGGCGGGCGATCCATCCTCCTACTGCGGTTGACCAACTGCGGGGTCGCCCGCGCCGTAGAAGCCGTACGACGCCGACCACCCGGACGAGGTGATGTACCTGGTGGTCGACGAGGATCAGTTCGAGGAGATCCCCGACGGCTTCCCCACCCTCACCGTCCACATCTGATTCGGCTTTTCCTCCGGACGGCGCGAGACAGCGGGCACTGGGCGGGAGCATGGTCCGGGTCATGGGCGGATCCTCACACGGCGCACCGGCCGGCAGGAACCCCCCGTCACGCCCGCCAGGTGCCGCGGATCGCGGACACGGCGCCCTGCCTCAGCTCAGTCCAGCGTGCGATCAACCGACCCCCACGCCCGGATAATCGACCGGACCCGATCCTGATCAGCCGAACTCAAAGCAAGATAGCCCTCCAGCAGAGTGCGCTCCCGCATGCTCGACTCCCACGCTGCCTCGATCCCCATGAACTGCCAGCCGGCCGCACCCTGAACGATCAGCAGGTGCGTGTCCAGACCGGCCGCGAGTGCCCGCAATTCGGGCAACTTTGGCGGGATCACAGGAAGCCCCCGCTCCAGCCGGTTGAGGACTGCGAACTTCCACAGCGGCTCGTCCGTGCCTTCCGGGTCGATACAGCGGGCAGCCAACGCGCGGAGGCTCAGACCCAGCTCGGCCCGGCGCTCCCGCACCAGGTCACTCAACTCCGTGCGCTCCGCGTCGTTCGTCACGACGGTCATCCTGCCCGCTACGCAGACACCGTCAGCACGCAGGCCATGAAAGCGGCCCGCCCCAAGCGGGACGGGCCGCACGCTTCACCGTGCTACGGCCAGAAGAGCTTCGTCGACTCCGGAGACGGCCGCGGGCTCACGATCCTCGGCGCCTCCACCACATACCCCATACGACGCAGAGTCTCGGCAGCAGCTTCCGGAGCATCCCGCACCGCCGCCTTCAGCTGCGTCAACCGCCAGTCCCTCAAGCTGGCCTCCAGCACCGTCCGCCAACCATCGACCGTGTCGATCGCAAACTCCCGCTTCAGGAAGAGGAGTACATCCTCCAGGGCTGGCCGCATGCGGTGACCGCCCACAGGGATATGCATCTCTGAAAGCCGCGGCATCCTGTTCCGCTTCAAGCCGGACATTGGCCGACCCGATTCGGCGAG
Organism: Streptomyces sp. NRRL F-5135; assembly: GCF_000719775.1. GTDB lineage: Bacteria > Actinomycetota > Actinomycetes > Streptomycetales > Streptomycetaceae > Streptomyces > Streptomyces hebeiensis. Next base: position 54,357 of record NZ_JOHR01000031.1, on the reverse strand, counting down.
CCGCAGCAGGTACGCCATTTCGTCCCTGTGTGCGTGTACCTGAATGTGCGCGCCGGGCGGCTCATGGCTTTTTCGGACGTACTCGTATCGGATTAATGGATCGGCGATGCCGTCGTAGAACAGATGAACGTCCGCTTGATCGGTTGCCATGAACGTGCGTGCATTGTCCCAGCAACAGTAGTAGCGGACCATCAGGCTCATCCTGACCTGCCCGTTGATCCTGATGGGGATGCGCTGGATTACCTGGGCGTCGGTTATTGGCGCCACTCGGATGCGGGCTCCCATGTTAAGGGCCCTAAATGGCGGCGTGCCGTCACCGAGGACGCCTTGCGTCAGGTCCGTGAGCATGTCAGCGAACGCTGCCGCTTGGATTGCGAGGTTCGTTGCCTCGTCAGCTTTCACCTTCGAGAAGATAGTCGAGGCCCTCGATGGTGTGCCAAATCATAAGCTCATTCATGCTGAGGCTGTACACGGCTGCGCGATCTCGGAGTTCCGTGTAGCTCATATGTACGCTTTCCAGTAACTCTTTGCGCTGCCGTTCGAGTTCTTCGCGTGTTTTTCGAATGACCGTTGACACGGCAACCCCCTACATCGATAGCCCAAGTGAACCAGCTCACACCCATCAACGAGGCCAGACCCAGAAAGCATGTAGCCCTTCCGGGTCTCAACAGACAAATACCCGGCGCGCAATCAGCCAAGACCCACCCCGGGCGCGCACAGGAGCGCGACCACCCCAACGGCCCCCAGCGCGCGCCCCTCCCGCGGCTGCCCGCCGACCGTCACTCGTAGCGGATAGCCGTCCCATACGCCTGATAGGCCACCCGGCTCTCGATCGACTCGCCGCTCAGGAAGCGAAAACGCGTCCGAGTCTCCGACACCGTAACGACCCGAACGGCAACCACTGCATCAGCCCCTTGGCTCACGGCGATCGCTTCAAGCGCGGCCACCGCGCCACCGAACGAGCCGGCCTCGGCCCCCCAGATCAACCAGCTGCACGACACCTCACGCCCATTCAACGGCGAGTCGGTAGTGGTCATATGAATCGGCTGATTTGCCCCCATGGTCTCCAGTCTGATGGCGCAGCCTGCAACTGAACAGATGCCCCTCGCAACCCCCGACCCGGGTGGGACACCGATCAGTGCGCCCCTCATGCGCACTTGTGCACCGCACAGTCCCCACCCCACGGTTGGGCCGACGCTGAACGGCACCGACGAGGGGGCAAGCCAGTTGAGCGCGCAACCGCCGACACCATGGGCACGCAAGACGTTTGGCGACACCGCCGACACGCTCGTCCAAACCGTCCCAGCCTGCCTCGCCAGAGCCCACGACCGGGCACGAAACGGCCAGCAAGGCGTCCACACCCAAACCCTCGAAGCCTACGGACACGGCCTGTACGCCGCCCAATACGAAGAACTCGCCGCCGGCCTGGAGAACGTGGCCGGGGCGACCGCAGTACGGCTCCAGGGGCGGACCGTGGTAGTCATCGCCGAGCATGTCCTCTACCCGATCCGCTACGCCAAGCGCGATGTGCCCGTCACGGAAGCCCGGCTCCGGAAAGCCTTTGGGCTCCGCGCCGACCTCATCCGACGCCACGGCCCCGACTCCATCCAAGGGACCTTCGACCTCGGCCTCGAAGAACCACCAGAGCACGAGATCCACCGAGACCTCGAACGGCTCCCGGCAGACCTCGGGTTGATCCTCATCGCCTACGCCTGCAACATGGCACACGGCGTCATGAGACTCGAATGGGGCACCGCGGAGCTGCGCCAAGAAGACCGATACCTCATCTGGCACCACCACGAACCCCTGGCAATCCCAGGGCCGTAAGCCAGCCAGCCGCAGTGCGCTAATACCAGACTCCGGGCCGGTGCACAGAGCGTTCAGCCATGCGAGTGAGGCTCCCAAAATGTGCGGCACCGCGGACCGGTACGCAGAATCTTCGCTGGTATGAACCTCGCATGAAGGAACGGCACGACTTCGACCTGGAACTCCACATTGCCCTACGCAAGGGGCTGGGGCCCAGATCAGAACGACCATACGGTGCCCAGGTCTTTGGGCAACTGGCCAAGATTATCTACATCCAACTCGGCAGGGAGGACGCGCGCCGGTTCTTCCGCTGCGCTCTGGTGGCAGCCCACAGGGAAGTCGAACACCATTCAAGGCTTGACCTGCCGGGGCGCCACCTTTCCGACACCCTCACCGAAGAGTTCGGCTCCGAAGCGAACGTGCGGATCGACGCCGCTTGGTCCATCTTTCAGGCAGCCCAGAACATCGCCGGGAAAGAACAGGCTGCCCTTGTCTCGCGGTGCGTCATTGCCGCGCTCGAAGCTGACCTCACCCCCGTCGGATAGTCGACGCGAGGTCCATCTGCCCATTGATCCGGGATGCAGATCCTTGCGGAGAGACGGAGCAACGGATGTGGCGGTCCTTTCTCCAGAAACGGCCGGGCAGCGGCTGCTGTCCGGCCGTGCATTGACGTAGGAGCGCTCAGCCCATCTGGCGGCGCAGCGCCCGCAGTGTGTCCACCCACGCCTGTGCCTGCGTGATGAAGATGTCCGCCTCGTCGGCGGTCAGATCGATGTCGCCCTCCGCCTGGACGTACAGGCTGACCGGGCCCGTCGCTGTACCTTCGTCATTCCGCACCAGCTCTGCCCGCAGCAGCGTCTCCGGCCCGCCATCCAGCGGACGCGGATTCGACACCTTGTACTGCGGCGACCAATGCCATGTCGCCGACGGTCCGAAATGGTGCTCGGTGACCTGGCGCCGCTCCTTGCACCACGACGGACACGGGGACGGGTGCGTCAACGGGGGAGTGGCAGAGGGGGCGCTGGGCTGCTGAGCCGGGACGGGAACGGGCTCGGGCAGTACGATGCTCACTGAGGACTCCTTTGGTTGGGATGGAACTCACTGACCAGCGGGTGATGCCGCTGGTCGACGGGCCGGGCGGCTGATGACCGCCCGGCCCTTTTGCGTCCCCAGGCGCACGGCCCGAGGTCTTGCTGTGCCAGCTGATGAGACCGGCAGGACACGAACGCTAGAACGCGCCACGGGTCAGGACGAGGGAAACCGGATGCAGGTTTCTGTCCGTTATGGAGACCGCGACTTGATGCAACACGGCAGGTCAGGTCAGGTTTTATGTGTCACCTTAACCCCCTGACCATCACGTTTCCCGCTAGCGGGAAGCCCTCGATGTTGCGCAATTGGATTCCCATATGTACTTCTGCAAGCCATGACTTCTGGCCGAAACACGCCCCCGCTTGGGCTGATCAGCCAGGGTGCGCTCGAATAGCTCGCTCACGAGTGGCCCTTCGTTTCCGGGAGTTGATGTTGCCATCGTGTTCCGGCTGATGTGCTGAGCGCGATGTGGTGACGGTGCAGTTCCAGTGCATGACGGGGAAGTTGGCGAAGCCGGAGAGCTCGGGTCACGCAGAAGCCCCGCCCATTCGGGCGGGGCTTCCTGTCTGCTGGGTTCGGCTACGCGGTGCCGCCGATGGCTCCGTCGAGATACTCCTGCACCGGCTCGAACAGCCCGTAAGGCACGTATTCGGGGATCTCGCCGTGCTTCACCCAGGCGACTTCGCTGATCTCTTCCTCGTCGCCGACGATCGCCTCACCGGCGAGCCACTCGCAGGCCGTGTAGGACATGAGCCGGCCCGTCTTCGGGTGGATCCGCTCGCCGAGTAGCTTGATAGCTTCGACCGTCAGGCCGGTCTCCTCCTGCGTCTCCCGTACTGCGGCCTGCTCGGCCGTCTCCCCGGCTTCGATGGCGCCGGCGGGGAACTGCCACATCAGCTCGCCTTCCTTCACCCGGCGGCGAATCATGAGTGTGCGCCCGTCGTGGACGATGATCGCCGCGCTGATGCCGGGCTTGGGCTGGTCGTTCTCGCTCATGCTGCGCCCTCCAAGGCGGCCGTGATCGGCGGGTAGATGCGGTCTGCAGGGATGAAGCGGTGGAGCTGCGTCCGGGGAACCCAGGCGACAGCCATGTTCTCCAGTTCGTCCCGGTTCACGGCGTCGCCAGCGAGATAGTCACATAGGTGGTAGTCGGCAATCACCCCGGTTACCGGGTGGACGCGTTCCCCGAGCCGTTCGCGGACAGTGCAGTGCACTCCGGTCTCCGCGTGTGTCTCCTGTTCGGCGATCGTTGATGCTGCCGCGCCCGGCTTGACCATGCCTGCCGGGAACTGCCAGGTCAGCGTGTCGTCACCGCGCCGGCGGACGAGGAGCACATCGTTCCCCCGCACCACCACCGCGATCGCTACCCGAAGCGCCTGCGCTGGGGCTGGCCCTGATGGCGGTCGGGATAGGCCGCTGAACCGTCGGTGCACGCTGGCGTCGGCCCTTTCGTAGGCGATGTCGAGGATCTGCTGCGTCTCGGATCGGGGCACGATCTCCGGGTCTTTGTGCCACCCGGCGACCGTGCGGACCGCCACGCCGAGATGTGCGGCGAACCCTTCGTTGGTCATGCGGAGCGCGGCCTGGAGGGCGCAAGCTGCATGGCCGGTCCAGGTCTCCACGACGTTCACTATCTGGCTCCCGCCGTCGTATTGCTGGGGTGTTGCGTCACGGCTGCACTGCTACTGCTCTGCCGCGCGGGGGCGTGCACTGCTGCCGCATTGCGGCTTCATGGTCCGTGGTGTCGCGCGGGAGTTGACTTGGAGGCATGACGAAATCCGCCGCTCCTGAGTTGCGTCAGGTCGGGTCTTCCTCCTTGCGAGGTGGCCGCTCTGGGAGGTCGTCGGTTTCGTGTGTGAGCCAGCGCAAGAAGGCGATGATGTGGCTGTTCATGTCGGAGCCAACCTCGGCGACAGCGTTCTTGGCCTGCTCGTATAGCTCCGGGTCGGGGCGGTATGTGCGGGCTCTCTTGAGGTGGACTCCGGCTGGCATGAAGGAATCGTCCCACAGTGGATTGCCACGGTCCAGAGAAGACGCTACGGTGAGTGGAGTGCCACTCGGGGAGGCGTCTTCCACCGCCCCCCTTGTGAAATGCAGAACGGCCCTGCCTCGGGCTTCCACACACCAAGGCAGGACCTGACCAGACAAGGTCTATGAAGGAGACCCTGATGGCTGTGCAGCATCGTACCGTCGCGCCTGCCGCGACGATCACCCCCACTACCGTCTTATCTGCGGCAGCCGGTGCCGTGCCCCCCGGCTTCTGGACTGCCGGTTCGGGCGAGCCCGTCACCGGTGACGCCGTGGCCGTCTTCCTGGAGGCAGTCGCTGCCCGGCTCGCCAGGGACGGCTGGACGCGAGTGATCGAGGAGACGCCAGCCTCTGTGGGCGAGATCGCCCCGGAGGCGTCCACGAAGTCTCTGCTGCGGCACCTGATCGATCTCGCCAGGGACGCGTTCGGTGAAGACCGCGGGCCGCTGACTCTGTACATCGCGATGCTCCGCACGAGCCGTTCAACGGCTGGCGACAGCGATGTGATGGCGGTTGCTGACCGAGTTCTCGACCTGGTCGTGCAGGCCCGTACTGGTGTCGAGCGGGCGCGGGCTATGTCCTGGTCGGGGCGGCTGGGTCGCACGGCCGATGATGTGGCTGGGCTTCTCGCGGCCGGCGCCGAGTACGCCCGCACGCATGGTCTGAGCGAGGTGGCGTCGTGACCGTGACCTTGACGGCCGCGCCAGCGGATGAGCCGCGCCGCGGGTTCGCATCGGGCCGGATCGTTGCCGGGCGTCTGCGGATGACGGTGATCCCGCAGCAGACGGCACCGAAGCCCCCGCCCGCCGGTACGGCCGCCCGTCGTCGGTTCATTCAGCAGCGCGGCTGGTGACCGTGGCCGACGACCGGAAGCCCCGCCCGAACCCGATCACCACCCAGCCAGCCACTGTCCAGGCGTGTGCGGCCGACCGCCGCAACGCCCAGGGGCAGGGCGCGGCAACCACGCAGCTCGGCACGGCCCGCTCCGAGGGCAACGCGCAGGCCGGCACCCGCTAAGCCCACCGCCCGCCGTGGGCACGGAAGCCCTCGCTCCGAGCCCGGCACTCAACCTCCACCTCTGCCGACCGTCGTCGGCTCCACCAGCCATGCCTTGAGAGGACCACTCATGTCTCCGCACCTGCGCCTGATCTCCGCCGACCTGGACGCCTACGAGGCCGACCAGCAGGCCCGCCGCAGCCTCGCCACCCGGTACGAGATCGCCTTCGACAACCGCGACCAGCTGGAGCTGGCCCGTATCGAGGCTCTCGCCGCCGACTACGACGCCCGCCACCCCGGCGAGACGCCCGTTCTGGACGACGTGCTGAACGACATCGGCCGCCAGTACCTGACCGCCGCATGACCGCGCGGTGCCCGGCCGCCGAGCCGACAGACGGCCGGACACCGCCGGGCGAGTGGCTCCGACGCCACGGACTCCCCGAGAACTACGGCGACTGAGCCCCGAGCACGACCAGACCACCCGCCCCGAACAGCCCCGGAAGGAGCACCACCCCATGGCCACCCAGCCCGTCACCGACACCAGCCACTGGCACTGGACCACCGAACAGGGCCGCCAGCACTTCGACCAGGAACACGCCGACACCCCCGTGGAGCAGTGGACGGGCGTCGACTTCGACACCTGGACCAACCTCCACCTCAAGACCGCCTGACCAGCCTGCCCACACCCCACCTCATAAGGAGAACCGCATGTCTTCCAGCCGCCACTTCTTCAAGAACCAGAGCGCCGACCAGACCCGGCAGGAGATCACCGCCGACATCGCCGCCGCCAGGAAGGGCCAGCGCGAACTCCAGGCCGCCGGCCAGCACCGCGACATCCACAAGCCCGTCGTCGACTGCTGAACGGAGGACCCCCATGTCTGGCAAGGAGAACGCCCGCCGCGCGATGGCCGGCTGGGTCGGCGTCGTCGCCGACGACAAGGCCCGCGCCGACTGCCGCGGTGGCGACCCCGTCATGGACCAGGACCTAGCCGACGCCAAAGACCTCGCCGCCAGGTGGGACCGCGTGCTCGACGGGCCGTCCCTGACCGCCCGCATCACCGCCCGCGTCCCGGGCCTCGACCACTGACCCCGAGAGGAACCCCCATGGCCCTGATCAACCCGGAGACCGGCAGCGAGATCGAGATCGAGGAGAACGGCGACTTCACAATCACCTTCTCCATGCGACTCCCGCCGGAGCCGACCGACAACACCGAGGACTGATCCGGTCGCTCCTGTCGCCACCAGCCGCGCCGCCGGGCTGGCGATCGAATCCGGCCCGGGGCACTCCCGCACCACCCCACCAATCGAGAGGAACGCCCATGGGACTGTTCGGCCGGAAGACCGCCGAGAAGCTCGACACCGCCGCAGACGGACTGATCCGTGCCGGCGAGAGGGTCGGCGGCGTGAAGGGCGCCAAGATCGGTAACGCCGTCGCCGGGATCATCCTCGGGCGCCGCTTGGAGCGATGCAGTGAGGCGTGCGGCTGGTGCAACGGCCACCCCGACAGCTGATCCCAACCCAACCCGCCCCCTCTGGAGACCTCCGTGACCTACTACCTGCCTGATCTTGTGCGTCGGGCCCGGATCGCGATCCTCGTCGCCGGCCTCGCCTGGCTGTTCGGTCTCGCACCGCCGCCCGGGATCCGTATCGCCGTCGTCGCCCTCGTCGCCGCCGCGATCCTCCTCGACGCCTGGCTCGACCAACAGCAGCCACGCCCCAGCCGACTCACCGTCCAGACCGATCACCAGACCGCCGCCTGACCACCCAGGAAGGACATCGACCGTGAGCACCGCCCCGCCCCAGGTGAACGGCCACCAGCGCCCCGCCATGCCCATCTACGGCGAGTGGCGGCCCACCGACCCCCAGGCCACGCCCACGCCGCCCCGCGAGCCCAAGCCTGCTGAGCCGGCCGTCGATCACGTGGCCCTCGCCGAAGCCGCCGCCATCCGTGAGCGTGCGGCGGCCGAAGCCGAGGAGCGCCGCATCAAGGCCGAAGCCGAGGCTGAAGCCGTCCTCATCAAGGCGGCCGAGGAAGCCCGAAAGCTCAAGCTCGCCAACGACAAAGCCGAAGCCCGCGCCGCGGAAGAACAAGCCGCCCGCAACGCCCGGATCGCCGAGTCCAACCGGAAGCAGAAGGAAGCCGAGAGGCAGGAGGCGGCAGCCCGGAAGGCCGAGGAGGAGCAGCAGAAAGCCGACGCTGCTTCGGCGGAAGCGATCGCCAAGGCGGCCAGCAACTGGCGACGGTACGCGATCACTTTCTATGCCGTGTGCGCCGTCGTCGCCCTGCCCGTACAGATCGCCGCGTTCTGGGACCCGAAGGCGTGGTGGCTGGTCATCGCACCGCTGATGCTTGAAGGTGCCGCGCTCGTCGTCACCAAGGGCGCCGCAGCGGCTGTCGCCGCGCACCGCCCGCACTGGCACTACCGGTTGGTCTCCTGGTTGTTCGCGTTCATCGCGGCCGGCATCAACCTGTGGCACGGGCTGGCCGCGTTCGACCCGGCGACCGCTATCGGAACCGCGTTCGCGTCCATCGCCGGCCCCGGCGTGTGGGACCTCCACGAGCACGGACGCATCCGAAAGCGCGACGGCGTACCGACCCGTCGCGAGCGCAGGGCCGCCGCGAAGGCAGCCAAGGCAGAGGCCGCCGAAAAGGCCGCTGCGAAGCTGTTCGAAGCTGAGCGGCAGGCCCACCTGGAGAACGCCGCGCGGGACGCCGTCAAACAGCTGGACGAAGCGCGCGCCAGCCAGTTCCCGGAGGTCCACCGGCACGCGCTGAAGCTCGCCGCGGACCTTGGGGAGAAGGTCATCACCGAGGCCATCTGGAAGCGCGCTAAGCGCGACGTCGAGGGCGCCGATCCTGGCGAGTCAGCGGAGACGATCCGCATGCGGAACGCGGCGGAGATGAGGGTTGAAGCGGCCCGCCAGAAGAAGCCCGTCAGCGCCCTCAGTAAGACCAAGAACGCCCAGCTAGGGATCCAAACACCCCGCTCTGGCTATAGGCCCGTTCCGCCTGTGCGGAAGCCCAAGGACACGCCGCCCTATCACCGGGCCGCGGGCCGTGCTCATGGCGAGCTGCTGCGCCGCTCAACCGCCGCAAAGAAGACGTCTGCCGAGGAGCCGAAGTGAGCACCGCCGCCTACCCCGAGATGCCCGCCGAGCGGCCCGCGCTCAGCCTCGTCAAGGACGCCCCCGAGGCTCCCGCCGAAGTGGTCGACGGCCCCATCGAGGGCACCGTCATTGACCGCCCCGCGGCCCCGGTACGGCCCGCCTGGATCGAGTCGCAGGCAACCCGCCTCGACCGCGCCAAGCGGCACGCGATCGGGAACCGGCTGTACATCCCGCAGGCCGGCCACGGCTACCTCAACCTGCTCCGCCGGTGGCTCGACGCGCACCGCGACGACTACCCGCATATGATCCGCTCCGCCCGCACCGCCCTCCAGGAATCCGGCGGCGACGTCGACAGGGAGACCAAGCTCAAGGAGACCATCCGAGACCGGCGCGCCGACTACCGGCGCCACCGCCTCATCCACGCCGGAAGGAGCGTCGCCGGGGCCATCGCCGTCGGAGCACCCGTCACCGTCGGTGTCGTTACCGGCGGCCTGTGGATCGACATGGCACTTGCCGCGGCCGGCTTCGCCACCGGCGCCTGGCACGGACGGGACCGCTCGAAAGCACCGGCCACGCCAGCGGCGATTCCCGGACTGCCAGCAGGCGAGGTCACCCTTGGCCGCGGCGCGGTCACCGTGGACCAACTGCCCGAAGGAGCTGTGCCGTTCCCGCTCGGCCAGGCGGAGACCGAGGAGCAGGCCGCCATGTGCGTGCTGCTCGCCCTCCAGGCCGAGCGAGTACCGGTCGCTGAAGTCAGCGAGGTGACCCGCCAGCCGTGGGGCTGGCAGTGCACCGTTCGCGTCACCGAAGGCACCCCCGAGGCGATCATCGATAAGAGCGGCGCCCTGGAAACCAGGTTCGACTTGCCGACGAACGGTGTCCGACCGCAGCCGCTCAAGGCCCGCCGGGCTTGCGCGATCCTCCGCCTCGTCGACGGCAATCCGTTTGCCACCGCGCCCGGCCTGCCGTACCGGGCACCCAAGTCCCTGTCGATCACCGACAAGTTCCGGGTTGGCACCAGCGTCGGCGGCGACCCGCTCGAACTGTCCCTCGCCGGAGTGATGGGTCTATGGGTCGCAGCGTCCGGCGGCGGAAAGACTGGCATTCTCCAGGCCCTCGCCGAGGGCACGACCGCCTGCTACGACAACATCACCATCGACTGCGACCCGCACGGCGACGGCCTCGAAGACCTCGGCGACGCAGTGCGCATCACGGCCCGATCCAACGAGCAGATCGAAGCCGTCCTACTGTTCTTCCTGGTCATGTCGAAGGCGCGCGCCCGGCTCCGGGCCAGGCTCGGCATGGGCAAGAAGTGGAAGGCCAGCCCTGAGTATCCCGCCTTCACCATCTTCATCGACGAGTTCCCGAAGCTGTCCGACCTCGGCAAGCTCCTCGCCTTCGACCTACTCCTCGTCGGCCGAAAGGAGCTCATCGTGGTCCAGTACGCGTCGCAGGGCGGCACCGCCCGCTACCTCGGGGAGAGCATCGCCCAGATGATGGCCCTCAAGGCCGTAGGCCCCTGCAAGGTCGGCGACACCCGGGCCGTGTTCGGCGACGACTCCGTCCGCGAGGGCTACCTGCCGCACAAGCTCAGCCCCGCCACTGACACAGACCCGAAGGACGCCGGCCACATCTTCGTCCAGGGCGTGCCCGGCATGGCCGACGAGCCGATCGAGTACGCCGTCCACGAGGCGCCGTCCGATGTTCTGCGGAAGCTCGCCGCAGAGCGACTGGAAGCCGGACTCCTCGACCCCGACCAGGACAGCCTCGACGCCATGCGCGGCGTGGACCTGCCCGAATACGTCGAACCGGAGTACGACAAGGGCGGCATCGTGAAGAAACCGGCGCCCGTCACGCTCCTCACCTGGGAGCAGTTGCTGCGCCTGTGTGACGCCGAGCCGCCCGTCGGATCGGAGCCAGTGGACGAGTCGGCGTGGCTCGTCGTCCGGGACGCGATCGCGGTCATGGAGAAGGCTCGCGTCGATCGGATGAAGACGGAGGTGCTGCTTGTGGCCCTTCAAGAGTTCGATCCCGAGTACGCAGGGCTGGGCATCGACGAGTTCAAGGCGCTGATGAAGAAGGCGGGCGGAGGCGCGCCGCTGACGCTCGGTCCGATCGGCGACGAGCAGAATCCGCGCGGCTTCAAGCGTGATCGACTCCGCAGCCTGTTGTGACCGCTATGTGAAGTATGCACCCCTGATCAGGTCCTGCTCAGCCCTGATCGGTCCGCAAACTCGCAGGTCGGAGCTGCTCAGTGACCTGATCAGGCCCTGCTCAGGGTCTGATCTGAGCAGGGCCTGATCAGCCGCTTGAGCAGCCCTGACCTGTGCTTTTCCAAGCTGAGCAGCCCTGATCACTGGCGACAAAACACCAGAAAAACCACCCCGAAGGAGAACATCATGACCGTCTACCAGCGCACGAAGAGGGACGCGAAGCGCGCTGACCGCGACGTCCGCAAGGGCCAGAAGCTGTACGTCATCCGCGAGGTATCCAGGCACGTCGCCCCCTACGAAGACAAGCACCTGTACGACGAGTACACCGTCTCCCACCGGCACCCCCTCATGCCCGGCTGGATGATCAGCGGCTCCCTGTCCGTCGAAGGACTCGTCCTCCGATCCGGGCCCGTCTACACGGAGAAGCCGACCGGACTCCGCGGCGTCCACCAGCCCGCCCCGCAGGTCGCCGGCCCGCTGCCTCACGGCTACGAGGCGCCCCTCGACGAGGTTGAGATCCGCGGCCTGGAGAAGCAGGTCGCAGACGGATCCAACCCCCGCACGCGCCGCCGGTTCGGATCCTGGCGCGTCTGACAACGATCAAGGAGATCTCATGACCGCCCAGACCGACGCCGTCCGCCGCTTCATCGACGCCTGGAAGCGTGGCGACGACAACGCGATCAACAACATCACGATCGAGATCACTCAGAGCGGCAACAAGGCCGACCTCGTCGCCATGAGCCGCGTCATGGCCACCACCCCGCACGGCAGCCAGTAACTGAGTCGGGGCGCCTTTCCTCCCCGCCCAATCCGAGATCAAACAAGGAGAACCAATGGCAACCGTAGAAACAGCCAAAGTCGGCCAGCGGACAGGCAGCCTCAGCTGCTGCGGACGACCGATGCAGCACGTCGGCGGCGGCATCCATGAGTGCCGACGCTGCGACTGCTACGTGATCAGCGGCGACAACGACGTGATCGAAACGGTCCGCCGCTGTAGCAGCCACTAACTCAGCCAGGGGCGCCCCTCGAATGCCTGGCAGCGACCAGGGGCGCCCCTCCCACCCAGCGCGCTCACGCACAGAAGGGCAACCCCACATGACCACGATCACCCGCGCCCCGGCAAGCCCGCCGAAGGCGCCCACCCCGCTCGACCTCGACACCAGACTCGCCCTGACCGAAGCCTCGATGAACGTCCGCCTCGACGAGGCCGCAGTCGCCTTCGAGGTCAACACCGCGCACGTCCCAGCCACCCCGCCCGTTGAGATCACAGTGCCCCACCTGCCGCAGGCCACGATCCCGCGCCCCTACCGGACGCCGATCGCCGCCCTACTGCACCGGGCCCGCCTCCGCATCGAGGCCGACGGCTGGTGCCGCGACAACCTGTACGACGACCGCGGCGCCATCTGCCCGGTCCGGGCCATCCGACTCGAAGCCGGCAGTCGCAGTGAAGCCGACGGCGCCTGCGTGCTGCTACTGGAAGCGATCCAGAGGGACTTCCGCAGCGCCGAAACCATCCCCTCCTGGAACGCCGTCCAGCGCGGCCCGCAGCCCGTCCTCGCCGCATTCGACCGCGCGACCCAACTCGCCCACGCCCGCAACCAGTAGGAGAACCCCGTCATGCCCAAGCGCACGGCCAAGGAACTCCGCGTCTACGCCGAAGAGAACCGGCTGCTCGCCGCCCACCGCCGAGCCGAAGCCGCCCTGTACGAGAACACCGCCCGCGAAGTCGACGCCGGCATCGACTACGAGACCGACGAATTCCTGCGGCTCAACGACGCCGTCATCGAAGCCGAGAACCGTCTGCCCAAGCGCTTCCAGGAGGACTAACCATGACCGTCAACCTCGACAACAACCACCGGTGGGACGTCTTCCAGACCCACGGCCGCATGCCCGACAACCCGGCAACGGAATTCGCGACACCCAACAAGACATGGCTCGCCGCCATCGTCGACAACACCACCGGCCGCGCGATCGTCCAATCCGAACTCAGCGCCACCCGCTCACAGGCCATCAGCGACGCCGCAGCCAAGTACGAGGCCCGGAAGAACGGAGAGCGCTGATGGGAATCTCGATCAGCCACGGTATGCCGTCAACCCGGTCCGCGACCACCATCGCCAACCTCGGCCAGCACCTCGCCCACGCACTCACCAGCAGCGAATGGCGAGAGATCGCCTACCTATTCGACGCGCGGCGACTGGACGTGCCCGTGTCCACCCCACCCGCAAAGGCCGCACGCGTCAGCAGCCTCCTCACCAAAGCAGCCACCCACCGATCCATGGACCCGGACTGGGCCCAACTCGCCACCCTCCTCGCCGACTCCGCCCAACGCGCAGCACGAGCCGGCGAAACCTGGGAATGGACCTGACACCTGACAGCAAGTGCCTGCCCTGCGCAGACCGCCTCTTTGGTCGGCGCCACGCCCCACCCGCATCCGCACCGAGCGAACCCAAACTGCCAACCGCAAAGGAGATACCCATGCCCTACGAGGACCGGATCATCGAGCGATACCCCACCAAGTCCGAAACCGGAGGAGTCGTAGCCGTCACGCAGTCGGACCGAGACGGCGTCGAAGGTAAGGGAACCTTCTGGACGGCGGCCTGCACGGCCTGCCCCTGGTCAGAATCCCACTCCCAGGAGAAGGCTGCTAAGAAGAACGGCCGGGCGCACGCGAACTCCTGCCAGGAGACCCCGGCGGTATTCCGCCGATAGCAGGCGCAAGAGAAACAGGCCAGCCGATTGCTGACCTAGCCCGACGCGACAGGGCCCCGACTGCTGCCAGCAGTCGGGGCCTTCGAGGGAGCGGGTACGGCCCGCGCCACCCAGCCGCGGCCGACCGTATCCGTGGGCCGGGTCGTCGGCGACGCATCCAGCAGCCGGCACAACCGGTCGAGAGCCTCCTGGCAGGCGTCCCGGGTGGCGCCGCGCACCATGTAGCTGACCTCGGAGTCCATGACAGCAGTCTGGCGTGCGGCAACCGGGGCTGTGCGGGAATCCGGGAAGCCGTTACGGCCGCCACTCCGGGAGGTAGCCTGGCCGGTCCGCGTAGGGGAGGGCGAGCAGGAGGAGCGCCTCGTCGTCATCCCAGGACCACAGGTTGTTGTCGAGGGCCCACTCGTTCTTGCGTTCCAGCCAGTCCAGCAGCCGCCGCTTGGCGTCGATCTCGCGCAGCACCCGCGTCGGAGCATGCGCGGCGATGTGGATGGCGTCCTTCGTGCTCTGCCGATCATCCGTCTCTCCGGTCGCCGCTACGCAGATCGCATCGTCGCCTGACGGCCCGGCGAACACGGCCTCTTCGAGAAGGGACGTGCCGACGATGCGGTGATGCTTGTCGGGGTTGTGCCGCCATGGGCCTGCTGTCGCTGCCCGCGCGATCCGCTCGTCCTCGTCGAGCTGCGCGCGCAGCCACTCTGGGAGGCCGGTCACGAGGACTCTTCCTGCTTCTGCTGGTCGCTCTTCTTAGTGATACCGGGGGCGCCGATCTGCTCGGGTGGACGGGACGGCTGGGGACTGTCGGGCCAGCGCAGGTACCAGCGAATGTACTCCCGGATGAGGCGAGTTCGGTTGCGCTCGCCGACGGCATTGCCGAGGGCTTCCCACTCGTCGTCGGGGATCCGTAGCGGTCGGAGTGGGGTGTGCCGCTCGGTGTTCTGCTTGGCCATGGACCCATCGTAGGGATGTATATGCATGAGTTCCACCATAAGACTTGCTGTGTATATGCACTAGGGGGTATGGTGCATATACACGAACCGAGGAGGTCGACATGTCCCGAGCCATGGACAGCATCCGCCGCGAGGCGATGGAGCAGTACGGCGACGCCCCCGCCACCGCCGAGGAGGCACTGGCCCACGTGCTGACGGTGTACGCCGACGAGCCGGACAACCGGCTGATGATCGAGGCGACGAACGGTATCTACGGCGACGGCGTCCGCACCGGCCTCACCATGGGCGACCTGCGCGCGCTGGCCGCTCGACTCACTGCCTGACCCACCCACGGGCCCGACCAGGGGAGGTCGGGCCCGCCGAACCACCACACACCAGACCGAGGGGGACCCGCATGAAGGCCTATTCCTTCACCACCCGCAACGTCACCGCCGGCGAGCGGAACAACGCGGACGAAATGGTCCTACGCGCCGTCGGAGACGTCACCGTCGAACTCGTGGGCATGCTCCCCCCGGAGCTGGCCGAGTGGGAGTGGGCGACCGACGCGCTCAACACCCGCGGCTGGCACGAGGAACAGTTCCGCCTCACCATGCGCGGTTGGAAGGTCGTCCACCCTAAGGCCGGCACTGTCGGCTTCCTCTTCCAGGGCGCGGGCACCCGCGTGCACGTCGAGTGGTACGACGTGGTGAACGGCGACTACTTCCCGGCCGGCTGGACGCGCAACCTGCGCCACGGTGCCGCACAGATCGTCAACGCCCGACAGCAGGCCGGACAGGGCCTCCCTGCCGACGTCGAGCCCGAGCCGTACAAGGCGCCGACCGCGCCGACGCGGCTCCGCAACGGCACCCCCGTGCGCTACCACGGCACCTTCGCCATGACGTTCTCCGACATCGGGATCTCCGAGTTCCAGGTATACGGCTGCGACTGCGACGAGTTGAGCTGCCGCGGCTACGAACTGCATGTGCCCGGCCTGTACGAGCCTGTCGCGCTGCACGTCGGCCACGACCACGTCACAGCACTCGACCCGGAGTCCGTGGCGGCCCGCACCATCCCGACGCCCGACCAGGTCGCCGAACTCCTTCTCGACCCGACGGTCGACGACGCGGACGCGCAGGCCGACCTGACTGCGCGGCTCGGCGCCAGGCCCGCCCGCCGGCTCCTCGCCGCCGCGCACACCATCGCCGCCGACCGGCTCTGGAATGCCGCCTGAGAACGCCCCGACCTGCCAGACCACCCTGCTTGAGGAGCACTCCATGAAGATCGGTCCGCGTACAGGTGAGATGGAGAACCGCGTCCGGCACGCCTGGAACCGGGAGATCGACGGGATCCCCTTCTCTTTCATGCACGTGAAGGTTTCGAACCTCGGCCGGCCGTACCTGCTGGTCTCGCGGATGGACACGCACGAGTTGGTCCGCTGCTCCTGCCCCCGCCCCGACTGCCCGTTCGCCAACTAGGTGTGCCATCTCGCGAGGTTGGTGCCAGGAAGAAGCCCCGCGGCCTGCCACGGTCGCGCCGCAGGGCTACGGAACCCCAACCATCCCCCAAGCCGGAAGGAGTACGAGAAGTGACTGCCCGCCCCACCGATGTCCCCGGCCTCGTCATCAGGGCTGCGCCTGCGCCACTTTTCCCGGACCACCCCGACGCCTGCTTCGTCATCCATCCACCGTCCAACCGACGCATGCCAGCAACGTGGGCCAGCCCGTCGACCGCACAGGCATTCGTCAAGGCGATCCAGGGCAAGGCCGACTGGACCAGCCCGAACGCGACCCTCACCAAGACCATCGTCGACGCCATCTACGCCCATGACGGCTCATTCGACGGCTTCGACGGTCCGCAGCTGCCCATTCCGCCCTACGTGCCCACCCAGGCGGAGACCGCCGACGTCCTCGACAAGGCCCTCACCGTGCTTATCACCAACGGCTGGTGCCAGGGCGACGCCTCTACCTTCCACGACACCGACCAGGAGTACGGCGATGACCTGGACCCCAGCCAGTGCCGTGTCTGCGCGCGGGGGGCTATCAATATCGCGGCCGAAGGTGATCCGCGTCCTCCCACGGCATACGGGCCGAGCGTTCTCGCAGATGCGGCCACGGCTGCCCTAGCGGAAACCCTCGGAGTGGACGACGTCACGGTCTGGAATGACGCACCCGGCCGCACGGCCGACGACCTCCACGACGTCGTGGCCCGCACCATCAACCGCTTGCGCGATGACCAAGCAACGACCGCCACGACACCAACGTCATGAGACGCCACAGCTAGGAGAACCCGATGCCCCGCATGATCGGCCGTCACTGCCCGAACGGCCCCGGAGGCCACGACTGTTACTGCTGCGGCTAGCCAGCCTGGCAAGGGCCGCAAGACGGTCCGCCGCCAGGTGAAACGCAGTGAACGCAACGCGTGAAAGCGCAACCTGCGCCTCACCGCCTGAGGAGCCCTCATGTCCGCGATCACTCTGCCCGTGCTGTGGGTGCGTCTGGTCCTCGACGGGCCGGGCGGCTCGTCGACGATCGTGGCGGAAGTCCCGAGACGGGGCGCGGTCGCCGCACAGAAGTGGCGGACCGAAACCGCCACCTGGTGCAAGTACAACCCGCCGGCGGACGGCTACTCCTACCGGCTTCCGTTGCCGTCCCGCACCCCCCGGATGCCCGCCCCGGAGCCCGCCCCGACATCGGGTCGGCGCCGCCGTCGGCGGTGCAGCGGCTGAAGGCCGAGTTGCGGGAGGCGACGGCCCGGATCGCCGCCCTGGAGGCCCGCACCGCCACACACACCCGCCTAACCCCGACCCCCGCCGGCCGTGCACCCGCACGACTGGCCCGTATCGACAGGAGATGTTCATGAACGCCGAAGATAAGGCAGCCACTAAGGCCCGTGTCCGCGCGAAGCTCGAAGCGCGCCGCCAGATGACTGCCCGCGACTACCTGCTGAACATTCTGTGCGCCACCCACACGCACGCGGGCGCGGTGGAGGTCCTGGCCCGCTTCGAGCGGGAGTCCGAGACCGCCGAACGCCTCAACAAGGTCTTGGACTTGTGTGACGAGATGGAGCGCAAGGGCGTCGCCTCGGGTGAGCCGTTCACCGTCCGCCGTGTCCACGCCATCGCCCTCGGCGACGACTGAACCGCGGCACCAACCCCGCTGGGCAGTCCCGCCCGGC
This sequence comes from Streptomyces sp. NRRL F-5135, assembly GCF_000719775.1. Taxonomy (GTDB): domain Bacteria; phylum Actinomycetota; class Actinomycetes; order Streptomycetales; family Streptomycetaceae; genus Streptomyces; species Streptomyces hebeiensis. The sequence goes on along the minus strand of NZ_JOHR01000031.1, from coordinate 36,305 downwards.
CTGAACCGATAGGAGAAACCCGTGAGCATCCCGCAGATCGTCGCCCAGCGTCCCGTCATCGCGGGCGACAAGGAGCTGACGGTGTCGACGATCCGTATCGCCGCCGACTACTACGACACCGTCGTGTTCGACGACAGTGTCGACAAGCGGCACGTCGGCATGGTGATCGGCGGCTACGTCATCGACAAGTCGTCGAAGCGCGCCACGAGCCGTGACGCGGCGATGGAGAACCACCGGGAGGCGTTCATCGCCGCCCGCCACGAGACGCCCAGGGCGGCTCGCCCGTGACCACCCCGCCCCTGCCAGTCCCGTGGTGGGAGGAGACTCCCGCCTGGGACCGATCGCGGGGCGAGCAGGACGACGACAACGACGAAACCGAGGAATACCCGTGATCGAGATCAACAGCCAGTCCTTCCAGGTGGGCGACTTCGTCCACTTTGAAGCCGCCACCCTCCCGGAGAACCGTAAACGGGACTACCGCATCACCGCGATCAACGCCCACGGTATCGAAGTCCGCTGCGGCGACTTCGTCTACGGATTCACCCGGGCCACCGCTGCACGCCTTCGAATCACCCACGCCCCTGAGACCGAGGAGTAAACCATGCTCGCCACACCAGAACGTGTCCCCGGCCACGGCCGGACACCCGACCAGACCATTTGGCACAAGCCCGCCGGACTCCGCTGCACCGACGACTGCGACTTCCACGCCATCGCATGCAGTAGCACCGAGGGCATCGTGGCACCGGCGCCGAACCGTGACGTGCCGCTGAACCTCGAAGCGGCCGACGAAAAGTGGTGCCAGGAATGCCGTGCCCTGATCGACGCACCCACCCCCTGACCTGCCACGGGCCGCTGTGTCGAACGCACGGCGGCCCACCGACCCGGAGGAACAGCATGAGCGACGACGACAGCTACGAGGACTTCGAGCACGTGAACGTCCCGGACGACTGCTGCCCCTTTCACCCAGAAGGCGACTGCGAGGTCGAAGACCACTTCTCCAACCCGGGGCCGCAGCGATGACCGCCACTGAGGACGTCCGCGAGTGGGCGGGCACAGTAGACGACGCATACGACCTGCACCGCTTCGGCCCCGACCAGCGCGCCCGCTGCAACCCGAACATCCGCACCCACAGCCGAATCACCGATCGCGATGAATTCCGCGAGCCGTACATGACCCTCCGAACCCGAGCCGAAATCGAAGCGCACTGGGCCGCACCCAGATACCACTTCTGCCCGGACTGCACCGACCACTTCACCGGGAAGTGAGGACAACGTGCCCCGCCCCCTCTCGACGAAGACGGCCCGCGCCATCATCGACACCTCCGAACTCGTCAAAGCCCCCGACTGGGCGGACACCCGAATCTGGCACGTCATCTCCAGCGGCCGGCTGCTCGTCGTCATCGAACCCTCCTACCGTGGCGGCCGGCGCAGCGGGTGGCGGTGGCGGCTCGCCGGCAGCAGCACCTGGTCCAGCCGAGCCGAAACCAACCGAGAGAAAGCCGCCGCCGCCGGACTCGGCGCATGGCAGCGGTGGATCACCAGCAAGGAGCAGCCGTGACCGACCTGCACATCCCCGCCGACGACCTCCGCATCGGCGACATCATCATCCACAACGACGGTGAAACCGCCGTCCGCGCCCTCGACCGCAGTGCCGCACCCACCATCGTCACCAACCCCGGCGACACCGACCAGATCAGCGGCTACCTCTGGCAGCACGTGACCGTCCGACGACAGACGCAGTGACCGCCCCGCCTTGAGGCCCGCCATGATCCGGTGGCGGGCCTCACGCATGCCCGTCACGGCCATACCCCGCCGTTGTCAACCTGTGCGTGCACAATTGACCCAGTAGTGGCCACGCTTCCCGTACCACCGCCGAGGAGCCGCACACCATGCACGACCCCAACCTCCCCGCCGACGACTACACCTGGCCGACCTGCGCCGCCTGCGGACGCGAACTGTGGAACGTCGAACTCGGCCGCCACGCCTGCCGGCCCTGCGAGGAGAAGACAGCGCAGCGGATAGCCGAACTCCCCAGCCTCTTCCAGCAACTCGACACCACCGCAGCGTTGATGCGCGGCGCCCGACGGCCCGACGCCGGCACCTCCAGCTCCAAGACGCCGCCCATCCCACCACGGCTTGACGTCCTCGCCCTCGTCGGCCCCGGCGGTGTCGCGACCCGGCTTGCAGCGGTAGAGGACGCGTGGCGGCAGGCGCTCGGCTGGACAGTCGCGCCGTGGCGCGGCTCCCCGGCGCAGGCGGTGCCGCAGCTGGTGGAGTTCCTCGGCAACAACCTGCTGTGGGCGTGCTCCAGTTACGAATCAGTGGCCGACGACATCGAAGAAATCCGACGGCTCCACGCCGAATGCGCCGCCCTCGCCCGCGACGAACGCCGGCCCGGCCGGGTGCAGATCGGCAACTGCCCCGTCCGTGGTGACGACGGTGAGCCGTGCTGGACACCGCTCACCGCCTCGGGCGCCTCCCACCGCGTCCGCTGCGGAGGTTGCGGGACCCGGTGGGAGACGCTGGGGGAGTGGCGGGAACTCCGTGCCGCACAAGAACAGGTACTCGCTCAGACCGAACAGGGAGAAGGGGTAGCAGCGTGAGTCGCATCGAACTTGGCTCAGAGCAAGTCGCCAGCATCCGAAGGACTCTTGAGCGACGCGAGCGCGACATCATCGACCGCGTTCTCCAGCAGCCCGACTATCCGCCGCTCCCGGCGTGCCCCGAGTGCAATGCGGTCGTGGAGCAGATGGATTCGATGGTCGAGCCGCCACAGTTCGAGGTGGACGAGCGAGCGATCCTCATCAACGTGAAGCCGTGCGGGCACCGCTTTCGAGGAGCCCTGGACATCGACCAGCTCTCGTGAGACGGACTGCCGCTTCAGCAACACGACTTGCCATTTGATCAGCCCTGAGCGTATCGTCTGCTCCAATCGATCTCGCTGTGTCTGGAGGGCCGCCACCACTGGCGGCCCTTTCGTGCGCCCGGGGGGGGTGATCGAGTGCCCCCGCAGCTCGTACCCGAAGACCTCGCCGCCTACTGGACCGGCCGCCCGACCACCACCATCCGCCGGTGGGCCACCGAAGGCCGGCTCACCCGGCACCACAACCCACAGCGACGCAACGGCGTCCTCTACGACCTCGCCGAACTCCCCGAAGCCCGGCGCGACCGCGACACCCGCGAACTCGTCACACCCGCCCCCACGCCGCCAGTCATCGACGCAACACCCTTACTGGCCGCCTGAAACTCCTGCGCGCGGTGGTCGAGCGCAGGATGGCCCTCGTAGCGCCCCCAGCGCTCGGGCCGCACGCCCGCCCGGCCCAAGTGGGGGGCCGGGCGGACACAAACCCGAGGTCCGATGAAGGGAGCCCGCGCCATGGCCGCAGAAATCGAAGCACCCGTAGAAGTCACCACCTGTCTCCCCGGCGCCACCCCGATCGGCGGCCGCATCGGCACCCTCACCGTGACACTCCGCGACGAAACCCTCCACCTCAAAGACGTCTACCGAGCGCTCGGCGAGACCCTCGTCGAAGCAGGCACGTATCTCATCGAGCAAGGCGCCCTCCCCGTCGATGAGGCGGCGACCGACTGATGGCCCGCCTCCAGATCCTCGAACTCCCCGAAGGCGCCGACGACCAGCGACCGCCGTTCATCCTCGTCGTGGACGAGTGCGCGCCCCAGCGCTACGTCATCGGCCTGGACGCGTCATGGCAAGACCACTGGCAACAACTCGCCGACAAGATCGGTGCCCGAGGGGTCATCGTCACCCCCGACACCATCGACATCCCCGCCAACGAGCTCACCCTCACTCACGTACAGGATGCTGCCGACGGCAACACCGTTCGTCTCCGCGTCGAACCCGACCTCACCGGGTTCACCGACACCGTCATGGCCGAAGTCGCCAAGGCCCAGGCCGATGCGATCGCCGCGACGCGGCAGAGCCCGCGATGAGTGGCGGGTCGTACAACTACGCGTGCGCCGCCCTCAATCTGGAAGACCTGGTCGGCAAGCGCGGTGACCTGCGAGAGATGGCGGACCGGCTCGCCGGACTCGGCTACGCGGAAGACGCGGCGAAGGAAACCGAGGAACTCCTCGTGCTCCTCAACCAGTGGAGCGTGCGCGCCGAAGTCCGCCTCAATCGGCTGGCCGACGTCTGGCACGCCGTCGAATGGTGGGACTCCAACGACAGCAGCGAGACCCGCGTCCACGAAGCCCTCGCCAAATACCGGGGCGACAACGACGACGCCGGGGCGCCCCATGCCTGACGTGACGGTGAAACTGTCCGACGGCGTCCGCGAGATCACCGTCGAAGTCCACGGTGCCGACGACGACCCGCTCGCACAAGCCGAAGACACAGCCGTCCGGCTGTACGGCATCGTCGACAGCAGCCCGCCCGACCGGCGGGCCGGCTTCGCAGGATGGGCCGTCAGCAGCGACACCGAACGCAGCCCCGAGGAGTAGGAGGCAGGGGAGGATGGACGCATGAGCGATCTGCCTCCCGAAGTCGTCACCGCCGCTGCCACCCTCCGCACCGCTGCTGAATGGTTCTCCGGCGACGACCGCGACACGATGCGAGAAGTCGCAGACCAAGCCGAACGAGACCGGGACGGCATCTGCTGCCCCGTCTGCGAAGAGGTCGACTGCGACGAGGGCTGCCCGCTCGAGCACGTGCGAGCCGCACTCCAGGAGAAGGGGCGGCGAGAAGCAGATGAGCGGAGGCTGGAAGGGTAGCGACAGGCGACGGCGCCTCCCACCCCAGTGGGCGAGGATCCGCGCGGAGATCCTCCTCAGGGACCCGACGTGCCAACTCTGTCATGTGCGCCCGAGTACGCATTGCGACCACATCGAGCCGAAGAAGGATGACCACCGGAAGGAAGCCCTTCGCGGAGTCTGCGCACCCTGCCACATGCAGCTCTCATCCAAGCAAGGCAACGACGCACAGCGTGAGAAACCCCGCCCAACTCGCGCATGCCCAGAGGAAGTTCACCCCGGAATCCTGCGAGATGACCGGTAGAATTGAGGCAACAAAAACCCCGGCGAGTGCTGGTAACACTCCCGGGGCCGTGGACGACCTGGTGAAAGCAGGCCGACATGTCGAGCATACCCATGTGTACGTGCGCCGTCTGCGGCGCATCCTTCGAGGTCCCATCTGGGCGCGGGCAGTGGCGGAAGTACTGCAGCCAAGCGTGCAACGCCAAGGCCTACCGCGAGCGGCGCAAGCGAGAGCGGGAGACCTTCCCGGCGTGTGAACTGGACGAGTGCTCGGCACCTCGCCGGAGCCGGAACGCCCGGTGGTGCGAAGCGCACTACATCCGGTGGTATCGGCACGGGGACCCGAGGGCCCGAGCGAGCACGGCGCGCGAACCCAACGGCACATGTTTCCACTGCGGCGGTCCCGCCCCCAAGCGGCGTATCTTCTGCACCCCTTTGTGCAGCACGCGGGACCGCATCGGCGCGGCCTACGTGGAAAAGCACTGCCCGGTGTGTGACGGGCTGGTCCCTATAACCGACAGGGCCGATCGCGTCTACTGCGCACAGAAGTGTGCAGACGTAGGCATCCGCGCCAGACGGTACGGGCTGACCATCTACCAATTCCGTGAGCTGGTGGAAAACCACGGCGAGGCGTGCGCGATCTGCGGCACGAACGTGAAACTGCACATTGACCACTGCCATGCCACTGGAAAGGTCCGGGGCCTGCTCTGCCAGAATTGCAACTTCGGGTTGGGGAACTTCAGCGACGACATCAGTCGCATGCTCCGGGCGATTGGCTATCTCCGAGAACGCGGCACCCCCTCGTGAGGTGAGAGCTATGGCCCACCACCTGCACTCTGTCCGGCATGAGTTTTGGTGGTGGGCCGAACGCGCCTCCAGTCGCCTTTGGTTGCGCGTCTGCCGCGACGACATTTCCTGCTGGCTGGACTGGCTGCCCTCGTACTGCACCCGGCGTCGATACGCGGCACACCGTGCTCTCTACCCCGATAGCTTCGTGAGGCGGTGACCGTGCCCGCCTACTTGATCGTGCACCCGCGCGAGCAGCGCAAGGACGACATCCTCGTCGAAGACCCGCACCTCACCCTCACCGTCACCGACGGATGGGCCGTCTTCACCGACCAGTACGGCATCTGCCTCGCCATCCCCACCGGGCTCGGTGCACAGATCCAGCGGGTAGACGAAGAACAAGCCGACCTGGAGCCCGCGCCGCAGAAGGGGTGAGAGCTGTGGCCAGCAAAGGACGAGGTGCACGCAGCCGGCGCGGCACCGCTGCCCAGTTGAAGAAGTACTGGGCGACCGGAGCAGGGGCAGCAAAGATCAGGTGGAACACGCCCGGTGATCACACAAGGTGCTCACGCCAACTGGCCAAGTACCTCGGCCCGCGAGCCAAGGCGTACTGCGCTCGGCTCCACTTCGAGCGCACAGGTGTCTGGCCAGGCGACCGCCGCAACATCGGTCGGCGTAGCCGGTGACCAGGACGCTGCACGTCACCGCGATCGGCGACTGTCAACCACGACACCATCACCAGTGGACCGGACTGCGCGTGTGGACCAGAGGCCAGACCGACCACCCAGGACGACGGGTCGATCGGCTGCTGGTGCACCACTCCCTCGACGGTAGGGAGCAGGCATGGCAGCGGTCGGTGCGCTCCAGGTCCACTGTCCCGAGTGCGACGTCGCAGTACCGATCACGACGGAGATCACACCGACAGACGTCGAAGACAACAAACTGATCATCAATGTCGAGCCGGACCTGACCGACGCAATCGCCCACGCCAGGACCCACGCGCCAGCGTATGGCTGTTCGATCCAGGACCCACCCAGCAAGATCGCCCCGGGGATGATCACCCCTCCCCGTGATCATTCCGGATCGGGGCCGTATAGCACCTGACATCGCCCCCGGGTTTCCAAGGCCGCTGACCTGGGGCGATGCCGAGGTCGCCTTCGGCGCCTCACCTCGACCGGCGGTCTCGGCTTCGTAACATTGCAGGTCAGCGAGCTGTAGCCGTTAATGTCCGCCGGTAGACTGGCTGCATGCCAGGGACGCTGAAGCGGTGCGAGCACTGCGGTGGGGAGTTGCCGGTCGTGCACCGGTCGGACCGCCGATACTGCACGAACTCTCACCGCGTCCTTGCAGCTCAGGCCCGGAAGCGCGCGCGCGACGCGAAGCTCGCCGCTGAGCAGCACGCGCGGATCCCGGCGGAGTTGACGTCGCGTCCACGTTGGGTGCGTCACAAGGACAAGGTGCCGATGCGCGTTGATGGCCGCTTCGCTGCGGTCAGTGACCCGTCGTCCTGGTCCGACTATGCCGCGGTCGCCGCATCGCGAACGGGCGACGGTATCGGCTTCGTGCTGACGGCTGGCGACGGCATGGTCGTTGTCGACCTGGACCACGCCGTCGAGGACGGCCAGGTGCTGCCGTGGGCGCAGACCATCGTGGATCAGTTGCCGCCGACGTACATGGAGCGCGGCCGGTCCGGTACAGGCCTGCACTTGTGGTTCCGCGGGGCGGTGCCTCACGGCCGGCGAATTCGCCGGGGGGAGTTGGCGGTCGAGGTGTACTCGGATCGCCGCTACATCATCGTGGGCGACCGGGTTCCGGGTACGCCCCTCAGTCTTGCCGAGCTGCCTGACGCGGCCGGTTTGATCGCTTCGCTCTGACGCCCTGGCGGCGTCCTGCGAGGGGTCGTTGATTCCAGCCCTCTGCGCGCCCTGGTGGCGCGCTCTGACCCTGGAGGTCGTCATGGGCGCTCGTGGACCTGTCGGTAAGCGCTCTGAGGAGCGCATGGGCCATCGCTCGAAGAATGAGAAGGACTCGATCACCAAGGCGCCGTCAGGTGCACCGGACGGTCTGCCGGACTTGCCGGAGCCGAGTCCGCTGTGGGATCCGATCGCGACGGATTGGTATCTGTCGCTGCGTGAGTCGGGACAGGCGGCGTTCTATGAGCCGTCGGACTGGGCGGTGGCCCGGTATGCAGCGGAGCTGATGTCCCGCGTCCTGGACTGCTCAGAGCGCGGCCCGAACGGCCAGTTGGTGGCGGCACTGAACTCGGTGATGTCGTCGCTGCTGACGACGGAGGGGGATCGTCGCCGGGCTCGGATGGAGCTGGAGCGGAAGAAGCTGGCTGGGCCGAAGCTGGCGTCGGTGAGTCCACTGGATTCCTACCGTGACATTGCCGGAGGCTGAGGAGCAGGTCCCCGACGTCGTCGAGCCGTTCACGCTCGGTCCGACGTGGAAGCGCGGCCCGGACGGACGGTTCGTCCTGCCCGAGTACACGCTGGGCTGGCAGTGTCTGGCGTGGACGGCCACGTACCTGCAGCACTACGTCGGGAAGGCCTGGCAGTACACACCCGAGCAAGCCCGGCTGACGCTGTGGTGGTACGCGATGGACCCGGAAACGAACCGGTTCCGGTGGCGTGACGGCGTGCTTCAGAGGCTGAAGGGCCACGGGAAGGACCCGTTGAAGGCGACGTGGGGAGCCTTCGAGTTCGTCGGCCCGTGCCGGTTTGGTGAGGTTGCGGACGAGGGCAATGAGTGGGGTGTTCCGCCTGGGCAGCCGCTTGGGGTGCAGCATCCGGCGGCATGGGTTCAGATGGCGGCGGTCTCTCAGGACCAGACGCGGAACACGATGACTCTGTTCCCGGGGCTGTTCACGAAGCGAGCGATCGAGCGGTACCGCATCGACCTCGGCAAGGAGATCATTTACGCCGACAAGGGGCGGGCCCGCATCGAGGCCGTGACATCGTCGCCTCGCGCTTTGGAAGGTGGGCGGCCAACGGCCACCTACATGGGAGAGACGCATCACTGGCTGGAGTCGAACTCGGGCCACGAGATGGCGGCCGTGATTGAGCGCAACGCGACCAAGTCGGCGGACGGCCAGTCCCGGACGTTGGCGGACACGAATGCGTTCGAGCCGGGCGAGGACTCGGTGGCGGAGCGCACTCGGGACGCCTACGAGGCCGCTGAAGCGGGCCGCGTGGTGGACACCGGCTTGTTCTACGACACGCTTGAGGCGCCGCCCGAGGCGAAGCTGACCGAGGCGTGGATCGTGCCGACGCTGCGGGCGGTGCGCGGGGATTCGACCTGGCTGGACATTGACCGGCTGAAGGCGTCGATTCTGGACCCGCGGAACCCGCCGAGCCGGTCACGGCGGTTCTGGTACAACCAGATCGTCGCGGCCGAGGATGCATGGATGGCCCGCTACGAGTGGGAAGCCTGCAAGCGCGAGGATCTGACGCTCGCCGACGGCGACGAGGTTGTGCTGTTCTTCGACGGGTCGAAGTCGGACGATGCGACCGGCCTGTGCGCATGCCGCATGTCGGATGGCTTCGTCACCGCGCTGGGCGTGTGGCAGAAGCCGGCGAACTGGCCAGCGCCAAACACGCCGGGCTTCGTGCCGTACCGGGTGCCGCGAGACGACGTTCACGGCGTGGTGGAGAACGCGTTTTCCCGGTACCGGGTGTTGGCGTTCTTCGCGGACCCGGGATCCGGCCAGGATGACGACGACGGCGAGATGTACTGGGACGCCCACATCGACCTGTGGGGTCAGACGTGGGGCCCGAAGCTGGCCCTGCGGTCGGTACTGTCGGGTCCAAAGGCGCACGCGGTGCGCTGGGACATGCGTGATCCCCGAAACCAGGAGACGTTCACGGAAGCGGTGAAACGTGCGCACGCGGACGTCCTGGAGAGGACGCTGACGCATGACGGACACAAGACACTCCGCACGCATGTGATCAACGCTCGGCGGCGGACGAACCGCTGGGGTATCACGATCGGCAAGGAGCACCGCGAGAGTGCGCGGAAGATTGACCTCGCGGTGTGCATGGTCGGGGCGCGGATGCTGCGCCGCATGATCCTCAACTCGCCGAAGCGGGCCAAGAAGAAGGCTGTCGGCAAGGGGAGGGTGGTGGTGCTGCGATGACCCTCTCGATCCCCGAGTTGCCTCTGCTGACGCTGTCGGATGACGAACTGGCCCTGATCCATCTGCTGCGTGCGGACATGATGCGCGACCGGTACGCCCTCCTGCTGCGGGACGCCTACTTCAACGGTGAGCAGCTCATCCGGGACCTCGGCATCAGTATTCCGCCGCAGCTCAAGAGCCTGCACACGGTGATCGGCTGGCCGCGGGTCGGCGTCGAGAGTCTGGAGGAGCGCATCGACCTGGAGGCGTTCCGCTGGGCCGATGGCTCTGACTCGTCGGAGCTGACGGAGATTGCCGAGGCGAACGACCTGTTCGACGAGTCGAGTCTCGCGCACCTGGACGCGCTGGTGTACGGCCGCGAGTACCTGGCGGTCGGATCAGGGAGCTGCGACGAGGACTGCCCGCCGCTGATCTCGGCTGAGTCGCCGCTGGACATGACGCTGATGTGGGATGCCCGCCTGCGCATGGGGACGGCGGCGTTGCGCGAGTGCCAGGCCGACTCGTACATCGAGTCGGGCCCCGAGGAGCGGATGCTCGTCCTGTATCTGCCTGACCAGACGGTGATGTGCCTGCCGAACGCGTCGGGTGGATGGGAGGTCGTCGATCGGGATATGCACGACCTAGGCGTCGTCCCAGTGGTGCGCCTGGCGAACCGCCAGCGCACCGCAGACCGGGTCGGCAAAAGCGAGATCACGCCCGAGGTCATGTCGATCACGGATGCGGCCTGCCGTCGCCTGATGGGCATGGAGGTGGCGGCCGAGTTCTTCGGCGCACCGCAGCGATACATCCTCGGCGCATCCGAATCGGCGTTCCAGGACGCGGAAGGGAATGCGCTGGACGCCTGGCAGACGTACATCGGGCGCATGTTGGGCCTGGAGCGGGACGAGAACGGGGACATCCCGACGGTGGGTCAGTTCCCGGCGCACGACCCATCCGGCATGACGAAGATCATCGACCTGTATGCGCGGATCATGGCGTCGCAGATGTCGGTGGCCCCGCACGTTCTCGGCTACAGCAGCGACAACCCCGCCTCGGCGGACGCCATCCGGTTCGCCGATAACCGGCAGGTCAAGAAGGCAGAACGTCGCATCCGCCGCTTCAGTGCGGGCTGGCAGCAGGCCATGCGGCTCGCCCTGTGGGTGCGCGACGGAGAACCGCCCGACACGACCCGGCGGATCGAGACAGTGTGGCGGAACCCGGCGACGCCCACAGTGGCGGCCCAGGTGGACGCGACCGTGAAGCTCGTCCAGGCGAACATCCTGCTGGCTGATTCGGACGTCACCCTGGAGATGGCCGGGTTCACGGAGGCGCAGCGCCAGCACATCGCGGCCGACCGCCGCCGGAGCGCCGGCCGATCCAGCAGCAACGCGCTGCTGGATCGCCTTGCTGCACTCAGCGCGAGCGATGCGCCGGCGAGCGCGAATCCGCCGGAGGTCGACCTTGGCGTCGACAGTCTCGGATAGTTCCGCTGCCGTGGCCCGGTGGCGACGGGCCCAGGCCGGAATCACGGTCCTCCTGTTGCGGGATCTGCGCGGGCTCCGCCGGCTCATCGATCCGTCACGGCTTCAGGCCACGGTGCCGACGTGGATCGAGGCGGTGACGACCCTCGTGACCCGCTACTCGGAGGTCGCGGCCACTCTGGCTGCCGACTTCTATGACGGGGAGCGTGAAGCTGCCGGCGTGGCCGGCACGTTCACGGTGCCGCTTGCGGACGCTCCGCCTGCCGAGCAGACGTCGAACTCGCTGCGCTGGGCCACGAAGGATCTGTGGCCGCGAGACGAAGCAGACGCCACAGCCGTTCAGTTGGAGCCACTCGATGCCCGTCTGGACGCAGCGATGGTCAAGGCGAATGGCGCCATGCAGCGACTCGTCGCCAACCAGGGGCGGGCCACTGTCCGGCAGGGTGTGGACACCGACCCGCAGGCGGTCGCCTATGCCCGTGCGGCGGCTCTGGGGGCTTGCTTCTTCTGCAAGCTCATGGCCAGCAGGGGTTCGGTGTACCGGACGGCTGGGACCGCGGGCCGGGATGCCAACGACCGGTTCTCCGGCGACGCGTCGGTGGTGAAGTTCCACAACAACTGCCATTGCGGGATCGTCCCCGTCTTCCGCGGTCAACGGTTCGAGCTGTCGCCGCATGCCGCCCGCTGGGATGCGATCTACCGCGAGTATGCCCAAGGCCATCCGGGAGACCAGCTCCGCCTGTTCCGGCAGGCACTGACTGAGCACGACTCGAACCCTCTCCCCAAATCCATCTGATCAACGAGGTCGCCCTGGTGGCGATCTTTCTCATTTCCCAGCCCCTGGAGGGCCGATTCGTCATGCCCGAAGAGACCGAGCAGACCAGCGAGCAGCAGGAGTCCGGCACCGAGGGGACCGTCGAGGAGACGGCGGCCACGGAGCAGGGCGGCACCGAGGCTACGGATGACGCCCGGGAGGCGGATACCGGAGCCGAGGACAAGACGTTCGACCGAGCCAAGTTCGAGGCGGAGCTCCGCAAGAAGAACAGCGAGGCCAGGAACCTTCGCGACCGGCTCAAGAAGGCCGAGCCGCTCCTCGCCGAGCTGCAGCGCATCAAGGACTCCGAGAAGACGGAGTCCGAGCGGCTCAACGACCAGCTGACGCAGGCGCAGGAGCAGATCACCAAGACGCGTCAGCGGCTGGTGCGCACACAGGTGCAGGCGCTGGCGATGACCGGGTTCGCGGACCCGGAAGACGCGGTCGGCGCGCTGGATCTCGACTCGTACATCGACTCTGACGGCGACATCGACGAGGCGGCCATCAAGGCGGACCTCGACGCGCTCTTGGAGCGCAAGCCGCACTGGGCGAAGACCCAGCCCCAGGAGGGCCCGCGGCGTCCCGCACCGGATCGCACTCAGGCGTCCGGCGCCAACAAAAAGCAGGCCCCCAGCCCACGCGACGAGTTCGCCGCGTGGTTCAAGCCGCGGCTTTAGTGGCCGCTGAGAGAAGGAATCATGGCGGCTACCGCCCCTATCACCACGAGCAGTGTTCCCTCCGAACTGCTGCCACGCACGATCACGGCTCCGATTTTCGAGAAGTCGGTGGAGGCCAGCGCGGTCATGCAACTGGCCCGTCCGGCGCCGCTGGCCCTGGACGCCACCACATCCGTGCCGATTCCGATGGACGTCCCGGTCGCTGACTGGGTCGGCCAGGCCGCAAAGAAGCCCCTGTCGACCGGCGGCATCGACGTCAAGCAGATGCAGGCCAAGAAGGTCGCCGTGCTGATCCCGGTTGCCATGGAAGTCGCGAAGACGAACACAGGCGGCCTCTACGACCAGCTGGAGAAGGATCTGCCGACGGCGTTCGCGCGGGCCTTCGACCACGCGACGATCCACGGCAAGACGATGAAGGGCGCCACCGGCCCCTTCACCGAGTACCTGGCGGCCACCTCCAACTCGGTGGAGCTGGGTACGGCGACGCAGGCCCAGGGTGGTATCTGGGCGGACTTCGTCAACGGTATGGCCGAGGTCGTCGACTCCGACTGGGACTACACCGGAACCGTCGCAGACCACCGGCTGAAGCCGTCTCTGCTGCTGGCGACGGACACGACGGGCCGGCCGATCCTGGTGGACACGCAGACGCCGGGCACGAACATGGCCGCGGCGGGCACTCTGATCGGTGAGCCGCTCGCCTATTCACGGAGCGTGTCGGGCAAGCAGCGCCGTCAGTCCACCTCGGTGGACACGGGTCTGCGTGCGATCGGCGGCGACTGGTCCCAGGCGGCTTATGGCGTGGGAATGGACATCACCATTCGGGTGTCCAACGAGGCCACTTACGTCGACGAGGAGGGCGGCGTCCACTCCGCGTTCCAGGAGAACCTCGTCCTGATCCTCGCCGAGGCCTACTACGGCTTCGTCCTGGGCGACGTGGACGCGTTCGTGAAGTTCACCGGCACCCCGAGCGGTTCCTGATGGGGAGGGCTGTCCCGGCTTCCGCGCCGGGCGGGGCAGCCAAGCCCCTGCGAATCGTGGCTCGCGTGCATGCGATGCCCCCGGAGCACAATGCGGGTGCCGAGCACATGCTGGTGTCGATGCTGCGTCCGTTGGTGGAGCGCGGGCACGACGTGTCGGTGTGGCTGTCCCGATACGGGAAGGCCCACCAGGAGTACGTGTATCGCGGCATCAAGGTCATCCCATTGGAGTCGAGGCTCGACTTTTCGTTGGCAGTGCGACGGGCGGATGTGCTGGTGGCGCATCTGGAGACGGTTCCGTCGACGGCTTCGCTAGCCCGCGGCTACGGCAAGCCACTGGTGGTTGTCTGCCACAACACGCATCGGCCGACGTTCCGGGATGTGGCTGCGGGCGGTACCGCGCTGGCGGTGTACAACTCACTCTGGATGGAGCGGGAGGCGGAGCTCTTCTTCGCCGAGTACCCCAAGTCTGTTCGTCCGGCTGTCAGACTGATCGTGCGGCCTCCGGTGTTCGCCGCTGAGTATGCGACGAAGCCCGGCAAGGCCATCACGCTGATCAACTGCAATTCGGAGAAGGGCGGCCACGTCTTGAAGGCGTTGGCCGAGCGGATGCCCAAGCAGCAGTTCCTTGCGGTGAAGGGCGCCTATGGGGTGCAGATCTTGCCCGACCTGCCCAACGTCGAGGTTGTCGAGCACGTGCGCGGGGAGGACATGCGGGAGCAGGTGTATGCCCGCACGCGGGTGCTGCTGATGCCGTCTTCGTATGAGTCGTGGGGACGGGCCGGCTGTGAAGCGCTCGCGAGCGGTATTCCTGTCGTGGCCCATCCAACCCCGGGCCTGTGCGAGTCCCTTGGCGAGGCGGGGATCTTCGTGGACCGCAATGACGTCGACGGCTACGAGGCGGTTCTGCGGAAGCTGTTTACGGCCGCCGAGTACCGGCTGGCGGCGAGGCGGGCCAAGGCCCGGTCTGCGGAACTGGACCCGGCCGTCGACCTGGCCGCCTGGTGCGGTGCTGTGGAGTCCCTGGTCTGAGGAGGCGACCGTGGCATTCGTTCCTCCGACTGCCGAACAGCTTGGCCTGTACCTGGGGCTGGATGAGATCCAGGGCGACCGCGCTGACCTGCTGATCCAGACGGCGACTGCGCTGTGCCAGACGGTCGTCAAGCCGCTGCCGGAGGGCGCGGAGGCTGTCGTCCTGTCGGTCGCCGGCCGGGCGTATGTGAACCCGCAGCAGGTGTCCTACGAGACGATCGGCCCCATGTCGGTGCAGCGGCCGTCCGGCTCGGGCGGTCTGTACCTCACCAAGGCCGACAAGTCTGCGCTCAAGTCTCTTGCTGGCCGTGGCGGCGCGTTCACCGTGGACCCGACTCCGGTGACGGCTGACCCGTCACCTACCTGGCCGATCGACGCGGACTATGGGGTCTTCGAGGACTACGAACCAGGCTGGGGGTATCCCTGATGCCTGTCCCGTACCCGTTCGGGGAGACGGTGCGGATCCTGCGTACCGGCCTGTCGCCGGGGCGTGATCCGCGCGGGCAGCCGTTGCCAGGACCGGACGAATCGTTCGACGTGTACGGGTGTGTGGTCACCCCGCGAGCCCAGACTCTGCAGGTGGGCGGACCTGAGCAGCAGGGGCGGGACACGGTCATTGTCGGCTACACCGTGTACGCACCGCCTGGAACGCAGGTGCGCACCACTGATAAGGCTCGTATCCGCGGCGAGGTCTGCGAGATCACGGGTGAGCCCGGCGACTGGGGCCGTAGTCCGTTCACCGGCACCCGAGGCCCGGTGCAGGTCGCGGCGGATCGGGTCACTGGCTAGCCGCGGGCCTGCTCTACGGCGGCGACCAACTCGGCTGCCGCGTCGTTGGCGCTGCGGCGAATAGACAGGCTGTGCGGGTCGGACTGCGGTGGACGACCTCCCGTAAGGAGGCTCTTGGACTCGTCGGCCGGCGCACTGCCGGGCAGTACGAACTGGACGTAGCCGTGGAACAGGCGGGTTCCGGGCTTGAGCCGGGTGCCGGTGACGTCGGCGGCACGTATGCGGAACTCGCGCTGCTGCTGGCCGACTTCCTTCTTGACGATGGTGATCCATTCGCCGTCGAAATGGATGCTTCCCATGACGCCCTTGACGTCCATGCCTGCCCCCTAGTGAGTAGAGGTGGTCATGATGCCTGCCAGGTTCAAGATGTCCAAGAAGGGTGTCGGGCAGCTTCTGAAGTCGAGGATGATCCAGGCGGACATGCTGTATCGCGCCGAGCGGATCGCCGACGCGGCGGTGAGCATCGCTCCGGTGGGCGGACCTTCGGATCCGCATCCGGGGCACTACAAGTCGTCCTTCGTGGTGACGACAACAGCCCGGGGTGGACGTCGGAAGGACCGTGCGACAGCGACGGTCACAAACACCGCCTACTATGCCCGGTTCGTGGAGTACGGCACAGAGCGCGTCCGCGCGCACCACGTGCTGGTGCGGGCTGCCGCAGCGGGTGGTGACTGATGGCCGCCGTCGGATCGGTCGACATCGAACTGGACTTGATCGGCTGGCTCCAGGCGAAGGCTGGTCCGTCCGTCGTGGTGCGGGACGAGGTCGATAATCACCTGCTCGACGAACTCCCGACCGTGCAGGTTCAGCGCATCCGGGCCGGCTCCGACGACGGCTTCCGGGTCGACCGGGCGCTCGTGGATATCGACGTGTACGCGGCGACCCGCGGTGAGGCGATCGCACTCGCAGGCGAGATCAGAGGCTGGCTGCTGACCGAGCTGGCTGGGTCGGCAACGGGTCGTGCCGTGTACGGACGGATCACCTCCCAGCCACCCCCTGCTGTTCGCCCCTACGAGAACACCGGACTCCGCCGCGTCGGGGCCACTTATCAGATCTACAGCCATCCGGTCTCCTGACCGGCCTGGGCCCGCGCCGGACCCCTTCAATCCTGCCCGTGCGCGGGCTTTCGCATGTCTGGAGACATCATGGTCAACATCACCCGCGCTGCGGACCTGACGGTCGTCGGAGCGAACGGCGGGGGCTGGGTATCGCCCGTCGGGACTCCCGCTCTCGCGTCGCCTCTGTCGCAGCCCGTTGCCCCGTGGGAGCCGCTCGGCGCGATCTCCGACGATGGCCTGACTTACGGCTTCGACGAGGACTCGCAGGAGTTCACGCCGTGGGGGCTCACCTCCCCGTTCCGCACACAGATCACCAAGAGCGTGCGGACGTTCGGGCTGACGGTGTGGGAGACCTCCCGGGTCGCCGTCCAGTCACTCCAGTACCGTCTCGATGCCGCGGCGCTGGAGCCGGACGTCGACGGGATCACCACGTTCGCTGAGACCGCGAGCCCCGTCCCGGACCGCCGCGCGTTCTGGTTCCTCGTCGTCGACGGCGAATCTTTCCGGGGCTTTTACGTCCCCCAGGGCGAGATCAACGACCGCTCCGACGTGTCCTTCAAGCAGGACGAGATGTCCGGCTACGAGTGGACGATCACCACCTACCCGGACGAGGCAGGCAACACGGTCTACCACGTCGACAAGCTGCCGGCGACGCCCGCTTACACGGGCTCCTGAGCTGGGTGGGCGGGCCGCACGTTGGCGCGGGCCGGCTCGCCCATCCTTCACCTTTCCTTGCCTGCGCCCTGATTGAGGAGGCCCGCGCCCATGGCAGCGAACAGCCGCACATCCACCCGCAAGACCACCGCGCGGCCCGCCCGCGCACCGCGCGATCTGGCGCCCGCCGTCCGCGACGACGAGGAAGTCGGCGCGGCCGAGGCTCAAGAGGCCGAAGCCGAAGGCCACTACGTACCCGCCGTGCTGGCCGGGCATGACGTCGACATCGTCCCGTCGGGCGCCTGGCGCCAGTCCACCATGCGCAAGCTCCGGGCTGGCGAGATGGACGACTTCATGCAGGACATTCTCGCCCCCGACTCCTACCAGCTGTACCTCGACATCGACCCGACGAACGAGGACATGAACGCCTTCATGGAGGACGCTGGCGCGTCCTCCGGTGAATCGCTGGGAAAATCCGGTGGACCCACGGGCTCGTCGAAGCCCACGCGGAGGCGGTAGAGGCTGATCTCGCGCACTGGTATCCGCGCGACGCCGACCAGATAGACGCCTACTGGCGCGGCGAGATGACGCCCCGGCGGCTTCGGGTCCTCATCCAGGGCTTGCCACCCGAGTCGGCGACGATGACCGCGCTACGGAACGAACTGTCGCCGGAGGAGCTTGAGGCGCAGGCGGAGCAGGGCGAGCCGGAGAGGGGCCGCTGGTCTCAGCTCGAACAGCTCCTGGCAAGCAACAATGACGCGATCCGGTATCTGACGTATGTCCTAGCGAAGGTCAATCACGACGGTAAGGGGCCGAAGCCCCGGCCGCCGGAGCCGATGCGCCGGCCGGGTGTGATCCGGACGAAGAAACGCGAGTCGATGTCCGCGGCGGCCAGCCAGCGTCTGTTCGAGCTGATCAACGGGGGCGCGGCCTGACGCGCGGGAGGAGGCTCCCGTGGCGATCTCTGTGGGCTCGGTCGAGGTCGACGTCATCCCCAACACCCAGGGCATCTACCAGCGGCTCCGCTCCGGGCTCGTACCGGCGGCAACCAGGGCTGGCGAGGATGCGGGCCGTTCGGCGGGCCGGGCGTTCGGGCCCGCAATGTCGGGGGCCGTGTCGGATGCGATCGGCACACGGATCGGGCAGCAGATCGGCTCGCAGATCGCCGCCCGGATCACGGCCCAGATCCGGGATTCGCTCCGGGACGGCATCACCCAGGGCGGGCAGCAGGCGCGCCCCGCCGCCACCCGCCAAGGCTCGGATGCCGGCGGGGCGTTCGCGCGGGCGATGAAGACGCGCCTCGAAGCCGCGTTCCGCTCCCTGCCGAAAATCCAGATCGACGCCAACACATCCGAGGCCGACGCTGATCTCCAGGCCCTCCGCGTCCGCATGGAGACCCTGTCTGGTAAGCGCATCGGCGTCGACATCGACGCTGCGGCAGCCCGCACCGAGATCACCGACATCGAGGAGCAGCTCCGTCGGCTCGGCGCCGCGCACCCCGATGTCACAGTCCGGGCGGACACGGCCACAGCAATGGCGCAGCTCGCGGCGGTACGCGAGGAGATTGACCGGATCTCCGCCCGCCCCGGACATATTCGTCTGGAGACAGACGGCACGTTCGGGCAGCGGCTCCGTGCGGCCGTACAGCAGGCCGAGGCATCCCTACCCAACATCAACATCGGTGCGGACACTTCCCCGGCGCAGGCAGAGATCGCGTCGCTGCGTGGCCAACTGACGGCCCTGCGGGACCAGCGTGTCGGCATCGACATCGACGCGGCCACAGCGATGGCGCGCATCACGGAAATCCAGGCACGCCTGGAACGCCTGTCCGCGAGCGATGCCGATGTCGACGTCCGCGTCGACGCGGCCAACGCTATGGCTCAACTTGCCGCGGTGGGGGCGCTCGCGTCGGCACTGGATGCCAAGCGTGTCAACGTGAACGTCAATACTGCCGCCGCCATGGCGGCGGTATTCCAGCTGAGTGTCGCCATCGCCGGTCTTGCCGCTATCCCGGCGATCCCGGTGCTTGCTGCGGGGATCGGGTCGATCGCGGCGGCCGGTGTCGCCGCGGGTGCGGGCGTGGGTGCTCTGGCCGCAGTGGCGGTTCCCGCGTTCGTGAACATTGCTGGCGCCTTGCAGGCGCAGAAGGCCGCGCAGGACGCGGCTTCGGCCGCGGCGATCCGTGGCGCGCAGGCCACCGGACAGGGCGCGTCGAAGGCGTTGCAGATGGCGGGCGCCCAGCAGGCGTTGGCGACGGCTCACCGGAACGCGGCCCGTCAGATCAGCCAGGCGGAAGAGGGTGTCGAGGATGCGGTCCGCTCGTCGGCGGAGGCCAATCGGCAGGCCGCTCAGCAGGTCAAGGCGGCACGGCAGAGCCTCGCGGACGCCGTTCAGCAGGCGGCAGACAGGCAGCGGGCGGCGGCTGAGCAGGTCGTGCAGGCGGAGGAGTCGCTGGCGGACGCGCAGCGGACCGCACGGCAGGCCCAGCAGGATTTGACCCAGGCTCGTGCGGACGCGGTCCGACAGCTCGCTGACCTGTCGGACAGGCTTGCGAACGCCCAGTTGTCGGAGCGGGACGCGGTCCTGGACGTTCAGGAGGCCCAGAGCCGGCTGCGTGCCACTCAGGCGATCGGGTCGAAGGCGACGGTCATTGAGCAGCAGCGCGCCCAGTTGCAGTACGACCAGGCGGTCCAGCGGCTGAAGGAGCAGCGAGCCGAGACGAAGAGTCTCTCCGATCAGAAGAAGGCCGCGGATAAGGCGGGTGTGGAGGGATCCGACCTGGTCAAGTCGGCTCAGCAGAGGGTTGCTGATGCCGAGGCGGCGGTCGCCGACCAGCAGCAGGGGCTGGCGAAGGCCCGGCAGGATGCGGCGCGGCAGCAGGTCCAGAATCAGCGGGACATCGCGGCGGCGCAGGAGCGGGTTGCCGAGGCGTCCCGGAACGTTTCGAAGGTGCAGGAGGACGGGGCTCGGTCGGTTGCCCGTGCCCAGGAGTCGCTGGTGGCGGCTCAGCAGTCGGCTGCCGATTCGATCGCGTCCGCTCAGCGTCAGATTGCCTCTGCGTCGCAGCAGGCGGCCGGGGGAGTGGATCAGGCTGCTATCGCGCAGGCGAAATATCAAAAGGCGCTGGCGGGGATGACGCCGGCGGCGCGGGGAACTTTTAACGCATTCGTGCAATTGCGTACCGTGTTCGGTGAGTGGTCCAGGTCGTTGCAGCCCCAGGTGATGCCGATTTTCACCCGGGCCCTGAACGGACTGAAGAACTCGCTGCCCGGCCTCACGCCGTTCGTTGAGGGCGCGGTCCGCGCCATCACGAAGCTCCAGGACAAGGTGAGCCAGGGCTTCAAGTCGCCATGGTGGAAGTCGTTCAAGACCGATTTGGCGGGCTCGGTCGAGCCAGCTGTTACCGGGCTCGGAACGAGCTTCGGCCGAGTCTTCGTCGGCATGGCCGGTGTTGTGCAGGCGTTTCTGCCGCACATGGACACGATCTCTGCGACGATGCAGCGGATCACGGGCCGGTTCGCCGAGTGGGGTACGGGCCTCAAGGGCAGCCCTGAGTTCGAACGCTTCCTCGCGTATGCGTCTGGGCAGGGGCCGATCCTTGCTCGGGCGATCGGTGACATCAGCTCTGCGTTCTACCAGGTGTCGAAGGCACTCGCCCCTTTGTCGGGGCCGGTGCTGGAGATTCTTGGTGCTCTGGGGCGGGGGATTGCGTCGATTGCTGAAACGCTGCCGTGGCTGATCCAGGGCCTGTATCTCGCATTCATTGCAACTCGTGTGTGGACGCTGGCGATGCTGGCGTTCAACCTTGTGATGAACGCGAACCCCATCACGCTGATCATCATTGGGATTGTTGCGCTCGTCGCGGCAGTCGTCTACGCGTACAAGAATTTCGGATGGTTCAGGAACCTCGTCCAGGCGGTCTGGGCGGGCATTCAGACGGCCGCACTATGGGCGTGGAACAACGTGCTCAAGCCCGTCTTCTCCGGCATCTGGTCGGCGCTTCAGACAGTCGGCCGGTGGGCGACGTGGCTGTGGAGCAACGTTCTCGGTCCAGTCTTCGGCTGGATCGG
Organism: Streptomyces sp. NRRL F-5135; assembly: GCF_000719775.1. Taxonomy (GTDB): domain Bacteria; phylum Actinomycetota; class Actinomycetes; order Streptomycetales; family Streptomycetaceae; genus Streptomyces; species Streptomyces hebeiensis. The sequence continues at coordinate 14,862 of NZ_JOHR01000031.1, read as the reverse complement.
CGAGAAGGCCGTGTGGCTCTGGCAGTCGAAGATCAAGCCTGTCTGGAATGCCTGGCGCGCCGGCACAGGAGCAGTCGGCGCGAAGGTCAGGGAGCTGTGGGACAAGTTCGCCCGCCCCGTCTTCGGGTGGATCGGTTCCCGGGCGTTGTGGCTTTGGAACAACGCCATCAAGCCTGCTTGGAATGCGATCCAAGCAGGATCCCGGTTGCTGGGTGCCAAGTTCCGTGAGCTGTGGGACAAGTACGCGCGCCCGGTGTTCGGGTGGATCGCGGACAAGGGGCGCTGGCTGTGGGACAAGGCTTTGCGTCCTGCATTTGACTGGATCAAGAAGGGGGTCAAGTCGGTCGGCGATAGTTTCCGGTCTGCGAAGGAGTTCATCGACAAGCAGTGGACTCAGGTGCAGAACATTGCGAAGCGGCCTGTCCGTTTCGTTATCGACAAGGTGTACAACGCGGGCATCGTCCCTACCTGGAACAAGATCGCTACAGCGTTCGGGGCCCCGAAGATCGACCCTATGAAGACCAAGGGCTGGGCCACTGGCGGCGTGCTCCCGGGCTACACGCCGGGCAAGGACGTCCACCAGTTCTACTCGCCAACTGGGGGCGGCCTCGCCCTCAGTGGCGGCGAGGCCATCATGCGCCCGGAGTGGACGCGCGCTGTCGGCCCGGGCTTCGTGGCCGCTATGAACCGGCTTGCCTCTACCCGAGGCGTGTCCGGCGTCCGAGAAGCCCTTGGGGGCCAGCAGTTCAAGGACGGCGGCATCTTCTCGTGGATCGGGAAGAAGGCAGCGGGCGCTGGCTCGGCGCCCTGGGACACGATCAAGAAGGGTGCTTCTTGGCTTAAGGACAGCATCGAATCGTCGGCGCGTGCCGGAGTGAAGCATCTCGTCGATCCGCTGCTGAAGAAGCTCCCTGGCGGAGAGACCGGCTTCGGCAAGATGATCCGCCGCATCCCCGCGAAGATCATTGACAGCATCTTCGGGTACGCGAAGAAGGCCGACGAGAAATCGGTCACCGCGCTCGGGAGTATCGGCGGCACCATTCCGAAGGGCCAGCACCTGGCGATCATCAATGCTGCGCTGGCAGCGGCCCGGGTACCGCCTCCGGGCACGACAGCCCAGTGGCAAGCCGGCATGAACACCCTCATCACCCGCGAGTCGGGCTGGAACCCCCGGGCGATCAATCTGTGGGACATCAACGCCAAGAACGGCATCCCTTCCCAGGGGCTAACCCAGACGATCCCACCAACGTTCAACGCCTACGTGCCGAAGGCGCTGAAGTCGCGCGGCATCCTGGACCCGGTGGCGAACGTCGCCGCCTCGATCAGGTACATCGTCAGCCGGTACGGCAACATCACCAATGTTCAGCAGGCCAACGCGAGCCTGCCGCCCAAGGGCTATGACTCTGGCGGCTACTTGCCCCCTGGGATCAGTCTGGTCAACAACGGAACCGGCCGCCCGGAGCCCGTGTTCACCACGGCGCAGGCGAACGCGCTCACGTCGATGGCCGCCCGAGGCGGCGGGGCCGATGGGCCGATGGAGATGACAGGCACCCTCGTCCTCGACTCGGGGGAGCTCATGGGCACCTTCAAGGGCGTGGTCCGGCAGGAGAACGCCCAGGTGCTCACCGCTCTCAGAGCTCGACCGCGGAGGTGATGCTGTGGCGATCCCCGGGAATTTCCTGTCGCTGACGACGGAGACGATCGACCCGAACACATCGGGCTGGCTCGCCAAGACCAACTGCACGCTGAACCTGGGCACGGGAGGGCGGAGCGGCGACGGGTGCCTGGTCGTCAAGAGCGTGGCTGCGGGGGAGATGCAGGCCCGCACCTACTCGTCGTATCCCGTCGTGACGGGTACGACATATGCGGCGTTCGCCGACGCGTCCTGCGCAAGCGTCCCCGAACGGATCGGGATCCGCTGGCTCAACGCAGGCGGCGGCGAGATCAACATCACCTGGGGGCTGACGACCGCGTCCGCGTCATCGACGTGGCACCGGATCAGTGTCGGCGGCGTTGCTCCTGTCGGGGCGACTGCCGCCCAGGTGCTGCTGTCGTCAAGCCCTACGGGGGCCGGCGTCAACACCTTCTACGAGAACGTGTACTTCGGCTGGCCGCTCCGTTTGCCCGGCAACCTGCTGAGCTTCAATGCCGAGCAGTACGAGGTGGACACATCGGGCTGGGCCGTGGAGTCGAACGGGACCGTGTCCCGCACGGCGCCGATGATCTCGTGGCCGGTGAACTGGTACTACTCCGGCGGCGAGATGGTCACCCTGACCGTCACCGCCAACGGCGACGCTTCCGCTCTCTGTACCGAGCGGCCCCCCGTAACACCCGGAACCGAGTACGTCGCATTCGGATACCTGTCCCCTCCGACGTCCACGGCGAGCGTGTGGGTGGAGCTCCGCTTCTACGATGCCGGCGGCGCCCAGATCTCCGCCAGCCGCAGCATCCTGGCGGCGCCTGGCACCGGCGCCTACCGGCAGATCGCGTCGGCCGTTGCACCGACAACCGCCGCGACCGCGTCTTTGGCGTTCGGTATCACGTCGGGAACAGCGGGGCAGGCCGTGCGTGGCGACGGCTTGGTCGTCAAAGCGCGTACCGCAACCGTCCTGAGTAGCGAGCCGAACGACAACGTCGTCACCTTCTCGGACAGCAACTTTGAGCAGGGCATCGGCCAGTGGACGGTGGCGTCCGGCGCAGCGGCGATCGCCCGGTCCACGCCCTGGGGCGCCCAGGCATTCAGCAACGCATACAGCCTGACCGTCACCTCCGTGACCGCCACAGCCAGCACACTCCGGTCCGGGAAGTACCCGGTGCAGGAACTCCTGAACTTCAAGCCCCGAGCGGGCCTGAAGCGGGTGGCGGGAGGCTGGACAGCCGCCCTGGCTATGCGCTGGTACGACGCCTCCGACACCTACCTTGGCACCATCACCAGCGCTACTGCGGCCCTGCCCTCCGACGGGCAGTGGTACTGGTTCGACGTCGACATGACGGCGCCGGCGGGCGCGGTCGCTGGACAGATCGACCTGATCCTCACGGCCACCGCAGCATCCTCCACCATTCAGGTAGACGATGTGCGCCTCCAGCAGGTCTTGCCGTCCACCCAGGTCACCGGCAGAAACGACACGGCCAGCATCCTGCTCGTCCTGCGGGGACTGAGCACCGCGAACTTGATGACCGTCTACCGGATCTTGCCCGACGGGTCTAGGTCGCTGGTCCGCGGACGCCAGGGGCTGCTGGACTCGGTGCCCGTCACGGATGACACGTTCTCCGTAGAGGACTACGAGGCGCCCCTCGGTATCCCTGTCGCCTACCGGGTCGAGCAGGTGAGGGCCTCAACTGGCACGCTGGTGAGCTGGTGGCTGACCGACCCGGTGACCGTGGATCCCGGGGACCGGAACTACTGCTGGCTGAAGGATCCGTCCCGGCCGCAGCTCAACATGCGGCTGCTGGTGAAGTCCGCGCCGGACTGGGAGCAGCCGATCGAGCAGAGCGTGATGAGGATTCGCGGTCGGCAGACCGCGATCGTCCTCTCGGGCGAGAGGTCCGGGAGGGAGGGGCCGCTCGTTCTGTGGTCTCAGATAGACGGCGAGCGGGAGGCGCTGCGACTGCTGCTGTCCTCCGGGAGCCCGCTGCTGTGGCAGGCCGCGCCCGGCATGGGCGAAAGCGACGTGTACGTGTCGGTCGGCAACAGCGCTTTCCCCCGCGTGACCACCTACGCGCCCGAGCCATGGCGGGAATGGACACTGCCCCTTATTGAGGTGGACCGGCCACTGACCGGTGTGGCCGGCTCGGCCACGTGGACCGTGCAGGACGTCCTAGTGGAGAACGCGACCGTCCTGTCGCTGCTGGCCCGCTACGCAACCGTTCTGGATCTGGCCCTGGACCAGCGCACCGTGTGACGGGAGGACGGTTGTGTACAGCCCACCCTCGGCACGGTTCCTGCCGACTCTGGCCATGTCGCACACCCCGTACACGGAGGTGCAACTGCATCGAGGTGACGGCACTGTCCAGACGCTGCCGCATACTGGCGGCAGCGTCAGCGTCGACCGCGGGCAGGCCGTGCGTCGGACGTGCACGGTCACGGTGCCGGACACTTCCCTCATTCCGGTGCGCCCATCGGAGCAGCTGGCTATCTACGGCGCCCGGCTGAGGATCCTGCGGGGGATCCGCTACGCCGACGGCACCATCGAGTCGGTGCCGCTCGGCGAATTCAGGGTCGACTCTGTCGAGGGCGACCCGGACTACGGGCCCATCACCATCGGCGGCAGCGGCCTCGAAGCGATCGTCGTCGACGACCGGTTCGTCACCCCGTACAGCACCCGCGGCGGCACCGCAGCCGTCACCGCGATCACCGGTCTCATCCAGGCGACCTTGCCGGGCGCGGTCATCGTCAACCGGGCGTCGGATGCGACGCTCGGCACCACCACGTGGGACGCACAGGGGGACCGATGGGCAGCGGTCCAGGCATGTGCCACCGCAATCGGCGCCGAGGTGTACTGCGACGCCGACGGCCAGTTCATCATCGCCGAACTGCCAGACATCGCCACGGCGCCGATCGCTTGGACTGTGGATGCCGGTGCAGGCGGGGTCCTGATCTCTGCGAACCGTGCCTACACCCGGGACGGCATCTACAACGTCGTCGTCGCGTCCGGCGAGAACACTGAGGACAACGTCGTCGCCGTCAGTGCGACCGCCCAGGACGACGATCCGACTAGCCCCACCTACTGGGCCGGACCATTCGGCCGGGTGCCCCGCTTCTACTCGTCGTCGCTCCTCGTAACGAGCGGGCAGTGCGTGGCCGCGGCATCGAAGCTCCTACGGGACGCCGTGAAGCCGGCGGCGACCGTTTCGATCGAGGCCGCCCCGAACCCGTGCCTTGAGCCGGGCGACGTCATCCGTGTCACCTACGGCAACGGCGACCGCGAGCTCCACCAGATCCAGTCCTTCTCGATCGACCTGGGGCTCAGCTCCACGACGCTGGAGACCATCGGCGGGAAGGAAGACGCCTGATGCCCGCCGAAGTGAGCGGCGCCAACTTTGCGACCGGCCTCATCCAAGCCTCCCGGACTGCCGGCGCCACCGACCCCCAGGTGCGCGGCGCGGACTGGCGCACCGGCACTGTCACTGCGGCCCCGGGCGACGGCACGGTAGCCGTCGGCACGATCGTCGCCCGCTGCCTCGACTCGTACACGGCACCAACCGTCGGGGATCAGATCATCATCAGCCAGGCGGGGTCCGGGAACTGGATCGCGCTCGGCCGCACTTCGTCAGGCGGCCAGCTTGTCGGGCAGAGCGTCTTCGCCCGCAAGACCGCGAACACCACTCGGGCTTCCACGGCCACTACATCGGCGGATCCGCACCTAGTGCTACCCGTGGCGGCGTCGGCTACCTACGAGATCAGCGGGATGCTCGTCTACAACTCGACCGGCCTCACAGGGGACCTCAAGCTCGGCATCACTGGCCCAAGCGGGGCGACGGGATGGTGGGGTACCTATGCCCCGTCAATCTCTGCGACCGCAGAGCCCTCCACTTTGCGCCCCCTCGCGCAAGACCTCGCAACCGAACGGACCTACGGCGCCGGCTGGTCATCGGCGAACGGAGCGATGCTCCTGCATGGCCTGGTGGTGACCTCAGCCACCGCCGGGTCCGTATCGGTGAACTGGTCTCAGAACACGTCGGACGCTGTCGGCTTGACGCTGTACGCCAACTCGTACCTCACCCTGACTCGCCGCGCCTAGGAGGCATCGTGTCGATCACCGACAAGTACGGGCAGGGGTTCACCAGTCTGGACTACGGCGAGACCCCAGATCTGAAGATCATGGGGGACGGGCTTCTTCTGATGGCCGGCCAGAGCGTGATGCGGTTCGTTTCCGCCACTGCCAGGAACGCGGCCCTCACCGCGCCTGTCGCGGGGATGACGGCCTGGCTGAACAGTGAGAAGCTCCTCACGGTCTACGACGGGACCGCGTGGGTGGCGGTCGCCTCGGGCACACAGGCGTGGTCTACGCCCACGCTGAGGAGCGGCTACACAGCCAACGGCAACTCCAACGGAGTGCCCCAGTACCGAATCGTGAACCTGTTCGGCGAGGCGGTCGTCATGTGGAAAGGCGGCCTCAACGTCACCTACAGCGGTGGCGCCCCGGTCAGTAACGGGAACTTCCTCAACTCTCCGTTGCCGGTCGGGGCCCGCCCGGCGTCTCGGAGGACGGTCACAGCGGCGTGCTCGGCGGTGGCTTCGGACTCCCTCTCAGTGAAGCTCGACTTCAACACGGACGGAACCGTCGCCATCGTCACCCAGAGCGGAGTGCAACCTCCCTGGGTGTCCCTCAACAACATCACCTACAGCCTCTGAACAGCCACATCCGGAGCCCCGAGCCGAAGGCTGGGGCCTTTTTCATGCCCTGGGAGGGCTCATGGCGCAACCCTTGTCCGCTGCGGCGGTCCTCACTGCTCTCCGCGCCGAGGGCGTGAAGGTGGTCGAGGTCGGCAACTGGCGCACCCACAACCGCAACGCGAAGGGTGCGTGGGGGCCGGTGAATGGCAGCATGGTTCACCACACCGTCACCTCCGGCACGAGCAAGACCGTCGGCATCGTTCGCGACGGCTACAGCAGCCTGCCAGGCCCGCTCTGCCACGGAATGATCGCCAAAGACGGAACTGTCCACATGGTCGGCTGGGGCCGCACCAATCACGCTGGCGGTGGCGACCCGCGCGTGCTGGAGCAGGTGACGGCCGAGTCCTTCGGATCCCGGCCCACCCCGCCGACCAAGGGCAACACCAACGGCGTTGACGGCAACAGCAGGTTCTACGGCTGGGAGTGCGAGAACCTCGGCGACGGTAAGGACCCGTGGCCCGGGGCACAGTACGACGCGATCGTCCGCGTGCAGGCCGCGATCTGCCGCGCGCACGGCTGGGGCGCCCGCTCCGTGATCGGGCACCTGGAATGGTCCTCCGACAAGATCGACCCTCGCGGCATCTCCATGCCCACCCTCCGCGCAGACGTCGCCGAGCGGCTTAAGCACCCCGCCAACTGGTCACCGGGCGCCAGCACTCCGTCCACTCCGAAGCCGCCGCCCACCGCTCCGCCCAAGGAGACGCCCACGGCCACCACGGAGAAGCAGATCAACGCACTCCACTCGAACCTTCTGACCATCGGATCCCTGACCGAGATCGATGGCAAGGGCGAGCGGGTGAACCATGCGGCCGGCTACTACCTCGCCCACATCGAGAAGGACACCACCGACCTCGGAGTCCAGCTCGCTCGCATCGAGAAGAAGCTCGACGCCCTCATCGCAACCCTCGCCAAGTCCTGACCTCGCAGAATCGAGACCTCCATGCAGATCTTTGGGCGTGAGCCTGTCGTCATCCTGAACACCCTGTCGGCCGTCCTCGGCCTCATCGTGGCCCTCGGTGTCACCAGCCTGTCCGCCGAAACCGCCGGAGCGATTGTCGGCGTCGCCACAGCCATCCTCGGCGCCATTGCTGCAGCGATGACCCGGCCGATTGCACCGCAGGCATTCACCGCAGTCGTCGCGTCTGGCGCCGTCCTCGTCGCCACGTTCGGCTACGAGGTCTCGCAGGAGACCGTCGGCGCGATCAACACCGTCGTTCTCGCAACCCTGACCCTGCTGACCCGAGCCCAGGTTGCGCCCACCAAGACGCGTCCCCTCGCAGCGGCGTCTCGGCCGACGGACGTGTAGTAGATGCCGTGCCGTGCGGCCCAATGGCTGCACCACCGGCTAGGACGCCGCGGCATCTTCCTGCTGATACTCGGGATCGGCAAAACTTCCTGGGGCATGAGCTTCCTCCTCGCCCCTCCCCGCCCGGACGGGCTGGAACTGCTGACGATGGCGGGATCGCTCCGCCACTGGGCGCTGCTCTGGATCGCCGCCGGCCTGATCACTGGCGGCTCAGCATTCCTGCGGATCGGGCGCGACCGCTGGGGATTCGTTGCTGCAGTCATTCCCCCCACCGTGTGGGCGGTCGCCTACACGGCCGCTGTGGTAAGCGGCCACTACTCCCGCGGCGCCTACGTCGCAATCTGGTACCTCACCTCGCATGTCGGGGTCATCATGTGGGCGGCCACGGTTCCCGAGCATTCGGTCCCCCCAGTGCCGCGGCGCGCCCGGAGAGGCAAGGGCCCGTGAGCGTTTGGGCTGGGCTCGTGGCGGCATTCGGAACGGTCGGCATGGTGTTGGCCGGGCTGTTCGCGGCGAGGGCCACGAAGGCTGCCGCATCGGCTACGGCGGAAGCCACACAGGCTGCGGCCCGCGCTCAGGCCGAGCCGGAGCAGCGGCGCGTCGACCTCGAAGCGTTCAAGACGATCCGCGACGACCTTCAGTCGGAGGTACGGGAGCTGCGTACCGAGACGACCAGACTCCGGTCCATTGTGCGTGCCTTCGCGGGCTATGTGGGAGAGCTGTCAATGCAGATGAGGCAGGCCGGAGTGACACCTGCCGAGCCGCCGTCCCTGGTGGACGAGTACAACCGAACTGGAGTGTGACGACGACATGCCTTTCGAACCGGCAATGCCCGAGGTAGACCCGACGGCCGCAGACACAGGAAGCCTGGTCGAGCTGGGGGTTGTCGACCCGCCGCCCGTACCGGCCGAGGAACCGCCGCCCGAGCCAGGCCAGCCGCCCGAGAACATCGCATGACGATGCCCCCACCCTCGCCATCCGGCGGGCGGTGGGGGCATTGCCGCGCTCCCGGTCAGAACTTCAGCTGTTCCTTCACCTCAGCGACCTGTGGGCCACTGTCTGCGGCAGGAATCTTCCACCGGAAGGCGGTCTCCTCGCTGTCGACGTACACGAGCGTGCCGCCCTTCGCCTGCGCCGCGGTGAGATCGAAGACCGCTGCATCCCATACGAACGAGCCCGGCTGCACGGGGCCGGCCGCGCCGAAGTCGTCCATGACGACGTTGAACGACTGGCCGTTGCCCTCGTCGATCGACTGCCCGTCTGGCGCGATCCACGACCAGCCACCGCCACTCATCGGCGGGACCTCCGCAGCCGGAGCGGCAGTCGTCGGCCGCTGCTTCACCGTAACCACAGCGAACACGTCCTTGTCCGGATCGTTCCCGGCACCGTCCTTCGAGTACACGACCGTCGTGGGCGTCATCTCCAGGACCCCCGTCCCACCGTCGCCCGTCGTGGGTACCGGTGTGCCAAGTTCAAGCGGGCCCGCAGTGGTGGGCTGCGAACTTCCGCCCTTGCTCCCTTCTGTGCCAGAGCAGCTTTCCATCCACTCCGCCTGACTCAGATCCTCATTGGAACAGTCAGTCGGCATCTCAGTCGGCGACTCTTCGGCAGCCGGCTCGCTCGCCGTCGCTGCGGTCTTCGGCTTCGCGTCGCTGCTGTCGGAACCTCCGCCGCACCCGGTGAGCATGAGGGCCAGCACGACGACGGGGAGAACTCTCCGGGGGGTCACGGGCAGCTCTCCTCGTACTTGACCGCGGTCAGCTCAACCGGCTGCCCGGTGAGAGCCTTGCCGGGCGACGGATCCTGCGTGCACACCTGCCAGTTGCTCTCCATCAGCACCATCCGGTCGCCGTTCGCGTCCGTGACCGTGATCGAGGTGCCCGGGTCGAGGGCCGTGCGAGCCGCCTTCACCGATTTGCCCCCCAGATCAGGCATCTTCCCGCCCGTCGCCTCGGGCTCCTTCTCGTCGGCCGCCGGGCACTCTTCCTCCAGCTTGACCGTGCCGAAGTCGAGCGTCGTGTCGACGGGCACGGTCCTGCCGGCCTTCACGCTCTGGCTGCAGACCTTCCAGTTCCGGTCGAGTGCCTGGAGACGTGCTCGCCCGGTGCTGTCGTGCGACTCCAGGCTGTAGAAGCCCTGGGCCTGTGCGGTGTCCTGCGCGGACTGGAGGCCCATGCCGACGAAGTCGGGCACGGCGGCGGGCTCTGCTTCCTGGCTCTCCGTGGCGCTGGGAGTAGCGCTGGCTGGCTCCTTGGGCGGTGCCTCGGTAGCGGGGTTGCGACTATCGGCGGGTTCTGGATTGCAGCCGGCGAGTGTGAGGGCCGCGGCGCATGCGAGCGCGGCGATGCCGATACGGGTCTTCATGGTCCCCCCTGGGTGGTACGTGAGCGATGACCGTAACGAGCGATGTAGGGGGAGCGTTGCGTGTGCAGTCAAGAGGTGACTGAGTTGTGACCAAAGAGTGGAGGGGTGGTTGATGGCGCGCCAGAAAACTCAACGCTGATGCCGCCGCCTGTGTGTACTCTGATCGCACAACTTCATGCACCTCCCGGTGCGCAGGCCGCGGCTACTTCTTTGGGTGAATCACGCCGCACGCCGACTTTGATCTCGGGAGGCACAGCACCGGGGTGCCCGGTGCGCAGGCGACGGTTACTTCCACTGTTAATGGGGCGGTTGCGGGTTCGAGTCCCGCCGGAGGCTTCGGCCCCCGTAGCTCAATCGGTAGAGCACCTACGTTCCCGTCACCGACCTTGATCTCGGGCACCCCCACTGCTGGACCTCCCCTCCACGTGAGGGGTTTTTCATGTCCCGCTTCAACCACCGCAGCGCACGACCCGCCGCCCACTCGCCCGTGACCACAACCGGGGAGCGCACTACCAACCACCAGGGCGGCACCGGCTACCTCCGCGACACCAAGTCTGAGCTGTTCCTCCTCGCCGTCGACAACTTCGTCGGCACCGACACCTTCTACGAGAAGGGCGGCCAGCGCGATGACCGGTACACACAGCTCATCCGCCAGGTCGCCGTCATCGACCCCGACTGGTGCACCGCCTTCCTCCGCTGGCTCCGCTCGGACGCCAACATGCGCACCGCATCCCTCGTCGGCGCCGCCGAGTTCACGAAGGCCCGCCTCGAAGCCGGCGTGGCTGGCTACTCTCGGCAGGCCATCGACTCCGTACTCCAGCGGGCCGACGAGCCGGGGGAGATGCTCGGCTACTGGACGTCGAAGTACGGCCGCAAGCTCCCCAAGCCGGTGAAGCGGGGCATCGCCGACGCCGTACAGCGCCTCTACAACGAGCGGTCGCTCCTCAAGTACGACACCGACTCCAAGGGCTACCGCTTCGGCGACGTCCTCAACCTCGTCCACGCCAGCCCCGACCCGGCGAAGCCCTGGCAGGGCGACCTGTTCCAGTACTCGCTCGACCGGCGCCACAAGCGCGGCACCGTACCCGATCCCGACAGCCTGCCGACCCTGGCGCGCAACCTGGCCTTCGCCGAGTTCGTGCAGCAGGACCCGAACATCCTCCTCAACCCGGAGCAGTTGCAGGCCGCCGGCCTCACGTGGGAAGCCGCTCTGTCCATGGCTGGCATGAAGGTCGACAAGGCGGAATTGTGGGAGGCGCTCATTCCGTCCATGGGCTACATGGCCCTGCTGCGGAACCTCCGCAACTTCGACGAGGCGGGCGTCTCGGACGACGTCGCAGCCCAGGTCGCGGCCAGGCTCGCCGACCCGGAACAGGTCGCCAAGTCCCGCCAGCTGCCGATGCGGTTCTACTCCGCGTTCAACGCGGCCCCTTCGCTGAGCTGGGGGCATGCTCTGGAGAAGGCGCTCACCGCGTCCCTAGCGAACATCCCGCAACTCGGCGGCCGAACGCTCATCCTTGTCGACACGTCCAGCTCGATGAACGAGTCCTTCTCCCGCGACGGCAGCCTCATGCGTTGGGACGCCGCCGCCCTCTTCGGCATTGCCCTTGGCCAGCGATGCAGCGATGCCGACGTCGTCTCTTTCTCCTCCGCCAGCTACTACATGAACGACGCACCCGGGGCAAAGACGAAGGCTTTCCCGCTCACCCGCGGCGGCTCAGTCCTCGGCGACGTGAAGAAGTGGCGCGACGGAGGATGGTTCCTTGGTGGCGGCACTGACACCGCAGCAGCGCTCCGCCAGGAGTTCCATCGTCATGACCGCGTCGTCATCGTCACCGACGAGCAGGCCGGCCACGACCACGTCGAAGTCGACCAGTCCATCCCGCAGACGACTCCGCTGTACACCTGGAACCTCGTCGGCTACCAGGCCGGGCACGCCCCGTCCGGGCGCGGGCAGCGGCACACGTTCGGTGGGCTCACCGACGCCGCCTTCCGGATGGTGCCGCTCCTCGAAGCCGGGCGGAATGCCGCGTGGCCGTGGGCGTCGAAGGCCGCCTGACTGGCAGAAAGAAGCCCCGCCTTCCTACGGGAGGGCGGGGCTTCGTCATGTCAGTCTTCTGGCGCGGACGCTTCGACTGTGAGCGTGACGCTCCCGTCGGGTTCGTCTGCCCAGTCGACCACGACGCCCTGCATCATCACGCTGTCGTCCATCCGCCACCGCATCGGCTTACCGACGGCGGTCTCGGGTGTAGCGACCTCTCTGAACGACGGCTTCATGGGGACGGTGAACTGTATCGGCTGCTCTTCAGGCATGACGGGGAGCGTAGCGGCCGGGTATGACAGCTGAGCGCCAGGTAGCGCATAACGTTCCCTTATGCGCTGCCGGTGGGGCGGTGACCTTCACCGCCCCACCCTGTCAACCCCGCAAGCGTTAGCCGAACGTTGAGGGCACCGTCGGTCGCCTCCGTAGGCTGTTGGCATGACAGCGATCGAGCCCATCAGTGTCACCGTCGCCCTGTCGACCCGACCGGGTACGGCTGGCCTCAGCGGCGATGCCGCCGCAGTGCACACACTGGCCGACCAAACCGCGGCGGTCGCCGTCGTGGACGGCATCGGGCACTCCGAACGCGTGGCTTCTGTGTCCGCACTGCTCGCCGAGGTGGTCGCCCGTGTCGCCGCCCGACGCGGCGCCCTGGCCGGGCTCCTGAGTGCCGGCGAACTGGTGGCCGACCCCGGAGCCGACGAGGAGCCCGAACCGGACGCCGTCGCTGTAGTCGCCGTCACCGACCCGGGAGACGACACCACCCGGATCGCCTGGGTCGGTGACGCCCGCGCGTGGGGCTGGGACGGCACGCGGCTCCGCCAGTACTCCACCGACCAGACCATGGGCCAGTTCCTCCGGCGGGTACACCCAGACGGCCCGCCGGAGCGGGCCCACCATTATGACGCCTGGGTTCGGGCTGCCCTTTCCACCGCCGTCGTGGCCACCGTCCGCGAAGCGGAGATCTCCGACCCGCTGGTGCTGCTCACTACCGACGGCATCCACGACACCGTCAACCAGGCCGAGCTGGAGGCCTTGGTGCACGCGCATCGGGATCCGCAGGCTCTCGCCGACGCCCTGACCGCTGCCGCCCGCGAGGGCTGCAACGGAGAGCGGGACGACGCCACCGCCGCGGTGCTCCTTCGGTCGGCTTCCCCGGGCTGACGCAGCCCGGGTTTGACTCCGAGCGGATGGGCATGGGTGCCCCCGATAACATGCCGTATCGGGGGCGAAAAAACGGTACAATTAGACATGCCCAACGGAGAGTTGACGAGACGTGTCTACGCCGCCGCCGAGGCGGCAGGTCCGGGTGCGACGCGATCGGAAGTAGCCGATGCCGTCTGTCGCGAAGTCGCGGCTTGGCTCGACGAGGAAGCCGTTCTGTACAGCGCCCGACTCACCTCCAGTCGGCGCGGCATCCGGGAGCCCAGCTCTGGCGACCTTGCGCACCGCGATGTCATCGAGCAGCTCGGAGACCATCTGACTCGGGTCGGCGACGAGAGGATGCCGTCGTGACCGACCTCGCCCCGCGTCAGCCGGACGCCGCCCCGGCCGTCTACGACGCTGCGACGCTCGCCGTCCTCGCCGCCATGGAAGAGGCAGCCGAGAAGCACCTCGACGCCATCCGCCCCCACAACACGAAGCGCGGCTACGCCAACGACTGGGCACTGTGGGCCGAGTTCCACGGCTGGCTCGCCGAACGCTCCGGCCAGCCACTGCCCTTGACCGCTGTCACCAAGGGCACGCTCGTTGGGTTCGTCGTCTGGCTCGACACCATCAAACTCGCCGCACCCAACAGCATCGACCGACGAATCACCGGCGTCACCGTCACCGCCCGAAACGAACACGGCATCGAAGTGCCGAAGGCTGCCACCGTTGCCGCCCGGCAAGCCCTCAAGCCGCTGAAGCACGACCCCGAGCGGCAGGCGCGCGGACGCGGCAAGGCAGCAGCCGTCACCCCCGAACAGCTCCGGCAGATGAACGCCGCCGTCGCCGACGGGCTCACTGGACTCCGCGACCGCGCCCTTTGGCTCATGGCCTTCAGCGTCGCCGGGCGCTCGGCCGAGGTGGCGGCTCTCCGCTCAGACGGCATCATCCAAGTCAGCCAAGGGCTCGAAGTCCACGTCCCCGCAGTGAAGGGTCGACCGCCCCGCGACGTCGTCGTCAGCTACGGCCGCAACCCCGATACGTGCCCTGTCCGCGCTTGGCTCACCTGGCACGCCGCCGCAGGTTACATCGCGGGGCCCGCGTTCCTGCCCATCGACGTCTGGGGCAACGTCAACAGACGACACCTGTCGCCCGAGGCCGTCCGCGAGATTATCGCCCGCAACGCCGAACGCGCCGGGCTCTCCGTCCGATTGACGGGTCACTCGATGCGGGCTGGATTCATCACCACCTCGCGCCGGGCCGGGAAGCGCGAAGAGAAGATCCGCGAGCAGTCCGGGCACGCCGAGAACTCTCCGGCCTTCTGGGGCTACATCCGCGAAGCCGACAAGTGGACCGACGCAGCTAGCGAAGACATCGGGCTATAGCGAACCGTGTCGCCGGCCCCGTTCCGGTCGACGGGCGGGGCCCTTCGTCGCGTTGGAAGTTCTGGCGATCACGCAACTCGATGGTTGATAATGACAGTTATCCAATACAGGGAGGAAGCTGTGTCAGCCTTCAAGCGACTCACCCGCGCGGACCTGTCCACGCTGACCCGCGCCGAACTCCAGGACCGCATCGAAGTGGAGAACGCCTACTGGGACCGCAAGT
>NZ_JOHR01000030.1 GCF_000719775.1 Streptomyces sp. NRRL F-5135 | reverse complement strand
TGTTGAGTTCTCAAGGAACGGACGCTTCCTTCGTACTCACCCTCTCGGGCTTTCCTCCGGGCGCTTCCCTTCGGTATTTCGTGTCTCCGACTCTATCAGCCTTTTCCGTTCCCCCTGACCACCGATTCGCGGCACGCGAAAAGGGACCCGAGTTGAGGATCATTGCTTGATAGGTGCTGCCGACCCGCGACCCGAAGTCGTGCTGCGGTCAGGCAGGTCTACGACAGTACATCCGGTCGGCCGACGCAGGCAAATCGCTTTCCGCGCCCCCAGGGCCGTCAACTGGCAGCTCTTATGCGGAACCGTCACTTCCCATGACTTACCCTTCTCAACAGTCCGCCGTCCGCTCACTGACCGTGACGGTGAGGCGCTGCTCTTCTTTACCGCCCCTGGGAGGCTCTCCATGACCACCGTGACCGCGCCGCTGCCCGGACGGGCCATTGGACTCGCCGCTGTTCCCGATCCCGTGTTCGCCGGGGCGATGGTGGGGCCTGGTATGGCCATCGATCCCGTACGCGCGGCGGGCACGGCCGTCTCGCCGGTCGACGGCGTGGTGGTGTCCCTCCACCCGCACGCCTTCGTGGTGGTCGACGCGGCCGGGCACGGTGTACTGACACATCTGGGCATCGACACCGTGCAGCTCAACGGCGCGGGTTTCGAGCTGCTCGTCAGCAAGGGGGACACGGTCACGCGTGGCCAGCCTCTCGTGCGGTGGGATCCCGCCGCGGTGGAGGCGGCCGGGAAGTCCCCGATCTGTCCGGTCGTGGCGCTGGAGGCCACCGCGGACGCCCTCGGTGATCTCCGTGAGGACGGCGAGGTCGCGGCCGGCGACTCTCTTTTCCAGTGGCGGTGACGTCGCGGCCGACGGTGGCACCACCGTTGTTTGCCAGGGACGGGCGCGGGACGCTCGTCATAGATACGCCGTGGCGGTCTGAGCGCCGCGGCTCGACCGGGGACGGATGAGATGGAGACAACGCTGCGAGGCGTCGGGGTCAGTCACGGTGTGGCGATCGGCGAGGTCCGGCACATGGGGACCGCGGTGCTGGAACCGCCGGCCAAGCAGGTTCCGGACCAGGACGCCGAGCGTGAGCAGGGGCGGGCGCGGCAGGCCGTGGAAGCGGTGGCCGCCGATCTGATCGCCCGCGGCAACCTGGCCGGCGGCGAGGCTCAGGCCGTGCTCGAGGCGCAGGCGATGATGGCGCGGGACCCGGAGCTGCTGGCCGATGTGGACCGGCGGATCGCCGTCGGCAGTACGGCCGAGCGTGGTGTGTACGACGCGTTCGCCCAGTACCGTGCGCTGCTCGCCGGTGCCGGTGAGTACCTGGCCGGGCGGGTGGCCGATCTGGACGATGTGCGGAATCGTATCGTCGCCCGGCTGCTGGGCGTTCCGATGCCGGGTGTGCCGGACAGCGACGAGCCGTACGTGCTCATCGCCCGGGACCTGGCGCCCGCCGACACCGCGCTGCTGGACCCGACCCTGGTGCTCGGCTTCGTGACCGAGGAAGGCGGGCCGACGAGTCACAGCGCGATCCTGGCGCGCGCGCTCGGGGTGCCGGCCGTGGTCGCCCTCCCCGGGGCGGGCGAACTGTCCGAGGGCACGGTGATCGCGGTCGACGGCAGCACGGGTGAGATCTTCGTCGAGCCGGGCGCCGAGAGGCGTGCGGAGCTCGAGCGTGCGGCCGCCGCGCGCAAGGCCGCGCTGTCGGCCATCACCGGGCCGGGCGCGACGTCGGACGGGCACAAGGTGCCGCTGCTCGCCAACATCGGCGGGCCGTCGGACGTGCGGGCGGCCGTCGATGCCGGGGCCGAGGGTGTCGGTCTGTTCCGCACCGAGTTCCTCTTCCTGGACGACAGCGAGCAGGCGCCGTCCGAGGAGAAGCAGATCGAGGCCTACCGGACGGTTCTCGAGGCGTTTCCCGAGGGCCGGGTCGTCGTGCGGGTGCTGGACGCGGGCGCTGACAAGCCGCTGGACTTCCTGACGCCGGCGGACGAACCGAATCCGGCGCTCGGTGTGCGTGGTCTGCGGTCCCTGCTGGACCACCCGGACGTGCTGCGGACCCAGCTGACCGCGTTGTCGAAGGCCGCCGAGGGACTGCCCGTGTATCTGGAGGTCATGGCGCCGATGGTGGCGGACCGCGCGGACGCCAAGGCGTTCGCGGACGCCTGCCGTGCGGCCGGTCTCCGCGCGAAGTTCGGGGCGATGGTGGAGATCCCGTCCGCCGCGCTGCGGGCGCGCTCGGTTCTTCAGGAGGTCGAGTTCCTTTCGCTCGGGACCAATGACCTGGCGCAGTACACCTTCGCGGCCGACCGGCAGGTGGGCGCGGTGTCCCGGCTGCAGGACCCGTGGCAGCCGGCGCTGCTCGATCTGGTGGCGCTGTCGGCCGAGGCCGCCAAGGCCGAGGGCAAGAGCTGTGGTGTCTGTGGCGAGGCGGCCTCCGATCCACTGCTGGCGTGTGTGCTCACGGGGCTGGGCGTGACCTCCCTGTCGATGGGCGCGGCCTCGATCCCGTACGTACGGGCCGCTCTGGCTCAGCACACCCTGGCGCAGTGTGAGCGTGCCGCCTCCGCCGCCCGGGCGGCGGACAGCGCCGACGAGGCACGGCAGGCCGCGCAGGCGGTGCTGTCGGGCGAGTGACCGGCCCCGTCGCCGGGCCCGCGGATCCAGCGGCCCGGCCCGGGTGCCCGCACGCCGTCCGTTTCGGCTGACAGGGGCTTCCCGCCGGCTTCCCGGCGGGAAGCCCCTTCGGTTTCACCGGGCCTCGGTGGTCCTCGCTCGTCCTCAGCCGGCCCCGGTCGCCGTCAATGGTGCCTGCCCGTGTCGCCCGGCCCGTCGAGGCTCACCGCGAACCCGGCGCGGTAGTCGACCCCGGATTCCGGAGCGAGGGGGTCTCCCGTCTCCGCATCGGTGCAGTAGGCGTTGAAGACCTCGCCCGCGGTGAGCGGGACGAGGCTCGACCGGGACAGGCGCCAGCCGTGCACGCGGTCGTCGTCGCCCGGCACCGTCGTACGGAGCACCACGCCGCCGGCGCTCTCCAGAGCGATGCCCACGGCGAGCACGCTGACGAATTCGGCGGCTTCGGAGGAGCCGAGGCGAACCGGCTCCCGCTCTCCGGCCGGGTGCTCGGCGTGGACGACGGCCAGCAGTTGCTCGGTCCCGACGGGGACGCTGCACACGAGGTGGTGCGTTCCGGGACCGGCCGCTTCGAGCAGCCGCTCCAGCATGTGGGAGGCGCGGTCGAAGGCCGCGCCCGCGATGTCCTCTCCGCAGTCGGCGCAGTCCCCGAGGTCGGCGAGCAGTGTGGTGGCGTACTCCCAGGTGGCTTTGCGGACCGCCGTGCTGATGAGCTGCGGGACGAGGACGTCGACGCTCTGGCCCGTGTAGGCGACGGCCGCGCCGCTCGCGGGGATCCTGGCCGTGTAGCGGCCGCGGCCCGCCACGGAGTCCGGGTCCAGGCCGGTGTCCTCGCAGTACTCCGCGTACTCGTCCGGGTCGAAGAGGGCGACGGTGGCCGGCACGCCCTGGGACGCCAGCTCCTTCAGCAGTGTGTCGACGTGCCGCAGGTAGACCGCGTGGTCGTCGAAGACGAAGGTGCGGTAGCGGCGCATCGCCGCGAAGTCGTGTGCGTCTGCCAGCAGCCCGACGGTGCTGGGGACTTCGCGGCGGAGCCCGCGCCGGAGGTGCTTCTCCCTCCTCTTCTCTCCCCTGGTCCCCGCTCCCCTGGTCCCTGCCCTTTTCCCGCGGCCTCGCCGTCCCCTTTTCTCTTGTCGCCCGCCGTCCGCCGCCTGTCCCGACCGGCCCGGTCCGCCGGTGTGTCCGTACCACTCCGCGTGCGCCATGATTCCCCCTTGCGTACGGTCGATCTTTACTCACTCACCGTAATCGAGAGGTCTGACAACGCGTCCGCCGGCGGGGCGCCCGGAACAGGGCGGTCCGGGCGGTCAGGCGCGGTCGCGGGCGAGTTTCTCGTAGAAGCGGAGCAGTTCGACGTTGTCGACGGAGCCCGCGCTCACCGCCTGGTCCAGTGCCGCGCCCTGCAGGAGCCGCTTGACCGGGACTTCGATGCGCTTGCCCGTCAGCGTGTGCGGAATTCCGGGGACTTCGATGATCTCGTCGGGCACATGGCGAGGTGAGAGCCGGTCCCGGATCGTCCGTTTCACCCGGTCCCGAAGTGTGTCGTCGAGGACGGCGTCGGGCGCCAGGTGGACGAAGAGCGGCATCCAGTAACCGCCGTCGGGCTGTTCGAGGCCGATGACCAGGGACTCGCGGATCTCGGGGAGGCGTTCGACCGCCTCGTAGATGTCCGCGGAGCCCATGCGGACCCCCTGGCGGTTCAGGGTGGAGTCGGAGCGGCCGTGGATCACGACCGAGCCGCGGCCGGTGAGGGTGATCCAGTCCCCGTGCCGCCAGACGCCGGGGAACGTCTCGAAGTAACTCTCGCGGTAGCGGCGGTCGTCGGGGTCGTTCCAGAAGCGGACCGGCATGGACGGCATGGGGTTGGTGACGACGAGCTCCCCGACCTCGTCCACGACGGGCCGGCCCTGGGCGTCCCACGCCTGGAGGTCCGTGCCCAGGCAGGCCGCCTGGAGTTCGCCGATGTGGACGGGGAGGGTGGGGACGGCGCCGGCGAAGCAGCTGCACACGTCGGTGCCGCCGCTGACGGACGCGATCCACAGGTCGTCGGCCACCTCGTCGTGCAGCCAGCGGAACCCGTCGGGCGGGAGCGGGGAGCCGGTGGTGGCGACGCAGCGCACCCGCGAGAGGTCGTGGTCGCGGCCGGGGTGCGCGCCGGCCTTGCGGCAGGCCATGACGTACGCGGCGGAGGTGCCGAACAGGGTGGCCCCGGTCCGCTCCGCGACCGCCCACTGGGCGTCCACGGCGGGGTGGCCCGGGCTGCCGTCGTACAGCACGACGGTGGTGCCGGTGAGCAGGCCGGAGACGAGGAAGTTCCACATCATCCAGCCGGTGGAGGTGTACCAGAAGAACCGGTCCTCGGGGCCGAGGTCGCAGTGCAGGCCGATCTGCTTGTAGTGCTCCAGCAGGATGCCGCCCTGGGACTGGACGATGGCCTTGGGCAGGCCGGTGGTGCCGGAGGAGTACAGGATCCACAGGGGGTGGTCGAAGGGGACGTGTTCGAAGACGTCGCTCGCCTCGCCGATCCGGGTGCCGGCGGCCGTCGTGGCACCGGCGTCGACCAGATCGGCCCACGGGAGGGCGCCCTCGGGGGCGGGTGTGCCCAGCAGCGGGACGTGGATGACGGCGCGCAGCGTGGGCAGTTCGCGGCGGAGTTCGGCGACGGTCCCGGTGCGGTCGTGTTCCTTGCCCCCGTAGCGGTAGCCGTCGACGGCGATCAGCACGACGGGCTCGACCTGCTGGAAGCGGTCCAGGACGCTTCGGGCGCCGAAGTCGGGGGCGCAGGAGGTCCAGACGCCGCCGACGGCCGCCGTGGCGAGCAGCGCGGTGACGGCCTGCGGGATGTTGGGGAGGTAGCCGCTGACCCGGTCGCCGGGGCGGACTCCGAGGCGGCGCAGCTCCGCGGCGAGCGCGGTCACCTGGCGGCGCAGCTCCGCCCAGCTGATGGTGGCCGGCCGCTGCTTCTCGTCCAGATGGATGAGGGCCGGTTCCTGGGCACGGGCCGGGTCCTCGGCGGTGCGCAGGGCGTGTTCCGCGTAGTTGAGGGTGGCGCCGGGGAACCACCGGGCGCCGGGCATGGCGCGGTCGGCCAGGACGCGTTCGTACGGGGTGGCGAAGCGGATGTCGAACCAGTCGGCGACGGCGCGCCAGAACGTCTCCAGTTCCTCGACGGACCAGCGGTGCAGCGCCGCGTACCCGCCGTCGGCGGGAGCGCCGTACCGGTCGGCGGCCCAGGCCTGGAAGCGGGTGATCGCGGCGGCCTCGATACGGCCGGGGTCGGGCGCCCAGAGCGGGGCGGGGCTGGCGCTTGCGGTCATGGGGCGGCTCCCGGGCTGACTCGACGCTGGTGTGGTGTTTTAAGGGCCCTGTGTTCCGGGGCCGGCGACTGGTTCTTGGACAGGCTGGGTCCTGGCACGGACGATGCCATGTGATCGCCTCTCGCACCAGGTTTCGGCCCCGCCGTCCACCTGCTGTGACGGTGCTGCCGCCGCGGGTGAACGGGAGTTGAACAGAGCGCGCTCGGGGGCGGACGAATGGCAGGCTGAGCAGCATGGACGGTGGTGAGCTGGTGCGTTCGATGAAAGTGGTCGGCTCGATACAGGGATGGCGGGCGGCGCGGACCGCCTGGCGTGGCCGGCGCGAGGACGCCAGGGAGCTGCCGCCGCGCGGGCCCGAGCGGGCCCGGGTGCCGGGTCCCGCCGCGGGCGCGGAGCCGTCGCCCGGGGGCGGCACCGTACGGTTCGCGCGCGCTGAGCTGCATGTCCGCGTCACGGTGGGCGGTGCGGTCTTCTGGGGCTGGGACGGCGCGGAGCCACTGCCGTCGTACGCGCTCGACGGGGGCCCGCCGGAGCCGGACCCGCGGGCCGCTCTCGAACCGGACACCGACGGCGGCTGGCGTGTGGTGTCGGAGCGGGTGACGGTGGCGGTCTCCCGCCACGGCGGTGTGGAGGTGCGCACTCCGGGCGGTGTGGTGCTGCGCCGTGAGCTGCCGCCGCGCTGGTGGGAGCCGGTGGCCGGCGGGCCCGCGCGCTGGGCGCAGCGTGGCGAGGTGCCGGCGGACGCGCGGTTCTTCGGGCTGGGCGGGCGGGCGTCGGGGCCCCGGCTGCGCAGCGGCACGTACCGGCTGTGGAACACGGACCCGGGTGGCCGGTTCGGCCCGGACGACGACCCGTTGTACGTGACGATGCCCGTCCAGCTGGTGGTGTCCGACGCGGGGACGCATCTGGCCTTCTACGACAACACCTGGGACGGCCGGGTCGTCCTCCGGGAGGGCGAGGAGGGCGCGGGCTCGGGGCACGACCGGCCCGGCACCAGCGAGCTGCGGATGGAGGGCGGGCCGCTGCGCTGCTGGGTGGTGACGGGCACACCGGCCAGGGTGCTGCACACGTGGACGGCGCTGACCGGGGCGCCCGTGGCGCCGCCGTCCTGGGCGCTGGGCCCGCAGCACGCGCGCTGGGGGTTCGGCGACGAGCGTGAGGTGCGGCGGATCGTGGCGGGGTACCGGGAGCGGGACCTGCCGCTGTCGGCGGTCCATCTGGACATCGATCACTTCGAGGCGCACCAGGTGTTCACGGTCGACCGCGAGCGCTTTCCCGATCTTCCGGGGCTGGCCAAGGAGCTGCGCGCGGACGGGGTCCGGCTGGTCTCGATCGTCGATCCGGCGGTTCCGGCGGCTCCGGGGAACGCGGTGCGCGCGAGCGGGCGCGCGGACGTCCCGGGGGGCGCGTTCGTGCGGGACGCCCGGGGCCGGGAGGTGCGGGGGGTGGTCTGGCCGGGCGAGTGCGTGTACCCGGACTTCACGGATCCCGCGGTGCGCGAGTGGTGGGGCGAGCTGTACGAGGAGCGGCTGGCGCAGGGGTTCTCCGGGGTGTGGCACGACATGAACGAGCCGGTGTCGTTCGCGCCGTTCGGTGACCCGACGCTGCCCCGGTCGGCGCGGCACCGGCTGGAGGGGCGGGGCGGCGACCACCGCGAGGCCCACAACGTGTACGGGCTGGCCATGGCGCGGGCGGGTTTCGAGGGGCTGCGGCGGCTGCGGCCCGACGACCGCCCGTTCCTGTTCTCGCGCTCCGGCTGGGCCGGGATGCAGCGCTATGGGGGCACCTGGTCCGGTGATGTGGCCACGGGCTGGCCCGGGCTGCGGGCGTCGCTGTCGCTGGTGCTGGGGCTGGGGCTGTGCGGGGTTCCGTACTCGGGTCCCGACGTGGGCGGTTTCGACGGGAGTCCGTCCCCCGAGCTGTATCTGCGCTGGTTCCAGCTGGGGGCGTACCTGCCGCTGTTCCGGACGCACGCGGCGATCGACGCGGGGCGCCGGGAACCGTGGGAGTTCGGTGCGCGGGTCCTGGAGCACGCGCGGGCGGCGCTCGTCGAGCGGGAGCGGCTGCGGCCGTACTTCGTGACGCTGGCCCAGCTCGCCCGGGTGACGGGGGCGCCGTACGTGCGGCCGCCCTGGTGGGGCGCGCCGGAGGACCGGGCGCTGCGTGCGTGCGAGGACTCGTTCCTGCTGGGTGACGCGCTGCTGGTGGCGCCGGTGCTGGAGCCGGGTACGGACCGCCGGGCGGTGCGGCTGCCGCGCGGGCGGTGGTACGACACGGGGACGGAGACCGCGTACGAGGGGCCGGGCCAGGTGCTGTTGGACGCGCCGTGGTCGCGGATCCCGGTGCTGGCCCGGGGGGGCGCGGTGATTCCCGTGCGGGGCCCGGGGGGCCGGCCGGAGCTGGAGGTGTGGGCGCCGGCGCCCGGGACGACGGGTGGCGGGCTGGTGGTTCCGGACCCGGGCGACGGCTGGGCGGACGGGGAGATCGAGCGGTACACGTCCCGGTGGGCGGACGACGGCGTACGGGTGGAACGGGTCACGGACGAGGGCCCGGTGGCCCCTCGGTGGCCGGTGCGGGTACGGGGCGTCCGGTAGTCCGGACGGGCCACTGGGGCGGCGCGCGCGTCGGACGTGCGCCGCCCGTCGCCACCGCGGCGGGACCGGCCCTGACGGGCATCGCCGCGGTTCCGGATCCGACGTCGGCCACTGCCGGAGGCTTCGATGACCAGGCGGGCGGTGTGGTCCGTCTCCCCGGGCTCCGTGCGGACGGTCGGCGGTGGGCGGCGCGGAGCGGGTCCGGCAGGGGTTTCACCGGGCTTCGCGTGGGCTCGCGGACCGTGTCCGATGCCTCTTCCCCCGGGTGGCGCCGAGCTGATAGAGCAATGTGTCCATGACAACGATGCGATCCATGCGATCCGTTCTCCGAGGTTTGGCCACATCGGCCGCCGTCCTGCTCGCCGTCACCACCGTCTCCCCCACCGCCCGGGCCCGGACCGCTGAGCCGGAGGCGCCGGCGGCGCCCAGGGAGTTCGTGGCACTGCGCACGGTGGCGCCGACGATCATCGAGGAGATGCGGTACGTCACGCCCCACACCTTCCTGGGCGTACCGGTGGCCGGCTACCGGGAGCCGGTCTGCATCGTCACCCGGTCCACCGCGGAGGCGCTGCGGCGTGCCCAGGCGACTCTGCTGCGGCGCGGCTACTCGCTCAAGGTCTACGACTGCTACCGGCCGCAGCGTGCCGTCGACCACTTCGTGCGGTGGGCGGCGGACCTCCGGGACGAGCGCATGAAGGCGGAGTTCTATCCGAGGGTGGAGAAGTCGCGGCTGTTCGCGGACGGTTACATCGCGGAGAAATCCGGCCACAGCCGGGGCAGCACGGTGGACGTGACCGTGGTCAGGCTGCCCGCGCTGCCGACCAGGCCGTACCGGCCCGGTGAGAAGCTCACTCCGTGCCACGGCCCGAAGGCCGCGCGGTTCCCGGACAACTCCCTGGACATGGGCACGGGTTTCGACTGCTTCGACACGCTCGCGCACACGGACGACCCCCGGATCCGGGGCGAGCAGCGCGCCAACCGGCGGCTGCTGGGAACGGCGCTGGAGAGGGTGGGGTTCACCAACCTGCCCGAGGAGTGGTGGCACTTCACGTACAAGCCCGAGACCTTCCCGGACACCTACTTCGACTTCCCGGTGGCCCGGTCCTCGGTCGCCGGGCACTGAGGGCGCGTCGCGCGGTCCGTGCTCCGTCCGGTGGGGGCGCGGACCGCGCGCCGCGCCGTACCGCGGGCGAGCCGGTCGCCGGTTCGCGGGCGGCGGGCACGTGGCGCACCGGCGGCCCTGTCAGTTCACGGCGGGCTCGCGGCGCAGCGTCGCCCGGTTCAGGGCGTGTTCGACCACCGCGACCAGCACTTCCTTGACGGATTCGCGGTCACGCGCGTCACACATCATCAGCGGCACCTCGGGGTCGAGGTCGAGCGCCGCGCGCACGGTCCCGGCGGGAAAACGGTCGGCGCCCTCGAAGCAGTTGACCGCGACGGTGAAGGGGATGCCGCGCCGTTCGAAGTAGTCCACCGCGGCGAAGGAGTCCGCGAGCCGGCGGGTGTCCGCCAGCACGACCGCCCCCAGGGCGCCCTGCGCGAGTTCGTCCCAGAGGAACCAGAACCGGTCCTGGCCGGGGGTGCCGAACAGGTACAGCACCAGGTCCTCGCGGAGGGTGATCCGGCCGAAGTCCATGGCGACCGTGGTGGTCGTCTTGCCCTCCACCCCGTCGACGTCGTCCACGGGCCGGCCGGCCTCGCTCAGCGTCTCTTCCGTCCGCAGCGGTCTGATCTCGCTGACCGCCCCGACCAGTGTGGTCTTGCCCACGCCGAAACCACCGGCCACCAGGAGCTTCAGCGTCACCGGTGAGACCGGACGCGGCCGGTGGCTAGAGCGCCCGAAGGCCATTGATCACCTCGCGGAGAATGTTCACGTCCGGCAGTTCGGCCGGCGGAACGGGACGGGTTACGTGGACCAGTTCGTCCTCGACGAGGTCGCCGACCAGGACCCGGACCACCCCGACGGGGAGGTCGAGTCCCGCGGCGAGCTCGGCGATCGACTGGGGGGTGTCACGACAGCGTTCGACGATCTCCACATGCTCCGGGGAGAGCGTCTGGTCCCGGCCGGGGTCCTCGGCCGCGGGTTCGGGAACGACGACCGCGATCAGGTCGAGCCGGTGGCGCACCGTGCTGCTCGTGCGGCCACGCGTCATCGCATAGGGACGTACCACCGGTCCGGCTTCGCCGTCGAACCAGTGCTGCGTATCCTGACCTGCGTCACTCATCTCGGCCTACTCACCCACCGGTGGGCAGACCGGTCCGTGGCGCCGTGCCGAGGTGGACGCCGACCCGCTTGACCATGAGCGTCATCTCATAGGCGACCTGGCCGACGTCGGAGTCCGCGTCGGCCAGGACGGCCAGGCAGCTGCCGTCGCCCGCCGCGGTGACGAAGAGGAAGGCCTCGTCCAGTTCCACCACGGTCTGCCGGACCTGGCCCGCCTCGAAGTGCCGGCCGACGCCCTTGGCGAGGCTGTGGAAACCGGAGGCGACGGCCGCGAGGTGCTCGCCGTCCTCGCGCGTGAGGTCCTTGGACGTACCGGTGGCGAGACCGTCGCCCGAGAGCACCACCGCCTTGCGGATACTGGCGACCCGCTCGACGAGTTCGTCGAGGAGCCAGTTGAGCTCCCCCACGCGGCCCGGATCGGTCGACGTGCGTGCTGCGGCATTCGGTGCGGTCATCGACCGTCCCCCTCCGATGTGGTTCCTTGTGTCTCGCCGGCGCGGGTGGCGTCCTCGGCGGCGTTCTGCCGGCGACCGCGCTGCCAGCCGCGTTGCAGCGAAGCCATGCGGTCGCGCACCTCGTCCGCGTCCCGGTCTCTCTCGTGGTCGGCGCCCGTGGTCCGCCCGCTGGAGCGTTCCGGGGGCGGCGCCGCGTCCCTGAGCTGGGGGGCGAGGCTGGCCTGCCGGATTCGCCTGGGCAGGCCGCCGATCAGGGTCTGGGCCTCGTCCGACGGTACACGTCTCGGTCCGCCCGGGCCGGTCGGCCCGGTGTCCGGGCCCGAGCCCGGGCCCCCCGTTCCACCGGATCCACTGCTCCAGGGTCCCGGTCCGCCGGCCCGCTCGCCGGACCTGTGGCCTCCGGTGCCGGACGCCGACGGGCCGCGGTCGGGGTCGTCCACGCGCCGGCCACGGTCGACGACCAGCGTCGGGGGCTTGCGGCGCGGCGTCCCGGTCAGGTCGTCCGGGAGATCGGAGCCACCGCCGTCGCGCGTCTGCCGGTACGGGTCGTGGCGCCCGCGTGGGGACGGGATGCCCCGTCCGTCGCGCCGGTCCCGCGGGGCACGGCCCTCGTCCCAGGAGTCGCGCGAGTCTCGGATGTCACGGGGGTCACGAGCGTTCCGGGGGTCCCGCGGATGGAGCCCGGCCCGTACGTCAAGGATCTCCACGGCGCCATGGCCGTCCGCGTCACGCGGGTGCTCGCCGTCGCGGTCACGGTCGCGGTGATGATCCCGATCACGGTCATGGCCTCGGTCGCGGCCCAGCTCGCGGGCGCGGAACAGGCCGCCGCGTTCGCTCTCGGTGTCCTCCAGGTCGCCGAGGCCGCCGCCCGTGCCGAGGGCCGGCCCGCGCTCCGCCTCCAGGGAACCGACCGGGGCCTCGAGTTCGACCGGGCCGTCGAGCACGTCCGGGTCGCCGCCCCGGCCCGTGGGGACCTGCGCCAGCGCCGCGCGCCGGCCGCCGCCCTCGTTCCGGCCGCGCCTGCCCTCCAGCGTCTTCTTCCGGTCGAGCCGGAAGCCGGTGCCCTCGGTGTCGGGGGCGTCGGTGAGCAGCGCGGACGGCAGGAAGACGATGGCGGTCGTGCCGCCGTACGGGGAGGTCTGGAGCGAGACCCGGACGTTCTGCCGCTGAGCGAGCCGGCTGACCACGAACAGGCCGAGGCGGTCGGTGTCGGACAGCTCGAACTCGGGTGTCTCGGCGAGCCGCAGGTTCGCGTCGAGCAGCACGTCGGGGGCCATGCCGAGGCCGCGGTCGTGGATTTCGAGGGTGAAACCGTTGGCGACCCGCTCGCCGTGCACCTGCACCCCGGTGTGCGGGGGCGAGAACACCGTGGCGTTCTCCAGGAGTTCGGCGATGAGGTGGGTGAGGTCGGCGACGGCGGGGCCGCCGACCCCGATGCGCGGCAGCCTGCGGACCTCGATGCGTTCGTAGTCCTCCACCTCGGCCACGGCGGCGCGCACCACGTCCATCAGCTGGACGGGCTTGCGCCACTGCCGGGACGGCGCGGCGCCGGAGAGGATCACGAGGCCCTCGGCGTGCCGGCGCATGCGGGTGGTGAGGTGGTCGAGGCGGAACAGGTCGGCGAGTTCGTCGGTGTCCTCCGTACGCCGTTCCATGGTGTCCAGGAGGGTGAGCTGGCGGTGGAGGAGCACCTGGTTGCGGCGGGCGAGGTTGACGAAGACCTCGGAGACGCCACGGCGGAGATCGGCCTGTTTCACGGCGGCCTCGACGGCCGCGCGCTGCAGGGTGTTGAGCGCCTGGCCGACCTGGCCGACCTCGTCCTTGGCGTATTCGAGCCGGGGCGCCTCGGTCTCCACGTCGACCTGCTCGCCGGCGGCGAGACGGCGCATGACGCTGGGGAGCCGTACGCCGGAGGCCTCGTGGGCCTCCCTGCGCAGCTGGGACAGGTCCCGGATCAGGACGCGGCCGATCCGTACGGAGATGAGCACGGAGACGAAGAGCGCGGCGAAACCGACGGTGCCGGCGACCGCGAGCCTGACGAACACGGCACGGCGCACGGGGTCGATGTGGGCCCGGTAGAGGGCGTCGGCCTCGGCGCTCTCCCGGGTGAGGTCCTCGAGGACCGGCGCGGTGGCGTCCTCCCAGCCCCGCAGGGTGAGCGATGCCTTCTTGGCGGCGCCGTCCCCGATGAGGGTGTTCTCGGTCTCGCGCAGGGCGAGGGTGGCCGGGGTGCGCCAGTACTGCTCCAGGGTCACCCGGTCGGAGAGGGGCAGGTCGGACAGGTTCGTCTCGTACAGCATGGTGCGACTGGCGATCAGGTCGGAGATCGCGCGCAGGTCGCCGGAGGTGAACTCGCGCGAGACCAGTGCGGCGGAGACGAGCGCGTCCTCTCGGGAGAGCATCTCCTTGGCGCGGTCGAAACCGACCAGCGCCCGGCCCCAGTTGTCCCCGTCCACGTCCTCGTGTCCGTAGAGGGAGGCGAGGAAGGTGTGGCTGGGATTGATGAGCTGGTTGTAGAAGTTCAGCGCCTTCTCACGGGTGACCGTGCTCTCCTCCACGGAGCGGCGCATCAGGTCCAGCAGGTCAAGGGACTTGACGAGCGCGGTGTACCGCTCGGAGGAGATGCCGTCCATCCGGTCGCGCACGTCAGGAGTGACGTTTCTCTTGACACGTGCGACGGCGTCGTCGGTGTCGGCCCGCCGGGCGCGCAGATCGGCCAGCGCGCCGGAGGCCGTGGGATCGGCCAGGTAGATCAGCGATTCACGGCGTTCGGCCTGGACAGCCCGGATGCTCGCCTCGACGGGGCGGCCGACTTTGTTGATGACATGTCTGACGTCGACGAGTTGAGCCGCCTGGTCGCCGGTGAGCACGGAGACGAACGCCCACAGGCCGGTGAGCGCGACGAGCGGCACGAGCAGCAGCGCCACGATCTTCCGGCGGATGGATTTCCCGCGAAAGCGCATGGCCTCCCCCAGCTCGATCCCCTGCCTGTCACGGGGGATGCTCCATCAGCAAACGGCGCGAGCCTACTACTGTCACACCGGCAACTCGAAGACACATCCGGATGTTTTTCGGCCTTCGGGTGGCACATTGGTGACGGGTTGTCCCGGTACACGGTGAGATGACGCCCGTCGTCGGGAGGCGGGAGACCTGGCTGGACGCCATGTGACCGGTCACGCCGGATGGCCGAAATCGCTTGGTTCATCGCGGGGTTGATGATGACATGGGAATCTTCCGGGCCTGCCATTCGTCCTTCTGTGTGCGGATTGTTCGGGGATCCGGGGACGTTGCGGCACTGCGGGTGGTTTCGCATGACACGTTCGGGTTCCCGGCCGGCGTGGGGCGGCCGGGGGCGGGGCAATTGCTTCCCAGGTGCCCCAGGACAGGGCCTGGCGGACACGCGGTGCCCGTCGGGGCACCATGTGGCACGGGCCCGGGCCCGAGGCGACGGGCATGACCGCGGAAGGCGGACATGAGGGTGGGGAGGGACCGTTGAGGGAGACGGAGGAGCGGCACGGTGCCGCGTCGGAGAGCGGGTTCGCGGGCGTGCCCCGGAGCCTGTGGGTCGAGGAGCCGGCGAAGCGCTACCGGCTGCCGGACCCGGTGCGTACGGCCGCGGTCCGCGCGGTGATCTTCATGGCGGTGACGCTGATTCAGGCCATGGTCGCGTTCCTGAGCACGCTCGCGGGTTCCTGGCTGGCTTTCCCCATGGTGCTGAGCAGCGTGGCCTCCACGGTGCTGGCGACCTGGGGCGTACTGGACGTATGGGTGACCCGCCAGGTGTGGGTCCAGCGTCACGGGGTGGTGTCCAGCCCCAGCAGTACGGCACGAGAGCTGCGCCGGGAGCGGCGCAGGGCCCGCCGGGCGGCGCGGCGGGAGCGGCGGGACGCCGCGCGCATACGGAGTGCCGTCACTCCGTGACGGCGGCCGGTGCACGCCGGGGCCGGTGCACGCCGGAGGCCGTGTGTGCGAGGGCCGGTCCGCGCGGCGACCGGTGTGCCCGCCGGGAGGCGCATGGCCCCTGCGCGCGCCGGGCGGTGGGCGCGGTGACTGGTACGCGGGGTGCGGTGACCGGTACGCGGGGTGCGGGCGCCCGGGCCGACGGACGGGGTGCGACGGGCGCTGTGCGGAGGGCGGTGTGCGGGCGCCGGGGCGCGGCTCAGTCCGTGGCCGGCTCCGGGGCCCGCTTGTACATCCGGGTCGCGGTGATCTCTCCGTGGACGGTCTCCCCGTCCGGGTCCGGCTGGGGCAGTCCGGGGCGCAGGTGCTCCTCCACGCTGATGTACTTCAGCCCGGCGCGCAGGTCCGCGTCGTTGCGCAGGCGGATGACGAGGGGGAACTCGGCGAGCGCCGTCGTGTCGAACAGGCCCGTGGTGTACAGGAGCTGGACGCCGAGGGCGTCGGACACCGCGCGTTGCAGTTCCAGCAGGTACGTGGCGTTGGCGCGGCCGATCGGATTGTCCAGGAAGAGCGTGCCCGCGTGCCGGTGCTTGTCGCGGCCGCGGTCGTTGCTGCGCAGGGCGGCCATCGTGCAGTAGAGCGCGATGGCGGCGGTGAGGAGCTGGCCGCCCGAGAAGACGTCGCCCATCTGTCCGACGGGGACGCGTTCGGCGCGCAGCACCGCGTCGGGCTTGAGGATCTCGACGGCCACGCCCTTGGGCTGCAGCGCGGCCCGGACGCCGCGCAGCAGCAGAGACATTCCGTCCCTGCGCAGGTCGGAGTTCTTCTTCAGGGCGGCGCTGGTCGCCTCGTCGATCACCTCGCCGAGCCGCTCGGCGAGCGTCGCGCGGTCCGGCTCCTCGAAGCGGATCCGCAGGAACTCCTGTCCGGACCACTCGCCCAGCCCCTCCGGCAGCCGGGAGAGCCGCTGGGCCGAACGGAGCGTCGTCAGCGCGGACTCCACCAGGCCGCGCAGCCGGTCGACGATGGAATCGCGGTTGCGCTCCAGCTGGGCGAGTTCGTCGGTGAGCACACGCAGCCGGGGGGCGAACGCCTCGGCCCAGGCGGCGGCGTGCTCGGGCAGCGCGGACGCGGGCAGTTCCCGGATCTGCTGCCGGGCCGGGGTGCGCACCTGCTCGTACCGCGTGGAGTTGGCGTGCCGTACGAGCACGTCGCACGCTTCGCGGACGCCCGCCTCCGCGGTGGAGAGGTCGGACGCGCAGCCGCGCAGGGAGCGGCGGGCCTCGGCGGTGGCGCCGCGGGCCTCCTCCAGGGTGCCGGGGTAGGGCTCGGGCACCTGCGGGGCCTCCTCGTCGCCGCCCCGCCCCGGGGCCTCCTCCGATGCCGCGCCGCGCAGCAGGTCGCGCAGGAGCGCGGCGGTCTCGTCGAAGCCGCTCGCCGCGTCCTCGGCGGCGCGGTGGGCGTGGAGCAGCTCGGCGTGGGCGGCGCGCGCGGATTCGAGCGCGTCGGTCCGTTCGGCGAGCTCGTTGGTCGCGGTACGCAGCAGGGTCTGCGCCTGGTCGGCGTCGGCGGGGACCAGGTCCTCGGGCAGCTCGGTGTGCGCGTCGCCGTCCTCCGGAGCCAGCCGTTCCGCCTCGCCGCGGAACCGGCCGAGTTGTTCGCTGGCGGCCGAGGCGCGGGACTCCAGCATCTGCACGAGTGACTCGGCACGGGCGGCGGCGGCCTGCCGGGACGGGCCGTCGGCTCCGTCGGGGGATTCGAGGAGCTGGGCGGCGCGGGTGCGGACCTTGTTGGTGAGCCGGTCCAGTTCGGCGAGCGCGGCGCTCTCGTCGCTCTCCGCGCGGGCCTGTTCGGCCCGCAGGTCGGCGCCGACGCCCACCTTCTCGTACAGCTGGGAGGCGGCGCGGTACGCCTCGCGCAGGGCGGGCAGCGCGGCGCGCGGGGCGTCCGGATCCGCCTCCGGAACGTTCTCCGGCGCGCCGGCGATCTCGGCACGCTCGGCACGCAGGGCGCGGGCGGTGCGCCGGGCGTCGTCGCCCGCGCGCTGGGCGGCCCTGCGGTCCTCGTCGGCGGCCCGGGCGCGCTCCAGGCAGACGGCCGCACGGGCCTCCGACTCCGCCGCGTCGTCGGCCAGTTCGCGGAGCCTGGTCTGCCACTGGGAGCGTTCGCGGAGCCGGAAGGCCAGGCCGGACAGGGCGTCCGCGGCCCGGCGGGCGCGCTGGGCCGCCTCCTGCCGCTCGTCGCGGACCCGGGCGGTCTCGGTGGCGGCCTCGTCGGCCTCGGCGCGCGCGGTACGGGCCTCGGCGAGCGCGGCCTCGGCGGCCTCGGCGGCTTTCCCGGCGGTCCTGGCCGCCTCCGACAGCTCCCGGAGCATGCCGGGCGGGCAGTCGGCGCGCCACGATCCGAGCCGGGCGGCGAGCGAGCGGTCGCCGGTGAGCCGGGCGGCGAGGAGGCTGATCTCCTCGTCGCGCGCGGCGGCGCGGGCGCGCAGCGCCCGCCGCTCCTCGTCGGCGGCGTGCTCGTCGTGCATGGCCGGATTCGGCGGGACCAGGAACACCGCTCCGTCGTCCGTGCCACCGCCCCCGGGCCCCGGCACGGGCGCCAGCAGCGCGGCGGCGGTGCCCACGGCGACGGTGGAGCGCGGCAGCAGCGCGGCCCCGGCGAGCGCTTCCCGCGCGCGGGCGTGCGAGTCGGGGTCGGTGATCACGACGCCGTCGACCAGTTCGGGCCGGGCGGCCAGTACGGCGGCGTGGTCGGCGGGGTCCACGGACTGGGCGAGGTAGCGCCAGCCCGGCAGCGCCGGAATGCCCTGCTCGCCCAGGAACTCGACGGTGGCGAGGACGTCGGGGCCGGGCGGCAGCAGACCGCCGTCACCGAGCGCGCCGAGGATACGGGCGTCGTCGGCCGCGGCGGTGCGCAGCTCGAAAAGCTGCCGTTCGGCGGATGCGACGTTCCCGTCGAGTAGTTCGCGCAGGTCGTCGGCGTACCGGTCCAGGTCCTCGGCGCCGAGGGGGCCTTCCGCCGCTCGGGGGACGGGCCCGGCCGTGGCCGCGGGCCCCTCACCGCTCCCCGGGCTCCGGTCCTGCCGCGGGCCGCCGGTACCGGCGGAGTCCGCGCCCGTGGGGCCGGCCCCGCGGGGCGCGGGGACGCGGCCGACGGCGGCGACGGCCGCGGGCAGGCCCATCAGCTCGGCGAGGCGTTCGTCGCGCGCGATGGACTCGGCGGCGCGGCGCTCCGCGTCGTAACGGCGCTCCGCCGCCTGGGCGGCGTCGGCGGCCCTGGCGGCGGCCAGTTCGGCGCGGGACTCCGCCGACGCGCTCTCCCTGGCCCGATCCGCGGCGCCGCGGGCGGCCTCCCGTGCCGCTTCCCAGGCGGCGACCGCGGCCTTCTCGGCGTCGGTCGCGGCGAGCGCGGCGCGGGCCGGATCGGCGTCCGGCGTGCTGTCGTCGAGCCAGCCCGCCCGGACCGCCTCCGCGGTCTCCTGCTCGACCTCGGCCAGGCGCTGACGCAGGTGTCCGGCCTCGCTGCGGGCGCGCTGCGCCTCGGTGGCGGCGGACGTCGCGTCGCGGTGGGCGGCCTCGCCCGCCTCCTGGAGGGCGGCGGAGCGCTCCTCCTCCTCGTTCGCCAGCCGTTCGCCGTCCTCGGCGGCGGCCTGCAGCGCCCGGACGAGATCGGCCGCCGCGGTGGCGCGCGCGGCGAGGGCGGGCGCGGCGTCGCGTTCGGCCTCCCGGATCGCGGCGGCCACCCTGGCCGAGCGGTCGGCGGCGGCCCGGTGCCGCAGCACGGCCTCGGCGGCCTGCCAGGCGGAGTGCAGCGTACGGGCGTCGGTCAGCTCGCGGCGCTGGGCGGCGGCGCGCTTCTCGGCCGCCGTCAGGGCCAGGGACGCGTGGCGGTAGGCGAGTTCGGCGGCGATCAGTGAGCTGCGGCCGCGCGCCTGGTCGGCCGAGGTCACCGTGTGCGCGGCGGCGGTGACCCGCTGGGCGAGGTCGGCGACCCGCTCGCGTTCGGCGCCCGCCCGCGCCGCGAGGCGGCGCACGAGCGTACGGGCGCGGCGCTCGGCGCCCGTGTGGACGTCCCGGGCGCGGGCGCGGGTCCCGGTGGCGTCGACGATCCGGCCGAGCAGGTCGACGGACCCGGCGGTGAAGTCGCGCTCGGCGCTGAGCTCGGCCCGGCGGCCCAGCTTGTTGCCGAAGCCGGAGACGAGGTCGGCGAGTCCGTCGGTGTCGCGGGTGTCGGTGACCGCGCGCAGCAGCAGGTCCGTGAAGTCGGAGTCCTTCTTGACGGCGAACAGGCCGGCCGCCTCGCCCTCGTCCGCGTTCATCTCGCGCTGGTAGCGGAAGAGTTCGGGGTCGAGTCCGAGGTCTCCGAGGTGCTCGTTCCAGCGGTCGTGGATCTCTTCCCAGTGGACGTCCAGGTGCGGGTACACCTTGCCCGCCTCCGTGAGGGCGTCCCGGAAGCCCTTCATCGTCCGGCGGCGCCCGCGCGCTCCGGAGGCCCCCTCGACGGGCGGCCGTACGGAGGTGGACTCGGCGACCGGCAGGGAGTCGAGGCCGAGTCCGGGGCCCGGCCGGAACGAGTACCAGGCCTCGGCGAACTTCCTCGGGTCGTTGGACACCTGCCGGCCGCGCCACTCGCTGGCCTTGCCGACGACGACGAGTTCGCCGGTGAGGGTGTGCTGCCACTCCAGGGCGACATGGCCGCAGTCGTCCGCGAGCAGGAACTTGCGCAGCACACCGGAGCTGGCGCCGCCGAGGGTGTTGCGGTGTCCCGGCAGCATCACCGAGAAGATCAGTTTGAGCAGCACGGACTTGCCGCCGCCGTTCTCCAGGAACAGCACGCCGGCCGGGGCCGGGCGGCGCGGCGGGCCCGTCGGCTCCTCCTCGAAGAACTCCGCCTGGGTGGGCGCGGGACGCGGCACGGGCGCGCCCACGCCCCGCAGGTCGAGCACGGTGTCGGCGTAGCGCGCACCGGCGGGCCCGATGGAGTAGAGGCGGACCCGGGACAGCTCGTACATGGCGGCGGACTCTCGTGGGGAGGGGACGTGGGCGGTGGGTGCGGCGGTGGCCGGTGGGCGGCGGTCGTGGCCGGGTGGGTCGGTCGGACGTCGGTCACATGGTGGTGGCGGCGGTCGGACGGTCCTGGGCGGTGCCCGGGGTGCTCGGGTCGGCGGTCATGCGTGGAAGGGCAGGCCGGCGTCGGCGGTCAGCTCCAGGTCGTCCCCGTCGGGCGGCGCCACGAGCGTGGCGGAGCCGTCGCCGACGGGGACGACGCCCAGTTCCAGCAGCTCGGCCAGGGCCGCGTGACCGGCCATGTCGCGGACCTGGAGCTGGTAGCGGGCGGTCGTGCGGTAGGCGCCTCCGGCGTCGTCGCCGGTGCGCTGGAGGAAGCCCGAGTCGGCGAGGAACGCGACGGCCTTGGCGATGATTCCGGTGGTCGAACCGGCGAGGCGGCGGGCGTCCTTGGTGGCGCCGGTGGAACTGCGCCGGGCGTAGATCCGCCAGGCCGCTTCCAGGCCGGGGGCGTCCGTGGACGGGTCGGTGTTGGCTCCCTCCTCCTCGGCGCGTTCCGCGAGCCTGCGGCATGCCTGCCGGACGAAGGCGTCGACGCCGTTGACGGTGATCCGGCCGATGTATCCGTCGTCGGCGAGGTCCTCCGGCCTCGGGAACGCCAGTGCCGCGACGGCGAGATGGGCGAGACCGTGCAGGAACCGGTCGGCGGAGTCCGTGGCGGCACGGCGGGCGTAGTCGCCCATGCGGACCGCGAAGACCGAGTCCTCGCCCGCCGTCACGGCCATTCCGGCGCGGGGCGAGACCTCCAGCACCACCAGGCCGAATCCGGTGGCGACCGCGTCGGCGAGCCGCGCGAAGGAGGAGTCCTCGCGGTAGCGGCGCAGCAGCTCGGCGTACTCGGCGTCGCGTGCGGGGAGCAGCTTGGGCTGGAGCCCGAACGACACGAGCCGCGCGGCGTCCGCGGCGTCGGCGGGTGTGACGCCGCTGCCCGCGCCGGGGGCGGGGCCGCCGCTCGCGGCCGGCTCGGCCGCGTCGACGCCGTCGCCGCCGGCGGTCTCGAGGGCGGCGGCGACGGTCTCCTCCCGGGGCGCGGTCTCGCCGCGCTCGGCCGGGCCGGTCCACGCGTCGTGGAGCTCTGCGTGGTGGTCACTCACGGGTGTTGCTCCTTGGCGGGTTTCACCTTCCGGCCGGGGCCGTGGGGTGCGCGGTGCGTCGGTCGGGTGCGTCGGTCGGGCGGGTGGCCGGGCGGATGCGGGGCGGCACGGCCGGACGGTCGTCGCGTGTCACACGTCACGCCGCCTCCGTCCGGTCCGCCGCCATCCCCGCCGCGTCCAGGCGCGCCGTCCCCACGATCAGGTCGGCGCCTCCGAACTCCGGGTCGTCCAGCGGCGTCCCGTCGTCCACGGCGAACAACAGCCGCTCCTCGCCCTGCCGGTAGGCCGTGCCCACGGGCGGGCTCGCCGCGTGGACGGCCAGCAGGGCTACCAGGTACGGCAGGTCGGGGTCACGGCGGCGGGCCTCCGCCAGCAGCCCGGAGAGGCGGCGCGGCGCGTCGTGCTCCAGGTCGAGGAGTTCCTTGGCGCTCGCCAGCTGTTCCTCGCTGAAACGGCTGTCGTCCGGCGTCGCGATCAGGTCCGGCTCCGGCATCTCGGCGCCGAGGTGTGCCCGTTCCGCGGGGGGCGTCAGCAGCAGGTCGACCAGGTCCCCGACCCGTACGGACGTGGGCGTGCGCAGGCCCGTGCCCCGGGCGAAGAACGCGTCCGTCACGCGCGTCGCCCGCTCGACGGGCAGCGGGAGCAGCGGGGCGAGCAGCTGCCCGTACAGGTCCAGTCCCGTGTGCGCGGCGGGCCGGGCGAACGCCTGCCGGTCCTGCTCGGCGCGGAAGAGCGGGCCCGCCTCCAGCAGCCGGGACTGGAGTTGCGTGTGGCGTCGGATGCAGTCCTTGACGATGTCGACCAGTTCGGCGGCTCGCCGCTTGTGCTCGGCCGTCTTCGGGTCGGAGCCGGTCTCGGCCTCGTCGCGCGCCTTGCGGATGTTGGTCAGGATCGCGTTCTCGTGGCGGTAGCGGTCGGCCACATGGGCCAGGGCCTCGTCGATCAGGTCCGGTACGGCGTTGAGCCAGTCCACCGCGCGCACGTTGCGGCGGGTCGCCTCCAGCGTCCTGCGCAGCGTCTCCGCGTACTGCACGGTCCGGTAGCGGGCCTGCTCCGCGGCGAGCTGCGCGTCGGCCAGGCGCCCCCGGCTGATCAGGACCTCCAGCTTGACCTCGGCGGCGATCTGGGCACTGGTGACATCCGTGTCGAGGGCGCCCACCAGCACGTTCACCGCTTCGTCGGTGGTCCGCAGGTAGACGCTGCCGTCGTGACCGGGAACCTCTTCGACGAGCTTGAAGTCGTAGTCCCTGCGGGTGTACACGCCGTCCGGGCCGAACGTGCCGTAGACCGCGCGGAACCCGCGGTCCACGCTGCCGACGTTGATCAGGTTCTCCAGCACCCAGCGGGCGACGCGCTCGTGCTCGTCCGCCGGGCGGGCCGGCGCCTGGGCCGCGACGCGCGGGAGCAGGCGGGAGACGATCTGCTCGTGGTCGGCGCCCGTGTCGAAGTCCATGTTCAGCGTGACCAGATCGATGGCGGCGAGC
Source organism: Streptomyces sp. NRRL F-5135 (assembly GCF_000719775.1). GTDB lineage: Bacteria > Actinomycetota > Actinomycetes > Streptomycetales > Streptomycetaceae > Streptomyces > Streptomyces hebeiensis. Next base: position 106,794 of record NZ_JOHR01000030.1, on the reverse strand, counting down.
GCGACTTCGGCCATCGCGTAGACCGAGTACTCTCCCGCCAGGTTGGCCTTGCGGGCGTCCAGGTCGTGCAGCGGCGCGGTGCAGGCGAGCGCGCGCAGCCGCCGCGCGAGCCCTTCGTCGGCGGCCGGGCCCAGGGCGGGCCGCGGCCCCGCGCTGAGCTGGGGCGGAACGGCGTCCGTCGAGGCAGGCGAAGTCACGCAGCACAGGTTATGTCCTCGCACTGACAACGGTCGAAACGGCGCAGAGCGGCCCCGGGATCAACGTCCGCTTCCGGCCGGTCGGCGCCCGGCCGCGTGCTCCGACCGCCCCGTCGGGGGCCGTGGCCGCCGGCCCACGCCGGAGTCACTGTTCCCCCGAGTGTCCTCGTCAGTTCATTCTGGGCTGCTGATATGCGCATGCCGAAGTCGGACTGGGGAGGCGCGAGTGAATCTCGTGGTGAACGGCAATGCCGAGAGCGGGCCCGGCGGGTCCGCGGAGCCGGTGGGGAAAGTGACGGGGTGGGAGGTACGGGACGGGGCGCCCGCGTTGATCGCGTACAGCCTCGGCGGCGGCTACCCGACCCCCGCCGACCCGGGGCCGCCGGCCCGGGGCAGCCGGTTCTTCTCCGGCGGGAACAGCCCGCTCACCAGCCTCGCCCAGGACATCGTCCTGCCCGCGCGGGGCAGGACCGGGCGGGCGCACGTCGACGCGGGCCGGGTGCGGTACACGCTCGCCGGCTGGCTCGGCGGATACGCCGGACAGGAGGACGGAGCCCGCCTCTCCGTGGAGTTCAGGGACGGCAGGGGCACGCCGCTCGCCCTCTCCGTGCTCGGCCCGGTGACCGCCGCCGAGCGCCAGTCGCGTACCGCCCTCGTGGAGCGCACCGCGTCGGCGGCGGTTCCGCCCGGCGCGCGTACGGCGCGCGTGCTGCTCGTCCTCACCCGCAGCGGCGGCGGGACGTCCAACGACGGCTACGCCGACGCGATATCGCTCACCTTGACCGCCACCGGGGGAGACAAATGACCGGGCTCGACCGACGTGATCTGCTCAAGGCCGCCGGCGCGGCCGGAGCGCTGAACCTCGCCTGGCCGCTGAGCGCGGGGCTCTCGCCCGCCCAGGCCCGCGAGGCCGCCGAGGCGCTCGGCGCGGACTACGATCCCGCGCCGTTCACCCTCGGCGTCGCCTCCGGGGATCCGCAGCCCCACAGCGTGGTCCTGTGGACCCGCCTGGCGCCGGAGCCGCTCGCCGCCGAGCAACGACTGCCCGAGATCGTGGAGGTCGAGTGGGTCGTCGCCGCCGATCCCCGGATGCGGCGCGTCGTCGCCCGCGGCACCGTCCCCGCCTCCGCGACGCTCGGCCACAGCGTGCACGTGCCCGTCTCCGGGCTGTCGTCCGGCACCCGCTACTGGTACGCCTTCAAGGCCCTCGGCAGAACCAGCCGCACCGGGCGGACGAAGACCGCGCCCGTCGGTGACATCGCCTCCGTACGCTTCGTCGCCGCCAACTGCCAGGCGTTCCACGACGGGTTCTACGCCGCCCACCGCGGCATCGCCCGGGAGGACGTCGACTTCGTCCTCCACCTCGGCGACTACATCTACGAGCACGGCCAGGTCGGCGGCGTCCCCGCCGACGTCGTCCGCGACCACGAGGGCCCGGCGGTCTTCACGGTCGCCGACTACCGCCGCCGCCACGCCCTCTACAAGGGCGACGCCTCCCTGCGCGACGCCCACGCAGCCCACCCCTGGTTCCTGACGTGGGACGACCACGAGGTCGCCAACGACTACTCCGGTACGGGCGGCGGCGCCCCCTTCCTGCAGCGCCGCGCGGCCGCGTACCAGGCCTGGTACGAGAACATGCCGCACCGCGACGCCGGTACCCGGTCCCTCCCCGACCCCGTGATCCACCGGACCCGCCGCTGGGGCGGCCTGCTGGAACTGACGATCCTCGATCTGCGCTCGTACCGCTCGGCACAGAATCTCGCCGACGGGACCATCCTGGGAGCCGAGCAGAAGTCCTGGCTGAAGCGGAATGTCGACGGCGCCCCCGATTCCTGGCACGTCTGGGCGAATTCGATCATGCTCAGCCAGCTGCGCGGCCGGCCGGGCGGCCCGTACATGTTCACCGACCAGTGGGACGGCTTCCTCGCCGAGCGCGAGGAGGTCCTGAACCACGTCCACACCAGCGGCCTGGAGGACCTCGTCGTCGTCACCGGCGACTGGCACTCCGCCTTCGTGGACGACATCCGGCCGGACTTCGACGACACGTCGTCACCGGTCATCGGTACGGAGTTCACGGCGCACTCGATCACGTCGGGCGCCTACTCCGCGGACTGGAACCGGACCAACGGCCCGGTCATGGGCGCGGCCAACCCGCACCTGAAGTACTTCGAGGGCAACCGCTACGGCTACGACGTCTACGAGGTCACGCCGCGGCGCTTCAACGACTCCGACAACGCAGCAGGGGGCACCTCCCAGCGGTAGCTGGGGGAGTGCGTGCCAGGCGTCGCGAGCCAGGCGGGACTTTCGAAACACGCCCTAGGAGCGGGACAGGCCGCCGTCCGTCATGACGTCCGGCACACGTGAAGGCCGCGGCACCGTCGCCGCGGCCGGACCGTGCCGGTCCGGGGACCGCGGGGGCCACCTCCGTTCCGTGGCGCACCAACCGCCGCAAAAGCAGCGTCGGTTGTCATACCTCCGCGATAAACTCTTCTGTGTCGTCCCATGGAAGTCCGTGGGGGTCGCCGAGGCTACGGGGGAGCTGGGGCGTATGACGGAATCAGGGGTGGGCATCGGCCTGCGGGGCCGCCGGGCGGTCGTCTCGCTCGTCGACGAGTGCCTGGAGCAGCCGCCGACGGCGGAACGGCCGGTGACGATCCTGCTGGGGCCCCGGGGCAGTGGCGCCAGCGAGGTGCACAGCACGCTGATGGAGCGTTTCGGGCCCGAGCACCCGTTCGCGTATGTCAACTTCGCCGGGGAGCACGCGCTCCTGCCGCGTTACGGCCTGGCGCTGCTCGCCCGGCAGCTGGAACGCAAGCTCCCCCGGTACCGGCGCTCGCACTTCCCGCGGTTGACGCTGGGGCTGCTGGCCTCCGACCACGAGCTGCGGATGACCAGCCTGGCCCAGGGCAGGCGCACCATCCGGCGCGAGCTGGAGGAGTTCCAGGAGCAGGCGGAGGCCCGCCACGGCGACTATCTCGCCGCGTTCTTCGAGGTGGCCGCCGGCGCGGTGGGGGCTCCCGAGGGCGCTTCCACCGCGGCGGTCGCCGTGCTGCGGGACGCCGTGCGGATCGGGCGCCGGCGGATGCCCGGCGTCAAGTTCACCGCCGGGGCCTCCTGGTACGGAGAGCACCGGCTGATCAGGAGCAGTGACCCGTGGGAGGCGCTGGTCGAGCTGAACCTGTGGCGGCACGGCGGTGACGCGGCCGACGGGGAGCGGCTGGACCGGGTGCTGTTCTCGGCGTTCCTGGCGGACCTGCGGCGCAACACGGCCCGCTCGTTCACGCCCCGCTCGTACCTGCTCCTGCTGGACAACTGCCACACGGAGTACGGCCGCCGCTTCGTGGACCTGCTGATCCGCGCCCGGCACGACGACACGGTCGTCGCCGATCTGCCCTGTGACCCGCTGACCGTGGTCGCGAGTTCGAACCGCTGGCTGCCCCGCTGGGGCACCACCACGGGCGAGGCGTGGCCGTGGCGGCCGCGCGTCCCCGACCGGGCCTCCCTGCCGGACTGGAGCGAGCACCGGCCGACGCGCGACAGCGACGACACCTGGTGGTACCCGCTGCGGCTGCGCGACCTCAACCTCGACGAGGTGCGCGTCCGGATCGAGCTGGAGCTCCGCCACCACCCCGATCTCGCGCCGTTCACCCGGCTGGCGCCGTTCGTGCACCGGCTGACCCACGGGCTGCCGCGCGCGGTGCACCAGGTGCTCGACACCTTCCGGTACTCCGGCGCCCCGGCGGACGGACCGGAGCAGGACCGCTGGCTGCGGACCCTGCCCGACCGGACGCTGCGCGAGGGGGAGAGCGCGCCGACCCTCGCCGACGCCGCTCTGGACCACCTGCTCCAGGGGCTCGACGAGGGGCGCCGGCGCACGCTCGCCGAATGCGCCGCCGCTCGTGACCTGTCCGTCGGCGTCCGCGTGCTCAGCCCCGGGGACACCCTGTTCGGGGAGATCCGCGCCCGCTGGCTGCTGCTCGGGCCCGAGACCGTGACGCCGGCCCTGCACCCCTGGCCGCGCCGGCTGCTGCTGTGGCGGCTGGCGCGGCGCCCGGACGACTGGGACACGGTGCACGAACTGCTCGCGGAGCACTTCCGGACCGAGGGACGCCCGGTCCAGGAGATGTACCACCGGCTGGCCTGGGGCCGGATCGACGAGGTGACGGGCTATCTGATCGATCGCTTCCCGGTGGTGCCCGCGGCCCAGTGGATCAGCGAGTTCGGCGCGATCACGGCGGCGCCCAACCGGTTCGGTTCCGCCGGCGGACCGCTGGAGCTGCTGGCGGAACTCGGCGCGGGCGCCGGCGACCGGGGGCTCGGCGCGGAGTCGGTGATACGGGAGCTGGTCACGGCCCGGTGGGTGTGGAGCGATCCGCTCGCCGACCCCGGGATGCGGCTGACCGATCTGATCGCGGACGGTTTCAACCAGCTGTCGCGGCTGCGGAGGAACGATGTCGTGGCCCTGTTCAACGAGGCGGAGCGCTATCGGCACTGGCGCCATCCGCTGACGTCCACGAGCGAGGGGTGAGAGCCGGATGCGCAGACTCGAATGGCCGTTGCACGTCGTCCGCCGCGTCGTGATGGCCGTGGCCGTCGTCGCCGTGCTCGCGGTGGGGATCCCGCTCGCCGTCGACCGGATCGGGGACGTCAGGGCGCGCTGCGCGGACGGCGTCGTGAAACGGGGGGACGGCGGCGAGTGCGTGGGGGTCACCGACGGCTCGTGGGTCTTCGCCGACCACCTGGAGCTGGTGGAGGAACGGATCCGGAAGGAGAACGACCAGGTCGTCGCGGAGGCCGAGAAGAAGAAGGAACCGTATGTGAGCGTCGCGTACATGACTTCCTTCACCCTCACCGACGACGACAGCAACTCGGAGGATTCGGTGCGGCACGAGCTGGAGGGCGCCTACCTCGCGCAGTACCGGCACAACCGCGGGGACCTGTCCTCCTCCCCCAAGATCCGGCTGCTGGTGGCCAACACGGGCAGCAGCTCCGCCGAATGGGAGCACACCGTCGACGAGCTGATCGACCGCACGACGACCGACGACAAGCTGGTCGCCGTGACCGGACTCGGTCCCAGCACCGACCGCAACCTGGCCGCGCTGAGGAAACTCTCGGAGCACGGGATCGCCACGGTCGCCAGCACGATGAGCGACACCACCATCCAGAACATCCCCGGCTTCGTGCGGGTCGGGCCCGACAACGTGGCCGAGGCGTACGCCGCCGCGAACTACCTGAAGAAGGCGGGCTTCCGCCGGGCGGTCGTCGTCCAGGACATGGCGGGCCGCAACCTGTACGCGAAGAGCCTGGCCAAGGCGTTCGTCGAGGCGTTCCCCGACGACCGGCGCGAACTGGCCGCGGAGAGCATGTCGTTCGACTCCTCGGGAGCACCGGGGGTCTGGAAGACCGAGCTGCGCAACATCCCCGTGAACATCTGCGACAAGAAGCCGGAGGTCATCTACTTCGCGGGCCGTGGCCGCCATCTCACCCATTTCCTGGACGCGCTGGCCAACCGCAGCTGCACGGACCGGACGTTCACGGTGGTCGCCGGCGACGACACCTCGAACCTCAACCGGGAGCAGATCGAACTCGCCTCCCAGCGGGCCGTTCGCGTCCTCTACACGGGTCTCGCGCACCGCGACATGTGGAGCGACGCCCCTGACAAGGTGTCCGAGCTGTCGGCGAGCCATTTCCAGAAGGGCGGGCGGATGGACCGGTGGTTCCCCGGTGACGACCGCTACGACGGCCAGGACATCATGGCTCACGACGCCGTCCTCACCGCCGCCCACGGCATCGAACTGGCCGCCGGCGGACCGGATGTGACGGGGAGGGCGGTGGGCCGGATGTTCCACCAGATGGACGGCCAGCCGGTGGCGGGCGCCAGCGGCTTCCTCTCCTTCCAGAACAACGGCAATCCGCGCGACAAGGCGGTCCCGATCCTCCGGCTCAACTCCCGGGGCCGCGCGGACCTGGTGGAGGTGGTGGCGGGCCGGACGGGGCCGACCGGGGACCGGTGACGTGAGCCCGGACAGCGGGGCGGAGGTCCTGGTCGGCCGGTCTTCGCGGGCCCGCGAAGACCGGCCGACCAGGGTTTCTCCGTCACCCCGGCGGCCCGTATCCTCCGCCGCCCGGGGTGCGGACGACCAGGACGTCGTCCGGGCCGGCCTCCACCGTGTCGACGCCCCGCAGCGGCTCGACCGTGCCGTCCGCCCGGTGGATCTCGTTCTCGCCGAGCGCGCCCGCCCCGCCGCCCGCCATTCCGTACGGGGGCACCCTGCGGTGGCCGCCCAGCAGCGTCACGGTCATCGGCTCCAGGAAGCGCAGGCACCGTACGACGCCGTCGCCGCCCCGCCAGCCGCCGGCGCCGCCGCTGCCCTCCCGTACGGAGAAGGATTCGACCCGCACCGGGTAGCGCCACTCCAGCACCTCCGGGTCGGTGAGCCGCGAGTTGGTCATATGGGTCTGGACGGCGTCCGCGCCGTCGAAGCCGTCGCCCGCGCCGGAACCGCTCGCCACGGTCTCGTAGTACTGCACCCGGTCGTTGCCGAACGTGAGGTTGTTCATCGTCCCCGAGCCCTCCGCCTGGACGCCGAGCGCCGCGTACAGCGCCCCGGTGACGGCCTGGGAGGTCTCCACGTTGCCGGCGACCGTGGCCGCCGGGTAGGCGGGCGCGAGCATCGAACCGTCTGGCACGCGGACCTCCAGCGGCTCCAGACAGCCGCTGTTGAGCGGGATGTCGTCGGCCACCAGCGTCCGGAAGACGTAGAGCACCGCGGCCATCACCACGGACGTCGGGGCGTTGAAGTTGCCGGGCAGCTGGGGCGAGGTGCCGGCGAAGTCCAGGACGGCGGAGCGCGCCTCGCGGTCCACGCGCAGGGCGAGCGCGATGACGGCGCCGCCGTCGGTCTCGTAGCGGCAGGAGCCGTCCCGCAGTTCCGCGACGATGCGGCGGACCGACTCCTCGGCGTTGCGCCGCACGTGCCCCATGTACGCCTGGACGGCCTCGACGCCGAACTGCCCGGTCATCTTCCGCAGTTCCGCGATGCCCTTCTCGTTGGCGGCGATCTGGGCACGCAGGTCGGCGAGGTTGGTGTCCGGGTCGCGGGAGGGGTACCGCGCGCCGGTGAGCAGCCGACGCGTCTCCGCCTCCCGGAACCGGCCGTCCCGGACGAGCAGCCAGTTGTCGAAGAGGACGCCCTCCTCGTGCACGGTCGAACTGAAGGCGGGCATGGAACCCGGGGAGATGCCGCCGATCTCCGCGTGATGGCCGCGCGAGGCCACCAGGAACGCCGGCCGCTCGCCCCGCTCGTCGAAGACCGGGGTCACGACGGTCACATCGGGCAGATGGGTGCCGCCGTGGTACGGGTCGTTGACGGCGTACACATCGCCGGGCCGCAGCGTGCGCCCGGTCTCGTCGTCCTCGCCCTCGCGGCTTCCGGCGCCGCGCCGCCTGCGCAGCACCTCCTTGATGGACTCGCCCATCGAACCGAGGTGCACGGGGATGTGCGGCGCGTTGGCGATCAGGTTGCCGTCGGCGTCGAACAGCGCGCAGGAGAAGTCGAGCCGTTCCTTGATGTTGACGGAGTGCGCGGTGTTCTCCAGGCGGACGCCCATCTGCTCGGCGATCGCCATGAAGAGGCTGTTGAAGACCTCCAGGAGAACGGGGTCGACGTCCGTACCGACCGCGACGCGCCCGGGCCGTGGGGTCACCCGGGTCAGCACCAGATGCCCCGACTCGGCCGCCACCGCCCGCCAGCCGGGGTCGACCACGGTGGTGGCGTCGGACTCGGCGATCACGGCGGGACCGGTGACGGTGTCGGAGGGGCGCAGGTCGTCGCGGCGGTGCAGCGGGACGTCCCGTACCGACCCGTCCGTGAACATCCGTACGGTGGCGTACGGTCCGCCTCCGCCGGGCGCGTCGGAGCGCGGTGGCTCGTACGGGGTGTGCGGCCCCGCCGCACCCACGGCTTCGACCGAGACGGCCGCCACGACCAGGGGCTTGTCCGTCGTGAAGCCGTACCGGGTGCGGTGGAGGTCGGCGAACGCCTCGGTCATGGCGGCGGCGTCCGCCAGCTCGACCGGCAGGCTAGCGTCCGTACCCGCGTAGCGCAGCAGCACCCGCGCGTGGGTGGTGACGGCGTCGTCCGGGACCCGGTCGGCGCGCAGTTCGGCCCGGGTCCGCTCGGCGAGTGACGCGCACAGCTCGCGCACCCGGCGCTCCGTACGGTCGTCCAGCTCGGCCTCCACGGACCGCTCCCGCATGGCGGTGGCGTCGGCGAGCCCGATGCCGTACGCGGACAGCACCCCGGCGAGCGGGGGCACGAGGACGGTGTCGACCCCGAGGACGTCGGCGACCGCGCACGCGTGCTGGCCGCCCGCCCCGCCGAAGCTGGTGAGGGCGTAGCGGGTGATGTCGTGCCCGCGCTGCACGGAGATCTTCTTCACCGCGTTGGCCATGTTCAGGACCGCGATCTCCAGGTAACCGGCGGCCACCTCCTCGGGCGTACGGCGCGTCCCCGTCGCCGCGCGCACCTCCTCGGCGCGGGCCGCGAAGCGCTCCCGCACCACGTCGGTGTCCAGTGGCTGGTCCGCGTCCGGGCCGAACACCGCCGGGAAGTGGGCGGGCTGGATGCGGCCGAGCATCACATTGGCGTCGGTGACGGTGAGGGGGCCGCCGCGCCGGTAGCAGGCCGGGCCGGGCTCGGCGCCCGCGGAGTCGGGGCCGACGCGGTAGCGCTGTCCGTCGAAGTGGAGGACCGAGCCGCCGCCCGCCGCGACGGTGTGGATGCTCATCATGGGGGCGCGCATCCGCACCCCGGCCACCTGGGTGCCCAGTTCGCGTTCGAACTCGCCCGCGTAGTGCGAGACGTCGGTGGAGGTGCCGCCCATGTCGAAGCCGATGACTCGGTCGTGGCCGGCCTGCCGCGACGTGCGCGCCATGCCGACGACGCCGCCGGCCGGTCCGGACAGGACGGCGTCCTTGCCGCGGAAGTGGGCGGCTTCCCGCAGGCCGCCGTTGGACTGCATGAACATCAGGCGCACGGAGCGCAGTTCGGAGGCGATCTCGTCCACGTAGCGGCGCAGGATCGGCGAGAGGTAGGCGTCCACGACGGTGGTGTCGCCGCGCGGCACGATCTTGATGAGCGGGCTGACCTCGTGCGAGCAGCTGACCTGGGTGAAGCCGGCGGCGCGGGCGGCGTCGGCGACGGCCTTCTCGTGTGCGGGGTGGCGGTAGCCGTGCATGAGGACGACGGCGGCGGCGCGGAACCCGTCGGCGTGGGCGGCGCGCAGCCCCTCGGTGAGGGCGTCCGTGTCGAGGGGCCGTACGGTGTCGCCCCGGGCGTCGACGCGTTCGGGGACCTCGATGACACGGTCGTAGACGGCCTCGGGCAGCACGATGTGCCGCTCGAAGAGGCGGGGCCGGTTCTGGTAGGCGATGCGCAGGGCGTCCCGGAAGCCCTCGGTGATCAGCAGGACGGTCGGCTCGCCGCGCCGCTCGAGGAGTGCGTTGGTGGCCACGGTCGTGCCCATCTTGACGATGTCGATCCGGTCGGCGGGGATCGCCTCGCGCGGGCCGAGGCCGAGCAGCAGCCGGATGCCGGCGACGGCGGCGTCCCGGTACCGCTCGGGGTGGTGGGAGAGCAGTTTGCGGGTGACGAGCCGGCCGTCCGGGCGTCGGCCGACGACATCGGTGAAGGTGCCGCCCCGGTCGACCCAGAACTCCCAGCGTCCGGCCTGTGCGGTCATCCCCCCATTCTCGTCGCGGGGGCGGTGGGGGCGCCTTTCGTGGCGGCGGAGGCGGCGGCCCGGCCCGCCGCCGCGAGGGCGCGGCCGGGGCCCCGGGACCGGTCGGCGCCTTGAGGTCCGCGGGCGGGACAGCGCCGCGCAGGCACGACGGCCCGGCAGACGCCCCAGGCCCGGTCGGCATCCCGAGGCCACCCGGCCCGACGGCCGCCGCGAGATCCGCGGATCCGGCAGGGCCACTCGGGCACTGGGGCGGCGCGGCCCGCGCCTGTGGACGCGCGGGCGGCGTCGCCGACGGAAGGGCCCCGGGCGGACCCGGCTCCGGTTCCTTCCGGGACCGTACCCGCGTCACGTCGCGCTCGTCGTGCGCCCCGGTCCCGCCCGGCCGGGGCCGGTCGCCGGACGTCATCCCGCCGTTCCGCCCGGGCCGCGCGGAGCCGGGATCCTCGGCAGCGGTACGTCGTGGGCCGCCAGGAACGCCGCCACCGCCCTGTCCCAGCCGAACAGCTCCGCGCGGTCGCGCGCGGCCGCGCGGCGCCCGCGCTCCGGGCGGGCCAGCAGGTCCTCGACGCCGTCGGCGAACGCGTGCGCCGTGTCCGTCGCCGCCACCCCCGCGTCGCCGACCACCTCCGGCAGCGCCGACGACGCGCTCGCGACCACCGGGGTGCCGCAGGCGAGCGACTCCAGCGCCGACAGCCCGAACGTCTCGGCCGGGCCGGGCGCCAGGCAGATGTCCGCGGACGCCTGGAGGGCGGCCATCTCCGCGCGGTCACCCACGTGTCCCAGGAAGTGCGCGGGCAGCCCCCGCTCCCGGGCCCGCCGGACCAGCCCACCGCGCAGCGGCCCGTCCCCGGCGACGACCAGCACCGCCCGCACGCCCCGCGCCCGCAGCTCCGCCAGCGTGTCGAGCGCGGTTCCCGGCCGCTTCTCCACCGACAGCCGTGACCCGAGCAGCAGCAGGACGTCGGCGCCGCGCGCGTACCGCTCCCGCAGGCCCGCCGACCGCCGGTCCGGCCGGCAGCGGACCAGGTCCACGCCGAGCGGCGCCCGCACCACGTTGCGCGCGCCGATGCGCAGGAACTCCCGCTCCGCCCACTCCGTCGTGCACACGATCCGGGAGTACGCCCACGCGCTGCGCGCGTTCAGCCGGTCGGCCGCGCGCTCCGCCGCCGTCCCCGGCACCCCCCAGGTGCGCAGCACCCCGTCCGCGGTCTCGTGGGAGACCATCACGGAGGGCACCCGGTGGCGCCGGGCCCACTCCCCCGTCCAGCGCAGCGTGGTGCGGTCGGAGACCTCCAGCCGGTCGGTGCCGAGGTCTTCGAGCACGGCCCGCAGCCGCCGCCGTGCCGTCAGCACCCGGTAACCGCCGGTGCCCGGCAGCACCGGCCCCGGCAGAGTGATCACCCGGCCCTGCGCGGTGTCCTCGTCGGTCGCCCGCTCACCCGGCACGATCAGCACCGGCCGGTGCCCGGCCGCCAGGTACCCGCGGCCCAGCTCCCGCAGCGCGGTGCGCAGCCCACCGGAGGACGGGGTGACGAAGTTCGCCAGCCGTACGATCCGCAGCCCGCTCACGCGACCACCGCCGTACGCGCTCCGAGCACCTCGTCGTAGTGGCCGAGCAGCTGGTCCCCCACGGTCTCCCAGGTCCGGCCCTCGACGGCGGCCCGGCCCGCGCGCCCGTAGGCCGCGCGGAGCGCGGGGGCCCAGGCCAGCTCCCGTACCGCCGCCGTGACGGCGCCGGCGTCGTGCGGGGTGACCAGCAGGCCCGTACGTCCGTGGTCCACGAGGTCCAGCGGGCCGCCGGCGGCGGGCGCGATCACCGGCACCCCGGCGGCCATGGCCTCCTGCACGGTCTGGCAGAAGGTCTCGTACGGCCCGGTGTGCGCGAACACGTCGAAGGAGGCGAAGGTCCGCGCCAGTTCCGCGCCGGTCCGCCGGCCGAGGAAGACGGCGCCGGGCAGCGCGCCGCGCAGCGATGCCTCACTGGGGCCGTCCCCGACGATCACGACCCGCACGCCGGGCAGCTCGCACACGCCGGCCAGCAGCTCGACCTGCTTCTCGGGCGCCAGCCGGCCGACGTACCCGACGATCAGCTCCCCGTCCGGCGCCAGCCGCCTGCGCAGCGCCTCGTCGCGCAGCTCGGGCCGGAACCGTACGGTGTCCACACCCCGCCGCCACAGCCGCACCCGCGGCACCCCGTGCTCGACGAGGTCCTGGACGGCGGCGCCGGAGGGCGCGAGCGTGCGGTCGGCCGCGGAGTGCACGGCGCGGATCCGGCGCCAGGCCGCGGCCTCGCCCGCCCCGACGTACGTCCGGGCGTAGCCGGCGAGATCGGTCTGGTAGACGGCGACGGCGGGGACGTGCAGCCGCGCCGCGGCCGTCATCCCCCGTACGCCGAGGACGAAGGGCCCGGCCAGGTGGACCAGGTCGGCCCGGTGCGCGGCGATGGTGGCCGCCACGCGCCGGCTGGGCAGGGCCACCCGGACCTGCGGGTAGCCGGGCAGCGGCAGGGACGGTACGCGGACCACCGGGCACGGGGCGTCGGTCTCGGCGGCGCCGGCGACGGCCGGCGCGATGACGAGCGGATCGTGACCGCGTGCGGCAAGGTGCCGCGCGGTCTGGAGGGCGCAGTGGGCCACGCCGTTGACGTCGGGCGGGAAGGACTCGGTGACGATGACGACACGCATATGCGTGTTGTCGTCGTACCGAGCGTGTCCCCGCCAACGAGGATCTTTCCGCGTGGGAAACGTCCCGTGAGCATTGGTGGCGACGCCACGCGGACGGACCGCCGGCCGACCGCCACGGCCCCGGCGGTACGCCCCGGAGCCCGGCGGTGGGAACCCGCGGCCGCCGCCCGGACGGGAGCCGGGGCGGCCGCGGGCCTCGACGCCCGGGTCCGGGCCGACGCGCGCGCCCCGGGCCCGGCGCTTGGACGAATCCGGTCCCGCCGCCCCGGACGGGGTCAGCGCGTCGCCGCGTCCGCGCCGCCGATCCGGCTGCGTACGGCCGTCTGCACCTCGGCCTCCTCGGCCGGGTCCGCGGCCAGCCGCCGCAGCCGCTCCGCCACCCGGGCGTCTCCCGTCTCGGCGTGCAGCGCCGCGATCTCCCGCGTGGTCTCCTCGCAGTCCCACAGGCACTCGACGGCGAACCCGGTGGCGTAGGAGGGGTCGGTGGCGGCCAGTGCCTTCGCCGCGCGTCCGCGCAGTTGGGACGAGGCGGTCTCGCGGTAGACGTGGCGCAGCACGGGCGCCGCGCAGACGATGCCGAGCCGGCCCGCGCCGTCGACGAGCGTCCACAGCCGCCGGGCGTCGGGCCCCTCGGCCCGGACGGTCTCACGCAGCGCGCCGAGGACGAGATCGGTGTCGCGCGTACCGCCCCGGCAGGCGAGCACGCCCGCGGCGGACGCCCCGAGGGCGTCGGGCCGGTGGATCCAGCCGCGCGCCCGGTCGACCGCGTCCGCGCCGCACATCCGCTCGAACGCGGCCACCGCCGCGTCGGCGACGGTACGGGACGGGTCGGAGGCTGCCGCTTCGATCAGGTCGAGCACGTCCGGGTCGCGGGCCTCGGCGAGATAGTGAAGGGCCGCGCAGCGGGCCCCGTCCGGGCCGCCGCGCGCGGCTTCGAGGATCGTCGGGCGGTCTCCGGGCCCGGCGACCGCCGTGAGGCAGCGGGCCGCCGGCAGATGCAGTTCGCCGCCGCGCTCCAGCCCTTCCTGCGCCCAGTCGAAGACTGCGGCCACGCTCCAGCCCGGGCGAGGTCCGCTCGGCCGGAGCTGTCGCTGCCAGCGGTCGAAGGAGCCCTGTTCGCCGGCTGCCCTGATCCGCGCGCCGATCTCGGCGCGCGGGTCGTCCGCCCACAGCCGCCAGGGCCGGGGCTCGAAGGCGTCGCGCACGGCGGCGGCCAGCTCGGCGTCTCCTTCGGGGGTGCGGGGGAAGCGGCCGAGGACCGGCCCGGCCAGGGCGCGCAGCCCGGTGTCGTCGTCGCGCAGCGCCAGTTCGTCGAGCGCCCAGGCCCAGTTGGAGCCGGTCTCGGCGTAGCGGCGCAGCAGGTCGAGCGCGTCGCGCCGGCCGTAGGAGGCCAGGTGGCCGAGCACGGCGAGCGACAGCCCGGTCCTGACCTCCTCGGTGTCGAGCCGGTCCTCGGCGCGGAAGAGGTGGTGCTCGACCGCGTCGAGCCCGCCGTGGAGATCCAGGTACAGGCGTGCGTAGTAGAGCGAGCGGTTCTCGACCTGCCAGTCGTGGCGGGGGTCGTTGAGCACGCAGTGGTCGAGGGCGGCGAGGGCCTCCGCGCGGGGGGCGGCGAGCGCGTGGAGCGTGCCGTCGCCGCGGCCCCTCTGCAACAGGCCGAGGAGTGTGCCGCTCGGCGCTATGACTGGATCGAACATCGGAAAAGCCTCACATCAAGCTGTCGACGCAACCGGGGGTGTAGGTGCCGCTGCCGGAGCGCTGGTGCCGCGACCGGCAAGGTGTGCCCGCCGCGACGGGGCCAGGCGGGACTTTCGCAGCACGCCCTAGGGCGTGTCGCGAAAGTAGCGCCGTCCGCCCGCAGGGCGGGGCTCGCGGCGTCTGGTGCGTGCGATCGCAAGGCGGAGGATCGTCCTCGTACCGGACGTACTTGGACGACTCCGACAACGCGGCGAGCGTGCGTGCCAGGCGTCGCGAGCCAGGCGGGACTTTCGAAACCCGCCCTAGGCCCCGCCCCGAGTGCACGCTCGACCGGCCGTCGTCCTTCGCCTGATGCAGACCATCTTCCCTGCCTCTCGTCGGGCCCCCTGCGGGCCCGACGTCATGATGACCCAGCCATTTCGCCACCGCGACCACATTTAGGGGTCCTTTCACTATGCCCGTCCGGGTCACGCGGCCTGGCACCGCACCTCGCCGCGTTGCCGAAAAGCCCAGGTAGCTCCGCTACCAGGACTCTCCGGCGCCTTGCGATGCACGGCACCAGACCACGCGCCCTGCTCGGACGCTCATAGTGAAAGGGCCCCTGACGGCACCCCGGCTCACTGGGCTCCGAACAGCTTCAACAGGTCTGTCTTCCCAAACATCCGCGCGGTATCCACGGCGGACGGGGTGCCGCCGTTCGGATCGGCCCCGCCGGCGAGGAGCGCGCGGATCACCGCCTCCTCCCCCTTGAAGACGGCGCCCGCGAGCGGGGTCTGGCCCCGGTCGTTGGCGCGGTCCGCGTCGGCGCCGCGGGCGATCAGGGCCTCGACGGCCGGGGCGTGGCCGTGGTACGCGGCGAGCATGACGAGGGAGTCGCCCCGGTCGTTGGCGAGGTCGGCGGGGACGCCGGCGTCGACGTACGCGGCGAGCGTCTCGGCCTCGCCGCTCCTGGCCAGGTCGAAGACCTTCGTGGCCAGTTCGATCACCTCGGGGTCCGGTGCGTCGCTCATGGGGGTGGACCGCCTCTCGTGTTCGCGTCACATCTCTGCGGCGCCGATCCGGGCCCGTACGGCACGGCCGCCGTGCGAGTGAACCGACAGGGTACTGCCCGTGCGTACACGCCGGGATTCACGATCTTTCACCCGTTTACACCTTTTGTCACATAGATACTTCTGGCGATCATGGGGGCACGCACGGTGACCGCACTACAGCCAGGAGATCCCCATGGTCCTTTCCATGTCCGGTGTCGTACTGCTCGGAATCGTCGTCTTCCTCTTCTTCCGCAAGGGCGGGCTCAAGGCGTCCCACGCGGTGGTCTGCGCGCTCTTCGGCTTCTATCTCGCGGGGACGGCCATCGCACCGAGCATCACGGCCGGGAGCGCGAGCCTCGCGAGCCTTCTGGGCGGCATCAAGTTCTGACCGTCTCCTTCCCTTTCCGTCCTACTGCCCCTCCGCCCTTCTCCCCCGTCCGTCAGCACCGTCAGGAGACAGCCGTGGCCCGGCGCCCCCTCCTTCGCGTCCCGACCAGTGGCGGCGGCCGGATCGCGCGGGCCCGCCGGCTGGCCCGTACGGCCGCCGCCACCGTCGCGGACGTACTCCACCCGCTGCTCACCGTGGCCCGCGGGCTGCGGCTTCTCAGTGCCGCGGCGCACCGGAAGTGGGCCGCCACGCCCAAGGACCGGCGCGGGCCGATGGTCTTCGCGGCGGCGTGCTGCCTGATGTTCGTCGCGTTCACGCCGTACGGGCCCACGCTGGGCCTGATCTCGCTGATGGCCGTGGCCGGCTGGCAGGGCCGGGAGCGGGCCCCCGAGCGGACCGGGCCGGAGGAGGCGGAGACGAAGCGGCTGCGATCGCTGTACGAGGCGCTGGTGCCCTACGTCGCGGTGCCGGACGACCCGAATCCGCTCTTCTCGCACGGCGGCGACTGGACCGCCGCGTTCAGCGACTACGCGTTCGACGCCGAGGGACGGCCCACCCGGCTGCGGATGACGTACCCCGCGTACTTCCCCGACAGCGATCCGGACGAGCGCGGCCGGGTCGAACAGCTGCTGTACGCCAAGTGCGGGCGCGGCCGCGAGTACCTCTTCACCTGGGACGAGGAGGCGGGCGAACTGGGGATGACCGTGCTGCCCGCCCTGTCCACCGCCCCCGCCGCCCAGCCCTTCGTCACCGTGCCCCAGGAGATCGTGCTGGGTTTCGGTGACGCCGGCGCCGGGCGCCGTACCGTGCCCGTGCTGATCGACGGCGCCGCCCAGGACCTGACGCCGGTCCTCTGGCGGACCGGGGGGCGCTCGACCGAGCCGCATCTGCTGGCGACGGGCCGGCCCGGCAGCGGCACGACGAGCCTGCTCCGCTCGATCGCTCTGCAGGCCGTGCGCCACGGCGACGTACTGGTCGTGGACGGCGGCGGGAGCGGGGAGTACGCCTGCCTGACCGGGCGGCGCGGCGTCCTGGCCGTGGAGTGCGGACCGGAGGGCGCGCTGGCCGGTCTGGAGTGGGCCGCGAACGAGACCGAGCGGCGCCTGATCACCGCGGGCCGGGCCCGGCAGGCGGGCCTGCCCGCGCCGGAGGACACCCGCAGGCCGCTGTGGATCCTGCTGGACCGGCCGGCCGTCCTCGGCCAGGCGGCCGCTGCCGAGGGGCGGCCGGATCCACAGGAACTGCTCCAGGTGCCGCTGCGCCACGGCAGGTCCGCGCGGGTCACGGTGGTGGTGGCCGAACACCTCGACGCGCTGGACGCGCTGCACGAGACGGTACACGCGCACACCCGCGCCCGGGTCGTCCTCGGGCAGGCCCCGCCCGTGCGGATGGCCGAGGTGCTGGGGGCGCCACCGCACACCACTCCCCCGTACGAGATGCCGCCGGGCCGGGGCTACGCACGGCTCGGGGCGGGGCCGGTGCTCAGGCTCCAGGTCCCGGCGACCGTCGACCCGTACGACGACGAGGCGGCCGAGGCGCGCCGCCGGGCCGTGCTGGACCTGCTGCCGGACCGCCGGCCCGGCTTCGACGGGCCGGCGGCGGACGCGGGGCAGGAGCGGGTCCCCGAGCAGGAGACCGACCGGGCGACGGGCTCGGCCCCGGTCGCCTGACGCTCCGTCAGGCGACGAAGGTGCGCGGCGCGTCCGTGCCCGTGCTCGCCCCCGTCTCCACCAGGCGCGCGGCGGCCGCCAGCCGGACCGCCGCCTCGTCGGCGACCGGGCCGCCGACGGTGAACGGCAGCCGTACGTACCCCTCGAACGCGCCGTCGACCCCGAAACGCGGTCCCGACGGCACCCGTACGCCCACCCGCTCGCCCACCTCGGCCAGCCGGGACCCGGACAGCCCGCCGGTGCGCACCCACAGCGTCAGCCCGCCGTGGGGCACCGCGAACTCCCAGTCGGGCAGCCGCTCGCGCACCGCCGCGACCAGCGCGTCCCTGTTGTCGCGCGCCTGCGCCCGGCGCATGGCGACCGCCTCCTCCCAGCCACCGGTGCGCATCAGCCAGTGCAGCGCCAGCTGTTCGAGCACGGGCGTGCCGAGGTCGGCGTAGGCGCGCGCCGCCACCAGGGAGCGGATCACGTCGGGCGCGGCGCGCACCCAGCCGACCCGCAGCCCCGCCCAGAACGCCTTGCTGGCCGAGCCGACGGTGATGACCGTGCTGCCTCCGGAATCGAAGGCGCAGACCGGCCGGGGCATCACGACGTCGTCGTCCAGCCGCAGCTCGGACATGGTCTCGTCGGCCACGAGCACCGTGCCGGCCGAGCGTGCCGCGTCCACCAGCCGGCGCCGCTGGTCCTCGTCGGCCAGCGCGCCGGTCGGGTTGTGGAAGTCGGCGACGACATAGGCGAGCCGGGGCGCCGCGTCCCGCAGGACCTGGCGCCAGCGCGCCGAGTCCCAGCCCGCCAGCCCCTCCGCCATCGCGACCGGCACCAGCCGGGCGCCCGCCTCCCGCATCAGCTGGAGGATGTTGGCGTAACTGGGCGACTCGACCGCGATCCGCTCCCCACGCCCGGCGAAGAGATGACAGATCGCGTCGATGGCGCCCATCGCGCCGGTGGTGACCATGATCTGCTCGGGCATGGTCGGCACGCCGCGCGCGGTGTACCTCTCGGCGAGCGTCCGCCGCAGGGCGGGCAGCCCCGCCGGATAGTCCCCGTGCGTGTGCGCGTAGGGCGGCAGCTCCTCCAGCGCTCCCTGGACGGCCCGGCTCAGCCAGGGCTCGGGGGCGGGCAGGGAGGCGGTGCCGAGGTCGATCACCGAGCCCAGGGACTCCGGCGGCAGGGGTTCCAGGCCGCGCGCGGGCAGTGGGTTGCCGGCCGGTACGGCCGTCCAGCTGCCGGCGCCCCGGCGGGACTGGAGGAAGCCCTCGCCGCGCAGCGCCTCGTACGCGGCGGCCACCGTCGTACGGCTCACGCCGAGGGCCGCGGCCAGCTCGCGCTCCGCCGGCAGCCGGGCGGCGACCGGCACCCGGCCCTCCAGGACGAGCAGCCGGATACCGTCGGCCAGGGTCCGGTAGGCGGGTGGTCTGCGGGCTCCGGGACCGGCGGCGGGGCGGGGCCGCTGGGCCAGGAGCTGCCGGGCGAGCTGCGCCGCCCCGACGGCCGAAGTCCACTGCGTCATGGAAATCAGTCCACCTTCCCCAAATTGGACGTGGTTGCCCGTCCACCACCCGCCACAGGGTGGCTCGTACCAGTCCACTATCCCACCCAGGAGGCAACGGCATGGCCCCCACGACTCTCACCTCCCGGCTGCGCGGACGGCGTCTGCCCCGCCGGCTCGGTCAGCTCTACGCCGGGCTGGTGCTGTACGGGGCGAGCTCGGCGCTGCTGGTCCGCGCCGGCCTCGGGCTGGAGCCCTGGGGCGTGCTGCACCAGGGGCTGGCGGAGCTGACCGGGCTGAGCATGGGGGTCGTCGCGATCGCCGTGGGCGCGCTCGTGCTGCTGCTGTGGATCCCGATGAGGGAACGCCCGGGGCTGGGCACGGTGTCCAACGTGTTCGTGGTCGGGCTCGCGATCGACGCCACACTGGCGCTGGTCCCCGACGGCCGGACCCTCGCCGTCAGGACCGTCCTGCTGGCCGCCGGCGTCGGGCTCAACGGCATGGCCACCGGCCTGTACATAGCGGCCCGCTTCGGGCCGGGCCCGCGTGACGGCCTGATGACCGGGCTGCACCGGCTGACCGGCCGCTCGGTCCGCCTGATCAGGACCGGGATCGAGGCCGCCGTCGTCGCGACGGGATTCGTCCTCGGCGGCTCGGTGGGCGTCGGCACGGTGGCCTACGCCCTCGCCATCGGGCCGCTCGCCCAGCTCTTCCTGCGCGTGTTCGCCATCCCGGCGGCGGCCGACGGCCGGACGCCGGACGCCGCCGGGTCACCCGGAGGGGCCATACTGCGGCGGTGAGCGCCCTGACCCAGCATCCCTATCTGGACCACCCCGGCCCGATCCCGTTCGCGCACCGCGGCGGGGCGTCCGACGGCCTGGAGAACACGGCCGCCGCGTTCCGCCGCGCGGCCGCTCTCGGCTACCGCTACTTCGAGACCGATGTCCACGCCACCGCCGACGGCCGGCTGGTCGCCTTCCACGACGCGACCCTGGACCGCGTGACCGACACCCGGGGCCGGATCGCGGATCTGCCGTGGTCTCAGGTGCGCCGGGCCAGGGTGGCGGGCCGGGAGCCGCTGCCGCTCTTCGAGGAGCTGCTGGAGGAGTTCCCCGAGGCGCGCTGGAACGTGGACGTCAAGGCCGCCCCCGCGCTGGTCCCGCTGGTCGGGCTGATCCGCCGGACCGGCTGCTGGGACCGGGTGTGCGTGGGCTCCTTCTCGGAGCGGCGGGCGGCGGCCGCCGCCCGCCTCGCGGGCCCGCGGCTGGCCACGTCCTACGGCGTACGGGGGGTGCTGGGCCTCAGGCTGCGCGGCTACGGGATCCCGGCGCCGGTGCGCCGCGGCGCCGTGTGCGTGCAGGTGCCCCGCGCCCAGAACGGCGTCCCGGTGGTGGACGAGCGCTTCGTGCGGACGGCGCACGCGCGCGGCCTGAAGGTCCACGTCTGGACGGTCAACGAGGCGGACGGGATGGCAGCGCTGCTGGATCTCGGCGTGGATGGCATCATGACCGATCAACTGGACACGCTGCGCGCGGTGTTCACCGCGCGGGGCCTGTGGCGCTGACGCGGTGCGGTCCGCGCGCCGCGGGGCCGGACCGGCACCGACGCCGGACGGCACGGCCGACGGAGGGCCCCGGGACCGAGGGGGCCGTGACCGACGAGGACGCCCCGGCCGACGGGGCACGGGGGAAAGCGAGACCGCTCGGGTGACTGCCGGGACCACGGACCGCGCCGACGAGGCGGCGGCCCGCAGGCGCGAACAACGCGGCTGGTACTTCTACGACTTCGCGTGCTCCGTCTATTCGACGAGCGTGCTCACGGTCTTCCTCGGCCCGTATCTGACCTCGGTGGCCCGCGCCGCCGCCGACGCGGACGGCTTCGTCCATCCGCTGGGCGTTCCCGTGCGCGCGGGCTCGCTCTTCGCGTACGCGGTGTCCGTGTCCGTGATCCTCGCGGTGGTGACGATGCCGCTGGTGGGCGCGGCGGCGGACCGTACGGGACGGAAGAAGCCACTGCTGGCGGCCGCCGCGTACCTGGGGGCGGCGGCCACGGCGGGCATGTTCTTCCTGGACGGCGACCGCTATCTGCTGGGGGCGCTGCTGCTGATCGTGGCGAACGCGTCGCTGTCGGTCTCGATGGTGCTCTACAACGCGTTCCTGCCGCAGATCGCCACCCCCGGGGAACGCGACCGCGTCTCGTCCCGCGGCTGGGCCTTCGGCTACACCTCGGGCGCGCTGGTCCTGGTCGTGAATCTGGTGCTGTACACCGGACATGACACGTTCGGGGTGAGCGAGTCGACGGCGGTACGGATCTGCCTGGCGTCGGCCGGCGTCTGGTGGGGCGCCTTCACGGTCGTACCGCTGCGACGGCTGCGCGACCGCCGGGCGCCGCGCGCCGGCGAGGGCGCGGTGGGCACCGGCTGGCGCCAACTGGTGAACACCCTGCGGGACATGCGCCGCCATCCCCTGACGCTGGCCTTCCTGCTGGCCTACCTCGTCTACAACGACGGGGTGCAGACGGTGATCTCGCAGGCGTCGATCTACGGTTCCGAGGAACTGGGCCTGGACCAGACGACACTGATCGTCGCCGTGCTGCTGGTGCAGATCCTGGCGGTGGCGGGCGCGCTCGGGATGGGCCGGCTCGCCGCGCGGTACGGCGCCAAGCGGACGATCGAGGGCTCCCTGGTCGTCTGGACGCTGATCCTGGCGGCGGGTTACTTCCTGCCCGCGCACAGCCCGGCCGCGTTCTTCGTGCTGGCGGCCGCGATCGGGATGGTGCTCGGCGGCAGCCAGGCCCTGTCGCGCTCGCTGTTCTCCCACCTGGTACCCCGGGGCAAGGAGGCGGAGTACTTCTCGGCGTACGAGATGAGCGACCGGGGGCTGAGCTGGCTGGGCCCGCTGGTGTTCGGTCTGGCCTATCAGCTCACCGGCAGCTACCGGGATGCCATCATCTCCCTGGTGGTCTTCTTCGCCCTGGGACTCGGCCTGCTGGTGCGCGTCCCGGTCAGGGCGGCGGTCGCGGCCGCGGGGAATCCGGTGCCGGACCGGATTTAGACGCGGCAGGCGAAGGGCGGTAGTGTACGCGTTTGGCCTGCCAGGCGGACCGTTACTGCGACGTATGGAGATGAAAACACTGGGTGACATCTCCTGTTAGATGTGACAAACCGGGCGCCGGTGGGTACAACAAGGGCGGCACGACGGGCGACGCATGACCCGGAACGGGAATCTTTACCGCCGACCGGACGTTGACCGGATGACGACGACAGCGACACCTGTCCTGTGGGCGACAAGCCCGGGAGGCACGATTCATGAGTGAGCGAGCTCTCCGCGGCACGCGACTTGTGGTTACCAGCTACGAGACGGACCGCGGCATCGATCTGGCCCCGCGCCAGGCGGTGGAGTACGCATGCCAGAACGGTCATCGATTCGAGATGCCGTTCTCGGTAGAGGCGGAAATTCCGCCGGAGTGGGAGTGCAAGGCGTGTGGCGCCCAGGCACTCCTGGTGGACGGGGAAGGCCCCGAGGAGAAGAAGGGCAAGCCGGCGCGTACACACTGGGACATGCTCATGGAGCGGCGCACCCGCGAGGAGTTGGAGGAGGTGCTGGCCGAGAGGCTGGCGGTCCTGCGCTCCGGTGCCATGAACATCGCCGTGCATCCGCGGGACAGCCGGAAGTCCGCCTGACCGGCAGGACCGCGCAAGGAAGAGCGACAAGCGAGACAAGCGTCACAGCACAGCCGCGGGCCGCGACACGATCGGTGTCGCGGCCCGCGGCCGTGTCGTACGCCGATGGCAGCACGTCAGGGAGTCAGCGGCGGACGCGGGCCCTGTCCGCCTCGCTCGTCCTCGGGACGGGAGCCCTCGGGCTCGTCATGGCGGATGACCTCACCCTGGACGACCTTCCCGTCCGGCCGGCGCATCCGGGCCTGCTGGAAGGTGTCACCGAGGCTGCCGGGCGGCGCCACCCGGCTCATCCGGCGCTCCAGCGACTTCTCCGCGTACCGGCCGAGCGCGGTCCTGACCGGCGGTATCAGCAGCAGGAGGCCCAACAGGTCGGTGATCAGCCCCGGAACCATGATCAGCAGGCCGCCGAGCATCAGGAAACCGTTGCCCTTGCTCCGGCTGCCCTCCGCGTCGGCCGCCGGAGCGGAGACCTCCTCCGGACGGCTCTGGCGGCGCTGCTCGCGTTGCAGGGTCTCGGTCAGATTGCGGAAGGCCCGGCGTCCGGCCCGTTTGACGACCGCCGCGCCCAGCACCCCGGCGCCCACGAGGAGCGCGAGAACGGCCAGGCCGCCCGCACGGTCCCCCACGACGATCAGCAGCCAGATCTCCAGCACCAGCCAGGCCGCGATGCCCAGCGGGATCCAGGTACGGGCGCGGCTGCGCGGCGGGGAGGTCCGGGGCGATTGCTCGGTCGTCATGGTCCAAGTGTGCCTGGTGCGCTGTCAGAACGGCGTAGGCCCCGTCCGCGGGACCGACCGGACGGGCCCTGTCGGCGCCGGGTGCGACCGGCGCCGGGCCGACCGGTCAGGACGGGCCCGCGGGTTTGCGGCCGAGGAGTCGGTTCGCCCGGGCCTCGACGCCCCACGCCGTGACCCGCCACAGCGCCTCGACGAGGATGTCCCGGCTCATCTTGGAATCGCCCAGCTCCCGCTCGACGAAGGTGATGGGCACCTCGACCACGTGGCAGCCGGCCTCGACCGCGCGCCGGGCGAGGTCGACCTGGAAGCAGTACCCCTGTGAGGCGACGGCGTCCAGGCCCAGCTTCTCCAGGGTCTCCGCGCGGAAGGCCCGGTAACCGCCGGTGACGTCACGGATCGGCACACCGAGCAGGGCCCGGGAGTAGGTGCTGCCGCCGCGCGAGATCAACTCCCGTGTCCTGGGCCAGTTGACGACGCGCCCGCCCGGCACCCAGCGCGAGCCGAGGACGAGGTCGGCGCCCTTGAGGGCCGTCAGCAGCCGGGGCAGTTCCTCCGGCTGGTGGGAGCCGTCGGCGTCCATCTCGACCAGCACGCCGTAGCCGTGCTCGATGCCCCAGCGGAAACCCGCGAGATAGGCCGCGCCGAGCCCTTCCTTGCCCTTGCGGTGCAACACCCTGACCTGGTCGTCCGCTTCGGCCAGTTCGTCGGCGATCTTGCCTGTGCCGTCGGGGCTGTTGTCGTCGGCGACCAGGATGTCGGCCTCCGGCACGGCGGCACGCACCCGGGAGACGATCGCCCTGAGGTTCTCGGCCTCGTTGAAGGTCGGGATGATCACCAGGGCCGTACCGAGCGGACCGTACCGCCGCTGACCGCCGTCGTTCACTACTGCCCCTTAATAGCCGTACGCCGTTGTCCCACCATAGCGAGCACGCCCGGGACCTCGCCTGTCGTGGTCACCGCTGGTGACGGCGGCACGGGCGGCCATGTCCGGAGATGGGGGCACGGAAGGGGAGATCCTGGACGCGGCCGTGGCCAAATCTTGGCCCGCGCGGAACGGGCCCCGTGCCGGCACCGGCTGCGGAACGGGACCCGGCGTCCTTCGGGCCGGCCCGGGACCCGCTGGCTGCGGGTCGACCGGAAGCCGTTGTCTACTGAACGCCGGGGCCCGGCCCGGGTCGCACCCGCCGGCCGGCTGACACCTGCCCTCGCCCCCGCGACGCGGGCGCTGGACCTGGCTCCCAGCGGCGGTGCGCCGGTGCGGCACACCGCCCCATGACCCAGCGGCGTTCGAGGACTGCGCGGAGGTTGCCGGACGGACGTCCTGTGGTGGACCCGGCCGAACCTACCCGCCGGTGGCGGCTCACTGTCAACAGCCGTTTGATCTGCGACGTTTCCCCAAATCAGCAGGTCAGTGGGGAAGATCCGCAGGTCGGGACGGAGCCCGGGAGCCATCGGTCGGCGGTACGAAATGTCCGTACGTCACTCGTTCGGTCGCACGAACACCGTTTGTCCTCCGACCACGGTCCGCAGCGCCACGGGCAGCGGCCGGCCGGGCGTGAGATCCGGCAGACCGGGCGTGCCCGAGCGGGGGTCCGTGGACCAGCGCGCCACCCGGTCGTCGGGCGCCTGGACCACCAGTTCCTCGGTGCGCCACACCACGTAGTCGGCCGGGGCGCCCGGCACGAGGGTGCCCGCGTCGTCGCGGCCGACGGCCCGCCAGCCGCCCCGGGTGTGCGCCGTGAACGCGGCGCGCACGGACACCCGGTGCCCGGGCGTGCGGTGGAAGGCGGCGGCACGGACCGTGCCCCAGGGGTCGAGCGGCGTGACCGGACTGTCGGAACCGAAGGCCAGCGGGACACCGGCGCGCAGGAGCGCGGCGTACGGATTGAGCGTACGGGCCCGCTCGGCGCCGAGCCGGCGCGCGTACATGCCGTCCTCGCCGCCCCAGGCCGCGTCGAAGGCGGGCTGGACGGAGGCGGTGAGCCCCAGCTCCGCGAAGGCGGCGACGGTCTCGGGGGTGAGCATCTCGGCGTGCTCCACCCGGTGCCGGGCGGCCCTGATCCGCGCCGGGCCCAGCCGCTCGGCGGCGGCGCGGACGCCCGCGACGACCGTGTCGGTCGCGGCGTCCCCGATGGCGTGGAAGCCGGCCTGGAGTCCGGCCTCCGTGCAGGCCGCCACATGCGCCGCGACCGCCGCCGCGTCCAGATGGAGGGTGCCGGAGTGGGGGGCGTCGGCGTAGGGATCGCGCAGAGCCGCCGTGTGCGAGCCCAGCGAACCGTCCACGAAGAGATCACCCGCGGCGCCCGTCGCGCCCAGCTCACGGACGCGCAGAGCACCCTTCTCGTCGCTCACCGGCTCGGCCCAGTAGCCGAGGACGCGCGGCCCCGGCTCCTCCCGCGCCAGCTTCAGCAGCGCGACGAAGTCCTCCTCGTCGGAGATGTCGGGACCGCCGCACTCGTGCAGCGTGCCGATCCCGAGCGCCGCCGCGTGCTGCCGGGCCGCGCGCTGCGCCTCGGCCCGGCGGGGCGCTCCGACGGCGCCGTACGCCGCCGCGCGCACGGCGTGGTGCGCGGCGCCGGTGAGCGGCGCGTCGGGGTGGTAGCCGGTCAGGGCGGTGACACCCGGGACCAGGTCGAGCAGGGCGGTGGTCACCACGGCGGAGTGGACGTCGACGCGCGGCAGATAGAGCGGTCGCCCGCCGGCGGCCTCGTCCAGTTCGGCGCGGGAGGGCGGCCGCCCCTCGGGCCAGCGGCCGGCGTCCCAGCCGTGTCCGAGCAGGACCGGGTCCCGGGGGCGGGCGACGCGGTGCGCCCGGACGAGCGCGAGGGCCTCCGGCAGGCTCGCGGCGCCGGACAGGTCGAGGCCGGTGAGGGCGAGGCCGGTGGTGGTGAGGTGCACGTGGGCGTCGGTGAAGGCGGGAGTGACGAGAGCGCCCTCCAGGTCGACGACCTCGTCGACGCCGGAGGAGAAGGAATCGGCCGCGCCTTCGGAGCCGACCCAGGCGATGTGTCCTCGCTCGACGACCATGGCGGTGGCGAAGGGGTCGGCGGGACTGTGCACGTCGCCGCCGCGCAGGAGCACGGTGCGGTTGGGGTGGGTCATGGGGCCAGTTTCCCGCGTGGGACGCGGCCGCGGAGGCCGGGGG
Source organism: Streptomyces sp. NRRL F-5135 (assembly GCF_000719775.1). Lineage (GTDB taxonomy): Bacteria > Actinomycetota > Actinomycetes > Streptomycetales > Streptomycetaceae > Streptomyces > Streptomyces hebeiensis. The sequence continues at coordinate 80,329 of NZ_JOHR01000030.1, read as the reverse complement.
CCCCTCGGCGGGCCCGTTCCCCGCTTCCCGGGCCCGCCGCCGAGCCAGGGTCCCGGCGGGGGCGCACGGGGCCGGGGCGAGCACGGGCCGGGCGCGCGCAGGGGGACGAGAGCGGTCGGGAGCGGAGGCGCGGGCGGGAGCGGAGGCGCGGGCGAGGCCGCGCGCTCCGGGGCTCATCGCGTCAGAACGACGGCGGGCGGCTCTCGTACGGCGTCGACAGGACCACCGTGGTCCTCGTCGACACCCCCGCCAGCGACCGGATCCGCGTCAGCAGGTTCTCCAGCGCCAGCGGCGTGCCCACCCGCACCTTGAGGATGTAGTTCTCGTCGCCCGCCACGCTGTGGCACGCCTCGATCTCCGCGATCTCCGCGAGCCGGTCCGCGATGTCGTCGGGGGCACTGGGGTCGAACGGTTTGACGGAGATGAACGCGGTCAGCGGCAGGCCGACCGCCTCCGGGTCGACCACCGCGGCGTAGCCGCGGATGACTCCCCGCTGCTCCAGGCGGCGTACGCGCTGATGCACCGCCGACGTGGACAGGCCCGTGGCCTTGCCCAGGTCGGTGTAGCTCGTCCTGCCGTCCTTGACGAGCAGTTCAACGATCCGACGATCCAGCTCCTCCATACGGATCAACCTATGGCCCCGCGGCTCATCCGGCACAGCCGGCCGCGCTCCGGACGGAGGGAAGAAGGCGCATGTGACGAAGACCACAAGGTTACCGGCCGGTCGGCCGTGACCTCACGGTTACCTGGCTCGCGCGACGGGCATTGCTTGCTGTGGTCGAGACCACACATGCCTGGTCGGCCCATCCGAGGGGGAATGTCTCCATGCAGAGTCTGAAGCGCGCCGGACACACCGAGCCGGAACTCGTCGAACCGGTGGACCCCGACGAGTTCGACTCCTATGACACGTTCGAGATGTACCGGGTGATCTGCCCGGACTGCGCGCGGCCCATCGCGCTGCCGGCGGGCGAGGACGTCCTGCCGGAGCACGCGCTGTGCCCCACGCCGTGGAATCCGTTCGTGCTGTCGGTCTGCGCCGGCACGGGCCGCTCCGCGGCGGACGCACGCGCGGCCGACCAGTCGTTCGAGGCGCAGGAGCAGGACACCGCGTTCCTGCTGACGCTCCCCCAGGGCCTGAACTGGCGGACGCAGCCCTTCTCGCACGTCGGCGGGCCGGGTTCGCGCCCGTTCAAGCTCCAGGCCGTACAACGGCAGGACGTGCGGCGGCAGCCCGTGCGGCGGCAGGACGTACAGCGGCAGGCCGCCTGATCCGGGCGGCGGTTCGCGCGTCTCCCGGTACCCGGCGCGGACGCTGAACGGACAGCGGACAAAGGCTGTCGTGCCGTCAGGAACGCGCCGGGCGGGTGTGGTTCAGCGTGATTCCGGGCCCGCCAGGTGGCGGGCGATGACCAACCGCTGGATCTGGTTGGTGCCTTCCACTATCTGGAGCACCTTCGCCTCGCGCATGTACCGCTCCACCGGGAAGTCCATCGTGTAGCCGTACCCTCCGAGCACCTGCACGGCGTCGACGGTCACCCGCATCGCCATGTCCGTGCAGAACAGCTTCGCCATGGCGGCCTGCTCGGAGAAGGGCCGCCCCGCGTCGCGCAGCCGTGCGGCGGCGAGGTAGAGCGCGCGGCCCGCCTCGATCTGCGTGGCCATGTCGGCGAGCAGGAAGCGCAGGCCCTGGAAGTCCGCGACCGGCCGGCCGAACTGCCGCCGCTCCCTGGCGTACGAGACGGCCTCGTCCAGCGCGGCCCCGGCCACCCCGACCGCGCAGGCGGCGATGCCGAGACGGCCCGAGTCGAGGGCGGACAGCGCGACGGCGAAGCCCTGGCCCTCCTCCCCGATGCGGCGGCTGTCGGGCACCCGTACGCCGTCGAAGTGGAGTTGGGCCGTGGGAGAGCCCTTCATGCCCATCTTCCGCTCCGGGGGCGCCGCGGTCAGCCCCGGGGCGTCGCCCGGGACGAGGAACGCCGTGATGCCCCGCGCGCCCTCCGCGCCCGTGCGGGCCAGGACGGTCAGGAAGTCCGCGACGCCGCCGTGGGTGATCCACGCCTTGGTGCCGGTGATCAGCCAGTCGTCGCCGTCCCGTTCCGCCTTGGTGCGCAGGGAGGCGGCGTCCGAGCCGGAGGCCGGCTCGGAGAGGCAGTAGGCGCCGAGCAGACCGCCGCCGAGCATGGCGGGCAGGTGGTCGGCGGCCTGTTCCTTCGTGCCGTACCCGGCGAGGGCGTGGCAGGCGAGCGTGTGGACGCTGACACCGAGGCCGACGGTGAGCCGGGCGGCGGCGAGTTCCTCGAGGACCTGGAGGTAGACCTCGTACGGCTGCTCCCCGCCGCCGTACTCGGAGCCGTAGGGCAGGCCGAGCAGGCCGGAGGTGGACAGGAGGGTGAACAGCTCGCGCGGGAAACGGCCGGCGTCCTCCTCCTCGGCCGCCGTGGGACGGATCTCCCGTTGGGCTATGTCGCGGACGAGCGCGAGGAGGTCCTCGGCCTCCTCGGTGGGCAGCTGGCGTTCCACCGGGCGCGGGGTGCGGTCGGACATGGCGGCGGCTCTCCTCCCTGTTGGGCGCTACGGTTCCCGCCGGCACGGCCGGCAGCCGTGCCGGAAGGCACCACGGCGGCCCCGCAGGGGTGTGCGGCACCGCCGTCCGGATCCCCGCCCGGGCGGGGCCCGGACGGCAGTTCTGCCCGGCCGGTGGCCGCCTTCCGGGTCACGGAAGCGGACGATCAACGACTGTGGCGCGTTGAGTATGCCCGATCGGCGAGCTCTCGTCACCGGTTGGCAGAGGTTCGCCGGTCCCGTGGGCCGTGGGGCCGCGGGGCCCGCGCACCGGGCGTACCGGGCCGTAAAGGGCCGTACGGAACCGGCCGGCCGCGGTCCCGCCGTCCTCGGCGCGCGGTCCATGGTCCATGGTCCGGGCGCCGAACCATTGACCTCACTGGTCTAGTCCTTCTAACGTCGCCCTCGACATCTTTCGCGTTCATGTCACGCCGACCGGCCCGACGCCGCGTCGGCTCCCACTCCGTTCCTTCCCCCACTCCGTTCCCTCCCCCCACTCGTTCCTTCCTCCCCCCACGAGGAGAGCCCATGCTCAGGCTCCACCGTCCCCGTGCCCGGCTCCGGGCACTGACCGCCGCCGCGTGTACCGCCGCCCTCGGCGTCGCGCTGCTCTCCGGGGCAGGCGGCGCGTCGGCCGGCGAACCGGCCGCCTCCGCCGGCGCGGACAGGGCCACCGCCTCCGCGTCCCCCACCGCGGCGGGCGACAAGGTGGTCGGATACTTCACCAACTGGGGTGTCTACGACCGCGATTACCACGTCAAGGACATCGAGACCTCCGGTTCCGCCGACAAGCTCACGCACATCAACTACGCGTTCGGCAATGTGACCGGCGGAAACTGCGCGGTCGGCGACTCCTTCGCCGACTACGAGAAGGCGTACACCGCCGACCAGAGCGTGGACGGCACCGCCGACGCCTGGGACCAGCCGCTGAAGGGCAACTTCAACCAGCTGCGCAAGCTCAAGGAGCGCCACCCGGACCTGAAGATCCTCTGGTCGTTCGGCGGCTGGTCCTGGTCGGGCGGGTTCGGCGAGGCGGCCAAGGATCCCGCCACGTTCGCCAAGTCCTGCCACGACCTGGTCGAGGACCCGCGCTGGGCTGATGTGTTCGACGGCATCGACATCGACTGGGAGTACCCGAACGCCTGCGGGCTGACCTGCGACACCAGCGGGCCCGACGCGTTCCGGAACCTCGCCTCGGCGCTGCGGACCGAGTTCGGCGAGGACGCCCTGGTCACGGCCGCCATCACCGCCGACGGCTCGGACGGCGGGAAGATCGACGCGGCGGACTACGCGGGCGCCGCGAAGTACTTCGACTGGTACAACCCGATGACGTACGACTTCTTCGGCGCCTTCAACGCGCAGGGACCGACCGCCCCGCACTCGCCGCTCACCTCCTACGACGGCATACCCACGCAGGGCTTCAGCTCCGACGCGGCGATCAGCAAGCTCAAGGGTCTCGGCATCCCGTCGGACAAGCTGCTGCTCGGGATCGGCTTCTACGGGCGCGGCTGGAGCGGGGTGACCCGGGCGGAGCCGGGCGGCAGCGCGACGGGTGCCGCGCCGGGGACGTACGAGGCGGGCATCGAGGACTACAAGGTCCTCAAGGACCGCTGCCCGGCGAACGGGACGGTCGCGGGCACCGCGTACGCGTTCTGCGACGGCCAGTGGTGGAGCTACGACACGCCCGCCACCATCGCCGGGAAGATGGCGTACAAGGAGCGGCAGGGCCTGGGCGGCACCTTCTTCTGGGAGCTGAGCGGGGACACCGGGGACGGTGAACTGATCCGTTCGATCGGCTGATCCGGCCGGCAGGTCGGCCGCTGCCGGGGCCGGCGGCCCGGGCGGATCGGCTCGTCGGGGACGGGGTGTCTCAACGGCCTCCGTCCCCGGCGTCACCACGAGGGCGCGGCACCTCGTACGACGGGTCCGGGCCGGTGGAGGGATCCGGGCGCGTATGAGCGGCGGGATCCGTGCGTAAGGTGCCCCCGGCACCGCCCGGCAGCGGCCTTTCGCCCGGTCCCTCGCCCGGCTCGCGCCCGGTGTACGGGCGGAAGGCCGGGTCCGTCGGCGGGGCCGGGCACTCGGGCGCGAACTCCTCGATCGTGTTGAGCGTGTGGCGCAGCATCCGCACCATCAGGTCGCGCGGGATCTCCAGGGTCAGCTCCTGGTACCCCAGCCACTCCAGCGTCAGCCACTCGACCCCGCTCAGCCAGCCGAGCAGGGCGAGCCGGGCGATCGGCGGGATGTCGGTGTGCCCGTACGCGCCTTCGGCGATGGTGGAGACCAGCCCCGTGCGGACGGCGTCGCGGATCTCCTGCACCTGGGTGTCGAAGCCGACGCCACCCGTGATGATCGTGCGGTACGCGGCCTCGTTGTGCTGGGCGAAGCGCAGATACGCCTCGACCGTGCGCCGGACCCGTTCCGTACGGGGCAGCTCGGATCCGCCGGCCGCGGCGAGGGTGACCAGTTCGGCGACGGAGTCCTCGACGATGGCCAGGTAGTAGCCGCGCTTGTTCTTGAAGTAGTAGTAGATGAGCCCCTTGGCCACGCCGGCGTGCCGGGCGATGTCGTCCATGGACAGCGCGTCGTACGAGGTGTTGGCGAACAACTTGCGCCCGGTCGCGATGAGTTCGGAACGGCGCACCTGAGATCGTGGGGAAGCGCCGCGCTGCTGGCTGCCATTCACATTCGTGTCCTGGGTCTCACGGAGCCGCCAAAGATCCACGCAGTATGGCAGAGAGATCACCGAAGATCACAGAAGCGTGCGCGGCGTCCAAGGGCCCTGAACGGCCGTACGACGCCACCCCGGGACCGGCCGCGGCGCCACGGGACCGCGGCACCGCGGCCGGCGCCGGGGAATCAGAGCAGCCCCACCGCCCGCAGGGCGCGCCGCTGGGCCGCGCCGGGCGACGCGGGCCAGTACACGTACGCGACCCCGCCCGTCCCGGACGCCACCTTGCCGGAGGAGTTGTAGCGCTTGGTGCGCAGCCAGATGTTCTCCCATTCGCGCCGCCGGTAGACCCGGCGCACGGCCGGGTTGTCGGGCGAGGCGGGGTCGTTGGCGATCACGTCGCCCGCGGCGGTGAAGCCGATCACGGTCATCAGGTGTCCCGCCGTCCCGTAACCGGCGCCCGTCAGCTCCTCCTTGAGGAAGGACTGGGAGGTGATCACGGGGATGCCGGCGGCGACGAGCGTCTCCACCTCGGTCAGCGAGACGAGCCGGGTGACGGCGGCGCTCAGGTCCCGGTAGGTGGCGGCGTACGCGGCGTTGAAGGGCCAGTTGCCGCAGCCCCCGTACTGGTGGTCGTAGGTGAACCGGGCCGCGTGGCAGACCTGCGGGTCCGCGTAGCCCGGATCGACCCAGGCGAGATCGGCGGCGGTGGGCCGGCGTCCCCAGTACTCGATGATCATCTGGGACGAGGTGGGGCTGCACCACGCCTCCCCGCCGTTGTCGTACTGCGGGTACTGCCCGATGTGGATCTCCTGCGAGTAACGCGGCACGGTCAGCTCGTGGGCGAGGCCGGGGACGGACTCCGGGACGGTGAACCGGTCCGGGATGTCCGACGCCATGGCCCCGATCCGGTGGACCGTGGGCGTGAGCCCGCTGCCGGGGGTGCGGTAGAGCGTGAGCCGCAGCCGGTAGGAGGTGACGCGCAGCCCGCTCGCCGCGTCGTCCACGGCGAGGGTGTCGGTCCACACCGAGCTGCGCCCGTCGCTCTGGTCGTCGACGGAGGTGCGCCGGATGTCGCCGTCACCGTCCCCGGAGGTCCAGCGGCCCATGACGTACCAGGGGGTGTCGGTGCCGTCGGAGTACCGGCCGCGCAGTTCGGCCTGGAGCCAGGTGCCGGCCGGGGTCCGCGCGTTCCAGGAGGCGATCAGCTCGGTCGCGGGGACCGTGGAGCGGTGCGTGGGAGAGGTCCAGGTGGCGTACTCCCAGGTGGTCGTCTTCCTGGTGTGCGGATCGGTGTAGTCGGTACGGCCCGCCGGGGTGCCGATCACCAGCGCGGGGCGGGGGCCTGAGACGGCCCGGGTGCCCTTGGCCGTGCCCGCGCGCCAGTCGGAGTACGAGGCCCAGAAGGCGTTGTCCACCGGGCGCGCGGCACGTTCCGCGCCGCCGGGAACCGCCCCCGCGGGGCGCTGGGGAGCGGCCGTCCGCCGGGCCGCGGACGGGGCGGCGTACGCCGGAACGGCGTTGGCGGCGCCGGCGCCCGCGACGACCGCGAGCGCGGCGGTGAGCACGGTTCTGCGCGAGGTGGGACTGGCCATGGGGACCTCCGGTCGACGGCGAAGGAAACAGCGGGAGGGAACGGCGAAAGGGAAGCGTCTGCCCGACAGTCGCCACTATCCCGGTTCGCTCGGGGCCGCGGCCAGAGATCGGCGGCGCGCCGGGGGACCAATATTGGTCTCGACCAGTGGCGTGACCTGCGGGCGGCGCCCCGTACCGTGGACCGCATGGACGATCTGACGGCGACGGCCGCGGCACTGCGCGCCCTGCCGCCCTCCTGCGGCCCGGTCCGGCTGATCGGCGTGGACGGTCACGCGGGCTCGGGCAAGACCACCTTCGCGGCCCGGCTGGCGGCCGAGCTGGACGGCGCGCCGGTGCTGCGACTGGACGACATCGCGACGCACGAAGAGTTGTTCGCCTGGACCGGACGGCTGTCGGCGCAGGTCCTCGAACCGCTCGCGCGCGGCGCGACCGCGCGCTACACGCCGTACGACTGGACGCTGCGCCGCTTCCGCGCGACCCGGACCCTGCCTCCGGCGCCCCTGGTCGTCATCGAGGGGGTGGGCGCCGGACGGCGGGCGCTGCGGCCCCGTCTCGCCCGGCTGCTGTGGATGGACCGCGGCGCCGAGGAGTCGTGGGCGCGGGGGCGCCGGCGTGACGGCCCCGGTCAGGCGGCCTTCTGGGACGGCTGGACACCGGCGGAGACGCGCCATTTCGCAACGGACCCGTCCCTGCCGTACGCCGATGCGCTGATACGGGAGCGCCGGGAGGGATACGAGGTTCTTCCGGGGCCCCTGACAACAGCAAGTACGGACCAAGCCATCACGTAACGTGACAGCGGGCGTGCCCCATACCGACCAGTCGGAAATCAACCCGGGAGAGTGGCCAACTCGGCTTGACCACGGGGCGGGACAGGTCTTACGTTCTCAATGTGCGGCTTTTCGGAGCCGCCGCGGACGCGAAGCCCCCGGTTGTTCCCCCGTGATCGGGGGCTTCGTTCTGCCTTTTTCGCCCCACCCGCACCTCGGACCCCCCTGACACGCTCACCCTGGGTCACCGCCACGACTACCTGCGGTGCCCTTATTCGCACACGCTCCGCGCAGGTACGATGCCTCTGGGTGCGGTCAATTCCCGTCCGCGAAAAGGTGGTTCAGCGCGCTGCCCGTGGGCGCCCGCCCGGCGGGACGTCACGGGGGCACGGTTTGTGGGGGACCTGATGGAAATCGGCACGCAGGGCACCGGAGCCCCCGCCGACCTCGCCTGGGTGCGCGGCGTGGACGCCTACACCATGGGGGCCTACCCCCAGGCGGAGGAGGAGTTCAGGACCGCGGTCCGGCTCGACGCGGGAATGGCCGACGGCTGGCTGGGGCTGCACGCGCTGCGCGTCGACACCACCTCCGCCCTGCTGCACATGTACCGCCACCGGGACCGCTTCGGCGAGCAGCGCTCCCGTCACCGGCGCACGCTCAACTCCTGGTACTGGCTGGGCTGGTGGGTCCAGCCGTTGCTGGAGAGCGGGCGCGACCTGCTGCTCGCGCACGCCTCGCACTGGCTGGACGGCCGGCACGTGCCGGAGCTGGACCGGGCGCTGGCGGGGCTGCCCCCCGTGGACGCCGACCCGCAGGTGCGCTTCCTGCACGCCTGCCGCGCCTATCTGGTCAAGGACTGGGAGCAGTTGGTGCGCCACACGGACCCGCTCGCCGACGATCCGCTGCTGGGGATCGAGGCGGGACTGTTCGGCGGGATGGCGCGGGTCCGGCTGGAGATGTACGGGCAGGCGCTGCCCCTGCTGTCCACCGCGCTGATGCGCTGCCGCAGCGAGCAGCCGCAGCGCAAGGAGCTGCGCTACTGGCTGGCGCGGGCACACGAGGGGACGGGGCGCAGCGCGGCGGCACTGCCGCTGTACCGGGCGGTGCACCGGCTCGATCCCGCCTTCATGGACACGGCGGCCCGGCTCGCCGCGATCACGGACTCGGACGGCTACGAGGGCCCCGACGATCCCGGCCTGGCATCGGTGACGCTGGGGGGCTTCGGCCAGGACATGATGGACGCGGTGGACGCGCAGGGCGATCTGGAGGGGCCCCCGGGGTCCGATGTTCTACTGGGCGGTGAGGGCGGGCCACCGCTCGGCGGCGGCGCGGCGCCGGTGGTGCCGGACCCGCCGGCGCCCGGGCGGGACGCGCGCGATCCGCGGGAGCTGCGGGACGGGCGGGAGGTACGGGACGTGCGGGAGAAGGCCCCACCGCCCGTACCCCCGCAGCAGGGGGTCCCGGTGCCGCTCCTGGGCCCGCGCTTCCCGGACGGCCCGACGGATCCGGAGCTGCTCGCCGAGGCGCTGGCGGAGCTGGAGCGGATGGTCGGCCTGGAGCCGGTGAAGCGCCAGGTCAAGGCGATCTCCGCACAGCTGAACATGGCGCGGCTGCGGGCCGGGGAAGGACTGCCCGTCCAGCCGCCGAAACGTCACTTTGTCTTCTCCGGTCCGTCGGGCACCGGGAAGACCACGGTCGCGCGGATTCTCGGCCGGATCTTCTACGCGCTCGGCCTGCTGCACGGCGATCACCTGGTGGAGGCCCAACGGGCGGACCTGGTGGGCGAGTTCCTCGGCCAGACGGCGGTGAAGGCGAACGAGCTGATCGACTCGGCGATCGGCGGGGTGCTGTTCGTGGACGAGGCGTACAGCCTGTCCAACTCCGGCTACAGCAAGGGCGACGCGTACGGCGACGAGGCGCTCCAGGTGCTGCTGAAACGCGCCGAGGACAACCGCGACCACCTGGTGGTCATCCTGGCCGGATACCCGGAGGGCATGGACCGCCTGCTCGCCACCAACCCGGGCCTGTCGTCCCGTTTCACCAGCCGGGTGGACTTCCCGAGCTACCGGCCGCCGGAACTGACGGCCATCGGCGGTGTCCTGGCGGCGGAGAACGGGGACGTCTGGGACGAGGAGTCGGCGGACGAACTGCGCTCGATCAGCGGGCACGTGGTGGAGCAGGGCTGGATCGACGAGCTGGGCAACGGCCGCTTCGTCCGCACGCTGTACGAGAAGAGCTGCGCGTACCGGGACCTGCGCCTGTCCGGCTACCGAGGCGTCCCGACCCGCGACGACCTGGCGACCCTGCGCCTGCCGGACCTGATGCAGGCGTACGGCGAGGTGCTGTCGGGCCGGGGCCCGGCGGACCGGGGACGCCGGACGGACCCCCCGCCGGAGGTCTGAGCGGGGTGCGCCGACCGGCCCGCCGGAACGCGGTCCGGGGCCCTGGGCCGGGTGTGAGACGTCCCAGGCCGGGTGCCGAGTTCGTCGCGGTCGGCGACGTCGACGACAAGCCGTCCCGGCCCCCGGAAGCGAGGGCGGGCCCCCGGAAGACGAGGCGGGCCCCGAAGACGGGCCGGGCCCCGAAACCGGAGTGAGCCCCGGGGGCCGGGACGGCCCGGCCCCCGGGGCGGCGGCTCAGCCGGCCAGGACCTGGGTCGACCGGTCCTGCCGGCGCTGTTCGCCCACCAGGGGCGTCCGGGCGGCGGTCAGGCGGTGCGACGGGTCGCGGACCTCACCGACCAGCATCTCCAGCACGTCCTCCAGCGCCACCAGCCCGAGCACCCGGCCCGACGCGTCCGCGACCTGGGCCAGATGCGTCGCCGCGCGGCGCATCACGGTCAGGGCGTCGTCCAGCGGGAGTTCGGCCCGCAGCGTCGCCATCGGCCGCCACACGTGCTGCGGCACGGCCCGTTCGGCGGCCTCCAGGTCCAGCACGTCCTTCACGTGCAGGTAACCCATGAAGGCCCCGCCGCCCTCCGCGCACACCGGGAAACGCGAGTAGCCGGTGCGTACCGTCAGCTCCTCGATCTCCCGCGGGGAGACCGTCGGCTCCACCGTCACCAGGGACGCGCGGGTGAGCAGGACGTCGGTGACCGGGCGGCTGCCCAGCTCCAGCGCGTCCTCCAGCCGCTCCTGCGCCTCCGGCTCCAGCAGCCCGGCCTGGCCGGAATCCTCGACCAGCCGGTTGAGCTGATCGCTGGTGAAGACCGCCTCCACCTCGTCCTTGGGCTCGACCCGGAAGACGCGCAGCACCACCCGGGCACAGGCACCGAGGCCGACGGTCACCGGGCGGCACAGCCGGGCGAAACCGACCAGGCCGGGGCTGAGCCACAGCGCGGTCTTCTCCGGCGCCGCCATGGCGAGGTTCTTCGGGACCATCTCCCCGATGACCAGGTGCAGGAAGACCACCACCGCGAGGGCTATGACATAGCCGAGCGGATGGATCAGCCCCTCGGGCACGTGCACCGCGTGGAAGACCGGTTCCAGCAGCCGCGCCACCGTGGGCTCGGCGACGGCGCCGAGCGTCAGCGAGCAGATGGTGATGCCGAACTGCGCGGCGGCCATCATCTGCGGCAGGTTCTCCAGCCCGTACAGGGCCTGTCTGGCGCGTGCGGAACCGAGGGCGGCGTGCGGCTCGATCTGGCTGCGCCGTACGGAGACGAGGGCGAACTCGGCTCCGACGAAGAAGCCGTTGGCGAGCACGAGCAGGAGAGCGAAGGCGAGTTGGAGGGCGCTCATCGGGCGCCCTCCGCCACCGGGAGGGACTCGGCCGGCGCGGCGTGCCGTGAACCCGGCGGCACGCCGGGCCTGCCGCCCTCCGACGCCTGTTCCGAGGTCTGCCCCGGTGTCCACTCCGCGGTCCGGTCCGAGGTCCGGTCCGAGGTCCGGTCCGGTGTACGCCCCACGGTCTCCACCGGGACGTCACCGGTCCGTACCAGCCGGACCCGTTCCGCCCGGTAGCGGTCCACCTGGCGTACGTACAGCCGCCAGCCGGGCAGTTCGGCCCGGTCGCCGGGGGCCGGGATACGGCCGAGGAGGTCGGCCACCAGGCCCGCCAGTGTCTCGTACGGCCCCTCGGGCGCCGCCAGGCCGATCCGGCGCAGCGTGAGGACCCGGCAGCTGCCGTCGGCCTCCCAGGCGGGCCGGCCGTCCTCGGGCGCGCCGGGAGCCAGTTCCGGCCGGCCGTCGGCCTCCGCGTCGTGCTCGTCACGGACCTCGCCGACCAGTTCCTCGACGATGTCCTCCAGGGTCACGACCCCGGCCGTGCCGCCGTACTCGTCCACCACGACGGCTATGGGCTGCTCGCTGCGCAGCCGCCCCAGCAGCTGCTGTACGGGCAGCGTCTCGGGGACCAGCAGCGCCGGAACCGCGATCCGGCCGGCCGGGGTGCGCAGCCGCTCCGCCACCGGCACCGCGAGCGCGTCCTTGAGGTGCACCATGCCCACGATCTCGTCGATGCGGTCCCGGTAGACCGGGAAGCGCGACAGACCGGTGGCCCGGGTCAGGTTCAGGACGTCCGCCGCGGTCGCTCCGGTCTGGAGGGCGCTCACCTTCACCCGGGGGGTCATCACGTGCTGCGCCGTGAGCCGGCCGAGGGAGAGGGTCCGGACGAACAGGTCGGCCGTGTCCTGTTCGAGCGCGCCGGCCCGCGCCGAGTGCCGGGCCAGGGAGACGAGCTCGCCGGGGGTGCGGGCCGAGGCGAGTTCCTCGGTCGGCTCGACGCCCAGCAGCCGCACCAGCCGGTTGGCGACGGCGTTGAGCAGGGTGATCACCGGGCGGAAGACGGTGGAGAAGAGATGCTGCGGGCCGGCCACGAACCGGGCGACCTGGAGCGGCTTCGAGACCGCCCAGTTCTTCGGTACGAGTTCGCCGATCACCATCTGGATCGCCGAGGCGAGCAGCATGCCGATCACGACGGCGATGCCGGAGACGGCACCGTCGGGCAGGCCGGTGGCCGAAAGCGGCCCGTCCAGCAGCCGCGCGAGGGCCGGTTCGGCGAGCATGCCGACGACGAGCGAGGTGATCGTGATGCCCAGTTGGGTGCCGGAGAGCTGGAAGGACAGCTCCCGCAGGGAGGCCACGACGGTCCGGGCGCGCCGGTCACCGGACGCCGCGGCGCGCTCGGCGTCGGGCCGGTCGACGGTGACGAGGCCGAACTCGGCGGCCACGAAGAAGCCGTTGGCGAGGATCAGAAGGAAAGCTGCCACGAGCAGCAGGAGGGGGATGGTCATGCCGCCGCCTCCTCGGAGGGGGCGGCGCAGGTACTACCGGACGATCCGTCCATTGCTGGAGGGAGTCACTCCTCGGGTCGCAGGGGTTCCCGCGGGCCGGTGAGCCGGCCGTCATGTGCGGGAGGGGGCGCACTCGGCGCCTCCCGCACACCAGAGTAAACAAGACAGGCCCCGTCGGGCAGTGCCGTGGTCCGTCTCCTCGCGGGAGCGGACGGCGGGGTACGGGGCCCGGCCACGCGGGGTGCCCGGGAGCCCGGGCCCGGTCACCCGCCCGCCGACGGGCGCCGGCGAGCCACGAGGACCGGACCGGGGCCGGGGCCGGACGGGGTACGGGACGGGGCCGGTCCGGTGACGCGGTCAGGCGCCGGAGGCGCCCGGGGAGCCCGGCGTATCCGGAGAGCCCGGGGAGTCCGAGGGTTCCGGGGCGGATGACTCGGTGCCCGATGACTCCGTGCCCGACCCCCGCGACTCCGTCAGCGCCCGCAGGGCCCTGGCGTCCCGGATCGCCCGCGCCTTGCCGATCCCCGGCTGGATGCCGAGGGCCGGCAGACTGCTGCCGTCACTGAGGTCGAGGAAGACCCAGGGATCGCCGGGCCGCAGATTGACCCGCAGGATCTCCGCCCAGTCGAGCCGGCGGCTGCGCGTGATGTTCACCACGGTCACCCCCGCCTCGTCCGCGACCACCTTGGGCCGGCTGAGCAGCGCCAGGACGCCGAGGAAGAGCGCGGCGGTCAGGATGAAGCTCAGCCGCTCCCCCGGATTCAGCTTCTCCAGCAGCAACGCGACCGCCGTTATGACCGCGAACATGACCACTCCGACGGTCAGCAGCACGATCCGGGTACGGACCGGCCGGAAGGTGACCGGAAGCGCGGGCGCGGGAGCCGGCTGGGGCGCGGGGGCAGACATGACTTCTCTTCCGTGCTGATGCCGCGATCGGCGGGTGCGGGAGTCGGGTCGGGACGGCGGAACATCGGGGGCGGCGGAGGTGACGTGGGACGGCCGGCACGACGGGCGGGACCGTGCCCGGTGGCCGTGGCCGGTTCTCGTCGGGTCAGAGTCGACAGGCGTGGATCGCGGTGGTCAGGATCGCCCGGGCCCCCAGATCGTAGAGGTCGTCCATGATCCGCTGCGCCTCCTTGGCGGGGACCATCGCGCGCACGGCGACCCAGCCCTTGTCGTGCAGCGGGGACACGGTCGGTGACTCCAGTCCCGGGGTGAGGGCGACGGCGCGCTCCAGGTGCTCGGCGCGGCAGTCGTAGTCCATCATCACGTACGTACGCGCGACGAGCACGCCCTGGAGGCGGCGCAGGAACTGACGGACCTTGGGCTCGTCCGCGTCCGCGCCGGTCCGGCGGACGACGACGGCCTCGGACGTCATGATGGGCTCGCCCACCACCTCCAGCCCCGCGTTGCGCAACGACGTGCCGGTCTCCACGACATCGGCGATGACCTGCGCCACGCCGAGCTGGATGGCCGTCTCGACCGCCCCGTCGAGGTGGACGACGGACGCGTCGATGCCATGGTCGGCGAGGTGCTGCGCGACGATCCCCTCGTACGAAGTGGCGACGGTCATCCCGCCGAAGTCCTCGACGCCGCCGGCCGTGCCGGGCTTGGTGGCGTAGCGGAAGGTCGAGCGGGCGAAGCCGAGCGGCAGGATCTCCTCGGCGTCGGCGCCGGAGTCCCGCAGCAGGTCGCGGCCGGTGATGCCGATGTCGAGCTTGCCGGAGCTCACGTAGATGGCGATGTCACGGGGGCGCAGGTAGAAGAACTCGACCTCGTTCTCCGGGTCGACCAGGACGAGTTCCTTGGACTCCTTGCGCTGCTGGTAGCCGGCCTCATGGAGCATCGCCGACGCGGGGCCGGACAGTGAACCCTTGTTGGGAACGGCGATGCGCAGCATGAAAGGCATTCCTTTGTACGGAGACAGGTGAGGGCGGGTGTACGAGTACGTCGGGTGCGTGGGGTGCGGTGGCGCGGCCGGGGACGGCGGGGCGTACGTCAGAGATGGGCGTACACGTCGTCGAGGGAGATCCCGCGCGCGACCATCATCACCTGGACGTGGTAGAGGAGCTGCGAGATCTCCTCGGCCGTGGCGTCCTTGCCCTCGTACTCGGCGGCCATCCACACCTCGGCCGCCTCTTCGACGACCTTCTTGCCGATGGTGTGTACGCCCTTGCCCACCAGTTCGGCGGTGCGGGACGTGGCGGGATCGCCGTCGGCGGCCTTCTGCTGGAGCTCGGTGAAGAGCTCCTCGAACGTCTTCTTGGACATGGTGTCGCCTACTTTACGCGGCTCGCCGAGGCCCCCTGCGCCAGGGCCCGCGCGCCGGCTCCGGGGGCCGGCGCGGGGCACGCGGCAGCGCCCGGATCAGGCGACGGCCCGCAGCGCTGCCACGGTGGCGACGGCGGCGGTGACCGCCTCGTGGCCCTTGTCCTCGTGCGAGCCCGGCAGGCCCGCGCGGTCCAGGGCCTGCTCCTCGGTGTCGCAGGTCAGCACGCCGAAGCCGATGGGCACGCCGGTGTCGACGGAGACCTGGGTGAGGCCCTGGGTGACGCCCTGGCACACATAGTCGAAGTGCGGGGTGCCGCCGCGGATGACGACGCCGAGGGCGACGACGGCGTCGTAGCCGCGCGCGGCGAGGGCCCGGGCGGCGACCGGCAGTTCGAAACTGCCCGGCACGCGCACCAGGGCGGGGTCGTCGATGCCGAGATCGCCCAGGGCGCGCAGGGCGCCGTCGACGAGTCCGTCCATGATCTTCTCGTGCCACTGGGCCGCGATGACGGCGACCCGGAGGTCTCCGCAGTTCCGTACGGTCAGCTCGGGTGCGCCCTTGCCGCTCACGTCGTACCTCATCCACTCTCTCCGCCGTACCCGGCGGTGCTCGCGCGGTGCTCTTGGCGTCCGGTACCGGTTCGGCCGGACCGGGTCACTGGTTGCCGCAGACGGACACCTCGGCGGTGTCCAGCCACGGCAGGTCATGGCCCATCCGGTCACGCTTGGTGCGCAGGTACCGGAGGTTGTGCTCGCCCGCCTGCACGGGCATCGGCTCGCGTCCGGTGACCCGCAGGCCGTGCCGGAGGAGGGCGGCCGTCTTGTCGGGGTTGTTGGTCAGCAGGCGCAGGCTGCGCACCCCGAGGTCGCTGAGGATCCGCGCGCCCGCCGCGTAGTCACGGGCGTCCGCGGGCAGCCCGAGTTCGAGGTTGGCGTCGAGGGTGTCGTGGCCGCGTTCCTGGAGCTCGTACGCGCGCAGCTTGGACAGCAGGCCGATGCCGCGGCCCTCGTGGCCGCGCAGGTAGACCACCACTCCGCGCCCGGCGGCGGCGACGCGCCGCATGGACTCCTCCAGCTGCGGGCCGCAGTCGCAGCGCTGGGAGGCGAAGATGTCGCCGGTGAGGCATTCGGAGTGGACGCGGACCAGCACGTCCTCGCCGTCGCCGAGGTCCCCGTGGACGAGGGCGACGTGCTCGACCCCGTCGACCGTGGAGCGGTAGCCGTAGGCGGTGAACGCGCCGTGGGCCGTCGGCAGCCGGACCTCGGCCTCGCGGCGCACGGTCGGCTCCGCGCCGCGGCGGTAGGCGATCAGATCCTCGATGGAGATGATCGACAGGCCGTGCTTGCGGGCGAACGGGACCAGTTCGGGCAGGCGCAGCATCACGCCGTCCTCGCCGGCGATCTCCACGATCGCGCCGGCCGGGCGCAGCCCGGCGAGCCTGGCCAGGTCGACGGCGGCCTCGGTGTGCCCGTTCCGCGCGAGCACCCCGCCGGACCTGGCGCGCAGCGGGAAGACGTGGCCGGGCCTGACGAGGTCGCTCGCCTCGGCCGCCCCCGAGGCGAGCAGCCGGAGCGTGGTGGCCCGGTCGGCGGCGGAGATCCCGGTGGTGACGCCGTGGGCGGGGCCCGCGTCGACGGAGACCGTGAAGGCGGTCCGCAGGGACTCGGTGTTGCGGCCGACCATCTGCGGCAGGTCGAGCCGGTCCAGCTCGGCGCCTTCCATGGGGGCGCAGATCAGGCCGCGGCACTCGCTCATCATGAAAGCGACGATCTCGGGGGTCACCTTCTCGGCGGCCACGACGAGGTCGCCCTCGTTCTCGCGGTCCTCGTCGTCCACGACGACGACCGGGCGGCCCGCCGCGATGTCGCGTACGGCCTGCTCCACGGGGTCGAGGGAGAGTTCCCCCGCGGTGCCGGCGGAATACTCCGCGTGGGAGGCCGGGGCGGGCGACGGTCGGGACGTCATGCTGCTGCTCCTTCCAGGGGCACCGCGGCGGCGCGGGACCGGAGCCACCAGTCGCGCATCCCCCACAGGACGAGGGCGAGGTAGACCACGTACACCAGGCCCGAGAAGGCCAGTCCGCTGCTGAAGGCGAGCGGTACGCCGACGATGTCGACCAGCAGCCAGGCGAACCAGAACTCGACCAGCCCACGGGCCTGGGCGACCATCGCGGCGAGCGTGCCGACGAAGATGTACGCGTCGGGCCAGGGGTTCCAGGACAGTTCGGGGACGGCGACGAACAGCCCGCCGACGGCGAGGGTGCCCACGGCCGTGCCGGCCAGCAGCACCACCCGCTCGCGCCCGCTCGCGAAGCGGACGGCGATCGAGCCGTCCTGGGCCTGCTGCCTGCCGCGCTGCCACTGCCGCCAGCCCCACAGGGCCACGCCGATGACGAGCAGTTGCTTGCCGACGCCCCCGCTGAGCTGGGCGGAGGCGTACGCGCCGACCAGGATGGCCCCGGACAGCAACTGGGCGGGCCAGGTCAGGATGGAGCGCCGCCAGCCGAGCGCCAGGGCCGCCAGGCCGATGACGTTGCCGATCATGTCGGACCACAGGATGTGCTGACCGACGGCCGTGAAGGCCTCGCCGTTCAGCCAGGACAGGACGCTCATCGGGAGGACTCCCCGGCTCGGTCGCCGAGCATCCGCTCGACGTACTTCGCGATGACGTCGACTTCCAGGTTGACCGGGTCGCCCGGCCCCTTGAGGCCGAGGGTGGTCAGCGCGAGCGTGGTGGGGATGAGGCTGATGGTGAAGTGCTCGGCTCCGGCCTCGACGACCGTGAGGCTGACGCCGTCGACGGTGATCGAGCCCTTCTCCACGACGTAACGGCTCAGCCCGGCGGGGAGGGAGACGGTGACGACCTCCCAGTGCTCGGACGGCTCGCGCCCGACGATGGTGCCGGTGCCGTCGACGTGGCCCTGGACGATATGGCCGCCGAGCCGGCCGCCGACGGCCGTGGGCCGCTCCAGGTTGACCCGGGAGCCGGGCACGAGCGCGCCGAGGCTGGAGCGGTTCAGCGTCTCGGCCATCACGTCGGCGGTGAACTCGCCGTCCGCGAGGTCGACGACCGTCAGACAGACGCCGTTGACGGCGATGGAGTCGCCGTGCTTGGCGTTCTCGGTGACGAGGGGGCCGCGCAGCCGGAAGCGGGAGGAGTCGCCGAGGTTCTCGACGGCGGCGACCTCACCCAGTTCTTCGACGATTCCGGTGAACACTCAACGCTCCTTCGTGGCGGGGCCGTCGGCGGGAACGCGGACGGCGGCGGCCTCGGCGGCCTGGCCGGGGACAGGGGACTCCGTGGCGGCGGACTCGGGCAGGGCGGCGGGCTCGGTGACGAGAGGCTCGGTGACGGCGGACTCCCGGGTGGCGGGCTCCGTGGCACCGGACGCCGTGACGGCGGACTCCCGGGTGGCGGGCCGCGTGGCAGCGATCTCCGGCACGGCGGTGATCCTCACGTCGGTGCCGATCCGTACGGTCTCCGTCATACGGAGCCGCAACGCGTCGGCGAGGGTGGCGATTCCCGCGTCGGCGAGCGCCGCCGGGCCGGCGCCGAGCAGGACGGGGGCCAGGTAGCCGATGACCCGGTCGACCGCTCCCGCCGCGACGAAGGAGCCGGCCAGGGCCGGCCCTCCTTCGAGGAGCACGGAGCGCACGCCGCGCGCGTCCAGGACGGCCAGCAGGGCCGGCACGTCGAGACCGCGGGCGGCGCGGGGCAGTCGTACCACCTCGGGCAGATGACCGGCGGCCCGGAGATCGGCGTCCTCGGCGACCGCGACGAGCGTGGCCGATGCGCCGTCCAGGATCCGGGCCCCGGGCCGCACGGCGGTGCCCTCGGTGTCCACGACGACGCGCAGCGGCTGGGCGGCGTCCGGGACGCCCCGTACGGCGAGATGGGGGTCGTCGGCGCGGGCGGTGCCGGCACCGACCACGACCGCGTCGGCCTCGGCGCGCAGCCGGTGCACATCGGCGCGCGACTCGGCGGAGGTGATCCAGCGGCTGGTGGCGTCGGCGGCGGCCGAGCGGCCGTCGAGGGTGGCCGCGTACTTCCAGGTCACATGCGGGCGGCGCAGGCGTACGGAGGTGAGCCAGGCGACGTTGCCGGCCTCGGCCTCCTCGGCGAGCAGTCCCCGCTCCACCGCGACCCCGGCCGCGCGCAGGGTGCGGGCGCCGCCGCCCGCCCGGGGGTCCGGGTCGGCGACCGCGTAGACGACCCGGGCCACACCCGCGTCGAGGAGCGCGCGGGAGCAGGGGCCGGTGCGGCCGGTGTGGTCACAGGGTTCCAGGGTGACGTACGCGGTGCCGCCACGGGCCCGTTCCCCCGCCGCCCGCAGGGCGTGGATCTCGGCGTGCGGCCCGCCGGCCCGCCGGTGGTACCCCTCTCCGGCCGGCCGTCCCGCGCTGTCGAGGACGACGCATCCGACGACGGGGTTGGGGCTCGTACGGCCCAGGCCGCGAGCGGCCAGCACGACGGCCCGACGCATCGCGTCGGCGTCGGTCACGGTGTCCGCTTCGGTGGCCACCCGGGTCCTCCTGCCTCTTCGGGCACGGACTCCGGGGCCTGTCGATGACGACAGAATCAGCGGGAACGCATACGCCGGGACGCCGGGACCGACGACGTGGATCGTCCGAGGACGACCATCGACGGCGACGCACCTGCCAACGGCCCGCCGCGCACTGCCTCCCATCCGGACTTTCACCGTCGGTCCAGGAATTTCACCTGGTCAACCGCCCACTGGATGCGGGCGGGTCGCGGACTGTAACCGCCGGTTCGGAATTACACCGACCCCGGAGTGCGCTGCTTCTGGTACGGGACCAGTCTGCCACGGCTGATCGTCGGCCATCCGTGGGAGGGATGTGTCCTGTCTCACAGAACGGCGGGATCCGGGGCCGCGCCGGGCCCACCGCGGGGCGGCGCCCGGAGCGGACTTCGGGGCCGATCGGGCGACGCGCGGGGCCCGGCCCCCGTGGTCCCCCGCCGCCGCGGCCGGATCGGCCCTCCGTGGTGAAGCCGCTCACACGTCCCCGGCGAACAGCGCGTCCTGCGCCGCCTCACGGGCCGTCAGCAGCGCGCCCCGCAGGACCGCCGCGCCGCCCAGCGCGCTCGCCCTGACCTCCGTGCGCAGCGGCGACAGCGCGGCGAGCCGGGTCTCGGTACGGGACGCCAGGGCCGCCCCGCCCGCCTGGCCCATCTCACCGCCCAGGACGATCCGGCCGGGGTCGAGCACCGCGCTCACCGCCGCCGCGCCGAGCACCAGCCGGTCGGCCAGGGCGTCGAGGAACTCGCCGGGGGCCGCCCCCCGCCCCGCGACGGCCGCCCGGACGAGCGCGGCGGACGGCGGCTCGGCCGCCACCGGCACCGCCGTGACCCCGTACCGCTCCGCGAGCGCGCTCACCGCCCCCGAGCCCGCCAGCGAGTGAAAGCCGCCGTCGCAGGCGACCGCCGAGGGCAGTCGCGAGGTGCCGGGGACGGGCAGGAAGCCGATCTCGCCCGCGCCGCCCGAGGCCCCTCGGCGCAGCTTCCCGTCGAGCACGAGGGCCGCCCCCACGCCGTGGCCGAGCCAGAGCAGGACGAACGTGTCCGGGCCGTGCGCCGCTCCCAGCCGGGCCTCCGCGAGCGCGGCCAGATTGGTCTCGTTCTCCACCAGGACGGCCGCCGCCAGCCGCTCCTGGAGCGCCCCGACGAGCCGGCGGTGCCAGGCGGGCAGGCCCGAGGTGTCGCGCAGCTCGCCGGTGACCGGGTCGACCAGCCCGGGCGCGCCGATGCCCACACTGTGCAGCCGGCTCGCGCCGGCTTCGCGGACCGTCCGTTCCAGCAGGGTCGCGACCCGCTCCACGGCCGTCTCGGTGGCGGTGTCGCCGCCGACGGGAGAGGCGGCCTCGGCCAGGGTGGCGCCCAGCAGGTCGGCCACGACGACGGCGACGCCGTCCGTCCGTACGTCGAGGGCGGCGAGGTGCGCGCGGTCGGCGACGATCCCGTACAGCCGGGCGTTGGGGCCCCGGCGCCGGCCCCCCGCCTCGCCCACCACCCTGACCAGCCCCGAGCCCTGGAGCCGGTCCACCAGATCGGCGACGGTGGGGCGGGAGAGCCCGGTGAGCGAGGTCAGCTGTCCTGCCGTCAACGGGCCTTCCCGGAGCAGGCGCAGGGCCAGCCGGTCGTTGATGGCCCGGGCGGTGCTCGGGGATGCGGCCATGCCGGGATCCTTCCAGAAGGGCCGAGCGGCGTCTATTTATCAGGAAGGGTTCCTGATAGTTTACTGCCGCCGCTGACGGCTGCGGCAGCGGTGGCACCGGCGGGGTGTCCGCCGGTAGGGGCAGTCTCTCGGGGAAGGTCGGGGCCGATGCCGGCTGAAGAGGTCGCTGGGGAGTCCGCCGGAAAGCCCGGTGGACCCGATGGACGTGGCGGAAAGGCCGCCGGGTCCGCCGGAGGGGTCCACGGCAAGCGGCGGTGGGGGCGCGCCCGGGTCGCGATCGCCCTCGTTTTCTGTGTGCACGGCTCGGTGACCGGCAGCTTCGCCACCCGCATCCCCTGGATCCAGGACCACACCGGCGTCAGTGCGGGGCAACTCGGACTGGCGCTCGCCTTCCCCGCGCTGGGGGCCTCGGTGGCGATGCCGCTGGCCGGGGCGATCAGCCACCGCTTCGGGGCGCGCACGGCGCTGCGTGTCCTGCTCGCCCTGTGGACCCTCGCGCTGACGCTGCCGTCGCTCGCCCCCGATCTGGTGCTGCTGTGCGCGGCGCTCTTCCTGTACGGCGCTTCCTCGGGCCTGTCGGACGTGGTGATGAACGCCATCGGGGTGGAGGTCGAGAACCGGCTCGCCAAATCGATCATGTCCGGCCTGCACGGCATGTGGAGCGCGGGCGCGCTGATCGGCTCCGCGGCCGGCACGCTCGCCGCGCACCTGGGCAGCGACGCGCGCCTGCACCACGCGCTCGCGGCCGCCGTGCTCACGGCGGCCGGGCTGGCCGCCTGCCAGGCGGTCCCGGAGGTGCGCGGCGCGCGGGACGAGGAACCGCCGCCCCGGTTCGCGCTGCCGCCGAAGTCCGCGGTGCTCATCGGCGCGGTCGGCTTCTGCGCGGTCTTCGCGGAGGGCGCGAGCCTGGACTGGTCGGCGGTCTACCTGCGGGACGTGCTGGACACCTCGGCCGGGCTCGCGGCGGCCTCGACCACGGCGTTCGCGCTGACCATGGCGGTGGCGCGGCTCGTGGGCGACCGGGTCGTCGACCGGTTCGGCGCCGTACGCACCGTACGCGTGGGCGGGGCACTGGCGACGGCGGGCGGGGCGATGGTGGTCGCGGCGCCGCATCCCGCGGTCGCCTTGGGGGGCTTCGGGTTCATCGGGCTCGGGGTGGCCGTGGTCGTCCCGCTCGCGTTCGCCGCGGCGGGCCGGGCGGGCCCGAATCCGAGCCAGGCCATCGCGGGCGTCGCCACCATCACGTACACCTCGGGCCTGATCGCGCCCTCGGCGATCGGCGCGGTCGCGAACGCGACGTCGCTGGTGGTCTCCTTCGGGCTGGTGACCCTGCTGGCCTGCGGGCTGATGGTGGGTGCCGGGGTGCTGCGCACGGGTGACCGGCGCAGCACCCCGGTCACCACGGGCGAGCCCGCCCCGGCGGCGGACCCGACGACCTGAGCCACGGCCGCGGGTTCCCGCCGCGCGGGCCCACGGCCGTACGGGCTTTGCCTCCGCACGGGCCCGCCGGACCGTACGGGCTGCGCGCCGCACCGGCCCGCCGGACCGTACCGACCGACGGCAGCGATGAGATGGGGGCCGGGTGACGGTCCCGCCGGGGGGTGCCGGACGGTCCGGTCGCCGTGGTGGCCCCGGCCCAGGGGCACAGGACGCGCCGGTCACCTGGCCGCCCCAACCGCGCACGGCGCGGCAGCCTCGGCGGACGCCCGCCGGCGGTCGATCGCGAAATCCACAAGCAGCGCAACGTTGCGGAACGGTGCTTCAACCGCTTGAAGCAATGGCGCGGCATCGCGACCCGCTACGACAAGACCGCCGAGTCCTGTCAGGCAACCGTCACCCTCGCATCACCCCTGATGTGGGCGTGACCTTTGGTGAAGTCAGCTCCTCGCGACTCGCTCCCCGGGTGCCCCGGCCGTCTTCCTCCAGGTTCCAGGTGAGACGCCTTCCCTCTTCGAGAAAGCCCGGCTCAGGGCGGTCCCGGTGTCGTAGCCGACCCTGACGGCGATCTCCTGAACGCTCAGTGGCGTCTCTCGAAGCAGAACTTTCACCCGGTACATGCGCCATGTCGTGAGGTAGCTCAGCGGGGTGTCCCCCGTCCGCTCCTTGAACAGCGTGGCGAACGCCGAGCGTGACATCCCCGCCGTTCGGGCGAGTTCGCCGACCGTCCACGAACGGCTCAAGTCTGCGTGCAACTCCTGCATGGCGAGGGCCAGCCGGGGGTCCCGGAGGGCGGCGACCCAGCCGACACTGCCGCTCCCGACGTCCGCGCAGCAGGTTCGCAGGGCCTGGACGAAGAGCGCGTCGGACAAACGGCCCATGACGAAGCCGGCGCCGAGTCGATTGGCCGAGCTCTCGTGTTCGATGAGCTCGAACGTGGCGCGCAGGAGCTCGCCGGAGGCGTCGTCCGGGGGCAACCGGAACAATGGCGGCAGGAGCGCGAAGAGCGGTTCGGCGGCGACGGCGTCGAAAGTGAAACGAGTGGAGAGAATCCGGGTCGGCTCGCCGTCGCCTCCGACTCGTACCAGGTGACCGGATGCCTGAGCCGCCAGGTCGTCGCAGTCGAGAATCTCGCTGTCGTCCGCGTCTCGCAGGGTGAAGCCCACGCCCGCGCGAACCAGGAAGCAGTCGTTCGACCGCAGGCGCTGTGGACGGGCCAGGACGTCCGAGTCGAGCTGGCACGAGCCGCCTGAGATGAGGATCAGCCGGGCCAGGTGCCGTGGGGGGAACGAGACACCCCACGGCGCGTTTGCCTCCACTCGGATATATCGCGCGTCCTCGATCCTCATCGTGGCGAGGAGGTCGTCGACCGGATCCATGTACCCTCCTGGACGCTCTGCACTAAACAGTGGACGGAAAGATGCCAATCGTCCAGAACCGTCAGCCTACCGTGGCGGTAGTTCACGAAAGAGAGGCTGCACATGCGCGCATTCAAGGTGCGGGCGGGTGGTGGTCTGGCGCTCACCACCGACTGCCCGGTACCCGACCCGTCGGCGGGTGAAGTGCTGGTGAAGGTCAGGGCCACCTCCCTCAATGCCCGCGATCGACTCATCGTCTCCGACAGCTACTCCGTCGACGTACGGGGGCGCGTCCCGCTCTCCGACGGCGCGGGCGTCGTCGAGGCCGTCGGGGACGGGGTCTCGCGGTTCCGGGTCGGTGATCGTGTCGTGGGCACCTTCCATCCCACCTGGCTGTACGGCCCGTTTCCCGGATGGGGAGGACTGCGTGGCACGCAGCGCGACGGGTGGCTCAGCGATCACGTCGTCCTCGATCAGCAGAGCCTGGTCCCCGTCCCCGACCAACTGTCCTTCGAGGAGGCAGCCACACTGCCGTGCGCCGCACTCACCGCGTGGTCGGCGGTGGCTGGGGTCGGACCGGGCGACATCCTGCTTGTCCAGGGCTCGGGCGGTGTGTCGGTCTTCGCGTTGCAGTTCGCCCGTCTGGCCGGCGCACGTGTGGTGGCCACGACGTCCGACGACGACAAGGCCGAACGCCTCCGCGCCCTTGGCGCAGCCGACATCGTCAACTACAAGGAGACACCGCGATGGGGTGCGCGGGTGCGGGAGCTCACCGACGGCGGCGCCGGTCGCGTCCTGGAGATCGGCGGCGCCGGTACCCTCCCACAGTCCATCGAGGCCGTCGCTTACGGCGGCCAGATCGCCCTTGTCGGCAACCTCGCGTCAGGTAACGACATGGACGTGACCCGCTTCTTCCGCCGGGCCGCAACCCTCAGGTCGATCAGCGTGGGCAGTCGCAGCGACTTCGAGCAGATGAACGAGGCCCTCGGCCGAAGTCGTCTCCGGCCCGTCATCGACCGCGTCTTCCCCTTCAACCAGGCATCGGAGGCGTTCGCCCACTTCGAGCGGGGACCGCGCTTCGGAAAGGTCGTCATCAGCCACTGAGCCGGCGTCCCTCATCCGCTCACCCTGGTGACATCGCCGCCCGGAGGCGTGAGCAGGCTGCGCGGACCGGACACGGTGTACGGCGTCGAACAGCGTGCGGGCATCGGTGAGGCGATCAGCGCTGTCCGGGGCAGTAGCCACATCGCATCCGCACACGGCTGCCGGCTACCAGGGCACCGCAAGGTCGCACGGCGTACCGTCAGCACGCCGCCCCAGGGAAGGACATCCGGCCACACAGTGATCGAGAAGTTCAGCTCACGGTGGTAACCACAGTCGACGAGGAGCCCCTCTGCGCAGGGGGCATACAACTGGCGAGGTCGTCGGGGACCGGCATGGAGGTGGTGAGCCCGGCCCGGGTGCGGCCGGTGTTGCCGTCCGGCCACTTCCCGGCCGCCGAACCGGGAGCGGCCACGGTCAGACGCAGCAACTGGCCGAGGGCCTCGCGCACGTCGCGGTCGCGACGAACGCCTGGGTGAGCAGGCACTGCGCGGAGTGCTCGCCGTACCGGGCGATGTGGGAAGCCGCGATGGTGCCCTACGCGGTCTGGCGCGGGCTCTGGTCCGGTGTCCGTGGACGGGCGGCGGTGGGGTGCGGGGGTCGGCGGCAGTGTGACATCAGGGGGATGGCGGAGAGGGAAGGCAGGAGAGGGTCATAGCTGTGCGGCCGTGCGGATCAGCCCGGCGAGGGCCAGGGAGCGGCTGTGCGGGGGCCAGGCGATGTGGGTGACGATGGGGTGTGCGTCGGTCAGGGGGACGGCGGTGTGCTCGGCCCACAGCCAGGCGCGAGCGGAGTCCGGGAAGACGGCCATGGTGCGTCCGAGGGCGATCAGTTGAGCCAGTTGCGTCTGGTCGTGGATCTCGGGTCCTGGGCCGGGTGGGTACGTGCCGTGGCGGGGCCAGCGGGCAAGCGGAAGGTCGGGGATGTCGCTGATGTCGGCCAGGGACAAAGTCTTGTGCGCGGCGAGGGGGTGCCCGG
This sequence comes from Streptomyces sp. NRRL F-5135, assembly GCF_000719775.1. Taxonomy (GTDB): domain Bacteria; phylum Actinomycetota; class Actinomycetes; order Streptomycetales; family Streptomycetaceae; genus Streptomyces; species Streptomyces hebeiensis. The sequence continues at coordinate 54,161 of NZ_JOHR01000030.1, read as the reverse complement.
CGGGCAGGATGGCGATCTGTCCCTCGGTCAGCAGTTCCTCGCTGTCGAACCCGGCGAGGGAGTCGTACGGCGAGTGCATGAGCGCCACATCGGCGCGGCCGTCGCGCAGCATTTCTTCCTGCTCGCACGTGCCGCCCGGTAGCACCTCGATCTCGGCGGCATCGGGCTCGACCGCGTAGGCGTCGAGGAGCTTCTGTAGCAGCTCGTGAGAGGCTGCCGCCTTCACCGCCAGCACCAGGCGGTTGCGGTGGCCGCCCGCACTGTCGGTGCCACCGGCGCGACGGGTGCGGCGAACGGCAGCGGTGGTCGCGTCGAGGGCTGCGCGGCCCTCGCGCAGCAGCACCTCTCCGGCGCCGGTCAGGGAGACGCCGCGGCGGTTGCGTTCCAGCAGGCAGACATCGAGGCGCCGCTCAAGCTGCTGGATCGCCCGGGACAGCGGCGGCTGGGCCATGCCGAGGCGCTCGGCGGCGCGGCCGAAGTGCAGTTCCTCGGCAACGGCCATGAAGTATTTCAGCTCGCGAGTCTCCAAGGTGTCCACGGCCGCAGCCTACGTCAGTGATACCCACCAGGTATGACAGGGCACCGTATTGGTGTTGGATGCGCCGCTCGTCCGCGAGCGAGTATCAACGGCATGAGCGAAACGAGGATCGCGCTGGTGACCGGCGCGAACAAGGGAATCGGGTACGAAATCGCGGCTGGGCTTGGCGCACTCGGGTACCGCGTGGGCGTAGGAGCCCGCGATGAGGACCGGCGCGAGGCCGCCGCCCAGAAGCTGCGCGGCGCCGGGGTGGACGCGTTCGGGGTGCCGCTGGACGTGACCAGCGACCAGAGCGTCACCGATGCCGCGGAATTGATCGAACGGCAGGCCGGGCGCCTGGACGCCCTGGTCAACAACGCCGGCATCTCAGGACCTCCGACGGGGCCGGGGTGGGGGCAGGACCCGACCATGCTCGACCTCGACGTGGTCCGTACGGTGGTGGAGACCAACGTCATCGGTGTCATCCGGGTGACCAACGCCATGCTGCCGCTGCTGCGGCGCTCGACATCACCGCGCGTCGTCAACGCCTCCAGTTCCGTCGGCTCCCTGACCTGGCAGGCGGACCCCGACATCGATGTCGGCCCGATCATGGCGGCCTACTCGCCGACGAAGTCGTTCCTCAACGCCGTCACCGTGCATTACGCTCGGCAGTTCGCCGGCACGAACATCCTGATCAATGCCGCTTGCCCGGGCCTGGTCGCGACCGACTTCAACGGCTTCTACGGGTCCCGCACTCCCGAGCAGGGCGCGGCCACAGCGATTCGGCTCGCCACGCTGCCTGACGGCGGCCCGACCGGCTCGTTCTTCAACGACGACGGTGTCATTCCCTGGTGACCCCGGGATGAGGTTCCCCCGTACAGCGGGGGAACCTCATCCCGGTCCTCGTCGGGAATCCGGTAGGGCGCGAAGGTGATGTCCGCGGGCCTCCCGTCCGTCAGCCAGGCGGTGGCGTGGTGGGGATCCAGTGGCGTGGGGCTCCCTCGTAAGAGGGGCGGTGTGGCTTCATCGGTGACGGGCGGCGGGGTTGCACACTGACCTCTGGCAATGATCTTGACCGCCTGCGATACGAGTGTGACCGGCCAAGCTGGGCGGATTCCTCCTCAGTCGGAGCAGGGAGGACGCGTATGCATGCGATCTGGCACGCCTTGTCGGTCACCGGTTCCATGGCATGGGAGATCACGTGGGCCCTGATCCTGGGCTTCACCCTGTCCGCCGTGGTCCAGGCCGTGGTGCGCAAGGCCACTGTCGTCTCCCTGCTGGGTGACGACCGCCCCCGCACCCTGGCCACCGCGACCGGGCTGGGCATCGCCTCCTCGTCCTGCTCCTACGCTGCGGTCGCCCTGGCCCGATCCCTGTTCCGCAAGGGCGCGGACTTCACCGCGGCGATGACCTTCGAGATCGCCTCCACCAACCTCGTCGTCGAACTCGGCGTGATCCTCGCCCTGCTCATGGGCTGGCAGTTCGCCGCGGCCGAGTTCGCCGGAGGCGCCGTCATGATCACCGCTCTGGCGGTGCTGTTCCGCCTCTTCCTGCGCGGCCAGCTGCTCCGCAGCGCCCGCGAACAGGCCGAACGTGGGGTGGCCGGCTCCATGGAGGGACACGCCACGATGGACATGTCCGTGCAGCGCCAGGGCCCCTTCACCCGCCGGCTGATCTCCCGCGACGGCTTCACCTCGGTCTCCCACGTCTTCGTCATGGAATGGGCCGCGATCCTGCGCGACCTCGCTGCCGGCCTGCTGATCGCCGGCGCCATCGCCGCCTGGGTCCCCGACACCTTCTGGCGTGCCTTCTTCTTTGACGGCCACCCGCTCGCGTCCAAGCTGTGGGGACCGCTCATCGGGCCGCTGGTGGCGATCGCTTCGTTCGTGTGCTCCGTGGGCAACGTGCCGCTGGCCGTCGTGCTGTGGAAGGGCGGTATCAGCTTCGGCGGGGTCGTGGCGTTCCTCTTCGCCGACCTGCTGATCCTGCCGATCCTGAACATCTACCGGAAGTACTACGGCGTCCGCATGGCCCTCTTCGTGCTCGGCACCTTCTATACCGCCATGGTCCTGGCCGGATACGTCGTCGAGTTCGTCTTCGGCAGCCTCGGCCTGGTCCCCGACCGCGCCCAGGCCACCGTCCCGGACAGTGGGGTGAGCTGGAACTACACCACCTGGCTCAACATCGCCTTTCTCCTGATGGCCGCCATCCTGGTCGCCCGGTTCGTGCGTACCGGCGGCAGAGACATGCTGGGCATGATGGGCGGTTCACCCGGCTCCGACCATGACCCCGGCAAGCCGAACCGTTCCCGCCACTGAAGAGTCCCCGCTCAAGAACAAGTGGCAGAAATCAGCCGGTCGTCAAACTCCCTTGCCGCCAAGTTACCCGTCAGGAGCCGGCGTTTGTGACCTCTGACGGGTGATCTTGCCCGTTTGCCATGTGAGTTTGACCAAGCCCACAGCTCCGCAGCGGGGCTGGAGGAGCGCGGGTGCGCGGCGGGGGGTTTCTCTACGGTGGAACCATGCCGGCCAGACCTGTTACAGCTCGAGGCCTGCGTGCTCACCTCATCACCCCGACGCACAACGCGGCTGCCTGACGCGGCGTATCCTTCGCCCGTGGAACTGCGCTTCGAGACGCGCCGGTCCGACGTGCCGTGGGTCGACACCGTGTGGACCTGCACGAGCGAGAAGGTCACGGCGATGACGTCCGTCGCAGCGGTGCGCTGGGGCCTGGTGTTCTGGGAGCAGGACGACCGTGCGTACGCGGGCGTCACCGGCCCCGAGACGCGGACCGGCACGGCGCCGGTGCCGGAGGGCGCGACCTTCACGGGAATCGAGTTCGCCGTGGGCACCTCGTTGCGGGCTCTGCCCATGCCGGCGCTGGTCGACGGCGGCGTCGAGCTCCCCGACACCACGCGCCGGACGTTCCGGCTGGACGGCGCGCGCTGGGAAACGCCCGGCCCCGACGACGCCGAGGCCCTGGTCGAGCGTCTCGTCCGGGCCGGAATTGTGCTCCGTGACCCGCTCGTCACCGAGGTGCTGCGGGGTCACCGCCCGGCCGTCTCGGGGCGCACGGTCGAACGCCGGTTCCGCGCCGCGACCGGGCTGACGCGGGGCGCCGTCCGGCAGATCGAGCGGGCCCGCACGGCGGCGGAGCTGCTGGCGGCCGGCGACCCGGTCGGCGACGTCGTCGCCAAGCTCGCATACTTCGACGAGCCGCACCTGGCCCGGGCGCTGCGCTCCTACGTCGGACGCACCGCCAGGCAACTGCGCGAGGGCGCCGGCGGCGCGATCGCCCTCGGCCTGGATCAGCGCTTGACGTCGTAGACCAGCTTCAGGATCCCGTTCGAGTAGCTCTCCGACTCCCGCAGTATCAGCATCTGCTTGTCCCGGTCGGCCCGGCCGAACACGCTCTTCCCGGCACCGAGCAGCACGGGGAAGACGAGCAGGTTGTACCGGTCGATCAGGCCCGCGTCCAACAGCCGCCGGGCCAGCTCCGCGCTCCCGTGGATGAAGATCGCGCCGCCCTCGCCCTCCTTGAGCGCGGCGACGTCCTCGGTCGAGCGCAGGATGGCCGTCGGCCCCCAGCCGTCGACGAGGGCGTCGTCGGACAGCGTGGTCGACACCACATACTTGGGCAGCTCCTTGTAGTCGGCGTGGTCCTCCGAGCCGGGCCAGACCGGCGCGAACGCCTCGTAGCTGCGGCGGCCGAACATCAGCGCCGTCGTGTCGGCGAGCTCCTCGCCCTTCAGCGACCAGGCTTCCGGGACGAACTCGAGGTCCCTGACCACCCAGCCGCCGCTGCGGTGCTCCTCCCCCGCCCCGCCGCCGGGCGAGTCCACGACGCCGTCGAGCGACATGAAACCGGTGTAGACCAGGTCACGCACAGTGCTGTCTCCCGCCCATGCCCACGCGGTACGTACGGCCGTCGGCGCGTTCGCGGACGAAGTCGCGGCCGTGCACCCGGTGCACTCCCCCGTCGTTCTCCGCCACCCGCGGCACGGACACCGGCCTGTCCAGCTCCACCAGCGGCAGCCGGCCGCCCGGGCGGGGGGTGAGCATGACCTGGCGGTCACCGGAGCCGGACGTTTATCGGGCGCTGCTGGCGCCCTTGTCGTAGTCGGTGGTGCCGCCGTCCAGGAGGGGAGGTTGCTGGGTTCCGGCGGCCTTCGAAAGCCAGCGCAGGGCGTGGTAGCCGGTCAGGACTATGAGGGTGCCCAGCGCGATGCCGGACAATTCGAAGTTGTCGGTGAACTTCAACGAGACACCGCCGATGCCGATGATGACGCCGGCTGCGGTGGGCACCAGATTGAGGGGCTGGGAGAAGTCGACCTTGTTGCGAACCCAGATCTGCGCACCGAGCAGCCCGATCATCCCGTAGAGAATCACCGTGATCCCGCCGAGAACCCCGCCGGGGATGGCCGCGACGACGGCGCCGAACTTCGGGCATAGCCCGAACAGCAGCGCGAAGCCCGCGGCGGCCCAGTACGCGGCGGTGGAGTAGACGCGGGTCGCGGCCATCACACCGATGTTCTCCGCATACGTGGTCGTCGCGGGTCCCCCGACCGCGGTGGACAGCATGGTCGCCGCGCCGTCCGCGGCAATGGCCCGGCCCATCTGGTCATCCAGCGGATCCCCCGTCATCTCACCGACCGCCTTGACGTGCCCCGCGTTCTCGGCGATGAGCGCCACCAGGACGGGCAGGGCGACCAGGATCGCCGAGGCGGAGAAGTTCGGGGCGTGGAAGGTGGGCACGCCGATCCAGTCAGCATGGGAAACCCCGGAGAAGTCGATCCGCCAGTGATCGGTGATCTTGCCCGACCCGTCCGCCGAATGAATCTTGCCCAGGGTTTTGTCGAAGATCCAGGACAGGCCGTACCCGAAGACCAGGCCCAGGAAGATCGCGATGCGGGCCCAGAAGCCGCGCAGCACCACCAGGGCAAGACCGGTGAACAACATGGTGGCCAGCGCGGTCCACTGGTCCTGGGGCCAGTACGTGGAAGCTGTCACGGGGGCCAGGTTGAAACCGATGAGCATGACCACCGCGCCGGTCACCGCGGGCGGCAGCACCGCATGGATCACCCGGGCGCCCAGTACATGGATGGCGATGCCGCACCCGGCCAGACACGCGCCGACCACCAGCAGGGCGCCCGTCAAGGTGCCGGCATCCCCGCCCTGGCTCGCGATGACTGCGGACACGCCCACGAAGGACAGCGATGAACCCAGGTAGCTGGGAATACGGCCACGGGTCAGCAACAGAAACAGCGCCGTCGCCACCCCCGACGCCATCAGCGCCAGGCTCGGATCCAAGCCCATAAGGATCGGGGCAACGAAACACGCGCCGATCATCGAAACGACGTGCTGGGCACCCAAGCCGATGGTGCGCCCCCAGGACAGACGCTCATCGGGCCTGACGACCTCGCCCGGCCGCAGGTGCTTGCCATCGCCGTGCAGCTTCCACCCGACGCCCGCCATGATCACTCTCCGCTTTCCCATGGCCCGCACGCCGCGGAGCCGAAGTGATTAATAGCCGAACACCCTCATCGAGACAAACCGAGTCAGTCGACGCATTGCGTGTGGCGCTCGGCGGGCCCCCGTCAACACTGGGCCTCGAAAATCCCCCACCGACCTCGGTCCGGCTGCGCCCCGTCAGCACGACACAGGCGCCCCGAGGTTCCCCCGAGATGCGGGGAGGGGTGACAGGGGGGCAGATGGGTCTCATGAGAGGAGCCCAGACGATGCCTACGATCGGCCGCCCGCCGGGTGGCCATGTGTCGTACGGGCGCCGGCCCATGCCCCTTCGGTCGACCGTCCTGGCCGTTCGCCGGGCGAGGACGGAAGCGGCCGGATCCAGCCGGTCCCGCCCCACCGGCACCACAAAAGGTTGATGACTCAACTAGCTTTGTGCTTACGGTGGTTCCCCGATCCGTCCGCCACAAAGGAGTGCACGTGATGCCGGTCACACTCGGTCTCGGTCTTCCGCAGCTGAAGCACCACGTCCTCGGCCGCGACGTGGCCGCCGTGGCGCGCGCCGCGGAAGAGATCGGTTACGAGAGTCTGTGGGTCTTCGAGCGCGTCCTCTTCCCCGTACCCGCCACCCAGGGCCTGTTCGGCGTGCCGGGCGTCCCGTGGCCCGACACGTACCGCGGTGTGGCCGACCCGCTGGTCACCCTGACGCTGGCCGCGGCGGCCACCGAACGGGCCCGGCTCGGCACCAGCGTCCTGGTCGCACCGTTGCACGTCCCGTTCCAACTGGCCCGGACGCTCGCCTCGCTGGACGCGGCGAGCGGCGGCCGGGTGGTCGCCGGTTTCGGCACGGGCTGGTCGCACGACGAGTACGCCGCCGCCTCCGTCGCCCCGTTCGACAAGCGCGGCGCGGTGCTGGACGAACTGCTGGACGTGTGCGCGGCCGTGTGGGGGCCGGACCCGGTCGCGTACACGGGCGAGCTGACCACCATCGCCCCGTCCGAGGTGGGCCCCAAGCCGGCCCGGCCCATCCCGGTCTTCCTCGCCGCCGCCGGCCCGCGCGCCAAGCGCCGGCTGGTGGACCGGGCGGACGGCTGGATGCCGGTGGCCATGGGGGCGCGGGAGCTGACCCGGGAGTGGCGGCACCTGCGCGAACTGGCCGAGGAGCGGGGCAGGACGAGGCCGCTCGACGCCTGTGTCCGCGTCAACGCGCGGTACAGCGCGAAGCCGTACGAGGGTGACGGCCGGCAGCCCTTCCAGGGCAGCGTGGCCCAGATCGTCGAGGACCTGGTGGCGCACACGGAGTCCGGCGTCCCCGGATTCCTGCTGGACGTCCAGACCACGACCCGGGACGCGGCCGAACTGATCGACGTGGCGGCCGAGGTGTACACGGCGGCGCGCGCGGCGGGCGTGTGACGGGCGGCGCGTAGCCCCCGTGCACACGGGCCGGCGCCCGGCAGCGGAGACCCCCCGGCCAGACGGCCGGGGGAAACGCGTGCTCCGGATCCATCTCACCGACGCCGACCTGGCACGGACACGCGTCGCGGCAGCACCGGACACACTGTGGGAGATCTGCCTGAGCGAGCCTGCCCGCACCGCTTCCAGACACCCTCACCCCGCCGGGAGCCGCACTCCTGCGCGGCAACACGCCGGTTCCTCGATGACCACATGCGGAACCAGCGGTGACGCTGCTCGGCTACTCGACCAGAAGCCCCGCCCGCAGCCGCCCGGTGATCCGGGCCAGCAGCCGGGAGACGTGCATCTGCGACACCCCCAGCTCCGCACCGATCTCGGACTGCGTCATCTCGTCGCCGAACCGCATCCGCAGGATGCGCCGCTCCCGTTCGTCCAGCTCCTCCATCAGCGGCTTCAGCGCCTGGACGTTCTCCGCCGTCTCCAGTCCCGCGTCGGGCGCGCCCAGCCGGTCCGCGATCGCACCCGTGTGGTCCGACTCGTCCGCGGGCATGTCGATCGAACCGGCCGTGTAGCCGTTGCTCGCGACGACGCCCTCGATGACCTCTTCCTCGTCCAGGCCGAGGTGTTCGGCCAGTTCGGCCGTGGTCGGCGCACGGTCGAGCCGGTGCGAGAGCTCGTCGGTCGCCTTGGCCAGGTCGATCCGCAGCTCCTGGAGCCGGCGGGGCACGTGCACGGCCCAGCTGGTGTCCCTGAAGAACCGCTTGATCTCACCGACGATGTAGGGAACGGCGAAGGTCGCGAACTCCACCTCCCGCGTGAGCTCGAACCGGTCGATCGCCTTGATCAGGCCGATGGTGCCGACCTGGACGATGTCCTCCATCTGGTCTGCCCTGTTGCGGAACCGGGCCGCCGCGTAGCGGACCAGGGCCAGATTCAGCTCGATCAGCGTGTTCCGGACGTAACTGTGCTCGTGGGTGCCTTCCTCCAGCTCGGCCAGCCGGGTGAAGAAGACCTTGGAGATGTCCCGGGCGTCCTTGGGCGCCATCTCCGCCGGACATTCGACGTAAGGGAGATCCAGCTGCGCCGCCTCGGCCCGCTGCTGGGATCCGTACCGCGCGTCTTCGGTCGGGACCGTGCTCGCCGTGGACACTTCGTCCTCCCCTTTGGTGCGTGCTCCGCTGTCAGTGGAAGCCCGTCTACCCGGTTCCGCCCGGGACATGCGTGGGAGTTCGCGCGGATCTCGCACCGGTTCGCCGGGACTCCGCGCGGATCCCGTCCCGGCTCCCGTCCGGCCACCGCGCGGAACGCGCGAGTCGCGCCGTGGCCGGACGGGACGGTGTGCCGCGGTGCGGTGGCCTGCCCCCGCTCAGCTTTGCCGCGGCCCAGCGGCGTTGCCGCGGATCAGCGTTGCCGCGGCTCAGCTCCAACTGGCGTGCAGCGGCTGGCCCTCGGCGTAACCGGCGGCGCTCTGAACGCCGACGACCGCGTTCTCCGCGAACTCCTCAAGGGTGTTGGCGCCGGCGTACGTGCACGCCGAGCGCAGCCCCGCGATGATCGAGTCGATCAGGTCCTCGACGCCGGGGCGCTCCGGGTCCAGGAACATCCGGGACGTGGATATGCCCTCCTCGAACAGCGCCTTGCGCGCCCTGTCGTAGGCCGACTCCTCGCTCGTACGGTTGCGGACGGCGCGGGCCGACGCCATGCCGAAGGATTCCTTGAACAGCCGTCCGTCGGCGGACTGCTGGAGGTCGCCGGGAGACTCGTACGTGCCGGCGAACCAGGAGCCGATCATCACGTTGGAGGCGCCCGCCGCCAGGGCCATGGCCACGTCGCGGGGGTGCCGGACGCCGCCGTCGGCCCAGACGTGCTTGCCGTACTTGCGCGCCTCGGCCGCGCACTCCAGGACCGCGGAGAACTGCGGCCGGCCCACCCCCGTCATCATGCGGGTGGTGCACATGGCGCCGGGGCCGACGCCGACCTTGATGATGTCCGCGCCCGCGTCGACCAGGTCGCGCACGCCGTCGGCGGCGACCACGTTGCCCGCGACGACCGGCACCGCGGGGCCGAGCGCGCGGACGGACTTGACCGCGGCGAGCATCGACTCCTGGTGACCGTGCGCGGTGTCGACGACGAGCGTGTCCACGCCCGCCTCGAGGAGCTGCGCGGCCTTGCCCGCGACGTCCCCGTTGATCCCGACGGCGGCGGCGATCCGCAGCCGGCCGTCGGCGTCGGTCGCGGGCGTGTAGAGGGTGGCGCGCAGCGCGCCCGTGCGGGTCAGCACCCCGACCAGGGCGCCGTCGGCGTCGACGGCCGGGGCGAGCTTGCGATGGGCGTTGTCCAGGGTGAGGAACGCGTCGCGCGGGTCCGTGTCGGCGGGAATCACCAGCAGGTCCTTCGACATGACCTCGGACAGCTGCGTGAAGCGGTCCACGCCGGCCAGGTCGTGCTCGGTGACGACACCGACGGGCCGGTTCCCGCCGTCGACCACGACCCCCGCGCCGTGGGCGCGCTTGGGCAGCAGGGAGAGCGCGTCGCCAACGGTCTGGGCCGGGGCCAGGACGATGGGGGTGTCGAGGACGAGATGGCGCGCCTTGACCCAGGAGACGACCTCCGCGACGACGTCTATCGGAATGTCCTGGGGTATGACCACGAGGCCACCGCGCCGGGCGACGGTCTCGGCCATGCGGCGCCCCGCGACGGCGGTCATGTTCGCGACCACGAGCGGGATCGTGGTGCCCGTACCGTCGGTGGTGGACAGGTCCACGCCTTGCCGGGAACCGACGGCGGACCGCCTCGGCACCATGAAGACGTCGTCGTACGTCAAGTCGTACGGCACCGAAGGACGTGGGCTCGTATCCCCGGTCTGGGGGCTCAAAAAGCGCATAAGGCCAGGGTACGGGCTATCCCTCGCAAGTGGCTTTACCTGGATCGGCACGCAAAAGGCCCCCAGGCGCCTCCGACGGGGGTGGCGATGTCCGGGGCCGGCGGGCGGAGGATGCCGGGCAAAGCGCCTCCGCCCCTCATCCCGTGCGACAGGTGGGCGCCCCGCCGCACGGGAGTCCAGGGTCAGGCCGGGATCATCGCTACGGAGTCCGGCGCCCGCCGAGGCTCCGGGAGGACGATACGACGTTGGCCCACGGGGCGTCCGGCCCGTTGACCGGCGGATTGATGGGTCCGCCCTTGTGCATCGGACATGCGCAGGTGCGCGGATAGCCCAGCTTCCGGTTCGGCTTCGCTGTCCCGTCGACCCGGTAGTCCGGCACCGTCTCGGTCCGGGTGCCGTCAGAGGCGACCCGGTAGACGCGAATCGTCATGTCCACTGCACCGCCACCTTCCCGCGACGACGGAAGACACGGACGTGCAGCCCCGGGCAGGTGCACAACGGGATCCAGGCGCCCGGACGCCGCGCCGGCCGTGCCGGTCGACGGCTCATGTCGACGGGCAGTCCCGCGATCGACGTCGTCACGCGAGCCCCTGTGCGTTCGCAGCGACGGCCGCCCGCTTCCACACGCTACGCAGACTCCGCGCCGTCGGGCAGTCCACGCCGTACTCACGGCACGGCCGGCACTTCTCCATGTGCTTCAGCAGCGCGCGGTACGCGGTCTTGACGGCCCCCTCCAGCGCCGGCCTCCGGTTCTCGGCGTGATCCCGGAGCCCCGTGTCTTCCACCTGGCGGGAATGACTAATCTGTTCCATTGTTGGCGCTCCCTCATAGCGCTGACCACGTCCCGGGCCGTTCGCGCGGCGCCGGGACACTTACGTCTACGAAGGATTTCGCCCGACGGGTGAGACGAGGTAGGGGCATCAGTAGTGGCAAGCTCCCACGCCCGCCTGTGTGTTCGCCCGCGCAGGGGCGCCTGTAGGGGCAAGATGGATGCATGTCCATGGGAGCACTGATCAGGGACCTTCGGCAGGCTCGTGGTTGGAGCCAGGGGCGGCTAGCGTCAGAAATCAACGACGCTTTCGGCACGACCCTTGAGCGGGAGTACGTCAGCCGCTGGGAGCGTTGCAGGACGGTACCCGGGCCCTACTACCTCCGGTGTCTGTCCGCAGTCCTGGACGTTCCGCTGGCTGTTCTTGAGGGTGAAGTGAAACGACGCACATTCATCAGTGACATTGCCGCTACTGCGATAGCTCCCGTGGTCGCGTCGGACCTCCTGTCCGCCGGCTTCGCCGCTCGCCTCGATGGCGGACCGACACTCGACGCGTGGGAAGACCGGCTTTCCACGTACGGCACTGAGTACATGAGCCTTGGCGCGTCGGACATTCAGCGCCGCGTGTCGGGGGAACTCGTCATCGTTCAACAACAGCTCGATACCCCGCATCTATGGTCGGTCGCAAGCCGCCTGATGACGCTCTATGCCAAGACCTTCCCCGGCTCGGACGGCTCGAAGACCGTCGGCTGGTACCGCACGGCCGCGCGTGCCGCCGACGAGAGTAGCGACGAGAACACTCGTGTATGGGTGCGTGGCCGCGCGGCCATCGCACTGGGCTACGAAGGCGCGTCCCTTGGCGTGGCAGATCTTCTCGCCGATCAGGCAATGGCGATTTCCGACCGGCCGTCCCTCGGACTCCTCAACGCCGTCATGGGCAAGGCGCACGTGGCTGCTATTCGCGGGGACCGAGACACGGCGTACCTTCTGGCGGACCAGGGCCGGAGAATTTTCGACGCTGCCGGGTCGGACAACGAGCCAAGCGATTACGCCGTCCCTTGGTGGCGGATGAACGTCTTCCTGTCCCTGCTGTTCGCCAGGCTCGGCGATGAGAGGCTTGCCGTCGAAGCACAGGCGAACGCACGCCGCGAACTCCCCCCTTCACTTCCGCGGTTCGCCACCCACCTGGAGCTTCACCGCGGACTGATGCTCGCGCGCTCCGGGGACAAGGCGGGCGGGATGGCGTACGCCCAAGGCGCCATGGACGCGCTTCCACCTGAAAAGCACTCGCTGACGTTGCGAATGCTGGTGGACGAGGTTGCGGCCTGACGTCACGCAGGAAGCCCATGAGAGCGCATGCGATGTCGCCACATACGCCCGTGCTCTTGGGAAAGAACTGCCGTACGCGTCCGCGCCCCGGTACCTGGCCCGGGCGGGGACGGCTCGGGGCGGGGCACGCCGCCGGGCGCACCGGACCGTACGCGTACGGTGGCGCGGATCCCGCGCGCGGCGCGGCCCGGCCCGTACGCCCGACGAGTGGCCGGCGGCGTCCAACGGCGCCGCTCCGCCCGCCACCGGCAGGGCGCCCACCGGTGTCGCGCCGTTCGGACGGCACGTCGCCCCGGCTCCGGCGGGCATCGCCCCCGGGCCGTCCGGCCACCGGATCACCCGGGACCCGGCGCCGTGGCCGACGGTACGTGCCGGGCGCCGCGCGCCACCGGGCTCCCGCGCGCGGCGGCGAGCCGCCGTCAGTCCGCGTCGGGGTCGCAGCGCTCCAGGGCCGGGCGGGGTCCCGGGGTGAACTCCGTCAGCAGGAAGTCCGCCGCCGCCGTGTCGGTGACGAGGCTCGTGACCAGCCCCGACCGCAGTACCGCGCCGATCGCCTCGCCCTTGCGCAGCCCGCCCGCGATCGCCACCACCTCCGGAACCCGCCGCAGCCGCTCGGCCTCGACCGTGATGCACCGTTCGCCCAGGTCGCGCCCCACACGGCGGCCCTCGGCGTCGAAGAGGTGCGCGGACATCTCGGCGGCGACCCCCAGCGTGGCGTAGTGGCCGCGCTCCTCCTCGGTGAGCATGTCGTGCACCGTGGAGATACCGGCCTCCCACGAGCCGATCGACACGGCGGCCACCGTGACCTTGTCGAAGTAGTCGAAGGCGCGCGCGATCCCGGTCTGGTTGCGCAGCGCGGCGGCCGTCGCCGGGTCGGGCAGCAGCATCGGGGCGTAGATGGGGTGCGCCTCTCCCCCGGACACCTGGGCGGCACGGCGTACCGCCTCCACCGAGCCGCGCTCGGCGGTGCCCGCGTCGTACACGCCCGTGAGCTGGACGACGGTGCACGGCGGCAGCCGGTCGAGCGCCGCCGCCATGTGAATCGTGGACCGGCCCCAGGCCAGCCCCAGCACATCGCCCTCGGTGACCAGCTCACCGAGGAGATCGGCGGCGACCTCGCCGAGGTTCTCCGGGTCCGGCGATTCGTCCACGCCCTCGGCGGGCGATTCGACGACCACCGCGTGCCGCAGCCCGTAGCGGGCGCGCAGCGCGTCGGAGCGCTCCGCGTCCAGCTCCGCGGGCACCCTGATCTCGATCCTCACGAGGTCGCGTTCCAGGGCCGTCTCCAGGACCCGGGCCACCTTGAAGCGGCTGACGCCGAACTCCTCGGCGATCTGGATCTTGGACTTGCCCTCCAGGTAGAAACGGCGGGCCATGGCCGCCGCCTGCACCAGCTCCGCGGGTCCCATCCGCAGGGCTGACCGACCCGCCGACATTGCAGACACCGCGATCTCCTCACTGCTGTTCACACTCTGCTGTTCACACCGTGGACTCGCACCGCATCCTGTCAGATGCGGCGGTCCTTGATCGGCCCCGAGGGGCCGCGTTCACGTTCCCGTGGCCCACTGGTCCACTGGCCCCGGGGCCACCGGCACCCGGCTCACCCGGTCCCCGCGCCCGGGGACGCGTGGCGGCTCAGTGACCGCACGCCCAGGCGGCCGAGCCGGTTGCCTCGTCCGCCTGGTTGCGGAGCATCCGGACCGCCGCCGCCGGGTCGTCCGTCCCGTACACCGCGGAGCCGGCGACGAACACGTCCGCGCCCGCCTCCGCGCACCGTTCGATCGTCGTCGCCGAGACCCCGCCGTCCACCTGGAGCCACAGTTCGAGACCGTGCTTGGCGATCAGCTCCCGGGTACGGCGGATCTTCGGCAGCATGATGTCCAGGAACGCCTGACCGCCGAAGCCGGGCTCCACCGTCATGATCAACAGCATGTCCAGCTCGGGGAGCAGGTCCTCGTACGGCTCCACGGGCGTCGCGGGCTTCAGCGCCATGGAGGCCCGCGCCCCCTTGGCGCGGATCTCCCGCGCGAGCCGTACGGGCGCGGCGGCGGCCTCCACGTGGAAGGTCACCGACCCGGCGCCCGCCTCGACGTACTGCGGGGCCCAGCGGTCGGGCTCCTCGATCATCAGGTGGCAGTCCAGCGGGATGTCCGTCGCCCGCGCGAGCGACTCGACCACCGGCGTCCCGAGGGTCAGGTTCGGCACGAAGTGGTTGTCCATGACATCGACATGGAGCCAGTCCGCGCCTTCGACCGCCTTCGCCTCCTCGGCGAGTCGCGAGAAGTCGGCGGACAGGATGCTGGGATTGATCTGCGCCATGTGCCAAGCCTGCCATGCTCCGGACCGCTTCCTGACCGTTCCTGACCGTCAGGCGAAGATCGGTACATGCCCGTGGAGCGGGCGACGGCCCGTCGGCCCCCCGCCGAACCTCGCAGTCGACGCAATTCGCATGTTCTCGCGGCGGTACGAAAGCCTCCGGTCCGGCCGGACCGGAGGCTTTCGTACGGACCGGCCGACCTGGTTCGGATTCATTCGGCCCCGTTCACCACGCTGCCCCGCTCGTCATCTTCGTAGGTCGCGTACGGACATCGGCGAACACCTACAGACGACCTCGGACACGCGGCCGAACATCGTAGGGACATGTACCGACACGCAGAGCCCCCTACGATGGCGGGGTTCCCGGAGCTCTCGCGGATCACGGTCGTCGGCGGTTCACGCGGTCCGCCGCAGCAGCGCCAGATACATGGCGTCCGTGCCGTGCAGGTGCGGCCACAGCTGTACGTCGGGCCCCTCCCCCAGCGCCGGTACGCCCGGCATCAGCGGCCGGGCGTCGATCCACTCGGCCCGGACCGCGGGGCCACCGCGGCCATGGCCCGCGCCGCGCCCGCGCAGGACGTCGTCCACGACGACCCTGGTCTCGGCGAGGTGCGGAGAACAGGTCGCGTAGCCCACGACGCCACCGATCCGTACGGCCTCCAGCGCCTCGCGCAGCAGAGCGCGCTGGAGCGGCGCGAAGCCGTCCAGGTCCTCCGGGCGGCGCCGCCAGCGCGCCTCGGGCCGCCGGCGCAGCGCGCCGAGGCCCGAGCAGGGGACGTCGACCAGGACCCGGTCGAAGGTGCCGGGGACCCAGGCCGGACGCGTACCGTCCGCGACGACGACCTGGTACGGCCCGGGGTTCCCGGCCAGTGCCCGCTCGACCAGCCGGGCCCGGTGCGGCTGTTTCTCGGCGGCGAGCAGGGCGGCCCCGCGCCCGGCGGCCAGCGCGCCCAGCAGGGCCGCCTTGCCGCCGGGCCCCGCGCAGCCGTCCAGCCAGCGCGTGTCCCGGCCCTCCAGGGGCGCGGCCGCGAGGGCGAGCGCGACGAGCTGGCTGCCCTCGTCCTGGACGCCGGCGCGCCCTTCCCGTACGGCGTCGACCGCGCCCGGCTCACCGCCGTCGGCGAGCCGTACGGCATGGGGCGACCAGCGGCCGGGGAGCCCGCCCTCCTCGCCCAGAGACGCCAGCAGTTCCTCGGTGGTGGCCCGGCCCGGCCGGGCCACGAGGGTCACCTCCGGTCGCTCGTTGTCGGCCTCGAGGAGTTCCTCGACACCGGCCCGGCCGCCGCCCAGGGCGTCCCACAGCGCGGAGACGATCCAGCGCGGATGGGAGTGCACGACCGCGAGATGGTCCTCGGGGTCCTCGTCGTACGGCGGGGCGACCCGCTGTACCCAGGTCTCCAGGTCGTCCTGGGCGATCTTGCGAAGGACGGCGTTGACGAACTTTGCCCGGCCGTCCCCGAGGACCACACGGGCCAGCTCCACGCTGGCGGAGACCGCCGCGTGACTCGGGATCCGCGTGCCCAGCAGCTGGTGCGCGCCCAGGGAGAGCACGTCGAGGACCGGCGGGTCGACCTCGCGCAGCGGCCGGTCGACGCACGAGGCGATGATCGCGTCGTAGGTGCCCTGACGGCGCAGCGTGCCGTAGACGAGTTCCGTGGCGAGCGCCGCGTCCCGCGCGTCGAAGCCGCCGCTCTCGCGGGCCTTCCTGAGCAGCGGCGGGAGGACGAGGTTCGCGTACGCGTCCCGCTCGTCGACGGCCCGCAGCGCGTCGAAGGCGAGCACCCGGACAGGGTCCTTCTTGGGGCGGCGGTACGGCTTGGCGGGACGGCGACGGGCCTGGTCGTTCAAAGGTGCTCCGCGGTGAGAGAGGTCGATCCCCGCCAGCGTACGTCCGGCGGCCCGGCGCGCGGGCGGGCAGGGTCGGGCGACGGGACGGTCGCCGGGCGAGCCAAGGCCGCCGGGCGACGGGGAGTCCGGCGGCCGGGCCCGTCCGGAGACGGTCCCGGCACCCCGACGGCAGCGGCAGGGGGCAGGGGAAAGAGCCGAGGCCGAGGCAGGGGAAAGGGCAGGGGCCGACGGGCCACCGTCCGATTCGGCCCAGCCAGATCAGACCCGGTCCGCTCCGAACCGGCCCGCTCCAACCCAGCCCGGCCCGAACCGGTCCGATGAGGTCAGGTCCGGTCAGGCGTGCGCGCCCAGGCGCTCACCCTGCGCGATCCGTACCCCCCGGGCCCAGTCGGCGGCGCGCATCGGCTTCTTGCCCTGCGGCTGGACCCAGAGGAGTTCGACGTCGTGCGAGCCGGTGCCCACATGGACGCTGTTCTTGGCGGCGGCGATCTCGCCGGGTGACAATTCCCGGCGGTCGGGCAGCGGCGTCAACTGGATCAGCTTGAGCCGCTCGCCGCGGAACACGGTCCAGGCCCCGGGCGCGGGCGTGCAGGCGCGCACCAGACGGTCCACGCGCAGCGCCGGCGCGGCCCAGTCCACCCGGGCGTCCTCGACATTGATCTTGGGCGCGAGGGAGACGCCCTCGGCGGGCTGCGGCTTCGGCTTGAGCGTGCCGTCCTCGATGCCGTCCATGGTCGCGACGAGCAGCCCCGCCCCGGCGAAGGCCAGCCGGGTCAGCAGGTCCCCGCTGGTGTCCGCGGCACGCACCTGCTCGGTGAGCACGCCGTACACCGGCCCGGAGTCCAGCCCCTCCTCGATCTGGAAGGTGGACGCGCCGGTGACCTCGTCCCCCGCCAGCACGGCGTGCTGCACGGGCGCGGCGCCGCGCCAGGCGGGCAGCAGCGAGAAGTGCAGGTTCACCCAGCCGTGCGCGGGCACGTCGAGGGCGACCCGCGGCAGCAGCGCGCCGTAGGCGACGACCGGACAGCAGTCGGGGCCGATCTCGCGCAGCCGTGCCAGGAAGTCCTCGTCGCGCGGCCTGGCCGGCTTGAGCACCTCGATCCCGGCCTCCTCCGCGCGTTGCGCGACCGGGCAGGCGACGAGCCTGCGCCCGCGCCCCGAGGGCGCGTCGGGCCGGGTCACGACGGCGGCGACCTCGTGCCGGTCGGAGGCGATGAGTGCGTCCAGGGCGGGTACGGCGACCTCGGGGGTGCCGGCGAAGACGAGCTTCATCGGTGGCTGACTGCCTCTCGGGCTGGTGGCGTACGGGGCGGGCGGGCTGTCGCCGGGTGACCCGGCCGTCGGACCGGCCGACCGGACGGACCGGCGCGACGAGCAGCGCACCAGTCTAGGGTCCGCCCGCCGTCAGCACTCCCGGGGGCCGTCCGCCCTCCCGGGGCGTACGGCGGCCCGAGGCGTACGGCGGCCCGGGGGCGTACGGCGGCCCGTGCGCCCCGCTCGTGGACGGATACGCCCCGCAGCGTGACCACAACGGCCGTCGGCGCGTTGTCAAGACAGATTGACCCACGGGCCGCTCGCAATCGGCCCGGTCCTTTTCAACGCCGGTTCGAGAGGCTTGTTCATGGCCGACCACGCAACCCACGACGCACAAGCCCGGGCAAGTCTGCACCTGTTGGTGCGGGACATCGAGCGGGTACGACGGCAGGTGGACGCGCTGCGCACCCTCACCGCCCAGTTGGGCAACGTCTACCGCCCGCGGCGCTCGGGCCCCGCCACGGGCTTCGTCGTCTACGGCAGGGCCCCCGCCCCCACCGTCCGGCTCGCCCAGGAGCTGCGCGACAGCGTCGAGACACTGGTGACGGCGGCGGTGGACTTCGACCGCTCGCTGGGATTCTCGTGGGACGCCGTGGGATCGGCCCTGGGCGTCACCAAGCAGGCGGTGCACCGGCGTTACGGCACCCGCAGGGCCGCGCAGCAGGCGAGCGCGGCCGACACCGACCGCGCGCAGGACGCCACGACGCCCCGCCAGCACCCGACGACCGTCCCGGGCACCCCCCTCCCGGCGGTCCCGGCGGCTCGTTCGATGCCTCCGCAGCCGACGGCGGGCGCGCAGTCGCTCCGCGGCGAGTCCCGCACGACCGCCTTCCCGGGCCCGCGCGGCGGCTGACCCGTCCGTCGCCGCCGGGCGCACCGGGAGCATCAGCCGCCCTGCGACGCGGAGCGAGGCAGGGCGGCGGCGCGGGCCCGGCCCAGGGCGGGGGCGGCGCCGAAGGCCCCGGCCCCAGGATCGGGGCGGTGCGGCCGTCAGCCGCCCGACCGCACCGCCCTCACGCAAGGCCCCACTCCGCCCACGCGGCAGCCGCTCCCGCCCACGGCGTACGTCTCAGCCGATGTCCGGCGGGTCGATCCTGACCCGCACGGGATCGCCGCCCCGGGCGGACCGCCCCGCCCGCGCCGCCTTCAGGGCGGCCGCCAGCGCGGCCCCACTGCCCGGCGGCACCCGCACCAGGGCCCGCTCCCAGCGCTCCCCCGGTGGCGGGTCGCCGGTCCTGCGGGGCCGGCCCGGATCGGTCATCGGCAGGGGCACGGGCCCCAGCACCTCGGCGTCGCCCGGCAGGGCGGCCGCGGCGAGGAACGCGGTCAGCGCGTCCGGCGGGCCGGTCACGGCGGCCATCCGGGAGACCGGCGGGAATCCCAGCTCCGCGCGCTCGGCCAGTTCACGCCGTGCGTGGCCCACCGGGTCCCAGCGGACCAGCGCCTGCACCGGACGCAGCGTCGGTTCCGCGACCACCACCACGGTGCCGCCCTCGGCCTGCCCGCGTACCAGCGAGCCCGCGTGTATCCAGCGGCGCAGCGCTTCCTCCCCCGCCCGCAGATCGGGGCGGCCGAGCATCGCCCAGCCGTCGAGCAGCAGCGCGGCCGCGTAGCCGCCGTCGGCCACCGGCTCGGCGCCGGGGGTGGACACCACCAGCGCGGGGCGGTCCGGAACGGATTCCAGCACATGGTCCCGCCCCGACGTACGGACCGGGACGGCGGGGAACGCCCGGCCCAGTTCCTCCGCCGTACGCCGTGCCCCCACGACCCTCGCGCGCAGCCGGGTGGAGCCGCATTCCGCGCAGTGCCAGCCCGGCTCGTCCCGGCCGCACCAGCCGCAGCGCAGGTCCCGTTCGGCGGGTGCCTGGAGCGGACCCGCGCAGTGCCGGCACCTGGCCGGCGCCCGGCAGCGCTCGCAGGCCAGCCGCGGCACATAGCCGCGCCGGGGCACCTGTACGAGCACCGGCCCGGTCCTGAGCCCCTCCCTGACGGCCTGCCAGGCGAGACTGGGCAACCGGGCCACCCGGGCCGCCTCGTCACGCGCCAGCTCGCCGTCGCCGACCGTACGGACCAGCGGGGCGGCCGCCCGCACCCGCTCTCGGGGGGCCGCGAGGGGCAGCGCCCAGCCGGTCGCGACGAGCTGGGCCGCCTCGACCGTGCACGACGTGCCGCCCAGCAGGAAACCGCACTGGTCGTGGGCGGCGCGCAGCAGCAGCACCTCACGGGCGTGCGGCTGGGGGGCGTGCTGCTCGCTGTGGCTGCTGTCACCGTCGTCCCAGACGGCGACCAGCCCCAGGTCCTGGACGGGCGCGAACATGGCCGCCCGGGTCCCGACGACCGCCCGTACGGAGCCGCGCCGGACGGCGAGCCACTGCCGGTACCGCCGCTCGGGGCCCGCCTCCGCCGTCAGCAGCGCGTGCCGCCCCTCGCCGAGGAGCGCGGTGAGCGCGGTGTCGACCCGCGCGGCGGCCCGCCCGTCCGGCACGACGACCAGCGAGCCCCGCCCGGAGGCCAGCGTCGCCGCCACGGCGGCGGCCAGCTCGCCCGCCCAGTGCGGCCCGGGCAGCGCCGTCCACACCGCCCGCGGGGACCCGCCGCCCGCGAGCGCGTCGAGGAACGCCGGCCCGTTGGGATACCGCTCCCAGGTGCCCGGCCCGGGTGCGGCGGGCGGCGGCAGCGGATCCGGCGAGGGCTTGGCCTCGGCGCGCGCGTTCCGCGGCGGGACCGCGAGCTGGAGGACATCGGCCAGACTGCCCGCGTAGCGGTCCGCGACCGCCCGGGCGAGGCCGAGCAGCTCCGCGCTGAGCACCGGCTCCGGCGACACCACGTCCGCCAGCGCGGCGAGCGGCCCCGAGTAGTCCGAGGCGGCCCGCCGCTCGACGATGAACCCGTCGATCAGCCGCCCGCCCTCGCGCCGCCCGCCCCGCACCTGATGCGCTCCGGCCCCGAACCGCACCCGCACCCGCACCCCGGGCCGGGCCACCTCGTCGAGCTCCTCCGGCACGGCGTAGTCGAAGAACTGGTCG
Source organism: Streptomyces sp. NRRL F-5135 (assembly GCF_000719775.1). Classification (GTDB taxonomy): domain Bacteria; phylum Actinomycetota; class Actinomycetes; order Streptomycetales; family Streptomycetaceae; genus Streptomyces; species Streptomyces hebeiensis. Next base: position 33,277 of record NZ_JOHR01000030.1, on the reverse strand, counting down.
AGATGCAGCACTCCCTTGTTGACCACCACCCGCGCGACCGGCATCTCCCCCGCCAGCGCGGCCCCCCGCCATGTCCGCGGCTTCGCCCGCGGCACTCTCGCCGTGCGCACCGTCTCCCGGATCAGGGCAAGCTGCTCGGGCCCGCCACCGGCGGATTCCCCGGACTGCCTGTCGTCGCTGCGCACAGTTCCATACCTACCAGACCGCACCGACACCCCCTTCTCCGTCGCGTCCGGCGTCCGCGAGCGGCGGCCCCGGTACACGTGGAACGGCCCCGACCGTCCTCGAGGGGCGGTCCGGGGCCGTTTCCGTACGGCTGTGGGGCGCGGTGGGCCGGGTCAGACGCCCGCGGCCTTGCGCAGCTCCTCCACGCGGTCCGTGCGCTCCCAGGTGAAGTCGGGAAGCTCGCGGCCGAAGTGGCCGTACGCCGCGGTCTGGGCGTAGATCGGGCGGAGCAGGTCGAGGTCGCGGATGATCGCGGCGGGGCGGAGGTCGAAGACCTGGCCGATGGCGTGCTCGATCTTGTCCGTGTCGACCTTGGCGGTGCCGAAGGTCTCCACGAAGAGGCCGACGGGCTCGGCCTTGCCGATCGCGTACGCGACCTGGACCTCGCAGCGCGACGCCAGGCCTGCGGCGACGACGTTCTTGGCGACCCAGCGCATCGCGTAGGCGGCGGAGCGGTCGACCTTGGACGGGTCCTTGCCGGAGAAGGCGCCGCCGCCGTGGCGGGCCATGCCGCCGTAGGTGTCGATGATGATCTTGCGGCCGGTCAGGCCGGCGTCGCCCATCGGGCCGCCGATCTCGAAGCGGCCGGTCGGGTTCACCAGCAGGCGGTAGCCCTCGGTCTCCAGCTTGATGCCGTCGTCCACGAGCTGCTTGAGAACGTGCTCGACGACGAATTCGCGCACGTCGGGGGCGAGCAGCGAGTCCAGGTCGATGTCGGAGGCGTGCTGAGAGGAGACGACGACCGTGTCGAGGCGGACGGCCTTGTCACCGTCGTACTCGATGGTGACCTGGGTCTTGCCGTCGGGGCGCAGGTACGGGATGGTGCCGTTCTTGCGGACCTCGGACAGGCGGCGCGAGAGCCGGTGGGCCAGGTAGATCGGCAGCGGCATCAGCTCGGGCGTCTCGTCGCTGGCGTAGCCGAACATCAGGCCCTGGTCGCCGGCGCCCTGCTTGTCGAGCTCGTCCTCATCGCCCTCCACCCGCTTCTCGTACGCCGCGTCCACGCCCTGGGCGATGTCGGGGGACTGCGCGCCGATGGACACCGAAACGCCGCAGGAAGCGCCGTCGAAGCCCTTCTTCGAGGAGTCGTAGCCGATTTCCAGGATCTTGTTGCGCACCAGCTGGGGGATGGGCGCGTAGGCCTTGGTCGTCACCTCGCCGGCCACGTGCACCAGACCGGTGGTGATCAAGGTCTCCACGGCGACCCGGGAAGTCGGGTCCTCCCGCAGGAGCGCGTCAAGAATGGTGTCGCTGATCTGGTCAGCGATCTTGTCGGGGTGACCTTCGGTCACGGACTCCGAGGTGAACAGACGGCGGGACACATCGCTCCCTGGGGTTGCAGCGGCTGCTGGCTGATCATGGGTGGAACGGCGGAGGGGCCGGGCCCGCCGACATTCCACGACCACTTTATCGGTCGTACGAGGCTACAGGGCGAAGTGTCTCGATCTGTGGGAGTCCCCGTCGCCCGCGGCACTGCATTATGCGACACACCGATCCGGCGTGGCCAGGGCCGCCGGACCGGGGCTCGACCGGTTCTCGAGCCGTCCCCGCTCCCCCTCCCCCGTGCGCCCATGACCCGCCGCCCGCGCCCGCGCCCCGCCCGCAACGGAGAATTCACGCAACGCCGGACGGCCCCGGGGCGCCATGGCCCGGTGTGCGCGCTCAGCCCGCGAGCCGCGCCGCCACCTGGTCCCAGACCACGTCCGCCAGCGCCTCCTTCGGCCCGTGCGGCACCGGTGTCTCGCTGCCGTCCGCCGACAGGACCACCGCTTCGTTCTCCTCCGAGCCGAACGTCTTCCGCTCCCCCACCTCGTTCACGACGAGCAGGTCGCACCCCTTGCGCCGGAGCTTGGAGCGCCCGTTGGCCAGGACGTCGTCCGTCTCCGCCGCGAAGCCCACGACCACCTGCCCCGGGTGGGCCCGCTCGGCCGAGATCTCGGCGAGGATGTCCGGGTTGCGGACCAGGACGAGCGGCGCGGGCTCCTCGCCGTCCTTCTTCTTGATCTTGCCCTGGGCGTAGTCGGCGGGCCGGAAGTCCGCGACCGCCGCCGCCATCACCACCGCGTCGGCCTCCGCGGCGGCCTTGAGCACGGCCTCCCTCAGCTGCACGGCCGTGCCCACGTGGACCACGTCCACGCCCGCCGGGTCCGCCAGCCCCGTGTTCGCCTCGATGAGCGTGACGCGCGCGCCACGGGCGGCGGCCGTTTTGGCCAGGGCGTAGCCCTGCTTGCCCGAGGAACGGTTCCCCAGGTAGCGCACCGGGTCGAGCGGCTCGCGCGTACCCCCGGCGCTGACCACCACATGGCGCCCGGCCAGGTCGGGCTCGGTGACGCCCCGGGCCAGCACCCGGCGGCAGACCTCGAAGATCTCCCCGGGGTCGGGCAGCCGTCCCTTGCCGGTGTCCACGCCGGTGAGCCGGCCGACGGCGGGCTCGATGACAACGGTGCCGCGGCGGCGCAGTGTCGCCACGTTCTCCCGGGTGGCCGGGTGCTCCCACATCTCGGTGTGCATGGCCGGGGCGAGGACGACCGGACAGCGCGCGGTGAGGAGCGTGTTCGTGAGCAGGTCGTCGGCGAGCCCGTGGGCCGCCCTGGCGAGCAGGTCGGCGGTGGCGGGGGCGACGACGACCAGGTCCGCGGACTGCCCGATCCGGACGTGCGGGACCTCGTGGACATCGGTCCAGACCTCGGTCGCGACCGGGTGGCCGGAGAGCGCTGACCAGGTCGCCTCCCCCACGAAGTGGAGCGCGGAGGCGGTCGGTACGACATGTACGTCGTGCCCGCTCTCCGTGAGCCGGCGCAGCAGTTCGCACGCCTTGTACGCGGCGATGCCGCCCGCGACTCCCAGCACGACCTTCGGCTCGGCCACCGTGCCTCTCCCCTCGTCCGGGACCGTCCGGCCCCACGTCTCATCCTCCGACATGACACACCACAGGCCCGGCAGTCGTGCTGCCGGGCCTGTGGTGGAAGTGCGCCGCGAAGACCGTACGCCCGTCGGGACCGTACGCCCGCGGGCCGTGCGGCTACTGGGCCGGGCCCTCGATGGCCTCGGACGTCAGCAGACCCGCGTTGATCTCGCGCAGGGCGATCGAGAGCGGCTTCTCGTGGACGTGCGTGTCCACCAGCGGACCGACGTACTCGAGCAGGCCCTCGCCGAGCTGCGAGTAGTAAGCGTTGATCTGACGCGCGCGCTTGGCGGCGTAGATCACGAGGCTGTACTTCGAGTCCGTGGCCTCGAGCAGCTCATCGATCGGCGGGTTGATGATGCCCTCGGGCGTGGTGATGGAAGAGGACACTCTCTGGCCTTCCGAAGAAAATTCAAGGAGATCGTGATCGAAGGGACCACGACAGATCATGCGACTGCCACCAAGGCTAGCAGTTCGCGCGCCACGTCCTCGACGGAGGTGTTGACCAGCGTCGTATCGAACTCCGACTCCGCGGCCAGCTCGACCTTGGCGGCCTCGAGCCGGCGCTCGATCACCTCGGCCGACTCCGTCCCCCGGCCGGTGAGCCGGCGCACCAGCTCCTCCCAGCTCGGCGGCGCCAGGAAGACCAGCCGGGAGTCGGGCAGGGACTCCTTGACCTGTCGCGCGCCCTGGAGGTCGATCTCCAGCAGGACGGGCTCCCCCGCCCGCAGCCGGTCGAGGACCGCCTGGCGGGGGGTGCCGTAGCGGTTGCCCGCGAACTCCGCCCATTCCAGCAGCTCGCCGTTGGCGACCAGCTTGTCGAATTCGTCGTCGGAGACGAAGAAGTACTGGACACCGTCGCGCTCGCCGGGGCGCGGCTTCCTGGTGGTGGCCGACACCGAGAGCCAGACCTCGGGGTGGACCTTGCGCATATGCGCGACGACCGTGCTCTTGCCGACCCCGGAGGGGCCGGAGAGCACGGTCAGCCGCGGTCGTACCTCTGCTGCCATGCGGCGATTATCCAGGTTCCCGGCAGTGCCCGGGAACGTCAGGCTCCGCCGCCGCCGAACTCCCGCTCGAGCGAGGCGATCTGGTTGGAGCCGAGACCACGTACACGACGGCTCTCGGAGATGCCGAGCCGCTCCATGATCTGCTTGGCGCGGACCTTGCCCACGCCGGGCAGGGACTCGAGCAGGGCCGACACCTTCATCTTGCCGATGACGTCGTTCTCCTGTCCCTGCCTGATGACGTCATGGAGGGAGGCGCCGGAGTGCTTGAGTCGATTCTTGACCTCGGCCCGCTCCTGGCGAGCCGCGGCGGCCTTTTTGAGCGCGGCTGCGCGCTGTTCAGGGGTAAGGGGCGGAAGAGCCACGCCTACGTCACCTCGGATGTCGAACTGTCGGATACGGACCGGTGAGGGACCTGATCGCCCCACACCAGGCGAGCAACGGGCAACGCACTGCACGTGAACTGCACGTCGGCTCTCGACGGAGACTAGCGGCCATGACCGCCCGAGTCAGCGAGAACAGACGAAAAGTCCTGGTCAGCATCGCATAGGTGCGACGTTTTGGTAATTTTGTCCAGGTATTTGGACAGGAACTTGGCCATCGTCCAGCTGGAGTTCCCCCGCGCTGTCGCCTCCGGCTCCGCCCCGGGCTCTCCGCCGACCGGGTTCAGGGCGGGCCCGGGACGGACAGAGGACGGCCTCAGCCGCCCGCGACCGCCGTCCGTACCTCGTCGGCGAACCGCAGCGCGGCCTCCCGCAGCGCACTGACGTCCGGTCCGTGACGCAGAACACCCCGGCTGACGCTCGGGACGACATCCCCGACGGCCGCCCCGAACACCCGGGGCAGATCCGCCGGGGTCGCGCCCTGCGCGCCGATGCCGGGAGCGAGCAGCGGACCGTTGATCGCGAGATCCGCGCCCGGGTCGCCGAGCGTGGCGCCGACGACCGCGCCGGCCGAGCCGAGGGGCGTGGCTCCCGCGTTCTCCGCCGCCAGGTGGTCCAGCATCACCTGGGCCAGCGACCTGCCGTCCGCGGCCGTGGCGCGCTGCACCTCGGCGCCCTCCGGGTTGGAGGTGAGGGCCAGCACGAAGACTCCCGAGCCGGCCGCGGCAGCGGCGTCGAGCGCGGGCCGCAGGGACCCGAAGCCGAGGTACGGGGAGACCGTCACCGCGTCCGAGAACAGCGGCGAGTCCGGCGCCAGGTAGGTCCGCGCGTACGCGTCCATGGTCGAGCCGATGTCACCGCGCTTGGCGTCCATCAGGACCAGCGCCCCGGCCGCCCGCGCCTCGGCCACCGCCTTCTCCAGTACGGCCACGCCGCGCGAGCCGAAGCGCTCGAAGAACGCCGACTGCGGTTTCAGCACGGCGACCCGGTCGGCCAGCGCCTCCACCGTCGTACGGGTGAAGCGTTCCAGGCCCGCGACGTCGTCGTCCAGGCCCCAGGCCGTGAGCAGCGAACCGTGCGGGTCGATGCCCACACAGAGCGGGCCGCGGGTGTCCATGGCGCGCCGCAGCCGGGCCCCGAAGGGCTCCGGGACCGGGCGGCCGGTCCCGGTACCGACGGGCGTGGTGCCGGAAACGGCGGTCGGCGTGGCGCCGGGCGTGCGATCGGTCATTCGGTCACCTTCCGGGTGTCTGCGCCGACGGCCTCGGCGAGCGTGGCGTAGGGGCTCGCGGCCAGCCGGGCCGCGAGCCCGTGGTGGATCTCACGGCTCCACAGCGGCCCCTCGTAGATGAACGCGCTGTAGCCCTGCACCAGGGTGGCGCCCGCGAGGATGCGTCGCCAGGCGTCCTCGGCGTTCTCGACGCCGCCCACGCCGACCAGCGTGATCCGGTCGCCCACCCGGGCGTACAGCCGGCGCAGGACCTCCAGCGAGCGCGCCTTCAGCGGCGCTCCCGACAGGCCGCCCGTCTCGGCGGTCAGGGCCGGGTCCGAGGCCAGGCCGAGCCCTTCCCTGGCGATGGTGGTGTTGGTGGCGATGATGCCGTCGAGGCCGAGTTCGACGGCGAGGTCCGCGACGGCGTCGATGTCCTCGTCCGCGAGGTCGGGCGCGATCTTCACCAGGAGCGGGACCCGGCGGCGGGTGACGCCGCGGTCGGCGGCGGCCCGTACGGCGGTCAGCAGCGGCCGGAGCCGGTCGACCGCCTGAAGGCTGCGCAGGCCGGGAGTGTTGGGCGAGCTGACGTTGACCACGAGGTAGTCGGCGTGGGCGGCCAGGCGCTCGGTGGACAGGACGTAGTCGGCGACGGCCTCGCTCTCCGGGACGGCCTTGGTCTTGCCGATGTTGACGCCGACCGTGGTCCTGAAGACGGGCCTGCGGGCCGCGAGCCGGGCCGCGACGGCCGCGGACCCGTCGTTGTTGAAGCCCATCCGGTTGATCAGGGCCCGGTCGGGCGTCAGCCGGAAGAGCCGGGTGCGGGGGTTGCCCGGCTGCGGCCGGCCGGTGACCGTGCCGATCTCGACATGGTCGAAGCCGAGCATCGCGAGGCCGTCGATGCCGACGGCGTTCTTGTCGAAGCCGGCCGCGAGCCCGAACGGGCCGTGCATCCGCAGGCCGAACGCCTCGGTGCGCAGCTCCTTGTGGCGGGGGGCGAGGAAGGCCGCCAGAAACGTCCGCAGGACGGGGACGCGCGCGGTGAGCCGGATCCACCGGAACGCCAGGTGGTGGGCCGCTTCGGGGTCCATCCGCCGGAACACGAGCCGGAAGAGCAAGCGGTACAGGTGCATGGGAGGGGGCGTCCGTCTTCTTCTCGTCGGACCTCAAAGGTCGGTGGGGTCCCGTCGGAGGGGGGACACCGAGGCCGGTGTCCCCCCTCCGACGGGACGGGCTTGCCTGCCGCCGGCCGGTCAGACCTGGCGCGCGGCCGTCAGGTGTGCCGCGTGTTCCTGGAGGGAGCGGACCCCGACCTCGCCGTTCTTGAAGGCGTCGATGCCCTGGACGGCGGCGGCCAGCGCCTGCACCGTCGTCAGGCAGGGAACGCCCCGGGCCACCGCGGCCGTCCGGATGTCGTAGCCGTCGAGGCGGCCGCCGGTCCCGTACGGGGTGTTGACGATCAGGTCGACGCCGCCGTCGTGGATCAGCTGGACGATGGTCTTCTCACCGCCGGGCCCCTCGCCCTCGCTCTGCTTGCGCACGACGGTCGCGTGGATGCCGTTGCGCTTGAGGACCTCGGCGGTGCCGGAGGTGGCGAGCAGTTCGAAGCCGTGCGCCACCAGCTCGCGCGCCGGGAAGATCATCGAGCGCTTGTCGCGGTTGGCGACGGAGATGAAGGCGCGGCCCTTGGTGGGCAGCGGACCGTACGCGCCGGACTGCGACTTGGCGTACGCCGTGCCGAAGGCGGAGTCGATGCCCATGACCTCCCCCGTCGAACGCATCTCCGGTCCGAGGACGGTGTCCACCCCGCGCCCGTGGATGTCGCGGAACCGCGACCACGGCATCACGGCCTCCTTGACGGAGATCGGCGCGTCCAGCGGCAGGGTGCCGCCGTCGCCGGTCGCGGGCAGCAGGCCCTCGGCGCGCAGCTCGGCGACGGTGGCGCCCAGCGAGATGCGGGCCGCGGCCTTGGCGAGCGGTACGGCCGTGGCCTTGGAGGTGAAGGGGACCGTACGGGAGGCGCGCGGGTTGGCCTCCAGGACGTACAGGATGTCCCCGGCCATCGCGAACTGGATGTTGATCAGCCCGCGTACGCCGACGCCCCGGGCGATGGCCTCGGTCGAGGCGCGCAGCCGCTTGATGTCGAAACCGCCCAGCGTGATGGGCGGCAGGGCGCACGCCGAGTCGCCGGAGTGGATGCCGGCCTCCTCGATGTGCTCCATGACGCCGCCCAGGTACAGCTCGGTGCCGTCGTAGAGCGCGTCCACGTCGATCTCGATGGCGTCGTCGAGGAAGCGGTCCACGAGGACCGGCCGGCTGGGACCGATCTCCGTGGACTCGGCGATGTACGCGGAGAGCCGGGTCTCGTCGTACACGATCTCCATGCCGCGTCCGCCGAGGACGTACGAGGGCCGTACGAGCACCGGGTAGCCGATCTCGTCGGCGATGGCCTTGGCCTCGTCGAAGGTGGTGGCCGTGCCGTGCTTGGGCGCGGGCAGCCCGGCCTCGGCGAGGACCCGGCCGAAGGCGCCCCGGTCCTCGGCCGCGTGGATCGCCTCGGGAGGCGTGCCGACGACCGGTACGCCGTTGTCCTTGAGCGCCTGCGCGAGCCCGAGCGGCGTCTGGCCGCCGAGCTGGACGATGACGCCTGCGACCGGTCCGGCCTGCGTCTCGGCGTGCACGATCTCCAGGACGTCCTCCAGGGTGAGCGGCTCGAAGTAGAGCCGGTCGGAGGTGTCGTAGTCGGTGGAGACGGTCTCCGGGTTGCAGTTGACCATCACGGTCTCGTAGCCGGCGGCGCCGAGTGCGAAGGAGGCGTGCACACAGGAGTAGTCGAACTCGATGCCCTGGCCGATCCGGTTGGGGCCCGAGCCGAGGATGATCACGGCGGGCTTCTCGCGCGGCGCGACCTCGCTCTCCTCGTCGTAGGACGAGTAGAAGTACGGCGTCCTGGCCGCGAACTCGGCGGCGCAGGTGTCGACCGTCTTGTAGACCGGACGCACGCCGAGGGCGTGCCGCACCTCGCGGACGACGTCCTCGCGCAGGCCCCGGATCGCGCCGATCTGGGCGTCGGAGAAGCCGTGCCGCTTGGCCGCCGCCAGGAGTTCGGGCGAGAGCTCGGGCGCGGCGGCCAGCTCGTCCGCGTACTCCTTGATCAGGAACAGCTGGTCCACGAACCAGGGGTCGATCCGCGTCGCCGCGAAGACCTCCTCGGGGGTGGCTCCGGCGCGGATCGCGCGCATGACGGTGCTGATCCGGCCGTCCGTGGGGATCCTGGCGGTCTCCAGCAGCGCGTCCTTCACGCCCGGCTCGTCGAGGCCCTGGTCGGCGCCGCCCGGCTCGTCGGTGAAGGAGAACTGGCTGCCGGACTTCTCCAGGGAGCGCAGGGCCTTCTGGAGCGCCTCGGTGAAGTTGCGGCCGATGGCCATGGCCTCGCCCACCGACTTCATGGTGGTGGTGAGGCTGGAGTCGGCGGCGGGGAACTTCTCGAAGGCGAACCGGGGCACCTTGACCACGACGTAGTCGAGCGTGGGCTCGAAGGACGCCGGGGTCTGCTCGGTGATGTCGTTGGGGATCTCGTCCAGCGTGTAGCCGACGGCGAGCCGGGCCGCGATCTTGGCGATCGGGAAACCGGTGGCCTTGGAGGCCAGCGCGGAGGAGCGGGAGACGCGCGGGTTCATCTCGATGACGATGACCCGGCCGTCCTCGGGGTTGACGGCGAACTGGATGTTGCAGCCGCCCGTGTCGACGCCGACCTCGCGGATGACGGCGATGCCGATGTCCCGCAGGACCTGGTACTCGCGGTCGGTGAGCGTCATCGCGGGCGCGACCGTGATCGAGTCGCCGGTGTGCACGCCCATCGGGTCGAAGTTCTCGATGGAGCACACGACCACGACATTGTCGTTCTTGTCGCGCATCAGCTCCAGCTCGTACTCCTTCCAGCCGAGGATGGACTCCTCCAGGAGGACCTCGGTGGTCGGGGAGAGCATCAGGCCCTGTCCGGCGATCCGGCGCAGGTCCTCCTCGTCGTGTGCGAAGCCGGACCCCGCGCCGCCCATGGTGAAGGAGGGCCGGACGACGACGGGGTAGCCGCCGAGTTCGTCGACCCCGGCCAGCACCTCGTCCATCGAGTGGCAGATGACCGAGCGGGCGGACTCGCCGTGGCCGATCTTGGCGTTGACGGCCGCGACGACCTCCTTGAAGAGGTCGCGGTCCTCGCCCTTGTTGATCGCCTCGACGTTGGCGCCGATCAGCTCGACGCCGTAACGGTCGAGCGTGCCCGCGTCGTGCAGCGCGATGGCGGTGTTGAGCGCCGTCTGGCCGCCGAGGGTGGGCAGGAGCGCGTCGGGGCGCTCCTTGGCGATGATCTTCTCCACGAAGTCGGGGGTGATCGGCTCGACGTAGGTGGCGTCGGCGATCTCCGGGTCCGTCATGATCGTGGCGGGGTTGGAGTTGACCAGGATCACCCGCAGGCCCTCGGACTTGAGGACCCGGCAGGCCTGGGTGCCGGAGTAGTCGAACTCGGCGGCCTGGCCGATGACGATCGGACCCGACCCGATGACCAGGACGGACTGGATATCGGTGCGCTTAGGCACGCTGGGCCTCCATGAGCTCTGCGAAGCGGTCGAACAGGTACGCGGCGTCATGCGGGCCCGCGGCCGCCTCGGGGTGGTACTGGACGCTGAAGACCGGCCGGTCGAGCAGCCTGAGCCCCTCCACGACGTCGTCGTTGAGGCAGACGTGGGAGACCTCGGCGCGGCCGTAGGGGGTGTCGGAGACGCGGTCGAGCGGGGCGTCCACGGCGAATCCGTGATTGTGCGCGGTGACCTCGACCTTTCCGGTGGTCCGGTCCTGCACGGGCTGGTTGATGCCCCGGTGGCCGTACTTGAGCTTGTACGTGCCGAAGCCGAGCGCCCGGCCCAGGAGCTGGTTGCCGAAGCAGATGCCGAACAGCGGCGTACCGCGCTCCAGGACACCCTTGACGACGGTCAGGTCGGCGGTGGCCGGGTCGCCCGGGCCGTTGGAGAGGAAGACGCCGTCGGGTCCGCAGGCGTACACCTCGTCCAGGGTGGCGGTGGCGGGCAGGACGTGCACCTCGATGCCGCGCTCGGCCATCCGGCGCGGGGTCATGCCCTTGATGCCGAGGTCGAGGGCGGCGACGGTGAGGCGCTTGGTGCCGACGGCGGGGACGACGTAGGCCTCCTCGGTGGCGACCTCGGCGGACAGGTCGGCCCCGGTCATCTCGGGGGCCCGGCGGACGCGGTCCAGCAGCGTCGCGTCGTCGGCCACCGCCTCGCCGGAGAAGATGCCGACCCGCATCGCGCCGCGTTCGCGCAGGTGGCGGGTGAGCGCGCGGGTGTCGACGCCGCTGATGCCGACGACGCCCTGGGCGGCCAGCTCGTCGTCGAGGGAGCGCCGGGAGCGCCAGTTGGAGGGGGTGCGGGCGGGGTCGCGGACGACGTAGCCGGAGACCCAGATCCGCTTCGACTCGGGGTCCTCGTCGTTGACGCCGGTGTTGCCGACGTGCGGGGCGGTCATCACCACGACCTGGCGGTGGTAGGACGGGTCGGTGAGGGTCTCCTGGTAGCCGGTCATGCCGGTGGAGAAGACGGCCTCGCCGAAGGTCTCCCCCACGGCCCCGTAGGCGCGGCCGCGGAAGGTGCGGCCGTCCTCCAGGACCAGTACGGCGTCGGGCGCCGTGGGGCGGGTGCTTCCCCGGGTGGAGGTGGTCATCGTGCGGGGCCTTCCTTCGTGGTGGTGCTGAGGTGGTTCGGGGGGCCGGCGGTCTCGCCGGCGGCCGTGCGGACGGCACCGGCTCCCTCGACGGCCGCGTTGAGGGCCTCGACCCAGTCCGCGTGTTCGGCGGAGCGGTCGGAGCGGAAGCCGGAGTCGATCAGCGTGTCGCCGTGGCTCCAGGTGACGATCAGCAGACCGCCCTCGGTGAGGACCTTGCCCGCGATGCCCTTGTCGAGCCGGGCCTCGCGCAGTTGCCCGGCCGGGACGAAGAAGTCGGCCGCCCCCGGGCGTACGACGGTGAGGCCCGCGTCCGTGAGCGTGAGCTCCGCCCGGCTGCGGACGCCCAGGCCGTGCGCCACGATGCGGTCGAGCCACTGCCCGGCCGTCGTGGAGCCGTGGTAGCGGCCCGTCATGCGCAGCACGGGCTCACCGGGGCTGTCCGGCGCGGTGGGCAGCTCGGGCAGCGCGGACTGGAGGCTGCCGCGCCACCGCCAGCCCTGGCGCATCAGCCAGTACACGAAGGCGATGAACAGCAGCAGTCCGGCCACCCAGCCGAGGCGGGCGGCCCAGTCGGTCACGTCCGCCGACTTCTGCTCGGCGGCCAGGGGCAGGAGGTGCTTCGCGCTTGTCACGCTTGTTGTCAGGCTTGTCACGCCAGAATCCCGTCGACGACCGTGGCACGGCCCCGCAGGAAGGTGTGGGTGACGCGTCCCGGCAGCTCACGCCCCTCGTAGGGGGTGTTACGGCTGCGGGAGGCGAAACCCGCGGGGTCCACGGGACCACGGTAAGCCGGATCGACCAGAGTGAGGTTCGCGGGCTCGCCTGCCGAGACGGGACGGCCGTGCGACTCGAGACGGCCGATGAGGGCGGGCCGGAACGACATCCGGTCGGCGACCCCCGCCCAGTCCAGCAGTCCGGTCTCGACCATCGTCTCCTGGACGACCGAGAGCGCCGTCTCCAGGCCCACCATGCCCATGGCCGCGGCGGCCCACTCGCAGTCCTTGTCCTCGTGCGGGTGGGGCGCGTGGTCGGTGGCGACACAGTCGATCGTGCCGTCGGCCAGGGCCTCGCGCAGGGCCGTCACGTCGGCCTCGGTGCGCAGCGGCGGGTTCACCTTGTAGACCGGGTTGTACGACCGTACGAGCTCGTCCGTGAGCAGCAGGTGGTGCGGGGTGACCTCGGCGGTCACCTGCCAGCCCTTGGACTTCGCCCAGCGGACGAGCTCGACGGAGCCGGCCGTGGAGAGGTGGCAGATGTGCACCCGGGAGCCGACGTGGGCGGCGAGGAGGACGTCACGGGCGATGATCGACTCCTCGGCGACGGCGGGCCAGCCGCCGAGGCCGAGTTCGGCGGAGACGACGCCCTCGTTCATCTGGGCGCCCTCGGTGAGCCGGGGCTCCTGGGCGTGCTGGGCGACGACCCCGTCGAACGCCTTCACGTACTCCAGCGCCCGGCGCATGATCACGGCGTCGTCCACGCACTTGCCGTCGTCGGAGAAGACGCGCACACGCGCGGCGGACTCGTGCATGGCGCCCAGCTCGGCCAGGTTCTTGCCCTCCAGGCCGACGGTGACGGCGCCGACGGGCTGGACGTCGCAGTAGCCGGATTCCCGGCCGAGCCGCCAGACCTGCTCGACCACACCGGCGGTGTCGGCCACGGGGAAGGTGTTGGCCATGGCGTGGACGGCGGTGAACCCGCCGACGGCGGCGGCCTTGGTGCCGGTCAGGACGGTCTCGGAGTCCTCGCGGCCGGGCTCGCGCAGATGGGTGTGCAGGTCGACCAGGCCGGGCAGCAGGACCTGCCCCGCGGCCTCGACGACCGTGGCGTCCCCGGCCTCGATGCCGGTGCCGACGCGGGCGATGGTCTCGCCGTCGATCAGGACGTCCGCCGCCTCGCCGCCGAGGATCTTCGCGCCCCGGATCAGGATCGTGCTCATGGTTGCGTGTTCTCCTCGGTACGGGGGAGCGAGTGGGTGACGGCGGGTTCGTTGCCGCCCAGGAGCAGGTAGAGCACGGCCATCCGGATCGAGACGCCGTTGGCGACCTGTTCGACGGCCGTGCAGCGGCCGGAGTCGGCCACCTCGGCGGTGATCTCCATGCCCCGGTTCATCGGGCCGGGGTGCATCACGACGGCGTGCCCGGGCATGCGGCCCATCCGGTCGCCGTCGAGGCCGTAGCGGCGCGCGTACTCCCGCTCGGTCGGGAAGAAGGCGGCGTTCATCCGCTCGCGCTGCACCCGCAGCATCATCACGGCGTCGGAGTCGGGCAGCACCCGGTCCAGGTCGTAGGAGACCTCGCAGGGCCACCGCTCGACCCCGATGGGGACCAGGGTGGGCGGGGCGACCAGGGTGACGTGGGCGCCGAGCGTGTGCAGCAGCAGCACGTTGGAACGGGCGACCCGGCTGTGCAGCACGTCACCGACGATCGTGACGCGCCGCCCCGCGAGGTCGTGCCCGAGGCCCGCGTCCGCGCCGACCAGCCGGCGGCGCAGCGTGAACGCGTCGAGCAGCGCCTGGGTGGGGTGTTCGTGCGTGCCGTCGCCCGCGTTGACGACGGCGCCGTCGATCCAGCCGGAGGTGGCGAGCCGGTACGGGGCACCGGAGGCGCCGTGCCGGATGACGACGGCGTCGGCGCCCATGGCCTCCAGGGTCAGCGCGGTGTCCTTGAGGGACTCGCCCTTGGAGACGGAGGAGCCTTTGGCGGAGAAGTTGATGACGTCGGCGGAGAGCCGTTTGGCGGCGGCCTCGAAGGAGATCCGGGTGCGGGTCGAGTCCTCGAAGAACAGGTTGACGACGGTACGGCCGCGCAGGGTCGGCAGCTTCTTGATGGGCCGGTCGGCCACCCGGGCCATCTCCTCGGCCGTGTCGAGGATCAGCACGGTCTCGTCGCGGCTGAGATCGGCGGCGGAGATCAGATGGCCGGGTGTGCGGGGGTTCGTCCCCGGGAGGCGCAGCATCGGGAGGGTGCTCCGGTGTGTCGGTGTGCGGGCGTACGGGCACGCGGAGGCGCGGCCGTACGGCCGGGTGGCGTACGGAGGGCGTCGCTGCCGCTACTGCTCGCCCGCGGCGGCGGCCTGCTGGGTACCGGTGGGCTGCTGGAGGCCGAGCAGCACGGTGTCCCGGCCGTCCTCCTCGGCGAGCTGGACCTTGACCGTCTCGCGCAGGGAGGTGGGCAGGTTCTTGCCCACGTAGTCGGCGCGGATCGGCAGCTCGCGGTGGCCCCGGTCGACCAGGACGGCGAGCTGGACGGCCCGGGGCCTGCCGATGTCGCCGAGCGCGTCCAGGGCGGCTCTGATCGTCCGGCCGGAGAAGAGCACGTCGTCCACGAGGACCACGAGCCGCCCGTCGATCCCGTCGCCCGGGATGTCGGTGCGGGCCAGCGCGCGGGCGGGCCGCAGGCGCAGGTCGTCGCGGTACATCGTGATGTCGAGGGAGCCGACGGGGACCGGCCGGCCGGTGATGTCGGCGAGCTTCGCGGCCAGCCGACGGGCGAGGAAGACCCCGCGGGTGGGAATGCCGAGCAGGACGACGTCGTCCGCGCCCTTGGCGCGTTCGACGATCTCGTGCGCGATGCGGGTGAGGACCCGCGCGATGTCGGGGGCCTCCAGAACGGGGCGCGCCGCACCGGCGTCCACAGCCGTTTTCCCGGGGCTGCGCGCGTTTCCTGTGTCCATACGAAACGGACCTCCTTCTCCGCCTCACGGGACGGACATTAAAGGACGTCGAAACCAAAACTACGCCGACCAGGTTAACAGGGGGCGCCGACAGGCCCGCCGCCGCCCCGGCGCGGGACGGCCCGGCGGCCCCGTGGTGGCACTGGTCCGTACCTCCCGGCTTGACTGATTCAGGTAACGCTGCGTAACCTCACAGTGAGTTACCAGACTTCGTCCGGGGAGCTATATGTCCAGCGAATACGCAAAGCAGCTCGGGGCCAAGCTCCGCGCCATCCGCACCCAGCAGGGCCTCTCGCTGCATGGCGTCGAGGAGAAGTCCCAGGGCCGCTGGAAGGCAGTGGTGGTCGGTTCGTACGAGCGCGGCGACCGTGCCGTCACGGTGCAGCGCCTGGCCGAGCTGGCGGATTTCTACGGGGTTCCGGTGCAGGAGCTCCTTCCCGGTACGACACCCGGCGGCGCCGCCGAGCCGCCGCCGAAGCTCGTCCTGGATCTGGAGCGCCTCGCGACCGTGCCGCAGGAGAAGGCCGGTCCCCTCCAGCGCTACGCGGCGACGATCCAGAGCCAGCGTGGTGACTACAACGGCAAGGTGCTCTCGATCCGCCAGGACGACCTGCGCACGCTCGCCGTCATCTACGACCAGTCGCCGTCCGTCCTGACCGAGCAGCTGATCAGCTGGGGCGTCCTGGACGCGGACGCGCGCCGGGCGGTCGCCCACGAGGACAGCTGATCGGCCGGCCGGGCCCCGCCCGGCCCCCGACCGGTCACGGTGAGGATGTCAGGCGCCGGAGGGCGGCCCCCCGTCGGACAGGGGGCCGCCCTCCGGCGCGTTCCGGGGCCGCTCCCCCGCCCGACGGACGTCAGTCGGTCGCGGCGCGGCGCAGGCTCGGCTTCAGTTCCTTGAACCGGCCGAGCATCCCGTTCACGAAGGACGGGGACTCGTCCGTGGAGAATTCCTTGGCGAGCTGGACCGCCTCGTCGATCACCACGGCGTCCGGGGTGTCGTCCACCCACAGCAGTTCGTACGCGCCGAGGCGCACGATGTTCCGGTCGGCGGCCGGCATCCGGTCCAGCGCCCAGTCCACCGCGTAGGTGGTGATGAGCTCGTCGATACGGGCCGCGTGGCGCGCGTATCCCTCGACCAGGTCCATGGTGTACTCGCCGACCGGCGGCTGGCGGTCGTCCGTCCGGGCGTGCCGTACCCAGTCCGCGAGGACGTCCCGTACCGGCGCCTCGCGCTGGTCGGCCTCGAAGAGGATCTGGAAGGCGCGCTTGCGGGCCTTGTTGCGGGCGGCCACGGTTAGCTGTTCACCCGGCCGAGGTACTCGCCGGAGCGGGTGTCGACCTTGATCTTCTCACCCGTGGTGATGAAGAGCGGGACACCGATCTCGTAGCCGGTCTCCAGCGTGGCGGGCTTGGTGCCACCGGTGGAACGGTCGCCCTGGACGCCCGGGTCGGTGTGCTGGATGGTCAGCTCGACGGCGGCCGGCAGCTCGACGTAGAGCACCTCGCCCTCGTGCTGGGCGACGCTGGCGGTGAAGCCCTCGATCAGGAAGTTGGCGGCGTCGCCGACGGCCTTGCGGTCGACGTGCAGCTGGTCGTAGGTCTCCATGTCCATGAAGACGAAGTAGTCGCCGTCCATGTAGGAGAACTGCATGTCACGGCGGTCAACGGTGGCCGTCTCGACCTTCACACCGGCGTTGAAAGTCTTGTCGACCACCTTGCCGGAGAGCACGTTCTTCAGCTTGGTGCGCACAAAGGCGGGGCCCTTGCCGGGCTTGACGTGCTGGAACTCGACGACGGACCAGAGCTGGCCCCCGTCGAGCTTGAGCACCATGCCGTTCTTGAGGTCGTTCGTGGAAGCCACGGTTGCGGAATCTCCTGGACTGAAAGCTGGCGGACGACCGAGGGTACGCGCTAGAGCGCGAGCAGTTCCTTGGTCGTGATGGTGAGTAGCTCGGGTCCGCCGTCCGCCTCGGGGCGGACGACGAGCGTGTCATCGATCCGGACCCCGCCCCGGCCCGGGAGGTGAACCCCCGGCCCGACGGTGACCGGCACACAAGCGTCCAGTTTACCCATGGCCGTGGGGGCGAGCTGAGGGTCCTCGTCAATTTCGAGGCCGACACCGTGTCCCGTACGGGGTGCGAGCCGCTCACCGTGGCCCGCGGCCTCCAGCGGGGCCCGCGCCGCCCGGTCCACGTCCCGGTAGCCCGCGCTCGGTACGAGGGTCTCCCGCCCGGCCCGCTGGGCGGCGAAGACGAGCTCGTACAGTTCGATCTGCCACTGGGCGGGTGAGGTCCCGATCACGAAGGTGCGGCCGATGAGGCACCGGTACCCGCGGTAGTCGGCGCCGAGGCCGACGGAGAGGAAGTCCCCCTCCTCCACCCGCCGGTCCGACGGCAGGTGTCCGTGGCGGCCGGAGTTGGGGCCGGTGGCGACGGTCGTGGGGAACGCGGGGCCGACCGCGCCGTGGTCGACGAGCCGGCGCTCCAGCTCCAGCGCGAGATGGCGTTCGGTCCGGCCGACGAGGATCGACTCCAGCAGTTCGTTCAGCGCCTGGTCGGCGATCTCGGCCGCGATCCGCAGGCAGCCGATCTCCTCCTCGTCCTTGACGATCCGCTGCTGTTCGACGGCGCGGCCGAGGTCGTCCAGGCGGAGCCGGGGCGCGGCCGCACGGATCTCGCGGTGCCGGGCGACGGTCAGATGGTGCTCCTCGACGGCGAGCGAACCGGCGGTGGCGGCGGCGAGGACACCGGCGGCGACGGCGGGGTCGCCGGCCCCCGGCAGGACCGTCAGCCGCAGCCCGGCGGCGGGCCGCCCGTCGAAGGCGTCGGCCGCCGGGGCGCGGGGACACAGCAGCGTGTCCCCGCCGGGGCCGAGCAGCAGGACGGCGCCCCGCGGGGCCGCGCCCGCGAGATAGCGGACGTTGGCGGGACGGGAGACCAGGGCCGCCGCGTCACCGGCCGCCGCGCACCGCTCACGCAGCCGCGCGCGACGGGCCGCATACACGTCGGACATGACCCGATCGTATGAGCCTCGTGCCTCCCCGGCCGGTTCGGCGCGTCCGACCGGGGTGCGGACGGGACACACCTGCGGACGCGGCGCGCAAGCGGGCCGGGGCGGGGTCCGGAAACCGCGGCGGGGAACCGCCGGCCCGCCCGGGTCTACCAGTTCGGCGGGCTCTTCAGGGCGCGGGCAAGGACATCGTCCAGGGCCCGGGCGGTCGTCTCCACGTCGTACTTGGAATTGTCGATGATCGGCAGCCCCGAGCCGTACCAGCCGGCCATCCGGCCGTGGATGCCGGCGACCTCCTCGTCGGAGAGCCTGCGGTTCCCGCTGCGCTCGGCGTTGCGCTCCAGCACGACTTCCAGCCCGGGGAGCAGGACGACGGGGAGCAGGCCGGGCCCGACATGGCGTTTCCAGCCGCCGAGGCCGACGACCGGGCGGTCGGGGAAGACCGCGTCGTCGAGGATGCAGGAGATGCCGTTGGCCAGGAAGTTGCGCGCGGCGAAGCCGCAGGTGCGGCGGGCCAGCCGGTACTGCGCCTCGGAGTGGTCGTTCCAGCCGTCCTGCGGGTCGGCGAAGCCGGAGCAGACCCATTCGCGGACATCGTCCAGGCTGATGTGCGCGGTGGACACGGGCCGGTTCCTGGCCCAGTGGCGGGCGACGGTCGTCTTGCCGGCGCCGGCGGGCCCGATCAGCAGGACGGCGAGCGTCGCGGTGCCGGTGCCGCTGTCGGCGGGCGGCGGCGGGGGGACGGGCACCGGCCCCCCGGGCGGGAGCTGGATGTGCCCGGTGGATTCCCCCCTCGGCCCGCCGCCCAGCGGCGGCGGCGCGGCGTGCTGCGGCACGGGGCCGGGAGGTTGGTGCGGGGGCGCCGCGGGCGCGTGGTGCGGCTGCGGCCGGCCGGGCACCGGTCCGGGAGGCTGGTGCGCGACGCCGCCCGGATGGGGTCCCGCCGCCGGATGCGGACCGGAACCGGCGGGGCCGACTCCCCCATGGGGGCCGGAGGCCGGATACCCGGCGGGGCCCTGGTACGTGCCCTGGCCCTGGTACGGACCGGGCGCCTGCGGGACCCCCGCGCCGGGCGCCCCGCCGGAGCCCTGCCGGGCCACCGGGCCGGCCGGCCGTGCTCCGTACCCCGGCCGGCCGGCTTCCGCGGCTCCCGGCGCCGGGGGGTACTGCGGGACCGGAGGCCCGCCCGCGACGCTCCCTGACGGGCCGGGGACCGGTCCGCCCTGCGATATCCCCGGCGACGGCGCCTGGTGCCCCCACCCGCCGGGGGTCTGCCCCGGCCTCCGGGAGGGCGGCAACGGAGCCGGAGCCCCCACTGCGTGCTGCATCCGGTGCCACTCCGTCTCGTGCGACTGACTCGTGCGACTGTGACCGCGACCGCGGCCCGTGCCCTCCGGCACGGTCGTCCGGCGGGGCACTGGTCGGCGGCCTGGCGGGCCGCGCGCTACCGAACGGTACCGCCCCCGGCCGTCAACGTGGGAACGCCTCCGGCATTCCCATCGTGCCCCGTCAGCCCGTCAGTTCCTCCGCGAGCGCCCGCAACGCCAGCCGGTACGAGCCGATTCCGAACCCCGCGACCGTACCGCTGGCCACCTCGGCGACCACCGATGTGTGGCGGAACTCCTCGCGCGCGTGGGGGTTGGAGATGTGCACCTCGATCAGCGGCGCGGTGCGCTGCGCCGCCGCGTCCCGCATCCCGTACGAGTAGTGCGTGAACGCCCCCGGGTTGAGAACGACCGGAATCGAACCGTCCGCGGCCTCGTGCAGCCAGCGGATCAGCTCCCCCTCGTCGTTCGTCTCCCGCACATCGACGTCGAGGCCGAGCTCCTTGCCGAGGGTCCGGCAGACGTCCACCAGGCCCGCGTACGAGGTCGCCCCGTAGACGTCGGGTTCGCGCGAGCCCAGCCGGCCCAGGTTGGGCCCGTTGAGGACGAGGACGCGCCGCGTCACGCGGACACCTCCCCGTACGCGGCGAGCAGCACCGCCGGGTCCGGCCCCTCCAGCACGGTCGGCTTGGCCAGACCGTCCAGCACGATGAAGCGCAGCAGGTCACCGCGCGACTTCTTGTCGACCTTCATCGTCTGCAGCAGCTTGGGCCACTGGTCGCCCCGGTAGGTCAGCGGCAGTCCGACGGACTCCAGCACCGCGCGGTGCCGGTCGGCCGTCTCGTCGTCCAGCCGCCCGGCGAGCCGGCCCAGCTCGGCGGCGAAGACCATGCCGACCGAGACGGCCGCGCCGTGCCGCCACTTGTAGCGCTCGTTCTTCTCGATGGCGTGCGCCAGGGTGTGGCCGTAGTTGAGGATCTCGCGCAGTCCGGCTTCCTTGAGGTCGCCCGAGACGACCTCCGCCTTGACCCGGATCGAGCGCTCGATCAGCTCTGCGGTGTGCGGCCCCGCGGGTGTGCGGGCGGCCCCCGGGTCGGCCTCGACCAGGTCCAGGATGACGGGGTCCGCGATGAACCCGGCCTTGATGATCTCGGCCAGTCCGCTGACGTAGTCGTGGACGCCCAGGGAGTCCAGCGCGGCGAGGTCGCAGATGACGCCGGCGGGCGGGTGGAAGGCGCCGACGAGGTTCTTGCCCTCGGCGGTGTTGATCCCCGTCTTGCCGCCCACCGCCGCGTCCACCATGGCCAGTACGGTCGTGGGCACGGCGATCCAGCGCACCCCGCGCAGCCAGGTCGCCGCCACGAAACCGGCCAGGTCCGTGGTGGCGCCGCCGCCGACCCCGACGATCACGTCGGTGCGGGTGAAGCCGGTCTGTCCGAGCGCCTTCCAGCAGTAGGCGGCGACCTCGGCGGTCTTGGCCTCCTCGGCGTTGGGCACCTGGACCGCGATGGCCTCGTACCCCTGGTCCGCGAGGTCCTGGCGCAGCGCCTCGCCCGTGTCGGCGAGCGCCTCGGGGTGGATGACGGCGACCCGCCGGGCCCGGGGGCCGACGAGCGTGGGCAGCTCGCCCAGCAGCTGCCGGCCGACCAGCACCTCGTAGGGGTCGTGCCCGGCCGAGCCGCCGACCTGGATCCGGGTGACTGACTGGTCCGTCATGCGGGATTCTCCTTGGCGTGCGTTCCCGGGGCCCCGGCGTCGTCCGCCGCCGGGCCCGCCTCGGGGAGGTGTTTCAGCTCCAGGGCGTCGAGGACGGCGTCGGCGACCTCGCCGGGTGTACGGCCGTCGGTCGTGACGACCACCCGGGCCACTTCCGTGTAGTGGTGGCGGCGGGCCTCCATCAGCCGCTTCCACTCCTGACGGGGGTTGACCGCCAGCAGTGGCCGCGCCGTGTTCAGCCCCACGCGCCGGGCCGCCTCGGCGACCTCCATCGACAGGAACACCACGGGCAGCCCGGCCAGCAGCTCACGGGTGCCGGAGTCCAGCACCGCGCCGCCGCCGAGCGCGAGGACGCCCCGGTGTTCGGCGAGCGCGAGCCGTACCGCCTCCCGCTCCAGCGACCGGAAGTGCGCCTCGCCGTTGTCGACGAAGATGTCGGCGATCTCACGGCCCTGCGCGGCGACGATGTCGGCGTCGCTGTCCCTGAAGCCGGTGCCGAGCCGCTCCGCGAGCAGTTCGCCCACGGTGGTCTTGCCGACGCCCATCGGCCCGACCAGCACGATCACCGGCGCCTGCGCCTGCGCCTGCGCCGGCCGTTCCCCGCTCATCGGATCCGGAGGCTGTCGAGGTACGAGCCGACGTTGCGGCGCGTCTCCGCCACACTGTCCCCGCCGAACTTCTCCGCGACCGCGTCCGCCAGGGTCAGCGCCACCATGGCCTCGGCCACGATGCCGGCGGCCGGCACCGCGCACACGTCCGAGCGCTGGTGGTGCGCCTGCGCCGCCTCCCCGGTGGCCACGTCGACGGTCGCCAGCGCCCGCGGCACGGTCGCGATCGGCTTCATCGCGGCCCGTACGCGCAGCAGCTCGCCGGTGCTCAGCCCGCCCTCCGTACCGCCGGAGCGGCCCGAGGCACGCCTGATGCCCTCGTCGGTCGTCACGATCTCGTCGTGCGCCCGGGAGCCGGGCACCCTCGCCAGGTCGAAGCCGTCACCCACCTCGACCCCCTTGATCGCCTGGATCCCCATCAGGGCGGCGGCCAGCCGGGCGTCCAGCCGGCGGTCCCAGTGCACGTGCGAGCCGAGTCCGACGGGCACCCCGTACGCGAGGACCTCGACCACGCCGCCGAGCGTGTCACCGTCCTTGTGGGCCTGGTCGATCTCCGCGACCATCGCGTCGCTGGCCTCCGGGTCCAGGCAGCGCACCGGGTCCGCGTCCAGCCGCGCCACGTCGTCCGGCGTGGGGTAGACCCCGTAGGGCGCCTTGGCCGTGGCCAGCTCGATCACGTGGGACACGATCTCGATCCCGGCCGTCTCCTTCAGGTACGACCGGGCGACGGCGCCGAGCGCCACCCGCGCGGCGGTCTCCCGGGCGCTGGCCCGCTCCAGGACCGGCCGCGCCTCGTCGAAACCGTACTTCTGCATGCCCGCGAGGTCGGCGTGGCCCGGCCTGGGCCGGGTCAACGGCGCGTTGCGCGCCAGCTCCGCCAGCTCGGCCGGATCCACCGGATCGGCCGCCATGACCTTCTCCCACTTCGGCCACTCCGTGTTGCCGACCATGACCGCGACCGGTGAGCCCAGCGTCAGGCCGTGCCGCACCCCGCCGAGGAAGGTGACCTCGTCCCGCTCGAACTTCATCCGCGCGCCGCGACCGTAGCCGAGGCGTCGCCTGGCCAGATGATCCGCCACCGCGTCCGTGGTGATCGGCACACCGGCGGGAAGCCCCTCCAGCGTGGCCACCAGTGCCGGGCCATGCGACTCCCCCGCGGTCAGCCAGCGCAACCTGCTCAACGGTGCTCCTCATCTTCGCGCCTGGAACGACAAGCGGCATCACCGGGTGCGCGGCCCCGGCCCGCCACTGTCGATCCTCCCACGGGGAGGGCCCGGCCCCGCCTCCGGTCCAGCAACCGGACGCGGTTCCACACATCCGGAACCACTCGCACGGTCCCACCGCGCGGGCCTACCGGGCGCCGAGCGCCTGCTCACCCGCTTTGCGCATCGCGGCGAGGGGGGCGGGCGCGCGGCCGGTCATCTGCTCGACCTGCTGCACCGCCTGGTGTACGAGGAGGTCGAGGCCGGAGACGACCGCGCCGCCCCGTGCCGACCAGGCGGCGGCGAGCGCGGTGGGCCAGGGCTCGTAGAGCACGTCGAAGAGCGCGCCCGGCCGCTCCGGCACCCGCGCCGCCAGCGCGTCGGTGGTGCCGGCCGGGGTGGTCGCGATCACCAGCGGCGCTTCAAAGGCCGCGGCGGCCGCGGCCCAGTCCGCCGTGCGGACCTCGACACCGAGCCGGTCGCCCCACCCGCGCATCTCGGCCGCGCGGGCCTCGCTGCGCACGTACGCGGTGACCGGGCCGGCGCAGATCCGGGACAGGGCAGCCAGCGCCGAGGACGCGGTGGCGCCCGCGCCCAGGACCGCGGCGGACTCCACCGCCGTCACCCCCCGTTCCCGCAGGGCCGCCACCATGCCGGGGATGTCGGTGTTGTCGCCACGCCGCCGGCCGTCCGCGCCGAACACGACGGTGTTGACCGCCTCGACCGAGGCGGCCGTGTCCGAGATCCCGTCGAGCAACGGGATGACCGCCCGCTTGAGCGGCATCGTCAGCGACAGGCCCGCCCAGGAAACGTCCAGCCCGGCCAGGAACCCCGGCAGAGCGGCCTCGTCCACCTCGAAGCGGTCGTACGACCAGTGGCCGAGGCCGAGCTCCGCGTACGCGGCGCGGTGCAGCACCGGTGAGAGGGAGTGCGCGATGGGCGACCCCAGGACGGCCGCCCGGCGCGTCTCAGCCGCCGCTGCCGCGGGAGTTGAACTTGTTCTTGAGCTCCTGGAACTCATCATGGGTCTTGGCGAACTCCGTCTTGTGCTTGCCGTCGGTCGCCACGAAGTAGAGCCAGCCGTCGTCGGTCGGATCCAGCGCGGCAGCGAGTGCCTCGGGGCCCGGGTTGCTGATCGGGCCGGGCGTGAGGCCCTTCTGAGTGTAGGTGTTGTACGGGTCCTGGTTGCTGTTGATCTCGGACTCGCTGATCTCGATCTCGCTCTGGCCCTTGAGGTAGTTGAAGGCCGAGTCGAACTGGAGCAGCTGGTTCGTTTCCGTGTTGGTGGGCTTGAGGCGGTTGTAGACGACCTCGGCCATCTTGCGGAAGTCGTCCTGCGTCTTGCCCTCGACCTGCACGAGGCTGGCGACGGTGAGCAGGTCCCAGGGGCTGTCGAGGTCGTACTTCTTGGCGTTGCCCTCCAGGTCCAGCTTGTTGTACTCGGCGTTGGACCGGGCGACCATCTTCTTGAGGACGTCCTCCGGCTTGGTCCCCTTCGCCACCGGGTAGCTGGCGGGGTAGAGGAAGCCCTCCAGCGGGTCCTTCACCGGTGAACCGCTCTTCGCCCACTTGGGCAGGCCCAGCTGGCCGTAGTGCTCCTTCGCCGCCTTCTCCGTCGTCCCGTCGGGCAGGTCCAGCTGCTTGTCGATCTGTGCGTAGACCTTGGCGCTGCGAGTGCCCTCGGGAATGATCAGGGAGTTGTGGCTGCTGGGGCTGAGCATCCGCTCGACCGCGCTCGCCGCGGACATCTCCTTGGCCAGGGTGTAGACACCCGCCTGGATCGTGTTGCCCTTGGGGTTGGCCTGCTGCGCGGCGACGAACGCGCGCTGGCTCTTGACCACGCCATTCTTCACCAGGATGGCGGCGATCTCGTAGCCGGCGGAGCCCTGCGGGATCTCGACCTGGATCGTTCCCGACCCCTTGCCCGCGAAGTCCGGCGGCGGTCCGTACCTGTCGGCCCAGAACTGGAAGCCCACGTAGCCGACCCCGCCCACTCCGCCGACCAGCACCACGGTGACGAACAGGCAGGCCACACCGTTGCGGCTCTTCTTGCCCTTGCCGGTCTTGCCGCCCTTGCCCCGGCGGTCGCGGCGGGCCGCGCCGCCCGCCGTCTCCCTGGCGCCGTCGTCTCCGGTCGTCTCCTTGGTGTCCCGGGCGTCGTCGTCCGCCGTGCCGGCGTCGGGACCCGGCTCGGGGTCGCGGTGCGCGGGCGGCCGGGGCGGCGGGTAGGCGTCGGGGGTGACGTAGTCGTCCGGCCGCTGTTCGGGGCCGCCCGCCTGCCGTACGTCGTAGGGGGGTGCGGGCTGGCCGCCGTACGGCATCGCCGCCTGCTGACCGGTGTCCCAACCGCCGTTGTACTGGGGGTCGTGGTACTGAGGATCGTTGTACTGCGGTTCGTTGTACGGGGTTCCGCCGTACTGCGGATCGTTGTGCTGGGCGCCGCCGTACCGCTGCGGAGGCTGCTGCCCCTGCGCCCCGTACGAGGGGTCGTGGTAGGGCTGCTCGGGGGCCGGGGCGTAGTGGTGCTGGCCACCCTGGAACTGGCCGCCCGCATACCCGTCGCCGACCTGCTGACCGGTGTACTGGGGTTGCGGCTGCGTCTGGTGGACCTGCTGGTACGGATCGTGCCCGGACTCGTAGTACGTCTGGGGCTGCGCCTGCTGCGCGTACACCTGCTGCGGCTGCCCGCCCTGGGGAGCGGCGCCGTCCACGGACGCCTGCGCTCCCCACCCCGGGCCCCCGTACTGGGGTTCCTCAGGGTGCCACGGTTCGGAGCCTGGGCCCCGGCCATAGTCAGTCATCGATCCCCTTGAGCCGCGAGGCGCGGGTACCGAGTCGCGGGCACGGCTTCCGTCTCGCCTCTTTACTGTGCGGCGGCTGTTCGAAACCGCCGCATCGCGCGGAACGTTACCGTATCGCGATCAGATGACCACTTCGACGCCATCACCCGGAGGATCACCAGAGACCCGTTCGGCCTCCAATGCACTCTGGAGAATGACGACCGCCGCCACCTGGTCGATCACGGCCCGGCCCTTCTTGGATCTGACGCCCGAGGCGCGCAGTCCCTGACTGGCCGTCACGGTGCTCATCCTCTCATCCACCAGTCGTACCGGCAGCGGCGCGATGCCCCGTGCGAGGTCCTGGGCGAACGCGCGTACCTTCACCGCCGCCGGTCCCTCGCCGCCGTGCAGCGAGCGGGGCAGCCCCACGAGCACCTCGATGGGCTCGTACTCCGTCACGATCTGCCGCAGTCGCCGGTGGGCCGCCGGGACGTCGCGTCCCGGCACGGTCTCCACCGGTGTGGCGAGGATCCCGTCGGGGTCGCAGGAAGCGACCCCGATCCGGGCGTCCCCGACGTCGATCGCGAGTCGGCGTCCGCGTCGCATCGGCGTCAGCCCGCCTCGCCGACCAGGCGCTCGACGGCGGCGACGGCGTCCCCGACGGCGGCCGGGTTCTGGCCACCGCCCTGGGCGACGTCGGGCTTGCCGCCACCGCCGCCGCCGAGGGTCTTGGCGGCGGTACGGACCAGGTCACCGGCCTTGAGCCCGCGCCGACGGGCGGCCTCATTGGTGGCGATCACCGTCAGCGGGCGGCCGCCCGCGGTGGTGAACAGGGCGACGACGGCCGGCCGGTCGGCGGCCCCCGCCTGCTGGTCCAGCCGGCCCCGTACGTCGAGGACCAGCCGGCGCAGGTCGTCGGCCGAGGTGCCGTCCGGGACCTGTCCGGTGACCAGGGCGGTGCCGCGCACGTCCCTGGCGCTCTCGACCAGCCCGGCGGCGGCGGCGAGCACCTTCTCGGCGCGGAACTTCTCGATCTCCTTCTCGGCGTCCCGCAGCTTGGCGAGCATCCCGGAGATCTTCTCGGGCAGTTCCTCGGAGCGGCCCTTGACCAGCTCCTGGAGCTGGGCGACGACGGTGTGCTCCTTGGCCAGGAAATTGTAGGCGTCGACACCGACGAGGGCCTCGATGCGCCGTACGCCGGAGCCGATGGACGACTCGCCGAGCAGCTTCACCAGACCCAGCTGGGCGGTGTTGTGCACATGCGTACCGCCGCACAGCTCCTTGGAGAAGTCACCGATGGTGACCACCCGGACCCGCTCGCCGTACTTCTCGCCGAACTCGGCGATGGCGCCCTGCTTCTTGGCCTCGTCGATGCCCATGACCTCGGCGTGGACGTCCAGCTCCCGGGCGAGGACCTCGTTGATCTTCTGCTCGACGTCGGTGAGGACCGTGCCGGGTACGGCGGCGGGGGAACCGAAGTCGAAGCGGAAGCGGCCCGGCGAGTTCTCCGAACCGGCCTGGGCGGCCGTCGGGCCGAGCGCGTCGCGCAGCGCCTGGTGGGTGAGGTGCGTGGCGCTGTGGGCGCGGGCGATGGCGCGGCGCCGGTGGCCGTCGATGGCGGCGTAGGCGGAGGCGCCGACCGTCACCTCGCCGACCTGGACGGTTCCCTTGTGCACGGAGACACCCGGGACCGGCTGCTGCACGTCGCGGACCTGGATGACGGCGCCGGAGTCGAGCCTGATCCGGCCCTGGTCGGCGAGCTGGCCGCCGCCCTCGGCGTAGAAGGGGGTGCGGTCGAGGACGACCTCGACGTCGTCCCCCTCGGTGGCGGCGGGCGAGGGCACCCCGTCGACCAGCAGGCCGACGACGGTCGACTCGCCCTCGGTGGCGGTGTAGCCGGTGAACTCGGTCGAGCCACTGGTGTCGGCCACGGCCCGGTAGGCGGAGAGGTCGGCGTGGCCGGACTTCTTGGCCCGGGCGTCGGCCTTGGCGCGCTCCCGCTGCTCCTTCATCAGGCGGCGGAAACCGGACTCGTCCACGGACAGGCCCTGTTCGGCGGCCATCTCCAGGGTGAGGTCGATCGGGAAGCCCCAGGTGTCGTGGAGCAGGAACGCCTTGTCGCCGGAGAGGACGGTGCCGCCGGTGGCCTTGGTCTCGCTGACGGCGGTGTCGAGGATGTTCGTCCCGCCCTTGAGGGCCTTGAGGAAGGCGGCCTCCTCGGCCAGGGCCACGGTCTCGATCCGCTTGCGGTCGGTCACCAGCTCCGGGTACTGCTGCCCCATCGTGGCGATGACCACGTCGACCAGGTCGGCGACGACCGGCCCGGTGGCGCCGAGCAGCCGCATGTTGCGGATGGCGCGGCGCATGATGCGGCGCAGCACATAGCCGCGGCCCTCGTTGCCGGGGGTGACTCCGTCCCCGATGAGCATCACGGACGTGCGCATGTGGTCCGTGACGACGCGGAGGGAGACGTCGGTGTTCTCGGCGTCGCCGTAGCGGACGCCGGTCAGTTCGGTGGCCTTCTCGATGACGGCCATCGAGGTGTCGATCTCGTACAGGTTGCGCACGTCCTGGAGGATCATGGCGAGGCGTTCGAGGCCGAGACCGGTGTCGATGTTCTTCGACGGCAGGTCGCCGAGGATCGGGAAGTCGTCCTTGCCGCTGCCCTCGCCGCGCTCGTACTGCATGAAGACCAGGTTCCAGATCTCCACGTAGCGCTCGTCGTTGACGGCGGGGCCGCCCTCGACGCCGAACTCGGGGCCCCGGTCGTAGTTGATCTCGGAGCAGGGGCCGCAGGGGCCGGGGACGCCCATGGACCAGAAGTTGTCCTTCTTGCCCAGGCGCTGGATGCGCTCGGCCGGCACGCCGATCTTGTCGCGCCAGATCTGCTCGGCCTCGTCGTCGTCGAGGTAGACCGTGATCCACAGCCGCTCGGGGTCGAGGCCGTAACCACCCTTGTCCCGGGGCGTGGTGAGCAGCTCCCAGGCGTAGGTGATGGCGCCTTCCTTGAAGTAGTCGCCGAAGGAGAAGTTGCCGCACATCTGGAAGAACGTGCCGTGCCGGGTGGTCTTGCCGACCTCTTCGATGTCCGGCGTACGGACGCACTTCTGCACGCTGGTGGCGCGCGGGGCGGGCGGCTTGACCTCCCCCAGGAAGTACGGCTTGAAGGGCACCATGCCCGCCGGGACCAGCAGGAGAGTCGGGTCGTCCGCGATGAGCGACGCCGAAGGCACGACGGTGTGCCCGCGCTCCTCGAAGAAGCTCAGCCAGCGGCGGCGAATTTCAGCCGACTCCATCAGTGGTCCTCATTCCGGTCGTACGGATCGTAGGAGTGTGCGGTTCTGGGGTGCTCGTCGGTACGGGAGGTGTCGCCGGTACGGGGGGTGCCGGCGGCCGGGAGCCGGCCGGACGGGCGGAGCCGCTCGGCGTATTCGATCGCGGCGCGCCGCCGGGGCGCGGGCAGCGCCGGATCGGCCGGTGCGTCCAGGCCGAGGGCCGCGCCCAGTTCGGACTCGCGCCGCACCATGCCGGTGCGGACGTCGACGGCGAACTCCCGCACGCGCAGGCCGACCCGGGCCCCCGCGTCGAGCGCCTTGTCGGCGGCCTGGGCCGCGAGGCTCTCCGGGGTCAGCTGCCTCAGCTTGCGGTTGACCTTGGTGGTGGCCCAGACACCGGCGGCCGCGCCCGCGGTGAACCAGAACGTACGGCGGAACATCGCTGCGTCAGTCCCTCTTCTTTCCGTTCTTCCCGTTCTTCCCGCGCCTGGCGGAGGGGAGCGTACGGCCGACGACCACCCTGCGGCGGGCCGCCGGACCGTCGGCCGGCTCGCCCGTGGCCGCCGCTCCCCGGCGGTTCATGGCCTGGCGCACGCCGTAGCCGAAGGCCGCGACCTTGACCAGGGGGCCACCGAAGGTGGAGGCCACGGTCGTGGAGAGCGCGGAGGCGTTGGAGGTGACTTCCTGGACGTCCGTCGCGATGGCGTCGACCCGGTCCAGCTGGGTCTGCGCGGAGCGGACCGTCGCCGAGGCGTCCGCCAGCAGGGGCACGGCCTGCTCGGTCACGTCCGCCACGAGTCTGGTGGTCGCCTTGAGCGTCTGTGCCAGCCTCACCAGCACCACGGCCAGGAAGGAGACCAGGATGGCCCAGAACACGGCCACCAGGATCCCGGCAACCTCTCCACCGGTCACACCGCACCGCTCCCTGATTCTTCGGATTGCCGGCACCGTGGCCGGCTGTCATCTGGAAGGCGACTGGGAAGTCGTCCTCAGACCCTATCGCGCCCGGGGCCGGGTCCCGTACCGCATTAAGGGGTCCCCGCGGCGGCGGACCGTGCCCCGTACGGGCTCCGCGTACCGTCCGGCGAACGCGGCAGCCCGCCGCTCCCACCTGCGAGGGCGGGCGGCGGCGGGCCGTGGCGCTGCTGGGACGCGGCGCTGGGTGCGTCCGCGTCAGCGGGCGTAGTACTCGACGACCAGCTGCTCGTCGCAGATGACCGGGATCTCCTTGCGCTGCGGGTCACGGTCCAGGCGGAACGCCAGGGCCTTCAGGTTGACCTGGAGGTAGCGCGGGGTCTCGCCGTCGGTGTCGTAGCCACCCTCACGCGCGACCTGGAAGGGAACCTTCGAGCGGCTGCGCTCGCGGACCATCACGACGTCGTCGGGGCGGACCCGGAAGGACGGCTTGTCGACCTTGGAGCCGTTGACCTCGATGTGGCCGTGGACGACCATCTGACGGGCCTGGTAGATGGTGCGGGCGATGCCCGACCGCAGCACCAGGGCGTCGAGCCGGCGCTCCAGCTCGATGACCAGGGCCTCGCCGGTCTTGCCCTCGGCCTTGCGGGCGCGGTCGTACGCGCGGACCATCTGGCGCTCGCTGATGTCGTACTGCGCGCGCAGGCGCTGCTTCTCCAGCAGACGGACCTTGTAGTCACTGTTCTGCTTGCGTCCACGACCGTGCTCACCCGGCGGGTACGGACGGGCCTCGAAGTACTTGACGGCCTTCGGCGTCAGGGCGATACCGAGCGCACGGGACTTCTTGACCTTGGGACGCGACTGGTTAGGCACGTTCTCCAGACCTCCATTGTAGGTTAGGTTAGGCTCACCTTACTCAAAGGAGATCGCATGTCTCGCCCTGGGAACACCACACGCATCACGAACAGCCTCGACGCACAGGGCACCGACTCGACGGAGGTCCGATCAGCTCATGGTCAGCCGCGTCCCAGCGGGCTTGAAACCGCCCGGATGCCGTCAGCAGCCGAGCGCACACGAACTCTCGTACAGGGTACATGCTCGGCGGTGCTGCTCATTCCGGGGCTGGAGGCGGCGGGGCCCCACCAGCTCATGCCCGATTCACGGCACATCGGACCGGACGGGGAGGTGTTCCTCGTCTTCCCGGCCGGCTCCCCCGCCGTACGGGCCGCCACGCACGCGCAGGACGACGGACTGACCGCGGTACTGGAGGTGACGGACGTCGCACCCGTCTCCGTACCGCACCGCATCAGGGGCCGGGCCCGGGTCACGGGCCGGCTCACTCGCGAACCGGGCCGGGCGGACCCCGGCCGCACGGTGCTGCGCCTGGAGGCCGGCGAGGCGTGGGTGGACGACCTGTGGGGCACCGAGGGCGTGGAACCCGAGGAGTTCGTCGCGGCGGAGCCCGACCCGCTGGCGGAGCACGAGGCGGAGCTGCTGCAGCACCTGCACGCGGCACACGGCGCCGAGGTGCGGTCGCTGCGCGCGCTGCTCGGCGAGCGGTCCGACGCGAGCGCCACGGCCGGTACCACGGCCCGCACCGCGGCCGTGCCCGTCGCGCTGGACCGTTTCGGGCTGCGGGTGCGCTTTACCGGTGTGACCTGCTTCGACGCGCGGTTCGACTTCCCCGAGCCGGTACGGGACATCCGGGAGCTGCGGCGGGCGATGCACACGCTGTTCGACGCGGCGGCCCGCTGAGGGACCCCGGGCCACGCGGAACCGGTCAGCCGCCGCCGCGCAGCCGCTCGCGCACCTTGTCCACGACATCGGCGTAACGCGCCTCCGCGCCGTACCGCGTCGGCTCGTAATACCGCTTGCCGCGCACCCCGTCGGGCGCGTACTGCTGTGCGGCGATGGCGCCCGGCACGTCGTGCGGATAGACATAGCCCTGGGCGTGCCCCAGCTTGGCCGCGCCCTTGTAGTGCCCGTCCCGCAGATGCGCCGGTACCGCGCCCGCCAGGCCCTTCCTGACGTCGTCGAGAGCCGCCCCGATCGCGGTCGTCGCCGCGTTCGACTTCGGGGCGAGTGCCAGCGCGATCGTCGCGTGGCTGAGCGTGAGCGCCGCCTCCGGGAAGCCGATCATCGCCACGGCCTGGGCGGCGGCCACCGCCAGTGGCAGGGCGGTGGGGTCGGCGAGACCAATGTCCTCGCTCGCCGAGATCATCAGCCGCCTGGCGATGAACCGGGGGTCCTCCCCCGCGTCGATCATGCGCGCCAGGTAGTGCAGCGCGGCGTCGACGTCGGAGCCCCGGATCGACTTGATCAGCGCG
This sequence comes from Streptomyces sp. NRRL F-5135, assembly GCF_000719775.1. GTDB lineage: Bacteria > Actinomycetota > Actinomycetes > Streptomycetales > Streptomycetaceae > Streptomyces > Streptomyces hebeiensis. The sequence continues at coordinate 979 of NZ_JOHR01000030.1, read as the reverse complement.
CTCGCCACGTCGTAGTGCTGGTCGCCGTCCCGGTCGTAGGCCACCGCCGCGCGGTCGACGGTCTCCTCCACCGTGCCGAGCGAGATCTCCTCCTCGCCCTTGTCGAGCGCGGCCCCGGCCGCCGCCTCCAGCGCCGTCAGCGCGCGCCTCGCGTCACCCCCCGCGATCCGCAGCAGATGAGCCTCCGCGCCACCGGACAGTGTCACCGCGCCGCCCAGGCCGCGCTCCTCGGTGAGCGCCCGGCGCAGCAGACCGCGCAGGTCGTCGTCGTCGAGCGGCTCCAGTGTGAGCAGCAGGGAACGGGAGAGCAGCGGGGAGATCACCGAGAAGTACGGATTCTCCGTGGTGGCCGCGACGAGGGTGACCCAGCGGTTCTCCACGGCGGGCAGCAGCGAGTCCTGCTGGGCCTTGCTGAACCGGTGGATCTCGTCCAGGAAGAGGACGGTCTCCTTGCCGTAACCGCCCGAGGCGCGGCGGGCACCGTCGATGACGGTCCGCACCTCCTTGACGCCCGCGGTGATCGCGGACAGCTCCACGAAGCGCTTGTTGGTCGCCCTGGAGACGACGTAGGCGAGAGTCGTCTTGCCGGTGCCCGGCGGCCCCCAGAGGATCACGGACGACGCCCCCGCGGGCCCTCCGTTCCCCTCCCCCACCAGCCGGCGCAGCGGGGACCCCGGCTTCAGCAGATGCCGCTGCCCCACCACCTCGTCCACGACGCGCGGACGCATCCGGACGGCCAGGGGGCTGCTGGACGGGTCTTTTTCCTGCCGCTCTTCGGCTGCTGCGGTAAAGAGGTCGGGCTCCACCCGGAAAGCCTATGACACTTCTTTATGGGGCTCGGTCCGCCTCCGGGGCGCGAACCCGGTCCTCGGATCAGCTTGTCCAGAAGTCCCACCAGCGCGTGAGGATCAGCATCCCGATCACCCCGATGTGCACCGCCGGCAGCACCCACGTGAACTCGTCCAGGAACCCCCGCACC
>NZ_JOHR01000029.1 GCF_000719775.1 Streptomyces sp. NRRL F-5135 | reverse complement strand
CGGAAGGGGCCTCCCCTGGTCGAGCGAAGCCGAGACCTTGGGGATGACCGACGACAACGCCGCCGGGCGCCGCCCATCGGCACGCGACGCCGCCCCACCTATCCGCGCGACCTCTAAGTGCCGTCACCACCATGGCCGGCCTCTCCATGCCGGTGGCCATGGACGCGGTCAGCATGCCGTGCGCCACCGTTCGGCCCATCCGGCCCCGGGCGCTCGGGGGCGGGACGGCCACTCAGCCGCGAGCCGGCAGCGGCGGCGGTCCCGGCAGACGGCGCGTCGGCCCGCCGGACCGCTCCGGTGGCGGAATCCCTCCGGACCCGCGCTCCGTCACTGGAAGTCCCGCCAGCGATGGGGGTCGGTTTCGAGCATGGAGCGGTCCCACCCGCCGCGTTCGGCCGCCGCCTCGTAGGTGGTACGGAGGAACGCGCTGAGTACGCCGTCCGGGTCGTCGGCGGTGCGGACGGCCTCGTACGCCAGGATGAACTGGCCGTTTTCCCCGCTGTAGAAGGCATCGGCCGGAGCGACGGGGTAATCGGCGAACCCCTCGGGCTCGGGGTAGGCATAGGCGTAGAAGGCACCTTCCTCGCCGCCGCCGGGCCAGAACCCGCAGCTGCTCAACTCGCGGGAATAGCCTTCCACCATCACCCAGTCACCACAGTTGGGTGCGCCGCCGGGGTGCCGCGGGGCGGGGCGGCCGGAAAACCTCGTGCATGCCAGGTCCATGGCGCCCCAGAAGTAGTGCACCGGGCTGACCTTGCCGATGAAGCCCGAGCGGAAATCGCCCATGACGCGATGGGCTTGCAACAGCTGACGCCAGAAGAGGCGGGCCGCGGTGGCGTCGTAAGAGGCATGCCGGTCATCCTCGGCGAACGGGATCGCCGGTTCCACCTCGTTGGGGTGGGCCTGGATCCGCGTCTCGATTCCGACCTCGTCCAGGGCGCGCATCGTCTCGGCGTAGAACCGGGCCACGGGCTTGGGCTCCAGAGCCACGGTGCGGACGGCACCATCGCTGGTACGGATGCGCAGCTGGTGGTCGATGAAGTCGAACTCGATGTCGAAGGCGCCGGACCCGTACGGGATGGCGGATGTGGTCAGCCCGCGCGGACTGACGTACAGGGTGACCTGCCACCAGTGGTTCATCAGCGGTGCGTGCGCCAGGCGCACTTTGCCGACGATCTGCGTCCACATGTGCAGCGTGTCTCTTGTTTCGGCCCAGTCGGCCGTCCGGAGCCGCGGCCAGGCTTCACGCGTGTGCGTCGATCGCTGTGTCACCGTTGTGCCTTCCGGATCGGCGTCGCCGCTGTTCGGAACGTGACGGGTTCGGCCGGTTCGACCGGCCCGACCGGCTCCGGACCCTGGGAGGGGACGACCGGCCGCACAAGCTCCCGGAGGCCGGGGCCGTCGCTTTCGGTGCCTGCCGGGGACGGATTCCTTATCAAGCATGCTCGCCCCCGCCCGCCGCGGGGGCAACTCGGTCGGCCCGCACGGGCACGGCACCGGCGTGCGACGCCGAGACACGCCCCTGACGTGGGCAAACGGCACCCATACGCGCGATGGCGGCCGCTTCCTCCAGAATCGAGCGGGAACCCGGGCCGAGCCGGCCCGGGCACGAGAAGCGGGCTGGGTGCCCGGCCCGGCGCCCGCACGAGAGGGGCACCGCGATGACGACTCCAGGCAATCTGCCCGCACCCGAGCATGGGCTTGTTCTCACCCACTTCCTGACCGTGCGCGACGTCGCGAGGTCGAGTCGCTTCTACGCCGAGATCCTCGGCGGCGAGGTCGTGCTGAAGGAGAACCCGGCCATCGTGAAGGTGGCCAACAGCTGGATCATCATGAACCCCGGAGGCGGCCCCACCCCGGACAAGCCCGGGGTGACCCTGACACCGCCGGAGACCGGCGACACCGTTTCCAGTTTCCTGAACGTCCGTGTCGCCGACATCCGTGCCTTCTACGCCAACGCCGTGGCCAGGGGCGCGGAGTTCCTCACGGAACCTCTCGACCGGAAGGCCGAGGTGCGCTGCTACATGCGCGACCCCGACGGCTACCTCATCGAAGTCGGCCAGGCCACTGGCATGCTCCATGGTGTGTTCGCCGACCCACCCGCCGGATCACACGGCTGAGGCGTCCTGTCGGAATGCCGGGACGCGGGCCCCGCTGTGGCCGGCAACGGCCTGGGGACCGGTATCAGGGGCGGTTGGTCAGATAGCCGCCCATGGAGGTGAAGTACTCCGTCGCGGGCAGCTCCCGGCCGTCCTCGGTCCGTACGCGTGTGATGGCCAGGCCGTGGTTGCGGCCGGTGCGGGCGTCGGCTCCGGCGACGATCACCACACCCTCGCCCTCGCGGTAGAAGACGCGGCCGGGCGTACCGCCGTAGCGGTTCTGGGACACGACCGCGGCGAGGACTTCGAGGCGCTTGCCCTTGTGGAAGGTGAAGGCGCTGGGATACGGCTCGGACTGGGCGCGGACCAGGCGTGCGAGGTCTTCCGCCGGCCAGCTCCAGTCGATGCGGATGTCCTCGGCGGACCGCTTGTGGAAGAAGCTCGCCAGGGAGCGGTCCTGCTTGGTGAACTCCGTCTGACCGGCGGCGATGAGGCCGAGCGCGCCGATGGTGACCGGGGCGATGAGGTCGACGGTCTTGTGGAAGAGGTCGGTGGCGGTGTCCGTCGGCCCGACCGGGACGGCCTCCTGCCGGACGATGTCGCCGGCGTCGAGTTCTTCGTCCATCATGTGCGCGGTGACGCCCACTTCGCGCTCGCCGTTGATCAGGGCCCAGATCAGCGGGGAGAAGCCGGCGTACTTGGGCAGCAGCGAGTCGTGGACGTTCAGCGTCCCGTGGCGCGGGAGGCCGAAGATGCGCGGGGGGATCCATGTCCGCCAGTTGTTGGCCACGATGATGTCCGGGTCCGCCTCTTTGAGGCGTTCGAACAGCTCCTCGTCATCGGGGCGGTTGCGGATCAGCACCGGGACGCCGTGCTCTTCGGCGAGGTCGGCGACGGAGTCGCTCCAGATCTTCTCGTACGCGTGCTCGCTCTTGGGGTGCGTCACGACCAGTACCACGTCGTGCTCGGAGTCCAGGAGGGCTCGCAGGGTCCGGTGCCCCCAGGTCTGGTAACCGAACATGACGACCCGCATGGGCTTCCTCCTCGGAGCAGGAACAGATCGACAGTGAGTAAAGCAAGGCTTGCCTTAGTTGGCAATGGGGCGCTTTCCGGACGTGGTTGACGGGTTGTCGGAATCGGGCGGCACTATCGACAGCGGCGCAAGATTAGCTTAGGCTCACCTAAGTTCAGCCCTGGGTCGCTCTGTCGGCGTGCCCACCTTTCGCACTTTCCCTCAGGCCTGACAGGCGGCTTTCCCGCACGATGGGAGTGACATGTCACAGGTTCTTCCTGGCGACGCACCACGGGTCCACGACCTCATTGGCATCGGTTTCGGCCCCTCCAATGTGGCGATGGCGATCGCGCTCAGCGAGCACAACGCACACGTCGGCAGGCAGGAGTCGGTCACCGCCCGCTTCTTCGAGCAGCAGCCGAGTTTCGGCTGGCACCGCGGCATGCTGATCGACGACGCCACCATGCAGGTGTCCTTCCTCAAGGACTTGGTGACGCTCCGGAACCCGGCCAGCGAGTTCAGCTTCCTCTGCTACCTGCAGAGCAAGAACCGGCTGATCGACTTCATCAACCACAAGAGCCTCTTCCCGCTGCGGGTGGAGTTCCACGACTACTTCGAATGGGCCGCGGCCAAGGTCGACGACATGGTCTCCTACGGCCACGAGGTCGTCTCCGTGACGCCCTTCGTCCACGACGGTGCCGTGGAGTACCTGGACGTGACGGTCCGGTCGGGGGAGGGCCTCGAGACACACCGGGCCCGCAACCTGGTCATCGGCACCGGGCTGCGCCCGCTCATGCCGGAGGGCGTGGAGCGCCGCGACCGTATCTGGCACAACTCCGATCTGCTGCGCAAGGTCGACGGACTGGGCGGCGGTCCGGGCGGCACCCGCCCCTCCCGGTTCATCGTCGTGGGCGCCGGGCAGAGCGCCGCCGAGAACGTCGCCTACCTCCACCGCCGCTTCCCCCGGGCCGAGATCTGCGCGGTCTTCTCGCGCTACGGTTACAGTCCCGCCGACGACAGCGGCTTCGCCAACCGGATCTTCGACCCCGGGGCGGTCGACGATTTCTTCGCCGCGCCCGAAAGCGTCAAGAGCCGGCTGATGGCCTACCACGGCAACACCAACTACAGCGTGGTGGACATCGACCTGATCGACGACCTGTACCGGCGGATGTACCAGGAGAAGGTCCTCGGCGCGGAGCGGCTGCGCTTTCTCAACGTGTCCCGGGTCACCGATGTCGAGGAGACCCCCGGCGGTGTCCGTGCCACCGTGAAATCCCTTGTCACGGGCGAGGAGACGCCCCTGGACGCCGACGTGGTGGTGTTCGCCACGGGCTACGGCCCGGCGGACCCCCTCGGCCTCCTCGGCGAGGTCGCCGACCGCTGTCTGCGCGACGACGAGGGCCGCGTCCGTGTCGAGCGTGACTACCGTATCGCGACGGAGCCCGACCTGCGCTGTGGAATCTATCTGCAGGGCGGCACGGAGCACACGCACGGCATCACGACGTCCCTGCTGTCCAACACCGCGATACGGGTCGGCGAGATCCTGGACTCGCTGCTCGACCGGGGGATCAAGTCCACGTCCGACGAGGCCCGGCCGGTCGCGGACGGCACCGCCCGCTAGGGCGTGTTGCGAAAGTCCCGCCTGGCCGGCGACGCCTGGCACGCACGCTCGCCGCGTTGTCGGAGTCGTCCAAGTACGTCCGGTCCATCGACGACGCCGATCCTCCGCCTTGCGATCGCACGCACCAGACGCCGCCGGCCCCGCCCTTCGGGCGGACGGCGCTACTTTCGCAACACGCCCTAGTGCCGGGAGAGGCACTGGGTTCTGTCCTGGACGTGTGGTGCCCAACGGGCCACGCGTCCCCGGGGGATCAAAGGGATGACGTACGTCGACATGTGCACAACTGCAGTTGAGCGCCCCGCACCCGAGGGGGCAACACACGTCCGCCGGCGGCTGGTCGCGGGTCTGGGCACGCTGGTGGTGATCCTCCTGATCGCGGCGGTGGTGTCCTTGGCCGTCGGCGCGCGCGCGTTGAGTCCCGCCGAGGTCTGGCGCGGGCTGTTCGCGGTGCCCGACTCCGATCAGCGGCTCACCGAGATCAGGCTCATCGTGCGAACGGTGCGGCTGCCCCGGACGGTGCTCGCCATCGTGGCGGGCACCGCTCTGGGGGTCGGCGGCGCGCTGATCCAGGGATACACACGCAACCCCATAGCCGACACGGGCCTGCTGGGAGTGAACTCCGGCGCCTCGTTCGCCGTGGTGTCGGTGATCGCCGTCTTCGGGTTCGCCAACCCGTTCCAGTACGTCTGGTTCGCCTTCGCGGGGGCGGCGCTCGCCGGCGTCGTCGTCTTCGGCCTCGCGAGCATCGGCCGGGGGGCGGGCAACCCGCTGACGCTCGCCCTGGCCGGGCAGGGGATCACGGTGTTCCTGATGGCGATGACCACGGCGGTCGCGCTGTCCGACCAGGACTCGCTGAACGCGTTGCGGTTCTGGAACGCGGGCTCCGTGGCCGGTGTCGGATTCGACGTCATCGGGCCGGTGACCGCGTTCATCGCGGTCGGACTGGTGCCGGCGCTGATCGCCCTGCCCGCACTCAACCTGCTCAACCTGGGTGCCGACGTGGCGCGAGGGCTGGGCGTGAACATCGCGCTGAGCAGGACCATCGGCATCGTCGCGATCACCCTGCTGGCGGGCGCGGCCACGGCGGCGTGCGGCCCCATCGCCTTTCTCGGGCTCATGGTGGCCCACATCGCCCGGTATCTGACCGGGCCGGACTACCGCTGGCTGGTGCCGTACGCGGGTCTGCTCGGTGCCGTAGTCCTGCTGGTCTGCGACATGGTGGGGCGCGTGGTGGTGCGGCCGGGTGAACTGGACGCGGGTGTGGTGGTCGCCCTCATCGGCGCCCCGTTCTTCGCGGTCCTGGTGTGGCGAGGAAAGTTCAAGAACGCGTGAACGGGACAGAAGTGACCTCATCGGTGGCGCCGGGCGTGCGGCTCGGCCGCGTGTCGTTCGTGTGGCGGCCCTGGCTCGTCCTGGTGACGCTGCTGCTGACGGCCGCGACCTTCCTGGTGTTCTGCCTCTCCATCAGCGTCGGGGACTTCCCCGTCGGGCTGTCCCGGGTGATCGCCACGATCCTCGGCAGGGGCGAGCGGGTCGACGAGTTCGTGGTCATGGACCTGCGGATGCCGCGTGCGCTCGCCGGACTCGTCGTGGGGATCGCGCTGGGGATGTCCGGAGCGATCACGCAGTCCGTCGCGCGCAATCCACTGGCCAGTCCGGACATCCTGGGGATCACCGGGGGCGCGAGCGCGGTCGCGGTCTTCCTGGTGACGGTGTCGGGCGGGACCGCCGCGGCGGTGGCCGGCTCGGTGGGCCTGCCCGCGGCGGCGCTCGCGGGCGGTCTCGGCACGGGTCTGCTGGTGTACTTCCTGGCGTGGCGGCGCGGGATCGAGGGCTTCCGGCTCATCCTCATCGGTATCTCGGTGAGCGCCGTCATGCAGGCGATCACGACCTGGCTGCTGGTCTCGGCCGACATCAGGGACGTGGCCAGGGCGCAGGCGTGGCTGGTCGGCTCGCTGGACGACCGGTCGTGGGACGAGGTGAGGGTGGCGTTCTGGTGCACGGTCGTGCTGATGGCCGTCGTGGCCGGGGTCGCGTTCCAGTTCAAGCCGATGCACCTCGGCGACGACATCGCCGCGGGCCTGGGCGTCCGGTATTCGAGGGTGCGGGCGGTCCTGCTGCTGTGCGCGGTCCTGCTGGCCGCCGGAGCGGTGAGCGCGGCGGGCCCCGTGCCGTTCGTCGCGCTCGTGGCGCCACAGGTGGCGATGCGCCTGGCGAAGTACCCGACCCCGCCGATGCTCGCCTCCGGCCTGGTGGGAGCGCTGCTGCTGATCGGCGCCGACCTGGTCGCGCGCACGGCGCTGCCGATCACGCTCCCGGTCGGCGTGGTCACCGCCGCGATCGGCGGCCCGTTCCTCGTCTGTCTGCTGGTGCGGGCGAACCTCCGATAGATGGTAAGAAGGTAAGGCGAACCTCATCAAGGGGGGCTTGTGGTCACTCAGTTCATCACCGGGACCGGGACCGGGTCCGGAGTCGCGGACGTCGCAGGGACCGAGTCCCAGGCCGCGGACGTCGCACGGTTGGCAGCCAGGGGCGTCACGGTCGGGTACGGCGGCCGGGCGGTCATCGACGATCTCGACGTGGCGATCCCGCCCGGGGTGATCACCACGATCATCGGTCCCAACGGCTGTGGGAAGTCGACCCTCTTGCGGACCCTGACGCGGCTGCTCAAGCCCGCCCTGGGGACGGTGGTGCTGGATGGCGAGGACATCGCCGAGCTCAGGACCAGGGACGTGGCGAAGAAGCTCGGTCTGCTGCCGCAGGCGCCGGTCGCGCCCGAGGGGCTGACGGTGGCCGACCTGGTCGCCAGGGGGCGCCATCCGCACCAGAGTTGGCTGCGGCAGTGGTCGTCGGACGACGCCGAGGTCGTGGCGCGCGCGCTGGCCATGACCGGGGTGTCCGCGTTGGCCGACCGCCCGGTCGACTCGCTCTCCGGCGGACAGCGCCAGCGCGTCTGGATCTCGATGACCCTGGCCCAGGGCACTGATCTGCTGCTGCTGGACGAGCCGACCACCTATCTGGACCTGGCGCACGCGATCGACGTGCTCGACCTGGTGGACGACCTGCACGAGTCGGGGCGCACCGTGGTCATGGTGCTGCACGACCTCAATCTGGCCACGCGCTACAGCGACAATCTCGTCGTGATGCGGGAAGGATCGATCCTGGCGCAGGGGCACCCGCGTGACGTGATCACCGCCGAGTTGCTGTACGAGGCGTTCGGGCTGCACGCCAAGGTGGTTGACGACCCGGTGGGCGATCGTCCGCTCATCGTGCCGATCGGCCGCACGCACGTCCGGCCGGCCCCGTAGGCCCGCGCGTGATGCCCGCCGGCGCTCCGCGAGCCTCCGGGCTCCAGGCACCGCCGGCCGGGTCTCATGTCCGCATGCGCCGCGGAAACCACCGGGCCGGCATGGGCCGGGCACGCCCCGGCCCGGCTCGTGTCCGACGGAGAGAAAGTCGCAAGTTAGGCTAGGCTAGCCTCAGTTGCTCGGGGTAAGGTTTGGCTGCCCTTGTACGGGGGCGCAGTGCACTGTGTGAAAGCAAGGGATTCCGGATGCATCGAACGACTCTTGTGAAGCCCTGGAGGCGGCTGGCGGCGACCGTGTCCGCCGCGGCCCTGGGTGTCGGCCTCCTGGCGGGATGCGGTTCCGACTCGCCGGACAAGGGGAGCGACAACGTTCCGGCGGCCGCCGCCGGCGCGTTCCCGGTCACTGTGGAACACGCGTTTGGATCCACGAAGATCACCAAGGCTCCTCAGCGGGTCGTTTCCGTGGGTTATACGGACGACCAGGCCATCCTGGCGTTCGGCATCAAGCCGGTCGGCATGGTCGACCAGTATCCGAACCCGGCGGGCAAGTCCCCCGACATCAACACCCAGTGGCCCTGGGTGAAGGACAAGTGGGGAGACACCCGCCCCGAGGTCGTCATGAACAACGGTGACCCGGGCCCCAACTACGAGAAGATCGCCTCCCTGCGGCCGGACCTGATCATCGCGGTCTACTCCGAGATCGACCGGGCCGGCTACGAGAAGCTTTCGAAGATCGCCCCGACGGTGGGCCGTACCAAGGGCGAGAAGGAGCCGTTCAGCGCACCGTGGCAGGACAACGCGGTGCACATCGCCAAGGCGCTCGGCAAGGAGGACGAGGGCGCCGAGCTGGTGCGGGGCATCCAGGACAAGCTCGACACGGCTCGCGAGGAGCACCCCGAGTTCGCCGACCAGACCGCTGTCGCGCTGTCCTGGTACAAGGATTCGCTCGCTCCGTTCACCACCACCGACGTGCGCGGACGGCTGGTGACGGGCATCGGTTACCGGGGCGCCACGAAGATCGACGAGATCGCGGACGGCAAGTTCTTCACCGTGCTGTCCCCCGAGCGTGTCGACCTGGTCGACGTCGACCGCATCTTCGTGATCAACGACAAGGCGGACACGGCAGCGCTCAAGAAGTTCGAGCTGTTCACCAACCTGTCCGCCGTCAAGAACGGCAAGGTGTCGTACCTGCTGGACAGCGAGGGCCCGGCGGTCGGTGCGGCCATGTCCCAAAGCACCCTGCTCTCCCTGCCGTACGCGATCGACCAGCTCGTCAAGTCGGTCGGCCGGTGATGGCGGCCGAACCGGCCCGCCCCCGGCGAGACCTGGTCCTTGGGTGAGTGCCACCGACACCCGCGCGGCCCCGGCGAACCTGCGCACGGCGACCGGGGGCGAGGCCACCCGTTGGGTCACGGCACACTGCCGCCGGACCCCTTGGCTGACGGCCTTCACCGTGCTCACCACGGTGGCCGGAGCGGCGCTCCAGGTGCTCCCCGTGCTCCTGCTGGGCCAGGTGGTCGACGGAGTGGCGGGGGGCGGATCGCGCTCGGTGCTGGTCACGGTCGGGGTGACGATGGGGGTCGCCGCGCTGCTCGGCTCGGCGGCCACCGCGGCGTCGACCTGTCTGATCGGGCGGCTGGGGGCGGATCTGCTCGCCCGGCTGCGGGAAGGCGCCGTCCGCGCGGTGCTGGGGATGCCGAGCGCACGCATCGAGCAGGTCGGCCGCGGCGACGTGCTGTCCCGGGTCGGTGACGACGTGGCCGTGCTGTCCAAGGGCATCCGGACGGCGATCCCCACGGTGTTCTCGGCGGGGGTGCTGGTCGTCATCGCCACGGTCGGCATGTTCGGACTGGACTGGCGGCTCGGCCTGGCCGGCGCCGGCGCGCTGCCCGCGTACGCCCTGGCCCTGCGCTGGTACCTGCCCCGCTCCGCCCCGCTCTACCGGAAGCAGCGGGTGGCCCAGGCCGACCGCGCCCAGGCGTTGATCAGCGGCCTCGACGGGATCGACACGGTCCGGGCGTACCGCCTGGAGGAAGCCGTCCGCGAGAAGGTCACCCGTGAGTCATGGCGTGTGCGCGATCTCGGCGTCGACGTGTTCCGGTTCTTCGGCCGGTTCGTCGGCAGGGAGAACCGCGCCGAGTTCATCGGGCTGGTCCTGATCCTCGTGGTGGGGTACGCCCTGCTGGAAGCCGACGCCGCCAGCCTGGGCGAGGTGTCGGCGGCCCCGTTGATGTTCCACCGGCTGTTCACCCCGCTGGGCGCCATCATGTTCACCTTCGACGAGGCGCAGAAGTCGGGCGCGAGCCTCACCCGCCTGGTCGGGGTGGTGGGGGAGCCCTCGGAGGACCGGCTGGTGGGTGACGTGTCCGTCGCGTCGGCGGACTCCGCACCGTACCCGGTGACGGTGGAGGGGGTGACCTTCGGCTATCCCGGCACCGAGGAACCGGTCCTGCGGCAGGTGAACCTGTCCATCCCGGCCGGAGGTTCGCTCGCCCTGGTGGGCGCGACGGGCGCGGGCAAGTCGACCCTGGCCGCGCTGATCGCCGGCATCGGGACCCCCGGGGCCGGGTCGGTGCGCATCGGGCCGCACGACCTCGCCGCTCTGGACGAGGCCGGGGCGCGGGCCCTGGTGAGCATCCTGACGCAGGAGACGCACGTGTTCTCGGGGCCGCTCGCCGAGGACCTACGGCTCGCCGCGCCCGGGGCGAGCGACGCGCGGCTGATGGACGCGTTGCGCACGGTCGGCGCCGGCGGATGGGTCGAGTCGCTGCCCGACGGGCTGAACACCATGGTCGGCGAGGGCGGCGAGCGGCTGGACGGCACCAAGGTCGCCCAGATCGCCCTGGCGCGGCTGGTGCTGCGCCGCTCGCCGGTGGTGGTGCTCGACGAGTCGACCGCGGAGGCGGGCAGCGAGGGCGCCGCCGAACTGGAACGGGCCGTGCTGGCCGCGTGCTCGGGCCGGACCACGCTGTTCGTGGCGCACCGGCTGACCCAGGCGATGGCGGCGGACCGGATCGCGGTGCTGGACGCGGGGCGCGTGGTGGAGGAAGGAACGCACGGGGAGTTGGTGGCTCTGGGCGGCCAGTACGCGCGGCTGTGGCGCGCCTGGCGAGAGGGCAGTTGGGCGAACGAGGGTGGTTAGGTAATCCTTAGTTAGGTTAGGCTGACCTGCATACCCTGGAAGGATGCTGAGTCTTCGATGACGGAACCTCGCGCTCCTCACGTACTGCTTTCTCCCACCCTCCTGGCCGGTGTACGCAGGCGGACCGGCGACTACGGCGATCGGACCATCGCCGAGGCGTGCGCCGTCGGGCTGTCGTACTGGACGACGGGCCGCGGCCCCGACGGCATCGACCTCACCCCCGGCACGCTGTTCGCCGACATCCTCGGGTGGGTCGACAACGGCGGTGCCGGGACGGGGGAGTGGCAGGTCGGCGCGGACGGCCTGAGCATCACCGTCCCCGCCGGCGTCGCGCCGGCCGACGCGCAGCTCGCGCTGGACGACCTGGCCGAGTTCCCGGACCGGCCCATCGGCACCATCGGCCCGTCCAGCGCGGCGGCGAGGATCGAAGCCCTGGCCGAGTGGAACGACACCCGGGCCGACCGGGTCCGCCCGACCATCATGGAGATGTTCCACGAGCAGGCGCGCACCAGGCCGGACGCCGTCGCCATCGTCGACGAGCACCGGTCGCTGACCTACCGTGAGGCGGCCGGACGCTCCGCTCAGTTGGCCCACCACCTGATCGAACGCGGCCTGACCTCCGAACAGGTCGTCGGTATCTCGCTGGGCCGCTCGGCCGACATGGTCATCGGGCTCCTCGCCGTGCTCCAGGCGAAGTGCGCGTTCGTACCGCTCGATCCGCAGTGGCCCGCCGCACGCCGGGCCGTCGTCGTCGAGGACGCCGGTGTCGTACTGCAGCTCAACGACTCGGGCGAGCACGACGCGGACGAGCCGGGCGCCGTGGCCGTCGACCTCGGCGACTGGCGATTCGGCGCCTACCCCACCGAGGGACCCGAGGCGGCCGTCCCCGGCACGGCCCTGGCGTACGTGATCTTCACGTCCGGCTCGACCGGGCGGCCCAAGGGCGCCATGATCCGGCACGAGGCGATCAGCGAGCGCCTGCTGTGGCAGGTCGACGAGATCCTGCGATTCGGCCACGACGACGCGTCGCTGTTCAAGGCGCCGTTGTCCTTCGACATCTCCATCAACGAGATCTTCCTGCCGCTGGTGTCCGGCGGCCGGCTGGTGATCCTGCGGCCCGGCGGCGAACGCGACCCGCACCACCTGCTGAGCGTGATCGCCGAACAGCGCGTCACCTTCACCTACTTGGTGTCGTCCATGCTCGACGTACTGCTGGAGATCGTGGGCGACTCCGGCCGCCTGGACAGCCTGCGTCACGTGTGGTGCGGTGGCGAGGTGCTGACGCCGGAGCTGTACGAGCGGTTCCGCACCCGGCTCGACATCCCCCTGTACCACGGCTACGGCCCGGCCGAGACGACCATCGGGGTCTCCCACGTCATCTACCGGGGCGCGGCCGAACGCCTGTCGACGTCGATCGGCAAGGCCAACCCCAACACCCAGCTGTACGTGCTGGACGACGAACTGCGCCCGGTCCCGGTCGGAGTCGGCGGCGAACTGTACGCGGGAGGACTCCTCCTGGGACGCGGGTACGTCAACGCGCCCGGCCTGACGGCGTCCCGGTTCGTGGCGAACCCCTTCGCCGACGACGGGTCCCGGCTCTACCGGACCGGTGACCTGGCGCGCTTCGCCCCGGACGGGTCGCTGGACTTCCTCGGCCGTGCCGACAACCAGATCAAGATCCGCGGCATGCGGCTGGAGACCGAGGACGTCGAGGCCGGCCTCGCGGAGCACCCCGGAGTACGGCACACCTGCGTCGTCGCGAAGAAGAACACGGCGGGCGGCACCTACCTGGTGGGGTACGTGCTCCCGGCCGCCGGCCACGAGGCCCTGCGGGCGGACGAGGTCAAGGCATGGGCCGCCCGGCACATGGTGGAGTACATGGTGCCCGCCCACATCGTCGTGATGAAGGAGTTCCCGCTCACCGCGAACGGGAAGCTCGACCGGGGCGCGCTGCCGGAGCCCGTGATCGGCACAGGCTCCGTGGTGGCGCCCGCCACCGACGACGAGCGGGCGGTGTGCGCGGCCGTCGCGTCGGTGCTGAGGCTGGAGCAGGTGGGCGTCGACCAGGACTTCTTCCAGCTCGGCGGAGACAGCATTCTGGCGATCTCACTGCTGAGCGCACTGCGGGACGCGGGCCTCCACGTCACCGCGCGGCAGATCTTCACCCACAGCGTGCTCGGGGCACTGGCCGCGGTGGCGAGCCGGGAAGACCTCTCCACCGTGGACCACGGCGATGTCGGGACCGGTCCCGTCGTGGGATCGCCCATCGTGCAGTGGCTCGGCCGGACCACGGACGCGATCGACGGCTTCGTCCAGTCGGTCGTACTGAACACACCGGCGGACCTGACCGCCCCCGCCCTCGACGCGATCCTCGCAGCCGTCCTGGAACGGCACGACATGCTGCGCGCCAGGCTGGTGCGCGGCGACCGCTGGAGCTTCGACATCCCGCGACCCGGCCGGGCCGTCGTGGGGTGGCAGGAGAGCGACCGTCCGGCCGAGGAGTGTGTCGCGCTCGCCACCGACGGGCTCGACCCGGACAACGGCGTGATGCTGCGCGCCGTGTGGCGCCGCGAGGCGGGGCAACTGGTCGTGGTCGCCCACCACCTCGTGATCGACGGCGTGTCCTGGCGGATCCTGATGGACGACCTGGCCACGGCATGGCGCCAGTTCGCCGCGGGCGTCCCGGTCGACCTGCCACCCGTCGGCACCTCGTTCAGGCGCTGGACACAGCTGCTGGGCCGTGCGGCACGCGACACGGACCGCGTCTACTTCGAGCGCCCCCTGCCGGGAACGGACGCTCCGCTGGGCAGACGTGCGCCGACCGAGGCCGACAACGTCGCGCGGGAGCGGACGCGGACCGTCTCCCTCGGCCCGGGGGAGACGGCCGCGCTGCTGGGCGGGATTCCCGCCAAGTTCCACGCGGGCGTCAACGACGTGCTGCTGACGGCGCTCGCCGTCACCCTCGCCCGGTGGCGCCGCGACCGCGGACAGGACCAGACGTTCGCCCACATCGAACTGGAGGGGCACGGCCGCGAGACACGCCACGTGGCGGACACCGTCGGCTTCGAGCCCGACCTGTCACGGACCGTGGGCTGGTTCACCACCCTGTTCCCGGTGACCGTGGACCCCGGAGCGGCGGCGGATCTCACCGCACCGGCGTATCTGGCCGCCGCCCTCAAGGCGGTCAAGGAGGACCTGGCCGGGGTACCGGGCAACGGTGTCCCCTACGGAGTCCTGCGATACCTGACCGACACCGGGCTGACCGCGTCCGCACCGCAGGTGTTGTTCAACTACCTGGGCCGTTTCGACGCGGGCGCCTCCGGAGACTGGCAGCTCGCGGGTGCCACGGGGCAGTTGGGCGAGAAGCGCGACCCGAGGATGCGCCTGCCGCGCGCACTGGAGTTCAACGCGATCGCCGAACCCGACGCGACCGGCGCGTACGAGCTGATCACCACCATCTCCTGGCCCGAGGGGGTGTTCACCGACGAGGACATCACGACCCTCGGCCGGTACTTCCGGGACACCCTGACCGCGCTGGCCGCGCTCGACGAAGGCGGCCACTCTCCCAGCGACTTCGCCCTGGTTCGGCTCACCCAGGCCGATGTCGACGCCCTGGACGGCCCGCGGCTGCGGGACATCCTGCCGCTCACCCCGTTGCAGGAGGGCCTGTACTTCCACTCGGTCTTCGACGACGGCGCGACGGGCAGCTATGTCGAGCAGCAGCTGCTGACGCTCGCCGGCGACGTGGACGCCGACCGGCTCGCCGCGGCGGCCACCCGGCTGCTCACGCTCTACCCCAATCTGGCCGCCCGGTTCACGGCGCTCGCCGACGGCCGGGTCGTCTCCGTCCTCGAGAGCGGCGTGGTGGCACCCTTCACCACGCTGGACCGCCCCTCCCTCACGGACGACGAGATCCGCGCCCTCGCCGAACGGGACCGCCGCGCCGGTTTCGATCTGGCCGCGGGGCCGCTGATGCGCTACACGCTCATCCGCGCGGGATCCGGCCGGAGCGTCCTGGTGCAGACCGTGCACCACATCGTCGCCGACGGCTGGTCGGTGCCGCCGATGCTCCGCGCGCTGCTGGCCGAGTACCACGCGCCGGGGTCCGTCTACCCGCTCGGCGGTTACCGCGACTACGTCGACTGGCTCGCCGGGCGCGATCACGACGAGAGCGACCGGGTATGGCGCGACGAACTCGCGGACCTGCCCGGACCCTCGCTGGTCGCCGAAGGACACCCCCCTTCCGAACGGTTCGCCGACACCGCCGTCGACCTCCCGGACGGCACCGCTGCCACCGACGGCACCACTGTCACCGACGGAGTCGCCGACATCGACGCCGCCGCCCGGTCGGCCGGCGTGCCCTTGAGCGTGGCCGTGCACAGCGCGTGGGCGGTGACCCTGGGCGGCATCCTGCGCTCCAGGGACGTCGTGTTCGGTTCCACGGTGTCCGGGCGTGACGCGGAGGTGCCCGGCATCGGGGACATGGTGGGCCTGTTCATCAACACGATCCCCGTGCGCGCCCGGTGGGCCGCCGACACCACCGGGCGCGAGCTGCTCGCCGCGGTGCGGGAACACCAGAGCGCGGTGCTCGCGCACCAGCACGTCTCGCTGGCGCGGATCGGCCGCCAGGCCGGCACCGGCCCCCTGTTCGACACCCTGGTGGTGTTCGACGTCGCGACGGACCTGGACGCCCTGCGCGGTCCCGACGACGAGCTGGTCATCACCGACATCGTCAACGAGGGCGCTCCACACTACCCGTTGACGCTGGTGGCGGAGCGCACCCGGGACGGCCGACCGCGCTTCAACCTCATCTACGACGGGGAACTGCTGCGCCAGGAGAGCGCCGAGGCGATCCTGCGCACGTTCACCCGGACCCTCACCGGCCTGCTCCACCGGCCGGAGGCGCTGGTCGGCGAGGCGGCCCCCGAGGACGACCGGCGCCCGGCCCGGATCGCCCCGGCGACCCTGGGTGAACTGTTCGACGCCGCCGCGAACCGCGACCCGGCGGCCACCGCCGTCACCCAATGCGCCCTCGACGGCGGCACCCGGTCTCTGACCTACGGCGAACTGGCCGAGGCCAAGGCCACGTTGGCCTCGATGCTGCGCGCGGCGGGTGCCGGGCCCGGCAAGCGGGTCGCCGTCGCCGTCCCACGCTCCCTCGAACAGGTCGTCGCCCTGGTCGCGGTCGTCACCGCGGGCGGCGCGTACGTGCCGCTGGACCTGGCGTACCCGGACGAACGGCTGGAGTACATCCTCGCCGACGCCGCCCCGCAGGTCGTCCTCGTGGACCGTGAGCGGCGGGACCGCTTCACCCGACTGCTGTCCCGGGCGGGCGTGCGGGCCCAGGTGATCGTCCAGGGCGACGAGCTGCCGTGGGACACCACCGAACCCCGGGTCAGTTGGCACGACCCCGCGTACGTGATCTACACGTCCGGCTCGACCGGCCGGCCCAAGGGCGTCGTCGTACCGCACTCCAGCGTGGTGACGCTCCTCGCGAACACCCGTCCCGGCATGGGCTTCGGCCCGGACGACGTATGGGTCCAATTCCACTCCTACTCCTTCGACTTCGCGGTCTGGGAGCTGTGGGGAGCACTGGCGCACGGGGGCCGGCTGCTGGTGCCGGAGTACGCGCTGACCCGCTCCCCGGTCGACTTCCACCGGCTGGTCCGGGAGCACGGGGTGACCGTGCTCAACCAGACCCCGTCGGCGTTCCACCGGTTCATCGAGGCCGACCGGCACGCCGACGCACCGGTCACGACGCTGCGCCGGATCATCTTCGGAGGCGAGGCGCTGGACCTCGGGCGGCTGCGCGGCTGGGTGGAGCGGTACGGCACCGATTCGCCCGAGCTGGTCAACATGTACGGCATCACCGAGACCACCGTCCACGTCACCCACCGCGTGCTGACCGCCGAGGACTTCGGCCCGGCACGTGACCTCAGCCCGATCGGCGGCCCCCTTCCCGGCCTGGTCACCCATCTGCTCGACGACCGGCTCAGGCCGGTCCCGCCGGGCCGGGTGGGCGCCGTCTACGTCGCCGGCGACCAGGTGTCGCTCGGCTACCTGGGCAGGCCGGGGCTCACCGCGAGCCGGTTCGTGGCGAACCCGTTCGCGGACGACGGCTCCCGCATGTACCACACGGGCGACCTGGCCCGCCGTACCCTCGACGGCGAACTGGTCTTCGTCGGCCGTGCCGACGACCAGGTGCAGCTCAAGGGGTTCCGCATCGAGCTCGGTGAGGTGGAGTCCGCGATCAGGGAACTCGACGGTGTCGTCGACGTGGCCGTCACCGTGGCGGACAGCGGCGACCACCTCGTCGCCCACGTCGTGGGCCGGGCGCCCGGTGACGTCACGGCCCTGCTGGCCGCCAAACTGCCCGCGCACATGGTGCCGGGCCGGGTGCTGCCGGTCGACGCCCTGCCGCTGACGGTCAACGGCAAACTGGACCGCGAGGCGCTGACCGAGCGCGCCGCGCGGGAGGACACCCCGGTGGCCGCGAGCGACTCCGCGCTCACCGCACTGACCGACGTCTTCGCCCGGACGCTGCCCGGCGCCGCCGTGGACGCCGACACCGATTTCTTCAAGGCCGGAGGCGACAGCATCGTCGCCATCACCGTGATCAACCGGGCCAGGGCGCTCGGGCTGCCGATCACCCCCCGGGACGTGTTCCTGCGGAAGACACCGCGCGCGCTCGCCGACCACCTGGGCACGCGTACCCGGCGGGCCGTGGCGCCCGTGCCGGCACGGCGCGAGGACGGACCGCTGCCGCCGACACCGATCATCCTGCGCCAGCGCGAACTGGGCGGGACGCTCACCGGGTTCGCCCAGGCCAGGACGCTGGTGACGGCCGAGGGCACCGACCTCGCCGACGTCCGGCGCGCCGCGAACGCCGTCGTGGCCGCCCACCCGGCCCTCCGGCTGCGGCTGCGCGTCGAGCACGGCGCGTGGGCCCTGTCCACCGGCCCCGCCCGCGAGGTCACCGTCGCCCGGACGAACGCCACCGACGCGACGGCCGCGGCGAACGAGGCCTCGGGACGGCTCGATCCCGAATCCGGGGACGTCATCGCGTTCTCCTGGCTGGCGGCCAGCCGCACCCTGGTGGTCGCCGTGCACCACCTCGCCGTGGACGCGGTGTCCTGGCTGATCCTCCTCGACGACCTGGCCACCGCCCTGGGCGGCGCCCCCCTGCCGCCGCCGACCACGCCCTACGCCGAGTACGCCGAAGCACTGGCGGCGCGCTCCGCCCAGGTGACCGACGGCCTCGGACACTGGGTCGCCACGCTCCAGGCGCCCGCGCTGCTGCCCGCGGTCGTGGATCCGCGCGAGACCACTCTCGTGCTCGCGCCCGAGGTGAGCGACGTGGTGACGCGCAGCGCGCCCGCCGTACTCGGCGTGGGGCTCACCGAGCTGCTGTGCGGCGCGCTGCGCACCGCGCTGACTCGCGTTCAGCCCAGGCCCACCGATCTCGCGGTCGACCTGGAGCGGCACGGCCGGGTCCCGGCCCTGGACCACCACGACTACAGCCGCACCATCGGCTGGTTCACCTCCATCGCACCGGTGCGGCTCACCGCGCACACCGACCCCGTCGCGGCGGCGCGCGAGGTCGCGGAACGGCAGCCGGACGAGGCCGGGCACGTCGCCTACGGCCAGCTCAGGTACCTCAACCCGCAGACGGCCCCGCTGCTGGACGCCCGCCCGCAGGTGCTGTTCAACTACCTCGGCCGGGGCGGCGAGTCCCAGGCGCCGCACCTGACCACCGGCGACCGGGGCAGCCGGTACGCCGTCGAGGTCAACGCGTGGACCGACGAGGCCAGCGGAAGCCTGCACGCGACCTTCACCCTCGCCGAGGGCATACCCGACGAGATCACCGAGCACTGGCGCCGGGCACTGGAGACAATCGCGGACGCCTGTGCGACGGCCGAGCGCACCGCACCGACCACCCCGCTCCAGCGGGGCCTGTTCTTCCAGGCCCAGATGGCGGGCGCGACCGGCCACTACGTCGCGCAGAGCTACTTCACCTTCGACCGGCGCCTGGACACCGACGCGCTGGCCGAGGCGATGGCGTACGTGATCGGGCGCCACCCGGCCGTGGGCGCCGGCTTCACCACCGACGACGACGGAAAACCGGTCCAGGTCCTGAGGGCGGGCCGGCGGGTCGATGTCCGGACCGTCCGTGCGACGACGGACGCGGAGGTCGAGGCCCTGCGCACCCGGGACCGCGAGTCCGGCTTCGACCTGGACCGGCCGCCGCTGATCCGGCTGACCGTGGTGCGTCTGCCCGACGGCCGGGACGGCCTGCTGCTCAGCTACCACCTGCTGCTCTGGGACGGCTGGTCCCGCGAGATCCTGCTGCGGGACCTGTTCGACGCCTACGGGGCCGTCGTCGCGGGCGAGCCGCCGGCCGCGGCCCCGGCCACGCCGAGCTTCGAGGACTACGCCCGCACACTGGAGGCCAAGGACCTCGCGGCGTCGCACCGCTTCTGGGCGGAGCACCTGGCCGGCCTGTCAGGTCCGACGATGCTCGCCGGTCCGGCCCCGGCCCTCTCGGACGACCTGCCGCGCGCCCTCGTGCACACGCTCTCCGCCGAACTCTCGGAACTGGTGCGGGAAGCGGCCAGAGCGCACGGCGTCACGCTGAACACGGTGCTGACGGGCGCGTTCGGCCTCTTTCTCGGCGCCTGTACGGGCCGCGCCGACGCGGTGTTCGGGGTGACCGTCTCGGGCCGCGAGGGCGAGGGCCACTCCGGCATCGTCGGCGTGCTGCTCAACACGGTGCCCCTGTGGACGCGGGCACGGCCCGACGACACGGTCGGCGCGTACCTGTCGGCGGTACAGGCGGCCCGGGTCGAGGCGATGGAGCACGAGCACCTGGGGCTCGGCGAGATCCAGCGGGCCAGTGGGCACGACACGCTGTTCGACAACCTGTTCGTGCTCCAGAACTTCCTGGACCTGGACGCGCTCGCCGAGATGAATGCCAGGCACGGCATCACCTCGGTCCAGGCCGACGACTCCACGCACTACCCGTTCACCTGGGTCGTCACGCCCGGCGACCGGCTCACGGTCAAGCTGGAGCACCGCGACGACGACCCCGCGGGCGCCCGCCGTCTCCTCGACGGCTACCTGAGCGTGCTGGAGGACCTGGCGCGGTCGACCGGGCGGGTGGGCGCGTTGCGGGGGCTGGGAGCCGGCCCCGAGCCCACCGAGCGCACCGACATCGGCACGGACACCGTCGTCGACCGCTTCGACCGGGCGGCGGACCGTCATCCGGGGCGGATCGCGCTCGTCGCCCGGGGGGCGACCATGTCCTTCGCCGAACTCCAGGACCGCAGCCGTGCGGTGGCGGGTGTGCTCGCCCGTCGGGGCATCGGCCCCGAGACGACCGTGGGGCTGGCGATCCCGCGCTCGCTCGACTCGATCGTGGCGCTGTTCGCCGTGCTGCGCGTCGGTGCCGCGTACGTGCCGCTGGAACTGGACCACCCGGACGAGCGGATCGCGGCCATCGTCGCGGACGCCCGGCCCGAGGCGATCCTCACCGTGAGCGCCGTGTCGCCGCGGCTGAGCGGCGACCTGATCGAGCTGGACCGTCCCCTGCCCGAGGCCGATCCGTATCCGACGTTCGCGCCGGACGACCCGGACCGCCTGCGGCACCCCGCGTACACGATCTACACCTCCGGTTCGACCGGGCAGCCCAAGGGCGTGGTGACCGAGTACGCGGGGCTCACCAACATGCTGATCAACCACCAGCGGCGGATCTTCGAGCCGGTCCTCGCCGAGCACGGCCACCGGGTCTTCAGAATCGCGCACACCGTGTCGTTCGCGTTCGACATGTCGTGGGAGGAACTGCTGTGGCTCGCCGACGGCCACGAGGTCCACATCTGCGACGAGGAACTGCGCCGCGACGCGCCCCGTCTGGTCGAGTACTGCCTGGACCACGGGATCGACGTCATCAACGTGACCCCGACCTACGCGCAGCAACTGGTGGCCGAGGGACTGCTCGACAACCCGGCACGGCGCCCCGCGCTGGTGCTGCTGGGCGGCGAGGCCGTCACCCCCGCGCTGTGGCAGCGGCTCGCCGAGACCGAGGGGACGGCAGGCTACAACCTGTACGGGCCCACCGAATACACCATCAACACCCTCGGTGTCGGCACGTTCGAATGCCAGGACCCGGTGGTGGGCGTGGCGATCGACAACACCGAGGTGTACGTACTGGACCCGTGGCTGCGGCCCCTGCCCGACGGAGTCCCGGGTGAGCTGTACGTATCGGGCATCGGCATCGCGCGCGGTTACCTCGGCCGGAGTGCCCAGACCGCGCACCGCTTCGTCGCCTGCCCCTTCGGCGCACCCGGCGAGCGCATGTACCGCACCGGGGACCTGGTGGCCCGCCGGCCCGACGGGAACCTGACGTACCTGGGCCGCACCGACCAGCAGGTCAAGATCCGCGGGCACCGGGTCGAACTGGGAGAGGTCGAGGCCGCGTTCGCGGCGCATCCGGCGGTGCGGTTCGCCGCCGCGGTCGCCCAAACCGACCCGCAGGTCGACGGCGCGTACCGGCTGGCCGCCTATCTCGTGCTGGAGGGCGCCGACCTGGCGCGCGTCGCCGGCGAGGTGGGGGCCGGGCTGCCGGACTTCCTGCGCCCGACGCACTTCGCCCAGGTCGACAGCATCCCGCTGACCGTGAACGGGAAGGCTGACACCAAAGCGTTGCCGGAGGCCAAGCCGCTCGGCACGCTGACCACGGCGGGGGAACGCGGCCCGGAGACGGAGACCGAGACCGTGGTGTGCGAGTTCTTCGCCGAGGCACTGGACCTGGATGACGACGAGGTGAGCGCGGTGAGCGACTTCGTGTCCCTCGGCGGGCACTCCATGCTGGCGGTACGGCTGATCGGGCTGCTCCGCCGGGAGTACGGTCCCGTGATCACGATCCGTGATCTGCTCACCCTGCGAACCCCGGAAGCGATTGCCCACCACCTTGATGAAAACTCCTGACACGCGGCGGCCCCGACCGGGGTCGGACATTCTGCGGACCGCGTTGCGCGGCAACGTCGGCGCCATGGTCTGGGGCACCGTCCTCATGGGCCTGTACCAGGCGGGGGAGACCGCCTTCCCCATCGCGCTCGGCCTGATCGTCGAGCACACCATGCGGGACCGGAGCCTGGGCGCGCTCGGCCTGTCGATCGGCGCGCTGGCCGTGATCATCACGACGGTGTCGCTGTCGTGGCGGTTCGGGATGCGTGTCCTGCAGAAGGCCAACACGACCGAGGCGCACCGCTGGCGGGTGCGGGTGGCCGCCTGCGGGCTCCAGCCGGTGGCCAGGGACGTCGGCCTGAAGTCCGGTGAGGTGCTGACCATCGCCACCGAGGACGCCGACCAGACCGCCGACATCATCGAGGTGGTGCCGCTGCTGATCAGCTCCCTGGTCGCGGTGGTGGTCGCGGCGGTCGCGCTGGGGCTGGCCGACATCCGGCTCGGCCTGCTGGTGATCGTGGGGACCGTCGCGATCCTGTCGATCCTCGCCGTCCTGTCCAAGCGGATCGGCGCCAGTACGCGCGAACAGCAGGCCCGGGTGGCGCGGGCGGGCGCGAAGGTCGCCGACCTGATCAACGGCCTGCGCCCGCTGCACGGCTTCGGCGGCAACCACGCGGCGTTCGGGTCCTACCGCGAGGTCAGCACGGATGCGAAGCGCCAGGCGATCACCGTCGCCGGGGTGAACGGCACGTACGCGGGCACCGCGCTGGCCCTCAACGCGGTGCTCGCCGCCGCCGTCTCCCTGACGGCCGGCTGGCTGGCGTTCGACGGCCGGATCACCATCGGTGAACTGGTCATGGCCGTGGGTCTCGCGCAGTTCATCATCGAACCGCTCAAGATGTTCTCGGAGATGCCCAAGTACGTGATGATGGCGCGCGCCTCGGCCGAGCGCATGGCGCTGGTGCTCTCGGCGCCGCCGGTGACGACCTCGGGGCGGCGGCGGCCGGCCCCGGGCGGAGGCCTCGAGGTCGACTGCGTCAGGTACGGGTCCCTGCGCGAGCTGAAGTTCGAGGTGGGCGCCGGCGAGTTCGTGGCGATCACCGCCTACCAGCCGCGCGCGGCGGCCGACCTCGCCTCCGTCCTCGCGGTGAACGTCGCGCCCGACGCGTACGAGGGAGCGGTGCGGGTCGGCGGGCAGGCGATCGCGGACCTGTCGATCGAGTCGGTCCGCGAGCACATGCTGGTGAATCCGTACGACGGGGAGATCTTCGCGGGCACCCTCCGCACGAACATCGACCCGTCGGGCACCAGCGAGATGATTCCCGAGGCCGTCGAGGCGTCCATGCTGACCGATGTCGTCGCCCTCCACTGCGAGGGGCTCGACTACGCGGTCCGCGACCGCGGGGCGAACCTGTCCGGGGGACAGCGGCAGCGGCTGTCCCTGGCCCGCGCTCTGGCGGCCGACACCGACGTGCTGGTCCTGCACGATCCGACGACGGCCGTCGACGCGGTCACCGAGCAACTCATCGCGCGCAATGTCGCCAAGCTGCGCCACGGCCGCACCACGGTCGTGATCACCAGCAGCCCGGCGCTGCTGGACGCCGCCGACCGTGTTCTCGTCCTGGCCGACGGCATCGTCACCGCCGAGGACACCCACCGCAATCTCCTCGCCGGCGACGCGGACTACTGCCGGGCCGTGGCCCGGTGAAGCGCCGGCCGGTGCGGGAACGTGGCCGGTGAAGCGCCGGGCGTTCGCGGGGCGCGGGACGTGGCCGCACACGTCTCCGCAACCGCTCAGGCGAGAGCCCAGGCGACGTCCCTGAGCAGGGCGTGCCGCCAGCCGGCCCGGTCGTGGTCCGACGCCGACCGCGAAACCCGTACGGTCGCGCCGGCCTGCTCGGTCAGGGTCTCGGCCAGCTCGCAGTGGGGCAGCATCCGGGTCTCGTGTTCCCCCACGTCGAACGCGCACCGCAGGCGGGACAGGTCGGGGCTCCGGCGCAGCCGCGCGGCGATGGCGCCGCCAACCGGGCCGCCCAAGGGGTCCGTCCGGTCCATGGCGCCGGGCGTCCACCAGAAGGAGGCCGACTGGCAGGCGACCCGCGAGACCAGGTCCGGGAACTCCAGCGCCGCGTACAACGCGCTCAGCCCGCCCAGGCTCTGCCCGGCGACCACCAGCCGGTCCGGGTCGGCCGGTACGCCGGATTCCGCCACCAGCGGCAGCAGTTCGTCCCGTACCCCCTCCCACAGTTCGGGCCTGCAGCCGAACTCGGCCTGCCTGTCCTTGGCCGGGAGGAAGACCAGGGTGACGGCGGGCATCTCGCCCACGGCGACGGCCGAGTCGAACGCGGTCATCGCCGGGTGCAGATGCAGCCAGTCGTCCCCGTCGAGCAGCAGGACCACCGGTCCGCCGCCGCCCGCCGGGTGCACACGCACGGTGCGCCGTCCGCCGAGCCGTTCGCTGGTCCAGCGGAGCCGGGCGCGCGGGAGGGGCAGTACGACGTCGGTGCCGGAGCCGAGAGCGGGCCAGTGCGGCTGGTCCGGGGCGTCCGGGGTCGCGGCGATGGACCGGTCACCGCCCGCGCCGACCGGGTTGAAGGGGTCGGCGTGGGCCGCGTCACCCACGATGAGCCGGTAGGTCACCCGCAGCCGCGCGGGCATGCGCACTTCGGCGTACCAGCAGTCCGTGCCGGCCCATCGGCGCAGGGGGACCGGCGGCGACCAGCTCTCGAAGTCGATGACCGCACGCGACCCGCGCCACAGGAACAAGGTCAGCCAGCCGCCGCCGTCGGCGGGTACCGACACGGGTGTCCGGGCCGCGGCCCAGAACTCGTCGCTGCCCGGTTCGCCGGGCAGTCCGAACCCGGCGAAGGCGTTCTCCGCGCCGGTCGCGGAGCCGGAGCGGGGATCGGTCACGGCCGGCCGTCGCGGCGGTCGCGCGCGGTCCGGAAGAACGTGCTCGGGGGCGCCTTCGTGGTCTCCCCGGTGCGGACCCGTTCGATCACCAGGCGCATGAACATCTCCTTGTGAGAGGGAAGGACAGAGGTTAGGCTCGTCCTGCATTAGGTGAGCCTAACCTAATGATGTCCACTCATGACATGGCAGTCACCGGTCCGTCGGACCCGAGGAGGCACTGACACATGAGCACCAACCCTTTCGACGACCCCGAAGGCCGCTTCCTGGTCCTGGTGAACGACGAGGGGCAGCACTCGCTGTGGCCGTCCTTCGCCGAGGTTCCCGGGGGATGGACGATCGTCCTCGACGAGAACACCCGCGAGGCATGCCTGGACTACATCGAGACCCACTGGACCGACCTGCGCCCCCGGTCCCTCTCGGCCTCCTCCGGCTGACTCCCCGCGGTCGGAGGGACACCGTCGATGCTCTGCGCCAGACTGACGAACGCGCGCTTCGTCACCATGGACCCCGACCACCCGGTCGCCCGTGAACTGGGCATCTGGCGGGGCC
Source organism: Streptomyces sp. NRRL F-5135 (assembly GCF_000719775.1). Taxonomy (GTDB): domain Bacteria; phylum Actinomycetota; class Actinomycetes; order Streptomycetales; family Streptomycetaceae; genus Streptomyces; species Streptomyces hebeiensis. The sequence continues at coordinate 35,804 of NZ_JOHR01000029.1, read as the reverse complement.
GGATCGTGGGCCTCGACGACGCCGTGACCTCTCTTCCCGTGCGCGAGGTGATCGATCTGCAGGGCGCCACCGTGCTGCCCGGGTTCATCGACGCCCATGTGCACCTGGCCTGGACGGGGCTCAAGGAGAACACCGTGAGCGTCGCGGGCCGCACACGGGTCGAGGACGTGCTCGCCGTCGTCGAAGAGACCGTCACCCGAAGGGGCGAGCCCACCGCCTGGGTGAGTGTCGCCGGCTACGACCAGCGCGCCCTGGGCCGCCATCTGACCGCCGCCGAACTGGACCGGGTCAGCCACGGGCACAGGGTGTTCCTGCTGCACGAATCCGGGCACGGCTGCCTGGTCAACTCCGCCGTTCTCGCCCTGCTCCCCGCCGGCATCCCGCACGACAACGGCTTCCTCGTCGAGGGCGCCATGGGGGCCGCCCGCGCGCTGCGCCTGCCGTATTCCCAGCAGGAGTTGGCAGGGGCGATCGGGCGGGCCGCCCGGACCTGTCTGGCCGAGGGCGTCACCGCCTGTGCCGAGGCCGGTATCGGCGGCGCCCTCTTCGGCCACAGCCCCGTCGAGCTGGGGGCCTACCAACTCGCCCATGAGCAGGGCTTGTTGCCGCTGCGCGTGCAGCTCATGGTGTCCGCCGACCGGCTGCGTCCGGTCGCCGCGCACGACTCCGACGGCATTCCCCGGGCCCTCGATCTCGGGCTGCGCACCGGGTTCGGCGACGACCGCCTCTCCTTGGGCGCGCTGAAGATCTACACGGACGGCGGCATGATGGCCAGGACCGCCGCACTCTCGGATCCGTACGAAGGCCTCGATCACGCGGGCCAGTTGCAGGACGACCCGGACACGCTCGCGGACACGATCGTGGACGGGCACCGCGCCGGATGGCAGCTCGCCGTCCACGCGATCGGTGACCGCGCGGCGGACCTCGCCCTGGACGCCCTCGAACGAGCCCAGCGCCACTGGCCGCGCCCCCGTGCCCGGCACCGCATCGAGCACGCCGGCCTGATCCGCCCCGACCAGCTTCCGCGCTTCGCCCGACTCGGCGTCAGCGCGGTCGTCCAGCCCAATTTCCTGCGCCGCTTCGGCGACGACTACGCGGCGATCATGGGCGAGGGGCGGGCCCCGTGGCTCTACCGCGGCAGGGCGTTCCTGGACCACGGCATCCCCCTCGTCGGCAGCTCCGATCGTCCCGTCGCGGACGGATCCCCGCTGCGGGCCGTTCAGTTCATGGTCGAGCGTGCCTCCGAGTCCGGCCAGGTGATCGGCCCGGACGAGGGCATCACCGTCGACGAGGCCCTGCGTGCCTACACCGTCGCCGGCGCCCGGGCCTGCCACTGGGAGGATGACCTGGGCAGCCTCACCCCGGGCAAGCGCGCCGACCTCGTCGTACTCGGCGACGATCCCCGGCGCGTCGACCCGTCACGTATCGGGGACATCGAGGTGGCGGCGACATACGTCGGCGGCAGCGAAGCCGGGGGACGGACGCCGTAACCTCGGCCGCCGCGGTACCGGCCCGCCTCCCGCGGCGACGGCCCGGATGGGCCGATCGTCGGCCGGCCCGGTGGTCGTCCCGCACCCCTCCGGCGTTCGGGCCGATATCCCGGCATGAATACGGCGCAACCATCCGTGCCGCTCGCGTGTCACACCAAGTGTGAGTAAACAGCTCTCAAGAGTACAAGGGGGAAATATGAGGATCACTCGCAATATCGCGACCGCCGGGGCGTTGACCGCGCTCGCGGTGGGCGTCACGACCGCGTTCGGCACGACCGCTTCCGCCGCACCCAACGTCACACCGCAGGGTGTCTGCGGCAAGGCGTACAAGACCGTGAACTCGGCGCCCGTCGGCTCACTGGGCACCGTCTACCTGACGTACAACTCCTCGACCGGCAAGAACTGCGTCGCCACCATCCGCGCCAACCCGGGTGCGGCCAAGCACATGTCCGCGAGCATCTACGTCCCCGACACCGAGGAGTGGGCCGGGGACGACGGGAACTACACGTCGTACGCGGGGCCGGTCTCCGTCTACGGCAAGGGCCACTGCGTGAGCTGGGGCGGCAGCATCGACAACGTGTACGTGTCGGTGGAGAACTCCAACTGCGCCTCCCTGAAGGAGCGGCGGGTCACCGAAGTCCGCTGATCCGGCCTGTCACCCGGCCGCGCACGCCCGCACCGCTGACTGCCGTCGGTCGTCGGGAAGGTGTGCCTCGGGGTGAACAACGAGTCCGGCTTGCGGCGGGGACGGCCGCCCCGTCCGCAGGCCGGACAGTCGCGTCGACCGCTCGGCCCGCCTCCAGGCCGACTGGCGTTGTGCCGGACCGCCGGTGGCAACTTGCTCGCGAAACCGTAGGGATTCATGGCAGCTTGTGTCGTATGAGTGACAGGGCAGGCGCGGGGGCGGATTTCCGGACGACGAGCGGCCACGTACGCGGCAGGCGGTCGGCCGACGGACTTGTGGCCGTTCTCGGCACCCCGTACGCCGCCCCGCCTTTCGGTCCCGACCGTTTCCGTCCTCCGCGGCCTGCCGCCCCCTGGGGCGGGGTGCGTGACTGCCGGAGTTTCGGGCCCATCGCGCCGCAGTCGGCCGCGCTGCCCGGCTCGCCGGTGTGGCAGCCCGGTGACGAGGAGATCCTCAGCGTCAACGTGTGGGTGCGCGAGCGGCCGGACGGCGGCCCGCTGCCGGTGCTGTTCTGGATCCACGGCGGCGCGTACACCTTCGGCTCCTCCGCCCAGCCCGATTTCGACGGCGCCGCGCTCGCCCGCGCCGGAGTGGTCGTGGTCAGCTGCAACTACCGGGTCGGCTTCGAAGGCTTCGGCCATGTGCCGGGCTTCCCGGACAACCGCGGGCTGCTCGACCAGGTGGCCGCCCTGCGCTGGGTCCGGGAGAACATCGCCGCGTTCGGTGGCGACCCCGGCAACGTCACGGTCGCCGGGCACTCCGCCGGAGCGGGGTCGGTCGCCTGCCTGATGGCCATGGAGCGGGCGCGCGGGTTGTTCCGCCGGGCCATCGCCCACAGCGCGCCCCACGCGTTCTTCACCGTCGAGGCCGCCGCGGCGCTCACGTCCCGGATCGCGGCCGAGGCCGGTGTCGTCCCGACGGGCGACGGGCTGCTCTCCGCCTCGCCGAAGCTCCTGGTGGCCGCCTCGGACAAAGTCGCCGGACAGTGCTCGGCCAACCCCGTAGTGGCCGTCCAGGCGTACGACCCGGTGGTCTTCCAGCCCGTCGTCGACGGCGATGTGCTGCCCGTGGACCCGCTCCGCGCGCTCGCCGCCGGCGCCTCCCGCGACGTGGACCTCCTGGTCTGCCACACCCTGGAGGAGTACCGGTTCCTGTACGAGATCGGAAGCGTGCGGGCGATCACCTCGGAGCGGGAACTCGAGGACTTCGCCGACGCCCTCCGTCTCCCCGCCCGACTGATCGCGGGCTACCGTGCGCTGATGCCCGGCGCTTCGCTGCTCGACCTCTACCTCGCGCTCTTCGGTGACGCACAGTTCGGCGAGTACGGCAGCCGGCTTGCCGAGCACCACGCGAGAGCCGGCGGACGAGCGCATCTCTCCCGCTTCGCCCGCAGGCGCGTGACGCCGAGCGGCGCGGCCAGGCCCTGGCACACCGCCGACATCCCGTTCGCGTTCGGCAACCTGGACGCGGAGGGCGCCGCCTTCCTCATCGGCGGTACCCCCGACGAACAGGACCGAGCCCTCTCCCGGCGCATGCTTCGCGCATGGGCCGACTTCGCCGCGTGCGGCGACCCCGGCTGGCCTCCGGTCACCGCCGATACCACCACGGTGAAGTTCTGGGCCGTTCCGGGCGACTACGTCGCCGACGACGCCACCTCCGACGTACGCGCGCTGTGGCGGGGCATCCCGTTCGACTCCTCGGGACGGTGAACACCCGTCGGTGTCATGCGCCTTGGAGATCGGCCGGTGGCCCACCACCGCCCCGACGGAGCGGCCCCGGCCGCTCCGTCGGGGCGGTGGTACGGGACGCTGCCACGTCTCTTCCGGGAGAAGGCCGGTGCCGCCGTATTGATCCACGCGCCCGGCCCCGATGCCGTACGCACCAGGTCGCGGTGCGGAAGGGGGCCGGGCGAGGCGAGGTTCACCGGCCCCTCGCGTGGAGCAGCCGAAGTCCTCGGCCCACAAAAGCGTCTGGCTTCGTGTGGACGGACCTCGCCGTCCCCGCACCGCTCACCTCGCGGACCTGACGGTGGTCGACAATCCCGGCCGTGCGCGTGTGAGGCCACGCACCAACGCCCCGTCCGGCCCGGCGCTTGTGGTGGGCACCCAGACGAGTTCCTCCCTGATCCGGGAACTCGTCCCGGAGGCCGACCTGGCCGGGCTGGGCGACGAGGGATACGTCATCCGCCACCTCACTAAGCGCGGCAGGATCCGCACCGTGGTGGCGGCCCACACCGACCGCGGTGTGCTCTACGGTGCGTTCCACCTGCTGCGGCTCGTGCAGACCGGACAGCCGCTGGAGCACGTCGATCTCACGGAGCGCCCCGCCGCCCGGTTGCGCGTGGCCAACCACTGGGACAACGCGGACGGTTCGATCGAGCGCGGCTATGCGGGCCGGTCCTTCTTCGACTGGGAGAGGCTGCCGCGACTCGACGGCCGGTACGCGGACTACGCGCGTGTCCTGGCCTCGCTCGGGATCAACGGCACCGTGATCAACAACGTCAACACGACTGCGGACTACCTCGCAAAGCCGTTCTTGACCAAGCTGGCCGCGCTGGCCGGTGTACTGCGCCGCTACGGCGTGGCGCTGTACGTCACGGCGAACTTCGCCGCCCCCATCGACCTGGGCGGGCTGGACACGGCCGACCCGTTCGACCCGGGTGTGCGCAGATGGTGGGAGGAGAGGGCCGAGGAGATCTACGGCAGGATCGAGGACTTCGGCGGCTTCCTGGTGAAGGCCAACTCCGAGGGGCGCCCCGGACCGCTGGACTACGGACGTACCCACGCCGACGGGGCCAACGTGCTGGCGGGCGCCCTCGAAGCGCACGGCGGCATCGTGATGTGGCGGGCGTTCGTCCACGACAGCGACGAGAGATGGGACCGGCAGGCCTACCAGGACTTCACACCGCTGGACGGGAAGTTCGCGGACAACGCGATCGTACAGATCAAGAACGGGCCGATCGACTTCCAGGTCCGCGAGCCCGCCCATCCCCTCTTCTGCTCGCTGCCGCGCACCAATTCGATGATCGAACTCCAGGTGACGCAGGAGTACACCGGCCACGCCGTCCATCTCTGCTACCTGGTGCCGCAGTGGAAGGAAGTCCTGGACTTCGACACCCGCAAGGGGGGAGAGGGAAGCACCGTGGCCCGCGTGGTGACCGGCCGGGTGCACTCCTACGCGCACTCCGGCTTCGCCGGCGTGATGAACTTCGGCGCCGCCAGGAACTGGACCGGCTCCCACCTGGCCGCGGCGAACACCCACGGCTACGGGCGGCTCGCCTGGAAGCCGGAGCTGTCCGCGGAGGACCTGGCCGCCGAGTGGACCCGGATGACGTTCGGCAACGACCCGCACGTCGTCAAGACGGTCTCCGCCCTGCTGCTGGGCTCCTGGCGCACGTACGAGGACTACACCTCGCCGCTGGGCACCGGCTACCTCACCCATCCGCCGGACGGTTCGGTGACGGGGCACTTCGACCCCAGCCCGACCACGACCACCCAGTTCCACAGGTCGGACCGTGAAGGCATCGGCTACGACCGTACGGCCGCCACCGGCAACGGCTGCACCGAGCTGTACGCGCCGACGACCCGGGACCGCCTACGAGTCGTCGGCGGACTGCCCCGAGGAACTGCTCCTCTTCCTGCACCACGTCCCCTACACCCATCGGCTGGACAACGGCGCGACCGTGATCCAGCACATCTACGACACGCACTTCTCCGGTGCGGCACGGGTGGCGGACATGCGGGAGGACTGGGACGGGTTGCGTGGCCGAATCGACCACCGGCGGTTCGCCGACGTACGCCGCCAGTTCGGCCGGCAGATGGCCGAGGCCGCCACGTGGCGGGACACCCTGGTCGCCTACTGGTTCGGGCTCAGCCGGATCCGCGACGAGCACCGCGGCTGGCTCCAGGCGGTCATCGCCCCGGCCGACACGGCGCTGCTGGGCGGGGAACTCAACGCGCTGCCGGTGCAGGTGGTCAATGCGACCGGCTCCGGTCTGCGCACGGCCCTCTCGCTGGACGTACCCGGGGGCTGGCGATCCGAGGAATCGACCCTCTACGTGGACCCGCGAGGGGACACGACGGTGAAGATGACCGTCGTGCCGCCGCCGGCCCCCGCGCTCGCCACACTGCACGCGCGCCCGCGGTCCGGCTCGGTGCGGGTCCTCGACTCCTCGCTGCGCAGCCTGGCCAGGGCCGTTGTCGTCCCACCCGCTGCCCGATGCGTGCACGCCCTGGACGCCGGACCCGGCTCCGCGCCGGTGTTGAAGGGCTACACCCGCCTCTCACCCGACAGCCGCTGGCACGAGGGAGCGGGCTTCGGCTGAGTCGGCAACACGCCCGCCGCCACCGACACCGGACTCTTCGACGTCGTGCGCCGGGACTACGTACGCGACAGCGCCCCGGCCGTGCTGCGGCTGCGGCTGCCCGCCGGACGCCACGCGGCGCATCTGCTCACCGGCGATCCCAACACCTTCACCAGGACGCTGATCGTCCGTGTGGACGGAGTCGAGAAAGCCCGTAGCGAGCAGCTCGACGGCCGGCACTTCGCCTGGCTGCGCATCCCGCTGGGCGGCGGCCCCGCCGGGCGCGAGGCGGACCTGGAGCTTTCCGCGAAGGAGGGCCAGACCTGGCATCTCAGCGCCTGCGTGGTCATGGCGGACGGCCAGGAGTGAGCGTGAGCCGTACCGCCCCGGGGCAGCTCGGGCGGTGCACGCCGGATGTGCGGCATGGAGGCCACCGCTTCGGGAGCCGGCGCATCGTGCGCCGGTTGCTCAGTGTGCCGGTCCGTTGAATTCCTGGGTGCCGATGACCGCGAGCAGGTCGAGCAGGCCGGCGCTGTCGGTACCGACGGCGGGGGTGAACCAGAGCAGTCGTTGCCGGCCGTCCTCGCTGAACAGGCTGAGGCAGTTGACCTCGATCAGACCGAGCGCGGGATGGTTGAGACGCTTGCGGTCGTTCCGTCGGAGAGCCGCGTCGTGGTCGGTCCACAGCGTGGTGAACTCGGGGGAGAGGCTGAGCAGCGCATTGACCATCGAGCGGGCCTCGGCTGCCCCACCCGCACCCACTGCACCACCACGGCCGACAGTGCCCGGACCGTGGGCTTTCCCCCACGAGAACTCCGCGACCTGCAACTCCGCATCCGCACCGCGTAACAGACCCCCGAGTGGAAAGCCCGCTACGCGGTCCGCTCCAAAGTGGAGGCACGGTCAATGAGTTTGCCCACGGGCACGGCGTGCGACGCTGCCGCTACCGAGGACAGCCGAAAGCCCATCTGCAACACGTGTTCACGGCGATCGCCGTGAACATCGAACGCCTCAGCGGCCTGACGCTGGCCGAGGTAGTAGCGCCAGCCCGCCGCTCGACCGCCTTGCAGAATTACCTCGACAAGCACGAGATACCTCGGTCGAGATCATGGCGCACCCCGGGCAGTCCACCTCGGCCGTCTCAAGATTCCCGACGGAGTCAAGCTCAAGCGCTCTTGCGCATCGCCGGTGTGCGCCAAATGCGGTCCGGCCACCTGGGGAAGTGCTCGACGCACAGCAACCCGAGATTCGCTGCGGCACCTGCACCGACTATGGCTGCAACAGGCGCCAGGAGACCGGAAAGCGCGTAACAGCCGATCCATGCCCCGAGGAACGCCCCGCAGACCGCGGCAACCAGTCCAGCGCGTCGGATCTGGGATGAGCGCTCCTCACGGGTCCAGGCCAGGTAGGCGCCGAGGCCTACCATCAGGCCCGTCCCGGGCACGATCACACTCGCGCTGGCCACGAAGTCATCGGGACCTACCGTCCAGATCAGCAGAACCCCCAGCAGCCACCCGCAAAAACCGAGCGGGATCACGGTCACGGTCCGTACCCAGACACTCGCGCGGGGACCGATGCCACCGCGCCTGCGCGCCCAGCGTGCGATCACGGCGAGCAGAGCGAGGCCGAGGGCTGCGCCGGCCAGGGTGACTGCGATCAGTAGCTTGGCCACCGTGGACATACTCAACGGAACTGCCTCGAAGTCGACTGGCCTCCCGTCGAATTGGGACCTGTCCGCCTTGCCGGTGTCGAAGAAGGTGGTCAGTAGACGTTTCCCGGCTTCGGGACGGTGCTCCCAGAAGTCGGCGGTGTGGCCCAGCCCTGGAAGGATCACCTGCTGTCCCCGGGACAGGGCGGGCAGCAGTTCGTCGGTGGCCAGTTGCGCCGGGGTGGAGAAGTCGACCTCACCGCTGACGAGGAGGGTTTCGACGTCGCTGGGCCGCATCTCACGGTACTTGGCGTTGTCGGGGCTGTCCGGCCACACCGTGGACAGACCGGACTCGCCGGCCCACAGGAAGTCGGTTGAGGCGTTGCCCAGGGTCGAGCCCGGATCGCCACCGTTGTCGTAGTAGCGCTGTGCTGCTGGACCATCGATCATGGCGAAGGAAGCGAACTCGCCCCAGACGATGGAATTGGGCAGGGTGAGGTCGCCGAGGACAGACATGGCCCACAAGGCGCCGGTGTCCCGGCTGAGGTAGGCGTCGATGACGGTCGGAGCGTTGTTCGGTGCCGAGGCCGGACCGTTGTGATGCATGGCGTACTGGCTCAGAACCCGGACGTTGGTGTCCTTGAGGCGGAAGGGCCCCCAGCGTTCAGGGATCTCGCCGGCGGTCTTCCGGATCGATTCGGCCAGGTCGGAGGTACGCGCGGCGCAGGCGTCGTCGTCGTCGCACAGCCGTGTGTACTGGGCGAACTGCGCATCGGTGATGCGCGGGTCCCAGAAGAAGTGGCCGGGCGGATTGACCGAGACCATCGCGGAGCGGTGCAGCACCTGCGGGTGCCGCCAGGAGTAGATCATGGCGGTGCGTGTTCCAGCACTGGAGCTGAGGAGGTTGATCTGTGAGTAGCCCAGGGCGGTACGGGCCGCTTCCAGGTCCTCCACCCGCTGGAGGACCGAGTAGCCAGTGAGGTCGATCCCGTCGTCGGTGAGGCGGTTCGCACACTGTTCGAACGCTTTGGTCGTGGCAGGCAGTGTCTTTGATCCGGCGATTCCATCGGCGGACTGCATGACGGCGGCGACCTCGGGGCAGTCCAGACGGCGCGATCCATCGATCCCCCGGTAACCGACCAGGACCACATCGTGTTGGCCGGTGAGTCGGCTTGCCTGCGGGAAGTCCATGTTCGTTATTCCGGGACCGCCGCCCAGTCGGAAGATCGGTTCCGCCGGGTCTGCGGAAGCGGCCCGGACGCGAGTGACCGGAAGTGCTATCAGCTCGGACTTGGGGTCGCTCCGGTTCTCCGGGACGGCGAGTGTGCCGCAGTCGGCGGCGACGGTTCCGGCTTCGGTGTCGTAGTCGCAGGGGCGCATGGTGAGCGACCCGGCGGCGGCCCCCTCAGGTACGGACAGGAGATGTTCTGGCCGCAGCGCCAAGTAGCAGAGCGACGCCAGGAGTCCGCCGGTGACCACGAAGGCGAGCAGGGGCCGCCATGACTTGAGAAGTGTCATTTCGTTTCCGTATAAGTGCGCGCGGGCCCGAGCTTTCCCCAGGAGAGGTATGACGGGCATTGGCGTGTGAGGTCGTCTCGGGTGGTTCGGACCGTCGGGGAGACCTGTCAGCCTCGCTCCCACAGCGGCAACCGGAACATGGCGTAGGTGAACTTGCCGCTGATACGTCCTGCGGTGTCGAAGTGGAACACGTCCACACCGTGCCACTGCATGCGGCCGCCGTAGCGCGCACGGGCGAACAGGCGCAGTGGAAACGGCACATGTCGGCCGGACTCTCCGCTCATGTCGAGCCGGCAGGCCCAGCGGATCGTGGCGCGGCGGTTCGGCTCGTCGATGATCTTGTCGTACACGGCGAAGTGCATGGCGCCGTAGCGCCCGGCGAAGTGCGGCTCGAACTCTTTGCGGATCGCCGCGATGCCACGGCGCTCCGGGAGGTGACCGGGCAGGTACACGGCGTCGTCGGCGAAGAAGGACATGACCTTGTCGAGATCGGGGCTCGGCTCGTTGAAGGCGGCGACGAAGTCGTCAATGGTCTGACTGAGGTCGGTCGAGGTGGCGGAGATGGTCTTTCACTCCCGGAGCGCGCGATGGGGGGTCGGATGGCGGGACATTAACAGAACAGCCGTCCCTTAACAAGAGATGGGTGTTCTGTTAGATCTGGACTAGGATGAACGGTCATGTCAGCGCCATTCCAGCGGGCTCGACGCCCTGATCAGAAGGAGCAGCGTCGCGAGGCGATCCTCACCGCAGCTCGGGAGCTCGCCGAGCGTTCCGGCGTGGCCAGGGTCAGCCTGCAGGACATCGCCACCGCGGTCGGACTCGCCAAGTCGAACGTGTTGCGCTACTTCGGCACGCGTGAGGAGATCTACCTGCATCTGCTGATGAGCGCGGGTTCCGAGTGGGCGAGCGTGGTCAGTGTCCGGTTGCAGGAAGTGAGTGGGACTGAGGCAACGGCGGGTGTTCTCGCGGATGCCTTCGTGGACCGGCCGCTCTACTGTGATTTGACCACGCACTCGGAGACGATGCTTGAGCACAATGTGTCCGTCGAGGTGCTGAAGGTCTTCAAGAGATGGGCCATCGACACCTACTGGGCGATCGGCCAGCGCATCTCCGACGCCTGCCCGGAACTGACTCCCGCCGATGGCGCCGCACTCGTGATGACAGCCAGCGCTTTCGTCGCGAAGCTGTTTCCCATCACCCGTCCGCCTGAGGCGCTGCGTGAACTGTACGCGCGCGAGCCGGAAATTGCGGGGGCGTTCCCGCCGTTTCGCCCGACTCTGAAGCGCATGGTGGCGGCCACCGCGGCCGGCCTGCCTCTGGTGACACGTTAGAGGGGCAGCCCGAAATGATGAACTGTGGCTCCACCGACGCCTGCGGGACAGCCCCGCCCGTCACAGGCCCTCCGGACGCAGGAGGCACACCCGCCTCGCCGCGCCCCAGTCCCTTTCCATCCATGCGTTCCATCCGGCGCCGCAACGATCGGTCTGTACCACGACAACGACAACTTCACGGTGACCGATGGCGAGGTCACCCTGGACATCTCCGGTCTCGCCGGCGTCGCCGAGGTGCGGTGAGGAAGAGGATGGGGTTCGAGTGGAACCTGCGCCGGTTGATGGCGACGGCGTTGTACACGTGGGTGTCGGACGAGTACCGCTACAGATTGCTGGAGGCGTCGAGCGAGCGGGATTCCGGTCGCCCGCCGGCCGTACCGAGCGGCATAGCCTGCTCGTACGGCACGTTGAGCCACAGCTGGTCGCTCTGCGGCTCGTCCGCGGACGCGGGCGCGGCGAAACCGGCTGTGAGCAGGCCGACCGCCGCGGTGATACCGGTTCCGACGCACAGCGCGCGCCAGGCAGAGGCAGGTCTCATGGGACTCCCCTCAAAGGATGGCCGGACAGATAGTGGCCATGACGAACGACGCACCGGGGCCTCCGGGCGTACACATTCGACGATCAAGGAGGTCGAAAGGTTGTACGGGATGGGGCGTTCCCGTGCCCCGAGGCGCGCCGGCTGTATGCCGCCGCGTACTTCTCCCGCGTGCCTGCCGGGTGCGAAGATCGAAGGACCCACATCTGGACCGGGGGACGTAGATGGACGTGCTGATCAGGCCCGCCCGGGCGACGGAAGCCGAGATACTCACCGACTTGGCACTGCGGTCCAAGTCGCATTGGGGCTATGACGCCGAGTTCCTGGAAGCGTGTCGGGACGAGCTCACCGTGGGCGCGAGTGAGGTCGCGCGCCGACGAGCCCTGGTGGCTGACAGAGAGGGTCACATCCTGGGCTTCACGACTCTTGAGGGCGAGCCACCCGTCGGCGTTCTGGGCATGATGTTCGTCGAGCCGCGGGCCATCGGCCGGGGGATCGGCCGCCTGCTGTTCGAAAGCACCCTCGCTGCCGGACGAGACCTGGGGTTCACCCGGCTCACGATCGACGCCGACCCGAATGCCGAGCCTTTCTACCGCGCGATGGGCGCGGTGCGCACGGGAGATGTCCCCTCGGGCTCCATCGCCGGCAGAGTGCTGCCGCGGCTGGTCGTCACGGTCCAGCGCTGAAACGGTGCTGCTCGACAACCTCGTTGGGCGGCCACCGGCGGGGACGTACTGGCCGTGCGTGGTGCCACCGGCGGGGGCAGCGGCGAGTCCGGACACGAGCCACCGTGGCTTTCCGGCCACCGCCATGAAACGATCACGACTTCGTCATCTGGCGTCCACGGGAGTGGACCGGGGAGGGGAAGACGTGCGTATACGCATGCTGCTCATGGCGGTGGTGGCGCTCGTCGGCACCACGCTGACGGGGGGACCGGCATCTGCCGCACAGGCCGATCCGCCGATCGTCACTGGTGCCGTCTTCAGCAATCCGCGGGGGACGACCGCGGAGAAGAACGCCATCAAGAACCACATCATCGGTGCGATCGGCAATACCCAGAGCGGCCGGCTGATCCGAGCCTCGCTCTACGCGCTGACCGACCAGGGATATGCCGACGCTCTGACGTCCGCCCACGCCCGGGGCGTCAACGTCCGGGTCGTGCTCGACAGCAAGTTCGCCGACCGGGACGCGTCGCGGAACCTCGTCGCCGCGCTCGGCACCGACCGCTCCGCGCGGTCATGGGTCCAGGTGTGCACCGAGAACGCCGCGTGCATCGGCAACAGCGGGTCCGGACTGATCAACCACAACAAGTTCTTCACCTTCTCCCGCATCGGCGACGCCGGCGAGGCGGAGGACGTGGTCATCCAGACCTCGGCCAATCAGACCCCGGTCAACACCGACAAGTACTGGAACAACGCCTACACGGTCGTCGGCAACACCGCCCTCTACACGGCGTACGTCGGCTACTTCAACGATCTGGCCGCCATGAAGAAGAATTCCGACTACTTCACCCAGGGCAAGGTCGGCACGGAGAAGTACTACTTCTTCCCGCAGCGCACGGGCGACATCGTGGTCAGCATCCTCTCCAACCTGTCGTGCGCGGACAACGGGAAGGTGAGTGTGGCCGCGTTCGCCCTGCACCGCGACGAGGTGGCCGCGAAGCTGAGGGCCATGGCCGACCAGGGCTGCTCGATCCGCGTCGTCTACCACGACAGCAACGACGCGGCCGAGCTCACCGGGCACAGGAACATCGACCTGCGGCAGCTCTCCACCTCCGACGGCTACCTCGTGCACTCGAAGTACGTCCTGATCGAGGGCACGTACGCGGGCCACGCCGACACCAAGTGGACCTTCACGGGCTCCCACAACCTGGACTACTCGTCCCTCCGCGAGAACGACGAGGCGCTGCTCCGGCTGGAGGGGGCCGCGCCGTACGACGCGTACCTCCGTGACTTCACCTCCCTGCAGGCCGCCGCCACCAAGGTCTGATGACCCGGCGGCCCTCGCTCGCGGTGCGGCGGGCGGCGCACACCCGTCGCTCCGGCGTGCGCCTGTCGCTCCGGCGTTCCCGTTACTCCGGCGCGTCCCCGAAGTCCGGGATTTCCAGGCGTTCACCGTCCTTCAGCGCAGACTCGTGCGCCACGATCCCGGGCAGGGTGTAGCGGGCCGCGACCCAGGCGTTCACCGGGGGGAGCGTGCCCGTGGCGACCGCCGTGACGAAGTCGTCGGCCAGGAAGTGGTGGCTTCCCTCATGGCCGTTGGAGACATGGGCGAACTCCTGGGGCAGCCGGGACCGGTCGTGCACGGGCGCCGAGCCCGAGGTGAACGCGTCCCGCAGCGCCGGCGCCACGTGCTGGAGCGACGGGTCGTCGGGGGAGAGGGTCGCCTTGGGGCGGAGGTGATCGGTGATGTCCTGTACACCCTCCTTGTCCTGCCAGAAACTGACCGTGGCGAGCTGTTCGAGGCTCGCCTCCGTACCGAAGAAGCGGAAACGCGACTCCCGGATGTGGGACGGATAGCCCACCCGACGGAACTCGTTCGTACGGAACGAGCCGCCGCCGGCGACCTCGAACAGCGCCGTCGCGTTCGAGAAGTCGTTGTCGAACTGGCTGATCTCCTTGTCGAAGACCCCGTCCCCCCGGTCGTCCCGTACGCCGATGGCGGAGACACTCACCGCATGCGTCCGCCAGGCGCCGAGCACCCCGCCGACCGAGTGGGTCGGATAGAGAAGGGGCGGGTAGCTGGCGGTGGACTTCCAGCCCTCGCCGCCGCTGTACCGGTACGCCTCGTAGAAGCCGAGGTCCATGTCGTGCACGTAGTCGCCCTCGGCGTAGAAGAGCCGGCCGAAGGCGTCCTTGGCGACCTGCTCGCGGGCGTAGACCGTGGCCGGGTTGTACTGGCTGGTCTCGCCCATCATGTACGTCAGGCCGGTGTCCCGTACGGCGTCGATGATGGCCGCGATCTCTCCGTGGCTGACCGCCATCGGCACAGCCGAGTACACGTGCTTGCCCGCCCGCAGGGCCTGGACGACGAGGGGGCCGTGCGTCCAGCGCTGGGTGAAGACCGCGACCGCGTCGACGTCGGAGTCCAGTACGGCCTCGAATGAGGGGAGCGTGCCGGCGAGGCCGTGCTCGGCGGCGAGCCGGGCGGCCCGCTCGGGGACGAGGTCGGTGGCGACGATGTCACCGACGCCCGGGTGCAGCCGCCAGAGCTTGGCGAACTGCCCGGCGAACTGCCCGGCGCCGACGATGGCGAGGGAGAAGGGCGTGGACATGGAACACCTTTCGGTCAGTCCTGCGCGAGGATGCGGTTGATCTGGCGGTTGGTCGTGTCGAGGCCGCTCACCGGCTTGCCATTGGCGTAGATGTCCTGGAGCGCCGGCTTCATCAGGGCCACGAGATCCGCCGCGTAGTCGGTGATCGGGTACGAGAATGTGGTCCGGTCGGCGACCGGCCGGGTGAAGGCGGTCACGTCGGCCGAGGCCCGGTTTCCGCTCGGCGCTCGGACGCGTACCGCGTTCGGGAGGGTGCGACTGCGCAGTGCTTGAGGCGACAGTCATCAAAGACTCCCTTGTCACATGACTCGTCCTCGGGTTGAGTTACTTTTGACTTGGAACAATCGACCCGTCAAGACAGTTGGGCACCACTGAGCCCCGCCGAACGGCGCGGTGGCCATTGAGGTGCTGACCCAGGGCCCCGTGTCGCACAGCGAGATCGCCAGGAAGCTGAACCTCTCGGCGGGCAGCCTCACCCGGCTGACCAAGCCACTGTTCAAGATCACCGCCGATACGGTCCACGGCGTCGTCACCACCCTCAAGAGTGATGTCGTCGCCCATAGGGCCCTTCCGCTCGCCACCCGCGCTCCGGACGCTGTCGCCGCCTTGCCGCACGAGATGACCGACGGGTTCGCCCGGGACTTCCCCCGTCTGGCCGGGGTCGGCGTCGAGGTCGGCGGCCATGTGCGCGACCCTCCGCCGAGCACGGCCGGTGGATCGGCCGTCACTGGATCATCAACCCCCATGGGCCGCTCACACCTGACGGAACTCGGGGCAGCGCCGTCGCGCTTCTCGCCATCCCGAGCATCCGCTACCAGGTCCGGGCGGCCACCGGCCGGGACCACGGCTACGACGAGATCCTCGCCCTCGCCGCAGCGCGGGCGACCCCCCGGCCGCCCGCGTCATCGACGAGGCGGCCCACGCGCTCGGTACGGTGTGCCGGGCGGCGTCCGTCAGCCGTTCCCGCGTCACCGGGCCGCCACGCGCCGCCGGCCCAGTTGTCGTTCGGCCCTGTTCGCGTCGGGCGGGGCGGCCCGTGTGTCAGAGCGGCTGCCAGATCCGGGCGAGCGCCGACTCGGTGAGAACCTGGTCGGGGCGGCCCGCTCCCGCCAGGCGTCCGTCGCGGAGCACGAGGCACGTGTCCGCCGAGCGCGCGGCGTCCAGATCGTGTGTGGCCTGGACCACCGTCACGCCGTCGGCGACGAGTTCCGTCAGCAGCGCCCCGATCCGTTCCCTGGCCTCCGGGTCCAGCCCCGTGGCCGGTTCGTCGAGAAGCAGCAGATCGGACCCCTGAGCCAAGCCCTGTGCGATCAGGGCGCGCCGGCGCTGTCCGCCTGACAGCTCCCCCAACTGACGCGTGCCGAGATCGCCGATGCCGAGCCGGTCGAGCGCGTGGTCCACCGCCGCGTGGTCGCGCCCCGTCAGCCGGCGCCAGGGGCCGCGTTCGCCCCAGCGTCCCATCTCCACGGTCTGCCGGACGGTCAGCGGCAGTGTGTCGCCGGTGGCCGTGCGCTGGGGGACAAAGGCGGGCGGCAGTTCCCCGTGGTGATGCAGCTCTCCCGATGCGGGACGGATCACACCGGCCAGGACGGCGAGCAGCGTCGACTTGCCGCTGCCGTTCGGGCCGACCAGCGCGGTCGTGGCCAGTCTCGGTATCTCGGCGTCGAGTTGACGCAGGACGGGGCGGCCCGGATATCCGGCACACAGTCCGACGAAGCGGACGTGCGCGGTCCGGTCCTGCGTCGCCGTGGTCGGACGGGTCGGTTTTATGAACATGATTTTCATTGTAGTGTGCTCGTCATGGAGTGGTTGACGGCCCCGTTCGAGGTCACCTTCGTGCAACGAGCCCTGTGGGGCGGAATCCTGGTGTCGGCGATCTGCGCGCTGGCCGGGACCTGGGTGGTGCTCAGGGGAATGGCCTTCCTCGGCGACGCCATGTCCCACGGGCTTCTGCCGGGGGTCGCGGTGGCCGCGCTGTTCGGCGGCAACCTGCTGGTCGGCGCGGCGCTGAGCGCGGCCGTCATGACAGCGGGCGTCACGGCGCTGGGCCGTACTCCGAGGCTGTCCCAGGACACCGGGATCGGGCTGCTGTTCGTCGGCATGCTCTCGCTCGGCGTGATCATCGTCTCGCGCTCGCAGTCCTTCGCGGTGGACCTGACCGGATTCCTCTTCGGTGACGTCCTCGCCGTACGCCGGCAGGATCTGTTCCTGCTGGCGGCGGCGCTGCTGGTGGCGCTGGCCGTCTCGGTCCTCGGCCACCGGGCCTTCCTGGCCCTGGCGTTCGACCCGCGGAAGGCCCAGACCCTCGGTCTGCGTCCGCGAGTCGCCCATGCCGTGCTGCTCGGACTGCTCGGTCTGGCGATCGTCGCCTCGTTCCACGTCGTGGGAACGCTGCTGGTCCTCGGCCTGCTCATCGCCCCGCCCGCCGGGGCGCTGCCATGGGCGCGCAGTGTCCGCGGGGTCATGGCGCTCGCCGGGCTCCTCGGCGTCACCGCCACGTTCGGGGGGCTGCTGCTGTCCTGGCATCTGGGCACCGCCGCCGGGGCGACCGTCTCGGCCCTCGCGGTCGGTCTGTTCTTCCTCTCCCACCTGGCCTCCGGCCTTCGTCATCGCCGTGGACACCGCTCGACCGCCCCCGCCCCCGGGCCCGCCCGTGCCCCTGCGCACGAAGCCAACTGAAAGAAACGTGAGGCGATGGTCTTGACCGTCCGAAGAAACGTCACTCCATGGGCAACGGCCGCCCTGCTGCTCACCACGCAGCTCACCACGAGCTGTACGGGAGACGGCGACAACGCAGCCCGGCCGACGCCGACTTCCTCGTCCGCCACGCCGCACGGGTTCATCGAGGGTGCGCGGGAGGCCGCCGAGCAGCAGTCCCGCCTGATCCTCAACGACCCCGAGAGTGGGAACACCCGGGTCCTCGACCTCATCAGCGGCAAGGCGCACACCACGGCACGGGTGGCGGGCGCCGTCCGGCTGGGCACGGACGGGCGGTTCGGCTACGTCCACACCGCCGAGAGCACACATGTGCTCGACAGCGGCGCGTGGACGGTGGACCACGGGGACCACGTTCACTACTACCGGGCGGCGATACGCGATGTCGGTGACCTCGCCGCGGGCCGTGAAGCGCAGGTACGCGGCGACGCCGCCGTGACCGCGGTGACCGACGAGGACGGCCGGGTGGCCCTCCATGACCGGAGCAAGCTGGAGAAGGGCGAGATCGGGTCGTCCCGGACGCTGTCGGGCGCCTACGCCGGTGCCGTCGTACCGTACGCGGAGCACCTGCTGGGCCTCACCGAGAAGGGTGACACGACGAGGCCGGCCGTGTTCGACCGGCAGGGCAAGCGCGTCGCGTCCCCGGAAGCGGAGTGCGAGGACCCGCGCGGCGACACCGTCACCCGACGCGGAGTGGTGCTGGGATGCGCCGACGGCGCCCTGCTCGTCCATGCGGAGAACGGCTCCTTCACCGCCGAGAAGATCCCCTACGACGACGCCGTCCCCGAAGGGCAACGGGCCGTTGACTTGCGGCAGCGCCCCGGCGGCGACACTCTCACCGCGCCCGCCGGGAACGACGCCGTGTGGATTCTCGATGTCACCGAGCGGACGTGGGCCCGGGTGGAGACCGGGCCCGTCGTCGCGGCCAACACCGCGGGAGAGGGCTCCCCGCTGCTCGTCCTGGAGACCGACGGCGCCCTGCACGGCTACGACATCGCCACCGGCGAGCACATCGCCAGGACCGAGCGGCTTCTGACGGGTAAGCAGCGCGCGGGGACCGACGGAACCGCACCCGTGATCGAGGTCGACCGCAGCCGCGCCTACGTCAACGATCCCGGCGGAAAGAGGGTGTTCGAGATCGACTACAACGACGGCCTGCGCGTCGCGCGCTCCTTCGCCCTGGACATCGAGCCGGTGCTGATGGCGGAGACCGGCCGATGAGGGGAACGAACCGCGCCCGGATACGCATGGCACGGCTGCGCGGCCTGCTCATGGGGCTGCTCGCCCTGGCCACGGCCGCCACCGCCACCGCCTGCGCCACCGAGGGCGGCCGGCCCCGGATCGTGGTGACGACGAACATCCTCGGCGACATCGCGAGGGAGATCGTCGGAGAGGAGGCCGACGTCACCGTCCTGATGAAGCCGAACGCGGACCCGCACTCCTTCGGCCTGTCGGCCGTGCAGGCCGCCGAACTGGAACGTGCCGACCTGGTGGTCTTCAACGGTCTGGGACTGGAGGAGAACGTGCTGCGGCACGTGGACGCGGCCCGCGAGTCCGGCGTCGCCACTTTCGAGGCGGGCAGGGCGGTCGATCCGCTCACCTTCCGGGCGAGCGACGACGGCGGTCCCGACGAGGAGGAAGGGCGTCCCGACCCGCACTTCTGGACCGACCCGGACCGGGTACGGAAGGCCGCCGGGCTGATCGCCGACCAGGTGATCGAGCACGTGGACGGCGTGAACGAGGCCGCGATACGCGCCAACGCCGACCACTACGAGAAGAGCCTCGCGGACCTCACCACCTGGATGGAGAAGTCCTTCGACCGCATCCCCGAGGACAGACGCGCCCTGGTGACCAACCACCACGTCTTCGGCTACCTCGCCGACCGCTTCGGCTTCCGGGTCATCGGCGCGGTCATCCCCAGCGGCACCACCCTCGCCTCACCCAGCTCCTCCGACCTGCGCTCCCTCACCCGGGCGATGGAGAAGGCCGGCGTGCGCACCGTGTTCGCCGACTCCTCCCGGCCCACACGCCTGGCCGAGGTGCTCCGGACCGAACTGGGCGCCCGGGTCCGGGTCGTCGGACTCCACTCGGAGTCACTGACCGCGAAGGGCGAGGGCGCCGACACCTATCTGCGGATGATGCGCGCCAACACCACCGCCATGACCGACGGCCTGACCGCCGGCGCGACCGGCGACTGACCCGCTGCGCCCATGGACGCCGGCCGACCGGGCCGGGACCGTCACGTACCCCACGCCGCCACCGCGCGGCTCGGAAAGGAACACACCGGTGAACACCTCGATACGCGCCAGAGCCCTCACGGGTACGGCACTCACCCTCGCGGCGGCCACGGTCCTGACCGCCTGTGGAGGAAAGGACTCCTCCTCGGGTGCCAAGGACACGTCGAGCGCCGCACCCGCCGCCGCGGCGGTCAAGGACCCGTTGGTCGCCACGTTCGACGGGGGCCTGTACATCCTGGACGGCCAGACCCTCGAACTCACCGAGACCATCGGGCTGTCCGGATTCAACCGGGTCAACCCCGCCGGCGACGACGACCACGTCATCGTTTCCACCGACAGTGGCTTCCGCGTACTGAACGCCGCCGAGCGGACCTTCAGCGACATCGAGTACCGGGGTGCCAAGCCCGGTCACGTCGTCCGCCACGCGGGCCGGACGGTGCTCTTCACCGACGGCACCGGTGAGGTCAACGTCTTCGACCCCGCCGACCTGAGCGGCGGCGAGAAGCCCGAGAGCCGCACCTACACCTCCGCCGAGGCGCACCATGGTGTCGCCATCGAGCTGGAGAACGGCGAACTCCTCAGCACACTGGGCACCGAGGAGAAGCGCACGGGGGCTCTCGTACTGGACAAGAACAACAAGGAGATCAAGCGCGCCGAGAACTGCCCCGGTGTGCACGGCGAGGCAGCCGCCCGGAACGAGGCCGTCGCCGTCGGCTGCGAGGACGGCGTCCTGATCTACAAGGACGGCGAGTTCACCAAGGCCGAGGCGCCCGACGACTACGGCCGGATCGGCAACCAGGCCGGCAGCGACGCCTCGCCGGTCATCCTCGGCGACTACAAGACCGATCCGGACGCGGAGCTGGAGCGGCCGACCCGCGTGTCCCTCATCGACACCGAGAAGGCGAAGCTGAGCCTGGTCGACCTGGGCACCAGCTACTCGTTCCGCTCGCTGGCCCGCGGCCCGGAAGGCGAGGCGCTCGTCCTCGGCACCGACGGAGCGATCCGCGTGATCGACCCGGCAAGCGGTGAGATCGAGAAGAAGATCCCCGCCGTCGGCGAGTGGCAGGAACCCTTGGACTGGCAGCAGGCCCGGCCCACCCTCTTCGTCCGCGGCCACACCGCCTACGTCTCCGAACCCGGCAAGAAGGCCCTGCACGCCATCGACCTCGACACCGGCAAGAAGATCACCTCCGTGACCCTGCCGAAGAGCACCAACGAACTGTCGGGCGTCATCCCGGGACACTGACTCCGCGCCCCACGGTCCGGACCCGCACCGGGGACACGCCGTCTCAGCCCACTACCGTTTTCGGTGGTCGGGCTGGGACGCGTGTCTCGGAGCGGCCACCGTCTGGATGGATGACCCTCTCCGTCTCCCTGTGCTCGGCCCTGGGCCTGCTCGACGGGTCACCGGG
Source organism: Streptomyces sp. NRRL F-5135 (assembly GCF_000719775.1). GTDB lineage: Bacteria > Actinomycetota > Actinomycetes > Streptomycetales > Streptomycetaceae > Streptomyces > Streptomyces hebeiensis. The sequence continues at coordinate 14,656 of NZ_JOHR01000029.1, read as the reverse complement.
CAGCCATGACGACCGGAGCGGACGACCGGTCGTGATCCTCGTGCTCTTCCCGACTCACCGGCCGTCCCGGTCGAGAAGCAGGCGCACGAAGTCGTCGAGAGGTCCGGTGACGTCGAGTTCCTGGTCGAGCACCCACTGCAACTGGAGTCCGTTGAGTACGGCGTGGAAGAGTACCGCGGCGCTCTCGGGGCTCAGGCCCTCGCGCAACCGGCTGCCGTCCGCCTTGCCGCGCAATCCCTCGGCGAACTGCGCGCGCCCGCGTTCGTAACGCTCGACGAAGTACGCGTGAGCGGGATGGTCCGAGCGTGAGGCCGCGGCGGCGAGCTCGATCCACAGGCGCATCAACTCCGGAGCCTTCTGGTGGTGGCGGACGAGCTCGCCGAGGTAGGGCGACAGTTGCTCCGGACGATCGACCTGCGCCAGGCCCTGCTGCCACTCCTCGGAGTCCCGCTCGGCGAGCACCGCGGCCAGCAACTCGTCCTTGTTGCGGAAGTGATGGAGGAGGCCCGCGTGCGTGATGCCGACCCGTTCCGCGATATCCCGCAGGGAGGCCTTGGCGTAGCCGTTCTCCGCGAAACTGTCACGTGCCGCCCGTACGATCATCGCTCGGCGGGCCGGTGTCTTGGCGTACGGCCCGCGCCCTTTCGCCTCGCCCACGGTGCGCTCGCTCTCTCCCACGATGCCGGTTCGAACAGGTCCTGCGCGGCCACTCGGGATTAAAAGTTACCACACGGTTGGGATTTGTGGCGTCGAGTCGACCCGGGCGTCGCGTCGAAGTCATGGCGCACGACGAGCCGTTCACCGGGACGAGCCGGCCGGCTGGGGCGGCCGTCCCGGTGGCCGCGGCTCGCGGGGGAACCGTCGGCCGTGACATCGATCGTTCGTGAGTGGTCGTCTCAACGCGCCCCGGGCAGTGGGCGGGTGGCGCGGAAGGTCCCCGTCGCGACGGTCTCGGCGGTGCCGTCGGGGAAGACGACGCGTGCGGTGGTGGCCGACGGCACGTCGACGGTGAGGGTCAGCTCGTCACCGGTCGTCCGCCACTCGACGGCGATCGTGCCCTGAGGGGACTCGTGTGTGCCCCGGGCCCACGTCAACGAGGGGTGGGGGATGGGTGCGACCTCGAAGGACTCCCAGGCGACCGACCCCGGTGACTGCCGCAGACCCAGCGTGTGGGTGTGCAGGAAGCGGATCACGGCGCCCTTGCTGTAGTGGTTCAGGGAATCGTGGGCGTCTCCGTTCCCGTCGACGCCTTCCCAGTCCTCCCAGATCGTTGTCGCGCCGCGGTCGAGCATGTAGAGCCAGGACGGTGCGGTGCGCCGGAAGAGCAGTTCGTAGGCCAGATCGACATGACCGGTGTGGGCGAGAACGGGGAGCAGGTCGCAGGTGGCGAGGAAGCCGGTCCCGAGGTGGGTGCCGGCGGCGCGGATCAGTTCGACGAGACGTGCGGCGGCGGCCGTGCGCAGCTCGTCGGGGACGAGTCCGAGGGAGAGGGCGCGTACGTAGCCGGCTTGGGTGTCGCCGGCGGTGCGCCCGTCGGGGGCGAGGAACTCGGTGCGCCAGGCGTCGCGGACGTGTTCCGCCGTCTCGGCGTAGCGGGCCGCGTCCTCGGTGCGGTCCAGCACCCTGGCGACACGGGCGAGGGCCGACGTCGAGCGGTACAGGAAGGCGGTGCCGACCTCGCCCTTGTCGGCCATGAACCAGGCGACGGGGTCGGTCCTGATCGGGTCGACGGGCGTGCCGTCAGCGGCCTTCGACTTCGGCTCGCTCCACTCTCCCCAGTGGAAGGAGCCGTCCCACAAATACCGCTCGTGCGGAAGGGGCTCGGCCGAGCGTTCTGTACGGGACGCGTGGCGTGCGGTGCGGGCGGTTTCCAGCGCCCACTCGACCCAGCGGACCATCGCTTCCCAGTTCTCGGTGAGGACGTCGCGGTCTCCGTAGGACTCGTACAGCTCCCAGGGCACGGCGACGATCGCGTCACCCCAGCCCGCCGAGCCGGTCATCATGGCGAGCCGGTCGTCGAGGTGGTGCTTGACGCGCCGTCCGTCGGGCGAGAAGTTGGCGATCCGGCCGTCGGGCAGCTGGTCGTCGCGGACCGAGCGGAGCCATTTCCGGCTGAAGCCGAGGACGTCGTACAGGCGTGTGGCAGTCGGTGCGAAGACCTGGTAGTCGCCGGTCCAGGCAAGGCGTTCGCGGGTCGGACAGTCCGTCGGAACGTCGACGGCGTTGCCGCGGAAGCTCCAGTCGGCGATCTCGTGAAGACGGTTGAGGTCGTCGTCGTCGCACGCGAACGTGCCGGTGCGGCGCAGGTCGGTGTGGACGACGCGCATCGTGATGCTCGCGGGGTCGAGCGGGGCGCCGTCGCGGCGGAGGCGAGCGTACCGGAAGCCGTGCACGGTGTGTCGGGGCTCGAACGTCTCGCCCCGTCCCGCCGAGACGGCCTCGTCGCGCTGGACGAAGGGGACGAGCTGCCCGTCGGGGCTCACGGAATCGAGGTGAGTGGTTGTCAGGTCGCCGTCCGGGCCGAGGTGTTCGCCGTGGTCGACGACGGTACGGGTGCCTGCCGGGCCGAGGTCGCTCAGGGCGATCCAGCCGGAGGCGTTCCGGCCGAAGTCGGCGATCCAGCGTCCGTCCCCGATCCGCTCGACCCGCAGGGCCGGGCGCGACTCCACGACGCGCACGGCAGGCGCCGGTGACCAGTCGATCGCGGGCGCTTCGACCTGGTCGACGAGGACGGGCCGTCCGGTGCCGGGCCCGCCGCGGAAGTCGGTGGTCTGCCCGTCCATGAGGTCGGCCCGGAGGATGGCCGACCGGGTGCTCGTCCACGTCTCGTCGCTGCGTACGACCTGCCGTGAACCGTCCCCGTACGCGATGTGCAGCTCGGCACGCGCCCCGAGCGTCGTCCCCCAGCCGGCCGGCAGTCGGAACGCGCCGACCTGGCCCCGGTACCAGCCGTCGGAGAGGAGGATCTCGAGCAGATTGCCGCCCGCCCTGACAGCGGCCGTGACGTCCGATGCCTGGGCGTAGAGCGTGCGGTCGTAGGAGGTGGACCCCGGTGACAGCACGGCGGTGCCGGCCCGCTCGCCGTTCACGTAGGCCTCGTACACGCCGAGAGCGGTCGCGTACAGCCGCGCCGAGCGTACTCCGGCCCGTGCCTCGAACCGCGTCGTCAGCGTGTGGGCCGGACGCTTTCCGTGGCCGGGGTCGCCGGGTTCGGCCGGCGATATCCAGCGCGCCCGCCAGTCCTGGTCGAGGAGTCCGACCTCGAACGTGTGCCACTCCGACCACGGCGACGGGCCCGTGGCGTCGTCGGCCCGGACTTGCCAGGCCACCTGCCGGCCGCTGCGCAGCGCGGCCCAGGGCCAGGGCAGGAACCGGTGCCGGCCGGGCGCGGCCCGGACCGCGGGCCGCGCCTCACCGTCGACGGTGAGGCGCAGCTCGTATCCGCCCGGGCGTGCCATGCCCGACGGCGGCTTCCACGAGAGGCGGGGTGTGGGGCCCGACACGGCGAACTGGTCACCGCCGCTGTCGACGCGCAGGTCGTACGGTGCGTTCTTCATGCTCTGCCTTCTGAGGAGACGATGGACGCCGCCGCAGCACACGGCGGCTGACGCAGGCGGACGCCCCGGCGGCTTTCCTCGGGCACGAGGGGTGTGCGGGGCGTGTGGGGGAGCGGGGAGCGCTACCGGACCGACGTGACCTTGAACTTGATGATCAGTCCGCCGGCCAGTGCGAGGACCGCGCCGCTCAGGTAGAGCTGCGTGTAGTTCTTCTCGCCTCCCGCGGCGCCGATGGTGATGATGAGCGGGGCGATCAGCGGGGCGATGGCGCTGGGGATCTTCTGTGCGAAGGCCACGACCGCGAGATAGCGGCCGGCCTGGGCCCGGTCCGGGAGGACGGCGAACACGATGGCCTGGTCGACGGCGCTGAACACCGCGATGGCGAGCTGCATCAGCACAGCGCCGACGACGAGCTGGGGCAGCGAATGGGCGAACGCCTCGACGACGGCCCCCGCGACGAAGATCGTGGAGCCGATCAGGGTGAACAACTTGCGCCGGCCGAGCTTGTCGGAGAGGAAGCCGCCGCCGATGGCACCGCCTGCCGCGGCCAGTATCCCGATGGTTCCGACCGTCGCCACGACGCCGGCGACCTCCTTGATCGGCAGGTCGAGCCGCTGGGCGTAGAAGAACGTGCCGAAGGTGGTGTTGAAGTACAGGCCCATGAAGAAGACGAAGCGACCGAGCCAGTTCCACCCGAAGTCCGGGTACCGCCGAGGATCGAACCCGTAGCTGGCGAACAGGCCCTTGAGGGTCACATCGCTGGTGCGGACGAGTTCACGGGAGTCCCCTTCCGGCTTGAAGAGGGGGAACAGCAGCAGCAGAACCGCGCCGAGGACGCCCGGGACCAGGAACACCAGGAGGGCGCTGGAGGCCACCGCGTACGCGATGCCTATGCCGACCACCGGTGCGACCTGGCTCGTGACGCTGGTCAGCGCGGAGACGCGACCGCGCTGCTCCTCGGGCACGCGGTCGGCCTGGACGTTCTGGATGGCCTGCCCAGCCGTGGACCAGCCGACCATGCCGACGACCCACGTCACGCCCACCAGGAACACGGTCGGTACGACGGCGATGCCGAAGAGCGCGACGACGCCGAGGGCCGTTCCGACAATCAGGAACGGTGTCCTGCGGCCGAGGCGGGAGCGCGTCCTGTCGCTCCAGAAACCGATCAGGGGGCTGAGGAGCAGGTAGACGAACTGGGCTGATCCGGTCACGTATCCGAGCAGTTCCTCGCGTCCGGGAGTGAGCTCGGAGATGCGCAGTGCCAACGAGTAGGACAGCGGAACCATCAGCGCCAGCGAGGCACCGAAATTGGCGATCATCATCCAGGAGATGTAGGCCGCGCCGACCTTCTTCAGCGGTGGGGCCTGGAGCTCGGGTACGGGGGTCTCGGCAGGCTCCTGGCCGTCGCTCCGGGCGGGGCGCGCCGGTTTCCGGCCGTCGCCTGGCGTCGGCCGTACCGGTTCCCGGCTGTAGCCCGGTGCCGCCGCTGCCCGCTCCTCGTCGTCGCTCTTCGCGGGTTCGCTCGGTGGGGGCCCCGCCACGCTGATGTCAGGATCGTTGTGAGGCATGAGGACTCCTTCGTCTCATGAGGGGCGGGTGGCACGGCAGTTGGCGGAGGGTGGCACGCGCACGTGTGGCCGGACCGGCGGTGCCGACCGGGCAGCAGCGGTACCAGACCCGCTCGGCAATCGACTGCCACCGGGGTTCAAGGCAGGGGAGCGCGGACGGGGATGCGTGTCAGCCATTCGCGGCCGGGCCGGGCCTGCGTCCGTCCAGGCCGCGCCAGCGGCGACGGAGCGCGAACGCGGCCGCCTTCGGCTTGCGATCGCGGGTGAAGACGCCCTTCTTGTTGCCGTCGACGCGGTGGATGCCCGCGGAGGTCTGGAAGTCGGCGAAGTTCCAGACGTGTTCGCCGATGAACTCGGGTACGCGGTCGAAGACGCGGTGGTACATGGCGAGGTAATCGCTCTGGTACTCCTCGCTCCACGGGGTGTCCCAGACGGAGTGCAGGCCCGGCTGGGTGTCGGCGCCGTACTCCGACATCATGACCGGTTTGCCGAAGCGCCGGGCCCAGCCGCGGAGGTCCTGCTCCAGGTACTGCTCGGCGGCCCTGAGGTCACCGGTGAAGACGTACCAGCCGTAGTAGCGGTTGATGCTCAGGACGTCGAACAGGTCGCCGATCAGGTCGTTGTCCGGCGTCGCGAACATGACCGCGGCGTAGGTGAGGGGGCGGGTCGGGTCGAGTTCGCGGGCGAGCCGGGCCAGCGGTTCGAAGTACTCGCGCGCGCCCTCCTCGTTGGAGGCCGGTTCGTTGGCGAGGCACCACATCACCACGCTGGGATGGTTCTTGTCCCGTTCGATCAGTCTCCGCAGGTGCCGTGCGTGGACGTCGCGGGTGGGCCCGCCGAAGTTCTCCGGTGCGAAGGTCGGGGTCGGCGCGGCTCCGGTGAGTCCGCCCATGACGCCCAGGTTGAGGCCGACGGCGGCGGTCTCGTCGATGACGACGATGCCGTGCCGGTCGGCGAAGTCGAGCACCTCCTCCGCGTACGGGTAGTGCGAGGTGCGGAAGGAGTTGGCGCCGGTCCATCGCAGGAGTTCGAAGTCGTGGACCAGGTAGGCGTCGTCGTGGCCCTTGCCGCGGACCGGGGTGTCCTCGTGCTTGCCGAACCCGGTGAAGTAGAACGGCTCACCGTTGATGAGGAACTCGGTGCCGCGCACTTCGACGGTGCGGACGCCGAAGGACTGGGTGTAGCTGTCGACGGTGCCGCCGTCGGCGGTCAGCTCCACCACGAGGTCGTAGAGGTGGCCGGCCCCGGGCTGCCAGAGAATGACGTTCTCGATACGGAAGGCGCCCTCGGAGCCGTGTGCCTCCGCCACGGTGCGGCCCGTCTCGTCGACCGCGCGCACCCGGACGGTGGTGGCATCGGCGGCCTCGCCCGCGGTCTCCACGCGGTAGTCGACGGTGCCGGCCGCGCCGTCCCGGCCGGTGACGACCGTGACGTCCGCGACGAAGGTCGGTGGCGTACTGCACAGGCGGACCGGGCGGGCGATGCCCGCGTAGTTGTAGAAGTCGTGCAGGTACGACTGGCGATCGCGGCCGTCCGAGCCGGTGGTGACGGTGCCCGGTGGGATGGTCACGTTCGTCAGCCGGTTGTCGACGCCGACGGTGAGCCGGAACTCCGTGCCGGGGCGGACGATCCCGGTCAGGTCTGCCTCGAACGGTGTGTAGCCGCCGGTGTGTTCGGCCACCAGCCGGTCGTCCACGTACACCTGCGCGGCGTGGGTGACGGAGCCGAAGCGGAGGACCACCCGTTCCCCCGCCCAGCCGCGCGGCACACGCACCTCGCGCTGGTACCAGGCGATCCCCACGTGGTCTCGGATCTCCGTGTCCACGAACAGGTCGTTGTAGCTGGCGGGGACGGGGGCCTCGAGGGTCGAGGCGAGCCGCGACGCCCATGGAGTGGCACCGGCGTGGGTGTCGAGGGCGAATCGCCAGAGTCCGTCGAGGCTCACGATGTCACGGGTGGGACTGGTGCGGGGCGAAAGCATGGGGCTCCTACGCGTGGTCGCCGGGCAGTGGCCCGGGGGAAATGGAGCGGGCGCGGCGTCGTGGGCCACATCGTTCACCGGGGTCGGCGAGACCGCGCCGCCCTGACAGTGAGACCCGTCCGGCCAGGGGCCGGGACGTACGGAACGGGTACCTGCACGGTGTTGTCCTCACGGTCGTGGGGTACGGTCAGCGCGTGCGCGGCGAGCGGTCTCGCCCAGCCACGCGAGGCTGGGCTTGGGGCGGCGCTCGAAGGTCTCCCGGTCGACCTCGACCAGACCGAACGTCGGCTCCCAGTGGCCCCACTCGTAGTTGTCCAGCAGGCTCCAGTGCAGGTACCCGCGTACATCGATGCCGTCGGCCAGCGCTGCCCCGAGGTGGTCCAAGGCTTCGCGGGTGTAGGCGATCCGGCGGGTGTCGTCCCGGGTGGCGATTCCGTTCTCGCTGATCAGGATAGGCATGCCGCCGGTGACCTCGGCGGTGTGCCGCACGGCGATACTCAGGGCGTCGGGCCGGTAGGCTGTTCCCACGAGTGTGTTGTCCGGATGCGGTGGGTGGGGCTCGATGCCGTCCGGGCCGACCCACTGGCTGGAGTACGACTGCACGCCGACGAAGTCATCGCCGTGTGCTCCCTCCAGATAGAGGTCCTCCCAGATGTGCTCCAGCTCCCGCTTCTTCTCCTCGGCCCCTGGGCGGGCGACGAAGGCACGGTTGGCGACCGTCCAGCCGACCTTGGCGGCGGTGCGCTCGCGCAGTACCTCCCGGGCGGCGTGGTGCGCCTCGACCAGCCGTTCGCCGATCTTCACATCGGGAGCCGGCAGCGGCGGCCGCGGGCTCTCGTTGTCGACGGTGGGGCTCTGCCACTCCTCGGCCGTCTGCCGGTCCCGTACGGCCCGCGCCATGCCGACCATGATGGCCAGCATGTTCGGCTCGTTCATGGTGACGACCCACTCGACGCCTTCGAGGATCGGCGAGACCGCCTCGGCGTACGCCCGGAACCGCTCGACGGCGCGGTCGCCGAGCCAGCCGCCCTCCTGTGCGAACCAGAGTGGGCTCGTGAAGTGGTGGAGGGTCACGACCGGGGTCAGGCCGAGCTCGGAGGCTGTGTCGATCATGCCTCTGTAGTGGGCGAGTTCGGCTCGCGAGAATACCCCGGGGACAGGCTCGATCCGTGCCCATTCGATGCCGAAGCGGTAGGCATCGAGACCGGCGTCGGCGAGCAGTCCCATGTCTTCGCGGTACCGGTGGTAGCTGTCGCAGGCGTCACCACTGCGCTCCATGCCCGGTATCCGCCCCTCGCTCGCCCAGAAGTCGCTGTTGAGGTTGTTGCCCTCGATCTGGTGCGGTGCGGTGGAAGCTCCCCAGAGGAATCCGGGAGCGAATTCGGTCGTCATGGACTGCCTTCCTGTCTGTGGGTGGTGACGGCCGGCCGGTGCTCGCGCTGCGACCGGGGTTGTGCGGACGCGCCGCACAACCGCACTCGTTCCGCCGGGAGTTCAGCGCTCCTTCGTGGGTGGGGCCGAGACCTTCGTCGGTGTGGCAGTGCGCGGATACGCGCCGGGCGAGCGCCAACTATTACCAAGTGGTTGGTTTTCGTTCGGGACGCTAGACCTGGATCACCAGGGTGGGAAGGTCGCCGTTCGGCTTCGTGATCAGAACGTTATGTCTCGCGGTCGCCCCCTGCCGTGCCGGCGGGTCTGGGCCCCGGCGCGCGCGAGGGGGTGACCGCGGACCTCCGGTCAGGGCCCCCTCCACAGTCCGTGGCAGCGGCATTCGCCAGTGGGTCGGGAACGGGGACATCGCGATGGTGACCTCGGAAGGGCGATCGAGTCGTTGCTGGTCGACTCACCGAAGAACGTCTTCGTCGCCAACGGTCGCAACCCGCCGATGAGAGCGCCCGCGGGGGCCCGCCCGGGTGGTGCGGGCCGCAGCGTCGGGACCGCCCACGTCCGGCGACGACGCGCGCGGCGTGGTTCACAGGGCGGCTCCTTTCCGGGACGCTACGTCGTGCGGAACGGCGAGGCGGGGCGCGGGAGGGCCCGGGCCCCACCCGCGTCCCGCCGAGCCCGCTTGTCGTAGGACCCCGAGTCGGAGGAGCACAGGAGCGGTGGAAACGATGAGACGCGACGTTTCTGAGAAGAGGGCCCTGGTGGTGCGGGGCGGATGGGAGGGGCACCAGCCCGTCGAGGCCACGGAGTTGTTCATCCCCTTCCTCGAACGCAGCGGATACGACGTGCGAGTCGAGGAGTCGACCCACGTCTACGCCGACGCCACGACCATGTCCGGCACCGACCTCGTCGTCCAGTGCGTCACCATGTCGGAGATCGCCGCCGACGAGCTGAAGGGCCTCGCCGGGGCCGTCGCCGCCGGCACCGGTCTGACCGGCTGGCACGGCGGCATCGCCGACTCCTTCCGCGCATCATCGGACTATCTCCACCTGGTGGGAGGCCAGTTCGCCACTCACCCGGGCAAGGATCCCTGCGAGCGGCGGGGCGGGCAGGAGGACAACTACCTGCCGCACACCATCGACATCACGGACCTCGGGCGCGAGCACCCCGTCACCGCGGACATCGGCGACTTCGCCCTGGACACCGAGCAGTACTGGGTGCTCCACGACGACCTCATCGACGTCCTGGCCACCACCACACATCCCACGCGTCCCTGGCAGCCGTGGCAGCGCCCGGTGGTCTCCCCGGCGATCTGGACCCGGAACTGGGGCGCGGGACGCGTCGTCGTCACCACCCCCGGACACAGCGTGGACGTACTCGAGAACCCGAATGTCCGCACCGTCATCGAAAGGGGCATGCTGTGGGCGACCCGCACCGCATCGGCATCGTAGGACTCGGCGTCATATCCCGTGCCTACGTGGAAACGCTCGCGAACCATCCGGCCGTGCGGATCACCGCGGTCGCCGACCTCGACGCGGCCCGGGCCACCGCGGTCGCCGCCGGGATCCCCGGCGCGGAAGCCATGACCGTCGAGAGGCTGTTCGGCGACTCCGACGTCCAGACCGTGCTCAACCTCACCACCCCGGCGGCTCACGCCGAGATCGCGCTCGGCGCCATCGCCGGGGGCAAGAACGTGTACGGCGAGAAGCCGCTGGCCGCGACCTACCGTGACGGGAGGGCGGTCGTCGAGGCGGCGGCCGCGGCGGGCGTGCGCATCGCCTGCGCCCCGGACACCGTCCTCGGCACGGGCACCCAGACGGCCCGCGCGGCGATCGACGCCGGCCTCGTCGGACGCCCCCTCGCCGCGCTCGCCGTCATGGTCACCCCGGGACACGAACGCTGGCACCCTCATCCCGACTTCTACTACACCGACGGCGGGGGCCCGCTGATGGACATGGGACCGTACTACGTCTCGGCCCTGGTCCACCTGCTGGGACCGGTCCGCGCGGTGATCGGAGCGTCCGCCCGCCTGCGCGGCGAGCGGGTGATCGGCTCCGGACCGCGTACGGGGGAGACGATCCCGGTCGAGGTCGACACCCATGTGTCCGCGGTGCTCGAGCACGTGGGAGGCGCGTTGTCGACGCTCACGACCAGTTTCGACGGCACGGCCACGACGGCTGTCCCCATCGAGGTGCACGGCGAGACCGGCACGCTCGCGGTACCCGACCCCAATCGCTTCGACGGCGAGACACGGCACTTCGGACTCGGCGGCACCGACTGGCGCCCGCTCGAACCGTCGGCCGGATACGCCGGCGGTGCCCGTGGCATCGGCCTCCTCGATTTCCTGACCGCCGACGCCCGGCGCCCGGCACGGGTCGGCGGCGACCACGCCCTCCATGTGCTGGAGACACTGCGAGCAGTCCTGCGCTCTTCGTCCGAGGGAAGGCGTGTCGAACTGACGACCTCGGGCAACCGGCCGGAACCGGTGCCGCTGACCCCTGCCGACGAGTGGAAACGAACGGGCGCGTCTTCCGTCCGGCGGATGGACCCACGCTGATCACACCGCCGCGCACATGCGAGGCACAAGGCCGTTGCCGGGGCGCACAGACCGGTCTGCCGGGCGAGCCTCCGTGCCGCCGGCGGTCACGGCGGGCCGGTGTCGGCCGTGATGTTGACATCCGGACATCGACCACCGCAAGCTGCGGACCACCCGCTTGTCCTGGAAGGAACGGTACGTGCAGGACGTCACCACCCGCGGAGCGCTCGTCACGGGTGCCTCACGTGGCATCGGACGTGCGACCGCAGTCGCCCTGGCGGCGGCGGGACACCGCGTCGCGGTCCACTACGGGCACCACCGCGAGGACGCCGATCGGACCCTCGCCCTGCTGCCCGGCGAGGGCCACCTGGTCGTCGGCGGGGACCTCGCGGATCCGGCCGCGGCGCGTGGCGTCGTCGACGAGGCGGTGCGGGGGCTGACGACCCTGGACGTCCTGGTGAACAACGCCGCGGTGGCCCCGCAGGCGGCGAACCGGCACCGGATCGGCGAAGTCGGCTGGGACGCCTGGGTCGAGACGTGGAACTCGATGATCCACACCAACCTCCTCGGGGCGGTCAACGTCACCTGGGCCTTCGTCGACCAGCTGATCGGCCGCGGCGCGCCCGGCAGCATCGTCAACGTGGGTTCCCGCGGTGCCTACCGGGGCGAGCCCGACCACCCGGCGTACGGGGCGGGAAAGGCCGCACTCCACGCGTTCGGCCAGTCGATCGCCGTCGCCCTGGCGCCCCACCGGATCGCCGTCACCTCGGTGGCACCGGGTTTCGTCGCCACCGAACGTCAGATGGCGAAACTCTCCGGCCCGGAGGGAGACGCGGTGCGGGCGCAAAGCCCGTTCGGCCGGGTGGGGACCCCGGAGGAGATCGCCGCGGCCGTCGTCCACCTGGCCTCGCCGGGCGCGGCCTGGGCCTCCGGAGCCGTACTGGATCTCAACGGAGCGTCCTACCTGCGATGACCAAGGGGGAGGGGAAGCACCCCCGACGAGAGGCGGAGCGCCGTCGGCCGGCGGAGCACCCTCGATTGTCAGTGCCTGGTGGAAGGCTGACGGCATGACTCCTTGGAATCTGCTGGATCTCGACCGGGCTCTGCGTGAGAGCTGGGCCCTCGACACGTGTTCGCCCGACGACCTGGACGACTGGCGGCCCGGCAACCCCGCTCGGGGCCACTGCGACATCACCGCCCTGATCGTCCACGACGTCTTCGGCGGCTCCCTCGTGGTGGGCGAGGTGTACCTCGACGGAACGCAACACGGTTTCCACTGGTGGAACCGGCTGCCCAGCGGGGTCGAACTGGATCTGACACGTGAGCAGTTCCTGCTGGGGCAGACCATCGGCGCGGCCCGCGTCGTCGAGCGTCCTGCCGGCCCGCTGCCGCGCCGCTGGGACGAGTACCTGTTGTTGCGCGAGCGTGTCGGCGAACGCCTGGGGTCGGGCCTGCCGGAGGGGAAGCGGCGTCAGCCGGCCAGCACGACGGGCCCCACACCGCCGTCGGACCCGCCGTGGGGCGGCCGCACGCCGACGAGGACGAGGGCCCTCCTTCCCAGTGCGTGACCGCGTCAGGCCGGTGCCGATGCGCCTCGGCCGATGACGGCGGTCTTCGCTGCGCCCTGGCACTCAGGTTTGGACGCTGTGTCCCCGCTCTGCCATCATAAGAAACCGGGACATTGTCCCGGTAAACCGGGTGGTGGAGGGACGGACAGGGTGAACGGCGGCGATCGGGACGCGGGACGCGCGGCGGGACGCGCGGCACGGCCCAAGCGGGCGGACGCGCGACGCAACGAGGAAGCCCTGCTCGACGCGGCCGCCGCGGTTTTCGTCACGTCGGGCGTGGAAGCGCCGATCCGCGACATCGCGGCCGAGGCCGGCGTCGGGACGGCCACGATCTACCGCCACTTCCCGACGCGGGCGGATCTCATCGTCGCCGTCTACCGGCATCAGGTGGAGGGCCTTGCCGAGGCCGGTCCGGCGCTGCTGGCGGCCGGCCCGACTCCGCATGCCGCGCTGGGGCGATGGATCGACCTCTTCGTCGACTTCCTGGTCACCAAGCACGGACTCGCCGCCGTGCTGCAGTCCGACGACCCCTGCTTCGACCCCCTGCACTCCTACTTCCTCGACCGGCTCGTCCCCGTGTGCGCGCAGTTGCTCGACGCGGCAGCCGATTCGGGCGAGATCCGCTCCGATCTCGAGCCGTACGAACTGATGCGCGGCGTCGCGAGCCTCTGCGCGGGGGCCGGCAGCAATCCCCGCTACGACACACGCCGACTGGTCGGGATCCTCGTCGCGGGACTGCGCCGACCGCACTGACGAGGCGCCGCCGGCCACCCGGGCCCGCGGTCGGCAGGCAGACAGACGCCGAATTCACTGGAGCACTCGAAGGCGAGTGGTTACCATCCGGCCAATGAAGTTGCTGACTGTGAACCGGGGCCGTCCCAGGGCTGTGGAGTACACCAACTCTCCGAGCGGCACTACCGGGATCTTCAAGGAACCCGCCGACGGTCCGGTCGGGGTGGCCGATCCTGGCCCCCCGGGCCGGGGAGGCAGTGGCGTGGCCGGTGACGCGGTCTGCGACCTGCGTCATCACGGCGGCAGCGACCAGGCGGTGTACGCCTTCGCCCGGGAGGACCTGGACTTCTGGGAGCGTGAGCTGGGACGGTCATTGCCCAACGGCGCGTTCGGGGAGAACCTCACCACATCCGGCCTGGACATCACCGGCGCCCGGATCGGTGAGCGCTGGCGGATCGGCCCCGACCTGGTGCTGGAGACGACGAGCGGACGGATCCCGTGCCGCACCTTCCAGAGCAGACTCGGCGAGGAGGGCTGGGTCAAGCGCTTCACCCGGCGTGCCGTCACCGGCGCCTACCTGCGAGTGATCGTTCCCGGCGAGATCCGGGCCGGTGATCCGATCGAGATCGTGCACCGGCCGGATCACGAGGTCACGGTGGCCATGGCCTTCCGGGCGGTCACGCTCGAACGCGAGCTGCTGCCCGAGGTCCTCGCCGCCGGTGACGCCCTGCATTCCGAGGCGCTGCGGCTGGCGCGCGAGTATGTCGCTTCGCTCAACGGCAGTGCGCGGCACCGGCCGACCAGGAGCGGCGTTCCGTAACGCCGAATACCGCCGCCTCCGCTACGGCGTCGAGCGTGCGGGGCGCCCCGAGGGAGGCGCCCCGCACGGCCTCGGTACCGGCCTGCCGGTGTCTTACCAGCCGCCGGTGCCTATTTCGGTACGGCCGCCCAGGGTGCTGCCGTTGCCTTTGTAGAGGTAGAGCTTGCCGGTCTTGTATGTGGCGGATTCGATGGCGGTGAGGTCGCCGATGTCGTCGCCGGTGAAGTCGGCGGCTGCGTAGTCGGAGATGCCGTTCCAGCCGCCGGTGCCGATGAGGATCCTGCTGCTGAGCGTGTTCAGTCCGGGTGAGCCGGTGCCGGGGTAGAGGTACAGTTCGCCGGTTTCGGTCTTGGTGGCGATGAGGTCGGCTTTGCCGTCTGCGTTGAAGTCGCCGGGGGAGGCGAGTTTGTTCATGCCGTTCCAGCCGCCGGTTCCGATGAGGGTGCGGGTTCCGAGTGTGTTGAGGCCGGTGTTTCCGGTGCCGGGGTAGAGGTAGAGTTCGCCGGTT
>NZ_JOHR01000028.1 GCF_000719775.1 Streptomyces sp. NRRL F-5135 | reverse complement strand
GGCCTCCAGCTCCCGTAGTACGCGGGCCGGGTCGCCGTCCGCATGCCACGGGCTCGGCTTGGCCACCCGCGCGGCCCGCTCGTCTTCGTCGAGGCGGGGTTTGAGGAAGTCGATCAGGTCCTGAGACATGATCAATTTTACCAAATCCGACGCGCGATATGGCATGACCTATGGCCTGACAGGGGCAGGGGGCTGGGCGTAGCGTGCCCGGTGCATAACCTCCCCGACACAGCGGCCCGCCCATCTCGGGCGGGCCGCTTCTCGCTTTCCCGGCCAGGTACCGAGCGATGGCTGTGACGGCTGCGGCGTAAGCTCCGGCCGTGGCGAAAGACAAGAGACCCGACGTACCCGATCACCTGCTCCGGCTCCAGCGCGTGGCGAACGCGGCCCGGGCAGATGCCCTGCGCGAGGACTACTCGCCGGAGGCGTGGCGGCCGTGGTGGGAAGCGGCAGCGGCCGTGCATGCCGCGGTGACCGAGCACGCGGCCGAGGCCGGCGTGAACCGCAGCGATCTGGAGATGGCGGTGAAGGCCGCCGCTGCGGAAGCCGAAGGGGCCGGGCTGGCGGCCGGGGGCTGACAGCGGGTAGGCCCGGGGTGTGGTGGTGGCCCGCCGCGACGGGGGATGCACGACGGGCCACCGCCCAGTGTGGCAGAGCCCCCGGGGGGGGTCCGTGGTGAAGCCGGGATCGCGCCGAACCTACACTCGAACTTATGACCGATTCGCCGCGCCTGATCGCGCTCCGCTTCCTGGAGCGGGTCCAGCTCCAGGACCTGGAGCGCACCCGCCGGTGGATCGCCGAGGAGGAGGGGCGTGCTGCTGAGGAAGCCGCGCGCCGGCCACCCCCGGCACCCCCTGAGTGGCTGGTTGAGCGGGGGATCGACGGCGCGCGCTCTCCGATCGCCATCCATGTGGGGGACTGCAAGATGCGTGGCCGCGCAGTCCAGCCCCTCACTCGGGACCAGGCCGTCACCGGGCTGGTCGAGCACGGTATCCGGCCGTGCCCGCTGTGCCGGCCGGACACCGCCCTCGGCGTGCTCTAGGCGGCGTGCGCGGGGCATTTTCGATGATCACGGTAAGAGTTTGGGTGAACACCTTGCGCCGCACCCTATTTTAGGGTGTAGTCTGTGGGTGTGAGGCAGGGGAACAGCCCCAGCCCGCTCCGTAAGTGACTCGGAGAAGCTCATGAACACCACCGCAGCAGCCCGTGAGGCCCACGTATCAGTCGCCACCGTGCGTGGCTGGTGCCGCCGCGGCGTCATCGCTGCCACGAAGACCGCCGGCCGCTGGATCATCGACGCCGCCTCCCTCGCCGCCCGCATCGCCATCGGCGCCATGAAGCGCCCCGCCCGCCCGGCCGTCCTCACCGCCGACACCATGGTCGCCATCGGTGGCCGGCGCTGGCAGAAGAACGGCATGGACCGCGTCTACCTCAACAACTGGACCGAGTTCTCCGGCCTGGACGTCGACTACTACCGCAGCGGCAACGTCGCCAGCGCCGAGTTCCTCGGCCGGGCCATCGCCAACGGCCGCGTCGGCGGCATCGTCGGATCGATCAGCAAGGTCTACTTCGACGTGCCCACCGGCCGGCTGATGTTCCAGCACCACGGGGCCGACGCCCTGCACATCCGCTTCTACGACGGCGAGCGGACCACGGTCGACCTGCTCGGCATCGTCTCCCGCAGCATCCGTGCCGCCGTCGCCGCCCTCTGAAGTCATCCACCGAACTTTCCCCCGGAAAGGGGCCATCCTGTGAGCGTCACCATCATCGACTGCACCGCAGCGACCGAGCTGTACCGCCACTACGACGGACAGACCGAACCCCAGCCCGCCTACATCGAACTCGACACCCAGAACG
Organism: Streptomyces sp. NRRL F-5135; assembly: GCF_000719775.1. GTDB lineage: Bacteria > Actinomycetota > Actinomycetes > Streptomycetales > Streptomycetaceae > Streptomyces > Streptomyces hebeiensis. Next base: position 81,277 of record NZ_JOHR01000028.1, on the reverse strand, counting down.
AGACGCTGTCCGCCACCTACAACTCCGAGGTCGGCAACGCGGTCCCGGGCACCGTCTACCACGGTCTGGACATCCGCTACCCGATCCCGGTCCTGACCGCGGACGCCGTGAACCGGGTCATGCGGCAGATCGCCCCCCTCGCCGACCTCGTCATTGCCGGGACGGAAGCGGTCTGGGACGGCAACAACACCGTCGCCCAGTGGGACGACGACGCCCGCGCCGCCGATGAGGAGATCGAGAGCATCCTCGGTCTGTCGTCGGGGAGCAACTACAGGGGCGAGGCGGACCAGGGCTTCCCCGACAGTGACCTGGTCGGGATCTGGGACATCGACGGCGCCGTCAACGGCTTTGAGGTCGAGGAGCACGACATCACCGCCGACACCACCGACGACCGCCTGGACGAGATCGAGCGGGAGATCCTGGCCGGCCTCGTCGACTGCGGGGACAGCCCGGTAGCGGTCTGCCACGGCCTGGGCGCCTACCTGCGGGGCCTGCGCGACGACCTGGCGGAAGACGACCCGCTGACCCCCGCAGAGCTGCGCACGGCCCGGGAGTACCTGGGCCTGACGGGCGACGACATGGCCAATCGGCTCGGCGTGAACCCGCGCACGCTGCGCTCCTGGGAGCAGGGCCGCGACCCGGTCCCCGGCCGTGTCCGGCCCGAGATCGCCGAACTGAAGGCGGCAACTGACGCCGCGGTCGCCAAGCTGGTCGCCGGCCTTGAGGACGCGGACGACGACACGCTGATCACCTACCGCGACGACGACGAGTACAAGGCCGGCGTGCGCGGGACGAGCTGGTCGGAGGGCTGGCACGGCTGGACGGCGTCCTGGCACCGGCAGGTGTGCGCCCGCGCCGCCGCGCTGACCGGCGCCCGCATCGACTACGCCGACCTCGACAACAACGACGCGTGAACCCGGCCCTGCCGACGCCCTCGTTCTCGCCAGATCAAAGGATTCGTCAACGTATGAAATTACGCCCCTACCAACAAGAGATCGTCAGCAGCGTATGGCGAGGGCTACGGGACGGCGGGAACGGCCAGATCCACATGGCCTGCGGCAGCGGCAAGACGATCGTCGCCCAGCGCTCCGCCGAGCAGCTCCTGCCCGGCGGCGGGACCGTCGCCGTCCTCGCGCCTTCCCTCTCCCTGGTCGCACAGACCCTGGCCTCCTGGTCCCGCAACGCCCGCCAGCCGCTGGATGCGCTGGCGGTATGCAGCGACGACACCGTCGCGGATGCCGCCGTACACACCCACGACCTGCCCGTGCCGGTCACCACTCGCACCGAGGACATCACCGTCTGGTTGCGCCGGCCGTCTGCACCCGGGATCCGGCTGGTGCTGTGCACGTACCTTTCCGCGGTCCGGCTGGCGGACGCGGTCCTTGCGACCAGCCCGCTGGACCTCCTGGTCCTCGACGAAGCTCACCACCTCGCCGGCCGGGCCGACTTCACCACCCGCAAGATCCTCCAGCCGGGCCGGCTCCCCGCCCGGCGCCGGCTGTTCATGACAGCCACCCCTCGTGAGGACCTGCGCATCAACGCCGGCATCGACTCGCTGCCGATGGTCGGCATGGACGACGAAACCGTGTTCGGCCCGGTCCTGGGCCGGTATTCCTTCGCGCAGGGCATCACCGATGGATACCTGGAGGACTACCGCATCGCGGTGATCGGCGTCCGGGACGCCGAGGCACGTAAGCTGCTGGCCGACGAGGGCATCGAATACGTGGATGCGCTGGGGGCACCGTCGCTGCAAACCGTCGTCGCCCAAGTCGCCCTAGGCCGCGCCCGCCAGCAGTACGGTATCCGACGCGCCTTGACCTACCACCCCCGCGTCGACGCGGCCGCCGAGTTCGCCCGCACCCTGAAACACGCTGTATCCCGCACCTCGCCCACTGACCAGGACCACCTCTACGCGGCACACATCCACGGCAAGATGGACCACCGGGCCAGGGGCAGCATCCTCAACCGACTGCGGCACACCCACGGCTGGACGGTCATCAGCAGCGCGCGATGCCTGAGCGAAGGCGTCGACCTACCAGCAGTAGACGCAGTCCTGTTCGGACATCCCAAAAGATCAGCCGTGGATATCACCCAAGCGGTCGGGCGAGCGCTGCGCCGGGATCCGCAGGTGCCAGGCCCCTCAACGATCATCGTGCCGCTGGTGGTGCCCGAAGAAGACGGCGAGATCGGTGACTTGGACCCTGGCGACTACGAGACCCTGTGGCAGGTCGTGCGTGCTCTGCGCGCTCACGATGAGCCACTGGGGGTCGCACTCGACAGCCAACGGAGCAAGAACTCCGCAAGTAACCCACAACTACCCGATAAGATCACATTCGTCCTACCGCCCGGCACGAGCCAAGATTTCCTCGCCCAGGTGAAGCTGATGCTCGTGCGCCAGAGCACCAACCCCTGGTGGGAGGGCTACTACGTAGCCGCGCGCTATTACGAAGAACACCAGCACCTGCTCGTGCCCGCCGAGCACCGCACAGAGCACGGCTTCCGCCTGGGGGGCTGGATCGCCCAACGCCGCCACGAATTCCGACGCGGCCGTCTCAGTACAGACCGCGTCGAGAAGCTCACCGCGATCGGCATGGTCTGGGATCCCAGTGCCGAGGCGTTCGCCGTGAACCTCGACACCGCCGCTTCCTACCGGGCCGAGCACGGGCACCTGAACGTACCGCAGTCGCACCGCACCGCGGACGGGGTGAGCTTGGGGATTTGGCTCAGCAAGCAGCGATCCCTACGCCGTAGCGGAAAACTGGCCCCCGAAAGGCAAGCAGCGCTGGAGGCTCTCGGCTTCAAATGGGACCCGAACCGCGTCGAAGAAGCATGGGCCGCCGGCATCACCGCGGCCCGCCTCTACCATCGCGAGCACGGCCACCTGCGGGTACCGCGTGAGTACAGCACGCCCAGCGGGCACAAACTCGGTGCCTGGCTCACCACCCAGCGCGTCAAGCACGGCAGAGGCACCCTGCCGCTGGAGCAGAAGTCCGCGCTCGACGAGCTCGGCATGGTCTGGGACAAGATCGACGTCCGCTGGTGGCAGATGTACGCCGCGGCGCAGCAGTTCCACGCCAAGCACGGCCACCTGCACGTCAAGCACTCCTACACCGCACCAGACGGCACCAAACTCGGATCCTGGATCCTGTACCAGAGACAGTTGCGCAGTGGAGTCAAAAAGGGCGGCATCAGCGCCGAGCGAATCACGGCCCTCGACGCACTCGGCATGCGTTGGTAACCGGGCAGCAGCCTCATGAGACGTGCCTGGTCCCCATACCTCACCCTCTGCCCTGCCGCCGGCCGCGCGCCCGGAGCCGCCGCGCCTTCACGGCGACCCACACCCCGCCGAGACCGGCCATCGCAGAGCCGAGAATGGTGGTCTGAGGCGACGGCGGGTTGTCACTCACCATCCAGACAATCCACACCACGGGCATCGCGGCGACGGCCCCCAGAACGGCGCTTTGTGCGAGCTTATGCGCGGGCGACATCCGAACCTCTTCGTCAGCTGGGCAATCACGCAGGCAGCGCAACTCATCCTATGCGCCTAACGAATCCCGCGCAGGAATGAAACGGATGCCGACCCCGGCCGGTGCCTGGCGGATGCCCCCGCGGGGCCAGGTTCAGTCACTTCGGGTAGGCGCCATCACGAGGCGAACGTCGTGCATCATGAGCCGTAGCAGTGCGGGAACGCTTCGCCAGCCAGCATTCAACAGCCCTTTCATCTCCTCATCCGCTGCGGCTTTCAGCTTGGCCAGGTCCACAACCGATGACGGACCGCCGCTGGAGGGAGCGCACATCTCGGCGTGGTAAGCGCGGCTGGCAGGCATCGATGTGTCGAACTTGGTCTCGTCGCTCATACAGCAAGAACGACTGGCGTCCGGCATAGGCAACGGATGGACAAGGCTGGACCGACCCGCCCGTTTTGAGTGCTTCGGCAAGTCTTTTCTGCTGGGGATTTTGTCCTACGTGTTCACCCTTTCGAGTGACACCCCTTGCCAACCTTGCCGTACATACGGCAAGGTTGAGTCATCGAGGTGAGGGGGGCAGCAAAGGCCCCCATCGCCGCCGGACCGAAGGGGAGCACCGTCATGACGACCACCACCAGCTACGGCACCTGGGTCACCCGCGTCGACCAGTACGCGCTCAACCTCGAGACCACCGTCCTCAAAGCCCTCGGCTCCTACGGCGGGGACGACTACGACATCGAGGCGATCAACATCGCCTACCACCACGCCATCAACGCCGCCCTGCCCGACGGGGTCTCCCTCGCCGGTGACGAGTTCATCGGACCGGCCTACGCCGCCGACCACGACTTCGACGGCTACCCCACCGACGACGACGGCAACCTGGACATCGGGACGATCGTCGAAGGGGTCGAACTGTGGCCGATCATCGAACAGCACGAGCTGTGGACGCTGGAGCAGATCGGCGTGGACGTTCTGAAGTCGAAGGCCAAGGACCCCGCGAAGGCCGCGTCAAGGACCATCTTCCGGCTGGGGCTGAAGCCGGCCGGGTACCGGCCGCATCCCGACTCGGGCCGCCCGCAGGCGTACTTCAAGGCCCGCAAAGTCGAAGCCGCCCTGGCCGCCCGCTCGGGGAAGGGTGCCCGTACCGACCTGCGCACCATGATCCTCGTGTCCGCCACGGTCGGCGACATCGTCCCCGGTCACGAGCGGACGGCGCGAGACAGCGGGCACTGGGCGGGAGCATGGTCCGGGTCATGGGCGGATCCTCACACGGCGCACCGGCCGGCAGGAACCCCCCGTCACGCCTGCCAGGTGCCGCGGATCGCGGACACGGTGAAGCCGGGGCCGAACGCGGCCAGAACGCCGGTCGTGCCGTGCGCGGGCGGTGTGGTGTGGGTGCGGGCGAGGACGTCCAGGACCGCGGGGCCGCCGAGGTTGCCGCACTCGGTGAGGGAGTCGTACGAGTGCTGGGCGTCGTGGTCGTCGAGGCCGAGGGCGTGGGCGACGTCGCGGATGATGGACGGCCCGCCGGGGTGGATGACGGCCCAGTCGATGATGTGGTTGTGGCCGAGCCAGTTGAGGACGGCGGGCATGGACTGGCCCGCGGCGGCGGGGGCTTGGCGGGTGGAGTCGAAGTGGAGGCCGGTCTGGTCGAGGCGGCCTTCGTACCGGTCGAGGCTGCCGGGGAGCCAGTACTCGAAGGTGTCGTCGATCCGGATCCCGGGCTCGAGGAGCTCGGCGGTGACGATGGCTGCGGCGGCGGAGTCCGCGAACAGTGCCTTGTAGATCATGCTGGGGATGCTGGTGTCTGCGTGGTTGTACGACGTCGACAGGGCTTCGGTGGCGACGACGAGGACCCGGGCCGTGGGGTGAGCGGTGACGTGGTCGGCGGCCCTTATGAGGGCGTGGGCGCCGCCGGCGCAGGCGAGGGTGGTCATGGGGAGGCGTCGCACGGTCGGCGGGAGGCCGAGGGCGGCGGTGAGGTGGACGTCGAGATTGGGGACGGACCAGCCGGTGGCGTGGGAGGTGACGACCGCGTCGATGTCGCTCGGGGTGAGGCCGGCGTGGGCGAGGGCCTGGGTGGCGGCTTCGGTGGCCATGGTGAGGCAGTCGTTGAAGGCGGCCCGGGTGCGTTCCTGGACGTCGGCGGTGCCGGTGACGGTGGGGGCGTCGAGGGGCCGGGTGAAGTGGCGTGTGGTGACGCCGCAGTTGGTGATGGCGCGGAGGATGACGGGCAGCCGTGGGTGGGTGGCGTGCCGTGCCCGGATGTCGTCGAGGATCTCGGCTGTGGTGATCTTGTGCGGGGGGAGCACGATCTGGGGTGTGGTGACGTAGGCGGGCATGTGTCCTCCGGCAGGGCTGGGCATGGCTGGTCTGCGTGCGGGGGTGGCCCAAACCGTACGTCCAAATCGTGTGCCGTGTTCCCCTGTAGGGGGAGGAATGCGGATTCGACTGCGGTGCCCTGGCCTGGCGGTGGCCAGGGTGCGCTGTTCCTCTGCTTCCGCTCCGGTTCTCCCGTTCCGGAGCATGCCGGCCGTTGGCCGTGCCTTGAGCGGTCCTGCTGTTCGAGGCGTGGGGGCTCAATGTGCTGGAGTCAGGGGCGTGTGGGGGTGCGCGGGCCTGGCGGGCAGGCCCGGAGTGGGGTCTGCGGCCGGGGACGGCGGGCGCCGGGCTGATACAGGAGGATCATCAGCCGGGAGCCGGTGCTGCCTTCGGGTTGTGCGGAGCACATGGTGACCCAGCCGGGCCCGTGGACGGCGTGGTGGATGGGCCGTTGGTCGCCGTTGGGGTGCACGTAGACGCCCTGCTCGTCGTACAGGCTGCGGGTGACCGGGTCGGCGAGGACGTCGCGTTCGATGGCGCGGAGGGTGTCGTCCTGGCGGGTGGCGAGGGCGACACGGAGCTGGGGCAGGATGAGGGGCGCCCACGCGGTTTTCCAGTCGGTCAGGACGTGCCGGGCCTCGGCAGAGAGCAGCATCCACCGCATGGTGTTGTCGGGGGTACGGCCGCTGGGGAACAAGCCGGCCCACTCGGCGTTGGCGGCGAGGACGTTCCAGGAGGCATCCGTGAGGTAGGCCATTTCGCCGATGGAGTTGACGGCGTGCTGCCAGGCGCCCGCGACGTGGTAGCCAGAGTCCTGGCTGAGGGGGCCGGGCGGGTCTTCGCCGCGGGCGTAGCGGTGGAGGGCGATCCACTCGTGTTCGTTCATGTCGAACAGGACGGCGATGTCGCGGAGGTAGTCGAGGGGCGGGTTCAGGTAGTTCCCGGACTCGAGGCGTTGGTAGGTGTTGATGGCTCGGTCGGTGAGATGGTCGACCTGGTGTTGGGAGAGGCCGGCGGCGCGGCGGCCTTGGCCGGTGGGGCGGGTGAGGCCGTGGGTTTCGGGTTCGATCGCGGATCGGCGTGTGGTGAGGAGCTGACGGAGCGGGTCTTGCTTCACGTTCCCCCCGTGTAGTGGGCATCTATTGCCGTGTGGAGTGTAAATATTCATGCGGTTTTTGGGTGGAAAAACGGCCCGGAGATAACCGGAACGGGTTAGGTCAGGATGTGGGTGCTGGGCCGCTGACCTGCCAGTTCCATCATCAGTGGTCTTGATGTGTACCCCGAGGGGAGATTGTCCCGGCCAGTTCGGAATGCGTGTTTTGAACAACGGTCAGGCAGTCTCCGCCCGGGGAGAACGGTGACGGAACGACGTTACGGGGGCGCGGGCCGCAACACACCATGGTGGGTTTCGCAGCGTGGCCCGCGCCCCCGGACGCCCGTCTCTCGTCACGGCCTCAAGACCGCGGCCGGTGCCGACACTCGCCATCACGCGCGGCCTCGACACCGGCCGCCCGCAGCCCTCTACCGGCCGTCGTCGACGAACTCGTGCGCGTCCCGGTGCGCCCCGCACACAGTGCCGAACAGATCCGCCCGGCATGCCCCGGGGCCCTCGTACGTGTGATGCCCGATCATCCCCATCGGCAGGGCCGTCTGACCGGCGATCCGGGCAGGCGGCTGGTTGAGGAGTGCCTCGAGGGCTTCCAGACGGCGCAGGATCTCCCGCTTCGACACCCGCCGCCTCACGAGCCCACCGACAACGGAATGTCGACCTGCCCTTGTACGGCGGCCACGACCTCGGCGGGAACGGTCCAGAGCCCGAGTTGGCCACGCACCGGGCGTGGCGGGTGCGGAACGGGCCGGACGTTCTCGAGGACCCAGTGCCAGGCGTTGGGGAATCCCCAGGGCGCGCAGCAGACGGGCTTCGCCGCCTGGTGACAGGAGGCGAGGGTGGCGACGGCGACGACCGCTCGGGAATGCCGCGGCCATGCGCGGACCATGTCGGCGGGCAGGACATTCTCGTCTTCCCCGGCGCCGGCGTGGATGAAGACCGTGGTGCCGAGATGCTTCTCCGGGATGGGCGTGGACCGGTTATCGATCCGCTTCGGGCCGTACGCGACAGCGGCGCTCCACGGGTACTTCAGTGTCAGAGCTCTCATGCTCGTTGCCTCCCGGAGTTGAGGAGGTCGGATACGGGCCGGTCCTTCTGAGCTGCCCTCCGGGCGCGTATGCGGGCGAGGATCTGTGCGTCGGTCGGCCGCTCCCAGGCGTGCATGCCCTGGGACGCGACCCACTGGCGGCCGTGGCTCCTGCGGTCGATGCCGCACCAGCGGCAACCGAACGGCGACGGCGGGGTGTGGTGGCGCATGATCACGGTGTGGTCTCCTCGGCGGACAGCGCCCGGACGATGGCGCTCGCGAGGTCTCCGACCCACTCGGCGTACTCGCTGTTCGGGTCGACGTTGTCGAGTCCGTAGTTGTGGAACCGGAAGTCGCGAATGGCCTGTGCGACGATCTCCTGCTGTTCGCTGATGTCCGGCAGGGCCTTCCGCAGCCGCTCAACCTCGACGGCCAGGGTGACCGCGATCTGGTGCAGCGCCTTCTCCGTGCCGTCGTTGCACGAGGCTGTCGACCAGGTCGACGTGCGCTCCTCGTACCGGCGGAGACGGGTCAACGCCACGGCCGGGGTGAGCGAGATGTTCGTCATGACGCTCCTTAAGGGGTGGGGTGGGCCCGCCCCGTTCGACGGGCCCACCTGATGCTGGGGAGGGAGGGAACTCTCAGCTGCCGCTCGCGATCTCGCAGGCGTCGTCGTAGCCCTCCCAGTTGTCCACGCCCGCCGCCTCCAGGGCGCGGAGGAAAGCGGCGTCCTTTTCCAGCTCGGCGACCCGGGCCCGCAGCGTTTCGGTAGCCTCTGCCACGACGGCGTCGACACGCCGCTCGAACTCGGCTTGGTCGGCATCGGACTTGTGAGCCATGTACGCGGACAGGCGGGCACGAGCGGAAGGGATGGTCGTCATGATGCTCCTCAGGAGTTGGGGCAGGGCGAGTTGGGTGACGGGGCGAGTTCAGGGTGTCGCGGATCGGCATCTGCGCTTGCCTTGCTCTCCCAAGGCCGAATGTGGCGCCCGGAAGGTCAACGGAACCAGTATTACACCCTAAGCATTGTGCATGCAATGCTTAGGGTTCTTGTTTGTGGCGACATGCGTACCTCCTGATCCCGGAGAGGCAGTTCTGTGCCAGAGTCCCGGCATGGACAACGAGAACAGCAGAAACCAGCAGCCGAGTTCGGCACAGGACGCATCGGCCGTGGCGGTACCGGGGTTGAACGTCATCGGAGCGCGGATAGCCGCTGCGGTCGGCGAGCAACTGGCCCAGCGGGTGGTCGGGCAGCAGGTGGCTGAGCAGGTGGCCCGGATGCACCGGACCTCCTACATGGGCATGGCCCAGGTCGCTGCGGTGCTCAGACAGAACCAGCCGGTCATGCAGCGAGCGGCCGCGGCGGCATCCGCCGCCTTGGCCTCGGCGGAGTTCCACCAGCAGATTGTGGCCCGGGCGGTAGCAGGGTCCGGCCTGGCGGAGACGCTGGCCCGGGCGACCGCTCAGCTCGACCTGAGCGGCATCGTGGGCGGGGACGCCTACCTGTCCGTGGTGCGGGCACTGGACGAGACGTACAGCCTCGACGACGAGGACCTGGACGAGGGGCTCTCGGCCGTACCGGAAGGGCTTCTCGACGAGCTGGAGGAGCCCGCTCGGGTCTTCGCCGCAACGCAGGGACGCGGGCTGTCGTGGGAGGAACAGCGGCGCCTGTTCTACTGGTTCGTCGCCGCAGTCGTGTTCCTGCTGTCGTTGCAGGCCGTGGTGGAGAACGAGACGCTGAAGGAGCTGGCGGAGGACTCGGCTGTGCCGGCGGCGCTGGCTTCGGCTGCGGGGACTGCGGCGAACCGGTCATGGGATCGTCTCGTGCCGCGCCCTGCTGAGGACGTCGAAGGGGCCGGCCCCGATCCCGAGTAGCTGTCCGGTCAGGCGGGGCGGGTGATCCACCGAAGCCAGACGGCCAGCCCCGCCGTAGCCGCTGTCTGCCGGGTGGGGTGGACGCTGCTCTTGCTGGGGCCGAGGTCCGCGAGCCACCAGCGCCAGCCGTTCCGCCCCGTACGGGAAGCACCCCCGTAGGACGGCGCCACCACGATCAAGGTCTTCCCGTCGGCCACCACATGCCAGCGATGGGTCTCGGACCAGTCCGGTGCCTTCACCAGCTCGGCGGACTCAAGGAGCGTGCGGGCGGCACGGTCCGTCATGCGTTTGGCTGCCACGTCTGCCTCGCCTTCAGTGCGGACCGGCGTAGGCGATGGTGAGGACGGTCAGGGTCTGCGTGTCTGTACCGATGAGGATGACGGCGGTGACGTGCCCGCGGGCGACGGTGCGGATGATGCCGTCGTCCTGCCCGTACGGCTCGGAGTGTGCGAGCGGGTCTTCCTGCGTGTCGACGAGGCATACGGCGAGGTCACGGCGGGCGGCGTCGGGGAGCTGCTTGTAGGTGTCGAAGACGTCGGCGGGGAACGCGAGGCGGTAGGTCACGCGGCGCCCTGGCCGCGCCGCCGAGCAGCAGCGTCGTGGAGGATGTCGCTGGTCCGGTCGGTGACACCGGCGCCTGGGGCCGTCAGGTGCGACGGGAGGAGGTGGCCGACCTTGGCGGCGGTGCGGGCGGCTTCGATGCCGGGCGCCTCGTTCTCAAGCTGTTCGACGACCCTTGTCCACCGGTCGAGGGCGGCCGGCAGGGCCTCGATGGGGGTGAGGTTGACGTCGTGGAGGAGCTGCTGCCGGAGAGCAGAGTGCGGGAGGGCGTGATGGAGTCGGTCCACCGTCCACGCTTCGTGCCCCATCCCGGGCCCCCTCTCCTCTGCTACTGCGCTTCCTACTGCCAGGGTAGCGCCAGAGAGCTGACGGCGAGCCCGGTTCAGCCGCGAGCGGCACGTCAGGCGTCCGCGGTCCATGCTGCGACCGCTGCCTCTACCGAGCGGGAGTCCCATGTCCGCCATGAGCCGTCGGTGATGGGGCCGGTCGACAGGTAGCCGCGTAGCGCGTTCGCTGCGGAGCAGGCGACCTGTTGGGGGCTGGAGTAGGTCAAGACGGCCTCGGGGTCGAGTTCGTGAACGTTCCGCCCGCCGCCGCTCTCGATGAGGTGCCAGCCGCGGTTCTGGTCCCAGCCCAGGTGCACGCCGTGCTGCCAGGTGTCGGGCGAGATGTTGGAGGGGGCGAACGTGATCCAGCCCTCGAGGAGTTCGCCATCCTGGGTGCTGGTGCCGCCGTCGATGACGGTGATGTCGTAGGCGGCGAAGGCTTCAGCGACCGCGCTGATGTACGGGTCGTGGGGGAGTTGATCTGTCATGGTCGGTCCTTCGTAGTCCAGCGGATTGGCCTGCTCCTGGCGGAGGTAGTCGACCGCCTCGCGGTACGTGGTGATGTCCACGTACTCCGCCAGGTACTCGACCAGGAGACGCCGCTCGTCGATGTCGGGGTGGTCCAGGAGCGCGATGGCGCAGGCGTGCTTGATGCCCAGCTCGTCTTTGAGGTCGGTCAAGGCCTTCTTGCGCGCGTGGTCCTTCGGCATCTCAAGCTCTCGTTTCTGCGGCTCGCGTGATCCCCAGACTCACCGGCCGTCAAGAGCGAGACCAGTGGAGGCAATGCGGTGGAAGGGCGGCTCGGCGCGGGGCACCTTCGGTTGAACGCGTCCGGTCTGGGGCCGAACGTACCGGGCCACGAGCCGGGCCCACGGTCAGCGACCGCAGACCTGACTGTACTGCACGACACTGACGGAGAGGGGAACTGCCGTGACCGGGCACAGGCCCGTGTCAGCTCTCCTGGGCGCGGAATCCGTCGACGCCGGCCGCCACCGGGTCCGGCGCGGGGGAGACGTACTCGGCCACCGCCCGGCGGCACCAGGCGGTGACGCCGGGGGCGCGGTCCGCTTCGATCTCGGAGTCGAGCTGTTGGTTGGCGATGCGCTCTGCGTCGGCGGGAAGCAGGTGGCGGTCCATGAGGTCGGCCAGGGCGTGCCGGACCGCCGTACGCTCCGGACCTTCGGGAAGGGCCCGGCGGGCGGTATGCAGGGCCCGGGAGATGGCGGCCTGCCCCACGGCCAGGACGTGGCGGTACTTCTCGCCTCCCTCGGCGAGCCGGGCGATTGCCTGCTCCTGAGTGAGGCCGCCGCGATCAGCGAGCGCGTCCACCAGGGCGTCCTCGTGAGCGCGGCGCATGGCGTCGATCAGCTTCGTGCGCTCCTGGTAGGTGGGCTCCGGAAACCGGCGCGTCAGCTCGCGGCCCTCCTGGGTCCAGTCGTGCAGGTCCCGGTCCGGATGGCGCGGCCCCCACGACTCCGCCCACTCGTACGGGCCGCCGGCTCCGATGCCGAGCACGGCCGCGATGTTCGAGGACTGCCAGTCGGTCCACACCAGGGTGCGCCAGCCGGTGCCGGTCCACACGATCAGCGACGAGTTCGGCGGCTGCTTCGCCCCCTGGTACCAAGCGGGCTCGGGGATCTCGGACCGGTCCGGGGAGGCCGGGCGCGGGCCTGCGGCGAGGGTGCCGCGCTGCTCGCCCAGGGCGGGCGGCCGGGGACGGGCCGGAGCGTCCGGGGCCGGGAGGTACGTGTCCCTGGCGACGGAGACGATCCCGTTGTCCGAGCCGTGCTCGATGACGTCGGCGCGGGCATGGTCGCCACGGTGTGCGGTGTACGCGCGGGCGATCAGGCGTGCGTCGTCCCGGCTCGTACACCAGCCGACGGTGCTCCAGGCCGAGGTGCCGCCGCCGTAGTCCTCGCCCAGCACCTTGCCCTCGTGCCCGAGGTCGACCCAGACCGCGACCTGCCAGCGCAGCCCCGGCGCCGGTGAGAACTCCTGCGGCGGGTCCACGATCCGGCCGGGCCTTTCCACGGGCCAGCCGGTGTGCTCCCAGATCCACTGGCCTTCGTGGAGCCGGGCCCACTCAGGCATCGCCACCACGGTCACGGTGCCGTCGGCCGCGCGGACCGGCACCGGCACCCGGGGCCCGCGGCTGGTCGAGGTGTAGCCGGAGCGGTTCGGCCCGTACTGCGTCTCGCGCAGCACGTAGCCATCGACGGCGGCCTCCACCGACGCCCACCGCGTCCACTGTGGGGTGACGCCTTTCTCCTCGGCCCGCATCCGGGCCTCCACGACCTCCGGGTCCGGCTCGGCCATGCGCACGGCCAACGGCTGCCCCTCGGCCGCGAGCGCCCGCAGGCCGTCCACGACCATCCGGTCGCCCTCATCCAGCGCGTCGGTGTCGAAGATGTCGAGGTGAGGGGGGAGCGGATGAGCGCCCGTCTCGTGTCGGAGGGCGGTGGTGTACTTGGCGCCGGCGCGAGCGGCGGTGCGGGCTCGCTTCGCTGCGGTCGGCTGCTTCTTCGGCATGACGTCTCCCAGCCGGACAGACCCACGCTCCTCCGGCCATACGTCAGGGGCCACAGAAGGAGAACGAACAGCGCGCTCAAGGCGAGTGGTGAGCTACGCGGGCCCCTGGAGACCTTGGCCGCCCCCTTGCGGGGCTGCCCGCGGCGTGGGCGCGGGCTGAGCGGCGACCGGCGGTACGCGGCTAGCCGGTTGGTGCATGACCACGGTAGCGGGCGGCACCGGCAGAGCGCCGAATCTCGAGCGGACCAAACCGTTTCCGAACTTCCCTTCGGCGTGTCGGGAGCGGGCGGCGGGGCACCTCTGGCACTTCTTCCTGACCGGGGTTCCGTAAGTGCCTGTTTCCGAAACCCACCTGCCCAATACCGGCCCGCCCCACAGTCGTTGACCGAACATGAGTCGAAAGAAGCGCCCGCAGACACGCATAGGGAAGCGGCTCCGGTGCACCCGGTGCGGCTGCTACGCCCCGAGGGACCTCACGTCCAAGGCCGCCTCGACCTGGACAGGCGAGTGGGAGGGGGGACGCTTGGCCCTCATCTTGTGCCCGCAGTGCCAGACCCCGCTGGAGAACGCTGCCGCGGAGGCGAACGACGCCGAGCTGGCCGTCGCCCGTGCTGGTGGCGGCACGTTCCTGCCGGATCCGGTGCTGTGCATCACCGGCACGATGGAGGACCCCGGGACCATCCTGTACGGCCGCGACCACCTCCAGCGCATCCGCTCGGGAGGACAGAACGAGACCATGTGCCTCGTTACCCAGCTCCCGGCCGATACCCGGTGCGTGCCGATCACCGGCGGGGTCATGGTCTATCTGCCCGGCCAGCAGGCCGCCCCGTAACGCGAACGACAGGACACAGAGCGGGGCCGCGCCGCGCATGCCTGAGTAAACGAAAGCCGGCCCGTCACCCTGTGCGGTGACGGGCCGACTTGAGGGGCACTGATCAGTAGGGCGTATCGGCGGGTACTGAGCTACTTCTCCCAGGGGAACTTGAGCTTGGCGCGGGCTTCCTTCTCGGCGGCGCGGGCGTCCTTGATCTCGGCCTGGACTTCGGCGCTGCGGGCCCGGTGCGCGGCGTCCTGCTCCGGGGTGAGGGGGGTGCCGACGGGCCGGTAGGGCTGGGAGTCGAGGGCGTCGTCCAGCCGCTGGCGGGCGGCTCGCCATGTGGAGTGGCCGGCCTCGTAGGCGTCCTGCTCTTCGCGGTTCCGGCCCCATAAGCTGCGTGACATGACTGGTTCCTTTCTTCCGGGTTCAGGTGGTTCGCGGTCGTGTCAGTGATCCCGCTGGTTACGGCGGATCCGGGCCACCCGTCCGTGGAAGGTGTGGTGGCCCGGAGCCATCCCCAGGATGGCACATGAAGCATTGAATGGGCAACGCTTCATGGTGATTCTATTGGGCGGCGTGCCACCGTGAGGTCAGAACGGCGCGGCGCTGCTGTACGCGGCACGCTGCTCAGACGTCCCGTACTGGGCGGCATACATGGCCCGCAGGCGGGCCGTCTCCTCCGCCCCGTCGTCTACCGACTGCTGCTCCTCAGCGGCGAACTCCTCATACGCCGCCGCATCGGCACCGTCCCGGTCAACCGTCCCCGAGAGATCCTCGACGACTACAGCACCGACACCTGCGGCCGCGCGACGCTCGCGACAGTTCCGGCAGACACCATCCGCCGGCGCAGCACCCTTCCCCGACGCGGGACAGGTCGCACAGTCCCACCAACTCGCTGCTGTGGGCCGTTGCGCTGGCACCGAGCCCTCTGAGACGCCAGCAGACACCTCCGCCTCCCGGCGGCGCCTCTCCGCCCGCCGGTCCGCGATCCGCTCCTCACACGCCCGGCACTCCGCCCCCGTGTCGACATTCCGGCCGTTCTCGCAGCGAGGATCCGCACACGCGAACCGGTCTCCACGCCGCAGCGGTCGCACCATCGCCACCGCCGCACCCACCGGACTCAGGATCTCCCCCGCATAGTGCTTGTCCGCCCAGCCATGACGGTCCCACCGGTACACGATCCGCTCACCCAGCTGCTCGACCGTCCGGTCGTCCTCGGCCATCGCCGACAGAACGGCATCCGACACGGCCGGCACGTCCGGCAGACCGGCCAGGAAGTCCGCAGGGAAGAACGCCCGGACGGCCCGCACCTGCTCGAGCTGCGCCCGCGTATGCCGGGCCGCCGCCTTGCTGCTGCTCTTCCCGGGCCCACCGGGCCGCATCTGGTCGTGCTCCTGGTGATCGGGCAGGCTGGTTTTGCTGGACGCGGCGAAGCCGCATTCACGCGCGCACGCGCTACTACCGGTAGAAGAAGTCCTACGGACGTCCACGGGGCTACGCCCCGAAGGGGCATCGCTCTCGTCTTCGTAGTTCGTGTGCGTGGAAGAAGTCTTATTCCTTATATGAGCACCCCCCTGACCGGGGGTCGGTCGACCGAGGGCCCCTGAGGGGGGTGTCGGTCGCGACCCTGAACCGGCGTTCGAGGACACCTCGGAGGGTGCGTTTCCCCAGGTCGGACCGACACCCCCTTTCGGCGGGGTCGGTCGTTCTGAGGCGGATCCTGGAGCGTTTCGAGGGTCCAAGTGCGTCGGCTCCACACGGTGAGACTTCACGTTCCCCTCCGCGTAGATCTCCTCCACCATCGCCGCCACGTCCTCGCGACTGAACGGGATCGAGTCCACCGTGAACGTCGTGTACCAGGACCCGCCGCGCTTCACGACGTCCTTCCCGTCCTCCACAACTGACTCAGACGTGGCCCGCTGAACCTTGAACTTGACGACGTAGGCGTCCTCCACCAGAGATCGCATGGCCTTGGTGAGCGACTTCTCGCCCTCCTCGTACCGGCCGGCCAGGCTCTCCACCGTGACGTCGTCGCCGTCCTTCGCTCGAATCAAGCAGGTCAGCAGCCCCACCCCCAAGACCGACGGGAGACGATCGATAGCGTCGTTGTCGATCGCGGCGAACCGGCGCGGCCGGGACACGCGCTTCCTCATGCGCTCACGTCCGTACGGAGGATCACGCTGCATGCACTTGTCGGAGATCCGCTCGGTGCAGGTACAGTCCTCATCAAGAGTCTGCTTTCAGAAGGTGGGACTCGTTCGATACAGCGGGCCGCGAACCCGCTGTGGTGCTTGGACGGCCGGTGAGCAATCACCGGCCGTTCGTGCGTTCTGATGCAACCAGGCGTTTGGTGCGGTATCGCTCCAGGTGGCGGCCTCATCGGCGGTTGTTCCCCTGGTCTGACTTGCGCCCTCGCCCGCCAGGCCGCGGGCGGTTTTGGAACTGCGCCAAGAAGACGCCTGTCTCCATGGTTCTGGCCCTGCCAGCCATCACATAGGGCATCTGGTTCGGACCGTCTCCGAAGGGCCAGTCCTGCGCGTTGCGCGCGATGTACCGCAGGCCGTCAGCCGTGATGCTGTCGGCGAGACCGAGCCTGACCAGTAGTTCGGCTCCGGTCCTGAAGGTCACAAATGGGGGCAGGTTGAACGCCATCAGACGGTCACCTGCCGGGTGAAACTTCGACTGAACCGAAGTTTGGGTACGCTCATGATGAATCTCCCTAGCGGATGGTTCACGTGGCCGTTTTCTTCGCAGGTGGCGGCCATAAGGGTGGTCGGCTGGTCTGGTACACCGGTCGGCCACCGCCGCGCTCAAGCTGGCTGCTGGAACGCGTCAGAAATCAGGCGTCACCAACCCCTTCCCGTGCTTCCGTCCCGGGAGCCCGAAGCGACGTGGTCCAGCGGAGGATGGTCGAGCCCTCGGCTACTTTCACTGCAACTTCAACGACGCGGCCGTCCTCCAGCGACACGGTACGGACGATCTGGGTCACGACGACCTCCGCAGCGGTCAGCCCCAGCGCATCCTTCTCCGACGCCGTAGCCAGCCGGCTGGTGACCTCCTCAAGCACTTGGTCCTGGGCCACGCCCAGACGTGATGCGGCGAGTTCCCGTGAGGCCCCAGTGGATACCGGCTCTTGCAGCTCGGGGGTCACCGCTATCACGTAGGCGGGGTAGTAGCTGCTGCTCAGGTGAACTGGTACGTCACCCCGACTTACTACTCGGCGCCGCACCTGCACGGGCGTTCCCGGAGCGACGTCGAGCCGGGGAGCGACGAGTGCGTCGGCACCGACGGTGCCCACCTCGAGGATCCGTGACGACTCGCCACGGTCAAGAGCGCTACCTGTAGCGGCATGCAGGGCTACTCGTGTTCCGATGTTGTTGCTGGCCGGTGCGGCCACGACCGTCCCGACACCTGGCTTGGTGAGGGTCAGTCCCTCCATCTTGAGTACCCGGTATGCGCGGTTCACGGTCGTATGCGCAACGCCGAATTGGGCGCTGGCTTCCTTGTAACTCGGGATCGTGTCGCCGGGCCGGAGCGTTCCGTCCTGAATCTGCCGCCGAAAGTGCGCGGCGATCTCCGCGTACCCAGGGGTCTCGGGCATGGCCTGCCTCCTCTCTCTGTTGTGCACTGCTCACTCCGTTGTGTGCAGCGGTTCCCTCTTGAGGTTAGTCCAACGAAACATGTAGCGCTACTACTAGCGCATCGTGCCGCGAGTGGTCTACATTGAAGTGGTCGGGAACGGCGGAAGCCCCAGAACCGCCGAAAGGCCCAGGTGCGCATACACCTAGGCCTCTCAGGGGCCCCGAAGGACCCGGCGAATCGTCCCACCTGCGCATACAGGAGGCTGATCCATGAGGGATCGTACAGAAAAATTCGCCCAGCAGACTGACGAGGCGCTGCGCCGGGTGGTGGCCGAGCAGATCGGGCCGCGTCGGCCCGGTGTCCTCTACGACAACCAGGACGGCATCTTCACCGTCCTCGACGTCATCACCGACCCGTCCGAGGCCCGCCGCATCCTGAAGCGGCGCGCGGCCCAGTTCGCGGTCACCGTCCACGACCACATCACCGGCACCGTGTCCACCATCGGCACCGTCTGGACCGGCAGCGACCGCGTCCTGAAGGCGGTGGCGGCGTGATGGAGATCCTGAGCGCTATCGCGACCGCCGCGATCGTCTACGCGTTCGTCGGCCTGATCGTGGGCCAGCTGAGCCAGACCCGGCGTCGGCTGGACAAGCTGGCCAAGGCCCCCGACACGACCCGCCGTACGGCTTCGCAGGACGGTGCGTGATGGACGCCAACGACCTGCACGCCCTCAGCTACCTCGCTCAGCTTCAGCGCCTGACCCCGGCCGACAGCACGGAGAACGCCGTCCGGATCACGCTCCGCAACGCGGCCGGCGAGTACATCGGCGAGGCGCCGCTCCCCGCCGACGCGGTGAAGTCCCTGACCGACGCGACCGAGGTCATCGCCGACTACCGGCAGGCCAACCCCCTGATCCCGTACACGCTCACCAACGGGACCGAGGGGACTGCCCCGGAACTCGACATCCCCGACGTACCCGTCGACAGCGAACTGGACCCGGAACTGGTCGCCGACCTCGAGGACCACTTCGCCGCGATCGACCCCAACTCGTACCTCAACGACGTGTTCTCCGCCGAACACCCCGAAGCCGCGGCCGCCGCCTACGAGCAGCTCGTCACCGGCGAATGGGACGGCGACCTGTGATGCGCGACCCCATGGGCCCCGTCCACACCCCCGCGAACGCCGTCCCCCCGCTCGACGACGAACTCGCCGGCCTCCTCGACGACACCGCCGGAGTCCACGCCGGAATCGACCTCATCCGGCAGGGCCTGCACCTCCTCGCCCTCGACCGGCTCACCACCGACCAGACCCAAACCGTCCTCCACGTCCTCGCCGACGACGACGGCCTCGACATCCTCACCGGCATCGCACTCCTCGTGCAGCGCCTGACCGACCCGGACACCAACCCGGCACTCCGCAGCCTGCCCCTCGCCCTACAGAAGACCGTCCGCCACCTCGGCGAGCAGCACGGCCACGAAACCAGCTACCTCAACCGCCAGCCCCTCGCCGACGCCATCGGCCTCATCGACCAGGACACCTGACCACATGCCCGACGACAGGAAGCCCCGCCCGAACCCGATCACCAGCACCCCCGCCACGCACGACGCCTGCCAGCGCGACTACCAGTCCGGCAGCGGTGCCCGCCAGGCCGCCGCGAACCAGCAGGCATTGCAGAACGCCAAGAAGCCCCGCCCCTGACCACCCTCCCCGCGCGGTGTCCGGCCGCCGAGCCGACAGACGGCCGGACACCGCCACCCCCACCCGGCGCTGGCCTCGCTACGAGGCGGGGCGAGTGGCTCCGACGCCACGGACTCCCCGAGAACTACGGCGACTGAGCCCCGAGCACGACCAGACCACCCGCCCCGAACAGCCCCGGAAGGAGCACGCACCCCATGGCCACCCAGACCGTCACCGACACCAGCCACTGGCACTGGACCACCGAACAGGGCCGCCAGCACTTCGACCAGGAGCACGCCGACATCCCCGTGGAGGAGTGGCCGGGCGTCGACTTCGACACCTGGACCAACCTCCACCTCAAGGACGCCGCCTGATGCCCGCGGCCACCATCGCCTTCGGCTGCGGCGGAGGTCGGCACAGGAGCGCCGTAGCAGCCAACCAGCTCGCCCGACAGCTTTGCCGCCGCGGCGTCACCGTAACCGTCCACCACCGCGACATCACCAAGCCCGTCCTCACCCGCTGACCAGAAGGAGAACACCGTGCCCAAGAAGGAGAACGCCCGCCGCGCAATGGGCGAGTGGGTCGGCATCGTCGCCGACGACAAGGCCAAGGCCGACCGCCGCGGCGGCGACCCCGTCATGACCCAGGACCTGGCCGACGCCCGCGACCTGGCCAACGCGTTCGACACCCAGCTCGACGGCCCGACCCTGACCGACCGCATCACCGCCCGCGTCCCGGGCCTCCGCCGCTGACCCGGCCCGCCCTGTCGCCACCAGCCGCACCACCGGGCTGGTGACGTCAGAGAGGACCGGACCAACCGGACCACCGAACCTCAGCCCCGCCCAACCACCCGCGAAAGGACACCGATCTCCGTGACCACCGTCCCGGTCGGCCAGCAGCCGTCCAACACCCCCGTCCTCGGGGACTGGCAGCCCCTGCCCACCGCCGGGGCACCCACACCCCCCAGCACCCACCGCACCCCGAAGACCCTCGTCGCCCTGGCCACGCTCACCGTCGCCACCGGCCTGTACGCCGGCGTCGGCGGCCCCCTCCGCCTGCTCACCCTCGACCAGACCGGCCGCCGCATCGCCCTCTGCACCGCCGCGGCCGCCGCCCTCGTCCTCCTGGCCGCCGCCCTCATCAGCGCCACCCGGAACGCGATCACCAAGACCAAGAACTCCGACGCCGAGTCCCCGTCCGCCGGACAGGCCGCCGTCACCATCGGCGCCCTCGTCTGCACCGGCGTCGGCATCAACACCGCCTGGGGCTTCACCCACACCCACCTCAACATCACCGACACCTTCACCCGCATCGCCCTCTGCGGCACCGGCGAAATCGTCCTCATCGCCCTCGGCCTCGCCGCCCGCGACAACCTCAAGCGCGACAACGCACCCGGCATGCCCGGCCTCCTCGTCTGGATCATCACCGGATTCCTCGCCGTCCCCGCCTTCGCCGAAGGCGCCGCCACAGCCGAAGGATTCTGGCAGGGCCTCACCGCCGGCGCCTGGCGCGCCGTGTTCGGCCCCATCGGCGCCGCACTCCTGTGGCACCTCGCCATGGGCCTCGAGATCCGCGCCGCCGACGCCACCGCCCGCAGCATGAGCGTCCTCGCCCGCCTCGGCCGCCGCCTCAGCCAGAAGATCCTCGCCACGTTCGGGGTCGCCGACACCGACACCACGACCACCGAACTCCTCCGTCAGCGCGCCCGCGTCAAGGCCGCCAACCTCACCGACCGGTACGACGCCCTCAGCGACAAGAGGAAGGGCGGATGGCGCGGCCGCTGGATCCGCCGCCAGCTCCGCGCCGCCCTCCGGGCCGCCAACGTCGCCCACGACCCCGCACAGAAGACCGCCCTCCTCGACGACCTAGCCGTCTCAGCCCACGCCCCGACCCTCGCCCGCCTCGACCACAGCAACCCCTGGGGTCTCCCCACCAAGCCCGAAGACACGGAGACCAGTCTCGCGACCCGGCAGATCTCCACCCCGGCGGTCTCTCCGCAGAAGGAGACCAGGGGAACGGTCTCACCTCAGCGAGCAGAGACCCCCCGCACCGGAACCGAGACCAGCCCCGCCCGGCGCGCGGAGACCATCGAGACCACCGAGACCGTGGTCTCCCGAGACCAGGGAGACCGAGGAACCAACACGGAGACCGAGACCGGAGACCGGTCTCCCGGGACCACCAACCCGGCAGAGACCAGCGAGACCGAGACCCGCTCAAAGGTCTCGCGCACAAGTCTCCCCCGAGAGACCACCTCGGTCTCCGCCATCGGAGACCGCGAGACCGAGACCCGCGCACTGGTCTCCCTCATGAGGTCTCGCAACGGCCACATGAAGGTCTCTCTCGACGACGCCATCGAGACCACCGGCCGCCCCAAGTCCACGGCCGCCAAACGGCTGAAGACAGCACGAGACCTGTACCTCGCAGAGACCACCGGAAGCGGAGAGACCGAGACCACGGTCTCCGAGGCGGCGGGAGACCTCAAGACCACCGAGACCGCGTGAGCAGCAAGAGACCGAGACCCCCCGGTGACCGACCGGCGAGACCAAGAAGGAGACCAACACGTGGCCCAGAACCAGATCGTCGAGACCGGGACGCCGTCAGCGTCCCGGATCCTCGGACGCCCCCACCCCGTACGGCCCCAGCCGGTGCGGCCCACGGCCGTAGCCCCTGGCCCGGCCGTGGCGCCGGTCCCCGACATGCCCCCACGCAGCCACCGCCTCCTGCCCCGCTCCCTCCGCACCCTCATGGCCGGCCTCGGCTGGTGGCAGGAACCGGTACCCCGCGTGCCGTCCGCGCACCTCGAGCAGACCATCGCCGTCCTCAACCACTACGGCTGGTGCAAGCTCTCCGACTTCTCACCCACCGGCCGCATGTGCATCCGCGGCGCCCAGAGCCTCCTCGAAGCGACCGGAAACGTCACCCCGGACAGCCGCGACCGGGCCGTCCGCTACATGCAGGACACCCTCGCCGAGCACGGCGTCACCCTGCCGTTCTACGTCTGGAACGACCTCCCCGACCAGCAGTTCTCTAACGTGCGGGCCTTCCTCACCACCGCCGCCCGAAAAGCACACCAGAACGGAGAATGACCAATGTCCCCCTACGACGACGAAGAATTCAACCGAATGGTGTCGCGTGAATTCCCTTCGGAACACACCGAAACCATCGACCCCTACCCGTACGGGGCACCCGCCCAGCCGATAAACCCGGGCCTCACCAAGCGTGGAAAGGCCGCCCTCGCTATCGGCGTCACCGTTCTGGCCGGAGGCGGGCTCATCGGCTGGCAGCACTACACCACCCAGCAGGCCGCCAGCGAAGCGAAGGCGCAGGAAATCGCCCTCAAGCAGCAGGAATTGCGGCTGGAAGAACTGAAGGAAATGAACCGCGTCAACGCGGCCAGCCAGAAAGCCCGGCACGCCGCCGACAACACCCGCCAGCAGCAGATCGACGCCTGTGTGAAAGCCAACAAGCCCCTGGTCAACAGCCAGCCGGGCGTCACCTACCGGAGCGTCGTCGACGACTGCCAGACCCAGTACGGCACCACCGACAGCAGCGACATGCAGGCCGCAGGCTCCACCACCCAGACCGCCGCCAGCGGTGACAGCGGAGGCATCAACAACGGTCTCCTGCTCGGCGGCGCGGTCCTCGCGGCCGGCCTCGTCGTCGCCGCGAAGAAGGCCACCCGCAGTAACCCCGCGTAGTCACTCACCACTCACCTTCCAGCTCGAGAACCCACCCAGGCGCTACCCCCAAGAGCTCCTGAACCGGGATTTCGGGCTGGGCGGTGAGTAGTAAGTGACTACCCACAGTGAAGGAGTGTTGATGGCGACCGACACGGTCCCCGCAGCTGTTCCCGGCCCGGACGACCCGCCAGCCGGCGCGTCCAGCAGCCCGCAGTCCGGGCTGCTGGCCTCCATGCTCGCCCCCGTCGATCCGGCCCGGCCCGCCTTCGACCTGGCCGCCCCCACCGCCAGCGAGGCAACCGCAGGCGGTCCCGCGCCGAGCACCTCCGACGCCTCCAGCGCCGCCTACCACGGCGACAACGAAACAGCCACAAAAGACGGAACGGCCGGGCGGACCATCGAGAAGAAAGGGATTTGGCGGGCGTGGCTGCTGGCCGGTGCGGCCCGATGGGGGAAAGGCGGAGGCGCCCAGAACAAGCGCCTCGACCTGGCCAAAACGAAAGCCCAGGCACGGCAGGTGAAAGAGACCCGGCAAGTCACAGTCAACCGCTCCGGTGGAATCCCTGGAAAGGCGTCAGCCGCGAACGGTCCGGGAGGGAAATCACTGGGCAACAAGAGCACAGGGCCCGGTCCGGTAAAAGACACGCGAAAGTCCAACGGGAGCCCGCAGAAGGGCTCCTCTGGGTATTCCGGTGCCAACGGAGCATCAGGAGCGGGGGGCGGTAGCGGCCGTGGGTCTGGAGGAGGCGGATCCAGCAGCGGAAACAGCAACGGATCTCCGCGTCCAAAGAATCCGAAGAATGGCGGCGATGGGGGCTCCCCGAAGCTGTCCAAGGGGCACGACGGCAAGGCCGGGGCGAGCGGCCCGTCCAGCGGCGGTTCAGGGGGCGGGAAGAACGGTGCCGCAGGCCCGGCCGGTGCCGCCGGCAAGGACGGCTCCGGGACGGGCGGCAAGGGATCCGGTTCCGGCTCGACCGCGGATGGCAAGAGCAGCAACGGGCCCCTCTCGAAGGGCGGCACCGGCGAGGGTGGGAAGCCGTCTGACGGCCCGTCCGGCAAGGCCCCCGGCGCGAAGGGCGGCCCGGGGGCAGACGGTACGCCCGGCAAGGCCGGCGCCGCAGGCCCTGGAGGGAAGAGCACGGGCCCGTCCGGCAGCAGCAAGGACAGCGAGACCGGCAAGACGGACCCGACCGGGAAAACCCCGCCGCCCGGAGAGCACGCGGAGAAGGGGAAGCCGTTCTCCACCCGCGAGTCCCGCGAGGCCGGATACCGCGACGGGACACGCGCCGCCCGGGCGGTCGCCCACGTCAAGGCATACAAGGACGGCGTCAAGGACGGCTGGGGCGACACCAGCGAGGCCGCCGACCGGGACAAAGACCGCCTCGACAAGGCACACGCATCGCGCAAGGCCGACCTCCAGGGCATCACCCAGGGCCAGGCGGTCCAGATCGAAGACGACGACGAACCGATGGAGGACCCGTTCATGTCGCAGGCGACGCCGATCCAGGCGCAGGGCATCGACGCAAAGAAGATCACCCTGGGGGAGGGCTTCCTGAAGCCGTCCGTGACCCGGGGAGAGCTTCGCCGCTTCAAAGACTACGAAGGCCGACTGGAGGCTCGCATCGACGGCCTGTCCAGGATCGCCGATGCGACCAAGATCCTGGCCGCCGAAGCACGCGAGCAGGCCGGCGACTGCCAGAAGCTCGCAGAGGAAGCCAAGGGAGTCAAGGGCGGAGAGAAAGTCGTCGGTCAACTCCAGAAGCTGGCCGACCTGGCGAAGGCCCAGGCCGACGAGGCGAACGAAGTCCACAAACGCGCCGGCAAGGCCCACGACTTCGCGAAGGCCGTCCTGTCCAACGTCCAGACCCGCTACGCCCCCCTGTACCAGGCCGTCGTCGACTCCGACGAGACGAAGACGGCCGAACTGAAGTTCTACGCCGACCGAGGCGTCACCCCCTCCGACACCGCGCTCGCGGCCTGACCCGAAGGAACCCGATCACCATGAGCAGCGACCTGACGTACAAGGCCCTCCAAGCGAAGGTGGCCAAGCTGGAGAGGAAGGTCTCCCGGAACGCCGACGACGTCAAGGCGGCAGCGAAAGTCATCGACGCAGAGGCCACAGAGACCAGCAGGGAGTCCGATCAGATGGCCGCGAAGTCCGTCGACAGGGACTCGGTGGCCGACTCCCACGAACTGTCCAAGGTCATCAAGGGGTTGTCCGACGGGATCCTGACCTACGCCGCCAAGGCCCAGGACACCGCCAAGCAGGCCACAGCAGCGGGCGACCAGGCCAGGTCCACCCACGGCGGCTTCCAGGAAGCCTTCGACCGGTCCAGCGTCGACGGCCTGGAGAACGTCTCCCGCGACTGGTTCGAGCAGGCATAGCCCCCGGCAGGGCGGGGCCGGGACGCACCCCGGCCCCGCCCCATATCCGCAGGCCATACAACCCACCCAGGAGTATCCCCATGACCACGCCCACGACCACCAGCCCCCGCGCCGCAAGCACCGAACGCGGCATTGCCTTCGTCACCTCCGCCGCCCCCATCGCCACCGGCATCCTCGCCCCGCTCCTCGACGGCGGCGCCGCGTTCACCGCAGCCATCGCCTACGGCGGAGCCGCCGGCTTCATGGCCGCGAACTACATGAACCGCCTCCCGCCCGAACTCACCGACAACCTCCCGGCCGGGGACA
Organism: Streptomyces sp. NRRL F-5135; assembly: GCF_000719775.1. Classification (GTDB taxonomy): domain Bacteria; phylum Actinomycetota; class Actinomycetes; order Streptomycetales; family Streptomycetaceae; genus Streptomyces; species Streptomyces hebeiensis. The sequence continues at coordinate 55,615 of NZ_JOHR01000028.1, read as the reverse complement.
TCGTCCGCGCCCACCGCTCCCCGATGTTCATCTCCACCCTCACCACCGGCATGTCCCTCGGCCTCGGCACACTCAGGGGCCTCGACGGCACGGACGCCCTCATGGCCGGCATCCTCAACCCGGCATCCATCCCCGGCATCGTCTCCCTCGGCTGGTGGGCCGCCGTCGCCCTCGTCCCCTGGAAGCTACGCAAGGTCCTGGCCCGCAAGACCCAGACCCGCCGCACCACCCACCCCCACGCAGCCAGCACGGCCGGCAAGCCCGCAAGCATCGCCGACGGCATCGTCATGGCATGGGGAACGCACATCTCCAACCCGACCACCGGAGCCCACAAACACCAGGTCCTCGCGAACGTCCTCGCGTACACCGACCCCGCGACCGGCACCATCCTCCGCTGGACCGGCACCATCCTGGCCCCGGCAGGAAGCGGCGTCTCCGTCTCCAAGGAGACCGTCTCCTCCGTCTACAAGGTCCGTCCCGGATGGGTCGACATCACCCCCGGCGACCATGCGGGAGAGGCCCGCATCGAGGTCAGCATGAAAGCCCCCGCGAAGCTGAACCCCTCCACCCTGGAGGGCGCCTGGATGAAGTACGTAGCCCGCCCCGGCGGCCTGATGGCGAAGACCCACCTGGAGGACGTCACCGACGACCCGAACACCGGCGGCCAGGCCGCATACGTCGTCGCCGACGAAGACCTCGACATCCTCAAGGCCCCCGACCGGAACGAACTCGCCGGCGCCATGCGCACCTCACCCCTGCTGATCTCCTACGAGCCGATCGCCACCAACCCCCGCAAGGCCATCATCCGCACGATGAAGGAAAACCCCCTGGAGAAGGGATTCGACTTCCCCGGCCTGGACGCCCTCAAGGCCACCAAGGGCGGCCGCGTCCCCTTCGGCAAGGTCATCTCCGGGCACCCCTGGATGTTCCCCATGTTCGACCCCGTCCTCGGCGCCCTCCACCTCGTCATCGCCGGCACAACCGGATCCGGAAAGGGCGGCGCCGCCCAACTCGTCTGCCTGGGCTACCACGCCAACGACGCGGCCATCCTCTACGCCGACCCCAAGGGCGCCTCCAACCCCGCGATCCCCAAGATGGCCGCCTACTCCGGCCTCCAGACATACGGCGCCCTCGGCGCCCTGCGGATCTCCTACGCGATCCTCATGCACCGCAAGGAGGAAGCCGCCCGACTGGAACTGAAGAACTTCCAGCCCTCCAAAATGCGACCCTGGTGCGCCACCGCCCTCGACGAGGCCGCCCAAGTACTCGGCCCCAACGTGCCCAACCGCAAGGAAGCCGTACACATCGTCAAGGCCGGCGCCAGCCTCGGCCGCTCCCTGGGCATGCCGTGGACCCTGATCAACCAGACCGTGAACCTGGACCAGATCGGCGGCGAACAAGCCATCCGCGCCAACCTGATCAACGGCGGAGCCTGGCTGATCCTGCGCACCGACTCCGGCCAGACCAACCTCGCCGACCTCCCCGACGGCTTCGAAGGCATCGACCCCGCCAAAATCCCCGCCGTATGGAAGTCCGAGGACGACTCTCTGATCTACGACCCGACCCTCCCCGAGGACGACCCGCGCCGCACCTTCGGCCTCGGATTCATGGGCGCCCCCGGCGGACGCCCCGGCATGGGCCGCACCTTCACCCTCGAGGACGCCACCCCGCACATCCGGCCCGACCAGGTCGCCGTCCCCGAGGACTTCCCCGGCTGGGACGACGCCACCCTGGAAGAGATCGCCAACACCCCGGTCCGCGGCTTCGAAGAAGGCGGCAGCGGAAGCGACCAGGACGACTCTTCCGCACCGAAGTACGTCAACGGCGTCGACCTGCCGAAGAAGGAACCCAGCGCGGAAGACAAAGTCATCCAGGCTCTCCGGGAGAACTCCGACCCCATGCACCTCGAGGCGCTCGCCGGCGCCGACCTGGAGCCGGACGACTACGAGATCCAGTACATGGACAAGACCACGCTGCTTCAGCAGACCGGGATGAAGGAGACGACGCTGTCCAACACCCTCGCCCGCCTCGTCAAGGAGCAGAAAATCCACCGGCCGCAGGACGGTACCCGCGGTACGTACGGCCTGGGCCCGGCACCAACACCCGACGAGTAACACCCCGGGGGAGAGCAGCCCGGACAAACGCCCGAACCTGTACCACCATGGAAGAGCACGGCCCGGGACGGATACTCATCTGTGTTCTTCCTGCGTCCCCGCGCCAGAAAGAACCCGGGCCGTGCAACAAGACCAACACCCTTGAGCCCCAGCACGGCACCCCCGGCCGTACAGGGTTCCCCCGGCCCCGCCAGCCTCCCCCGAACTGGCGGGGCCGACCCGTCTGAAGAACCAGCACCCGTGCCCTTGGCTTCCCGCCGCACGGGAAACCGGCCTCCCACCGGCAGGCCGCGTCAAAAGTGCCAGAGGTGCGCTACTGCCGAGCACCCCAGCATCAGTGGCCCGGCCACCACCGGGTCCGCGGCTACTTCACCGGCTTCCACGTCCCGCACTGCTCCGACTTGAACAGTTCTCCCGTTTGCACCGTCACCGTGATCCGGCGAGCCTGCGTCGCGAACTGATTGTCGATGATCTGCCCGTCCTCGGACGTCCGCTCCCAGTAGCAGTCCGCGAGCGCGCCCACCGTCCGGTACGTGCCCGCCGGCATCACCAGCACATCCGCCCCCGCATCCGCCGGGCCCGCTTTCACCTCGTACTCCCCAGACGACACCCACCGCTCGTAGTCACCCGACACCGCCTCCTTCAGCGTCGCCTCCCACTTCGGGCACAGCTTCGGGATCCCCGCCAGCAGAACCGCCTTCCCGTCGCCCTCCAACACGCCGCTCTCCGCCAGCCACTGAGGCCGCGACGAGCTGTCCGCCGCGCTCTCCGGCAGCGACGCGCATATATCCGCCACGAAGTCCGACGCTGCCGGATACAGGTCGTCCACCACCCAGCCCTTCTCGGACGCCAGACGGTCCACATCCCCCTCCGGCGTCGCCGGGAACGACTCCTCCGACTCCTCAACCCCCGGCCCCGACGACTCCGGCACCGCCGCCGGCGAACTCGTCTCTCCGCCCGGCCCCGAGCCCTCCGAACCCCCGCTCGAGCCCCCGCACCCCGACACCAACAACACCGCCGCCACCACGACAGCCCCCACCCCACTCACACGTCTCATGCCGCGCATCGTGACAGCCCGCCCACCGCCGGGGGAAGAATCCCGCCAGCATCAGGGATCATCGGTTACAGGCGCGGGGCCACACCTATTGAGCGGGAGCCCCCACCGCCATGCCAGCCTCCAAAGCCGAGCAAGCCGAAGTCGCCGCCCGCCGCGCAGAACTCATCCGCCTACGCCGCGCCGGCGTCCGGTTCGAAGACCCCCGCATCCTCGCCCTCGGCTACACCAGCCGCGGCGCCGCCACCAAGGACTTCATCCGCGCCATTGAGGAACGCCGCGACGAGCAGGCCGCCGAAGCCAGCGTGTACCGGCAGGAAGCGAACGAACGCCTCGAAGCACTCCTCGAAGCCCACTGGGAGAACGCTACCGCTGGCGGCGACACCAAGGCCGCCGAGCTCGTCCTCAAGCTCATGGACCGGCAGGCAAAGCTGAACGGACTCGACATGCCCGCCAAGACCGAGCTGTCCGGGCCCGACGGAGGAGCGGTCCCGGTCGGCCCGGTCGCGATTGCCGAACTGCGCGACCTCATCCGCACCGCGGGTGAACCCGACCTTGAGGACGACGACATCCCCGAGGACCCGCACGACGCTGATGATGGCGACACCACCGATGAAGACGCCTGACCCGCCCCTGGCCCAAGACGCGGGACAACAGCCCGACGTCGACATCGCCGCCGAGGCAGAGGAGTTCCTCAAGCTGGTCGCCCAGTACCGGCGTCTGAACCGGGCCCAGCGACGCCGTATCGCAATCGCAGCCAGCCCCGAGATACGGACCATTCTCGCTGGCGTCGAACGGGACATGGCCCTCAAGCGATCCCCGGGCTCCATGTCCGCGATCCTCACCGACGGCAAGGAGAAACAAGCCCGGCACCTGGACCTCATCGACCAGGTGTTCCGCGACATCGCCGCCGGCCGCCCCCGCAAAGTCCTCATCACCATGCCCCCACGGCACGGAAAGTCCCGCCGCGCCGCGCGCTGGGCACCCCTGTGGTACCTGTCGCGGCACCCCGACCACCGGGTGATGATCGCCTCCTACTCAGCCGACCTCGCCGACGACCACGGCCGGTGGATCCGCGACGCCATCAACACCTACGGACCCCAGCTCGGCCTCGCCCTCCACGCCGGATCCAAAGCCGCCAACCGATTCGACCTCGCCGACCCCGACACCGGTAACCGGCTCGACGGCGGCCTCGTCACCGCCGGCGTCGGCGGAGGACTCACCGGCAAGGGCGCGCACCTCGCGATCGTCGACGACCCCATCAAGGACGCCGCCGACGCCGAATCGCCCACCATGCGCCGCCGCCTCTGGGACTGGTGGACGTCCGTCCTCAACACTCGCATCGAGCCCGGCGGCAGCATCCTGGTCATCCAGACACGCTGGCACGAGCAAGACCTCGCCGGCCGCATCCTCGAAGGCGAAGACGCCTCCGACTGGACCATCCTCGACCTGCCGGCCATCGCCGACAGTGAAGACGACGCCCTCGGCCGTCCTGTCGGAGAACCCCTCTGGCCGCTCCGGTACGGACGCAAGGCCCTCGAGAAGATCCGGCGCGCGGTCGGCGAACGCGTCTGGTGGTCCCTTTACCAGCAGAAGCCTCGCCCGCTCGAGGGCGGCGTATGGCAGTGGCCGTGGATCACTGACAACCGGCTCACCCCCATGCAGTTCCGAGGCGTCGACCTCACCCGCATCGTCGTCGCCGTGGACACCGCGGGCGGGGATGACGACGTCAACGACGAAACCGGCCTCTGGGCCGGCGGGCGCGACAACACAGGGCAGCTGTACGTGCTCGCCGACCGCTCCGACCGGATGGGAGCAGACACCTGGGGACACGCGGCCTGCCGCCTCGCCATCGAGCTACGCGCGGACGCGATCGTCGTCGAGTCGAACTTCGGCGGCGACATGGCCAAGCAGATCATCCGCCAAGCCTGGAAGGAGCTCACCGAGGCGGGCGAGACCGCTGGCATGTTGATGCCAGCCATCATCGAAGTGCACGCCAAGCAGGGGAAACGCCTGCGCGCCGAACCAATCGCCCAGCTGTACGCCCAGGGCCTTGTCCACCACGTCGGCGAGTTCCCGCGCCTTGAGGGACAACTTGTCACCTGGATCCCCGGCATGGACTCCCCAGACCGCATGGACGCCTGCGTACACGGACTCACCGAACTGGCAGATCCAGCTTCAGCTGCCGTACAGACGGCAAAGTATGCAGACCACCGTCTCAGCGGACGGCGCTGAAGACCGTGACAGGCCCAGCAAGGCCCCTGGACGGTGATCTGAGACGAGATGCAAGCCGAGAAGGGAATCACTCTCACCAACTGGGCGAGATTTAAAAATCTCGGTTCGTGAAGGTACATTGGAATAGTTCCGGCGCACTGTTAAGTTCGCTGGGGTTCAGGGAGAAACAACGAAGCCGCCTCCCTGGCTGGGAGGCGGCTCGTCACGGATCCGGACTGGCGGCTACTGCGGCGTCATCACCTTGAGCACCAACTCGAAGAGGGCGATGACGAAGCACCAAAAGCCCCAGTCCGGATGGTCGTTCTCCACCTGATCCTCCTGATCCGGTCAACCCGCAGGCGTTCCCCCGGGCAATTGCGGCCGGGGGACGATCAGGAAGCGTGTGGTGTGAACGCCCAATCCAGATTCTACGACCTCCCGAATGCGACTACGGACCCCCGATGCCTTGCGTACGTGAGCGAATCCCCACAACGCCCTCCAATGGGGCGCCTTTTCGAGGGGTACCCCTTCGCCCTGTAACTCGAATGGGTGAATGACGCGGCCGGTTGAGAGCCGGGGGAACGTACCTTCGGAACGCTCGTACGCTGGATGCGGCGCGGGGCCAGCTATACGGAGGGAACTTTGTGGGCCTCAAGACCGTGCTCATCGACGCCTGGTCGCGCCTCAACTTCAAGCCGGTCTACAGCGACCATCTCGGCATGCCCAACCGGCGGGCCTTCCCCGAGGCGTACGCCTCCTGGGTGCCAGCCGCCGACGAACGGCGCCTCGCCGCATACAAGCTGTTCACCGCGTACGACTCCAACCAGGCCGCTGAACTCGCCGAGATCCACGGCGGCAGCACCGAGCGGGACCGGCGCGAGTACGGCGACCCCAGCATGTTCGTCGACACCCTGGTCGCTCACGTCATGGGCCGCGGGCAGACCATCACCGTCCCCGGCGCCGAACACGCCGCCAGCGACGAAGCCGACGGGGGGCAGGCGGCGGCGGAACGCGTCCAGGACCTTCTGCGGGACTGGGCCGAGACCGAACTGCTGCCCATGCGGATGAAGCAGGCCGAACGCAAAGCCGTCTCCCTCGGCGACGCCGTCTACCGGCTCGCCTGGGACCCCGCGAAGGAACGCGTCACCCTGCGGGTCTCCGACCCCGGCTTCTACTTCCCCGTCATCGGAGAAGACGACGACGGCGGCGAGTACCCGCAGCGGATCCACTTCGCGTGGGAGCTGCCAGAGGACAAGCAGCGGAACCTCCCTGCCCGCCTGCGCCGCATCACCTACGAACTCGACTGGATCCGGCCCGCGACCGCATCCGGCGTCGACCGCAACAGCCGGCCCGTCCGAGCCCCCGTCATGACCGAGCCCGCCGACGGCGAGCCGCCCGTCCCCAGCCTCGGTAAGGGGGACGTCGCCGACCCCGACAGCGGCGCCATCAGCCGCATCTACCCGTGGTCCGACAAGCCGTCCTACCGGGCGTGCTACCTCACCGACGCGACCTGGGAACTCGGCGACATCCGGGCCCCTGCCGACGTCGACTCCCTGCCGCTCGAGAAAGCAACGTTCGCGACCCGCTCCGACGGGGAAGTCCTCGACCACCTGGACCTCCTCATCGACTTCATCCCGGTGATCCACGTCCCCAACACCGTCCCCCCGGCCGAGGAGCACTGGGGCCAGTCCTCTCTCGCCGCGGTCCTCCAGGTCTTCGACGAACTCCAGGGCACCGACACCGACAGCGCCCGCGCCTCCGCCACCACCGGATCCCCGATCATCGGCCTCGCCGGGAAGAACATCACCGGCAGCGGCCAGCACGCCGTCGCCCCAGGCATGGTCTTCACCCTCGGCGAGAACGGCCGCATGGACACCCTCAACACCGCCCCCCAACTCCAAGAGCTACGCCACCAACGCCACGACCTGTCCGAGCGGGCCGCGACCGTCGTACGCCTCCCCGCCGTCTCCCTCGGCACCATGGACCCCTCGAAGGTGCCCTCCGGCTACGCCCTCGCCCTCAGCCTCGGCCCGCTGGACTCCCTCATGGACGACATGCGCCTCGCGCGTGACCACAAGAACACCCTCCTGCTGAAGTTCGTACAGCGACTCCACCTCGCCGGGCAGCACCCCGACTGGGCCGGCATCACCCCCGTGCCCGCCAAGCTCATCTACGGCCCGTACACGCCCACCGACCGGGACGCTGTCCTCCAGCAGGTAACGACCGGCGTCGAGAAGGGTGTCCTCTCCCTTGAGACCGCGGTGCGGATGCTGACCGAGGCCGGCTTCCCCATCGACGACATGGAGAAGGAGATCGAACAGATCCAGTCCCGGGCCTTCGCGCAGGCACGCGATCTGGCCGACGCGCTCGGCAACCCCGACGAAGTCGCCGACTTCCTTGGCCGCAAAGCCCCCGAACAACCACCCGTACCGCCGATCCAACTGCCGCCCCAGCCCGGTGTACAGCCGCCCCAAGACCCCCAGGGGCAGGGCCCGGCCGGCCAGCCGGAGGGGAGCGGGGGCAACCCGTGAACCGATCCGTGCTTTCCTTGATCTCAGGCGCGGGGCCTGAATATTCCTTGGGAGGATCTGCCCTCATGCGTCGCCCCGCGCAGCAGCACCACACCGCCCCGGCCACGGCCTGGGCGCACCCCTACGCCGGCATCGCCAGGCTCGCCGTGTTCTACAACGACGGCGGCGCCCCCACACCTCCGGTACCGACCCCGGCCGCTGCCCCGGGCCCGAAGCTGGACGACAGCGCGCCCAAGCCGAAGCCGCCGGCCCCTTCCTCCGCCCTGCCCGGCCTCGCCGACGGTGAAGTCGTCGTCCACCGCAACTGGCTTGAGCAGAAGCTGACCGCCGAGAAGGACTCCGGCCGCCGCAACGGCAACCAGCGGCTCGCCTCCGACCTCGGTTTCGACGACGTCAACGGCCTGCGCACCTACGTCGAGGAGCAGAAGAAGGCCGAGCAGGCCCGCATGTCGGAGCATGAACGCAAGGAGAAGGAACTCACCGACCGGGAAGCCCGTGCTGCGGCACGGGAGAAGGCCGCCGAGGCCCGGGAACGCGCTGCGGCCCACCGCGCCGTCCTCGTCGGCCTCGGCGCGACCGGCACCGACCTCGAGGACGCCGTCACCCTCCTCCGCGTCCCCGACGACGCCGACGACCAGGCCCTCACGGACGCCGCAACCCAGCTGAAGGAACGCCGCCCCGAACTGTTCGGCATCAAACCACCGGCCGCGCCGCCTCAGCTTCCCCCGGCCCCCGGCGGAGCCCCGGCCGGCGGCCCGCCAGTCCGGCAGGCCCCCACAGGGAAGCCCGGAGACCGCGGCCGCGCCATCGCGCAGGCCCGCGGCCACCGCCCCGCCGCATAAGACCCCCGGCCGCCACCGCGCGGCCGGACCAGGGACCACGCCCGCTCCTCGTGGACGCGCGCCAACCGGCGCCGCAGGCAACCACTCGCCGTTTCACGCAAGGAGCAGAGGTCGTGAACGACTTCCAGCCCATGACCGTCGTGGACGAAACCGCCACCTCGGGCCGTCCCTGGCTCGCCTCCCTGGTCGGCACCAACGACGGCAACACCATCACCCTGGACCTCAGCAAGTTCGTCGAGGGCGTCCACTACACCAAGGGCACCCTCCTCCAGGGCCGGAACATCCTCAAGTCCGGCCTTCCCCTCGGGAAGATCACCGCGTCGGGGCTGTACGGCCCGTACAGCGGCCCCACCGCAGAGGTCCAGACCGTCACCGTCACTGGAAGCCCGACCGGCGGCACCTACACGCTCACGTTCTCCGGGCAGACCACCGCCGGCATCCCCTACAACGCGACCGCCGCACAGGTGAAGGCCGCGCTCGAAGCACTGTCGAACATCGCCCCGGGCGATGTCACCGTCACCGGCGGCCCCCACCCCGGCGCGGTCATCTCTGTGACCTTCGCGGGCGCCTACCTCGGCGAAGACGTCCCCCAGATGACCGCATCCGCATCCGGCCTGACCGGCGGGACGTCCCCGGCCGTCACCATCGCCACGGCCACCGCCGGCGGCGCTGCCGGAGCATCGGACGGCACCCAGGTCCTCGCCGGGTTCCTCCTCGAGGAGACCCCCTTCAACCCGGGCTCCACCAAGTGCGGCGGCGTCCTGCTGTGGCAGGCCGAGGTGTACGCCAGCAAGCTCCCCATCCCCTTCGACGCCGATGACGTGACCTCCACGACCGCGTTCATCCACTGGCGCTGAGCCCACAGGAGACCACCGACATGGACCTCGACCTGCTCCTGCGGGAGCTCGACGCCGCCGAGATCAACGCGTTCGTCCGCGAACTGACCACCCCCGCGGACTACCTGCTCACCCAGCAGATCGTCCCCGAGCGGAACATCAACAACATCAAGTTCCGCACCAGCTCCAGCAAGCGGCGCGTGAACGCGGCGAAGTTCCGCGTCTACGACGCGCCGACCGCCATCGCGACTCGCCACGCGTCCAGGGTCGTCAACGAGGGCCTGCTGCCCCCGCTCGGCCAGACCCTCCCCATCAGCGAGATGGAGACCATCCTCTTCAACATCTCGCACGGCCAGGACGCCGCCGAGTTCATCGAGAAGCTGTACGACGACATCGAGCGGCACTTCGAGTCCATCAAGACCGCCCAGGAGATCGCCGCCGGGAAAATCCTCGCCACCGGAGTCGTCGACCTGCCCGGCAACGGCCTCGACGTCGACTGGAACGTGCCCGCCGCGAACCGGCCCACCGCCGCGATCCCGTGGAACGAGGCCCACGCCACCCCCCTCACCGACGAGATGGCGTGGATGAACTACCTGCGCGACACCGGCGCGCCGGTCCCGTCCCGGGTCATCACCTCCCGCCGGGCCCGCTCGTTCCTCGCCGCGAACCAGGAGTACCGGGCCTCGTACTACAACACGCCGATCGGCGGCCAGACCCCCACGGCAATGCTCGCCCCGGACCAGGTCTCGGCCGTCCGCGCCCGCTACAACCTGCCGCCGATCGTCGAGTACGACGTCCAGGTGTACGACGACGAAGGCAACTACGTGCGGGTCCTCCCCGACAACCTGTGGATCATGACGCCGGGTATCGCTCCGAACCAGTGGGCCGAGACCCAGTACGGGCTGACTGCCGAAGGCATCCAGCTCTCCTCCGGCTCCAACCCGGCCCTCACCGCCGAGCAGGCCCCCGGCATCGTCATTGTCACCAAGGTCGAGGACAACCCGGTGCAGGTCTACACACGCGGCGCCGCAGTGGGCATGCCGGTGCTGTACGTACCGGACATCCACATCACGGCCACTGTCCTGGAGGACTGAACCGTGGCGAAGCTCGCCCGGTCGGTGCACGTGACCGACCCGAAAACCGGCCGCCGCAGGGTTCTGAATGCAGGGGAGGAACCGGCCCCGCACCTGGCCGCGCTGGTGCGGATGGCCAGCGCCTGGGAGGGCGGAACCCTCCCCCCGGAAGCGGACGCAGACGACGCCGGAGCCGACCCGGACGACGCGCCTGGCGACGCCCCGGCCGGAAACGCTGACGACGGCACGGTCCCGTCCGCTGACTCCGCGACCACCAAACCGGCTGCCCGTAAGACGGCGGCCAAGAAGCCGGCTCGGGGCCGGACGGCCGCTGCTGAGGGCACCGGCGGCCGGTAGGCGGTGTGCGGGCCCGGCCGGTGGGGGCGCCGCCCGGGCCCGCACGCTGCCCCCCTTCCCGCCCCGCCCGTACGGAGGACCTGTGAACAGCGCCGTACAAGCCTGGCTGATCTCCCAGCTCGGCCCCAGCACCGACACCGCAGACCTCGAACAGCGGTACGCCCGCCTCGGCAGCGCGCGGGCGGTCGCCCTCGAAGTCCTCTACGAGCGCAAGGCCGCGCTCATCCACGACCAGCCGTCCACCGTCACCGTGACCGGCGTCGTCGGCGTGTCCTACACCGAGAACATCAAGGCCATCGAGCGGCAGATCAACGCCCTCGAATCCGGCGACGTACCTGCCCCGCCGGACGAACCCCAGCCCGGCGACGAGGACACCGATCTCGGGTTCGGCATCATCCGGCTCATCGAACGGCCCCGCCGATGACCACCCCCACCCGCCCCCAACCCGTCCTGAGCCGCGATGCCACCGTGCAGGCCGCGGCCGCCGCGCTCGCCGCAGCGTGGGACACCCTCCACCGCGCCCAGCTCGACCTCCTGCGCGCCCTGTCCCGAACACCCACAGCCCGCGCACGCGGCGCCACGCAACGCAGACGAGACGCCGTCCGCCGCTTCCTCGACGCCCTGGCCGCCTTCGACCGGACCGCCCGCGCCGTCACCGAACGCTGGGCGGCACGCGACCTGCCCCTCCTCTACCGCGATGGGGCAGTCGCCTCCCTGAAACGGGCCGTGCACTCGGTACAGCAGCACGCCCGACCCTTCGAATGGACCGACCGGCACCAGAGCACAATCACCGCCCTGTCCACCCAGTACTACGCCGACCTCACCGCCCGCATCCAGGAAGCCGTCCGCCGCGCGCAGGCGTTCGCCCGCAACGCCCAAGACCAGGCCCGCACCCCCGAAGGCATCGACCGCAAGCAACTGCTGGCCGCACACCCCCTGGACCGCGTGGTCTACGCGGACCAGTCGAAACACACCGTGCGGCACTGGGCCACGGCAGCGCTGAAAGAGCAGGCAACCACCGCCGCGAACACCGCCGCCCTCCTCTACGGAACCGACGACCTGGGCGCCCGCTGGTTCGAATGCACCGACGGCCCCGAATGCGGCTTCGCCGGCCACCCGGACACCGACCACGCCGACGGCACGATCCGCTCCGCCGACGACGCCGCCATGTTCCCCACCAGCCACTTCGGATGCATCCGGCAGTGGACCCCGCGCCCGGACCTCAACTACGCCCCCAACCTGTCCTCCGGAGACCAGGTATGACCGAGCCGAACATGTCCGTCCATCCGCAGCCCATCACCATCACAGCCGGCCCCGGGACGGCACACATCGAACTCGCAGGCAACGACGTCAGCCGTTACCTCCGCGGCTACACGATCGAGCAGCACGTCGGCGGACCGCCCCAGATAGTGCTGCACACCCTGCCCAAGGGCGGCCTCGTCTTCGACGGTCTCGCGCAGGTCGCCGTCGCCACAGACGCCGACCTCGGCGAGGCCATCGTGGCATTCCTCCGCGGCATCAACCCGGCCGCCCTCGACGAGGCTGCACTCGCCCGGGAGGATCTCGACGGGTCGAAGAACGAATTGACCAAGGCGATGCTGGCGACCCTCGCCGACTGGGCCCAGGGGAGGACCTGATGCCGGGCCTCGACCGTGCACTGGCCGGGGTCACCCGCTGGTTCAGCACCAACATCCTCATCGACACCGTACGGATCACCCTGCCCGCCACCACCGAACCCGTCCTCAACACCAGCACCGGCAACCTCGAATACCCCGAAGGCGCCGTCCTCTACGAAGGGCCCGGAGCGGTCTTCAACGCGAACGCGGCCGCAGAGATCTCCGCCACCCCCGATGTCCAGCAGCCCTGGATCCAGGAGACGAAGTCCCGCTACCAGCTGTACACGCCCCTCGACGCGCCCGTCGCGCCCAAGGACGCGGTCGTCACCGTGACGGCCGTCCACGACCCGGCCCGCAGCGCGCTCCTCGGCCGGGCCTGGACCTGCCCCGACCCCGGGCAGGCCGCCACCGTGGAGATCGCCCGCCGGACCCCGCTGGACCAGATCCGGATCCCCGGAGGCGCCACATGACCCCCGACGAACTCGCCGACCGACTCGAGCACGCCAGCGACCGCGTCGGGAACACCCTCTACCAGGCGGTGAAGCACACCGGGACGATCGGCAACGCCCGGATCCGCGGCAACGCCTCCGACCGCCCCGGCCCGAACGTCATCACCGGCCAGTACCGCAACTCCTGGCGCAGCGTCACCAACCGCATCCCGTACGGTGCGCAATGCACCATCGGCACCGCGGCCCCGCAGGGCCGGCGCCTGGAGTTCGGGTTCATGGGCATGACCGACTCACTCGGCCGGACCTACCACCAGCCACCGTTCCCGCACGCCGGCCCGGCCCTGCCCGTCATCACCACCGTGCTGCGCGGGCAGGTAGCGCTGGCCGTGAGGGAGATCCTGTCGTGATCGAACGCCTCCCGGTCACCGCGGCGGTCGCCGACCTCCTCGCCACGGCCACCAGCATCCCGGTCGGCCGGGGCCGGATGCCGCTCGGCGGCCCGCAGCACTACTACCTGCTGTACGCCGTCGACAGCACCGTCTCCGGGGCGCCGTTCGCCGACGAACACGAGGACGCGTCCTTCGTGTACCAGGTGACCTCCGTGTCCGCCCCGGCCCCCGGCGTGAAGGGCTCCGCCGGAATGCTGGACCAGGTCGAGCTGATGGCCGACCGTGCCCGCACCGCGCTCCTCGGCCGCGATCCGGCGACCGGAGCGTGGCGGCATCCTCTGGTGGTGCCCGGGGCCAGCGTCATGTGTCGCGACCTCGACACGGAACCGGGGGGAACAAGCGACCCGGCAGATGGAATCATGACCTACGTGCAGCGCTTCAGGTTCGACCTGACGCCCGCCTGACCTGGTTCAGGCGTTTGACCGCACCGCGGCGGGACCCCACGCGGACGTGCCACCTCGTGGCCGAGACGACAACCGCCACAGCAGGGGCTCCGACGGGGCCCCGGGACAAGGGGTCCCCGCCATGCCCAGGTTCTCCCGCAAGGGCGTCACGAAGATCCTGTTCGCGACGACCATCGCCGCCCCCTCCTACATCCCCACCCGCACCGAACTGGCCGGCGCCACGAAGCTCACCAAGGCCCTCGCTGCGGTCGACGGGTTCGCCCTCGAGAACCAGACCATCGAGACGCCTGACCTCGAGTCGAAGTTCACCGCGAAGATCGAGGGCGACGACCAGGCCGCCGACTCCACCCTCACTTTCTACGAGGACAGCGCCGCCGACGAACTCGAAGAGACCCTCGCAAAGGGCACCACCGGGTTCATCATCATCCTCCGCAAGGGCGACGTCCCGGCCTCGAACTCGATGGACGTCTACCCGGTGACCGTCGCCTCCAAGTCGTCCACGATCACCGTGGACAACGAGGCCGCCAAGTGGATGGTCAAGTTCGCGATCACCGACACCCCGGCCCTCGACGCGCCCGTACCGGCCGCCACCTGACCCCGCCGCCCCTCTCAGCTCCCGGCCGGGCCCGACGCGTTCGGGAAGGGGCGCCGCACGGCGCCCGGCCGGGTCCCCTTCCCCTGACGGAGGAACCCCTCATCATGCCCACCAGCCGCAAGCCGACCACCTCCGAGCCGCCCGCGGCCGCCGTCGCCCAGGACGCGCACTGGGCCGCGAAGATGCAGCGCCTGCGGGACCGGCGCCTCGCCGAGGCCGTCTTCACCGTCTGCGACGACCTGGACGTCAAGCGCCGCTACGACCGTGCGGCCCGCGCCAAGGACACCGCCGAGACCCTCCTGAACACCACCACCGACGGCGACACGGACGCGCAGAAGGAAGCCGACGCCGCCCGGGAAGAGTGGACGGCCGCGAAGACGGCCTACGACGCCGCGGCCATCCCGATCCGGCTCCGCGCCCTGCCCCGCACCGCGATGGAAGCCCTCTACGCCGAGCACAAGCCGACCGAGGAAGAGCAGGAGGAAGGCCGGGACTGGGCCCCCAGCTTCCATGCCGCGCTGATCTCCGCCGCCAGCGTCGACGGCATGACCGTCGACGAAGCGCAGGAACTCCTCGACACCTGGTCCCTCGCCGAAGCGAACGCCCTGTTCAACGCGGCCCTGTCCGTGCAGCAGACCACCCGGTCCGATCTGGGAAAAGGCTGATCCACGATGACCAGTTCCGGGCCGAACTCGAGCTGTGCGACCGCTGGGGCATCCCCCACAGCCAGTTCCGCGGCATCGGGACCGGAACCTGGACGGCCCGCGACCGGGAAAAGGCCCTCGCCTACCGGGAGTACCAGCGCACCGTTTGTCCGCAGTGCGGCACCCGCTACGACGACTGGGACCACGGAGGAGAAGGCGAAGAAGACGCCTACGCCGCGTCGGTCCAACTGTGCGTGGGCTGCGAAGTCATCGCCGACAAGCAGGACGAACTCGCCAAGAGCAGCGAAAGCACCAACGGCCGGAAGATCACGCTCATACCAGTGTCCGTTCACGCCGCCCTGCAAGCCGAACGCGACCTGAAGAACCAGCGGCGCCGCCGCCGGGACGACGACTGACGACGAAAGAAGGGGAGGGAGGGCTCGGTGGCGAACTGGAACCTCAGTGTCGACCTGCGGGCGCATGGCGGCAGCCTCGTCCGCGAGCTACGGCAGTCCGCCACCCACGCCCGCACGCTCGGCACCGCCGCCCGGACCGCCCGCACCGAACTCCGCAGCTTCGGCCGGGACGCCGACAGCACCGCGCGCCGGATCCGCGCCCTCGGCCGCGAAGCGAACACCGCCGCCCGGCACATCAACCGGCTCGGCGACAACACGCGCACCGCAGCCCGCAGCATCAACCGGTACGCGGACGCCGCCCGCACTGCCGACCGCAACGTCACTCGCCTCGGCACACAGTCCCGCACCGCCGGCCGGGACCTGGCCCGCATGTCCGGGCAGATCGACACCGCCGTCCGCGACCTGCTCCGTCTCGCACAAGCCGCCCAGAACGCCTCGACGCACATGGGCCGGATCGGCGACCGCGGTGTCCTCGCCATGCGCCGCTACGCCGACGAGACTGGCCGGCTCCGTCACCAGCTGACGGGCGCCGCCGCGCTCCTGTCCGGCGGCGCCCTGGTGATGGGGGTCGACAAGCTCGTCGAGAACGGCAACGAGTACCAGCAGGCGATGAACACGTTCGGCGCCGTCACCGGCGCCACCGGCATACAGATGCAGCGGGCCGCCGCCACCGCCGCGCAGCTCGGCAACGACCTCACCCTGCCCGGCGCCACCGCGGCGGATGCGGCGGAGGCGATGGTCGAGCTGGCCAAGGCCGGCTTCCGCACCGACCAGGCGATCTCCTCCACCCGCGCCTCCCTCACGCTGGCCTCAGCCGCCCAGGTCAACGCCGCCGACTCCGCCAAGTACCTCGGCGACATGATGGACCAGTTCGGCATGGGCGCCGACCAGGCCGGCGTCGCCGCCGACACCCTCGCCGCGACCGCGAACGCCGCGTCCGGCGACATCATCGACATCTACTACGCGATGAAGTACGCCGGGCCCGTCGCCCACGGGCTCGGCGTGAACATGCGCGAGGCGGCGTCCGCGGTCGGCATGCTCGGCAAGGCCGGCATCCTCGGCCAGACCGCCGGCACCACCCTGCGCGGCATGCTCGCGAACCTCGCCGCACCGACCCCGCAGATGATCAAAGGTCTCAAGGCCATGGGCATCGAAGCGTGGGACGCCCAAGGGAAGTTCAAGGGCCTGCGCTACGTCATCGACGGCCTGTCCAAAGCCCAGCACGAGATGAGCCAGCAGGACTTCACCGCCGCGGTGAAGAAGAGCATGGGCAAACCAGCAATGTCCGGTGCGATCGCCCTGGCCCACCAGGGAGTCGACTCTTTTGACGCGCTGATGGCGGCCGTATCCGACACCGGGGCCGCCTCCGACATCGCCGCCGCCAAAGGCAAAGGACTCGCCGGCGCGATGCTCCAGCTGAAGACCCAGGCCAAGCAGACCGGCCTGACCATCTACGACGGCATCGCGCCTGGCCTGGAGTACCTCACCCGTGGCATCACCGCCAGTCTCGCCACCGCAACCCCGAAGATCGAAAACTTCTTCGACTACCTCAACGACGCGGCGACCTTGTTCGGCCCGGACATCGCGGACGCCGCCCGCAAGCAGTTCGCCGACATCGGCGACGCCGCCAGCCGCATGCTCACCCCGTTCGAGGAGTTCGGCGGCGACGCGGTAGCCTCCGCCCTCCACGTCCTGCTCAGCGCCGGCCAAGCGGTCGTGGACGTCCTCACCAACCTCGCCGCGGGCGCCGAGCCCGTCATCAGTGCGCTCGGCGACGTCGCGTCGGAAGGATCCGGCGCCGCCACCGCCCTCGACATCGCCGTCTACGCCCTCGACACCGCAGCCTCCGCCGTCTCCACCCTGTCGGGCCTCCTCGGCCCCCTCGGGCACCTGATCGGCGGCCTCGTCTCCCTCTTCGGCAGCCTGCCCGGACCCGTGCAGACCGCGGTGTTCGCGATGCTGCTGATGCGGCGCGTCGGCCCCATCGCGCAAGGACTCGCCAGCACCGTCGGCGGACGCCTCACCGGCTCCTTCCGGTCCCTGAACCAGCAGATGGCGCTCCAGCGGACCCTCGCCGCCGCCTCCGGCCAGTCCCTCTCCCGCTACGGCGCGGCCGTCGCCACCCTCCAAGCTCACGTGCCCGTCATCGGCCGAATGGGCCAGAGCTTCCGCACCGCCTCCACGCAGGCGGCCGGGTTCGGCGGCGCGCTGCGCGGCGTCACCGCGGCGGCCGGCACCGGGCTGCGGACCGCGATGGGCGGCCTCATGGGCGCCATGGGCGGACCGTGGGGTGTCGCCCTCACCGTAGCGACCGTCGGCCTTGGTCTCCTCGCGTCCCGGCAGCAGAAGGCCGCCGCAGCGGCCGCCGAGCATCAGCAGCAGATCTCCAACCTCGCGCAGGCCCTCCGCGAATCCAACGGCGCCGTCGACGAGAACGTCCGGGCAATCGCCGCCGAGAACCTGATGGCGCAGAAGGTCAAGACGACCCTCGACGGGCAGCAGCGCTTGGTCGACCTCGCCCGCACCGCGAAAGTCCCCATGTCCGCCCTCGTGGACGCCTACACCAATCAGGGCAGCTCCCTGAGCAAGCTCCGCCGGGAACTCGCCGCGACCGCGACTGCGCAGAAGACCCTCGTCATGGACCCGGAGACCGGGCAGACCAGCGAGGCGTACACGGTGCAGGGCCGGGCCGCCGACGACCTCCGCAAGGCCCTCGGCGGGCTCGGCGGCGACTTCCAGAAGGCCGCCGCCGACGCCAAGTCCTTCAACGAGGGCGTTAAGGGCGCGGCCAGCACGACCGCGTACGACCGGCTGAAGGACGCGGTCGCGGCGCTCGCCGACAAGACCGCCGACGCCGACTCCCGCACCCGCGCGCTACGGGACGCACTCGACCTGCTGTCCGGCGGCAGCGTCTCCCTCCAGGCCGCGCAGGCCCGCGTGAACGAGGCCATCACGCAGGCCAACGAGGCGATGGCCGCAGGCATCGACCGCAGCAACGGCTGGGGCAAGCAGCTCATCGGGATCGGCGGCGCCCTCGACACGACCACGAAGAACGGCCAGCAGCTGTTCAATACCCTCAACAGCATCGCCGACAGCTCCGCGTCCGCCGCGCTCGCCGCCTACGACTTCGCCCAGTCCCAGGGCAAGAGCGTCCCCGACTCGATCGCCGCCGCCCGCAAGGAAATGCAGGACGCCCGGACCTCTGCCCTGAAGCTGGCCGAGGGCTACGGCCTGTCCAAGAAGGAAGCGGCCGGCGTCGCCGACGCCATGGGCCTCATCCCCGGCCAGGTGTCGATCCTCCTCCAGACCGAAGGCGTCGACAGCACCCTCGCCGAGCTCCTCGCAGTCCAGGCCGAGTTCCAGCAGTTCCCCGACAAGAAGACCATCAAGGTCGACGCTCTCGGCGCGGACGCGAAGAAGGAACTTGAGGACATCGGCTACCAGATCAAGCTGATCCCCGGCACCCGCGAATACAAGATCACCGCCCCGACCGCTGCCGCACGCGCGGAACTCGACGCGCTGATCAGCAAGCTCGGACAGACCAACGGCAAGACCCTGCCCATCAAGGCCCCCAGCGCGGAAGCCATCCGCGAACTCGAGACCATCCAGGCCAAACTCCGGGCCACCAACGGCAAGACCCTCACCATGCGCGCCCCGACCGCCGAAGCGCGCCAGCAGCTCGAAGCCCTCGGCTTCAAAATCCGCACCACCAAGGGCAAAACCGTCACGATCAGCGCCCCCACAGGCGGCGCGCGGGCCGGCGTGGACGCGCTGCGCCGCGCGATCGAAGGACTCAGGAGCAAGACCGTCACCATCACCACCTACTCCAAGTACGTGTCCACCGGGAAACAGCCTGGCCAGCAGTGGCTCTCCGGCGCCAGCGCGAACGCCGACGGCAACATCTACACCGCCTACGCCGCAGGCGGCATGAACGCACGCCGCCCCGAGAACCACGTCGCACAGATCGCCCCGGCCGGAGCCTGGCGCGTCTGGGCCGAGGAAGAGACCGGCGGCGAGTCCTACATCCCCCTCGCCCCCGGCAAACGGCCCCGCTCCCGCGCCATCGCCGAAGAGACCGTACGGCGCCTCGGCGGCGACCCCACACGCATCCAGTGGAACGCGGACGGGTCGGTCACGGACTGGCGCTACGACCCGCAGACCGGCTCCCTGTACTCCGCGTCCGACGCCGGGCAAGCCGGGCACAAGACCAAGAAGGTCAAGGTCAAGTCGAAGGGCAAGACCACCACCAAGGACGTCGAGTACTTCGACCTGAAGACCGTCGAGACCCAGCTCAAGGCCAACAGCAAAGCCACCCAGGCATGGAACGCCGACCTCGCGAAGGTCGCGGACCGTGCCGGCGGAGACGTCGCCGACGCCCTCGCCTCGATGGGCAAGGACGGGGTCGCCCTCGCCAAGAAGATGGCAGGAGGGTCCACGAAGTACCTCAACGAGATGGCGGCCGCGCTGCGCGGCCTCGCCGCCACGGCGAAGGCGTCGCTGACGGACTACACCCGCCAGCTGTCCAAGGCGAACACCGCTGATGCCTCGTTCGCGAAGAACCTGATCACCCTGTCGGCGAAGGGGTACGGCGACCTCGCCAAGCAGCTTGCCGCACAGGGCGACCAGGCGGCCATGGAGCTCGCCGCCGCCGCGGTGAAGGACGGCAAGAAGGCGTCGTCGGCGAACAGCGCCGCGAAGACCGCGAACAACTCCCTGACTACCGAGCAGGTGCAGCAGCTCGTTGCGATCATCGCCGCGATCAAGACCAGCAAGACCGGCATCCACACCGTCGCCGACACCACCGGCCTCGGAGAAGACGAGATCATCGCCACCGCCACGAAAGCGTCCGGCCAGATCAAAACCGCGCTCGGCTCCCGCGCCACCCAGTTCCTCACCGACCTGGCCCGCGCGAACAAGGGCCTCTCCTACGCGGACGGCGGCATCCGGCCCGGGCTCTACTCCACCCGCGCCGGCGCGCTCACCTTCGCCGAGCCCTCGACCGGCGGCGAAGCGTACATCCCCCTCGGCCCGAACAAGCGCGCCGGCGCCACGGCCGTCCTCCGTGACGTCGCCGGCCGGTTCGGCGTCGGCCTCACCCCCGCCGGCGCCGCCGACGGCGGACGGATCGTCATCATCCGCGAACAGGGCCCCCTCGTAGGCGAGCAGCACTGGCACCTGGCCGACCGAACCGACCGGGACCTCGCCGCACGCATCGACGCCGACAACGCCTACCAGCTACGGCGCCTCGCACGAGGAGGAACCCGAGCACGATGACCACACCCATCCAGCTCGAGGACGGCCAGCATCAGCTCGGCAACATCCTCATCGGCCGCGGCACCCCCGTCACCGTCGCCGCGATCGAAGGGCTCGGCCAGCCGCCGCTGCGCACCGCGGACGTGGAGCCGCCGGGGGAGGACGGGCTGTGGCTCGGCCCGGACCGCTACAGCGGACGCACCATCCGGATCGACGCCGCGATCCGCACCCCCGGCGACCGCACGACCGCGCTGAACGTGCTGGCCGCGCTCCAGGACCTGGCCGACACCCCGGCCGTCCGAGGGCAGGGCGGCACCACCATGGACCTGCGCCTGAAATACCCCGGCCGCACCGCCCGCACGGTACGCGGACGGCTCCGCAAGCTCGAGCCGGACATCACCAAGGCCATCCACGGCTGGATCCCCCTGGACATCGAGTTCCAGGGCCAGGACCACCTGTACTACGCCGACACCCCCGGCACCACGAGCATCCCGCTCGGCGCGGTCACCCAGGGCGGCATCACCTTCCCGCTCCAGTTCCCGTTCGTCATCGCCGGGAACCCCGAGTCGGTCGGCCGGCCCGGCTGGCTCGACGTCGAGGGCACGGCCCCCACCTGGCCCGTGCTCCGCATCGCGGGACCGTGCGCGAACCCGAAGATCACGCACGTGGCCAGCGGACGCACCCTGACCGTCCAGACGACGCTCACCGCGGGGGAGTGGGTGGAGATCGACACCCGGCCGGGCTGGCGCACCGTCCTCCGCAACAACGGCGGCGGCGCCCCCCTCTCCGCAACCTCCCGCATCGACCTGTTCCAACTGGCGCCCGGACTCAACGAACTCCAGTGGACGGCCACGGACAACACCCTGACCAGCACCCTGGCCGTCACCTGGTGGCCGGCCTACAAGGCCCTCTGAGGAGACAGCCGTGGCCCTGAATCCGATCCCGATCGCCACCACCGGCGGCACCCACACCGCGCAGCAGTTCCGGATGCTCGTCAAGGACCTGGCGCGCGCCCAGCAGGGCGTCACCACCGGCACGGACCTGAAAGCGTCCGCCCTGCCGACCCCTGGCGGCGGCATCCAGATCGCAGCCGGATCCGCCGTCATCACCGGCCGCGTCAACCCGTTCCAGGGCACCTACGCGGCGTACAACATCGGCTCCGACACGGTGAACATCGCCGCCACCGGCGGGACCGCCCGCTCCGACATGGTCGTCCTCCGCGTCGAAGACCCCGCCTACGAGGGCAACCGCGACCCGACGGTCGACCCGATCGTGTTCTGGGAGGTCATCCCGAACGTCAGCTCCACGGCCACGACCGTGCCGGCGGGCTACTCGGCCGTACCCATCTGCCGGATCGACATCCCCGCCTCCACCGGCACCATCACCAACGCGTACATCAAGGACCTGCGGACCATCGCGAACCCCCGCCGGGACCGCATCCTCACCCCCTACTACTACTCCGGGTCCCTGGTCGAGATCAGCGGCACCTCCGAGACCTGGCGCACCCACCCCAACACCACCCTCGCGACCCTCGCGATCCCGTCCTGGGCCGCCACAGCGAAGATCGTGTTCGGGGTGACGAACCTCCGCCTCGACGGCGGGTACGTATTCGGCGGGTTCCGCTTCATGCTCGGCACCGTCGAGGCCACCCAGGGCGTCAACATCGACGACAACCAGTCCACCGGCGTGCGCCGCATCTACACCGAGATGGTCGAAACGATCGACCTCACCACCACCGCCGGAGCCGTGATGCGCGGCACGAACCAGCCGATCGTCGCCCGCATGAAGACCGCGGCCTCGAACAACGGGAAGATCGGCGTCGACAGCAGCACCACATTCAAAGTGGACGTCGAGTTCCTCGAAGGCCGACTCTGATGGCCGCGCGCTGGCGGTACTGGACGCAGCACGCCCTCACCGGCGAACTCCTTCACCCGGCGCTGCCCCTTTCCGACGTTGAGTTCGGCCGCGAGTTGAACGGCCCCGGCAGTATGACCGGCACGCTCGCCCCCCGCTGGGCCACCGCGAACATCAACGTCCTCGACCCCGGCCGCACCCTCATCTACGTCGAAGCAGACGGCTACCTCCGCTGGGGCGGCCTGATCTGGGTCACCTCCCCCGAGGACACCCGGTATCGGATCGAGGCCGCCGGCTGGTCGTCCTACCTGACCAAACGGCACGACATCCACGGCAACCTCAACGGCCGCGGCCCCTACACCTACGGCGACCCCTGCCAGATCATCCGCGACATCTGGGCCTACGCCCAGGAACAGCCCGACGGAACCCTCGGCGTCACCGTCGACACGACTACCTCCAGCGCGAAAGCTGGCACCCCGGAAGAACCGTGGCGCTCCTACTGGTACGAGACCCCCGTCCTCGGCGAGATGGTCGACGACATCGTGTCCGAGGACGGCGCCCCCCAGTACACGAACAGCTGCACCTACCAGTCGAACGGCACCGTCCGGCGCCGTATCGTCCTCGGCTACCCGCGGCTCGGGGCCCGCCGCACCGACATCACCTTCCGCAGCGGCGTCAACATCGTCCAAGCGCCGCCCGTCACCTACTCGGCAGACGACTACGCCAACGTCGTCATCGCCACCGGCTCCGGCGAAGGCACCGCAACCCGCTTCGCCGTCGACCCCGTCCGAGACGGCCGCCTCCGCCTCGAGAGCGTCCTCGCCCTGCCCACCGTCAACGGCAACGACACCCTCGGCCGCCGCGCCGCCGCCGAACGCAAACGCCGCCAGATCATGGGCGACGTCCAGCAGATCACCGTACGAGACCACCCCAACGCGCCCCTCGGCTCGTGGCAGATCGGCGACGACGTGCAGGTGGCCGTCCACAACGACTGGATCTCCTGGTCGGGCTGGGCCCGCATCACCGCCGACTCGTACAAGCCCGGAGACGCCGACGACCAGGCCACCTTGACCCTCGCCCGCGCCGACTCCTTCCACTACGGCCCCCCGGAGAACCTCTGATGCCCTCACTCGCTGAAGAAGTCGCCCGTCTGCGCCGGGAAGTCGCGCAGATCAAGAAGGGGCAACGGCTCGCGCACGGCGCGAGCATCGAAGACGCTGCGATCGAAGTCCGCGACGGCACCGGCGGTCTGCGGGCCATCGTCGGGCAGCAGGGCGACGGCACCACCGCAGTGAACATCGTCAACGGCGCCCCGCCCCCGGTCCCCGCCACGCCCACGGCCGGCCCGGCCCTCGGAGGGATCGCCGCCGCCTGGGACGGCACCTTCGCCGACGGCGCGGTCATCCCCCTGGACTGGGCCCGGGTCGAAGTCCACACCGACCCGGCCGCCGACTTCACGCCGAGCCCGGAAACCCTCCAGGCGACGATCGAAACCCCGCAGGGCGGCATCATCTACATCCCGGCCACCGGCCCCCTGTACGTACGACTCCTCGCCCGCAACACCTCCGGCACCGCATCCGCCCCCACCACCGCGGCGGGACCGTACGCGCCGCGCCCGGTCGCGGGCGACATCGGCATCGGCGAGATCACCGAAACCCTCATCGCGGACGGCGCCATCACCACCCCCAAGGTGTACGCGAACGCGATCACCACAGCGCTGCTCGCCGCAGGAAGCGTGGATGCGACCGCCCTGAAAGCAGACGCCATCACCGGCAAAACCATCACGGGCGGCACCATCACCGGATCCGTGATGCGCACCGCCGCGTCCGGGCAGCGCGTCGCCATCAACGAGTCCGGCTCCAACTCCGTCAAGGTGTACGACGCGACACGCGAGATCGCATCCATGGACGCAGCCGGCCTGAAACTCACCGGCACCGGAGGCGGCACCCTCACCCTCGACCCGAACAGCGCCTACCCGAACTTGCGCTTGTCCAGCACGGATGGTACGAACAGCGCCCTCGTCAACGTCGTCGCCAACACCCCCGGGTCCGCGAACCTGGGACTGTTCAGCGGCACCTTCACCGGCAGCGGCTTCACAGACATGCGCTGGCGGACGTTTTTCGGCGAGGACTTCTGGGCCGCCGAACGGCTCCGGAACTCCAGCTCGTCCACCTACGTCGGAGGACGCATCTACCTGAACGACACCACCGCCTCCTTCGGATACGCCGACGCCACAGGAACGACGCAGCCCGCTGACGTCGTCATGACGCCAGGTCTCGCGAAGACTCGCGCGAAGGTCACCATCCAGCCCAACGTCGGCGACGCCAACACCGTCCTGTTTATTCAGCCTGGCCCCAGCCACACCGGCTACGTGATGCGCTACTGGGACCCCGACGCGGGACGCTACCGATTCACCATGGACAAGGCCGGCAACGTCGATGTGAACGGCATGCTCACCGCCGGAAACATCGCCTCCGGCCACAGCACAATCACCCCGTCCGCCGTCAACACCCCCACGTCGATCACCGTCACCGGATTCAGCCTGGCCGGCAGCACGTTCAGGGCCGTCGCCACGGCGAACACGTCCGCCCCTGGAACCAACGTGACCGGCGTCGGATGCACCAACGTGACTGCCACCAGCATGACCCTCTGGCTCACCCGCACCAACATCGTCGCAACCGGAATCGATTGGATCGTGATGTCCGCATGAGCACCGAACCCGTTGAGGAGAACATCTCAGACGCGCCCCAGCCGGAGGGGGACGATCCAGTCGAGCCGGACCCGATTCCAGACCCCGAGCCGACACCGGAACCCGAGCCTGAGCCCACCCCGCCACCCGAAGCACCCGACCTGCCGGACAACCCCATCGTGTTCCAGCCCGCCAAGTGGTACTCCGTCACCTGGACATGCCGCACCGCCGGCTGCCCCAACCTGAACATCGTCGGCGAAATCGGCCTGGTGTACTCCAACGCCGGCATCGTGCGCGTATTCGACGCAGCATGCGGAAGGGACACCACCATCCTGTCTGCGGTCCTCCTCGACCCTCAGCCGGAGATGAGCTGACCAGAGGCAACCTCTGGCCTGCACGCCCGTACGCTGAACCACGAGGGCGACCCTCCGCCCCGCACCACCCCCGAGGGACTGCCGCCGGCTAGGCCGGAGCAGACGAACCGTCACCAGCTCTGCGCGGGGAGTGCAGGAGCACGGGCGAATGCCCACCAACCTCACAGTGCGCACCTACAACACGCCCGACCACCTCGGGCGTCATCAGGTGCTGGACCCGCGCAGTCTCGCCTACCGCCGCCCCTACGATGGGCAGCCGCTGCGCGCCACCGAGTGGGAACCCCGCCTCCCCGTCCTTGACCAGCGCAACCTCGTCACGCAGGGCATCCGTACATCCGTGCAGTACGGACTGGACGACGACCTGGACGCCCTCTCCTCGTGCACCGGCAACGCCGCCACCACACTCCTGTCGATCCTGCTGCCCAAGGCCCAGGCGCGCGCGGTCGGACTGGACACCGACGACACCGCGGCCGCCGAGCACTTCGCGATCGGCCTCTACGCCGACGCAACCGCCCACGATCAGTGGACGGACGCCGTCTGGCCTACCCAGGACACCGGTTCCTCCGGGCTCGGTGTCGCCAAAGCCCTACGCGACCGCGGCCTCATCGACCAGTACGGGCACGCCACCACAGCGCAGGAACTCTGCATGCTCCTCCAGACCGGCCCCGTCCTCATGGGCATGCCCTGGCATTCAGCCTTCACCCAGACCGGCCCGGACGGCTTCCTCGACGACGATCCGAACTGGACGTCGTCCCCACTCGAGGGCGGCCACGAGGTGTGCGTCACCGCCCTCGAAACGGTCGCCATGGACGACGGCACGCTGCTCCCCGACTACACCGTCATCCGGTTCAGGAACTCGTGGGGCACCAGCTGGGGCGACCACGGCGACGGTCGCATGCGCCTGGCCACCTACCAAGCCATCCGTACACAGATCGACCTTATCCAGCCCCGCCGAGACGGAGTGACCCTGTGACCAGCTACCACGTCGCCGTCGACCACATAGACCCCGACACCCTCAAGACCACCAGCACCTACTACGGCACCGTCAACCAGGCCCACACCGACGAGGTCCGCGCTATTGCCGCTCTTGAGGCGACGCCCCGGCACGTCAAGGAGCATCCCCGCCAGGCCGGTGCCTTCATGGTGCTCCGCGACGACGGCGACCTGGACGTGTACGTGCCGGTCGACGCACCCGACGACCAGATCCACAAGCCAGGCCTGGCAACAGCGGAACCCGGGCCCGAGGACCTGCCGCGCGGTACGGCCGGGCCCGCCTACATCTCCGGCGCCACCCGCTTCGGCGGGCAGTCCATCGGCGGCGCCATGGACACCCCCGGCAACCCGCCGCGCGCCACCTGGCACACCACCGAGTCCCCGGCCGGCGGCAACTACTTCACCTCCATCGCCGCCTACCTGATACGGGTCGGTGCCGAGCCGCAGGTCATCTACGACCCGGTCACGGACCGGATCGGCCAGTTCGGCCCGCTCACCCAGTCCGCCCGGGCGCTCAAGAACGACGGTGCCCGCCGCACGAACCGCGAGGGCCGCGTCAACATCCAGGTCGAAGTCCTCGGCCGCGCCGCCTCCCCGTGGACCAAGGGGTTCGACCCGTCGGCCAAGCCGAACTTCCGGGCCCTGCTGGCGGCGATGCGCGCGCACGGTATCCCCGACGTGTGGCCGGCCGGGAAGCCCCCGGCGACCGCTGCGCTGGCCGCATCCGGGTCCCGGTCCCGAACGACGTGGCAGTCGAAGGGCGGCCACTACGCGCACGCCCAGGTACCCGGCAACGACCACTGGGACCCGGGCGCGATCGACACGGGCATCGTGCCCGGCAAGCCCACCGGCAGCACAGGGACCGAAGGCGGGGCCAGCTCGAGCGGCACGTACACGGTGAAGAAGGGCGACACCCTGTCGACGATCGCCTCCCGCTACAAGACCACTGTGGCGAAGCTCGTGGCCCTCAACGGCCTCAAGGACCCGAACAAGCTCGCGGTCGGGCAGAAACTGAAGGTTCCCGCCGCACCCGGCACGCCGAGCGCGCAGTTCGAACCGTTCCCGGGTGCGGCCTTCTTCCACACCGGCCGCAGCTCGGCGATCGTCACCGCGATGGGCCGCCGCCTGGTCGCCGAGGGATGCGGCAAGTACAAGTCCGGCCCCGGACCGAACTGGACGCTCGCCGACAAGGCCAGCTACGCCGCGTGGCAGCGCAAGCTCGGCTACTCCGGTGCCGGCGCCGACGGCATCCCCGGCAAGACCTCATGGGACAAGCTCCGCGTCCCGAAGTCCCTCTGAACCGTCTCTCATCTGGAGAATCACGTGAAGACACCCACCCTGTTCGGGCGTGAACCGTCGGCGATCCTCGGTCTCGTCGCGGTCGTCGTCCAGTTCGTCTCGGCATTCGTCGTCGAGGTCAGCCAGGACACGCAGACCGCCATCAACGTGGCCGCCGCTGCGGCGGTCGGCCTGATCGTGGCGTACATGGTCGGCGACGGACTGCTGGCCGCGCTTACCGGGTTCGCTCAGGCCGCGCTCGCGCTCGGCATGAACCTCGGCCTGGACTGGACGGCGGAGAAGCAGGCCGCCGCGATGGCGTTCGTGACGGTCGTCGCACAGTTCTGGCTGGTCCGCTCGCAGGTGACCGCACCCGTCCCGGCGGGAGGACGGCCTCGGCCGACTGCGGTGTCCTGACCTTCCCTGTATCCGGAGCACAACATGGCTGATGAGCCGTCTCTGGGAGAGCTGGGGCGGCTCATCCAGCTCATGCGTGGCGACATCCGCGACGACATGGCCCAGATCAACTCCCGCTTGGACCGCATGGTCTCCACCGACGTGTACGGGGTGGAGAAGGCGGCGCTCGAGCGGCAACTCGCCGATTTGAAGAAGGACGTGGAGGGTGTGCAGGCGCTGCGAACCGCGGACGCCGACCGGGTCACCCAGACCCGCCGGTGGCTGTTCGCCTCAGTGGTCATCCCGGTACTGGGGCTGATCATCCCCATCGTGTTCTTCCTGGCAGGAGGAAAGGGATGAGAACTACCAGGCTGGAGGCCCGTCAACGGCGGAAGCGCGGGAACTACCTCGCCGGCGCCGCCACGATGGTTGCCGCGCTCGCTCTGGGCT
Organism: Streptomyces sp. NRRL F-5135; assembly: GCF_000719775.1. Lineage (GTDB taxonomy): Bacteria > Actinomycetota > Actinomycetes > Streptomycetales > Streptomycetaceae > Streptomyces > Streptomyces hebeiensis. Next base: position 26,734 of record NZ_JOHR01000028.1, on the reverse strand, counting down.
CGATCGTCACCGGGTTCGTTGTGCTCTCCAACGACCTGGACGCGGCGAATCAGGCGCGTGACGCTCTCGCACGTCAGGTGCAGGGGCTGGGGGAGAAGCCCGTGGCGGGGCCGCCCGGGTCGCGTGGCACGTCCGTGGCCGGGCCGCCGGGCCCCGCAGGATCGCCCGGGCCTCCGGGGGTGCCGGGGAGGGCTGCGCCTACGCTGACGCCGAGCCCGGGCCCGACCGGGCCGGCTGGCCCACCGGGCCCCTCCGGGATACCCGGCGCCGACTCGACGGCCGCAGGGCCGCCGGGGCCTGTCGGGGCGTCGGGTGTTCCCGGTGCGGCGGGCCGGGACGGCGCACCCGGGAAGGACGGCCAGGACGGGAGCCCTGGCCCGTCGGGCAGTGACGGTACGGACGGGGCCCCGCCAGCGCGCTGGACGTACACCGACCCGCAGGGCGTCACGTACACCTGCGTGCCCGCCGACGACTTCGACGCGGACGCCCCTCAGTACGCCTGTACTCCGGACGTGGAGCCGTCACCGCAGGAGCCCTCCCCGTCTGCTCCACCCGTTACGACCGAACCGTCGGCTTCCTCCTCGGGAGTGCTCCCGTTGAGGCTGCTCTCTGACCGTCTCTGATGATGAGGAAGGTGAGCCTCGTGTCTACCGAGCCAGAAGATGAGCTGGGTCCGGTGGTCGTTCCGCCGGTCTTCCCCGGGGTGAACGACAGCGGTACGGCTCCTCCACCGGAGGAACCTGAGCTGGACTTCGGCATGACCGTCGAGACTGCTCAAGGAACAGCAGAAGTCCAATAAATATTCACCACAAATAACCCGCGCTTGCGCCCAGCCCTCCACCACCGCCCCACCCATCGACCTGCACGTCAGTTCAACATCAGGCCCCCGCACCAACAAAGAAGGGACATTCCATGCCGCTCACGGTTCCCGGTCTCGCATCTCGCTCGACGCGGTGCACGGTGTCGATATCCAGCGCGGATGCTGGCGTTGGCTTCACCTTCACGTTGACGCCTCAGCAGGTGGAGGCGTGGTCAGATCAGGATCTGCTGGACCGGATCGACGCGTTCAAGGTGGGGTTGATGGGGTTCTTGCCGTCGGGGGCGGATGTGCAGGTGCCGGAGTGACGTAGGCTCCGACATGCCGTGTGCCCCTCCCCACTGTTCCTGGGGAGGGGCACACGGTTCGTTGCCGGGTCAGCGCCAGTAGAAAAGTGATGACGCCGGCTTCGTAGCGTGGAGCTTGAGGGGCATCACTTCTCAGTGCTGGTGCCGTGGACGGCAAGGCAGTTGGAGCACCAGCGCTGCGCCTCAGCCGTTCGCTCCAGGGGTACCTCGGCCAGGTCGATCGGGATTTCTCGGAGCGAACCGGGCGTGGTGATGCCCTCCGTAGTACTGCATGCGATCGGGTGCCAGTCGCACCCGCCGTTGCACTGCTCCGGTTCGGCGGCCTTGTGCCAGATGATGATGGTTCGGTCGCCCTCGCGGACGCGCTCCTGAGTAGCAAGCATGATCGGTATCCTCACTTTTCGATGCGGAAGGTGTGGAGGGCTGCGCGGGCGTAGTCGGCGGGTGTGGCTCCGGGCCGGTGAACGTCGGAGATGGCCGCGAGCAAGGCCAGGTAGAGCGGGTCACTGTCGGTCGAGTCTTCCAGCAGTTCGAATGCGGAGGAACGTAGTCGGTTGAGGCTTACGGAGGTCTTCTTTCCGGTCGGGCCGCCGAGGTCGTGCTCGACGACCAGCTCTGCCCGGGCGTCTCCGACGCTGATGACTCGGAGACGGCGGTCGCGGCTTTTCATGTCGGGGGCGAGATCTCGGTACAGCTGCCGGACGGTGATGGCAGGACGTGTCATTGGGGTCGGTATCCTCACTGCTGTACGTTGCGGATGGCTGTCTGGAAGACGGGAATCAGGTCGGCGGGCATCTCGTACCCTTCGACCTTGCCGAAGCCGGGCCCGAGGGGCTTCACCGGCTGGTCGATGCCCTCGGGCCAGCGGCCGAGCATCTTGCCGCGCTGGAGGATGCGGCTGAGCGGGGCGCTGTGACCGCGGAGGCTGTCGTCGGGGTTGTCGCGGAGGGCGTCGGCCGGGACCATGCCGCCGCGCTGGACGGCTTCCTTGACGATGCGTCGGGCGCGGGCGGGCAGCATTCGGAAGTAGTGGGTGGCGCGTTCCTCGTTCCACCTTGTGTCGGTCTCGATGTCCTCGGTGTGTTCGGCAAGGAGAGTGATCAGCTTGTCCTGGAACTCAGGGGTCGGGTCGTCCACGGTGACGGTGATGCGCACGGTGTCTCCTACTCGGCGTGCCAGTTGCTGTCGGTACGGACCCAGCGGAGCCACTCGCCCCACTGACGGTCCTCCCACTTCTCCACGACGATGCGGTTCGCGGTGGTGGTCTGCTTTTCCGCCTCGACTGCGTCGCGCGCGGCGGCTTCGGAGCGCTGTGGCTTCTCGATGGGCCCGCCGGGTGACGGGACGACGATGCGCCAGATCTTCGACGGGCGGCGTACGGCTATAATCCCTCCCCTTACATTGGACGTGAACTTACGTGCTCTAACGAGAACGGTAGTGCACCCGCATACTTCTGTCACTCGTTTACTCGCGCTAGTTTCACGTTAGTTGGCGCGCAGCCTTCCCCGGGAGTGCGCAGCGTGGTTCACGATAAGCTCACATATCACCAAGGAAGATAGGTAAAATGTGACTATGCCTCACATGCACCCGATGGAGATCGCGTACCGCAACGGCGCCGTCCGCGTGCCAGATGACATCGCCTCCGAGATCTGCGAAGCCACCAACAGCAGCATCCCAACGGGCTGGCCCGAGTTCACCGACCCGGAAGGGGACGTCTGGGCTCTCACCGGGGAGACGCATGACGGCGACTCGGTCATGCTTCCGTGCGCGTCTGACATGGACCCCATGCTCCGTCGCGACGTAGAGCGCGAGTTCGGCCCCCTGATGGCGTCTCGTCCGTGAGTACCGACCAACCTCCCCGCCAGAGCGGACGAACCACCGCTGCTGCCCGAGCGGTTTCACTGCAAGGCAGTGACTTCCCAGTTCCTCGCCGACCGAATCGCCGACCTCGGCCCGGCCGCGAGCGCCGACCCGTTCGATGCCAGCGAACGAATCGTGTGCCCCTTCCCCGGGGCCAGTGGGGAGGGGTGTCAATCCCTGCTGTGTAAGACGTCAATCTGTCGGCCCCGGCGTGTAGACATGGTGGTCGGAGTTCCAAGTGCAGCTGCTGCAACGCGTGGGGTCCGTGCCATGGTGGTCGCGAGCGTGACCGCAGACGCACGACGGAGCGTTGCTGATACGCGGTAGTCCTCCCAGGCCCTCGTACACCTTCGGGCCCGTGAGGACTTCCAGGAACGCCATCACGTTCTGGCGCTTGGTCGTATCTTCTGGCGTTCCTTCATGTAGTGCGACTACAGAGTCGAACGCTGCTACGAGTACCGCGAGCGCGGAGACGACTTGAGGGCTTTCACCGCTTTCTGCCAGGCACTTTCGGATGGTCTGTTGATTCATCCATCGGCTTCCTTCGACGGAGTCGAGTGCCGGCAGGTATCCGAGCTTCATGAGCAGATCCGTAGTAGTCATGTCCTCAATGCTGGCAGTGGATGGCAGGCTCGTTGCCTCCGGCTTGGGCCAAGGGAGGAGAACTGCCCGAGCAGGAGAACCGGGCCTTCGAGGTAGGGTTTGTGATCACCTCGTATAAATTTCCCTATCTGAAGGGGGAGGGCTTATGGGGAGCGACGAGCCGGACGCGCATCCTGTCGATCTCAATCACCCGGCGATGGTGTTCATGCGGCAGATCCAGGACCTGTCTGAGTCCCTCGACCGAGCCGAGGCCGCAGCGGCCGAGAGCGGCCAGCCATATGAGTCGGAAGTACACGAGGCGGCCCGGCTACTCCTCTACTCCGCTGGGAAGTTCACCATCAGGCAGGTGACCGAGGTGACCAACCGCAACGCCTTTCACTGGGTGCTGACCGTCACCGGTACGGTGGCCGGCCGCCAGACGCTCCTCGGCGCGCGTGGTGTCGTCCGGCCCGAGAGCGACGACACTCGCCAGTCCATATGCGACCGGCTCGTCGATTCCCTGTGCGCGGATTCGGAGCGGGCCACTGGCAAGCCCTATCTCGACGCCAAGGTCCTGTTCTTCGACCTACAGCTCAACGTGCTTCCCGATCCCGACCTTTGATGCCCCGACGCCGAAAGGGTCCAGTGCCCGCCGATCTCGCGTCAGTCGCCGGCTCGGGGAGCGCGGGTGCTCCGGCTTAGCCGGCAGGAAGAACCTGCCTGAGCGGAGAATCGTTCCTGACGAAGGTCTGGGGAGTCATCCCCGTTTTCGGAGACATGACCGGGTCATGTTGTGCCGTCAGAGGGAACGAGCATCCTGGCTCCAGATAACGTTCATTCTGTAGAGTGATCACCGCGCGGGGGAGCGGACGCGGAAGGAACGTGACGGCCGTGAACGACCTGGACTCGGACGAGGTACTCGACGTCGAACTGGTCAACGACCACCTCCCTGCACTTGCCAACGCCGAGAGCCTCGCCGTTCCCGGCCCGGACGGCGACCCCGACGCGTGGCTCTCGCCCGAAGCGCAGGAAGACGTCAAGGCCGGCATCACCGAGGGGACCCGCGACGGCTACGAGGGCGATATGCGGCGCTTCGCCGAATGGTGCGCCACGGTCGGCCGTCGGCCCATGCCCGCGGCGCCCCAGACCGTCACCGAGTACTTGTCCTACCTGAAGCGCACCCCGCGGGCCCGCACCGGGAAGCCTTACGGACCGCGGTCCATGGACCGCATCATCGCCGCGATCCGCTCCGCGCACCGGGCCGCCGGGCACAAGCCGCCCGACACCATGGGCGCCCGCAAGGTCGTCCTCGGCTACCGCGAGCAGCTCGCTCAGGCCAAGGACCCGGCGGCCGCGCCGCGCAAGGCCAGCCCAGCCGACCGCGAGGTCATCCGTCGCGCGCTGCGCGAACTCGACCGCAGCTCGCTGCCGGGGAAGCGTGATGCGGCCGTCATGCTCCTCGGGCACGCCGTCGCCTCCCGGGGCAGCGAGCTCAAGCCCCTCGACTGGCCTGGCAGCTTCACTGAACTCCCCGACGGTGGGCTGCGGGTGATGGTGTACCGGAAGAAGCGGAAGATGTGGCAGCCGGTCGATGTCCCGCTCGATCCCGATCCTGAGCTGTGCACGGTCCGCGCGGTCCGGGAGCTGGTGGCCGGGCTGGCGGACAACGGGCACGCCGAGGGCCCGCTGTTCGTCCGTATGGACCGGTGGGGCTATCTCAACCCGCCCATGCAGCGCGGCGGCGAGCCGATCGGCGATCCGGACGGGCGGATGACCGTGGAGGCGCTGTCCGACATCGTGCAGCGCTCCATCGAACGTACGGGCCTGCCTGGCCGGTGGCGGTCCCACTCCACCCGTCGCGGTTTTGTGAAGTCGTCCCGCAAGGCCAAGGTGGACCTCGTCCGGATCGGCCGGCACGGGGGCTGGGACGACAAGTCGAAGGCGCTCATCGGCTATGTGGACGAGGAAGATGCGGCAGGCGAGTTGAATCCGCTCGCGCAGATGGGCCGCGTGGCCGAGGCCGCGGCGCAGGCCCGCCCGTCCGACGGCTCCGTTCGTGGGGAGGAGAAGGGGTGACCGGGCGCCGCCAGTACCGTGCGCCAGCCGTACGGGAGCTCGCCGCGGTCGTCGACCAGCTGGCACCGGAGGTGTCCGGGAACCGGCTGAAGCAGCTGCGGATGATCGTCGGCATGTGGGACCGGGCGGTCGGCCGGGACGGGATGCCCGGGCCAAGGACGCGGTCCGCGCGGCGGCTGTTCCAGCCGGACGCGGTCGCCGAGTTCTGGGATCTCGCGGTCGAGGGGGAGCTGTGGGCGGACGCGGCGCGGCTGGGGCACGAGATGCCGCTGGCGACGCGGCGGATCGTCCGGGACTGCCTGCATATTCTGGCCCGCCGCATAGTAGGGAACCAGGGGGTTCGGCTGCCGCAGGTGGTCGAGCCGGGGCTGCGGGACACGACCACGCCGCGGCAGGAGGCGGAGCTGTTCCGGTTCCTGGTGTCGCTGGCGTCCGGGGGGCCGTTGGCGCGCGGCAGCCGGTCGATGACGGTTGAGTACCGTGCGCGGCTGCTGGCGTTGACGGCGGTGGCTCTGGATACGCGGTCGCGGGTGTCGGAGCTCGCGGCGATGACGGTGGCGGATCTGGGGGAGGACAGCCGGTCGGTGCGAGTGCGGCGCCGGCAGCAGAACGGCGCGCATCTGGAGCCGCTTGAGCTTGTGTTGCCGCTGCGGGAGGGTACGGGGGTCGCGTTGCGGCGGTGGCTGAAGTTCCGTGAGGACCTGGTGGCGCTTCCGGAGGGCGCGAAGAACGCTTTGTGGGTGACGCTGGCGCCGACGTGGTTGGGTCCGCCGGGGCTGCCGATCAGCGCTGAGGGACTCGGGAGGTCATACGTGCGGGGGGTGGTAACGCTGAACTACGTGATGGCGGGAAGCCCGGGGTGGGAGCCGCTTCCGTTGCAGTTGGAGGGGCTTCGGCGTGCGGCGGCGGTCCCGGAGGAGGAGCGGGTCCTGTTGGAGAAGGCCGCGCGGGAGGCTGCTGCCCAGCTTCCGAAGCGGCGGGGACCGCGTCCGCTGCCGCCGGACCGGCCGAGGGTTCACGGGCGGGAGAGCTGCTACAACACGGGGTGCCGGGAGCCGGAGTGCCGGGAGGCGGCCCGGAGGGGACGTGCCACCCGAAAGGCACGTGCCGCCCGGCGCCGGGCGTGAACAGCGCACGGGTAGCGGTCCCCGGCTTTCACAGTCCCGGTATCGGGTCCTGATCGGCGTCGTGCCGGGTGTGGCTGGTCCGGGTGTCGGGGTCGCATTCGGGGCCGAGGCGCCGGCGGCGGGATTCCGGGTCGGTCAGCTCGCGGCCGCACTCCTGGCACCAGACTCGTCGGCGTAGTCCGGGCGGGGTCGCGGTGAGGGCTTCCTGACGGTCCATGGCCGGCTTCCCGAGTGGTTCGTGAGCTGGGGCTTTCGGAGTGGCGCTGGTTTGGGCTACGCTGCGCGTGCGCGATCATTGTGACTTGAGAGGCCACCACCCGGTTCGGGGTGGTGGCCTTCGTCTTGTCTCCTTGGATCAGGCGGCGAGCGCGGTGTCGGTGCGGGTGACGCTGGTGCGGGGGAGGTAGTCGCGGCCGAGTTCGCGGGCGATGAGCTGGCGTTCGCTACGGACCACGATGACGCGTCCGGCGGGGGTTGTTGCCTCCGGCTGTTCGAGGACGTACGGGATGCGGTGGCAGGTGTAGGACGCGATGCGGTGGAGGAGGAAGCCGCGCGCTTCGCCCCGGAGTCGGCACATGGCGCGGATCTCGATGCGGCCGGACTTGGTGGTGCGGATGTCGCTGATCTCGATCGTGCGGATGGACTCGGTGCCGTCTTGGTCGAGGTAGGTGATGGTGACGGCGTGCTGGCGGTCGAGGGCGCGGTAGAGGTCGGTGAGGGTCCGGGTTTCGGTCTGCCGGTTGGTGTGCTTCATGGGTGCCCCCGCTGTTGTGGTGTGGACACCACCATACATGTGAAGCATTGCAAACACCATGCTTTGTAGGTAATCTGTTCCGGGAACGGCCCCTACAACGCATTGCATGCCCCATGCATAAGGAGGAAACTGGCGTGGCAACAGCCGCCCCCACGCGCCCGCCCGGCCGGCCCCGGTCCGAACGGCGCACACCGAGAGGACCATCCGTGGCCCGCCCCCCGATCCGACCCCACCTCACCTCAGCCGCCGCCCTCCTCCGCAAGGACGGCCACACCGCCGAGGCCGACGCCGTCGACCAGGTCCTCGCCCCCGGCGGATGGGACCGGCTCCGCCGTGAACAGGCCCCCGGCGAATCACCGTCGAACCTGGCGCTGATGATGGGCGACACAGTCCGCGAGCACATCCGGCACGCGGTGGCCGGCGCCAACGACGACCTCGCCGACCTGGCCCGCGAAGGACTGAAGGCGTACGTCGAAGGGCGCTTCGACCCGAACCCGCCCCCCGTCAACATCGGCAGCACGAAGGTCGCGCTGAACGTCCCGCTGGACCCGGAGTGGCGCCGCCTCGCCACAGAGAAGATCAAGGAAGAGACGGGGCCGCGCGGGAAGCGGCCCTCCCTGTCCCGGGTCGTGACCGCGTGGATCCTCGCCAAGTACCCCATGCCCGCCTCCGCAGACGCCGGTGAGGCGTGGGCCGACCGGAACACCCCGCACTGGGACGAGTTCATTGCGCTCGTCCGCGAGGCGGGCGAGGACGGCACCACCGTGGCGGCCGCGCTCCGGTCGTTCACCGCCGGCCACCCTGGCGTCACGCCGCCGCCGACCGCGACCATCCAGCGCTGGTTCGCCGGCCACCCGAACATCGTGAAGCCGTCCCGCGGCCGGTTCGTCTGGTCTGACGCCCCGGCCGAGTAAGCCCCCGTCGGGCGGGCCTGGACGCCGACAACCGGGCCCGCACCGGCCGTACACCGTCACAACCCCACACAGGAGACCTCATGGCCGCGGCCATCGAGGCCCCCGCCAGCAACACGGCGGAGGGCCCCACCTCGCACACCCAAAACCAGCTCGACGCCCTGGAAATCCTGCGGCGACCATTCCAGCCCAGCCAGATCTCCAAGCTCCCCAAGGTCTCGTGCACCAAATGCAGTAAGGCCCAGTTCAAGGTGTGTGAACAGCACACCCGACAGCGGTGCGATACCTGCGCTAGCACGCTGACGACCAAACACGTTCACCTGGACTACGTCGGGCATGCCGAGTTGACCGGCCGGCTTCTGGAAGCCGATCCGCTGTGGACCTGGGAACCCATGGCCTTCGACGCTGACGGCCTGCCCAAGTTCGACCAGGTCGGCGGCCTGTGGATCCGCCTGACCGTCGGCGGGCACACCCGGATCGGCTACGGCAACTCGGACGGTAAGACCGGCCCGAACGCCGCGAAGGAAGCCATCGGTGACGCGCTGCGGAACGCCGCCATGCGGTTCGGCGCGGCCCTGGACCTGTGGTCCAAGACCGACATGGACAAGGCCGCCGCCGAGAGAGACCAGCTCACCGCCGAGCCGTCCCGAGAGGACCGGCTGGACGACCTGTACTCGCTGATGCAGAAGCGCTGGGGCCATCTGGAAGGGCTCCGAGCGGTGAAGGTGCAGGTCGGCGAGGAGAACTTCCACGAGTCCCAGGTCCACGATGCACAGGGCACGCTGCGCCTGTTCGGCGAGCTGATCGACGACCGGATCCGCGAGCTGCTGGACGCGCAGAAGAAGGAACAGTTCCTGCGCCGCGTCCGTAAGGGCTGGGACGAACGGGCCGTCGTCGAGCAGCACCTGGCCGAGGCCCGCGAGAAGCGGCTGCTGGACCATCTGGTGCCTGCCGGGAAGGACAAGGTCCCCACGCGGATCGAGGACCTGCTGACGGACCGTCTTGCCGAGCTGTCCCCGGACAACGGCGAGAGCGACGGTTCCCAGAGCGAGGCGGGCGCTTCCGCCGCCGGCGCCTCGGCCGGGACCGACGACGAGGCGGCGGACAGGCACGTACAGCGTCTCATCGGCCAGGTCGCCAGTGAACGCTGCTGGAACAACCCGATCGCTCTGGTGCAGATCAAGGGCGACGCGGACAAGCACGGCGTCCTGGACCGCCAGGTGCAGGGCCCGGACGGAGCGTGGCTGCCGATGCGGAAGCTGCTGGACGGGCGGATCGCCGGACTGAACGAGCAGACGAGGAAGGCCGCGCCGGGCGGCGACACGGGAAGGGGAGCCGCCTGATGGCCTACCACGACAATGATGCCTTGACCGTTATGGATTGGTTCTGCGGCGCCGGGGGCTCCAGCCAGGGCATGCACTCCATCCCCGGCGTCCGTATGGAGCGCGCGGCGAACCACTGGGAGCGGGCGATCGAGTCGCACGCCGCGAACTTCCCCGATGTCGACCACTACCGCGGCGACATCCGCGACGCACCCGTCGAGAAGTGGCCGGTCACCGACATCTTCTGGGCGTCGCCGGAGTGCCCGCAGTGGTCGAACGCGCGGGGCAAGAAGCGTGACTTCGACGCCTCCATGCAGGGCGACCTGTTCGAGGGGTTCGGCCCGTCGGAGGAGGTGGAACGGTCCCGGGCGCTGATGGAGGAGGTGCCGCTGTACCTGCGCGGAGTGCAGGAGCGCGGCGGGCTGGTGAAGGCCGGGGTGGTGGAGAACGTCGTTGACGTGCGGGCCTGGGACCAGTGGGACCGGTGGCTTGGGGAGCTGCACAAGCTCGGATACCAGACCCGGGTCATCGCCCTGAACAGCATGCACGCGGACCCGAGGACGGTGCACAAGGCCCCGCAGTCGCGGGACCGGTTGTACGTGGCTTACTGGCACTCCTCGCTGCGGCGGGTCCCGGACTGGGACAAGTGGCTGCGCCCCAGGGCGTGGTGCCCGGCCTGCAAGGAGTGGGTGCAGGCGGTACAGCGGTTCAAGACGCCGGGCCGGGACATGGGCCGCTACCGGCAGCAGTACGTGTACCGGTGCCCGAACGTGTCGTGCCGGAACCAGGTGGTGGAGCCGGAGACCCTTCCGGCCGCCGTGGCGATCGACTGGTCGCTGCCGGGACAGCGGATCGGGGACCGGGCCAAGCCACTCGCGGACAAGACGCTCGCCCGTATCCAGGCCGGTCTGGACAAGTTCGCCCGGCCCATCACCCTGGAGGCGGCGGGGAACACCTTCGAGCGCAGGCCCGGCGTGCGCACCTGGCCCGTAGACGCCCCGCTCACGACGCAGACCACGACCCCGACCAAGGCCGTCGCCTACGGGCCGTTCATGGTCCCGGCCGGAGGGACCTGGCGGAACGACCCGTCCAGCGTTCTGGACCCGATGAGCTGCCGCACGACCCGCGAGAACGACGGCCTGGCGATACCGCCGCTCCTCATTCCGGTGGAAGGCCGCGAGGGGAAGGAACCAGCGTCCGCGAACAGTCCGCTGCGCACCCAGACCGCCCGCAACGAGACCGGCCTGGCGTGGCTGCCGTTCATGGTGACCATGCGGGGCGGCGGTGACCAGCTTCGCGGTCGGTCGATCGGCGAGCCGGTGGGCACGGTCTCCGCGAACGGCAATCACCACGGCCTGGTCATGCCCGACGCTGCGTTCGTCATGAGGAACAACGGCAGCGTCGGCGCCGGTGGCGAGCACTGCACCCCGGTCAGCGAGTACCTGCGGACCATGACGACGGCCGGCCACCAGTCGCTGGTCACCTGGGAGCACCTGCTGGTGCCGTACTACGGCAACGGTACGGCGCGCACGGTCCGGGAGCCGGTGGGGACCCTGTCGACGCGAGACCGGTACGCGCTGGTGCAGGGCAAAGTCGCCATCGAGGACGTGCGGTTCCGGATGTTGGAGCCCCACGAGATCGGCCGTGCGATGAGCTTCGCCGACCAGTACGTCGTGTTGGGCTCGAAGCGCGAGCGCGTCCGACAGTACGGCAACGCCGTGACCCCGAACTGCTCCGAGGTCATCGTCTGCGCGCTCGTCGAAGCCATCACCGGCGAGGACATCGACCGGTACGCCGCACCGGCCATGGCCACTGCCGTATAGCCCCCGCTCATCCCGGCGGGGCCGACTCTCTGCCGAAGGAGGCCCCGCCGTGGGTTCCACAATCCTGCCCATCCTGCTTATCACCAGCGTCGTCCTCGCGGCCGCAGTTCCCCGGGCCCGGCGCGCGGTGCGCCGCGGCGTGTACCCGGGGAGCGCGGCGCACCGTGACGCTCTCGCTGCGGTGGACGACGGTACGGCGCCCGCGTTCCGTGACTGGCGGCGGATGTCGACGGCCGAGCAGGCCGCCCACGACCGCCAGGCCATCGCCCGCGCAGACCGGGCCCACACGCCGGAAAGGGGGCGAGGGCAGTGTTCCTGAACGTGTTCGTCGCGGTCCTCATCGTGGTGGCGGTGGCCGCCGGCCTGTGGGCGTTACAGATACTCCGATCAACGCGGCGCGCACTCTCCGGGGTGCGCGCCGCAGCCCGTCTCGCGGAAAGGCTCCACGAGCGGGACATGCGGGCGTGCCGGGCCCGGCTCCAGGCCGTGCTCGACGAGCACGCCGTGATGGGGGCCGCCGACCGTGTCCTGGACGCGGCGCTCGCCCGCCACACGACTGATCCGAAGCCGAAGAAGGAGGGGGGATCCCCATGACGATGTCGCTGTCGCCGAGTGCGGCGCACCAGGCGTTGACCGAGCATCCGCTGTACCGCTACCGCGGGTGCCAGCCCGACGTGGACAACCCCCGCATGGCGGCCGGCGACCCGGACGTGCCGGTCGACGCGTGGGGGCCGTGGACGGGAGACGGGGCGGAGCCGCAGGCCGACCGGTACGCGCGGGAGCGCGCCGCGAAATCGGTCTGCGGGTTCTGCCCGGTGCGGGAGGCGTGCCGCATATATGCGAACACGGAGACCGCAGACGGGATGCTCGCCGAGCCGGAAGGCGTGTGGGGCGGCGAGTTGGCGCTGGAGCGTCACCGTGCGCTGATTCAGCGCCGCAAGGCCGCGCTCGACGCCGGCCGCCCCGTCCCTGTCGTGGAGGTGCGTCGGCCGGAGCGGGATCTGGCGATGTGCCGCACAGTCCAGAAGCAGGCCGTGCTCCGGTCGCTGGCGCGGGAAACCGACGAGGAGCTGGTCGCGTATCGGGCGGGAATGGACGTGCGGACGGCGAACTGGAACCGGTCGGCGCTGTGCAAGCTGCTGGGCGTGGACCGGGAGACCGCGACGCGGGAGGACCTGCTGGACGCGGCGCGCCGGCACGGGGTTCTGCCGCGGGGGGTGCGGGTGCGGCCGGACGGGGCGTGGCCGGTGGCGGCGGCGCCGACGACGGACGGGATGCGGCAGCGCCGTATCGGCCCGGGCCGGCCGGTACAGCTGATGATCCCCGACTTCCCGCCCCTTCCCCTTAGCCCGGCCGGTGCGCGGCCGCGCGCCGCTTCAGGATGCGGCGGGCCTCCCGGCCGAGTCCCGGCCCGCGCGGCCGGTTCAGGGGGCGGGCCGGTGCGGCTCCGCCTCGTCATACCGCCCCCTGAGCCCCTCGCTCTCCCCCTATCCATACCCGACCGACTGCTGGAGACCGCCTCGTGATCACCCCCGCCCACCAACTCACCGCCCCCGCCCTCGGGTCCACAAGTACCGGGGCCGCGGGCCCCGACGCCCCGACCGACGCCTCGACCGGCGCCGTCGGCCCGGAGGGAACGGACCGGGTCCTCGCCGAGCGCTGCCAGTCCTCCGGGGACTACCTCGCCGGCCTCATCGCCGCCGCCACCCTCGACCACGCCGGCCAGCCCGGGAAGCTTCCTGAGCTTCTGTGGCCCGACGCCGAGCCGTGGCTCGTCCGCGCTGTCTGGAACGCGGCCCTGGCCGTCGGCTACCGGGCGGGCCGCATGTCCGTACGGCCGGAGTGGACCCCTGAGGCCCTGGCCCGGCTCCGTGCCCAGTTCGCCGACGCCGGCTACCAAACCATGGCCCGCCATGTCGCCCGCACCGCCAATCTGCACCGGCCCGTGCACCCGGCCGACACCGAGGTCGTCCGGGACGGGGGCAGCCGATGACCGCCACCACAGAGCCGGGCCGGGGCCGCGGGCGGCAGGTCCTGTTCGACGAGACGGCCCGTCAGCAGTACCTGGCGGCGGTCGCCGACGGCATGCGCCTCGGGGAAGCCGCCGCGCACGTCGGCGTCAGCATCAACGTGCCCCGCCGCCACGCCCGCACCGACACCGCGTTCGCCGCACGCCTCGACGACGCCCGGACCCAGGGCAAGAAGATCCGCGACGACCGGATTCCGCACTCGGAGGCCCACTACAACAACCAGCAGTGTCGTCACCCCGACTGCCGGGCCCGCGCGCGGGAAGGCCGCGCCCACCGGCGCCAGACAGCCGCCGAGCCCGCGCCGGTCGCCGAACTGCGCGATGCCCGCGCCGAGTCCCCCATTTCCTTTTCGCTGCTGAAAGCGTCTTGAGGGCGAAGCAGGGCAGGGCCGCAGGCATCGGTTATTTGTGGTGAATCTTTATTGGACTCGGGTGGCCCGGCGCCCGGGTCGAGTGACCAGCATGATGAGCTGACGATCTGACTAGATCGACACGGTATGGGAGAAGGTGGGGACAGTGGCGGAGGGAATTGGTAGGCTCAGCCTGGCGCCAGACGACCACTCAGCTACAGGTCTGACGGCGACACCCCTGGACATAGGTCCGGCCCCGCTGGATTCCAAGGTGGTAGCACACCGAGGAGCAGGGCCGGGTCGACACTCAACCCTCTACGAAGGTGCCGACATGGCAAAGACTACCCGGGGCCGTTCCCCGGATCACAGGCAGACCCGCAACTCTGGCGTGAACGCACCGCCATCGAGGGGTCCTGTCACCACTACACAGCCCACGCGATGAGCGGCCAGGGCGAGAGCGTCCTCGCCTGGCTGAACACTGTCATCGCCATCCGTTCCAATGCGGCACAACGGGCCCTCAAGGGCCGTTCAGGACGTTGGTGCAGCGGAACCAGTTCGGACAACCGTTACGCCGATGAATGGGAACTCGAGTCACACGTCGTCTACGAGGACGAACTGGACATCGTCGTGGTCAGCAACGACGTCCATCCGTCCAAGGACCAGTCCGTTCACATCGCCCTGAACGACCCCGAGTCGGTCCTGCGCCGCTGCGCCGCCGACCGAAAGCTGCTGGAACTGCACGGCGGTCGAGGACACTCTTGCCTCGCAGACGGGACTGGCCACCTGGACGAGTGGATGCAGTTCGCCCCCGGCGATGCGTGCCCCGTGATCTTGATCCTCGCTGAGGGCTACGGCTGGACAGGAGGCCACCGATGAGCGGCATGGTCTACCTCGGCTCTGACGACCCCGACTTCGGCTGGGAGTTCCGGGCGGAGGACTTCGTGTACGCCCGGCTCCGCGAGGAGATGGATGCGGCCACAGCCCTCCACGAGGGTTCCGCGCGGGACGCGGCGGTAGCCCGAGTTGAGTCGCTGCGCCTGGCCGTCGTACAGCACTCCTGCTACGTCACCAACGACGGCTACAGCCAGGCTCGCTGCTTCACCTGCGACGCGGCTTGCGGCTTCCCGTGCTCCACGATGCGCTACTTCACCCGCATGTGGCGCCACCACCCCGAGTACAAGCCCGGGTGGAACACGGAGTTGGACCGCGACAGTGGCCCGAGTGACTGGCAGCAGGACATGCTGCGGGTTGCGGCGCGCGGAGGATTCCGCAACGACTTCCTCGCCGAACGGGCGCAGGGACAGACCTCACCCAGTAAGGGAGATCGAGTGACGTAGCGACCTTCGAGCGGGAGGTTCTGGGCCCCTTGGCGGGGGCACTTCCTCAACCGCTGGCCGCTGGTGTTGGCGCACCGTGCGCGGCCGTATCCGACGGCTCGGTTTGGCGACCGAGCTAAGGCTCGAATCTCAGATCCGGTTTGGCGACCGGGCCCGAGTGTTCGAGCGACCTACTTGCTTCTCACCGAAGCAGCACCACCGAAGCGGGGCCGTTGTCGTCCCACAAACGCTTAGGAAGACGGGTACATAGTGCCGTACGCATCCCCTTCTTGTCAGCTTCCGCGCGCCCGCACGGGCGATTCGCCCAGTATTTCCCCCAACCGTGGCGGCATCCCGTGCCAGCGACAGGACACCTCGAAGACCCCCGGTGCCTTCCCTGTCGCGCCCGCCGACCAGTGGCTGGACGCCACGAGCGGACGGATCGCCACCTGCGCCCACTCCTGGATGACCGCCGTCCACTGGGTCCACGAACTCGCCAAGACCGGCCTGTACGTGCCGTCCCGGAAGCACGGCCCGAAGTGGGGGCCGACGACGCTCGTCATCGCCCAGGAACTCTCCGCGCTGACCGAGTGCCGGCCCGGAATCGCCTACCTCATGCGGAAGCTGAAGGTGTCGGAGCGGACCATCCAGTACCACCTCGGCCTGCTCCGCGAGACCGGGCTCCTCGTGTACCGAGTGAAGGGCACCCGCCTGTCCGGGCAGCCGAACCAGACGTCCGTGTTCGAGCGGATCATCCCCGCCGCGTTCGATGAGGCCCACGGCATCCGCACGATCCAGCGCGACGAGACGATGCCCGCCTACACGCGTGTCCCGGTCGGGGCCGCGCCGGAGAAGCAGGGCCTGCTGGGGAAGCTCGCCCGGAAGGCCACCCGCAAGCGCCGCCGGCCCCGGAAGCAGACCGTTTCCTCGAGGACGCGTTGCACCCCAATGCAGGGTGGTACCTCAGCTGTTGACACTGCCGGTACTACTCACTTCCCCCCTGAGAGCAAGCTCGCAAGCGGGCAGAGCAAGTCCCCCACCCCGAAGAAGTCCAAGGCGCAGGCCGGTGGTCGGCGGAAGCTGAACCGCGTCGGCCGCCGCTACCAGCTCGCCCGCGAGGTCATGAGCATCGCCCCGTGGCTCTCCCGCGGCTCGTGGAAGCGGCTCGCGTGGATCCTCCGGGACGTCGCCGACGCCGGATGGACCGCGCTCGAGGTCCAGGCCGTCGCCGAAGCCACCCCCCTCACCGCTGCCGAGGTCCGCCGCCCGTCCGGGATGCTCGCCCACCGCCTCAAGGGCGCCCACCTGCTGTACACCACCCCCCAGCGCCGCAAGACGGCCGTCCTGGCATGGCAGGAGTCCCGCGTCCAGGAGAAGGCCCGCCACCGCGGATACGAAACCCTCGGCGGCGGCCCGGCCCGCGCGTCCGTCCAGCGGATCGTCCGCGACGCCCTCGCGCACAGCCGCCAGCCGTCCGCCGAGGACCTTGAGGCCGCTGTCAGCTACGGCCACGACGACAGCCAGCATGTCGACATCGACACCCTCGACGAGGCGACCGTCGTGGACCTGAGGGCCGCCGCCGAGGCCAACCCTCAGATCATCCTCGACGCCATCCCCGTCATGGGCGAGGCCGACGCCCGACGGCTCTACACCAACCAGCTCGTCGACCGCGCACTCACCCGGTACAGCACCAACGTCCGCATCAGCATGCCCTGGCAGGAGGCCGCCACCTATGCCTGACCACACCCCGACCGCGTCAGGCGTCGACCTCGCGCGCCAGGCCCTCGCCGCCTACAAGACCGCCGCCAGCACCCGGCCAGCTGCGCCGAGGAAGGCTCCTCGGATCCGCCGTGACCGTTCCGGCGGCCGCGACCCGGTCACCTTCGCCGCCGCCATCGAGCGCATCAACGCTGAACAGGGATGGGAACTCGGCCTCGACGGCGGCAACATCCTCCACCAGTGGCCCGTCCTGTGCCCGCAGTACGACGGACTCATCGCCGCTGAAGGCTTCGACCCGGACCAAGGCCGGCTCGACCTCCGCCCCTCGTCCAACGCCTACGCCACCCAGCTGCGGCTGCTCGGCGGGCAGCTTGCCAAGCAGATCAACGACAAGCTGGGCCGGGCCGCCGTCCGCACGATCCGGGTCCTCGCCGTCGGCCCCGGCCAGCCCCGCTCCACCGCGCCCACCGTCACCACTGCCGGAACGCCGGACACGACGGCCGCGCCCGTACGGACGCGGGAGAACGCCTCGGCCGGCTACCGCCGTACCCTTGCCCTCGCCCTCGAGCACCGGCCGACCGCGCCCGAGGAAGGGCCGCTCGTCGCTGCGGCCCGCGCGCGCCTCAACGCCGCGGTCGCTCATCCCTCGCGCCGCGAGCCAGCAGATGCGTTCACGGAGGCGGTCGTTGAAGCGGAACGTGTAGCCGCGCCTGCGCACGTTACCGAGGCCGATGCCGTCTACCAAACCGCGCTGCGCGTGGCACGTGCGCAAAAGGCCGAGGGCCCGCTGCCACGCCGGGTGTTCGACGTGGCATGACGAGACGGGAACCCCACGTGTTTTACGGCCGTAAAACACGGCCTGTCCTCGGTCACCGCTGCTCGGGCCGACGTGACGGCGATGTGTCAGGGGCCCAGAGTTTTACGGCCGTAAAACTCGCCGACTTGTCGCCCTCCCTGTCCAGCGGCACTCCGACCGTCTGAAAGACTGCCTTCCGTCCGGAGTACCAGCACCATTGGGAAGTAATCGGAGACAGCAAGATGCCGTACATCACCGTGCTCTTGAACAGGAAGGGCGGGGTGGGCAAGTCGCTCATCACGGTCAATCTGGCCGCCGTCTACGCCGAAATCCTCGGCAGTAACAGCGACAACCCGTCCGTCGCGGTCGTCTCAATAGACCCACAGGCCACCAGCGTCGAGCACGCCGACAAGGTCAGAGAAGCAGGACGCGAAGTCCCCTTCCGCGTCGTCAACGCCAGCGTCCGCAACGTCGAACAGCTCCGCCGCCTGCGCCGCGCGAAGGCCGACTTCATCATCGTCGACACCCCCGGCTTCATGCCCCTCAACGAGGAAGAGGACGACGAAGCCATTGACCCCCTGGGAGACGGCACCGTCGGTGACGCCCTGCGAGCCATCCTCGACGTCGCCGACGACGTGATCGTCCCGCTCGAAGCAGAAGGCTCCGCCTTCACCCCGACCAAGGTCACCATCGAACGGGTCCTCCTCCCCCGGCAGATTCCCTACGGCGTAGTGATCAACAACTGGGATCCGCGCGACGGCGAAGCCGACAAGGAACGAACCGAGAGCCTGGTCAACCGACGCGGCTGGGAGCTGTACAACGCCACGATCCGGCACTACAAGCCCCACACCCGCGGCATCACGAACGGACGCTTCTGTACCCAGTACGAGTCGAACCACACCGCCACCAAGGCGAAGCAGGACTTCGTGTCCCTCGCCCTCGAACACCAGCTCCGCCGCCAGAAGTTCACGGGGGCCCGCTAGTGGCACGCGACGAGTTCGACGACTTCTTCGGAGACGAGGACAGCACTTCATACACCGACACCCGCGCCGACGGAAGGCTCTACCGGGTACCCATCACACGTCTCGTGCCGAACCTGGTCAACCCACGGCAGGACTTCGGCACGACTGACGAACTGATCGACTTCGGTAAGAGCCTTCAGCGCCGGCAGAACCAGCCGTGCCCGGTCGTCAGCCGCATCGCCTACCTCAAGCTGTGGCCCGACCACGCCGAACAGATCGGGAGCGTCGACTACGTACTCGTCAGCGGCGAGCGCCGCTTTCGGGCCGCGACCGAGGTCGGGCTCGCGGCACTGGACTGCGTGGTCAACGACGGCTTCGCCACCGACCGGAAGACGTTCATGGAGGCCGTGGTCTCCGAGAACGTCGACCGGCAGAACTTCGACGCCATCGAAGAGGCATACGCCGTGCAGGCCCTGGTCCGCGAGTTCGGCACCAACCGAGCGGTCGCCCAGCACTTCGAGCGCGCCGACGGCTGGGTCACGCAGCGCGTCCTCCTCACACACCTTGCCCCGCAGATGCAGGAGCAGGTGCGGAAGAAGAGCGTCCCGCTGGAAGCCGCCCGCAAGCTTGGGATGCTCGCACGCGACAACAAGTGGGACGCAGCAGAACAAGCCAAGTGGTGGGAGCAAGAACAGTCCCGGCGGAACGCGCTCGCCGAGGCCAAGGCCGCGAAGAAGCGCGCCGAGAAGACCGAAGCGCAACGGGCAGTACCGTCCGCTGCTGCTCCACCACGTGTCTCCGCACCAGAGGAACGGGACGGATCGTCCGTAGCGGAGCAGCGTCCGACCGTTCAGGCCGAACCCAGGGATGCGCCGAGTTTTACGGCCGTAAAACCCCACGGCTCCTCTGAGGCCGTCGTCGCCCCCCGCTCAGTCCCCGAGCAGCACGCCCGTACCGCAGAAGCAGCCGATGCCCCCGAAGCAACCGAACAGGGGACACCTCATCCGTCATGGGCGGAAGGTGTCCAGTGGGACCGACCTGACGAACTCAGCGCCGTGATGATCGAACGGATGGAACTGCAGCACCGGCGTCGAGTGGTCAAGCTGCTCCTCGAGGCCATGCCGTACCAACCGTGACCACGACGGTCCCGCAGCGAGTGCGGGACCGCCTCTACCTGCGTGGCGCTGTTCAGGACTACAATCGCCGTCATCTGACGGGCACGCGCTCGTGAGGTCTCGAGCCCCCGCAGGGCCCGAAGGGTGTTGTCGGCAAAACTCCGCCCTCACGGTCCGCGGGGGCTTCCTCATGGGATACGGCGGTGGCCTGGACCATGCGTCACGGCTGTATCAATACTCAGGACACCCTTACTCGCCGAAGCGAATTGCTGCCACAGTGACACCCTCGGGCCTGGACTGGCAGCAGGCCCAGACAGGCCCCGGCCGGGCAGGACGGGCCCCGTCGCACCCTTCCCGATCTGCCGGAGGAGCGGAGACACGCCCTCTCATGACCCCCACACCCGCAGCAGACATCCCGCCGCACGCACCGCCCGGACCGCCCGGGCCAGACGCCGCCAGCAGCGACGTCATCCACTTGGACGCACGCCGGCCATCGCGCCAGCACCTTCAGCCCGAACCGGCCGCGGTCACGCCGGACACGGACAGCCCCGAGCAGCAGCTCGCCGAAACGATCGAGGCCCTCCTTCTCGCCCGCGGGCACAGCCTCACCGACGAGACCACCAGCTCCGTATACGCCGCCACCGTCGACGCCGTGCTGCTCATGCTCGAGGGAGCACACGCCCAGGGCGTCCTGGAGGCGGAGCAGCACGCCACTCTGCACGGCATGATCCTCGGCATGCGCGAAGCCCCGAAGCGCGTCTGAGGTCGGCCCGGCGCCTCGGCGGTGTTGCGCTGGTCGCGGGGGACTCGTAAACCGGGTTGATTCGACACGAGTCGACAACGGTTCGTAGCCGAGCGGTGATCGACAACAACTATGCGTTCAACTTCAGGCATATACGTGCCATCATGAGGCGTCCGGAATCACCCGGGAACACTTCCGGCCCCACCGGCGCACGCCCCGAACCAAACCGGTCCGTCAGCACTGCGCCCCCGGGGGCCGCCTACGGAACGGGGAGCCATGGGCACGACGGAAGACGACACCGCAGCAGAAAGACTGCGTACCCTCGCCACGCACTACATCGAGCCGGCCCGCACCGGGACCGGTATCCGCGGCCCCCGCCCCACCGAGGCCCGCCCCCCTCTCAACGTCAACATAGTCAGCCACATGGCGGCCAGCGTCGCCGAGGTCATCGACCGGGCCCGCGCCGACGCCCCCCACGCCGGCCACGCCCCCGCTGTCCCCGACGGCATCTACCAGTGGTGGAGGGACAACACCCAGCACCTGGACGCGGAGAAGCGGCAGGCCCGCGAGACCGTCATCTACCGGCAGGGCCTCGAGCACGCGCTCGCCATGGGCGACCACAAGGTGATCCGCCGTCACCCCTGCCCCGCCTGCGGCTGCTTCGGCCTGTTCTGGCGGTCCACGGTCGGCCGGGCGGCGTGCTCCAACCTGGACTGCACCGACCCGCTGGGCCTGTCCCGCACCTGGAACCTGGCGCGTCTCGCGCACGAGCACATCGCCCGCGAATTCGCCCGGACGAAGAGGGCAACCATCTGACGGTGCGCGGTGTCTACCAGACATCACAACCGCACCACCCGCACCATCCCCGGGCCTTCTGGCAGAGGTCCACCCGCCCACTCGGCCGCCGTCAGCTGCGAACTGCGGCCCGTCGAGTTGATGGGAGCCCATCGTGGCCGCACACAGTCTCAGCCCGTACGCCGACTTCGTCACTCTCGACGAGTGCGTCGCGCTCCTCGAGGAGACCGGGCACCCCAAGGGGCAGACCACCGTGCGCCGGTGGATCAAGAAGCACCGCCTGGAGACCGACCGTGTCGGCGGCCTCACCGCAGTGTCCTGGACACAGATCCAGCAGATCCACCGCGACATGATCACGCGCGAAGGCTGACACCAGCCCGCGCGAAAGAGCCGAAGCCCTCGCCCACTACCCCCGGGGCGGGGGCTTCGTCATGCCCCACCACCCATTTCCATGCGAAGCATTGTGCAAGCAATGCGTAATGTGTAATCTGGTGGAGCCGACAAGGCCAGAACCCCCACCGGGAACTGGCCGAGTAACCCATTCCAGGAGCTCCGCCATGAGCGTGATCAGCCCTGCCCGCAACACCAGCACCATCAACTACCACCACCTCCCCGCCCCACAGCAGAACCTCTTCGACCAGCTCATGGCCCAGGCGGACAACACCGCCAGCGCCGCCGAGTACGAAGCCCTCATGGCCGCCCTGATCGCCATCACCGGCATCACCGGCGTCCGCTACAACGAGATCCTCAAGTGCGCCTGCCCCTGTGACTGCGGCTGCATCTTCGACGCCGACGCCCCCGGCCTCCGCACCGTCGAAGAACCCCAGGGCTACAACCTCGGCCGCCTCCAGTGCCCCACCTGCACCGACGAACACCCCACACCCGACGCCGACTAGCCACCCTGGCCCCCGGCCCGGGTCGAGCACCACGCCCACACGGCGCGCAGTAGCTCCCCGGGCCGGGTGAACACCCCACCCTCGCCACGCCGCACCCGGGAGACACCCATGTCCAGCACCGGCACGATCCTCCGCACCGCCGCCCAACTCCTCAACTACTACGGCCTCCACACCGGCGACCACTTCGCCACCCACACCGGCCAGCTCGACCTCAACGCCGCCATCTTCCGCGCGGTCACCGGGAAAACCCCCAACGCCTTCCTCACCGACGACGACCGGGCGCTGCTCCTCATCACCACCAACGAGCCCGCCATGGACGCCATCCGGATGCTGTCCGCCGTCCTCCCCACCGAGCCGCCCACCGACCCCATCACCGGCTTGGACGACCACATCGATCACCTCTCCTGGTGGCCGTCGTACGCACCCGCCCCGGACCGCGGCTGGCCCGCCCCCACCGTGTCCGAGGTCATCGGCGCACTCCACCGCGCCGCCCAGACCGCAGACACCCTCACCGACCTTCCGCCGGTTCGTACAGCCGCCTGACCCCCGCTCTTCCACCGCAACCGGAGACCCCACGCCATGACCACCATGACCATCGCCCCCGCCGGAACCGGCGACAGCGCCGACGACAGCTGGGAGGCCGGCTACACCGACGGCGAACTCGCCGCCATCACCGGCCTCTCCTCCCGCCGGGCCCACGCCCGCGCCGCCATGGCCGACCAACACGACCCCTTCTACGCCCAGGGCTACATCGACGGCTACCTCCACGCCACCGCCGTCAACGCCGCCCTTGCCAAGGAGATCGGCCAGTGACCGACACCCCCGACCCGACCGACCCCGCGTACATCGAACAACTCGCCGCCACCCTCAACCTCGCCGCCGAATTCCGTATCCCCTGCCCCGGCCACCCTCACGGCCACGCAGCCGACCTCCGCGTTCAACGCCGCCTCGACGGCAACGCCGACGGATGGGCCGTCTTCAACGACAACCCCGGCAACGAACACGCCTGGACCGGCACCGAATGGACCTATCGCGGCGAACTCGCCCGGGCCCAGATCTACCGCTACGACCGGCAGACCGCCCTCAACGAAGCCGTGCGCATCGCCCCCCTCGAAACCGCCGCCCACATTGCCCACATCGCTCGCCTCCGCAGCGAACTGGAGGAGTCCTCATGAGCAACATTGAGTGGACCGAGCAGACCTGGAACCCGACAACAGGATGCGACCGGATCAGCCCCGGCTGCGACAACTGCTACGCCCTCACCATGGCCAAGCGCCTCAAGGGCATGGGCTCCGCGAAGTACCAGACCGACGGCAACCCCCGCACCTCCGGCCCCGGCTTCGGCGTCGCCGTACATCCCGAGGCCGTCATGGAGCCACTCCGCTGGAAGAAGCCCCGGCTCGTCTTCGTAAATTCGATGAGCGACCTCTTCCACGCTGGCATCGACCGGCCCTCGTTGGAACTCATCTTCGGCGTCATGGCAGCCACGCCGCAGCACACCTACCAGGTCCTCACCAAGCGCCACGGCCGGATGCGCAGTCTGCTCAACGACCCCCAGTTCTCCCACATGGTTCGCCACCGGGCCGAAGCCTGCTATGGCCGTCCCTCAACCGCTGGCTGGGCTTGGCCCCTCCCGAACATTCAACTGGGCGTTTCCGTCGAGAACCAGAAGTGGGCCAACGTTCGCATCCCCGCACTGCTCGACACCCCGGCCGCTGTCCGCTTCCTGTCCTGCGAGCCGCTCCTCGGCCCCGTCGACCTCTGGGGGCCCATCGTCCCCGGACGCGGCCGCCCCAAGCTGACCTACTGGCTCACCGGACGGCCGACACCTGGACCCGAGTACACGACCTCAACAGGCTTGACCATGCACAGCCCGGCCATCGTTACCGGCCCCCGCGTCGATTGGGTGATCTGCGGCGGAGAGTCCGGCCCCGGCGCCCGCCCGATGAACCCCGAGTGGGCCGCGCAAATCGTCGGGCAGTGCCAGCACTCCGGTACGGCCGTATTCGTCAAGCAGCTCGGCTCCGTGTGGGCCCGTGACACGACCTACGCCGGGAGGACCGTCGCCGCCCACGGCGATACCAAGGGCGGCGACCCCCAGTACTGGCCGGCCAGCCTCCGCGTCCGCGAATACCCGACCACCCCATGAACGGTTACCTGGCGGGCTGCTACGGCAAAACCCGGTTCCCGAGCCGCCGAGCAGCCCGCCGCCGCGCCCGACAGATACGAGGACAAGGCGGCCCCCGCTTCAACACCTACCGCTGCCGCTACGCGGACACCTCCACCTCGGACACACAGCGGGCAGCGCCACCCACCTCCGCGCCGGACCCCACGGCCCCACACCCGTACAGGAGTACGCCTCATGACCACCGCCCCCGCCCTCACTCGACAGCTCCGACTCGCCATCGTCGTCCACGGCCGCCCCGCACCCCAGGGCAGCAAGAAGTACGCCGGGCACCGCCGCAACGCCGCCTCCGGCCGCGTTTCAGCTGTCCTCGTCGAGCAGTCGAAGCGCGTCAAGCCCTGGAGGACCCTCGTCACCCGAGCCACCGAAGAAGCCATCCGCGCCCGGCGCATCGGCACCGTCCCGGAGCACTTCCCGCCCCTCGACGGCCCCCTCGAAGCCGAGATCGTCTTCACAGTCCTCAAGCCCGCGTCCGCTCCGAAGCGGAAACGCAGCTGGCCCACCACCCGGCACAGCGGCGACGTCGACAAGCTCATCCGCTCCACCTTCGACGGCATCGCCGACGCCGGCGCCGTAGTCGACGACTCCCGCATCATCCGCGTCACCGCCACCAAGACCTTCCCCGGCGAGCACCCCGACGCCCTCGACCAGCCCGGCGCACTCATCCGCCTCTACACCCTGATCGGAGACCTCTCATGACCACCCGAACGGGCCGTCCCACGAGACGCGCCGCCGCGCCCGCCCTGACCGGCACGGCCGCCGAGGACTGGCGCACCAGCGGTATCTGCCGCGACGAGGACCCCGAGCTGTTCTTCCCTGTCGGCATGTCCGACCTGGCGAAGGCCCAGGCCGAGATGGCGAAGGACGTGTGTCGGCGCTGTCCGGTGCGGGAGACGTGCCTGGCCTGGGCGCTGGAGACCCGGCAGGACTCGGGTGTGTGGGGCGGTATGGCGGAGTGGGAGCGGCGTCGCGCGCACCGGAGGGAATCGCGGGTGAGGAGTGCCGTGCAGCGGATCCTGACGACGCAGCTCGCGGAGTTCGATGCGGCGCTGGCAGCCGGCCTGTCGGCGTGGCAGATCGCGCAGAAGCTGGCGACGAACGTGCAGACGGTGAAGACCGCGACCGCGGCGCTGGAGAAGAGGCAGGAAGAGGCGCGTCTGGGTATGGAGGTGGCGGCATGAGCCGTCTCGAGGCCGACCACGTCGGCAGCTCGAACCGGTACGCGTATGGGTGCCGCTGTGTCCCGTGCACGAAGGCTGCTACCCGGGCTGACGCGGAGAGGCGCCTTGACCGGATGGCGGGCCGCCCACGGTCGGTTCCTGCCGAACCGGTTCGGCAGCATGTTCTTGCGCTTCAGAGCGGTGGTTTGAGTAAAGGCCAGATCGCCGCCGCTGCCGGGGTCAGCGAGACCACGGTGGCACACCTGTCGTACGGGTTCCGGAAGTGGCTGCTGCGGGGGACGGCGGAGAGCATTTTGGGGGTTCGCGGGTCGCAGCCGGTCACGCGGGGGAACGTGCCGGCGGTCGGCGCGGTGCGCCGGATTCGTGCCCTGTACGCGCTGGGGCACTTCCAGTACGAGATCGCCAGCGCCTGCGGTCTGTCCAGGGATTGTGTCAGTGACTTGGCTGCCGGGAGTTGGGCTTCGCTGGCGGTGGAGCGGGACGTGTCGATCCGGCGGGCGTACGACCGGTTGGGGATGACGGTCGGCGGCTCGTGGAAGACCCGCCGGCGGGCCGAGCGGAAGGGGTGGGCTCCGCCGCTGGCGTGGGATGACGACACGATCGACGACCCGGACGCGGTGCCGCAGACGGACGCGGTGCCGCCCGTGTACACGGAGGGCGCGGACGTGGTGGACCGATTCCTGATGGGCGAGTCCGTGATCCTCGACAAGGAAGGTCGGCGGAAGGCACTTCGGTATTTGATGGAGTGGACGTCGCTGTCTGCGGAGGAGATCGGGGCCCGGCTGGAGATGTCGGGGGGATTCGGTTACGAGGGCGTGGGAGCGGATCAAGGCTGCTGCGCGGCAGGAGGGCGGGTCGGTTCCGTGGCGCCGCGTATACGTGGCACCGGCGCGCGAGAAAAGCACAGGCCGCGACGACGTGAGGAGTGCAGCCTGATGACAGTTATCCAATACAGGGAGGAAGCTGTGCCAGCCTTCAAGCGACTCACCCGCGCGGACCTGTCCACGCTGACCCGCGCCGAACTCCAGGACCGCATCGAAGTGGAGAACGCCTACTGGGACCGCAAGT
>NZ_JOHR01000027.1 GCF_000719775.1 Streptomyces sp. NRRL F-5135 | reverse complement strand
CCGCCCGCCCCCACCCGCCCGCAGCATCCCGCCGCACACTGCCCCGGAGGAGAAACAGCATGAGCCGCAGCGACGTCCTGGTAGACGCCGACTGGGTCGAGGCCCACCTCGACGACCCCAAGGTGGTCGTCGTCGAGGTCGACGAGGACACCTCCGCGTACGACAAGAACCACATCAAGAACGCCGTGAAGATCGACTGGAAGCAGGACCTCCAGGACCCCGTCCGGCGTGACTTCGTCGACCAGGAGGGCTTCGAGAAGCTCCTGTCGGCCAAGGGCATCGCCAACGACGACACGGTCGTCCTCTACGGCGGCAACAACAACTGGTTCGCGTCCTACGCCTACTGGTACTTCAAGCTGTACGGCCACGAGTCGGTCAAGCTCCTCGACGGCGGCCGCAAGAAGTGGGAGCTGGACTCCCGCGACCTGGTCGAGGCCGTCCCGGAGCGCCCCGCCACCGCGTACAAGGCCAAGCCGCAGGACACCTCGATCCGCGCCTTCCGCGACGACGCCGTCGCCGCGATCGGCACGAAGAACCTGGTCGACGTGCGGTCCCCCGACGAGTTCAGCGGCAAGCTGCTCGCTCCCGCGCACCTGCCGCAGGAGCAGTCGCAGCGTCCGGGCCACATCCCCACCGCCCGCAACATCCCGTGGTCCAAGAACGCCAACGACGACGGCACGTTCAAGTCGGACGACGAGCTCAAGGCCCTGTACGAGGCCGAGCGGATCGACCTGGCCAAGGACACCGTCGCCTACTGCCGGATCGGTGAGCGCTCGGCGCTGACCTGGTTCGTCCTGCACGAGCTGCTCGGCGTCGAGAACGTCAAGAACTACGACGGTTCGTGGACCGAGTACGGCTCGCTCGTCGGCGTGCCGATCGAGCTCGGCGCCAACAAGTAAGCGCCACAGCGCAAGCGCCACCAATCAAGCAAGCCCCGACCGACCTGAAGGACTGAAGAGTATGTGTGGAGCACAGGCCGGCGGCCCCGACGCTTCGACGATCAAGCCCGGTGAGACCACCATCCAGGGTTCCGTGACCCGTGACGGACAGCCCGTCACCGGCTACGTGCGCCTGCTGGACTCGACCGGCGAATTCACGGCGGAGGTCCCGACCTCGGCGACCGGACAGTTCCGCTTCTACGCGGCCGAGGGCACGTGGACGGTGCGCGCTCTCGTGCCCGGCGGCACGGCGGACCGTACCGTCGTCGCGCGGACCGGCGGGCTCTCGGAGGTCGCGATCGCGGTCTGAGCCGCCGCGCACGCCGCGCACGCAGTACGAAAGGGCCGCACCCCCGGGTTGGACGCCACTGGGATCGGGGTGCGGCCCTTTCGCGCACGCCTTCCGTCCGCGCCCGTCGACGCCCGTTCACGCTCCCGCCCGCGCGGCCCGGCGGTACTACGCTGGAAGCATGTACGCGCGACGCCGTCGCCGGTACTTCCTGCTGATGAGCGGATGCCTGGTCCTCTTCATCTCCGCATGGACCTTCGTACGGATGTGGTCGGTACCAGCAGCCGTCGTCCTCTGTGTCGTCGCCATGGTGATCCCGCCGATCGCGGCCATGGTCGGCAACACGCGCGACAAGGACGACCGCTGGTGGGACGACCCGTCGGGGGACCCGCAGTCCGACGAGTGGTGGGACGAGCTGGACGGCAAGGACAAGAACCGGCGTTAGGTGTCCGGCCGGCAGGCGCGAGCCGCCGGCCGGGCCGAGGCCGACGAGGACGGGCACGGAGCGTTGCAGCCGCGGGTGCCGTCAGGGGAGCGGGCTGCGCCAGTACCGACATGCAGTCGTGCAGTCGTGCAGTCGTGCCGACGGGCTGTCGTGCCGACGGGCTGTCGTGCTTTCGCCCACTGCGGCGTGGCGGACGCGGAGACCAGCGCCGGCGGACCGGCGTCAGTAGACGAGGGCTTGGACGCCGTCCGCCATGACCTCGCTCACGAAGACCTGCGCCCCGGCGATCCGTACCCCTTCCAGGACGTCCGCTTCCGCGATGTCCCGCCTGGCCGCGCACTGGGTGCACAGCGTGATACGGCCGGTCGCCCGGATCGATTCGATGAGGTCCGGCAGCGGCGCCGCGTGCGGCAGCTCGAACTCAGCGGCCCGGCCCGGCAGCGCGAACCACGCGGACTCGCCCGTCAGCCACAGCGAGACCTCCACCCCGCTGGCGGCGGCGACCGCCGCGACCGTGAACGCCTGGGAGCAGCGTTCCGGGGCGTCGGCCCCGGCGGTCACCTTGATCACGAGCTTCTTCGCGGAGGAGTCCATACGCCGAACTCTAATCCGCGCCGGTTCGCAGCGGTCCACGCCCGCCCCCGGCCCCGTACCGGCCGCGTGCCACCGCACCTCGTCAGGGCTCGCGGCGGGCGCCCGAGCACCACCCATTAGGCTGGAGGCCGGCCCTGCCGTACCCGGCCCGTACCGATCGACCCGCTCAACCGAGGAGCACCCCGTGCTTGAGGCTTTCTTCTCCGCCCTGCTGGTCCTCGTCTGCGTCGGCGTGCTCGCCTTCGCCGGCCTGACCGTGAAGAAGCTGTACCAGGGCCAGCGCTGACGCCCGGCTCCCCCACCGCTCACCACTCGCCGCACGCCTACAGACAGATCGCTTGAGCTGCTCATGATCGAGATTCCGTCCGACCTGCACCCGGACCTCGTCCCCCTCGCCTTCCTCCTCGGCAACTGGGAAGGCGTCGGCGTCTTCGACTTCCCCGGTGAGGAGAAGGCCAATTTCGGCCAGGAAGTCACCTTCAGCCATGACGGCCGGGACTTCGTCGAATACGTCTCGCACACCTGGGCGCTCGACGCGGAGGGCGAGAAGGTCAGGCCGATCGAGTCCGAGGCCGGCTACTGGCGGATCGACAAGGACCGCAAGGTCGAGGTCGTCATGGTGCGCGACCAGGGCGTCGTGGAGGTCTGGTACGGCGAGCTGGCCGACCAGAAGCCGCAGATCGACCTGGTGACGGACGCCGTGGCCCGCACGGCCGCCTCGGGGCCGTACACCGGTGGCAAGCGGCTCTACGGGTACGTCAAGGGCGACCTGATGTGGGTGGGCGAGAAGGCCACCCCGGAGGTCGAGCTGCGCCCGTACATGTCGGCGCACCTGAAGAAGGTCGTCACCCCGGACGAGGTCGCGGCCTGGGCCAAGGACCTCGGTGACCTCCCGGACGACGGCATCGCGTTCTTCAAGTGACGGTCCGGGCCGTCCGGTGACGAACCCGTCCGTCCGGTGACGGCCCCGTCCGTCGAGTGACGGCCGGGGCGGGTGACAGCCGCGAGCCGCGGGAGTGAGGCGGCCGACACGGTCCGTCGTCCCGGCCGCGCTTGCCTACACTGGGGGCGTGGTGAGCACCGACTGGAAGAGCGATCTGCGGCAACGCGGTTACCGGCTGACACCCCAGCGCCAGCTTGTCCTCGAAGCCGTCGACACGCTGGAGCACGCGACACCCGACGACATCCTCGGCGAGGTGCGCAGAACGGCCTCCGGGGTGAACATCTCCACCGTCTACCGGACGCTGGAGCTCCTGGAGGAACTGGGCCTCGTCTCGCACGCCCACCTCGGGCACGGCGCGCCCACGTACCACCTGGCCGACCGCCACCACCACCTCCACCTGGTCTGCCGGGACTGTACGGAGGTCATCGAGGCGGACGTCGAGGTCGCCGCGGACTTCACGGCCAAGCTGCGCGCGGACTTCGGCTTCGACACGGACATGAAGCACTTCGCGATCTTCGGCCGCTGCGGTTCGTGCGCGTCGAAATCGTCAGGCGGGCCGGGCGGGCCGGCCGTGCCGGGCGGGCCGGACACATCGGGTACGCCCGGTGCGGCGGACGCGCACCGGACAGCGAATCCCCAGCAGTCGTAGGCTAATCACCATGCAGCCACAGCAGCGACACTCCACCATCAGCCCTCTGCTCTCCCTGCCCGGAGCCGTTCCGGCCGAGGGCGTGGACGAAGGCGTCGCGGCGCACTACGGCGACCTCTTCCGGGAACAGCGCGCCCTCGCCGACGGCACGGGGCTGGTCGACCTCTCGCACCGCGGTGTCGTCACCGTCACCGGCGAGGACCGGCTCAGCTGGCTGCATCTGCTGCTCACCCAGCACGTCAGCGAGCTGCCCGTGGGACAGGCCACGGAGGCGCTGGTCCTCTCCGCGCACGGCCACATCGAGCACGCGCTCTACCTCGTGGACGACGGCGAGACGGTCTGGGCGCACGTAGAGCCGGGCACGCGCGAGGCGCTGATCGCGTACCTGGAGTCGATGAAGTTCTTCTACCGGGTCGAGATCGCGGACCGCACGGACGACATCGCGGTGGTCCACCTGCCGGCCGGCTCCATCGCCGAGGTGCCCGAGGGCGTGGTCGTACGGGAGACCGCGCACGGCAGGGACCTGTTCCTGCCCCGGGCCGAGCTGGAGCCGTACGCCGCCGGGCACGGCCCGCTCGCCGGGATCCTCGCCTACGAGGCCCTGCGCGTGGAGGGCCACCGGCCCCGGGTCCGCTTCGAGACCGACCACCGGACCATTCCGCACGAGCTGGGCCTGATCGGCACCGCCGTGCACCTGCAGAAGGGCTGCTACCGGGGCCAGGAGACCGTGGCCCGCGTCCACAACCTGGGGAAACCGCCGCGCCGGCTGGTCTTCCTGCACCTGGACGGCAGCGAGGTGCACCTGCCCGGGCACGGCGCGCCGGTGCGGCTCGCGGCGGACGGCGCCGAGGGGCGCCAGCTGGGCTTCGTGACCACCTCGGCCCGCCACCACGAGCTGGGACCGATCGCGCTGGCGCTGGTCAAGCGCAACGTGCCGGTGGACGCGCCGCTCCTCGTGGAGGAGACGGCGGCGTCACAGGAGGTCGTGGTCGAGCCTTGAGGTGATCGAGCCCTTGAGAGGCTGGGCGGTCACATCTCCAGTTGCACGGTGAACGGGCCGTGATTGGTGAGCGTGAGGCGCATGTCCGCGCCGAACCGGCCCGTTTCCACCCGCGCCCCCAGCGCGCGCAGGCACGCCACCACCTCGTCCACCAGCGGTTCGGCCACCGGACCCGGTGCCGCCGCGTTCCAGGTGGGGCGACGGCCCTTGCGGGCGTCCCCGTAGAGAGTGAACTGGGAGACGACCAGGAGCGGGGCGTTCACCTCCGAACAGGACTTCTCGCCCTCCAGCATCCGTATCGACCAGAGCTTCCTGGCCAGCCGGGCCGCCTGCTCCTTGGTGTCCTCATGGGTGACCCCCACCAGCACACACAGGCCCTCCCCCGTGAACTCCCCCACCGTCTCGGTCCCGGACCCGGTCACGACGGCGACGCTCGCGCCGTCCACTCTCTGCACCACCGCACGCATACAGACCAACCTATCCGGGTCCGAACGGGTGCAGACCGGCAGCATATGCGGCGGCATGAGTGGCACGATGCACGGAGGCGGTGCGTGCGCGCACCGGTCGAGGGTGGGGTTCCCAGCGGACCGAGGGATGGGGTTCCCAGCTGAGTGAGGGGAAGTACGCGCGATGAGCACACCTGGCGCCGGGCAGCCGCCCGGTTCCGTACCGACGACGCCCCGTCCGGCCGGGGGGAGTCCCACGACCCGCGGTACCGGCAGTGGCCCGGCGGGGGGCGGCGCCGAGACCGACGGCGGCAGCGGCGGGCCGCGGCCCCCCGTCCAGCGGGCCGACGGCGCCGACTCGCTGCCCGCGCCCCGGCCGTACGACGTCACCGTGCTGCACCTGCCGGAACTGCGCGCGCTGCGCCGGGACTCCCAGCGCGACGAGGCCGACCTGAGCTACCTGCGCCGGCTGCTCCAGGGCCGCATCGACATCCTGCGCGCCGAGCTGGCCCGCCGTACCGCGCCCGAGACACCGGTGGTCGACCGGCTCTCCGAGATCCTGACCGACACCCCCTCGCGGCACCGCAGCTCGGCCCGCCATGTGACGCTGTCCACCCCGCGCCGGGAGGAGTACCGGGTGCTGGCGGCCGAGACGCTCGCGGAGGTGGAGCTGTCGGACCTGGACGCGCGTACGGACGAGGAACTGAACGCGGCAATGGGCAGACTGATCCGCAACGAACAGCAACTGTCCAAACGCCGCCAGCAGTTGCAGCGCACGACCGACAACTGCACGGCCGAGATCGCCCGCCGGTACCGTGAGGGCGAGGCGCAGGTGGAGGACCTGCTGTTGTGAGGGCGTACCCGCCGTGCCGGACACACGTCGGGTCCGGAAGGCCGGGCGGCGCTCCGGAAGAGGCTAAAAGCACGCGACATTCCCGCAGGGCACGCCTAGCGTGAGCCCCATGAGCCTCGAGATCCGTCATGTCACCGCGTCCGAGTTCACCGACTGGGCGCGGGCTCTCGACACCGGATTCCTGCGCCCGCCCACGAGTTCGGACGAGGTCGTGGCGGGCCGGCTCGCCGACGCCGATCTCGCCCGGACCCAAGGCGCGTTCGACGGCGGGCGCTGCGTAGGGACCTTCCGCTCCTTCGCCCAGGAGCTGACGGTGCCCGGCGGTGCGGTGCTCGCGGCCGACGCGATCTCGAACGTCTCCGTGACCGCCACCCACCGCAGGCGCGGCCTGCTGAGCCGGATGATGGCCACCGACCTGGCGGCGGCCAGGGAGCGCGGGGACGTCGTCGCCACGCTGATCGCGGCCGAGTACCCGATCTACGGCCGGTACGGCTTCGGGCCCGCCGCCGCGATCACCGAGTGGGAGATCGACGTGCCCCGTTCGGGCCGTGATCCGCGCTGGTCGCGCCCGGCGGGCGGCGGCTCGATCGAGCTGGTCGACGCGGCGGACGTACGCAAGCTCGGGCCCGACCTGCACGACCGCTTCCGGCGGAACCAGCCCGGCGCGATCTCCCGCCCCGAGCGGTGGTGGCGGCTGGAGACGGGCGAGGAGCCGAGTCCCTTTCCCCGGACGGAGCCGTACTTCGCGGTGTACCGCGCCGGGGCCGGTGAGGTGGAGGGCCTCGTGCGGTACACCGCCGATTCGCACTGGGGCGACCGCAAGCAGCCGCTGAACACCCTGACGGTGGCCAACCTGATCGCGCTGAACCCGACGGCGGAGCGCGCGCTGTGGGAGTTCGTCTGGTCGGTCGACTGGATCACGACCGTCAGGACGGGCTACCGGGCGCCGGACGACCTGCTGCCGGAATTCCTGCCGGACCCGCGGGCGGCGCGGGTGGTGACCAGCGCGGATTTCCTGTGGGTGCGGATCCTGGACACGGTGCGGGCACTTCAGGCGCGCACGTACGCGGTGCCGGGCACGCTGGTGCTGGAGGTCCACGACGCGGCGGGGCTCGCGGGCGGCCGGTTCCGCCTGGAAACCGCAGCGGCGGGTGCGGCCGGTGCCGGCACGTGTGCGGCGACGTGCGCGCCGACCACCGACACCGCCGACATCACGCTGGACGTACGGGAGTTGGCTTCGCTGCACCTGGGCGACGCGTCGGCGGTACGGCTGGCGGCCCTGGGTGCGCTGGCGGAGGAGCGGCCGGGCGCGGCGGCGTTCGCGGACACGCTGTTCCGCACGGCCCGCCGCCCGTGGTGCCCGGACATCTTCTGAGGGATCGTCGGGCGGGCGGGCCGAGGCCGTACGGCACGGAAGCGTCCGGCGGCCGCACCGTACGGACACGTCAGGCCGCACCGTACGAACACGTCACGCCGTACGGCACGGACGCGTCAGGCCGCACGCCGCCGGAACAGCACCCCCGACAGCGCCAGTGACACCACCAGCAGCCCGGCGCACCAGCCGAGGGCGATCCACGGCGCCGAGCCCACGGACTGGCCGAGGAGCAGTCCGCGCAGGGACTCGATCACGGGCGTGACCGGCTGGTGCTCGGCGAAGCCGTGCAGCCAGCTCGGCATGGTGTCGATCGGGACGAACGCGCTGCTCGGGTACGGCAGGAACATCACGAAGAAGGTGAACCCCCCGGCCGCCTCCGGTGTCCTGGCCAGCAGACCGGCCACGGCCGAGAGCCAGGACACGGCCGTGATGAAGGCGATCAGAACACCCGCCGCGGCGAGGGCGGCCCCGGGGCTCGTGTCGGGGCGGAAGCCGATCAGGAAGGCGACGCCGAGCACGAGCGTGGTGGAGATGAGGTTACGGACGACGCTCGCGGCGACGTGCCCGGCGAGGACCGGCGCACCGCCGATGTCGAGCGACCGGAACCGGTCGATGATGCCGCCCTTCATGTCGTCGCTGACGCTGACGGCGGTGGTGGAGGAGCCGAATCCGGCGCAGAGGATGAGGACACCGGGGACGACGTACGTCACGTAGCGGGTGCCGGTGTCGATGGCGCCGCCGAAGAAGTAGACGAAGAGCAGCATCAGGATCACCGGCAGCAGCATCGCGGTGATCACGGCGTCGACGTTGCGCCGGCTCAGCCGGAGGCCGCGGCCGGCGAGGGCGGTGGAGTGGGCGAGAAGCTCAGACACGGGCGGGCTCCTTGCCGTCGTCGCTGGCGGCGGCGGTGGCGGTGGTGGTGGTGGCGGTGGTGGCGGCGCCCCCGCTCGTGCTCGTGCCCCCGCTCGTGCTCGTGGTGGCCTGTCCCGTACCGGCCTCTCCCGTACCGGCCCCTTCCGTGAGTGCGAGGAAGACGTCGTCGAGCGTGGCGCTGTGGAGGGTGAAGCGGATCACGTCCGTGCGGTGCGGGTCGACCTCGTCCAGCAGGGCCCGTACCTCGGCGGCCGTGCCGTCGGTCGGGAGCCCGACGGTCAGGGTCTCGGCGCTGTGGTGGACGGCCCGGGGTGCGAGGCGGCGGTAGGCGGCCTCGTCGGCCAGTACGAGATCGAGGCGGTGGCCCGCGACCCGGGTCTTCAGCTCGTCGGCGGTACCCTCGGCGACCAGCCTGCCGCGATCGAGCACGGCGATCCGGTCCGCCAGCTGATCGGCCTCCTCCAGGTACTGGGTGGTGAGGAAGACGGTGACGCCCCGCGCGGAGAGCCCCCGTACGACCTGCCACAGCTCCTGCCGGCTGCGCGGATCGAGCCCGGTCGTCGGTTCGTCCAGGAAGACGACCTCCGGCTCGCCGACCAGACCGGCGGCGAGGTCGAGGCGGCGGCGCATGCCGCCGGAGTACGTACCGGCCAGGCGGCGGGACGCGGCGGTGAGCTGGAAGGTGTCGAGGAGTTCGGCGGCCCGGCGCTTGGCGTCCGCGCGCGAGAGGCCGCTGAGGCGGGCCATCATCCGGAGGTTCTCCTCGCCGGTCTGCTTCTCGTCGACCGCGGCGAACTGCCCGGTCAGGCTGATGGCCCGGCGCACCCGGCGCCGTTCGGTGACGACGTCGTGGCCGGCGACGCGGGCGGTGCCGCGGTCGGCGGTGGTGAGCGTGGCGAGGATGCGTACGGCCGTGGTCTTGCCCGCGCCGTTGGGGCCGAGGAGGGCGAAGACGGTCCCGCGGGGCACGCGCAGGTCGATCCCGCACAGGACGGTCGTGCGCCGGGACGTCTGTCCGGCGTCCTGCCCAGCGCCCTGACCGGCCGCCTGACCGGCCGCCCGGGCTGTCGCCCGGCCCCCGGCCCCCTCCTCCCCGTTGCCTCCGCCCCTCCCCTTCCCGGCCTTGCCGAGAAGCCTTCTGTCTGGTTTTCCGTAAGCCTTTTCGAGGCCGGTGGCCTCGATGGCCAGGCCGTCGGCGACCGCGTGCGGACTCATGCCCCCTCCTTATGCCGTGCCGTCGTACGCAGCGCGACAGCACGGCGCACGACTACTGCGTATCCCATACGCGCTACAGCGTAAGGCTTACGCATTAATAGGATGAGCGTCAAGCAAGACAGGTGAGACCGGGCAAGCGCGGCTGTGGAGCACGGTTCGGAACACAGGCGTCGAGAGGAGCGGGGCGATGACGCGATGACGGGCAAGAACGGTGACGCGGGGCTGCCCGCGGGCATCGAGGCCGCCTGGGGACTGCGCGAACGCCCGGGAAAGGGCCCGAAGCCGGGCCTCAGCCTGGAGAAGATCGTCGAAGCGGCGGTCGCCGTCGCGGCTGCGGAGGGCCTGGGCGCGGTCTCGATGGGACGGGTCGCCAAGGAACTGGGCGCCTCGACCATGTCGCTCTACCGGTACGTCGGCGCCAAGGACGAGCTGTACCTCCTGATGCAGGAGGCCGCCATCGGCGCACCCCCGGACCCGCCGGCGCCGGGCACGGGGTGGCGCGAGGCCCTGAGCCGGTGGGCATGGGCGCAACGGGAGGCGTACCACCGCCACCTGTGGTCGGTCCACATCCCCGTCACGGGCCCGCCCGCGACACCCAACACGGTCGCGTGGTGGGAACAGGGCATAACAGCCCTGGACGGTACCGGCCTGGACGACGGCACCAGACTGTCGGTGATCCTGCTGGTCAACAGTTTCGTACGGCACGAGGCGATGCTGTCGGCCGACCTGGAGACCGCGATCACGGCGAGCGGCGCGTCGGCGCATCAGGTCATGACCAACTACACCACCACGCTCCGCCGCCTCGCGGACCCGGTCCGCTACCCCTCGGTCGCCCGCGTACTGGACTCGGACATCATGTTCCAACCCGACAGCCCTGCCCAGGACTTCACCTTCGGCCTGGAGTGCGTGCTGGACGGGGTGGACGCGCTGATCCGC
Source organism: Streptomyces sp. NRRL F-5135 (assembly GCF_000719775.1). Lineage (GTDB taxonomy): Bacteria > Actinomycetota > Actinomycetes > Streptomycetales > Streptomycetaceae > Streptomyces > Streptomyces hebeiensis. The sequence goes on along the minus strand of NZ_JOHR01000027.1, from coordinate 58,560 downwards.
AGGCGGGCGGACGCGCTGTGACGAGAGTGACCGGAGTAACGGATGAGGCAGCGGGTGTCGCGTGTTGAGGGAGAACTGCGGGGCTGCTCACCGCAGAGCACGCGCGCCACACACCGAGGTGTGACGCAGCCCATGGCCGGCGCAGTACGAAGTTCCCTCGTACGTGATGTTTGTCATGGCCGGCAGTGCCCGAAAAACGCCATATGCGGGGGCTGATGCGGCATATGACGATGGCTCGTCATCGCCATGGCATTCCACTTGAACCGCCGCTGACGCTATGGTCCCCGTCTGGTGGTGCGTCGATCGTCGCTCCACCGTGCCCTCGGGGGGAGGGAAGGAAACCCAGACCGATGCACGTGCCTGTACCCGTACCGCGGCAGCGCACAAGCCCCACAGACTGCACCGGCTCCCCGGAGCCGACCAGGCCGACCGGCCCCGCCGGAGCGACCGGCGCTACCGGACCGAACGGTGCAGCCGTATCCACCGGACCGGCCGGACCGGCCGCGCCGTCGGCCGTGACCCCGCCGGCCACCGCGACGCCCGCGAAGGGCGGCGATCTGATCGTCCTCGTGATCGACGAGGACCCGTCGGCCACGTTCACCGCCTCGGAGCTGCCCGAGACGGCGGGCACCCGTGTCCGCATCCGTACCGCGCGCAACCTCACCGAGGCCGAGCGGCTGCTCACGGACGACATCCACTGCGTCCTCGTGGACCTGGGCCTGCCGGGCGCGGACGACGGTGACGAGCTCGCCCCTCTCAAGCACGTCCTGCGGCTCGCGCCGCGCCACGCCGTCCTCGCCCTGGCGGCCGAGGGCGACGCGGAGCGCGGGGCGGCGGCCGTACGGGTCGGGGCACAGGACTACCTGTTCCGCGACGAACTGGACGTGCGGCTGCTGAGCAGGGCGATCCAGTACGCCGTCGAGCGCAAGCGCGCGGACGTGGCACAGCGGCAGCTCACCGAGTCCCGGCTGCGCGCCCAAGAGAACGCCCGGCTGGAGCGCGGGCTGCTGCCCACGCCCCTGCTCCAGGGCTCGGACCTGCGGTTCGCGGCCCGCTACCGGCCGGGCCGCTCGCGGGCGCTGCTCGGGGGTGACTTCTACGACACGGTCCGTACGCCCGACGGTACGGTTCACGCCATGATCGGCGACGTCTCCGGCCATGGCCCCGACGAGGCCGCGCTGGGCGTGGAACTGCGGATCGCCTGGCGCGCGCTGACGCTCGCGGGGCTCTGCGGTGATCAACTGCTCTCCACGCTCCAGCAGGTGCTGGAGCACGAGCGGGAGAGCGAGGAGATCTTCGCGACGCTCTGCACGGTCGACATCGCACCGGACGGCCGGCGGGCCGGGATCTGCCTGGCCGGCCATCCGTCACCGCTGGTCACCCACCGGGGCCGGGCCAAACAGCTGATCCCGAACGAGGAGGGCGGCCCGGCGCTGGGGCTGGTGTCGCGCGCCCGGTGGCCGCGCCGCCACGTCGAGCTGGGCGGCGCGTGGGGCCTGATGATGTACACGGACGGCCTGATCGAGGGCCGGACCGGCCCCGGCGCCTCCGAACGGCTCGGCCAGGAGGGCATGCTCGACATGATCAACGGTCGGCTGGCGGAGGGCCTGAGCGGCGACGACCTGCTGGAGGCGGCGGTCACGCAGGCGCAGGAGCTGAACGGCGGCGAGCTGAACGACGACGTGGCGGTGCTGTTGCTGGGGCGGGGCAGCGGGGTCTGAGCGGTACGGGCCACCGGGCCCGAGGGGCGTCGGCGCCCGCACCGGTACGGGGCCGCCGCCCGTCCCCGTACGGGGTCGCCACGTACACCACGAGACCGACACGCGCGCCGGGGGCGAGACCGACAAGCGTGCCGGGGGGGGGCCGCCACGCGTGCCGGGGCCGGGGCGGCGCCCGCCCGTACAGTCAGCGTCCGCCGTTGTACGGTCCGTAAGGGCCGTCGCTGCTGGAACCGCCCCGGCGCCCCCGGCCACCGCCGCCGGACACCTGCTGGATCGCGGGCCGCACGTCGACGAAGAAGACGATCGTCGCGACCAGCCCGGCGATCTGGAGGAAGAGCATCGGCACCAGGAGGTTCACCGCGACCGTGACCCCCAGGATGATCAGCCAGAACGTCTTGGTCTGCTTGTCCGCGGCCCGGTACGCGTCGTCACGGGCGATCGCCGAGAGGAACAGCGCGACGACGGCGAGGACGAGCATGGCCAGGTTGAGCAGCCACAGGAACGATCCGAACGCCGAGAGCAACATACTGAGCACCGCCTAAAAATGGATGAAACGCCTAGCGGACCGACCGCAAAGGTAACCGAAGAACGGGCCGGACACCGCTGTGGTGCCCGGCCCGAGCTGTTCCTACCCGCGTATTCCCCGCGCGTGACCACCGGCGCGTGATCCCTTTCTCACGGATCACGCGTGATCGCCGTCCTGACTGCCGCGTGATTCGCGCGCCCGCGCGCGCCCGGTTCCCCGGACCGGCCGGGGCGCCCGCGCCACCGTTACGTGGCGGAGGACGGCGGGGTGCTCTTCTTCGCCGTGCTCTTGCGCGCGGCGGGCTTCTTGGCGGTCGCCGGCTTGGCGGCGCCCGTCGCGGGCTCGGTCTTCACGGGCTCGGTCTTCACGGCCTCCGGCTTGGCGGGCTCCGGCTTCGCGGAGGTCTCGGGCTCGACGGCGACGGCGATCTCGGTGATCTCGTCGGCGGCCTCACCGCGCCAGGACCGTACGGTCTGCTCGCCGCGCTCGGCGACCTTCTCGTACGTCTCCCGGGCCTTGACCGCGTACTCGGCGGCCACGCCCACACCGCGCAGCGCGACGTGCTGGGCGGTCTCGCCCAGCTTCTTCAGATCGGTGTCCAGCACCCCGATCACCTCGTTGAACTTGGCCTGCACGGTCGCCTGAGCCTCCTTGGCCTGACCGGCGACCCGGTCCTGGACGGCCTTGGGGTCCGAGTTCCGTACGGCCTCGATGCGCGACGGCGCCTCGACCCGCAGCTGCTCGATCAGCTCGGGCACCTTCTTGGCCTGCTCGACGACGAGGTCGGCGGCGCCGGCCGCGAAGTAGAGCGGCTTCGGGTCGGTGAGACTCTTGCGCAGGTCATCGGTGATGGCCATGACTGTGGGTCCTCCTGGATTTCAGAGTGAGGGTGGGGTGGCGGCACCGTCGCCGGCCCGCCCGCCGGCCGCCCGGCCCCCGTCGCCGTCCGCACTGGCGACGGGTTCCGTGGCACCGGCCGAGGGTTCCGCGGCCGCGGCGTCCTCCGTACGGCCTTCCGCTCGCACGCCCCCGCCGGGGGCCGGCGCGGCACCGTCGGCGGTGCCGTCCGCGGCCGACGCGTTCTCCTTGCGGAAGGAGTCGTAGATCTGGAGCAGCACCTGCTTCTGCCGCTCGTTGATGGAGGGGTCGGCGAGGATGACGGCCCGCGTCTCCAGCTCCTCCCGCTCCCGCTCGTCCAGGATCCCGGCCTGCACGTACAGCGTCTCGGCGGAGATCCGCAGCGCCTTGGCCAGCTGCTGGAGGATGTCCGCGCTCGGCTTGCGCAGGCCGCGCTCGATCTGGCTGAGATACGGATTGGACACCCCGGCCGCATCGGCGAGCTGCCGCAACGACAACTGCGCGGTGCGCCGCTGCTCGCGCAGGTACTCGCCGAGGTTGCCGACGTTGAGTGATGCCATGGCCCCATGGTGCGCCAGCTTGCTAACTATTGCAAGCGAACGCTTGCAATAGTTTTTGGGGCAGCCCCCGAGGTGATGCGACTCGATGAAGGACGCGCGCCGTCGTCGCGATCGCCGCCCGCTATGGTCCGCCGTCCTGAGTGGAGACCCGGACAACGTGAGGAGGTCCCGCGGAGCCGCGGGACCGCGGCCTACGGCTCCGCGGCCTCGCCCTGGCGGAAAAGCACGGGGCGCACTCGTGGCATGGGGGACCATGTGACATGCGACCAGACGACTGGCACCTCACCGAAGACGTCGACGACTTCCTCGACCGGGCCGGAGATTTCCTGCGCTCGCGCCCCGGCCTGCACGTCATGCCGCTGACGTGGACCGAGAGACTGCGAACGCGCGGGGCGGCCGCGTTCGGCTTCGAGGCCCCCGTCTTCGGCGTGCTGGAGCGGGCGGGCGAGGTTCACGCCGTCTTCTACCTCCTCCCGCCCCGTGGCCTGAGCCCCACCCCGCTCACGCCCGAACAGGCCGACACCCTCGCCGCCCGTCTGTCCGCCCTCGGGCACCCCCTCCCCTCCGTCAGCGCGGACCACGACACCGCCACCGCTTTCGCCGAGGCCTGGCAGCGCCGCACCGGCGCGACGCCGAAACTCCGCGATACGCAGGTCCGGCTGTACCGCCTCGGCACGCTCACCCCGCCGGACCCGCTGCCGGCGGGCCGGAGCCGCGTCCTGGGCGAACAGGACCTCGAGCAAGTCATGTACTGGTGCGGCGAGTTCGCCAGGGCTGTCGGGGAAGACGTCACCATCGACGCCGACTCGTGGGCGGACACGCGGTACGCCGACAAGCGCTACACGCTCTGGGAGACGCCGGACGGCACCCCCGTCTCCATCGCGGGCATGAACCCCGTGATCGGCGGCCAGGTCCAGGTCGACATCGTCTACACCCCCGCCCACCTGCGCGGTCGCGGCTACGCGGGCGCCGTGTCGGCGGAGGTGAGCCGGGCCGCGCTGGCCGCGGGCGCGAAGGAGGTCGTGCTGTTCGCCGACCGGTCCAACCCCACCAGCAACGCCCTCTACCAACGCCTCGGCTATCGCCCGCTCGCCGACTGGGCGGCGTACGACTTCTCAAACACGGCACCGGAAGCCGGTTGACGAGCCGGCGAACGCGCGCGGAACGAACACGCGACGCAGGACATCGGTGACTCCCGCCCCCTGAATCCCTCGTTCAGCCACGGACGATGCAGAAGGGATGTCCGGCCGGGTCGGTGAGGACCCGCCACCTGTCCTCGTTCGGCTGGTGATCCGGCTTGCCCGCGCCCAGTTCCAGCAGGCGGGCCTCGGCGTCGTCCAAACCCTCCTCGACCTTGAAGCAGAGATGAAGCTGCTGGGGAACGGTCTGGCCGGGCCAGCTCGGAGCCCGGTGGTCGGCGACCCGTTGAAAGCCGAGGAAGAGTCCGAGTCCGTCCTCACGGCTGAGACCGGCGAAGTCGGCGTTCGACTCCGGGTGCGGCTCGAGGCCGGTGGCTTGCTGATAGAACGCCGCCAAAGCCGGCGGGTCAGGGCAGTCGAGTGTGACCGCGCTCAATTTCATTTGCAGGGGCATGACACCTCCGGTCCAACCGGTACTTCGACGACGAACACCCTAGGGGCGGCTGTGACGGGCCGCGTCAGCCCCTACTCGGCGTACGGGGGCGACGGCGGGCTCGCCCGCCCTACGCGTACCGGTAGAGGGTCCGCGTCGCGAGTTCGCGCATCCGGTCGCGGGCTTCGGGGGGATCGGTCACGGTGAGGCCGTCCGCGAATTGCAGGAGCTGGCGTACGTCCTCGAGCTCTCGGCACGCCACCGTGACGGGGACCTCGTCTCGCCCAACGACGGGGACCTTGTCTCCCCCTTCGGATCGCGGGCCCCGGACGGTCAGGCGGGAGCCGAGGATGCGCCGGGCCCGGTCGAGCAAGCGGGCTTCGAGCACCGCGTGCACCTGGAGGGCCTCGATCGTCTCCCAGCTCGACGTGAGTTGCGCCGCCACCTCGGTGAGGGTGGTCCCGGGCCGCAATCGTCGGGGGACTCGCGTCGGCCGCCAGTCGGCAAGCCGTTCGAGCGAGTACAGCCGAGGGACGCTCGCGCAGTCGGCGACCAGGTACCACCGGCCCGCTTTGGCCAGCAGTCCGTAGGGGTCGACCACGCGCCAGGCCGGTTCGACGTCCTCGGACCGTCGGTAGCGGATGCGCAGCCGCACGCCCCGGCGCACGTCACCGACGATGGCACTCGGATCGGTTCCCCGGGTGTCCGGCCCGAACCACGGCCTGTTGTCGGTCGTGACGACGGCACTGAGCGGCAGCGGGGATGCCGCCGGCTGTCGACGCACCGCGACCTTCTCGCGGGCTCGGCGGCTGTCGGGGCCGGCCCCCAGCTGACGGCGCTGGTCGTCGTCGAGCCCGTCGAGCGCGAGGTGGTCCCGCTCGGCCGGGGTGAGCCGCGACGTGTCGAGCGCACCACCGGGCAACAGCCTCACTCCGCCCCAGCGGCCCCGCTCGACGAGGACCGGAAAGCCCGCCTCCTGCAGCCAGCGCAGGTCTCTCAGCACGGTGCGCACCGAGACCCCGACCCGGCCGGCGAGGTCACCGGTGGTGATTGCCTCCCGCGTCTGGAGTGCCAGCAAGAGGGCGAAGAACCGATCTGGCGTCACGACACCAGAATCTCAGCAAACACGACGGGATCCGTCATGTATGGCAGCCAGGCTCCTCAGAACCGGGCCACCCGGGTCAGCCGACCGGGCCCCCGGAAAGACCGACTCGCGACGACCGACTCGCGAAAGACCGACTGAGGGAGACCGCTCATGGCAGTCCCGAACATGTTCATCGTCCACGTCTCCGACGCACCGGCGTCCGCGCGCTTCTACTCGGAGCTGTTCGACATGCGGCCGAGCTTCGAAACGCCCGGCTTCGTCGCGTTCGAACTCGCCGGAGGCGTTCAACTCGCCCTGTGGAGCAGGCCCTCGCACGACCTGACTCCGCCGCGCACCAGCGAGCTGTGCGTCACTCTGGACGGCGGCCCGGAACGGATCGACCGCCAGTACCAGGACTGGACGAAGCAGGGTGTCACGACCGTGCGGGAACCCCACGACGAGGTCTTCGGCCGCACCTTCGTCGTCGCGGACCCGGACGGCAACCTGATCCGGGTGGCACCGGTCGACTGACGGACCCTGCCTCGGGCCCCCGGCCCGAGGCAGGGTCCCCGGCCCTCGTCTCCCGAGCCTCAAACTCCGGCCTGGCCCGGCTTCGAAGGCTCCGGCCTCCGGCCTCGGCCGCAAATCCGTGGCCCCCCGGGGCCGGGGCCGGGGTCACCCGATCAGCGTCACCCGATCAGCGTCACGCGATCCGCGTCACGCGGTCACCTTGGCCACGAACGCGGCCACGTTCACCACCGTCCGCTCGATCTTCTCCTCCAGAGTGATCGTTTCGTGCAGCCGTGAGCCGGCCCCCGCGTCCCGCTTGCCCCGCACGTACAGCGAGCAGGCGAGGTCGCCGCATATGTACGCGCCCACCGAGTTGCCCTGTTGCCCGGCCTTGCCCGCCTTCGGCGCGACCATCAGGGAGACCCCGCCGCCATGCGTGGTCAGGCACATCGTGCACATGCTGCGCCGCATCTGCCAGGAGGAAGGACCGGGGCACCGGAGCGTGAGCCCCTTCGGCCGGCCCTCCAGCTCGATGACGAGATAGGCCCGGTCAGGGGCCTGAGGGTCGCGCCAGCCGAGGAAATCCAGGTCGCCCCAGGGCCGCTCGGCCAGGTCCCGGGGGACGGAGAGGCGCTTCGCCGCGCCCTTGGTGCAGTTCACGAACGCGGCGCGGATCTCGCGCTCAGTCAGCGGCTTCATAAACGAGATGCTAAGTTGCCTAAATCTATTAGGCAACTACATAATCGTTGTCGGCTGACGAGAGTGAGGGCACGGTGCGCGTAGGACTGACCACGGAACGCCTGACCCGGGCGGGTGCGGAGCTGGCCGACGAGGTCGGCTTCGACCGGGTGACCGTCTCGGAACTCGCCAGGCGGTTCGGCGTCAAGGTCGCGAGTCTGTACTCGCACGTGAAGAACTCCCAGGACCTCAAGACCCGGATCGCCCTCCTCGCGCTGGAGGAACTCGCCGACCGGGGCGACGCGGCCCTGGCCGGGCGGGCCGGCAAGGACGCCCTCGCCGCCCTGGCGAACGTCTACCGCGACTACGCCCGCGAGCACCCCGGCCGTTACGCCGCGGCCCAGATGAGGCTCACCCCGGAAGCGGCCGCCGCCAGCGCCGGCGGCAGACACGCACGGATGACGCGGGCGATCCTGCGCGGCTACGACCTGACGGAACCGGACGTCACGCACGCGGTCCGGCTGCTGGGCAGCGTCTTCCACGGCTACGTCACCCTCGAGCTGGGGGGAGGCTTCAGCCACAGCGCGCCCGACTCACGGGAAACGTGGTCGCGGATCCTGGACGCCCTCGACGCCCTGCTGCGGAACTGGCCGGCGGACTCGGCGGAACCGGCAGAGTCGGCGGAACCGGCGGACTCGGCGGAACCGGCGAAGCCGGTCACACCCGGACCACATGGAACGACAGGTTGAGGCAATGCACACCGAAAGCAACTGGATCACCACCCCCATCACCGCGACCCTCCTGCGCGGCGCCCTCGACGTGGAGCACACCGAGCACGGTGTCCTGCCGCACCGGCTGCCCGCCCGGGCCCGCGCCCAGTACACAGACGGGCAACTGGCCATGGCCGAGTCCCAGCCCTCCGGCGTACGGCTGGTCTTCCGCACCCGGGCCACCGCCGTCGAACTGGACACACGGCGCACCAAGCGGGTCTACGTGGGCGCCCCGCCCCGCCCGGACGGCGTGTACGAACTGCTCGTCGACGGCCGCCCCGCCGCACGGGCGAGCGTCGCGGGCGGCAACACCCTGACCATCGACATGACCACCGGGACCGCCGAGCACCGGCCAGGCCCGGCCGGCACCCTCCGCTTCACCGACCTGCCCGACGGCAACGACAAGGGCGACGACAACGGCAACGGCCTCAAGGACATCGAGATCTGGCTGCCGCACAACGAGACCACCGAACTGATCGCCCTGCGCACCAACGCCCCCGTCGAGCCCGCGCGGGACCCGGGCCGCAGGGTGTGGCTGCACCACGGCAGTTCGGTCAGCCACGGCTCCGACGCGGCCGGCCCCACCTCCACCTGGCCCGCACTCGCCGCCCGCCTCGGCGGTGTGGAACTGATCAACCTGGGCCTCAGCGGCAGCGCCCTGCTCGACCCGTTCACCGCCCGTACCCTGCGGGACACTCCCGCCGATCTGATCAGCATCAAGATCGGCCTCAACCTGGTCAATGCCGACCTCATGCGCCTGCGTGCCTTCACCCCCGCCGTCCATGGCTTCCTCGACACCATCCGCGAAGGCCACCCCACCACGCCCCTGCTGGTCGTCTCGCCCATCCTGTGCCCCATCCACGAGGACACGCCGGGTCCGAGCGCTCCGGACTTCTCCGGTCTGGGCGACGGCCGGCTCCGGTTCCGGGCGACGGGCGACCCGGCGGAACGCGCGAGCGGGAAACTGACCCTGGGCGTCGTACGGGACGAGCTGGCCCGGATCGTGGAGCAGCGGGCCGCCGAGGACGCGAACCTCCACTACCTGGACGGCCTCGCCCTCTACGGCAAGGCCGACTACGCCGAGCTGCCGCTGCCCGACGAACTCCACCCGGACGCCGCCACCCACCGCCTGATGGGCGAACGCTTCGCGGAGCTGGCCTTCCGGGGGCAGGGCGGCTTCACGGACCACGGCGTCTCCGTCGACGGCCGCTTTTGAATCCCCGGTCCGAACCTCGCGACTGTTCTTGGGTTGGCTCGGGGGTGTTGACGAGGTCCCGTCCGATCTTTTGATCGGGCGGGTTTTCGTTTGCCGGGCGCGTGAACGTTCTTTGTGTGGTGCCGGGGTGTCAGAGACTCGGGTGGACTGCGGCTCGGGTGGGTGGTGGAAGTCCGGTCGTTGCGATGGGCTGCGGTGCGCGCCGAATGGACTCGCTGATCTCGGCGGGCTCACTGCTGCCGGTGTTCTGCGTGGTTGCCTTCTCCCAGGCGAAGAGGACGTGCAGGTTCGAGCGTGAGTGCGGGTGTCGGCTGACGCGCTGGCCGCTCGCGCGTGGCTGGTGGGTGGCGGCGGCTGGCGGCGACGAGCGGGGTGGCGCTGTGCCCGAAGATGCCTTCCTCGGAGCCGCCGCAGTAGTGCCGGCCCGCTGTGGATTCGATGGAGGCCAGGTTGCGGTGTTGGCTGGGCGGATGGTGCCAGGCGGGAATGGGGGTGGTGTCCGCGCCGATGTCGCCCAGCCGGCCTTGGAACAGGCCGCGGCGATGCGCGAGGCGGATGGTGACCAGCAGCAGACGGTCACTGATCTCCTGCAACAGACCCCGGACGCGTTCGACATCCGTGTTTTCCCAAGCCGCGGTCACCTGGGCCGCTTCATCTTGGGGCAGGCGCCGGCGACGGTCGCAGCGGTAGGGGTCGAGGACTGTGGTCAGCCGGTCGAAGGCGCGGTAGACACGGCGGGAGAACGCGATGCGGGCGTGGTCGTCGTGCCGGGCGATGCCGGGGCCGCCCAGCCATCCCCGGGCGGTCTCCCGCGTAATCGTCAACCGCGCCAGCCGCCCCTCCGTCACCGCGACCTTCTCCCGCAGCACGGACAACTCGCCGAGCACAACGGCCACCTATCGTGAAGCGATCACGACAACAACAGCGACTGGACGCAGGAGCAGAATGATCACCGCTGGACAGACACGTGCTCGGGCCACCGCAACACTTGCCGCTGTCGCGGTGGCTGTCGCACTGAGCACAGGCTGCGACTCTGAACGCGAGAGCACGGGATCACCAGCAGCCGATTCCGGCAAGGCCGACACCGCACAACCGGTGCCTCTGAGCCAAGACGCACTGAAAGCTGCGCTTCCCAATCCGTTCAATGTCCCGGTGGACGTCTCAGAGGAGCGAGGCAGGAAGACCTGGGACACCACCGATCCCATCTCCTGTCAGTCAGAGGAGTGGCCGGATGAATTTTGCGCCAGAGCGGATTTCGTCGGGCTGGCGGCGTTCACCAACCTGGAGGACCAGGAGTTGGCCATCCGGCTGATCTCGTTCCCGGACGCCAAGACAGCAGCAGCGCTGTTCGACGGTAAGGGAACCACGGACGAGGTAGGCGAAAACCCTCCCGGAGACCAGATCGACAAGTTCGACATCGAAAACCCCAACGGAGCCCCGGACTGGACCGGCCACGGCATCAACGTCCGGCAAGGGGCTGTGATCGGAAAGATCCAGTACACCTGGAAGCAAGGCACCTACATCCCCTCGGGAAGACTGATGTCGATCACCACCATGGTCGTCAAGCGCCTCCAGCAGGCGCAGCGTGGAGAAACGCCGACTGCATCAGCTCAGTAGCGCCCTCGGCCTGGAACCCAAAGGCGTGACCGGGCTACACCTTCTGCCGGGAAACGATCAGCCACCGAACGGGAAGCGATCTTCAGAGGACCGACACGCCGCAGGCCAGCGCTACTTGTGAACACCCCTCCTCGGTCCGAAATCCTCGGTCCGAAATCCTCGGTTGACCTTCACCTCGGGGGAGGCCACAGCATCGGTGGTGCCGGGCGACGCGCTCGGCATGAGGAAGAGGGACGAGGGGCGGGCATGGGGCTGCTGACCATCGGGGCGTTCGCGAAGGCGTCCCGGCTGTCGCCGAAGGCACTGCGCCTTTACGACGAACTCGGCCTGCTGCCCCCCGCCCGCGTCGATCCGGTGACCGGCTACCGCCTGTACGCCCCGGAACAGCTGGAGCAGGCCAGGCTGGTCGCCTGGCTCCGGCGGCTGGGTATGCCGCTGGCCCGTATCCAGCGCGTCCGCACGCTGGAGGCGACCGCGGCGGCCCAGGAGGTACGCGCGTTCTGGGCGCAGGTCGAGGCCGACACCGGCGCGCGGCGGGACCTGGCCGCCTTCCTCATCGACCACCTGGCCCGGAAGGACTCCGTCATGTCAGCGACCGCCAAGCCCCTGGAAATCCGTTACGCCGCGCTGTCCCACGCCGGCCTGGTCCGCGAGAGCAACCAGGACACCGCCTACGCCGGTTCTCGCCTGCTCGCCGTCGCCGACGGCTTCGGCGGCGGCGGAGCCCCCGCGAGCGCGGCCGCCGTCGACGCCCTCAAGCACCTCGAAACCCGCGAGATCCCCGCGGGCGACCTCCTCAACATCCTCGAGGACGCCGTCGAACAGGCCGGTCGAGCCGTGCACGTGGTCGCGGCCGAAACCGAATCCTCACCACAGGAGGTCGGCACCACGCTCACCGCGCTGCTCTGGACCGGCTCGCAGCTGGCCCTCGTCCACATCGGCGACTCCCGCTGCTATCTGGCGCGCGACGGAGAGTTCTTCCAGATCACCCACGACCACACCGTCGTGCAGTCGATGGTCGACGAGGGGCGCATCAGCCCGGAGGAGGCCACCGTGCACCCCCAGCGGTCGCTGCTCGTCCGCGCCCTGGGCGGAGAGGGCGAAGCCGCCCCCGACATGCGCCTGCACGACGTCCGGCCGGGAGACCGCTACCTGCTCTGCTCCGACGGGCTGTCCACGGTCGTACAGACGACGGAGGTACGCCAGGTGGTCACGACGGTCAGCGACCCCGAGCAGGCGGTACGCGAACTCGTCGACCGCGCCAACCGCGCCGGCGGCCCGGACAACGTCAGCTGCGTGGTCGCCGACGTCCGGGAACTCCAGCGGTAGGAAAGCGGCAGGGGCAGGAACGGGCGGCCCGCGCCTCAGGCGCTGTACGCCACCGGGTGGACCTCGTCCGCCGCGTGCCCGGTGCGCTCGTGGACACGCCGTACGGCGTCCGCCGAAGGCGCCTCCGAGAGGCAGAAGACGTCACCGGACTCGGGATCGGCCCAGGCGTGCTCGAAGTGGACGCCTTCCTCGCCCTCGACCGCGAGATCCGCGTCATGCGCCTGACGGAACTGCTCGGCGGTCATGCCCCGCATGCCGTGATGGACGTCCATGAATGTGGCCATCGGACTCACTGCTCCCACAGAGAAAGAGGTGTCCTTTTCCTTTCCCATGCTGCACCTGCCCGCCCCTCCCGGGCATGTCCTGCGGATCCCTGCGGGGCGGGTCCGGCGCCGGCCCGCGCCACGTTCGTCCGTCGTCCGTCGCCCGTTTGCTGGTGCTGGAGCACCGTGGTGTCCGCGTGCCCGAAAGCGTCCACGAGCGCGTCATGGGCTGCGCCGATCTGGACATCCTGGCGCGCTGGCTGGACCGGGCCTTCTCGGTCTCCGAGGCCGAGGAGCTCTTCGAGTCGGAGACCGACGGGAAGAGCGTCTGACGGAAACGGAAGGCGGCGCGGGCGCGGAAGGGCGGGCGGACCGCGCCGGTCGGCGCGCGTTCGGCACGGTCGGCCCCCGCCCGCGCCGCGTCTCCGCCCGCGCCGCCTCTCCGTCCGCGCCCGCCCCCGGGTCCGTTACCTGTCCGGCCGGACGACCCCGAGGATCCGCATCGAGCCCGCCCCCGCCAAGGTCACGTTCCGCCCCGGCCGGGGCGCGTGCACGATCGCGCCGTCGCCTATGTACATGCCCACATGGCTCGCGTCGTCGTGGTAGATGATCAGGTCGCCGGGCCGCATGTCCTTGATGTCGATCCGCGGCAACAGCCGCCACTGCTCCTGCGAGGTACGGGGGATGGTCCGCCCGGCCGCCGCCCACGCCTGGGAGGTCAGCCCGGAGCAGTCGTACGAGTCCGGCCCCTCCGCTCCCCACACGTACGGCTTGCCGATCTGCCGGGTCGCGAACTCGATCGCCTTCCTGCCCTGCGCGCTCGACGCCCGGTTGATCTCTTCGAGCGCGCCGGAGCCGAGCCAGGCCGCCTGCGCCTTGGCCGCCGCGTCGCTCTCCAACCGGGCCAGCCGGGCGCGCTCCTCCTTCTCCAGACCCGCCTCGAGCTTCTCGGCGGCGGCGATCCGCCGCTCGATCTCCTTCTTCGCCTTCTCCTTCTTCAGCCGACCGGCTTCGAGCTTCCCCCACTGCGTACCGGCGTCGGCCGTGTACGTCTTCAAGTCGTCCTGGGTCCGGGTCAGTTCGGCGAGGAGGTCGTTGGTCGCCTTCATGCCCTGCCTGACCCTGCCCGCGCCGTCCAGGAAGCCCTGCGGGTCACCGGTGAGCATCAGCCGGGCCTCGGGCGGCAGCCCGCCGCTCCGGTACTGCGCACGGGCGGCGGCTCCGGCGCGCTGTTTGAGGTCCTCCAGACGCAGCTGGTTCCGGACGATCTTCTCGGCGAGCCTGACGACCTCGGCCGACTGCTTGGCGGTCTGTTCCTCGGCGAGGTTGTAGGCGTCGGTGGCGGAGGCGGCCTTGCGGTAGAGGTCGTCGATCTCCCGCCGTACTTCTTCGAGGGGGTCGGGGGCGGCGTCGGAGGCCGCCCCCGTGTCGCTCGACCCGCCGGCGCCGCCCGGCGCGCCCGGCGGCAACTCGACCGGCGGCGGGGCCACGGCCGGCGGCGACGGTACAGCCGAGGAGGACGGTACGGGCGGAGCCGCCGGGGCGGCCCGGGGCGTCGCGTACGCCTGGATCGTCAGGTCCGGCGAGGCCAGTACCGCCAGCGCGCACACCAGAGTGACCGTCGCGGCCGCACAGCGACGTCGGTTCACGGACCCACCCCCAAGACGCCCAGCCCGGAAGGCGTCAGAACACACCAGAACGCGAGACGACCACTTCTGATGCAACGTCAGTAACTTCGTATTACCGATGTGATCGTGCCATGTCCGGCACCAGAACGACAGACGCCCTCAGAACCTCACAGGTTCCGCGCCTCACGCGTTCCGCACCTCACACATTCCGCACCTCACCCGTTCCCGCTCGCCGAACCCGGCGCGAGCGCCGCCCAGTTCACCGTCACCTCACCCTGCCGCCGCCGGCGCGGATCGTCCGCCAGCGGCCAGTCGGCCGCCACGTCCCGTACCGCCCGGATCCACCGCTGCCGCGCGCCCAGCGAGGCGTACGGGGCCGCCGCCGCCCACGCCCGGTCGAAGTCGCGCAGGAACGCGTGCACCGGCTCACCGGGCACATTGCGGTGGATCAGCGCTTTCGGCAGCCGTTCCGCCAGGTCGGAGGGACGCTCGAGGGAACCGAGGCGAGCCGCGAACGTGACCGTACGGGGCCCCTCCGGCCCGAGCGCGACCCAGACGTGCCGCCGCCCGATCTCGTCGCACGTCCCCTCCACCAGCAGCCCGCCCGGCGCGAGCCGGGCGCACAGCCGCGCCCAGACGGCGGCGACCTCGTCCTCCTCGTACTGCCGCAGGACATTGGCCGCCCGGATCAGTACCGGCCGCCTCCCGCCGGCCAGCGGGATCTCGAACCCGCCGTGCCGGAAGCACAGCCCGTCCCGCTCGTACGGCAGCGCCGCGGCGACCCGGGCCGGGTCTATCTCGACGCCGACGACCTCGGTGCGCGGCTCGGCCGTACGCAGTCGGCGCAGCAGTTCGACGGCGGTCCAGGGAGCGGCGCCGTACCCGAGGTCCACCACGACCGGATCGGCCGCGCGGCGCAGCGCGGGACCGTGTACGGCGGTGATCCAGCGGTCCATGCGGCGCAGCCGGTTCTGGTGGGTCGTGCCGCGCGTGACCGTGCCCACGGGACGGGCCGTTCCCGCGGCGTGGGCAGCATGGGCAGCGTGGGATGAAGGGGGCCGATACGCCATAAGGGTGAGCGTAACGAGCCCCGGCTCCACCCATCACGGCTGAGCCGGTTGAGCCGTGAACTGCAACGTTTTGGCAAAGCGGAAATGCGGACGGACCCTCCGCTGTTGAACGGTGCCGGAGGGCGTCCCACACCCTCTTCTTTGTCGTGCGCTTCACCGCGCGTTTTCGTCGTGCTCAGTTGTCGTGAGCGAGAGGACCGTAGACGTGAGCCAGTACGTGTCCCGTATCACCGGCACGCTGGCGGGCCCCCCGCGCGCGCCCCGGACGTCCCGCCT
Source organism: Streptomyces sp. NRRL F-5135 (assembly GCF_000719775.1). Taxonomy (GTDB): domain Bacteria; phylum Actinomycetota; class Actinomycetes; order Streptomycetales; family Streptomycetaceae; genus Streptomyces; species Streptomyces hebeiensis. The sequence goes on along the minus strand of NZ_JOHR01000027.1, from coordinate 42,882 downwards.
CCGCCGCCTCCCCGGCCAGCTCCGCAAGCCCCGCCGGGTCGCCATGCTCAGCGTCCACACCTCCCCGCTGCACCAGCCGGGCACGGGCGACGCGGGCGGCATGAACGTCTACATCGTCGAACTGGCGAAGCGGCTCGCCGCCATCGACGTCGAGGTCGAGATCTTCACCCGCGCCACGACCGGCGGGCTGGCCCCCGCCGTGGAACTGGCTCCCGGTGTCCTCGTACGGCATGTGGACGCCGGACCGTACGAGGGCCTCGCCAAGGAGGAGCTGCCCGCGCAGCTCTGCGCCTTCACGCACGGCGTGATGCAGGCGTGGGCGGGCAACCGGCCGGGCCACTACGACCTGGTGCACTCCCACTACTGGCTGTCCGGACACGTCGGCTGGCTCGCCGCCGAGCGCTGGGGCGTCCCCCTCGTCCACGCCATGCACACGATGGCCAAGGTGAAGAACGCCTCGATGGCCGAGGGCGACACCCCTGAGCCGGCGGCCCGCGTGATCGGCGAGAGCCAGGTCGTGCGCGCCGCCGACCGGCTGATCGCCAACACGGCGGAGGAGGCCGAGGACCTCGTCCGCTTCTACGACGCGGAGCCCTCGAAGGCCGCCGTGGTGCACCCGGGCGTCAACCTCGACTGCTTCTCCCCGGCGGACGGCCGCGCCGCCGCGCGCGCCCGGCTGGGGCTGCCGCAGGACGCGTTCATCCCGCTCTTCGCGGGCCGCATCCAGCCGCTGAAGGCTCCTGACGTGCTCCTGCGCGCCGTGGCCGTACTCCTCGACCAGGAGCCGTCGCTGCGGACGAGACTGGTCGTGCCGGTGGTCGGCGGCCCGAGCGGTACGGGCCTGGCCAAGCCGGAAGGGCTCCAGAAACTGGCGGCACGGCTCGGCCTGGGCGATGTGGTCCAGTTCCGGCCGCCGGTGGATCAGGCACGGCTGGCGGACTGGTTCCGGGCGGCGTCCGTGCTGGTCATGCCCTCGTACAGCGAGTCCTTCGGCCTGGTCGCGATAGAGGCCCAGGCGGCGGGCACGCCGGTGGTGGCGGCCGCGGTGGGCGGGCTGCCGGTGGCGGTACGGGACGAGGTGACCGGCGTGCTGGTCCAGGGCCACGAGCCGGAGGCGTACGCGCGGGCGCTGCGCGAGTTCCTCGACCACCCGGAGCTGGTGGACCGGATGGGCGAGGCGGCGGCGCGGCACGCGCGGTCGTTCGGCTGGGACACGGCGGCGGCGGCCACGGCGGACGTGTACACGGCGGCCGTCCAGGCCTACCGCCGTCGCGTACGCTCGCACCATGGCTGACGCTCGCCCCACGCCCGTGCCTGATGACGGAGACGCGAACGCGCCGCAGGACGCACGGACCGACGCACGGCGCGACCGACGTGACCAATACGACCCACACGACCCACACGACCCACAGCATGGCCGAGGTGGCCGACACGGCGGAGACGACCTCCTCCGGAACGTACGGGAAACCGTCGAACAGGCGCTGGCCTCCGCCGGGCTGGAGTGGGAGAGCCCCGAGCCCGGTTCGTACGTCGTCACCCTCCCCGGCACCCGCAAGCTGGCCACGACCTGCTCCCTGCGCGTGGGCCGGCACGCGCTCTCCGTCAACGCCTTCGTGATCCGGCGCCCGGACGAGAACGCCGAGGGCGTCCACCGCTGGCTGCTGGAGCGCAACCTCAAGCTGTACGGGGTCGGCTACGCGGTCGACCACCTCGGCGACGTCTACCTCACCGGCAAACTCCCGCTGGGGGCCGTCACCGAGGACGAGATCGACCGGCTGCTGGGGTCGGTGCTGGAGGCGGCGGACGGGTCGTTCAACACGCTGCTGGAGCTGGGGTTCGCGAGCGCGATCCGCAAGGAGTACGCGTGGCGGGTGTCGCGGGGTGAGCCGACGCGGAACCTGGACGCGTTCGAGCACCTGACGCGGGACTGACGCGGGAACGACTTCGTACGCCCGACTTCGTACGCCCGACTTCGTACGCCTGGCCCACGCGTTCCCGGCGCCGCACATGCGGGATGTTCACGCCCGGGAGAAGATTCCGGCATGGACGACAAAAGCCGCATACGCGCGGGCGGGGACGGGGCCGGGCGGAGGGCCGATGCCCTGACCCTGACGGCGATGGTCGTCGCCGCCTCGATGACGTTCATCGACCAGACCATCGTGGCCATCGCCGCGCCCACCATCGTCCATGAGCTGGGTCTCACCGCCTCCGGCATGCAGTGGGTGGTCAACGCCTACCTCCTCACGCTGGCCGCGTTCTTCGCCCTCGGCGGGCGGCTGGCACACGTCTTCGGGCACCGGCTGATGGTGATCGCCGGAACGCTGGTCTTCGTCGTCTCCTCGATCCTGTGCGCCGTGGTCCCGGCCGGCGGCGACGTCGCCCAGGGCTGGCTGATCGCGTTCCGCGCCACCCAGGGCGTGGGGGCGGCGCTGCTGTTCCCGGCGGCGCTGGCGGTGGTGACCGAGACGTTCCCGGCGGAACGGCGCGGCCGGGCGCTGGCCCTGTTCTTCGGGTGGTCCGCCGTGCTCACGGTGCTCGGCCCGCTGCTGGGCGGCTGGCTCACCGCCTGGACCTGGCGGGCGATCTTCTGGATCAATGTGCCGGTGGCGGCCGTCGCCCTCGTACTGATGGCGAAGGCCCGCGTCCCCCACGTCGCGCGCCGCGAACCCGTCGACGTGCCGGGCGCGGTGCTGGTGGCCGTCGGGACGGCGCTGACCGTGCTGGGCTTCCAGCAGGCGGCGAACTGGGGGTGGAGTTCGGCCCTGACATGGCTCTGCGTCGGTCTGGGCCTGCTGGTGCTGGCGCTGTTCTGCCGGTACGAGCTGTACGGTCTGAGCGATCTCGGCAAGCTGCGTGCGCCGGGCGAACGACACGGGCCGGGCGAGGCGGAGCCGCCCGGAGCCTCGGGGCGACCGCGGCTCGGCAAGCTGAGCGAACGGGGCCCCGGCGACCATCCGCTCGTCCCTCTGCGGCTCTTCAAGGACCGGGCGTTCGCCGTCGACGCCGCGGTGCTGTTCTTCGCGATGCCGGCGTTCGTCCCCGTGTTCTTCTTCGGTTCGGTCTACGCCCAGGTCTCGCTCGCCTCCTCGCCCCAGCAGGCCGGGCTCTACCTCCTGTACTTCTTCGTCGGCTTCGTCATCACGTACCAGTGGGGCAGCCGGTTCCTGGACGTCCGGGGCGCCAAGCCGGCCATCCTGCTCGGCACGGCCCTGGGCACGCTCGGATTCGCGCTGTGGGCGAGCAAACTGACGGACCACTCCATGCACGACCAGTGGCCCTACGTCGCCCTCGCCGGCGCGGGCATCGGCTTCCTGCTCGTTCCCGCGTCGACGGACGCGGCCAACCGGGCCGCCGGCGCCTCGTACGAAGAGGTCACCGCCCTCACGCAGACCGTCCGTACCTTCTCGGCCGCCCTGGGCCTCGCCGTCTTCGGCACGATCCTCACGCACGTCACCACGGACCGGATGGCGGGCACCCTCGGATCAGCGGGCGTGCCGAGCCCGCTGGCCCACTCGGTGGGGCACGACATCGCGGAACGGTTCACCGGCAACGGCGGCCACCTCGTGCCGACCGGCACCAGCCCCGTCGACCGGATCACGCGTGACGCGATCGGCGTGTTCCGGCTCGACTTCGCCGAGGCCAACAGGGCGGTCTTCTACGGCATGGCGATCTCGCTGGCCGTCGCCTTCGTCTGCGCGCTGTTCCACCCGGGTCACTCGCGCCACCCGGGCGGCCCGGGCCGCCCGGGCCGCCCGGGCCATCCGCGAAAGAAGCCCACCGCCGACGACACGGGCACAGACACGGCCCCGGGCAGGAACACCGCCCCCTGACTCCCCAGAGTCCCCAGAGTCCCCAGAGCGTGTGTCCCGCGTCACAATGAACAGGCGGAACCCGGCAGGCTCACCCGGACAGCTCATTGAGGTGAGCACTGATATGCGAACCCGGATACGGGCTGGGGAGCCGAGCGCCTTCGCGGAGCTGTTCGACAGCTATGCCCGCGCGGTCTACAACCACGCCTTCCGCCTCACCGCCGACTGGTCCACGGCCGAGGACGTGATGGCCACGACCTTCATGGAGGCATGGCGACTGCGCGACAAGGTCTCCGCCGAGGGCGGCTCGCCGCGCCCCTGGCTGCTGGGCATCGCCACCAACACCGCGCGCAACCACGTCCGGAGCAACCGGCGGTACCGAGCGGCGGCCACCGCCGCCGCGGCGGCGGAACGCGCGCTGCCCGACCACGCCGAGGAGGTGTCCGGCCGGATCGACGACCGCCGGCGCCTCGCCGCGGCGCTCACCGCGCTCGCCACGCTGCGCAGAACCGAGCGCGAGGTGCTGACGCTCTGCCTGTGGGAGGGCCTGGAGTACACGGCCGCCGCGGCGGCGTTGGGGATCCCCGTCGGCACGGTCCGCTCCCGCCTGTCCCGGGCCCGGGTGAAGCTGCGGAAGCTGACCGAGGCGGAACTGGCGCAGCCGACGGGGCCACCTCCCGAAAACGTACGCGACCCCGGAAAAATCCCGCGCGGAAAAGTCCCGCGCGGAAAAACGGAACCCGCCCCCCACGCCCGACAGACAAGAGGTGACCGCATCCACGCGGTCCGGCCCGCCCAGGAGGGAAACCGATGAACGCGAACTCGTCCCGGCAGAGCCCGGCCGAGTGGGAGGAAAGCGCGCACCTCCTCCCCCAGCCGGCGCGTGATCTGCCGACGGGCCGTCACCAGTTCCACAAGGAGCGTCTGATGGCCCACATCCAGCAGGAACAGCACAACGTGACGGCCGCCGCCACCCCGGCGACGGAGGTACGAGAGGCCACGACGACGCGCCGCTTCCGGCTGCCGCGCCCGGCGATCGCCCTGCCCGCGATGGCACTCGCCCTCGCCGGAGCGGTCGTCGCCGGGGCCGCCGTGTACAACGGAGGTGGTTCCGGAAGCGGAACCTCCGGAACCGGCAACGTCGCCACCGGCCCGGCCCTGACCACCGACATCGGCACCGGGACCACCAAGGGCGTCCCCCAGCTGCTCGACCAGATCTCACTGGCGGCGGCGGAGGGCGGCCACCCCGACGTCAAGCCCGGCCAGTACATCTACATCGCGTCCAAGACGGCCGACACGTACGTGAAGACCGTCGACGACAAGTCCACCCTGGTGAGCGAGAAGCCGTACCTGCGCCAGACGTGGATGTCCGCCGACGGCACCGAGGGCTGGCTGATCGACCCCACCTCCGAGCGGCCGGACGGGGAGCCCCTGAGCGGTCCGGACGAGCAGGGCAACGCGCTGGAGCCCGGCATCAACCACCCGACGTACGACTTCCTGGCCGGCCTGACCACGGACCCCGACGAACTGCTGAAGCTCATCTACAACGAGACCAAGGGCCAGGGCAACAGCCCCGACCAGCAGGCGTTCTCCACCATCGGTGACCTGCTGGGCGAGAGCTACCCGCCGGCGGAGCTCTACGCGGCCCTGTTCAAGGCGGCGGCGAAGATCCCCGGCGTGATCATGGTGGACGACGCGGTGGACGCGGCGGGCCGGCACGGCGTCGCGGTGGCCCGGGTGGACTCGGCCGGCGGCTCGCGCGAAGAGTGGATCTTCGACAAGAAGACCCACGCCTTCCTCGGCGAACGCGTCGTCCAGGTGAAGGGGGCGTCCGGCGACGACGGCCTGATCAAGCCCGGCACCGTCACCTTCGTCAGCGCCATCGTCACCCGCGCGATCGTCGACGACATGAAGCAGCCCCCGTCCCAGGCCGGCTGACCATCCACCCGAGCGGCCCCCGAACAGCCCTCGCCCCGTACGGACGACGAGCGTCCGACGAGCGGACGACGGAACGCCCCGGTCCTGTTGGCCGGGGCGTTCCGCGTCGGTGGTGTGCTGACGTCGTTTACCTCAGGAACGTGATCCGGTCCGCCGACGGCGGGGCCAGGGGGGACTGCGCGCTGGAGTTCGCCGCCAGGTAGGCGTTGAGCATGTCCAGGTCCGACGCGCCGACCAGCTTGTTCTTGCCCTCGGCGAAGACCGGGAAGCCGTCGCCGCCGCCCGCCAGGAACTCGTTCATCGCGACCCGGTAGGTCTTCGCCGGGTCGATCGCGTCGCCGTTCAGCTTCACCGAGTCCGTGACCAGCCGGGCCGCGCCCGTCTTGGTCATGTCCAGGGTGTACGTGAAGCCCTCGGAGACCTGGAGGATCTTCGGGGAGGCCTCGTTGGAGCCGCTGACCTGCTGCCGGAGCGCCGTGATCAGCTGGGCGCCGGTCAGGTCGACCGCGTTCATCATGTTGGTGAACGGCTGCACCGTGAAGGCCTCGCCGTACGTCACCACCCCGTCGCCCTCGCTGCCCGACGCCTTGTGGACGAGGTCGGCACGGATACCGCCCGGGTTCATGAACGCGATCTGCGCGCCGCCCTTGTCCGCCGGGGACATGCCCTTGAGCTGCGCGTCCGCGATCAGGTCGCCGAGCGGGGTCTCCGGGGTGGTCGCGCCGCGGCCGTTGATGTCGGCGGAGATGTAGCCCTGCGGGGCGTTCGCGATCGGCGCGGCCAGCTTGTTCCAGCGGCCGATCAGGTCCGTCATGTCCTTGGCCTTGGGCTGCTCACGGCTGACGATGTGGTTGGCCGTCTTCACGCTCTTCACGCTCGTCCGCACGATGTCGTTCGTACGGCGGTCGTAGGTGAGCGTGGTGTCCGTGTACAGCTTGCCGAACGACGAGGCCGACGTGACCAGTCGCGGCTTGCCCGCCGGGTCCGGGATCGTACACGCGTACGCCTGGTGGGTGTGGCCCGTGACCAGCGCGTCGACCTTGGACGTGATGCCCTTCGCGATCTCGACGATCGGACCGGAGATGCCGTCCCCGGCGCCCGGGCTGTCGCAGTCGTAGTTGTACGAGGACGAGGCCGGCGCCCCGCCCTCGTGGATCAGCGTCACGATCGACTTGACGCCTTGTTTGTCCAATTCCTTGGCGTACTTGTTGACGGTTTCGATTTCGTCGTGGAACTTCAGTCCCTTGACGCCTTCGGCCGTCACGATGTTCGGCGTGCCCTCCAGGGTCACCCCGATGAAGCCGACCTTGACGCCGTTCTTCTTCCACACCGTGTACGGCTTGAGGACCGGCTTCCCGGTCTTCTCGGACGTGACGTTCGCGGCGAGGTAGGGGAAGTCCGCGCCCTTGAACTTCTTCCCCTTCTCGTAGCAGCCCGCGGTGGGGTGGCAGCCGCCGTTCTGGAGCCGGGCCAGCTCGACCGCGCCCTCGTCGAACTCGTGGTTGCCGACCGTCGTCACATCGAGGTCGATCTTGTTGAGCGCCTCGATCGTCGGCTCGTCGTGGAAGAGGCCGGACAGCAGCGGGCTGGCTCCGACCATGTCGCCGCCGGCCGCGGTGATCGAGTACGGGTGGCCCTTGCGCGCGTCGCGCAGCGAGGTCGCCAGGTACTCCACCCCGCCCGCCGGGATCGTCTTCGTCGTGCCGTCGGCCTGCTTCTCCGTGACGCTGCCGGCCGAGCCCGCGGGCGGCTCCAGGTTGCCGTGCAGGTCGTTGAAGGACAGCAGCTGTACGTCGACGGTCCTGCCCTGCCCCTGAGCCGGGCTCGGGCTCGGGCTCCGGTCCTCGTTGGCGGCGGCCGGCATCGCCGCGACGATCGCGCCGACGGTGGCCAGGCCCGCGGCGGTGGCGACCACTCGCCGGGCCACGCGGTTCTTCTGCGGTACTGACATCGGTCCTCTTGGTCCCCTTGCTGAGTTGGACGCCCCGTCGAAGCGTTCGCCGTTCGGCTGATGGCCGCCGGCCGCCGGGTCGCCGGGTCGCCGGCAAGGTGACGGTGGCGAGCCGAAGCCTATGGTCGACGCGCGTAGCACAACAGGGGGTGCCGGGTTACGAGCTGATTGCCGTTGGGGGGCGCCGGGCCGCCGCCGGACCGGCCGCGAGGCGTGCGCGCTGCCACGACAGGGCCCTCCACGCCCGGTCCGTACCGCGCTCTGTCGTACGTCCGCCGTACCCTCGACGCATGACTGACGCAAGCGCCCACGAGCCCGGCCGGCAGATCCAGACCCTCGACGCGCTCACGCCCGAGCAGGCCGAGGAGGTCACCGGCCTGCTGGCGGCAGCCGCCGAGTCGGACGGCGTCCAGGCCGTCTCCGAGCAGGGCCGGCTCCAGCTGCGCGGCGGGCGCCGCCCGGGGGTACGGCACTTCCTGGTCACCGTCGAGGGCGAACTCGTCGGGTACGGGCAGCTGGAGGACACCGACCCCGTCGAGGCCCCGGCCGTCGAACTGGTCGTCCACCCCGCCTGCCGGGGCCGGGGCCACGGCCGGGCGCTCGGGGCCGCGCTGATGGCCGCCTCCGGCAAGCGGCTGCGGGCCTGGGCGCACGGCGGGAAGTCGGCCGCGCGCCATCTGGCCCAGGTGCTCGGGCTGACGCTCTTCCGCGAACTGCGCCAGCTGCGGATGCCGTTGGTCCCGCTGACCGTCCCGGACCCGGAGCTGCCGGCCGGCGTCACCGTCCGTACGTTCGTCCCCGGCCAGGACGACGCCGCCTGGCTCGCGGTCAACGCCGCCGCCTTCGCCCACCACCCCGAACAGGGCGCCCTGACCCAGCGGGACCTGGACGACCGGACCGCCGAGCCGTGGTTCGACCCCAAGGGGTTCTTCCTGGCGGAGCGCGACGGCGAGCTGATCGGCTTCCACTGGACCAAGGTGCACGCGGCGGAGCAGCTCGGCGAGGTGTACGTCCTCGGCATCCGGCCCGACGCCCAGGGCGGCGGCCTCGGCAAGGCGCTCACCGCGATCGGCCTGCGGCACCTGGCGGCGGAGGGGCTGCCGACGGCGATGCTATACGTGGACGCGGACAACACGGCGGCGGTGTCGGTGTACGAGCGGCTGGGGTTCACCACGCACGAGGTCGACCTGATGTACCGCACGGAGTCCTGACCCGCCCGTTCCAGGGCATAAGGGGCGGCGTCATTGACGCCGCCCCTCCCCTCGGCCATGCTTTCACTACTTACCTAGTGAAAGGGTGTTTGGGGTGATCGAGTACCGCATCGACCGGCGCAGCGGCGTCGCCACCTATCTCCAGATCGTCCAGCAGACCAAACAAGCCCTGCGCCTCGGCCTGCTGGAGCCCGGGGACAAGCTGCCCACCGCCCGTGAGGTGGTCGAGGCAACGGCCGTCAACCCCAACACCGTGCTCAAGGCGTACCGCGAACTGGAGCGCGAGGGCCTGGCCGAGGGCCGGCGCGGGCTCGGCACGTTCGTACGGGGCACCCTCGGCCACGGCTCGGCGGACAGCGCCCTGCGGGCGGAACTGGCCGCCTGGGTGACCCGCGCGCGGGCGGAAGGCATGGAGAAGGACGACGTGACCGCGCTCTTCACAGCCGTGATCGACGAGACATTCGAAGACAAGGCATTCGAAGACGAGACATCCAAAGGGGATGGCGCATGACAAGCTCGGCGATCGAGGCGACCGGCCTCGGCCAACGGTACGGAACCCGATGGAAGGGGCGCTGGGCCCTGCGCGGCTGCTCCTTCCGGATACCGACGGGCCGCGTCTGCGCGCTCGTCGGCCCCAACGGCGCGGGCAAGTCCACGCTGCTCGCCCAGGCGGCCGGGCTGCTGCTCCCCACCGAGGGCTCGGTCCGTACCCTCGGCGCCGTCCCGTCGGCCGCCCGCGAGCGCATCGCGTACGTGGCCCAGGAAAAGCCGCTCTACCCGCGGTTGACGGTCGACGAGACGCTGCGCATGGGGCACACGCTGAACCCCGGGCGCTGGGACGCGGCGACGGCCGAGCGGATCGTCGAGGGCGGCACGCTCGACCGCGGCGCCCGGATCCGTACGCTCTCCGGCGGCCAGCGCACCCGCGTGGCCCTCGCCCTCGCCCTCGGCAAGCGGCCCGAACTGCTCCTGCTGGACGAGCCGATGGCCGACCTCGACCCGCTCGCCCGCCATCAGCTGATGGGCATCCTGCTGGGCGGCGCGGCGGAGCACGGCACCACCGTCCTGATCTCCTCGCACATCCTCGCCGAGCTGGAGAACGCCTGCGACTACCTGCTGCTGATGGACGGCGGCCGGGTACGGCTCGGCGGCGAGGTGGACGACATCCTCACCGCCCACACCGTGGTGACGGGGCCGGCGGGCGACCTGGGACCGCACACGGTGGTCGAGTCCCGTACGACGGGCCGGCAGCTCACCGCGCTGGTCCGGCCGGACGGCCCGCTGGACGACACCTGGCAGACCCATGCCCCGTCCCTGGAGGAACTGTTGCTGTCGCACCTGCGCTCCCCCGACGCGCCGCCGCTGCTCACCCCGAGCGCCGAGGCAGAGCCGGCCGCGCTCCGGAAGGCGGTGTCCGCATGAGCGCTCCGACCCTGCGCCCGCCGGCCCCGGGCGACCCGGCCTCCGGCAACCCGGCCCCGCGCCCACCGGCCCCGCGCGGCCCGGTCCTGGTGACCGTACGGCTGCACCGCCTCACGCTGTGGGCGCTGCCCGCGCTCCTGGTGCTGGCGGCCGCGCTCATGTTCTACCAGTGGCGCCACACCGCCGCCGTGGCCGCCGACTTCGCGGGGACCGGCTGCTCCGTCGAACGCACCACGCAGGAGTGCGGGGACACCGTCCGCTACTTCGTGGACAGCCTGTTCGACCTCCGCCGGTACCTCAACTACGCGGGCCTCGCGCTGCTGGTGCTGCCCGGGCTCGTCGGCGCGTTCGTCGCGGGCCCGGTGATCGCCCGGGAGCTGGAGTCCGGCACGTACAAACTCGCCTGGACACAGTCCGTCTCCCCGGCCCGCTGGCTCGCGGCGAGGCTCGCCGTGCCGACGCTGTGGGCGGTCGCCCTCCTGTCCGTGGCCGTCGTCCTCTTCCGCTGGGCCCAGGCCACGGCTCCGGCGGGCCTCTACCCCTTGAACTGGTACGACCGGCTGGGATTCACCGGGCTCGGACCACTGCCCGTGGCGTACGCCCTGTTCGGCATCGCGGTCGGCGCGCTCATCGGCCTCCTGGCGCGCCGTACGGTCGTGGCCATGTCCCTCGCCCTGCTCGCCGTGGGGTCGGTCCTGGCGCTCTTCAACCAGTACCTGCGCAGCCGTCTCTGGCCGACGGTGACCGCCGAGGGCAAGCAGCAGTACTTCGAGGAGAACGCCTGGGTCGTCCAGCAGGGGGCGGTGACGCCGTCCGGCCGCAGGGCGTCCTACGGGGAGTGCCTACCCATCGACCTGTCCCCGTGCGCGGATGCCGGCGGTGGGCTCACCCACTTCGTCGACTACCACCCCGCCGCCCACTTCTGGCCCCTCCAGCTCGTGGAGACGGGCATCGTCCTGGCCCTGGCGGCGGTCGCCGCGTTCGCCGCGTTCCGGATCGTCCGCCGCCTGGGGTGACCGCAGCCGGGGAGCGCTCGCACGCGCCGCACCGACCCGCGTGCGTCGCGTCGACCCACATGCGTCACGCTGTTCTCGAACGCCGCTGGCCCACGTACGCCACGCTGACCTCGTACGTCGTGTCCGTGTACGCACCGCGCCCCGCGGGCGGGGCTCCCCGGAGGCCGGGCCCCGCCCGCGGGAGCCACGTTCCGCCCCCGGGGGATCAGGCCCGCCCCGCCCCCGGGGAGCCCCGTCCCGCTTTCCTTCACGTCATGTCGCCGTTACCGGGCATTCAGACACCCTTGTAAGTCTCTCTGAATGCAGCCCGCTGTGCCCCCCACACCGAACGGCAAGAGCACCGGCCCCTTCCGCCTCACCCCCGCCCTTTCCGACGCGCCCGTCGTCCCGTCCGCGCGGAACAATGGGGATATGAGCCAGCAGCCCGCCGAGGTACCGGTCCAGCAGCCCCAGCCCCCTCAGCAGCCGTCCGTGGGCTTCATAGCCGCGCACCGCCCCCACACGGTCGCCACCGCCGGCGCCACCCGTTCCGGCCTGGCCCCCGATCTCGACTCCGACCTCGACGCGTACGAGGTGGACGGCGCCGGCCCCGGGGGCGACGGCGAGCTGCCGCTGGGGCGGTTCCTGGACCGCGAGCGCAGCTGGCTCGCGTTCAACGAGCGGGTCCTGGAGCTCGCCGAGGATCCCGCGACCCCGCTCCTGGAGCGGGCCAACTTCCTCGCCATCTTCGCGTCCAACCTGGACGAGTTCTTCATGGTCCGGGTCGCCGGCCTCAAGCGCCGGATAGCGACCGGCGTCGCCACCCGCTCCGCCTCCGGCCTCCAGCCGCGCGAGGTGCTGGACCTGATCTGGACCCGGTCGCGCGAGCTCATGGCCCGGCACGCGGCCTGCTACCAGCAGGACGTCGCCCCGGCCCTGGCCGACGAGGGCATCCACATCATCCGCTGGCCCGAGCTGACCGAGAAGGAGCAGGCGCGTCTGTTCACGCTGTTCCGGCAGCAGATCTTCCCCGTCCTCACACCGCTGGCGGTGGACCCGGCGCACCCGTTCCCGTACATCTCCGGCCTCTCCCTCAACCTGGCCGTCGTCGTACGCAACCCGGTGACCGGCCACCGCCACTTCGCCCGGGTGAAGGTGCCGCCGCTGCTGTCCCGCTTCCTGGAGGCGTCGCCGCAGCGGTACGTGCCGCTGGAGGACGTCATAGCCGCGCACCTGGAGGAGCTGTTCCCCGGGATGGAGGTCCTCGCGCACCACATGTTCCGGGTCACGCGGAACGAGGACCTGGAGGTGGAGGAGGACGACGCCGAGAACCTCCTCAAGGCGCTGGAGAAGGAGCTCATGCGGCGCCGCTTCGGCCCGCCCGTACGGCTGGAGGTGGAGGAGTCCATCGACCCGTACGTCCTCGACCTGCTGGTCCGCGAACTGAAGGTGTCCGACGCGGAGGTCTATCCGCTGCCCGGCCCGCTGGACCTGACCGCGCTCTTCGGGACCGCGTCGCTGGACCGGCCGGAGCTGAAGTACCCCAAGTTCGTCGCGGGCACGCACCGCGACCTCGCCGAGGTGGAGTCGGCGTCCGCGCCGGACATATTCGGGGCGCTGCGCGAGCGGGACGTCCTGCTGCACCACCCGTACGACTCCTTCTCGACCTCCGTCCAGGCGTTCCTGGAGCAGGCCGCGGCCGATCCCGACGTGCTGGCGATCAAGCAGACGCTGTACCGCACCTCCGGTGACTCCCCGATCGTCGACGCGCTGATCGACGCCGCCGACTCGGGCAAGCAGGTCCTCGTCCTCGTCGAGATCAAGGCCCGCTTCGACGAGCAGGCCAACATCAAATGGGCGCGCAAGCTGGAGGAGTCCGGCTGCCACGTGGTGTACGGCCTGGTGGGGCTGAAGACGCACTGCAAGCTGTCGCTGGTGGTCCGCCAGGAGGGCGACACGCTGCGCCGCTACAGCCACGTCGGCACGGGCAACTACCACCCGAAGACGGCCCGGCTGTACGAGGACATCGGCCTGCTCACCGCGGACCCGCAGGTCGGCGCGGACCTCTCCGACCTGTTCAACCGGCTGTCCGGCTACTCGCGCCGGGAGACCTACCGCCGGCTGCTCGTCGCCCCGAAGTCGCTGCGCGACGGGCTGATCACCCGGATCAACAAGGAGATCGCGCACCACCGCGCGGGCCGCCCCGCCTACGTCCGCATCAAGGTCAACTCGATGGTCGACGAGGCGATCGTCGACGCCTGCTACCGGGCCGCGCGGGCCGGGGTGCCGGTGGACGTCTGGGTGCGGGGCATCTGCGCCCTGCGGCCGGGCGTGCCGGGGCTCTCGGAGAACATCCGGGTACGGTCCGTGCTCGGCCGGTTCCTGGAGCACTCGCGCATCTTCGCGTTCGGCAACGGCGGGGAGCCGGAGGTCTGGATCGGCAGCGCGGACATGATGCACCGCAACCTCGACCGCCGCATCGAAGCGCTGGTCAGGGTGGTGGACCCGGCGCACCGCGCGTCCCTGATCCGGCTGCTCGACACGGGGATGTCCGACTCCACGTCCTCCTGGCACCTCGGCCCGGACGGCAACTGGACCCGGCACGCGACGGACGCGGACGGATCGCCGCTGCGGCACGTACAGGAAATGCTCATAGACGCCCGGAGGCGCAGGCGTGCAGCACCATGAAGTGGACACCGACCGTCGCCCCGGCTCCGGGCGCCCGGACACCGGCCGTCGTGGGACCGCCGGGCGACAGGGGGCCGGTGGGTCCGGCTCCGATCCCGACGGGGCCGCCGGGTCCGGCGCTGATGCGGGCTCCCCTCCCGGCTCGGCTCCCGGCTCCGATCCCCGCGCCCCGGGCGGCGCCGGGAGAGCGCCGTCCGGTGGCGGGTTTACGCCCGGCGTCCGTGGCGGCGGCCCCGCGCCGGCGCCGGAGGACCAGCGGGTGACCGCGGGCGACCGGCTCACCGCGGGCGAGGTCCTGGCGGGCTATCTGCACGCCAGGGCCGGTGACTTCCTGCGCGGGGTGCGGCTGTACGAGGAGAGCGGCGCGGACGCCGCGGCGGCCGAGTCGGCGGCGCGCTCGCTGCGCGGCTCGGCGCGCAGGATCGGCGGGGCGCTGCACACGTTCCGGCCGCTGCTGGACCCCGGCTGGGCCGACCAGCTCGTCACGGAACTGGGCTGGCTCACCGGCACGCTCGCCCAGGAACAGGCGTGCGCGAACCGGCTGCACCGGCTGATGGGGGCGCTGGCGCGGCTGTCGGTGCCCGCGCCCCCCGTACCGGCGCCCGTCCCCGCACCGGCGGCCGTGCCGGTGTCCGCGGGCGGCGGCCGTACGGGACGGGAGCGGGGCGAACGGGCTGAACGGGGCGGCCGTACGGAACGGCAGACCGCGGCCGGGCCGTCCGCGCGGGGCGGATTTTCCGCGCCGTCCGCCGCGCCCGGCCCTTCGGACACCTCCGGCACCTCGATCCCGTCCCGCCCGTCCGGCCCTTCAGGTCCATCCGCTCCATCCGGCCCGCCATCCGGCCCGTCCGGAACCCTGGCCGTCGGGGCCTCCCGGGCCGGCGCGCTGCTGGAGCGCCGGCTCACCCTGGCCAGGACACGCGCCCACTCCGCCGCTCTCCAGGCGCTCGGCTCGTCGCGCTTCCACGCGGTGGCGGACTCGGTGGCGGTCCTCGCCTCCGAGGTGCCGCTGGCCCCGATCGCGAGCGCGCCGGCCGCCGAGCTGCTGCCCGGGCCCGCCGGGTACGCCGAACGCCGGCTGCTGGACGCCGTGAGCGCG
The DNA here is from genome assembly GCF_000719775.1 of Streptomyces sp. NRRL F-5135. Taxonomy (GTDB): domain Bacteria; phylum Actinomycetota; class Actinomycetes; order Streptomycetales; family Streptomycetaceae; genus Streptomyces; species Streptomyces hebeiensis. The sequence goes on along the minus strand of NZ_JOHR01000027.1, from coordinate 27,769 downwards.
CTCCCGCTGACCCGCGCCGCGCACCCGTACAACGCGGAGGCCCTGGTGAGCGGCCTGGCCACGACGGCGGACGGCGAGACGCAGGACGCGCCCTGGCACCACGTACGGCAGCTGCTGCGGCTGCACCGCTACGCCCAGGAGATCTGGTGCCCGGCGGGCACGGCCGACCCCGTGCTGACGGTGGCGGGCCAGGCCCTGGACCGGCACCGCGACGCGGCGGAGGCGGCGGCGGCCGCGGCGAACGCGGCCCGCACCCCCCGGATCGCCCCGGCGACGGCCTACGCGCTGGGCGTCCTGCACGCGGACCAGCGCCACGAGGTGGAGGCGGCGCGGTACGCGTTCCAGCGGGTGTGGCAGGAGGCGACGGTGACAAAGCCATGACGGCAGCCCCCGGGGCGCAGGTCCTGGCGGCGGGCTGCGTCCTGTGGCGCCGGGCCCCGTCCGGTTCCGGCATCGAACTGGCGCTGGTCCACCGCCCCAAGTACGACGACTGGTCCCACCCGAAGGGCAAGCTCAAGCGCGGCGAGCACGCCCGGGACGCGGCGGTCCGCGAGGTGCGGGAGGAGACCGGTATGACATGCGTCCTGGGCCCGGAACTGCCCACTCTGCGTTACGAGGTGGAGGCCCGCCCCAAGGAGGTCCGCTACTGGGCGGCCGAGGCGACCGGCGGCACCTTCGAGCCGAACCGCGAGGTGGACAGGCTCCTCTGGCTCCCCCCCAGCGCGGCAACGCAACGCCTGACGCAAGAGAGGGACAAGCTCCTGGTCGATGAGCTGCTGCGGACGCCGCTCCCGGCGCAGTGACCCTTCGGCCCCCGGCCCCGGCCCGGTCACGTGGGCCCGGGGCCGGCCGAGCCGTCCCGGAAGGCCCGTTCCGCAAGGCCACACACCCAGGTGTCCGTCGAGGTTCACCTCCCGTTCACTCCCGCCCGTCGGCGGCTTCACCTGATCTGCCTAATTTCGGCCTCACAAGGTGACGGACCGAGCACCGCCACCAGCCACCTCGACGCACGCCGCCGTACAACAGGCAGAGACCGGCGGCTCCTGGAAGGAACACCCGAAGTGAAGCTTCAGCGCAAGAACGGGCTGCGCGCCACCGCGCTCGGTGCCCTCGCCGTCTCCGGCGCCCTGGTTCTCACGGCGTGCGGATCCGACGACAACACGGCACCCGGCGACTCGGGCACCAAGGCCTCGGCGGCTTCCAAGGAGGTCTGCGCGGACGCCAAGGGCCAGCTGCGGGCGTCCGGCTCCAGCGCGCAGAAGAACGCGATGGACCTGTGGGTCAAGAACTACATGGCCACCTGCACCGGCGTCGAGGTCAACTACAAGTCCTCGTCGTCCGGCGAGGGCATCGTCGCCTTCAACCAGGGCACCGTGGGCTTCGCGGGCTCCGACTCGGCGCTCAAGCCCGAAGAGGTCGCCGAGTCGAAGCAGACCTGTAAGGGCGGCCAGGGCATCAACCTGCCCATGGTCGGCGGCCCGATCGCGATCGGCTACCACCTGCAGGGCGTGGACAACCTGGTCCTGGACGCCCCCACGCTGGCCAAGATCTTCGACAACAAGATCAAGAACTGGAACGACGAGGCGATCAAGAAGCTCAACCCGGACGCCAAGCTCCCGAACAAGCAGATCCAGGCGTTCCACCGCTCCGAGGACTCCGGCACCACCCAGAACCTCGGCAAGTACCTGGGCGCCGCGGCCGCCTCGGACTGGAAGTACGAGGCCGAGAAGAAGTGGCCCGCCCCGGGCGGCCAGGCGGCCTCCGGATCCTCCGGCGTGGCGACGCAGGTGAAGCAGGTGGACGGCTCGATCGGTTACTTCGAGCTCTCGTACGCCACCTCGCAGAAGATCCCCACGGTCAAGATCGACACCGGTGCCAGCGCGCCGGTCGAGGCGTCCTCGGCCAACGCGTCCAAGGCCATCGCCGCCGCCAAGATCAAGGGCACCGGCAAGGACCTGGCGCTCGACCTCGACTACGCCACCAAGGCCGACGGCGCCTACCCGATCGTCCTCGTGACGTACGAGATCGTCTGCGACAAGGGCAACAAGGCCGAGACCCTGCCCGCGGTCAAGTCCTTCCTGAACTACACCTCCAGCGAGGACGGCCAGAAGCTGCTCTCGGAGGCCGGTTACGCGCCGATCCCCGCCGAGATCAACGCCAAGGTCCGCGAGACCGTGAAGGGCCTCTCCTGACCAAGGCCCTCTCCTGACCAGGGCCCTCTCGTGACGCCGCCGGCCCGGAAGACCTCCGGGCCGGCGGCCGTCCACCCCATCCGGTGCACCGCCGCCAGGGGAGCCCCCTCTCCCCCACACAGACCGGAAAGACCATGGCTTCCACCACACCGATAGACACCCCGCCGGCACCACCGGCCAAGTCCTCGCCGGGCGGCTCGACCGGCCGCATGGGCGACACGGTCTTCTCGGGCCTCTCCAAGGGCTCGGGCATTCTGCTGCTCGTCATCATGGCGACGATCGCGGTCTTCCTCACCTACCGCGCCACGCTCGCCATCTCCCAGGACGAGGGCAACTTCCTCACGACCTTCGACTGGAACCCGGCCGGCGACCCGCCGGTCTTCGGCATCGCGGTCCTGCTCTTCGGCACGGTCGTCAGCTCCGTCATCGCGCTGGTGATCGCGGTTCCGGTGGCCGTCGGCATCGCGCTGTTCATCTCGCACTACGCGCCGCGCCGGCTGGCCGCGCCGCTCGCGTACGTCGTGGACCTGCTGGCCGCCGTGCCGTCGATCATCTACGGCATCTGGGGCGCCCTCTTCCTCGTGCCGTACCTCGACGGTCTGAACCTCTGGCTCGACCAGTACTTCTCCTGGACGTACATCTTCGACCAGACCCAGCCCGGCGTCGCCCGCAACATGTTCACCGTGGGCATCCTGCTGGCGATCATGATCCTGCCGATCATCACCAGCGTCAGCCGCGAGGTCTTCCTCCAGGTGCCGCGGATGAACGAGGAGGCGGCGCTCGCGCTCGGCGCCACCCGCTGGGAGGTCATCCGCATGTCGGTCCTCCCCTTCGGCCGCTCGGGCGTCATCTCCGCCTCGATGCTGGGCCTCGGCCGCGCGCTCGGCGAGACGATGGCCGTCGCCACGGTCCTCTCCCCGAACTTCGTGATGTCGCTCCACCTGCTGGACCCGGGCGGCGGAACGTTCGCCCAGAACATCGCGGCGAAGTTCGACGAGGCCGACCAGTTCGGGCGGGACGCGCTGATCGCGTCCGGCCTGGTGCTCTTCCTTCTCACCCTGCTGGTCAACGGCGCGGCCCGCCTCATCATCGCCCGCCGCAAGGAGTACTCGGGGGCCAACGCATGAGTAACGCACACAGCGGCGCGGCGGGCAACGGCCCGGCGGCCGGTCCGGCCGGAAGCGCGGCCATACAGAACAGGCCCGCCGCCCCGGCGACGGGCGAGAGCTCCGGCAGCGGCCCCGGCCCGGCCCCGAGCGGCGGCCCCGGCTCCGGCCCCGAGCGCCGGCAGAGTCTCAGCCAGCGCGGCCTGCCCCGCTGGGCGCCGGCCGGCTTCGCCGCCGCCGGCATCGTGATCGGCGTGGCCGTCGGCGCCGGCGCCGGTCTCCAGAGCCGGGTGCAGTGGGGCCTGATCGCGGTGGTCGCGTTCCTGGTCATCTCGTACGCGGTGACCTCGGCGGTGGAGAACAGCCGGCAGGCCAAGGACCGCCTCGCCACCAGCGTCGTCTGGGTCTGCTTCATCCTCGCCGTGATCCCGCTGTTCTCGCTGCTCTGGGTCACCGTCAGCCGCGGGATGAAGGTCCTCGACCCGTACTTCCTCAGCCACTCCATGGCCGGCGTCCCCAGCTCCCAGGCCGGCGGCGGTGTCTACCACGCGCTGATCGGCACGCTGGAGCAGGTCGGCATCGCCACCGTGATCGCCACGCCGATCGGCCTGCTGACCGCCGTCTACCTCGTCGAGTACGGCAAGGGCGCGCTGGCCAAGGCCGTCACCTTCTTCGTGGACGTCATGACGGGCATCCCGTCCATCGTCGCGGGTCTGTTCATCCTGGCGATCATGCTGATGGGCAAGATCGAGCCGTCCGGTCTGATGGGCTCGCTCGCCCTGGCGATCCTGATGATGCCGGTCGTGGTCCGCTCCACCGAGGAGATGCTCAAGCTCGTCCCTAACGAGCTGCGCGAGGCCGCGCTCGCCCTCGGCGTACCGAAGTGGCGGATGATCCTCAAGGTGGTCCTGCCGACCGCGATCGGCGGCATCACCACGGGTGTGATGCTCGCGATCGCCCGTATCGCCGGTGAGACCGCGCCGATCATCCTGCTCGTCTTCGGCAGCCAGCTGATCAACTCCAACCCCTTCGAAGGGGCGCAGTCGTCGCTGCCCTTCTACATTTACGAGCAGTACAAGGCCGGCGAGGTCGCGTCGATCGACCGCGCCTGGGCCGCGGCACTGGTGCTCATCGCCTTCGTCATGATCCTCAACCTGGTGGCGCGCGGAATCGCCCGCTGGAAGGCCCCGAAGACCGGCCGCTGAGGCCACGACATCCGGCTCCGCCGACCGGGGCCACGAAAGAAGCAGTGATTGACATGGCCAAGCGCATCGACGTCAGCGGACTCTCCGCGTTCTACGGCTCCCACCGGGCCATCGACGACATCTCGATGACCGTCGAGCCCCGTTCCGTGACGGCCTTCATCGGCCCGTCCGGCTGCGGCAAGTCGACCTTCCTGCGCACCCTGAACCGGATGCACGAGGTCACCCCCGGTGGCCGCGTCGAGGGCAAGGTGCTGCTGGACGACGAGAACCTGTACGGCTCGAACGTCGACCCCGTCGCCGTACGCCGTACGGTCGGCATGGTCTTCCAGCGCCCCAACCCGTTCCCGACGATGTCGATCTACGACAACGTCGCGGCCGGGCTGCGGCTGAACGGCAAGTACGGCAAGAGCCGGCTGAACGAGATCGTCGAGAAGTCCCTCAAGGGCGCGAACCTGTGGAACGAGGTCAAGGACCGGCTGAACAAGCCCGGGTCCGGCCTCTCCGGCGGTCAGCAGCAGCGCCTGTGCATCGCCCGCGCGATCGCGGTCGAGCCGGACGTCCTGCTGATGGACGAGCCGTGCTCGGCCCTGGACCCGATCTCGACCCTCGCCATCGAGGACCTGATCGGTGAGCTGAAGGAACGCTTCACCATCGTCATCGTGACGCACAACATGCAGCAGGCGGCGCGGGTGTCGGACCGTACGGCGTTCTTCAACCTGGCCGCCGTCGGCCAGCCCGGCAAGCTCATCGAGATCGACGAGACCGAGCGGATCTTCGCCAACCCGTCCGTACAGGCGACGGAGGACTACATCTCCGGCCGCTTCGGCTGACGGGACGGCGACGACGCGTCCTGCGGTGCTGCATGGCGGTGCCACCGCACGACGAAGGGCCCGCCCCCTCTCCCAAGGGGGCGGGCCCACTTGCGTGGCGACGTACGCGCGCACGGGCCGTCGCCGGCGGACACACGGCGACACCACGGCGGCGGCGCGCGGCACGACGGCGACAGCGCGCGACGCGGCCTGTCAGCCGAACGCCAGCCGGACCACCCAGAAACTGAGGGCCGCCACCAGTGCCGCCGCCGGCATCGTGATGAACCAGCCCAGAATGATGTTCTTCGCGACCCCCCAGCGCACCGCGTTCACCCGCTTCGTCGCCCCGACGCCCATGATCGCCGAGGTGATGACGTGCGTCGTGGAGATCGGCGCGTGGAACAGGAACGCCGAGCCGAACATGATCGAGGCGCCGGTCGTCTCCGCCGCGAACCCCTGCGGCGGGTCCAGCTCGATGATCTTCCGGCCGAGCGTGCGCATGATGCGCCAGCCACCCGCGTACGTACCGAGGGACAGCATCAGCGCGCAGACGATCTTCACCCAGATCGGGATCTCGTCGCCGGACTGCTCCACATCCGCGATGACCAGCGCCATCACCACGATACCCATCGTCTTCTGCGCGTCCTGCAAACCGTGTCCGAGCGCCATCCCGGCCGCCGACACGGTCTGGGCTATCCGGAATCCGCGCTTGGCCTTGTGCGGGTTGGTCCTGCGGAACAGCCACATGATCGCGACCATCACCAGGTAACCGGCGACCAGGCCGATGACCGGCGAGACGAACATCGGAATGACGATCTTCTCCAGCACCCCGGTCCAGATCACCTCGGTCCCGCCGGCCAGCGCGGCGCCCACCATGCCGCCGAACAGCGCGTGGGAGGACGAGGAGGGCAGCCCGAAGTACCAGGTGATCAGGTTCCAGACGACCGCGCCGACCAGCGCGGCGAAGAGGATGGCCATCCCCTTCTCACCGTGCGGCGTGGCGATCAGCCCCTCGCTCACGGTCTTGGCGACCCCCTGGCCGAGGAACGCGCCCGCCATGTTCATCACCGCCGCCATGGCGAGGGCGGCGCGCGGGGTCAGTGCCCGGGTGGACACCGAGGTCGCGATGGCGTTGGCGGAGTCGTGGAAGCCGTTGGTGTACGTGAAGCCGAGCGCGACCCCGATGGTCACGACCAGTGCGAAGGTGTCCACTGACGTCAGGACTCCTTGACCGCGATGGTCTCCACCGTGTTCGCGACGTGCTCGAACGCGTCCGCGGCCTCCTCCAGCACATCGACGATCTGCTTCAGCTTGAGCACGTCCATCGCGTCGTACTTGCCGTTGAAGAGGTGCGCCAGCAGCTTGCGGTGGATCTGGTCGGCCTGGTTCTCCAGCCGGTTGACCTCGATCCAGTACTCGGTGAGGTTGCTCATCGTCCGCAGGTGCGGCATGGCCTCGGCGGTCAGCTCGGCCGCCCTGGCCAGGACCTCGATCTGCTGCTCGACGCCCTTCGGCAGCTCCTCGATGTTGTAGAGGACGACGAGGTCGACGGCCTCCTCCATGAAGTCCATGATGTCGTCGAGCGAGGAGGCGAGGTTGTAGATGTCCTCGCGGTCGAACGGCGTGATGAAGGAGGAGTTGAGCTGATGGAAGATCGCGTGAGTGGCGTCATCTCCCGCGTGCTCCGCTGCCCGCATCCGCTCCGCGATCTCGGCCCGCGCGGAGGAATCCGCACCGAGGAGTTCCATCAGGAGCTTCGAGCCCGTGACGATGTTGTCCGCGGACGCGGCGAACATGTCGTAGAAGCTCGTCTCCCTGGGGGTCAGACGAAAACGCACGTGGGGTCCTCGGGTTACATGGGATTCGGTCAGGGTGATGCTAGGCGCATCATCCGGCCACAGCTAACCGGCATCCCAGTGTCGCCCATCGGCCACGGGCTCGACACAGGGCCCTGTACCAGACCGCACAAACCGGTACCCTATACCCAGGTGGGGTATAAACACCGGTATGACCGCCCTTTCGGGCTCACCAGGAACGCGGCACCACCGGGAGGACGCGATGACGACCACTGAAGCGGCCGGCGCGATGGCGGAGGACGCGCCTTCCGTGCCGACGGCGGGAGCGACCGTACCGGCCGGTACGCCCGACCCGGCCGGAGCGGCCGGAGCTGCCGGTTCCGCGGGATCGTCCGACGACGACGCCGGCGCCACGGACCACGACCACGGGGTGCACGGCTACCACAAACAGAAGGGCGAGCACCTCAAGCGGCTGCGCCGGATCGAGGGCCAGATCCGCGGACTCCAGCGGCTGGTCGACGAGGACGTCTACTGCATCGACATACTCACCCAGGTCTCGGCCTCCACCAAGGCCCTCCAGTCCTTCGCCCTCCAGCTCCTGGAGGAGCACCTGCGTCACTGCGTGGCGGACGCGGCCGTCAAGGGGGGCGACGAGATCGACGCGAAGGTGGACGAGGCGACCAAGGCGATCGCGCGCCTGCTCCGCACCTGAAAGTCCTCTGACCGCCGGAACGTCGCGGAAGCGACCGCCGGCGCTATTGGGCGGAAGCGCCGGCCGGGGGCATGGTCACAGCACCGTGGCCCCCGTGCCGGCGCGCTCACTCCCCGTGGGCCCCTGTCCGTCGAACGAGCCGGGCGGGACGGGAGGGACAGGACGAGACAGCCGCCACCCGGGGCGGCCCGGCCACCCCGGCCCGGCCGGGAAGCTCCGCTCCGGGGCGCTCGGCCGTCACGTTCAGTACCTCGTCGATACGGTCCGGACTCAGCCGTTCCCCGTCCGCGGCGGACGCCGCGATCATCAACTCCCCGCACAGCTCGATCTCGGCGAGGGCCACGTGGTCCTGGACGGTCGGCGTACGCAACGCACCCACGTGCTGTCACCTCTCCCTGCCGGTCTCGTCTCCAGCCTAGGGAGCGTGCTACGCGCGCGCATGGCACGTCCGGACCATTTCCGTCTTGGCCCTCGGGGGTTACGGCTTGATCCGTTCTTGCCGCCCCTTGCCCGGCGATGCGTCTACCCGCGTCCGCCACCGGCATCGGCGCAGGTACGGGCGTCTGTTCCGGGCCCCGCGCACGGCGGTGGCCGATGGTGTGCGCTCCCGCCCCGGCCGCCGCCCGCCGAAGGTCACATCTTGATCTCGCCGGCGAAGATGTCCTCCTCCGGCGGCAGCGCGACGGCGACGCCCACCCCGAACGCGTACAGCAGCGTGGTCGAGGCGACCTCGAACGTCCGCCCCTGGTTCACGTAGTTGAACCGGTGCCTGACCTTGCGCAGCCGCCCGGCCTCGTCCAGATAGGCGTCGAACGGCACCGCGTCCTCGCCGAACCCGTCCGCCGCGGCGGCCAGCGCCTCGCGCGCGTACGACGCCGCCGACTTCGCGGCCCGGCCGATGTCCGTGACGCCCCGGTAGTGCCGGACGCGCGTGCCGGCCAGGTCCTGCTCGCCGACGAAGGTGATGTCCCGGGCGCCGCGCAGCAGTTCGGCGGCGGTCAGCGGATCCGTCGCCCCGCCCGTGACCAGGTTCCCGTCTCGCAGGTCGGTCGAGTCGACCCGTACCCACTTGTCGGCGGGCACCCCGGCGCCCCGGTTCTTCATGTACAGGGCGGTGGGCGAGAGCAGTTCGGTGATGGGCCGGTGCTCGCTCGTGCCCGCCGGGTCCTTGGGCAGGACGACCCGGAGCCGCCCCATCCGCTTGGCGAAGTCGTAGCCGCCCTCGCCCCGGATCGTCACGCGCGTCCCGCCGGCCGCCATCTCCATGGACGTGCGGGCCCTGGAACTCCCGGCCGCGATCAGCACATCCGCCGCGCCGCGCACGGCCGCGGGGTCCCGGCCCGGCCGGTCGTCGGCCGAGGCGCCCGTGCTCGTGGAGCAGCCGGTGCCGGTGGCCACGACACCCGCCACGGCCACGGCGGCGAACGCCGCGCCTCTGCGTCTGTGCTCCCGCACCACCATCGCCTGCCAAACCCCCTGCAGTTGGCCGCCGCTTGTCCGAGTCCGCCCGTTCCCCATAACGACCGCCCGCGTCCCCCGTCACGCCGGGACGGATTCCGGCCGACCGTCGGGGTCAACGGCCGCCGCCCCGCCGGTACGGTGGAGGCGTGTGCGATACAGACACCCGCGAGCGCCGCACCGACATCCCCGAGCGCCGCGCCGGCACCACCCCCGGACCTGCCGGCACCGTCAGCTCCACCGACTCCCCCGGTCCCGCCGGACCCCTCGGCCCCCTCGGCCACACCGCCTCCACCGTCGAACGCGGCTCGTTCTGCCTGGCCCGCTGTTCGTGCGGCTGGTCGGGCCCCGCGCGCCGGGCGCGTGACCGGGCACGTACGGACGCGCGGGCGCACGCGGCGGCCGCTGCCGAGTCGGACACGGCAACGCCCTGACGGCCCGCGCACGCTGACGGCCCGGGCGCCGTGAGACCCCGCGCGGTACCGCGATGCCTGTCGCCCCTGTCGCCCCGTCGTGCGGTTGCCCCGTCGCGCTGTCGTCCCGTCGTGCTGACACCACTCGCGCACCACCAGGCCCGCTGTTCCCGCTGCTCCCGCCGTCCCCGCCGACCGCCGCCCCGCGTCCACCGATGACACGAAACACCGCCCGCCTGACGGAACCCGACGGCCCGCGCGTCTCGTCCCGTTTCCCAGGACGTCGACCGCGCGTTCCCCGGGGAAGGCCCTTCCCCGGCATCGCTCCTCAGGAGGTCGCCGCATGGAACGGCGCACGCTGCTCACGGCCGCGGCCGGAGCCCTCACGGCCACGACGGCGACCGCCTGCTCCGGCGGCTCCGGCGGTTCCGGCACGCACGGCGCCGATGGCGTCGACGGGAAGAGCACGCCGGACAGGACCGGCGCCTCCCCCTCGGCCGGGACAGGCGGTACGGCCGCCGCCTCCGGTTCCGCCCGGCCTGTCGGCGCCGCCGCCTGGAACGCCCTGGGCAAGGGCCTGGACGGTGAGCTCGTACGCCCCGACGACGCCGCGTACGCGACCGCGCGTCAGCTCTACAACACCCGGTTCGACGACCTGAAGCCCGCGGCGATCGCCTATGTCTCCGGCGAGGACGACATAAGGGAGTGCCTCGCCTTCGCCCGCTCCGGCGGCGTCCCCGTCTCCATCCGCGGCGGCGGCCACTCCTACGCGGGCTGGTCCAGCGGCAACGGCCGGCTCGTCATCGACGTCTCGCGCCTCGACGCGATCGACCGGGCCGGGCCGGACGCCGTCATCGGCGCGGGCGCCCGGCTCGGCGACGTCTACCGGACGCTCGCGCGCCGGGGCCGTACGATCCCCGCCGGTTCCTGCCCCACCGTCGGCATCGCCGGACTCACCCTCGGCGGCGGCCATGGGGTCGTATCCCGGGCGTACGGGCTGACCTGCGACAACCTGCTGTCCGCCACCCTCGTGACGGCCGACGGCAAGCGGCTGACCGCCGACTCCGAGCGGCACGCGGACCTCTTCTGGGCACTGCGCGGCGCCGGGAACGGCAACTTCGGCGTCGTCACCGAGCTGCGCTTCCGAACCCACCCGGCGCCCGAGGCCGTCACCGCGTTCGCCTCCTGGCCCTGGTCCAAGGCCGAGACCCTGGTCCGGGCGTGGCAGGCGTGGGGACCCGAGCAGCCGGACGAGATCTGGTCCTCGCTCCACCTGTCCGCCGGGCCCGGCGGCGTGGCCCCCACCGTCTCCCTCTCCGCCTTCTCGCTCGGCGGTGAGACGGAGCTGAAGAACGCCCTCGACCGGCTCGCCGACGGCCCCGGCGGTCCGGGGTCCGCGCGCTCGGTCTCGGTCCGCCGGCGCGGGTACGAGGAGGCGATGCGGCTGTTCGGCGGCTGCTCCGGGCTGAGCGACGAGCAGTGCCGGCTGCCCGGCACGACGCCCGGCCGGAGCCCTCGGGGAGCCCTGCGCCGCGAGACGTACGCGGGCACCTCGGACTTCTACGACCGGTCCCTGACGCCCGCGGGCGTACGCGCCCTGGTCTCCGCCACCGAGGAGTTCACCCGGCTCCCGGCCTACCGGGGCGGTGGCGGTTCGGTCATCCTCACGGCGCTGGGCGGCGCGATCAACCGCACGGACCCGGCCGCGACGGCCTTCGTGCACCGGCGCGCGCGGCTGCTGGCGCAGTACATCGCCTCCTGGCAGCCGGGAACCTCCGGCACGGCACACCAGGATTGGCTCAAAAACGCTCATACCTCGATGCGTCGGCACGCGTCCGGCCGGGCGTACCAGAACTACACCGACCCGAAACTGTCCGACTGGCGCTCGTCGTACTACGGGACGGCGGCGGACCGGCTGACGCGGCTGAAGAGGAGATACGACCCGGACCGGCTGTTCGACTTCCCGCAGGCGCTCTGACGGACGCGAGCGCGGACACGGATGCGGACGCGGACACGGACACGGACGCTCCGCGACAGGGCGGGGCGGCGGTCAGGGGCGGCGGGTGCGCGGAGCGGCCGGCCGGGGGCCGGGGCGCGGAGTGGTCGCTGTAGGCCGTACGGCCCACCGAGGTGGCCGTACGGACCGACGGGCGATGGCCTGTACATAGCCGACAGCGACCAGGCATCGGCCACCGACAGCCTCGGTTCCCGACCCTCAGACCTCAGACCCTCAGACCTCCAGGGGCGTCCTCATGCACCGCTTCACGCACCGGCTCGCGCACCCGCACCCCTCCCGCATAGCCACGCTCGGCACACTCGCCGTCGTCACCGCCACCACTCTTTTCGCCGTAATCGCCGACGCCGCACCGGAATCGGACCCACCGCCGGCCGGCCCACCCGGTCCGCTGGCCGGCGCACCGGCGGCCCCGCCCGCGGCGCCACGGGGCGCCACGGCCCCGCCGAGCCCGTCCGTGTCGGGGACGATCTCGTCGACGTCGCGGCCGAAACCGAGCCCGCCCCCGACGGGTACGGCCCCCGCCGCCGCACCCCCGTCCTCAGTGCCCCCGACCTCAGCGCCCGCCGCGCCCCGGTCCGCCGTGGCCTCCCCCGCGGGCCAGTTGCGAGCGACGCCCTCGGGCGCGGCACGGGGCGGCGCGGTTCACGGCACACGGCACGTGGCCGCCGGCCCACCGGACGAGGCCCGGGAGCAGACCGGCGCGGCGGAACTCACCCTGGCCGTCGGCGCCACCGCGGCGGCCTCCGCCGGCACGGTCCTCGTGGCGCGCCGCTACCGGCGCCGTGCCCCGTTGGACCACCACTGACCGGAAGAAACAGGGCGGCAGGGGAAGGCGCGGGCGCCACGGGCGCCGCCGACGCGGCGATCGCGCTTCTCTTCACGATCGCGGGGCTGTGCGGCGTGGCCGCCGTACTGCTGCACCTGTTCCCCCAGTGGTACGCGCCGCCTCCCGCGCGGCCGTCCTCCGCGTCCGCGCCCGCGGCCGAGCCCCGGCCCGTACGGGTGGCGGACGCGGGGTCCGCGCCGGTACGCCTGCGGATCCCGGTGCTCCGCCTCACCGCCGACGTCCTCCCGCTCGGGCTGGACGAGAACGGCTCGCTGGACGCACCGGGCTTCCGCGACGCGATGAAGGTCGGCTGGTACGCCCTGGGCCCGCGCCCCGGCGAGCCCGGCCCCGCCGTCCTGGTCGGCCACCGGGACGCCCCGGCCAACCCCGGTACGGTTCCCGTTCGCAACGGTCGCGACAACATCCGCAACGCGGTCTTCGCCAAGCTGGGCCGGCTGCGTCCGGGCGACCTGGTCGAGGCGGAGCGCGGTGACGGGCGGCGGCTGCCCTTCCGGGTGACGGCCGTGGAGACGTACCGGACGGGCGACTTCCCCACGGCGCGGGTCTACGGCCCGGTGCCGGACCCGCAGCTCCGGCTGATCACCTGCGGCGGGCTGATCGACGCGCACGGTCACTGGGATTCGAACGTGGTGGTGTCCGCGGTGCGGGAGGGGCCGTAGGGACGCCGGTCTGACCCGCTCGGCCGGGCGGTTCAGGCGCCCTCGGCGGTTCAGCGACCCACGCGCCCCAGGCAGGTCAGGCAGGTCAGGCAGGTCAGGCAGCGAGATTGTTGTCGTCGGGACGCGCCTCGGACACGTCGAGCGAACGAGCCCCGCCCTCGGCGACCGGGTCGAGCCGCCCCGTGTCGTGCGTACGGTCCCGGTCCGCCTCGCGCGCGGCCCGTGACCGTACGAACCAAGCGAGGCGCTCGGAGCGCGCGACCGCCCACATCAACGGCGTGAGCAGGGCGGTCGCGAGCGGCGTGAGCAGCAGCGCCACGGCCGTACCGAGCGCGAACCCGCCGATCACGTCCGTCGGGTAATGGACCCCCATGTAGATCCGGCAGAAGCCTTCGAGGAGCGCCAGGCCGATCGCGACGAGGCCGAACTTCCGGTGGACCACGAAGACGCCGACGCCGATGGCCATCGCCATCGTGGCGTGGTCGCTGACGAACGAGAAGTCCGTCTTCCCGTCCACCAGGACCTCCAGGCCCTTGTGGTCGACGAAGGGTCTGGGGCGCCCGACGAACCCCCGGATGGGGATGTTGATCAGCAGCGCGACGCCGGCGGCCAGGGGTGCCCAGACCAGCCCGGCGACGGCCGTGACCGAGTCCTCCGCCGACCCGCGCCGGCGCACACTCCACCAGCACCAGAGCGCGACGAGCACCATCGCGAGCATGATCCCGTACTCGCCGACGAACTCCATGACCCGGTCCGACCACGCCGGAGCGTCCTTGGCCAGGCCGTTGATGTCGTAGAGCAGGCCGACATCGGGGTTCGCCCCCTCCAGTGAGAGTCCAGCTGAGAGTCCAGCCATCTGCTGCGGCCCCTTGCCTTGTCACCCGCCGCGGCGCGTGCCCGCGCGCGGCTTCCACCAACCCCCGTGGTCGGTACGGAACATGCTGCTGGCTCTCCACCGCAGCTGTCGCTCAGGCAACGGCCTGTGCCCCATGAGCGTTCCACTCTCTACCGAACGATCACCATGACGTTATCGAAGAGTGACACATCGTCGCAGCTCAGAGCCTCGTTCCGAGGAAGGGTTCCGGCCACCGGCCGGGCGCCGCGCGTTTCCGCCGGCCCTCCCCCGACCGGTCGCCGGGGCAAAGACCCCTGGCCTCAGGCCCCGGGCCGGCTGCCGGGCAGATCGGTCGGCAGCGATTTCGCGCCGTCCTCGGTGACCCGGGTCGCCCCGAAGTAGTCCGGGGTGTCGATCTTGTCGAACCGGATCACGGCTCCTGTGTACGGCGCGTTGATCATGTATCCGCCGCCGACGTATATGCCCACGTGCCGGATGGCCCGTGAGTTGGTCAGATCGTCCGAGAAGAAGACGAGATCACCGGGGAGCAGTTCGTCCCGGGAGGGATGCTCCCCCGCGTTGTACTGGTCGTTGGCCACCCTGGGCAGCTCTATGCCCACCCTGCGGTACGCCGCCTGCGTCAGCCCGGAGCAGTCGAACCGTCCGCCCTGGGCGGCCGTGCCGTTCCCGCCCCACAGATACGGCGTCCCGAGCTTCTCCTGCGCGTAGGTGATGGCGCCGGCCGCCTGCCTGGACGGCTCGACCCCGGCGACGGGCGCGGCGAAGCTCTTCTCCAGCGTTCGGATGATCTTCACGTAGTTCTGCGTCTCGCGGTACGGCGGCACGCCCCCGTACTTGATGACGGCGTACGCGCCGGCGTTGTACGCGGCGAGCATGTTGCTGGTCTGGTCACCGGGCACGTCCTTGACGTAACCGGCGAGTTCGCAGTCGTACGTCGCGGCGGAGGGGATCGCGTCGGCGGGGTCCCAGATGTCCCGGTCCCCGTCCTTGTCCCCGTCTATCCCGTGCGCCTCCCAGGTCCCGGGGATGAACTGCCCGATGCCCTTGGCGTTGGCGGGGGACTGCGCGCTGGGGTTCCAGCCGCTCTCCTGGTACAGCTGCGCGGCGAGCAGGGCGGGGTTGATGGCGGGGCACAGGTTGCCCCACCGCTGCACGAGCGGCTGGTACGCGGCGGGCACGGCCCCCTTGGCCAGCCCCACCGCCCGGCCCCCGCCCCCGCCGGCCAGTCCGGCCGCGGCGGAATACGTACCGACCACCAGCAACGCGACGAACCCGACACAGGTCCCACAGACGGCGGAAGCCACAACCCATGCCTTACGCACCGTCAAACACCCTCCGGGTCCGGGGGACGCGCTCCGTCCTGCGCCAGTGTAGGCGGACAAGGCGCTGTTCAGCAGGGGTACTTGAAGGTGGCCGGGAAGGGCACGTCAGAGACCGCGCGCACCTTCGGACATACGCTCGCGCGCACGTGTAAGCCCCACCGGGGGAGGGGTACGAAGCGAAGGAGCGGGGACGGAAGCAGGAAACTCCGACCCTGGTCAGGGCGGTGACGCCGGTCATATGTGCGGGGATCGGGTAAAGAGAGCAGCCAAGCGGCATACGCGGGCGGTTCCATCAGCGAAGATAGAGCGGGACCTGTGCCATGGGGGCATAGGCGTGAACGACCCATACAGGGGCGGTGAGTTACATGTACCTGGCAGCCGAAAAAGGCGACATCACTACCATTATCGGTGGCATCGCCCCAAACTGGGGGCCCTTCGGGACACTGGGGAACGAGGCTCGGGTGATGATCGAGGTGGTGATGGCCGTCGCCATCCTCCTCTGCCTCGGGATCGCGATCTGGGGGGCGGCGAAGCAGCGCATCGGCGCGACGGCCCTCCGGGACACCTTCAGCGCGGAACAGGGCAAGGGACTGATCGTCGCGGGGCTGACCGGGGTCTTCATCATCGGCTCGCTGGGCACGCTCTTCACGATCGTGTACGGGATGGCGGTCTGAGCGAGCGGTTCGCGGTACGCGCGCGTTCCCGCCGCGGGAGCCGTACGGACCGTACGTACGCACCGCACCGTTCGCACCGCACCGCGTCCCGCCCGCACCGGCTGCCCATCCGCACCGAACTGTTCTCGCCCGGCACCGGCTGTCCGCGCCGGACCACCTCCAACACCACCCGCCCGTCGCGCCCAACGGCTGAGGTTGCGTCTCCCTGATGTCGAGTCACCACACCGCGCCCGCGCGGCAACCAGCACGGCTACCGTCGTACTACGCGGACCACGCGGGACCGGTGGCGGATCCGCATTCGGCTGAGGGAGCGTACGCGGCATGAGCTTCGGCGACGAGCACGGCTACGGGGGCGACCCGGGCCGCACGGAGGAGAGCTTCGGCGGCTCGGGCCAGACGCGTACCCGCCTGCCGGACAGAACCGGCGACGGCCACGGCACCCCCCGCCGCCCGGCCCGCTCCTCGCGGTCCCTGATCACCGTGGTCGGCGTGGTGGTCCTCCTCATCGCGGCCATCGCGTTCGCGAACCGAGGCGGCGGAGGCGGCGCGTCGGACGCCCCCAAGGACGCGTCGTCCCGCCCTGGCTCCGACTCCACGGCGGCGACGGGCGTCAAGCCGGTGACGGGCAAGAACGGTTCGATACCGTCGGGCTTCGCCCGGAACGAACAGGGCGCGGCGAGCGCGGCGGCCAACTACGCGGTGGCGCTCGGCTCCGACGGCATGTTCGACGCCGGCACCCGGCAGGAGATCATCCGCGCCACACACGACCCCGCCACGGCCGACAGTCTGCTGAGCAGGATGGAAGAGGCCTATTCGCCGTCCTTCTTCCAGAGCGTCGGGCTCAACGAGGACGGCACCGCGCCCACGGGTCTCACCTTCATCTCCCGGACCGTGCCGATCGGGACCAAGGTCACGGACATCAGCGGGGACGCGGCCACGGTCGAGGTCTGGTCGACCGGCCTCATGGGGCTCGCCGGGGAGGGCTCGACCAAGCCGGTGACGGAGAGCTGGTTCACCATCACGGAGAAGCTCAAGTGGATCGACGGTGACTGGAGGATCGCCTCGTCGACCCAGTCCCAAGGCCCCACGCCGGTCAGCGGCGGCGACCGAGCCTCCACAGCCGACGAGATCGCCAAGGCCGTTGAGGGATTTGGAGGCTTCACCTATGCCCGGTAGCCGACGGCTGTTCACCGGCCGCCCCCCGCACGCCGGCCGTCACCACGACGCGCCCCGCCGAACGTCAGGGGTGGCGGCCCCGCACCGCCTCCGCGCGGCCGCCCGCTCCGTATCCCTGTCCCTGACCGGAGCGTTCGCGATGGTCCTCGCCCTGTCCGCGCGCGCCGCCGCCGCTCCGATGGCCCCCGACCCGTCGCCCAGCCCCAGCGACAACGTGTGCGAGCTCATCCCCGGCAGGGCCAAGGACTACTGCGAGAGCGACGGAGGATCCTCCGGCACCTCGCGCACCAGCGGAGTCGACGACCCCGCCGGCGCCCTCGATCCCCTCTCCTCCCTCGCCCGCGGCTGCGCCGACGCCGCCGCGTGGATCGTCGGGAAGCTCAGCGACGCCGTGGAGTCGACCGCCAACGTCGACTTCACCAACGACGCCTTCCTGCGTCAGTACGCCGTCGTCTTCGCCGCCTCCACCATCCTCACCCTCGTCCTCTGGCTCCTCGCCGTCGCCAAGCGCGCCATCCGCGGCGTGCCGCTGACCACCGCGCTGTCCGAGGCCATCGGGTTCCTCTGGCTGACCGTCCTCGCCTCCGCCTTCACGCCGCTCATCCTCTACACCGTCGTCTCCGCGACCGACTCCGTCACGGAGGTCATCTCGACCGCCACCGGCGGCCAGACCGACGTCTTCTTCGGCGGCTTCGCCGAGGCCCTCAAGAAGGGGGAGGACATCGGCGGCGGGCCGATCATGCTGATCGTCGTCGCGCTCGTGTCGATCCTCGCCGCCGGGATCCTCTGGCTGGAGCTGGTGATCCGGGCCGCGCTGCTCTACGTCGGCGCGCTGCTCGGCACGGTCGTCTACGCCGGGCTCGTCGACAAGAACATGTGGGGCCACGTCCGCCGCTGGGCCGGCATCATGATCGCGGTCATTCTCGTCAAACCCGTCATCGTGATCGTCCTCGGCCTCGCGGGCGCGCTCTCCGCCGACGACGGACCCGACGCGTTCTCCGCCGTCGTCTCCGGACTCGCCATCATCCTGTTGGCGATCTTCGCCTCGGCGATGATCTACCGCTTCGTCCCCGGCTTCGGCGACGAGATCGCCGCCTCCCGCAGCAACCGCAAGCAGGCCACCGACGGGGCGAAGGCCGCCGCCGTCATCAGCTCTCCCGCCGCGCTGGTCTCCCAGGGCATCAAGGCCCACAGCGGCCGCGGCGGCCAGCAGCAGACGGGCAGCGGAGGCGGCGCCCGGCCCGCCAACGCGGTCTCCGGGGGTGTCGCCGCGCACAGCTCGCGCGGCGCCTCCGGCCCGGCCGGTGGCGGCGGCAGCCCCCTGCCGTCCGCGCCCCCGCCCCGTAGCAGTCCCACCGGCGGCACCCCGCACGGCTCCCGCGGGTCCGCGTCGAGCACCGGCAACAACAGCACAGGAGGTGGAGGGCGTTGACCACCCAGTCCCATCCGCTCGCTCCCCGCCGTACGTATCTCATCGGCCGCGCCCGGCCCAACGCGATCGTCGGCAAGAACCGTGAGACCGGCGAGATCGCCCTGATCATCGCGGGCGCGTTCCTCGGCATGATGTGCGGCCTGCTGGTGCCCGTACTGTCGTTGCGGATCGTGACGCTCACCGGATTCCCGGCGCTCGCGCTGGCCGCGGTGTACGTGCCGTACAAGCACCGCACGTTCTACAAGTGGTTCGAGATCAACCGCAGCTTCAAGCGCACCCTGCGCGCCGGCACCGCCTACCGCTCCGGGGCCATGGAGGCCGGTACGACGCTCGACGGCCGGGAGGTCGAGGTCGGCCCGCCGCCGGGCATCGGGCGGATCAACTGGCTGTCCGCGCCGTTCGGTCCGGACGAGATCGCCGTCCTGCTGCACGCCGACCGCCGTACCGTCACCGCCGCCATCGAGATCGAGGGCCCCGGCGTCGGGCTGCGCGACAGCGAGGACCAGGAGGCCCTGGTCGACCGGTTCGGCACGCTCCTCAAGCACGTCGCCAACGGCGACGGCTTCGTCACCCGCCTCCAGATGCTCGCCCGTACGCTGCCCGCCGACCCCGACGCGCACGCCAAGGACGTGGCCCAGCGCGGCGACTCCACCGCGCCCGCCTGGCTCCAGGACTCCTACGACCAGCTCCAGTCGATGGTCTCCACCTCCAGCGAGCAGCACCGCGCGTACCTGGTCGCCTGCATGCACTACACCCGCGAGCTGGCCGCCGAGGGCCAGGCCATGGCCCGCGCCGCGCGCGCGGCCGGCGGCCCGCGCAAGCTCGACCGCGACGCGGGGCTCGCCGTCGTGATGGCCCGTGAGCTCACCGACATCTGCGCCCGTCTCGCCGAGGCGGACATCCGGGTACGGCAGCCGCTCGGCCAGGCCCGGCTGGCCTCCCTCGTACACTCGATGTACGACCCCGACCACCCCATCGACCACATCCAGGCCATGACGAAACGCAACGCCTGGCCGGCCGAGCTGGACGCGATGGAACCGACGTACCTCCAGGCCAAGACGCGCGAGTCGGCCACGCGCGAGCCCTGGTGCCACTCCACCGCGTGGATCAAGGAATGGCCGTTGACCCCGGTCGGCGTGAACTTCCTCGCGCCGCTGCTCGTCCACACCCCGGACGTGATCCGTACGGTCTCGGTCGCCATGGATCTCGAACCCACCGAGATCGCCATCGAGCGGATGCTCACGGAGAAGACGAACGACGACGCGGAAGCCAGCCGCGCCGCCAAGATGAACCGCACCGTCGACCCCCGCGACGTCGCCGCCCACGGCCGGCTGGACCAGCGCGGCGAGGACCTCGCCAGCGGTGCGGCGGGCGTCAACCTCGTCGGGTACATCACGGTGTCGTCCAGGTCACCGGAGGCACTGGCCAGGGACAAACGGACGATCAGGGCCTCGGCCGGCAAGTCGTACCTGAAGCTGGAGTGGTGCGATCGTGAGCACCACCGGGCTTTCGTGAACACGTTGCCGTTCGCGACCGGTATCCGCCGGTAGCGGTTGCCGTGCCATAGCCGTACGCGTCGACCGTACCCGCGGCCACATCCGCGTCCGTATCCGTCGCGGAGGCCACCGGCCACTGCCCGACCGCCCGCCCCGTGGCCGGCCCGCCCGACCGACGACCCGCCCGACCTACCGCCCGCCTGACCGACCCGCCCGCCTGACCGACCAGCCGAAAGGGGCCTGCCGTGCGAGACCCGCTGTCCGTCCTCACGGACGCCTTCACCAGCTTCCTCTTCGGGAAGGTGGAGACCACCCGGCTGCCCGTCCGCACATCGACCGGCCAGGCCCAGGCCGTCTACCTGCCCACCGCGGCCCCCGGCCTCGGCGATTCCGGTGTGATCATCGGCCGCGAGGTCTACAGCGGCAAGGGCTACATCTACGACCCGTTCCAGCTGTACGGGCAGCAGCTCCCCGCCCCCCACTGGCTGGTCCTCGGCGAGTCAGGCAACGGCAAGTCGGCGCTGGAGAAGACCTACGTCCTGCGCCAGCTCCGGTTCCGCGACCGCCAGGTCGTCGTCCTCGACGCACAGGGCGAGGACGGCCACGGCGAGTGGAACCTGATCGCCGAGCAGCTGGGCATAACCCCCATCCGGCTCGACCCGGTGGCGGCGCTCGACGGCGGTATCCGCCTCAACCCCCTCGATCCGGCGATCACCACGACCGGGCAGCTCGCCCTGCTCCGTACGATCATCGAAGTCGCCATGGGCCACGGCCTGGACGAGCGCTCCGGCTTCGCCCTCAAGGTCGCGCACGCCTACGTCAACGCGACCATCGTCGAGCGCCAGCCCGTGCTGATGGACATCGTCGAGCAACTGCGCCACCCGGAGCCGGAGTCGGCCGAGGCGATGAACGTGGGCCTGGACGACGTACGGGCCTGGGGCCTGGACGTGGCGCTGGTGCTGGACCGGCTGGTGGACGGTGACCTGCGGGGCATGTTCGACGGGCCGACCACCGTCGGGATCGACCTGGACGCCCCGCTGATCGTCTTCGACCTTTCGCACATCGACCGCAACTCGATCGCGATGCCGATCCTGATGGCGATCGTCGGCGTCTGGCTGGAGCACACCTGGATCCGCCCCGACCGCAAGAAGCGCATCTTCCTGGTCGAGGAAGCCTGGCACATCATCAACTCGCCCTTCGTGGCACAGCTCTTCCAGCGGCTGCTGAAGTTCGGCCGGCGCCTCGGTCTGTCCTTCGTCGCCGTCGTGCACCACCTGTCCGACGTGGTCGACGGCGCGGCGGCCAAGGAGGCGGCCGCCATCCTCAAGATGGCCTCCACCCGCACGATCTACGCCCAGAAGGCGGACGAGGCCAGAGCGACGGGGCTCGTGCTGGGCCTGCCCCGCTGGGCGGTGGAGATCATTCCGACGCTCACCCCCGGTATCGCGGTCTGGGACGTCAACGGCAACGTCCAGGTCGTCAAGCACCTGGTGACCGAGGCGGAACGGCCGCTGGTCTTCACCGACCGGGCCATGACGGAGAGTTCGGGCCCGTCGGCCGCCGCAGGGGCCCCGGGGATGCCGGGAACACCGGGGACACCGGGTGCGCACCGACCGCAGGAGGCCAGGGGCCTGGGCGGTGACGGCCTGCCCGAGGACCTACGGGCCGCGGACTGGGAGGCGGAGCAGCGGACGGCCCTGCTGGAGCGGCAACGGAGGCTGAACGAGTCCACCGAGTCGACGGTGGCGTGAGATGGCGCGCCACCACGACGGCACCGGGCCCGGTGCCGGCTCCGCCGCCGACGGCCGGGGCGGGCGGCAAGGCGGCGGGGTGCCGGACGGGCTGCTGGTGGGCCTGCTGGGCTTCCTGCTCGGCCTGACGCTGCTGGTCTGGACGGCCACCGGTCTGGCGGGCCTGCTCACGCACGGCGGCTGGCCGGAGAACGTGACCTTCACCCGTACGCCGATGGCCATGCGCGAACTCGCGTCGGCCCCGCACGACCTGCCGGCGGCCTGGCCCGAGACCCCACCGGGAGAGCTGTCCGGATACGGGCTCTTCTGGGGCCTGTTGATAAGCCAGCTGATGGTGCTGACCGTGCTGACGGTGTTCGTCCTGGGCGTGACGGCCCGTTACCGCGTCGTACGGGCACGTCGCCGGGAACAGGCGGCCGCGGCGGCGATGACGCGGGGAAGACCGGCGAAGGCGGCGGAACCACCGCACGGGACGGCATGGGAGGCGGCGCCCGCCGCGCAGCCGACATGGCAGGGGCCGACGGGACCGGAGTCGGCGGGGACGGCGGGGACGGCGGGGCCGCGTACCGCCACCGACCCACCCACGACCGTCACCAGCGCCACGACCGCCTCCTCCGTGACCGGCGCGTCCGCCGCACCCTCCGCAAGTCCCGTGCCCCCCGTCACCCCCACATCCGTCGCACATCCAGCACCCCTCGTGCCCCCCGTGTCACACGTATCTCCCGTATCGCACACCACTCCTGGCGCCGCCATCCCTGCCGCGTCTCCCACGGCCTCTCCCTCCTCCGAGCCCTTCGGGAACGCCGCCTCCTTCCCGCCCCTGCCCGGTGTGCGCTACGGCGATGCCGCCGCCCGCCGTCCCACCGCCCTCCAGGCCGTGCTGGACGCCGCCGGCCCCGCCCTCGTCGTCACCTCCGACCCCACGCTCTGGGCGGAGACGAAGGACGCGCGGGCCAAGCTCGGCCCCGTGCTCCTCCACGACCCCGGCCACCGGTGCGACACGCCGGCCCGGCTCCACTGGTCTCCCGCCACCGGCTGCGAGGACCCCGGCGCGGCGGGCGAGCGCGCGGTCGCGCTGCTCGCCCCCGTACGCCCGCACGCCCTTCTCGACGCGGCCGTCGCCGACACCGCGGAGACCCTCCTGCGCTGCTGGCTGCACGCGGCGGCCGTGGACGGGCGGCCGTTCAAACAGGTGCACCGCTGGGCGCAGGGCACCGGGACGCGGGACGCCGTACGGATCCTGCGCACCCACCCCAAGGCGGCGTCGGGACTGGCGGGCCTGCTGGAGTCCGCGCTCACGGCCTATCCCGAACGGCGCGACCAGGCCCAGCAGCTGACGGCCCGTGCGCTGTCCGCGCTGTCCTCGGTCCACGTCCGGGAGGCCTGTACGACAAACCGAACCGATTCGCTCGCGTTGGATTCTTTCGCGCGCGAAGGGGGCACGCTTTATGTGGTGGGCGAGCCGATCGAGGATCCGCGCTCCCGCCCGGGTGCGATGCCGCTGCTCACCGCACTCGCCTCGTACGTGGTCGAGCACGGCCGCCGCATGGCCGCACGGTCATCTGACGGTCGGCTCGACCCACCAATGACGCTCGTCCTGGACGATGTCGCCGCCGTCGCCCCGCTCCCCCGCCTTCCGGAGCTGCTGGCCACCGGTCAGGACCGAGGCCTGCCGACGCTGGCCCTGCTCCGCTCCCGCCAACAGGCCAAGGACCGCTGGCCCCAGCACGACCTGCCGGAGCCGCCGCCCGTCCCGCCGACGTCCGCGGCGCCCCGCTGAACCACCGAGCACGCGTACGGCCCCCTGATCCCCCTCCGCGCCCGCCGTACTTCCCCGGTACTACGCCCCGTACGCACAACCCGACCGCGGTCCGACGATCCGCCCCGGCCCGCTGCCTACCGTCGAGGACATGACCAGCTCTTCCTCTCCCGGCATCATGGCGACGGGCCTCACCAAACGCTACGGCGACAGGACTGTGGTCGACGACCTCACCTTCACCGTCGGCCCCGGCACCGTCACCGGCTTCCTCGGTCCCAACGGCGCGGGCAAGTCCACCACCATGCGGATGCTCCTGGGCCTGGACGCGCCCACCCGGGGCCGCGCGACCATCGGCGGCCGGCCCTACGCCGCGCATCCCGCCCCGCTCCAGGAGGTCGGCGCCCTGCTGGAGGCGCGTTCCGTGCACCCCGGCCGCAGCGCCCACGACCACCTGCTGGCGCTCGCCCACACCCACGGGATCCCGCGTCGGCGCGTCGACGAGGTGCTGGAGCTGACCGGCCTGTCCGGGGTCGCCCGCCGCAGGGTGAAGGGCTTCTCCCTGGGCATGGGCCAACGCCTCGGCATCGCGGCGGCGCTGCTCGGCGACCCTGGGACGGTCATCCTCGACGAACCCGTCAACGGGCTCGACCCGGAGGGCGTCCTGTGGATCCGCAACCTGCTCAAGTCCCTCGCCGCGGAGGGCCGTACGGTCTTCGTCTCGTCCCACCTGATGAGCGAAATGGCGCTCACGGCGGACCACCTGGTCATCATCGGAGGCGGCAGGCTCCTCGCGGACACGTCGGTCACCGACTTCGTACGGGCGTCCGGGCAGGACTTCGTCACGGTCGTCACGCCGCAAGCCGCGCGCCTACGGGATCTCCTCGCCGCCCCAGGTGTGGAGATCGGCTCTTCGGGCAGCGCCGCGGCCGGAGCGCGGACGTCCGCGGAAGCGCTGGCGGAGACGCTCGAGATCCGCGGCATGGACGCCGCCCACATAGGCCGCACCGCCGCCGCCCACTCCGTTCCCCTCTTCGAACTCACCCCGCGGATCGCCTCGCTGGAGCAGGCGTTCATGGACCTCACACGCGACGCCGTCGAGTACCGGACGAGCACCGCCCTCGAAGGAGCCAAGGCATGAGCACGGGCACAGCAGGCACAGACAGCCCCACAGGCACAGGCACAGGCACGAGCGCGCCCCCCGGTACGGGCGAGGGCGCCGCCTTCCCGCTGCCGCGCCACCCCCGCACCTACGAGGTCACCCAGGCCCGCGTACTGCGCTCCGAGTGGCACAAGCTCTGGTCGGTGCGCTCGACCTGGATCACCCTGCTGACGGCGAGCGCGCTGACCCTCGCCATCGGTCTGACGATGGGGGCGACCTACGGGACAGAGGGCGACGACGCCGGCCTCGACACGGTCATCATGACCCTGATCGGCATCCAGCTCGCCCAGATCGCCTATGTCGTCCTGGGCATCCTCGTCACCGCGGGCGAGTACGGCACCGGCATGGTCCGCGCCTCGATGACCGCGGTGCCACGGCGCCTGCCGGCGCTGTGGGCCAAGGCCGCGGTCTTCGCGGCGGTGGTCCTCGCCGTCGCGCTCGCCACCGCGTTCGCCACCTTCCTGGGCGCACAGCTCTTCCTGGCCGGCACCGGTCAGCAGGCGTCCCTGGGCGACCCGGGGATCGCCCGCGGCCTGGCGGGCAACGCCGTGGGCCTGACCCTGCTGGGGCTGCTCGCCCTCGGCCTGGGCGCGTCGACCCGCTCGGTACCGGCCGCCATCGGCGCCGTCGTCGGCGGTGTCATGATCCTGCCCGAGGTGCTGGGGATGCTCCCGTACGACTTCGTGGGCAACGCCGTACGGTACTTCCCGATCCGCGCACTGGACGCCGTCACCTCGGCCCGGCCGATCCCGGACGCCGCGTCCCCGGGGGCCGCGCTGCTCGCGCTGGCGCTGTGGGCGGCCGGGTCGCTGGCGCTGGCGGCACTCACGCTCCGGCGACGCGACGTATGAACGACTCGGGGCCGTCGGCCTGGTCGGCGGGAGCCAGGCCGCTCACCGACCGCCTGAACCGCCTCTCCCTGCGTTCGCGGCGCTTCGACGACAGCCACCCGCTGGTGTGGGATCTCCTCCTCACCGGCTTCTTCGTGGTCGCCGCGCTCGTGGACGCCTCGGGCGGCTGGCGGAACACCACGTTCAACCAAGACGTCCCGGTGTGGCTCGTGTTCACCCTGAGCCTCGGCTTCTCCATACCGCTGTTCTGGCGGCGCCGCCACGCGCTCACCGTACTGCTGGCGCAGCTGCCGTGCGCGCTGGTGAACAGCTGGAGCGGCGCCCACCTCCAGGCGTCGCTCGTCCAGTTGGTCTCCGTCTACGGCATCGCCCTGCGGCTGCCGCTGCGCACGCTGGTGGCCTCGTACGTCCTGGTGACGATACCGATCGCGGTGGGCGCGACCCGTTTCCCCGTGGGCAGTTGGGACCAGCAGTTCGTACCGCAGCTCAACGGCTACCTGATCGTCGCGCTCATCGGCCTGGCCGTCCGCGCCCGGCGGGAGCACCTGGCCTCGCTCGTGGAACGAGCACGCCAACTGGAACTGGAACGCGACCAGCAGGCGCAGCTCGCCACCGCGGCCGAACGCGCCCGGATCGCCCGCGAGATGCACGACATCATCGGACACAACCTGTCCGTCATCACGGGCCTCGCGGACGGAGGCGCGTACGCGGCGGCCAAGTCACCCGAGCGCGCGGCCCAGGCGCTGGAGGCCATCGGCACTACGAGCCGCCAGGCACTCGCGGAGCTGCGCCGCCTCCTCGACGTACTGCGCGAGACCCCCACGGCGGCCGCCGATCCCAGGGCGGCCACCTCGGCCGGACTCGCTCCGCAGCCCGGTCTCTCGGACCTGGACCGCCTGGTCGAGGGCGCCAGAGCGGCCGGCCTGCCGATACGTTTCACGGTCGACGGCGCACCTCGGTCCGTACCGGCGGGCAGACAGCTCACGGTCTACCGGATCGTCCAGGAGGCGCTGACGAACACGCTCAAACACGCGGGCCCCTCCGCCACAGCCACGGTGGACGTCACCTACGGTCCCGAAGCGGTCTCGGTCTCGGTGACCGACACCGGCCGGGGCCGGGCCGTCGACACCCCGGTTCCGCCGACGGGCCGGGGGCTGACCGGAATGCGGGAGAGAACGGAACTGTACGGCGGCACACTGGAAGCCGGACCGCTGCCCGCGCCGGGCGTCGGCTGGCGGGTACGCCTCCACCTCCCGAAGGACACGGAAGAACAGTGACGACCGTCCTCATCGCCGACGACCAGCCCCTGCAACGTCTGGGCTTCCGCATGCTGCTGGAGAGCCAGGACGACATGACGGTGCTCGGCGAGGCCGGCAACGGCGCGGAAGCCGTGCGGCTCGCCGCCCGCCACCGTCCGGACGTCGTCCTGATGGACGTACGGATGCCGGGCATGGACGGCATCGAGGCCACCCGCAGGATCCTGGCGGCCGGGGAGCGTACCCGCGTCCTCGTCCTGACCACCTTCGACCTGGACGAGTACGCCTACGCGGGCCTACGGGCGGGAGCCAGCGGGTTCCTGGTCAAGGACGCGCTCCCGGAGGAGCTGCTGTCCGGTATCCGCGCCGTGGCGAGCGGGGACGCGGTGGTCGCCCCCGGTCTCACCCGCCGTCTGCTCGACGCGTACGTACGGCACTTGCCTGCCCCGGCAGCAGAGGCGACGGCCGACACCACCGAGCCCGCCGTCCTCGACGCCCGACTCGCCCCGCTGACGGAACGCGAACGAGAAGTCCTCACCGTCATCGGCAAGGGCTTGACGAACACGGAAATCGCCGAGCGCCTGCATCTCGCGGAATCTACGGTGAAGACGCATGTCTCACGGATTCTCGCCAAGACGGGTGCGAGGGACCGGGTGCAAGCGGTCATCCTCGCTTACGACACGGGCCTGGTGAAGGCGGACCGTCCGTAGCGGGCCGCGCCGTACCGTCCTGTAAACGCAGGTATGCCCCGCACCGAAGAAACCACAGGCTCCTTCAACACGGGGCATACCCACAACAATTGTTCGGCGGCGTCCTACTCTCC
>NZ_JOHR01000026.1 GCF_000719775.1 Streptomyces sp. NRRL F-5135 | reverse complement strand
CGAGTGAGCCGAAGGGGGCGCGGCCGCTGTCGAAAGGGAGAGCGCGCGGAGGTTTGTGAGGTACGAGCAAACCGAGCACGGTCGACCGTCGACAGTGGCTTGGAGCGCCCCCGGAGGCGAACCGAGCCCTGAAAAAGAAGGCCGCGCGGTGGTGACCGGACGCCCCGGTCCACCTCGGGGTTTTCCCGTCCGCCACCCGGCACCCGCGCCCCCGGAGGCGAACCGAGCCCTAATAAAGAGGGCCGGCCCCACGTCCGGACCTCTCCGCTCCCCGGTCCGAGCACGTACGGTTGACGCATGACGAGCATCGGTGGTGCCGAGATGGTCGACTGGAACCTCGCGGTGGCGACCGCGACCCGCCTCGTACGGCCCGGACCCGAGGTCGGCCGGGACGAGGCGCGCGAGATCGTCGCCGAGCTGCGCGGGCATGCCATGGCGTCCGAGGACCATGTCCGCGCGTACACCCGGATGGTGCCGGACGGCCACGATCCGGTGGACACCCCGGTCCTGGTCGTGGACCGGCCCGGCTGGGTCAAGGCCAATGTCGCGGGGTTCCGGGAGCTGCTGGCGCCCCTGTTCGCCAAGATGCGTGAGCGGCGCTCGGGCAGCGCCGGCGGCGCCGTTCTGGGCGCCGTCGGCGGCAAGGTCACCGGCGTCGAGCTGGGCATGCTGCTGTCGTTCATGTCGTCCCGCGTCCTCGGCCAGTACGAGACCTTCGCGCCCGCCTCGCGTGACCTCCCGGCCGCCGCGGACGGGGCGGGGCGGCTGCTGCTGGTCGCGCCCAACATCGTCCACGTCGAGCGCGAACTGGACGTCGATCCGCACGACTTCCGGCTCTGGGTGGCGCTCCACGAGGAGACGCACCGCACCCAGTTCACCGGTGTCCCCTGGCTGCGCGACCACCTCCAGGGCGAGATCCAGTCCTTCCTGGAGGAGACCGACGTCGACCCGATGACCCTCCTGGAGCGGCTCCGCGAGGCCGCCCAGTCGCTGGCCGGCGGCCGGCCCGAGGGCGAGCGGGACGACGACGGCCACAGCATCGTGGAGCTGGTGCAGACGCCCGGCCAGCGCGAGGTCCTGAGCCGGCTCACCGCCGTGATGTCCCTGCTCGAAGGCCATGCCGACTATGTGATGGACGGGGTTGGACCGCAGGTCGTGCCCACGGTCGCGGAGATCCGGGAGAAGTTCCAGCAGCGCCGGGCACGCGGTGCCGGCCGGCTCGACATGGCGCTGCGCAAGCTGCTCGGACTGGACGCGAAGCTGCGCCAGTACCGGGACGGCGAGCGGTTCGTACGGGCCGTCGTGGAGGAGGTCGGCATGGACGGCTTCAACCGGGTGTGGACCTCGCCGAACACCCTGCCCACCAAGGCGGAGATCGCCAAACCGGCGGACTGGGTCGCGCGGGTGCATCGCAAGGCGGACACCTGAGCCGTACCCGGGCCGGGGCACGCCCCCGGGCACAGGCGCGCCTCAGCTATCACCCATCCGAGGGACCGTGGGTGGGGGACAGGCGTGCAATGCTCGGGTAATGACTCGGCTCTGTCACCATCGACGCACTCTGAGTGACGTTCTCCGCCCTGACTCCGGCCGAGGCACCCCCCGTAAAACATCACGAAGGGCACCGGACATGGGTCCCCATCCTGCGGTCGCGGCGATACGCCTGGCGGTCCGCCGCGTACTCCACGACATCCTCACCGACCTGGCTGATCCCTCTCGCACCCCGGCCGAGTCCGCCCCCTCCTGGACCGGCGAGTCCCGGACCGTCCCCTCCCGGACCGGCGAGTCCCGGACCGGCGAGCCGCCGCTCGTGCTCGTCGCCTGCTCGGGCGGCGCCGACTCCATGGCCCTCGCCTCGGCCCTCGCCTTCGAGGCCCCCAAGCTCTCCGTCCGCGCCGGTGCCGTCACCGTCGACCACGGCCTCCAGGCCGGATCGGACGTCCGCGCCCGTGACCTCGTCACCCGGCTCCGCGCGATGCGGCTCGACCCCGTCGAATCCGTCGCCGTGACCGTCGGCCTCGCCCGGACGCCCGTGGCGCACAGCGACTCCTCCCCGCGCGTCGACGGCGGGCGGCGGGTGGGCGGCCCCGAGGCCGCCGCCCGT
This sequence comes from Streptomyces sp. NRRL F-5135, assembly GCF_000719775.1. Taxonomy (GTDB): domain Bacteria; phylum Actinomycetota; class Actinomycetes; order Streptomycetales; family Streptomycetaceae; genus Streptomyces; species Streptomyces hebeiensis. The sequence continues at coordinate 70,762 of NZ_JOHR01000026.1, read as the reverse complement.
GACGCGCGGTACGAGGCCCTGGACGCCGCCGCCGAGCGCCATCACGCCGCCGCCGTCCTGCTCGGCCACACCCGCGACGACCAGGCGGAGACGGTCCTGCTCGGCCTCGCCCGGGGCTCCGGCACCCGCTCCCTGTCCGGCATGGCGGCCGTCTCGGGTACGGCCGGCCGCTACCGGCGCCCCTTCCTGGGGCTCGACCGGCAGACCGCCCGCAAGGCCTGCCTCGTCCAGTCGATCCCCGTGTGGGACGACCCGCACAACACCGACCCCTCCTACACCCGCTCCCGGCTCCGGCACGAGGGGCTGCCCGCCCTGGAGAAGGCGCTCGGCAAGGGCGTCGTCGAGGCCCTGGCCCGTACCGCGCAGCTCTCCCGCGACGACGCCGACGCCCTCGACAGCTGGGCCACCGAGGCGGAGCGGTCCGTGCGGGACGAGGCGGGGCAGCTGGTGTGCGCCCGGCTCCACGAGCTGCCGCCCGCCGTCCGCCGCCGGGTGCTGCGCCGCGCGGTGATCGCCGTGGGCGCCCCCGCAGGTTCGCTGTTCGCCCGTCACATCGAAGAGGTCGACCGCCTGATCACGGGCTGGCACGGCCAGAAGGCCATCAGCCTGCCCGGGCGGGTCGAGGCCCGGAGGCAGGGTGGCAGACTTGTCATCCGGCAGGGCTGAAGCGCTGACGCTCTACGGCTGTGTCTCCCGGGTCCCCGGCGCTGTCCGGACCCGGCACCTGGCCGACGACGAAAGTGATGCGGGTGGACGACAAGGACATGGGCAACGACCTCCAGTCGGTGCTCATCACCAAGGAAGAGATCGACGCGAAGCTGGCCGACCTGGCCGCGAAGATCGACGCTGAGTACGCGGGCAAGGACCTGCTTCTCGTCGGGGTCCTCAAGGGCGCCGTGATGGTCATGGCGGACCTGGCGCGGGCCCTGTCCACCCCCGTGACGATGGACTGGATGGCCGTCTCCTCGTACGGGGCGGGCACCCAGTCCTCCGGTGTGGTCCGGATCCTCAAGGACCTGGACACCGACATCAAGGGCAAGCACGTCCTCATCGTGGAGGACATCATCGACTCGGGGCTGACCCTGTCGTGGCTGCTGTCCAACCTCGGTTCGCGGGAGCCGGCCTCGCTGGACGTCTGCACCCTGCTCCGTAAGCCGGACGCCGCGAAGGTCGCGATCGACGTCAAATGGATCGGCTTCGACATTCCGAATGAGTTCGTCGTCGGATACGGACTGGATTACGCGGAGAAGTACCGCAACCTGCCTTTCGTCGGAACGCTCGCGCCGCACGTGTACGGCGGCTAGGGCGTGTATTGACGGCCCCGGCCCGGCCCCGCCCCGGTCCCGGACCGGCGACGACCCGCCCCCGGTCCCGGCCCGGGCCGCCGCTTCCCGGCCGAACAGGACCGGGGGCGGGACCCGGGGCCGGGAACCCTGGAGCGTTTCGCGGCGTTGAAGCAGTGGAAGGCGGGTTTGTCAGCCGTCCCGTGCGGTCGCGGGTGGCAATGCTGGGGTACCGTCCGAAGAACAGCTTTTTTCTCACAGCGGCATTTACCTACGGGCAGGAGGGACGGGGCGATTCCGCTCCGTATGGATGGACGTGAAGCGATACTTCCGTGGGCCGGTCATGTGGATCGTGCTGGCCGTCCTCGCCGTGGTCGTGCTGATGCAGGTCGTCGGCTCGTCGGGCGGCTACAAGACGGTGGACACCGGTCAGGTCGTCCAGGCGATCGACAAGAACCAGGCCGAGCAGGTCAAACTGACCACAGGTGACGAACAGATCATCAAGGTCGACCTCAAGGACGGCCAGAAGGTCAACGGCAGCGACAAGATCCAGGCCAGCTACATCGGCAACCAGGGCTCGTCGCTCGCCTCGACCTTGCAGAAGAAGTACCAGAGCGGTGACATCGCCAAGGGATACACGGTCTCGCCGTCGAAGCAGAGCCCGTTCGTCTCGGTGCTGCTCTCGCTGCTGCCCTTCGTGCTGATCGTCGTGGTCTTCCTGTTCCTGATGAACCAGATGCAGGGCGGCGGCTCCCGGGTCATGCAGTTCGGGAAGTCCAAGGCCAAGCTCATCACCAAGGACACCCCGAAGACGACCTTCGCCGACGTGGCCGGGTCCGACGAGGCGGTCGAGGAACTCCACGAGATCAAGGAGTTCCTCCAGGAGCCGGCCAAGTTCCAGGCCGTCGGCGCCAAGATCCCCAAGGGCGTGCTGCTCTACGGCCCGCCCGGTACGGGCAAGACGCTGCTCGCCCGCGCGGTCGCGGGTGAGGCCGGAGTGCCGTTCTACTCGATCTCCGGCTCCGACTTCGTCGAGATGTTCGTCGGTGTCGGTGCCTCCCGGGTGCGCGACCTCTTCGAGCAGGCCAAGGCGAACGCCCCGGCGATCGTCTTCGTGGACGAGATCGACGCCGTCGGCCGGCACCGTGGCGCGGGCCTCGGCGGTGGCCACGACGAGCGCGAGCAGACGCTGAACCAGCTGCTCGTGGAGATGGACGGCTTCGACGTGAAGGGCGGCGTCATCCTGATCGCCGCCACGAACCGGCCGGACATCCTCGACCCGGCGCTCCTGCGCCCGGGCCGCTTCGACCGGCAGATCGCCGTCGACCGCCCCGACATGCAGGGCCGGCTGGAGATCCTCAAGGTCCACCAGAAGGGCAAGCCGGTCGCCCCGGACGTCGACCTGGGCGCCGTCGCCCGCCGTACGCCCGGCTTCACCGGCGCGGACCTGGCGAACGTGCTGAACGAGGCGGCGCTCCTGACGGCGCGCGGCGACGGGAAGCTGATCGACAACCACTTCCTGGACGAGGCGATCGACCGGGTGGTGGCGGGCCCGCAGAAGCGGACCCGGATCATGTCCGAGAAGGAGAAGAAGATCACCGCGTATCACGAGGGCGGTCACGCCCTGGTCGCGGCGGCTTCTCCCAACTCCGATCCGGTGCACAAGATCACGATCCTGTCGAGAGGCCGGGCGCTGGGCTACACGATGGTCCTGCCGGACGAGGACAAGTACTCGACCACGCGCAACGAGATGCTCGACCAGCTGGCGTACATGCTGGGCGGGCGCGCGGCCGAGGAGCTGGTCTTCCACGACCCGACCACGGGCGCGGCCAACGACATCGAGAAGGCCACGGCCACGGCCCGGGCGATGGTCACGCAGTACGGCATGACCGAGCGGCTCGGCGCGATCAAGTTCGGCGGCGACAACACGGAGCCGTTCCTCGGCCGGGAGATGGCGCACCAGCGCGACTACTCGGAAGAGGTCGCGGCGTTGGTCGACGACGAGGTCAAGAAGCTGATCGAGACCGCGCACAACGAGGCGTGGGAGATCCTTGTGGAGAACCGGGACGTCCTGGACAACCTGGTCCTCCAGCTCCTGGAGAAGGAGACGCTCAACAAGGACCAGATCGCGGAGATCTTCTCGACCGTCGTCAAGCGGCCGTCGCGTCCGGCGTGGACCGGCTCCTCGCGGCGTACGCCCTCCACGCGGCCGCCGGTGCTCTCGCCCAAGGAGCTGGCGCTGACCAACGGCGCGTCCGGGGCCAACGGCGGCATGCCGGCGGTGACCGGCGGCGAGACCCCGCCCACCGAGGCCGTCCCGGAGGACCGCCCGGAGAGCTGACGGACGGCGGGACGGACCGGCCTCGGCCGAGAGCTGACCGGTCCGTCCCGACAGGCCCGGAATGGATGCCGCGCACCCCAGGTTCTAGCCTGTGGGGGCGCGGCATTCGCATGTCCGCTTAACAGGACGGGACAGGAACGAGGCACAGATGACCGACCCGGTGGCGCTGGAGCGGGACACCCCCGTCCGCGAGTTCGACGAGAAGCGGGCCGAGAACGCCGTGCGCGAACTGCTGATCGCGGTGGGCGAGGATCCGGACCGCGAGGGACTGCGGGCGACCCCGGGCCGGGTGGCGCGGGCGTACAAGGAGATATTCGCGGGGCTGTGGCAGAACCCCGAGGACGTGCTGACGACGACGTTCGACCTCGGGCACGACGAGATGGTGCTCGTGAAGGACATCGAGGTGATGAGCAGCTGTGAGCATCATCTCGTGCCGTTCGTCGGTGTCGCCCATGTCGGCTACATCCCGTCGGCCGACGGCAAGATCACCGGACTGTCGAAGCTGGCCCGGCTAGTGGACGTGTTCGCCCGCCGGCCGCAGGTCCAGGAGCGGCTGACGACCCAGATCGCCGACTCCCTGATGGAGGCGCTCGCGCCGCGCGGTGTGATCGTGGTCATCGAGTGCGAGCACATGTGCATGACGATGCGCGGTGTGCGGAAGCCGGGCGCCAAGACGATCACGTCGGCGGTGCGCGGTCAGCTCCGGGACTCCGCGACACGTGCGGAGGCGATGAGCCTGATCATGGCGCGCTGAGCCTGATCAGACGCGCTGAGCCGCCGTACGTTCCGGGCTGCCCCGATGCCGCCGTACGTTCCCCGCTCAGACGGGCCCGGCCGGGGCCGTGCCGTTCTTGTCGTTGTCGTCGTCCGGGCCCTCCGGAAGCTTGCAGACGCGCTCCAGGAAGAAGGCCGCGGCGATCACGGCGATGCCCGCCACGACCGAGAAGCCCGCGTAGACGGCCTGGTCGCGGCGGGCCGGGATGTCGAGGGAGCCCAGCAGGAAGACGCCCGCGCCGCCGTAGATGCCGGAGACCAGCGCCGCGACCAGGGCGCTGGCCTGGCCGAAGACGACCGCACGGGCGGCCATCAGCGGGTCGACGCCCTTCGCCTCGGGGCGGCGCTCGCGCTGGGCCTTGAAGCGGGCTCGGAGCGAGAGCGCGGTGGCCGTCAGCACGGCGGCGATCGCCGCGAGCACGATGGGCGCGGCGAGCGGCACGCTGGGCAGGGTGCCGAAGGAGTCCCAGAGCCGGGCGGCGGCCCAGGAGAGCACGCCCGCCACCACGAACAGGCCGGCCAGCACGCCGATCCGCAACTGCTTCACCGAGAAAGCCGCCCTTCGCCTTGTCGTACCGGCGTGTGTCGTACCGGCGAACCGCATCGGCCGGCGCGTCGCACCGGCCCGTGCGTCACGAGCCTAACGATTACTCAGGAAGGCGCAGTTCCAGGTCGGCGCGGGGCTGGACGCCGCCGCTGCCGACCTCCGCCAGCAGCTCGGCGACCGGGCCGCGGCCGGGGAGCTGGGCCTCCGGCTCCACGTCGTGCCACGGGGCGAGCACGAAGGCGCGCTCGTGCGCCCGCGGATGCGGGAGGGTGAGCACCGGGTCGTCCGAGACGACGTCCCCGTACGCCAGGATGTCCACGTCTATCGTGCGCGGGCCCCAGCGCTCGTCACGGACCCGGGCGAACGCCTCCTCGATGGCCTGGCCGCGCTCCAGCAGCGACGACGGCGGCAGGGTCGTCTTGATCAGTACGACCGCGTTGAAGTACGACGGCTGGCTGCCGGGCTCGACGCCCCACGGCTCCGTCTCGTACACCGGCGAGACGGCCTTGACCCGCAGGCCCGGGGTGTCCTCCAGGGCGTCGACCGCGCCCTGGAGCGTCTCCAGCCGGTTGCCGAGGTTGGAGCCGAGGGAGACCACGGCCCGTTTCGGATTGGAGAGCGTGGTGTCGGCGGCGTCGACCTGCGCGACCACGGAGGCGGGCACCGGCTGGACGGTCGGGTCGCTCTGTGACCCGTGGGGGGAGAAGGCGGTCATGCTCGGCTCCGGGTGATGGTGATGGTCACATCGTCGAACGGTACGGCGATCGGGGCGTCGGGCTTGTGGACGACCACCTCGACCTCCCGTACACCGTCGTGCTTCAGGCAGCGCTGGGCGATGCGCTCCGCCAGGGTCTCGATCAGGTCGACCGGATCGCCCTGGACGATCTCCACGACCTCCTCGGCCACGATTCCGTAATGGACGGTCTTCGTGAGGTCGTCGGCCGCCGCGGCGGGGCGGGTGTCGAGGCCGAGCACCACGTCGACGATGAAGGTCTGACCCTCCTCGCGCTCCCGGGGGAAGACGCCATGGTGCCCGCGGGCCTTGAGGCCGCGCAGCGCGACACGATCCACGCGAATCACTCCTGCTGTCGTCGGGCGGGCGGAACACCGCGGTCCGGTCCGGGCGGCACCCGGTTCGGTGCCGTGCCTCGAATCTACCCGCGGGCACCGACAGCGCGGCCCCAGGGTGGCGGACGGCACTCGGCGGTGGCCCCTTCCCGCCCCCGAGCCGTCACCCGTCACCCGCCGGTCGCCAGTCGCCCGTACCCGCGCGGCCCCATGGTCAATCACCCGGGGCCGCCCGCCCACTCACGCGGGTGTCTCGTCGTCCGGCTCCTCGTCGGTTTCGGCCAGTACGGGGGAGCCGTGGTGCGCCCACATCTTCCAGCCCTCGGACGTGCGCCGGAACACGTTCGTGGCGACGACGAGCTGGCCGACGAGCGGCCCGAGGTCGCCGTTCTCCTCGGCCGGACCGCCGCTGAGGATGTTCTCCGTGCAGGTCACGACGGCGGTGTCGGAGCGGACGGCCACCGAGACATCGGTCAGGAAGAACTGGATGTACTCGGTGTTGGCCATGATCAGGGCGTACGAGCGGAGCACGTCGCCCCGGCCGTTGAGCACCGGCCAGCCCGGATGGACGCAGGAGATCCCGTCGTCCCCCTCCAGCCAGAGCCCGGACAGCGTGTCGAAGTCGCCGCGCTCCATCGCCTCGTAGAACGTGGTGTTGGCCCGCTCGACCTCTTCGGTTTCCGTACGGGCGGTCACAGCGCGCCCTCGACCGCGCGCGCCACCCGGACGGCGTCCCGCGTCGCCCGTACCTCGTGGACCCGGACCGCCCAGGCCCCCTGGTGGGCGGCGATGGCGGAGACCGCGGCGGTGGCCGCGTCGCGTTCCCTGGCGGGCGGCGGGGCGCCGCCGTCCCCCGCGAGGACATGGCCCAGGAACCGTTTGCGGGAGGCCGCCACCAGCAGCGGGCGGCCGAGCGCCCGCAGGTCGGAGAGGTGGGCGAGGAGTTCCAGGTCGTGTTCGGCGTGCTTGGCGAAGCCGAGGCCGGGGTCGACGACGATGCGCTCCGGGGCGATCCCGCCGTCCACCACGGCGTCCATCCGCGCGCCCAGTTCGGCGACGACCTCGGCGACGACGTCCCCGTACACCGCGCGGGCGTTCATGTCCTCGCTGAAGCCACGCCAGTGCATCACCACGAAGGGGACCCCGGCGGCGGCGACGGCGGGCACCATGGCCGGGTCGGCGAGGCCGCCGCTGACGTCGTTGACCAGGACGGCGCCGGCCTCGACCGCGCGCTCGGCGACGGAGGCGCGCATCGTGTCGACGGAGACGACGACGCCCTCGGACGTCAGCCCCCGGACGACGGGGAGGACGCGTCGCAGCTCCTCGTGCTCGTCCACCCGGGTGGCACCGGGCCGGGTCGACTCACCGCCGACGTCCACCAGGTCCGCACCCTCGGCGACGAGGTCGAGCCCGTGCTTGACGGCGGTGGAGGTGTCGAACCAGCGGCCGCCGTCGGAGAAGGAGTCGGGTGTCACATTGACGACTCCCATCACCGCACACCGGTCCCACTCCGGCAGACCCTGGACGGGCGTGGCGCGCAAGGTACTCATACGTCCACCCTAGAGGGGACCCGGCCGCGCCTTACGCCGTCCGGACCTCGTGGTCGTCCGTGGCTCCGGTGACATGGGCGCACGGCTGGGGCGGGCGGTGCCGGCGCAGACGGCGCAGGGGCCGGGGCAGCGACAGGGAGACGAAGCCCTCGGCGCGCATCGCCGCGAGCCCGATCCTGGGCAGGTCGCCGGTGGAGCGGAAGACGACGTACCGGGGCTCCCAGCGGGGCTGGAACTTGGCGTTGAAGCGGTAGAGCGACTCGATCTGGAACCACCGGGAGAGGAAGACCAGCAGGGCGCGCCAGCCGCGCAGCACCGGCCCGGCGCCCAGTCGCTCGCCACGGGCGAGGGCGGAGCGGAACATCGCGAAGTTGAGGGAGACCCGTACCACTCCCAGGGCGGGTGCCTCGTGCAGGGCGGCGACGATGAGCAGTTCGTTCATGCCCGGGTCGGCCGAGCGGTCGCGGCGCATCAGGTCGAGCGACATGCCGTCCGGGCCCCAGGGGACGAAGTGGAGGACGGCCTTCAGGTCGCCGTAGGGGTGCGCGTCGTCGGACCGGCCGGCGGGTGGGTCGCCCTGTGGCTCCTGTTGTCTGCCACCGCGTGGGCCGGGGGCCCGGTCGTCGCGGGGGTGCGGGACCTGCTCGGCCCGGTCGTCGCGCTTGTGAGCCGTGGCGATCACCGCGTCGCCGTCGGCCGGGTCACCGATGCGGCCGAGCGCCATGGAGAAGCCGCGTTCGGTGTCCGTGCCGCGCCACTCGTCGGCGGCTCGGCGGATGCGTTCCAGCTCGTCCGCCGACAGGTCGCGGACGCGTCGTACGCGCGTTTCGTACCCGGCGCGTTCAATGCGTCCCACCATCTGGCGCACGTTCCGCATGGCGCGCCCGCGCAAGGAGAAATCCGGCACGTCCACCACCGCTTCGTCGCCGAGTTCGAGCGCGTCCAGGCCGGTCTCCCGCGTCCACACCTGGCCGCCGGTCTCGCTGCACCCCATGACGGCGGGCGTCCAGGAGTGCGCCTTGGCCTCGTCCATGAAGCGTTCGATGGCGCCCGGCCAGGCCTCCACGTCGCCGACGGGGTCGCCGCTGGCGAGCATCACCCCGGAGACGACCCGGTAGCAGACGGCCGCCTTGCCGCTGGGGGAGAAGACCACGCCCTTGTCGCGGCGGAGCGCGAAGTGGCCGAGGGAGTCACGGCCGCCGTGCCGGTCGAGCAGGGCGCGCAGCCGCCGCTCGTCGTCGTCGGTGAGGCGGGCGGCCGGATGCTCGGGGCGGAAGGCCAGATAGATGGTGGTGAGGGCGGTGAGCAGGCCGAGGGAGCCGAGCGAGTAGGCCACGGTGCCGTCCACGGTGCCGCGGTAGCCGACGGGCCCGGTGAGGCCGAAGAGTCCGTACAGCACGTGTTCGAGCCGGTCGGTCAGGCCGGGGTCGCCGATGGTCCGGTGCGGGTGCGCGCTGACGATGACCAGGCCGAGCCCGATCGAGCCCGCGCCCATCAGCACGAAGTTCGCGAGCGCCCGCCAGCGGCTGCGCGGGTCGGGCAGCGCCGTGAACTGGTCGCGGTGGCGCAGCAGCAGGCCGAGCAGCAGCAGCGAGAGCGCGGTGCCGAGGAGGGAGTGGCGGTAGCCGAGCTGGCCCACGATGCCCGCGGGCAGCAGTACGACGGCGGCTCGCCAGGCCCGCCGCTTGTGCCGCTTGAGGCCGTGGGCGAGCAGCAGCAGGAGGACGCCGGCGCTCAGCGACAACGCGGCGGCGAACGGGCCGAGCGCGCCGGGCAGGACCTCGGCGAGGGTGTGCACCCGGCTGTGGCGGAAGCGGGGGAAGACACCGGCGGCGATGTCGATCAGTCCGACGGCGGTGCAGGCCCGGCCGACCAGGGCGGGCACGGACTCGGCGCGGGGACCGCGCGTCAGCCGCCGTACCCGGGCCCCGAGGAGCCGCGGGTGCGGACGGCCCTCCGGCGGGTGCGGACGGCCTCCCGGCGGATACGCATGGCCTCCCGGCGAATTCGGATGCCCCGCCGGCGCGTACGGACGGCCTCCCGACGGGTGTGCGCGCGGCGGACGGGGGACCTCGTGGGCCGGGGCTGTCCCCGGGGACCGCTGCGTGCGATCCGGAACCGATCCCGATTTATCCCCATCTAGCGTCACAGACATCGCTTCCCGTGGCTCCGCGAGAGAGTGTTGTGTCCGGACCATCCCCATCTGTGCGGACGCCGGACCATTTGCGACCTCTAGGACGGGGCTTCCGGAGGGCGGGTTCCTCTGCGTTCAGGAAAATCTCCCGGGAGAGAGTTCGATCCCCATGGGTCTTACCAGCCGTAAAGTCCTGGCCTTGGCCGTGCTGCTGGCCGTGCTGCTGTTCGTCGCCACCGTCTGGCTGTGGCCGAGGCTGGCACGCGGTACGCCGCGCGCCGTGCTCGGTCGGGTCGGCCTGCTGTTCGCCACTCAGCTGGCGCTCTTCGCCGCCGTGGGGCTCGCCGCGAACAAGTCGTTCCTCTTCTACGGTTCCTGGGCCGACCTGTTCGGCCAGGAGCAGGGCCTGGGATCGGTCGTGGACCACGGGGCCGGCGGCGCGAACATGACGGTGCTGGAGACCCGGAAGCCGCCCGTGCCGGGCGGCGGGCGGCCTGCGGTGTCCGGCCGGCTCCAGAAGATCGTGGTCAGCGGGCCGGCCTCGGGGATCGACAGCACCGCGTACGTCTACCTGCCGCCCGAGTACTTCCGCCCGCAGTTCGAACGCCGGCACTTCCCGGCCGCGGTGGTCCTCACCGGCTACCCGGGCGTGGCGGACAACCTGCTCAAAGGGCTGAACTACCCGGCCACCGCCTGGCAGCTCGCCCAGGAAGGCAAGGTCCAGCCGATGGTCCTGGTGATGCTGCGGCCCACCGTGGCGCCGCCGCGCGACACCGAATGCGTGGACATCCCGGGCGGGCCGCGGACGGAGACGTTCTTCGCGGAGGACCTGCCCCGGGTGATCTCGAAGACGTACCGGGTCGGGTCCGGGCCGCGCCACTGGGGCATCATCGGCAACTCCACCGGCGGCTACTGCGCGTTGAAGGTCGCGCTGCACCACCCGGACCGGTACGCGGCGGGCGCCGGGCTCTCCGCGTACTACAAGGCGGCCGAGGACCCGACGACCGGCGACCTCTTCCACGGCAAGCAGGACCTGCGCCACCGGGCCGACCTGCTGTGGAGCCTGGACCACCTGCCGCGGGGCAGGACGTCGTTGCTGGTCACCAGCTCCCGGAAGGGGGAGGGGAACCTGGCGGCCACGCAGGCGTTCATCGGCAAGGTGAAGGCGCCGACGCACGTCTCGTCGATCATCCTCGACAGCGGCGGGCACAACTTCAACACCTGGCGCCGCGAGATCCCGCCGGCGCTGGAGTGGCTGAGCGGCCGGCTGAGCGCGGAGTGAGTACGCGCCCCGCGACGTGCGGATCCCGCGGGGCCCGTACGCGTCCCACGGGGTACGGGCCGGGCCGCGTACCGGCCTCGCGGTGTGCGGATCGGCCGCCGTCGCGTCGGTCGTATCGGTCGCGGCCGGTGGTCAGACGGCGTTCGGGCGCACCGTCTCCAACTCCACCTCGGTCCGCGGGATCGCCTGGGCGTCCGCGTCGATCGACCGGCGCAGTGCCTCGTGCAGCCGGGCCGGGGTGAGGACCCCGAGGAACCGGCCCGTCTCCTCCTCGTCGATGACCGCGATCCACCCCGCGTCGTGCTGGAGCATCGTCGCGAACGCCTGCTTGAGGGAGGCGCCGACGGGCAGCCACGCCTCCATCCGGCGGGCGTGCTCCCGTACGGACCCGTCCTCGGCCCCGGCGGCGGCGCGCTCGGTGGAGATCCAGCCGTGCAGGTTGTCGTCCCCGTCCAAAACCACGGCCCAGCGCGCGCCTTCTTCCGCGAGCTTCGTGGCGGCGCGGCGCAGCGGGTCGTCGAGGTGCAGCACAGGCGGCTGTTCGAGATCACCGACCTCGATGGGGGTCACGGACAGCCGCTTGAGCCCGCGGTCGGCGCCGACGAAGTCCGCCACGTACGGCGTGGCCGGCGCGCCGAGCACCGCGGCCGGGGCGTCGAACTGCTCGATCCTCCCCTGTCCGTAGACGGCGATCCGGTCTCCGAGCCGCACCGCCTCCTCGATGTCGTGTGTGACGAACAGCACGGTCTTGCGGACCGTCGCCTGGAGCCGCAGGAACTCGCTCTGCAGGTGCTCCCGTACGACCGGGTCGACCGCGCCGAACGGTTCGTCCATCAGCAGCACCGGCGGATCCGCGGCCAGCGCCCGGGCCACGCCGACGCGCTGGCGCTGCCCGCCGGAGAGCTGGTCCGGGTAGCGGTCGCCGTAGACGGACGGGTCGAGGCCGACCAGGTCGAGGAGTTCGGCGGCGCGCTCGCGGCCCTTGCCGCGCTGCCAGCCGAGCAGGTGCGGGACGGTGGCGGTGTTCTCCAGCACGGTCTTGTGCGGGAAGAGTCCGACCTGCTGGATGACATAGCCGATACGGCGGCGCAACTGGACCGGATCCACGGTGGCTATGTCGTCCCCGTCGAGGAATATCCGTCCCTCGGACGGTTCGACGAGGCGGTTGACCATTTTCATGGTCGTGGTCTTGCCGCAGCCGGACGGTCCGACGAGCGTGACCAGTTCGCCCTGGGCGACCTCGAAGGAAAGGTCGTCGACAGCGGTCGTCCCGTCCGGGTACCGCTTGGTGACGTGCTCGAATCGGATCATGGTTCCCCATTGTGCGACGCGTCGTGTGAAGGCCATGTTGCTGGAATGTGGCGGGCCACGGCGAATGTCAGTGGTCGGGGATAGGGTCGCTGGAGTCCGGAAAAACCGGGTGAGGACTTGAGGACGGGAACGAACGGGGGAGGCGGTGACGGATGCCCGCGCAAGGGTGCTTGGCGGCCAATGACTGGATCTGCGGGGAATACCTCCGCTCCCGCGGCCAGGAGCTGATCGACGCCACCGTGCAGCACGTGTGGATCACGGCGGCCTCCGTCGCGATCGGGCTGCTGGTGGCCTTTCCACTGGCCTTGCTGGCGCGTGCCAGGCCGTCGTTCGCCGCGCCGGTGCTCGGCCTGACGACCCTGCTCTACACGATTCCCTCGCTGGCGATGTTCTCGCTGCTGCTCCCGCTGTTCGGGCTGTCCGCGGCATTGGTGATCACCGGGCTCGTGCTGTATTCGCTGACCATTCTCGTGCGGAACATCATGGCCGGACTCGCGGCCGTGCCCGAGGAGGCCCGCGAGGCCGCCCTGGGGATGGGCTACGGGCGGGGACGGCTGCTGTGGGAGGTCGAGCTGCCGCTCGCGCTGCCCGCGCTGATGGCCGGGCTGCGGATCGCGACGGTGTCGACGGTCGCCCTGACCACGGTCGGCTCGATCGTCGGCCGGGGCGGGCTGGGCAACCTGATAGCGGACGCCCTCCAGAGCTTCTTCAAGGCCCAGGTGCTGACGGCGTCCGTGCTGTGCGTGCTGCTGGCGGTCGTCGCGGACCTGCTGCTGCTCGGGGTGCAGCGGTTGCTGACCCCGTGGACGCGCATACGCGGCACGCGTGACATACATGACACGCGTGATGTACGTGACACGAGTACGTCGCATGGCGGCGGGCCCGGCCAGAGCGGCGGCGGCAGCGGCGGAACCTCCGACGACTCGGCCCGTCCCGGCACGGCTCGTACCGGTACGGCCCGCGTCGGCTCCGTCGGGGCGACGGCCGGACCGGCCGGTGCGACGAAGGCGGGGGGCTGACCGTGGGCGTGCTGGGTGAGGCCTGGACGTGGCTGTCGACCGGGGCCCACTGGACGGGCGACGGCGGGGTCTGGCACCGGCTCGGGGAGCACGCGTTCGTCAGCGGGGTCGCTCTCGCGCTGGCCTGTGCCGTGGCGCTGCCCGTGGGCCTGGGCCTCGGCCACCTCGGCAAGGGCGGCGCGCTGGCCGTCAACATCTCCAACGTGGGCCGGGCGGTCCCCGTGTTCGCCGTGCTCGCGCTGTTCATGGTCTCGCCGCTGCGCAACGCGGGCTCGGTGCCCACGGTCATCGCGCTGGTGCTCTTCGCCGTACCGCCCCTGCTGACCAACGCGTACGTGGGGATGCGGGAGGTGGACAGGGCGGTGGTGGAGGCCGCCCGGGGCATGGGCATGTCCGGCGGCCAGCTGTTCCTGCGCGTCGAACTGCCCCTCGCGTACCCGTTGGTCATGACCGGCCTGCGTTCGGCCTCCGTCCAGGTGGTGGCCACGGCCACGATCGCGGCGATGGCGGGGCAGGGCGGACTCGGCCGGATCATCACGGCCGGCTTCAACACGTACAACACTCCGCAGGTGGTCGCCGGCGCCCTGCTGGTGGCGCTGCTGGCGCTCCTGGTCGAAGGCGCGCTGGTGCTGCTGGACCGGCTGATCGATGGGAAAAGGTGATCCTCTTGAACGAGACCTCGCGACTCGCGACGCACACGACCTCAAGGCCCGCCAGGGCCGGCGAGGCATTCCACGCCCTCAAGGCGTCCGGGCCCGCGCGCCTCGCGGGGGCGGTCCTCGCGGCGGTGGCCCTGACCGGGTCCCTGGCCGCGTGCGGCGGCGACAGCCTGGAGCAGGGCAAGGACGGCGGCTCCGAGGCGGGCTCGGGATCCGCGGACGGGAAGAAGGGCTCGCTGGTCGTCGGGGCCGCCGCCTTCACCGAGTCCAAGGTGCTGGCGGAGCTGTACGCGCAGGTCCTGGGCGACGCCGGCTACGGCACCTCGGTCACCACCGTGGAGAACCGCGAGCTGTACGAACCCTCCCTGGAGAAGGGGGAGATCGACGTGGTGCCCGAATACGCCGCGACGCTCACGGAATTCCTCAATGCCAAGGTGAACGGGGCCAAGGCGGCGGAGACCAAGCCGCTGGCGTCCAGCGACGCGGCGGCGACCGTCGCGGAGTTGAAGAAGCTCGCCGAGCCGCGGGGGCTGAAGGTGCTGCCGCCCGGCAAGGCCGTCGACCAGAACGCATTCGCGGTCTCCAAGGAATTCGCGGAGAAGAACGACCTCAAGTCCCTTTCCGATCTTGGTAAGTCGAAGATCAAGGTCAAGATCGCGGCGGGCGACGAGTGCGAGGTGCGGCCGTTCTGCGCCCCGGGACTGAAGAAGACGTACGGCATCGACGTGGCGGGCATCGACCCGAAGGGCGTCGGCACCCCGCAGGCCAAGCAGGCGGTCAAGGACGGAGTGGACCAGCTGGTCCTGACCACCACCACGGACGGCACGCTCGACTCCTACGGCCTGGTGGTGCTGGAGGACGACAAGAAGCTCCAGAACGCGGACAACGTCCTCCCGGTCGTCCATGCCAAGGACGCCGGTTCCGACCCGGCGATAGCCACGGCCCTCGGGAAGCTCACGGACACTCTGACCACGGAAGATCTCGCCGCGTTGAACCTGAGGGTCGATGCCGAGCGGGCCAAACCGCAGGACGTCGCCAAGGAATACCTCGAGTCGAAGGGACTGGTCGGGAAGTAGTCCGGACTCCGGGCGGCCGGTAAGGCCCCCAAGGGCGAATAGGCGAGGTGGTGCCGCACCGCGAAGGCGGGGCGCGGGAGCGTATGGCGACGTGTATGGCAACGCGTATGACGACGCGTAAGGCGACGCGTGTGACGAGCCGGGAAAGATTGTCCGACCGGGCCCCCAATCCGCGTCCGAGCACGGTAAATTTCAGGCCATGCCACGTGGACGCCACCGCCATTCGCCACCCCTCCACAAGCTTCTGCCGCCGTCGGCGGTCGCCGGAGCCGCGGTTCTCTGCGCCGCCGGCGCCTGGTTCCTCTCGGAGCCCGTGGTCCTGCGCGGTCTGGTCGCGGCGACGGCCGTCGCCGCCGTCACCGGCGCCGTGCTGATGAGGAGCTGGGACCGGAGCGCCGGCCGCCGGGTCGCCGAACTGACGCGCGCGCGGGACAGCGACCAGTGGAAGACCGACGAGCGCGTGGCCGAGCTGGAGGCCGACGTCGAGGAGGCGCGCGAGCTGCGCGTGAAGCTGGAGGCCAAGCTGCGCTCCAAGCGCGTCGAACTGGCCGGGCTGCGCGGGGAGCACGCCGCGCTGCTGCGCCGGTACGCGACGGCGGAGACCGAACGCGCCTCGGCGCTGGAAGGCCGGCGCCGGCTGGCGCTGGAGGCGGCCGCCGAGCCCAAGGCCCTGCTGGCCGGCGCGGGGGGCACGCCCACGGCGGCGGTGTACGTCAGCGCCGCGCGGGCGCTGGACGAGCTCTCGCGCAACGGCGCGGCACAGCAGGCCAGACGGACCGTGGAGGCCGCCCGGCAGCGCGACCTCGCCGAGCGGGCGGCCGAGGCGGACGAACCGCAGGGGAAGCACGCGGCGGGTGCCGGGGGCGAGCAGCACAGCCGTCCGGCGCCCGCCCTCCCCACTCCCCGGGTGCCCGCCGCGTCCGCGATCGTCCCGTACTCCGCGACCCGCCCCGTCCGCCGCCCTGAGGGCGGTTTCGACTTCTTCGGCACGCAGGGCGCGCCGGCCGCGCGGGGCACCGGCGGTGACGAGGACACGCCGACGGGGCAGGCCCCGGACCCGGGCCCCGCTCCGGCCGTCGACGCGGACATGCCGGAGGGTACGGAGGCCATGGACGCGGCGGAGGCGGCGGACGCGGCGGACACGAGGGATGCCGCCGACGTGAAGGACGCCGCGGGAACCCCGGACGGCACGGACGCGCGGGCCGCCACGGACGCGCCGGACGAGGGCGGGGCCCGGACGCCGGCGGGTGCGAGCGCCGAACGGGAGAGCCTGGAGAGCGTCGAGCGCGAGGACCTCGCGGATGTCGTGGGCGAGGAGGTGCTCGCCGAGCGCCGCAAGAGCGAGGGGCGGGCCGTCGGCAAGGTCATCGATCTGACCGCGCACGACGAGACCGAGCAGTTCCCCCTGGGCGGACTGCGCGACAGGATCAGCTCCTGAGCGACGGCCGGTCACCAGCCGCCGGCCGACGGCTCGTGGAAGACCCGTGGAAGAACGGAGGAACGGAAGGAAGGGCGGAAGGGGGACAGGACCTACTTGGGGACAGGACCTACTTGTCGATGTCGCCGACCACGAAGAACAGCGAGCCCAGGATCGCGACCATGTCGGCGACCTGTGTCCCGGGCAGCAGCTCCGTCAGCGCCTGGATGTTGTTGAACGAGGCGGAGCGCAGCTTGAGCCGGTACGGCGTCTTCTCGCCCTTCGACACCAGGTAGTAGCCGTTGATGCCCAACGGGTTCTCGGTCCAGGCGTATGTGTGTCCCTCCGGCGCCTTGAGCACCTTCGGCAGCCGCTGGTTGACCGGCCCGGGCGGCAGCTCCGTGAGCCGGTCCAGACAGGCGTCGGCCAGGGCCAGCGCGTTGTGCGTCTGCTCCAGCAGGCATTCGAACCGCGCCAGGCAGTCGCCCTCCTCGCGCGTGACCACGGTGAGCGTGTCGCCCAGTTCGCCGTACGCGAGGTACGGCTCGTCGCGCCGCAGGTCGAAGTCCACGCCCGAGGCGCGCGCGATCGGCCCGGACACCCCGTACGCGTGCACCGTCCGAGGTGCCAGCACGCCGACGCCCCGGGTCCGGCCCCGGAAGATCTCGTTGCCGAGCACCAGCCGGTCGAACACGTCCATCCGCGAGCGGACCTGAGCGACCGCCCGCCGGGCCCGGTCGGTCCAGCCCGCAGGCAGATCCTCCTTGAGGCCGCCGACCCGGTTGAACATGTAGTGCATCCGGCCGCCGGAGACCTCCTCCATCACGTTCTGGAGCTCCTCGCGCTCCCGGAACGCGTAGAAGACCGGTGTGATACCGCCCAGTTCGAGGGGGTACGAGCCGAGGAACATCAGATGGTTGAGGACCCGGTTCAGCTCGGCGAGCAGCGTCCTGGCCCAGACGGCGCGCTCCGGCACCTCCATGCCGAGCATCCGCTCGACGGCCATCACCACACCCAGCTCGTTGGAGAACGCGGACAGCCAGTCGTGGCGGTTGGCGAGCATCACGATCTGCCGGTAGTCCCGGGCCTCGAAGAGCTTCTCGGCGCCCCGGTGCATATAGCCGACGACCGGCTCCGCCTCCCGGATCACCTCGCCGTCGAGCACGAGCCGCAGCCGGAGCACACCGTGGGTGGAAGGGTGCTGCGGGCCGATGTTGAGCACCATGTCGGTGCTCTCCGCGGCACCGCCGATGCCGACCGTCGTGCGGGTGGTCTCCGTCATGCCCCCAGTCTCTCAGAGGAGCCCGAGGCCATGGAGCGGTCCGCGGCCTGGGAGAGACCGGACGCTGCGGAGCGGTCCGAGGCGCCGGTCCCGGCCGGCCCTCCCGGGCCTGTGAGCGCCTCCGGCACCTCGATCCCCACCGGCTGTACGAGCCAGCCGAAGTCGCCGAGTCCGCCGCGCGCCGTCAGCTCCGCCGCCTGGCCGGCCGCCGCCAGCGCGCGTACGTACCCCGCCGGGTCGGTGGCCGCCAGCGCCAACGGGGGCCGCTCACCGCGCACACCCAGACCGTGCAGAGCCGCGCGCTGCCCGAGCAGCCGCCCGCCCGGCAGCGCGCAGGAGTCCAGCGCGACATGGGCGGTGAGATCACACGACCCGTCCGGCACGGGCGGCACCTCCCGGCCGCGCCGGAACCCGGTCAGAGTGGCGAACGGCGGCCTGGCCTCCCGTGCGTGCGCGTAGTCGACGGCGACCGCCAGCCCGCGTTCCAGTGTGCCCACGGCGTCCGCCCACGCCTCGTCCCTGGACCGGCCGATCTCCGCCCGGGTGCCGGGCCCGGCCGCCGGCCACCAGCGGGCGAGCCAGTCGGCGTCGGGCCCCTCGACCGGCTCGCCGGGCTCCTCGGTGCCGTCCGGCCGGACGAGGACGTACCGTACGACCCCGTCGGGGCCGGTCTCGGCGATGTCGAGGGGCACGTTGTCCAGCCACTCGTTGGCGAAGAGCAGCCCGCGTACCCCGGCCGGAGGGTGCGCACACCACTCGATGCGGGGGTCCAGGCCCGGGGGACGGGGGGCGCGCTCGACGGCGTACGGCCGGACCGTCAGCCCGTCCAGGCAGTCCCCTGCCGCCGCGAGGATCCCGGTCAGCAGCTCGCCGCGGCCCGCGCCGATGTCGACGACCGCGACCTCGTCCGTGTCCAGCCGGCGGGCGGTGGCAGCCAGCAGCCGGGCGACGGCGGTGGCGAAGAGGGGGGAGGCGTGCACGGAGGTACGGAAGTGACCGGCCGGGCCTTCGGGCCGCAGGTAGAAGCCCCCGGGACCGTACAGGGCCCGCTCCATGGCCGTACTCCACGGAACGGCCGTGCCGTCGTGGCTCGCACCGGGCCGTCGACTGTGGCCACCGCCGTCGTATCGGCCGGTGCGCCGACCGGGGCTTCCGCCGCGGTTTCCGGCGGGGGCGCTGCCGTGGCTTCCGCCGCGCCCCGGCCCGGGGCCGCCGCTATGCGCGGAGCCGTCGTCGTGCCCGGAGCCGTCGCCGTGCCCGGCGTCGTCCCCTTGCCCGGGGCCGTTCCGCTTTCCGCTGGGCCGGGGCGTCTCGTCCGTCACGTCGTCCACCACACGCCAAGTGTCCACCCTGGGGAGTAGGCTTCCGCCGTCCGGATCGACCCTCCGGTTGACCCGCCGGCCTTTTCCGCTTCCCTACTCTGGGTTACGTGCAGCGCTTCTACGACTTCCTCCGCCGTCACCCGACGGGCGTCGACAGCTTCTGGGCTGTGATGCTCTTCGGGTTCTCGATGCTGTGGACGGTCCAGGCGTTCTCCGGCGCCGCCTCCCGGCTGGTGGCCATCGGCCTTGTCGCGTTGCTGAGCCTGACCGTCGCGCTGCGCCGCCGCTGGCCCGAGCAGACGCTGCTGCTCGTCGCGGCGCTGGGCGTCGCGCAGCTGCTCCTGGACGTGCCCCTCAACCCGGCCGACTTCGCGATGCTCGTGGTGATCTACACCGTGCGGGCGGAGGGCGCGGCCCGGTGGGCCTCGCGGTTCGCGCTCGTCGGCGGCATCCTCGCCACCCCGCTCTCGCAGCTGCGCTGGCCCGTGAGGGGCGCCGGTGCGGCCGGGGCGGTCTTCTTCACCATCGTGCTGAGCGTGCCCTTCGTCCTGTCCTGGGTGCTGGGGGACTCGATGCGCCTGCGGCGCGCCTACTTCGACCAGCTGGAGGAGCGCGCCACCCGGCTGGAGAAGGAGCGCGAGGCCCAGGCGAAGGTGGCCGTCGCGGCCGAGCGGGCCAGGATCGCGCGCGAGCTGCACGACGTCGTCGCGCACAACGTCTCGGTGATGGTCGTCCAGGCGGACGGCGCGGCCTACGTCCTGGACGCGGCGCCCGACCAGGCGAAGGAGGCCCTGGAGACCATCTCCAGCACCGGCCGCCAGGCCCTCGCCGAGATGCGCCGGCTGCTGGGCGTGCTGCGGACCGGGGACGCCGAGGAGAGCGGGGAGTACGTGCCGCAGCCCGATGTCCAGCAGATCCAGGAGCTGGTCGAGAAGGTGCGCGAGGCCGGCCTCACGGTGGACTTCCGCGTCGAGGGGACCGCGCGGCAACTGCCCAGCGGGGTCGAGCTGACCGCGTACCGCATCGTCCAGGAGGCCCTCACCAACACCCGCAAACACGGCGGTCCGGAGGCCGGCGCGAGCGTGCGGCTGGTCTACTTCGACGACGGCCTCGGGCTGCTGATCGAGGACGACGGACGGGGCGCCGCGCACGAGCTGTACGAGGACGGCGGGGCCGACGGCCGAGGACACGGGCTGATCGGTATGCGCGAGCGGGTCGGTATGGTCGGCGGGACGCTGGACGCGGGGCCCCGGCCGGGCGGCGGCTTCCGGATCAGCGCGCTGCTGCCCCTGAAATCGGCGTGAGCCCCGAGCCCCGGTGTACCGAGCCTCGGCGTACCGAGGTGTACCGAGCCCCGGCGTACCGACGACCGACGGTCCGCCGACCGTACCGACCCGGCCGCCGCTCCCCGGCCACGAGGCCCGGGTCCCGGACCCCGGGTTCGGGAACCCGCCTCCCACTGGCCCCGCTTGACTGGACGAAGGAACCGTAGATGTCGATCCGTGTGATGCTCGTCGACGACCAGGTGCTCCTGCGCACCGGCTTCCGTATGGTGCTGGCCGCGCAGCCGGACATGGAGGTCGTCGCGGAGGCCGGGGACGGCGCCGAGGCGCTGGAGAGGCTCCGCACCACCGAGGTGGACGTCGTACTGATGGACGTACGGATGCCCAGGCTCGACGGTGTCGAGGCGACCCGGCGGATCTGTGCCCAGCCCGGGGCGCCGAAGGTGATCATCCTGACGACCTTCGACCTGGACGAGTACGCGTTTTCCGGGCTCAAGGCCGGGGCCGGCGGATTCATGCTGAAGGACGTGCCGCCGGGCGAGCTGCTGAACGCGATCCGCGCGGTGCACAGCGGGGACGCCGTCGTCGCGCCGTCCACGACCCGGCGGCTGCTGGACCGCTTCTCCCCGATGCTGCCGAGCAGCAGCGCCCAGCCGACGCATCCGGAGGTGGAGCGGCTGACGGCCCGGGAGCGCGAGGTGATGCTGCTGGTGGCGCAGGGGCTGTCGAACGGCGAGATAGCGGGGCGACTGGTGCTCTCCGAGGCGACCGTCAAGACGCACGTCGGCCGGATCCTCACCAAACTCGGCCTGCGCGACCGCGTGCAGGTGGTCGTCCTCGCGTACGAGACGGGGATGGTACGGGCCGGCGGCGGGGCGGTGAGCTGACCCGGTGCCGGGCCCGCCGCTGTGGGTCGCCGGTGCCGGGCCGCCGCTGCGGATCGACTTCGAGTGAACGAGTCCGGAGCGAACGAGCCCGGAGCGAACGGCCGACGACCGGGCGCGCCTCGCCGGTGCCGTGTCAGCGCAGCAGGCCCTCCAGGAAGTCGCTCCCCAGCCGGGAGACCGCCGTGACGTCCAGTTGGTGCAGCACGTAGCGGCCCCGGCGCTGGGTCGTCAGCAGGCCCGCCTTCTTCAGCACCGCCAGGTGGCGGGAGACCTCCGGTGCCGTGATGCCGTTCGCGTCCGCCAGTTCGCTCGTCGTGTACGGGGCGCGCGCGAGGTTGCGGCACAGGCGCATCCGCAGCGGGTGCGCGACCGCCTCCAGACGGCGTCCGACCACCTCGACCGGTGTGGACCCCGCCAACTCGGCCGTCGGCACCGGGTACTGCACGACCGGCTGCCAGCCCGGCGCGTGCAGCGCGTACAGATGCGGCCAGCCGAAGGCGGTGGGCAGGAACGTCAGGCCCGTGCCCGCCGCGCTCGTGCGCCCATGGCTCAGCTTGTCCACCACGATCCGACTGCGCGGGCCGTCCTCCTCCAGCGTCATCGCCGCGGACGCCGCCACGACCGCGTCCGCGAGGCCCTTGCGCCGCAACAGCTCCGTCTTGTGCCGGGCGTCCGCCGCCAGCTGGACCCGCACGCGCCGCCACGTCTCCCCGAAGAACGCGTCCTCGCAGTCCTCCAGCAGCCGCCGTATCCAGCGGCGGACGGCGGGCGGGTCGGCCAGCATCCGCCGGACGAACGCGGCCTGCCGCGGTCCCCGCGCCGTCGCCAGCTCCAGCGTCCGCTGCCGCGTGGCCGGATCGGAGAGCGGCGAGAGCACGCCCTCGTCGTAACTCTGGGCACAGGAGATCTCCAGCGCCGCCGTCACATATCTCTCCTCGTCCATCCGGTCGAGGTCGTCCAGCTCCTCCGCCAGCGTCTCCCGGGGCTCCGCCGGCAGCAGGATGTCGGAGCGCGTGGAGCGCCACAGGAAGTCCGCCTCGTGCAGCCGGTCGGCCAGCTCCGGCTTCAGCCCGGCGGACGTGGTCGTGAGCCAGCCGTGCAGCCGGGCGTGGTGGGCCGGCTCGGACAGCGCGTGCAGCGCCGCCCCCAGCTCGGCCAGCGGGGACGGGCAGAAGACGATCCGCTCCCGCGGCACTCCCGTGACATCGATCAGCACGCTCATGCGCCCATAGTGCCCGGCGCCACCGACAATCGCCCCGCCGATTGACGACACCGGTCACATGACGTACGCCGGGACGCCGCCCCTCAGCCGGCGGTCCGCGCCTCCTCCTTCTCGTTTCTCCGGTCCCGCTCCACCCGCTCCACGTACCGCACGAATTCCCCGGCCGCCGCCCTGACGTCCTCCGCCGTCCACTCCAGAGCCGGTTCCGTCACCGTCACCTCCGTGAAGGCGAGACCCTCCGGCGCCGGGAGCGGTGACGTCCAGACCCGGAACAGCGCCACCTTCGTCTCCTCGGCCTGCCGCACCGCCGCCTCGTTCAGCACCTCCGGGGTGTACGGCAGCCACACCTGGAACTGGTGCGTGTGCGGCGGCTCCGGGTGCACGCGGAACCACGGCGTGCCCGAGGCCGCGAGCCCCGCCGCGAGTTCCGCCGCGACCATCCGCGCGTGCGCCACGTACGCGGGCAGCCGGGGCAGCTTCCGCTCCAGCCCCGCCAGCGCGGACAGGGCCGCCGGGTACTGCTGGAAGACCTGGCCCCCGTACCGGTGGCGCCAGGCCCGCGCCTCCTCCACCAGTTCCCGGGGACCGGCGAGCGCCGCCCCGGACAGGCCGTTCAGCGATTTGTAGAAGGACACGTACACGCTGTCCGCGAGCCCCGCGATCTCGGCGAGCGGGCGCCCGAAGTGCGAGGCGCACTCCCAAAGGCGCGCGCCGTCGAAGTGCACCACCGCATCCCGCTCGCGCGCCGCCTCCACCACCGCGACCAGCTCGTCCCAGGTCGGCAGCACGAAGCCCGCGTCCCGCAGCGGCAGTTCCAGCATCAGCGTGCCGAAGGGCTCCGCCAGGTCCTGGACCTCCTCGGCGGTCGGCAGCCGGGGTCCGTTCGTGGCATGGACCGTGCGCAGCCCGCTGACGGCGGTCAAGGCGTCTCCCTCATGCACCTCCGGGTGCGCCAGCGGGTGCAGCGCCACGGTCCGCTCGCCCGTACGCCCCGCCCAGCAGCGCAGCGCCACCTGCTGGGCCATCGTCCCGGTGGGGAAGAAGGCGGCGGCGGGGAAACCGAGCAGTGCGGCCACCCGCCGTTCCAGTTCCGCGACGACCCCGTCGCCGTAGAGGTCGGTCCGCTCCTCCAGGTCGTACACGGCTCCCGCGTCCGTCGCCAGGGCGGCCAGCCGCTCGCCCAGCCGCTGGTCCATCGCGGGCCGCGTCAGCACCCGCTCGCAGGCGCGCCACGCGGCCAGCCGCCGGTGCCGGCGCCGGTCCTCGGACGAGAGCCGCGCGCCACCCTCGTGACCGCGCTCGTCGCCCGGCTCGTCTCGGTGTTCCTCACCGCGTTCGTCGCCGCGTTCCCTGCCCTGCCCGTCGCCGCGTTCCGTGCCGTGGACACCGCCACGTTTCCTGCCGTGCCCGTCGCCGTGCCCGCCGCCGTGGACGCCGTCGTGCTCGTCGCCGCAGTCGTGCGCGGGCTCCTGGCCGGTCCCGGTCGCGTGGTTCCCGTCGCGCTCGCTCATCCGCTCCATTCGGCGATGCTCTCGCGCGACGCGTATCGCGGTCATGTCATATTCCCGGCTCCGCGCACCGGCCGGCCGGAGAGCCCGCTCCCGTAGCATGTCGGTGTACGTACGTCCGGTACCCCTCGCGGACTGGAACGGAAGGCTGTCGCCGCGTGAATCCCTCAGCACCACCACCCCATGACCCCCGGGACCGGCCCGCCCGGCTCACGGTCGGTGTCGTCGGCGCGGGCCGGGTGGGCCCCGCCCTCGCCGCCTCCCTCCGGCTGGCCGGGCACCGCCCCGTCGCCGTGTCCGGCGTCTCGGACGCCTCCGTACGGCGGGCGGCCGCGCTGCTCCCCGACGTCCCGCTGGTCACCCCGGCCGACGTCCTGGACCGGGCCGAGCTGGTCCTCCTCACCGTGCCCGACGACGCGCTCCCCGGGCTCGTCGAGGGGCTCGCCGAGACCGGGGCCGTACGGCCGGGGCAGCTGATCGTCCACACTTCGGGGCGGTACGGGACGCGGGTCCTCGACCCCGCCCTGCGCGCCGGGGCGCTGCCGCTCGCCCTGCACCCCGTGATGACCTTCACCGGCACCTCGGTGGACGTCCAGCGGCTGGCCGGCTGCTCCTTCGGCGTCACCGCGCCCGAGGAACTGCGGCTGGCCGCCGAGGCCCTGGTCATCGAGATGGGCGGCGAGCCCGAGTGGATCGCCGAGGAGACCCGCCCGCTGTACCACGCGGCCCTCGCCCTGGGCGCCAACCACCTGGTCACGCTGGTGGCCCAGGCGATGGAACTGCTCGGCAAGGCCGGGGTCACCGCCCCCGACCGGATGCTCGGCCCGCTGCTGGGCGCCGCGCTGGACAACGCCCTGCGCTCAGGCGACGCCGCCCTCACCGGCCCGGTCGCGCGCGGTGACGCGGGTACGGTCGCGGCCCACGTCGCCGAGTTGCGCGAGCACGCGCCGGGGGCCGTCGCCGGCTACCTGGCGATGGCCCGTACGACCGCCGACCGGGCGCTCGCCCACGGCATGCTCAAGGCCGAACTGGCGGAGGACCTCCTCGACGTCCTCGCGGACGGCGAGCGGCGCGGAGACCCCGGTGCCCCCGGCCCCCGCCCCGGAGGCGGCCCCCGCCCCGGTGGCGGCAGCGGTGACGGTGGCCCGGGAGGCGTGCGATGAGCTTCGGATTCGCCCCCACGCGCGCGGACCTCGACCGTCTGCTGGCGGCCCGCGCCGCACTCGGTGACGGAGGCGCGGCCGGTGACGGCGCCACCGCCGACAGCGACGCACCCGCAGGCGGCGGCGCCACCGGCCCCGTCGCCGTCGTCATGACCATGGGCGCGCTGCACGAAGGGCACGCGAGCCTCGTACGGGCCGCCCGCGCCCGGGTCGGCGCGCACGGATTCGTCGTGGTCACGGTGTTCGTCAACCCGCTCCAGTTCGGGGCCGGAGAAGACCTCGACCGCTACCCCCGCACCCTCGACGCGGACCTGAAGACCGCCCGGGAAGCGGGCGCGGACGCCGTCTTCGCGCCGTCCGTGGACGAGGTCTATCCCGGCGGCTCGCCCCAGGTCACCATCTCCGCGGGCCCGCTGGGCGAGCGGCTCGAAGGAGTGTCGCGCCCCGGGCACTTCGACGGCATGCTCACCGTCGTCGCCAAGCTGCTGCACCTGAGCCGGGCCGATGTCGCCTTCTTCGGCCAGAAGGACGCCCAGCAGCTCGCGCTGGTCCGCCGGATGGTCCGCGATCTGAACTTCCCGGTCGAGATCGTCGGCGTACCGACGACCCGGGAGGACGACGGTCTCGCGCTCTCCAGCCGCAACCGCTACCTGTCGCCGCCGGAGCGCCGTACGGCCCTCGCCCTGTCCCGGGCGCTGTTCGCCGCGCGGGACCGGCTCGGCGCCCAGCACGCGCTGCGCGCCCGCGCCGCCTCCGCGCCCGCGGTCGCGTCCAGGCGTGCCGCCGCGCTCTCCGCCCTCGGGGAGTCCCGGCTGGCGGCCGACGTGCACGCGGTGGCGGCGAGCCGGGAACCGGTGGGTCCGTGCGGGGCCGATGCCGTACGGGAGGCCGCCCGGGCCGTCCTGGCGGAGGCGGCCGGCGCCAACCCGCCGCTCGGCCTCGAATACCTGGCTCTCGTCGACCCCACCGACTTCACCGAGGTCCCCGACGGCTACACGGGCGACGCGATCCTCGCCGTCGCCGCACGCGTCGGTGGCACTCGCCTGATCGACAACATCCCGCTGACGTTCGGAGCCTCCCAGTGACCGGAACGGCAGGAGCGGTGCCTCAGCCCACCGGCGGCGACAGCGGCCGTACGCACGACAGCAGTGGTCTCACGACCGGCGACAGCAGTGGCCGTACGACCGGCGGCAGCGGTCGCACCGCCGGCGACAGCGGCCGGATACGGCTGGCGGCGCCCACGCCCGGCTGGTCCATCGAGGCGGACGTCGTCGTGGTCGGCTCCGGCGTCGCCGGTCTCACCGCCGCCCTGCGCTGCACCGCCGCCGGCCTGCGGACGGTCGTCGTCACCAAGGCCCGCCTCGACGACGGTTCCACCCGCTGGGCCCAGGGCGGCATAGCGGCGGCCCTCGGGGAGGGCGACACGCCCGCGCAGCACCAGGAGGACACCCTGGTCGCGGGCGCCGGACTGTGCGACGAGGAGGCGGTACGCCTGCTCGTCACGGAGGGTCCGGCGGCCGTCCGGCGGCTGATCGCCAGCGGCGCCCGGTTCGACACCTCCGCCGCCGGTGAACTCCAGCTGACCCGCGAGGGCGGCCACCACCGCCGCCGTATCGCCCACGCGGGAGGCGACGCGACCGGCGCCGAGATCTCCCGCGCGCTGGTCGCGGCGGTCCGCGAGGCGGCGCTCCGGACGATCGAGAACGCGCTGGTCCTGGACCTCCTCACGGACGACCGCGGCCGTACCCGCGGCGTCACCCTGCACGTCATGGGCGAGGGGCAGCACGACGGCGTCGGCGCCGTCCACGCCCCCGCCGTCGTCCTCGCCACCGGGGGCATGGGCCAGGTCTTCTCCGCGACCACGAACCCGGCGGTCTCCACGGGCGACGGGGTGGCGCTGGCGCTGCGCGCGGGGGCGGAGGTCTCGGACCTGGAATTCGTCCAGTTCCATCCGACGGTGCTGTTCCTGGGAGCCGGGGCGGAGGGCCAGCAGCCGCTGGTCTCGGAGGCGGTACGGGGCGAGGGCGCCCACCTCGTGGACGCCGACGGCGTCCGGTTCATGGCCGGACAGCACGAACTCGCGGAACTGGCGCCTCGGGACGTCGTCGCCAAGGCGATCATGCGCCGGATGCGCGAGCGGGGCGCCGAGCACATGTACCTGGACGCGCGGCACTTCGGCGCACGCATGTGGGAGAGCCGCTTCCCGACGATCCTGGCCGCCTGCCGCGCCCACGGCATCGATCCGGTGACGCAGCCCATACCCGTGGCCCCGGCCGCCCACTACGCGTCCGGCGGTGTCCGTACGGATCTGAGCGGCCGGACCACCGTGCCGGGGCTCTACGCGTGCGGCGAGGTGGCCTGCACGGGCGTGCACGGCGCGAACCGGCTTGCCTCGAACTCCCTCCTGGAGGGGCTGGTCTTCGCCGAGCGCATCGCGACGGACATCGCCGACGCGGACGTCGCGCGCGGGGAAGAACGCGGGGAAGAAGAGGAAGAAGCGGCGCCACCGGAGGTGCGGCAAGACGGACCGACCCCGGTTCCGGTCGCGCCGAGCACCCCGGCCACGTCGAGCACCACCCCGGTCACACCGGTCACACCGGTCACGCCGAGCACTCCGATCACCTCGCCCCCGGCGCTCGAACTGCCGCTGATCCCGCCCGACGCCCGCGCCCGCATCCAGCGGATCATGTCGCGTGGCGCGGGCGTCCTGCGCTCGGCCCACAGTCTCCGGGAGGCGGCTCAGGCGCTGGCGGCCGTCCAGGCGGCCGCCGACGAGGCCGCGCGGGGCGAGGCGGCCCACGAAAGCACCAGAGGCAAGCCCGCCGTTCCCGGCGTCGACTCGTGGGAGACCACCAACCTTCTCTGTGTCGCGCGGGTGCTGGTCGCCGCCGCGGCGGAGCGTACGGAGACCCGTGGCTGCCACTGGCGCGAGGACCGGCCCGAGCGTGACGACGCCGACTGGCAGCGTCATCTCGTCGTCCGTCTGGCGCCGGGTACGGAGGTTGGGCAGCCCGCCGAGCCGGACGCCGGCCCCGGTCCCGGGCTCCGTCCCGCGCTCCGGCGCACGCGTACGGCCGCGTTCCCGCCCGTGCGCCCCGCCTTCGTCCCCGCCCTCCCCTTCGTCCCCGTAACCCCCCGCCCCGACGCCCCCAGGGAGCCGTAACCGTGAGCACGCCCGAAGACATCCCGCACGCGGAGCGCGTGGACGTACCGCTGATCCAGATCGGCGCCGCCGCCCCCGCCGCGGCCACGGGCGGCTGCGGCGACGGCTGTGGCTGCTCCGGCGGCGGGGAGGACGGCGAACTGGCGGGCCTCGGCCTGGAGTGCGGGCTCGACGACGCGCTCGCCCGGCTGCTCGTTGAAGGGGGACTGGACCCCGTCGTGGTCGAGGACATCGCGCACGTGGCCCTCCAGGAGGACCTGGCTGGTGACGTGGACGTCACAACCGTCGCGACCGTCCCCGAGGACGCCGTGGCGACCGGCGACTTCACGGCGCGGGAGAGCGGTACGGTCGCGGGCCTGCACATCGCCGAGGCCGTCGTGTCCCTCGTCTGCACCGAGGACTTCGAGGTCGAGCGCCACGTACGGGACGGCGACCGCGTCGAGGCAGGTCAGAAGCTGCTGAGCGTCACGGCCCGCACCCGCGACCTGCTCACGGCCGAGCGCAGCGCCCTCAACCTGCTCTGCCGGCTGTCCGGCATCGCGACCGCCACCCGCGCCTGGGCCGACGCCCTCGACGGCACGGGCGCGAAGGTCCGGGACACCCGCAAGACCACGCCGGGACTGCGCGCCCTGGAGAAGTACGCGGTGCGCTGCGGCGGCGGTGTGAACCACCGGATGTCGCTCTCCGACGCCGCCCTGGTCAAGGACAACCACGTGGTGGCGGCGGGCGGGATCGCCGAGGCGTTCAAGGCCGTACGCGACCGGTTCCCCGACGTGCCGATCGAGGTCGAGGCCGACACTCTCGGCCAGGTGCGCGAGGTGCTCGACGCGGGCGCCGACCTGATACTGCTGGACAACTTCACCCCGGCCGAGACGGCTCGGGCCGTGGCGCTGGTGGCGGGCCGCGCGACCCTGGAGTCGTCCGGCCGGCTCAGCCTCGCGAACGCGCGCGCGTACGCCGAGACGGGCGTCGACTACCTCGCGGTGGGCGCGCTGACGCACTCGTCCCCGATCCTGGACATCGGCCTGGACCTGCGCGAGGTCGACGCCTGATGCTGCTCACGATCGACGTCGGCAACACCCACACCGTGCTCGGTCTGTTCGACGGCGAGGACATCGTCGAACACTGGCGGATCTCCACCGACGCCCGCCGTACGGCCGACGAGCTCGCCGTGCTCCTCCAGGGGCTGATGGGCATGCACCCACTGCTCGGCGAGGAGCTGGGCGACGGCATCGGGGGCATCGCCATCTGCTCCACGGTCCCGACCGTCCTGCACGAACTGCGCGAGGTCACCCGCCGCTACTACGGCGACGTACCGGCCGTCCTCGTGGAACCCGGCATCAAGACCGGGGTGCCGATCCTGGTCGACAACCCCAAGGAGGTCGGCGCGGACCGCATCATCAACTCGGTCGCCGCGGTCGACCTGTACGGCGGGCCCGCGATCGTCGTGGACTTCGGTACGGCGACGACCTTCGACGCGGTGAGCGCGCGGGGGGAGTACGCGGGCGGCGTGATCGCCCCGGGCATCGAGATCTCGGTCGACGCGCTCGGCGTCAAGGGCGCCCAGCTCCGCAAGATCGAACTGGCCCGGCCGCGGAGCGTCATCGGCAAGAACACGGTCGAGGCGATGCAGTCGGGCATCCTGTACGGCTTCGCCGGCCAGGTCGACGGCGTGGTGACGCGCATGGCCCGCGAGCTGGCGGCCGACCCGGAGGACGTGACGGTGATCGCGACGGGGGGCCTGGCGCCGATGGTGCTGGGCGAGTCGTCGGTGATCGACGAGCACGAGCCGTGGCTGACGCTGATCGGTCTGCGGCTGGTGTACGAGCGGAACGTCTCCCGCGCGTAGCGCCTCCCGGCGAGGGGCCGTGGACCGCGGGAGCGCCCGCGCGCCCGCGCCCTGGGCCGGCGGCCAGGGCGGCCCCCGGACGCCGGTTCCGTCCCCGGCATCGGGACAGGTCCGGGGCCACCCCCGCCGGGACGGCAGTCGGCTCCGGGCGTCGGGCCTTCCGTGCGTCGGGTGGCGCCGGGCGACGGTGCCCCGCCGCCCCCGTCGGCCCGGGGCCGGCTGGTTCTCTCCCGCGTGCCGGAAAGGCCAGAGGCCCGGAGCAGGCTGCCGTCCCGCACGGGCCGCCGGGGCACGGTCCCGCCTCGCGCGAGGCCCGCCCGGCCGCCGCAGGCGAAACGCGCGGACTTATCCGTTAAGACCCTTTCGTTCCCTTGCCGCGTAATCTCGCCGCATGCCCACCCCTCACGGTTCCCTCGGCGGCATCACGTTCGGTGCCGATGAGTTGCGGGTGCTCCGCCGCGCCCTCGACGTCGCCCTTCACCCCGCCCCGCTCCCGAGCGAGGACGTGCGGGCCTGCCTGCGGCTGGCCGCGTCCGTGGACGAGGCGGTGCGGGAGGCCGGGCGGCTCAGGGCGTTTTTGGTGGCCGACCTCGCCCGCTACCGCCACGCGCTCCCCGGGTCGGTCGCGGGTTACCTGGAGTTGCTCGGGGACGCCCTGGACGCCGGTCACGTTCCGCTCCCCGACGATCTGGCCGCGCTGCGGGCCCTCGGGGGCAACGCCACGGCCGCGGCCCTCCTCGAACGCTGCATGAGGCTACGGGCGACCGGGCGCCGTCCCCCCGCGCCCCGCACCCGGCTGCTCGCCCTGCCCGGCGGGCGCGCCGACGCGGACGACGCTCCGCGCCAGCCGAGGCCGCGTGAGCCGGCCAAGCCGCAGAAGCCGGGGAAGCCGGGAAAGCCGTCCGAGCCGGGGAAGCCGTCCGAGCCGGGGAAGCCGTCCGAGCCGGGAAAGCCGTCCGAGCCGGAGAAACCGGCCGAGCCGCGGAAGCCGGGAAGGCCCGAGGCGCCTCCGCCGGGCGAACCGGGAGAGCCGAGCAGGCCACGCGAGCCGGGCAAGCCGGGCGAGCCGGAAAAGCCGTCACCTCCGCGCCCCGCCGCCCCCTCCCGGCCGATGCCCAAGCCGTCCGAGGTCTTCCCGCCCAAACGCCGCCCCGCGCCCCCGCGGGACCGGCTCGCCGACCGCTGTGCCGGCCCGGCCCGGGTGGCGGGCCGGGCCGGACGAGCCCCGGCCGCCTCGCTACTCTGGATCCCATGGACTACGTATCCGCGCTCCTGCCCCCCGTCGTGATGGCCGCCTTCTTCATCGGCCTCGTCAGGACGATCGTCAAGAGCCAGGGCGGCTCCAACAAGACCAAGGAAGACGCCGCGGTCGACGCCGCGTTCGCCCGCGCGGAGGCGGCCCGGAACGGCACCCCGGAGACCCCCCGCGCCTGACCCGCCCTCCGCCGGTCCGCCGGCCCCGTACGCCGCGCGCCCGTACCCGCGCGGCCGCTGGTCGCGGGTTACCCGCGGTGCGTGCGACGGGCCGGGCGATCCCGTAACGGGACGAATGGCACAACAGGACGCACGACGCCTTCTCGTCGCGCGTCCTTTTTGTTCCGTAAATAACCAGCCATCCAGTCATCTCCTACTATGGTGGGACTGTGCCCCGTCAATTGGGAGACCTGGAAGACGCCGTCATGACACGCGTCTGGCAATGGAACCGCCCGGTCACCGTCCGGGAAGTCCTCGAAGACCTTCAGAAGGAACGGTCCATCGCCTACACCACCGTCATGACGGTAATGGACAATCTCCATCAGAAGGGCTGGGTGCGCCGGGAAGTCGAGGGCCGCGCCTATCGATATACGGCGGTCTCCACCCGCGCCGCCTACGCGGCGGCACTCATGAACGAGGCGTGGTCGAAGAGCGACAACCCGGCGGCGGCTCTCGTCGCCTTCTTCGGCATGATGTCGCCGGAGCAGCGCGGCTCGCTCGCGGACGCCGTCCGTATCGTCCGCGCCGACCGCCCGGAAGGCGGTCCGGAAGGCGGGCCGGAACGCGGACGGGAAGGTGGCGCGGAAGCCCGTACGGAAGGCAGTACGGAAGGCAGTACGGAAAGTGACCGTACGGAAGATCTCCGTACGCAAGAGCCGCCGCCGCGAGATGTCGTTCGGGATGCCGTGCGCGATGCCGCCCGAGATGTCACCGAGGGCGCCGACGTCCCGCCGGAGGCGGGGCGATAGCGTCCAGTCATGTCCTCGAGCCCGTCCTCTCCCAATGCCGCGCGTAATGCCCTCACGATCAGGCGGGCCAGGACCCGGGATGTGCCCGCGGTCCGCCGTCTTGTGGACCCGTACGTACGGCGGGGCATCCTGCTCGACAAAGCGCCGGTGACTCTTTACGAGGACATCCAGGAGTTCTGGGTGGCGGAACGCGACGAGGACGCCCACGTCATCGGCTGTGGGGCCTTGCACGTGATGTGGGAAGACCTCGCCGAAGTGCGCACACTCGCCGTGGATCCCGTGGCCAGGGGCACCGGCGCCGGGCACGAACTCCTGGACAAGATGTTGGAGACGGCCCGCTGGCTGGGAGTGCGGCGCGTATTCTGCCTCACCTTCGAAGTGGAGTTCTTCACCAAGCACGGCTTCGTGGAGATCGGCGAGACTCCGGTCGACCGGGATGTCTACCGAGAGCTGCTGCGTTCCTATGACGAGGGTGTTGCGGAGTTCCTCGGTCTCGAACGGGTGAAGCCGAACACCTTGGGCAACAGCCGGATGCTTCTGCATCTGTGATCGCCGGAACCCACCGGAACCCGTCGGGAACCCTATGTCCGAATCGCGTACGTTTCCCGTCTCGGTGCCCGACTGAACCTCTGCCGGGGGTTTGTGTTTTCAGGAGAAAAGCGGTTTCCTTTCCGCGTACTGCATTTTCGATGAAAGGAAATCCGGTGGCACAGAAGGTTCAGGTCCTTCTTGTCGATGACCTCGACGGTGGCGAGGCGGACGAGACGGTGACGTTCGCGCTGGACGGCAAGACGTACGAGATTGACCTCACCACCGCCAATGCGGACAAGCTGCGCGGGCTCCTCGACCCGTACACGAAGGGCGGCCGGCGGACCGGTGGCCGTGCTTCCGGTGGCCGTGGCAAGGGCCGCGTCGCCACGGGCGGGAACAAGGACACCGCGGAAATCCGCAAGTGGGCGAAGGAGAACGGCTACAGCGTCAACGACCGTGGCCGCGTTCCCGCCGAGATCCGTGAGGCCTACGAGAAGGCCAACGGCTGAGTATTCGTACGCGGCGTATTTCCACGCAGCAGCCGGGCCCGGTGGCACTCGGTGGCCGCCGCGTCCAGGAGTCGTACGAGATCGGGGGCGTGACCACTCCTGCCCCCGTCGCCGGTGACGCTGCCGTGCCCGAACGGGGCGAGCGCGGGCAGCTCCGGCACCACCTCACGTCCAGGGCCGGGGGGCCGCAGCCACACGGCGCCCCCCGGACCGGCGACTCGCGGCCAATGGGGCGGTGCGGGGGCCGCCGTGCGGCCGTCCGTGCCCAGAGCGGTCAGCCCGAGGGCCAGGCCGCCCCACTCCAGCCAGTCCAGCAGCCCCGGCAGCTCCTCGGCGCTTCCAGGGGCCACCAGAAAGCCCATGCGCCTGCCGTGGAGCATCACGGGGCCGACGGCCGGGCCCATGCGTCGCAGGACGGCCGCGCCCGCGTCCGAGGGCATCTCCAGCACGTCGAAGCGGAACCCCGTCAGCAGCATGGCGGGCGGTCCGGGCACTGTCGGCCAGCCGAACTCGTTCTCGTACCAGAGCGCACGACCGTCTTCCCCCGGCGGATCGATCGGCGCGACGCGCGGCACGGGCCCCGGCGGCGCCGGCTGCGGCGGCCGGTTCTCGCGCGGCGGGACCGGGGCGCGGCGCGGGGAGGTCGGGCAGGGCGGCGGACCCGTGCGGGACGGCGGGACGGTGAAGGCCATGCACGGAGCAACTTCCCCGCGCCCCTCATGGTTACGTCGCGTTCCCCATCGGACGCGCAGCGTTGGAGATCCGGGGCGTACGAGCGTATTCGGGAACGCAAGGATGTTCGCCCGTAGCGGAGGGAACCGGGGCGTGCCGCATGGAGTGTCCGTGCTTGCGGGTAAGACATTCCTAGTGGGAAGGGGCGACACGCGGTGTCGGAGGGCTTCACGTTCGCCATCGGCGTACTGATGGTGCGGGTATCTGTCTGGCCTGCGGGAACATCGTCTCGCACCATCGGGTTGAAGCTGTTGTCCGGCGTTCGGGGCTGGAAGCCTGGGACGGGTAGTCGGCAGTTGGAATGAGCGGTCCCCGCTTGCGGGACTAAGCTGCGGAAGGACAGGGAGGGGACCGACCCCTTTACTGCCTGACCGCTCTGAGGAGCGATTAACGATGTTCGAGAGGTTCACCGACCGCGCGCGGCGGGTTGTCGTCCTGGCTCAGGAAGAAGCCCGGATGCTCAACCACAACTACATCGGCACCGAGCACATCCTCCTGGGCCTGATCCACGAGGGTGAGGGTGTCGCCGCTAAGGCCCTGGAGAGCCTCGGGATTTCGCTCGAGGCGGTCCGCCAGCAGGTGGAGGAGATCATCGGCCAGGGGCAGCAGGCCCCGTCCGGTCACATCCCCTTCACTCCCCGTGCCAAGAAGGTCCTGGAGCTGTCGCTCCGCGAGGCCCTTCAGCTGGGCCACAACTACATCGGCACGGAGCACATCCTGCTCGGCCTGATCCGCGAGGGCGAGGGCGTCGCCGCCCAGGTCCTCGTGAAGCTGGGCGCCGATCTCAACCGGGTGCGGCAGCAGGTGATCCAGCTGCTCTCCGGATACCAGGGCAAGGAGGCCGCCACCGCCGGCGGTCCTGCCGAGGGCACGCCCTCCACGTCCCTGGTCCTCG
Source organism: Streptomyces sp. NRRL F-5135 (assembly GCF_000719775.1). Taxonomy (GTDB): domain Bacteria; phylum Actinomycetota; class Actinomycetes; order Streptomycetales; family Streptomycetaceae; genus Streptomyces; species Streptomyces hebeiensis. Next base: position 35,733 of record NZ_JOHR01000026.1, on the reverse strand, counting down.
ACCAGTTCGGCCGGAACCTCACCCAGGCCGCCCGCGAATCCAAGCTCGACCCGGTCATCGGGCGCGAGAAGGAGATCGAGCGGGTCATGCAGGTGCTGTCCCGCCGTACGAAGAACAACCCGGTCCTCATCGGCGAGCCCGGCGTCGGCAAGACGGCGGTCGTCGAGGGCCTGGCGCAGGCCATCGTCAAGGGCGAGGTGCCCGAGACCCTCAAGGACAAGCACCTCTACACCCTGGACCTCGGCGCGCTCGTCGCCGGCTCCCGCTACCGCGGTGACTTCGAGGAGCGCCTGAAGAAGGTCCTCAAGGAGATCCGCACCCGCGGCGACATCATCCTGTTCATCGACGAGCTCCACACCCTGGTGGGTGCGGGCGCCGCCGAGGGCGCGATCGACGCCGCCAGCATCCTCAAGCCGATGCTGGCCCGCGGCGAGCTCCAGACGATCGGCGCGACCACGCTGGACGAGTACCGCAAGCACCTGGAGAAGGACGCGGCCCTCGAGCGCCGGTTCCAGCCGATCCAGGTCGCGGAGCCGTCGCTGCCGCACACGATCGAGATCCTCAAGGGGCTGCGCGACCGCTACGAGGCGCACCACCGCGTGTCCATCACGGACGAGGCGCTGGTGCAGGCCGCCACGCTCGCCGACCGCTACATCTCGGACCGCTTCCTGCCGGACAAGGCGATCGACCTGATCGACGAGGCCGGCTCCCGGATGCGCATCCGCCGGATGACGGCGCCGCCGGACCTCCGCGAGTTCGACGAGAAGATCGCGGGCGTCCGCCGCGACAAGGAGTCGGCGATCGACTCCCAGGACTTCGAGAAGGCGGCCTCCCTCCGCGACAAGGAGAAGCAGCTGCTGGCGGCGAAGGCCAAGCGGGAGAAGGAGTGGAAGGCCGGCGACATGGACGTCGTCGCCGAGGTCGACGGCGAGCTGATCGCCGAGGTCCTGGCGGCCTCCACCGGCATCCCGGTCTTCAAGCTCACCGAGGAGGAGTCGAGCCGCCTGCTGCGCATGGAGGACGAGCTCCACAAGCGCGTCATCGGCCAGAAGGACGCCATCAAGGCGCTCTCCCAGGCGATCCGGCGTACGCGAGCGGGTCTGAAGGACCCCAAGCGGCCCGGTGGTTCGTTCATCTTCGCCGGCCCGTCCGGTGTCGGTAAGACCGAACTCTCCAAGACGCTCGCCGAATTCCTCTTCGGCGACGAGGACGCGCTGATCGCCCTCGACATGTCGGAGTTCAGCGAGAAGCACACGGTTTCCCGCCTCTTCGGTTCGCCCCCCGGTTACGTGGGTTACGAAGAGGGTGGCCAGCTCACCGAGAAGGTGCGCCGGAAGCCGTTCTCCGTCGTCCTCTTCGACGAGGTCGAGAAGGCCCACCCCGATATCTTCAATTCCCTTCTCCAGATCCTGGAGGACGGTCGCCTGACCGACTCCCAGGGCCGGGTCGTGGACTTCAAGAACACGGTCATCATCATGACGACCAACCTGGGGACCCGGGACATCTCGAAGGGCTTCAACCTGGGCTTCGCGGCACAGGGCGACACGAAGACCAACTACGAGCGGATGAAGAACAAGGTCAACGAAGAGCTGAAGCAGCACTTCCGGCCCGAGTTCCTCAACCGTGTCGACGACACGGTCGTCTTCCACCAGCTCAGCCAGGAAGACATCATCCAGATCGTCGACCTCATGGTCGCCAAGGTGGACGAGCGGCTGAAGGACCGGGACATGGGCATCGAGCTCAGCCCGGCCGCCAAGTCGCTCCTGGCCCAGAAGGGCTACGACCCGGTCCTGGGCGCCCGGCCGCTGCGCCGGACGATCCAGCGCGAGATCGAGGACGTCCTCTCGGAGAAGATCCTCTTCGGCGAGCTGCGCCCCGGCCACATCGTGGTCGTGGACACCGAGGGCGAGGGCGAGGCGAAGAAGTTCACCTTCCGGGGTGAGGAGAAGTCGCCGCTGCCGGACGTCCCGCCGATCGAGCAGGCGGCGGGTGGCGGCCCGAACCTGACGAAGGACGTCTGAGACGTCAGACGCGCGTGAAGGCGTGAAGGGGCTGCCCCGGACCGTTTCCCATCATGGGAAACGGTCCGGGGCAGCCCCCTTTTGTCGCGTGGCGGTCAGTCGTGGACGGTCAGGCGGTCACCGAGGAGTTCGGCGCCGACCAGCGTGTGAGGGATGTCCTCATGCACGGACGAAATGGTGACCTTGAGATCGGTCAGGCCGACCAGCGGAGTCAGGTCCAGCGCGGGGGTGGAGTCCGTGGCCGGGGCCAGGGTCAGGTCGAGGTGGCGGAGCGAGGGCCAGTCCCCGATGGTGGAAAGATCGAGTGGACGGACCATCATGATGTCCAGCTGCCGGACACGTGCATGCGGCGATGGGAGCTGTGCGCCCGGAGACTCCGCGTAGTAGTTGAGCGACAGCATCCTGAGTTTCGGCATCTCCCGCACCGGCGCGAGGTCCGACCGCCGGAAAGAGCTCTCGTCCAGGAACAGGTGCTCGACCGACGAACTGGCGAGGCCGGAGAGATCCGACACCATGGGGCAGCTGAAGAGACTGAACTCCGTCAGCCCTGTGAGCTCCGGGAGGAACGACACGTCCCGGAGGGCATCGTTGCCGCTGAGATGCAGCTGCCCGCAGCGGACATCACGCAGGTGATCGAGGAGTTCGTCGCCGGTGATGTCGCCCACGACCTCGAGGCCCCCCATGGGGTGCAGCGTGGCGAGTTCCCGCAGCTGTTCCAGGTCGCTCACCATCAGCACCTCATTGGCCAGGGGCAGGCCGGCCAGCACCTGACGGGCGTACTCCCCCGCCGGGAACCGGTACCAGTTCCGGCAGAGAAGAGTGCGGACCGCACGGCCGCCGTGCCGTGCGTACCGAGCGGCGGCGGGAACGGCCTCGGAGCCACCGATCAGGGAGATGAGCCGGACGGTGCGCTCCGCTTCCTCCTTCGTGAGCGCGTCCGGATCGGGCAGCAGCGGCAGCAGATAGGCAGCCAGCGAACCCAACACCTCCAGGTCCGACTCCGGCCGCGGCGGCAGCAGCGTCCGTACCCGGGTGGCTATCCGCTCCCCGACCGTCTCGTCCACGACGACGGCGTCCAGGAAGCAGCGGGCGGCGAGGACATGCACCGACTCGCGCACGGCAGGATCGTCCGTCGCGTCCCCGGCTTCGATCAACCCCTCGATCAGCTGCCGGACCTCGTTCGGCCGGCAGTGGCCGACGGCCAGCAGGACGGTGTCGTGCCACTGCTCGTTGTGGGCGTTCCTGAGCAGCTCCGGCAGGCTGCCGCCCTCCACCAACGCCCGTGCGGCCAGGTAGTCCTGAAAGGTCCGGTGGATGAACTGGACGACATCGCCGACGCGTTCCTGCAGCAGCCCGCTGCGGTTCAGCAGATAGGTGAGCACGGCCGACGCCGGCCCTTGGGCCTTGACATGCGGCAGCCGGCGCATCGCCCCCTCGATCTGCCGCTCCGCGTCCTCGTGCGACAGCTGGGACTGTCCGCCTCGGACCAGCCAGACCGCGATGGCCTGCAACAGCTCCTGGTGTTCGTCGAAGCCCATGGTGATGCCCTCGGGAACGCCGATGTTGCGCTGGGCGTCCCGGCTGCCGAGGAGCATCGCGAGCGTGGCCCGGTAGAGGTCCCAGCGGGTGTCGGGCAGCAGGCCGCCCCGGCGGCGGTGCAGGGCGCAGATGACCGCGCAGAGCAGCGGCGTCCGGGCGAGGGTGCGCAGGGCCGTGTTCCGCTCGAACTGCGCCCGGAGTTCGCCCTCCAGGTGCTCCAGGTGCGCCTGCTCGGACGCGGCGCGTTCCCTGTCGGCGTACGCGTCGCATTCGATCCGGGCGGCCGTGTGCCAGGCGGTGACGAACTTCTGGATGTCCTCGTCCCGCATCGGGAGCAGGGTCAGGTCCTCGAAGCGTTCCGAGCGCAGCCAGTCGGTCTCCACGGCGAGCGGGCGCACGGTGGCGAGGCAGCGGGTGCGGGGATAGAGGTTCAGCAGCTCCGTCAGCCAGGTACGTGTGTTGTCGCGTTCGGACGCCGGGACCTCGTCCACGCCGTCCACCAGGAGCAGGGCCCGTCCCGACTCCAGCACACGCACCGCCCAGCCGGGCGGCGCGTCGTCCGTCAGCAGGCCCGCCACGGCCGGGAGCCTGCCGGGCGTGGGCAGGCCGGAGCCCCGGGCCTGCACGGTGCGCAAGGGAACGACGAAGGGGACCAGGCCGTTCAGCTCCGCCAGTTCGGGGCTCAGGGTCCCGCAGACCGCGTGCGAGGCGAGCCACCACACCAGCGTGGTCTTGCCCGCGCCGGCCTCGCCCCGGAGGACCGCGCGGGGGCGGTCCGCCAGCAGGTCGTGGATACGGCGGGGCTGGGAACTGTGAGCGTGGGCGTCGAAGGGGCCTCGCGTCTCCCGGTTCTGCTGGTCGGCTTCCAGGCTCAGATACGCGGTGTCGAGGTCCCAGGTCGCCTCGCCGGTGCTCAGCTCGTCGATGCCGAAGATCCGTGTCTTCTGATACCGGGCCTTGAGGGCTCTCGCGTACCGCTCCTCGAAGAGGTGGTCCTGGGGGTGGCGGTCGGTGACCCGTTCGAAGCGGGCCGACAGCCTGGTGAATCGCCGGATCGCGGTCTCGGGCACCGGCACGCCTTCGAGGCGCAGGTGGCCGCGCCCGCGCGGTACCTCGGTGACGACGCCCAGCAACACCTCCCCCGCGAACACGGGGGCGCCGGAGAGCCCCTGCAACGGGGACGTGCCGTCGTGGCGCTCGGCCGCCGCCGGCTGGTCGAGCGTGCAGACCAGGGCGCCGCGCACGGAACCGGCCGAGGGCAGCACGGTGGCCGGGTACTGGTCGAGGTCCAGGGCGCCGTCGTCCCCGTACCGCTGGATCCGGGGGAAACCTACGATCTCGCAGTGCGGCAGGGGGCCGGTGGTGGCGACCTCACCCAGGCGGATCTCCGGGAGCGCGACGGCCGGCTGTCTCCGGAGGCAGGGACGTTCCGATATCAGCAGCGCCAGGTCGAGATGGTCGTCCGACCAGCGCACATCGGCCGGGACCCGGTCGGCCAGCCGCGGATGGGCGACTGTCGGACGGTTCTCCTTCCCGATGACATGGGCGCAGGTCAGGATGGTGAACGCATCGAGTAACACCCCTGTCCCCTGGGCGTCCCCGAAAACCGCGACGACCCGTTCCACGCTCACCGCGCACCGCCCGCCGCGTCCGTCCCGCCCGTGCGGCCGCCGAATCCCGCCGTACTCCCGTGGTCCGGGTTGCCGACCTTCCAGGGCGCGCCGGTGCGGGCGTCGCGCGGCGTGAGGGTGAAGGCGACCTTGTGCGTACGGCCGGTGGCGCGGGTGCCGTCCGCGCCCGCCTCCACGACCCAGGCCTTGACCTTGGTGCCGCCCTTGACCTCCTTGCGCAGCTCCAGGGTGAACTCCATCTGGATGTCGCCGACCTCGAAGGACAGCGGTCGGTCCGTGGCGCGCGTGGCGGCGTCGAGGAGCTGGTCGCGTACGGACTGGATGGCGTCCGCCAGTTCGATGCCGTCGAAGTCGTGGTCGTCGTTGGCCATCATTCCCCCTGGTCGAGTCCCCCTGGCCGAACCGGTCGGGCCCGCTGTCGCGGACCGCGCCGGGCCGGACGTACAGACCGGACGTACAGATACGGCACGAAGCGTATGGCGCCGCGCTCCCCGGTTCCACGCGGGACCTTGGTCCCGAATCGGACGGCATTTCTGCCCACCGGTCGTGACAAGGCGCACAGCGATTTCCGGGCCTACTAGTCGGAATAGTCATACGGTCTGGCAATCGCCGGGACTTTCGGCCGTATCGGTGGCGGCTCTTTCCGTGACGGTGCGTTCCCCGGGTCGGTGACGCAGGTCTCACTTCCCCTCCCGTACGGTCCTACATGCCTTTAAAACCGGACATAATCATCGCATTTGCCAACCCTTTAATTGGAAGGGAGTGGGTCGTCAAGAGGCGGATCGTCGTCTGTGTTGTTACGACGGGTTGTCGTAGATAGGTGGTTTTGGGGCGAGATGGAGTCCGGGTTACCAAGGTGTGGCAAGCCCGGTATGTCTGCCGGGTCCATTCATGCCCGGAGGTTTCCTGTATGTCGCTGCGCAACCAGTCCCGTCTGTTCCGTCCGTCCGCCCTGCGTACCCGCGCCGGCGTCGTCGCCGCCGGACTCGGCGTGACGGTGGCGTGCGGGGCCGGGGCCGCGTTCGCCGCGACCGGCGGCGGGCCCGCGGCCGCCGCCTCGTCCGTCTCGACCGCGACCTCGACGGCCGCCGCCGTCCACCAGCAGGCCGCCGTACAGGCCAAGGCCGCCGAGAAGGCCCACCAGGCCGAGGTGAAGCAGGTGAAGACCAAGGCCGCCGAGGCGAAGGCCGCGGCGAAGAAGGCCGCCTCCTGGACCGACCCGGTCAAGAAGTACGCGCTGAGCGCGAGCTTCGGCCGCGGCGGCAACATGTGGGCGCACAAGCACTCCGGCCAGGACTTCGCCGTGCCGGTCGGCACCCCGGTCCACGCCGCCCACCAGGGCACCGTCGTCAAGGCCGGCCCGAACGGCGCAGGTGACGGCCCCGCGTACGGCAACGCGATCGTGATCAAGCACAAGGACGGCACGTACTCGCAGTACGCGCACCTGTCCCAGATAGACGTGTCCGTCGGCCAGCAGGTGAAGACGGACCAGAAGATCGCCCTGTCCGGCAACACCGGCAACTCCAGCGGCCCGCACCTGCACTTCGAGATCCGTACGACCCCGAACTACGGCTCGGCCGTCGACCCGGTGCCGTTCCTGCGGTCCGTCGGTGTGAACCTCTGATCCGCGTCGGGGAATGACTCGCGTCGACGAATGACCGGCGTCGACGTGTGACCGACGGCGCCGCGTGGCCGCGGCGCCGTCGCGAAGCGCCCCGGTACCCCCGGGGTGCTTCGTGTCACGCCGTACGGCTCGGTGTGTGCGCCTGGGTGATCAGATCGGTGGAGACCTCGAGGATGGCCGCGCGCTTTTCCTCGGGGTCTCCCTCGACGTCCTTGAGGGCCAGCATCCCCGCGTGCATCGTGAACAGCGCGCTGAAGCAGCGCACCCGGTCGGGCATGTCCGCGTCGGGATCCATGACCAGGTCCATCAGCTTCATCATGCGCTTCTTGAACAAGTCGCCGATGCTCAGCTCGCGCACCGTCGCCTGGTTCTCCTGCATGAAGCGGAAGAGCGGCGCCGCGCCCGCCAGTGCCACGCCGTAGCGGCGCAGGATCTCCTTCTTGGTCTCCAGGGTGCTCGGCTGCGCCGCGCCCCACTCGACCAGTTCGTCCACCGGCCGGCTCAGGTCCTCGAAGAGGCTGATCAGGATGTCTTCCTTGGTCTTGAAGTGGTAGTAGAGCGCCGCCTTCGTGACATCCAGCCGTTCCGCGATCTCCCGCAGCGAGGTCTTCTCGTAGCCCTGCTCGGCGAAGAGCTCCAGGGCGACGTCCTGGATGCGCTGGCGGGTGTTGCCCCGCCGTGGGTGCTGCGTGCTGCTGCCCATGTGCTCTCCCGAGAAAGAACTTACTTGACGACCGGCTAGGAGTGGGTCTACCTTCCCCAGTGTAGTGAACTTGCCGGGCGGCAAGTAAGTTCCCGGGTGCTCGACACAGGGGTGCTCGGCACCTCGACACCTCGATACGGGGAACGCAATGGGGAGTGCAGGGGAGTGGGGAAGTTGAGTACGACCGACAAGGCTCCGACGGCGGGGGCGCGGGGCGCGACCGGCGAGCGGAAGGGCGGCACCCTGGCGGAGCCGGACGGCTCCGGCGCGCAGCCGCGCAGCGTGCGCGTGGTCCTGCTCGCGCTGATGATCTCGATGCTGCTGGCCATGCTGGACAACATGATCATCGGCACGGCGATGCCGACGATCGTCGGCGAGCTGGGCGGCCTCGCGCACCTGTCCTGGGTGGTGACCGCGTACACCCTGGCGACCGCCGCCGCCACGCCCATCTGGGGCAAGCTCGGCGACATATACGGGCGCAAGGGCGTCTTCCTCACGTCGATCGTCATCTTCCTGATCGGCTCGGCGCTCAGCGGCATGGCGCAGGACATGGGCCAGCTCATCGGCTTCCGTGCCGTACAGGGCCTGGGCGCCGGCGGTCTGATGGTCGGCGTCATGGCGATCATCGGCGACCTGATCCCGCCCCGGGAGCGCGGCAAGTACCAGGGCATGATGGCCGGTGTCATGGCCCTCGCCATGATCGGCGGCCCGCTGGTCGGCGGCACCATCACCGATCACCTCGGCTGGCGCTGGAGCTTCTACATCAACCTGCCGCTGGGCGCGGTGGCGCTGATCATGATCTCGACCGTCCTGCACCTGCCGGCCAGGGACCGGACGGTCCGGGCCAAGGTCGACTACCTGGGCGCCGCCCTGCTGACCGTCGGCATCACCTCGATCGTGCTCGTCACCACCTGGGGCGGTACGGAGTACGACTGGACCTCCTCGGTGATCATGGAGCTGATCGCGCTCGGGGTCGTGGCGCTCATCGGCTTCGTCATCGTCCAGACCAAGGCCGCCGAGCCGATCATGCCGCTGCACATCTTCCGCAACCGCAACTTCTCGCTGATGTCGGTGATCGGCTTCCTGACCGGCTTCGTGATGTTCGGCGCGGTGCTGTTCCTGCCGCTGTACCAGCAGTCCGTCCAGGGCGCCTCGGCCACCAACTCCGGCCTGCTGCTCCTGCCCATGCTGCTGTCGATGATGGCCGTCTCGCTGGTCGCGGGCCGCATCACCACCAACAGCGGCAAGTACAAGGTCTTCCCCATCGTCGGCGGCGGACTGATGGTCGTCGGCCTGTTCCTGCTCGCGCAGATGGACACCGGCACCTCGCGGCTGACCTCCGGGCTCTACATGGCCGTGCTCGGCGCCGGCATGGGCTTCCTGATGCAGATCACCATGCTCGTCGCGCAGAACAGCGTCGAGATGAAGGACATGGGCGTCGGATCCTCCACCACCACCCTCTTCCGTACGCTCGGCGGCTCCTTCGGCGCCGCGGTGATGGGCGCGCTCTTCACCAGCCGGGTGCAGGACGAGATGGCGGCGCGGGGCGGCGGCGCGGCGACCCAGCAGACCTCGCAGCTGGACGCGGCGAGCCTGGCGAAGCTGCCGGAGGCGGCCCGGGAGGCGTACCAGTACGCCGTGTCGTCCGGTACGCACGCGGCCTTCACCCTGGGCGCCTCGATCGCGGTGATCGGCTTCGTCGCGGCGTGGTTCGTCAAGGAGGTACCGCTGCGGGGCGCCGGCCCGGAGAAGCCGGAGGACGCCGCCGTGGCGGACGACAAGATCGCGCAGTCGGCCTGAGCCCGGCCAGGGCGACGGGGCACGCGACACGGCGGACCGGGGACGGGGGGACGGCGCCCGGCTTGAAGCCGGCGCCGGCCCGGCCGCCTCCCCTCCCCCGGGCCCGCGAAGATCGGCCGGACAGCACACCTAGGGCCCCTGACGCGCGGAATGCCGCGCGCCAGGGGCCCTCGCCGTCCGCGGTACGAGCAGAAGCCCGCCCGGGGCCCGGACAGGGGCGTCCGGCCATGGCGCGCCCGGCGGCTCACCCGGGTGGGGCCCTACGCCGGGTCCGCGAGCTTGAGTACCGGGAAGCTGCCCGTCGTCGTCGGGGCGTGTTCCGGCAGCCAGAGCACGGCGATCGCGCCGCCCCCGCCCGCCCGCTCCGGCACCCCCGTCGGGGCGGCGTTGCGGAAGGTCAGCCGCGCGCCCAGCACCCGGGCCTGGCCCGCCGCGATCGTCAGACCGAGGCCGTGGCCGTGGCCCGCGCGGTCGGTCGAGCCCGTACGGAACCGGCTCGGGCCCTCGCGCAGCAGCGCCTCGGGGAAGCCGGGCCCGTGGTCCCGTACGCGCACGACCCGGCCCTCGACGGTGACCTCGACCGGTGCCGAGCCGTGCTTGGCCGCGTTCGTCAGCAGATTGCCCAGGATGCGCTCCAGGCGGCGCGGATCCGTGCAGACCCACGAGTCGTGGACCACCTTGACCTCGACCGCCGGGTCCAGCACGGCCACGCGCCGCGCCACGAACTCACCGAGCGCGAGCTCCTGGAGCTCGGCACGCTCCGAGGCGCCGTCCAGCCTGGCCACCTCCAGGACGTCCTCCACCAGCGTCCGCAACGCCTGCGCCCGGTCCCGTACCAGTTCCGAGGGGCGGCCGGGCGGCAGCAGTTCGGCCGCCGTGAGCAGCCCCGTGACCGGGGTGCGCAGCTCGTGCGCGATGTCGGCGGTGACCCGGCGCTCGGCCTCGATCCGCTCGTTCAGCGCGTCGGTCAGCGCGTCCACCGCGCGGGCCAGCTCGTCCGTCTCGTCCCGGACGACTCCGCCGATGGCCTCCCCGACCCGTACCTCCGTGTTCCCCTGGGCCACCCGGACCGCCGCGGCGGCCGCCCTGCGCAGCCGGCGCGAGAGCTGCCCGCCCACCAGGACCCCGAGCGCGCAGCCGCCGAAGACCACCGAGACCGAGCCGATGAGCAGGGAGCGGTCCAGGTCCTTCATGATCGTCGTGCTGCGGTCGGCGAACTTGCTGTGCAGCGAGAGCACCGAGCCGTTGCCCATCGGGACCGCCGCCCACACGTCCGGCACCCCGCCGTCGTCGGCCTCCTGGACGTAGGTCGCGCGCCGTCCCTGCTGCGCCTTCGCCCGCAGCTCGGGCGGCAGCGCCGGGTCATTGATCTTGGTGCCGAACTTGGCCTCCTTGGTGGAGTCGTACATCCGCTGCGCGAACAGCAACCGTTCCAGCTGCACCTCGCGCGCGTTGTCCAGCATCGAGACCCGGGCCGAGTTGTGCACCACGAGGCTCAGCGCCACGGCGACCAGCGCGCCGACGGCCGCGATCGCGATACTGATCTTCCACCGGACGCCGGTGCTCAGAGCGCGCCGTTTCATACCACTGTCACACCTTGTCCCACCCGGCTCGTCGCCCCCACGGACGCGTCACCGCGCCCGCGCCGTCCGCGCCCAGCGCGCCCGCGCGCCCGCGTCAAGCCTTGAGTTTGTAACCGAAGCCGCGGACCGTGTCGATCCGGTCCTGCCCGATCTTGGCGCGCAGCCGCTGGACATGGACGTCCACCACCCGGGTGTCCCCGCCCCAGCCGTAGTCCCAGACGCGTTCCAGCAGCCGGTCACGGGAGAGCACGGTCCCGGGCGCCGACGAGAACTCCAGCAGCAGCCGCATCTCCGTCGGAGTCAGCGCCACCGGCGCGCCCTTGCGGCGCACCTCCATCCCCTCCGTGTCGACCTCCAGGTCGCCGAAGGACAGCACGCCCCCGGCGGAGCCACCGGTTCCGTCGGACTCACCGGGCTCCCGGCCCGCGTGTCCGAAGCGGCGCAGTACGGCCCTGATGCGGGCCACCAGGACCGCCCCGTCGAAGGGTTTGGTCACGTAGTCGTCCGCGCCGGCCTCCAGCCCGAGCACCACGTCGATGGAGTCCGCGCGCGCCGAGAGCATGATCACGGGCACGGTCGACTCATCGCGGATGCGGCGGCACAGGCTCACCCCGTCCATGCCCGGCAGCATCACGTCCAGGAGCGCGATGTCCGGCCGGTCGGCGCGGAAGGACTCCAGGCCCGACAGCCCGTCCGGCATGGCCGTGACCGTGAATCCCACCCGTTCCAGCGCGAGCTGTGTCGCCTCCCGGATGACGTCGTCGTCCTCGACGAAGAGGACATGCGTCTCTGCCATGCCCCGGCTCACTCCGTTCAGTCGTCGTGCGTGTCGGTCGTCGTGTGTATCGGTCGTCGGTCCGCCGCCGCTCGCGGTCAGCGGTCAGCCGTCAGTCGTCAGCTATCAGTCGTCAGGCGCCGGAACCGGCGACGCGGGCACGGCGGGTACAGCGGGTACTTCCATGCCCCCCTTGCCCACCGCCTTGCTGTAGCTGTTGCGCACCCGGAAGCGCTCGTTGAACGCGCTGCCCGCCCAGCTGTAGGTGATGACCTCCTCGCCCGAGGGATACGACACGGAGTCGTCCCCGGCGTAGATCTGCTGCGTGACGACCAGTTCCCCGCGGTCGATGGTGGCGTAGACGGCGGGCTCCTCGGCCGCGAACACGTTCTCGTAGCCCCCGCCCGCGTCGCCGTCCTTCGCGCGGTACACATACGTCGCGATCCCGACGGAGTCCTCGCACGTCATCACGTTGATCACCACATCCGCGGCGGCCGAGCCGGTGAGGTTCCCGTACGAGGTGTCCAGCGGGTACGCGTCCCCCGCGCACGGCTTGAGGTCGGCCTTGATCCGCGCGTTGACCTTGGGGTCCTTGCGCAGGAGGGACACGGGCTCGACGGTCCTGGCCGGGGCGGACGCGCTCGTCGTGGGGGTGGGCGCACCCTGGACCGCCGGTACGTGCACGGCCGCGCCCTCGTCCCTCGTACCCGTACCACCGGTCGAGCAGCCGGACAGCAGGAGGCCGGCCGCGAGCACGCCGAACGCGGCGAGCCCGGTCATGCCCCGGTCGCCCGCCGCGTACGGTCCACCCCCCGGCCGGTCCGGTCGTCCCGGCCGTACGAGAGCTCTCAGGCCGCGCACCTCTCCCGCCCCACTTCCTCGCGTACGGCTTCCGCGCGTACCGCGTCCCCTCGTACGGAATCCCCGCACACCGCGCGGCGCACCCGCGGACCCCGGGCGGGGACGCCCCGGACCGCCGGGCCCTTCCCGGCCACCCGGCCGCCCTCGGCCACCCGGCCGTCCCGGACCGCCGGGCCGCTCCGGTCCGGCCGGTCCTCCCGGACCGTCCGGCCGTCCCGCTCCCGGTTCTCCAGCTCCTGCCGGAGCCGGGCCAGCGCGCGGTGCAGCGTGCTCTTGACCGTACCCGCCGACATGCCGAGCGCGGCAGCGGTCTCCTCCGTACTCATCTGCTCCCAGTGTCGCAGCACGACGACACTGCGTTGCTTCGGCGCCAGCACTCCGAGGACGTCCATCAGCAGCGCCCGGTCCGCGCGCTGCTCGGTGCCGTCCTCGACGCGCGCGTCGGGCAGCTCCTCGGTGGGGACCTCCTCCAGCCGGCGGGCCCGCCACCACTCAGTACGCGTGTTGATCATGACGCGGCGCAGATAGGCGTCGGCCAGGGACTTGTCCTCGATGCCGTCCCAGCGGCCGAACGTACGGGCCAGGGCGGTCTGCAACAGGTCCTGGGCGTCGACCGGGTCGGGCACCAGCCGCCGTGCGCTGCGCAGCAGGGCCTCCTGCCGGGTACGTACGTACTCCTCGAAACCGAGCACCTCGCCCTGCGCCATGCCAACCGCCTCCGACCCCATGACCTGCGTACCTTCGCGCCTTCGCGTCTTCGCGTCGCGTTACGGCACCGAAATTACGGAGCGCTTGTCACGGGGTTGTCGGGGACAGCCGTCGGTGGACGCACGGCTGTCCATCGGTTGTGTAACGGCCATGAACAGTCGTTACTGCGAGTAAGGACACAGGGGAGAGGACGGTGCCCGGCAGGGCGGGGGCGGCGCCTCGCGGGGAGCCGTCAGCCCTGTGGCAGCCGGTAGAGGCCGTTGTCCAGGGGCTCGACCAGACCGTCGGCGACCAGGCCGTCCAGCGCCCTGGCCCGCTGCACGGGCTCGTTCCACACGGTGTCCAGGACCGCCTGCGCGACCGGGCCCGGCGCGTCGCGCAGGACGGCGAGGAGGCGGCCCCGCACCTGGCGGTCCGTACCCGCGTAGGTCTGGCCGCGCCGCGCCGGACCCTCGTGCGCGGGCTTGCCGGCCAGCCGCCAGGCGCACCGGGTGGCGATCGGGCAGCGTGCGCACCCCTCGTTCTTGGCCGTGCACACCAGGGCGCCCAGTTCCATGGAGGACGCGGCCCAGCGGGCCGCCGTACCGGGGTCCTCGGGCAGCAGCGCGCGGGCGAGCTTGCGCTCGGCGGCCGTCGTCGCGTTCGGCGGGTACTGGACACCGGTCACGGCGCGGGCGAACACCCGGCGGACGTTGGTGTCCAGCACGGCGTGGCGCTGTCCGTACGCGAACGAGGCCACCGCCGCCGCCGTGTACTCGCCGATCCCGGGCAGCGAGAGCAGCTGCGCGTGCTCGCGGGGTACGTCACCGTCGTACCGCTCCGTTATCGCCTGGGCCGCGCCGTGCAGCCGCAGCGCGCGGCGCGGGTAGCCGAGCCGTCCCCACGCGCGGACCGCCTCGCCCGGCGCCTCGGCGGCCAGGTCGGCGGGGCGGGGCCAGCGGGCGAGCCACTGTTCGTACACCGGGAGCACCCGGCTGACGGGGGTCTGCTGGAGCATGAACTCACTGACCATCACACCCCAGGCGCCCGCCTCTGGGCGGCGCCAGGGAAGGTCGCGCGCGTTGGTCTCGAACCACGCGATGACGGGGGTGTGCAGCGCGGCCGGGTCGCCGGCCGTCACCGTCGCCCCGCCGGAGGCCGGGAGCGCGGAGGCCGGGAGCGCGGAGGCCGGGGCCCTGCGGTCCGGGACGCTCTCGGCCGGCGGGGCACCGGCGGGGGCCGGGGGTGCGGGGGCCGCGGCCGCGGTGGCCGGGGCCGTGTGCGGCGGAGTCGTATGGGGCGGCGTGGGGGGCGAGTGCGGGGAAGTAGCAGTCATGGCACTTCCGATCCTGGCACGGGAGGGCGCGAGTACGGTGCAGCGGGCGGGCATACGCCGGAGGTTGTCGCCGGGGCGCGTGCGATCGCACCCTGACGGACGTACGCCCGCGTGCGCGGCACCGTTTCGCAGCGCTCGTGCGGTCGCGCGCCGTCAGGCTCCGGTGCGGGCGCGCGCCCGCGCGCGTCGGTGTCCGCCGCCCGCTCCCTCTCCCGGGCCGGCCAGGAACAGCGCGAGCCCCGACCGGCTGGTGCGCATCGCCTCCACGAGCCCCTGGACGGGCCGTACGGCCGCCAGCATCACCAGCGTCGCCACCACGCCGCCCAGCACCAGGCCGACCGCCACGTCATGCGGGTAGTGGACGCCGACGAAGACCCGGGAGAACGCCATCAGCACCGCCATCGGCACGGTGAGCCAGGCCAGCAGCGGCCGGCAGATCACGAGGGCGATCGCGGCGGCCGCACCGATCGTGGAGTGGTTGCTCGGGAAGGACCAGTCGCCCACCGGCGGGCAGGTGACCAGCGGAGCCGCGGCTCCGGCGACCGCCCTGCACGGTCTGTCCTCGGTCAGGAAGGACTTGGTGAGCTCGCTGCACGCGTAGGCGATGGCGGTGGCGAGCGGGGCGAGGAGGGCCAGGGCGACGGCCCGTGAGCCCTTGGTGCGGTCCGACCACCAGACCGTTATGAAGAGCAGACCGAACAACAGCAGTCCGGCCTCCGTCCAGAGCTCGGCCAGGTGCTGGAACCACGTGGGGGTGGTATGGGCGAAGTCGAGGATGTCGCGATACAGATCGCTGGTTGCGCTGCTGTTCATGAGGAGAACGTACAGAGTTCGCCGGGGGTTCCCCGACCAGGAGGCCCGTGACGGGCGCCCGACGAAAGCGGATGGCGTGGGTCATCCGGGGACGAGCCGAACACCACGCCGTGGAACGATGATCCTCAAAAGTTGCCGGGCCGGACGGTATATGGGGCGGGAGTTGGAGCCGATCTCTCGTAGAGTTCTTGTCGTGGGATCTCTGCGCAATCCGGTCGGGCCGCTTCCCTCCACCATCTACTGGCGACGGAGGGCTGTCGCGGCGACGCTGGTCGTGCTGCTCGCGCTGCTCGTCGTATGGGTCGTCACCTCCGCCGGGGGCGGCGGAGGGAAGGGCAAGGACGCGTCCGACGGCGCGAATCCCGCGGCCTCCATCACGCCCGGACCGCCCGGCTCGGGTCCCGCCATCAGCGAACAGCCCGGTGGCGGCGGAGATTCGGAAGGCTCCGGCGGATCCGGCGACGACGGTGGCGACGGCTCGTCCGGCGGCTCCGGCGGCTCGGGCGGCTCCGGTTCGGACACCGGGAGCGGCGACGGGAAGAACGGTGGCGCCGAGGGCGGCGACACCGCCGGTACGGGCGGCTCCGGTTCGGGTTCCGCGGGCTCCGGCGGCTCGGCGTCCGGCGGCGGTGCCGGGAGCGGCGCCGGCGGTGGTACGGGCGGCGGGGGCACCCCGGGCCGCCAGGTGCCGGCCGACTCCGCTCTCCCCAACTGCCCGTCAGGCGCGATCAGTCTGCGCCTCCTCACCAGCAAGGTGGCCTACGGGCCGGACGAGAAGCCGGGGTTCCGGCTGGCCGTCACCAACTCCTCCGGCACGACCTGCAAGACGGACCTCGGCCCGAAGGCCGTCGTCCTGACGATCACCGACGCGGACGACGAGCAGGTGTGGTCGTCCGAGGACTGTGCGAAGGACGGCCGGCTGCTGTTCGAGGTGCCGGCGGGGGCGACCGTTACGCGGACCGTGGAATGGGACCGCAAGCAGAGCCGTCCCGAGTGCGCGACCCCGCCCGCCGCACCGGTCGGTGCCGGCACGTACCTGGTCGAGGCCAAGGCGCCGGGCGTGTCCGTGGAGCAGGGCCGGCAGTCGATCCGCCTGGAGAAGGACTGACGGCCGACGGCCGTACCGTACTGACGCTCCCGGGCGGTCGGACCCACCCGCTCCAGGGTGGTCAGACGTACCGCTCCAGGATGGACGACTCCGCCAGCCGCGACAGGCCCTCGCGCACACTGCGCGCCCGCGCCTCGCCCACCCCGTCCACCGTCTGGAGGTCGTCCACACTCGCCGCCAGCAGCTTCTGCAGGCCCCCGAAGTGCTCCACCAGCCGCTCGATGATGGCGCCCGGCAGCCGCGGCACCTTGGCCAGCAGCCGGTAACCGCGCGGCGAGACCGCCGAGTCCAGCGTCTCCGGGGCCCCGCTGTATCCCAGCGCGCGGGCCACGATGGGCAGTTCGAGCAGCTCCGGGTGGCTCAGCGAGTCGAGCTCGGCCAGCGCCTCATCGACCGTACGGGACCGCTTCGCGGTCGGCTCCGGCACGTAGTCCCGCGCGACCAGGTCCCGCTCCGGGGCCACGCCCGCGATCAGCTCGTCCAGTTGGAGGGAGAGCAGCCGGCCGTCGGTGCCCAGCTCCACCACGTACTCGGCGATCTCCGTGGCGATCCGGCGCACCATCTCCAGGCGCTGTGCCACCGCCGTCACGTCCCGGACCGTCACCAGGTCCTCGATCTCCAGCGCGGAGAGCGTGCCCGCGACCTCGTCCAGGCGCAGCTTGTAGCGCTCCAGGGTCGCCAGCGCCTGGTTGGCGCGGGAGAGGATCGCGGCCGACTCCTCCAGCACCCGGCGCTCGCCGTTCACGTACAGCGCGATCAGGCGCATCGACTGCGACACGGAGACGACGGGGAAGCCGCACTGCTTGGACACCCGGTCCGCGGTGCGGTGGCGCGTGCCCGTCTCCTCCGTGGGGATGGAGGACTCCGGGACCAGCTGGACACCGGCCCGCAGAATCTTGGTGATGTCTTTGTCCAGGATCAGCGCGCCGTCCAGCTTGCACAGCTCGCGCAGCCGGGTCGCGGTGAACTCCACGTCCAGTACGAAGCCGCCGGTGCACATCGCCTCGACGGACTTGTCCATGCCGAGGACGATGAGACCGCCGGTGTTCCCCCGCAGGATCCGCTCCAGGCCGTCACGCAGGGCCGTACCCGGCGCCACCGCGCTCAAGGAGGCGCGCATCAGCGCTTCGTTGCCGGAGCCCGGGCCGGACTTTCCGGGTGCTGATGCCCGGTCGTTGGCTGCCACTGCACTCCTCCGGCTCGTACGGATGGGCGAGACCAGGGCAAAGTCTACCGGCGCACGCCGTCCTCCCGTGGGGCGTCCGCACGACCCCGGCGCGGCAGGACCCTCAGAGCATCGCCCATGTCGGCGACTTCCGTGACCTTCATACCGGCCGGGACTTTGCCCGGGTCGGTCGGCACGAGGGCCTGGGTGAAGCCCAGCCGGTGCGCCTCGGCGAGCCTGCGCTGCACGCCCGTGACCCTTCTGACCTCGCCCGCGAGTCCCACCTCGCCGATCGCGACCAGATTCTTCGGCAGGGGGGTGTCACTGGCGGCGGAGGCCAGCGCGAGCGCCACCGCCAGGTCGGCGGCGGGCTCGGAGAGCTTCACACCGCCGACCGTCGCGCTGTAGATGTCGCGCTTGCCGAGCGCGCTGATGCGGCCGCGCTGCTCCAGCACGGCGAGCATCATCGAGACGCGTGAGGTCTCCAGACCGGAGGTCGTCCGCCGGGGGGAGGGGATCTGTGAATCGACGGTCAGCGCCTGCACCTCGGCCACCAGCGGACGCCGCCCTTCGAGCGTCACCGTCAGACAGGTGCCGGGCACCGGCTCGTCACGCCTGGTCAGGAAGAGCCCCGAGGGATCGGCGAGCCCGGTGATCCCCTCGTCGTGCAGCTCGAAGCAGCCGACCTCGTCGGTCGCGCCGAACCGGTTCTTGACGCCCCGGACGAGCCGCAGCCGGGCGTGCCGGTCGCCCTCGAAGGAGAGCACGACATCCACCAGGTGTTCGAGCAGGCGGGGGCCCGCGATCGCGCCGTCCTTGGTGACGTGGCCCACCAGCAGCGTGGCCATCCCGCGCTCCTTGGAGGCCCGGATGAGCGCGCCCGCGACCTCCCTGACCTGGGCCATCCCGCCCGGCGCGCCGTCGATCTCGGGAGAGGCGACGGTCTGTACGGAGTCCATGATCAGCAGCGACGGCTTGACCGCGTCGAGATGGCCGAGGACGGCGGAGAGGTCCGTCTCGGCCGCGAGGTAGAGGTGGTCGTGGATGGCGCCGATGCGGTCGGCGCGCAGCCGCACCTGGCTGGCGGACTCCTCGCCCGTCACGTACAGCGTGCGGTGCTCGTCGCTCGCCGCCTTCGCCGCGACGTCGAGCAGCAGCGTCGACTTGCCGACGCCCGGCTCGCCCGCGAGCAGCACCACCGCCCCGGGCACCAGACCGCCGCCGAGCACACGGTCCAGCTCGTCGACCCCGGTGGACCGGGCCGTGGCCGTGCGGACGTCGACCTGGGCGATGGGGAGCGCGGCGGCGGAGACCCGGCCGGCGGAGGTCGTCCGCACGGCGGGCGCGCCGTACTCCTCGACCGTGCCCCACGCGTGGCACTCGGGGCAGCGGCCGAGCCATTTGGCGGTCGTCCAGCCGCATTCGGTACAGCGGTAGGACGGCCGGTCCTTGGCGGATTTCGTACGGGCAGCCATGGCGTCACCGTATAGGGGGCCACTGACACCCGGGGCGCTCGCCCGCCCCGGCCGGTCCCGTCGGGTGCGGCGAGCCGCGTGGTGAGCCCCGTGGTGAGCCGAGTGGTGCGCCGGGGTGAACCGCGTGGTGACCGACTGGCGACTCATGTGGCGCATGCTGCCTTTACCACTCGGAGTGCTGCCAAAACCCCCCGGATCGCGGGATTTCTGTTCTCTTTCGGGGGATACATTCACCCGTAAGGAGTAAATATGCTCAAGCGGTGTGAAGGGTGCGGACCGGCCTGACTACCGTCGCCGGGTGATGAGCCGCAGCCCCGAGACCTCCCCGCACAACCCCGGCGCACACCGTGTCTTCTGTCGTGCGCCCCGACCGGCGGCAAAGCGCCCTCCGGCGCGGTACGAGCGATTCGAGCGGTACGAGCCGTATCTGGACGGCCTGTTCACCTACTGCCTCTCCGTACTCCGCGACCACGACGCGGCGACGGAGGTGCTCGGCGAGGTGCTGTCCGTCGCCGAACGGCAGCACGGGCGGTGCCCTTCGGGCGCGGGGGAACGCAAGGTGTGGCTGTACGCGCTCGCCCGGTGGGCGTGTCTGCGCCGGCTCACCCGACGGCGCGCGGGCCGTGGGGGCGTGAGCCGCGGGGGTACGAACCGTGGGGGCGCGCACGCGAGCGGCCGCACTCCGGAGCCCGCGGCGGGGGCGCCGGAGGCCGGGGCCGGGGCGCCGGAGGCCGGGGTCTCCCCGGAGACCGCCGAGCGCCGTCGCCGTGAACTCGCCCTGCTGGCCTGGCCCGAGGCGGCGGGTACGACCCCGGAGCAGCGCGAGGCGCTGGAGCTGGCGGTCCGTCACCGGCTGGGCCCCGGCGACATCGCGGCCGTGCTGTCGATGGAGCCGACGGCGGCGCGCGACCTGCTCGCCTCCGCCACCTGCGAGGTCGACCGGACGCGGGCCGTGCTCGCCGTGGCGGACACGGGCGACTGCCCGTCGGTCGAGCGGCTGACCGGTGGCCGGCGGGCGCTGCTCTCGTCCGCGCTCCGCCGTGAGCTGGTCCGCCACGTGGACGACTGCCCGCGCTGCCGCCGCGCCGCCGAACGCGCCGAAGCGGCGGGCCCCTGGCCGGGCTCCTACGTGGCGCAGGCGCACGAGGGCCCGGACCGGGACGTCAACGCCGCCCGGGACCTCGGCGTCGCCCGGGACGTCAACGCCGTCCGGGCCGTCGCGCGGAGCGCCGCGGCCACCGGACTCCCGCTGGTCCGGGCGGAGCGGACGGCCACGTACACCGCCATGGCGCACGTCCCCCGGGCCCGCTCGGCGGCGCCGCGGTTCGGGCGGAACGGGTTCCCCCTGGACCCCAAGGACCGGGCCGCCCGGCGGGAGAGGATCCGGGCCAGGGCGGTGACGACCACCGTCGTCGCGACCGTCGTCGCGGCTCCCGTGCTCGCCCTCTGGGCCGCCCACCGGGGCGCGCCCGTCCCGGGGGAGAGCCACGGAGGGCTCTCGGTCAGCGCCGCGTCCGGGGGGCCGCCCGTGCTCAGCGAGGGGCCGCCGCACGGGCGCTCCGAGCACTACGAGAACGCCGGCAACGCCGGCCATGTCCTGGACCGCCCCGGTTTCGGCCCCGGCCGGGCCCCGGAACTCTCGGTCGAGGTCGTCAACGACGGTACGCACCCGGCTCACCCGGCTCACCCGTCACGCTCGTCGCACCCGTCCTCCGGCCGGATCGCCACCGAGGCGTGGTCCACCGGGGACACCACCGTCATCACCCTCAAGGCCGCGGGTGGCGAACCCGTCTCCTGGACCGCCGGGACCACCGCGCCCTGGCTCGCGCTGAACCGCCACTACGGCACGCTCACGCCCGGCGACACCACCGCCGTCCGGGCCGCCGTGGACCACCGGCGGGAGCCCTCCGGCCCCTGGAGCGCGCGGATCGCGCTGTACCCGGCCGGTTCACTGGTGAAGATCTACGGCTACGGCAGCAAGCCCCCGGCCCTGGCCCGACCGCATCCATCGCACCCGGGCCACACCGGCCACCCGGGCCGTTCCGGTCGCCCGGATCCCGTCGAACCTCCCGGTCACGGGAGATGATCCGGTGACCGCGGTCTCCCGGCGCGTCCGGACGGGTCCGCCGGACCCGTCCGTACCGCCCGCCCGGGCCCGTACCGTGCGGCCCGCCCGCCGCGCGTCAGCCGCCCGCCGAAGGGCCCGCCGGAGGATCCGCCGGATGCGGCGCCACCAGCGGCAGCGTGCTCGCCAGCCGCTGTTCGCACAGCCCGACGAGCACGTCGTACGCCTCCTTGCCCATCAGCTCCGTCAGCTCGGGCCGGTACGTACGGAACACCGGCTCGCCAGCCCCGTGCGCCGAGGTCGCCGACGTGCACCACCAGTGCAGATCGTGGCCGCCCGGCCCCCAGCCCCGCCGGTCGTACTCCCCGATGGTGACCTGGAGGACACGCGTGTCGTCGGGCCGCTCGATCCAGTCGTACGAACGCCGCACCGGCAGCTGCCAGCAGACGTCCGGCTTCGTCTCCAGCGGCTCGCGCCCCTCGCGCAGCGCAAGGATGTGCAGCGCGCATCCCGCACCGCCGGCGAAACCCGGCCTGTTCTGGAAGATGCACGAGCCGTTCCAGCGACGCGTCTGACGCTCGCCGTCCTCCTCGTCGATCTGTGTCCAGCCCGTGGCCGTCCCCACGTCATGGAACTGCCAGAGCTCCGGCGTGAGCCGGGCGACGTGCCCCGCGACCCGCTCCTCGTCCTCCTCGTCCGAGAAGTGCGCGCCCAGCGTGCAGCAGCCGTCGTCGGCGCGGCCGGCCTGGATGCCCTGGCAGCCGCTGCCGAAGACGCAGCTCCAGCGCGAGGTGAGCCACGTCAGGTCGCAGCGGAAGACCTGTTCGTCGTCGGCGGGGTCAGGGAACTCGACCCAGGCGCGCGCGAAGTCGATCCCCTTCTCGTCGGACTCGTCCCATCCGCCGGGCGGACCGGACGTACTGGACGCGTCGGACGCACCGGGTGCGTCGGAAGCGTCGTCCAGCACGATGCCGATCACCACCTCCTCGGCCTTCCGGCGGCGGTCCTGCTTCTTGGGGTCCTTGGCTTTGTCCTGCTTCGCCTTTTTCGTCTTTGGCACGGGTCCCAGCGTATGCGTGTCACCGCAGTAGCGTTCGGTTCATGAGACTCGGAGTCCTCGACGTCGGTTCGAACACCGTCCACCTGCTCGCGGTCGACGCCCACCGCGGCGCCTGCCCGCTGCCCGCGCACTCGCACAAGGCGGAGCTCAGGCTCGCCGAGCTGCTGGACGAGAACGGCGCCATAGGACCCGACGGGGTCGACCGGCTGGTGTCCACGATCGCCGACGCCCTCCAGGCGGCGGAGGACAAGGGCTGCGAGGCGGTGCTGCCGTTCGCCACCTCCGCCGTACGGGAGGCCACCAACGCCGATCAGGTGCTCGGCCGGGTCAAGAGCGAGACCGGCGTCGACCTCGAAGTCCTCACCGGCGAGCAGGAGGCCCGGCTGACCTTCCTCGCCGCCCGCCGCTGGTTCGGCTGGTCCGCGGGGAAACTGCTGGTCGTGGACATCGGCGGCGGTTCGCTGGAGATCGCGTACGGCATCGACGAGGAGCCGGACGCGGCCGTGTCCCTGCCGCTGGGCGCGGGCCGGCTCACCGCGGGCTGGCTGCCCGGCGATCCGCCCGACCCGATAGACGTACGGGCGCTGCGCCGGCACGTGCGCGCCGAGATCGCCCGTACGGTCGGGGAGTTCGCGCGGTTCGGCTCCCCCGACCACGTCGTGGCGACGTCCAAGACCTTCCGGCAGCTGGCCCGCCTCACCGGTGCCGCCCGCTCCGCCGACGGCCCCTACGTACAGCGCGAACTGAGTCGTACATCACTGGAGGAGTGGGTGTCCAGGCTCGCCGCGATGCCCGCCGAGCGGCGCGCGGAGCTGCCCGGCGTATCGGCGGGACGATCGGCACAACTGCTGGCGGGAGCGCTGGTGGCGGAGGCGGCGATGGACCTCTTCGGCGTCGAGACGCTGGAGATCTGTCCCTGGGCGCTGCGCGAGGGGGTCATCCTCCGTCGTCTCGATCAACTCCCTACGAGCTAGCTGGGGCCCGTACGCTGTCCCCGTGGCAGAACCAGTGGTGCGCGTCCCGGCAGCGAAGGTCGCCCTGTCTACGGCCTCGGTCTATCCGGAGTCGACGGCGACGGCCTTCGAGATCGCCGCGCGCCTGGGGTACGACGGTGTCGAGGTCATGGTGTGGACCGATCCGGTCAGCCAGGACATCGAGGCGCTGCGCAGGCTCTCCGACTACCACCAGGTGCCGGTCCTCGCAGTTCACGCGCCCTGTCTGCTGATCACGCAGAGAGTCTGGTCGACGGATCCGTGGGTCAAGCTCCAGCGGGCCCGCGCGGCGGCCGAGAAGCTCGGTGCCTCGACGGTGGTGGTGCATCCGCCGTTCCGCTGGCAGCGCCAGTACGCGCGGGACTTCGTCAGCGGCATATGGCGGATGGCCGGCGAGACGGACGTGCGATTCGCGGTCGAGAACATGTACCCGTGGCGCTACCGGGACCGTGAGCTGCTCGCGTACGCCCCCGACTGGGACGTCACGAAGGACGACTACCGGCACTTCACCGTCGACCTCTCGCACACCGCGACCGCCCGCGCCGACGCCCTGGCCATGATCGACCGGATGGGGGACCGGCTGGGACACGTGCATCTCGCCGACGGCAGGGGCTCGGGCAAGGACGAGCACCTGGTGCCGGGGCGGGGCACGCAGCCGTGCGCGGAGCTGCTGGGGCGGCTCGCGGAGAGCGCGTTCGACGGGCATGTGGTGATCGAGGTCAACACGCGGCGGGCGATGTCGGCGGCGGAGCGCGAGGCGGACCTGGCGGAGGCGCTGGCGTTCGCGCGCCTGCACCTGGCGGCGTCGGCGGCCGGCGAGTCCGTCATGGCCGCCGCCGCGCCGGCCACCGCTTCGGCTGCCGGGACCACGGCCGCCGCCTCCTCGGCCGACGCGGCGACGACGGCTGATACGTCGGCGGCTGATACGGCGGGGGCGACGGCGGGCCGGGGTGCGGGCCGGGGCCGCGGCCGGGGCACCAGGGCCGCCCGCGCGGTGTCGGCGGCGTCGGGAGCCGCCCGTACCGCTCGCTCCCGTCTCCCGGGCCGGTCGGGCCTTCCTGGACCTGCGGGGCCTGCGGGGCCTGCGGGACCTGCGGGACCTGCTGGGCCTGCTGGGCCTTCGGGGGCTTCAGGCTCGGGCTCTTCGGGCTCTTCGGGCTCCTCCTCGGGCTCTTCCGGCTCCTCTACGGGATCCTCTTCGTCATCCGCCGGCTCTTCGCGATCTTCGAACCCTTCGCGTTCTTCGGGTTCGTCCGGCCGTTCAGGCTCCTCCGGGTCCTCCGGATCCACGAGGGGCTCCGGGGCCGCCGAATCCTCCGGTCCGTCCGGTCCGTCCGGCCCGGGCCTGTCGTGAACGGTACGGCTCCGCGCCGCCGGGGCCGCGGCCGTCCCTCCCGCGAGGACACCGGCACCGGCCCCAGCGCCCGGCAGCGCATCCTGGACGCGGCGCGCGCGGAATTCGCCGAACGCGGCTACGACAAGACATCCGTCCGGGGCATCGCCAAGGCCGCGGGCGTCGACGCGGCGCTCGTGCACCACTACTACGGCACGAAGGACGAGGTCTTCGCCGCCGCCATCGAGGTCTCCTTCGAACCGGCGCTGGTCCTGCCCGCCGTACTGGCCGGCGACCGCGAGGGCATCGGCGAGCGGCTCGCACGCACCTTCATCGGCGTCTGGGAGAACCCGGGCACGCGGGCCCCGCTGCTGGCGGTGATCCGCTCCGCGCTGACGCACGAGGCCGCGGCCGGGGTCCTGCGCACGTTCGTCCTGCGCAGGCTGCTGAGCCGGGTCGTGGAGGAGCTGGACGTACCGGATCCGACGTTCCGCGCCGAGCTGGCCGCTTCTCAGATGGTCGGGATCGCGATCCTGCGGTACGTGATCCGGGCGGAGCCGCTGGCCTCGGCGGACCCGGAGGAGATCATCGCGCAGGTGGCGCCGACGCTCCAGCGCTACCTGACCGGAACCGACCCGCACTCCGGCTCCGAGGCGGACGGCTGACGCCTGACGCCTGACGCCTGACGGCCAACGGTCGACGGCCGACGCTTGTGCGGCGGGCCGGGGCCGCGGGCGCCCGGGTCCGTGCCCAGAACCTGAACACATATCCCGTATGCCGGACGGCATGTCCAGATCTTGGATCCAGGGCGTACGCTCGAAGGAGTTTTGTTTCCGCTGAAGGAGCGAGCGACGATGCCCCAGCTGAGGTCCCGCACTGTCACCCACGGCCGCAACATGGCGGGCGCACGCGCCCTTATGCGTGCCTCGGGCGTAGCGAGCGAGGACATCGGCAAGCCGATCGTCGCCGTCGCCAACTCCTTCACGGAGTTCGTGCCCGGCCACACCCACCTCGCCCCGGTGGGCCGGATCGTCTCCGAGGCGATCAAGGCCGCGGGCGCCGTGCCGCGCGAGTTCAACACCATCGCCGTGGACGACGGCATCGCCATGGGCCACGGCGGCATGCTCTACTCCCTGCCGTCCCGCGACCTGATCGCCGACTCCGTCGAGTACATGGTCGAGGCACACTGCGCCGACGCGCTGATCTGCATCTCCAACTGCGACAAGAT
The DNA here is from genome assembly GCF_000719775.1 of Streptomyces sp. NRRL F-5135. Classification (GTDB taxonomy): domain Bacteria; phylum Actinomycetota; class Actinomycetes; order Streptomycetales; family Streptomycetaceae; genus Streptomyces; species Streptomyces hebeiensis. Next base: position 9,934 of record NZ_JOHR01000026.1, on the reverse strand, counting down.
CACCCCCGGCATGCTGATGGCCGCGATGCGCCTCAACATCCCGACGGTCTTCGTCTCCGGCGGCCCCATGGAGGCCGGCCGCGCCACGCTCGTGGACGGTACGGTCCGCAAGCTCGACCTGATCAACGCGATCTCCGACGCCGTCAACGAGAGCGTCTCGGACGAGGACATCCTCCGTATCGAGGAGAACGCCTGTCCGACCTGCGGCTCCTGCTCCGGCATGTTCACCGCCAACTCGATGAACTGCCTGACCGAGGCCATGGGCCTCTCCCTGCCCGGCAACGGCTCGGTCCTCGCCACGCACACCGCCCGTCGCGCGCTGTACGAGAAGGCGGGCGCGACCGTCGTCGAGATCGCCAAGCGCTACTACGAGCAGGACGACGACACCGTCCTGCCGCGCAGCATCGGCAGCCGGGCCGCGTTCGACAACGCCATGGCCCTCGACATCGCCATGGGCGGCTCGACCAACACCATCCTCCACCTGCTCGCCGCCGCCCAGGAGGCCGAGCTGGACTACGACCTCGCGGACATCGACGCCGTCTCGCGCCGCGTCCCCTGCCTGGCGAAGGTCGCGCCGAACGTCGCTCCCGGCGGTACGTACTACATGGAGGACATTCACCGGGCGGGCGGCATCCCGGCCATCCTCGGCGAGCTGTACCGGGGCGGGCTGCTCAACGAGGACGTGCACACGATCCACTCGCCGAGCGTCAAGGACTGGCTGGAGACCTGGGACGTGCGGGGCGGCTCGCCGTCCGAGGAGGCCGTCGAGCTCTGGCACGCGGCCCCCGGCTGCAAGCGTTCCGCCGAGGCGTTCTCCCAGTCGGAGCGGTGGGACTCGCTCGACACCGACGCGGCGAACGGCTGTGTGCGCGACATCGCCCACGCCTACTCCGAGGACGGCGGCCTGGCGGTGCTCAAGGGCAACCTCGCCGTCGACGGCTGTGTGGTGAAGACGGCCGGCGTGGACGAGTCGATCTGGACCTTCGAGGGCCCGGCCGTCGTCTGCGAGTCGCAGGAGGAGGCCGTGGAGCGGATCCTGCTCAAGCAGGTGAAGGAGGGCGATGTCGTCGTCATCCGCTACGAGGGCCCGCGCGGCGGCCCGGGCATGCAGGAGATGCTCTACCCGACCTCGTACCTGAAGGGCCGCGGGCTGGGCAAGGCGTGCGCGCTGATCACCGACGGCCGTTTCTCGGGCGGCACGTCCGGTCTGTCGATCGGCCACGCCTCGCCGGAGGCGGCCTCGGGCGGCACGATCGCGCTGGTCAACGACGGTGACCGGATTCGGATCGACATCCCGAACCGCTCGATCGAGCTGCTCGTCCCGGAGGAGGAGCTGGCGGAGCGGCGCGCGGCGCTGAACGGCGTGTACGGGCCGGCCGACCGCGACCGGAAGGTGTCGGCGGCGCTGCGGGCGTACGCGGCGATGGCGACGAGCGCGGACAAGGGCGCGGTCAGGGACGTGTCGCGACTCGGCTGAGGCCGCGGACCGGGGCCGGGCGGGCGGCCGATCGGGGCCGCCGGCGCCGGGGCCGAGACCATGGGCTCCGGGCTTTCAAAAAGCCCCGAGGGCTCAATCCACGGCCGGCCGTGGGCCGCCGCCCCAACGCCCATGCCCACGGCCCACGGCCCGGTCGGCTCCCGCCTCACCAACGCACCAGATCACCGTCTCACCGGCAGCTCACCAGCGCGCCGGATCCCGGCCGGGAACGGCGAAGACGGAACCGTCGGGCGCGGTGGCGAAGACCCTGCCCGACGGGTCGGTGACCGGTGCGGGCAGGGTCCCCGAGAGGGTGTATTTCCCCTCGCTCATCCGGGGCTCTGTCTGCCCCACCAGCACCCCGCGTTCCGTGGACACGGCGAGCAGCCGCCCGTCGCCCCCGCTCAGGAAGAGGTGCCCACCGGCGACGGTCGGTCGCGAGGCCCGCGTGACGGACGTCTCCAGCCGCCAGCGCTCGGCGGCGCCCTGCCCGTCGTCGTCCTGCCTGGCACCTCCCGGTCCGTCCTCGGCCGGCCCGCCACCGTCCTCCATGCCGACGGCGAGGAGCGAGCCGGCGTAGCCGATGACGTACACCGTTCCGTCGTCGCCCACGGTGGCCTGGGCCTGGTCGACCGGTGCGGTCAGCGTGACCCGTCGTACGGTACGGCTCGCCGTGTCGACCCGTACGACGGCCTCGGTGATGCCGTCCGTGTCGTCCGCCAGCAGGAACAGGGCCCGGCCGGAGGATCCGGCCGGGCGCAGATTGCCGGCCGGCCGCTTCTCCCACAGCAGGGCGCCGTTCGCCGGGTCCACGGCGCTGACCTCGGTGGTCGAGCCGTCGGGCGCCGGCGTCACCGCGAACAGCGGCCCCTCCGGTGCGGCCGTCCACATCGCGCCGGGGCCACCGCGCCGCTCGGCCCACCGCTCCTCGCCCGTGGCACCGTCGAGAGCGCGCACCAGACCGTCGTACGTGAGGAGCAGCACCGTGTCGCCCGTGTGCTGAATCCCGGCGTACGAAGAGAGGCCGATCCCCCAGCGCCGCTCGCCCGAGGTGGGGTCGAGCGCCTCCAGCCGGGTGCCGCCGGAGGTGAGGACGTGCAGCAGCCCGCCGCAGAGGACCGGCGCGGCTGCCCCGTCGGCGTCGCTGGTGGTACGGCTGTCCCGTACGGACCAGTCGACGGCGCCGTCGGCCGGGTCGAGCCGGGCGGCGGTGAGGCCGGGGGCGGAGCAGTAGACGCCCGGATCCCCGTCCGAGCCACCATCGGAGTCACCGGAGCCGGTGACTCCGGTGGAGCAGACGGGCATGCGGTTCCCGCCCGTACCGGAGTGGAGGGTGGTGTGCCAGGGCCGGAACGCCCCCTCCGCACGGCCACGTGACGTGTCACGGGCGGCTGTGCCGTCGGAGCCGTCGCCCAGGACGCGCACCCCGACGAAGCCGGCCACGGCCAGGGTCGCGACCACGGCACCGGCGGCGACCAGGCGGCTCGTGCGGCGGGACAGGCGGAGGGCGGGACGGAGAGCGGGACGGGGACGAAGCGGAGACGGGCGGTCGGCCGAGGCGCCCCCACCGTTCCCGGCGGTTCCACCGTTCCCGGCGGTCCCACCACCTTCGGCGGCCCCACCAACCCTGGCGGCCCCACCACTTCCGGCGGTCCCACCACTTCCGGCGGCCCCACCGCCCGCAGTCGGCTCAACGTCCCCGTCGGTCCCGTGGCCTTCCGGCGCGCTGGGGTGCGTGGCCGGGGCCGGATCACCGGCCGTCGCCTCCTCCGGCCGGCGCTGCGCGGGCACGAGCGGGGTCGCGCCGCCCCGCGCCGCCCCCGTCCGGCCGGCCTCTTCGACGCCGGTCCTGTCCAGGGGAGCCGCCTCCGGTGCGTGCCCGTGCCCCGTGCGCAGCGCGGTCATCACCTCGTCCGGCGTCGGCCGGTCGGCGGGCTCCTTCGCCAGGCAGCGCGAGACCAGCGGCAGGAGCTGGTCGGGGACGCCCGCCAGATCCGGTTCGTCGTGCACGACCTGGTACGCCACGATGTACGGGCTGTCCGAGTCGAACGGTCCCCGCCCGGTCGCCGCGTGCACCAGCACGGCGCCCATCGCGAACACATCGGCGGCCGGTCCGACTTCACGCGGCCGCTGGAACTGCTCGGGTGCCATGAACGGCGGTGTGCCGATCAGCTTGCCCGTCTCCGTCCGCAGGTCACTGTCGGCGGGCCGGGAGATCCCGAAGTCGATGACCTTCGGGCCGTCCGCCGCCAACAGGACGTTGCCGGGCTTGAGATCGCGGTGCACGACGCCGGCGCGGTGGATGTCCCGCAGCCCCTCGGCCAGCCCGGCGCCGAGCCTGACCAACTCCCCGGTCCCCAGCGGGCCCGTGCGCCTCACCCGGTCGGAGAGGGTGGGGCCGTCGATGAACAGCGTGGCCATCCAGGGACGTTCGGCGTCCGGATCGGCATCCACGACAGGCGCGGTGAAGGCCCCGCTCACCCGCCGCGCGGCCGTGATCTCCTGCCGGAACCGGGCCCTGAACTCGGGGTCCGAGGCGTGGTTCGCGTGTACGACCTTGACGGCCAGCCGCAACCCCGAGTCGGACGTGGCCAGATGGACCACACCCATTCCGCCCGCGCCCAGGACGCCCTCGAGCGGGTAGCGGCCCGCGTAGTCCGGATGCTCCGCTTCCGGGGCCGACCCGGTGTTGCGCAGTGGTGGCATCGCCCACCCCCGTTTATTCGTGCGCGTTTTCGTGCGCGAGCGCGACGCACGGAGCCTAATCGATGGTGCGTGTCATCCAGCCATGGCTTGCTAGCCTGCGCGGCGCGGAGTGCGCACCTTCGATGGCGCACCTTCACTGGGGGAGGGGACCGTATGTCGGTCGAAGAAGTTGAGAGCGTGGCGGGGGACACGGCGGGGGACACGGCGGCCGAGGCGACGGAGATGGCCGAGGTCGCGGTGGCGGCCACGCGCTACCCCGTGGCCCCGGGCTACCGGCTGAACGTCAGGAGCGGTCCGGGCACGAACTACCGGCTCGTCAAGGTGTTGCCGTACGGGGCCACCGTCCCGATCAATTGCCAGAAGCCGGGGGAGCGGGTCTCGGGCCCGTACGGGACCACCGACATCTGGGACAACATCGCCAATGGGCAGTACGTCTCGGACGCGTACGTGCTGACGGGCAGCAACGGCTACGTGGCGGTGCGCTGCTCCTGATCTCTCGCGGCCCTCGCGGCCCTCGCGTCCGCCGTGTCCGCCGTGTCCACCGGTCCGGCCGTTCGGGCGGACAGACGAGGGTCGCGGGCACATATGGGGATAATCGCCGCATGAGCGATCATCTCGTGCAGCAAGGGAAGCCCGTGTCCGCGCCCGCCGTCGGTACCGGCGGTCGCGGACAGTACGGCCGAGGCGTTCATGGCACCCGGCCTCGCCAGGACGGCGAGGACCAGCGGGGCCGGCGCCGCGTCGGTGGCCCGGAGCCCGAGGGCCTCCGTTTCTTCGGTACGACCTGGGTCGGCCACGACCGTGGCTACGCGGTCCGGCGTGCCGGCGTCTCCGCGGGCGCGCTGGCCGCCACGGTCGCCGCCTGCCTCCTCCTCCGCTTCGCCTACGAGGGCCTGCGCAGCGCGGCGGTGGGGTTCTTCGTGCACGCGCTCGTCGTGGTGGTGTTCGCGGTGTGCGGCGCCATCGCCTTCCAGAGCACCTGGGACGGCTTCCGGCGCCGCCCGGCCGACCCGGTCCGCGAGGAGGCCCTGCGCGGCGTCAGGACGGTCGGCTTCATCGGCTCGCTGCTCGCGTACTTCCTCCGTTCCCTGACCGAGGCCCCCGGCGAGGGCCTGCGCCGCCGCGAATACGCGACCGCCCTGACCCGGCACGAACGCCGCCGGGGCCACCGCGCGGCGGCGACCGGGAGACCCGACGCCGAGCAGCACGGGCGCGTGTAGGGCACCGCACCCACCGCCTCCGGACCCGTTGCCGCCCTGCCGGCGAGCCAGGGGACCGCCGCCCGGGGGCCGACCGCCCCCGGGCCCGAGGCGGGCGCGACGGGGGGCGCGACGGGGGCGCGACGGATGCGGACGGGGGCACGTCCCTTGACGACGACGGTCACCCACGCCCATTATTCATCACATGATGAATTACTCCGAGGCTGCCGTCCGAGCCCGGGGCCTCACCGTGCGGCGTGCCGACCGAACGGTTCTGCGGGGACTCGACTTCGCCGTACCGCCCGGCCGGATCACCGGACTTCTCGGCCCCTCCGGTTGCGGCAAGTCGACCCTCATGCGGGCCGTCGTCGGCACCCAGGCCAAGGTCACCGGCACCCTCGACGTCCTCGGCCGGCCCGCGGGCCACGCCGCGCTGCGTGCCCGGATCGGCTATGTCACCCAGGCCCCCTCCGTCTACGACGACCTCACCGTCCGGCAGAACCTGGACTATTTCGCCGCCGTGCTCGACCCCGGTCGCGCTCGCCGCTCCGCCCGCCGCGACGCCGTCGTCCGCGCCATCGCCGACGTCGACCTCACTCCCCACGCCGACGCGCTCGCCGGGCGGCTCTCCGGCGGTCAGCGCAGCAGGGTCTCCCTCGCCGTCGCGCTGCTCGGCGCGCCCGAACTGCTGGTCCTGGACGAACCGACCGTCGGGCTCGACCCCGTACTCCGCCGCGACCTGTGGGAGCTCTTCCACCGCATCGCGGCCGAACGCGGCACGACGATCCTCGTCTCCTCCCATGTCATGGACGAGGCCGAACGGTGCCACCGGCTCCTCCTCATGCGCGAGGGCGAACTCCTCGCCGACGACACCCCGGACGCCCTCCGCGCCCGTACGCACACGGAAACCGTCGAAGCGGCCTTCCTCCACCTCGTCGACGAGGCCGCCGCCCTCCAGGGGAGCACCCGATGACCACCGGACCCACGCCCCCGGAACCCACCGGACCGACGCACACCGGCCGTACGGCCACCGACGGCACACCCGTGCCCGCCACCCGCGCACCGGCCACGGCCCAGGCGGATGCCCCGGCCGCTCCCGATCCCGCCGCCGCGCCCCCGCCCCCGAGCACGCCCCCCTCCCCGTTCACCGGCGCCCGCACCCTCGCCACGGCCACCCGCGTCCTGCGTCAGCTGCGCCACGACCCGCGCTCCATCGCGCTGATGATCCTCGTCCCCTGCGTGATGCTGTTCCTGCTGAGGTACGTGTTCGACGCGAACCCCCGGACCTTCGACTCCATCGGCGCCTCACTGCTCGGCATCTTCCCGCTGATCACGATGTTCCTGGTGACCTCGATCGCCACCCTGCGCGAACGCACCTCGGGCACCCTGGAACGCCTCCTCGCCATGCCGCTCGGCAAGGCCGACCTGATCGGCGGCTACGCCCTCGCGTTCGGCCTGATCGCCGTCGTCCAGTCCGCCCTCGCCACCGCTCTGGCGACCTGGGTCCTCGGCCTGGAGGTCATCGGATCGCCGTGGCTGCTCCTGCTGGTCGCGCTGCTCGACGCCCTGCTGGGGACGGCCCTCGGCCTGTTCGTCTCGGCCTTCGCCTCGTCCGAGTTCCAGGCGGTGCAGTTCATGCCGGCGGTGATCTTCCCGCAGCTGCTGCTGTGCGGCCTGTTCACGCCGCGTTCCGCCATGCACCCCGTCCTGGAGGCGGTCTCCGACGCCCTGCCCATGTCGTACGCCGTCGACGGGATGAACGAGGTCCTGCGCCACGCGGACGTCACCGGCGCCTTCGTCCGCGACGCGCTGGTCGTGGCGGGCTGCGCCGTCCTCGTCCTCGCCCTGGGCGCGGCGACGCTCCGCCGCCGTACGGCGTAGAAAGCGGCACCGCGGGGCGGGCGCCCCGCAGAGCGCGCCCGCCACCCGCGCGCCCGCGCGCCCGCCGCCCACGAGCACCCCGCCGTATCGCGTACCGCCCTGCGGACACCTCGGCCCGTCACCCGCCCCCGGTGCGAGGATGGGATACGGACGACAGCCGCCCGCCCCATCCCACCGACGAGGTGACCCCGAAATGCCCCAGACAGTCGCAGTCCTCGGCACCGGCAAGATCGGGGAGGCCCTGCTCAGTGGCATGATCCGCGCGGGCTGGCACTCCGCCGACCTGCTCGTCTCCACCCGCCGCGACGAACGCGCGGCGGAACTCCGCGACCGCTACGGCGTCGGGTCCGTCACCAACGCCGACGCCGCCAAGCGCGCCGACATCCTCATCCTCGCCGTCAAGCCGCAGGACATGGGCAGGCTCCTGGACGAGCTGGCCCCCCACGTCACCCCCGACCGCCTGGTCATCAGCGCCGCCGCCGGGATCACCACGGCCTTCATCGAGGGACGGCTCGCCACCGGCACCCCCGTCGTCCGCGTCATGCCCAACACGCCCGTCCTGGTCGACGAGGGCATGTCCGTCATCTCGGGCGGCAGCCACGCCCTCGCCGTCCACCTGGCCCACGCCGAGGAGATCTTCGGCGGCGTGGGCAAGACCCTGCGGGTCCCCGAGTCCCAGCAGGACGCCGCCACCGCGCTCTCCGGCTCCGGCCCCGCGTACTTCTACTTCCTGGTCGAGGCCATGACCGACGCGGGCATCCTGCTCGGACTGCCCCGCGCCCAGGCGCACGACCTGATCGTCCAGGCCGCCGTCGGCGCCGCCGTCATGCTGCGCGACAGCGGCGAGCACCCGGTGAAGCTGCGCGAGGCCGTGACCTCCCCGGCCGGCACGACCATCAGCGCCGTACGGGAGCTGGAGAACCACGGCGTACGAGCCGCCCTCATCGCCGCCATCGAAGCGGCCCGCGACCGCAGCCGCGCCCTGGCCACCGGCAACGGCTGACCGCGGCCGGCCGCCAGGTGCCCGGCCGGCCCGGACGGCCGTGTCAGCGGACGGGCGGCAACAGCCCGATGGCCGCGTACGCCGCGTCGACCACCGGCCGGGCCGTCGCCCGCGCCCGCTCGGCGCCTTCGCGCAGCACCGTGTCGACATGGCCCGGGTCGGCGGCCAGGGCCGCGTGGCGCTCGCGCAGCGGACGCAGCAGCTCGACGACGGCGTCCGCGGTGTCCTTCTTCAGCGCGCCGTATGAGTCGTACGGACCCGCCAGCTCCCGAGGATCCGCGGCCTCGCCGAGACCGGCCCGGTTCGGGCCCCCGCAGGCGGCGAGGATCTCCAGCAGGTTGGTCACGCCCGGTTTGGCCTCCCGGTCGTACACGACGTCCCGCCCGGTGTCGGTGACCGCCCGCATGATCTTCTTGCGCACCACATCGGCGTCGTCCAGCAGATGGACGGTCCCGGCGGACACACCGTGCGACTTCCCCATCTTCGACGTGGGGTCCTGGAGATCCATCACCCGCGCGGCCAGCGGCGGCCGGGTGGCCCTGGGCACGGTGAACGTGTCCCCGTACCGCCGGTTGAACCGTACGGCGAGGTCCCGGGTCAGCTCGACGTGCTGGGTCTGGTCCTCCCCGACGGGGACCTCGTGCGCGCCGTAGGCCAGGATGTCCGCGGCCATCAGCACGGGGTACGACAGCAGGGAGAACCGCACGCCGTCGCCGGCCGCCAGGGCCTGGGCGCTCTTCTCCTTGTACTGGATCATGCGCCGCAGCTCGCCGTCCGTCCCGGTGCACTCCAGCAGGTACGAGAGCCGCGTGTGCTCGTCCACATGGCTCTGCACGAATACGGTGCACAGCGCCGGATCGAGCCCCGCCGCCAGGAACAGCGTGGCGACCTGCCTGGTGAGCCGGCGCACCCGGGCCGGATCGTGTTCGACGGTCAGTGCGTGCAGGTCCACCACGCAGAACAGCGCGTCGGCCCGGTGCTGGTCCACCTCGACCCACTGCCGCACGGCGCCGAGATAGTTGCCCAGCGTCAGATGGCCGGTCGGCTTGACCCCACTGAAGATCCGCGTCCGCGTCATCACTGTCTCCTCACCCTGGTCCTTCTGGTCCTTCTGGTCCTTCCGGTCCGTGGACCGGCCGTTCGGACCCGCCGCCTCGAGCGGCCGGACTCCCGGGAGGGAGAAACAACAACGGCCGCCGAGGCGGCGGCCGTTGAACGCATACGTGTCGGTGGGCCGCCGTCAGGCGGCCCACCACAGAAGTGCGCACGTACGCGAAGTCATGGCACCCAGACTAGCGCCGGACGCCCCAAGTTGACAGGCAGGACATGCGCCCGTAATGTGCTCCGGGCTGTTCGACGTGAGCGCCGACCCCTGGTCGGTCCCCGAACAGCCATTCCGCAGGGCCAACACGAGAAGCAGCGACATCTGGTCGCTCTGTTTCGCGTGCGTCCTTCGCGAAATGAGGAATCCGCGTTCGAAGGGACGCAGCTCCACTCCGATTAGCTTCGGGGCCGGGCATTCCGCTAGAGTCTCACTCGCCGGAAGGGCCCCAGGGCCCGGAAGGAGCCCCCGCTGACTGGGAATCAGGCCCGAAAGGATCTGATAGAGTCGGAACCGCCGGAAAGGGAAACGCGAAAGCGGAGAACTGGAAAGCGAAACCCCGCTCC
>NZ_JOHR01000025.1 GCF_000719775.1 Streptomyces sp. NRRL F-5135 | reverse complement strand
CATGTCGAGTCCGCTGCCGCCGGTGTTGGGGTACATGAACAGCTTGCCCGTCGACACCTGTACGGCCAGCAGGTCGTTCTTGCCGCCGCCGCTGAACTCACCCGCCGCCAGCTCCGTCATCCCCGGATCCGCGGGGCCGTCCTCGACGACCGACTTGTTGCGGACCGGGACGAAGGTGCCGTAGCCCGAGTAGTAGGGGTACGGGATCTCGCGGTGGTGCACCCCGGAGGAGGTGAACTCGTAACCCATGTACGTGGAGTGGTCCGAGTCGCTCCACTTCTCGAAGAGGACCACGTGGCCGGAGGCGCCGCTGGCCTTGTTCAAGAGCGCGTCACCCGGCTTCAGTTCGCTCTTGCCGATCCCCTCGGTGACACCGCGCGGGCCGAAGGTGTCCGTGGTGAGCGACGCGTCGAGCTTCCAGGCCATGGACACGTAGCCGGAACAGTCGGTGCGGTAACCCTGGTACGAGCCGCCCCAGTCGTAGTCGAGGCCGATGCCCACCCAGGCCTTGGCCCGCGCTATCACCTGGCTCCGGGTGATCTTCGGGGCGAGCGCCTGGATGCCCTGCTCGGCGACTTCCTGTCTGGATGGGTCGACCGGTGTGACCGGGCCCTGGCCGTTGCTTCCGTGGTCGTTGTCGGAAGCGGCAGCCGAGACCGTGGCCGTGGCCGGTACGGGGGCAGGCGCGGCCGACGCCGACGTGGCCGCGAGCGTGCCGCCCGTGACCGCGCAGACCAGAGCGACGGATATCGCGGAGGAGCGCAGCATGACGTTATGGGACACAGAGTTCTCCTGTGGTGTTCTCCGGCATGGCGAACAGGGTTGTCCGGCCTGTTGGCCAGCGGAACTGATGGTGTGTCAGGGGTATGGACAGGTGAATAGGCGGCCCTCGTCGGGCAGTGCCCAGGGGTGTCGGCCGACCAATGCGGAGCCCGTGAATCCGGGCTTCGCCTCGCATCGCGCGCGCCACCGGCCGGAGCCGGTATGGCGGAACGGAAGCCTTCTGTTTCCAAGGAGGCCCGCCCTGAATGGTTCGAAATCTAAGGCGGATGCGGTGTGTTGGTCGCGGTCACGGCCATAGCCTCCGCGATCTACCCGCGTTGAGCGTCATCCTTGAGGAGGGGGTGATCTCCAACCACCGGACGAGTCGTTGTCGTGCGTTTGGAGCACATGGCTGATTCTCGCTGTACCGTCAGGCGTAGGCGGAAAAGGTAAAGAGTGGGAAAGCGGAAGTGGAATGCCAACTCATGGAATTCGTCACTCCGGTGACACGCGTACCGTGTGTTCCGCGTGACGCGTCGGCCTCATTGATTTCCGGGCGTGTCGGTTCCGCGGGCAGCGGAATGCGCCTGGAGGGTGGAGTACACAGTCAATCGGACGCATGTGTTCCGCTCCGTGACGGACGGGTCCGCGTTCACCGCGCCGTGATGTGATGTGTGCCACTCCGCCATGCCGGTGGACGTGGTGCCGTCGTTGGCTGTGGGCGCGGCTAAACGTCTTGATTTACTTGAGTAAAGCAAGTAGCTGGTAGGGTGGTGTGCATGCCGACACCGCCACAAGCAGCCGCCCCCGTCTCGTCGCACGTGGTCGAGATCGAGCGGGCTCTGAACCGTATCGCCTATCTGACCAACCGGGTCAGGCAGCACGAACGGCTCATGGCGCTGGCCGGAGTACCGCTGGACCGGGCCGCCGTGGCGCTGCTGCGGCGGATCGCCGACGCGGACCCTCTGCGCCCCGGTGAGCTGGCCGTTCAACTGGGCGTGGAGGCGTCGCACGTCACCCGGCAGGTGCAGCAGTTGCAGAAGGCGGGTTATGTGTCCCGGGTCCCGGACCCGGACGACCGCCGTGCGCAGCGCATCCAGCTGGCGCAGGCCGGCCGGGACGCGGTCGACCGCATCAGCGAGGCGAGCTGCCGGGGGATGCAACTGGCCCTGTCGGAGTGGTCACCCGAGGAACTCCAGCAGCTCGCGACTCTGTTCCACCGGATGGTCGACGACTTCCTCCGCCACGCCGTCGACGACGAGGACACCGGGGCCCCGACCGGCGGCCCCGCACCCGAACGGCCGGTGGCCGGCGGTTGACCGGTTGACCCACCTGGCCCGCGCCCTCACCCCCTGTTGTGGGAATGCGGTGGCCGTGTCCGCTACGGCCGGTGTCGGTCGGGTAGTCCACCTGCGGTGGGCGGTGGCCCCAGCCGACGCGGACAAGGGGGCGGACAAGGGGAGCGTGGCCGATGCTGTTCCGGAAACGGCAGGCGAGGGCCGAGGCACGGGCGCGTCGGGCGGCGGTCACCGGATTCGTCGCGCTGGACCGCCGACTGCCGGTTTCCGAGGCCGTTCGGACGCTGCTGCGGAAGGCGTTTCCCGATCACTGGTCCTTTCTGCTGGGCGAGCTCGCCCTTTACAGCTTCCTGGTCCTGGTGGTGACGGGCAGCTACCTCACCCTGTTCTTCCGGCCCGGTACGGCGCAGGTGGTCTACCACGGCTCCTACGTCCCGTTGCAGGGCCTGCCGATGTCCGAGGCCTACGCCTCCACCCTGGACATCAGCTTCGCCGTGCGCGGCGGGCTGCTGATCCGTCAGATGCACCACTGGGCGGCCCTGATGTTCGTCGCGGCCCTGACGGTGCACATGCTCCGGGTCTTCTTCACGGGGGCGTTCCGCCGCCCGCGCGAGGCCAACTGGACGGTCGGGGTGACGCTCTTCCTCCTCGCGCTGCTGGAGGGTTTCGCGGGCTACTCGCTGCCGGACGACCTCCTGTCCGGCACGGGCCTGCGCACCGCTCACACGATCGTGCTCTCCATTCCCGTCGTCGGAACGTACCTGAGCGATTTCATGTGGGGCGGGGTCTATCCCGGGCAACTGCTCATTCCCCGGCTGTACATCCTGCACGTCCTGTTCGTGCCGGGGATACTCATCGCGCTGATCGGCGCGCATCTCGCTCTGGTCGTGTATCTCAAGCACACCCAGTGGGCGTTCCGGGGCAGGACGAACACGAACGTGGTCGGGCAGCCCATGTTCCCGCAGTTCACGGCGAAGTCCATGGGGCTGAGCGCGATGGTCTTCGGTGTGGTCGCCCTCATCAGCGGCCTCGCCCAGATCAATCCGATCTGGACCTACGGTCCTTACCGCACCGACCAGGTCGCCACGGACGCGCAGCCCGACTGGTACGTGGGCTTCCTCGAGGGGGCGCTGCGCCTGATGCCCCCGTGGGAGAGCGCGGTGGCGGGGCACACCTTCATGTGGAACGTCCTGATCCCGGCGGTGATCCTGCCGGGGCTCGTCTTCACGGTGCTCTACCTGTATCCGTACGTCGAGAAATGGGCGACCGGGGACCTGCGGGAGCACCACCTGTGCGACCGGCCCCGCGACAATCCGACCCGTACGGGCCTGGGTGTGGCGGCGATCGTCTTCTACGCCGTCCTCCTGCTGGCCGGGGGCAACGACGTCATCGCCTACTCCTTCCACGTGTCCGTCAACGCGCTCACCTGGATCTTCCGCGTGACGGTCGTCGTCGGACCGGTCGTCTCCTACGCGGTCACCAAACGCCTCTGCCTCGCCCTGCAGGCACACGACCGGCGCCTGCTGGAGGAGGGGACACCGACGGGCAAGGTCGTGCAGAGCGTCTACGGCGAGATCGGCACGGGGCACGCACCGGTCCCGGCCGAGCAGCGCTACCGCGTGCTGGTCCGTGACATCCCCGTACCGTTGGAGAGACCGGGCACCGAGGCGTCCCGTGGCGACCGGCTCCGGGCCGCGCTGAACCGCTGGTACTACGGGGAGCGCGTCGACATGCCGGTGTCGGACGAGGAGCGCGGCCAGATCGCGCGCCGGACACTGGACCCCGCGTCCCGGGCGGAGGTGACCGCCCGGCAGGAGACCACCGCCTCCTCGCCGGAAGCCGCCTCCTCGCGGAAGACCGCGTCCCCGACGGATACCGTCACCCGGCCGGACGAGGAGTAGCGGGGCGGAGCAGGCGGGGTGGCGGCGGGACCCGCAGGTCATCCCACGTATTTGCGCGCCGTGGACGTGCGCCGCGACCGCTCCAGGAGTGCCAGTCGGGCCTCGAGCCACGGCGGGACGGGGTCCCGCTGCCTGAGCACCCACGGCAGGCCCGCCAGCGCCCGGCCGAACGCCCGCGCCGACGCCAGGTCCCGGGGGACCGTCCGCGACAGATGACAGGTGCGGCGCAGGGCCGGTACGAGGGGACGGCGCAGCCACGTGAACCACAGGGTGTTGCGCAGCCCCAGGACGCGCCGCGCCGTGCTGTCCCGGACGGTGGAGGCGTGGTGGTGGATCGTCAGCCCCGGCACATAGCTCAGCCACCACCCCCGCCGCTGGAGGTCGGTGGCCAGCAGTTCCTCCTCGCCACCGAGCCAGAGTCCGGGGTGGAACCCGCCCGCTTCGACGAAGGCGTCCGTACGCATCACCGTCGCCGCCGCGAGGAACGAACCGAGCGCCGGTCCCGGCAGCCAGGCCGGGCCGGACAGCGGCGAGTCGCGCAACTCCGCGACGACCGGGTCCTCCTCCCCGGACGGCTGGACGACGATGCGCGCGGTGACGGCGGCCAGTGCGGGGCGCCGGTCGAGGAGGTCGGCGGCCAGCCGCAGCGAACCCGGCTCCCAACGGGTGTCGTCGTCGCAGAAGGCCACGTACGGGGTTCGGACGCGGCCCACGGCGAGATTGCGGCCGACCGCGCCGAGGTTCAGGGCGGCCCTGAGCAGTTCGACCTCGGGGAAGTCGCGGGCGACGGCCGCCGCGGTGCCGTCCCCGGAGGCGTTGTCCGTGACGATCACGTGCGGGCGCTCCGGGAGGTCGCGCAGGGCGCTCAGCGTTCGGAGCACCTCGGGGCGGCGGTCATGGGTGATGACCACGACGGTGACCCGGTCGTCCGGCCCGTCGCCGCCGGGCGCCGGACCGGACCCGGGTGACGACGGGTACGGGTGCGGGGCGCGGGCGGTCGTGCGTACGGCAGCCGCGCCCGCGAGGGGTGCGGCCGTGTCGGCGCGGCGCGCCCTGCCCTTCATCCTCGGCCCCTCACGCCTTCTCCCTCATGCCTCGTATCCCGTCGCACGTGACCCCTTCACCGTTGTCCGACGGCCGGCCTCCAGCAGCCGGACCGAGTGCTCCACTCGGGGCGGGAGCGGCCTTCGCCGGGCCAGCGCCGCCGGGAGCCGCGCCAGCGCGCCGCGCAGCGCCGCCGCGGCTGCGGGCTCCGCGTGCGCCGCCTCGGCGGCGAGGCGCGCCGTGTGGCGCAGGGCCACGGGCAGGGGCCGCCGGAGCCAGTCGGTGAGCAGCGCGTTGCGCCGTACGACGGACGTCCGGCCCGGGCGGTGGCCCGCTGCCGGGTGGTGATGGGCGATCAGCGCCGGTACGTACGCCAGGCCCCAGTCGGCCGCCGCGAGGTCGTAGGCCAGCAGTGTCTCCTCGGCCCCGAAGAAGAGCAGCCGGTGGTAGCCGCCCACGCCGAGGAAGGCGCGGCGGCGGACCACCGCGGCGCAGCCCAGGAACCCGAGGACCGGACGGCCGGGCAGATCGGGCTCGGGCGGCAGGGGCGAGTCGGCCAGCACCGCGTTCAGTGGATCGTCCAACCGCTCGGGACCGACCAGGGTGCGGGCCGCCAGCAGCCCGAGACGGGGGTGAGCGTCGAAGAGGTCGGCCGCGGTCGCGAGCGCGCCGGGTGCCCACCACGAGTCGTCGTCACTGAAGGCGACGTAGGGGGTGATGGCCTGCCGGACGGCGAGATTGCGGCCCAGCGCACCGGTGTTGCGCCCGGGGCACAGGGCTCGCGCGCCCACCGGATGGGCGCGTGCCGCGGCGGAGGTGGCGTCGGTGGAGCCGTTGTCGACGACGACGACCGCCGGCCGTTCGGGCAGGGCGGCCAGTCGGTCGAGCGTCCGCAGCAGGCTTGCCCGGCGGTCCCGGGTGATCACGGCGACGGTGACCCGTCCGTCCGGCTCGGGCGTGGCTCCGGCGCCGACGCCGGACCGTGCCTCACACGCGGGCAGGGAGTCGGTGGGCTCGGTGGAACCGGCGGGCGCGGCAGGCCCGGGAGATCCGGTGGGGCCGGCGGAGCCGGCGGGGGTGGTACGAGCGGCGGGCTCGGACCGATCAGCGGACATGGCCGAGGACCTCCGCCGCACCAGGCACTGTTCGGGTGTGGGACGTACCGCCTCCGGACGTACCGCCTCCGGACGCACCGTGTCGGGGTGTGCCGCCCTGTCCCGCGCGGTGGTCCAGCAGCCGGCTCACGGCGGCGTGGACCTCGGCGGCCCGGATACGCGACAGCAGAGGATCGGGGACGGTGGCGTGCGGATCGCCGGGCGGGCCCGGATGCCACAGGGCGACATGCCGCTCGTCCGGCGGCGGACCCCACAGGCGCGGCGGCACCGGGCCGAAGAGCGTCACCGACGAAGTCCCCAGCGCGACGGCCAGATGCGCGGGCCCGGTGTCCCCGCTGACGAAGACGGCGGCCCGGGCGATCAGGGCCGAGAACTCCTCGAAGGGCAGGCCACCGCACCGGACGTCGCAGCGGTCGAGCCCCGCGCTGTCCGCGATACCGGCCAGCAGGCCGTCCTCGCCCGGGCCGCCGGTCAGGACGGTCCGTACCCCCGTCGCGACGAGGCCGGCGACGACCTCCGCGTACCGGTCCGCGGGCCATCTGCGGGCGGCGGAGTCGGCTCCGGGGTGCACCACGACGGCTCCGGCCGCGGCCGACGGGCGGAGCGGGGGAGCGAGTCGCAGGTCGGCGGGGTCCGCCGGGATCCCGTACGCCCGCAGGAAGCGGCACCAGCGGTCACGCTCGTGCTCGTCGGCCCGCCACTCGGGCGGTGGCTCCCCCCGTTCACCCGGGGCCGCGAACGCCAGGAGCCGGCCGGGCCGCAGTTCGGCGAGCGCGTCCCGGCTCTCCGGGCCGTTGCCGTGCAGGTCGACGGCGACCTCCGGCGGATCGCCGGTCCAGTGTCGCAACGAGGGGACGGCACGGCCGGACGCCCGGGTCGGCAGGAGCGAGTCCACGGCACCGGTCGCCCGGGCCGCGTCGTACAGGGAGGCGGGCGCGGCGAGCACGATCTCATGCCCGGGGAAGGCGCGGCGCACCCCGCGCAGGGCGGGGACACCGGCGAGCAGGTCCCCGAGTCCGAGTGCGCGCAGCACCAGGACACGGGGCCGTCGCCGCGATGTCACGTGGCCGGACACCCCGTCACCTCCGCACGCTCGCGGGCGAGGTGCCGGGAACGCCCGCGGACGCGGCGTCCCGTCGCCCGGCCGCCCGCCGCGCCAGTGCCGTGGTGGAGCGGCCGTCCAGGTACGGCAGCAACACCACCTGGCCTCCCCAGCTCTCCACCAGGGCCGCCTCGGGCAGCTCGGCCAGGGCGTAGTCGCCGCCCTTGACCCAGATGTGCGGGCGGAGTTCGGCCAGCAGCCGCTCCGGAGTGTCGTCGTCGAAGACGGCCACGGCGTCGACACACTCCAGCGCCCGCAGGATCCGCACCCGGTCGGCCGCCGGGACCAGGGGACGGCCACCGCCCTTGCGCCGCCGCACGGAGGCGTCGGAGTTGACGCACACGAGCAGGCAGTCGCCGGTGCGCCGGGCGGCTTCGAGGAGCGCGACATGGCCCGCGTGCAGCAGGTCGAAGCAGCCGCCCGCCGCGACGACGGTGCCGCCCGCCGCACGCACCCGGGATGCGAGTCCGGCCGCGTCCGTCTCCCGGACGGCGACGGGCCGCCCGGTGACGCCCGTGGGCCCGGCGGGTCCGGCGGGCCCGGCTCCGGCTTCCGGGGCGCCGGCCGGGGCGAGACCTGCCGTCAGGCCGTGCGCGCCGCCGTCCGCCACGTAGCGCGTGGCGGCGTGCACGGCCCCCTGGACGGCGTCCTCGGGAAGCGCCTCGTCCGCCAGCAGCCCGGCGGCGGTGGCGGCGAAGCGGTCACCGGCACCGCAGGCGTCACCCTCCGCCCGCCAGGGCGTGGGTACCAGGAGCGGGGCCTCGCCGTGCGAGAGGAGGGCGCCGTGCCGGCCGAGTGTGACGACGACCGAGGTGACGTCCCAGGCCCGGATCAGCGCACGGGCGTCCCGGGCCGCGACGGCGAGTTCCCCGCCGGGCCCTTCGGGCGCTCCGGCCGTCCCGGTGGGCCGACGTCCACCGTCCACGGCAGCGGCCCCGGAACTCGGCCCGGGGACACTGCCCGGTTCGGCCGCGTCCGGTGCCGCGTCGGGCGGGGGGCCGTCGGCGGGGGCGCCGTCGGGCGAGGTGCCGTTCTCGTGGCCCGGACCGGGGTCCGCACCCGGCCCGCCGCCGTCCTCGTCCCGGGCGCCGGTATCCCTCTTCGGTACGCCGCCTTCGTATCCCCTGGTGCCCTGCCACGCGGCGACGAACCAGCGGGCCTCCGAGGCGGACGGGGTGGCGAGCCGGGCCCCGCGCACCGGCGGCCCGCCACGCGGATGCGGGTCCCAGACGACGGGCACCCGCGCGGCGGCCGCGGTGAGCGCCGCGCGCAGGACGTCCGCGGTGCCGCGCCCGTAGTCGGAGACGAGGACCGCGCGCGCGGTGGCCAGCGTCTCCTCGGCCTCCCGCGTCGCCCCGGCCGCCCGGCCGTCCCCGTCGTCGAGCCTGAGCAGCGGTCGGCCCTGGACCATGACCCGGGTCTTGGCCGGCATGCTTCCGGCCAACGGCAACTCCACCAGCCGTACGCGCCCGGCGAGCAGGGCGCGCAGTTCGGCGTCCGCCGGGCCGTCGCCGAGCGCCGTGACGAGGGTGACCGCGCGGCCGTCGAGGGCGGCCAGATACGCGGCGAGTGCGGCCCCGCCGGGCCGGGCCGTGCGCTGGAGGTGACTGACCACCGGCACGGGTGCGTCGGGCGCCAGCCGTTCGGCCCGGCCGGCCAGATCTTGGTCCAGCAGCGCGTCGCCGACCACCACCAAAGGCGTCAGCCCGCTCATGTGCCGTCCCTCTCCCTCACCGGTGCGCCGTTCACGGCCCCGTCGCCCGCCGTGTGACCCACTCGGTCGCTCACCGCGCCCGGCTGCCCGGTCCCGTCTCCCACCGCGCGCCCCACTCCGTCGTCCGCCGCGTCCCGCGCCGTATCCGCCGCCGACCGTCCCGCCGAGCCCGCCGCCACCGCCTGGTCGAACGCCTCGCAGAGCACGTGCACGGCCACCAGGTGGAGTTCCTGCACCGTGGCGGCGGCCGGGGCCCGTACGCACAGCGCCCGGTCGCTGATCGCCTCCAGCGGGTTGGGCGGCGGCCCGGTCAGGGACCAGACCGCCATGCCGATCCGGCGGGCCTGTGTGGCCGCGGTCAGCAGATTGGCGCTCGCGCCGCTGGTGGACAGCAGCATCAGCACGTCTCCGGGCCGGCCGTGCGCGCACACCTGCCGGGCGAACACCTCGTGCACGCCGTAGTCGTTGGCGATGGCCGTGGTGGACGAGGTGTCGGCGTGCAGCGCCAGCGCCGAGAACGGTGGCCGGTCGTCGCGGTAACGCCCCACCAGTTCGGCCGTCAGGTGCTGCGCCTGGGCCGCGCTGCCGCCGTTGCCCGCGACCAGCAGCCGGGCGCCCGCGCCCAGCGAGCCGGCCAGCCGCGTACCCCAGTCCTGGAGCACCGGGGCGGACTCGCGGAATCCGACGAGGGCCGCCGTCAGGTCGTCGCAGTGCCGGTCGGGGGAGCCGTCGCGGCATCGTCCGGGGGAGAGGAGTGTCATCGGGCACCTCCCGGGAGGGGGGAGAAGACGGGAGCGAGTTCGCGGTACACCCGTTCCACTCCGTCGGCCACCCGGTCCCAGGTGTAGAGGGCGAGGGCCCTCCTCCGGCCGGCGGCTCCGTACCGCTCCAGCCGGTCCGGGTCGTCCAGCAGCGCGCGGACGACGGCGCCCAGGCCGGAGCCACCGTCGTCCGGGTCCACCAGCGCGCCCGTCACCCCGTCCACGACCGTGTCGAGATGCCCGCCGACGGCGGTGGCGACCACCGGCGTGCGGCACGCCATCGCCTCGATCGGGACGATGCCGAACGGCTCGTAGTACGGGAGCGAGAGCACGAGGTCGGCACCGGACATCAGGCGGGGCATATCGGCGTGCGGCACACCGCCCAGCAGCCGCACCCGGTCCGCGACGCCGTACTCGGCGGCCGTCTTCCGCAGCCGCTCCGCCTCCGGGTCGGCCAGCAGCGGGTCACCGGGCGCGGGCCCGCCGGCGATGAGCAGTTCGGCGTCCGGCACCTCGGCCAGGGCGCGGACGGCGCGGTCGAAGCCTTTGCGCGGGACGAGCCGGCCGACGGCCAGCAGACGCCGCGGAGCTCCCGGGCGCCCGGGGGAGCGGGCGGTGCCCGGTACGGGTGCGAAGTGGGCGGGGTCCACACCGCACGGCACGATCGAGACCCGGTCGCGCCCCACGCCCATCGCGGCCAGTTCCGCCGCCTCCTCCGCGCAGGTGGCCAGGACCCGCGCGCACTCGCGGCCGATCCTCGCCTCGATGCCGACGCGCTCGGGCGGGCTGGTGTCGTCAGCCCCCTGATGACGCCTCTTCACCGTGCCCAGCGCGTGGTACGTCTGCACCACCGGCACCCCGAGGCCCCGGACGCCGTCGAGAGCGGCGAGGCCGGACATCCAGAAGTGCGCGTGCACGACGTGCGGCGGGGCGGCGCGCCAGGCGCGGGCGAGAAACGCGCCGAACTCCGGCATGTGGCAGAGCAGCCGGTCCTTCGGCACGAAGCCGGGCGGCCCGGCGGGAACGTGGACGACACGCACCCCGTCGGGTGTCGTCACCAGGTCGGGCGGGTCGGGGCTGTCCCGCCGGGTGTAGACGGTGACCTCATGACCCCTGCGGGCCAGTTGACGGGCCAGCTGCGCCACGTAGACGTTCTGTCCGCCGGCGTCGGGCCCGCCCAGGGCTGCCAGCGGACCGGCGTGTTCGGAGACCATGGCGACGCGCCCCTGGACGTGTTCCGCGTGCTTCATCGCGTGACCTCATCCCTCATCAGGTGTTCCCAGTCGTCCAGGAATCGGTTCACCCCGTACCGGGCCCGCGCGGCGGCCCGGGCCCGCTCGCCGGTCCGCCTGGCGTGCTCCTCGTCCTTGAGGAAGCCGCGCACCGCCTCCTCCAGGACGTCGAGCCGGTTGGAGACCACCCCCGCCCCCGGCGGCACGGCCTCGACGACCTCGGTGGTGGCCAGCGCGACCACGGGCATGCCCAGGAACATCGCCTCCAGCAGCGACAGGCCGAGCGACGTCCAGCGGACCGGGTGCAGATACAGCCTGCACCGGGCCATGGCCCGGTGCAGTTCGGCCTGCGGCAGGTCACGCGTGCGGCATCGGTCGCGAGAGAGCCCCAGGTGCGCGGCGAGTCCCTCGGTGCCCATGCCGAAGACGTCCAGCGCGGCGGTGCCCGCGAACCGTTCGAGCAGGTCGGTGCCGGTGGTACGGCCGCGCCGCAACGGCTCGTTGACCACGACCGCCGCCCGTGGTTCCGCCCCCGTCCACAGGGCGCCCGGATCGATGACGCCGTGTTCGATCACGGCCGTGGGGGCCCGGCCGTTGTCCCACATCAGGCGGTTGAAGTGGGTGACGTGGACGATCGGGATGTCGTCGCGGTCGGCCAGCGGGTGCCGGGTGCCCTCCGGGGTGCCGTGCGGGCTGTTGTGCTCGACGTAGACGGCCGGCACGTCCCGGCCGGGCCGGCGCCCGCTCCACTCCTCGGCGAGGCCCAGTTCGTGGGGCCGTTGCAGCACCATCACGTCGATGTCGTGGCCGCGCAGCTCGCCGGGAGCGACCTCCCGCACGGAGGCGGGCCAGTCCCAGGTCCTGGCGCGTCCGAGACCGTCGGGCCCCCGGCCGGGGAGGACCGGGACGAGACAGGTGTGCGGCCCCTGGACGAACGCGGTGAGCCATGAGCCGTGCACATGCCAGATCAGGACGTTCACGCGCACTCCTTCGTCAGCTTCTGCACGGCGCGCACCACGTCCTGGGCCGTGACCTCGTCCAGACACGGGTGCCCGGGCACCGGGCAGTTCCGGGCGCGGCTGCCCGCGCAGGCCGCCCGCTGGTCGCCCAGCAGGATGGCCGGCACGCCGTACGGACCCCAGCGCCCGGCCGGCACCACCGGCGCGAAGAGCGAGACGACCGGGGTGCCGACCGCCGCCGCGAGATGCGCGGGGCCGGTGTTGCCCGAGACCAGGACCTCGGCGCCGCGCAGCACTCCGGCCAGCCGCCGGGGGTCGGTCCGGCCGCCCAGGTCGACTCCGGTCTCCCCGCTGACGTACCGGGTCAGGGGCCGCTCCTCGGGTCTGCCCGTGACCACGACCCGGTGGCCCGCGTCGGAGAGCAGGGTCACCGCCTCGGCGCACCGGTCGGGGCTCCAGGCCCGGGCGGGGGCGCTGGCCCCGGGATGGACCACGGTGTAGGGGCCGTCGCCCGTCAGTCCCACCGTGTCGGGGGTGGGCAGGATCCGCAGCCGTCCGTCGTCCCCGGGCGCCGGGGTGAAACCCAGGGCGGCGGCCGTGTCGAGCGCGGCCTCGGCCTCGTGGCGGCCGGGCCGCCGCCGGTGCCGCACGTCCAGGAGCCGGCCCGGGTGATCGGTGCTGTCGGCCCCGATCCGGGCCACCCCGGCCATCCGCAGCAGCAGCGCCGTCGGCAGCGGGCTCTGGTGGAAGGAGGTGAGGACGAGCGCGACGTCGTACGCGCCGGCGCGCAGCCGCCGGACCGTGCCGTCGATGTCGGCCGCCTCGACCGGGGGCGGATCGACGCCCTCCCACGGCGCCTCCCACACCAGCACCGCGTCGACCCCGGGCAGCAGCCGGGCGGCGGGCTCGCCACGCGGCCCGCACACCATCGTCACGTGCCCGGCGTGCGCGGCGACGGCCCGTACGGCGGGCCCCGCCAGGATGACGTCGCCGAAGCTGTCGAGACGTACGACCAGTGCCCTCATGCCGACCGTTCCCTCCTGCCCGCCGCCCCGGCGGGCGCCGCGCCCCCGGCGCCGGACGGGCTCCCGGGCCCGTCCGGAGCGCTCGCCGGCCCGCCTGCCGCGCCGGCCGTTCGCACGGGCCGCCGAAGGGTCCCTCCATCAGACCGGCGGAACCTCCGGCCGGGCCGGCCGCCATGGACGCCAGCAGGCCTTCGACGGCGGTCAGCAGGTCGGGGGCCACCCGGGGCGCCGCCGCGATCTCCTCGGCCAGCGTCGCCTCCGTCGGCACCAGCACGCCCCGGGCTCCGGCCGCGTAGGCGGCCAGGACGTCGGCGCCGATGTCGCCGATCACGACGCAGTCGCGGACGGTCACCCCGAGCCGTCGCGCCGCCTCGACCACCAGCCCCGGCCGGGGTTTGCGGCACGCGCAGTCCGCGTCGGGGTGGTGCGGGCATACGGCCCAGACGTCGAAGGGGCCCAGGAGTTCGTCCACGCGCGCGTTGACCCGCCGCACCTGATCTTCCGTCAGGATCCCCCTCCCGATGCCCGACTGGTTGCTGACCACGCCGGTGGGGACACCCGCCTCCCGCAGCAGCCGCACCGCGTCCGCCGCGCCCGGCAGGGCCCGGACCCGGCCCGGGTCCCCGTTGTACGGCACGTCCTCGACGAGTGTCCCGTCCCGGTCGAAGAGCACCGCCGCGATCCGCCCGCTCACCGGGCACCTCGCCAGGCCATGGCCCCGCGGTGCCGGACCAGGCCCGCGAGCCGGTGCCCCACCGCCAGCGGCGGGATGAGAACGCTGGTACACAGCATGGTGGAGACCTCGGCCGTCGTACGCGGTCCCGGCGCGATGCGCGCGCGGGCGAACTCGGCGGTGCCCAGCACCCAGAGCGCGCCCGCGACGGCGGCGGCGCCCCGGCGGCCTGTGACCGCGAGGACCGGCGCGGCCACGGCCGCGCCCGTCACCACCAGGTGGGCGGGGAGCCGGCCGCGCGGCGCCCGGGCCCTGGCCCACCAGCCGGGCCCGTGCAGACGGGCCATCAACGCGTCGTCGGCGTTGCCGCGTTGGGCGCGCAGCGACACCCAGCGATCCACGGCCCTGACCGGGTGGTAGGTGACCCGGCTCCCGGTCCGCAGGGTCCAGCCCGCGTCCTGTACGCGCAGCGCCACGTCGGCGTCCTCGCGGAACGCGCGTCGGAAGCGTTCGTCGAAACCGCCCACCTCCTCGAGCGCGCGGACCCGGTAGGCCATGTCGGCGGTGGCCCACGCGGCGTGCTCCAGCCCCGCGGTGCCCCGCTCCCAGTCGGTGGGCCTGCGGTGAGCGGGCAATGGCACCCGTAGCCGGCCCTGGACGCCGGCGGTGCGCGCGGGCGCCGTGGTGAGGTCGGCGGCGAGCGCGTGCCCCCAGTCACCGCGTACCCGTACGTCGTCGTCCAGGAAGACCACCCAGGGCGTACCGGCCGTCCGTAGCCCCGCGTTGCGGGCGGCGGCCGGGCCGTGCCCCCACGTGGTGAGCGTACGGACCCGGGTGCGCAGCGCGCCCGCGGCGGCGAGCGGCAGCGCGGGCCAGGGCAGCGGGCGGTCGTCCACCACCACGACCTCGCGGGGCGGCGGCCCCTCGGCGGCGGCGAGGGCGCGCAGGCAGTCCGCCAGGCAGTCGCGGCCGAGGGTGGCGACGACGACGGTGTACTCGGCGTCGGCCGCGGGCCCCGCGGGCACGCCCCGGTCACCCGCGGGGCCGGGGCCGGGGCCGCCCGGCCGGCCGGGGGTGCCGGAGCCGTCGGGGGAGGTCATGCGAAGACCTTTCCCCGGCGTACCGCGAACGGTCCGAGGGCGAGCAGGTCGACGGGCGCCGAGGCGAAGCACTCCAGTGCGTCGCGTGGGTCGTCGGCCATGGGCCTGCCCGCGGTGTTGAGGCTGGTGTTGACGACGACGGGGAGCCCGGTGCGCCGCTCGAAGGCGCCGAGCATGCGGGCGACCAGCGGCTCCACCGCCGGATCCACGGTCTGGACGCGGGCCGTGCCGTCCACGTGGACGACGGCGGGGACGCGCTCGCGCCAGTGCCCGGCCACGTCGTGCACGAAGAGCATGTACGGGCTGGGCAGCGGGCCGTCGAAGATCTCCGCCGCCCGTTCGGCCAGCACCATGGGGGCGACCGGGCGGAACTCCTCCCGGCCCTTCACCGCGTTCAGCCGGTCCAGGTTCTCCGCCCGGCCCGGGTGGGCCAGCAGCGAACGGTGACCGAGCGCGCGGGGACCGAACTCCCCGCGCCCCTGGAACCAGGCGACGATCCCGTCCCGCGCGAGTTCCTCCGCCACGGTCTCCGCGATGTCCTCGGGCTCCTCGTACGGCACGGCGGCGCGCTCCAGCCAGCCGCGCAGCTCCTCGTCGCGCCAGCCGCGCCCGAGCGCCGGTGTGGGCATCGGTGTGGTCGGCTCCTTCTCGCCCGCGACATGCAGGGCCGCGCCGAGTGCCGTGCCCGCGTCGCCCGCGGCGGGCTGGACCCAGACCGTCCGGAACGGGCCCTCCCGGTGCAGCCGGGTATTGGCCACGCAGTTCAGGGCGACCCCGCCGGCGAGGCTCAGCACGGGCTCACCGGTACGGGCGTGCAGCCAGCGCGCGAGGCCGAGCACGACCTCCTCCAGGCACGCCTGGGCGCTGGCGGCGAGATCCGCGTGGTCCCGGTGCCACGGGGTGTCCGCCACGCGCGCCGGCACCAGGGACGCCCAGGGCACCACGTCCGCCCGGAACCCGCCGTCCTGCCGCACGTGCACGAACTCCCGGAGCCGGTCGAGGAAGCGCGGTGTGCCGTAGGACGCCAGCGCCATGACCTTGTACTCGTCGCTGCTGCGCCGGAAGCCGAGGTGTGCGGTGAGGTCTTCGTAGAACAGGCCCAGGGAGTCGGGGAGTTCCTGGGTGGCGAGCACGGTGAGCTTGCGGTCCACGTAGCGTCCCGCGAGGTGCGAGGCGCATTCGCCCCTGCCGTCGAGGACGAGTACCGCGCAGTCGGGATGAGGGGAGGCCGGTCCGGCCGACGCGGCGTGCGCCACATGGTGGGCGACGAACCGCACCTTCTCCGGCACGAGGCCGGGCAGGGCCTCGGCGAGGAATTCCGGGGCGCGTCGCGCGTACTCCTGGCGCAACCCGTCCCACGGGTCGTGCAGGCCCATCTCCGCAGTGGGGCGGGCGAGTTCGGGATCGTAGGAGTAGGCCACCACATCGAGGTCCGCGGGGCTCAGCCCGGCCTGGTCCAGGCACCAGCGGGCGGAGAGCTCGGGCAGCTCCCACGCGGAGAAGGGAAGCGGGCGTTTGCCGTGTTTGCGGCGGCTGAACCGTTCCTCCTCCGCCGCCGCCACCACCTGCCCGTCGATGACCAGCGCCGCCGCGGGGTCGTGGAAGAGGGCGTTGACACCGAGAACGCGCATGGGTCATACCTCCGGGCAGGTCTGCGGGGCCGGCTCTTCGGACAGGGCGACCGGGTGCGCCACGCCCGACGGCTGCGGGGCCGGTGCCCGCCGCCCGGGGGAGGACCGGGGCGCGAAGTGGGCGATGGTGCGCTTGAGGCCTTCCTCCCACGGCACCCGGGGCTCCCAGCCCAGGAGTTCCCGGGCGAGCGTCGTGTCGGGTCTGCGCCGCCCGGGATCGTCGACGGGGCGTTCCACGAAGTGGATCGGGGAGCGCGAACCGGTCAGCTCCAGCACCCGGCGCGCGATCTGGAGCACGGACACCTCGTCGGTGCCGCCGATGTTCACGGGCCGCACCGAACGACCGGCCGCCACCAGCAGTACACCGTCGACGGTGTCGTCGACGTAACAGAGGGAGCGGGTCTGCGTGCCGTCTCCCGCGACGGTCAACGGCTCACCGGCGAGCGCCTGGCAGACGAACGTGGGCACCGCCCGGCCGTCGTGCGCGCGCATGCGCGGACCGTAGGTGTTGAAGATCCGTACGATACCGGCGTCGGTGCCGTTGTGGGTCGCGTGCGCGGTGACCAACGCCTCGGAGAAGCGCTTGGACTCGTCGTACACACTGCGTGGCCCCACCGGGTTGACGTTGCCCCAGTAGTTCTCGTGCTGCGGGTGCACCAGCGGATCGCCGTAGACCTCGGAGGTGGAGGCGAGCAGAAGGCGGGCGCCGTCGCGACGCGCGACGGCCAGCGCGTTGCGCGTTCCGAGACTGCCCACGTCCAGGGTCTGCAGCGGCAGGCGCAGGTAGTCGGCCGGTGAGGCGGGACACGCGAAGTGCAGGACCAGGTCGTAAGGGCCGGGGAGGCTGTCCACGCACCCGGGCGCGCAGACGTCGTGCTCCAGGAACCGGAAACCCGGTCTCCCGGCCAACTGCGCCACATTGGCGGTCGCCCCGGACACCAGGTTGTCCACGCAGTCGACGTCGGTTCCCGCGTCGAGCAGCCGCTCGCACAGGTGGGAACCGAGGAAGCCGGCGCCTCCGGTCACCACGGCTCGTCGCCAGGCGGGTCGCGTCGTCGTGGGCGTCATGGGGCCGGCCTGCCTTCCCTCACGTCGAGTGACCGCGTGTGCCGTCGGGCCCCGTCGTGTGCCCGCCCTCGTGCCGAGTGGCGCACGGGGCGCGTGCGTGCCCTCCCCCGTGCACGGTGAGGGCCCGTGACGTGGCGCGGGACCGGGCGAACGCCGATCACACTCCCCGTTATAACGTCGGCCGACCGGTCCCGCGCGACGTGGCGGCCCGGCCCGCGCCGGGGCACGATGTCGGCGGGACCGCGGCGGCCCCGCCCGCACGGCCGGGGCGGACAAGCGTCCTCCGTCCCGTCCACCGGCGTCGAGGAGGCCCCGTGCACGGCATGCTGGAGCGGGCCATGGCCGAGCTGGGAAGGCCGCACGGCGGGGCGGGACGCATCCTGCTGACCGGCTGGTTCAGCTTCCGCGACGGCGAGGTGACGGCCGGAGACGCACTGGCGGCCCGGCAGCTGTCCGCCGCGTTGGACCGTTCGGGTCTCGCCCATGACACGGCGTGGAGCCCGGGCTTCGCGCCCGGGGAGATGTCCCTGGAGCGCGCCGACCCCACCCGCTACGCCCAACTCCTGTTCGTCTGTGGCCCGGCGCACGGTGCGCAGGTCGCGCGGCTGCACGAGCGTTTCGCCCACTGCCGCCGCCTGGCCGTCGGCGTCAGCGTCGTCGATCCCGCGGACCCCGCCGTCACCGGGTTCCACCGGGTCCTCGCCCGGGACGGCACGGCGGAGCCCCCGTGCGTCGACCTGTCCGCGACGGCGCCGCTGGGCCCCGGGCCGCCGCTGGCGGTCGTGGTGCTGACGCGGGGACAGGGCGAGTACGGCGTACGGCGGTGCCACGCCGAGGTGAGCGAGTCCCTGACGCGGTGGATCCGCGGCAAGGACTGCGCCCGCGCCGAGGCGGACACCCGGCTGGCCGTCGACGACTGGCGGCGGTGCGCCACTCCGGAACAGTTCCTGTCCCTGGTCGCACGGGCCGACGTGGTCCTCACCACGCGTCTGCACGGACTCGTGCTGTCCCTGCGGGCGGGCACGCCGGTGGTCGCCGTGGACCCGGTGCGGGGCGGCGCGAAGGTCTCGGCCCAGGGCCGTGCCCTGCGCTGGCCCGCCGTCGTGGCCGCAGAGGGGGTGGCGCCGGACACACTGGACCGGTGGTGGGGCTGGTGCCTGTCCGGGACGGGCAGGTCCGCCGCGGCACGCCGCGCCCGCCTGATGGGGAACCACGCCGCGTAGCGTCCCGTCCGTCGGTACGACCCGGCTCCCCGCCCGGGCACGTCCCTACCCGCCGGGCGGCCCGGCGGCCCCGAAGGGCCTGCCGCCGAGGGGGCGGCGCCTACCGGCGCGGCCCCCTCGTGAGGCGCCCGTGCCCGGGGCCGTGAAGCGAACCGTCACGGGTGCCCCGCCCTTGAGGAGAACCTTCACGGGCGCCTGTGAGCAGAGCCGCCACGGGCGCCCGTGGGGAGAGCGGTCACCGACCGGTTCCGTCTCACACGCCCGCGGGGAAGCGTTCCCACACCCGGTGGCTGCCCAGCAGCTCGGTGATCCCCGCCAGTACGTCGGTCCCGCCGGTCCCGGTCACGACACCGGGCGCGCCGGTGGAGATGCCCGCTGTTTCGAGGACCGTCTCGGCGCCGGCCCAGCCGCCGAGGGCCTTGCCGTGCCGGAACGCCTCGGCGAGCATCAGCAGGACCCGCGGGTCGGTGGCCGTGCCCGACGCCGGCGTACCGTTGCCGGCCTTGGCGTCCCGCGCGCCGTACGCGTCACTGCCCGGCCCGGGGACGCCGGCCAGCAGGATGGCGTCGTACTCGATGGAGCGGGCGGTGGCGAACGTGCGCTGCACCGTGATCGGCGAACCGTCCGCGTCGAGTTCGCCCCCGGACGGCGCGATCACCAACGGCACCATCCCCGCGTCGAGGACCGCCTGCCGTACGGACCGCACACCGCCCAGATCGCCGTCCCCGTCGGTGACGATCCCGATGACCCGTCCGTCCAGCGGCCAGGTCCGGCCCAGCTGGGAGAGCGCGGGGCTCGGGTCCAGGGCCAGCAGGGGCACGGTGGCCTCCGGCGCGGGCAGCCCGAGTCCCTTGGCGACCTGTTCGCACAGCTCGGGGTCGATGTTGGCGAGCACCCTCAGCGCCCGTTCCTTGATCGCCTGCTCGTAGCACTTGCCCAGCTCGAAGGTGTAGGCCGCGATGATGTGCTCGCGCTCGACAGGCGTCATGCTCAGCCAGAACAGCCGCGGCTGGGTGAAGTGGTCGGCGAAGGAGGCGGGCGCGTCACGGACCTTCCTGGCCTCCGGCACCTCGACCGGTACCTCGATGTACGCGCTCGTGTCGGCCCCCGCCTTGAACGGGCAGCCGCCGTCGAGGGAGTTGGGGCGGTACGGCGCGGCGCCCGCGTGCACGGCGGTCTGGTGCATGCCGTCCCGGAGCATGTCGTTGACCGGCGCGTGCGTCCGGTTGACCGGGATCTGGGCGAAGTTGGGGCCGCCGAGACGGCTGATCTGCGTGTCCAGGTACGAGAACAGCCGTCCCGACAGCAGTGGGTCGTCGGTGATGTCGATGCCGGGAACGAGGTGGCCGGGGTGGAACGCGACCTGCTCGGTCTCGGCGAAGTAGTTCGACGGGTTGGCGTTCAGCGTCAGCAGCCCGACCGGCTGAACGGGCGCCAGCTCCTCGGGGACGATGTTCGTCGGGTCGAGCAGGTCGATGCCCTCGAAGGTCTGCTCGGGTGTGTCGGGGAAGGTCTGGATGCCCAGCTCCCACTGCGGGAAGGCGCCGGCCTCGATCGCGTCGGCGAGGTCCCGGCGGTGGAAGTCGGGGTCCATCCCGTTGATGATCTGGGCCTCTTCCCACACCAGCGAATGCACCCCGAGCTTGGGCTTCCAGTGGAATTTGACCAGGGTGGTGGCACCTTCGGCGTTGACGAGGCGGAAGGTGTGGATGCCGAAGCCCTCCATCGTCCGGTAGGAGCGCGGGATGCCCCGGTCGGACATGTTCCACAGGGTGTGGTGGGTCGCCTCCGTGTGCAGGGTGACGAAGTCCCAGAACGTGTCGTGGGCGCTCTGGGCCTGCGGGATCTCCCGGTCCGGATGCGGCTTCGCGGCGTGGATGATGTCGGGGAACTTGATCGCGTCCTGGATGAAGAACACCGGGATGTTGTTCCCCACCAGGTCGAACGTGCCCTCGGAGGTGTAGAACTTCGTCGCGAAACCGCGCGTGTCCCGTACGGTGTCCGACGATCCGCGGGAGCCGAGCACCGTCGAGAAACGTACGAAGACGGGGGTGGTGGCCTCCTTGCCGAGGAAGGCCGCCTTGGTGACCTCGGAGGCCGTGCCGTACGCGTGGAAGACACCGTGCGCGGCGGCGCCCCGGGCGTGCACCACCCGCTCCGGGATCCGCTCGTGGTCGAAGTGGGTGATCTTCTCCCGCAGATGGTGGTCCTGGAGGAGAACGGGGCCCCGCGCACCGGCCTTGAGGGAGTGGTCGCTGTCGTACAGCCGAGCGCCCTGCGCGGTGGTCAGATACGGGCCGTGCTGCGCCACGCTCGCCCGGTCGACACCCGTGGCGGCGCCGGTGGGGGTGACGGTGTCGGGGCCGCTCTGGTCCGGTTTGGGCGGCAGCGGGTCGTGCGGCTCGACCGGCTCCTCGAGCGGCGGCGACTGCGCCGCCGGCTTGCCGGGGATCCCGTCCGTCGGGCCGGTGTCACGGCGCAGCGCGGCGGCTACCTTCTCGGCAGCGGCCGCGAGCGGATTGTTCTCAGCCATTACCTCTCCAACCAGGGGGCGACAACAACGCCACAGCCATGACCCCGGCACCGGGCATTGAAACGGGCCCGCGCCCCGCCATGGCCTCGGCGGTCCGGCCCCGGCCGCGCCTCCACGCGGCCAGGACGCTCCGCGTACCCGGGCCCCCGGGAGGGAAACAGACCGCTCCGGTCCACTCCACCGGCCTACCGCGCCCCGTCCCACCCCCCGGAGCCTGTCGCGGGAGCGGTCCGGCGGGAGCGCGAGCCTGTCGACAGTCCGGTCCGGTGGCGGGCTCGCGTGATCCGGGGGACGTTGGGCATACGCGTGCCTGGGCGTGCCGGACCGCCGGCACGCTCGCGGGACTCGGGACGGAGGGCGAGGATGACGACGGAGCCGGACCAGAAGGACGGCACATCCCGGGCACCGGTCGCCGTGATCACCGGCGCGGACTCCGGGATCGGCCGCGCCACCGCCGTACGGCTGGCCCGCGCCGGCATGGACATCGGAATCACCTGGCACGGCGACGAGGCGGGCGCACGCGGCACGGCGGACGAGGTACGGAGTCTGGGCCGGCGGGCCGCCCTCGCGCGGCTGGACCTCACCGAACTGCCGGACGCCGCGGGGGTGGTCGACACGCTGGCCGCGGAACTGGGCGCGATCGACGTCCTGGTGAACAACGCCGGCACCGGCACGTCCACCCCGTTCCTCGACATCGACCCCGCGACCCTGCGCGGCGTCGTCGACGTGGACCTGATCGGTCCGTTCCTCTGCTCCCAGCGGGCCGCGCGCAGGATGATCTCCCAAGGGACCGGGGGCCGCATCGTGAACATCACCTCCGTTCACGAGCACCAGCCCCGTGTGGGGGCCGCGCCCTACTGCGCGGCCAAGGGCGGTCTCGGGCTGCTCACCCAGGTGATGGCACTGGAACTCGCGGAGCACGGCATCACCGTCAACGCGGTCGCGCCGGGCGAGATCGCCACGCCCATGACGGGCCAGGAGGACGCCGACGTCCACGCGGCCCGCCGGCCCGGCATTCCACTCGGCCGTCCGGGGGACGCGCGGGAGGTCGCGGCCGTCGTCGCCTTCCTCGCCGGCCCGGAGGCCTCGTACACCACCGGCGCCTCCTGGGCCGTGGACGGCGGAATGCTCAGGATGGGACCCCAGGCCGGCTCCCACCTCACGAGCGACGACTGGCGGCGTCCCTGACCCTTGGCCGGTCGCCGGTCGCCGGTCGCCGGTCGCCGGTCGTCGGTCGCCGGTCGCCGGTCGTCGTCAGTCGTCGCGGCCCGCGAACTGGAAGACCATCCCCGTGACGCCCGCGACGGTGACGCCGAGGCCGATGAGGAACAGCCACAGACCGTAGACGACACCCAGCCCGAGGAAGGCCGCGCCGAGGGCCGTCATGGGCGGGTACGCGCTGTACGGCGGGAAGAAGTCCAGCGGCCCTGTCCGGTCCTTGACGTCGGCGTCGCGCCGGTCCTCGGGCCGCTCGCCCCTGCGACGGTGGTTCGCGGCGCAGAAGAACGAGATGACCGCCGCCATCAGGAAGGACACGGCCAGCGCGGCGGAGCCGGCGGGCTCCCGGGCGAACCAGATGTAGAACGTGTCCGTCACCAGGAAGAACAGGGCGACTCCCGCGAACAGACGGGCCTCGGTCTTCACGCGCTCTGCTTTCCGTGCGTGTCCGGTGTCGGCCTCTCGGCGCCCCGCTCTCCCCGTGGCAGGCTCATGAATTCCGGGTGGTGCAGGTCGAAGGCGGGGGAGTCCGAGCGAATCCGGGGCAGGGCGTGGAAGTTGTGCCGCGGTGGCGGGCAGGAGGTGGCCCACTCCAGCGACCGCCCGTATCCCCAGGGGTCGTGGACGTCCACCGTGGGCGCGTAACGAGCCGTTTTCCAGACGTTGTACAGGAACGGCAGCGTGGACAGGCCCAGCAGGAACGCGCCCATCGACGAGATGGTGTTGAGCGTGGTGAACCCGTCCGCCGCGAGGTAGTCCGCGTACCGGCGGGGCATCCCGCCCTCGCCGAGCCAGTGCTGGACCAGGAACGTCGCCTGGAAGCCCGCGAAGAGCGTCCAGAAGTGGATCCGGCCGAGGCGTTCGTCCAGCATGCGGCCGGTCCACTTCGGCCACCAGAAGTAGAATCCGGCGAACGTGGCGAAGACGATCGTTCCGAAGAGCACATAGTGCAGATGGGCCACGACGAAGTAGGTGTCGGTGACCTGGAAGTCCAGTGGCGGCGAGGCGAGCAGCACCCCGCTCAGGCCGCCGAGCAGGAACGTCACCATAAAGCCGGTCGACCACAGCATCGGAGTCTCGAAGGAGACGCTGCCGTGCCACATCGTGCCGATCCAGTTGAAGAACTTCACCCCGGTCGGTACCGCGATCAGGAACGACATCATGGAGAAGAACGGGAGGAACACCGCGCCGGTGGCGAACATGTGGTGCGCCCACACCGACGCC
The DNA here is from genome assembly GCF_000719775.1 of Streptomyces sp. NRRL F-5135. Classification (GTDB taxonomy): domain Bacteria; phylum Actinomycetota; class Actinomycetes; order Streptomycetales; family Streptomycetaceae; genus Streptomyces; species Streptomyces hebeiensis. The sequence goes on along the minus strand of NZ_JOHR01000025.1, from coordinate 90,201 downwards.
GACAGCATGGTGATGGCGATCGTGGCGCCCACCATGCCCATGTAACCGAAGGTCGGCTTGCGGCTGAAGACGGGCACGATCTCCGTGATCACGCCGAAGAAGGGCAGCGCGACGATGTACACCTCGGGATGACCGAAGAACCAGAACAGGTGCTGCCAGAGGAGCGCGCCGCCATTGGCCGGGTCGAAGATGTGCGCGCCGAACTTCCGGTCCGCCTCCAGGGCCAGCAGTGCGGCGGTGAGCACGGGAAAGGCCAGCAGGGCCAGGATGGAGGTGAAGAGGATGTTCCAGGTGAAGATCGGCATCCGGAACATCGTCATGCCCGGGGCACGCAGCGAGACGATGGTCGCGATGAAGTTCACCGAGCCCAGCGTGGTGCTCAGGCCGGCCAGGACGAGCCCCGTCGCCCACAGGTCGCCGCCCGCCCCCGGCGTGCGGACCGCGCTGTTCAACGGCGCGTAGGCGAACCAGCCGAACGACGCCGCGCCCCCGGGGACGACGAAGCCGGAGACGACCATCAGCCCGCCGAAGAGGAACAGCCAGTAGGTCAGCGCGTTGAGCCGGGGAAAGGCCACGTCCGGCGCCCCGATCTGCAGGGGCATGATCGCGTTGGCGAACCCGGCGAAGGTCGGCGTGGCGAAGAGCAGCATCATGATCGTGCCGTGAATGGTGAACAACTGGTTGTACTGCTCGTTGCTGACGACCTGGAGGCCGGGGCGCGCCAGTTCCGCCCGCATGAGCATCGCGAGCGCGCCCGCCAGCAGGAAGAACCCGAACGACGTCACCAGGTACATGCTGCCGATCGTCTTGTGATCGGTGGTGGTCAGATAGTTCCTGAGCCGGCTGCCCATGCTGATCCGGGTGTTGGCCGTGAGGGCCGGCGGCTCTCCCCGCAGGTCCTTCTCCAACTGCGACACGGCCCCTCCCGAGACGTACGACGACAGGCGACGGGACGCCGGGTGACGCCCCTGGCACAGGGCCCGGACCGCGTCGCACCGCCGCTGCTCTGTAGCCAGCCGGGCCGGTACGCAAACCGGCGCTGGGCCGAACGGCGGCCCGGTGGCGCGGCGCACCCCGCCGTACCGCGCCGGACGGCGCACGGCGTCCGCCGCGCCACCGGGCACGGCCCCTCAGGATCCCCGCGCACGGCCGGACCACGCCGAGGCCGCGGCGAGGTCGCGGGGATAGGTACGCAGTGCCGCCAGGCCGAGCAGCCCCGCCCCCACGAGCGGTGCCAGGCAGACGAGGAAGGCCCACTTCAGGCCGTCGTGGGTGAAGACGTCGGCGGCCAGGTACCCGAAGACGAGGGGAGCGGAGAACTCCCCAAGGGTGCGCAGCGTGGTCCTGACCGCCTCGGCCCGCCCCCAGATCCCCGGCGGGACGACATCGAGCCGGGCGGCGTCCAGGGGCGGGTTCGGGGCGGTGAGCAGTGCGGTGCCCAGCGCCAGCAGTGGTGCCGCGGCGAGCGCGGAGGTGGAGACGATGGCGGGTGCGAGAGCCAGCGGCGCCGCCAGGGAGGCCAGCACGGGCACGATGATCCGCGCGTTCACGTATCCGCGGTCCAGCAGCCGGTCGGCGGTGCGGCCGCCCAGGAACAGTCCGCCGACGCCCGCCACCCCGACGACCAGGATGAACAGCCCGGCCGAGGCCCGGCCGAGGCCGTAGTGCTGGGTCGCGAACAGGACGGCGAAGGTGCGCACGCCGGCGAAGAAGAAGTAGCCGAGGGCGGAGGCGGTGATGATGACGATGACGGTTCTGATCCGCAGCACCATGAGCACCGCCTGCCAGAACGACAGCGCGGCGGGGTCCGCGACTGGCGGTGCGCCGGGCCTCGGCCGGGCGCTCCCCGTGCCGGTCCCGGGGTGCGGCCGGGCGCCCGCCGGGCCGTGGCCGTTCCCGGGCGCGGCCCGTCCTCCGATGTACGGCGGCTGCCCGCCCCGGGCGGGTTCCCTGGCGCGCCGGACGACATGGGCGAGGACCAGGGCGGGAAGGGCGGGCCAGGCCAGGGACAGCCGCCACGAGCCCAGGGCCGCGACACCGCTGGAGACGAGGTAGCCGGCACCGGTGCCCAGCAGCTCTCCCGCGAGGACGTATCCGTACAGCCGGGCGCGTTCGGCCGCCGGGAAGTAGTCGCCGACGAGCGAGGCGACGGTGGGTCCGGCGGTGACGGTGACCGCGCTGAGCAGCACCCGCGCGGCGAGCAGCCAGGCGAAGGACGAGACCGCCCCGGACAGCGCCGTCGCCACCGCCCACAACAGGATGCTGGTGCCGAGCAGACGGACGCGGTTCACCCGGTCGGTCAGCGCGCCGACCGGGAGGGTGAAGACGGCCCCGGTGAGCGCCGTGGCGGACGCCAGCAGACCGATGCCCGCGTGACTGACGCCGAAGGCGTGCTCCAGGCTGCCCGCGTTCACCGCCAGGGTCGCCTTGTCCGCGCCGTCGAGACTCGTCACCGCGGCGAGCAGCGCGACACTCCTGAGCCGTTCCGCCCCGCCCACCTGGCGCCTGAGCGGAGCCAGTGGCTCGCGAAGCCACCGAGCGGCCCGGCCGGGCAGTTTCGGCCGGATCCTCGGAGACTTCGGGTTCTTCGGGTTCTTCGAGTACTTCGGGCCGCGTTCCCCGCTCTCCGCCACTCGCCCGCCCGCCCGTCCGGCAGTCGCTCAGGAGCCGTGCACGCGGTACGGCTCGGCGTCGGCCCACTTGACCTCCAGGCCGAGACCGGGGCGAGCGGGATCCGGTCGCAGGACGCCGGCGTCGGGGGACAGGGTTCCGTCGAACAGCAGTCGCTCGACGCGGACGTGGTCGTGGAAGTACTCCAGGTGGCGCAGCCTCTCGACCGCGCAGAACCCGTGGGCGGCGGGCAGCGTACGGAACAGGGGGAGGCCGAGCACGAGGGTCGTCGCCCCCCACTCCAGCGTGCCGTCCTGCTCCCTGCCGTCCGGGCCGTCGGTGGGCACCTCGAACGCGTGTACCCGTACCGACTCGACGGTCCGCCCGCGGCCCACGTCCGGGCTCCCCGTCCGCGCCATCGGACCTCCCTCACGGTGGGATGCTTCGGCTCCACCTGAGTGACCTGCGACGCGGCGCGGTAAACGGACCGCGGCCAGGGACCACCCGCCCGGACCGCCTCCCTCCGCGCCGTGGATCCGCCGTCGGCGCGTAAGCCCCCGCGAAAAGGGAAATGAATATCACTTGGAACGAGGACGGAAGATCGCGTACTCGAACGGAGGAGGGGCCTTGAGTGCAGCACTGCCTCTGTACCTGGAGCCGCGAACGGCGCCGCGCATGGCGGCGTTGCTCCGGGCGGAGGACTTCCTGCGCGGGCTCGTGGACGCGCTCGGGTCACCGCTGAACGTGGTGCTCCCCGACCAGATCGCCGACAACGTGACGGCCTTCCGGGCGATGTACGCCAAGCACCGGCTGGGCGGCCAGATCTGGTTCGCGCACAAGACGAACCGTTCCGCCGCCTTGATGCGCCGGCTCGCGGCCACCGGCGCCGGCGCCGATGTGGCATCGCTCGGCGAGTTGCAGCACGCTCTCGGGGCCGGGTTCACCCCGGACCGGATCATGGCCACCGGCCCGAAGACGCCGGAGTTCCTGTGGCTCGCGGCCCGTACGGGAGCGACGGTCCATGTCGACGGCCGTGCCGAACTGGACGACCTGGCGGAGCTCGTGCGCGTGTACGCATTACCCCGGGTACGAATTCTCCTGCGGCTGTCGGCGTTCGAGGCGCCCGGGGCCCGGGTGCTGAGCCGCACCAGCAGGTTCGGTTCGCCGGCCGGGGAACTGGACGGCCTGCTGAAGGCGGTGGCGGAGCACCACCAGGCCGTCGATCTGATCGGCGTGGGCTTCCACCTGGACACCACCAGCGTCGCGGAGAAGGCCGTGGCGCTCGAAGGAAGCGTCCGGGCCCTGGACGCGGTACGGGAGCGGGGACTGCGGCCCCGTGTCGTGGACATCGGGGGCGGGTTCGGCGTCAACTACCTCGCGCGGCGCGAGCAGTGGGAGCGCTACACGACCGAACTCACCAAGGCGGTCCTCGGGCAGCGCCCCGAACTGACGTGGCGCGGACACGGCTACGGACTGCGCGCCGAGGCCGGGACCGTGCGTGGTGCGCTCGGGCTCTATCCCGCGTACCGGCCGGCCGCGGGCGAGGAGTACCTCGACGAACTGCTGTCGGCCCCGGCGTCCTCCCTCGGCGGCCGTCCGCTGTCCGCGCTGCTCCTGGAGAACCTGTACGACCTCTATACGGAGCCCGGCCGCGCGCTGGCGGACCAGTGCGGGCTGACGCTCGCCCGGGTGCTGGAGGTGCGTCGCACGGAACGGGGGGACCACCTCGTACGCCTGGCGGCCAAGGCGGACGACATCGGCCTCGAGGACCACGGTGTCCTCATGGACCCGGTCGTGCTCGGGGACGGCGGGACCCGCCCCGCCGGGAGTGATCCGGCGGCCGGGGTCTACCTGGCGGGTGGCCTCTGTCTGGAAGCGGATCTCATATCGCGGAGGAAGGTCCACCTGCCGCGCCTGCCGGTCCCGGGCGACCTGCTGGGCTTTGTGAATACCGCCGGCTACTGCATGGACTTCCAGGCCAGTCGCGCCCAGCAACTGCCGGCCGCGCGGAAGGCCGCGGTGTGGCGGGACGGCGAGAGCTGGCGCTGGTGTCTGGACGAGCAGTACTGGCCGACGCTGTGTCGGGAGGGGAGCGCATGAGGTACGACAGCATCACCCAGGTCATCGGCAACACTCCGCTGGTGCGGATCGATCCGGCGGTGCACGGTCTGCGGCACATCGACCTGTACGCCAAGCTGGAGATGTTCAATCCCTTCGGCTCGGTCAAGGACCGGGCCGCCTGGAACATGGTCCGCCCGGGCCTGGCCGCCGCCAAGGAGCGGGGCAGCCAGATCGTGGAGCTGTCCAGCGGCAACACGGCGAAGGCCCTGTCGGTCCTCGCCGGTATGCACGGCCTGTCGTTCAAGAGCGTCACCAACAGGATGCGGGTGCCCGAGATCAAGGAACTGCTCCTGCTGCTCGGCGCCGAGATAGAGGAACTGCCGGGGCGGAGCGAGTGCCTGGACCCGACCGACACCGAGGACCCGCTCACCCTCTTCCACCGGGCCCTCTCCGATCCGGACAGCGCCTACCTGCACACCGATCAGTACTACAACGACCGCAACACGGAGGCACACGCCCTGGGGACGGGACCGGAGATCGTGAAGGACCTGGACGGGCGCGTGCCGGACTGGTTCGTCGCGTGCGTGGGCACCGCCGGCTCCTCCACCGGTGTCGCCAGGGCCCTGCGCGAGCAGGATTCCCGGGTGCGGGTCGTCGGACTGGTCGCGGACAAGTCCGACTTCATCCCGGGCATCCGTACCATCGACGAAGTGCACGAGGTCGGCCTGTTCGACCCGGCCACCTACGACACGATGGAGCAGGTGACCTCGGACGAGGCCATCGACGGGATGCTCACCCTGGCCCGCCGCTGCGGCATACTCGCCGGGCCCACCGGAGGTGCCGCGTACTTCGGTACGGTGCGGCAACTTCGCGCGGCGGACGAGGAACTGACGGCCGACGGGGAACGCCGGTCCGCCGTCTTCATCGTCTGCGACCGCATCGAGAGCTACCTCAGCTACGTCAAGCGGCGCCGTCCCGAACTGACCGGGCGGCCCGCCCGCAAGAACTCGCTGCTGGACGTGGCAGAGGCCGACGTCGCGGCCGTCACGACCGTGGGGGTGCCCGAGGCACGGGAGTGGATATCGCGGGAGCAACCCCTGGTGATCGACCTGCGCGGGCCGTCCGCGTACGCCGCCCTGCACATCGAGCACGCGATCAACATCACCGACGAACTGTTCGGGGAACTCGTGCGGGGCGGGCTGCCGTTCAGCAGGACGAAACCGGTGCTGCTGGCCTGCCCCGTCGGGGACAGATCGGCGCGCTACGCGGCCCTGCTGACCCGTATGGGACACACCGACGCCCGCAGCCTCGACGGTGGCATCATCGCCTGGCGCGATGCTGGCGCCCCCCTGGTCCGGGACTGACGAGATGACCGAGGAGGACGTCTCCCTGATCCGCGAGGAATCGTTCCCGGAGGACCTGAGCCGATGGCAACGCCCCCTGCGCGCCATGTTCCCGATCATCGCGGAGCATCCCGAACTCGTCTACCTGGACAGCGCCGCGACGTCCCAGAAGCCACGCGCGGTCCTGGACGCCGTCCAGACGTACCTGACCACCGTCAACGCCAACGCGGGCCGTGGTACCTATCCCTGGGCCAACGCGTCGACCGCACTGCTGGAGGACACGCGCGCCAGGATCAAGTCCTTCTTCGCAGACCCGGCGCCGGAGCGGTCGGACGTCTTCTTCACCAGCGGAACCACCGCGGGGCTGCGCTCGGTCGCGCTCGACTGGCTGCCCGGTGTCCTGACCGACGGTGACGAGATCGTCGTGCCGTTCGCCGATCATCAGGCGAATCTGGTCCCCTGGCTGGACCTCCAGAAGCTGCTGGCCGCCAGGGGAGTGCGCGTGACGGTGCGCGAGATGCCGTACCAGGCGGCCTCCGGCGACTACGACCCGGCGGCCCTCGCCGAGACGGTCGGGCCCCGGACCCGCTTCGTCGCGGCGACCCATGTGCACCACGTCTACGGTGCGGACATGAACGTCCAGCGCATTCGGCGGGCCGTCGGGCCGGAGATACCCATCTGCCTCGACGCCGCGCAGAGCGTGGGGCACCTGCCGGTGTCCGTCGCCGACCTCGACGTGGATTTCGTGGTGTTCTCCGGGCACAAGGCCTTGGCGCTGCCGGGCTCGGGCGCCGTCTGGGCGCGTCAGGCGCGCGGGCCCCGGTTCGCCCCCGGCGGATGGGACGGCACCCCCAACACGGCGGGCGCCGCCGGGCTGTCCGCCGCTCTCGACTGGCTGGAGGCGGCCGGGACGGACCGGATCGAGCGCTGGACCACGGCCCTCGCGCTCCGGCTCACCGACGGCCTGCGGAAGCTGGCCCCGTACCAGGTGCTGGGCTGTCAGAAGAGCCTGGACCCGGGCAGCGGGGTACAGCCGCGCTGCGGCATCGTGACCTTCCGGCACCGCGACATCGGCGCGCACGACATGGGCTTCATCCTCTTCAGCCACGGCTTCATGGTCCGTACCGACGACCACTGCCAGTCGGGTGCGGGCGAGAAGACCAGTTCCGTGCGGGTCAGTGTGCACGTCTACAACACACCGGAGGAGATCGACCGGCTCCTCGACGTCCTGCGCACGCTGGAGTGACCCACTCGGAGAACGCGCTCGCGATGCACAGCGCGTAACGGGAACCGTTTTCAGTTACGGTAGATTGGGGTCACCGGTCGGGTACGGGAACGAGTGAGGGCGGCACGGTCGATGGGGCTGAGCATGGCGGCGGCTGAATCGTGGGTGCGAAGGTGGGAGCGGCAGCAACTGCGCTACGCCGTCGACCGCGAGGAGCGGTTCACGGTGATCGCCGATGTCGTCGAGCACGTGACGGAGGGGCAGCCGTGCCCGCAGATCCTCGATCTCGGGTGCGGCCCCGGGTCCCTGGCGGCCCGGCTGGCCGCGCGCCTGCCGCGGGCGGAGATCGTGGCGGTCGACATGGACCCGCTGCTCCTGGAACTGGCCCGTACCCACCGCTCGGACGCCGCCCGCTATGTCGACGCCGAGATCGGCGCGGCAGGATGGACCGACGCCCTGGGGCTGCGGCGGCCCGTCGACGCGGCTGTCTCCACGACGGCCCTGCACTACCTCTCCGAGGCGGCGCTGCGGCCCACCTACGCCCAACTGGCCGCGATGCTGCGCCCGGGCGGCGTGCTGATCAACGCCGACCACCTGTGCCAGACCGGCGCCCGGCACGCCCGGATCGCCGCACACGTGGGCCGCTGCCGCGCCCGGCGGCAAGGGGTCTCCGCCCACGAGGACTGGGACACCTGGTGGGCGGCGGTGGGCGAGGACCCGGAACTCGCGGACCTGCTGGAGGAGCGCGAGCGGCGGGGCCCGATCACGGAGGCGGGCGAGGCGATCTCCCTGCCCCGCCACGTGGAGCTGCTGCGCCGGGCGGGCTTCGAACACGCGGCGCCAGTCTGGCAGTTCGGCGACAGCCATGTACTGGTGGCGACCCGAGCGGGCTGACGGCGCCGACGCCGCGGGGGCAGCCCCGAGCGCGGCGGTTCCCGCCGGGGCGCAGGGCTCGGTGGCCGACGCGCGCAACGCGCCCGAATCGCACGGGAGCGCGCGTCGCGGGACGCCCTGCCACACGCCGTTCACACTGCCGCAGCACTACGGCCCTACGGTCGTGGGCGGTACACCCGTGCCACGGACCGTGTGGTCGCGCGTCGGCCCGGCGGAGGAGAGGAAAGGCCATCATGAGAGACGTCTCCCGACCCGGCCCGGCCGATGAAGTCGCCTACGACCGGCTGCGGTCGGGGCAGTGGCTCGCCGGCGCGGCCAGGGCGGACGGGATGTCCCGCCGTCACCTGCTGGCCCTGCTCGCCACCGTAGCCACGGCAGCGGCTCTGCCGTCCGCGTCACGGGCCGTCGCCGCGTCGACAGCCGGCTCCGGCGCCGCGTCCACCATCACGTCCGCCACCGTGTCCGCCGGCGGAATCGTCAAGCCGCTGCCCGCCGAGTGGTTCACCGTACGCGGGACCAACGCCGAGACGCGATGGCAGGCGCTGCGGGAGACCGGCTATCTGACGCCCGCCGACCGTTTCTTCGTCCGCAACCACACCACCACTCCCGTCATCGATCCGGCGCGGTGGCGTCTGAAGCTGTGGGGAAGCGGATTGCGCGGCGCGCCCGGCCTCGACCGGGCCGTCGAGTTCGGCCTCGACGACCTGCGGGCGCTGCCTGCCGTCCGGCACACGGCCTTCGTCGAATGCGCGGGCAACGGCCGTTCGCTGTACGCCACTCAGCAGGGGCAGTCCGTCTCCGGCACGGCGTGGACCCTGGGCGCCGTCGGTGTCGCGCGGTGGGGCGGTGTCCGGCTGTCGGAGGTGCTGCGGCGGGCCGGGCTCGACCGCAGGGCGGTGGACGTCATGCCGCGTGGCCTGGACGACGAGTATGTGACGGAGGGGGTGAACCTGGGGCGGGTGCGCCGTCCCCTGCCGGTCGCCAAGGCGCTGGACGACGTGATCCTGGCGTACGAGATGAACGGCGAGCCGCTGCCGTACGACCACGGTCACCCGGTGCGGGTGCTGGTTCCCTCCTGGGTGGGCATCTCCTCGGTCAAGTGGGTCGGCGACATCGAGGTCTCCGCCGAACCGCTGTACTCGCCCTGGAACACCGACTTCTACCGGCTGTTCGGCCCCGCTCACCCGGAAGGGGGCGGGCCACCGCTGACCCGGCAGACGCTCAAGAGCGCCTTCGAACTCGCGAGCGGGGAGACGTTCGACGCGGGCCGCGAGTACGTTCTGCACGGCAGGTCGTGGTCCGGCGCCGGGGGAGTACGGGAGGTGTCGGTCAGCACCGACGCGGGTGCCACCTGGCGCCCGGCCCGTGCGCACGACGCCCCGCGCCGGGACGGCTGGACACGCTGGAGCGTCCCCTGGCGCCCCGGCACACCGGGCAGGACCGAACTGCTGGCACGCGCCACGGACACGGTCGGCCGGACGCAGCCCGTCGAGGCCACGCACAACACGCAGGGCTACTTCTTCGACGCCGTCGTCCGGCACCCGGTCACCGTCGTGTGAGCGCCACGGCGCGCCGACGACCGCGACAGAGGGCCGTGGCCGAAGCCGGCCGGTGGCCGAGCGCGCGGCTCAGCCGCCGGCACCGGCCGCGTCGAGAAGGATCCGCGCCAGCTCGCGTGGGCGGGAGAACATCGGCCAGTGGCCGGTGTCCATCTCGACCAGGCGCCAGCGCTCCCCGGTCAGCAGCGCGGCCACGTCCGCGCCCGGCTCCGGGCCGTCGAGCAGGCACTTGACGTACGTCGCCGGAATCTCGCCGAGCGGGCGCGCCAGGACGGCCGGCTCGGTCAGCGTGGCGCCCGGGTGGGGTGTCGCTCCGCCGACGATCCGCCCGATCTGCTCGTCACTCAGGCCCTGGCCCTCGTAGTCGGACGCGGACAGCGGGGGCCAGAAGCCCCCGTTCTCGGCTATCGACGCCTCCACCATCGCCCGGCCGTCCGGCCAGCCGGACACGAACGACTCACCGTCCGCCGGGATGTTCGAGTCCACGAAGACCACGCGGGCCAGCCGGTCACCGATGCCGGCCGCGGCCTGACCGACCGGAATGCCCGCGTAGCTGTGCCCGACCAGGACGACCTCGCGCAGATCACGGCGCTCGATCTCCTGGACGATGTCCCGCACATGGGTCTGCTGTCCGGCGGGCGCGTCCCGCTTCTCGCCGAGGCCCGACAGCGTCAGCGGATGAGCGTCGTGCCCGGCCGCACGCAGCTCGTCCACCACGTCGTCCCACGCCCACGCCCCGAGCCACGCGCCTGCCACCAGTACGAAGGAAGTCATGGCGCCAACGTAACCGAGAGGTCGGACAGTCGCGCCGGGGCCGTCGCCGGGGCCCCCGGCGGGTCGGCGAAGGCGTCACCGGACGGGTCATCGACGGCGTCCGGCCGCACCGCCGTCGCCGTCATCCGGTGGGCAGCCGTACGCCGACGGGGAGCCAGGACGACGCCCCCGCCGTACCGCCGCGCCGCTCGATCCGTTCGACGAGACGTTCCGCGGCCACCCGGCCGAGCAGTTCGCCGTCCACGTCGATGGCGGGTACCCGGGTCATGCCGAGCGCGTCGAGGACCGAACGCTCCGCGCTGACGAGCACCTGGCCCGGCACGTCGACCCCGCGCCGGGCCAGGGCCGCCATCAGGCCCAGCGCCACCGACGTCGCGTACGGGACCACCGCGCTCGCCCCGCTGTCGAGGACCGCGTCGACGCTCTCCACACCGGCGGTGAACGTGGCCGGCACCGGTCCCAGCATGCTGAGTTCGGCCCGCCCGAGCGCGGCGCGGTGCACCGCCTCGGAGCGCCGCAGGCTCTGCCACGAGCCGTGCGGCCCCCCGAGGTAGGCGATGCGCCGGTGCCTCGCCCCGGCCAGGTGCCCGACGACCTCGCCGAAGGCGCGGGCCACATCGGCGGAGACCGAGGTGATCCCCTCCACCTCGCGGTCGATGAGCACCGTGGGAGCGAGCCGGGCGACGGCCCGGACGCTGTCGTCGTCGCCGCGTGGCGCGGTGAGGAGGAAACCGTCGACCTGGCGGGCGAGGCGGGCCAGGGCCGGGTGGTCGTCCGGTTCGTGCACCGCCACCGTCAGCTGCGATCCGGCCTCGGCGGCACGCGCCTGGGCGCCGTTGATGATGGGCGTGAAGAAGGTGTTCTCCAGCGTGGGCACGACGAGCGCGATCAGGCCGGTACGGCCGTGGGCCAGGGCGCGCGCCACCCGGCTGGGCTCGAAACCCAGTCCGACGGCGGCGTCGTGGACCCGGGCGATGGTGGCCGGGGCGACGAGATCGGGACGGCTCAGCGCCCGGGACGCAGTCGACTTCGACACGCCGGCGCGCCGGGCGACATCGTCGAGCGTGGGCACGGGCCGGCCGTCGGGACGCTCGTCGTCGGTGGGTTTCACGTCACCCTTTCCTTTCCGCCTTACCGGCGGGGTCCGCTTTCCGTCGGCTGGACGGATCAGGATTTACGCGATGTTTACATATGGGCCTGTGGCGCTCGGCCCGCTACGATCTAAGCTCCCTGGAACCGGTTGCACAACCGGTTGCAGCGATGATCTTCGTCGCTCGGCCCAAAGAATCGAACTACCCATTGATGAACAATCGTCCGCGCGCCGGCGCGCTCCTCCTGCTCCCGGGGCTGCTCCTCATCGTGTTCGGCTTCGCCGTGCCTTCCGCGGTGATGCTCTTCTCACCCCCGGGAGTGACCCCGTCCGACGTGTTCGTACGGCTCGGCGAGATGCTCTCCGACCCGTACGACCTCGGCATCATCGGCCGCACCCTCGGCCTGGGGCTCGTCGTCACCGCGCTGTGCATCGTCCTCGCCTTTCCCATCGCCTGCCTGCTGGCCCGCTCCACCTCCCGCTGGGCCGGCATCTGGCTGGCGCTCGCGGTCTTCCCGCTGCTCCTCAGCAATGTCGTACGCACCTTCGGCTGGCTGGTGATCCTCGGCTCCAACGGCTTCGCCGGCCGGCTGATCACGGGGCTCGGGTTCGCCGACGAGGCGCCCCAGCTGCTGTACACCCCGCTCGCCGTCGTGCTCGGCCTGGTCCAGCTCTTCCTCCCGCTCGCCGTCGTGGCCTGCTACTCGGCGGTCGCCCAGGTCGACGCGGGACTCGACGACGCCGCCCGCGGACTCGGCGCGAGCCGCCTGCGCACCCTGTGGAGCGTGGTCGTACCGCTGTCCCTGCCGGGTGTCGTCGTCGCCGCCACCCTGGTCTTCGCCGGCAGCATCACCGCGTACACCACCCCGTACCTCCTCGGCGGATCCTCCCAACGCATGCTGGCCACCCAGTTGTTCTCCTATTCGAGCGTCACCGTCAACTGGGCCGCGGCCTCCGCGACGGCGCTCGTCATGACCGTGCTCGTCTTCCTGGTCTCCGGGCTCAGCTCGGCCGTCGCGCGGGCGAAAGGACGAGTGCAGTGAAAGCACGCCCGATCGCAGCGGCCCTGGCCGTGCTCGGCTATGTGGTCATGCTCGTACCGATCCTCTTCGTGGTCGGCGGAGCGTTCACCGCCGGCAGCACCCTGAAATTCCCGCCCGAGGGATTCTCCGTGCGGTGGTTCGGCGAAGCCGTCGCCAACGAGAGCTTCAGCCAGGCGCTCACCTCCAGCCTGCTGCTCGCCGTCGTCTCGACGGCACTGGCGCTCGCCGTCGGCGTGCCCGTCGCCCTGGCGCTGCACCGCGGCCACATCCCCGGCCGTTCGCTGCTCGAAGGACTGTTCCTCTCGCCGCTCGTCATCCCCGAACTCGTCATCGGGCTCGCGCTGTACCAGCAGCTGATGATCGGGCTCAAGCAGACGTCCTTCCTCGCCCTGCTCGTCGGGCACACCGTGCTGCTGATGCCGTACGCCGTGCGCGTCACCGGCGCGTCGCTGGCGCTCGCCGACCAGTCCCTCGAAGAGGCCGCGCGCGGCCTCGGCTCCTCGCCGTGGCACGCCTTCCGCACGGTCACCCTGCCGTTGCTGCGCCCCGGCGTGATGTCCGCCGGGCTGCTCGGCTTCATCACCTCGTTCAACAACGTGCCGCTCTCGCTGCTCCTGCAGAGCCGGGACTTCGGCACCCTGCCGGTGACGATGCTCGACTACATCCAGCAGTCGTACGACCCCGTCATCGCCGCCATGTCCACACTCATCCTGGCCGGAACCGTCGTCATCGCCGTCATAGCGGAACGGACCGTCGGATTCACCAAGATCTTCGGGGGGATCAACTGATGACCGCCGCCTCACCGACCGCCGCGCCGTCCACCGCATCGACCACCGCCGCCGCCGCCGAATTCATCGACATACGCCAGACCTTCGGGGACTTCACCGCGGTCGACGGCCTCAACCTCACCGTCGAACAGGGGAAGATCACGACCCTGCTCGGTCCGAGCGGATGCGGCAAGACGACCACCCTGCGCATGCTGGCGGGCTACACCACCCCGACCTCGGGAACCATCCGCATCGCCGGCGAGGACGCCACCCGGCTCCCGCCCGAGAAGCGCAACCTCGGCATGGTCTTCCAGTCCTACGCGCTCTTCCCGCACATGACGGTGGCGGACAACGTCGGGTTCGGGCTGAAACTGCGCCGCGTCCCGGTGGAGGAACGCCGCAAGCGCGTGGCCGACACCCTCGACCTCGTCGGACTCGGCCACCTCGCCGGGCAGCGCCCCAAGAAGCTGTCCGGCGGGCAGCAACAGCGAGTGGCGCTCGCCCGCGCCATCGCGATCCGCCCCTCACTGCTCCTCCTCGACGAGCCGCTCTCCAACCTCGACGCCCGCCTGCGGGTGCAGATGCGCGCGGAGATCCGCCGTATCCAGGCCGAGACGGGACTGACCGTCGTCCTCGTGACCCACGACCAGGACGAGGCCCTGGAGATGTCGGACGCGATGGTGCTCATGCGCGCGGGGCGCGTCATGCAGAGCGGTTCACCCGCCGAGGTGTTCCCGCGCCCCGCCAACCGCTTCGTCGCCGAATTCCTCGGATACGAGAACTTCGTCGAGCGGGACGGCCGCCTGCTGACCGTGCGCCCCGAGCACCTGGAGATCTCCACCGGGCCCGCGACGGAGGGCGCCCGGCTCGCGCTGCCCGCCACCGTCACCCGCGTCGCCTACCGCGGTGTCGACCGGCACATCGCCCTGACGACCCAGGGCACCGGCGACGAGCCCGTACCGCTCATCGCCGCGCTGCGCGCCGACGAGACCGGCCCGGACCCGCGCCCCGGGGACCAGGTCACCGTCGTCGCCCGTCCCGACCGCGTCGTGGAACTGGCCGGCTGACCCCGGCGGAGACACGCACCCCCCGCACCCCGTCCCCCGTACCCCCCCCGTACCCGTCCCGGCCCACGCCCCGTCGGCACCGACCGTGCTCTCGCCCACCGCGGGTACGAAACGGTCGTGCGCCCATCCGGCCCCGACCCCCTACGTTCCCACCCGCGTCGCGTACGCGGACGTCACCGCTCCCGGAAGGAGCCCCTCGTGCCCACCACCGTCCAACGGCGGCACCGCGCACTCGCCACCGTCGTCGCCACCGTGCTCGGCGCGGCCCTCGCCGGCTGTTCGGCCGGCGACAGCGCCGACGACAAGAACACCCTCGTCGTCAGCACCTTCCCGTTCGGCTCCAAGGAGCTGACGAAGGCCGTGATCGAGCCCTTCGAGAAGAAGACCGGCTACAAGGTCAAGCTCGACACGGGCAGCAACTCGGACCGGCTGACCCGGCTCCAGCTCGCGGGCGGCGACCCCGGTGTGGACGTCATGCTCATCTCCGACTACTACGCCGCGCTCGGCCAGTCCAAGGGCCTCTTCCAGCCCGTTCAGGCCAAGGACGTGCCCAACCTGGACAAGCTCAGGGACTTCGCGGTCGACGACAAGTACGCCGGCCCGGCCTACACGTACCAGCTCAACGGCACCCTCTACCGAACCGACAAGCTCGACGCGAAGGCCGCCGCCGACTGGTCGGTCTACGGGGACAAGAAGTACGCCAAGAAGACCGCCCTCCCCGACATCTCCGTCACCGCGGGGCAGCTGACCGTCTCCGGCATCGGGAACGTCTACGGCAGCGGCCCGTTCGACATCGACAAGGCCTACGGCAAGCTCGGCTCCTGGGCGCCGAACACGCTCCAGTTCTACACCTCCTCGACCGAGGTGACGAACCTCCTGACGCAGGGCGAGATCGTCGCCGCTCCCGGGATCAGCGCCTTCGCCACCCAGCTGATCGAGTCGGGCGAACCGGTCAGCTGGGTCGCGCCGGCCAAGGGCAAGTACATGGCGACCAACCGCATGATGATCCCCAAGGGTGCCAAGAACCAGAAGGCCGCCAACGAGTTCATCGACTACTACCTGTCGGCCGAGGCCCAGACCAAGGCCGCCGAGGTCATCGGCGACATGCCCGTCAACCCGGACGCCAAGGTCCCCGACGTGCTCGGAAAGGTGGCGGGCAAGGCCGCGACCGACCCGGTGGCCGCCGGCTACGAGACCCTCGACCCCGGCCCGGTGGTCGAGGGCCGTGACGAGTGGGTGGACCGGTTCGCCCGCGAGGTCAGCTCGAAGTGACCGACGCGCGCCGGGGGGCGGCCGGCTTCGCCTCCGCCCCCCGGCGCGCCCGCCGATCCCGTATCCGCCACCACCCGCATCGGACACCATGACCAGCACCATCAGCACCACCAGCACCACCAGCACTGTTGACCTCACCGGCACCGACGGCTATCTCCAGCGGCTGCCGAAGACCGACCTCCACTGCCACCTCATCGGCACCGTACGGGCCACCACCTTCGCCGAACTCGCCGGCCGTGCCGGACTCGACCTCCCCGCGAGCCCCGAGACGATCTACCGCGACGTCAATTCGCTCCCGCCGGACCCGAAGCTCTACGAGAACACCCGTATCCCGGTCCCGCGGGGGCGCGCCGCCGACGAGCCCGAGGTCTCCTACTCGCTCTTCCAGGTGTCCCGGTGGATCGTCGACGCCCTGCGCGACGCCGACGACCTCACCCGCATCACCTACGAAGCCTTCGAAGCGGCCCACCGCACCAGTTCCGTACGGCATTTGGAAGTGTCCTTCGACGGCGTCCCCCCGCACCTGAGCACCCTCGGCTACCGGGGCGCGGTCGAGGCGTACGCCGAGGGCATCCGCCTCGCCGAGCGCGACTTCGGCATGAGCGGGCGTCTGATCGCCGCCGTGGACCGCAGCACCTCGGCCGACGAGGCGCTCGCGAGGGTGCGCGAAGTGGCCGACAACCCCCACGAGTACGTCGCGGGCATCGGCCTCGACAACCTGGAGACCGCCGGGCCTCCGGAGCGCTTCGCCGACGCCTACCGGCTGGCCGGGGCGGCGGGGCTGCGCCGCACCGCGCACTCGTCCGAGCACGCGCCGGTCGCCCACAACACCATCACCTGCCTCGACCTGCTCGGCTGCGACCGTATCGACCACGGCTACTACGTCCTGGAGGACGACGCGGTGGTGGCACGCTGCCGGGAGGAGCGTGTGCCCTTCCTGGTCGCGTTCACCACCTCGCGCCGCTCCTGGCGGCCGTGGCGGCGGGCGTCGATCGCCGCGATGATCGACGCCGGGCTCAATGTCGTCCTCGCCGACGACGACCCGGGGCTGTTCCCGACCACGCTCACCGACGAGTACCGGATCGCGGCGGACGACCTCGGCCTCGGCCGGGCGAAGCTGCGCGCGATGGCGCTCGCGGGGGTCGACGCCTGCTGGCTGCCGGACGGCGAGAAGGCGGCGCTGCGCGACCGGTTCGTCGCCGAACTCGACGCGCTGGACGCGGAGGGGGCGGGGGAGACGGCCGCCCGTACGGACGCCGCGGTCGACGGGGACGCGACGGCCTGACCTGACCTGGCCCGAACCGGCCCGGCTCGGCCCGAGCCGGGGCAACGGGTGAGCAAGGAGCAGTTCGGTACGGCCTACCGCGGCCTCCTGCGCACTGTCCGCGCCGCGTACCCCCAGGCGTGGATCTTCGCGCTGGGGACCTTCCGGGGGAGGTTCGTGCCGGAGACCGAGGCCGCGGTCAGGGCCGCGGCCGACGGCGGGGACGCCCGGGTGCCCTTCGTCGACACCACGGGCCGGCTGGCGGCGGGCGACCTGTCGGACGCGGTCCACCCCAACGACCAGGGGCACCGGGCCATCGCCGACCGGCTGGCCCCGGTCATCGCCGCCAGGATCGGCGGGGCCTGACGAGCCGGGCGCCGTCACGGGGCCGTCCCCCGTCCGTGCCCCGTCGGTCCGCGCCGTGCCGCCGGGGCCTGACTCCCGCCGTCACCGAGCGGGGCGGGCGGCGCTGATGGCCTGGACGGGGCAGGACGCGACCGCGGTGCGGACCGCCTCGTCGTGCCCGGCGCCCGGCTCGTTCTCCAGGAGCACCACCTTCCCCTCGTCGTCCTGGTCGAAGACCTCCTCGTCGGTCATGACGCAGTTGCCGGAGCCGATGCACCGGTCGCGGTCGACGTGGACGCGCATGACGGGATTCCCTTCTGCCGTCACCAGGTCACGGGGAGGGACTCGAGGCCGTGGACGACGGAGTACATACGGAAGCGGATCTCCTCGAACGGGACCGCCGGACGCAGGGCGGGGAATCGGCGCAGCAGCGCCGGGTAGGCGATGCGCATCTCCATGCGGGCCAGGGGTGCCCCGAGGCAGTGGTGGATGCCGTGGCCGAAGGCCAGGTGCGAGACCTTGCGGCCGGGGTCGAAGCGGTCCGGGTCGGCCGTGAGAGCGGGGTCGCGGTTGGCGGCGGGCAGCGAGCAGACCACCAGATCGCCCGCTTTCAGCGGCTGCCCGGAGATCACCGTGTCCGCGCGGACGACGCGGGGGATGACCGTGTGGACGATGGACAGGTGGCGCAGCAACTCCTCGACCACCGCGTCGATGTGCTCGTCCTGGCGTGCCCAGGCCAGGTGGCCGGGGTTGCGCAGCAGGAAGAGCGTGCCCAGGCCCAGCATGTTGGACGTGGTCTCGTGCCCGGCGATCAGCAGCAGATCGGCCAGCCCGGTCAGCTCCTCGTCGCTGATCTCGTCGCCGTGCTCGCGCACCAGCATGCCGAGCATGTCCTCGCCCGGCCGCTTCCGCTGGGCGGCGACGAGACCGGCCATGTATTCCTGGGCCTCCCGCATCGCCGCCACGCGCCGGTCGAGACCGAGCGACAGGTCGAGGCGGATGTTGCTGCGGTGCTGGAAGTCGGCCCGGTCGGTGTAGGGGACGCCGAGCAGTTCGCAGATCACCAGGGAAGGGATCGGCAGCGCGAACGACTGCACCAGGTCCACGGGCGGTCCGGACCGCTCCATGGCGTCCAGGTGCTCGGTCACGATGGCCTCGATACGGGGCCGGAGCCGGCGCATCCGCTTGACGGTGAACTCCCCGGTGACAAGACGCCGCAGCCGGGTGTGGTCCGGGGGGTCGTAGGCGAGGAGGTTGCCCGGGCTCCACAGTCGGGGCACCTCGGCCTCCGCGTCCGGGACGCGCAGGGGCGGGGCGCCGGCGGGCCGGCCGTCCTCGCTGTTGCCGAACCGCCCGGAGTCCCCGAGCACCTCGCGCACGTCCTCGTAGCGGGTGACGAGCCAGGCCGGGGCGCCGGTGACGAGTCGGACCCGGGAGACGGGCTGCTCCGTCCGCAGGCGGCCGAGTTCGGGGGCCGGTTCGAACCGGTCGCGGCGGATGTGCACCGGCATGTCGGGCGTCCGCGTCATCACTTCCTGCCTCTCGTCGCGGTCGCGGACATCCCCGTCGACGTCCGCTCACCACGGTCAGGTCATCACGCCTCTACCGCCATCATCGTCCACCACGTCCGTGATCGCGCCCTTCTCCACGATCGAATGACCCTTTGTCCCGTTCGCGCGCTGAATAATCACCCCATGGAGAATCCCGAACCCACCGTGACGGCGTCCGGGACGGTCATCCGTGGCGCGCGCCCCGCGGACCTGAAGGCCGTCGGCGAGATCTACGCCCACTACGTCCACCACACCGTCGTCACCTTCGACGAGAGCCCGCCGGCCGGCGAGGAGTGGCGGCGCCGGCTGGACGACCTCACGGGCCGCGGCCTGCCCTTCCTGATCGCGGAGGTGGACGCGGACGTGGCCGGATACGCCTACGCCGCCCCCTGGCGCCCGAAGCCCGCCTACCGGTACACGGTGGAGGACTCGGTCTACCTGGCCCCCGAGCACACGGGCCGGGGGCTGGGCGGCGCACTGCTGGGCGCCCTCCTCGACAGCTGTGGCCGGGCAGGGGTACGTCAGGTGATCGCGGTCATCGCCGACACCGGCAGCGACACGTCGGCCGCGCTGCACCGGCGTTTCGGCTTCACCGACGCCGGCCGGCTGGCCGGCGTGGGGCACAAGCACGGACGCCGGATCGACACCGTACTGATGCAGCGGTCCCTGACGGACCCGGCCGGTTCCCCGCGAGTTTCCCCGTAACTCACTCCCGGCCTCGAGGACTTGGCCTTTTACACTCCCCACAGGTGATTGACGCCTAAACTTCGCCGAGGGTCGACCGGCACCCGGGATCCGGGCGGGGACCGCTCGCGCGAACGCACGTACCGGGAGGAGAGATGGTGGCATCACAGGACGGCTCGCCACAGAACCGCATCAACACGGGGACGGCCCACTCGGCCCGTGTCTACGACTACATCCTGGGCGGCAAGGACAACTATCCGGTGGATCAGGAAGCCGGTGACGCGATGTGCCGCTCGTGGCCGGCGCTGCCCGTCCATATGCGTGCGAACAGGAAGTTCATGCACCGGGCGGCCCGTCATCTCGCCCGGGAGCAGGGCATCCGGCAGTTCCTGGACATCGGCACCGGCCTGCCGACGCCACCCAACGTGCACGATGTCGTCCAGGGTGTCCGTCCCGACTCCCGGGTCGTCTACGTCGACAACGACCCGATCGTGCTGGCCCACGCGCGGGCCCTGCTGACCAGCGCGCCCGAGGGCCGCACCGCCTACGTCGACGCCGATATGCGGGACCCCGACGCGATCATCAGCTCCCCCGAGTTCAAGGAGCTGCTGGACCTGCGGCAACCGGTCGGCCTGATGGTCATCGGCATCCTCCACTTCATCCTGGACGGCGACGACGGCCACGGCCTCGTGCGGCGGCTGCTCGATCCGCTGCCCGCGGGCAGCTTCCTGGCCATGACGATCGGCACCGCCGACTTCGCCCCCGAGGAGGTCGGCCGCGTGGCGCGGGAGTACGCCGCGCGCGGTATGCCCATGCGTCTGCGCACCCACGCGGAGGCGCTGACGTTCTTCGACGGCCTGGAGCTGGTCGAGCCGGGACTGACCCAGGTCCACCGCTGGCGACCCGACGCGGATCAGGAGCCGGTGGACGACCGGGACATCGCCATGTACGGGGCGGTCGCCCGGAAGACGGCCTGACACGCGGGTCCACCGCTCCCGGCCGGGCCGGTGACACGCGGGCTCACCGCTCCCGGCCGGGCCGACTCCCGGTCAGTGGCGCCAGTGGCCCCCGCGCCTGCCGTCGGTGGCGGCCCGGACCGCGACGCCGAGCAGCCACAGCACGACGATGACCACCCCCAGCCACCACAGGGCGTGCAGAACGAAGCCCAGCCCGAAAACGATCAACACGAGAAGAAGAATGAGCAGAAGGGCGCCCATGGCTCTCAGCCTCCAGCCGATCGCGCCTTGAGACCGCGCGGTGTGCGTCGTGCGTGCAAGCAGGTGCGCAGGGGCCGCCTGCTTTTCATGCTACGCCCGCGCGCCGGGCCCGGGACGGGGGCCCGCACACCCGCTCGGCGCCTGCCGGAGCGGCCCGGAGCGGCCCGGCCCAGGCCGTACCCGGATGCGCGGCGCCCCTGCCCACGCCGTACCCGGACGCGCGGCGCCCCGGTACGGCGCGGTCACTCCGCCGACTCGGACGTCGCCGCCTGCCTGGCGATCTGGCCCAGCACGTCCTTGGGGCTCTGGCCCGGCTCGACCGCCTTGCCGATGTTCCGCTTGATGCTCTCGCTCACGCTCGCCCAGGACGTCTTGCCGTACGGGAAGAGCTCCGACTCGGCCAGCGCGGAGCGGAACACGCTCACGTTCTCGTAGGCCGCGTTCGCGGCCATCTTCTCGGTCGCGGTGTAGGTGACAGGCAGCTGGTCGTAGTTCCCGACGAAGGTCATCATGTTCTCGTCCTGGAACACGAAGTCCAGGAATTTCCCGATCTCCGCCCGGTGGCCGTTCTGCTTGAACGCCATCATCCAGTCGGCCGACCCCATGGACGCCTCGGCCTTGCCGTCCACCCCGGGCAGCTTCACCGTTCCGACGTCGATGCCCTGGTCCTGCGCCACGGTCAGCAGCCCCGGATGGCCGTTGAGCATGCCGACCTTGCCGGCGGCGAAGGCCTTGTACGCGGCGGCCCGGTCCAGCTTCCCCGGCGCGACCGGGCCCGTGAGACCCTGGGCGACGAGGTCCTTGAGCCACGCGAACGTCTTGACGTTCGCGGACGAGTCGATGTTGTACGACTCGTCCGCCGTGTCCGTGTAGCCGCCCCCGCCGCTCAGCAGCCACATCAGCGTCTCGCTCTGCGCCTCCTCGGGCCCCAGCGGCAGCGCCAGCGGCGTCGTCACGCCCTGCTCCTTGAGCGCCTGCGCGTCCCCCTTGAGGTCGGCCCAGTCCTTGGGGGCGCCGATGCCGGCCTGGTCGAACAGGTCCTTGTTGTAGAAGAGCAGCCGGGTGGAGGCGGCGAAGGGCACACCGTACTGGATGCGGTTGACCTTGCCCGCGTCCGACAGCTGCGAGAGGAAATTCGCCTGCGTCGGTACGGACATGATCTCGTCGGCGGTGTAGAGCTGGTCCCGCTTCGCGTAGTCGGCGTACGAGCCGCCCTGCGCGAGGTCCGGCGCCTTGCCCTCCTCGACCATCGCGGCGACATCGCTGTCGATGGTCTTCTGCGGACGTATGTCGATGTCGATCTTGACACCCGGGTGCTTGGACTCGAACTCGGTGGCGAGCGCCAGCCAGTACCGCTCCGAGCTGGATTCCGGGGTCGTGCCGTATTCGGCGGCAACGAGTCTGAGTGTGACCTTTCCGGACGAAGCTGTGCTGCCGCAACCGGACAGCGCAATCGTCATACTCAGGGCGGCTATCGCCGCCGTCCCACCCAGATACCGCTTTCGCACAGCTCAGCTCCCCGTCCTGGACGACAATGTGATCAAGCTGCGATTCTGCCCACTCGGCACGGCCGAGGTCCATGCCGGGCCGGTTTCGCTTCAGCAACGCCCGTCGCGGCCCCAGTGTGCCCGAGGCCGTCCGCGCGACGCGTACGAGGGGTGGAGCCGGCGGGGGATGCGGAGCGGGCTCAGTCGGGCTCGGCCGCGGGAGCCGCCGACGCCCGTGTGAAACCGGAGTCCGTGGCGAAGTCGCCTGTGTAGCCTAGCCCCCACGACATCGTGCGGGCGGCCCGCAGCACGATCTCGGTGGCACGTGTCCGCTCCAGCGGATCGCGCATGCGGTGGCCGGCCGCGGCGAGCGTGACGCTGGAAACGGTCCGTGAGGTGGAGGTGAACACGGGAGCCGACACCGCCCACACGTGATCGTCCAGTTCGTCGTCGCACACGTCGTACCCCCGCGACCGCACCTCCGCGAGATGGGCCGGCACCTGGTCCGCCGTGTGCGGGGTCTGCGGGGTGTAGGCGGTCAGATCGTGGTCGCCGAGCACGAGGCCGACGGTCTCCGGCGGCTGGTACGCGAGGATGGCGCGGGCCGAGGCCGCCGCGTGCGGAGGCATGTTCTGGCCCACCCGTACGAACAGGCGCAGCGGGTGGCGCGACTCGACCAGCGCGACACAGACCAGGCGCAGACCGATCAGTTCCGTCAGGAACACGGTCTCGCCGCTCGCACGCGCCGCCTCCTCCATCGGGGCGGGCGGGGCGAGGACGCTGCCGAGGGGAACCGAGGAGACCGCGGCCAGTTCGGCGGCCGCCGGGCCGAGGAAGTAACGGCGGTTGACGGGCGACCTGGTGACGTACCGCTCCTCGGTCAGCGCGGCGAGCACGCGGTGCATGCTGCCGATGGGCACCGAGAGTTCCTCGTGCAGCTGTTGCAGGGTCATGCCCTGGCGGCTGGCCGCCAGGGTCCGGATGACCCGGAGACCCCGTGAAAGTACCTGCATCGCTCAGCAGTCCGTCCCTTGAACCGAGTTGTCGTTGCGTGACCCGCGCCCGCGCCCCGGACAGGCCGGGGTCGTCAGGTCCGGGCCTGTCGTGGTGTGCCGGCCGGCAGCCGACGACACCGCGGACGACGGCCCGTCACGGCCTGTGCCGTCAGCGCCTGCCTTTCCCCGGGCCCCTCGTCACATCCGGCTCCGGTGTGGCCGAGAGCGCCGCCGCGCTGCGCACCGCCAGTCGCAACATGGCGAGTTGCGCGGGCCGGTAGTCCTCCAGCCAGTCGTCCGTGGCGCGGTTGGCGTGCGCCACCAGGACGGCCCCGGCCCGGATCCCCATGGCCCCGGCCACCGCCAGGACGGTCTCCGTCTCCATCTCCACCCCGTCCGCGCCGAGTTGCCGGAGCTCGGCCATCCGGGCGGCGGCCCGCCCCTCATGCCCCGGCAGCGGCCGGCCCTGACCGAGATAGTACGAATCGGTCGTGGCGACGGTGATCTCGGTGAGTTCGATGCCGAGGGCCGCGGCCCCCTCGCGCAGGCCGGCCAGCACCGCACCGTCCGCCTCGCGCCCGCCCGTCGGGGCGGCGTAGTGCGCGGCGGCCCCGCTGCCGGGCAGGGCCCGCGTGACGGCGCACACGGAGCCGGGCGCGATCCGCTCGGACAGGGCGCCCATGCCGCCGGTCCGCAGCACCGTCGTCACGCCGAGCCGCGCCAGCTCCACGACGGCGATCTCGGTGGACGGGCCGCCGATACCGGTCGAGCAGACCGCGACCGGAACGCCACCATTTGCCCGGCCCACTCCGATCCTGAACTCTCTGTTCTGGCCAACTATCTCGAAATCGCCGAGCACTTCGGAGGCGAGATCAACCCGGGCCGGGTCACCGGGGAGCAGGCAGACCGGCGGCAACGTGCCCACTTTGGCCGGAAGATGTGGAGGTGTGCCGTCCTGCCAGGGGTCCTGGGCGCTTCGGGCCATCGGGGAAACCTCCATATGTGGATTGCCACTTTCCGGATGTGGAAGTCTCCATCACCCGCGAATGCTCCGTCAACCACCCGGTACCTGACTGGTTCTTGCCATTTGTCGAGCGGGTTTTCGCGGCAAATAACGCGTCATATCCGGAATGCAAGATACCTACGAGATCTTGACTGTGGCCGAAAAGCGGTTCAGGCTACGACCCTCATCGCCGGAATGTGGATTTCCATCTCTGGAAACCGAACGCGGTGCCGTCGTGACGGTCCGTGTCAACTCCGGCGTGGATACGGCCCGGACCGGGATCCGTAGCGATCTAGGAGTTCTTCGTGCAAGACCACCCCATACGCGTCGGCGACGGCCGGCGCCGGTGGACCGGAACCTCCCGGTCCGAAGCGGCGGGAGCGATCACCGCATGAGCGCGTTCCTGTCAGTGCGCGGCATCAGCAAGACCTACACCGCCGCGAACGGGTCGAAGGTGGTGGCCCTGGACGACGTGGACCTGGACGTGGCGGAAGGTGAGATCGTCGCCCTCATCGGCCCCTCGGGCTGCGGCAAATCGACACTTCTGCGCATGGTCGCCGGGCTCGACACCGATTTCGGCGGTGAGCTCGCCTGGACCGTCGAGCCGCGGCCCGGCAAGGACATCGGCTTCGTCTTCCAGGAGCCGGCGCTGCTGCCGTGGCGGACGGTGCGGCGCAATGTGTCCCTCGGCCTGGAGGCCCAGGGGGACAAGTCGCCGAAGGGCCGTGAGCGGGTGGGTGAACTGCTCGACCTCGTCGGCCTCACGGACTTCGCCGGCTCGTTCCCGAAGGAGCTCTCCGGCGGCATGCGCCAGCGCGCGGCCATCGCCCGCGCCCTGGCCTACGACCCGCGGATCCTGCTCATGGACGAACCGTTCGGGGCACTGGACGCGATCACCAGGGACCGGCTGCACGACGACCTGCTGCGCATCTGGGCGACGACGCGCAAGACCATCATCCTGGTCACCCACAGCGTGGAGGAAGCCACCTACCTCGCCGACAAGGTGGCCGTCATGACGGCACGCCCGGGCCGGATCAAGGCCGTGCACGAGGTGCCGCTCGACCGGGACCGCACGCCGAGGACCAGACAACTGCCGCGGTTCGCGGAGTTCGCCGGCATGCTCCGCCAGGAGCTGGAATGAGCACGGGCACGGTGACCCGCGGCCCGGCGCCCCGCGAGGAGCGGGACCGGGCGGGCGGCGGCGCCCGAGCGCGGAACCGGCCCGCCCGCGGATTCGCGGTACGGATCCTGACCACGGCCGCCTACCTGGCCGTCATCCTCGCCGCCTGGTACCTGTACGTGACCCTGGCGGACGTGCCGAGCTTCCTGCTGCCCGAGCCGGGCGAGGTCTGGGACGCCGGGCGCGAGCTGGTGACGGAGGGTCAGCTCTGGCCCCACCTCGGCTACACGCTGCGCAACATCGCGCTGGGCTTCGTCGGCGGCTCCCTGGTCGGCATCCTGCTGGGCTGGGTCCTGTGGGCGTCACGCACCGTCCGTGAGATCTTCGCGCCCTACATGGTCCTGCTCCAGGCCGCCCCCAAGATCGCGGTAGCCCCGCTGCTGGTGCTCTGGTTCGGCCTCAGCCTGACGTCGCAGTACGCGCTGATCCTGCTGCTCGTGTTCTTCCCGATGACTGCGGCCACGATGCTGGGCCTGCGCGACGTTCCCGCGGACGTCTCCACCCTGGGGCGGCTGCTGCACCTGTCCCGGTGGCGGTACCTGCGGACGATCCAGCTTCCCGCGGCCATGCCCGCCCTGCTGGCGGGCGCCAAGATCGCCGTCATCGACGCCATGACCGGCGCGTTCCTCGCCGAGTACCTCTCGGCCGACCGCGGCCTCGGCTACCTCATGGTGCTCGGCAACACCCAGAACGACACACCCCTGCTGATCGCCGCCGTCGTCCTCACGGTGGCGGTGGGCCTCCTCGGCTTCGGTCTCGTCTCGCTGGCCGAACGCCGGCTCCTGCGCTGGAGCCGGTGACCTCGTGCACGTATTAACCGTTCATTCCCTCACTAGGAGAAGCATGAAGAAGCTCAACCGTTCCGCGGCCTGCCTGGGTTCCGCCGCGCTGGTCGTGAGCCTGGTCAACGCGTGCAGCCCCGCCGACTCCGCGAAGTCGGAGTCGTCCGGGCCCAAGAAGGTCACCATCCAGATCGACGGCGCCGCGGTCCCGTACTACGCACCGCTCTACGCCGCCAAGGAGCAGGGGTACTTCGCCAAAGAGGGCCTGGACGTGAACTTCACGTACGCCCAGGGGTCCGACATCGTCAAGAACGTCGCGGCCGGCAACATCGACTTCGGTTTCCCGAACGGTGACTCCGTCGTCACCGCCTACGGCCAGGGCATCAAGACCAAGGTGGTCCACACCACCTACCAGCAGGGCATCGGCGCCCTGCTCTCCTCCGCGGACGCCAAGATCGAGTCCCCGGCCGACCTGAAGGGCAAGACCGTCGCGGTCACCGACCTCGGCAGCCCCAACTACATCCAGCTCCAGGCCATGCTCAAGAGCGCCAACCTGACGACCAACGACCTGAAGGTCAGGACCCTGGGCACCGGGGTGATCGTCGACGCGCTGAAGAACGGTCAGGTCGACGCGATCGTCTTCTCGCGGCTGCGCTACTACGCGCTGAAGTCCGCGGGCGTGGACGTCAAGCAGCTGCTCAGCGACTCGTACCTGCCGTCCTTCGGCAACGTCGTCGTCGCGAGCGAGGACACCGTCAACGACGACCCGGACACGGTCAAGGGGTTCGACAAGGCCCTCAACCAGGGGATCGAGTACACGATCAAGAACCCGGACGCCGCGGTCAAGATGTCGGTGGAGAAGTACGCCCCGTCGTTCAAGGGGCAGGAGGCGGACATCACGACCGTCATCAACGACCTCTTCGCCAAGAGCCTGTGGCAGTCGGACACGACCAAGAAGGACGGCCTCGGCGCGCCGGACGTGGCCCGCTGGCAGAAGGCGATCGACTCGCAGAAGGACTTCAAGCTGCTGGACTCCTCCTACAAGGCGGACGACCTGGTGGTGAAGCCGAATGACCTCGGCTAGCGTGTCCGCGCGCCCGGAGGAGGGCGTGGCCAGGACCGTCAGACCGCTGGTCGTCGGCGCGCTCTCGCTGCTCGGCGGGTTGGTGCTGTGGTGGCTGGTGACGGTGCTGTTCGACGTTCCCGCCTACAAGCTGCCGAGCCCGGGCGCCGTGGCGGCCCATGGCTGGACGCTGTGGCAGAACGGCGCGCTCACCGTGCACATCCAGCAGACGCTCGCCGAGGTGGTGCAAGGCGTACTGATCGGAAGCGTGGCCGGGGTGGTCCTCGCCATCGTCTTCGCCCGACTGCCCTGGGCGGAACGGGTGCTGATGCCCGTCATCGTGGTCGCACAGGTGACCCCGAAGATCTCCATCGCGCCCCTGATCGTGCTGTGGCTCGGACTCGGCATCGGCTCCAAGATCGCGCTCGTCGCGCTGGTGTCCTTCTACCCGGTCCTGATCAACATGATCACGCGGCTGCGCTCCGTCCCCACCGGCGTCGACGACCTGGCCAGGCTGCTGAAGATCGGTCCGGTGGCCCGCGCCATCAAGATCGACCTGCCGTACAGCCTGCCCGCCATCGCCGTCGGGCTGCGGCTCGGGGTGCTCCAGGCGGTGACGGCCGCGGTCATCGGCGAGTTCAT
This sequence comes from Streptomyces sp. NRRL F-5135, assembly GCF_000719775.1. Taxonomy (GTDB): domain Bacteria; phylum Actinomycetota; class Actinomycetes; order Streptomycetales; family Streptomycetaceae; genus Streptomyces; species Streptomyces hebeiensis. The sequence goes on along the minus strand of NZ_JOHR01000025.1, from coordinate 62,284 downwards.
CGGCGCCGAGGCCGGCCTCGGCTACCTGGAGAAGCAGGCGCAGGACAACGACGACATCCGGCTCGTCATGATCTCGCTGGGCCTGCTCTGCCTGCTGGCCTGGGCGCTGTACGCCCTGGTCGGACTGGTCGAGCGCAAGCTCACCGCCCGTTTCGGCGGCTGAGACCTTCGCGGCCGTACCGGGCATACGCCCCCGTACCGGGGATGCCGGTCACCGCACGGTGACCGGCACCCCCGGCCGACGTACCCGGGCGTGACCGACGCCGCGTGACCGGAGCCGCGGACGCGGCCCGTTCGTACCGTACGGGCCGCGTCGCCGTCCGCCGGTGCTCTTATGATCACGCCATGACCGACGCGGACCAGACCGGCCGACGGCACGCCGCTCCCTCGTCCCACTCGTACGCGGCGAACACCCCGACTGGCCGGGGGAACTGGTCGCCGAGTTCCACGGCCACCATTTCCCCTACCCGCAACGGATGATCCGGGACGACCGCTACAAGCTGGTGGTCAACCCCGAGTCGGTGAACGAGCTCTACGACCTGCTCGCCGACCCCCCATGAACTCAGCAACCGCCACGAGCACCCCGAACTCCGAGGCGGACCTCAAAGTGACCGGATCCACCGGCGCGGCGGGCCACGTGGTGGCCTGGCTCGACGTGTCCTGGCCCACCCAGGACGCCGAACCGCACCTCGGCGACAACACGGCCTCCGTGCTCGTACGGGACGCCCCGCGCGACGACTACACGGTCGAGACCAAACTCCGGTTCACCCCCGGCAAGGCCGCACAACAGGCGGGCATCGTCCTGTACGAGAACGACGACCGCCGGCTGAAACTCGTCCAGGCGGGGCTGCCGTTGGCAGGCGGGGACGGGACGCTCCTGCGCCTGTACGGACCTACGCCGGGCGCGGCGGCTGACACCGGGCCGGGGAACGGGCCGTCACGACCCGCCCGCTCCCCGGGCGTCGCCGCAGCCGAGGCCGGCCGGGCCGTCCAGGCTGTCCAGGTCGTCCAGCAGTTCGCCGGCCGTCGGGGTCGCGCGGGTTTCCGCCCCGAGACGCGCGGCCGCCGTCCGGTACGACGGCTCCTTGAGCACCGCCTCGACGGCCTCCCGGATCCGGGGGATGTCCGCCGGGCCGAGCGGCGCCGCCTCGGCCTCCGCGCTGCCCGTGGGCTCGACGGCCACTCCAGCGCCCGCCTCGGCCACCAGCCGGGCGTTCGTGGGCTGGTCCGCGAAGAGAGGGACGCAGACCAGCGGCACCCCGGCCGACAGGGCGCCGAAGACCGTTCCCGAACCGCCGTGGCAGACCACGGCGGAGGCGCCCGCGAGCACCTCGGCCTGCGGGACCCAGCGCTCCACCCGGACCTGGGGCGGGAGGGGCCCGAGTCGCGACACGTCGGTGCCGGAACCCACCGTGACGAGCACGCGCACGGGCAGTGTGCCGACCGCGTCCAGCGCCGCCCGGTACAGCGCGGGCGCGTTCGGCATGCCGCCCGCCTCGGTGCCGAGGGTGAGGTAGACCAGCGGGTCCCCGTCGCCGCCCCACCGGTCAGCGGACGGCTCCGTGCCGGGGGCCGCGGGCTCGTGGTAGCGCCGGGTCACCGCGTACGCCGAGGGGTCCACCGACGCCGGAAAGCGGGTCAGATACGGCGAGGCCCGCAGCTTCTCCAGCAGGTCCGCGCCGTACGGCTCGAGCACGGACGGCAGCACGGCATCGGTGAACAGCGAGAACCGCGCCGCCGTGACCGCGACGCGGGCATGCGGTATCCCATGGCGTTCCGCGGCCACCACCGAGGCGTACTCGTACGACTCGTGGAGCACGAGGTCCGGCCGCCAGCTCCGGCACGCCTCCTCCACCACCGGCAGCATCGAGGTCAGGTGCAGGCCCCCGAACACCTCCCGGGTGGCCACGATCACACCGGGGTTCACGGGGAGTGTCAACACGCGGGTCATCACGGGGCCCAGCACGGCCGGAGGCGGCTCCGGGCAGACACGGTAGGGCTGTTCACGGGCGGCCAGCACCGCTTCGAGCCGCGCCTGCGCGACGACGAGAACCTCGTCCCCGCGCGCCGCCAGCGCGTCGATGAAGGGTACGAGAGGAGTGAAGTGGCCCGAACCACCGGTGGACGCTAAAAGTACACGCATGGGCCGGAGGGTATGGGATCGGCCGTGCGGCCACAGGGCCGCATTCCGCCGAATTCCCGCGCCCCGGAGCCGGCCGCAACGCCCGGGCCCCGGGCGGCGCGTTCCCACCGCGGAGACGCGCCGCCCCGCGGCCCGGTGACGACCGGCGGCGTCAGTGCGCGAGCCGCTCGTTCATGAGCAGGAAGGCGCCGAGGCCGTGCAGGTCGTTGGTGTTGCGCCGACGGCCGAAGTAGTAGGCCAGGTCACCGACGTTGGTGCCTTCGCTGATGTCGGTGATGTCGGTCAGCCCGTCCGGGCCCGTGGTCACCTTCTCGAGGACGCCCGCGTAGCCGTCGCGTACCGCTCTCTTGTAGTGCCGCCCCGAGACGTACCCGTGCCGCAGCGCCGCGTGCAGCATCAGGGTGTACATGCTGGAGGCGGACGTCTCGGTCCAGTTGCCGGGGTCGGATCCACGGTCCACGACCTGGAACCAGCGGCCGCTGGACGGGTCCTGGTAGCGGACGAACCCCCGCGCCAGGTGCCGTACGTGGGAGACGAGCCCGGCCCGGGCGGGATGGCCGGCGGGCAGCAGTTCCAGCACCTCCACATGGGTCAGGGCGGTCCAGCCGATGGCCCGCGCCCAGAAGAAGGCGGAGGTCCCGGTGGCCGGATCGGGCTTCCACGGAGCGTCGCCGTCCGCGTCGTAGGCGTGGTACAGGAGCCCGTTCGAGGCCTTGAGGCGCGTGAAGTACACCGCGAGGTTCCGGGCCACCTCCTCGTAGGCGTAGTCCTCGTCCCCGTACGCGATGCCGTGGCGCAGCAGGAACGGCTGGGCCATGAAGACGCCGTCCGCCCACAGCTCGTTGGTCTTGCTCGTCGCATGCCACATGCCGCCGTCCGACGTGCGCGGATACGTGGTGATCCGGTCCCGTATCCGGTCGGCCGCCGTCCGGTACCGCGGATCGCCGGTCTCCCTGTGGAGGATCAGCAGCAGATTCCCGGCCTGCATCGCGTCCAGGTTGTTGAAGGTGCGGTCCATACCGCCGTCCTCGTCGACGAACCGGTCGACCCAGCGCTTGATGTAGGCCAGGTACGAAGGGTCCCCGACCCGCTGGTACACCCGGTACACGCCGTAAAGGAACAGCCCGCACGTGTAGCCCCAGCCACCGAGCGTCGCGGGGTCGGGATGCCGGGCGATGGCGGAGTCCACCACCGCCCGGGACAGGTCGGCGACGGCTCCCGCCGCGCGGACGGCGTCCGGGCCGTCCGCGCGCGTGGCGTCCCGCACGCCCTGGGCGTGCGCGGCGGCCAGCGGTGGCAGGAGGGCGCCGGTGAGGCCCAGCGTGCTCGCGATGACGGTTCTGCGTCCGATCACTGGATCTCTCCTTGGGGATCAACGCTCATGTGGATGGTGCCCGTGGGCCGGTGGCACCGGCCGGTGTCCGTGGTGCGGCGGTACGGCGTTACGGAGGTACGGCTTTTGTGACAGCGCGACGACGCGGACATCGGCCCGTGTGCCGTCGGCGCGTCGACGGCGGGCACGACAGGTGTGCAGCGGCCCCACCGGCCGGTGGGGCGGCCGGTGCACGCATGGCCCATAGCGTAGGGATCTCCGAGCACGGGCACAGGGGCGCGTTTCCGCCTAACTTCGCGCGCTTCCCCGCGGGCGGCGGAGGGCGGTGGGCACGAGGCCGGCGGACGGTGGGGCAACGCTCCGGGAGCGCGCTCTCGCGGCACAGCCACTGCCGCCCGCCGACCCCACGCAACCGGGCCACCGGTGAACTCTCCGTACAGTGCCGTCTCACACGTTCGGCACCTTCAGCTTCTCCCAACTCGCCTTGCCCGGAATCCCGTCCGCGTCGCCTCCCGAGTAGCCGAGCTTGCGCTGCCACGCGGCGTACGACGTACGGTCGGCCTCCGTCCACTCCGGGCCGGGACCGACCTGGTAGCGGCCGCAGCCCTCGGCGACCAGCCGCTTGCCCATCGCCGTGATGACGGCACTGCGCCGGCCGGTTGCGAAGAACGCGGCTCCCGGGAACGGCTCGTACCGCGCCGGGGGCTTCGGCCCGGCCGGCGGCGGGCCGTCCGGCCTGCGACCGAGGCGCCCCGCGATTCTGGCGCGCATCGAGTCCATGGTGAAGCCACGCGGATCGATCTTCCCGGGCTGCCATTCCTTGTGACCGATCACCGAGCGCTGGGTCCAGCCGTGTGCGCGGCAGACCGCCGCGGCGGCCTTCTCGATCGCCAGCAGCTGGGCGGCCGGCCACGGGTCCTTGCCGTCGCCCAGGTTGACGCACTCGAAACCGTAGAAGTGGCGATTGCCGTCGGTGTTGGCCTCGTTGTCCGCCGGCAGCGCCGATTCGTTGATCACCGCGCGCAGGACGTCGTCGTCGCCGAGGCCGGCGTGGTTGGCCCGTCCGTTGCCGACGAGATGGACCGATCCGTCCTTGACGATCACGCCGTGGCACAGCGGGCCCGGCAGAGTGGAATGGCCGTTGTAGCAGAGTTCCACCGAACTCCGGGTGCCCGAGGACACGGTGTGATGGATCATCACACCGTTCACCGGCCCCCACGCACCCTTGTGGTTGCGGTTGTGGGTGCGCCAGCTTCGGTGCTCGACGACCCTGAGCCCCTCGTCGCGCAGGGCTTTGAGCAGTTTGTCGGCGGTCAGGGGCGTTGCCATCGTGGTGGCTCCTTCCGAGCGTACGGTGCTGTGTCAGTTCGCGGGCCGCTGTCCGTGCCGTTCGCCTCCGGGGACGGCCGGCTCGGAGTACACGAGGACACCGTCCTCCAGCGGCAGCCACCGGCCCTCCACGACGCGCGCCGCGCCGTCCCACCGGCGGATCGGGCTCTCCGATGAGCCGCACGCGCCGCCCCCGGCGGTCGAATTTCGACCCGCGGCAGCGGCAGCGGCTCGCCCCGGCTCAGGGAGGCCGTGTCGGCGGACCCGGCCAGGTCGCCCACGTTCAGGTACGGATTGTCGTCACTGCCGAGGGGAGCCAACTCCTGCCGGGTGACGCCGAGTTCGTATCCGGAGAAGGTCACCGACCCGTTCGGCCGCCGGGAGCGCGCCGCCATCCGCGCCGTCGGGGCGTGCGCCGTGACCCGGGCGTCGAACGCGACGCGGACCTGGTCCTGCGGCGGGCCGGCCGACTCGTGAGCGCCTCCCGCGAGTCTGTTCTCGAGTCAAGGAAGGGTCAAGGTGTCAATCTGGTCATTGAGTGATCACTTGTTCCGAGATGCCGGGGAAAGGCGTTCGGTAGGGTCGACGCATGTGCTGCCCGGGGGCGGGGCGCGGGCGAAGACGGGGTTCCCGGAGTGCCCCGAGGGCCGCGTCCGACGCTCCGGCCCCACGGATATGCTGGTGGTCGCCGCCGTCCGGTGACGGCTCGTCGGCGGCCGGCAGTCGTAGGGGAGAGGACCGTCGAGCGCATGAGGACCGACGAGGACGAGCGCCGGGCGCACGCCGTCTACCGGCACATGGCACTGGTCGACTTCGCCGACGACCTCCGGCTCGGACTGAACCTGGGCTTCTACCGCACCTTCGCCGTACCGTCCATCGCCGCCGTGCTGACGGGCACCGGCAAGATGGTCTCCCGGCCCCGGGTGCGGGCCAAGGCCACCGGCGAGCTGATGTACACCCTGATCGAGCACGGCCTGGACACACTGCGGGGCCGCGCCGCGATCGACGCGCTGAACCGGCTGCACGCGCGGCTCCCGGTGGGTCAGGAGGAGTTCGTCTACGTCCTCGCGGCGTTCTGCGTCGCCCCACTGCGGTGGATCGACGGCCACAGCTGGCGCCGCACCACCGAGGAGGAGAAGGACGCGGCCCACCGTTTCTACGCCGGACTGGCCGAACGGATGGAACTGACGGGGGTGCCCGGTTCGTACGCGGACTTCGCCCGGTGGATGGACGACTACGAAGAACGCGTCTTCGCCCGCACCGAGGACGGACAGCGGCTGTACGGCGCGACACAGGCACTGCTGACCGACCGGTTCCCCGGCGCGCTGGCACCCGTGGTGCGGATGGCCTCGAACGCGCTGCTGGACGACCGGCTGCGCGCGGCCTTCGCCGCCCGGCGGCCCGCCTGGCCGGTACGGGGCCTCGTCGGCGTGGGCCTGGCCCTGCGCCGGGCCGGGCTGCGGCGCGCGGCACGCGCGACGGCCCACCGGAGGCCGACGATTGATCCGGCGGCTCCTTCCTCCACGGACAAGGCCGCCTCGGACAGGGCCTGATGGCCGTCGGCCCGGCACACCGAAGCGGAGCGGTGTGCCGGGCCGACGTGTGCCGGGCCGACGGGCCGCCACCGGGACCACCGACGGCCTGACGCGCGTGGTCCGGGCCGTGGCGCAGGAACCGGGAACCGGCGCGGACGTTCGGGCAAGGGCCTGTGGGCTCCCTCCTGCGAAGCCCCGTCACACGGACCGGTTCGACGCCGAATCCCCTGACGGGGCCCCGTCCTACGAGGTCTCGTCCTTCCGGTCGCTCTTCCGGTCGCTCTTCCGGTCGCTCTTCCGGCCGGCGCTCGGCGCGCCGTCCTGACTCGTGTCCTGATCGGCGGACTGGTCGTCGCCCCGTCCGTCGTCCCGTTCGCCGTCCTCTCAGTCGTCCTCGAAGTAGGCGTCGAGAACCGCGTCCAGGTCCGCCGTCCATTCCTTGAGCAGACGCCTGGCCGGTGCCTCGACATCGGCCTCGTACCACCGGCGGGGCCCGGTGTAGACCGTGACGGCGAACCGGCGCCCGAATCTGGGCGTGTCGACCTCGACCGCGCCGATCTCGTCCCAGCCGAACTCGGCCTCCTCGCCGTCCAGCCGGAAGGTGACGCCGGTCCGGTCCGCGATGATCGCGGCGCGCCGGTCGGAGACCTCGAAGGCGGGCCCGGTGCCCTCTTCCGCGCCGGATTCCTCGCCGCGGGACTTCTTCCCGTCCGGCTCGGGCTCCCCGGGCTCCTGTCCGGGGCCGTCCGCGCCGCCGGACCGCTCCTCGGCGCCGGGATCCTGCTGGGCGGGCTCTTCCCGTTGAGCCTCGTGTGTGTCGCTGTCGTCGGGCCGCCGCTCGGCCACCTCCTGTTCGGGGTCCGGTTCCGGCACCGCGGCGGGGCGCGGTGCGGTGAGGCCGGGGATGTACGCGGGATCGGTCCCGGCGCTGTGCAGGGGCGGGGTGATAGGACCTATGCTCTGCTCCACGACAGGCAGTATGGCCGATGAAGCTGTGCCGTCGCCGCCGGGTGGGTACGGCGAACGGCACGCGGCGGGCGGTGCGCGGCGGATGAGACGCGGCGGGTGGAGCGCGTCCGCCGCTCAGTTCTTACGGGCCACGCCCACGTACAACGGCAGTTTCTCGTCACCGCTCTTGACCGAGCCGGGCTCCGGGTGCCACAGCGGGCCGACCGTGACGCCCGGTTCGAGCAGTTCCAGGCCGTCGAAGAAGCGCAGGAACTCCTCGCGCGAGCGCACCTGCGCCGGGGTTCCGGCGTTGCGGTAGATATCCACGATGCGGGCCCAGATCTCCGGTTCGAAGTCCCCGGTGACATGGGAGAGCACGACGTAGCTGCCGGGGGCCATGGGCGTGAGGAGTTCGTTGACGATCCCGATGGGGTCGTACTCGTCGGAGACGAAGTGCAGCAGGGCCACCAGGGACAGCGCGACGGGCTGCTCGAAGTCGAAGAACTCCCGGGCGGCGGCCAGGATCTTCGCGGGCTCGCGGACATCGGCCTCGACGTACTCGATACGGCCTTCGGGCGTGCCCCGCAGCAGAGCCTCGGCGTGCCGCAGGACGATCGGGTCGTAATCCGTGTACATGACCCGTGCGGCGGGCGCGACCCGCTGCACGGTCTGATGGAGGTTGGGCTGGGTCGGGATACCGGTTCCTATGTCGAGGAACTGCCGCACCCCCAGGCCGGCCAGCCTGCGGGCCGCACGGTGCATGAACGCCCGGTTGAGCCAGGCGCCTTCCTTGATGCCCGGGTAGAGGGACACGACCTGTTCCGCCGCCTCCCGGTCGACCAGGTAGCTGTCCTTGCCGCCCAGGTAGTAGTCGTACATCCGGGCCGGGTGCGGCCTGCTGGTGTCGATCCGGTTCGAACCGTTTCCGTCGCTCGCCATGTCAGGCCTCCAGCTGGTGTTTCCCTTGCCGACGCGGGCGGCACCGGGCTCCGCGTCCGGCCGCGCGTGATCTGGCGACAAGTATGCGGTACGGCATGGGAAGCCGCCGATTCGGCCCCGCCGCCTACGAGTTGACAGGGCTCTGCCGCGCGCGCAGCTCCCGGACTCCGGCCACCGCCAGCACGAGTGCCGACGCGCCGAGGGACCACAGCAGCTGCGGGCGTGCCGTGTCGTCGGTCAGCATCAGGACGAAGACGACGGCCATCGCGGCGAGAGTCAGCCAGGTCAGTCCCGGGAAGAACCACATCCGGAGGACCAGCCGCTCCGGGGCCTCCCGTTCGATCCGCCGCCTCAGACGCAGCTGGGAGACCGCGATCAGGGCCCACACGAACAGCAGCACCGCCCCCACCGCGTTGAGCATGTAGAGGAAGACCGAGTCCGGCCACTTCAGGTTGAGCAGGACGGAGACGAAGCCGAAGGCCACGGACGCGAGGACCGCCTGCCGGGGCACCCCGCTCACGCTCACCTTCAGCAGGAACGCCGGCGCCTCGCCGCGCTCGGCCAGCGAGAAGATCATGCGGGACGATCCGTAGAGGTTGGCGTTCAGCGCCGACAGCAGCGCCACGAACACCACGATGTTCATGATCTGCCCCGCGGAGGGCACACCGATCCTGTCGAGGACGGTGACGTACGGGCTCAGCCCCGCCTTCTGTGCCGTCCAGGGCAGGGCGGTCACGATCACCAGCATCGAGCCGACGTAGAAGAACAGGATCCGCAGGACCGAGCTGCGCACCGCCCGGGCCACCGAGCGCACCGGGTCGTCGGACTCGGCCGCCGCGATCGTGACGACCTCCAGTCCTCCGAAGGCGAAGATCACGGCGAGGACGCCGGAGACGACGCCCTGCCAGCCGCCGGGCAGGAAGCCACCGTGATCCGTGAGGTTGGCGAGGCCGACCGGTTCGGTGTCGGGCAGCACCCCGAAGATCGCGAGCAGCCCGAGGGCCAGGAACGCGACGATCGCGAACACCTTCAGCGCGGCGAACCAGAACTCGAACTCGCCGAAGTTCCGCACGGCCGCCAGGTTCGACCCGGTGAACAGCACCATGAAGCCCAGTACCCACGCCCACTGCGGAACGGCCGGGACCCAGCCATGGGCGATCTGCGCCGCGCCCGTCGCCTCCACGGCGAGTACGACGACCAGCAGGAACCAGTACAGCCAGCCCACGCTGAACCCGGCCCACCGGCCGAGCGCCCGCTCCGCGTGCACCGAGAACGACCCCGACGCCGGCATCGCGGCCGACATCTCGCCCAGCATGCGCATCACGCACATCGCGATCACGCCCGCGATCAGATACGAGACGACGATCCCCGGCCCGGCCAGCGCGATCCCGGCCCCGGACCCGACGAAGAGCCCGGCCCCGATGACACCGCCGAGTCCGAGCATGGTCAGATGGCGCTGTTTGAGCCCGGCGGCCAGTGGCTCCTCGGCCGTCCCCCTTCCAGGGGCGGCCTTGGCTGATGTGTCGGACGGAATCTGGTCATGCATGAGGGGGCAGGCTGCTTTCCTGGGTCGCGAGGTGTGGATGAACGCCTCAGTGTCCCCGGGGGCTGCCCTGCCGGGCAAGACGGCCCTGTCCTGCGGCGCCGGGGCCCGTGGGGCCGTGGCAGCCCGGCCCGAGGCCCACGGGGCCCCTCCCGGGCCCGGCCGGTCGAGCAGGCCACCGGCTGGGTGGGCCCGGGTCCGATGGGCGGAGCCCACGCGGCCCCGGACCGGCCGGGCTCGGCCCCGGACCGCCGGTCCGCCCTGCCCCGGCTCGGTCCGCCCCGGTCCCCAGCCCCGGCTCGGTCCGTCCACCCGGCGCTGGTCGGGTCCACCCTGGTCGGGTCCGTCCCGTACCGTCCGCCCTGGTCGGGTCCATCCCGGCGCGTCCGGTCCCGGCCCGTCCGGCCCCGGTCCACTCGGCCCTGATCCGGTCCCGCCGACGCTCGGGGAGTGGTCCCCGGGTCGGTGAGCCCCGCGCCGGTTGGTTCCCGGCCCGGTCGGCCCTGCCCCGGCCGGCGCGCGCGGCCCCCGGCACACACGGCCCCTCGGCGCGTGCGGTCCCGGACGCGGCCCCGGCACGGCGGCACCGCGTTCCGTCATCGCGCCGGGCGCCCCGCCCGGCCCCGCACCGCCCCCGTACGGGCCAGTACGGCGCGCGGCGGCCCGGAAACGCGGCTGCAATGGACGGGTGACCGCGCCCCCGGACGACTGCCTCGCGCGCAACGAGTGGATCTGTGGCGCCTATCTCACCAGCCGCCGCGGCGTCCTCCGCGACGCCGTGCTCCAGCACCTCCAGCTCACCTCGGCGGCCCTCGCCCTCGCCGTCGTCATCGCCCTGCCCCTCGCACTGGCCGCCCGCCGCTGGAGGGGACTGGCCGGGCCCGTGCTGGGGCTCACGACCGTCCTCTACACCGTCCCCTCGCTCGCCATGTTCTCGCTGCTGCTGCCGGTGTACGGGCTGTCCGCCTCGCTCGTGGTCGCCGGGCTGGTCCTCTACTCCCTGACTCTCCTCGTACGCAATCTCCTGGCCGGACTGCGCGCCGTGCCCGAGGAGATCCGGCAGGCCGCGCGGGGCATGGGCTACGGCCCCCTCCGGCTGCTGCTCGCCGTGGAACTGCCGCTCGCGCTGCCCTCCGCCATGGCGGGGCTGCGGATCGCGGCGGTCTCCGCGGTCTCCCTCGTCACTCTGGGGGCGATCGTCGGCTACGGCGGACTCGGGAACCTCATCTACGCCGGCATGAACACCTTCTTCAAGGCGCAGGTGCTCACCGCCACCGTGCTCTGCGTCCTCCTCGCCGTCGTCGCCGACCTGCTGCTGCTCGCGCTCCAGCGGCTGCTCACGCCCTGGGCGCGGGGCGCGCCGCCGTGACCGTGCTCGGCGCGGCCTGGTCCTGGCTGACCACCGCGGCGCACTGGGCGGGCGAGGACGGCATCGGGCACCGGCTCGTCGAGCACCTCCACCTCACCGCCGTCTGCCTCGCCCTCAGCTGCGCTCTCGCGCTGCCCGTCGCGCTCGTCCTCGGCCATCTCGGCAGGGGAGGCGCGCTGGCGGTGACCGTGTCGGGCGCCGGCCGGGCCGTCCCCACGTTCGCCGTGCTCGTCCTGTTGCTGCTCACCCCCCTCGGCGGGTACGGCCAGTGGCCCACGGTCGTCGCGCTGGTGCTGTTCGCGATCCCCCCGGTGCTCGCCAACGCGTACGCCGGGATACGAGGTGTCGACCGCGAGGTCGTCCAGGCCGCCCGCGGGCTGGGTATGACGGCACGTCAGATCGTGGTCCGGGTCGAGGTGCCGCTCGCCCTGCCGCTGATCCTCACCGGCGTACGGATCGCAGCCGTCCAGCTGGTGGCCACCGCGACCATCGCGGCCCTGGTCGGGGGCGGCGGCCTCGGCCGGATCATCACCGCGGGGTTCCGTCTCGCCGACACCGCTCAGGTGGTCGCCGGGGCCGTGCTCGTCGCGCTGTTCGCGCTGCTGGTGGAGGGCGTCTTCGAGGCTGCGCGGGGGCTCGCCCCGCGCCGGGCCGGTCCGGGCCCGGCCGGCCGGAGGGCCGGGGGAGGACCGGGGTGAGGGGGAGGCCACCGCGGGTCCGTACCGTCGTCGCGTGCCTGCTGCTCGCCTGCGCCGCCTGTGCCACGGGCCCGTCCCTGGAGAACCGGGGCGAGATCACCGGGTCACCCGGCGACAGCGGACATCTGACGATCGGCTCGGCCGGATTCACCGAGAGCGATGTCCTCGCCCAGCTGTACGCGCTCCTGCTGAACCGGGCCGGCTACCACACCCGCCTGCTGTCCGTCACCAACCGGGAGATCTACGAGCCGGCTCTGGAGAGCGGCCGGATCGACGTCGTGCCCGAGTACGCGGCGACTTTCGCCGATTGGCTGAACGCCAGGACCCACGGCCCCGACGCCGCGCCCGTCGGCTCGCCGGACCTGGCCACCACGATGCGGGCCCTGCGCGCGCTGGCCGCCCCGCGCGGACTGACCGTCCTCCCGCCGGGCCGGGCGGTCGACCAGAACGCCTTCGCCGTCGCCGCCTCGTACGCGCGCGAGCACCGGCTCAGGACGCTCGGCGACCTCGGCCGCTCGGGGCTGCCGGTACGGCTGGCCGCGGGCGACGAATGCGTACGGCGGCCCTACTGCGCGCCCGGCCTGCGAAAGACGTACGGCATCCACGTCACCGCGATCGATCCGAAGGGCGTGGGCACCACCCCGGCCAAGAAGGCCGTGCAGGACGGTCAGGACCAGATGGTCCTGACCACCACCACGGACGCGACGCTCGACCAGTTCGGCCTCGTGCTCCTCGCGGACGACCGGCATCTGCAGAACGCCGATCACATCGTGCCCGTCGTCAACCGGGCCCGCGCCGGGAGCAAGGGCGTCACCGGGGCACTGGAGCGGCTCAACACCGAACTGACGACCCGGGACCTGGCCCGGATGAACGAGGAGGTGGACGGGTGGCGGCGGCTGCCCGAGGACGTCGCCAGGGGCTATCTGGAGGCCAAGAGGCTGATCCCGTCCGGCTGATCCCGTCCGTCTGATTCCGTCCGGCTGAGCGCTTCGCGCGGGCGCTCGTACGAGGTAGGGGGAGGCGCCCGTGGTGACCGGCCCCGCGGCCGGCCCCGGACGGGCGGCGGCGGGGCCGGGGTGCGGGGGGCGTCGCGCCGTGAGCGGCCGTCAGGTCCCGTGACGGCGCACAGCCGGGCGTCCCCGGGGCGGGCATGCCTTCCCGGAGACGGTGCTCCGTGGTAGCAAGCGCTTTCCCTGCCGGAAACCTAGAGTTGGTGCGGCGCTCCGGTCAAGTGCCGTGCACGGCCGCGACGGTGATCCGCCCCGGGGGGCTCAGGCGGTCAACCTCCCTGGCAGCCAGTCCAGTTGGACGGCCTGCTGGAACGGTCCGCCGCCCTCGTGATCGTTGAAGTCGTACACCTCGATCGACTTGTCCTGGTGCGGGTAGGCGTTGAAGGCGCCGAAAACCGTGGAGGGCGGGCAGGTCAGGTCCTCCAGAGCCGTCGAGAACAGCGCGGGAGCCAGGCCGCGCGCCGCGAAGTGCACGCCGTCGAAGTAGCTCAGCGTGCGCAGGGCGGTCTCCGTCCTGCCGCGGTAGGTCTTGAGGTAGTTGCCGATCTCCCGGTAGGGGGGACGGTCCGTGATCGCGGTCGCCCGGGGGAAGTCGCACAGGAACGGCACGTCCGGGGCTATGGCCGCCAGGTCCGGCACCAGACCGCCCACCGCGAGGGTGATACCGCCGCCCTGACTGGTGCCCAGCGCGGCCGTGCGAGAGGCGTCCACGAGCGGATGGGAGCGGGCGGCCTCCACGGCGCGCACGGCGTCGGTGAACAGCCGCCGGTAGTAGTAGGTGTGCGGATCCTCGATGCCCCGGGTCATGAAGCCGGGGAAGGACGACGCGCTGCCCACCGGGTCGGGGGTGTCCCCGCCGTTCCAGCCCGCGCCCTGTCCGCGCGTGTCCATCACGAAGTGCGCGAAGCCGGCCGAGGCCCAGAGCAGGTGCGTGTGCGGCAGGCCGCGGCCGCCGCCGTAGCCGAGGAACTCGACGACCACCGGCAGCGGTTCCCGGGCGCCGGCGGGCAGGACGAACCAGCCCTTGACGGGGTGCCCGCCGAACCCGGCGAACGTCACGTCGAACAGCTCGACCGTCCGCAGCGCCGTGGGCACGCGCTCGAACCGGGCGCCGAGGTCGTGTCCGCGCGCCTCGGCGAGCGTCTTTTCCCAGAACTGGTCGAAGTCCTCCGGCTCCACGGATCGGCTCCGGTACGCGCGGAGTTCGTCGACGGGCAGGTCGAACAGGGCCATGCGGGACCACCTCGGTCGGAAGAAGAGCGGATCGCCGGAAAACACAGGGCGGATGTCACCGTACGACCGCCCGGCGGGGGCGCAGAAGACCGTGGTGGGCCCGCAGGGGCGAGGGGGGCGCGAGGAAGCGGGACCCGGCCGCCGCGCCGGGTCCCGCTGGACTACGGGTGCCCCCGGCCGGCCGCCGCAATCCGCGGACCCGGCCCAGGGGGGCCTACGCGTCCGACACCGAGTCGAAGTCGACCTCGTCGCGCCCGACGCCCCGGGCGTCCGCGTCGACCGAGCGGCGCAGCGCCTCGTGCAGCTTCGCCGGCGTCAGCACCCCGAGGAAGCGCGCCCCGTCGAGCACCGCCACCCATCCCGCGTCCTGCTGGAGCATCTCGCCGAACGCCTGCTTCAGCGGCGACCCGAGCGGCACCCACGCGTCCATCCGCCGGGCGAGGCCCCCCACCGGCCCCCGCTCGCCCGCCCCCGCCAGCGCGTCCGCCGAGACCCACCCGTGCAGTTCGCCGCTGTCGCTGAGCACCACCGCCCAGCGGGCCCCCTCCGCGCGCATCCGCGCCGCCGCCTCCCGCGCGGGCTCGCCGGTCCTGGCGACCGGCGGTTCCTCCAGGTCGACCGGTTCCACTGCGGTGACCGAGAGCCGCTTCAGGCCCCGGTCCGCCCCCACGAACCGGGCGACGTACGGCGTGGCGGGCGCGCCGAGCACCACCGCCGGCGTGTCGTACTGCTCGATGCGTCCCTCGCCGTACACGGCGATACGGTCACCCATCCGTACCGCCTCCTCGATGTCGTGCGTCACCAGCAGCACGGTCTTGCGCACCGTCGCCTGGAGCCGCAGGAACTCGTTCTGCAGCCGCTCACGCACCACCGGGTCCACCGCGCCGAACGGCTCGTCCATCAGCAGCACCGGCGGATCGGCTGCCAGGGCGCGCGCCACCCCCACCCGCTGGCGCTGCCCGCCGGACAGCTGCGCCGGGTACCGCGGCCCGTACACCGCCGGATCGAGCCCCACGAGGTCGAGCAGTTCGGCGGCGCGGGCCCGGGCCCTGGCGCGCTTCCAGCCGATGAGGGCGGGCACGGTCGCCGTGTTGTCCAGCACCGTCCGGTGCGGGAACAGCCCGCCCTGCTGGACGACATAGCCGATGCCGCGGCGCAGCAGGACGGGATCGGCCCCGCGGACGTCGCGGCCCGCGACGAGGACGCGCCCGGAGGTGGGCTCGATCAGCCGGTTCACCATCATCATCGTGGTCGTCTTGCCGCAGCCGGACGGGCCCACCAGCGTCACCAGCTCGCCCTCGGCCACCTCGAACGACAGGTCCCGCACGGCCGTCGTCCCGTCCGGGTAGACCTTGCCGACCTGCTCGAACCGGATCATGGCCTCACGCTAGGAGCGGCCCCGGTGCCGCGCACACGGGCGGGACCGTCCGAGTCACGCGTCCGGCGGCCGGGCGCCGTACGGACAGGGCGGGGTGCCGCCGGCCCGCCCCCGTGTGCTGAACTGTCCGGGTGCCGGCGCCCCCACCGGGGCGGACCAGAACAGGAGCAGCATTGACCAGCTACCGCCAGCCCGGCGTCGTCCTCACCGACCACTACTTCGAGGTGCCGCTGGACCACGACGACCCGACCGGTGAGCACATCGAGTTGTACGCGCGCGAGGTCGTCGCCAGTGCCAAGGCGGACGCCCGGCTGCCCTGGCTGGTGTACCTGGAGGGCGGGCCCGGCTTCGGCGCCCGCCGCTTCATCGGCCGGCAGGCCTGGCTGGGCCGCGCGTTGCAGGAGTTCCGCGTGCTGCTGCTCGACCAGCGCGGCACCGGCCTGTCCACCCCGGCGGACCGGCAGACCCTCCCGCACCGCGGCGGCCCGCGCGAACAGGCCGACTACCTCGCGCACTTCCGCGCCGACTCGATCGTGCGCGACTGCGAGAGCATCCGCCCCCGGCTGACCGGCGGGGCGCCCTGGACCGTGCTCGGCCAGAGCTTCGGCGGCTTCTGCGCCACCCGCTACCTCTCCACCGCGCCCGAGGGCCTGGAGACCGTGCTGATCACCGGCGGACTTCCCTCGCTGGACGCCACGGCCGACGAGGTCTACCGCGCCGCCTATCCGCGCATAGCGCGCAAGGTGGAGGCCCACTACGCGCGCTACCCGCAGGACATCGCGCGGGCCCGGCGGATCGCCGAGCACCTGACGGACCACCGCACCGTGCTGGCCGGCGGGTACGTCCTCACGCCCGAGGCGTTCCAGTCCCTGGGGATCATGCTCGGCGGCGGTGACGGCAGCCACCAGCTGCACTACCTGCTGGAGAACGCCTTCGTACGGACCCCGGGCGGCCCCGCGCTCTCGGACGCCTTCCAGGAGGGGGTGGCGGCGGCGCTGTCGTACGCGGGCCATCCGCTGTACGCCGTGCTCCACGAGGCGATCTACGCCCAGGACGCGCGGCCCACCCAGTGGGCCGCCGAGCGGATCCGCGGCGAGTTCGCCCGGTTCGACGCGGCCAAGACGCTGGCCGGCGAGGCACCGCTGTACTTCACCGGCGAGAGCGTCCACCCCTGGCACTTCGAGACCGACCCGGCCCTGCGCCCGCTGCGCGAGACCGCGGACCTGCTGGCCGCTCGTACCGACTGGGCACCGCTGTACGACGCGGCCCGCCTCGCCGCCAACGAGGTGCCGGTCGCGGCGGCCGTCTACCACGACGACATGTATGTCGACACCGAGCACTCCCTGCGCACCGCGCGGGCGATCCGGGGACTGCGCACCTGGGTGACGGACGAGTTCGAGCACGATGGGGTGCGGGCGGGCGGCCCGCGCGTTCTGGACCGGCTGCTGGCCCTGGCCAGGGGAGAGGACTGACGTCCGCGGACCGGACGCGTACGACGGCCCGGCACCACGGTCGCGCGCGGCGCCGTCGTACGCGTACGGCCGTCCGCGGCGTGCGGATGCGGCGACGGGGGAGCGGAGCGACAATGCCTGGTGGGGGACTGGCGTCACGCTGTCCGCGACGGCTCGCCGCCCACGGCGCCCCACCGGTCCCCGGACACGCCGTCCTCGCGACCCGGGCCCGTGAGACCCGGGTGTGCGAGCGGAGACGAGTCGGGAAGTGGTGCACATGCTGCTACCGGACAGACACCTGGTCGCCGATCTGCTGGGCCGCTACCGGTCCTGGGAGCGACTGGTGCTCGCCGACCCGCTGGACGAGCCCACGCGCAGACGGTTCGAGGACGTGGCGTACACCCTCTGTGTGCTGATGGGGCAGCGCACGGCGCGTGAGGCGATCTGGCAGGCCGAGACCTATCTGCGCCGCACCGGGCCGGAGCCGGCCACGTCGGAGCGGACCGCTCCCGAGTCCCCCGCGCCCGAGCCGAACGCGCCCGGTCCGGCCGCCTCACGAGGGGCGGAGCCGGTGGCCCCGGGCGTACGGGACGAGCGGTAGGGACACGGGCGACCACAGGGGTGGAGGGGTGGGTAGAGCTGTTCCCCGCGCGGCAAGCGACCGCTTAGTATCCACACCGGTACCGATCGACGTGGTGTGGAGGCCCCCAGATGCAGGCATGGCGAGTGCACCGGAACGGCGAACCGGGCGAGGTGATGCGGCTCGAGGACGTGGAGCGGCCGGCGCCCGCCGAGGGACAGGTCCGGCTGCTGGTCAGGGCCGCGAACGTCAACTTCCCCGACGCCCTGCTCTGCCGGGGCCAGTACCAGGTCAGGCCGCCGCTGCCGTTCACGCCGGGCGTGGAGGTCTGCGGTGAGACGGCGGACGGCCGCAGGGTGGTGGCCACCTGCGCGCTCCCGCACGGCGGCCTGTCCGAGTACGCCCTCGCCGACGCGTCGGCCGTGCTGCCGGCCCCCGACGCGCTCGACGACGCCGAGGCGGCGGCCCTGCACATCGGCTACCAGACCGGCTGGTTCGCCCTGCACCGACGGGCCCGCGTCCAGCCCGGCGAGACGCTGCTCGTGCACGCGGCGGCCGGCGGCGTCGGCAGCGCCGCCGTGCAGCTCGGCAAGGCCGCCGGGGCACGGGTCATCGGTGTCGTCGGCGGCCAGAACAAGGCCCGTACCGCCTACGAACTGGGCTGTGACGTGGTGATCGACCGGCGCAGCGACGACATCCCCGCCGCCGTCAGGGAAGCCACCGGCGGCCGGGGCGCGGACGTCGTCTACGACCCGGTCGGCGGCGACGCCTACGCCAAGTCCGCCAAGTGCGTCGCCTTCGAGGGCCGCATCGTGGTCGTGGGCTTCGCGAGCGGCACGATCCCCGCCCCCGCCCTCAACCACGCGCTCATGAAGAACTACGCGATCCTGGGCCTGCACTGGGGCCTGTACGCCACCCGGCGCCCGGCGGACGTGGCGCGCTGCCACGAGGAACTCACCGCGCTCGCGGCCCGGGGCGCGGTCAAGCCGCTCATCAGCGAACGCGTCCCGATGAAGGGCGCGGCCGACGCCGTGCAGCGCGTGGCCGACGGCACCACCACCGGACGCGTGGTGGTCCTGCCGGGGGCCGATCCCCGATGACCGCGCTCGACGGCGCCGGGCTGCGCTCCCGTGTCCGCCGGCTGCTCGCGGACCATCCGCCGGCCACGACGGACCGCGACGACTTCCTCAAGGCCCGCTTCGACGCCGGTCTGGCCTGGGTGCACTACCCCCCGGGACTCGGCGGACTGGACGCGCCGCGCTCCCTCCAGGCGGTCGTGGACGCCGAACTCGCCGCCGCGGGCGCGCCCGACAACGACCCGCGCCGGATCGGGATCGGCCTCGGCATGGCGGCGCCGACCATCCTGCGCTTCGGCACGCCGGAGCAGAAGGAGCGCTTCCTGCGGCCCCTGTGGACCGGCGAGGAGGTGTGGTGCCAGCTGTTCAGCGAGCCGGGGGCCGGCTCCGACCTCGCCGCGCTCGCCACCCGCGCCGTCCGCGACGAGTCCTCCGGCGACTGGATCGTGAACGGACAGAAGGTGTGGACCTCCAGCGCGCATCTCGCCCGCTGGGCCATCCTCATCGCCCGTACCGACCCCGACGTGCCCAAGCACCGGGGCATCAGCTACTTCCTGTGCGACATGACCGATCCGGGCGTGGAGGTACGGCCGCTGCGCCAGATCACCGGCGAGGCCGAGTTCAACGAGGTCTTCCTCACCGACGTCCGCATCCCCGACGCACACCGTCTCGGGGAGATCGGCGAGGGCTGGAAGATCGCGCAAACCACGCTGATGAACGAGCGCGTCTCCATCGGCGGCGCCCGGCTGCCGCGCGAGGGCGGCATGATCGGCCCGGTCGCCCGCGCCTGGCGGGAGCGGCCCGAGCTGCGCACGCGCGACCTGCACGGGCGGCTGCTCACGCTCTGGGTGGAGGCCGAGGTCACCCGGCTCACCGGGGAGCGGCTGCGCCAGCGGCTCGCCCAGGGACAGCCCGGCCCCGAAGGCAGCGGGATCAAGCTCGCCTTCGCCCGGCTCAACCAGGAGATCAGCGGCCTGGAGGTGGAACTCCTCGGCGAGGAGGGCCTGTTGTACTCCGACTGGACCCTGCGCAGGCCGGAGCTGGTCGACTTCACCGGACGCGACGCCGGCTACCGATATCTGCGCGCGAAGGGCAATTCCATCGAGGGCGGAACCAGCGAGGTACTGCTCAACATCGTCGCGGAACGCGTCCTCGGGCTGCCCGCCGAGCCCCGCACCGACAAGGACGTCGCATGGAAGGACCTGGCCCGATGAGCGCGCGCCCACCCGCCGACGCCTCGCCCGACCTGCTCTACTCCGACACCGAGGACGATCTGCGCGCGGCGGTACGGTCCTTGCTCACCGACCGCGCCGACGTGTCCGCGGCGCTCGCCCGCGCCGAGTCCGGCGACCCCTACGACACCGGGCTGTGGACCTCGCTCGCCGCCGGCATCGGCGCGGCGGGGCTGCTCGTTCCGCAAGAGCTCGGTGGCCAGGGGGCGAGTCACCGCGAGGCCGCGGTCGTCCTGGAGGAGCTGGGGCGTGGCGTCACGGCCGCGCCGTACCTGACCAGTTCCGTGGTGGCGACCGAGACGCTGCTGGGCTGCGACCCGGGGAACGCGGCGCACACGGACATCGCGGGCCTGCTCACGGCGCTCGCCACCGGCCACCGGGTCGCCGTGCTCGCCCTGCCGCTCACCACGGCTCCGGACGCGAAGCTGCCGGTGGGCGGCCCCGGCGTGACCGGGGTGGCCGACGCCGTACGCGCCGACGTGCTGCTGGTTCTGAGGGAGGACGGGCTGTACGCGGTCGAGACCGCGTCGCCCGGGGTCACCGTGGACCCGCTGACGCCGCTCGACCTGACCCGGCCGCTCGCCGACGTCACCGTCGAGGAGCCGGCGGGCCTGCGGATCGCCGCACCGCCCGTGGCGGAGGCCGCCGTACGGCGCGGACTGCTGGCCGGCGCCGGACTGCTCGCCTCCGAACAGCTCGGCCTGGCCGAGTGGTGCCTGGAGGAGACGGTCCGGCACACCCGCGCCCGGCACCAGTTCAACCGCCCCGTCGGCTCCTTCCAGGCGCTCAAGCACCGGATGGCACAGCTCTGGCTGGAGGTGGTCTCCGCCCGGGCCGCCGCCCGCAACGCCGCCGACGCCCTCGCCGCCGGCAGCCCGGAGGCACCGCTCGCGGTGGCCCTGGCCCAGGCGTACTGCGGCCGGGTCGCGGTGCACGCGGCCGAGGAATGCGTGCAGCTGCTCGGAGGCATCGGGATGACCTGGGAGCATCCGGCTCATCTGGCGCTCAAGCGCGCCAAGTCCGACGAACTGGCGCTCGGTTCCCCGGGCCGCCACAAGGAGACCCTGTCCGCCCTGGTGGGCCTGCCGGGCCCCGAGTGACGAGGCCGGCGCGTCCGCCGGCGGGGGCGGTCGGGTCGGGCCGGTCCCGCTCGGCGGCCTCGCCATTCGCCCGGGCGAGGGCACCCGGCATCAGGGAGACGAGGACGCCGCCGGGGCGGAGCACGCCCACGGACCGGGTGGCGGTCTCCCCGCCGAGGGTGTCGAGGACGACGTCGTAGCGCTCCTCGGTGCCGGTGAAGTCCGCGGAGCGGTGGTCGACGAAGGCGTCCGCGCCGAGCTCGCGCGGGAAGCCGTGCTCGGGGGCGCTCGCCGTCCCGGTGACGTGCGCGCCGCGCTCCTTGGCGAAATATCGAGACGCGGTCCGGCCGGCGGCGACCGGCGCCGCGGTCCCGTGGGTGACCGCACGACGCGGCTCACCGTCCCGCATGTCTGAACCATGAACGTCACCTCGGCGAACTCTGCGCGCAGGCCTGCCGATCCGGCCCCGGGACGGCCCATACTCACCGGGACCGTGCCCTCTCGCGCCCCTCCCGGAGGCATCATGGCCCTCACCACCCGCCGCCGCGCCGTCGGTACTCTCGCCGCCGCGCTCGCCGGTGCCGTCGCCGTCCCCTCGTACGCCCGGGCGGACTCGCCCCGGCCGCGGCCCCGGGCCGTCCGGCCGCTGCGCCAGGCGCACGCCCACAACGACTACCTCCACCCACGGCCGCTCCACGACGCGCTCTCCCACGGCTTCACGAGCGTCGAGGCCGACATCTTCCTCGTCGACGGCGAGCTGCTGGTCGCCCACGAAGCCACCGAACTCGACCCGGCCCGTACCCTGCGCGCCCTCTACCTCGACCCGCTGAGCGCACTGGTGCGCGCGGGGCACGGCTCCGTGTTCCCCGGCCACCACCGCCCCCTGCAACTGCTCATCGACCTCAAGACCGACGGCGCCACCACCTACGCCGAGCTGCACCGCCAACTGACCCGCTACCGCGCGATGCTGAGCAGCTGTGTGCGCGGCACGGTGCGGCTCGGCGCGGTCACGCCCGTCATCTCCGGTGACCGCGCGGCCCGGGAGCCGATGGAGGCACAGCGCGTACGTCACGCCTTCTACGACGGCCGGCTCGACGACCTCGGCTCCCCGGCCCCCGCCTCCTTCGCGCCGCTCATCAGCGCCAACTGGACCCAGACCTTCGGCTGGCTGGGCACCGGCGCGTTTCCCGCCGCCGAACGCGCGGAGCTGCGCCGTATCACCACCGCCGCCCACGCGCACGGACAGCGCGTCCGCTTCTGGGGCACTCCCGACACGCCGGGGCCCGCCCGCGACGCCCTCTGGAACGAGCTGCTCGCCGCCGGTGTCGACCACATCAACACCGACGACCTCGCCGGTCTCGCACACTTCCTGCGCGCCCGCGGATAGCGGCCCCCGCGCCACAACCACCCGTACGGCGGACGCGCCAGTCGGCCGTACGGACCTCCTCCTCCGCCACACTGGCCGCCGGACGCCGCCCGTCCGGTGCGGCGGCGGAGGAGGTTGGCATGGCCGTTTCCATTTCAGTGTTGCTGCTTCTCGTGGTCCTCTCGGTGGTCTTCCTGCGCAGCGGAGGACTGAAGATCTCGCACGCGCTGGTCTGCGTACTGCTCGGTTTCTTCCTCGCGAGCACGAGCGTCGCGCCGACCATCGCCGACGGGATCGCCGTCACCGCCAGTGTGGTGAGCAGCATCAACCCCTGACGCCAGGCGGGACCGGCCGGGCGGCCGCGCCGTTCCCGACCACCCGCGACCGGATCAGGAAGCGCACCCCCTCCGGGGCCTCCAGCGAGAATCCGCTGCCGCGGCCCGCCACCACGTCCACGACGAGCCGGGTGTGGCGCCAGAGCTCGTACTGGCTCGCGGACATCCAGAAGGGGACGGGCTCGGCGAGGCCCTCCACGGCCAGCGACTCCAGCAGCACGTCGGAGCCGCCCGTGCGGAACTCGCCCGCCGGGAAACACATGGGGGCACTGCCGTCACAGCAGCCGCCCGACTGGTGGAACATCAGTGGTCCGTGGGCCGCCCGCAGCCGCCGGATCAGCTCGGCGGCCGCGGGGGTCAGCTCCACGGTCGGAACGTGCGGGTCCACGGTGAGACTCCCCTCGCTCGGTACGTTCCTTTGTACCGCGGCCATCCTCGTCCGTGCCCCGGGTGCGCGCACCGGACGTGGGCCGGGCGCAGCTCCGGGAGGCTGTTGACCGAAACACGCCTGTACGGATCCGGCCGTCGGCACGGACCATCGATTCATTGCTCTTCCGGCACCCCGGGCGATCGCGACGGCGTGGTGCTGCGCACCGTACCGAAGCACCGGCCTACCCCTGGAAGGCGGACATGGCCCCTTCGCGCACGAGCATCCTCCTGACCACCGCGGCCCGCGACGGCGACAGCCGGGTGCCGACCGGCCGCACCCTGATGATCCACCCGCCGTACGTGCACGACAACTACCTCGCCCGGGACGTGCCCTTCACCCCGGACCGGCTGCCGTTCCTGCCCGTCGCCCCGCTGTACGCGGCCGAACTGATGGAGCGCCACGGGCTGGCCGAACCGGACCTCTTCGACTGCCAGTTGCACGATCTGCGCGAGGCCGACGGCCTGGAGGGGTACGACTCCTTCGGCATCGCCGCCATGGGGGCCCAGAACATCGCACCGGCCGCGCACGTCCACCGCTACCTCACCGCCGACCGCCGGCTGCCGGCCGACCGGGTGTACGTCGGCGGGCAGGGGGTGGAACGGCTCTCCCGGGAGGAGTTCGCGCGGATCTTCCCCGGCGCCCACAAGGCGGACCGGCACTGGCTGTCCGCGCTGCCCGGGGGCATGGACATCGATCTGGGCGGGCAGCTGGCCAAGCTCACCGAGTCCGACCTGCGCACCTACCTGGCGCACGAGATGACCCTGCCGTTCAGCCAGGGCTGCATGTTCGGGTGCAGTTTCTGCGGGGCGCAGACCCGCAAGCGCGAGACGTTCTTCAACGTCCGGGCGCATCTCGACGCCGCCTGCCGCCTCGCGACGCGGTTCGAGTTCCCCACGCTGAACCTGTACTGCACCTCGCTGGACTTCTTCCAGCAGGCCCTGCCGGGCGGGGACCTCGGGCTGCTCACCGCGCGACTGGAATCCGTCGTCGAGACCCGCGAGCGGTACCCGGACATCGACATCACCCTGCACGCGCTCACCCGTGCCGACTCCTACAACGCGGCGATGCGCTCGGACGAGGTGCGCGACCTGGTACTCCGCGCGGGCTTCAACCGCTTCGGCTTCGGCGCCGACGGCGCGGCATCCGTCGAGGTGCTGCGCGCGATGCGCAAACACGCCGACACCCTGCGCTCGGACCTGATCACCGCGTTCGAGCACATGGAGGAGAACGGTCTGGTTCCGGAGATCCTCTACGTGTTCGGAGTCCCGGAGGAGACCGCCGGAACGCTCGCGGAGACGCGCGCCCTGTGCGGCCTGCTGCTGGAGACCTTTCCCTCCTCCGAGTACCGGGGCTTCCCCGCGAAGAACGAGATCCCCGGCAACGCCAACTGGAACCGGGCGGGCTGGAAGGGATCGGCCGCCCACAACCTGCTGCTGGACGAGCCGGACCACTTCCTGAACCTCGGCTTCGAGACGCTCGCCAACGAGATCTCCCACCCGGACCCGGCGACCCGGCGGCTGGTGAACCACTACGCCGTCGACATGAGCCGGCACGCGCACGATCTCGGCCGGGTCCGCAGCTATCTGACGCTCCCCGTCGCCACTCCCGGAGCGTCGATCATGGATGAGCGCACGCTGGACGGATTCCGTGAGATCGCCGCCCACTACGCCCCGGACCTGGCCGCCGATCTGAGCGCGGACAACCTCGCGGAACGGCGCGCCGCCCTCAACTCCGCGATACCGAAGGACTATTAGGGTCCTGCTCGCGAACGGAAGAAGCGGCTGACGGCAACCGCGAGGCCGCGAAATCACCTATGAGGCGTATCCCGGGCAGGATCGGTGGAGCTTCGGGCGCGGACGCGATGTCATACGGGCATCCACCGCTTCCCGGTGGCACGCCGTGCTCGCGCACTTCGCCGTGCACGCCGCAACCGGCCCCGCGGGGCCGGTTGCGGCAGCGGGCGCCCTGCATCAAGGAGTTGCGTACATGCCTTCTCGCGCGACCGTTCTCGCCTTCGCGGCGGCCATGAGCCTGTTCGGCGCGGTCGGCGCCGCCGACGCGCTTCCCTCCTCCGCGGCCGCCATCGAATATCACACGTACCACAATCTGGCCACGGGGAAGTGTCTGGACATCCGTGGTGCCTCCCAGAACGAGGGGGCCGTCGTCCAGCAGTTCACCTGCAACAGCAAGGACCATCAGGAGTTCACCCAGCTCGCGGCGGCGGGCGGCACCTTCACCCTCGTCGCCCGCGTCGGCAAGAAATGCGTGGACGTGCAGGACGCGTCGACCGCCGATGGCGCGGGCGTGCGGATGCACACCTGCTCCGGTGCGGCGAGCCAGCGGTGGACGGCGACCCCGGTCGCCACGGGGGCCTACCAGATCCAGAACGTGCACAGCGGCAAGTGCCTGCAGGACGCGGGCATGCCCTCCGGCAGCAGGCGCGAGGTCCGGCAGGCGACATGCGACGGAGCTCCGGCCCAGGTGTGGCAGAAGACGCTCCGTTAGCGCCTTCCGGGCTGCTCGGTCCGCCGGCCGGGCCCGAGCCGGTCCGTGGGCCGCGGAGGATGGCTCAGCCGCTCCCGGCGTGGCCGAAGAGGAGGTCGTACCCGGCGGGCAGCTGGAGCAGGATCCGGCTCAGCAGGTCCTCACCCGCCGCGTCGGCCGCCACGCTGAGCACCGCGCCGACGTCCCAGGGCGCGGTCTGCTCGGTGGCCCCCTCGATCCAGGCCGCCGTGGCCCGTACGAACCGCTCGGGCGTGAGCGGCTCGGCCGCGGGCAAAGGGTTGAGCAGTATCAGGGAGAGGGTTTCCGGCAGGCGCGCGGCCAGTTCGGCACGTACCTCGCCGACCAGATGCGCACCGAGCAGGGCGAGCACGACACGGGCCGCGCGCTCCGCCTCCTGCGGGCTGCCGTACTCACCGCGCTCCTGGATCTTCTCCAGAAACGCCTCCCATCGCATGGTCATCTCGGCGGTCTCCTTTCTGCCCCCGCACGAAAAGGATGACCACGGGAAAGGCGACGCAAGCGCGGGTGTCCGGAAGAGGCCGTTTCTCTTCCCGGGACGTCGGCGCGGCGCCTCCCCTCCCGCCGGCTCCGGCGGGAGGGGAACGGTGGTGCGTCAGCGCGGGGCGAGGACCATCCGGAAGCGGGCGGCGCCGGAGAGCATCTTCTCGTACGCCTCGGCGACATTTTCCAGCGGAACGGTCTCGATCATCGGACGGATCCGGTGCAGCGCGCTGAAAGCCATGGTGTCCTGGATGTCCTGTGCCGTCCCGGACGGGTGCCCCCGGACGACTCGGCCGTTCATGAGCAACTGGTTCGGGCTGATGCCCAGTGGGGCGGCGTCCGCGCCGATGACCACCAGCTCACCGCGCGGGGACAGCCCGTCCACCGTGGCCGTGATCGCGTCGGAATTGGCGGCGGTGGCGAGGACGGCTCTGGCCCCGCCGAGGGCCTGGAGCGCGTCCGCGACGGGGGTACCGCCCGTGCTGTCGACGTAGTGGTGGGCGCCGAGCCGTTTGGCCAGGTCGGCCTTGGCGGACCCGCGGGCGATGGCCACGGTCTCGAAGCCCATCGCGACCGCGAACCTCACGCCCAGGTGACCGAGGCCACCGATGCCGAGCACGGCGACCACGTCGCCCGGCCGGGCGGAGCTGCGCCGCAGCCCGTTGTACGTGGTGACTCCCGCGCAGGCCAGGGGCGCCGCGTCGACGGCCGCCAGCTCGTCGGGGATCCGGGCCAGGGCGTCCGCCGGGACGATCACCGCCTCGGCATAGCCCCCGTCGTACGCCCAGCCGGGGACCTTCAGGTTCTCGCAGACGACGAAGTCGCCCCGTCGGCACGGTGTGCAGTGGCCGCAGCTGCCGCCGAACCAGCCCACCGCCACCCTGTCGCCCACGTGCCAGATGTCGGGCGTGCCCTCACCGATCGCCTCCACGCGCCCGGCGATCTCATGCCCGGGCACCAGCGGAAACCGCACACCCGGCAGCGCGGCGGCCACGAAGAGGGCATCGCTGTGGCATATGCCGCAGGCGTCCACGGCGACGCGGACATGGCCCGGCCCGGGCCGCGGCACCTCGCGCTGGACGATCTCGAACGAGCCACCGGCGGTGGCGACCTGTGCGACGCGGCACGCAGTCATCTGAATCTCCCGGAAACGAGAACGCGAACGGGAACGGGCAGGACGGCCCCTGAAACCAGCACACCAGGTCCGGCCCGATGACGCGCGCCGGACGGACGTGGTCGGCCGGCACCGAGCACCGCGCGGCCGGGCGTCGTGACCGTGGCCGGGACGCGGGCACGGCATCGCACCGGCCTTCTCACACGAGCTCCGAACAGGCAGTTCCCGGAAAAACACCGCGTGCGCCCGGACGGAATCGGTGGACGGTGTCATCAAGGCCGGGCCAATCGGGTATAGGGCTGATGAGCGCACGAACGGCGAGCGCGCGAACGGCGAGGGGCCGTGCCACGCGGAGCCGTGGTGGCCCGGGGCTCCTCCGCTCCACTCTGACGCGCGGAGCACCGCGGACGCCCGGCCGGCGACGGCCCGTCGCCCGCACGGCGGTGTACGTCGGTGTCCCGCGCACACCTGCCGTCCGTGCGCCGGCCGGCGTCCCGTGTATCGCGGAAGCGCGGTACCGCCATGGGAGGAGAGCGCGATGGCACGTGCAGTGGGTATCGACCTCGGTACGACGAACTCGGTGGTCTGCGTGCTGGAGGGCGGCGAGCCCACGGTCATCGCCAACACCGAGGGCGCACGGACCACACCGTCGGTAGTGGCCTTCGCCAAGAACGGGGAAGTGCTGGTCGGCGAGATCGCCAAGCGCCAGGCAGTGACCAACGTCGAACTCACGGCACGGTCGGTGAAGCGGCACATGGGCGACGCGCAGTGGCGCTTCCCGGAGTCCGGTGGTGTGGACGGCAAACGGTTCACCGCGCAGGAGATCTCGGCACGGGTGCTGCAGAAGCTGAAGCGGGACGCCGAGGCGTACCTGGGCGAGGACGTCACGGACGCCGTGATCACCGTGCCCGCGTACTTCAACGACAGCCAGCGCACCGCGACCAAGGAGGCCGGCGAGATCGCGGGTCTGAACGTGCTGCGGATCATCAACGAGCCGACGTCCGCGGCCCTGGCCTACGGACTGGACAAGGAGAACGATCAGACGGTCCTGGTCTTCGACCTGGGCGGCGGCACGTTCGACGTGTCCCTGCTGGAGATCGGCGAGGGCGTGGTCGAGGTCAAGGCCACCAACGGTGACACGCACCTGGGCGGCGACGACTGGGACCAGCGGATCGTCGAGTACCTGGCCAAGCAGTTCAAGAACGCCTACGGTATCGACCTCACCCAGGACAAGATGGCCACGCAGCGCCTGCGCGAGGCGGCCGAGCGCGCCAAGATCGAGCTGTCCTCGGCAACCGAGACGGCGATCAACCTGCCCTACGTCACGGCCTCCGAGCAAGGGCCGCTGCACCTGGAGCAGAAGCTCACGCGGGCCCAGTTCCAGCAGTTGACGGCCGACCTCCTCGAACGCTGCAAGGCCCCGTTCCACAACGCGATCGAGGACGCCGGAGCCAAGCTCTCCGACATCAACCACGTGATCATGGTCGGCGGGTCGACGCGGATGCCCGCGGTGACCGACCTGGTCAAGGAGCTGACCGGCAAGGCAGGGCGAGCGCGAGATCGCCGCGTACAACAAGAAGCTCGGGATGTTCGAGCTGACCGGTCTGCCGCCGGCCCCGCGCGGGGTGCCGCAGATCGAGGTCACCTTCGACATCGACGCCAACGGCATCATGCACGTGGGCGCCAAGGACCTCGGCACCGGCAGGGAGCAGCGGATGACCGTCACCGGCGGCTCGGCGCTGCCCAAGGACGACATCGACCGCATGATGCGCGAGGCCGAGCAGTACGCGGAGGAGGACCACAGGCGCCGCGAGGCCGCCGAGACGCGCAACCGGGCCGAACAGCTCGTCTACCAGACGGACACATTGCTGGCCGACAACGGAGACAAGATTCCCGGTGAGGTGAAGGGCGAGGTCGAGACCGCCCTGGGCGAGCTGAAGGAGGCGCTCAGGACCGAGTCCCCCGAGGCCGGCGACACCACCGCTCTGCGGCGCGCCACCGACAAACTCGCCGCCGCGGCCCAGAAGGTCGGCACCGCCCTGTACGCCCAGGCACAGGGCCAGGGCGCGCCCGCGGGCGCCACCGGCGAGACGGGAGCCTCCGGCGGCGAGGGCGAGGAGGACGTCGTGGACGCGGAGATCGTCGACGACGACAAGCGGGAGGGACGGGACGACGACAAGCGGGAAGGCACGGGATGAGCGCCTCCGAGCGGAGGCGCCCCTCCCGACCGCGACCGGCCCGGTGCCGTTCCGCCTCGGTCAGCCGACGAAGCGGTACGTACCCGAGCCGGTGGCGAACACCGCGCAGCCGTCCTCCCGCCGCAGGAACCGGGCGGTCCCGTGCGCGATGTCCGTGCCGTCCGCAGCGGCCCCGGCGGGTATCCACACCTCCCCGGTGGTGTTGGCGGGGAGCGAGACCGTGAGCCGGAAGCCCGCGGAGTCCGTCTTCCAGCGGGTGGTGACCGGCCCGTAGAGCGAGTCGAAACGGCCCTCGGCCCGCGTCACCCCCCCGCCCGGGCGGGGCCGGACGACGACCTTCTTGAAGCCGGGGGCGCCGGGCGCGATCCCCGCGATGGCGGCGTACATCCACTCGCCCACCGAGCCGTACGCGTAGTGGTTGAAGGAATTCATGCCGGCGTCCTGGAAGCCGCCGTCCGGCGTGATGGAGTCCCAGCGTTCCCACATCGTCGTGGCCCCGCGGTCGATCTGGTAGCCCCAGCTCGGGAAGGTCCGCTGGAGCAGCAGCCGGTACGCGACGTCGGTGTGGCCGGTGGCGGTGAGCACGGGGAGCAGCCTCGGTGTGCCCAGGAAGCCCGTCGACAGGTGCCAGTCCTTGGCCCTGATGAGCTGGACGAGACGGTCGGCGGCGGGCCCGCGGTCGGCTTCCGCCAGCAGATCCATGGAGAGGGCCAGTACGTAGCCGGTCTGGGTGTCGCCCTTGATCCTCGCGCCGGCGGAGACGTACGCCGCGCGGAAGGCGTCCCGGACCGCGCGGAACAGGGCGGTGTACGGGGCGGGGTCCTTCCCCAGCGCCTCGGCCGTCCGCGCGACCAGATCGGCGCTGTGCGCGAAGTAGGCGGTGCCGATGACGTCCTTGGGGGTCTCGTCCGCGACGTTGAGCCAGTCGCCGTACCCCTCGGCGGGGCGTACGTAGCCGCTGCTGTGCCGCTCCAGGTAGTCGAGCCACCGCACCATGGACGGCCAGGACTGCTCCAGCACCCGGGTGTCCCCGTACGCCTGGTACAGCGCCCAGGGCACGGTGACCCCGGCGTCCCCCCAGCCCGCCACGCCGTGGCCCAGATCGCCGACGTGCGGCGCCACGTCGGTGAACGCGCCGTCGGCGGTCTGGCTGTCGCGCACGTCCCCCAGCCACTTGGTGAGGAAGCGCGCCGACTCCATGGTGTACGCGGCGGTGGGGGCGAACACATTGATGTCGCCGGTCCAGCCGAGCCGCTCGTCGCGCGCGGGCGTGTCGGTGGGTACGGACACGAAGTTGCCGCGCTGGCCCCATGTGATGTTGTGGTGAAGCCGATTGAGCATCGGGACGTTCGTACGGAAGTCCATCGTGAACGGTGCCGCGGTGTGGATGACCCGTCCCACGACCGCGCCGAGCGGCGGCCGGCCCGGGTAGCCCGTCACCTCGACGTAGCGGAAGCCGTGAAACGTGAAGCGTGGCTCGTGGATCTCGGTGCCGGCACCCTTGAGTGTGTAACGGTCGGTGGCGCGGGCGGTGCGCAGGTTGTCGGTGTAGAGCATGCCGTCGGGGCCCAGCACCTCGGCGTGACGCAGCCGTACGGTGGTGCCGGCGGCGCCCGAGACGGTCAGCCGGACCGTGCCGACCATGTTCTGCCCGAGGTCGAAGACGAAGACACCGGGCCTGGGCTCCGTCATCCGGAGGGCGGGGAGTTCGCGTTCCACCCGGGAGGGTCCGCCGACCTCCGCCACGAGCGAGGCGGTGACGCCGTCGACCGCCTCGGCCCCGGCCCAGCCGGCCGCGTCGAAGCCGGCGCGGGTCCATCCGTCGGTCTCCAGCCGGGCGTCGTAGTCCTCGCCCGCCATGAGATCGGCGCCGGTGACCGGCCCCGTGGCGGTGCGCCAGTCGGTGTCCGACAGCACCCGTTCGGTCGTCCCGTCGGTGTAGGTGACCTCCAGCTGTGCCAGCAGGGCGGGCCGGGTGCCGTACTGGTGGGGGCCGTACCACCCGACGGAACCGGCGTACCAGCCGGTCGCGAGGGTGACGCCGAGCGCGTTCCTCCCCGGTACGAGCAGGCGGGTGACGTCGTACGTCTGGTACTGGACGCGCTCGCGGTAGTCGGTCCAGCCGGGCGCGAGCCGGTCCTCGCTCACCCGCGCTCCGTTGAGGTACGCCTCGTACAGGCCGAGAGCGGTGGAGTACAGCCGCGCCCGCGCGACGGTCCCGCGCTTCAGCCGGAACTCGTGGCGCAGCTGTGCCACGGGGGAGTACGGAACCCGCACCGTGCCCCAGGGCCCCGCGCCCCACGCGGCGAGCACCTGGGCCGGCGACCAGGAGGAGTCCTCGTAGTC
This sequence comes from Streptomyces sp. NRRL F-5135, assembly GCF_000719775.1. Taxonomy (GTDB): domain Bacteria; phylum Actinomycetota; class Actinomycetes; order Streptomycetales; family Streptomycetaceae; genus Streptomyces; species Streptomyces hebeiensis. The sequence goes on along the minus strand of NZ_JOHR01000025.1, from coordinate 30,613 downwards.
GGCGGACCGCCAGTCGCCCGCGGGTTCCCGGTCGGTGGTCCGCCACGCGGCATCGGTGGCGAGGGTGCGCGTTCCGTCCGCGGTGGTCAGCTCCAGCAGGCCGAGCAGCCCGGCCGGCCCCGTGGTGGCGTTGGTGGCCGACACCGCGATGACCCCCGTGCCCCGGCGCAGCAGGTCGGTCACCTCCACGACCACGGGGCGGCGCCAGTTCTCCGCGCGGCTGTCGGCCTCCGTGTGCGCCACCTGGACGCCGTTCACATGCACCGTGCAGCCGTCGTCCGCCGTCATGACCAGGCGGGCCCGGGTGAGGCCCGCCGGTATGCCGGACACGTCGAGAACGCGGCGGAACCAGCGGGTCGCGGCCGGTGCGCTGCTCGCGGGGTCGCCCTCCGGGAACCAGATCCACGAGGCGCCTTCCAGGGCGGGCGCGCCGACGAGCGCGGTGGGCGCGGCGATCCAGCGCGCGGACCAGTCGGCGGCGGTGAGTCCGGTCTCCCACCAGGACGGCGCGCTCCAGTCGGAGGGGTTGCCCTCGGCGTCCCAGACGCGCACCGACCAGTGGTAGCGCGTACGCGGTGCGAGTGCCGGGCCCGCGTACGGGACGAGGACCGACTCCGAGGAGGAGACCTTCCCGCTGTCCCAGACATCGGGCCGGGGCAGCCTCTCCGGAGCGGTGGCGACGCGGATCCGGTACGCGCTCTGGCTCTGGCCGGTCCCGTCGGCCCGGCCGGCCGCGAGGGGCCAACTCAGCCGGGGGCGGGCGGTGTCGAGGCCCAGTGGATGCCGGACGTACTCGACGGTCGGCTCGGTGACGCGCGGGGGAGCGAGGCCGCCGGGGCCCGGTCCGGCGGCCCGGGCGGCAGGCAGCGGCCCGGCCGTCAGCGCGGTTCCCAGGGCGGTGGCGGACGTACCGAGCAGCTGTCTTCTGCTGATCACGATGCGACTCCGTTACGACTCGGCAATGAATCGTTTCACTCGGCGGAAGGTAGGGAGGCCGATGTGACCTGTCAAGGTTTCCCGTCGAGGTGGCCGCGCGGTGTGACCCCGAACAAACCCCTTGATTTCAGGGTGAGTTGGGAGGGATGGTTCCCCGCCGGGCCGTCCGGGGATCAGACGGGAGGCTCCGGGTCGTACTGGATTCCGCGTCGGACCTGGCGCGCGCGCTCACGCGACGCGAGGCGGGCGACCAGGTGGAGGGCCATGTCGATACCGGCCGAGATGCCCGCGGAGGTGATGATGTCTCCGTCGTCGACGAACCGGTCCTCGCGCCGGACCTCGATGGTCGGATCGATCTCCGCGAGTCGGTCCAGCGACGCCCAGTGGGTCGTGGCGGGGCGGCCGGCCAGCAGCCCGGCAGCCGCGTATACGAGAGACCCGGTGCACACGCTCGTCATGAGGGGCACCGACCCGCGTTGGCCGCGGACCCATGCCAGGTGCCCGGCGTCGTCGAGCTGTGGCCGGGTGCCGCGGCCACCGGGGTGCACCAGGACGTCGAGCGCGGGCAGCTCTGCCATGGAGTGGTGGGCGGCGACGGTGAGTCCCTTGGCGCAGGTCACGGGATTTCCGTCGGCCGAGACGCAGAACACCCGCCACCCGTCCTCGGGGAAGTTCCGCGTCCAGTACGACAGCACTTCCCACGGGCCGACGGCGTCCAGCTCCTCGACGTCGGGGAACAGCAGGATGCCGATGTTTCGGGTGCCCTCGTCGCTCATCGCGCCATCCAAGCACAGGTGCACCGGGGCGGGCCGCGGCCGTTCAGCTCACGTCGGCCAACCCGGTGGCCCGGCCCTGCTCGTCCCACGCGATTTCCAGGATCCGGGTCACGGCGTCGCGGTCGACGGGACCGTACACATGAGGGAAGACGACGCTCTCGGCGACACCGGGGGGCGGGACGGGCGCCGCCTTCTCCCATGCCACCCGGACGCCCAGCCGGTCCTCGTCGATGACCAGGGCGAGCAACGGCTTCGGCGCCGTCCGGTAGAAGGCGTTGACGATGGCCAGCGAGGTCTCCTCGTCGGGGGAGCAGTGGACGAAGCCGTCATCCGTGAGGGACGCGGGCGCGTACGGGTGGTCGGGGCGGGCCTGCCACTCGGAGCGCGGAACGATGTGATAAATCATGCCCGGGTTATACCCGGCGGCCAAGTGACCTACCGCGGAACGCCGTCGGCGCGGAGGCTGGACCGGGCGGCATTCGAGCGGGAATCCGGCGGCGTTCGAGCGGGGATCCGGCGGTACGGACGCGGAGGGGGTCACCGTACCGGACGTCGCCGTGCCCGGCCTGACGCGGACGGCCCGCCCCTCCGGGAGGGGCGGGCCGGCTGGCAGGTCACATCCACGCCGTCGAGCCGTCGGGGCGCACCGGGACCTTCCGTTTCCAGGTGACCCAGTCGTCGGTCGTGAGCGCGGCCTCGTCGATCTCGATGCCCCATCCCGGGCGGTCCGGTCGCAGGAGGAGGTGCCCGTCGACCGGGAGGTAGGGGTCCGGGCACCACGAGACGTCGTCCGGTTTGTACTCGAGGACGGCGAAGTTGGTGGTCGCGGCCGCGAAGTGCACGTTCGCCGCCGTCGCCAGCGGCCCGAGCGGGTTGTGCGGCGCGACCGGGACGTAGTGCGCGTCGGCGATGGTGGCGATCTTCGTCATCTGGGTGAGGCCCCCGACCACGCAGATGTCGGGCTGCACGATGTCGGCCCCGCCCGCGGCGAGCAGCGCCAGGAACTCGTGCGGGGAGTACAGGGACTCCCCCGTCGCCAGCGGCACGGCGATCTCGGACCGGATCCTGCTCCAGGCGGGGATGTGCTCGGGGCGCAGGGGTTCCTCGAGGAACAGCGGCTGGTGGGGAGCGAGCGCGGCGCCGAGGTCGACGGCCTGCCGTGGTTCCCACAGGCAGGCGTGCGCGTCGAACGCGAAGTCCCATTCCTCGGGGTGGCCGGCACGGACCTCTCCGAAGTACTCGCCGAGTTCCCGGACCACGAGCCCGAACCGGGTCCGGTGCAATTCCTTGCGGTAGGGGCTCAGCTTGAACGCTGTGAAGCCGAACCGGTCGTGCAACGCCGCTGTGGTGTCCCGCAGTTCGCCGACGTCCGGCGCGGAGTACAGGCCGGCGTAGACCCGGACCCGGTCGCGTACCGCGCCGCCGAGCAGCTGGTAGACCGGTACGCCGAGGGACTTGGCGGCGATGTCCCACAGGGCGTGGTCGATGGCGGCGATCGCGGCCAGGCCCAGCGCCCCCTGGGGGAAGCGGCTGGACTGGAGCAGGAACTGGTTGACCCGGCCCGGGTTCCGTGCGTCCATGCCCTTGATCTGCTCGAACAGGTAGTCGAGCAGGGGTGGGTAGGCCAGGTCGGGGCCGTGGTTGTACACCTCGGACCACCCGTCGAGGCCGTCCTCGGTGCTTATCCTGACCAGCACCCTGGGCCGGTCGCCCACCCGCTGGCGGAAGGTCTGGAGCGACGCGATCCTCATGCCGCACGCTCCCCGGCCGCCTCGGGAACCGTGGAGCGCCACGGTGCCATCGACTCGGTGACCTCGCGCGCGAGCGCGTCGGGCAGCGGGTGGCTGGGCGGCCGGACGTCCCGCCGGCAGAGGCCGAGCTGGTGCATGGCCTCCTTCACCACCGACACGTTGTTGGCCGATCCGTCGCGTGCCCGCAGTTCCTCGAAGTGGCGGATACGCCGCCAGACGCGTCCCGCGGCGTCGTGGTCACCGCGCCGCAGGGCCGCGAGCAGTTCCAGGGACACGGCCGGGGCGACGTTGACCAGGCCCGAGGTGAAGGCCCGGGCCCCCGCCTGCCAGTAGGCCGGGGCGTACGACTCCGCCAGGCCCGCGATCCACAGCAGCCCGTCCGGGGCCTCCGCCCTGGTGGCGGCGAACACGACGGGGTCGGGAACGGAGTACTTCAGCCCGACGACGTTCGGCGCCCGCTCCACCAGGCGTGTGATGTGCCCACCGGTGACCGCGCGGTGGGTGAGATAGGGCAGCACACCGACATCGGGTACGGCCGCCGCGACGCTCGCGTTGTACTCGACCCAGCCGTCCGCCGTTAGATAGGGCACGACCGGCTGGTGCACCATGATCGCGTCCGCCCCGGAGTCGCGGGCGAAGCGTGCGTCCGCGACGGCCGTCGTGAGATCGAGCCCCACCCCGGCGACGATCGTGGTGGCGCTCTCGCGCGTGGAGACGACGCTCGTCAGGACCTGGCGGCGTTCGTCGGGGGAGAGGGCGTAGAACTCACCGGTGTTGCCGTTGGGCGTCAGCGCGGTCACTCCGTTGCGGATCAGCCGCGCGGTCAGTGCGGCGGTCAGGTCGTGGTCGACCGCGCCGTTCTCGTCGTACGGGACGACGGGGATCCCGACGACGGTGCTGAGCCGCTCGATCAGGCGGGCGGCGTTCAACGAGGTGGTCACGAGGTGGTCCTTTCACCGTGCTCGGCGGGTTCCGCCGGGAGGTCGTGGTGCGGTGTGAGGGGCTTGACGCGCACCCAGAAGAGATAGATCGCCGCACTCGCCAGACAGCACCCGGCGGCGCCGACCAGCGGCCCCACGTACGACCCGTCGCTGGAGGCCAGGAACAGTCCGATGACGATCGGACTGAGGAGGTTGCCCACCTGGGAGCCGAAGTTCTGGAAGCCGGCCACCGCCCCGACGCTCTCCGACGAGCGCGCCACTTCGGCCGGCAGACTCAGGATCGCCGCGCCGGCGAACGAGTGCGCGGCACTGCTGACGGTGAGTATGACCATCAGCGCCGCATTGCTCTCCACGAAGGGGGCGAAGCCGATGCAGGCGCTCAGGCCCAGCCCGGTGACGATGGGAACCTTCCGGGCCAGGTTGGTCGAGAGCCCGGACGCCAGCATCCGGTCGGAGACGACGCCGCCGAGCACGGTGGAGCCGATCGCGATGAGCGAGGGGATCCAGCCCACCATGCCGAAGTCCGCCTCGGAGAACCCGCGGTCGTCGAGCAGATAGCTGGGGTACCAGGTGAGGAAGAACGCGCCGGCCAGCGAGCGGAACACATAACCGGTCATCAGCGCCCATACCTGGGAGTCGCCCAGCAGCTCCCGCCACGGTGTGTTCGCGCCGACCGGTTCCTCGCCGGCCGCCGGCCCCTGATCGGAGCGGATGTGGGCCAGTTCGGCCGCGGAGACGCGCGGATGTTCCCCGGGCTCGCGGTAGACGGTCACCCAGCCCACGATCCACAGCAGTCCGGTGACACCGATCACGATGAACGCCAGCCGCCAGCCGCCGAACAGAGCGAGCGCCGTCACCACCGGGATCGACAGCGCCGTTCCGATCTGCTGGCCCATGTCGAACAGACTGGACGCGAAGGCCCGCTCCTTGCGCGGGAACCACCGCGAGACGACCTTGATGTTCGCCGGCTGCACCGGCGCCTCGCCGATGCCCAGGCCGAGCCGGAACACCATGACCGAGCCGACGCCCTGCGCGAGGGCGGTCAGCGCCGTCCAGATCGACCACCAGCCGACCGCGACGGGATAGATGACCCTCGGACCGAAACGGTCCAGCAGCCACCCGGAGGGAATCTGGAACAACGCGTACGTCCAGAAGAACGCCGACAGCATCACGCCCTGCACGGCGGAGCTGATGTGGAACTCCTTGGACATGTACGGCATCGCCACGCTCAGCGCGGCCCGGTCGAGATAGGCGATCGTCAGACCGAGGGCCGAGAAGCCGACGATCGTCCACCGCATGCTGCTGCGCTGCCGGGCGGGTGATCTCCCGGCTTTGGACGAGGGCACGTTGGAAAGGGGCGGCACCACTGCTCCCGAAGGGTAGGCTCCCCCGTGAGGGAGTGTCGGAACTCTCTGTCGCGGCCCGGGAACTTGGCGGTGAACGGGCCGCGTCTCGCATCGTGGGTCAATGAGCGGTGGATGGTCCGTCGGTGATCCGGCCCACGAGCTGACCCTCAAACGGGCATGCGGAACAAGGCGCTACCAATATGGACACAACGGCCTCTCGTATATGACGTACGATGCGCGACGCGATGAAGGTAGGAGCGCTCCGGGAGATTAGTCAACGCTTCTGACAAAACCTGTTGTTCAAGAGGAACGTCGCTGTCCGCCTCTGCTCCCCGCGCCGATCGACGCCGCCGCGCCCCTTTCCCGGGCCCGGGCGGGGCGCTAGCTTCCCATCCGGCGCTTACATCGATGTAACGCAAAGGAGCTGCTCATGCGTGCAGGCCCGCGCGCGACCCGTCGCGCGGCACTCGTCGCCGTCCTCCTGTCCCTCCTGCTCGGCCTTGTCTTCGTACCGCAGTCCGCCGCCGTGGAACCCGAGTCCACCGCCGCACGACCGGTACCGGCCGCCCCGGGCCCGGCGCCGGCCGCCGCGGGGACCACCTTCCGAAACCCGCTCAACCCGGGCCCCGATCCGTTTATGACGCACTGGCGGGGGGCGTACTACCTGACCACCACGCAGGGTGGCAGCATCCGTATGTGGCGCTCGCCCTCGCTGGGCACCCTGCTCGCGGCCGAGCCCGTGACCGTGTGGATGGACACCGACCCCAGTCGCAACCGCAACATCTGGGCGGCGGAGTTCTACCGCTTCGGCGACCGCTGGTACCTCTACTACACGGCCGACGACGGGGTCGACGACCATCACCGGCTGTACGTGCTGGAGTCCGAACGCGACGATCCGGCCGGGCCCTACCACTTCAAGGCGAAGCTCACCCCGCCCAACCACGCCTCCGACTTCGCCATCGACCCGGGGGTGTTCCAGCACAACGGGCGTCTCTACCTCGCCTACAGCGGCATCAACCCGTACCAGCACAACGGCCTCAACATCGCGCCGATGTCCAACCCCTACACCGTTTCGGGCGATGCCGTCGCCATCGACGCGGACGGCGGCTGCCCCGAGGTCCGCGAGGGACCGGAGTTCCTGAACCGCAACGGCCGCACCTGGATGACGTACTCCACCTGTGACACCGGCAAGCCCGACTACCAGGTCTGGATGCTGTCCCTGCCGGACGGGGCCGATCCGCTCGTTCCGCGCAACTGGACCCAGCACGCGGGCCCGGTGTTCTCCCGCGCCGACGACCGCGGGGTCTTCGGCCCCGGCCACCACGCCTTCTTCCGCTCGCCCGACGGCACCGAGGACTGGATCGTCCACCACGCGAAGACAACCTCGGTGAACACCTACACCAACCGCACCACCCGCGCCCAGAAGATCACCTGGAACGCCGACGGCAGCCCGCGCCTCGGCCGCCCGCTCGCCCTGGGCGCGACCCAGGACCTGCCCTCCGGGGACCCGGGGGCCGGCACCTACTGGATCAACGACGACGGCCGCTCCAGTGGCGAGGGATCCGTCGCGTACACCGGCACCTGGAACTCCGGAACGGGCTGCGGCAGCCAGTGCTTCTGGAGCGACGACCACTGGAGCGACAAGGCCGGCGACACCGCCACCTTCACCTTCACGGGGACCCGGATCGCCCTGCTGTCCGTACGGGACACCGGCAACGGCATCGCGGCCCTCAGCGTGGACGGAGGAGCGGAACAGCGTGTCGACTTCCACGGGGCGATCCGCGTCGGCGAGACCCTGCAGTACCTCAGTCCCCGGCTCCCGTTCGGCAAGCACACACTGCGGATCCGTGTGACCGGTGAGCACAACGCCCAGTCCTTCGCGTCATTCGTGAGCGTGGACCGGGCCGAGGTGTACACCAACTGACAGTGTGTGCCGGCCGCCAGCGGGTGTTCGAGGTCCGCTCACTCTCGCGTGGGACGTTTCATGTACGAGCAACGTGCTTTACATGTACCGGTGTCACACTGATGGACCATGGCCCACTCAAGGACCTCGAGCACCCGCATGAGCCGTCGGCGCCTGCTGGCCGCCACCGGCGCCCTCGCGCTGACCGCCGCCTGCGGCTCCGACACGGGGCGCGACGGCGCGGCGGGCGGTGGCGGCCCCGCCCTTGACCACTGGTACCACCAGTACGGCGAGGCCGGCGCCGAACAGGCGGTGCGACGCTACGCGTCGGCGTACCGGAAGGCGAGGGTCACGGTCCAGTGGCGGCCCGGCAACTACGACCAGCAGACCGCCGCGGCACTGCTGACCAGGAACGGGCCGGACGTGTTCGAGGGGGGCCCGACCCTGGACCAGATCCGGGGCGGCCAGGTCGCCGATCTCACCGACCTCCTCAAGGACGTGCGCGACGACTTCCACCCCGCGGTCCTCGCGCCCAAGACGTACGAGGGCAGGATCTACGGGATCCCGCAGGTCATCGACGCGCAGCTGCTCTACTACCGCAAGAGCCTGCTGGCCGACGCGGGCCTGCGACCACCGGCGAGTCTCGACGAACTGGTCGACGCGGCAAGGGCGTTGACGACACGGGACGTCAAGGGGCTCTTCCTCGGCAACGACGGCGGTGCCGGCGTCCTGGCCGGCACCCCGCTGCGCGCGGCGGGCCTTGACCTGGTCACCGCCGAGGGGGAGATCGGCTTCGACGACCCGCGGGCCGCCAGGACCCTCGGCAAGCTGCGCGCCCTCCACACCGACAGGTCCCTGCTGCTCGGAGCCCCCACCGACTGGTCCGACCCGTCGGCGTTCACCCAGGGTTTGACGGCCATGCAGTGGACGGGATTGTGGGCCCTCCCGCTGATCGAGAAGGCGCTGGGTGACGACTTCGGGGTGCTGCCCTTCCCCGCGGACGGAGCGCACGGCAGGCCCGCGGTCCCGGTCGGCGCCTATGGGGCGGCGGTCAGCGCGCGCAGCGGCCACACCGAGGCCGCGAAGGCGTACGTGAAGTGGTTGTGGGTGGAACGCACCGACTACCAGTCGGACTTCGCGCTCTCCTACGGCTTCCACATCCCCGCCCGGATCTCGCTGGCGAACAAGGCCACCCCGCTCACCGAGGGAGCGGCGGCCGGGGCCGTACGTCTGACGACCGAGTACGGAGCGGCCCAGCCCCTGCTGTGGACCGATCGGAGCCGGACCGCCTACCAGGACGCGCTGAGCCGGATCATCACCGCGGGCGCCGACCCGGAAGCCCAGGTCAAGTCGGTCGTCGCGACGACGAAGGCCGAGCTGAAGCGCGTGCGGTCGTAATCATGCGGACGCCGGAAGCCGCCCGTACGCGGACGCCGGAAGCCGCCCGTACGCCGCTCATGCGGCGGCTGCTCGGGCCTGAGAACCGCTATCTGTGGTTCTGGGTCTTCGTCGGTCCCTTCGCCGCCGGACTCGCCCTCTTCACCTATGTCCCGCTGGTGTGGAGTGTGTGGCTCAGCTTCTTCGACGCGCACAACACGGTGACTCCGACCGACTTCGTGGGGCTGGACAACTACGCCGAGATACTCGGCGATCCGTCCTTCACCGCGGGCCTCACCACCTTCGCCGGCTTCTCGCTCTTGATCGTCCCGGCGACCTACGCGCTCTCGCTCGCCCTCGCCCTGATGGTGAGCCGGCTGCGGTTCGCCCAGGCGTTCTTCCGGTCGGTCTTCTTCCTGCCGACCGCCTGTTCCTACGTCGTCGCCGCGATGATCTGGAAGCTGTCGATCTTCAACGGGGTGCGCTACGGGCTGGCGAACACGGTACTGGGGTGGTTCGGCGGCTCCGACGTCGCCTGGCTGTCGACCACCAGTCCGCCCTGGTACTGGCTGGTCATCGTGACCGTGCGGCTGTGGCTCCAGGCCGGCTTCTACATGGTGATCCTGCTGGCCGGGCTCCAGCGCATCCCGGCCACCCTCTACGAGGCGGCGGCGGTCGACGGCGCCCACCCCGGCTGGCAGGTCTTCCGGCACATCACCTTCCCCCAACTGCGCGCGACCTCCGTCGCCGTCGTCCTGCTGCTGGTGATCAACGCGTTCCAGGCCTTCGACGAGTTCTACAACCTGCTCTCGACGGCACGTGGTTACCCGCCGTACGCCAGGCCGCCGTTGGTCTACCTGTACTACGTGGCGCTGGGACAGGGGCAGAACCTGGGCGTGGGCAGTGCGGGGGCGGTGATCCTCGCACTGATCATCGCCGTGGTGACGGTGGTACAGGCGCGCTGGTTCGGTCTCGGACGCCAGGAGGACTGACGACCCGTGCGACGGTATCCGACCGACGATCCGACGGCGTACGCCCCGCCCCGCGCATCGACCCCCGCCCGGATCCGCGCCGCGGCCCGGCCTTCGGTCCGGCCCCCGGTCCGTTCCCCGGTCCGCGCCCCGGAGCGGGTCGGGCGCGCACTGCGGTCGGTCCTGCTGATCGTGCTCGCCGCACTCTTCCTGGTCCCGTTCTACCTCCTGGTCCGTAACGGTCTGGCCACCGAGGCGGACATCACCGGGACCGACTGGACGTTCTTCCCGCACAGCCTGAAATGGAGCAACCTCCGGGAACTGTTCGACGACAGCAGCGTTCCCATGGTGCGCGCCCTGCGGAACTCGGCCGTGATCGCCGTTCTCACCACCGTCGGCACCCTGCTGCTCGCCTCACTCGCCGGGTACGGACTGGCCCGCATCGAGTATCCGTACGCCAACCGCGTCTTCTACGCGTTCCTGGTCACGCTGATGATCCCGTCGGCCGTCACCTTCGTCCCGAGCTTCGTCCTGGTCTCGTCGCTCGGCTGGATCTCCACCTTGCGCGGACTGATCGTCCCCACCCTGTTCAACGCGTTCGCCGTCTTCCTCTTCCGCCAGTACTTCCTCGGCTTTCCCCGTGAGTTGGAGGACGCGGCCAAGGTGGACGGGCTCGGCCACTGGCGCACGTACTGGCGGATCGTGGTGCCCAACACACGGCCCGTCTTCGCCGCTGTCGGCGCGATCGTCTTCATCGGCTCCTGGAACTCGTTCCTCTGGCCGCTGGTGATCGGTCAGGACCGCGACGCGTGGACCGTCCAGGTCGCCTTGGCCACCTTCACCACGGCCCAAACCGTCAACCTTCACGAGCTGTTCATCGCCGCGGCCGTCTCGATCCTGCCGCTGCTGGTCGTCTTCGTGGTGCTCCAGCGCCATATCGTCGCGGGCGCCGAGCGGTCCGGCATCGACGACTGATGAGACGAAACACGCTCGACGAACCACACCTGACGAAGCACCCCCTGTTGACGCCCGGGGATCGCGGGAGGACCATCGCTACACGTTTACAGTGAGTGTAAATGTGTGCATAAAACGCTCGTAGTGGGGCGAGTATGCCCATCGCGAGGCAGAGGGGCTGTACACATGACACGGATGTCCAGCGGTGGCCGGCCGACGACCGTGCCGATCACGGAGAGCGCCACTGCCCGCGTCCCCTCGTCGTCCGCGTGTCCGCTCCGCCTGTGACGGCCAACAGCTGAGAACACGAGGTCGCCATGAGTGTCACCCCGTCCCGGGCCGGTGCTGTCCCGGACAGCCGCGGAACCCCACCGCCCCGGACACCGGCCCAGCGCAGGCGGGCGCTCGGTCTGGACCGGAGCGCCTGGTTCCTGCTCCTTCCCGCGCTGATCCCGGTCCTGGTCCTCAGCGTGGGTCCGCTCCTGTACGGTGCCGCGCTCGCGTTCACCGACGCGCAGGCCGTCCGGACCTCCGACACCCGGTTCATCGGCCTGACCAATTTCCTCGACCTGCGCTTCGACTCCCTTTTCTGGGATTCCTTCGGCATCGGCCTGACCTGGTCGGTGTGCGTGACGGCCGGACAGTTCGCGCTGGCCCTCGGCCTCGCGCTGCTGCTCGATCAGAACCTCCGGCTGCGCTGGCTGGCCCGGACCCTGGCGCTGGTGCCGTGGGCCATGCCCGAAGTGGTGGTCGGCGTCATGTGGCGTCTCGTCTACCACTCCGACGCCGGAGTCCTGAACAAGACGCTCACCCAGCTCGGCCTCCTCCACGAGAACCACGAGAAGATCGACTGGCTCGCCGGTCTCTCCTACGCCCTGCCCGCGGCCATCGTGGTCGGCGTGTGGGCGGGCATGCCCCAGACGACCGTGGTACTCCTCGCCGGACTGCAGAGCGCCCCACCCGAACTGCGCGAGGCGGCCCAACTCGACGGGGCGGGCGTGTGGCGCCGCTTCACCGCGGTCACGTGGCCGGCACTCAAGCCCGTGGCTGTCGCCATCACGGCCCTCAACTTCATCTGGAACTTCAATTCCTTCGGCCTCGTGTACGTCCTCACCCGGGGCGGCCCAGGCGGGCAGACCAGGCTGCCGATGCTCTTCGCCTATGAAGAGGCCTTCAAGTACGGCCAGTTCGGTTACGCCGCCGCGATGGGACTGGTCATGGTGGCGGTGATCGCGGTCCTGCTGACCCTGTTCCTGCGCGCGAAGCTGAAGGAGGAGGCGGCGTGAGCGTCCCGTCCCCGTCCCGATCCCGGTCGCCGTCCTTGTCCGCGCCGACGCCGCCCGCGCCCGGCGCGCCCGGCATGAAGGGCGCGCGGGCCATGAAGCGCACGCCGGCCAAGGTGCGCGCGCTCCGCCTCGCCGGCGGCGCCGGACAGTACCTGGCTCTCGCCTGCTACCTGATCTTCCTGGGCTTTCCGCTGCTGTGGCTGCTGTCGACGTCGTTCAAAACGGCGCGGGAACTCGGCTCCCTGGACCCGGCCTGGCTGCCCCGGCATCCCGGTCTCGACAACTACCGCGCCGCGTTCGACGCCCAGCCACTGCTCCGTTCGGCCCTCAACAGCCTCGTCGTGGCGTGCGCGGCCTCGCTGATCTCGGTCACCGTCGCCGTGCCCGCCGCCTATGCGCTGGCGCGGCACCGCTCCCTGGTCGGCAGGGCGAGCTCGGTGTGGATCCTGGTCAGCCAGACGTTCCCGTTCGTCCTGGTGATCATCCCGCTGTTCCTCGTCCTGAAGAACCTGCGTCTGATCGACAGCATCGCCGGCCTGATCGCCGTGTACGTGGTGTGGAACCTGCCGTTCTCCCTCTGGATGCTCCAGGGGTACGTCAAAGCGGTGCCGCCGTCCCTGGAGGAGGCCGCCGCCATCGACGGCGCGGGCCGGGTGCGCACACTCGTCAGCGTGGTCCTGCCCCTGCTCGCACCGGGCCTGGTGGCCACGCTGATGTTCTCCTTCGTCACCGCCTGGAACGAGTTCTTCTTCGCCCTGGTCCTGCTCAAATCCCCGGAGAACCAGACCATGTCCGTGATCCTGACCCGCTTTTTGGGCGCCGAGGGCGTCGCGGACCTCGGTCCCCTGGCCGCCGCCTCGGTGCTGGCCACCATCCCCGGGCTGGTGTTCTTCGCACTGCTCCAGCGCCGGCTCGTGGGCGGCATGCTCGCGGGGGCGGTGAAGGCGTGAGGAGCCCGAGGCGGAGGAGGCGGACCAACACACTCGTGCGGACGCTCCTCCCCGGCGCGGCCACCACGCTCGCCCTGAGTCTCCTCGCCGGATGCGGCGCCGCCCCGGACACGACGGCCGACGGCGAGATCCGGCTCGAATTCCTCAGCCTCGCCTGGCAGAAGGAGTCCGTCGAAGCCAACAAGAGACTCGTGCGGCAGTGGAACGAGGACCACCCCGGCGTCCAGGTCCGCTACGTCCAGGGGAGCTGGGACAGCGTCCACGACCAGCTCCTCACTTCCTTCCTGGGCGGTGAGGCACCGGACATCATCCACGACGACGCTTCCGACCTCACCGACTTCGCCCACGGGGGCTATCTCGCCGACCTGACGCCCTATCTGCCGAAGAGACTCCGCGACGACATCCCCCAGGAGTCCTGGGAGACAACGTCGTACGACGAAGGCGTCTACGGAGTCCCGTTTCTCCAGGAGCCGCGCGTCCTGATCGCCAACACGAAACTGCTGAAAGGGTCCGGTGTACGCCTGCCCACCGCACAACGCCCCTGGACCTGGCAGGACTTCGAGGACATCAGCAAGAAGCTCACCCGCGACGTCGACGGCGACGGCAGGACCGACACCTACGGAGTGGCCTGGGCCATGAAGGAGCCGGTCGCCCAGTCCGTCAACCTGGCCCTGTCCACCGGCGGGAAGGTCTTCACCAAGGATGGGGACGGCAAGAACAGGATCCGCTACGACACCGCCGAATCCTCGGTCCCGGAGCTGGTCCGACGACAGGTCAACGAGGACCGTACGGCACCCAGGAACGGCCTGGGCATGTCGGGTTCGGACACACTGCCCGGCTTCTTCGGCGGGCGCTACGCCATGCTGCCGCTGAACTTCTCCTACCGGCAGCAGGTGCGGCAGCAGGCCCCCGAAGGCTTCGGCTGGACGGTCCTGCCCATGCCGGGGGACAGCACGGGCCTCACACAGGGTGTCGCGCCACAGACCCTCTCCGTCTCCCGGGACAGTGCGCACAAGAAGGCCGCCGTCGACTTCATCGCCTACCTCAACCAGGCGGACCACCAGGTCGAACTCGCCACCGGTGACTGGCTGTTGCCCACCAGTCGCGAGGCGCTGAAGGACCCGGCGGTCAACACGCGCAGGTACGGATGGCGGACGGGCGTGGACATCGCGGCAGGCCTCCGCCCGTCGCCCGTGCTCGGTGTGCTCGGCTTCGCGGAGTGGAAGGACAAGATCGCCACCCCGGCCTACCAGGAGTACTACAACGGCGCCCTCGGCACGGACGAACTCCGTACACGCCTCGTGGCGGACGGCAACCGGATTCTCGACCGGTACCAGCGCTGAGCCGCCTCCCGCCGCCCCACCCGCGTCGCTCCCACCTTTCTCGCTTCCCCCGGAAGGGATCCCGGCATGACCGCCAGCACCACCCCTGTCCCGTCCCTGGAGGAGCGCGTCCCCGGCGTCCCCGTCGGATCCACCGCGAGGGACCCGCGCGGCAGGGGAGCGGCACCCGAGGCCCGTGTCACCCGCGAGATCCACGCCCTCGACGTGGCACGCGGCCGCGCCCACCACGCCTCCTCCCTGATCGCGGGACAGTGATGCTGCGCCTGACCTGGGTCCAGCCCGAGGACCTGATCGGGCACGAACTGCGCCAGGCGGCACAGGACGGCCGGGACGCCTCGGCGGTGGAGCTCCGCTGGCGTCGGGCGGGCGGCCACCCGGCCCCGGACCGTGCCGGTGTGTCGATGCAGCCCCCCGCCCCACAGCTGCGGTCCCTGGCGGAGGAGTTGTTGGACGAGCTCGCGGCGATCCCGGCCCCGTCGGCGACGGACGAACCCACGGACCTGGCCGCCATTACCTCCCTGTGCCCGGGGTACGCGTCCGAGCCCGCGGCCCCGCCCGCACCGGCCGACGCCTCCCGCCTGCACGCCGCCTGGCTCGGCCGCGCCGTCGGCTGCCTGCTCGGCAAGCCCGTGGAGAAGCTCCCGCTGGAGGGCATCAGGGCCATTGCCGCGGCCACCTCCAACTGGCCGCTCGACACCTGGTTCACCGAGATCGGCCTGGACCCGGCCGTCGCGGCGGCCCACCCCTGGAACCGACGCTCACGGTCCACCTCCCTCGCCGAGAACATCGACGGCATGCCGGAGGACGACGACCTCAACTACCCCCTCCTCGGCCTGCTCCTCCTCCGCCGCCACGGCCACTCCTTCACCACCGAGGACGTCGCCCGGCTCTGGCTCGACGCGCTCCCCGCCGGCCGCACCTTCACCGCGGAGCGCGTCGCCTACCGAAACCTCCTCGACGGACTGGAGCCCCCGCACACCGCCACCCACCGCAATCCGTTCCGGGAGTGGATCGGCGCGCAGATCCGTGCCGACGTCTTCGGCTGGACCCACCCCGCCCGCCCGGCCCGGGCGGCCGGGCTCGCCCACAGTGACGCCACACTGACGCACACGGCGAACGGCGTGTACGGCGAGATGTTCGTGGCGGCCGTCCTCGCACACGCGGCCGGGCCCGCCACCTCCGTCCATGAGGCCCTGGAAGCGGGCCTGCGGTTCATCCCGCCCCGCTCCCGTTACGCACAGGCGATCCGCTTCGGTGTCGAGGCGGCCCGGGCCGAGCCGACCGGCACCCGGGCCGGCTTCGCCACCGTCGTGGACACCCTCCACGCCCGCTACGCGCCCGGCCACCACTGGGTGCACGTCCTGCCGAACGCGGCCCTGCTGGCCGCGGCCCTCACCCACGCGGACGGCGACTTCACCGGCTCCATCTGCCGAGCCGTCTCCGGAGGCTGGGACACGGACTCCAACGGCGCGACGGCCGGCTCCGTCGCCGGGCTGCTCGCGGGATCCCCCGACGCGATCGACGACCGCTGGACCGCTCCGCTGAAGAACCGCCTGGCCACGACGGTGGCGGGCTTCGACGGCATCGGCTTCGACGCACTGGCGCGGCTGACCGCGGAGGTGTCCGCATGACCACCACACCACCACCGCGCTCCCGGTCCCGCTCCGGCTCCCGGTCCCGCTCCGGCCCGACCCTGTGCCCGCCTCCGCTCACCGAGTACGGCGCGGCCGACATGCACCCGGTCGCCTACGTCACTCGCGCCTTGTGGCGGGGGACAATGCCCGCCCCCGGATCGACGCCTTCTCCGAGCAAGTACGAGGAAGCACCATGAACGATCACCACCGGCCCCCCGCCCCTCCCCGTCCCGAGGGCCCCCTGCGGGGCCTGCGCGTCATCGACCTGGCCACCCTGTTCGCGGGGCCGCTCTGCGCCACCATGCTCGGCGACTTCGGCGCCGAGGTCATCAAGGTGGAGCACCCGCGCAGGCCCGACCCCTCCCGCGGCCACGGACCCGCCAAGGACGGCGTCGGCCTGTGGTGGAAGCTGCTCGGACGCAACAAGAGGAACATCACGCTCGACCTCTCCACGCCCGGCGGCCGGGACGTCCTGCTCCGGCTGGTGGCCGACGCCGACGTCCTGATCGAGAACTTCCGGCCCGGGACCCTGGAGAAGTGGGGCCTGGGCTGGGACGAGCTGTCGGCCGCCAACCCCCGCCTGGTCCTCGCCCGGATCACCGGCTTCGGCCAGTACGGCCCGTACGCGCGCCGCCCGGGATTCGGCACGCTCGCCGAGGCGATGAGCGGTTTCGCCGCGATCACCGGAGAGCCGGACGGGCCACCGACGCTGCCGCCGTTCGGCCTCGCCGATTCCATCGCCGCGCTCTCCGCCTCGTACGCCGTGATGGCCGCGCTGCGCGGCCGGGACACGACGGGCCGCGGCCAGGTCGTCGACATGGCCATCATCGAGCCGATGCTGATGACCCTCGGGCCGCAGCCCATCTGGTACGACCAGCTCGGCTACGTCCAGCCACGCACCGGAAACCGCTCCACGAACAACGCCCCACGCAACACCTACCGCACGAGGGACGGCAAGTGGGTGGCCGTCTCGACGTCCGCGCAGTCGATCGCCGAGCGGGTGCTGCGGCTCGTCGGCCGCCCCGAATACACCGACGAGCCCTGGTTCACCACCGGATCGGGGCGCGCGGCGCACGCCGACGAACTGGACGAGGCGGTCGGCTCGTGGATCGCGGCGCACACCCGCGACGAGGTCGTCGCGGCCTTCGAGAAGGCCGAAGCGGCCATCGCGCCGGTCTACGACATCCGCGACGTCATGGCCGACGAGCAGTACCTGGCCCTGGAGACGATCACCGAACTGCCCGACCCGGACCTGGGCACGGTGCGGATGCAGAACGTCCTCTTCCGGCTGTCCGAGACCCCCGGCGCCATCCGGTGGACGGGCCGCCCGCACGGTGCCGACACCGCCGAGGTTCTGTCCGGGCTGGGGCTGACCGGCGCGGACATCGCGTCCCTCCACGCGGAGGGCGCGCTCTGACGGGCCCGGCCCCTCGCTCGGCTCCCTCTCTCCCTCGGCCCCTCCCTCGGCCCGGACCGGGGATGCCGAGGTGTCACGAGGGACTGCCCGGCTCGAGCGTCAGCAACACCGGCCCGTTCACATCGGCATACGGTGGGGGAGCGTATGGCGTGGGGTGAGTGCCGCGAAGATCGAGCGACACGATCGGCCCGTCGGCCGGGCCGAGGGCGAGGTGGTGGCCCGCGGCGTCCAACAACAGGAGGCGACAGGCGAGTTGGCGTGCCGTGAATTCCGCCAACGTCTCGATGAATCCGGCATTCGTCGTGTCGCTGTCGACCAGTCGGGTGAGCAGCAGACGGAATTGCTGCGTTCGCGTCAGGCCGGCGTCCCGCACCGACAGCTGATCACCTTGCAGTACCGCCTGAAGGTATTGGTCCGACGTCAGCTCCACGTGTAGTGACGTGAGTGTGGTCACAGGGATTTTTTCGTGTGCCGACAAGAGAGGTCCCGTACCGGGGACCGCGGTTCCACCGTCGGACACGCTTTTCGTCAGCGTGGCGTCCAGCCAGGTGACGAGCGCTTCGGGCGTGGCGGCTCCGGGGCCCGCGGCCAGCAGCTCGGGAGCATGCCGGCCCAGCGCGGTGACGAGCAGCTGAGTGAAAGTCGCCGCGTCCATCCGCAGAGCGGCCCGGTCGAATTCTCTGTCCGTCGATTCCACGTCGACCGGTTCCGCCGTGCGACTCTCGCTCGACTCCGACTCCGACTCCGACTCCGACTCCGACCCCAGCCCCAGCCCCGGGGCCGGGGCCGCGCCCACGTCCGACGTGGGGGGCGTCTCCGGCTCCGTGTCGGCGGAGCTGTCCGCCGCGGTCGGCCCGGCGGCGCCGGCGGGGACCGGCGGAACGCCCAGCCCCTGCCGTAGCCGGTTCGCCAGGTCGATGCCGGAGACCGCGTCCCGCCCGTGTACGGCGAGGTGTTCCGCGACCTGTCGTACCGCGTCGCGGAACGCAGCACCCGCGTACCGCGAGTCCACGAGGACGGGGTGGAGTTGCGAGGGCAGGACGAGCGACACCGCCCGCCACCACACCTCGTCCGGGTCGGTGTCCGCCGGCACTTCGGAGGCCCTGGCCGTGGCGAGTGCGAAGTCGTCGTGGGCGGAGCGCCAGGTTCGGCGTGAGGCATGTGCCGCGATGGAGTCGAGCGTGTCGTCCCAGGGTCCGGGCCGGACCATCAGCAGTCGTACGTGGTCGGCGGGGTCGAGCCTGCTGTCCCGTACGGGGAGGGAACCGTTGAGAGCGGCCTGGAGCGCGGGCCCCTCACGCAACATGACCCCGGCGGCGTCCAGTTGGGCCGTGGTGATGGTGTCGTCGGGCGCGAGGCGCGGCGGGTCGTCGGGCAGGTCGTCGGCTGAGACCAAGGCGGCGGTGAGCCCTCGTTCGGCATCCGTACGGTCAACACGCGGGACGATCGCCGCCACCGCGGCGTCGGCGGCATCGGAGTCGAGACCGCGCAGCCGGTCCAGGGCGTCGTCGAGCCGCCGCTGTGCCTGCCCGGCCTCTTCCCGTGCGTCGCGGAGCAGCAGGACGTCCTCATCGCTCCCCTCGCCCGCCTCCACGCGCTGATTGAGAAGGGCGACGGTCCGCGCGGCCCGGTCGAAGGCGGTGATCGCCTCCTCGTGATCGACGCGTGCGCCGGCGATCGCGGCGTCCGCGGTGGACTCGGCCGTGGGTCCGGTCGTGGCTTCGGCCGGGGGAGCCGTCGGGCCGGGGGCGGTGGTGGTGCCGACCGGGGCGGACGGGGCGGGCGGAGTGGCGATAACCGTCTCGGCGGGCTGTTCCCGGGTCTGACCCGGGTCCTGGGTCTGCCTCTTGGTCCCGTTGTGATCCTGGGTCTCTGTGTTCGAGGTCGGGGCCGGAGCCGGGGCCGGGGGCGCCGGCAGGGCGGCCTTGGTCTTGACCGGGTTGGCCACGACCGTGGCCCCCAGCCGTTCGGCGAAGAGCTTCGCCACGTTCTCCAGCCAGGCGGTCGCCTGCTCGGGGTCCACGTCCGGCCGGACTTTGTCGCTCATGTAGCGGCCGGACTTGTCGTTCACCGTCCACGCGTTGAGTTCCTTGTCCCACCGGAACTCGCCCGACACCCGGGCCATACCCGCCGCCGTACGGCCGCTCGCTTCGCCGAACCCGGCGGCGACACCCGTGTGCCCGAGCCCGTCCAGGCTGTCGCGCAGCGCCTCCGCGGTCAGCCCCGGATCCTTCTCCCGCATACCGGCCAGCAGCCGGTCGAACTGCTCCTGCTCGATCAGCGCGGACGGCTGCTCACTGCCCAGGACCACCCGTCCGTCCCCTGTGACCGTGTACAGCCACACACCGTCCCGGCTCCGGGTCAGGACCTCCGCGTTGAACTCGTCCAGCGGCACCCACAACGGATTGAGCCGGACGTCCCCGGCGTCGTCCCGCTCCTCGTCCTTGACCCGCTTGGGGGCGACCGTCGCCCCGAAATCCCGTTCCCGGTCGATGGGAGTGGCATCGCTGCCGTCGTAGTGGTTGTCGCCCGAGTAGTAGACCTCGGTCCGTCTGGGGGCCGTCTCCGGCCCCACGGTGGTGAGCAGCCGGGTGCCGGGTCCGTCACCGCCGACCAGGACGTCCACCCGCAGGTCGAGGGCCTGGGCCAGCAGAGGTACCAGGATCTCGCCCTCCGGGGAGTTCCAGCGGCTGGACCAGTTCGCCACGGTCCGGCGCAGCGCCGCGTACTCGTCGCCCTCCAGAGGCGCGTCGCTGACCGGGTAGGACCGCTCGAGCAGGGTGCGCAGCCCGGTGGTCCCGAGGGAGGTCACCGGCGGCAGCAGACCGCGATCGTCGAGGTAGGCGAACAGGTCACGGCTCTCCGCCGTACTGGCGACGGTCCGGATGTCCGCGTCGCTCATCCCGTCCTCGGGGTGCGCGGTACGGGCGTTCACGTAGGCCATCCGCAGTGTGGCGTCGCCGAGGGCTTCGAGCGTGACGGCCGTGACACCGTGATGGGCGAGTTGGGCGAGAAGCTGGTCACGGTCGAGTGTGTCGAACCGGCGTGACAGGTTCCCCGCCCGGTGTCCCCGGAACTGCAACCGGGTCATACGGTCCAGCCCCGTACCGCTCTCCTCCGCCCGCCGGAGGTGGTCCAGTACGTGTGCGCGCATGGCCCCGGCCACGACGGGACACTGATCGGTGGGCAGGGGATGCCCGGTGCGCCGCCGCAGGTCGTCGTGCACGGCCTCCGGCACGGAGAGCCACGCGTACGCGGCGGGGTGTCTCTCGGAGAGATCCGGCAGGCGGTCACGGATGTGCAGTGGAGCACTCGCCATGAACGAGGACAGGACGCATTCCCCGTCCAACGGAACCGGCACCCGCCGCCCACGCCCCGGCCTGGCCCCGGACCCGGACACATCCGTTTCGGTACCGGCGCCGGTGTCCTTACCGGTCTCCACGCTGGTGTCCTTGCCGGTCTCGGGCGTGTCTTCGGGCCGCGCCTCCGTGACCGGCTCGTCCGTCATCGGCGCGCCCGTGGCCGGCGTGTCCGTCACTGGCACGTCCGTGACCGGCGACTGCGGGGCGTCCTGGGGGGCCGTGCTTGGCCCCTTGGGCGGCGTCACGGTGTCCTGAACCGTCGTGTCCGTGTCCGTGACCGTGACCGGGAGCGCGAGCTGGAAGTGTTTGTCCGTCAGGCTCAGCACGACATGTGGGGGCGCGGGGCTCGGCTCGACGTCGAGGTCCGTCTCCAGCGTCCCGGCGTTCCGGCCGGAGCCGGCGGGCGGCGCGAAGTCCTGGAAGCTCCCGTCCGCCCGCACGACGGTGACCCGCACGCCGAATGCCCGGGCGGCCAGCCCCGGCAACAGGTCCGTCGCCGAGTTGTTCCAGCCCGCTTCCCCTGCCGCCCCACCCGCGCGCCCGAGCTGGGCAGCCGCCAGCCGGGCCCGGGCGTCATCGCTCAGGTCCACGGCGTGCGGGATCACACCCAGCGCGTCGAACTCCCTGCGCGCCGCTGTGTTCTCACCGAGCACCAGCCCCGCTCCGGCCACCTCGGTCGGGGTGAAGGTGTCCGTTCCGTCCACCGTCACGAAGCCGCTCAGACCGCTCTCGGCCGGGTCGCTCAGCCGTGCCGCCAACACGTCCCGCAGCCGTGCCACCGCCGCGTCCCGCGACCCGGACAGGTCGATGCCGGCCGCCGTGAGCAGATCGCCCCGCCCGGCCCGCTCCAGCCCGTCCAGCAGCGCGTGGAAGAACGCGTCGCCGTCCCTGGGCACATCGTGGAGCGCGTATTCCACCGGCTCCGTGCGTGCGAAGGCCCTCAGCCCCGAGTTCCCGGCCGCGCTCTCCTCGACGACCGGCGCGGTCAGGCGGGCTTCCGCTCCCTCGCCGGACCGCGTGTAGCGGGGCGGGACCGCCTTCTCGGGTTTCTTGACCGGCTCGTACGTCACCGCCGGGGGCTCGGCGCGGCCGTCGAGTATCGTGCGGCCCTCCTCCGTGGCCATCAGCTGGTGCCAGCGGGTGAGCTGGTCGGTGGCGTGGCGCAGCCGGTGGTACTCGGCCGCCAGACCGTTCGCCGCGTCCAGCAGCGGCACCAGCTCCCCGCGCAGCTTCTCGCCCGCCTCCTCGAAGGCTCTGGTCGCGTCCGCCACCCGCTGTTTCGCGCTGTCGACCGCACGCCGGGCTCCGGCCAGCCCCTCGACCGCCGCCGCCTCGCGCGCTCTGGCGTTGATCACACCCGGATCGGCCGACGGATCGGCCGACGGACCAGCCGAGCGGCCGATGGAGGGATCAACGGAAGCGGCGATGGACGCATCGAGGGAAGGATCAACGCTGGGAACCGTGGAGGAACCGCCCGTCGAGGCCACCTCGGCCGGGACCGACGCCGGGGCCACCGCCGCCGGGGCCGGCTTCGCGGCGGGCGCCGTCGCCAGCGCCATGGCCGCCTCGACCTCCGCCCGCGCGGTATCGAGGGTCCGTCGCGCGGTCTGTACCCCCTCGTTCGCCCGGTCCAACTCGACCAGGGCAGCGGTCCGCTCGTCCCGGAGCGCCGTGCCCTCGCGGCGCTTCTTCCAGTACGCCTGGTCCGCCGCCACCCAGTCCGCGCTGACCTTCTTGACCGCGTCCCACGCCTTGCCGACGTGCGCGGGGAAACTGGTGTCGCTGATCAGCATCAGTTCGCGGGCGATGTCCTCCCGTATCCAGGCGACGACGTACGCCTCGGACGTCATCGCCTGCGGCCCCGGCCTCGCGCGGCCGAACGTACCGCCGACCTTGTCCGCCGCCTTCGAGTCCACCAGTCCACGGTGCACGGCTCCGGTGCTGAGCCACGTGGCGGGCACCGCGAACAGGAACGACCGCCCGGTGTTCGGCTTGAGGTTGCGGGACGTCAGATGGTCGTCGCCGACCGGGATCCCGTCGGCGTCCAGGTCGTTGGGCCCCGGCCCGGAGACCCCCACCTGGTTGAGGCCCGCCTGGTCGGGGGAGTTGTACAGGAACCCGCCGCCGAAGGACGAGGACTGGGAGTGCTCGTCCGCCGATGAGGTGCTCGCGTTCTCGCCGTGCCGTCTGAGCACCTCGAGCTTGTTGCCGTCACCGACGGTCAGCAGCACCGCGCGGCTGAAGTCGGGCGTGGAACGCAGGGTCAGTTCGCCGACATCGGTGGTGAACATCAGGTGCTTCTCGGTCAGCCCCGCCACCTGGTAGCCGTCCGTCCCCAGGGTGCGGGGGAAGAACGCGGTGAGCGCCATGTAGCCGGTGCCGTCCTCCAGTGCCTGCGCCGGGCCGCTGCCCACCCGTGTCAGCCCGGTCCGCTTGGTCCGGCGCAGGAGTTCCGTCAGGACGTCGGCGTCGGGTCCGTCCTCGGCCCCCAGCGCCTCGATCGAGAAGCCGGCGTCGTAGGCCCGTGTGAGGAGGAGGTCGTTCGCGGCCCGGATGTTCTCGATTCCGACGATCGCCTTGGGGTGGATGCCGTTCTCGGGGAACGTGAACGGCCGCTCGACACCGTCGCCGTACCGGACCAGGACCGTCCTGTCGGCCGCCGGGAGGGGCGCGGGCCGAGGGGCCCTGGCCAGAGCGGGGTCGGCTCCCGGATCCGGCGCCGGCAACGGGGGCAGCGCGGCCTCGGACCCGGACTCGGGCATCACCGGTTCCATGAGGCTCAGCGGCACGTGCTCGTGCAACTCGCCTACGTCGTGCTCCTCGACGATCCGCTGCCTGCCCCGGAAGCGGTCGAACGCCGTGGCCGTTTCCTCTCCCGGCTTCGCCCGCCGCCCCGCCGGGCCGGAAGTGTCCGGAGTGTCGTCCGCCTCCAGCGTGATGCGCATCCGGTAGGGGGTGACCACCTCCGCGTACGGTTCTGTGGACGCTGCCCGGTAGATGGTGATCGACGTGGTCGTGTGGCCCGACGTGACCGTCTTCTTGTGGGAGCCGCCCTCGCTGTAGCTGGGCCCGGCTCCCACCACGTCCGGATTGCCGGTGTACACCATCTGACTGGTGAGGAAACCGACGTCCGCCCCGGACGAGGAGTCCGAGCCCTCCTGGACGGTTTCCATGGCCCGGCGGTTCTCCTCCAGCTCCACACTGTGATCGAGACCCTCGAAACGGGGCGTACCGGGGACCAGTTCGACCCGCGCCCGCACCCACCGGCCCCCGATCCACATCCCGCCCCAGCCCCAGGCGCCGACCGAGACCGGCGTCGCGGGAGCGGTGGTCGTCATCTCGCCCTTCAGAGCCCGGGTGGCCCGGCCCGACACCAACTGCCGGACCCGCTCCCGGCTCGCCTCGTCCAGCCCCAGCTTGCGGATCCGCTCCTCGAACGCGGTCAACGCCCGCGTGGGATCCAGCGCGTTCACCGCGTACGTGCCGAACGAGGTACCGCGCATCCACGGCTGTGGCGCCCACGCCTGCCGCGCGTACCGGGGGACCTCGCCCAGCCCGTCGTCCAGCAGCCCCAGCCGGTGCGCGTTCTTCTCGGGGAGATGCCCCAGCAGGCCGCCCGGTGTTGTCACGGTGAGCCCGGCCGCTCCGGCGAGCAGTCGTGGGACGAGTGAGCTCGCCGCCGCCGTGGTTCCGACCCGGCCCATCCCGAGCCGGCTCGTCACCATCGCGAACCAGTGGTCCACGTTCCCGGCCACCAGCACCTGGTTGGTGAACCCCTTGCGGTTCATGTCGGCGACGACGGTCCGGACGACGCTGCGGCTCCGTCCGTTCGAGAGGGAGACCGGGTTGGCGACGAGTCCGTAGGTGCCCATGACACCGTGCCCGGGGTGCCGGGGAGCGGCGTACACCAACTGGCCGCCGAAGACGAAAACAGTGCTGTTACTCGCCTTGCCGCCGGCCTGCCTGGTCGCGCCGAGCGTCATCTCGGTGTCCATCGACATCGACGGGGTGAGGGCGCGCAGGCCGGCCACGGTCGTCGCGTAGCGGAAGGTGCCCCACAACTCGCCGGCGGGCCCCTTGCCCAGCAGCCCGCTGCTCGCCAGCCCCAGGGGGCCCGAACTCTGGTCGAAGCTCGCCGTCAGATACTGGGGGGTGAAGGCGCGGACGACCGCGTCACGGGTGGGCGCGCCCTCCTTCATGAGTTGCCAGGCGCCGCCCGACGCCTCCGAGAGGACCCGGTCGACGCCGGCGAGCAGTGTGGGCGAGAGCACCATGCTCACGATCACGAACGGGTGCTTGCGCAGCTCCCGGAACAGTGCGGACCCACGGTCGGCCAGCCGGCCGCCGTCCGCGCCGTCGGCCCCGGCGGGCAGAACCAGGTCACCCTTGGCCAGCGCGAGGGCGCGTTCCGGTGCCATGGGGACGGGAGCCGGTTCGACGGCCGTGTACGGATTGAGCGCCCCGTCCGCGTGCGGGTCGACGGCGGGAGCGTGCTGGCTGGGAACGCTGATCAGTACCTGTCCGGTCACCGGGCCGCCGCCCTGCTGGAAGCCCCTCACCGACCGGCCGAAGAGCACATTGACCGGCTCGTCGAGCACCAGCAGGCCCGGCAGCCCGAGGCCCAGACCGCGGACGAGGCCACGGGGGCGCCAGTAGCCGCCCAGGACCGCCGTGAGCGCGATGTTGAAGCGGTACAGGTCCATGGGCTTCGTGGTCACCGACATGGGCTCGTTGCCGACGGTCGAGCCGAACGCACTCTCCGCCTCCCGCTGCCACCCCTTGCGCGCTCCCAACGTCAGCCCGAGCGTGTTCTTCCGCATGTCGGCGCTGTCGACGTTGTTGTCACGGCCCGACAGTGTGCCTTCGAAACCGATCTCCATGCCGCGCTTCGCGCTCACCTGACCGTCCAGCCGGTCGATGCCCTGGGCGCTGAAACGCATCCCCTCGTCGATGTCCCTGCCCTCGTAGGTCCGCCCGGTCAGCTCGCCGTGCACCCAGACGTAGTAGTACGTCTGCCCGACGGTGTCCGGGTCGACGAGACGGATACGGAGGCCGATCGTGGTCAGCGCCTCCAGGCTCGCCGTGACGTTCTGCTGGGACAGCACACCGAGGATCTGCAGGGTGTTCTGGAGCGCCGTCCGGTACTTCGCGGGGTCGGACCACTGCGGGGGCATCGGCCGGCTGCGCGCCGCCTTGAGCAAAGCGCCCGGATTGTGTTCGAGCAGGTCGTTGAAGCGGGCACGCCAGCCCTTGGGCGGGTTCGGCGGCAGGAGTTGGTCCAGCGGTGCCACCAGGCCCTGGCGGCGCGCGGCGACGGCGGTCACCACCTGGTCGGCGAACGCGTCCAGCAGCGTACGGCCGACCGCGTCCGTCGCCGTCGGCGGGGCGTCGGTGCGCCGCCCGTCGGGGAAGGTGAACTCCTTCACCCGGTGCATGCCCAGGGTGCGCGGCCGGTCCACGGTCAGGTAGGCGGGGACGCGCGGCGGCCCGCCGTGGCGCAGGGCGAGCCGCGTGCCGTCGTCCCAGCCGGCCAGTCGCCGCGCCTCGGCGCTGGTCATCCGGTCCAGGCTCCAGGTGAGGAACTGCCGTGGCGGGCCGCCGTCCCCGCTCCGTCGTACGTACACCGATTTCACGACCACGTAGAGGGCGGTTCTGGGACCCTTCACATGGCCCGCCGACTTGGTGGTCCCGGCGCCGCCGAGGCCGGTCGAACGAGTCGTCGCGTAGGTGTACTGGCCGGTCGGGCCGGCCTGCAACCGCAGGTCGAACGCTTCGCCCAGGGGGTCGGCGAAATTGACGGCGGGTCCGCCGGCGGCCTGCACCGTCAGGCTCTTCCCCTCCGCCCGGTTCCGCTCGCTGCGAATGGTGGAGGTGTTGATGTCCCGCATCTCGGCTTTGTCCGTCTCGCCGAACAGGATCGCCGCGCGCGGGATCACCTCCTCCACCACGAAGACGCCGAGCGGTGACTTCCGCTTGTCGTCGGCGAACAGCGGCGGGGTGGTGATCCGGCCGCGCGCCATCGTGCCGCCGTGCCGCTGGAAGCTGTCGCCCGAGAAGAACGTGTCCAGTTCGTGATAGGCGGAGCTGCCCGGCAGGGCACCGATCCGCGCGGCGGCCCAGTCCCGGATCGCCGCGACGGGGCCGAATCCCTCGATACGGACGAAGCGGTACTGCGCGTCACGGTCCAGCGTCATCGACCGCGGGATCCGGCCCGGCGTCGGCAGCTTCGTCACACTGTCGGGGAGGCGCACCAGCAGCCCGTGGCGAACGGCAAGGCCGAAGAGCGCCTGCTTGCCGGTGACGCTGCTCGTGTCCTTGGCGGTGTCAGCGTCTTTGGCGGTGTTCGAGTCCTGGACGGGGTTGGTGCTGACGACCGCGCCGGTCTCGGTGTTGTGCCCGGTGGCCGTGTCGGTTCCGCTCCCGAGGCCGGTGACGACGTGTCCGGCGGCGTCGGTGACCCGTACCTCGTAGTACACGCTGTCCAGATACGCCTGGGAGCCGTCGAGGGTACGGGTCTCCATCTGGTTCATGCGCTGGTCCGTCAGCGTGTAGCCGACCTTGTTGATGAAACCGAACCGGACGGCGAGGCGCCCGAATCCACCGAACATGGTGGTGCCGGCGGGACCGATCGGGCCGCCCAACCCCCACTGCGAGTTCGCCTGCATGTTCTTCACCAGGCCGAACGTGGCGGCGGCCCGGTGCATGCTGTCGATCTTCGCGGGATGGCCGAAAGCGTCCTTGAAGGAACTCCACGTGCCGTAGTGACGGGCGGTGATATGGAGAACCCGGACGTTTCCGTCCGCGTTGACGTACGGGAACGGGCGCCCGCCGTCGGTGAACGTCTTGGGCTTGTCCCGGAGCGTCCGACGGATGTCGGTCAGCAGTTGAGCGGCACCCTTGCCGGGCTTCGCGCCGGGTCTGCGCCCCAGCTCGTTCTCGATCACCTCCACGACCTGATCGATGCCGCGCAGGTGGACGTTGCTCTGGCCGAAGGTAGCGGGAGTCGCCAGGAGCTGAGCGCGCTCGGCGTCGGTCAGGCTGTCCGGCAGGAGCGCCTGGAGGTCGTCGAGGTATGCCGGAATGCTGTGGCCGTCCTCGAACTGCGCCGGGCTGCGGCGTTCTCGGGACGGGGGCGGCATGTCACGGTCCACCTCCGGTGGATGGCTCGCGGCGAGCAGGTCCGTGATCCACCTCTTGGCGGTGCCGGGCGCCTTGGGCGGTGAGGTGTTCGTGGACGGGGTGACGACGGCGGGAGCGGGCGGCCCGGTGGTGACCGCCGGAACCGGAGCCGTGATCGGCCCTTCGGTCTCCGCGTCGGTCTGCCGGTCGGTCGGCGGGGCAGTCTGTTGGCCGGCGTGCGGGGTCGGCTCCTGCCGGCTCTGCCCTTTCGGCTCCTGGGAGGGCGCGAACGGATCGGTGGACACGACGGACAAGTGCGGAATCGGAGGCCTGATGTGGTCGTGGTCGTCGTCGTTGTCGTGCTGCGGTGCGGGGGCGGGTGTTTCGGCCTGGGAGGGCGGGTGGACCGGTGGGCCGTCGGCGGGGGCCAGCATCCGCGGCGCGCGTGCGGGGTCGTCGATGCCGCTGGGAGGCCGGGTGCCCCGTGCGGAGAGCGGGTGGTCGCGGAGGACGGCGCCGGTGTCGATGACACTCTCGACGGTGCGCAGGTAGTGGAGGGGAACGGCGGCCCCCGCCGGGTCGGGCAGTCGGCGGTGGTCGGCCATGAGGCCATAGCTGTCGCTCTGCCGCACCAGCCGGCGGAAGAGCGCCTTGGCCGACCGGCCCCGGTCGGGTACGCCCGCGTAGTGAATCAGCTCGTGCAGGGTGGTCGCGTCGTCGCGTTCCCGCTGCTCGTCGCGAGCCTCGGGCGAGAGGGACGGGTCGTCGGTGTGGAGGCGCAGATGCAGCTGGTCGGAGTCGTCCGGCCGGGGCGTCCGGCTCAGTTCGATGGCCTCGGGGTGGTCGGATGCGGGAGTGAGCGTGAGGTCGAGGTGAAGCTGATCGCCCGACTCGGGAAGCAGCAGTCCGTTGTTGATGTGCGTGGTGAGGAGGCTGTTGATCCGTTCCTGGTACGCGGTGAGGCCGGCGGGGTCGAAGCCCTCGCCGAACCGGACCGGCAAGTGCAGGGATACGTTTCGCACCCAGCGGCCGTCGTCGGCCTGGATCCGCTGGACCCACATCCGGACGAGGGTGTCCCTGCCGTCGAGCAGTCCGGGCCCCGGCGGGTTCTGGCCGGGGTCCAGGGCCGGGTCGAACCGTTCGGTCCGCACCGGGACGGCCGGTGCGTCGTGGCGGCCGGCCCGCCACTGCTCGGGCCGTACCGGATCGGCGACGGGCACGGCGGGCTCCGGTGTCCGTGCTGTGGACGCGTCCGCGACGCTGTCGGTGTCGGTGTCCGAGTTGCTATCGGCGTTGGTATCGGTGTTGGTGCTGTCGGGCGTGGCGTCACCGGTCGGTGCGTCGCCGCCGACGGTGGCCGTGCGCGGTCCACCGGTCAGGTCCGTGCCGGCCGGCTGCGGTGGCGCGGGCGGCGCGGGCGTTCCGTCCAGTCGCGGGGCGTCGGAGGACGTGCGCAGTCCCGGCGGCGGGGCCGGGGCGCCGTCGGGCCCGGTCGTGTCCGTGTTCGTGTTCGTCCCGGGGGCGGTGACGGTGTCGTCCGTGACGCCCGGGGGTGGCGGGGTGAGCGACCGCTCCGTAGTCGGTCAGGTCGGTCTGGGAGGACTGCTGCGACTGGTTCCCCGTGCCGGACGTGCCCTGCGGCGCACCGGGCGGTGTGCCCTGTGTTCCGGGTGCGGGCGCCGCGGCGTTCGGGCCGGTCGAGGTGCTGATGGGTGCCGGCGGTGCGACGGAGCCCGGTTCGGCCTCGGACACCGGCGGGGCGCCGTGCACCTGCTGGTCGGGGCTGTCCTCCAGGCCCGGCTGTCCGGTCGTGTTCCGGCCGGGCGTGCCGCGTGCGGGCAGGTCGTCCTGTCCGGTGGCATCGTTCTGGACGTCGCGCGTCCCGTCCTGGCCGGTCCCGGTCGACGCGTCGTCGTCGAGGCCGGTCTCCAGGCCCATATCGCTGAGACCGTCCGTGGTGCTCAGGTCCGGCGTGGTGGTGGAACTCTTCGGTGCCGTGATTCCTTGCGGAAGGTCGCTCGGCGACCTCGACAGGTCCGGAGTCACACCGGGCGTCAGGTCGGGCGTGCGGTCCGGTGTGAGGTCCGGCGTGAGGTCCGGCGACACATCCGGCGTGAGGTCGGGGGTGAACTCGGGTGTGAAGTCGGCGTTCGAGCTGGACGAGGGCCCGGCGTTGCGCGCGGCGGTCGGTCCGGACGTCAGCGGGTTGGTGTCCGGCAGGGACGAGGCCGGGGAGTTGGAGGGCGAGAGCGACGGCGAGTTTGGCGACGACGAGGGCGGCGGCAGATACGGGACCTGCGACCCACTCGTGTTGTTGAAGTTGTCCGTGTTGTTGAAGTTGTTCGTGCCGCCCGTGGTGCCCGTGCCGCCCGGTGTCCGTGTGCTGAGGTCAGGTGGTCCGGACAGCGCGTCGGAGCCCCGGGTGGGCAGTGTGTTCAGTGTGTCCGGGGACGAGTACGCCGGCGGCGGAGGCGAGTACGGGGGCGGCGGAGGCGTGTTGAGACCGCTGCCGATCCCGTCCGGGAGATCGGACGAGACGGTCGTGTT
>NZ_JOHR01000024.1 GCF_000719775.1 Streptomyces sp. NRRL F-5135 | reverse complement strand
ATCGACGACGCCGATCCTCCGCCTTGCGATCGCACGCACCAGACGCCGCGAGCCCCGCCCTGCGGGCGGACGGCGCTACTTTCGAAACACGCCCTAGGGCGGTTCGGAACCGTATGACCGGTGTGCCGCCCGGGCCGGGAGGGGCCGTGCGGCATACCGGTAGGGCCATTCGGCGGTAGCGGCTCCGACGTGCGACGATGTGCGGCATGTCGCAGCAGCCCCCCGTTCGGAGCACTCGCTCCCCCTCGGCGCGTCCCGACGCGTCCATGTCGCTGCTGAACAATGTGATGGATCACAGCCTGGACGAGGGGTACGCGGAGGCAGCCGCCCGCAGGGACGCCCAGGAGGGCGGGCTGCCACGCACGCTGCGCGCCAAGTTGGGGCTGGCCGCGGGCCTCGTGCTGGCGGCGTTCGTGGTGACGCTGGGGGCGGCGCAGGCGCGGATTTCCGCCCCCGTCGTGGCGAAGGAGCGCGAGGAGCTCATCGACCGGATCGACGCCGAGGCGGCCACGGCGGACGGGCTGGAGAACGCGGTCGAGGAGCTCCGCGCGGAGGTCGGCGCGCGGCAGCGCGCGGCCCTGCGCGAGCACGGTGGCGAGCAGGGCGAGCTGGTGGCGCTGCTCTCCGGGGCGACGCCGGTGTCGGGACCGGGCGTGAAGCTGGTGGTGGACGACGCCGAGAACTCCGAGTCGGACGGCGGAGGACCGCGCGAGAGCGCTGATTTCTCCGACACGGGCCGGGTCCGCGACCGGGACATGCAGCGCGTCGTCAACGGCCTGTGGGAGGCCGGGGCGGAGGCCGTCGCCATCAACGGCCAGCGGCTGACGTCCCTTTCGGCGATCCGGGCCGCGGGAGAGGCCATACTGGTCGACAACAGGCCACTGGTGCCGCCGTACACGGTGCTCGCGGTGGGGGACGGCACAGAGCTGAGCACCGCCTTCCAGGACAGCGCCGACGGCCAGTACCTGCGCACCCTGCGGAAGGACTTCGGTGTCCGCGCCACTCTCTCAGGCCAGGAAGAGGTGCGTCTGCCTGCCGCGCCGAGCCTGATCGTACGTACCGCAGAGCCGAAGGCCGCCGACGCCGGGAAGGGCAACGGGCAGAGCACGGCCGACACTGGGAAGGGCACATCGTGATCGCCGTTTTGGGTCTCGTCGTGGGGGTCGTGGTCGGGTTGTTGGCCCGGCCCGAGGTCCCGGCGGTGGTCGAACCCTATCTGCCGATCGCCGTCGTGGCGGCTCTCGACGCGGTCTTCGGCGGCCTGCGGGCCATGCTGGACGGGATCTTCGTCGACAAGGTCTTCGTCGTCTCGTTCCTCTCCAACGTGGTGGTGGCCGCGCTCATCGTCTTCCTCGGTGACAAGCTGGGCGTGGGAGCGCAGTTGTCCACGGGTGTGGTCGTCGTCTTCGGTATCCGCATCTTCTCCAACGCTGCCGCCATCCGCCGGCATGTGTTCCGGGCGTGAGGCCGATGAGTACGGACGAGACCTCCGGCGCCCGGACCTCCGGGCCGGAAAAGCCCCGTGGGACCACTGGGCCCGAGAGCCGCGGAACCGCCGAGCGGCG
Source organism: Streptomyces sp. NRRL F-5135 (assembly GCF_000719775.1). GTDB lineage: Bacteria > Actinomycetota > Actinomycetes > Streptomycetales > Streptomycetaceae > Streptomyces > Streptomyces hebeiensis. The sequence continues at coordinate 115,562 of NZ_JOHR01000024.1, read as the reverse complement.
GTGTGCCGAGGACACCGCGCCGATGTCGCGCGCGCCACGAGGCGAGCAGGTTCCGCAGGAGTCACGAATGCCACAGCAGCCCCGTACGCCCGAGGACTTGGCGCGGAACGCCCCTGAGCCCGGAGGCCTCCACAAGCCCGTTGACCCCCACACGTCCGTTGCTCCCCATGAGCCCGGGGACTCCCGGACGTCCCCCGGCTCCCGTACGGCTGAGGCGACCCCACAGCTCACCGGGCGCCAGCGGCTGGCCGCCGGGCTGTGGCCGCCGCGGGTGACGCGCGCTCAGCTCGTCGTCGCCCTGCTGCTGTTCGGACTCGGACTCGGGCTCGCCATTCAGGTACGGTCCAATAACGACGACAGCGCGCTCAGGGGTGCCCGCCAGGAGGATCTCGTGCGCATCCTCGATGAACTGGACGACCGCACTCAGCGTCTTGAGGATGAGAAGCAGCGCCTGGACGATCAGCGGACCGAGCTGGAGAACAGTTCGGACCAGGCGGAGGAGGCGCGTAAGCAGACGTTGGAGAAGGAACAGCAACTAGGAGTCCTGGCGGGTACGGTCGCGGCACAGGGACCGGGAATCACGCTGAGTGTCGAGGACGCCGTCGGCGCCGTCGAGCCGGACATGCTGCTGGACACCGTTCAGGAGCTGCGGGCCGCGGGTGCCGAGGCGATCCAGGTCAATGACGTGAGGGTGGTCGCCGATACGTACTTCTCGGGTACGGGGGGTGACGTGCGGATCGACGGGAACCCGGTGGAGGCGCCGTACATCTTCAAGGTCATCGGCAAACCGCAGGATCTGGAGCCCGCCCTGAACATTCCTGGCGGGGTGGTCCAGACGCTGGAGAAGGAGCAGGCCACGGCCACGGTGGCACGGGCCGAGGAGATCGTTGTGAACGCCTTGCGACCGACGAAGCGGCCTGACTACGCTCGGTCGACATCGCGGTGAGGCGGGGGTGCATGGCAGCTGCCGGACGCGGGCATGAGCTTGCGGGGGGTCGGCGCACGGTCAGCGTGGTGTGTGGTGGAAACTGTCCGGTGGTTTCGGACGTTGTCAAGATGTCCGGGTCGGCAGGTGTGTTCATTCAGGGTTCGTCCTGCCCCACGGGCGGGTCTGTTTCGGTCAAGGGGAATCGCCCGTGAAGTTGTTTGCGAAATTGTTCGGCAAGAGCGCGCGCGAGGAGGGCGGCTCCGCCCGCCATCGTGCCGCGCGCCATGGTCAGGGCGAGGAGCCGGGCGGCGAGCGCCCGCTCTTCCGCGACCAGGTGGGCGGCGAGGGCCTCGGCGCGTCGTCGGTTGACCCTGCTGGTTCCGGCCGCATAGGTTCCTCGGATCCGTACGCATCAGGTGCCCCGGCGGGGCAGTCGCGGCAGGAGGACCCCACGGTGGCCGGTTTGCCGGTTTGTACGCGGTGTGGGCACCGCAATGCCGAGGCCAGTCGGTTCTGCTCCAACTGCGGAGCGCCGCTGCGGGGCGGGGTGCCCCCGGAGCGTGCTTCGGAGACGACCTCGACGATCTCCATCTCGGGCATCGAGGCCTACGACTCCGAGGCGACCGGCCAGACCGCGCTCCCCTCGCTCACTCCCGAGGCGCAGGCCGCGGTGGAGGCGCTGCCGCTGGGGTCAGCGCTCCTGGTGGTGCGGCGCGGCCCGAATTCGGGCAGCCGCTTCCTCCTGGACAGCGAGCTGACCACCGCGGGCCGTCATCCGGAGAGCGACATCTTCCTGGACGACGTGACGGTCTCGCGTCGGCACGTGGAGTTCCGCCGGGGCGCGGACGGCCGTTTCACGGTCTCGGACGTCGGCAGCCTCAACGGCACGTACGTCAACCGTGAGCAGGTCGACTCGGTCCTGCTGGCGAACGGTGACGAGGTCCAGATCGGTAAGTACCGGCTGGTCTTCTTCGCGAGCCAGCGGGGCGTGTGACCCTCGGGGAAGGTCCATGCAGGGAACACCGAAGGGCGGTGCCGGCCACGGCGCCGCCCCCCTGGGCGCCCCGCTGGTGAGCATCGGCGTGGTGCTGGCGAAGCTGCGGGACGAGTTTCCCGACGTGTCCGTCTCCAAGATCCGGTTCCTGGAGTCCGAGGGGCTGGTGGAGCCGCGCAGGACACCCTCCGGTTACCGGAAATTCAGCCCCGAGGACGTCGAGCGGCTCGCTCAGGTGCTGCGGATGCAGCGGGACCACTATCTGCCCCTGAAGGTCATCAGGGAGCATCTGGACGCCCTGGAGCGGGGCGAGCGGCCACCGCTGCCCGGCCCGCAGCGCGAAGGACCGGACGACGGCGTCTGGGAGGCGGCGGAGCAGGTTGTTCCGGCCGCCGGACGTGTCGGCCGCGAGGAACTGCTGGCCGCCGCCGGGGCCGACGAGGCCATGCTCGCGGAGTGGGAGTCGTACGGCCTGCTCCCCCCGATGCCGGACGGCGGGTACGACGCCGAGTCCGCCACGGTGGCGAAGCTGCTCGCCGATCTGGGGAAGTTCGGTCTGGAACCCCGGCATCTCAGGCTGGTGAAAGCGGCGGCCGAGCGCGAGGCCGGCCTGCTCGAACAGGTGGTGGCCCCGCTGCGCCGGCACCGTAATCCGCAGACCAGGGCCCACGCCGAGGCCACCATGCGGGAACTGGCCGCTCTCTCCGTCCGGCTGCACGCGGCACTGGTCAGATCGGCCCTGGGGACCCGCCGCCACTGACCGTGGAGGAGTCCGACTACCCAAACCGGCCGGGCACGTCCTAGGGTTGCTGTGTGAACGAGCTCGACGTAGTGGGTGTCCGGGTGGAAATGCCCTCCAACCAACCGATCGTGCTCCTGCGTGAAGTGGGAGGCGACCGGTACCTCCCCATTTGGATCGGACCGGGGGAGGCGACCGCGATCGCCTTCGCCCAGCAGGGCATGGCCCCGGCCCGGCCGCTGACCCATGATCTCTTCAAGGACGTGCTGGAAGCGGTGGGCCAGGAGCTCACCGAGGTCCGGATCACGGACCTGCGCGAAGGGGTCTTCTACGCGGAGCTGGTCTTCGCGAGCGGGGTCGAGGTGAGCGCCAGGCCGTCGGACGCCATAGCGCTCGCGCTGCGCACGGGTACGCCGATCTTCGGCAGTGACGGGGTCCTGGACGATGCCGGTATCGCCATCCCGGACGAGCAGGAGGACGAGGTGGAGAAGTTCCGCGAGTTCCTCGACCAGATCTCGCCGGAGGACTTCGGGACCAACAGCCAGTGAGACGCCGGTGAGCGCCCCGTCGGCCCGCTGCCGGCGAACATTCGGTCAGCCTTTCCCCGGAAGAGGGCACGGGAAACCACACTCAGGGTGATTATCACCCGGCGTGGCGAGTGTGGCGATCGTTGACGCACCCCGGGTGACTGCCTACCTTCGACAAGGCAGGTCAAGGACGGAGGGTCGGCGTGAGAAGCAGCGGCGACAGTACGGCGGCGAGCGGGCCGTTTCCGCTTCACAGCAGCGCGGCCGGCCCCGGCGCGGAGACGGTCGGATACCGAGGCCCGACCGCCTGCGCCGCGGCGGGCATCACCTACCGCCAACTGGACTACTGGGCGCGTACGGGACTGGTCGAGCCGAGTGTCCGGCCGGCCTACGGTTCGGGCACGCAGCGCCTGTACAGCTTCCGGGACGTCGTCGTCCTCAAGATCGTGAAGCGGTTCCTGGACACCGGGGTCGCCCTGCAGAACATCAGGGCCGCGGTCCAGCACCTGCGCGCGCGGGGGTTCCAGGATCTGGAGCGGATGACGTTGATGAGCGACGGCGCGACCGTCCACGAGTGCACCTCTCCCGACGAGGTGGTCAGCCTGCTCCAAGGGGGCCAGGGGGTCTTCGGGATCGCCGTGGGGGTCGTGTGGCGGGACGTGGAGGCCGCGCTCTCGCAGTTGCACGGGGAGCGGGTCGACACCGGCGAGACGCTGATCGGGAACAACCCGGCGGACGAACTGGCCAGGCGCCGCCGAGACCGGGCGGTCTGACCGCGCGCCTTTTTTGGGGCTCGGTTCGCGGCGGACGTGGCCACCCCGGACGTACCGGGCACCCGGCCCGGACGACGGAAGCCGAATGTCAGTGGCGTGAGGGACGATCGGCAGTGTGAGAACCGCACCGACGATCCTGCATCTGGACATGGACGCCTTCTACGCCGCGGTGGAGCAGGCGGCCAAGCCCAGTCTGCGCGGAAAACCGGTGATCGTCGGCGGGCTCGGTCCGCGCGGGGTGGTCTCGACGGCGTCGTACGAGGCGCGGCGGTTCGGGGTGCACTCGGCCATGCCCATGGCCCAGGCGCGCCGGCTGGCGCCGAACGCGGCTTTCCTCACCCCCCGCTTCCGGCTCTATCGCGAGGTCAGCGACCAGGTGATGGAGCTGCTGAGCAGGCTTTCCCCGCTGGTGGAGCCGTTGAGCCTGGACGAGGCGTTCGTGGACCTGGAGGCGGGCGGCGCGGCGGACGACACCGCCTCGGCGCGAGCGTCGGGTGAGAGGCTGCGCGCGGACATCAGGGCGGCCACCGGGCTGGCCGGGTCGGTGGGGCTGGCGGGGTCCAAGATGCTCGCCAAGATCGGCTCCGAGCAGGCCAAGCCCGACGGTCTGGTCATCATCCCGCCCGGCTCCGAGCGGGAGATGCTGGGACCCCTGACGGTCCGGACGCTGCCCGGGGTGGGACCGGCGACGGGTGAGCACCTGCGCAGGGCAGGGATGACGACGGTCGCGCATCTGGCCGAGGCGGGCGAGGACGAGCTCGTACGGCTGCTGGGCAAGGCGCACGGAGCGTCGCTGTACCGGATGGCGCGGGGCCACGACGACCGGCCGGTGGTCTCCGAGCGTGACGCCAAGTCCGTGTCGGTGGAGGACACCTTCGACGTCGACCTGCACGACCGGGTGCGGGTGCGTGCCGAGGTGGAGCGGCTCGCGGAGCGGTGCGTGCGGCGCCTGCGGGACGCGGGGCGGTCCGGGCGGACGGTGGTCCTCAAGGTCCGGCGGTACGACTTCTCGACGCTGACGCGGTCGGACACGCTGCGCGGGCCCACGGACGACCCGGTCGTGGTGCGTGAGGCGGCGGCGCGGCTGCTGGAGGCGGTGGACACCACCGGCGGCGTGCGGCTGCTGGGGGTGGGCGTGACGGGGCTGGCCGACTACACGCAGGAGGACCTCTTCGCCCAGGCGGCGGCCGACGCCCCCGTCGGCAGGGTCGGCGAGGGGAGCGCCGTTGGGGGCGGCACCCCGGCGCCGCCGGCGGACCCGGCGGCGGGAGGCGGGGACGCCGGAGGCGGGGAAGCGGGGAGCACGGCGGATGACCGACCGGCGGTCGTGGCGGGACCGGCGTCGGCCGACGCCGGGGAGGGGCCCGCGCAGCGGCGCTTCCCCGCCGGTCACGACGTGCGCCACGCCGCGTTCGGGGCGGGCTGGGTGCAGGGCAGCGGGCTGGGGAGGGTGACCGTACGGTTCGAGGAACCGGGCTCCGCGCCCGGGCGGGTGCGCACCTTCTGGGTCGACGACCCCGATCTCGAGCTCTCCGATCCGCTGCCCCTCATACCGGGGGCGGTGGCGGGCGCGGTTGTGGGGCCGGCCGACGCGGACGCGGCCGTGACGGGTGGGGGGAACGAGCGCGAAGCAACCGCGGACGGGGCGGAAGGGGGGCCGGGACCGGAGGGAAGGGCCGGGGGCGGTACGCGGGACGACGCGACGGTGGGCGGTGCGGCGGGGCCTGCCGAGGGTCAGTCGTCCTGGTCGGCGAGGCGCCCGAAGCCGCGCTCCGCGTCACGGTCCGACAGGGAGGCGGACGGGTCGGCCGGGTCGGCCGGCTCCGGAGCGGGGAGGGGGAGTCCGTAGTGGTGGTAGAGCTCCAGCTCCTGCTCGGGTGAGAGGTGACGCCCTACGCCGAAGTCGGGCGCGTCCCTGATCAGGGCGCGGCCGAAGGGGACGCGCAGCCCGCCGTCCAGCAGTGTGCTGGGCGCGAGGGGGACGAAGGCGTCGCGGCTGAAGATTCCCGTGCGGACGGCCGCCCATTCGGGGACGCCGGTCGCGTCGTCCAGATACACCTCGTCCACCGTGCCGATCTTGCGGCCGTCCCGGTCGAATGCCTTGCGCCCTATCAGGCTGCGCGGATCGATGTCGGTTTCCACCGTCGCTCCCTTCGGTCGCACTGGTCGCGTTGGTCGCACTGGTCGCTACGGAATACCAAAGTGCAGATTTCGGGCGTCGGCCACTCGAAAGCCGCCTGTAACACCGCGCTGGTAGGCTGGCAGTCGGCTGCTGACCCCATGCGGGAGAGTCCTCCGGAGAGATGGCCGGGGGCGCCGAAGGAGCAAATCCTCCCCGGAATCTCTCAGGCACCCGTACCGCATGGACGAGGTCACTCTGGAAAGCAGGGCGGGCGTCGGACGGCTCCCGCTCTCACCGACGGTGAAAGCCGGACCGTGTGCGGCGGGCCGGTGAAGCTCTCAGGTCGAGATGACAGAGGGGGAGGCCGTCCGGGTGCCCGTTCGCGCGGGTGCCTCTCGCAGGTCGTGACAGACCAGGAGGCCTCTCCATGACCGACCGTCGCATTCCGCTCGCCGAGCTGGAGCGGGGCACACCCTTCGAGCAGCGCCACATCGGGCCCGACGCGGAGGCGCGGGCGAAGATGCTGGCGCAGGTCGGCTACGGCTCGCTCGACGAGCTGACCGCCGCCGCCGTGCCCGACGCCATCAAGAGCGTGGAGGCGCTGCGGCTGCCCGGTTCCCGTACCGAGCCGGAGGTGCTGGCCGAGTTGCGGTCGCTGGCGGACCGCAACGAGGTGCGGACGTCGATGATCGGGCTCGGCTACTACGGCACCTTCACCCCGCCCGTGATCCTGCGCAACGTGCTGGAGAACCCGGCCTGGTACACCGCGTACACGCCGTACCAGCCGGAGATCTCCCAGGGCCGGCTGGAGGCGCTGCTCAACTTCCAGACCGTCGTCGCCGAGCTGACCGGACTGCCGACCTCGAGCGCCTCACTGCTCGACGAGAGCACGGCGGCGGCCGAGGCGATGGCGCTGTCGCGCCGCGTCGGCAAGGTCAAGGACGGGGTGTTCCTGGTGGACGCCGACACCCTGCCGCAGACGATCGCCGTCGTCGAGACCCGGGCCGAACCGACCGGCGTCGAGGTCGTGGTCGCCGACCTGAGCGAGGGCATCCCGGCCGAGGTGGCCGAGCGCGGTGTCTTCGGAGTGCTGCTCCAGTACCCGGGCGCCTCCGGGGCCGTCCGCGACCTCGGGCCCGTGATCGAACGGGCCCACGAACTCGGCGCGGTGGTCACCGTCGCCGCCGATCTGCTGGCGCTGACGCTCCTCACCCCGCCCGGGGAACTGGGCGCGGACATCGCGGTCGGCACCACCCAGCGCTTCGGCGTCCCGATGGGCTTCGGCGGCCCGCACGCCGGCTACATGTCCGTACGGGAGAACTTCGCGCGCAACCTGCCGGGCCGGCTGGTCGGGGTGTCCGTGGACGCCGACGGGGACCGGGCGTACCGGCTGGCGCTCCAGACGCGGGAGCAGCACATCCGCCGGGAGAAGGCCACGAGCAACATCTGCACCGCGCAGGTCCTGCTGGCCGTCATGGCCGGGATGTACGCCGTGTACCACGGCCCGGACGGGCTGCGGGCGATCGCGCGCCGCACCCACCGGTACGCGGCGCTGCTCGCCGAGGGGCTGCGCGCGGGCGGGGTGGAGGTCGTGCACGGCGCGTTCTTCGACACGCTGACGGCCCGGGTCCCGGGCCGGGCCGCCGAGGTCGTCGCCGCGGCCCTGGCGAGCGGGATCAACCTCCGCCTCGTGGACGGGGACCACGTCTCGGTCGCCTGTGACGAGACGACGGGCCGTGCCCAGCTGACCGCGGTGTGGGCCGCCTTCGGGGTGGCCGCCGACATCGAGGCGCTCGACGCGGCCACGGACGACGCCCTGCCGGCCGGTCTGCTGCGCGCCGACTCGTATCTGACGCACCCGGTCTTCCACCGTCACCGCTCCGAGACGGCGATGCTGCGCTACCTGCGCCGGCTCGCCGACCGGGACTACGCGCTGGACCGGGGCATGATCCCGCTCGGCTCCTGCACGATGAAGCTGAACGCGACCACGGAGATGGAGCCGGTCACCTGGCCCGAGTTCGGGGCGCTGCACCCGTTCGCGCCGGCGGAGCAGGCGAGCGGCTATCTGACGCTGATCCGGGAGCTGGAGGAGCGGCTCGCCGAGGTCACCGGGTACGACGCGGTGTCCCTCCAGCCGAACGCCGGCTCGCAGGGGGAGCTGGCCGGTCTGCTGGCCGTACGGGCGTACCACCGCGCCAACGGCGACACCGGCCGCACGGTCTGTCTCATCCCCTCCTCCGCGCACGGGACGAACGCCGCGAGCGCGGTGATGGCCGGGATGAAGGTCGTCGTCGTCAAGACCGGTGAGAACGGTGACGTGGACCTGGCGGACCTGCACGCCAAGATCGAACGGCACGGCGCGGAGCTGGCCGTCCTCATGGTCACCTACCCCTCCACGCACGGCGTTTTCGAGGAGCACATCGGGGACATCTGCGCGGCCGTGCACGACGCGGGCGGGCAGGTCTACGTCGACGGCGCGAACCTCAACGCGCTGGTGGGGCTGGCGAAGCCGGGCCGGTTCGGCTCGGACGTGTCGCACCTGAATCTGCACAAGACGTTCTGCATCCCGCACGGCGGCGGTGGCCCGGGGGTCGGTCCCGTCGGCGTACGGGCGCATCTCGCGCCGTACCTGCCGAACCACCCGCTCCAGCCGGCGGCCGGGCCCGGGACGGGCGTCGGGCCCGTCTCGGCGGCTCCCTGGGGCTCGGCGGGCATCCTGCCCATCTCCTGGGCGTACGTGCGGCTGATGGGCGGCGAGGGGCTGAAGCGGGCGACCCAGGTCGCCGTGCTCGCCGCCAACTACGTCGCCAAGCGACTGGAGCCGCACTACCCGGTGCTCTACACCGGTCCGGCCGGTCTGGTGGCGCACGAGTGCATCGTGGATCTTCGGCCGCTGTCCAAGGCCACGGGAGTGAGCGTCGACGACATCGCGAAGCGGCTGATCGACTACGGCTTCCACGCGCCGACGATGTCGTTCCCCGTGGCGGGCACGCTGATGATCGAGCCCACCGAGAGCGAGGACCTGGCGGAGATCGACCGGTTCTGCGAGGCGATGATCGCGATCCGCCGGGAGATCGACAAGGTCGCGTCGGGGGAGTGGCCGGCGGACGACAACCCGCTGCGCAACGCCCCGCACACGGCCGCCGCGCTGGGCGGCGAGTGGGACCGTCCGTACAGCCGTACCGAGGCGGCCTTCCCGGCCGGTGTCTCGGCCGCCGACAAGTACTGGCCGCCGGTCCGCCGGATCGACGGCGCGTTCGGCGACCGCAACCTGGTCTGCTCCTGCCCGCCGCTTGACGCGTACGACGACTGACCGTCCGGGGCGCCGGGCAGGCCGTCCGGCCGGGGCCGTGGTCCCGGCCGCTCGGCGCCCGAGGGGCCGAACGGCCCGGTCCCCGCGCCCGATGTGACCGGTACGGTGCCGGGCCGGTCGGAGAGCGGTTTCCGGGCCGGCCTCGCGGCGGCGGGAGAACCAGGCGGAAGCGACCGGTCCGGCTCGGCCGAAGTGCCGGGTCGGCCGACGGAGCACGGGGCAGCCGACGGAGCACCGAGCCGGTCGACGTGCCGAGCCGGCCCCGACGGGCGCTGGATCGCCGGCCGCGCCGGGTCAGGACCGACAGGGCGGGGGCGCCGCGGGCGGCATGCCGCCCACCCGTTGTCCGCCGGGCGCTCGGGACGCTCCGGCCGCGCCGTGGCGGCGCGTCAGGCCGCCGTGATCGTCTGCCCGCCGCGCGACGACCGGTGCGGGGCGATGATCTTGCCGTCCGGCAGCAGCTCGCCGGTGTCCTCGAAGACGAGGACACCGTTGCACAGCAGACTCCAGCCCTGCTCCGGGTGGTGCGCCAGCAATCGTGCGGCGTCGCGGTCGGCGGAATCGGCTGTCGGACAGGCTGGCTGGTGCTGGCACATGGATGGGTTCTTTCGCTGCGTCGTGGTGTGTGTCCCGCGGCTTGACGTCGTCATGGCCGCTCCCCCGTATCTGTCTGGTCCGGTCCTAGTGTTGCCCCACGGACGGCGATCCGCAGGGATTTCGCGGCAGCTCTCCTTTCTGCTCAAAGACGTATCACCCGCACGGACGGTTCAGCTCAACTCGCCGGTCTTTTCGGGTGGTTCGACGTGGCCGAAGAGAACTAGTGTCCCTCCGGCGGCCCGTTCGCGGGCGTGGGACGCGCCCGGCGCGCCGGGTCGGTACCGCGGAACGCGCCGGTGCCCCGTGACCGGTGAGGTCGCGGGGCACCGAAGAGGCGCACGGGACGAGCGGGGCGGGAGCCCGTCATTCCCGTCAGGCCGGAGCGCGCAGCAGTGGCGGTGCCGCCCCGAGCCGTAGCCCGATCACCGGCAGCAGATCGGCGACCCGGTGCGGGCGGTGGGCCGCGATGCCCGGCGGGGCCGGTGCGAGAGGCACCAGGATGTCGGCCGGCCCGAGCGCGCCCTCGGCGGCGTCGTCCCGCGTGTCCTCGTGCAGCCAGAGCGCGAGCATGTAGAGCTCGGCCACCCACAACAGCCGCGGCTGGTACGGCGTGGTCAGCGACTCGGTCTGGCGCAGCGCGCGCTCCGTGGCGGTGAGGTAGGGGCCCTCGAAGAAGCGGGAGAACGCCCAGCCGTCCGCGGTGAGCATCGCGTCGGCGGCGGCGACCGCTCGGTCACCGCTGCGGATCAGGAAGCGCCAGCCGGTCAATCTGGTCCGTGGCGCCCGGCCCGCGGCTGCCGCTTCTCCCGCCGGCGCGACCAGGTCGAGCGTGTGGAGGGGCAGGGGCATTTCGGGGGTCAGCGGCCCCGGGGCGGCCTGGAGCGCCGGTGTGCGGGCATCGCGCACGGCGGTGGGGGAACTGAGTGCCGCGAGAACGCTGCGCAGGGCAGGCGCGGGGGCCGGAGGAACATGCAGCGGCATGGTGGGTTGCCTCTCACTTCAGGAGACACAGGGGTGATGCGTGAAGGGGAGCGTGAACCGGTGCGGACGTCACTGTCAGCGTGCGGGGTCAGAGGTGGGCCTCACAGATCGCAATGCCGGGACGCCGACTCTCCGCCTCGTACGCGAAGTTTATACGACATGTGTTCACGCCAGGTTTCTTCTAGCTCTCGCCGATATTGCGGACAAGGCGATATCCGGACCTCGTCCGGTGCGGTTACTGTGGATAAACGGCGAAGGCACGCGTCTGGCCTGGGTCGATTCCTTCGAACGGGTCGGCTGAAAATCACCACCAACTCTTCGGCGTTTTTCCCCGGATGTCGGGCATCGGAAACGCCGTAGTCAACGCCATGCCAAAGGAATGTGCCGATCGACCGGGGGCACCACTGTAGCGGTCGGCCGCCGTCCGTGGGGGTCCGTCGGCCGACCGGGACGTTATGGATCACGCTGTGTGGGCATTATCGATCGTGACGCGATGCTCGTGCCGCGGGCTGCCCACGAGGAGGGACACTTCGATGGGGGAGAAGGTCGAGGCGGGCGGTTCCGACCTGTCCGATCGGCAGAAATACCGCAGGAAGCTCCAGCAGTGCCTGGCGGTACTGGAGCGGTTGCTGGCGGACGGGAGGTTCGACCGCCCCAAGAATCTGATGGGGCTGGAGATCGAGCTCAATCTCGCGGGCACCGACGGGATGCCCCGGATGCTGAATGCGGAGGTGCTGCGGCGCATCGCGAGCGGGGATTTCCAGACCGAACTCGGCATGTTCAACATGGAAGTAAATATCGCTCCGCACCGTATCGGCGGTCGGGTCCTCGATCAGCTCGCGGAGGAACTGCGCGCCGGGCTCGGATATGCTCACCGTAAAGCGCGTGAGGTCGACGCGGGGATCGTGATGATCGGAATTCTCCCCACCCTCACCCAGCACGACGTGGTCTCCGAGAATCTCTCGGACGTCCGCCGCTACGCACTCCTGAACGAGCAGATGCACGCGGCCCGCGGGGAGGATTTCACGCTGGACATCGAAGGGGTGGAACGGCTGTCCACCACCTCGTCGTCGATAGCCCCGGAAGCGGCCTGCACCTCCGTGCAACTGCACCTCCAGGTGACGCCGGACCGCTTCGCCGATGTGTGGAACGCCGCGGAGGCCGTGGCATCGGTCCAGGTGGCACTGGGTGCCAATGCTCCGTTCCTGTTCGGCCGCGAGCTGTGGCGCGAGTCCCGGCCGCCGCTGTTCGAACAGGCCACCGACACCCGCCCGCCCGAGCTCAAGGCGCAGGGCGTGCGCCCCAGGACCTGGTTCGGCGAGCGCTGGATCGACTCCGCGTACGACCTTTTCGAGGAGAACCTCCGCTACTTCCCGCCCGTGCTGCCGATCTGCGACGACGAGGACCCGCAGCGGGTCCTGGACGCCGGCGGTGTGCCGGGGCTCCCGGAACTGGCGCTGCACAACGGCACGGTCTACCGCTGGAACCGCCCGGTGTACGAGGTCGTCGACGGCGTACCGCACCTACGGGTGGAGAACCGGGTGCTGCCCTCCGGCCCCACGGTCACCGACGTCGTCGCCAACGCGGCGTTCTACTATGGCCTGGTGCGGGCGCTCGCCGAGGACGTCAGGCCGGTCTGGAGCAGACTGTCCTTCGCCGAGGCAGCGGAGAACTTCGACGTGGCGTGCCGGTACGGCATCGACGCCGAGCTGCGCTGGCCACGCCCGGGCCGGGCGGGCGGGACCACGAGCGTTCCGGTGGTCAAGCTCGTACGGGACGAGCTGCTGCCGCTCGCCGCCGCGGGCCTCGACGCCTGGCAGGTCGAGCCGGCGGACCGTGACTTCTACCTCGGGGTGATCGAGGAGCGGTGCAAGCGGCGGGTGAACGGGGCGTCGTGGCAGGTGGACACGTTCCACCGGGCGCTGGAGGCCGGGCTGGACCGGGACGCCGCACTCGCCGCCACCACCCGCCGCTACTGTGAGCTGATGCACGCGGGCGAGCCGGTGCACACCTGGCCCGCCGGATTCCCCGCGCGGGCCGCGGTCCGGGCGGTGTGAGCGGTTCCGGTGCGAGTGGTACCGGTGAGGGCGGCTCCGGCGTGAGGCGTGGTCCGCCCGGGCGGCACCAGTGGACGTGCGCGCGGTGCGAGCCGTCGTCCGTCCGGCGGCGATACGAGTGTGGTCGCGCGGGCGGTGCGAGCCGTCGGATCCGGGCCTGACCGCACTCTCTCCGGGCCGGTCGGGCAAGCTGTGAGGTCACAGGATCTGGCCCTCGGCCGGTCGCGTGCGCTCCGGCGTTCCCGCGCGCCCGTCGGCGACACCACGGGTCCGGGGACGACTCAACTGGAGGCACGTGTGCGGGTGGAGGCGGGGCGGATGGCAGGTTCCTTTCCTCAGGAGGCCATCTCGCGGAAGACCCTGCGGCACGAGACCGTGCTCGTGCTGGCTCTCTCGCTGGGCGCGAGCGGGGTGTCGGCGCTCATCAGCTTCATCGGCTCGGTGACCAGGCCCGAGTCGCTGGGCAGCCAGGCGGCCAACCTCAATTCGTCGGCCGCCCCGGGACGGCCCTGGCTGGACCTGGCCTGGCAGCTGTTCGGCATCAGCACCGCCCTGGTGCCGGTCGCCCTGGTCGCGCATCTGCTGCTGCGCGAGGGCAGCGGCGTGCGGGACATCGGCTTCGACGGCCGTCGGCCCTGGCCGGACCTGGGACGGGGCGCGCTGGTGGCGGCGGGGATCGGCAGCACGGGGCTGGCGTTCTACCTGGCGATGCAGGCGGCGGGGTTCAACCTGACCGTGGTCCCGGAGTCGCTGCCGAACGTCTGGTGGAAGTTCCCGGTCCTGATCCTGTCGGCGGTGCAGAACTCCGTGCTGGAGGAGGTCATCGTCGTCGGCTACCTGCTCCGCAGGCTGGGGCAGCTGGGCTGGACGCCGACGGCCGCCCTGGCGGCGAGTTCGGTGCTGCGCGGCTCCTACCACCTGTACCAGGGCGTCGGCGGCTTCGTCGGCAACATGGTGATGGGCGTCGTGTTCGTGCTGCTGTACCGGCGCTGGGGGCGGGTCGGTCCGCTGGTGGTGGCGCACGCGCTCCTCGACATCGGCGCCTTCCTCGGCTACGCGCTGCTGGCGGGCAAGGTGGGCTGGCTGCCGACGGTGTAGCGGGACCGGGCGTCCGTGCGCCGCCGGACCGAGCGGCGTACGGAGGCCCGGGACGGCGGCGTACGGACGGGGCGGGCGGCGCGCGGGCGTCGCCCCGGCATCCGGTCTGCCGTGCGGCGTCACGCGTCGGGGGAGCTGAACAGTTCGCCGTCGATGACCGTCACCGCCCGGCCGGTCAGCAGCGTCCGCTCGCCGCGCAGTGCCGTACGCACGAACCCGGTGCGGGCCGAGACCTGGAGCCCGGTCAGGTCCGCACGGCCGAGGGCCGCCGCCCAGAACGGCGCGAGCGCGGTGTGCGCGCTGCCCGTCACCGGGTCCTCGGCGATTCCGACGGCCGGGAAGAAACCGCGCGAGACGAAGTCGTAGCCGCCCGCGGGGTCCTCGGCGACGGCCGTGGCGATGACGCCGCGCCGGGAGTGGGCGGTGAGCGCGCCGAAGTCGGGGGCGAGGGCCCGTACGGTCCGCTCGTCGGCGAACTCCACCAGCAGGTCGCCGAGATCCTCCGACGTGTCGTACGCGGATACCGGCTCGGCTCCCAGCGCCGCGGCGATCCCCTCGGGGATCTCCACCCGCGTCAGGGAGGACGTCGGGAAGTCGAGGGTGATCGAGCCGTCGTCGTGCGTGGTGGCGCCGAGGATCCCCGCACGGGCGGCGAAGCGCACCGTTCCGCTCGCACGGCCCGCCGAGCGCAGGACATGGGCCGTGGCCAGGGTGGCGTGACCGCACATGTCCACTTCCGTCGTGGGCGTGAACCAGCGCAGCGCCCAGTCGGCGTCGCCGCCGGCCGGCAGGGGGTGGGCGAAGGCGGTCTCGGACAGGTTCACCTCGGCCGCCACCCGCTGGAGCCAGGAGTCGTCGGGGAACGGCCCGGCGTCAAGGAGCAGGACCCCGGCGGGATTGCCGCCGAAGGGCCGGTCGGTGAAGGCGTCGACGATTCGAATCCGCATGCGCCGAGCCTAGGCCCAGTCCGAGGCCGGGTCCCAGGCAGCGTGTGTCTTGTCGTGCGATCGGTTCCGATATATCGTTGAGATATCGCGACCGATCAACGATGAATGGAGCGAAGCGATGCGTCCACATGGACATGAACACGGACACGAATACGGCCACGGGCGTGGATCAGGGGCCGGGCACTGCGGGCCCGGTCAGCACCTCCGGGGCGAGTTCGAGGGCCTGCGGCGGGCCTTCGGGCCGTTCGGGCCGCCCTTCGGGGGGCCGGGCGGTCCTTTCGGCGGCCCGTTCGAGCGCGGCGGCCGGGGGCGCGGCGGCCGGGGGCGGGCACGCCGCGGCGATGTGCGTGCCTCGATCCTGGTACTGCTCAAGGACCGGCCCATGCACGGCTACGAGATGATCCAGGAGATCGGCGAGCGCAGCGGCGGCGCCTGGCGGCCCAGCCCCGGGTCGGTGTACCCGACCCTCCAACTGCTGGAGGACGAGGGGATGATCACCAGCGAGAGCGGCGGCGGCAAGAAGCTGTTCACGCTCACCGAGGCCGGCCGTACCGAGGCCGAGTCGGTGCCGGACACCCCCTGGGAAGAGGCCGGGCGCGGCATCGACTGGGAGACGATGAACGAGATCCGGCAGGCCGGTTTCGGGCTGATGGAGGCGTTCGGTCAGGTCTGGCGGACCGGCACGCCCGAGCAGCGGCAGAAGGCCGTCGAGATCATCAACGATTCCCGCAAGAAGCTGTACCTGGTACTCGCCGACGAGGACGCCTGACCGGGCCCGGCCGGGTGGTCGGCAGGGTGTTCGGTCGCGCGCCCGGGTGCCGCCGGGGCTCCGGTGCGCCGGGGGCGTTCCGGGGGAGACCCGGGGTGATCTCATCCGTAAGGATGAGGAGCGGCGCAGGCGTGCACCACTCCGGTGGGATGCGGAAATGCTTCCCACCGGGGATGCCTCGGGCAGAGGGGACTGATGGGGTGGCAGTGTGCGAAATCCACCTCCGTGTGTCCCGGGCTCGTCAGCGGTGACGCGCGTCGGCTCCCCGCCCGCCCCGGCCGGCCTCCGGGCGTCCGGCCGCGCCCAGCAGCCCCCGCGCTCCCGGGCGCACGTCGAGGACGACGGCCGGCTCACCGCGGAACTCGCCGAGGCCCTGTCGGGCGCGCGCCGCAGGGCGCGGCGCGACGGGGACGGGCAGATCGACACGGCCCACCTGCTGCATTCCCTGCTGGAGGCGGACCCGGAGGTGCGCGCGGCGCTCGGCGGTGTCGGCGACAGCGGCGGTGACGCACCGGTGATCAGGGTGCTCGGCTACCTCGTACAGCGCAGCATCGGCTACGGACTGCGCTGGCACGGCAGGGTGGAGGACTCCGGGGCCGTTCCGGTCGTACGGTCCCGGGCCGGGCGGACCGTGGCCGGCTGGTCGCCGTCCGCCGTCTCCGCCCTGGGGCACGCGTGGGAGTGGGCGTCCCGTCGTGCGGATCCGCGCGTCCACGGCCTCGACGTGCTCGCGGCGCTCGCCGCCGACCACGAGTGCCGGGCCGTCGAGGTGATGGAGCGCGCCGGGGTCGACACACGGGCGCTGGCCGGGCGGCTCCACCGGGCGTCCCGACGGGCACCGTCCCGACAGGTGTCGTCTCGACAGGTGTCATAAGGGTGACGCTCCTGTACTCAGCTGTCATGATGGCGGCATGCACGGGCGACAGGGGAGGAGCGTCGGCCTGGGGCTCGCCCTGGCGTCGGCGTTCGCGTTCGGAGGTTCGGGTGTCGCGGCCAAGCCGCTGATCGAAGCGGGGCTGGACCCGCTGCACGTGGTCTGGCTCCGGGTCACCGGCGCGGCCGTCGTGATGCTGCCCGTGGCCTGGCGCCACCGTGCGCTGCTGCGCCGCAGCCCCACCCTCCTCGCCGGATTCGGCCTGTTCGCCGTGGCGGGCGTGCAAGCCTGTTACTTCGCGGCCGTGGCGCGTATCCCGGTGGGGGTCGCGCTGCTCATCGAGTACCTCGGCCCGGCGCTCGTGCTGCTCTGGGTGCGCTTCGTCCAGCGGCGGCCCGTGACCCGCGCCGCGGCGGTCGGGGTGGTCCTGGCGGTCGGCGGACTCGCCTGCGTCGTCGAGGTCTGGTCGGGGCTGGGCTTCGACCCCTGGGGTGTCCTGCTCGCACTCGGCGCCGCTTTCTGCCAGGTCAGCTACTTCCTGCTGGCCGACCACGGCGGCAGTGGCGGGGCGCGGGAGGCGGTCGGGGACACCGGGGAGCGGGCGGAGGAGGCGGAGCGGGCCGAGCGAACAGATCGGGTCGAGCCGACGGAGCGGGCCGACCCATTGGGTGTGGTCGCGTACGGGCTGCTCGTCGGAGCCGTCGTCCTGACCCTCGTGGCCCGCCCCTGGGGCATGGACCGGTCGGTGCTCAGCGGCGACGTCGACCTGGGCACCTCGCGCGTGCCGGCGCTCCTGCTGCTGGGCTGGGTGGTGCTGATCGCCACCGTGCTCGCCTACACGACGGGCGTGCTCGCCGTGCGCGGGCTCTCGCCCCAGGTGGCGGGCGTCGTGGCCTGCCTGGAGGCGGTGGTGGCGACCGTACTGGCCTGGGTGCTGCTGCGGGAGCACCTCGCGCTGCCGCAGATCCTCGGCGGCGCTCTCGTGCTGACCGGCGCGTTCATCGCCCAGTCCACGACACCGAAGGCCCCGTCGGGGCCGGTGGCCGGCGGACCGGGAAAGGGCGCCGTGGCGATCGGCGGGGGAGCCGAAGCGAGTGGTGTGCCCGAGGTGGGTGGCGTGGCCGACGCGGGGGGCGATCGGGTGCCGTTGTCCGAGGAACGTTCCGGCCCGTAAGGTACCGCGCATGCGTATGAACGTACTTTCGCCGCCCGCCGCATAGCGCGGGCGGCTCTCCGCCGACGAAGACCGGGCTCGGGCGCCTCTCCGCCCCGAGCGGTTCGTCGCTGCCCGCGTGACGGAACCCAGCGGCCATCCATCCGTTCGTCGTACGGAGACCTCACGTGTCCACCCCCTCTTTCACTTCCGCCGCCGGCCTGCCCGTCGGCCGGAACCTGTTCTTCCTCGCCGTCGCCGGCGTCGCCTGGGGAACCGCCGGCGCCGCTGCCTCGCTGGTCTACCGGATCAGTGACCTCGGTCCCCTGGCCCTCTCCTTCTGGCGGTGCGTCGGCGGACTGGTGCTGCTGCTCGGCGTGCTCGCGCTGCGCCCGCGGCGCGAATCCGCCCCCAAGGAGCCGCGCGGGCGACGGCTGGTGCGCGTCCTGGGCAGCGGTGTCGGTCTCGCGGTCTTCCAGAGCGCCTTTTTCGCGTCCGTCGAGGTGACCGGCCTGGTGGTCGGTACGGTGGTCACCCTCGGCGCCGGGCCCGTCCTCATCGCCCTCGGCGCGCGGGTCGCCTGGGGCGAACGGCTCGGCGGCGGCGGACTGCTCGCCGTGGCCGGCGCGCTCGCCGGGCTGGTCGTCCTGGTGATGGGCGGAACGGAGGCGACCGTTCGGCCCGCCGGCGTCGCGCTCGCGGTCCTGTCGGCGGCCGGATACGCCGGGATGACCCTGCTCACCCGGTGGCTGGGACGTGCGGGCGGCGGGGCCGACGCGATGACCACGACCGCCTGGGCGTTCGGTATCGGCAGTGTGGTGCTGCTGCCGCTCGGCGCCGTCGAGGGACTGCTGCCGCACACCGCCCAGCCCGTGCAGGTGGGGTGGTTGCTGGTCTACGTGGCGGCCGTGCCCACCGCCCTCGCCTACGCGCTGTACTTCGCGGGCGCCGCCGTCATCCGGTCCGCGACGGTGTCCGTGATCATGCTGCTGGAACCGGTGAGCGCGGCGCTGATCGCGGTCACGCTGTTCGGTGAGCGGCTGACCCTCCCCACCGTGACGGGCACGTCCCTGCTGCTCGTCGCGGTGCTCGGGCTGGCCCTGGACGAGGCCCGGGGAACGGCGAGGAGGCGGGCGGCGCTCACGGCCGACGGTGTGTAGCGGGCCGGGAGAGGCGGGGCTTGGCGGACCGCCGCGAAGCCCCGGCCGGCTGTGGCGACGTGCCCGCGTGACAGGGCCCTGGGCCCGCCCGGTCGCCGGCGCGGGCGGCCGTCGGCGCGTGAGGTCGTCGCGCGGAAGGCCGCCGGGCCGCCGGGTGTGCGCCACAGGCCCGCCGGGTCCGCCGGACACGGCTTCTCAGAGTGAGGCGAGATACTCCGGCACGGCGACGGCCCGGTCGAGGTCCTCGGCCGGTACGGGGGAACCGTAGCCGCGTGTCAAGGGGACGACTCCGGCCCAGTACGGGAGCGTCAGGTCGGCCGGCTCGTCGTTGGGGCCCCCGGATCGGACCTTGGCGGAGACCTCGTCGAGATCGAGGGCGAGCACGGCGGTGGCGGCCAGTTCCCGGGCGTCGGCGGGGCGCGAGTCCCGGGAACGGCCGGGCACCGCCTGATCGACGATCGCGTCCAGCGCGGTGCGCCGTTCCCGCTGGTCGGTCACCTGGCGGGCGACGCCGTGCACGACGACCGAGCGGTAGTTGAGCGAGTGGTGGAAGGCGGAGCGCGCCAGCACCAGAGCGTCGACATGCGTGACGGTCAGACAGACGGGCAGGCCCGGGCCCGTCCCGTCGGCCCCTTCCGTATCGCCGGTCGCCGCCGCCCCGGCGCCCTTGGCCGCCCCGCCCTTCCGGCCCGCCATGCGCAGAGGGCGTGAGCCGGTCGAGCCATGGACGTACAGCCGCTCGCCCACCCGGCCGTAGAGCGTCGGCAGGACGACCGGCGCGCCGTCGCGGACGAAGCCGAGATGGCAGACGTACGCCTCGTCCAGGATCCGGTGCACCAGCTCCCGGTCGTACGAGGCCCGCTGTCTGGCGCGGGTGGGGACGGTGCGCGCGGTGGGCCGGTACCCCGCTCGCGCGGACTGTTCCGGCTCGGTCGTGGGCGTCTGCGGCACGGATGTCCCAGAGGTGGGCGTGTCGGGCGGTGCCATTGCGGACTCCTTTGCACTAGTGCATAATGCTGTTTGTGCTAGGAGAGTATCGGATCACGGGCCGGCGCGCGACGGAGATCGCGGCGAGCGTGGAGCGCGCGGTCGGCGCTGGGGAGCTGCCGCCAGGCCAACTGCTGCCACCCATGCGAGAGTTGGCGGCGACCCTCGGCGTCAATCCCAATACCGTCGCCGCCGCCTACCGCACTCTGCGCGAGCGCGGTGTCATCGAGACGGCGGGCCGTCGGGGCAGCCGGGTGCGGCCCCGGCCCGCCAGTACCCCGCGCGGCTCGATCCGGGTCGAGCCACCGCCGGGCGTCCGGGACGTGTCGGAGGGCAATCCCGACCCCGCGCTGCTGCCACCGCTGCACGACGCCCTCGCGGCGGCGGCGCGCCGCAACGCCGAGCGGCCCGGCCTCTACGGCCAGGCGCCCGTCGACGCGGAACTGGCGCGGCTGGCCCGGGCCGCTCTGGACGCGGACGGGGTGCCCGCCGGGCCGATCGCCGTGACCTCCGGTTCGCTCGACGCGATGGAGCGCACCCTGGCCGCGCACCTGCGTCCGGGGGACGCGGTCGCGGTGGAGGACCCCGGCTGGGGCGCGCTGCTGGACCTCGTTCCCGCGCTGGGGCTGCGCCCCGTACCGATCGGCCTGGACGACGACGGTCCGCTTCCGGGCGACCTCGAACGGGTGCTGCGGTCGGGTGCCCGGGCGCTCGTCGTCACCTGCCGGGCCCAGAATCCCACGGGCGCGTCGATCGGAGCCGCCCGCGCCGAGCGGCTGCGCGCCCTGCTGGCCGCTCACCCCGGCGTCCTGCTCATCGAGGACGACCACGGGCACCGCATCGTGGACCTGCCGACGTACCCGCTCGCCGGCCGTACGGACCACTGGGTGTTCGTACGTTCCACGGCCAAGGCGTACGGTCCTGATCTGCGGGTGGCCGTGCTCACCGGCGACGCGGTGACGGTGGACCGGGTGACGGGCCGTCAGGCCCTCGGCCCCGGCTGGGTCAGCCGGCTCCTCCAGCGCGCGGTCGTCGAACTGTGGACCTCGGGGGCCGTGGACACGGCGGCCGTCGCGCGGTCGTACGGGGAACGGCGCGACGCGCTCGTCGCGGCGCTCGCCGAACGGGGAGTGCGCGCGCACGGCCGCAGCGGGATGAACGTCTGGGTGCCGGTCGCGGACGAGACCAGCGCCGTGGCGCGGCTGCTCCGCGCGGGGTGGGTGGTGGCGCCCGGCGCGCGCTTCCGCATGGCCGCCCCGGCGGGGGTGCGGCTGACGGTCTCGGGGCTGTCGCCCGAGGACATCGGTCCGGTCGCCGACGCGCTGGCCTCGGCGGCGGGGCCGGGGCCGGCGCGCAGTTACGGCTGACGGCTCGCGACCCGTGCGCGACCACGGTCTCTCGGGGTGTGTGCGGCCACGGCATGCCGCCTTGCGCGTCCAGGCCCGCGACCGGGTGAACGCGGCCCCCGGCCGGGCGGTACAGCCGGGTCCACCGACCCGGACCGCCGCCACGGCGGCGCGGGCGGTCGACGGCTGACAGACTTCACCCGCTGCCGACGAAAAGTGAAGTCTGCCAGCTGTCGACCGCCCGCGCCCCCGGGGCACTCCCGGACCGGCTCGGCAACCGCCCTGCGGCCCTACGGGACAAGGAGTTCCGCGCTCCCGCTCCCGCTCACGCGAGGGTGATCGAGTCGCCGTCGACCTTGATCGAGGCCGCGGGCAGTGGTTTGGTCGCGGGGCCGGCCTGCACACTGCCGTCCGCCGCGCTGAACCGGCTGCCGTGGCAGGGGCAGTGGATCGTGCCGTCGCTGATGTCCTTCACGGCGCAGCCCGTGTGGGTGCACTTCGACGAGAACGCCTTGAACTCGCCCGCCGTCGGCTGGGTGACCACCACACCCTTGTCCTCGAAGACCTTGCCGCCGCCTTCCGGGATGTCGGCGGTCTTCGCGAGGACGGCACCCGCCGCCCCGTTCGCCCCGCTCGCCCCCGCGCCGCCGGACACCGCCGGGTCGCCCGCGCCGTCCGAACCGCCCGCCGCGTCCGGCTCGCCGCCGCACGCGGCCAGCGCCGTGCTCAGCCCCATCGCACCGGCCGCGGCGACCACGGTTCTGCGGCCCACGGTCCTGGGGGCCGCGATCCGGGGGATGCCCTGCGATGACGTCATTCCCAGCTCCGTTCCCCCGGCTCTCGGTCGGCCGGGTTCGTCAGGGAGTACGCGGCGCGGCGCCGGACCGTTCAGGTGCCAACGCTTTTCCCAGGAAATCGAGTTCACGCAGCAACAGGGTGTCCGCCACCCCCGGCCGGGCGACGAGGTGCCCCGTGCCGGGCAGCGGCAGGACGGTGTGCGGCCGGCCCGCGGCGAGCAGCGCCGCCGACAGACGCAGTGTGTGGGCCGGGACCACGTTGTCGTCGGCGAGCCCGTGGACCAACAGCAGCGGCCGGGTCAGCCGGTGGGCGTGGGACAGCAGCGAGGAGCGCTCGTACGCCTCGGGCGTGATGCCGGGGTGGCCGAGGAAGCGCTCCTCCCAGTACGTGTCGTACATCCGGCGGTCGGTCGGCGGGGCCCCCGCGACGGCCGCGTGGAACACGTCGGGCCGGTGCAGCACGGCCGCCGCGGCCAGATAGCCGCTGAACGACCAGCCCCTGATGGCCACGCGGTCCAGGTCCAGGTCGGGATGGTGTGCCGCCGCCGCGTGCAGCGCGTCGATCTGGTCGGTCAGTACGGGCGTCAGCCGGTCGCCGGCGATGGCCCGCTGCCACTCCAGCCCGCGCCCGGGGGTACCGCGCCCGTCCGTGACCAGTACCGCGAAACCCTGCTCGGCGAACCACTGCCGGACGGCGGTGTGCCAGGCGCGCGCCTCGGTCACCACCTGCATGGCCGGGCCCGCGTACGGGCTGAGCAGCACGGGCAGTCTGCCCGCGCCCGGCTCGTGCCAGGACGGCAGATGGAGCTGTGCGCGCAGCCGCCGGTCCCCCAGGACAAGGGGGACCGGACGCGGAGTGACCAGCGGTTCCTCGGTGAGGACCTCGATCCGGCCGGTCTCCGTGCCGCCGCGCACGACCGTGACCGTCTGTCCGTCCGGCGTTCTGCTGTCCAGCACGACCGTGTCACCCCCGACGGCGGCCGTGTGCACCCCGGGGGCGGACGTCAGCCGCTCGAAGCCACGTCCCGGTGCGTACGACCAGACGTGGGTCTCCGTCGGCTCGTCGACCGCCGTCGCCTCGAAGAACACCCGCTCGCCCACGGTCCCGAGGGCCGCGCGGACCTCCGTGCCGGCCGGGGCCGGGGTGTCGCCGATCCACAGCGTAGGGTCGTCGCCCCGCACCCCGGGCAGGACCGGTGTGCCGGACGCGGTGCGCAGCGGGGCGCCGCACGGGACGGCCACCCAGTACGGGTCGGTCCGCTGGGCCAGGAGGCCGACCTCGCCGGTCGTCGGATCGGCGCCGACGACCCACACCGTGCGCTGGTCGCGCGTCTGGAGACTGATCAGCGGGCCGAAGGCGTCCCAGTCGGCGGCGACCACGTAGTCGAAGGCGGGATCCCGCCAGACGGCGTCCGGACCGGGGGAGCCGGGGCCCGCGGGTGTCCCGGATGCCTGCCGGGGCAGTCGTACCGGCGTGCGGCCGCCGGTCAGCCCGAGTATGTGCAGTGAGGTCTCGGCGTTGGCGGTGCCGGCCGCCGGATAGCGGATCGCCCGCGGCGGTGCGGCCGGGTCCGACGGGTCGCCGAGGTACCAGCGCCGCACTTTCGACGTGTCCACCCGCGCCACCAGCAGCGCGGTGCCGTCGGGCGACCACCAGAAGGCCCGGGTTCTGCCGATGGACTCGACGGCGACATGGTCGGGCAGACCGTATGTCACATCGGGAGCCTCCGGTACGGCGAGCGGCCGGTCGTCGGAGCCGTCCGCCCGGACGACCCGCAGGGCGCCTCCGGTGACATACGCGACGTGGTCGCCGTCAGGGGAGGGACGCGGGTCGGTCACCGGACCGGGGGTGGGCACCCGCCACGGCGCGCCGCCGTCCGTCCGTACGAGCTCCAGCGCGCCGTCCACGGTGTACGCGACGAGGCGCGCGTCGCGGTCGGCCGCGTACGCCCCGATTCCCGCGCCCTTCTCCTCCGCGTCGGCCGTCCCGCCGGCGAGGAGGCGTTCCGTGCCGTGCTCGTACAGCCACAGCAGGGCCCGCGGATCGGAGCCGGACGCGGACCGCAGGAACAGGACGCGGTCGCCGTCGGGGGAGACGGTGAACCGCTGCGGAGCACCGAGCGAGAAGCGCCGCGTGCGGGCGAACTGCCTCGGGAAGGCGGTGGTTTCCATTGGGCATCACGCTCTTTCGGGTCGAGTACGGGATCCGGGCACGGGTGTGCGCCGGATCTGGTGAGAAGGCGGCAACGCGCATACGAAGGCGGCAACGCGCGTACATCGGAAGGCCGGAGGCGAGGGCGGCGGAACCGGGGGCGGCTCGTCCGGTGGCTCTCCGGGAAAGGGCCGTGCGGGGGCCGAGTTCATCCCGGCCGGTGGGGCGCGTGTGCTGGGCTCGCGCCTGGAGGTTCACGCCTTCACGTTCACGCCCTCGGGCTCGCCGTACGGCGCGATGGGCGGCTCTCCTCGGCCGACAGGCCGCACGGCATCTTACCGTCCCCGGGAGACGGAGCGGGAGTGAGCCGCCGTGAGCCGCTCGGTGACGCGTCAGGTCGCGTGCCATCCGCTCCAGCGCGCCACGGCGACCTCGATGACCGGTCCGTCGGGCGGCCGGTCGGCGTACTGCCGGTACTTCGCCGTGAGCGGGCGGAGGCGGCGGGCGGCGTCGGGTGACCCGTCCGGTGGCGGGTGCACGCGCGCCTCGCCGTCGGCCCGGACCCACCACAGACGGTCCCAGTCCTCCTCGTAGTGGTCGACGAGCAGACAGACCGCCGGGTTCTCGGCGATGTTGGCCAGTCGTTTCAACCGCGTCGTCCGCTTCGGTTTGTGGTCCACGGCCAGCACGACCGTGTCGCCCTCCAGGGCGAACACCACCGGCACCAGGTGCGGGCGGGCCGCGGCGTCGGCCGTCGCGAGACGGGCGACGCGCGCCGCGGCGAACCGCTCCCGTGCCTCGGCGCTCGTCAGAGCGGGCATCGCACCCTGGCCCCGACTGCCCCGACTGCCCCGACTGCCCCGACTGCCCCGACTGCCCCGTCTGCCCCGACTGCCCCGACTGCCCCTACCGTCTGGGCCGTTCGGGCCGCCCCGACCGCTCCCGTCCCCCCGCGCTCTTCGGACATCGCCCTACCCCGTCTCAGCGGTACCGGGCGGCGAGCTCGGCCAGCCGGTCCAAGTGCTTCAGCGTCTCCCGTTCCGGCATCGTCGGCAGGTAGAACAACACCCGCTCGACCCCCAGCCGGAGGTAGCCCTCGATCTGTTCCGGGGCATCGGGAGCCGCGTACACCGTCACCGGCACCTCGCGGTCGGCGAGTGCGCGCAGCCGCTCGATCTGCGGGCCGAGCTCCTCCGGCGGCACGCTGTTGGCCAGCCACGCGTCCCCGAGCCGCGCCACCCGCCGGAACGCGCCCTCGCCGCCGCCGACGTAGATCGGCGGGTGGGGGCGCTGCACCGGCTTGGGCCAGGCGTAGACCGGGTCGAAGTTCACGAACTCGCCGTGGAACTCGGCCCTCTCCGCGGTCCACAGCTCCCGCATGGCCAGCAGCCGTTCGTCGGTGAGCCGGCCGCGGGTGGCGGGATCGGTGCCGTGGTTCCTCATCTCCTCCCGGTTCCAGCCGACACCGATACCGAAGATCACCCGTCCGCCGGAGACCAGGTCCAGCGAGGCCACCTCCTTCGCCGTGACGATCGGGTCGCGCTCCGGGATCAGCGCGATGCCGGTGCCGAGCAGCAGCCGCTCGGTCGCCACACCGATCGCGGTCAGGGAGACGAAGGGGTCCAGCGTGCGGTAGTAGATCTCCGGCAGCTCGCCGCCGCCCGGATAGGGCGACTGGCGGTCGGCGGGGATGTGGGTGTGCTCGGCGATGAAGAGGGAATCGAACGAGCGCTCCTCGAGCGCGATCCCCAGGGGAACCGGGCCGATGCCCTGGTCGGTGATGAAGGTCGAGACTCCGATTTTCACGACGGCTCCGTCGAGGGTCGAGTACGGGATCGGACGGGTGGCCCCGTTGTGACGGGTGGCACAGGTGTGTCGACTACCCGCTCCGGCGCTCCCGATCCCCGGCCGCCCGCGAGAACCACCCCGCCGCGCGGCATCAGGTCCGTCATGTGCGCCCAGCGCCCATGGTGCGCCGAATCTCAAACCGAACCGTTTGGTCTCCTGTCGCGCCGGACAGGATGCAGGCGGCGTGTGGCTCCCCGTCGTCGTACGGAGCGGGTTCCTTGCCCGTCGGGGCCGGTGTCGGGGGAGGCGCGCTCTCTGCTGATCGCCATGCGCGTCGAGCCCGGTCGTGCGGTGTCGGGACCACCGCCGTCGGGTGACGTGCGTGCTCGTGACTCACGAAAGGCTGACCATGGCGACCGAACCACAGTCCTGGTTCCCGGGCCCCGACGACCGTACGGACCGTCGTATCGCCGAACTCCGAGCCCACGACCCCCAGGTGCGCGACGCCATGCCGCTGCCCGCGGTCGACGCGGCGATCGGGCGGCCGGGCCTCACCCTGAAAAAGATCATCGCGACCGCGATGGAGGGGTACGCGGACCGACCCGCGCTGGGCGAGCGGGCCCGGGAACTGATCCGGGACCCGGCGACCGGCCGGGCGGAGTACCGGCTGCTGCCGCACTTCGACACGATCACCTACGCACAACTGTGGTCCCGGGTCGAGGCGCTCGCGGCCGATCTGCACCACGACCCCCGGCAACCCCTGCGGGCGGACGAGTTCATCGCCGTCCTCGGCTTCACCAGCACCGACTTCGTCACCATCGACCTGACCTGCGCCCGGCTCGGTGCCGTCTGCGTGCCCCTCCAGTCCAGCGCGTCGGCCGCCCGGCTGGGGCCGGTCATCGCGGAGACCGGGCCGCGTATCCTGGCAGCCGGCGTCGAATTCCTCGACACCGCCGTGGACTGCGCCCTGGACAGCGGATCCGTGGGCCGCCTCATCGTCTTCGACCACCGTCCGGAGGCCGACGACGAACGCGAGCGCTTCGAGGCGGCCCGACAGCGGCTGACCGACGCGGGCAGCACGGTCGTCCTGGAGTCGCTGGCCGATGTTCTCGACCGGGGCCGGGGCCTGCCGCCCGCCCCCGAGCTGGAGGACGGCACGGACACCGGCCGGCTCGCCCTGCTCCTCTACACCTCGGGCAGCACCGGCACGCCCAAGGGCGCGATGTACACCGAGCGCCTGGTGGGCCGGATGTGGCACGGGTTCTGGCCCGGGAAGTCCAGTCTGCCGCTCATCATGCTCAGCTACATGCCGATGAGCCATCTCGCCGGACGGGCCACGCTGTACACCGTCCTCGGGAGCGGCGGCACCGTCTGCTTCACGGCCCGCAGCGACCTGTCCACCCTCTTCGAGGACCTGGGACTCGTGCGCCCCACCGACCTGCTGCTGGTACCGAGGGTGTGCGACATGCTCCTCCAGCACTACCGCGGAGAACTCGACCGCAGGACGGCCGCCGGCGGCGACCCCGCGGTCCTCGAAGCCGAGGTCAAGCGGGATCTCGGCGAAAGGTCCCTCGGCGGACGGCTGCTGTGGATCGGCAGTGGTGGAGCGCCGCTGTCCGACGAGATGACGGACTTCGTCGCCTCCTGCGTGGACGTCCCGCTGCACGACGGATACGGCTCCACCGAGGCGGGCGGCATGCTCGCCGACCACCGGCCGATACGCCCGGCGGTACGCGACTACCGACTCGTCGACGTCCCCGAACTGGGCTACTTCCGCAGCGACCATCCGCACCCGCGCGGCGAACTCCTCATCCGTACCGACGCCCTCATCCCCGGCTACTACAAGCGGCCCGACGTGATGGCGGGCCTCGTCGACGAGGACGGCTATTACCGCACCGGCGACATCTTCGCGGAGAGGGGCCCCGACGAACTCTTCTACGTCGACCGCCGCAACAATGTGCTCAAGCTCTCCCAGGGCGAGTTCGTCGCCGTCTCCCGCCTGGAGGCCGTCTTCGCCGGCAGCCCGCTGGTGCGGCAGATCTTCGTCTACGGCAGCAGCGAACGCGCCTATCTGCTCGCGGTGGTCGTCCCCGTGCCGGAGGCGGCCGAGCGGGCCGGAGGCGACCCGGCGGAGCTGAAGGCGCGGATCGCCGCGTCCTTACGGGGGACCGCCAAGGAGGCGGGGCTCAACTCCTACGAGATCCCACGCGACTTCCTGATCGAGACCGAACCGTTCAGCACCGAGAACGGGCTGCTCTCCGACATCCGCAAACTGCTGCGGCCCCGTCTCACGGAACGTTACGGCGAGCGCCTGGAACGCCTCTACGCCGACCTCGCCGCACGCGAGAACGACGAACTGCGGGCGCTGCGGCGCTCCGGACGCGACCGTCCCGTGGCCGACACCGTGGTCCGCGCCGCCCAGGCCGTACTGGGCACCCCCGCGGACCCGGCCGCGCGCTACACCGACCTCGGCGGCGACTCACTGTCCGCGGTGTCGTTCTCCCAGCTGCTCGGCGAGATCTTCGGCGTCGAGGTCCCGGTGGGCGTCGTCATCAGCCCCGCCCACGACCTGCGGCGTCTCGCGGAACACGTCGAGCGGGCGCTCTCGTCCGGCGACCGGCGCCCCTCGCCCGCCACGGTGCACGGGGCCGGCGCCACCGAGGTGCGCGCCCGCGACCTCGCCCTGGACGCCTTCGTGGACGCCGAGACCCTCGCCGCCGCCCCGTCGCTCCCGCATGTGGCGGGTCCGGCCCGCACCGTGCTGCTGACCGGTGCGAACGGCTACCTCGGCCGCTTCCTGTGCCTGGAGTGGCTGGAACGGCTGGCGCGCACCGGCGGCACCCTCGTCTGCGTCGTCCGGGGCTCGGACGCGGCCGTCGCGAGGCGGCGCCTGTACGAGGCGTTCGACAGCGGCGACCCCGAACTCCTCGCGCGCTTCGGGGAACTGGCCGAGGGCCGGCTGGAGGTCCTCGCCGGTGACATCGGTGAGCCGGACCTCGGTCTGGACGGGCCGACCTGGAACCGGCTCGCGGACACCGTCGACCTCATCGTCCACCCGGCCGCCCTGGTCAACCACGTCCTTCCCTACGAGCAGCTCTTCGGCCCCAACGTCGTGGGTACGGCCGAGCTGATCCGGCTGGCGCTGACCCGGCGCGTCAAGCGGTTCACCTATCTGTCGACCGTCGGCGTGATCGCCGCCCAGGCCGCCACCGCCGACGAGTCGGCCGACATCCGGGTCGCCAGTCCCGTCCGCCGGCTCGACGACTCGTACGCGAGCGGCTACGCCACGAGCAAGTGGGCCGGTGAGGTGCTGCTGCGCGAGGCGCACGATCTGTGCGGGCTGCCCGTGGCGACATTCCGCTCCGACATGATCCTCGCGCACAGCCGGTACGGCGGACAGCTCAACGTCCCCGACGTGTTCACCCGGCTGCTGCTGAGCCTCGCCGCCACCGGGATCGCGCCCGGTTCCTTCTACCGCGCCGGCCCCGGCGGTGTCCGCCGGCCCGCGCACTACGAGGGGCTGCCCGTCGACTTCACCGCCGAGGCCGTCACCGCCCTCGGCGAGCGCGCCACCGAGGGCCACCGCACCTACAACGTCCTCAACCCGCACGACGACGGCGTCTCCCTCGACGTCTTCGTGGACTGGCTCGTCGACGCCGGCCACCCGGTACGGCGGATCGACGACTACGACGAGTGGCTGGCCCGGTTCGGGACAGCGATGCGTGCGCTGCCGCAGGAGCAGCGGCAGCACTCGCTTCTGCCGCTGCTGCACGCGTTCGCGGAACCCGCCGAACCCGTCGCCGGTTCCGCCGTGCCCGCCGACGCCTTCCGTGCCGCCGTCCTGGAAGCCGGGGTCGGGCCCGACGCCGACATCCCCCACCTGTCGGCATCCCTCATCGGCAAGTACGCCGCCGACCTGCGGGCCCTCAAACTGATCTGACGCCGTCCGCCGGCGGGCCGGGCACGTTACCGCGGCCCCGGGCGGTACCGCCGCCGGCCGCGGCGTCGCCGTCAGCCGGTGGTGTCCCGCCCGGCCCCGGCCACCAGGCCGGTTCCGTCGCCCGGCCCGGTGGCGGCCGGGCGCGGGAACAGCCGCCGTACGCTCTCCACCACGGCCGCGCGCCGGGCCGCCGTGGCCGGGTCCCGGGCCAGCTGTGCCGCTGCCGCCGCCATCTCCGTCTGGGTGAGCCAGGCGGTGGCGATCTGGGTCACCAGCGCGAGCACGTCGACCGGGTCCCACGCCGGGTCCAGTTGCCCGGACTCCTGAGCCTCCCGCAGCTGGCGTACCTTGAGCAGGACGGCCGTCCGGGTCGGCGCCTCCCTGTCGAGCAGCGGCCTTTCGGCCGGCTCCAGCCGCCCCCAGCACAGCAGCCGGAAGCGCTCCGGGTGCTCGGTGAAGTAGTCGAAGAGCCGGCCCGCGTACCCCGGCAGATCGGCCGGGTCCATCCGGGTCGCCTCCACCACCTCGGCCAGCTCCCGGCCCGCCACGAACGCGTACAGCGCCTCCTTGCTGCGGAAGTACGCGTACACCCGTTCCTTGCTGGTCCGGGCCTCGCGGGCGATCCGGTCCACCCGCGCGCCGGCGATCCCGTACCGCGAGAACTCGGCCTTCGCCGCACCGACGATCCGTTCGCGTGTGGAGTCAGGGGTGCTCGAAGCCGTCATGGACCCAGGATAGTCAACCGAACCGGTTCGTTTGACGCCCGCTCAGGGCACCCGCAGGCCTGGCGTGTCTGGACGGAGAATCTGAAAATATATAGAGTGTCTGGGTGGCGCTGGATTGAAGTCCGACGGCCGGATGGCGGCCGGACGGGGCGGTGCCCACCGTTGGCCGTGAGGGAGGCGCGGGAAGTGAACGTCGGTGACGGCGAAGTGGACGACGAGGGCTCCGCGGCGCCGGACGGAATCCCGCCCCGACGAGCGCCGCGTTCGTTCTCGGCGGACGACGAACACCTTCTCGCCGAGACCGAGAAGATCGCGACCGCGTTGGCGAGGATGTTCCCCGGGCTCTGCGAGGTGGTGCTGCACGATCTGCGGGATCCCGCGCACGCGATCCGTCTGATCGAGAACAACCTCTCCGGCCGGAGGATCGGCGACTCCGCGACCGAACTCGGACTGGCTCGCGTCGAGGACCCGAACTACCCCGGTGTCGTCCAGAACTACGCCAATCGGTTTCCCGACGGTCGACCCGCGAAAAGCACATCGATCGGTATCAAGAACGCCGCAGGCGACTACATCGCGGCTCTGTGCCTCAATTTGGACGTGTCGACCCTTTCCCCGGTGACGCTCGCTCTCTCGAATCTCGTCGCCACCGATCCCGCCCACCGGGAGGAGCCGCTGGAGACGCTGGGCGACCGGAACCGGCGGGTGCTGCGCGAGGTGGTCGAGGCGGCCGCCGCCGAGAGCTCCACCACTCCACGCGCTCTTTCCCGAGATGCCAAGAAAGCGCTGGTGCGCAAGTTGCACGAGGACGGCTACTTCGAATCCCGCAACGCCGCGCAGACGATTGCCGATCTCCTCGGGATCTCCCGGGCCAGCGTCTACACCTACACGAAATGAGGGCGGCACGAATGAGGGCCGGCGAACTCGCCCCCACGAGCGACGACAGGGGGGCCACGCTGTGAACACCACCCCCCTCCCCGCTGAGACGCTCAGCGACCCCGACACCCCCTTCGCCGTCGTCGACGTGCACAAGGCCCGGCGCAACATCAACCGCCTGGCCGCCAGGGCCGATCAGCTCGGCGTGACCCTGCGCCCGCACGTCAAGACGTCCAAGAGCCTCGACGTCGCCGCCCTCCTGCACGACGGCACACCCTGCCCCGTCACCGTCTCCACCCTCGCCGAAGCCGAAGCCTTCGCCGACGGCGGCTACACCGACATCACCTACGCCGTGGGCATCGACCCGCACAAACTTCCCCGCGTCATCGCCCTCCTGCGCCGCGGGATCGCCCTGCGCGTGCTCCTCGACAGCCGTGAGCAGGCGCAGTTCGTCGCGGACACCGCCCGCGAGGCCGCCATCGCCATCCCCGCACAGATCGAGATCGACTGCGACGGCCACCGCGGCGGCCTCAAGTCCGACGCCCCCGAGCTCACCGAGATCGGGCACGTCCTGCACGAGGCGGGCTGCCTGGACGGCGTCCTGACCCACGCGGGCGAGTCCTACTTCGCCTACGGCGCAGCGGAGCGGCGTCTGGCGGCGGAGAACGAACGCGGCACCGCCGTCGCCGCCGCCGAGAGGCTGCGCGCGGCCGGCCTGCCCGTGCGCACCGTCAGTGTCGGCTCCACTCCCACCGCCCATGCCGCCGAGGACCTCACGGGCGTCACCGAACTGCGCGCCGGTAACTACGTCTTCTTCGACCTGGTCATGGCCGGGCTGGGCGTCTGCGGCGTCGACGACCTCGCCCTGTCGGTCGTCGTCACGGTCATCGGCCACCGCCCCGAGTACGGCTGGATCCTCACCGACGGCGGCTGGATGGCCATGTCCCGCGACCGCGGCACCGCCGCCCAGGCCGAGGACCAGGGCTACGGCCTGGTCACCGACCTCGCCGGCCGCCTCATTCCCCAGCTGCTGATGAGCGCCGCGAGCCAGGAGCACGGCACCCTCACCGCCCGCGACGGTGCCGACCTGCCCGACCTGCCCATCGGCACCCGGCTGCGTATTCTGCCCAACCACGCCTGCGCCACCGCGGCCCAGCACCAGGGTTACCACGTCACCGACAGCTCCCCGAACAGCACCGCTCCCGCGCCCGCGATCGAAGCCTTCTGGCCGCGCGTCACCGGCTGGTGACCGCCGTCCGAGCACCGCGCAGGCTTCCGGCCCGACTTCCCACCGACGGAAGGAATCCGCTGTGTCCGTTGCACCGCCCGTGTCGTTCGACGACGTCCGCGAGGCCGCCGTACGTCTTGACGGCATCGCCCGCCGTACCCCCGTCCTCACCTCCCGCACTCTGAACGCCCTGGTCGGCGCGGACGTATTCATCAAGTGCGAGAACTTTCAGCGCGTCGGCGCCTTCAAGTTCCGTGGCGCTTACAACGCCGTCGCCCAGCTGCCCCCCGAGCAGTTGGCCAAGGGCGTCGCGGCCTACTCCTCCGGCAACCACGCCCAGGCCATCGCCCTGGCCGCCCGCGAACTGGGCACTACGTCGGTCATCCTCATGCCCGCGGACGTACCCCGCTCCAAGATGGAAGCGACCGCCGGCTACGGCGCGGAGGTCGTCACCTACGACCGCTACACGCAGGACCGCACGGCCCTCGGTGAGGCTCTCGCCGCGGAACGCGGCCTGGCCCTCATCCCTCCCTACGACCATCCCGACGTCATCGCCGGACAGGGCACCGCGGCCCTCGAACTCCTCGGTGAGACCGGCGAGCTCGACACCCTCCTCGTGCCCGTCGGCGGCGGCGGTCTCATCGCGGGCAGCGCCGTCACCGCCAAGGCGCTCCACCCCGGCATCAGGGTCGTCGGTGTCGAACCCGAGGCGGGCGACGACACCAAGCGCTCCCTGGAAGGCGGCGAACGCGTCACCGTCCCCGTGCCCCGGACCATCGCCGACGGCCAGGCCGTGCCCACCCCCGGCGAGATCACCTTCTCCATCAATCAGCGCCTGGTCGATGCCGTCGCTCTCGTCAGTGACAAGGAAATCGTCGATGCCATGCGCTTCGCTTTTGAACGGCTGAAGATCGTCCTCGAACCCAGTGGCGCCACGGGCCTGGCCGCCCTCATGAACGGGCGTCTGGACACCCCACCGCGCAGAATCGGCATCATCGCCTCGGGCGGCAACATCAACGCCCAGCGGTTCGCGCAACTCATCAACGGCTGATCCTCCCCGGACGGTTCGGCCGGTACGCGACACGTGAAATCCACGTGGCGCAAGGGGAGTTCGCCACGAGGGGGAAGGCGGGATGCGTCGGCGTCCCCGTCGATCCCGCCAACTGATCTCCCGTGCCGTGTCGAGGCGTTCGCGGACTGTCCGGTTTGGTCACTTGGCGGCTGCTATGGTGCGCCGATGTCAGCGATCAAGAAGTTCCAAGTCACCTTTGACTGTGCGGAACCTGAGCGCCTCGCTCGTTTCTGGTGCGAGGTGTTGGGGTACGTCGCACCGCCGCCACCGGAGGGATTCACCACGTGGGAGGATTTCAACCGCACCCTGCCGCCTGAGAAGCAGGGTGCGTGGTTCGCCTGCAGTGATCCCTCAGGTGTGGGCCCGCGCCTGTACTTCCAGCGCGTCCCCGAAGGCAAGATCGTCAAGAACCGTGTGCACCTCGACGTCCGGGTCGGCACCGGGCTCGTGGGGGACGAGCGCCTCGCCACGCTCGAAGCCGAGTGCGCGCGACTCGTCGCGCTCGGCGCGACCCACGTGCAAACGCTGTATGCCGACGAGGAAAACGAGTCGTGCATCCCCATGCTGGACATCGAGGGCAACGAGTTCTGTATCGACTGAGCACTCTGCGCGCCTGGGAGGCAGGGAGCTGCCTCCCCTGGGCCTCTCTGGTCCTCGTACGGGGCGGGGGAGGTGCGGATGAGCGGGCCGGTGCCCCGATAGCCGCCGTCCGCGATGACTGTGGCCCGGCCGACGGCGGTCCTGGCTGGCCCGGATCACCGGCTTCCGCCGCCGGACCGAGGAGGAGACCTGAGCCTGACCTGGTGGACGCGGCCGGCCGCCGAGACGGCGGCCTCGTGCCGTCGGGTCAGGGCGCAACCGTATGTGGCGCCGTGGTTCATGGCCACCCGAGATGCCGCGGCCGCACCCGACCGCGCCCGCTCTCGCCCTGCGAGGACACCACGCGGGGCGGGTACGCCGTGAAGAAGGGCGAGGTGAGCTGGTACGCGGGCCCAGCCAATGGTCCAAGCGGCACCCGGAGATCCGGCTGCTCCGACGGCATGCCGTATCGGACCGGCGACTATCTCTCGGTCCTGCCCGAGAACGGCCCTGGCCTGGTCGCCAGGACGATCGAGCGCCTCGGATCGCGGAGGGGACCGCAGACCGCGCCCTGATCTGCGGCAGCGGGCCAGGGGCACACCGAGACCGCCGCCTGAGTCCGCTGCGTCCCGGCGGTCTCACGGCTGGCGCGACTGGCCGGGACGACTGGCCGGGACGAGTCCGCTAACGCGCCACGCGGTAGCGGAGATAGAGGACTCCGGAGCTGAAGGTGCCGGTCTCGACGAGTTCGAGATCCACCCGGCGCTCGCGTCGGGGAAAGAACGGAATGCCGCCGCCAACCAGCACCGGGTAGACCATGGCCCGGTACTCGTCGATCAGACCCAACTCGGCCGCCTCGGCGGCGAGAGTCGCGCCGCCGATCGCGATCTCGCCTTCCCCCGGCTCGGCTCGCAACCGTTCGATCTCCTCCGCCAGTCGGCCGGAGGCCAGGCGGGCGTGGCCTTGCACCGCCGACAGCGTGCTGGAGAACACCACCTTTGGCAGCGGCTTCCAGAGCGCGGTCCACTCGAGCATGGAGTCGTCGAGCGATGGATCCTGGTCGGCGGTCTCCCAGTACAGCATCGTCTCGTACAGCCGTCGTCCCAACAGGTGGACGTCGACCTGTCGAATCTCGTCGATCCAGAAGCGAAAGACCTCCTCGTCGGGCGCCGTCCAGTTGAAGCCGCCGTCCGGCCCGACGATGTAGCCGTCAAGTGAGACACCCATCGAATAGGTCACACTGCGCATCAGAAGTCCTCCTCGGTAAGGGGTCGACAGTAAGACTGCCGAACGCCGCAGGACTCATCGCGGCTCGCGGGATCTCCCGGGCCGAGTCACCTACGGCGTACCCATGCCTCGAGCATGCCGGAGGCGCCCGGGTGATGCCGCTGTCCGCCCCGCCCGCGTCGCACACCGAGGCGGTCGAGCGGTACCTCACCGGCGCGGGCATCGCGAAGTCCTCCGCGCGCATCTACCAGATCTCACTGACGACGTGGGGGGTGACCTCTACGCCCTCGTACGGATCGACGGGTGAACCGCAGTTGGCCTGGCACTCTGGCAGAGGGAGCCGGAGCCCTACAGCAGTCCTCCCAGCGGGAGGACGCGCTCGGTGAGCTGTCCGCGCAGCCGGTCTCCGGCGGTGTCGGCTTCGGCGAGCCAGTCGGCGGCGACCAGCAGTTCAGCGTGTTCGACGACCTGGTCGGGTGGCAGGGCACAGAACGCGGCGGCCTGGTCCAGGAGCAGCCCGCCGTCCTCGGCGCGTCCGAGGCGGCCGTCGGGGCGGGCGTGGGCGGCGGCGTAGAGGGCCAGGAGCCGGGCAGCCGCAGTGGCCTTTTTCTTGCGGATCTTCCGGTCACCCACGACTTTCTGTGCCCAGCCGGAGATCCTCGCCCGGGTGGTCTTGCCGAAGGCGAACGGGCGTGGCCGCTCGGGCAGCAGCGCGGGGACGGTGACCGCGACGGGGTCCTCGGGACGGGAGGCCATGACCTCGGCGACGGTGCCGGGCAGGCGCAGCCAGTCGGCGTCGACCAGCTGCTGAAGCACCCGCTCGGCATCGTCGGGGAGCCAGCCCGTGAGGTCCTGGCCGGTGACGTTCCCGGTGCCGGCGCGTGCGGCCCGTAGGGCGATCATGAGAACCGCCAGGCGCGCCTCGGGCTCCGGGTGCGGGGCGTGCGCTCGGACGTAGTCCAGCACGGTGCGGGCGTGTACGGCTTGTTGCCGGGTCAGCAGCCGTTCCACTGCCGGCATGTTGCCGTCTGGTGTGTCGCCGATGGGCCGGCCACCACGGTTGGCGTGCATCTCGAGGGTGGTCTGCGCGGCCTTCTCGGCTCGGTGTGCGTCGTGGCGCAGGGAGCCGTCGCCGCTGACATCGGCCCACAGGCGGAAGGCGCGGGCCTTGCGCTCGTGGAGTTCGGCGAGGAGGGCAAGGTCGGGTTCGGTGCACTGCTGGTAGGCACGGAAGGCGTCCCCGAGCTCGATGAGCTCCAGGCGCAGGACGTCGGGCTCGAGGTCGGGCGGCACGATCCGCTGCGCGATCTTCCCCCACCGCTTCGCCCGCCGGGACGCCTTGGCCGGTGAGGCGGCGCGAGTACGGGGGACCGATGCTGGTGCGGTGGCGGGGGAGGAAGAAGCACCGGTCACCGGGGAGGGAGCATGGTCGGAGAAGACCGCCGCAACGCCATTCCCCGGCGTGGCGGCCGGAGTGTGCGCCGTCTGGTCCGTCCCGGCCGGGGTGGTGCGGGCCGGGGGCGCGGCGGTGTCCAGGACACGGCATTCGGGGGTGGCGGCCGCGCACCGCGCGCACATCTCCGCGATCCGCCACAGTCTTCCGGCACGGTCCGCGTACACGGTCAGGGCCATCGGGCCGCCGCACCGCGCTGATCCCGCCGCCGGCCGGGTGCCGCCGCGTGGTCGTGGTCCGGTGGCGGGGTCCGGGGTGTGCCAGGCGCAGTCGGCGGTGCGGCAGGCGCACCACGCCTCGCCGCGTGGCCCGCCGCCCGCGCGGATGTGGGCCAGGTGCAGGTTGACGTGTTCGACGGCGGCTTTGCGTCCCGCGGCGGCGCCGCCGGGGAAGCGCTGATCGGGGCAGGCCGGGCGGGAGCAGGAGAGCCGGACCGTGCCGGCGGAGGGGCCCCCATAGGGGTCCAGGCGCACAGTCCACACCCGTCCCGCGACGCGGTCCTCCTGCCATGTGCCGTCCTCCACCGCCATGTGCGCACCTTTCAGCGTTGCTTGGTCCGTTGCTCCGGGCCGTCCCATCATCGGGGATGATCGGCGATCAGCCGCCGCAGAGCGGACGTTTCACCCCGGAGTGCCCTGCCCGCAGGGCAGAAGACCAGGATCCGGCTGGATCCGACCACGCCGGGTGGCCGGCTCGGCTTGGAAAGAGCCTCGAGACGAGGCACCGGCCGAAGTGAGGGGGGATCGTTCTCGTGGCGTCCAAGCCTTCCTGGAAGGCGACGCGGCTGCCGCGGGAGGCGGCGGCCACCAGGCCGGCGCGGTACCTGCGGGCGGAGCGGCGCCGGGGCTGAGTGCTGTACCGGTGGAGCGAGGACGTCGTCGTCCCTCTGCGCCGCGCAACCTGAGGAACCCCTGAAAACCAGAACTCATGTACGTGGGGTCAATGAGTACCTCTCCCCGTGCCGTTCCCCTTGACCTCAGGTACATGAGGATGGTCATCGTCCCCTCCACGATGACGTCGAGAGCTTCCCCACGAGAGTGAGGCTCGTGGACAGCCGTCATGGCTGCCCGGGCCCTCACGTTCCCGCCTGATCCGCCAGCGGTTACCCGGGATCCACCGCCCGGCCACGGCCGACGAGCACAAGGCCTGGCAGGGGCAGATCGTCCGGGCCGCCGAGATCACTGGGAGTTCGAACTGCCCCGGCAGGCCCGGGGGGCGGGAAGACCAGGCGCCGCCAGGCTGCGGTCGAGTTGCGCGGCGAGGTCGGGGTGGGTGGTGGTGAGGTGGGGACGGATGGCGTTGATGGGGTGGATGAGCTCGGCGGGGTCGTGGTGGGCGAGGGCCTCGTGGAGCCGGCCGAGCGGGAGGCGGGCCGCGGTGGGCAGGTCGGTGAGGGCGGTGATCTGGCCGGCGAGGCGGCGCAGGTCGGCTGCGTTGCGGCGAGCCCAGGCGGTGATGGTGCGTTCGGCGGCGCGACGTTCGCGGGTCGCCTGGACGCGTTGTTCACCGGTGGTTCCGACGGGTCCGGGCCGGTTGCGCAGGTAGCGGCGTTCGGCGGCCTGGCGGCTGGCGACGCCGAGGGGGTGGGCGAGGTCGGCCCAGCTGGCACCCGCGTGGCGGGCGGTTTCGATCA
This sequence comes from Streptomyces sp. NRRL F-5135, assembly GCF_000719775.1. GTDB lineage: Bacteria > Actinomycetota > Actinomycetes > Streptomycetales > Streptomycetaceae > Streptomyces > Streptomyces hebeiensis. Next base: position 76,730 of record NZ_JOHR01000024.1, on the reverse strand, counting down.
GGCCGGTCTCCCATCCGGCGAGCTGCTCGCGTACCTGCCTCAGCAGCAGGAGGGAGGCCAGGGCCTGATCGGTGCCGATGTCGTGAGTCTCGGTAGCGCCGGTGACCTCGTGCTGGGCGGCACGCAGGGCTTCGTCTATGGACTGAAGGGCTGCCGCGGTGGCGAGGAACGGCACTGGGCCGGTCGAGTCGGCGCCGGGTGAGGTCGACTGGTCGGCTGGGGGGCATGGACTCCTCCCTGAGTGGTCACCCTTTGGACGACGCCATGACTTGTCATCCACTGGATGACATGTTACAACGGTTTCAGTGAGGCGCATTGGCAGCAACTGCCGAACCTTTGGGAGGTGTTTTCCGATGTTGATGCGCACTGACCCCTTCCGTGAGCTCGACCGGCTGGCGCAGCAGCTGATGGGCCCGGGGACCTGGTCGCGGCCGTCCCCCATGCCCATGGACGCCTACCGCGAGGGTGACCAGTACGTGGTGGCCTTCGACATCCCCGGCGTCAGCGCGGACGCGCTGGACATCGACGTCGAGCGGAACATGCTGACCGTCAAGGCCGAGCGCCGGCCCGCGGCGAAGGCCGACGACGCGCAGATGGAACTGTCGGAACGGCCGCTGGGTGTCTTCTCCCGCCAGATCGTGCTGGCCGACTCGCTGGACACCGAGCACATCCAGGCCGACTACGACGCAGGCGTGCTCACCCTGCGCATCCCGATCGCCGAGCGCGCCAAGCCCCGCAAGATCGCCATCGACGTCGGATCCGGCCACAAGGAGATCTCCGGCTGAAGCCGGACCCGAAGAGGGGCTGAACAGCGGCGGAGGACGGGCATCCGATCCCCCCTCGCCCGTCCTCCGCGCCCCATGGACCGAGAAGGGGTGACGGCCGACGTGACCGCGCGACGGGAAGCGTTTCTCGCCCATGTGCTGGAACGGGGCGAGTACGACACACTGCGGGAAGCCGAGCGCGTGGCCCGCGTGGTGCTGGCCCTGCTGGGAGCACACCTGGTCGGCGAGGTACGCGCCCGGCTGGCGGCTCGTCTGCCGGAAGACTTCGCCCTGATCCTCCTCAACCCGCTGCAGAGCGCTGAGCCGCTGCCCCCGGAGCGGTTCGTGCGGGCTACCGCGGCCTGGATCGAAGGGGCCACCGAGCAGACCGCGGCCTGGGACGTCAGCGCCGTCCTCAGCACGGTCGCCGACACAGCCGACGACGACCTGCTCAAGGAAATCCTGCTCCAACTCCCCGCAGGCTACGACCTCCTCTTCGGCCGTCCCGGCCCACCGGACCGCCCATCCCCCGGTAGCGCCCCGTGAGGTCCCGGCGACGACTTCGTCAGAGGACGTCGTAGGTCAGGTGCGTCACGGTCGTTGTCGGGGCCACGCTCCGCCGCCGCAGCGTGCGGGGCGTTCCGCCGGTGAACAGGGGTGTACCGGCGCCCAGTACGACGGGTGCCAGGCGCGGTGCGGCGTCAGCGCGTCGACCAGCCCGGCATCGAGCGCCGAGGCGATGGTGGCGCCGCCGCCCATGAGGACGACGTCGAGGTCTTCGCCGCCGTCCGTCGACGCCGCCTCGGCGCGCTCGCGCGCGGCGGCGACGGCGTCGGGCAGACCGGTGGTGACGAATGTCCAGTCGAGGCCGGTGAGCCGTACCGATTCCGGCGGCGAGCTCGTCACGACGACGAACGCGGGCTTGCCGACCTCTTCGGCGCCGTAGCCGCACATGTCGTTCCCGCCGTGCGGCCCGTCGACCACGTCGAAGAGCCGGCGACGGAGGACGACGGCGCCCGAGCGGGCGCTCTCTTGGGCGCCGCGATCCACGAGGCCAGTTACGCGCCGGACCAAACCCCGGCTGGGCAGCACCCACCCCAAGACCGAGGACGCCTTCGCGCTCGCCGACGCCGGTACTGCCGGCCGGCGCACCGGCAGGCGGCCTGGCGGGCCCGGCGCCGCCTGCTGCTGCACGTGAGGGGCGTCGCGCGGCTTCCCGCACAGCCGCCCTCGCCTGCTTCGCCCGCCCCGCGGCACTGTGCTGCCGTCGCGCAGGTTCCTGAGCTGGCGGGGCAGCTGGTGCGGGCGGCGGTGGTGGCGGACCGGCGGGCTGGGGTGAGCTGGGAGCAGATCGGCGCGGGGCTGGGCATCAGCGCGGAGGCGGCCCGCAGCCGTTTCGGGCGCCTGCGCGGCGCTGCCCGGGTCGGCCGCAGCGGGTGACGGCCGTGCGGTCTGCCGCTGTTCCCGGTTCCGGCGGGATCCTGCCCGATTCCGTTCTGGCCGACGTGGTGCGGGAGACCGGCGCATCGGTGGGCCTGCTCTATCTGCTGTCTCCGGGGGAGCCGGTGCTGCGGCTGGAGATGGCTTCGGGTGTGTCCCGGCGGATCGCCGCCCCGTGGACCCGCGTCCCCGTGAGCACCGCGATCCCGGTGACGGACGCCATGCGGGAGCGGCGGCTGCTGTGGCTGGGCAGCCAGGAGGACATCGCGCGCCGCTATCCCCGGGTCGGGATCGTCCTGCCGTACGATTTCATGCTTGCCGCGGCCCCGATCATCGGTGCCACTGCCGTGTGGGGTGGCATGGTGCTGCTGTGGCCGGTCTGGCACCCGCCGCAGCTCAGCGCGGCTGAGCAAGAGGCCATCGCCGCCGGCTGCCGCCGCGCGGCAGCCATCCTGGACCAGGCCTGAATGACCAGTTGCGAGAGAGTTCTGCGAGAGCCCGCGAGCCGATCACGTTTCCGCAGGTCGCGATTCGCGGAAGCCCACGGAACGACTGTCCGAAGTGCGAAGCGCCGGTCGGCAGTCCCTGCCGCACCCGGGGCGGGAAGACCGCGACGAAGTACCACACCCCGCGCTTCATCCTCGTCCCCGTGCTGCGCGAGGATCCATTTCTGGGTCCGTCGTGACCCTGGCTCGGCGGCTCGGACACTCCTCGCCGGCGATCACCCTCGGTTACTATGCTCACCTCATGCCGGAAGCCGGCAGCAAGGGGCGCGGCACCATCGACGGTCTGCTTGGGGAGCGGGGAGACCGGCTTGCCGGCCGAAACTCCCCAGATTCTCCCCAGTGCCGTTGACCGGTGATTCCTGCCTCTGCGCCCCGGAGGAGTCGTCCGTGGATGTAAGGATGAAGAGATGGGTGGCCTGGGAAAGTGTTGGAAGAAGTCGTAGCGACCCGCTATGTCACGCCTTTGCGTGAGGGTGGATCGCTGCCGGGGATCGTCGAGGCGGACGACCTGGGCACGTACGTCATGAAGTTCACCGGCGCGGGCCAGGGCGTCAAGACCCTGGTGGCCGAGGTCATATGCGGGCAGCTCGCCCGGAAGCTGGGCCTGCGCGTTCCCGAGCTGGTGCGGATGTGGCTCGATCCGGTCATCGGACTCTCGGAGCCGGACCAGGAAGTGCAGGAACTGCTGAAGGCGAGCGGGGGGCTCAACCTCGGGATGGACTATCTCCCGGGGTCGATCGGGTTCGATCCGCTGGCGTACCGCGTGGCTCCGGAGGAGGCCGGGAGGATCGTCTGGTTCGACGCCCTCATCAACAACGTCGACAGGTCCTGGCGCAACCCCAACCTGCTGGTGTGGCACGGCGATGTCTGGCTCATCGACCATGGTGCCAGCATGATCTGGCAGCACAACTGGCCGGGTGCGCGGGCGTCCGCGGCCAAGCCGTACAACGCCTCCGACCATGTCCTCGTTCCCTTCGGGCCGGATGTCGCCGCGGCCGCCGCGGAGCTCGCGCCGCTCGTGACGGAGGAACTGCTGGACGCGATCACCGCCGAGGTGCCCGACGAGTGGCTCGCGGACGAGCCCGGCTTCGACTCCGCCGACGCGCTGCGCCGCGCCTACGTGGAGCCGTTGCTGGCCCGTGCCGCGACGATCCACGAGCGGATCAGTTTCGACGCGCCCGTCCGTACCGGGCCCGCGCAGCCGCCCGGCTGGCTGACCGAGCACCTGACGCCCTGGCCGCACACGGTGGGGCGAAAGGACCGGCGGGACGGCGGGACGAACGAGGAGAAGGGCGGCGGCCGGTGAGCGGCAAGGGCCACGCGGGCGACACGGGCGGCAGGGACGTCTACGAGTACGCGCTGCTGCGCGTCGTGCCGCGGGTGGAGCGCGGCGAGTGTTTCAACGCCGGGGTGCTGGTCTACTGCCGCGCGCGGTCCTACGTGGCGGCCAGGACGCACCTGGACGAGGCCAAGCTGCTGGCCCTCGACCCGGCGGCCGACGTCCAGGGGGTACGGGCGGCGCTGCGCGCCGTCGAGGGCGTGTGCCAGGGCGGCGAGCAGGCCGGGCAGGCGGCGGGCGACGACGCCGGGCGGCGGTTCCGCTGGCTGATCGCGCCGCGCTCGACCGTCGTCCAGCCGGGCCCCGTCCACACGGGACTGACGGCGGACCCGACGGCCGAGGCGGAACGGCTGCTGGACCTGCTGGTCCGCTGACGCGAGGCCGGTACCGGGAGCGCGAGTCCCCCTCCTGGTCCCGGGGCCGTTGACACCGGGTGCCGTGGCTTCTAGCGTCTCGTCTGCCGAAGGTACTAAGCGGTTGCTCAGTGCGTCGGCCGCTTGGGCCACGCCGGCCGGATCAGCCAGATCAGCCACGTCGGCCGTGTGAGAGTCGCAGATCCAGGTTCCCAGGGCGAGGAGATCAGGATGTCCACCACTGAGCAGCGTGTCGCCGTCGTGACCGGGGCGGCACGCGGCATCGGCGCCGCGACCGCCGTACGGCTGGCGGCCGAGGGCCGCGCGGTCGCCGTCCTCGATCTCGACGAGTCGGCGTGCGAGGACACCGTCGAGAAGATCACCACGGCCGGGGGCACCGCTCTCGCGGTCGGCTGTGACGTCTCCGACGCGGCGCGGGTGGAATCAGCGGTCGACCGTGTCGCCGCCGAACTGGGCGCGCCGACGATCCTCGTCAACAACGCGGGCGTGCTCCGGGACAACCTGCTCTTCAAGATGAGCGAGTCCGACTGGGACACCGTGATGAACGTCCACCTCAAGGGCGCCTTCCTGATGTCGAAGGCGTGTCAGAAGCACATGGTGGACGCCGGTTTCGGCCGTATCGTCAGCCTGTCCTCCAGCTCCGCCCTGGGCAACCGGGGCCAGGCCAACTACGCCGCCGTCAAGGCCGGTCTCCAGGGCTTCACCAAGACGCTCGCCAAGGAACTCGGCAAGTTCGGGATCACGGCCAACGCCGTGGCCCCCGGGTTCATCGTCACCGAGATGACCGCCCGGACGGCGGCCCGGATCGGCGTGAAATTCGAGGACTTCCAGGCCGCGGCCGCCGCCCAGATCCCGGTCCAGCGCGTCGGCAGGCCGGAGGACGTCGCGGGCGCCATCGCCTTCTTCACGGGCGACGACGCCGGTTTCGTCTCGGGGCAGGTCATGTACGTGGCGGGCGGCCCGCTGAATTAGGGCCGCGACCGGCACCGGGCCGACGGGGCGGACGAGGCGTGGGAGACGGCGGAGCGGGAGTGACGGAGTGACGGGAATGGTGGAGCGGGTACCGGAGAGCGGGAAGGTCGCCCTGGTCACCGGCGCGAGCCGGGGCATCGGTTACGGCGTGGCCGAGGCTCTGGTCGCGCGGGGCGACCGGGTGTGCGTCACCGGACGTGACGAGGACGCCCTGCGGGAGGCCGTCGGGCGGCTCGGGGCCGACCGGGTCATCGGGGTGGCGGGGAAGGCGCACGACGAGGCGCACCAGGCGGCGGCGGTCGACCGCGTCATGGCGGAGTTCGGCCGTGTCGACTTCCTCGTCAACAACGCCGGAACGAACCCGGTCTTCGGCCCGATCGCCGAGCTGGACCTGGGCGTGGCGCGCAAGGTGTACGAGACGAACGTCCTCTCCGCGCTCGGCTTCGCGCAGCGGACCTGGGCGGCCTGGCAGAAGGAGCACGGCGGCGCGATCGTGAACATCGCGTCGGTCGCGGGCCTGTCCGCGGCACCGTTCGTCGGCGCCTACGGAATGAGCAAGGCGGCCATGATCAACCTGACGCTGCAACTGGCGCACGAGTTCGCGCCGGGGGTACGGGTCAACGCCCTGGCCCCCGCCGTCGTCAGGACCAGGTTCGCGCGGGCGCTGTATGAGGGCCGCGAGGAGGAGGTGGCGGGCGCGTACCCGCTGGGCCGGCTCGGGGTGCCCGAGGACATCTCGGGTGCCGTCGCGTTCCTCACCTCCGAACAGTCGGCGTGGACGACCGGACAGACGATGGTGATCGACGGAGGGATCTTCCTCAACGCGGGCGTGGTGTAGGCGCGCCGGGCGACGGCGCGCGTCGTCGGGTCCGCGGGCGGCGGAGTCCGAGCGCGTGAGGCGTTGTCAGTGGTCCCCGGTAGGTTCTGTGGCAGACAGGTGATTGCTACCGGAGGTTGTTGACGTGACCGACACCGACATGCTGCCCGAGTCCTGGCGCGGCGTCCTCGGCGATGAACTGGAGAAGCCCTATTTCAAGGAGCTGACCGACTTCGTCGAGGAGGAGCGGGCGAAGGGGCCGGTCTATCCGCCGCGCGAGGAGGTCTTCGCCGCGCTCGACGCCACTCCCTACGGCAAGGTGAAGGTCCTCGTCCTCGGGCAGGACCCCTATCACGGCGCGGGGCAGGGGCACGGACTGTGCTTCTCGGTCCGGCCGGGCGTGAAGACGCCTCCCTCGCTGCGGAACATCTACAAGGAGATGAAGGAGGAGCTCGGCCATCCGGTGCCGGACAACGGCTATCTGATGCCGTGGGCCGAGCAGGGCGTCCTGTTGCTCAACGCGGTGCTGACCGTCCGTGAGGCGGAGCCCAACTCCCACAAGGGGAAGGGCTGGGAGAAGTTCACCGACGCGGTGATCCGCGCGGTGGCCGAGCGGCCCGACCCGGCGGTGTTCGTCCTGTGGGGGGCGTACGCGCAGAAGAAGCTGCCGCTGATCGACACGGAGCGCCATGTGGTGGTCAAGGGTGCGCACCCCTCGCCGCTGTCGGCGAAGAAGTTCTTCGGATCACGGCCGTTCACGCAGATCAACGACGCGGTCGCCGCGCAGGGACACGAGCCGATCGACTGGCGTATCCCCGACCTCGGGTGACCGGTGGCCGCTTCGGCGAGCTTCCGCCGGTCCTGTCCCGCCCCTTCGGGGCCGACAGGGCCGGTCGCCGGGCCCGAGCCTGAAGTGGATCGCCCGCTCCGCCCGATAGCGTCTGCTCCGGCGGGCACCGGCGACGGGCCGGACGGTGTGGGTGAGAGCGGAGGCGGCAGTGGCGGAGCGTCGGGAGGCGTCGGCGGACGCCGTCATGACCAGGATCGGGCAGGCGGTCATCCTGCTCCACGGCGGTGACCGCGAGGAGGCGCGCAACCGCTTCGGTGAACTGTGGTCGGAGATCGGTGAGTCGGGGGACGCGCTGCACCGCTGCACCCTCGCGCACTACCTGGCGGACACCCAGGACGACCCGGGGGACGAATTGGCCTGGGACCTTCGGGCGCTGACCGCCGCCGACGGACCGGCGGGTGACGGCGGTGCGGGCCCGGAGGACGGGGGAGCGGCGGCGGGCATGGGCCCGATCGGCCCGGAGGACGGTGCCCGTCCGGGGGACGGGGCGGGAGGAAGGCGACCAAGGGCGGCCGGCCCCGAGTCGGAGGCGCTGCGCGCTCTGTATCCCTCGCTCCACCTCAACCTGGCTGAGGACTACGTGAAGCTTCAGCGGCCGGACGCCGCGCGCGTTCACCTCGACCGGGCGAGACGTGCGGCGGACGCCCTGGGCGGCGCCGGGTGCGGGCACGGGGTCCGGGCGGGGATCGACCGGCTGGAGCGGTGGTTGCGGGAGACGTGAGCGCCGGCCCGGGGCCGCCTGCCGGCCCCGGGCTCAACCCCGGTCACACCGGACCGCGTGAGGTGCGGACAACGGTGGCCCGACCCGGTCCGCCCCCGGCCTGCCGGGGGAGCAGGCCGGGGAGAGGTCTCATCTCCCGTACACGTCCAGGCAGACCCGGTCCGACAGGCTCTCTCCTCCCCACCGGCCGTATGTCTCGCCGATCGCGCACACATCGGTGGCGAGCGCGGCCACCGCCGGTGGTACGGGGGAGAGCCGCTGGGCGGGGCGTTCGGAGGGCTTCCCCGGGCGGGGGAGTGGCACGGCGGGCCGCCCGGCCAGGTGCCCGGAGCCGTATCCGGGCCCGCTCGTCCGGCCGTGCGCGGGGCTGCGGGGTTCGGGGGCAACGCGGGGGGCCGGCCTCGGTGTTCCGGCGACGGGCGCGATCCTCTCCAGTGCCTCCCGCGCCGGCGACTGAACGATCCGTGTGCCCCTCGCGTCCCCGGCCCGGGGGGCCGCACCGGTCAGCCCCGGACGAGGGCCCGGTTCCGGCGTGGGGCCGGGCGCCACGGCCACGCATCCGGAGACGGCCGTGACCGTCACCCCCACCAGGACCCATGCCGCGCTTGTCGTCTTGTACACACGCGCAACTCTGGTGGGCGGGACGGGAGATGGGGCTGCAAAAGGGCTCGTATTGGTCCGGACGGGTGACAGTGGTCAACGTGGCGCCGGGGCGGCCTCCCGCGCGCGAGCGGTGGATCAGTCGCCGGTCGCGCCGTCGACGCGCTCCCGCAGGAGATCCGCGTGGCCGTTGTGCCGGGCGTACTCCTCGATCATGTGCGTGAAGATCCAGCGCAGGCTGTAGGGCTCACCGGTGGTCCGCTCGCGCCGCCCCTTGCCCAGGGCATCGAGGTCCAGCGGGCCGGCCAGCTCCCGGGCACGGGAGATCTCGGCCTGCCAGGTCGCGTACGCCTCGTCCCATGTGGCGTCCTCGCCCACATGGAAGTCACCGTCGCGGTCGGTCTCGTCGTAGTAGAGGGGCGGGGCGTCCTCGTCGGCCAGGGTTCGGCGGAACCAGGCCCGCTCCACCTCGGCCATGTGCCGGACGAGGCCCAGCAGGCTCAGCTCGGACGGTGGCACGGACGTCTGCCGGAGCTGGGCGTCGGACAGCCCCGCGCATTTCGCCGCCAAGGTCGCGCGGTGGTAGTCCAGCCAGCCTTCCAGCATGGCGCGCTCGCCCGCGACGGTGGAGGGCTCGGTACGTTCGATCGTCGTCATGCCGGCCATCCTGCGGCACGGGTCACCCGTTCGGCCAGGCGTTATCCGCCCGAACCGGGATCAGCGGCGTCCGCGGGGACGGTGCGAGTCGACGGTACGCGCGGTGCGGGCGAGGGGCGGGTCAGGGACCGGACGCCCACGACCGCGCCGAACACGGCCAGCACGGCGAGTGCGCCACGGACCGGCCAGTCGCCGAACCGGACGTACGGAGTCGTGCCGCGGGCCAGGGGAGCGGTGTACACCTCCGCTCCGCGGCGCTCCGTCCCGATCGGCGTGCCCACCCGTTCGCCCTCCGGCCCGAAGGCCGCGCTCTCGCCCGTGAGCGTCGCGTGCACCATCGGACGGCCGGTCTCCGCCGCGCGCAGCGCGGCCAGCGAGGCGTGCTGCTCCGGTGCCCAACTGCCCTGGAACGACGAGGTCGAGGACTGCGCCACCAGCACCCGCGCGCCGTTCCTGACCAACTGCCTGCTCATGTCCGGGAACGCCGTCTCGAAGCAGATCAGCGGGCCGAACACGGTCCCGGTCCGCGGTCCGGCGGCGTCCTCGCCCGGTGGTGTCATGACCACCTGCCCTGTGCCTCGCAGCCGGTCCTCGCCCGCGGCCTTGCCCATCGACGTGACCCAGCCCAGTGCCGTCCGGGCGGGTATGTACTCCCCGAAGGGGACCAGTCGCATCTTGTCGTAGGTATCCCCCGTCGGGCCGTCCGGGCCCACCAGGACGGAGCGCTTGAAGATGCCTCCCCGGCCCGCCGCGTCCGTGGTGCGCGCGTCCACGTTGACCAGGATGCCGGCACCGGCCGCACGCGAGAGCGAGGCGAGCCGGGCCGCCAGGTCCGGACGGGCCGTGAGATCGGCGCCGACGCTGCTCTCGCCCCAGACCACCAGGTCGAGGTCCTGGCCGCGCAGCGCACGCGTCAGCTCGGCACCGCGCGCGAACCGGCGCTCGACGGAGTCCGGCCCGGCGAAGACGCCCGGCTGGACGACCGCGATCCGTACCCGCCCGGCCGGCGCGGGCCGGGGCGCCCAGGTCCAGGCGGTGGCGGCGGCCACCGCGCACAGGGCGAGGCCCACGGCCGCCACGACCCGTGCCCGGGCGACCGATATCAGCACGGCGAACGCGGTGTTCACCGCGACCAGCAGCAGGCTCACCAGCCAGACACCGCCCAGGGAGGCCAGCCGAAGGGCGGGCGGCACGCTCCACTGGCTGGCGCCCATCACGCCCCACGGCCCGCCGAGTCCCTGCCAGGACCGGACCAACTCGACCATCAGCCAGCCCGAGGGCAGTACCACGAGGGCGGCGGCGGCCCGGCGCGCGGAGGGAGACCCGCCGAGCGCGGCACGCACCAGCCACCCCCACGGTGCCCACAACAGCCCGAGCAGCGCGGCCAGCACGACGATGAACACATGGAGGCTCGGTATCAGCCAGTGATGCACGGCGACCATGAAGCCGAGGCCGCCCAGCCAGCCGTCCAGCGCGGCCCGCCGGCCGGTCGGCGCCGTCCGTACGAGCAGCGTCCAGGGCACGAGCGAGACATACGCGAACCACCACCAGGACGGCTCGGGGAACGCGAGGGCGGACAGCGCTCCGGCCACCACGGCGGCCGCCCCACGCCACCACGGCGAGGCCAGGAGCGCGGCGAACCGGTCGCCCGGCCCGAACTTCCCGATCGCTCCGGCCGTTCGGCGCGGTCGGGACCATCCGCGCCGGGTGTCCGGCGTATGCGGCGCGCGCGGTCCGGGCACCGGGGTCCGCGACCGGCCCCGCCCGGCGGTCGTGCCGTCCCGCCCGGACGGTTCGTCCGCTCCCTCTCGTGTGTCCGTACCGCGTCGACCGATCTGGATCCGCATGCGCACCTCCTCGGCCGGGTGAATTCCGTTGTCCTGCCAGTCCTTCCCCGGCCGCGCGGCCCCGATGCCGGTGCGTCAACCGCGGGCCATGTACACCGCCCGAGTGAGTGGAGAGGCCCGGAGCGGCAACCGCGTTCGGGGCACTCGAACGTCCGTATCGCCGCAAATGGCACGAAGGAGTTGTTTGCCCCGTGATGGCTCGCCAAGATCGTCGAGGGCCCGGCAGTGTCCTCCCCGGCCGGACGTTCCGGCCGTGAGCAGCCGCCAGGAGGAACGATGTCGTCGAAGAACCGGAACTGGGTCGCCACGTCCGTCGCCGTCATGGGAGTGGCGCTGGCCCTGTCCGCGTCCGGACCCGCCGCGTCGGCCCAGCCGGAGCATGCCGCGGGGGCCAGGGCCGTGACGGTGGACCGGCTCAGCCTGCGACTGGCCTCCGACCCGGGCCAGCTCGCCAACGTCAAGGGCGGTGGCACCGAGAACGGGGCGCCGGTCATCCAGTACCCCTGGACCGGTGGATCGAACGAGCGCTGGGACGCCACCGCGACGGGCAACGGCTACTACCGGCTGGCGTCCGTACGGAGCGGCAAGTGCCTCAACGTCAGGGGCGGGGGGAACGAGAACGGCGCCGAGGTCATCCAGTACACATGTGGCTCGGGTGCCAACGAGCAGTGGAAGTTCGTGCCGAAGGGCAAGGGGTACCAGCTGGTCGTCAGGTCCAACGGGAAGTGCCTGAACGTCAAGGGCGGCGTCGGGCAGAACAACCCGCTGATCCAGTACACGTGTACGTCGGGCGGGGCGGCCAATGACGTCTGGCTGCCCGTCTGGGAGCCGGCCAGCTGATCTCCGTACGCGTCCCGTCCGCCCGGCCGGCCGGAAACGGCCGTCCGGGCGGACTGCTGTCCAGACCCCGGGAGGGGGAGGAGTCAGCCCTCCTCGCCCTCCTCCTCGTCGTCACCCTCGAAGGCGTCGCCGATCTCGTCCACGACCTCGGCCGCCACCATCCCGCCGACCACGCCGACCGCCACACCGGCGGCGACCCCGGCCACCACGGCGCCGGTGCTCGGGCCCGAACGCCGGTGCTCGTCGTGGTGCTTCTCGGAGTGGCCGTAGTGACCGCCCTCGTACGAGGGCTGGTGGCCGTACGGGGCCGAGCCGTGGCCGCCGCGAGCGCCGTGGCGTTCGACGAGCTGCTGGATCCAGGACTCCACCAGGGCGTTCCAGTCCGTCCGGTGGAGGTCGTCGTGCGCCACCGTGAAGCGGGTGAGCACGTCGTGCCCCTCGGAGAAGAACCCGCCCCGCTTGTCGGCCTCGATGACGACCTCCATGCCGGTGGGCGTGGCGAGGAAGGTCACCTCGATCTCGTTCACCGCGTGCGCGTAGCGCTCCGGCGGGGTCAGCTCCAGCTCCTGGTAGAACGGGAGCCGCTGGCCGGTGCCGCCGATGCGGCCGAGCTCCAGATCGGCCGATTTGAAGCCCCAGCCCAGCTGCCCGAACGCCTCCAGGACCGCCTCCTGCACCGGCAGCGGGGCCACCTCCAGCTGGTCCAGGTCGCCCTTGTCCCGGGCCCCGGCCACCTCCAGTTCGGTCCGCACCCCGAGGACCACGCCCAGGGCCTGCCCGTACAGCTGGGTCACGGGCGTCTCCCACGGCAGGGTCAGGGAGAACGGGACGACCTGTTCCGCGCCCTCGGACAGCCGGAAGCCGCCGCCGACCGTGACCCGGTCGAAGACCACCGCGCCCTCGTGCTCGCCCTCCTCGCCCTCGGCCTCGACGCGGGCGACCAGGTCCAGTGTGATCTCCTCGATGTGCGCGTCGGCCTGGCCGCCGCGCAGGCGGACCTGGCCGGACAGCGTGCCGCCCGGTACCGCCGGCCCACCGTCCAGCACGGTGTCGACCGAGGGGCCGCCCACTCCGAGGGCTCCGAGCAGTTTCTTGAACACCATCGTGGCGTCCACTCCTTCATGGGCTTGAGTCGTTCGACGAGTCGAACGATGTGGCGCTGAACGCTCTCAGAACTACCGCAGGAGGTAAAGCGGTTCCCAAGAGGGCCGTTCGAAGGATGCGTTTTCGGCCATGCGGGGGGAGTGGAAAAGGGAAGGCGGAGACGGGCGCCGTCGCGGTCAGTAGACGTCGCGGGCGTAGCGGCGGTCCGCTGCCAGCTGTTTGACGTACGAGGCCGCCGCGTCCTCGTCCAGCCCGCCGTGGGCCACCGCGATGTCACGCAGCGCCCGGTCCACGTCCTTGGCCATGCGCGAGCCGTCGCCGCAGACGTAGAAGTGCGCGCCGTCCTGGAGCCAGGACCAGAGCTGGGCCCCGTGTTCGCGCATCCGGTCCTGTACGTAGACCTTGGCGCGCTGGTCGCGGGAGAAGGCCGTGTCCAGCCGGGTCAGGGTGCCCTCGCGGTGCAGCGCGGCCAGCTCGTCCGCGTAGTAGAAGTCGGTCGCCCGCCGCTGCTCGCCGAAGAAGAGCCAGTTCGGGGCCCGGTCGCCGCGGGCCCGCCGCTCGTCCAGGAACCCCAGGAAGGGGGCGACGCCGGTGCCGGGGCCCACCATCACCATGGGCGTCGCGGGATCGGCGGGCGGCCGGAAGTGGGCGGAGCGCCGGACGTGCACGGGCACCGGGCTGCCGGGTTCCGCGTCGGCGAGGAACGCCGAGGCGACGCCCTTGCGGGGGACGCCCCGGCGGCTGTCGTAGCGGACGACGGACACGGTCAGGCTGATCCGGCCGGGGTCGGTGAGCGGGCTGGAGCATATGGAGTACAGCCGCGGCCGGAGGCGGTCGAGGGTGGCCGCCCACTGCGCCGCGCCGGCCCGGACGGGGTGCTCCGCGATGATGTCGGCGGGCTGCCTGCCCCAGGTCCACTTCGCGAGTTCGCCCTTGTTGTCGGGGCGCAGCAGCGTCTTGAGCCTGTGGTCACGGGTGTGGTCCGCGATGAGCCGCAGCAGGTCGGGGGTGACCTTGGCGAGGTCCAGGTGGCGGTGCAGGGCCTCCCCGAGGGAGACGTCCCCGATGCCCGGCAGCTCGATCCCGGACGCCGGGTCGAGGCCCGTCACGGCGAGCCATTCGGCCACGAGGTCGGGGCAGGTGCGGGGGTGCACCCCGAGCGCGTCCCCGGCCCGGTACTCCAGGGGCGTTCCGCCGTCGCCGGTCTCGAAGGTGAACCGGCGCACTTCCTTGGCGGCCCCGGGAAGGCTGAGCAGGCGGTTGCCGGTGAGCCGGGCGGTGACCGGCGCGGTCCTGGAAAACGGCGAGGACGACGCGGGAGCGGGGGGAGCCGTGGGAGACCCGGCGGGTGCGGCGGATGTGGCGGACGCCGGCGCCGAGGGCCCGGTGGGTGTCCGCGCCGCGCCGTCCGTACCCGGTGCCGTGTTCCGCGCCCCGCCCGGCTCCACTGTCGCGCCGAGGGCTGCGATCACCTTCTCCAGCCACTGCCCGGCGGGTGTCCCGTAGTCGGGTTCGCAGTCGGTACGCGGCACCAGCCGTACGGCACCCAGCTGGTCGAGCCGCTCGTCCAGGCGGCGGCCGTGCCCGCAGAAGTCGTCGTACGAGGAGTCCCCGAGGGCCAGGACCGCGTACCGCACCCCGTCCAGCCGGGGCACGTCGGGCGCGCTGAGCGCCTCCCAGAAGTGGGACCCGTTGTCGGGCGCGTCGCCGTCCCCGAAGGTGCTGGTGACGATGAGCAGGTCGGCGCCGCGCGGCAGGGCGGCCGGCGCGCTGTCCGCCATGCTCAGCAGCCGGGCCGCGCGGCCGTCGTCGGCCAGTCTGCGCGCGGCGGCCGTGGCGACCTCCTCCGCGTTGCCGGTCTGCGACGCCCACAGGACCACCACCTCGCGCCCGGGCGCGCGACCGCCGTCACCGGCCGTGCCGCCGTCACGGGACGTGCCGCCGTCCCCGGGCTCGGGCCCCTCCCCCGGTGCGGCCGTGGCCGTGCCGGGGACGCGGGAGAACATCCCGGCCAGCACCCCGTTCACCCAGAGCGCCCGCTCCGGTGCGAAGGGGGCGTGCGCGGGGAGCACCGGAGTCCCGGGCGCCCCGGCGGCCCCGGCCGCGATCCCGGTCAGGAAGCCGGACAGATAGTGGCGTTCGTCCTCCTCCAGCGGTGGCGGGGCGGGAGCGCTGATCCCGAACAGCTCCGCCAGAACCGCCACCCCACCGGCCGCGGAACCCACGGAATTCACGGAAGCGGGCGTCGCCCCCGCCACTCCGGTTCGGTACGTTCCGTCCGCACTCGCACTCGCACCCGCCCCTGCGTTCCGGGCGTCCGCCCGGCCCGCGTCCGCGCCGTCTCCCGGCCGTGCCGCGAGCCGCGTCAGCGAGACCGCGCACATCTTGAACTCCGGCTGGAAGGAATCCGGGTCGACCGCGTCGTTGGTGACCGCGTTGACACTGAGGTACTCGCCGAACAGGTCGTTCCAGTGGAACGGCGCGAAGCAGTTCCCGGGCCGCACCCGGTCGGTCGGCACGGCCGGCAGCACCGCCCGGCCCCGCCGCGAGGCGACCTCCACCGAGTCGCCCTCCTCGATCCCCAGCGTCCGCGCGTCCTCCGGGTGGATCTCCACGAACGGTCCGGGGTTCAGCTTGTTGAGCTTGGAGACCTTGCCGCTCTTGGTCAGGGTGTGCCACTGGTGCTGCACCCGGCCCGTGTTCAGGACGAACGGGAAGTCGTCGTCGGGCAGTTCGGCCGCCGGCAGATGGGGCCGGGCGTGGAACACCGCGCGCCCGGAAGCGGTGGGGAAGACCAGCCGCGGCCGGCTGCCGTCCGGCCGTTCGACGACCGGCCGGCCCGCCCCGTCGTTCAGGTAGCGGACCGGGTTGCGGTCCGGCCCGTCCTCGGCGGCGCTGGGCCACTGCACGGGCGTACGGCGCAGCCGCTCGTAGCTGACCCCGCGCAGGTCGTAGCCGGTCTTCGGGTTCCAGGCCCGCTTGATCTCCTCGAAGACCTCCTCGGCGCTCTCGTACCCGAAGGCGTCCTCGTAACCCATCGCGCAGGCGATCCGCGCGATGATCCGCCAGTCCGGCCACGCCTCGCCCGGCGGGTCCACCGCCCGGCTGCTCAGCGTGAGGCTGCGTTCCGAGTTGACGTACACGCCCTCGGACTCGGCCCACAGGGCCGCGGGCAGGACGACATCCGCGTACGCGTTGGTCTCCGTGTCGGTGAACACGTCCTGTGTGACGACGAACTCGGCCGCCTCCAGCCCCTCGATGACGGTCTTGCGGTTGGCGACCGACGCGACCGGGTTGGTGCACATGATCCAGCAGGCCTTGACGTCCCCGGCGGCCATCCGCTCGAACATCTCGACCGTGCCCCGGCCCGGATCGTCCGCCCGCAGGCTGCCCGGCGCGATGCCCCACAGGTCCTCGACGAAGGCCCGGTCTTCCGCCACCAGCACCGACCGCTGTCCCGGCAGCCCCGGCCCCATGTACCCCATCTCCCGGCCGCCCATGGCGTTGGGCTGGCCGGTCAGGGAGAACGGGCCGCTGCCGGGGCGGCAGATCGCACCGGTCGCCAGATGCAGATTGACCAGGGCGTTCGTGTTCCATGTGCCGTGCGTGCTCTGGTTCAGGCCCATGGTCCAGCAGCTCATCCAGGCGCCCGCCGCACCGATCAGCTGGGCGGCCCGGCGGAGGTCCGCCTCCGGGACACCCGTGATCCTGGCGACCTCGGCGGGCGGGTAGTCCTGGAGGAAGGCGGGCATGTCCGCCCAGCCCTCGGTGTGCTCGGCGATGAAGTCCGGGTCGGTGTGGCCGTTCTCGACCAGCAGGTGGAGCAGCCCGTTCAGCAGGGCCAGGTCCGTGCCCGGCCGGACCTGGAGGAAGAGATCGGCCTTGGCCGCCGTCGCGCTGCGCCTGGGATCGACCACGATCAGCTTGGCGCCCGCCTTCACCCGCTCCATGAGCCGCAGGAAGAGGACGGGATGGCAGTCGGCCATGTTGGAACCGGTGACCAGGAAGACATCGGCGTGCTCGAAGTCCTCGTACGAGCCGGGCGGGCCGTCCGCGCCGAGCGACTGCTTGTAGCCGGTGCCCGCGCTCGCCATGCACAGCCGCGAGTTGGACTCGATCCGGGCGGTCCGCACGAAGCCCTTCGCCAGCTTGTTGGCCAGGTACTGGGCCTCCAGCGTCAGCTGGCCCGAGACGTAGAAGGCGAGCGCGTCGGGGCCGTGCTCGTCGACGACCGCGCGCAGCCGCCGGGCGGTCTCCTCGATCGCCGCCTCCATCGCGCACGAGGCGGGCGCCTCCCCGCGGTCCGTACGGATCAGGGGCCGGGTCAGCCGGCCCGGCGCCGCGAGCATCTCGGCGCTCGTCGCGCCCTTGGTGCACAGCCGGCCGGCGTTGGCCGGGTGCGCCTTGTCGCCGGACGCCTTGACCACGGTCCGCCGGCCGTCGGGCCCCGTCGCGACGTCGAGGACGATTCCACAGCCGACACCGCAGTACGAGCAGACGGTCCGCACCCGGTCGGTGGTGCTGGGCCGCGGAGCGGGTGCGGTCACGGGCGGGCCTCTTTCGTGGTCGGGTTGCCGTGCGCGCCTCCGGCGGACGAGCGGTGGACGCGCGGCCCGGCGGACGGTCGGCACACGACAGTACGTAGAACCCGTTACCCAGGTGTCACGTCAAGCGGACGAGACCGGTTACGGCCGCTGCACACCGCCCCCGGCCGCTCAGTGAGATCGCCACGGGCCCCTCCGCCGTCGGCGAAGGGGCCCGTGACCTGCGGTGACGCGATGAGCGATCAGGAGACCTGAGCGGGGAGCAGCGGTACGAGCCGGTCCCAGCGCGCGATCTCACAGCCGTCCGAGCGCGAGAACGCGGCGTCCACCGGGCGGCCCGCCCAGGTGCCGGTGATCCGCGCCGTGGCGGGGCCGCCGTACATGGTCGTACACATCGCGCCGGCCGACCCCGCCGTCGACTCCGGCGCGAAGGTGTCACGGCCCCAGCGGGTCATCCCGTCCAGCCGGTCGCACGCCTCCTGGGCGGCCCAGTGGCCGCCGCCGGCCGGGTGGCAGGACAGCTCGAAGGAGCCGTCGGCCCCCGGCGTGCCCGAGTCGGCCACGGTGACGGTGAGCCGGTCGGTCGGCGCGGCGGGACCGTCCTGCACGGCAGCGCCGACCGGTACGGGAGCGGCGGTCACGGGGGGAGCGGCGACGGAGAGCGCCAGCGCGCCGAGAGCGCCGGCGCACACGGTACGGACCGATCGACGGACGAACATGATGGAGGTGCCTCCTGGCTTCCGGGCCCTGCGCAGGTGCGTACGGGCATGGTCGCCCCCACAGCAGCACGCGCCGCGCCCGATTCCCCGCATCTCACCCGAACGTGGGCCGGTCGTCCATCGGCTTGACGCGCGCGCCGGGCCCGTCCGGACTCCGGCGCGCGCTGGACGTCAGGCCGTGGCGCGCCTGAACTGCTGGTTCGTCGCGCCCGAACAGGCGTACGTAATGAGCCGTGCCGAGTCCGCCGTGGAACCGGACGCCACGTCGAGGCACTCGCCGCTCGCCCGGGAGGCGAGCGTGACGTACCCGCTCGTGTTCGCGGCGACCTTCCACTGCTGCCCGGCCGCTCCGGTGCAGGCCCGCTGCTCGACGGCGTCGGCGGTTTCGGTCAGGCAGAGCGAACTCTGCCGGCCCAGCAGCCGGACATGGCCGTCGCCGGTGTCCGCGAACCAGAACTTCTGGTTCCCGCCGCCGTTGCACGTGTACTGCGTGAGCGCCACACCCTCCTGGACCGACTGCCCGGGCACGTCGGCGCACTTGCCGCTGTGCCGGGCCGTCAGGGTCTCGTACGGGCCGCCCGAGCCGGTCACCGTTCCCGCCGCCGTGTCGATCGTGACCTGCGGGTACCAGTCCATCGTGAGGCTGGTGGCGGTGGGGAAGGCCAGCGGGAGCCACACGTAGCGCGAGTCGTTGACCTTCTTGCCGAACGAGTTGCCCCACCGGTCGCCCAGCTAGAGGTAGGAGGTGGCCGACGTGCCCTGGACGGTCAGCACGTACGCGGTCTGGGAGTCGAAGGCCGTCGCGTCACCGACGTTCCGCATCGCGCTCCAGGGCCCGGCGAGCGAGGTGGCGGTCGCGTACTGCTGCTGGTTGGGGTTCCAGCCCGTGGCCCCCGACGTCAGCATGAAGTACACACCGCCCCGCTTGAACAGCGCGGGCGCCTCGCGGTGCCCGCCCGGCCAGGGATTGGCGACCAGGCTGTCGACCGCGGTGTAGTCGGCCGTCAGCCGGTAGATCTGGAGGTCGTAGTTCTCGCGCGCGGCCGAGATCATGTAGCCCGTGCCGTCGGTGTCGGTGAACACGGTGATGTCCCGCGACATATGGACCCCGAGCGGCCGGAAGCTGCCCTTCCAGGTGTAGTCGCCGTCGACGGTGGCGGAGGTGGCCACGGCGGCACGCGCCTGACTGTAGTCGGTGGCGCTCTCCTTGTGCATCCACATCACGAACCGGCCGGTGGCCGCGTTGTACATCACCTTGGGCCGCTCGATGTTGGCCGACGCGAGCTCGGGATCCGTGGCCTGGGTCAGCACATGGCGGCGGAACTCCCAGGTCTTGAGGTCGGCCGAACGGTACGCGGAGACATACCGGAAGGTGTTGTCCGCGTTGCGGTTCTCGCCGAACCAGTAGTACCAGGCCCCGACCTTGATGACACCGCCGCCGTGGGCGTGCACCACCTGGCCGTCCGTGCCGGTGAACTGGGTGCCGTTGGTGACCGTGACGTCCGCCGCCGCCCGGTCGTCCCCGGTGCGGGCGGACGGGACCGGCGCGGCGCCGGCCGCCGCCGGGAGCAGGGCGCCCGCGACCGCCAGGCAGAGCGCGAGCAGCAGTGTGCCCACCCGGCCGTGCGCCCGACGGCCGTGCGCCTGACGGCCCTGCGCCCGTCGGCCGTGTGTCGCGTCGTGCCGTGTGTCGCGTCGTGTCCCGTTTCCCGTGCCGTACGGAATGCCATGCCGCACGCCATATCTCGTGTCCTGTCCCATCCCGGTCACACTCCCGCGTCCGTACCGCGTCGGAGCGCGAGGCCGGGGACCGGGCCGTCCGCCACCGGGACGCCGAAGTCCGGGGTGCCGTCCGGCCGCCAGCCCAGTGGCTGGACTCGGGTGTGGCGGTTGGGGTCGTTCAGTGGATCGCCGGTGATCTCCTTGTACTGGCGGGCGTGGTAGACGAGGACGTCCGTACGCCCGTCCTCGGCGACCGTGAAGGAGTTGTGCCCCGGACCGTACTGCCCGGTCGTCCCGTTACTGGCGAACACGGGCGCCGGGGACTTCGTCCAGGACGCCGGATCGAGCAGGTCGGCCCGGTCGTCGGCCGTCAGCAGACCCATGCAGTAGTGGTGGTCGGTCGCGCTCGCCGAGTACGTCATGAAGACGCGGCCGTTGCGCTGGATGACCGCCGGGCCCTCGTTGACCTTGAAACCGACGCACTCCCAGTCGTACTCGGGCGTCGTGAGCCGCACCTGGGGGCCGGTCAGCGTCCACGGATTCGCCATCCGGGACAGGAACACACCGGTGTTGTTGTCCATGTCCGGCTCGTGCTGCGCCCAGGCGAGATAGCGCGTGCCCCGGTGGGTGAAGGTGGTGGCGTCGAGCGAGAAGGTGTCCCAGGCGGTGGTGAGCCGGCCCTTCTCGGTCCAGGTGCCGCGGAAGGGATCGGGATGGGTGTTCTCGAGCACCCAGATCCGTATCCTCCACACGTCGTCGGTGCGGCCCGCGGCGAAGTAGACGTACCACGCGCCGTCGACGCGGTGCAGCTCCGGTGCCCAGATGTGCGCTCCCATGTCGCCGCTGGTGTGCTTCCTCCAGATCACCGACTCGTCGGCGGTCGCCAGCCCGCGCAGGGTGCGCGAGCGGCGCAGGACGATCCGGTCGTACTCGGGCGCGGTGCCGGTGAAGTAGTAGAAACCATCGGTGTGGCGGTGGACATGGGGATCGGCGCGCCGTTCGATCAGGGGGTTGCGGACAGGGGCGCCGGAGGGTACGGCGAGGGCGGTCACCGGTACGGCGGACAGGGCGCCGGCGGCCAGGGCTCCCTTCAGCACCACTCTGCGACTGGGGATGTCACCGCGGCTCATGCAGTCTCCCTTGACGGTGGGACGGAGGCTCACGTCCGGCATGTCGAACACCATCTGTGATTCCGAACGCGCACACCGTAAGGGCGGGGTACAGGGAGGTCAACGGGGCGGGGGCGACGAACTCCGGGCCGTGTTCGCGGTGTTGGCCGACTGTTGACCGGCCCGGCACGTCGTCGGGCCGGGCGCTACCTCCTGCCTCCTACCTCCTGCCGCCTCGCTCGACCTCGTCCTCGTACTCCTCCGCGTACTCGTCGTCACCGGCCTCGTCCTCGTAGCGGCGGCCCCTGCCGTTGCCGGAGCCCTCGTCCTCGTACTCGTCGCCCTCGTACCGCTCCTCCCGCGCGGCCTCTTCCTCCTCCACCACTTCCTCGTGCGTGCGTACGACCTCCCCGTCCCGGATCTCCCCGCGCCAGGCGTCCTCCGGCTCCTCGTCGGTGAGGGTCACGTACCGCTGGAAGTTCTTGAAGTCGAGCCGCAGCCGACGGCCCTGGGCGCGCCAGATGTTGCCGGTCTTCTCGAAGAAGCCCGACGGGTAGTACTCGACGACCAGGACGATGCGCGTCAGGGCGGGCGCGAGTTCGTGGAAGCTGACGGCTCCCCTGGTGGTGCCCCGGGAGCCCTCCGACGTCCACACGATGCGCTCGTCCGGCACCTGCTCCAGCACGGTCGCCCGGAAGCTGCGCGACGACGGGCCCACCTTGGTCTTCCAGGTGCTCGCCGTGTCGTCGTCGCTGTCCTTCGACACGTCGCGCACACCCTTGGTGAATCCGCTGAACCTCTCGTACTGGGTCCAGTAGTCGTAGCAGGTGCGCAACGGCATGCCGACGTCGAGGACTTCGATGATGTTCGTGACCTTGGGCGAGCCGGCCTTGCCGCCGCCCCCGCCCCCGCCGAGGAGGCTCTGGGCCTTTTCCACGGCGTTCTCCTTGAGGCCCTTCGCCTTCTCCGAGAGCATGGCCTTGACCGGGGACTCCCCGTGCAGGAGGCGGGAGCCGATCGAACCGATCGAGCCGACCGCGGGCAGATGCCCGCCGTTCTCCGCGATGTCGGTGAGCCGGCCGGTGAGGCCGGTGAGTCTGCCGCCCGCCGTCGTGGCCGCGTGCCGCGCCCGGGCGGCGAGGTAGGCGGCGATCTCCTTGCGCAGCCGCGCGAGCGGTTCGGCGCCGTCCGGGGCGGCCTGGTCTGTCCTGTTCATGGCCGACTACCTCCGGCGATCCGCGCGCGTGGCCGCTCGCTTGGCGGCCCGCTCCGACGACGTGGACGACTTCGGGGACGCCTGCCCGGCGGGGGACGCCTTCTTCGCGGTCGCCTTCTTGGCGGCGGACTTCTTCGCCGCGGTCTTCTTGGCGGGCGGGGGCGCTTTCCTGCCGGGTGGGGGAGCCGGGCGCGGCGCGTGCCGCTCGCGGGACGCGTCCTCGTCCCGCGCCTCCTCGTAGCCCTCGGCGTCCTCGTACTCCTCGGGATACTCCTCCGCCACCTCGCCCTCCCGGGACTCCCCGTGCCCCGCGCGGCGCCCGGTCCGTCCGGCGGCCGGCGCGCCGCCGGCCGCTTCACGGGCCTTCTCGCCGGCGCCCCCGGCCTTCTCGCCGAGCCCCCGGGTCTTCTCGTCGAGGCCGAGCGTGCGGTCGCTGATGGCGTCGGCGAGCGAGCCCAGTTTCCGGTTCACCACGGCGGTCAGCGCCTGGCGGGCCGCGTCGGTGGTGTCGGCGCGCAACTGCTTCCGCAACTCCGCCACCTGCGGCACCCCGCCCAGCCTGCGCGCCCCGTCCGCGAGCAGCCGGCGCGGCTGGAGACGCAGGCGCCGCCCGGCCAGGAAGGTCGCCAGGGACAGGGCGAGCCGCCCCTTCTTCGTACGGCCCAGCACATAGCCGCCGGCGACCGCGGCGGCCAGGGCGGCCTTGGTTCTCTCATCCATCAGTACGCCACCTTCGATTGCTCGTCCGGATCGGCCGGCGTTCGCGCGGCCGGTCGAGAAGCCCTGCCTCTTCTCGGCGTTCTTCGCCCTGTTTCCTTCGTCCCGTTCCGGCGTTTTCTCTGCCTTCTCTGCCTTCTCCGCCGCCGGTCGGTGTCATGTCGCCGCCGTGTCCCCGGGCCCGGCGGCCACCCGCTCGGGCGGGACGAAGCTGTAGCAGGGCAGCGGCCCCGCCACCCGCAGGTCCACCCGGTCACGGCGGCGTACGGCGAACTCCCGCACCGCGTCGCGGAACCGGTCGACGGTGGCCCTGTCGACCAGGAACGACGTGGTGAGCACGGATCCGGAGACCCGGGGCCCGGGCGTCACCGCCCGGGCCAACGGCGTGAGTTCGAGCACCGCGTGCCGGGCCGCCTCCGCCGCCCGGCGGGCCATCGCCGTCAGCACCGCCTCGCCCAGCCGCGCACGCGCCTCGTACCCGGGGCACCGCCGCGCCTCCTCGCGCAGCCGGCGGATGGCCGGGTCCTCCCGTACGAGGCTCGCCAACGCCTGCGCCGGAGCGTGCGCGGCCACCGCCACCTCGATCCGGCCGGACAGCCGCTCCAGCGTCGCCAGGTGACGTGCCTCCGCTGCGGCCAGTCCCCGCCGGACCGTGGCCTCGTCCGGGAGGACCGTCCCGAACCGCATGGGCAGCACCGGACCGCCCTCACCGAGAGCCAGCAGCAGACCCTGATGGGCCGCCAGGTGCCGCGGGCGTGGCCGCCGCGGGCGCGCCGGGGCGTCGCTGACGACGGCGCCCACGCGCCCCTCGGCCAGGACGCGTAACCTCGCGGGCACCCTGCCCACGCCGTCGACGCCGTCCGGAACCCGCTGACCCGCGCGTACGAAGGCGTGGACCCGCACCCGCGGCGCGCGCCGTGCCCGTCGCGCCGTCACCGACCGGCCCCGGCGGGCCGTTCGCGCGCGCGGCGACGGGTCGTTGCGGACGCGGAAGTGCCCCGGGCCCGACGGTGTTCTGCCATACGACAAGTCTCGTCAGGATCGGGGCCGCCGCATCTTCAGCCGCCCGCGCGAAGGACCGCCGACGGCGTCCCGGCCCATACGCCGGGGGCGTCGGGCCGGCTCCTCGGCCCTCCCGTCAGTCCTCCCGGGCCACGCGCACGCCGCGCGGCGCGGGGTCCGCCGCGTCCGGCACCACCATGCCCGCGGCCACCCCCGTGCGCAGATAATCGATCACATCGGCATTGAGCCGTTCGCCGGGGAGCGCCGCCGGGATCCCGGGCGGGTACGGCGTCGCGCACCCGGTCGGCGATCCGGTACCCCGTGGTCTTCAGGGCCGTGACGTCGATGACGATCTGGAGGAGATCCAGGCCGGCCGCGAGCCCGGGGCCACGGAAGTCCTCCGGCCCGTGCACGGTCATGCCCTCGATGGAGTCGATCCGCTCGCGTACCGCGGCTCAGCCGCCGAATCCCCCGCTGCCGAATCCGCCGCCCGAGTGGTCATCGCCGCGCGGCCGGGCCCGGGGCGGGCTGAAGCGGGTCCCTCGCTTGGCGTGTCGGCCCCGGCCGTGCCGGGCAGGCGTGTCGGTGTGCTCGCCCTCTGGGGCCCGGTCCGCGGGCTCCTGGCCGGACTTCTTGTGCCAGTTCCACCACTTCAATCTGTTCATATGGGTGCAGTACCCGGGAAATGCGCACCTATTGCCCTATTTGTTATGTTTCTGAGGTCTGTTTGTGATCCGCCGAGGAGGCATTCATGGCGTCCTTGCTCGCTTCCCCGTCCCTCACGGGCCTCTCCGCCGTCGTCACGGGCGGCTCCCGCGGTCTGGGGCTCCTGCTGGCCGAGGAACTGGCCGCGCGGCACTGCGACGTCACGATCGTGGCCCGGGACGCGGCGGAGCTCGGCCGGGCGGACACCCTGCTGCGGCGCCCCGGCGGGGTCCGCGTCCGTACCGCCGTGTGCGACGTACGGGACCGGGACGCCGTCCGCGAGATGCTGCGCGACACCGCCGGCGCCTTCGGCGGGATCGACCTCGTCATCGCCAACGCGGGGATCATCCAGGTCGCGCCCGTCGACGACCTCGGCGCGGAGGCCTTCGAGAGCGCGTTGGACAGCATCTTCAAGGGCGCCCTGTACACCTCGCTGGAGGCGCTGCCCTATCTGCGCCGCAGTCCCGCGGGCGGCAGGCTGGCCCTGATCGGATCGGTCGGTGGTCTGCTGGCGGCGCCGCATCTGCTGCCGTACTCCTGCGCCAAGGCCGCGGTCGGCGCGCTGGCGGAGGGGCTGCACGCGGAGGCGGCCCGGGGCGGGGTGAGCGTCACCGCCGTCCACCCCGGGCTGATGCGGACGGGCTCCCATCTGCACGCGCGGTTCGGCGGCGATCAGGAACGCGAATTCGCCTGGTTCTCCGCCCTGGCCGGCATGCCCGTGGTCTCCATGAACGCGCGCCGCGCGGCGGACCGCATTGTCACGGCCGTCCAGCGCCGGCGGACGCGGATCGTCCTCACCCCGGTCGCGCGCGCCGCGGCCGTGGTCCATGGTGTCGCCCCGGGGCTGACCACCCGGATGACCACGCTGGCCACCCGGGCGCTGCCGAACCCGACGGACGGCAGGCGGCGGCTGACGGAAGGAGCGGACCTGGGGCCGCCCGCGCACCCCGTCGCCCGGAGGCTGCGCGCGTGGGGCAGCGCGCTCAACGACAAGGTGGCCGGCGCCTACAACCAGCGGGCGGCATGAGCCCGTCGCCGTCGCGCGCCGAGACGGATGGTCGCGGACGGGCGTGTACGGAGACGGACGTACGGACGCGCGCCCACGACCGCGACCGCGACGGCGGACGCGGCGCGGAGGCAGGCGGGCCGGGAACGGATCCGTGACGGAGGCGGACGGAGATGACGGCGGTGACCCGACAGCGACAGGACCGCGACACCGACACCGACACGGGCAAGGACACGGGCAAGGGCAAGGGCGGCGGCGTCGGCACCGGCCCGGGACAGGCGTACGACGCCGCGCCCTACCTTCCGGACCGTGGCGGGCTGGCCGCGCTCCGGCGTGCCGCGGCCGACTGCCACGGCTGCCCCCTGTACGAGAACGCCACCCGCACCGTCTTCGGCTCGGGCCCCGCCTCGGCGCGGGTCGTCCTGGTCGGGGAGCAGCCCGGGGACCAGGAGGACCGCCAGGGCGAGCCGTTCGTCGGGCCCGCCGGACACATGCTGCGCAAGGCGCTGGAGGAGGCCGGCCTCGACGTCGCGGAGGCGTACCTGACCAACGTGGTCAAACACTTCAAGTTCACCTCCGCCGGGCCCGGCAAGCGCCGTATCCACAAGGCGCCGAGCCTGCGCGAGATGACCGCCTGCCGCCCGTGGCTGACCGCAGAACTGCGCGTGGTCGGCCCGGAGGTGGTCGTGGCCCTCGGCGCGACGGCGGGCAAGGCGCTGTTCGGACCGTCCTTCCGGGTGACGAAGGACAGGGGCGCGCTGATCCCGCTGCCTCCACCGGGTCCCGGCGGTCGCGGCAGCGGAGCCGGGGGCTCGCCCGCCGGAGGCCCCACGGCCGACGGCTCCCCCGCCGGGCGCGAGGACACCGTGTACGGTCTGGCCACCATCCACCCGTCCGCGGTGCTCCGCGCCGACGACCGGGCGGCCGTGTACGCGGGGCTCGTCGGCGACCTGCGCGTGGCGGCGGGCGCCCTGCGGACGGGACCGGGATCGCGCCGTAGCCGGTGACGAGCGACGGAACGAGCCGGAGATGCCCGAACTGCCCGACGTCGAAGCCTTCCGCGCGACCCTGGAGTCCTGCGCGGGCGGCCGGAGGATCCGGCGGGTCCAGGTGTACGACAGCGGCGTCCTGCACGGGATCGGCGCGGGCCGGCTGCGCGAGCGGCTGGAGGGCCGCCGGTTCACCCAGGCCGAACGGCACGGGAAGTGGCTGCTGGCCCGCACCGACGGACCCACCCTGCTGCTGCACTTCGGCATGACCGGGACGCTGGTGTGCTGCCGGCCCGACGACGAGCGGCACGGTCATGACCGCGTCGTGTTCACCGTCGGCCCCGACCGCCAGCTCCGCTACCGCGACCAGCGCAAGCTCAAGGGCCTGTGGCTGGCCGACGAGACGGACGTCGAACGCCTCCTGGCACGCCAGGGCCCCGACGCCGGGGAGATCACGCGGGACGGGTTCGACGCGTACCTGACCGGCCGTCGGGGCGGACTCAAGGCGGCCCTCACCGACCAGTCCCGCCTCGCCGGGCTCGGCAACCTGCTCGCCGACGAGATCCTGTGGCGCGCCGGCCTCGCCCCCGGCCGCCGGGCGGCCACCCTCACCGACGCCGAGCGCAAACGCCTCTACGCCGACATGCGGCGCACCGTGCGCGCGGCGGTACGGGCGGGCCGCGTACCGCCGCGCGCGAGCTGGCTCACCGGCCACCGAGACGGCGCCGACGCGTGCTGCCCGCGCTGCGGTACGCCCCTGCGCCGGGGCCGGATCGCGGGCCGGGGCACCGTGTGGTGCCCCCACTGCCAGCCCGGGTGACGCGACCGACGGCCCGGGTGACGTGCGGAAGGGCGGTCGACGGCGGACGTCAGCCGGCCGGCTGCCCGCGCGCCAGCACTCTGCGCAGCCCCCGCGCGCCCAGGACGGTGCCCGCGAGCGCCGCCGCCACGACGCAGGGGTGACGCGCGAGTGCCGCCTGCGGGCTGTGCCCGGCCGAGCGCGCGTCGAACGCTCCGTGCGCACCGAAATCGTGGCCGTCCGGGCCGTCCAGCGGGTGCCAGAGGTTGTCGGGCCGGTCGGCGGCCACCTTCTCGTCCGTCTGCTGCGAGTCGAAACCGGTACGGGCGAGATAGCGGTCCAGCAGCGCCGGGGCCACCTTGTCGGCCAGGATGGTCGCCACCGTGGAGGCGCCGACGTAGTACTGCTTGCGACGCGGATGGTCCGCCGCGTGGACGACGGCGCGGGCCGCGACCTCCGGCTGGTAGATCGGCGGCACCGGCTGCGGATGGCGGGGCAGCCGGGAGAGCACCCAGGAGAACTGGGGCGTGTTGACCGCCGGCATCTGGACGACAGTGATCCGCACCCGGCTGTGACGGTGCATCAATTCCGTACGGATGCTGGAGGTGAAGCCGTTGACGGCGTGTTTGGCGCCGCAGTACGCCGACTGCAACGGGATCGACCGGACGCCGAGCGCCGATCCGACCTGCACGATCACACCCGTGTCGCGGGGGAGCATCCGCTCCAGCGCGACCCGTGTGCCGTGCACGAAGCCGAGGTAGCACACCTCGGTGACCCGCCGGTACTCCTGGGGAGTGATGTCGGTGAAGGGGGCGAACACCGACGTGAAGGCGGCGTTGACCCAGACGTCGACGGGCCCGAACGCGGCCTCGGCCGCGTCCGCGGCCTCCGCCACCTGAGCGTGGTCGGCCACGTCGGTGGGCAGCGGCAGCGCGCGGCCGCCCAGCTCCACCACCTCGGCCGCCGCGGCGTCGAGCCCGGCCCGGCCCCGGGCGACCAGGGCCACGTCGGCGCCCCGCCGGGCGAACATCCGGGCCGTCGCGCGGCCGATGCCGGCGCTCGCGCCGGTGATGACGACGGTCTGGGCCATACGGCCTCCTCGCTCGTTGCTCGTGCGGCTTGCGCTTTCGGAAGTTCCGGCGCCGGACCGCTCACTCCTCGCGGTGCCGGTGGCCCGGAAGCATCTCCTGCACCTTGGCCTTCAGGCCCTGCCGGATCATCCCGGCCCGGTCGCTGTCACCCTTGACGATCGCCGAGGCGGCGGCCTCGATCTGGTCGAGGGTCGCGTGCGGCGGGATCGGCGGCACGGCCGGGTCCGTGCGGAAGTCGATCACGTAGGGCCGGTCCGCGCCCAGCGCCTTGTGCCAGGCGGACTCGACCTCGCCGGGCTTCTCCACCCGGACCCCGTCCAGCCCGATGGACCGGGCGAAGTCCGCGTACGGCACGTCCGGGATCGCCTGGGACGGCAGGAACTGCGGGGCGCCCGACATGGCGCGCATCTCCCAGGTCACCTGGTTGAGGTCCTGGTTGTTGAGGACGGCGACGATCAGCCGCGGGTCCTCCCAGTCGCGCCAGTACTTGGCGGCGGTGATCAGCTCCGCCATGCCGTTCATCTGCATGGCCCCGTCGCCGACCAGAGCCAGCGCGGGCCGGTCCGGATGCGCGAACTTGGCCCCGATCGCGTACGGCACCCCCGGTCCCATCGTGGCGAGCGTGCCCGACAGGGAGCCGCGCATGGTGCCGCGGATCCGCAGGTGCCGGGCGTACCAGTTGGCCGCGGAGCCCGAGTCGGCCGTCAGGATCACATCGTCGGGCAGCAGCGCGTCGAGCGCGTGCACGACGTACTCCGGGTTGATCGGTTCCGCCTCCACGGCGGCTCGCGCCCGCATCACCTCCCACCAGCGGTCCGTGTCCTTCTCGATCTTCTTGCGCCAGGAGCCGTGCCGCTTCTTCTTGAGCTTCGGCAGCAGACTCCTGAGCGTTTCCCGAGCGTCCCCGACCAGATTGACCTCGAAGGGGTAGCGCATACCGATCATGAAGGGATCGATGTCGATCTGGACCGCACGTGCCTGGTCGAACTCCGGCAGGAACTGGGTGTACGGGAAGCTCGACCCCACCACGAGGAGCGTGTCGCAGTCGCGCATCAGCTCGTACGAGGGCCGCGTGCCGAGCAGACCGATCGCGCCGGTCACGTACGGCAGTGTGTCGGGCAGCGCGTCCTTGCCCAGCAGCGCCTTGGCCACCCCGGCGCCGGTGAGGTCGGCGAGCCGCCGTACCTCCTCCTGCGCCCCGCGCGCGCCCTGCCCGATCAGGACGGCGACCTTCTCGCCCGCGTTCAGGACCTCGGCCGCGCGGTCGAGGTCGGCCTCCGCCGGGACCGGCGCGGACGACGCGACGCCCAGGCTGGACGGCACCATTTTGAAGGCGTGCGTCGGCGGCGAGTAGTCCAGCTCCTGCACGTCGGCGGGGATGATGACGGCGGTCACCGTCCGCTTCGCGTACGCCGTGCGCAGGGCCCGGTCGATGACGTTCGGCAGTTGCTCGGGGACGGTCACCATCTCGCAGAAGTCGGCGGCCACGTCCTTGTACAGGCTCAGCAGGTCGACCTCCTGCTGGTAGGAGCCGCCCATGGCGCTGCGGTTGGTCTGCCCCACGATCGCCACCACGGGCACGTGGTCGAGCTTGGCGTCGTACAACCCGTTGAGCAGATGGATGGCGCCCGGTCCCGAGGTCGCCGCGCACACTCCGGCCCGGCCGGAGAACTTCGCGTACCCGACCGCCTGGAACGCTGCCATCTCCTCGTGCCGGGCCTGCACGAACCGCGGCTTGTTCTCGGCCCGGCCCCAGGCGGCGAGCAGTCCGTTGATGCCGTCGCCCGCGTAGGCGAAGACATGGTCGACCTCCCACTCGCGCAACCGCTGAAGGATGTAGTCGGACACCTTGGTCGTCATGAATGCTCCTCTCGTGCTCTGTGGGACGGACGGACGAATGGGCGCCTGTTCCACGGCCGGCTCCCGGCCCGGTGAGGGCCCGGCGCCCGGGGACTCGGCCACCGCGCAGGGTGTGGGCCGAGCCGTGCGGGCCGGACTACGCCCGCCGGACGGTGCCCCGCGCACGGCGGCCCGCGCCGCGCGCCAGGGCGTACGCTCCGGCCGCGGCGGCTCCGAGGACGGCAGCCGCGGTGCCGGCCGTCAGCAGCCCGGCGTCGCGGCGGGAGGCCACCGGCCGGGCGACGGCCTTCTCCGGCCGGTCGGCCGGCAGCGGCCCGTCCAGCCCGAGGGACAGCGCCTCCGCCAGGTGCAGGGCCCGCCGGCCGGTGCGGCCCTGGTCGATCTGCGTTCGGCAGCTGAACCCGTCCGCGAGGACCAGCGCCCCGGGCGCGGTGTCCCGCACGGCGGGCAGGACCCCCTGTTCGCCGATCGCCAGGGACAGTTCGTGGTGGCCGCGTTCGAAGCCGAAGTTCCCGGCGAGACCGCAGCACCCGGCGTCCAGGACCTCGGCCTCGATCCCGGCCCGCCGCATCAGCTCCCGGTCGGCGTCGTACGCCAGGAATGAGTTGTTGCCGACCATCCCGCCCAGCGAGCAGTGGCTGTGGGTGGACGGCTTGGGACCGAACCGCAGGCCGTGGGGCGCGAGCCGCCGGTTCAGCTCGTCGAGGACGATGCCCGGCTCGACCACGCAGGTCCGGCGCTCGGTGTCGAGCGACACCAGGCCGTGGCAGTACTTGGTGAAGTCGATGACGACGGCGGTGTTGGCGCACTGCCCGCCCAGGCTCGTACCGCCCCCACGGGGCAGGACCGGGGCCCGGAACCGGGCGCACACCTCCACCGCCGTCGCCGCGGCGTCGACGGTGTACGGCACGACCACGCCGATCGGCACCTGCCGGTAGTTCGATCCGTCGGTGGAGTACGCGCCCCGGCTGCCGGCGTCGAACCGGACCTCACCGGCAACGTGGTCGCGCAGGGCCGCCTCCAGCGCCCTGACGTCCAGCGCGGAACCGGACCCGTGCGTCTCCGTGGCCACCGTGCCTCCCTCGTACGCCGCCGAGTCTGCCCGCCTCACTCACGCGTTCCCGGACAAGACGGCGGCTAACGTGCTGAAACGGCAGGTTGCGCCGAATGCCCTCGAGGGGTGGTGCCGGGCGCCACGGGGAGTTTTCGCCGCCCGGCGGCGGCCGGCACGGCGGGCGGGCCCGGGAACGGATGCGGCGGGGCCACGGGCCGCCGTCCGGACGCGGGGCCCGCCTGGACCGCGCCGGAGCGCCGCCCCGGTCAGCGGGGGACTTCCCGCCCCGAGTCCGGGGCGGGACGCCGGGCCACGTGCTCGTCGTCGCCGTCGGTCGCCGTCTCCCGTACCGGTACCGCCGCGGTCGTCCCGGTGGCGTCGGCCGCGATGTTCAGATCGCGGTCCCGGGTCTCCGGCGACAGCCGGACGGCGATCAGGCTGATGGCCGTGATCAGTGACATGTAGACGGCCACCGGCACCCACGAGCCGGCGAACGCGGAGACCAGCGCCGTACAGATCAGTGGCGCGACACCGCCGCCGACGACCGAGGAGAACTCGCGCCCCAGGGTGACGCCCGCGTACCGGTAGCGGTTGCCGAACAGCTCCGGGAAGTAGCTCATCTGCACCCCGACCGCGCCCTGGCACGCCAGGACGAACCCGATGACGATCGCCACTGTGATCGCCGCCTTGGATCCGGTGTTCAGCGCGATGAAGGTGGGGGTGGGCAGCAGCACCAGGGCGGTGAGGATCAGGGAGTACACGGGCCGCCGCCCGAACCGGTCGGAGAGGGTGCCGAAACCGATCGCCGCGAAGCCGCCGCAGATCGCGCCGAGGAGCAGCACCTCCGGAACGAAGTCCTTGGCGACGCCGACGGTGGAGACCAGGTAGGAGGCCATGAACACCTGGTACGTGTACGACTGCGCGCTGATCCCGACGTTCATGAAGAGCACCAGCAGCATGGGCCTGCGGCCGTGGGTCAGCACCTCCTTGACCGGGGAGGCGGGGCGCTCGCGCTGCTCCTTGAGCTCCTGGAAGACCGGGCTCTCGGTGAGCTTGCGGCGGATGACCATGGCGACGACCGTCACCAGGAGGCTGCTGGCGAAGATCAGCCGCCAGCCCCAGCTCATCAGGGCGTCGTCGGGCAGCCGCTGGGCCAGGATCCAGGCCACCGCGCCCAGTGCCGTACCGAGTGCCGCGCCCGCCATGACCAGCGACGAGAGCCGCCCGCGCCGACCCGTGGCGGCCGTCTCGGTGAGCAGGGTGGCACCGCCCGACTGCTCGGCGCCGGCACCGAAACCCTGGCCCATGCGGCAGATCAGCAGCAGGATCGGTGCCAACACGCCCACCTGGCCGTAGGTGGGCAGCAGTCCGATTGCGAGCGTGGATCCGCCCATCAGGAGCAGGGTGGTGACGAGGATCCATTTGCGGCCGAGACGGTCCCCGTAGCGGGAGAAGAAGAGCCCGCCGAGCGGCCGGGCCGCGAAGCCGACCGCGTAGGTGCTGAAGCTGGCGAGCATGCCGACGGTCGCCGACACGTTGGGGAAGAACAGCTCGCTGAAGATCAGGGCCGAGGCGGTGCCGTAGATGACGAAGTCGTACTGTTCGAGCGCCGTGCCGACGAGGCCGGCCCAGGCGGCCCGGCGTACGGCCCGTGGGTCCGCGGGCGGGGCGCCGGGCGCGGTGGTGCGGTGTTTTTCCATGATCCATGCCTCCTTGGACGGACCGGGGGGAGAAGTCCGGGGAAGGGAGAAGCCCCGGGAAAAAGGGAGAAGAGCGGAGGAAGGGAGAAGAGCGGGGAAGCGGGAGAGTGGGGAAGCGGGCGTGAGAGGCGCCGGTGGGGCGTGGGTGCCGTACGGCGGTGCCGGTACGGGATACGGGACATGGGACCGCGCGGTGCCGGTAGGAGGGCATCGCCGGATGTGGGCCTGCCCGCGGTGTGGCGCGGTCGGCCGGGGCCGCGGCCCGACGGGGGTGCGACGCCGGGAGGCGGACGGGAGGCGGGCCCGCTGAGTGGGGACCGGTCCGGACGGACCGGGACGGGCCGTACGGAGGGGCACGCGGGCCGTACGGGCGGGGAGAGACGTGGTCGTGGCCGCGAGGGAGGGGACGAGGAGTCGGGAGGGTTACTGGACCGTGGAGTCAGTCACCGGGCCGGACGACGACCTTGAGGTGCGACGGGTCCTGCTGGGGCGCGCGCAGCGCGTCGGCCGCCCGGTCCAGAGGAAAACGCCCGGTGAGAATACCCGCCAGATCGACGCGGCCGTCGGCGGCCATCGCGAGGGCGGTCGGGAAGGCATGGGCGTAACGGAACGCCGTCACCAGATCGATCTCCCACCGCTGGAGATGGGCCAGGGGCAGTCCGTCGACCGACATCCCGGCCTGGCCGACGACGGTTGCCCGGCCGGCGGGGCGGAGGGTGCGCAGGCCCTGCCACAGCGCGACCGGATGGGCCGAACACTCCACCAGCCGGTCCACACCGTCGAGTCCCAGGTCTTCGCGCCCGGCCGTGTTGAGCACGACGTCGGCGCCGAAGGCGCGGGCCCGGTCCAGCCGGGCGTCGTTGACGTCGGTGACGATCACCTCGGCGGCGCCCGCGGCGCGTGCCACCTGGAGGACCAGGAGGCCGATGGGCCCCGCGCCGGTGATCAGCACCCGGTCGCCGAGGCCGATCTCGGCGCGGCGTACCGCCCACACGGCGACGGCCAGCGGCTCGATCAGCGCGCCCAGCTCGAGGGGCACGGCGTCCGGCAGTGGGTGCACGGCCCGTGCGGGGACGACGACGGACTCGGCGAAGGCCCCGTGTGTCGGGGGCGAGCCGAGGCAGACACCGTTCGGGCAGAGGTTGTAGCGCCCGGAGCGGCAGGTCGGACAGGCGCCGCAGCCCACGGCGGGTTCCACCGCGACCCGGGTACCGGTCACCAGGGCGACGCCGGAACCGGTGGCGGCGACCGTCCCGGCGGCCTCGTGGCCGAGCACGGTCGGCCGGCGCAGTGTGTTCGCGCCGTTGCGGCCGTCGGCGAAGTAGTGCATGTCCGAGCCGCACACACCGACGGCGTCGACCGTGACCAGCACGTCGCCGGGGCCGAGCGGGGGCAGGGGGATGTGTTCTGTACGGAGGTCACCCGGGCCGTGCAGGACGGCGGCGCGGGTCGTGTCGGGGAGGAGCACGTTCTCACGTCCTTGTGAGGGAGTCTCTGAGGGAAAGAGCGAGGTCGGCGGGCGGGGTCAGTCGGGGGGACGGGGAGCGCCGTCCGTGGCGAGGAGGGCGTCGGCCGCCGCGCCGGCCGGGCCGTGCCGGACGATGACATCGGCCAACTCGGCGACCCGGGCGGCGAATTCCGGATGTTCGGTCAGCCCGTCGCCCAGCAGCCCGCTCTCCAGGACCGCGCGGACGGCCGCGGCGCCGCGCACACCGGTGCCGGGAGCGGCGCCGGCGACGATCGCGCGGAGCCGCTCGCGGGCGGGATCGGCCATCGCGGCGGCGTGCGGTCCCGGCTCGAAACCGGGCGGCGGGGTCACGCAGCACAGGTAGGCGGCCACGGTCAGCGCCAGGTGGTGCGGCATCCGGCCCGCCCGCAGATGGAGCAGGGCGGGGTCGGGGACCCGCTGGCGCAGTTTCACCGAGCCGTCGGACCCGACCTGCCGCGTCCGGTGCCCGAGCGCGGTATTGGCCCAGCGGTCGAACAACTGCCCGGCGTAGTGGTCCGGGTCGACATCCGGGGGCACGGTGAGGCTGGGCAGGTACTCGTCGTACAGCACACGGCGCGCCGCCTCGGCGACGAACGGCCGCCCGACGGAGTCCGGGACCGTCTCCCGCCCGTCCAGCGCGCCCAGGTACGCGATGAGCGAGTGCGTGCCGTTGAGCAGCCGGAGCTTGAGCAGTTCGTACGGTTCGACGTCCGCCGTGAACAGCGCTCCGCCGTGCTCCCAGGCCGGCCGTCCCGCGGCGAACCGGTCCTCCATCACCCACATGCTGAACGGTTCGGCCGGCACCGGCACGGCGTCGTACAGGCCCAGGCGCGCGGCGACCGCGTCGCGGTAGGTGTCGGTGGTGGCCGGGACGATCCGGTCGACCATGGAGCCGGGGAACGTCACCGCGCTCTCCAGCCACGGCACCAGCTCCTCGCGTTCCGCGGCGGGCAGCGCCTCGGTGAACTCCCGCACGAGCCGGCCGGTCAGCTCGCCGTTGCCGACGAGATTGTCGCAGCTCAGGACCGTCACCGGCCGGGCGTGCCGGCGCAGGCGGCGCTGCAGACCGCGCACGATCCGCCCGATCGTGGTCCGCGCGGGCGCGTCCCCGCGCAGGTCCGCCCGGACGTCCGGGGAGTCGAGGTCGAGACCGTGGGTGCGCGGCGAGAACGTGTAGCCGTGTTCCGTGACGGTCAGGGTGATGACGGCCGTGGCGGGCGCCGCCAGCGCGTCGAGCACGTCCTCCGGCTGCTCCGCCGCCACCAGCGCGCCGGTGTGCACGGCGGGGACCGTGATCCGGGTGCGCTCGGGGGAGATCTCCAGGACCGAGTAGCGCAGGTCCTGCTCCCGCATCGCCCGGGCCACGTCCGGCGTCCGGCCGGCCACCCCGAGGATGCCCCACGGGCCGTCGGTGTGCGCCAGCGCGGCGGCCGTGTGCACGGCCTGGTGGGCGCGGTGGAAGTTGCCGAGTCCGAGGTGCACGATCCCGGTGCCGGACGGGGCGGCCGGCCGCGACCGGGCCCGCGCGGCGGCCGTCTCCCGGCCCAGGCGCGGCAGGGTTGTCGTTGTCGTCGTGGTCACGGGCGCGGTCACCAGTCCGTCATCGAGCCGTCGCGGCGCCGGGCGACGGGCAGGTAGGCGGGTTCGTAGGGGAACCGGGCGGCCAGCTTCTCGTCGACCTCGATCCCGATTCCGGGCCGGTCGCCCGGGTGCAGATGGCCGTCGGCGTAGCTCCACGCGTGCCGGAACACCTCGTGGACGAGCGGCTCGTACCCCATGTACTCCTGGATGGCGAAGTTCGGTGTCGACAGGCCGACGTGCAGCGACGCGCCCAGCGCGACGGGGGAGACGTCCGAGGGACCGTGCGGGCCGAGCCGTACCTGCCAGATCTCCGCGAGGGCGGCGATCCGGCGCAGATGGCTGATCCCGCCCGCGTGGGTCACACAGGTCCGCACGAAGTCGATGAGCTGCTCGGTGATCAGGCTCTGGCACTCCCAGACGGTGTTGAACACCTCGCCGATCGCCAGCGGGACGGTCGTGTGCCGGCGGACGTGCCGCAGCACCTCCTGGTTCTCGGCGGGAGTGACGTCCTCCAGCCAGAACAGGTTCACCTCTTCGAGCGCGCGGCCCAGGCCGGCCGCCTGCCCGGGGGTGAGACGGTGGTGGGCGTCGTGCAGCAGCCTGACCTCCGGCCCCACGTGTTCCCGTACCTCGGCCAGCACCTTGGGCGCGTGCCGCAGGTAGGACTCCGTGTCCCAGACCTCCTCCGCGGGAGCCGCGCCCCGGCCGGCCGGCTCGTACCCCACGCCGTCCCTGGTCACCCCGTACACCGTGTCGAGGCCCGGGACGCCGCTCTGCGCGCGTATCGCGAGGAAGCCCTCCGCGCGGCGCGCGTCGACCGAGTCGAGCAGTTGGGGGACGTCCCAGCCGGTGGCATGGGTGTACGTGAGGATCCGGTCCCGGACGGCCCCGCCCAGCAGTTGGTAGACCGGCTGACCGGTGGCCTTGCCCTTGATGTCCCACAGCGCGATGTCCACCGCGCCGATCGCCGTCATGGTCACGGGACCGCGCCGCCAGTAGGCCCCGCGGTAGAGGTACTGCCAGGTGTCCTCGATCCGCGCCGGGTCGCGGCCGATCAGGAGCGGGGCGAGATGGTCGCGGAGGTAGGAGGCGACGGCGAGTTCGCGGCCGTTGAGCGTGGCGTCGCCCCAGCCGACCAGGCCCTGCGCGGTGGTTATCTTGAGGGCGACGAAGTTGCGTCCGGGGCTGGTCACCAGCACCTCGGCGGCGACGATGGTGTCGGCGCCCGTTCCCGTGTCAACGCCCTTGTCGCCGCAGGTACTTGTAGCCGTTCCTGTGCCCGCGTTCGCTGCCGCTGCCGTTCCGGCCGTGGTCATCGGGCCACCGCCACGACGTTGTGGAGCTGTTCGCCCGCGGCGAGCCGGCCGATGTTGGCGGCGATGTCCCGCACGCGGTGTTCGAAGGTCTGGCGGGTGACGCCCGAGGTGTGCGGAGTCATCAGTACGTTGTCCAGCGTCTCGAAGGGATGGGTGGCGGGGGCGGCGGTGTGCCCGCCCGCCGGGTAGCGGTACCAGACGTCGATCGCGGCGGCGCCGAGCGTACGGTCGCGGAGCGCGCGGTAGAGCGCGCTCTCGTCCACCACCGGGCCGCGGCCGACATGGATCAGCACGTCGGACGGGCCGAGGCGGGCCAGCTCGGCCGCGCCGATCAGGCCCGTGGTGCCGGGGGTGAGCGGGGCGGAGACGACGACCACGTCCGAGGTCTCCAGCAGCTGCTCGAGTCCGTCCATGGTTTCCGAGCGGGCCAGTCCATGGGCCGCCGCGTCCACCTCCCCGCGTCGGGTCACCGCCATGCCCCGGGCGCCGAACGCCCGGAAGCGCTGCCAGCAGCGGGCCCCGATATGGCCGAAGCCGACGAAGCCGACGGTGGCCGTGGCCAGCGTGTCCACCCACGGGGCGCCCGGATCGTAGGAGGGGGAGTCCCACCGCCCCTCGCGCAGCGCGGCGTGCTGCCTCGGGAAGCCGCGGCGGAGCATGATCGCGGCCGCCACGGCGTACTCGGCGATGGAGTCCTCGTGGTGGAAGGTGTTGGCGACCTGGACACCGGGCGCGAGGGCGTCGATGTCGATGCCGTCCGTACCGGCGCCGGAGGCGTGCGCGAGCCTCAGCCGGGGCGCGGCGGCGGCCATGGCGGGCGTGCAGCGGCCCGAGACGAGGACGTCCGCGTCCGCGAGGGCGGCCTCGACGGCGGCGGGGTCGCCGGGGTCGGGCCAGCGGACGCGGCTGCCCTCGGGCAGGGCCCGCTCGAACTCGGTGCGCAGGAAGGCGAAGTTCGGCTCGACGACGACCACGGTGGGGCCGCCGGGCGGCTCCGGTGCGGTGGCGACGGCGGGCGTGGCCGTGGCTGCGGGTCCGGGGGCGGACTCGGGTGCGTCCGGGAGTGCGGAAGCCGTCGGACGGCTTCCCTCGGGCGCGGGGGCGTCGGCGCTCACGCCAGGTCCTCCTTCGGTGTGGTGCGGGGGGTGGCGGGTCCGGCCGGTCCGGTGGACGCGCGCACGATGAGCTGGGTCGGCAGTCGCAGTGTGCGGGGCGTCTGCCGCTCGCCGGCCATCACCTGGCCCAGCATCTCCAGGCTGACCGCGCCCGCCCGGGCCATGGGCACGGAGATGCTCGTCAGGGACGGCTGGGACACCTCGGCGAACGGGATGTCGTCGACGCCGATCACACTGAGGTCCTCCGGGACGCTCAGGCCGAGGGCCCGCGCGCCGGAGATCACACCGAACGCCACCAGGTCGTTGTGTGTGATCACCGCCGACGCGCGCGAGGCCATCACGCTCGCCGCCGCGGCCGTGCCGCCGTCCGCCGTCTCCGCCTGCCAGCCCAGCAACTCCAGTTCCAGACCAGCCCGTTCGGCCTCGGCGCGGATCAGCTCCACCCGGTGCGCGTTGGACCAGGAACGCTGCATGCCCTGGACGTAGGCGATCCGCCGGTGCCCGAGCGCGGCCAGGTACTCGGCGGCCTGGCGCAGCCCGTGGGCGGCGTCGGCGATCACACAGTCCGCGCCGGAGGTCTCCCGGTTGACGAGCACCGCCGGGGTACGGCCGCACAGGTCCAGGACCTGGTCCGCCTCCAGTCGCGGGGAGCAGACGATCAGCCCGTCGGCCCGCTCCCGCAGATGGGCGATGACTTCGCGCTCGCGGTCCGGACTGAGATCGGTGTCGGCGAGGACGACCGTCCGCCGGCGGTGCCAGCCCTCGCCCTGCGCGGCCTTCACGAAGGCCCCGAACACGGGGTTGGCGATGTCCGGCACGATCACGGCGACGGTGGCCGTACCGCTGTCGTCCGAGCCGGCCGCGGGAGCCTCGGCCGGCTGGGTCGGACCACGGACCACGGGAGGCTCGTATCCCAGCTCTTGCGCGGCGGTCAGCACCTTGCGCAAGGTCTGCGGTCCGAGCCGGCCCGGGTCGCTGAAGGCGCGGGAGGCGGTGGAGAGTGCGACGTTGGCGCTCTTGGCCACGTCGGTCAGGGTGGGGGCCATGGCAGCTCCGTCACGGACGGAGGAGCGAGGGGCGGGTGAACGACATATTTCATGGTCGTCACCGTTGCGCAAACTTGTCAACGCTTGCCGAATTATTGGCAAGGCCCTCGGCTTGCCGTGAGGTGCCTCACATCGA
The DNA here is from genome assembly GCF_000719775.1 of Streptomyces sp. NRRL F-5135. Classification (GTDB taxonomy): domain Bacteria; phylum Actinomycetota; class Actinomycetes; order Streptomycetales; family Streptomycetaceae; genus Streptomyces; species Streptomyces hebeiensis. The sequence continues at coordinate 36,983 of NZ_JOHR01000024.1, read as the reverse complement.
GGGTGGGGCGTGCGGCTCCGGGTACGCGCCCCAAGATCACCGCCGCGAAATCGGTGTGGAACGGTGTGAACCGGTATAAAAGACCGGGACAAGGCCCCTGAAGAAAGGAGACGGCATGTCGTCGAAGCGTCGCCGTAAGAAGAAGGCGCGCCGCAAGAACGGCGCGAACCACGGGAGCCGTCCTCAGTCCTGAGCGGGGCGGACCACCGGCCGGCGGGCTTCCTCCCGCCTCGCCTCGCGTGCCGCGTCGCAGCGCGCGCGTACGGAGCGGGCGGGAAGCCCGCCGGCCGTCTCTCACCTCGCTTTCCGGCCTTCCGTCAGAAGTCCTCCGGCCTCGCCGAGTCACCCCTCGGCCCGGCCGGAAATTTTTTAGCGATCCGACCAATCCAGCCGCCCACCCGCCCCGAATGGCCCGTGTAGGACACGCCGCGCGGCGGCCCGCCACAGGCACCACACGCACGAACGCACCACGCGCACGAAACGCGTCACGGACGGACGTGGCAACTCGTGCCGAGGAGATCGAACACGGCGGGCCCCGCGCACGTAATGGACGAACAGCGGGCCGGAACAGGCGCGATGACGGATGAAGGACGGACTGCGATGACCGCACACACCACAAGCCGGCGCACGGGGCGGAAACGCGGCGGTGTCGCACTGCTCGTCAGTGGCGCGCTGGCCGCCGGGGGGCTCGCGGCGGCCGGCGTGGCCGTGCTGACGCCGGGCACGGCGAACGCCTCCAGCCACCGTGAGGCACCTCTGATCTCGGGTGAACCGCAGTACGACAACACGGATGTGTACGCGTTCGTCAGCCCCGATCACCCGGACACGACCACGGTGGTGGCCAACTGGCTGCCGTTCCAGGAACCGGCGGGCGGGCCGAACTTCTACACCTTCGCCACGGACGCGCGCTACGACATCCACATCGACAGCGACGGCGACGCCCAGGACGACCTGCTGTACCGGTTCACCTTCAAGGACCACCGCAAGAACGAGGACACCTTCCTCTACAACACGGGCCCGGTGGAGAGCCTGGACGACGCGGACCTCAACTTCACCCAGACCTACGACATCGAACTGCTGCGGCTGAAGCACGGAAAGGTCGCCTCGAAGCACAAGGTCGCCGAGGGCCTGCCGGTCGCCCCGTCGAACGTGGGCAAGGCGTCGATGCCCGACTACAAGAAGCTGCGCGACCAGGCCGTCAAGGAACTCCCGGGCGGGATGAAGAGCTTCGCGGGCCAGGCCGACGATCCGTTCTTCCTCGACCTGCGCGTCTTCGACCTGCTGTACGGCGGGGATCTTTCCGAGGTCGGCAACGACACACTGAACGGCTACAACGTCAACACCATCGCCCTCCAGGTGCCCAACTCCTACATCCGGGAGTCGGAGGAACAGCCGGTCGTCGGCATCTACTCGACCACTTCGCGCAAGAACGCGTACGGAGAGTTCACCCAGGTCTCGCGACTCGGCATGCCGCTGGTCAACGAGGTCGTCAACCCGGTCAAGGACAAGGACAAGTTCAACGCCTCCTCGCCGGAGAACGACGGGGACTTCCTGAAGAACGTCACCGAACCCGAACTGCCGAAGCTCGTCGAGGCGATCTTCGACATCAAGGCACCGGCGGAACCCCGTGAGGACCTGGTCGAGGTGTTCCTCACCGGCGTCAAGGACCTCAACCAGCCCCCGAAGGTCACACCGTCGGAGATGCTGCGCCTGAACACCTCCATCAAGCCGGTCGCCGAGCCCAAGCGGCTGGGCGTGCTCGACGGTGACAACGCGGGCTTCCCCAACGGGCGCCGGCTGACCGACGACGTGCTGGACATCGCCCTCCAGGTGGTCGAGGGCGAACTGGTAGGCGCGGAGAACGACCTGAGCGACTCGGTCGACGCCAACGACAAGGACTTCGAGAAGGCCTTCCCGTATGTGGCGCTGCCCACCGCGGGTTCCGACACCCGCGCGGAGGCCGCCTCAGCGAAGAGCGGCGCGACGGGTCTGACCGGCGGGATCTCCTCGCTCACCGCGTCTTGGGGCAGCAACACGGTGATGTTCGCCTCCGCCGCGACGGGGGCCGCCGCCGCGGTGCTGGTGATCGGTCTCGGCCTGATCTGGATGCGCTCGCGCCGCCGCTCCGCGCGCGGTACCTGGCTGGGCTGACACAACGTCAGGTACGGGCGGCCGTGTGCCCACCGGGCGTACGGCCGTCCGGCCGCCCCGAGATCATCCAGAGGACCGAGGAAGGCGAGAGACATGCCCGTAGGGAAGCCGCGGTTCGCGCGGTGGCGCGAGCGCGAGGGGGAGCGCGAGTGCCGGCGGGAGCAGGACCATGAGCAGAACCACGGGCAGGACCCGCACCGGGGCCCGGAGCAGGACCGGAGCCCGGAGCAGGGCCAGGACCGGGCGCGGCAGCAGGCGCCCGACCAGGACCAGGAGCGGCACCAGGGGCAGCGCCAGGGCCGCGGGGCGCGCCGGGGGTGGCGGATCGCCGCGGTCATGGCGGTCGCAACCGGTCTCACCGCCACGTCGGTGGCCCTCGGAACCAGCGGTGACACCGGCCCCTCCCCCGCGGGCGCCCCCGTCCTCGCGGCGGCGGTGCCCGTCGAGAGACTGGCGGCCGGGGACCTCACCCAGGGCATCGAGGGCCTGCAGAAACACCTCAGGGCACGGCCCGAGGACGCCACCGGATGGGCGACGCTGGGCGCCGCGTACGTCGAGCAGGCGCGGACCAGCGGCGACCCGATGCGCTACCCCCAGGCGGAGCGGGCCTTCGCGCGCTCGCTCGCGCTGCGCCCCGCCGCCGACAACGACGCGGCGCTCGCCGGCCGGGCGGCGCTGGCCGCCGCCCGGCACGACTTCCGCACCGCGTTGACCGAGGCCGACCGGGCGCTGCGGGTGAACCCGTACAGCGAGACGGCACTGTCCAGCCGCGTCGACGCGCTGGTCGAACTGGGCCGCTACGACGACGCGTGGAGCGCGGTCCGCCTCGCCGACCGGCGCCGCCCCGGCATTCCGGTCTTCACGCGCTTCGCGTACGTACTGGAGTTGCGCGGCGATGTGACGAAGGCGCGCCAGGTCCTGCTGCGGGCGCTGGACTCGGCCGCGACTCCGGCCGACACCGCGTACGTCGCCACCGCGCTCGGCCAACTCGCCTGGAGCCAGGGCCAGTACCCGCGCGCCCTGGAGCACTACGCCACCGCGCTGCGCGCCGACCCCCGCTACGTACCGGCGCTGGAGGGACGGGGACGCACCTACGCGGCCCGGGGAGAGACGAAGCGCGCACTGGACGATCTCGAGGAGGTCGTACGGCGCTACCCCCTGCCGGGCCAGCTCGCCGCGCTCGGAGAGCTGCGAGAGGCGGCCGGCCGGCCGGAGCGGGCGGCGGAACAGTACGCGCTCGTCGGCGCCTGGACGAAGCTGGCGGACGCGAGCGGTGTCGCCACCGACCTGGAGTCCGCGCTCATCGAGGCCGACCACGGCGATACCGGAGACGCCCTGACGGCGGCGCGCGCGGAGTTCGCGCGCCGCGAGAGCGTCCACACGGCGGACGCGCTCGCCTGGGCGCTGCACGCGAACGGCAAGGACGAGGAAGCGCTGACGTACGCGAAGAAGGCGACGGCCGCCTCACCGGGCTACCGGAACGCCTCGTTCCTCTTTCATCGCGGCATGATCGAGCGCGCCCTGGGCGACGACGACGCGGCGCGCCGCGATCTGCGTGCCGCGCTGGAGCTGAACCCCGGCTTCTCCCCGACGGGGGCGCGCGAGGCCAGGTCCGCGCTGGTGGAGCTGGAGGAGAAGCAGTGAACCACCGCCGTACCGCGGCCGTCCTCGCCACATTGGTGGCGGGCGCGGCCTCGGCCCTGATCATGGCCCCGGCGGCGCAGGCGCACCCGCTGGGGAACTTCACCGTCAACCAGTACGACGGTCTGGTCGTCGCGCCGGGAACGTTGCGCGTGGACCATGTCGAGGACCTGGCGGAGATCCCGGCCGCGCAGGAACGCCGCCGTATCGACACCGACGGCGACGACCGGCTCTCCGAGGCCGAACTGTCGGCGTGGGCCCGGGCCCGCTGTGACACGGCGGCGGCCGGGGCCGGGCTGACCGTCGGGGGTGACGGGGCGGCAGGGACCGCGGGGACCGCCGAAGCGGTCTCGGCGGAGCGCGCCTCGGCGCGGGAACGGCCGGGGCAAGCGGGACTTCGGACGCTACGGGTGACCTGCGCGCTGACGGCTCCGCTCCCGGACGAGGGGGACGTACGCGTCGAGTTCCGCCCGGCGGACGCCACGACCGGTACGGGGTGGCGGGAGATCACGGCGCGCGGCGACCGGATGACGCTGGAGGGTGCGGACGTACCGCGGGACTCGCTGTCCCGGCGGCTGACCGCGTACCCCGAGGACCTGCTCTCCTCGCCGGCCGACGACCGCTCGGCGGCCTTCTCGGCGGAACCCGGCGGCCCCGCGCTGGCCGGGTCGTCCGGCACCTCGGACACCTCGGCCTCCGCCGGTGACGGCTCCGGCTCGCCGGTGGCGGGCGTCCTGCCGCGGGGAGCGGACCGCTGGGCGCAGGCGCTGACGGCACTGGTGGCCCGGCACGAACTGTCCCTCGGGTTCGCGCTGCTCGCCCTGGGCGCCTCCCTGGTGCTCGGCGCGGGGCACGCGCTGGCCCCGGGCCACGGCAAGACCATGATGGCGGCCGCCGCCACGGCCGGTGGCCGCAGCTCGCTGCGGGACGTTCTGGCGCTCGGGGCCTCGGTGACCCTGACGCACACCCTGGGGGTCTTCGCCCTGGGCGGCCTGATCGCGGCGGGCTCGGCGGCGGCACCGACCGTGGTGTCCTGGCTGGGCATCGCGAGTGGCGCGCTGGTGGCGGCGGCCGGTGTGCTGCTGGTGCGCAAGGCATGGCGCGGACGCCACCACGCGCACGGTCACGGTCACACTCACGGCCACGCGCACGACCACGGGCACACACACGAGCACGGCCATGGCCACTCGCACACCCACACGCACGCGAACACGGAGGAGCGCGTGCCGGTGTCGGCCGCCGTGTCCGGGCCGGGGTCCTCGGGACCGGGGGCATCGGGTGGCCTCGCCGACGCCAAGGCCCACGACCACCCGCACCCGCATCCACCCACGCACCCGCACGACCACGCGCACCCGCACACGCACAGCCACACCCCGCCCGCACCGGGCCTGCGCGGCGTCATCCTGATGGGCCTCGCCGGCGGCCTGGTGCCGAGTCCGTCGGCCGTCGTCGTCCTGGTCGGAGCGGCGGCCCTGGGCCAGGCGTGGTTCGGCTTCCTGCTGGTCCTGGCCTACGGCGCGGGTCTGGCCCTCACCCTGACGGCGGCCGGGTTCGCGGTGGTACGCCTGCGGGAGACGACCACGCGCCGCCTCGCCCGCCGCCCCGGCGGCCGCCTCGCCGGCCTCGTCCACCGAGCCGCCCCCCTGGCCTCGGCCACGGTGGTCCTCGTCCTCGGCTGCGGCCTGCTCCTGCGGGGCGTGGCGACGGCGCTGGGCTGAAAACACGCGAGGGCCCACCGCAGGGTGCGGTGGGCCCAGTACGCGAGTGGTCGGGGAGACGAGCGTGTTTTCGTTACGCTGTCTGTTGATGCGGAAAGATGCCGACGGGATGCTCTCCCTGGGCGAATTGGGAAACTCCGGGGCGCACTGTTTCTGTTGCAGGATTCAAGTCAATGTGCTGCACACAAGGAATGCATGCGAAAAGTGCACAAATAAGGACTGTCGGCAGGTTCTGGAACAAGGTGCGAATCTCACTCAACTAGAGAAGCTTCCATGATCATTCTGCTGGAGTGAGTTAAGCACGAAACTTCCGTGCGAGCAAAACGACGAGTCCTGATAAGGGACTCCCTTGTGGGGCGGCTCGCCTTTTAATCGACGGCGTGGTCGATGTCAACCCTGAGGAGTGGGCGCCTCACGAGCCTGCGGCGGGAGTGTATTCCCGACCGGCCCGCGCCAGCTCCGCGACAGCCTCTGCCTCCTCGACCGGCAACTGGGCGCGCCGGGCGAGCCGAATGGCCGTCTCCAGGTGATCAACCGAAGAACGAGCGGATCCTATCAGGTGCTCTGCCGCCCCGAGATACAGCAGTGACTGCACCTCTTCCATGACGGCGCCGATGCCTCGGGCGAGGTCCAACGCCCCCAGGTGCTGCCTCACCGCATCCTCGGCGCGACCCGCCCGACGAAGCGCCTTTCCCGCTTCGTTGAGGCAGATCACCTGATTCCGCACGTCACCCAGCTCCCGCGAGGATTCAAGTGCGACGCGGAACAGGTGTAATGCTTCGTCCAGCTGTTCCGGGATGTCCATTGCGCTACCGAGCGTGATTTGCATGGTGGCCAGGTCGGATTTGTTTATATTGGCCGGATCAATATCCAGCGCCTGGTGCAGAAGGTTCTGCGCGGCCGCTGTCTCTCCGATTCGAACATGGAGATCCCCGAGATTGTTCAATGCGCGCCTCTGGAAGATCCGGTCGCCTATGGCCCGGAATTCCCGCAAGGCTTCGCCGAGGAGGATCCGTGCGATTCCGTACCTGCCCATGTACAGAGTGAAGATTCCCAGATTGTTCATGCAGCGGGCGGTCTGTCGCCGGTCACCCGCCTGCTCACGCAAGCCCAGCACCTTGCGTTGCACCGAGAGCGCCGCGTCAAGGTGGCCCCGGTGCCAGGCCAGGGTGCCCGACTGGTGCAGGGCCTCCAACTCGGCGGCCGTGTCACCGGTCTCGGCGGCCACGGTCACCGCGCTCCCGAGCGCCGCCGTGGCCTGTTCGTAGCGACCGGAGTGGGCGTGGACCGTGCCCAGGTCGATACGGGCCCGGACTTCGGCGGCCGGCTCGCCCGCCTCCATCCAGTAGTGGACGGCGTGCCGGTGGATGTGCTCAGCCTCGTTCCAGAAGCCGTTGGCTTCGAGGAAACCGGCCATGACGTGCCCGAGGAGCGCCGCCTGACGGGGCAGGCCGTGCGTGCGGGCGTAATGAGCTGCGTTGATCAGCCCGAGGTGCTCGGCCATCAGCCAGTCCTTGGCCTCGGAGGCATCCTGCCATCGTGGCAAGTGGTCGGGGCGGGCCGGCTCGATGCCGATGTCGAGCCGGGGCCGCTCGGGGTGGATCAGGCGGTCCGCCGCGTCCACGGCGGCGATGTAGAAGTCGATCAGCCGTCGTACGGCGCTGTCGCGTTCCTCGGGCGACTCCTCGGCGGACACCAGATCGAGGGCGTACGCGCGCAGGAGATCGTGATAGCGGTACCGCTCCGGCGCTGGGGCCTCAAGCAGATGCGTGTCGGTGAGGGCATCGATCAACCGTTCCATGCGCGGCAGGGAAAGGCCCATGACGGCGGCTGAACTGTGGGGCCCGAAATCTGGCATCAGGTGAAGGCTCAGCAGCCGGAACGCGGAGCGCTCCGCCACGGTGAGCGTGGCATACGAGACCTGGAAGACGACCGACAACTCCCGCTCGGTGTCGTGTAGTTCCTCGATACGAGCGTGTTCTCGGGACAGGCGTTTGATCAGATACGCCAGACTCCAGCCGGGCCGCGAGTTCAGACGGCTTGCCGCTATTTCCACGGCGAGCGGCAGAGACGCGCAGAGACGAACGATTGTCGAGACCTCTTCCGGGTCGCCGACACGGTTGTCGGAGATCAATCCCCGGAACAGTGCGGCGGCATCCTCTGCCGGAAGCACGTCCAGGGTGAGCGGACGGTTACCCGGCAGGCCGGAGAGGTGCCGGCGGCTGGTGATGAGCACCAGGGAACGCGACGCTCCCGGCAGCAAGGGACGTACCTGTGCGGCATTGGTCGCATCGTCGAGTACGACCACCATCCGCCGTTGGCTCATCGTGGTCTGCCACAACACGGTGAGCTCGGCCAGGGAGTCCGGGGGGCTCTTGGGCAGCGCTCCGAGGATGCGCAGCAGTTGCGTCAGCGCCTCGAACGGCGTCATCGACGTCTGGGCCGGGGCATGGCCCCTCAGGTTGACGTGTACCAGGCCGTCAGGGAATTGGTGGGCCAGGTGCTCCGCAGTGGTCCAGGCCAACAGCGATTTGCCGACCCCCGCCATACCGGAGATGGACTGCACTGAGACAGTGGGATCGGAATCCCGGGCAGTGGACAGACGGCTCAGCAACGTGTGCGTTTCGCGCTGTCGCCCGATCAGTGGCGCGTGCTGGGGGAGGGTGTGCGGTGCTGGGGTGCCCGGCGAGTGCCGTCGTCGGCGGGCTGTGCTGATCAGCGCACTGACCGGGGCATGCGAGAGGATCATTTCGTGGGTGCGCGCCAGTTCGGGGCCTGGGTCCGAGCCGAGTTCCTCGCGAAGGCGGCGGCGAAGATCCGCGTAGAGGCGTAGTGCGTCGGCGTGCAGGCCGCGGCCATGACTGGCGATCATGAGCTGGCCGACGAGTACCTCGTCGGTGGGGCGGCGTCTCACCAGGTCCGACAACTCTTCGATGACTTCGGCGTAGTTGCCCCGGCGCAGTTCGACGGCTGTTCTCGCCACGACCGCGTCGGCTCGCTTCTCGTACAGAGTGTTGCGTACGGTCTCCGCCCACAGGCCGCCCAGACCGGCCAGGGGCTCCCCACGCCACAGCGACTCGGCCCGGTGGAAGAGGTCCAGTGCCTGTTCGTCGTTCGTGTGCTCCGGTCGCTGGGCCAGCGATCCGGCCTGAGTCACCAGGCGCTGATAGCGGTACCAGTCCACGGCCTCGGGCACCGATTCCAATGTGTAGCTCCGTGACCGGCGGCTGATGAAGGGAGTGTTCCCGTGGCCGGCCTGTATCTCCGCCATGTGCCGACGTAATCGGGCGGTGTTGGCGTAGATGCTGCTCAGCGGGTTCCCTGGTGGCTCGTCGTCCCACACGCGGCGGATGAGGGTCTCCACCCCGACCGGCCGTCCGACATCGTAGGCAAGTGCCGCGAGGAGGTGCGCTTCTTTGGTGGCACCGAGTGCCAGGACGCGGTGATCGTGTCCGATTTCGATCGGTCCGAGAATTCTGCACTCCACCAGCGCTTCTCCCCTCGCCGCGGCGCTTGGGTGGAAGTTCTCTCCAATGAGCATGACATATCGTCAAGTTTAGGCAATAGGTGGGCTGGGTCGAATGACGCAAAGCTTCTTCTCGCCGCGTCGACGTATGAGTGAGCCGGGATCAGGGGTATGTCACAGGGGCACACGTGAGCACAAACCATGACACATGTCCGGCAGACCGATTTCGGGGGTTCGGATGGCTGGGATGGCGGTCGCCCGTCTGACCGAAGCGCTGCTCAGTGGTGCTGTCGATCCTCAGGCCGCCATCGCGGCCGTGGGCTCGACGCTCGAACCGGACGACGCCGTGGGGCGAGCGTTGACGAGGATGGAAGCCGCCCCGGGTGACGTCCGGCGCGCAACGGAGTTGGCGGTCGCCCTGCTGGACGCAGCCGACAACCGGCCGGAACTGGCCGCTCTGCTCCGTGGCTGGACCGTCGGCCTCGCGCCGTCGGCCGACGACGCGGGCTCTCGCGGCGCCGGTTCCACGGGCCGGGGCGGTGTGGGGGAGCACTCCAACACCATCGAGGGCGATGCCCGTCTCGCGGGACACAGCGTGCAGGCCCGGGACATCGCCGGTGGAGTTCATTTCCACGGCCCGGTGCCGGCCCGGGCGCTCCCTGTTCCTCGACAGCTTCCCCCGGTTCCGGCACCTTTCGTCGACCGTGTCGCGGACGCTGCCGCGCTGGACGGTATGCGGCCCTCCGGAGTGATCGTCGTCAGCGGCCCGGCCGGCGTCGGCAAGACCGTCTTCGTCTCACACTGGTTGCACCGGATCCGCGAGGAATTTCCCGACGGACAGCTTTACGCGGACCTCAGGGGCCATTCCCAGGACACCCCCGCCGACGCGCAGGAGGTGCTGGGCCAGTTCCTGCGAGCCCACGGCTTCACCGATCTGCCTCCCGATCCCACCGAACAGGCGGCGTTGTGGCGGTCTCTCACCGTGGATCTGCGGATCGTGGTGGTGCTGGACAACGCTGTCAGCGCCGCTCAGGTGCGACCGCTGCTGCCCGCCGCCCCGGGCAGCCTGGCCGTCGTCGTCAGCCGTCGGCGGTTGAGCGGCCTCCTGGCAGAGGGGGCGGCGTTCCACGAACTCGGCCTGCTGGAGCCCGTTGCCGCGAGGGAACTGCTGACGAGCCGTATTGGTGAGCGCCGCGCCGGGCGAGAGAGCGAGGCAGTGCGTGAAATCGTCTCGCTTTGTGCCGGACTGCCGCTGGCACTGTCGGTGGCGGGCGCCCGGATGGCCGCCCGCCCGCGGCGGAGCATCAGTTCCCTGGCGGATGCCCTCACCAGGGAGGACGGACGCCTAGACGTCCTGCGTGCAGAGGGCCACGGGGCCGTACGGGCGGCTCTCGACGCGTCCTGCGCCGCGCTTTCCCCGCCCGCCGCGCGTGGCTACCGCCGATTGGGGGCGATGCCGTTCACCGTGTTCGGCACAGAGATCGTCGAAGCCGTCTGCAACCTGACTGCGGCGCGGGCGGAAAACGTCGTCGAGGAACTGATCGAGGTGAGCCTCATCGAGGAGTTCGGCTCGGGCCTCTTCCGCTTCCACGACCTGGTCCGCCTGCACGCGGCTCAGTACGCGGCCGCCGAGGACCCGCCCGACGCCTTGCGCGACGGTGTCGGACGAGCGATCGGTTGGTATCTGGCGACCGCCACGTCCGCTGAAGCCCTTCTGGCCCCCAGCCACCGAGATCTGCCCCGCACCTATCCTCCGGGGACACCGCCGGCACGCACTTTCGACGGGCCGGGCACCGCGCTGTCATGGCTCGCCCGTGAACAGCTCCAACTGGTCACGGCGTTGCGCACCGCCGACCGGAACGGATGGGATGCCATCGTCTGGCAACTCGCCGATGCTCTGTGGCCACTGTGGCACCGGCTGCGCCCGTACGACGTGTGGATCGAGGCTCATGAGCGGGGGCTGGCGGCGGCCCGGCGCGACGGTTCTCCCAGAGGCGTGGGCCGCATGCTCACCAGTGGAGGCGGTGCCCTGCTGAACGCCGGCCGCCCGGAGGAATCCCTGGGCTGGTACACCCTGGCGCTCGACGGGGCCCGCCGTGACGCCGACCGGAAGGTGGAAGCCCAGGCCCTGCACGGCATCGGCCGCTCCCATCAAATGGCGGGACGCCTGGCCCGCGCCGTGGACTTCTTCGAGCGTGCGCTGGTACTGCGGCAGGCAATCGGCTACCGGCGGGGTGCGGCGCTGAGCCGAGTGTGCCTCGGTGACATCGCGACGACCGAGGGACGTACCGATGAGGCCATCAGCCAACTGAGCCTGGCCTACGCCGATTTGTCGGCTGTCCGGGACCGTCATGACGCGGCGCGTGCCCGGGCCTTCCTCGGCCGGGCGCACGCCGCGCGCCAGGATTTCGATTGCGCGGAACTCCACTTGGCGGGCGCTCTGGAGGAGTTCCGGTCGATCGGGTCCGTGCACTGGCAGGGCCGGACGATGGAGATGCTGGGTCTGTCGGAGCTGGACCGTGGCGAGGCGACGTCCGCCCGGCAGTGGTTCGAGCGATCGCTCGCCGTCTATCGTTCGATCAGCCCAAGGGACACCGGTCGGCTGCGCGAGCGGATCAGCAGGCTGGAGGGGCCCCCGGCAGGCAGCTGAACTCCTGACGCGACCCAGCCGTGCAGCAGCGAGGCCACCAGGGCATGCTGCCGTGTCCTGAGCATCGATCCCCTTACGAGTATCTCCCGCCCGCTCCGGCACAGCGCGAGACATCCGCCATCCGCGAGACGTACCTCGGCCAGCAGACAGCCGGGGTACTCGTCCAGCGTCCGTCGGAGCAGTCGCAGCGCGGCGGGGGCATCCAGAACCGCGTCGGCGCAGAGGACATCGGCGCAGCGCAGCCACGCCGGGTTCGCACCGTTGCCCAGCCGGGCCCGTAGATGCTCGTCCGACGTCCGCAACTGGCCCTGGCAGCGCGGCGGCGCGAGGGTGCTCGATTGATGCGTCAAGGCAACGTAAGGTCCGGCGGTCAGCGCCGTCGGGCGGCATCCACAGCGCTCGGCCGGCTCGCTTGGGGGACCAGTCGGGCCCCATTCCACCATCACGGCCGTCACATCGGCCGCCATCATCCGCGTACCACCCGGGTGAGCTTCGGCGGCATCGCGAGCGGGAGCGTTTCCGGCCGGCGCGCAGGCTGCCCCAGCCCGAGTATCCCGTAGAGCAACTGCCGGAAGCGGCGGTTGAACGCTCCGGGTTCGGAGCAGATGCCGGATGCGAGCGCCTTGTAGTCCTCCGACCGGTACTCTTCGGCCGCGTAGGCCAACTGGTCGGCCAGCGGGTGGTGCGCGGACAGAGCCGGCACCGTCCGGGCCAGAGCCGCGCCCGGGGAGTCGGGGTTGACGCTCTCCCGAGGGTAGCGCGACAGCAGGATGGGGGCACCGGTCATGGTGCCGTACAGCGTCACGGAACTGTAGTCGCCCACGATCCAGTCGGCCGCGATCAAAGGCTGACGCCACTCCTGCTCGGGGGGCAGGAGAGTGACCCCCGCTTGACGGCAGCCGGCCAGCCAGGACTGCACCTGCCAGTTCCCGTGCCAGGCCCAGACATTGGGATGGACGAGCACGGCCACCCGGTATTCGCGACGGGGAAGTTCCGTCACCAGGCGGCGCAGTAGTCCGTCCAGGCCACCGAATACCGACTGCCGTCCCCACGCCGAGGTCACCAGAACCAGCTTCTCCCCGTCGCGCAGCCCCAGAGCCTTTCGGTAGCGGTTCCTGAGCGGCAGACTCGCGGCGATCCGGTCATGACATGGGTCCCCGACCACCTCTGCCCGAGGCACGGCCTGGGGACACGCGTACGCCAGTTCCCGCCGTTCCTCGTCGTGTGCCAAGGCGACCGCTGCCGGTATCACCTCACCGTTACGCATGAGATAGCGCTCACCAAGGCCTCCGATCGAGCGCGCCCCCGGCGGCACTCCGTCCACCGCTCGTTCCAGTTTCAGATGCCGAGCACCGTGGGACAGCAGAATCACCGGAGCCCGGACCTGATCGATGCCCTGTGCCCCTGCGGCCAGCGCCACGTCGAACTCCTCACGCACCGCTCGGGACCAGGGCAGCACCTGTCCACCCAGGCGGCGCACCAACCGCCCGGCCCCGTCGTTGAAGGCGTGCGGCGCCACCGTGAAACTGACCTGCACGCGCAGATCCGACTCCAGCAGTGGCAGCACATCCCGCAACCGATTCCCGTATACCTCGGTGTGCACGATGAACAGCACTTTCTTGCACCCGGGCAACGTCACCCATTGCGCCGGGTCCCTGTGTGCTTCTGACATTTCTCCCCCTTGCCGATCGTGTGTCGGCGTCGCGTGAAGCGACCTGAAGCGAGAGTGCACGTGAGGGCCAACGGACCGCTTGCCCCCGCCTTGCAGAAACCTTGATGCCCAGGTCGGACCTGTCGGGCGGACGCTTGCGTCGCGTCGGCCCGTGGACCCCGTGCCGCTTCCCGCGACGTTCTGTGCAGCAGACGGATGGGCGGCTACGGTGGGATACCGGGGACGCACAGAGCGGAGGGGGCTGCGTGGAAGCCGAGCTGGCGGCGCTGAGCGCGTCGGGTGCCACTACCGTGGTGAGCCTGATGGCCACCGACGGATGGAACATCGTGAGATCACGGGTCGCTGCGTTGCTGCGGCGGGACGGCCGAACTCGTGAAGACAGAGTCGAGGACGAGCTGGAGGCGGAGTGCCGCGAAGTGGCTGCGGCGCGGGCCGGCGCGGACACGGCGGCAGTCGCAGACCTCGAAGCCGTCTGGCGAGCCCGGTTCCGTCGTCTTCTGAGCGAGGATCCGGCGGCGGTGACGGTGCTGCGTGACTTGATCGAGCAGAGCCCGCCCGCCCCGCGGTTGCTCCGCAACACCATTCACGGGGGCGAGTTCCATCAGAAAGTCGTCCAGACCGGCGACATCGGGGGAGACCTGAATCTGAGCTGACGGCGAGGTACGGGCCGCCCGGCGGGTCGGGGCGAGAGCGTCAGGCGGCCTCGTCCATGCCGTCGTGGAGGGCCGCGGCCCATTCCAGCAGCAGGACCTCGTACGCCTCCGCGGGCCACGTTCCGTCGGCCGCGTCGACGAGCGCGCGGATCCGGTCATTGGCCGCCGCGGCGCTGAGGGCCGACGGGGCGGATGCGGATGCGGATGTGGAGGACATGTGACAACCGTAGGGGCAGCGGCGGTGGCGGGAAGCCGATCGGGACGCGTCCTTCCTCACACTCGCCGCCGCGTCCCGTCCCGCCGGGCGTCGTCCGCCGGTCGGCCCGCCCGTGCGGGGACCCCGTGCGCCGTCGTGACCAGCGTGAACAACACGATGCCGAGGAGCATCCGGTAGATCACGAACGGCATGAAGCTTTCCGCCGTGATGAATTTCATCCGGCAGGTCGACGGCGACCGGGGTCCGTCTACTCGCAGCCGACCCCGTCTCCGTCGCGGTCGAGGTGCCGGCCGTAGCCCGGGTCGCCGGCGCGCAGGGGTGCGGCTCCGGCGGCCCGGGCCGCGTCGCAGTTCTCGTAGTACGCCGCCCCGCCCCCACTGCCAGGGTGGTGGCTGCGCTCTGTGCCGTAGGAGCCCGATTGCATACTGTCGGCCGCCTCGTACCCAAGGCCGCCGGAAGCTGCCTTGAGCATGCCCGGCGGTCAGCTCGGTGATCCGGAGGGTGCCGGTGGTCGCGGTCGCGCGCGGTCACCGGGGGGCAGTTCGTTGATCAGGTTCTGGACGAGGGTACGGATGTCGTCGCGGATCGGTCGCACCGCCGCTGTTCCTTGTCCGGCCGGGTCGTCGAGCTTCCAGTCGAGGTAGGTCTTGCCCGGGAAGACGGGGCAGGTGTCGCCGCAGCCCATCGTGATGACGACGTCGGATGTTCGCACGGCCTCGGTGGTGAGGACCTTGGGGATCTCGGCGGCGATGTCGATGCCGACCTCGGCCATGGCCTCGACCACGGCGGGGTTGACGGTGTCGGCGGGGGTGGATCCGGCGGAGCGGACCTCGACGCGGTCGCCGGCGAGGTGGGTGAGGAAGGCGGCGGCCATCTGGGAGCGACCCGCGTTATGGACGCAGACGAACAGCACCGAGAGTTTTCGGGGGTCAGGCACGAGCGGAACCTTCCGGAGCGGCGGTCGGATCAAGGGTGTTGTCGGTGGGGGAGGGGAAGAAGCGCCGTGTGGCCAGGGCGACGTGGACCAGGCCGATCAGGACGGGGACTTCGATGAGCGGGCCGACGACTCCGGCCAGTGCCTGCCCGGAGGAGGCGCCGAAGGCCGCGATGGCGACGGCGATGGCGAGTTCGAAGTTGTTGCCCGCCGCGGTGAAGGCCAGTGCGGTCGTCCGCGGGTAGTCCAGACCGACCGCGCGTCCCAGGGCCATGGATCCGGCCCACATCACGGCGAAGTACACCAAGAGCGGCAGCGCGATGCGCGCCGCATCGACGGGGCGGGAGGTGATCGCCTCTCCCTGCAGGGCGAACAGCACGAGGATCGTGAACAGCAGCCCGTAGAGGGCGAACGGACCGATGCGCGGAATCAGCTTGGTCTCGTACCAGGTGCGTCCCCGGGCCTTCTCGCCCAGGCGGCGAGTGAGGAACCCGGCCAGCAGCGGGATGCCCAGGAAGATCAGGACACTGCGGGCGATCTCCCACGGACCGACATCGAGGCCGGCCTGTTCCAGGCCGAGCAGGCCGGGCAGGACGCTGAGGTAGAACCAGCCGAGCGCGGAGAAGGCGATCACCTGGAACACGCTGTTGAGGGCCACCAGGACGGCGGCGGCCTCACGGTGGCCGCGGGCGAGGTCGTTCCAGATGATGACCATGGCGATGCAACGGGCCAGACCGACGATGATCAGGCCCGTCCGGTACTCCGGCAGGTCCGGCAGGAAGAGCCAGGCCAGGGCGAACATCACCGCAGGCCCGACGATCCAGTTCACGACCAGGGACGGGATGAGGAGGCGGCGGTCGCGGGTCACGGTGTCCAGGCGGTCGTAGCGGACCTTGGCCAGAACCGGGTACATCATCACCAGCAGACCGAGCGCGATCGGCAGGGAGACACCGGTGACGGTCACCTTCGCCAGCGCGTCCCCCAGACCGGGGAGGAGGCGGCCCAGTCCGAGTCCGGCGGCCATCGCGACCAGGATCCACACCGCCAGGAACCGGTCCAGGAACGACAGCCGGGCCGCCACCGGCCCGGTCCGCGGATCTGCGGCGGTCACGACACGGCCCCGGTGATGGTCTTCCCGGCCCGCTCGGGAAGCGGTGTTCCCGCGGAGCGGGTCAGGATGCCGGCGAGCCTGTCCGTCATTTCCGGCAGCAGCCAGTAGTAGACCCACGTCCCTCGGCGCTCGCAGTCGATCAGTCCGGCCTGCCGCAGCAGCTTCAGGTGGTGCGAGATTGTCGGCTGGGACAGGTCGAAGGCGGGGGTCAGGTCGCACACGCACACCTCACCACCGGCCCGGGAGGCGATCATCGAAAGCAGCCGTAGCCGGATCGGATCGCCCAGGGCCTTGAACACCTTCGCCAGTTCCACCGCCTGGTCCGCGTCCAGCGGGGCGGTCAGCAGACCGGGGCAGCAGCCCTCGGCTCCGTCCCGGCCGAGCACGTCAAGCTCTTGTTTCGACATTCTTCTATGTTGACGTTCTTCGATTCAGGTTGCAACCTTGTATCGATAGGCATCGATACAAGGAAGCCGAAAGGGGATCTTCATGTCCCGCGTTCAGCTTGCCCTCAACGTCGCCGACCTTGAGGTATCCGTCGCGTTCTACTCTCGACTGTTCGGGGTCGAGCCGGCCAAGCGCCGCCCGGGGTACGCCAACTTCGCCATCAGCGAGCCACCGCTCAAGCTCGTCCTGATCGAGGGTGAACCCGGCCAGGACACCCGCCTGGACCACCTCGGCGTCGAGGTCGCCTCCACCGACCAGGTCCTCGCGGCCGCCGACCGTCTGAAAGACGCGGGGCTCGCCACCTTCGAGGAGAACGACACCTCCTGCTGCTACGCGCTCCAGGACAAGGTCTGGGTCCACGGCCCCGGCCTCGAGCCGTGGGAGGTCTACACCGTCAAGGCCGACGCCGAGCAGATGGGCAAGAGCCCTGCCGCCGATCATGGCCCCGGCGGCTGTCGCGGCGGGCAGGAGGGCGGCGACGGGTCCGGCGCGGTCGGCGTCGGCTGTGGGGCCTGAGAAGCGGTCCTCGGCCGGTCGCCACCCTGCCCGCCGGCCAAGGTGCTCGGACCCGCCGGCTACGGCACTCGGTCACACCTCGGCAGGCAGGGGCTCGTGGCAAACAGTGCTGTCAGTCGTCGGTGAGGGAGTCCTTCGCGCCCTTGGCGCGTTCCTTCGCGCCCCGCATGGTGTCCTTCGTCTTTCCCTTGGCCTGGTCGGTCCTGCCTTCGGCTTCCGTTCGCCGGTCGCCGGTCAGCTTCCCGGCTGCTTCCTTGGCCTTGCCCTTCGCCTTGTCCATGGCGCTGTCGTCTTCACGCATCACGACTCCTCGCTGGTCGGACACTTACCCACCCAAGCTATGCCAGACAGTGGTGAAACGCCCGGCAGGCGGCATTCGGTATCGGATCCCCCGCGTCTCCGCGGCGCTGGGCCGTGGCCCGCCGTGCGTCCCCCGTCGCGGCGGGCCGTCGCCAGGGATGTCGGTCCCGACCAGCACGAACAGCGCGATGCCGAGGAGGATCCGGTAGATCACGAACGGCATGAAGCTCTTCGTCGTGATGAATTTCATGAACCACGTCATCCTTCGGACTCCCTGGCCCCTGTGACCTGCCGCTTCCACCACCCGGCAAGATCATCTGGGAGAAAGGTGGGAGATACCCCCGCCATCTCTTCCCCCGCCTCCCGCACGAAGCGCACGAAGCGCTCCTGCAGCGCATCCATGATGCGCCGCTCCATCACCGTTGTCACGTTCGCGTACAGTCCCTCCACGCCCGCGACCTCATGCCCCATGCGGGACTCCACCGCGATCCGCGAGTGCATCCCGCCCGCCTCGTCGATCCACTCCTTGTGGCCGTGCCGCAGCAGATACAGCCGCTTCCCGGCGTAAGCCGTCGCCGGGACCTCCGGAAGCGGACGGCGCGAGGCCACTTTCTGCCGCTGACCCAGCCGTGTCCGCTCGAACTCCTCGGAGGCTTTCCGGCCGTCGGCGATCGGCCGCCAGTAGTGATAGGTGAAGTTGGCGTTGGCCAGCAGCCCGCCATTGATCGACCGGAACACGAACTCGCCTTCGTGACTGGCCAGCAGCAGCTCCAGCAACTCCGCCAGGAACGGCGGCACGACGAGGGTTCGCCTGCTCTCGTACTTCGGCGAGAACAGCTTCAACTCGCCCTTCTCCCGCTGATGCTGCCACTGCACCCGGACAGCGGGCATCAGATCACGGCCGTAGCGCACCAGATCTTCCGCGTGCCGCTCCTCGCGGTCCTCTTCCTCTGAGTCGTCCAGCGGGTCGGAGGCCGGCCATGCCGGATGGCAGTATGCCCGTCGCAGCGCGTAAAGCTCGGCGGGCCGCATTCCAGTGGTGGCCATCGTCCACACGAAGACAAACCCGTCGAGGCCCCAGAATGTGAGCGCGTTGCAGGCCAGCTGGTGGACCTCTTCGATGCGCATCTCCCGCTTGCGTTCACGGGGCTTCTTCTTGTACCGGCCGCGGCGGGCTTTCTTGCCCTTGGGGACGGGTGAAGAGGGGCGCAGTTCGTCGTCGACGGCGTCGTCCATGAGCATCGAGAAGACGGTGAGGATCTCTTCGCCGTATTTCTTGCCCACGTTCGGCATGGCCGCGAGTTGCTTCTTCCAGGCGCGGTATGCGGAGGGTTTGACGTCACCGATCGCAGTGCTGCCCCAGCGCGGGATGATGTACAGCCGCAGCATGGAGCGGATCGCCTTGTCTCGCAGGTGACCGACGTCAAGGGTGCTAACCCAGGTCTTGCAGTATTCCTCGATGGAGACGGAGCCGTCCCGGCGGCTGATGTACCGGTCGTTGCGTACATCGGATTCGCGGTCGAGCCCGTACTCGTAGGCTTCCTGGTCAGTTTCGAACCCGGAGGCGCCGTCGTAGATCTTCTTTCCGGTCTCGGGGTTCACTTTCCCGGAGTCCCAGCGGACTCGCCATGTGGTGCCGCGCTTCTCGGTATAGGGCATACGTGTATCCCCTTGATGCCTGGTGGGTCTGAGCAGTGGTGGAGCTAGCAGGCACCCCTGTCTGCCAGCCTCCGATGTGATCTCCTACTCTGCCGTGCCGACGGGGCAGCCGCGGCAGCTGCGGCAGTCTGTGCCGAGCCCCTTCAGCAGTCGCCGGACCTGCGCTTGCACGCGGGGCTCGATCGCTGCTGCTGGGGTGAGGACGCACACCCTCTCTCCACGGATCAGGAACGTTGCAGCGATGTGGCCCGGCTTGTCCAGATCGATCGCTCTGCTCATAGGTCCCCCTTGACCTGACGGAGAACCCCTCCAGGTGTTACAAAGCGTGCCACGTTAGTCACTGGCGTGACAACGATTGCCTGAACTTCCTTCAAAACCCCATGTCACGATGTGGTTACACGTAAAAGGTTGTATGGCACGCCACTTGATTCTCTACTTCTTCGGCTGGCCTGGAAGAAGGCCCGCCGCCCGCAACCTGTCGATGGCGGCCTCGGCCAATGCCGTGGCCTGTGCGAGCGTCAGCTCAGGCGTTGTGAGTGACGCGGCTTCACGGATTGCGGTCTGTACCTCCGCGTCCACGGTGGAGAGGTCTGGCCGGCTGATCCGTCCGTCGTGGATGAGTTCACTGCCGTCGGTGAGGTGGATGGAGTCGGCGCCGTCGAGGACGGCGCGGCAGGAGCCGGAGAGGAACCCGAAGGTCTTTTCGATCTTCGCGTAGGTGGTCTTGCTGACGCTGGTTCCGTTTTCGGCGTTCCTGTATGTCATGTGGGAGAGGCCGCAGGCGTCGGCGGCTTTCTCCTTGCTGGAGTAGCCGAGGGCGAGGCGCTGCTGCTTGATGAGGTCGCCTAGCAGCCTGAGCTGGGAGGCGGCGCTGTCTGTGGGGGCGGCCATGGCGGTCATCATCCCAGCTACCTATAGCTACCGCTAGCGGAACTTGAGGGCATGACCTGAACGTGACCTTGGGGTAGAGCTTCGCTTAGCGCCATCTAGCGTTAACTAGAGATTTTTAGAGGTTACTTGCTAGTAGCCGCTAGATTCATCTGTAGGTAGCCGCTACATTCGGTCCATGGAACCCCCAGCCACCACGTACCAGGTGGACGGGGCGGAAATCCGCGCCCGCCGCATGGAGCTGGGCCTCAGCCAGGCCGAGTGCGCCGCCCGAGCCCGGATAGCACGCCCGTACCTCTCGCAGATCGAAACCGGGGCAAGGCAGCACCTGAGGCCCCCCACGTACAAGGCGCTACGCGCCGCCCTCGCACTCACCCCCGACGACCGTCGGCTCCTCGATCCAGACGAGGACCCGGCCAGGAAGGAGAGTAATGGCATCCCCCACCAAGCCGAAGCCGGTCCTTGAGAAGCACTACAAGCTCAAGGAGGCAACCGACAAGCTCGGCTTGTCCGATCCCGAGAATCCCGACGACAAGACCGGCCAGAGGTGGCTGCGCGACGGGGTCAACCTGCACGGCTTCCCATGCCGTCGGATGGCCGGCCAGCTGCGCTTCAGCGAATCAGATCTGGCCGAGATTTCGGAGCTGAGCCGGGAACGGCGGCACGGCAACAGCGGCCCGCGCAGGAAGCGCCGGCCTCGCAAGACGGTGACCGTCGCCACGCTCAACGCCGCCGCCTAGTACGGCTGTCGGCCCCGACCGCCGGGCTCTGACACACCGGCAGCAGGGGCCTCGGAGCACCACCCACACCACAGAAGACGAAAGGCGGGCCCCGTGCCTGACATCATCCCATCCGCCACGCCGGATGACACCAACCCCACAACTGCCCGTGACGCGCTGTACCGCGCCCTCCGGGGCGCTGGCTACTCGCCCGATGAGGCGAAGGCGCTGACCCTGGCCTACGCCGCCGAGGTGCTGCATGCCGGTGCTGACTGGCTTGAGGGCATCGGGCAGGACCATGCCGCGAGCATGCTCCGCTACTCCACGGAGATCCACGAGGGAATGGTCGAGGCTCCCGGCATGTGGCCTGCCGAGCCGCTGCTGAACGCGCCCGTCGCCGAGGCGGTCACCGAGTACGCGGTGGGTGTGCGGTACGACTCGGGCGAGGCGATCACCGGGGTGACCACAAGCCGCAGCGAGGCCGAGAGGCGCTTGGCCGACGTTGGGATCTTCGCGTCCGGCACCCCGTCCACCCGGCTGCTGTCGCGGACTGCGACGTACACCGCCTGGACAGAGGCGACGTCGTGAGCAACACCATCCCGGCTTTCCTGGCCGCCCTGTCCGGCGGGGACCTTCCGGTCATCGCGGTGCGCGAGGAGCGCTGCCTGCGGGAGCCGATCGGCTGCGGCCAGCCGCTCATCAAGGCGGACGGTACGGCCCGCGTCTTCTGGGACGAGACCGAGGCCCGGCAGTACGAGGCGGAGTGGCGGATCACCGGGCTTTGCCCGGACTGCCAGGACCGCCTGACCGAGGGCGGTGCGTCGTGACGAAGAAGCGCCCGTCTGAGAAGACACTCGTGGCCCGTCAGCTGCGCCGTGCTGGTGCGACTGACGAGCAGATCACTGCCCACGAGCTGGCGGTTCTGCGGGAGGTCATGGACCACGCGGGCGTCGGCGGTAACGCCTCGGACTACGTCCTCGATCGCATCGAGAACCTGACAGGCGGTGCGTCGTGACCACGAATGCATCCAAGAGCGCGCGCGAGTTCAAGGCCCTGAAGGCGGCCTGCCGTCTCGCTGGCTTGACCGCCGAGGACCGGCACCTCATCGACCCCGCCGACGACGCGTTCGCCGCCATGGCGTCCGAGCACCCCGACACCTGCTCCACCGACACCGACTACCCCGACTGGACCCCCGGAGGCCAGCGATGACCGAGTACACCGAGATTGCCCGGCACTTCGAAAGCGACTTCGCCACGGCGGCCATGAAGGTGCAGCGCGAGGACGGCCTGTACCGCCACGTCGAATGGTCGGCCCCGAAGTCGATGAGCCGACTCATCGTCGTGACGTGGCCCTACAACCTGCTGGTGGCCGGCTCGCACGGCTCCTACCACTTCGAGCGGTTCGGTTCGGACACCGAGGACATGTTCGCCTGGGTGCGAGGCAGCCGCTTCGACCCGGACCGGTGGGCGAGCAAGCTGGTCAACGGCGCCGACTCGGTTCGCGAGTACGACCAGTCCCGTCTGGTCCAGCAGGTCAAGGACGAGGTGGCGGAGGCCGTCCGTGAGGGTGCGCCGCGAGGCCTGCGTGCGGCTGTCCGTGAGCAGATCCTCGAAAGCGACTTGCTGGGCTCCAAGGACGTGGCCATGCAGCTGGTCTACGACTTCGAGCACGGCGTGACGTACCGCGCTGAGTGCTCGTGCGGAGCGTCCAAGGACCACGACGATCGGAGCGCAGCCTACACCTGGGAGTTCTACAAGCACCCCGTCAGTCGCTTGGACGGTGAGCACAAGGTTCGGGTACGGGCGATG
Source organism: Streptomyces sp. NRRL F-5135 (assembly GCF_000719775.1). Classification (GTDB taxonomy): domain Bacteria; phylum Actinomycetota; class Actinomycetes; order Streptomycetales; family Streptomycetaceae; genus Streptomyces; species Streptomyces hebeiensis. The sequence continues at coordinate 14,433 of NZ_JOHR01000024.1, read as the reverse complement.
GGCGGCTTCGCCTTCTCCGACGTCGGCGACTGGGCGATCCACAAGCCGAACTACCACTTCGTCTATCAGTGCTACGCGGCCGTGTGGGCGATCGGCCAGTACGACGCGGCCCGTCAGGCGGTGGCGGCATGAGCACCGCCGTATCCCCTCACCTGCTGGACGACACCTTGGCCGCCGCGCGGTCGGTACTAGCCACGGCACAGGCCACGAACCTCAACGACGACCTGGCTCTCGCCTCGTCGCACGCCTCACTGAAGGCGATGCTGGAGCGGGTCCTGTGGACGCTGGACGCCGACGAGGACGAGCCGGACGTGGCCGCTCAGGTCGACGCCGAGGACGGCGTCACCCGGCCCGTGTACGTCCGGTACATGCGCGCCGAGGACGCCGAAGAGGCCGAGCTGGTCCGCATCGACGGCGAGTTCCGCCGGGACTACGGGCCCGAGGCCGGCTGGCAGCCCTGGCAGTGGGAGCAGTACCAGGCTGCCCGCGCCAGCGTGACCCGCCAGTGCTCGCCGGGGCAGGTGGCGGCATGAACGCGAGCTACACCATCGACGGCGTCACTCTCGATCTGACCCGCACCTATGTCGACGTCACCGGCGTCGAATGGTCGTGGACCGGCCGCTGGACGAAGGCCGGCGAGCCGTTGATGCAGACGACGTCCGGGTACATGTCGCTGCTTGACGTGTACCAGCTGCACGGTCCGCTGATTCCGCTGCCGCAGCGCATCACCAGCGTTCAGGTTCGGGCCGCGTTCATCGGCCGCATCCCGCTGGGGGTGGCGGCGTGACGACCTCAATGGAGATCGCTGAAGCCCGCGCCCGTCAGTCCGAGGATCCGCAGCTGTTCATGGTCGCCTTCACGGCTGGCTGGCAGGCGGCGGCCGAGGGCGGGGATATCGACGCGAAGGCCCGGCAGCTCGGGCCGGACATGGCCGCTGGCTTCGTGGAGGGCGTCACCGCCTGGCGGGCCCGGACCGCCACCAGCCGCGACTACGTGCCGGGCAGCCCGGCCCACGTCAACCACACCAGCAGGACCCGCAATGCCTGAGCCGACGCCTTCCGACTGCTACTGGATCCAGTCGGCCCCGTGTGGCTGCCTCGTCTCCCTCACGGTGACAACCACGGCGAAGGGCGAACTCCGCACTGCCGAGGAGGCCCACAAGCGTCTCGTCCCGTCGAAGCGCGAACGCGACGAGGACATCCGTAACGGCCTCACCTGGGCCCTCGTCCCCAAGGCGTCGTACCACGAGTCGATGGCCGCCCAGTGGGAGTGCGTCAAGCACAAGCGGCCCGCCGCGTGACCTATCTGATCACTGCTGCCGCCATCGGGTTCGTGTTTTGCCTGATGGCGGTGGCCCCCAGCCTCTGGCCCAACCGCAACCGCAAGGACCCGCCGTGAGTCTCATACCCATCCGCAGCCGCCACGGAAGACACCGCGCGACCGACAAGGTGACCGCCCTGGAGGACGACAACAGGCGCCTCCTGCGGCAGCTCTTCGGCGCCATCGGAGCCATTGCAGCTCTGAAAGCGAAGCTGGCGGACTCCCGGACCAAGCAGGCCGACGCGGAGATGAAGGTCGTCGCGCTCGACGCGGACGTGTACGAGCTCACTGCCGAGCGCGATCACCTCGCCGAGACGGTCGCCGTCCTCCGGCGCCGTTTCGCCGCTGAACTCGCCGCGGACGCCAACGCGACCGCGGTCACCGTCCCCGCTTCGGTCCGTGACACCACCGCCGTCGACGACCAGGCCACCCACCCGATTGACGTCCGCCCCCTGTGGGACGCCCTCGGCATCCGCGCCACACCCGGCAACACCAGCCCGGCACACATACCGCCGGCCGCCTGAACCGCCGCCGGGGCCCGGTGACCACACCCCCGAGCCCCGGCGGACCAAGCGAACACCCCGGCAGTCGAAGTGCCGGGGCGTCCACAACCAGCATCCCAGAGAAGGACGCAATGGACATCAGCACCCTCGACCAGGCCACAGAAACCGTCCCGGGCCTCGTCGTCTTCCGGCTCGCCCCGGACCACAAGCCGCACAACCCGCAGCGGTGGCGCATCGGCCACAAGGCCAGCGGTCTCGCCATCGCCGACGCCATGCAGCGCGAGAACGCACTCAAGGGCGCGGAACTCCTCGCCACGATCACCGACTGGACGCAGGACGCGGACACAATCAAGGCCGTCGTCGACCCGGCCGACATGTTCGCGAAGCTCAGCATCGTGTGGTGCATCCAGCCGGGCACCGAACCGCTCGCCCCAGGTGCTGACGCCAGCAGGAACGGGACCTACACCACCGCGGACATTGAGGCAGAGGCCGCTGAGTTCAAGGCCGAGGGCTACAACGCGCTCGAAATCCTGATCGCCATGTCGCACCGGGTGCCGTGGATGGGCCTCGACACCGAGGACTTCAACGAGGCCCACAACGAGATCGTCCGTCTCGCCGAGGCCGCCTGATGACCCCAATTCGCGCTGGCCGCTGGCAGGCCGAATACCACCAGCGGGCCATCCACCTCACCCGCGAACCCAAGGCCAACCCGAACTGTCCCGACTGCCACGGCCGCGGCTACATCACCGCATATGGCGGCGGTAACTGGGAGAACTGCCACTGCCTCGCTTGGCTCCGCACATGGCGCCTTCGCCTCTGGCCCCGCCGCAATCCCGAGAAGGAGTACCCGTTCTGATGGCCACCGATCAGGAACTCATCCGCTGCCGCCGCTGCGGCGACGAGGACGGCCCGTTCACTGATGAGCATCTGTGTGAGGGCTGCGCCCGCCCCATGCCCCTGGAAGGCGCCGCATGACCGACGCGGTCGAGGTGGAACCAGGCCTGTACGACATCCCCGCCGAGCTGTATCACTCCGACCCGATCCCCGGCGGGAGCCTGTCGTCCACCGGCGCCCGCCGCATCTCCGACTGCCCCGCCCGCTTCAAGTACTTCCTCGATAACCCCGAGCCCTACAAGCCCGAATTCGAGTTCGGAACCGCTGCACACACAGTCATCCTCGGTAACGGCCCGGAGCTTGTCGTCGTCGACGAGAAGCGCTGGAACACCAACGAGACCAGGGCCCGCGTCGCCGCCATAAGGGCCGCCGGCAACGTGCCCCTCAAGCCCGAAGCCCGACAGCGCATCGACGACATGGCCGAAGCGCTCGCCAGCCACCCCGAGGCGTCCGACCTGCTCACCCCTGGCAGCGGCCTCGCCGAACAGTCGATGTTCTGGAAGGAGGGCGACGTCTGGCGGCGCAGCCGCATCGACTGGCTCCGACCCGACGAGATCGTCGACTACAAGTCGGCCCGGTCGGTGCACCCGGACTATCTGCAGAAGGCCGTGCAGGACTACGGCTACCACCAGCAAGACGACTTCTACAGGCGCGGCGCCATCCACCTCGGACTCATCCCGCAGAGTGGCTCGTTCAAGTTCATCTTCCAGGAGAAGCAGCCGCCATACCTGGTGACCGTCGTCGAACTTGACTTCCCCGCCCGCGTCATCGGCGGCGAGCTCAATGACTGCGCCATCCACACCTACGCCGTGTGCCGAGCCAACGACTACTGGCCCGCCTACAGCGAAGGCACCACCTACCTCTCGCTCCCCCCGTGGGTGGAGCGCAAGTACGCCGAGGAGACCTCGTGAGCCAGCTCCCCCCGCCCGTCCGTACCGCCCGCCCGCGGCCGCAGACCGACGAGTACGACGACGGTCCGTTCACCTTCCGGCCTGCGACCAAGGACGGTTTCAACGCCACCATCGCCATCCAGGGCCCGTCCGGGTCCGGCAAGACGTGGACCGGCCTCTCCACTGCCAGCGGCCTCGCCGAAGGGCAGCGCTTCGCCGTCATCGACACCGAACGCGGCGCCGCCGCCCTGTACGTCAACGATCTCGACGTCACCTTCGACACGCTGCCCATGCACCGCTACGACCCGCGAGACCTGCAGAAGGCACTCGCCGCTGCCGCCAAGGCCGGATACCCGGTCGTCATGGTCGACTCCCTCAGCCATTTCTGGAAGGGCACCGACGGCACCCTTGATCAAGTCGAGAAGGCCAAGTCGAAGTACGGAGGCAACAAGTTCGCCGGCTGGAAAGACGGCACCCCGCTCCAGAACGAAATGATCGAAGCGCTCATCGCCTACCCGGGCCACGTCGTGGTCACGATGCGCTCCTACATCCACTGGGCCCTGGAGAACGGGGCGCCGGTCAACAAGGGAATGCGGGCCGAGCAGCGCAAAGGCATCGAGTTCGAGTTCGGTGTCGCTGCCGAGATGGATGAAGGCAACCGACTCCGCTTCATCAAGTCCCGATGCCCAGCTTTCAACGGGCGCGTCCTGAATCAGCCCAACGGGGCTCGTGACATCGCCAAGCCCTACCTGGACTGGCTGCGCGACGGCGCCAAGGAAGTCGACGCTACCGCCTGGATCGACGCCGCCACGTCACCGGAAGCCACCGCGGCCAGTCTGCTTGCCCTGTACCGCACGGTCGAGGCGGCCAGCGCGCTTGCCACCCCCCTGCTGCACCCCCAGACCGGCAAGCCGGTCAGTCTCGGCGACTTCATCAAGGAGCGCGGCACTGCCCTGAAGTCCGCAGCCGCCGCGTAATCATCCACCCGGCGGGGCCGCCGTGGCCCGAACCTACGGCGGCCCCGTCACCCAAGGAGACCACAGTCATGCGCGCCTTCTATCGCGGCTACAACGCAGCGACCGGCAGACGAGCCCAGCAGGTCCGCAACCTTCACGTCATGCGCGAGGACGGCAACTTCGCCGGCAAGCAGGGGCTGTGCGGGGCGCCCGGCTGGGGCGTCACCCACTCCCCGCCGGTGGTCATCGACCCGTTGCCGTCCGCCCCGCCCGACGGGCTGGTCTGGTGCCGGTCCTGCGTCGGCCACGCAGCCGCTCTCGTCGGCCAGCTCAACGAGTTCGCCCGCATCATCGCCGCCCTCAACGACCACGGAGATCAGGAGTGCGCGTCATGACCGTCCAGCCCGCCCTCGACGGCAGCATCCCGAACGCTGCGGTGTCGAAGGTCCGCCGCCGGGTCGACGACTACGAGACGTGGATCACGGAAGTCTGGCCCGAGTTCATAGCCGTCGCGGCGACTGGCCGGACCTTCACCTGCTACGAGGTCGTCGACCTCCACAAGCTCCCCGACCCGCCGAACCCACAAGCGCACTGGGGTCGGTTGATGACCCTTCTGCGTGACGAGGGGTACATCCGCACCGCCGGCTGGGCGTGCTCCGACCGGCCCACCACTCATCACTCCGGGGTCCGGACGTGGCGCGGCACCGCAGCAGCCCGGCGGGAGGCGGCAGCATGAACGGCCCCTACCTTGCGCTCGCGTTAGTCACCGGATCCCGGTCCTGGGATGACGTCCCCATCATCGAGGACGCGCTGCTGGAGACGTGGCATGACGCCCGCCAGGACGGCTACAGCGGCATCACCGTCATGCACGGCGGAGCTACGGGCGCCGATCAGATCGCCTGCGTGTGGGCTCGCGCCAGGTGGGAGGACGGTGTCGGCCACGAGCAGGTCAACGCCGACTGGGCCACCTGTGTGGACACCTGCCCGGCAGGTCACCGCCGGACTCGCGGCGACTACTCGTGGTGCCCCACCGCAGGACACCGCCGCAACCAGCAGATGGTTGACCAGCAGCCCACTGTCGTCTTGGCGTTTCAGCGCAAAGGCTCCACGGGCACCGCGGACTGTATCCGGCGCGCGGAGGAAGCCGGATTGCACATCAGGCGGTGGGCCGCATGAGCCTTGCCCAACAGGTCATCGGCTTCTCCATGCTCTTCGGCCCGGGACTCCTGCTCGCCGCCGTCACTCAAGTCGGCTACCGCATCTGCGCCCGCACGGCCGGCGCCATCTGGGACCGGCGCCGACGACGAGCCCGCGCCCGTACCGCGCTCGCCGAAGGGCGCTCCTGGCGCCAGCTCGACCGCGACCTCGACCAGCACTGGCAGCACCTCACCCGAAAGGAACAGCTGTGACCACCCGAACCCCACCCCAGCACGGCGAACGACGCTGCTACCTCCGAGGCTGCCGACAGCCCGAATGCGCAGCCGCCAACTACCGGTACATGTCTCGTCTCCGCATCGAACACCACCGCGGGCAGCGCCGTCGAGCCGACTCAGTGAACATCACCCGGCACGTTCAAGCGCTTGTGGCAGCCGGCTGGACCCAAGCCCAGATCGAGCGGGCCACCGGCGTCAGTCACCGCACCATCGGACCCGTCCTCCGAGGCGAAAACCCCAGCGTCGGCATCAAGACTGCCCAGCGACTCCTGGCGCTCCAAGTCAGCCCACCCCCGAGTGACGCACAGGACGTCGATGCCACCGGCACCATCCGACGCATCCGGGCACTCATCGCCATTGGACACACCTATCCCGTCCTCGCAGATCACATCGGAATCCATCGAGACGCTCTTGGCCGCATCGCACGAGGGGAGCGCAGCCAAGTCCGCGCAGTCACTGCTCGGACCACAACCGCCGTGTACCGGCAGCTCAGCCGAGTCCCCGGACTCTCGAAGCGCTCCCGGCTCCTTGCCGCACGGCAAGGCTGGCACGGGCCGCTCGCTTGGGACGACGCAACCATCGATGACCCGGAAGCTCAGCCTGAAACTCACGGCGAGACCGAACTGAACCGCACGGAACTCGCCGCGCTCCGCCGTGCGGAGATTGAGCACCTCGACTCCTTCGGCCTTCCCGAAGACGACATCGCTCGTCGGCTCGACATGGCGGCGTCCACGGTCCACGCAATCGTGCGGGAGCTGCGGACCGGACAGCGGCGCCAGCGGACAGGTGTAGCCGCATGAGTCGAAGCGCGGGCTGGCACCGTGCGCCCACTCCGACCAGCGAGACGAGACATCACGTTTGCGCACGCAGCCGACGTACACAAAACCGCAGCTCACTGCCCGGATTGACCTTGGATAGTGGGGCCGAAGAGCCTGCCGGAATCAACCACCCGTACACGACGAAGCCCCACGGTGATGCGGGACAGGAAGGGAGGGGACGTGTCAGTCCGACTCGGCGGCCGGCTTAGGGCCACGCTTGACAATCTTGCGCTTCTTCGGTCGGCCCGAGTCGTCGGCTCGCCGCTCGGCAACGTCCAGTGCCTCGCCAATGACACGCGTCTGCGACTTGTCGGAAGGCTTGTCGCTGTTCCTGAGCTCTGCAAGGTACTTGCGGAGTTCCCGGAGCACGGTCGCGTCATGCCTAGCGGTCTCGTAGAACTCGGGTGTCACAACATAGGCCTGCCGGGAACCACGCTCGGTGAACGCACCGACCTCACCACCGTAGCGCACCTCGCGAATGAGGCTTGTCAGCAGTGCGCGCGCTTCAGTCATGCCGACCGTGGCGACGCCGTCCTCGGCGATCTCGATGCCCTTCCCAGTAGCCATGGCCAGAGTGTAAGCCATCACCATTCTCGCCATCCTTACAAACCTGGCCAATCTTTAAAGGTGTATGGCAGAGTGGACCCCAGGAACGCCGCACCTGGCCGACGCCGCATCGCGAAACATCCGGCCCAAAAGGGCCTGGTTCCGTGCGCCCGAATCCGCCAGATAAGCCACACGGAAGGGCTCCGATGAGTTACCGAAACGACAACGACGCACTGACCGTCATGGACTGGTTCTGTGGCGCTGGGGGCTCCAGTCAGGGCGCGCACGCGATCCCGGGCGTCCGGGTGGAGCGGGCCGCGAACCACTGGGAGCGGGCGATCGAGTCGCACGCCGCGAACTTCCCCGATGTCGACCACTACCGCGGCGACATCCGCGAGGCCCCCGTCGACCGGTGGCCCGTGACCGACATTTTCTGGGCATCGCCGGAATGCCCGCAGTGGTCCAACGCCCGGGGCAAGAAGCGGGACTTCGCCGCCTCTCTGCAGGGCGACCTCTTTGACGGCTTCGGCCCCTCCGAGGAGGTCGAACGGTCCCGCGCGCTCATGGAAGAGGTCCCCACGTACCTGCGCGGGGTCATGGCCCGAGGCGGATTGGTCAAGGCCGGCGTCGTCGAGAACGTCATCGACGTGCGGGCATGGGACCAGTTCGACCGGTGGCGCAACGAGTTCCACAAGCTCGACTACTCGACCCGGATCATCGCCCTGAACTCGATGCATGCGGACCCGCGCTCCGTGCAGAAGGCGCCGCAGTCCCGAGACAGGTTCTACATGGGGTACATCCACAACTCGATCGGCCGCATGCCGAACTGGGACAAGTGGCTGCGCCCGCAGGCGTGGTGCACCGGGTGCGGTGAGTACGTCCAGGCCATGCAGGTCTTCAAGAAGCAGGGCGCGGACATGGGCCGCTACCGGCAGCAGTACGTCTACCGGTGCCCGCAGACGAAGTGCCGGAACCAGATCGTCGAGCCCGAAGTGCTGCCCGCCGCAGTCGCGATCGACTGGACCCTGCCCGGCCAGCGCATCGGCGACCGGGCCAAGCCCCTCGCCGACAAGACCCTCGCCCGTATCCAGGCCGGCCTCGATAAGTTCGCCCGGCCCATCACCCTCGAAGCCGCAGGCAACACCTTCGAGCGGCGTCCCGGCGTCCGCACCTGGCCCGTCGATGCGCCGCTCACCACGCAGACCACCACGTCGACCAAGGCCATGGCCTACGAGCCGTTCATGGTCCCGGCCGGCGGCACCTGGCGGGAGGCACCCACCCCGGTCTCCGAAGCGATGCCGTGCCGCACCACCCGGGAGAACGACGGCCTCGCCATCCCGCCTCTGCTGATCCCCGTCGAGGGACGCGACGGCAAGGACCCCGCCTCCGCGAACAACCCGCTCCGCACCCAGACCGCGCGCAACGAGACCGGCCTCGCCTGGCTGCCGTTCATGGTCACCATGCGCGGCGGCGGAGACCAGCTTCGTGGTCGCGCTATCCACGAGGCGCTCGGCACCGTGTCCGCGAACGGCAACCATCACGGACTCGTCACTCCGGAGAGCATCGACTGGCAGAACCTGCTCGTCCCCTACTACGGCAACGGCGCCGCCAAGCCGATCTCCGAGCCCGTGGGCACTCTCTCCACCCGTGACCGGTACGCACTCGTGTCCGGCGACGTCGACATCAACGACGTGCTCTTCAGGATGCTCGAACCGCACGAGATCGGCCGTGCGATGTCCTTCGCCGACCAGTACATCGTCCTCGGCTCCAAGCGCGAGCGCGTGAGGCAATACGGCAACGCCGTCACGCCGAACGCCGCCGAGGTCATCCTCTGCGCCCTGGTCGAAGCCATCACCGGCGACGAATTGGATCGGTACACGGCCCCCGCGCTGACAGTCGCCGCGTGATCTGCCGCGTCCGTCGGCCGCGCGCCGCACCCACCTGACCCGGCCGCAGGGCCCTATGCCGCCGCCAGCCGACCTGTCCGTTTCGCCAGGAAGAAGATCGCGTGAGTACCGAGGCCACGAACTGGGCTATGGACGACGCACCCATGCCTCGCACCGAGAAGGGCAAGCCCGATACCACCGGGCGCCACGTCCTTCAGGTGCTCGGGGAGCATGCTCGCGCCGACGGCTCGAACGCGCACCCCTCGGTGCTCCGTATCCAGTACCGGACCGGATACGACCGGACCACGGTGCAGCGTGCTCTGCGTCGGCTGGAGAAGGCGGGGCTGATTTGGCGGGACGGCACGGTTGATGGCCGGACGCGGTGGCATCTGGCGATGCATCTGGTGCGGCCGGAGTCGGATTGGGCGGAGCTGGAGCGTGAGGAGAGCGAGTTTCGGGCGGCGGCTGCGGAGCGGAAGCGCCGGTCCCGAGCGAAGGGTGTCACGGGCGCAGAGTCCGTGACGGTCACAGACTCAAAGTGCGTGACTGTCACGGACGCAGAGTCTGTGACAGGCGATGTCACGGACTTTACGCCTAGCCGTCACGCACTTAACGCCTGGCCGTCACGCACTCAACGCCGCCCTAACCACCAACAACCGTCAGTCAACCAACTACATAAAGACTCTTCCTCGCCCCCGGCTCAGACTGACGCCGCTCCCGCCCGCGCAAGTGAGCCCTCGAAACCGGACACCGAGTCGGTCAAGGACGAGCAGCAACAGCAGCCGGACCCCCGCCTCGAAGCCTTCGGAGCCTTCTGGCTCGTCTACCCGAAGAAGAAAGCCCGAGAGGAAGCCAAGAAGGCGTTCCTCGCCGCCCTCAACCGCGGCGCAGACCCGCAGCACATCGTCGACGCCGCCACCGGCTACGCGCGCGAGCGGGCCGGCGAAGAGCCCAAGTACACGAAGTACCCGGCCACCTGGCTCAACAAGGGCTGCTACGACGACGAACCCGACCCCGTCGGACGCCCCAACCTTCGCGCCGTCGGAGGCCGCCACACGCCGCATCGGGACCACGAAGACCAATCGATCTACCTCGAAGGATGGGGAAATTGAACGACCAGAGCAAGATCTACATCGACTACGCCGCCTACGGCATCCCCGCCGGCCAGTACTCCCTGCCCGGCCTCGCCGACGCACAGCACATCGCCGACGGCACCAAGGCAGACGAACTCCGTATCGCCGACAGGTTCACCCGCCACTTCACCGGCGACCTCCCCGCCGCCGACCTCACCGCCGAAGAGTTCAACCTCATCCGCGACAACTTCCACCAGCAGGTCGCAGACCGCCGCAAGGAAGCCGGCGACCGGTACGAACGCATGGTGCCCCGCCGCTTCACCCACGCCACACCCGGCGAGCGCGCCACCGCCTGGGCCACACAGGTCGCCGCTGACCCGCACGCCGCCCGCTCACTGCTGCTGTGCGGACCCGTCGGCACCGGCAAGACCTACAGCGCCTGGTCCGCACTCCGGGCCGTCGCCGACACCGGCGCGAGCATCAGGTTTCTCGCCACCACAGAAGCGGACCTTTTCGCCCGCCTCCGTCCCGGCGGCTCCGGCAGCCCCGAAGCGGAACTCGAAGCCTTCGCCACCGTCGACCTGCTCTTCGTTGACGACCTCGGTGCCGCGAAGAACACCGAGTGGACCGAAGAGATCACCTACCGGCTCGTCAACCGCCGGTACGAAGACTGCCGCCCCAGCATCTTCACCACCAACGCGGCGGCCAAGGAACTCGCCAACGTGGTCGGCGACCGCATCGCATCCCGCCTCCGGCAGATGAGCGACCTCATCCCCATGACCGGCGCGGACCGCCGCAAGGGAGGCAACCAGTGAGCGCCACATTCGACGAAGCGCAGGAGACGTTCAGCCGGACGCCGCCGCACGACCTCGACGCAGAGCAATGCGTCCTCGGCTGCTTGCTCGCGGCCCGCGACGTCATCGGCGACATCCAGGACATCCTCACTGCCGAACACTTCTACCGGCCCGCACACGGCCTGATCTTCGAAACGATCCTCGCCCTGTTCGAGAAGGGCGATCCGTGCAACCCGGTCAGCGTCAACGCCGAACTGGTGCGCCGCGGAGACATCGGCCGCGCCGGAGGGCCCGCAACCACACACCAGCTCTTCCACGGCGCCCCCGCCTCGGCAAGCGCCACCTACTACGCCGACATCGTCCTGGAGCAAGCCCGTCTGCGGAGCCTCGTCGAAGCCGGCTCGCGAATCATGCAGATGGGCTACGCCGCCGAAGGCGACATCGACGAAATCGAGAACGCCGCCCACGCCCTGCTGTCCGACGCCATCCGGACGGAAGACGTCGACGAGGAAGTCGGCGCGCTCGGCGACGGGCTCGACGACATCTTCGACGAACTGGAGCGCGGCAGAGACGGCATGGCCGGTGTGCCGACCGGCTTCATCGACTTCGACGCCCTCACCGACGGACTCCACCCCGGCCAGCTGATCGTCATCGCCGCCCGGCCCGCCATGGGCAAGTCGACATTCGCCGTCGACATCGCCCGGCACGCGGCCATCCGCGAGGGCAAGCACGTGGCGATCTTCTCGCTGGAGATGGGTAAGAAGGAACTCACCAAGCGGATCATCTCCGCCGAGGCCCGCGTCGGGCTCCACCACATCGTCCACCGGCAAGTGACCGACGACGACTGGACTCGCATCGCTTGCGTCACCGAACGTCTCGCCACAGCGCCCCTCCACATCAACGCCCGGCCCGGCCAGACACCCGCATCGATCAAAGCCCGCTGCCGGAAAATGCAGCAGGGCGACGGCCTGGACCTCGTTATCGTCGACTACCTCCAGCTCATGGAATCCGCGGCCGGCCGCAAGTCCGACAACCGACAGCAGGAAGTCGCCTCCATGTCGCGGGCGTTCAAAGTCCTCGCGAAGGAACTCGGCATCCCTGTGATCGTGCTGTCGCAGCTCAACCGCGGGCCCGAGCAGCGCGCCGACAAGAAGCCCGCGATGTCTGACCTTCGGGAGTCCGGGGCGATCGAGCAGGACGCCGACGTGGTGATCCTCCTCCACCGGGAGGACGCCTACGACAAGGAATCTCCGCGGGCTGGCGAAGCCGACCTGATCGTCGAGAAGAACCGCAACGGGCCCAACGCGATCATCACCGTCGCCTTCCAGGGCCACTTTTCTCGCTTCGTTGACATGGCGAGTGGGTGAGCGGCATGTCGGCCAACGAAGCACTGCGATGCGTTGAGTGCTCTTCTGCGAAGCGCTACGCGAGGGACCGCTGCCAAAGGTGCTACGGGCGATACCGCCGGAAGCTGAGGCGTGAGGGGGCCTTCATGCACATACTCGTTCACGGCATGCCCCTGGAGAGGCTTCAGGACAGGACCGAGGCCGGGCCGGGCGGGTGCCTGCTCTACACGGGGCACCCTCAACAACCGCGGCTACGGCGTCCTCAGCGTCGACGGGAAGCGGAAGCTTGCGCACCGTGCCATCTACGAATTGACCGTCGGGCCCATCGGGCCAGGGCTACTCCTAGACCACACCTGCCACAACCGAGACTCCTCCTGCATGGGCGGCTACGAATGTCTCCATCGTCGGTGTCTCAACGTAGATCACCTTGAACCAGTGTCCGGTGCCGAGAACACCCGACGCGGCAAAAGCTGGGCGATCAACGGACTCAAAACCCACTGTCCGCAGGGGCACGCCTACGACGCCGAGAACACGCACGTCTATGACGGCCGCAGGTATTGCAAGCAGTGCAACCGGCAGCAGAAAGCCGCGGCATGACGCGAGACCGCTTGCCCACGGCGCCGTCGCCCGATCGACCACGAGAACGGAGAACCCATGACCGACTCCTGCCCGAACTGTGTCCGTCGTGGCGTCGAGCCGTCGAGCGAGCGGCGCGAGGTCGACCAGATAGTGCACCGCTACCGGTGCCAGGCGTGCGGCCACCGGTGGTTCACGAGCCGCTACCTGCCCGCCTACTCCGAACTCCATGGTCGTCGCGGGGAGTCCGTGGATGCGGCCGGGGAGGCGGCGTGATGCGGGGGCCGGTTGAAGCCAGCAGGCCGCTTGCGCCTGTAATCGCCATTTCGCGGCCCCTGGTGGCCTTGTGTGGCGCCTTTCAGGCTCCGTGTGACTCCGGGTTCATCTATCGCCTCACACGCCCTCAGGTCGGCGCCTATGCCCTCGGGGGTTCGGATGCCTGATGTCCGCTGCGGTGGCTGTCGCCGGCTTCTGCTCGACCCTGTCTCGCGCCGCCGCGGCCTCGGTCCCGTCTGTGCCCGAGCCCTCGCTGCTCCGGACCCGGCCCGAGTCCCCGCTCCGACCATCACGGTCGACGTGATTCCGGGGCAGACCGTACTGCCGCTCGTGGACCATCAGCCCACCCTGTGGTCGCTGTGAGCGTAGGGCCGTGAAATCTACTGCCTGACCTGCCGTTTCCTCGCCCTTGAGTGCCCAATTACCGCCCCATCGTGGGCGGTTGGGTGGGAGAATGAACTACCGCAAACCACCTGAAAACCGGCCGTCGATGAGGTGGCCGGACAATCCGAAGGAGACCCCTGTGTCGTACCCGAACCTGCTCACCCCGGAAGAGCAGCTCGCCGATGCCAAGGACCGGCTGCGCATCCCGAGGATCGTTGTCATCTGCGGCAGCACCCGTTTCATGCAGGAGATGGCCGACGCCGACTGTGAGCTGACCTGGGCCGGCCACATCGTGGTCAAGCCGGGCTGCGACATGAAGACCCCGCACCCGCTGTGGGCCTCCGAGGCGGACGCCGAGGCGGGTGGTCGCTGGGCAAGCCGGTCCGGTTCACGCATCCCGAAGTCGACCCCGACAACGCCCCCGCGACCTGACCCCGTCCACCCCGACCCCAACCCAACTAACACGACAACGAAAGGCCCGACATGAGCTACCCGACCACCTTCACCACCCCCGGCGTCCGCCAGTTCGCCGAGCCGCCCCACCGCCTGACCGTGGCTCATCCGGTTCCACCGGGCCCGCGCACCCACAAACCAACCCACCACACCCAGGAGATGACCATGCAGTCCACCGACCAGCCCCTCGACCTCGACGCCATCGAAGCCCGCGCTCAGGCGGCCACGCCCGGACCGTGGGGCCAGTACCACGACGGCTCGGAGTTGGACTACATCGACATCGCC
>NZ_JOHR01000023.1 GCF_000719775.1 Streptomyces sp. NRRL F-5135 | reverse complement strand
GGGGGGGTGGGGGGGGGGGTGGGGGGGGGGGGGGGGGGGGGGGGGGGGGGCCTCCGGGCACGGGGTGTGGCCCTGGGCGCGGCCCCGCGTACGGGGCGGACGCGGCCCGCCGTGCGGCCCCGAGCCGTGCGGCGTGTGCCGTGGTACGTGCTCGAAGGGCCGCGGAATCGGAATGAGGGCCGACGGGGAAGGCGGGACGCGTACGGTCCCGCTCAGACGGTGCGACAGAGCATGGCGGCCACGCGGCACAGGTCTACTGCCCGCCGCTTGGTGAGGTCCGCCTGTCCCCGCTGCCGGAGACCGCTGATGAAGCACTGCATGGGTCCGATCGTAGGGACGTCCTGGTCGCCGTGTCACCGGTGCCTCGCATGATGAGATGCCATCGTCCGTTATGTGAGACATGGCCGTCGCCGTACGGGCGGGGCGGGGCGGCGCGCGACCGGGCGGGCCCGCGTCGGCCGCTTCGCATCTACGGAGCGGACACCGGCGTCTCACGATCCGGCTACCCGCTGCCGGGGACGCGCCAAACCACGCTGCGTCCGGGCGGGGGCGGTACGCGCGGCCGGGGGCGGTACGCGCGGCCGGGGGCGGTGCGGCCGGGCGGTTCGTCCGCGTCGGCTACGGGGTCCCCGTCGGCTACGGTTCGTCCGAACCGGGGGCGGTCAGCCCGCCAGGGAGACGTTCGTTCCCGCGCCCGAGAAGCGCAGGCCGTCCTCCGTCGCCGTGACCTGGTCCAGCTTGATGGTGGACGGCAGACCGTCGATCTTGAGGTCGTAGTCGACGGCGTCGCGGATCTGGTCCTCCAGGCCGGGGATCGGCACCGTGGGGAGGTCGGCGGAGCGCAGCCGGACGGTGTCGCCGTTCACCAGCGACACCGTGCTGTACGCGCTCGCCGTTTTGTCTCCCAGCAGCGCCTTGACGGGCTCCGGGACCGAGATGCCCGCGCCCTCCAGGACGTCGGCCAGCCGGCCGGTCAGCTTGACCTGGCCCTTGGCGGCCCGTTCGGCGCCCGCGTAGCCGATGGTGGAGCCCTTCGGCGCGGACTTCGCGAGGTCCGCGTAGGAGATGTGGGCGGAGCCGGTGGCCCGCGCGGCCGTCGCGGCGGAGAAGCTGCTGTTGAACGTGACGTCCCTGAGTTCGGCCTTGACCTCCGTCACCTGGACCGCGTGGCCGTCCGCCGACGCGCTGACGCCGTCGAGGCTGATGTCCACCTCGTCCAGCGAGGTCGCCAGCACCTGGGTGAGGAACGGGAAGCCCTTGATGGAGACCTCGGGGGTCGAGTTCAGGCCCTGGCTCGACTTGACCCGGTCGGCGATCTCGCCCTCGGCGAAGTACACCGCCGCGCGGTCGGCGGCGGTGAACAGGCCGCCCAGGATCACGACGAGTATCAGCAGTATTCGCAGTGCGCGCATGGACCGGTGTCTCCCGTGGTGGTTCCTGGTCTTGGGCCGTTGGGCCGTTGGGTCGTTGGGCCGTTGGGTCGTTTCGTTCCTGGCTGCTCGTTTTCCGCGGATGTCCGAAGTGGATCGACCGTGAGCGTACGCCGACTGGAACCGCTTGTACCGGAAAGACCGACGTTCGCCGGGGACGTACGGTTCCCGGCGGACGCGAGGCGTTCGCCGGGCTCGTCGGACCGGGGTCGTCGGACCGGGCCCGTCAGATCAGCGCCCGCCCCAGCAGGTAGACGGCGGGCGCGGCGGCCGTGAGCGGCAGGGCGACCCCGGCGGTCATGTGGACGAAGCGGGACGGGTAGTCGTAACTCGCCGCCCGCAGCCCGGTCAGCGCGCACACCCCGGCGCCGAGCCCGAGCAGCGCGCCCCCGGCGCCCAGGGCGGTCTGTCCGCCGACCGCGATCCCCGCCCCGGCCGCCGCCAGCAGCGCGGCCACGAGGGAGACGGCGCCCGGCAGCGGCAGCGCACGGGCCACCGTCGCGGCGGCGACGGCGATCGCGCCGACGCCCACCGCCGCCGGCGAGGCGGCGAGGTGGCCCGCCGCGAGGATCGTGAGCGCGGCCGACGAGACGGTGGCCATCAGGCCCTCCATCCGCTCGTCGGCGCCCGCGCGGCTGCGCAGCTGCAGGACGACGGTGAGCAGCACCCAGACACCGAGCGTGCCGGTGAGCGCGGCGACCGCGTTGCCCTCGCCCGCCGCCAGCAGGGCGACATCGGCGGTGATCCCGCCGAGGAAGGCGAGCGCGATGCCCTGCCGGGCCGGCCACATGCCGTTCAGCCGGAACCAGCCGGCCGCCGTGACCGCCTGGAGCAGGACGACCGGGACGAGCAGCGCGTACTGACCGAGGGCCGCGCCGCCGGCCATCAGCAGGCCGAGCACGGCGGTCAGCCCGGCCGGCTGGATGCCCGGCGGGATGATCGGGGAACGGCCCTCGGCCCGGGCGCGCTGGGCGTCGGTGAGCCGGGGGCTGCCCAGGGTGGTGGGGGTCCCGTAACCGGGGGTGCCGAGGGGCGCGCCGGGCTCCGGAGCGGAGGCACCGGCGGACCCGGTGGTACGGGCGGGCCCGGCAGGGGCGGTGCCCGGTGTCTCCGGCGGCAGCGGGCGGGCGTACGGGTTCTGCGTCGGCAGGTACGCGGTGTCCGCGGCGGCGGACGCGGAGACGGGCGCCGAGGCGGAAGACGCGTAAGACGCCGAAGCGGCGGAGGCGGACGGGGCGGCCTGCTGTGGGTACGCGGGTGCCTGGTTCGGGTACGCGGGCGCCTGCGCCTGGGGCTGCGACTGGAGTTGCTGTTGCTGTTGCTGTGCGGGCGCGTTCGCCTGCCATCCCACGTGCGGCTGGTACTGCGTGTCCCAGGTCTGGCCTTCCCAGGTCTGCGCGGAGCCCTGGTCCTGGCCCCCGGCCGCCTGGTCCGGCTCGGCCCAGCCTCGAGGAGCACCGAACTGTCCCTGCGGCTGCGCCTGGCCCGGAGGCTGCCCCTGCCGGCCCTGGCCCTGCGCGTCGTGCCGCTGCCCGTACGGATCGGGGTCGCCGTACCGGCCGTACGGGTACTGCTGGTCGTCGCTCATGTCTGTGGGGTCACCCTCCTGCGAACGGCGGGAGCACCTCGACCGTGCCGCCCTCGGCAAGCCGTACGGTCTCATGCCCGCGGGTCCCCACGGGGTCACCGTCGACGAGAAAGGAACATCTCAGCAGTACGCGGACCAGCTCGCCCGGGTGCCTGCGCCGCGCGTCGGCGAGCGCGTCGGCCAGGGTCTCCGCCGCGTACGGCTCCTCCGCCACACCCGCGGCGGCCTTGGCCGCGGCCCAGTAGCGGATAGTGCCCGCCGCCATGGCGCAACTCCTTTCGTCGGCCTCCATCATGGCCGACGCCCGCGGCGGCGCGGCGCCGGGCCCGGTCAGGGCGCGGGCGGCGCCACCAGCCAGGCCGCCAGCCGCGTGAGCAGGTCCTCGTCCGCCGCGTTCTCGGCATGGCCCATCCCGCGCTCCAGCCACAGCTCCGCCGACGGGCCGCTCCCGCCGCTCCGCGCCGCCGCTGCCGCCGCGAGCATGCGCGGATGGTCCAGCGGGAAGTACGGGTCCCGGTCGCCGTGCACGATCAGCAGGGGCGTCGGGGCGATCAGCGGTACCGACTCGACGGGGGAGAGCGGCACCGGGTCCCAGTCCCGGTCGTGGATGCGCGTGCGCAGCCCGTACCGGCCGACCAGCCGTCCCACGGGCCGGGTCGCCACCCAGTGCAGGCGCCGCATCGGAGCCGTACCCCGGTAGTACCAACGGGCCGGGGCGCTGACGGCGGCCACCGCGTCGGTACGGGCGTCGCGGGCGTCGCGGGCGTCGCGGGCATCGGTACGGGCGTCGGCACGACCGGGGGGCCGCGCGTCGGTCCGGGCCGCGGGCCGTGCATCGATGCGCCCCCCGTGCGCCGCCGCGTGCCGCAGGACCACGGAGCCGCCCATCGAGAAGCCGACGGTCACCACGCGCGCGTGCCCGAGTGCGCGGGCCCATTCGACGGCGGACGCCAGATCGAGCACCTCGCGGTCACCGAGTGTGGAGCGGCCACCCGAACGGCCGTGTCCGCGGAACGAGAAGGTGATCACCGCCGCGTGCCGCCGGAAAACACCGGCCGCACGCCGCACGGCCGGCCTGTCGGCCGAACCGGTGAAACCGTGGGCGAGCACGATCGCGGTCCCGCCGGCCCGCTCGTCGGGCGCCGGACCGGGGGACCGGACGTCCGGCGGCAGGTGCGGCGGCAGGTGCGGCGGCACGCGCGGCGGGACGCCCTGCGGGACGGCGGCCGGTGCGGGGTCCGGCGCCGAGTCCGGCGCGGAGACCTGTACGACGGCCGGTCCGGCAGCCGGGAGGTCCCGCCGGAAACCCGCCGTACACGGCTCGTACACCGCCTCGATGCCCACACCGTCGGCCGTTCTGAGCCATGTGCGCCGGGCGTCCGACGGCCCGCGCGGGCCCGGCGGGAGCGATCGTTCGCGGGATTGACCCTCTGTCTCGGCGCACATCTGGGTTATTCTGCTGTGAAGAGGATCCGGGCGACGCAGCCACCGGGTCCTTTTGTGTTTCCGGTCTGTTGTTACAGACAGATGACGTGACACAGAAAGCAGTGCCGCATACGTCCTCGCAGGGACCGAGGAGGAACCGACGTAATGGGCAAGCGAACCGTGTACGACCACATCACCCACATCTCCGCCACGGCGATCGAAGCAGGTGGGCGGCGATGAGTTCTCTGCTGCTCCTGACGAACGCCCTCCAGCCCTCGACGGAGGTGCTGCCGGCCCTCGGGCTGCTGCTCCACAACGTCCGGGTGGCTCCGGCCGAAGGGCCCGCGCTCGTCGACACCCCCGGTGCCGATGTCATCCTGATCGACGGCCGGCGCGACCTGCCGCAGGTGCGGTCGCTGTGCCAGCTGCTGCGCTCCACCGGCCCCGGCTGTCCGCTGGTCCTCGTCGTGACGGAGGGCGGCCTCGCCGCCGTCACCGCCGACTGGGGCATCGACGACGTGCTGCTCGACACGGCCGGTCCGGCCGAGGTCGAGGCGCGGCTGCGGCTGGCGATGGGCCGCCAGCAGATCTCGACCGACGACTCCCCGATGGAGATCCGCAACGGTGACCTGTCGGTGGACGAGGCGACGTACAGCGCGAAGCTGAAGGGGCGGGTCCTGGACCTGACCTTCAAGGAGTTCGAACTGCTCAAATACCTCGCCCAGCACCCGGGCCGGGTCTTCACCCGCGCCCAGCTCCTCCAGGAGGTCTGGGGGTACGACTACTTCGGCGGTACGCGGACGGTGGACGTCCACGTACGGCGGCTGCGCGCCAAGCTGGGCCCCGAGCACGAGTCGCTGATCGGGACCGTACGGAACGTGGGATACCGCTTCGTCGCCCCGGAGAAGGTCGAGCGCGAGGCGAGCGAGGCGAAGGCGCAGGCCGCCGCGGCCGGAAAGGCCGGTACGGCGGGCACGGCCGGTACGGCGACGGGGGCCACGGGCGGGGCGACGAACGCCCCGCACCTGGCCGAGACGGGACCGGGTGGACCGAAGAGCAGGTGACGGCGTGACGGCGGCGGGCGCGGCGGGCTGACGGCGGGCTGACCGTAAAGCCCCGTACGAGGTGCGTGGACCGGCTTTCCCCGGGGTTGCCCCGGAGCGTCCCGGGGCGTCCGGTGGCGTCCGCGGGTCTCCCCGGGCCCGCGGGGCCGGTCCCGGCCGCGCCGCCGGTTCCGCCGCGCACGAGAACCTTCGGTACGGCCTGCCGGGACGCAGGTCACCCCGCGTAGACTGCCGCGCGTGGCCAAGGTGACGCGGGACGATGTGGCACGACTGGCGGGTACGTCGACCGCGGTCGTCAGCTACGTCATCAACAACGGACCCAGGCCGGTCGCCCCGGCCACGCGCGAGCGGGTGGTCGCCGCGATCAAGGAACTGGGCTACCGGCCCGACCGGGTCGCCCAGGCGATGGCCTCACGGCGGACCGACCTCATAGGGATGGTCGTGCCGGACGCCCGGCAGCCGTTCTTCGCGGAGATGGCCCACGCGGTCGAACAGGCCGCGGCCGAGCGCGGCAAGATGGTCCTCGTCGGCAACTCCGACTACCGGGACGAGCGCGAGGTCCACTACCTGCGGGCGTTCCTCGGGATGCGGGTCTCCGGACTGATCCTGGTCAGCCAGGGACCGAGCGAGCGCGCGGCGGCCGAGATCGAGGCGTGGGACGCCCGGGTGGTGCTGCTGCACGAGCGGCCCGAGGCGATCGACGACGTGGCGGTCGTCACGGACGACATCGGCGGTGCCCAGCTCGCCACCCGCCATCTGCTGGAGCACGGCCATCCGTATGTGGCCTGCCTCGGCGGCGTCGAGTCCACGCCGTCCGTGGGCGACCCGGTGACCGACCATGTCGAGGGCTGGCGGCGGGCGATGCTGGAGTCCGGGCGCTCGGTGGAGGGGCGGCTGTTCCAGGCCCCGTACAACCGCTACGACGCCTACCGGGTCGCGCTGGACCTGCTGGCGGGCCCCGACCGGCCCCCGGCGATCTTCTGCTCCACCGACGACCAGGCGATCGGGGTGCTGCGGGCGGCCCGCGAGCTGCGGCTGGACGTCCCCGGCGAACTGGCGGTGGCGGGCTTCGACGACGTCAAGGAGGCGGGCCTCACCGATCCGCCGCTGACGACGGTCTTCTCCGACCGGCCGGCGATGGCGCGGGCGGCGGTGGACCTGGTGCTGGACGAGGGGCTCCGGGTGGCGGGATCGCGGCGGGAACGGGTGAAGCAGTTCCCGTCGGCGCTGATCGTGCGGCGTTCGTGCGGGTGCGAGTAGCCCGGCGGGCCACGTCCTCCTACCGTCGCGCCACGTCTTTATATCGGGCATACGAGCTTCTGTCGGGCTTCTCAGGACCTCCTCAGCCTGTTCTCATCTGCGGCGCCGACAGTCATACACATGACCGACCACGACCGCCGTCACGGCGCTGAAGGCAGCGATGAGCAGCACCCCGGCCAGGGGTTCCGGAGTCAGGGCCCGGCGTACCCGCCGCCGCCCCCGTACGGTCCGTCCTTCCACCAGGACCAGGCACAGGGCGAGCCGTGGGGCCCGGCTCACGGCCAGGCCCACGACCAGGCCCACGATCAGTTCCACGGGCAGGCATACGCTCGGGCCGCCGCGCCGGCACCGGCGCCCGCGCCCCGGGCCAAGCGGCCCGTCGCGCTGCTCGCGGCCGTGGCGATAGTCGCCGCGATGATCGGTGGTGGCACGGCGGCGTTCGTCGGCCGGTACACGGACGGCGGCGCGAGCGGCGGCACCACGACGGTCAGCGGGACGACCGTCGCGCAGAGCAGCAAGGGCACCGTCGCCGGGGTCGCCCAGGCGGTCTCCCCGGCCATCGTCGAGATCGGCGCGACGTCCGACAGCGGTCAGGCCACCGGTTCCGGCGTGATCATCACCTCGGACGGTGAGATCGTCACCAACAACCACGTCGTCGCGGGCGCCTCCGCCGTCAAGGTCCGGCTGAGCGACGGCAGGACGTACACCGCGCGGACCGTCGGCACGGACCCCGACAAGGACCTCGCGCTCATCAGGCTCGACGGGGCGAGCGGTCTCAAGGCGGCCTCGCTCGGCGACTCCGGCCAGGTCAAGGTCGGTGACGAGGTGGTGGCGATCGGTTCGCCCGAGGGCCTGACCGGCACGGTCACCAGCGGCATCATCTCCGCGCTCGACCGCGACGTCACCGTGGCCAAGGACCAGGGCCAGGGGCAGCAGCGGCAGCAGCAGGGCGGGGGCGGCTGGCCGTTCGAGTTCGGCGGGCAGGAGTTCAACGGCGACACCGGCTCCTCGAAGACCACGTACAAGGCGCTCCAGACCGACGCCTCGCTCAACCCGGGCAACTCCGGGGGTGCCCTGATCAATATGAGCGGCCAGATCATCGGCATCAACTCCGCGATGTACGCGCCGAGTTCCTCGGCCGCGGGCGGCGACTCCGGCGCGGGCAGCGTCGGTCTGGGCTTCGCGATCCCGGTCAACACCGTCAAGGCGGACCTCGACAACCTGCGCGGCGGCGGCAGCGGCGGCTGACGGCACGTACGGCTCACGGCGAGTACGGCTGACGGGCACGTACGGAAGGCAGGCGCGGGAGGCACGTACGGGGGCACGTACGGAAAGCAGGAGCGAACACCATGACCGGTACCCGGAACAGCGGCGGCACCCGCCCCGTGGGCCCCGCCGACCTGGCGCTGCCGCTCGCCCTCGTCCATGATCTCGTCCAGGCCGCCGCACACGGACCGGGCGCGGCCGGGAAGCGCGGCGGACGCCGTCGCTCCCGGCGCGTGCGACGCTGAGAGCAGCCGTGCGTTCCCCGGCCCCGACCGACGAGAACCGACGAGAACCGACGAGAACGGACGAGGTGGACAGCGACATGAGTCCCGCCGAAGGCGATCCCCAGCGGATTCTGATCGTCGACGACGAGCCCGCCGTACGCGAGGCCCTGCAGCGGAGCCTCGCCTTCGACGGATACGGGACCGCCGTCGCCGTCGACGGGATCGACGCGCTCACCAAGGCCGAGACCTACGCCCCGGACCTGATCGTCCTGGACATCCAGATGCCGAGGATGGACGGGCTGACCGCCGCCCGCCGGCTGCGGGCCTCCGGGTCCAAGGTGCCCATCCTGATGCTGACCGCCCGGGACACCGTCGGCGACCGGGTTACGGGCCTGGACGCGGGCGCGGACGACTACCTGGTCAAACCCTTCGAGCTGGACGAACTGTTCGCGCGGATCCGCGCGCTGCTGCGGCGCAGTTCGTACGCCTCGCCCGTCACCGGCGACGGGCAGGCGGACGACGTGCTCGCCTTCGCCGACCTGCGGATGGACCTCACGACGCGCGAGGTCATGCGCGGCAACCGGCGGGTGGAGCTGACCCGTACGGAGTTCACGCTGCTGGAGATGTTCCTCGCGCATCCGCGTCAGGTGCTGACCAGGGAGCAGATCCTGAAAGCCGTCTGGGGCTTCGACTTCGAGCCGAGCTCCAACTCCCTCGACGTGTACGTGATGTACCTGCGCCGGAAGACGGAGAGCGGCGGGGAGCCGCGACTCGTCCACACGGTCCGGGGTGTGGGCTACGCCCTGCGCGCGGACGGCACGGCGGGCACGGTGGGCGCGGGCGGTCCGGCGTGACCGGTCCCGTCGACCGGTTCCGGGCCCTGCCCCTGCGCTCCCGGCTCGCGCTGCTGGTCGCCGCCGCGGTGGCGATCGCGGTCGCGACGGCGGCCGTCGCCTGCTGGCTGCTGACCCGTACCCAGCTGGAGAGCGAGCTGGACAACTCCCTCCAGAACACGAGCGCGCCCCAGGGCACCGTGGAGCAGGCGATCGACAACTGCCGGCGGGGCGTGAACCCCGCCGATTCCGCCGTGCCCGGCTTCGCCTACATCCAGGTGGTGGACGCGACCGGCAGCCGCTGCGTGGCGACGAGTTCGGAGCCGGTGAAGGTCCAGCCGCAGGACATCGCGGTCGCACGGGGCTCCGCGCACGAGAGCCTGCACGACAGCGCGACGGACAACGGCGCCAAGGTCCGGGTGCACACCGAGCCCGTGCCCCTCCAGCCGGGGCTCGCCGTCTCCGTGGCCCGCCCGCTCGGCGAGATCGACACCTCGCTGAACCGGCTCGCCCTGCTGCTCGCCGCCGTCGCCGGCATGGGGGTCATCGGGGCGGGCGCGGCGGGGCTGTGGATCGCGCGGGCCGGACTGCGGCCGGTGGACGGCCTGACCCGGGCGGTCGAGCACGTCGCCCAGACCGAGGACCTCACCGTCCGCATCCCCGTGGAGGGCGAGGACGAGATCGCCCGGCTGTCCCGTTCCTTCAACTCGATGACCGCCGCGCTCGCGTCCTCCCGGGACCGGCAGGCCCAGCTGATCGCGGACGCGGGGCACGAGCTGCGGACGCCGCTGACCTCGCTCCGCACGAACATAGAGCTGCTGGCCCGCAGCGAGGAGACCGGCCGGGCGATCCCGGCCGACGACCGCAAGGCGCTCATGGCGTCCGTCACGGCGCAGATGACCGAGCTGGCGGCCCTGATCGGGGACCTCCAGGAGCTGTCCCGCCCGGACGCGGCGGGCCCGGGCCCGCTCCAGGTCGTCGCGCTGCACGACATCATGGGCACCGCGCTGGACCGCGCGCGGCTGCGCGGCCCGGACCTGACGTTCGGCGCCGAGCTGAGCCCCTGGTACGTACGGGCCGAGCCGGCGGCCCTGGAGCGGGCGCTGGTCAACGTCCTCGACAACGCGGTGAAGTTCAGCCCGTCCGGGGGCACCGTCGAGGTGCGCCTGAGCCCGTACGGCGAGCTGACCGTACGCGATCACGGCCCGGGCATCCCGCCGGACGAACTGCCGCACGTCTTCGAACGCTTCTGGCGCTCCCCGACGGCGCGCGCGCTGCCCGGCTCGGGGCTCGGCCTGTCGATCGTGGCGCGTACGGTCCAGTGGTCCGGCGGCGAGATCGCCCTGCGTCCGGCGGAGGGCGGCGGCACGGTCGCGGTGATCCGCATCCCGGGCGCGCCGACACCGCCACCGGGGACACCGGAGGTGCCGTAGCCGTAACGGCCGGGGCTCAGCCGTTCCCGCCGATCTCCAGCCCGGAGCCCACCAGCTCCGCCCTGATGCCCTCCCGCTCCACCCGGATGTCACGCAGCCGCACGTCGCCCGGGGTCCTCGGCAACTCGAAGGAGAGTGACAGCCGGTCGGACAGCTCCGGGGGCCGGAGGTTCAGCACCGCGTCGACCAGGGCGGGATCGACCCCCGCCTTCTTCATGATCCGCGGGTTGGCCGCGACCACGTCCACCAGGTTGACGTTCATCAACTGCCGGACGAACCCGGGCCTCCCGGTGAACCGGGCCAGTTCGTCCTCGCCGCGCAGGGCCCGTCGCACCTGTTCCTCCGGCACGCCGAGTGCCTTCACGACGGCGGGCACCTGGAGCATCGCGCGCGCCTGGTCCTTCGACCTCGCGATCGCCGAGGCCGTCTCGGGGGCGAGCCGCAGTCCCGAGTGGGCGCGGTCCTTTCCCGGGCGGTACGTGGCCACGCCGGGGATGTCGAGCCGTATGCCGTCCACGGTGGTGGCCACCGACCGGCCGCCCTCGTTCGCGATGTGCGCCCGTGCGCGCAGGCGCAGGTCGTGGCCCGCGACGGGCAGCGAGCCCGCGATGTGTACGGAGTCCGGACCGGCATCGGTGAACTTCACCTGGGAGGCGCCGAGTTCGCGGCCCAGGTCGTCGAACGAGAGCAGTACGTCCCCGTCCAGCCGGCCGACGACGGCGCCCTGGAGGGAGTCGGGCAGACTGCCCTCGACGCGGATGTCACGGGCGGTGGCGCGCACCTCGTCCAGCGAGACGCGGCCGGCGGGGACGTCGGGGACGGTGACGTCGACCCGGTCCAGCCGCTTGGCGGCGACCTGGGTGAGGAAGGGGAACCCGTGGATGTCCACGTCCGGCCGGGTCGCGAGGCCGAGCGACTGCTGGAGCTTGTCGGCGGCCTTCTCCTGCGCGTACATCGCGGCGGCCCGGTCGGCGAGCAGCAGGAAAGCGGCGCCGACGACGAGCGTCAGCGTCAGCTTCACCGCCAGGGACAGCGAGCCGAAGCGGCTGCGGCCCCGGTGGTCGGGCGGTGACCAGGCGTCCGCCGGGTCGTCGTCCCGGTCGGACGCGATGCCCGGGCCGGTCCCGGCGGGGTCGTGCGCGCGGGCGGGCGTGGCGGCGGGGTCCAGCGGGTCGCGGTCCCGGGAGACTTCCGCGACGTCGTACTCGGGTGGGGCGAGTCGGGCGAGTTCGTCATAGGGGTTCGGTGCTTGCCGGGGTATGCGTGTGGGGGGTCGCATCACTTCATCCCACCACGCGTGCCCGGTGCACACGCAAGCTTCACCGGCGGGATAACGGTGGTTTTGCAGGAATTCGCGCGCCGTTCAGGTGTCGTTTCCCACTCCGGGGGCGGCGGAAGGCGCGGCGCGGGGAGCCACCGCCGCCCCCGGAGCGGGCGGGTGTCAGCCGTTGTGCCGGATCAGTGACTCGACCAGCCCGGCCCGGGTGGCGGGGAAGTCCAGCGGTACGATCCCCAGCCCGCGCCAGCCGCTCGCCTCGGAGCCGTCGAGCAGGCCGTGCACCTGGGGGTTGAGCCGGTCGGAGTTCCAGCGGGGCGGCAGCAGCGCGGCCGTGCTCACGTAGTTCACGTACAGCTTGCCCGGCTCCCGCACCGCCTTGCGGAACTGCGCCTGGATCTTGGGCCATTTGGCGCCGGGCTCCGCCTGGTAGTCGTCCTGGATGTCGAACAGGGCGGCGTCCCCGTACCGTACGCCGGGCAGTCCGCCGTTGTCGGCGAGCAGGACGACCCGCCCGCGCGCCTGGCCGAGGGGGGGCAGGCCCCCGTCGAGCCGGAAGAGCGAGCGCCAGCCCTTGCCGTCGAGGTAGGTGTCGAAGATCGCCCGGAAGTCGGCGTCACTGACCTCCGAGTACTCCTGCTTGACCCGCATCAGCACAGTCTCGGAGGGGTGGGCCTGGAGGAACGACCGGCAGGCGCCGAGGACGTCGTCGAAGTTCAGGTGTTGGTAGAAGGCGGCGTGGTGGATGGTGAACGCGCCCTCGAACGCCCGGCAGCGTATGTCGAGGAACCGGATGCCGCTGTTCAGCTGGTCGGCTATCCGGGTGTTCTGGCAGGCGACCCAGAGCCCGCCTTCCTGGGCGCCGGAGTTGTGGGTGCCGGGGATGGTCAGCGTCCGCAGGGCGGTGGAGTCGGCGAAGGCGCCCATCCAGTCCTGCGTGCCCAGCGCGCGGGCGGGCGCGGCGACGGCCGGTGCGGCACCGCCGGCGAGGGCGGCGGTGGCGGAGACGGCGAGGGTGCCGGTGAGGAAGGCGCGGCGGGAGGGACGCGTGCGCGGCGGGCGAGGGGATGTCATATGAGGTGCCTCCGTGGGCTGGTGGGGACAGCGGCCTTGGGGAGTATGACCTGAACACGTCACGGAGGGAATGGTCTGTACCGCTGACCCCGGTGACTCCGCCGCCCCGGTGCCCCCGGTGACTCCGCCGCGGCGTCGGCTCAGGCGCGGAGGTAGGTCAGCACGGCGAGCACGCGGCGGTGTCCCTGGCCGTCGATGTGGAGTTCCAGCTTCTGGAGGATGCTGCTGACGTGCTTGTTGACCGCCGCCTCGGTGACGAACAGCTCGCGCGCGATGGCCGCGTTGGCCCGGCCCTCGGCCATCAGGGCGAGCACCTCGCGCTCGCGCGGCGTGAGCCGCCGGAGAGGGTCGCGGCGGCGGTTGAGGAGCTGCCGGACCACCTCCGGGTCCACGACCGTCGCGCCCGCCGCGACCCGGGCGACCGCCTCGGCGAACTCGCCGACGGCGCTGACGCGGTCCTTGAGCAGATAGCCGACCCCGGTGTCGCTGCCCAGGTCGAGCAGGTGGGCGGCGTACGACTGCTCGATGTACTGGCTGAGCACCAGGACCGGCAGGTCCGGGTGTTCCCGGCGCAGGGCGACGGCGGCACGCAGTCCGTCGTCGGTGTGGTCCGGCGGCATCCGGACGTCGGTGACGACGATGTCGGGGGCGTGTTCCCGGACCGCGGCCACCAGGGTCACCGCGTCGCCGACGGCGGCCGGCACCCGGTGGCCGAACCGGGTGAGCACGCCGACCAGGCCGTCCCGCATCAGCGGCGAGTCCTCGGCGACGACGACGGTCAGTGGCACGGCAGCTCCACATGCAGGAGGGTGGGCCCGCCCGGCGGGCTGGACAGCCGGAGTCTGCCGTCCGCCGCGGCGACGCGGTCGGCCAGGCCGGTCAGGCCCGTGCCCGCCTCCGGGGCGGCGCCGCCGACGCCGTCGTCCTTGACGTACAGGGTGAGGACGTCGGTGTGCAGGCGGGCGTGCACCTCGGCGCGGGTCGCCGCGCTGTGCTTGACGGCGTTGGTGAGGGCTTCGGCGACCACGTAGTACGCGGTGGTCTCCACCGCGACGGGCACCCGGCCGGGCAGCCGGACGTCGACCGCGACGGGCAGGACGGAGCGGGCCGCGAGGTTCTCGACCGCCGCGGGCAGACCGTGGTCGGTGAGGGCCTTCGGATGGACACCCTGAGCGATCTCGCGCAACTCCTCGACGGCGAGCGTCACTTGCTCCTGGGCCTCGGCGAGCCCCCTGGCCGGCGGCGAGCCTGGCTCCGCGTCCAGCAGGGCCAGGCCGAGCCGCACGTTGAGGGAGACCAGCCGCTGCTGCGCACCGTCGTGCAGGTCCCGCTCGATCCGGCGTCGCTCCGCGTCGAAAGCGTCGACCAGCCGGGCCCGGGACGCCCGTACGTCGGTGAGCCGGCGGCCCAGTTCGCTGTCGCGCGGGGCCAGCATGAGACGCGTGACGGCGGCCCTGGCACCGGCCCAGGCGGTGACGGTGTACGGGGCGGCGGCCAGCAGGCACAGGCCGACGACCGTCAGGGGCCAGGCGCCGGGATCGTCGGCCGGCGACATCATCACCAGCACCGGGACGACCAGCGCGAAACCGAGGACGAGCACGTCCAGCCACCACAGGGCGGTCGCGGACACCGCGGTGAACCCCAGCTCGCGCCAGGTCGCCGGCTCCCGCAGCCGTACGTGGAGCCAGCCGCGCAGCCCCGGGCGCTCGGGCGGCCGGTGCGGGTCCGGCACCGGGTCCAGGTCCACCAGGCGCAGCCGCCACCGTTCGAAGCGGGTGACGGCGATGCCGGACAGCGCCACACCGAGCAGCAGCACCGCCCCCACCACCACGATCAGCGAGACGATCCCCGCGGCCAGCGTGAGCACCAGGACGACCGTGGTGACGGCGCCGAAGGCGGCCCCGGACAGCAGGTACGCGAAGGACCGCCAGGGCCAGGCCGAGGCGAGGACTCTCAACGGGTTCTGGCCCAGCGCCTGCCAGGCGGTCCGATGCCGCACCCGTCGAGACTAACGAGGGACGAACTCGCGAGCGGTAGTGCGGGCACTACCTCCGGACTCCTCCGTACGCCAATGCGCCGGAGCGGGGCGGCCCGGTGCACTGGGCGGCATGAAGACGCTCACCGTCCACACCGGCGCCGGTCGCGGGTCCTGTCGCGGACCTCGTGGACCTCGTCGCGGGTTCCCTCGCGGGTTCCGTCGCGGGTTCCGTCGCGGGTTTCGTCGTGGGCCGGGGATCCTGGCCGTCGCGCTCGCCATCGTGGCGGCCACGCCGGCCCCCGCTCAGGCCGCCCAGACCGTTCAGGCCGCGCCGCTCCCGGCCCAGGCGGCGCCGGCCGCGCTGTCCCCGGTACGGGACGCGTCGCGCGCCGCCGTACCGTACGCCGCAGCACCGCATGCCGCTGCGTCGCGCGCCGCCGCCCCGGACCCGGCCTCGATCGACCGTTTCGTACGCGACTACCTGGAGCGGACGGGTCTGCCGGGCGCGGCGGTCACCGTCACCCGGGGCGACCGGGTCGTCCACGCCGCCGGATACGGGCACACCGCGTCCGGGCGGGCCATGACCGCGGACACGCGCGTTCCCGTGGCGTCGCTGTCGAAGGCCATGACCGCGCTCGCCGTCATGCGGCTGGTCGAGGCGGGCAGGGTCGACCTGGACCAGCCGGTGCGCCGCTACCTGCCCGAGTTCACCCTGTCCGACCGGCGCGCGGGAGAAATCACCGTACGGCAGGTGCTGACCCAGACCTCCGGCATGGCCGACTCCGCCTACCCGGACCTGACCCGCCCCCAGCCGCACACCCTCGAAGAGGCGGTCGCCGCGATGCGGGGAGCGCCCCTGGCCGCCGCGCCCGGCACCGTGTACCGATACCACAACCCCAACTACTTCGTCGCGGCCCGCCTGGTCGAGGTCGTCGGCGGACGGCCCTTCGCCGACTACCTGTCCGCCGAGGTCTTCCGGCCGCTCGGCATGGAGCACACGACCTCCGTCGACACCACGGACGAGATGCCGGAGCAGGCCCGCGGCTACGTCCGCGCCTACGGCACGGTGTTCTCCCGCCCCCACCCCCGCTGGTTCGCCGCCGGCAGCCATGGCGTCGTCACCACCGCCGCCGACCTCTCCCGGTGGCTGGTCGCCCAGAACAACCAGGGGGTCTCGGCCGACGGCCGCCGTATCGCCACCGCACGCACGATCGACCTCACCCACACCCCGCCCGGAACGCCGAAGGGCGGCGACTACGCGATGGGCTGGCGGGCGGCCCGGCAGGACGACGGACACCTGGAGATCCAGCACACCGGCGAACTGCTGACCCACAACTCCATGACGACCCTGCTGCCCGACAGCGGGATCGGCATCGCGGTCGTCACCAACACCGGCATGATCTCCGGAGACGACGCCCCGCAGCTCGTACAGGGCCTCGTCGAACTCGCCCGGGGCGGGAATCCCGAAGTGGCCGAGCCCTTCTCGATGACCGCCGACCGGGTGCTCGCGGCGTTCACCCTGCTGGCGGCCGGCCTCGGTGTCCGCGGGGTCCTGCGCGCCCGCCGGTGGGCGCGGAACGCCGCGCGGCGACCGTGCTGGCGCGTGGTGCCGCGCCTGCTGCCGTACGCCCTCCCGGTGCTCTTCTTCACTCAAATCGCCACCGTGCTGGGCCTGTTGCTGAACCGCACGGGAACCCTGGCGCAGGCCGCCTACGCCTGGCCCGCCCTGATCGTCTGCGCGGGCGCGGGGGCGCTGGCCTCCGTGGCCGTGGTCACCGCCCGGCTTCTCGCTGCCCTGACCGCCCCCGCCGCCCCGGCCGGGCGCCGGGCCGCGCGCGTTCGGCCGCTCATCGGTCGCCCGGACGCGGACGGCGCACCACGATCGTAGCGACGGCACATCGTAGCGACGGCACATGGCGGTGCCGGCGCGGACAGCGGGCGGGCGCACACGGGACGGACGGGCGGATCCGGTGGACGAGCACATCAAGGGCGCGGCGGGCGCGGCGGGCACGGCGGGCCCCGGGGCACCGGGCGAAGGCGGTGAGCCCGGCGACGGTCCGCCCGGCCCGGACCGCCGGCACTTCCTCGGCTCCGCCATCGGCATCGGTGTGGGAGCCGCCGTGGGAAGCGCCATGGGAGCCGCCGTGGCCGGCTGTTCCGCCGAACGCCGCTCCCCCGGCGCGGCATCCCGTACCGCGGACGCCGATCCCACGGCCACCGACCCCACCGCCGCCGACGCCGAGCGCGACCGGTCCGGCAGCCCCGACTGGCGTATCCGCTCGGTGGGCCCGCAGGAGGCGGTGCAGGGCTTCACGGACAAGGTGAGCGTGCTGCCGGGGGAGGAGTTCGGGCTGTACGTCTCGACCACCGCGCCCGGCTTCCGCGTCAGCGCGTACCGGATCGGCTGGTACGACGGGCACCGGGCCCGGCTGGTCTGGCGCTCGGAGCGGGTGCGCGGCCGGGTCCAGCGCGGCCCGCGCATGGTCGTCGCCACCCGCACGGCGCGGGCCGACTGGGACCGCACGCTCGGCGTCCGTACCGACGGCTGGCCCGAAGGCGCCTATCTGCTCCGGCTGGACGCCGAGAACGGGCATCAGCGCTACATCCCCCTGATCGTCCGTTCCGCGAGCGCCAAGGGCCGGACGCTGCTCGTCCACGCGCCAGCGACCTGGCAGGCGTACAACAAGTGGGGCGGCTACAGCCTCTACGAGGACGAGAACGGCGGCTACGGCTACCGCTCCCTGGCGGTGACCTTCGACCGGCCCTACGACGGCAACGGGGCCGAGAAGTTCCTGGTCTACGAACGCGCCCTGGTGGTCCTCGCGGAACGGCTGGGCATCCCGCTCGCGTACACCACGGGCATGGACGTCCACCGCGCCCCCGCCGTGCTGCGCGGCGCGGTGACGGCGGTCTCGCTGGGCCACGACGAGTACTGGACGCCGGAGCAGCGCCGCCACTTCACCGAGGCCCGGGACGCGGGCACCAACCTGGCCTTCCTCGGGGCGAACACCTGCTTCCGCCGGATCAGGCTGGAGGACGGCGGGCGCTCCCGCACGTCCGCCGCGCCGCGCACGGTGGTCTGCTACAAGACCTCCTACCGGGACGATCCGTACCTGAAGGACCACCCCGAGATGGCCACCACCGACTTCCGCCAGGGCCCGGGCGCGGACCCCGAGTCCGCCCTGACCGGCGTGCTGTACGAGGGGTACCCGACGGACGCGCCCTATGTCGTCCACGCCGCCGGCCACTGGCTGTTCGAGGGGACGCGGGTGAAGCGGGGCGACGCCTTCGACCACCTGGTCGGGGTGGAGTACGACCGGGTCACGCCGGGGACGTCCGCGCCCGAGCCGATCGAGATCGTCGCCCACTCGCCGCTGGTCTGCGACGGGCGGCGCAGTCACGCCGACTCCGCGTACTACACCGTGCCCGGCGGGGCGGGCGTGTTCGCCTCCGGCACGATGCGCTGGGTGGAGGGCCTGATGGCGGGGACCCGGGAGAACGGCCGCAACCACGGCCTGGACGCCCGTACCGGCGCCTTCGTCACCCGTACGACGGAGAACCTGCTCCGCGCCTTCGCCGCCGGACCGGCGGCGCGGACGAGGCCGGCGCCGAGGGACAACGTGCGGGAGGTGTACGGAAAGGCCCGGCCGGCCTGACCGTTGCGCCCCCTGTGGGCGGGGTGCGCAACGGTCGGGTCGCCGGGGCCGACAGTGGTCCGACAGGCGGTCAGCAGGGCAGCCGGCAAGGCGGTCAACGGGCGGTCAACGGGCGCTCAGCGGACGGGCGGTCACGTTTGGGCGTGGTCCGCGCGGGCCGCGCGGACCGCACCGCTCGCGGCGGTCGCGGCGGTCGCGGCTTCCTCGGGCAGGGCACGCTCCCCGCCCCGCGCACCGTCCAGGGCCGCCTTCCGCTCGTCGGGCAGACCGCGCATCAGCAGCCAGTACCCGGAGCCCGCCGCCGTGCCCAGGACCGCGCAGGCCGCCCACAGCCACGCGGCACCGAACCGGTCGATGACGAAGCCCGACATCAGCGGCGCCACCAGGCTCGCGACCGCCCAGGAGGTGGTGTACACGCCCTGGTAGCGGCCCCGGCCCTGGGTGGGGGAGAGGCGTACGACCAGAATCGTCTGCGTCGGCGCGTTGACGATCTCCGCCAGGGTCCAGACGACGATCGTCAGCGCGTACACGGCGAGCGACCCGGCGAACGCGGTCAGCCCGAAGCCGTACCCCGCCAGCACCGACGAGACGATCAGCAGCCGGCGCGGGTCGCGGTGCTGGATGAAGCGGGTGACCGGGATCTGCATGACCACGATCAGGAGTCCGTTGACGGCGATGGCGGCGCCGAACTCCGCGCTGGTGAACCCGTCCGCGCCCATCGCCACCGGCAGGCCGACGTACGCCTGCTGGAAGATCAGCGCGACGACGAAGGACAGGCCGACGACACCCATGAAGCGGCCGTCGCGCAGGACGGTCCCGAGTCCGGCCTCGGGGCCGGCACCCTTCCCGGCCCCCGTTCCGCCGGGGGCCTCGCCGGCGGTCTCGCGCTCCGGCCGCGACTCCGGCAGCTTCAGGTAGACCAGCACCGCGCACACCAGCGTGAGCGCCGCCTCGCCCAGGAAGCCCGCCAGATAGCTGTACTGCGCGATGAAGCCCGCGCCGGCCGAGGAGATCGCGAAGCCGAGGTTGATCGCCCAGTAGTTGATCGAGAACGCCCGCACCCGGTCCTCGGGCCTGACGATGTCGGCCATCATCGCCTGCACGGCGGGGCGCGACGCGCTCGAGGCCATCCCCACCAGGAACGCCACCCCCGCGATCGCCAGCGGATCCCGCATGAAGCCGAGCAGCGCCACCGAGACGGCCGTGGCCGACTGCGCGATCAGCAGCGTGGGCCGGCGGCCCAGCCGGTCGGTCATCACGCCGGCCCCGAGCGAGGAGATGACCCCGCCCAGCCCGTGCAGCGAGGCCACCAGACCCGCGTACGCGGCGGAGTAGCCCCGGTCGAGGGTGAGGTAGAGGGCCATGAACGTGGCGACGAAGGCGCCCAGCCGGTTGACCAGGGTGCTGGTCCACAGCCACCAGAACGCCCGGGGCAGCCCCGAGACGCTCTCCCGCACCGCCCGTCCCATTGCGCCCGCTGACACGCTGATGGACATAGGAATCCCCCCGGGACGGCTGTGAGCTGCGGTGACGGCCGACCGGACGGCGTTCCGGAGCAGCCACCGGAAACGTACGTACGGCCGGTTTCGCAGCGCCACCGAATTGACGGCGATCGTCAAACGTCGGCGGCCGACGCCCTCCCGGACCCACCGGAACGGCCACCGCCCCCGGCCAGGACCGGGCCAGGTGCGGGTCGATTAGGCTCGGGCCCATGGCCGACGCACCGTACAAGCTGATCCTCCTCCGCCACGGCGAGAGCGAGTGGAACGCGAAGAACCTGTTCACCGGCTGGGTGGACGTGAACCTCACGGACAAGGGCGAGAAGGAGGCGATCCGCGGCGGTGAGCTGCTCAAGGACGCCGGCCTGCTGCCCGACGTGCTGCACACCTCCGTACAGAAGCGCGCGATCCGCACCGCGCAGCTCGCCCTGGAGTCCGCCGACCGCCACTGGATCCCGGTCCACCGCTCCTGGCGCCTGAACGAGCGCCACTACGGCGCCCTCCAGGGCAAGGACAAGGCCCAGACGCTCGCCGAGTTCGGCGAGGAGCAGTTCATGCTGTGGCGCCGCTCGTACGACACCCCGCCGCCCGAGCTGGCCGACGGCACGGAGTTCTCGCAGAGCGACGACCCGCGCTACGCCACGATCCCGAGCGAGCTCCGCCCGCGCACCGAGTGCCTCAAGGACGTCGTCGAGCGGATGCTCCCGTACTGGTACGACGCCGTCGTACCGGACCTGCTCACCGGCCGCACGGTCCTGATCGCCGCCCACGGCAACAGCCTGCGCGCCCTGGTCAAGCACCTCGACGGCATCTCCGACGCCGACATCGCGGGCCTGAACATCCCCACCGGCATCCCGCTCCTGTACGAACTGGACGCGGACTTCCGCCCCACCAACCCGGGCGGCACCTACCTGGACCCGGACGCGGCGGCGGCCGCGATCGAGGCGGTCAAGAACCAGGGCAAGAAGAAGTAAGCGCCCACGAGTAAGCCCCCTGCCTGCGGTTTCTCCGCTGGAAGGGGGCTTTTCAGTGCACCTGGGCCGTCGTGGGGCCGTCGATGGTGCATCCGCTCGTTAGACAGCAGGCTGGCGCCTCGGCACCCTCCTATGTCACCTCCTTGATTGATAACTGACGGAAACCTGATCTGGACCGCTGGTGTGGTCGACTTTGGCTACCTGCTTTGCCCGGATCGGCCGCATGATCCAGGCGGCTATGACAGCTCCGGCTGCGCCGATCACAGCCGCGACTACCTCGGACATGGAACCCCCCTGTGGAGTGGTACGCGGTGTTGCGCCCGGAAGGCAGCGTCCCTCCTCCGCCATACAGTCCGCAACTAGGTCAAATCTTGCGTTTCCGCAGCTCAGGGCCACTTTATTCGAGTCGCCGCGGAAGGATGCTTCCGTGCGGGCTCAACCAGACTTTCCGCTTAGGATTCGCGGGATCTCAGCGAACGGGCCTCAGATGCCAGCGCCGCGACCGGCGCTCTTCGGTGCCACCCCGGGAGCGTCTACCGAGTTCCGCTACGCGATTTTCGCCGCAGTATCTACCACGTTTGGGAGCCTGGCTTGACGCGGTTCCAGCGAGGCAATGTGCGCAATTCAATCGGCTAAGTGTGATGGACGTCACGGCTTGGTGATCGCTCGCCTCTATCGTCAGACTGACTAAACATCAGCGGTCAACGGCCTTGACCGTCAGACTTCCGGCGGGACCGTTTCGAAGATTGCAGCCACGGCCTTGCGAGTCCGCTCCTGGCTGGACGGCATCAGGTGCGCGTAGACGCGGAGCGTTAGGCCCGGATCGGAGTGGCCGAGGTACTCGGCCAAGGCCTTGATGTTCTCCCCCGCGTCCAGAAGCACCGAGGCGTAGAAGTGGCGGAGGGCGTGCATGCCGTTCTCGCGGGACTCGGCGTACTGCCGGCCCCGCTCGGGCACGGGGATGACGCCCGCCGCAGCCAGCGCAGGCTTCCACGCCTCCTCGTTGAGAGACGTCCGCCAGACGTGTCCGCCGCGCGGCCCGGTGAAGATGAGCCGCTTGGTCACCGGAGGACCGTCGGCGACCTTCCACGGCAAGGTGATCTCGACCGGCGGGAACCGCTTCATGTGCACCCGGAGCGCATCGGCGACAGGGCCGGGAAGCGGCACGTCGCGTTGCCAGCGCTTGTAATCCCACCGCTTCCGGCGCCGGACCCCCGGCTCGACCAGCCCATGGCGGACCAGGATCCGATACACGGTCATCCGCGACGGCACCGGCGCCACCGTCCCGGACCGCTCCAGCACATGAGCGATCCGCCGCGGACCCCACCGAGGATGCTTGCGCCGCAGCTCACACACGGTCGCTTCCACCTCGGCGGACACCTGATGCGGACACGAGGCTGGCCTGCGAGAACGGTCCGCCAGACCTGCCAGGCCCGCGGCCGCATACCGCGACTTCCACCCGCTCACCGTCTGCCGCGAGACCCCCAACTGAGCGGCGACCTCGGTCACGGTCGCACCCGCCAGCACGGCCAGGACCGCCCGGTATCTCTGCTCGACAACCGACAACTCCACCAGCGCCAATCCCGGCCTCCTGCCACACGCCGCAACGACGTGCACAGAAAAGCCGATCACGGCCACTGTCAACCATCAGCTGGGACCGGAGTGTCAAGCATCTCCCGGGACCGGACAAGCCTCACGCGACAGACTGAGTTACAACTTTCTCTACTGGTTCAAGGCGGCTCGCTCCGCTCACCGCGCGCGGCCCGGCTCCCGGCCGGGCCTGCGCTCCTGTCTCCGCCCCGCTCCAGCCCGGCCGGCGCCCGTGCCGCGCTCATGACGATCAGCCGCCTGATGCCAGAGAAGGGGTACGTCGTGGCTAGGGCGGTCGGCTCCACGGCTTTACGGAGCCACTTCGGCGCGAGCCTCGAAGATCATGACTCCAACGAGACCATGATCACTCGCGCCAAAGCGGCGCCACCCCAAATCCGCTTCGCCGACATACATGTACGTTGACGCGCTATGACGGGTGGGCCTACCAGACAGAGGAAGTACCGGGCAGCACGCGCGCCCGAATGCGAGTCCTAGACGTGCTTCCGAAGCTGAAGGATCCACCGACCATAAGCATGGTGTCGGCGATGAGCGAATCGTCGATCCGGATCAGACATCCGGGTTCAAGCCATGTGTCACCGGGAAGGGTGAACGAAGCATACTGGATGGCTCCGGGTTCCAGGTCAATTTCTGCAACTCTCCCGAGATTTACCGGGAATCCATAAACGGCGAGTTGGCCAAACACATCGCTAGCCGCGAGTTCGACTAGCTCGTCTGCGGCATCGAAGGCGTCTGCGAATTCTCGAGCCTGGCCAGTTAGAGTGTCCAGCTCTTCTTTCAAGACAGCACATCGATAGTCGTGCCGCGGCAAAGCGCGATGAGGCTCGTGCGCATCAATCATGCTGGGACTAAGCCGTTGTCTCACCCGAGCGCGCGTGTCCCGGAGAGCCTCCCGATCAGCAGCACCTAGAGCGCTGCGGGCCACACCGAGACGCGACCATTCCTCACTTGACCGCAACGTTGAGGCAAGCGCACGAGCGGCCTCGCCGAGACCATGAGCCTGACTTGCATTGGCTCCCAAGCGACGAGCAACGCCTGACGGAACGTCTTGCAGTTGCAGGCCTTGTGCTCGTTCTTGGGCTCCCCACGAGAGTCGATAGGTGAACTCGACGGTCGTAAGAGGAGTTCCGGGCGCAAGCTGAGGCGCGGGGAGTTGCGGGTAACCAGGCATGCGTGATCGCAACCAAGCGACAGTTTCCCGATGAGCAATTTCTACTTGACCAGCCATCTGCAACCAACGCTGCAAATCACTCTCGTCGTATGAGACATCAAATGATTTGACAAGCTCGCTGAATCCGCTCACGAGCCCGGTAAGTCGCAGGGGAGTGGCCGCAATCTGGGCACCACTGGCCTGCAGCGCCTGTAGATATTCTGGCACTCCAGCAGTGCGAGTGGAGGCATTGCGCGGCAATTGCTTCGCGAACTCTTGAACAAGCGGAAGCGCTGCCCAGAATGCAGCTTGCCGAGTTACCGCCCGCCAGATATGCGAGTTGGTCATTCGATACACTCTCTTCTTTGCTCTGGGTTTCCGATCACATGCCAAGCCATCCCTGGATTGTCAAACTTTCGATAGCCTTTTGGATGCGTTCAGCCGCTGTAGATGCAGGAGATTTATCCAGCAAGTACTCAAGCGTCGTGGAACTTTCACCCTCTGACGCGATACCGCTCCCTGACTCGGAGTCAACTCGCACAAGGATGTCACTCGCCCGCCGATACTTTACGGGTAGGAATCTCCCGAAGGGGCCATTCTCCTCTTGGCTAATAACCGCGTGCAACCCTAGAGGGCCCACTTGTGCAGCTAGCATCTCAACATGGCCAGGGGGTGTGACTCTTTCGATCAAGTCACGAGAAATGTCGGCGGTTTTCTTGGCATGCGCCGTTAGCGCCTCACAGGCAGTTTCTCCAGAGGCTAGACGCCGGATTTTTGGCGCAGAATGAGCATGGAGTAGTGCTTGCATTTCCTTTCGCCATAACCTAATTGCCACAGTAGCGGGACCGGCCGTCGCATCAACCACAATTGCACCGAACCTCTGCGCCAGCTCTCGCGCTTGTGCTTGCCCAATCCAGCTAGGCCTATGACCTGGATGACGGACGGCCATCACTCTGTCGTCGCTTAGTAGACAAAGGGCGACAGTTTGTCCCTGCGCCTGGGAAACCATACTCAAAAGGGAAGCCACCAATTCGGGAGCATCTTCCTCTAGCCGCCTAGAGTCGAAGGAGGATAGCGAGACAGAGGTAAACGGGATATTCCTGGCGACTAGCTCCGCTAGCTTCTGATCGACACCGTTTAGTTCTGCGTAAAAGAGAATTCGTTGATCATCCCCCGCAGTAAGCCTGCTAGGCAGAGGAGCAGCGCCGCTAGCATGTGCCGCTCCTGCAAGATAGTCGGCGAACGAATCATGCATTGCCACAACGGTCTGATCCCAGCCGAGCGTTGTGATCAGGCCACAGCGGCGGGCGGCACTTTCGATGTCTGCGATATCAACAACCAACCCGCTTTCGCGCAAGGTCGCAACGGCATCCATCAGTAGCTTGTGCCATTCGTACAGGTCTGCGTAGCGACGTCCCTCATTCAATAGGCGAACGAACACAATTCCAAGGACTGTTCGCACCAAAGAGATTCCCGTGGCACCACTGCGGGCAGCGAGCTTCTCAATGAACGCTTTATAGAGTCCGGCCCTACCCCTATTTGCTTGTGAGGTGTGGATGGTTACAGCCATGGAGAACAATAGCGGATTGCGTGCCGCATCACCGAGTGATGCACAAACCGTACGAACTGCGGCGTAGGCAGTTTCGGGTTCCGCTGGTATGGCGCCTTGGGTGAGTTTTTCCCTCGCCAGGTCAACCTGCCGTTCGTGATCGAGAGGCTCTATTCGATAAACTGCCGGAAGCGCGCTGCTCGGTAGTAGGGCTCGCAGAGCCGCAACGTCCCTCCCCACCACCACGACCCGTGCCCCATGCCCTGAGGCCACAGATGTAAGCAGATCCGTATGGAGAGCCTGGCGCGTAGACTCTGCCACTTCCGAAGCTCCGTCGATGACGAAGGTGACCTGAGTATCCGACAGAGCTTGTTCGCCCGTTGCCGTTGGGTAGTGCTCCCCAAGGACGGAAGCGATACCGTCCGCTGCGAGAGCAGCCATTCGTCCTGGTAGGTAGCTCTCGGCATGGACCACGATGACTGCCTTGCCCTCAGCGGCTGATTTCTGACGCAACAGCCGAACTGCGGTGGACTTTCCAGTACCCGTACTGCCAGCCAGTACTGCTGGTCCCATTCCTCTCAGGAGCTGGTTAATATCCCGAGTATCTCCATCGCCGGATTGCCGAGAATTCCCTCCGGGGGATCCCTCAAGGCTCGTGACTATTGGGGTAACTGCGCACTGGTCGCCGAGAGATGCAGCGACTTCGAGGTATCGCGCTTTGATGATTGGCCATCTCTGAGCGGGTGTTTGATTGGCTGGTACCCCGAGGAGAGCGGCAACGATTTGTCGGTCAATTATACGTAGTCGAGCCTCTGAGTTGCTTGCGTAGTCGAACAGGGCACGGAAAAGGCGGTCGACGGCTCCAGTGG
This sequence comes from Streptomyces sp. NRRL F-5135, assembly GCF_000719775.1. Classification (GTDB taxonomy): domain Bacteria; phylum Actinomycetota; class Actinomycetes; order Streptomycetales; family Streptomycetaceae; genus Streptomyces; species Streptomyces hebeiensis. The sequence goes on along the minus strand of NZ_JOHR01000023.1, from coordinate 74,063 downwards.
CTTGCTGTCGAAGATCTTCCTCTGTCCGGGCAGAGGGGAGCATCTCGGCAACCTGACTCTCGGCGCGCACCAGCAGCGCACCAGTGTTGTACGGGTCTTGGCGGATGCTCGCTCTTCCAAGCGCGACGCACACGGCATCGCTGATGCCCGTTCCCAGGAGTTGGGCAAGAGGAGCAGTACGCCCCTCCGCAGCCTCTTCAAGTGCTTGCTGTACGCGTTGGCCACTGGGACCGAGCCGGCCGTCGGTGAGGAACTCGAAAGACGCGTGCTCGGCGTCGGGGAGCACTGCCCAACGTTTCAAGACAGCAAGCAGTGCCGTTTCACCCCACGTGTAGTCAGGGGCACGCACCTTGACCTGCATGGCGTGTCGCACGGTCCCATCGCGGTTGAACAGCTCAATGTCGACGGCGTCATCAGAGCCTTCCACTCGGATGCTCCCGAGGGCTGGGTCCTCAAGCAGTCCTACTGCCGCCAAGACAGCCTGTGCCTGCTGGTAGGCAATACCTCTGACTGTGTCTACACCGCTCACGACTCCATGTTTCCATGTTCCTCTGACACTTACGGGAGCTCCGGGTGACTTGACCGCACGTCACGGCCCTCGGTCCTACCAGCTCACGAACAAGTGGCGGCGGTGGTGAAGCGGCTCAGGAACGCGATCCGCTAAGCGACACACGACTCCGCACGGGGGCAGCGGGGAGCACGGTAGAGGCAAGCGACACCGACAGTGCGGTGACTGAGGCGTCTCGCCAGGCAGCGCTTTATCTAGCCGGATGCGCACAGCTTCCCCCGCTGAGGGTTCAGGCGTCGCAGCCACGGACCGGGCGTCGCGGCTTCCTCTGATCGACGACAGGGCAGCGTGGCTGAGGCCGGTGGGGGTGCAGCGAGGCATACGCGTGCATGGTCGGTCGGCGTCCTCAACGTCGTGGCTGACTGTCGCCGGCTGAGGTTCAGACGGGTCGCATCGAAGGTGCCGGCCGCCAGCCGAGCGCGCCAAGGCTGGGCCGTCTCTGGGCCGTCCGAGGCCGCTCGACAGTGGCCAATGACGACAAACGACGACCACCAAGTGCACGAGCCCACCGCCCCTGACCAGCAAAAACCCAGGTCGCCAAGATCCCCGGAAAGAACCAGGGCAAGAAGAAGTAGGCAGCGTGACCACGCTCCCGACCAGCGCTTATGGCGCGGATCGGGGGCGATTTCATGGCGTGGGCCCGCTGCCGGCCGTCAGGCCCGGGGCGATGCGGCCCGGGCCGTAGCAGGGCACTGAGAGGGGCCCGTCTCAGGCGACGGTGTATTCCGCATCCCCGAAATCGGCGACCACACGCAGCCGACCGCCGAGCGCTTCCACGTATGCCCGGAGCGTCGCGACCTCCGCACGGTCCAGTGCACCGTGCTCGATCGCGGAGACACGGGGCGCCGAGACTCCCATCGACGCAGCGACCTGGCGCTGGGTCAGCGCCTGCTCGCGCCGGACCTCTGCGAGCTTGTGCGCGCGCACCTCCGCGGTCAGCCTGTCCATGGCTGCTCGCTTCTCCTCCGCCGATCGCACCGGCAGGCCGGCGGCCTCACGCCGCTCACGAGCCTTACGCCTGGTCTCCTCCCAGCTGACCGTGCTCATTCGTACTCCCTGGTTTCAAGATCGGACAGGTGCGCTTGATAGCGCTCCTCGGCAATCGGGATGTTCACGTCGTACCACTGCCGCCAGTTGCCTGCCTTGTCGCCGGCCACCAGCAAGACCGCCCGGCGCACCGGATCGAAAGCGAAGAGGATCCGGATCTCGCTGCCCCCGGACGACCCTGGTCTCAACTCTTTCAAGTGGTGATTGTCAGCGCCCTTGATCCGGTCGACCAGAGGGCGGCCGAGCGTCGAACCTGTGGTCGCCAGCATGTCGATGGCGTCTTCCACCTGTTCGGCGCTGTCCCAGTCATCCTCAGCCAGCGCTTCGAACCATGCCGCGACCTCTTCGACGAGGACCACTTTCCATTGAGCCGCGACGTTGAGGTTAACGCAAGCGTTAACCTCAACGTCGCGGCTCTCCGCGTCTCACCCACCTGGTCCGTGCGTAGGCTCAGCCGCGTGCTCTTGTCGTGCGGCTTCTGCCGACCGGGCAGCCCGGCCTGCCCCCCTCGGCTGTGCGGGCCTCAGCCGTGCAGGCCCAGCTCACCCGCGCGTACGCCGGCCTGGAACCGGGAGTCCGCGCCGAGCGTGTGGAGCAGTTCCGCCACCCGGCGACGGTAGGTCCGCAGGGACATGCCGAGTTCCCGGGCGGCCGTCTCATCGGTGGCACCGGATCCCAGCGCGCGCAGAACCGTCCGGCTCTCGGTGTCGAGCAGGGGTGGCTCGTCGCTCAGGAAGACGCCGAGGTCGGTGGCGTGCTCCCAGACGGCTTCGAACAGCGCGTAGACCCCGCCCACCACGGCGGGTGCCGTGGTCACGGTGTACTCGCGTCCGCCGGGCGCGTCCACGCCGGCGAGGATGGCGAACCTGCGGTCGATGACGATCGTTTCGTGCGGGAGAGCGGTGGCGGCGATCCGTACCCGTGCGCCCCTGCCTGCGAGCTCGTACATGTGCTCGCGGGTGCGCTGGTCGGCCGGCGCGGCCGGACCGTACAGCTTGCGGACCCGCCGTGCGCCGCTGTTCCGCATCCGTTCCTGGGCGGCGTGCCGGGCGCCGAGGTGGTTCCAGGTGTGGAGATCGCGGGCGGCACAGACGAACTCCTCGCGGACCGAGGAGAAGAGATGCTCGGTACGGGCGACGAGTTCCAGGTCGCCGCGGATGGTCACGCTCTCTGTCATGCGTTCATTGTGTCCGCTGGCAGCAAGCTGCCACGGGCTCGCGGCCGGACGGCCCGCCGTCGAAGCTCAAGTCCATGAGCGATGACTTCCGCGACTTCCCCCTCGGCGGCGACCTCCCGATCAACCGAGTCGGCTTCGGGGCCATGCGTCTGCCCACCCGCGAATTCCATGGCGCGGCCCGTGATCCGGAGACCGGTCGTGCCGTCCTGCGCCGCGCCGTCGAACTCGGCGTCGACCACATCGACACCGCCGCCTTCTACACCAGCGGCGACGGAACCGTCCGGGCCAACGCCCTGATCCGCGAGGCCCTCCACCCCTACCCGGCCGATCTGGTCATCGCCACCAAGGTCGGCCCGGCCCGCACCCCTGACGGCGGTCTGGCCGCGACCACCGATCCGGCGGACCTGCGGCCCATGGTCGAGGAGAACCTCGAAACCCTCGGCGTGGACCGCCTCGATCTCGTCTACCTGCGCATCGGTGGCGCGGGGGACCCGCCGCGCGGCGAATCCGTGGCCGCGCGCTTCGAGGTGCTCGCCGCCCTTCGGGAGGAGGGCCTGATCCGTCACCTCGGGCTGAGCAACGTCGACGCCGACCACCTAGCCGAGGCCCGTACGATCGCGCCCGTCGCGGCCGTCCAGAACCACTACCACGCAGCCAAGCGCGACGACCCCCGGCTCCTGGCCGTCTGCGCGGAGGCGGGCATCGCCTACGTGCCGTTCTTCCCTCTGGGTGGCGGTTTGAGTGACCTCACCGGTGAGCGTATGGCCGAGGTCGCGAACCGGCACGGAGCCACGGTCCCGCAGATCGCCTTGGCCTGGCTGCTCGCCTCATCCCCCAACATCCTGGCCATCCCCGGCACCGGATCCCTCGCCCACCTGGAGGAGAACATCGCCGCCGGGTCGATCGCCCTGACGTCCGAGGATCTGTCCGTACTCGCCTGACACGACGATCGGTCCGGAAACCCGGCGTGCCCCGCCCAGGACAAGGACGTTCCTGGGCGGGGCACGGTGCGTGACGGCGCGGCGCGCGGCACCGGTACGAGCGGGTCAGCCGCAGCTGCCGCCGCACTGGCAGGAGCCGCCGGACTGGCAGCCGCAGCCGCAGCCCGAGCCGCAGCCGCAGGCGGCGAGGACGGTCTGGTGAGGTACTCCGGCGGGCGCTTGCCGGACCGGGGCGGTCAGGGGGGAATCGGCCATGGGATCCTCCTCGAAGGCGGGCATCTGTGTCGCCTCGGCCCATTGCATGCCTCAAGGGGCGGTTCCGGCAACGGCGCATCCACGGCGCAAGCGCGCAAGCCGCGCCGTACGCCCGCGTACGCCCTGCCTTTCGGCTTTCCCCGCTCGCCGCACTGCCCTCCGGGGCAGTGCCCCCGGGGTGCAGTGCCCCGGGGCGCCGAACGCGGACTGCGCGCCGCGGGTCGGTTCAGTTGAAGGGGACGGCGTCCGCCGGGGCGGTGTGCCAGTTGGTGACGACCGGCTCGTCGACGGTGATGGTGCCGACCGGCAGGGAAACCGGGTCGGGGTCTTCGTTGCCGACGGCGACGATGATGCTGTCCAGCTCCTTGCCACCGTCTTCGTTGGTGGTCTTCGGGTTCACCCCGGCGTAGGCGGTGGTGCTCCCGCTCAGTTTGACCTGCGCGCCGACGGACTGCTCCGCGGGGCCCGCCTCGGTGCCGTCGGACCCGAACGCGACGGTCGGAAGCTCGGCGGGCAGGTAACAGGTGATCCCCGACTTCGCCTTCGCCATGATCAGGATGTATCCGCCGGCCTGGGACTCTGACCTGGTGCTCCAGGAGATGTCGTTGGCGCCGCAGATCTGCTCCACCTGCTCCCGCTTGCCGTCGCCGGTGTCGACGCCGGAGCCGGCCCCGGCATCGGCATCGGCCTCGGTGCCCTTGCCCGTCGCGTCGGTGCCCTTGTCCGTGCCCTGACCGCTGTCCGAGGCCGACGAGCCGGACGAGGCGGCGGCACCGCCGGCCTGCGCGGCGGACGGAGAACTCTGCGAGGCGCCGGTGTCCGTGGCCGCGTCCGAGTCCTGGCACGCCGTCATCAGCATGGCGCCACCGACGAGGGCTGCGGAGACGAGGAAGGCCTTACGACGGTTGCCGGACATGAGATCCCCTTGATGATCAGTGGTTGAGGCCGAAACGGTTCGGCTTCTCGGTGCTCGCTTGATAACTATGGGGCTGGTGTGACCCCTGTGGGCCCGGAGTCTTCGTTCCAGGACAGCGCTGTCGCAGACCGGTGACATGATCACGAAGTGGAGAACCCGGGCCTGCCGCTGACCACGGCGGTCAGCGGCAGGCCCGGGTTCTCGGCGTTTCATTTCATTGTCTTGTGTGCCCACGGGCCACGTCTTGTGCGCCCACGGGCCACGGACCGGCTCGGACCGGCTCGTCCCGTCCGGCCCCGCCGGTCGCGCTGTCCGGCAGCCCTGTCAGGTTGGTCAGGCCGCCACGCCCGTTGGTCAGGCCGCCCCGGCCGGTTGGTCAGGCGCCCTCGACCGGGGTCTCCGCCGGCTGGATCTCGTCCGCGTGCTCGCCCGTCACCAGGTACACGACCCGCTTGGCCACCGACACCGCGTGGTCCGCGAAGCGCTCGTAGTAGCGGCCCAGCAGCGTCACGTCCACCGCCGTCTCGATGCCGTGCTTCCAGCGGTCGTCCATCAGGTGCTGGAACAGCGTGCGGTGCAGCAGGTCCATCTCGTCGTCGTCCTGCTCCAGCTGGAGCGCCAGCTCGACGTCCTTGGTGATGATCACCTCGGCGGACTTCGCCATCAGGCGCTGCGCGAGCTGCCCCATCTCCAGCAGTGTCGCGTGCAGGTCGTGCGGTACGGGCGACTCCGGGAAGCGCAGCCGGGCCAGCTTGGCGACGTGCTGCGCCAGGTCGCCGGAACGCTCCAGGTCCGCGCTCATCCGCAGCGAGGTGACCACGATCCGCAGGTCCGTCGCGACCGGCTGCTGCCGGGCCAGCAGGGCGATGGCCCTGGCCTCCAGATCGTGCTGGAGGTCGTCGACCTTCTGGTCGCCGGCGATCACGCTCTCGGCCAGGTTCAGGTCGGCGTCGAGCATGGCGGTGGTCGCCCGCCCGATGGCGGAACCGACCAGCCGGGCCATCTCGACCAGGTCCTCGCCTATCGAGTCCAGTTCCTCGTGGTACGCGTCCCGCATGGGGTGTCCCTCTCTTGTACGTCGTGTACGTCGTGCTGCCTGCTGCTCGGTACGGTCCCGCTCGCGACGGGCGGGGCGGGCCGTCCGGGCCGTCCGGGCCGCGCGGTCTGCCCGGTCCGCCCGGTCCGCGCGGGCCGTGGCCGCCCGGGATCCGGCCCCTACGCTGCCATGTTCGCCACGTTCGGGCGGCTACGAGTCCGTCTCCTCCCTCCCAAGTGAACCGTCACTTTCCCCTCGGTGAACTCTGGGCGACGAGTGTCGGAGGAGACACCCGAGCGTCTGGGAGAGTGTCGGTGGGCGCGCATAACCTGGCTGTATGGACGTGAACGCGGCTGTCGCCGCATTGGCAGCGATCGCCGGGGTGTGTACCGGCGTGATCGCCATGCTGGCGTTCCGCTGGAGCGAGCGCGACCAGGCGAGACCGACCCGTACGTCCCTGCACACGGATGCCGCACTGCCCCCGGGCGTCGACACCGTCCTCTCCGTGCTGCGCTCCTCCGCGGTCGTGCTCGACGAGAGCGACTCCGTGGTCAAGGCCAGCTCGGCGGCGTACGCGCTCGGGCTGGTCAGGGGCGGCAAGCTCGCCGTCGAGCCGATGCTGCTCATGGCCCGCGACACCCGGCGGGACGGGGAGATACGGCAGGTGGAGCTGGACCTCCCCCGGCGGGGCACGGGCCGGGGCGAGGCCCTCGCGGTCTCCGCGCGGGTCGCTCCCCTCGGCTCCCGGCTGGTCCTGCTGCTGGTCGAGGACCTCACCGAGGCCCGGCGGATCGAAGCGGTACGGCGCGACTTTGTGGCGAACGTCAGCCATGAGCTCAAGACCCCCACCGGTGCGCTCTCCCTGCTCTCCGAGGCAGTCATGGACGCCTCCGATGACCCCGAGGCGGTCACCCGCTTCGCGGGCCGGATGCAGATCGAGGCGACCCGGCTGACCAATCTGGTCCAGGAGCTGATCGACCTCTCCCGGGTGCAGAACGACGACCCGCTGGAGGACGCCGAGCCGGTGCGGGTGGACGAGCTGGTCGACGAGGCCATCGACCGGTCCCGGCACGCCGCGTCCACGAAACAGATCACCATGGCCGCGGGAGGCACCGTCGACCTGCGCGTCTGGGGCAACCGCGGCCAGCTGGCCGCCGCCCTCGGCAATCTCGTGGAGAACGCCGTCAACTACTCCCCGGCCCGTACGCGCGTCGGGATCGCCGCGCGGCGCGTCCCCGCCACCGGCGGGGACCTGATCGAGATAGCCGTCACCGACCAGGGCATCGGCATCTCGGAGAAGGACCGGGAGCGGATCTTCGAGCGGTTCTACCGCGTCGACCCGGCCCGCTCCCGGGCGACCGGCGGTACGGGGCTCGGCCTCGCCATCGTCAAACACGTGGCCGCCTCGCACGGCGGGGAAGTCACGGTATGGAGCTCCGAGGGCCAGGGCTCCACCTTCACGCTGCGGCTGCCCGAGGCGGCTGCCGAGCGGAACCGCCGCCGTGCGGCTACGGCCACGGCCACGGCCACGGCTACGGCCACAGCCGCGGCAGCCACGGCAGTCACCGTCACAGACACCCCCGGCCCGGACGACGACGACCGGCCCTCCCACACCGACACCGACACCCAGACCAGCGATGAGCTGGATCCCCCGACCGTGCTTCCAGCCCCGGAGGTCCTTCCGTGACCCGAGTGCTCGTCGTCGAGGATGAGGAATCCTTCAGCGACGTCCTGTCCTACATGCTCCGCAAGGAGGGCTTCGAGGTCGCGATCGCGACCACCGGGCCCGAGGGGCTCGACGAGTTCGAACGCAACGGCGCCGACCTCGTCCTGCTCGACCTGATGCTGCCCGGCCTGCCGGGCACCGAGGTCTGCCGCCAGCTGCGCGGCAGATCCAATGTCCCGGTGATCATGGTCACCGCCAAGGACAGCGAGATCGACAAGGTCGTCGGCCTGGAAATAGGAGCCGACGACTACGTGACCAAGCCGTTCTCCTCGCGGGAGCTGGTCGCCCGGATCCGCGCGGTCCTGCGCCGCCGCGGTGAGCCCGAGGAGGTCACCCCGGCGGCCCTGGAGGCCGGCCCGGTCCGGATGGACGTGGACCGCCATGTCGTCACGGTCTCCGGCGGCAAGGTCGACCTGCCGCTCAAGGAGTTCGACCTGCTGGAGATGTTGCTGCGCAACGCGGGCCGGGTGCTGACCCGGATGCAGCTGATCGACCGGGTCTGGGGCGCGGACTACGTGGGCGACACGAAGACCCTCGACGTCCACGTCAAGCGGTTGCGGGCCAAGATCGAACCGGACCCGGGGGCGCCGCGCTATCTGGTGACGGTGCGGGGCCTGGGCTACAAGTTCGAGCCGTAGGCCGACCGAGACCGGGGCCAAGGCCGCGACCAAGGCCGCGACCAAGGCCAGGACCGGGGCCGGGGACACGGGATCTCCCGGGCCGCCTGCCGGAGGCCGTTCCGTCTCGCCCGCATCGCCCGCGCCGTACGCTTCGCCCGCGTACCGACGCGGACACGCATCCGTACATCTCCCATACGCAGTGCGCAGCCGTAGAGACCGCTGTGGCGCCTCACCCTGCCCGGGTGCGGCGCCACAGCGGTCTACGCGTGTTACGGGGCTCAGTGGCCTTCGCCTTCGCCACCCGCGGCGTTGTCCTGCGGGGTCGGGTCCGCATCCGGGGACGAGCCCGGGCCCGGCTTGTCCCCGTTACCGGCCTGCTCCTCGTTACCGGCCTGCTCCTCGCTCCCGGCGCCGGTCTGGCCGGGCGCCGGCGAGCCGGCGGGGGAGCTGGACGGGGTCGGCAGCGAGCTCGGGCCGACCCCCTTGAAGTAGCCCGTCGCGGGGATGACGAAGGCCCGCAGGTCGATGTCGCCGGTCTCGCTGAACGTGAACACGACCTTCTGCGCGTCCCCGTCCCTCGCGGCCTCGCGGCCCTTCTCGACCACGGCGGAGGCGTTCCCCTCGCCGCCGAGCTGGACCGAGCCGCCGGCCGGCACGGTGATCGGGCCGGAGCCCTTGGCAGGGCTGAGCTTCACCGTGGCGCCGGTGCCCGGCAGCGAGATGGAGTCCAGCGTCTGGGCCTTGCGGCCGCTGTTGAAGAACGTGCCGGTGACGACCGCCGGGCCCGCCGCGCTCGGCTCGGGCTGGGTGACCACCGTCGCGTTCTGGATGCTGATGTCCCCGACGGACGTGGCGGCGTGGTCCGGCTTGACGCCGAGCGTCTGCGCGTTGTTGCCGGCGCCGCACGCGGTGAGCGAGGCGAGTGAGAACACGAGGGCAGGGGCGGCGAGGGCGCCGCGTCGAAGGCTGCGGCTCACGGCGGCGGCAACTCCTAGGACGTACGGACGTTCGGGCGTTTGCGGCGCAACCGTTCAGGACGGGCCCGGCCAGGTCCTGTCCGGGCCGAGGTCGCGCCGACAGCTGACGGTGGAACAAAAAGCGGTATCAGCGGGCATCAGGTTACCGAGCCGCCTCGGACGCCTCGCACCCGACCCGCCTCGATACGCCGCACCCTCGCTCCGGGCCCCGGCCGGGCCGCCGTTGCCGCCACCCGCACGGGCCCCGCGCGCCACCCGCACGGGCCCCGCGCGCCACCCGCACGGGCCCCGAACGGCACCCGCACGGGCCTCGCGCGGGATCGAGCGGGCGCCCCGCCCGGACCCGCGCCCACGAGGCCGCCCGGACCGGCGCCCCGCTCGCCGGCGCCCCCGCTTCCGACCCGCTCGGCACCCTCGCCGCCACCCCGCTCGCATGGCCGCCGGTATCGCGTCGCGTGGACGTTTCGCGGGCCGTTCACATAAACCACGTGATCAATTCCGCCGCCGACAAACTTTCCTTCCGAATACCGTGCCGCGTCCCGCGGTGATCAAATTCGGAATCCCGCACGACTTCCGCCGCACTTCCGTCCCGCATCCGTCTCACTTCCGACCGTATGCGTGATCGACATGCGAACGGAGTAGGGGAAGTACGGCGCACCGAATCGGGCAAATCGGGACGTTCACCCTTTCTGGGGGGTCTCGCGCGGCGGGTGACGGGCGCGTTTCGGGGCGCCCGCGCAGCGGCTCCGACCTGCGAATACCCCCCTCCGGAAGGCGTCCGCAGCACGTTCCAGTCGCTGTTGTCAAGCCCCGAGATACGGCCTGACCTGCGAAAACGCCATTCAGAAGTGCCCATTCTCGTGTTACCCTGGATAGCCACGGAAGGGGTACCTGTCACATGACGTTCAAGGTTGGCGACACCGTGGTCTATCCCCATCACGGGGCCGCGCTGATCGAGGCCATCGAAACTCGCCAGATCAAAGGCGTGGACAAGACCTACTTGGTGCTCAAGGTCGCCCAGGGCGACCTGACGGTGCGTGTACCGGCGGACAATGCGGAGTTCGTCGGCGTGCGCGATGTGGTCGGTCAGGACGGGCTGGACCGGGTCTTCGAGGTGCTGCGAGCGCCGTACGCCGAAGAGCCGACGAACTGGTCCCGTCGCTACAAGGCAAATCTGGAGAAGCTCGCCTCGGGCGATGTCATCAAGGTCGCCGAAGTGGTGCGTGACCTGTGGCGTCGTGAGCGCGAGCGCGGACTCTCCGCCGGTGAGAAGCGCATGCTCGCCAAAGCGCGGCAGATTCTCGTCAGCGAGCTCGCCCTCGCGGAGAACACGAACGAAGACAAGGCCGAGGCTCTGCTCGACGAGGTTCTCGCGTCCTGACGTGTACGCGTACGCGGTGCCGTCCTGCGGTCCGTCCTGCTCCTGAAGCGTGGAAGACCTGAAGCGTGGAAACGACGCAGCACGAACGAGGCGGAACAACAGCGCAGCAGCCGTGACGCGGAACACGGAACACCCCGACGACGAAGACAGCCCGACGAAACAGTCGGGACGACCCGACCGGTCACCCGGTCGGAGCGCGGACCGGACCAGCAACCGGACAACGCAGCACATGCCGTGGTGCCCGCTGACCAGCTCCCGCCCTCGCGCCACCGCCGGCTCCCGGCTCAGGCTTCGAGTTCAGGCGCCAGGCGGCCATCCGAGGGAAAGGCTGAGTCGCCGGGCGCTGCGGCATGCCCGGAAGAAGCCTGCCCGCGCCTGGGTGCGGTCGCGTCCCGGCCACACCCACACGACGTCTTGTTCGTCGACTTCGTCGACACCGAAAACCGAGGCGAGGCCGAAGCCGAAGCGGTCGAACGGCCGCGTACGCCCTCGCGTACCCCGCCCAGTCCCGTCCCAGTCCCCGTGTCGCCATGCGTACGTGCCGTTCCGGCCACGCGTGTCGTGTTACATGACAGCCGCATATACCTTCGTCCCCGGCACCAGCCGTGCTGGACCGGGGAGCCGGGGCGGCCCGTCTCGACCGTGTCACGGAAGGGTCCGGTCAAGGCGTCACGCCCGGCACGCTGTGGCCATACCCATGTCGGCCGAGGAAACAAACCTGCCGGAGAACAACCGATGACAGACCCAGCCAGCCATCGTCGCACCGCCGCGGTGATCCCCGCGGCGGGCCGGGGGGTACGGCTCGGCCCGGGCGCCCCCAAGGCGCTCCGCGCGCTGGGCGGCACGCCGATGCTGATCCACGCCGTACGGGCGATGGCCGCCTCCCGCGCCGTCTCGCTCGTCGTCGTGGTCGCACCGCCCGACGGAGCACCCCAGGTCAAGATCCTCCTGGACGAGCACGCGCTGCCCGAGCGCACCGACTACCTCGTCGTACCCGGTGGTGAGACCCGTCAGGAGTCCGTACGGCTCGGTGTCGACGCGCTGCCCGAGGACATCACCGACGTACTCGTCCATGACGCGGCCCGCCCGCTGGTGCCGGTGGAGACGGTGGACGCGGTGATTGAGGCCGTCCGGGACGGAGCGCCGGCCGTGGTGCCCGCGCTGCCGGTCGCGGACACCGTCAAGCAGGTGGAACCGCGCGGGAAGGGCGAGCCCGAGCCGGTCGTCGCGACCCCGGAGAGGGCGCTGCTGCGTGCCGTCCAGACCCCGCAGGGCTTCGACCGGGAGACGCTCGAACGAGCGCACCGGACCGTGACGGCCGTCGGCGAGGGCGCCACGGACTGCGCGGGCATGGTCGAGCGCCTCGGCGCGCCCGTCGTGGTGGTGCCCGGCCACGAGGAGGCGTTCAAGGTGACCCGGCCGCTGGATCTGGTACTGGCGGAGGCGGTTCTCGCCCGGAGGAGGGCCAACGATGGCTTCTGACACGTCCACGTCCACCGGGCCGGGGTCCACCGGGCCCGGGTCCGGGGCGACCGGGTCGGGCGGCGCACCCGCCGGGGCCGGGAGCGCGTCCCCGCAGACCTCGCCGCCCCCGCAGCCCTCATCGCCCCCGCTGCCGCAGGTCGGGATCGGCACGGACATCCACGCCTTCGAGGAGGGCCGCGAACTGTGGTGCGCCGGCCTGCTCTGGGAGGGCGAGGGGCCCGGCCTGGCCGGGCACTCCGACGCGGACGTCGTCGCCCACGCGGCCTGCAACGCGCTGTTCTCCGCCGCCGGGCTCGGTGACCTCGGCGCGCACTTCGGCACCGGACGCCCCGAGTGGTCCGGCGCCTCGGGGACCACCCTCCTCACGGAGGCGGCCCGGATCGTGCGCGACGCGGGCTTCACCATCGGCAACGTGGCCGTCCAGGTCGTCGGCAAGCGGCCGAAGATCGGCAGGCGCCGGGACGAGGCGCAGAGGGTCCTGAGCGGTGCCGTGGGCGCCCCGGTCTCGGTCTCGGCGGCCACCTCCGACGGGCTCGGTTTCACCGGGCGCGGCGAGGGGCTGGCGGCGATCGCGACGGCGCTGGTGGTTCGCACGGACAGCGCGGCCTGAAAACGTCGGGTGCCGGGCATGGGTGAGGGAACGCTGAGAGATCATTGACCGCGCCACCCGAAAGAGGCGGCACCCGGAAGAAAGCGAGGCCGTCGCCCCGGCCCGAGGCAGTGCCCCGGTCAGACGGTTCAGACCGCCACGGCAGGTCCGGACCGTGACAGCGAGTCCGGACAGTGACCAGCGAGTCCGGACAGTCGGTCGCGGCACTGGGCCGGACGGTTGCGGCCGGTCCAGACAGTCCAGACAGCCCAGACAGTTCAGACAGTTCAGACAGTCCCAGGAAGTTCCCGGCAGAAAGGCACAGGCACCCATGACCGCCGCACTCTCCGACCAGCTCAAGGAAGTCCTCGACGGGCCCGTCTTCGTCGACATCGCCACCATCCAGCCCGACGGCAGCCCCCAGGTGTCGCCGGTGTGGGTCAAGCGGGACGGCGACGACCTGCTGATCTCGACCACCGTGGGCCGGCGCAAGGAGCAGAACCTGCGCCGGGACCCGAGGGTGTCGGTGGTCGTCCAGCCGGCCGACTCGCCGTACACGTACGCCGAGATCCGCGGCTCCGCGACCCTCACCACCGACGGCGGCCAGGAGCTGATCGACGAACTGTCCCTGAAGTACACGGGCAAGCCGTACGCCGAGTTCAACCCGGCCTCGGGCGAGGACGCGGCGCGCGTGGTCGTACGGATCACGCCGCGCAAGGTCGTCGGCCGGATCTGAGCCGACCGGCCTCGTCCGGGCCGGCCCGCAGGCCGAGCCGACCGGTCCGAGCCCCGGGCCGTTCCGAGCCGGACCGGACCGGTCCGGCTCGGAACGGGGTCGCCGTCGTGCGCCGCGCCGCCGGAATCCCGTCGTCCCCTGGCCAGGCGGGGCGCATATGCCGGACGAATGGACCAAGTCGGCGTAAACGGCACGCACCCGTGCCCCGTGCCCCCAAGGGGCACGGGGCACGGCCCGAAGCGCACTACCCTTGTGGCGTGACTATTCGGCTGTACGACACCGGCGCCCGGCAGATCCGTGACTTCACCCCGCTCACGCCGGGCTGTGTCTCGATCTACCTGTGTGGCGCCACCGTGCAGGCCGCCCCGCACATCGGACACATCCGGTCGGGACTCAACTTCGACATCATGCGCCGCTGGTTCGAGTACCGCGGCTACGACGTGACGTTCGTGCGCAACGTCACGGACATCGACGACAAGATCATCAGCAAGTCCGGCGACCAGGGGCGCCCCTGGTGGGCCATCGGGTACGAGAACGAGCGCGCGTTCAACGCCGGTTACGACGTCCTCGGCTGCCTGCCGCCCACGTACGAACCGCGTGCCACCGGCCACATCACCGAGATGATCGAGATGATGCGCGGCCTGATCGAGCGGGGACACGCGTACGAGGCCGACGGCAACGTCTACTTCGACGTCCGCTCCTTCCCCGGCTACCTGGAGCTGTCCAACCAGGACCTGGACGAGATGCGCCAGCCGTCCGGGGAGGGCGAGACCGGCAAGCGCGACCCGCGGGACTTCGCGATGTGGAAGGCCGCCAAGCCGGGCGAGCCGTCCTGGGAGACCCCGTGGGGCCGCGGCCGGCCCGGCTGGCACCTGGAGTGCTCGGCCATGGCGCACAAGTACCTGGGCCCGGCCTTCGACATCCACGGCGGCGGCCTGGACCTGATCTTCCCGCACCACGAGAACGAGATCGCGCAGGCCAAGGGGTTCGGGGACGAGTTCGCCCGGTACTGGGTGCACAACGCCTGGGTCACCATGAGCGGCGAGAAGATGTCCAAGTCGCTCGGCAACTCGGTGCTCGTGAGCGAGATGGTCAAGCACTGGCGGCCCATCGTGCTCCGCTACTACCTGGGCACACCGCACTACCGCTCGATGATCGAGTACAGCGAGGAGGCCCTGCGGGAGGCCGAGTCCGCGTTCGCCCGGATCGAGGGCTTCGCGCAGCGCGTCACGGAGAAGGCGGGGGAGGCCGTCGCGCCCGCCGACGAGGTGCCGCCCGCCTTCGCCGAGGCCATGGACGACGACCTGGGCGTGCCGCAGGCCCTCGCGGTCGTCCACACCACGGTCCGGCAGGGAAACTCGGCGCTGGCGGCGGACGACAAGGAAGCGGCCGTGGCCCGGCTCGCGGAGGTACGGGCCATGCTCGGCGTCCTCGGCCTGGACCCGCTCGACGGGCACTGGGCGGGCGAGGTCGACCGGGGCGACGACCTGCACGGTGTGGTGGACACGCTCGTACGGCTGGTGCTCGACCAGCGCGAGGCCGCCCGGGCCCGCAGGGACTGGGGCACGGCGGACGCCATCCGGGACCAGCTCCAGCAGTCGGGACTGGTCATCGAGGACAGCCCGGCGGGGCCGCGCTGGACGCTCGGGCCGCGCTGACGCGGCGAGCCGGCTCCGGCGCGGCTGACGCGGTGCCCCGGCGCGGGCGCGTCGCCCGCCGGGGCACCGCCGTCGGCGCCACCCGCGCGGGGACCGTTCCGTACGCTGTAGGGGGCGCGTACGGCGTGCGGGGCCCGTACGGCGGGCACACGGGCCGTACGGCCCGCACGGATTTCCGAAGCGACCCGCACGAGCGACGCCGGCACGAGAACCGTCGGACCGAGCGACGCGGCACGAGCAACCCGTCAGCAGCGACGCATCAGAAGCAGCGCATCAGAAGCAACGAAACAGGTAGGTCATGGCCGGGAACAGCCAGCGCAACAACCGCAGCGTGTCCAAAAAGAAGGGCCCGCAGATCGGTAGCGGTGGCAAGCGGCGCCGCGGACTGGAGGGCAAGGGCCCCACGCCGCCGGCGTCCGCCCGCAAGGGCCACATCAAGAACCGCGTCGCCAACGCCAAGGCGAAGCAGGCCCAGCGGCGTCCGGTCGCCCGGCGGGGCGGCAAGGGCAGCAGCGAGATGGTCGTGGGCCGCAACCCGGTCTTCGAGGCGCTGCGCGACGGCGTGCCGGCGACGACCCTGTACGTCCAGCAGTTCATCGACAACGACGAGCGCGTCCGCGAGGCGCTCCAGCTCGCGGCCGAGCGCGGCGGCATCCACCTGATGGAGGCGCCCAGGCCCGAGCTGGACCGGATGACGGGCGGCCTGAACCACCAGGGGCTCGTCCTCCAGGTCCCGCCGTACGAGTACGCGCACCCGGACGACCTGGTGACGGCCGCGCTCGACGACGGGGAGGACCCGCTGATCGTGGCGCTGGACGGGGTCACCGACCCGCGCAACCTCGGTGCCGTCGTCCGCTCCGTCGCCGCCTTCGGCGGCCACGGCGTCGTCGTACCGGAGCGGCGCGCCGCCGGGATGACGGCCGGCGCCTGGAAGACGTCGGCGGGTACGGCGGCCCGTACGCCGGTCGCGCGGGCCACCAACCTGACCCGCGCCCTGGAGGCGTACCAGAAGGCCGGGCTCACGGTCGTCGGCCTGGCGGCGGACGGCGAGGCCGAGGTCGGTGACCTGGCGGCGCTCGACGGGCCCGTCGTGATCGTGATCGGCAGCGAGGGCCGGGGGCTGTCGCGGCTGGTGGGCGAGACGTGCGACATCCGGGTGCGCATCCCGATGCCGGGCGGCGCGGAGTCGCTGAACGCCGGGGTGGCGGCCGGCGTCGTGCTGTACGAGGCGGCACGCCTGCGGCGCTGACGCGGCGGGGCCGTCCGGGGCCTGGGCGGCGGCTGTTCCGGCGCCTCAAACGATCTTGACGGGTCTCGGACAGATCCCGGCCGTCAAGGCAGTGTCCTAAACACAAGTCACTCGGTTAGATGAGTGTGGACACCAGAACGCCCCGGCCCGGGTTCGACGATCAGCCCCCGCTGAGCATGCTCAAAGTGGACTGCGACCCCGCGCAGGTCATCGTGAACCACGCCAGCTTCCGGGTGAAGCTCGCATCGCCCCAGCGCCCCGGCCCCGCTCGCCCCGCCCGTGGCGCGCGCGGGGCGGACACGGCGCGCGTCCCCGCCCTGCGCGGCGCCGGGGGTGGTGCCAGGCGCCGCGCCCCGGTCGTCTGGAGCGGGAAGTCCGAGCCGGGCGACCCCGCGGCGTCCGGGCTGCTCCAGGCCGTACGGAACTCCTCGGCGGGCTTCCGGGCCGGCTCGCAGTCGCAGGCCGCGGGCGCCCCGTCCCGTGGCGGTTCCGGCGCCGCCCTGACGCACGAGGCCGGCGCGACGCAGGTCATCCCCCGGATCGGCTTCGACGACGCCGAGAGCACGGTCCCCACCCCCATCGTCGGCAGCCCGCGCTCCGGTGGCACCGTCCCGCCCCCCGCCCGCCCCGCCGTGCCGGGCGCGCGGACCGCCCCGCTGCTGCCGCCGATGCGGCAGGCCGTCGGCGCGTACGACACGACGTACACGCAGGGCACCGAGGTGGCGGGGCGCCCGCCGTACGGCCACGGGGCCGGCGGCACCGGCGCCGGGGACGACCCGTACCCCGGCCGCGGCTTCGACCGCGACGACGAGTTCGACCGCGACGCGGACCGCTACCCGGAGACCGACGGCGACGCCGAGGCCGACGACCGGCCCCGTACGCAGCGGCACGGCGCGGACTCCGTCCGGCACGCGTACTACCCCGGCCGCCGCATGAACCTCGGCGTGGTGCTGCTCCCGCTCCGCGTCTTCCTCGGCTTCATCTCCGTCTACGCGGGCATGGGCAAGCTCTGCGACCCCGTCTACTTCGACGGCGGCGAGCGCGGCTCCATGGTCAAGTGGCTCCAGTCGCTGCACCCGTGGGCACTGGCGGAGCCGCTGCGGGACTTCGCGCTCTCGCACCCCGTCGGCGCGGGCCTGAGCGTCGCGTTCCTCCAGATCGTGGCCGGCGTGCTGACCATCCTCGGGCTCTGGCAGCGGGTCGCCGCCGGGTTCGGCGCGCTGCTGTCGGCGGCGCTGCTCCTCACCGTCAGCTGGCGGACCGTACCGGCGTACGACGCGCCCGACATCATCTACCTCGCCGCCTGGTCCCCGCTGGTCATCGCGGGCGCGCCGGTGTACTCGGTGGACGGCCGCCTCGCCGGTGAGGCGTGGCGCACGCTCGGACCGCGCTCCGAGATCTGGGAGCTGCGCCGGCGCGTCCTGCGGCGCGGTTCGATCGTCGCGACGGTGGTGATCGGCCTGACGCTGCTGGTCGGCTCGGTGCTGGGCGGCGCCGTACGGTCCTCGGACCTGGTGACGGTGCCGGGCCCGGACGGGAACCCGGTCAACCAGCTGCCCGGCATGCCGCTGCCCAAGAAGCCGGGGCACGGCGGCGGCAGCGCCTCCGGGACCCCGGACAGCACCCGTGGCGCGGACGCCGAGCGGTCGGAGCCGTCGGCGACCCGGTCGGGCAGCCCCACGGCCCCGCAGTCGACGCCCGGCGGCGGGGCGGTCCCGGAGACGGGCGGCGCGGCCAGTACGGGTCAGACGCAGCAGCAGCGGCAGCCGAGCCAGACCCAGGGCACGGTCCAGCAGCCTCCGCAGACGGCCGAGCAGGCCCCGCCGGAGCCCAGTGGCCAGGGGCCGTCCTCGACGGGCGGCTCGGGCGACGGGGGCCTCGGGGGCGGCGACGGCGACAGCGGTACGGGCTCGTCCTCGGGCGGTGGCGGCGGCGAGGCCAGGAACCCGATCGGGGGCCTGCTGGGCTGACGGGCCGAGCGGAGTACGTGGGGCGAGTACGTGGGGCGGGTCGGGTGCTGATCGGGTCGGGTGCCGGCCGGATCGGGTGCCGGCCGGGTCAGGTGCCGGTCGAGGCCAGTTCCTTGGCGGCTTCGGTGAGGTCCTTGGCGGTGTCGATGGCACGCCAGTAGGCACCGTGCGGCAACGGGAAACCGGCGAGGCGGCGTTCGCGCGCCAGCCGCGGGAAGGTGGTCCGCTCGTGGTCGCCCCGGTCCGGGAGCAGCGAGACGAAGGCGGAGGAGAAGACGTACACGCCGGCATTGATCAGATAGGGCGAGGGAGGCGACTCGATGAAGTCGAGAACGTGCCCGAACTCGTCCGTCTCCACCGCTCCCCAGGGGATCCGTGGCCGGGCGAGGGCGAGCGTGGCGGTCGCGTCGCGCTCATGGTGGAACGCGGCCATCTCCCGCAGCGAGAACCGTGTCCAGATGTCGCCATTGGTGGCGTACCAGGGACGCTCGGGCTCGGGCAGCCGGGCGGCGGCGTACTTGAGACCACCGCCGCGCCCCAGTGGTTCGGGCTCCACGACGGTGGTGACGCGCAGGGGGAGGTCGGCCGAGTACAGCCAGTCCTGGAGGACTTCGGCGAGGTGGCCGCACGAGACGACGGCGTCGGTCACGCCCTCGGCGGCGAGCCAGGCGAGCTGATGACCGATGATCGGGGTCCCCGTGCCGGGGATCTCGACCATCGGCTTGGGGCGGTCGTCGGTGTACGGGCGCAGCCGCGACCCCTGGCCGCCCGCCAGGACCACGGCCTGCGTCGGATACGAGTGCATGCGGTGAACGATAGGCGGGGCGGGTGGCCAGGGGCGCGGCCAGGTTCGTGCCGGCTGCCGGGTGACGGGTGATGGCTGCCGGGTGATGGCTGCCGGGCGCCGGGTGCCCGCGGCTCAGCTGCCCGCGGCCTGCTGGGAGACGCCGTACGCGAACGCGGTGTCGCACACGGGCCGGGAGAAGGACTGCGCCCGGGTGGGCCCGTACGCGGTCACGGCGGCACGGCCCAGGGCGCGGGCGATCGCGACGCAGTGCTGGGCGAGCGACGGGCGTTCCTCGACCTCGCGTTGGAGGTGGGTCAGCGCGATCCCCGGGTCCTTCCGCTGCAGTTCCACGAGGAGCTGGTCGCGCAGGACGTCCTGGGGCGCGCGGGCCTTGGACTTGGCCCTGACCGAGGCGGTATCCGACGAGGCGGTCAGGATCTGCGACTCGGCATTGCTGGTCGCCCACGGGACGCGGGCTACCGCGAGGGTCCCGGAGAGCACCAGGACGACGGGCAGGACGGCAGCGAGAGTTCGGCCGATACGGCGGGCTGAGTGGGTCACGCAGGCGAGCGTAGCGCTCGGTGATGATATGGCGACATTTTGTCACCGGAAAGAGCGATGGTTCGAGAGGTTTTTTCGAATTGGGTGTTGACGCGCCGGGGTTGAACGGCCGGCAACGGGCACGGCCCCGCGCTTGCGGCTTGCAGCGCGGGGCCGTGTCACGGGCGGTGCGGGTGCGGGTCAGTCGGTCAGCCGCTCGCCGGTGGAGGTGGAGAAGACGTGGGTCTCGCCCGCGCGCGGGACGACGTGCAGCTTGGCGCCCTTCTCGGGCACGGAGCGGCCGTTGACGCGGACGACCAGGTCCTTCGTCTCGCTGCCGACCTCGGCGGTGCCGTAGACGTAACCGTCGGCACCCAGTTCCTCGACGACGTTGACGGTCACGGCCAGGCCGGCCGGGGCGTCCTTGGAGAGCGCGCCGTTCGTCCCGCCCTCCTCGACGATGTCGAAGTGCTCGGGGCGGACGCCGACCGTGACGGTCTTGTCGCCCTTCCCGGAGGCGGCGCTCAGCGCCTCGCGCGAGACGGGCACGACGCTGTTGCCGAACTTCACGCCGCCGTCGGTGATCGGGACCTCGACCAGGTTCATCGCCGGGGAGCCGATGAAGCCGGCGACGAAGAGGTTGGCCGGCCGGTCGTACATGTTGCGCGGCGAGTCGACCTGCTGGAGCAGCCCGTCCTTGAGGACGGCCACCCGGTCGCCCATGGTCATGGCCTCGACCTGGTCGTGGGTCACGTACACCGTGGTGATGCCGAGCCGGCGCTGGAGGGAGGCGATCTGCGTACGGGTGGAGACACGGAGCTTGGCGTCGAGGTTCGACAGCGGCTCGTCCATGAGGAAGACCTGCGGCTCACGCACGATGGCCCGCCCCATCGCCACCCGCTGCCGCTGACCACCGGAGAGCGCCTTCGGCTTGCGGTCCAGGTACTCGGTGAGGTCGAGGATCTTCGCGGCCTCCTCGACCTTCTTGCGGATGTCCGCCTTGTTGACCCCGGCGATCTTGAGCGCGAAGCCCATGTTGTCGGCCACGGTCATGTGCGGGTACAGCGCGTAGTTCTGGAACACCATGGCGATGTCCCGGTCCTTGGGCGGCAGGTGCGTGACGTCGCGGTCGCCGATGCGGATGGCGCCGCCGTTGACGTCCTCCAGACCCGCGAGCATGCGCAGGGACGTCGACTTGCCGCAGCCGGAAGGGCCGACGAGGACGAGGAACTCGCCGTCCGCGATCTCGATGTCGAGCTGGTCCACGGCGGGCTTGTCACCGCCGGGGTAGACGCGGGTGGCCTTGTCGAACGAAACGGTAGCCATGGCGATATGTCCCCTCACCGGCAGGAACGTGCCGGACGATCCGAGTAAAGGAAGGATCCGCCACGGGAACGCGGCGGACGGGTCTAGTCCACCTGGGTGAACTTGAGGTGACCCTAGCTGTCCGGATGTGATCTGTCAGTACTCGTGCACGGAAGAAATCCCGGGCCGTCCGGTGATCGGGGCCGGTTACACTGCTGGGGGTACGCCTCCTTAGCTCAGCCGGCCAGAGCAACGCACTTGTAATGCGTAGGTCGTCGGTTCGAATCCGACAGGGGGCTCCACTGGAAACCCAGCCCAGACAGTGTCTGAGCTGGGTTTTTCCGTTCAGCGGAGGCGGCGACGGCGACGCGCGCGTGGCGCCTCGCTGTCCGTGGTCTCATTTCCCGGCGCGCGGCGTCGGCAGCTGCCAGGCCGACCATGTCGGCGGGGCCTCGGGGGCGCTGGTGTCCCCGGCGCCTTCTGCTGCGGCTTTCAACGGGCGGGCGGCCGGTTCCGTAAAAGCCAGCGGTCCGGGCCAGGTGCCGGGCGGCTGGTGTCGCGTACCGGCGGGTGCGGCCGCGTGACCGGTAGCGCGTCCGGCCCGTCCGCGGAGTGCCAAGTCAGCTTGACGCTTCCTCCCGTTGCCGGTCATCGCCGGCTGTGGCGGGGATGGCGTTGTCGATGAGGACGGCGGCGATGGCGGCGGCGGTGGGGAAGGCGTCGGTGTTGAGGACCCGGGAGCGGGCCGCGGCGCCGTCGATGAGCAGCGCGAGCTGTTCGCCGAGCTGTTCAGGGTCGGCGGCGCCGGCCTCGCGGGCGGTGTCGGCGAGCCGCGCGGCGACGGCTTTCTTGTACTCGCGTGCGTACTGGGACGCGGGGTGCTGGGGGTCGTTCAGTTCGACGGCGGCACCGATGTAGGGGCACAGGGGGGTGGTGGGGGGGATGTCGAAGGCGGCGAGAAGCCGTTCGCGGGGCGTGAGGTCGGTGCGGTCGAACACGCCGGACAGAACGGAGGGGTCGAACCGGCGCAGGTACTCGGCGACGAGTTCGTCCTTGCCGGTGAAGTGCTGGTAGGCCGTGCGCTTGGACACCTCGGCCGCCGCGCAGAGCTCGTTCATGCCGGTGCGGTTGATGCCCTGCTCGCGGAACAGCTGCTGGGACGCGCTGAGGATGCGCTCGCGTGCGCCCCGGCCGCGGCGGCGGCCCGTGGGGCCCTTCTCCAACTCCGTCATGGGTCCACCGTACCGCAGCTAGGTAACGACTGGTGTACATAGTTTGCGCCCTGCTCGCCCGCCCCGTACTGTAAGCACACAGGGCGGTGTACATAGCACCGTCGTCCCAGGTGCGCACGGCACCACCGACCCAAGGGAGCGACCATGGGAAAGCTCGACGGCAAGGTAGCGGTCATCACCGGCGGCACCACCGGCATGGCGCTGGCAGGCGCGAAGCTGTTCGTCGAAGAGGGAGCGCACGTCTTCATCACCGGCCGCCGCCAGGACGCCCTGGACGAGGCCGTGAAGCAGATCGGCCGCAACGTCACCGGCGTCCAGGGCGACGCCGCCGACCTGGACGACCTGGACCGCCTGTACGACACCGTCAAGCGGGAGAAGGGAAGCCTCGACGTGCTGTGGGCCAGCGCCGGCGGGGGCGAGCCCGCCCCGCTCGGCGAGATCACCGAGGCCCAGTTCGACACCTGGTTCGGGCTCAACGCCCGCGGCACCCTGTTCACCGTCCAGAAGGCCCTCCCGCTCTTCAACGACGGCGGCTCCATCCTCATGACCGGCTCCAACGCCTCCCTCGGCGCCTTCCCCGGCTGGAGCGTCTACGCCGGCAGCAAGGCCGTCCAGCAGGCCTGGGCCCGTATCTGGCTCAACGAGCTCAAGGACCGCCGCATCCGCGTCAACGTCCTGACCCCCGGCCAGGTCGCCACCGCCAAGCAGGAAGAACTCTTCGACGAGGCCACCAAGCGCCAGTTCGAGTCCCTCATCCCCCGCGGCCAGATGGGCCGCCCCGACGAAATCGCCACCGCCGCCCTCTTCCTCGCCTCCGACGACTCCAGCTACGTCAACGGCATGGAACTCGTCGCCGACGGCGGCACCACCGCCATCTGAAGCGGACAACACACGACCAGGGCAGGACATCTCATGAGCAGCATCAGCATCATCGGCACCGGGAACATGGCCCGCACCATCGGCGCGCGGGCGATAGCGGGCGGCAACACCGTCGAGGTCATGGGCCGCGATCAGCCCAAGGCCGCTGACCTGGCCAAGGCCCTCGGCGGCGGCGCCACGACGGGGGAATGGGGCACCGCCCCGGCCGGGGACATCGTCATCCTGGCCCTGTTGTACGACGGTGTCGTGCCGGTCATAGCCGAGTACGGAGACGCTCTCGCGGGCAAGGTCATCGTCGACATCAGCAACCCCTTCAATTCCATGTTCGACGGGCTGGCCCACCGCGAGGAGACCTCGATCGCCCAGGAAGTCGCCAAGGCCGCCCCGGCCGGCGCCAGGGTGGTGAAGGCGTTCAACACCATTTTCCGTCATGTCCTGGAGAAGGGGCGGCCCGACGTCTTCATCGCCGGCGACAATGCGCAGGCCAAGGCAAGTGTGGAGGCGTTCATCGAGAGCCTCGACATGCGCCCGCTGGACGTTGGCGGCCTGAAAATGGCGCACTGGCTGGAAGGAGCGGGCGTGGTCACGGTGGGCCTCGCCAACCACGGGGTGGGGAACTTGGACTTCGCCCTCAGCATCACTGAAATTCCCGTCTGAGCAAACGGTTGACGGGTCGCCGAAAGGAGTCGCCAATGCGGTCACAACGGCGAAACACCATCACGCGTTCAGAGGTCCACGCGCAGTTCGTTGAGGCTGCGGCTTCGAGGAGAAGCGACCCACCGCAGATCGCCGGGTTGATCGACCAGCGACAACGCGGGGAACCTGTTCGTCAGGGAGGCCACGGCGATGCTGTTCTCCAGGCGGGCGAGGGATGCTCCGGGACAGTAATGGAGTCCGTGGCCGAAGGAGAGATGGGTGTTGTTCTCCCGGTGAGGGTCGAATGTCTCCGGTCGCTCGAAACGCTCCGGGTCGCGATTCGCTGCCGCCCAGGACAGCCAGATCCGGTCGCCGGAAACGACCGGGACGTCTCCGATGTGGATTTTCCGTGTGGCGAAACGCCGGGCTGCCAGCATCGCAGGCGGATTCCAGCGCAATGCCTCTTCCGTTACCGCGTGCGTGGTCAGGTCACCGGAACGAAAGGCGGAAAGGTGGTTCGCGTTGCTGAGCAGCGCCATCGCGCTGGTGGCGATCAGGCTCGCGGTGTTGTGGTAACCGCCGAAGAGCAGTAAAAAGGCCATGGCCACCAGCTCGTCGGCAGTGAGACGATCTTCTTCGTCATGGGCGAGGATCAGTGCGGACAGGAGATCGTCGCCAGGTTCTTCGCGTTTGACTTCGATGAGTGTGATCAGGAAGCGATGCATGCGCCGCATCGCCTCGCGTGACTGGGGAGCGGATCCGGCGGCAGGGCTGAGAAGGGTGTCGGTCCACGCTCGGAAGTCGATCCGCTTCTCCTGGGGGATGCCCAGCAGGCGGCAGATGACTTCCATCGACAAGGGCATGGCGAATTCGGTCATGACATCTGCGCGGCGACGGGAAGAAATGCGGTCCAGCAGCCGGTCGGTGATCTCCTCTATATCTGTGCGGAGATGTTCGGTTCGGCGGGGTGTGAACGTGCTGTTCACCAGGCGTCGTAGGCGGGTGTGGGCCGGCGGGTCCGTATTGAGGAGATGGGCATCGAGCTCGGGTGGCATGGAGCTTCCGTCCCTGCCGACACTCCGGGCATGGCACTTGTTGAGTGAGAGGGAGGGACTCACGGCTGCCTCGCGCACCTCCCGGTAACCAGTGACGAGGAAGAGCGGGGCGCCGTCCTGGGTGACGGCCCGATGGACGCCGCCTTTGCGCCGCAGGGTCGTGTAGGAGGCATGCGGATCTGAAAAGAAATCCTCGTCCAGGGCGATGGGGGCGTGGTACGGGGGCAACCGGCTCTCCTCGTTGTTGGACGAATTCATCGGCGGTGGGCAGGGACGCTGCCCAGGGTGAGTGATCCCGGGGGGTGCGGCCCGTCCGGCCAATGCTGCCGCGAGCATCGAGGACCGGCCACGTCGACCTGGGGCCGTCGGTTGTGTGAGGGGCCTTCGGCGACGTGCGCGTGCGGCTCGTGCGCGGTTGGTCAGGCCTGGTAGGCGAGGAGCGCCATCATCCCGGCCTCACCGTGGTAGGCGTTGTGGCAGTGCAGCATCCACTGGCCGGGGTTGTCGGCGTCGAAGACGACGGACACCTGCTTCCTCGGCAGCACGATGGTGGTGTCCTTGCGCGGGCCGGTGGCGCCGAGTTGGTAGGTATGGCCGTGCAGATGCATCGGGTGCCACATGTCGGTGCTGTTGACGAAGTCGAGCCGGACACGCTGGCCCTCCTCGACCAGGAGCGGGTTCGCGGTCGGGAGAGCCATGTCGAACCGCTTGCCGTTGATGGCCCAGTCGTACGCGCCCATGCCGCCGGTCAGTTCGACGCGGTGGACCCGGTCGGGCTTCCTCGCCTCCAGCCGTACGCCGTCGGCCGCGCGCAGTCGCGAGGCGCCCATGATCATGCCGTCCAGTTCGGCGGGGCGCACTGTCGGCTCGGGCGTGCGACCCGGTCCGGTGCGCACGAGGGCCATGCCGCCGGCGTTCTTGCCTTCGGCGAGGGCGACGAGCGGGAAGACGCCGTCGCCGAGGGTGACGAGAACGTCGTATCGCTCGCCCATGCCGATCAGGAGGCCGTCGGCCTGCCGGTGTTCGACGGGGTAGCCGTCGGTGTGGGTGATGGTCAGCCTGTGGCCGCCGAGCGCCACCCGGTAGGCGGTGTCGCCGCCCGCGTTGATGACGCGCAGCCGGACGCGCCGGCCGGGCTTGCCGGTGTAGACGGCCGGGTCGGTCGGCACTCGCCCGTTGACCAGGTGGTACGGGTACTTCACGTCGCCCGCGTCGCCGCCGAGCAACTCGCTGGTGGCGCCCATGAGCATGTACCCCATGGGCATCCCGCTGTCGGAGGGCGCGGGAGCGGTCGGTGACGCGTTCATCTCGCCCATGTGTCCCATGTCGTGACCGGAGGAATCGCCGGAACCGCCAGTGCCGGTTCCGGCCATGCCCTGCCTGAGTTCGGCGAAGGCGTCCTCGGGTGTACCGGCCACGCCGTCCAGCCAGTCGTCGAGGACGACGACCCACTCGTCGTCGTACGACAGCGGCTCGTCGGGGTCCTCGACGATGAGCGGGGCGTACAGACCGCGGTCGAGCTGGACGCCCACGTGCGGATGGAAGAAGTACGTGCCGGGTGTGTCCGCGATGAACCGGTACGTGAATCCTGCTCCGCTCGGCACGGCGGTCTGTGTGACGGGGGGAACCCCGTCCATGTCGCAGCGCAGCGCCAGGCCGTGCCAGTGGATGGATGTCGTGGTCCTGGCCGGCAGCCGATTGGACAGCTCGGCCGCGAGGGTGTCGCCGGCGGATATCCGGATCTCCTTGCCGGGGGCCTGGCCGTTGTAGGCCCAGGACCTGACCGTGGTGCCGCCGCCCAGTTCGAGGGTGGCGGGGGCGGCGGTCAGGCCGAGGCGGTGCACCGTGCCCGTGCCACCTCGCAGTTTCTCGGTGCGGGCGACCTGGGAGCCGGTGGGGCTGAGGAGGGAGGGAGTGTTCGGGCGGTTGCTCTGGCAGGCGGCGAGCAGGCCGGTCGTCGCCGCGCTCAGTCCGGCGAGCAGGACGGAGCGGCGGTCGATGCTGGTCACGAAGAGATTCCTCTTATCGGGGTGGCGCTCGGTCCACCGACCGTGCCGGGTCGCGGCCCGCGGTCGTCGCGTGATGGACCGGGCGGGACGCGACCGGCGTCGGGCGCGGTGCCGCGAGCGTCACGGGGCCGACGCCGGCGGTGGAGCGGAGCTGTTGGGGCAGGAAGGCGGGCCGCCCGGGCCCCGTGGTGCGGAACTCCGGGGGGCGGGCGTGGCGGGGCCCAGGCGGCCGGTGGGGTGCGACGCGAGCCGGACGTGCGGCGCGTCGATGGGGCTCAGAGCCGGTCGAGGCTGCCCCGGAGCTGCTCGACCTCGGTGGACTGGCCCGTGGCGATGGCGCCGGCCATCTTCACGGCGTCGGCGTTCTTGCCGTTCTTCTGCTGGTCCTTGGCCATGGTGATCGCGCCGTTGTGGTGGTCGATCATCATCTGGGCGAACATCTTGTCGAACTCGGTGCCCTTCATGGCCTTGAGTTCGTCCATGTCCGATTCGGACATCATGCCGTCGCCGCCGTGGTCCATGCCGCCGTGGTCCGTGCCGGGCGTGGACTCCGCCGCGGTCGGCTGATTCCAGGACTTCAGCCAGCCGCTCATCGTCCTGATCTCGGGGTCCTGGGCCTTTTCGATCTTCCCGGCGAGGTCCTTGATCTCCGCGTCGGAGGCGCGGCCGTCGGCCAGCCGGGCCATGTCGAGGGCCTGTTCGTGGTGCGGGATCATCATCTGCGCGAAGGCGACGTCCGCGTCGTTGAAGTCCCCGGAGCCGGCGTCGGCGGTCGCCGGCGCCGATGCCGGCTCCGAGCTCTTGCCGCTGCCGTGGTCCATACCGCTCATGTCGTCGCCGTCACCGCCGCAGGCGGCGAGGAACAGTACGCCCGCGGTGACGACGCTCGCCGCGGCGATGCGGCGGGAGTGCTTGTGGCGCGGGGCGCGCGTGAAGGAAGTCATGGTTGGTTCACCTTGTGTGTCGGTCCTGATGGCTGTTCCGGCGTGCGCGAAGCCGCGGGAGCGCGCGTGGTGTGCGCGCCCGCGAGAGCGGTTCGGCCTACAGCCGCAGCACTGACAAACGGGTGAGATCGGGTCCGCATGGCGGAGGGTCGGGCCGCGGTACGGCGGCCACCCCGGCGAGAAGACTCGCCGACCAGTTCTGGCGGCGGGCGAACGCCGACGTGAGGAGCGCACTGAGTCCCCACGCGGCGAACAGGACGGCCACGCACAGCGAGAGCATGTCCATGGCCATCGCGGGAGGAGGCGTGACCGCGCGGTCCGCCGGATCCGTGGTGCGACCGCCCGTGCCGGGGACGGCGGGAACGCCCATGGGATCGTGGGCCGTCTCGGCCGCGTCCGTCGTCGACGCATGGGACGTGGCGCTCATGGTGGAGCCGGACGCGTCACTCGGATGCCCCGTGCTGTGCATCGCGAAGACACCCAGAGCGAGCACCACGACGAGCAGCAGGTGCCCGAGGCCGCCTGCTGCGCGTACGTATCGGCTCGCCTTCACCCGAATTCCCGTCACCGGTCACGCTGGATCTGTTGCCCGACGGCACATCCGGGCGGCGTGGGGGTCCGCACGGTGAACGGCCGTCGAGCGCCATACTACTAAGTTGTTTGGCAGTTGTTCCGGCGGGCGTGCGGATCCGTACGTACCTGTCCGGACAACGCCTCCGTGGGGGCGGCGAGGGGCCGGGGCCGTCGTCGCCCGCGTCGTTTCAACACGCTGACCGGCGGCTTGCGTGCGCGCGGTGGTCGTCCCGACCGGTGCCGCCCGCTTCGCCTCCAGGAACTCCGGCGTATGCGACCCGCCCTCGATTTACGATGGGCCTTCACGGATGCCGGAGCG
Source organism: Streptomyces sp. NRRL F-5135 (assembly GCF_000719775.1). GTDB lineage: Bacteria > Actinomycetota > Actinomycetes > Streptomycetales > Streptomycetaceae > Streptomyces > Streptomyces hebeiensis. The sequence goes on along the minus strand of NZ_JOHR01000023.1, from coordinate 45,453 downwards.
GTCGGCCTCCGAGGGGGAGGGGAGGGGTCGTGCGTCGGCTGGGTGATCTGGAGGCGGAGATCATGCACCGCCTGTGGGCCTGGGGGCGTCCGGCTACCGCGCGGGACGTGCTGCGGGACATCAACAAGCAGCGCCCGCTCTCCTACAGTTCCGTCAAGACCGTGGCCGACATCCTCCATGGCAAGGGCATGCTCAAGCGGCACAAGGAGGGCCGGGCCTGGGTGTACGAGCCCACTTGCACGCGCCAGCAGTACACAGCTGCCCTGATGCGGGAGGCCCTGGGGGGCAATCCGGACCCGGCTGGCACTCTCGTCAGCTTTCTGGAACGGATGACGCCGGAGGAGACGGACGCCCTGCGCTCGGCCCTTCGAACGGTCAGGACGCGGAGCGAATCGTGATCACGACCGTGGTCCTGGCCGTATACGCCTTTCTGGCGGGCGCCGTGGTGCCGGCCCCGCTGTCCCGGGCGCGGTGGACCCACCGCTCTCCGGTTCTCTCGGTCCTCGCCTGGCAGGGCCTGATGGTGACGTTCGTGGTGGCCACCATGCTGGCGGTGTACCACCTGGTGCTCACCGAACAGCACGCGCACGCCGGCCTCGTGGGGCTGCTCACGCTCTGCGGTCTCGCGGCCGACGCCACGGTGGGCGGGGCGGTGCCCACCCTGAGCGACACCCCGGCGCCCGTCGCCGCCGCGGCGGTCGTGCTGCTGCCTGTCGTACGCCTGGCGCGCTGTGCCTGGCGGGCGCACCGGGCACGGCTGCGCCACCTCGACCTGCTCGCGCTCGTCGGCGAACCGGCACCTGAGCACGGCGCGACCGTCGTCGACCACCATGTCCCGGCCGTCTACTGCCTGCCCGGCCGTTACCGCCGGGTCGTCGTCACGCGGGGTGCTCTGGACGTCCTGTCCGAGGAGCAGTTGCGGGCCGTTCTGGAGCACGAGCGCGCGCACCTCCGGGGCAGACACCACCTGCCCCGCCTGTGGACCGACGCGTTCTCCCGGGCCTTCCCCGGGCTGCCGCTCGCCCGTCATGCCGAGGAACAGACGGCGCTGCTGGTGGAGATGATCGCGGACGACCGTGCCCTGCGGTCCCACGCGCGGGAGACGCTGGCCACCGCGATGTACGCCGTGGCCGCCGGCCGGGTCCCGCGGGCGGCGCTCGGCGCCGGCGGGGCCGGTGCCCTGATCCGGCTGGGCCGGATCCTCGCCCCGCAGCCCCGGCCGCGTCGCCTGACGCGGCTGGGCGTGCTGGCGGCCACCGCGACGGCGCCGCTGCTTCCTCTGCTGGTGGCGTGCGGCCACTGACCTCGTGGAGTCCGGTCGACTGCGCTGTCCTCGACCCTCCTCGCTCACCGAGCCGGCCGGAGGAGGGGTGCTCCGCGCGGGGCCGGCCTCGGGCGAACGGCGGACGCTCAGTCCTCGCCGACCACGGTCAGGTCGTCGCCCAGGGCTGTCGCGATGCGAGCCGCGCGGGAGTGGTCGTCCAGTCTGCGGGTGAGGTAGGCGCAGGCGTGCCGGTGCCGCCGCGACCACCAGGCCGCGGAGCCGCCGATACCGCCCTTGGCGATCTTTCCCTTGTCCCGTACGAAGCCCAGCGTCCAGGTGAGGCGGGTGCCGAAGACCTCGTCGAAATCGGTGACCTGGGGCGTCAGGAGTTCGGTGTGCAGCCGCGGCCCCAGCAGTTGGTGTACGGGGCCGTCCTCGCTGGTGAGACGGGAGAAGAACGCCGCCGTCGCGCTCGCCGTGGTGTACATGTTGACCGCGCCGAACACCGACTGCCGCCAGGCCCGGGAGTTCGTCCGCTCCGGATCCAGGGCGCCGACGGGTATGCCCAGCCAGGGTGCGGCGTGCAACCGCCGCGGCCAGCCGGGGTCCGCGTACTCGAGGTCCGCGACACGGTCCAACTCGCGGTCCGGTACCCCGAACCAGCCGTCCAGGCCCAGCGCGGGCCGTACGACATCGTTGAACATCGCCCCCAGCGTCGTACCGGCGGCCGCACGCATGATTCCGTCAACCAAGTGGCCGTAGGTCAACGCGTGCTCTCCGAGCGACGTGCCGGGAACGTATTCCGGCGCCGCCCGCGCCAAGCTGTCCCGCAGCCCGGCGTCGTCCAGCAGATCGAGGCCCGCTGCCTCGGCCGGGAAACGTGGCTGCCCCGCCCGGTGGGTGAGCACGTGACGCAGGGTCGTCCGTTCCTTGCCCCGGACGCCGTACTCCTTCCAGTACGCGGCGATCGGCCGGTCCAGTTCGAGCGCGCCGTCGCGCACCGCGACCAGAGCGGCGAGCGTGACGAACGTCTTCGACAGGGAGTACGGCATGACCAGGGTGTCATCGCGCCACGGACGGCTCCGTCCGGCATCGGCCCACCCCGCGCTCAGCCGGACGACTTCGCGGCCCTCACGCCAGACCGACAGACCCGCCCCGGTCTCCAGCCCGCTGTCCACCAGTTGTCGGAAGACCCGGCGTACGTCTTCGTAACCGTCCGCCGCGAAACCCTCGACACCCATGGGGCCCTTCCTTCCGTTCGGTGCCGGTGAGCATACGGGGGAGGGGTATATGGGGCAATGCTTTCCGGCCCGAGGAACTAAACAACTAAGCTGTGTAGTATAAATAGTCGCACCTCCGTGCGGTCGTTCACCCGTCCAGCGTGACGCCGGAGGCGCCGTTGTCGGAGGTGCCGTCGCCGCGCCGAGCGGGCGGGGCCGGGCGGCCGAGGAAGAAGGAGACCGCCTCAGTGGCGTCCCACCGTCGTCCCAAGCAGGCCGGCCAGGCGTACGCGTCCGTGCTCACCGCCACCGCGGCGGCGGCCGTCGCCCTCTCGACGCAGTCGGCTTCGGCCGATCCGCTGCCGGACCCCAACAAGAAGGGGGTCCAGGCGCAGGTCGACCGCCTGTACGAGGAGGCCACGCAGGCCACCGAGAAGTACAACGGGGCGAAGGAGAAGGCCGGGCAGCTCCAGGAGCAGGTGGACGCCCTCCAGGACAGCGCCGCCCGCAAGCAGAGCGGACTCAACGAACTGCGGAACCGGCTCGGCTCCATAGCCGCCGCGCAGTACCGGACCGGCGGCCTCGACCCCTCGCTGCAGCTGCTGCTCACATCCGATCCGGACAGCTACCTCGAACGCGCCTCGGCCCTTGACCAGTTGAGTGCCCGCCAGGTCGCCTCGCTCGAGGAGTACCGGTCGCAGCAGCGCGATCTGGAGCAGCGGCGCAGCCAGGCCGCGGACAAGCTCAAGGATCTCAAGGAGACCCGCGAGGAACTCGCCGACCGGAAGACGGAGATCCAGGGCAAGCTCGCCGAGGCTCAGCGGCTCCTCAACACCATGACCGCGAAGGAACGGGCGGAACGGGCCGCGGAGGAGGAGCGCGCCAACCGGTCCAGCGAGCGGGTCGAGCTGGGCAACCAGGCGAGTGCCTCGCAGCGGGCCGCCCAGGCTTTCGAGGCGGCCAAGAGCCGGGTCGGTATGCCGTACGTGTGGGGGGCGACGGGCCCGAACTCCTTCGACTGCAGCGGACTCACCTCCTGGGCGTTCAACCAGGCCGGGGTGTCCATCCCCCGTACGTCGCAGGCCCAGGCCGAGGTCGGCACCCGGATCAACTCCCTGGGCGAGATGAAGCCCGGGGACCTCATCATCATGCGTACCGACCTCAGTCACGTCGGCTTCTACGCAGGGAACGGGCAGATCCTCCACGCGCCGAAGCCCGGCGCGCAGGTGCGGTACGAGTCGATCGCGCGGAGCGGCATGCCGTTCATGTGGGGCGTACGGATCGGCTGAACGCCGCACGGGCACGCCGTGGCGTGGGGACGCGGTGGCGCGGGGGGCGCGGCGCGGAACCGTCAGCCGAGGCCCGGTGCGCAGGCGACCAGCAGCGGCAGCAGCGGAACCGCCGCGGACCCGACGGCGACCGATCCCCACAGCGCGGGGTGCGCGGCCTCGCGCGGACCCAGTACGCGCCGCAGGCGGATCAGGACCGTGTGGCCGCCCGCCGCGAACGCGCCCTTCGGGGTGCGGGCCGCGGCCATCTCGTACATCGCGGTGGCCAGCGCCTCGTGGGAGTGGCCGCGCAGTACGCGGTCGTCCGCGACCATCTCCAGCAGGAGCGCCGTCTGCTCCCGGGCGTGCCGGGCCAGCGGAAGCCGCCGGAACACCGAGTGGAACGCCTCCGCGGCGGCGAGCGGCAGGTGGTGACGGCCCGCGATGTGCGCCTGCTCGTGTGCCAGTACGGCGGCGAGTTGCGCGGGCGTCAGCCGGCGTACCGCCGCGTCGCTGACCACGATCCGGGGCCGGCGGCCGGGCAGGCAGTACGCGGCGGGCGTGCCGTACGGCAGGACGGTGGCGCGGAGCAGGTCCGAGTGGCGGCCCACGAGGTCCACGGCCTCCCGGTGCCTCGTCCGGGTCCGGCGGGCCAGCAGGAGATGGCGGGCGAAACCGGCGGCCAGCGCGACGACCAGGGCGGTCGGCAGCGCGACGGCGAGTTGGTGTGCCGTGTCGGGATCGGCCCGCCCCGCGCCCACGTTCAGCCCGCAGGAGTGCAGCAGCCCCACCAGACTCGCGTGCATGTGCTCGGTCGGCGCGGCGAGGCAGTAGGCGAGGAGGGCGACCCCGGTCGAGAACGAGAGCGCCAGGACGTGCCACACCGCCGCCGCCAGAGCGGGAGCCCGGTGCGGCCACCGGCTGCGCAGCAGCACGTAGGGCGCGGCGAGGCCCACCGCCGCCAGGTACCCGAGGAGAGCGAGAGCCGCGGTCATGTCCCGGTCTCCCGGCCCTCAGTTTCTTGGTCCTCGGTCTGCCGGTCCGGTGCCTGTCGGCCCTCGGTCGGGCGGCCTTCGGCTTTCCGGCGCCCGTCGTCGCGGTCCACGCTCTTCCGGTCCACGCTCCGCAGGGCCTCCCGCAGGGCCGTGACCTCGTCGTCGGTCATGTTCTCGACGAAGTGGACCAGCGCCGCGGGGCGGTCCTTGCTGGCGCCCAGGCCGTCCTCCATGAGCGCGGCGGCGTACGCCTCGCGGCTGCGCACCGGGGTGTACAGCCAGGCGCGGCCCTGCTTGGCGCGCAGCAGCCAGCCCTTGGTGTGCAGGATGTTGGTGACGGTCATCACCGTGGTGTACGCCACCGGCCGTACCGTGTTGATGTCGTCGACGACCTCCCGCACCGTCGCCGGGCGGCCCCAGGTCCACAGGCGTTCCATGATCTCCGCCTCGAGATCGCCCAGCCGCCGCATGGCTCTGTCTTCCCTTCGCCGTCCGGTCGCGCAGAGCCATGGTAGAGGCGGTGTCCGACACGGAGGACCCTCGGCAGCACGGACAGGACCACGACGCACTGCGCTGCCACCGCGAGCCAGAAGAGGCCGGGACGCCCGGTGCGCTCGGCCAGTTGGTAGCCCTCGCCCCCGACGACGCCGGCGGCGAAGGCGCCGAGGCCGGCCGCGAGGCGCTGGCGGCCGAAGACCACGGCGGGGGCGCGCGGGGAGCGGGCGAGGGCTTCGAGGTCGTTCTTGAGGAAGAGGACGATCTCGCCGCAGCAGACGAGCAGGGCGCCGGCCAGGACTGCCGCGTGGTGTCCGAGGGCGATCGTGGCCATGCCGGCGGCCATCGCGGCGAAGCCGAGCCGCAGGGCGCGGGGGTAGCCCAGGCGGGCGATCCGGTCCGACAGGAGGGGCTGGGCCACCACGAGGAGGAGGGCGTAGAGGGCGAGGACGAGACCGTAGTACGTCGTCGAGGTCCTGGGCACGGCGTAGAGGGCGAGGTAGTGCTGGAAGAACATGAACAGGTAGACGCTCAGCACGGTCATGACGAACGGCGTCGCGGCCGGGCCGGTGAGCGCCGTCCTCCACCGCCGGACGGGGGGTGTTGTGGTGTTTTCGCCCTCTGTGGTGTTCTCGTGCTCCGGTGTGGTGTTCTCGTGCTCCGGCCGGCCGGCCGGGTGCGTCGCCCGGCGCTCCGCCGGCAGCAGGGCGTGTCCCGCGGTGACGGCCGCGAACAGGGCGGCGACGGTGGCGAAGAGACCGGCGGAAGCGCTCAGGACGAAGGGCGCCGCGGCGAGGGGGCCGAGCGTGATGCCCGCGTTGAGCGCGGAGCCGCTCGCCGACAGCAGCAGCGGGCGCCGCGCCTCGGCGGCCCCGTGCACCAAGTACGCCTTGTTCGCCGGGAGATAGAGCGCCGCGCCGCAGGACACGAGGAAGAGCGCGGCGACGGCGACGTACGCGTTCCGGAGTCCGGGCAGGAACGCCGCGAAACCCGCCGTGCGGATCACCAGGGCCAGCAGCATGGTGCGCCGCAGCCCGATGCGCTCGGCGAGGGCGCCTCCCACCGTCCCGCCGGAGAACTGCACCAGGGAGGCGACGGCGAGCACCACGCCGACGGTGCCGAGCCGCATGCCCAGCCGCTCGTGGAGCAGCACCGACATGAAGGGCAGTACGGCGAAGCTCCCCAGGGTGATGAGGAACGAGCCGGCCAGCAGGAAGCGCTGCGGTCCGGTGAACCGGTCGCGGGCACGCCAAGGGCCGCGGGCACGCCAACGGGCACGCCAAGGGCCGCAGGGACGTCGGCGGTCGCGGGTGGACCGGGCGGGCGCGGTCATTCCCCGCCGTCGGCGGCGACGAGCGGTCGTACGCTTCCCGCCGCGCTCAGGGCGCGGTGCAGCGCCAGCTCCGCCGTCTCCGCCTCGGCCAGCACGATCCCGGTGCAGCCGCGCTGGTCCGTCAGGTGCTCCACGCGATCCCCGGGAGCGGCGGTGGGGTACCACTCGGGCGCGCCGGGGAAGGCCGCGAGCGTGTCGAGGCCGGTCCAGCCGGTGAGGGTGCCGGGCCGGTCGGGGTAGATCAGCACGAAACCGGTGGCGGGACCCGTGGGACCGGCGGGACCCGTGGGATCGGCGGGACCCGCGAAGCCTGCGGGATCTTCGGGACCCTCGGGACCCGCGGGGCCGGTGCGGCCCGGGGCCGGACCGGCGGGGTCCGGGGCGTCCAGCAGGGCGGGGCGCCGGCCGAGCGCGGTGTCGACCATGGCGTCGTACACGTTGGTGCCCAGCGCGCGGCACAGCGCCTCGCCGACGAGCGCCCCGCCGATGCGCCGGTTGATCTCCACCAGCTCCGGGCCCTCGGCGGTCAGGATGAACTCCACGTGCGCGAAGCCGCTGTCGTGTCCCGCCGTCTCGAGGACCCGTCCCACCCAGTCCCGGAGGAGGGCGGTGTCCGGGGCGGGGAACGCGACCGGGAACGCCGCGGCCTCCTCACGGACCCGGGGCTCGGGCGACAGCTGCCGGCTGAGGACGCCCAGGAGCCGGGTGCTCCCCTCCCAGCTGAGCGTTTCCGCGCTGTACACGGGCCCGGCGAGGAACGGTTCCGCGAACAGGCTTCCCCTGAGGGTCTGTTGAGCGGCCTCGGCGAGCGCGTCGTGGAGCTGGTGTTCGTCCCGTACGAGCCAGACGTTACGGGAGGAGGTGCCCGCCGTGTCCTTGAGCACGGCGGGCAGCCCCGTCTCCCGCAGGACGTCGGACGCGGCGGCGGGATCCGCCGTGAGCGCGAGGGCCCGGCCGCGGCTGAGTCCGTGCTCGTGGAGGAGGTTGCGTACGCGGTACTTGTCGCGCAGCAGGCGTACGGCCGCCGGATCGGGGCCCGGCAGACCCAGCTCCGCCGCGAGGCCGGCGCCCGGGACGCTCCAGGTGTCCGTCGAGTTGATCAGCCCGCGCAGGCCGGGCAGCGCCGACAGGACGGCGGCGCACGCGGCCGGGTCGTCGGTGTCGACGTCGATGATGTCGACGGCGTCGGCGGGGAGCCCGGCCAGTTCGTGCCGGTAGACGGCGCGGTCCCGGGTGAGCAGGCACAGCCGGTGCCCGGCGTTCCGGGCCGCCTCCGCCAGCCTTCCCAGTCCGAAGGTGAGTGCTTCCAGGGCGGCGATGGTCACGGGGTACGGTCCTCCTCGGTCGGCGGGTGATCGGTCGGCGGATGATCGGCCGGCGGGCGTACGTCGTGGTCCCGTCTCCTCCAGTCCATGACGGACCACGGCATGGCGAGGTCGGCGAGCCCGGTGATCCGCAGGGGTTCCAGCGCGCGGGCGTCGAGTGCCTCGCGGTGGCGGGCGAAGACCCGTTCGGTGTAGCGGTGTCCGGTGTCCGCGCCGATGACCAGGTGGGTCCGTTCCGGGTGGTGCCGGGCCTCCCAGGCCGCGGTGAGGAACGCGGCGCCGGTCGACAGCCCGGCGAACACCGCGTGCTCGCGCAGCAGGGCGACGGCTCCCGCCATGGCGTGCCGGAAGTCGACCCAGTGCAGGGTGTCGTACAGGCGGTGGCGGACGTTGTCGAACGGGATCGAGCTGCCGATCCCCGCGATGATCGCCTCCGGGTCGTTGAACCCCTCGCTGCCGAACGTGACGCTGCCGAAGGGCTGCACCCCGGTCAGGGCGACGGGCCTGCCCCGCCCGCGCAGGGGCTGGACCAGGCCGCCGGTGGACGCCCCGGTGCCCACGGCGCCGACCACGGTCAGCGGCACGCCGGGCAGCGCGGCGTCGACCAGGTCGGCGAACTCCCGGTACCCGGCGTAGTGGACGGCGTCGTGGTACTGCCGCATCCAGTGCGTGCCGGGCCGTTCCGCGATCAGCCGGCGTACCCGCCGCACCCGCCGCTCCTGGTCGAGCCGCAGGCTCCGCGACGGTGGCATCTGGTCCACGGTGGCGCCCAGTATCTCCAGTTGGGCGCGCATCGTGGCGTCCACGGTGGTGGAGGCGACGATGTGGCAGCGCAGGCCGTAGCGGTGGCACGCCATCGCCAGGGCGAGGGCGTAGATGCCACTGGAACTGTCCACGAGCGTCTGGCCGGGGCTGACGGTCCCGCGCGCGAGCAGCGTACGGACGGCGCCGAGCGCGGCGTACACCTTCATCGTCTCGAACCGGGCGAGCACGATGTTGTCGGTCAGTCGCAGCAGGTCGGGGGCCTTCATCGCGTCGGTGACGTGCTCGTGGACGAGGGCGGTGGCGGGGGTGCCGGTGCCGGGGGCGGCCCCGGCGCGTACGGGCGTGGCCGGAGGTCTCACCGCTCCTCCTCGCCGGGAGCGACGGTTCCGCCGGTTACGCCAGTTACGCCGGTTGTGGCGGTTCCTGCCGTTGTGGCGGATTCGCGGACACCGGACACGATGAGGCGCCGTGCGCGCTGGTCGTACGGGGAGCCGTCGAAGTCGCCGTAGCACTCCACCTTCGTGAAGCCCGCCTCCTCGAACAGCGAGCGCAGCTCCGCGCCGCTGTAGAGGAACGAGGTGATCGACGCCTCACGCGCCGTCCCGCCGCGGACCAGCGTCCAGTCCGTACGCAACCGGGACCAGTCGTCCAGGACGGTGTCGCGCTGCACGACGTAGCCCCCGTCGTCCAGTTCGACCAGCTGCGGGCGGCCGATCCAGCCCGCCAGCACCTCCTTGCCCATCACATCGATCACCAGCCGCCCGCCCGGCACCAGCGAGTCGTGTGCGTTGCGCAGCACCTGGAGGTTGTCGCCCGGGTCGTCGAAGTAGCCGAACGAGGTGAAGACGTTCAGCACCACGTCGTACGACTCCGGCTCGACGTGCGTCAGCATGTCGGCCCGTACGAGGCGGACCTCGACCCCCGCGTCCGCGCACGCGGCCCCGGCCCGTTCCAGCATGACCTCGCTGAGGTCGACCCCGGTCACGGCGTAGCCGCGCCGCGCGAGCGGCACCAGATACACACCGGGCCCGCAGCACAGGTCCAGCACCCGGGAGTCGGGGGCGAAGTCCAGCAGGGGCGACCGGGCGACGAGCGCGGCCGTCTCCGCGCGCCTGCGCCCGGAGAACATCGTCTCGGAGAAGTCCGACCAGAATCCGTCGTCCTCGTACCAGTGCATACCGCCACAGCCTCGATTCGCGTAGGTGAAAGCGTTTCCGGTTCAGGTCTTGTCCGGCCGGTCGTCGGCGGGTCCGTCGTGGGCGGGGCCGGCGTCCGCCCGCCATATCCCCGTCAGGTCGCGTCGCGCGCGGGCGACCCGGGAGCGGACCGTACCGACGGGGCAGCCGACGGCGTGGGCGGCCTCCGCGTAGGTGAGACCCAGCAGTTGGGTCAGGACGAAGGCCTGCCGCCGTGGCGGGTCCAGCGTGTCCAGTGCGTCGAAGACCGCGATGCCCTCCTCGAAGCCCGGCAGGTGGCGGGCCTGGGACCGTTCGGCCGCCGCCTGCCAGTCGGTGGCGTCGGCGAGCCTGGGGCGGGCGGCGGCGCCGCGGTGACGGTCGACGACGACGCGCCGCGCGATCGACAGCAGCCAGGTGCGGGCACAGGACCGGCCCGCGAACCCCGCCAGGCCGGGCAGGGCCCGCAGATAGGTCTCCTGGGCCAGGTCGTCGGCCGCCGGGGCGTCGACGCTCGGACGGCCCGGGGCGCTCAGCGAGTCCAGGTAGGTGACGAACCGCTTCACATCGCCGTAGGTGGCCCGTACGAAACGTTCGGCGGCCTCGCGGTCGCCGCCTCCCGCCGCCAGCGCCCACGCGGTGACCTGGGCGTCGTGCCGGCCGCCGCGGGACCCGCGCGGGTCCGGCGCCGGGGCGGGGGGCCTCGGTCTCGCGGGGTACGGAGAAAGACGCCTCGCGGCGGTGGGGGACGGCACGGGGGCAGGGCACATCGCACAAGGTCCTTCGCGTCCTCGCGGAGCCGCGCCGGACGTGCCGCGGTCGCGACGCCGGGGGGCGGCGGGCCGCGGTGCTGTCCGTAGGGCTCCGGCGGGTGTGTGGGCAGGCAGCGGCAGGCGGGCGTGCGTCATGGGGCGCGTCGTGGGGTGCCTGACGGGCGGCCTGACGTGGTGCCTGACGGGTGCCTGGGCGGCCGACGAGGGGATGCGCGGCCAAGTGGCGGGGTCGCGCGGCCAGGTTCACGGCCGTACAGCGGAGTTCGTGGGCGGACGGCCACGGGGGCGCCGCCGAACGGTGTTTACGCGGAGGGGAGAAGAGGCGGGCCCCGGCGGGCGGCGGCGCACAGCACCACGAGGTGGCGCGGGCGGCGGGACGGGCGGCGCGGTGCGCGAACGCGCGGCCGCGGCGGGGCGATCCGGGCGTGGGACAGCGCGCGCCAGGCGAGCAGGAGCGGCGCCGCGACGAACACGGCCAGGCACCGGCCGAGTTGATGGACGGCGGCTTCTCCGCGCCACAGCCACCAGCCGCACAGCGCGCCGGCGACCACGTGGGCCGCCGCCATGCCGGGGGGCAGCGCGTGGCTGTCGAAGGCCGAGGCGAAGGCCGTGACGAGGGCCATGAGATCGACGGGACCGTCACCCGTTCCCGCCGGGGCGTGCGCCATCGTCATCGGGGCGTGGGACTCTCCGGAGGCGCCGCCCATGGTCTGTTGGGCGCCGGCCGACGGGAACGCGTGGGCCGAGGTGAAGAGGGCGTGCAGCAGGATCTGCCCGGCCGCGCAGACGCCGGCGACGGCCCGTGCCCCGCGGTCCCGCCCGGTCAGCCACCAGCCGGCCCAGCCCGCCGCCAGCGAGGCGAGAGCCAGGACGGAGGGGGACAGCGGCGCCGGGGACCGGAGCGCGTGGCCGAGACCGGACAGGGAGACGCACACGACCGCGAAGACCGCGGTGCGTGTGAGGCGGAGTGCGGTTCCGGCTCCCATGGGGGTCAGCGTGCCAGTCCGGACAGGGCCTCGGAAAAGGGTCCGCAGTCCGGATACGTCAGGTCTTCGGCGCGTATACAGCGACACTCGGAGGTGTGTGATTCATGTCACAGCCGGACCGGGGGAACTTTCCGCGCGCTGGATCCGACTGCTGGGTGACGTCCCTACCCGTACTCCCGCACTCCCGCACACGCGTAGCCGCGTACATCCGTACCCGCGTACATCCGTACCTCGCCTACACCCGCACTCGCCGACCGGCGCCATCGAGAAGGCCGCTCCCATGAAACCGCCCCCAGCGTCCGCCGCATCCGAGCCCGGCGACACCCCGATGTCCAGCGAGCGCCCCGCGCCCGGCGACACCTCCGCGCCCAGCGATGATCCGACGTCCGCGGACGCTCCCGAAGCGGTCGGCGCGGCCGCCACCGGCACGGAACGCCGCCCCGCGCGGACCACGCTCAGGTCGGACCTGAAGGCGTCGTTACCGGACGGGCTGGTCGCGCTGGTGGTCACCGCGGCCGTGTTCGCGCTCCTCCTGGCCCGCATTCGGGCGAAGACGTCGTCGACCGTGTCCGTCATGCCGTTCATGGCCGACGTCGAGGGCTTCTGGATGTACTTCCTCAGCCAGGCGTTCGGCTGGGCGGCCCTGCTGTGGGCCTGGGTGACGGTCGTTCTCGGCCTCCTGCTCTCCGGACCCCGGCCGGGACGGCTGCCCCTGTCGGGGCCGCGCCTGGAACGCCTCCACCGCACCACCAGCCTCAACACGATCGCCCTCATCGCCGCCCACGCCCTGCTGTTCGCCGCGGAACTCGTCCGCCACGACACCGCGCGCTGGCACGCGCGGCTGTACACCGCCTTCGTCGAGGCGTTCGTACCCGGCGGCTACGACTCGGGCACCGGCCAGATCGCGATCCCGGTCGGCCAGGCGGCCCTCTACCTGGCCGTTCCGCTCGGCCTGCTCTTCTACGTCAGGCACCGCATCGGGCCGAAGACGTGGCGGGTGCTGCACCGCTTCGTCATCGTCGTCTACGTCCTGAGCGTGTGGCACACCCTGCTGTACGGAACGAACGTCTGGTACGACGGCTGGTTCCGCACCACGATCTGGCTGCTGCAACTCCCCATCGCCGCACTGCTGCTGGCCCGGCTGCTGCGCCCGGCGCGCCGCTCCGAGCGGCTGTCCCGGCCGGTGCCCGCGACCCCGGGCGGCTGGGGCCGGCCGGCCTGGAGCCTGCGCCTGGCGGGACGCCTGGCCGTGGCGGCCATCGCCGTCGCGATCCTCGCCGTCGTCCTCACCGGCCGGGACGGCGGCCGCTCGATCCCGCCGGCCGACACGTCGTCCACCCACAACCACGACTGACGGAACGCGGAGACCGGTCCGGCGACGGACCGGTCCGACCGCTCGTCAGTGGCGCAGGGCCGCGGCCTCCGGGGGCAGGTCCTCCGGGAGCAGCAGGCGCAGGTCGTCCAGGCCCGGCGCGGACATCGCGCCGATCCGGCCCGCCTGGCGGGTCATCATGCCCTCCAGGATCTGGCGGGCCGTACGCGCGTTGCCGAAGGCGTGGTCGCGCGGCAGGGAGTCCAGGTAGCCGCGCAGCGCCGTCATCGCCTCCGGGGAGCAGTCGTAGCCGTAGCCGGTGGCCTGCTTGGACAGGATCTCCAGCAGGTCGTCCGTGGAGTAGTTCTCGAACTCCACCGTCCGCGAGAACCGCGAGGCCAGACCCGGGTTGGAGTCGAGGAAGCGGCGCATCTCGCGCGTGTAGCCGGCGGCGATGACGACGACCTCGTCGCGGTGGTCCTCCATCAGCTTCAGCAGCGTGTCGACGGCCTCCCGGCCGAAGTCGGAAGTCGCGCCCTCCGGGGTGAGCGTGTACGCCTCGTCGACGAACAGCACACCGCCCATGGCGCGCTCGAACGCCTCCTTGGTGAGCTGCGCGGTGTGACCCACGTAGCGGCCCACCAGGTCGGCGCGGGCGACCTCGACCAGCTGGCCCTTGGGCAGGACGCCGAGGGAGCGCAGCAGGTCCGCGTAGAGGCGCGCGATCGTGGTCTTACCCGTACCGGGCGGCCCGGAGAAGATGAGGTGGTTGCTGATCCTCGGGGTGGGCAGCCCGGCGGCCTTGCGCTGTTTGGCCGCGGTGAGCAGGTTGACCAGGGCGGTCACCTCGTTCTTGACCGCGGTGAGGCCGATCATGGCGTGCAGCTCGGCCAGCAGTTCCTCGGAGCCGGGGCCGTCGTCCGCCGGTGTGCCGGCGTCCGCCCCCACGTCCTCGGGCAGCAGGAGGGTGAGATCGCTCTCCGCCGGGTTCGTCATGGAGGCGAGCCGGGACGCCTGCCGGTCCACCATCTCCTCGAACACCCGGCGGGCCGCCCGGCCGTTGCCGAACGTGGCGTCGCGCGGCATGCGCTCGTAGTGCCGGGCGAGGGCGTCCAGGGTCCGCGGGTCGAGCTCGTATCGGTGCCCCGCGCACATGTTCTCGGTGATCGTCACCAGCTCGTCGACCGAGTAGTTGGCGAACTCGATGGTGCGCGTGAAACGGGAGGCCAGGCCCGGGTTGGAGGAAAGGAAGGTGTCCATCTCGCCGGTGTAGCCGGCGGCGATGACGGCCACGTCGTCGCGGTGGTCCTCCATCAGCTTCAGCAGTGTGTCGACGGCCTCCCGGCCGAAGTCGGCGCCGGAGCCCTTGCTGTCCGAGAGCAGCGTGTACGCCTCGTCGATGAACAGCACGCCGCCGAGCGCCTCGTTGAACGCCTCGGTCGTCTTGATGGCCGTACCACCGATGACCTGCGCGACCAGGTCGGCCCGGGAGACCTCCACCAGGTGCCCGGAGCGCAGCACGCCCAGATTGGCCAGGATGCCTCCGTACAGCCGGGCCACCGTGGTCTTACCGGTGCCGGGCGGGCCGGAGAAGACCAGGTGGCGGCTCATCTGGGGGACGGGCATGCCCAGTTGGGCGCGGCGCTGGTTGAGCTGGTTGAGGTTGACGAGGGTCCGCACCTGGCTCTTGACCTCGGCGAGGCCGACCAGCGCCTCCAGCTCCTCCAGCGGGCCCTCGGGCTCCTTGGACGAGTCACCGGCCTTGCCGTTCGCGGCGTCCAGCGGCAGGGTGTCGCCCCACGCGTCCTCGGCCACGTTGCCGGCGCTGTTCAGGTCCTCCACCGTGAGCCGTTCGTTGACCCTCGTCTGCTTCAGGCCCGCGCCGCGGTTGTCGCGGACGGTGCAGCCGGTGACGGTGACGGGCTCGGCGGTGTCGATCCGGATGCCGTCGCCGACGCTGCCGATGACCTGGGAGGAGGTGAGAGTGGCGCGGGAGCCGTTGGCGAGCAGGATCCCGTGGGCGCCGCAGTCGGTGATGTGGGCGCGCAGGACGGAGAGTTCGCCGCCGTTGTCCACCGTGATGCCACCGGCCGCGGCGGACTCGATCCGGCAGTCCCGCAGGGTGCCGCGTCCCTCCGAGCCGACGGAGACGGTGGCGTCGGTCGCCGCCCGCATGACCGTGTCGCGGATGTCGGGGTTGCCGCCCGAGGCGATCCGTACCGCGGCGCCGCCCGCCCGGTCGATCTCGCAGTGCTCCAGCCGGCCGCGCCCGTCCTCGATCACCTCGACGCCGTGGCCGCCCGGCGAGGTGATCCGGGCGCGGCGCAGCAGCGGGTTGGCGCCGGTGCGTATCCGGATGCCGGTGCCGGCCGCGTCCGTGACCAGCAGGTCGTCGAACTCCGCGGACGACTCCTCCTCCAGCAGCACGGCACCGTTCGCGTCCGCGCAGTCGCGCACCGCGCAGCCGGTCAGGGTGGGCGCGCTGGAGTTGATCACCCGGATCGCGGGCGCGGCGGCGGTGTCGAACTCGCAGTCCTGGAAGGTGCCCCGGGAGCGTTCGGTGACGGCGAGGCCGCTGCCCTTGGTGCGTGAGGTACGGCAGTTCAGGAACTCGGGGTCGGCGCTCGCGGCCAGCATGATGCCGGGGCCCGAGGTGTCGGTGACGGTGACGTGTTCCAGGACCGGGCGGGCGGTGCTGGTGATGTAGACGCCGACGGAGGTGTCGTGCACCGAGGTGCGCACGACCCGGGTGCCGCTGGTTCCCTCCAGGGCGATGGACGGCTTGTCCGTACCGGAGATGTCGCAGTCCTCCACCAGGCCCTGCGCCTCGTCGGAGGTCAGCACGCCGTTGGCGCGGGCGTCGCGGATCCGGCAGTCCTTCACGGTCGAGCGGGCCTCCGCGCCGATGACGACGCCGGAGGTGCCGAGGTTCTCGATGAGGCAGCCGGCGATGACGCTGCCCGTGGGCGCGGAGTCCACGACGCCGGCGCCCTTCGGGTTGCTGACCCGGCAGTCGCGCATGGCCACCGAGCCCGACTCGCGGGCCAGGACGGCCGTCCAGCCGGAGCCGATGACCGTACAGCCGTCCATCGCGACCTGGCCGCGCGGCGCGTCGACCACCGGCAGGTCCTCGCTCCCGCCGCGCAGGGTCAGGTCGGTGAGCATGACGGCGTCGGCGACGAGGACGACGGCGGTGCCCCGGCGCGGGCAGATCTCGACGCTGCCCGGCTCGCCGTCGGCGACGATGGTGACCCGGGTCCTGACCGTGAGGTTCTCCGGGTAGCGGCCGGGGTGGACCCGGATCACCGCACCCGTGCGTGCCTTGTCCAGGGCATCACCGATCGTCCGGAAGCTGTCCGGTTGTTCCGACCCGACCCTGAGCAACTGCCGTGACACGCTCGATCCTCCTCGTTGTGGTGCCGCCGCCGCGTGCCTCTCCCACCCAGGGGGCCGGCAGGGGACTGGTTCGCGTCCGGGTACGTACGGCTGTGCGCACGCGGTGAAGGCTACGGGACCGGTGCGGCGATGTTCCAGGAGGGACGGACGAGTTCGGACGAGTTCGGATGAGATCTGATGAGATCGGACGTGTGCGGATCAGTACACGATGAGTCCACGACGAGGTCACAGGGGCCGGCGGGCGGCGGGGCGCCGGGGCGGTGTGCCGGACGGTGCGCCCGGACGGTGTGCCGTACGCCACCGTACGCCAGGCCGGTGGTCGCTCGCGCGCCTCTCGTACGTTCCCTCGCCGACCGCGGCCACGTCCCGCTCGACGCGCCGTCAGGCGCGGCGCCTATCATGCGCGCCATGCCCCGTGCCCGAGTTCGCTCCCGCCGCCGCCCCTGGGCCTCGGCTGTGGCCGCCACCCTGCTGATGACCGTGATCCCCACCGCGCTGGGCGCCGTCGGGGCCCTGCCTGTCGCCTCCGCCGCGGCCGACTCCGTGGGACTGCCCGTCGTGACCTCCGTCCTGGCGGAGGACGACAGTTGCGTCTCGGTGTCCAGCGAGAAGGCCAAGGCCGAGCCCTGGACCCTGGGGGCTCTGGGCGCGAACCGCTCCCGGCCGCTCTCCCAGGGCGCCGGGACCACGGTCGCCGTCGTGGACACGGGAGTCGCCGAGCAGGCGCCCGCGCTGTCGGGGCGGGTGACCGCGCTCGGGGCGGCCGGCGAGGACTGCGTCGGGCACGGCACCTTCGCGGCCGGCCTGATCGCGGCGCGGCCCGGCGACGACGGGGGCCCGGCGGGACTGGCGCCGCAGGCCCGGATCCTGGCCGTACGGGGCACGGACGAGCGCGGCGGGACCACGGCCGGCCAGGTCGCCGACGCGATACGCCAGGCGGCGGACGAGGGCGTCTCCGTCATCTACGTCGCCGTCGCCCTGGACAGCGGCAAGTCGCAGCTGACGGACGCGGTCGAGTACGCGAGCGACAAGGACGCGCTGGTGGTGGCCCCCGTGGCGCCGGACGCGCTGCCGAGGAACACGGAGCCGGCGCCCTGGTACTGGCCGGCGGCGGCGCCGGGCGTGCTGGCGGTGATGGACTACGGCCCGGACGGCGGGCGGCCGACCAACGCGCCGCTGGTGAGCGGCGCGGACCTGGCGGCGCCCGGTGACGCGGTGGTGAGCATCGGTCCCAAGGGCTCGGGCCACTTCATCGGCTCGGGCTCCTCGTTCGCCGCCGCGCACGTCGCGGGGGCGGCGGCGCAGGTACGGGCCCGCTACCCGGAGTTGAAGGCCGCCGAGGTCTCGCGCAGGCTGACGGAGGCGGCGTACCCGGCGTCGCCGCCCCGGCTCGACCCGTACGCCGCGCTGACGGCCGTACTGACCGACGCCAGGGGCGCGACACCTCAGCCGGAGAGGGCGGTGGTCCCGCCCCCGCCCGCGACGGAGCCGCGCACGCGCGCTCTGGTGGTGGCGGCCGTGGGCGGCGGGCTGGTGCTGCTGGTGGCCGCGGGCGCGGTGGTGATCCCGCGCGGCCGGGCCCGGAACTGGCGCCCGGCGGGCAGCTGACGGGGGCTGACGGGGGCTGTCGGGGGCGGCGGGCCCGGGGCGGGGCCAGACCCATGCAGGGCGGGCCGCGGCTCACGCCGGGGTGACGTGTGGAGGCCCCGGGGGCGGGCCCTGGGGCGGTTCCGGAGCCGGGGCGGCGGGCAAGGGGCTTCGGGTGCGTCCGGTGTGGGCAGGTGCTCTCAACGCAACACCGGACGCAAGAGAACCGAGCCGCAGAGTCCGCCGTTGCGGGTGGACTTGGACGCGGGCATCGTGTGTGTCAGACGAACGGATGACAGGCCCGGCGAAGGAAGGTCCCATGGCTGAGGTGGTGCCGTATCTGGTCGCGACCGGTTGCCTGGCCGTGGTCGTCGGTTTCCTCACCTGGTTGAAAGGCGTCATCCGTCGCCGCGGGCTCGCGGGTGCGGCCCTCCAGGGGGCCTTGGCTTCCTACGAGGAGGCCATGCGTATCACCTCGCACGACTCCCACCACGAGATCCGGGCGCAGGTGGACCGCCGGGCGCCGATCGCCTCCCCCGACGATCCGCGGTGGACCGGTCGCGAGAGGGCGGGCTACGGTGCGAGGCCACAGCGATCGGCACGACGCCGGCGTACGCGGCTGTGGCGCCGTCTGCGGCGCGAGGGCTAGCCGCGTCAGGCAACGTTCGCCCTGTCGACCACAGCTCGTAAGGTCCTTGCCTAGCCCTCAGCCGCGTTCCCTTCACTTCTGACCGGCGGCGTCGGCCCAGGCGGAAAGGTCGAGATCCGGGTACCGCAGAGACATGCCGGCCAGCGTCTGCGGAGTCCAGTACGGGTGGCCCGGCGGCGGAACCCGAACACCTGCGACTGGCGAGGGCCGGCACGGGAGACGAACCGGTACCACTCCTTCTCCACCGCCGCATACGCCCAGCCACGTCACTGGCCCCAGGTCACGGCGGCAGGACGGTAGTCCGTGTGGATGTTCTGGTCGTAGTCGCTCGCCCCGGCGAACTTCGCCCAGGCCACGGCCTCGTAGATCTGGATCGACTCCTCACCGAGCAGGGCCTCGGCCAGGTCAGGATCCGCGGGTGCACGGCCATCAGGCTGATCTCGGTACTGGCGAACGGGAAGTGGTCGATGCCGGCGAACTGGTCGCCGAAGAACCGCTCCCGGCGCGGATCGGTCCCGTCGTGGCGGCCACGGGCGACGGGCGTATGGCCCTGGGGCGTCCGGTGTGGCGGGTGCTCTCTTACGCATCGCCGGACACAAGAGTGGTGAGGCACAGGGCCCCGTCCGCTCACAGAGCAGTGCGCGGACGGGGGCGATTCTTCAGGCAGGGGTGGGTTACTCGTCGCCGTCCCCGCCGCTGGGCTGTGGGTCTCGGGGGGCTTCGGGCGGCATGGGACCACCGTCGTGCTTCCCGCCGTCCATCTGCATGTCGGACGGGTACCGGAATGGGATGCCGCGCCAGCCGTCGGCGTCCGGGGTGCGCGACGCGTAGTGGTCAACGCGCTCGGGGTGGGCAATGCTCACGTACGTTCTCCTTTCTGGTCCGGTCACCAGGGGGCGGCCGGACCGTGGGGCATTCCACCCGGTGACGTGCACATGCTTCGGTTTCCCGCCCCTGCCGCGCAGTGACAGAGAAGGTGCTCGTGTCGAATCTGTCGATATCGGCTCGGTTGGTCACTCCGGAGACCGTCCTGTGTGCGGGTGATGACGGAGTTCCACATTCAGGTCCGAGACCATCGACCAGTCTCCCCGGGCCCTCCCGTCCTTTCGTTGCTTCGCCAGAGCCGCACACACTCCGCAACGAGGAACGGGCTTCGGCTCCTCGTCCGTTCTCAACGGGAGTTCTACGGGCGGCATCGCGTATCTCGTGGGCTCGCTCATTGTGTCCCCTAGCGTTATCCGGGTGACGACCACGTTAGGGAGGGAGCACAGCCGGCTCACAGTCGATTGCACGCGATTGCGCACGGACTACGAGTGCGAGAGAAGAGCCCTCGTGATCAGCGAGTGGGCCTTGACGCCATAGACCGCCGCGTCGGCCAGTTCGGTGAACGTTTGTGCGTACATGGCTACTTCGCTCGGCTGGGTGATGGTCAGGTAACCGGAGACGAGTTCCACGTTGACTTGAGCGGTATCGAAAATCCAGAAACCTTCCACCGGCATCCGTGCCCGGCCGAGGCAGGCGGGGATCACGCCGACGCTGACATTCGGCAGCGCCGCGACGGTCAGCAGGTGTTCAAGCTGCTCAGCCTGTGTACCGGCGTTGCCGATCCCGTTGTGCAACACCGACTCTTCGATCAGAAACGCGAATCGTCGTTGCCCGTCGTACATCAGCCTCTTACGTTCCATGCGCGCTGCCACGGCGCTCGCCACGTCATCGACCCGCACCCGCCTCCGTTGGACCGCGCGCAGCACGTCTTCCGTGTACCCGTAAGTCTGGGCCAGCCCCGGAACCAGGCCTGGCGAGTAGGACCGGAACCAGCGGGTGCGCTCGTACAGCGGCAACCGGGCTTCCTGGGCGCGCCGCAGCCCCGTACGTTCCATCCGCTGCCACGGCACCCACATGCCTTCAACGGCCCGCAGAGAAGCGATCAGGTCCTCTGCGTGTTCCTCGGCGCCGCAGGCCCGGCACCATGCGCGAATGTCATCGGCGGACGGCGACGTCTTCGCGGTGGAGATGCGGGACACCTTGGAAGGGTGCCAGCCGCATGCCTCGGCGAGAGCTTTACCGTCCAGGCCGGCATCCCTGTACAACTCCCGTAGGCGGCCGGCGAGCGCTTGCCGGGCCTGCTGGACGCTTGACGAACGTGAGACGGCCATGGTGAGTCAGACCGGTTTGAACGCCTCGTGGGGAGTGGCCCGTTCCCACACCGCTTCGAAAGCCGTGCTGGCCAGGGCCACTACGGCAGGTTCCGTACGCCATTCCCGGTCAACTACCTCGCCGATCCCGGAGAAATAGGTGAACAGTACCGATGAGCCATCAAACATCCACAGGTCAGTTCCCGGGAGGGGAATATCGGCCGCATTGCGCCTGGGCAACCAGCGAACGAGTTCCCCTGCTGCCACGTTGGGGAACGTCACGTCGTACTCATACTTGATGTACTCGGTCACCGGCTCCGAAACGATCCGCGCCCGGCGCATCTCGACGCCGCGGCCCGTTGTCTCAACCACCACGTCGAGGAATGGACGCCACCATGACGACCGGTCGTCGGGGTCAAGTCGCTTGCCCTGCTGCCATGCTATGAAATCCGGATCCCTGGGCTGGTAGGCGTCGCGCATCTCCAAGTGCACGGCGGAGCGACGTGCTCTGGCCAGCCCTTCAAGCACGGGGTTCGTCATGGCTGAACTCACTGTCGTGACGGGGGAGGAATTGGCGCATCACCTTCGGCAGCCGAATGACTGTTTCGTGATCCGGGATGTCCGTGGAGTGCCCGGGAATCGAGCCGATCTCCTGGCATGCATTCACCTCCTCTTTGGTCGCTTTGTAGGACTGGATCAGCAGATCGCCCGACTCCTCGTCGATCCAGATCGTCGGTGAGTCGGTGTCAGGGTGTTCGGGATGATCCCGAGAAAGCGTAAGCGCATGGCCTCTCCTGAGCGGATGCACGCGTACTTCGATCGCACGGCTATCGGTTCCATGACGGGGTTCTGTGAAGAGCTGGGGATTCGTCCTACGGGCCGGGCACGAGGCCCGGTTGGTTGGCCTGGACGCCGCCGCAGAACGCCGTGTATTCGGCGTCCGTCAGCCAGATCCTGTCGCCCGGGTTCTTGGAATCCCGAAGGACCCAGCCACCGTCGAGTCTGGCGACCTCCAGGCAGTCGCTGCCGCTTCCGTTGCCGGAGAGTGCCGACTTGGTCCATGCGGTGTCGGGAACCATCTGGTTCTTCAAGGTGCTCTTGTCAGCCACGGGACAGCTCTTTCCTGATCGCGGTCATCTTGTCGAGCGATTCTTCCGGCGAGAGTGCGGATCTCCGCAAGCGATCGAATGACTGGCGGAACTCGCGGACCTCACGAGCTTCCCGAGGCGCTTTCCTGAAGGTCATGCCCGTCATCGAGTCCACCGCCGCGATCGGCTTCTCGTCCTCGCCGAACGCGAGGAGGTGGAACATGTACACGGGCGGCGCGCTCGCGGTGTAGGGCACGACGCGCATCACGACGTCGCGCTCGGAGGCGTCCGCCAAGAGTGAGTCGATCTGCCGCACCATCACATCGGCGCCGCCGACGCGTTGCCACAGAGCACCTTCGCTGAACAGTGCTTCGACCGTCGGCCGCGGATCCTTGTCGAGGATGGAACGCCGCATGGCGCGTAGCTCCACGGATCGTTCCACCGCGTGTTCCGTGAGGACGGATCCGGCCTGTGTGCGTGTGAGGGCGTGTGCGTATTCGGCGGTCTGCAAAAGCCCGGGGAGTGTCTGTCCGCTGCATGTCGAGATGGTGCGTGCCGCGTCTTCGTATGCCACGAACTGAATGAGCGACTCGGGAAACTCGCCATCGAAGTCGGTCCACCATGCCTCGGCGATGGACATGCCCTGGTCGCGCATCGCGCTCAGCCGTGCTCGCGTCTCCGCGTCAACGTTCAGTACGCGCAGAAGGGTGCGCCACTCATCCGCCTCGGGCCAGGCGAGACCGCGCTCCAGGCGGGACACGCGGTCGATGGAGCGACGTCCGAACGCGGCGGCTACGTCTGATTGCTTGATCCTTGCGCCGCCATTCGTCCGGGCTGCGAGCCGCGCCCGCTTGAGGGCTTCGCCGAAGCGTTGCCTGGCGAACATCGCGGCGGTGCTGACGGCCACGAGTCCCCTCCTTCGATGCTCGTACGGCCACTGCGCAGAGTAGCGCGAAGCTCCCGGAGGGTGGCACGTCCGGGTGTAATCCGGGGAGCTGAGTTGCGATCGCGGGTGCGATCGCACCATGCTCGCTGTCACGTACCGGAAGTGATGTGTCGCGGTGCGTGTTCACTGGCGTGGTCGCTCGGCGGCCGGGCATGGGAGGCGTCATGCGCACAGACGGGCAGCACATCCCCGAGGGTGAAACCCTGTTGGCCGAGGCGGTCTTCGCCCGGGAACCGCGGTCCGTACGGAGTGCCCGGCGCTGGGCGAGAGAGGTCTACGCCGGGCAGGGGGCCGACCCCGGACTGTGCGACGCGTGCGAGCTGCTGGTGGGCGAGGTGGCGGCCAACGCCGTGGTGCACGCGGTCGGCGACGCGTTCCGGGTACGGGTGCTGGGCTCGCTGACCGTCGAGGTGTGGGACGAGGCGTACGTCGTGCCCCGGCGGCGCGTGGCGGCGCCGGACAGCGAGAGCGGGCGGAGGCTGGAGCTCGTGCACGCACTCGCCGACGGGTACCAGGTGCGCTTCGGGCGGTACGGCAAAGCCGTCTGCTTCCGTCCCACGGGGGCGTGGTGAGCGTGCCGGACGTCGCGGGCGCCGGGCGGGCCGTCCCGGGGACCGGGGCCGAGTGGGTCGACTGCGCGCCCGCCGCCCTGCTCGCCGCCGCCGTTCTCGTCGGCCTGGTCTCCCTGGCCCTCGGCGCTCATCTCGGCGCCGGGGCCGCGCCGCGTGCCGGCGAGGGCTCGGCCACCGGGCCCTCGTTGGCGCGGCCCGTCGTACGGCGTCGATCATGCGTGTCGGTGACCGGCCTGCCCGGAGCGGGCCGGCCGGTCAGGACAGGGCGGTGGGGTTGCGGGGTGGCGGCAGGCGGTCCAGGATCTCCCACAACGGCCGGGAACCCGCCGCCCATTCGCCCAGCAGGTGCCGGTCGACCAGGTGCAGGCGCTGGGACTTCGCGTACGGCGGGCACTTCGCGCTGAAGCGGCCGTTCGTGACGAGGACGATGACGTCGCCGCCGTGCAGCTGGCGGCCCGTGCCGTTGAGGACGTGCAGGTCCGGCGTGCCGACCGCGGCCCCGGACCAGCCGGCCCTGCGGTGTTTGCACTGGATGACCCAGCGCCGGCCCATCGGGTCGGTGGCCTTCACGTCCGCGCCGTTGTCGCCGCGCCCGCCGACCTGGACCGCGTCGTGGCAGCCGTCCCGCCGCATCAGGTCCCGTACCGCGTACTCGAACTCCGTGTGGTGCAGGGCGTCGAGCTGGGACAGCTGGTAACGCAGCCCCCGCTCCCTCACCCGCTCCCACTGGGCGCGCTGCCCGCGCCAGTGCGCCCAGGCGGCCCCGGCCCCGCCGGCCACCACGGCCAGGACCACCAGCACCCACCAGTGCGCCACCAGCCATTGGAGCGCCGCCACGGCGACGTACACCCCGGCCGCCGCGACGACCAGCAGGCCGATGCCCTCGACCTGAGCGGTCTGCCTGCCCCGTCCTCGCCCCCGTCGCCGGACCGGCCCCCGCCGCACCGGCCCCCGTCGCACCGGCCCCCGTCGCACCGGCCCCCGTCGCCGCGTCGCGGGAGCGCGCCGCCGCGCGGGCGGTCTGCGCCCGGTCACCGTTGTGCTCCGGCGCGCTGCCGGCCGGTCCACGTCCACTCCTCGTTCCGCATGGCTCCCCCTCCGCTCCGACGCGGCGCTCCCCACGCCGGGCCAATATCCAAGCACCCGACGGAAGCCGTGTGTGACCGTTCGGGCTCACTGCGTTACTGGTGTGGCGGATGAGGTGGTCGTCGCCCTTCCCGTACGGCCTGAGCGGCACCTCTTGTGTCCCTGAGCGCGTTGGCGGCCCGCTGCGACGCGAAAGCGCGGTGGTGGCGCCCCGGGCGCCGGCGGACGAAGGCCCGTACAACCAAAGCGCGTTCGGACGAGTCGTGATCACGTGCGGCTGTCCGAGGCCGCCCGGAATCCCGACCAGAGGACCGAATGAACCCAGCCAGACGCACGACCGCGGCCGCCGCCACGCTCGCCACCGCCGGTGGCCTGCTCACCGTGGCCACGCCGGCCTCGGCCGCTGTCAGTTGCCCCTCGCCGGTCTACAAAAGGCAGCTGTTCGCGAACACCGCCTTCTCCGGCACCCCGAAGAAGACGGACTGCGACAGCGCGATCAACGAGAAGTGGGGCACCGGCGCCCCCGCCTCCGGCCTGCCGAAGGACAACTTCGGTGTCCGCTGGTCGGTCACCCGTGACTTCGGTTCCGGCGGCCCCTTCGCCCTGCCGGTCACCGCGCAGGACGGAATCCGGGTGTACCTCGACGGCGCCCGCAAGGTCGACCTCTGGAAGAACGTCTCCACCACCCAGAAGAAGACCGTCAACGTGACCGTCCCGCCGGGGCGGCACAGCCTGCGCGTCGACTTCGTCAACTGGACCGGGAAGGCGGAGGTGAGCTTCTCCTACGCGCCCCGCACCTCGGCGACCGTCGACAAGGTCAAGCCGCTCACGCCGACGGGCGCGTCGACGACGTACGACAGGACCACGGGCAGGACCAGGATGACGTGGGCGAAGAACAAGGAGATGGACCTCGCCGGCTACCGCGTCTACCGCCGTCTGAAGGGCGCCTCCTACGGCACCAAGCCCCTGGCGACGACCACGTCGACGTCCTACACCGACAGCGCGGTGCCCGCGACGGGCGACATCTACTACTACGAGGTCCGTGCCTACGACAAGGCCGGCCACGAATCGGCCGGCACCGCCGACCAGGCCGTCACCACCGTGGACCGCACGGCGCCCGCCGCACCCACCGGGCTGACCGCCGCCGAGGGGACGGGCGGACTGCGGATCGGCTGGGGAGCGGTCACGGGGGCGGCCTCGTACCGCGTGTACCGGGCGGCGACGGCGGACGGCGCGTTCGCCAGGATCGGCACCGCGAACCAGGCCTCGTACCAGGACCCCTCCGCGGCCCACGGCGTCACCTACTACTACCGTGTCACCGCGCTCGACAAGGCGGGCAACGAGTCCGGGCGGTCCGCCGCCGTCAAGGGCACGGGCAGGGACCTCACCCCGCCGCCGCCCGTCACGGGGCTGACCGTCACCCCGACCGAGTACGGCTTCGCCCTGCGGTGGGACGCGAATCCGGCCGCCGACCTCGCGCGGTACACCGTGTACAAGGGCGAGCTGCTCGGCGACGAGGAGGAGCAGCGCTGTATGGGCAGAGAGGTGGAGTACCTGTGGGCCGACACCACCTCGTACGCGTACACCACCCTCCCCGACGGTGACGACGCCTGCTTCTTCATCGACGCCGTCGACGCGGCCTGGAACTCCTCCCTCAAGTGGACCGGGACGGCCGAGGCGGTGACCGCGACCGAACTCGACATGACCCCGAGCGTGCCGACGCCCGAAGGCTCGCCGCTGCGCGTCACCGTGGACCCGGCCGAGGGCGACGAGGGGAACCAAGTGTGGTGGAACGGCCTCGGCGAGTCCTCCCCGGAGGCCGCGGGCGGCTACCGCGTCTACCGCTGGAACCGCGCGGCCGCCGCGTACGAGAAGATCGCCGACCTGGGCAGCGGCGCCTTCTCCTACTTCGACACCCGCGCGAAGCGGGGCACCACGTCCTACTACTGGGTGACGGCGGTGGCCGCGGACGGCACCGAGTCCCGGCCGGCGGGCGACTGGACGGTCACCGCGCCGTGAACGAGGCGGGGGACACCTGAACGTCGCGCACCAGGGGGCCGGGTGGCGGATGAACGCCCGGCCCCTCGCCATGTCGGCGGCGGGGGCCGACGGGGGCGGTCCGGGGCCGGACCGCCCCCGTCGGGCGTGTCGCCCGTTCCGGCGGACGGCGCGGCGCCACTCAGTCCCCGGGCGTGACCACGTTCGCGGGGTCGTCCAGCCAGATCCGCTCCCCCCGCGCGGTGACCGTCAGCCCGAACCGATCGTGACTCGGCTCCCCTTCCCCCGCCCACCAGCGGTACGCGGCTTCCACCTCGTCCCACAGCCGGCGCGGGCCGGACTGGTGCACCGCGCTCTCCGGCGAGCCGTCACGGAAGATCACCACCGCCCAGGACGCGTCGGACAGACCGTAGAACCACACCGGCCGCACACCGTCGCGCTTCTCCGCGACGCTGTGCCGGCAATCACGCATCCGTAGCCCCATGGCGAACGTCACGGCCTCGAACGAGGCCTGTGGGAAAGCCGTCTCCGGCAGAGTGGTGGACGACCTGTCACCGCTGCCCGTCACGTCCTCGGGGACGTATGCGGCGTGTCCCCGCCACGCCAGTCGTTGCGTACGCACCTTCATGAACTCCACGAGCCGCGTGAACCGCCCCGACGCCTCCGTCCCGTCCCCCGAGACCGTCAGCCGCGCCACCGCGTCGCCGTGGCCGTAGTGCGTGCCCCAGGGGGCGACGATCACGGCGCCGGGGCGGGTCTGCTCCACCCAGGCGTACGGGATACCGCGCAGGCCCGCCGTGGCCATGATCCGGTCGTACGGGGCGCCTGCCGGGTGTCCGAGCAGGCCGTCCCCCGTGACGACCTCGACCGCCGCGCCGAAAGCACGCAGGCGGTCGCGTGCCGCCGTGGCCACGGCGGGGTCGACCTCCACGGTGGTGACGGCCGGGGCGCCGAGCCGGTGGGCCAGTAGCGCGGCGTTCCAGCCGGTCCCCGTGCCGATCTCCAACACCGTGTGACCGGGCCGCGGATCGAGGTCGCGCAGCATGGCGCAGACGATGCTCGGCATGCTCGCGGAACTGGTGGGAACCCTGCCCGGCGCCATGCCGGTGTGCCGCCCGTCGTCCCACTGGGTGGTGACGGGCACGTTCGCGTCCGCGCTCTCCTGCCAGGCGGCCGGGTCGGTGGTCCTGCTGACCGCGGCGCTGCGTCCCGTGCGCATGTCGTACGGCCAGATCACGTCGGGCAGGAACGCGGATCGGGGCACGGCGTCGAACGCGTCCGACCACTCCGGGGTCATGGCCTGTGACCGGAGGAGAAAGCGGCGCAACTCGGAGCGGGCGAGCCGTTCCCGCGGTTCCCGCGGTTCCTGGGACTCCCGAGCGTGGCGCTCCGTCATCGCTCCTTCCTGTGCGCGCCGTCGCCTGGTGGTGCTTCGCCGTCGGGTTTGGGTTCATCCGTCGGTCCGGGCCACGGTTGGCCGGGCAGCATGTCGTCCTTCTCGGCTTCGTCGCCGGTGGAGTTCGCGTGTGCGTTCACGGTGAAGGTCTCCTCTCGGGCCGTGTCGTAGTCGATTTTGTGGCGCACTTTTTGTGACGGGAAGGATGCGTACGGTGATCGAGGGGTGGTGTAGGAGTGTTACGGGAGCGGGCCGGGGCGCCCGGCCGCGGCGTCGGCGTAGCGGCGGGCCAGGTGGGCGAAGGCGTCCCTGAGCTCGGGCGGGCCGACGACCTCGATGCCGGCGTCGAACCTGCCGACGGCGGCGGCCAGGCCGGTCCATGACCAGGAGCCCAGCACGAGCCGGCAGCGGTCCGGGCCGAGTTCCTCGACGACTCCGTCGTGGACGTGGCGGGAGACGGCGGCGGCGGGCAGGTCGAGGATCACCTCGCCGCGGCACGGCCAGCCGCCGGAGCCGGAGCCGTCGGAGCCCCGGAACCGGCCGGCCACGAAAGCGGCCACGTCGCCTCCGGGCACCTCGCGCGGGGTGAAGCGGGGCCCGGTGGGGGTGCGGGGCGTGATCCGGTCGGCGCGGAAGGTGCGCCAGTCCTCGCGGTCGAGGTCCCAGGCGACCAGGTACCAGCGCCCGCCCCAGGTGACGAGGTGGTGCGGCTGCGCCCGGCGCGGTGGAGCCAGGACGAGGTCGTCGCCGGCCGTCGTCGGTGTCCCCGCCGTCGTGGGGGAGTCCGCCGTCGGCGGGGAGTCCGCCGTCGGCGGGGACACGGGTACGTAGTCGAAGCGCAGCACCTCGCGCGCGTGGACGGCGGCGCTGAGCGCCATGAGCACGGCGCTGTCGACCTGGGGGTCCGGCCGGGCCGTGGGCCGTTCGACGGCGGTGAACCGGAGGGTCTCGATCCGGCGGCGCAGCCGGGCGGGCATCACCTGCCGGACGGTGGTCAGCGCGCGCGCCGCGGCCTCCTCGATGCCCACACCGGTGGTGGTGGCGATCTGGAGCGCGATGGCCAGCGCGACGGCCTGCTCGTCGTCGAACAGCAGCGGTGGCAGCTCGCTGCCCGCGTCGAGCCGGTACCCGCCGTCGGGCCCCTTGAAGGCCACGATGGGGTAGCCCAGCTCGCGCAGGCGGTCGACATCGCGGCGCACGGTGCGCGGGCTGATGTCCAGCCGCTCGGCCAGGAGCGCCCCCGGCCAGTCCCGGCGCGCCTGGAGCAGGGAGAGCAGTGACAGGAGTCGCGCTGATGTCTTCGGCATGCCGTCCATCGTGCCCCCGGGTAGAGGTCACGTCCTGACCTCTACTGCTGCGACGGTGTTCCCGTGGCAACCGACACGAACGACCGGAAGGGCCGATCACTGTGACCGCTACGACCTCACCCCGCCCCGCCCTCGACGCCGAGCGCACCGACCTGATCGCCGCGCTCGCGACCGCGCGCTCCGCCCTGACCAACAGCGTCCGCGGGCTCACCGACGAGCAGCTCGGCGAGCGTCCGACGGTCAGCGCGCTGTGCCTGGGCGGGCTGGTCAAGCACGTCGCGTCCGTCGAGGAAGGGTGGCTGCGCGTCGCCGTCGAGGGCCCCTCGGCGCTGAACTTCGACCTGCCCGAGGGCGTCACCTGGGCCGACATCCAGGCCGGCACCGCACGCGAGATCCCGCGGTGGATGATCGACCACCAGAAGGACTTCCAGATGCTGCCCGGCGACACCCTGGCCGGGATTCTCGAGCGGTACGAGGAGGTCGCCGCCCGGACCGAGGAGGTCATCGCCTCCCTCCCCGACCTGTCGGTGACGCACGCGCTGCCGGAGGCGCCCTGGCAGGAGGCGGGAGAGGTGTGGAGCGTGCGCCGGGTGCTGCTGCACGTCATCGCCGAGACCACCCAGCACGCCGGCCACGCGGACATCCTGCGCGAGACGCTCGACGGCCGGACGTCGACCTGACCCGAACCGGCCGGGGCCGGGCCGCCGCCCGGCCCCGGCCCCGGCCCCGTACGTACTCGTATGCCAATGAAGGGAATGCTCCACCATGAACACCACCAATCCGGGATGGTCCGGCATCGGCATCGGCATCGGCATGGGCATCGGTCTCCGGGACGGCCGCCTCCGCACCGTCCACCGGGGGCAGGACGCCGCATGACCCGGACGACCGTTCTCTCCACCCGGGCGCTCGGCCGCGCCGCGCTCGCCCGCCAGTCGCTGCTGGACCGCTCCGACGTCCCCGTCCTCGATGCCGTCGCCCACCTCGGCGGTCTCCAGGCGCAGGAGCCGCAGGAACCGTTCGTCGGGCTCTGGTCGCGGCTGCGCGCGTTCGACCCGGCGGCGCTCTCGGACCTGCTGACCGGGCGGCAGGTCGTACGGACCCACCTCATGCGCCGTACGGTCCACCTGGTCACCGCCGAGGACGCCCTGGCCTGGCGGGCCCGCCACAACGCGATGCTGCGCCGGCGCGTACTCGGCACCTACCGCCGCGAACTCGACGGGGTGGACCTGGACGAACTCGCGGCGGCGGGCCGGGCGGTCATGGCCGACGGCGAGCCGCGCTCGATGGGCGAGCTGGCGCGGGCGGTCGCCGGGCGCTGGCCGGAGCCGGGGCCGCGGGCGCTGGGGGAGATGCTGGTCGCGGCCCTCCTGCCGACGGCGCAGATGCCGCCGCGCGGACTGTGGCGCACCCGGGCGGGAGTGCGCAACGTCCTGCTGTCGTCCTGGCTGGGCCGCGAGATCGACCCGCTGCCCCCGGACGGTTCCGGTCCGGCGGGTTCCGATCCGGTGGGGCAGGCGCTGGTACGGCGCTACCTGGCCGCGTTCGGCCCCGCCGCGTCGGCCGACCTGCGCGCCTGGTGCGGCCTCGCCGGGCTGCCGGCCGCGGTCGCCGCGCTGCGCGAGGAGCTGGTGACCTTCCGCGACGAGCGGGGCCGGGAGCTGCTGGACCTCCCCGACGCGCCGCGCCCGGACCCGGACACGCCCGCCCCGGTGCGGTTCCTGCCGGCGTTCGACAACGCGGTCCTCGGCTACCACGACCGCGGCCGGATCATCGACGACGCCCACCGCGGGCTGTCGGTCACCGGCGCCCGCCTGGTCCTGGTCGACGGCCGGACCGCCGCGACCTGGACCGTCGGGGACGGCACCGTGAGGGTCGCCCCGCTGCGCGGCTTCTCCCGGTCCGAGCGTGCCGCCGTCGCGGAGGAGGGGCGGGCGCTGGCGTCGTTCCTGTCCGAGGACGACAGCGACCGCGTCGAGGTCGACGCGGCGCCCTGACGCGTGTGTCCCCTGTCGCGTACCGCGACAGGGGACACACGAGAGCGGAGAGCCGGCCTCCCCGCTACGACTTCTCGACCTCCAGCATCGCCGTCTGCAGCTGGGTCTGCTTGCGGCGCGTCACCCGCGTACCCCGGCCCGGCGGCAGGTTGCGGCCCTTGATGCTGCCCATGATGAAGCCCTCCGACGGCGGGCACGACAGCAGCAGCGTCGGCGTGTTGACCTCCTGCATGCGCCGCAGCATCGGCTCGCCCAGGCCCCGGCCCGCGCCGGCGGCGGAGCGGGAGACGATCATGTGCAGGCCGACCTCGTAACCGAGGGCGAGGTGGTTCAGCAGCGGGTCGAAGGGGGCGTTCATCGCGCTGGTGCCCAGCATGTCGTAGTCGTCCACGAGGATGAACAGCCGCGGGCCGTCCCACCAGTCGCACGTGCGCATCCGGGCCGGTGTGATCTCCGGGCCCGGTGCGCGGGCCGCGACCGCCCGGGCGGCGCCCGCGATCAGGTCCTTGAGCGCGTCCATCGACACCGCGTGGCCGAGGCGGTACTCGTCCGGGATCGCCTCCACCAGCGTACGGCGGTAGTCCACGACCATGATCCGCGCCTCGGCCGGGGAGTAGCGGTCCATGATGGCCTTGGCCGCCAGCCGCAGCATGTTGGTCTTGCCGCTCTCCGTGTCGCCGACCACGATCATGTGCGGGGTCTCGGAGAAGTCGTGCCACACCGTGGAGAGACGCTCCTCCTCCAGGCCGATGGGCATCTTGAAGTCGCCCTTCGGCGCCGGGAGTTCGGACGCCTTGAGCTTGGTCGGCAGCATCCGGACCGGCGGGGCCGGCGGGCCCTGCCAGCTCTCCCGGACCGCCGCCACCAGACCCGCCACGCCCTCGGACAGGTCGTCCGCCGACTCCACCCCGTCGATCCGCGGGAGCGCGGTGAGGTAGTGCAGCTTGGCGTCGCGCGTCAGGCCGCGGCCCGGCAGCCGGGGTACGGTCGCGGCGCGCCGCATGTCGATCTCGGAGTCCATGGGGTCACCCATCCGCAGCTCCAGGTGGGTCGCGGCCTGGTCCCGGATGGACGAGGTCAGCTCCACCCAGCGGGCGGTGGTGACGATCAGGTGGATGCCGTAGTTGAGGCCGCGGGCGGCGATCGAGCCGAAGGTCTGGATGTACCGGTCGAAGTCCTGGCGCACCGTCGACCAGCCGTCGATCACCAGGAACACGTCGCCGTGCCGGTGCT
This sequence comes from Streptomyces sp. NRRL F-5135, assembly GCF_000719775.1. Lineage (GTDB taxonomy): Bacteria > Actinomycetota > Actinomycetes > Streptomycetales > Streptomycetaceae > Streptomyces > Streptomyces hebeiensis. Next base: position 13,155 of record NZ_JOHR01000023.1, on the reverse strand, counting down.
CGGGGAACTCCCCGGCGGCCAGGCGGCGGCGGAAGCTCGCCATGGAGTCGATGCCGTTGTCCAGGAAGAACCGCTCGCGCTCCGCCAGCAGCGTGGTGACCTCGGAGATCGTACGGCCGACCCGCTCGGTGTCCAGGCGCGCCGCGACCCCGCTGACGTGCGGCAGGTCGGCCAGCCCGGCGAGCGTGCCACCGCCGAAGTCGAGGCAGTAGAACTGCACCTCGCGGGGGGTGTGGGTGAGCGCCAGCGCGGTCATGATCGTGCGCACCATCGTGCTCTTGCCGCTCTGCGGGCCGCCCGCGATGGCGACGTGCCCGCCCGCGCCCGAGAGGTCGAGGGTGAGCAGGTCACGGAGCTGGTCGAAGGGGCGGTCGATGATGCCGATGGGGATGGTGAGCCGGCCCCGGTTCGCCGAGTCGACGGTCGTCAGCCCGAGTCCGGGGTCCGGGGTGAGCGGCGGCAGCACCTGGTCGAGGGTGGCGGGGAGGTCCAGCGGCGGCAGCCACACCTGGTGGGCCGGCGGCCCGGCGGTCAGCAGCCGCTCCACGGCCACGGACAGCAGGGTGTCGCCGGTCTCCTCCTGCTCGGCCGCGGGCTCGGGGTCCGGGGTGTCCGGCAGCTGGCGCGGCACGACGTAGCTGTTGGTCCACGGGACGGTCTGGCTGGCCACCCGCGCCTGGTTGGCGCTGCCCCGGCGCTGCTGGTACGGGCCGGAGACGTACGCGGCGCGGAAGCGGGTCAGCGCCTCCACGCCCGACTTCAGGAAGCCGCTGCCGGGCTGCGGCGGCAGCTGGTACGCGTCCGGCACACCGAGCACGCCGCGGCTCTCCATCGCGGAGAACGTGCGCAGACCGATCCGGTACGACAGGTGGCTCTCCAGCTGGTGCATCCGGCCTTCGTCCAGGCGCTGCGAGGCGAGCAGCAGATGCACCCCGAGGGACCGGCCGAGACGGCCGATCATCACGAACAGCTCCATGAACTCCCGGTGCGCGGCCAGCAGTTCGCTGAACTCGTCGACGACGACGAAGAGGCTGGGCAGCGGTTCCAGCGGGACGCCGGAGGCGCGGGCCTTCTCGTAGTCCAGCGCCGAGGAGTAGTTGCCCGCCGACCGCAGCAGCTCCTGACGACGCATCATCTCACCGTGCAGGGCGTCCTGCATCCGGGAGACGAGCGCGGCCTCACCGGCCAGGTTGGTGATGACGGCGGAGGTGTGCGGGAGTTCGTCCAGACCCAGGAAGGTGGCACCGCCCTTGAAGTCCACGAGGACGAAGTTGAGCGTCTCCGAGGAGTTCGTCAGGGCGAGCGCGAGGACGAGGGTGCGCAGCAGCTCGCTCTTGCCGGAGCCGGTGGCGCCGATCAGCATGCCGTGCGGTCCGGTACCGCCCTGGGCGGACTCCTTGATGTCCAGCTCGACCGGCTCGCCGTCCGCGCCGACCGCGATCGGCACCTTCAGCCGGGAGGAGCCGGTGTGCTGCTGCCACAGCGTTTCCGGGTCGTGGCGGTACAGGTCGGGAATGCCCAGCAGCGCGGTCAGTTCCATGTTCGCGGAGAGCGGTTCGGACGAGTCCGACGCCGTGCCCAGGCCCATGCGGTACGGGGCGAGCCGCCGCGCGAGCGACACGGCGCCCGTCAGCCCGAAGGTGTCGGGCCTGCCGAGCCGGGTGGTCCGCTCCTTGCGCTCGCGGTCGGTGCGCACCAGCCCGAGGTCGTCCTCGGAGACCTCGAAGCGCAGCGTGATCCGGCCGGGCCGCCAGGAGAGCGCGCCGCTCAGGTCCAGTACGACGGTGTTGCGGTAGCCGGGACCGTCCAGGCGGTGGCCGGCCGGGACGGTGCCCCCGTCCACCACGATCACGGTGAACGGCTCCTCGCGCCCGGGCAGGGCGTCCGGGTCGAACTGCGGCCGCTCCATGAACTCGGCGCCGAGCAGGTCCTCCAGCTCGCCCAGCGCGGAGACGGTCATCCGGGTCGGGCCCGCACCGTCCGTGTCGTGCGGGTGGAGGCTGTGCGGGAGCCACTTGGCCCACTCCCAGTCCGCGCGCCGCTCGTCGGAGACGCAGAACACGATCCACACGTCGTCCGGCGAGTGGAAGGTGGCCAGCTGGGCGACCAGGGCCCGGGCCACGGACCGTATCCGCTCCTCGTCCCCCCGGAACAGCACCCGGGCCCAGGCCCGCAGGTAGATCGCGATGGGCTGGTCCGGCACCGTCGAGTAGGCGCGGATGAAGCTGCGCAGGGCGTGCGCGCTGAGCGGCTCCAGGTCCTCGACGGGGTTGGTGGAGTTCGGGGTGAGCTTCAGGCCCAGCTTCTGCTCGCCGACCGCGATCCGGACCTCGCCGAAGTCCTCGTCCTTCGGCCGGCGTTCCCACAGCCGGGTGGTGCCCGTCATCGACCACAGGGCGGTGGGCTCGGGGTGACGCCAGGCCAGGGCCAGCTGCTGGTCCACGACGGCGCCGCGCACCTTGCGCCGGATCTGGGTGAGGTAGCGCAGGTAGTCCCGGCGCTCGCCCTTCAGCTTCTGCTTGCGTTCGGCGGCCTTGCGCATGAACTGGCCGATGAACATGGCGGCGGCGCCGAGCACCATCAGGCCCAGGGCGAGGTAGATGAACCCGCCGGTGCCCCGGGTCATACCGGGCCGCATGAACATGAACATCATGGAGACCGACATCAGCGCCATGGGGAGGTACGTCCACACGGCGGAGGTGTCGGGCACCGTCTCGGGGAGGATCGGCGGTTCCTGGAGATTCAGCTCCCCGTCGGGCATCTCCGGGCCCCGGCGTCGGGCCGGGCGGCGGAACAGGACCACACTCAAGGAACCGTCTCCTTACGGGGCAAGGGGGAGAGCGGGCGGAACGACGTCGACGTCGTCGCCGGGGCGCCGCGCGTCGTCGTCGGTGCCGGGTCAGGACACCGGACAAAACCTCGCTGTCGCACGCACCATACGCCGCGCGCGGGTCCACGACGACCGCCCGCCCGGGAACCGACGGGGCGCGACCGTCCCCGCCGTGTCGCCCTGTCACAGTCCTGCAACAGCACGGCACCGCCGTGTCACGGTCCTGCTACGTCGCCACGTCACCACGTTCACTCTTCCGTCACGCGGCGGGGTCGCCGGCACGCCACAGTGCGCGCCACGTCACCATCCGTACCACGGGAACTTCTGAGCCACGACTCCGAGTCGGCTTCCACGCGCGCCGCGCCACCCGTGCGCCAACGTTCACATCACATTCTGTGCCACGGGCCACATCGTCCACAGTAGGTTGCTGATACTACGATCGTCGCGCCGACCGCCAACGACCGGCCCTGTCCCGAGGCTTAGGAACGCGTCCAGAGAAGTGTGATGTCCGGCGGTGCGTCAGCCCGCGTTCCCCTGCCCGTTCTCAGCAGTAACCCGGAGAAGCGTGAGCCATCAGGATGACTGACACTCAGGTGGCCGAGCTGTGCCGTCTGACGGTACGAGCCCCCGCCAAGAGCATCGATCTCGCCGTCCCCGCCGACGTCCCCGTGGCGGACCTGCTGCCGGCGGTGCTCGGCTACGCCGGCGACAACCTCGAAGAAGCCGGTATCGACCACGGCGGCTGGGTGCTCCAGCGGCTCGGCGGCGAACCGCTGGACGAGGAACGCACCCTCGACTCGTACGGCCTGCGCGACGGCGACACCCTCTACCTCAGACCGCGCACCGAAGCCCTGCCCGAGGTGCACCTCGACGACCTCGTCGACGGCATCTCCACCACGATGCGGGACCACCCCTACGGCTGGACCCCCAAGGTCAGCCGGTGGGTGCTGCTCGGCGTCGCGGTCGCGGTCCTCGTCGGCGGCATGGTGGTGATCGCGTGGCCCGGCGGCTCCGCGCTGCCCCGCGCCGTGTTCGCCACCGCGACCGGGCTCCTGCTGCTCGCGGGGGCGGGCGCGGCCAGCCGGGCGGTCGGGGACGCCGGCGCGGGCGCCGCGCTGGGCTTCATGGTGGGGCCGTACCTGGCGCTCGCCGGCTGGCTGCTGCCGGGCGGCGAGCTCAGCGGGCCGCACGCGTACGAGACCCTGGGCGCGCGGCTGCTCGCCGCCAGCGCCGCGGCGGCGGGCGGGGCGGTGCTCGCGCTCGCCATCGTGGCCGCGTTCGCCGCGCTCTTCCTGGGCGTCGCCGTCATCTCGGTGTTCGGTGCCTTCGCCGCCGTCCTGCTCATCACGACGGACCTGGCGCCCGTGCACGCCGCCGGGATCATCGCCGTCCTGGCGGTCGTCCTGGGCGCCTTCGTCCCCTCGCTGGCGTTCCGGATGTCCGGGATGCGGATGCCGCCCCTGCCGACCAACGCCCAGCAGCTGCAGGAGGGCATCGAGCCGCACGCCACCTCCGTGGTCTCGGCCCGCGCCATCCTCGCCGACGGCTGGATGACCTCGCTGTACGGGGCGGTGGGCTTCGTCGCCGCCGGGTGCATCGTGGCACTGGGCCGGGAGCGCGAACTCGCCGAGATCATCACGACGGTGGCGCTGTCCCTGCTGCTCATCCTGCACGCGCGGGGACTGGGCAACATCTGGCAGCGCATGTCGCTGGTGGTCCCGGGCGTGGCGGGGCTGCTCCTGCTGGTGCTGGTCGCCGCCCCGGCCGCCTCGCCGGGCTACCGGCTGGTGACGGCCGCGGGCCTGCTCGCGGCCACGGCGGCGGTCGCGATCGCCGCCTGGACCGTCCCCGGGCGCCGGCTCGTGCCGTACTGGGGCCGCGCGGGGGAGCTGCTGCACTCGGCACTGGCGATCAGCATGCTGCCGCTCGCACTGTGGGTGCTCGGCGTGTACAGCGCCCTGCGGTCCATCAACGGCTGACCGGAAGGGAGACACGCTGCCATGCAGTCCAAACGCGATCAGGTCCAGGCGCACATGTTCGTCATGGGCCGGCTGACCTCGGGCATGCTGCGCGCGGATCCGGACGCCCCGGAGAGCCCCCAGGGCCGGACCAACCGGGGCGTGGTGATCGGCATCGTGATCGCCGTCCTGCTGTCGGCCGGTTCCTTCGTCCTCGGTCTGCTCAAGCCCGGCACCAAGGACTCCTGGCGGGCGGCCGGGACCCTCGTCGTGAACAAGGACACCGGCTCCCGCTACCTCTACCTGGACGGGCGGCTGCGGCCGGTGCGCAACTACGCCTCGGCGCGGCTGCTCGGGGGCGCCGACATGAAGGCGACGTCGGTCGGCTCCGGCTCCCTGAGCGGTACGCCGCACGGGGCGCCCATCGGCATCAGCGGCGCGCCGGACGCGCTGCCCGGGAGCGGGGACCTGGACACCGGTCCCTGGCAGGTCTGTTCGGGCAGCGAGACGGGCTCGACCGGCACCATCGTCGCGGTGGGCGCGCCGGCCGACGCCGCCGGACTGCCCACCGACCAGGGGATGCTGGTGACGGGTCCCGACAAGGCCGGATACCTGGTGTGGCGGGGAAGCAAGCTCCGGCTCGACAAGGACAGCCGCGCCCGCGAGGCCCTCGGCTACGGCTCCACCCCGCTCCTCCCCGTCTCGGCGCCCTTCCTGAACGCCCTGCCGTCGGGGCCCGACCTGCGCTCGCCCGACGTGCCGGGCAAGGGGCAGGACGGGCCGTCGCTGGGCGGCCGGGCGTCCCGGATCGGCGAGGTGTTCCGGGTCACCGTGCCGGGCTCCGCCGAGCGCTACTACCTGCTGCGCAAGGAGGGCCTGGCCCCGCTGACGGCGACCGGTGCCGCGCTGGTGCTCGGCGACCCGGAGACCCGCGAGAAGGTGTACGAGGGCGGCGCGGCGAAGGTGACCGCCCTGGGCGCGGACGTGCTGAGCAGCCATCTGGCCCCGGGCGCCGGCGAGACGGCGGAGGACCCGGACCTGCCGTCGGCGCCGCCGGAGGCGGTGGCCCTCGGCGAGGACCACACCGTCTGCGTACGGGTCGAGGCGGGCGAGCGCGGCCCGCGGATCAGCGTGGCCCAGACCGGGACGGGCTCCTTGGGCCCGGCCGCCCAGGCGCCGCCCGAGGGGCTCACCCCGGCCTGCATGCCGGTCGGCACGATCGCCGTACGGCCGGGCGGCGGGTCCCTGGTGCGCGCGCTCGGGGCGAGCGGGAGCAAGGTCGGCACCACTGTCTACCTGGTGACGGACACCGGGATGAAGTACCGGGTGGGGACGGCCGAGGCGCTCGCGGCGCTCGGCTACACGGAGGGCCAGGCGCGCGGACTGCCGGCACCGCTGCTGGCGATGCTGCCGACGGGCCCGGACCTGACCAAGGAGGCCGCCGCCCTGGGCCGGAGCGCGACCACCACGCCGCGCTGCGCCGGAGATGACGACGACCCGGCGCCGCGATCGGAAAAGAAGACGGAAGAGAAGACGTCGCAGGGTGACGGCGAGGGAACGCAGAGCGCCGTGGCAGGGGGCGATCAATCCGCACGGTGACACCGGACGAACACATCGTGGCGGGAGGGGACGTGAACATCGCGTGACACGGAGGAAAGTGGCCGTGTTCCCGCAACGGGACGAGACGGCCGAGCGTCCTAGAGACCGGAAAGTGCAAGGGCGTGACTGACGATCAGGTTAAATCTCCGCCACGAAACGCCTGAAACACCGGGTCGGAGCCGAAAAGGTGACTCAGGCCATTGAATCGTCAACTCCCCTTTATCTAGGCTCCGTTTGTCCATACCATCCGGGCGTCGGCCCTACGGCCGCGTCCGGCAACGCACCGCGCCGCCCGGACCCGAGGGCCGGCGGCGCGACACACCAGGAGGCACAGGCATATGGCAGGTGCAGGCGCAAGGCAGCAGTCACTGGCATCGGCGACACAGAACGGTGTCACCGCTCTGGACTCGGCATTCAACGGCGTCCAGAACTGCCGTCAGGACGTGGAGAACATGAAGCACAACCTGAGCCAGGGATACGCGGGTAGCGACGGTGGCCGGTTCCAGAGTCTGCTCGACCAGTGGGACGGCCAGGCGGAGATCATCTCCAAGAACCTCCGCGAGATGATCACGACGCTGGAGGAGACCATGCGCGCCCAGGGCATCCAGCAGTCCCAGTCGAACGAGGCCATCCAGCAGGCGTCCAACCGCGCCGACGAGATCTTCAACTCGCTGGCGGGCTCCACCGCCGGTCGCTGACGACCGGCTCTCGCCCAGGAGCTCTGACCGGCACCCGGGCGCGGAACGCACGAACCCTTTCCCCGAAGTACCCCCCGCGAGACGAGGACGACCATGACTCCCCCTCTGGACTTCACCGACGGTCAGATCTACGTCGACTACTCCCACATGCAGAACGCCGCCGACGACATGGTCCAGCAGACCAAGGCGATCGACAGCATCCTCACCAACCTGGAAGCGGAGCTCCAGCAGCTCCAGCAGTCCTGGGAAGGTGACGACAGGGAGGCGTACAGCGAGAAGCAGGCGGCCTGGAACCACGCCGTCGAGGAGATGAAGCGGATCCTCGCCGAGAACTCGGCCCTGCTGACCGACGTCTCGGACAGCTACCAGTGGAGCGAGAAGAACCTGACGTCGCTGTGGCAGACCGTGCGCGTCGGCAGCTGACCGCGCGGGCGACACACCCGTTGTTTTCCCCGGGCGGCCGTCCGCGTGTGCCTCACGCGTACGGCCGCCCGCTGTCGTGAGGGCGGCGCGTCGCCGCCCGTGTTCCGTCCCGCGTTCCGCGCCGTGCGGTCGGCGGGCCGCCCCGAAGCCGGCGGAAACCCATGGAAGCAGGAGAAGTAGGCAATGGCTGAAAACGGCCCCACGCTCAATCTCAACAAGGCCTGGCTGCAGGACTTTCTCACCAACGACGTCGGCGAGTTCCTCACCAAGGTCAAGAAGATGAGGGAGGACGACGGGGAGATACCGGCGATCCCCAATCTGCAGGGCGGGGAGGACGGGGCGAACAAGGCAATTGGCTTCAGGGACGGGCAGAAGACGCCGCTCGCGATCGGGACGATGGCGCTCGACAAGGAGGGCCGGACCAACGGCGGTTACCTGATCAAGTCACTGAACGAGCTGGTGGACCAGGTCGACGAGATCCTCAAGCTCCAGGTCGAGCTCTTCGAGGAGATCGAGGACAACCTCGAGGACACCATCGAGGAGATCTTCAAGACTCAGGAGGACAACCTGGGGAAGATCGACGGGAAGAAGATAGTCAACTTCTTCGAGGGCGTGGACGACGTGCTCTCCGAGAGCGGCGGCGGCTCGAACAACAACAACGATGAAGACGAGGACGAGGACTGAGTAGGTGCGGCCGTCGGCCCACCCGCGCGGCCGCTGTTCCTCCGCGGCCGCGTAACGCCGTACCGCCTGGCCCCGCCCGTTCTCCCCCCATCCGCCCTGACCGAAAAGGCATCCTGGCATGGCGCTCGACGATACCAAGATCACCGACAAACTCACCAGCAACGACAAGTGGGCCGAGGCGGTCGGCTTCTTCACCGGGTACAAGGCGCCGACCAGGGAAGAGATCTTCAAGACCCTGGTCGGTAACGAGGGTATTCCGCTGATGAAGGTGGAGATCTCCGATGTGGGCTATGTCGACTATGTCGACACCGAGGACCTGAACTGGCTGTACGAGAACGCCGGTTCCGAGATCAACAACACCGACTTCGTCATCCCCTTCTACTACTCGAAGAGCGGTGCCGAGGGCTCCGATGTGACGATGCACAAGGCGCGCATCACGCTGCTCGGCAACAAGGGCGACGGCAGGCTCCCGACCCAGGGGTACTTCGAGGGCGGGAAGTTCTCCAGCAGCATCGACAATCACCTGGGGATGGACGGCAAGCCCACCTGGGACACCGCGCCGCTCACCCAGTACGCCTTCGGTACCGGACTGGCCCTGGAGAAGCTGCGCAACGACGAGGCGCTGGGGACCTACGGCTTCAGCTGGAGCGGCAAGGACGTGGCCGACGCCGATTCCGTCACCCTCGCCAACTTCGACACGGTGGCCGGCGCCTTCGACCGGGTCGCCAAGTTCTTCGCCACTCAGCAGGGGGTGGTGGAGGAGTGGCAGAGCAGGCTGGGCAAGGAGAAGGACAAGGCGTGGCGGGGCACGGCGGCGGGCGTTTTCTGGGATCTCATCAACAAGATCAACAAGCAGTACACGGACTATGCGGAGGACATGAGTTCGGGTAAGTCCGGATATTCGAAGCAGGGGGAAGAGATACGGGAGGCGAAAAAGGCCTTCAGGGAGGCGGTGGTCGATCTCCACCAAGCGTGGATGAAGTGGGAGTGGGAGTACGGAAACCCGCTGATTGTGCTGCACAAGCTGCTGTCGGCGGTGATGAAGTATGTGTGGGACAACAATCTTACGAAGATCACCTATGAGATCGAGTCCGCTGGGGAGTCCTTCTACACGAACTACATCGCGGAGGAGCATTTCAAAAATCAGGCCGCCATCGACGCGATTTCGGGCGACGACAAGAAGGACCTGCACGCCGACGCCCAGCAGTTCGGCGACCTGAAGGATCTCAACACCTGGCTGAACATCGGCAACAAGGCCGTTGAGATGTGGCGGCAGACCGTCGTCGACAATCTCGACTCGGCCGCGATCTCGGCCATGGAAAAGGTGAAGAACAGCTGGAGCAACAGCAACTTCGACCTGGGATCCGTGAAGTCCCGGGGCTCCAGCGGCACCCTTGAGTCGGATTACAAGGAGGACAAGGCCGAAGTCGCGGAGGAGGAGGCGAAGAAGAAGGAGGACGACGCCAAGAAGGCCGCCGAGGAAGCCGCCAAGAAGCAGGAGGAGTTCATCCAGTGGCAGAAGGACCAGGCTGCCAAGGCGGAGGCCGAGCGGCAGAAGGAGAAGGAAGAGCAGGAGCGTAAGGAGAAGGAGGCCAAGGCCGAGCAGGAGAGGAAGGAGAAGGAGGCCGAGGCCAAGCAGGCGGAGAAGGAGAAGGAGGCCGAGGCCAAGGAGGCGGCGGCCAAGGCCGAGGCGGAGCAGAAGGAGAAGGAGGCCGAGGCCAAGCAGGCGGAGAAGGAGAAGGAGGCCGAGGCCAAGCAGGCCGAACAGGAGGCCAAGCAGGAGGCCAAGGAGGCCGAGGCCAAGAAGGAGCAGGAGGCCAAGGAAGCCGAGGCCAAGGCCGAGCAGGAGGCCAAGGAGAAGGAGGCCGAGGCCAAGCAGGCCGAGCAGGAGGCCAAGCAGGAGCAGAAGCAGGCCGAGCAGGAGCAGAAGCAGGAGGAGATCCGCAAGGAGCAGGAGGCCAAGCAGGCCGAGCAGGAGAAGAAGCAGGCCGAGGCCCAGGCCCGTGCCGAGAACATGCAGATTGCGCAGATGGGCCAGGCCAAGGCTCAGCAGGATCAGGCCAAGAAGGAACAGGAGCAGAAGGAGGCGGAGGCCAGGGCCGAGCAGGAGGCCAAGGAGAAGGAGGCCGAGGCCAAGCAGGCCGAGCAGGAGGCCAAGCAGGAACAGAAGCAGGCCGAACAGGAGGCCAAGCAGGAGCAGAAGGAGGCGGAGGCCAGGGCCGAGCAGGAGGCCAAGGAGAAGGAGGCCGAGGCCAAGCAGGCCGAGCAGGAGGCCAAGCAGGACCGCATCCGTACCGAGTCGGAGGACCGCCAGGAGCAGCTGCAGGCCGAGCAGGAGAAGAAGCAGGCCGAGCAGGAGGCCAAGGCGGAGGCCAAGCAGGCGGAGCAGGAGGCCAAGCAGGAGCAGAAGGAGCAGGAGGCCGAGGCCAAGCAGGCCGAGCAGGAGGCCGAGGCCGAGCAGAAGCAGGCGGAGCAGGAGGCCAAGCAGGAGCAGAAGGAGAAGGAGGCCGAACAGAAGCAGGCCGAGCAGGAGGCGAAGGCCGAACAGCAGCGGGCGGAGCAGGAGCAGAAGCAGGAGGAGATCCGCAAGGAGCAGGAGGCCAAGGAGGCGCAGTACCGGTCGGAGCAGGAGCAGCGGCAGAACGAGGCCGAGGCCAAGCAGGAGGAGCTCCGGCAGGAGCAGGAGAAGAAGCAGGCCGAGGCGGAGGCCAAGTTCGACAGCACCCGTCGCGACCTCTTCGGCAACGGCAACGGCGACCTGCCCGACCTGCCCGATCTGCAGTCCAACCGCATCTCCGGCCCCGTCAACGACGGCATCCTGGACGTCCCCGGCGGCGGCGAGTCGCGCATCGACTCCAACGGCCGGGTGATCACCGACCTGCCCGACGGCTCCACCATCACGATCGACCCGGAGACCCACTCCTCGACCCTGACCCGCCCCGACGGCTCGACCATCTCCGGCCCGCTCAACACCGGTGACCTGCTGTCCAACCCCGATGGCAGCACCACGCACCTGGACGACGGCGGAAATGTCGTCACGGAGTACCCGGACGGCACCACCCAGAAGATCAACCCGGACACCGGCACCACCACGATCACGCGACCGGACGGCTCGTCCGTCTCCGGCTACCTCGACGACAACAACCCGTCCTCCCTCGGCTCCGGCCACCTCAACAACGGCTCGCTCCCCACGCCTCCGTCGTACGACTTCCCCTCCTACGACTTCCCCTCCTACGAGGAGGAGTTGTTCGACGAGAACCCCTACGAGTCGCCCCTGGCCGGCAGCGGGACGTCCGCCGAGTCGAACACCCCGAGCCACAACCGCCCGTTCCTGAACAGCGGACCGTTCCCGGGCCTCCCCGGCGAGGGGGGCGCCGGTATGGGCGGCGCGGGCGCGGGCATGGCCGGCGCGGGCGCCGGCATGGGCGGCCCGGGGGCCGGCATGGGCGGCCCGGGCGCACCCATGGGCGGCCCGGGCGCACCCATGGGCGGCATGGGCGGCATGGGCGGCGGTATGGGCGGTGGCATGGGCGGCGGTATGGGCGGTATGGGTGGCGCGGGCGGAGGCCAGTCGGACTCCGGCGAGCGCGTCCGTAACGTCATCGACGGCAACGTGGTCAACAACCGCCGCCCGCGGCCCGGCGCCGGCGCTCCCGCCAGGAACGGCCGGTACGCGGACGACGAGGTGCGCGTGGCGGCCGGCGGTCCCACCGCGGGCGGTACGCCGTTCCTCCCGCCGATGGCCGGTGGCGGCGGTGGCGGCGCGCCCGGCCAGCAGACGCAGACACAGAGCGGTGACCGCGCCCGCGAATCGTGGGTGCCGGAGGACGACGACGTATGGGGTACGGACGAGGGCGGCGCGCCCGCGGTGATCGGACGATGACCGGCACGGCGGCGACCGGATGACGCCGGTACGGGGGCGGCCTTCGAACCGCCCCCGTACCGGGCGCACATGGAAAGTTCGCATGACGCACACGTGTACGGCAGAATCCCGTACGAGCAGGTGGAGAGGTGACCGTTGAGCGAGTCGATGGAGAAGAAGCTGTCCCAGGCCATGGCCGAACTGGAGGCCGTGCAGGAGGCCGTGGCACGCGCCGAGGATGAACTCAGTCAGGCATCGGCCACGATCCGCTCACGGGACCGCGCGGTGGAGGTCACCGTGGGCGCGCAGGGCGAGCTGACGGGGCTGAAGTTCCCGGACAACAAGTACCGGAACATGACGGGGCCTCAACTCGCGGCGTCCGTCATGGAAGCCGTGCAGGAGGGGCGTGAGCAGATGGCCCGTAGAGTGATGGACGTCTTCGCCCCGTTGACGCAGGCGAGCGGCGGCCCGACGGGCATCCGAGGCGTGGACATCGACTGGAACCGGGCCTTCGGGTCGGCACTCGACGGCCCGGACGGCGGGGGCAGGCGCTCGACGTCCCGTCTGCACGACGAGATTCACGAGGACTGACTTTCCACAGCGACTGACTTTCCGCAGAGGGACCAAGGGAGGTAATTCATGGGCAAGTTCATTGCGGACCCCGGCCGTGTGCGGCGGGGCGGTGAGATGATGGCGGATCTGCCCGACAGGGCGAACAAGATCCGTGACGACTTCGTCTCCGACATGCAGACCTACCGGCCCTGGGCTGGTTACAACGACGACTTCGCCCTCGAGGTCCGGCCGAAGTACGACGCGAACAACAACGCGTGCATCGAATTTCTCGACTCGGTGGGTCTCGTGTTCTCGTCGCTCCGGCAGGCGGTCTTGAACAACGCGCGGGAGATCGAGGGCGTGCAGTCCTACGCCAATGACGAGATCGCGAAGCAGCAGTCGCGCCTCGAGGCACCGGGTGGGGATTCCACCGGGGGCGGCAGGCACTAAGTGGAGGAGATCGACTTTCCGCCGGACGTCCGGACGATGCTCTGGATCCTGCTGGGCGAAATGCCTTTGCAGGCCAGGGAGAATCTGGCGTGGGAAAGT
>NZ_JOHR01000022.1 GCF_000719775.1 Streptomyces sp. NRRL F-5135 | reverse complement strand
CGCCTGGCTCGCGACGCCTGGCACGCACTCCCCCAGCTACCGCTGGGAGGTGCCCCCTGCCGCGTTGTCGGAGTCGTCCAAGTACGTCCGGTCCATCGATGACGCCGATCCTCCGCCTTGCGATCGCACGCACCACACGCCGCGAGCCCCGCCCTGCGGGCGGACGGCGCTACTTTCGAAACACGCCCTAGCTCCCGCGGCCGTCCGGGCCGTGCAGGGCCTGCTCGGTCCAGATGCACTTTCCTTTCGTCGTGTAGCGGGTGCCCCAGCGTTGAGAGAGCGCCGTGATCAGCTGCAGCCCGCGACCGCCTTCGTCGGTGTCCGCGGCGCGGCGCCTACGGGGCATCGTGAGGCTGCCGTCGAAGACCTCGCAGATCAGCTCGGCGCCGTGCAGCAGACGCAAGCTGACCGGGCCCTTGGCGTGGCGTACGACGTTGCCCACCAGTTCGCTGGCCAGCAGTTCCGTGGTGAATGTCAGGTCGTCCAGGCCCCAGGCGGAGAGTTGCTCGCTGACGTGCCGGCGGGCCAGGCTCGCCGCCTTCGGGTCCTCGGCGAGCGGCCAGGAAGCCATCCTGTCCGCGTTCAGGGCATGGAGGCGGGCGACGAGGAGCGCTGCGTCGTCGGCTGCTTGGTGCTCGGCGGGGAGCATGCCGACCGTCAGCGTGTCGCAGAGGCGCTCCAGATCCGCGTCGGTGCCGTCCTCGTGGGCGGTCCGCAGGAGCCGGACCAGGTCCGCCATGCCCTCGTCGATGTCGCGTTTCGCCGACTCGACGAGGCCGTCGGTGTAGAGCACGACCAGGGTGCCTTCGGGCAGCGTCAGCTCGACCGTTTCGAACGGCGGCTCGGCCGCGCCGAGGGGCGGGTCAGCGCCCAGTTCCGGGAACCTCACGGTGCCGTCGGGATGCACCAGCGCCGGGGGCGGGTGCCCGGCGCTGGTGATGGTGCAGACCTGGGTGGTGGAGTCGTAGAGCGCGTACAGGCAGGTCACGTACGACTCCTCGCCTATGTCGCCGACGATGTCGTTGAGGTGCCCCATGATTTCGTCGGGGGGCAGTTCGAGGTCGGCCAGAGTGTGGACGGCCGTGCGCAGACGGCCCATGGTGGCCGCCTCGGGCAGGCCGTGGCCCATGACGTCGCCGACGACGAGGGCGACGCGGCCGCTGGAGAGCGGGATGACGTCGTACCAGTCACCGCCCACGTCCATGCCCTGCCCGGCGGGGAGGTAACACGCGGCGGTCTCGCAAGCGGGCAGGTCGGGCAGGTCGGTGGGAAGCAGGCTGCGCTGGAGTTCGCGGGACCGGATGCGCTCGGCGTCGTAGAGCCGGGCCCGCTCCAGGGCCTGTGCGACGAGGGCGCTGATCGTGGCCAGCAGGGAACGCTCGTCGTCGTTGAGCCGACGCGGGCGGTCGAAGGAGACGACGCACACCCCGAACGTGTGACCGGACGCCGTCAGCGGCAGGAACGCCCACGCCTGCTTGTTGGCGATGCCGGGCAGGTCTGCGTGGTCAGGCGCGTACGCGACGTACTCCTGCGGCGAGGACAGGAATGCCGGTGCTCCGGACGAGATCACGCTCCAGGACGGGCTGGTACCGGCTGCGGCGCGGTCGTTCACGAGGTCGAGGAAGTCGTCCGCGTAGCCGACGGACCCGACATTGAGGAGCCGGTTTCCTTCGATGGCCTGCACCATGAGTCCGACGGCGTCGAACGCCGGCAGCACCCGCTGCGCGACCGCGTCCACCACGTCCTGTGAGGTCGTCGCCTTGGCGAGCGCCGCGGTCAGTTCCGTGATCTGGGCCGCTCGCTCGGACGCGGCAACCTCGGCCGCCCGGCGCTCCTCCTGCACACGCAGTTTCTCGGTGACGTCCGTCAGGTAGAGGGCGCAGCCCACGGGCCCCGGGACCAGCCGCAGCCGGTAACGACGGCCCATGTCCGGCATGTGCACATCAAAGCTGGCGGGCTTCCCCTCGGCGGCGGCCCTCTGACAACGGCGCTCCAGGCCGTGGATCCGCCGTGCGCCGGGCAGGTCCCACAGCACACGCCCGAAAAGTTGCTCCTGGGAGAATCCCAGCACGTGTTCCGCTTCCAGGTTGGTGAAGATGATGCGCCATTCAGGGTCCACCGCCAGGAAACCGTCGCTCATCTGCCGAAGGGCCCGGCTGAGCGCGTCCCGAGCGGAAGGCAACCCGCTGCTCTCCCACCTCACGCCGACCATCCGGAGCGGCCGGCCCTGGACGTCGTACGTCGGCATACCGCGGGCCCGCGACCAGCCGTACGTGCCGTCCAGACGCCGTACCCGGTACGCGGCCTCGTACACCGAGTGGTCACGGATCGCCCGCTGCGCCTCCGCCAGCGTCGGTGCCAGGTCGTCGGGGTGGAGAATGTGCATCCAGTCCTGGATCTTGCCGGTGAAATCGGCCGGTCTGCTGCCGTAGAACTCCATGGCCACCGCGTCCCAGATCAGCCCGTCGGTCTGGAGGTTCCAGTCCCACCAGCCGACCCTGAGGCCCGGGACGCCCTGCCAGGGCTGCTCGCCATCTGGCTCCTTCGGCGCGGAGTCGGACAGCCTCGGAGCCTGGGCCATGTGCTCTTCGGTCCAGGCGGCGACGGCCCGGAGGAAATCCCACTGCTCCGGGGTGGGCTCGCCCCGGTCGGCTGTCAGAAGGGTGATGGTGCCTGTGATGCGCCCCCCGCCGGACACCGGCAAGGCGGCCAGGCCCGTGCCGAGCCCTGGGACATCGGCGGCTTCGGTGGGGAGCGGCGGCAGCCATACAGCAGTGCCCTGGCGCAGGGCACGCGCCGGGGCCAGCAGGCTTTCCTGATCGATGATCTCCCAGGAGCGGGTGAAGGCGGGTGGCAGACCAACCGCCGACGCCAGGCACAACGCGGACGTGGGACCACACAGATGAATCGTTCCGCCCAGAGCGCGCAGCTCACCTGTGGCGTGCTGGAGCGCCAGCCGGAAGACTTCGCTTTCCGGGGTACCGAAGGCCACCGTACTGAGCAAAGCCAGTCGCGGATTCACACTCCGAATCTTACGCTCGGTGGCGGCGCCCGAACGTCCCCGGAGCCCCAGCCCGCGGGCGGATCCGAGAGGCCGTAGAACCCGTGGTCGTGTTGATCAGGCCGCCAGCAGTCTTAATTGGCCGTCGACCGGTTGGGTCAGGATCCAGGCGCGGACGCAGGGCCGCGTCGCCGCGCCCGCCCGGGGTACCGCGCCACACGAGGGTCCCCGTGAACTCGCCGGGCCGTCCGGGTCGGAACACCGTGACCGCGCGGCCCTCGGCCAGCCCCACGTGACCGGAGGTCAGCACGAGGCGCGGGCCCACGAGGTAGCCAGAGCCGGGACCGTGCGAGCCGGTGACCGCTACCACCCTGTCCCCGTTCACACCCGCCCTCCCCGGTCCTCAGCGTCCGATGCGGTCGGACACGTCGCCCGGTCCGGCGGACCGACGCGAGTCGCCTCCCTGCGATGTGGCGTTGCTTTCGGTGCGGCGCCGCAGGGCATGGCGGCGCCGCGCAGCGGATTCGGCTTTGCCGGGTCGGTTCGGCAGGGCGGGCGGTCTTCAGTTGCGCGCGATGTTGCCGACCGCGGTGCGCAGGTCTCCCTCCCCGGGGCGGAGCGGAGGCAGCGGGGTTGCGTTCGCGGGGTTCAGTGAGTCGAACAGCAGGGCGATGAATCGGGCCCGCATCGAGGGAGCGGTGCCGGGGATCGCGAGCCCGGCAACGGCCATCACGAGAAAACGCGGAATGTCTTCGGCCGTCAGATCGTGACGGACCTCGCCCTGCTGCTGCGCGCGAAGCAGCAGGGGGTGCAACGACTCACTGAAGCGCTGAAGGACGCCCACGGCGACGTCGGAGAAGTTGCTCGCGAAGGTGACCAGCCCCTTCTCCTGCGTGATCAGGTCGAGCAGTCGCGCGGCAATGTCCTGGAGGGACTGGCGGGGATGAGGGGTGTCGATGGCTTCGTCGACGAGGGGGAGCAGGTCGGTTTCGAGGATGTCGTCAAGGACGGCCCGGACGATGGCCTCCCGGTTGGGAAAGTGACGGTACAGGGTGGCGATGCCTACGCCGGCCTCGGCCGCGATCTGCTCCAGTGAGGCGTCGCCCGCGCCGAGGACCGTCCGGCCGGCGGCCGTGATGCGCTCGATGGTGGAACGTGCGTCGACTCTGCGCCGCCGGGCACGGTCGTCCTTGGTGGTGGCCATCTGTGACTCCTTCCTCTTCGGCGAAGGCTACCCGCGCATCGGCATGTCCGGTAGCACTCTATCGGTTTGATAGTCCCCCATTGGTTTGATAGTAGTCTCTCGTTTCGTTCCTCCGTGAGCCACCTGTAAGGCCCGCGGAGGCACCTGGAGCTGGGGAGAGAGCTATGTCCGTTCTGCTGTACCGGCTGGGGAAGTTCGCCTACGGCAAACCCTGGTACGTCATCTTGGGCTGGCTGGCCGTGGTGGCCGCCGTCCTTGGGCTGCTGATGGCCAACCCGGTCAGGCTGAGCAACGAGGTGCGCATTGACGGCACCCCGTCCCAGCGGGTCATCGACGAGCTGGCCGTGTCCCTGCCGGAGGCGTCCGGCGGGCAGGGCATGCTGGTCTTCAAGCCCGCGGCCGGCGCCAGGATCGACGACCGGAACGTTCGGTCCGCCCTGCTGGCGGCCGTGGACGCCGTCTACCGCCACGACCACGTCACAGACACCCGGAAGGCCCTCGCCGCGGAAGTCGCCAAGGGTGAGAGCAGCCCGCTGCTGCGGGCCCAGGCGGCGGTGGCGCAGGCCGCGGGGCAGCCGTCCTCCGGTAAGACACCCGTCCCGTTGCAGGTGGACGGTCTGCCGGTGCCCGGAGTCGTCGTCTCCGCCGACGGCTCGACGGCCCTGATGCAATTCCAGTTCGACATGCAGACCTTCGAGCTTCCCGCCGGAACCATCGCCAGCACCGTCGAGGCCGCCGAGCGGCAGGCCGCCCGCGGCGGCATCGAGGTTCTGCCATCGGCGTCCATGATGGAAATCCCGGAAGTCATCGGCGTCGGGGAGATCGTCGGTGTCGCCGTTGCGGCCATCGTCCTGCTGATCACGCTGGGGTCGGTCGTGGCGGCGGGCCTGCCCCTCGTCATCGCCCTGGTCGGGGTCACGGTGGGTGTGGGCGGTGCCTTCACCCTCTCCACCGTTTTCGAGATCCACTCGCTCACCGCGGTCCTGGCCCTGATGCTGGGGCTGGCGGTCGGTATCGACTACGCCCTGTTCATCGTCAACCGGGAACGCAGGCTGATCCTCGAGGACGGTCTGGACGCGCACGAGGCGACCGGCCGTGCGATCGGCACCGCCGGAAGCGCGGTCTTCTTCGCGGGCAGTACGGTCATCATCGCTCTGACGGGGCTCCTGGTCGTCGGGATCACTCTGCTCAGCACCATGGCCCTCGTCGCCGCCGCCACGATAGCGGTCGCGGTGCTGCTCGTACTGACCCTGCTGCCGGCGCTGCTGGGGCTGGTCGGAGAACGCGTCTGTCCCACTCGCACACGGCGCCGGGCAGCTCGGCAGGCAGCCGTCGCCGGCCACACGCGGGCGACTCGTTGGGGAGCGGGCCTGGTCCGGCACAAGTACCCGGCGCTCGCGGCGGCGTTCCTGATACCGGCGGTCCTGGCAGTGCCCGCCGCGGACATGCGCATGGGTCTGCCCTCGGGGGCCAGCTACAACACCGGCACCCCGCAGCGTCAGAGTTACGACCTGGTCAGCGATGCCTTCGGGCCCGGCTACAACGGCCCGCTCATGATCGCCGTCACGTCCAGCGCCGAGGAGCGCCCGCTCGCCCCGGCGGCTCTCGCCGCGGTCGCAACCGATCTGAGTGACGTCAAGGGCGCGGCAGCGGTCTCACTGGCCGGGATGAGCAGCACCGGCACCACGGCCGTCCTCGCTCTCGTCCCCGGCAGCGGCCCCAACGACGACGCCACCAAGGACCTGGTCACCGCCCTGCGGGAAAAGACCGTGCCGGCCGGCGCCGCCCACGGAGCCGTCATCGGTATCACCGGCTTCACCGCCCTTGCCATCGACGTTTCCGACCGGCTCGCCGACGTCCTTCCGCTCTACGTGGCCACTGTGCTCGGACTCTCCCTGATCGTGCTGCTCCTGGTCTTCCGCTCGTTCCTGGTCCCTGTGACGGCGACGCTCGGCTTCCTGCTGACCATCGGCGCCACCTTCGGTGTCACCACGGCTGTCTTCGAGTGGGGCTGGCTGCAGGGGCTGATCGGACTGGATGCCACCGCGCCCGTCGTGAGTCTGCTCCCCATCATCATCACCGGTGTCCTGTACGGGCTCGCCATGGACTACCAGATGTTCCTGGTCACCTCCATGCGCGAAGCACACATCCACGGCGCCGACCCGACGGCCGCCACCATCACCGGTTTCACGCGCGCCAGTTCCGTCGTCGTCGCGGCGGCCACCATCATGGTCAGCGTCTTCGCCGGGTTCGTCTTCAACGCCGATCCCATGATCAAACAGGCCGGGTTCGCGTTGGCCGCGGGCATCCTCATCGACGCCTTCATCATCCGCATGACACTCATCCCGGCCACCATGGCCCTCGCCCAGGAGAAAGCCTGGTGGCTGCCCGCCCGGCTGGACCGCCTCCTGCCCGCCCTCGACGTCGAGGGCGACAAGCTCGCACAGAAGATAGCGCTGCCGCGCTCGGCCGCTGCCCAGCAGCACGCCGCCGCGGCGACCGCCGCGGCGAAGAAGGCGGACATCGCGGGCTGACTGCGCCAGTCCTGTCGCATCAGGGGCGTTTCGGCCGGTGAGGCTGCGGTGGCTGAGGAGGAACTCGGCTATGCCGACGAAGTCGAGGTACGCGCCCGGTCTTTGTGACGCCGCGGTACCTGGGCGAGAAGGGCTCCGCCTCCCGCGACCGGCACCTGGACGCCGGAGTCGATTCGCCGGCGATGCGTCCGGCCGGCGTCTGGGCCTGCCGACGAGACCGGCCACGGAGGGGACCTTGTCGATCCAGGGGCGCCCGGCCGGTCGGCAGCGGCGCCTGGATCGTGGCCCCCGTGTCCGGCGGTGCCTTGCCGGTGGGTTGGTTTCGAGCGCGGCCTTGCCCGCACGTGTGGCGCTGCCTCCGGACGGTTCGCTGTCCGGGACCGGCCCGTGCCGCGGGGCCCTGCTTGTCAGGCGGTGACGGCTTCGGTCTGTGCGTGCCGGTCGGCCCGGGCCGCGATGACGGTGCGCCATCGGCGCAGTGCCTTGGGCGGCATGCCGGTGGCCAGGGCTCCGGTCAGGGTGGCGCGGGTGCGGTGGGCAAGGAGGAAACGCCCGTCGGGCGGGTCGCCCCTCGACGATCCGTTCCTCGTCGTGGCCGCGCTGGTAGCCGAATGCCTGGATCTTGAGCTCGTGCTGGTCGGACCAGAAGTACGGGGCCGGGGCGAACGGGCCCGGCCCGGTCGGGGTGGAGGAGGTTGCGGGCGGCGGCCATGCCCGGCTCGGCGGCGTTGGTGCGGTGCCCGACGCGCATGCTGGTGCCGAACAGCGGGTCGCGCCGGCGGCGACGTCCCCGGCTGCGTAGAGACACCGTTGGCGAACTCGGCCCTCTGCGTGCGAGCGGACACCGAGGCCAAGCGGCTCCCCAGCTGCCTCGCATACCCGGGCGGGGCTCGGGCGGGGTGCTGGGGAGTCGCAGGGCGGGGAGGATCCGACCCCGCCCGGTAGCCTGTTACGGCCGGGCGTACGGCCGAGTCATGATCTCCATGTTGTGGCCGTTCGGGTCTTCGAAGTAGGCTCCGCGACCGCCGAAGAGGCGATTGATGTGGCCGGGCTCGGTGTGGTGGGGGTCGGCGTAGTAGATGACCCCGACCGTCTCGAGGCGGGCGATCATGGTGTCGAATTGCTTGTCGGGCACGAGGAACGCGTAGTGCTGCGGCTGGACCGGCTCGTCGCGCTTCTCGTAGTAGTCGAGTGTCACGCCGTTACCCAAGTCGACGGGCAAGAACGGCCCGAAGGGGGCGCCGACCCTCAGACCCAGGATTGCGGCGATGAACTCGGCCGACAACTGCCGGTCCGTAGCGTAGACGGCGGTGTGGTTCAGCTGGACGGTCGACGGCAGTTCGGGTTCATGCTGGTGCTGCTGGACATGTGGCATGTGTGGACGTGTCTCCGAGTTCTTGGATCCGCTGTGGAGCGCCGCGTGTGGGCGCTGGGAGGGAAGACACGGAGAAGGGGCGGGGCTCTTGCCCGCCCCGTGCTCACGCCGAGGCCGGGTGCCTCACTCGTGTATGGCCTATGGCCGACCCGGCAGTCACGTGATCAACGTTAATGCCTCACTGTGCGTCACGGCAATGCCAAAAATACTGTTGCCCGCGGCCAGCCTGAGTCCTACCCGGGCCGGCCGGAGGGCTGCCAGGCGGGACGTCCGAGTGCGGGCCCGTGGGGTGTCAGTCCACCGGGCGTTGACAGCGGTGGAAGTTCATGGCGGTGGCCGCGAGTTGGTGTTGCAGTCGTGCCTTGGCCAGACCGTAATAGCGGCATCGCCGCAGACCGAAGGCTCGAACGCCTTGGGAGATGGTGTCTTCGACACCGGCCCGGTGTGCGTACTGCTCCTTCCACTCCTGGGTGTTTCCTGCGCCCGTGCCTGCTGAATCGCCTCCGAGAGTCCCTCGGTGAACCACATGACCGATACAGTGTCAACCGGCCCGGCGACCACGCCGGCTTCCCCCTGCTGGGGTACAGCCCGGCGAAAACCGCGTCTGGGAACAGCTCGCCCAACTCGTCACGGATCCGCATCGCCAGGCTGCCCTCCGGGAACGCAGCCCGTGCCACTCGGGCCGTCTCCTCCGGAACCCCGTCGATCTTGCTGACATGCAACGACACCGACCCTCCCCAACCACAACGTCGGCCTTCACGACCACAACGGGTCATGAAGGCCGACGTCACGTTCAGCCCAAGGATTCGCCAACGGTGTCGCGTAGATGCCGGGGGCGGCGGCGCTGTACAGGTCGCCCACACCCCGTCGCCCACACCTCGTCCGCCGGGCGCAGGCCGCTGCCGTCGAGCCGTTCGGCGTCCCGGTCACCGCGGAGGACCCGCTTGGACAGCGTCGGCCGGTCGTAGGGCAGGTGGGGTTCGCGTCCGACGAGGCCTATGTATCCGTCGAAGCCTTCGCGGCGCAGGGTCTCGGCGGCGGCCAGTCCCGCCGCCGAAGCTCCGACGGTCACGACCCGGCGCAAGGGCGCCGAGATCGTCAGCGGTCCGCCAGATGAATCGCCGCGGCCGGGCAGACGGCGGCCGATTCCCGGACGCCGTCGTGGTGTTCGGGCGCGGGGGCGGCGGTGAGCAGGTCGACGATGCCGTCGTCGTCCTGGTCGAAGACCTCGGGTGCGAGCATGACGCATTGGCCCGAGGCGACGCACTTGGGCTGGTCGACTGTGACGCGCATGAGGGGTTCTCGTTTCTCGACGTGGGGGCGGAGTTGCGGGTTACCAGGTGACGGGGAGTTCGTAGACGCCGTAGACGAAGCCGTCGTGCTTGAACTCCAGCTGGTCGATGCCGGTCGCCAGGGCCAGGGTGGGGATGCGGCGGTAGAGAGTGCTGTAGACCGCCTGGAGTTCGACACGGGCCAGCGGCTGGCCCAGGCACTGGTGCACGCCATAGCCGAAGGCGACATGGCGGCGGGCGTCGCGGGTGAGGTCGAGCTCGTCCGGGTTCCCGGCGAAGGCCTCCGGATCCCGGTTGGCGATCTCGTTGGCGAAGATGATGCCCTCGCCCGCGCGGATGACCTCGCCCCCGATCTCGATGTCCTCCCGCGCCACACGCCGGCGCCCGGAGTGCGTAACGTTCAGGTAGCGCAGCAGCTCCTCCACTGCCCCGGCGACCACTTTCGGATCGTCGGCCGTTCGCAGCAGGGCCAGCTGGTCGGGGTTTTCCAGCAGGGCGAGGGTGCCCAGGGCGATCATGTTCGCGGTGGTCTCGTGGCCGGCGCCCAGCAGCAGAACGCTCATATGGGCAGCGTCGCGCAGCGTCATCTCGCCGGTGGCCACCCGCTTGGTGACGAGCTCGGAGAGCAGATCCTCCTCGGGCCGGACCTGTTTGGCGGCCAGCAGATCCTCCAGATAGTCCGCGAGCACCGTGGTGGCGGCGAGGACCTCCTCCGGCGTGGAATCACGCTTGACGATCACCTTGGTGTTGCGCTGGAAGAGGTCGTGGTCCTCGTACGGCACACCCAGCAGTTCGCAGATCACCAGGCTGGGGACCGGCAGGGCGAACGCCTGGACCAGGTCGACCGGCTTCGGACCGGCGAGCATCTGGTCGATCAGGTCATCGATGATCTTCTGGATCGACGGACGCAGCGCCTCGACCCTCTTCACAGCGAAGGGGGCGGTCACCATGCGCCGGATCCGCGCGTGCTCCGGGTCGTCCATGTTGAGGAACGTGCGGCGGGCTCGATTACTGGCCTGCTGGCCGGCCGAGCGGTGAGGGAAGCCGGGCCTCGTGGCTTCGGCGCTGACACGCGGGTCGCCGAGCAGGGTGCGCACGTGGTCGTAGCGGGTGACCAGCCACGGGCTGCTGCCGTCCCAGATCCGCACTCGGGTCAGCGGCTTGTCGATCTGCAGGGCGTGAAGCGCCGGCGGAGGGTCGAAGGGACAGCCGGCTGCTCGCGGGCTCGGGTGATGAGGGAGCTCGACCGTCGTGTCCGTATGGGTATCGGTCATGACCGCCTCCGTGAGGGAGAAGGGGTGCGTCCCGGCATTCCTAACAGCATTAGGTGCTTGAGGCAATCATTTGTCGGAGCGGATCCGTCCTGCACGTCACTATCCGGCCAGCGCCCGTGGTGAACGGTTCGCCGGCACCCGCCTCATACAGGTTTCGGCGCGCGGTTCACACTCATCCTGATCACGCTAGTGTGGGCGTCCCAACTGAACTGCCTCATAGGCCTGATGGCCTCGAACGCCCAGTCCGAGATCGCGATCCACTACCGGACCACCCAGATCTCCTGGTCCAGCCAGGTCGGCCTGCTGGTCGGCGTCTTCTCGACACCGTTCATCGTGAAGTTCGCCGGGGTTCCTGCTCTTCGCAGGCGTGGTCGCTCTCGCCACTGTGCTCATCGTCCTGATCCCCAAGGCCAAGCCCCTGGACGAGGCGGAGGCCGGCAGGCCGGCCCGCCGGACTGTGGAACGCATGGCCACCCGCCAGGCCCGCAGCCTGGCCACGATGAAGTCGCCTGACACGACAGATCTCAAAACCCTGCTCCTGGCCGGTCTGCCGCAACCACCGGCACGGGCTTGACCAGACAGCCGCCGTCGGCTCGGCCTCACCCCCGCACACCGGCCCGCCCGGCGAGTTCGCCCTCAGCTTCCGTTCGCGCCGAGCGCGCCGGTTGTCGTGCCTGGTTGCGGAACTGTGTGGGCGACAAGCCGACCACGCGGCGGAACGCGGTGCTGAAGGCGCTCTCGGAGAGGTAGCCGGTGGCCCGTGCGAGCTCGGAGATCGGCAGGGTGTCGCGGGCGAGGGCGTCGCGCGCGAGGCTCATGCGCCATTGGATCAGGTACTCCAACGGCGGGACCCCGACGTGGCGCTTGAAGGCCTGGGCGAACGCGGAGCGTGACATGTGGCTGATCTCGGCGAGCTCCTTGAGGCTCCAGGAGCGGGCCACGTCCGCGTGCACGGCACGCAGGGCCGCACCGATGCCGTCCTCGTTGAGGGCGCCCAGCCAGCCGGTGGGCCGGTCCGTCTGGCCGGCGTGAGCACGCAGCATGTGCACGAGCAGGATCTGTGCGAGATGGTTCTGCACCAGCGGTCCGCCGGCCGCGGCGACCCCGACCTCGGTGGCCAGGAGATCGATCAGCTGCGAGAGCCGCCCGCCATGAGGATCGTCCACGCGAACGATCACGAGTGGCGGCAGAAGATCGGTCAGGAGGGCCGCGTTCTCCTCGTCGAACGCGATGTGCCCGACGCAGAGGTAGAGGTCCTCCTCGGACTCGGGGCCGATCCGAACGAACCCGTCTTCGGCACCCGACCACACCGCCTCCGCAGGGCGCGGGCGGGCGTCGAGGGTGCCGGCCAGCACGTAGGGCGGTGGGTTTCCCAGCATGAAGGTGTCGCCCTCCCGCAGGAAAACCGGCTCGTGCCCTTCGAGGATCAACCAGCACGTGCCGCGCACGAGGCCCCCGATCCGTACATGCAGGAACGTGTCGAAGCGCAAAGCCCACTGTCCCGCGGCCCGGAGACTGGGCCCGATGACCGTGCGGGGCCGGAGCAGACCGATCGCGTCAGCCACTGGGTCCCGGAATCCGAGCACCGATGACACCTCCTGGACGATACGTAAAGAATGATGGACTGCACGTCATGGATAGTATCCCCGGTGTCCCGCACTCTCGTTGGTGAGCGGATCGGTATCGAGAGTGAGGGAGTCACCCGCATGGGACAGCTGGAAGGCAGGACGTCGGTGGTCACCGGGGGCGGTACCGGCATCGGTCTGGCCACCGCCGTTCGGCTGGCGGAGGAGGGCGCGTACGTGTTCGTCACGGGCCGTCGCGCGGCCGAGCTGGAGGCCGCGGTCAAGACCATCGGCGCGGACCGGGCCACCGCGGTCGTCGGTGACATCTCGAAGCCGGAGGATCTGGACCGGCTCTACGAGGCGGTCCGGGCGCGGGGCAGGGGCTTGGACGTGCTCGTGGCGAACGCGGCGGTCGGCGCGTTCGTGACGCTGGAACAGACCACCGAGGAGCACTTCGACCAGACCTTCGGGGTCAACGTCCGAGGCACCCTGTTCACCGTGCAGAAGGCGTTGCCGCTGCTCAACGACGGAGCCTCGGTTGTCCTGGTCGGTTCGACGGCAGCCGACCGAGGGGTGGAGGCGTTCGGTGCGTACGCGGCGTCGAAGGCGGCCGTGCGGTCCTTCGCACGGACGTGGTCCACCGAGCTCAAGGACCGCGGCATCCGGGTCAACGTGGTCTCGCCGGCCTGGATCGAGACTCCCGGGGGCACCGCCGCCTTCGGTGACGAGGAGACCGCCCGGGCCGTCAGGGAACAGGTCGCCGCGACCGTGCCCAAGGGCCGCTTCGGCCGGCCCGAGGAGGCCGCCGCGGTCGTGGCCTTCCTGGCCTCGGACCAGAGCAGTTACGTCGTCGGATCGAACGTCTACGTCGACGGCGGCGAGAACCAGACCTGAACAGACACCACACGAAGAGCGGCAGCGGCCCCTGAAGTATCCCCGGGTGTCGCAAGTGGACCACGCCGAGACCGGCAGATCGGGGATGCTGCATGCGGGAAGCGGCAGCGGTCGTGTTGTTGGCCGCAGGGCCCCGTGTGGTCGCAGTACGGCTGGGGGCGGCTCTGCCCGCAGCCGCACGGCGTGGCCCTGGTCTCGGCGCGTGTGGAGACGGCGTCTCGCCTCGAAGGTCACCGTGATCGGCTCCGTCCGGGCCGGTGCGAACCGAAGCGTCTCGGCCACGGCGGACGCCGCCTCACCGAGGGGCTGATCCCACCACCAGAAGTAGATGAGCTGTCAACAATTTCGTTAGACTGATCCCATGGACGCACAGCCGCGCTGGCTCGCCCCGGAACAGAAAGCCGCCTGGGACAGCTTCATCCGCATGCACGAGACACTCATCGGACGGCTGTCCCGACATGTCCAGGCCGACGCCGGACTGTCCGCCTCCGACTACGTCGTACTCGTCAGCCTCACCGAAAGGGGCAACGGGCGGATGCGCTTCCTGGATCTGGCCAAACTCGTGGAGTGGGAGAAGAGCCGGATGTCCCACCAGGTCACCCGGATGGCGAAACGCGGGCTCGTGGCCAGGGAAGAGTGTCCCGACGACGGACGCGGAGCATTCATCGTCGCCACACCGGCCGGCTACAAGGCGATCGAGGAAGCCGCACCCCAGCACGTCGAGCACGTCCGCCGCCTCTTCATCGACGCCCTGACCCCGAACCAGCTCCACACATTCGGACAGCTCTCCCAGCGCATCCTGGACCACATGGGGAAGCAGCCCGACTGACCGGGAAAGAGGATCCTGCTGCCTGGGCACAAGAAGCATTCCGCGGGTTCACCCGCGGCCAGACTCACCTCCCACATCGGAACTGGAAGGACGCGGGATTCGAGCGCACGCCTCGCGCGTCAGCAACCAGAACGTCCGGAGGCCGGGTCGGGCCTTTGAGGCCGCTCGCCGAGGACACGTGCGAAGAGAGCTTCCCGCAGGGCCACTTCACGAGGATCGTCCCAAAGCCGGAATCCAGTGCGGTTCATCGCGTACGCGAAGCCCGTACCGGTGTCCGGGTCTGCGAAGGCGAACGACCCGCCCAGACCCATCGTCCCGAAGGCACGGTTCGACCCGGAGCCGAACCTGAACGCCGGGAACGGCTTGACGTATCCCAGGGAGAACCTCGTCTCGACACGCAGCACCTCGTCGAACAGTCCGTTCGTCGGAGGCGGTGCAGCGCCGCGCAACGCCTCCATCGTGGTAGCGGTGAGGCCCAGGGCAGTGCCGCCGGTTGCCACCTCGCCGTAGAGCTTGGCGATCGACCGCACCTGGCCGACGCCGTTGGCTGCCGGGATCTCCGCGGCCTGGACATCCGGTCGGTTGAAGTTCTCGACGGTGCCCAGCACTCGCGGATTGCCGAACGCCCTGGCGGTCAGGCTGCGTGGATTCGCGTATGCCCGGACGAATGACGTCGGCATCGCTCTGAGGTGCAGCATCATCTCCCAGGGACGGAATCCGTGGATACGGGCGATCCGGTCGCGATCAGTGTCGTGCGGCAGGCCGAAGTGGAAGTCGAGGCCCAGCGGCGCCGCAACCTCGTCCGCGAAGAACCGGCCTATACGACGCTTTCCAGAGTCGATCCGGCTGATGAGCTCGCTCTCGTACCAGCCCAATGACTGGCCATGGTAGCCATGCCGAGAGCCCGGCTCCCATGCGGGACGCTGCTCGGCAAGAGCCGTGGCGAGGGTGCCGGAGCCAGTCAGGTCGCCGAGCCCGAGCGACCGGTCGATCACAGCCAATCCCGCTTGATGGGCGAGCAGTTGACGAACGGTGACGCCGTCCTTGCCGGCGGCGGCGAACTCGGGCCAATAGGCCGCCACACGCTCGTCGTGGTCGAGGAGACCACGTGCGTGTAACACCGCGAGCGCCACCGCTGCCACACCCTTGGACGTCGAGAAGACGGGCACCATCGTTTCCGCCTCCCAGGGGAGACGCGTACGGCCGTCCCGGTAGCCTCCCCAGAGATCCACAACCTTCCGCCCGTCGTGGTACACGACGCAGGCAGCACCGATCTCGTCACGTGCGGCGAAGTTCTCACGAAAGGCGTCAGCCACTGCGCCATAGCCTTCGTCCACGTCACCGCGAACCATGTGGCCTGGTACATCGAGCCTGAGGACCACTACTTCTCCTTCAATTCTCGACTACCGTCCCGGCGCGGGTAGCCGACTGAAGCGCGCGACGACGTTGCCCCCGCAAGGCCGAAACCGGGCTCACGTCGCGTCAGCTGAGGAGACGGATGCGGACTCGGGCCCGCTTCTCAGAGCTACCACACCAGTCCAGCCCAAGTATGCGACTCCGCTCCATTTCATTGCGATCAGCAAACCTGGTGACCGCGCGAAAGACCGCTCGCGCCGTCGGGACATCTGTCGGGCGGGGCACCCCGGCCGACGTGGTGTGGCCGCACCCACCACACCACCATCCACACGCCACCATCTAGTTGACATCTCAACCATAAAGCTGGCATGGTTTACGCGTCAACTAGAGCGGTGGTGGTGCGGTCGCGGTACCTGACCGGCGGGAATCCCGCGCAGGCCGCCCGGGGCCGACGTTCCGCCCGGTCGTCACGAAGTCACACATCGCCACACCCCGACCCAGCGAAAGCGTTGAGCGAGTGAACACGATGGATGTATCGCACATCGAGTTCGGTATCGACAGCTTCGGAGACCGGCCCCGAAACGACCAGGGCGTGATCGTCTCGCACGCGCAGGCCATCCGCGCCGCGGTGGCCGAAGCGGTCCTTGCCGACCAAGTCGGTATCGACGTCGTCGCGTTGGGCGAGCACCACCGGCCCGAGTACGCGATCTCCAGCCCTGAGACGGTGCTGGCGGGCATCGCGACGGCCACGAAGCGCATCCGGCTCGCCTCCGGCGTGACCGTGCTGTCCTCGGACGACCCGGTGCGGGTGTTCCAGCGGTTCGCCACGGTCGACGCGCTCTCCAACGGCCGCGCCGAGGTAATCCTCGGACGCGGTTCCTTCACCGAGTCGTTCCCCCTGTTCGGGTACGACCTCAAGGACTACGAGGTGCTGTTCGAGGAGAAGATCGACCTGTTCCACCGGCTCCTGGACGAGAAGCCGGTCACCTGGGAAGGCACCACGCGTGCCGCCCTGCGCGATGCGGACGTGTACCCGAAGACGGAGTCGGGACGTCTCAACACCTGGGTAGGGGTGGGCGGGACACCGCAGTCCGTGCTCCGCACCGCGCGATACGGCTTCCGGCTCATGCTCGCCGTCATCGGCGGTGCTCCCGACCGGTTCGCTCCCTACGTGGATCTCTACCGGCGTGCCAGCGACGAGTTCGGCACGACCGCACAGCCGGTCGGGACCCATTCGCCCGGCTTCGTAGCCTCCACCGATGAAGAGGCCAAGGAGCTCTTCTACCCCGGGTACAAGGAGATCCGCGACCGCATCGGGAGGCAGCGCGGCTGGCCGCCGCTCCGCCGGGAGGAGTTCGACGCCGAGGTGGACCGCGGGTCGCTGTACGTCGGCTCGGTCGAGACGGTCGCGGCCAGGATCGCCCACGCGATCCGGGTCCTGAACGCGGGCCGGTTCGACATGATCTACTCCGCGGCCGGCACCGTTTCGGCCTCCGCCCGTCTGCGTTCGGTCGAGCTGTACGGCACCCTGGTCATCCCTCGGGTCCGTGAGCTTCTGGCCGAGCAGCCCGCGGCCACGGCGGGAGCGACACGATGACCACCTCTGTCACCACGATCGGGATCCTGGGAGCCGGGAAGGTCGGCACCGTCCTGGCGCGCCTGGCGGTCGCGGCCGGCTATCGAGTCCTGATCTCCGGGTCCGGTGATCCGTCCAAGATCGCGCTCACCGCCAGAATCCTCGCCCCCGGAGCGACCGCCGTGTGGCCGGCCCAGGCCGCGGATGCCGCCGACGTGGTGGTCCTGGCCCTCCCGCTCGGCAAACACCGCGACCTCCCGGTCCCGAAGCTGGAAGGAAAGCTGGTCATCGACGCGATGAACCACTGGTGGGAGGTCGACGGTCCCCGCGACGCCATCCTCCCGCCCGGCACCTCTTCGAGCGAAGTCGTCCAGCGGTTCCTGACGGGCGCACGGATCGTCAAGGCCCTCAACCACATGGGCTACCACGACCTCGAGGACGGGGCCCGTCCAGCCGGCGGCCCGGGACGCAAGGCCATCGCGATCGCCGGTGACTCGCCCGAGGATCTCGCCGTCGTGTCCGCGCTGGTCGACACGCTCGGATTTGACCCCCTCACCATCGGCGACCTCGCGGCAGGCGTCCGGCTCGAGCCCGGAACCCCCGCCTTCGGAGCCAATGTCAACACCGACCGGCTCCGCGCACTCACCGCCACGTCCGGTCCGACAAGGCTGCTCGAGCACTCGTAACAGAAGACAGCTCACAACAGAAGACATCAGACGATCCGTCGTGCCGTGGCGCCCGATGGCGATGGCGCATGGAGGGCGAATGCGGCCGATCATTCCCGACTATCTGGCCGAGGTACTGCGAGATGTGGAGCCGGACACGTCCGGAGAGCCGGCGGGGTACATCCCTGAGCTCGCAGCAGCGGACCCCGGTCGCCTCGGCGCGGCCTTCGCCATGATTGACGGAGAGGTCTACGGTGCCGGTGACATCGATATCGAGTTCACCATCCAGTCGATCTCCAAGCCGTTCGTCTACGCGTTGGCCCTGGCCGATCGCGGATTCGACTCCGTGCTCGCCAGAGTGGGTGTCGAGCCATCCGGTGAGGCGTTCAACGAGATCTCGCTCGAGAGCGATACGGGGCGCCCTCTCAACCCCATGATCAACGCCGGCGCGATCACCGTACACTCGCTGGCCGGCACGGAGGACCTGAAACCGGCAGAGCGTGTGGAACGCGTGCTCCACGGCCTCTCGGCGTTCGCCGGTCGTCGGCTCACGACGGACGAGGCGGTATGCGCGTCGGAGATGGAGCACGCACACCGCAACCTCGCCATCGCCCACATGCTCCGCAGTCACGACGTCCTCACCGAGGACCCCGACGCCGTCGTGGACGGCTACACCCGTCAGTGTTCCGTGCTCGTCACCACGCGGGATCTGGCCATGATGGCCGCGACGTTGGCCAACCGTGGGACAAACCCCCTCTCGGGTGAGCAGGTGGTGCCGGAACCGGTGGTGCGCCAGGTGCTGAGCGTCATGTTCAGCTGCGGAATGTACGACGCGGCCGGTGACTGGGCGACCCAGGTCGGCATTCCGGCGAAGAGCGGGGTGGCCGGGGGTCTGATCGGCGCGCTCCCCGGACAGATCGGCATGGCCACGTTCTCACCACGACTGGACCGTCACGGGAACAGCGTTCGCGGGGTGTCCCTGTTCGAACGATTCTCCGCGGACATGGGGCTGCATGTCATGGAGGTGCCCGCCGCCGCGCGTGCGGTCGTGCGGTCCCACCATGTCGTGGGCAGCGGACCGAACGCGCTCCGGGTCCTGCAACTGCAAGGTGGCATCGGCTTCGCCGGAGCCGAGAGAGTCGTTCAGGAAGCCATGGCCATTCCGCCTTCGGGCGTAAGGGTGGCCTTGGACCTGACCAGGGTCCATTCGATCGACGACGTGGCACGGCGCGTGCTGCTGGAAATCGTACGCCGGCTGACGCTGAGTGGTCACGAGGTGTATCTCGCCGACCCAGAATCGATCATGCCCGATCCCGATCCCGGCGACGGTGGCCGCGTCACCGTCGTGGACACCGTGGATCAGGCCGTGCCTCCGACGCGGGCCGGCTCGCCACGCGAGCCGGCCGGCGACGGAGCGGCGAATCATCCGACTCGCCTGCGATAAGACGAAGTTCTCGCACAGAGACATCTCACTCAGATCTCACTGATACGGGTCGGCGTTCGTTTCGTCGGCCGGGAGGAACAAGACCATGGGTTACATCACCGTCGGCACGGAGAACAGTACGCCGGTCGAGCTCTACTACGAGGATCAGGGTTCCGGGCAGCCGGTCGTCCTGATCCACGGCTACCCGCTGAACGGGCACAGCTGGGAACGTCAGACACGCGAACTGCTGGCCCAGGGCTATCGGGTCGTCACCTACGACCGTCGAGGCTTCGGCCAGTCGTCGAAGGTGAACTCCGGTTACGACTACGACACCTTCGCCGCTGACCTGAACACGGTCCTTGAGACCCTCGACCTGCGGGACGCCGTCCTTGTCGGTTTCTCGATGGGCACGGGGGAACTCGCCCGCTACGTGAGCCGGCACGGTCATGAGCGTGTCGCGAAGCTCGCCTTCCTCGCCTCGCTGGAGCCGTTTCTCGTCGCCCGCGACGACAACCCCGACGGTGTGCCGCAGGAGGTGTTCGACGGCATCGCGGCGACCGCGAAGGCGGACCGGTACGCCTGGTTCAAGCAGTTCTACGCCGACTTCTACAACCTCGACGAGAACCTCGGCACCCGTATCAGCGAGGAGGCCGTGACCGGTAGCTGGAACGTCGCGATCCGCAGTGCTCCGGTCGCCGCGTACGCCGTGGTCCCGGCATGGATCGAGGACTTCCGCGCCGACGTCGAGGCGGTCCGTGCGAGCGGCAAGCCCGCGCTGATCCTGCACGGAACGAAGGACAACATCCTCCCGATCGACGCCACTGGCCGCCGGTTCCACAAGGCGCTCCCCGAGGCCGACTACGTCGAGGTCGAAGGAGCACCGCACGGCTTGCTCTGGACCCACGCCGACGACGTCAACACCGCGTTGCGCGACTTCCTCTCGAAGTGACGCCGAATAACTGATGTAGCGCGGAAGTCGAGGCACTGGAAGAGGAAGGACCGCAGTTCGCGCCGCAGGAAAGGGTACTGACAAAGGACTCAGCAACCTGACGAACCGTCCGTCGAGGCAAAGGCAAAGACCCCCTCGACGGCGGACAGTCCTGACTCCCCGATCCTGCCCGAAGACCTCCTGCTTCTCCTCTTCCAACCCGAGTCCGGGTCATCGCCGCCGAGAACACCCTCTTCTACGTGCTCGCCGGGGCCGTGCTCCAATGTCCTGAGTCGGGAATTCGCTGCGTAAGTCTTCGGTGGTTCGGCATGATGGCCGGGTGGCGAGGACGGGACGGCCGAAGGCCGAGCTGGTGCGGCACCGGCGAACCCCGGGCCACCGCCACCACGCTCCGCGCGGCCGACCAGCAGATCTTCCATGGCCCCGAGCACCCTCCGCCGTCATCCTCCCGGTCCGACGGGGCGCTTGACGCCCGGGCCCCGGCCCCTGCCCGGCCCGCTCGACGTCCGAGCCCCACCGGCGACGACGTTCCCCGACCACGTGGGTTCAGCGCCGTCGAGCCAAGGCACCGGTACCGTTGTCATGCCGATCCTCGGGCACCTCGCCCGTCCGGGCCGGGCTCCGCGTCTCGGGGCGCGGAGCCCGCCTCCTCCGCATCCGGAACGGTGGCCGTCTCCTCGGTGGTGTCGATGCTGGTGCGCAGGACCACCAGCTTCAGCAGAAGCGCTGCGACAATGCCGAGTGCGGCGATGGCGGCGGCTATGAGGAAGATATTGCCGGTCGCCGCGCCATAGGCGACAGACGCGCTCTCGTGATTCTGCGTCGTCCGCTCGGCGACCTGACGGGCGAGCACGGCGCCGAAGACCGCGACGCCGCACGTGCCGCCCAGGGAGCGGAAGAACGAGACGGTGGAACTGGCGGTGCCGATGTCCTTCAGCGGAACGGAGTTCTGCACCGCGAGGATGAAGTTCTGGATGGTCATGCCGACGCCGGTGCCGACAAACAGCATGGCGACGCCGATGAAGACCAGGGACGTCTCGTGGTCCATGGTGCCGAGCCCGGCGAATCCGATCGTGAGCAGGAGGGAGCCGACGACGACGAAGGGCTTGAGCTTCCCCGTCTTGCTGAGGAGGCGGCCGGTCAGGATGGAGGAGACCAGCAGGCCTCCCATCATCGGAATCGTCATCATCCCCGCGCGCATGGCGTTGTAGCCGCGGCTGACCTGGAAGTACTGGCTGAGGAAGACCGAGGCTGAGAACATCGCCGTGCCGGCTGCGAGGCTGCCGAGGATCGCCAGCACCGTGGTGCGCTGCTTGATGATGTGCAGCGGCACGATGGGCTCGGCGGCACGCGTCTCGACCCACAGGGCCGTGGCCAGCAGGACCACGGCGCCACCGACCATGGCACCGGTCTGCCAGGACATCCAGGCGAACGGGCCGTCGACGAACGAGATCCAGATGAGCAGCGTGCTGACACTCGCGGTGATCAGGGTCGCGCCCAGGTAGTCGATCTTGATGTTTTCACGTCGTATGACGGGGAGACGCAGCGTCCGTTGGAGCAGGACCAGCGAGGCGACGGCCACCGGAACACTGATGAAGAAGCACCAACGCCATCCAAGCCACGCGGTGTCCACGATGAAACCGCCCAGCAGCGGACCGCCAATAGTGGACACCGCGGTGACACTGCTCAAGTAACCGCTGTACCGGCCGCGTTCGCGCGGCGGGATCATCGCCGCGATGGCTATCTGGACCAGGGCCTGCGCGCCGCCCACGCCTATGCCCTGCACGGCGCGCGCGGCGATGAGCTGCCCCGCGGACTGGCTCAGGCCCGCTCCCACCGACCCGAGGATGAAGACGACGATGGCGCACTGCACCAGCGTCTTCTTGCTGAACAGGTCGGACAGCTTGCCCCAGATCGGAGTGGTGGCGGTCGTGGTCAGCAGAGTCGCGGTGACGATCCAGGTGTACTGGGTCTGCGACCCTTCCAGCGCCTGGACCATCTTCGGCAGCGCGCTGGAGACCACGGTACTGCTGAGGGTCGACACGAAAAGCGCGATGAGCAAACCACTGAGGGCCACGAGGACTTGTCGTTGGGCTTGCGGTTGTCGTGTCTCCCGGGTGGTGGACTTGTTCACGGCGGCTGTGCTCATCGCATGGGCTCCAGGGTCGCTGTCGAAGGGGGAGGCCTGCTTCGTGGCGCCGGTTGCGGTGGCCCACAACGCGACGCGGGTCAGCAGGCCTCCCACCTGTCGCGCCCTCATCCCGAGCGACATCCGCGCGAGCCCCGCGCCCCCGCCGCGCACGGGCGCCGAGGAAAGAGCGCCTCTCCGGGCGACCGCCGATTTCCGCTCCCGTAAACCATCATCGGGAGCGGCTCGCCCGCCCCTCGACACGTTCGTAGACCCAGGCAACCACAAACCACCGCGTTAAGTCAACTAGTTGATTTAAACCACTCCCCCATGGGTCGCGCCTTTCACCCTCGACGAAATCCGGGGCACCGGAGGCGAGTTCACGCGCCCGGACCGCCCCTCCGTCGAGTTCACCCACCCCTTCCCCCGAACCGCTTGATCCGGCAGCGCGGGCCGCGGCGGCGACCCTCGCGTTCACCCTGCCCCTCGAAGGGACGGCACCGGCGCGTCCTCGGCTGTTGTCAATGGTTCCCAGCATGGCACTGGAGTTGCGCCGACGGCGTCGCCGAAGCACGAGCCGGTGCGGCCGGTAGAAGGCCGGATCGCTGCCTCTTCGCTTCGCTGACCGCACTGGACTGCCTCCGGGCTGGCATGCTCACCGCCTCAATCAGTACCAAGATCCGGACCGTAGAACGCGTCAGCCAGATGTCGTGCTCCGCTTCAACCGGTCACGAAGGTCGTCACGCTTCGCGTGGGAAGCTGGCCTGTGAAGGCGCCGTTGGAGATGTTGATCCTGCTCTGGGGGGCGAGGTTCCTGCTTGCGTCCGTCAGCCAGGACGACACACCGGATGAGGTGTTGTTTCGCAGGGTGAACCGCTGGCTCACCGGCGAGGACCCCTTGTTGATGGCGACGATGACCATCTGAGAGCCACTGCCCCTGTAGGCCGAGGTGTAGACGTTCGGCTGGGGATTCGAGGCCGTGTCGATCCGCACATGTCCTGGGCGGACGAACTTCGAGAAGTGTGCCATGTTGGCGCCGCGCTTGCTGATACGCCCGTCTTCCCGCAGGGGACCGTAGCCACGCCGGATGTACCACCACACGTACGCCTGGAACTCGGCGTCCACCATGGCGCGGTGGATGTGTTCTCCCACATCGAGCGCTTGGGGCCAGAGGTCGGCCGAGTCGCTGCTGTTGGGGTGGTAGACCTCGGTCATCCAGAGTTCTTTGCCCCCGCCCCGTTGCTTGAAGAGGGGGTAGGGAAAGTTCTGGTACTGCGTGCCGTAGAGGTGGGCCCCGAGAATGTCGAGGTTGGCGAGCGCTTGGGAGTCGTTGAGGATCGGGTCCGAGAAGCTCTTCACGTACTGGAACGACTCCGGGGCGATGACCCTGGTGCTGATCGAGCCGGCGTTCTCCCGCAGGAAGCGGATCATCTCGGTCGGAGTCCACCACGTCCAGTCATGCGCGTAGTCGGGCTCGTTCTGCACCGAGACGGCATACAGGTTCACCCCGTTGTTCCGCATAAATGCGACGAAGTCGTTCAGGTGCTGCGCGTAAGCGCCGTACATGTCGTACCGCAGCCGCCTCGCGTCGGTCTGATTGCCGCGGACGAAGGTCTCGACCATGTGAGCGGGGGGATTCCACGGCGACGCGATGACGGTCGCGCCGAGTTCGATCGCACGCTTGGCCGTCGCCACCTCGCGGCTCCAGTTCGCGCGGTCCTCGTGGACGGGGATCCTCAGCACGGAGAACCCCAGCTGTCCCTCGCCGTTGCCGAACGCCGTGTCCCTCTGGGCAGGCGTCAGGTCGCTGATCCAGACCGTGTGGTTCATGCCACCGAAGCCCCGTATGGTCTGACGAACCGCCGACGGGTCGATGATCACATCGGCAGCCGCAGTGGTGGGTGCCCCGGAGGCCGCCACGGCCGGCGTCGCGGTCACGAGGACCGGCAAGGCGCCCATCGTCGCCAGAACGGACCTCCGACTCGGAGATCCCGGTCCACCGGTCATGGATTCATTTCGACGTAGCGTCATTCCTCCTCCTTCTGAACGGTGTCACTGTCCGCTCGCGCCGCGCCGCACTGGAACAGGGCTATGACGCACAGCAGGCTCACCGGCCGGGCGACGGCGCGGGTGGATCGCGGGCGAGCCAGGAGCGGTGGTCCCGATGTCATGGTCACTCCTCACGTGGGACGGGCCATGCCTTGCCGAAGACATGACGCGCGACGTGGCGCGCCTGGTCTCTCTTGCCGCCCACGGGCCGTCGGGACAGCGCCAACGCCCGGTGGACGGTCGACAGGGGCCGTAGGCCGGTAGCTGTGCTGGTGCGGGAGGCTCGATGGCGCGTGTCCCTGCTGCCCGGGAGGCCTCAGGTGCGAGCCCACCTCTGGCTCGGCCGGCCGTCGCAGGTCCACAGGACCGCCGCGGTCCCGTTGGTGGTGCCCGCCTGGTTGACGTCGAGGCACAGTCCCGAGAGCACGCTACGGACCGAGCCGTCGGAGGTGAGCGTCCACTTCTGGTTGTCCTGCCCGTTGCATGGCCAGGTGACCACGGGGGTGCCATTGCTGGTGCCCCGGTCGTAGGCGTCCAGGCACTTGTCGCCGTAGACGCGGATCTCGCCTCCGGTCCAGGTCGTCCAGGACTGGTTCGCCGCGGTGTGGCAGTCCCAGATCAGTACGGTGGCGCCGGATGCGGTGGAGGCGTTGTCGACGTCCAGGCAACGGCCCGAGCCGGCACCGCGCAGTCGGGATGTCGTGCTCTCCAGCGGTGCGCCGCCGGTCACCCGGTAGACCGCGACACCGTGTGCCGGTACGTTCGCGGAAATCTGTCCACCGGTGGTGGACGTGGCGCCGGTCCATAGGTCGGTCAGGGCGAACGATCCACCGGACAGGCCGACTTGGGCCGCCGTAGTGGTGATCGTGGTGCTTTCGCCTCCGCGATTGAACAGGCCGACGGCGACCGAGCCGTCGGACAGGGGCTTGGCGAACACCTCGGTGGCGCCGTCGTCGCGCACCCGTCGTCCGCCCGCGCCCAGAGGGTCCTGGTTCACAGCCAGCAGGCGCGGATTGCGCAGGATGGTGCTGACGTCGGCGGACATGGTGCGGATGTCGTTGCCCGCCATGAGCGGCGCGGCCATCAGGGCCCACAGCGCGAAGTGCGACCGGGCCTCGGTCAGTGTGAGCCCCGGCCTGCCGACCACCAGCATGTCCGGGTCGTTCCAGTGTCCGGGACCGGCCTGGGCGGCCAAGGGGGCGTTGATGTCGACGACGTTGCCCACGCCCATGGGGTAACTGTTCGTGTTGCCGTTCTGCCAGATGTCCAGCAGGTCCTCGGTGGTGCGCCACAGGTCGGCGACCTGGCTCCAGTTGTACGCGGCACCCGTGATGGCATGGAAGCTGTTGGGGTTGATGCTGTAGACGATGGGACGTCCTGTTGCGCGTAAGGCGTCTCGCATCAGCGTGAACCGGGCGATCTGCTCCTCGCGGGTGCCTTCGGGAGAGCACCAGTCATACTTCAGGTAGTCCACGCCCCAGGAGGCGAAGGTGTTGGCGTCCTGTACCTCGTGGCCCTTGCTTCCGGTCGAGCCGGGGTAGCTGCCTACGCGCTGAGCACAGGTGCGCTCGGTGGGCACCTGATAGATCCCGAATTTGAGCCCCCGGCTGTGGATGTAGTCGCCCAGCGCCCTCATACCGCTGGGGAACCTCGTCGGTTGCGCGTGCAGGTTGCCCTGGGCGTCGCGCTGGGGGTCGAACCAGCAGTCGTCGACGACGACGTACTCGTAACCGGCGTCCCGCATCCCCGAACTCACCATGGCGTCGGCGGCCTGGCGGATCACCGTCTCGTTGACGTTGTCACAGCCGAAGCTGTTCCAGCTGTTCCACCCCAGCGGCGGGGTGAGCGCCGGGCTCCCGGGGGCGGCCTGAGCCGGCGACTGAACCGGCGCGGCCTGAGCCGGCGACTGAACCGGCGCGGAGGAGAGCAGCGTCAGCACGACAGCGGCCGCTGCCAGCAGACGCGGAAGACGTCGGCAGGGTGAGGTACGCATTGTGGGGCCCTTTCGCGATGGACCTGGGCGCCGGGCCGCGTCGAGCCGCGACCGTCGGCTGTGGCGTGAGCATGACAGTAGGTCAGGTGCACCGTCCGGTGAGCGCGTCCGGGGGCGGATCCCGGCAGTGATCCACCCCGGGTGCTCGTACCGTCGGGCTAGAACTGCGTGAAGAACCTCCACGTCTCGCCGGGCAACCAGGTTCGGGAGCCGCTGTCACCGGGGGCTCCGTCCTGTGGCGCGGCGATGTGTCCGCCGTCGAACGCGGCCCAGACGACCGGACGTCCGGCCGCGCATCCCGCGTAGGTGGTGGAGATGTGCCGCAGGCTGCCCTGGGGCGGCTCGGGCGGGTTCTGGGCGGTACAGCCGTTGTTCCTGACGAACCGGTCGCGCATCGCGCGTCCGCCTGCGATGTTGTCGCTGACGCCGTGCGCCGCGAAGTACGCGACGGCCCCGGTGCCACCGGCGCATCCACTGATCTGACCGGGAGGGCCGTAGGCCGCGACCGCGCGGAAGACATTCGGCCGGGAGCAGGCGAGCGAGTAGCTCATGGCGCCGCCGTAGCTGAAGCCCAGGGCGAACCGGCGCGTCGTGTCGACGCAGAGATCTCCCTCGATCCTCCTGAGGAGGTCGTCGACGAAGGTCACGTCCTCGCCGCCGGAATTGGCCCAGGCGTTGTCGAGGCCCTGGGGCGCGACGAAGATGGCACTGTTGTTGGCCAGCCGCTTGAGCCCGTAGTAGGACCAGACCTCCCGCTCCACGGTCTGCCCGGTGGCGACGTCGGTGGCGGTGCCGCCCCACCAGTGGAACCCCAGGACCAGCCGGTAGGAGCGGTTGCGGTCGTAGTTGTCGGGGACGTCCAGGATGAAGCCGCGGTTCTTGCCGCCGCTCTGGATGGTGTACGTGCCGTCCCGAAGCGTCGGGGCCTGGCCGCACCCGGCGGCCGCCGAGGCGGTGCCGGCCTGCGTGGCGGACGCGCCTTCACCATGGCTGCTGCTCACCGCCGGGCCGCTCGTGGCCATGACGAGCGCTGCCGCGACGGCGACAGGTACGAGTAAGAGCTTACGCAGTGACATGGCACGACTCCGCGTGGTGGTGGACGGTGGGCATGGACACGCTCTTCTCCTTCCGTTCATGCGAGCGGCCGGCGCGGGCAACGGTGCGCGCCGGAGGTGTTCATGGCGTGGTCAGCTCGAAGCGGCTGACGGTCACGATGCCGCCGAGCGCCTGGGTGGCGTGGTTGAAGATGGCATAGCGGTAGCCCATGAAGAACTGCCAGGCGTTGTTGAGGGTGAAGGCGGGGCCGAAAGTGGTGTAGGTGGTGCCGTTGGTGCTGTAGGAGAAGCGGGCCTGGCGGCCGGTGCCGGGGCGGATGTCGGCGGCGGCACGCAGCCAGACGCGGCTGCCGGTGATGGCCGTGGTGGCGCGTTCGGTGCCGGTGCCGGTGGTGTTCCAGTTGCCGTCCATGGTCAGGCCGTCGACCATGACCAGGCGGGTGGTGCCGTTGTCGCGTTTGAGGCCGATCCAGGCGGAGGAGTCACGGAGGACGGCGAGGCCGGCTCGATCACCGTCGCGCATCTGGGGGTGGTCGAGGGTGATGGTGGCGGTGGAAGTGGGGCCCTGGATGCGGTGGGTGAGGGTGTTGCGGGCGGTGTAGAGGTCGTTGGTGACGGTGGCGGTGGTCAGGCGCAAGCCGTTGTTGACTGCCCATCGGCCGTTGTCGGGGTTGTGGTTCCACTCCCAGGCGGGTTTGAGGGTGGTCCCCTGGAAGGTGTCGACGCCGGTGAGGGGTTCGACCTGACGGGGCGGTGGCGGAAGGCTGGGAGTGGTGTAGGTGGTGCCCCAGGCGCCGTTCACGAGTTGCAGCTGTGGCCAGCCGTCGGATGTCCAGGTGACGGGAGCGAGGGCCGGAACGCGTCCGCCGGGGTAGGCGTCGACGAAGGCCAGGTAGTACCACTGGCCGTTCTGGGTCTGGACGAGCCCGCCCTGATGCGGGACACCGCCGCCCGGGATCGGTCCTGGCAGGTTGAGGAGGACCTGACGCAGGGTGTAGGGGCCGAAGGGGCCCGAGGTGGACTTGAGGATGTACTGCCCGTTGGCCGGGCGGGTGAGGAAGATGTAGTAGTTCCCGTTGATCTTGTAGAAGCGGGAGCCCTCCAGGGTTCCGATGCCGGCGGGGGTGGAGAAGACCTGCTGGGCGCGGACCTGACCGCGGGCGTCCGGGGAGAGTTGGGCGACGCTGATCTGGGAGTTGCCGTAGGCCACGTAGAGGGTGTTGTCGGTGTCGACGAGCAGCCCCGCGTCGTAGTAGACGTTCGGCAGATCCGCGTGCCGGGTCCAGGGGCCCTCGACCGACGTGGCGGAGTAGATGTAGGTGCGGGCGAAGTCGATCTGGCCCAGCCAGTAGAACGTGCGGTTGCCCGGCCGGTAGGCCAGCGACGACGCCCAGACACCCCGCACGTAGCCACGCCCGCCGTTCAGGTCGTACTTGGCCCCGAAGTCCAGACGTGGCACCGAGTGGCCGGCGAACTCCCAGTTGACCAGGTCGTAGGAGCGCAGAATCGGCGCACCGGGCGAGTAGTGCATCGTCGAGGCCGAGCAGTAGTACGTGTCACCGACCCGGATGACGTCGATGTCGGCGAAGTCCTGCCAGATCACCGGATTCGTGAACGAGGCTGCGGCAACGGAGGACTCCTGGATCGCCGCACGAGGTGACGCGGCGTGTGCCGGCCGCGCGCCGACCAGAGGCATCGCGGTTCCCGCGGCGAGTCCGGTGGCGGTGGTCAGTATTCCCCGGCGGCTGGGGAAGTGGGGCTGTGCGGATGCGGACATGGGGATCACTCTTCTCGGCGTGGGGGGTTGGAAGGCCGGGAGTGCGGCGAGGGTCGTCATGCCTCGTGGGGTTCGCCGAAGTGATGGTGGACGAGGGAGACCCCCGGGAGAGAATTGGGAGCGCTCCCATTGCGGTGTGCGCAGAAAGCCCCCTCTTCATGGCGGTCTCCTGACGAATGAA
Source organism: Streptomyces sp. NRRL F-5135 (assembly GCF_000719775.1). Lineage (GTDB taxonomy): Bacteria > Actinomycetota > Actinomycetes > Streptomycetales > Streptomycetaceae > Streptomyces > Streptomyces hebeiensis. The sequence goes on along the minus strand of NZ_JOHR01000022.1, from coordinate 72,229 downwards.
TTTGGGAAGTACTACCGATCGTTGTGGTGGTGAGAGGAACGTAGGAGCGCCCTCTTATGTCGTCAAGCCCCTGTGACGGCCTTGTCGCACAACGAGAGTGCTCTCTTCGAAAGGATCGGAACGAGCCAGTACACTGCCCGGCATGTCCTCAGTCGACGGCCGCCAGGACGAACCGCTGACCATCGCGCAGATCGCGAAGCGTGCGGGCGTCTCCGTGGCCACGGTCTCCAAGGTCGTCAACGGGCGGGCCGATGTGGCCCCGGCGACCCGCTCGCTGATCGAGGACATCATCCGCCGGCACGGGTACCGGCGGCAGAAGGCGGCAGGGCCCGCCGCCCTGCTCGAACTGGTCTTCCACGAGGTACGCGGCCCCTACCCGACCGAGATCTTCCGCGGTGTCCGGCGCGTGGCCGTGGAACACCAACTAGCCGTAGTCGTATCCGAGTTACGGGGCGACCACACCCCGGGGCGAGACTGGGTCGCGGGCGTGCTGGCCCGCCGCCCGGTCGGTGTCATCTCCGTATTCGCGGGCCCCAGCGACGAGCAGGCAGAACAACTACGAACCCGCGGCATACCGTTCGCGCTGGTCGACCCCACCGGATACCCCAGCCACGGCGCCCCGTCGGTGAGCGCGAGCAACTGGAGCGGCGGCCTGTCGGCGACCCGACACCTCCTGGAACTCGGCCACCGGCGCATCGCCGTCATCACGGGGCCGGAGCACGCCCTGGCCGGCCGGGCCAGGCTCGACGGCTACCGGGCCGCCCTCGACATGGCCGGCATTCCGATCGACCCCGCCCTCGTCCGCATCGGCGACTTCCAGATCCTGGACGGGCTCAAGCACACCCGTGATCTGCTGCGTCTCCCGGAGCCACCGACCGCCGTCTTCGCCGGCAACGACGGCCAGGCGCTCGGTGTCTACCGCGCGGCGGTCGAGGCGGGTATACGCGTTCCCGAGGACCTGAGCGTCGTCGGATTCGACGACCTCTTCCCGAGCCGCTGGCTGACCCCGCCACTCACCACCGTGCGCCAACCGCTCGCCGAGATGGCCGCCACCGCCGCCGGCATGGTGATCGCCCTCGCCCAGGGCCGCCCGCTCGAGCGCGGACGCGAAGAACTCGCCACCGAGCTCGTCATCCGGGAGAGCACCGCTCGCTTTCGGGGTTGACAGCCGAAACCTGTCGGAACGGGTTGACGCCGCCCGAACTCTGCCTACCATCCATGCTTGTCCGATAGCTCGAGAGTCGTTCAGAATGCTGAACCTGCCACACGCTTCGGAACACCCTTGCGCCGCGCACGCGGACAACGTGCTGGACAATCGCGGAGTGGGTCGGGGAATCGACCCCGCACCCCATGCGGCACCTGCCGCGCCGGGCATCCTGGGACGCGGACACAGACGGGGCCGGCCGGACTGGATGAGCACCAGGTCCGCCACTCCCCTTCCCAAAAACTGAGGGGTCATCGGCCGCTGGGAGTAGGCCCTGCGCCTCAGGCGCGCCTCGCGCCCGCTGGCTAGGGTCGGTCCTCATGGAGACCACGGGAATCGTTCGCCGCCAGACGACGCAGCGGATGCGCGACACTCTGGAGCGGCTCGCCACCGAGCGGGATGTGTGGGTGTCGACGGCTCACCCTGATCACGGGCCGCACCAGGTGCCACTGTGGTTCTTGTGGGACGGGCGAGCAGTGTGGATGTGCACCGGCGCGACTTCCGTGACCGCACGGAACGTCCGCAACGAGCCACGCGTGCGCCTGGCTCTACCGGACACCTTCGACGTGGTGCTCCTCCAGGGTGAGGCGGAGTGTTTCCCGGACCAGGAGGTGCCGGGAGGCGCAGCGGAGGCGTTCGCCGGCAAGTTCGGGTGGGATCCACGCGCGGAAGAGGGTTCCTTTCTGTATGTACGCGTGGTCCCGAGCACTGTGCGCGCTTGGCGCGGCGAGCCGGAACTACGCGGAAGAGTCATCATGCGCGACGGCACGTGGCTGGAATAACGGCCGTCACCCGCCGACGCGCCTCTCTCGCATCACGATCGCCAGCTGGAGTACCAACCTCGGCGTTTCAGCAGTGACAACCGGACCGGCGACGTACCCATTCGGCGGCCCGAAGAGCCGATGAACGTCCGTGCGTGGGGCCACACTTGGATGTATCGAGGGTAAGGTCACTCCGCTGATCTGGGGCTTTTGCGCTGGTTGGCATTGAAGCGCGCTTTCTTCTGACGATTCCCGCACGTGTTCATGTCACACCATTTGCGGGTGCGACTTTGACTGGTGTCGAAGAAGGCGGCTTGGCAGGTTGGTGATGCGCACAAGGCCAATCTTCCGTCCCGTTCGCCCGCGATGATGCTGATCGCGTCGGCGGCGATCACACTGAGGGCATCTTCCACACAGGAAGCCGAGCTGAGCCGCCAATGCCGCTTGCCCTCGGCCGTCAGGATCGCCGCGGCCCGACCCTGAGCGCTGCAGTCGTTGATGACTTGGACAGCGGATGCGGGGAGAGCGTCCTGGATCGCGGCCGCCGTCGCGGCGGCGTGAATCGACTCCCTCAGTTCCCGAGCGAGGTCGAGCTGGGCAGTGGTGCAGGAGTCCACGGCGAGACCGTTCACTGCCAGCCAGTCGACGAGTCGGTGCGGCGTGGGAATGCGCTCCACAGCGGCGCCATGACGCTCCGACAGGGTCCCCGTGAAGCTGGTCGCCAGCACACTACCGAGGCGGAAGTCAGGGAACCCAGCACGCATGGAACCACCTTAGCAGGTTGCACGCAGGCATGAAGGCATGCTAGAACCGCCTAAGCCGGTTCCGCGATGGCCAGGAGGTCTCATGCCCCGCCCCACCAGCGACGTGCAAGCATGTGAAGCCCACGCAACTGACGGTGACCTCGACGATCTGCGGGCGCGACTGGCCGCGGCGCGGCTACCGGAAGCCGAGACGGTCCATCACGCCGCGCCCGGCCCTCGCCGATGGGAACAGGGTGTTCCCCTCGCCGATCTCATCGATGTCGTAAGCTACTGGCGCGCCGGGTACAACTGGCGGTCGTTCGAAGAGCGCCTTGACCGGATCGGCCAGTTCCGCACGACCATTGATGATCTGGGACTCCACTTCCTGCACCGCCGATCCGCGCGCGCGGACGCCACTCCCCTGATCTTGACGCACGGCTGGCCGGGCAGCATTGCCGAGTTCACCCACGTAGTGGACGAGCTGGCAGATCCGAAAGACGCGGACGCGCCGGCGTTCCACGTCGTGGTTCCATCACTACCGGGCTTTGGTTACAGCGACAAGCCGGCCACCACCGGGTGGGGAACCGAAAAGATCGCGGCCGCATGGGTGGAACTGATGGGAAGGCTCGGCTACAGCAAATTCGCAGCCCACGGCGGCGACTGGGGAGGCAATATCACCACGGTTCTCGGCGGCAGGTTCCCGGAGCACGTTCTCGGCATCCACACCACGTTCGCGGAGGGGCCGCCCGGGTTGACAACGGACGGGCTGACGGCGGTCGAGCGCACGTGGACCGAGGAAACCCGCGATTTCTGGCGCCACCGCGCGGCGTACGCGAAGCAGCAGGCGACCCGACCGCAGACCATCGGCTACTCCCTCGTCGACTCACCGGTCGGGCTTCTCGCCTGGATCCTTGACAAGTTCGCCGAGTGGTCAGACACCGAAGACAGCCCGTTCGAGACGATGTCCATAGACAGCGTTCTTGACAACGTCACCCTGTATTGGCTGACACGGACCGGCGCATCGGCGGCCCGCATTTACTACGAAAGCCACAACTCGCTCGATCCCGAACTCCGGGTCGACGTCCCGTCAGCAATCAGCATGTACCCCCGCGACATCGAGAAGTGTCCGCGCCCCTGGGCACAGGAACGGTACCGGCAGATCGTCCGATGGAGGTCGCCCGAAACCGGGGGACATTTCCCGTCGTTGGAGGTTCCCCAGTATTTCGTCAAAGATCTGCAAGAAGGCCTCGCGGCAGTGCTGGCCGCTCATCGGTGAACGCGGCCGGGCACCGGCACTCGATCACCGCCTGATCCGGCTCAAGGCGTTGCCCGACGGCTTCCAGACCGCGCTCATCCGACGCGTTCGAGCTCGTCGGTTCACGTCCAGGAGGCGGCGACTTGGTCGCCATGCACACGGATCGCCGCCGAGGCCCCGACCCGACGCGGATCCCCGTACGGTCCGGCGGCGGCCTCCTCGCCCCGGCATCCGGTCAGCCGGTTGCTGTTCACGACGAGGGTGTTCGTCCCCATGAGACCGGGGGCGTCCCGCCTGCGTCGGTACACCTGTGGGGACGCGGCTGACGGGTGGTTCGTCCGCGAGGGCGGCGTGGCCGCGCGAACGCGCCGATCCGGGTCCCGCCCAGGACGGAGTGGGACCCCGACTCGGTATGCCCGTTCCTCCTACTTGCGTCGGGAGGTGTTGATGCTCCCCAGAGTGCTGCAGCCTCGCCAGACCGTGTTCGCGGGCCCGGGCGGGTTGCGGGTCAGGTCGCCGGCGTCATCGTGCTCCAGGAAGAACCGGTAGTGCCGGAGGTCCTTGAGCGCGGACAGTGCGCGGGTCCAGTCGATGTCGCCCTTCCCGACGTCGACGAACCGGAATTTCCTTCCTCCCGCGCGGGTGCCCGCAGCCGCCGTGCGGTTGCCGTCCGGGTCCCACTTGATGTCCTTGATGTGGAACGCGATGAATCGCTTCCCATGCTTCTTGATCCACCAGTACGGATCCTCGCCGGCGACCGCGACCCAGCCCAGGTCGACCTCGAAGTTGACGTACCGGGGGTCGGTGTACTCGAGCAAGGTGTTGTAGAGCGGGACGCCGTTCTCGAGGGCGAACTCGCTGTCGTGGTTGTGGAAGAAGAAGCCGCCGAAGCCCTGCGAAACGGCGTGCTCGCCGCACTCGTTGAACTTTTCCGCCAGGGCCTTGAAGCCATCGCTGGTGTTCCCGCCGGATCCGGCGCCGGGGAAGCCGAACATGCTGCCGGTGCCGACATGGGGGAACTTACCCAGCGTCTGGGCGTCCTCGAAGATCTGCATCCTGCCGTCGTGGGTCAGCCACGGGTTCGGAAGGTTGGCTCCGCGTGGGCCGAAGTGGTTGCTCACGATGCGAAGCCCGTGCGACTGGACGATGGACCTGAGCTGGGCCGTCGTCTTCGTGTAGTAGTCGCCGGCGAGCTCGAGCTCCCGGACACCGGCGTCGTGGACCGTCTCCAGGGCGATTTCGAGGTTCTTGTAGTCGCTGCCGATCAACTGGCGGACGGTGAAGATCTGCAAGCCGACGCGGTCGGCCGGAATCACGTTCGGCCCGCCACCAGGCCGGCCCTGCGGTGAGGAGGCAAGGGCGGAGGCCGGGCTCGCATGGGCGGTGAGCGCTCCGGTGGCCAGCACGCCGGCACCGGCGCCGAGCACGGCGCGACGACTCAACTCGTTTTCCACAGGCTCTCCTTCTGTATTCGCGCGGCCCTACGGCCGTCGCTTTCCAGCGCTGCGGTGCCGACCATAGGGCGACGGCAGAACTTTCAACAAGAGTCCGACAGAAGTCTGTAGATCAGCGTGCATAAGTGGTCGGGCCGACAACAGACAGGTGGCATCTCCGGCCGGGCAGTGCCGGCGGGCTTGTGGACGCCGGCTCCGGCCTGGCCGAGGACGCTGCCGTCGGTACCCTTGTCACCCTTGTCCTGCCTTGGTGCCAGTTGCTTCTCGGACACCACGATCGCCTCATGGCATCCTCGTGTGATTCACTTCGACCATGCCCCAGTCCGCATCCGCGCCACGTGCGCCGGTTCATCGCGACGCGGCGGCCACGGGCGGCTTCGCCGGACCCGGCTCCGGGGCTCCCGGCGCCGGGGAGTTACTCCAACTACTTCGCGACGGGCGGCCCCGGACCCGTGCTGAGCTGGCCAGACTCACCGGACTGGCCCGGTCCACCGTCAACATCCGCGTCGATGCCCTGCTCGCCAGCGGTCTGCTCGCCCCCTCGGGCAGGGCGGCCTCAACCGGCGGCCGCCCTCCGGCCAGGTTCGCCTTCAATCCACAGGCTCGGGTCGTGGTCGGCGCCGACCTCGGGGCGACCCACGGAAATGTCGCCCTGACCGATCTCACCGGCCGCCCCCTGTCCGAGGTCGCCGAGCATGTCGACATCTCGGCAGGGCCGATCACAGTCCTCGACTGGGTCGTCGCGACGATACGACGACTACTCGACGAGGCGGACCGGGACGTCGAGGACCTGGTCGGCATCGGGATCGGCCTGCCGGGCCCGGTCGAGCACTCGAGCGGCAGGCCCATATGCCCGCCCATCATGCCGGGGTGGGACGGTTATGACGTACCGGGACACGTGCGGCGCCACTGGGACGTTCCGGTGCTCGTCGACAACGACGTCAACCTCATGGCCCTCGGCGAGCACGTGACGGCCCACCCGGAGCTCGATCACCTCCTGTTCATCAAGGTCGCCACCGGGATCGGCGCGGGGATCATCAGTGGTCGTCGCCTGCTCCGAGGCGCGGTCGGAGCGGCCGGCGACCTCGGCCACGTGGCGGCCCCTCATGTCTCCGACGTCCTGTGCACGTGCGGCAACACCGGATGCCTCGAGGCCGTCGCGAGTGGCCGCGCGATCATCGAACACCTCACCGCAGTCGGCGTTCCGGCCGCGACGAACAGTGATGTCGTCGCGCTCGTCCGCGACGGCAATATCGCTGCCGCACAGGCAGTTCGTCAGGCCGGACGCACAATCGGCGAAATCATCGCGACCTGCGTGAGCCTGCTCAACCCCGAGCTCGTCGTCATCGGTGGTTCACTCGCCCAAGCCGGCGAGAGTCTCATCGCCGGGGCGCGAGAGGTCGTCTACGGCCGCACGCACCCTCTCGCCACCGCCCGCCTCCAGATCGTGCCGGCAACGACCGGCATCCGGTCCGGCGTCATCGGCGCGGCGGCCATGGCCATCCAGCACGCCCTCGCCGCCGATCGCCTCGACGCGGCGCTCGCCGACGCGTCATCGCCTCCGACCACGGCCGGAGGCCGGTCAGGCGACGACGGCGTTTAAGGGTCCTCGCCCTACGAGCGTCCGATCAGGGCGCGCCGTCCGGTGCAGGGGGTTGCCACCTTCGCCGGGGGCGAGGTGCTCAAGGCGACTCTTGTTCCCGGGACCGCTGCCGGCGATGCCGCGGTGAGCGCGGCGACCGGCGTGTACCTCTACGTCGCGATGGCGGGAGTCCTCTTCGTCCTCGCCGCGGGGCCCGCGATCATGCTGGCACGCAACCGGACTGCCGCGCCGGCCGTGTGAGAAGTACGCCGCGGTGCGCGTCCGCCGACGCCTTCTGGACGCTGTCCGACGGGACGAACTCGGGCACGGATCATGACGGTTCTCCCAGAACGGTCAGAACCGCGTCGAGCGCGGTCGGCCTGGTGGTCGCGTGAACGCTGAAACGTATGCGGTCCACCCCGTGCACGGTTGCGGTCACGCCCGCCGCGGCGAGCCGTTCGTGGAGAGCCGGGGCGTCACCGTGCGGAGTGCCCACCACCACAAGCCCCGCGCGTTCGCGGGGCGAAACGGGCGACAGTACCGGCATCCCCGCGGCGAGGAGCCGGTCGATGAAGGCCGTCACCGTGTCCTCGACGCGGCGCTGGACGGTGGCGACCCCGACCGATTCCAACTGCGCGAGGGCCGTCGCGAGCGCCCCGGAGGCGAACGGTGATCCGTTGGTCGTCGAGAAGCGCTGTGCGCCGGGGAGCGGGTCGTGGGGCACGCCATCGTAGTGCGTGGGCCTTTCGACACCGGTCCAGCCGCCGAGAAGGGGCCGCAGGCGCGCGAGCCCCCGGGGGGACAGTGCCACGAACCCCGTGCCCCACCCCGCTCTGAGCCACTTCTGACCGCCGACGACGAGCGCGTCGGCCAGGGTCCAGTCGGCGTCGACGACACCGAATCCCTGGATGCCGTCGACCACGAGTAGGCGGTCGCCGATCGCCGAACGGATGCCGGCGAGGTCGGCGCGGACCCCGGTGCGGAAGTCGACCGCGCTGACCGCCACCGCGACGGTGTCCGGCGTGAGGGCGGCTGCCACGCGTTCGGGCGTTACCGGCGCGAGCTCGTTTCCGGGCACGGCGGGCAGAGTGCGCACGGTGGTGAGCCCCGCGTCCTGCGCTCGCCACCACGCGTACAGATTCGAGGGGAACTCCGCACCGCTGACGAGCACCGCGCCGCGCGGCAGGCCGAAGGCGATCTGGAGGAGGCCGAGCGACGTGCTGGACGTCAGCACCACCGCGCTCCGGTCGAACCCGGTGAGGCGCGAGACAGCCGCGAGCGCGTTCTCGTCCTCCGCGTGCAGTCCCGCCGAGGGCACACCGGCGCTCGCGTCGGCCGTCAGCCGGCCGATCGTCTCCACGACCGCGCGCGACGGTGGTCCGTAGCTGCCGAAGTTGAGGTATCCGGTCGGCTCGGCGAAGGAGGCGAGGTAGTCGTCGAGTTCCGCCGTCACGCGAGCGCCCCCTGAAGGAACTATCGGGTATGCGTGCGCGCGACCACCCGTCACCTGCCTGAGAACTACACAGTATACGCGTCCACTCCGAGCCGACCAGCGCCGGGCGTGAGGAGTTCATACGGCCGCGCCGGTGGAACACCGAGCAGCCGAAGGAAGGCGCCGAGGACTGGGGAGCGTATTCCGTGCCGGGGGACGGCTGAACTCTGTCCTCATCAAACGAAAGGCGGGACGCACGTCGGCTCTTGACAGGCCGGTCAGCAGACCACACCATACCGGTCACACCCGACGGCTTTCAGCGCGCTGGGACCGCCTCCGCATGGGAGCGCTCCCATAATGTGTTGCCGGCCCTGCGAGTGTGCGTCCCTGCCGGACGGCCCATGCACAAGGGGACGTCGTACCACCGCGCTTCCTCAGCGCGTCGCATGCTCGGGACGAGAGCGTGCGACGCATCCCTGCCAGGAAATCGAGGTACAGTCATGCGCCGCAGAATCCGCGCCCTCATGGCAGCGTTCGCCGCTCTGCCGCTGGCGCTCGCCATCGCACCGTCCGCCCACGCGGCCGATCCCACGACTATGACCAGCGGGTTCTACGCGGACCCCGACTCCAGCCCGAAGCGGTGGGCCGCCGCCAACCCCGGTGACGGCCGGGCGGCCGCGATCGGCACGTCCATCGCCAACACTCCGATGGCCCGCTGGTTCGGCTCCTGGAGCGGCACCATCGGCACGGCCACGGGCGCGTACGCGGGGGCGGCGGACCAGAGGGACAAGCTGCCCGTCCTCGTCGCCTACAACATCTACAACCGCGACTACTGCGGCGGACACTCCGCGGGCGGAGCCGCCTCGCCGTCCGCCTACGCGAGCTGGATCGCGCAGTTCGCCGGCGGGATCGCCAACCGCCCGGCCGTCGTCCTCCTCGAACCGGACTCCCTCGGGGACTACGGCTGCATGACGCAGGGGCAGATCGACGAACGCGAGAGCATGCTCACGGGCGCCCTCGCCGAGTTCAACCGCCAGGCCCCCAACACCTGGGTCTACCTCGATGCCGGCAACCCGGTCTGGGCGAGCCCGGCGACCATGGCCCAGCGTCTCCACGAAGCCGGCCTCCGACAGGCCCACGGCTTCTCGCTCAACATCTCCAACTACTTCACCACTGCCGAGAACACGGCCTACGGCAACGCCGTCAACAGCGAACTCAACGCCCGCTACGGCTACACCAAGCCGTTCGTCGTGGACACCAGCCGTAACGGCAACGGCTCCGACGGCCAGTGGTGCAACCCCTCCGGTCGCCGCATCGGCACCCCCACCCGGCTGGGCGGAGGCGCCGAGATGCTCCTGTGGGTCAAGACGCCGGGCGAGTCCGACGGCAACTGCGGCGTCGGGGCCGGATCCACGGCCGGACAGTTCCTCCCCGAGGTCGCCTACAAGATGATCTACGGCTACTGATCCAGGGCTCCTGTCATCTGGTGCCCTCCGCGCCACCGTCCGGCGGCGGCGGCAACGGCAGGCGGCCGGTGATCCCGTCTCTGACCGGGCGTGCGAGTGCCGTGGCGCGTCCGGCCGGGGACGGCGGGGGGCGCGACCGGAACCCGCGCGGTGCGAGTTCCGGTCGCCCACGTCCTGGGTGCGCACCCCACGCCAACGTCCGGCCGGCATGGAGGACTTCCCCACGGGACCCCCTGCGGCGAATCTCCGACTCACATCACGAGGAGATCGCCAGATCGGCGCTGGGGAAGGCGGTGTACGACGGGTTGACGTCGGGCTCACCGCCGGCACCGTCACAGCGCCGGTCCGGATTGAACATCAGGTAGGTACCGGCACCGCAGGTCATGGCGAGTTCGGCGTCCCCGCCGACGACGATGTTCCCGGACAGGTTGGCGCCACCCTGGATCAGGGCGTTGTCCTTGACCACGGCGTTGCCGCCGACGGTACCGCCGTTGACCCAGCCGAGCCCCTCGATACGGGCGTTGCCGGTGACCGTACCGGCGTAGACCGCGGCCTTCGGACCGACGTAGGCGGTGGCGGCGACGCTGGCCGTGTTGGAGACCCAGCCGCCGCCGTTGGAGTGCCAGTGCCCGCCGCCGGTCGCGGCCGGCTTGACATGGCCGGGCTCGAAGCCTGACGGAGTGGCGCCGGAGAGGCGGAACTCGTACGGGAAGCGCCGGGCCTTGGTGTATCCGTCCAGGAAGCCGTAGTGGGGCACCGCGGTGGGTGTGGCGGTGACCACCAGCCACACCTCGCTCTCGCCTGACTGCAGCTGGAAACTGATCTGCCCGTCGGTGCCCGAGCTCAGCGCCGAGTAGCGTGCCGTGCCGTCGCGCATCGCCACCAGTCCGAACGTCCAGCCGCTCGCGCCGGTCTCCGCGTGCCCCTTGAGCCGGACCTTCACCAGCCCGCCTGCCGACGAGGGCACGAGCTTGATCTTGTTGAAGCCGTAGTCCGAGGGCGCCACCCGCGCGTTGATCCGGTAGTGGTTCAGGTTCTGGTCGACGGCCTCGACGTTGCCTCCGTTGTACGCGCTGAGGAAGCCCGCGCCGTACACGTTCGTGATGAACGGCATCAGCGTCGAGCGGTTGCCGAAGTCGTAGTTGACGGTGCGGGTGGCGTACTCGCCGACCCGCCGGCCCAGTTCGGACTGGCTGATACCGGTGATCCGGCGGTACGTCTCCAGCGGATGCTCGGTGCTGCGCGCCTCGTTCCACATCCGGTTGAACATGGCCAGTCCGTCGCGGTCCTTGATGTACTGCGCCAGCATCCAGTTGCCGTAGTGGTGCCGGCTGGAACTCCAGTACAGATTCTCCGAACGCAGCCAGCGGGTCAGGTCTCCGGCCGCGGTGGTGGGCAGCGCCTGCATCGCCATGAACTCGGCGCCGGTCTCCCAGAACGTGCCCGCGCTCGGATCGACGAAGCCGGCACCGGACCGGCCCAGAAACGTGTAGTTCTGGAAGACATGGGCCAGTTCGTGCGCCAGGCCCCACGACCCGGGCAGCGCGGCCCCCGGAGCGACGTTGATGATGCCGACCCGGTTGTCCACCGATCCGCCGGTGGCCCAGGCGTCCAGCTCGGTGCGGTTCCAGGTCCGGGTCACGATCACGATGATCTTGTGTTGCGCCAGCAGCCCGGTCTCCGGTGTGAAGGCCATCCTGTTGACGTAGAAGCTGTAGAGGTTCTCCAGCTGGGTGATGACACTGTCCGGGTCGAAGTTGTACGGCGCGGGCGCCGACACGGGATTGGTGCCGGACTTCTCGCCCCACAGCAGGACGAAGTTGGTGGACTCCCGGCTCCGGGAGGCGGACCAGGGCACCTCGCCCGTCTGGGTCCATCTCGCGGGGATGTACACGGACTTCGCGGCGGGGGCCGAGGCGCGCGCCGTCGCCGGCGGCGCGACGGACCCACCGGTCACCAGCGTGAGAGTCAGTACGACAGCCGGCCACAGTGGCCGTAATCGAGCACGAAGAAGCTTCATGGCGGAAACACCATCCCATTGAGGTCCGATGACGGACGAGCCCCACGTCGGTTTTCCGGCCTTTCCCGCACACCGGAGAATGACGGTGGAGGCGGCCGACTCCGATGAGCACGTGAAGACCAACACCGATGGACGGGGCGTCTATTACTGTTGACACTGACGTAAGAAAACCCTTTCGGCAACGTTCTGTTCGGGACAATCGCCCAGGGTTCTCACCGCCGCGGCGGCAATTCCACCCGCTGGACCGGTGTCGTGTTCCCGGCCCGGTCGGCGGCGATGAACTCGAGGGTCTGCGGCTCGTCGCGCAGCGCCCTGGTGAAGGGCTCCTGATAGACGCCCCAGAACGTCTCCGGGGTACGCCACTGAACGCGGTCCACGCCGGACACGTCGTCGTCGGCGTAGAGGGTCACCTCGACGTTGCTCGGCCCGAGCGGACGGACCTCGGCACGCACCGACGGCGGCCGTGTGTCGACGGCGACCTCGCGAGTGGTGTGAACGGTCCGGCCGGAGGAGTCGGTGGCCCGGCCCCGGAGGACGTGCCGGCCCTCTCGGTCCAGCGCGATCACACCGGTCGCGGGCTGCCACGCGCCCTCTCCCACCGCGGCCTCCACAGTGGCGGACGAGACCGAGGTCACCGCGAAGCCCGGCCCGCGGGTGTACCACCCGGACGGGGCGTGGTCGCCGGTCACCTCCACCCGGACCACCGGCAGCGGATCGCCCGCGCCGACGTCCGCCGGGAGCGACCATTCGACGACGTCCTCGGCCTGCTGCCCGTCCGCCGAGGTCCGCCGGGTCACGCGCGGTACGTCCGCCGAGTCCGGGCCGATGACACCGCGGCGGGGCACGGGCGGGCCGTCGAGGGTGCTCGCGGTCGCCGCCATGAACACCGCGACCGCCTCGTCCCGGTTCAGCAGCCCGGACCGGGCCGCCCGCACCACCCCCCGGTGGACCGCGGTGAAGAACGCTCCGACGTCGGCGTATCCGCCGTCCGCCCACAGTCCGGTGAGGAACGACCAGCCGTCGGAGTCATGGCGGTCGGGTACCCCGGGTGCGCTGCCCAGGAAGGCGATCTCCGGGTCGGCCAGACGCAGGTACATGTGGTAGCGGTGGTCCCCGCCGGACCAGGCCGGTTCGAAGGTACGGCCGAGCGCCGAGACCAGGTCGCCGTCGGTGGTGTGCCCGGCGATGCTGCCGTCGAGACGCCGATGGGCGGCCGCCGCGACCTGCAGGGTGGTGGTGGCGTCGTCGCGCGCGAGCAGGACCGTGGGGCCGAGTTCCAGGCTGACCAGGGTGGGGTCGTCGGGGGTGGGCACCAGCCGCAGCGGCATCGGCAGGTCGAGCTCGACGATGTCGCCGGGGCGGAAATCGCGCCGCAGTGTCACGAATCCGGTGTCCGGCGCCGGCGTCTCCACGCCGTCGACCCGGGCGCGGGCGGCCCAGGGCGGGATGCGCAGGTGCAGCTCGCCCGAGAAGGCGAGACCGAACTCGATCGCCACCTTCCCGTCGCGGGGGTACCGGGTCCGCAGGGTCACCTCCCCGTCGGCGTGGCGCAGCCGCGAGGGTACGTACTGCGTGACGTACAGCTGCCCCGGTGCGTGGAACCACACGGATTCCTGGTGTTTGACGTGGCTCTCCAGACCGGTGCCGCCGCAGCAGGTTCCGACGTTGTCGTACTCGCGGACGGCGCCCGGGTCCACCGGGTACATGTACAGGACCTCGGGACCGGTGTCCGAGGTGACGTCCGCGCGGGAGCCGACGATGTGGTTCAGCGAGGCACGCTCGGCGTAGTCGGCGTACCGGACGTCGAGGGTGTGTCCGAAGAGCGAGCGGGCGATCTTCAGCAGGTTGTAGGTGGCGCAGGTCTCGGCGTTGCGTCGCTTGACGAACCCGGCCACGGTGTCCGCGGGGCCCCACAGTTCGCCCTCGCCGGTGCCGCCGTGGGCGAAGATCCGGCCGGGCACGATCTGGTCCCAGAGGGCGACCACGGCGTCGAGGTAGCGGCGGTCACCGGTGGCGTCGTACTGGTCGAGGTGTCCGACGAGCATCGGGAGGTGCTGGTTGGCGTGCATGCCGTCGAGCACGTCACGGCCCTCGACCGCGGCGTCGAGCACGCGGTCGATCTCGAACGCCCCGGCGGTGCGCAGGAACGACGGTTCGCCGGTGATCCGGTGCAGTCTCGCCATGGTCTCGTTCATTCCGCCGAACTCGCCGGCGATGTAGAGCGACCACATGCGCTGCGACCGCGCCCGGTCCAGCCGCAGGACCCGGCCGGCCACCCAGTGGCCCATGCCGGTGACGATCTCCAGCGCCTGCCGGGAGCCCGTCAGCTCGTACGCGTCCAGCAGACCGGCCATGATCTTGTGGCACGTGTAGTACGGCGCCCAGATCTCCCCGTACGGCGCCAGGTCCTCCAGCCGCGAGAACTGCCACTCGCCGTACGCCGCCAGAAAGCCCGGATGGCTGTAACGCCCGGTCGCCGCCAGCGCGTCACGCACCTCGGCCAGGCCCGCGACCATCTCGTTCGCCTTGCCCCGCAGGAGCTCCTCGCCGGTCGAGGCGTACGCCAGCGACAGCATCGACAGGAAGTGCCCCGCGTAGTGCCCGCGCAGCAGGCTCGCCGTGGGTGCCACTCCCGGACCGGGGTAGTCGGCCTCGGACCACGCCCGCTCGTCCGGATGGCCGAAGTCCTCCCAGGTGCCGGGCGGGAGTGCTCCGCGGGTGTCGAGCCCCGCGTTGGCCCGGAAGACCGCGAGCACCCGGTCCACCGGGAACTCCCTGGCGAGACGCAGCATCTGGTCCCGGGTCCGGGAGTGCACCCCGTCGAGCAACTCCACGTCCCGCAGGGCGAAGGGACGCGCCCGGGTCATCGGGCCGCCCATTTCTCGAGCCCGGCGGCGTCGATCGGCAGCGCGCCCGACAGCACCTCGTGCCCGGTCCCGGTGACCAGGAGGTCGTCCTCCAGACGTACGCCGATTCCGCGCAGTTCCGGGGGCAGGGTCTCGTCGTGGGCGTGGAAGTACAGGCCGGGCTCGACCGTCAGCACCATGCCGGGCCGCAACGACGCGCCCTGGTACCGCTCGTACGACGACGAGCCGCAGTCGTGCACGTCCAGGCCCAGGTGGTGGCCGATACCGCAGACGAGGTAGCGGCGGTGCTGCTGGCCCTCGGGGGCGAGCGCCTCGTCGACCGAGACCGGCAGCAACCCCCAGTCGTGCAGGCCGCGGGCCAGGACTTCCATGGCGGCGAAGTGGAAGTCGGTGTACGTGGCGCCGGGGCGTACCTGGTCCATGCCGGCCCGATGGGCGGCCTCGACCAGGTCGTGCACCCGGCGCTGGGCCGGTGTGAACGAGCCGGCCACCGGGATCGTCCGGGTCACGTCCGCCGTGTACAGCGAGTTCGCTTCGACGCCCATGTCCAGCAGCAGGGTCTCACCGGGCCGGACCGGGCCGTCGCAGCGGACCCAGTGCAGGATCGGCGCGTGCTCGCCGGAGCCGACGATGGTGTTGTAGCCGGGCCCGTTGCCGAAGGTTCGGGCGTGCCGGTCGAAGGTGCCCTGCAGCCAGCGCTCCCCCAGGGCGTCGGCGACGGCCCGCGGGATCTCGTCGGCGACGGCGGCGAATCCGGTGACCGTGTGGTCCACGGCCTCACGCAGTTGTGCGATCTCCCAGTCGTCCTTGATCATGCGAAGGTCGGAGAGCACGGTACGCAGTTCGTCCGGTTGGCCGCCGGGCTGCTCGCCGAGGTCGTCGATCGGCCGCACCGGCAGATCCAGCGCGGCCGACCACGCCGCGAGCCCCGCCGACGGGCCGACCCACAGCTCCCCGTGCGCCGCGCTGGCGTGGAAGTCACGTTCGCCGGGCCGGGCCGGAGCCGGCATGTACAGCACCGCGTCGTGGCCGCCCGGGCGCGGTGTCATCATCAGGACCGCGCCCTCGGTCTGGCACGAGGTGGCCCAGAGGAAGTCGCTGTCCACCCGGAACGGGTAGTCCGCGTCGCCGTTGCGGTGCCTGGCGCGGCCCGCGGCCAGGACCAGGGTCCGGTCCGGCAGGCAGGCGCTCAACCGGGCCCGGTGCTCGGCCGCCGCCCGTGCCGCGGCCGGACTCACCGGCGCCGGGACGTCGCGTTCGGCCCAGCCGTGCCCGATACGGGCCAGGAAGCCGGGGCTTTCGTCGGCCAGCCGCGGCGGCCTGGTCCCGGCGTACGGCGGGGTGGTCGTCTCGGTCAACGCTTTTCGCCTCCTCGGTCGCGGACCATCTCCCGCAGCCGGCGCAGCACCCGGCCGTCGGTGATGCCGTCGTGTTCGTACTCGTTGGTCACCCAGGTCTGGGCGTTGCCGACCCGGGTCAGGGTGTCGCGCTGCAGCCCGGCGTCGACGAACACGTCGTCGGCGTAGACTGCCGCGGCCAGCGGCACGTCGTTGGCCGCGAGCCGTGCCGGGTCGTAGAGCGGGCTCCAGACCTCCTGCTCGGCGAGTTCGGCCATCGCGGGCGCGAACGGCCGCAGCGCCCGGACCTCCTCGAACATCCAGGGAAACGTCATCTCCGAGGTGAACAGCAGTGGCCGGCGGTCCTCGGCGAACTCCGGCCGCCGGTCCCGTTCGCGCTGGGCCGACCAGCGGAAGGGGCCGTTGGCGCCGTCGCCGTAGATCGACTCCTGGAGGGTCCAGAACAGCGGGTTCCCCGCGTTCGACGTCTTGACCAGCACGGTCTGAAGGAACGTGCCGTCGAAACGGCCGTCTCGGCGGATCGCCTCGGAGACCAGCCAGTGCAGGCGCTGGTGGCCGGCTCCGAAGCCGAGCTCCCCGCCCAGTGTCTGGAACCGGCGCACCGACAGCGGCGAGCCGTCGGGCAGCGTCACATCACCGGCGGCGAGCCGGTCGGCGATCGCCGCGACCGCGGCGACGTCCTGCGGGTAGCGCCGGTAGAAGTCGGCGGTCTTGTCGGCCACCCGTTCGAACGTGCGCCGGTAGACCTCGTCCGGATCGGGCGGTGTGCCGGGGATCCCGCCGCAGACGTAGCAGGCGGTCAGCGCCTCGGGGGCGTGGGACAGATAGGTCAGGGTGATCCACCCGCCGAAGCTCTGTCCGAGGGTGGCCCACCGCTTGCCGTCGTAAACCCGGGTCCGGACGTGTTCGAGGTCGCGCACGATCGAGTCGGCCCGGAAGCGCAGCAGGTGGTCCGCCGCGGCGCGGGCATGGGGGAAGCCCGCGATGTCGGTTCCGTCGACCGGGGTGCTGCGCCCGGTGCCGCGCTGGTCGACCAGAACGACGCGGTAGTGTGCCAGGGCCTCGGGCAGCCAGCCGCCCACCGGGGCGGGCCGGGGATTGGCTCCGCCGGGGCCGCCCTGCAGATACGTCAGCAGCGGCAGGTCGTCGTGGCGACGGTCGGGGTCGGTGAACTCCCGGACGAACAGCTCGATGCTCTCGCCGCCGGGATCGGACCAGTCCAGTGGCGCGGCGACGGTGAACTCGCGGACCCAGGCGCCGGGCAGGGGGTACTCCACCAGGTTCATGTGGTGGCCCCCGTTACGTTGGAGCGCCGGCGCGCGTCCCAGTCGGGGCGGATCCGCGGCACGGCGGCCAGCAGTTCGCGGGTGTACTCGTGTTGCGGGTCGTCGAAGACCGCGTCCCGCTCGCCCGCCTCCACCACGCGGCCGCCCGTCATCACCGCGACGCTGGTGGCGATCTGCCGGACCACGGCGAGGTCGTGGGCGATGAACAGGCAGCCGAAGCCCTCCTCGCGCTGGAGTTCGCGCAGCAGGTTGATGATCTGCGCCTGCACCGAGACATCGAGCGCCGAGACCGCTTCGTCGCAGACCAGCACGCGCGGATTCACGGCGATGGCGCGGGCGATGCCGATGCGCTGGGCCTGCCCGCCGGAGAACTGCGCGGGGTAGCGGCCGACGTGATCGGGGTCGAGCCCCACCCGTTCCATGAGCGCGCGGGCGACGGACCGGGTGCCTCCGGGAATCGGCCGTTTCTGGTAGCGCAGGGGCGCGGTGACGATCCGCTCGACGGTGTGCCGCGGGTTGAGCGACGAGAACGGGTCCTGGAAGACGACCTGCACCTGGCGGCGTACCTCCAGCAGGTCCTGCCCGTGCAGGGCGGTGATGTCGCGGCCGTCGAGGTGGACGGTGCCCGACGTGACGTCGATCAGCCGGGCGGCGAGCCGCGCGGTGGTCGACTTGCCCGACCCGGACTCCCCCACCAGCGCGAGGGTCCTGCCCGCGTGGAGGTCGAAGGAGACGGTGTCGACGGCGGTGAACCTGCGCGCGGGGCGCAGCAGTCCGGCCATGCCCGCGACGGGGAATTCCTTGACCAGGTCCCGGGCCCGCAGCAGTGGTTCGGGGCTCATGTGTCGCCTCCCAGGGTCTGCAGTTCGCCGATCTCGTCGTCGATCCGCGGGACCGCGTCGAGCAGTGCCCTGGTGTACGGGTGCCGCGGGTCGGAGAAGACCTGCTCGGCGGTGCCGGACTCGACGACCTTGCCGTGCCGCATGACGATCAGTGTGTCGGCGACCTCGCTGACCACGGCGAGATCATGGGTGATGAGGATGAGCGCGGCACCGGTGTCACGGCGTACCTCGGCGAGCAGGTCGAGGATCTGGGCCTGGACGGTGACGTCGAGCGCGGTGGTCGGCTCGTCGGCGATGATCAGGCTCGGCTCGGTGGTGAGCGCCATTGCGATCATCACGCGCTGGCGCATGCCGCCGGAGAACTGGTGCGGGTATTCGTCGACGCGACGGGCCGCGTCGCGGATGTGCACGCGTTCCATCGCCTCGATCGCCGCCTTGCGGGCTGCCCGGCGGCTGACGTCGGAGCGGTGGGAGCGGTAGGCCTCGGCGATCTGCGTACCCACCGTGTAGTACGGGTTCAACGAGGAGAGCGGGTCCTGGAACACCATGGCGATCCGGTCGCCGCGAACGGCGCGCATCCGGCGTTCGTTCAGTGTGGTGAGGTCGGTGCCGTCGAACTCGATGTGGCCGGCGCGGGTGGCGCCCTTCGGGAGCAGCCCCATGACCGCGAGGCTGGTCATGGACTTGCCGGAGCCCGACTCGCCGACGATGCCGAGGGCGCCGCCGGGCGGCACGGCGAAGTCGACGGCGTCGACCACCGGTTTGCCGTGGAAGGCGACGGTCAGGTCGCGGACGCGCAGCAGGTCGCTCATGACGCCGCTCCCTTTCCGACCCGCGGGTCGATCGCGGAGTAGACGAGGTCGACGGCCATGTTGCCGACCACGACGAAGAACGCGGCGAGCAGCGTCACGGCCATGATGACCGGCTGGTCGTTCTTGGTGATGGAGTCCGCCGCGAGTTTGCCGACGCCGTTGATCCCGAAGACGGTCTCGGTGATCAGCGCGCCGCCGAGCAGGCCGGCGAAGTCCATGCCCGCGATCGTGACGATCGGGGTCAGTGCCGGCCGCAGCGCGTGCCGCCGCCACACCAGGTCCGGGCGCAGGCCCTTGGCTTTCGCGGTCCGCACGAAGTTCTCGTCCAGGGTGTCGATGACGTTGGCCCGGGTGAGCCGGGTGTACGACGAGGCGTAGCCGATCGCCAGCACTGTCCACGGCATGATGAAGTTGAGGAACCACTGCCCCGGGTCGTCGGCGAACCGCACGGCCTGCGGGAAGGGCAGCCACTGCAGCCACACCACGAGCACGTACTGCAGGGCGAGGGCGAGCACGTAGTTCGGGATCGACATGCCGCCCAGGGTGAGCCCCGCGATGAACCGGTCGGTGAACCTTCCTTCGCGCACCGCGCTGAGCAGACCTCCGATCACGCCCAGGACCAGCCAGAGCACGGCCGCGCCGAGCGCGACCACCGCGGTCACCGGCAGCCGCTGCACGACCATGTCGGTGACGAACTGAGAGGTCTGGAACGAGTAGCCGAGGCAGGGTGCCGGGCAGTGCACCGCGGACGGGCCGCCGCCGTAGTCACGGCCGAGGAACAGGCCCTGCAGGAAGTTCAGGAACTGGGTCAGGAAGGGGTCGGTCAGGCCGAGGTTGGCCCGGATCTGGTCGATGCGCTCCGGGGTGCAGTTCTTGCCGCAGATCTGCACGGCCGGGTCCGGCGACAGGGCGAAGAAGATGATGTAGGTGAACAGGCAGACCAGGAAGAGCACCAGCAGCATGCCCAGCACGCGGTGCACGACGTAGCGGGTCATGAGCGGCCTCCCGGCTCGGCGGCGATCCGGACGCGGTCGCCGAGGACCATGAAGGACAGCACCAGCAGGGCCAGGAAGACACCCGGTACCAGGAAGTACGTGGGGACCACCGCGTACCAGCTCACCGAACTCGAGATCATCTGCCCCCAGGACGGCGTGGGCGGCACCAGGCCGACGCCGAGGAAGGACAGCCCGGCCTCGGTACCGATGTAACCGGGTACCGCCAGGGTCACCATGACCAGGATGGTCGAGCGCAGGTTGGGCAGGATCTCGGTGAAGACGATGGTGGTGCGGGAGGCACCGGACGCGCGGGCCGCCTCGACGAACTCGCGCTCCTTGAGCGACATGGTCTGTCCTCGCACGATCCGGGCCAGGTACGGCCAGCCGAACACCGAGATCACCACGACCAGCAGGTACTGCCGGTCGTCCGCGGGCAGTGCGGACAGCACGGCGATCATGAAGATGAGTGCGGGGAACGCCATCAGGAACTCCATGACGCGCGAGATCACCATGTCGGTCCGGCCGCCGAAGTATCCGGCCAGCAGGCCGAACACCATGCCGAGCACCGTGGTGAGCAGTGTCGCGCCGAGTGCGATGAGCATCGAGGAGCGGGCGCCGTACACGATCCGGGCGAAGATGTCCCGGCCGCTGCCGGGTTCGACACCGAGCCAGTGGGACCCGGAGATGCCGCCCCAGGACCCGACGGGCATACCGCCGAGGTCGGGGTCGATGGCGCTCTGGTCGAACTCGTACGGGTCCCAGCCGCTGACCCGGACGATGAGAGGCGCGCACACCGCCATGAGCACGATCAGTGCGATGTAGCCGAGGCAGGCCACGGCCACCGGGTCGCGCAGCAGGGTCCGGGGCACGCTCCGGCGAGGGTCGGGCGTGGTGCCGGCGGTCCCCGGTGCGGACACCGCCGGCACCCGCGGACCGGTTGACGGGATCGTCATGTCAGCCCTTCGCCGGGTCCTTGAGACCGATGATCCCGTAGTCGACGTCGCCGCTGGGCACGATCACCCCGGCCACGTTGGTGCCCGGCAGGTAGATGCGGTTCTCGACGTTCAGCGGGACGAAGGGGGCCAGCGCCATGATCTTCTTGTCGAGTTCGCCCCATGCCTTGTTCGCCGCGGCCAGGTCGGTCATCGCGCCGATGCGGTCGATCTCGGCGTTGACGGCGTCGTCGTCGAGCTGGGCGACGTTCTGGTTGCCCTTGGCGGTGATGTGCCGGCCGTCGAACAGCGGCGGCAGGAACGTCGACGCGCTCGACGCCCAGTCCGGGCACCAGCCGGTGATCGCCGCGTCGTGCTGCTGCGACGGTGTGCCGATCGTCTCGTAGTAGGTCGCCGCGTCGATCACGTTCAGTTTGACCTCGATACCGGCCCGCTTGAGCGCCTGCTGAATGGCCTCGCCCCGGCTCTGGTCGACTTCCTTCGCGCGTACGTCCAGAGTCATCGTGAAGCCGTCGGGGTAACCTGCCTCGGTGAGCAGTCGCTTGGCCTTGGCCACGTCACCGGCGTTGTCCGCGCTCGGATAGGGGTCGTGGTCGATGTGCCCGGAGACCGTCTTCGGCAGAATGCTGTGGGAGATCGTCGCGAACTGCCTGCCGCCGGTGGCGTTGAGCACCGAGCCCTTGTCCACCGCGTAGTTGACGGCCTGACGCACCTTCACGTCGTTGAGCGGTTTCTTCGTCGTGTTGAGACCCATGTACGTGAGGCAGGTCGACGGCGCCGTGACCGTGCGCGCTTTGAGCTGGGGCGTCCGCAGGCGGGCGACGGTGGCCGTCTGCACACTGCCGGAGATCGCGTTGACGTCGGCGCCCTGGCCGGCGATGAGACGCTCGTCGATGGTGGCGCCCTCGACGCCGACGGTGAAGCGCCACGCGTCGGGGTACGCCTTGCGGACCGTGTCGCTCTTCGGGTCCCAGTGCGGGTTGCGCTTGAGCTGGATCACGCTGCCCGGGACGAGTTGCTCCAGGTCGTACGGGCCGGAGGAGATCACGTCCTTGATGAACGAGTCGCCCCCGCCGGTCCCGGCCGGGAACGGGGTGCCGCTCGACTGGGACAGCGCCGCGTCGAACTCGGGGAACGGTGCCTTGAGGTGGAAGACGATGGTCCGGTCGTCGGGCGTCTCGATCGTGGGCAAGTCCCCTGAGCGGTAGGGACCTTGATATCCCTTCGGGGCGTCGATCAGGTTTTTCAGGTAGGGCGAGCCGATGCCGATCTCCGGGTCCCAGCCGCGGCTGATGCCGAACTTGACGTCCTTGGAGGTGATCGTCGCGCCGGTGTCGAACTTGATCCCGGCTTTGAGCTTGTAGGTCCAGGTCAGGCCGTCGGCGGAGACCTTGCCGAGGCTCTGCGCGAGGTCGGGGACCATCGCGTTGGGATCCTTGGCGTCGTTGGGTGCCTTGGTGATCAGCTGACGGTATATCAGTCGGTAGAAAGCGTTGACGCCGCCGTCGAAGCCCCGGGTCGGATCGAGGTAGGAGAAGTCGGTCGACTGCAGGACCTGCACGGTCCCGCCCTTGACCGCGGCCCCACCGCCCCCACCGCCGGCACCCGTGGACGTGGAGCCACCGCCGGTGCATGCCGAAAGGGCGAGTACGCCGGCCGTCAGCCCAGCGAGCGCCGCTGAAGACGAGGTTCTCTTCAAGGGGTCCTACCTTCCGGTCGGGTGCGGGCAGCCCGGCCGTCCGGACGAGCGGGACGGATGACGGGCCGGCGGACCAACGACTACGTGCGGAAACGGTGAGCAGACGCACTGCGAATCCGGCGGGCAGGCGGGCAGAGCGGGGCAGCCGCGAACCGGTCCCACAGAGGGACCGGGATCACTGCGATCCCGGTCGCTTGAGAGGACAGTAGTATGTGACACCTCCCGGGAGAAGAGCTTCGGCGGGAATTTAGAGGTCGCGCGGACAGGCGGGGCGGCGTCGGGGCCGATGGCCCACCTGTCCGCGCGACCTCTTGGCACGCCGGCCTTCCTGTTCGCGGGCGCGCGCCAACAGCCCACCCGGCTCGGCCGGGTGGGCTCGTCGCACCGGTGTCTCAGTCCTCCGAGCGGCCGTTCCACCAGCCGAGCACGTGTCCGATGTGGGCGGTGACCAGTGTTTCCGCCCCCCGCCCGTCACGCGCCTCCAGCAGGTCCACCAGGCTGTGATGCTCGGCGGCCGAACGGGCCAGCTCGGCCGTACCGATCATGTCGGCCAGGCCCACCATCCGGGTCTGCTGCCGCAGGTCCTTCACCATCGCGATCAGCCGACGGTTGCCGTGCAGTTCCAGCAGGCGCAGGTGAAAGGCCATGTCAGCGGCAAGGTAGGCGGCGAGATCGGCCGCGGCGGCCGAGTCCACGATCGTCTGGGCCTTGCGCCGCAGGTCGGCTGCGGCCTCCGGTTGCAGCGTCCGCGCGATCTCCCGCATCGGCGGTGCCTCCAGCAGCTGGCGCAGCCGCACGATCTCCCAGAGGTCCTGCTCGCTGACCTCGGTGATCCGGAAACCCTTGTTGCGCACCACGTCGACGAACCCGCGTCCCTGCAGGTTGAGCAGGGCCTCACGGACCGGGGTGGCGGAGATCCCGAACCGCGCGGCCAGCGTCGGCGCGGTGACCAGGGCTCCCGGGGCCAGTTCGCCCGAGACGATGGCGGCGGCCACCGCGTCCTCCACTGTGCCGCGCAGGCTCGCCCCCACCGACACCGGGCCGATGATTGATGAGCTCATCCGCGCCGTCCTCCCACCACTGAAATGTCACACCCCGCCAACCTTCGTCGGCCAACGATGTGCCGAGTATCGCATTCGCCGGCCGCGACGTTCGGCCCGCGGGGGCGCGGGTGCGGACCGGCACGCCCCCCCTCCCGGGCGTGGCCCGGTGGCGAAACGCCACCGGGCGTCCGCCACGCCCCTCAGAATTCGAAACCGGCCGGGTAGGGATCGGTCGGGTCCAGCATGTACTGGCCGATCCCGGTCACCCAGGCCCGGCCGGTGATGGTCGGCAGCACCGCGGGCAGGCCGCCGACCGTGGTCTCTCCGACCAGGCGGCCGGTGAACCGGCTGCCGATGAAGGACTCGTTGACGAAATCCTGGTGCAGCGGAAGCTCACCGCGTGCGTGCAACTCCGCCATCCGAGCCGACGTGCCGGTTCCGCAGGGCGATCGGTCGAACCATCCCGGATGGATGGCCATGGCGTGCCGCGAATGCGCGGCGTCGGAACCGGGCGCGATGAACTCCACGTGGTGGCAATGGCCGACACCGTCGATCTGGGGGTGCTCGGGCGGCGCGGACGTGTTGATCGCGTCCATGATCGCCAGCCCGGCGCTCAGGATCTCGCCCTTGCGCTGCCGGTCGAACGGCAGCCGCACGTCGTCGAGGTCCACCATCGCGTAGAAGTTCCCGCCGAACGCCAGGCTGTACCTGACCTCGCCGAGGCCGGGCACCTCGATGGTCTCGTCGAGCCGGTCGCAGTACGCCGGCACGTTCTCCAGCGTGACGCTCTCGGCATGCCCGTCCTTGACCGCGACATTGGCCACCACCAGCCCGGCCGGGGTGTCCAGCCGGATGCTCGTCACCGGCGCGACGACCTCGACCATCCCGGTCTCGACCAGCACCGTGGCCACTCCGATCGTGCCGTGCCCGCACATGGGCAGGCACCCGGACACCTCGATGTACACCACGCCGAAATCCGCGTCGGGGCGGGTCGGCGGCTGCAGAATGGCGCCGCTCATCGCCGAATGACCGCGCGGCTCGTTCACCAGCAGCCGCCGTATGTGGTCGAGGTGCTCGGCGAAGTACAGGCGCCGCTCGTTCATGGTGGCGCCGGGGATCACCCCGATGCCTCCCGTCACGACCCGGGTCGGCATGCCCTCGGTGTGCGAGTCGACGGCGGAGAACAACCGCGATGTACGCATCTCAGACCGCCACCGCGCGGCGCGTCTCGAGCGCGGTGATGGCCCGTCGCATGTCGGCACGCACCTGGGCGTCGTGCTCGGCGGAGAGCGGGCCACGCGGCGGGCGGCACGGGCCGCCGTATCGGCCGACCATGTCCATGCCGAGTTTGATGGCCTGCACGAACTCGGTGCGCGAGTCCCACCGGAACACCGCGACGAGGTGCTTGTAGAGCTCCCTGGCCTCCTCGAAGCGCCCGGCCAGCATGTGGTCGTAGATCGCCACCGACTCGGCCGGGAAGGTGTTGGGGAAGCCGGCGAACCAGCCGACCGCCCCGTCGGCCATCAGCTCGAACAGCACGTCGTCGGCGCCGGCCACGACGTCGATGTCGCACCGCTCGGTGATCTCGAACAGCCGGCGCACGTCGCCGCTGAATTCCTTGATCGCCCTCACGTTGGGCAGCTGGGCGATCTCCGCCACCAGGTCGGGGACGAGATCCACCTTGGTGTCGATCGGGTTGTTGTAGATCATGATCGGCAGCCCGACCTCGTCGATCTTCGTATAGTGCTCGACGACCTGCTGGCCGCTGGCCCGGTACATCGTCGGCGGCAGCGCCAGTACGCCGTCCGCCCCGTCCTCGGCGGCCAGTTCGGCCCAGTGCCGGGCCTGGTGCCAGCCGGGCCCGTGCACCCCGGCCACCACGACGCCGCGCCCGCCGACGGCCTCGACCGCCACCTGGACGACCTTGCGACGCTCCGCGTCGGTCAGCGCGGAGTACTCGCCGAGCGATCCGTTCGGACCGACACCGTGGCAGCCCTCCCCGATGAGCCAGTCGCAGTGCTCCGCGTAACGGTCGTAGTCGACCTCCAGCCCGGAGGGGGCCGAGGGGTTCTCCTTGAAGGGCAGCGCGGTGGCGACGATCACCCCGCGCAGATCGGTCGGTGCGGAACTCATGGGACGTCCTCTCGGTTGCTGGTCCTGGTCGAAGCCGCGAGTTCGCCCAGGCGCACGGGAATCGCGATCGGCCGGTGGGCGGTACGGCCCGGGTCGAGCAGACCGGGTTCGTTCGAACCGGTGAGCATGGACTCGACCGTGCGGCCGCAGGTGCGGCCCTGGCACAGGCCCAGGCCGGCCCGGGTGGTCAGTTTGAGCGAGCGCAGCCCGCGGGAGCCGGTCAGCTCCGCGGCCCGGCGCAGGGCGCCCGCGGTGACGTCCTCGCAGCGGCACACCACGGTGTCGTCGTCCACCCAGGCGCGCCAGCCGGGGCGGATGCCGTGCGCGGCGGCGAGCCGCGCGGCGAACTTCCGGAAGACCGCCCGCTCGCGGACCGCACCCGGTGCGGGCACGCCCCCCGAGGCGACACTCCCGGCGATCTCGCCCTCCGCCAGGGCCAGGTCGACGCCGCCGATGCCGGTCAGCTCACCGGCCGTCAGGACCCCGGGCACCGACGTACGCTGCCGCTCGTCGACGGTGACCGCGCCGTCCACGCCCACCGCGCAGCCGGCCGCGAGGGCGAGTTCGGTGCGTGGGACGAAGCCATGGCTCACGCAGACGGCGTCGGCCTCGATCCGTCGTCCGGTACCGGGGACCGGCGTCCAGTCGCGGGTCAGGCGCGCCACGGTGACCGCCTCCACCCGATCGGTGCCGTGCGCCGCGACGACTGCCGCGCCGGTCCGGTACGGAATGCGGTGGGCGGCCAACTGGCGGGCGTACCCGGCCAGTTCACCGGCCTTGCGCCGAGCCGCGATCAGCTGCCACGGCCGGGGCGCCCAGCCCCCGGCCAGCTGCGCCGGACCGGCTGCCTCGATCACCCCCGCGACCTCGGCGCCGATCCTCAGGAGGCCGGCGACCACGGGCAGCAGGAACGGCCCCGCGCCTGCCACCAGGACGCGGCGCCCGACGGCCACCCGCTCGCCCTTGGCCAGCGCCTGCGCCGCCCCGGCGGTGAAGACCCCGGGCAGGTCCCAGCCGGGGAACGGCAGGGTGCGCTCGTACGCCCCGGTCGCGAGCACCAGGGCCGCCGGATCGAGGGTGCGCGGCTCGCGCCCCTGCCCGTCCGGCTCGCCGACGAACACGTGCACCAGCGGCGGGGCGCCGTCACGCCGCTCCACCGACCAGACGTGCGCGCCGGTCACGACCTCGCAGCCGTCGTCGCCCAGCAGTTCGTCGCGCATCGCGAGGAAACGGTCCCAGCCGTGATGCCACAGCCGCTCGCCCGGGTCGGCGCGTCCGCCCGGCAGATGCCGCCAGTACTGCCCGCCGATGTCGTCGCCGGCTTCGAGCAGTACGACACGGGCACCGTGGCGGCGGGCGGCCAGCGCCGCCGCCATGCCGGCCGGTCCCCCGCCCACGACGAGCACCTCAGTCACGGTCGTCCTCCTGGAGGTCGACCTTGTCCCCGTCCACGGCCCGCCGCTGGCAGGCCCGCACGTCACGCAGGCCGTTGACGGTCACCAGGCAGTCGAAGCAGGCTCCGATCCCGCAGAAGACGCCGCGGGGGCGGCCGGTGCGGGTTCGCCGCCAGGCCACCCGCCCGTCGGCCAGCAACAGCCCGGCGATGCTCTGTCCGGCCAGACCGGCGATCCGCTCCCCGTCGACCTCGATATGTATCCCCGTCATCGGGCGGCCCCTTCGAGATGCGGCAGCAGGGTCGGGCGGTCCAGGCGGAACTCGGCGGCCAGCGGATCGGCCGTACCGCCCAGGAGTTGGTCGCGCAGCAGCTCGGCGGTGGCCAGGCTCAGGCCGATCCCGGCGCCCTCGTGCCCGGTCGCGTGCCACAGACCGGGCAGTCGCGGGTCGGCACCGATCACCGGCAGGTGGTCGGGGACGAACGGCCGGAACCCGCCGTACGCGCGCATCGCCTGCGCGGCGGCCAGGAAGGGGAACAGGAGCAGCGCCTTGGCGGCCAGCGCGGCGAGCACCCGGGCCTCGATCCGCTCGTCGAAGCCGCGGCGCTCCCGGGAGGAGCCGATCAGGACGGTCCCGGCGGCGGTCGACTCGACCACGCTGGAGACCTGCAGGTCGGCCGAGCCCGAGCCGACAGCGCCCACGTAGTCGGCGTCGTACACCTTGTGCCGTACACGGACCGGCATCCGCGACGTGACCAGCACCGTGCCGCGACGCGGACGCACCGGGAGAAGGACGCCGAGCCGCTCGGCGACCAGGCCGGACCAGGGGCCGGCGGCGAGCACCACGGCGTCGGCGGGCAGGGTTCCGGAATCCACCCGTACGCCGACGAGCCGGCCCGCCGACAGCACCGGCCCCGTCACCTCCACGCCCTGTCGCACACGCGCGCCGTGGCGGCGGGCCGCGGCCAGCAGGGCCTCGGTCGCGGCCACCGGCTGCACCTGCAGGTCCTCGGGGTAGAAAACCGTGGCGGTGCTGTGCGGTGTCAGGTCGGGTTCGAGCTCATGAGCCCGGGTGTCGTCCACCGTCTCGGCCAGCACTCCGGCGTCTCGCTGGGCGTCCGCGAACGCCAGCAGAGCC
Organism: Streptomyces sp. NRRL F-5135; assembly: GCF_000719775.1. GTDB lineage: Bacteria > Actinomycetota > Actinomycetes > Streptomycetales > Streptomycetaceae > Streptomyces > Streptomyces hebeiensis. Next base: position 43,792 of record NZ_JOHR01000022.1, on the reverse strand, counting down.
TCCGCGCCCGCCTCGGTCGTGGCGACCACCAGGCCGCCCTTGCGTTCCAGTTCGAGGCCGGGGAATCCGGCGGGGAGCTCGTCGCGCAACTCGGCCTCGATCCGCGCCCAGACGGCGAGCGAACGCTGCGCCAGCCGCAGCTCGGGGCCGGGTTCCTTGTCGGAGACGAGCAGATTGCCCTCACCACCCGCGGAGGTTCCCCCGGCCGTGGAGCCGCGGTCGACGACGGTCACGTCGCAGCCGGCGCGGACCAGGGCACGGGCTGTCGCCGCGCCGACGATCCCCGCGCCCACAATGACGATCCGAAGAGGAGTGACCACGGCAGTACTATGTCACATGTCCCGTTGCGGTGGGAGACCTTTGATCACTCGGCAGTGCTCGCCGAGCCGAACCCCGAAGGCCCACACCGCGGCCCCCGGGACCGGCCCGCCTGGCGAGGCGGTCAGCTCGCGTGGTCGTAGAACCGGCGTTCCACCACGGCGCGGGCGCGCCGCGTGGTGCGCCTATAGTCCTCCAGCATCTCGCCGACACGGCCCGGGCCGTAACCCAGGTAGCGGCCCACCGCGGCCAGTTCGCGGACGTCCGTCGGGAAGGTGTCGCCGGGGCGGCCGCGGACCAGCATGACGGCGTTGCGGACGCGGCTGGCCAGCACCCACGCCTCGTCCAGGGTCCGGGCGTCCTCGGTGGGGATCAGCCCGGCGGCGCGGGCGGCGGCCAGGGCCTCGCGGGTGCGGGTGGTGCGCAGACCGGGCTCTGCCCAGCCGTGGCGCATCTGGAGCAGCTGGACGGTCCACTCGACATCGCTGAGGCCGCCTCGGCCGAGCTTGGTGTGGGTGGTGGGGTCGACGCCGCGCGGCAGCCGCTCGGACTCCATGCGGGCCTTGAGCCGCCGGATCTCGCGGATCGCGTCCTCGCCCAGGCCCTGGCGCGGATAGCGCAGCGGATCGATCAGCTCGATGAAGCGCGCGCCGAGACCGGGGTCGCCCGCGACGGGTTCGGCGCGCAGCAGCGCCTGGCTCTCCCAGACCAGCGCCCAGCGACGGTAGTAGGCGGCGTACGATGCGAGGGTGCGCACCAGCGGACCGGACTTGCCTTCGGGGCGCAGGCCGGCGTCGATGAGCAGAGGCGGGTCGACGGCGGGGAGCTGGAGCAGCCGCCGCGTCTCGTTGGCCACGGCGAAGGCGGCGCGGGCGGCTTCCTGTTCGTCGGCTCCTTCGCGCGGCTCATGGACGAAGAGCACGTCCGCGTCCGAGCCGTAGCTGAGCTCGTGGCCGCCGAAGCGGCCGAGGCCGATGACGGCGAAGCGGGTGGGCGGCTCGTCGCCCCAGGTTGCGCGGACGGCGGCGCGCAGGGCGCCGGCGAGGGTCGCGGCGTTCAGATCGGAGAGGGCGTCGCCGACCATGTCGACCAGGGCCCCCGGACTCGCGGGCTCCTCGGTCAGCGACGTCCGACCCGAGGGACGGGCCGGGACGTGGGGCTCGCAGTCGCGCGGCGCGCCGGGCGCCCCGGCCGCGGGCCGCGCGCCGTGCGGGGCCCGCGCCGTCGGCGGGGTGGCCGAGGCACCGACGCCGGCCGCCGGCGGCCGGCTCACGGCCGACGGGCTCGCCCCGTTCACCAGCCGCGCGCTCTCGATCACATCCGCCGCCGCCGTACGGAACAGCTCGCGCTGCCGCACCCCGCGCGCCACCGCGACCGCCTGCTCGGCGCCGTCGGCGCGGCCCACCGCGGCCAGCACCTCCTGCTCCAGATGGGCTCTCCCGCGCGGGCGCAGCCGCTCCGGGTCGCCGAGCAGGGCGACCGCCTCGCGGGTACGCAGCAGCAGGTCCGGGGCGAGCCGCCCGGCGGAGAGCACCCGTGCCAGGTTCTCCGCGGCGGCCCCCTCGTCGCGCAGCAACCGCAGGTACCAGGGCGTCTTGCCCAGCGCGTCGGAGACCTTGCGGAAGCCGAGCAGCCCGGCGTCCGGGTCGGAGGAATCGGCGAACCAGTCCAGCAGTGCCGGCAGCAGCGTACGCTGAACGGCCGCTTTCCGGGTCGTCCCGGACGCCAGAGCCTCCAGGTGACGCAGGGCGGCGGCCGGGTCCGCGTAGCCCAGCGCCGCCAGCCGTCGGCCCGCCGCCTGCGAGCTCAACCGGGCCTCCCCCCGCCGCAGTTGTGCCACCGCGTCCAGCAGCGGCCGGTAGAACAGCCTCACGTGCAGCCGCCGCACCTCGCGCGCGTACCGGCGCCACGCCGCGACCAGCTCGCTCACCGGTTCGGTACGACGGTCGCAGTCGTAGACGGCGCCGAGCGACCGCCCCAGTCGCCGCAGATCCGCCTCGCCCTCCGGTACGAGAGGGGTGCGGCGCAGCCGGTGGAGCTGGACGCGGTGCTCCATCGAGCGCAGGAAGCGGTACGCCTCGTCCAGCGCGGCCGCGTCCGAACGGCCCACGTAGCCGCCCGCCGCCAGCGCCGCGAGCGCGTCCAGTGTGGTGCCGCCGCGCAGCGACTCGTCGGACCGGCCGTGCACCAACTGCAGTAATCGCACGGCGAACTCCACATCGCGCAGGCCCGCCGGGTCCGGCTCCAGCTCGCGTTCGCCCTCGGCGGCGGGGGTGTTCTCCCCCGCCCGGCGGCCCAGCTGCCGCACGTACGGCACGAGGTTCTCCCGCTCCACCGCCGGCCAGAGCATCGGCGTCAGCGCGTCCACGTACGCCTGCCCGAGCGCGCTGTCGCCCGCCACCGGCCGGGCCTCCAACAGTGCCTGGAACTCGCAGGCCCTGGCCCAGCGCTGGTAGTACGCCAGGTGGCCGGCGAGCGTCCGCACCAGCGGCCCGTCGGGCCCTCCCGGGCGGAGGCCGGCGTCGACCGGCCAGATGGTGCCCTCGGCCGTGACGTCCGAGCAGATCCGCATCAGCCGGGAGGCCAGCCGGGTGGCCGCCCGCACCGCCCTGGCCTCGTCCGTCCCGTCCACGGCCCCGGCGACGAAGACGACGTCCACGCCGGAGACGTAGTTCAGCTCGCGCCCGCCGTACTTGCCCATCCCGATCACCGCCAGCCGGCAGGCCGCGGCGTCCTCCGGCCGCTCCTCCGCCACGATCTCCAGCGCGGCCCGCAGCGTCGCCGTCGCCAGGTCCGCAAGTTCGGCGGCGGCCTGGGTGACATCGGTGGTGCCGCACACCTCGCGCGCGGCGATGGCCAGCAGTGCCCGGCGGTATGCCACCCGCAGCGCGTCCGGCCGCGGCAGCCCCGCCCCCGGCTCGCCCCGGCCCCCCTCCGCCAGTGCCTGTTCGAAGCGGGCGGTGGTCGGGGGCGGGTCCGCGGCCTCGTACGGCACCAGCGCCCGCCAGTGCCGCGGATGCCGGGCCAGATGGTCGCCCAGCGCCTCGGACGCCCCCAGCACCCCGAGCAGCCGGTCGCGCAGCGGCTCGGCGGCGATCAGGGTGTCCAGCAGCGCCTGCCGCGAGTCGGCTCGCTCCTTGTCGTTCCCGTCCTCCGGAGCCTCCGGAAGCGCCTCGACCAGCCGTACCAGCCCGCGCAACGCCAGATCGGGGTCCGCGGTCGCCCCGAGCCCGTCCAGCAGCACCGGATCGCCGCGCACTCCGGCCAACTCAGGCGCGTCCAGCAGCCGCTGGGCCGCCGAGGGGCTGGTGAAACCGTGCCGCAGCAGCTGGGTGACGCCACTCCTCCTGCGTCCCTGGGGTAGAGCCATGCGCGCCGCCTCCCTCCCTGGCCGACATTCCCGCGCTGCCATGTTCAGGGCCCGCTGACGAGCCCGAGCGAACGCCCCTGCGATGCCGACCGAGATAATCCTTGAAGATAATGGCCACTTACCGATATTCACGCCGCACTGGCCAGATCGCGTCGAGCCTTCATGGAATCCCCACGCTCCACCTTTGCCCGACCGGCAAAAGCGAAGCCGCCGACCACCTTGCAGCCTTCGACACCCCGACCCCTTGTTGATTTTGCGGCACGCATTTCACCGTTCCCCACATCAGGTGGAACGCCTGAATGTGGCGGCAAAAACGTAGGAGGCGCCGTCAATGCAGGTCAAGACGGAGGCAATAAAACGTTGAGCGATACAACGATGCACAAACCAGGGCAAAATGGATTCACCCGGTGCTGCATCCGCGAGGTTTTGGACAATGCCCTTTTTCGGGACTTCCCCCGTCCCCAGGCTCCGCCCCCGCGACCCTTTTGGTCAATATTCACCAACTGTTTATGCGCGTTTTAGTTTATGCCGGAACCGGCAGCCGGTTCCCATCCGGCCGCCCGCGCCGGTTCCCCTCGAGCAGTAAAGGAATTACCATCGCAGTAAAGGAATTGTCATCGCCGTGGCTGCGACGGCTCAGTTTCCACGGGACGCGGACCGACGGGCTGGCCGGAAAATGAGGTGCCTGACATGGCGCAATGTGAACGCGTCGGCCGGGAAGGCGAAGATGTCTCACCGATTCCCTGATGCGTCACCCGCCGGCGTGCGGGGCTGTCGCGGGTAGTTCCACAGTGATGCGGATACCGCCGGCGGAGCGCGGAGCAAGAGTGAGGGTTCCGTCGTGTGTGTGGGTGATGGTTTTGACGATGGCCAGGCCCAGGCCGACGCCTGCGTGGTCGGTGTGTACGCGTTCCGTGCCGCGCTGGAATGGTTCGGTGAGTGTCGAGGCGAGCTTTGGGGTGAGCTTCTCGCCGGTGTTTTCGACGGTGAGCACCACAGTCCTCGGGCGGACGCTGGTGTTGACCCACACCATGCCCTGTTCGGGCAGGTTGTGGATGATCGCGTTGTGTACGAGGTTCGTGGTCAGCTGCAGCAGGAGCGCTTGCGATCCGATCGTGGGCGCGATGTCGCCGCCGGTCTCGATGGTGACGCCGTGCCTTTCCGCGAGAGGGAGAAGCGTTTCGGTGGCCTCTTCCGCCATCAGGGACAGGTCGACGTGCTCCCGGGTGACCGACCGCCGCTCGGCGCGGCTGAGCAGGAGCAGTGCCTCGGTGAGGTCGATCGCTCGGGCGTTGACGGCGTGGAGGCGGTCGATGAGTTCGCCGGTGTCGCGGTTCGGATCGCTGCGGGCCACGTCGAGAAGTGCCTTCGAGGTCGCCAGCGGGGTACGCAGCTCGTGAGAGGCGTTGACCGCGAATCTCCGCTGTTCGGCGATGTGCGCTTCGAGCCGTGCGAGCATCGCGTCGAAGGCGTCGGCGAGTTCGCGGAACTCGTCATCACGGCCCGGCAGCCGGATTCGGTGGGCGAGCGATCCGTTCGTGGCCATGCGTGTGGCGTCGGTGATGCGGGTCAGGGGGGCGAGCATCCGGCCGGCGAGAATCCATCCTCCCACGAGACCGAACACCAGCAGGAAGACCAGCCCCGCGCCCGCGGTCGGTGCGAAGATGTGCAGGAAGTCGGAGCGCTTCAGCGGTCCATCAGGGCTTGCCCCCACGTCGGGCATGAAACGCAGCAGGGACACCCACACGGCTGCGAGCAGCAGTGCGCCGGCGAGTATGAGGAATCCGGCGTAGCTGAGCGTGAGCTTGAGGCGAACGCTCAATCCGGGCGCTCTATCCACGGTCTCCTCCCCCGCCTCCGGCCTCCGGTCGCGTGTCGATGCGGTAGCCGGCGCCCGGCACGGTGGCGATGATCCAGGGCTCGCCAAGACGCTTGCGCAGTGCCGAGACGGTGATGCGCACCGCGTTGGTGAACGGGTCGGCGTTCTCGTCCCACGCGCGTTCCAGGAGTCCTTCGGCGCTGACGACACCGCCTTCGGCCGCGACGAGCACTTCGAGCACCGCGAACTGCTTCCGGGTCAACGCGACGTAGTGGCCGTCCCGGTGGACCTCTCTGCGGAACGGATCCAGCCGCAGGCCCGCGATCTCCCGTACGGGCGGCCTGTTGTGGGCGCGCCTGCGGTCGAGTGCTCTGAGCCTGAGCGCGAGTTCCCGCAGTTCGAAAGGTTTCGTGAGGTAGTCGTCGGCCCCGAGTCCGAACCCGGTGGCCTTGTCGTCGAGACGGTCGGCCGCGGTGAGCATGAGGACCGGCATGCCGCTGCCCGAGGCGACGATGTGTCTGGCGATCTCGTCACCGGAGGGCCCGGGGATGTCGCGGTCGAGGACGGCGATGTCGTAGGTGTTGACGCCCAGCAGTTCCAGCGCGGTGTCGCCGTCACCCGCGATGTCGGCGGCGATCGCTTCCAGGCGCAGGCCATCGCGGATCGCCTCTGCCAGATAGGGCTCGTCCTCGACAATCAACACACGCATTCGGTCGACGATACAAGTCGGCACATATCGTCGGTGTATCGAAAACCTCATACGTGCCGGCAACACCGCACTGCCTTGACTGGCGGTATGGCTCACACCTCACCATCAGAACGAACAACGACCCGCCGGATTCGCCGGCTCCCCGGCGCCGGTCCCTGGCGCGCGGGCATCCGACGGGCGATCCGCGTCGGCACCCGGCCCGGGCCCTGGAAGCGCGGCCCGGTGCTCGCGGTGCCGGCGCTGCTGCTGGGCCTCTTCATGCTGCTGCACGCGAAGATCCCGAACCGGATCGGGAACCTCGGCAGCCTGGTGGAGACCTTCCTGCCGTGGTTCGGTCTGTTCATCCCGGTGCTGCTGGCCGGGGCGCTGTGGCGCCGCTCCGCCACCGCGGTGGCCGCCCTGCTGCTGCCGGTCATGGTGTGGCTGTCCCTCTTCGCCGGGCTGCTCGGCGACAAGTCCCACCGGGGCAGCGACCTCACCGTGGCCGGCCATAACGTCGGGGCCGACAACCCCGACCCGGCCGGCACCGCCCGCGACCTGATCGCCTCCGGGGCGGACGTGCTGGCCCTGCAGGAGCTGACCGAGCAGGCCAGGGGCACGTACGAGAAGGGGTTGGCGAAGGCGTACCCGTACCACGCGGTGCGGGGCACGGTCGGGCTGTGGAGCAGACTGCCGCTGTCGGACACCCGGCCGGTCGACACCAAGATGGACTACGGGCCGCTGGCGGACACCAAGCCGGCCGACGCCAAGATGGCCCACACCCGGGCGCTGCGCACCACGGTGGCCACGGACCGGGGTCCGCTGGCGGTGTATGTGGCCCACCTGGGGTCCGCACGGGTGACTCCACGGGCGGGTTTTTCGACAGCCCAGCGGGACAGGGGCGCGCAGGCGCTCGGCAGGGCCATCGCCGCCGAGCAGAACGAGCGGGTGGTGCTGCTCGCCGATCTGAACGGCACCACGGACGACCGCGCGTTCGCCGACATCACCTCGCGGCTGCGCTCGGCCCAGGAAGTGGCCGGGGACGGCTTCGGCTTCAGCTGGCCGGCGAGGTTCCCGGTGGTGCGGATCGACCAGATCCTGGTCAGAGGCATGGAGCCGGTGAACTCGTGGATGCTGCCGGCCACCGGCAGCGATCACCTGCCAGTGGCGGCCGGAATCAGCTGGTCGCGGACCAGATCTACGTGATCGACACGGTTCTGTCAGGTTTCCTCACCGGCGGAGTGGCCGTGCCCGCGGACCGGGTCCCCGACCCGGAACGCCGCGCGGAGCTGCTCGGCCAGGTGATCAAAGGGGCGGTCGAACCCTCCGTCGCACCGAGCGAGGTCACCCTGCGCGCCGCCGCCCAGGACGTTCTCGCCGTACTGGCGGCCGCCCAAGCCGCGACGACCGGAACCAGCCCTCGTCCCTAAGGGCGTGTTGCGACCGCCGGACGGCCTTTCACACCCCGGCGGGGTAGGGGAAGGACTGGAAATCGCTGTCGAGCCGGCGCACATCGCGCGGCAGCCAGCCAGCGGCCAGCCGCGCGACCGTGCCCGTCGGCAGGGGTGGGTTGACCGCGCGCAGGTCCGGACGCGCGACCGACTGCAAGGCCCAGGCGAAGGCGTTGAGCGAGGAGATGGCGGACCATCGTTCCCGGTCGACGCCGAGCAGAGTCATCGCGCGGATGTACACGTGCCAGACGTGATAGCCACGGGGCACCGCGCCGTTCATCGCGTGCACCTCCGACTTGACGTCCGCGCGCCGCGGATCGAACAGCACGCCTTGACCGAAGTAGGAGAACGCTCGCACGAGGCCGGAACCGTGCCGCGGGTAGTACCTGTCGAAGCACCCCAGCTGGGTGCGGGAGACGAGGGTCAGTGGTCCGACGAGCGGGCGGAAGCGCTCGACGAAATTGTGCGGATAGTCCGGATGCGCGCTCATCTCCCGCCAGATGCGCAGCGGGGCGCTCTCCACGTCTCCGCCGAGGTGTCCGGCGATCGCGGTGTACGCCTCCATCAGCTCCGGCGACGCCTTGAAGTTGGTGACGTCGTCGAACCGGTACCACATCTCGTTGGCCCTCCGGTCCCCGTGCATGCCGGGCACCTCGGGCAACTCGTCCCCGGGCCGCCGCTTCCCGGCGTGCGCCGGGACGGCCGAGGTGACGGTGGTACCGGTCGACAGGGCAGCGACCGCGGAGAAGCGAAGTGCTGTACGCCTGCTGATCTCGGGTGTGGGCATGAGTGTGCCTTTCGGTACGGCTGGGCGTGGGGCGTGCAAGGGGGTGTACGGGGTGTGCAGCGTCGCGGCGGACGGTGGGCGCGTACGACGGGTCAGGGCGCGGTGCCCGTCTCCCGGCGGTCGTCGGTGAACGGGAGCACGAAAGGCAGCAGTGGCAGCCGGTCGTCACGCAGTGTGGCCAGCGTGTGCAGGATGCCGGCGCTTCCGGTGCCGAAGTCCATGGAGAGCCGCATGAGTTGCTCGCCGGGGAAGGCGATCTCGCCCCGCAGAACCGTCATGTGGAGCCGCAGCCGGTCGTGTTGGGTCGCGATCGTCCCGCCGGACCCGCCGTCGCGCCCGCCGGGCCCGTCGTGCGCGCCGAATCCGGCGCGCCGGGCCTGCTGGAGGAACCCCAGCTGTCCGGCTGTGCCCGTGAAAAGGCCGGGGAACACGTGGAAGACGGGCAAGGCGGCCTTCAGCAGGCCGTTCATGGCCCGCAGCAGATCCGGGGGCCGCCGGTGCCTCAACAGGGCGAGCAGGGCCAGACCGATCCCCGCCGAGCCGGTCGCGATGTACGGCATCATGCGGCGTCCTTCGTCGACCTGCAGGGCTCCGGTGCCGGGGACGAGTACGCATCGTTCCAGATCCAGCCGCACGGCGCGCTCGGCGAGGTCGAGGTACTCCTGGGCGTGATCGTCGGTCTCCTCGTACAGCCGCGTGAACATCAGCGCGAGTCCCGAGGCTCCGTGGAGGAGCCCCGCCCGGCGGGCCGAACCGCCGCGGCCGGCGGTCTCCGTGGAAAGCGGGACACCGGTCAGCCTGTCCGCGATCCGGTGCGCGGCGGTGACGGCTTCGGCACGCAGCCCGCGGTCGCCCAGCCGGCGGGCGAAGTGGAGCCGGTTGAGGACCACACCGGCCTGTCCCGTTCCCAGGTCGTCCCCGACGACGACACCGTCCCGGAGAGGGGCCTCGGCACGATCCAGAACCTCCAGGGCGGCATCGCGGTCACCGATCGCCTCGAAGGCGTACGCGATGCCGTGCAGCCCGTCGTAGAACCCGCGCCGCGGCGCGGCCCGCGGCCGACGGACGGCGTCGAGCAGCCAGGCCTCGTACTCCTCGCGGCGGCCGTGGCCGGCCCGGGCCATCGCGTACAGCACACCCGCTGCCCCGTATCCGAACCCGAGGCCGCCGAGGACGAACTGTTCGACATCCCCGGGGAAGAGCCGGTCGTCCCGCCGCGGCGTGGCGCTGTTCCACACGGCGCGGGCCACCGAGGCCTCGATCGCGGGCCAGTCGGCGGTGGCGGCGTCCCCGAGGTCGCCGATCGGAGTGCCGTCGGCCGCCGGCCGGCCCGGCGCGCCGGCCCCGCCGGGCCGGTGCGGCGCCAGCAGCTCCAGGGTCTCGGAGGCCCAGTGCTCGGAGACCGGAAACCGGGACGTCACGAACCGGAGGTGGGCCGCCGCGCGACTCGGATCGAGGGGCAGCACGGCGGTGAGCGGGAGGAACGCCGACAGCCGCAGGCAGCCGAGCGCATACCGGTCGGCGAGGACGCCGCCCCTGGGGGTGGGCGGGGCGAAGCCGGGCGCGCCGGTGCGGATGTCCTGGGGGTCGTCGGAGCGGACGGCCATTTCGAAGTCGAGCAGCCGGATGCCACCGTCCGGGGTGACAACGATGTTCCCGGGGTGAAGGTCCCCGAAGGCGAATCCCTTCGCGTGCAGCGCGCGGACAGCGGTTCCGATCTTGTCCAGGACGTTCGTGGCCCACACGGTGTACTCGGCGAATGCCCGGTCACCGGCCTCGGGAGTGTGCAGGGGCGTGCGCCGGGCCACTTCTCTGTGGAATCCCACGCCTTCGGCATGGGAGAGAACCAGGAAGTGGTGTTCCCACAGCTGGAACGAGTCGACGCAGTCGACGACCTCCTCGACGTCCGCCAGTTCCCTCAGCACGTCGCGCTCGTGGCGGAGGCGCTGGACGGCGTCCCGGCCGCGCTGGTCGAGCCCGGCGTGGGGGCGGGCCTCTTTGAGAACCACCTTCTGCCCGGTCCGCCGGTCCGTGGCGAGATAGACTCCGCCGCCGTTGGAGAAGTGCAGGGCGGAGTCGATCGTGTAGGGAAGTCGCGGCGGCGCTTCGTGCCGCGTCCGCTCCCGCAGCGCGGCTGCGAGGAACGCGGGCGGCCGCACCCATTCGGGCAACCGGAAAACCGGGGAACGGGTGTCGGCCACCAGCCGGCCGTCCGGTGTCTCGATCGCCGGTTCCGGCGCGTTCAGGACGCCGTGAACGTACCGTTCGGCGAACCCTCCGTACCGAAGGTGGAGCGGGCCGTCGGCCCAGCGCAGGTCCGACAGGATGTGTGGCCCGCCGAGCCCCTTGAGCCGGGGGTCGAGGTCGGTGAGAAGTGCGTGGAGCTGCGCGTCGGACACCGGGTACACGGTGATGAACTTTCCGCTGCCGCCGCGGTCCGCGTATTTGTGGTTCCGGCCGCGGAGTTCGGTTTCACCGGCCAGGAACTTGAACGGTATCCTCCGCTCGACGCAGTAGGCGAAGGTGCGGTCGAGCAGGAGCTGGGCGGTTTCGGGGCGGGCCGACACGTGCACCTTCCAGCCCTGCGGAGGAAGCCGCGCGTCCCGCGGGGCCAGACGTACCCAGGGGCCGTGGATGCCGGAGGTCCAGCCGGCGGGCGGCTCCTGCCCGGCCTGGAGGTAGTACCCGTGTCCGTCCGGACGTCTTCGTGGCTCGTCGTAGAAGGGGCTGTCGGCCTGGCAGTACCGGACGTAGTGGAGCTTCACTTCACCTTCCTCCCGGAACGAAGGCCCGCGGCAGCCGGGGGATCGTCCCGGGGCCCGGTGGCACCATGGTCCACCGGGCCCCGGGATCCACACGATTCCGGCTCAGTCCGTCCCGCGGCTCATTCCGCTCCGCGAGCCGGCTCCTGGACGGGCTCCCAACCGCAGAAGATGGTCGAGAAATCGCTGATCATCAGGTGTTCGCTCGCCACTTCCTCGGCGCTGGTGATGCCTTGCAGATCAAGGACGAACTGCACGGTTCCAACCTCCTTTTTCGGGGCGTCGACCGGGAAACATTGCGATACATCTTTTCCCTGCGGTCAAGCACCGTCAATCCCGCAACTCCCCGGCTGTCTTGAATACATGGTTTCCGGAGGCGGATTCGAGCGAGTGATGAGCTGTTCGGCCCGGATGGCGTGAACGCGTTTCCGGAAGGCGTACAAACGTTTGTCGCCGATCCGGTGTAGCCCCCTGTTTGTGCCACGGCAACCGCTCACCGTGGCGCGGGTGGGCGGCGGCCCCGGAGACCGCCGCCCATGTCCGGGGAGCGTCAGGGGTTTTCGATGGTGATGAAGGGGTCCCACTGGAAGTACCCCTTCAATTGCCGATGGCGGTCCAGGATCTGGAAGTAGAAGTGGTACACGACCTTGCCCGTCTTCTTGACCGTCGCCCGCCAGTAGTGATCCTGGTAGTTCTGCGTCACGAAGTCGGGCCTGCCCTCCGCCCCTTCCTTCGGAATCGGGTAGATCCCGTCGATCACCTCGATCTCCGGCGTCCTGATCAGCGTGTGGTCGGTGTCGCTGCTCACGTACTTGTAGAGCAACGCCTTGTAGTCGCTGCTGAGCGACAGCGTCGTCTCCCGCCACCTGATGCTGTCCCCGGGCTCGGCACGGAGGTTCAACTCGGCCCCCGATGTACCGATGATGTGGTCGTGGCGCGTCGTCATGTAGATCAGACCGTGGTCGACCTGCGTCGGCGCGGCCGGGTTCCTCGACGCGTTGGGATACTGCTCGACGATCGTGGCCGCGTCGAACGCGATCAGTACGTTGAGATCAGCCATTTTCTTCCCCCTTCGATTATGGGAATTCCTGGCACGGGCACGCCGCCCCGGCGTGCCCCTTCTCCGCCCTCCGGTCCGGCAGGACCGTCGCGCCGACGCGGAGGACCACCCTCGCACCGGCGCGGAGCAGCACCGTCACTCCACCGCTGAGGACTTTCGCACCTTGTACGCCATCGCTCGCGGGTAGTCGTGCCGGTGCAGGCGGACACGGACGAGCAGCGGTCCCGCGTTGACCGGGTCGTCCGGATCGGTGAGGCGGGCCAGCAGGTCGTCCAGCTCGGTGGGGTGCGCGATGCTGATGCCGGTCGCCGGGGTCCTCCTGCCGGCGAAGACGGCCGCGAGGCGGTCGTAGTGCCACGGGTGGAGGACGTTGTAGAAGTCCGCGCCGTCCGAGTCCGCGGAGCCCGGATCGGCGGAGCCCGGATCGGCGTAGTAGGACGGGTGAACCAGCATCTGCTCGATGCCGTAGAAGTGTCCGTTGTCCATGACGAACACCACCGACCGCAGGCCGAGCCGGGTGTGGGTGGAGATCTCCTGACAGGTCTCCTGGAAGGCGCCGTCGCCGACGAACACCATCGGCCGGGCGTGCCCGCGCTCGGGGGCGAGACCGGCGCCGGTGGCCGCACCGACCGACCAGCCGATGGACAGCCAGCTGATCTGGGACAGGAACCCGCCGGCGGGCAGGGACAGGTTCATCGAGCCGATGAGGGAGAACGCGGCGTCGGAGACCACCGTCCAGTCCTGCCGGGTCTCGTGGCCCAGGAAGTGGTTGATCCGGTCGAAGACGCCGTCATAGGTGAGCCGTTCGGCGTGCCTGGACCGAGAGCCGCTGGTGCGGAGCGAGGCACGGTGGTGCTCCAGGCCGGCGGGGCGGTCGCGGGGGGCTCCGTGGTAAGCGTGGGCCTCGGCGTAGTAGTCGGCCGCCAGTCCCCCGGAGCCGTAGGCCTTCACCAGCGCGTCCTGGAGGGCGGGCAGCAGCTGTTCGAGCTGTACGTCGGGGAAGTAGCGGGTGCCGACGCTGACGCCGCCGTTCGCGGCCATCACCCAGTCGCCGCCGATGTATCGATCGCCGCCGAGGTTCTTCGACGTGGACCAGGCGCCGAGCCCGATCCGGCAGGTGGCCCAGTCCTTGAAGATCCAGTGCACGTCCGGGTGGCTGGCCGCGCCGTTGTACACGCCGTGGAACTGCGGCAGGTCCTCGTCGACGACGGCCTTGGCACCGACGGTGGTGCAGAACGGCACTCCGGTGGCCGCCACCAGGTCGGTGAGCTGTCCGCCGAGACGGAACCGGTCGACCTCCTCACCGGCCCACACGATCGGGCGTGGGCGGCCGTCCGGGCCCGGATGCTCATCGATCAGGGTGAGGATCGCGTCGACGGCGCGGTCCAGCATGGGCCGGTTGCGCGCGCTGAACGGCCGCTCGCGGCGGCGGATGGGCTCCGCGGGCTCGGAGCAGGGCTCGTCCCACAGGTCCTCCATGACCTCCAGGTAGACCGGCCTGCGCTCGGAGAGGCAGGCGGTGAGCGCGGCGTCGATCTGGCCGGGGGCGAGCCCCGGGTTGGAGATGACCTGGGCGTCCACGGTGACCTGCCGGTAGACGTCGAGGTTGCTCTCGGAGCGAGGGCTCATGTGCGACGTGAGCATGCCGATGGCGCGGTAGTTCTGCCACTGCTCGTAGGGCGGGGACGCGTTGACGGCGACGAGCGGGATCTGCTCGACGTAGGCCCCACCACAGGCGTTGAGCAGGTTGAACGCGCCGACACTGTAGGTGACGGCGGCCGCGCCGATGCCGTGGACACGGGCGTAGGCGTCGGCGGCCTGACCCGCGCCGCCCTCGGTGGGAGTACCGACCCACTCGATGTCGCCCTCGGCCCGCAGGGTGGTCAGGAAGGGGCCGAGGTGGTTGCCGGGAACGCCGAACAGGTGGGTGATGCCCAGCTCGGCCAGACGCAGGGCGAGGTAGCGGGCGACCGTGCAGTCGGAGGTGATCACGGTCACGAGCGGTCCTCCTTGCTCGGACCCGGGGTGGTGACCGGCGGTGCCTTGTGGACGGCGACGGCCGCGCGGACGGCGCTCTCCAGAGCGCCCTCGATCCACGCGTGCTTGAGGGATGTGTGCTCCCCTGCGAAGTGCACGGGCCCTTCCGGCCGGGAGGCGTCCAGGTGGAAGCTGGTCATCTGGTGCGGCGTGTAGATGGCGGCCTCGCCGAAGGCGTACGGGTCGCGGGCCCAGCTCTTGGTGGCGCCCCGCCCGGTGAAGAACACCTCGATACGGCGGCCGTGCAGGGCCTGGAGGTTGCGCAGGGCGTAGACGTAGCGCTCGGCGTCCCGCATGGAGTCCCAGCGCGCGGCGTCGTCGGACCAGCTGTACGAGGCGAGCACCACGCCGCCGGTGCTGCCCTCGACCCGGTGCGAGGGGTAGTACATGAACCGGTTGGGGTTGTCGGTGGCGGAGCCCCCTCCGAAGCAGTGGGTGGCGGGGCGGACGGCGGGGCCGCGCAGCGGCAGGCTGCCGCCCAGCTGCCGCATCTCCTCGGAGACGCTGCTGTCCTTGACCGCTGCGCCGAGCAGGCCGGCCCCGGGCTCGGGAAGCGTCGGGACGGATTCGGTGTCCGCCTCGTCGCTCAGCCGGTAGTACTCGTGGAGACCCGGAGCGATGCTCTCGAGTTCGTCGCGCCAGTCGTCCTCGGTGAACTCCCACCACCGGCGGCTGAACTCCAGCAACACCTTGGTGGCCTGGTCGTAGTGCGTCTCGATGATGGCGCGGCGCTTCTTGTACGACATCGAGGGGACGATCTCCACGAAGCGCAGGGCGGAGAACGGGATGGTGACGACCGCCAGGTCCGCGGTCCACAGGCGCGGCGCGGCCCCCGGGTCGTTCTCGGCGACGGTCTGCACGGCCACGCCCCATCCGTCGGGTCCGACGGCGTCGGTGCCCTCGGGGTCGGTGTCGCGGCTGGGATCGTGGTACTCGAGGCGGATCATGCGGTGGCCGAGCCGCACCTCGTCGAGCAGGCCCTGGTGGAGTGCGTGCGGCAGGCGCCAGCTGCCGCCGGGTATCTCCCAGTAGCGGACGGCGGGATTGATGTCACTGCGGCTCAGGAAGGAGTGGAAGAAGGAGAGGTACAGCCGTGAGGACATGTTCTCGATGGTTCCGACGGCCTCGACCGCCTCGTCGCTGAGCCCGGCGTGGTCGCGCAGGAAGCCACCCATCGAGTAGCCGTCGAAGTCGCGGATCACCCGGGCCCAGCCCTCGACCCACTCGTCGAACGGCTTGTTGACGCGCTTCCCGTCGACGACGTCGGAGTAGTAGTCGCGCACGCTCTCCAGTGCGTCGTCGACCATCTTCACGACCGGGGCGCGGACCTCGTCGTCGGTGAGGTGGAAGCCCTCGTTGATCCGTTCGGGAGTGGTGGCGTAGTCGGCACGGCGCACCTGGACACGGTTGGTGCGGATCCAGGAGTTGCCGAGCTTGTCGGGTTCCCGGAAGTCGGGGCTGTCGTCACCGTAGGTCCACGTCCGGCCGGTGAAGGAGGTGTAGGTCACCGGGGGGACCGGGGTCTCGGGGCCGCTGCCGGTGGAGGGGTCCACGTCCACGTTGTAGAACTGGCGGCGACCGAGCCCGAGCTTGTCGACGAGGGCGAGGACGAGCGGGTGGAAGTCGGGCAGCCGCATGGCGCCGGCCTCGGCGTACTGGGCGTGGTCGTCGAAGGGCTGGTGGTGCTTGGTGGCACGGAAGGTCTTGACGCGTCCGCCGACACGGCTCTCGTTGGCCTCCAGGACGGTGACGTCGTGACCGGCGTCCTTGAGCAGGCGGGCGGCGACGAGGCCGGTGACACCGGCGCCGATCACGAGGACCTTCTTGCGCGGATGCCGGGTGGGGCCGAGATGGCCGGTGTCGATCAGGGTGTGGAGATAGTCGAGTTTGAGGTCCTTGCCGTCCGGCCCCACGAGGAGGAGTTCTCGGGCGAGCTTGAGACATGTCTGCCAGCGCGCACGGGTGGCGGAGTTGTCCCGCGGAGTGTCGGTCATAGCTCGGAATCGTAGATATGGAAAAACAATTCCCCGCTTCCCCCGGGAGACAAAGTCCTGAAAACGTCGACCGCATCGCTTGACGCGTTTGTGGCTTGCTCACCCCGGCCCTTATTTCCCGCTTGCGGAAACCGGAGATTCGCCAGGGGCGGAAGAGAAAGGCGGCGAAGCAGAATCAGCGATTCACGCACGGAATGCGGAATTCCTTGAGCGTTGACGGTGGCGGTCTCGCCAGCCGGTCGGGCCGGTGAGGGTGCGAGGTCGGCGGCCCCCGTCCAGCCGCGGTCGTCCCACCGCGTGACGGCCTCGGTTCGAGCCTCACGCGTGGGACGCGGGCACACGAACGACCACGACCGGTACCGTCGCCGGCCGTGCGGGCGGGGCGTCGTAGCGGGCTTCGCCGGGCCCGGACGAGCACACCGGTCCGCTCCGGAGCACGACCGGCGGGTTGCCGGCTCCGTCGGCGGCCGGGCGGGGCGAAGCCGTTACGGACGTGACTTCCGGGGGCGGCGGTGCGACTCGTCCGATGTGCGGCCGGGGTACGGATCCCAGCCAACCGAGACAGACGGTGCGACCGCGCTCACCGGGTGGCCGACCGAGCCGGACTCGCCGAGCCGGCGACCATCGCCCGGCTGGCCACCGCCGGCCGACGCCTGCCCCCGTGGAGCGACTCCGCCGCCGGCCTGGAGCGGCTCGCGCGCCAGTTCCCCGTACTCGCCCTCTCCAACGCAGGCCGTACCGACCTGCTGCGCCTGAGCGCACATGCGGGGCTGCGCTGGCACCAGGCCCTGTCCGCCGAAGCCGTGTCGGCCTACAAGCCGGCACCGGAGGTCTACCGGCTCGCCGTCGACACCGCAGGATGTCCGCCCGAACGCGTGCTGATGGTGGCCGCCCACGCCTGGGACCTGCGCGGAGCTCGGGCGAGGGGCATGCGAACCGCCTACGTCCACCGGCCGTTCGGGGATCCGCCCACGAGCACCGATGCCTTCGACCTGCGGTTCGGCGGACTGGATGAGCTGGTCACCGCGCTGACGGCGAGGTGACCAGGACCGACCCGCGCTCCCCCGCGTCGGCATCAGGCCGTACGACCGCTGATCACGGCGGACGACACCGTCCCACGATCCCGGCGAAGCCGCGAACGGGGCCCGCGCCGTTGTCACGCCGGGCCGGTGAACGTCGTGCGCGTGTGCCCGTAGCCGCGTGGCCGAGCCTTCTCTACCGTCGTGCCAGGCCGTAGCCGCCGTCGACGGTGAGAACCTCACCCGTGACGAAGCGGGCTTCCTCGCCGACGAGCATCGCGATCGCCCTGGCCACGTCCTCCGGTTCCGCGACCCGCCCCAGAGGTGTGTTCGTCATCAGCCGCCGCTGGAACTCCCACGGCATATGCGCACTGCTCTCGGTGCGCACATAGCCCGGTGCCACGACGTTGACGTTGATACCGAGCGGGCCGGCCTCGTGGGCGACGAAGCGCGCGAAGGTGTTCAGGGCGGCCTTGGCGGTACCGTGGGCAGCCATGCCCGGGGCGGGCGGACCGTCTGCCGCGGCGCTCGAGACGTACACGATGCGGCCCCGCCCCCGGGCACCCATGAGCGCCAGCGCGTGCTGGGTGAGGGTGTAGACGGAAGCCAGCTCGTTCGTCACCTTCGTCCTGAAATCGTCCCAGGCGAGGGTCCGCACGGGGGTGGGAGTGAAGCGGGCACCGGCGTTGCAGACGAGGACGTCCAGGCGTCCGTCGGTCGCGGAGCGCTTCAGCAGTTCGGCCGACTGGCCGGGGTCGTGCACGTCCGCCCGCACGGCGAAGGCTTCGCCGCCGTCGGTCTCGATGAGCTTGACCACCTGGTCGGCCGCCTCACGGTTGGAGACGTAGTTGACGGCTACGTGGTATCCGCGAGCCGCGAGTACCCGCGCGGTGGCCGCGCCGATCCCGCGGCTGCCGCCGGTCACCAGGGCTGTCGGCTTCGTCGTGGACTTCATGTGTCCTCCGTGTCGGCGGAACGCCGTGTCTCCCACGCTTCCGTCGGAGCACCGCGCACCGCGGACTGCTCACCCATTACCACTCCACCAGACGCCGCCGCCCGCCCTTCGGACGGACGGCGCTCGTTTCACAACACGTCCTAATACGGCCGGGCCCGCTTGGCGAAAGCCGGTGCCAGCTGATCCTGCGAGGCTCGGGGGAAGGCGACCGTGTTCGGGTCACCGTCCGAGACGTACCAGTTCTTGCCGGTGGCGAGCTTGTCCAGCCACCGCGACGAACCGAACTCGGCGTCCGCGTCCTTGGGCCCCGCGGAGCGGATCCGCGGGATCGCGTCGGGCGCGAAGGACTTGGCGAACGGCGAGACCGAGGGGTTGGACCCCACGAGGTACACCCCTCCGTAGCGATAGCCGGTCCCCCGCGCGGCGACCGCGGCCGGCTGGGGCATGGCCCCGAAGGGCAGGGCGAGGGACGTGACCCGGGTGCCGGGCACGGCCTTCTCGATCGCCTGCTGCCCGGCGGCGATGGCCCGCACGGCGCCCGCCTGGTCCAGGGAGCGCAGGTTCTGGTGGCGGTCGGTGTGGTTCCCGACCTCGTGGCCGTGGCTCGTCAGCCAGGCGAGCGCCTTGGCGGAACCGGTGGCGGAGAAGGCGTCCGCGTTGACGAAGAAGGTCGCCACCGGCTTGAACGCGGGGTACTTCTTGGCCGTGTTCATCAGGATGGCGACGGCCGTGTCCGGCGCCGGGGCGCCGTCCTGGCCGAGTCGTACCTGGCTGTTGGTCGAGTCGTCGAAGGTGAGGACCACCGGGTGCGTACCGGCCGGAATATCGATGCGGCCCGTCTGGAAGTCCCGGGCGGTGACCGGCACGTAATTCTCCCGGGCGAGGCGCTCCAGCTCCGCTCGGAAATCGGCCGGGGTGCGGTCGTAGACACTGGCCGGTTTCTCGGTGAGCTGGTGGTACATCAGCACGGGCACCTGGCCGAGCTCGTTCGCGCCGACCTCTTCCGGGGCCTTCGCGGCGGCGGGGCTGGCCGCCGCCGGTGACGCGGCCGCCTCACCACCGGTCGACGAGGCTCCCGGGGAGCAGCCCGAGGCGAGCAGGACAGCGCCCGCTAGGGCGCAGAACGGGACGAGAGAGTGGCGCATGTGTGACCCCTCCAAAGCGAGCGTGTCGCCATCCCTACCGGCCGCGGGAGCCCCCGTACCGCCCCCTCCCCTGTATGGCCCAGTCACCACATCGGGGTCCGCACGCGGCCGTTCGCATGAAATCCGGTCAGAAACAGGAGGACCGGTGCACCGGCGCGGCATCCATGGAGGGACCCACCGGCCTCAGCACGAAGGGCATCGTGATGTTCAGCAGAAAAATACCGTATTCCGCCTCCTCCTACGGTTCCCGCCGTCCGGCCCTCCCGCGCGCACTGACAGTGTCGGCCGGGGCACTCGCACTGGTCGGAGCAGGCGTCGGAGCATGGGCCTTCTTCACTTCTGGCCCGGGCGTACAGGGTCTCACCGACGGCGCCGTCCTCGACGCGCGCAAGGCGGCGCATGTCAGCGCCTATCTCGACGCCGCCGCGGCCGGCGGTAAGGACAAGGTGCGTGCCACCCTCGACGGCGCGGTGCTCCCCGTCAGAGCCGAGGGCGCCCGTCTGAAACTCAGCCTCCCGCCTCTGGCCGAGGGCCGGCACACCCTGGTGGTGGAGGGCGACAGCAGTCTGCCCTTCGCCTCGTACCGGGAGGTCGTGGGCTTCTCCGTGGACACCACCGCTCCGGCTCTGTCGCTGGCCGATCCCGAGGTCAAGAACGTCGCCGCCGCGGCGAACACCACCGGCAAGGCGCCCACCGGCGCCAAGGTGACCATCACCGGCAAGGCGTCCACCGACGCCAAGGTGAGCGTCGACGGCAAAGAGGTCTCCGTCGACGAGGCCGGGGCCTTCAAGGCCACGGTCCCCCAGGGCACACCGCTCGTCACGGTCACCGCCGTGGACCGGGCCGGAAACACCACCACCAAGACGGTGTCCGCCCGGGGCCGGCGCCCCATGATCCGCGCCGCGCACATCACCGCCATCGGCTGGGGCGACAACACACTGCGCGGCAACATCCTGGCCCTCGTCCGCAGCGGCAAGCTCAACGCCGTGGAACTGGACATCAAGGACGAGGACGGCGAGGTCGGGTACGCCTCCCAGGTACCGCTGGCCCGTCAGATCGGCGCGGCCAAGGGCTACTACGACGCCCGCAAGGCCGTGGCGGAGATCCACGCCGCCGGCGCCCAGGTCATCGGGCGCATCGTCGCCTTCCGCGATCCCGTGCTCGCCTCGGCGTCCTGGAAGTCCGGCAAGCGCAACCAGGTCGTACAGACCCCCGACGGACAGCCCTACAACGGCGGCCACTACGGAAAGCTGTCCTTCACCAACTTCGCCGACCCGGCGGTCCGCAAGTACAACCAGGACCTCGCCGTCGAAGCGGCTGGTCTCGGCTTCGACGACATCCTCTACGACTATGTGCGCCGCCCCGACGGCCCGCTGTCGAAGATGCGCTTCCCGGGCATCGGGTCCGCCACGCCCGAGCAGTCCATCACCTCGTTCGTCGCCGACACGCGGACCGCGCTGCGCTCGCAGCCCACGTACCTCGGCGTCTCGGTCTTCGGTATAGCCGCCACCCGGCCCACCGAGATCGCTCAGGACATCGGGGCCCTGGCCAAGGTCAGCGACTACATCGCACCGATGGTCTACCCGTCCCACTGGGGGCCCGGGGAGTACGGCGTCTCCAACCCCGACACCGCACCGTACGCGATCGTGCAACGCTCGCTGAAGGACTTCGCCCGCCACGTGAAGGGCACTCAGACCGAGGTGATTCCCTGGCTCCAGGACTTCTCGATGGGCAGCCACTACGGGCCGGCCCAGGTGGCCGATCAGATCAAGGCAGCGGCGGACAACAAGATGAACTCCTTCATCCTCTGGAACGCCGGAGCCCGTTACCAGGGGGCGGCGCTCCAGCAGATCACCGCGCGCTGACGCGAGGTGACCGGTCGAACGCGGGGTCGGCGTACAACGCGCGCGGTGCGCGTTGTACGCCGACCCCGCTTGTTCGCGCTCCCGTGTTCCGGCCGGGAGACGATGAGGAAAATGAACCTGGCGGCGCATCGCGACGCTCATGAAGACCAGTGAGGTCCTGTGGTCGAGGGCACCGAGACCCGCGGACGTGGCCGTCAAGGGCTCCGGGCGCTCTCCGAGCCGGTTCTCGTAGGAGTTGGTGATCCGCTTGCCGCCGGCGCCCCGCCCGCGGCCGGCTCGCTCCGGCGTGGACGGCGCACTGGGGAGTGAACACGCCGTGGCGACGTACCGTTTGGACTCCGCGCGCCCTACCGGCGGTCAGGCGCCGCGGGAATGATGAGCGCACCCCAAGTGATCGAGGCGACTCCGCGCACCTGCCCTTACGGCAGATGGACATGCGGTGGAAGGAGTCCACGTTGTTGCTTCTCATCTCCCCGGACGGCGTCGAGGAAGCCCTCGACTGCGCGAAGGCGGCGGAACACCTTGACATCGTCGATGTCAAGAAGCCCGACGAGGGCTCGCTCGGCGCGAACTTCCCGTGGGTCATCAGGGAGATTCGCGAAGCGGTCCCGGCCGGCAAACCGGTGTCCGCCACGGTGGGAGACGTACCGTACAAGCCCGGCACGGTGGCCCAGGCGGCGCTCGGCGCGGTTGTCTCCGGTGCCACGTACATCAAGGTCGGTCTCTACGGATGCACGACGCCCGACCAGGCCGTCGACGTCATGCGAGGGGTTGTCCGGGCGGTGAAGGACCATCGGCCGGACGCGTTCGTCGTCGCCTCGGGCTACGCCGACGCCTACCGGATCGGCTGCGTCAACCCCCTCGCACTGCCGGACATCGCCCGCCGCTCCGGCTCCGACGCGGCCATGCTCGACACCGCGGTCAAGGACGGGACGCGGCTCTTCGACCACCTACCGCCGGACGTCTGCGCGGAGTTCGTGCGGCTGGCCCACGAGCGCGATCTGCTCGCCGCTCTCGCCGGCAGCGTCAAGGCGGGGGACCTCGGCGACCTGACCCGCATCGGCACGGACATCGTGGGGGTGCGCGGGGCCGTCTGCGAGGGGGGCGACCGCGATACCGGAAGGATTCAGCCGGAGTTGGTGGCCGCCTTCCGGGCGGAAATGGACCGGCAGACCCGGCAACACGCGGCCGCCGTCGCCGGGAGCTGACTGCCGGCATGCCGACACGTCAGCCCCGCCGCGCCCCGGGTACCCGCGACGGGCGCTTCGCCGTCCTCGACCCGGCTACGGGCGAGGCGTTCGACGAGGCGCCCGACCAGCGGCCGGACGAGTTGGACGCCGTCGTCGCGCGGGCCCACAAGGCCTGGCGCGGCTGGCGGGCCGACCCCGTCGCCCGTACGAGCGCGTTGCTCGCGGCGGCCGACGCGGTGGACGCGGCGGGGGCCGACCTCGCTCCGCTGCTCACCCGTGAACAGGGCAAGCCCCTGGCCGAGTCGTACGCGGAGATCGCCCGCACGACGGCCCGCCTGCGCTACTTCGCCGAGCCTGTCCCCGGGCCCCAGCCGATCACGGACGGTCGGCCGGTACGCAGCGAGATCCGCTGGCGCTCGCTCGGGCCCGTCGCCGCGATCGTCCCATGGAACTTTCCCCTCCAACTCGCGTCGGCGAAGTTCGCGCCGGCGCTCGCCGCGGGCAACACGGTGTTGCTCAAACCTTCCCCGTTCACGCCTCTCGCCACACGACTGCTGGTGTCCGTCGTCTCCGACGCCCTCCCCCCGGACGTGCTGACCATCGTCACCGGTCGCGAACCCCTCGGCGCGCACCTCGCGTCCCATCCGGGGATACGCCACGTGACCTTCACCGGTTCCGTCACCACCGGGCGGGCCGTCGCTCGGGGGGCGGCGGCCTCGCTCGCCCGGGTCACCCTCGAACTGGGCGGTAACGACGCCGCCATCCTGCTGGAGGACGTAGATCCGGAGCGGATCGCGGACCGGCTTTTCTGGGCGGCGTTCCGTAACTGCGGGCAGGTCTGCATGGCAGTCAAGCGCGTCTACGCCCCGGTCCGGCTCTGCTCCCAGGTGGTCGAGGCCCTCGCGCAGCGTGCGAAAACCACCGTCGTCGGAGCGGGGCTCGAGCCGGGTTCGCAGTTGGGGCCGGTCAACAACGCCCCGCAACTGGCCCGGGTGGAGCGCTGTACGGCCCAGGCCCTGGCGGACGGCGCCCGAGCCGTGACCGGTGGCCGTCGGCTGGACCGTCCGGGCTACTTCTTCGCCCCGACGATCCTGGCCGATGTCCCCTACGACAGTCCGGTGGTGACGGAGGAGCAATTCGGTCCGGTCCTGCCGGTGCTGCCGTACAGGAACATCGACGAGGCCGTCGAGGCGGCCAACGACACCGGATTCGGGCTGGGCGGTTCGGTGTGGGGAACCGACCTCGACCGGGCCGAGGCGGTGGCGGACCGGCTGGAGTGCGGGACCGCGTGGATCAACCACCATGCCGAACTGTCCCTCGCCCAGCCTTTCGCGGGCATCAAGGAGAGCGGAGTCGGCGTGGCGGGCGGGCCGTGGGGGCTCTACGGAAACCTGAGGCCGTTCGTCGTGCACCGCCCGGAGGAGGAGCGGCCATGAGGTTCGACGCGGCTGTCCTTCGCTCGTACGAGAGCCGGTTCACCGTCGAGGAGGTGATCTTGAAGGCGGGGCCGGCCGAGGGGGAGATCCTGGTGAGGATCGCAGGCTGCGGAATGTGCCGGACCGATCTCGCGGTCCGGCGTTCGGCGGGCCGTTCCCCGCTGCCGGCGGTGCTCGGCCATGAGGGGGCCGGGATCGTGGCGGAGACGGGCGGCCCGGACACCGGCCTGAGCGTCGGCGACCATGTCGTGCTGAGCTTCGACTCCTGCGGGCGCTGCCGGAACTGCCTTGGCGCGGCTCCCGCCTACTGTGACTCCTTCGCCTCGCTCAACCTTTTCGGAGGCCGCCGGGAGAACGCGGCGCGGTTCACCGACGCGGCCGGGGGCGAACTGGCCCCCCGGTGGTTCGGCCAGTCCGCGTTCGCAGAGTACGCGATGGTCCCCGCCCGCAACGCGGTCCGGGTCAGCCCCTCGCTTCCCGTCGAACTGCTCGGGCCGCTCGGCTGCGGATTCCTCACCGGCGCCGGAACGATCTGGAACAGCTTCGGCGTCGGCCCCGGCGACACCGTCGCGGTCTTCGGCGCGGGAGCGGTGGGGCTGGCCGCGTTGATGGCGGCCACCGCCGCGGGCGCGGTGACCGTGGCCGTGGACCGCCACCCCGAACGGCTGGCCCTGGCCGAGCGGTTCCATGCCGTCCCCCTGCACGCCGCATCGGCCGGCCTGCCCGACCGCATCCGGCGGCTGACCGACGGCGGCGCGCGGTACGCGCTGGACACCACGGGCTCCGCCCAGCTGATCAACGACGCGCTCCGGGCCCTGCGCCCGACCGGCCACCTCGGCCTGGTGGCACGGCTCCACACAGCGCTGCCGCTCGAACCGGGGACGCTGGACGGGGGCCGGAGGATCTCCCACATCTGCGAGGGGGACGCCGTGCCAGGGTTGTTGATTCCGCGGCTGACCGGACTGTGGCAGGCCGGTCTGTTCCCTTTCGACCAGTTGATCCGTACGTATCCGCTCGCCGACATCAACGAGGCCGAACGCGACTGCGATGCGGGCCGCGTGGTCAAACCCGTCCTGGTCCCGGAAAGGACGAGCCGATGAGCGACGCTTTCAAACGCCGCTGCGCCGCTGCGACGTTGTGCTACCGATCACCGCATTGCCGCGTCAGCAGAATGACGGCCGTGGCTTGTTCGCGAACACCCATCGATTGCCGGCCAGCGCATCATTCGGCTCGGGCAGCGGTCCACGTCCGTGCCGACGGGTGAAGTCGAAGGGCGTGTGGACCGATGTGTCCCATCCCTTGCCCATCAGGTCCCCCGCGGAGTCGGGCCGCGACTCGCCGTCGAACAGCGTGAGCAGATCGATGCCGATCTGCTGGTTGGTCGAGGTGTAGAGCGGACTGTCCCGATAGGCGAGCAGGTCTTTTTCGAGCTTGACCTCGAACGCCAGAGCACTCCCTTCCGCGCTCAACCGGTGCACCGTGTCGATGAGGGACGTCTCGACTGCGTTGGGGAGGTAGAAGAGCAACCCCTCGGCCAGCCAGACGCTCGGTGCCGCCGGGTCGAAGCCGGCGTCGGCCAGCGCTCCGTCCCAGTCGGCGCGCAGATCGACCGGAATCGGTAAGCGCCTCGTCCTGGGGGTGGCAGACAGCCCGTCGAGCACCTCCTGCTTGAACCCGAGCACGCCCTCCCTGTCGATTTCGAAGACCACACAGCCGGGAGGCCAGTCCAGTCGGAACGCCCGGGCGTCCAACCCGGCCCCGAGCAGCACGACTTGGCGCGCGCCCGCGCGCACCGACCGGAGGAGGAAGTCGTCGAGGACCCTCGTCCGCAGACCGAAATAACGCGCGAAACGCCCCCACAACGGGTTCGCGTCCCCGTCCGGAGCCTCTTGCAAGCGGACGGGCCAGCCCGCGGACGCCGGTGCGGCACGCACGAAGTGTTCCGCGTAGACATCCCTTGCCAGGCTGTCGCCGCGGTGGGTCTCGATCGCCCGTGCTGCGGCGACGAGCAGAGCGGTGAGGCCGACACCCCCGTCCACGCCTTCCACACCGGTGTTCGGATACGCTGTGCCGACCATGTGTTCTCCGTAGGTTCTCGGGTGGCCCGGCAGGGCCGGGCCTGTCTCGCTGGAGGGCACCGAAAAGGAACAGGGAAACGATCAACCACCACGTTCCCCGCCCGAATCCGGTAAGCGGAACACCCCGCAGCGTCCTCACTATCCAGCCGACGCCTGTCCCCTACCCGACGAGGCCAACAGGGTTCACCCGAACGGGGTATGCTGCCCAGCTCTTGGGCCGTGAGCGCGGGCATGCCGTCGGCTGACCGGGCCGCGCGTGACATCGGCTCTCACGGCCCGCCGCGGCCGTGAGAGCCGTCGTTCGGCGTTCGCGCCGCGTGTCAGTCCATGATCACGGCGTTGAGCGGCACCGCTCCGGACGTCCGCGCGAACGATCCACCGAAGTACCCCTCGACCTCGGCCTTTTCGGCCGCGTTCGGGTAGGCGTTCGTGCACGTGGTCCCCGCGCTGGCACCGGACATCAGGCTCGAACAGGGCCCGGGCTTGCGGTCGGGCAGACCCAGGATGTGGCCCAGTTCGTGGGCCGATATGCGGATCGTGTTGTGACCCTCGTCCACCGCCTGCCGTCCGATGTAGACGGTTCCATTGCCCAGCGTGGTGGTGATGGCGCGGGGCCAGCCGTTGTCCGCCAGGACCCGTATGTTGGCGCGTTGCCCGGCCGCGGCCGGCCGCAGTTCGACAGCGTCGACGCTCTCGTTCCAGATCGCCGCGCCCCGGTCGACCGCGGACCTGAACTCGGCGGAACCACTGGCGTCGTAGGTCACCACACGAGCGGCCGCGGCTCTGTCCGCGTCCGCCGCCGCGGACGGAGCGGCTGTGGCCTGGCCACCCATCAGCGCAAAGGTCGCGGCCAGGACGGCAGCGAACCCGCTGGTCGACGTACGGACGTGCATGGTCGGCCTCCTCACAGGAGAGACAGTCGTGCTCATGACACGATTCCCCTGCTCACTGCCCAGCGAGGCCTGACAGCAATCCGTCAATCCGGCGGCCGTGCCGAAAACCGTCGTCGGCGTCCGCCCCGGAGCGGGTACCCGTGCGGCCCTCGCGTCCGTCCCGGCTTCGCGCCTTTTACGGATCAGGAGGGCCGCTACGAGCGTGAGCAGCAGGCCCGCAAGGACGAACAGGCCTATGGTGCCGGCGTTCTTCAGCCCTGCGACGACACCGACGCCGATCAGAAGGGGCGGCCCTGTCGAACAGGCCGCGCCTGCCGCCACCCGAGGCAGGTACGTGCGGTAACGCATGCCTGCCGCACCGGCCACAGCGGGCACGACGCATTGCACGAGCCCGAACGGTATGAGACGCCCGACGAACACGGCCCAGCGGCCGTGCTTCTGAGTCAGGGCCGCGGCTTTGTCCCAGCTCTCGGCACCGCGCCTCTTGACAAACCTGGTGTCACGCAACGCTGCCGGTCAGCTGGTGACCGGTGCGGTGCGGCATACCGCCGCCGTCGGCCCCGGCCGGTGGTCGCACGGCCTGATCAGAGATCGAACTCAAGGTGTTCGACGTCGGTGAACTCGACTTCCAGGCCGTGGGCGCGGCGGCCGTTGTCGCGGAAGTAGACCTCGCCCAGCGCCTCGGCCGCGATGTCGCGCAACTGCCGCTCGGTGCCGCCGGCGTCCCTGGCCTCGAAGAGACGCGCGGCGTGCTGTGGCGCCAGTGCGACGGTGAGATGGCGCAGTCGGGCGTCGTCGGTGCTGCCCGGCGCGGCGGTGTAGCCGAACCGGGCACGGGTGTCGACGACGATGCCGGCGGTGGTGACCGCGGTTTGCCGGGCCCTGGCGCGGATCTGCGGTTGCCACCGCTTCCTCACCTCGTCCTCCAGACGGTCCGCGAGGTCCCGGCGGGGACGCTTGATCTGGTCCTTCACGTACCGCTCGACGGTGCGCCGGCTGATGCCGAGCAACTCGGCGACGGATCCAGTGCCCTTGAGCTGCTTGACCAGATACCGCATCCGGGCACCGGCGCTCTTCGGGATCGGCCGCGTGAACGCCTTCCGCAGCGCGGCGTCGAGACCGCCTCCCACCGTGTCCATCGGTGTGTCCCCTTACTCTCCGTCGTCCTTGGCGGTGACCTCGCCCGTCTTGATGTAGCGGGCGAGGTTGAGGACCTGGCCGTGCCTTTCGCGCACTTCCTCGCCCCACAGGGTCGTCCGGGTGCCCTCGTGCTTGACCATGCCCGGCGACACCCCGAGCCGGAAGCTGCCGGGCACGGTCTTGCCATCGGCGTCGTACGGCAGGACATCCAGCGGGGACGGCCCGTCGGCGGCGTACACGGCGCAGTCCGACAATACCGCTACGGGGTACCGGCCCGTGGCCGCGGCCAGGTTGAGCATCTTGCGGTGCATGTTGACGCGTGCCCGGGAGATGACGGCGGCGCGAATGTCGGGCCGCCAGGTCGGCCGGGAGAGGGCCGGCCACGCCTGCCCGGGCTTCCAGCCACCGCCGCGCGCCCGTTCCCTGAGCTTGCCGATGCCGCCCTTCACCGTGGACTTGATGGCGTCCAGGACGATCGCGGTCTCCGCATCGCGCCCCTTGTAGCCGTCCATCGCCTCCAGGAACTCCGCCGGCGGAAGCTTCTCCCCCACGCCCAGGTCCGCCATGGTGTCGACGTAGGCGTTGCGCAGCCGCTTGTACCAGCCGTCCAGGAACTTTCCCTTCTCCTCCCTCACCCAGGCCTCGATCGGGGCGACGTCGTAGCCGAGTTCCACGGCGTACGCCACCGTCGGGGTCGCGTACCACGCGGGCCCCTCGGGGCGTTCGCCGGTGGGCGTGAACGGGCTGGGCAGCAGGGCGCCTTCGAGCCGCCGCCACTGTTTGCCGACGATTACGTGGGAGAGGTCGACGTGGGAGAGGTCGACCAGCCATGCCCCGGGCAGCGCCGGGTCGAACCGCGGGTTGCCGACGTGCACGGGCGGCGTCGCCAGGCCGACAACCACACCGTTGGCGGCCGCGCCGAAGGCGAGGTTGACATCGACGCCGACCAGGAACCGCCGCATGCACTCGGCGTCGGTCAGCTCCCGCGCCCAGTCGTAGGCCTCCTCGAACAGCATCTCGTCCGGGCCCCGCCGGTGGAAGCGGGGCAGGCCGGAGAGCAGCGGATGTCCGTCGGGCGCCTCGCACGGCGCGCACTCCGTCGGGTGCTCGCCCAGCGAGCCGGGCCGGTGCTCCCTGTGGCGCCTGCCGTCCTGGTCCGGTTCGCTCGCGCGGGTCGGCGGGTTGAGGGCGGTCATCAGCTCGAGACCGGTCACGGCGGTGGAGCCGCGCGGCGTCATGACCCGCTGGGCGTAGATGCCCAGCACCCGGGCGAGTTCGGCCGACTCAAGTCGCGCGGCGTGGCCCCAGGTGCGGGTGTCGAGCGCGTTCCACGGCAGGATGCACAACTGGACACACTGTCTCTGCCGGCCTTGCGCGGGTCGGTGGATGCGCGCCCACGGACCGAATCCCCGCTTCGTCAGGCGCCAGTCGGCCCGGTCGAGCTGTTTGAGGACCTTGTGCCCGTCCGGGAGGCGCCCGGCGAACCGCTCGGACTCCGACAGTGTGACCGGCAGCCCGTACCGCTCGCACGCGGCCTGGGTGAGTACCAGGAGCGGGTCGGCGTCCTTGCCGGAGCCATGCAGCTTCGAGGCCCCGAGCTGTGCCTCCCGCAGCGTCCACTCCACCAGCGTGGGAAGGGACTTGACGGGCACGTCCACGACCAGTCCGCCGATGCCGTAGCCGATCACCTGGCGGTCGGCGGTGGCATCGATGACGAGCAGCGGCCCGTTCGCGAACCGTGGGTCGGTACCGGCCGCCGGGGCGTTCGCCGGGGCCGCCTTCCGCGCAGCCGGGCGCCGCAGCGTCGACGACGTCCTGGAGGTGGCCGGCCGCGCCACGGGAACGGACCGCCGCGGAGCGCTCTTCGCCGTGACGTCCGTGACCTCCGTGTTGTCCATGGCCTCCGTGTTGTCCATGGCCTCCGTGTTGTCCATGGCCTCCGTGACGCCGGTGGCGTCCGTGGACTCCGTGACGTCCGCGGCGGCAGTGGCCGGGGGCAGGGTCGGCGCCTGTCCCGGGGAGGCGGTCTGCGCCGCTGATGGCGCGGGGGCCGGCGGGGTGGTGCCTGGGAATGCCTCCGGCGTCGTGGCCGCGTCCGGCTCCGGAGCAGCGGGGTGGGGATCGGCGGGGTAGAGCTGGGCGAGCTGCCTCAGCATGCGGGCGTAGGCGTCGCGCTCCGGCGGACGCGGTTCGGTCCTGCCTGCCTCCCAGCCGCTGACCGTCGCCCGCCGCACCCGCAGTGCGGCGGCCACCTCGTCCAGCGTCAGGCCGTGCGCCTGACGCAACCGCTTGCGCTCCGCCGGCGGCGGTAGCGGGGAGCGGGACGCGACCAGCGCGTCCACCGCGTCGAACAGCTCTGACATGGAGAACCTCCTGTCCCCCAACCCTAGCGTGGAGCGTACGAAGCGCGTACGTGCCACGTACCGGCCGCGTACGGGGCAGTTCGCACACCGGGTCGTGCGCCTCTCCGGTGGCGAACGCGGCTGCTTCCCGTGGCTTCCCTGGCGCTACCCCTGTTCCGGCGCTCGACCTGCTCGGCCCGCACCGTCCTCGCCCCGGCGGTGTCAGGAACCGGTGAGGATGACGAGCTGCCGCGTCGCTCGGGTCATCGCGACATAGCGGTCGACCGCTCCTTCGATGCCGTTTCCGAATCCGGCCGGTTCGACGAGGACGACGAGGTCGAACTCGAGCCCCTTCGACAGCTCCGGGGTCAGCGACCGGACGCGGGACGTCGGTATGAACGTCGGATCGCCGATGACGCAGGCGGTCCCGTCGGCATGTGCGGCGAGCCAGGTGTCGAGGACCGACCGCAGATCCGATACGGATCCGTGGACGACGGGGACGCCGCCGCTGCGGATGGAGGCCGGCACATTGGCGTCCGGAAGCACGGCCCGGATGACCGGCTCGGCTTCCGTCATGACTTCTTCCGGCGTCCGGTAGTTGATGCTCAGGGAGGCCATCTCGATCCGGTCGAGCCCGACCCGTTCGAGCCGTTCCCGCCACGACTCCGTGAACCCGTGCCTGGCCTGGGCGCGGTCCCCGACGATGGTGAAGCTCCGGGACGGGCAGCGGAGCAGCAGCATCTGCCACTCCGCGTCGGTCAGTTCCTGCGCCTCGTCCACGACGATGTGCGCGAACGGACCAGCGAGCAGGTCGGGTGCGACGCCGGGCGGTGCGGTCCCGTCGACCAGGGTGTCCCGCAGGTCCTGTCCGTGCAGCATCGTCACCGCGCCCTCGCCGTCGGCGTCGGCGTCGGCGTCGGCGTCGAGCAGGTTGTCGATGACGCCTGCCATGCGCTCGCGTTCGGCGGCGACAGAGGCTTCGTACCGGCGCTTGCGCCGCGACGCCTCCGGGTCGCCGAGCCGTTGTCGTGCCGCGTCCAGGAGCGGCAGGTCGGACACCGTCCAGGCCTGGGCGTCCTCACGCCGCAGTTTCCGTACGTCCTGGGGGCCGAGCCAGGAGGCGCACATCCGCAGGTAGGCGGGCACCGTCCAGAGGTCCCCCACGAGGTCGGCCGCTTCGAGCAGCGGCCACGCGCGGTCGAAGGCGTTGCGCAGCTCCCTGTTCCGCCGCAGCGATGTGCGGAGCAGGGCGGCCGGGACACCGTCGTCGTGCTCGTCCGCGTCGTGCTCGTCCGCGTCGTGCTTGTCCACCAGGATGGTGAGCAGTTCCTCCCAGACCTGGTCGCGTGCCTCGTTGTGCGGAGTACCGGGTTCTGCCGCTTCGAAGGCCGCGGCCCAGTCGGCGGCGCTCAGCCAGATGTCGGACCAGTGGGTCGTGACCGTCATCCCCCGGGTGGGCGGCTCCTCGTAGAACCTGACGGCCGTCTCGATCGCCTTCACCAGGCGCGCGGACGACTTCAGGAGGGCCACGTCCGGGTCGGACTCGACCGCTGCCGTGGCTCCCTCGGTGACGAGGTCCCGCAGGGTGCAGGTCTGCACACCGTCCTCCCCGAGGCTGGGGAGGACGTCTGCGACGTAGGACAGGTAGGGCCGGTGCGGTCCGACGAACAGCACACCGCCCCGACGGTGACCGAGACGAGGGTCCGAGTGGAGGAGGTAGGCGGAGCGGTGCAGGGCGACGACGGTCTTCCCCGTGCCCGGGCCGCCGTCGACGACGAGAGCGCCGCGGGACCCCGCGCGGATGATGGCGTCCTGGTCGGCCTGGATGGTGCCGAGTACGTCGCGCATCCGTTCCGATCTGTCGCTGCCCAGGCTTGCGATGAAGGCGGACTGGTCGTCCAGCGCGGCGTGCCCGGCAATCCCGTCCGAGGCGAACACCTCGTCCCAGTAATCGCTGATCCGGCCGCGAGTCCAGCGGTACCGGCGGCGGCTCGCCAGCCCCATCGGGTTGGCGTGGGTGGCTCCGAAGAACGGCTCGGCCGCGGGGGAACGCCAGTCGAGCAGCAGTCGGCGGCCCGTACTGTCCGTGAGGCCGAGCCGCCCGACGTACACCGGTTCTTGGTTGCCCGCGCCTACCATGCGTCCGAGGCACAGGTCCACACCGAAGCGACGCAGTGTGCGCAGGCGAGCGGTCAGCCGGTGGATCTCCATGTCCCGGTCCATCGCCTGCCGTCCCACACCGCCGGGCGATCTGCGCTCGGCGTCGAGGCGGTCGGACAGTTCCGCGATCGTTTGCCCGAGGCGCTCGGCGATGGCCGCGAGGTGCTGCTCGTCGCCGGCGACCAGCGCCGGGTCGGCCTTGGGCGAGAGGTGGTCGGGAAGGTCGAACACGCTGGTGGTCAGCGGTTGCACGGCATCGGCTCCGATCTGTGGTCGCTCGCCGGCGACCATGGGGCATGGGCAAGGCGTCCGCACCGGTGTGACGGACCTGAAGGCCGGGAGGAGCGACGCTCCACCTGCCGTGGCACCCTGGCCGTTGTGAGTTCAGGTCGCCGGGAACGGCGGGGCCGATTCTGGCCTCGGCCGGCGATTCTGCAGCATCCCCAGGGCCTTGCCGCAAGCCCCCCGGTGCGCTATAAGTTGAGAGTGGCAAGGAGCGGGTGCTTCCCCTTGCCCTCTCCGATACCCGTCTGGGCCGGGCCTCATGAACAGACTCGGCCCCGGTCGGAAACGACCGGGGCCGCGCTGCCGTTCGTGGGCGCGGCGGTGGCCGGGGCCGCCCAGCGGGCCTCCTTGGTCTCCGCGGACGCCGGACCGACCACTGCCACGGTGAGCAGGGCCGAGGCTGCCGCCGCGGCGGACACGACGCGCTTCAGAACGGACAGTTCACTCCAGGATCCACCGGTGGATTCGTACGGTGTCGGCCGCGGACATCGCGTCCGTCTTCCGCACGTGGCACGAATCCGGACGACGGCGCACCCGGGCGCCACTGATGGTCACCGACGCGCTCCTGCCGGAGCGACCCTTTCGGGCGTGCCCGAAAACGCTTTGCGACGGGTCGAACGTTGCCGAGCGCTTCCGGAAGCGGCCGGGAACGGACTGCTGGGACGCGTCCCGGGCTTGATCGACGAGCGGTACGGCGGTCGGGTGACCGGGCGGTGCCTCATCGAGTGGGGAGTGCCACGCGCCCCACGCATATACACATCGGACCTCTCCCGCTCTATTGACGCCAGATTGCGGCATCCTTACCGTCCCTACTTGGATAGCTCGGATGAATCGTGTTGGGAGCACAGAAGACGCCGGGAGGTCACGATGCCCACCGCACCAGACCCGTCGAGGAGGACCCTGCTCGCCACCGGCACAGCGCTCGGCGGTGCGCTGGTCGTGGGAGGCGCCGCGGTGGCGCCTGCCTCGGCGGCGGCACCGTCCGAGGCCGCCGGCTCGTCGCCGCGCAGCACCGGGGAACCACGCGTCTCGGAGGACAGCCGACGTGCCGTCCTGGACGACGCCGACCTGGTGTGGCGGACGAGCCCCACGACCTGGTTCGAAGGCCCGTTCCTGGGCAACGGCTTCCTCGGCTCGGGCATCTACGCCGAACCGGAGGCGAACGCCATCCGTTTCAATGTGCAGCACTCCGCGGTGCAGGACCACCGGCCACGGTTCGGCTCGCTCTTCGGCCTCGCCCGGCTGCCGATCGGTCATTTCACGCTGGAGCCGGTCGGCACCATCACCGGTCTCGACTGGCGGCTGAGGCTGCGGGACGCCGAGTTGACCGGCACGCTCACCACGTCGGCCGGTACGTTGACCTTGCGCGCCTTCGTCCACGCCTCGACCGATCTCCTCGCGGTCGAGGTCACCCCCAGCAGGGGCGAACGGGGCTTCCGCTGGGTCTTCCACCCGGCCGAGGCGATCAGCCCGCGCGCCGCGTTCAAGCCGCTTCCCGACGGGTACGAGGGCAATCCGCCGGCCGTGACCGAGCGGCACGGGGAGGTGACGGCCGCCGCCCAGCCGCTGCTCGCGGGCGGGCAGCACGTCACCGCCTGGCGGAACGTGGAACGCCGGGGCACCCACACCCTGTATGTGACCGTCGCGCACTCCCACCCGGGGAACACCGCCCGGGACCGGGCGCTGCACACGGTACGGGCGCGCGCGGCCGTACCGTACGACCCGCTCGTCCTCCCCCACCGCGGGTGGTGGCGGCGCTACTACCGCAAGAGCTTCCTGTCCCTGCCCGACGCACGGTTGCAGCGCTTCTACTGGATCCAGCTGTACAAGATCGCTTCGGCCGCCCGTAAGGACGCGCCGGTGATGGCGACGTGCGGGCCGTGGCTGGAGCCGACCCCATGGCCCAACACCTGGTGGAACCTCAACGTCCAGCTGGAGTACTGGCTCATCCATGGCTCCAACCATCTGGAACTCGACGCGGTCACCAGGGCGTTGAGCGAGTTCCGCGGCCAGCTCAGCGCGGAGGTAAGCACCCGCTACCGCGCCGACTCGATGGGGATTCCGCGTACCACCGACACCCGGCTGGTCAACGGTGGTGCCACCGATCCGGGCACCGGTTACGGCGTGGGCGTCCCCGGCCAGGAAACCCCCACGCCGGAGGTCGGGAATCTCACCTGGGCGCTGCACAACGTCTGGCTGAGCTACCGCCACACCATGGACAGGGCCGTCCTCAGCGACGTCCTCTTCCCGCTGCTGCGCAGGGCCGTCAACTACTACCTGCACTTCCTGGAGCCCGGCTCCGACGGTGCCCTGCATCTGCCGGCCACGTTCTCTCCGGAGTACGGGGTCACCGCGCCGGACACGAATTACGACCTGATGCTGCTTCGATGGGGATGCCGCACCCTGCTCGACGCGGCCGAACTGCTCCGCGTTCGAGACCCGCTGGCGGCCCGCTGGCGAGAGGTGCTGGCCAAGCTCGTCCCGTACCCGGTGGACGGCGACGGTTTCATGATCGGGGCGGGCGTCCCCTTCGCCAAGTCCCATCGGCACTACTCACATCTGCTCGCCGTCTATCCGCTGTACGAGATCACGGGGCGGACCGCGGACGAACGGGCGCTCGTCGAGAAGTCCCTCGCCCACTGGGTGGGCTTCGAAGGGGCCCTCCAGGGCTACACCTTCACGGGCGCGGCCTCCATGTCGGCCCTGCTCGGCAAGGGGGACGACGCGCTCGCGTTCCTCGGTCAGCTGATGGAGCGCTTCGTCCAGCCCAACACGATGTACAAGGAATCGGGCCCGGTCATCGAGACCCCGCTCTCCGCCGCCCAGTCGCTGCACGACATGATCTGCCAGAGCTGGGGCGGGGTGGTGCGGGTCTTCCCCGCGCTGCCGGCCGCCTGGCGGGAACTGGCCGTCCACGACTTCCGTACGCAGGGTGCCTTCCTGCTCAGCGCCGTACGGGAGGAGGGCGCGACGCGCTGGGTGCGGCTCACCAGCGAGGCGGGCGCCCCCTGTGTCGTGCGCCACGGCATCGAGGGGCCGGTGGAGGTCCGCGACGGACGGGGACGGCCGGTGCGGTACGAGCGGGTCGGTGAGGGTGAGATCCGCATCCCGCTCGCGAAGGGAGAGTCGGCGCTCATCACGGCGGCGGGCGACGATCCGGACCTGACGATACGTCCGGTGACGCCCCATGAGCCGGCTCCGCCGTGGGGATTGCCGTAGGCCGTCGCCGGTCGCCGGTGCCGGGTGCCGGTGCCGGGTGCCGACGAGTTGATGCGCGGTCAACTCGTCCGCTCGGCGGCCGCGTCGACGCCGTTTTCGGGGGGCCCGGCAACCGGCGCGATGCGTACGCCGCCGAGCGTGTCGGTCACTCCAGGGAGCCGCCACTACCGGCTCGCTCGTCGCCGTGTGCGGGGCCGTGTCCGAGGTCCGCGTCGACCGCGGCCGCGATGACGCGGTCCCGTTCGGCACGTGTGAACAGTCCTTCCGACAGCCATGTGCCGGCGAGGGAGCGGACCGCCCGCACGAGGTGGCCGGACGTCGCGAAGGGAGCCTGTGCCCAGAGGGCGTCCAGGAAGGCCGGACCGGTGTCGCGGGCGCGGTTCGGCACTCCGGAGTCACGCGTGCCGAACACGACGACGGGTTCGGCGCGCTTGAAGTAGGCGTGATAGCGGGTGTCGTCCGCGACGTGGAACGGGGCCAGGGTCAGGCCGTGGGTGGTGAAGTGCATCGGGCGGCCCTCTTCAGGTGCGATCGAGTCGGCCAGATCTCCCCGGAGTGTGAAGTCCTTGTAGAACGAGAACGCGCGGAAGCCGGGGTCCGGACTCTGTGCGACCAGCAGGACCGGCCCGTAGAACACCGACTGGACGGTGGGATCGTCCGGCGCGCTCTCGACGCGCAGACGGTAGGGGGCGGATATCCGGACCTGGTCACCACGCCGCCACCTTCTGCTCAGGGTGAGGTAGCTGCCGGGCGTCGCCTCTGCTCGCTGCCGGATCCCGTTCACCGTGACGGTGAAGCCTGCGGTGGCCCAGGAGGGAACGCGCAGCCTCAGATCGAGCCTGCCGCCACCCGCGCGGAACGTCAGGGTGCGGACTCCCTCGGCCGGATAGTCGCTCGACTGCTCGATGACAAGGCCTCTCTCCGGCCATCGCAGTGTCGAGGCGAGGTAGAGGTTGACGTAGAGGGCGTTGCCGTCGGCGGAGCGGAAGTAGACCGAGTCCTGGTATTTGGTGTGGTTCTCCATGCCGGTACCGCCGCAGCAGGTGCCGGTGTTGTCGTACTCGCGCACCACCCCCGGCCCCATTCCGACGAAGTAGGTGACCTCCGGGCTGTCCGTGCTGCGGACGTCTTTGCGGGAGGCGAGGATGTGGTTGGTCAGGCCCCGCTCGTAATAGTCCATGAGTGCGGCGTCCTGCTCGTGGAAGAACAGCTGCCTGCTCAGCTTGAGCATGTTGTACGTCGCGCACGTCTCGGCGTTCTTGTCGTCCAGGGTGGCCGCGATGGCGCCCCGGGCCCGGAACATCTCCCCCTGGCCCGTGCCGCCCAGGCTGTACGTGCGCGGACCGGCGACCATGCCCCAGAAGTTGCGGGCCGCGGCGGCGTACCGCTCCTCCCCCGTGTGATCGAACAGCCGCAGGTACCCGGTGAACTGCGGTATGTGCTGGTTGGCGTGCCTGCCCTCCAGGATGTCGCGGTCCTCGGCGCAGGCGTCCAGCAACGCGGTGTTGTCGAAGCAGCGGGCGGCGGCGAGGTGCTCCTCCCGGCCGGTGAGCGCGTGGAGGTCGGCCATCACCTCGTTCATCCCGCCGTACTCACCGGCGATGTAGATCGACCACATGCGCTCCAGCTGTGCCCGGGGCAGGTGGCCGAGCCGGCTGTGCACCCAGTCGCCCATCTTCGAGGCGATGTCCAGGGCCTGGGTGTTCCCGGCCAGGGTGTGCGCGTCGAGGAGGCCGCGCATGATCTTGTGGCAGGTGTAGTACGGCGCCCAGATGGTGGGGTACGTCGTGTAGCTCTCCAGCAGGATGAACTGTGTCTCCGGGTAGGCCGCCAGGTAGCCGGGGTGGCTCGGGCGCGGCGAGCCGTGCTCCGCCAGGGCCCGCTGGCACTCGCCGAGCGCGCCGACCAGCTGGTCCAGCCTGGCCTTGAGCGCGGCCTCCCCCGTGTCGGCGTACGCCTGGGCGACGAGGGTGAGGAAGTGGCCGCCGTAGTGGCCTCGCAGGTTGCCGTCGGAGGTCTCCCAGCCGCCCGGCGGCCGGGCGCCGCGGGTGTCGAGTCCGGCGTTGGCCCGGAATACGGCCAGGATGCGGTCCACCGGGTAGGACCTCGCGTATTCGAGCATCAGATCGCGCTTGTGGCGGAAAACTCCGTCGCCGATGGTCACCTGGTCCAGGGCAAAGGGGCGTACGCCCCACGTGGGCGGTACGGGCACGGCGGACGCGGCGGCGGGTCGGCCGGCGAGCGGGTCGGCCGGGGCCGCGCCGGTGGGTGCGGCGTGCGCCGGCCCGGCGGTGTACGCGAGCGGCGCGGCGGCAGCGGCGGTGCCGACGGCGATTCTCAACAGGGCGCGTCGGGTGGGCGGTTGGGACATGCGCGAACTCCGTTCGTCGGTCATGGCGGGCAGGAGCGACGGGCAGGGGCGGCGGGCCCTTGAAGGGAAGAGGCACGGGTCAGCCGATGACCGCCGTCCTGCCGGCCGTGACCGGACTCGCGTCGAGCGGCAACCGGCGGACACCGATGGCGGCGCGTCGTACAGGTCCCCGTGGTGCGTCCGCGCCGGCCATGGTCGATCCTCCTCGGGTGGCGCGGACCGTAGGCCGGCCGGGCGGGACGGTGGATGTGATGGCACCGAACTCTGCGACGCGCTTCTCGCCGTGGACTGCCCGCGCCGGAAGAACGCAGAGGCTTCCAGAAAGTTAGGACCCGACCCGGCACCCGTCAATCCCTTGCCGAGAGCTTCTCCGGTCGGCCCGCCGAAACCCGTCGTGGCACGTGAACGCATCGGGGAATCAGGGGGTTTACCGCGCCGATCCGCCCGGCGGGACGGTCCTGAGCGCCGCGGTCGACGACGTCGGCCGGCGTTTTCCCTCTTGACGGTTCAAGATCCCGCTCCTACGTTGCGAAAGCGCTTTCCGCGTCGTTGCGGCACTGCTCGGAGACACGGCCACGTTCGGACGCGTGAAGGTCACGCGGCCCCGGGGGCCGCTCACGGCTCACGGCATTCACGCGGTCGGCTTCCTCGAAGCGCAGGTGTACGGATCCACCGGGTCCCACCAGAACCCCCGGAACCACCGGAACCACCGGAACCACCGGAACCACCAATCGATGAAGGATGTGCCTCAGTGACCCGTTCCAGATGCGTGTCCGCGCTCGTCGCCGTGCTCACCATGGTGATCGCCCTCCTGGGCGCGCCGTCCGCCGCCCCCGCTGTCGCCGTCGCCTCGACCGGAGTGAGCCGGAACGCCACCTTCACCAACCCGATCTCCCAGCGCGGGCCCGATCCCTGGCTCACCTACTACAACGGGTACTACTACCTCG
Organism: Streptomyces sp. NRRL F-5135; assembly: GCF_000719775.1. Lineage (GTDB taxonomy): Bacteria > Actinomycetota > Actinomycetes > Streptomycetales > Streptomycetaceae > Streptomyces > Streptomyces hebeiensis. The sequence goes on along the minus strand of NZ_JOHR01000022.1, from coordinate 4,461 downwards.
CGACCACGACCTGGAACTCGACGATCACCATGCGCAAGGCCAGTACCCTGGCGGGGCTCGCCACCGCCCCCGAGCGGGTCGTCTTCAACCTCACCCGGCCCAACGGGGCCGGCACGATGTGGGCCCCGGAGTTCCACCTGCTCGACGGCCCCAACGGCAAGCGCTGGTACTTCTACTACACGGCCGGACGGCAGCCGTACGACCTCAACACCCAGCGGATCCATGTGCTCGAGAGCGCCGGAACGGACCCGATGGGTCCCTACAGCTTCAAGGCCGACCTGCTCGACCCGGCTTCGGACAACACCTGGGAACTGGACCCGGGCATCCTGAACCTGGGCGGCAGGCTCTACCTCCTCGGCACCTACTACAACGGCTCGCAGCCGATGTTCATCCGCCCGCTGTCGAACCCGTGGACCGCCAGTGGCACCCGTCGGGTCCTGTCCACCCCGACCTACGGCTGGGAGACGGTGGGCGGCGCGGTCAACGAGGGCGCCGAGGTGCTCCAGCGCAACGGCAAGACCTTCATCGTCTACTCCGCCAGCCACTGCTCCACTCCCGATTACAAGTTGGGGATGCTCACCTACAACGGTGGCGATCCGCTCAACGCCTCCTCGTGGGTCAAGTCACCGAACCCGGTCTTTCAGCGGTCCAACGCCAACGGGGTGTACGGCCCCGGTCACAACGGCTTCTTCAAGTCGCCCGACGGAACCGAGGACTGGATCGTCTACCACGCCAACAGTTCGGCCGGCGGCGGCTGTGACATGAACCGGAGCACCCGGGCGCAGAAGTTCACCTGGAACGCGGACGGCACACCGAACTTCGGCACCCCGGTCGCCCTCGGCACCCCGCTGACCGCGCCCTCCGGAGAGTAACCGGACCGAACGTCGCCAGACTCGGTGGTCACCGCTGACCACAGCATCTCTGGTGTCCTCTGTTGCGAACAGCGCACGGCACCACGCACGGCACCACCCGATATCGCGATCCGAATCCCCGGAAGGCCTTCGCGGGGCGGCGGCTTCCCGCCGCTGTCCCGTAGCCCGGTGGCACCGCCCCGAGGAGCCGGACAACAGAGAGGTACCATATGAGCGCCACCTAGCTCGAAAGAGAAGCCTGTGACTGTCAACGAGGATTCGTTCACCAACTGGAAGTACCGCGAGGAGATCGCGGAGTCGATGATCCCGATCATCGGAAAGCTGCACCGGGAGCGGGACGTCACGGTCCTGCTGCACAGCCGGTCCTTGGTGAACACGTCGGTGGTGAGCATCCTCAAGACGCACCGGTTCGCCCGGCAGATCGCCGGTGAGGAGCTCTCGGTCACCGAGACGCTGCCGTTCCTGAGGGCTCTCACCACGCTCGACCTCGGCCCGTCCCAGATCGACATCGGCATGCTCGCCGCGACGTACCGGGCCGACGACCGCGGCCTCACGGTGGACGAGTTCACCGCTGAGGCCGTCGCCGGCGCCACGGGTGCCGACAAGATCGAGCGCCGTAGGCCGCGCGACGTGGTCCTCTACGGGTTCGGCCGCATCGGCCGCCTCCTCGCCCGTCTGCTCATCGAGAAGGCCGGATCCGGCAACGGCCTGCGGCTGCGCGCCATCGTCGTCCGCAAGGGCGCCGGTCAGGACATCGTCAAGCGCGCGTCATTGCTGCGCCGTGACTCCATCCACGGGCAGTTCCAGGGCACGATCACCGTCGACGAGGCGAACAGCGAGATCACCGCCAACGGCAACCGGATCAAGGTGATCTACTCCGACGACCCGACGTCGGTGGACTACACCGCGTACGGCATCGAGGACGCCATCCTCATCGACAACACCGGCAGGTGGCGCGACCGGGAAGGGCTGTCGAAGCACCTCCGCCCCGGAATCGCCAAGGTCGTCCTGACCGCGCCGGGCAAGGGTGACGTCCCCAACGTCGTCCACGGCGTCAACCACGACATGGTCAAGCCGGACGAGCGGATCCTGTCCTGCGCGTCCTGCACCACCAACGCGATCGTCCCGCCGCTGAAGGCGATGGCGGACGAGTACGGTGTCCTGCGCGGCCACGTGGAGACCGTCCACTCGTTCACCAACGACCAGAACCTGCTGGACAATTACCACAACTCCGACCGCCGAGGCCGCTCGGCGCCGCTCAACATGGTCATCACCGAGACCGGCGCCGCCTCGGCCGTCGCCAAGGCGCTGCCCGACCTCAAGGCGAGGATCACCGGCAGCTCCATCCGCGTCCCCGTACCGGACGTCTCGATCGCGATCCTCAGTCTGCGGCTCGCCCGCGAGACCACCCGTGAGGAAGTCCTCGACCACCTCCGCGAGGTGTCGCTCACCTCTCCGCTCAAGCGCCAGATCGACTTCACCAATGCCCCCGACGCGGTCTCGAGCGACTTCATCGGCTCGCGCCACGCCTCGATCGTCGACGCCGGCGCCACCAAGGTCGACGGGGACAACGCGATCCTCTACCTCTGGTACGACAACGAGTTCGGCTACTCGTGCCAGGTCATCCGCGTCGTCCAGCACGTCTCCGGGGTGGAGTACCCGACCTACCCGGCACCCGCTGTCTGAGGGGTCCGCTCGGACCGTTCAGACCGCTCGGACCGGGTGAGTCGATCCGGCGTGGACAGGCCGACTGGACTGATCACGCCGGATCGGGCCGACGGCCGCGGTCGCCATCGGGGCCACGGAGATTTCCCGAGGTACGGGCGTCGGCATCAGCGCGCCGCGCGTGCGACCGCGCCGATGACCTCGACCGCCCGGTCGAGTTCGGCCTCGGTGTTGTAGTAGTGCGGCGACAGCCGCACCAGGGGATGCACGCCTCGGTGTTCGGTGTCGAACTGCGTCTGCTCGGGGAAGGTCGTGGTGACATTGACACCCTGCCGTGCGAGCGCCGCGGCGACCTCCGAGGTGGGGACGGCCGCGACCTTGGCGGTCACGATGGCGCACCGGGTGCTGCCGAGGTCGTGGGTCGTGACGCCCGGCAGGGCGTCCAGGCGGTCACGCAGATACACGCCCAGAGCCGTGGCGCGCTGTCCGATCTCGTCCAGGCCCAGGGCGAGCGCCTGCCGCACGGCCGCGTCCAGGCCCAGGACGCCCGAGTAGCTCATCTCCCAGGTCCCGAATCGCCGGGCACCGTCGTGCCAGGTGAAGCCGCGCTCGCCGTCCCAGGTGGCCGCGCCGATCTCGGTGACGAACGGATCCAGGTGTTCCAGTGCCTCGGAACGCACCCACAAGAAGCCCGTGCCGCGCGGGCCGCGCAGGAACTTGCGGCCCGTCGCGGTGAGCATGTCGCAGCCGATCTCGGTGACATCGACGGGGAACTGGCCCACGGACTGCGTGGCATCCAGGAGGAAGGGCACACCTGCCGCGCGGGTGATCCGACCGATATCGGCCGCCGGGTTGACCAGGCCGCCGCTGGTGGGGACGTGGCTGACGCCGACGAGCTTGGTGCGTTCGTCGATCAGATCGGCCAGGGCCGTGGTGTCGAGCTGCCCTGACGCGTCGTCAGGAACGACGACAACCTCGGCGCCGGTGCGCTGCGCGACCTGGAGATAGGCCAGCACGTTGCTGCCGTACTCGGCCCTTCCGGTCAGGATGCGGTCGCCCGGTGCGAAGGCCATGGAGTAGAAGGCAGCGTTCCAGGCGTGGGTCGAATTGTCGAACAGGGCGATCTCGTCGGGCCGCCCGCCGACCAGCCGGGCGATGTTCGCGTACGTGGCGTCGATCCGCTCCCGCTCCCGGTCGGCGGCCTCGTAACCGCCGATGGCCGCTTCGAGTTCCAGATGCGAGGTCATGGCCTTGAGCGTCCGCCGGGACAGGAGCCCCGCTCCCGCGTTGTTGAGGTGCACCCGGTCGGCCGTCCCTGGAGTGTCCTCGCGCAGCGCGTCGATGTCCATACGTGTGATATCCCCTCTGTGGGAAAGCTCTCCGCCGCACGCTCTCAAACCCCGGCCGTTCAGTAAACCGGCTCGCACGCCCCGTCGGGCCTCGTCGCCGAGGAGACGTTCCCAGAAGTGTCCGGCCGCCGTGGACAGGCGGATCCTACGCGTCCTCGCGCGGGCGGAACTTCGCGGTGCCCTTCAGGTAATGCGGAACCGTCCCCAAGATTAACTCTTTTCCATGATCATCCCAAAGCGCCCGGACGGCGAGGGAGCGGCGCGGCGAACCGTTGAATCCCCGACCGCGGTTTCTCTAGGCTCCATTACGTCGAACTCAGAGGGCGGCACGGCCGGTTCGGGGAAACAGGCCGATGACACGTGTGTGATGGCCGGGGAAAAATGTGTGATGGCCGGGGAAAAAGGTGACGGGGAATTCTGGCGTCACGCGTATCGACGGGACGGACGGGTTTTCCGACGAAGGTGGGAAGAGCTAGGTGGAGGAGATCGACTTTCCGCCGGACGTCCGGACGATGCTCTGGATCCTGCTGGGCGAAATGCCTTTGCAGGCCAGGGAGAATCTGGCGTGGGAAAGT
>NZ_JOHR01000021.1 GCF_000719775.1 Streptomyces sp. NRRL F-5135 | reverse complement strand
TCGACCGTGCTCGGTTTGCTCGTACCTCACAAACCTCCGCGCGCTCTCCCTTTCGACAGCGGCCGCGCCCCCTTCGGCTCACTCGCCGGCGGACGTGCCCGGCCGGGACGTCACGGGAACCCGGGACGGGGGGCGTGGACACCCGGGATTCATGGCGCGCCCCGGGGGCGTTTATCGGTTTTTTGCACGCTCCGGGGCCACCCCCTACCGCCCCCTTGTTGACTTCCCCCAACGGTGTCACTCTGAGAGTCCCCCCATTTGTGAACTTGTGAAACGTTTCTCCTGGCGCTTCTGCCCGTCCCCAGGAGCTCCGGAAGACGCTTTCACCCAGGAGGTGGCCCCATCCCATGCTTGTCCGTGACGCCATGAGCTCGGTGGTCCTCACCATCGGCCCCACGCACACGCTCCGCCAGGCGGCCCGGCTGATGTCGGCGCGCCGCGTCGGCGCCGCCGTCGTCCTCGACACCGACCACTGCGGCATCGGCATCCTCACCGAACGGGACATCCTCAACTCGGTCGGCGCGGGCCAGAGCCCCGACACCGAGACCGCCGGCTCCCACACCACGAACGATGTCGTCTTCGCCGCCCCGTCGTGGACGCTGGCCGAAGCCGCGGCGGCCATGTCGCACGGCGGGTTCCGGCATCTGATCGTCCTGGGCGACCACGAGCCCGTCGGCATCGTCTCCGTCCGCGACATCATCCGCTGCTGGGCCCCGGCGCGGCGGGAGGCGGCGGTACTGACCGGCTGAGGGGTCTCGCACCGGGCCCGTGAGCCCCCGGGCGGGCGCGCATGAGTCCCGTACGGCGTACGACGCGGGGCCGGGCCCCGAAGGGTCCGGCCCCTGTCGTTCCGGCAGGGCCGTCAGCCGCGCAGGGCCTGGACCGCGGTCTCCAGCCGCTTGCCGAAGTCACCGTCCGCCTGGCGGAAGTTGTTCACCGCGCGCTCGGCGATGTCGTCGCGCGAGACCTTCGCGATGAACCCGGCGAGGTTTCCGATCAGACGCTCCCTCTCGTCCTCGGACATCAACCGGTACAGGTTGCCCGCCTGTACGAAGTCGTCGTCCTCGGCGTGCAGGGGGGCCTCGTGGGTGCCCGTGGCACCCGTGACGGGCACCGGCTGCCACAGCGCCCGGTCCGTCTGGAAGGGGCCGCCGAAGCTGTTCGGCTCGTAGTTCTTCGCGCCCTTGTGGCGGCCGTCGTACAGGAAGCCGTCACGGCTGTTGGTGCGCGCCGAAGTGGCGTGCGGGCGGTTCACCGGCAGGTGGTCGGCGTTGATGCCCACGCGGTAGCGGTGGGCGTCGCCGTACGCGAAGAGGCGGCCCTGGAGCATCTTGTCCGGGGACGGGCCGATGCCCGGCACGAAGTGGGCCGGCGAGAAGATGGACTGCTCGACCTCGGCGAAGATGTTCTCCGGGTTGCGGTTGAGCTCCAGCTTGCCGATCTCGATCGGCGGGTAGTCCGCGTGCGGCCAGACCTTGGTCAGGTCGAACGGGTTGAAGCGGTAGGCCGCCGCCTCCTCCGCCGGCATGATCTGCACCTGCACCGTCCAGCTCGGGAACTCCCCGCGCTCGATGGCCTCGCGCAGGTCGCGCTGGTGCGAGTCCGGGTCCTGGCCGGCCAGGACCGCGGCCTCCTCGGAGGTCAGGTTCTTGATGCCCTGGTCGGTCTTGAAGTGGTACTTGACCCAGAAGACCTCGCCCGCCTCGTTGTTCCACTGGTACGTGTGCGAGCCGAAGCCGTCCATGTGACGGTACGAGGCCGGGATGCCGCGGTCGCCGAAGAGCCAGGTCACCTGGTGGGTGGACTCGGGCGACAGGCCCCAGAAGTCCCAGACGTTGTCCGCCTCCTGCGAACCGGTGTACGGGTCGCGCTTCTGGGTGTGGATGAAGTCCGGGAACTTGATGGCGTCCTTGATGAAGAACACCGGGGTGTTGTTGCCGACGAGGTCGTAGTTGCCCTCTTCGGTGTAGAACTTCAGCGCGAAGCCGCGCGGGTCGCGCACCGCGTCCGCCGCGCCGAGGTTGCCCGCGACGGTGGAGAAACGCAGGAACGTCTCGGTCTGCTTGCCGACCTCGGAGAGGAACGCGGCACGCGTCCACCGCGAGACGTCACGGGTCAGCGTGAAGGTGCCGTACGCCCCGGCCCCACGGGCGTGGACGACGCGCTCCGGGATGCGCTCACGGTTGAAGTGCGCGAGCTTCTCCAGCAGAGCCTGGTCCTGGACCAGGACGGGACCACCGACGCCCGCCGTCTCGCTGTTCTGGTTGTCGGCGACCGGCGCGCCGGCCTCCGTGGTGAGCGGTCCCTGCGTCACGTGCGCCTCCTGCGTCGTCTGTGGCCGTTCCGGCCCTTGGCTCGTGCCCTTGGCTTGCGCCGAACTCGATCCTACGATGGACTTTGTCTAAGTCAAGCGGACATCCAAAGTCACACTCGTTCGGGGCCCGGGCCCCCTCACTGCTAGGCTGGTTTCCATGAGTGACCTGTTGGAACGCCTGCGCGGACGCGGCTGGCGCATGACCGCCCAGCGGCGTGTCGTGGCCGAGGTCCTCGACGGGGACCACGTACACCTGACGGCCGACGAGGTGCACGCGCGCGCCGTGACCAGGCTTCCGGAGATCTCCCGGGCGACGGTCTACAACACGCTGGGCGAAATGGTGACGCTCGGCGAAGTGATCGAGGTGACGACGGACCGCCGCGCCAAGCGCTACGACCCGAACGCGCACCGGCCGCATCACCACCTGGTCTGTGACCGGTGCGGCGCGATCCGCGACGTCCGCCCGACGGGCGACCCGCTGTCCGACCTGCCCGCAGGCGAGCGTTTCGGGTTCATGGTCTCGGACGTCGAGGTGACGTACCGCGGCGTCTGTCCGGAGTGCGCCTCGGCCTGATCCCGGCGACCCGCCCCGGTCCCGGCACTCGCGCGCACCGGGGCCGGGGGCCCGGGGCGGCGACAGCCGGGTACGTACGGAAAAACGCCGGAGGGCCGGATCTCTTCCGAGATCCGGCCCTCCGGCTTTCAGTAGCGGGGACAGGATTTGAACCTGCGACCTCTGGGTTATGAGCCCAGCGAGCTACCGAGCTGCTCCACCCCGCGTCGGTGAATGCAACATTACGTGACACCCACCGACCGGTGCAAATTCCTTCCGCGCGAGGCGGCGGGCACGAGGCGGCGGTGACTGGCGGCCGTCCCGCTGCCACCGCCCTCAGCGGTCCTTACCGCCCCGCCGCCTCATGCCGTGAGCTCCTGGTGGAGGGCTTCGCGCAGCCGGGCCGCGCGCTCCGCCACCTCGGCCGGGCCCAGCTCGACCGCCCGGGCGCACCAGCGCTGGCCCTCGCTGAGCTCGCCCCTGCGGGCCGCGAGCAGCGCCAGGCGGAGGGCCGCCCGGCCGTGCCCTGCCTGCGCGGCGCGGGTCCACCACAGGGCGGCCTCGCGCTCGCCGCCCTCGCGCGCGAGCAGCAGGCCGAGGTTGAAGGCGCCGTTGCGGCTGCCCGCCTCCGCGGCCTCCCGGTACCAGCGGCCCGCGTCGGCGATGTCCCCGCGCTCGGCGGCGAGCATCCCGCACCGCACCTGGGCGCGGCGATGGCCCTGCTCGGCCGCGCGCTCGTACCACTGCTCGCACTCGCTCTTCACGCCACCGTACGGCTCACCCAGCGCCGGCGCGCCGGGCGGCGGCCGGCGCGAGTCGAGCACGGTGGCCAGCCGGAAGGCCGCCTCCGCGCTGCCGCCACCGGCCGCGCAGCGGAGATGCCGTTCGGCCGACTGCTCGTCGCCGTCCCGCAGGCAGGCGATGCCGACCTGGAGGGCCGCCTCCGTGTGCCCGGCGGCCGCGGCGCGCTCGTACCAGTACAAAGCCGTCCGGTCGTCGTCGCGTCCGGCGTGCAGGATGCCGAGGTTGAACGCGGCGTCCACGCTGCCCGCCTCCGCGGCCTTGGAGAACCAGGGCTCCGCGCCCACCGGGTCGTCGGCCTGCAGCAGCAGGACGGCGAGCGCGTTGGCGGCCTCGCGGTGCCCGGCGTAGGCGGCGCGGCGGTACCACTGCTCCGCCTGCGCCGTGCGGTCCTGGGCGGCGCACAGCAGCCCCAGGTTGTACGCGCCGTTGACGTCGCCCGCGTCCATGGCCGCGCGGTACCAGCGCTCGGCGGTCTGCTGCTCGCCCCGGGCCGCGTGCAGCGCCCCGAGCGCGTTGGCGGCGTTCCCGTCGCCCTCCTGGGCGGCACGCAGCCACCAGACGGCGGCGCTCTCTTCGTCGCCCGCGTCGCGCAGCAGGAAGCCGAGGGCGCAGGCGGCACGGGGCTCGCCCTCCTTGGCGGAGGAGAGGTACCAGCGGCCGGCCTCCTTCAGCTCGCCGCGCTTCTCCAGGATCGCGCCGAGGTGCAACGCGGCGCGGCGGTGCCCGCGTGCGGCGGCCTGCCGGTACCACTGCGCCGCCTCACTGATGAGGGCGGAAGCGGTGGGCAGGGCGGTGCCGGTGGACCACGCGCCGGTGCCGGTGGTCCACCTGGTGCCGGAGTCGACGTCGCCCGGCGCGGCCCCGCCGGCCCTGCCGGTACCGGTCGCCCAGCTCGTGCCCGTGTCCGTGCCCGTGTCGTCCGCGGTCCAGCGCGTACCGGAGTCCGGGCGCCGGCGCGTGCCGGTGTGACGGCCGGTACCCGTGTCGGGGCCCGCGCCGTTACGGTCGCGCCACCTCGTCCCCGTACCCGCACTCGTACCCGCACCCGGGTACCGGTCGGCGCCGGGGCCGGTGCCCATGCGGGTGCCGGTGTCCGCTTCGGTGCCGGAGCCGAGGGATCCGCGCGCCGCGGTGTGCCAACGGGTGCCGCTGCCGTGACCGGTGTCCTGGTCGCGGCCCGCGCCGGTCACCCGGCCGGTCTCCGTGTCCCAGTCGATGCCCTTGCCGGCGGTTCCACGGCTTCCCGGGGCCCGGCCGGGGCGCAGGCGGGCGCCGGTGTCCGGGAAGCGGGCCGGCGCGGTGCCCGGACCCTGGCGCCCGCCTCGGCCCCCGTGGCGGACGCCGAGGGCCGTTCGCCGGTAGACGGCGTCGGCCCCGGTGCGGGCCGCCTCGCGGGCACGGCGCTCCAGCGAGCGGGCGAGCCGGTAGGCCGCCTCGCGGTGCCCCTGCTCGGCGGCGGCGCGCAGCCACCGCTCCGCTCCGACGTCGCTGCGGTGCTCCAGCAGTTCGGCCAGCGCGTAGGCACCGAGCGCGTGCCCCTGCTCGGCGGACTGGCGCAGCCAGTACTCGGCGGCGGGATCGTCTCCGAGCTCTCGGTGGTAGCGGCCGAGGGCGTGCGCGGCGGCTGCGGAACCGGCGACGGCGGCGACGCGCCACCAGCCGGCCGCCTCGTCCTTGTAGCCGCGCTGGTGCAGGAGGACGCCCAGGTTGTTGGCGGCGGCACGCTCCCCCGCGGAGGTGGCGGAGCGCAGATACGGTTCGGCCGCGTCCAGGTCGCCCCGGCGCAGCAGGAGCGCACCGAGCACGCTCATCGACGCCGTGTCCCCGGCGTCGGCGGCGCGCCGGTGGCGCGCCTCGGTCTCGGCCTCGGTGTCCGCGGGGTCCCCGGCGTCGGCCGCGCGCAGGGCGCTGCCGCTGCCCGCGGGACCCATGTCGGCCGCGGTATCGGTGGTGCCGGCGGTACTCGCGGCCGGGGCGGTTCCGGGGGTACCGACAGCCCCGGTCGCCTCGGCGGTCTCAACAGCCTCGGCAGGCTCTTCTAGGTGCAGCCGCACATACCGCCCTGTCTCCAACAGAGTTGCCCTATCCCCCATATTTTCCATCGTCGCACCACCTGCTACCCACGTACAGCTGGTATACCGCACCCCCGCGACATCACTTCAGCGTTTTGTCGACATGCCCACAGAGAGACAAGTCAAACACGACTGGGGCCAAGAGGGCGGTCTCGAAACGCACTTGATGCGGACACACGACGAGGGCCCGGATCCTGATGGATCCGGGCCCTCGTTCTCGCCGTAGCGGGGACAGGATTTGAACCTGCGACCTCTGGGTTATGAGCCCAGCGAGCTACCGAGCTGCTCCACCCCGCGTCGTTGTGTGGCCACACTATCACGGCGCGGGGTGGGGCTCGTTCAGCCGCTCGCGGCCTCCTCGGACGGCCGCTCGGGCGCTCCCTCGGACGGCCGTGCGGACGCCTGGGACGCCGAGCCGGAACCGGCGTCGGAGCCCGTGTCACCGGAGCCCGAGCCCGAGCCGGGCTCCTTGTCACCGGCGCCGGAGCCGGAGCCCGAACCGCCCTGGCCCGAACCGCCGGACCCCGCGGCGGACTCCGCCTGCGCGGCCCTCTCCAGGGCGTCCTGGAGGTCCTTCTGGGCCTTGCCGTACGCCTCCCAGTCCTGCTTCTTCAGCGCCTCCTCGCCCTGCTCGTACGCCTTCTGGGCGTCGTCGATGGCCTGCTGGAGGGCCTGCGCCTTGTCACCGGTGGCCGGCGGCTTGGTCGTCTCGCCCGGCGGAGGCGTCGTTTCCCCGCCTTCCGACCCGAACACGGCGTTCAGCGCCTCGGGCAGGCTGTCCTTGAAGACGGGCTTGCCGCCGTAGGACACGGCCACCTTCTTCAGGAGCGGGTAGTTGGCGCTGCCACCGCGCGCGTACACGGGCTCGATGTACAGGAACCCGCCTTCGAGCGGCACCGTCAGCAGGTTGCCGTACTCGATGTCCGAGTCGGTTCCGCGCAGGTTCCGTACGAACTCGGCGACCTCCGGCACACCGTTGAGCTCACTCTGCACCTGCTGCGGGCCCTGCACGGTGGACGTCACCCTCAGAACTCTGATCTTGCCGTAGTCAGGGCTCGTGGCATCGGCGTCCACCGCCATGAACGCGCCCAGGTTGGGGCGCCCGTTGGGAGTGAAGGTCGTCGTCAGCGAGAACTTCTGATCGTCCTGCCCCGGCATCTTCAGGCTGAGGTAGTACGGCGGGACCGAGTTGCTGTCCTTGGTGGTCGGGTCGTCCGGCACCTGCCACGCGTCACTGCCGCTGTAGAACTGCGCGGGATCCGTGACGTGGTAGCGGGTGAGCAGTTCCCGCTGCACCTTGAACATGTCCTGCGGGTAGCGCAGGTGGTCCATCAGGTCGGGCGCGATGTCGGACTTCGGCTTGACCGAACCGGGGAACGCCTTCATCCAGGTCTTCAGGACCGGGTCCTTCTCGTCCCACTGGTACAGCTCGACCGTGCCGTCATAGGCGTCGACGGTCGCCTTCACCGAGTTGCGGATGTAGTTGACCTGGTTCTGCTGGGCGACCACCGCGCGCTGGTTGTCCGTCAGCGAGTCCGCCGTCGTGTCGCCCAGGGTCGTACGGGACGCGTACGGATAGCCGTTGGTCGTCGTGTAGGAGTCGACGATCCACTTGATCCGCCCGTCGACCACGGCCGGATAGGCGTCGCCGTCGATCGTCAGCCAGGGTGCGACCGCCTCGACGCGCTCCTTGGGCGTGCGGTTGTACAGGATCCGCGAACCGTCGCCGATGGCGCCGGAGTAGAGCATCTGCGGCTCACTGAAGGCGACGGCGTAGGCCGCGCGGTTCAGCGGGTTGGACAGGTCCACCCCGCTCTTGCCCCGGTAACTGGTGGTCCGCTCGCCGTTCTTCTCGTAGTCGAGCTCCTTCTGGGGCCCGCCCACGATCGAGTACTGCTCGGTCTTCTCGCCGTAGTAGACGCGCTGCTCGTACGACTTGAACTGGCCGGAGGTCGGCAGTCCGGACTCGGTGAAGTCCGGGGCGCCGACCGTGCCGTCGTTCTCGTCGGTCACCGTGTTCGAGCCCTTGGCCGTGATCAGACCGTAGCCGTGGGTGTACGTGAAGTGGTCGTTGATCCAGTTCCGCTTCGGGATGCCGGTGATGTTCAGCTCACGCAGACCGACGACCGTGTCCTGCGGCTTGCCGTCGGCGTCCTTGTAGCGGTCGACGTCCAGCGTGGACGGGAACTGGTAGTACTTGCGCTCCTGCTGGAGCTGCTGGAACGCCGGCGAGACGACATTCGGGTCGACCAGCCGGTAACTGGCCGCCGTGTCGGCCGCCTGGCGCTGCTCGGACTTCTTGTCCGGGTCGCCCTTGCCGCCGTAGTCCTGCACGCTGGCATCGTCGATGCCGTACGCGCTGCGCGTGGCGTCGATGTTCTTCTGGATGTACGGCGATTCCTTGGCCTGCTCGTTGGGGTCGACCTGGAACTTCTGCACGATCGCCGGGTAGAGCCCGCCGATCAGGATCGCGGACAGCACCATCAGCCCGAAGCCGATCACCGGCAGCTGCCAGGTGCGGCGCCAGAGCGTCGCGAAGAACAGCAGGGCGCAGATCACGGCGATGCAGAAGAGGATCGTCTTCGCCGGGAGGTACGCGTTGGCGTCGACGTACCGCAGCCCCGTCCAGTTGCCCGCCGCCTTGAAGTCACTGGACTTCACGGCCAGGCCGTACCGGTCGAGCCAGTACGCCACGGCCTTCAGGGACACGAACACACCGATCAGCACCGACAGGTGGCCGGTGGCAGCGCCCGTGGCGCGCGCGCCCGGGCTCGTGACCCGCAGCCCGCCGTAGAGGTAGTGGGTCAGGGCGGCGGCGATCAGCGACAGCACCGTGGCCGCGAAGCCGAACGCGAGCAGGAAGCGGTACCAGGGCAGATCGAACGCGTAGAAGGCCACGTCCATCTTGAACTGCGGGTCCTTCTGCCCGAAGGGCACCCCGTTCAGCCACATCAGCCAGGTGCGCCACTGGCCGGCGGCGGAGGCACCGGCGATCAGCCCGACGAGCGCGGTGATCGCCAGCAGCACCCACTTCTTGTAGGGGGCGATGCCCATCCGGTAGCGGTCGAGGTTCTGCTGCTCCATCGACATCGCGCTCAGCGGCGGCCGAAGCCGGTGCGCCAGCCAGATGTTCAGCCCCACGGTGAGCGCCATCAGCAGTCCGAAGACCGCGAACAGACCGATCTTGGTCCACAGGGTGGTGGTGAAAACCGATGAGTACTTCACCGAGCGGTACCAGAGCCAGTCGGTCCAGAACCCCGCGAACATGACGAAGAGCATGGCCAGCACGGCCAGCACGCCCAATGTCATCAGCAGGGTCCGGGCCCGACGGGACGGCCGGCCCACTCTGATCCGTGGCCCGGTCGGGCCTCCGCCGCGGTCCGGCATCTGGAAAGCCAACGTGCGCACCTCGAAGTTCGCGGTCGTGTGTTTTCAGCGTGTGTTTTCAGCGTGTACAGCGGGCCCCGCGATCGTAGGGCCCAATGATGCAACTTACTGAGTCTTTACCTAGTTCCCGCATCCGGGTCCGAAGGAGGCAGGATATTGACCATGTCCAATGTCTCTCCCCCCTCATCAGACTCATCAGGCACCCCCATGGCCGCCGGTCCGCTGACCCGGGCGGTCCTCGAGATCGACGAATACGCGTCGGGGCTCGGCTGGGACCAGCCGGCCCGGCTGTTCGCCCTGGTCGACACCGAACGGCTGCGCGCCGACGAACCGGAGCTGGCGGCCCAGCTAGGCCTCGTCGACGACGGCGCCACCGCCCCGCTCACCCCGATCGAGCAGGACGAGATCCCCGCCGGCACACCGCTGGACGAGTTCCTCGGCACCATCGCCTGGCCGGGCGCGGTGGCGGGCTGCGCGCTGACGGTGGAGCGGCTGATGCTGCCGCCGTCCGCCGAGACGTCCGTACCGGACGGCCTGGACGAGACCGCGCTCACCGAGTGGGTCTCCGCCCACCCGGACCGCCAGGAAGTACGGATGACGGTCGCCGTGCTGCGTGACGGCACCCGGGAATCCGCGCTGCGGCTGCGCGAGAAGGACTCGCCGAACGAGGTCCTGACCGGGTCCGGCCTGGTCCCGGGTCTGGCGGAGGCGCTCGCCGCCACCTTCGAGGAGTGACCCGGGGGCCGGACGGCCCGGGGCGGACCCTCCGGGCGGTCCGGACCTTTCCCCGCCGTCCGTCCGCCGGGCACGCGCCGCGCCCTCCGGCACGCGCGCCGCACGGTCAGCCCGTCGAGCAGCTCGGCAGGCCGGCCGTGTCCCCGGCGCGGACCTTGGCCAGTGACTTCGTGGCGTCGTCGATCGTCTTCACCTTGATCAGCGTGAGACCCGCGGGGGTGTCCGAGGCGGCTGTCGCGCAATTCCCCTCCGGCGTGAGGAAGTACTTCGCACCCGCTTGCCGCGCGCCGACGAGCTTCATCTGGATGCCACCGATCGGGCCGACCCTTCCGTCGTCGTCGATCGTGCCCGTCCCGGCGACGAACGCGCCGCCCGTCAGCGAGCCGGGCGTCAGCTTGTCGACGATGCCGAGGGCGAACATCAGCCCCGCGCTCGGGCCTCCGACGTCGGCCAGCTTGATGTCCACCTCGAACGGGAAGGTGTGATCGGTCCCCGCCTGGATGCCGACGATCGCCCGGTCGCCCTCGTCGGACTTCTTCGTGGTGACCGTGACCTCCTCCGTGCCCTCCGGCTCCTTGCCCGCCTTCTCCGCGGCCTGCGCCTCCTTGGCCGGGACGATGGTGAAGGCGGCCTCCTGACCGGGCTTGTGCCGCGTGACGAGCTTCGCGACGTCCTGCGGCGCCTTGACCGCCGTCCCGTCCACGGCCTTGATCACGTCGCCGGCGTGCAGCGTGCCCTCGGCGGGGCCATCCTTGACGACGGAGGCGACGACGACACGCGAGGCCACCGGGATGTCGAGCTCCTTCAGGGCGGCGACCTTGGCGCTCTCCTGGGACTGGCTGAACTCCTCGGCGTTCTCCTGCGAGGACTGCTCTTCCGTCTTGCCGTCCGGGTAGAGGGTCTCGTGCGGCACCACGATGTTGTCGTGCGCGAGCCAGCCGTAGAGCGCCTCGGCGACGTTCATGTTGTAGTCCGCGCCGGTGACCCTGACCGTTGTCATATTGAGATGACCGGAGGTCGGGTAGGTCTTGTGACCGGAGATCCGCAGCACCGGCTCGCCGCCCGCGTCGCCCAGTGTGTTCACGGTGGGCCCGGGGCTCATCTCCGAATACGGCACCTTGATGAGCACTCCCGCGCAGAGCAGCGCGATGAGGACGAGGGTGGAGGCGAGCATCGTCGCGGTGCGGCGTGGCATGGAACGACAGTACGGGAAGGGTCTGTCAGTACACCCCTGGGGCCGGTCCGTACGGGCCGGGGGCAGGACCCCGGCGGCCACGTACGGACCGGCCGGGTCAGGCGACGTCCGAACCGACGTCCGAACCGGAGGGCGCCTTCTCCATCGCGTCGCGGAAGCGGGCGTAGCCGTTGAGCTCGGCTATGTCGCCCATCGTGCGGTCTCTCGCGGCCCAGCTCCCCCATATCGCCGCGCCGACGGCGGCGACGAACGGAATCAGCAACCAGACAAGTGCGGCCATACCGACCTCCGGAGCGCAGTGAGCGTCTGAAACTGACCGATCAGCAGATTAACCATCTGCCGATCCAACGCTGCGGTCCGGGCGGCGGTTACGCAAATCGGGCCGAACGGGGGCTGAAAGGCTTTCCGTTTCCTCCCCAACTCACGGGCGAATCAACGAAGGCGGGACGCCCACAACGAGGCGCTACGCGCCCACCCGCCCACCCGTCACCCGACCACCACCCCTCAACGAGGCGCTACGCGCCCACCCACTCTTCTGTGCCGTCCGAGAATTTCTGGTGTTTCCAGATCGGGACCTCGCTCTTGAGGTCGTCGATCAGCTGCCGGCACGCCTCGAACGCCTCCGCCCGGTGCGGGCAGGAGACCGCGACGACGACCGCGAGGTCCCCCACCTCCAGATCGCCCACTCGGTGGACGGCGGCCATCGCGCGCACCGGGAAACCCGCCGCGACCTTCTCCGCGACCCGGCGCAGCTCGGCCTCCGCCGAGGGGTGGGAGGAGTAGCCGAGGGAGTCGACCCCGGCACCCCCGTCGTGGTCGCGCACCGTGCCGACGAAGAGCGCCGTGCCGCCCGCCGCGTCGTCTCCCACCGCACGGAAGACCTCGTCGACGCTCAGCGGGGTGTCGCGGATCGCCAGCAGCCTGATGGGATCGTCCGCCGCCTGCTCGCCGGGACCGGAATGGGTGTTCACCATGCGGTCCATCGTGCCGTACGCCCCCGACGTACCGGAACGCGCACCCGGCACACGCGGGCGCCGTCGCCGCCGTCGGCCCCCTCCCTGCCCCTGCCCCTGCCCTGCCGGGCCCCGGGCCTACAGCCTTCGTCTGGCCTTGCGTGCCCGCCGTACCAGCGCGGCCGTGCCGAGCAGGGCGACCGTGGCACCCGCGGCGCCCGCCGCCGTGGCGTCCTTGCGGCCGAGCCGGCGGCCGGCGACCGTGTGCCGGCCCTCCACCTCCTCCAGGAGCGCCGCGAGGACCTCCTCGTTCGTCCAGCGCGGCCGCCAGCCGGCGTCGTGCAGCCTGCTGACACTGACCACCCACGGGTGCATCGTGTACGCGAGGTCGCCGGCCGGCGACGGGGTCAGGCCGATCCGGTGCAGCCGGGCCGCGGCTCCGAGGGCGACGGCGGACGGCAGTTCCATCCGGCGGATCCCGCTGAGTTCCTCGACCTCCTCCTGCTCCAGCCAGCCGTCGCAGCCGACCGCGAACTCGCCGTCGGCCTTTTCCAGCGCGGCGTACTCCAGGGCGCTCACCAGGTCGTCGACATGGCAGAACTGCCAGGTCGGGCGGGACCCCGCGACGACGAGCAGCCGGGGCGACTCGAAGTAGCGGGTGAGGGCGGTGTCCGTGCCGCCGACCAGGATGGCGGGCCGTACGACGGTCACGTTCAGGCCGGGGTGCGCGCGGGGCGCGCGGCGGCCCAGGCGTTCGATCTCCAGCAGGTCGCCGACCCCGGTCGCCTCCGCGGTCGCCCGCAGCTCCGCGTCCTCGGAGAGCGGGATGTCGTTGTCCGGGAGCGCGCCGTAGACCATGGCCGAGGTGCACAGCACGACCCGGTGGACCCCGGCCGCGGCGGCGGCCGTGAGCACGGTCTGGGCGCCGCGCACGTTGTAGGCGGTGCGAGCCGCCGGGTCCGTCTCCAGATCCAGGTCCAGCGCCAGGTGCACCACGACGTCCACGCCGCGCAGCTTCTCGGCGATGGCCGGGTCCCGGACGTCCAGCAGGTGCCACTGCGCCTCGGAGACGTCCCCTCTGCGCTCGTCGATGGCGATGACCTGCTTGATCTCCTCGGACTCGGCCAGGCGCCGGGTGAGCAGGTCGCCCACGCCCGTGGCGGCACCCGTGACGGCGACGACGGGGCCGCGCGAGGGGTGCGTGGTTGAGCGGTTTCGCGCTGCGCGAACCTGCGGATCTCGGGAACTCACCAGGTGTCTCCAGCGGTTGTCTTCCATACGTACGTGAATGACGCGTACGTACCAGGTGACGTCCATCCTGCCGCAGGCCGGCAGCCGACGGAGCACCGAGCCCGGAAGCCGACCGGGTGTCGGCGCGGGCGGCTTCCGGGACGCCACCGCTGCCCACGCGTCCCGGGTGCCCTGTGCCCCGGTCCTCGTGGGCCCGGGTCGTCCGGTGGGTGCGCCCGCGAGGCGGCGGAGCCGGCGTCGTACCGCGGAGGTGCGTGGCCGGTTCCGACGCTCCGCGGGCGAGTGTGTCCGCCAGGCGTTCCGGGCCCACGAGGACCGGGGGCACAGGGCCTAGGCTGGTGGTGTAGTGGGCAGCCGCCACCGGCAGGAAGCCGGTGGCCCTACGAGCCGAGGAACCCCGTGAGTGACACCCCATTCGGATTCGGCCTTCCGCCGGAGGAGCCGGAGGACGGCGACGGCAAGAAGAAGGACCCCGCCGGAGGTGGTCAGGGTGCCGGTGGCCAGGGCGGTCCCGCCAATCCCTTCGGTTTCGGGCTCCCGGGCGGCGCGGACAATCCGTTCGCCGCGATGTTCGGCTCGCTGAACCCGAGCGACCTGGGGGCGGCCTTCCAGCAGCTGGGCCAGATGCTCAGCTATGAGGGCGGTCCCGTGAACTGGGACATGGCCAAGCAGATCGCGCGGCAGACGGTCGCGCAGGGCACGCCCGACGGCACGAAGGACGCGAGCGTCGGGCCCGGCGACCGCGCCGCGGTGGACGAGGCGGTACGGCTGGCCGACCTGTGGCTCGACGGCGTGACCTCCCTGCCCTCCGGGGCGAACACGGCGGTGGCGTGGAGCCGTGCCGAGTGGGTCGAGGCGACGCTGCCCGCGTGGCAGCAGCTCGTCGACCCGGTCGCCGAGCGCGTGGGCACGGCCATGGGCGAGGTGCTGCCCGAGGAGATGCAGTCCGTGGCGGGTCCGCTGATCGGCATGATGCGCTCCATGGGCGGCGCCATGTTCGGCCAGCAGATCGGTCACGCGGTGGGCGTGCTGGCCGGTGAGGTGGTCGGTTCGACCGACGTCGGACTGCCGCTGGGACCGGCCGGCAAGGCCGCGCTCCTGCCGCTGAACATCGAGGGGTTCAGCCGCGACCTCGGGGTGCCCAAGGAGGAGATCCGGCTGTACCTGGCGCTGCGTGAGGCCGCCCACCAGCGGCTGTTCGCCCATGTGCCGTGGCTGAGGTCCCACATGTTCGGCGCGGTCGAGGGGTACGCGCGCGGCATCAAGGTCGACACGACCAAGCTGGAGGACGTGGTCGGCCAGTTCGATCCCACCCATCCCGAGGAACTTCAGCAGGCGCTCCAGCAGGGCATGTTCCAGCCGGAGGACACCCCCGAGCAGAAGGCGGCGCTGGCCCGGCTGGAGACGGCCCTGGCGCTGGTCGAGGGCTGGGTGGACGCGGTGGTGCACGAGGCCGCGAAGTCCAGGCTCACGGCGGCGGACGCGCTGCGCGAGACGCTGCGCAGGCGGCGGGCCACCGGCGGCCCGGCCGAGCAGACCTTCGCCACGCTGATCGGGCTGCAGCTGCGTCCGCGCAGGCTGCGGGACGCCTCGCGGCTGTGGGCCTCGCTCACGGACGCGCGCGGCGTCGACGGGCGCGACCGGCTGTGGGAGCACCCCGACATGCTGCCGACGGCCTCGGACCTGGACGACCCGGACGGCTTCGTCCATCACGAGCAGCCGGACTTCTCGGAGCTGGACAAGATGCTCGGAGAGGCCGCCGGCCGCGGTCCCGGACCGGCGAAGGACGGTCCGACGCAGCCCGGTCCGGCGAAGGACGACGCGGGCGAGCGCGGCACGCGGGACACCCGCGACACCGGGGGTCCGGAGAGCGCGGGCGACAAGGACGACAAGGGCGACACCGACCGGTGAGCCTGCACGATGACGCCGTCCTCGTACTGAAGCGGTACGAGGGACGGCAGGAGGAGGAGCAGCTCCGGCTGCGCGAGGTCTACCTCGACCATCTCGACACCCACCCCGACGGCATGTGGAAGGCGTGCGGCGCCGGACATCTGACGGCCAGCGCGCTGGTGATCGACCCGGCGCGGGGCAGGGTGCTGCTGACCCTGCACAGGAAGCTCGGCATGTGGCTCCAGATGGGCGGCCACTGCGAGCCCGGGGACGCGTCCGTGGCGGGCGCGGCGCTGCGGGAGGCCACCGAGGAATCCGGGATCCACGGGCTCTCGTTGCTGCCCGGCGGCCCCGTACAGCTGGACCGCCATGCCATCCCGGCGCCCTGCCACTGGCATCTGGACGTCCAGTACGCGGCGCTGGCGCCCGCCGGCGCGGTGGCCGAGATCAGCGAGGAGTCCCTGGACCTGCGCTGGTTCCCCTACGACGACGTGGCGCGGGTCGCCGACGGCTCGGTGGCCCGGCTGGTGGACCGTACGCGCGCGGCGCTCGACGGCTGAGGCGTGAGGCGTCCCGGCACGAGGAACGACACGACGCGGGCGACGCGGGCGCGGGCGACGCGGATGTAAGCGGATGTAAGGGGCGGCCACCATGGGCGGCCACCCCTTACAGCGTGTCCTCGTCCCGTGTCGTCGTCCCGTTCCGTCGCCAGGGTCGGGAGAGCTCCTGGGGCCCGGGTCACCTGCTCCAGTCGTTGGCCCGGTTCTGGCCGTGCGCACCGTGCCGGCCCGCCCCGAACTGCGCGGCCAGCCCCTGTCCGATCTCCGCGTGCTGCGGTGGCATGACCTCGCTGGGCTGGACGAGCGCGAACCCCTCCCCGAGGAAGCTCAGCTCCCAGCCCTCGCCGGTGCTGCCGCGCCGCTGCCGTACGTTCGCGGAGTGCGTCTGCGCCTGCATCTGCACCCGCAGCGAGGCGGACCAGGCGACGACGGCGTCCGAGTCGGCGCTGACGTACGTGTCGGGCGTGACCCGCATCATCAGCGGCAGGCCCGACGTCATCAGCGCGACCTTCCCCTGGCCGGAGATGTTCAGCTGGTACTTGCCGGATCCGGAGATGCCGTACTGGCTGTCCACGGCGATGACTTCGGTGTGCAGCCCGGAGTCGAGCGCCAGGACGTAGGCGCTGTCGACGGTCAGGCCCTCGTGGTCGACGTCCACGACATGGATGTACTGGGCGAGGTTGGCGAAGTAGACCGTGCCCTGCCCGGAGCAGCGCATCAGGTCCAGTCCCTCGCCGGTGCGCGCCCGGCCGCGGCGCCGCTCGTGCGGCTCGTACTCCCCGTCGAACTCGATCAGCCCCTGGTAGGCGACCATGGCGCCCTTGCGGGCGAGGACGTCGTCATGACCGCCCAGGGCGACCCGCAGCAGCTGCGGGTTCTGGATGGTGTAGCGGTCCTGGGACTGCTGTTCCGCGTAGGCGAAAAGTGGACTCTGCATGGTGTGTTCCCGCTCCCCCTCAGCCCCGCGCCCGCAGGCGGTCGGTGCTGTCCTCACTGGGCTGTACGACGACGATGCCCTGGCCCGAGAAGGCCATCTGGTAGGCCTCCCCGCTGCCCCGGCCGATCAGCGAGGACGCCTTGAAGCTGCGCTTCCCCTTCACCTTGAGCGTCGGGGACCAGGCCACGAGCGCGTCCGGGTCGACGTACGTCTCGTCCTCGCCCCGGCCGCAGTCCACCACGACCGGGGTGCCGCGCGAGGTCAGGGCGACCCAGCCGGTCCCGCCGATCTGCACGTTCCACAGGCCCTGGCCGGTGAACTTGGCCAGCCCCTTCACCCGCTCGACGCCGAACTGGAGGTGGGCGTCGCAGGCCAGCAGGTTGGTGCCGTTGACCGAGATCGCGTCGTTGTCGAGGTTGATGACGACGACGTCGGCCCCGTAGTCGGCGAGGTAGAGCAGGCCGTCACCGGAGCACTTCATCAGGGGCGCGCCCTCGCCGGTGACCCACTGGGAGGCCAGTTGCCGGATGGCGGGCGGGTTGGGCTCGTACTGGATGAATCCCTCGTAGGCGACCATCGAGCCGGTGCGCGCGAAGAGGTCCTGGCCCGAGGCCATGGCGACCTTGAGCATGGCGCGGCCGTGGTTCTCCATCCGGGCCGCGACGGGGGTCGGGGCGTAGCCCGCGAGCTGCTGGTTCATGGTCCGGGCTCCCTCAGACCTCGTACGGCTGGACGACGATGAAGTTGCCGGGGGCTCCCCGGAACTGGAGGTTCACGGTCTCCCCGCTGTGGCCCGGGTACGCGTTGCGGCGCAGCCTGACCTGGCTGGAGATGATCACCTGGGCCGCGGCCGACCAGGCGACCACGGCGTTGCTGTCGGCGAAGGTCGTGGGCGTGACGGGCAGCACCACGGGGGTGCCGTGGGTCTTGACCACGACGGTGCCGGTGCCCTGGAAGAGCATGGTGAACAGGGCGCCGCCGGGGATGCCGTGGCCCTCGATGCGGCGGACCTCGTACGTCAGGCTCTCGTCGAAGGCCAGCACGTTCTCCGCGGAGACGCAGATGCCGTCGCCCTGCAGTTCGACGGGGTGCAGGTGGGCGCCTTCCTCGGCGAGGAACACCTGGCCGCGGCCGGTGCAGCGCATCAGCTGCATCTCCTGGCCGGTGGCGTTGCCGACGATCCGGCCGGTGAATCCCGCTCCCTTGTAGCCGAAGTCGACCTTGCCCTGGTACATCACCATGCTGCCCTGCCGGGCGAGGACCGGGGTGCCGTCCGTGCCGAGGTCGACCCGGACGAGCTGGCCGTTCTGCGCGGTCCAGCGCTGGCCCGTGGGCAGTTCCTTGTACGGCTGGAGGGCCGCCTGAAGGCCGCCACCGCCCGGCGGGGCTCCTTGCGGGACTCCCATCGGGGCGCCCGTCGGCGCCCCCTGGTGCGGCGGAACCGGCGGCTGCCGGCCGTAGGGGGCCGGGACGGGCTGTCCGTACGCTCCCGGCGGCTGCTGCCCGTACGGCGCCGGGGCCGGTTGCCCGTACGCCGCCGGCGCGGGCTGTCCGTACGCGCCGTGCGGGGGCTGCCCGTACGGGGAGGGCGCGGGCGGCGGGACCGTACCGCCGGACGGGGCCGGGGCCACGGGGGCGGCGAGGGTCGGCGCGGCGTGCACGGGCTGGGCCGGGGACACGGGCGAGGCGGGCGCCGGGCCGGGCACGGAAGGTGCGGGCGGGGCACCGAACGACGGCGCGGGCTGTGGCGCTTGGGGCGGTGGCGAAGGCTGGGGCTCCTGTGGCGCGGCCGGGACGCCGAAGGCCGGCGGAGGCGTGCTCTGCGCCGGCGGGGCGAAGGCCGGGGGCTGGACCCCGGCCTGCTGCGGCGCGGGCTGCTCCTCCTCCGCGACCTCGCCACCGAAGTTCTTCAGGAGCGCTTCCAGCCCGCCGTCGAAGCCCTGGCCCACGGCGGCGAACCGCCAGACGTCCTTGCGGTAGAAGTCACCGAGCATCACCGCCCGCTCGGTGCTGAACTCCGAGCCGGTGAAGGAGTACCGGACGACTTCCTCGCCGCCCGCGACGATCCGGATGTAGCCGGGGCCGATCTGGGACATCTGCCCCGCGCCGTCGAGAGCGGCGGTGAACGAGAGCTTGTGAACGGCGTCCGGAACCCGGTCCAGCGTGACCCGGAAGGATTCGGTGTCCCCGGCCTGCGCGCCCAGCAACTGAATGGATTCTTCAGGTGACTTCGGCTGGTTGAAGAAGACGAAATAGCGGTCGTCCGAGAGCCGTTCGTCGGCGTCGAGACCGAAACAACTGATGTCGAAGGTCAGCCCGGGTCCGGAAATCTGCACGCCCACGTACAGATCCGTCCCCGCCGTGAGATCACTGACCTTGGCCTTGTGGCCGCGCTGGAATTCCCTGGCCATGCGTAACGACCGTCCCCCATCCGGATTGTGCTCGCGTCGCGCCAGGCTAACGGCTGTGCCGGACGGGAGGCCAAGCCGGTACACACTCGGTACACGATCACCGCTTCCGTCACATTCGACGGCTGCGGACGTCACCCGGCGTCATTCGGCGCGGGCGACGGGCAGGTGCGGCAGCCGGTCGGCGGCCACGACACCTTCCAGATAGCCACGGGCCCGCTCGGTACGGGGATACGCCTCCAGAAGCCGCCAGAACCGCGGTCCGTGCCCGGGGACGAGCAGATGCGCCAGCTCGTGGACGAGTACGTAGTCGACGACGTATTCCGGCATGCCCTGGAGCCGGTGGGAGAGCCGGATGCTGCCCTCCGCGGGGGTGCACGAGCCCCAGCGGGTGTTCTGGTTGGTCACCCAGCGGACCGAGACGGGCCGTGCCCGGCCCTCGAAGTACTGGGCGGAGAGCCGCTCGGCGCGCTCGGTCAGCTCACTGTCGCCGAGCAGGCGCCTGCTCTCCTGCGCGGCGAGCTTGTCGAGCATCACCGACACCCAGCGCCGCTCCTCCGCCTCCGACATCCGAGCGGGGATGAGCACGATGGTCCGGTCACCCTCGCGGTACGCGGAAACCGTTCTGCTCCGGCGCGCGCTCCGGCGCACCTCGACAGCACTCGTCGCCGGGGAGCGCGGGAGGCGCTCCGGGCGCCTGGCCGCGCTGCCCTGCTCGTTTTCGGCGCGCGAGGAGGAGGCCTCCCCCGCCAGGCGAGGAGAAGGATCGGCGGACACGCCATGACGTTACCCGGTAGGCACGGGGGAAGTCCCGGCTCCGGAATGGTTCGAGCTTGTTCCCTCCCCTGCCGGTCCGTATTTGAACGATTAACGCCCATCGCTGTGGATAACTTTCGGCGCGAGCGCGCGTCCCCCCGCATCCTGATCGAGGAGAGCGCAACACGAGATCAACGACGGAACTCGACGGAGCACGACGAACTCGACGGGGAACGGGGTGGACGACATGCGTCCGACGGTGAAGCCCGCGCTGCGGCGCGCCTGGCGGGAGCGGCAGACCGTGCAGTTCGGGGTCACGCCCGCGCACGCGGTGACGGTGGGCCCGGTGGACACGGCCACGGGCAGTTTCCTCCAGTTGCTCGACGGGACACGGGGGCTGCCGCTGTTACGGGAGGAGGCCAGGGCCATGGGGCTGCCGGAGTCGGTGGCCGACGAACTGGTGCGGCGGCTGACGGCGGCCGGGCTGATCGATGACCCGGGCGGAGGCGGCCCGGCGGCCGAAGCGCTGCGGGAGCGGCCGGCGGACCTGGAGCGGCTGCGGCCCGATCTGGCCTCGCTGTCGGTCCTCGACCGGGAGCCCGGGGCGGGGATGCGGCGGCTCGGGGCCCGGCGGTCGCTGCGGGTCCAGGTCCGGGGCGCGGGCCGGGTGGGGGCGGCGCTGGCCGCGGTGCTCTCCGCGTCGGGGGTCGGCCGGGTCGACGTGCTGGACGGCGGTCACGCCCAGGCCTGGGACGTGTCACCGGGCGGCCTGCCGCAGCGGTCCGTCGGCGAGCGCAGAGACGCGGCGGCCCGTCGGCTGGTGCGGCACAGCGCGCCGGGCCCGGCCCCGAGGACCGCGGCGGACCGGGCGCGGCGGGCGGAGCCGCCCGGCGAGGGCGAGCCGCCTCTCTCGCTCGTGATCCTCGCGCCCCGGGACGGCTTCGCCGCCTATGTCCCCGATCCCGCGGCCGCGGAGCCCTGGGTCAGCGCGGGCACGCCCCATCTGTACGCCGGAGTGATCGAGGCCACGGGTGTGGTGGGGCCGCTGGTGCTGCCCGGCGGCACGGCCTGCGCGGGATGCCTCGCGGGGACGCGCGCGGACCGCGATCCGGGCTGGCCCCGGATGCTGGCCCAGTGGCGCTCGGGACACGGTCCGGCGACCGTGCCGGCCTGCGATCTGGGGCTGGCCACGACGGTGGCGGGGCTGGCCGCCGCGCACGCCCTGTCGTTCCTGGACGGGGAACTGCCCGCCAGCACGGGCGCACGATGGGAGGCGTCCCTGCCACTGCTCGACTGGCGCGCGGAGCGACTCGCGCCGCACCCGGACTGTCCGTGCGGAGCGGCCGGGCGCCCGGGCCGGGAGCGCCTCGGGGCAACGGGGGCGACACAGGACACAATGGCCGGGTAACCGGCATCGACGGAGGATGCCGTCAGGCACACGCGGCACGGCTGTCCAGGTCGGTGCCGCGACCGGCAGGTTCGCCCGTCAAGGAGCGGCACGACGGGACGGACCTTGCCGGGAGGGGCACTCTAGGAGGGGCACTATGTCTGATCTTCCCCGGAAGGCGGTCACCCGTACCGCGAAGCTGGCCACGCTGCCACTGGGCTTCGCGGGACGGGCCACCTGGGGCCTCGGGAAGCGGATCGGCGGAAGGTCCGCGGAGATCGTCACCAGGGAGCTGCAGCAGCGCACGGCCGATCAGCTCTTCAAGGTCCTCGGAGAGCTGAAGGGCGGTGCGATGAAGTTCGGGCAGGCGCTGTCCGTCTTCGAGTCCGCGCTGCCCGAGGAGATCGCCGGCCCCTACCGGGCGGCCCTCACCAAACTTCAGGAGGCCGCCCCTCCGATGCCGGTCCGCACGGTCCATGCCGTGCTGGCGGAGCGGATGGGCGAGGAGTGGCGGGAGCTGTTCCTGGAGTTCGACGACAAGCCGTCGGCCGCGGCGTCGATCGGGCAGGTGCACCGGGCCGTGTGGCACGACGGGCGCGAGGTCGCGGTCAAGGTGCAGTATCCGGGGGCCGGGGAGGCGCTGCTGTCGGACCTGGCCCAGCTCGGCCGGTTCGCACGGCTGCTGGGGCCGCTGATTCCCGGCATGGACATCAAGCCGCTGATCACGGAGTTGCGGGACCGGGTCGCCGAGGAACTGGACTACGGGCTGGAGGCCGAGGCGCAGCGGGCACACGCGGCGGAGTTCGCCGACGACCC
The DNA here is from genome assembly GCF_000719775.1 of Streptomyces sp. NRRL F-5135. Taxonomy (GTDB): domain Bacteria; phylum Actinomycetota; class Actinomycetes; order Streptomycetales; family Streptomycetaceae; genus Streptomyces; species Streptomyces hebeiensis. The sequence continues at coordinate 82,786 of NZ_JOHR01000021.1, read as the reverse complement.
CGACGTCGTGGTGCCGGAGGTCGTGTACCAGGGCGAGCAGGTGATCGTGACGGAATGGATGGAAGGCGTGCCACTGGCGGAGGTGATCTCCGACGGCTCGGCCGAAGAGCGGGACCGGGCGGGGCAGTTGCTGGCGAGGTTCCTCTTCTCGGGCCCGGCGCGCACGGGCCTGCTGCACGCCGATCCCCATCCCGGGAACTTCCGGCTGCTGCCCCCTCGGGACGCCGAGGAGGACGGGCCGGCGGGGGAGTTCCGCCTCGGTGTGCTGGACTTCGGCACCGTGGACCGGCTGCCGGGCGGACTGCCGGAGACGATAGGCGAGGCGCTGCGGATGTCGCTGGTGGGCGAGGCCGAGGCGGTCTACGACCGGCTGCGCGGCGAGGGCTTCGTCCGGGAGTCCATCGAACTCGACCCGGACGCGGTGCTGGACTACCTGCTGCCGATCATCGAACCGGCGGCGGTGGAGGAGTTCACGTTCACCCGTGGCTGGATGCGCGACCAGGCCGCCCGGATCGCCGATCCCCGGTCGCCCGCCTACCAGTTGGGCAAGCAGCTGAATCTGCCGCCGTCGTACCTGCTGATCCACCGCGTCACGCTGAGCACGATCGGGGTGCTGTGCCAGCTGAACGCGACGGTCCGGCTGCGGGACGAACTGGAGGACTGGCTGCCCGGTTTCGCGGGGGAGCCGGACGACGGGGAGGCCATGGCGGCGGGGGCCGGCCCTGGTACAGGACCGGCCCCCGCGGGGTGAAGCGACGGCCCGCCGGGCCCCGCCCGTCAGGGCCGGGCCCGAGGGGCGGGCTCTCGGACGGGGTCAGGTCCGGCCGGACCTGACCTGATCACTGCATGACCGCCATGGCCAGCGCGCGGCGGGCGCGCAGCGACACGCGCTCGGCCCGGCGCTGCATCCGCCGCGCGGCGACCAGACGTACCGCCCGGCGCTCCGCGTCGGCCTCGCGGATGCGCTGCTCCATATGCGCACGAGCCAGGGCTTCTGGGATGAGTTGCATTTCGCGGGTCCTGTTCTGACGCGAGTCGTTCGCGTCCGTGGTGGTGACTGCCGGGGTGGCGGAGCCATGGGGCTCGCTCGGGGAAGAGGTCATCGGAGCCTGCTTCTTGGGATCGTGCGTGAAGGGACGGTCGATGGTTCCGGCGATGAGGCTCATGCCGTGACCGGGTTCTTGCGCGGACGGCCACGCGGCCGCTTGCGGGCCACGACCACCCCCTGGATGAAGAGCTCGCCACCCCAGACGCCCCACGGCTCACGCCGCTCCTTGGCGCCGGCGAGGCATGCCTCGACCAGCGGGCAGGTACGGCAGAGCGACTTCGCGTACTCGACGTCGGCCGGGGACTCGGCGAAGAAGACCTCCGGGTCGTAGGCCCGACAGGGAACCGGGACGCCGAGGTTCTCGATGGCGTCGTCGAGCGCGGTGAGCGCGGTGAGCGGGGTCAAGGTGGAGTCCTCCGTGGAGCCGGGCGGGTCGATCGATTCGGAAGGCGGTACGGACGGGGCGTGCGCTTCGAGTTGCACGGGTGTCGTTCCTCGTCTGTTCGGTCCGGCCTGTTGGCCGGCTCTCGGCTGGTACCGGGCGGTGCTTGTTCCGAGGCTCCTTCGCTCCGTCTCTCCCGTTCGGGACAAACAGAAGGGCCGCGGATCCCGGGTGGGGTTCCGCGGCCCTGAAGGCGCCGGCCTGATCATGGATCAGGCTGGATCACTCCAGGGTTCGAGCCCACGGAAGGCCCACATCGAGTGGTGCTGCGTCTGCTGCTTCGTTTCGGCACCGGTCGCCGCAAAGGCATAGGCCAGGGCCTGTGCCGCCGCTACTCCTGCTTCCAGTGCCTTGGTCGGTCGCTCATTGCCGCGCTCCACGAGGGCGCGCTCCCGGACGGGCAGACCCGACAGGGCGGCAGCGGGACGTGCGGCGGGGACGCCGGACAGACCACTGGCGATGAGCTCGCAACCGGAGAAGCCGAGCGTGCATGCGGAGACGACCGAGCGATCGGTCATTTTGACGGTGCTGATGAAGCTGCTGTTGATGCTGATCACTGGAATCGCCTCCTCTCGGCGTCTCGGGGACCGGCCCGAAGGCCAGTCGCGCGTAATCTGGTTGCCGTACCGCTTCGGTCAGTACAGCACGGAAACGAGGCTTTCGAGAAGCCGTCGTTTCCGTCGGTTAAGAACCTATGGGGATGTGCGGGGCGGGCGCAAACTATTTTTCCGACGAGTTCGCATCAGCCGTCCCCGTCCTGCCCCGCACCCTCCTCACCTGCACAGATGGCCAGAACGTCGGCGCCGAAGCGATCCAGCTTGCGGCGGCCCACGCCGGAGATGCCCGCCAGCTCACCCGCGTCGGCCGGTACCGCCTCGGCGATGGCCATCAGTGTCTTGTCGGTGAACACGCAATAGGTCGGCTGGCTCAGCCGCTCGGCCTGCGTCGCGCGCCAGTCCCGCAGCCGCTCGTACAGCGCCTCGTCCATGTCGGAGGGACAGTCCTCGCAGCGCATGAGCTTCATCTCGCCGGCGTCGGTGAGCGTCTTGCCGCACACCCGGCAGCGCGCGGGCCCTCGCTGCCTGCGCCTGGCGCCGCCCCCGCGCTCCACCGCACTGCCCATGCCCGCCGCCACGCCCCGCGCACCCGGAACCGTGGACCCCGGGCGCAGCCCGTTGAGGAAGGGCGTGGGCCGCCGGGAGGCCCTGCCGCCCGGCGCACGCGAGAGCGCCCAGGAGAGGGAGAGATGCACCCGCGCACGGGTGACCCCCACATAGAGGAGGCGGCGCTCCTCCTCGATCTGCTCCTCGGTCCTGGCGTAGGTGATCGGCATCATGCCGTCGGTGAGCCCCACCAGGAACACGGCGTCCCACTCCAGCCCCTTCGCCGCGTGCAGGGAAGCGAGGGTGACGCCCTGGACGGTCGGCGCGTGCTGGGCGGCGGCACGTTCGTCCAGCTCGGCCACCAGATCGGCCAGCGTCGCCGTCGGCTTGGCCCGGACGAAGTCCTCGGCGAGACGGACGAGGGCGGCCAGGGACTCCCAGCGGTCCCGCACCGCGCCGGAGCCCGCCGGGGGCTCCGGCGTCCAGCCCTTCGTGGAGAGCACGGCCCGCACCTGGGCGGGCAGCTCCTCCACGTCGTCCAGCAGCGCGTCGTTCCCCCCGAACCGGGCCGCCCCGCGCAGGGCCGCGCCCGCCTCCCGTACCTCCTGCCGCTCGAAGAAGCGCTCGGCACCGCGCAGCTGATACGGCACCCCGGCATCCGCGAGTGCCTGCTCGTAGACCTCCGACTGGGCGTTGACGCGGTAGAGCACGGCGATCTCACCGGCCGGCACGCCGGCGGCGATCAGATCCCGGATCCGACGGGCCGTGCCCTCCGCCTCCGCGGGCTCGTCCCCGTACTCCGTACAGACCGGATCGGGACCCGGGTCGCGCTGGGAGACCAGCTCCAGGCGGTGTTCGGCGGCCCGGCCGCGCGCCTGGGCGAGCAGCCCGTTGGCCAGCCGGACCACCTGCGGTGTGGAGCGGTAGTCCCGGACGAGCTTCACCACCGTGGCGTTCGGATGGCGGGTGCGGAAGTTCAGCAGGTGGTCGGGGGTGGCCCCGGTGAAGGAGTAGATCGTCTGGCTGGCGTCGCCGACGACGCACAGGCTCTCCCGCTCCCCCAGCCACAGGTCGAGCAGCCGCTGCTGGAGCGGGCTGACGTCCTGGTACTCGTCCACCACGAAGTGCTGGTACTGGCGCCGTACCTGATCGGCGATGTCGTGCCGGTCCTGGAGGATGCCGACCGTGAGCAGCAGCACGTCCTCGAAGTCGATCACGGAGCGGTCGCGCTTGAGCTGTTCGTACGTGCCGTAGATCTGGGCGGTCTCGGCCGGGTCGCGCGGGGCGTCGCGGTGGGATTTCGCCACCACGGCCGGATAGTCGGCGGGCACCGTCTGCGTGACCTTCGCCCACTCGATCTCGCTGGTGACGTCCCGCAGCTCGTTGCGGTCCAGCCGGACCCGGCAGCGGGCCGCGGCCTCGGCGACCAGCTGCGCCTTGCGGTCCAGCAGCCGGGGCAGGTCACCGCCCACCGCCTTGGGCCAGAAGAACTGGAGCTGGCGCAGCGCCGCCGCGTGGAACGTGCGCGCCTGCACGCCGCCCGCGCCGAGCTGCCGCAGCCGCCCGCGCATCTCGCCCGCCGCGCGGTTGGTGAACGTGACGGCCAGGACACTCGCGGGCTGGAGTATCCCCGCGCGCACCCCGTAGGCGATCCGGTGGGTGATGGCGCGCGTCTTGCCCGTGCCGGCCCCGGCCAGCACACACACCGGGCCGCGCAGCGAGGTGGCCACCTCGCGCTGCTCGGGGTCGAGCCCGTCGAGCACCGCGTCGGCGTCGCGCGGCGGAGCCACGATCTGACCGTCGCCGGACCGGCCGCCGCCGGAGTCGAGCGGGAACAGTGAGGAGTGCGTTGCTGCTGTCACCCCGCCATGCTGCCAGGTCGCTCGGGACGCGTGCGGCGGTTGTCCACAGGGCAGCCATATCGGTCATATGAACATTTCGGGAGCCGCCGAGGTGCCTGCCCGGGGGCCGGGCCGGCGTCCGCCCGCCGTCGGGAATGACCGCCGGGTCACGTACGTTCGACAGAGCGCGGGCGGCGTACGCCGTATCCGAAGGACGGATGCGGCGTCCGGCGCACAGGGCGAGACCGATACCAGAGGAGCGCATACGACCATGCCGGGCACTGTGACGATGTACAGCACCACATGGTGCGGATACTGCCGTCGGCTCAAGGGCCAGATGGACCGCGAAGGCATCGCGTACACCGAGATCAACATCGAGCAGGACCCGGAGTCGGCGGCCTTCGTCGAGAAGGCGAACGGCGGCAACCAGACCGTGCCGACCGTGCTCTTTCCAGACGGTACGACGCTGACGAACCCGTCGCTCGCGCAGGTGAAGCAGACGCTCGGCGCCTGACCGACGCCGTCGCGTCGGTACGCCGGGGCGCGCCCCGGCGCGACAGCAGGGGGAAGCCCCTGTCGGCCGCTCGAGTTCCGGCGGCCGGCAGGGGCTTCGTGCTGTGCGGGGCCCGGCGACCGCCGCCCGGGCGGCGGTCGGGGCGCGAGGATCAGGGCGCGGGCTTCGGGAGGGGCTTGCCGTACCAGAGTTCCACCAGGCGTGCGGCGATCGAGATGCCCGCCGGGGGCAGGATCTCGCCCGACTCGATCGCGCCGCGCAGGTCCTCGCGCGAGAACCAGCGCGCCTCCTCGATCTCCTCGCCGTCCACGGTGATCCGGGACGACGTGGCGCGGGCCATGAATCCCAGCATCAGGCTGGACGGGAACGGCCAGGGCTGGCTGGCGATGTACTCGACCTCGCCGACCGTCACCCCCGCCTCCTCGAAGACCTCGCGGACGACCGACTGCTCGATCGACTCGCCCGGCTCCACGAAGCCCGCCAGGGTGGAGAACCGGCCCTTGGGCCAGTGGACCTGCCGGCCGAGCAGGGCGCGGTCCTCCTCGTCCGTGACGAGCATGATCACGGCGGGGTCGGTCCGGGGGTAGTGTTCGGCGCCGCAGGCCTGGCAGCGGCGGATGTGACCGGCTGCCGCGATCACCGTGCGCTCACCGCAGCGCGAGCAGAAGCGGTGCAGCCGCTGCCAGTTCTCCAGGGCCACGGCGTGCGCCATCAGGCCCGCGTCGCGCGCCGAGAGCAGCGTCCCGGCCTCGCGCAGGCCGGCCGGCCGCGCAGACTGGTCCATGCGGCCGGGGAGCGAGTCCTTCTGGAGCGCGAAGTAGCGCACGCCTTCCTCGTCCGTGCCGAGGAAGTAGCGGTGGGTCTCGGTGAGGGGTGCCTCGAAGGAGGGCGTCATCACCAGTTCCGTACGGCCGTCGGGGGCGTCGTCGACCAGCACCTGCCCGCCCGACACCACGAAGACCCGGGTGGTGGGGTGGCTCCAGGCCGCCGCCAGCCACGCCTCGTCGAGGCGGTGGTGCGCCGCACGGTCGATCCCGCTGGGGGCCGTGAGGCCGATGGGACGGTGTGCGGTGGCGTCGCTGTCGATGGTGGTCACAGGTACTTCCAACTCCCCCGGGTGCTCGGGATTCGGTTCAGCAAGGTGTTCGGCGGGGCAGTCCCCGGGAGCCCCGGGTAAGGGCTCGTCAGCGGAGCGCGGTGGCAAGGTCGCCCCAGAGGTAGGCGGTGGTCTCCACACCTTTGAGCAGCAGGTCCACGTCGACCTTCTCGTTCGGCGCGTGCCATCCGTCGGACGGTACGGAGATCCCCAGGAAGAGCACCGGCGCCCCGAGCACGTCCTGGAGGTCGGCGGCCGGTCCCGAACCGCCCTCGCGGGTGAAGCCGACCGGCCGCCCGAACGCGCGGCCCATGGAACGGGCGACGGACTGGAGCGCGGGGTGGTCCAGCGGGGTCAGACAGGGGCGGGTGGCCCCGGCGAAGGTGATCTTGTGCCGGATCCCGGCCGGGACGCGGGCCCCGGCCCATTCCCGTACGGACCGCTCGACGCTCTCCGGCCGCTGGCCCGCGACCAGCCGGAACGAGAGCTTCAGCACAGCGGACGAGGGAATGACCGTCTTGCCGCCGGGGCCCTGGTAGCCGCCGCCGATGCCGTTGACCTCGGCGGTGGGCCGGGCCCAGACGCGCTCCAGGGTGCTGTACCCCGCCTCGCCGAGAGTGGCGTGCGACTTCGCGGTCCGCAGCCACTCCGACTCGTCGAACGGCAGCTCGGCGATCAGCGCGCGCTCGGCGGCGGACAGGTCGGCCACGCCGTCGTAGAAGCCGGGGACGGTGACCCGCTCGTCCTCGTCGTGCAGGGCCGCGGCCAGGCGGGCGGCGACGGTGGCCGGGTTGGGCACGGCCCCGCCGAAGGAGCCGGAGTGGATGTCCTGGTCGGGTCCCCGGAGGTCGATCTCGCACTCGACGAGCCCGCGCATGCCGGTACAGACGGTCGGGGTGTCCTCGGACCACATGCCGGTGTCGGAGACGATCACCGCGTCGGCGGCCAGCCGGTGGGCGTACCGCTCGGTCAGGGCGCGGAAGTGCGGCGAGCCGGACTCCTCCTCGCCCTCCACCAGGAGTTTCAGATGGACGGCGGGGGTGGTGCGGCCGGTCGCGGCGAGGTGCGCCCGTACCCCCAGGGTGTGGAAGAACACCTGTCCCTTGTCGTCGGCGGCGCCCCGCGCGTATATCCGGCCGTCGCGCACGACCGGTTCGAAGGGGTCGGTGAGCCAGCCGTCCGCACGGGCGGCGGGCTGCACGTCGTGGTGGCCGTAGACCAGCACGGTCGGGGCGTCCGGATCGGCGGAGGGCCACTCGGCGAAGACGGCGGGGGCGCCGGGTGTGTCCCAGATCTCGGTGACGGGGAAGCCGGTCTCCTTGAGCTTCGCTGTGAGCCAGTCGGCACTGCGCCGCACGTCAGCGTCGTGGTCGGGCTGCGCGGACACGGACGGGATGCGCAGCCACTCCGCGAGGTCGTCGAGGAAGGTCCCGCGGTGGGCCTGGATGTACGTGTGGACGACGCTGTCCGGAGTGTCGCTCATGACATCGAGCCTAACGGGGTCGGCGAGCGGTCTTGTCCGCCGGTCGCGGGGATCCCTCGTCCGTGGGTAGATCATCGCTCTCGGCGCCGTCGTGGGCGTCCCTGCCGGTATGGGCGTCGTCCTGACCGGCCCGGGAACCGTCGGCGGGCTGATCGAGGATGGCCTGGTGACCGAGGGTGGCCTGGTGATCGGAAGACGCGCCCGTGAGGATGCTTTCCAGCTCCGCCCGGCCCGGGAGGCGGTCGGGGCGGACGACCTCTCCGGTGCGGACATGGAGGAACACGGCCGCGACCGATGACAGCGGGAGGCCGTGCTGCTCGGCCCAGGCCAGCCGGTAGACGGCCAGCTGGAGGGGGTCGGCGGTGTGCGGGCGACCGGTCTTCCAGTCGACGATCTCGTACGTGTACGTCTCCTCGCCGGTGTCCGGGTCCGTCTCCGCCCGGCGGTAGACCGCGTCCATGCGCCCCCGGACGAGCCGGCCCGCGAGGGTCAGGTGGAACGGCTCCTCGACGCGGTACGGCGTGCGCCGGGCGTACGCCGTGCGTTCGAAGGCGGCCTTGAGCTCCGCCAGGTCACGCTCGTCGGCGATCTCCGGCTCGTCCTCCGCGCCGCCGGGCAGCTCGTCGGGGCCGAGCATGGGCAGCGGCAGCTCCTCGAACCGGGACTCCACCCAGGCGTGGAACCGGGTGCCCCGACGGGCCGCGGGGTGCGGCGGGCGCGGCATGGGCCGGGCCAGTTCCTGGGCGAAGCCGTCGGGGTCGGCGGCCAGCCGCAGCAGCTGTGAGGCGGTCAGGGACGGCGGCACGAGCACGTCCCGTACGGTCGCGCGGGCGCGCCGCAGCTCGCCGGCGAGGGCGTCGAGGTCCCGGTCCCAGGAAGCGAGCGTGCGCGCCTCCTCGGGGGTGAGGCTCGGGTCCGCGGCGGTCCGGCGTGGGTGCGGAGCGGTCCGGCGTGGGTCCACGGCGGACGGTCCAGGAGCGGCGTCCGGGGCGCCACGGGGGCCGGGGACGCGCGGACCGGCCCCGGCGGCCGACTCCTCTCCGGGGTGGTGCTCCTCGCGGGGGTGGTGCTCCTCCCCGGGAGGGCGAGGGCCGCCCGGGCCGAGGTCGGGGAGCGGGGTCGACGTGGTCGTACGGGGGTGGGCTGCCGGGCGAGCGGTGTCCCAGGCGTCCCAGTCGGCCAGGTCGGACGGGTCGTACTGGCCGGACGGGTCGTACTGGCCGGACGGGTCGTACTGGCCGGCATCCGGCTCGGGCTCCGGGTCGGGTTCCGGCTCCGGCTCCGGCTCCAGGTCGGGCTCCGGGTCGGCCGCCGCCGCGTCCGCCTCGCCCGTCCGGAACGCCTCCAGGTGTGCCAGGACCGTGTCCGCCGCCGCGCGGCGGCGTTCCAAGGACTCCTCGTCGAGCGGGAGCGGCCAGGGGTGGGACGTCGTCTCCGCGCCCAGGGACGGGTTCTCGTCCGTCTCGTCCGGCGCGTCCGCCCATGCCTCGATCTCTCCGTACCCGGCCGCGCAGTGGGCGTACAGGGCGTGCAGGAAGTCCGACGGGCCCCGGGGACGCTTCTGGCTGGGGCCCCACCAGTGGCCCGAGCCGAGCAGCAGGGTGCGCGGGCGGGTGAGGGTGACGTAGCCCAGGCGCAGCTCCTCGGTGTGCTGGTGCTCCTTCATGGCGGCCTTGAAGGACTTGAGCCCCTTCGCGTCCCAGGAGGTGATCTCCGGCAGCGTCGGGGCGTCCCCGCGCAGCGCGTGCGGGAGAACCTTCGGCTGGGAGGTCCACGCCTCGCGCGCCCGGCCGCTCGGGAACTGCCCGGCGACCAGGCCCGGGACGGCGACGACGTCCCACTCCAGGCCCTTGGACTTGTGGGCGGTGAGGACCTTCACCGTGTTCTCGCCGCCCGGCAGCGCGTTGTCCAGGCCCTTCTCGTACTGCGCGGCCGTGCGCAGGAAGCCGAGGAAGGCGAGCAGGCCGGCCTCCCCGTCGAGCGCGGCGAAGGAGGCGGCGATGTCGAGGAAGTTGTTCAGCGTCTCCCTGCGCCGGGCGGCCAGCGCGTGCGGGGAGGCGGACAGCTCGACCTCCAGGCCGGTGGTGGCCAGCACGCGGTGCAGCACGTCCATCAGCGGGTCGGCCAGCGACCTGCGCAGGTCGCGCAGCTCGGCCGCGAGGCGGGCGAACCGTACGCGCGCGGCGGCGGAGAACGGCAGCCCGTCCTCCGGGGCGCTCGACGGGTCCAGGAAGGTGTCCAGGGCGTCGGCGAGCGAGACGACCTCGGCCGGGTCGGTGCCCTCGACGGCGGCGGCGAGCCGGGCGGCGAGGTCACCGGCCGTGTCCGGGCCCGTCTCGCGGTGGACCAGCAGCCGCGCCCGGCGGCCCAGCAGGGCCAGGTCGCGCGGGCCGATGCGCCAGCGGGGGCCGGTGAGGAGCCGTACGAGGGAGGCGTTGGCCCCCGGGTCCTGGAGCACCTCGCACACGGCGACGAGGTCGGCGACCTCCGGGAGGTGGAGCAGTCCGGACAGGCCGACGACCTCGACGGGCACGTCACGGGCCACCAGCGCGCCCTGGATCTGCGGGAAGTCCCCGGCCGTGCGGCACAGGACGGCGATCTCGCCCGGCTCCTTGCCCGTACGGACCAGGTGGGCGATCGAGTCGGCGAGCCAGTCGATCTCCTCCGCCTGGGTGGTCAGCAGCGCGCAGCGGACCGTGCCGTCGCGCTCGGCGCCGGGTGCGGGGCGCAGCGCCTCGACGCCTTCGTGCATGGCGCGCAGCGGCTCGGCGAGGCCGTTGGCGAGGTCGAGGAGGCGGCCGCCGCTGCGGCGGTTCTCGCTGAGGGCGAAGCGGGCGGCGGGGGTGCCGTCGGCGTGCGGGAAGTGCTCGGGGAAGTCGTCCAGGTTGGCCACGGAAGCGCCGCGCCAGCCGTAGATCGCCTGGCAGGGGTCGCCGACCGCGGTGACGGCGTGGCCGGTGCCGCCGCCGAAGAGGCCGGAGAGGAGGAGCCGCTGGGCGACGGACGTGTCCTGGTACTCGTCGAGCAGGACGACCCGGAACTGCTCGCGCAGAAGGGCTCCGACCTCCGGCCGGGTGGCGGCCAGCTCGGCGGAGAGGGCGATCTGGTCGCCGAAGTCGAGCAGGTCGCGGGCGCTCTTGGCGGCGCGGTACCGCCCGACGAGGTCGAGCAGCTCGCGGCGCGCGGCGGCGGTCTCGGGGATCTTGCGCAGCTCGGCGTTGCTGAGCGGGGCGCCGTCGAGGGCGCGCAGCAGGTCCGTGTCGTACGCCGCGAGCCTCGCGGGCCGCACGAGGTGCTCGGCCAGTTCGGCGTCGAGCGCGAGCAGGTCGCTGACCAGGGAGGGCAGCGTCTTGGTGAGGGCGGGGTACGGCCCCGGGGCGTCCCGCAGGACGCGGGCGGCGAGCTGGAAGCGGGTGGCGTCGGCGAGGAGCCTGGCGGTCGGTTCGAGCCCGATGCGCAGGCCGTGGTCGGTGAGCAGCCGGCCCGCGAAGGCGTGGTACGTGGAGATGCTGGGCTCGCCGGGCGCGTCGCCGTCGGGGTGCGAATGGCCGTGCGAATGGCCGTCGGGATGCGGACGGCTGCCGGTATGCGGACGGCTGCCGGAGCCTGGGTGACCGTCGGGGCGCGGACGGCCGTCGGAACGTGCCTGGCCGTCGGGGCTCGGGTGACCGTCGGGGCCGGCGGCACGGCCGGCGGGGGGCATGGCGGCCCGGGCGGTACGGGGGACCGGCGGCGGGGCGTCGGGGTCGGTGACCCCGGCCCGTACGAGCGCCGTGCGGACCCGCTCGGCGAGCTCGCCCGCCGCCTTGTTGGTGAACGTGAGCCCGAGGACCTGCTCGGGGGCGACCTGCCCGCTGCCCACCAGCCAGACCACCCGGGCGGCCATCACCGTGGTCTTCCCCGACCCGGCCCCGGCCACGATGACCTGCGGGGCGGGCGGTGCGGTGATGCAGGCCGTCTGCTCCGGGGTGAAGGGGATCCCGAGGAGTTCCTTGAGCTGCTCGGGATCGGTGAGATGCGCGGACACCCTGGAGAGGCTATCGGCCGCCACCGACACCGGCGGGTTCCGGGAATCGCCCGGGCTCGGGACCCGTCGGCCCCGGGTATCCCGGCAACCTCGCCCGGGCAGGACGACCGGCCTGCCCCTCACTCATTCGGGTGCTCCTTCCCTACCGGCGTAGAACGTTGCGTTCTACGCTGCCAACATGGAGCGAATCCCCGTGCGGGAACTGAACCAGAACACGAGTGCCGTGCTCGCGCGGGTGCAGCGCGGCGAGTCATTGGAGGTGACGGTGAGCGGAACAGCTGTGGCCCGGCTCGTCCCCATCACCGGTACGCAGTCGCTGCTCGACCGGCTCGTCGCCGAAGGCCGCGCGACCGCGCCGGGCATGCGCGGCCCGCTCCCGATGCCGCCCGCGCTGGGTGATCCCGCTGTCGACGCCGGCGCGGAGGTCGAGGCGATGCGCGACGAGGAGCGATGGTGATCTACCTGGACTCGGCGGCCCTCGTCAAACTGATCCGCCAGGAACACGCGAGCGCGGATCTGGTGGCCTGGCTCGGCGAGCGCCCCGGTGAAGCACTCGTGTCCTCGGCTCTCGTCGAGGTGGAGGTACCACGCGCTCTGCGCCGCGCGGCACCTCAGGCTCTCGCCGGTGTGCCCGGTGTGCTGACACGGCTCTACCGCCTGGAGATCGATCAGACGGTACGGGCCACTGCCGCCGCCTACGCCGATCCGGCTCTGCGCTCCCTGGACGCGGTGCATCTGGCCACCGCACGGCTGATCGCAGGGCAGCCGGGCGCCGAGCCGCTCGTGTTCGTGACGTACGACCGTCGTCTCCTGAAGACGGCGGAGGACGCGGGCCTGGAGGTCGCGGCTCCCGGAGCATGACCGGGGCCAGGGGTTTCCTGGTCGGAGTCCCGGGCCCGGCTCCCGGGCTGAGAACTCGGCCCGTCCCCGGTACGAGTGCTCGGCCCGGTGGCTCACTCCACCACCTGGCGTCCCTCCGGCTGCGCGCTGCACGACGCGCGGAAGGCGCAGTTCGCGCAGTGGCCGCCCGTCGTCGGGGTGAAGCGTTCGTCCAGGACCCGGCCGGCGGCCGTGGTGAGGAGGCCGGTCACCCACTCGCCCGTCAGGGGTTCCTGGGCCTGGACCTTGGGGAGCGCGTCGCCGCCTTCCTTTTTGGGCGCGGACTGCCGCAGGTGGACGAGTTCAGCGCCGCCGGGCTCGGGGCGGTGACCGTCGAAGACCTCGTCCAGGGCCCCCTCGCGGACGGCGAGCTGATAGACGGCGAGCTGGGGGTGGTGGGCCACCTCGTCCTTGGTGGGGGCCTGCCTGCCGGTCTTGAAGTCGACGACGTACGCACGGCCCGCCGGGTCGCTCTCGACCCGGTCCATGGAGCCCCGGATCCGTACCTCGTACGGGCCCGCCGCCAACGTGACGTCGAACGCGTGCTCGGTCGCGGCGGGCGAACGGCTGCCGCGGTCGGTGACGTGCCAGCGAAGGAACCGTTCGAGCGCCGCGCGCGCGTGGTCCTTCTCCTGCCGGGACTTCCACGGGGCGTCGAAGGCGAGCGCGTCCCATACGGAGTCCAGGCGTTCCATGAGGACGTCGAGGTCGGCGGGTGTACGGCCGGAGGCCACCTCGTCGGCCAGGACGTGCACCACGTTGCCGAATCCCTGGGCGGCGGTGGCCGGCGCGTCCGCCTTCACCTCGCGCCCCAGGAACCACTGGAGGGCGCACGTGTTCGCCAACTGGTCCAGGGCGCTGCCGGAGAGCGCCACGGGCCGGTCCTTCTCGCGCAGCGGGACCGCGCTGTGGGTCGGCTCGTACAGCCCCCACCAGCGGTTCGGATGGGCGGCCGGCACCAGCGCCTGGCCGTCCTCGTCGCTGAGCGCGGCCAGCCGGGCGAGGCGGCGGGCCGCGGCGTCGCGCAGCGCCGGGCTCGCCTGCGGGTCGACCGTGGTGGCGCGCAGCTCGGCGACGAGCGCGGCCACGGCGAGCGGACGGCGCGGGCGGCCGGTGATGTCCCTGGGCTCGACGCCGAGTTCGGTGAGGAAGCGGGAGGGCTGGTCCCCGTCGTCGGCGGGCGCCTTGACGGCGGTGACCACCAGGCGCTCCTTGGCGCGTGTCGCGGCGACGTAGAAGAGGCGGCGTTCCTCGGTGAGCAGGGCGCCGGGGGTGAGCGGCTCGGCGAGTCCGTCCCGGCCGATCCGGTCGGCCTCCAGGAGGGACCCGCGGCGGCGCAGGTCGGGCCAGAGACCCTCCTGGACGCCCGCCACGACGACGAGCCGCCATTCGAGCCCCTTGGCGCGGTGCGCGGTCATCAGCCGTACGGCGTCGGGGCGTACGGCGCGGCGGCTGAGGGTGTCGGCGGCGATGTCCTGCGCGTCGAGCTCTTCCAGGAAGTTCAGCGCGCCCCGGCCGCCGGTGCGTTCCTCGGCGCGGGCCGCCGCGTCGAACAGCGCGCAGACGGCGTCCAGGTCCCGGTCGGCGTTACGGCCGGCCGCGCCGCCGCGCAGGGCGGCCTGTTCGAGCCGTTCCGGCCAGCGGGTGCCCCGCCACAGCTCCCAGAGGGCCTGTTCGGCGGTGCCGCCGTGTTCGAGCAGTTCGCGTGCCGTCCGCAGCAGCCCGGCGAGCCGCTGCGCGCCCCGGGCGTACGCCGGGTCGTGCGTCACGAGCCGCTCGGGCTCGGCGATCGCCCGGGCGAGCAGGGTGTCGGAGGCGGCGGGCGCCCGGTTCCCGGCGGCCCGCTCCTCGTCCCGCAGCGCCCGGCCGAGCCGCCGCAGGTCGGCGGTGTCCATGCCGCCGAGGGGAGAGGCGAGGAGTGCCAGGGCGGTTTCGACGTCGAGCCAGGACGCGGGTCCGGACGCCGGGGCGGGCTCGCGGCCGGCGGCCGGACCGGGAGCGGGCGCCGGGCCGGGCTCGTGGGCGGGCACCGGGCCGGCCTCGGACGCCGGGGCGGGCTCGCGGCCGGCCGCCGGGCGGGGGGCGGCCTCCGACCCCGGGCCGGGCTCGTGGTCGGCCGCCGGAGCGGAATCGGGCGCCGGCCCGGGCTCGCGGTCGGGCACCGGGCGGGAGCCCGCCGGGGGCGGGGTGATCGTACGGCCCGTCGCCGCCTCCGCCACCGCCCTCAGCGCCGTCAGCAGCGGCGCGACCGCCGGTTCGTACCGCAGCGGGAGGTCGTCGCCGTCCACGTCCAGTGGCACCCCGGCCGAGGTCAGGGCACGCCGTACCGACGGGATCGAGCGGCCTCCGGCCCGCACCAGGACCGCCATCTCCCTCCAGGGAACGCCGTCCTCCAGGTGCGCGCGGCGCAGGATGTCCGCGATGTTGTCCAGTTCCGTCGACGGCGTCGGGAAGGTGTACGTCTCGACCCGGCCGCCCTCGCACACCGCCGCCAGCTCGCGGTGTTCCCGTACCCGCTCGGCGGGCAGCCTGGGCAGCGGCATCCGCCGGGTGAGCAGCCGGGTCGCCGCCAGCAGCGCGGCGCCGGAGCGGCGCGACGTGGTGAGCACCCGGACCGGTGCGGGGCGGCCGTCGGCCCGGGGGAAGGCGTACGGGAAGTCGAGGATGCCGTTCACGTCGGCCCCCCGGAAGGCGTAGATCGACTGGTCCGGGTCGCCGAACGCGACCACGGTGCGGCCCTGGCCCGCCAGCGCGCGGAGCAGCCGCACCTGCGCGGGATCGGTGTCCTGGTACTCGTCGACGAAGACGGCGTCGTACCGGTCCGTCAGGCGAGCCGCGACCGTCGGCCGCGAGGCGAGCAGGACCGCCCGGTGGACCAGTTCCGCGTAGTCGAGCACGCCCTGCATGTCGAGGACGTCCAGGTACTCGGCGAGAAAGGACGCGGCGGCCGACCAGTCGGGCCGCCCGGTGCGCCGCGCGAACGCGCCCAGCTCGTCCGGGGCGAGGCCCAGCTCACGGCTGCGGGCCAGCACCGCCCGTACCTCGTCGGCGAAGCCGCGCGTGGTGAGGCACGCGCGCAGTTCGTCCGGCCACCGCACGCGCCCCCGCCCCTCGCGCTGGAGGTCGATCTGGCCGGCGAGGAGGTCGCGTACGGCCACGTCCTGCTCGGGTCCGGACAGCAGCCGCAGGGGTTCGGCGAAGAGATCGGCCTCCTGGTGCGCGCGGACCAGGGCGTAGCAGAACGAGTGGAAGGTCGTCGCCTGCGGTCCGCGCGTGCCGCCGAGCCGGACGGCCATCCGGTCGCGCAGTTCCACCGCCGCCTTGCGGCTGAAGGTGATGACCAGGATGCGCTCGGGGTCGGCGCCCTGGGCGACCCGGTGCGCGACCGACTCGACCAGGGTCGTCGTCTTGCCGGTGCCGGGGCCGGCCAGGACCAGCAACGGCCCGGCGCCGTGGTCAACCACCGCGCGCTGCGTCGCGTCCAGCTCAGGGGGCCCCACCGCGACCGGCGGCGTGCGCACCAGCCGGTACGCGCCCGGGGTCCGCTGCCGTCCCCGGCGGTACGGGGTACGCGCGGTGGAAGACCCGGTGGAAGAGGAGGAACTCACGTGGATCGCCGGTCCTGGAGGCTGGAAGGGTGGTTCTGGGGCAACGCGCGCGGGACGCCGGTGGCCGCCGTCGGCGACGCTACGCGTTCATGGCACCCGTGCGCCGTGGCCGATCACACAGCCATGGGCGGGGAACCTGTTCCGGTCGCCGTTCCGGTCCGCGGCCCGGGCCGCGTCCCGCGCCACTCGCCTCGTCGCCGCCCGTCACCGTGGCGAGCGCCCGGCGCACCGCGCGGGTCCGTGCGCGCCGCGGCGCGCGTGCCGGCGGGCGGCCCGCTGCGGGCGCCGCCGGGTGCGGCGCGCGCCTCGTCGCGTGGTCCGGGCCGTACGCCCCCGGGCTGTCCTGGCGTGTTCCGTACGGTGTCGGGTCCGTACCCGCCCCGACGGGGACACCGGATCTCCCGTCCCGCCTTCCGATGGCCGAAGCTGTCATATGTGAGCCATATCGCCATCGCCCGGGTCCGTGCCGTCCCACCGCGCCCGCCTCATGTCCAGGCGCGGCAGGTGCCCCTGCGCGGCGCGCGGCGCCTCACGCAGCGGGGTGGCCTCCTCGCGGTAGTGGTCCAGGGCCCGCAGCTCGTGGCCGGGCAGGAGCACACCGTCGGACCGCACCACACGCCACCAGGGCACGGCCCCTCCGTACAGCGCCATGGCTCGGCCCACCTGGCGCGGTCCGCCCTCGCCGAGCCACTCCGCGACATCGCCGTACGTCATCACCCGGCCGGGCGGGATCAGTTCGGCGACGTCCAGAACCCGCTCCGCGTACTCGGGCAGGCGGTGCGGGTCCCCGGCCACCAGCCCCCCGGCCGGTTCGTCGTTCGTCATCCGGTCCATCCTGCCGCACGCCACCGACAGCCGCCCACGGCGCCGGCGGCGGGGCGCTCCCGCGCGACGGCCGTCGGCGCGGGCACCCGCGAGGGGATGGATCTCCCCTGCCCCGTTTCCCCGCAACGCACCCTGATGCCCGCCTCTGTCAGCGGCGCATGCCACCATCATCCGGGCGGTGACTGGTGATACGAGACCAAGAAGAGACGGATTCGGCGGAGGAGCGGGCCGTGCGGCCATCGACGGCGGCGGGTACCTCTGGCGCTGAATCGCGCCCGGACACAGGTCCCGGCACACCAGGTGAAGCGGCAGGGGAAACGGCGGCTCGCGCCGTGCCGGAGAACAGGGCCCACGGGCACGCGCCCGTCGCGCCCGCCGATCCGCGGGACGGACACCGGGACGACCCGCCGGACGACGCACGCGACGACCCACGCGACGACCCGCGTGACGCCCCGCTGAACGACCTGTCGAACGACTCTCCGAACGGTCCGCGGGACTCCTCGCGGGACGCCCGGCGCGAGACCCCACGGAGCGGCCCGCCCCACGGCCCCCCTGACGGCCCTCCGGACGGCACGCCCCCCGGCACGCCCCCCGGCACGCCTCCCGGTCCGCCGGACGGCGGCGCCACCCGCGCCGACCGGGTCTCCGGTGACGAACCTCTCCTCGCCGCCCGCGTCCACCGCCCCTCCGACCTCCTGCGCCTGCTCATCGGCGTCCTGGCCATCGCGCTGGTCCTCGGCCTCTCCGCCTTCGCGCACGGCACCACCTCGGGCCTCGAGCAGGACATCAGCAAGGGCACCGAGCAGACCCCCGACCTCATGGTCAAACTGGCCGGCCTGGTCTCCAGCATCGCCGTCCTGCTCGTCCCGGTCGCCTTCGCCATCGAGCGGCTGATCAAGCGCGACGGGCTGCGCATCGCGGACGGGGTGCTCGCCGCCGTACTGGCCCACGGGGTGACGCTCGCGACCGACCTCTGGGTCGCGAGGGCCGCCCCCGGGCCGATCCAGGACGCCCTGACCCGGCCACAGGCCGGCGGGGGCGGGCTGACCGATCCCGTCCACGGCTACCTCGCGCCCGTCATCGCCTACATGACGGCCGTGGGGATGGCCCGCAGACCCCGCTGGCGCGTGGTGCTGTGGGTGGTGCTGCTGCTCGACGCCTTCGCCATGCTCGTCGCCGGGTACACCACACCGTTCTCGATCATGCTGACCGTGCTGATCGGCTGGACCGTCGCGTACGGCACGCTCTACACGGTCGGCTCGCCCAACGTGCGGCCCACAGGACAGACGTTGATGGCGGGTCTGCGCCATGTCGGTTTCCGCCCGGTCAGCGCCATGCGCGCCGAGGACACCGGGGGCGACGCCACCGACCAGGGCGACCGGGGTCGGCGCTACCTGGTCACCCTGGAGGACGGGCCGCCGCTCGACGTCACCGTCGTCGACCGCGAGCAGCAGGCGCAGGGCTTCTTCTACCGGGTCTGGCGCCGGCTGACGCTGCGCACCATCACCACCCGCCGCTCCATCCCGTCCCTGCGCCAGGCCCTGGAGCAGGAAGCGCTCCTCGCCTACGCGGCCATCGCCGCCGGCGCCAACGCGCCCAAGCTGATCGCCACCTCCGAGCTGGGGCCCGACGCCGTGATGCTCGTCTACGAACACCTGGGCGCCCGGTCCCTGGACTCGCTGGCGGACGAGGAGATCACCGACGAACTGGTGCGCAACGCCTGGCGCCAGCTCGGAGCCCTCCAGTCCCGGCGGATCGCGCACCGCAGCCTGACGGGTGACGCGCTCGCCGTGGACCGGTCGGGCACCGTGATCCTCACGGAGCTGCGCGGCGGCGAGATCGCGGCGGGCGACCTGGTCCTGCGGATGGACACCGCCCAGCTGCTCACCACGATCGGCCTGCGGGTGGGCGCGGAGCGCTCGGTGGCCGCCGCGGTGGAGGTGCTCGGCCCCGACGCCGTCGCGGACGCCCTGCCGCTGCTCCAGCCGATCGCGCTGAGCCGCACCACCCGGGCGACGCTCCGCCGGCTCGCCAGGGAACGGTCGCAGCGGGAGCGCGAGGCGGTGCTCACCGCGTCCGAGACGAACAAGCGGGCCAAGCTCGCGGAGGCCGCCGCGGCCGACGGCGACCGCAAGGCCGTGCGCAAGTCCCTCCGGGCGGAGAAGCAGGCCGAGAAGCGGGCCATAGACGAGGCCCTGGACGAGGCGCGCGAGGAGGACCTGCTCTCCCAGATGCGCAAGCAGGTGCTGCTGATCAGGCCGCAGGCCCCGGTCGAACCGGTCCGGCTGGAGCGCATCAAGCCCCGTACGCTCGTCAGCTTCATCGCCGGGGCAGTCGCCGCGTACTTCCTGCTCACGCAGATCACCCAGGTCGACTTCGGCACGGTCATCAGCGACGCGTCCTGGGGCTGGGTGGCCGCGGCCGTGGCCTTCTCGGCGCTCAGCTATGTGGCGGCGGCGATGAGCCTGCTGGGCTTCGTACCGGAGCGGGTGTCCTTCGGGCGGACCGTGCTCGCGCAGGTCGCCGGGTCCTTCGTCAAGATCGTCGCCCCGGCGGCGGTCGGCGGGGTGGCGCTGAACACCCGGTTCCTCCAGCGCGCGGGGGTGCGACCGGGGCTCGCGGTGGCGAGCGTGGGCGCGTCGCAGCTGTTCAGCCTCGGGGCGCACATCCTGCTCCTGCTGGCGTTCGGCTACCTCACCGGTACGGAGAAGACGGCGTCCCTCACCCCGTCCCGGACGGTGATCGCCGGGCTGCTGACGGTCGCGGTGCTGGTGCTGGTGGTGACCGCGATCCCGTTCCTGCGGAAGTTCGTGGTGACGCGGCTGCGGTCGCTGTTCGCGGGAGTGGTGCCGCGCATGCTCGACGTGCTCCAGCGGCCGGGGAAGCTGCTCACCGGCATCGGCGGGATGCTGCTGCTGACGGGCGTGTTCGTGATGTGCCTGGACGCCTCGATCCGGGCGTTCGACAACGGCAACCAGCAGCTCAGCTACGCGAGCATCGCGGTCGTCTTCCTCGCCGGCAACGCGCTGGGCTCGGCGGCGCCGACGCCGGGCGGGGTGGGCGCGGTCGAGGGCGCGCTGACGCTGGGTCTGCTCGCGGTGGGCCTGCCGAAGGAGGTGGCGGCGCCCGCGGTGCTGCTGTACCGGCTGCTGACGCTGTGGCTGCCGGTGCTGCCGGGGTGGCTGAGTTTCAATCACCTGACGCGCAAGGGCGCGCTGTAGCGCGGAACGGCACGGTCCGTTCCACCGGCACGGTCCGTTCCACCGGCACGGTCCGTTCGCCCGGCGCGGCGGTCCGGGCGAACTCCTCGCGGCGCACGCGGCGCACCTGTGCCGGACGTGTGCCGGCGCGGGGTGCCCCCGGGCCGCCCGGCGCCACCCGCATGGACCGCGGCCCCGCGCGGCGTGTGCCGTCGGGGCGCACGATGGGGCCATGCCGACCCTGCCGACGTCCTTCCCCGCCCGGCGCGGCACCCTCCTCGCCGCCGTGTCCACCGCCACCGCCGCCGCCCTGCTGACCGCCGCCGGCTGCTCCGGCGGCGGGGACTCGGGCGAGAACCCGGCCGGCGGGAACGTGAACGTCCGGGACACGCCCTCCGACCTGGCGTCCCAGCGGCTGGAGTGGACGGCGTGCCCGGCCCCCTCGGTCGCCGAGGGCGGGGGCCCCTCGCCGTCCCCGCTGCCCGGCGGCGGAAGCTGGGAGTGCGCCACGATGAAGGTCCCGCTCGACTACGCCAAGCCGCACGGCGACACGGTCGGTCTGGCCCTCATCCGGGCCAGGGCCCGCGACCAGGCCAGGCGGATCGGCTCGCTCGTCTTCAACTTCGGCGGCCCCGGCGGCTCCGGCGTCACCGGTCTGCCGTCCTTCGCGAACGACTACGAGAAGCTGCGCTCGCGCTACGACCTGGTCAGCTTCGACCCGCGCGGGGTGGGCCGCAGCAGACCCGTGGAGTGCGAGACGAACAAGCGGCTCGACGCGTTCTACGCGCAGGACTCCACCCCCGACACCCCCGCCGAGGAGGCGTCGTACGTCAACAGCCTCAAGAGCTACGCCGCGGCCTGCGAGCGGCGTTCGGGCCCGGAGCTGCCCTACGTCGGTACGCAGAACGCCGCCCGTGACATGGAGCTGATGCGCCGGGTCCTGGGCGACGACAAGCTCCACTACTTCGGGATCTCGTACGGTACGGAGCTGGGCGGCGTGTACGCGCACCTGTACCCGAAGTCCGTCGGCCGGGCCGTCTTCGACGCCGTGGTCGACCCGACGCAGGACTCCGAGCAGGGTTCGCTCGGCCAGACGAAGGGCTTCCAGCTCGCGCTGGACAACTTCGCGAAGGACTGCGTCGCGCGCGGCTCGGCCTGCAAGCTGCCCGGCAGCACCCCGCAGGAGGTCGAGTCGTTCATCACCCGGTTGCAGAAGAGGCTCGACAAACAGCCCGTCGCGGGCATCGGCGCGCGTCAGCTGACCGAGCCGCAGGCGACCAACGGCATGGCCCAGGCGCTGTACTCGAAGGAGTTCTGGCCGCTGCTGGAGCAGGGCATCGACGAGGCGGACGGCGGCAACGGCGCACTGCTGCTGGCGCTCTCCGACTCGATGAACGGACGGAACGAGAAGGGCCAGTACAGCAACGTGCAGGCGGCCAACGCGGCCATCAACTGCGTCGATTCCAAGGAGCGTTACACGCTCGACGAGACCAGGGCGAAGCTCCCGGAGTTCCGCAGCGCGTCGCCCGTCTTCGGGGACTTCCTGGGCTGGGGGCTGCTGGGCTGCTCGAACTGGCCGGTGCCCGGCCAGTGGAGGACACCGGACGTCCACGCGCCGGGCGCGGCCCCGATCCTGGTCATCGGCAACACCGGCGACCCGGCCACCCCGTACGCGGGCGCCAGGGCGATGGCGAACGCGCTGGGCAAGGGGGTGGGGGTCGAGCTCACGTACAAGGGCCAGGGCCACGGCGCGTACGACAGCGGAAACCCGTGCGTGCAGCGGACGGTGAACGACTACCTGCTGAACGGCAAGGTGCCGGCGGCGGGCACGGTCTGCCGCTGACGGCCCTCCCGGACCGCACCGCACCGCGGCGGCCGACTCCTCGCACCACGCACGGCGGGGCCGGTCCGGACTCTCCGCACCACGCACGGCAGGGCCGGTCGGGGTGCATGAGGGGTCCTCACGCACCCCGGACCGGCCCGCCGGCGTCAGGTGCCGGGGACTGCTCCGGCACAACCAGCCGTACGTTCCGGAGGCCGGTGCCCGGGCCGGGACGGGTGCCCGGGTCAGTAGACCGGCTTGTCCGGCTCGATCTGGTTGACCCAGCCGATCACACCGCCGCCGACGTGCACCGCGTCCGCGAAGCCCGCCGACTTGAGCACCGCGAGGACTTCCGCACTGCGGACACCCGTCTTGCAATGCAGGACGATCTTCTTGTCCTGCGGCAGCGACCCGAGGGCCGAGCCCATCAGGAACTCGTTCTTCGGGATCAGCTTCGCGCCGGGGATCGAGACGATCTCGTACTCGTTCGGCTCCCGGACATCGATGATCTCGATGTTCTCCTGGTCGTCGATCCACGCCTTGAGCTGCTTGGGCGTGATCGTCGATCCGGCCGCGGCCTCCTGGGCCTCCTCCGAGACGACGCCGCAGAACGCCTCGTAGTCGATCAGCTCGGTGACCGTGGGGTTCTCGCCGCAGACCGCGCAGTCGGGGTCCTTGCGGACCTTGACCTGGCGGTACTGCATCTCCAGGGCGTCGTAGATCATCAGCCGGCCGACCAGCGGCTCGCCGACGCCCGCCAGGACCTTGATCGCCTCGGTGACCTGGATGGAGCCGATGGACGCGCACAGCACGCCCAGCACCCCGCCCTCGGCGCAGGAGGGGACCATGCCCGGGGGCGGCGGCTCCGGGTACAGGCAGCGGTAGCAGGGGCCGTGCTCGGACCAGAAGACGCTGGCCTGGCCGTCGAAGCGGTAGATCGAGCCCCAGACGTAGGGCTTGTTGAGCAGGACACAGGCGTCGTTGACCAGATAGCGGGTGGCGAAGTTGTCCGTGCCGTCCACGATCAGGTCGTACTGCGCGAAGATGTCCATCACGTTCTCGGCCTCGAGCCGTTCCTCGTGAAGGATCACGTTCACATACGGGTTGATGCCGAGTACCGAGTCCCGCGCCGACTCGGCCTTCGACCGGCCGATGTCGGACTGGCTGTGGATGATCTGGCGCTGGAGGTTCGACTCGTCCACCTCGTCGAACTCCACGATGCCGAGCGTGCCGACACCGGCCGCGGCCAGGTACATCAGCGCCGGGGAACCCAGCCCGCCGGCACCCACGCACAGCACTTTCGCGTTCTTCAGCCGCTTCTGCCCGTCCATCCCCACGTCCGGGATGATCAGATGACGGGAGTACCTGCGGACCTCGTCGACGGTGAGCTCGGCAGCGGGCTCGACCAGGGGTGGCAGCGACACAGGGACCTCAACAGGGGTTGGTCGGTCATTCAATACGGATGGTGCGTTCCCTGTAACACTGCCACGGCCCTTCTCATTCCGAGACACCCGGTCCGAGGCGCGAGACAATTTCGTCCCAGAAGCCGGGCAGCGTCTCGAATGAGCTGTTCTGCCCCGTCCGGTCCTCACGGTCGGTGAAGAAGATCGTGCCCGCGCCCTGCCAGCGGGCGATCCGCATCGCCTCTTCCAAATGGTGGCGCGGTATCCCGTGGACGAGGTGGACGAAGCGCTCGGGCGGATGGGCGGCGGTCCACTCGGCCGCCTGGGACCAGCGGTAGTCCGCCCAGGGACCGGAGAAGGTCACGAGCTGGTCGGCGGTCTCGGCGTAGCCGGGGTACGGATGGGTCCCGTGGCCGAGGACGAGGTACGGCCGCCGTGCCCCCGCCCGCCGTACGGCGTTGACCTGCCGCACGGCGCCCGCCGGGTTCGGCGCGGCGCCCCGGGCGGCCTCCGGGGCGGCGTCCGCGGCACCCTCCGGGGCGGGGCCCGCGTCCGGCGCGTCGGCCGGGAAGGCGGCCGACCACCGCGCCGCGTTCGCCGGGCGCAGGGTGGTCAGCACCTCCGCCGTCCTGCGCACCCCGTCGAGCCCGTCCCGCCCGGCGGGGCAGCGGTCCAGGTAGAAGCCGCCGACCCGGTACCAGTCCAGATGGCGCTGCGCGTCGGCGACCAGCTCCCCCAGGGGCCGGGTCCCGTACGCGAGGTCCAGATGTCCGAGCACCCGCGCGCCCGCGTTGGCGAGCCGGCCCACCGCCTCCAGACAGTGCGGGTCGGGGCAGGCGCCGGGGCCGTCCGCCACATTGAGGACGGCCCAGTGCAGCGGCGTGCCCGGCCGGGTCAGTTCGGCCCATTCGGCCGGAGCGAGCAAGGGGTGCGCGTATCCCGGTACGCCGAAGCCGAGCCGGCTCTCCTCCGTGGCGGAGAGCCGGCCGCCCGTGCTCGTCAGATGCGGCACGCGGCCTCCATCCAGATGTCGGCCAGGGACTCCTCCAGGTTGATCCGGGGCCGCCAGCCCAGCCGGTCCCGGGCGGTGCGGACGTCCGCCTGCTGCCAGCCGCCGCAGCCGTCGGGGTACGGGAAGGGGCCCGCCGCCAGCTGCTCCGCCACGGACTCTCCGCGCGGGGCGCCGATGGCGGCATGGCCGGGCGCGTGGCCGTGCCCGGGCACGTGGCCGGGCCTGAGCGGGCCGGAGGGCAGGTCGATCTCGTGCAGGGCGCCCGCGTAGCCGGCGACGCGCGCCAGCACGGCGGCGGCGTCCCGGAGCCGTACGGCCCGTCCGCTGCCGATGTTGACGATGCCCTGGGCGGCGGAGAGGGAGGCGGCGTGCACGGCGCGCGCCACGTCTCGCACGTCCACGAAGTCGCGCTGCACGCCGAGCCCGCCCAGCTTCAGCTCCCCGTCGCCCGACTGCATGGCGCGGCGCATGGCCTCGGCGAGCCGGCCGAGCGGGGACCCGGCGGGGGTGCCGGGGCCCACGGGCGAGAACACCCGCAGGACCAGGGCGTCGAGACCGGAGCCCAGGACGAGCTCGGAGGCGGCGAGCTTGCTGACGCCGTACGGACCGCCGGGGCGCGGTACGGCGTCCTCGGCGGTCGAGGAGCCGTGCTGGGACGGGCCGTACTCGGAGGAGCAGCCGAGCTGGACGAGCCGGGCGCCGCAGCCGCTGCGGCGCAGCGCCTCGCAGACGGTGGCGACGGCGACCGTGTTGTGCCGGGTCAGGTCGCGCGCGCCGCCGCGGGTGGCCCCGGCGCAGTTGATGACGACCCCGGGGTGGACGGCGTCCAGGAACCGGGTGAGCGCGCCGGGGCTGCCGCTCGCGAGGTCGAACCGTACGTCGGCGTCGTCGCCGCGGCCGAGCGCGGTGAGGTGCACGGCGGGGTCGGCGAGCAGCCGGTCGGCCACGAAGCGGCCGAGGAAACCGTTGGCACCGAGCAGGAGGACCCTCATCGTGCGGCCCTTCCGTGCGGACGGGCGTGGAGCCGCCGGCGGGCCGGCCGGGAGGCCGGTGCCGGGGTGGGCGGGTTCATCTGTGTCGTTCTCCTTGTCAGGTTTCGGGTGTGTTCAGGCGTGCGCAGGGTCCTGGGAACGGTGCCGGAGGTGACGGCGGGGACGCCGAGGGGTCCGGACGCGGCGGCCCGGGTGCGGCGGACCCGGACGCGGTGGTCCGTTCGGGAGAGCGGGCGCCCCGGGCAGCCCCGCCACCCGGGGCGCCCCGCTCTCCCGGGCACCGCGCAGAAGCGTTTGGCCCCGGGGCGCCGCGCGGAAGTGTGGTGGTCGGCGGGCCGGGCGGTGCCGTGCCACCGCCACCGCCACCGGACACGGGGGGCGGCACCGCGGCACCGCCTCCGCGGGAAGCGCCCGCGGGCGCGAGCCCGCGCACGAGCCGGTGACACCGGAGCCCGGAATCACCCTTCGAGAATGAACACCCACTGTCCGTGAGCAGTCCGGTCCGCACGCGCGCACCCCCGATCTCCCCTGTGAACGGCCGTCGTTGGTCCGACGACCAACAGCGGGACGACCGTATGCGGATACAGCGGTGGCGCGACGGACGGTTGTCCGTCGCGCCACCGGAAGGGGTGAAAGCACGTAACTTTCCCGGACCGGGCGCGTTTGTCGCGCTACGGAACGGTCAGGTCATCAGGCGTCAGACCGCGGCCATCTCCCGGGGCAGTTCGCCGCGGGCCGAGCGCCGCGCCGCCGCGTGCGCCGGATCGAGCACCGGCACCGCCGCGAGCAGCCGGCGCGTGTACGGGTCGGCGGGCGCCCCGTACACCTGCGCCACCGTCCCCTGCTCCACGATCCGTCCGCCCCGCATCACCGCGACCCGGTCGCTGACCTGCCGTACGACGGCGAGGTCGTGGGCGATGAAGACGAGGGCGAGCCCCAGTTCCCGCTGGAGCTCCGCCAGGAGGGCGGTGACCTGGGCCTGTGTCGTCACGTCCAGCGCGGACACGGGCTCGTCGCAGACGATCAGCCGGG
This sequence comes from Streptomyces sp. NRRL F-5135, assembly GCF_000719775.1. Classification (GTDB taxonomy): domain Bacteria; phylum Actinomycetota; class Actinomycetes; order Streptomycetales; family Streptomycetaceae; genus Streptomyces; species Streptomyces hebeiensis. Next base: position 56,459 of record NZ_JOHR01000021.1, on the reverse strand, counting down.
GCTCGGCCGCGAGCGCCCGCGCGATCCCGATCCGCTGCCGCTGGCCACCGCTGAACTCGTGCGGATACCGGTCGTACCGGTCGGGGTCGAGACCGACCCGTTCCAGCAACTCCCGTACGCGCCGGACGATCCGCGTCTCGTCCAGCGCCCCGGCGGCCCGCAGCGGGTCGGCGACGGACTCGCCGACGGAGCGCCTCGGGTTGAGCGAGGAGGCGGGGTCCTGGAAGACCATCTGCAACTCACGCCGGAAGGGGCGCAGTTCCTTCTCCGAGGCCGCCCCGATCTCCGTACCCCGGTAGCGCAGGCGACCGGAGGTCGGGTCCAGCAGCCGTACGAGCATGCGCCCCAGGGTGGTCTTGCCGCTGCCGCTCTCGCCGACGACGCCGAGGGTCTCCCCCGGCCGTACGGTCAGCGACACGCCGTCCACGGCGGTGACGGTGCGCCGGCCGCGCCGGAACTCCCGCCGCAGGTCGACGGCTTCGAGCAGCACCTCGCCCGCCGACTCCGGCTCCGGTGCCGGCTCCGGGCCGCGCGTGAGCGGCGCGTCCACCCGGGGCACCGCCGCCAGCAGCGTCCGCGTGTACGTCTCGCGCGGCGCGCCCAGCAGGTCCGCCACCGGGCCGCGCTCCACCTCCCGTCCCTCCCGCATCACCAGAACGTCGTCCACGCTCTCCGCCGCGACCCCGACGTCATGGGTCACCAGCAGCAGCCCCATGCCCGTCTCCTGGCGCAGTTCGTGGAGCAGGTCGAGGATCTGGGCCTGGACCGTGACGTCCAGGGCGGTGGTCGGTTCGTCGGCGATCAGCAGGCGGGGTCCGCAGGCCAGGGCCATCGCGATCAGCGCGCGCTGGCGCATGCCGCCGCTGAACTCGTGCGGCCGGGCGTGCGCCCGGCGCGCGGCGTCCGGGATGCCCACCCGGTCCAGCACCTCGACCGCCCGCGCGCGGGCCGCGCGCCGGGTGGCGGCCGTGTGCACCCGGTACACCTCGGCGATCTGGTCCCCGACCGCGTAGTACGGGTCCAGGGACGACAGCGGGTCCTGGAAGACCATCGCGGCCACCGCGCCCCGCAGGGCGCGCAGTTCGCGGTCGGTGGCGGCGCCCACGTCCGTGCCGCCCACGCGCACCGTCCCGCCGACGCGCGCGCCGGTCCCCCGGTGCAGCCCGAGCAGCGCGCTCGCGACCGTGCTCTTGCCGCTGCCGGACTCCCCGACCAGGGCGAGCGCCCGGCCGGCGGCCAGCGTGAAGGACAGCCGGTCGACGGCCCGTACCGGCGCCGTGCCCTCGTCGGTGGTGAACTCGACCGTCAGGTCCGTCACCCGCACCAGGGGCTCCGCCGCCGTACCGGGGTTCGTGGGCGGCCGCGTCGGTCCGCCCGGCTCCGTCGGATCGTTCGGCTCCGGCGCGTCGTTGAGCTCCGTCACAGCAGTGCCACCCTCCGGTCGGCCGCCGCGTAGAGCAGGTCGGCCACCACGTTCGCCAGGACCACGGCCACGCCGACCACCAGCACCACTCCGACCACCACCGGCAGGTCGACCTGGCGTACCGAGTCGATCAGCGTCTTGCCGACGCCGGGGATGCCGAAGAGCGACTCGGTCAGCACCGCGCCGCCCATCATCGTGCCGAAGTCGAGCGCGCTGAGCGCGATGACCGGCGGTACGGCGCCCCTGAGCGCGTGCCGGGCGACGACCGCCCGCTCGCCGACCCCGTAGGCCCGGAAGGTGCGGATGTGGTCCTCGGCCAGCGTCTCCAGCGTGGAACCGCGCGTCAGCCGCGCGTATTTGGCGCTCTCGTAGAGCCCGAGGGTGAGCCAGGGCAGCAGCAGGTTCCACGCCCACTGCTCGGGATCGTCGGTGAACGGTACGTACGACGGGAAGGGCAGCCAGCGCAGATACGCGCACACCAGCATCAGCAGCAACAGCCCGAGGATGAACACCGGTGTGCCGGTGCCGGCGAGGGTCAGCACGGTCAGCGCGCGCTCGGTGATCCCGCCGCGCCGGAGCGCCGACAGCAGGCCGGTGCCCACCCCGATGACCAGCCACAGCACCATCGCGCCGAGCGCGAGCGACAGCGTGGCCGGGGCCCGTTCCAGGATCAGCTGGGTGACCTGCTGATCGGTCTTGTACGAGAAGCCGAGGCAGGGCGCGTCGCAGTGCAGTACGGCCGTGCCGGTGGAGTAGTCGCGCCCGGCGACGACGCCGCGCAGGAACTCGCCGTACTGCGCGACCACCGAGTCCTCCAGGCCGAGCCGCTCCCGTACCTGCTCGACCTGCTGTGTGGAGCAGCGATCGCCGCAGGCGAGGCGGGCCGGGTCGCCCGGCACCAGGTAGAAGAGGGCGTAGACGGCGACGGAGAGCACGAGCAGGACGCCCGCCGCGCCGCCGAGCCGTTTGAGCAGGTAGCGCGTCATGAAGCGGGGTCCTCGGGAGCGTCGTGGTGAGGGGGAGCGGAAGCCGGCCCGGGTCCGGGCGGGGGCGCGGCGGAACCGGAGACCGGGGCCGGGACCGAGCCCGGCGTCGAATCCGGAGCCGGAGCCGTCGCGGACGTCGTCTCCGGCGCCGCGCCGGTCGCCGCCACGGCCTTGCGCGGGCCGCGCGGGCCGCGCTTCCCGCGCCGTCCGACCCCCAGCCGTCCGGCCGCGCGCGGATCCAGCGCCGTGCGCACCGCGTCCCCCAGCACCGTGAAGGCGAAGACGGTCACGAACAGCAGCCCGGCCGGCAGCAGCACGTACATCGGGTCGGCCCGGAACCAGACCTGCGCGGTCGACAGCATCTGTCCCCAGGACGGCGTCGGCGGTTTCACCCCGACGCCCAGGAAGGACAGGGACGCCTCGATCACGATGTTCGACGGCAGCAGGATCGCCGCGTAGGTGATGACGGGCGCGGCGAGCGACGGCAGCAGTTCGCGCCGCGCCACCCGCCACCGCCCCGAGCCGCCGAGCCGCGCCGCGGCCACGAAGTCGAGCTGTTTCAGGGTCAGCGTCTGCGCCCGGACGATCCGGGACGTGCCGCCCCAGTTGAGCAGGCCGATGACCAGGACGAGCAGCACCGGGCGCGGGAAGCCGGCGGGCACGACGGCCGTCAGCGCGATGGCCAGGACGAGCATCGGCAGCGCGATCATCACATCGGTGAACCGGCTGAGGACGGAGTCCACCAGCCGGTTGCCGAGCCCGGCGGCGAGGCCGACCAGGACGCCGATGACCACCTGCACCACCGTGGCCCCGACCGCGACCAGCAGCGACACCCGGGCCCCGTAGAGCAGCCGGACGAACAGGTCGCGGCCGGTGCCCGGCTCGACCCCCAGCCAGTGGTCACCGCTCACCCCGCCGAGCGGGCCGATGGGCACACCGCCGCGCGCCGAGTCCACCAGCGCGTCGTGGTACGTGTCCGGGTCCTGCCCCTCGAGGGCGGCCAGCAGCGGCGCGGCCAGCGCCAGTACCACCAGCAGCCCGAGGACGGCCGCGGACCAGACCGCCGAGGGCCTGCTCCGCAGCCGCCGCCACACCTGACGGGCGCCCGAGGCGGCCGCCGCCGGGGCCGCCGCGTCCCCGGCGGGCACGGAGCCCGGCGGGGACGCGGCGGCGAGCCGTGGTTCAGGAGTCGTCGTCACTTGACCGCGACCTGCGAGATGTCGAGGACGCCGGTCCAGTCGCTGATCACGACGTTCTTGACGTCCTTGCCGTACAGCCGCTTGTAGACCGGGTGGAACAGCGGCACGTCCAGGGCCTTCTCACCGATCTTCGCGTCGAGCGCGCCCCAGCGCTTCGCCGCCGCGTCCAGGTCGGTCAGCTTGTTGATCTCGTCGATCTCCTTGTTGACCTCCGGGTCGTCCAGCAGCGCGTGGTTGAAGTTGGAGCCGTCCTCGACGATCTGCCGGCCGTCGAAGATCGGCGCCAGGAACGGACCGCCGGACGGCCAGTCCGCGCCCCACCGGGAGAGGTAGAAGCCGGGCGAGTCCTTGCCGCTCCAGCGCGCCTCGTTGAACGCGTTCTGCTCGAGGCCCACCAGCTTGACCGTGATGCCGGCCTTCTTCAGCGCCTCCTGGACGGCCGTGGCCACCTCGGGGCTGGTCTCCCGGTTCTGGACCGTGGAGTGGGTCAGCGAGATGGTCAGGCCCTTGTCGAAGCCCGCCTCCTTCAGCAGTTCCCTGGCCTTGGCCGGGTTGCCGGTCTTCCCGGCCGGGAAGTGGTCGTACGGCGTGTGGCCGAACGCCTCCTGTTCGGGCAGGAACGTGGTCGCGGGCTCGGCCAGGGCGGAGCCGCCGGCCGCGTTGATGACGCTGGTGCGGTTGATGGCGTACGCGATCGCCTGGCGCACCTTCGCGTTGTCGAACGGCTTCACCTTCGGGTTGAAGGCGAGGTAGTTGGTGTAGCCGAAGTGACCGGTTCCCACGCGCGCGGCGAGTTCCTTGTCGCCGCCGATCTGGGCGAGTTCGGCGGGCCCGAGGTTGGTGTCGGTGGTGATGGCGGCGGCGTCGGCACCGGAGCTGGTGGACAGCCGCTGGTTGATGACGGCCGCGTCCAGCCCTGCCTTGACGTCGATGCGGTCGGGATAGGCGTGGCGCTGGTCGTCGGTCTCCTCGGACCAGTGCGGGTTGCGCTCCAGGGTCAGGTGGACGCCGTCACCCTCGTTCTTCACCACGCGGTACGGGCCGGAGGAGACGGGGTGCTCCTCGTACTTGGCGCCCGTGTCCTTCTTCTTCGGCACGGGCGCGAACTGGGTCTGCGTGGCCACGAAGGGGAAGTCGCCCTCGGGCTTGTTCAGCTTGAAGACGATCGTTCTCTCGTCGGGCGTGACGATCGAGTCGAGGCCCTTGGGGTCCTTGTACGGCCCTTCGTAGTCGGCCCCGCCGATCAGCCAGTCGCGCAGGTAGGGCGCGCCGCCGGAGAGTTCGGCGGCGAAGGAGCGCTCGATGCCGTACTTGATGTCGGCGCTGGTGATGGGGGTGCCGTCCTCGAACTTCAGCCCCTTCTTGAGGGTGTACGTCCACTCCGTGGCGTCCGCGTTGGGGCGCCCGGTGTCGGTGGCGAGGTCGGGGACGACCTTGGTGCCGGCCGCGCCGTCGGCCCGGTTGCGGGTGGTCAGCGTGCGGAAGACGAGCGAGGGGACGTTGCCGCCGCCCGAGGTGTAGAGGCGGGCCGGGTCGAAGTCGCTCTGCGGTTCGGTGTTCAGCACCGAGAGCGTGCCGCCCTTTTTCGGCTTGCCCTGGTCGGCGCCGCCGTCCTTGGCATCGTTGTCCTGGGGGCCCGCGCAGGCGGCGGCGCCCGCTGCCACGACCAGGCTGACGGCTGCCGCGGCCAGGCGGCGGGAGGTACGGGACGATTGACGCATGGGAAGGTGGCCTCTCGATGGCTGGGGGAGCTGGATTCAGGGAAACGCCGGAAAACGCGGGACAAGGCTTACGGGTTCCGGTGGAGCGTGGGAAGACCGCGATGACGGCGACAGCCGCGCGGAGGGGTGCGGCGCGTACGTACGCCTGCCACGCCTACGACCGCCACTGTGGTCGCCCCGCGTTCGGCCGGTCACACGTGCCGTCAACCGCGCGTACGGTCACCGCGCCCCGAGCGCACCGGCCGCGTCGCGGCATACCGGAGCGCCCGGCACTCGGGCACCCGGGGCCGACAGGCCGGTGACATCACGGGAGGGGGAGGCCGTCACGCCCCGGAACAGGGACGGGGGCCGGTTGCCGGACGCGAGGCCGGCGGCGGGATCAGCGACAGTGAATATCGGCCACGCACAGCGCGGTCACACCGATGAGCGTCAGCTCGATCAGGAAGGTGTGGCCGGGAAGTACGGCGCGGCGCGTGGACATGACGAGAAATATGGACGACCGGGTCGCCGATGTCAACGCATCGTGAGACGCACGTCTCACCCCTCGGGATAGACCCATGGATTGGGCTTGCACTCGATCCCGTCGATGTCCAGCGACTTGGTCTGCTGCTGCATCACCGGGGCGAGTTCACCGGGCGTGCGGCAGTTCACATGGTTGTGCCCGAGCCGGTGGCCCACCTCGTGGTTGATGAGCATCTGCCGGTAGGGGAACATCGCCTTGGCGCCGAAGGTCTCCGCGCCCCGTGCCCAGCGGAAGGCGTTGATCATCACGCGTTCGGTGGCGGCGGAGTCGCAGGAGACGTTGTCGACGGTCGTGTCCAGGCCGGACTTGGCGCACCAGACGCCCGTCGTCTTCGGGCCGGCGAGCGTGATCACGAAGTCGGGCTCACCGCTGGAGATCCGTTCGAAGGTCATGGCGCCGTTGTGCGCCCAGCTCCGGTCGTCGTTCAGCGTCTTCTGCACGGCGTCCGCGAACAGCTCGGCGTCCAGGTCGAGCCCCTTCTCGACGTCCACGCGGTAGCGGACCTTCCGCCCCTTGCCGGGGGCCTCGGCGAACCCGGGTACGGCGGCGAACTCCCCGGTGCCGTTCGCCACGGCCGCCGCCGGGAACTGGCGCGCCATCAACTCGGCGTAGCCGGGCGGGGCCTGTACGGCGGTCCGCCGGCCGGTCTGCCCGTCGGGCGCGCCACGGCCGTCCGAGCGGGAAGCGTCCTCGCCCGCACCGCCGCGGCCGGCGTCCCCGGCCGCCCGCGCACCGCGCGGGTCCCCGCCGCCGTCCGCGACCTGTCCGGCCACGACCACCGCGAGGACGGTGGTGACGGCGGCGGCCACCACCCCTGTGTACGTGAGGCCCTTGCCGCCCTTGCCGCCCTTGCCGCTCGTGGCGTCGTCGTCCTGTTCGGCGTTCTCCCGGCCCGCGGCGCCGCCGGGCGGGGAGAAGTCCGCAGGAGCGGTCTCCCGGGAGAGGGCGCGCGGGGACGGTGCGCCGAAGGCGTCGGAGTCGAACGCGTCGACGAACTCCCGGCGCGGCCCCGGTATCAGGGGGGCGCCGGTGTCGGAGGGAGAGGCTTCCGAGGGCCCCGGTCCGGCAGGACGCGGTCCGGGGGGACGCGTTTCACGGGCCGGTGCGGCCGTGCCGCCGGGACCGGACGGACGCCGGGCGGCCCCCTGCGGGCCGTCGTGGCGCTCCCGGGCCTGCTCCCGGATCCGGGGCTCCCCGGGCTGCTCCCGGGTCTGCGCGGAGCCCCAGCCGCCGCCCCGCTCCCGCTGCTCGGGGTGGCCCCCGCGCACCTGCGGGACGCCGTGGGCGGGAGTGCCGTGAGCGGGGGTGTCGCGTACGGGCGGGCCACCGGCCGGGATGTCGCGTACGGCGGTGTCACCCGGCCCCGCTGCCCGTGGCGCCGCCGCCGGCCCGCCTCTGAAGCGCCGGCGCCGTCCGCTGCCGGGCGCCGCCGGATCGGGCGGGCGTCCGTCGGCCGGGGGGCCGGCCGCGCCCTCGGGTGCGGAGCTCTTACGGCTGTGTCGTCCCACGCGCCGGATCAGCTCCTGTCGTAGTCGTCGATGAGTTCCCGGCAGGCCCGCGCGACCTCCCGTGGGTACTCCATCATGGCGACGTGCCCCGCGTCCGGGAGAGTCAGCAGCCGGGAATCGCGGAACGCGGCCGACGCCTTGCGGGCCATACGGTACGCGACGAGCTGGTCCCGCCCGCCGTACACCAGCAGCGTGGGTGCCAGCACCCGCTCGGCACGCCGCCACAGCCCGTGCTGACCGCCCAGCGTGTACGCGTTGACGATACCGCGCGTCGAGCGTGTCATCGCGTCCCAGAAGTAGGGCAGTTGAAGCCGGCGCTCCATCTCTCGTACCGCGTGCCCGAGTTCCTCCTCGGAGACGAGGGAGGGGTCGCCGTAACAGAGCGCCAGTATCCCGCGCGTGCGCTGCTCCGCCGTCCAGTCGCGGCTGAGGCGCCCGAGCAGGCCGGTCATCCCGGGCACCGCCATCAGCGCCGTGGGCCAGGCCGTGCGCTGCACGCGGATCTCCGGCAGCGCGGGCGAGACCAGGGTGAGTGTGCGCACGAGGTCGGGCCGCGCCGCCGCGACGCAGGTGGCGACCGAACCGCCGAGGGAATTGCCGAAGAGGTGCACGGGCCCGCGCCCGCCGGCGTCGAGCAGCCGGATCACGGCACGGGCGTGCCCGGTCACGGAGTAGTCGCCGTCGTCGGGCGGCGGTGAGTCCCCGAACCCGGGCAGGTCGACGGCCTCCCCGTCCACCCGGTCCGCGAGGAGCGGCATCAGCGCGGACCAGTTCTGCGACGACCCGCCCAGCCCGTGCACGTACAGCGCGGGCGGCGCGCCCTCCGCGGTCGCGGACCGCGACCGGACTGCCAGCGTGAGCCCGGGCAGCACCACGGACCGCAGCGTCTCCCCCTGCGCCACCCGTACGGGACTGACCCGGGGGTCCACGGCGGCGGCGACGGATTCGGGCAGCTCGGTCGAGGACATGCGGCAATGTTACGAGACGATCACACCCCTTCCCATGTGGTCGCCGTCACAGGTCCGAGCCGCCTGGCGTACGCGAACCAGGACTTCTAGGCTCGAAAGACGGGCAGACGCCGGAGGAGAGGCGCGAGAGAAGAGACGAGAGACACGAGAGCGAGAGAGAGGGCACTGCATGTCGGTCGACCCCACGGATTCCCGGCCCCCCGAGGACTTCGAGTACACCGAGAACCCCGACGCGAACGACCGCCCCGCCGAGCAGGCCGAACTGTCGGCCGAGGTGCCGGAGGCGGACGCGATGGAGCAGCGCACGGCGGTACGGGACACCGAAGAGGAATCCCTGACCCGCATCGACCCGTCGACGGCGAACGAGGCGGACGCGGTGGAGCAGGCGCGGGCCGTCGGGGCGGACGAGGACGAGGACGCGTACCGCTGAGGCCGGCCGGTGCGCGCCGTCGGGCGCGGCAGGGCCCGGCACGGGCGAGCGGACACCGCACCGGACACCCCGGACCGGCTCCGGCCCCACGGCTCCGGCCCCACGGCTCCGGCCCCCGGGCGGGGCCGGGCCCCTCGACCGGCTCGGGCCCCGTCGCCGCCCGCCCGGGCCCTGCCGCCGGTGCGTCGGCCACTGTGTGAAATTGTGCGCCCTCACCACGCGCGCCCCCGTTACCCAAAAGTACGATGGCCTGGCTGCGCACAGCGCGCACGGATCGACATTTGGGAGGCGGCGTGACAGCCATAGAGCAGACCGAGGCAGCGCGCCCGCGGGGCACGCGACTGCCGCGTCGCGCCCGACGTAACCAGCTGCTGGGCGCGGCTCAGGAAGTGTTCGTCGCGCAGGGGTACCACGCCGCCGCGATGGACGACATCGCCGAGCGGGCCGGCGTCAGCAAGCCCGTGCTCTACCAGCACTTCCCCGGCAAGCTCGAGCTGTACCTCGCCCTGCTCGACCAGCACTGCGAGGCACTGTTCCAGGCGGTCCGTACCGCCCTCGCGTCCACGACGGACAACAAGCAGCGCGTCGAGGCGACGATGGACGCGTACTTCGCGTACGTGGAGGACGAGGGCGGCGCGTTCCGGCTCGTGTTCGAGTCGGACCTGACGAACGAGCCCGCCGTACGGGAACGGGTGGACCGGGTCTCCCTCCAGTGCGCCGAGGCCATCTCCGACGTGATCGCCGAGGACACGGGCCTGTCCACGGAGGAGTCCATGCTGCTGGCCGTCGGCCTCGGCGGGGTCTCCCAGGTGGTGGCCCGGTACTGGCTCTCCAGCGGGTCGGGCATCCCCCGCGAGCGGGCCGTCGGCCTGCTGACCTCGCTGGCATGGCGCGGTATCGCGGGCTTCCCGCTGCACGGCGGCGAGCCGCACTGAACGGGCTCGCCCCGTCCGCCCACGCGTGTCACGGCACGGGGCGTCCCGCGTGTTCGCTGCGGGCGTTCACCTGGGCGTCTTGCCCGGGGCCGCGCCCGGCTAATGTGTGCTGGGTACCGCGCGGCTGACCGCGCACCGCACTGACCGTTCGGAGGGACATAGCCGTGGAGGTCAAGATCGGCGTGCAGCACGCGCCCCGGGAGATCGTTCTGGAGAGCGGGCAGTCCGCCGAGGAGGTCGAGCGTGCCGTGGGCGACGCGCTGGCCGGCAAGGCGCAGCTGCTCAGCCTGACGGACGAGAAGGGCCGCAAGGTCCTCGTACCGGCCGAGCGGCTCGCCTATGTGGAGATCGGTGAGCAGACGACACGGCGGGTCGGCTTCGGCGCGCTGTAGGCCACGCCGCCGGCTGTCGCCGGCACCGGTGCCCGCGTCCGGGCACGGCATTTCCGGGACGGCCCGGCGGGAGACCCCCGCCGGGCCGTCCCTTCGCGTGCGGCGGACGGCGTGCGGCGGACGGCCGTACGAGGGTTGCCCGCGCCGCGCCACGGGTAGTGACGTGCTGGGCTTCACAAAAGCCCGTACCGGCAAGCCCACCCGGCGTCATGAGGTGATCAACGGTGATCTGGGAAGTCCTCGGAGCGGTCCTGTTCGGACTCGGTCTCTCCTGGGCCGCGGCCCGCCTCCTGCCCCACCGGCTCCCCTCTCACCGCACGGTGTTCACCGCGGGCCCGCTCGGCTCCCTCTTCGGGGCGTATCTGACCCATATGGCGCTCGGCGCCGGGCATGTGCTCGCCACGCTCGCCGGCGCCCTGCTGGTGGGTGCGGTGCTGCTGTCGCTGCTGATCCGGCCCACGAGCCGTCGGCTGCGGCAGGTCATGCCTTCCTGACGGCGACGGCCTGCCCGAAGGCCGCGCGGTGCCTCGGAGCCCGGCGCTTCGGAGCCCGGCGCCGCGAAGCCGGTCCCGGCCCGAAGGCGGCGCGGGAGCGAAGGGTGCGCGGAGCCCCGCACGGGCGCGGGCGGGACGCCGGTCCGCCCCGGTCCGCAGTCCGCCCGGGTCAGGCCGCCAGGCCCAGCGCCGCCATCCGCTTGGTGTGGGCCTCGGTGATCCGGGAGAACATCCGGCCGACCTCCGCGAGATCGAAGCCGTCCGCCACCCCGCCCACCAGCATCGTGGACAGCGCGTCGCGCTCCGCGGCCACGCGCTGCGCCTGCGAGAGCGCCTCGCCCATCAGCCGTCGCGCCCAGAGCGCGAGCCGGCCGCCCACCCGGGGCTCCGCCTCGATCGCGGCCCGTACCTTCTCCACGGCGAAGTTGCCGTGCCCGGTGTCGTCGAGCACGGCCAGCACCAGCGCGCGGGTGTCACTGTCGAGCCGGGCGGCCACCTCCCGGTAGAAGTCGCTGGCGATCGAATCGCCGACGTACGCCTTGACCAGGCCCTCCAGCCAGTCCGAGGGCGCGGTCTGGCGGTGGAAGTCGGCGAACGCCTTGGCGAACGGCTCCATCGCGCCGTTCGGCTCCGCGTCGATCGCCCGGAGCTGGTCGCTCAACTGCTCGAAGTGGTGGAACTCCGCGGTGGCCATCTTCGCCAGCGCGGCCTTGTCGGCCAGGGTCGGCGCGAGCTTGGCGTCCTCGGCGAGGCGCTCGAACGCCGCCAGCTCGCCGTAGGCGAGCGCCCCGAGCAGGTCCACCACCGCGGCGCGGTACTGGGGCTCCGCGGAGGCCGTCGCCCAGTCCTGGGCGGCGATCCCGGTGTGTCGCACGTCATCGGGCCGGGAAGCGGACGCGGCGGCGGATTCCGCGGGGTCCGCGTCGGCGGCGGAGGGGGCGGCGTGATCGGGCGTCTCGTGGTCGGGCGTCTCCATGAAGCGCAGAATAGCCCGCCCACCGTGACCCGTAAGGGGCTGGTCAGACACCGATACGACACCGTTTCGAGGAATTCGCCCAACACACATGCACGATTCCGGGGTACAGTGATAATGCGCCTGCCGTTTACCGGCGGGCCATCGCAGTGTTGGTCCGGTGGGTTTCCGTTTACGGGAGGCCGCTGGACGAGCCCATGAGGATGCCCGGTCGGTGGCCCGATCGGCTCCGACCCGACAGCCCTCCGCGCGGACCGTGCGCACAGCAGCGTACGACCGGCGCAGAGGGGCCCCTCAGCGGCACGAGCGCTCGAAGCGACGGCAGTGGTCCCGCGCCATCCGGCCAATCCACGGCCGGCCGAGTACCAAGCGCGGTACGACCCCCAGCGTTCGCCTCGCGCCGCGTCTCACAGACAAGGCAGCACCCTGACTACTACTTTCCGAGAACTCGGAATCCTCCCCGAGACCGCCGAGGCCCTCGAAGCCGTCGGCATCGTTTCCCCGTTCCCCATCCAGGAGATGACACTCCCCGTCGCCCTTTCGGGGACCGACGTCATCGGCCAGGCGAAGACCGGCACCGGCAAGACGCTCGGCTTCGGCCTGCCGCTCCTGGAGCGCGTCACCGTCCCGGCGGACGTGGAGTCCGGCCGGGCCGGGCCCGACGACCTGACGAACGCGCCGCAGGCGCTCGTCGTCGTCCCCACCCGCGAGCTGTGCACGCAGGTCACCAATGACCTGCTGACGGCCGGCAAGGTGCGCAACGTCCGCGTCCTGGCGATCTACGGCGGCCGTGCCTACGAGCCGCAGGTCGAGGCCCTGAAGAAGGGCGTCGATGTGATTGTCGGCACACCGGGCCGGCTGCTCGACCTCGCGGGCCAGAAGAAGCTCGACCTCTCGCACGTGCGCGCCCTCGTCCTGGACGAGGCCGACGAGATGCTCGACCTGGGCTTCCTGCCGGACGTCGAGAAGATCATCCAGCTGCTGCCGGCCAAGCGCCAGACGATGCTGTTCTCCGCGACCATGCCGGGCGCGGTCATCGGCCTCGCCCGCCGTTACATGTCGCAGCCCACGCACATCAGCGCCACCTCGCCGGACGACGAGGGCGCGACCGTCGCCAACACGACGCAGCACGTCTACCGGGCCCACTCGATGGACAAGCCGGAGATGGTCGCGCGCATCCTCCAGGCCGAGGGCCGCGGGCTCGCGATGATCTTCTGCCGCACCAAGCGCACGGCCGCGGACATCGCCGACCAGCTCGCGCAGCGCGGCTTCGCCGCCGGCGCGGTCCACGGCGACCTGGGCCAGGGCGCGCGCGAGCAGGCCCTGCGGGCGTTCCGCAACGGCAAGGTGGACGTCCTGGTCTGCACCGACGTCGCCGCCCGGGGCATCGACGTCGAGGGCGTGACGCACGTCATCAACTACCAGTCGCCCGAGGAGGAGAAGACCTACCTCCACCGCATCGGGCGCACGGGCCGGGCGGGGGCGTCCGGTACGGCCGTCACGCTCGTGGACTGGGACGACATCCCGCGCTGGCAGCTGATCGACAAGGCGCTGGGCCTCGGTTTCCCGGACCCGCCGGAGACGTACTCGACCTCCCCGCACCTGTTCGAGGAGCTGCGCATCCCGGCCGGGACCAAGGGCGTCCTGCCGCGCGCCGAGCGCACCCGGGCCGGTCTGTCGGCCGAGCGGGTCGAGGACCTCGGTGAGACGGGCGGCCGGGGCCGCAGGTCCGCGGCCACCGCCGTACGGGAGGAACGCCCCGCCCCGACGCGTACGCCGCGCCGACGCCGCCGTACGCGCGGCGGTGCGCCGGTGGAATCCGACGGCGCGGTACAGCAGGACACGACGGTCTCCCCAGCGGAGGGGCCCAGCGCCACCGCCGTGGCGGCGTCGGAGAGCCAGGAGAGCGGCGTGGAGCAGGCCGACCGGCCGCGCACCCCGCGCCGCCGGCGCCGTACCCGCGCGGGTGCCGTCGCCCCTGCCGACGCGGCCGTGCCGGCCACGGAACTCGAGACGACCGGCGTGGAGAGCGTCGCCGCCGAGGCGGCGACCGCACCGGCGGCCCCGGTGGCCGAGGCCGAGGCCGAGGCGCCGGAGGCAGCGCCCGCGCCGCGCCGCCGCCGTACCCGCGCCGCGAAGCCGAGCGCCCGGACGGCAGAGGCGGCAGAGGCGGCAGAGGCGGCGCAGACGACCGAGACAGCCGGGACCGTCGTCGCGGAGGCCGCGGTCGTGACGCCGCCGGCCGACGAGGCGCCGGCCGAGGCGACCGCGCCGCGCCGCCGCCGTACGACCCGGGCCAGGAAGCCGAAGGCCGAGTCGGTGGAGGCCCCGGCCGGGACGGACAAGGCCGCCGAGGCGACGGTGGCGGCCGAGGCGACCGCCGGGGAGCCCGCCAAGCCCCGCCGTCGTACCCGCGCCACGAAGCCGAAGGCAGTGGCGGCCGAGGCGACCGCGCCCGGATCGGAGGCCGGAACCACGGCCGAGGCCGAGGCGCCGGAGGCCGCGCCCGCACCGCGTCGCCGTACGACCCGGAGCACCGCCCGTAAGGCCGCGCCCGCGGCCGAGGGCTGAGCCGCCCGCCGCGCCCGGCGCGGCACACCGCACGATGGCCCGGCGCCCCGCGAGGGGCGGCCGGGCCATCGGCGTACGAAGGCGGTGGGGACGAGGTCCCACCGGCGGACGTACGGTCCCGCCCCGGCCCGACGGCATCACGGGCACGCTCGCGCGACACCGCCCTGTCGGGCCGTGCGGCGGGGGCGAGCGGCCGGCCGGGCGATGCCGGTCCCCGGCGTCCCGGGCCGTCCGGCACGCTCTAACCTCGTCACATGAGCCGGCCACCCACCTTCGCCCCGCCCCCTTGCGCTCGCGTCCACGGCCTGTCGACCCGTCGCGGGCGGTTCGCCGTGCTCGACGCGCGACCGGCCGGGGAGCCCCAGGGGACCGTCCTGCTGCTGCCCGGGTTCACCGGCAGCAAGGAGGACTTCGTCGCGCTGCTGGAGCCGATCACCGAGGCGGGTTACCGGGCCGTCGCCGTGGACGGCCGCGGCCAGTACGAGACCGAGGGGCCGGACACCGAGGAGGCGTACGCCCAGGGCGAGCTGGCCGCCGACGTGCTGGCGCAGGCGGAGGCCCTCGACACCCGGGTCCACCTCCTCGGGCACTCGCTCGGCGGGCAGATCGCCCGGGCCGCCGTCCTGGTCGACCGTGCCCCGTTCCTCACGCTGACGCTGCTGTCCTCGGGGCCCGGCGCGATCTCCGAGACGCAGCGGCAGCGGGTCAGGGTGCTCAGCGACGCGCTCGCCACCCTCTCGATGGAGCAGGTGTGGTCGGCCATGCGCGCGCTCGACCCGCCCGAGGAGACCACGGTCGACGGCGCCGACCTGCGCAGGCGATGGCTGCTCACCAACCCGGCCCAGCTGATCGCCACCGGCCGCCAGCTGACCGTGGAGCCGGACCGGGTGGACGAACTGGCCGCCGTGGTCTCACTGCCCAAGCACGTGGTCTCGGGCGAGCAGGACGACACCTGGCCGCTGCCCCAGCTGGACTCGATGGCCCAGCGGCTCGGGGCCCGCAGGACGGTCGTCACGGGCGCCCAGCACTCGCCGAACACCGACCGGCCACGGGAGACCGCGGCGGCGCTGACGGACTTCTGGGACGGGCGTTACGGAGGCCACTGACCATGGCCCGCACGCACCGACCGCCCCGGTCCCGCCGACGAAACCGGTGAGCCGGTACCGGTCGTCAGAACCAGTCAGTCAGAACCAGTCGAGGTTGAGCAGCGTCGATCAGGGTTAATCACGGTTGATCAGAACTGTGCCTGGAGGTGCTGCCAGAAGCCGTCCCTGAGCGCGCGGCGCAGCATCGCGTGTCCTCGCAGGGACCGCTGGAGCAGTTTCTCCGCCTCGATCAGCAGGTCCTGGTCCACCGGCCCCGGCAGGTACGGATGGCCCGGCAGCAGTTCCGCCATCGCCTCGCTGCCGCGCTCCGCCAGCCAGGTCGCGGCGATCCGCGCGCCCACGAAGCGGACCTGCTCGCGGGAGGGCGGCGGCTCGCCCTCGTGCTCGTACGTCGTGACCGGGCGGCGCGTGACGTACGGCTTGCAGAAGTCGAGGTCGAAGGTGCGCTGGCTGTCGACCTCCCACAGCAGGGGCTCGGCCTGGTTGCGTCCCTCGCCGGCCTCGATGCCCCAGAGGTGGACCCGGGCCCCGTACCCCTGTGCGGCCTCGACGGCCGACACGAGGTCCTCGTCCCCGCCGATCAGGGCCGCGTCGCTGATGGCGCGGTGCCTGGCGAGGGATTCCAGGTCGGAGCGGATCAGCGAGTCGACGCCTTTCTGCTGGTTGTTGGCGTTCAGGTTGCCGAGTCTGACCTTGACGTCCGGGAGTTCGGCGATCGCCTGCTGTTCGGGGGTGTGGATCCGGCGCCTGGCGCCGTCGTACCAGTAGAGCCGGAGCAGCCGGCTGTCGGCGAAGATGACCCGCGCCTTGTCGATGAACGCCTCGATGAGCCCTTCGGCGTCCAGGTCGAACGAGCGCCGGTCCTCGGTGCCCGCGACCAGCAACCCGGCCGCGGCGTAGACATACCCGGCGTCGACGAAGACGGCATGCGTGGAAGGGGTCTTGGCGACCTCGGCCAGCATGCGCTGCAACAGCTCGTTGGTGCGCTCCAGACGGGCGTCCAAGCGGTCCTCGAGGCGGCGGGCGTCCAGGCGTGCCCGCGCGCCGGCGACGTCCTGGCTCGTCGCCGCGGGCTCCTCGGCCGGCGTGTCCGCAGGCGCCCACGCGCCGCTCTCGGCGCCGGCGCCCGGGCCGAGGTCGGTCTCCGGCTCGTTCCACTCGTTCATACGGGTCTCATTCTCGCTCACCACCACGGCCTACCCGCCAGTAATTAGTGATCTGAAAAATTTCCTTAGCGTAGGGAATGTTTGCAGAGGACAACCCGTTGTCCAGTCTGTGACTGGTGACGGGTCCGCCCGTCGGCCGCCAGTTCTCCAGCAGTTCTCCACCAGGAGGATCAGACGAAGGGAGAAGCCATGCGCTTCGAAATCATGCGACTCGACGACGTCGACGGCTCGGCCGTGGACAGCACCGTCGTGGACGCCGCCTCCGTCAACCGGATCGTGCAGCAGGCCGCCTCCATCGGCCAGCGCATCTACATCCGGCCGGCCGAAACCTCGGCCTCATAACAACGAGAGCACCAACGCCGACGAAGCGCCCCCGTACGGATCGGACCGTACGGGGGCGCACTGGCGTGAGGGGCGCACGACGGACCTGCTCACCGGCGCACGCGGGAGCCGCACTTACCGGCGCACGCCCGCGCCGACTTACCGGCGCACGCCCGCGCCGACTTACCGGTGCGCGCCCGCGCCGCGCACCGGCCGGGCGCCGGTGGCACGCCGGGCGATCTCCTCGTACACCTCCGGGTCCGTCGTGCACGCGCCGAGTTCCACGAACTTGCGGCTGCCGTGGTAGTCGCTGGAGCCGGTGGCCAGCAGCCCCAGCTCATCCGCCAGCGCCCGCAGCCGGGCGCGGGTCGGCGCGTCGTGGTCCATGTGGTCGACCTCGATACCGTCGAGGCCCGCGGCGGCGAGCCGCCCGACGGCCGACTCCGGCACGACCTCGCCGCGCGTGACCGCCTGCGGGTGGGCGAAGACGGTGACCCCGCCGGCGGCCTTGACCAGACGGATCGCCTCGAAGGGGTCGAGTTCGTGCTTCTCCGCGTAGGCCCGGCCGCCGGTCGCCAGCCACTCGGGCACGAAGGCGTCCGAGACGGTCTCGACCACGCCGAGTTCGACGAGCGCGGTGGCGATGTGCGGGCGGCCCAGGGAGGCGTCGCCCGCGATGCGCGTCACCTGCTCCCAGGTGATCGGCACGCCCAGCGCCTGGAGCTTGCCGACCATCGCGCGGGCGCGGGGCACCCGGTCGTCGCGCACCAGCTCCCGCTCCCGCAGGAACTCCGGTTCGAGCGGATCGAAGAGGTACGCCAGCATGTGCAGGCCGACGCCGTCGAGCCGGCACGAGAGCTCGGCTCCGGTGACGAGGGTGAGGTCGCGGTCGAGGTCCGCGAGCGCGGCCGTCGCCTCCGTGTGGCCGCGGGTGGAGTCGTGGTCGGTCAGCGCGACGACGTCGAGCCCGGCCGCGGCCGCGTTCAGGACCAGCTCGGCCGGGGTGTCCGTACCGTCCGAGGCCGTGGAGTGGGTGTGCAGGTCGATGCGCACGACGCGGGACTCCAAGGGCGTGAGCCGGACGGGTGACCGCTCAAGGATAACGGGGCCGGCCCGACAGCGTCGGGGCCGTCACCCCCTCCGGTCCGGCGCCCGGGACACGCGTACGGGGCGGCGCACCGGCCACCCGGACCGCCCGGCCGGCCCTGGACCGCCCGGCCACCCCCGGACCGCGCGGCGGCGCGTCAGGACAGCAGCCGCGGCGACAGCGCCCCGCACGGCAGCAGCTCCGCCTCGGCGCCCGCGTCCCGCAGGTCGGTCAGCACCAGCTCGTCGTACAGCACCACGCCCGCCCGCTCGGGCCAGACGATCGCCCACAGCCACAGCCCCAGCGCCTCCCCCACGAACACCGCGCGGTCCTGCGGCGCTTCCGGGACGAGCCAGAGCGGGGTCGGCCTGCCCGCCGCGAGCAGCTTGGTCTGCGGCGGCTCGTCCACCCGGATGCGCGCCCCCGGGTCGGGCCCCTCGATTCCCGCGTAGCGCGCGCCGAGGCCGACGCCGAGTTCCTCCGCGACCAGCAGCAGCTCCCCCATGCCGCCGAGCGGTCCGGGGCCGGAGCAGGCGACGACGGTCGCCCGGCCGCCGCTGCGGTCGTCGCCCGCGTACGCGACGCCGGTGAAAAGCCAGCCGACGGGCAGCGGCCAGGGCATCCAGACGGGGACCCGGGCGCGGTGCACCACCACGCTCAGGGCCTCGACGCTGGGCGGTATCACGGGCTGGAGCGGGTACACCGCCCCGTGGACGCCGCACTGCCAGGTGTCGGCGAAGAGACCGGGCGCCCTGACCCGGCCACCGCACTTCGGGCAACTGGGTTCGCCCCTCATAGCGCCCCACGGTCCTCCCCGGTCGTCGTCGCGTCAAGGACGATCACCCGTCCGGCCCGGCAGGCGACCGACGGCCGGCGCGAGCCGCCCCCACCCTCCATATAGATGTAGTTTGCATTTATTAGTGCGTCTAACTTATTGTCTGCGTATTACATCTATCGCCTGGGAGTAGAAGGGCCTCGTCTCATGCGCGGAGAAGATCCGTTCGACGACCGAGCCGGCGGCACACCCGGCGCACCCCCCGCTGCGGCGGGCGGCGGTCTGCTGCGCCAGCCGAAGGCCGTGTGGGCCACCGCCGGGGCCTCCGTCGTGGCCTTCATGGGCATCGGGCTGGTGGACCCGATCCTGCCGTCCATCGCCGAGGGCCTGGCGGCCACGCCCAGCCAGGTCTCGCTCCTGTTCACCTCGTACTTCCTGATCACCGCCGTCGCCATGCTGCTCACCGGCTGGATCTCCAGCCGGATCGGCGGGCGCGGGACGCTGCTCGCGGGCCTGGCGCTGGTCGTCGTCTTCGCCGGACTGTCCGGCACGTCCTCGTCGGTGGCGGAACTGGTCGGCTTCCGGGCGGGCTGGGGCCTCGGCAACGCCCTCTTCGTCTCGACCGCGCTGGCCGTGATCGTCGGGGCGGCGGCCGGGGGCAGCGCGGCGGCGATCCTGCTGTACGAGTCGGCGCTCGGCCTGGGCATGGCCTGCGGCCCGCTGCTCGGCGCCCTGCTCGGCGACGCGAGCTGGCGCTACCCGTTCTTCGGCACGGCGGCGCTGATGGCGATCGGCTTCCTCTGCGTCACCGTGTTCCTCAAGGAGCAGCCGAGGCCCGCGCGCCGGACCGGGCTGCTCGACCCGGTCAGGGCGCTCGGGCACGGCGGGCTGGCGTCGGCCGCGGCCTCGGCGTTCTTCTACAACTACGCGTTCTTCACGGTCCTGGCCTTCACCCCGTTCGTGCTGAACATGACCCCGTACCGGTCGGGCGCGGTCTTCTTCGCCTGGGGCGTGCTGCTCGCGCTGTTCTCCGTGCTGATCGCCCCGCGCCTCCAGAAGCGCTTCGGGTCGCTGAAGGTGCTCGGCGGCTCGCTGCTCCTGCTCGCGGCCGACCTGCTCGTGATCGGGTACGGGAACCACGCCGCCGCCGTCGCCGGCACGATCGTCTCGGGTGCCTTCATCGGCCTGAACAACACGGTCTTCACCGAACTGGCGCTGGGCGTCTCGGACGCGCCCCGGCCGGTGGCGAGCGCGGGCTACAACTTCGTGCGCTGGTTCGCGGCGGCGGCCGCGCCCTTCCTGGCCCCGAAGATCGAGGAGTGGACCGACGTCCACGTCCCGTTCGTGGTCGCGGCGGTGGCGGCGGTCGTGGGCGCGGCGATCGTCCGGGCCAGGCGCGGGTCCCTGACCCATGAGGCCGAGGAACTGCGCACGGTGCACGCCACCCAGGACAGCGTCTCGGTGTTCGCCGAACGCGCCTGACCGGCCGAGCCCGACGCCCCACGCCCCACGCGATACCTGACCCGACGCCCGGTCCGACGCCCGGCACGCCCTCCGACGGACGCGCGTCAGTCCAGCGGTACCGAGCGCCGTCGCGGGTCGCGCAGGTCCGTGCCGTGCGCGAGCCACCGCTCCTGGAGCTCCCGCGCGCCCCTGACCCGCTTCCACGCCGCCTCGTTGCCGGTCATCGGCAGCAGCGGCAGGAACCGTACGGGCTCCAGCGGGGCGTCGAGCTCCAGGTCCGGCACCAGCCCGCCGGGCTCCCCGACGAGTACGGAGCCGAAGGGCGCCCCGGGCCACAGCGGCTCCCCGAGGTCGAGCGAGCCGCCCGGCGCCACGATCACGCCCTCGACCTGCGGCGAGGCGGCCAGAACCGCCAGCGGGCGCAGCACCCGGTCCGTGTCGACGGCCCCCGCGCGCAACGAGAGCACCAGTTCGGCGCGCGGTCCCCTCACCGGGTCGGCGAGGACGGCCGAGGGATCCGTCATCGGCCGCGCGGACATCCCGAGTGTGGCGTAACGCACCACGGGCGCCGCGGGCGCGGTCCCCGCGGCCTCGGAGACATCAGAGGTCTCCAGGAACCGCAGCACCTCGATGCGGTCCGTGCCCAGGAAGGTCACCGCCGCGCGCGCGTCCGGCTCGCCCAGGGCGGTACGCAACCGGTTCTCGACCAGAGCAAGAATTTCTGACATGCGGCGAGCATAGATCTCCTGAGAATTGGGCAAGAGGACAGATTGACCTTGGGCAGCTGATAGTGTTGGGCGCCCGGTCGGGACGGCACGCAGAAGCGTCCCTTCCAGTCCCGACGAACACGTCATCCCCTACGGGGGACCGGCCGGAGGAGGTGGGGCTGCGGTGGATCGAAGTCACCCGGCCAGTACCAACAGCTCTTCCGCACGCCGTCGCCATTTCGCGGTTCTCTCGGGTTTCGTGGTTCTCGCGGTCTGACGGCCGACCTCGACCCGGTCGGCGGTCCGGTCCCCGGCCCACGGCAGCTCGCACGGCGGAAGAGCGCGTATCCCGTTCGCATCATTCGCGCCACTCGCTTTGTTCGCGTTTTCCCGCCTTTCTGCAGCGAACGCCGTCACCGCGTACCGGCGGTGCCGCCCGCTTTGCGGACGTGACGTACGGACCACGTCCCCATTCCGGGCTGTGCCACGCCTCGCTGACGGCCTCTTTGTGAAGGAGCCCGCCATGTCGATGATCCGTGACCTGCGCGCAGCTGTCCGCCCCTCCCTGCGCAAGAACACCTCCGGCGCGTACGAGAAGTACGACGCGACCCGCGACCCGTCGGCGTCGAGCGCCGTGGTCGACTGCGCGGTCTACCGCGGGGGCCGCCGCCTCACCGAGCAGTCCTGTCTCACCCCGCGCGAGGCGATGCTCCGGGTCCGGGAGGGCGGCGGCTTCGCCTGGATCGGTCTGCACGAGCCGACCGAGGAGGAGTTCGCGGGCATCGCGGCCGAGTTCGGGCTGCACCCGCTGGCCGTGGAGGACGCGGTGCACGCGCACCAGCGGCCCAAGCTCGAGCGGTACGACGACACGCTGTTCACCGTCTTCAAGACCATCCACTACGTGGAGCACGCGGAGCTGACCGCGACCAGCGAGGTCGTCGAGACCGGTGAGGTCATGTGCTTCACCGGCCGGGATTTCGTGATCACCGTCCGGCACGGCGGCAAGGGGTCGCTGCGCGCCCTGCGGCACCGGCTGGAGGAGGACGTCGATCTGCTCGCCAAGGGGCCCTCGGCCGTGCTGCACTCGATCTCCGACCATGTCGTCGACGGGTACATCGCGGTGGCCTCGGCCGTGCAGGACGACATCGACGAGGTCGAGATCGATGTGTTCTCCGCGCCCACGAAGGGCAGCCCCCGGGGCTCGGACGCGGGCCGGATCTACCAGCTCAAGCGGGAGGTGCTGGAGTTCAAGCGGGCCGTCTCCCCACTGCTGCGGCCCATGCAGCTGCTGAGCGAACGGCCGATGCGGCTGATCGACCCGGACATCCAGAAGTACTTCCGGGACGTGGCGGACCACCTGGCGCGGGTGCACGAGCAGGTCATCGGCTTCGACGAACTGCTGAACTCGATCCTCCAGGCGAACCTGGCCCAGGCGACCGTCGCGCAGAACGAGGACATGCGCAAGATCACCTCCTGGGCCGCGATCGTGGCCGTGCCGACGGCCGTGTGCGGGATCTACGGCATGAACTTCGACCACATGCCGGAGCTGCACTGGCGCTACGGCTACCCGATGGTGCTCGGCGCGATCGGGCTGCTCTGTCTGACGATCCACCGCACGTTGAAGCGCAACGGCTGGCTCTGAACGCGGGCGGGTGCGGCCCGGGGCGTGGCGGCGCGAGCCGCCTCCACGCCCCCGGCCGGTCCCGCCGTACCTGTCAGTTCAGGGCCCGGAAGCCCGGCAGGCCGGCCCCCACCGGCGTGCCGCTGCCCCTGATGTCGGGGTAGAACAGCAGGTCCCCGGCGGAGTTGGTCGCCCAGAGGGCGGGCTTGCCGTCGCCCAGCGCGTCCGGGACGGCGGTGAGCAGCGGACGGTTGGCGGCGGTCCATCCCGTGCCGATCCGGGTGCGGTCCGCCACGGCACCGAGGCCCTCGCCGTGCGGGCCCGTACCGGCGTGCAGGTACATTTCGCCGGTGGTCCTCTGGCGGGAGATCAGGTCCACGTGACCGTTGCCGGTGGTGTCGCCCGGCGCCGCGAGGTCGACGTCCGCCCAGCCGCCGTCACCGATCAGGACCGGCGGCTGGTCGATGTAGTCGTCCAGGTAGTAGACGCTGTCGTCGAGATAGCCGGACGGTGAGCCGAAGTAGAGCCAGAGCTGGTCCCCCTGCTTGACCAGCAGGTCCGGGTAGCCGGGGCGGTCATCGGGGCCGATCACGCCGTCGCCGTCGAGATCCAGCGGGCCGTCGGCGTCACCGATGGCGAGGATCTGGGTGGCGCCCTGCCAGTGGTCGTTCTCCGGGTCCCAGACGCGCAGTTCACGACTGCCGGCCTCGTCCGCGGCGCCCGCGCCGTCGTTGGGGTGGACCCAGAGGCGGTCGAGCCCGCGGGCCGCGTCCGGGGACAGGGTGATCAGGTCCTCGTAGCCGTCTTCGGTCCAGTCGCCGCGCCGGGTCGTCCGCGCGTCCAGGTAGCGGCCGGCCGCCGAGGCCGCGCGGTCGGCCTTCACGGCCTTGCCCGTGCCGTCGCCGAAGTACCGCTGGAGGGTGCCCGCGGCGTCGACCGCCCACAGGTCGGCGTGGCCGTCGCCGTTGAGGTCGCCCGCCTTGTCCGCGGTCCGGCTGCCGTTGGCGTAGAAGAGGTAGGCGCGCGTGTCGGAACGGTTGCCCGCCCGGTCCAGGCCGCGTACGTAGAGCTGGTGCGCGCCCGCCTTGGTGGGCGTCAGCTCGATGGTCACGCCGCCGCCGAGCGCCTCGGGGGCGCGGTGGGTGACGGTCGGGTCGATCGTGGACCAGAACTCGTACGAGGCGATGTCGGTGGCGTCGCCGGGCCCGACCGCGAAGGTGCCCTTCGTGCGGACGGAGCCCGTCCCCACGGGCCAGCCGGCCGTACCGTCCGGGAACTGCGCGGAGGTCACGGACGGGGGTGTGCTGGGCCGGTCGGGGAGGTAGACGAACCGGCAGCCCGGGGCGCCGGCCGTCGGGTTCCAGTCGCTGGTCAGGGAACCGTCGCTCGCCTGGGCCTTCCAGGAGAAGTTCCCGTCGGCCGTGGCGACGTGCGGCTTGAGCACCGACTTGGGGACGGTGACCCGGGCGACCGCGCCCGAGGTGACGGAGACTGTCTGATTGACGATCAGGACCCCGCCGGGGTCGGCGCCGGGGTGGTGGCCGGTCGCCCACAGGTGGAAGGTGACCTTGACCGTGCCGCCGTCGGGGTCCTGGGCCCTGGCCGTCAGCTGGACGTCCGTGTCGCCGATGAAGCCGTACGGGGCGGTGTCGCCGCAGCCCGCGCCGTTCTTGGTGCTGGGCACGGTGTCCAGGTCGGACGGCACCTTCGGCGGGGTGTTGTACTCGGTGGAGAGCACGGCCGTCGAGGCGTCGAACTTCTTCCAGCCGTACGTGTCCGTCTCACTCGCCCGGAGACTGAGCGTCATGGTGGGCCAGTTGGCGGCCGCCGCCTTCGCCGCGTTGCCCTTGACGCCGAACTCCAGGTTGCCCGCGGGGCAGCCGGACCCCCAGCCCTTGGCGTCGGTCACGGTGGCGAGCAGTCCCCCGAGGGCCGGCTGCTTGTTCCAGGTGGTCGACGAGCTGATCGGGTTGGAGGCGTACAGGTACACCGGCTTCTTGGTGCAGGACCAGGAGTGGGTGTTCTTGATCCGGAACGTGGAGTTCACGACGGTCTTGCCCGAGAGGTTCCGGGTGTCCATGGTGAAGTAGGAGAACCAGGTCCCGCCGGTGTCCGACTCGTGGCCGACCCGCGCGATGTTGTCCGACTTGTTCCAGTAGCTGGTGGTCGGGTAACTCTTCGCGACCGAGGTCCAGTTGTTGCGCCCGCCGGAGACGTACGGGTCGATGTGCACCGGGAAGACCGTGTCGGGCGCGGTGAGCAGCCCCTGGTCCGGTGTCAGTCTCAGCGCGCCGCCCTCGACGACCGCCGGGACCGCGGCCTCCTTGGCGCCGACGGCCGCGACGAACCCCTCCTCCTCGATGGCGGCGGGCCGGGCGCTCCGGGGCGCGGCGAGCGCGGCACCGACCGAGGCGGCGCCCTTCGGCGCGGCCGTCGCGGCGACTCCGGAGCTGTCCCACATGACCGGGGTCGGCGCGGCGAACACGTTCCGCCCGGCCGGGTCGACGGCGGTGAGATTGCCGGCGCCGTCGGTGCGGGCCGTGACCCCGTCGGTCTTCATCGGGAAGGCCAGCCGCTCCAGCCGGGGATCGGCGGCGGCCTCACGGTTCTTGACGACCAGGAGCTGCTGAAAGCCGTTCACGCTCGCCCGGAGCTTGAGGTCGACCCCCGGGAAGACCTCGGGGTAGACGGCGGTGTCGCCTTCGAGCCGCGGCTCCGGCAGCGTGCCCCGCCAGTCCAGGGTCATGCCGCGCCCGTCGCGCTCGATCCTCGCCATCGGATCGTCGCCGCCGCCGGAGAACGCCAGGCCGACCGAGGCCGCCCGGGGCCGTACGGTGCCGTCGGCGCCGCGTACCAGCGTGGGGTCGGCGCTCACCAGCCGGCCCCGCTGGCGGACCCGGATCGGGACGACGTGGGTCTCCTTGGTGAAGGTGCCCGACGGGTTGGCGAAGGTGGTGGAGTACTCGCTCCGCTCGGCCACCACCTCGACCCGTTCACCGCTCTCCGCCGCGCGCGCCAGGGCGCGTTCGGCCGCCGTCGGCTCCGGCGCGGTCTCACGGGTGTCCGCCACCGCGGTGGGCCCACCGGTCAGCGGGAGGGCGGCGGCCGCCAGCGCGACGGCGACGGCACGGGCCGCCCAGCGGCGCGGACCGGGTCTCCCCCGGCGCGGGAGTCGTTGGGTTCTCAAGACGTTTCCTCCCCGACGCTTCGCCGGGTCGCCCCCACTGAGCGGCGTCCCCCGAAGCCCGAAAACCTTGTGAATGAACGGTGGCTGGATTCAGACGGGGGAACACAACGCAAACCGACCGGCGCATCTACCCGGCATGCCCTGTCAATTCAGGCATTCCGTTTGTGCAGATACCCCGGCAGCGATCCAACTTCCCCCTGTCCAGCCGACTTTACACGTTCCATCAACACCCCATGAGCACGTACTCTTCACAGCTGGTTGCAACTTCACTACTTAGGGGGAAGCGTGAAGGACCCTTCCGGCCACGCCGTGAGACGCGCGCACGGCGCGCGATACCGACGCCGAAGAAGATGGACAAAGGTGACTTCTGTTATCACCTCGTCCATACTTCTCGGTGGATTCCTGAGCGCCGAGACCGCCTTCGCGGTCGGCGGAAAGCTCTCTCTGCGGGACATCGACCGCACCGATCCCGTCCCGGTCACTCCGGTCGGCACGGAACGCCCCGGCGGCCGGGACGACGCCGCGCGGGACTCGCGCAAGGCCGCGCCCGGCGTCACCTGGCCCGCCGCCGGCACGGCGGAGGTCCGGCTCGACGGCAGCGGGAACACGCCACAGCGGGCGGGGAAGCTGCCGGTACGGATCGGCCGGACCGAGACCGGTCCCACCGACAAGGCCCGTACGGCAGCGGGCCGTTCCGACGGCACCGGCGAACCCGACGGCGGAGGCCGGTCCGACGGCACCGGCCGCGCCAAGGACGCCGGCCGTTCCGGCGCGTCCGGACGGGCCGCCGCGCCCGCGGCCGCCCAGGTCCAGGTCCTGGACCGGAAGGCCGCCGACCGTCTCGGCATCGACGGCGTCCTGCTCGCCGTACGCGCGAAGGACGGCGGCGAGGACGCCTCCGTGCGGGTCTCCCTCGACTACTCGAAGTTCGAGCACGCCTTCGGCGCCGGCTGGGCCTCCCGGCTCTCCCTGGTCCGACTGCCGTCCTGCGCGCTGGAATCCGCCGGGACCGAGGACTGCGGCGCCGGCACGCCGCTCACCACCGATAACGACGCGAAGGCCAGGACGCTGACGGCGGACGTACCCGTCGACGCCACGGCCGGCGGGTCCGAGGCCGAGGCCGGCGCGTCCGACGCGCCGGTACGGCCCGCGGCGCGCGGCGCGCGCTCGCTCACCGGACTCGCCGCGGGCTCCGGCGTCACCCTGCTGGCGGCGACGGCCGGCCCGTCCGGCTCCTCCGGCGACTACAAGGCCACCCCGCTCAGCCCTTCCGGCAACTGGGTGGCCGGTGACTCCTCCGGCACCTTCGGCTGGGCGTACGAGATCCAGACCCCGGAGGTCCCGGGCGGTCTGGAGCCGGAGCTGAACCTCGGCTACTCCTCCCAGTCGCTGGACGGCCGCACGGCGGCCACCAACAACCAGGCCAACGCCATCGGTGACGGCTGGGCGCTGACGGAGAACTACATCGAGCGCCGCTACCTCCCGTGCAACGACGACATGACGAACGGCAACAACAAGGCCAAGAACGGCGATCTGTGCTACGGCCCGGAGAACGCCACCATGTCGCTCGACGGCCAGTCCCACGAGCTGGTGCGGGACGACAAGACCGGCACCTGGAAGCTCAAGGACGACGACGGCACCCGGATCGAACTGCTCGCCGACACCGCCCGCGGCAACGGTGACAACGATGGCGAGCACTGGCGCGTCACCACGACCGACGGCACGCAGTACCACTTCGGCTACAACCGGCTGCCCGGCTGGTCGTCGGGCAAGGCGGAGACCAACTCCACCTGGACCGTGCCGGTGTACGGCAACCAGAGCGGCGAGCCCTGCTACAAGAGCGCCTTCGCCGACTCCTGGTGCCAGCAGGCGTGGCGCTGGAACCTCGACTACGTCGTCGACACCAACGCCAACGCCACGGCGTACTACTACAACGCCGAGAAGAATCGTTACGGCCGCAATGTCTCCGCGACCACCGGCCTCGGCACCCCGACCGAGTACACCCGGGGCGGCCACCCCGACCGCATCGAGTACGGTCTGCGCTCCGACAACCTGTACGCGGCCGACGCCGCCGCGGCGAAGGTCGGGTTCACGGTCGCCGAGCGGTGCCTGCCCGACGCCTCCTTCGACTGCGCCCCGGCGAAGATGACCACGGCCAACGCCAAGCGCTGGCCCGACGTCCCGGTCGACCAGGAGTGCAAGGCGGGCGAGGACTGCAAGAACCGGATCGCGCCCACCTTCTGGACCACCAAGCGGCTGACGAGGATCACCACCACGGTGCTCTCCGGATCCGGCGCCGGCGCCTCCTACCAGCCGGTCGACTCCTGGGAGTTCCGCCACGAGCTGCCCGACCCGGGCGACGGTTCCCCCGCCTCCCTGTGGCTGGCGGGCATCACCCGGACCGGCCACACGGGCGGCAGCCCACAGGCCCTGCCCGAGATCACCTTCAAGGGCACGC
The DNA here is from genome assembly GCF_000719775.1 of Streptomyces sp. NRRL F-5135. Taxonomy (GTDB): domain Bacteria; phylum Actinomycetota; class Actinomycetes; order Streptomycetales; family Streptomycetaceae; genus Streptomyces; species Streptomyces hebeiensis. Next base: position 28,444 of record NZ_JOHR01000021.1, on the reverse strand, counting down.
AGCTGGCCAACCGCGTGGACAGCACCGGTGACGGCATCCCGCCGCTGGTCCGCTACCGCGTGGGCCAGATCGACACCGAGACCGGCGGCTCCCTCGGGATCACCTACTCCGCCCCCGACTGCGCCCCCGGCTCCCTGCCCGCCGAGACCTCCAACACCCGGCGCTGCTACCCGGTCTACTGGTCCTCCGCGGACTCCCCCGCAGCCGACTACAAGCCGGTGAAGGACTGGTTCCACAAGTACGTCGTCACCCGGGTCCTGGAGAACGACCTGGTCGGCGGTTCGCCCACCGAGCAGACCGACTACACGTACGTGGGCGGCGCGGCCTGGGCGAAGAGCGAGGACGAGTTCACCAAGGCCGAGCACCGCACGTACAGCGACTACCGGGGCTACGGCGAGGTCCGTACCCAGGACGGGAACGGCGTCGACGGCCCGAAGCTGGACAGCCGCACCCGCTACTTCCGCGGCATCGCGGGCGCCAAGGTCGCCGACTTCGAGGGCAACGAGGTCGCCGACCACGCGTCCTTCCAGGCCATGGAGCGCGCCGAGATCACCTACAACGGCGCGGAGGTGGTCTCCGAGGAGACCTCCACCCCGTGGCGCTCGGCGGTCACGGCCACCCGGGCCCGCCCCGGGCTGCCCGCGCTGGAGTCGGACATGACCGGCGTACAGCAGGAGACCACACGTAGCCCGGCCAAGGGCGGCGGCTGGCAGCGCACGAAGACGGAGCGGACCTTCGACGCGTACGGCATGGTCGTCACCGAGACCGACCACGGCGACACGTCGAAGACCGGCGACGAGACCTGCGACACCACCACCTACGCCCGGAACACGGCGGCCAACATCCTGGAGCTGGAGGCCACGGAGAAGAGCACGGCCGGCACCTGCGCCGCGCCGGGCGAGCCGATCTCCGAGAACCGCAGCTACTACGACGGCTCCACCACCCTGGGCGCGGCCCCGACGAAGGGCAACGCCACCCGCGAGGACGAGAACGACGCGGAGGGCACGGGCTTCTTCACCGCGGCGCGCACCACGTACGACCTCTACGGGCGCCCGCTCGCGGTGACGGACTCGCAGAACCGGACGATGACCACGGAGTACGTCCCTGCCACGGGCACACCGACGTCCATCGTCACCACCAACCCGCTCGGTCACACCCTGACCACGGAGATCGACCCGCGGCGCGGGGTGCCGGCCGCCGAGGTGGACGCCAACGGCAAGCGGACCGAGCTGGGGTACGACGCGCTCGGCCGGCTGACCGGCATCTGGGAGCCCGGCCGCACCAAGGCCAGGTTCCCCGACCACCCCGACGCCGGCTACTCCTACCGGATCTCGACCACGGAGCCGCCCGTCGTCACCACGCGCGAGCTGCGCGGGGACGGGTCCACGGAGACGAGTCACGAGATCTACGACGGTCTGCTGCGCGAACGCCAGACCCAGGTCCCCTCGCTCAGCGGCACCGGCCGGGTGCTGACCGAGACCCTGTACGACTCGCGCGGACTGGAGTGGAAGTCGTACGACGACTACTACGCCACCGGCGACCCGGAGCCGAAGCTGGTGGCCGGCGACGACACCAAGGCCCCGGCCGCGGTCCGTACGGTGTACGACGCCGCCGGGCGCCCCACCGACGCCATCGCCCTGAAGTACGGCACGGAGACACGCCGGACGAGGACGGTGTACGACGGCAACCACACCACGCTGATCCCCCCGAAGGGCGGGACGGCGAGCACCACGGTCACGGACCCGCAGGACCGGCCGGTGGAGGTCGTCGAGTACACGAACGAGGCGCGCACCGCCTCGCAGTCCATCACGTACGCCTATGACGAGCGGGGCCTGCTGAAGACGGTCACCGACCCGGAAGGCAACGTACGGAAGTTCGAGTACGACGGGCGTGGCCGGGAGACCCGCGCCGACGACCCCGACAGCGGCACGCTGCGCACGTCGTACGACTCGCTGGACCGGCCGGTGTCCACGACGGACGCCCGGGGCGTGACCCTGACCGCCGGCTACGACGAACTGGGCCGCAGGACCTCGCTCCGCGAGGGCGACAAGGTCCTGTCCGAGTGGACGTACGACACGGTCGCCAAGGGCGAGATCAGTGAGTCGCGGCGGTACGTGGACGGCCACGCCTACGCCCAGAGGATCACCGGATACACGGACGACTACCTCCCCACCAAGGTGGAGGTCACCGTCCCCGAGTCGGAGGGCGCCCTCGCCGGCACCTACTCCATCGGCTACGCCTACGACCCGTACACCGGCCTGCCGACGGCGGTCAACCAGCCGCCGCTCGGAGGCATGCCGGCCGAGCGCGTGGTCACCCGCTACGGCGCGGACGACCAGGCGCAGGGCCTGACGGCGGGCGCCCGGATCCTGGTGAACTCGTCCACGTACGACCCGTTCGGACGACCCCTGCGGACCGAGTACAACGATGCGGCCCGGCGCCTGTACCGGACCGCGTCGTACGACGAGCACACCGGTGAGCTGCTGCGCACGACGACCGACCGCACGGCGGCGCCGAGCCGGGTGGACGACACCACGTACGGCTACGACGCGGCGGGCAACGTCACCCGGATCACCACCGTGACCGGCCAGGACGCCGCGAAGCAGACGGACACGCAGTGCTTCACCATGGACGCCCTCCAGCGGCTCACCGAGGCGTGGACGTCCAGGGAGGACTGCGCGGCGGCCCCCGACCCGTCGAACGTCGGCGGGCCGAAGCCGTACTGGCTGTCGTACAGCTATGACGCGCTGGGCAACCGGACGAAGGAGGTCCGCCACGACGTCGGCTCGGCGGGCACCGCGGGCCCGGCCGCCGCGGTCGGCACGGCCGGCGCGGCGGGCGACGGCCCCGGGGACGCGGTCCGTACGTACGCCTACGGGAAGCCGGACGGCGCCAAGCCGGCCGCGGTGACCTCGGTGCGCACGGAGCGGGACGGCGTCACGACGAGCACGGACACGTTCGGCTACGACGCGATGGGCAACACGACCACGCGCAAGACGGACGGCCGGGACCAGACGCTGGTCTGGGACGCGGAGAACCAGCTCGTGAAGGTCCAGGAGGCGGGCCGCGCGGACGTCGAGTACGTCTACGACGCCGATGGCGGCCGGCTGCTCAGGAAGGACCTGACCGGGACGACGCTGTACCTGCCGGGCGGCAACGAACTGCTGCTCCAGCCGGACGGCAAGAAGACGGGCACGCGCTACTACGACTTCGACGGCGAGACGGTCGCCGCGCGGACGGGCGGCACGGTCCAGTTCCTCTTCGACGACCACCACGGAACGGCGTCGACCGCGATCGACGCCACCACCCAGGACGTGCTGTACCGCTCGACGGCCCCGTTCGGCGAGGAGCGCGGCTCCCCGTCGGCGAGCCCGGTCACCTGGCCGGTCGACCAGGGATTCGTGGGCGGCACGAAGGACAGCACGGGCCTGACCCAACTGGGCGCCCGCGCCTACGACCCGAAGCTCGGCCGGTTCCTGAGCGTCGACCCGATGACCGACCTCGGCGAGTCGCAGCGCATGAACGCGTACGCGTACGCCAACAACAACCCGGCGACCTTCTCCGACCCGGACGGCCTGTTCTGGGGCAAGATCAAGAAGGCCGTCAAGAAGGCCGCGAAGAAGGTCACCAAGACGGTCAAGAAGGTCGCCAAGAAGGCCAAGAAGGTCGTCAAGAAGGCGGTCAAGAAGGTCGTCAAGACCGTGAAGAAGGTGGTGAAGAAGGCCACCAAGGTGGTGAAACGGGCGGTCAAGAAGGTCGCCCGGGTGACAAAGAAGGTCATCAAACGCGCCACGTACACGGTCAAGAAATACGCGAAGAAGACCTACCGGGCGGTGAAGAAGACCTACCGGGCGACCAAGTCGGTGGTCAAACGCGCGGGCAGCAAGGTCGCGTCGGCCACCAAACGGGTCGCGAAGGCGACGGCGAGCGGGGTGAAGTCCGCGGCGAAACAGGTCACGCTGCACAGGGTGGCCAAGGTGCTGGGGCATGTGAGCACGATCACCGGCACTGCTGCGGGGCTTTTTGCGATGGTCCCGGTGCTCGCGCCGGCAGCCGCCACGTTCGGCGCGATCTCAGCGGCTACCGGAGTCGCCTCCGCCGGCGCCTACGCCCTCGACGGGGACAAGTCCGCCGCGGTCAGCCAGCTGGCCGGCACGGCCGCGGCCGTGATGCTCGGCGGGGCCGGCTCGACGGTCCGCCTCATCAGGGGCAGCGGCGCCGTCGCCCGAGGGGCACGTACCGCGCTCAGCGACGGACTCGCCGGCGTCGGCGGCAAGTTGATGCAATCGGGCGGCAAGCTCGAAAAGGGGGTCGGAGCGGCATCCATCGGCCTGCACACGACAGCGGCCAACGTGGGCGGCTGGATCGGCCTCCGGGATGACGCGAGGAGCGTTATGGCACGCTGACCCGACACCGGACGGTCGGGGAGGGAGCTCGTTTCCTCCCCGACCGTCCGGCCACCGCTGCCCGCCTCAGCCACCTCTCCTCCAAGGCAGATTCATGATCGACATACCTCGCGAAATAATCTTTTTCTCCTTCATTCTCAGCTACGCCGTGTTCTCCCTGGTCTACATACTGCTGACAGCGAACTGGTCCCAACGGTCGGTACTTCTGTTCGGCCTCATTCCAGTCGGCGGCGGCATAGGAATCGGCCTCGGCAAGGGAGAATCGATCGACGTACTGCTCCTCAGCCTGAGCGGCTTCCTCATTACGGTCCCCGTACTGCTTGTTGTGCCTCGTCGCAGGATTTCAATCATTAAAGAGATTTACCGACGCGACGCTGCGGGAGAAAAGGTCGACTGGAAAGAGGCCGAACCACCCATGTGGCTGGTCTGGACCTACGCCTGCGCGATCTGCCTCTGGGCCGCCGTCTCCTTCGTCATCACCGGCGGCTGAGGACTACGGCGGCCCTCATCACCCTCGGTCCCGGCGACAGGCGGGGCCTCGTGACCCGCCAACTCCCGAGTCGCCCACCGATCACCAGGAAGGAAAACGTTGCTCGATATCCCGCGTGAAGCCCTCCTCATCACCTTCATTCTCAGCTACGCCTTCTTCTCCTTGATCTACATACTGCTGACCGTGACCTGGGGTCAGCGGGCCGTGCTTCTGTGGATACTCATACCTCTGGGCGGCGGCATGGCGGCCGGCCTCGGGAAAGGCGAATCGCCATCGGAGGATGAGCATGCTCGACATACCCTGAGCATCCCCCGCAGCAGAATTAAATATCATCAAAGAGTTTTATCGTCGCGATGCCGCGGGGGAAAAGGTCAACTGGGAAGAGGCCTACCCGCCGAGGTGGCTCACTTGGGCATACACCTGCGCGCTCTGCCTCTGGATCGCCGTTTCCTTCGTCATCACCGGCGGATGAGCACGGAAGGAGAGCGGCGGCCTGCGCGCATCGGCGCGGGGCGGGCCGATGTTCGCCGGGGGAGGCGGGTTGCCCCGGATCGCCCGCCAACAGTGCCAAGTTCCTTCCGCCGGACACACCTTTTGTGTGCTCAGGTGCGTTGGGCGCCATTTGGGGCGCACAAGGGTGTTCGGGCCGAGGCTCGATGGCCGGCGCCGGGCTCCCGCGACTCCCGCGAGCCACCGGCCACCGGCCTGTGATCGAGAGGGGCCGGGCGGCGGGTGGCCGATAGGCTTTGGGCATGACAGATCCGCAGCTCGGCCCGGCGCTCGTCGAGGAGGCCACGAAGAAGTCCGGCCTGATCTGGGTCCAGGGCTCGGGGCCCGCCCGGGCGCTCTGGCACGTGTGGCACGACGGCGCGGCCCTGCTGGTGGGGGACGGGCCCGGGGAGCAGCCGCTGCCGGGGCTGGTGGCCGGGGCGGACGCGCGGGTGACCGTGCGGAGCAAGGACAAGGGCGGCCGGCTCATCGCCTGGACGGCGGCCGTCTCGGAGCTCGTACCGCGCTCGGAGGAGTGGGAGAGCGCCGTCGCCGAGCTCAAGGGCAAGCGGCTCAACGCGCCGGACGCGGAGACCATGCCGGAGCGCTGGGCGCGGGAGTGCCGGGTGCTGCGTCTGGTGCCCAAGGACGCGATCACCGACCTCCCCGAGGCGTCCGGCGCCGCCGTCCCCCTGCCGACGCCCGCGACCACGCGGCAGCCGGTCCCGGCCTCCCTGGGCCGGTTGCTGCTGAGGCGGGGCAAGGGCGGCAGGGCCGGGAAGCGCTGACCCTGGAGACGGCGAGCGGAACGCGCTGACCGGCCCGGCTCTCAGGAGTCCTCGGCGACGCAAGTCCTCAGCGACGCAGGAGCCCTCAGCGCCTCTCGTCCGAACTCGGCAGCCGGCTCCCGTAGTCCACCGTCTGCGACTTCGTCGGCTCCTCCAGCTCGAAGTCCTTGTTCCAGTCGGCGAGCGTCACCGTCCCCGCGCCGCCCGCCCGCTGGAGTTGCAGCGGGTACGGCGTGCCCTCCAGCGAGACGTCCAGCGTCCCGCCACTGCCCTTGGCGCCGTTGACCTTGATGGTCCGTACGCCGCCGAGCGTGTCGCGGTCGCCCTTGGTCAGCTCGCCGTGCAGCGTCAGCAGACCGCCGAGCAGCACCTCCATGTCCGTGAAGCCGCTCAACTGCTTGTACGAGGGGTCGTCCTGCGGGACCTTCACGTACTTGTCCGACAGCTTGCCCGCGGCCGACGCGTCCGCGTCCTTGCCCCCGGCTCCGCCGGACCCGCCGGCCCCCTCGCCGGCCTCCTCACCGTCGTCGTCCGCATGGCTCCAGAAGCCGGCGTCGGCCTTCAGGTAGAGGGTCTCCCCGATGCGCAGCAGTTGGAAGGTGCTGCTCTTCGAGGTGACGGAACCGAGGCCGCCGTTCTCCTTGAGCTTCATGTTGAGCTTGTACGTCTGCCCCTTGCTCACCAGCGAGCCGGAGAGCCGCACCGCGTCCGCCCCTGCCACCGCCGTCTGCGCCTTCTTCTGGATCTCGGCGGCCGTGAGCTTGCCGACGCCGTTCGTCCCCTTGTCCGGGTCCACTTCTTCGGCGCATCCGGCCGCCGGACCGGCCAGCCCGACGCAGAGCGCGGCGGTCAGAACGGCTCTGCGGGTACGGCCGGACGACGGGAGAACGGTCACAGACGCACTGCCTCTCAAACGCGCGTGGGGGTGGCAGACCGCAGCGTACCGGGGCCCGGCGGGGCGCTCGACAGAGAGCCGGAGGTCGGCTCAGCGAAGGCGTGGCACAGCGGTACGGGCTAGCCTGAACCCGTTATCCCGCCGAAAAACCGGACATGCGGCGACCGGAGGCGATCTGGCGCGGGAGCGGCCCGGCACGGCGGCACCACCAGGGCGAGGAGGCGCTCGACATGGCGGCAAGCGCCCCCCGTATCTTCGTCTCCCACCTCTCCGGCGTCCCGGTGTTCGACCCCAGCGGCGACCAGGTGGGGCGGGTCCGCGACCTCGTCGCCATGCTGCGGGTCGGCCGCCGCCCGCCCCGGCTGCTGGGTCTGGTGGTGGAGGTGCTCAGCCGGCGCCGGATCTTCCTGCCCATGACCCGGGTCACCGGCATCGAGTCGGGCGAGGTGATCACCACGGGGGTGGTCAACGTACGCCGGTTCCAGCAGCGGCCGACCGAGCGCCTCGTCCTCGGTGAACTGCTCGACCGCCGGGTGCGGCTGGTGGAGACCGGGGAGGAGGTCACGGTCCTCGACATCGCCGTCCAGCAGCTGCCCGCCCGGCGCGACTGGGAGATCGACAAGGTCTTCGTGCGGCGTGGCCGCAAGGGCGGCGCTCTGCACCAGATGACCTCGCGCGCCGCGCTGCCCTGGAAGGGCGGCGGCGGGCGACGGGCGGGTGAGGCGCTGACCGTCGAGTGGTCGGCGGTCACCGGCTTCTCGCTGGAGGAGGAGGGGCAGGGCGCGGAGAGCCTCGTCGCCACCTTCGAACAGCTGCGGCCCGTCGACGTCGCCAACGCCCTGCACCACCTCACCTCCAAACGGCGGGTGGAGGTGGCCTCCGCGCTCGACGACGACCGGCTCGCGGACGTCCTGGAGGAACTGCCCGGGGACGACCAGGTGGAGATCCTGGGGACGCTCAAGGAGGAACGGGCCGCCGACGTCCTGGAGGCGATGGACCCGGACGACGCGGCCGATCTGCTCTCCGAGCTGCCCGAGGACGACAAGGAGCGGCTGCTGACCCTGATGCGGCCCGGGGACGCGGCCGACGTGCGGCGGCTGATGTCGTACGAGGAGCGGACCGCGGGCGGCCTGATGACCACCGACCCGATCGTGCTGCGCCCCGACGCGACGGTGGCGGACGCGCTGGCGCGGGTACGGCAGCAGGACCTCTCCCCCGCGCTCGCGGCCCAGGTGTACGTCTGCCGGCCGCCGGACGAGACGCCGACCGGGAAGTACCTGGGTACGGTGCACTTCCAGCGGCTGCTGCGGGACCCGCCGTACACCCTGGTCAGCTCGATCGTGGACAGCGATCTGCCGCCGCTGCCCCCGGACACCGCGCTGCCCGCCGTGACCAGCCACCTCGCGGCGTACAACATGGTCGCGGCGCCCGTCGTGGACGACACGGGGGCGCTGCTGGGCGCGGTGACGGTGGACGACGTGCTCGATCACCTGCTGCCGGACGACTGGCGCGAGACCGGGTACCACGGTCCGGGAGACCAGGGGAATGGCCACGACCACGTGCCCGGGGACCAAGGGCCGGGAGACAACGACCCGGGAGACACCGGACCAGGGGACAACGGCCCGGACGGCGGTCCGGGAGACAGCGGACCGGGAAGCCCCGGGCCCGAAGGACAGGGCCCCGGCTCCGGCCCCGGAGGACGCGAAGGTCCCGGGCCCGAGGAGGTGACCCGTGGCCGCTGACCGTACGGACCGCGTCGAGCGTTCCCGGGCCGGCCCGGCCACCGGGGCGACCGCGCTGGCGCGCGGCGGCCGGAACCGGCTCGACCAGCCGCGCGCCCCGCAGCGCAAGCTGCTGCCGGAGATCGACCCGGAGGCGTTCGGGCGGCTGTCGGAGCGGGTCGCCCGGTTCCTGGGCACGGGCCGGTTCATCGCCTGGATGACGGTCATCGTCGTCCTGTGGGTCGCCTGGAACGTCGCCGTGCCCGACCGTCTGCGCTTCGACCCCTTCCCGTTCATCTTCCTCACGCTGGCGCTGTCCCTCCAGGCGTCGTACGCCGCGCCGTTGATCCTGTTGGCGCAGTACCGCCAGACCGACCGCGACCGGGTCACCCTGGAGCAGGAGCGCCGGCAGAACGAGCGCTCCATCGCCGACACCGAGTACCTGACGCGGGAGATCGCGGCGCTGCGGATCGGGCTGGGCGAGGTCGCGACCCGGGACTGGATCCGTGACGAGCTGGGGGCGATGGTGCGGGAGATGGCCGAGCACCGTGTCGTCTTCCCCCTGGAGGGCGGGCACCCGCCCCCCGGGGAGGCCGGTCCGGCACGCACCGACACCGATCGCTGACGACCGCCGACGGCTTGCCTGACCAGGACGCGGGCGCCGTACCATCTCCGTATGGCTACCGACACGTACGGAACCGCCGTCCCCGCCGAAGAGGCGGTGCGCGAAGCGCTGGCGACGGTGAACGACCCCGAGATCCACCGGCCGATCACCGACCTCGGCATGGTGAAATCGGTGGACATCGGTGCCGACGGTGCCGTGGCCGTCACGGTCTACCTCACGGTCTCCGGCTGCCCGATGCGCGAGACCATCACGCGGAGCGTGTCCGAAGCGGTCTCCCGGGTCGCCGGCGTCAGCCGCGTGGACGTGGCGCTGGACGTGATGAGCGACGAGCAGCGGCGCGAGCTGGCGGCCTCGCTGCGCGGCGGCACCGCCGAGCGCGAGGTGCCGTTCGCCAAGCCCGGCTCGCTGACCCGGGTGTACGCGGTCGCGTCGGGCAAGGGCGGGGTCGGCAAGTCCTCGGTGACGGTCAACCTGGCGGCGGCGATGGCGGCCGACGGGCTGAAGGTCGGGGTCGTCGACGCCGACATCTACGGGCACAGCGTGCCGCGCATGCTGGGGACGGACGGCAAGCCCACCCAGGTCGAGAACATGATCATGCCGCCGTCCTCGAACGGCGTGAAGGTGATCTCCATCGGGATGTTCACGCCGGGCAACACGCCGGTGGTCTGGCGCGGTCCGATGCTGCACCGCGCGCTCCAGCAGTTCCTCGCGGACGTCTACTGGGGCGATCTGGACGTACTGCTGCTCGACCTGCCGCCGGGCACGGGCGACATCGCCATCTCGGTCGCCCAGCTGGTGCCGAACGCGGAGATCCTGGTGGTCACCACCCCGCAGCAGGCCGCGGCCGAGGTGGCGGAGCGGGCCGGCTCGATCGCCGTGCAGACCCATCAGAAGATCGTCGGTGTGGTCGAGAACATGTCGGGCCTGCCCTGCCCGCACTGCGACGAGATGATCGACGTGTTCGGCACGGGCGGCGGCGCACTGGTCGCCGAGGGCCTGACGCGGACGACCGGCGCGACGGTACCGGTGCTGGGCGCGATCCCGATCGACGTGCGGTTGCGGGAGGGCGGCGACGCGGGCAAGCCGATCGTGCTCTCCGACCCGGACTCCCCGGCGGCGACGGCGCTGCGGGAGGTCGCGGGCAAGCTGGGCGGCCGGCAGCGCGGCCTGGCGGGCATGTCGCTGGGGATCACCCCGCGCAACAAGTTCTGAGCGCGTGCGGGCGTGGACGCGTGAGCGCGTAGAACCCGTACACGTAGAGACGTCGGCGTAGAAACGTATACGGGTCAGGGGCGGTCGCCACATCCATGGCGACCGCCCCTGACCCGTACGGGGCCGAGCCTACGAAGCGCTCATGGAGCGTGCTACGCGTCGCGCGCGTACGACCTGATGTCGGCGATCGCGGAGAAGGCGAGCCCGTACGCGCTCATCCCGCGCCCGTAGGCCCCCAGGTGCACCCCGTTCCCCGGTGACCCCGCCAGCACCCAGCCGAACTCCGACTCCCGGTAGTGGAAGTGCGTCGGCTTCCCGTCGACCGGCAGCGACAGCGACGACCAGGCCGGCCCGTCCAGCTGGTCGGCCAGCTCGAACGCGGCCTCCGTCTGCTGCTTCAGCCAGTCGTCGCGCAGGGCGTGGTCCAGCTGGGCGGGCCAGGTGACGGCCAGCAGCCCCGCCCCGGCCAGCCAGGCCGCCGAGGCGGCCGTGGTCGCGTCCAGGCGGCCCCTGCCGTCGCAGTCGTCGTCCTCGGGGCCCTCGGCCACCGTGACGACCGCCGTGAACCGCTCCCTGTCGTCGCCCGAGGCGTCCGGTCTTATCGACGGCTCCTCGCCGTGGCCGGTGGATCCGTGCCGGACCGTGCCGTCGGCGGTCGCGCCGACCTGCATCAGCCAGCGCGGGCCGGTGAACGCCTCGTCCAGTCCGTACCAGGGAAATGACGCGCGCAGATAGTCGGCGACCGGCCGGCGGCCCGGCTGCGCGCCACCGGTGGTGGGTGAAGTGGTGGCGCTGTGCGCCCCCGCCCGACTCGTCGTCTCCATCTGGACGGCGCCTCCTCGATCTCGTACGCCCGGCAGCGGCCCGCCCCTGACGGGCGCCTGACTGCCGGACAGATGGAGGATAGCCACCCGCCCCCCGAGTAGTCGGGATAGGCGGTGCTCAGGTGGCGTCTGCGTCGAAAGGCGTCCGGGGAGGCTGAGCCGGCTCGTCGCTCTTCTTGAGCGGATCGGGTGTGCTCGCGGGCTTCTTGAGCAGGTCGGGCGTACCCGAGGACTTCTTGAGCGGGTCCGGCGTGCTCGCGGGCTTCTTGAGCAGGTCCGGCGTACCCGAACCGGAGGAGCCTCCGCCGGCCGTGGCCGCCGAGGCGGCGGCCGTCGCGGCCTCCGCGACGGCGGGTTCGCTCTCCCGGCCGTTCACCGCGTCCGCGACGTCGTTGATCTCCTGGCGCAGGTCGAAGCTGCTGCGGATCTCCTTGAGTCCGAACTCGTCGTCCTCGCTCATCAGCTGCTTGCGCACGAAGTTCTTGGGGTTGAGGTCCTCGAAGTCGAAGTCCTTGAACTCGGGCCCCAGCTCGGAGCGGATGTCCTCCTTCGCGTTCTCCGAGAAGGCGCGCACCTTCCGGATGAAGCGGGAGACGTCCTGGATCACCTTGGGCAGCTTCTCCGGACCGAAGACGAGGATCGCAAGGACCACGATCGTGACCAGCTCAAGGCCGCCGATGTCATTGAACACCTTGCTGCTCCTTGGTCGTCCTGGGGCCGAATGGGTCGAGGGTCCGGGCCGCACCACGGTACCCGCCCGAGCTGTCCGGACGGTACCTCCGGGTGACCATCCGGTGCTGGGCGCGAGCCGCCGGCCGCCGCGCGCCCCGGCCGCGTCGGCCACCGCCGGCCGTCGTCGGCCGCCGTCAGCCGCTGTTCGCCGAACCCAGGGTCAGTGTGACGGTACGCTCCTCGCCGCCGCGCACCAGGGTGAGCTTCAGCCGGTCCCCGGGGCGGTGGGCGCGGATCTTGACGATCAGCTCCTCGCCGCCGTGCACCCGCTGGTCGTCCACCGCGGTGATGACGTCCCCGGGCCTGATCCCCGCCCGGGCGCCGGGGCCGCCGGTGGTGACGGAGGGACCGCCGTCGGCGGCCTTCGCCCCGACCTTGGCGCCGTCGCCCGCGTACTCCATGTCGAGGCTGACCCCGATCACCGGATGGGTCGCCCTGCCGGTGTTGATCAGCTCCTCGGCGACGCGTTTGCCCTGGTTGATGGGGATCGCGAAGCCCAGCCCGATCGACCCCGACTGGCCGCCGCCCAGGCCGGTGCCGTTGTCCGCGGCGCGGATGGCGCTGTTGATGCCGATGACCCGGGCCCGGGCGTCCACCAGCGGGCCGCCCGAGTTGCCGGGGTTGATCGGGGCGTCGGTCTGGAGGGCGTCGACATAGCTGATGTCGCTGCCGTCGCCCTTCTCGCCGCCCGCGGTGATGGGGCGTTCCTTGGCGCTGATGATCCCGGAGGTCACCGTGTTGGACAGGTCGAACGGCGCCCCTATGGCCACGACCGGGTCACCGACCTGGACGTTGTCGGAGTTGCCCAGCGGAAGGGGCGTGAGCCCGGAGACGCCGGTGACCTTGACGACGGCGAGGTCGTAGCCGCTGTCCTTGCCCACGAGCTTGGCCCGCGCGGTCTCGCCGCCGCTGAACGTGACGGATATCTCGCCGCCGGAGGAGGCCGGGGAGACGACGTGGTTGTTGGTCAGGATGTGTCCCTGCCGGTCGAGGACGAAGCCCGTGCCGGTGCCCTGCTCGCCGCCGCCGTTGACGTGGAGGGTGACGACACCGGGCAGCGCGCTGGCCGCGATGCCCGCGACGCTGTCGGGTGCTCGGCCGCCCGCGTCACGTCCGGCCTGCGGGAGTTCGACGCGGCTGAAACCGCCGTTGCGCTCGATGTACGCGCCGACCGCGCCACCGGCGACGCACGCGGCCATCGCGAGCACCGCCGTGACGACGAGCCCGGCCCGCCGCCGCTGGGGGCGCGGCTCGCCGTACTGGGGCCCGTACTGGGTCAGGGGCTGCCGGCCGACGGCGGCGGGGCTGCTCCACGGGTCGTACCGGAGCCACGGGGAGGGCTGGGGCTGGTGCGGTGTCTGCGGCTGCCCTTGAGCCGGGGCCGGAGCGGACGCCGGGGCCGGGACCTGCTGCGGGGCCGGGGCGGACGCCGGCATCTGTGTCGTGGCCGGCGCGGGCCCGGGGATCTGGCCGTGAGCTGGCCGCGGTGGCTGGACGGCGCTCTGTGCCTGCGGCGGGGGCGCGTAGGGGCCCGGGGGCTGTCCGTCGCCGTTCGGCCCGTACTGACCGGCGTACGACGGCAGCGGGGTGCCGTGCGCGGGCGTGGGGAACTGGACGGGCGGGGCCGGCGCCCAGGGGCCGGGGCCGCCGTAGGGCGGCGTGCTGTACTCGTCGGGCTCGTGCAACGGCCGCGGGCGCTGCCGCGCCGGTACGCCGTCCCCGTCGGCCGGGGGGTCCCCGGGCCCCGCGGTGCCCGGGCCGGAAGCCGACGGGGGCGGCGGGGCGGCGGAGATCTCGGAAGCCGGTGCCGAGGTCGAGGCCGGATCCGGAGCCGAGGTCAGGGCCGGGGCCGGGGCCGGGGATTCGGACGGGGCCGGTGTCTCGGGCGGCGCTCCGGCTCCCGAGTCGGCGGCGGGCCCGGGCGGTGAAGCCGAGGAGGAAGGAGTCTGACGAGCCGTCACCTCTGTCGCCTCTGCCGCTTCTGCCGCACCCGCCGCGCCGGCCGCCGCTGCCGCGTCATCCGGAACGCCGGAAAAACCTGACGTGTCGTCACCGTACGGCTGAGGCCCGGCCGTTGCCATGGGATCCGTCGCGGGACGGCTCCACCACTTCGCCTTGGGTCCCGTGGGCTGCCCGTCGTCCATGCTCTCCCCGCACCTGCCGCTCCGCGCCGCACCGGGCGCCCCTGCGAGGATTCAACCAGGTTTACGAATGTCCGCGCAGGGCCCTGTTCGAACCGCCCCGCCGTCGCCGGACGCACGCCATGAACGGCCCCGCGGGGCGGAGCCCGGTCAGCGGCGGGTGGAAATCGGCAGGCCCGGCCGGGTGGGGGCGGCCATCTGCGTGGGGCGGGGCGTGACCGTGGCGCTGACCACGGACGGCGCGTCGACCTGCACTGCGGGGCCGGCCGGCTGGATCAGCGCCCCGGCCGCCGTGCCGGGGGGCAGCCCCGCCGGGATCATGGGGTCGGAGAGCGGCTCGGTGCGGAAAACGCCGGGCGGGGCCGTGGCCGCCGGGCGGTCCACGGACTGCGGCGCCCGGCCGCTGTTCCCCCCGCCGCCGGCCTGGCGCCGGGCCGAGTCGCCGCTCACGGAGGCGGGAAGCGTGCCGGGCGCGCGCATCGGCGTCACGTTGTTGCCCGCGCCCCGGGGGAGCACATCGGCCGAGCTCAGCGGCATCGCCCCGCCGAGGGCCATCGCCGCGAACGAGACCGCGCTGGCCGCCGCGAACGCGAACCGCCGGCCGCGCCACGGCGAGCGCTCCGCTTCCTGCCGGCCCACCTCGTGGATGCGGAAGCCGGAGCCACGGGGCAGCACCGCCGCGGAGGCACCGGCCGGGAGATAACCGAAACCGTCCGTCCGGACACCGAAAACGCCATCACCGAAGCGCCCCCCGTCGAACAGACCTTTTCCGTCGTCGTCATCTCCCGGCAGGCCGCCGGGCAGCGCCTGGAGTCTCGCGAGCAGTCCGGCCGAGGGTTGCGGCGGGGCGCTCTGGGCGAACACGGATTTGAGCCGGCGCTGGGCATCGGCCTCCGCCTTGCACTTCGCACAGGTCGCCAGGTGGGCCAGCACGCGCTCGCGCGCGTCATGGTCCAGCTCCCCGTCCACGAGCGCGGCGAGTCGGTCCCCCAGATGATGCTCGGCGGGGGTCGGGCTTGTGCCACTCACGCCGGCCCGACCTCCCCGGCCACGCCCACGAAGGCGCGCTGCTCGGCCCGGGCCTCGGGGGAACGGTGCTTGAGGGCCTTGCGCAGATGCGAGCGGCCGCGGTGGATCCGGCTGCGGACCGTGCCGAGCTTGACCCCGAGCGTGGCCGCGATCTCCTCGTAGGAGAGCCCCTCGATGTCGCAGAGCACCACCGCCGCCCGGAACTCGGGGGCCAGGGTGTCCAGCGCCTGCTGGACGTCCGCGTCGAAGTGCGTGTCGTGGAAGACCTGTTGGGGCGAGGGCTCGCGGCTGGGCAGCCGCTCCGCCGCGTCGTCGCCGAGCGCGTCGAACCGGATCCGCTGCTTGCGCCGGACCATGTCGAGGAACAGGTTGGTCGTGATGCGGTGCAGCCAGCCCTCGAACGTGCCGGGAGTGTAGGTCGAGAGCGAACGGAAGACCCGGACGAAGACTTCCTGGGTCAGATCCTCCGCGTCGTGCTGGTTGCCCGTGAGGCGGTAGGCGAGGCGGTAGACACGTCCGCTGTGCGTGCTGACGATCTCCTCCCAGCTGGGGGGAGTCCACGCCTGCGATTCCGCATCCGATGCGAAGGTCGCGGTCACTGCGGAGTCGTCGGAGCGAGAACGGTCAGCGATGTTGGTCACGGATTTCGGCTCGCCGGCTGACCTGAGAAAGCGCCTCAGCGCTCCTCCCCGATCCACAGGCGCAGCCGCACCTCCCCTATCGGCTCTGGTGGTGTCCAGTGGAGCCCCTACCATAGCCACTCCGCCCGTTAGCTCCGGATAAGAATCTTTACGCGAATTTGGGCCCGGCCACCAGCCCCGAACCGCGCGTTCCACACCCCCTCATAACGCCTGGTCCCATCTGCGGGTTCCCGGGCCCAGCGGATACAGTCACCGTTGCGCCGACAACGGGGACAAGGAGAGGGTCATTACCGCCAACCGGCAGACGAGCTGGGCGTTCGCCGACGCCTTTGTCGCCGAGGACGAAGCACTGCGCTGGGCCCGTGACCGGGCCCGGGAGTCGGGGCTCCGCTCGGTGTCACCGGGCACCGGCGCCGCGCTGCGTCTGCTCGCTGCCACGCTGGACGCGAAGGCGGTGGCCGAGATCGGCACGGGGACCGGCGTCTCGGGGACGTACCTGCTGCTGGGCATGCGCCCGGACGGGGTCCTGACCACGGTCGACACGGAACCGGAGCGCCAGCAGTTCGCCCGGCAGGCGTTCCGCGCGGCGGGCTTCGCCGGGAACCGTGCCCGCTTCATCCCCGGCCGCGCCCTGGACGTCCTGCCCCGGCTCGCGGACGGCGGGTACGACCTCGTCTTCTGCGACGGCGACCGTCTGGAGTGCCTCGACTATCTCGCCGAATCGCTGCGGCTGCTCAGACCCGGCGGACTGGTCTGTTTCGAGGGCATGTTCGCGGACGGCAGGACGGTGGACGGGGCGGCCCAGCCGGCGGAGGTGCTGCGGGTGCGCGAGCTGCTGCGGGCCGTACGGGAGAGCCAGGATCTGCTGCCGACGCTGCTGCCGGTGGGCGACGGCCTGCTGTGCGCGGTGCGCCGGTAGAGAACGCGCACCGGTAGAGAACGCGCCGGCCGGCAACGGCGGCGCGGGCAGGAAGCGGCCGGAAGCGGCGCGCGGAAAAGCGGCCGGGAGCCGGTGGAGAGCGGTGTGCGGGCGGAGAGCGGCGCACCGACGGGGGCCTGTACGACGGAACGCTGCCCCGGTACGGAGTCTCCCGTACCGGGGCAGCGAACGGTGGTGCTGGATCCGGGGCGCCCGAGCGGGCCCCCGAAGGCTGGGAGCGTCCCGCTCAGCCGACGACCTTCTTCAGCGCGTCGCCGAGTGCGTCCGCCTCGTCCGGGGTCAGCTCGACGACAAGCCGACCGCCGCCTTCGAGCGGAACGCGCATGACGATGCCCCGCCCCTCCTTGGTCACCTCGAGCGGGCCGTCGCCCGTTCGCGGCTTCATGGCCGCCATGCTCGTTCCCCTTCCTGAAACCAGCTCATCGCAGCCGGCGGCCCCATGACAGGCGCTGTGTCACCGGCATCGAACACATTGCTTCCAGCCCATTATCCCGCATGGCGGGACCCGATGACCAACATCGGTCGGCATCGCTTGAGCAACGCCCTTTCGCAAAACCACCCAATTCGGGGATCCGCCTGCGATACTTCGCCACCGCGCGTACGGAAGCGGGCGCACTTTCTTGGACGCGGGTCACATGCCCGGGCCCGCGATCTCCGCCATGCTGGGCCCGGACAGGACCGCCGGAGCCGCGAAGGGGACAGGAATCATGGCCGACACCGTGCTGTACGAGGTGGCTGACGGACTCGCGACGATCACGATCAACCGGCCCGACGCCATGAACGCGCTGAACGTCGCCGCCAAGGTGGCGCTCCGGGACGCGTTGCTCGCGGCGTCGGCCGACCCCGGTGTACGGAGCGTGCTGCTGACCGGCGCGGGCGAGCGGGCGTTCTGCGTGGGCCAGGACCTCAAGGAGCACACGGCGCTGCTCGCGGCGGACCGGGAGAACGGTACGAGCGCCACGATGAGCACGGTGCGCGAGCACTACAACCCGATCGTGCGGGCGATCGCGGAGATGCCCAAGCCGGTGGTGGCGGGGGTCAACGGCGTCGCGGCGGGGGCGGGCCTCGGCTTCGCCCTCGCCGCGGACCTCCGGGTGGTGGCGGAGACGGCGACGTTCAACACCTCGTTCGCGGGGGTGGCGCTGACCGCGGACTCCGGCGTCTCCTGGACCCTCCCCCGCCTGATCGGCCACGGCCGGGCCGCGGACCTGCTGATGTTCCCGCGCTCCGTGACCGCCGCCGAGGCGCACGGCTGGGGCATGGTGAACCGTCTGGTCCCGCCCGCGGCCCTGCGCGCCGAGGCCACCGCTACCGCCCGCGCCCTGGCCGGGGGCCCGACGTCGGCGTACGCCGCGATCAAGGAGTCACTGGCGTACGGGGCCGGTCACCCGCTCGCGGCGACGCTGGAGAAGGAGGACGAACTCCAGACGACGGCGGGCAGGTCGGAGGACCACCGGATCGCGGTCCAGGCGTTCCTGGCGAAGGAGAAGCCGCGGTTCGTGGGCCGCTGAGCCCGTCCCCGCGGGCTCCTGACCGCGCGTGCGGACCCCCCCCGGCCGGCGGAGGCGTGCCGCTCGGCGCGCCGCCGGCCGAGGGCGTGGCCACGCGGGGCCCCCACACCCGCTACGCCGCCCGCGCCACGCACCCCGCCAGGTGGTCGTTCACCAGCCCGCACGCCTGCATCAGCGCGTAGGCCGTCGTCGGCCCCACGAACCGCACGCCCCGCCCCTTCAGCGCCTTCGCCAGCGCCGTCGACTCGTCCGTCACCGCCGGCACGTCCCCCACCGTCCGGGGCGCCGGCCGGCCCGCCGGGTCCGGGGCGTACGACCAGATCAGCGCGTCCAGCTCGCCCTCCGGCCACTGGGCCAGGACCCGCGCGTTCGCCAGGGTCGCGTCGACCTTGGCGCGGTTGCGGATGATGCCCGGGTCCGCCAGCAGCCGCTCCCGGTCCGCGCCGGTGAACTCGGCCACGGACGCGATCTTGAACGAGTCGAACGCCCGGCGGAAGCCCTCACGCCGGCGCAGGATAGTGATCCAGGACAGCCCCGACTGGAACGCCTCCAGACTGAGCCGTTCGAACAGGGCGTCGTCCCCGTGGACCGGACGGCCCCACTCGGTGTCGTGGTACTCCAGGTAGTCCTCGGCGGACAGGCCCCACGGGCAGCGCGGCCGCCCGTCCGGCCCCGGAAGAGCGCTGCCCCCGGTCATCGGTCGGTCTCCTCTCCCGGCTTCTTGAACAGGTCCGCCGACGAGACCGCCGTCGCCTGCGCCCCCGCCAGTGCCGCCTCCAGCTCCGCGATCCGCGCGTCCCGCTCCGCGAGCTCCGCGCCGAGCCGGCCGAGCACGTCGTCCACGTCCGCCATCCGGTAGCCGCGCGCGCCCACCGGCAGCCGGAGCGCCTCCACGTCGGCGCGGCCCAGCGGGCGGTTCAGGGGCAGGGGATCCACCAGCTGCTCGGGAGCGGTCTCCGGCAGGACCGCGCGGTCGCCGCCGCCCACGACCGCCAACGTGACCGCGGCGACCACCACGACCATCGCGATGAGCAAGAACAAGAACACGAGTTTCTCCCCTGGCAGGAAAACGTCCTGTGCCGATCGTGCCATGCGCCACCGACAGCCCCGGCCGCGCCGAGGGGCGGACGGGGCTGCTCCGGAATGGCTCGCCGGGAGGGGCACTAGGGTCGCAGGCGGACGGAACACGAGGAGGACACAGGGCATGCGCGGCGGGACACTGCGGCTGGGACGGCGGGAATTCGGGGCGCACGAGCCGGTGATCATGGCGATCGTCAACCGGACCCCTGATTCGTTCTACGACCAGGGCGCGACCTTCCGCGACGAACCGGCCCTCGAACGCGTCGAGCGCGCGGTCGCGGAGGGCGCCGCGATCATCGACGTGGGGGGCGTGAAGGCGGGGCCGGGCGAGGAGGTCTCGGCCTCCGAGGAGGCGCGCCGCACGGTCGGTTTCGTCGCCGAGGTCCGCCGCCGCCACCCGGACGTGGTCATCAGCGTGGACACCTGGCGGCACGACGTCGGCGAGGCGGTCTGCGAGGCGGGTGCCGACCTGCTCAACGACGCCTGGGGCGGGGTGGACCCGCGCCTCGCGGAGGTCGCCGCCCGGTACGGCGCGGGCCTGGTCTGCACGCACGCGGGCGGCGCCGAGCCGAGGACCCGGCCGCACCGCGTCTCCTACGACGACGTGATGGCGGACATCCTGCGCGTCACGCTCTCCCTCGCCGAGCGCGCCCTCGCCCTGGGGGTACGCCGGGACGGGATCATGATCGACCCCGGTCATGACTTCGGCAAGAACACCCGCCACTCGCTGGAGGCGACCCGCAGGCTGGACGAGATGGCCGAAACCGGCTGGCCGGTGCTCGTCTCGCTGTCCAACAAGGACTTCGTGGGCGAGACGCTCGACAAGCCGGTCAGGGAACGCCTGCTCGGCACGCTGGCGACGACGGCGGTCTCGGCCTGGCTCGGCGCCCGCGTCTACCGGGTCCACGAGGTGGCCGAGACCAGGCAGGTGCTGGACATGGTCGCCACGATCGCGGGACACCGTGACCCGTCGGTGGCGCGCCGCGGCCTCGCCTGAGTCACGCGAGGTCCTCGCCCGAGTCACGCGAGGTCCTCGCCCGAGTACCCCGACGGCCTCGCGGGAGCGCACCACCCCGCCGGTCCGCCGGCCCGCCGCCCGTCCGGCTACCCGTCGTGCCCCGTCTCCTTCGTCACGAGCGCGACCGCCTCGTCCACGTCGTCCGTGACGTGGAACAGCAGCAGGTCCTTCTCCGACGCCTTGCCCTGGGCCACCACCGTGTTCCGCAGCCACTCCACCAGGCCTCCCCAGTACTCCGTACCGAAGAGCACGATCGGGAAGCGGGTGACCTTGCGGGTCTGCACCAGCGTGAGCGCCTCGAACAGCTCGTCCAGGGTGCCCAGCCCGCCGGGCAGGACCACGAACCCCTGGGCGTACTTCACGAACATCGTCTTGCGGACGAAGAAGTAACGGAAGTTGACGCCGATGTCGACGTGCGGGTTGAGCCCCTGCTCGAAGGGCAGCTCGATGCCGAGGCCCACGGAGATGCCGTCCGCCTCCCGCGCCCCTCTGTTCGCCGCCTCCATCGCGCCCGGTCCACCGCCCGTGATCACCGCGAACCCGGCCTCGACCAGTGCCCGGCCGATACGGGTTCCGGCGTCGTACTCCGACGAGCCCACCGGGGTGCGCGCCGAGCCGAAGACACTGATGGCACTGGGCAGTTCGGCGAGGGCGCCGAAGCCCTCGACGAACTCCGACTGGATGCGCATCACCCGCCAGGGATCGGTGTGCACCCACTCCGAGTCGCCCTCGGTGTCCAGCAGCCGCTGATCGGTCGTACCGGGCTGGATCTGCTCCCTGCGGCGGATCACCGGTCCGAGCCTTCGTTCCGCCGGCTTGCGCTCTCCGTCAGGCACGCCCATGACCTGCTCCCTCCGCTGCTGTGCGTCGTTCCCGGCAAGCGTAGGCGCACGGAGATGACGGGCGGCGGAATTTCCTAGGTCGTCCCGGGGCACAGGCCCCCTCAGCTGGTGAGCCAGTCGCGCAGCCGCGCCTCGCAGTGCCGGATGCGCTCCACGGCCACCCGCTCGTCGCGCTTGTGGGCGAGCAGGGGATTCCCCGGCCCGTAGTTGACCGCGGGCACGCCGAGCGCGCCGAACCGGGCGACGTCCGTCCAGCCGAACTTCGGCCGCGCCGTACCGCCCACGGCCGCCATGAACGCCGCCGCCGCGGGATGCGAGAGCCCCGGCAGCGCCGCGCCGGCGTGGTCGTCCACGACGAACTCGTCGACCCCGCAGTCCGCGAAGACCTCCCGGACGTGCGCGAGCGCCTCCTCCTCGCCGAGGTCGGGGGCGTAGCGGTAGTTCACGACGACCGTGCACGCGTCGGGGATCACGTTCGTGGCGACGCCGCCCTCGATGCCGACGGCGTTGAGGCCCTCGTGGTACTCCAGCCCGTCGATCACCGGCCGCCGGGGCTCGTAGGCGGCGAGCCGCGCCAGGATCGGCGCCGCGGCGTGGACGGCGTTGGTCCCCATCCAGGAGCGCGCGGAGTGGGCCCGCTCCCCCGTCGTCCGCAGGTGGACGCGCAGCGTGCCCTGGCAGCCGCCCTCGACCTCGCCGTCGGACGGCTCCAGCAGCACGGCGAAGTCGCCTTCCAGCCATTCCGGCCGGGCCTCCGCCACATGCCCGAGCCCGTTCAGGTGCGCGGCGACCTCCTCGTTGTCGTAGAAGACGAACGTCAGGTCGCGGTTGGGCTCGGGAACCGTCGCGGCGATCCGCAGCTGCACGGCCACCCCCGACTTCATGTCGCTCGTGCCGCAGCCCCACAGCACCCCGTCCTCGTCCAGCCGTGAGGGCACGTTCCCGGCGATGGGGACGGTGTCGATGTGCCCGGCCAGGACGACCCGCTCGGCACGGCCCAGGCCGGTCCGGGCCACCACGTTGTTGCCGTACCGGTCGACGGTGAGGTGGGGCAGCGCCCGCAGCGCCTGTTCGATCGCGTCGGCGAGCGGCTTCTCCGCACCGCTGACCGAGGGGAAATCGACCAGGCTCGCGGTGAGCGCGGGGCCGTCCTGCGTGAGGTCAAGAAGGGTCTCAGACATGCTCGTGACCTTAAACGAGCGGACCTCGCGCCCGCTCACGCGTCCGCCCCGCCACCCGTGCGCGCGGGTGTCCGGAGATCGGCCGTGAGGGTCTTCCGTCTCCAGTACGGTGAGCCCGTGTCCGAGACCGCCTCCCCCCGCCGCCGTGGCGGCAGACTTCTCCGTACAGGGGGCGCGCTGGTCGTCCTCCTGGCTGTGGCCGCTTATGTGGCGGTGACGTATCTGACCAGTCAGGAGGGCATACCCCGGTGCGTGGTCCGGGCCACGGACCCTCCGGACGGCACGGGCCGCTCGTACGAGATGACCCCCGAGCAGGCCGCGAACGCCGCGACGATCTCCGCCGTCGGCACCACCCGCGGCATGCCGGAGCGCGCCGTCACGATCGCGCTGGCCACCGCGATGCAGGAGTCGGCGCTGCGCAACCTGGCCCACGGCGACCGGGATTCGCTCGGACTGTTCCAGCAACGCCCCTCGAAAGGGTGGGGCACGCCCGCGCAGATCCAGGACCCCGTCTACGCGGCCAACGAGTTCTACGAGCACCTCGCCGAGGTCCGCGACTACCCCCGGCTGCCGCTCACGGAGGCGGCACAGCGCGTGCAGCGCAGCGGTTTCCCGGACGCGTACGCCAAGCACGAGCCGGACGCCGCCCTGCTGGCCGCGTCCCTCACCGGCCGGTCCGCCGCCTCGCTGACCTGCTCGGCGCCGGACGGGCGGCCCGGCGACCCGGCGAAGGTCCGGGCGGAGCTGGTGCGCGCGTTCGGTTCCGACGTGCTGCCGGCCGGTGCCGGGGCCGCGGTGACGTCCTCGGCCGGGGATGTGATCGCCGTACCGGTACGGGAGGTGTCCGGCGGCCCGGGCGGTGTCCCGGAGGACGGCACCGACGCCGGCCGGACCCGCGACCCGTCCGGTGTCGAGGCCATGAGCGGGATCTCCGTCGGCGCCCGGGCCGGAGCCGGTGACAAGCGCGCGGAGGGGGCCGGGGACGGCACGCGGGCCCGGCGCGGCTGGGAACTGGCGCAGTGGGCCGTGGCGCACTCCTTCGCCCTGCGGATCGACGAGGTCGCCTACGCGGACCGGTTCTGGCGCGCGGAGGAGTCGTACAAGGGCTGGCAGCGCAGGGGCGGCCAGGGATCGGCGGGGAAGCCGAGTACGCCGAGCGGTGCGTCGGGGGCATCGAGCGCGTCGAACACGTCGGCGGCTTCCGGTACGGAAGAGGTCCGGATCCGCACCGCACGGTAGTTCGGCGCATCGCCCGCGGCGGTGCACCTGCGGCGCACGACGCGTTTTTACCGCGGCCCGCCGCAACCTCCGCCGCCCCTCGGCGGGTTGAGCCAGTGCGTCGTCCCGGCCGGTGCCTCCACCGGACCGGTCGCCGGACACGACGCGCTGTCCCGCTCATCCCCGCTTGATTCCTCCGAAGGAGCACGATGTCCCTCTCTCTCACCCGCCGGATCGCCCGCACCGCGCTGATCGTCGCGGCGGGCGCCGCCCCCGTCCTCGGCGCGGCCGGCGCCGCGAACGCGGCGGCTCTCCCGGAGTCCACCGGCCTGGGCGCGGTCAGCGCGCTCGACGGCGGCACCCTGGGCGACACCGTCGGCAAGACCGCGGGCAGCGCCGGTGAGGCGCTGGGCGGGGCCACCACCGAGGCCGGCAAGACCACCGGGCAGGTCGGCGCGCTCGGCGGCGGGCTGTCCACCGACGGGCTGTCCACCGACAAGCTGCCGATCGGCTGACGGACGGGTCCGCGCCGTACCCGTCCTGTCCGGTCCGCGCGGTTACCGGCACACAGGACACAAGAAGCACAGGGCAGCACAGGAAGGGGAGGGGGCCGGGGAGTGCGCACTCCCCGGACCCCTCCCTCGTGTCCCTCGTGTGGGGACAGGTCCTACCCCAGCCGCTTGACCGCCGCGTCGATCCGCTCGTCGGTCGCCGTCAGCGCCACTCGTACGTGCCGCTCCCCGGCCACCCCGTAGAAGTCGCCCGGCGCCACGAGGATCCCCAGCTCCGCGAGGTGCGCGACGGTGTCCCAGCAGGGCTCGTCCCGCGTCGACCACAGGTACAGGCTCGCCTCGCTGTGGTCGACGCGGAATCCGTGCGCCTCCAGCGCCGCCCTCAGGGCGGTGCGCCGCGCCGCGTACCGCTCCCGCTGCTCCTGTACGTGGCGGTCGTCGCCGAGCGCCGCGACCGTCGCCGCCTGCACGGGCGCCGGGGTCATCATCCCGCCGTGCTTGCGGATCTGGAGCAGCTCGCCGAGGACGGCCGGGTCGCCCGCCAGGAAGGCCGCGCGGTACCCGGCCAGGTTGGACCGCTTGGAGAGCGAGTGGACGGCCACCAGACCGTCGTACGTACCGCCGCAGACCTCCGGGTGCAGCACGGACACCGGGTCGGCCTCCCAGCCCAGCTCCAGGTAGCACTCGTCGCTGAAGACCAGCACCCCGTGCCGGCGCGCCCACGCCACGATCCGCGTCAGCTCCTCCTGGGACAGCACCCGCCCGGTCGGGTTGGACGGCGAGTTCAGCCACAGGAGCCGCAGGCCGGCCGGGTCCAGCTCCGTGGGATCGTCGTAGACGACGGGCTCGGCGCCGCAGAGCCGCGCCCCCACCTCGTATGTCGGGTAGGCGAGCCGCGGGTACGCGACCCGGTCGCCCGGCCCGAGGCCGAGCTGGGTGGGCAGCCAGGCGACCAGTTCCTTGGAACCGACGACCGGCAGGACGTGCCTGTGCGTCACTCCGCGCGCCCCGAGCCGCCGCTCCACCCAGCCGGTGAGCGCGTCGCGCAGCGCGACCGTCCCCCACACCGTCGGATATCCGGGCGAGTCGGCCGCCGCCACCAGCGCCCGCCGGATCAGCTCCGGCACCGGGTCCACGGGGGTACCGACGGACAGGTCCACTATGCCGTCGGGGTGGGCCGCGGCCGTCGCTTTGTAAGGCTCGAGCTTGTCCCAGGGAAAGACCGGAAGGCGCGAGGAGACTGCGGCTGCGGACACGGGTGCTCACTCTTTCTCGTGCGGATTCGCTCGTACGTACCGGTGCGTACATACGAAACACCCCGGTCCCGTACAGCGCGAGCCGTACGGGACCGGGCGGGGTGGCACTGTCAGCCGTTCTGGGGCGGCAGTGCGGCGATGAAGGGGTGGTCACGCTCGATCAGGCCGAGCTTGGAAGCACCACCGGGCGAACCGAGCTCGTCGAAGAACTCGACGTTCGCCTTGTAGTAGTCCTTCCACTCCTCCGGGGTGTCGTCCTCGTAGAAGATCGCCTCGACCGGGCAGACCGGCTCACAGGCTCCACAGTCGACGCATTCGTCCGGGTGGATGTACAAGGACCGGGAGCCCTCGTAGATGCAGTCGACCGGGCACTCCTCGATGCACGCCTTGTCCTTGACGTCGACACAAGGCTGCGCGATGACGTAGGTCACGCTGTCGTTCCTCCTCCATAGGGCGCGGCGGGCCGATCTGCGGCTCCGTCCACAGGCGCGCGGGAGCGCGGCGTCGTCGATGCCCACATCTAGTATCTCCGTTCTTGAGCGGGATCCGAACAGGAGGGGCGTGCGGAGCCGTGGAATTCACTGCCGGCGGACGGTTCGAGGTCCGAATCACACCGTCTGACGTGGGAAAACGCGTATCGGTCCGGCGGCTTACGGGCGGCGTGGCGGGCGCGGAGAAGTTCACCGACACGGTCGGCGTTCTCACATCCTGGGACGCCGGTGTGCTGCTGATCACACGGCGGACCGGGGAGAGCGTGCGGGTGCCGGAGTCGTCGCTGGTCGCGGGCAAGGTCGTGCCCGCGGCACCGGCCCGGCGGCGCGGTCCCGCGGCGACCTTCGAGGAGCTGGCCCGGGCGGGCGCGCGGGCCTGGCAGCCGGTGGAGAGCGAACGGCTGGGGTCGTGGGAGCTACGCGCCGCGGCGGAGGCGGGGCCCGCCGGACGGCGGGAAGAGGGGCCGGGCGACGCACGTCCTGCCGGGGTGGCGGTCGGGCGGCGGGAAGAGGGGCCGGGCAACGCACGTCCTGCCGGGGTGGCGGTCGGGCGGCGGGTGGGATTCACCCGGCGGGCGAATTCGGTGCTGGCCGTCGGAGAGCCCGGCCTGGAACTGGACGAGGCGCTGGCACGGGTGCGGCGGTGGTACGAGGAGCGGGGCCTGCCCGCGTACATCCAGGCGGCGACCGGGGCTGAGGGCACCCAGGAGTGGCTGTGCGCGGAGCTGGAGCGGCGCGGCTGGCGCGCGGAGGTGACGGCGGAGGTGCGGATCGCCGCGCTCGCGCCGCTCGCGGACCGGGACGTGGACGTCTCGGGCGTACGGCTGGACCGGAGCTGTGACGAGGCGTGGCTGCGGCGCTACCAGCGGCTCAGCACGGCCGGGGCATCGGCGGCGCCCGCGCATGTGCTGCATGTGCTGGGCAGCGGCCCTTCGGTGTGGTTCGCGACCGTGCCGGGGGGCGGTGGCGGGAGCGGCGTCGGTCCCGTACCCGGGGAAGGCGGCACGCCCGGCGGACGGCCCGCACCGCCGCCCACGCCCGCGGCGATCGGCCGGTGCGTGGTGGACGGACGCTGGGCGGGCTTCATGGCCGTGGAGGTCGACCCGGCCCGCCGCCGGGAGGGCCTGGCCACCGCCGTGATGACCGCTCTGGCCCGCCGTGCGCTGGACGAGGGCGCGTCGGCCGCCTGGCTCCAGGTCGAGTCGGACAACGAGGCGGCGCGGGCACTGTACGAGGGCATGGGATTCACGGTCCACCACCGCTACCACCACTTCCGCGCGCCGTGAGCGGGTACGGGGCCCCTATGTCACCCATGTCCCCCGGGGATCCCGGCCGCGCCGAGCGGCGCCGGCGCTTCGCCGAGGAGGCCCGCGCGGCGCGGCCCGACCTGGCGACGCTGTGCCTGCTCGTGGCGGCGGAGGCGGACCCGGCCCGCGGCGAGGCCGGACTCGACGCGGCCCAGGCAGAGCTGGACCGGCTGGCCGGTGAACTCCCCTTCGGCCTCACGGACCCGCGCGCATGGGCCCGCGCGCTGGCGGATCTGCTGGGCACCCGGTACGGCTTCCACGGCACACCGGGCGACTACCGGCTGCTGGAGTCCTCGCTGCTGCCCGAGGTGCTGCGGCGCGGGCGCGGGCTGCCGATCCTGCTCTCGGTGGTGTGGATCGAGGTGGCCCGGCGGGCGGGCGCGCCGGTGTACGGGGTGGCCCTGCCGGGCCACTTCGTCGTGGGCTTCGGAGCGCCGGACGAGCGGGTGCTCGCCGACCCCTTCGCCGGTGGCGGCACGCTGACGGAGGCCGACGCCGCGCGGCTGGTCGGCGGCGTGACGGGGGCGGCCCTCGAACCCTCGATGCTGGTCCCGGCCGACCCGCTGGAGACGGTCCTGCGCGTCCTGAACAACATCCGAGCCTGGGCCGCGACGCGCCCGGAGCGCAGCGACGTCTCGCTGTGGGCGGTGGAACTGTCCCTGCTCCTGCCGGCCCACCCGGCGCGACTGCGCTACGAGCGCGCCCAGGTGCTGGTGCAGCGCGGCGAGTTCCTGCTCGGAGCGGCGGAGATGGAGGAGTACGCGCGGGTGGTGGAGGCGGTGGAGCCGACGACGGCGGAGTCGATCCGCACCCGCGCGCGGGCGGCCCGGGCACGACTGAACTGAGCGGGGCCGCCTGTCGGCGGTGCCCGCCTGGTCTCGCCAGGGCGGTCGGGACCGTGCTGGGCTGTGGCCGCCGGGGTTCTGTGCCCGGTGGGTGGTGCCGGGGCGGGGCCTCCGGAGGTACATGTCCGGACGGCATGATTTACGACGCGCAGGAGGCGTACGTATGGACTCGGGCGTACGTCGCGCGTCACAAATCACGCTTTAGTGTCCGGACACGCACCTCCTACGACCCCACCCCTCCCGCCCGGGG
>NZ_JOHR01000020.1 GCF_000719775.1 Streptomyces sp. NRRL F-5135 | reverse complement strand
AGATCACCCGCCCCCCGCTCCAACCGCCCCAGAGCACCATCACGCTCCACGGCGGCACGAGCCGCACGCCCCTCCGCATCCGCCAACTCCACGACGAACGTGTCCAGCACGCGCCGGAGTTGGGGATCGGACGGTGCCATCACCGGCGGGGTCCCCGCCGCGCCGCCACCCTCGCGGATCCTCCGCAGGGCGGTCGGCAGCGCGACGTTCACCAGGTGCGCCGACTCGGCGCCGCTCTGCGCCAGTTGCGACCGCGCGGCCCGGGTCTCCTCCTCCGCCGCGACCGCCCCGGCCCTGACGCGCCGCAGTACCAACGCGCAGGAGACGACGGCGACCGCGACGCACACCCAGGCGACGACGACCGTGGTGACCACCCAGGAGCGGGCCTGGTCGGGAGCCGTGGCGGCGGCCACCCCACCGGCCACGGCGGTCACCACCAGGGCCAGAGGCACGGCCAGGGAGGCCGACCGCGAGACGCCTTTCCGGCGTGGACTGGTGGTGACAGGCGCTGACATTCCGCGGTCCCTCGTTGTGTGGAGTGCGTGCGGGGGAACAGGCTGGTGAACCTGGGGTCGGCGAACTCGGAGAAGCTTCGGGCGTCGGCGGATGCGGGCGTTTTCCCGCACTACGGAGAGACGCGTACGCGGACCGCGGCAACCGCGTCCGACCCAGGGCATACACGAGCCACCCGCGGCGGGAATTTGTCTTGAAGTGACCTGCGGATCATAGCAATACGCATACAAGCCAGCGGCGTTGCGTAGCCACCCCTCCATGCTTTCTCCACCTCGGAGGCCCGCACGACACCGGTAACACCTCCCCTATCACCACAAACGATCCAATGAAGGGCATCGTCGGGAGATCAGTCACCGCGCCGATCGCACAGTCGCGCCGAGTGGCCGACGCCGGCGCCCGAGGGGGCAGTACTGCTTCCGGACAGTCGCCCGGATCGGCTTCGGTACGGGTGCCCGGCTCAACGGTGGTACGACGGCGCCCCCTTGCCCCGGGAGGCGGCGGGGAGCCTCAGCCCGCGCCGAACCAGCGGGCGAGTGCCGTCTTCAGCCCGTCGGGGTCCGCGCCCGCCCAGGCGACGTAGCCGTCGGGCCGGATGAGCAGCGCGGGCGCCGGGGCCGCGTCGGCGACTCCGGCCACGTGGCGCACCCGGTCGAGCCACGGCTCCACGGTGGCGGCCAGGCCGTTCCCGCCGGTGAGGTCGACAAGCACGGGGCGGGCGTCGCGCAGGAGTTCGGCGAGGCGCCGCGTGCGTCCGTCGCCGGTGGTCAGGCCGAGGGGCGGCACGAACCAGCCGGTGGGCGCGGCAGGGTGTTCCTCGCCCATGTCGTAGTGGACATCGGCACCCGCCATCGCGGCGGCGATCATGTGGACGTTCTCGGTGCGTTGCAGGAGTTCCGCGAAGAGCCGGCGCAGGGCGGTGATCCCGGTTCCGGGCGCCAACAGAGCGGAGGCGGCCCGGGTCTGCGTGAGCACGCGCTCGCCGGCCGCGTGGCGCTCCGTCTCATAGCTCTCCAGGAGCCCTTCCGCCGCCCGCCCCCGCACCGCCGCGGCGAGTTTCCAGGCCAGGTTGGCCGCGTCCTGCAACGCGGCGTTCAGCGTCGGCCCGTGGCTCACGTGCGCCGCGTCGCCGGCGAGGAAGACCCGGCCGTGGCGATAACGGTCGGCTTGCCGGTAGTTGCGGTGGCACAGGCGGCGGAGCAGTGCGGGCGCACCCTCGGGCGGCGGATTCAGGGGCAGGCGCACTCCGATGACCCGTTCGACGCTGTCCTCCATCTCGGTCAGCGTCATCGGCGCGCCCGGCCCCGGGAAATCGCCCGCCGGGAGCCCTCCCCATTCGGCCGTGTTGACGAGCGGCCGCCGCGGGTCGTGCGCGAGCAGGCTGAAGACGCCCTTCTCCGTGCGGTGGAACATCGCCGGGATCTCGCCGAGGCCATCGATCACGACACGTCCCCCCGGCAGGAAACGGATGTGCTCGCTCGGCCCGATCAGGGCCGAGCGGTCGACGACGTCGTCGGTGCCGCCGGGGAAGCCGATTCCCGCCCGCTTGCGAATCAGGCTGTTGCCCCCGTCGCAGCCGACGAGGTAGCGCACGGTGAACGTCTTCTCGGCTCCGTCCGAACCGCGGGCGACGACGTCGACCCGGTCATCGGTCTGGCTGAAGGAGATCACCTCCCAGCCCCGCCGGACGTCCGCGCCGAGTTCGGCCGCGCGCTCGGCGAGCACCCGTTCCAGGTCTCGCTGGTTGACGGGCAGGAGATACATCGGGTTGTCCTCGCCGAGCACGTGCAGCGGCAGCGGTATCCCGGCGTAGAAGAATCCGGGCGCCGGCTCCGGCGCTCCCGTACCCCCGCAGCGCTCGAAGAGGCCCCGGTGGTCCAGCAGCCGCACGACCTGCCCGGCGAGGCCGTGCGCCTTGTCCGCCGGATCCGGCTCCGCCCGCCGCTCCAGCACCAGGGCCCGGACCCCGGCGAGACGGAGTTCGCAGGCGAGAAAGAGGCCGGCGGGACCACCGCCGACGACGACGACATCGAACATCACTGACCACTCCTTGCGGCTACGGGAGCAGGAAGCCGAACGCCGACGGGCACGCCGTGACGCCGGACGCCACCGGACGCCACACTTAGGTACGGACACGTATCCAACAGCGGACACCGTAAGCCGCCGCGATAAGATACACAAATGGATCCCAAGCAGGAGCGGGGCACGGAGGACCGCGGGACCGCCGGGGCGCGGGCGGCCGGCCGTCGCGCCGACGACGGGCGGTCCCGTGGCGGCGGGGCCACCCGTCGACGCGGTGCCGTACTGGAGAACGCGATACTCGACGCCGCCTGGGAGGTGCTGGTCGAACACGGATACCCCGGCTTCACCTACGAGGCGGTCGCCGCCCGCGCCGGCACGAGCCGGCCCGTGCTCTACCGGCGCTGGCCACAGCACGAGGACCTGCTGCTGGCCACTCTCACCAAGCGCTGGCAGCCGATGGAGGTGCCCGACACCGGCAGCCTCCGCGACGACGCGATCGGCTTCCTGCACAACGCCCGCGCCGGCCGCGAGCACATGATCACGATGATGAGCGTGCAACTGGCCGGCTACTTCCGCGACACCGGCACCGGCTTCGGCGAGCTGCGCGAAGCCCTCCTCGCGCCGGGCCGGGCGACTCCCTTCGAGATGATCGTCGCCCGTGCGGTCGAGCGCGGCGAACTGCCCGACGCGCCACGCCCGTCCCGCGTGGTGAACCTGCCGTTCGACCTGCTGCGCCACGACATGGTCCTGGGGATGCGCGCGGTGACGGACGAGTCGATTGCCGAGATCGTGGACAAGGCCTGGCTGCCGCTGCTGGGGCTGCCCGGAAGGTAGGCGCGTGACGCTGATCCTCGGCCCGCCCCGGCGACGGTCCGAGGGATCCGACATTGGCGCGAATCGCTCGATACCCGCTTATCGGCGGGGCGGAGCACTGGCTCGAACGAGAGATCGCGCCAGGTCAGTGCTCCCCGAAAGGGTGTCGCCCGGGAACGGCTGCGTGGCGAGGGCACCCTCGTGCAGCACGAGGAGCTGAGTGGCGAGGGTGGCGGGCCCCGAGCAGCCCGCCGCGGTGGCGAGTTCCTCGAACAGGTTCCGCAGCCAGAGCTTCTGGTTCGCGGCGATGCGGTACGCGGGGTGGGAGGGGTCCGGGAGTTCGGCCAGTGCGTTGATGAACGCGCATCCGCGGGTGTTGGTCCCGCTCCAGGTCCGCAGTGCGTCGAAAGGCGCGGTGACGGCCTCGACAGGGCTGCCACAGGCATCGACGGCGGCGCGGACGAGCGACCTCCAGCGCCGGTCGCGTTCCGCGAGGCAGGCCGCCACGAGGTGGTCTTTCGAGCCGAACTGGTTGTACAGGGTCCGCTTGGTCACGCCTGAGCGCTCAGCGATCAGATCGACGCCGACCGCTGTGATTCCGCGGTTGTAGAACAGTTCCTCGGCCGCCGCGACGATGCGGCGGCCGGCCGGTGTCATGGGGTGCGCTTCCCGCATTGGGCGTCTCTTCACTGATCGGTGTACCGTGGCGAAAGTTCACAGACCAGTATACCTATGAGGAGGTTCGAGCGATGGGCGTGCCAGAGACCATGCGCGCGGTGCGGATCACAGAGCACGGGGGGCCGGAGGTTCTTGAGGTGACGGAGGCGGCAGTGCCCACCCCGCAGGCAGGAGAGGTGCTGGTCCAGGTCAGCGCGGTAGCGCTGAACAACACCGACCTGTGGACCCGGGAGGGTGCCTACGGCCGCCCGGGAGACCCGGAGGCGCTGTCGGGCTGGCGAGGCCCGATCGACTTCCCGCGCATCCAGGGCGCCGACGTGGCCGGCCGGGTCGTGACAGTCGGCGCCGACGTGGACGAGAGCCTCGTCGGACGCCGAGTGGTCGTCGACCCGGCGATCTACGACACCGAAGGACCGGACGCGAACCCGGTGGGCCTGATGGGGAGCGAACGCGACGGTGGCTACGCCGAGTACGTGACCGCGCCGGCGGAGCGCGTGCACGACGTGACGGAATCCCCGCTCACGGACGGTCAGTTGGCGACGTTGCCGACCGCCTACGGCACTGCTCTGGGCATGATCGAGCGGGGCCGACTGCGGGAGGGGGAGACCGTCCTGGTCTCGGGAGCGTCCGGCGGTGTCGGCGTCGCGCTGGTACAGATCGCCCGTGCGCGCGGTGCGCGGGTACTCGCCATCAGCAGCGGACCCAAGATCGATGCGGTGCGCGAGGCCGGCGCGCACGAAGTCATCGACCGCGCGGGGGATGTCACCGGGCAGATCCGCGCCGCCGCCCCGGAGGGCATCGACGTCGCACTCGACGTCGTCGCCGGGGACTTGGTGGCCGAGGGGCTGCCGCTGCTGCGCGAAGGCGGCCGATGGGTCATCGCCGGCGCACTCGGCGGGTACGACGTGACCTTCGACGTGCGCCGTCTCTATCTGCACAACGCCCAGGTCATCGGGTCCGCGATGCACACGCCCACACACTTCGGCCTCCTCATGGACCTGGCTCGTCAGGCCGAGATCCAGCCCGTCGTCGCGGCGACCTTCCCACTGGACCGGGCCGCTCAGGCGCAGGAAGAGCTCGCCCGCAGGGCTCACGTGGGGAAGCTCGTCATGCACCCCCGGGGCCGTGGGCAGCGCGACTGACCGAGCCTTCCCCGCCGTGAGCGGCCTCCGCAAGCGCTGCCCGGGCCTGGCTGTCCGCGTCGATGTCCTCGCCTGCCCGGCCTGTCCGCGCGCGCCGAAACACAGGCCGGGCAGGCGACGGGAGGTTCACGAGCAGCGGGAACAGCCGGGTGAGCAACCGCACCCGGCGATCGCCGCGGCGGCGGCCGCCGGTGCCACGACGGAGGTGGTGGGTGCGCAGCAACCCTTGCCCTGCCAGGCGTCGCGGCCTTCCTTCACCGCGATGGCGGCGATGACCAAGGCGGCGATCGGGTCGGCCCAGGACCAGCCGAGGGTGGCGTTGAGGATCAGTCCGGCCAGCAGAACGGCGGACAGGTACGTGCACAGCAGGGTCTGCTTGGAGTCCGCGACGGCGCTGGCGGAGCCGAGTTCACGGCCGACGCGACGCTGGGCGGCGGACAGGAACGGCATCACGGCCAGGGAGAGCGCGGCCAGGGCGATGCCCGTGAGGGAGCGGTCGGCCTCGCCGGCACCGACCAGCGCGCGGATGGCGTCGACGGTGACATAGGCGGCGAGGACGAAGAAGGAGACGGCGATGATCCGCAGAGTGGTCTTCTCCCGAGCCTCGCGCACGGCGTGGTCGGCGGCGGAGAACTGCCAGGCGACGGCCGCGGCGGAGGAGACCTCGATGATCGAGTCCAGGCCGAAGCCGATCAGGGCGGTGGAGGACGCCACGGTCCCGGCGGTCAGAGCGACGGCGGCCTCGATGACGTTGTAGGTGATCGTCGCAGCGACCAGCAGCCGTATCCGGCGGGCCAGCACCTCACGACGGTCCGGGGACGGCCCCAGGGACATGGACACCATCAGCAGCAGCCTTCCGTAGCGGCGTCGCGGCAGGACTTGTCCTTCTCGACCGCGACCACCGCGGCGAGCAGGTCGTCCAGGGCGTGGCCGAAACGTTCGTCGGCGAGTTCGTAGCGGGTCCGCCGCCCGTCCGGGACGGTCACCACCAGGCCGCAGTCACGCAGGCACGCCAAGTGGTTCGACAGCCGGGTACGGGAGACGCCGAGGGTGTCGGCGAGGTCGGCCGGATAGGCGGGCGCCCGGCGCAGGACGAGCAGGATCCGGCAGCGGATCGGATCGGCGAGCGCGCGGCCGAAGCGCGTCAGTACGTCGATGTTGGAGGCGACAGTCAGCACGCCACGACAGTACAGCAAATCGTGAATTCACGAAACCATGGATCATTCTGGACGGGGCGGCGGTCATACGCTCGGCGCCGGCGAGACCAAGAGGGAACGTGCCACCGACTTTTACACGCCCCAGCGCCACTGCCGGACGCCTCTGGCCCCGCGCTCGGCGCCGGCCCCGCGCTCGGTGGTCCGGCGGGCGGCGAGGAGAACCCCCGAGCCCGCGGCCATCCCGGCAGCGTCGAGTCCGGGGTCCACGGGGACGAGCCGGCCTCGGCGGAGTCACGCGCTCCGGAGGCACGTGAGGATGATCACTCCGTCCCGCCCGGCGACGACGGTCACGACGAGGGGCCGGACGGGGGAAACCCGCGTTCCGCGTGACCCGGTCGGCCCTGCCGACCGCGTGTCCACTGTCTGACCACTGGATCTTGGTCTAACGTCTCAGTCGGGACCGCCGCCATGATCACGGCGGCGCCGACCTTTGCGTTTCACCAGGTCAGAACGTTTTTTCGGGCGTTCGTCCCGGTGGGGCGGGTGGGACTCGAACCCACGGCCGACGGATTATGAGTCCGCTGCTCTAACCGGCTGAGCTACCGCCCCTAACGGCGCGTCGCGCACATTTGTGCGCGCCGTCTGCCGCAGCATAGCCGCTCATACGATCTCCTGCTTCGGATGGTCGGCATCGCCTGACCTTGAGGACTTCGCCGTGCCCCGCGCGGTTCCCACCGGGCCGGGGAAGAGCCGAAAGAGGGACGGCGCTGCACCCGCGGCGGCGTCGTCGGCGCGCGGCGGCGGGGGTGTCGGGGACACATTCGGGTTCCCTGTGCGGACGGCTCCGGGCACAGGGTGCGGGCAAACGAAAAAGGGCCCGCCAGGGCCCTCTTCCCGTACCGCTCCCCCGGCTGGACTCGAACCAGCAACCCTCCGGTTAACAGCCGAATGCTCTGCCAATTGAGCTACAGGGGATCGCGCTCCCCCGACTGGACTCGAACCAGTAACCTGCCGGTTAACAGCCGGCTGCTCTGCCAATTGAGCTACAGGGGATTGTCGCGTTGCACCGAACGTACCCACCCCGGGCATCCCGGGCGGCGCACGTTCGCTGCGACACATACATTAGCGCAAGCAGGGGGGTGCTCCGCCAATCGCTTCCGGCCGGGCACCTCGGGTGATCCCGCGCGGCCACGGGGTAAGCGGACAGCAGACACGGACGGTCCGGCGGCGGCGCCGGGGGACTGACGAGCTCAGGGAAGGGTGGCAGCCATGCGGTACCGCCTCACGTTCTTCGCGGGTCTGGCCTGCGGATACGTACTCGGAACGCGTGCGGGACGCGAGCGCTACGAACAGCTGAAGAAATCGGTGCGGCAGGTCTCCCAGAACCCCGCCGTACGCAACGCCGCGGAGTCGGCCGGGCGGACCGGGCGGGAAGTCGCGGGCAAGGCGTACCACTCGGTGAGCGGGGTGGTCGGTGAGCGGGTCGGGGACAAGGTGCCGGACTCGGTCGCCCAGCGCGTGCGTTCGCTGCGCGAGCGCAGCCGCAACGGTGAGGACGACTGGGGCACCAGCAACACCTGACGCGGTCGGGGCGCCGGCTCGCCACGGGCGGCGCCCCCGCCGTGGCCCCGCGGAGCCGTCGTGGCCGGCAGACGTGATCACGTCGCCGGTGCGGCAGAATCGGGTGCCATGGGAATAGTCGCCGGGTTGGACAGTTCGTCCGGGTTCACGCGCGTCGTCGTCTGCGACGCGGACACAGGTGCCGTGCTGCGGCAGGGCTACGCCCAGCATCCGGTCGACCCCAAGGCCACCGATGTCGACCCCCAGATGTGGCTGCTGTCCCTCGGCGAGGCCGCGACGGGCGGGCTGCTGGAGGGCGTACAGGCCATCGGCGTCTCGGCCCAGCAGCACGGCATGGTGGCGCTGGACCGCCAGGGCGACCTCGTCCGGCCGGCGCTGATCGGCAACGACAAGCGCGCGCAGGTCGCCGCCGCCGACCTGGTGGACGCGCTGGGCGGGCGGCACGCCTGGGCCGAGGCCGTCGGCTCCGTACCGCAGTCGGGTCAGCTCGTGGCCAAACTGCGCTGGCTCGCGCGGACCGAGCCGGACGCGGCGCGGCGCACCGCGCTGGTGCTCCAGCCGCACGACTGGCTGGTCTGGCAGTTGCTCGGGCGTCCGGCGCGCAGAACGACCGACCGGGGCGCGGCGTCCGGCACCGGCTACTGGTCCGCCCGTACGGGGGCCTACCGCGCCGACCTGGTGGAACTGGCGCTCGGGCACCAGGTGGCGCTGCCCGAGGTGCTGGGGCCCGCCGACGCCGCCGGGACCACGCCGGAGGGCCTGCTGATCTCCGCGGGGACCGGTGAGACCATGGCCGCGGCCTTCGGGCTCGGCGTGGGCGTCGGGGACGCCGTCGTCTCACTGGGGGCCTCGGGTTCGGTGATGACCGTCCACCACGAGTCGCTGGCCGACCCCACCGGGCTGATCACCTCCTTCGCGGACGCCACCGGAATGCATCTGCCGGTGGTGCACACGCTCAACGCCGTACGGGCGCTGCGCGGCACGGCGGAACTGCTGGGGACGGACGACCTCGGCGAGCTGTCCGCGCTGGCGCTCAAGTCCACGCCCGGCTCCTCGGGCCTGGTGTTCCTGCCGTACCTGGAGGGCGAGCGCACCCCGCGGCTGCCGCACACGGCGGGCACCCTGACCGGGCTGCGGCGCGAGTCGATGAAGCCGGAGCACCTGGCGCGGGCGGCGTTCGAGGGCATGCTGTGCTCACTCGCGGACGCGATGGACGTCCTGCGCGGCCGGGGGGTGGAGGTACGCCGGGTGTTCCTGCTGGGGGCCGCGGCCGAGCTGCCCGCCGTCCAGGCCGTGGCCCCGGCGATCTTCGGGGCGCAGGTCGTCGTGCCGCAGCCGGCGGACTACGCGGCGATCGGCGCGGCGCGGCAGGCGGCCTGGGCGCTCGGATACGCGCGGGGGTCCCTCTCCCCGCACACCCCGCCGGCCTGGCAGGGTGCGGCGGCGCAGGTCTTCGAGGCGGGTGACGACACGGCGGTCGGGACGGCGGTCCGGCAGCAGTACGCGTCGACGCGGGAGCAGATCCACCCGGGCGCCTTCGGTCACGGGGGCTGACCGCCCACCGCGCCCCGCACGCCGTCCTCTTTCCCTGTCTTGACCCGTCCTTGGCCGTAAAACCTTGGGGGTCGGCCACCGCGGTGCCGCAAGATGGTGGGTCGGGACCTCCTGATCTCCGCCACTTTCGAAGCCGACCCCGAGAGACTCCGCGTGCTGCTACGACTTCTGCGAGCCCATCTCGCGCCCTACAAAAGACCCATAGCCCTGCTGGTGGCGCTCCAGCTGTTGCAGACGTGCGCCACCCTCTACCTGCCCACCCTGAACGCCGACATCATCGACCAGGGTGTCGTGAAGGGCGATTCGGGTTACATCCTGGAATTCGGCGCCATCATGATCGCCGTCAGTCTGGTCCAGGTGCTCTGCAACATCGGCGCCGTGTACTACGGCGCGCGGACCGCCTCCGCCCTCGGCCGCGATGTCCGGGCCGCCGTCTTCGAGCGCGTGCAGAGCTTCTCCGCGCGTGAGGTGGGCCACTTCGGGGCACCGTCCCTCATCACCCGCACCACCAACGACGTCCAGCAGGTGCAGATGCTGGTCCTGATGTCGTTCACGCTGATGGTGTCCGCGCCCATCATGTGTGTCGGCGGCGTCGTCATGGCGCTCGGCCAGGACGTTCCGCTCTCCGCCGTGCTGCTGGCCGTGGTGCCGCTGCTCGGGATATCCGTGAGCCTCATCGTCAAGAAGATGCGGCCGCTGTTCAGGACGATGCAGACCCGGCTGGACACCGTCAACCGCATCCTGCGCGAACAGATCACCGGCAACCGCGTGATCCGGGCTTTCGTGCGGGACGAGTACGAGAAGGGGCGGTTCGGCGAGGCCAACGCCGAGCTGACCGACGTCGCGCTGTCGACCGGCCGGCTGATGGCGCTGATGTTCCCGACCGTGATGACGGTCGTGAACCTGTCGTCGGTCGCGGTCGTCTGGTTCGGCGCGCACCGCATCGAGAGCGGCGGCATGGAGATCGGCGCGCTGACCGCGTTCCTCGCGTACCTGATGCAGATCGTGATGGCCGTGATGATGGCCACCTTCATGTTCATGATGGTGCCGCGGGCCGAGGTCTGCGCCGAGCGCATCGAGGAGGTCCTGGACACCAGCTCCAGTGTCGTCCCGCCGCGGAACCCGGTGCGGGAGCTGCGCCGCCACGGTCATCTGGAGATCAGGGGCGCGGAGTTCCGCTTCCCGGGGGCCGAGGAGCCCGTGCTGCGGGACATCTCGCTCGTGGCGCGACCCGGCGAGACGACCGCGGTCATCGGCTCGACGGGCAGCGGCAAGTCGACGCTGCTCGGACTCGTACCGCGGCTGTTCGACGCGACGGAGGGGGACGTGCTGGTCGACGGGCAGGACGTACGGGAGCTGGATCCCGCGCTGCTGGCGAAGACGGTGAGCCTGGTGCCGCAGAAGCCGTACCTCTTCTCAGGTACGGTCGCCACGAACCTGCGCTACGGCAACCCGGACGCGACCGACGAGGAACTGTGGCACGCCCTGCAGGTGGCGCAGGCGCGGGAGTTCGTCGCGTCCCTGGAGGGCGGGCTGAACGCGCCCATCGCCCAGGGCGGCACCAATGTCTCCGGCGGGCAGCGGCAGCGCCTCGCGATCGCGCGCACGCTCGTGCAGCGGCCGGAGATCTATCTGTTCGACGACTCGTTCTCCGCGCTGGACTACGCGACGGACGCGGCCCTGCGGGCGGCGCTGGCGCGGGAGACCTCGGAGGCGACCGTCGTGATCGTCGCCCAGCGGGTCTCCACCATCCGTGACGCCGACCGGATCGTGGTCCTGGACGAGGGCCGGGTCGTGGGGACGGGCCGCCATCAGGAGCTGATGGCGGAGAACGAGACGTACCGGGAGATCGTCCTCTCCCAGCTGACCGAGGCGGAGGCGGCCTGATGAGCGGTCCTGGCGGACGCATGATGGCCGCGGGCCCCGCCCAGCGGTCGATGGACTTCAAGGGGTCGGGCAAGCGGCTGCTGCGACAGCTCGCGGTGGAGAAGACGACGATCTGGTGGATGGTCGGCGCGGGCGTGCTCAGTGTCGCCCTGTCGGTCGTCGGGCCGAAGATCCTCGGCAAGGCGACGGACCTGATCTTCGCGGGTGTCATCGGCCGGCAGACGCCCGCGGGTGTCTCCAAGGAACAGACGATCGCCGCCCTGCGGGAGGAGGGCGACAACGGCGTCGCCGATCTCCTGACCGGGGTGGACTTCACGCCCGGCCACGGCATCGACTTCGGCGCGGTGGGCGAGGTGCTGCTGCTGGTCCTGGTGATCTACATCGGGGCGGGCCTGATGATGCTGGTCTCGACCCGGCTCTCCATCCGGATCATCAACCGCGCCGTGTACCGGATGCGGGAGGAGATCCAGGCGAAGCTCTCCCGGCTGCCGCTGTCGTACTTCGACGGACAGCCGCGCGGTGAGGTGCTCAGCCGCGCCACCAACGACGTCGACAACATCTCGCAGACGCTCCAGCAGACGATGGGCCAGCTCATCAACTCGGTACTGACCATCGTCGGTGTGCTGGTGATGATGTTCTGGATCTCGCCGCTGCTGGCGCTGGTGGCGCTGATCACCGTCCCGTTGTCGGTGCTCGTGGCGGCGAAGGTCGGCAAGCGCTCGCAGCCGCAGTTCGTGCGGCAGTGGAAGGTCACCGGCACGCTCAACGCGCACATCGAGGAGATGTACACCGGCCACTCGCTGGTGAAGGTCTTCGGGCGGCAGAACGAGTCGGCGGCCACGTTCCGCGAGCAGAACGAGCAGCTGTACGAGGCGGGCTTCAAGGCGCAGTTCAACAGCGGGATCATGCAGCCGCTGATGCTGTTCGTCTCCAACCTGAACTACGTGCTGGTCGCGGTCGTCGGCGGGCTGCGGGTCGCCTCGGGCTCGCTGTCGATCGGTGACGTGCAGGCGTTCATCCAGTACTCGCGCCAGTTCTCGATGCCGCTGACGCAGGTCGCGTCGATGGCGAACCTGGTGCAGTCGGGCGTGGCCTCCGCCGAGCGGATCTTCGAACTGCTGGACGCCGTCGAGCAGGAGCCCGACCCGGTGTCGGTGGAGCGGCTGCGCGCGCCGGAGGGCCGGGTGGCGCTGGAGCACGTGTCCTTCCGGTACGACCCGGAGAAGCCGCTGATCGAGGACCTCTCGCTGGCGGTGGAGCCCGGCCAGACGGTCGCGATCGTCGGTCCGACGGGCGCGGGCAAGACCACGCTGGTCAACCTGCTGATGCGGTTCTACGAGGTGTCGGGCGGCCGGATCACGCTCGACGGCGCGGACATCGCGCGGATGTCCCGCGAGGAGCTGCGCGCCGGGATCGGCATGGTGCTCCAGGACACCTGGCTGTTCGGGGGCACGATCGCGGAGAACATCGCCTACGGCGCGGCGCGCGAGGTGAGCCGGGAGGAGATCGAGGAGGCGGCGCGGGCGGCGCACGCCGACCGGTTCGTCCGTACGCTGCCGGACGGCTACGACACGGTGCTCGACGACGAGGGGTCGGGCGTCAGCGCCGGGGAGAAGCAGCTGATCACGATCGCGCGGGCGTTCCTGTCCGACCCGGTGATCCTGGTGCTGGACGAGGCGACCAGCTCGGTGGACACCCGTACCGAGGTGCTGATCCAGAAGGCGATGGCGCGGCTGGCCCACGGCCGCACCAGCTTCGTGATCGCGCACCGGCTCTCCACGATCCGGGACGCGGACGTGATCCTCGTGATGGAGAACGGCTCGATCGTCGAACAGGGCTCGCACGACGAGCTGCTGACGGCGGGTGGCGCGTACGCGCGGCTGTACGCGGCGCAGTTCGCGCAGGCGGTCGCCGAGGTGGACTGAGGCGACGGGGCCGTGCCCGTACCGGTGACGCCCTTACTGGTGACGGCCTTATCGGTGACGGGCGTGCCGTGTACCCGCATGCCCGCGCCGTATCGCCCGCGCCGCGTCCGTGGCCGCCGACGAGGCGGTACGGGCGCGGCGCGCGGCGTTGTCGGGGCCTCGGGTCCTCCCCGGGGCTTCGTGATCCTCGGGTCCGCGCGGACGGCGGCGGGCGTCACGGCCCGCCGTTTCAGTCCAGATAACCCCTGAGCTGGTCCGCGAAGGCGTGGTCACGCAGCTTGCCGAGGGTCTTGGACTCGATCTGGCGGATGCGTTCGCGGGTCACTCCGAAGACCCTGCCGATCTCCTCCAGCGTGCGGGCCCTGCCGTCGTCCAGGCCGTACCGGAGCTGCACCACCTTGCGTTCGCGCTCGCCGAGGGTGGCGAGCACCGCCTCCAGATGCTGGCGCAGCAGCAGGAAGGCGGCCGACTCGACGGGTGACGCCGCGTCGCCGTCCTCGATGAGGTCGCCGAGCGCGACGTCCTCCTCCTCGCCCACCGGGGCGTGCAGGGAGACCGGTTCCTGGGCGAGCCGCAGCACCTCGCTGACCCGCTCCGGTGTCAGCTCCAGCTGGGCCGCGACCTCTTCGGCCGTGGGCTCGTAGCCGCGCTCCTGG
Organism: Streptomyces sp. NRRL F-5135; assembly: GCF_000719775.1. Classification (GTDB taxonomy): domain Bacteria; phylum Actinomycetota; class Actinomycetes; order Streptomycetales; family Streptomycetaceae; genus Streptomyces; species Streptomyces hebeiensis. The sequence goes on along the minus strand of NZ_JOHR01000020.1, from coordinate 92,768 downwards.
AGCATCCGCCGCTGCACCCGTACGACCCGGTTGATCAGCTCGACCACGTGGACCGGCACCCGGATGGTGCGGGCCTGGTCGGCCAGGGCGCGGGACATGGCCTGGCGGATCCACCAGGTCGCGTACGTCGAGAACTTGTAGCCGCGCGTGTAGTCGAACTTCTCGACGGCCCTGATCAGGCCCAGGTTCCCCTCCTGGACCAGATCCAGCATGGTCAGTCCGCGGCCGACGTACCGCTTGGCGACGGAGACGACCAGCCGCAGGTTCGACTCGATCAGCCGGCGCTTGGCCATCCGGCCGAGGACGACCAGCCGGTCGAGGTCCAGGGCCAGGCCGGAGTCCAGGTCGGGCGTCCCGGTGAGTTTCTCCTCGGCGAAGAGGCCAGCTTCGACGCGCCGCGCCAGCTCCACCTCCTCGACCGCGGTCAGCAGCGGGATACGGCCGATCTCGCGCAGGTACTGGCGGAACAGGTCGGAGGAAGGGCCTCCGGTGTCGTCACGGCCGCCCCGCCGTTCCATGGGCTCGGCGGGTCCCGGGGGCTTCGGCACGAGGGACAGGGGCGCCACCGGGTCCTCGGTGAGGGTGCCCGCCGCGGCGAAGGGCTCCAGTGGTCCCACGGTCGGGGACGTGGCGGCCGGGGGCGCGGCGGTGGCTGGGGCGATGAGCGTCTCGGTCAGGCTCCGGGTCTGCACGGGGGGCGACCTCCAGGTGATCGCTGCCGGTTCGGGGGCCGTGCGGCAGCGGGGCGGGGGCGGCCGGGGCCGTCCTTCCGTCCCGTACACGATGAGCGGATCCGTGGGGGTGGGCGCTCTCGTGGGGTGGGACCGGCCGCGCTCCGTAGACCGGCACCGCATCCCAGTGTGGGGCACGACACAGCATTGTCACGAGGGGCGTGCGGTGACTTTTTGAGTCCCATACGTGACCGGGTCGTTACGGAAGGAGTCGGAACCGCCCGCTATGAGAACCCGGCGGAAACATGGCGGACCATGGCGCACCGTCCCTGGCGCGCGGAGTCACGCCGCGGCGCGGGCGGCGCCGTGCGGGCGCGTGGCACGGCCCGGGGGCACCTGGGGGCGTGGGCGGCGCCACGTGGGGCCGGGCGGAGCCGCGTGGGGGCGTGGCAGCGCCGTGGGCCGCGCGACGGCACGGCGGCGTTGTGGGCCCGCGTCACAGCGCGGCGGCGCCGTGGTTGCGCAGCGACTCGCCGTACTGCTGGAGCACCCACAACTCGTTCTGCACGGCGGCCAGGTGTTCCGGGTCGCCGTGCGCGCCGGCCCGGGCCAGGGTGCTGGTGACCTCGCGGATCCGGCGGTCGACGGCACGCAGCCGGACCTGGACGAGCTGCTGGCCCGCGTACACCTCGTCGATGGTCTTGCCGTGCAGGACCTCCACCGCCAGCTCGGTGACCATCGCGCGGACGGAGTCGTTGGGCGCGGCCTCGCGGACCCGGGAGAGGTACTCGGACGCGGAGTGCACGCCCCGCTCGGCGCCGCCGGCCTCCTCGATGGCGCGGCGCACGGCGGCGTACGGAGGGCCGGTGAACTCGTCCTCTCCGTAGGCGTCGAAGGCCGGGGAGACCAGCTCGGGGCGTTGGAGGGCGAGCTTGAGCAGCTCGCGCTCGGTGCGGTGGGCGGGGCTGCGGAGGTTGAGCGCGGGACCGGAGGGCCGGCTCGGTGCCCCCGGCTCGTACGCCGCCCGGCCGTGCCGCTCCGGGGGCGCCGCCGGACCCCGGCCGCCCCGCTCGCGGGCCCAGCGCGCCAGCTGGCCGACGCGCTTGACCACGAACTGGGTGTCGAGGATGCCGACCATCCCGGCGAGCTGGACCGCGACCTCGTGCTGCGACGCGACGTTCTTGATCCGGGCGACGATCGGCGCGGCCTCGTCCAGCGCCGCCGCGCGGCCCGCCGGGGTCTCCAGGTCGTAGCGCGAGACGATCTGGCGGATGGCGAACTCGAAGAGGTGCGTACGGGGTTCGACCAGGCTCTGGACCGCGTCGTCTCCCTTGGCGAGGCGCAGGTCGCACGGGTCCATGCCGTCCGGCGCGATGGCGATGTACGTCTCGGCGGCGAACTTCTGGTCGTCCTCGAACGCGCGCAGCGCGGCCTTCTGACCGGCCGCGTCCCCGTCGAAGGTGAAGATCACCTTGGCCGTTCCGTTGTCCATCAGCAGCCGGCGGAGGATCTTGATGTGGTCCCCGCCGAAGGCCGTGCCACAGGTCGCGATGGCGGTGGTGACCCCGGCGAGGTGACACGCCATCACATCCGTGTACCCCTCGACGACCACGGCGCGGCTGGCCTTGGCGATGTCCCGTTTGGCGAGATCGACGCCGTACAGCACCTGGGACTTCTTGTAGATCGCGGTCTCGGGTGTGTTCAGGTACTTCGGGCCGTTGTCGTCGTCGCGCAGCTTGCGGGCGCCGAAGCCGACCACGTCGCCCGAGATGTCGCGGATCGGCCACATCAGCCGGCCCCGGAAGCGGTCGATGGGGCCGTTGCGGCCGTCCTGGGAGAGCCCGGAGAGCACCAGCTCCTTGTCGGAAAACCCCCTGCCGCGCAGGAAGCGGGTGAGGTGGTCCCAGCCTCCCGGGCTGTATCCGACGCCGAAGTGCTCGGCCGCGGCCTGGTCGAACCCCCGCTCCGCGAGGAACGCCCGGCCGATCTCGGCCTCGGGCCCGGCGAGCTGGTCAGCGTAGAACCGGGCGGCGATCTTGTGGGCCTCCACCAGCCGGCTGCGCTCGCCACGCTGGCTCGTGGGGTTGTACCCGCCCTCTTCGTAGCGGAGGGTGATGCCCGCGCGCGCGGCGAGCCGCTCGACCGTCTCCGAGAAGGAGAGGTGGTCGAGCTTCATCACGAAGGCGATCGTGTCCCCTCCCTCCTGGCAGCCGAAGCAGTGGAAGAGGCCCTTGCTCGGACTGACCTGGAAGGAGGGGGACTTCTCGTCGTGGAAGGGGCAGAGCCCCTTGAGATTGCCGCCCCCCGCGCTGCGCAGCTGGAGGTACTCGGACACGACGGCGTCGATCGGGACCGCGTCCCGTACCGCCTTCACGTCGTCATCGTTGATCCTGCCTGCCACGCGTGAATTCTACGGGGGCGCGCCGACACCCTCGGGCGGCGAGGGGGCCGGGCGCCCTCGGGACGCCGGGCTTGCCCGGCCCGGTCGCGCGGGACGACGCGATCCACGCCGGTCCCGCGGCCCCTCCCGGTCCCCGCGGGCCCCGCGGCCGGCACCCCGCATCGCTCGCGATCCCTGACGGCCCTCGGGACGCACCGGTCCTGCGCCGGCCCGGTGGCTGCGGGGGACAGCGCCCTCAGGTGCCGAGGGTGCTCAGCGGCACGCCCGGGTCGGCGAGTGCGTCCAGGTCCTGCGGGGCGCCGGAGCGGATCAGTCGCTGGATGTCACCGGTGACGTCCCACACGTTGACGTTCATCCCGGCGAGCACCCGCCGGTCCTTCAGCCAGAACGCGACGAACTCCCTCTTCCCCGCGTCCCCGCGCACCACGACCTGGTCGTAGGTGCCGGGCGGGGCCCAGCCGGAGTACTCCAGGCCCAGGTCGTACTGGTCGGAGAAGAAGTACGGGATCCGGTCGTAGGTGACGTCCTGGCCGAGCATGGCGCGCGCAGCGGCCGGTCCGCCGTTGAGGGCGTTGGCCCAGTGCTCGACCCGTACCCGCGAGGCGGACAGCGCCGCTCCCCAGCCGGTCACCGGGAGGGCCGCCACGTCACCGGCGGCGAAGATGTCCGGGTCCGAGGTGCGCAGCGCGGCGTCCACGGCGATACCGCCGCCCTGCTCGCGGGCGGCGAGCGTGAGCCCCGCCGCCTCGGCGAGAGCCGTACGGGGCGCCGCGCCGATGGCGGCGAGCACGTCGTGGGCGGGGTGCTCCTCGCCGTCGTCCGTACGGACCGCGAGGACCATGCCGTCCTGGCCCGTGATCTCGGTGAGCCGGGCGCCGAAGTGGAACCGGACGCCGTGCTCCTGGTGCGCCTCGGCGAAGACCTGCCCCAGCTCCGGGCCGACGACCTGGTGGAGCGGGGTCGCCTGGGCCTCGATGACGGTCACCTCGGCGCCGTAGCCGCGGGCGGCGGCCGCGACCTCCAGGCCGATCCAGCCCGCGCCCGCGATCACCAGATGACCGTTGTCCCGGCCCAGCGCGACCAGGGTCTGGCGCAGCCGCTCCGCGTGGGCGAGCCGGCGCAGATGGTGGACGCCCGCCAGGTCGGTGCCGGGGATGTCGAGGCGGCGCGGCTCGGCGCCGGTCGCCAGCAGGAGCTTGTCGTACCGGACCGAGGCCCCGTCACCCAGGTGGACGCAGTGGTCGTCCCGGTCGACGGCGGTGACGGTCTGGCCGAGGTGCAGTTCGACGTCGGCCTGGGCGTACCAGGCACGCTCGTGCACGAAGACGCTCTCGCGGTCGTCCTTGCCGACGAGGTAGCCCTTGGACAGCGGTGGTCGTTCGTAGGGGTGGTCGAGTTCGTCGCCGATGAGGATCACCCGGCCGGTGAAGCCCTCCGCCCGAAGGGTTTCCGCGGCTTTCGCCCCGGCCAGCCCTCCGCCGACGATGACAAAGGTCTGATGCGCGTCGACCACTTGATGCCTCCTCTTCGTACTGCCGCCATCTGCGAGCGTCCCGCACGGAGCGTGATGGCGAAAGAGGGGGCGCTCCGCGGGCTGTCTCACTGCCGTGATCCGGTCTACTTTCGTACACGCGCGAGCCGGAAACGGTGAGGTGGAGAGGGCGCATGTCACCCGTCCGCCACACCGGTACGGCCCCTGGGCGTGCCGGACGCGGGGAGATCCGCTACCTCACCGGGAGGTCCGGGTCCTCACCGGGAGGTCCGGGTCCTCATGTGGTGGGGCGGCCGGTGAGCCGCGCGTGCAGCGAGCGGGCCGCCGTGTCCGTCAATGACGCGATCTGATCGACCACGACGCGTTTGCGCGCCCGGTCGTCGGCCGCCGTCTCGAACAGCGCCCGGAACTGGGGATCGAGCCCCTCGGGCGCACGGGCGGCGAGTGTCCCGGCCAGTTCGGCCAGGACGATCCGCTGGTCGGCGCGGAGCGCCTGCTGTTCGGCCCGCTGCATGACGTAACGGTGGGCGACGGCCTTGAGGACCGCGCACTCGTGGCGGGCGGCGCGCGGAACGACCAGATCGGCCGCGTACCGGGTGAGCGGTCCCGTACCGTACGCCCGGCGCGTGGCGGTCTCGGCGGCTTCGCAGAACCGGCCGATCAGCTGGCTGGTGGCGTCCTTGAGGCGGGCCTGGGCGACGGCGGTGCCGTCGTAGCCGTGCGGCCACCACCGCTGGGCGAGCAGCCGGTCGAGCGCGGCGGACAGTTCCGCCGGATCGGTGTCCTCGGGCACGTAACGGCCGAGCGCCACGTCCCAGACGGCGCTCCGCTCGGCGGCGGAGGTCAGGGCGGCCGGGGTGATGTGGCCGGCGTGCAGGCCGTCCTCGAAGTCGTGGACCGAGTACGCGACGTCGTCGGACCAGTCCATGACCTGCGCCTCGAAACAGGTACGGCCCGCGGGCGCGCCGCTGCGGGCCCAGCCGAAGACCGGCAGGTCGTCCTCGTACACACCGAACTTCGCCGAGCCGGGCCGGGTGGGGTGCGCGCCGCGCGTCCAGGGGTACTTGGTGGCGGCGTCCAGGGCGGCGCGGGTGAGGTTGAGGCCGACACTGACCAGGCCGTCGCCGTCCGGGGACGGCACGAAACGTTTCGGTTCGATGCGGGTCAGCAGCCGCAGGGACTGCGCGTTGCCCTCGAACCCGCCGCAGTCCGCCGCGAATTCGGCGAGAACCCGCTCCCCGTTGTGACCGAACGGCGGATGGCCCATGTCATGGGCGAGGCAGGCGGTTTCGACCAGGTCGGGATCGCAGCCGAGCGCCGCGCCCAGCTCGCGGCCCACCTGGGCGCACTCCAGGGAGTGGGTGAGCCGGGTGCGGGGCGTGGTGTCCCACGCGGTGCTGTGGGAGCCGGGAGTGACCACCTGGGTCTTGCCCGCGAGCCGGCGCAGCGCGGCGGAGTGCAGCACGCGGGCGCGGTCGCGCTGGAAGGCCGTACGGCCGGGGCGCTTGTCCGGCTCGGGAGCCCAGCGTTCGGTGGCCGCGTCGTCGTAGGCGCGCGGAGGGTCCGGGGGGCTTGAGGGGCGTGTCGGAGTGGTGCCGGAGGTGCGTGCCATGCACCGAAGGTAACCGGAGGCGGGGTTTCTCGGGCGTTACGGGGTAGTTGAAGGGCTTTTTGCGGACCTCTCGCGGATCTTCGGGGACGTCCACGACCACGTCCACGTCTCGCAGGGGGTGCTTTCAGGCGGAGGTGAGGTGGTGGGCGGAGGTGGAGGCGGAGGCCGAGGTGAACGGGAGCGAGGACGCGGCGGCGAGCACGTCGGGTAGGGGCGGGCCGTAGGTCCGGCGCTGCTCGTTCGGCTCGTGGGCCGCCTGAGCATGGGCAGCGTACGGCTTCACCAGCGCCTCGTCGTAGCGGTGGAGCAGCAGGCGGGCCATCGCCGGATGCGTGCCGAGCGGGGCGGCGGCGATCCAGGGCGCGTGCGCGGTGCTGCGGGTGGCGAAGTAGCCGGGGGCCGTGAAGTACGAGGCGATCGCGGTCCGGTGGCGGCCCCGGGCGGCGAGGGCGCGCAGCGCCTCGGGAACGGTCGGCGAGGCGGCGGAGGCGTAGGCGGGCAGGACCGGTACGCCGCCGAGCCGTTCGCCGAGCAGCGCGGCGGTACGCCGGGTGTCCTCCGCGGACTGCGGGTCACGGGAGCCGGCGGCGGCGAGGACGACCCCGGCGGTACGGCGCGCGGCGGGGTCGGCGGCCAGGGCGTCCACGGGCCAGCCGGCCTCGACCAGACGGTCGTGCAGTGCCTCGGTCAGCAGCGGGTGCGGGCCGAGCGGGGCGGCGACCAGGGTGACCCGGCGGGAGACGGAGGCGGCGGCCGGCAGGTCCTGTTTGACGTGGTAGCCACGGCTGAGGAGGAGCGGGACGAGCACGGCGGCGCCGTCCGGCGCGTCGGCTTCCAGGGTGGCGAGGGTGTCGGTGAGCAGGGGCTCGTTGAGTTCGATGTGGCCGAGCCGTACGTCGAGGCCGGGCCGGAGCGCACGGACCCGGTCGAGAAGCGCGGTGACGGTGCGCAGGGCGCGCGGGTCGCGGCTTCCGTGGGCGACGACGACGAGGCTGGGGGCACCGGGGCCGGGTACGGCTGCGGGGGCGGGCCGGTCGCTGAACATGCTCCTGCTTGTTCCCTTCCGTACGGCGAGCCCCGGGGTCGGTCACGGACGGTACTGAGCCCGGCCGGGGGCCCGGGCCGGCCGTCCGGGGCGGGCGGTGCTGGTCCGGGTCCCATCCTGCCGGAACGTGGTTGCGAACCGTTGCCACCACGGTCACCAGCCGTTTTCCGGGGTCTCACAGGCGGTGTGAAGGCATTGTCAGACCCGTCACTTACCGTGATGAGCGCGGAGAAAAACAGGGAGGATGGGGAAGTCACCTGGAGGGCACCAGTGGGCGGCGCCGATCGTCGTACGGACGGAGGCGAGACCGCACGGGACCGAAGGCCGGGCGGGGCGGACCGAAGGCTGGGCAGAGAAGGGGAAACGGGGGCGGGGACATGTCAGGGACGGGGCTGCGGTACCGGCTGTCGCGACTGCGGCATCACCGGCCGGCGCGGCGGAGACGGGCGCTGTGGCCAACGGGACGGGCCGGGTGGCCGCGTTTGCCGCGGCTGCCGCGCACCCGGCGGGGACAGCGGCGTGCCGTGCAGGTCGCCATGGTGGCATGCGTGCTGGGGCTGGTGCCGTCGACGTGGACGCACGCGGTGGCGGACAGCCGGGTGCGGACGATCGCGGACGTGCCGTCGCGGGACGTCGCCGTGGTCTTCGGCGCGGGGCTGCGGTCGGGGCGCCCGACGCCGTATCTCGCGCACCGGCTCGACGCGGCGGCCGAGTTGTACCGCACGGGCAAGGTGAGGGTCCTCCTGGTCACGGGGGACAACAGTCGCGAGGAGTACGACGAGCCGGACGCGATGCGGACCTATCTGGTGGAGCGCGGCGTGCCGGACGGACGGATCGTCAGTGACTACGCGGGGTTCGACAGTTGGGACTCGTGCGTCCGGGCCCGGAAGATATTCGGGGTCGAGCGAGCGGTGCTGGTGACACAGGGCTTCCACGTCCGGCGCGCGGTGGCACTCTGCGAGGCCGCGGGGGTCGCGTCGTACGGCGTCGGCGTGACCGAGCGGCACGACCTGACCTGGTACTACGGGGAAATACGGGAGTTGTTCGCCTCGGGGAAGGGCGCGGCCGAAGCCGTGTTGCGGCCGGATCCCACCTTCCTGGGCCCTCGGGAAACGGGAGTGACGCGGGCGCTGGAGGCAGACGAGGCGGAGGGAACGGCTGGAACGGCTGGAACGGACAAGGCAACCGCGGTGGACGGGGCAGGCTGAGCCCGCCCCGTCGTGGTCCGGGCCGGGGTCCGGTCGTGCTCCGGGCTCCTGGTCGGTGGCCGGGCTCCGGGCCGTGGGCCGACGGGTGGCCACGGTTGCGGCGGTCATGGCGCATCGGTCTCCTCCGTCACCCAGGACAGGTACGCCGCGCTGCCGCGCACGACGGGCGTGGCGATGATTTCGGGCACGTCGTAGTCGTGGGCGGCGGACAGGTGGGCCTCCAGCGCCTCGTAACCGGCGGCCGTGGTCTTGAAGAGGATCTGCCACTCCTGAGCGGTCTCGATCGCTCCCTCCCAGCGGTAGACGGAGGTGACCGGCGCGGAGATCTGCGCGCAGGCGGCCAGCCGGGCCTCGATCGCGCCCCGGGCGAGCGCCTCGGCCTTCTCGGCGCTGTCGGTCGTGGTCAGCACGGTCAGATGCGCGGCGACGGCCGTGGCGGGGACGGAGGACGTGGCGGAGGGCTCGACGGAGGGCTCGGAGGTCACGGACAGGCTCCCTTTGGGGGTGTGGCGGTTTGTGAGTGTGTGGCGGTCCTGCTGCCGGGTGCGGACCGCAAGGGACTTGAGGCCGGGTGAGCGCCCCGCACCGGCGCGCCCGGTCGGGCAGCACCGGTGCGCCACCGAGCCGGGCGGGCACCCCGGGACGATGGGCCGGTGGGGCGTCCCCGGCCGACGGTGACACCCACCGTACGCAGTCCCGGGGCGTCGGCGCACGGCCCGGCCGGGGCCGGCGGACCGCCGCCGGATTCCCGCCGCCGTCGTCAAGCCGCGTACGGCCGCAGGGCCGTGGCGTCGCGCAGGGCCAGGCCCCACCAGGCGAGCCGGTCGAGCATCGTGGTGGCGGCCGCGTCGCAGTCGGCGGGGTCCGTGTGCCGGCCGTCCTCGTCGAAGAGCGCGCCCGCGTTGTGGAAGGAGACCGTGTCACGGAGGGTGACGGCGTGGAGTTCGGCGAACACCTGGCGCAGGTGCTCGACGGCGCGCAGTCCTCCGGAGATTCCGCCGTAGGAGACGAAGCCGACGGGCTTGGCCCGCCACTCGGCGTAGTGCCAGTCGATCAGGGACTTGAGGGCTGCGGGAAAGGAGTGGTTGTACTCGGGTGTGAGGACGACGAAGGCGTCGGCGGCGGCCAGCCGGGGCGTGACCTTGGCGAGTTCGGCCCGGGCGGCGGGGCCGGGGCGGGCGGTCGGGGCGGCCGGCAGGTCCACCTCGGCCAGGTCGATCAGCTCGGGGGTGAAGTCCGGCCGGGCGCCGACTCGGGAGAGGAACCAGTCGGCGACGACCGGGCCGAAGCGGCCCTCGCGGGTGCTCCCCAGGATGACGCCGAGCCGAAGCGGTTCGTGTCCTGCCGCCGCCGTGGACGGGGCGGACGGGACGGGATTGGTCGAGGTGGTGCCATCGGTGAGGTTCATGCCGAGAGCGTCGTACCTCAACCTTGGTAGAGGTCAAATCGTGGTCCGGCGCCGGTGCCGTCGTACGGTGTGCGGCATGACGATCACCGCACCGCACCTGCTCGTCGAGGTCGACGGCCGGCCTGCCACGGAGACGGATCTACGGCTGCGCGCCCTGGACTCGTACGGGCACTTCACCGCCATGCAGGTCAGGAACGGACGCGTCCGGGGCCTCGCCGCGCATCTCGCCCGGCTGGACTCCGCGACCCGGGAACTCTTCGGTGCGGGACTGGACGGCGGGCGCGTACGGGAGTCGCTGCGGCACGCGCTCGGTGATGTGCGGGACGCCTCGGCACGGGTGTACGTGCACTGGCCGGACGGGGCGGACGAGGCGACGCTGATGGTGACGGTGGGGCCGCCCGTGGTGTCGGACGGCCGGGCCGTGAGCCTGATGTCCGTTCCGTATCAGCGTCCCGTCCCGCACATCAAGCACCTGGGCGGCTTCGCGCAGATTCACTACGGCAGGCTCGCGCGCCGCGCGGGCTTCGACGGCGCGCTGCTCACCGGACCCGGCGGGGTCGTGTCCGAGAGCGGGATCGCGAACATCGGCTTCTGGGACGGCGAGCGGGTGGTCTGGCCGGACGCGCCGGCGCTGGCGGGCGTCACCATGACGCTGGTCGAGCCACGGCTGCCGGAAGCCGGGACGGCGTCCGTGCGCCGCGAGGTCACCCTGGCGGACCTGCCGCGCTACCGCGCCGCGTTCGTCACCAACTCGATCGGGATCGCCCCGGTGGCCCGGGTGGACGAGACGGTGTTCCCCGGCGACGCGGCGGCACTGAAGACGGTGACGGAGTCGTACGAACGCGTCGCGTGGGACCAGGTCTGAGCCATCGCGCACAGGCCGGGAGTGGGGTGACCGGGGCCCGTGCCGGCGCCGGACACCGAGAGCCGGGCTCCGGCTCCGGCTCCGGCTCCGGCTCCGGCTCCGGCTCCGGCTCCGGCTCCGGCTCCGGCTCCGGGGCATTCTCGCCGGCGGCCGCGTCTCGTTTCGCCTCACCCGTTCGGCGCGGGGTCGGCGATCACCTCCGGTGGCATCCAGAAACCGCCCGTGACCTGCGGTGACGAGTTCCTGGACGCGCTCCGTGCGACCGGTCGGCGGCCTACCTGACCACCCATCAGCAGGCGTGTGCGCCGTGAGCCGTCTTATCTCGGAGGTGACGATCACCGCACCTTCCCCGGGAGGCTCCCTCATGCAGACCCCTGCCCGCCTGCTGACCACGACCGCACTGGCGGCCGCGTCGATAGCCCTGGCCCCCGTGAACGCCTCCGCGGCGTCCACGGGGGCGCCCACCCGCCCCGGGGACCGCGGGGATCTGGAGCTGTCGCCGCGGACCGCACGCCCCGGTGACACCGTCACCGTCAGGACGGCCGCCTGTGGCAGGAACGGACGTGGCAGGGGGTTCGCGGAATCCGTCGGCGACGGGGAGTTCCGCCTGGCCCCCCGCAAACGTCAGGAGACGGCCAAGCACCTGGACACGGGTAAACCCCCGAAGGCGGACAAGCCCGCGGAGACGCGCAGGCATCCGGAGACGGGCAAGCACAAGGAGTCGGCGGAGGGGCGGTTCCGGGTACCGCGGTACGCCCGGTCCGGCTCGTTCCGTATCCGGGTGAGGTGCGACAACGGCAGGCGGGCGGAGGGCACGCTCCGTGTGGAGCACGCCGGTCCGACCGGTCATGTCAGAACCGGTGCGGGTGGCAGTGTCGCGCCCGACACCGCCAGGATCGCGGCGGGCACGGCCGTTCTGGCCGCGACCGCCGCCGGCGGGACCTGGCTCCTGCGCCGCCGGGCGAGCGGCGCGCAGGACAGCTGAGCGGCCGGTCTCCACGGCCCGGCCCCGCCTCCCGTCCCCGCCCCGTCACGCTTCTCAAGCTGACCGGGCGGGGACCCCTCCCGACAGGACCCGCACCGCATGCACGACAGCGAGCGCACCGGCAGACGCGGCAGACGTGACACTGGTGGACACGGCAGCGGCAGCACCGGCGGCAGACCCGGCAGCGACAACTCCGGCGGCGACAGGCGCGGCATCGGCAGCAGCGGCGGCGGCATCGGCAGCGCCGGGGCCCGCACCGGCAGGGGCGGCCTCGGCAACGGGGGCTGGCTGGTGTGTATCGCCGCCTGCGTCGGAATCTGGCTGGTGCGGACCGGCGCCGAGCCGCCGGCCCCGCCGCAGCCGTCCCCCGCCCAGGCGTTCACGACCGGTCCCGGACGTCCCACGGAGCCGGCCGCCGATCCCCTGCCGCCCTCCGCTCCCGTCCGGCTGCGCATCCCTCGGATCGCGGTGGACACCCCGCTCGTGGGGCTCGGCCTGGCGTCCGACGGCAGTCTCGACGTCCCTCCGGCGACGGACCGCAACCTCGCGGGCTGGTACCGGGACGGCACGCCTCCCGGCGCCCGGGGCACCGCTCTCGTCGCCGGCCATGTCGACACCGCCCGGGGCCCGGCCGTCTTCTACTCGCTCGGCACGCTCGGAAAGGGCCATCGCATCGAGGTGACCCGACGGGACGGCAGGACGGCCGTCTTCTCGGTCGACGCGGTCGAGGTGTACGAGGCGGACGCCTTCCCCGACCGCAAGGTGTACGGCGCCGCGGAACGCGCCGAACTGCGGGTGATCACCTGCGGAGGCGGTTTCTCCACGAGGACCGGCTACCGGGGCAACGTGGTCGCGTACGCCCATCTCGTCGCCGCGCGCCCCGCGAGCGCGCCGCCCGGCAGCCCCGGCCGCGGCGCCCGCGATCACGCCGTCCTCCACTGACGTCCCCGGGACCTCACACGACGGGCCCTCACATCGCGGGCCTTCGCACCGGCCCCTCACACCCCCGGTCCGGGAGCGCTGAGGGCAGCGTTCCGTACGGGAAACGGGCGCGATGCGGACGGGTAACAGCCATCGCTCAGGGTTTCGGACATGACCTGAGAACCGCGTCCGGACCGCACCCACCGGCCTCGCCCCCCGCCGTCCCTCTCCCCCGCCGCTTTCGCGTCCGCAGCCCCGCACCCGCACCCGTATACGCGCCGGGCACCGTGCCCCGTGCCCCGCTCTCCCGATGGAGGCTCCCGAGATGACCGACACGTACCGGACGCCCGTCCCCACGATCGTGGTCGTCGGCCACGGCATGGTCGGCCAGCGTTTCCTGGAGGCCCTCGCCGAGCGGGACGTGACCTCGCGGGCCCGTGTGGTGGTGCTCTGCGAGGAGCCCCGCGCCGCCTACGACCGGGTGGCTCTGACCTCGTACTTCTCCGGTCGCACGCCCGACGACCTCGCCCTGGCCGAGCCGGACTTCATGGCGCGCCACGGCATCGAGCTGTATCTGGACGACCCCGCCGAGACCGTCGACCGGGCCACGCGCACGGTCGTCTCGCGGGCGGGGCGCGTCTTCACCTACGACACGTTGGTGCTGGCCACGGGCTCGTACCCGTTCGTGCCGCCCGTGCCGGGCAAGGACGCCACCGGCTGTTTCGTCTACCGCACCATCGAGGACCTCCTCGCGATCGAGGAGTACGCGATGACCGCGCGCACCGGCGCGGTGGTCGGCGGCGGGCTGCTCGGGCTGGAGGCGGCGGGCGCGCTCAAGGGGCTCGGGCTCCGGACGCACATCGTGGAGTTCGCGCCGCGCCTGATGCCCGTCCAGGTGGACGAGGGCGGTGGCGCGGCCCTGCTGCGCACCATCGAGGAGATGGGGCTGACCGTCCACGCGGGTGTGGGCACGCAGGAGGTGACGACGGACGCCGGAGGCACCGTCACCGGCATGGCGCTGTCGGACGGCTCGGTCCTCGACACCGACCTCGTGGTCTTCTCCGCCGGTGTCCGGCCCAGGGACCAGCTCGCCCGCGACTGCGGGCTGCGCGTCGGCGAGCGCGGCGGCATCGCGGTCGACGAGCACTGCCGTACCTCCGACCCCGCCGTCTTCGCCATCGGCGAGTGCGCGCTGGCGGCGGACGGCAAGGTGTACGGGCTGGTGGCACCGGGCTACGAGATGGCCACGACCGTGGCGGACGTGCTCGCCGCCGGGATCTCCGCGCCGACCGGAGCCGCCGGAATCTCGGCGGCCGGAGCGGCCGGAGCGGACGTGGCCGCGAGTGGGACGGACACGGTCGCGAACGCTCCGGGCACGGCGGCCGGCACGATGGGCACGGCCGACGCGGCCCTGGCCGGCGTACGCGGCTTCACCGGTGCCGACATGTCGACCAAGCTCAAGCTGCTGGGCGTGGACGTCGCCTCGTTCGGTGACGCGCACGGCGCGGCGCCCGGCTGTTCGAGCGTCATGTACGCGAACGCGCGCGCCGGTGTCTACAAGAAGCTGGTCGTGGATCCGGACGGCGCCCTGCTCGGCGGGGTCCTCGTCGGGGACGCCGACGCCTACGGGATGCTGCGGGCGATGACCGGTTCCGTACCGCCCGTCCCCGCCGAGCAGCTGGTCCTGCCGGCCGGCGCCGGCGCGGCGGTCGAGCTGGGCCCGGCCGCGCTGCCCGACGACGCCGTGATCTGCAGCTGCCACAACGTGACCAAGGGCGCGATCTGCGCCTGCTCCTCCCTCCCCGAGGTCAAGAAGTGCACCAAGGCCGGGACCGGCTGCGGAAGCTGTGTGAAGGTCATCGGCCGGCTGCTGGCGGCGAACGGCTCCGGGCCCGCCGACAAGGGACTGTGCGGCTGCTTCCCCTACACCCGCGGCGAGCTGTACGAGATCGTCCGCACCCTGCGCGTCACCTCGTACGCGACGCTGCTCGACTCCCACGGCCGGGAAGAGGCGCGCGGCGGCGACGGCTGCGAGATCTGCAAGCCGACCGTCGGTTCGATCATCGCCTCGCTCGCGCCCACGCTGGGCGTCAGCGGCTATGTGCTGGACGGTGAACAGGCGGCCCTCCAGGACACCAACGATCACTTCCTTGCGAACATCCAGCGCAACGGATCGTATTCGATCGTTCCGCGGATCCCTGGGGGCGAGATCACGCCGGAAAAGCTCATCGTGATCGGCGAAGTGGCCCGGGACTTCGGCCTCTACACGAAGATCACGGGCGGGCAGCGGATCGACCTGTTCGGCGCCCGCGTGGATCAGCTGCCGATGATCTGGACCCGGCTGGTGGACGCGGGCTTCGAGTCGGGGCACGCGTACGGGAAGTCGCTCAGGACGGTGAAGTCCTGCGTGGGGCGGACCTGGTGCCGCTACGGCGTCCAGGACTCGGTCAAAATGGCCATCGACCTGGAGCTCCGCTACCGGGGGCTGCGCTCCCCGCACAAGCTGAAGTCCGCGGTGTCGGGGTGCGCCCGGGAGTGCGCCGAGGCGCGCGGCAAGGACTTCGGGGTGATCGCCACGGCGAACGGCTGGAACCTGTACGTCGGCGGCAACGGCGGCGCCGACCCGCGCCACGCGGACCTGCTCGCGCAGGATCTGTCGGACGCGGAACTGGTACGGCTGATCGACCGGTTCCTGATGTTCTACATCCGTACCGCCGACCGGCTGGAGCGCACCTCGGCCTGGCTGGAGCGGATCGAGGGCGGGCTCGACCACGTACGGGACGTGGTCGTCCACGACTCTCTGGGGCTCTGCGACGAACTGGAACGGATGATGGCCGCGCACGTGGCCAAATACCGCGACGAGTGGGCGGAAACGATCAACGACCCCGACCGGCTGCGGCGGTTCGTGTCCTTCGTGAACGCCCCGGACGCGCCGGACCCGTCGGTGAAATTCGTGCCCGAACGCGATCAGGTGAAGCCGGATCTGACATTTCTCCCGCTGGAAACGCTGGAAGGGGCGACTGCGCGATGACCGCGACGACAACATCGATGACAGATCTGGTCACGGACCGGAGGACCGACACGGAGGCCGGGGACACCGGAGCCGCCGGGAACGCCGGAGCCGCCAGGGACGCCGGCAGCGGGGCCAACGGCACGGGATCCGTGGAACTGCGCGTGGGCGAGGACTGGTTCACGGTGTGCGAGGTGTCCGCGCTGACCCCGGGCCGGGGCGTGGCGGCGCTCCTGCCCGACGGCCGTCAGGCGGCGGTCTTCCTGGACCGGTCGGGCCGGCCGTACGCGGTCTCCAACCAGGACCCCTTCACCGGCGCGTACGTCCTCTCGCGCGGGCTGCTGGGCAGTGCGCCCGGCACGGGGCCCTTCGTCGCCTCGCCGCTGCTGAAGCAGCGCTTCGACCTGGCGACGGGCCGGTGCCTGGACGATGACGACGTCGCCGTCCGGGCGTACGGGACGCGCATACGAGCCGGGGAGCCCGCCGCCCTGACGGCCTGACGCCGTGGTGACAGCCGTCACGGCCGCCCCACCCGGCCGTGGCGGCGGCACGAGCCCCGCGCGAACCAGCCGTACCGACACCGGGCATTCAGGCATCGGTCACACGGATGCTCTACGCTCCCCCGGCGTGCGACCCCGCGGCGCCACCCGGCCCCGCGGGCGGCTCCCACACCCCTGGAGCGACCAGTGGAACGTCGCAATTTCCTGCGCGGAGCGGTCATCGGCACCTCGGCAGCCGCGTTCGGCGGCACCCTGTGGCGCGGCGCCGCCCTCGCCTCACCCGCCCAGCCCGGCACGGGCCCGTACGGAGCGCTCGGCGCGGCGGACGCCAACAACATCCGGCTGCCCGCGGGCTTCACCAGCCAGGTGATCGCCCGGTCCGGGCAGCGGGTGCCCGGCACCTCCTACACCTGGCACAACGCCCCCGACGGCGGTGCCTGTTACCCGGACGGCACCGGCTGGATCTACGTCTCGAACTCGGAGATCAACCCCTCCGGGGGCGCGAGCGCGATCCGTTTCTCCTCGACCGGCTCGATCACCGCCGCGTACCGGATCCTCTCCGGCACCCGCCAGAACTGCGCGGGCGGCAGAACGCCCTGGAACACCTGGCTCTCCTGCGAGGAGGTGGACCTCGGGTACGTCTACGAGACCGACCCGTGGGGCGTGAACGCGGCCGTGCGGCGGGACGCCATGGGCCGCTTCAAGCACGAGGCCGCGGCGGCCGACCCCGTCCGCCGCACGGTCTACCTCACCGAGGACGTTCCCGACGGCTGCTTCTACCGCTTCACGCCCACCACGTGGGGCGATCTCTCCTCCGGCCGGCTGGAGGTGCTCGTCGCCGGAACCGGCACGAGCGGCCCGGTGAGCTGGGCGCCGGTCCCCGACCCGAGCGGCGCCAACGCCGCGACCCGTAACCAGGTGTCCGGAGCCAAGCGCTTCAACGGCGGCGAGGGCTGTTACTACGCCGACGGCACCTGCTGGTTCACGACCAAGGGCGACAACCGGGTGTGGCAGTACAACGCCGCCGCCGGGACCATCGAACTGGCCTACGACGACTCGCTGGTGTCCGGCTCGGCACCCCTGACCGGTGTCGACAACGTCACCGGCAGCGCCTCCGGCGATCTCTTCGTCGCGGAGGACGGCGGGAACATGGAGATATGCGTGATCACCCCCGACGACATCGTGGCCCCGTTCCTGCGGATCGGTGGCCAGTCCGGCTCGGAGATCACCGGACCGGCCTTCTCCCCCGACGGCACGCGGCTCTACTTCTCCAGCCAGCGCGGTACGGGCACGAGTGCGTCGGGGGGCATCACGTACGAGGTGACCGGCCCCTTCCGCACGTCTGCGTAGGCACCGCCGTCGCCGTACGTACCGTTCCCGTAGGCGGCGCTGCCCTGGGAGGCGCTGCCATGGGAGGCGCTGCCATGGGAGGCGTTCCTGTGCGCGCCGTTCACGTTCCCCTCGCCGTACGCACTGTCCGCGTACGCACCGGCCCCGTCGGCGCCGCCCCGCAGCAGGGCGGCGCCCAGCGGTGTGAGCGTGTGCAGGACCGCGTTTCCGCGTCGCAGGGTGACGACGAGTCCCGACTCGCGCAGGACGCCCGCGTGCTGGCTGGCCGAGGCGAGCGACACCCCTGTCCTGCGGGCCAGTTCGCTGGTGGTGCAGCCGTGTTCGATGGCCCGCAGGACGGCCGAGCGGGTCCGCCCCACCAGCCGGCCCAGCGAGGGCCCCGGACGCTCGACGGCGGCGGGCGCGTCGGAGTGCGTGATCGGGTAGACGAGCACGGGCGGCAGCCGCGGATCCCGGTGCACGACGGCGGTGGAGCGGCAGAAGAACGAGGGCTGGAGGAGCAGCCCCCGCCCGTCCAGGCACAGTTCGCGCTCGACCGGGTAGTCCGCCTCCAGCACCGGGGCGCGCCAGCGCAGCATCGGCGGCAGCGTGGCGAGGAGTTCGTCCGCGCCGCCGTCCAGCAGGGCCCGCCCGCGCAGGGTCCGGTCGGCTTCCGTCCTGGCCCGGATGTACGGCCAGTACGGCTCGACCGCGGCGCGGTGGTACGTGCGGAGCGCGTCGACGAGCGGGGCCAGGGCGTCCGGACCGTCGTCGAGGAGCGGCGCGAGGGCGACGGCGAGACGCCTGCCCCGGCCGCCGCCCCCACGGGCCGTACCCGCGTCCGCACCCGTACCGGACATGACCGGCTGCGACTGGTCCAGGGCCGCCGGCCGTAATGACCCCGCGTCCCGGCGCGCCGCCCGGGAGCGCCCGGCGGCCAGCAGGGCGAGTTCGGCGCGGACCCGCTCGGGCGGCGTGGCCCGTACGGCCTCCAGCCCCGCCTCCAGGGCCGCCGGGCGCCCCGTCGGCTCGGGTCCGTAGCCGGGTGCGGCCCGCGCGGGCGCCGGTGTCAGGAAATCCGGGAAATAGCCGCGCTGAGGAACGAGCGCGGAGAGCAGAAGTGTTTCACTTTTCAACCGGGCACGGGTTTCCCGGCGCCATTCCCCGAAGACGAGCGGGCCGCGTCGATCCCGTATTCGATGAAAGCTCAGAATCGTTTCCCACAGCGGGTCGGGTCCGGTGGCCGTCCTGAGCCCACCGAGGTCCTTATCCGTGAAATGAATACGCAGCATCCAGTCCCCACCTGTGCCTCCACCATCTCCCCGATCAATGAGTATGCATGCCATCACACCCGGTTACCACGGTGTTTCGGCCACAGTTGAAACGGGTCGCGGAGGTGGGGCCGGACCCGAAAAGCTGTACCGCGTCGGGCATGAAACCCGAGACGACCGAAAGGCGCGCGAAGGCCGTGGGGGGCTTTGCGGGCCCGGCGGCGGTCGGTGACGGTTGCGGCTCCATGTCCGGCCCGCGTAATGGGGGCGCGGCTCGTCGGGTGGGGATCCGCGAGTCGTGCCCCCGCGGTTCACGGCGCGGCCTTCCGTGCGGCGTTCCGCGTGGTTTGCCTCCGTGGCCCACGGGCGCGATGTGGCGCAATTCCGTGGAGTGCGATCGGGGAACATGTCAATGCCGACGCGTGTACGGACGCCATATTCGGTCACCGTCCCGGACCGTGCGCCACCCGCCGACGCGCCTCGCCGGCCCCGCCCCCACGGGCCGGTCGACAGCGAGCGGACGGCGCGGGTCGGCGCGCACGGCGCGGAGGCGGGCGCACAGCGCGGAGGCGGGCGCACAGCGCGGAGGCGGGCGCCCCGCACAAGGCGCCCGCCCTTTCCGCGCCGCAGCCGCCGACCGGGGTCGGTGAGGGTCGAAGAGCCCCGCGGCGGCTCCGGTGTCCGCACGGCGCCGGAACCCCGGCACCACCGCGAACGGTGACTCGCAGACTACCGTGCGTCGCTGCCCTGCGACCGTGCGGCCGCCCGGCCCGCCTCCAGCCGCGCCACCGGGATCCGGAACGGTGAGCACGAGACGTAGTCCAGACCCACCTCGTGGAAGAAGTGCACCGAGTCCGGGTCACCCCCGTGCTCCCCGCACACCCCCAGCTTCAGCGCCGGCCGCGTGGCCCGGCCCGCCTCGACCGCGCTCCGCACCAGCGAGCCCACTCCGTCCCGGTCGATCGTCTCGAACGGCGAGACGCCGAAGATGCCCTTCTCCAGGTACGCGGTGAAGAAGCTCGCCTCCACGTCGTCACGCGAGAAGCCCCAGACCGTCTGCGTGAGGTCGTTCGTCCCGAACGAGAAGAATTCCGCCGCCTCGGCGATCTGACCGGCCGTCAGCGCGGCCCGCGGCAGCTCGATCATCGTGCCGAGCGCCATCTTGAGTTCCGTACCGGTGGCGCGCTCGACCTCGGCGATGACCTGCTCGGCCTCGTCCCGTACGAGTTCCAGCTCCTGGACCGTACCGACGAGCGGGATCATGATCTCGGCGCGCGGGTCGCCCTTGGCGTTCTTCCGCTCGGCGGCGGCCTCCGCGATCGCCCGCACCTGCATGGCGAACAGCCCGGGGATGACCAGGCCCAGCCGGACCCCGCGCAGTCCGAGCATCGGGTTCTGCTCGTGCAGCTTGTGCACGGCCTGGAGGAGGCGCAGGTCGTTCTCGTTGTGGTCCTTGCGGGCCTCGGCGAGCGCGACCCGTACCGACAGCTCCGTGATGTCGGGCAGGAACTCGTGCAGCGGCGGGTCCAGCAGCCGGACCGTCACCGGCAGCCCGTCCATCGCCTCGAACAGCTCGACGAAGTCCTGCTTCTGGAGCGGCATCAGGGCACCCAGTGCCACCTCACGCTCCTCGTCCGTGTGGGCGAGGATCAATTTCTCGACGAGTTCGCGCCGCTCGCCGAGGAACATGTGCTCGGTGCGGCACAGCCCGATGCCCTGCGCGCCGAAGCGGCGGGCACGCAGCGCGTCCTCGGCGTTGTCGGCGTTCGCGCGCACCCTCAGCCGGCGGCGCCGGTCCGCGTACGCCATCATCCGGTGGACGGCCTCGACCAGTTCGTCCGCGTCGTCGGCACCCGCGTGCATCCGGCCCTCGAAGTACTCCACCACGGGCGACGGGACGACGGGCACCTCACCGAGGTAGACCCGGCCGGTGGAACCGTCGATGGAGACCGTGTCGCCCTCCTCGACGACCCGCTCCCCCACCGTCAGCCGGCGCGCCTTCGTGTCGACCTCCAGTTCTTCCGCGCCGCAGACGCACGTCTTGCCCATACCGCGCGCGACGACGGCCGCGTGCGAGGTCTTGCCGCCGCGCGAGGTCAGGATGCCCTCGGCGGCGATCATCCCTTCCAGGTCGTCGGGGTTGGTCTCGCGGCGGATGAGGATGACCTTCTCGCCGGAGCGCGACCACTTGATCGCGGTGTACGAGTCGAACACCGCCTTGCCGACGGCGGCACCCGGCGACGCGGCGATCCCGCGCCCCAGCAGCTCCCGCTCGACCTCCTCGTCGAAGCGCGGGAACATCAACTGCGCGAGCTGCGCCCCGTTCACGCGCTGGAGCGCCTCCGCCTCGTCGATCAGCCCCTGGTCGACCAGCTGGGTCGCGATCCGGAAGGCGGCCCCGGCGGTGCGCTTGCCGACGCGCGTCTGGAGCATCCACAACTGACCGCGCTCGATGGTGAATTCGATGTCGCACAGATCCCGGTAGTGCGTCTCCAGGGTCTCCATGATGGCCAGCAGCCGGTCGTACGACGTCTTGTCGATGGTGGCCAGTTCGGCGAGCGGGACGGTGTTGCGGATGCCCGCGACGACGTCCTCGCCCTGCGCGTTCTGGAGGTAGTCGCCGTACACGCCCTGGTGACCGCTCGCCGGGTCGCGCGTGAAGGCCACGCCCGTACCGGAGTCGGGGCCCAGGTTGCCGAAGACCATGGAGCAGACGGTGACGGCGGTGCCGAGGTCGCCGGGGATGCGCTCCTGACGGCGGTAGAGCCTGGCGCGGTCGGTGTTCCACGACTCGAAGACGGAACGGATCGCGAGGTCCAACTGCTCGCGCGGGTCCTGCGGGAAGTCGCGGCCCGCCTCCCGGGAGACGATCTTCTTGAACCGTTCGACCAGCTTCCTGAGGTCACCGGCCGCCAGATCCACGTCGGTGGCGGCCCCCTTGGCGCGCTTGGCCTCCTCCAGCGCGTCCTCGAAGAGGTCACCGTCGACGCCGAGCACGGTCTTGCCGAACATCTGGATGAGCCGGCGGTACGAGTCCCAGGCGAAGCGCTCGTCACCGGCCTGCTCGGCGAGACCCTCGACGGAGCCGTCGGAGAGGCCGACGTTGAGGACGGTCTCCATCATGCCGGGCATGGAGAACTTGGCCCCGGAACGCACGGAGACGAGCAGCGGGTCGTCCGCCTGACCGAGCCGCTTGCCCATCTTCCGTTCCAGGGCGTCGAGATGGGTGCTCACCTCGTCGCGCAGGGCGGGCGGTTCCGTACCGCTGTCGAGGTAGATGTTGCACGCCTCGGTGGTGATGGTGAAGCCGGGGGGCACGGGCAGCCCCAGGTTGGTCATCTCGGCGAGGTTGGCGCCTTTGCCACCGAGGAGGTGCTTGAGGTCCTTGTTGCCCTCGGTGAAGTCGTAGACGAACTTCCGTGTCCCCTCGCGCTGTCGGGACTCGTCACGCGACTCTTCACGCGCTGATCCGGAGGTGGGTACGTGAGGATCTTGGTTTTCCGACACGGTCTCGACTCCTCGACGACGCGGTGGCTGCCCTAGTGGCGAGGAACATACCCAGATCGAAGGTGAGTGGGTACGTCCACTTGCCTGTCATACGGCCTTAACCACCCGTCCGCCACCGGATCGAATGCCGACGGCGCGGAGTTGACGTATCGCGGTTCTTTCATCACTCGAAGCGGGCATGACCCAGACATGACCAACTCCGCTCACCTGAGCGCGATGCTCGGCATATGAGTTCAAGACTTGAACGACTAAAGGGCGGCACCGCGTGCCACCACTTTCGAAAGCACACCCCGCCCATGATCCGCTCATCTGAGCGCCACCTGTCTCAAGGTGGCGAGAATCACGTGGCGAGTGGGCGCCAATCTGCCCGCGCGTCCCAGCATGCGGACAGGTTCGCCGGGGCGGGGCGCCGCCAAAGCGGAGGGGGCGGTCGTCACCGGGGCTGGGGCGCCGCCAAGAGGGGCGCCCCAGCAGAAGGGGGCGCCGCCGTCGCGCGTCTGCCCCCGTCCCGGCCCCGTCCGCCCGCGTCCGCGCGCCTCCGCGCCCTCAGCCGCCCGAGGTGTCCAGCTCCGCGTCCGCGCCGATCCCGGCGCAGTCGTACGGATCCTTGAGCCAGCCGTCCGGCAGCACGACCCGGTTGTTGCCCGACGTGCGTCCGCGCGGCCCGTCCGCGCCGTCCGGCCACGGCTGGCCGAGATCCAGCCCGGCCATCAGCTCGTCCAGCTCGTCGAGGGAGGAGGTGACCGCGAGCTGCTTGCGCAGCTGGGACCCGACCGAGAAGCCCTTCAGGTACCAGGCCACGTGCTTACGGAAGTCGATCACCCCACGGGCCTCGTCCCCGATCCACTCCCCCAGCAGCTCGGCGTGGCGCCGCATGACGCCGGCCACCTCGTTCAGCGTGGGCCGCACCGCCGTGCCCGTACCACCGAAGGCCGCCACCAGGTCCGCGAAGAGCCAGGGCCGGCCGAGGCAGCCACGTCCGACGACCACGCCGTCACAGCCGGTCTCGCGCACCATCCGCAGCGCGTCGTCCGCCGACCAGATGTCGCCGTTGCCGAGCACCGGAATCTCCGGAACGTGCTCCTTGAGCCGCGCGACGGCGTCCCAGTCGGCGGTCCCGCCGTAGTGCTGCGCGGCGGTCCTGCCGTGCAGCGCGATCGCCGTCACCCCCTCGTCAACGGCGATGCGCCCGGCATCCAGATAGGTGATGTGATCGTCGTCGATGCCCTTGCGCATCTTCATCGTGACGGGCAGCGGCCCGGCGTTGGAGACCGCCTCGCGCAGGATCGCCCGGAGCAGGGGCCGCTTGTACGGGAGGGCCGAGCCGCCGCCCTTGCGGGTCACCTTGGGCACCGGGCAGCCGAAGTTGAGGTCGATGTGATCGGCCAGGTCCTCGTCCACGATCATCTGGACTGCCCTGCCGACGGTGACCGGGTCCACCCCGTACAGCTGGATCGAGCGCGGCGTCTCACTCGCGTCGAAGCGGATGAGCTGCATGGTCTTCTCGTTGCGCTCGACCAGTGCCCGGGTCGTGATCATCTCGCTGACGAACAGCCCCTGGCCACCACTGAAATCCCGGCACAGCGTCCGGAACGGCGCGTTCGTGATACCGGCCATGGGCGCGAGCACCACCGGCGGCGTGACGGTGTGCGGGCCGATGGCGAGCGGCGCGACGGGCGCGGACGTCGCGGGTGGCGCGTCCTCTGTGGCCGAGGCGGGCGCGTCCTCGGCGGCCGGCATGGGGGCGTGCTCGGTGACCGACGCGGGAGCGGCGGACAGCACCGGGGCGGACGGGGCGAGTGGAGCGGTCATCCGCCCATTGTCGCGCATATCCCTACTCATTAGTTAACCGTACTATCGATACATGTCCGAGCTCAGCCACCGACGGAAGCTGCTGGTGCTGGCGATCTGCTGCATGTCTCTGCTGATCGTCAGCCTGGACAACACCGTCCTCAATGTCGCCCTGCCCTCGATGCGGGAGGAGCTGAACGCCTCCGTCTCCGGACTCCAGTGGACGATCGACGCGTACACGCTCGTCCTGGCGTCCCTGCTCATGCTCGCGGGCTCCACGGCCGACCGGATCGGCCGCCGCAAGGTGTTCATGGCCGGTCTGGTCGTCTTCACCCTCGGCTCGCTCCTCTGCTCCCTCGCGCCGAACCTGGAAGCGCTGGTCGCCTTCCGGATGGTGCAGGCCGTCGGCGGTTCGATGCTCAACCCCGTCGCGATGTCGATCATCACCAACACCTTCACCGCCCCGCGCGAGCGGGCCCGCGCGATCGGCGTCTGGGGCGCCGTCGTCGGTATCTCCATGGCGGCGGGGCCGCTGATCGGCGGGCTGCTGGTGGACTCCGTGGGCTGGCGGTCGATCTTCTGGCTCAACCTCCCGGTCGGGCTCGCGGCACTCCTGCTGACCTGGCGCTACGTACCCGAGTCCCGTGCCCCCGAGCCCCGCCGGCCGGACCCGGTGGGGCAGTTGCTGATCATCGGCGTACTCGGCGCGCTCACCTACGCGATCATCGAGGCTCCCGCGGCCGGGGTGACCTCACCGCTCATCCTCACCTTCGCCGCCGTCGCCGCGCTCTGCCTCGTCGGCCTGCTGCTGTACGAGCCGAGGCGCGCCCAGCCGCTGATCGACCTGCGGTTCTTCCACAGCGCGCCGTTCAGCGGGGCGACCGTGATAGCGGTCTGCGCCTTCGCGGCCCTCGGCGGGTTCCTCTTCCTGAACACCCTCTACCTCCAGGAGGTACGAGGCCTGTCCGCGCTCCACGCCGGGCTCTACATGCTGCCGATGGCGGCCCTGACCTTCGTCTGCGCCCCGCTGTCGGGGCGCCTGGTCGGCAGCCGGGGCCCACGGCTCTCCCTGCTGATCGCGGGCACGGCGATGACGCTGAGCGGCGTGCTGTTCGCGGCGTTCGACGCGGCGGCGACGACTTCGCTGATGTTCACCGGCTACGTCGCCTTCGGTCTGGGCTTCGGCATGGTGAACGCGCCCATCACCAACACCGCCGTCTCCGGCATGCCCCGCTCCCAGGCGGGCGTCGCGGCGGCCGTCGCCTCCACCAGCCGCCAGATCGGCCAGACGCTGGGCGTGGCGGTGATCGGCGCGGTGCTGGCGGGCGGCATCGCCTCGGCGACGGGTCCGTCGTCAGGGGCGCGACCGGGTGCGGGAGCGGCCTCCGCCGCGTACGCCGCCGACTTCCTGGACGCGAGCCGCCCGGCCTGGTGGATCATCACGGGCTGCGGTGCGTGCGTCCTGCTGCTCGGGGCGCTGACGAGCGGCGCCTGGGCCCGGGGCACGGCGCTGCGCACGGCGGCCCGGCTGGAACCGGCGGCTGGGGCGGCACGGGACCGACAGGGCGCGGACACCGCGACACAAAGGCCGATCGGCCCCTGACAGACCCGGTCGCCCCGGACACACCGGGCTGACCGGGCTGACCGGGACACACCTGGCGCTGTCCCCGGCGCATCTGGCCCCACCGAGCACACCGAGCACACCGGGTCCTGCCGGGCACACTTCGCCAGCAACGCTGCGGGTCCGAGGACACCCGGAGCGCCACCCAGCTTGCGCCGCCTACCTCGCGGCTACCACCGCCGCCAGTTCCTCGCGCTCCTGCACAAGGGCCTGCAACCGCTCGAGCCGGAGCCGGGACTCGTCGTCCACCGGGATGTAGCTGACCAGCCGAGGCCCGGAGGACGGCCCGAGCCAGAGGTTCGTGTGCTCCAGGGTGAGCGTGCCGACCTCGGCGTTGACGAACCGCTTGGTCCGGTCCCCGACCGGAGCGACGACCTCGTGCTGCTCCCAGATCGCGCAGAACTCGGGCGAGGCCGACCGCAGCCGGCCGAGCATCGTCTTCCAGGCCGGCTCGGCCAGGTGCTCGGCCATGGCGGCTCGGAACTTGGCGGCCATGATCCGCGTCGTCTCCTGCCGATTGGCGCCGAGCGACCTGCCCCACTCCTCGTTGGTGAACGCGAGCCACATGCAGTTGCGGTCCTCGGGCGGCAGGGCGTCGAGGTCGCACATGAGCCGCCCGTAGGTGCGGTTGTACGCGAGGATGTCGTAGCGGGAGTTCTGCACGCAGGCCGGGAACGGCTCCAGCCGCTCCAGCATCAGCCGCAGCGAGGGCGTGATCGTCGGGCACGGCGTCCCCGGCGCGGGATCGACGGCCCCGGCCAACGCGAACAGGTGCGCCCGCTCACTGGTGTCGAGTTGCAGAGCCCGCGCGAGCGCGTCCAGCACCTGCGCGGAGACCTGAATGGGACGCGCCTGCTCCAGCCACGTGTACCAGGTCACGCCGACGGCGGAGAGCTGCGCGACCTCTTCCCGCCGCAACCCGGGCGTCCGCCGCCGCGGCCCCCGGTCCAGCCCCACCTGCTCAGGCATGATCCGCTCCCGCCGACTCCGCAGGAACGCGGCCAGCTCATGCCGCCGGATGTCACCGTCCTGCCCGGCCGTCGGCGGACGGGACGCGGTCGTGGTACTCATACCCCCAGCCTGCCGGACACCCGAGGCTATTTCCAGGTGGTACGACTACCAGGATCGCCCCGCCGTACTACCAGGCTGCCTTGGCAGCACCACCTATCTGACCGCCCGGGGCCACCGCTTCCCCCTATGGCCGAAGCTCCAGACGACCGCCGCTCCCATCAGACAGTCAAATCTAATTCCGTCGACACACGCACCAGACTCGCAAGGCCCCTGCCGGAAATTAAACCACGACCCCACTTCTAGCCTTGCAGAAAACGAACACACAAAACCCGTTCACCTGATCCGGGAAAACCTTCTCACCATTCTGGGACTTTATTTGACATCCTTCATCAGGAAATCGCGAAACACACTTAGTCCTCAATGACCGGATAGCAGGGCGACAGGAATGGATCCATGCGAACTTTGACCTCTCCCTTGGCCATAACGCGGACGCGGAAGGCACCTGAACCGGGCGGCCTATCCATGTCGTCCGAGCGCTCGTAGAGAATGCCCCACGCACCGCGAAAGCGACCGGCGATGTACAGCAACAACTGGTCCAACTCCCGCGCTTCGTCCCTGCGACGGTTCATCAGACCGTTGGCCAGGACAAAGTACTGACCATTGTGCAAGGTAAGAGAAACCTCGCCCGTTGCCCAATCGATGCCGGCGATCAGCGCCCGCAGTTCAGCGATTCCCTCACTTAGTCCCCCTATGTCTGCTTCCTCAGGGGATTCGGAAATTCCGAACCAGCCGTGAAACTCGTACATCGACCTCACTCCAACGGAGTTGTATCAATTACGGGATCGATCCCGTAACGTCGGCCATACTCCCGTAGTTTATCAATGACCCCAGGACCAGGCTCTCCATCGAAGTGGAAATATGGCGTACGACCGGATTCTATCGCACGCTCAAAGGTGGCCTTGGCCTGGTTACGGAAGGAACTTCCCATCTGCATCCCTTCCGGCTTCGACTGAGCAACATACTGATCGCTGATCGCATCGAATTCCCGCCTCGTGGGATCGTTCTCGAACCTGACGCGTGATTCGCCTCCTAGCCGCTCAGCCAGGGCATCCGCCGCAGGATCTGGCTTGTTGACCTCAATCAGGCGGCCGAGACCCCCATTGTTCGGGTACGGCGCGAGTCCGAGTGGGTCGATCCACCTGTGCGGGTTGTGGACGTAGGTGGTCGGGTTGGGGGCTGGCGTCAGGCCCAGGGGGTCCGGGGTGGTGTAGCGGGCCGTCTCGGGGTCGTAGTAGCGGAAGTAGTTGTAGTGGAGGCCCGTCTCCGGGTCGAAGTACTGGCCCGGGAAGCGCAGCGGGGTGTACGCCGTGCTGGTTCTGGCCCAGGTCGTCGTGCCCCAGAGCGTGGTGCGGGTGTGCCAAGCGATGTCGCCCGACTCGTCGATGAGTTCCGTCGGGGTGCCGACCAGGTCCGTGGCGATGGCGAAGAACCGCGCGTCGATCTCGCGCTGCGTCGCCTCGTCGGTGAGGCGTTCCGTCTGGGCGAGCGGGGTCAAGCCCTGGTGGTCCCACGTCAGCGTGACCGGGTGCGGGAGTTGCCCCGCGTCCGTGGTGGTCTGCTCCGCCAGGACCGTGCCGTCCCACGTGAACGTCGTACGTTCCGCCACGGTGACGCCGTCGGCGGCCAGGCGTTCCTTCGCCGTGCGACGGCCCAGCGGGTCGTAGCGGTAGCGCCAGCGCGTGCCGTCGGGGGTAGTGACGGCGGTGAGCTGATTGTCGGCGTTGTACGTGTAGCGCCAGGTGTCCGGCTTCTTCGACAGGCGGGTCTTGGTGCGCAGCACCAGACGGCCCGCCGCGTCGTGCTCGTAGCGGTTGGCGCCCGCCCGCCGCACGCGCGTACCGGTATAGGCACGCTCCCCCGCCGCGTCACCCCCGGCGTAGCGGGCGGGCCAGGTTGCCGTCGTCTGGTTACCGGCCTCGTCGTAGGCGTACGTCTCGCTCCAGTCGGCGGCCGTGACCGCCGTGACCCGGCCGACGGGATCGAGGGCGAAGCGCTGGGCGCCGCGCAGTGAGTCGTCCAGCGCGGTGAGGTGACCGTCGGCACGGTAGGTGTAGGCGCGGGTGTTGAGAGTGCGGGCGCCGGTCGACAGTTTCTGGGTGGCCAGTCGTCCCGCGTCGTCCCAGGTCGAGGACAGGGTCAGGATGTCGCCGAACGCACGTTCCAGCTCCCGGCCGGCCACATCACGCGTGAACTCGATGCGGTGGCCGCCGGTGGTCAGGTGGGTGGGCCTGCCGGCCGCGTCATATCCATAGGTGGTGACCCGGCCGGTCGGGGTGACGCGGCGGGTGCGGCGGCCCAGTTCGTCGTACGCGTAGGTTGTCGCGCGGCCGTCGGCGAGCTCGGTCTTTACACGGCCTCGACGGTCGTACTGGTAGACCAGCTCGCTGTCCGGACCGGCTGCCCTCAGCAGGCGCCCCGCCGGATCGTAGGCGTACGTGGTCACCTCACCCGCCGCGTCCTTGCGGATCATCTGGCCGAGTGGGTCGTGCTCGTACGCGACGGTCTCGCCGAGCGGTGTCGTACGGGCTGCCAGCCGCCCCGCCGGATCGAGGGTGTAGGTGAGGGTGCGGCCGTCGAAGTCTGTCTCGGATATGAGCCTGCCGGCCGGGTCATAGGTGTACGACCAGGTCAGCCCCTGCGGGTTGGTCACCTGGGTCAGCCGCAGCTCGGCGTCGTGTGAGAACTCGTAGCGTGCGCCGTCCGGGTCGGTACGGGCGGCCATGAGATCGAAGTGGGTGTACTCGAAACGGGAGACCTGGCCGACGGCATCGGTGTGGCTGGTGCAGTTGCCCTCGCCGTCGTACGTCCATGACTCGGTCGCCCCGTCCGGGCCGGTGCGGCGCGCCAGTTCGCCGTCGGCCGTCCACTCCAGGTGGGTGACGGCACCCAGCGGGTCGGTGAGCCGCACCGGGCGGCCGAACACGTCACGCTCGTAACGGGTGGTGCCCCCGAGCGGATCGGTGATCTCCAGCGGCAGCCCGGCCGGGTCGCAGCGCACGGTACTGACGGCGCCCAGCGCATCGGTCACCGAAACGAGGCGGCCATGCGTGTCGTACGCGTAATGCGTGGCGTGGCCGGCCGGGTCGGTGACGGACGTACGGTTGCCGCGCTCGTCGAACTCCTGCCGCCAACGTGCGCCGTCCGGACCGATGAACTCCGTCGTCAGGCCCAACGCATTGCGTCTGGTGCGGAGTTGGCTGCCGTCCGGGCGGGTGACAGCAGTGACCCGCCCAGCCTTGTCATAGGTGAAAGCTGTCGTGTGACCGAGCGCGTCGGTCCGCGTCAGCACGTTGCCACGGCGGTCGTAGGTGGAGCGCGTGGTGTGGCCCAGCGCGTCGGTGGTGGCCAGGACCCGGCAGCCGTCGCCGATCAAATGGCGGGTGGTATGGCCGTCCGCGGTGGTCAGCGTGGTGGTGCGATGGCCAGTGGCCGGGTCGGGCTCGCTGTAGGTGAGGCTGACCTGGAAGTGGCCGGCCTCGCCACCCTCGGCGATGACCCGGTGCAGGTCGTCGTAGACATAGTCATAGCGGCGCTGGTTGGAGTCGACCCAGGCCGTCACCCGACGGCGGTCGTCGTACTCGAAGGTCAGGGTGGAGCCGGACGCTTTGGTGACGGTGGTGAGGTTGCCGTCGGTGTAGCCGTACGACACGAGAGGCTGGACCGTACGACGGCCGTCGTCGGAATCGGTGTGGTCCGGAGCCGGAGCGGTGCCGGGTGCGAGGAAATCGTCTGTCCCGCTCCCGTCCGGCCGCCCCGTGTCCGGCCGACTCTCGTGCGTACGGTTGCCGTCCACGCGATGTCCGACCCCACGGTTGCCGCGCGCGTCGTCGCCCAGAGGGCCGCCGCTCGCCCCGCTGGCGTCCGTACGGCTGTCCCCTGTCCCGGCCGACGCCGAGGCCGACGCCAACGCCAGTCCGGTGACCCGCCTCTCGGCCACCGTCAGCACCAGGCGGTAGCCCGCCGAGTGGACCAGCGCCAGCGGGGTGCCGTCAGCGGCCCGGTCGACGTTGATCGTATGGCCGTTGCGATCGCTGATCTGGACCAGCCACGCGTCGCCGTCGCCGCCAGGTTCCACCCCGGGCGGCGCCGTGAAGTGCCGCACCAGCCCGGTGTCCGGGTCGGTGACGGTGTAGTCACCGGCCTCGTCACGGGCCAGCGTGCGCCGGACCGTACCGGTCTCCGGGAGCGTGTACAGCCCCGGAACCGGGTGCGGATACGCCAGCAGCAGCCCGTCGTCCGTGACGTGAACGACCCCGTTCGCGTCGATCTCCAGGCGCTCGTCCACTGTCGAGGACCAGGACGGGCCGAAGAAGCGGCCGACCACGTAGCCGGACTCGACGCGCCGGGTGAAGACCAGCGGCAGCGCGCCGGGCAGCACCACGTCGGTCTGCGGCAGGAACATCCGTCCCGAGGCCAGGTCCACCGGGTCGGTTCCCCCGGTTTCGCGCCGCCCGTTCGGAGGGTCGTTCGTCCCTTCCGGGGCGTCGTTGAGCGCACGGCGCGCCCGCTGCGCGTCGGAGGCCAGGTCCGCCGCGTCCGCCGCCAGCCGGGTCGCCTTCACGCCGGCACCCGCACCGCCGGTGGCAGCCGTCAGCGCCAGATCGGGAATGAGCCGGCCAACGCCCTCCGCCGGGTCCCTCATGAAGTCGCCGACCATCTGCCGGCCCGCGCCCCACGGGTCGTTGGCCACCGTCAACAGCCCGGTCGCCGTGCTGTTCAGCGAGGTCACGTACTCCGCCGGGTGCGTGAGGTTGTACGGGTCGGTCGGGTTGACGCTCCGTGCGAACGTGAGAATGCCCGCCGTACCCCTGATGATGCCGCCCTCGACGTGGTCGACCATGACGGGGATTTCCTCAAGGCCGTCCTGAAGCTGTTCGCTGTACGACGGTTTGGGCGGGGCCATGTCCCGCGCCGCCGTCACCGCCGCGCGCGCCGTCTCGGCGGCCGAGTTCCGCTGCCGCCGGGCCTCGGCCAGGATGTCCTGCGCCTCCTCCATGCGCGCGGTGCCCGGATCGCTGAACTCGCCCGGCTTCTGGGGCCGGCAGGACGGCTCGCGCTCGTCGGCCGGCAGGGCGTTGTACCGGTCGGCAGCCTGGTTGTACGAATCGACCCGGTCGTTGTACGCGTCCCGTGCCTCCTCCGACGCCCGCGTACCCGCCTTCCACTTGTCGATGGCGGTCTGCGCCTCGCCCTGCGCCCACTCCACGGTGTCCGCGAAGGATTCCAACGCGGCTGCCGCGTCCTCGCACGCGTCCGCCGCCTTGAACCACTTCGGCGGCTCGATCGACACCGTCTCCCGGAACGCGTCCGCCCCCTCGCCCTTGAGGGAGTCCGACTCCAGTCCTCTGAGACCCTCGCCGACCTGATTGAACGCCTCCTGGAAATCGCGGAGGTGAGAAGCGGTCGAGCGAATCTTCGACGGACTGCCGTAGATCAGCTTGGTCTTGTCCTCGGTCTGCCCGAGATCCAGTTCGTCGACCTCGGCACCCAACCGGTTCGCCAACGAGCCGGACTGCTCACGCACCCAGTCCGCGCCGGACTGCCAGCCCACGTCGTCCAGCCGGTCGGCGGTCCACCGTCCGGCGTCGTCCACACGGTCCCCGACCCACTCGGCACCGTCGTCGACCGCGTCCTCGACGACGTCCGGGACAAAGTCACGCCAGCCCATCGCTCAGTTCCCCCCGGATTCCGGCTGCTGTGACCGCTCTTCCGGAGACGGCCCGTACACGTCGTCCACCGCCCGGTCGAAGGCCTCCTGATCGACCCCGAACACCTCGTTCAGAATCCGCGACTGCTGGCCGCCACGGCCTTCGGTGAGCATCGTCCGCCCGGTGTCCCGCCAGGTCTGGGTGATGTCATCGCCGGCCTGCTGGAACGACTCCGCGCTGTAGTCCGGGTCCCACGCGTCCGGCGTGAACACCTCCCCCCAGCTCTGCTGGGCGATCTCCTCCTCGGAGGCGTGCGGATTGCCGATGAGCGCGTTGACACCGACCTTGAAGGTGTTCTGGCGGTACTGGTCCTCCTCCCAGACCAGTCCCGCAGCCAGCCCGAGTGTCGAGGCGATGGTGTTGGCGTCCTGGATCAGCGCCCGTACGCCCCACTCCCAGCGCTCGCAGTAGTCCTCGAAGTCCTCTGCCAGTCCGTGGTGTCCGGCCTCCATGCCGGTCATCGCCAGCTCCGAGAACCCTTTGCCCAGGACCGATCCGGAGCCGGTGCCGACGTCCCGCAACTCGGCCACCGCGCCCCGCAGGCCCTCGGTGATGCGCCGGACGCTCTCCTCATCGACCCGCAGGTCCTCCGCGTCGCCCATCAGTTACGCCTCCCCCGCTGCCCGATGGTCTGTCCGGTCTACCCGGTCCGCCTGGACGTGTGCGACGACGACCGCTCGACGCCGGCCTCACCGGCATCGACCGCCACCGCGTCCGGCACGATGCCCACCGTCGGCGGAAACATCATCGACCCGTCCGGATCGGCCACGTTGATGGCCACACCGGCCGGCACGCCCATCGCCGGAATGATCTCGTCCAGTAGCCGCGCCCCGCGCAGCTCGGCGTACTGCCACTCGCGGCCGGTGGTCCGCCCGTCCCCGTCGTCCCGCGCCCGCGCGAATCGCGCCAGCGCGTCCTCGTCCGTGAACCCGCAGATCCAGCGAACCCCACCGAACCGCGCGGTCCACAACCCTCCGCCGTCCATGGGCACCAGAACAAGCGCCCGCCGCAACTCCCCGATCAGGGCGCGCGGGTCTCCCGTCCCGGCCCGCCGCTCGGCGATCTGCTCCGCCAGCGCCTCCCCCGTGCTCATCTCGGCCCCCTAAGCCTCGACGATGAACCCCGTACCCTCCAGCACTGCAAGAACAAACGCCTCAGCCCTGCCGGTCAGTTCCCGACCTTGGAAGTTGACCACTTCAAACGCGGCTGTCTCAACGGCATTTCGAGGAAAGCGGAGCAGCACGGGCCCGCTCAGGTGGGTCTACTACGCGGTGAAGTCCCCCCGGCGGACGGCTTGTACGAACGAGGCGAAGGCGGAGGGGCGGAAGGTGAGGTAGGAACGCTCGGGGGACTTGGAATCCCGGACGGGTACGACACCGGCGATATCGTCGGCGACTTCGACGCATTCCCCACCGTTACTCTGGCTGTACGTGGAACTCCGCCAGTTCCCGTCCGGAACACGCCTGGGCTCGCTCATGAGTAGCAGTCCTTCACGATGGAGTCGATCATGCCCGCCGACTCGTCCGGTGGCGCGGCCATGGCCTTGAGCAGATCATAGGCATCGTTCCCCATCGCCACATCGCCAGTCTCCGCCAGGAGATAGCCCCGTGGGAAGCCGTCGACGTGGACCACGTCGTCTCCTTCGTCGAAGGACAGCAGACCGAACGGGCTCGCCACCATGTGGTTGAACCGATTGGTCGGCATGATCTGCACAACATGCGGAGGATTCTCAGCCAGCTGCTTAAGACGGGAGAGCTGGCTTGCCATCACCTCCTCGCCGCCCACCACATTGTGGAGGACGAACTCGTTGAGGATCAGCCAGAGTCGCGGGGGCTGCTCCCGCTCCAGGATGCGCTGACGCTCTATGCGCGCCGTAACCAGGTCATCAAGATTGGCGGGCCGGCCGGCGCGCAGCACGGAACGGGCGTACTCCTCCGTCTGCACAATTCCCGGCAGCAGCAGCGGATGGAACATCCGCAACCGCGTCGCGCTCCACTCCAGCTCGACGTAAGGCCGGAACCACGGCGGAAACGCGTACCGCAGCGCCAGCGGCCACAGTCGCGCGAAGCGCCCGTTGGCGTACGGGAAGGTACGGTCGCACGTCTCGGCGAAGTCCAGCGACGGCACGCGGTCACCCGCCTCGATCTTCGCGACCAGTGAGTACCCACAGCACGCCTCCTTGCCCAACTCGGCGCGCGACATACCCAGCCGTTCGCGCTCCAGTCGCACCTCCGCACCGAAGTGAGCGAGAGGCGACACGGCCGGATCGGCCGGCTCCATGGTCTCGTTTTCGACGGCCACACGAACTCCCGAACGGTCCTTGGACAGTCACCGACGTCCAGGTCAGCTGTCTGTTGCACGCGCCCGCAGAGGCCGAAGCTGAGAACACGGAAAGCGAGTGCGAGATCACGGAAGGTACATCTCTCATGCGTGAACAGGCCACCGATACGCGGACACATGACCCGGAAGAGGTGACGGCGACGATCCAGGCCGGACACTTCTGGCGGCTCGTGCCCGAGTGGGTGCCCCGGGATTTCGTGGAGCCGACGCGGGAGTTGGCGCTGCGTGTGGAGCGCGGGCTCAGGGCGTGGGCCTCATGACGCAGGACGGCGCGGCGGACAACGGCGCGGCGCGCGACAACACGGCAGAGAGCAGCACCGCTCGCGCCGGCGGCAGGTCCGGAAGTTCGGCCAGGCAACGGCTGTCATTACTGATCGCCGCGTTCGGGGTGGACGGCGCTCTCGTCGTACCGAAGGACGATCCCGGCGCCGAGGGCGCGGACCTCGCGCCAGGTGCGGCGCTCAGGTGGCCCAAGTGCCGTTGCGGCAACGCCGTGTGCCCCGACGCCGAGCCGCCACCCGCGGCCCGGACCCCCGCCGAAGAGCTGAGCGCCCTGGTCGCGGAACGGAACAGACGCAGCAGGCGCGGCGGCCTTTGAACCACCGCGCCCCGCCGGTCACTCACGGACACAGACGGCCGGGCCCGCCGTTCTCGCCCCGACAGAGCGCGAACGCGGCCGGACCCGGCCCCCGCCGTACAGCCCGGACGCCGGACGGCCGCACCCGGCCTTCCGGCGCTGCCCCTGCTTCACTTCTTCGACTACTTCTTCGACCGGTGATCCACGGCCGTGTCGGGGCCCGGCGACATGATCGACTCATGGCCGTCCTCGGAGCGCACCCGGAAGGGAGGGGTACCGTCGGGTCCCAGCACCTCCACCACCTCGACAACGCGGTCGTGGACCCCCACGACCCTGCCGTGCACCACCAGGTGATCACCCTTCTTCGCCTTCATCGCGCACTCCCTCCAGTCCGTCACCAATAGTGATCGAGAGTGTACGGAACGACACATACAAGGCTGCCGAAACGGACAGGTGTCGCTCACCCCATTGCCAGGTACCGCAAATACCAGGATAAAGAGACTCTGGTACCAGGGTGCGTGGTGCGCCATCGTCGATGAGGTGAGTAGAACATCCGCGCCTCTTGCACAGACATCCGCCGAACCGACCACCGTCGGCGCGACGCCTGTCGTCCATGACCACAAGGGGGTCGCGCTCGGCACACTCGGGCTGTTCACCGTGTTGCTCGGGGCGGCACTCCCGCTGGTCGACTTCTTCATCGTCAATGTCGCCCTGCCGACGATCGACCGCGACCTGGCCGCCGGCCCGGCGCTGCTGGAACTGGTCGTCGCCGGGTACGGGCTCTCGTACGCCGTACTCCTGGTGCTCGGCGGGCGACTCGGGGACACGTTCGGTCGTCGGCGACTGTTCATGACCGGAATGGCCGCCTTCGGGGTCACCTCGCTCGCCTGCGGGCTCGCGCCGGACGCCTGGTCCCTGGTGGCCGCGCGGGTCGCGCAGGGCGCCTCGGCCGCGCTGATGCTGCCGCAGGTACTGGCCACGATCCAGGCCGGGACCAGCGGCCCGCGCCGCGCCAGGGCGCTGAGCCTGTACGGCGCGACGGCCGGGCTCTCGATGGTGGCGGGCCAGATCCTGGGCGGTGTCCTGGTCGCGGCCGACATCGCGGGCAGCGGCTGGCGAGCGATCTTCCTGGTGAACGTGCCGGTAGCGCTGCTGGGGCTGGTCCTGTCCGTACGCTCGGTGCCCGAGACCCGGTCCTCGGACCCCGCTCCCGTCGACATCCCCGGCACGCTGCTGCTGGGAGTCGCGCTGGTGACCCTGCTGGCCCCGCTCACCGAGGGCCGGGCCGCCGGGTGGCCGGTGTGGACCTGGATCGCGCTGGCCGCCTTCCCCGTCGCCGCGTACGCGTTCCTCCAGGTGGAACGGCGGGCCGACCGGGCGGGGAAGACCCCGCTCATACCCCCGAGCCTGTTCGCCCTGCCGTCACTGCGCCGCGGGCTCGCGATCGTCCTGCCGTTCTCGATCGGTTTCGGCGGCTTCATGTTCGTGATCGCGGTCGCGCTCCAGCAGGGGCTGGGCATGGGCGCCGTGGCGGCGGGAGTCGCCCTCGTACCGATGGCCCTGGCGTTCTTCGCCGCCTCGCTGGCCGGACCCCGGCTCGTGCGCCGCTACGGCAGCCTCGTCGTGACCACCGGCTCCGTCCTCCAGGCGGTCGGCATCGCCCTGCTGGCCTTCACCGCGTGGCACGACTGGCCCTCGGTCGGGACGCTCGACCTGCTGCCGGCGGTCGCGCTGGCGGGCCTCGGGCAGGGGCTCCAACTGCCCGTGCTCGTCCGGATCGTCCTCTCCGACGTCCCGCCGGAGCGGGCCGGTGTGGGCAGTGGGGTGATGGTGACGACCCAGCAGTCCGCGCTCGCGCTGGGAGTCGCGACCCTCGGGTCCCTCTTCCTGACACTGGAGCCTTCGATGGGCATGCGGGACGCGCTGGCCGTCACGCTCCTGGCCCAACTGAGCACGGTGGTCCTGACGGGGCTGCTCAGTCTGCGACTGCACCGTTCGATCGCCTGAGACGAAACGACGTGGGGCGGGGTACGAGGGGCCGCGGAATCGAGCGCACACGGCGGGGCCCGGATCACTCGGTGATCCGGGCCCCGCCCTCTGTCTCCGCGTCCGCGACCGCACGTCGGCTGCCGTCGGTTGCCGCGCCCATGGTCGCGTCAGTCGTCAGTCACTCAGTTCTGCGAGCTTGGACCTTCCTGTGCGTCCTGACCGGCGGCCTGCGCGTCCGGACCGTCCTGGACGCCCTGGCCGTCCTGGCCCGTCCCGTCGTTACGCCCGGCAGCGCGCTCGCGCATCTTGCGCAGGAGCTCCTGCTTCTGGTCGGCTGCGGCCTTGCGATCGGCGTTGCGGGCGCGTCCCGCACCCTGCTGGTCGGCGCGGGACAGCTTCTTGCGCTGTCCGCCCACGCCAAGGAGGTTGTTGCGGCTCTTTGCCACGGGGTTCTCCCGATGCGATGAGAAGTGATCTGCGGATTCTTCGACGAGGGGCGGACAGTGGCCGCCGCGCTCTCACTCGTAGATCTGAACCTGGAAGAACATGCCGCGACGCTACCACCGCGCGGGGCGGGGCCGACACAGGTTTTTCGGCCCGGCCAACAAATATGCGATGACAGATATTGAAATCTGTCATCGCATCGTGCCATGCTTGTCGCAGGAGCTCCCGACCCATTCGTTCGTTCGGAGGTACAGACTCATGGCCACCACCCCCGCCCTTCCCACACGCGCGCTCGGCAGCGGTCCGCGGGTCTCCGCGCTGGGCCTCGGCTGCATGGGCATGTCCGCTCTGTACGGGGACGCCGACCGCGCCGAATCCATCGCCACCATCCACGCCGCCCTCGACGCGGGTATCACCCTGCTCGACACAGGCGACTTCTACGGCATGGGGCACAACGAGCTGTTGATCAACGAGGCGTTGAGCACCGCCCCCGCCGGAGCGCGCGACCGGGCCTTCCTCAGCGTGAAGTTCGGCGCGCTGCGCGACCCGGACAACGGCTGGGGCGGCTATGACGGCCGCCCGGCGGCGGTGAAGAACTTCGCCGCGTATTCCCTGGGCCGCCTCGGCGCGGACCACATCGACATCTACCGGATCGCCCGCGTCGACCCGGACGTGCCGATCGAGGAGACGGTGGGCGCGATAGCCGAGCTGATCCAGGCCGGGTACGTCCGTCATGTCGGCCTCTCCGAGGTGGGGGCCGCGACCATCCGCCGGGCGGCCTCCGTCGCCCCGGTCTCCGACCTCCAGATCGAGTACGGACTCATATCGCGCGGCATCGAGGCGGAGATCCTTCCGACGGTCCGCGAGCTGGGCATCGGCGTCACCGCGTACGGTGTGCTCTCGCGCGGGCTGATCAGCGGGCACTTCACCGCCGACCGGGAGCTGGCACCCGGCGACTTCCGGGCGATGAGCCCCCGCTTCCAGGGTGACAACCTCCGGCACAACCTGGCGCTGGTGGAATCGCTGCGCAAGATCGCCGAGCAGAAGGACGCCTCCGTCGCGCAGATAGCCATCGCCTGGGTGCTGTCCCGCGGAGAGGACATCGTGCCCCTGGTCGGCGCCCGTCGGCGGGACCGGCTGGCCGAGGCCCTCGGCGCGCTCGAGGTCACGCTCGATGCGGACGACCTCGCCGCCATCGAGCGTGCCGTGCCGGCGGGTTCGGCGGCCGGTGAGCGCTACCCGGCCACGCAGATGAAGCACCTGGACAGTGAGCGCTGAGCGGGCCCGCCCGCCGCCCGCCCGGTCCGGGCTGACAGGTAGTGTCATCTGTTCCGCCCGTCGCCACGAGCCACGAAAGGTCGGACCAGGCAGATGAGCACCGAGAATCTGACCAGCGAGCGCATCCTCGAAGCCACCGAGGAGGTGCTGCGCCGCTACGGCCCGGCGAAGGCCACGGTCGTCGACGTGGCGCGGCTGCTCGGCGTCAGCCATGGCAGCGTGTACCGGCACTTCCGTACGAAGGCGGCGCTGCGGGAGGCGGTCACCGCCCGGTGGCTGCGGCGCACGGAGGTGGCGCTGGCGGAGCTCACCGACGGCTCGCCCGCGCCGGGACCGGAGAAGCTGCGCTCGTGGCTGCTGGCCCTGTTCGACTCCAAGCGGCACAAGGCGGGCGACGACCCCGAGTTGTTCGCCACGTTCTCCGTGCTCATCGACGAGAGCAGCGGGGTGGTCGAGGACCATCTCGCCGAGCTGACGGGACAGCTCACCCGGATCATCGACGCGGGGGTGCGGGCGGGCGAGTTCTCGGCGGAGGACCCGGCGGAGGCGGCCGCGGCGGTCTTCGCCGCGACCGACCGGTTCCATGACCCCGCCCATGCCCCGGAGTGGCGAAGGCCCACGGTCGAGGCCGAGTTCACCGCCGTGGCCGACCTGCTGCTCCGGGGGCTTCGCCCCTGATCCGGGGTGTGCGCCGCGCTCATGGGGGCGTCGGCGGGCGCCGCTGCCGACCGCCGGCGGCCGACCGGCCGCGCGTCCTACCCGTCGGCGGCTGACCGTCCGCGCGTCCAGCGCCCTACGCGTCGCGGCCTCCGGGGCTCCCGGGAGCCCCGGAGGCCGCGACGCTTCGGGGTAGCAGCAACGCCGAGTCCGCGTGGAGGGTGATGTGCACCGGCGTGAACTCGGTGGCGTCGGCCCGCGGTTCCGCCGTGCCGGGATGACGGGCGTAGCGCGGGTGGGCCCCCGCGCTGATCTGCCAGCGCACCCGGTGACCGGCGGAGAAACGGTATGCGGTGGAACTCATCGCCACGGTGACCTCGGACGGTTTCCGCTCGCCCGTCCGCAGGTGGGCCAGCCCGTCGCAGACGTTGGTGGAACGGCCTCGTCGGTCCACGTCGCACAGGCGGGTGAAGACGTCGGCGTACCCGGTGTCCGTGGCGACGCGCAGCCGGGCGGAGACCGGTCCGACGACGTCCAAGGGCTCGGTCAGTGGTGGGCCGGTGAATGTCAGGACGTCGTCGCGCAGTTCCAGTGAGCCGTTGTCGCGGGGCCCGGCGCCACGTGAGAGCAGCGGGCCGCCGACGGA
Source organism: Streptomyces sp. NRRL F-5135 (assembly GCF_000719775.1). Taxonomy (GTDB): domain Bacteria; phylum Actinomycetota; class Actinomycetes; order Streptomycetales; family Streptomycetaceae; genus Streptomyces; species Streptomyces hebeiensis. The sequence continues at coordinate 52,421 of NZ_JOHR01000020.1, read as the reverse complement.
GGGAGTGGGCGCGGCCGGATCGTAACGGAAGGTGGCCAGGGGCGCGGAGTCCGTGGGCGCCTGCCGGGTGAGATGCCCGTCGGGGGTGGGAAACCAGGGCTCGGTGGCCGGGGACGGCGGCCAGTCGCCGAGGTTCCGCCAAGCGCCCTCACCGCCGACGTGCACGCGCGTCCGGGTGGCGCGCAGGCCCGAGGGGTCGGCGCACAGGTGCCCGCGCAGCCAGCCGAGACTCTCGGCGAACACCTCGGGCCATCCCCGTTGGAGGGCGGAGGTGTGCGTCCAGGGGCCGACGAGCAGGGCGGTCTCGCACCCCGCCCGCCGCAGTCGGGCGTACTGCTCGAAGGTCTGGTCGATCAGCGCGTCGTGCCAACCGGTGATCAGGCTGGTGGGCACACTCAGCCGATCGGCGGCCGCTCCCAGGGACGCGCCGTCCCAGTACGGGTCGTCGGCGTCCGGGTGCGTCATCACGTCGTCCAGCCAGGGCACTTCGTCGCGGAGGGCGGACAGGTGCGTGCCACGCAGCGGCCGGGCGGTGGTGATGGCGCGCAGCCGGCGCTGGAGGCGCAGCGTCGCCCTGGCCATGGACGCCATCCCCCGGTGCTGATGTGCCATGCCGATGCCGACGAGGAGGGTGTTCTCCAGGTGGAGCGCACCGTCCGTGTGGAACAGGGCGTAGGGGTCGTGCAGGCCGACCTGCACCACCATGGCCTTCAGCTCCGGCGGCGGGTCCAGGGCGAGCGCCCACTGCACGTAACCCAGGTAACTGGGGCCGACCGTGCCCAGTGTCCCGTTGAACCAGGGCCGCTCGCGCAGCCAGGCCACCGTGGCGCGGCCGTCATCGGCCTCGTTGCGCCACAGGTGGAACCGTCCACCGGAGCCGCCGGTGCCACGGCAGCTCTGCAGGACCACGTGGAAGCCCTGTTCGGCGAAGAGCATGCCGTACATGGGAGACCACGGCAGCCCCCTGCCGTAGGGGGAGCGCACGAGAAGAGTGGGGAAGTCGCCCTCCGCGCGCGGGAAGTAGTGATCGGTGATCAACGGACTGCCGTCGGCCGCCGGAACCACCAGCCCGGGTTCCCACCCGATGTCGTACCGGGCGGCCGGGAGGCCGCGCCAGGTCGCCCTCATCATGCGTGAGGACAGAGGCGGCTTTCCGGCGGGCGGCGTCCACGTGGTCCTCGGTGCGGGGCCGTGCGGGAGCGATGACATGTGACGTTCCCCCTATTCTCGTACTGTGTACGAGAATGATAGACGCCACGTCGGCAGATGCTTGGATGGGTGCCGTCAGGAGACACAGCGGCCGAGCGGGAGGGCGGAGATCGTGACCGGTGGCGGTGACGGCGGCGTTGGGTCCGGCATCACGGGCGTCGACCCCCAGGAACTCTGGCTACGGCCTGCCGGGCCCCGCAGAGGGCGCAAACCCGCATTCAGCCGCGAGGCCATCACAGCGGCGGCGGTCGCCCTGGCGGACGCGGAGGGACTTGACGCGGTCACCATGCGGCGGGTCGCCTCACAGGTCGGCGCCGGTGCCATGTCGCTCTACAGCTACGCCCCCGACAAGGAGACGCTGCTGGAGCTGATGGTCGACCACGTCAGCGGTGAACCCCCGCTGACGACCCCCCTCACTGGCGACTGGCGCACCGATCTCAAGGCGATCGCCTGCCTTCAGCGCGCCCTCATGCTCCGGCATCCCTGGCTGCCGGCCGCACTGGCCACCCGGCGGACGTCGGGCCCCAACACCCTGGCCTTCCTGGAACGCGCGCTGGCCGCGTTGCGGCCCACCGGTCTGGACGGTGCGGCCAAGCTCGAAGTCTTCGCCCAGCTCACCGGATTCGTGGCCGGTCACGTCGCCCACGAGATCGCACAGGCCGCGGCCGCGCGATCACCCGACCGGGTCGCGGCCGAGGCACGCTACCTGGCCGCCGTCGCCGCGGACGGCCACCATCCGGAACTCGCGGAAGCCCTCTCCGCTCCCGGCCGCCCTCTCGACCCGAAGGCCACCTTCACCCGGTTCCTCAACCGCTTGATCGACGGCCTCGACACCGGCTGATCGACGGCCCCGGCACCGCAAGGCCCCGGCGCAAGGCCCCGGCAACGGCTCGGAGGCCCCCGGTCACTGATGACCGGGGGCCTCCGGGATCCGCGCCCTGTTCCAGCGGCGGATCAGCAGCCGAGCAGACGCCCGCCCAGGTAGCTCTGGATCTGGTCCAGCGAGACGCGTTCCTGCTTCATCGTGTCGCGCTCGCGCACCGTCACCGCGTTGTCGTCGAGCGTGTCGAAGTCGACGGTGACGCAGAACGGCGTGCCGATCTCGTCCTGGCGGCGGTAGCGGCGGCCGATGGCGCCCGCGTCGTCGAACTCGATGTTCCAGTTGCGCCGCAGGTCGGCCGCGAGGCCCTTGGCCTTGGGCGAGAGCTGCGGGTTACGGGACAGCGGCAGCACCGCGACCTTGACCGGCGCCAGGCGCGGGTCGAGCCGGAGCACGGTGCGCTTCTCCATGACGCCCTTGGCGTTGGGGGCCTCGTCCTCGTTGTACGCGTCGAGCAGGAAGGCGAGCATCGCCCGGCCGACACCGGCCGCCGGCTCGATGACGTACGGCGTCCAGCGCTCGCCCGCCTCCTGGTCGAAGTACGACAGGTCGTGGCCGGACGCCTTGGCGTGCGCGGAGAGGTCGTAGTCGGTGCGGTTGGCGACACCCTCCAGCTCGCCCCACTCGCTGCCGCCGAACCGGAAGCGGTACTCGATGTCGGCGGTCCGCTTCGAGTAGTGGGAGAGCTTCTCCTGCGGGTGCTCGTACCAGCGCATGTTCTCCTCACGGAGACCCAGGTCGCGGTACCAGTTCCAGCGCTGCTCCATCCAGTATTCCTGCCACTGCTCGTCCTCGCCCGGCTTGACGAAGAACTCCATCTCCATCTGCTCGAACTCGCGGGTGCGGAAGATGAAGTTGCCGGGCGTGATCTCGTTCCGGAACGACTTGCCCATCTGGGCGATACCGAACGGCGGCTTCTTCCGCGAGGTCTGCTGCACCTGCGCGAAGTTGGTGAAGATGCCCTGCGCGGTCTCGGGCCGCAGGTAGGCGACGGAGCCGGAGTCCTGCGTCGGGCCGAGGTGCGTGGCGAGCAGGCCGGAGAACTGCTTGGGCTCGGTGAACGTTCCCTTGTTGCCGCAGTTGGGGCAGTTGAGGTCGCTCAGGCCGTTCGCGGGCGCCTTGCCGTGCTTCTCCTCGTACGCCTCCTCCAGGTGGTCCGCGCGGAACCGCTTGTGACAGGAGGTGCACTCGGTGAGCGGGTCGGTGAAGGTCGCGACATGGCCGGACGCCTCCCAGACCTCGGTGGCCAGGATCACCGACGAGTCGAGACCGACGACATCCTCGCGCGAGGTGACCATGTAACGCCACCACTGGCGCTTGAGGTTCTCCTTCAGCTCGACTCCGAGCGGCCCGTAGTCCCAGGCGGCGCGCTGACCACCGTAGATCTCACTGCACGGGTAGACGAAGCCACGGCGCTTGCTCAGGTTGACGATGCTGTCGATCTTGTCGGCGGCCACGGTGCTCTCTTCATTACGACGACGAGGAAAGGCGAATGATTCAGGTTACCGGCGGCCGCACCCCTTGGATCAAATCGGTGCGGGGGAAGAGCGATCACCGACCTTTGTTGACAACCGTTTCCAACTTTGTTGAAAATGACTGTCATGAACGCACACCGCCTTATACCCACCGCCGCCCTCGCCGGAGCCGTCTCGCTCGGACTGGTCGCGCTCTCCGCCTGCGCCGCCACCGACGACTCCGGCAGGGGCGGCGGGAAGGTCGCGGTGACCGCGTCTTTCTACCCCATGCAGTTCCTGGCGGAGTCGATCGGCGGCGAACACGTCTCCGTCACCACCCTGACCAAGCCGGGCGTCGAGCCGCACGACCTGGAGCTCAAGCCGCGCCAGACCGCTCAGCTCGGCGAGGCGGACGTCATCTTCTATCTACGGGGCGTCCAGCCCGCCGTGGACAAGGCCATCGCCCAGTCGGGCGTGGAGAACGTCGTCGACGCGGCCTCCCTCACCTCACTGGAGAAGCACGGCACCGAGACCGGCGGCCACACGCACGGTGACGAGGAGGGTGCCGGACACGGCGACGAGCACGCCGATGCGCACGGCGACGAGCACGGCCACGACGAGCACGGCGGGGAAGCGGACGCACTCGACGGCGCCGACCCGCACGTCTGGCTCGACCCGGTGAAGTACGCCGAGGTCGCCAAGGGCGTCGGCGCCGCCCTGGAGAAGGCCGACCCCGACCACGCCGCCGCGTACAAGAAGAACACCGAGACCCTGGTCGAGAAGCTCGGCGGGCTGGACACCGCGTTCAAGCAGGGCCTCGCCGACACCGGCACCAAGACCTTCATCACCACCCACGCGGCCTTCGGCTACCTCGCCGAGCGCTACGGGCTGAAGCAGGAGGCCATCGCCGGGATAGACCCCGAATCGGAGCCCAGCCCGGCCCGGGTCAAGGAACTGGAGACCATCGCGCGGCGCGACAAGGTCAGCACCGTATTCTTCGAGACGCTCGCCAGCGACAAGACCGCCAAGACTCTTGCCGGGGACTCCGGACTCACCACCGACGTCCTGGATCCGCTGGAGGGAATCACCGACAAGACCAAGGGCCGTGACTACTTCGAGGTCATGCACTCCAACCTCGACGCGCTGGAGAAGGCACTCGGTGCGAAATGAACCGGCCGGCAGCAGTATCGGAGGTGCCTGAGATGGCGATTTCTGCGGAGAGCGCGCAACGAGCGGGCGCGCGACAGGACGCGACCACCAGGCCCGGGGCCGGGGCCGGGGCCGGGACCAGGTCCGAGACCCGGGGCGGGGCCGACGCGGCGTCCGGCGACGGCGCCGCCGAGCGGACCCGTGCGCACGACGCCGGGGAGTCCGGCGCCGCCCCCGTCATCTCCGTACGGGGCGCCACCGCCACCCTCGGCTCCCGCTCCGTGCTGCGCGGCATCGACTTCCACGTCCGGTCCGGCGAGGTCGTCGCCCTGCTCGGTGCCAACGGTTCCGGGAAGTCCACCGCCGTACGGTCCGTGATCGGGCAGATACCTCTCACGGCCGGAGAGATATCGCTGTTCTCGACCCCACTGCGCCGCTTCCGCGACTGGTCGCGCGTCGGTTACGTGCCGCAGCGCACCACCGCCGAGAGCGGCGTCCCCGCGACCGTCCGCGAGGTCGTCTCCGCCGGGCGGCTGTCCCGCACGCGGCTCGGGTGGCCCACCAAGGCCGACCGCGCCGCCGTCGGGCGGGCCATCGAGCTGGTCGGGCTCGCCGACCGCGCCAAGGACTCCGTGAGCGCGCTCTCCGGCGGCCAGCACCAGCGGGTGCTGATCGCCCGGGCGCTGGCCGCCGAACCCGAACTGCTGATCATGGACGAGCCGATGGCGGGTGTGGACCTGGCCAGCCAGGAGATCCTCGCGGCGACCCTGCGCGAACAGGTCGCGGCCGGCACGACCGTACTGCTCGTCCTGCACGAACTCGGCCCCCTGGAGCCGCTGATCGACCGCGCGGTGGTACTGCGCGACGGCTGTGTCACCCACGACGGCCCACCGCCCCGGGCCGTCGGACAGCACGCCCTCCCCGGCCATGACCACGTCCACCCGCACGCGGCCGGCGAGCCGCTCCGCACAGGACTGCTGACCTGACCCATGGAAATCCTCCAGACCGCCTTCATGCAGCGCGCGCTCCTCGCGGCCGTGCTGGTCGGCATCACCGCGCCCGCCGTCGGCATCTACCTCGTACAGCGCCGTCAGGCCCTGATGGGCGACGGCATCGGCCATGTCGCGATGACCGGTGTCGGCCTGGGCTTCCTGCTCTCCGCCAGCCCCGTGTGGATGGCCACGCTGGTCTCGGTCGCCGGCGCGATCACGATGGAGCTGATCAGGGCGCACGGGCGCACCCGCGGCGACATCGCGCTGGCCATGCTCTTCTACGGCGGGATGGCGGGCGGTGTGCTGCTGATCAACCTCGCGCCGAACGGCTCCAACGCCAATCTCAGCTCTTACCTCTTCGGCTCGCTGTCGACGGTCTCGCCCGCGGACGTCACGGCGATCTCCCTGCTCGCCGCGTTCGTGGTGCTCGTGACGGTCGGGCTGCGGCGACAGTTGTTCGCGGTCAGCCAGGACGAGGAGTTCGCCCGGGTCACCGGGCTGCCGGTGCGGGCGCTGAACCTGCTGATCGCCGTCACGGCCGCGGTGACGGTCACGGTCGCGATGCGCGTGGTCGGGCTGTTGCTGGTGAGCGCGCTGATGGTGGTGCCGGTGGCGGCGGCGCAGCAGGTCAGCCGCTCGTTCGTGGTGACCTTCGTGCTCGCCGTGGTGATCGGTACGGCGGTGACCCTGGCCGGGACGGTCACCTCGTACTACCAGGACGTACCGCCCGGCGCGACGATCGTGCTGCTGGCGATCGCCGTGTTCGTGGTGCTGACCGTGCTCGCCGCGCCGCTGGCCCGTCGCCGGGCCCGTACGGCGCGGGACACGGAGGCCGAACTCGACACGGAGGCCGAACTCCCCGGGGAACGGGAACCGGCCACCACGACCGCCACGACCGCCACGACCGGCACCGGCGCCACAACCTGAGACGCGGGGACTACGGTGGCCGATGGGGCGCGCGGGGCGGGCGCCCCCGGAGGCGTACCCCCGCGCGCCGGTCCGGCGACGATGTCACCGTGTGAGGTCGAGCTGGCAGAATGGCCCGTTGAAAGCGGGCAACGCCCGACGGACTCGGGCAGAGGCAAGGAGGCACCTGTGACGACTGCGCCCAGCGGTGGATCAAGCGCGGCCCCCGTGCGCGGCCGATCAACACGCCAGCGCGCCGCCGTGGCGGCGGCACTCGACGAGGTCGAGGAGTTCCGCAGCGCGCAGGAGCTTCATGACATGCTCAAGCACCGCGGCGACTCGGTGGGCCTGACCACGGTCTACCGCACGCTCCAGTCGCTGGCCGACGCCGGCGAGGTCGACGTGCTGCGGACGAACGACGGCGAGTCGGTGTACCGGCGCTGCTCGACCGGCGATCACCACCACCACCTGGTGTGCCGGGTCTGCGGCAAGGCCGTGGAGGTCGAGGGGCCCGCGGTCGAGCAGTGGGCCGAGACCATCGCCGCACAGCACGGGTACGTCAGCGTGGCGCACACGGTCGAGATCTTCGGCACGTGCGCGGAGTGCGCGGAGGCGACGGCGGCGTCCGGCAGGAACTGACGCCGAGCGCGCCCGGCCGGTCCACGCGTCGGCCCGCGCACCGGCCCGCCGGCCCGGTCCATGAGCCCGGTGTGTGGCTCATACACGACGTGGCTCGTGCACGACGCTCGGGAGAACCGGTGGGGCCCGTGATCAGACGCGATCACGGGCCCCACCGGTTTCCTCGGTCGTCGCTCCGCCGTAAGGGGCTCTACGCGCCAGCGCCGCCCGCGGCCGCCCCGGTCTGCTGGTTGGGCAGGGCCCCGCCGAAGCGCCGGTCCCGGGAGGCGTACTCCAGGCACGCCCGCCACAGGTCCCGCCGGTCGAAGTCCGGCCACAGGACGTCCTGGAAGACCATCTCCGCGTAACTGCTCTGCCAGATGAGGTAGTTGGAGGTGCGCTGCTCACCGCTCGGGCGCAGGAACAGGTCCACGTCCGGCATGTCCGGGTAGTACAGGTACTTCGCGAACGTCTTCTCGTTGACCTTCGCCGGGTCCAGCCGGCCCGCCGCCACATCGGCGGCGAGGGCCTGCGCCGCGTCCGCGATCTCGGCGCGCCCGCCGTAGTTGACGCAGAAGTAGAGCGTCATGGCGTCGTTGTTCTTGGTCTGCTCCTGCGCGACCTGGAGCTCCTGGACCACCGACTTCCACATCTTGGGCATCCGGCCGACCCAGCGGATCCGGATCCCCAGCTCGTCCATCTCGTCGCGGCGGCGCCGGATGACATCGCGGTTGAAGTTCATCAGGAAGCGCACCTCGTCCGGGGTGCGCTTCCAGTTCTCGGTGGAGAAGGCGTACAGCGAGAGGTTCTTGACGCCCATCTCCAGGCAGCCCTTGAGCACGTCGAGGACCACGCCCTCGCCCACCTTGTGCCCCTCGGTGCGGGGCAGGCCGCGCTCCTTGGCCCAACGGCCGTTCCCGTCCATGACGCAGGCCACGTGCTTGGGGATCAGCTCGCCGGGGATCTTCGGCGGCGTCTCACCGGAGGGGTGCGGCTCCGGCGTCCGGTACTCGCGGTTGGAGCGTCCCAGGATTCCGCGTCGTGCCATGCGCTCTTGTCTCCTCGTTCTTCTCTGCGTGTCCGGGCGAGTCGTTCTTCTCTACGTATCTGAGCGAGCGCAGGCCGCGCTCCAGATGCCAGTGCAGATAGGCGGACACCAGCCCGCTGCCCTCCCGGACGTGCCGCGCCTCGCACGCGTCCGCGGTCTCCCAGTCGCCGGTCAGCAGCGCGCTCAGCAGCCCGACGGCCTCCGCGGAGGGTACGACGCTGCCGGGCACCCGGCAGTCGACGCAGATGACCCCGCCCGCAGAGACGGAGAAGAACCGGTTCGGGCCGGGCAGCCCGCACCTGGCACAGTCCTCGAAGCTCGGCGCGTAACCGTTGACGGCGAGGGAGCGCAGCAGGAACGCGTCCAGGATCAGATGGGGGGCGTGCTCCCCGCGGGCGAGCGTGCGCAGGCCGCCGACGAGGAGCAGGTACTGCTGGACGGCCGGCTCGCCCTCGTGGTCGGTGAAGCGCTCGGCGGTCTCCAGCATGGCGGTGCCCGCGGTGTAGCGGGCGTAGTCGGTGACGATTCCGCCACCGTACGGAGTGATGGTCTCGCTCTGGGTGCACAGCGGCAGCCCGCGGCCGACGAGTTCGCTGCCGCGCGCGAAGAACTGCACGTCGACATGCGAGAACGGCTCCAGCCGCGCGCCGAACTTGGACTTCGTACGCCGTACCCCCCGGGCGACGGCGCGGACCCTGCCATGGCCACGGGTCAGAAGCGTGATGATGCGGTCGGCCTCACCGAGCTTCTGGGTGCGCAGCACTATGCCGTCGTCCCGGAACAGACTCATAGGGGCCATTGTCCCGCACGGGCGGGGCTGGTCCTTCCCACCGTCCTCCCACGGTGCCGCGCCGCTCCCGCCCTGCCCCTGGCGGCCCTCCCCGACCCTCCCGCGCCGCCGCAGGACGTTTCGCCGCCGCAGGACGTTTCCCCGTGTCCCCGCACGGCGCGCCTCCCCGCGCCGGGACGGCCGCTGCCCTCAGGGCAGCGTCGCCGAAGCCGCCAGCAGCAGTCTCGCCGTGTCGTCCGAGCAGAGCTGGAGTTCGCCGCCGACGATGCTCAGCACCTCGCGCTCCGCCGGGCTGTACGACCCGTCGGCCAGCGCGATCCGCGCGCCCTGCAACAGGATCGACTCCCGGCCGGCGAGCGCCAGGTGCGGGGCCAGCGGCTCCAGCGCCTCGTGCAGCTCGATGGCGAGCGCCGCGCCGCACGGGCCCGGGTCCATGACGAACCGGCCGGTGTCCGCGGCGAGCGCCGCGACCAGGTCGATGAGCCGCTCCTCCGTGCAGTCCTCGGCCCCGGCCGAGCGCACGATGCCGACGGCGGTCTCCCGGGCCGTACGGGAGGTGGTGCCGCCGGCGGCGAGGACGGCGAGCGCGACCGTGTGCACGGCGTCGCGCAGCATCGCGGAGAACCGGACCGTGGTGGGGTGGTCGAGCACGTCCGTGCCGAAGCGGCCGTGGCAGGCGGCGCATTCGACGACCGGCCCGGTGGCCCCCCGGGAGAGCAGCGGGATGCCGAGCACGGTGAAGCGGCGAAGGCCCGTCCGGCGGCGGTAGTTGCGGTCGCCCCCGCAGCCGGGGCAGAAGAACTCGCCGTCGCCGACCGTGCTCCAGGACGTACGAATGCCGCAGAAGCGCACATGTCGGACGATTGGACGCTTGGGCCCCTGAGCTGGCAGCACGTGGCGCACCTCCGTAACGCTCCGGCAACATTGCCGCATTGACGTGATGTTAGCCACATCGTCGAGGCGGCGTCAGCACCGCGTCGTGAGATCGCCACGACATGGCCGAACCCCGCCCTCCGCTCAACGGCGGGCGGGGTTCGTGAAGAGGCGGGGTTCGTGCGGAGGCGGGGCCGGTGAAGACCCGGGTGTCAGCGTGACGCGCGGTTGACCGCGGAGATGACCGCCTTCAGCGACGCGCGCGTGGTGTTCGCGTCGATCCCGATGCCCCAGAGCACCTGTCCGTCGATGGCGCACTCGATGTACGAGGCGGCCTGCGCACTCGCGCCCTCGCTCATCGTGTGCTCCTGGTAGTCCAGCAGCCGGGCGTCCACGCCGATCGTCGCCAGGGCCTCGAAGAACGCGGAGATCGGACCGTTTCCGGTGCCGCTCAGCACGGTCTCCTCGCCGTCCACCACGGCCCGGACGGTGAGCGTGTCCTTGCCGTCCGTGTCGGTCGTGGTCTGGCCGGAGCGCAGCTGGACGCGGCCCCAGGCGTTGTCCGGGTTGGGCAGGTACTCGTCCTGGAAGACCGACCAGATCTGGCCGGGGGTGACCTCGCCGCCCTCGGCGTCGGTCTTGGCCTGGATGATCCGCGAGAACTCGATCTGCATCCGGCGGGGCAGGTCGAGCTTGTGGTCGTTCTTCAGGACATAGGCGATGCCGCCCTTGCCGGACTGGGAGTTGACCCGGATGACCGCCTCGTAGGAACGGCCCACGTCCATGGGGTCGATCGGCAGGTACGGCACGTCCCACACGGTCTCGTCGACCGGCTTGCCCCGCTCCGCGGCCTCGGCGATCCGCGCGTCGAAGCCCTTCTTGATGGCGTCCTGGTGGGAGCCGGAGAAGGCGGTGTAGACCAGATCGCCCGCGTAGGGGTGGCGCGGGTGGATCTCCATCTGGTTGCAGTACTCGCTCGTCCGACGGATCTCGTCGATCTGCGAGAAGTCGATCTGCGGGTCGACACCCTGCGAGAACAGGTTCATCCCCAGGGTGACCAGGTCGACGTTGCCGGTGCGCTCGCCCTGCCCGAACAGGCAGCCCTCGATCCGGTCCGCACCGGCCATGATGGCCAGTTCGGCGGCGGCCACGGCCGTGCCCCGGTCGTTGTGCGGGTGCACGGACAGACAGACGTGCTCACGGCGGGACAGGTGGCGGGACATCCACTCGAAGCGGTCCGCGTGCGTGGAGGGCGTGGAACGCTCCACGGTGGCCGGCAGGTTCAGGATGATCTCGCGGCCGGCCTCGGGCTGCCAGACGTCCATGACGCCCTCGCAGACCTCCAGGGCGAAGTCCAGCTCGGTGTCGGTGAAGATCTCCGGGCTGTACTGGTAGCCGAAGGCGGTCTCGGGCCCCAGCAGCTTCTCCGCGTACTTCATCACCAGCCGCGTACCGTCCACGGCGATCTGCTTGACCTGGTCCTTCGTGCCGCGGAAGACGACCCGGCGGAAGGTGGGGGCGGTGGCGTTGTAGAGGTGGACCGTGGCGCGGTGGGCGCCGCGCAGCGACTCGACGGTGCGCTCGATCAGCTCCTCGCGCGCCTGAGTCAGGACGGAGATCGTCACGTCCTCGGGGATCGCCCCCTCTTCGATGATCGACCGCACGAAGGCGAAATCGGTCTCCCCGGAGGACGGGAACCCGACCTCGATCTCCTTGTAGCCCATGCGGACCAGCAGGTCGAACATCTCCCGCTTGCGCGCCGGGGACATGGGGTCGATCAGCGCCTGGTTGCCGTCCCGCAGGTCGGTGGACAGCCAGCGGGGGGCGGCGGTGATGCGCCGGTCGGGCCAGGTGCGGTCGGGGATGTCCACGGCCTCGTACCGGCCGTACTTGTGGATCGGCATCCCGGACGGCTTCTGGGTGTGGGTCGCGTTGGTGACGGGTGTGGGGCGACCGACGGAGGCGGGAGAGGTCGAACGGTCAGACATTGCGCGGGGCTCCTCGTGTGTCCGCTGGGACGGCCGACGGGGCGGGACTACCGCAACACCAGACTCCGCGGGGAGGGGGTCGGCCTCGACTACAGGCCCTCGCCGCGGCAGCTAAGGAGAAGCAGCCCGAAACGCATGATGCGTGGCAGCCTAGCGGAGCGGCGCCGTCCGTGCGGATCCGTATCAGCATGCGGAATCGGCCACCCATCCATCGCGCGCAAGGGACACGGCCGACACGTATGCGCGAAATATCAAACATACGAACAACGGCGTCGAAACATCAAACAGCGACAGACCACCCGAATTCAGCAATCATGGTCGCAATCAGTGACAGAGGGACGACCGACTGCCACATTGGTTCTTATGGACGCCATCACGCCAGTCTTCTGCACCATCGTGCCGCCGCACGTCCTCGACAAGCTCTCCCAGGCCGACAACCCGGACGTGTCCGGCACCGCCCGCCGCACCCTGGAGGCGGACGCCGCCCGCCGCACCCGCCGCCAGCTGCTGATGGCCTCCGGGGCCCGGCCGGCCGCCGCGCGCGCCGAGCGCTCCCCCGAGGCCGCGGGAAAGCCGGACCGCACCATCCACGACTGCGAGCACGGCACCACCCTGCCGGGGAAGAAGGTCCGCTCCGAGGGGCAGGAAGCGGGTCGGGACGCGACGGTCAACCGGGCGTACAGCGGCCTCGGCGCCACGTTCGAGCTGCTGCTGACGGCGTACGGACGGGACTCGCTGGACGGTGCCGGGCTGCCGCTCGTCGCGAGCGTCCACTACGACGAGAAGTACGGGAACGCCTTCTGGGACGGCGAGCAGATGGTGTTCGGAGACGGTGACGGGGAGATCTTCCTGGACTTCACGCTGCCGGTCGACGTGATCGGCCACGAGCTGACCCACGGCCTGACCCAGTACACGGCCAATCTGAGCTACTCGGGCCAGTCCGGCGCGCTGAACGAGTCGATGTCGGACGTCTTCGGCTCCCTGGTCAAGCAGTACACCCTGGACCAGACCGCCGAGCAGGCCGACTGGCTGATCGGCGAGGGCCTGCTCGCGGAGGGTGTCACGGGCGTCGCGCTGCGGTCCATGAAGGCCCCCGGCACGGCGTACGACGACGACGTGCTCGGCAAGGACCCGCAGCCCGGGACCATGGAGGACTACGTCCGCACGAACCAGGACAACGGCGGGGTGCACATCAACTCGGGGATCCCCAACCACGCGTTCTACCTGCTCGCCGAGCGGCTGGGCGGCAAGGCGTGGGAGCGGGCGGGGCAGATCTGGTTCGACGTGCTGACCGGCGGCGAGCTGGCGGTGGACGCGGACTTCGCGGACTTCGCCAAGCTGACCCTGGCGGCGGCGCGGTCCCGCTACGGATCCGGGGAGGAGCTGGAAGCGGTGACCAAGGCGTGGTCCCAGGTGGGTGTTCCCACGACGTGACCCGTCCGCGGGAGCGCGACGGGCGCGGGCGCTCATAGCGCGAGGACCCCTTACGCCCTCGTCCGTCACGTACTAGACAGGGACCCATGCGTATCCACGTACGGCGCACAGGCGGCTTCGCCGGCATCGAGCGGACGGCCGAGGTCGACACCGCGCCCCTGCCCGACACCGAGGCCCGCGAGTGGCGGGCGCTGGCCGAGCGCGCGCTGGCCGACGACGGCCCCGGCGCGGGCTCCGGCGGAGCCGTGCCGGACGGCTTCAGTTACGAGATCGCGGTCGACGGCCGTACGGTCCGCTGCGCCGACCCACGCCTCTCCGAGGCGCAGCGCGCCCTGGTCTCACGCGTCCTCAAGGAGGGCGCCTGAGCCAGGGGCGTCGGTGTCGGTGCCCGCCCGAGAGCCGACACCGGCACCGACACCGGCACCGGCACCGGCACCGGGATCAGGAGTTCCGGCCGGCGGACTCCGCCAGGGAGGCGGTGGCGGCCTCCACCGTGTCCCCCGCGCCGACCGCGAAGTCCCGCAGCACGAGTTCCAGGAAGTCCCCGAGGCCGACTCCGCCGCCCAGATGGTCGGCACGCAGATAACCGGTGCGCTCCAGGTCGCTGAGTCCGTGCAGCAGGCACCACAACTGCCGTACGACCAGCCAGGAGTCCGCCTCCCTGAACCGGCCCAGGGCCATCGCCCGCACGATCGCGTCGCGTGGGACGCGCAGGACGTAGACCCCCATGTCGCGGTCGGAGTCGTCGAGTTCGAAGCCCGCGAGTCCCGAGCCGCCGAACAGCACCGCGTACACGTGCGGCTCCGCGACGGCGAATTCGCGGTAGACGCGGCAGAGCGCGAACAGCTCGGCCACCGGGTCCTCGTCGTCCGTGCGCACCTTTTTCAGACGCTCCATGAAACGCGCGAACCCCTCGCGTATCACCTCGCGCACCAGCGCGGGCATGGAGCCGAAGTGCGTGTAGACGGCCATGGTCGAGGCCCCGACCTCGCGGACCAGTCGTCGTGCGCTCAGCGCCGCGGGCCCTCGCTCGGCGAGCACCCGCGCGGCCTCGTCCAGCAGTCGGCGGCGTATCGAGTTCGCGTCCGTCGAGTCGGCGCCCGAGGAACGGCCGGCCGGACCGGGTCGTGGGGAATCTGTGGTTGACACAGGAGCAGCGTAACGCTGTTATGGTTAATAACGACGTTATTAACCGCGCAGGCAAGGGACGGGGGTCCGGGCCTGCGGCTCGTCGGCCGGGTCCGGACCGGAAACGGCCGGACCCGGCCGGCGAAAGTTCAGAAGCCCAGCTTCCGCAGCTGCTTGGGGTCGCGCTGCCAGTCCTTGGCGACCTTCACATGCAGATCGAGGAAGACCGGCGTGCCGAGCAGCGCCTCGATGTGCTTGCGGGACTTCGTGCCGACCTCTTTGAGCCGCTTGCCCTTCGGGCCGATGATGATGCCCTTCTGGCTGGGGCGCTCGATGTAGACGTTCGCGTGGATGTCCACCAGCGGCTTGTCCGCCGGGCGGTCCTCGCGCGGCAGCATCTCCTCCACGACGACGGCGATCGAGTGCGGCAGCTCGTCCCGTACGCCCTCGAGCGCGGCCTCCCGGATCAGCTCGGCCACCATCACCTGCTCCGGCTCGTCGGTGAGGTCGCCCTCCGGATAGAGGGGCGGGCTCTCCGGGAGCAGCGGGACGAGCAGGTCCGCCAGCAGTCCGACCTGCTGGTCGCCGACGGCCGAGACGGGGACGATCTCCGCCCACTCCAGGCCCAGCTCCCGGCCGAGCTTGTCGATCGCGATCAGCTGTTCGGCGAGCGTCTTGGAGTCGACGAGGTCCGTCTTGGTGACGACGGCGACCTTCGGCGTCTTCTTGATCGCGGCGAGTTCCTTGGCGATGAACCGGTCACCGGGACCGAGCTTCTGGTCGGCGGGCAGACAGAAACCGATCACGTCGACCTCTGCCCAGGTCGTGCGCACGACATCGTTCAGCCGCTCGCCGAGCAGCGTGCGCGGCTTGTGCAGGCCGGGGGTGTCGACCAGGATCAGCTGCGCCTCCGGCCGGTGCACGATGCCGCGCACCGTGTGCCGGGTGGTCTGCGGCCGGTTGGAGGTGATGGCCACCTTCTGGCCGACGAGAGCGTTCGTGAGGGTGGACTTGCCCGCGTTGGGGCGGCCGACGAAGCAGGCGAAGCCGGCCCGGTGGGGGGCTTCGGCCGTCTCGGGAAGGGAGGTACGAGCGCTCATGGCGCCCATTCTCCCCGATCGCGCGCGCGCCACCGACCAGGCGGGGGCCGTCACGGCCGCCCGGGTCGCGGTCGGACCGCGGCCGGCGCCCTGGCCGACCGCGCGGCCGGCGTCCTGATCGGTGGCGCGCTCGGCGTCGTGAACGGTGGCGTGCTCGGCGCCGCCACGGACGCGTCAGCCGCTCCGCCGCCCAGGTCCGGCCCGTCACGCCCGCCTCCCGGTCAGCCCGCGGGGACGGTCACCCGCAGCACCCCGTCGGGGCCCGCCACCAGGACCGGGGTCGCCGCGCCGCCCAGGTCCCGGACGGCCGCGCGGTCCTCGTCCGAGGCGCCGTCGGCGTCGGTGACGACGGCCGCGGCCTCCAGCGAGGTGGCGCCGCTCGCGACAGCCATGGCGACGGCCGTGCGCAGCGCGCTCAGCTTGAGGGAGTCCAGCTCCACGGTGCCGGCGACGTAGGTGCGCCCCGTCTCGTCCCGTACCGCCGCGCCCTCGGGCACACCGTTGCGCGCACGAGCGCTGCGGGCGAGAGTGATGATCTTGCGGTCCTCGGGGTCGAGGCCGGTGGCGGCATCGGTGCTCTGAGTCATGTGCCGAGCATAGGCAGCGCGGGCGGGGGCCCGGCGGACGGGGCGTCCCGTCCGCCGGGACGCGGACGCTCTCCCGGGCCCTGTCAGCTCCCCCGGCCTCGTCCGCCGGAACTCGTCAGAACTCGTCGGAACTCGCCAGAACTCCCCCGGACTCGCCGGGGCCCCCTGGGACGCGGGACCCGTCAGGGCCGGTCGAGCCGGAGCCGGTCCGCCCTCGGCAGGCCCGCCACCACCAGGTCGTACGAGTCCTCGACCAGCTCCCGCACCATCCTCGCCGGGAGCGGGCCGACCGTCACCGTGTTCCAGTGGCGCTTGTTGAGGTGCCAGCCCGGGACGATCTCCGGGTGGGTGGCGCGCAGGCGGATCGCCTCCTCCGGGTCGCATTTGAGCGAGACCTTCAGCGGGCGGTCCTCAAGCGAGCAGATCGCGAAGATCTTCCCGCCCACCCGGAACACCGTGACCCCGGGGCTGCGCGGGAACGGGGAGTCCGTGGACGTCCCGTTCAACGCCAGGCAGCACGCGGTGAGTTCGTCCGGCGTCATGACGCCGGCGCCTCCTCCCGGACCGGCTCCGCGAGGACCGTGACGATCTTGTTCCGGCGGCCGGCCGGGGACTCTGCCGTCAGGCGCAGCATGCGCCCGTCGGGCAGCTCGACCGTCGCCGTGGCACCCGCGATCGGCACCCGCCCCAGCGCCTTGGCCAGCAGCCCGCCGACCGTCTCCACGTCCTCGTCGTCGTATTCGTCGAAGCCGAACAGCGCCCCGAGGTCACCGATGTCCAGCCGGGCCGTCACCCGGTAGGAGCCGTCTCCGAGCTCCGCCACCGGCGGCAGCTCGCGGTCGTACTCGTCGGTGATCTCACCGACGATCTCCTCCAGGATGTCCTCGATCGTGACGATGCCGGCCGTGCCGCCGTACTCGTCGATCACGACCGCCACATGGCTGCGCTCCTGCTGCATCTCGCGCAGCAGGTCCCCCGCGTTCTTCGTGTCGGGCACGAAGGCGGCGGGCCGCATCGCCGTGGAGACCAGGTCGGCCTCCGACTCCCGGTTGATGTGCGTCTTTCTGACCAGGTCCTTCAGATAGACGATGCCGACGATGTCGTCCTCGTTCTCCCCCGTCACCGGGATCCGGGAGAAGCCGGAGCGCAGCGCCAGCGTCAGCGCCTGACGGATCGTCTTGAAGCGCTCGATGGACACCAGGTCCGTGCGCGGGACCATCACCTCGCGTACGAGCGTGTCCCCCAACTCGAAGACCGAGTGCACCATCCGGCGCTCCTCGTCCTCGATGAGGGACTCCTGCTCGGCCAGGTCGACCATCGCCCGCAGCTCCGCCTCGCTCGCGAACGGCCCCTTGCGGAAGCCCTTTCCGGGCGTGAGCGCGTTACCGAGAAGGATCAGCAACTGCGGCACCGGGCCCATGACCCGGGCCAGCGGCAGCAGCGCGTACGCGGCGGCCGTCGCCGTGTTCAGCGGGTGCTGGCGGCCGATCGTGCGCGGTGAGACCCCCACCGCGACATAGCTGACGAGCACCATCACCCCGATCGCCACGACCAGCGCCACCCAGGTACGGGCGAACTGGTTCAGGCAGACGTACGTGACCAGCACGCCCGCCGCCATCTCGCACGCGACCCGGACCAGCAGCGCCACGTTCAGATAGCGCGTCGGGTCGGAGGCGATCTGCGCCAGCTTGGCCGCGCCCCTGCGCCCCGAGCGCAGGGCCTCGGCCGCCCGGAAGCTGGTGATCCGGGCCAGGCCCGCCTCGGCGCACGCGGCCAGCCAGGCCACCACGACCAGCGCGACCGCGCCGACGATCAGCTGCGCGGTCATGAGACGGTCGGCGCGGGAGACGGGCCGGTCAGGCCGCGCTCGGCCCGCCAGCCGTCCACGATGGCCGCCTGGAGCCCGAACATCTCGGCCCGCTCGTCCGGCTCCTCGTGGTCGTAGCCGAGGAGGTGCAGCACACCGTGGACGGTGAGCAGCTGGAGCTCCTCGTCCATGGTGTGCCGCGTCGGGGCCTCCTCGCCCTGCTTCCTGGCGACCTCGGGGCAGAGGACGATGTCACCGAGGAGACCCTGCGGGGGCTCCTCCTCGTCCTTGGCCGGCGGACGCAGCTCGTCCATCGGGAAGGACATGACATCCGTGGGCCCCGGCAGGTCCATCCACTGGATGTGCAGCTGCTCCATGGCGGCCTCGTCCACGACGATCACCGAGAGTTCGGAGAGCGGGTGGATACGCATCCGGGTGAGCGCGTAGCGCGCGACATCGAGGAGCGCCTGCTCGTCGACCTCGGTGCCGGACTCGTTGTTGACGTCGATCGACATGGTGCGCCGCTGTTCTCCAGCCTCTGTTCCAAAGGTGCGCCACGACCCGTTCCCGGGGTGGCCCGGCCTACGACCCGTTCCGGTCGTCGTACCGCTCGTACGCGTCGACAATACGGCCGACGAGCTTGTGCCGTACGACATCCTGCGACGTCAGCCGGGAGAAGTGCACGTCCTCCACGCCCTCCAGGATCTCCTGGACCTGGCGCAGACCGCTCTTCGTGCCGCCGGGCAGGTCGACCTGGGTGACGTCGCCCGTGATGACGATCTTCGAGTCGAAGCCGAGCCGCGTCAGGAACATCTTCATCTGCTCGGGGCTCGTGTTCTGCGCCTCGTCGAGGATGATGAACGCGTCGTTGAGCGTCCTTCCACGCATATAGGCCAGCGGCGCGACCTCGATCGTGCCCGCCGCCATCAGGCGCGGGATCGAGTCGGGGTCGAGCATGTCGTGCAGCGCGTCGTAGAGCGGGCGCAGATAGGGGTCGATCTTCTCGTAGAGCGTGCCGGGCAGGAACCCGAGCCGCTCCCCCGCCTCGACGGCCGGCCGGGTCAGGATGATCCGGTTGACCTGCTTGGCCTGCAGTGCCTGGACGGCCTTGGCCATGGCCAGGTACGTCTTGCCCGTACCGGCCGGGCCGATGCCGAACGTGACCGTGTGCTTGTCGATGGAGTCGACATAGCGCTTCTGGTTGAGGGTCTTGGGGCGGATCGTCCGGCCGCGGCTCGACAGGATGTTCTGCGTGAGCACGTCGGCGGGCGTCTCGGAACCGTCCGCACCGCCGTTCTCGCTCGCCCTGAGCATGGCGATCGAACGTTCCACTGCGTCCTCCGTCATCGGCTGACCGGTGCGGAGCACCAGCATCATCTCGTCGAACAGACGCTGCACGAGCGCGACGTCCGCCGCGCTGCCACTGGCGCTGATCTCATTTCCCCGGACATGGATGTCCGCCGCCGGGAAAGCGTTTTCGATCACTCGCAGCAGGGAGTCACCGGAGCCAAGGACCGTCACCATGGGATGCTTGGCGGGAACGGTGAACCGAGCGTGTGCCTGCCCCGCTGCCGGGGTCCGGTCTATGGGTGTCTGAGTCATGGGCCGGCTCTGTGGCCTGCACATACCTCCTGTTGAACGGTTCTCGCTGCTCGACAACCTCTCGCCTACCAGCGTACGGCGCCCCAGTGACAAGCCCCTAGGGCTTTTCCCGTGCCTCTCACCACTGTTCACCGCCGTCCCCCGCCGTTCACCGCGGCGGGCGTGAGCCGGCACACCCGTCGCGTCCCCCGGGGCCGGGTCAGCCGGAGCGGCCGAAACCGATCGTCGGGACGGCCCTGCGCAGCGGCCAAGGCCGAGCCGGCGAGGGCAGCAGGTCCGCCAGGAAGGCATAGCGCCGCAGCGCCGCCGGATCCTGCTCCGAGCAGGACCGCACGTACTCCCACCAGGCCGCCACCTCGGCCCAGCCGGGCGCGGAGAGCGAGCCCCCGAACTCCTGCACCGAGAGCGCGGCGGTCAGCCCGGCGAAGGCCAGCCGGTCGGCCAGCGGCCAGCCGGCGAGCGTACCGGTGACGAAACCGGCCACGAAGACATCGCCCGCGCCCGTCGGGTCCAGGGCCTCCACCCCGATCGCGGGGACCTCGGCGGTCTCGCCGGTGGCGCCGTCGACCGCGTACGCGCCCTCCGAGCCCAGCGTCACCACGGCCACCGGCACCCGGTCGGTGAGCCGCCACGCGGCGGCGCGGGGGCAGTCGGTGCGGGTGTAGCGCATGGCCTCCTCGGCGTTCGGCAGGAACGCCTCGCAGTGCTCCAGATCGGCCAGCCCCGCCAGGTCCCAGCGGCCGGTGTCGTCCCACCCGACGTCGGCGAAGATCCGGGCTCCGCCACGGGCGGCGCCGGCGATCCACTCGTCGCGCCGGCCGGGCGCGAGCGCGGCCACGGCGGCCCGCGCGCGGGGCGGGCACTCCGGGAGCGCGCCCTCGGGCGGCGGGGCCTCGTGGCCGTGCGAGACCATGGTCCGCTCGCCCTCGTACGCCATGGAGACGGTGACCGGCGAGTGCCAGCCGGGCACCGTGCGGGACCGGCTCAGGTCGATGCCCTCGCCCTGCTCCAGCGCGTCCCAGCAGTACTCGCCGTAGTGGTCGTCCCCGAAGGCGGCGGAGAGCGACGTCCGCAGCCCCAGGCGGGCCAGGGCGGTGGCCATGTTGGCGATGCCGCCGGGGCTCGATCCCATGCCCCGGGCCCAGGACTCCGTCCCGCGCACGGGCGCCGAGTCCAGGCCGGTGAAGATGATGTCGAGGAAGACCGTGCCGGTGAGGTAGACGTCGCACGGGGGATCGTCCGGTGCGCGCAGCGCGCCGAGCGGATCGACATGGGCGATGTGGTCCTGCGGGTCTCCAGTGGGTGTGATCACGGCGGGCTCCCGGTCGCGTGCGGATCCGGACAGTCTGCCCGATCCGCGGGGCCGCGGCCGACGCCCGGACGTCCGCATCCGGGCCGCGGGGGCGGTCGCCGGCCGTGCGGCGGCCGGCGGCGCTCACGAACCTGTCACGCGCGCGTCGTACCTGTCACACGCGCGTCACACACGCGTGCGCGCGGCGCCTCGGTCGCGACCGGTCCGGAACCCGCACGGCGCCTCGCTCACGACCGGTCCCGAACCCCGCCCGATGCCTCGGTCGCGACCGGTCCGGACCCCGTCCCGCCGTCAGCCGGACCGTTTCGGCAGAGGTACCCGTACGAGGTCCGCCGCGACCGTCAGTTCGCCGTCGAAGCCCGCCGCACGCGCCTGGCGCTCGAACTCGTCCGGGTCCCCGTAACGCTGCGAGAAGTGCGTGAGCACCAGATGCCGTACGCCCGCGTCCCGCGCGGCCCGGGCCGCCTGGCCCGCGGTGAGATGACCGTGGTCGGCCGCCAGGCGTTCGTCCTCGTCCAGGAACGTCGACTCGATGACCAGCAGGTCGCAGCCCTCCGCCAGGGCGTGCACGCCGGCGCAGAGCCGGGTGTCCATGACGAACGCGAAGCGCTGGCCCCGGCGGACCTCGCTGACCTCGTCGAGCGAGACACCGTTCAGCACGCCCTCGCGCTGGAGCCGGCCGACGTCCGGTCCCTTGATGCCGTGCGCGGCGAGCCGGTCCGGGAGCATCCGGCGCCCGTCGGGTTCGGTGAGGCGGTAGCCGTACGACTCGACGGGGTGCGAGAGCCGGTGCGCCTCCAAGGTGTACGCGGGCGTACGCGCGAGTACGCCGTCCCTCTCGACCGGTGCCTCGGTCAGCGAGGCGGTCTCGCGGTAGGCCGTCGCGTAGCGCAGCCGCTCGAAGAAGCGCTGTCCGCTCGCCGGGTAGTGCGCGGTGATCGGGTGCGGGACCTGGTCGAGGTTGACGCGCTGGATGACGCCGGCCAGGCCGAGCGAGTGGTCGCCGTGGAAGTGCGTGACGCAGATCCGGTGGATGTCGTGGGCGGCCACGCCGGCGCGCAGCATCTGGCGCTGCGTGCCCTCGCCCGGATCGAAGAGCAGTCCCTCGCCGTCCCAGCGCAGGAGGTAGCCGTTGTGGTTGCGGTGCCGGGTGGGCACCTGGCTCGCGGTGCCCAGCACCACCAGTTCGCGTACGGACAAGACGGTTACCCGGGAGGCCAGTTGAAGCCACGGCCGCCCAGGACATGGGCGTGCGCGTGGAAGACGGTCTGGCCCGCGCCGGCGCCGGTGTTGAACACGATCCGGTAGCCCGTGCCGTCGGCCTTCTCCTGGTTCGCGACCGCGGCGGCCTCGCGCAGGACGTCGGCGGCGATCCCCGGCTCGGCCGCGGCGAGGCTGCCCGCGTCGGGGTAGTGGACCCGGGGGATGACCAGGACGTGGGTCGGCGCCTGCGGGTTGATGTCGCGGAAGGCGACGGTGGTCTCCGACTCACGCACGACGGTGGCCGGCACCTCCCCGGCGACGATCTTGCAGAACAGACAGTCGGCCTGTGGTTCTCCGGCCATGCTCCCGGCCTCCTCGCTGCCGTCGATCACCGGACATCCTCGGCCGCCCCGGCATCGCCGAGCGACACCCGGTGCCACCGGTGCCGGTGATCAGGATGATCCGTACGCATGCATGGTATCGGCCGCTATCCGCTTCGGCGGCGGGTCTTTGAGGGGCGTCATGGCCGGCCGTACCCGCCGTCACCGACCGGCGGGCGGGTACGGGCAGATACGGGCGGGTACGGGCGGGGCGCAGGCCAGAGCCGCACAGGCCCGTGCCGAGGATCGACGACCGAGGGTCCGGGCCGTCGACCGGCGACCGGCGGGTCCGTGCCGCGGTCAGGACCAGCGGCCGGTGCGGGCCATGAGGACGGCCGTGGCCGCCGTGCCGGCGGTGGACGTGCGCAGAACGCTCCGCCCCAGGCGGTACGGCCTGGCGCCCGCCTGGGCGAAGGCCGTCAACTCCTCGGGAGCGACGCCGCCTTCGGGTCCCACGACCAGGACGATCGAGCCCCTGTCCGGCAGCGCCGCGGTCGCCAGCGGCTCCTCACCGCTCTCGTGCAGGACGGCCGCGAAGTCCGCCGTCGCCAGCGACGCGGCGACCTGCTTGGTCGTCATGGCGTCCGTGACCTCGGGGAACCGCACACGGCGCGACTGCTTGCCCGCCTCGCGGGCCGTCGCGCGCCATTTGGCGAGCGCCTTGGCCCCCCGGTCGCCCTTCCACTGCGTCACGCAGCGCGAGGCAGTCCACGGGACGATCGCGTCCACCCCGGTCTCCGTCATGGTCTCGACGGCGAGTTCCCCCCGGTCGCCCTTGGGCAGGGCCTGGACGACGGTGATACGCGGCGTCTCCGGCGGCTCCTCGGCGACCGTGGCCAGCTGGACCACCAGCCGGTCCTTGCCCTCCGCGGCCAGCACCACGCCATCGGCCCACCGCCCCTGACCGTCCGTCAGTACCACGTCCTCGCCCGGGCGCAGCCGCTTCACGGAGACCGCGTGCCGCCCCTCCGGCCCGTCCAGGACGAAACGGCCGCCGGTACCGGAATCGACACCGGGCCCGACACCGGCGTCGAAGCCGGCCACGACGAAAACGGGCGCGGTCACGAGATGTGGCCCAGTCCCGGCATCAACGAGGCGCGCGTCGCGTCGAGTTCACCGGCCAGCACCTCGACCAGCCGGCCGGCCGGCAGTTCACGGGCCATCCGGTGGCCCTGCCCGGCCCAGAGCGCCATCCCCTGGGGATCGCCGACCTTGGCCGCCGCCTTGCGCAGCCCCGAGGTGAGATGGTGGACCTCCGGGTAGGCGGGCGGCGCGTACGGGCCGTGCTCGCGCATGAAGCGGTTGACGAGCCCACGGGCGGGCCGGCCGGAGAAGGCCCGGGTCAGCTCCGTCCGTACGAACAGCGGATTCGTCATCGCCTGCTTGTGCAGCACGTTGGCGCCGGACTCCGGGCACACCAGGAAGGCCGTGCCGAGCTGCGCCGCGTCCGCGCCCGCCGCGAGCACCGCCGCGATCTGACCGCCGCGCATCAGCCCGCCCGCGGCGATCAGCGGCACCTGCACGCTCTCCCTGACCAGCGGCACCAGCGAGAGCAGGCCGATCCCCGCGCCGTCGGCGTCCGGGTCGTCGCGGTGCGTGCCCTGGTGCCCGCCGGCCTCGATCCCCTGCACACAGACGGCGTCGGCGCCGGACCACTGCGCGGTCTGGGCCTCCTCCGGCGTGGTCACCGTGACAATGGTGAACGTCCCCACCTCGGCGAAGGCGTCGAACACGGCCCGGGTCGGACACCCGAAGGTGAACGAGACGACCGGTACCGGATCGTCGAGCAGGATCGCCAGCTTGGCCTCGTAGGCGTCGTCCCGGCCGGCGTCGGGATTGCCCAGCGGGGTCTCGTACCAACTGGCCTCGTGGGCGAGCTGGTTGCTGTACACCTCGACAGCCGCGTGGTCGGCGTGGTGCGGCTGCGGCATGAACAGGTTGACGCCGAAGGGCCGGCCGGTGAGCCCCCGCAGCTGTTTGATCTCGTCGCGCATGCCGTCGGCGGTCTTGTAACCGGCGGCGAGGAAACCCAGCCCCCCGGCCCCGGACACGGCGGCGGCCAGCTGCGGACAGGAAGCGCCGCCCGCCATGGGGGCCTGCACGATCGGGTACCGGCAGAGATCGGTCAGTGCGGAGGACATGGGTGCATCGTGCCATGTCTTTTGCGACAGCTTCGAACCGGACTCGTATCAGGCTTGTGCCAAAGGTTTACGTGGTGTGCGGGGGCGTGGATCGGTGCCGCCCCGTCCGTATCGCCGGGCGGTACGGACGGCCGGCGATAGGACGGGGGCGGGGAGAGCGGGCGTAGACCTACCGGCCGTTGAACGCGTCCTTCAAACGCGAGAACAGCCCCTGCTGCCCGGGCTGACTGTGCCCACCCGGGGGGCCACCCCCGGACCCCCGGCCGCACACCCAGCCCCGCGCCGCCGGGCCACCGGACCTACCGGCCGTTGAACGCGTCCTTCAAACGCGAGAACAACCCCTGCTGCCCGGGCTGGAACTGCCCCGTGGGCCGTTCCTCGCCGCGCAGCTTCGCCAGCTCCCGCAGCAGCCTCTCCTGCTCCGGGTCCAGCTTCGACGGCGTCATCACCTCGACGTGCACGATCAGGTCGCCCCGGCCGCCGCCCCGCAGATGGGTGATGCCGCGGCCGTGCAGCGGGATCGACTGGCCCGACTGCGTGCCCGGCCGGACGTCGATCTCCTCCACCCCGTCCAGCGTCTCCAGCGGGCACTTCGTGCCCAGCGCCGCCGCCGTCATCGGAATGGTCACCGTGCAGTGCAGATCGTCGCCGCGCCGCTGGAAGACCGGGTGCGACACCTCGTGGATCTCGACGTACAGGTCACCGGCGGGACCGCCGCCCGGGCCGACCTCGCCCTCGCCCGCGAGCTGGATGCGCGTGCCGTTGTCGACACCGGCCGGGATCTTGACCGTGAGCGTGCGGCGCGAACGGATCCGGCCGTCGCCCGCGCACTCCGGGCACGGCGTCGGCACGACCGTACCGAAGCCCTGGCACTGCGGGCACGGCCGCGAGGTCATGACCTGACCCAGGAAGGACCGGGTGACCTGCGAGACCTCACCACGGCCACGGCACATGTCACACGTCTGCGCCGAGGTGCCGGGCGCGGCCCCCTCGCCGGAGCAGGTGGTGCAGACCACCGCCGTGTCGACCTGAATGTCCTTGGTCGTGCCGAAGGCCGCCTCGTTGAGGTCGATCTCCAGCCGGATCATCGCGTCCTGGCCGCGCCGGGTGCGCGAGCGCGGGCCGCGCTGGGACGCCGTACCGAAGAAGGCGTCCATGATGTCGGAGAAGTTGCCGAAGCCGCCGGCTCCGAAGCCGCCCGCGCCGCCCCCGCCGCCGCTGCCGGAGAGCGGGTCGCCGCCGAGGTCGTAGACCTGCTTCTTCTGCGGGTCCGACAGGACCTCGTAGGCGGCGTTGATCTCCTTGAAGCGCTCCTGCGTCTTGGGATCGGGGTTGACGTCCGGGTGCAGCTCGCGGGCGAGCCGCCGGAACGCCTTCTTGATCTCGTCCTGGGACGCGTCGCGGCGTACGCCGAGTACGGCGTAGTAGTCCGTGGCCACTTACGACTCCGCCAGGATCTGTCCGACGTAACGTGCCACTGCGCGTACCGCTCCCATCGTTCCGGGGTAGTCCATGCGGGTCGGTCCGACCACGCCGAGTTTTGCGACTGCCTCGTCGCCCGAACCGTAGCCGACCGCGACGACGGACGTGGAGTTGAGGCCCTCATGGGCGTTCTCGTGCCCGATACGTACGGTCATGCCCGAGTCCTTGGCCTCGCCGAGCAGCTTGAGCAGGACGACATGTTCCTCCAGCGCCTCCAGCACCGGCCGGATGGTCAGCGGGAAGTCGTGCCCGAAGCGGGTGATGTTGGCGGTGCCGCCGATCATCAGCCGCTCCTCGGTCTCCTCGACCAGGGTCTCCAGCAGGGTCGCGAGCACCGTCGTGACCGTGCCCCGGTCCTCCACCTCGAAGGATTCGGGCAGGTCCTGCACCAGCTGGGGGACGTCGGTGAAGCGGCGCCCGACCACCCGGCTGTTCAGCCGGGCCCGCAGGTCCGCCAGCGAGGTCTCCCCGAAAGGTCCGGGGCAGTCGATCATGCGCTGCTCGACCCGTCCGGTGTCCGTGATCAGCACCAGCATCAGCCGCGCGGGGGCCAGTGCCAGCAGCTCCACGTGGCGCACCGTCGAGCGGGTCAGCGAGGGGTACTGGACGACCGCGACCTGCCTGGTCAGCTGCGCGAGCAGCCGTACCGTACGGCCCACGACGTCGTCGAGGTCGACCGCGCCGTCCATGAAGTTCTGGATGGCCCGGCGCTCCGGCAGGGACAGGGGCTTGACCCCCGCCAGCTTGTCCACGAAGAGCCGGTAGCCCTTGTCGGTCGGGATGCGCCCGGCACTGGTGTGGGGCTGGGCGATGAAGCCCTCGTCCTCCAGCACCGCCATGTCGTTGCGGACGGTGGCCGGCGAGACACCCAGGTTGTGCCGCTCCGTGAGCGCCTTGGAACCCACGGGTTCCTCGGTGCCCACATAGTCCTGGACGATGGCGCGCAGCACCTCGAGCCTGCGTTCGCTGAGCATGGCGCACACCTCCAGCTGTCGTCGCGTCCGGTCCCGGCCGCCCCGCTTCCGGGCGCCCGGCCGCCGGCCACCGGTGCTCATCGCTCACCGGGCCCGGCGCGAGGTCCGACTGGCACTCGCTCCTCCAGAGTGCCAGAGATCCCCCGGCCAGTGTACGGCGGTGGGGTACAGCGCTGGCAAGGCGCCCGGCGAGGCGGTCCCCTGGGGGAGGGTGCGCACACCGAGCCCTGTGGGTCGGGGGCTGTCAGTCGGGGTCTGTGGGTCGCGGAGCATGCCGTCCCGTGATCGGACCGGCCGTAGCCGATAGCGTCCTCGCATGAACGTCCCTTGGGAAGAGTGCGGGTGGGAACGGCTGACCCGGGCGGTCGGCCGCCTACGGCTGCCGGGCTGGGACGCCACCACCGGACTGGTGGCCGGTAACGGGGCGGCCCTGCTGTACGACACGGGCTCGGCGCTCGGCGAGGGCGCCGGACTGCGGGCGCAGGCACAGCGGCTGCTGGGCGGCAGACACGTGACACACATCGCACTGAGCCACCCTCACTTCGACCACGTACTGGGCACGGCGGCGTTCTCGGGGGCCGAGGTCTACGGGGCGGTGGGCGTCGCGGAACTGCTGGCACCGGCCGGGCGGGGACGGGCGGATCTGTACGAGGACGCGGTACGGGAGGGCCTGGACCCCGCGCGGGCCGCCGAGGCGGTGGACCTGCTGGTCCTGCCGCGCCACGCGGTGTCCGGAGAGCTGACGCTGGACCTGGGCGGCCGTCAGGTCCTGCTGGCGAACGTCGGCCCCGGACACACCGCCCACGATCTCGCGCTCCTGGTTCCGGCGGCGGGCCCGGACGAGCCGGAGGTGGTCTTCTGCGGCGACCTGGTGGAGGAGTCGGGCACCCCCCAGGCGGGCCGGGACGCGATCCCGTCCCACTGGCCGGCGGCCCTGGACCGGTTGCTGGAACTGGGCGGTGAAGAGGCGGTGTACGTGCCGGGACACGGGTCGGTGGTGGACGCGGGGTTCGTACGGCGGCAACGGGACGAACTGGCGCGGAGGTTCGGACTCGGGTGACGCCCCCGTCCCCTTATGGTCGTGCTCATGCGCAGCTACAGCCCCGATCTGACGCCCCCGTGGAAGAAGTCCGCCGCCGCGCCGGAGGTGCCCGCCGAGCCCGATCTGGTGGTCGAGGAGGTGTCGACGGGCTTCTGCGGTGCGGTGATCCGCTGCGAGAAGACCGCCGAGGGGCCGACGGTCACCCTGGAGGACCGCTTCGGCAAGCACCGGGTCTTCCCGCTCGTACCGCGCGGCTTCCTGCTGGAGGGCAAGGTCGTGACGCTGGTGCGGCCGTCGGCGGGCGCCGGTCCGGCCCGGCCGGCCCGTACGGCCTCCGGTTCCCTCGCCGTCCCGGGCGCCCGGGCGCGCGTCGCACGGGCGGGCCGCATCTACGTGGAGGGCCGGCACGACGCGGAACTGGTCGAGAAGGTCTGGGGCGACGACCTGCGCGTCGAGGGCGTGGTCGTGGAGTACCTGGGCGGCGTCGACGACCTGCCGTCCCTCGTCGCCGACTTCGGCCCGGCCCCGGACGCACGCCTGGGCGTCCTGGTCGACCACCTGGTGCCGGGT
The DNA here is from genome assembly GCF_000719775.1 of Streptomyces sp. NRRL F-5135. Lineage (GTDB taxonomy): Bacteria > Actinomycetota > Actinomycetes > Streptomycetales > Streptomycetaceae > Streptomyces > Streptomyces hebeiensis. The sequence goes on along the minus strand of NZ_JOHR01000020.1, from coordinate 23,752 downwards.
ACGAAGGAGTCCCGTATCGCGGCGGAGGTGACGGGCCCGGACGTCCTGGTGCTGGGGCACCCGTACATCGACGTGTGGGAGGCGGTGAAGCCGTCCTCCGTGGGCATCCGGGCGTGGCCGACGGTGCCGAAAGGACAGGACTGGAAGACGGGGGTGTGCCGGGCGCTGGGCTGGCCCGAGAACACGGGAGCGGCCTGGCAGCACATCCTGTCGAAGGTCGGCTCCTACAAGGACCTGGAGCCGGCGCTGCTGGGCAGGGTCGAGGAGCTGATCGACTTCGTCACCGTCGGCGGCGCCGCCTGACCGCCGGAAGCGTCTCGAATTCCGAGGTGTCCAGCTTGATACCGAGCATGTCCAGGGGCACGGAATCGCCGAAGTTGGTGATCCGCTCCACCTGGTAGTCGGCGTTCTCCCCCTCGCCGGCCGGCTCCGTGAGCAGCATGCAGAGCTGCTCCATCGGGTCGATGATCAGGTAGGCGGGCACCCGGCCCGCCGCGTACATCGAGCACTTCTCGCCGTAGTCCCGGTCGCCGCTGGTCCTGGAGACCACCTCCAGCACCAGAGTGACGGCCGGGGCGGGGATGAGCCGTCCGGGGCCCTCCGCCGCGCCCCGCTCCAGGACGACGAGATCCGGCTGTGGTTCGCTCTCCTCATTCGGGATGGCGATGTCCTGGGTCTGCAACCTGTCCCAGCGATCGTGCGGAATCTGGTCCTGTACCGTCTGGACGATCCGGTTATGGACCCGGTCGGGCCCCGCCATCATCACGATGTCCCCCCTGAGGAGTTCCGCTTTGAAACCCTCGGGGACATCCAGGTCCTCGAAGGTCTTGGCGGCGCGCGTGATCGGTCGCTCATCCACAGCGGTCATCTCCGTGAACCTCCGCTTTCCGCCGCTGTCTGGTCAGCGGCAGACTAAGCACCAGGCTATGCGGCCCCCTCCCGAATTCGCTCAGGTTCACCCCGGCGAGTGATCAATCCACCAGGTCCCTGACGACAGCGTCCGCCAGCAGCCGTCCCCGCAGCGTCAGCACCGCCCGTCCGTCCTCGAACGCCCCCTCCGACAGCAGCCCGTCCCCAACCGCGCGCCGCGCCGCCGCGAGCCCTGCCGGGGCCAGCAGGGACAGCTCGCATCCGGCCGACAGGCGCAGTTCGAGGAGGACGCGTTCGATGCGCCGGTCCTCCGCCGAGAGGATCTCCCGGCCCGCCCCCGGGGAACGTCCCGACGCCAGGGCCGCCGCGTACGCGCCCGGGTGCTTGACGTTCCACCAGCGGACCCCGCCGACGTGGCTGTGGGCTCCCGGGCCCGCGCCCCACCAGTCGGCGCCGCGCCAGTACAGCTCGTTGTGCAGGCACCGGGCCGCCTCCGAGGTGGCCCAGTTGGACACCTCGTACCAGTGGTAGCCCGCCCCGGCGAGCACCTCGTCCGCGATCAGGTACCGGTCCGCGTGCTCGTCGTCGTCCGTCATGGGCACCTCGCCGCGTCGGATCCGCCGCGCCAGCCCCGTGCCCTCCTCGACGATCAGCGCGTACGCCGAGATGTGGTCCGGGCCCGCGCCCACCGCCGCCGCCAGCGTCTGGCGCCAGTCGGTGTCGCTCTCGCCCGGTGTGCCGTAGATCAGGTCGAGGTTCACGTGCTCGAACCCGGCCGCGCGTGCCTCCGCCACGCAGGCCTCGGGGCGGCCGGGGGTGTGCGTGCGGTCCAGGATCTCGAGCACGTGCTGCTTCGCGCTCTGCATGCCGAAGGAGATCCGGTTGAAGCCCCCGGCCCTGAGCGCTTCCAGATACGCCGGATCAACCGATTCCGGATTGGCCTCGGTGGTGATCTCCGCGTCGTGCGCGAACCCGAACTCGTCCCGGACCGTGTCCAGCATCCGTACGAGGTCCTCGGCCGCCAGCAGCGTCGGGGTCCCGCCGCCGACGAAGACCGTGCTGACCCGTCGCGGGTCGTCGCCGAGCACCTTCCGGGCCAGCCGGATCTCGTCGGCGAGGGTCTGCGCGTAGTTGTCGCGGGAGGCGAGCACGCCGCCGGAACCGCGCAGCTCGGTCGCCGTGTAGGTGTTGAAGTCGCAGTAGCCGCAGCGGGTCGCGCAGTACGGAACGTGCAGGTAGAAGCCGAGCGGCCGGTCCGCCCCGCCCGTCAGGGCGGACCGGGGCAACGCGCCGGTCTCGGGCATGGGCTCGCCGTCGGGCAGTGCGGAAGGCATGGTCCCAGTGTCCCGTACGCGCGGGGAAGCGGTTCGCACACCAGTGGCGGGCCCGTGCACAGGTGACGGGCCCGCGTGGGAGTGGCCGGCCCGCACGCGGGTGGCAGCCCCGTTCACCCCCGCCTCGCCGGCCTCGCCCGCCGGCCCGTTCACCCCCGCCTCGACCGCCTCGCCCGACGGCCGCGGCCCTTCCCCGGCCGTCGGCGCCTTCACTCCGCCTGGAACACCAGCAGTGCCAGGTCGTCCCCCGGCGGCGTGTCCGCGAACTCGTGCACGGCCCGTCGTATGCGGTCCGCCACCCCCTGCGCCGTCAGCCCCACGCACCCGGCCAGCGCCCGCGCCAGCCCGTCGCCGTCGTCCAGCAGGCGGGCGCCGGACCGGCGCTCGGTGACGCCGTCGGTGACACAGAGCAGCGTGTCGCCCCGTTCCAGGTGGAAGGTGTGGCTCTCGTACGCCACGTGCTCGACCACGCCCAGCAGCACCTGCGGCTCCGCCGCGGGCACGACCCTGCCGTCCGGCCGCAGGAGCAGGGGCAGCGGGTGGCCGGCGCTGGCGAGGGTGCACCGTACGCCCCGGTCCCCGCCCGGCAGCGGTCTCAGCTCCCCGTACAGCAGTGACAGGAAACGCGACTGCCTCCCGCCGTCGGGCCCGGTCTGCCGACCGGCGAGGGCGCCAGGGGCGTCGTTCGGCCCCGGGCGCGCGCCGGGGCTGGCGGCGGCCGCCGCGGCCACCATCAGCGACGCCGCGTCCGCCGCCTCGGTGGCGTCGTCCAGGAGCAGCCGGTTGAGGCGGTCGAGGACCGCGCCGACCCGGTAACCCTCGCGGGCGAGCAGCCGGAGCCAGGGGCGGGCGAGGCCGGTGACGACGGCCGCCTCCGGGCCGCTGCCCTGGACGTCGCCGAGCATGAAGCACCAGCGGTCGCCGGGCGGGCACGGGAAGATGTCGTAGAAGTCGCCGCCCGCCAGGCCCTCGTCGCTCGGCTCGTACACGAGGGAACTGGTGACACCGGGAATCCGCGCCACCTGGCTGGGCAGCAGGCCGCGCTGGAGGACCCGGCTGATGGTGACCTGCCGGCTGTAGCGGCGGGCCGCGCCGACGGCGAGCGCGACGCGCCGCGCGAAGTCCTCGACGAGCGAGGTCACGTCGTCGGGGACGCGCTGGTGGCCGGGGCGGCCGAGCAGCAGCGTCCCCAGGGCGCGTCCGCCGACGACCAGTCGGCACGCGAGCGCGACACCCGGGCCGCCGTACGCGCCGCCGTCGCTCCCGTACGCCTCGTCATCGCCCCCGTACGCATCGCGGTCGCCGTCACCTCCGTAGGCGCCGCCGGCCGCGTACGTGCCGTCCTCGGCCTCGGGCCCGTGCCCACCCTCGCCCTCGGGCCACGGCCACGGCACGCGCACCGGACCGCCCCTCGGCGGGTCCGGCAGCCGTACCGGTTCCTTCTCGAGCGCGGCGCGCAGGGATTCGACCCGGGACTCGTCCGCGTGCCAGACCCGGGCGAGCCGGGGCGGCGCGCTCGCCTGCGCCCCCTCGCCGTCCAGCCAGACCGCGCACCACTCGGCCAGCCTGGGCACCAGCAACTGGCCGGCGAGCGCCGCGATCAGGTCCTCGTCGAGCTGGCCCGCGAGCAGTTCCGACGCCTCGGCGAGGAAGGACAGCGCGCCTCGTCCGACCCACTCCGGGTCGTCGCGCACGGCGCGCCGGGGCGCGGGCGCCAGGATCTCCGCGGCGCGCAGCCCCCGGCGCAGGACGGGCTCGGCGCCGGGAGCGGTCCCCGCGTCCCGGCCTTCGAGCGGCAGCCGGGCCCATACGGTCTTCAGGCCGGAGCGGTAGGTGATGCCCCAGCTCTCGGCGAGGGCGGCCACCAACTGCAGTCCGCGGCCGTACTCGGGCTCCACGATCCCCGACGGCGGCTCCTCCGCCCGGGGTTCGAGGGGGTCGTTCTGTATGGCGCGCGCGGGATGGTGGTCGGACACCTCGACCACCACCGCGGCAGGCGTGGTCTCCGCCCCCGTCGCGTCCTCGGCGGGAGCGTCGAGCCGGCAGAGCACGTCGACGGTGGTTCCGGCGTGCACCACGGCGTTGGTGACGAGTTCGTCGACGATCAGCACCGCGTCGTCCGCGAGCAGGTCGGTGCTGTGCCGCCCCGGGGAACATTCCTCGTCCTCGCGGCAGAAGGCGCAGGTGGCCAGGTAACCGAGGCTGGTCCAGTCCGCGAGTGCCGCGCGGGTGAACCGGCGGGCGGCGGACGGGGCGAGCGGGTTGCCGGGCAGACTGGTACGGGTGGTGGACCGCGCGTCCCTGCGTAACGGCATCTGCGATGCCGGGCGGTGAAGGGACTCGCGCGGAGTCGGAATGGGCCCCACTGCGGCTCCTGATCCGGTTCTGGCGATGTGCCGCTTACGATCCCGCCAGAGTGACAGACGGAAGGCGGCCATACGCGCCGGGTCATGGAAGTGGGCAGATATTGACCAAGGTTTGGTGGTAGCGCACGCCCCGGGCGACAACCCGGTCACGAACCGTAGGACACGGTGTTCCAAAAAGGGGCCCGACCGCGGAACGGGACCGGAGGCGGGACGGCGGAGCGGTGCGGTACGGGCAGAACGGTACGGGCACGGGGCGTACGCCGACGAGCCACGACCCGCGGCGGTACGGGCGCCGTACGGTACGAGCCGGAGGCGGCACGCACCGCGGCCGTACCGGATGGACGGGACTCGCTACGCACCACGCGGTACGACGGGGAACGGCACAAGACGGAGGCAACTCACCCCAGGACCGCACGACACCCGACGCGCCAACGACCACCGACCCTACGCACGCGGCGGTACGCCCCCGGGCGACACGGGCCGCGGACCGTACGCTCCGGGGGCGGTGCGAACCGATGCCCCCCGCTCGTCAGGCCTCCCGCGCGCCCTCGTACATCTCCGCGATCAGGACCTCGTACTCCTGCTCGACCACTCTCCTCTTGAGCTTCAGGCTCGGCGTCAGCTCGCCGTGCTCGACGTCCAGGTCGCGCGGCAGCAGCCGGAACTTCTTGATGGTCTGCCAGCGCTGGAGCCCTTCGTTGAGCCGCCGCACATAGCCGTCGACGAGTTCCACGGTCCGCCGGGAGGCGACCACCTCGGCGTACGACCTGCCCCCCAGCCCGTTCTCGGCCGCCCACTCCATGATCGCGGCCTCGTCCAGCGCGATCAGCGCCGTACAGAAGTTACGGCCCGCCCCGTGCACCAGGATGTTGGAGACGAACGGGCACACCGCCTTGAACTGGCCCTCGATCTCGGCCGGGGCGATGTACTTGCCGCCCGACGTCTTGATGAGGTCCTTCTTGCGGTCGGTGATCCGCAGATAGCCGTCGACGGACAGTTCGCCGATGTCCCCGGTGTGGAACCAGCCGTCGGGCTCCAGCACCCGCGCGGTCTGCTCGGGCAGCCCGTGGTACCCGGACATCACGCCCGGGCTGCGCAGCAGGATCTCGCCGTCGTCGGCGATCCGTACCTCCGTACCGGGCAGCGGCTTGCCGACCGTACCGGTGCGGTACGCCTCGCCCGGGTTGACGAAGCTGGCCGCGCTGGTCTCCGTCAGGCCGTATCCCTCCAGGATGTGGATCCCCGCGCCGGAGAAGAAGTAGCCGATGTCGGGCGCGAGCGCCGCGGAGCCGGAGATGGCCGCACGCAGCCGGCCGCCGAACGCCTCGCGCAGCTTGGCGTACACCAGCGCGTCCGCCACCCGGTGCTTCGCGCCGAGGGCGAACGGCACGGACCGGGTGCCCGTGCGGCGGAAGTTCTCCTGGGCGGCCTTGGCGTACTCGCGGGCGACGCCGGCCGCCCAGGTGAAGATCTTGTACTTGGCGGGCCCGCCGGCCCTGGCCTTGGCGGCGACCCCGTTGTAGACCTTCTCGAAGATGCGGGGCACGGCCGCCATGTAGGTCGGCCGGACCACGGGCAGATTCTCGATGATCTTGTCGACCCGGCCGTCGACGGCCGTGACGTGGCCGACCGCGATCTGCCCGGAGGTGAGCACCTTGCCGAAGACGTGCGCGAGCGGCAGCCACAGGTACTGCACGTCGTCGGAGGCGACCAGGCCGGTCGCCTCGATGGCGCGGGCCATGTACGACCAGCTGTCGTGCGGCAGCCGTACGCCCTTGGGGCGGCCGGTCGTACCGGAGGTGTAGATGACGGTGGCGAGCTGGGTGGAGGTGATGGCGCCGACCCGCTCCTTGACGATCTCCGGGTGCTCGACCAGGTACTCCGAGCCGCGCGCCTCCAGATCGGCCAGGGAGAGCACCCAGCCCTCCGGGTCGCCCTCGGCCGGCAGCGCGTCGGCGGACTCGATCACGACGACGTGCGCGAGGTCCGGCAGCTCGGCCCGGCGCTCCCGCGCCTTGGCCAGCTGGGCGGCGTCCTCCGCGATCAGCACCCGGCTCCCGGAGTCGGCGAGGATGTACGCGGATTCCTCGGCGTTGGTGGAGGGGTAGACCGTGGTGGTGGCGGCGCCCGCGCACATCACACCGAGGTCCGCGAGGATCCATTCGACGCGGGTGGCGGCGGCGAGCGCGACCCGCTCCTCCGGCCGGACGCCGAGGGCGATGAGGCCGGCGGCGATCGTGTACACCCGCTCCGCGGCCCGCGCCCAGCTCAGCGAGCGCCACTCCGAGGGCCCCTGGCCACCGGCCGGCGGAACCGGATAGCGGTAGGCCTCCCCGTCCGGCGTGGCCGCCACGCGCTCAATGAAGAGGGCCGCCACCGAGGGCGGCCGGTTCTCGATCACGTTCTGTGTGTCGCTCACGACATCCTCCGGGGCCGGCTCCGCGCTGCGTGACTGACGAGTGAATGACCCTGCCGGCAACCAACCGACCGGTAATTGACTGGCGGGTAACTAACTGACGGGTAACTACCACGGGTGCGCACAGACTAAGGGGCGCTCGCCCGTCGCGTAAGGGGGAAGGGCCCCCGCGCCGTGGCGCCGGGACCCTTCCCCCCGAAGACTCGTTCCCGCGTCGCTTTTTACTTCTTGCTCTTGCCGCCCGCGGAGTCGTCACTGGACAGCACGGCGATGAACGCCTCCTGCGGGACCTCCACGCTGCCGACCATCTTCATCCGCTTCTTGCCTTCCTTCTGCTTCTCCAGCAGCTTCCGCTTACGGGAGATGTCACCGCCGTAGCACTTGGCGAGCACGTCCTTGCGGATGGCGCGGATCGTCTCCCGGGCGATGACCCGGGAGCCGATGGCGGCCTGGACGGGCACCTCGAACGCCTGGCGCGGGATCAGCTCGCGCAGCTTGGCGACGAGCCGTACCCCGTAGGCGTACGCCTGGTCCCGGTGCGTGATCGCGGAGAAGGCGTCCACCTTGTCGCCGTGCAGCAGGATGTCGACCTTGACGAGGTGGGCGGTCTGCTCGCCGGTGGGCTCGTAGTCCAAGGAGGCGTACCCGCGGGTCTTGGACTTGAGCTGGTCGAAGAAGTCGAAGACGATCTCCGCGAGCGGCAGTGTGTAGCGGATCTCGACGCGGTCCTCGGAGAGGTAGTCCATGCCGAGCATCGTGCCGCGCCGGCTCTGGCACAGCTCCATGATCGAGCCGATGAACTCGCTCGGGGCCAGGATCGTCGCCCGCACCACCGGTTCGTGCACCGAGTCGATCTTCCCCTCGGGGAATTCACTCGGGTTGGTGACCGTGTGCTCCTTGCCGTCCTCCATCAGCACCCGGTAGACGACGTTCGGCGCGGTGGCGATCAGGTCGAGGCCGAACTCGCGCTCCAGCCGCTCCCGGATCACGTCCAGGTGCAGCAGGCCGAGGAAGCCGACGCGGAAGCCGAAGCCGAGGGCCGCGGAGGTCTCCGGCTCGTAGACCAGCGCGGCGTCGTTGAGCTGGAGCTTGTCGAGGGCGTCCCGCAGCTCCGGGTAGTCGGAGCCGTCCAGCGGGTAGAGGCCGGAGAACACCATCGGCTTGGGGTCCTTGTAGCCGCCCAGCGGCTCGGTGGCGCCCCGGCTGAAGGTGGTGATCGTGTCACCGACCTTGGACTGGCGCACGTCCTTCACGCCCGTGATCAGGTAGCCGACCTCGCCGACGCCGAGACCGTCGGCGGGGAGCATCTCCGGGGAGTTGGTGCCGATCTCCAGGAGCTCGTGGGTGGCGCCCGTGGACATCATCCGGATGCGCTCGCGCTTGTTCAGCTGGCCGTCGATCACCCGGACGTAGGTCACGACGCCCCGGTACGAGTCGTAGACCGAGTCGAAGATCATCGCGCGGGCGGGCGCGTCCTTGACGCCGACCGGCGCGGGGACGTCCGCGACCACCTTGTCCAGCAGCGCGTCCACGCCGACGCCGGTCTTCGCCGAGACCTTGAGCACGTCCTCCGGCTGACAGCCGATGAGGTTCGCCAGTTCCTCGGAGAACTTCTCCGGCTGGGCCGCCGGCAGGTCGATCTTGTTGAGCACCGGGACGATGGTGAGGTCGTTCTCCATCGCCAGGTAGAGGTTGGCGAGGGTCTGCGCCTCGATCCCCTGCGCGGCGTCCACCAGGAGGACCGTGCCCTCACAGGCGGCCAGCGAACGGGACACCTCGTAGGTGAAGTCCACGTGGCCCGGCGTGTCGATCATGTTGAGGATGTGGGTCCTGCCCTCGTCCTCCCCCGTGGTGGGCGCCCAGGGCAGCCGGACCGCCTGGGACTTGATCGTGATACCGCGTTCGCGCTCGATGTCCATCCGGTCGAGGTACTGGGCGCGCATCTGCCGCTGCTCGACGACTCCGGTCAGCTGGAGCATCCGGTCGGCGAGCGTCGACTTGCCGTGGTCGATGTGCGCGATGATGCAGAAGTTGCGGATCAGCGCCGGGTCCGTACGGCTCGGCTCGGGCACGTTGATGGGGATCGCGGGCACGCAGGGTCCTGATTCTTGAGACGCGCGGCGTCTCGTCTCGGGTCGACTCGGATCGATACGTAGGCTCCATGGTCCCATGGAGGCGGGACTGCGACCGGTTTGGGCCGGTCGCGGGGTCACTGCTAGCCTGAACAGCTGCGTCCCGTGCCGTCTCGGCCCGGGACCGGTTCGATACGACGCATCGTGAGGCACCACGTCGAGCAGACCGCGGCACACGCGACCGGCTCGGCACCACGTCAAGCACGACGAGCAGCCCAAGCAGGACAAGCTCGGCGGGCCCGGCGGGTGCGGCACGGCGCGATCGAAGCTGACACCAGGCTCAAACCAAAGCTGAAAAGGCTCATAACGTGGCGAACATCAAGTCCCAGATCAAGCGGAACAAGACCAACGAGAAGGCACGCCTGCGCAACAAGGCTGTCAAGTCGTCGCTCAAGACCGCGATCCGCAAGACCCGCGAGGCCGTCGCGGCGGGCGACGTCGAGAAGGCCACCGCGGCCGCTCGTGAGGCGTCCCGCAAGCTCGACAAGGCTGCCTCGAAGGGCGTCATCCACAAGAACGCCGCCGCCAACAAGAAGTCGGCGCTGGCCTCCAAGGTTGCCTCCCTCCAGGGCTGAGCGCAGTTGATCTGACCGCCGGAAGGGACTCAGCGGGCCCTCTCTACCGCTCCTGACCGGCGCCCCCGAACTCGCACGCGACAGCGTTCGCCACGCGGGTGCGAGTTCAACAGACTGTTGATGTCACGGGCCCCGGTGCCGCCCTTCCCCAGGGTGGCACCGGGGCCCGTGGCTGTTCCGGACCAGGGGCCGGCGACGGCTCAGCGCGCGCGGCCGGAGCGGGCCGCTCGGGCGACCGTGACGACCGCCTTCTCCAGCGCGTACTCCGGATCGTCCCCGCCGCCCTTGACGCCCTCGTCGGCCTCCGCCACGGCCCGCAGCGCCACGGCCACACCGTCCGGGCTCCAGCCGCGCATCTGCTGCCGCACCCGGTCGATCTTCCATGGCGGCATGCCCAGCTCCCGGGCCAGGTCGGCGGGGCGGCCGCCCCGGGCGGAGGAGAGCTTGCCGATGGCGCGGACGCCCTGGGCGAGGGCGCTGGTGATCAGGACCGGCGCCACACCGGTGGACAGCGACCAGCGCAGCGCTTCGAGGGCCTCGGCCACCCGGCCCTCCACGGCGCGGTCGGCCACGGTGAAGCTGGAAGCCTCCGCCCGGCCGGTGTAGTAGCGGCCGACCACGGCCTCGTCGATCGTGCCCTCGATGTCCGCCACGAGCTGGGAGACGGCGCTCGCCAGCTCCCGCAGGTCACTGCCGATGGAGTCGACCAGGGCCTGGCACGCCTCGGGCGTGGCCGACCGGCCCAGCGCGCGGAACTCGGACCGGACGAAGGTCAGCCGCTCGGCCGGCTTGGTCGTTCTGGGACACGCGACCTCGCGCGCGCCCGCCTTCCGCGCCGCGTCCAGCAGGCCCTTGCCCTTGGCGCCTCCGGCGTGCAGCAGGACGAGGGTGATCTCCTCGACCGGGGCGCCGAGATACGCCTTGACGTCCTTGACCGAGTCGGCCGACAGGTCCTGCGCGTCGCGTACGACCACGACCTTGCGCTCGGCGAACAGCGACGGGCTGGTCAGTTCGGCGAGCGTGCCCGGCTGGAGCTGGTCGGCGGTGAGGTCGCGCACGTCCGTGTCGGCGTCGGCGGCTCGGGCCGCCGCGACCACCTGCCGCACGGCGCGGTCGAGCAGCAGGTCCTCCTGCCCCACGGCGAGCGTGAGCGGGGCGAGCGGATCGTCGGTGGAAGCTTTTCTCGTGGCCATCGCCGTCCACGATCTCATGGCCCACCGACAGCCACGTCCGGCCCGGGCACGCGTACACGCAACCGCGGGGGCGGGCGAACGCCTCCGCTGCGAACAGCCCGCCCGGCCGGCAGCCGCCCGCCTGGCTCCGGCCGACGAGCGGCCGGAGCCATGGCGGCGGGCTACGGGACTTCCCGCCAGCCTTCCCAGTCCGCCACGAACGCGTCCAGCGCGGCCGCGTCCATCCGCGCCTCCGGGTCCTCGACCACCACCAGCCACTGGGCGTCCTCGGCGTCGTCCTCCCCGGCCAGCGCGTCCCGGACCAGCTGAGGCTCGTCGGTCACCCCGAACCGTTCGCCGAGGGCCTCCGCCACCTCCTCCGCCGCGTCACGGTCGGGCAGCACCAGCACATGTCTCACATCGCTCACGGTCGTGATTCTCCCAGCACCGCCGACGCGTCCGGCCGGCCCGGCACCGCTCAGGCCCGGTCCGCCTTGGGCACGATCTGGATGTCCAGCTCGACCTTGATGCTGGAGCCGACCACCGCGATGCCCCGCGCCAGCATGGACTGCCAGTTGACGGTGTAGTCCTCCCGGTGCAGTTCGGTACTGGCCCGCACGGCGGCCCGCGTCTCCCCCTCCATCCCGTTGCCGATGCCGAGGTACTGCGCGTCCAGCGTGACCGTACGGGTCACACCGTGCAGGGTGAGCGCCCCGGTGATGGCCCAGTTGTTGCCGCCCCGGTGGGTGAAACGGTCGCTGTAGAACTCCAGCGTCGGATAGTTCTCCACGTCGAGGAAGTCGGCGGAGCGCAGATGGTCGTCCCGCATCCGCACGCTCGTGTCGATCGACGCGGCACCGATCACGACGTGCATCGCCGACTGCTCCATCGTCTCGCCGACGCGGATCGCCCCCGCGAAGTTGTCGAACCGGCCGTGGACCCGGGCCAGTCCGATGTGCCGGGCGATGAAACCGATCCGCGAGTGGGCCGGTTCTATCTCCCAGTCGCCCGGACGGGGCAGCGGGAGCGAGGGGGCTATCTGGAGGACGACGTCCCCGAGCCCCGCCGGCTGCCCGCCGTCGGTGATCCACACGTTGCCCCGGTACGGCACGAAGCTCTCGGCGGAGACGGCCAGCCGGTACTCGCCGAAGGGCACCAGCGCCACCAGCGTCCCGAACGGGTCGGTCTCACCGCTCACGATCTTGCGGCCGTTGCTGTCGTTCACCGTGAACTCGGCCTGGCCCACCGGCTCGCCGACGGGATCGAGGACCCGGCAGGTGAGTAGGCCCGCACCGGGTGGCACGGACAGTCCCGCGAGCGGGTTGTGTCTGTCGCGAGCGGCGGACCGTCTGCCGAGAAGGCGGCTGATCATGGCGTGCGTACCCCTGTGCGATCGGAATCGGCGTGGCCGCACACGGCAGGACTGCTCGGCGCCGAGGTAGGCACCGGATCGGACGGCGGCCCATGACGAATAGGCATTCGATCACTCTTGCCCCGTTCGAGGCAAACTACCGCCAGTAGCCCTCCTCGGGCGTTACGCACCGTTCCGGACCCCCTCCCCGGGACTACTCTCCGGGACCTTCGCCAGGGTCTCCCGGCGGTGCCCGGCCCGGTGGATCGCGGGCGCCGGCCGCCGGACCGCCCCGGCCACGCGGCACCGCCCGCAGCGCGGCACCACTGCCCGTCACCGCGATCGGGCCGTCCCTGTCCGTGCGCAGCACCGCGGCTCCCCCGGCCCGTAGCGCGGCCACGGTACGGGGAGCCGGATGCCCGTAGGGATTTTTCCGGCCGGCGGAGATCAGGGCGAGCCGTGGCCTGACCGCACGCAGCAGGCCCGGGTCCTGGAAGGGCGAGCCGTGATGCGCGACCTTCAGGACGTCCACCGGGGGCAGCGCCGGATACGCGCGCGCCAGAGCCCGTTGGGCAGGTGGTTCTAGATCGCCGGGGAGGAGCAGCGTGGGCCCCCGGTCGATCCGTACGAACAGCGTGACGCTGGAATCGTTCGCCTCCGGCGGAACGGCCCTCGGTGCTCCCGCCCCGGCCGACGGCCACAGCACCCACCAGCTGAGCGGTCCGACCCGACGCCGCTCACCTGCCCCGGCCCGGACGACGGGCACTCCCGCCGCCGCGGCGGTCCTGCGGACGAACTCCGCTTGTCCCGAAGGAACGTGCGTGCCCGTCGTCTGGATCGCGCCGACGGCCCGGCCCCGCAGGGCACCGGGCAGTCCGGCGACATGGTCGGCGTGGAAATGGGTGAGCAGCAGCAACGGGACACGGGTGACGCCCAGTTCGCGCAGACAGCGGTCGGCGGCGGCCGGATCGGGCCCCACGTCCACCACCACGGCCGTCCGCTCCCCCGCCGCGAGCACCGTCGCGTCCCCCTGGCCGACGTCGCACATCGCGTACGACCACCCGGGCGGCGGCCAGCCGGTGACGAACCGGGTGACGGGCGGCGGCCGCAGGACCGCGAGCAACAGCAGCACCGCACACGCGCACGCCGCCCAGGGATGGCGCGGGACCCGTCGGACGGCGAGCAGGACGAGCGCGGTCAGCGCGGCCAGCAGCAGCCCGCCCCGCCAGCCGCCCGGCCAGCCGGCCTCGGCTCCCGGCAACCCGGCCCCGGTCCTGGCGACGGTCGCGATCCAGGACGCGGGCCAGCCGGCGCACCGGGCCACCACCTCGGCCACCGGCAGCGCCACCGGGGCCAGGGCGAGGGCTGCGAAGCCCAGGACCGTGGCCGCCGCCACCGCCGGCTCGGCCAGCAGATTGCACGGGATCGCGACGAGGCTGACCCGGGCGGCGAACACGGCCACGACGGGCGCGCACACCGCCTGCGCCGCCCCGGCCGCGGCGAGCGCCTCGGCCAGCCGGTCCGGCACCCCGCGCCGCCGCAGCGCGGCGCTCCAGCGCGGCGCGAGCGTGAGCAGCGCGCCGGTCGCCAGTACGGAGAGCAGGAAGCCGTAGCCGCGCGCCAGCCAGGGGTCGTAGAGCACCAGCAACAGGACGGCGGCGGCCAGGGCCGGGATCAGGGACCTGCGCCGACCGGTCCCCAGGGCGAGCAGGGTGATCAGACCGCAGGCGGCCGCACGCAGCACGCTGGGCTCCGGTCGGCACACGACCACGAACGCCAGGGTGAGCGCCCCGCCGAGCAGCGCCGTGGACCGCAGGGGAATCCTCAGCCGTGGGGCGAGCCCGCGCCGCTCGGCCCGGATGGCCAGGCCCGGCGGCCCGATCAACAGGGCGAGCACGACGGTCAGGTTGCTTCCCGAAACGGCCAGCAAGTGCGTCAGGTCGGTCGCCGTGAAGGCGTCGTGCAGCTCGGGCTCCACCCGCGAGGTGTCTCCGATCACGAGGCCCGGCAACAAGGCGCGGGCGTCGGGAGCCAGCCCGTCCGTCGCCTCGCGCAGCCCCGCGCGGAGCCCGCCCGCGACGCGCTGCACACGCGTCGGCCGGCCGATCACCGACGGTGGTCCGCTCCCCGTGACCCGTAACACCGCCGCGTGGCGCTCGCCCTCGTGCCGTGGCGGCGAGAGCCGCCCCGCCAGCCGCAGCCTGGTGGACGGCAACAGCCGCTGCCACCGCCCCGCGTGCTCCCCGGGCGTGACGACCACCAGAACGGGCGTCCGGCCGCTGGTCACGGCCCCGCCGGGCGCCCCGACCCGAGTGATCTCGGCGCCCAGCACGTACTTCCGCGGTGCCGTCCGGTCCCCGACGCCCCGTGGCCGCGTGGCCCGTGGGTCGGAGGTGACCGTCAGTTCGGCGGTGACCCGGGCATACCGCTCCCCGAGGTCCGGAACCGGCCCCCTGCGGGTGTCCGCGCCGTGCAGCCCCGCGGACGCCGCCCCGGCCGCCGCGCAGAGCAGGACGCCCGCGGCCGCCACACCGGTGAGCGGCCCGCCCGCACGGGGCCGGCGGCCCGCCGTCCACGCCAGCAGGAACCCGCCGCCCGCCAGGCAGAGCAGTGTGCCGACGACGGTCCAGCGGCCGGGTACGCCGAGGGCGACGGCCGCCGCGGCCCAGGCCGCCAGCGCCGGGGGCACCAGCCGGAGGTCGGCCGGGCCCTCCTGCCGCGGGTCGGCCGAGCCCAGGCGGTGTCCGGCCGCGGCGTGGACCAGGGGGCGCCTCATGGCCGTACGAGCGGTTGGAGGTCGGCGAACCTGCGCTCACCGATGCCGTTGACCTCGCGCAGCTCCTCCACCGACCGGAAGCCCCCGTGCCGGGCGCGGTAGTCGATGATGTGCTGCGCGAGCACCGGCCCGACCCCGGGGAGCGTGTCGAGCTGGTCCACCGTCGCGGTGCTGAGGCTCACCGGCGCCCCCGGTCCCGTACCGCCACCGCCGCCGGCGCCCGCGCTCACGCCCGCGGACCCTCCGGAACCGGCGCCGGCGGTGCCAGAGCCTCCCGGCGGTGCCGTCACACCGACGACGACCTGCTCCCCGTCGTTGAGCACCCGGGCCCGGTTGAGCCCGGTGACGTCCGCGCCGGGTTCGACACCTCCGGCCGCGCGCAGCGCGTCGGCCACCCGCGATCCGGCCGGCAGCCGCAGCACGCCGGGCCGGCGCACCTCCCCGTTCACATCGACGACCACGCGCGCGCCCGTCCCCGGCGAGGCGTCCCGCCGGTCCGCCGGCATCCCGGGTGTGGCGGGGGCCGCGTCCGGGGCCGCACCGGGCGGAACGGACGCCGCCGGTGCTGTCATAGGCGACAGGGCCTCGGCGTTGACCGCCGCCGGCGCCCGCACGGCACCGGGCCGCGTGGTCCAGAAGTGGTGGACGGCGAAGACCGCCGCCGCCACCAGCACCACGGACAGCGCGCCGAGCGCTCTCGGCTCCAGGCCGCACCGGAGCTGGAGCCACACCGGCATCCGCTCCCGCAGCGCCAGGCCGAGCGACTCGCGCCGCTCCCGCAAGCGCGGCATCCCACCGGCCCGGTCCGGCTTCTCCCGCCCGGCCGGCTCGTCGCCGTCCGCCCCACGGGAGCTGTCCATGCGCTCGTCGCCCTCATCGCCCCGGTCGCCCCGGTCCACCGTGTGCCCGTCTCCGCAGGCACGCGCCCCGCCGCCTGCCGACGCCCCCTCCCCGCGTGCGATCACCTCGTCCTCCCGCGCGCAGGCCGGCCGGTCCGGGCGACCGTCCCCTCCCCCGAGGAGGACGGGCGCCGGATCCGCCGGGCCGACGCCCGGGGCGCGGGCCAACAGGGCGTCCGCACGGCGGCGCGAGGCCGTGTCGGCCCCCGGCGGTCCCGTACCTCCCCGCCTGCCTCGCCGCGTGGTCCCGCTCGTCCGCGCCATCCGTGCGAGCGCCGTACCACGTGACGGCAGGCCCCGCCCCGCCTCGTGGCAGTCACGCGAACCGTGCGGCGCACGCGACCCCCTCCGGCCACCCGCGCCGAGACGGAGCGGGGCGCCGGGTCCGCGATGGCGGGCACGGCCGTCGGAGCCCGGTGCACGGCCGGGACCACTGGTTACGGAGTGTGTTCGCAGCGTCATGGCTCAAGACCGTAGACATCTCCGGCCGAACCCGCCGAGCAGCCCGGATTTCCGTGGACAACTCGGCCGTTGTGGATAACTCGGTCACCCGTAAGCGTGGCCGGGCCGCCGGTACGACGCTTTCTGAGCGGCCTCGGCGCGGCCTCAGACCGGCCTCAGACCGGCCTCAGCGCGGCGAGATCACGGCTCCGAGCAGACCCGGTCCCGTGTGTGCGCCGATCACCGCGCCCACCTCGCTGACATGCAACTCCACCAGGCCCGGCACGCGCTCGCGCAACCGTTCCGCCAGCGCCGCCGCCCGTTCCGGCGCCGCGAGATGGTGCACGGCGACGTCCACCGCGCCACTGCCCGCCCGCTCCACCACGATCTCTTCCAGCCGGGCGATGGCCTTCGAGGCCGTCCGGACCTTCTCCAGCAGATCGATCCGCCCGTCGGACAGGGTGAGCAGAGGCTTCACCGCGAGCGCGGAGCCCAGCAAGGCCTGGGTCGCGCCGATACGGCCGCCCCGGCGCAGATAGTCCAGCGTGTCGACGTAGAAGTACGCGGACGTGCCCGCCGACCGCTTCTCCGCGGCGGCCACCGCCTCGTCCAGCGTGCCGCCCCCCTCGGCCACCCCGGCCGCGGCCAGCGCGCAGAAGCCCAGCGCCATCGCCACCGTGCCGGTGTCGACCACCCGCACCGGCACGGGCGCGTCCTTCGCCGCCAGCACGGCCGCGTCGTACGTTCCGGAGATCTCGGCGGACAGGTGCAGCGAGACGATGCCCGTCGCCCCGGCCCCGGCCGCCGCGCGGTACGCGGCGGCGAACATGTCGGGGCTCGGCCGGGACGTCGTCACGGAGTGCCGCTTCTGGAGTGCCTGGGCCAGCGACCGGGCCGAGATCTCCGTGCCCTCCTCCAGCGCACGGTCGCCGAGCACGACGGTCAGCGGCACCGCGGTGATGCCGTGCCGCTCGATCGCCCGGGGCGGCAGGTAGGCCGTGGAATCGGTGACGATGGCGACATGGGGGGACATGAGCGGGAGGTTACCCGTCGCCGTCCTGGCCCGGGAGTCCGACCCTGCCTCAGTGATCATTCCACGGCCGCCGCGGAAGCCGGCACCCCGGTCCGGAGCGGGGAGCCGCGACGCCCGTGCCCGGTCAGTTCGTGGCTTCCGGCCTGCGGCCTGGCCGAGGCTGCGGCTGTGGTTCGGGCCGGCCCGCGGGACGCTTCTGCCATGGGTGCGTCGCCCGCAGCCGTGGATCGGGCGCCTCGATCGCCTGCGGACCGTCGTCGGCCGACGCCCCACTGGGCGTTGCGCCGTCGGACGCCCGGGGGCCGGACGCACCGGGGCCGGGGCCCGTCGGCTCGGTCCGCCGCCGTTCTTCGTACCGCTCCCCCTGCCGTTGCCGCCGTTCCTCGCCCGTCCAGGGCCCGGGCTCCGGCCCCGGCTCGGCCGCCGACGACCAGTGCCGCAGCGCCCCCGTCTCCACGTCGATCTGCGCGCTCAGAGCCGCCAGGTCGTCCTCCGCGAAGTTCCTCGCGCGGTCCCGAACGGCCCAGCGCAGCGAGTCCGCCGCGTGCGTGATGCGGTCCGTGCGCTCCCGCAGCTCCGTCAGCGCCTCCGCGACCCGCGCCCGGTCCGGGTCCCGCTCCAGCTGCCTCAGCTCGTCCTCCAGCTCGAGGCCGTGCGCGCTCAGCCGCTCGAACAGTCCGATCGACTCCTTCAGGGACGCGTCCTGTGCCACCGCCGCGTGCAACGCGTCCTGGGTGGCCCGCATCGACGTCCGCAGCCTCAGCCTCAGTTGGGCGAGCTCACCCGCAGTACCCGACAGTCCGGCGCTCCTCACCCGCAGCGTGGAGTCCTCCACCGTCCGGCGGGCGTTCGAGATCGTGCGGTCGACACCGCGCTTGGCCGCGCCCACCGCCTTGACCGTCGCGAACACCCCCAGCGCGACGAAGGCGACGAACAGCACCGTCACCAACAGGAAGACCTCCATGGATGCCCCTTCGCAGTCGGTACGCTCGGTACACCCGCCGCCGCGTCACGATCGCCGCACGACCGCGCCACCGCCGGTGCGCGGTCCGCTCGCAACCCGTCACCACCGCCGGCCGGTCACCCTGACCGGCCACCGGGCGGCATCACCGCTTTCCGCATGATGCCGCTTCTTCCGCTCCTTACACCGTAAACGGCACAAGCAGGTCGGGGGTTCCGACACAGAACCCCCAACCTGCCCCGTAGGGGAAAACCCTGTGCGGTGAGGAAAGCCCTGCGCGGCGGGGAAAGCCCTTGCCCACCGACCCCGCACCGGTGACGAGACGCCGGTGCCGACGCCGGTACCCGGGCCGACGTCGGCGGCGCCGGTACCTACGCCGGAACGATGTTCACCAGCTTGGGCGCCCGTACGATCACCTTCCGGATCTCCGCGCCGCCCAGGGCCGCCACCACACCGTCGTCCGCCAGCGCCAGCGCGCGCAGCTCCTCGTCCGACACCGAGGGGGAGACCTCCAGCCGCGCCTTCACCTTCCCCTTCACCTGCACCACGCACACCACGGTCTCGTCCACGACGTACGCCGGGTCCGCCACCGGGAAGTCCTGGTGCACCACCGAGTCGGTGTGCCCCAGCTTGCGCCACAGCTCCTCGGCGACGTGCGGCGCCAGGGGCGCGATCAGCAGCACCAGCGGCTCGGCCACCGAACGCGGTACCGGGCCGCCCGCCTTGGTCAGGTGGTTGTTCAGCTCGGTGATCTTGGCGATGGCCGTGTTGAAGCGCAGCGCCGCCATGTCCTGCGCGACCCCGTCGATCGCCTTGTGCAGCGCGCGCAGCGTCTCCTCGCCGGGCTCGGCGTCCACGACGGTGGCCTCGCCGGTCGTCTCGTCGACCACGTTCCGCCACAGCCTCTGCAGCAGCCGGTACTGGCCGATCACCGCGCGCGTGTCCCACGGCCGCGAGACGTCCAGCGGACCCATCGCCATCTCGTACAGGCGCAGCGTGTCCGCGCCGTACTCGGCGCAGATCTCGTCCGGAGTGACGGCGTTCTTCAGGGACTTGCCCATCTTGCCCAGGACCCGGCTGACCTTCTGGCCCTGGTACCAGAACCCGCCGTCCCGCTCCTCGACCTCGGCGGCCGGTACGGCGATCCCCCGGCCGTCCCGGTAGACGTACGCCTGGATCATGCCCTGGTTGTACAGCTTGTGGAACGGCTCGGCCGAGGAGACGTACCCCAGGTCGAACAGCACCTTGGACCAGAAGCGCGCGTACAGCAGGTGCAGCACCGCGTGCTCGGCGCCGCCCACGTACAGGTCCACACCGCCGTGCGGCCGGCCCTCGCGCGGGCCCATCCAGTACCGCTCGATGTCCGGGTCGACCAGCCGCTCGCCGTTGTGCGGGTCCAGGTAACGCATCTCGTACCAGCACGAACCGGCCCAGTTCGGCATGGTGTTGGTCTCGCGGCGGTAGCGCTTGACGCCCTCGCCCCGGCCCAGGTCCAGGTCGACGTTCACCCAGTCCGCGTTGCGCGACAGGGGCGTCTCCGGCTGGGTGTCGGCGTCGTCGGGGTCGAACGTGCGCGGCGAGTAGTCGTCGACCTCGGGCAGTTCCAGGGGCAGCATCGACTCGGGCAGCGCGTGCGCGGTGCCGTCCTCGTCGTAGACGATCGGGAAGGGCTCGCCCCAGTAGCGCTGCCGGCTGAACAGCCAGTCCCGCAGCCGGTAGTTGACCGTGCCTTCGCCGATGCCCCGTTCGGCCAGCCATTCGGTGATCCTGGCCTTGGCGTCGGTCACGCCCAGGCCGTCCAGCGAGATCTCCGCGTTCGCCGAGTTGACGATCCGCGCGTCGTAGGAGGCGAACGCGTCGTCCCACTCGGCGGGATCGGCCGAGCGCCCGTCCGAGGGCTCCACCACACAGCGGATCGGCAGCTCGAAGGCGCGCGCGAACGCGAAGTCCCGGCTGTCGTGCGCCGGTACGGCCATGATCGCGCCGGTGCCGTAGCCCATCAGGACGTAGTCCGCGATGAAGACGGGAACGGGCTCGCCGCTGACCGGGTTGGTGGCGTACGCGCCGGTGAAGACACCGGTCTTGTCCTTGGCCTCGGCCTGCCGCTCGACGTCGGACTTGGCTGCGGCCTGCTTGCGGTACGCGTCGACGGCCTCGGCGGGGGTCGCGTGACCGCCGGTCCAGACCTCATGCGTGCCCTCGGGCCAGGCGGCCGGGACGATCTTCTCGACCAGGTCGTGCTCCGGTGCCAGCACCATGTACGTCGCCCCGAACAGCGTGTCCTGACGGGTCGTGAAGACGGTGATCGAGCCCGCGTCGCCCACGGGGAAGTCGACCCGCGCGCCCTCGCTGCGCCCGATCCAGTTGCGCTGCTGCAGCTTGATGGCCTCGGGCCAGTCCAGCGCGTCCAGGTCGTTCAGCAGCCGGTCGGCGTAGGCGGTGATGCGCATGTTCCACTGGCGCAGCTTCGCCTTGAAGACGGGGAAGTTGCCGCGCTCGGAGCGGCCGTCCGCCGTGACCTCCTCGTTGGCCAGGACGGTGCCCAGCCCGGGGGCCCAGTTGACGGGTGCGTCGGAGGCGTACGCCAGCCGGTACTCGCCCAGCACGTCGGCGCGTTCGGCAGCGCTCAGCTCACTCCAGGGGCGCCCGTCGGGGGTCGCGCGCTCCCCGCTCTCGAACTGCGCCACCAGCGTCTCGATCGGACGCGCCTTGTCGGCGTCCTCGTCGTACCAGGAGTTGAAGATCTGGACGAAGATCCACTGCGTCCACTTGTAGAAGTCGGGGTCGATCGTCGCGACGGCCCTGCGCTTGTCGTGCCCCAGACCCAGCCTGCGCAGCTGCCGCACCATGTTCTTCATGGCGTCCTCGGTGGAGACGCGGGGGTGCGTGCCGGTGGCGACGGCGTGCTGCTCGGCGGGCAGGCCGAAGGCGTCGAAGCCCAGCGTGTGCAGCACGTTGTGCCCGGTCATGCGCTGGTGCCGGGCGTAGACGTCGGTGGCGATGTAGCCCAGCGGGTGGCCGACGTGCAGGCCGGAGCCGGAGGGATACGGGAACATGTCCATGACGAATTTCTTGGGCTTCGCCACCTCGGCCGCGTCGCCGGCCAGGTCGCCCGTCGGGTTGGGCGCCTGATAGGTGCCGTCCGCGTCCCAGAAGTCCTGCCAGCGCGCCTCGATGTCGGCCGCCATGGCGCCGGTGTAGCGGT
This sequence comes from Streptomyces sp. NRRL F-5135, assembly GCF_000719775.1. Classification (GTDB taxonomy): domain Bacteria; phylum Actinomycetota; class Actinomycetes; order Streptomycetales; family Streptomycetaceae; genus Streptomyces; species Streptomyces hebeiensis. Next base: position 2,221 of record NZ_JOHR01000020.1, on the reverse strand, counting down.
ACGGCGCCGCCGCCTGCTCGGCGGGGGCGGCGGGATTCGTCTCGCTCATTTCCTCTGAAGCTCCATCGGTCGTCTCTGCCTGCGAATGAAAAAACCCCTCGCACAGGAGGGGAAGCCGCGCCGATTCCGACGGGTTTTCTCTGGTCCGTCGGGACTGATCAGCGCGGCTCGCTAAGCAGAAGGCGTACGGCACGCATGGCGCCAGGGTACCGCAGGGCCCGGATACGCCGCACCGGCGTATCCACCCAAGAGCCTCCAAGGCCCGCCAAGGCTCTCCAAGGCCCCGAGCCCCTGGCCGACGAGTCGCCAGGCGGGACGCCACAGGAGCCGCCACGCGAGCCTCCACGCAAGCCGCCACCCGGCCGAGAAGTGCCTTGACGCCGGACCGTCGACATGCCTCTCCGAAGAAGTCCCCACACCCCCGTTCGACAGGCCGAACAGACGACTTACCCCGCGTATCGACCCGATCCGGACCAATGAAGAGTTGGCTAACTCACCTTCCCCCGGTTAAACCCGCAAACGCAGTACCGCCTGGTATGGCTCCACTTAGCATGCGGCAACGGGACCGCTTTCCCGAGCCATTCGGAGTTGCCCCCCTATGAACCCACTAAGCAAGCTCAGCTCCTCGTCCAACCCGGAGCTAGGCAAAAGTCGCCAGGCGGCCGCCGTGGCGACCGCCGCCGCACTGGTAGTCCTCCCCGCACTCGCCATCCTGGGAGGCGACGCCTTCCAGAAATTCATCGACTTCGGCGCCGGCGTGCTGGCTCTGCTGTGTCTCTCCGGCGCCGTCGTCTGGGGGCTGATAGCCAGCGACAGGCTGTTCCTGTCGCCGCGCGACCGGCTGATCTCCCAGGCGATCCACCGGACGACGGCAGTGGGCTCGCTCGTCTTCCTGCTGCTGCACATCAGCATCAAGGTGTTCCTCGGCAAGGTGGCGCTGATCGGCGCGCTCATCCCGTTCAGCCTCGGTGTCACCGGCACCGGCGCGCTGATCGGCCTCGGATCGTTCGCGGCGCTGATGATGGTCGCCGCCGCCCTGACCGGAGCGGCCCGCAGCGTCTTCGTGCCCACTCCCCGGTACGCCGGCCGCTGGCGCGCGATCCACATGGTGGCCTACCCCGCCTGGTGCGCCGGGCTGGTCCACGGGCTGTTCGCGGGCCGGCCCGCGGCGTCCTGGGTCACCTGGCTGTACGGCCTGACCATGCTCGGTGTGGCCGCCGGCCTCTCGCTGCGGCTCCTGCCGGCCCCGACCAAGCGCCGGGTGGCCGACGTGATCCTGGCGATCACCGGAGGGTCGGGGTCCGCGCCTCCGATGGCGAACGAGAAGTCGGCCCGCCGCAATCCCGTCTCCTCGCCCCTGCCCGGCTCGGGCGGCATCCTGCCCGGCTCGGGCGGCATCCCGTCGCAGCGCGCGGCGCGCGACCGGCAGGAGACCGCGTCGGCGCGCGAGTCGGCCTTCTCGACCCGGTCCATGGGGCCGGTGTCCGGCTCGGGACGCGGCACACCGCGGATCGCCGCGCCGAACCCGCCGCTCTACGAGGCGACGCGGGCGCCCGTCGACCCCACGGCCGACACGTTCATCGCCTCCCGGGCGGATGTCCTGCCGGGCCTCGGCCCCGACCCGCTCCAGGACACGGGGACGAACCTGTCCGCCGGCTACCGCGCGGTCTCCGGCCAGGGCCAGGACAGCCGGGGCATGACGGCGCCGATGCCCGCCACGGGCCCGGCCGGCGGACCGCCGAGCGGCGAGATCCCGCTCGCCGAGCGCATCCCGATGACCGAGGAACTCCCGATCATCACGGACGACCCGCTGGGCAAGGGCGGCTCCTGGCCCACGCCGTCCCCGCCCCAGCCGGCCCAGGCGTTCGTCACCCCGCCCGCGGCGCCCGCGTACGACACCGGCGCCGCCCCCACGTACGGCTCGGGCGGCGTCCCCCCGTACGACACCGGCCAGACACCGCAGTACGACGCGGGGGCCGGCGGCATGGCCGGCGTCGGCGCGTACGACACCGGCGCCATCCCCGCCTACGACCCGAACACCGCCGCGTACGGCCAGAACGCCTCGTCCCCCTACGGCGCGGGGCCCGCGCCCGCGTACGACACCGGCGCCGTCCCCATGTACGGCTCGGGCCCCGTCCCCCCGTACGACACCGGCGCCGTCCCCGCCTACGACGGCCAGGCCTACCAGGCCCAGACGCCCGCCCCGCAGGCCCCGCCCGCC
>NZ_JOHR01000019.1 GCF_000719775.1 Streptomyces sp. NRRL F-5135 | reverse complement strand
GTCCGGGCGCAGGGACGGGAAGGACAGGCGTGCGGCATCGGTGAACAGGACCCAGGTGAGCGTGGTCTCCGCCACCGCCTTGACCGCCTCGCGGGACGGCGCCGGGCCCAGCTCGCCGAAGCCCAGGTGCATCAGGAAGCCGACGAGGACGAAGACCACGGGCCGGAAAACAGAAAAACCCCAGATCAACTGGGGTTTTCGCTGGTTGGTGTCCGAGGGGGGACTTGAACCCCCACGCCCGATAAAGGGCACTAGCACCTCAAGCTAGCGCGTCTGCCATTCCGCCACCCGGACAAGGTGTCCGTCGTCGGGCCCTGGGCCGTTCCGACGTGGAAAACCATAGCAAACATTCAGGGGTGCCCGATCACGGCCGGTCCTGTGTGACAGCCGTATGACAGGCGTCCGAGGTGCGGATCCCGCCCTTGGGCGGCGGGGGCGGAACGCGCGAGGATATGGGGGACCCACCAGCGCGGAAACACCGGAAACAGCAGCAACGACCTGGGAGTGAGCAGCGTGAGCGAACCGAACGAGGGCCGGGCCCTGTCCGGCCAGGACGAGGTCGTGGACCTCTGCCGGGACCTGATCCGGATCGACACCAGCAACTACGGCGACCACTCCGGCCCCGGCGAACGTCTCGCGGCCGAGTATGTCGCGGAGAAGCTCGCCGAGGTGGGCCTCGAGCCCAAGATCTTCGAATCCCACAAGGGCCGGGCCTCGACGGTCGCGCGGATCGAGGGCGAGGACCCCTCCAAGCCCGCCCTGCTCATCCACGGCCACACCGACGTCGTCCCGGCCAACGCCGAGGACTGGCGGCACGACCCGTTCTCCGGGGAGATCGCGGACGGCTGCGTCTGGGGCCGGGGCGCCGTGGACATGAAGGACATGGACGCGATGACCCTCGCCGTCGTACGGGACCGGATGCGCACCGGCCGCAAGCCCCCGCGCGACATCGTCCTGGCGTTCCTGGCGGACGAGGAGGCGGGTGGTACGTACGGCGCGCGGTACCTGGTCGACCACCACCCCGAGCTCTTCGAAGGCGTCACGGAGGCGATCAGCGAGGTGGGCGGCTTCTCCTTCACGGTCAACGAGAACCTGCGGCTGTACCTCGTCGAGACGGCGCAGAAGGGCATGCACTGGATGCGCCTGACCGTCGACGGCACCGCCGGGCACGGCTCGATGACCAATACCGACAACGCCATCACCGAGCTGTGCGAGGCCGTCGGGCGGCTCGGCCGGCACCAGTGGCCGGTGCGGGTGACCAAGACCGTACGGTCGTTCCTGGACGAGCTGTCCGACGCGCTCGGCACCCCGCTCGACCCCGAGGACATGGACGCCACGCTCGTCAAGCTCGGCGGCATCGCCAAGATGATCGGCGCCACGCTGCGCAACTCGGCCGCCCCCACCATGCTCGGCGCCGGCTACAAGGTGAACGTGATCCCCGGCCAGGCGACCGCGCATGTCGACGGCCGCTTCCTGCCCGGGTACGAGGAGGAGTTCCTGGCCGACCTCGACCGCATCCTCGGCCCGCGCGTCAGGCGCGAGGACGTGCACGGCGACAAGGCGCTGGAGACCAGCTTCGACGGCAAGCTGGTGGACGCCATGCAGACGGCGCTGGCGGCGGAGGACCCGATCGCGCGGGCCGTGCCGTACATGCTCTCCGGCGGTACGGACGCCAAGTCCTTCGACGACCTCGGCATCCGGGGCTTCGGGTTCGCCCCGCTCAAGCTGCCCCCGGAGCTGGACTTCGCGGGGATGTTCCACGGTGTGGACGAGCGGGTGCCGGTGGACGGACTGAAGTTCGGCGTTCGCGTACTGGACCGGCTCATCGACCACAGCTGACACGGCGACGCGGCACGCCCTCCGGGAGGCGGCTCAACGGCCTTACGGGGGGCCGGAATCGACAGCGCGTGCGCATCCGACTGAGAAGGGTGAATCCGACCATAGGCTCGTAGCTCCATTACTCCCTCCTCGTTACACGTGGTGCGGTCCGCGGCTGGGACCGCATGTGACTACAAGGAGGAAAAATGCTCAAGAAGGTCGTCGCCACCGCTGCTGTCACCGGTGGTCTGGTGCTCGCGGGCGCGGGTATGGCCGCCGCCGACGCGGGGGCCCAGGGTGCGGCTGTGAACTCCCCCGGCGTGGTCTCGGGCAACGTCGTCCAGGTTCCGGTCCACGTGCCGGTGAACGTCTGCGGCAACACGATCTCCGTGGTCGGTCTGCTGAACCCCGCGTTCGGCAACGTCTGCCTCAACAAGTGACGTCGTACGGCGTCACCGTGTGACGTCGTCACCCGGCCCGCGAGCGGGCCGAGCCTGTGCGGCCCCGGAGTGCGCGCCATGCACTCCGGGGCCGTCGGGCACCCTGCCCCCGGCACCGACGCCAGGGGCAGTCCGGCGGTCGAAAGGCAGGGATCGAACAATGAGGCAGGTCACCCGCAAGGGCTTGATCACCGTGGCGGCGGCGGGCGGCGTACTCGCGCTGGGCGGCGCTCCCGCGCACGCGGACGCGACGGGAGGGAGTCTCGCGACGCATTCACCGGGCGTGCTGTCCGGCAACAGCGTCCAGGTTCCGGTGCACGTGCCGGTCAACGCGTGCGGCAACACCGTCAACGTGGTCGGAGTGCTGAACCCGGCCTTCGGCAACCGCTGCGGCAATGTGTCGCACGGGAAGAAGACCGGACAGACCGGGCAGGGGGCGGGCCGCGGCGGTGCTCACGCGGGCGGCGGCGCCCATCACTCGCCGGGCGTCGGCTCCGGCAACACGGTCCAGGTGCCGATCGACGCTCCCGTGAACGTCTGCGGCAACAGCGTCAGTGTCGGCGGCCTCGGCAATCCGGCCTTCGGCAACGAGTGCGGGAACGGCTCCCCGGCGACGCCGCCGGGGAAGCCGCAGCAGCCCGGCAATCCCGGTAACCCGGGTACGCCGGGTCAGCCCGGTAACCCCGGCACTCCGGGGGAACCCGGTCATCCCGGCACGCCGGGCACCCCTGGCAACCCCGGTACGCCGGGCAATCCCGGTCATCCCGGCACCCCCGGAACACCGGGGCATCCGGGCAACCCCGGCCACCCCGGTGCGCCCGGCACCCCCCACACCCCGTCCGAGCACGCGGTGACGCCCCCGTCGGCCCCCGCCGCGCACACCCCGGGTGCGCGCGGCGTCTCGTACGAGCGTGCCCCCGGCCGGCGGTCCGAGGTCACCGGGGAACTCGCCCGGACGGGCGCGGGATCACTCGCGCTGGCGCTCCCCCTGGGCGCCGGCATGCTGCTCGCGGGCAGCGTCCTCTACCGCCGAGCCCGCGCCGGAGCGTAGCCGTACGGGCACCCGGACGGCCGAGGGCGGGCCCCGCAGCAGTGGGGCCCGCTCCGCCGCCCTCACCAGGTGGCGCGCACCTGACGGATGATGCGCCGCCGCAGCCGTACCCGACGGCTGCCGTCCCGGCGCAGGCTCAGGCGGTCCAGTTCCCAGTGCCCGTACTCGGCATGGTCGGTCAGGAGACGGGCCGCTTCCTTGCGGGAGACCCCGCGCGGCACGTACACGTCGACAAATTCGTATTCCGGCATCGCATCTATTGTGCGGGCAGAGCCCCGGTACGGATAGCGTCTGCACTATGTCTGATGCTGCGCAGCCCACCGCTGCCGAGGTACGTGCTGCCGCCGAGGCGGTCAAGGTAGCCCTGGACCGCCATCTCGCGGCGGTCGAACACCGCACGGGTGAGGACGACCCGGCCGTCTCCGAAGCGTTCAATGCCCTTGCCGTCGCGGCCGAGGTCTACGACGAGCGGCTCTACAACAGGTACGACGAAGTCACCCCCTTCGAGATCCCGGACCCCGACGATTCCCTGCCGCCCTACAACGGCCCGGAGGAGCCGAACGCCCTGAGTGTGCTGATCCGGCGCGACTACGCGGTGGTGGAGCCGCAGCGGTTGCTCGCGCAGGCGCAGCGCATCGCCGACGCGGACGGGGACGACGACGATTCGGGCGCGGTCGTGGGCAGCAGTGTGCACGCCGCCCTCGGCGTGCTCTTCGGCGAGTACGAACCGGACGAGATCGCCTCCCGGCACAAGGAGTTCGGACTCGAAGAGGGCGATTCCACCCTGTGGGTGGCGGCGGCCGACGACCTTCCCGAACCGGGGGAGTGGCTCAGCGCCCCCTTCGACCAGGCCGACCCCCAGCAGGTGGTCTGCCGCTTCGACGTCAGCGCGGTCTTCGACGAGGACGACCTCGACCAGGACCTGGACGACCTGGAGGAGCAGGACGCCTGACCCCGGCGCGCCCGGCCCCGTACTCCCGGCCGGGCCTCCCGCCCCGCCCCCGCCATCGGTCCCGGCCGACGGCGGGAGGCGGGGCCGGTCCTCACGCGCCGTTCCCCAACCGTCCCGTTCCGTGCCCCTCCCGACGCGTTCGCTCCCGCGTGTCCCGGCCCCGTGCATCCGTGGGCGTCCCCCGCGGCCGTTCCCCCGCTGCCGGGCCGGGCGAGGGCGACGGGGGGAGCGCGCGGGGGAACGGCGGAGCGGCCCCGGGCCGGGCTCGGGTGAGCCGTCAGCCCTGCCGCTCCGCCGTGTGGTCCGGCGGCGCCAGCAGGGCCCGCACCAGCGGCAGCAGCCGCGTCGTGCGCTCCTGGGCCGGGATCTCGGCCACCGCGCGCGGCAGAGCCCGGTCGACGCCGTGCACCACGGACAGATGGCGCTCACCCCGGCCGAACGCCGTGTAGACCCAGGGCCGGCTCAGCCCCTTCGCCGCGTCGCCCGGCAGGACCACGACCGCCGCGGGCCACCGCATTCCCGCCGCCTGGTGCGCGGTGAGCGCCCACCCGTGGCGTACGGCCGACTCGACACGATCCCTCGGCACGACGACCGCCGCGCCCCCGCAGTCGAGCCGCAGCCCTTCGGCGTCCGCCGAGACCACCGAGCCCTCGAGCGTCCGGCCCGGTTCCGGTACGTACGCGACCCGGTCGCCCGGATCGAAACCGCCGAACCGGCCGGGCCCCGGGTTGAGCCGTTCCTTGAGCGCCGCGTTCAGCGCGCGCGTGCCCGCCGATCCGCCGTGTCCGACGGCGATCACCCGCGTCCGCGCCGGCTCCGTACCGAACGCGCGCGGGACGGAGTCGGCGACCAACTGCACCGTCCGGTGCACGGCCTCGCCCGCGTCCCGTACGGGCACGATCACGACCTCCTTGCCCGGCGCCGCCACCTCGTTCAGCTCGCCGGCCCCGATTCCGGAGACCAGCTCGCCGATCGGACCGGGATCGGGGGTGCGGGACGCGACGCGCGGGCACACCCGGGCGGCCAGCAGATCGGCGAAGACCCGGCCCGCGCCCGCCGACCACAGCACACCGGGGTCGCCGCTGAGCACCAGCCGGGCCCCGTCGGGCAGCGACTCCACGAGCATGGCCGCCGTCTCCACGTCCAGCTGCGGGGCGTCCAGGACGACGAGGAGGTCCAGCGCGAACATCCCGTCCGCGTCCCGGCCCGGGCCCTCCGCCCCGGCGAGCAGCCCGGCCACGGTGACCACCTCGGCAGGCTCCGGCCCGCCGGCCGTCCGCAGCCGGTCCCGGCCGTTCTCGCTGTGGACCGCGACGGTGGCGCGCAGCCCGTGCGCGCGGACGGATTCCGCCAGCGCGACCGGCTCCGCGCGCGCCGCCTCACCGCCCGTGTGGAGCACGAGCCCGTGGCCGGTGGCCGCACGCGCCAGGTCGGCGGCCACCGGGGGCGCCGCCTCCACCGCTTCCGGCCAGGGAGCCTCGGAACCGGTCCTGACCAGCCGGGCGAGGCCGTCGGCGAGGCTCTCCTCCGCCAGCGCGTACCGGTCGAGACCCAGCAGGACCGGGACCTCCGGGGCGCCGGCGCCGTCGGCTGCTCCCGCTCCTGGGGCGACCGTCTCGGACGTGCTCTCGGCGTCCCCGTCCGGGGCCTCCTCGAACTCTCCGCCTTCTTCGCCGCCTTCGAGACCGTCCTCGTCGCCCTCCCGGAACACCAGCACCGCGCCCTCGGCGACGGCGTGCCGCACCGCCTCGTCCGGGTCCGGAACCGCGTGTCCGGCCAGCGCTTTCCGTACCGCCGACGCCTCCAGCGCCGTGTGTCCCTGGAGCGCGGCCCGCTCCAGCAGCCATCCCACCAGGGCGACGGCCCGCCGTGCGTCTCCGGGCCCGCACTCCGCGCCGAGCAGCGCCCGCGCGAAGCCGTCGGCCTGCTCGGGCCGGACCCCCGCCACGGCCAGCAGCCGCCAGGGGTCCGCACGCAGCGCGTCGGCTGCCCGCTCCCCGAGCACGGCCGCGACCCGCCCCGCCAGCGCGTCCGGCGCACCGCCCCGCGCCAGCACCTCCCGGACGGCGGCGACCGCCTCCGGCGGTACGCGCGGCGAGGCCGCGGGAGTCGGCGGGACTCCGGGCGCCGTGGGGGCCGCGGGACCGGCCGGGCCCGGCGGCCGCTGGGGGCGCGAGGGGGCCCGTCCCTCCGTCGGCCGCCCGTCACCGCCCGGGGCGGCGGCCGGCGGCCGCGCGGCCGGTGGCGGGCCCAGCAGACCCGGCTCGACCCGCTCGCCGCTCTCCACGGCCCGTACGGCCGCGAGCAGATCGGCGGCCCGGCCGCTCAGCTTTCCCCCGGCGTCGATGGGCCCCGCCTTCTCCGCCTTCCGCTGCTCGATCCGCTCCCGCACCGCCCGCTGCGCGGCCAGCTCAGCCTCGGTCTCGGACAGCTCCCCGGCGCTTGCGGCCTCCTCGGCACTGTCGGTGTCCCCGCTGCCGTCCGCGTCACCGGAGCCGTCGCCGACCTCGGACGGCCCCTCCTCGGGAGCGGCCTCGGAAGGGGCCCTGGAAGTGGCAGCGGCGGCGGCCCCGGCGGTTCCCGGGGCCGCCGCCGTCCCGGGCTCCGGCGCCGGGTCCGCGGCGACCCGGCCCGTGTCGGCGGCCGGCCCGGTCTCCTCCCTGGCGGCCTCGCGGTCCGTGCTCACAGCGTGCTCCAGTCCTGGTCGGGGTAGCGGTGCACGGGCGCGGACACATCGTCCAGCGCCCGGCAGATCTCGTCAGGAAGACTAAGGCTCTCCACTGACAGTGCCGCGGTGAGCTGCTGCGCGTTGCGCGCGCCGACGATCGGCGCCACCACCCCGGGGCGGTCCCTGACCCACGCCAGCGCCACCTCCAGCGGTGTCGTGGCGAGCCCGTCCGCCGCCGTCGCGACCGCGTCCACGATCCGGCGCGTCGGATCGTCCAGATACGGCTCCACGAAGGGCGCCATGTGGTCGGAGGCGCCCCGTGAGTCGGACGGCGTGCCGTGGCGGTACTTGCCCGTCAGCACGCCCCGGCCCAGCGGCGACGACGGCAGCAGCCCGACGCCCAGGTCGAGCGCGGCCGGCAGCACCTCCCGCTCCACCCCGCGCTGCACCAGCGAGTACTCCATCTGAGTGCTGGCCAGCCGGGTCCGCACGCCCGGCGCCGCCAGCTGCCACGTGGCGGCCTTGGCGAGCTGCCAGCCGCTGTAGTTCGACACCCCCGCGTACCGGGCCCGGCCGCTGGAGACCGCGATGTCCAGCGCGTGGAGCGTCTCCTCCAGCGGGGTGCCGGTGTCGAAGGCGTGTATCTGCCACAGGTCCACATGGTCCGTGCGGAGCCGTTCCAGCGAGGCGTCGAGCGCGGCGAGCAGATGGCCCCGGGAACCGTCGAAGCGCCGGTAGGGATCCGGCACGCTGCCGGCCTTCGTGGCGATGACCAGGTCCCGGCGCGGGATCAGCCGCTCCACGAGCTGCCCGAGCAGGTATTCGGCCTCCCCGCCGCCGTACACGTCGGCCGTGTCGATCAGAGTGCCGCCCGCTTCCCAGAACGTCTTCAACTGGTCCGCGGCATCGTGTTCGTCGGTGTCCCGGCCCCAGGTCAGGGTGCCGAGCCCGATCCGGGACACACGCAGGCCGGTACGGCCGAGATGCCTCTGCTCCATGCCGCCTGAGGTTACTGGCCGGGACGGCGCGGGCGGAGAGGCTGTGGACAACGTGCCCCTGACGGATGGCGGTGCCGCGCGCTAGAGTCCGGCACACGGACGTTACTGATCAGTAAGGGAGTGGTTATGCGGCTCGGCATCAATCTCGGGTACTGGGGCGCGGGGATGGACGGCGACAACCTCGAGGTCGCGCGCGAGGCCGACCGGCTCGGCTACGACGTCTGCTGGGCGGCCGAGGCGTACGGTTCCGACGTCCCGACCGTGCTCAGCTGGGTCGCCGCGCAGACCGAGCGCATCGACGTCGGGTCCGCCATCCTCCAGATCCCGGCGCGGCAGCCCGCCATGACCGCGATGACCGCGGCCACGCTCGACTCCCTCTCCGGCGGCCGGTTCCGGCTCGGTCTCGGGGTCTCGGGCCCGCAGGTCTCGGAGGGCTGGTACGGCGTCAAGTTCGACAAGCCGCTCGCCCGCACCCGGGAGTACGTCGAGATCGTCCGCAAGGCCATGTCCCGGGAGCGCCTGTCGTACGAGGGCGAGCACTGGACGCTGCCGCTGCCGGGAGGGCCCGGGAAGCCGATCAAGCTCACCGTCCACCCGCAGCGCGAGCACATCCCGCTCTACATCGCCGCCATCGGTCCCAGGAACCTGGAGCAGACCGGCGAGATCGCCGACGGCGCCCTGCTGATCTTCCCCTCCGCCGACCACCTGGAGGAGACGGCGATCAGCCACCTGCGTGCGGGCCGGGAGAAGGCCGGGCTCACCATGGACGGCTTCGACGTCTGCCCCACCGTGCCGCTGGCGGTCGGCGACGACGTGCACGCCCTGGCCGACACCTTCCGGCCGTACACCGCGCTGTACGTGGGCGGCATGGGCAGTCGCAAGCAGAACTTCTACAACCAGCTCGCCCGGCGGATGGGGTACGAGAAGGAGGCCGCCGAGATCCAGGACGCCTACCTCTCCGGCGACAAGGACGGCGCCGCGGCTGCGGTCCCGCACCAGCTGATCGACTCGACCACGCTGCTCGGCACCGTGGAGCGCATCGCCGACCGGATGGCGGCGTACGCCGCCGCGGGGGTCACCACGCTGACCCTGTCGCCGTCCGGATTCACACGGGACGAGCGGATCGCGGCGCTGCGCGCGGGCACCGAGGCGCTGGAACGCGCGGGACTGGCGTGATGACCGGCCGCCGTCCCTGACCGGGCCCCGGCCCCCGACGCGGACGCGGCGTCCCGCCCGGATTCACGGGCGTGCGTCCGGGCCGGACAGCGGCTCCGGACTCCGAGACCGGCCACCAGGAGGTGACGTGTCCGGAGCCGGCGGCCGCTGCCCGTGGCGGAGGCCCCGGTGCCGGCCCGTCACGAACGGGTACCGCGACATCCCCGCCCGCGCCCGCGCCCGCGCCCGCTCACGCGCCGCACGCCGCGCCCCGCCGCGATCCTTCGTTCGGCGCAGTGCGGCGGCGCACCTGTTGCCCGGCGTCCCGCATCCGATTTGACTCGGTTTCTGCGGATGTCCGCGTATGGAGGTGACAGTGATGTTCTCGGCCCGAAGCCTGTTCCAGGAGATCCTGGACGACGACCGGACCTTCCGGCTCTTCTGTTCCGTCGCGGCCAGCGGCGAGGCCCAGGGCGGCTGGGAGAACGGCCGGATCGCCGCCCTCGTCCCCGAGAGCATGCGGGACCTCGCCCCGAAGATCGCCCGGCACGGCGCCGACGAGGACAAGCACGGCCGGATCTTCAACGCCCTCCTGAGGAAACGCGGTCTCACGCCCGTGCCCGTCCCGGCCGACACCGACTACACGATGCTGTTGGAGCGCCGCGGCATCGGCCTCGCCCACAGCAAGCTGCGCCGCGACGAGCCGCTGACGGAGCGGGACATCGTCGTCTACCTGTCGCACAGCCGGATCACCGAGCAGCGGGCGGCCGACCAGATGGTGATGCTGGTCAGGTACTTCGGCGACCACCCCGAGGTCGGCAAGGCCATCAAGATGATCAGTAACGACGAGGAGAACCACCTCGCCTACTGCCACGAGGAGCTGCTGCGGCTGGCCCGGGCGGGCCACGGCCGGCTGATCCAGCGCGTCCTGCGCCAGTGCGTCCGGGTCGAGATCCGCGTCTACCGGCAGGTGAGCCTCGCGGTGATGAGCCGGATGGGGCGCCTCCTCGGCTGGTCCACGCCCAAGGCCACGGTGCTGGCGCTGGGCATCAACGCCCTGTACGCCTACGAGCGGCTCATCGGCTGGCGCCGGATGGTGAACCTCACGATGCCCGAGCGGCGCGACGCGCTCGGCGGCCCGGCCGCCCCGGCCCCCGCGTCGTGAGTGCCGGCGTCGCGAGCCCCGCGTCGTGGGCCGAGGCCGCCGCTCAGGGCCGTACGGACCCCGCTCGGAGCCCTCCTGGGCGCCCTGGTCCCGGACGCCTCAGAGCCAGCCGCGGTGCTTGAACATCCGGTGCAGGCCGAAGACGACGAGCGCCATGAAGACCAGTACCGCCGGATACGCCCAGACGTAGGCCAGCTCGGGCATGTGCCGGAAATTCATCCCGTAGATCCCCGCCACCATCGTGGGGACGGCGGCCATGGCCGCCCACGCCGAGATCTTGCGCATGTCGTCGTTCTGCCGCACCCCCATCTGCGCGAGGTGTGCCGAGAGGATGTCGGAGAGCAGCCGGTCCAACGACTCCACCTGCTCGTTCGCATGCGTCAGATGGTCGTTGACGTCCCGGAAGAACGGCCGGGAGCGCTCCTGCACGAAGGGCACACCCGCCCCGGCCAGCCGGGTCATCGGCGCGGCCAGCGGCCCGCTCGCCCGGCGGAACTCCAGCACCTGCCGCTTGAAGTCGTAGATCCGCGCGGCGGTCGGGGTCCCCGAAGCGGACGACCGTGCCGGCCCGTCCGGCGCGAAGACCTCCGCCTCCAGCTCCTCCAGGTCGACCTGGAGCTCGGCGGCGACGTCTATGTAGTGGTCCACGATCGCGTCGCCGACCGCGTACAGCACGGCGGTGGGGCCGTGGGCCAGCACCTCGGGCTCCGCCTCGAGCCGCCTCCGTACGGCGGCGAGCGGGGCGCCCTCGCCGTGCCGCACGGTCACCACGAAGGAGTCGCCGATGAAGACCATCAGCTCGCCGGTGGTGACCTCGTCGCTCTCCGGCGCGTACTCCACCGGCTTCAGCACCACGAACAGCGAGTCGTCGTACACCTCCAGCTTCGGCCGCTGGTGCGCGGTGAGGGCGTCCTCCACCGCCAGCGGATGCAGCCCGAACTCGCTGCTCACCAGGGAGAACTCGTGCTCGGTCGGCTCGTGGAGCCCGATCCACAAGAACGCGTCCCCCACCGCGCGCGCCTGGTCCAGGGCGTCGGAGAAATCGGCGGGACCGTCCGTGCGGTGTCCGTCGCGGTAAATGGCGCAATCCACGATCACGGCGGGCATTCTGCCCGCTCCTGGGGCGGCCAATCCACGACTCGGAGGTCGCGCGGACAGGGCGGACAGGTGGGGGCGACGCGCCCCGCCTGTCCGCGCGACCTCTTACGCTGGCGGGCATGGCCACCTTGCTCCTCGTACGTCATGGACGCTCCACCGCCAACACCGCCGGGCTGCTCGCGGGCTGGACCCCGGGCGTCGCCCTGGACGAGCGCGGCGCCGCCCAGGCCGCCGCCCTGCCCGGGCGTCTCGCCGACGTGCCGCTCGCCGCCGTCGTCACCAGCCCGCTCCAGCGCTGTCAGGAGACCGTCCGGCCACTGCTGGACGCCCGCCCCGGCCTCCCGTCCCACAGCGACGAACGGATCGGCGAGTGCCACTACGGCGAGTGGTCGGGCCGCAAGCTGGCCGAGCTGGCCGACGAGCCGCTGATGACGGTCGTGCAGCAGCACCCGTCCGCCGCGGCCTTCCCCGGCGGCGAGTCGATGCGCGCGATGCAGGCACGCGCCGTGGAGGCGGTGCGGGACTGGAACGCGCGGATCGAGGAGGAGCACGGCGAGGAGGCCGTCTTCCTGATGTGCTCCCACGGGGACATCATCAAGGCGCTCGTGGCGGACGCCCTCGGCATGCACCTCGACCTCTTCCAGCGGATCCACGTGGACCCCTGCTCCGTGACGGCCGTCCGCTACACCCGCTTGCGGCCCTTTCTGCTGCGGCTCGGCGAAACGGGCGACCTCGGCGGTCTCGCACCCCGGGGGAACAGCGGCAACGGCCAGGGAAACGGTGACGGTGTCGTAGGAGGCGGCGCGGGAGCACCGTGATCGCTCAGCGCAGTAGGGTGGACGCGCCGTCCGTACGGGCCGGGAAGTGCCGGGCCCGCCGGCGGCACCGTTCCGTACCGGTTTCCACGACTTCCACGACTTCCAAGGGAGCAGGACGTGTCCCGTCAGGTGTTCCTCTACGACCCGCCGGACCGATTCGTCGCCGGTACGGTCGGGCTGCCTGGCCGCCGTACGTTCTTCCTCCAGGCTTCCGCCGCGGGGCGCGTGACCAGCGTCGCCCTGGAGAAGACGCAGGTGGCCGCGCTCGCCGAGCGGATCGACGAACTGCTGGACGAGGTCGTGCGCCGGACCGGCGGCAACGCGCCCGTACCGGCTGTGGCGCCCGCCGAGATCGCCGACTCCGCGCCGCTGGACTCCCCGGTCGAGGAGGAGTTCCGGGTCGGCACGATGGCGCTGGCGTGGGACGGTGACGAACAGCGCATGATCGTCGAGGCGCAGGCACTGGTCGAGCTGGACGCCGAGACCGACGAGGACTTGGCCGAGGCCGAGGAGCGGCTGCTCCAGGACGAGGAGAACGGCCCGCCGATGCTCCGCGTACGGCTCACCGGCGCGCAGGCCAGGGCGTTCGCCAAGCGCGCGCTGGACGTGGTCAACGCGGGCCGCCCGCCGTGCCCGCTGTGCAGTCTGCCGCTCGACCCGGAAGGGCATGTGTGCCCGCGCCAGAACGGATACCGGCGGGGAGCATGACCTCGTCGGAGAACACGCGGGTACCGTCCCAGGTGGACGGGGCGTCGTCGCGGGACGTCGCGCCGCCGGGCGGCGCGGCCGGTACGGGCGATGTCGCCGGGACGGCCGGGACCGCCGAGGTTGCCGAGGTCTCCGGGACTGTCGTGGCGGCCGAGGCGGCAGTCGGGGCCGACGCCGGGGCCGGGGGCGTGACCGTCCTCGATCTGCTCGCCAAGGGCGAGCTGACGGTCCTCGGCCGGATCGAGGAGGCGTCGAACGCGGCGCTGTACTGCTCCGTCACCTACCGGGGCAGGCAGGCCCACTGCGTCTACAAGCCCGTCGCCGGTGAGCGGCCGCTGTGGGATTTTCCCGACGGCACGCTCGCCCAGCGGGAGGTGGCGGCGTACGAGGTCTCCGAGGCCACCGGCTGGTCCCTCGTACCGCCGACCGTGCTCAGGCAGGGCCCGTACGGCGAGGGCATGTGCCAGCTGTGGATCGAGCCGGGCACCGACGACGCGACGGACCCGCTGCTGGCCCTGGTCGAGGACGAGGAGCCCGGCGAGGGCTGGAAGGCGATCGGCCTCGCCGAGGTGGGGGAGGGCCGCACGGCCCTGCTCGTGCACGCCGACGACGAGCGGCTGCGACGCCTCGCCGTGCTCGACGCGGTGATCAACAACGGCGACCGCAAGGGCGGCCACCTGCTGCCCGCGCCCGAAGGACGGCTGTACGCCATCGACCACGGTGTGACCTTCAACGTGGACGACAAGCTGCGCACCCTGCTCTGGGGCTGGGCGGGCGAGCCGTTGACCGAGGAGACCCTCCAGGTGCTGGCGAGGCTGGAGGAACGCCTGGCCGGGGCCGGGGCCCTCGCCACCCGGCTGGCGGAACTGCTCACGGCCGCCGAGACCGAGGCCGTACGGTCCCGGATCCGCGAGCTGCGCCGGACCGGACGGCATCCGGAACCCTCCGGTCAGTGGCCGCCGATACCCTGGC
Organism: Streptomyces sp. NRRL F-5135; assembly: GCF_000719775.1. Lineage (GTDB taxonomy): Bacteria > Actinomycetota > Actinomycetes > Streptomycetales > Streptomycetaceae > Streptomyces > Streptomyces hebeiensis. The sequence goes on along the minus strand of NZ_JOHR01000019.1, from coordinate 166,992 downwards.
CACCCGTGTGACCTGGCCCTGCCTGCCCGGGTGACCGGGCCCCGCCCGGCCGTGTGTCCAGGCCCCGCCCGGCCGACCGGCCGGTCAGGTCCGGTCAGGTCCGGTCGGGCCTGGGCAGGTCCGGGGCGTCCGAACCCCTGAGCGCGACCCCGTCGAGCCGGGCGTGCGTGGCATCGGCCGACGCCCTCCCACGCGCGCGAAGCAGGTCCCACCCGAGTGCGCAAGAGGGCCCAACCGGCCATGACCGCACCTCCGGTTCGTATCCGGAAGTTCCGTCCGGTTAGGCTCATGACATGCATGCCTGGCCCGCTTCCGAGGTCCCCGCCCTGCCTGGCAAGGGCCGCGACCTCCGGATACACGACACGTCGACCGGCGGACGAGTGACCCTCGACCCCGGTCCCGTCGCCCGTATCTACGTCTGCGGCATCACGCCGTACGACGCCACCCACATGGGACACGCGGCGACCTACAACGCGTTCGACCTCGTGCAGCGCGTGTGGCTCGACACGAAGCGGCAGGTCCACTACGTCCAGAACGTCACCGACGTCGACGATCCGCTGCTGGAGCGGGCGCAGCGCGACGGCGAGGACTGGACCGGGCTCGCGGAGCGCGAGACGGCCCTCTTCCGGGAGGACATGACGGCGCTGCGGATGCTGCCGCCCCAGCACTACATCGGGGCGGTAGAGGCCATACCGGGCATCGTCCCGCTGGTGGAACGGCTGCTGGAGGCGGGTGCCGCCTACGAACTGGAGGGCGACGTCTACTTCTCCGTGGCGGCCGACCCGCACTTCGGCGAGGTCTCCCGGCTGGACGCCGAGGCGATGCGGATCCTGTCCGCCGAGCGCGGCGGCGACCCGGAGCGCCCCGGCAAGAAGAACCCGCTCGACCCGCTGCTCTGGCTGGCCGCGCGCCCCGGCGAGCCGAGCTGGGACGGCGGCAGCCTCGGCCGCGGCCGGCCCGGCTGGCACATCGAGTGCGTGGCCATCGCCCTCGACCACCTGGGCATGGGCTTCGACGTCCAGGGCGGCGGCAGCGACCTGGCCTTCCCGCACCACGAGATGGGCGCCTCGCACGCGCAGGCGCTGACCGGCCAACATCCGTTCGCGCGGGCGTACGTGCACGCCGGAATGGTCGCCCTCGACGGCGAGAAGATGTCCAAGTCCAAGGGAAACCTCGTCTTCGTCTCCGCGCTGCGCAGGCAGGGCGTGGACCCGGCGGCGATCCGGCTCGCGCTCCTCGCGCACCACTACCGCGCCGACTGGGAATGGACGGAGCAGGTGCTTCCGGACGCCGAGGCCCGGTTGGCGCGCTGGCGCGCGGCGGTCTCCCGGCCGGACGGCCCGCCGGCCGAGGCGCTCGTCGAGGAGGTCCGCGAGGCGCTGGCGGACGACCTGGACGCGCCGTCCGCGCTGGCGGCCGTCGACCGCTGGGCCGCGCTCCAGCAGGAGGCGGGCGGCACGGACGAGGGGGCGCCCGGCGTGGTGTCGCGCACGGTCGACGCGCTCCTGGGCGTGGCACTGTGACGCCAACGCGAGTGAACCGGACGCGGGCGAGCGGGAGGCCCGTGCCCGTGAACGCGGTGCCGGTGTAAGGGGAACGGCGCGGGTCGTCCCTCGTCCGCCCACTCATCCATGCGCTGACGGCACGGCCGGTAGGGGACCGAAGCGTCCCTTACCGGCCATGCCGTGCTGTGCGATTCGGCCAAACCCGAACCCGGTGCGGCTGCTGCGCCGCCCCTCCGCCGGCCCCGCGGGGCGGCCGGGCGCCCTCGCTCAGTCCTCCGAAGGGCTTGACGGACCGTCAGGGGAGGGGCCGTCAGGGGAAGGACCGTCCGCGCCGTCCGGCCCCGATTCCTTCCCCGAGCCCTTGCCCGCCCCGTCGTCCTTCCCGGTGCCCGCGCCCGTGTCCGTACCGGAGCCGGAGCCGGAGTCGGAGCCCGCGCCCGGTGCCGGTCCGGGCTCCGGGCCGCCCGCCGCGTCCGGGCCGCCGCGAGCGGGCCCCCGCGGCCTGCCCCGGCCGCCCGGCGCGTCGCGCAGGAATGACGTGCCGTCACCCGTCTCCGTCGCGTGCCCGCCGGACGCCGTCTGTCCGGGGCCGCCGTCGCGGCGCCGCAAATACCGCTCGAACTCCCGGGCGATGGCCTCGCCAGAGGCCTCCGGCAGCTCCGCAGTGTCCCGCGCCTCCTCCAGGGACTGCACGTACTCCGCGACCTCGCTGTCCTCGGCGGCCAGCTGGTCCACGCCCAGTTGCCAGGCGCGCGCGTCCTCCGTCAGCTCGCCCAGCGGGATCCGCAGGCCGATCAGGTCCTCCAGCCGGTTCAGGAGCGCCAGCGTCGCCTTGGGGTTGGGCGGCTGGGACACGTAGTGCGGCACGGCGGCCCAGAGGCTCACCGCCGGTACGCCCGCGTGCGTGCACGCCTCCTGGAGGATGCCGACGATTCCGGTCGGGCCCTCGTACCGGGTCTCCTCCAGGTCCATCGTCCGGGCCAGGTCCGTGTCCGAGGTGACCCCGCTGACCGGTACCGGACGGGTGTGCGGGGTGTCCCCGAGCAGCGCGCCCAGGATCACCACCATCTCCACGCCCAGCTCATGGGCGAAGCCCAGCAGCTCGTTGCAGAACGAGCGCCAGCGCATGGACGGCTCGATGCCGCGGACCAGCACCAGGTCACGCGGGGTCTCCCCGCCGACCCGCACCACGGACAGCCGGGTGGTCGGCCAGGTGATCTTCCGCACGCCGCCCTCCAGGAAGACCGTGGGCCGGTTGACCTGGAAGTCGTAGTAGTCCTCGGCGTCGAGCGCCGCGAACACCTCGCCCTTCCACTCCCGGTTCAGGTGCGCGACCGCGCTGGAGGCTGCGTCGCCCGCGTCGTTCCAGCCCTCGAACGCGGCCACCATGACCGGGTCGATCAGCTCGGGAACACCGTCGAGCTCGATCACCCAGTGCCTCCTTCCGAAGTTTTCTGCCGTACGGACCAACCTTACGGCTTGAACAGTGCCCGCCCGCAGCCCCGTGCACGCGCGGGTGAACTTCGCGGTAGTGGCGTATAAGCCCGAGGAATTAGTGCGTTGCTCAGCCGATTCATCCGAGCTGTGGTTCCGGAGGCATCTGAGCAATGGGGGTAAATATCGTTCTCGCTCTGGACGATCGAGGTCGTCCGACGCTATACATCGGATGACCGACAGAGGTCCGATGTACTTCTCCAGGGGGCGTCCATGAGCCAGACCGTCACGGGCTTCGAGGTCCATGACATCCGCTTCCCCACCTCGGAACAGCTCGACGGCTCCGACGCCATGAATCCCGACCCCGACTACTCGGCCGCGTACGTCGTCCTGCGTACCGCCGACGGCCGCGAGGGGCACGGGTTCTGCTTCACCATCGGCCGGGGCAACGACGTGACAGCCGCGGCCATCGAGGCCCTGCGGCCGTACGTCCTGGGGTCCCCCGCGCCGGGCGACGCGGCCGGGCTGGCCGCGCTCTCCCTCGCGCTCACCCACGACTCGCAGCTGCGCTGGCTCGGTCCCGAGAAGGGGGTGACGCACATGGCCGCCGGTGCCGTGATCAACGCGGCCTGGGACCTGGCGGCCAAGAGGGCGTCCAAGCCCGTCTGGGAGTTCCTGGCCACCATGACGCCCGAGGAACTCGTCTCGCTGGTCGACTTCCGCTACCTGACGGACGCCCTCACACCGGACGAGGCGCTCGCCCTGCTGCGCGCGGCCGAGCCGGGGCGCGCCGAGCGGACCGCGCGGCTGCGGGCCGAGGGATATCCCGCGTACACCACCTCGCCGGGCTGGCTCGGCTACTCCGACTCCAAGCTGGTCACGCTCGCCCGGCAGGCGGTCGCGGACGGCTTCACCCAGATCAAGCTCAAGGTCGGCGGCGACCTCGCGGACGACGTCCGCAGGATGAAGCTGGCGCGCGACGCCGTCGGTCCCGACGTACGGATCGCGGTCGACGCCAACCAGCGCTGGGACGTCTCCGACGCGCTGCGCTGGATGGCCGCCCTCGCCCCGTACGCCCCGCACTGGATCGAGGAGCCGACCAGCCCCGACGACATCCTCGGCCATGCCGCCGTACGGGCCGGGCAGCCCGTCAAGGTCGCCACCGGGGAACACGTCGCCAACCGCGTCGTCTTCAAACAACTGCTCCAGGCCGGAGCCGTGGACTACCTCCAGATCGACGCGGCACGGGTCGCGGGCGTCAACGAGAATCTGGCCGTCCTGCTGCTCGCGGCGAAGTACGGTGTGCCCGTCTGCCCGCACGCGGGCGGCGTCGGACTGTGCGAACTCGTCCAGCACCTCTCGATGTTCGACTACATCGCCGTCTCCGGCAGCCGGGAAGGACGCGTCATCGAGTACGTCGACCACCTCCACGAGCACTTCGCCGACCCCGTGGTGATCGCCTCCGGCCACTACCGGGTGCCCACCGCGCCGGGCTTCTCGGCCCGGATGCACCCTGCTTCGATCGCCGCCCACCGCTATCCGGAGGGGCCCGTCTGGCGGGCCCGCCGCGCGGCCGGGTGGTCCGCGGACGAGAGCACCGGGAACGACGCCGAGAAGACCGCCGGGGAGATGGCCGGGACGACCGTCGACGAGACGGCGGAGAGGAGCAGCCGATGACGGACATACGGGACTTCGAGGGGCTCGGCGCCCTGGTGACCGGCGGCGCGTCCGGCATCGGCGCGGCCGTCGCCGCCCTGCTGCTCCGGCGGGGCGCCCGCGTCGCCGTGCTGGACCGGGACACCGCGGGCGCGCCCGCCGGGACGCTGGCCCTGACGGCGGACGTGACGGACGACGCGGCGGTACGGGAGGCGGTGGACGCGGCGGCGGCCGAGTTCGGGGGGCTGCACACCGTCGTCTCCAACGCCGGTGTCGGCGCCGTCGGCACGGTCGAGGACAACCCCGACGACGAGTGGCGGCGGGTCCTCGACATCAACGTCCTCGGCATGGCCCGCACCGCCCGGCACGCCCTGCCCCATCTGCGCCGCGCGGCCCCGGAGCGGCCCGGCTGCGTCTCGATCACCCAGACCTGCTCCATCGCGGCCACCGCCGGGCTGCCGCAGCGCGCGCTCTACAGCGCCAGCAAGGGCGCGGTCCTGTCGCTGACCCTGGCCATGGCCGCCGACCACGTCCGCGAGGGAATCCGCGTCAACTGCGTCAACCCCGGTACCGCCGACACGCCCTGGGTCGGACGACTGCTCGACCAGGCCCAGGACCCGGCGGCCGAACGCGCCGCCCTCGAAGCGCGCCAGCCCACCGGACGGCTGGTCGGCGCGGACGAGGTCGCCGCCGCCGTCGTCTACCTCGCCGGCCCGGCCGCTGCCGCCGTCACGGGCACGTCGCTCGCCGTCGACGGCGGGATGCAGGGCCTGCGCCTGCGCCCCGCCACCTGATCGCACTCCCGGGCCGCCGCCCGGGCCCCGGGCCAGGACCCCGGCCCGTACTCACTCCCCAGGGACGCAAAGGACGGGACATCCATGCACGGCACCTCCACGGCACACCACTTCGGGCGGCGAAGGGTCCGCACGACGAGGGTCCGCACGACGAGCGTCGCGGCGTGTGCGGCGCTCCTCGCTGTCATGGCCCTGGCAAGCTGTAACCGGGACCACGGCGCCGGCGCGGCCGGTGGCGGCAAGGTCGGCATCGACCTGCCCCGCAGCGACAGCGACTTCTGGAACTCGTACCAGAACTACATCGAGAAGGGTGTCGAGGACGGCGAGGTCGGGGCCCTTCCCCTGACCAACTCGCAGAACGACATCGGCAAGCTCGTCTCCAACGTCCAGGTCTTCACCGACCAGGGGGCCAAGGCCGTCATCATGGCCCCGCAGGACACCGGCGCCATCACCGAGACGCTCCGCACGCTGAAGGAGCGGAAGATCCCGGTCGTCTCCGTGGACACCCGCCCCGACCAGGGCGATGTCTACATGGTCGTACGGGCCGACAACCGCGCGTACGGCGAGAAGGCGTGCGCGTACCTGGGCGAGCAGCTCAAGGGCAAGGGCAAGGTCGCCGAGTTCCAGGGCGACCTGTCCTCCATCAACGGCCGGGACCGGTCCGAGGCGTTCAAGTCCTGCATGCGGCGCGAGTTCCCCGGCATCACGGTCTTCGAGCTGGCCACCGACTGGAAGGGCGACGTCGCCTCGGCCAAGCTCCAGTCGACGCTCGCCGCCCACCCCGACCTGGGCGGGATCTACATGCAGGCCGGCGGAGTGTTCCTGCAGCCCACCCTGGCGCTGCTGGAGCAGAAGAAACTGCTCAAGGCACCCGGCACCCCGGGCCACATCACGATCGTCTCCAACGACGGCATCCCCGAGGAACTGGACGCCATCCGGGCGGGCAAGATCGACGCCACCGTCTCCCAGCCCGCCGACCTCTACGCCAAGTACGCGCTGTACTACGCGAAGCGGGCGCTGGCGGGCGAGACACCGAAGACCGGGCCGACCGACCACGACTCCACCGTCATCAAGATCCCGGGCGGCTTCGAGGACCAGCTGCCCGCACCCTTGGTGACCAAGGACAACGTGGACGATCCGGGGCTCTGGGCCAATCAGCTGGAAAAGAAGAGCTGATCAGATCATGGATGCCGCACGAGCCGACGGGCACGCGCACGACGAGGCGCACGCGCACGACGAGGCACACGCACACGACGAGGCACACGCACACCCGCCCGCGCACGCACCCGCCGGGCGGGCCGGGCACCGGGACCGGCACGCGTCGGCCCCGGCAGCGCTCCGGGCGGAGGGCATCGTCAAACGCTTCGGCCCCACCCTGGCCCTCGACGAGGTACGGCTCACGGTCCGGCCCGGCGAGTCCCACGCGCTCGTGGGCCGTAACGGCGCGGGCAAGTCGACCCTGGTCGGAGTGGTCACCGGACTGCACCGGCCGGATGCGGGTGAGGTCACCTTCGACGGCGATCCCGCCCCCGCCTTCGGTGACACCGGGGCCTGGCGCTCCCGGATCGCCTGCGTCCACCAGAAGTCCATGGCGGTCCCCGACCTGACCGTCGCCGAGAACCTCTTCCTGGGGGACTACGGGCTCGACCGCGGCCGCCGCCTGATCAACTGGCGGGGGCTGCGCCGGCGCGCGCGGGACCTGCTCGCGGAGTACGGCGTCGAGGTCGACCCGGACACCCGCGCGAAGGACCTGCCCGTCGAACACCGGCAGTTCATGGAGATCGCGCGGGCGCTGTCCTTCGGTGCCCGGCTGATCGTCCTGGACGAGCCCACGGCACAGCTCGACGCGCGCGGGATCCAGCGGCTGTTCGACAAGCTCCGCGAACTGCGCGAGCAGGGGGTGGCGTTCCTGTTCATCTCCCACCACCTCCAGGAGGTGTACGAGCTGTGCACGACCGTCACCGTCTACCGGGACGCCCGCCACGTGCTGACCGCCCCCGTGGCGGGACTGCCCAAGGCGGACCTGGTGGCGGCGATGACGGGGGAGTCCGCCGGGGCGGCCGGGACCTGGCACGCGAAGCCCGCGGGGGCGGAATCCGCGTCGGCTCCCGCGCCCGGCCTCGTACCGGAGGCCGTACCCGGTTCCCGTCCGGGGCCCGCGCACGGTACCGCCCCGGACCGCGCGGCCGGCGGGTCGTCCGCCGGCCGCGCCGAGCCCGTCCTGACCGCCGAAGCCCTCGCGCTCGACGGGGAGTTCGAGGCTCTCGACCTCGCCGTGCGGCCCGGCGAGGTGCTCGGCCTCGCCGGGGCCGCCGCCAGCGGCACCACCGCGCTGGGCGAGACCCTCGTCGGGATGCGCGCGGCGACATCCGGCCGGATCGCCGTGCGCGGACGCCCGGTCCGGTCCGGCAGCGTCCCGCACGCCCTGGACGCCGGCATCGGCTACGTCCCCGAGGACCGGCACCGCCAGGGGCTGGTCGCCGACCGCAGCGTCGCGGAGAACGCCACGCTCACCGTGACCGACCAGCTCGGCCGCTGGGGGGCCGTACTGCCGTCCCGTACCAGGGAGTTCGCCCAGGGCATGATCGAATCGCTGGACATCAAGACCCGGGGGCCCGAGCAGCCGGTCTCCGGACTGTCGGGCGGCAACCAGCAGAAGGTCGTCGTCGCCCGCGCGCTGGCCCGTGGGCCGGCGGTGCTGGTGGCCCTGCGGCCCACCGCGGGGGTGGACGTCACCTCGAAGAACGCGCTGCTCGGCGTCGTGCGCCGGGTCGCGGACGAGGGCCGCGCGGCCGTGATCGTCTCGGACGAGCTGGACGATCTGCGGGTGTGCGACCGGGTGCTCGCCCTCTTCCACGGGCGGGTGGTGGCAACGTTCGGGAGCGGCTGGAGCGACCGGGAACTGGTCGCCGCGATGGAAGGTGTGGGGGAGCGGGAATGACACAGACCGTACAGCCGCCGACGGCGGGCGCCGCGGAGCGCGCGGCCCCGCGGAGCCGGGTGCGGGCCATCCGGTGGAGCGACTTCTCCCTGGTCCCGGTGATCCTGGTGCTGATGGTGATCGGCTTCATCGTCTCGCCGGTGTTCCTCACCGCCGACAACCTGATCAGCGTCGTCCAGCAGTCCTCGGAGCTGAGCCTGCTGGTGCTGGGCCAGGCGCTGATCCTGATCTGCGGACGGATGGACCTGTCCCTGGAATCGACCATCGGTATCGCGCCGGTCGTCGCCATGTGGCTGGTACTGCCCACGGAGGGCGGCCGGTTCGCCGGGCTCGACCTGCTGCCGGTCTGGCTGGCGATACCCGCCTGCCTGCTCGTCGGCGTGGTCATCGGCCTCGCCAACGGCTTCCTGATGCTCAAGCTGCGGGTCAACGGCTTCATCGCCACCCTCGGCATGCTCACCATGCTGCGCGGCCTGCACATCGGTATCACCGAGGGCAAGTCGATCACCGGTGTGCCGGAGTCCTTCCGCTACCTCGGCAAGACCGACTGGCTGGGCGTCCCGGCCGCCGTGTGGATCTGTCTGGCGCTGTTCGCGCTCGGCGGCGCGGCGCTGGCCTGGCTGCGGCACGGCCGCGCGCTGTACGCCATCGGCGGCAACCCGGAGGCGGCGCGCGCGGCCGGGATCCGGGTGGACCGCGTCACCTGGACCGTCCTCGCCGTCGGCGGACTGCTCGCGGCCTTCGCGGGCATCCTCTACACCGGCCACTACGGCTCGGTCGCGGCCACCCAGGGCAACGGCTGGATCTTCCAGGTCTTCGCCGCCGCCGTCATCGGCGGGATCAGCCTCAAGGGCGGACGCGGCACGCTCTTCGGCGCGCTCACCGGGGTGCTGACCCTCCAGCTGGTGGTGAACGTGATGACGCTGGGAGGCGTGCCGGCGCTGTGGAACCAGTTCCTCAACGGCGCGATCATCATCCTCGCCCTGGTCATCTCGCGCTTCGCGAGCGGCGAGAAGCAGGACTGACGCGGCTGACGGGTGTGACGTCACCTGACGGGCCCTCCGGCACACCGCGCACGGCGTACAGGCGTCGTGCACGGCTCACAGCGTGGAGCGCAGCCACATCTCCACGCTCGCGATATGGACCGTGGCCCAGGACCTGGCCGCCTCCGCGTCCCGGTCCCGGAGCGCGGAGAGGATCGCCCGGTGCTCGTGGAGCGTACGGCTGACCGCGTCCCGCTGGGTCAGCCCGCGCCAGATACGGGCCCGGGTGGTCGGCCCGGAGAGCCCGTCCAGCAGGGAGCACAGCACCGAGTTGCCCGACGCGGAGACGATGCCGTGGTGGAACTCCAGGTCGGCCGCGACGAGCTGCTCCACCGAAGGGTCCGGGCCGAGCGCGTCCAACTGGGCTTCGAGCGCGTCCAGTTCGGCATCGGTGACGCGGCTGCTCGCCATGGCCGTCGCGGCGGGCTCCAGGATGCGGCGGACGGCGAGGAACTCCAGCACGGTGTCGTCGCGGTGGAAGTCCACGACGAAGCTCAGCGCCTCCAGCAGGAGCTGGGGATCGAGGCTGGTGACGTACGTACCGTCCCCCTGCCGTACGTCGAGGATGCGGATGAGCGACAGCGCCCGCACCGCCTCGCGCAGCGAGTTGCGCGACAGCCCCAGCTCGGCGGCGAGTTCGCTCTCCTTGGGCAGCCGGTCACCCGGGCGCAGCGCGCCGGAGACGATCATCCCCTTGATCTTCTCGATGGCCTCGTCGGTGACAGCCATGGCGACCCCTCCGCACATCCGATGTATCGGCCCATTATGCGCGCTGGGGCAGGTGCGCGGCGGCGCTCCCCCGGACGGCCCGTACGGTCCGGGGGAGCGCCCTGTGCGCGGCGTCCGGAGATCAGGCCGGCCGCTTGCCGAGGACGTCCTCGACCCCGGCGCGGATCTCGTCCGTGGCCAGGCCGCGGATCGTCAGCGTCGTACGGCGGCGCAGCACGTCGTCCGCCGTCTCGGCCCATTCGTGGTCCCGGGCGTAGACGACCTGCGCCCAGATCTCCGGCGCGTCCGGGTGGATCCGCTCGGCGAGCTCGGGGCGTTCGTTCGCCAGCCGCGCGATGTGGAAGGAGAGCGAGCCGTAGTGGGTGGCGAGGTGCCGCGCGGTGTCGGAGGCCATGGCCGGTCCCTGCCCCGCGCCGTCGACGAGCAGCCGGTGGGCGACCGCGCGCGGACTGGCGATGCCCGGCAGCGGCGGCTTCTTCGGCAGCCGGGAGACGGGTTCCATGCCCTGGCCGAGGGGGTGCCCCGGCAGGGCCGCCAGCTTGTTCAGGACCGTACGGCCGATGTGCCGGAACGTGGTCCACTTGCCGCCCGCGACCGAGAGCATGCCGCCGCGGCCCTCGGTCACGACGGTCTCGCGCTTGGCCTTGGAGGTGTCGCCCGGCCCGCCGGGCAGCACCCGCAGACCGGCGAACGCGTAGGTGATCAGGTCCCGGTCCAGCTGCTGGTCCCGTACGGAGAACGCCGCCTCGTCGAGGATCTGGCGGATGTCCTTCTCGTCGACCGAGAGGTCCGCCGGGTCGCCCTCGTACTCCTCGTCCGTCGTTCCCAGCAGCAGCATGTCCTCCCAAGGGAGGGCGAAGGTGATGCGGTACTTGTCTATCGGGGTGGCGAGCGCGGCCCGCCAGGGGGCGGTGCGCTTGAGGACCAGGTGCGCCCCCTTGGAGAGCCGGATGGAGGGTGCCGCGTCCGGGTTCTCCATCTTCCGCAGGTGGTCGACCCAGGGACCGGTGGCGTTCAGCACGAGCCGGGCGTCCACCCCGAACTCGGTGCCGTCCACCCGGTCCTCGAGGTCGGCGCCGGTCACCCGGCCCCCGGTGAACCGCAGGCCGGTGACCTGGGCGTGGTTGAGGACGACCGCGCCGGACTCGACGGCGGCCCGGACCGTCATCAGCGCCATCCGCGCGTCGTTCATCTGGTCGTCGCCGTAGACGGCCACGGCCTTCAGATCGTCCGTACGCAGCTCGGGAACGGCCCGCCGGGCCTTGTCCGGGCTGATCACATGGCCGACGCCGTCGCCGAACGCGGAGAGCGCGGAGTAGGCGAAGACGCCCGCGCCGAGCTTGGCCGCGCCGTGCGGGCCGCCCTTGTAGACCGGCAGATAGAAGGTCAGCGGGTTGGCCAGGTGCGGTGCCACCTGCCGGGAGACCGCACGGCGCTCGAAGTGGTTCTCCGCGACCAGCTTCACCGCGCCGGTCTGGAGGTAGCGCAGACCGCCGTGGAGCAGCTTGGAGGAGGCGGAGGAGGTGGCGCCGGCGAAGTCACCGGCGTCGACCAGGGCCACCCGCAGACCCGACTGGGAGGCATGCCAGGCCGTGGAGATGCCCAGGATGCCGCCGCCGATCACCAGGAGGTCGAATGCCGCGTTGGACAGCCGGTCCCGGGTCTCGGCGCGGCTCGGCAGGAAACCGCCGGCCGGGTGGGTCCCCAGAGCGGGGACGTGCAGGGTGCTCATCGTTAACTCCTCTTCGCCTCTCTCCGGCTCGCGGCTCGGGCGGCCGGCCGGGCTGGGTGTGGTTCAGCTGTCGTCGTCGACGTCGAGCCAGCCCGTGGTGCGCTCGACGGCCTTGAGCCAGTTCTTGTACTCACGGTCCCGGGTCGCCGGGTCCATCCGGGGCGTCCACTCGGCGGCCCGGCGCCAGTTGGCGCGCAGCGCCTCGGTGTCCGGCCAGAAGCCCACGGCCAGGCCGGCCGCGTAGGCGGCGCCGAGACAGGTGGTCTCGGCGACCATCGGGCGCACCACCGGCGCGTCCAGGACGTCCGAGAGCGTCTGCATCAGCAGGTTGTTGGAGGTCATCCCGCCGTCGACCTTGAGCGAGGTCAGCTCGACCCCGGAGTCCTTCGTCATGGCGTCACTGATCTCACGGGTCTGCCAGGCCGTGGCCTCCAGCACCGCCCGGGCGATGTGCGCCTTGGTGACGTAGCTGGTCAGGCCCGCGATGACGCCGCGCGCGTCGGGGCGCCAGTGCGGGGCGAAGAGCCCGGAGAAGGCGGGCACGAAGTACGCGCCGCCGTTGTCGTCCACCGAGGACGCCAGGGTCTCGATCTCGGCCGCGGAGTTGATCAGGCCCATCTGGTCGCGCATCCACTGCACCAGCGAACCGGTGACGGCGATGGAGCCCTCCAGGGCGTAGACCGCGTCCTGGTCGCCGATCCGGTAGCCGACCGTCGTCAGCAGGCCGGCGTAGGAGTTGACCGGCTTGTTGGCGGTGTTCATCAGCATGAACGTGCCGGTGCCGTACGTGGACTTCGCCTCGCCCTCGGCGAAACAGGTCTGGCCGAACAGCGCGGCCTGCTGGTCACCGAGCGCGGAGGCGACCGGGATGCCGTCCAGGACGCCGCCCTTGGCGGTGCCGTACACCTCGGCGGAGGACCGGATCTCCGGCAGCATCGCGGTCGGGACCTCCATCGAGGCCGCGATCTTCGCGTCCCACTGGAGGGTGTGCAGGTTCATCAGCATCGTGCGGGAGGCGTTGGTGACGTCCGTGACGTGCACGCCGCCGTCGGTGCCGCCGGTGAGGTTCCAGATGACCCACGAGTCCATCGTGCCGAAGAGGATCTCGCCGCGTTCGGCGCGCTCGCGCAGCCCGGGCACGTTGTCCAGCAGCCAGCGGGCCTTCGGCCCCGCGAAGTAGCTGGCCAGCGGCAGGCCGGTCTCACGGCGGAAGCGGTCCTGGCCGACGTTGCGGCCGAGCTCGCGGCAGAGCGCGTTGGTCCGGGTGTCCTGCCAGACGATGGCGTTGTGGACGGGCTCACCGGTGTTCTTGTCCCACAGCAGCGTGGTCTCGCGCTGGTTGGTGATGCCGATGGCCTTGACGTCCGCGGAGGTGATGCCGGCCTTCTCGACGGCGCGGGTCACGACCTCCTGGACATTGGCCCAGATCTCGGTGGCGTCGTGTTCCACCCAGCCGGGCCTGGGAAAGATCTGCTCATGCTCCTTCTGGTCGACGGAGACGATGCGGCCGTCCCGGTCGAAGACGATGCAGCGGCTGGACGTGGTGCCCTGGTCGATCGCCGCGATGAAGGGTCCCGAGCCGTGCGAGGAGGTGCCGGTCGTGCCGGTGGTTGTCGTGTCGCTCACGGTGTCTGCTCCTGTTCGGTGCGAAGGGGAGGGGGCTTACGCGAAGACCCAGTTGTAGTAACCGCCGGCGAGGGCTCCGCCGATCAGCGGCGCGACCACCGGGATCCAGGCGTAACCCCAGTCGGAGCCGCCCTTGTTGGGCAGCGGCAGCAGCGCGTGCACGATGCGGGGACCGAGGTCACGGGCCGGGTTGATGGCGTAGCCCGTGGGCCCGCCCAGGGACAGGCCGATGCCCACGACGAGGAACGCGGTGATCAGCACACCGAGGGGGCCGAGGCCGTCGCCCTCGTTGTTCAGTCCCTGGGTGAGGATCGATATGACCAGGACGAAGGTGGCGACGATCTCCGTGAGCGCGTTCTGCAGGGCGTTGCGGACCTCGGGACCCGTGGAGAAGACACCGAGCACGGGCCCCGCCGCGGGTGCCGCCTTCTGATCCACCAGGCCCTCCTTCTCCGGCTGCGCGGCGAGAATCTCCGGGTCGGTCAGATGAGCCTTGAACTGGCCCATGTAGACCACCCACACCAGCAAAGCGCCGATCATCGCGCCCAGCATCTGGGAGCCGATGTAGAGGGGTACGTCGCTCCACTTCGTACCGCCCTCGATGGCGAGGCCGAGAGTGACCGCAGGATTGAGGTGGGCACCGGAGACACCGGACGAGAGATACGCGCCGACCATCACCGCGAAGCCCCAGCCGAGGCTGATGGCGACCCAGCCGGCGTTGTGCGCCTTGGAGCGCTTGAGCACCACGCCGGCGACCACGCCGCCGCCGAGCAGGATGAGCAGGGCCGTACCCGTGACCTCACCTATGAAGATGTCGAAGTGGGACACCCGAGACTCCTTCGTCCAGGGGTAGACAAACCTCCGGTTCGCACCAGTGGTCCGCGCCCTCGGGCGAGGGCGTTGCCGGCTGATGGCGTTGTCACACACTAACTCCTATGGTCGATAGGCGTTCGACAATGCCGACCGTTGAACGGCAGTTTTGTCCCGCGATCCTCCGTCGTCAAGGGTTCGGTGCCCGAATTCCGACTCGTTATCGACGACCGGCCGTCGGCTTCAGAACCGCCCGGCGCCGATGTCCCGGGAGACGGCGCGGGCGCACTCCCGTACGGCGGCCACCAGCTCGGAACGCACCTCGCCGGCCGGGCAGATCCGCTCCACCGCGCCGGTGATGGCGATGGCGCCGACCGGCATCCGGCGCCGGTTGTGGATGGGGGCGGCCACCGCCGCCACGCCCTCCCAGGTCTCCTCCAGGTCCTCCGCCCAGCCGCGCGCCCTGGTCAGGTCGAGCACCTTCTCGAACGCCGCCAGGTCCGTGACCGTGCGCGGCGTGAGGACCGCCCGCTCGTTCTCCACCGCCTCGTTGTGCGCCACCGGGTCGTACGCGGCGAGCACCTTGCCCAGCGCGGTGGAGTGCAGCGGCTGCATCGCGCCCACCTCCAGCACCTGCCGGCTGTCGTCAGGGCGGAAGACGTGGTGGACGATCAGGACGCCCGCCTGGTGGACGACGCCCAGGTGCACGCTCTCGCCGCTGGAGCGGGCCAGGTCGTCCGTCCAGACCAGGGCGCGGGCGCGCAGCTCGTGCACGTCGAGGTAGCTGTTGCCCAGGCGCAGCAGCTCGGCGCCCAGCTGGTAGCGGCCGGAGGCGGTGTCCTGCTCGACGAAGCCCTCCGCCTGGAGGGTGCGGAGGATGCCGTGGGCGGTGCCCTTGGCCAGCCCGAGGGAGGAGGAGATCTCCGACAGGCCGAGCCTGCGCTCGCCCCCCGCGAGCAGCCGGAGCATCGCCGCCGCCCGTTCCAGCGACTGAATGTTCTTCGCCATCGGCCCCGGTCCTCCACTACGTTCGACAATGCTGAACACTATCGGTCGTTGCCGACCTTTTCTCACCGTGGAGACGATCTGTCAAGACCTGGTGCCCCTTCCGGCGTTCCTCGCCGGTCGCGGCCCCGACCCCCGGTTTTTCCGCAGAACAGGATGCCGTCCGCCCACCGGGACACCCCACCGAGAGTCGAGCGGGAGAGCTAGGCTGGCCCGGTGCGCTCGCCCATCGCGGGCGCAAAGCCGACAGCCGTCGCAGCCCAGGGAGTACTTTCATGGCCCCGTCGCCGACCCCCGCCACCGACAGCAGGACCCGTATCGAAGCCCTCCGCGAGGCGCTCGCCACCCGTGTGGTGGTGGCCGACGGCGCGATGGGCACGATGCTCCAGGCGCAGGACCCCACCCTCGCGGACTTCCAGGACCTGGAGGGCTGCAACGAGATCCTGAACGTGACGCGCCCGGACATCGTCCGGTCCGTGCACGAGGAGTACTTCGCGGTCGGCGTCGACTGCGTCGAGACCAACACGTTCGGCGCGAACTTCGCGGCCCTGGGGGAGTACGACATCCCCGAGCGGGTCTTCGAGCTCTCCGAGGCCGGTGCCCGTATCGCCCGCGAGGCCGCCGACGAGGCCACCGCCGCCACCGGACAGCAGCGCTGGGTGCTGGGCTCCATGGGCCCCGGTACCAAGCTGCCGACCCTCGGCCACGCCCCGTACACCACCCTGCGCGACGCCTACCAGCAGAACGCCGAGGGCATGATCGCCGGCGGCGCCGACGCCCTGCTGGTGGAGACCACCCAGGACCTGCTCCAGACCAAGGCCGCCGTCCTCGGCGCCCGCCGCGCGCTGGCGGCGACCGGCGCGAACCTCCCCGTCATCTGCTCCGTGACGGTCGAGACGACCGGCACGATGCTGCTCGGCTCGGAGATCGGCGCGGCCCTGACCGCGCTGGAGCCGCTGGGCATCGACATGATCGGCCTCAACTGCGCCACCGGCCCGGCCGAGATGAGCGAGCACCTGCGCTACCTCGCCCGGCACTCCCGCATCCCGCTGTCCTGCATGCCGAACGCCGGCCTGCCGGTGCTCGGCAAGGACGGGGCGCACTACCCGCTGACCCCCGGCGAGCTCGCCGACGCCCAGGAGACCTTCGTCCGGGAGTACGGCCTGTCCCTGGTCGGCGGGTGCTGCGGTACGACCCCGGAGCACCTGCGCCAGGTCGTCGAGCGGGTGCGCGGCGTGGCCTCCACCGAGCGCACCCCGCGCCCCGAGCCCGGCGCCGCGTCCCTCTACCAGTCCGTTCCCTTCCGGCAGGACACCGCGTACCTCGCCATCGGTGAGCGGACGAACGCCAACGGTTCGAAGAAGTTCCGCGAGGCCATGCTGGCCGGCCGCTGGGACGACTGCGTGGAGCTGGCCCGCGAGCAGATCCGCGAGGGCGCCCACCTGCTGGACCTCTGCGTCGACTACGTCGGCCGGGACGGCGTCGCCGACATGGAGGAGCTCGCCGGACGGTTCGCCACCGCCTCCACCCTGCCGATCGTTCTGGACTCCACGGAGGTCGACGTCATCCGGGCGGGCCTGGAGAAGCTCGGCGGCCGCGCGGTGATCAACTCCGTGAACTACGAGGACGGCGACGGACCCGAGTCCCGCTTCGCGAAGGTCACGGAACTGGCGCGGGAGCACGGCGCCGCGCTGATCGCGCTGACCATCGACGAGGAGGGCCAGGCCCGCACCCCGGAGAAGAAGGTCGAGATCGCCGAGCGGCTGATCGACGACCTGACCGGCAACTGGGGCATCCACGAGTCGGACATCCTCATCGACACCCTGACCTTCACCATCTGCACCGGTCAGGAGGAGTCCCGCAAGGACGGCGTCGCCACCATCGAGGCGATCCGCGAGCTCAAGCGCCGCCACCCCGAGGTGCAGACCACCCTGGGCCTGTCCAACATCTCCTTCGGACTCAACCCGGCCGCCCGGATCGTCCTGAACTCCGTCTTCCTGGACGAGTGCGTCAAGGCGGGTCTGGACTCGGCGATCGTGCACGCCTCGAAGATCCTTCCCATCGCCCGTTTCAGCGAGGAAGAGGTGCGAACGGCCCTCGACCTGATCTACGACCGCCGCGCCGAGGGGTACGACCCGCTCCAGAGGCTCATGGAGCTGTTCGAGGGCGCCACCGCCAAGTCCCTCAAGGCGGGCAAGGCCGAGGAACTGGCCGCCCTGCCGCTGGACGAGCGCCTCCAGCGCCGCATCATCGACGGCGAGCGCAACGGCCTGGAGGCCGACCTGGACGAGGCGCTGCTCACCCGGCCCGCCCTGGAGATCGTCAACGACACCCTGCTGGAGGGCATGAAGGTCGTCGGCGAGCTGTTCGGCTCCGGTCAGATGCAGTTGCCGTTCGTCCTCCAGTCCGCCGAGGTCATGAAGACGGCCGTGGCGCACCTCGAACCGCACATGGAGAAGTCGGACGACGAGGGGAAGGGCACGATCGTGCTCGCCACCGTCCGCGGCGACGTCCACGACATCGGCAAGAACCTCGTGGACATCATCCTCTCCAACAACGGCTACAACGTGGTGAACCTGGGCATCAAGCAGCCCGTCTCCGCGATCCTGGACGCCGCGCGCGAAAACCGCGCGGACGTGATCGGCATGTCCGGTCTGCTGGTGAAGTCGACCGTGATCATGAAGGAGAACCTGGAGGAGCTCAACCAGCGCAGGATGGCCGCCGACTACCCGGTGATCCTCGGTGGCGCGGCCCTCACCCGCGCCTACGTCGAGCAGGACCTGCACGAGATCTACGAGGGCGAGGTCCGCTACGCGCGCGACGCGTTCGAGGGCCTGCGCCTGATGGACGCGCTGATCGCCGTCAAGCGCGGTGTGCCCGGCGCCACCCTCCCCGAGCTCAAGCAGCGCCGGGTCAGGGCCACGGCGAGCGCGGTCGTGGAGGACCGGCCCGACGAGGGCGCGGTCCGCTCCGACGTCGCCGTCGACAACCCCGTGCCCACGCCGCCGTTCCGGGGCACCCGGGTCGTCAAGGGCATCCAGCTCAAGGAGTACGCCTCCTGGCTGGACGAAGGCGCTCTCTTCAAGGGCCAGTGGGGCCTGAAGGAGTCCCGCAAGGGCGACGGCCCCGGCTACGAGGAACTGGTGGAGACCGAGGGACGGCCCCGGCTGCGCGGCTGGCTCGACCGGTTGCAGACCGAGAACCTGCTGGAAGCCGCCGTCGTGTACGGCTACTTCCCCTGTGTGTCCAAGGGCGACGACCTCATCCTGCTGGGCGACGACGGCGCCGAGCGCACCCGCTTCACGTTCCCGCGCCAGCGCCGGGGCCGCAGGCTCTGCCTGGCGGACTTCTTCCGCCCCGAGGACTCCGGCGAGACGGATGTCGTCGGGCTCCAGGTCGTCACCGTCGGCTCGAAGATCGGCGCGGCCACGGCGGAGCTGTTCGAGGCCAACGCCTACCGCGACTACCTCGAACTGCACGGCCTGTCCGTCCAGCTCGCCGAGGCGCTCGCCGAGTACTGGCACGCCCGGGTCCGCTCCGAGCTGGGCTTCGCGGGAGAGGACCCGGCCGACGTCGAAGGCATGTTCGCCCTGAAGTACCGGGGCGCGCGCTTCTCGCTCGGTTACGGGGCCTGCCCGGACCTGGAGGACCGCGCGAAGATCGCCGAGCTGCTGGAGCCCGAGCGGATCGGGGTGCGGCTGTCGGAGGAGTTCCAGCTCCACCCCGAGCAGTCCACGGACGCGATCGTCATCCACCACCCGGAGGCGAAGTACTTCAACGCCCGCTGACGCCGTCCGCACGGGGCGCCGCCTGTGGCCTGATCCTCCTCAGGGATGTGCTCCGACCCGGGCGCCTCGTCCGGTCCCCGGGCGGCGTGCCCGGCGGACCGGACGTACACTGGTCGGTCCAGTGCAGGCCGGTCGCCTGTCCCGATGGGAAACCACGCCGGGGAAGGTGGCCGGCCTTCTCGTCCCTCACGGAGGTGTCCGGATGACCAGTACGGTCCCCGCGTCCTTGACCCGAACGGCGGATGGCTCCGCCCTGCAGGCCGTCCTGCTCGACATGGACGGCACCCTGGTCGACACCGAGGGCTTCTGGTGGGACGCGGAGGTCGAGGTCTTCAAGGCCCTCGGCCATGTCCTCGACGAGACCTGGCGCGACGTGGTGGTCGGCGGGCCCATGACCCGCAGCGCGAGCTTCCTCATCGAGGCCACCGGCGCCGCGATCACGCTCGCCGAACTGACCGTACTGCTCAACGACACCTTCGAGGACCGCATCGCCCGAGGCGTGCCGATGATGCCGGGCGCGCGCCGGCTGCTCGGCGAACTGGCCAACCAGGGCGTGCCCGCCGCCCTCGTCTCCGCCTCGCACCGCCGCATCATCGACCGCGTGCTGACCTCGCTGGGGCCCGAGCACTTCGCGCTGACCGTCGCGGGTGACGAGGTGCCCCGCACCAAACCGCATCCCGACCCGTACCTGCTCGCCGCCCGCGGCCTGGGCGCGGACCCGGCCCGCTGCGCCGTCGTCGAGGACACCGCCACCGGCGTGGCCGCCGCCGAGGCCGCCGGCTGCCGCGTGGTCGCCGTACCGTCCGTCGCGCCGATCCCGCCCGCCTCCGGGCGTACCGTCGTCGCCTCCCTCGAAGAGGTGGACCTCGCATTTCTGCGCCGGATGATGACGCGCCGCCCCTGATTCGCACACCGAGCGTCGCCCCGAAAGCGGTACGGAAACTCTGGGCATTGGCCCGGACGTTTTCCGTTACCCCGTATACGGTATTCATGATCCCGAAAAAAGCCTCCGGACGTGACCTTTATCACTGGTATATGCGTCGACAGGTGGCGTCCCTGCTGATCCAGACCGCACTCGGGCAGGCCCGACTGTGTCCTTGTGTCCGGATTGGTGGAGGGGTGTACGAAACCTTCCCGAGCCCGGATATCACCAGGTCGCTATTGCCGATCACTGTGTGACGCCGACGCCCTTCGGGCCCGTTCCGGCATTCCTGGCGCCGCCGACTAATCTCATCGCGAGCACTTCGCCGCATCAAACGAACGCGTCCCGGCGGTCACCCAAGTCGCCGTGGCACAGGACCGATCGCTCTGATTCCCGGCCCGATCGCACTGCCCCGACCGGGTGGGCACGGCGGAGTCTCCCATGTGCATCGCTGTATCTCAGTGCCGGATGAGGGAGTACGTCCAGGATGAACCGCAAGACTTTGGTGCTGTCGGCCACGTTCGGCCTGCTTGCGCCCGTGCTCGCCGGTTGCGGCGGTTCGGACGGCGGCTCTGACGGCGGTGACCCCATTGTCGTGGGCACCACGGACCGGTACGAGGCCACGAAGGACGCCCCTGCGCCCCTCGACCCGGCTGCCGCGTACGACGTGGGCATCTGGAACATCCTGCGCCAGACGGTGCAGACGCTGATGTACGTGCCGCGCGGCGGTGGCGCGCCCGTGCCCGAGGCCGCCTCCAGCTGCGGCTTCACCGACCGGGAGAACCAGAGTTTCCGCTGCAAGCTGCGCGAGGGGCTGAAGTTCTCCAATGGCGACCCCGTGACGGCGGAGGACGTGAAGTTCTCCTTCCAGCGAGCCCTGTCGATCAAGGATGCCAGCGGTGTCTACGCCCTGCTGTCGAACATCGACACGATGGAGACCAACGGCGACTCCGAGATCATCTTCCATCTCAAGGCGTCCGACGCGACCTTCCCGTACAAGCTGACGACGCCGGTGGCCGGCATCGTGAGCCCCAAGCTGTACTCGGCGAACAAGGTCCGGGACGGCTTCGACGTCGACGGCTCCGGCCCGTACACCTTCAAGGGTGAGGTCAAGGACAACACGCTCGTCAAGGCCACCTTCACCAAGAACCCGAACTACAAGGGCGACCTGAAGGTCCTGAACGACAAGGTCGAGATGCGGTCCTTCGAGGACGCCGACGCCATGGGCAAGGCGCTCGACTCCGACGACATCGACGTGATGACCCGGGCCATGTCGCCCGAGCAGGTTCAGGCGATGCTCAAGAAGCCCAAGGACGGCATCGAACTCACCGAGATGCCCGGCCTCGAGATCCGTTTCCTCGGCTTCGACACCAGCGCGCCGAACGCCAAGGAGAAGGCGGTGCGCCAGGCGATCGCCTACGCCATCGACCGGGGTGAGCTGATCAGCAAGGTGTACAGCGGCATGGCGGAGCCGCTGTACTCCCTCATCCCGTCCAGCGTCGCCACGCACACCAACTCGTTCTTCAACAAGTACGGTGACCGCGACCTGGCCAAGGCCACCAGCACGCTCAACAACGCCGGGATCGAAGCCCCGGTGAAGCTCACGCTGCACTACACGACGGACCACTACGGCTCGGGCACCCAGAAGGAGTTCGAGGTCCTCCGGGACCAGCTCAACAGCAGCGGGCTCTTCGACGTCTCCATCAAGGGCGAGGAGTGGAAGGACTACCGGCCGAAGCAGATCGAGGGTGAGTACGAGGTCTACGGCATGGGCTGGTTCCCGGACTTCCCGGATCCGGAGAACTACATCGTGCCCTTCCTCGACAAGGACAACACCATCGGTTCGCCCTACGTCAACAGCACACTGCGCGGCCAGCTGATCCCGCAGTCGCGCCGCGAGGCCGACCGCAGCGCCGCCACGAAGACGTTCGGGGAGATCCAGAACATCGTCGCCGACGACGTGCCGGTGCTGCCGCTGTGGCAGGGCAAGACCTATGTCGCCGCGCGGGAGGACATCGCCGGTGTCGAGTGGGCGGTCAACCCCGCCTCCGAGCTCCAGCTGTGGGAGCTGCGCCGCGGCTCGGTCGACCCCACCTGATCCGACGCCGCGTGCGCACGGCGGTCCCGAGCAGCACGGTCGTGATCACTGCGGCTGCGAGGACGGCGGCTGTGAGGGCGACGGCTGCGCGTACGGCGCGAGCACCAGGGGCCGCGCGGAACACCTTCCGCCCGGCCCGGCCCGCGTACGCCGGCCCGGGGACCGGCGGCCCTGGGGGCCGACGCCGGGCGGGCGGAAGGCGTCCCCGGGCGGCCCCGCGCCGTGGCCTCGGCTTACTGGGCGCCGGGGCGCACCAGTCCGCTCTCGTACGCGTACACCGCCGCCTGCACCCGGTCGCGCAGCCCCAGCTTGGTCAGCACATGGCCCACGTGCGTCTTGACGGTGGTCTCGCTGACGAAGAGGTCCGCGGCGATCTCGGCGTTGGACAGGCCGCGGGCGACCAGCTTCAGCACCTCCATCTCGCGCTCCGTCAGCGAGTTCAGCGTGTCCGGCACCGGCTCCTCGCCGGAGGGCAGATGGTCCGCGTACTTGTCGAGCAGCCGGCGCGTGATGCTCGGGGCGAGCATCGCCTCGCCCGCCGCCACCACCCGGATGGCCTGCACCAGTTCGTGCGCGGGCGCGTCCTTGAGCAGGAAGCCGCTGGCCCCCGCGCGCAGCGCCTCCACCACGTACTCGTCGAGGTCGAAGGTCGTCAGGACCAGCACCTTCGCCGGGCCGTCCCGGCCGGGGCCGGTGATCTGACGCGTCGCCTCGACCCCGTCCATCCGCGGCATCCGGATGTCCATCAGCACCACATCGGGCTGGAGCGCGCGAACCTGGTCGATGGCCTGGAGGCCGTCCCCGGCCTCGCCGACGACCGCGATGTCCTGCTCCGCCTCCAGGATCATCCGGAACCCGGTGCGCAACAGCGGCTGGTCGTCGACCAGTAGGACGCGGACAGTCACGGGGAACTCCTTCACTAGACCGGCCCCATTCTGCCCTGCCCCCTTGTCCCGCCACCGAGCCGGGCAGGGGCGCCGCTCCGCTCCCTGCGACGCGCCGGCCGCGTCGTTTCCAGGCGCGCTCGAACGCGCTCAGGCCCCCTCGGGCGCCACCTCCGCCGGTGCGTCCGACGCCGACGCCGACGACCGGGCGGGCCCCGGGCTCGGCTCCGCCGCCGTACCCGGCGCCCGCGCGGAATCCGACGGGGACGAGAACGCCGGCTCCGCACGCTGGGCCGGCACCGTGAGCGGATACACCGGCGGAGTCCCGCCGAACTCGGGACAGAACGCCTGGTGGTCGCACCAGCCGCACAGCTTGGTGGGCCGGGGCCGCCAGTCGCCCGTCCGCGTGGCGTGGCTGATCGCCTCCCACAGGGCCAGCAGCTTGCGCTCCACCCGCTTCAGGTCCGCCTCCACCGGGTCGTACGTCACGACCTCGCCGCTGCCCAGGTAGACCAGCTGGAGCCGGCGCGGCACCACGCCCTTGAGCCGCCACACCACCAAGGCGTAGAACGTCATCTGGAACCGCGCGCCCTCCGCGTACTCAGGACGCGGGGCCTTGCCCGTCTTGTAGTCGACGATCCGGACCTCGCCCGTGGGCGCGACGTCCACCCGGTCGATCACCCCCCGCAGCCGCAGCCCCGACTCCAGCTCCGTCTCGACGAACAGCTCCCGCTCCACGGGCTCCAGGCGCGTCGGGTCCTCCAGCGAGAACCACCGCTCCACCAGCCGCTCGGCCTCGCCCAGCCACCGCGTCAACCGCTCGCCGCCGGGATCCTCCGCGAACAGCCCGGCCAACTCGGGACGTGACGCCAACAGCCGCTCCCACTGGCCCGGCACCAGCCCCCGTGCCCGCGGCGCCGTCCGCTCGCCGGCCGGGGCGTCGAACAGGCGCTCGAGCACGGCATGCACCAGCGTGCCGCGCGTCGCCGCCTCGCTCGGCTTCTCGGGCAGCTTGTCGATCACCCGGAACCGGTACAGCAGAGGGCACTGCATGAAGTCGCTCGCACGGGACGGCGACAGCGAAGTGGGCGGCTGGCTCGTACTCATGACGCCGACCCTACGGCCCGCCACCGACAGCCGGACGAATACCATCGACTGCAGAACCCCTCGCACCGCCTGGCCGAGCGGGTGACGCCGACGAAGGGAACCCGTGAACGAGGACGACGAGCGCGGCGAGAGCGGGAGGCCGCAGCCCGGCAAGGGGGACACGGGCCCCGGCTCGGACGGCAAGCCGCCGCGCCGTGAGGATCCCGGCGGTGGCATTCTCATGGGCCGCCCCTTCGGCGTGCCCGTCTACGTCGCCCCGAGCTGGTTCGTGGTGGCCGCGCTCATCACCTGGATCTTCGGCGGCCAGCTCGAGCGGGTGCTGCCGGAGCTGGGCAACCTGCGGTACCTGGTCTCCCTGTTCTTCGCGGTCGCCTTCTACGCCTCCGTCCTGGTGCACGAACTGGCCCACACGGTCGCCGCGCTGCGCTTCAAGCTGCCGGTGCGCCGCATCCAGCTCCAGTTCTTCGGCGGGGTCTCCGAGATCGAGAAGGAGTCCGAGAGCCCAGGCCGGGAATTCGTCCTGGCCTTCGTGGGACCGCTGCTCTCGCTGGTCCTCGCCGGCGTCTTCTACCTGGGCCTGCTGGCCGTCGAGGGCGGTACGGTCCCCGGCGTCCTGCTGGCCGGCCTGATGGTCTCCAATCTGATCGTCGCCGCCTTCAACCTGCTGCCCGGCCTGCCGCTGGACGGCGGCCGGATGCTGCGCGCCATCGTCTGGAAGATCACCGGCAAGCCGATGAGCGGTACCGTCGCCGCCGCCTGGGTCGGCCGCGCGCTGGCCGTCGCCGTGCTGATCGGTCTGCCGCTGCTCACCCGTACGGGCGCACTCGGCAGGTCCGCCGCGAACGCGAGCGCGATGGAGACGGTCACCGACGCGCTCCTCGCCGCGATCCTCGCGGCGATCATCTGGACCGGAGCGGGCAACAGCCTGCGGATGGCGCGGCTCCGCGAGCACCTGCCCGAACTCCGCGCCCGCGCGCTCACCCGCCGCGCGGTCCCGGTCGAGGCCGCGACGCCCCTGTCCGAGGCCCTGCGCCGCGCGAACGAGGCGGGCGCGCGCGCCCTGGTGGTCGTCGACGGCCAGGGCAACCCGACGGCCCTGGTCCGCGAGTCCGCCATCGTCGGCGTCCCCCAGCACCGCCGCCCCTGGGTCGCGGTGAGCACCCTGGCGCAGGACCTCACGGAGGGCATGAAGGTCCCCGCGGAACTGGCGGGCGAGGCGCTGCTGGAGCGCCTGCGGGCGAGCCCGGCCACGGAGTACCTGGTGCTGGAGGAGACGGGCGAGATCTACGGGGTGCTGTCGACGGCGGACGTGGAGAAGGCCTTCGTGGCGGCGATGGCCCGCCCGCAGTAGGCGGAGGCCCGCCCGCGGTGGACGGATACCTGCCCGCGGTGGACGGGGACCCGCCTGCCCCCGCGGTGGGCGGGCGGCGGACGGTGTGCGCGGGAACGGGCCGCCGGGCCGGGAATACGAACGGCTAAGCTGGGGGCATGTCCGAACCGACCGGTGCCGCCCGTCGTCGCGGCCCCTTCAAGGTCGGGGACCAGGTCCAGCTCACCGACCCCAAGGGACGTCACTACACCTTCACGCTCGAGGCCGGGAAGAACTTCCACACCCACAAAGGGTCCTTCCCCCACGACGAGCTGATCGGTGCTCCCGAGGGCAGTGTTGTCCGTACCACGGGAAACGTCGCCTACCTCGCGCTGCGCCCCCTGCTCCCCGACTATGTCCTGTCCATGCCCCGCGGTGCCGCCGTGGTCTACCCGAAGGACGCGGGCCAGATCCTGGCCTTCGCCGACATCTTTCCCGGCGCGCGCGTCGTCGAGGCGGGGGTGGGATCCGGGTCGCTCAGCAGCTTCCTGCTGCGCGTCATCGGTGACCAGGGCATGCTGCACTCCTACGAGCGCCGGCAGGACTTCGCCGACATCGCCCGCCAGAACGTCGAGCGCTACTTCGGCGAGCCGCACCCCGCCTGGCAGCTGACGGTCGGCGACCTCCAGGACAACCTGTCGGACACGGATGTCGACCGCGTGATCCTGGACATGCTGGCGCCCTGGGAGTGCGTCGAGGCGGTCTCCAAGGCACTGGTGCCCGGCGGCATCCTGTGCGCGTACGTCGCGACGACCACCCAGCTCGCGCGGACGGTCGAGACGATCAGGGAGTTCGGCACGTTCAACGAGCCGGCCGCCTGGGAGTCCATGATCCGCAACTGGCACGTGGAGGGCCTGGCCGTACGGCCGGACCACCGGATGATCGGGCACACCGGCTTCCTGGTGACCGCCCGCCGCCTCGCGGACGGTGTGGAGCCGCCGCTGCGCCGCCGTCGGCCCGCCAAGGGCGCGTACGGCGAGGACTACGAAGGGCCCGGCAGCGGATCACGCGGCTGACACCGACCCTCCTCTCCCGTCAACATCATGACGGCACCGCCCAGTTCGGCTCCCCCGAGCGGAACTGGGCGGTGCCGTTCTCACGTTGGGCTCAGGGCGCCTTTCACCGAGAGCGTCCGATCAAGGACCCTCTACGCACCCCGCTGTTCCGCGGCGCTGTGACGTGTGGCACCATGCTGTCCACCTCCCCCGCTGGCCATGTGCCGCCACCGCCTCCACAGGAGACACCTCGCGTGCAGATCTCCGACCTCCCGGACCTCGCGCACACCCGCCCCACCGCGATGCACTGGCTCGCCACGGCCACCGCCATGGCAGCCGTCGTCGCCCTCGCCGGTGTGCTGGAGCCGGACGCCGCCACGGCGTCCCAGTCGGCCGACCGCACGCTCAGAGCCACGGGCAAGGGAGGCGCGCCGCTGCCCGCCCCCGATCCCTCCGCCGTCGTCTTCCCGCTGGAGTGCGGCGGCGCGAGCACGGTCGTCACGCGCAAGGCGTCCGGAGATCTCGACGGGGACGGCAATCCCGAGACGGTGGCCGCGGTCCGCTGCGACGCGGGATCGGGCACGCCGCCCAGCGGCATGTACGTACTCACCAGGGGCGAGGAGAACGAACCCCGGGTCGTGGCGACACTGGTCGAGCCGAGGGACCAGCAGAGCGTGGGCCCCGGTCTCGTGGTGCGGGACGGGCGGATCCTGGCGACACTGCTGGGTTACTCGGGCTCCGACGTGCCGCGCTGCTGCCCCGATCAGGAGTTGCGGGTCGCCTGGCAGTGGCGGAACGGGGCGTTCGTCCGCGGCGAACAGCCCGCGGCGCGCGGCGTATGAGCGTCACCTCCCGTCACGCGCGGTGAGGCGACGGGTGCGGCCGTCGGGGCCGGGCGGCGGACTACTCCGCGTCGGGGCCGTAGACCTCGACCTTGTCCGATACGCGGCGTACGTGGATGCAGTCGCCCGGGCACTCCTTGGCGGAGTCGACGACCTCGGTCAGAAGGGGCAGTGGTACGCGCGTGGTCGCCCCCGGGTCCTGGAGCAGTTCGTCGTCCTCGCTCTTGACGTAGGCCAGACCGTCGATGTCCAGCTCGAAGACCTCGGGCGCGTACTGTGCGCAGATTCCGTCACCGGTGCACAGATCCTGATCGATCCAGACCTCAAGGGGGTCTCCGGTCCCGGTGGCGCCTTCGGCGGGGGCCTCCTGCTGCACGGTCATCTCTCCTGACCTTTCCTGCGTCGTGCGGCGTGGAATGACGTAAGTCATGCCAGCGCTGACGGGTGTTGAACGCTTCGACGATACAACCGGCAGCTTTCCGATGCCGCTGGGTGGGTATTCCCCTGGCGTGAGGGAGAGCGCAAGGGTGAAGATCGGACATACGCCGACAGTCTTTGTGATCTAGGGTTTCAATCATCACCCACCCAGGTAGGGTCAGGAAGCGTCCAGCTCCCCTTGGAGGAGGTGAGGACCGTGGCAGCACACGACGACGACATCAACCGCGGCATCCGGCCGGGGCGGGGGTCTGAAGACCCCGCGGGCCAGGTTGCCTATCTCGAGCAGGAAATCGCCGTCCTGCGACGCAAGCTCGCCGACTCTCCGCGGCACACGAGAATTCTCGAAGAGCGGATTGTCGAGCTGCAGACGAACCTGGCGGGCGTGTCCGCACAGAACGAGCGGCTCGCCAATACGCTCCGTGAGGCCCGCGACCAGATCGTGGCCCTCAAGGAAGAGGTCGACCGGCTGGCCCAGCCGCCGGCGGGCTTCGGCGTCTTCCTCCAGGCCAACGAGGACGAGACGGCCGACATCTTCACCGGCGGGCGCAAGCTCCGGGTGAACGTCAGCCCCGGCGTCGAGCTCGACGAGCTCAGGCGCGGCCAGGAGGTCATGCTCAACGAGGCGCTCAACGTGGTCGAGGCCATGGCGTACGAGCGCGCCGGGGACATCGTCACCCTGAAGGAGGTCCTGGAGGACGGCGAGCGAGCCCTGGTGATCGGGCACACCGATGAGGAGCGGGTGGTGCGGCTCGCCGAGCCCCTGCTGGACACCACCATCCGCCCCGGCGACGCCCTCCTGCTCGAACCCCGCTCCGGCTACGTCTACGAGGTGGTCCCCAAGAGCGAGGTCGAGGAGCTGGTCCTCGAAGAG
This sequence comes from Streptomyces sp. NRRL F-5135, assembly GCF_000719775.1. Taxonomy (GTDB): domain Bacteria; phylum Actinomycetota; class Actinomycetes; order Streptomycetales; family Streptomycetaceae; genus Streptomyces; species Streptomyces hebeiensis. The sequence goes on along the minus strand of NZ_JOHR01000019.1, from coordinate 138,403 downwards.
GTCCCCGACGTCGACTACGACAAGATCGGCGGTCTGGGCGGCCAGATCGAGATGATCCGCGACGCGGTCGAGCTCCCGTACCTCCACCCGGACCTGTTCAAGGAGCACGAGCTGCGCCCGCCGAAGGGCATCCTGCTCTACGGCCCGCCCGGCTGCGGCAAGACGCTGATCGCCAAGGCGGTCGCCAACTCCCTCGCCAAGAAGGTCGCGGAAGTGACCGGCAGGCCCGCGGGGAAGAGCTACTTCCTGAACATCAAGGGCCCGGAGCTCCTGAACAAGTACGTCGGGGAGACCGAGCGCCACATCCGCCTGGTCTTCCAGCGGGCCCGGGAGAAGGCGAGCGAGGGCACCCCCGTCATCGTCTTCTTCGACGAGATGGAGTCGCTCTTCCGCACCCGTGGCTCCGGTGTGAGCTCGGACGTGGAGAACACGATCGTTCCCCAGCTGCTCGCCGAGATCGACGGCGTGGAGGGCCTGGAGAACGTCATCGTGATCGGCGCGTCCAACCGCGAGGACATGATCGACCCCGCGATCCTGCGGCCCGGCCGGCTCGATGTGAAGATCAAGATCGAGCGTCCGGACGCGGAGGCCGCGAAGGACATCTTCGCGAAGTACCTCACGCCTTCTCTGCCGCTGCACGTGGACGACCTCTCCGAGCACAATGGATCGAAGGAAGCCGCGACGCTGGGCATGATCCAGTCCGTCGTGGAGCAGATGTACGCGGAGTCCGAGGAGAACCGCTTCCTGGAGGTCACCTACGCCAACGGTGACAAGGAAGTTCTCTACTTCAAGGACTTCAACTCCGGCGCGATGATCCAGAACATCGTCGACCGGGCGAAGAAGATGGCCATCAAGGCCTTCCTCGACCACAACCAGAAGGGTCTTCGGGTCTCCCACCTCCTCCAGGCGTGCGTGGACGAGTTCAAGGAGAACGAGGACCTGCCGAACACCACCAACCCGGACGACTGGGCCCGTATCTCCGGCAAGAAGGGCGAGCGGATCGTCTTCATCCGCACCCTGGTGACCGGGAAGCAGGGCGCGGACACCGGGCGCTCCATCGACACGGTGGCGAACACCGGGCAGTACCTGTAGAGCGCGGACCGGCTGCGGGTGTCCGGGAGGGCATCCGCAGCCGGTTGCTTTCCCGCACCACTCACCCCACGGGCCGACCACCACACCAGGCCAATGACGGAAATGATCTCCCCAGCGGCGCAGAGGCGTTCTAGGCTCTTCCGTACCGCCGCGTCGCGCAGTGCGGGGCCGGGCACCGTACACGCACCGGAGCACCAGCGGTACTTGAGCGCCGCTCCCGGAGGGGAGCGCCGCCGGGCAAGGAGGGCCGCATGACCGTACGGCGAGTAATGGGCATCGAGACGGAGTACGGGATCTCCGTTCCCGGCCACCCGAACGCCAATGCCATGCTCACCTCGTCCCAGATCGTCAACGCCTACGCGGCCGCGATGCACCGGGCGCGGCGCGCACGCTGGGACTTCGAGGAGGAGAACCCGCTGCGGGACGCCCGCGGCTTCGACCTCGCCCGGGAGACGGCCGACGCCAGTCAGCTCACCGACGAGGACATCGGCCTGGCCAATGTGATCCTCACGAACGGCGCGCGGCTGTACGTGGACCATGCCCACCCGGAGTACAGCTCTCCGGAAATCACCAACCCGCGGGACGCGGTCCTCTGGGACAAGGCCGGCGAGCGCGTGATGGCGGAGGCCGCCGAGCGGGCCGCCCAGCTGCCGGGCGCCCAGCCGATCCACCTGTACAAGAACAACACCGACAACAAGGGCGCGTCCTACGGCACGCACGAGAACTACCTGATGAAGCGGGAGACGCCGTTCTCGGACATCGTGCGCCACCTGACGCCGTTCTTCGTCTCCCGCCAGGTGATCACCGGCGCCGGCCGGGTCGGCATCGGCCAGGACGGCCACGAGCACGGCTTCCAGATCAGCCAGCGCGCGGACTACTTCGAGGTCGAGGTGGGTCTGGAGACGACCCTCAAGCGGCCCATCATCAACACCCGCGACGAACCGCACTCGGACGCCGAGAAGTACCGTCGGCTCCACGTGATCATCGGCGACGCGAACCTGTCGGAGATCTCCACCTACCTCAAGCTCGGCACGACCGCGCTCGTCCTGTCCATGATCGAGGACGGCTTCATCAACGTCGACCTGGCCGTGGACCAGCCGGTCCGCACGCTGCACCAGGTCTCGCACGACCCTTCGCTGGCCCAGCTGGTCACGCTCCGCAGCGGCCGGACACTCACCGCGGTCCAGCTTCAGATGGAGTACTACGAACTGGCCAGGAAGTACGTGGAGGAACGGTACGGCGTCGACGCGGACGAGCAGACCAAGGACGTCCTCGGGCGCTGGGAGGACACGCTGAGCCGGCTGGAGAGCGACCCGATGAGCCTGTCGGGGGAGCTGGACTGGGTCGCCAAGCGGGAGCTCCTGGAGGGCTACCGCCGCCGTGACGGCCTGGACTGGGACGCGGCCCGGCTGCACCTCGTGGACCTCCAGTACGCCGACGTACGGCCCGACAAGGGCCTCTACAACCGGCTGGCGTCCCGCGGCAAGATGCGGCGGCTCCTGGACGAGCAGGACGTCGAGCGGGCCAGGACCCGGCCCCCGGAGGACACGCGGGCCTACTTCCGCGGCCGCTGCCTGGAGCAGTACGCGGACGACGTGGCCGCGGCCTCCTGGGACTCGGTCATCTTCGACCTGCCGGGCCGCGACTCGCTGCAACGGGTGCCCACCCTGGAACCGCTGCGGGGGACCCGTAATCACGTCAAGGAACTCCTCGACCGGTGCCGCACCGCCGAGGACCTGGTACGGGTGCTGTCCGGAGGCTGATCCACGGCTGAAAGGGGCCGGGCCCGGGAATGATCGGGGTGGTGCCCGGACGTTGGGCAAGTACGGGGCCGATGTCCGACCCTCCTTGTAGGGTCGGATCTTGCAGGTCACATCGAGCTGGGCGAACCGAGCGGGGTGAGGGTTATGGCGACCAAGGACACCGGCGGCGGACAGCAGAAGGCGACGCGTTCCACCGAGGAGACCGAGGAGCAGGCGCAGGAGGCGCAGGCGTCCGAGGACCTCAAGGAGCGCCAGGAGAAGCTGTCGGACGACGTGGACTCCGTCCTGGACGAGATCGACGACGTGCTCGAGGAGAACGCCGAGGACTTCGTGAGGTCCTTCGTCCAAAAGGGCGGCCAGTAGCGATGGTCGTCCGCCCCGGTCCGCCCGGCGAAAGCCCGGGGGACCGGGGCGGATGACGCGCGACGGCGCGGGTAAGGTCCGTGCACAGTTTCGTGAAATCGGCCCGGCCCCAGGGGCGGGCCGCCGCCCACCGGAAGGAAACGTGTGGAAGCCAATCCTCGTAGCACCGGGCGTCTGCCGGCAGCCTTCCTGACGCCCGGCTCGTCCTCGTTCATGGACTTCCTGTCCGACCACTCGCCGGAGCTGCTGCCCGGGAAGCGCACCCTGCCGCCCGTGCAGGGCGCCATCGAGGCGCCGCACGGGACGACGATCGTCGCGGCCTCGTTCCCCGGCGGAGTGGTGCTGGCCGGTGACCGGCGGGCCACGATGGGGAACATGATCGCGCAGCGCGACATCGAGAAGGTCTTCCCGGCCGACGAGTACTCGGCCGTGGGTATCGCGGGCACCGCCGGGCTCGCCGTGGAGATGGTCAAGCTCTTCCAGCTGGAGCTGGAGCACTTCGAGAAGGTCGAAGGGGTGCAGCTCTCCCTGGAGGGCAAGGCCAACCGGCTCTCCACGATGATCCGCAGCAATCTGGCCATGGCCATGCAGGGCCTGGCGGTCGTCCCGCTCTTCGCGGGCTGGGACGTGGACCGGCAGAAGGGCCGCATCTTCTCGTACGACGTGACGGGCGGCCGTTCCGAGGAGCAGGGCTTCGCGTCCACCGGCTCGGGATCGATCTTCGCCCGGGGAGCGATGAAGAAGCTCTTCCGTGAGGACCTGTCCGAGGAGCAGGCCATCACCCTGGTCGTGCAGGCGCTCTACGACGCGGCGGACGACGACTCGGCGACGGGCGGCCCGGACGTGGCCCGCCAGATCTACCCGATCGTCACCGTGATCACCGACGAGGGGTTCCGGAAGCTGGGCGACGACGAGTCCGCCGGGATCGCCCGCTCGATCCTGGAGCGCCGCCTGGAGCAGCCCGACGGCCCACGCGCCGCGCTGCTGTGACGCCGTCCTTTCCCGTATACCGATGCCACTGACAGAAAGGGACGGATAGCCGGTGTCGACGCCGTTCTATGTCTCACCCCAGCAGGCCATGGCCGACCGGGCGGAGTACGCCCGCAAGGGCATCGCCCGTGGCCGGAGCCTGGTCGTGCTCCAGTACGCCGACGGCATCGTGTTCGTCGGCGAGAACCCGTCCCGCGCCCTGCACAAGTTCAGCGAGATCTACGACCGGATCGGCTTCGCGGCCGCCGGGAAGTACAACGAGTACGAGAACCTGCGCATCGGCGGCGTCCGCTACGCCGACCTGCGCGGATACACCTACGACCGGGACGACGTCACGGCCCGGGGGCTGGCCAACGTCTACGCCCAGACTCTGGGCACGATCTTCTCCAGCGCCGGCGAGAAGCCGTACGAGGTGGAGCTGGTCGTCGCCGAGGTCGGGGCCACGCCCGACGGCGACCAGATCTACCGGCTGCCGCACGACGGCTCCATCGTGGACGAGCACGGCTCGGTCGCGGTCGGGGGCAACGCGGAGCAGATCAGCACCTTCCTCGACCAGCGGCACCGCGACGGCATGTCGCTGGCGGAGGCGTTGAAGCTGGCCGTCCAGGCCCTGTCCCGGGACACCAACGGCGGCGAGCGGGAAATCCCCGCCGAGCGCCTGGAGGTCGCGATCCTGGACCGGACGCGGCCACAGCAGCGCAAGTTCAAGCGCATCGTCGGCCGGCAGCTGGCCCGGCTGCTCGAGGCGGACGGGGCGGCCTCGACCCCGACGGACGCCCCTTCCGACGAGGAGGAGCCGGACGACTCCGAGAAGTAGCGGGAGCCGCCCCTTCAGGGCGGCGACCGCGCCCCGGGCCGTCGACGCACGGCCCGGGGCGCGCCCGTGTCAGTCGTCCTCCGGCGGCGGGGGCGCCGTGGAGGCCCGGAGGACCAGCGTGACCGGGAGGGGGGCGCCCGGGGGCGGGATCCGGCCGTCCAGGACCGTCAGCAGGGCGGTCATGCCGCGCTCGCCCACCCGCTCGGCCGGCAGGCCGACCGTCGTCAACTCCGGTTCCACCGCCCGCGCCAGCGCCAGGTCGTCGAAGCCGGTGACGGAAACGTCCCGCGGCACCCGCAGGCCGAGTCCGCGCACCGCCTTGCAGGCGCCCGCGGCCAGGACGTCGCCGTCGCAGATCAGCGCGGTGGGCCGGGGGCCGGGACCGGTCAGGGCGCGTTCGGCTGCGGCCCGGCCGGCCTCCACTTCCAGCGGCGCGGACACCGTCGTCACGGTCGTGTCCGGAGCGGTCCGTACGACCTCGGCGATCGCCCGCGCCCGTACGTCGAAGGTCCAGGAGGGGACGGCCGACGCGAGATGGACCATCCTCCGGTGGCCGAGGTCCAGCAGGTGCCGCGTCACCTGGCGCATACCGTCCTCGATGTCCACATTCACCCGTGCGGCGGGTCCCGGCGCCGCCGGATCGCTGTCGAGCATCACCAGGGGCAGATCCGCGCCGTCGGCACCCCGGAACGCGTCGAGCGCTTCGGCCGCCATCGAGGACGCGATCACCCCGTCCAGCGCGTGCCGGGCCGAGGCGAAGGGGTCGCTGGCCGGGCCCGTTCCGGCCGGGGAGGGGTAGAGGAGCACACCGACCCCGTGCTCGGCGGCCACCCCGGCCGCGCCCGTGTAGACGCGGGCGAAGAACTCGTTGGTGAGCGCGGGCACGACCAGCAGAACGGTCCTGGTCCGGCCCAGCCGCAGATTGCGGGCGGCCAGGTTCGGCCGGTAGCCGAGCGTCCGCGCGGCCTCCCGCACCAGGGCCGCGGTCCGCTCCGAGACGCGGCCCCGCCACTTGTCGCCGAGCACGAGGGAGACCGTGGCCTGGGACACGCCCGCGGTCCTGGCCACGTCCCTGCTGGTGGGCCTGGCGGGCCGCTCCGTCATCGCGCCGTACTCCGTCGTGTCGGTCGAACTCGTGCGCCGCGGCGTCATGGTGGACCCGCGGACTGCGCACATGGTACGTATGACCCTGGACGTTATACGTAACACGTGAGGGCCGGGGACCACGGCACGGCCGGAGAACACGTGAAGAGGGGGCGGGACATGGCCGCGGGAGCGACCGGTTACGGGGACATCCTCAAGGCGCCGCACGCCGTGCGGCTGCTCGTCGGCACACTCGTGGGGAGGCTGCCCAACGCCACGGGTCACATCGCGATCGTGATGTTCACGCGCGCCGAAGGCGGCAGTTACACCCTCGCGGGCGCGCTGGCGGCCGTGTACGGCATCGCCACGGCGGTCGGCCAGCCCCTGCTCGGCCGCGCCGTCGACCTCTTCGGCCAGCCCCGGGTGCAGCTCCCGGCGGCCGTGGTCTCCGCGCTCGGCATGGTCCTGCTCACCGTTTCCGGTACGGACGTCCTGCCGCTCGCCTACGCCGCCGTGGCCGTGGCGGGGCTGTTCACGCCCCCGCTGGAGGGCGGGCTGCGGGCGCTGTGGCCGAGCGTCCTCGGCGGCGAGGACCGGGTGCACCGCGCGTACGCGCTGGACGCCGTGGCCCAGGAGGTGATGTTCACACTCGGGCCGCTGCTGGTCACCCTGCTGGTCGCGGTCCAGTCCCCGGCCGCCGCCCTGCTCGTCGTCAACGCGCTCGGCGTGCTCGGCGCGCTCTCCGTCGTCGTGTCCCGTCCGTCGCGCGCCTGGCGCTCCGCGCCCCGCGAGGCGCACTGGCTGGGCGCGCTGCGCTCACCGGGGCTGCTCGCCCTGCTGGCCGCGTTCCTCTTCGTCGGGCTGGCCCTCGGCTCGATCACGGTCGCCGGGGTCGCGTACGCCGACGACCACGGCCGGGAGTCCGTCTACGGCTGGCTGATGGCGGCGCTCGGGCTGGGCGCGCTGGTGGGCGGCGCGGTCTACGGGGCCCGGCAGTGGTCGGACGCCCCCGAGCGCCGGCTGCGTGTCATCGTCGCCCTGCTCGCCCTGTGCTACCTGCCGCTGACGCTCACCCCGGGTGTCGTCGCCATGACCGCTCTGGCCGCCCTCGCCGGACTCTTCCTGGCGCCCGCGCTCGCCTGCGCCTTCGTCGTCGTGGACCGGCACGCGCCCCGAGGCACCGTCACCGAGGCGTTCTCCTGGCTCGTGACGACCTTCGGTGTGGGCGCGGCCCTGGGAACGGGCGTGGCGGGCCCCGCCGTAGAGCTCGGCGGCACGGCCGCGAGTTTCGCCGTGGCCGGGGCCGGGGGAGTGGCCGCGTCGTTGGTGCTGCTGGTGACACAGGGGGTTCTCGGTGCTCCCGAGCATCCCGCGGACGTGCCGCCCGGAACGGAAAATGATCGAAGCGGGGCGGCCGAACCCGGTTTCAGCTCAGGCCATCAGGCGTAATGTTCAGACATGGACCGCCGCATTTTCGGGCTGGAGAACGAGTACGGCGTCACGTGCACGTTCAGGGGACAGCGCCGACTGTCACCTGACGAAGTGGCGCGCTACCTCTTCCGCCGTGTCGTCTCATGGGGCCGCAGCAGCAATGTCTTCCTGCGGAACGGCGCCCGTCTGTACCTCGACGTGGGCTCACATCCGGAATACGCGACCCCCGAATGTGACAACGTGACCGAGCTGGTCACCCACGACAAGGCCGGCGAGCGCATTCTCGAGGGCTTGCTCGTCGACGCAGAGCGCCGCCTGCACGAGGAGGGAATCGCGGGCGACGTCTATCTCTTCAAGAACAACACCGACTCGGCGGGAAACTCCTACGGCTGCCACGAGAACTATCTGGTGGCCCGGCACGGCGAGTTCTCGCGGCTGGCGGACATCCTGATCCCCTTCCTCGTCACGCGACAGCTGCTCTGCGGCGCCGGCAAGGTGCTCCAGACCCCGCGCGGTGCCGTCTACTGCGTCAGCCAGCGAGCCGAGCACATCTGGGAGGGTGTCAGCTCCGCCACCACCCGCTCACGGCCGATCATCAACACCCGCGACGAACCGCACGCCGACGCGGAGCGCTACCGCCGCCTGCACGTCATCGTCGGCGACTCGAACATGTCCGAGACGACCATGCTGCTCAAGGTCGGCGCCACGGATCTCGTGCTCCGGATGATCGAGGCCGGCACGGTCATGCGCGACCTCACGCTGGAGAATCCGATCCGCGCCATCCGCGAGGTCAGCCATGACCTGACGGGGCGGCGCAAGGTACGCCTGGCGAGCGGCCGGGAGGCCTCCGCCCTGGAGGTCCAGCGGGAGTACTACGAGAAGGCGGTGGACTTCGTCGAGCGCCGGGGCATCCGCACCGGCACCGTCGAGAAGGTCCTGGAGCTGTGGGGCCGCACGCTCGAGGCGATCGAGCAGGAGGATCTCGACCGTATCGCCACCGAGATCGACTGGGTGATGAAATACCAGCTCATCGAGCGGTACCGGGCCAAGCACAACATGACCATGTCGCATCCGAGGGTCGCGCAGATAGACCTCGCCTACCACGACATCCACCGTCGCCGCGGCCTGTATTACCTGCTGGAGAAAAAGGGGCAGGCCACCCGCATCTGCAATGACCTGAAGATCTTCGAGGGGAAGTCGGTTCCCCCGCAGACCACGCGGGCGCGGCTGCGCGGCGATTTCATCCGCCGCGCCCAGGAACAGCGGCGGGACTTCACCGTCGACTGGGTGCACCTCAAACTCAATGACCAGGCACAGCGCACGGTGCTCTGCAAGGACCCGTTCCGTTCGGTGGACGACCGGGTGGAAAAACTGATCGCCGGTATGTGAGCCGGTGAAGCGGTGGATCCGGTGGACGGGCGGCGCACGGGCAGTGAACGGGCCGCGCGCGGCCCGTGAATGAGCGGCCGGCGAGCCGGCACGGGACACCGTCCTCCCGGCCGGAACGTGACACGCAGTGGTGGAATGCGGCCAGGGCCCCGTCGTATCGCGGACGGGGCCCTCGTCACGCCCTAGAGTGGCGGGCGACTACTGTGCCGTCTGAGATCTGAGGAACACGTGCGCCGACTTGCCGGCCTGATCGTCGTCCCCTTGCTGCTGCTGTCGACAGCGGCCTGCGGTGACGAGAAGGGCTCCGAATCCACCTCGTCCAAGAGCGGACTCCCAGCCGTCACCGCGGGCGAGAAGTTCGGTGAGAAACCGACCCTCGACAAGGGGGAGGGGAACCCGCCGAAGAAGCTGACGGTCGACGTCCTCAAGAAGGGCGACGGCGCCACGGTCAAGAGCGGCGATGCCGTCCAGGTCAACTACCTGGGCCAGAGCTGGGACTCCGTCAAGCCGTTCGACAACAGCTTCGACCGCAAGCAGCCGTTCGACCTGACCCTCGGCGCCGGCATGGTCATCAAGGGCTGGGACCAGGGCCTGGAGGGCCAGAAGGTCGGCAGCCGGGTCGAGCTGGGCATCCCCCCGGAGCTCGGCTACGGTTCCCAGGGGCAGGGTGACATCAAGCCCAACGCCACGCTCGTGTTCGTCGTCGACATCCTGAAGTCGACCCAGGTCCCCAAGTCCGCCAAGGGCACCGAGGTCCCGCAGAGCGACGCCGCCCTGCCGAAGGTCGGGACGAACACCGACGGCAAGGAGCCGGAGGTGACGATCCCGAAGACCGACCCGCCGAAGAAGCTGGTCTCGAACTACGTGCTGGAGGGCACGGGCGAGCCGGTCAAGGCGACGGACACGGTCGTCCTCAACTACACGGCGTACATCTGGAACGACCGTAAGCAGTTCGACAGCACGTACAAGACGGGCCGTACGGCCACCTTCCCGCTGCCGCAGCTGACCCTGAAGGGTCTCAAGGCCGGCGTCGTGGACAAGAAGGTGGGCAGCAGGGTGCTCCTGGTACTCCCGCCCGACCAGGCGTTCGGCGACCAGGAGCAGCAGGGCATTCCGAAGAACTCCACACTGGTGTTCGCGGTGGACATCCTTGCGAAGGTGTAAGACTGTCCCGGTTGCCCCGTTCATCATTTAGAGGAGCAGTTCAGTGAGCATCGACAAGCCCGAGGTCGACTTCCCGGGCGGCGAACCGCCGGCCGATCTGGAGATCAAGGACATCACCGAGGGCACCGGCCCGGAGGCCAAGGCGGGCGACACCGTCTCCGTCCACTACGTGGGCGTCTCCTTCTCCACCGGCGAGGAGTTCGACGCGTCCTGGAACCGGGGCACGCCGCTCCAGTTCCAGCTGGGCGCCGGCCAGGTCATCCCTGGCTGGGACCGGGGCGTGCAGGGGATGAAGGTCGGCGGCCGGCGCCAGCTGACCATCCCGGCGCACCTCGCGTACGGCGACCGCGGCGCGGGTGGCGGCCGGATCGCGCCGGGCGAGACGCTGATCTTCGTCTGTGACCTGATCTCCGTCTGACCGGACAGTCGGACCTCCGAGGGCCTCCGCCGGCCGGCGGAGGCCCTCGAGTCCGTCCGGACGCCGGGTACGTACGCGGGCCGGCACCGGGCGGGTGTACGAGGGGCTCGGCTTTTGCCGCGCCACCCCGGGGCGGTACGGTCAGGCGGGCGGGTGCGGCACGATCAAGTGGGGTGTAGGGCGTCGATGGCGATTGCCAAGGCCGAGCGGCTGATGAACCTTGCGCTGTGTCTACTGGGCACCCGGCGCCCCCTCAGCAAGCGTGAGCTGCGTGGCTCCATCGAGGCGTACCTGGAGGCCGGCGGCGACGACTCGTTCAACCGTATGTTCGAGCGGGACAAGGAAGACCTGCGCGAACTCGGCCTGATCATCGACACGGTGGAGAACCTCGACGGCGAGACCGGGTACCTCGCCCGCCGCGACAGCAACCGGCTGCCCGCCATCACGCTCGACGCCGAGGAGGCCGCCGCCCTCGGTCTGGCGGCCAAGGTCTGGCAGCAGGCCCGGCTCGCCGGCGCCGCCAGCGGCGCCCTCCAGAAACTGCGCGCCGCCGGGATGCCGGAGGCGGAGGACGCGTACGAGGTCCACCACAGCGCCCTCGAGCCGCGGATCCCCGTCCACGAGGCCGCTTTCGAACCGCTGATGCTCGCCTGCCGCGACCGGCGCCCCGTCGTCTTCGACTACCGCAAGGCCAACGCCGCCCGGCCCGAGCAGCGCCACGTGGAGCCCTGGACCCTGGAGTGCTGGCGGGGCCACTGGTACCTCGCCGGGTGGGACCGGGACCGGGGCGCCGAGCGCGTCTTCAGGCTCTCCCGGATCACCGGCAGGGTCCGCTCCCGTGCCGGGGTCTTCAGCGCGCCCGTACCCGATGTCGTCACGGTACGGGAGACCGTGGAGAGCTGGGCGGGGGAGAGCGCCACCCGCTCCGCGCTGATCAAGCTGCGCTCCGGCTGCGGCTACCCGCTGCGCGCCAAGGCGCTCTCGTCGCGGGCGCTGGGCGACGGCTGGGACGAGCTGGAGATCCCCTACGGCCACGGCCTGGACGCCTGGCTCGTGGAGTTCGGCCCGGACGTGGTCGTAGTGGAACCCGCGGACCTGCGGGCCGATGTGGTGGAGCGGCTGCGCGCCGTGGCCAAGGGCTGAGGGGGGCTCGTAACACACCATGGCAGTCAACGCGATCGACCAGACCCGTCGGATGCTCTCGCTGGTGACGTACCTGCGGGAGCGGCCGGGCGCCCATGTCAGCGATGTGGCCCGCGCCTTCGGGATCAGCGAGGACGAGCTGATCTCGGACCTCGACGTCCTGCCCATGTGCGGGACCAGCTTCCGGGGCGGTGACCTGCTCGACATCGACACCGACGGCGACCGCATCTGGTGGCACAACCCGGACGACGTCGCCGAGCCGCTGCGGCTCGCCGCCGACGAGGCGACGGCGCTGCTGGTCGCGGCCCGCGCCGTCGCCACCCTGCCGGGGCTGCGCGAGGGGGACCGGCAGGCGCTGCTGCGCGCCACCGCGAAGCTGGAGAACGCGGCCGGGGAGGCCGCCGGGGCGAGCTCCCGCCTCTCGGTGACCTTCGAGGCCGAGGGCGGGGTGTTCGCGGAGGTCGACCGGGCCATCTCGGAGCGGCGTCGGCTGTGGCTGCGCTACTACTCGCCGGCGCGTGACGAGCTGACGGAGCGCGAGGTCGACCCGATCCGGCTGTTCGCCGTGGGGCGCACCTATATGGAGGCGTGGTGCCGGCTCTCCGAGGACCGGCGTACGTTCCGGCTCGACCGGGTCGCGGCGATCCGGCTGCTCGACGAGCCGGCCGCGCCGCCGGAGCTGGAGCTCAGGGACCTGTCGGAGGGGCTGGTACAGCCGTCGGCGGAGGACCCCGAGGTGGTGGTGGAGGTCGGGCCGGGCGGACGCTGGGTCGCCGAGTACTACGCGCACGACAGCGCGGTCGAACTCCCCGACGGCGGGCTCCGGATCACACTGCGCGCCTCCGCGCCGGCTCTGCTGCGCAGGCTCGCGCTGCGGCTCGGCGCGGACGGACGGATCCTCTCCCCGCCGGAACTGGCGGAAAGCGCCCGGCTGGCGGCCGTCGAGGCGCTCGCGGCCTATGAGGTCCAGGACGGCCACGACGGCTATGACGGCCGTGGCCCCGACGGCCACGGCTACGACGGCCACGAGTGAACGGCCGCTGAGGACAAGGAGAGCCAAGGAATATGTCGACGATGTCTGATGTGTCCGGTTTCTCGACCATTGCTCCTGTCTTCTTCAAGGCAGCCTGCCCCGAGTGCAGAGCCCGCTTCGAACTCTCCGCCGGGGCACTGCGGCTGGCCATCGGCGCCAGCCGGAGCACCACGTTCTACACGTTCACCTGCCCCGAGTGCGAAGCACCGGTACGCAAGCCGGCGGGGGAGCGCATCATCGAACTCCTCACCGGCGGCGGGGTGCGGACGCTGCGCCTCCACTCCACGGTCTAGGCTCTGCCCATGTTCTGGCCCATGCTCGCCATCGCCCTGGGTTTCTGCGGGATAGCCGTGCTCGGCGTGCTCGCGATCCGCGTCTTCATCGAGGCCCAGCGGCTCGGCCGCCAGGTGGCCGCCACCACGGACCGGATCAACCGGGCCGCCGAGGACCTGGAGCGGTCGGCCACCCGGTTGGCGGCGACGGGGGACGCGCTGCGTTGAAGGCGGCGTCAGAGGCGTACGGAGGCGCTCTCCTCCGGAAAGCCGACGGCGGGTACCCTGACGATCGTGGCCTGACGAGGGGCCGCCGGACGCCGCCGGGAGTACGCACAGGGATTGCCTCACGTTTACCCCTGCGGGTTACGATCGCGTTCGGCACCAATGCCGGGCGTGGGTCCGGTGTCTACGGGAAGCCCCACCCGCCGTCTCAGTGAGAAGGAAGTCCCACATGATCGGCAACCTGAAGCCGCTCGAGATCGTTCTGATCATCGCCGTCATCCTGCTGCTGTTCGGCGCCAAGAAGCTTCCCGACATGGCGCGCTCGCTCGGCAAGTCGGCCCGGATCCTCAAGAGTGAGGCCAAGGCCATGAAGAAGGACGACGAGAAGTCGGCCCCTGCCGGCGAGCAGCCCGCCGACACGAGCGCCCAGCAGGCCACGCACCGCACGATCCAGGCGTCCCCGGGCGATGTGACCAGCTCCCGCCCGGTCGGCGAGCCGAACCGCACCGCGCAGAGCTGACCCGGGCCGCTCGGACGGCCGGGACCGGTGTACGGTCCTGAGCCGATGGGGCGTCGGACCGGAAGGCCGAGGCCCTGCCCGAACAGCCTGACGCCTTCCCGGAGCGAGCCCTGGCCGGGCTGCGGCCCGGGCCGATGTAGCTGACGTACTTCACTGACGGCCGTTGTTGACGAGACGAGGACGTGGGTTGCTCAAGTCTGCCCCGAAGCAGGAGAAGGACGCCGAGGGGCGCATGCCTCTCGCGGAGCACCTGCGTGAACTGCGAAATCGCCTGCTGAAGTCAGTGCTGGCGATCTTGGTCATCACGATCATCGCGGCATTCTTCTACAAGGAACTGATCGCTTTCCTTATGGACCCAATCCTTCACTCGGTTGGGTGCGTTGATGGTTCCCTGAAACAGAAGAACGGCGAGCCATGCGCGGACATGACCGTGAACGGTCTGATCTCGCCCTTCTCCATCGCGCTCAAGGTCTCGCTGGTGGCCGGCCTGGTGCTGGCGGCGCCGGTCTGGCTTTACCAACTCTGGGGCTTCCTCGCGCCAGGTCTGCACAGCCACGAGAAGAAGTACGCGATGTCCTTCGTGGGCGTGGGTGCCCCGCTCTTCCTGGCGGGGGCCGTTCTCGCGTACAAGATCCTTCCGCAGACCGCGACGGTCCTCCTCGGCTTCACTCCCGAGAACGCCCGCAACCTGCTGCCACTGGACGAGTATCTCGACCTCATCGTGCGGATGGTCATCGTCTTCGGACTGGCCTTCGAGCTGCCCTTGCTGCTCGTGCTGCTCAACTTCACCGGCATACTGTCCGCGAAGCGGCTCGCCGGCTGGTGGCGCGGGTTCGTGCTGGGTATCACGATCTTCTCCGCCTTCGCCACGCCGACCGGTGACCCGCTGACGATGCTGTCGCTGGCCGCGCCCATCGTCGTGCTCTACTTCGCGGCGCTCGGCGTGTGCCTCATCAACGACCGCCGACGCCGGCGCAACAACCCGGACGCGGATCTGGACGACGACGAGGCCTCGGACCTGGACCTGACCCCCGAGCGCGTCGGCCCGATCGAGTCGGTCTCGCCACCGCCCGCCCTCCCCGGACAGTCCGACGGCGGCCGGTCGAACCGGCTGAACGGCTACGACGACATCACCTGACGCGCGAGGTCTGCCGAAGACCGGCCCCGGGGTGGACCTTCCTCCACCCCGGGGCCGGTGTGGTTCGCAGGTGCGTTCCAAGCCCGGCTAAAGATCGTGCTGATTGTCAGAGGTGCCGGGTAGGCTCGACCGCAAGATGACAGAGGACCTCTCACCAGCCGAGCGGTACGCCGCAGCCCGGATCCGCGCCGCCGAGCAGGCCACGGCGCTGTATTCGTTCCGGGAGATGTACGACTTCGGCCTGGATCCCTTTCAGGTCGAGGCGTGCCAGGCCCTGGAAGCCGGCAAGGGCGTGCTGGTGGCGGCGCCCACCGGCTCGGGGAAGACGATCGTCGGCGAGTTCGCCGTCCATCTGGCCCTGGCCGAGGGCCGTAAATGCTTCTACACGACGCCGATCAAGGCACTCTCCAACCAGAAGTACGCCGACCTGGCCAAGCGCTACGGGGCCGACAAGGTCGGCCTGCTGACCGGGGACAACAGTGTCAACGCGGACGCTCCCGTGGTCGTCATGACCACCGAGGTGCTCCGCAACATGCTGTACGCGGGCTCGCAGGCACTGCTCGGGCTCGGTTATGTGGTCATGGACGAGGTGCACTACCTCTCCGACCGTTTCCGGGGCGCCGTCTGGGAAGAGGTGATCATCCACCTGCCCGAGTCGGTCACCCTGGTGTCGCTCTCCGCGACGGTTTCGAACGCGGAGGAGTTCGGTGACTGGCTGGACACGGTCCGCGGCCACACCGAGGTGATCGTCTCCGAGCACCGGCCCGTGCCGCTCTGGCAGCATGTGCTGGCCGGCCGCCGGATGTACGACCTCTTCGAGGAGGAGACCGACCACGGGGGCCGCGGGGGCGCCCGGCGGGAGGTGAACCCCGACCTGGTCCGGCTGGCCCGGATGGAGAACCAGCGCACGTTCAACCCGCGCGAGCGACGGCGCGGCAAGATGCTCCGGGAGGCGGACCGGGAGCGGGAGCGCCGCCAGCGCAGCCGGATCTGGACGCCCTCGCGGCCGGAGGTCATCGACCGCCTCGACGCCGAGGGGCTGCTGCCCGCGATCACCTTCATCTTCAGCCGGGCCGGCTGTGAGGCCGCCGTTCAGCAGTGCCTCTACGCGGGCCTGCGGCTCAACGACGAGGACGCCCGGCGCCGGGTGCGTGAGCTGGTCGAGGAGCGCACGGCCTCCATCCCCCATGAGGATCTCCACGTCCTCGGTTACTACGAATGGCTCGAAGGGCTGGAGCGGGGCATCGCCGCGCACCACGCCGGCATGCTGCCGACCTTCAAGGAGGTGGTGGAGGAGCTGTTCGTCCGAGGGCTGGTCAAGGCGGTCTTCGCCACCGAGACCCTGGCGCTCGGCATCAACATGCCGGCCAGGTCCGTGGTCCTGGAGAAGCTCGTCAAGTGGAACGGCGAGCAGCACGCCGACATCACTCCCGGCGAGTACACCCAGCTCACCGGACGCGCGGGCCGCCGGGGCATCGATGTGGAGGGCCATGCCGTGGTCCTCTGGCAGCGCGGTATGGATCCGGGCGCGCTGGCCGGGCTGGCCGGCACCCGGACGTATCCCCTGCGCTCCAGCTTCCGGCCGTCGTACAACATGGCGGTCAATCTCGTCCAGCAGTTCGGCCGGCACCGCTCGCGTGAGCTGCTGGAGACGTCGTTCGCGCAGTTCCAGGCGGACAAGTCGGTCGTCGGGATCTCGCGCCAGGTCCAGAAGAACGAGGAGGGACTCGAGGGCTACCGCGCGGGCATGACCTGCCACCTCGGGGACTTCGAGGAGTACGCGCGGCTGCGCCGCGACCTCAAGGACCGCGAGACCGAGCTGGCCAAGCAGGGCGCGGCCCAGCGCAGGGCCGCCGCGGCGGCGTCGCTGGAGAAGCTCAAGCCGGGTGACGTCATCCACGTGCCGACCGGGAAGTTCGCGGGTCTGGCGCTGGTCCTGGACCCGGGCCTGCCCGCCGGCCGGGCCAACGGACACCGCGGGTTCGAGTACCAGGACGGTCCGCGCCCGCTCGTGCTGACGGCGGAGCGTCAGGTCAAGCGGCTGGCGTCGATCGACTTCCCGGTGCCCGTGGAGGCGCTGGAGCGGATGCGGATCCCGAAGTCCTTCAACCCGCGCTCACCGCAGTCCCGCCGGGACCTGGCGTCCGCGCTGCGCACGAAGGCCGGGCACGTCGTGCCCGACCGGCACCGCAAGCAGCGCGGGCCCGCCGCGGACGACCGGGAGATCGCCCGGCTGCGCACGGCGTTGCGCGCCCACCCCTGCCACGGCTGTGACGAGCGCGAGGACCATGCACGCTGGGCTGAGCGCTACCACCGCCTCAAGCGGGACACGCACCAGCTGGAGCGCCGGATCGAGGGGCGGACGAACACGATCGCCCGCACCTTCGACCGGATCGTCGCGCTCCTGACGGAGCTCGACTACCTGCGCGGCGACGAGGTGACCGAGCACGGCAGGCGGCTGGCCCGGCTCTACGGGGAGCTGGACCTGCTGGCCAGCGAGTGCCTGCGCGACCAGGTGTGGGAGGGGCTCACCCCGGCCGAGCTCGCCGCGTGCGTCTCCGCGCTGGTGTACGAGGCGCGGCAGGCCGACGACGCGGTGGCGCCCAAGCTGCCCTCGGGCGCGGCGAAGCAGGCACTGGCCGAGATGGTGCGCATCTGGGGCCGGCTGGACGCCCTGGAGGAGGACCTGAAGATCAACCAGGCGGAGGGCGTCGGCCAGCGCGAGCCCGATCTGGGCTTCGCCTGGGCGGTCTACATGTGGGCCTCGGGCAAGGGCCTGGACGAGGTGCTGCGCGAGGCGGAGATGCCGGCCGGGGACTTCGTGCGCTGGTGCAAGCAGGTCATCGACGTGCTCGGCCAGATCGCGGCGGCCGCGCCGCGCGAGCACAGCACGGTCGCGAAGAACGCCCGTAAGGCGGTCGACGCGGTGCTGCGCGGGGTGGTGGCGTACAGCTCCCTGGGCTGACCCGGCCGGCCGACGCGGCCTCGGGCCGGGTCGGCCGCGCCTCGACCGGCCGTCCTGGGATCGGCGTCAGCGCGGGCCCCACCAGGGGCGGCGGGTTCGGCCGGGCAGGTCAGGTCCCGCCGCCTCGGCGGTCCCGGGCTCGGGCGAAGCGCTCTCCGGCTTCCGTCAGGTCCACGATCGGATCCGGGTAGTCGAGGCGGGCCCGGACGCGGGCGTCGAGTTTCCATGGCTGGTGGACGGCCGCGCCCTCGATGCCGGCCAGTTCCGGTACCCAGCGGCGCACGTAGTCGCCCCGCGGATCGAACCGCTTGGCCTGGGTCAGCGGATTCAGTACCCGGTTGGGGCGGGTGTCCGTGCCGGTGCCCGCCACCCACTGCCAGTTGAGCTGGTTGTCGGCCAGGTCGCCGTCCACCAGCAGGTCCAGGAAGTGGCGCGCGCCCTCCCGCCAGTCCACGTAGAGGGTCTTGGTGAGGAAACTCGCCGTCAGCAGCCGGGCCCGGTTGTGCATCCAGCCCTCGTAGCGCAGTTGGCGCATCGGCGCGTCCACCACCGGGTAGCCGGTACGGCCCTCCCGCCAGGCGATCGTCTCGCTTCGTGCCGCCAGGTCCCCGCGCCAGCGGTCGTGGCGGGCGCGGTAGTCCGAGAAGGCCGACTCCGGGCGTGCCGCGAGTACTTGGTGGTGGAAGTCGCGCCAGGCCACTTGCCGCACGAAGGCGTCCGCTCCCGGGCCGTCCGCGCGCAGGGCCCGTTCGGTCAGCTCCACCGGGGACAGACAGCCGAAGTGGAGGTAGGGGGACAGCCGTGAGGTGGCGTCGTCGGCGAGACCGTCCTGCCGGTCCTCGTACGTCTCGATCCCTCGTGTCAGCCAGGACGACAGGCGGGCGCGTCCCGCCTCCTCGCCGCCCTCGGGGACCCCCGGTGACACGCCCTCCACCGTGTCCCGGACGGGCAGCGGCTCGCCGCCGACGGACGGGGGGACCCGGACCGTACGGGGCGCGGCCATCACGGCGCGCCGGTCCGTCTCCCGCCAGCGGCGGAAGTAAGGCGTGAATACCGCGAAGTGGTCCTTGCCCGACGGTACGAGCCGGCCCGGCGGCACGACGGTGATCACCGAGTCGTGGACGACGAGCGCGCACGTCCCCTCGAGTGCCGTGCGCAGCCTGTCCTCCCGGCGTGCGGCGTATCCGCTGACCCCGGCCGCCAGGTGCACCTCCCGGGCCCCGGCCTCCCGTACCACCCGGCGGACCTGCTCGACGACCTCACCCGAGCGGACGACCAGCCGGCCGCCCCGGCGCCGCAACGACGCGTCGAGCGAGGCGAGACAGTCGGCGAGGAACGCCCGGCGGTTGGGGACGTCGTAACCGGCCGCCGTCACCCCGGAGTCGCGCACGAACAGGGGCACCACCTCGTCGGCGGCCCGCAGGGCGGCACGCAGCACGGGCTGGTCGTGCACGCGCAGATCGGAGGTGAACAGGGCGATCGCGACGCTCATGCCTCCCGTCCTAGCCCGGCCGTCCGAGGTGGGCCCGCACATGTGCTCACGTGGCGGGGAAGCTCAGCAGAACGAGTGGATCCGAGGTGGGGTGGGCGGAGCCGCCCGCCGGTTCCACCGTGAGGCCCATGCCGGAAGCCGCGCCGACGGGACCGGCCAGCAGGACGGCGTCCGATTCCGTGGCGGGGTCCATCAGACCGGCGCCCCGCATCGTCCCGCCGTCGTCGTACCAGAGCTGGTAGACCATCCCCCTCGGAGCCTTCGGCAGCCCGGACGTAAGGAACACGGCCTTGTCCTGACCGCGCGAGACGACCACGGTGCTGTTCGCGCCGCTGGGCAGCCGCGCCGTGGCGAGCTTGGCGTCCGGGGCGGCGAGGACCGCGACCACGGCCTGGGAACGCTGCTCGGCCGCCTCGGCCCGGCCGCGTGCGTCCTGGGCCGCCCGTTGTTGCCACGCCGCCACGCCGCCGAACGCGGCGGCCGCGGCCAGACAGGCGGCCAGCGCGAACCGGGACATCGCGCGCCCCCGCGCTCCGCCGCCCCCGCTCGGGCGGGAGCGCGCGCGGCCCCTGGGTGGGTCCTGTCGTTCGGTGGCGATCCGCCGGAGCACCTGTTCCTTGAGGGCGGGCGGCGGGGAAACGGCCGCGGCGCTTCCCAGTCGGGCGGCGGTGGCGGCCAGTTCGCGCACTTCCTGGGCGCACGGCGGGCACGCGTCGAGGTGCCCTTCGAACGCGGCGCGTTCCCCGGGCTCCAGGGCGTGCAGTACGTACGCGCCGGTCAATGTGTGCAGATCGGCCGCGGTCATGCGGACACCCCCAGGCAGTCGCGCAGTCGGATGAGCCCGTCGCGCATCCGGGTCTTGACCGTGCCGAGCGGCACCGAGAGCAGCTCGGCCACCTCCCGGTAGGCCAGGCCCCGGTAGTAGGCCAGCGTCACGGACTGGCGCTGGAGCTCGGTCAGGGTGCGCAGACAGCGGCGCACCTGTTCACGTTCGAGTCCGGCCTCCACCTGTTCGGTGACCTCGTCGTAGGCCGGTGTCCGCTCCAGCAGCGCGGCCCGGCGTTCCCGGTCGCCGGCCGCCTGGGCCGAGCGGACCCGGTCCACCGCGCGCCGGTGGGCGAGGGTGAGGATCCAGGTCATGGCGCTGCCCCGGTCGGACCGGAAGCGCGGCGCCGTACGCCAGACCTCCAGCAGTACCTCCTGGACGACCTCCTCCGACTGGGCGGGGTCGCGCAGGACGGACCGCACGAGGCCGAGGACGGGCCCACTGGCCAGGTCGTACACGCGGGAGAACGCCTCCTGGTCACCCCGGGCGACCAGGGCCAGCAGTTCCTGGAGGTCCGGGCCCGCGGAGGAGGGTCCCCCGATGAAGACGGCTTCTTTCACGCGGTTTCCTTCCGAACGGACTGCACTCGGCATTCGGAGCCGGGGCTCCGGCGGATTGCCGTGACGAGGCTGCGTTGCGAAGTGATGATTCCATGATCTGATGAAACGCGATATGTCGCGTTGACTGAACCGCGCCTTCGCGATATGTTCGTTGGCGAGTATTCGTCCGCGGAGCATGTCTCCGTCGATCCGTCGCGTGCGGCAGGGGGTGGAGATGAAACGGCGCAAGCTCGGCAATCCGCTGGCGTTGGCGGTGATGACGCTGTTGTCCGAACGCCCCATGCATCCGTACGAGATGGCGCAGACGCTGCGCAGGCGCGGCAAGGAACACAGCGTCAAGATCAATTACGGCTCCCTCTATACGGTCGTACGGAACCTGGAGAGGTACGGGTTCGTGACGGTCGCCGAGGTGCAGCGGCAGGGCAACCGGCCGGAACGCACGCTGTACGGCCTCACACCCACCGGGCGCGAGGAGATGCGGGAGTGGCTGGCCGACCTGCTGGCGGTCCCCGCGCGCGAGTTCCCGCTGTTCGGGACGGCGCTGTCGCTGATAGGAGCGCTGTCACCGGACGAGGTGATACCGCTGCTGCGGGAGCGGGCGGCCTCGCTCGACATAGAGGCGGCGGGGCTGAGGGGGGTGCTGGCGAAGCTGTGCGAGCGGCTGCCGCGGCTCTTCGTCGTGGAGACGGAGTACCAGCTGCACATGGTCGAGGCCCAGGCCGGCTGGATCAGGGGACTGCTGGCGGAACTGGCCGACGGGACGCTGACGGGCCTGGACGGCTGGCGCCTGTTCTACGAGACGGGCGAGGTGCCCCAGGAATGGCGAGAACTGGACGGTGTGGAAATCGACGTACACAACTACACGCACAGCGACGTACGCGGTGACGTGCGCAGCGGTATGAACACCGACACAGGCGGCGGCGACGCGGGTGGCGACGGAGGCTGCGATGTGATGAAGGAGGGCCGGTCCCGCCGGCCCTGAAAACCGGAAGGACCCCGGCGGCGGCTGTTGCAGCAGCGACCGCCGGGGTCGCGAACCCCGGACCGGGCCTGCCGCGAGGGCGCCCGGGCGATCGAGGTGCGGCACGCCTACCATAGCCCGGCGCTCCTCGGGCGGACCGGCTCGGTATATCCGAGTACCGTTCACCGAAGGAGAGTTCTGTCATGAGTACCGAAACGCCGGGAACGGCCGCGTCCGGGGCCGGCGCCCTGGCCGTCGGCCCGGGCGCGGCGAGTCCGGTGGCCAGGGCCGAGGCCCATGGCGCGGACCGCGCCGAGGCAGGTACGGATGCCCGTGGTGAGTCGCGCACCGATGCCTCCGGAGAAGCGCGTGGCGCCGCCGTCGACCGGGCGGGCGCCGGGCCGGCCCGCACGGGGACGGCCGCGCCCGCCGTATGGGCGCGAGGCCTGGTCAAGACCTATCCGGGTGGTGTCACCGCGCTGAACGGCATGGACATCACCGTCACACCCGGCACGGTCCTCGGGCTCCTCGGGCCCAACGGGGCGGGCAAGTCCACCGCGGTGAAGATCCTGACCACGCTCGCCCGCCCCGACAGCGGCACGGCCACCGTCGCCGGGCACGACGTCCTGCGCCACCCCGACCGCGTGCGCCGGGCGATCGGGGTGGTCGCCCAGCGGTCCGGCGCCGACCCGGTGGCCACCGGCCGGGAGAACCTGATCCTCCAGGGGCGGCTCTACGGTCTGCGCGGCGCGGAACTGAACCGCCGGGCGGACGCCCTGCTGGAGCGGTTCACCCTCACCGACGCCGCGAAGCGGATGGTGCAGGGATATTCGGGCGGGATGCGACGACGGCTCGATGTGGCGCTCGGACTGGTCCACCGGCCCGAGGTGCTCTTCCTGGACGAGCCCACGACCGGGCTCGACCCCGAGGCCCGCACGGCGATGTGGGACGAGATCGGCCGGCTCGCCGGGGACGAGGGGCTGACGATCGTGCTCACCACGCACTACCTCGAAGAGGCGGACAGGCTCGCCGAGCGCATCGCCATCGTGGACCGCGGCCGGGTGGTCGTCGAGGGCACCCCCGACGAGCTGAAGGGGGAACTGCGCGGTGACGCCGTCCATGTGGAACTGCGCGCCGACGGCGACCGTACGACCCTGACCGAGGCCCTCGCCGGGCTGACGGGCCTGCACGACCTCACGCTGGACGGCCGCAGGGTCAGCGTCCGCGCCGACGACGGGGCTGCCGCCGTACCGGCCCTGCTCGCCGCCCTGGAGCGGGCCGGCGCGGCGGTGGCCGCCGCGACCGTGGCCCGGCCCTCCCTGGACGACGTCTACCTGCGCTACGCGGGACGCCGTTTCTCCGAGGCCGAGGCGGCGGAGCCCGCGGACCGCGCGGACCGCGTCGAGGCCGTGCCGGATACGACCGACGAGAAGGACGCCACGGACGCGAAGGACGCGAAGGCCACCGGACCCGACGCGTCCGGCCGGGCCACCACCGGAGGCACCCGATGAGTACGAACGTCCTCGCTCACACCTGGTTCATGACGCAGCGCCAGCTCATGGCGATCGTGCGGCAGCCCGTGTTCCTGCTGGTCAATCTGATCCAGCCGGTGATCTGGCTCTACCTCTTCGGCAGCCTGTTCAAAAAGGTCGTCCAGCTCGGCGGCTTCGGTACGACGTCGTACCTGGACTACCTGATCCCGGGCATCGTCGTGATGAGCGCGTTCGGCTCCAGCATGTGGACCGGCATGGGCACCCTGGAGGAGATCGAACGCGGCACGCTCAACCGCTTCCTGACCACCCCGGTCAGCCGCAGCGCCCTCCTGCACGCCAACGTCGTGCAGAACGGCATCACCACCGCCTTCCAGTCCGTGGTCATCGTGGTGCTGGGACTGATCGGCGGGGCCGACTACCCGGGAGGGATCGGTGGACTGCTCATCCTGGTGGTCGCGTCCGTCCTGCTCGGTACGGTCTTCGGTGCGCTGTCCAACGCCCTCGGCATGCTGGTCCGCCGCCGCGAGTCCATCATCGGCATCAACACCTTCCTGCTGCTGCCGCTGACGTTCCTCTCCTCCGCCTTCATGGCGCCGGCCCAGATGCCGGACTGGATGGTGCGGATCGCGGACTTCAACCCGGTCAACTGGGCCATGGTCGCGGGCCGTTCCGCGTTGTCCGCCGATACCGACTGGACGGTCGTGCTCAGCAGGGGCGGGGCGCTGCTGGCCCTGACAGTGGCGGCGGTCTGGCTGTCGACCCGATCCTTCCGCACGTACCAGAAGGCCGTGTGAAGTCGTCCGGGAGCCGCCCGGAGCCGTCCGAGGGCCGGGGCGACCGGTTCCCTCCGGTGCTCACCGCCCGGACTGGACGCGCTCCGGCGGAGTCACGGCGGTGACCGGTACGGCCGCGGCCGGTCGCAGCGCCGCATAGGCGGCGAGGGCGCCGCAGAGGAGGACGAGGGCGGCTGCCGAGGCGGTTGCCCCGTCCGGGCGGACCAGCGGCTGACCACGCAGGGCCTGCCAGGTGAGCACGGCGATGACGGCCGCGTAGACTCCCGAGAAGACGAATACCAGGCGGAGCCGTGCCCGTTCGTCACGCAGCAGGGCGAAGCGCGGGGCGAGCGCGACGAGGACGAGCAGGAAGAGCGGGACCAGTTGCAGGCCGTGCAAGCCGACGAAGTGCGGTATGCGCAGGTCTCCGCCCGTGGCCGCCCAGCCGGTGAGCGGCAGCGCGGGACCACCCTCCGGTACGCCCACGCTGTGCGAGCCGATCACGTCGGCCACGCCCCGGCCGTCGGCCGCGCGCTGCTCGGGCGTCGGCCGGGTCATCAGCATGCCGAGGGCTGCCCCGGCCAGGCTGATGACCGCACCGAGTCGCATCGCCCAGGCGGCCGGCCGGTCGGCCAGCGGGGAGCGGAACAGCAGCACCACTATCAGCAGCGACGCGCACCACAGGACGACGATGGTGACGGCCATGATGTCGAAGAGCAGGCTGTCGAACGGGGTCTCGTTGTTGAAGTGGCTGCGCTTGCCCCGTATCACCTGCCCCACGATGATCACCATTTCGGCCGTGCCCGCCAGGGCGACCACCGTGCCCGCCCATTGACCCGCACGGCGGCCCCGGGTGGTCAGCGAGAGCATCCAGGCCAGCGACAGCGCGTACATCAGCAGCGACACCGAGAACTTGAACGGCTTGAACCAGATCGGCGAGCCGACCAGGACCCGGTCGTCGACGACCATGCCGACCGCCGAAACGACGGCGAGCAGACCCATCGCCGCGGCGTGGAACACCAGTGGGCGGTGCCAGGAACGCCATGAAGACATGAGTGACCCCCCGAAGAGTTTATGGATAGCGGCACTTTCCGCTAACCGATAGTTGCACTATCTATGATGGATCGGTGACATGGCAAGGCGAACGGAGTGAACGCGCGGTGCGCATCGGTGAATTGAGTCGCAGGACCGGCGTCCCGGTGCCGACGATCAAGTACTACGTCCGTGCGGGACTGCTTCCGTCAGGGGAGCTGACCAGCCCGAACCAGGCGAGTTACGGGGAGGCGCACGAGCGCAGACTGCGCCTGGTGCGTGCGCTGCTGGAGGTGGGCGGCCTGAAGGTGGCGGCCGTCGCCGAGCTCCTCGCGGTGGTGGATGATCAGAACAGAACGCCACACAAGGTGCTCGGAGCGGCGGCGGCCCGGCTCGGCGGACCGGGCGATGACGACGAGGACGAGGAGGCCGTGGCCGCGCGCGCCGAGGTCGAGGCGCTGGCGGCGCGGCGTGGCTGGAAGCTGGACGAGTCGAATGCCGCCACGGCGGACCTGGTCCAGGCGCTGGCCACGATGTTCCGGCTGGGGCACGGCGAGTTCGCGCGGGTGCTGGACGACTACGCGGAGGCGGCGGAGCGGGTCGCGCGCGCCGACCTCGACCATGTGGGGCGGTCCGGTGACCTCGAGGGCATCGTCGAGAGCATGGTGATCGGAACGGTGCTGGGCGAGGTGGTGCTGGCCGCGATGCGCCGCGTCGCGCACGTGAACGCCTCGGCGGACAAGTTCGGTGACGGCAGCGGCCCGGCCGGCGCCTGAAGGAGGCGGCGCGGTCGCCGCGGACCGGTCATGGCCGTGCGGGCGGCCATGTCATCGGCCCGCCGTGTGGTGGGCCGGCGTACGGCGCCGCCGAGCCGGCCCGTGCGGACCGGCTCGGCGGCGCCGTGGGTGGGATGGCAAGGCGCCGGAGAGCCCTGGGACGGGCTCTCCTCCGTTCGAACGGAGATTCGACTCGTACGCCCGGTTGAAACCGCCGAGCTGAGAGTTCGAGGAAGGAGTTACCCGGGTTCTCCGACAACGCGGCGAGGTGTGGTGCCGGGCCGCGCGCCCCGGACGGACAGAGTGCGAGGAACCCTTCAGGCCGCGGGGGACTGCTGAGTCTCCTGCTCCCGCTCCACCTGCTCGTTCCACGCGCGCTTGACGCTCCGCCATGCCTCGTCGGTCTGGCCCAGCCGCCAGTAGCCGGAGATCGAGAGCCGTTCGCGCGGGATCCCCCGGTCCAGCCGCAGATGACGGCGCAGCTCCTTCACGAAGCCCGCCTCGCCGTGCACGAACGCGTGCACCTCGCCCTCGGGGAAGTCCAGCTCCCGTACCGCCCTGACGAGGCCCTCGCCCACCGGACGGTCCCCACGGTGCAGCCAGGTGATGCCGGCGCCGTCCGGGGTCGTGATCTTCTGCTCCTCCTCCGGGCCGGGGACCTCGACGAAGGCGTGCGCGGTGGCTCCGGCCGGGACCCGCTCCATGGCCGCGGCGATCGCCGGCAGGGCGCTCTCGTCCCCCACCAGCAGGTGCCAGTCCGCGGCCGGGTCGGGCGCGTACAGCCCGCCCGGGCCGAGGAGGCGTATCGTCTCGCCGGGGCGGACCCGGGCCGCCCAGGGACCGGCCAGGCCCTCGTCCCCGTGGACGACGAAGTCGATGGTCATCTCCAGCGCCGTCGGATCCCAGGCGCGGACGGTGTATGTGCGGTTCGCCGGCCACTGCTCGCGCGGGAACTCCGCGCGGATCCGCTCCATGTCGAAGGGCTCGGGGTAGGTCACGCCCGGCACGGGGAACAGCAGCTTGACGTAGTGGTCGGTGAATTCGCCGGCCCGCACCGCGGCCAGCCCCTCACCGCCGAGGACCACGCGCACCATGTGCGGCGAGAGCCGTTCGGTGCGCAGCACCCGCCCCTCGTGCGTGGTGGGTGAGGTGCGAGCCGGCTTGTCTGCCACGGTGGTCTCCCTGCCTTCCGCTCACAGGCGGACTTCTGGGCTGCTTAGGCTTACCTAAG
The DNA here is from genome assembly GCF_000719775.1 of Streptomyces sp. NRRL F-5135. Taxonomy (GTDB): domain Bacteria; phylum Actinomycetota; class Actinomycetes; order Streptomycetales; family Streptomycetaceae; genus Streptomyces; species Streptomyces hebeiensis. Next base: position 111,453 of record NZ_JOHR01000019.1, on the reverse strand, counting down.
CTAACACCTCAGGCCGGGCCCGGCGCGTGGACGCCGAGGGTTTCCAGCAGCCGGTTGAGCGGCGAACGCAGTCCCCAGCGCTCAGAGAGGTCCACGAGCGCGGCCGGGTCCCGCGGCTCGCGCGGCAGCGCCGGATCGAAGGCCGGCAGGGGAACGTCCCCGGCGACCCGGACCACCGTGGGCGCGACGGCCAGGTACGCGCGGGACTCGTCCAGGCGACGGCGCCGGGCGGGGGTGAGGCGGGCGACCGGATCGGCGGCCGCCGCGAGGATGCCCGCGAGGTCACCGAACTCCGCGATGAGCTGCGCGGCCGTCTTCTCGCCGATGCCCGGGACGCCCGGCAGGCCATCGCTGGGGTCGCCGCGCAACACCGCGAAGTCCACGTACTGAGCGCCGGTCACACCGTACTTCTCCCGCAGCAGTGCCTCGTCGGTGGACTGGAGCGTGCCCACGCCCTTGACCGGGTAGAGCACCCGGACCTCGCGGGCGTCGTCGACCAACTGGTAGAGGTCGCGGTCCCCGGTGACGATGTCCACCGGCCCTCGCGCCCGGCCGGCGAGGGTGCCGATCACGTCGTCCGCCTCGTACCCCTCCGCGCCGACCCGGGCGATGCCCAGCGCGTCGAGCACCGCCTCGATGACGGGGACCTGGGGCGCGAGCGTGTCCGGCGTCTCCTCCTCGTCGGGCCCCTCCGCGTGCTCCTCCGCCACCCGGTGGGCCTTGTACGAGGGGATCAGCTCCACCCGCCAGGCCGGCCGCCAGTCCGCGTCCATGCAGGCCACCAGCTCGTCGGGGCGGTGGTCCTGGACCAGGCGGGCGATGAAGTCCAGCAGCCCGCGCACCGCGTTGACCGGGGTGCCGTCCGGGGCCCGTACGGAGTCGGGAACCCCGAAATATGCCCGGAAGTACAGGGAAGCGGTGTCGAGGAGCATCAGGCGTCGCGTCACAACCCCGATCATGCCGCAGCCCACTGACAGCAGCCCACTGACAGAGCGGCCCCCTGACAGCGTCCCGTCGCCCCGCGGGCCCCGTACGTCTGACCAGCGACGCCATCGAATGTGACGTGAATCACTTAATTGTTTGTCTCGTGTAAGCCGGGGCAGGCGCGCAGCCGGAGCGAACCAGGTTGCATCTTCAAGCACCGCGACCGGGTGGGCGGGCCGACCCCGCCTGTTCCACGGCCTGCCCGCGGGGGTGGTAGGCCGTTTTTCCGTTCAACGCGTGAGGTGTATGTGTCCAGGCTGCAAGCCGAACACCTGTACAAAGTCTTCGGCAGACGACCCGATGAGGCCGTGGGGAAGCTCAAGGAGGGTACGGACCGTAACCAACTCCGCGCTGATGGTACGACCGCCGCGGTGATCGATGCCTCCTTCTCGGTCGAGTCCGGCCAGATCTTTGTGGTCATGGGCCTGTCCGGCTCGGGGAAGTCCACGCTGCTCCGCATGCTCAACGGCCTGCTGGAGCCGACGTCCGGCCGGGTGCTCTTCGACGGCCAGGACCTGACCGCTCTCAGCCCGCAGGAGCTGCGGCACGTCCGCTCCACGAAGATCAGCATGGTGTTCCAGCACTTCGCGCTCTTCCCGCACCGCAGTGTGCTGGAGAACGCGGCGTACGGTCTCGAGGTGCAGGGGGTGCCCCGCGCGGAGCGCGAGAAGCGTGCCGCCGAGGCGCTGGAGCTGACCGGTCTGGGCGGCTGGGAGACGTCCTGGCCGGACGAGCTCTCCGGCGGCATGCAGCAGCGCGTCGGCCTCGCCCGCGCGCTGGCCACGGACGCCGACCTGCTGCTGATGGACGAGTCCTTCAGCGCGCTCGACCCGCTGATCCGTCGCGACATGCAGGATCAGCTGCTGGAGCTCCAGAAGCGGCTCAAGAAGACCATCGTCTTCATCACCCACGACCTCAACGAGGCCATGCGTCTCGGTGACCGCATCGCCGTGATGCGGGACGGCGAGATCGTGCAGCAGGGGACCGCCGAGGACATCCTCGTCACCCCGGCCAACGACTACGTCGCCTCCTTCACCCAGGACGTCGACCGCTCCCGTGTGCTCACCGCCGGGGCGATCATGGCCGACCCGGAGACCGCCTTCGGTACCCGGACGGACGGTGGCAGGGAACTGCGCACCGCCCAGGACGTGCTCGACGCGGCGCCCGCCAGGGTGACCGAGTCCGCTCCGATCATCGACCTGTTCACCCCCTGCTCCACCAGTGGGGTCGCCGTGGCCGTCGTCGGTGAGGAGGGCGATCTCATAGGGGTCGTGCCCCGCGCCCGGCTGCTGGCCGTGCTCGGTGAGCCGATGGTGTCGGACACGCCCGTGGCCGGGCCGGGCCCCCTCTCGAAGGACGGCACGGCGGGCGGCTCCCGGGCCGACGCGGGCGACAACGGCGAGACGGCTCAGTCGGACAAGGCGGTAGCAAGTGCCTAGGATCCCTCTCGGCGACTGGGTCGACAGCGCCGTCGACTTCCTCCAGCTGCACCTCGGCTGGCTGTTCGACGCTGCCTCCTCGGTCGTCTCGGGCATGTACGACGGCATCAACGCGGTGCTGTCGGCTCCCGAGCCCCTGCTCCTCGCGGGCATCTTCGCGATACTCGCCTGGTGGCTGAGCAGTCTCTCGGCCGGTGTGTTCAGCTTCCTGGGCTTCGCCCTGATCGACTCCATCGAGCTGTGGGACGCCGCGATGGAGACCCTCTCGCTCGTGATGGTCGCGACGATCGTGATCCTTGTGATCGCGGTACCACTCGGCATCTGGGCCGCGCGGTCCAAGACGGTGAGCGCGATCGTCCGGCCGGTGCTCGACCTGATGCAGACCATGCCCGCCATGGTCTACCTGATCCCGGGCGTCGTCTTCTTCGGTCTGGGCGCGGTGCCCGGCATCATCGCCACGATCATCTTCGCCCTGCCGCCCGGTGTCCGGATGACCGAACTCGGCATCCGGCAGGTGGACGAGGAGCTGGTGGAGGCCGCCGAGGCGTTCGGCACCACGCCCAAGAACACCCTGCTCCGGGTACAGCTGCCGCTGGCCCTCCAGACGATCATGGCCGGCGTCAACCAGGTGATCATGCTCGGCCTGTCCATGGTGGTCATCGCCGGCATGGTCGGCGGCGGCGGGCTCGGCGGCGCCGTCTACCGCGCGCTCGGCAACATCGACATCGGCCTCGGCTTCGAGGCGGGCGTCTCCGTGGTGATCCTCGCCATGTACCTGGACCGGATCACCGGCGCGCTCAGCCTCCAGGCGTCCCCGGTCGGGCGCCGTGCGCTGGCCAAGGCCAAGGAGATGGCCGGCGGGCTGAAGATCTGGAACCACCGTCCGCAGCCCGTCGTGGCCATCGCGGGCGTGGTCGTCCTCGCGCTCGTCGCGGGCGGCATCGGCATGTTCGGCGGCTCGAAGAGCGAGACCGCGAACGGCGCCGAGAACGTCGGCCAGGGCAAGAAGATCACCATGGGGTACATCCCCTGGGACGAGGGCATCGCCTCCACCTTCCTGTGGAAGGAACTGCTGGAGCGGCGCGGCTTCGAGGTCGACGCCCAGCAGTACGAGGCGGGCTCGCTCTACACGGGCCAGGCGAACGGCCAGATCGACATCCAGACCGACTCCTGGCTGCCCGTCACCCACGCCAATTACTGGAACAAGTACAAGGACAAGCTGGAGGACATGGGGGCCTGGTACGACAAGACCTCCCTGGAACTCTCCGTGCCGTCCTACGTGAAGGGCGTCAACTCGCTCGAGGACCTGAAGGGCAAGAGCTCCACCTTCAAGGGCAAGATCATCGGCATCGAGCCCAGCGCGGGCGAGATGGGCCTGCTGAAGGACAAGGTCCTCAAGGCGTACGGGCTCGACAAGGAGTACCAGCTTCTCGACGGCTCCACCTCCGGCATGCTCGCCGAGCTGAAGCGGGCGTACGCCAAGAAGGAGCCGATCGTCGTCGTGCTGTGGTCGCCGCACTGGGCGTACAGCGACTACGACCTGACCAAGCTGAAGGACCCGAAGAAGGCGTTCGGCGCGGAGAGCGACGGCGTCCACACCCTGGCGCGCAAGGGCTTCTCGTCGGATAACCCGACGGTCGCCAAGTGGCTCAAGGACTTCAAGATGAATGAGGAGCAGCTCACGAGTCTCGAAGCCAAGATCCAGGCCACCGGCAAGGGCAAGGAGCAGGAGGCCGTCCGCGCCTGGCTCGAGGAGAACCCGGGTCTCGCCGACAAGTGGGCCCCGGCCGGCGGCTCCGCGCAGTCGGCCGGCAAGGCCGCGAACGGCAAGGACGAGCGTGAGCGGCCCCTGGAGATCGGCTGGTTCCCCTGGGAGGAGGACATCGCCGCCACCTACCTGTGGAAGGCGGTCCTTGAGGAGCGCGGCTACAAGGTCAACCTCAAGCAGTTCGAGCTCGGGCCCATGTACGCGGCGATGGCCGAGGGCCAGGTCGATGTCCAGTTCGACGCCTGGCTGCCCAACGCGCAGAAGAGATACTGGGACAAGTACCGAGACGATCTGACCCAGCTCGGGTCCTGGTACGGGCCCACGACCCGCGAGATCGCCGTCCCCTCGTACGTCAAGGGAGTGGACTCGCTGGCCGATCTCAAGGGCCGCGGGGACGAGTTCGCGGGCCGCATCGTCGGCATCGAGCCCGGTACCGAGGAGATGAACGTCCTCAAGGACAAGGTCCTGCCGGAGTACGGGCTCGACGACGAGTACAAGGTCGTGGACGGCTCGACGCCGGGGATGCTCGCGGAGCTGAAGCGGGCGTACGCCAAGAAGGAGCCGATCGCGGTCACGCTGTGGACCCCGCACTGGGCCTACAAGGAGTACGACCTGATCAAGCTGAAGGACCCCAGGAAGACCTTCGGCGACGGTGACCGGCTCACGAACGTCGCGCACAAGGACTTCCCCGGGAACTACCCGCAGCTGACGAAGTGGCTCAAGGACTTCAAGCTGAGCGAGCAGCAACTCGCCGGCCTGGAGAACGAGATCCAGAAGCGCGGCACGGGTCACGAGGAGGAGGCCGTCGCGGCGTGGATGAAGGAGAACCCGGGCATCGCGGACAAGATGGCCCCGCAGTAGGGGCGCCGTAGCGGACGGGCACGACGGACACGTCCGTGGTGCCCCCGCACCGGGCACGGAAGGGGTGGACCTCGCCGCTGGGCGGGGCCACCCCTTCGGCCTGTCCCGGCCCGGAGAACCGGGCGTCTCCCCTGTCCGAACGGGCCCGCTGACCCGGGCCTTTGCGATTCACCCGGCGGCGCGCATCATGGATCCGGGGAACACCCGTTCTCTTCGCTCACGTGTTCGTATCAGTGGGATCGGTCGCGGGTGAGGCAGGACAGCTCTTGTACCGGCGTCAACTCTGAGAGGATGACGATCCGGGCGGGAGGGAGCCAGTCATGGACGACAAGGAAGCGCTCAGGGTGGGCGCGGCCGTCCGCAGGCGGCGCAGGTCCCTGGGCCTGACCCTGGCGGCGGTGGCTGCCCGCAGCGGACTGTCCGTGCCTTTCCTCAGCCAGATCGAGAACGAGCGCGCCCGGCCGAGTGTCCGTTCGCTCGAACGGGTGGCGGACGCCCTGGAGACGACCCCGGCCCGGCTGAACGCGGCCGCCGACTCGGCGCGCACGGTGGATGTCGTACGGGCGGCGGACGGCGGGGGCGGGGTACGCCGGGTGGTGCGCGGCGGGCACCAGTTGAACGCGAAGGAGTTCACCGGCGAGCAGGACACCGGGCGGGAGTACCAGCACCGCAACGACGAGATCATGTACGTCGCCGACGGCGCCGTCGAGGTGGAGGCGGAGGGCCGGGCGTACCGGCTGGAGCGCGGGGACACGCTCTACCTGTCCGGCGGAGTGCGGCACCGCTGGCGGGCCACCGAGGCGGATACGCGCATTCTGGTGGTGGCCGTCGCCGAGCACATCGACGCGACGGTCGACCCGCGGCAGTGAGGCGCGGGGCCGCGGGCGGCGGCGGGCCGCGCCGGGAGAGGCGGGACGCCGAGCCCCGTGGCGGCGGCGCGGGCTGCGAGGCGGCGCGGAGTCGCGGGCCCGCCGTCCGCCGGGCGCCCGGCTCTCGCGCACGCGCCGTGATCGCACGACCGGACAGGACAGGTGTCAGGCGCTCTCGGCGCGTGGTGTGCCGCCGGCCCGCGGTGACGCGCTCGTGTCGACGATGCCCGCGGCCCGCACTCCGCGGGCACGGGCCGCCGCCGCGCGGACGAGCGAGGCCATGACACGGGTGTCGTCCGCCATCTCCGGATGCCACTGGACGCCCACCACCCATCGAGGGGCCGGCAGCTCCACCGCCTCGACCGTGCCGTCCGCGGCGAACGCCGAGACCGTCAGCCCCCGGCCGAGCCGGTCCACCGTCTGGTGGTGATGGGTCGGTACGCGGGACTCCTCCGGCACCAGGTCGCCGTACCGGGTCCCGGACACCGGCTTCACCGTGTGCTCGCCGAAACGGCCGGCGACGGCCGAGGTGTGCCCTTCCACGTGCTGGACGAGCGTTCCGCCCAGGGCCACGTTGAGCAGTTGCATGCCCCGGCAGATGCCCAGCACCGGGATGCCCGCCGTGAGGGCCGCCTCGATCAGCGCCAGCTCCCAGGCGTCCCGCTCCCGGGCGGGCGGTCCGGTACGGGGATGACGCGCGGCCCCGTACCGTACGGGCTCGACATCGGGGCCGCCGGCGATCACCAGGGCGTCGAGCCGGCCCACCACGGAGGCGGCCTCGGCCGGGTCGTCCGGTGGGAGCATCGCGGCCAGCCCGCCGGAACGCCGGACGAGCCGGGGGTACCCGGCCGGCAGCAGAGCGGCGGGGAGATTCCAGGTGCCCCACGCGGCGTTCTCCTCCAGATACGTGCTGATGCCGATGAGCGGCTTCACGGGTCGTCCTCCGTCGTGGGGTGTGCCGGGCGCTTGGTGCGTTCCCTACCCGGACCTTCGGCCCGTTGACGCGGAGAACGCGGTTTCCGCGCGGATGTCCGCCGCCGGACGCGTTCCCCTTTCCGCCTCAGTCGCGTTCCAGTTCCGCCTCGGCGGCGGCCAGGGCCGCGAATTCCTCCTCCGGCGCCGCCGCGACCAGCCGGTGCCTGCTGTAGAGGGCGAAGTAGGCGAGGGCGACCGCGTAGACGACCAGCGCGATGACCGCCGCCGCGACGTCCACCAGGAACGTCGCCACCAGCGCGGACAGGGCCAGGAAGAACGCCACGCCCGAGGTGAGCGCCCCGCCGGGCGTGCGGTAGGGGCGGGGGAGCGCGGGTTCGCGGCGGCGCAGCACGAGGTGGGACAGGGCCATCAGCGCGTACGAGATGGTCGCCCCGAACACCGCGATGTTGAGCATCCGGCCGCCGTCACCGGTGCTCGCGGCGAGCGCGAATCCGATGGCGCCGGGGATGAGGAGACCCGGATAGGGGGCTTTGCGGGCGCTGGTGAGGGACAGGAAACGGGGCAGGTAACCCGCCCGGGACAGTGCGAAGAGCTGCCGGGAGCCCGCGTAGATGAGGGAGAAGAAGGATGCCACGAGACCGGCGAGCCCCGCGTAGTTCACGAACCGGCTCAGCGGGGTCGGGGCACCGTCGCCCTGGAGGGCCACCACCAGCGGATTGCCCGCCTCCTGGACGGCGGCCGAGCCGCGCGCCCCCGTCGCCGCGAAGAAGGTGATCAGGGCGAGCAGTACCAGTACGCCCATGGCGATCGACAGGGCCCTGGGCATCGAGCGGACGGGGTCCTTGGCCTCCTCCGCCGCGAGCGGGACTCCCTCCACCCCGAGGAAGAACCACATGCCGAAGGGGAAGGCGGCCCAGATGCCGAGGAGTCCGAACGGCAGCCAGGAACTGGCCCCGAACGCGTCGTGGTCGACGGGGATGTCGTTCAGACCGCCCGCGTCGAACTCGCTGAAGGCGCCGACGGCGAAGATCAGCAACGCGGCCACCGCGATCGCGGTCACGACGAGACTGAAGCGCAGGGCCTCGCCCACGCCCCAGAGGTGGATCCCGATGAAGACGGCGAAACAGGCCAGGTAGACGGGCCAGCCGGCGGTGAGCCCGAAGAGGTGGAGGGACTCGACGTAGTCCCCGATGAAGATGGAGATCGCGGCGGGAGCGAGGACGTACTCGATGAGGATGGCCGTACCGGTGAGGAAGCCGCCCCAGGTGCCCAGCGCACGGCGGGCGAAACCGTATCCGCCGCCGGCGGTCGGCAGGATGGCGGACAGTTCCGCGAGCGAGAAGACCAGACAGGCGTACATCGCGCCCATGAGCACAGTGGCGATCGCGAGACCGCCGAAGCCTCCTTCGGACAGGCCGATGTTCCAGCCGGAGAAGTCCCCGGAGACGACGTAGGCGACCCCGAGGCCGGTGAGCAGCAGCCAGCCGGCGCTGCCGCGGCGCAGGGAACGCCGCCGGAGGTAGTCGGCGTCCGTGCCGGGCGCGAGGGACTGTCCGGAGGGCGAAGCGGTGGGAGCGGGCGGCGGAACGCGCGAATCGGTGCCGTCGGGCATGATCAGCTCCTGCCTCGGGAAGGGTAAAGGTGTGAGGCCATACCATTGCGGCCGGGCAGGTCGCGCGCAAGTCCCCCGCGTCAACAGGCTGTTACGGCTGCTCCGCGTCGGGGGAGGTGCCGCGCCGGCCCGCCGTGCCCGGGCATCAGGACAGAAAGCCCCGCAGCAGGGCCGCCGTACCCCCGCAGTGCTCGCGCGCTATCTCGCGCGCCGCGTCCGCGTCCGCGTCCAGCACGGCCTCGACCAGGGCCGTGTGCTGGCGCTGCGAGTGCTCCAGGTTCCGCACGAGCAGCGGTATGCAGTCCAGCAGGCCGTTGACGGTCGCCCGCACCGCCGCGTAACTCGCGGTCAGGGTCGCGGAGCCGGACAGCTCGGCGAGGGACAGGTGGAGCAGCGTGTCGCACCTGCGGTACTCCGTCAGGGGCGCGTCGTGGGTGGCGGCGAGCGCGGCCCGCAGCCGTTCCGCCCGCTCGCCGGACAGCGCCGCCGTGGCGCACAGCCCCGCCGCGCCCACCTCCAGCACCTCGCGGAAGCGCAGGACGTCCTCGATGTCCACGTCCGCCACCCGCCGCCGCAGCTCCTCCTCGGCGCCGCGGGGCGGCGCGGCGGCCCGCGGCCGTACGAAGGTCCCGCCGTAGCGGCCGCGCCTGCTCTCCAGCAGCCCCTCGTCCTGGAGCACCTTCAGCACCTCGCGCAGAGTGACCCGGCTGATTCGCAGCCGGTCCGCCAGTGCCCGCTCGGCGGGCAGTCGTTCGCCGCCCGGCACCAGGCCGAGCCGCACGACCTGAAGGATCTGCTCCAGGGCCTCCTCGAACCCGTTTCCCGCGCGCACGGGCCGCAGCACCGGAGTGAGCGGATCCGTCGGCTCGTCCTTCGTCGCCACGTCGCCGGCTCCTCTTCCGCATCACTTCCCAACCAAAGGTCTCCAGGCATACCTTATGGCTTCCGGTCGATCCAAGGAGGAGCGAGACCCGTGGCAGACCGCACACCCCCGCTCGGCGTCGAGGAACTGCGTCTCCTCGTGGAGAGCGGCGAGATCGACACGGTCGTCCTGGCCTTCCCCGACATGCAGGGCCGTCTCCAGGGGAAGCGGTTCGCCGCCCCGTTCTTCCTGGCCGACGTCCTCGAGCACGGCACGGAGGGCTGCAACTACCTGCTCGCCGTCGACACCGACATGAACACCGTCGACGGGTACGCCATGTCCTCCTGGGAGCGTGGTTACGGTGACTTCGCCATGCGTCCCGACCTGTCCACCCTGCGCCGTGTTCCCTGGCACGAGGGCACGGCACTGCTGCTGGCCGACCTCGCCTGGGAGAACGGCTCACCCGTCGTCGCCGCGCCCCGGCAGATCCTGCGGCGCCAACTGGAGCGCCTGGCCGCCCACGGCTACACGGCGCACGTCGGCACGGAACTCGAGTTCATCGTGTTCCGCGACACCTACGAGCAGGCGTGGGACAGCGGCTACCGCGGCCTGACCCCCGCCAACCAGTACAACGTCGACTACTCGGTCCTCGGCACCGGCCGCGTCGAGCCCCTGCTGCGCCGGATCCGCAACGAGATGGCGGGCGCGGGGCTGACCGTCGAGTCCGCCAAGGGCGAGTGCAACCCGGGCCAGCACGAGATCGCCTTCAAGTACGCGGACGCCCTCACCACCTGCGACCAGCACGCCGTGTACAAGACCGGAGCCAAGGAGATCGCCGCGCAGGAGGGCGTCTCGCTCACCTTCATGGCCAAGTACAACGAGCGGGAGGGAAACTCCTGCCACATCCACCTCTCCCTCCAGGACGAGTCCGGCTCCAGCGTCATGGCGGGGGACGGTCCCGGCGGCATGTCGCCGGTCATGCGGCACTTCCTGGCGGGCCAGCTCGCCGCGCTGCGCGACTTCTCCCTGCTGTACGCGCCGACCGTCAACGCGTACAAGCGCTTTCAGCCGGGATCCTTCGCGCCCACCGCCGTCGCGTGGGGCCGGGACAACCGCACCTGTGCGCTGCGGGTGGTCGGCCACGGCAGGTCGCTGCGGTTCGAGAACCGGCTGCCCGGCGGGGACGTCAATCCCCATCTGGCCGTCGCCGGGATGATCGCCGCCGGGCTCCACGGCCTGGAGAACGAGCTGGAGCTGCCAGAGCCGTGCGCGGGCAACGCGTACGCCGCCGCCTACGAGCACGTCCCGCGCACCCTGCGGGACGCCGCGGAGCTCTGGGAGAACAGCCCGCGGGCCAAGGACGCGTTCGGGGACGAGGTTGTGGCCCACTACCGCAACATGGCGCGGGTCGAGGTGGACGCGTTCGACGCCGCGGTGACCGACTGGGAGCTTCGCCGCTCCTTCGAACGCCTGTGACCGAGGCCCGTGAGCGACACCGGCGACCGGGATTCGCGACCGATACCCGCGACCGATGCCCGTGACCTCCGACCGCGACCGAAGCCCGTGACTGTGAGGAACGACGTGCAACAGCAGCCCCATCGCGCGACAGAACACCAGATCCTCAACCCGGCCACCGGAGAGGTGATCGCCACCGTCCCCGCGACGACCGCCGCCGAGGTCGACACCGCCGTCGCGCGCGCGACGGCCGCCCAACGCGGGTGGGCCGCCGCGGCGCCCGCCGACCGGGCCCGGCTGCTGCGCCGCTTCGCCCTCCTGGTGGACGAGCACATCGGAGAACTGGCCGGGCTGGAGGTCCGCGAGGCGGGCCACACGCTGGGGAACGCCCGCTGGGAGGCGGGCAACGTCCGCGACCTGCTGGACTACGCGGCCGGGGGAGTGGAGCGGCTGAGCGGCCGGCAGATCCCCGTCGCCGGCGGGCTCGACGTCACGTTCCTCGAACCGCTCGGCGTGGTCGGGGTGATCGCCCCCTGGAACTTCCCCATGCCCATCGCCGCCTGGGGCACCGCCCCCGCCCTCGCGGCGGGCAACGCGGTCCTGCTCAAACCCGCCGAGACGACCCCGCTCACCGCGCTGCGCCTGGCCGAACTCGCCCTGGCGGCGGGACTGCCCGAGCATCTGTTCCAGGTGCTGCCCGGCGCGGGCGACGAAGCGGGCGACGCGCTGGTGGAACACCCGGGCGTGGCCAAGATCGTATTCACCGGCTCCACCCGTGTCGGCAAGCGGATCATGGCCAAGAGCGCCGCGCGGGTGAAGCGGGTGACCCTCGAACTCGGCGGCAAGAGCCCGAACATCGTCTTCGCCGACGCCGACCTCGAGCGGGCCGCGGCCACCGCCCCCATGGCCTTCCTCGACAACGCCGGCCAGGACTGCTGCGCCCGCACCCGCGTCCTCGTACAGCGTGAGGTCCACGACCGGTTCCTGGAACTGCTCGCCCCGGCCGTCGAGTCGGTCGTCGTAGGCGACCCGTCAGACGAGAGGACCCAGATGGGGCCGCTGATCTCGGCGGCCCAGCTGGAACGCGTACGGTCCTATGTCCCCGACGGGGCCAAGGGCATCCGGGGCAGCGCGCCCGCGGGCCCCGGCTTCTGGTTCCCGCCGACGGTCCTCACCGACGCGGCCGCCGACTCCCCGGTGGCCACCGACGAGGTCTTCGGGCCGGTGGCCGTCGTGCTGCCCTTCGAGGACGAGGACGAGGCGGTACGGCTGGCCAACGCCACCGACTACGGGCTGTCCGGCTCGATCTGGACCCGGGACGTCGGGCGGGCGCTGCGGGTCTCGCGCGCCGTCGCCGCAGGGAACCTGTCCGTCAACTCGCACAGCAGCGTCCGCTACGGGACGCCGTTCGGCGGGGTCAAGCAGTCCGGACTCGGCCGCGAACTGGGGCCCGACGCCCTCGCCGCCTTCACCGAAACCAAGAACGTCTTCATCAGCACGGAGGCATGAGCAGCATGAGCGACCGCACGAACCGGCCCCTGCCCGACGCCACGCCCGACACCGACACCAGTCCCGGGCCCGAGGTAGCGGTCTGCCGCCGGCTGGTCGGCCGTACCGCCGTCGTCACCGGCGCCGGCAGCGGCATCGGACTGGCCGCCGCCCGCCGGCTCGCCTCCGAGGGCGCGCGTGTCGTCTGCGGGGACATCGACGAGAGCGCGGGCAAGGCGGCGGCCGAACAGGTGGGCGGCATCTTCGTCCGCGTCGACGTGACCGACGCCGACGAGGTCGAGGCGCTGTTCCGGACGGCGTACGAGACCTATGGCAGCGTCGACGTCGCGTTCAACAACGCGGGCATCTCCCCGCCCGAGGACGACTCGATCCTCACCACCGGGATCGAGGCGTGGGCGCGCGTCCAGGAGGTCAACCTCACCTCCGTCTACCTGTGCTGCAAGGCCGCGATCCCCTACATGCGGCGCCAGGGCAAGGGTTCCATCATCAACACCGCCTCCTTCGTGGCCCGGATGGGAGCGGCGACCTCACAGATCTCGTACACCGCGTCCAAGGGCGGAGTGCTCGCGATGTCGCGCGAACTGGGGGTGCAGTTCGCGCGCGAGGGGATCCGCGTCAACGCGCTGTGCCCGGGACCCGTCAACACCCCGCTGCTGCGCGAACTGTTCGCCAAGGACCCGGAGCGTGCGGCGCGGCGGCTGGTGCACATCCCGCTCGGGCGGTTCGCGGAGGCGGACGAGATCGCGGCGGCGGTCGCCTTCCTCGCCAGCGACGACTCGTCGTTCGTGAACGCGACGGACTTCCTGGTCGACGGAGGCATCTCGGGGGCGTACGTCACCCCCGTATAGGCGTCCACCGCTTCTCCTGTGTGGGGGCCGGGGATCAGACCATATGGTGGGCGGATGAGTATGCCGACTCCACCGGGCTGGTACCCCGATCCCGGTGTCCCCTCGCTCGAACGCTGGTGGGACGGGACCGCCTGGACCGCCCACACCCGCATGCCGGGCGGCGGCGAGGAGCAGGGCGCCGGCGGGGCGCGTCACGGAGACGGTGGAGGCACGGCAGGGGGAGGCGGAGGCAAGGGCGGCCGGAACGGCGGCCTGTTGGCGGTGTTCGCCGTCGGTGTGGCTCTCGTCGTGGCGGTCGCCGCCGGAGTGACACTGCTCGGCGACGACGAGGCCGGGACCCGGCCGAGCGCCACGGGCGGCGACGTGCCCCCGCCCTCCACGCCCGCCGCGGCGGAGGGCGGCACCGGCGCGACGCCCAGCGGCACCCCCGGCCAGGACGCGACGGTCCTGGTCGACCAGCTCAACGGCATCACGCTGCCGATTCCCGACGGCTGGGAGATACCGCAGAGCACGATCGACGGGAACGTCACGATGTCCACGACGGACACCTATGAGTGCCCGGGCGACTCGGGGCGGTTCTGCCCCTGGGGCAGGGTCACCACCCGCACGGTCACGGACACCGACGAGACCTCTCCGCGGGCGCTGGCCGAGCAGGACATCTCCCGGGCCGCCGACACGATGTACGAGGAGAACGTCGTCGGTGACCGCCTCTACGGGCGCATCGTGTCCCACACGGTGGTCACGTCCGGACCGGCCGTGGTCGCCAACCGCTCCGGGTATCTGGTGCGGTGGCAGGTGAGGACCAAGCACGGGCCGGGCGGCTATGTGCAGTCGCTGGTCTTCCCCTCGGCGCGGGGCAGTGAGTCACCGGTCGTCGTGCGCTTCGCCTTCGACAAGGGGCCGGAGTCGAGGACGGTTCCGCCGGGCATGATGGACACGATCACCGAGGGGATCCGTCCGATCGGCGATGTCTCGGGCGGGGTGGGCAGTTCGATCGGTCCGTGAGGCGCGGGCGCCCGGACGGGCCGCGCGGGGCCGGGCGGTGGGCCCGGGCGGCCGGTCCGGCAGACGCGTCGGCGCCCGCCCGCGGGCGGTCACAGGAACGTGTGGCCCTCGCCCCGGTAGGTGGGGACGGACTCGACCACCCGGTCGCCCTCGACCAGGTGCAGGGTGGCGAACCGCTCGCACAGCTCCCCGGCCTTGGCGTGCCGGAACCACACCTTGTCACCGACCAGCAGGTCGTCGGCGGCCGGACCGAGCAGCGGGGTCTGCACCTCGCCCGCGCCCTCCTGCGCGTCGTAGCGCAGTCCCTCGGGGAGGTACGGCTCGGGCAGCCGGTCCCGGCCCGCCGCCCCGGACGCGGGATAGCCGCCGCCGAGGACCGTGACGACGCCCACGCCGGGCCGACGGACCACGGGCAGGGCGAACAGGGCGGCGGGGCGGCCGGTGAACGACGTGTAGTTGTCGAACAGCCGTGGCACGTAGAGGCCGGAGCCCGCGGCGATCTCCGTCACCGCGTGCTCGGCGGCGGTGTGCTGGACACTGCCCGTGCCGCCGCCGTTGACGAACTCCAGGTCCGGGGCGACGGCCCGGACCGCCCGCACCACGGCCGCGCGCCGCTCCGCCAGTTCGCGACGGGCCACGGACTGCATCACACGGATCGCGCGCGAGCGCAGCGGCCGTCCCGCCAACGCGTCCCCGACACCGGCCACATGGCCCTCGTACGCCATCAGCCCGACCAGGCGGAAACCGGGCCGGCGCGCGACGGAGCGGGCCAGCTCGGCCAGTTGGGCGGGCTCCCGCAGCGGTGAACGGCGTGCGCCGACCCGGAACCGGCCACCGAACAGGCTTAAGGACGTGTCCAGTTCCAGACAGACCCTGATCTCTTCCCGGCCACCGTCACGGGCCGCGTCGATCAGGTTCAGTTGCGCGGGGTCGTCGACCATCACGGTGACGGCGGCGGCCAGTTTCGGATCCGCCGCGAGCCGCGCGTAGCCGGCGCGGTCGGCGGAGGGATAGGCGAGGAGCACGTCGTCGAACCCCGCTCCGGCCAGCCACAGCGACTCGGTCAGGGTGAAGGACATGATCCCGGCGAAACCGTCCCGCGCCAGGACGCGTTCCAGGAGCGCCCGGCTGCGGACGGACTTGCTCGCCACCCGGACGGGTTTGCCCGCCGCGCGCCGGACGAGGTCGTCGGCGTTGGCGTCCAGCGCCGCCACGTCGACGAGGGCGAGGGGAGCGTCGAGATGGGCGGTCGCCCGGTCGTAGCGGGCCCGGTCAGTGGCGCGTGGAGTCATGGGCCGAGCTTGCCAGACCGGATCAACGCGCGGCAGGGGGATGATCTGGGCAGATCGCCCGGGGCTTTCGCGCGTGTACCCGCGGGGGCCGCTCCAGCCCGTAGAGTGACGCACACAGGATCGCGAACGTGCCTGATCCGCCAGGACGATCCGGGCCCCGGCCCGGCGGCGCCGGCGGGTCGGGAGATCCGGTCGGCAGGGGCGGCACAGTGGCACAGGGGGGCGGATGACCACCGGAGCGGGACGTGCCCCCGTACCTCGCCCGGTACCGTCCGGGCCCGCGACGCCCGCTGAGCCCGACGGGGAACCGGAGGCGGGGCGTACACCGGTCTCACGGATCACGGAAGCGCTTCTTCCGCCGTCCGAGCCGCCGTCCCGGATACCGGCTCGTACGGTGCCCCCGCCGTCTCCCTCCCCCTCGTCGACCGCGCCGCCCGCGTCGGCCGCGCCGCCGGTCAAGGCCCAGGGCCCCGACCGTCCGCGGCCGCCCGCGGCCCGCGCGCACGGCGCGACCGGGGCACCGCCGCCCCGTCCGGCCCCGGTCCCGGCGCCCGGCTCCTCGGCCGGGCGGCCGCAGGCGCCGCGGGCCGGCGCCCCGGAGGCCGGTGCGCGACCGGTACCGGCGGCCGATCCGCGAACCGGTCTGGCCCGCCCGCGCGCCGCGGGCGGCCCCGCCCGCACCACCGTTCCACGCCCCGCACGGGCACCGTCGGCCGGCGGCCCCCGCCCCGGTGAGCGACCGGGCCCGGCCGTCCCGCCGCCGGGCGGTGCCGAGGAACGCCCCGCCGCTGCCGGCCCGCGTACGCCGCAGCGGACGCCCTCCGCCGGGGGGCCGGCGCGTGTGAGCGGTCCGGCCGACGGCGACCGTCCCGTACCGCCGGCGGTCCCGCCCGCCGCGCGGCCGGACCCCGCGCCGCGTCCAGCGCCCGCCGCGCGTCCCGTACGCGCGCCGGCGCCACGTCCCGCGCCGCCCTCGGGGCACACGCCGCCCTCCGGGCACACATCCAGCGAGACGACGACCCGGCTGCGGCCCGTCCCCGCCTCCGTTCCCGTGCCGCCCATGCCGCGCACCCGTCCCTTCGGCGGGGCCGCCCCCGGCGTCGCGTACCCACCGGATCAGCCGATTCCGTGGGAAGGCGAACAGGCCCGGCCCGCACGGCGGCGCGGCAGGGCCGTGGCCGCCGTCGTCTGTGTCGTCCTCGGACTCGGGCTGATCGGCGGTGCCGCCACGGGCAGTTGGCTCACCGGCGACTCCGCGGCCGAGCCCCCCGCCCAGGACACGTTCACCACCGCCCGGGGCCTCTGGCACAGCCTCCCCGTCGACACCTTCTTCCCCCGCACCCTCAAGGGGAACGGCGCGGGTCCCGGCGGCGCCGACCGGGACTGGGTACGCGTCGGCGTGGCGCCCGACAGCGGCTGCGCCGGTACGGTCGACACCCGGCTGCTGACCGCCCTGCGCCCGGTCGGCTGCGCGCGCGTGCTGCGCGCCACCTACGCCGACACCACCTCCAGCACCGTCACCACCGTCGGCCTCGTCTTCACGGAGGCGGACGCCGCCGCCATGACCGCCCTGCGCACCCGCTTCAGGACCGACGGCCTCGACGAGCGCGCCGATCTGATGCCCCGCGGCTTCCCGGTCAGGGGGACCCCCGCCGCCGGTTTCGGGGACGCCCAGCGCGCGAGCTGGACCGTGAACGTCCTCACCGACGCGCCCGTCGTCGTCTTCGCCGTCTCCGGCTTCGCGGACGGACGCGTCGTCAGCACCCCGCAGCCCGCGGCCGCCGCGATGGCCAAGGGCGCCACGACCGCGCCCGCACAGGCCGGCCTCGGGCACGAGGCGAAGGGCATCGCGGACCGGGTCGAGCGCGGACTGCGCAAGGCCGTCGACGACGGTACGGAGGAGAAGCCGTGAGCCCGGCCGGGGAAGCCGTGAGCCCGGCCGCCGGGGCGGCGGGCACAGCACGTATCCGTACGAGCCCGAGGACCGCCATGCCCGCTTCGCACACCGGCCCACGGACCGCCCCGGCCACCGCCTCGCGGACGGCCCCGGGCGCCGGCTCCCGCCGCCCCGGCCGCCGCGCCCGGCACCGGGTCGCCGCCGTACTCGCCGCCGCGTCCTTCCTGCTCGTCCCCGCCGCACCCGCGCACGCCGATACGATCCGGGCCCAGCAGTGGGCCCTCGACGCGCTGCGCACCGAACAGGCGTGGCGCACCAGCCAGGGTGCCGGCATCACGGTCGCCGTCCTCGACACCGGCGTCGACGACTCCCACCCCGACCTCACCGGACAGGTCCTGCCCGGCCGGGACCTGATCGGTTTCGGCGCCACCTCCGGCGACCGCTCCTGGGCCCGGCACGGCACCGCCATGGCCGGGATCATCGCCGGGCACGGGCATGGCACCGGCGACGCCGACGGCGTCCTCGGCATCGCGCCCCAGGCCAAGATCCTCCCCATCCGGGTGATCCTCGAAGGCACCGACCCCGCCCGCGACAAGGCCCGGGCCTCCAAGGGCGGCGCGCTCGCCGAAGGCATACGCTGGGCCGCCGACCAGGGCGCCGACGTCATCAACCTCTCCCTCGGCGACGACAGCGAGTCCGCCCACCCCGAGCCGGCCGAGGACGCCGCGGTCCGCTACGCCCTCGACAAGGGCGCGGTCGTCGTCGCCTCCGCCGGCAACGGCGGCGAGAAGGGCGACCGCGTCTCGTACCCCGCCGCCTACCCCGGCGTGATCGCCGTGGCCGCCGTCGACCGCTTCGGCTCGCACGCCCCCTTCTCCACCCGCCGCTGGTACGCCACCGTCAGCGCCCCGGGCGTCGACGTCGTCATAGCGGACCCCGACCGCCGCTACTACGAGGGCTGGGGGACCAGCGCCGCCGCCGCGTTCGTCTCCGGGGCCGTCGCCCTCGTACGGTCCGCGCACCCCGACCTGACCCCCGCGCAGATCAAGAAGCTCCTCATGGACACGGCCCGGGACGCCCCCGCGGGCGGGCGGGACGACCTGCGGGGGTACGGGTTCGTGGACCCGGCCGCCGCGATCGAGGAGGGCGGCAAGCTGTCCCGTACCGATCCGCGGGACGAGGCCGCCGACTACGGCAAGCGGTACTTCGGCAGCGGTCCGGAGCGGGCCGAGGCGGCGCCCGAGCCCTCCGGATGGATCGCTCCCGTGGCCGGTGGCGCCGGTGCGCTCCTGCTCGCCTGCGCGGTGGTCCTGTGGCGCGGGGGCGCGGGCCTCCGCCGTACCGACGGCACGGCGTCCCGGTACCCCGGCAGCGCGTCGTACCGGTGACGCCGGACGCGACCGCGTGAGTCGGCCACCGACCGTGGGATTCGGACGCCGGGAGCCAGGAGCCGGGAGCCGGGAGCCGGGAGCCGGAATACCGCGAGCCGGGGCGTCGTGACCCACTGACCCGGCGAGCCGACCCGTGTCACACCGGGCGCCGCATCGCCCCCTTCGCCGCCTCCTCCACCCGGGCTATCCCTTCCTCCATCGAGGCGTGACCGTCCGACAACACCGCCATCAGACGGTGATCCACCCGCCCCACCGAGTGGATCACCCACAGGCCGCTGTCGCTCCTCGGCAACCAGCCGTTCTTCAGGGCCCAGTCACCGCCGGCCGCCGAGACGCCCCAGTCCTGGCCCGGCACCACACGCCCCATCAGTCCCGCCAGATACGCGCGGGAATCGCCGTCGAGCGCCGCGGCGGCGGCCTCGGGTGCGAACACCGCTCTCAGCAGGGTCAGTTGGTCGCTCGCGGTGGTGCGGGTCAGTCCCCACGCCCGCTCCGCCTCGGTCCTGCCCATCCCCAGCCGCGCGTGGGCGGCGCGCAGCCCCTCGATACCGCCGACCGCCTCCCGCAGGGCCGTCGCCGCGTCGTTGTCGCTGCGCCGCATCATCTCCTCGGCCAGGCGCTCCTGTTCGGCCGTCAGCCACCGGCCCGTGTCCTGGGCCCTGAACAACAACGCGGCCAGGATCGCCGTCTTCACCACACTGGCGGTGACGTACACGCGGTCCGCGCCGTACGCCGTTCCCCGCCCGTCCGCCATGTCGTATACCGCGACCGAGAGATTCACCCGACGACTCTACGGCGGAGCCGCTCATCTAGTCTCGACTTGTGGAGCTGAAGAACATCCCGGACCCCGGTTTCTCGGACGACGACGGCGGCGCCGACCCCGCTCTCGCGGCGGCCCTCGCCGCCTGGGCGGCGGATCCCTCCGCCGAGCCGGAGGTCCTGGCCGCGCTGAAGGGGGCCCGGCTGCTCGTGCCCGTGGTCGCGGTCCTCGGCGAGGTGGAGGAGGACGAAGACGAGGGGGGCCGCGCAGCGTCCGGTGAGGGCGGTGGTGGGCGACGGGCGGGCGGGTTGCGGCGCGAGAAGACCAGTGACATGGCCGTGCCCACGCTCACCGCCGGCGACCGGCGCGCGCTGCCCGCCTTCACCTCCACCGAGACGCTGGCCCGCTGGGACCCGGCGGCCCGGCCCGTCGCCGTACCCCTGCACCAGGCGCTCCGGGCCGCCGCGCACGAGAAGGCCGACACGCTGGTGCTCGACCTGGCGGGCCCCGTCCCCTACCAGCTGGCGGGTCCCGCCCTGCTCGCCCTCGCCGAGGGGCGCATCAGCGCCGATCCGCTCGACGACCCCGCCGTCACCGCGGCGGTGCGTTCCGCGGTCGCCGCGGAACCCGCCGTGCTGCGCGCCTATCTCGGTCCGGGCAGCGCGGACGGCACGCTCGCGCTCGTCCTGGGGCCGACGGCGCCGCCCGCCGAGGCGGCCCGCCGGGTCGCCCGGGCGCTGGCGGCCGACGACGTGCTGAGGGCCCGCCTGGTGCGCGGGCTCGACCTGGCACTGCTGCCGGCCGAGGCCACGCCACCGGGCGAGCCCTTGTTCGTGCGCGGATGAGTGGTGAGGGGGACGGGGGCGCCCCGTAACGGCGCGGGCACCCGCGCCGCACGGACGGCGGAAGGCGCACGCGACCTGGAAGGCGCGGCGCCCGGCGGCTCAGCCGTAGACCGGACCCGTGTACTTCTCGCCGGGGCCCTGTCCCGGCTCGTCCGGCACGAGTGACGCCTCCCGGAACGCGAGCTGGAGCGACTTCAGCCCGTCCCGCAGCGGTGCGGCGTGGAACGAGCTGATCTCCGTCGTGCTCGCGTCCAGCAGCCCGGCCAGCGCGTGGACCAGCTTCCGCGCCTCGTCGAGATCCTTGTGCTCCGCGCCGTCCTCGGTCAGGCCGAGCTTGACGGCGGCGGCGCTCATCAGGTTGACCGCGACCGTGACGATCACCTCGACGGCGGGCACCTCCGCGATGTCGCGGGTCATGGCGTCGAAGCCGGCCGACGCGGCGGCGGCATCGGCTCCGGCGTCGGGGGAGGAGGGGGTCACGTCGCTCATGCTCCACACGATAGGCCCCCGCCGCCGCGGCCCCGTCCCCGGGATTCCGGCGGACGCCTGGTTAGCGCACCCGCGCGGCGGCTGCTAACCTGGAGTGACGACCGGCCGGACACCAGAGTGCCCGGCCCGCAAGTGGAGGCTCCGATCTCCCACCTGGCTGCCCCTGTCGGGCAGCGGGTCACCGGTCAGGCGGCGGCCATCGTTCCGTACGGACGATGGAGGTCGCCCGATGCGCCCCGTGGCAGTACGCGGCGGTGCTCCGGTTTCGAGGAGCTCCTGCCTGTGTGCCGTTCCGGGGCATTTTTGATGTGCCGCCGCGGTTGGTCCGAAGAGAAACAGACGTTGCGCGGCTGTCTGCCAGACAGTCGTGTGGTGCTACCGAGGAGGATCCATCAGCGCCGAGCCCCGCATCAACGACCGGATTCGCGTTCCCGAGGTGCGACTTGTCGGTCCCAGTGGTGAGCAGGTGGGCATCGTCCCGCTGGCCAAGGCACTGGAGCTTGCGCAGGAGTACGACCTGGACCTGGTCGAGGTCGCGGCGAACGCCCGTCCGCCCGTGTGCAAGCTCATGGACTACGGGAAGTTCAAGTACGAGTCGGCCATGAAGGCCCGTGAGGCGCGCAAGAACCAGGCGCACACGGTCATCAAGGAGATGAAGCTCCGGCCGAAGATCGACCCGCACGACTACGACACCAAGAAGGGTCATGTCGTCCGGTTCCTCAAGCAGGGCGACAAGGTAAAGATCACGATCATGTTCCGCGGTCGTGAGCAGTCCCGGCCCGAGCTGGGCTTCCGGCTGCTCCAGCGACTCGCTTCGGATGTCGAGGACCTCGGGTTCATCGAGTCGAACCCGAAGCAGGACGGCCGGAACATGATCATGGTTCTTGGCCCGCACAAGAAGAAGACCGAGGCCATGGCCGAGGCACGCGCGGCTCAGGACGCCCGCAAGGCGGGACGCCAGAGCGAGGCGGCCGAGACCCCGGCCGAGGCGTCTTCCGAGGCATGAGCCGGGGCGGACCGCTCGCGCGGCCCCCGGTTCCCGCCCGGAACCCCATACCAGAGATCTGACGCTCCCGCTCGCCGGTCGCCCGCGACCGGCTGGGAGCGCCACTGACGAGGAGAGAAACGGCGCCATGCCGAAGAACAAGTCGCACAGCGGTGCCAGCAAGCGCTTCAAGATCACCGGCTCCGGCAAGGTGCTGCGCGAGCGGGCCGGCAAGCGCCACCTGCTCGAGCACAAGTCGTCCAAGCTGACGCGTCGCCTCACCGGCAACGCCGAGATGGCCCCGGGCGACGCCAAGAAGATCAAGAAGCTTCTCGGCAAGTGAGGCCGCGTCCCCCGGTGACGGGGGCCGCGACCACAGGACCGGGATCATTCGTTTCCGGGCCGTGTGAGCACTACCACGGCCCCGCTACAAGGAGTTAACACGTGGCACGCGTCAAGCGGGCAGTCAACGCCCACAAGAAGCGCCGGGCAATCCTCGAGCAGGCCAGCGGCTACCGCGGCCAGCGCTCGCGCCTGTACCGCAAGGCGAAGGAGCAGGTCACCCACTCCCTCGTCTACAACTACAACGACCGCAAGAAGCGCAAGGGCGACTTCCGTCAGCTGTGGATCCAGCGCATCAACGCCGCTGCCCGCGCCAACGGCATCACCTACAACCGCTTCATCCAGGGGCTGAAGGCCGCCAACGTCGAGGTGGACCGCAAGATCCTGGCCGAGCTGGCGGTCAACGACGCGAACGCGTTCGCGGCGCTGGTGGAGGTTGCCCAGAAGGCGCTTCCGAGCGACGTCAACGCCCCGAAGGCCGCCGCCTGACCGTCGACCGACCGTCGTCAGGACGCCGTTTCTTCCCGCCGGACCCGCAGGCACAGCGCCTGCGGGTCCGGTGCGTTCCGGCCCTGCCCGCCCCCGTTCCGACCCGTACGAGAAGTGAGAGCCGTCGCCCATGGGCACCCCCGAGCTGATCTCCCCGCGTTCCCCGCGTGTCACGGCCGCGCGGCGGCTCGCCAAGCGCGCCTTCCGGGGCAAGGAGCGGCGGTTCATCGCCGAGGGGCCGCAGGCCGTACGGGAGGCGGTGGCGCACCGCGGTGAGGGCGGTGAACCGACGCTCCTGGAGCTGTTCGCCACCGTCGAGGCCGCCGAACGGTACGCGGACATCGTCACCGCGGCCCGCGCGGCCGGCGCCCGCGTGCACTTCGCCGCCGACACGGTGATCGCCGAGGTGTCCCAGACCGTCACCCCCCAGGGGCTGCTCGGCGTCTGCCGCTTCCTCGACTCGCCGTTCGAGGACATCCTGCGCTCCCGGCCCCGGCTGGTCGCCGTCCTGGCGCACGTCCGCGACCCGGGGAACGCCGGTACGGTGCTGCGCTGCGCGGACGCCGCGGGCGCCGACGCCGTCGTGCTCACCGACGCCTCCGTCGACCTGTACAACCCGAAGTCGGTGCGGGCCTCCGTGGGCTCGCTCTTCCATCTGCCGGTGGCCGTCGGCGTCCCCGTCGAGCGGGCCGTCCACGGGCTCAAGGAAGCGGGCGTCCGGATTCTGGCGGCCGACGGGGCGGGCGCGGACGACCTGGACGACGAACTGGACGCGGGCACCATGGGCGGGCCCACGGCCTGGATCTTCGGCAACGAGGCATGGGGGCTGCCGGCGGAGACCAGGGCCCTCGCGGACGCCGTCGTGCGGGTGCCGATCCACGGAAAGGCGGAGAGCCTGAACCTCGCGACGGCCGCGGCCGTATGTCTCTATGCCTCAGCGCGCGCCCAGCGAACCCGCGGCGAACGCTGAGGGGGTCCGCTCCGTCACGTTCAGCTAGTAGTGTGGCGGTTTCGGAGCCCCACTGAGCACTGAGCGACGCGGAAGAAGGTGGGATGCGGGATGGTTGTCGGCGCGAGCGGCCCCGCCCGGGTCCAGGGACCCTTACCTTCACCACGTGCCTCCGACCGGTGCGGAACAGGCACCACCGGTTCCGCGCCGGACCCTGCCGCCGGGCCGGCGTCGGACGACGGGGTGGCCGGTGCCGCCGTCGGCCGTGTCGAAGCCGGGACGGCGTCGCTCCCCGGGAACGGACCCCGCGACGGGACCGGACGCGCTCCCGGTGCCGGGCACGGGCCCGGGACCGGTCCCGACGAGGACCTGGCCGGTGACCCGGGAACCGGTGAGCCCGTGGCCGGCGGCCCGGGGATCGGCGAGCCTCGGGGCGGTGACCTGGGGATCGGCGATCTGGGAATCGGCCCCGACGACCTCCCCGACGGCCTGGTCGTCGCCGACGAGACCGGCCGCGTCATCGGCTTCAACGCCGCCGCCGTCCGTATCACCGCCGTACCGCTCTCCGAGGCGCTCGGCGAACCGCTGGAGCGCGCCCTGCCGCTGGAGGACCTCAAGGGCCGCCGCTGGTGGGCCCTGACCGACCCGTACGGGGGGCTGGCCACGCGGGTCGGCCAGCCCGAGCGGAACCTGCTGCTGCCGGGCGGCCGCGAGGTCCTGGTCTCGGCGCGCTACGTCCGTACCCGGCCCACCGGGCCCGTCCACCGGCTGGTCGTCTCCATCCGCGGCACCGAGGCCCGGCGCCGTACGGAGCGCAGCCACGCGGAGCTGATCGCCACCGTCGCCCACGAACTGCGCTCGCCGCTGACGTCCGTGAAGGGGTTCACGGCGACGCTGCTGGCCAAGTGGGAGCGGTTCACCGACGACCAGAAGCGGCTGATGCTGGAGACCGTCGACGCCGACGCCAACCGGGTCACCCGGCTGATCGCGGAACTGCTCGACATCTCCCGCATCGATTCGGGCCGGCTGGAGGTACGCCGCCAGCCGGTCGACATCGGCGCGGCCGTCGGCCGCCACGTCCAGGCCCACACCGCCTCCGGACAGTCGCCCGACCGGTTCCTGGTACGGATCCAGCAGCCGCTGCCCGATCTGTGGGCCGACCCCGACAAGATCGACCAGATTCTCGCCAACCTGCTGGAAAACGCGGTGCGCCACGGCGAGGGAACCGTCACCATCGAGGTGGCGGCCGCGCGCCTCGTGCGCGCGGACAGCGAGGAGAAGGGAACGGCCGTCACCGTGTGCGACGAGGGCCCCGGTATTCCCGAGGAGTCGATGAGCCGTGTCTTCACCCGCTTCTGGCGGGGCAGCAAGCGCGGCGGGACCGGTCTCGGCCTCTACATCGTCAAGGGCATCGTCGAGGCCCACGGCGGCACGATCACGGTCGGCCGGGGGCCCTGCGGCGGCGCGGAGTTCCGATTTACCCTGCCCGTCGGCGCTCCGGCCTATCTGTCCTGAGCCGCCCACGGGCTCCCCCGGGTCACTCGCTCCGGCCGCCCGGCCCGCGCACGGCCGACCGCCGGCCTCCGCGCCGCGCGGACCGCACGCACCGCGCGGCGGACCTTGCGACCGCCTCACCCCCGTACGGCCCGTAGACTCGACTTTCGGCACCTTCGCGCCCCGTGATCGCGCCCCCGGAGTCCGAGCCGGTTCCAGGGACCCGACGGGGGCCGTTTCGCCAGCCAATCGGAAGTACGGGAAGAGATGTCGGCACCCAACAAGTCGTACGACCCAGTCGAGGTCGAAGCACTGAAACCGGAAGAGATCGAGCGCATGCGGGACGAGGCGCTCGCCGCCTTCGCCGCCGCCGGTGACCTCGACGCGCTCGCCCACGCCAAGACGGCCCACACCTCGGGCACCTCGCCGCTGGCCCTGGCCAACCGCGAGATCGGCGCGCTGCCGCCGCAGGCCAAGGCCGAGGCGGGCAAGCGGGTGGGGCAGGCGCGCGGCGCCGTGTCCAAGGCGCTCGCCGCCCGTCAGACGGAGCTGGAGGCCGAGCGGGACGCCCGGGTGCTGGTCGAGGAGGCGGTGGACGTCACCCTGCCCTACGACCGCGTCCCCGCCGGCGCCCGCCACCCGCTGACCACGTTCATGGAACGGGTCGCCGATGTCTTCGTCGCCATGGGCTACGAGATCGCGGAGGGACCCGAGGCCGAGGCGGAGTGGTTCAACTTCGACGCGCTCAACTTTGTCCCCGATCATCCCGCGCGCCAGATGCAGGACACGTTCTTCGTGCGGGGCCCGGAGGGAACGGCGGCCGACGAGTCCGGTGTGGTGCTCCGCACGCACACCTCGCCGGTCCAGGCCCGTACGCTGATCGACCGCGAGCCGCCCGTCTACGTCGTCTGCCCGGGGCGGGTCTACCGCACCGACGAGCTGGACGCCACGCACACCCCGGTCTTCCACCAGATCGAGCTCCTCGCCGTCGACGAGGGCCTGACCATGGCGGACCTCAAGGGCACCCTCGACCACATGGTCCGGGAGCTCTTCGGGCCCGGTATGAAGACCCGGCTCCGCCCGAACTTCTTCCCCTTCACCGAGCCGTCCGCCGAGATGGACATGGTCTGCTACGTGTGCCGCGGCGAGTCCGTCGGCAACCCCGACCGGCCCTGCCGCACCTGCGGCAGCGAGGGCTGGATCGAGCTGGGCGGCTGCGGCATGGTCAACCCCAAGGTGCTCACGGCCTGTGGCGTCGATCCCCGGAAGTACAGCGGATTCGCCTTCGGGTTCGGCATCGAACGGATGCTGATGTTCCGCCACAACGTCGAAGACATGCGAGACATGGTCGAAGGTGACGTCCGGTTCACCCGGCCCTTCGGGATGGAGATCTGATGCGCGTCCCGCTTTCCTGGCTGCGGGAGTACGTCGACCTGCCGGCGACGGAGACCGGCCGTGACGTCCAGGCGAGGCTCGTCTCCGCCGGTCTGGAGGTCGAGACCGTCGAGCGGCTCGGCGCCGACCTCAAGGGTCCCCTGGTCGTCGGCAAGGTGCTCACCATCGAGGAGCTGGAGGGCTTCAAGAAGCCGATCCGCTTCTGCACGGTCGACGTCGGCACCGCCAACGGCACGGGCGAGCCGCAGGAGATCGTCTGCGGCGCCCGCAACTTCGCCGTCGGGGACAAGGTCGTCGTGGTGCTGCCCGGCGCGGTCCTCCCCGGTGGCTTCGCGATCTCCGCGCGCAAGACGTACGGCAAGGTCTCGCACGGCATGATCTGCTCCGGCGACGAGCTGGGCATGGGCGACGACGGCTCGGGCGGCATCATCGTGCTGTCGCCCGAGCACGAGGCCGGCACCGACGCCATCGCGCTGCTGGAGCTGGTGGACGAGGTCCTCGACATCGCCGTCACCCCCGACCGCGGCTACTGCCTCTCGATGCGCGGGGTCGCGCGGGAGACCGCCATCGCCTACGGCCTGCCGCTGCGCGACCCGGCGCTGATCGACACCCCGGCCCCGAACGCCTACGGCCACCCGGTCAAGGTCGCCGACCCGGTGGGCTGCTCCCGCTTCACCGCCCGTACGGTCACCGGCATCGACCCCGAGGCCCGCAGCCCGATCTGGCTCACGCGCCGCCTCCAGAAGGCGGGCATGCGGCCGGTCTCGCTCGCCGTCGACATCACCAATTACGTGATGCTGGAGCTGGGCCAGCCGCTGCACGCCTACGACCGGTCCCGGCTGGAAGGGCCGATCGGTGTCCGGCGCGCCCGGTCCGGGGAGAAGATCACCACCCTCGACGGCGCCAAGCGGGTCCTCGACCCCGAGGACCTCGTCATCACCGACGACCGGGGCCCCATCGGGCTGGCCGGCGTGATGGGCGGTGCCGACACCGAGATCGCCGACCCGGTGGCCGACCCCGGGACCGGCGAGGTGACGGGCACCACCGAGGTGGTCATCGAGGCCGCGCACTTCGACGCGATCACGATCGCCCGCGCCGCGCGCCGCCACAAGCTCCCCTCCGAGGCGTCCAAGCGCTTCGAGCGGGGCGTCGACCCCGAGGCCACGGCAGCCGCCGCGCAGCGGACCGCCGACCTGCTGGTGCTGCTCGCCGGCGGTTCGGCCGAGGCCGGCGTCACGGAGGTCATCGCGCCCTCCGCGCCGCACACCGTCGCCATGCCGGCCGACCACCCCGACCGGGTCGCGGGAGTCGACTACGGCCGGGAGACCGTCGTACGGCGGCTCCAGCAGATCGGCTGCGACGTCTACGGGCAGGACGAGCTGGTCGTCACCGTCCCGTCCTGGCGGCCCGACCTGCGCGAGCCCAACGACCTCGCCGAGGAGGTCATCCGCCTGGAGGGGTACGAGAACCTCCCCTCGACGCTGCCCACCCCGCCCGCGGGGCGCGGGCTGACCGAGCGGCAGCGGCTGCACCGCCGGGTGGGCCGGGCGCTGGCGGGCGCCGGTTACGTCGAGGCGCTGAACTACCCGTTCCTCGGGGACGCGGCGCTCGACGCCCTGGGCCTGCCCGCCGACGACGACCGGCGCCGTACGGTCACGCTGGCCAACCCGCTCTCCGACGAGGAGCCCGCGCTGCGCACCACGCTGCTGCCGGGCCTGCTCGCCGCGCTCCGCCGCAACGACGGCCGGGGCTCGCACGACCTGGCGCTGTTCGAGACCGGGCTGGTCTTCCGGGCCACCGGCGAGGAGACCGTACCGGCCCGGCTGCCCGTGGACCGGCGCCCGGCCGACGAGCAGCTGGCCACGCTCGACGCGGCGCTGCCGCGCCAGCCGCGGCACGCCGCCGTCGTCCTGGCCGGGGCCCGCGAACAGGCCGGCTGGTGGGGCCGGGGCCGCCCGGCCGACTGGGCGGACGCCGTCGAGGCGGCCCGTGGCGTCGCCCGCGAGGCGGGGGCCGAACTGCTCGTCCGGGCCGGCCAGTACGAGCCGTGGCACCCGGGCCGGTGCGCCGCGCTCTTCGTCACCGTGGACGGCGTCGAGACGCCCGTCGGCCACGCGGGCGAGCTGCACCCGCGGGCCGTGAAGGCACTCGGGCTGCCCGCCAGGACCTGTGCCATGGAGCTCGACCTCGACCTGCTGGAGCGCGCGGGCACGGGCCCGCTCCGGGCGCCCCGCATCTCCGCCTACCCGGTCGCCACCCAGGACGTGGCGCTGGTCGTCCCGGCCGAGGTGCCGGCCGTCGAGGTGGAGCGGGCGCTGCGCGAGGGCGCGGGCGAACTCCTGGAGTCCCTGCGGCTGTTCGACGTCTTCACGGGCGAGCAGATCGGCGCGGGCCACAAGTCGCTGGCGTACGCCCTGCGCTTCCGCGCGGCGGACCGGACGCTGACGGTCGAGGAGGCCACGGCGGCCCGGGACGCGGCGGTCGCCCTCGCGGCCGAGCGCACGGGCGCGGTGCTGCGCGGCGCGTAGGCCGTGTCGGAGAAGCAGCGCCGTCCGTATGTGTCCGCGGGCTGTCGTGTCGAGGGGTGTACTCGGATCTCCTTTCCGGGTACGCCCCTTGTCCGTTTGTCCGGCCCGGTGGTGAACCGGGCCGGCGCCGTCCGCCCCGCCGCGGGAGCCGGGCAGGACAACGGGACGGACGGCGCGGGAGCGGGCCGCCGTACCTGTATACGCGGGAGGCCGGCGGCCCGGCCGCCTCCCCGGCCCCGTCCGGCCGGCGAGCTCCGTCGGGAGGCGGGGAACAGTCAACCGCCGCCGTGGCCGCGGCGGCAGAGTGCGTGCGGCACGGCCCGGCGCATTCCGTTCACACCCCGTGTGTTCCGCGGGCTTCGCTACTCTGGGTGGGCTTCGCTACTCTGGGTGTACCGAGTCACCGGAGGGGCCAGATGCAGCCCAACACCCTGCTCGATTCCTTACTTGACGAAGCGGGCATTTCCCATGCGGGCCTCGCCGCACGGATCAACCACGCGGGCCGGGCCAGGGGCCTCGCGCTGCGCTACGAACACACCGCCGTCTCACGCTGGTTGAAAGGCCAGCGGCCGCGCGGCCAAGTACCCGACCTGATCTGTGTGGTGCTCGGCGACCGGCTGCGACGGCCGTTGTCGCTGGACGACATCGGTCTCGGCGTACCGGGCGAACCGCTGACGCCGGGCGCCACTCCGCTCGCCGGGTTCGTGGAGCGGGCCACGGCGCTGTGGCGCAGCGACGAGCAGCAGCGGCCGCACATCGTGAGCGCTCCCGCCGTCACCGGCACCCCCGCCGTGATGCCCGTGTGGGAGTGGGAGAACCCGCCGGAGGACTCCGACGTCTCCCGCCCGGGCCGGACGAAGGTCTCGCCGGCCGACGTCCACCTGCTGCGGGCGGCACGGGCTCACTACGAACTGATGTACCGGCGGACGGGCGGGGTCGCGACCCGCGCCCGCGTGGTCGGCTTCCTCAACGCCGAGACGGCGCCGCTGCTGCGCGGCGGCTACACCGACTCCCTGGGACGGCAGTTGCACCGGGCGACCGGCGGGCTGGTCGCGGTGGCCGGAATCTGCGCCTACGACTCGGACTCCCACGGGCTGGCCCAGCGCTACTTCCACCAGGCGCTGCGGCTGGCCAAGGCGAGCGGCGACCGGGGGCTCGGCGCCTATGTGATCGCGCTCCTGGTCAACCAGTCCGTGTACCTGGGGGAGTACCGCCAGGCCGTCGCCTTCGCCGAGGCGGCGCTGCGTACGGCGGGCCGCCAGATCACCCCCGCGCTGGCCGCGGATCTGTACGCGATGCAGGCGAAGTCGTATGCGCACCTCGGCGACGCCGCCGGGGCGCTCGGCTGTATCCGGCGGGCGGAGACGGAGGCTGAGCGCATCAGACCGGGGTACGAGCCGGACGAGACGGGCTACGTCCAGCCCGGACTGGTGAACGTACAGGTGGCGGAGGCACTGCTCAGCCTCGGCGAACTGGCGGCCGCCCAGGAGCATGCCTCGGCGGCCGTCGAGACCCCGGCGCACGACCGGGGCCGGGTGCACCGGCTCGCCATGCTCAGCCATATCGAACTGCGGCTGGGCGAGGCGGACCGGGCCGCGCGGACGGCGGCGGAGATGGCGGAACGGGCCCGGGGCATGGAGTCCCAGCGGCTGCGGGACCGGCTGCGGGAGGTCCGCGAGCAGTTGGTCGCCAGTGGTTCCGCGGACGCGGGCGAGACGGCCGAACTGATCGACGGGGCCCTGCGGGTTCCGCTGTAGAGGACGCCCTCGGCGGATCCGCTCCAGGATCCGGACGGAGGTCCGGACCGACGACCGGCCCGGGCCCAGGGTCCTCGGCCAAGCCGGAAGGGAAGGCTCCGGGGCCGGTCGGGGCCCGTGCGGGGCCTGGGGGCAAGGCCGTCGGTGATCGCCCCGCGCATTCCCGCGCGGTTGTACGGCTGCTGCCATATTGCCACCAACTCGAGGGAAGGTGGCAGAAACGTGCAGTGGACAAACTTGAGCGAACAGACCGTGTATGAGAACCGTTGGTTCCGGGTCAACCTCGCGGACGTCAAGCTCCCCGACGGCCGGCACCTGGACCACTTCCTCATCCGGCTCCGCCCGGTCGCCGTGGCGACCGTGGTCAACGACGCCAACGAGGTGCTCATGCTCTGGCGGCACCGCTTCATCACCGACAGCTGGGGCTGGGAGCTGGCCGCCGGTGTGGTCGAGGACGGCGAGGACATCGCCGCCGCGGCGGCCCGGGAGATGGAGGAGGAGACCGGCTGGCGGCCGGGGCCGCTGCGGCACCTGCTCACGGTCGAGCCCTCCAACGGCCTGACCGACGCCCGGCACCACCTCTACTGGGGGGACAGCGCGACGTACATCGGCCATCCCGAGGACGACTTCGAGTCCTCACGCCGGGAGTGGGTCCCGCTCGAACGCGTGCCGGGCATGATCGCCCGGGGGGAGATCCCGGCCGCCAATATGACGGCCGGTCTCCTGATGCTCCATC
The DNA here is from genome assembly GCF_000719775.1 of Streptomyces sp. NRRL F-5135. GTDB lineage: Bacteria > Actinomycetota > Actinomycetes > Streptomycetales > Streptomycetaceae > Streptomyces > Streptomyces hebeiensis. The sequence goes on along the minus strand of NZ_JOHR01000019.1, from coordinate 79,956 downwards.
ACTTGAGGCTCGGCTGACGGCCGGCGGGGCCGTTCGGAGCTGTCGGGTCTTCGGACCGTAGGGGCTCGTCGGGGGACGCGGGGGGTTTCGTCAGGGGCCGCCGGCCGATGAGGTCAGCGGCCGAGCACCTGCCAGACCGTCACGACAAGCGCTCCGAGTGAGCAGAGCGTCCCCAGAGCGGGCAGCGGCCACCTGGAGTGTTCCAGCGCCGCGACGCGCGCGGCCAGATCGTCCACGTCTCTCTCGGTCTGGTCGTTGCGCTGGGCCAGTAGCGCCATCCTTCCGTCCGCCTTGGCGAGACCGACGTCGAGGCCGCGACGTAACTCCGCGTAGGTGTCGGCGGCCACGGGCTGATCGGTATCGGGGGTCAAGAGTTCGCTCCTGTTCGGGAAAGTCGTTCTTCGGTTCTCATGTGCGCAGAACCGAGTCAACTCCCCTGAGGAGCAGGCCGGAAGGTGTGTGGCGTGCATATGCGGGCGCCCTGCGCACACGCCGTGTGAACCGGGTGTGCGGGTGTGCGCAGGGGCGTGCGGGCGCGTCCGGGAACGCGCGGATCATTACACGCTCGGTGACGGCCCGTGCCGGTGGTCAGGCGTACGGGTAGAAGCCCGCGCCCGACTTCCGGCCGAGCCGGCCCGCGTCCACCATGCGCTGGAGCAGCGGGGGAGCGGCGTACAGGGGCTCCTTGAACTCCGCGTACATCGAGTCGGCGACCGACGCGACGGTGTCGAGACCGATCAGATCGGCGAGCTTGAGCGGCCCCATCGGGTGGGCGCACCCCATCTCCATGCCGTTGTCGATGTCCTCGCGGCTCGCGGCGCCCGACTCGAACATCCGGACCGCGGCGAGCAGATACGGGATGAGCAGCGCGTTCACCACAAAGCCCGAGCGGTCCTGGGCCCGGATGGCATGCTTGCCCAGCAGTCCCGTGACCACCGCCTCGGCCCGCAGGACCGTCTCCTCGGAGGTCGTCAGCGCCGGGATCAGCTCGACCAGCCTCTGCACGGGCGCGGGGTTGAAGAAGTGGATCCCGATCACCTGGTCGGGGCGGGAGGTCGCGACGGCGAGCTTGACCAGCGGGATGGAGGAGGTGTTGGAGGCGAGGATCGCGTCGGAGCGGGTCACCACCTGGTCGAGCACCTGGAAGATCTCGGTTTTGACCTGCTCGTTCTCCACGACCGCCTCGATGACGAGGTCACGGTCGGCGAACTCCCCGAGGTCCGTGGTGAAGCTGAGCCGGTCGATGGCGGCGTCCCGCTCCGGCTCGGTGATCTTGCTGCGCTCGGCGGCCTTCGCGAGCGAGTTCAGCAGGCGGGTACGGCCGATCTCCAGCGCCTCCCCGGTGGTCTCCGCGACCATGACCTCCAGGCCGCTGCGGGCGGCGACCTCGGCGATGCCTGCGCCCATCTGGCCGCAGCCCACCACTCCGACGCGGGCGATATCGGTCAGGGTCTCGGTCACATCGTGCCTTTCGCTGGTCCGTGTCGCGGCAGGTCCCCATGGTCGCCGGCTGCTGTCCGGCGCCCGCCTCGGGACAGGACGTTACTCCGCCGAGGTGTGTGGGCGGTGGGCCGGGGCGGGAAGGCTGCTGTGCCCGGAGCGGCCGTAGGGACGGGTGTGACGGGGTGCGATGGTGTCAGGACGCGCTGTGGCGCGGTGAGGTGCGGTGCGGTCCGGTCCCCGTGGGGTCGGTTCCGGTACGGAAGGACGGTGGCGAGACGTATGGCGGCGGAGTGGAAGCGGACGGGGCCCGACGGCGGGACCGGACACGGGGCCGGTCACAGAGCCGGCCGCGGGGCGGGTCACGCGGCGGCTGACGGGGCGGCCGGAGGGACGGCCCGGAGGGCGGGGACCGGCATGGGAGGGCGATCGGCGTCCGACGTGATCGGCCGGCGCGGGCTCGTGGCGGGCGCGGCGGGGCTGGCGGCCGCGCTGCTGACGGCGGGGGACATGCCCGCCGACACGTACCCGCGGGAGACGAACGCCCGGGGCACGGACCTGCGCGGCATGTGGATCGCCACCGTGACCAACCGGGACTGGCCGTCGAAGCCCGGACTGACCGCCGCTCAGCAGCGCGCCGAGCTGATCCGGCACCTGGACACGGCGGTGAAGCGCGGGCTGAACGCCGTCATGCTCCAGGTCCGGCCCACGGCGGACGCCCTGTGGCCCTCGCCGTACGAGCCGTGGGCCCAGTGCCTCACCGGCGCCCAGGGCAAGGACCCGGGGTGGGACCCGCTGGGCACGGCGGTGCGCGAGGCGCACGCGCGCGGCCTGGAACTGCACGCCTGGTTCAACCCGTACCGAGTGGCGAACCACACCGACCCGTCGCGGCTGACCGCGAAGCACCCCGCGCGGCTGCACCCCGGCTGGGTCGTGCCGTACGGCGGCAAGCTGTACTACAACCCCGGGCTGCCCGAGGTCAGGAAGTTCGTCCAGGACGCGATGCTGGACGCGGTCCGGCGGTACGCGATCGACGCCGTCCACTGGGACGACTACTTCTACCCGTACCCGGTCGCCGGCCAGACGTTCCAGGACGACGCGGCCTACAAGCGCTACGGCACGGGTTTCTCCAGCCGGGCGGCCTGGCGCCGGGACAACATCGACCGGCTGGTGCGGGAGACGTCGGAGCGGATCGCGAGGACGAGGAAGGGCGTGCGGTTCGGGATCAGCCCGTTCGGCGTGTGGCGGAACGCCACCACCGACCCGGCGGGGTCCGACACGCGGGGCGGCGTCCAGACGTACGACGACCTGTACGCCGACACCCGCACATGGGTCAGGAAGGGCTGGATCGACTACGTCGTCCCGCAGTTGTACTGGGAGATCGGCCATGCCGCGTGCGACTACGGCACGCTGCTGCGCTGGTGGAACGGGGTGGTCCGGTCCACCGGAGTGGATCTCTACGTGGGCGAGGCCCTCTACAAGGCCGGCGACCCGGCCCAGCCCGCCCCCTGGCGCGACCCGGCGGAGCTGTCCCGGCACCTCACGCTGGCCAAGAAGCACGCGGGCGTGCGCGGACACGTCTTCTTCGCCGCGAAGGAGGTGGGCGGGGACCCGGCCGGGGCGATGACCCGGGTGGTCAAGGACCACTACGGCAAGCGCGCGGCGACACCGGACCGGGCGCCGGGGAAGTAGACCGGCGCCCGGACCGTGCGCGGGCAGGGCCGGAACACGTCGGCGGCGGCGACCGGCGGACCGGAGCCCCCTGGCGCCGACGCCCGGCCGACCGGTCCACCGGGTCGGCACACGGCACACGGCACACGGCACACGGCACACGGCGTACAGCACACGGCGTACGGCGCACGGGCGGGGCGCACGGGCGGTCCCGGTCCGCATGGACGGGGCCGGACCGCATGGACGGGGCCTGGACCGCCGCGCCCGTGTGCCTCGCGCGGCTCGTGCGGCTCATGGGCTCACGGCCGCCTCAGAGCGCGTCCAGCGTCTGAAGGATCTGCTCCCCGTACTTCGCCAGCTTGTTCTCCCCGACCCCGGTCACCGTGCCCAGCTCCGCCAACGTCGTCGGGGCCGTCGTCGCGATCTCGCGCAGCGTCGCGTCGTGGAAGACGACGTACGCGGGCACGCCCTGCTCCTTCGCCGTCGCCGCGCGCCAGGCCCGTAGCGACTCGAACACCGGGACCGCCTCGGCCGGCAGGTCGACGGGGGCGGCCGAGCGGCCCTTGGCCGCCTTCTCCGTGCGGGGCGCGCGGGCCGGTTTCTCCGGCTCGCGGCGCAGCGTCACCCGGCGCCGGCCGCCCAGCACCTCGCCGCTGTCCTCCGTCAGCACGAGCGTGCCGTAGTCGCCCTCGACCGCGATCAGGCCCTGGGCGAGCAACTGCCGTGCCACCGAGCGCCATTCCGCCTCGCGCAGGTCCGTGCCGATGCCGAACACGCTGAGCGCGTCGTGGTCGAACTGGATGACCTTCGCCGTCTTCCGGCCCAGCAGGATGTCGGTGATCTGGCCCGCGCCGAACTTCTGGTTCCGCTCGCGCTTCAGCCGTACCACCGTCGACAGCAGTTTCTGCGCCGGAACCGTCCCGTCCCAGGACTCCGCGGGCGTCAGGCAGGTGTCACAGTTCCCGCACGGCCCGCTCTTCTCGCCGAAGTACGCCAGCAGTTGGACCCGGCGGCACTCCACCGTCTCGCACAGCGCCAGCATCGCGTCGACGTGCGCGCCCAGCCGGCGCCGGTGCGCCTCGTCGCCCTCGGAGGTGTCGATCATCTTCCGCTGCTGGACGACGTCCTGGAGTCCGTACGCCAGCCAGGCCGTGGACGGCAGCCCGTCCCGCCCGGCCCGGCCGGTCTCCTGGTAGTAGCCCTCGACCGACTTCGGCAGGTCGAGATGGGCCACGAAGCGCACGTCCGGCTTGTCGATGCCCATGCCGAACGCGATCGTCGCCACCATGACCAGCCCCTCCTCCCGCAGGAAGCGCGCCTGGTGCTCGGCGCGCGTCGCGGCGTCGAGACCCGCGTGGTACGGGAGCGCGGCGACCTCGTTCCGCACCAGGAACTCGGCGGTCTTCTCCACCGAGGCCCGGGAGAGGCAGTAGACGATCCCCGCGTCCCCGGGGTGCTCGGTGCGCAGCAACTGGAGCAGCTGCTTCTTGGGGTCGTTCTTGGGCGCGATCCGGTACTGGATGTTGGGCCGGTCGAAGCTCGCGACGAAGTGCCGGGCGTTCTGGAGGCTGAGCCGCGTGGCGATCTCCGTGTGCGTGGCCTCGGTGGCGGTCGCGGTCAGCGCGATGCGCGGCACGTCCGGCCAGCGTTCGTGCAGCGACGACAGGGCGAGGTAGTCGGGCCGGAAGTCGTGCCCCCACTGCGCCACGCAGTGCGCCTCGTCGATGGCGAACAGCGAGATCGTGCCGCGCTCCAGCAGGCGTACGGTCGACTCGACGCGCAGCCGCTCGGGCGCCAGGTAGAGCAGGTCCAGCTCGCCGGAGAGGAACTCGGCCTCCACCAGCCGCCGTTCGTCCAGGTCCTGCGTGGAGTTCAGGAACCCGGCGCGGACGCCGAGCGCACGCAGGGCGTCGACCTGGTCCTGCATGAGGGCGATCAGCGGGGAGACGACGACGCCGACGCCCTTCCGCACGAGTGCCGGGATCTGGTAGCAGAGCGACTTGCCGCCACCGGTCGGCATGAGGACGAGCGCGTCGCCGCCGGCCACCACGTGATCGATGATCTCCCGTTGGGCGCCCCGGAAGGAGTCGTACCCGAAGACGCGGCGCAGCGTGCGCAGCGCTTCGCTCTCCTCGGTGGCCGCGCCGGCCGCCGGGGAGTTCGCCGCGGTGCCTGGCTCGGAGGTGATCACGGGACCGGAGTCGGGAGCGCTCATCCGGCGATTCTACGAGCCGGACACGGCGGGAGCGGCGGCGCCGGTAGGACCGCCGGAGATCCACGGGAAGGGGGCCGGCGGACCGGCCCGGGCGAAGCGGGCCCGCCACCGGGAGGGAACCGGTGGCGGGCCCTGGCCCGGGCCGCGATCCAGGTCTGCGACGCAAGGTCCGCGTCACGGCCTACGGCATCAGCCGTGCGGCTCAGGCGTGCTGCGGGACGTCGTCCTTCAGCATGGAGCGGATCTGCTCCCGCAGCTCCGGGCTGTTCGTGTGCCCGTGCACGGACTCGGCGTGTTCGCCGGCGGCGCGCACGACTTCCTCCTCCTCACCGGAGATCGCGAGGGTGCACTTGGTCTCGCTGGGGAAATCCCGGCAGTCGGCAATCTTGCGCATGACGCACCTCCTCGTTCCAGTATTAGCCCGTACGTTCGATGGGGCTATTCGGACCGTCGGGCGGCCGCGATCCAAGCCATTGCATAAAGCTGCAAGCGATCGTATAGTCATGCTGTTACCGAGGAGGATTTTCCATGGCTGTACGTGCGGCAGTGGCAGGAGCGAGCGGGTACGCGGGCGGCGAGCTGCTCCGTCTGCTGCTCACACACCCAGGGGTCGAGATAGGCGCCCTCACCGGCAACTCCAACGCGGGGCAGCGCCTCGGCGGGCTCCAGCCGCACCTGCTGCCGCTGGCCGACCGGGTGCTGGAGCCGACCGCGCCGGAGGTGCTCGCCGGGCACGAGGTGGTCTTCCTCGCGCTGCCGCACGGGCAGTCCGCGGCCGTCGCCGAGCAGCTCGGGGACGAGGTGCTGGTGGTCGACATGGGGGCCGACTTCCGGCTGCGGGACGCGGGGGACTGGGAGCGGTTCTACGGGTCCCCCCACGCCGGGACCTGGCCCTACGGGCTGCCCGAGCTGCCGGGCGCGCGCGCCGCGCTGGCGGGGACCAAGCGCATCGCCGTGCCCGGCTGCTACCCCACCGCCGTCTCGCTGGCGCTCTTCCCCGCTTACGCGGCGGGCCTCGTCGAGCCCGAGGCCGTGATCACCGCCGCGTCGGGCACCTCCGGCGCCGGCAAGGCGGCCAAGCCGCACCTGCTCGGCTCCGAGGTGATGGGCTCCATGAGCCCGTACGGCGTCGGCGGCGGTCACCGGCACACGCCCGAGATGATCCAGAATCTCAGCGAGGCGGCGGGCGAGCCCGTCACCGTCTCCTTCACCCCGACCCTGGCCCCGATGCCCCGCGGCATCCTGGCCACCTGCTCCGCCAAGGCGAAGCAGGGCACGACGGCCCAGGACGTGCGGCAGGCGTACGAGAAGGCGTTCGCCGACGAGCCCTTCGTGCACCTCCTTCCCGAGGGACAGTGGCCGGCCACCGCCTCGGTCTACGGATCCAACGCGGTCCAGGTCCAGGTCGCCCACGACGAGGCCGCCGGCCGCGTCATCGCCATCAGCGCCGTCGACAACCTCACCAAGGGCACGGCGGGCGGCGCGCTGCAGAGCATGAACATCGCCCTCGGACTCCCCGAGGACACGGGACTTTCGACGATCGGAGTGGCACCTTGAGCGTCACGGCAGCGAAGGGATTCACGGCGGCCGGAGTGGCCGCCGGGATCAAGGAGAACGGCGGGCTCGACCTGGCCCTCGTGGTCAACGCCGGGCCGCGCCGCGCCGCCGCCGGCGTCTTCACCTCCAACCGGGTCAAGGCCGCCCCCGTCCTGTGGTCCGAGCAGGTCCTCAAGGGCGGCGAGGTCACCGCAGTCGTCCTCAACTCCGGTGGCGCCAACGCCTGTACGGGCCCGAAGGGCTTCCAGGACACCCACGCCACCGCCGAGAAGGCCGCCGAGGTCCTCGACGGCCACAGCGCGGGCGAGATCGCCGTGGCCTCGACCGGGCTGATCGGGGTCGAGCTGCCCATGGACAAGCTGCTGCCCGGGCTGGACAAGGCCGCCGCCGAACTCTCCGCGCACGGCGGTGAGAAGGCCGCCATCGCCATCAAGACCACGGACACCGTCCACAAGACGGCCGTCGCGAGCGGCGGCAGCGGGGACGCCTGCTGGACCGTCGGCGGTATGGCCAAGGGCGCCGGCATGCTCGCGCCCGGCCTCGCCACCATGCTCGTCGTCCTCACCACCGACGCCGACGTCGAGGCCCCCGCGCTCGACTCCGCGCTGCGCGCCGCCACCCGTACCACCTTCGACCGGGTCGACTCCGACGGCTGCATGTCGACCAACGACACCGTGCTGCTGCTCGCGTCCGGGGCCTCCGGCGTGGTGCCGGAGTACGACGCCTTCGCCGAGGCCGTCCGCACGGTCTGCGCCGACCTCGCGCGTCAGCTCATCGGGGACGCCGAGGGCGCCTCCAAGGACATCCGCATCGAGGTGGTCAACGCCGCGAGCGAGGACGACGCCGTCGAGGTGGGCCGTTCCATCGCCCGCAACAACCTCCTCAAGTGCGCCATCCACGGTGAGGACCCCAACTGGGGCCGGGTGCTCTCCGCCATCGGCACGACGAGCGCCGCCTTCGAACCCGACCGCCTCAACGTGGCCATCAACGACGTGTGGGTCTGCAGAGACGGTTCGGTCGGCGAGGACCGCGACCTGGTCGACATGCGCTACCGCGAGGTGCGGATCACCGCCGATCTCGCGGCCGGCACCGAGTCCGCGGTCATCTGGGCCAACGACCTGACGGCCGACTACGTCCACGAGAACAGCGCGTACAGCTCATGAGCACCCGCAAGCACACCGCGCTCCCCAAGGCCCGGATCCTCGTCGAGGCCCTGCCCTGGCTGACCCGGCACAACGGGAAGACCGTCGTCATCAAGTTCGGCGGCAACGCCATGGTGGACGACGAGCTCAAGGCCGCCTTCGCCCAGGATGTCGTCTTCCTGCGGCAGGCCGGGCTCAAGCCGGTCGTCGTGCACGGCGGCGGCCCGCAGATCAGCGCCCAGCTCGACCGGCACGGGCTGGTCAGCGAGTTCAAGGCGGGACTGCGCGTCACCACGCCCGAGGCGATGGACGTCGTACGGATGGTGCTGGCCGGACAGGTCCAGCGCGAGCTGGTCGGCCTGCTCAACCAGCACGGCCCGCTGGCCGTGGGCCTGACTGGCGAGGACGCGCACACCATAAGCGCGAGCCGGCACCGCCCGCGGATCGACGGCGAACTGGTCGACATCGGCCGGGTCGGCGAGATCACCGAGATCGACACGGGCGCGATCGAGGCGCTGCTGGCCGACGGCCGTATCCCGGTGATCTCCTCGATCGCGCGCAGCGTCGACGACGGCCATGTCTACAACGTCAACGCGGACACCGCCGCCGCCGCGCTGGCCGCCGCGCTGGGCGCGGAGACGCTGATGGTCCTCACCGACGTGGAGGGCCTGTACGAGGACTGGCCGAACAGCGACGAGGTCATCAGCAGGCTCACCGCCAGTCAGCTGGAGAAGCTGCTGCCCGACCTGTCCAGCGGCATGGTGCCCAAGATGGAGGGGTGCCTGTTCGCCGTACGGAACGGGGTCGTCACCGCCCGGGTGATCGACGGCCGGGTACCGCATTCGATCCTGCTGGAGATCTTCACCGACGAGGGAATCGGCACGATGGTCGTGCCCGACGGTCAGAGCGACACGGTGCGAGGCGACCAGGGCGACCAGGGCGAACAGAGTAACCAGGGCGAACAGGGCGAACAGAACGAAGGGGCGGCACAGTGACCGGCACCGGTACCGGCAACGCCGACATCAGCGGCGCCGCCGACGGCGGCAGTGGCAGCGGCAACCAGGGGCTCGTGACCCGCTGGCAGGGCGTCATGACCGACAACTACGGCACGCCGAAGCTGGCGCTCGTCCGGGGCGAGGGCGCCCGTGTCTGGGACGCGGACGGCACCGCGTACGCCGACTTCGTCGGCGGCATCGCGGTCAACGCCCTCGGCCACGGGCACCCCGCCGTCGTCGAGGCCGTCTCCCGGCAGATCGCCTCGCTCGGCCATGTCTCCAACCTCTTCGTCGCGGAGCCCCCGGTCGCGCTCGCCGAGCGGCTGGTGCGACTCGCCGGCCGCCCCGGCCGGGTGTTCTTCTGCAACTCCGGCGCGGAGGCCAACGAGGCCGCGTTCAAGATCGGCCGGCTGACCGGCCGTACGCACATGGTCGCCACCGCCGGCGGCTTCCACGGCCGCACGATGGGCTCGCTGGCCCTCACCGGCCAGCCGGGCAAGCGGGAGCCGTTCGAGCCTCTCCCGGGCGATGTGACGCATGTGCCGTACGGGGACGCCGAGGCGCTGCGCGCCGCGGTGACCGAGGAGACCGCGCTGGTGATCATCGAGCCGATCCAGGGCGAGAACGGAGTGGTCGTCCCGCCCAAGGGCTATCTGGAGGCGGCCCGCGAGATCACCCGCGCCACCGGCACCCTGCTCGTGCTGGACGAGGTGCAGACGGGTATCGGGCGGACCGGCCAGTGGTTCGAGCACCAGGCGCACCAGGGCGTCGAACCCGACGTCGTCACCCTCGCCAAGGGGCTGGGCGGTGGTCTGCCGCTGGGGGCGGTCATCGCCTTCGGCGAGGCGGCGGAGCTGCTGCGGCCGGGACAGCACGGCACGACGTTCGGCGGCAACCCGGTCGCCTGCGCCGCCGGGCTCGCCGTCCTCGACACCCTGGCCGCCGGCCATCTCCTGGACCAGGTGAAGCGGCTCGGCGAGAAGCTGCGCGCGGGCGTGGAGGCGCTCGGCCACCCGTTGGTCTCTTATGTCCGTGGCGCGGGCCTGCTCCTGGGTATCGTGCTCACCGAGCCCCTTGCGCCACAGGTGCAACAGGCGGCTCAGGGTGCCGGTTTCCTCGTGAACGCGCCCGCCCCCGACGTCGTCCGGCTGATGCCGCCGCTGGTCATCGGCGACGAGGAGGTGGACGCGCTGCTGGGGGCTCTCCCCGGCATCCTCGACAACGCGTACGGGGACGGGCGAGCCTGAGAGATGAGACGGACGATGACCGAGGCCCAGGGGCCGGAGACCGAGCAGAGCGGGCCTTCGGTGCCGCAGACCAGAACGGCCCGCCACCGCAGGATCGTTGACATCCTCAACCGGCAGCCGGTGCGTTCGCAGAGCCAGTTGGCGAAGCTGCTCGCGGACGACGGGCTGAGCGTCACCCAGGCGACGCTCTCCCGGGACCTGGACGAACTGGGCGCGGTCAAGATCCGCAACACCGGTGGTGAGTTGATCTACGCGGTCCCCAGCGAGGGCGGCTTCCGCACCCCGCACGCCCCGCTCGGCGAGTCGGCGAAGGAGGAGCGGATGCGCCGGCTCGCCGGTGAACTGCTCATCTCCGCCGAGGCGTCGGCCAACCTGGTGGTCCTGCGGACGCCGCCGGGCGCGGCGCAGTTCCTGGCGTCCGCGATCGACCAGGCCGAACTGCACGCCATCCTGGGCACGATCGCGGGCGACGACACCCTGCTCCTGATCAGCCGTGACCCGGCGGGCGGCCAGGCACTGGCGGACCACTTGCTGCGACTGGCCCAGAACGACCGCTGAGCTCCGCCGCCGCGCGGGGGGTTGCTCTCGGGCAGGGCCGGGCAGGGCCGGGCCGGGCTCGGGGTGCGCGCGGGGCCGGGGGCGTGCCGGTCGGCCTCCGGCCGGCCCGCCGGGCGACGGTCCGGGCCGGTGCCCGCTCCCGCGCCCTACACCGCCAGCTGGGCCGCGTAGTGGCGGAACCCCGTGGTCGTCCAGGTCCCGCCCGTCGCCGTGACGGCGAAGCCCTCCGCGTCCGGGAGCGCTTCCAGCCAGTCGCGGGCCTCCTCGCCCATGGCGTACGCGGCGGTCGCCCGGGCGTCCGCCGCCGTCAGGCCCGTCGGGCAGACCACCGTGATCGACGCGAGGCCGCGCACCGGGGGCTCACCCGTGTGCGGGTCCAGGACGTGGCAGCCGCGCTCCGCCGGGCCCGAAGTGGCCACGGCCAGGCCCTCCTGGGCCTCCGGTGCCTCCACCACCGTCGCCAGCGCGCCCGGGCGCAGCGGGTCGGCGATGCCCACCCGCCAGGGGCCGCCGTGGAGCTGGACGTCGCCGCCCCCGTTCAGGCACACCGACTCCGCTCCCGACGAGGCGATCATCCGTACCGCCCGCTCCACCGCCCAGCCCTTCACCAGGCCCGTCGGGTCGAGCCGGCCCGCGTGGCGGGTACTGAACCAGCCGTCGCTCTCCCGCTCCGCCGCCGCGCACAGATCCAGGACCTCCGCGACCTCCGTCACACACTCCGCCGGCGTCAGCTCGCCCCGGCCGAGCCGCGTGATCTGGCTGTCCGGCCGGAACGTCGAGAAGATCTCGTCCACCCGGTGCAGCGAGGCCACGGCCGCCCGCAGCCCGGCGCGTACCCGTGCCTCGTCCGTCACACCGCGGATGTCGAACGAGAAGACCGTGCCCATCGACTCCTCGACGTGGCGCAGCCGTCCCGGCTCCGGGGACCCGGCCGCCATCAGAGGCCGGCCTTGTCGAGGGCGCTCTGGAGTGATTCCTGGTAGCCCTTGCTGGTGTAGCTGGCTCCGGAAACGGCGTCGACCTGGGCGTTCTGAGTGGTGAGGGCGGCTTGGTTGAGTTTGGGTACGGCGTTGGCGGTGATGGACTGGCTGCGGGCGTCGCTGTCGGGTGCCTGGACGGCTTCGGCCTGGGTGATCTTGCCGTCCGTGACGGTGACGCGGACCTGGACGGGGCCGTACTGGGTGTTCACCGCCTCCCCGAGCACGGTCTGCCCGGCCGCGGCCCCGGCCGCCCCCACCGACGTCCCCGCCCCGGCCCCCGGCTGTTGTGCGGGCCCCGCCACCGACGAGCCGCCGGGCTGCTTCAGCGCGAGCAGGGCGACAACGGCCGACGCGGTCGCGGCGGCACCGATCATGATCCGCCGGAACGGATGTTTCCTCTTCACCGGCTGCCTCACATTTCGAAGGACTCGTGGTGGATACGGCGCGTGGGCACTCCGGCCGCACGCAAGGCGTCGTACGTCTGCCGGGCGAGTCCCGTGGGCCCGCACACGTACACGTCGTGGTCTTCGATGTCCGGCAGCAGCTCGCGCAGCCGGTCCGTGGTGATCTCGGGCCGTACCCCGTCCGGCCCGTTGACCGCGTACAGCAGCCGGGCCCCGCGCGCCGACGCGATCTCCCGCAGCTCGGCCCACAGCGCCAGATCCTCCGTCTTGCTGGCCCGGTAGAGCAGCGTGAGATCGCCGGGCCCGCCGGGCAGCGTCTCGAACAGCGCGCGCATCGGCGTGATCCCGGCGCCACCCGCGATCATCAGCACCTTCTCCTTGCTGCGCCGCGCCGCCGTCATCGCCCCGTACGGGCCCTCGGCCCATACCCGTGTGCCCGGCTCCAGCCGCGACAGCGCCTCGCTGTGCTCGCCGTTCGCGCGGACGGTGATCCGCAGCAGGTCGGGCCGGGGCGGTGCCGAGAGCGAGTACGGGTTGGAGCTCCAGCGCAGCCCGGAGGTGCGGAACCGCCAGCGGAAGAACTGCCCCGGCTCGGCCCCCAGCCGGTGCAGACGCCTGCCGCTGATCAGGACGGACACCACGCCCGGCGCCTCGTAGACCGTCGAGTGGACCCGCATCCGATGGCGCTGGTTGAGCCGGATCGGGGTCAGGACGCGGTACCAGACCAGCAGCGCGCCGGCGGCGCCGTACAGCACGTACCAGGCCGTCCGTGCCGTCGCGTCGCCCACGAACTCGGCACCGGTGGCGAGCTGGTGCCAGAACGTGAGGTAGACCGCGACATAGGTGAGCAGGTGGATGTAGTACCAGGTCTCGTACGCGACCCTCCGGCGCACCATGCCCACCGAGACGAAGCCGATGATCAGGAAGAGCACGGTCCCGGCGGTCGCCTCGATCATCCGCGGGAAGGTGGTGACCATGTCGACGGTCTGCCGGACGAAGTCCACCTGGGCCTGCGCCGCGTACCCGGCGATGGTCAGCGGTACATGGGCGATCACCAGACAGATGGCGTACCGCCCGCTCATCGCGTGCCAGCGGGCCACGCGGTCCGAGCCCACCCGCCGCTCCAGGGCCGGTACGCGGGCCATCAGCAGCACCACGATCGCGATCATGTAGCCGCCGAGCAGGCCGGTCAGCCGGCCCGCACCGGTCAGCCACTCGGCCAGGGCCATGCGCACGAGCGGGGTGTTCTGCCACCACAGCGCCATGACGGCCGCCGCGCCCGCCCAGCCCAGGATCAACAGGGGCAGCGCGCCCGACCGTTGCGGGCGGATGGCACGCATGGTCTGCCGTCTGGCCGCCCGGCCGTTGTGCAACATCGCCACGGGACCGCTCCTCAGCTCTCCTCCGTGCCCGCCGATACGGATTTGAGCGGCGGCCAGTTCAAACGGATGCCGGAGGAGACCGAGCGGAGTCGGCCTTTGGCCGTTTATGGAGCTTCTGTTACGAGGCTTTCCGGGCGGCTCGCTGCCGCGCGGTGTGTCCGTCACCCACGATGTCCGTGATGGCGGTCGGGCCGGTGGCCGTGCCGATCGCGATGTGCGGGGCCCGGACCGGGTCGGCCCAGCTCAGGATGGCGCTCATGGTGCCGGCGGGTACGGAGACGCACCCCGCGGTGGCGCCCTTGCCGTTGACGTGCAGGAAGATCCCGGCGCCCCGGCCGCGCACCGGACGGTCGTAGTTGAAGCCGATCACCAGGCCGCGCGCGTACTGCTGCCCGTAGTCGGCCATGTGCTCGGCGCGGGAGGCCCGGCAGTCGTCGGGCAGGCCCTCCACCCAGCGGTTGTAGGAGACCGAGTCGTTGTCCTGGCACCACCACGAGTCGTCCGTCACCGGCCGGTAGCCGTACAGCGTCCCCGCCGGAGCGCGCTCGATACCGAAGGCGTACGGCATGGCGTACACCCCCGCGGGGGTGGTGGAGGTGCCCTGTTCGCGTTTCCTGCCGGCCACCAGCCCGCCCGCCCCGAAGCGCGCCTTCGCGGAACCGGCGGCCACCCAGTGGCCCTCGCGCCGGTCCCACCAGGTGACCGTGCCCGTGGTCGATGTGGTGGCGGGCGCCTCGGCGGTGATGAGCTGGTCACCGCCGCCGGTGTCCGCCATCCGCTCGGGCAGGGGGGTGTCGGCGGGTGGCAGGGAGGGCTGGGACGGTGCCCTCCGCGGCGCGGGGGAGGCGCGGGCGTCCGGGGCCGTGACAGCGGTGGCGGTCAGGGCCGCCGTGGTGAGCAGCGTGGCGGCGAGTACGAGGGAGAGACGCATGGTCCGGACCGTAGCCGGGCGGGCGGGAGGCGGCCTGCTCACTGCGCCGAACGGCCCGCACCCCGACGGCCGGACCGCGGCGGGATCCGAGGCACGAGGTGCCGTCCGGCCCGCGCGGCCCGGTCGCGGGGACCGCGGCGTGAGGAGGTGACCGGCCCGGCGTCAGTCGCCGCGCGGCGGCAGCGGCAACGGCAGGGCCGGCAGCCCGTCCAGGCTCACTCCCACGTGGTCCTTCTTCTCGCAGTACGCGGCGAACTCCTCGTCCGTCTTCCGGGCGAAGTGTTCGGCGTGCTGCGTGCGTTCCTCGCGGTAGTCCATGAACGGCACCGCGAATCCGCAGGAGTCACTGACGCGCTCGGCGTGGATGACGATGATCGCCCGGGCGGCCGGCCCGTCGGCGTCCTTGAAGTACGGGATGTACAGCGCCCAGCGCGGGTCGTCCCGGAAGACGGGCTCGCCCCGGCCGTGCACCCGGAGCACCTTCGGCGGTCCGGTGAACGCGCACCACATCAGGGTGATCCGGCCGTTCTCCCGCAGATGGGCGATCGTCTCGGCGGCGCTGCCGCCGAAGTCGAGGTAGGCGAGGGTCAGGCTGTCGAGCACTGCGAGTGTCCCGGCCCGTCCCTTGGGGGAGACGTTCACATGGCCGTCGCCGGTCAGCGGGGCGGTCGCGGTGAAGAAGACGGGCTGTTCCTCGATGAAGGCGCGGATACGTCCGTCGATCCGTTCGTAGAGCTTTCCCATGGGGCCGAGTATCGGCCGTCGGCCGCCGCCCCGGAAGTTCCCATGGCGGTGGCGATGCGGTTGATGGTGGCGACGCGCTTGTCCTCCAGCGGGCCGAGGATGGCGTTCTGGACGAAGTTGGCCCCGCCCTGGCCGACGGTGTCGATCAGGCGCTGGTTGGCCTCGCTGATCTGGGTGTCGAGGAGGGCGAGGTTGCGGTCCACCTCGGCCTGGGCGGAGGCGGGGATCGCGGGCAGGCTCGGCGCGACGTCCGGACAGTTCACCGTGGAGGCGCCCGTGGCACCGCCGGCCCCGTCCCCTCCGGCGTTGCCCGCGTCACCCCCGGCGTTCCCGGCACCCGCGTCGCCGGCGCCCGCGCCCGCGTTCCCGGCCCCGGCGTCACCGGCGCCCGCGTTCCCGGCACCGGCTTCCCCGGCATGGCGGTGGCGATGCGGTTGATGGTGGCGACGCGCTTGTCCTCCAGCGGGCCGAGGATGGCGTTCTGGACGAAGTTGGCCCCGCCCTGGCCGACGGTGCTGACCAGGCGCTGGTTGGCCTCGCTGATCTGGGTGTTCAGCAGCGCGAGATTGCGGTCCACCTCGGCCTGGGCGGAGGCCGGGATCGCGGGCAGGCTGGGCGCGACGTCCGGGCAGTTCACCGAGCCGGGCGACGCCGCCGTACGGCCGTCGGCCGCCGCCTGGCCGCTGTCGCCCTCCCCCGCCATGGCACTGCTGACGATCACCGCGCCCGACAGCACGACCGCTGCCGCGCCACCCGCGATGAGAACACGGCGCTTGTTGTACTTCGCGATACCCCTGGACATGCGGAAACCTCACTCGGATCAGGGTGGGGAGGACGCCGTCCGGTGCGTGGCCGGACGGCTTGCCCTTGATGGTCTGGACGCGGCGCCTGCGTTCGGTGAGGTGTACGGGACCGGGCGTCCCGGTGTTCAAACCTGGTGCGGATTGTTCGAACCAATCTGAGATTGACGAACCATACGGAGCAATGCATAGTTATACCCATCAGTGGATGCACCGTAAGGAGAAACCCGTGACCGAGCGCGTCGTACTCGCCTACTCGGGCGGCCTGGACACCTCCGTCGCCATCGGCTGGATCGCCGAGGAGACGGGCGCCGAGGTCATCGCCGTCGCCGTCGATGTCGGCCAGGGCGGCGAGGACCTGGACGTCATCCGCAAGCGCGCGCTCGCCTGCGGTGCCGTCGAGGCCGAGGTCGCGGATGCCAAGGACGAGTTCGCCGACGAGTACTGCCTCCCGGCGATCAAGGCCAACGCCCTCTACATGGACCGGTACCCGCTGGTCTCCGCCCTCTCCCGGCCCACGATCGTCAAGCACCTCGTCGCCGCCGCCGAGAAGCACGGCGCGGGCACCGTCGCGCACGGCTGCACCGGCAAGGGCAACGACCAGGTGCGGTTCGAGGCCGGTATCGCCGCCCTCGGTCCCGACCTGAAGTGCATCGCCCCGGTCCGTGACTACGCGATGACCCGGGACAAGGCGATCGCCTTCTGCGAGGAGAAGAACCTCCCGATCGCCACCACCAAGAAGTCCCCGTACTCCATCGACCAGAACGTTTTCGGTCGCGCGGTGGAGACGGGCTTCCTGGAGGACATCTGGAACGCGCCGATCGAGGACATCTACGAGTACACGCAGAACCCGGCCACCGCCCGCGAGGCCGATGAGGTCGTCATCTCCTTCAAGGAGGGCGTCCCGGTCGCCATCGACGGCCGGCCCGTCACCGTCCTCCAGGCGATCCAGCAGCTCAACGAGCGGGCCGGCGCCCAGGGCATCGGCCGGATCGACATGGTCGAGGACCGGCTCGTGGGCATCAAGTCCCGGGAGGTCTACGAGGCCCCCGGCGCGATCGCGCTGATCACCGCCCACCAGGAGCTGGAGAGCGTCACGGTCGAGCGCGAGCTGGCCCGCTACAAGCGCCAGGTCGAGCAGCGCTGGGGCGAGCTGGTCTACGACGGCCTGTGGTTCTCCCCGCTCAAGCGAGCCCTGGACGGCTTCATCAACGAGGCGAACCAGCACGTCACGGGCGACATCCGGATGACGATGCACGGCGGGCGCGCCGTCGTCACCGGCCGCAGGTCGGAGCAGTCGCTGTACGACTTCAACCTCGCCACGTACGACACGGGCGACACGTTCGACCAGTCCAAGGCGCAGGGCTTCATCGAGATCTTCGGCCTCTCCTCGAAGATCGCGGCCAAGCGCGACCTGGGCTGAGTCCAGCCCCGTCCGTACGGCGACACGCGTACGACGGCCGCCTCCCCGGCCCTCGATCCGGCGGGGGCGGCCGCGTCTCCCCGGCGCCGTGCCCGTCCGGCACCGCGTCCGTCCTCCCCGCCTTCCCAAGGAGCAGAAGTGAGCAGCAACAACGGTGACGTCCGGCTCTGGGGCGGCCGTTTCGCCGACGGGCCGTCCGAGGCCCTGGCGGCCCTGTCGGCGTCCGTCCACTTCGACTGGCGGCTCGCTCCGTACGACATCGCAGGCTCCCGCGCCCACGCCCGCGCGCTGCACCGGGCCGGGCTGCTCGGCGACGACGAACTGACCCGCATGCTGGCCGGTCTCGACCAGCTGGAGGCGGACGTCGCCGACGGCTCCTTCACCGGCACGGTCGCCGACGAGGACGTCCACACGGCCCTGGAGCGCGGCCTGCTGGAGCGTCTCGGCGCCGATCTCGGCGGCAAGCTGCGGGCCGGGCGGTCCCGCAACGACCAGATCGCCACGCTGTTCCGGATGTACCTGCGCGACCACGCCCGGATCATCGGAGGACTGATCGCGGACCTCCAGGACGCGCTGGTCGGCCTCGCCCAGAAGTACGCGGACGTCGCCATGCCCGGCCGTACGCACCTCCAGCACGCGCAGCCCGTCCTCTTCGCGCACCACGTCCTGGCACACGTCCAGGCGCTGTCCCGGGACGCGGAGCGGCTGCGCCAGTGGGACAAGCGGACGGCGGTCTCCCCGTACGGCTCGGGCGCGCTGGCCGGGTCCTCGCTCGGCCTGGACCCCGAGGGCGTCGCCATGGACCTGGGCTTCGAGCGCGGCTCGGCGGGGAACTCGATCGACGGCACGGCCTCGCGCGACTTCGTCGCCGAGTTCGCCTTCATCACCGCGATGATCGGCGTCAACCTGTCGCGGATCGCGGAGGAGGTCATCCTCTGGAACACGAAGGAGTTCTCCTTCGTCACGCTGCACGACGCCTTCTCCACCGGCTCGTCGATCATGCCGCAGAAGAAGAACCCGGACATCGCGGAGCTGGCGCGCGGCAAGTCGGGGCGGCTCATCGGCAACCTGACCGGCCTGCTGGCCACCCTCAAGGCGCTGCCGCTCGCCTACAACCGTGACCTCCAGGAGGACAAGGAGCCGGTCTTCGACTCCTGCGACCAGCTGGAGGTCCTGCTGCCGGCCCTCACCGGCATGATGGCGACCCTGACCGTGCACCGGGAACGGATGCAGGAGCTGGCCCCGGCCGGGTTCTCGCTGGCCACCGACATCGCCGAGTGGCTGGTCCGGCAGGGCGTGCCGTTCCGGGTGGCGCACGAGGTCGCGGGGGAGTGCGTCAAGGAGTGCGAGGCGCACGGCATCGAGCTGGACCAGCTGACCGACGAGCAGTTCGCGAAGATCTCCGAACACCTCACACCGGAGGTGCGGTCGGTGCTCAACGTGCCGGGCTCGCTCGCGTCCCGGAGCGGCCGGGGCGGTACGGCGCCTTCGGCGGTGGCCGTCCAGCTCTCGGAGGTCAAGGCGGACCTGGTGATCCAGCACGCCTGGGCCGACGCCAAGAACAAGGTCGCGAAGGGCGACGACGCGAAGAGTTGAGGACGCTGCGGGCTGACGGCTCGAACAGTCGCGGCCGGTCGAACAGCCGATAGATGACCGAGTCACCCACATGAGACGTTCATGTCTCATGTGGGTTATCTTTGACTCATGGCTGTCAATCGTGAACAGGTGCTGCGCAGCGCTGCCGCGCTCCTCACCCGGCAACCGACCGCGACGATGGACGAGGTCGCCAAGGCCGCCGGCATCGGCAGGGCCACGCTGCACCGGCACTTCGCCGGGCGCGAGGTGCTGATCGAGGCGCTGGAGGAGCTGGGCATCCAGGAGCTGGAGGCGGCGATCGACGGGGCCCGGCTGGACGAGGGCGCGGCCGACGAGGCGCTGCGGCGGCTCGTCGAGCGGATCGAGCCCGCCGCGGGCCTGATCGCCTTCCTCGTCACCGAGAACCAGCTCTTCGAGGGCGACGTGCACGAGGGCTGGGCACGGACCGACGCGCGCTTCGCCGCGCTGTTCCGGCGCGGCCAGGAACAGGGCGAGTTCCGGATCGACCTCAGCCCCGCCTGGCTGACCGAGGCCCTGTACGGACTCATCGGTGCCGCGGCCTGGTCGGTCCAGGACGGGCGGGTGGCGGCCAAGGACTTCTCGTACATGGTCGTCGAACTGCTGCTCGGCGGCGCGCGCCGGAGCGTGCGGTCATGACCGGTGTGCAGAACCCGGCTCAGGCCGAGAGCGCCGTCGCCCAGCGCCCCGGGCGGTGGCTGGCCCTGGTGGTGCTGGTGCTGGCGGTACTGCTGGTGGCGGTCGACGCCACGGTCCTCGGTCTCGCCACGCCCTTCCTCAGCGAGGACCTCAAGCCGTCCGGCACCCAGTTGCTGTGGATCGGCGACATCTACTCGTTCGTGATCGCGGGCCTGCTGGTCTCCATGGGCAGCCTCGGGGACCGCGTCGGCCGCAAGAAGCTGCTGCTGTGCGGGGCGGTCGCGTTCGGCGGGGTCTCCGTCCTGACCGCCTACGCGGCCACGCCCGAGATGATGATCCTGGCCAGGGGCCTGCTCGGGGTCGCGGGCGCCACTCTGATGCCGTCGACCCTCGCCCTGATCCGGACGCTCTTCCACGATCCCAGGGAGCGCAGTGTCGCCATCGGTGTCTGGGGCGCGATGGCCTCGGCGGGCGCGGCGGTCGGCCCGGTCGTCGGCGGCTTCCTGCTGGAGCACTTCTGGTGGGGCTCGGTCTTTCTGATCAACCTGCCGGTGATGGCGCTGCTGGTGGTCGTCGGCATCAGGACGCTGCCCGAGTCGCGCAACCCGGCGCCCGGTCCGTGGGACGCGCCCAGCGTGCTGCTGTCGCTGGTCGGCATCGTGGGCGTCGTCTACGCGATCAAGGAGGCGGCGGCGCACGGGCCGGTCTGGAGCGCCGGCGTGGCGGGTGCGCTGGGCGCGGGCGCCCTGTACGCGTTCGTACGGCGCCAGCTCACGCTCCCGTCGCCCCTGCTGGACATGCGGCTCTTCCACCGCCGGGGCTTCTCGGCGGCCGTCCTGGCGGACCTGCTGGCCATCCTCGGCCTGTCGGGACTGGTGTTCTTCCTGTCCCAGTACCTGCAACTGGTCCAGGGGCGTTCGCCGTTGGAGGCGGGGGTGGCCGAACTGCCGGCCACCGTGGGCGCGATCGTGGCGGGCCTGATCGCCGGGCGGGTGGCGCGGCGCTTCTCCGTGCGGTCCGTCGTGAGCGGCGGCCTCGCGGCGATCGGAGTCGCGCTGGCGGCCCTGCTGTGGCTCGGCGTCGCCACGGGCTATCCGCTGCTGGGCACGGTGCTGCTGGTCGTCGGTGTCGGCGCGGGCTTCTCGTTCACGGTCACGGCGGACGTGATTCTCTCCAGCGTGCCCAAGGAGGAGGCCGGTTCGGCCTCGGCGGTGTCCGAGACGGCCTACGAACTGGGCGCGGCGCTCGGGATCGCGCTGCTGGGCTCGATCGTCACGGGTGTCTACCGCGGCTTCCCGACCCCGCCCGGCGTCCCGGGGGACGCCGCGTCGGCGGCGCACGAGTCGCTGGGCGGCGCGGCGGAGACGGCCGCCCACCTACCGTCTCCGCTCTCCGCCGACCTCATGGCCGCGGCCCAGGAGTCCTTCGTCGCCGGTCTGCACGCCGCCTCGGCGGTCGGGGCGGTGGTCCTCCTGGCGGCGGCGACGGCGACGTGGTTCCTGCTGCGCGGCCAGAAGCTGGGGCACGACACGGAGCACTGAGCCGGCCGTCCCACCCGGGGCCCGGGGCCGGGGCCATCCCGAGGTCC
The DNA here is from genome assembly GCF_000719775.1 of Streptomyces sp. NRRL F-5135. Taxonomy (GTDB): domain Bacteria; phylum Actinomycetota; class Actinomycetes; order Streptomycetales; family Streptomycetaceae; genus Streptomyces; species Streptomyces hebeiensis. The sequence continues at coordinate 58,626 of NZ_JOHR01000019.1, read as the reverse complement.
ACCGCCCCGGCCCGTTCCGAGGCCCGTCGCAAGCGCCTTCCCGGGCCCGGCACCCCGCCATCGACGCGGGCCCCGTCGGGTCCGGCCGGGTACGGGCGGAGCGCACCGCGGGGATCACTCCCGGGGCGCGCCCCGCCCCGTCACGCCGCTTTCGCCTTCGTGGCGTACATGTCCACGTACTCCTGCCCCGACAGCCGCATCACCTCGGCCATCACCGAGTCCGTCACCGCCCGCAGCACATAACGGTCGCGGTCCATCCCCTCGTACCGCGAGAACTCCATCGGGTCCCCGAACCGCACGGTCACCTTGCCGAGGCGCGGCATTCCCGCACCGTTCGGCTGGAGCTTGTCCGTGCCGATCATGGCGAAGGGGACCACCGGCGCGCCCGTCATCAGCGTCAGCCGCGCGATGCCCGTACGGCCCCGGTACAGCCGGCCGTCCGGCGAGCGCGTGCCCTCCGGGTAGATGCCGAAGATGTTGCCGCCCTCCAGCACCCGGCGGCCCGTCATCAGCGCCGCGACCCCGCCGCGCCCGCCGTCGCGGTCCACCGGGATCATGCCGACGCCCGTGAAGAACCAGGCCATCAGCCGCCCCTTGAGGCCCTTGCCCGTGACGTACTCGTCCTTGCCGATGAAGAAGACCTGGCGGTCGCAGACCAGCGGCAGGACCACCGAGTCGATGAACGTCAGATGGTTGCCGGCGAGGATCACCGGCCCGCTCCCCGGGATCTTCTCCGCGCCCTCCACTCGAGCGCGGAACAACAGGCGCAAGATCGGTCCGAGCACTGCCTTGAGGAGTGCGAAGCGGGACAACGGATCCTCCCGTGTCGTGGGACGGTCTGAGAACAGTGGGTCGTGCGGGTACCGCCGGTGTCACGTGCGCCGACCGCCCGTCCGTCGTGCCGAAGCCGTCGGCCGGTGAAGTCTGTGCAGGTGAGGACGATACTCGCGGACCGACCATCCGCGCACACCGGGTTCACCGATGTGATACGCGCTGTTGACATGTGTTCCCGGTGAGTTCGCCGCACGTCTCCCCCACGGAGGGCCGCGCCGCTTACGCTCGGGCCCCGTCCGGCGGGTGCGGGACATCACACCCGGCGCCGCACCGGACACCACATCGAGGAGCAGGGAGCCTTCATGACTCAGGGTGCGCACCACACGCCCGGACGGCGGACCGTACTGGGAGCAGCGGTGCTCGGCTCGGCCGCCGTCGGGCTGCCCGTCGCGACACAGGCCACGGCACAGGCCGCCGAGCGCGGTACGGCGGACCGCGGCCCCGCGGGCCCCCGCCTCCCGGTCCCCACGATCGTCGGCCACCGCGGCGCCAGCGGCTACCGCCCCGAGCACACCCTGGGCTCGTACCAACTGGCCCTCGACATGGGCGCGCACGTGATCGAGCAGGACCTGGTGCCCACCAAGGACGGCCATCTCGTATGCCGTCACGAGAACGACATCACCGCCACCACGGATGTCGCCGACCATCCCGAGTTCGCCGGCCGCCGGACCACCAAGAGCGTCGACGGCGTCAGCCTCACGGGCTGGTTCACCGAGGACTTCACACTCGCCGAGCTCAAGACCCTGCGCGCCAAGGAGCGCATCCCCGGCACCCGCCGGCACAACACCCTCTACGACGGCCGCTGGACGGTTCCCACGTTCGAGGAGGTGCTGCGCTGGGCGGACGAGCAGGGCCGCCGCCGGGGCCGCCCGGTCTGGCTCTACACCGAGACCAAGCACCCCACCTACTTCCGTTCCCTCGGCCTCGGACTGGAGGAGCGGCTGGCGAAGCTGCTGCGCCGCCACGGGCGGGACCGCGCGGACTCCGCGATCTTCCTCCAGTCCTTCGAGCCCAGCAGCATCCAGCGGCTGGCGAAGCTGGTCGACTCGCCCGGCGTCGTCCTGCTCGACGCGGCGGGCACCCGGCCCTGGGACTTCAAGGTCGCGGGCGACCCGCGTACGGTCGACGACCTGGTCGCGCCGGCCGGCCTGAAGTGGATCGCCTCCTACGCGCGGGGCATCGGCCCGACCCTCGACCTCGTCATCCCGAAGGACGGCACGGGCAAGCTGGGCGAGCCGACCCCGCTGGTACGGGACGCGCACGCCGCGCGCCTGGTCGTCCACCCGTACACGCTGCGCAACGAGAACGCGTTCCTGCCCGCCGACTTCCGGCGCGGTACGGACCCGGCCGCCTTCGGTGACGCCTTCGGCGCGCTCACCGCGTACTTCGAGACGGGCATCGACGGCATCTTCACCGACCACCCGGACACCGCTCTGCTGGCCCGGGCGGATTTCGTCAGCCGCTGACGCCCCGTTGCCCCGGTCGGGTGACGTGCCCGGCCGGGAGCAACCGTCCGTCGCCGTCGTGTCGTCCCGCCCGTCATGACGCCGGACTTCATGCCAGCCCCAGGCCCACTCTCCCGGAAACCGGACATGGCCGTCCCGTCCCGCCGCGCGGCCCGGCCGCCCCGGACCGGCGCGCCGCGCGCGCCCCTGCCCGAACGGCCCAGGACCGTGCCGGTGGCACGAACCTCGCGCGGCACGGGCGGTACGGGCGGCTCAGGGGGCGCAGGCAGCACGGGCGGACCGACCGGCACGGGCGGCACACACGTCCCAGCCGGACCGACAGGCACAAGTATCCCGAGCATCCCGGGTGTCCCCGGCATCCCGGGTGTCCCCGGCATCCCGGGGAGGCCGGAAGGGCGCACCGCCTCGGACGCACCGGCCTCCTCCGACGACCTCTTCCGCGTGCTCCTCCCGCTCGTACGCGCCGAGGCGGAGGCCGAGGCCGCGGCGGCCGGCGCCGAGGCGCGTGACCTCGAACAGGGCGTCTGGGTACGGCTGCTGGAACGGCTCGCGCACGCCCCGGCGGGACGCCACGCCCCCGGCGGCCGCCGTCCCCGTGACGCCTCCGATCCGTACGTCCCGGCCCCGCATGCTCCCGCCGCCCCGGGCCTGCCCGGCCCGTACGCCCCCGCCCAGGACGCTCCCGGCCCCGGCGACGGCCTCGCCCACTGGGTACGGGACGCCGTACGGGAGGAGGCCCGCCACGCGCTGCGCATCGCCGCGCACGAAGGCCGTTACGTCCGCCGCGACGGCCCCGCCGCCGGCCCGGAGACCGACCCCGAAGGGCTGGCGCTGCGCACCGACCGGCGCCGTACGCTCCGCGCGGCCGTCGGACGCACCCCCGGTCGCTGTCCGGAGGTGCTCACCGCGATGCTGTCGCCCGAAGACCCCACCTACCGTGAGATCGCGGGGGAGTTGGGTATGTCACAGGGCAGTTTGGGGCCATTGAGGTCGAGATGCCTGGGATGCCTTCGCAGATTGCTGGTGGCGGAGGTTGGGCTTCCGGGCCGAAGGGGAAAGGAGCGATAGACAACCGGTCGGCAAGTGAGCGGGAGGCATGCACACATGGGCATGAGCGTGACCATCTCAGCGGCGAGAGCGCAGGACGCGGAGCAGATCCTCAAGCTCCAGTACCTCTGCTACCAGTCAGAGGCCGAGCTCTACGGCGACTACACCATCGAGCCGCTCACCCAGAGCCTCGACGACCTCACGGCCGAACTCGCCCGCGGGCACGGCCTGGTGGCCCGCCTCGGTGACGAAGTGGTGGCGTCGGTACGCGGCTGTGCGGACGCGGAGGGCACCGCACGGATCGCCAAGCTCGTCGTCCACCCGCGGCTGCGCCACCACGGTCTCGGGGGACGGCTGCTCGACGCCATGGAACTCCACTTCACGAGCGATCCGGCCGTCCGGCGCCTGCAGTTGTCCACCGGCCACCGCAGCGAGGGCAATCTGCGGCTGTACCGCAGCCGTGGCTACACGCCCGTGGCGACGGAACAGGCCGGGCCGCGCCTGCGGCTGGTCACCCTGGAGAAGGCGGCTCCCTCCGGGGCGTATGCGGCGAGCGCCTGACGTGCGGGGCGGAATCCTTCGGGTCGCTCCGGTCCCGCCCGCTGTTCCCGCCGGTCCCGTCCGGTCCCGGGCGTCCGACCGACTCGGCCGCAGAGGATTCCGCCGTCATCCGCCTCCCGCCGGCCGGCCCCTGTCACCCGGCCTCCGCTGCCAACCGGTCCCCGTCATCCCGTCGCCGAACCGGATCCCGTCGCCGAACCGGCCGCCGCTCCGTTCCGCCGGGACCTCCGCAGCCAGAGGATGCCGGTCACGGGCAGCAGCACGGGGATGAACACGTATCCCATGCCGTAGTCCGACCAGACCGTGGCGTCCGGGAAGGCCGACGGATCCGCCAGCGTCCAGGTCCCGACGATCAGGACCCCCGCCAGCTCGGCGCCGCAGCACACCAGCGCCGCCTTGCGCGCCGTCTCCCCGCCGCGCACGAACGTGTACGTGATGAACACGTACACCACGCCCGCCACGGCCGACAGGACATGGGCCAGGGGCGCGCCGTCGAAGTCGGTGGCGATCTGGTAGACCGACCGTGAGACGGCGCCGACGGACATCACGCCGTACAGCCACACCAGCAGCAGACCGGGGCCCCGCACCAGCTTCGCCGGTGCCACCCGCCCTTCCTCCGCCATGCCGCGTCACCCTCCCCAGATGTCGTGCAGCCGCACTTCCAGCACCGCGAGGACGACCGCGCCCGCCGACACGGTCACCGAGCCCCAACGGGTCCGCTCACCGAGCGAGAGGAAGCCTGCCGCCGGAACCGCCAGCAGGGCGCCCAGCAGGTACGAGACGAAGATCACCGACCCCTGCGCGGGCCGTTCACCGCGCGCCAGCAGCACGATCGCCACCGCCAGTTGGGCGAGCGTCAGCACGGTCACGACGGCCATGCCGATGAAGTGCCAGTCCTTGGTGGGCTGGTCGCGGTACGCGGCGTGACCGCACCAGGCGGCGAGGACGAGCGCGGTCACGGAGACCGCGACCGTCAGGGCGACAAGCATGGACCTGAGCGTATTACGGGGTGAAAAGCCCTCGTCGCGCGCCCCCGGACGGCCCGTGCCCGACCTCCCCGGGGACCTCGGGCGGCGGTCCGGACCCCGGGCATGGGGGGTGTGCGCGGCCCGGACACCGCCCGGACGCGGACCGGTCGTCCCGGCCACGTAGGGTCGGGCCACATGAAGACGCACGCCGAAGCCCTGCTGTTCGACAACGACGGGACCCTTGTCTCCTCCCAGGACTCGGTGGACCGCTGCTGGGGCCTGTGGGCGAAGGAATACGGCATCACCGCCGAGGACCTGGCGCGTGCCGGGCTGCACGGCCGTCCCGCGGTCGAAATCGCCGCCGACCTGCTGCCCGCCGGTATCGTGCCCGCCGCCCTGGCCCGCATCGAACAGCTGGAGGTGGACGACGTCGCCTCCGTCACGGTGCTGCCGGGCACCGCCGACCTGCTCGCCGCCCTGCCGGGCGAGCGCTGGGCCGTGGTCACCTCCGCCACCCGCCGCCTGGCCGAGGCCCGGCTCGCCCGGGCCTCCATCCGGCCCAAGACGGTGATCGCCGCCGACGACATCACGCGGGGCAAGCCCGACCCGGAGCCGTATCTGCTCGCCGCCCGGCGGCTCGGGGTGGCGCCGGAGCGCTGTGTCGTCTTCGAGGACGCCCCGGCCGGACTCGCGTCCGCGCACGCCGCCGGTATGCGGACCGTGGCCTTGGCCACAACACACGACCGGTCCGAACTGACCGCCGACGCGGTGGTCAGCGACCTCTCCCAGGTATCGGTGCAGGTCACGGCGGACGGGGTGGAGATCCGTACGGCCGGGTGACGACCTCGACGCGAGGGCGCCGTACGGCGTGGACCGGTCGAGCCGTCCGAATGCCGCGACATAAATGTCCGGTATACGGACTGCCCTCTTTCGGTCGCGCGCCGGTCTGCTTTACTGACGGCATGACCACGACGAGCTACCGCGCCCCCGCGACCGAGGCGATCACAACGCCCGGTGCTCGTTGTCTGTGTCGAATGTGCGCCATCTGAGGGCCCCTGCCCGACGCCTCGCGCCCCGAAGCGAGGCCCGTACGACAGCCCGCGCCACGTCCGCGCGCCATGGGGCCCCGTCACACCGGGGACCGTGCGCCGGATTGCCCCGCCTCCGCCCGCACACACCGCCGCACGGCCACCCGCCGCGTCGGTGTGGAGCGTCGGAACGACGAATGCCCCGTGTCCGGCTCACACTGCGCCGGGCACTCGACAGTGACGGATACCCCCTGTGATCACTACTACGGGCCTGACGAAGGTGTACCGGTCCGCGCGCTCGCGCGGCCGGCACGTCACCGCGCTCGACGGCGTCGACCTGCACGTCCGCGAGGGCGAGGTCTTCGGCGTCGTCGGACAGAGCGGCGCCGGGAAGTCGTCGCTCATCCGCTGCGTGAACCTCCTGGAGCGCCCCACCTCCGGCACCGTGACGGTGGACGGCCAGGACCTCACCGCACTCGCCGGCCGCGGCCGGCGGGCGGGGCGGGAACTGCGCAAGGCCCGCAGCTCCATCGGCATGGTCTTCCAGCACTTCAACCTGCTCTCCTCGCGGACGGTCAAGGACAACGTCGAGCTGCCGCTGGAGATCCTGGGGGTCTCCGGCCAGGCACGCTCCCGCCGCGCCCTGGAACTGCTGGACCTGGTCGGCCTGGCCGACAAGGCCAAGGCGTACCCCGGCCAGCTCTCCGGCGGGCAGAAGCAGCGCGTCGGCATCGCCCGCGCGCTGGCCGGTGACCCCAAGGTGCTGCTGTCCGACGAGGCGACCAGCGCGCTCGACCCCGAGACCACGCGCTCGATCCTCCAGCTGCTGCGCGACCTCAACCAGCAGCTCGGCCTGACCGTGCTGCTCATCACGCACGAGATGGAGGTCGTCAAGACGATCTGCGACTCGGCCGCGCTGATGAGCGGCGGCCGGATCACCGAGTCCGGCACGGTCGACGGACTGCTCGCCACCCCCGGTTCGCGGCTCGCGCGGGAGCTGTTCCCGGTGGGCGGGGCGGCCTCCGGCCCGGGCCGTACGGTCGTCGACATCACCTTCCACGGGGAAACGGCGAGCAGGCCGGTGATCTCGGAGCTGGCCCGCACCTACAACATCGACATATCGATCCTGGGCGCCGCGATGGACACCGTCGCCGGACGCCAGATCGGCCGGATGCGCATCGAACTGCCCGGCTCCTACGAGGACAACGTCGTGCCGATCGGCTTCCTGCGGGAACAGGGGCTCCAGGCCGAGATCGCGGACGGGGACGGCGGGGACGCGAAGAACCACCGGACCGCCGGGGCCGCGGCCGCCCCCGAGGCGGCCGGGACGGCGGAGGCCGCACGCGGCGCCGCGCCGACCGTGCCCGCGCAGCAGACCGCCCCGGCGAAGGAGACGTCCAAGTGACCTGGTCGGAAATGCAGCCCCTGCTGTCCCAGGGGACCATCGACACCCTCTACATGGTGCTGTGGTCCGCGCTCGTCACCATCGGCGGCGGACTGCCCCTCGGACTGCTGCTCGTCCTCACGGACCAGGGCGGACTGCTCCGGAACGCGCCGGTGAACAAGGTCCTCGGTGCGATCGTGAACATCGGCCGCTCGCTGCCCTTCATGATCCTGCTCATCGCGCTGATCCCGTTCACCACCCTGGTGGTGGGGACGTTCATCGGCCCGACCGCGATGATCGTGCCGCTCTCCGTCGGCGCCATCCCGTTCTTCGCGCGGCTCGTCGAGACGGCGGTCCGCGAGGTCGACCACGGACTGGTCGAGGCGGTCCAGGCGATGGGCGGCTCGATCCCCACGATCATCCGCAAGGTGCTGCTGCCACAGGCGCTGCCCTCGCTGGTCTCCGCGGTGACCACCACCGTCATCGTCCTCATCGGCTACTCGGCCATGGCGGGCGCGGTCGGCGGCGAAGGTCTCGGTTCCAAAGCGGTCACCTACGGGTTCCAGCGCTTCGAGAACAACTTCATGATCGCCACGGTCGTGATCCTCATCCTGATCGTCACCGTGATCCAGCTGATCGGGGACGGAGTCGTACGGCTGCTCGCCCGCCGGGGCCGCGCCGCGTCCTGATCCCCGGCCGGCTCTCCCGACCTTCCGCCGGCCCGCACTCCTTGTCCGGGCCCTCACCACGACACCCGTTTCTTTCGGAAAGAGGCACTTTTCGTGCGTACCAGCATCAAGTACACGGCGGCCGCGGCCGCCACCGCCGCCCTCGCCCTCGGTCTCACCGCCTGCGGCACCGCGTCCGACCCCGGCTCCTCCGACGACGCCACGGCCGACACCTCCAAGCCGCTGGTCGTCGCGGCGTCCCCGACCCCGCACGCGGACATCCTGAACTACGTCAAGAAGAACCTCGCGGCGAAGGCCGGCCTCAAGCTGGAGGTCAAGGAGTTCACGGACTACGTCCTGCCGAACACCGCCACCCAGAGCGGCGAGGTCGGCGCCAACTTCTTCCAGCACAAGCCGTACCTGGACGACTTCAACAAGAAGAAGGGCACCGACATCGTGCCCGTCGTCAACGTCGAGCTGGAGCCCCTGGGCCTGTACTCGAACAAGGTCAAGGACATCAAGGACCTCAAGTCCGGCCAGACCGTGGCGCTCCCGAACGACACCACCAACGAGGGCCGCGCGCTCAAGCTGCTCGCGGACAACGGTGTGATCACCCTCAAGGACGGCGTGGGCAACGACGCCAACCTCTCCAGCATCAAGGACGCCAAGGGGCTGAAGTTCAAGGAGCTGGAGGCGGCCACCCTGCCCCGGGCCCTGAACGACGTCGACGCGGCCGTCATCAACGGCAACTACGCCATCGAGGCCAAGCTCAGGCCCGCCGAGGACGCGCTGGTCCTGGAGAAGGCGGAGAACAACCCCTACGCCAACTTCCTCGCCGTGAAGCGCGGCAACGAGAAGGACCCGCGGGTGACGAAGCTGGCCGAGCTGCTCAACTCGCCCGAGGTGAAGAAGTACATCGAGGACACCTTCGACGGCGCGATCGTGCCCGCGTTCGGCGCGGTCGAGTAGGACCGGCCCGCCAGGACCGCCGGACCGTCGCCCGTCGGCGAGTGCCCCGCGTACACCCGTTGTGCGCGGGGCACTCGTATCCGTACCGCCCCGCCCATGCGCATCCCCGCCCGATGCTGCATGCTGTGCATTTACGACGGACTGAGGCATGGAGCTGTGCATGACTACCACCTTTCCGGACGTCTCCATCAGCACGGAGCGGTTGGTGCTGCGCCCCTTCGAACGGGCGGACATTCCGGCGCACATCGAGATGATGAACGACGAGTTGGTCACCGCCTGGACCTCCGTACCGCACCCGTACACCAGGAGGGACGCCGAGGAGTGGGTCAGCAGGATCGCCCCGGCCGAACGTGAGAAGGGCCGCGGGATCGCCTTCGCCGTCACCGAGTTCCTCACCCAGCGGCTCGTCGGTGTCATACGGCTGCGCAACACCAACTGGCACGCCCTCGCCACCGAGGCCGCGTACGTCACCGCTCCCTGGGCCCGGGGCGAGGGGTACGCCACCGAATCGGTGCTCGCCGTCGCCCAGTGGCTGTTCCGCGACCAGAAGTTCGAGCGCATCGAACTGCGCACGGCCGCCGACAACACCGCCTCCCAGCAGGTCGCGCAGAAGATCGGCTGTATCAGCGAAGGTGTCCTGCGCAACGCGTGGATAGCCAGGACCCGTACCGAGGACGGCGGCTGGACCGACATCAGGACCGACCTCATCGTGTGGGGCCTGCTGCCCGAGGACCTCGAGGGAGTCGCCGAACAGCTGGCGGACACCTCGGGATACGCGTCGTACACCGACTGGCGCTGAGAGCCGCCGCGCGCGAACCGGCGACGACGCCCCGACCGGCCGTCCCGCACCGCCGCCCGCACCACGGGCCCGTGCCGGCCATATCCCCGTACCACCCACGCCGCCGTACCACCCACGCCACCGCACCGGACACCACCCGGCCGTTCCACCCCCGGCCGCCCGGCCGCCCGAAAACCGGGACAGGTACTCTCACCGTGCCCAACCCGCCCGCCACCGCGCGGCCGAGCCCCCGGTGCCACGGCCGCGGCCCGTGCCGACGACGGCCGACCGCCGGGCGGCGGCACCAGGCGCGATCCCTCGCGCCCGCCCGCGCCCGCCCGCGACAACACTCGGGAGACTGACGACGATGGCCGACCGCGTCATGGTGATCGGCTGGGACGGCTCGCCCCTCACCCCCGCGGCCAGGTCCGCGCTCTCGGCCGCCACCCTGGTCGCCGGTGCCGCCCACCACCTCGCGCTCCCGGAAGTGCCGCCGAACGCCGAGCGCATCCGGCTCGGCAGCATCGACCTGGCCGCCCGCCGGATCGCCGGGCACCGCGGCAGCGCCGTCGTCCTCGCCGACGGCGATCCGGGCTTCTTCGGCGTCGTCCGTACCCTGCGCGCCCCCGAACACGGCCTGGAGGTCGAGGTCGTACCGGCGGTCTCCGCCGTGGCCACCGCCTTCGCCCGCGCCGGGATGGCCTGGGACGACGCCCAGATCGTGGTCGCCCACCCGCGTACGCTGCGCCGTGCCGTCAATGTCTGCCGGGCGCACACCAAGGTCGCCGTCCTCACCTCCCCGGGCGCCGGGCCCGCCGAACTCGCCCTGCTCCTCGAAGGCGTCCACCGCACCTTCGTCATCTGCGAGGAACTCGGCACCGAGCGGGAACAGGTCAGCGTGCTGACCTCCGACAAGGCCGCCGACCACGTCTGGCGGGACCCCAACGTCGTGATCGTCATCGGCGGGATCGGCACGGCGGCCTCCCCGGGCGCGGGCTGGCTCGCGGGCCGGGACCCCGGCTACCCGCCCGCCGCCCGCGGCTGGGCACTGCCCACCGCGGAGTACGGCGTCACCCTCGACGAGGGCGAGTCGACCTGGCTGCGCGCCGCCCAACTGGCCAGGCTCGGCCCGCGTACCGGCGACCTCATCTGGGACATCGGCTCGGGCAGCGGGGCGATCGCGGCGGAGGCCGCCAGGTTCGGCGCCGCCGTGATCGCCGTGGACGACGAGCCGGGGGCCTGTGCCAGCACCGCCGCGGCCGCCCGCCGCGCCGGGGTCCAGATGCAGGTCGTCCAGGGCCGCGCGCCGCAGATCCTGGAGCGGTTGCCCGAGCCGGATGTCGTACGGATCGGGGGCGGCGGCATCGACGTCGTCGTCGCCTGCGCCGACCGCAGGCCCGAACGGATCGTCACCCACGCCGCGACCAGGGACGAGGCGGAGGCTGTCGGCACGGCGCTGCGGGGCGGCGGGTACGTGGTGGAGTGCACCCTCCTGCAGTCCGTCGAACTCGACACCGGCGCCTGGTCGGAGCGCGAACGGTCGGTCGTCTTCCTGGTCTCGGGACGGCGGCGGGAAAGCGCCCCCTGACCCGCGTTCCGCCTGGCGCGAGGTAGGCTGGCCGATCGTTGTACGGCAGCCGGGCGTTCGTCGTTTCGTTCGTCAATGTCCGGAAAAGGGGACTGTTTTGGGCCCCCTGTGGTACGACGAGGACCGGGGGACGCGTCGACGTGGCGCAGTCCACACAGCCGGGACGGACCTCCCGCCACGGCTGTGCAAGCCCGCGTGAAACCGCGAGAATTCGTGGACGACCGCGGGCCATTCGTGCCGCGTGGCGCCGACGCTCGTTGTTCTCGACGGGCGCCGCGAGCGCCACGGCGCGGGCGCCCGGTCGAAGGGCTGAAGGAGCACAACCAATGGGCGAGGGGTACGCATGACTGACACCGGCCAGGTCCCGGGCGAGGGACTGCCGGAGAACGCAGGCATGGTGGATCAACCGGGCATGCCCGCTCCCGGCGCGTACACCTACCTGGACCCCTCGGCACCCGCCACCGAGGACGAGGACGTCCTGCTGATGCCGAGTTCCCAGGGGGGCTGGGGCGATCCGCAGGTGGTGCCCGCGGAGACCCACGCCGCGTACGCCGCGCCCGGGGGCTACGCCGTCCCCGAGGGGTACGCGGCGAACGGGGGCTACGCGGTCCCCGAGGGCTACGCGACGCAGGAGGGCTACGTGGCCCCCGACGGGTACGCCGTGCCCGAGGGGTACGCCGCCCCCGCCGAGGTGTACGCGGGCGCGGGGGCGGCCGGTCACCCCGGCCAGGGTGCCGAGGCGTACGCGAACCCCGAGCAGGCCCAGGTCCAGCAGGTCGCGGTCCAGCAGCAGGTACCGCCCATAGAACAGCCGGCGCCGACGGCGGAGCCGGTGGCCCAGACCCGGACCGAGACGCAGCTGCCGGCTCAGGCCCAGGGCGGCCCGGCGATGCCGGGGCAGCAGGCCGTCGCGGAGGCGCGGCACGCCTACGGGACGCCCGAACAGCCCGAGTTCGCCCCGGCGGGGCCGGACGCGACGGCGTCGGCGCAGGCGGTTCCGGAGGCCGGGACGGCCGTTCCCGACGCGGGCCAGGGGCCGGAGGCCGCCGCCGGGACCCAGGCCCCGCACCAGCCGGACGCGCACGAGACGGGGGGCCGCGACACCGGTTCGGTGGACCTCAGCGGTGTACGGATGCCGGCCCCGCCCACGCCCGCCCCGGCGCCGGGCCCGGCCGCCCCGACGCCGCCGCGCCGTCCGTTGCACCTCGGCCCGCCGGTGCCCGACCCGACGGGCGGTGTGGTGCGCTCGCTCGCCGACCGGGGGCCCGCGGGTGCCCCGTCGCGCACCGCGCGGGCGCGGAAGCGGCCCCAGCAGGCCCAGGCCCAGGCGGCCGCGCCGGTCCAGGTCCCCGTCCAGGCCCCGGCCCAGGTCCAGATTCAGGCGCCGCCCCAGGCCGCCCCGGCGGTCGCGGTGGAACAGCCCGCCGTCGCGGGGGGCGAGGGCGCGACGCCGCCGGGGCCGTCGCTCGGCGAGATGCCGCCGCGTGCGGGCGAGCCGTGGACGACGGAGGCACCGGCCGAGCCGCAGCCGCGGCAGCAGTCCGGTACCGGACCGGCCACGGCCGAGGCGGAGGTGCCCGCAGAAACGGTCGTCCCCGAGGCGGTTCCCATGCCGGCCCCCGAGCAGGTGACGGAGCCCGCCGGGACGACGCAGGCGCCCCAGGAGGTGCCGACGCCTCAGGAGCCGCAGGCCCCGCAGGGAGAGGAGGCCCCCGAAGCCGCGGTAGCGGAACCCGCCGCGCAGCCGGCCGCCGAGCCCGTCCCGGTGCCGGAGGCCGCCGTCGCGGAGCCCGCCGCCGTGGCCGAGGTGCCCGTGCCGGAGGCCCCGGCGGAACCGGCCCCGGTGACCGAGACCCCCGCTCCGGTGGCCGAGGCGCGACAGGAGCCGGAGCCTGCCGTTCAGCAGGAGCAGGAGCAGGAGCAGGAGCAGGAGCCTGCCTTTCAGCAGGTGGTGGAGCCGGAGCCGGTACCCGAACCGGCCGCCGAGGCCGTGCCGGAGGAGCGGCCGGAAGCGCAGGCCGAGCCGGCGCGGGCAACCGAACCGGCCCAGGCCCAGGTCCACGTCCAGGCCGAGGTCCAGGTCCAGACGCCTGATCAGGCAGAAGCCCCGGCCCCCGAGACGGAACCTGCCACCGAGCCGCCCGTCGTCCAGGAGGCGGCCCCGGAGCCGGATCCCCAGCCGTCCCCCGAAGCCGAGCCCGTTGCCGAAGACCGGACCGAAGCCGGCCGGGCGCCCGCCGCGGAGGAGGCGGAGGTGCCCGCCGCCCCGCCCGCTCCCGAGTCCGTACCGGAACCCGCACCCGAACCCGCCGCCGCGCCTGCTTCCGAGCAGCCGCCGGAGCACCGGGCCGAGCGGGAGACCGCTACGGAGGCCCCCCAGGAGGTCCAGGAAGCCGCCCCGGACCCCGTGTCCGAGCCCGAGCCCGCTCGGCCGGCCCCCGCGACCGCGCAGGCGGCGCAGCCGGCAGCGGACTCCGTACCGGACTCAGCACCTCAGCCGGCTCCGGCCGCCGAGGCGCTGACCGAGAGCCGGCCGGAGTCCGGGACAGAGGCCGAGGCGGAGTCCGGGACAGAGGCCGAGGCGGAGTCCGGGACAGAGGCCGAGGCGGAGACCGGGACACCGGCGGAGACCGCTGCCACCGCTTCCGCCACCCAGGACGAGATCCCCGGCACGCCCGCCGAGTCCGGCTACGACGACGCCGAGCGCGAGGCGGTGCTCCGCGTGATGCGCGAGCGCCGTGACATCCGCAACGGCTTCCGCCCCGACCCCATCCCGCACGAGGTGCTGCTCCGCGTCCTGGAAGCCGCGCACACGGCCCCCAGCGTGGGCCACTCACAGCCCTGGGACTTCGTCGTCATCCGCTCCGCCGAGACCCGGCGGTCGATGCACGAACTGGCCCAGCGCCAGCGCGACGCGTACGCCAAGTCGCTGCCCAAGGGCCGGGCCAAGCAGTTCAAGGAACTGAAGATCGAGGCCATCCTCGACACCCCGGTGAACATCGTCGTCACCGCCGACCCGACGCGCGGCGGACGCCACACCCTCGGCCGGCACACCCAGCCGCAGATGGCGCCGTACTCCTCCGCGCTCGCCGTGGAGAACCTCTGGCTCGCGGCCCGCGCCGAGGGCCTCGGGGTCGGCTGGGTCAGCTTCTTCGACGAGCGGGAGATGGTCCGCACGCTGGGCCTGCCCGAGCACCTCGAGGTCGTGGCGTACCTCTGCGTCGGCTACGTGGACGAGTTCCCGCAGGAACCGGAACTGCTCCAGGCGGGCTGGTCCAAGCGGCGACCGCTGTCCTGGGTCGTGCACGAGGAGACCTACGGCCGCCGGGCCCTGCCGGGCGAGGACCCGCACAATCTGCTCCAGGAGACCATCACCGGCATCCGCCCGCTGGACGCCAAGGCGCTCGGTGAGGCGTGGGAGCGCCAGAAGCGGATGACCAAGCCGGCCGGTGCGCTCGGCATGCTGGAGATCATCTCGGCACAGCTGAGCGGGCTGTCGCGGATGTGCCCGCCGCCGATCCCGGAGCCGGCCGCCGTAGCGGTCTTCGCGGGCGACCACGGCGTGCACGCCCAGGGCGTGACCCCGTGGCCCCAGGAGGTGACCGGACAGATGGTCGCCAACTTCCTGGCCGGCGGGGCGGTGTGCAACGCGTTCGCGACCCAGGTGGGGGCGGAGGTGTGCGTCGTCGACGTGGGGGTCGCGAGCGAACTCCCCGCGACCCCGGGCCTGCTGCCGCGCAAGGTCCGCGCCGGCACGGCCGACTTCACGACCGGACACGCGCTGACCCGCGAAGAGGTCCTGTCCGCGATCGAGGTCGGCATCGAGACGGCGCGCGACCTGGTGGCCGCGGGCAACAAGGCGCTGCTGACGGGCGAGATGGGCATCGCCAACACGACCGTGTCCGCCGCGCTGATCTGCGTCTACACGGGCCAGGACCCGGCGGAGGTGACCGGGCGCGGCACGGGCGTCAACGACGAGACGCACGCGCGCAAGGTCGACGTGGTGCGCCGCGCGCTCGAACTCCACCAGCCCGACCCGTCCGACCCCATCGGCGTCCTCGCCGCCGTCGGCGGTCTCGAACACGCGGCGCTGGTCGGCTTCCTGCTCGGCGGCGCGTCGATGCGGACACCGGTGGTCCTGGACGGTGTGAGCGCGGGGGCGGCGGCGCTGGTGGCGCGCGCGATCGCGCCGGAAGCCCTGGCGGCGTGCATCGCGGGCCACCGCAGCGCGGAACCGGGCCATGCGGTGGCCCTGAACAAGCTGGGCCTGCGTCCGCTGGTCGACCTCGACCTACGCCTGGGCGAGGGTACGGGCGCGCTGCTCGCCCTGCCGTTGATCCAGAGCGCCGCGCGCGCGATGCACGAGGTGGCGACGTTCGATTCGGCGGGGGTGACGGAGAAGTAGCGGGCCGCTTCCCCGTCAGGCCTCCGCGCATCCACGGGCCCGGCGGCGAGGCCGCCCCTCCCGGGTCCGGGCGCCGGGCACACGGAGCCGTGGGATCGGCCGTGAGCCCACGGACGGGCCCGACGGCCGTCCGCACCCGGCTCCGCCCCCTGGTACACGGGAACGGACCTCCGCCCCGTACCCGCCCGGCCCCGGGCACGTCCTCGAGCGGACCGGACACGCCGGACCGGACACGCCGGACCGGACACGCCGGACCGGACATGCCGGACCGGACGCGCCGGAGCGGGCGCGGCGCGGCGCCTGCCGCGGTGGCGCGCCCGAGGAAGGGCCCGAACAGCCGGAACAGGGCGTGGTGGGCGCACCCCCGCGGCGCCGCCGCCCCGTAAGCTGATCCCCGGGCCACCCGCCCCCACCAGCCGCTTCACCGACGCAGCGGCCCGCGGCCGGCAGCCTGTGTTCCGCGCCCGGCCGCACCGCGCAACGCGCCCGGCGCGATGCGCACCGCACGCCCGCGCCGCACTACCCGCCCGCTGTCCGAGGAGCCCCTACCGATATGGCCGAGCACGCCGACCGCGCCGCGCAGACGACGCACCCCGCCTACCCCGTAGGACTCCGCCTCGCCGGACGGCGCGTCGTCGTCCTCGGCGGCGGTCAGGTCGCCCAGCGCAGGCTGCCCGCGCTCATCGCGGCCGGCGCGGACGTCCTGCTGGTCTCGCCGTCCGCGACGCCCTCCGTCGAGGCCATGGCGACAAGCGGGGAGATCCGCTGGGAGCGCCGGCGCTACCAGGAAGGCGATCTCGACGGCGCCTGGTACGTCCTCGTCGCCTCCAGCGACCCCGAGGCCAACCGCGCCGCCTCCGCCGAGGCCGAGCGCGGCCGCGTCTGGTGCGTCCGCAGTGACGACGCGGACGCCGCTACCGCCTGGACCCCGGCCACCGGCCGGGACGAGGGCGTCACGGTCGCCGTGCTCACCGGCCGCGACCCGCGCCGCTCCGCCGCCGTACGGGACGCCATCGTCGATGGACTGCGCGAAGGCACCCTCGCCGCCCCCCAGCACCGCACCCGCACCCCCGGCGTCGCCCTCGTCGGCGGCGGCCCCGGCGACCCCGACCTGATCACCGTGCGCGGCCGGCGGCTCCTGGCCGAGGCCGATGTCGTGATCGCCGACCGGCTGGGCCCGCGCGACCTGCTGGACGAACTGCCGCCGCACGTCGAGGTGATCGACGCGGCGAAGATCCCGTACGGCCGCGCCATGGCCCAGGAGGCCATCAACGAGGCGCTGATCGAGCACGCCAGGGCGGGCAAGGCGGTCGTACGGCTCAAGGGCGGCGACCCGTTCGTGTTCGGGCGCGGCATGGAGGAGGCGCAGGCGCTCGCCCGGGCGGGCGTCCCGTGCACGGTGGTGCCCGGCATCTCCAGCTCCATCAGCGTGCCCGGCGCCGCCGGGATCCCCGTCACCCACCGGGGGGTGGCCCACGAGTTCACCGTCGTCAGCGGTCATGTCACGCCGGACGACGACCGTTCCCTGGTGGACTGGGCGGCGCTGGCCCGGCTCCGCGGCACGCTCGTGCTGCTGATGGCCGTCGACAAGATCGGCGCCATCGCCGAGGCGCTCGTCGCGCACGGCAAGGACCCCGGGACACCCGTCGCCCTGGTCCAGGAGGGCACCACGGCCGCCCAGCGCAGGGTGGACGCGACGCTCGCGACGGTGGGGGAGCGGGCCAGGGCCGAACAGGTACGGCCGCCCGCCGTCATCGTCATCGGGGACGTGGTGGCCGTGGCGGCCGATACCCGGGTCGCCACGGCCGGCGCGCCGCGCACCGCGGCCGGCGCGGTCCCCGCCCCGGCCGACGCGGACCCGACGGGGGCGGCGCCCGGCCGT
This sequence comes from Streptomyces sp. NRRL F-5135, assembly GCF_000719775.1. Classification (GTDB taxonomy): domain Bacteria; phylum Actinomycetota; class Actinomycetes; order Streptomycetales; family Streptomycetaceae; genus Streptomyces; species Streptomyces hebeiensis. The sequence goes on along the minus strand of NZ_JOHR01000019.1, from coordinate 41,048 downwards.
GGCTGACCTCATCACCGTCGACGACCCCGACGACCCGCGCCTGCGGGACTACACCGGCCTGACCGACGTGGAACTGCGCCGTCGGCGGGAACCGGCCGAGGGCCTGTTCATCGCCGAGGGCGAGAAGGTCATCCGCCGTGCCGGGCAGGCCGGGTACGCGATGCGGTCCATGCTGCTGTCGGCCAAGTGGGCGGACGCGATGCGGGACGTCATCGAGTCCGCCGGGGCACCGGTGTACGTGGTCGAGCCCCGGCTCGCCGAGCGGGTGACCGGCTACCACGTGCACCGGGGCGCCCTGGCCTCCATGGGCCGTAAACCGCTGCCGACGACGGCCGAGGTGCTGCGTACGGCCCGCCGCGTCGCGGTGATGGAGGCGGTCAACGACCACACCAACATCGGCGCGATCTTCCGCAGCGCCGCCGCGCTCGGGATGGACGCGGTCCTGCTCTCCCCGGACTGCGCCGATCCGCTCTACCGGCGTTCGGTGAAGGTCTCCATGGGCGCGGTCTTCGCCGTCCCGTACGCCCGTCTCGACGGTTGGCCGACCGCGCTGGAGGCCGTGCGGGAAGCGGGTTTCCGGCTGCTGGCCCTCACCCCGGACGCGGCGGCGGTGCCGATGGACACCGTCGCGCCGCACCGGATGGAACGGGTCGCGCTGATGCTGGGCGCGGAGGGCGACGGGCTGTCCCGGCGGGCGCTCGACGCGGCCGACACCCGGGTCCGGATCCCCATGGCACACGGGGTGGACTCGCTGAACGTCGGTGCCGCCGCGGCCGTCGCCTTCTACGCGGTCACGGCGGGCCGCCCGGAGAGCTGACGGGCCCGCCGGCCACGGGGCGGGCACAGTGAAAGGACCCCTCAGAGCTGCTGGGCCGCCGCGATCCCCAGTGCCACGATCAGCGTCACCACGACGAAGACGATCAGCCGCTGCCGCAGCAGGCGCGGATTGGCCGGTCTGAGTCCGGAGGACGAGGGCCGCGCGCCGGTCCGCCTGCTCCCTCCGGTGGGCGAGCCGCCACGGGGCCGCGGGGCCCGTGCGCCACCGGGCCGGGCGGAGGAGCCCGTACCGCGTGGGGGACCGGCGGACCGGGAGGCCTGGCCGCCCGGAGCCCGGCCGGGGGGGCCGACGGAGCCGCGGTCGGACATGCGCTCGGCGGCGCGTTCCGTGTACCGCTCGGTCAGCCGGGGCGCCGGTGGCTCCTGCCCCTCCCGGGCCCGCCGGACGAACGGCCGGCTGTCGGACAGCCCCTGCGCCTCCCGCGCCGCGATCTCCTTGAGCCGCATGGACAGCTGGAGCGTGCTGGGCCGCTCCTCCGGGTCCTTCGCCAGACAGGCCCGCACCAGCGGCGCGAGGGCGTCCGGCACCCCGTACAGCTGGGCCTCCTCGTGCACCACCCGGTAGAGCATGACCTCGGAACTGCCGTGCCCGAACGGCGAATCGGCGGTGGCCGCGTACGCCAGCGTCGCGCCCAGCGAGAACACGTCCGTCGCGGGCGTGACCGCCGCGCCGCGCACCTGCTCGGGGGCCAGGAACCCGGGCGAGCCGACGGCCGTGCCCACGTGCGTCAGCGTGCTCGCGCCGGTCGCCCAGGCGATGCCGAAGTCGATGATGCGCGGTCCCTTGGGGGAGAGCAGGATGTTCGACGGCTTGAGGTCGCGGTGCACGACCCCCGCCTCGTGCACGGCCACCAGACCCTCGGACAGCGCGGCACCCACCGATGCCACCTCGGCCGCGGTGAGCGGGCCCTCCTCGTTGACCTTGTCGTGCAGCGAGGGCCCGGGAACGTACTGGGTGGCGAACCACGGCCGGTCCGCTTCGAGATCGGCGGCCACGAGCCGCGCCGTACAGCCTCCCCGGATCCGCCGGGCGGCGGACACCTCACGGGCGAACCGCGACCGGAACTCCTGGTCCTCGGCCAGATCCGGCCGGATCACCTTCAGCGCGACGCGCTGGCCCCGCCGGTCGGAACCCAGGTAGACCACACCCATGCCGCCCGCGCCCAGCCGCCGGTGCAGCCTGAACGAGCCGACGACACGCGGGTCCTCGCGCCGGAGCCGCATCATCGCCATGTCCATCCCCGCTGCCCGGTCGTCCGTGTGACGTGGCACAGCTTACGTACCCGCACCCCGGTGCGCTCATAGGCCGCGCCCTCGCGGACCGACCGATTGTCAGTGCCGGGTGGGAAACTTGAGGAGTGGTCAGGGGGGCGGGGCCGTGGGCGGAACGATCCCGGGTCCCCGCCCCGTGCGAGATCCCAAAGATCCGGTACAGAAGGGGGATTGGATCGTGAAGGGTGACCGTGTGGAGATAGTCGTGGACGCTGGGGACACGACGCGTACGTACGAAGTGGTGGCGAGCAGGGCGGGCCGCCGGGTGGAGACGGCCGTGCGCCGTGGCGTGGTGGAAGTGAGCGAAGTCACCCGTAGCGGGGCGGTGGTCAGGACGGCGCGTTTCATGGCGAGCCGGGTGCTCGCGCTGGTCGAGCAGCCGGCGCCCGTGGACGCGCCGTCGCAGCGTCCCCCTCTCAGGGAATCCCCCCAGGCCTAGGACCCGCTCTCCACCCAGGGGAGTACGTCCCGGGGGCGCGCGTCATCCTCCGGGAGGCCCGGCAATCGGTACGCGGGCATGACGCCGTACGTCCGCCCGGTCCCTAGTGTTGGGGCCATGCGGCGGGTGCAGCACTCGTCCCCCGAGGTCGACACCCGCCGCTCCTGAACGGACAGGGAGAGGGACATGGCGGACACGGCAGCGCGGGCGATGATCCGGACACGGGGGCGCAGGGCGTTCGCCGCGTTCGCCGCCCGCCCGTCCGGCAGGCGCCACCCGCTGGTGGCGACGGCGATGGTCCTCCCCCTGGCGGCACTGCTCGTGGTCGCCTTCGGCGGCTGGGAGGCAGTGGTGACACAGGCGTCGTCCGTGGGCGTGATGCTGGGGCGCTGAGCGGCGCCCCGGACCCGGGAGAGCGGCCCGGGTCGGGGACATCCGGCCAAAACCCCGTGGGGACGGGGGTGCGGCGGACGGCAGTGATCGGCCGGTCAGCTGGGGAGCTGACCGGCCGTTTCGCGTGCCCGCCCCGTCGGTCCCACCGCCCCCCTGGTCACCGGCCACAGAAGAAGCCCCCGGTCGATGATCCGACCGGGGGCTCCCCACAAGTGCGCGATACTGGGATTGAACCAGTGACCTCTTCCGTGTCAGGGAAGCGCTCTCCCGCTGAGCTAATCGCGCAGGTGAACCTGCGTTGGTGCGTGTGCCGCGTGCGCGATACTGGGATTGAACCAGTGACCTCTTCCGTGTCAGGGAAGCGCTCTCCCGCTGAGCTAATCGCGCGGGGAATCCGGACGGATCCAGGATTCAGTGGACGATACTGGGATTGAACCAGTGACCTCTTCCGTGTCAGGGAAGCGCTCTCCCGCTGAGCTAATCGTCCTTGGAGGTGGAGACGGGATTTGAACCCGTGTAGACGGCTTTGCAGGCCGTTGCCTCGCCTCTCGGCCACTCCACCAGGAGTGCGGGAACTCCGTGAAGATCCCCCACTGTCCGAGCGGACGACCAGGTTCGAACTGGCGACCTCAACCTTGGCAAGGTTGCGCTCTACCAACTGAGCTACGTCCGCGTGCCGTTTTCCGGGTCCAGTTGCGCGGCCCGGCGACGTGTTGAACTCTAGCGGATTCCGGGGCCAGCACAAAAACGCGTTTCCGCAGCGTGCTGCGGTGCGTTCGCCGCAGGCCCGGGCCCGGCCGAGGGGCGGGGCGAGCCGGGGCCCGCGTCCGGCGGGGTGCCGCGTCCGGCGGGGTTGCCCGGTGAGGGGCGTGCGCACCGGCCGTCGCGACGCGGTGTACGCCGCCGGGAGGGGCGCCGGTGCCGCGACCGGGCGAACCTCGCCGGGAGGGGCACTAGACTCGCAAACGTGTACGACCTCGCGCCTTTGGCCCGTTTCGGCGGCCTCGTAGCCACGGGTCTGCGGGATGTCACCCATGATCCGGAGGCGCTCGACTCCACCGGCTTCTGGGCGGTCGCCGCCGACTTCGAAGGGCGCTTGACCTGCGCCCGCTTCGCCGATGTGCGGCCCGCCGCGGTGCCCGCTCCCGAGCCCGGCCAATGGCGCGGACCGGGGCCCGGTGACTGGACGTCCTCCCTCGACCGCGCCGCGTACACGGCGGGTGTACGCCGTATCCGCGAGCACATCGCGGCGGGCGAGGTCTACCAGGCCAACCTCTGCCGTGTGCTGTCCGCTCCGCTGCCCGGGCCGGACTCCGCGACGGCCGACGTCGACGCGCTCACGGCCCTGCTGGCCCGCGACAACCCCGCGCCGTACGCGGGCACGATCCGGCTGCCGGCGCACGGCGTGGAGATCTCCACCGCCTCGCCCGAGCTCTACCTCCGCCGCACCGGCCGCGTCGTCGAGTCCGGCCCCATCAAGGGCACCGGCCGCACCGCCGCCGACCTGCTGGACAAGGACCACGCCGAGAACGTCATGATCGTGGACCTCGTCCGCAACGACCTCGGCCGGGTCTGCGCCACCGGATCCGTCACCGTGCCCGCCCTGTGTGCCGTCGAGCCCCACCCCGGCCTCGTCCACCTGGTCTCGGCCGTACGGGGGCGGCTCGCCGGCCGGGCCGGCTGGCCCGAACTGCTGGCCGCCACCTTCCCGCCCGGCTCGGTCACCGGCGCCCCCAAGTCCAGCGCCCTGAAGATCATCGAAGAGCTGGAGACGGCCCCGCGCGGCCCCTACTGCGGCGGCATCGGCTGGGTGGACGCGGACCGCGGCACCGCCGCGCTCGCGGTCGGGATCCGCACCTTCTGGATCGACCGCGCCACGGCGGCCCGGCCCGTGCTGCGCTTCGGCGCCGGGGCCGGGATCACCTGGGGATCCGATCCGGAGGCGGAGTGGGAGGAGACGGAACTGAAGGCCTCCCGGCTGCTCGCGATAGCGTCGGGAGCATACGAGGCGAGTGGAAGGACCGCGTAGATGAAGATCTGGGTCAACGGCGGACTGGTGACCGCCGAGGGAGCCCTGGTGTCCGTGTTCGACCACGGCCTCACCGTGGGCGACGGCGTCTTCGAGACGGTCAAGACCATCCAGGGGCGCCCGTTCGCCCTCACCCGCCACCTGGACCGGCTCACCCGCTCCGCCCGGGGCCTCGGGCTGCCCGCCCCCGACCACGACGAGGTGCGCCGCGCCTGCGCCGCCGTCCTGGAGGCCGACCCCGTGGACCTCGGCAGGCTGCGGATCACCTACACCGGCGGGCTGTCGCCCCTGAGCTCCGACCGGGGCGACAAGGGCCCCACGCTGGTCGTCGCCGTCACCGCCATCACACGCCGCCCGGACGACACCGCCGTGATCACCGTCCCCTGGACGCGCAACGAACGCGGTGCCGTCACCGGCCTGAAGACCACGTCGTACGCGGAGAACGTCGTCGCGCTCGCCCGCGCCCACGAACGCGGCGCGACCGAGGCGCTGTTCGCCAACACCGTGGGACGGCTGTGCGAGGGCACCGGCTCCAACGTCTTCGTCGTCCTCGACGGCGAACTGCACACACCGCCGCTCTCCTCCGGCTGCCTCGACGGCATCACCCGGGCGCTCGTCGCCGAATGGTCCGGCGCCCGGGAGACCGACCTGCCGCTGGACGTCCTGGAACGCGCCGACGAGATCTTCCTGACCTCCTCGACGCGCGACGTACAGGCCGTCAGCCGTGTCGACGGCCGTGAACTCCCGGGCGCGGCGGGGCCGGTGACCAGCAAGGCGATGCGCGTCTTCGAGGAGCGCGCGGGCGCCGACCTGGACCCGTGAGAAACCGGCCCGCACCGGTGGGACGACGGCCCGGACCGCGTCATCCTTTAATCGGATGACGCGCCACCGCGCGGCGGGTACAACACCCTGTGATGACCACCACCCTGCGGCCGGCCGGGCCGCTTCACGAGACCGCCGACGGCAGCAGGTCGCGCACCTACGACGTCTGTGTGAACAGCCGCCCCGTCGGATCGATCGAGCTGGCCACGGACCCCGTCTTCGGTCACACGGCCGTGTCCGTGCCGACGCTGCGGATCGACGAGGCCGACCGGCGGCGTGGTCGCGCCACCGTCGCCGCGCTCGCCGCGGAGGAGATCGCGCGCGGCTGGGGCTGCGGCCTGATGACGGCCTCCGTGCCGCCCGCCGCGCACGCCGCACTGCGCCTGGCCGAATCCCTCGGCTACACCGAGCGCAGCCGCAACATGGTCAAGACGCTGCCCGCGCACCCGCCGGAGCCGCCCGCGGGGGTCGAGGCCCGGTCCATGACCGCCGCGGAGTACGAGCGGTGGCTGGCCGGCGCGTACGACGACTACGCCCAGAGCTGGATCGACCGCGGCCTGTCCCCGGACGTGGCCCGCGCCAAGTCGCGGGAGAGCTTCGCGAAGCTGCTGCCCGACGGCCTCGCCACGCCCGGCACCTCGATCGAGGTACTGGTCCACCAGGGTGCGGTGGTCGGCCATGTCTGGGTCGCGCGCCGCGAGTTGAGCCCCGGCACGTCGGGCGCGTACGTGTACGAGGTGGTCGTCGTCGAGGAGCAGCGGGGCAAGGGCCACGGGCGCGCGCTGATGCTCCTGGCCGAGCGGACCGCCCTGGCCGCCGGGCACACGGAGCTGGGACTGCACGTCTTCGCGGACAACACCCCGGCCGTCCGCCTCTACGAATCCCTCGGCTACGCGACCACCCGGCACAACTACTTCAAGCGGTTGCTGTGACCGCCGGGCCCTTTCGGCTCGCGTACCGGTGAGCGAGCCGAAAAGGCCCGGCGGCGGCACGCGGTCAGGCGTCCCCGGCCGACGCCAGCAGCCGGTCCGCGATCTCCTGGATCCGCTCCCGCAGCCCCGCCTGGCTCTTGCCGCCGTCGAGACGTTCGTCGCCGATGACGTACGTCGGGGTGCCGGTGACGCCGATCGCCCTGCCCTCGGCCTGGTCGGCGTCCACGGCCAGGAGGTGACGCCCGTCGATCAGCGCGGTGTCGAACTCCTCGGCGTCCAGGCCCAGCTCGCGCGCCACCTCCAGCAGAACGGGCTCGCCGCGGGCTGCCAGGTCCTCCGCCCGGACCAGCAGCGCCTCCGCGTACTCCCACCCCCGGCCCTGCTCGGCGGCTTCCTCGGCGGCCTGCGCCGCCGCGTAGGCGTGCTTGTGCTTCGCCAGCGGGAAGTGCCGCAGCCGCTGCTCCAGTCGGTCGCCGTAGCGCTCGCGCAGGGCACGCAGATCGGTCAGGGCGGCACGGCAGTCGGTGCACTGGAGTTCGCACCACACGTCGAGGACGACGCGGGCGGGTGAGGAGTCGCTCATGGGGCCAGTCTCGCAGGACCCGATCGCCTCCCCGCCCGTCGGGACGCGGTCCGCAGCCCGGTCCGGGGCCGGCTCCCCGGACGCGGCCCGGCCCTCCTCGGTCTGGGACCTGGGGAGGACACCGCCCCCGAGATCTCCCCGAGATCCGCCGGGAGCGGGCACCCCACCGTGGCCCGGAGCGGTCCGCCAGGTGCACGATGGGGGGAGAAGACCGGTTCGGCCGAAGACACGCTCTGCCTGGAGGACCCGATGATTGCCGAGACGATCGGCGCGGCGGTGTCGGCGGCGGGCCTGGGCATCGCCGCGATCACGGCGTACCGCAAGCGATTCCTCGCGGCGACGAGGATCGCCGCCTACGCCCTGATCCCGGCCGCGCTGGTGATGACGGGACTGGTGAAGTGGGCCGCCAACACGGCCTTCAGCCTGACGGCGTGGGCCGGCTTCGGTGTCCTCGCGGTGGCCTGGCTGCTCTTCATGACGACCCGGGCCGTGGAGCGCCGGACCGGCGGCAGCCGCAAGGAGCGCAGGGCGGCGGCCAGGGCGGCCCGGGAGGACGCGGTCGAGCCGGCCGCGTCCGCGCCCTCGCTCGGCCCGGGCGCCGGGCCCGCCGAGCGCCGCCCGGCGGGCAAGCGGCCCGCCGCCCAGGAGGACGACTTCAGCGACATCGAGGCCATCCTCAAGAAGCACGGCATCTGACGGACCTGACCTGCGACGCGCGGCCACGAGGAACACGAGAGCGGTCGTCGGCGCAGGTCAGCGGTTCACATGCCGGCCGTGACCCGGTGCTGCGCGCGACATGGATCACAACTCGGCGCTCCGCGTAGGGGATTCCCGGCCACAATCCACGGAATATGATGAACTCCCGGCCTGGTTACACGTGTTGGCCGGTGGCCGGGATTCCGGTAGGTCATCATCGCCCCGAGATGCTCGATACCTCCCGGGATGAACCTCCCGCACCCACCGATGAGCAGCGCGGTTGCCTTTTCGCGCTGTCCCAGCCGCCGTTGATGATCTTCCTGGCGGTGATCGGCTCGCTGCTGCTGATGGCGGCGGTGCACGATTTGTTCCTGCTGTGAACGTCAACCGGCCGCTTCCTTGCGGCGCGCCCGGTAGGCGGCCACGTGCAGTCGGTTGCCGCAGGTCCGGCTGTCGCAGTAACGGCGCGAGCGGTTGCGCGACAGGTCGACGAACGCGTGCCCGCAGTCCGGGGCCCCGCACCGCCGCAGCCGTTCCCGTTCGCCGGCCACCACCATGAAGGCCAGGGCCATGCCGCCGTCGGCGGCGAGATGGTCGGCGACCGACGCCCCGGGGGCGAAGTAGTGGACGTGCCAGTCGTAACCGTCGTGGTCGGTCAGCTGCGGAGTCGTCCCCGCGGCGGCCACCAGCCGGTTGATCAGCTTGGCCGCGGTGCGCGGGTCCGGGGCCGCGACCACCTCCGTGAAGCGTCTCCGTACGGCCTGTACGGCGCGCAGGTCCCGCTCGCCGAGCTCACCCACCCCGCTGACGTCGTGGGCGCGGAGGAAGCCGTAGAGCGCCTCGACGTCCGCGAGCCGGTCGGCCGCGCCGTCCCCGGCGTGCGTCCGCGGCGCGGTGTTCACCAGGTCCGTGACGGTGGCGAGGGCGATCCGGGTGTCGTGTGGAATCAGCACGGTCCGCTCCCTGGCCTGCCCGCGGGCCGGTGCGCCCGCCGATCCCGCCGACTTTAGTCCCTGCCGGGCGGCGGGGGGACGGGGGACGGGCGGGGAACATACGGGCGGGCGCGGGCCGCCACCGGCGCCGGCCCGCGCCACCCGGCCCGCCTTGCCCACCGCGTCCCCGGCGCGGTCGTGTCCTGCCGCGCCGACCGCCTGACCGTGGTCGTACGCGTCCGCGATGATCACTCCCACCGCGGTCGTCCCCGTCCGCCGTCGTCCCCGGCCACGACGGCCATCGGCCGCGGTGCCCGGCGTCGGCGCCCCGTGCGCGTGCCGTGCCCCGATCACGCGCGCCGGCGCCCTCCCCGCGGTGGTTTCCGCGGCGACGGCGCCGGTGTCCTCCGTATGAGGTTGTCCGCGCGGCGCCGTCTCCCCGAGTCGGACGGCGCCGAGCAGCTCTCGGCCTGGCTCAGCTCTCGGCCAGGATGTGTGAGAGTTCCGTGTCGAGGTCGAAGTGACGATGCTCGGTGCCCGGAGGCACCGCGGCGTCGGTCCGCTTCAGGAACGACTCCAGGGCCCGCGCGGGGGCCTCCAGCAGGGCTTCGCCCTCCGGGGAGCTCAGCGCGATGCAGACGACGCCCTGACCGTGGCTGCGGGACGGCCAGACCCGGACGTCGCCGGTGCCGGTGGGCCGGTGCAGCCCCTCGGCGAGCAGGTCGCGGGCGAAGACCCATTCGACCGTCTCTTCGGCTCCGGTGTGGAAGGTGGCGTGCACGGCATAGGGATCGGCCGTGTCATACCGCAGGCCCGCCGGTACAGGCAGTGAGGACTCGCTCGATACAACGAGGCGCAGGTGCAGCTCGCAGCTGACCGTGGTGTTCATAAGCGCCAGGGCCTTTCGCTCAGTGTGCGCTCGGGGATTCGCACGTCGGCGAAATCGACATGCCACCTACGGTGCCGTTGTAAACCCCTCTGTCTGTTTTGTGATCCTTCGGGTACCTCGTACAGCGGTGTGTGACTTCGAGGCATACCGCCATTCCGGTGAAGGCGAGGACTCGGGTAGGTTGAGCCCCATGCGTGCGGAGAGTGACGAGCGGGGGCGTGGCGGGGTGCCGACGGCCGTGGACGTGGACACCGCGACGGAGGCGGTGACGGGCGACGTGGCGACGGGCGGGCGGCCGCTCGGCTCGCGCGCGCCGCGATTCATCAAGGCCTCGCGACCGCTCCACCTGAGCTGGCAGGTCGGCGTCTTCGTCGTCGGCCTCGCGGTGGTGATCACGGGCATCATCATGCTTCCGCTGCCGGGCCCCGGCTGGCTGGTGATCTTCGCGGGCATGGCGATCTGGGCGACCGAGTTCGTCTGGGCGCAGCTCGTGCTCCGCTGGACCCGGCGGAAGGTCACCGAGGCGGCCCAGCGCGCCCTGGACCCCGCGGTCAGGCGGCGGAACATCATCCTCACCGGCGTCGGTGTGGTGATCATGGCCGTGCTGGCCGGGATCTATGTGTGGAAGTTCGGCCTCGTCATGCCCTGGAAGATCGACCAGTGACCGGGCGGGCGGCGAGGAGCGCCGCTGACATCGGGTAATGTGTGCGGTGCGCCCGGGCGATTAGCTCAGTGGGAGAGCGCTTCGTTCACACCGAAGAGGTCACTGGTTCGAACCCAGTATCGCCCACGTCCGGAGCCGAGGCCCCGAGGACCGACAGGTCCCGGGGCCTTTGCCGTACGCGGATCTTCCGCGGGCCCGGGCCTTCGCGGGCTCCCCGTGATCGGCGCGTCCGGCCGGCGAGTGGCCCGTACGTCGTCCTCGCACCGTCCAGGAGGCGGCGCGAAGCCCGGCGCGTCGGCAACCGGCCCCCGCGCGCGTCGAGTCGGGTCGACCGCCGGGCCGTGGCGGGACCTTCTCCGCGACCGGCGAGTGTGGCGCCGGAAGTCGGCGTGAGTACGTCGTATCCGGTTTGAAGGAAAGCCGCCGAGACCTGTAAGGTTCAGTCCGTTCCCGGGCGATTAGCTCAGCGGGAGAGCGCTTCGTTCACACCGAAGAGGTCACTGGTTCGAACCCAGTATCGCCCACCAGGAGAGGCCGGTCCGTCCATGACGGACCGGCCTTTACTCGTTGACTCATTCCGCCGCCCGGCCGTTCGCGCGGACATCGGGCGGTCAGGCCGCGGCGGGCAGTGCGGGCCTGAACGGCCACGCCGTGTCCACCGGCTCCTGCGCGCCGTTGCGCGAGAACCAGGTCTGCCCGGCGCGCGCCTGCGCCGCGTGCCACCTGGCCTGGAGCGTGTGCAGTTCGGCGGCCGTCAGGCGCTCCATCCGGGCGCAGAACCGCCGGCCGACCGCCCGCACCACCTCCAGCGCCGCCAGCGCGTCGGACGACGCGTCCTGTGCCTCGTCCGGCTCGACGCCGTACCGCGCGCACAGGTCCGTGAGCGCACGGCGGCCCTTGCGGTAGCGGTCCAGGTGCCTGTCGAGCACCAGGGGGTCCAGCACCCGCAGCGGAACGCCCGCCAGGCGGCCCTCCAGTGACGAGGCCCGGTGCCGGCGCAACTCGCGGTCCAGCAGCGTGAGATCGAACGGCGCGTTCATCACCACCAGGGGACGGCCCGCCGCGCACTGGGCCGCCACCTCGCCGGCCAGCTCCTCCACGGCCGGCGCCGGCCACCGGCCGTTGCGGTGCAGGAAGTCCGCGGTCAGGCCGTGGACGGCGGTGGCCTCCGGCGGCACCGGCACCCCCGGATCTATCACCCAGCGGGCCACCCGCAGCCGGCCTTCCGGTATGTCCTGGACGACCACGGTGGCCGAGACGATCCGGTCCTGCTCGACGTCCACTCCTGTCGTCTCCGTGTCAAATGCCGCCAACGGCCCCTCGAACCAGTACGTCATTTCCGAACTCCTCGCGCCCGCACGGCAGATGACGCTCATCCACTGCCCGATCCGGTTGATACCCGGACAGGTCGTGCGGTACGCGCCGTTCAGGACGGGCGGGCCCTCGGCGGCCCGGGGGTGCCTCGCCGCCTTGTCGCCGGGGGCGGGGTCGTACGGCTGCCGTCCCGGCGGGCGCCGAGTCGTTCCGCCTGCGTCGGGCGCGCGTGTCCGGCCGACCGGACGATCGGTCCGGTCGGTCCGGGCGGTCGGCGGGAGCGGAGCCCGGCCCGAGCGCCGGCACCGCGCGAGGAACGGCTCGTCGGGCGTCACGGGTCGTCGGCGACGCCGGGACCGGTTGTGAGCGCGTGCGGTCCACGGGGGCTCCCCGGCCGAGGCCCGGAGGTCGGCCCCGGGCCCCCGGTCGGGCGCTGCGGCTCCGCGGCCGGTGAACCGTTTCGCGAGTGGCCCCGGCGGCTCGGTACGATTCAGAACGCGCAGTGTCCGCTGTCGCGCCCCTTCAGTCAGGAGAGACCGGTGTCAGACGTCCGTGTGATCATCCAACGCGATTCCGAGCGGGAAGAGCGCGTGGTGACGACGGGCACTACGGCGGCCGAGCTCTTCCCCGGCGAGCGCACCGTGATCGCGGCCCGCGTGGGCGGCGAGCTGAAGGACCTCGCGTACGAGCTCTCCGAGGGCGAGGTCGTCGAGCCCGTCGAGATCTCCTCCGAGGACGGTCTGAACATTTTGCGCCACTCCACCGCGCACGTCATGGCACAAGCCGTGCAGGAGCTGCACCCCGAGGCCAAGCTGGGCATCGGCCCGCCGGTCAAGGACGGCTTCTACTACGACTTCGACGTGGCCACCCCCTTCACCCCCGATGACCTCAAGGCCATCGAGAAGAAGATGCAGGAGATCCAGAAGCGCGGCCAGCGCTTCTCGCGCCGCGTCGTCACCGACGAGGCGGCCCGCGAGGAACTGGCGGACGAGCCGTACAAGCTGGAGCTGATCGGCATCAAGGGCGCCGCCTCGACCGACGACGGCGCGGACGTCGAGGTGGGCGGCGGCGAGCTGACCATCTACGACAACCTCGACGCGAAGACCGGCGAGCTGTGCTGGAAGGACCTGTGCCGGGGCCCGCACCTGCCGACGACCCGGAACATCCCCGCGTTCAAGCTGATGCGGAACGCCGCCGCGTACTGGCGGGGCAGCGAGAAGAACCCGATGCTCCAGCGCATCTACGGCACCGCGTGGCCCTCCAAGGAGGAGCTGAAGGCGCACCTGGACTTCCTGGCCGAGGCCGAGAAGCGCGACCACCGCAAGCTCGGCAACGAGCTGGACCTGTTCTCCTTCCCCGACGAGGTCGGCTCCGGTCTCGCCGTCTTCCATCCGAAGGGCGGCATCATCCGTCGCGTGATGGAGGACTACTCGCGCCGCCGGCACGAGGAGGAGGGCTACGAGTTCGTCTACTCGCCGCACGCCACCAAGGGCGCGCTCTTCGAGAAGAGCGGGCACCTGGACTGGTACGCCGACGGGATGTACCCGCCCATGCAGCTCGACGAGGGTGTGGACTACTACCTGAAGCCCATGAACTGTCCGATGCACAATCTGATCTTCGACGCGCGGGGCCGTTCCTACCGTGAACTGCCGCTGCGCCTCTTCGAGTTCGGAACGGTGTACCGGTACGAGAAGTCCGGCGTCGTGCACGGCCTGACCCGGGCCCGCGGCTTCACCCAGGACGACGCGCACATCTACTGCACCCGCGAGCAGATGGCGGACGAGCTGGACTCGACGCTGACCTTCGTGCTGAACCTGCTGCGCGACTACGGTCTGACCGACTTCTACCTGGAGCTGTCCACGAAGGACCCGGAGAAGTTCGTCGGGTCGGACGAGGCGTGGGAGGAGGCCACCGAGGTCCTGCGCAAGGTGGCCGAGAAGCAGGGGCTGCCGCTCACTCCCGACCCGGGCGGTGCCGCGTTCTACGGCCCGAAGATCTCGGTGCAGGCGCGCGACGCCATCGGGCGGACCTGGCAGATGTCGACCGTGCAGCTCGACTTCAACCTCCCCGAAAGGTTCGATCTCGAGTACACCGCCCCCGACGGCACCAAGCAGCGGCCCGTGATGATCCACCGCGCGCTGTTCGGCTCGATCGAGCGGTTCTTCGCGGTGCTGCTGGAGCACTACGCGGGCGCGTTCCCCGCGTGGCTGGCGCCGGTGCAGGCGGTGGGCATCCCGGTGGGTGACGCGCACGTGCCCTATCTTCAGGAGTTCGCGGCCGAGGCGCGGAAGAAGGGCCTGCGGGTCGAGGTGGACGCGTCGTCCGACCGCATGCAGAAGAAGATCCGCACGCAGCAGAAGCAGAAGGTCCCCTTCATGATCATTGTCGGTGACGACGACATGAACGCGGGCACGGTGTCCTTCCGCCACCGCGACGGATCGCAGGAGAACGGCGTTCCGCGGGACGAGGCGCTGGCCAAGCTCGTCGACGTGGTGGAGCGCCGCGTACAGGTGTGACGGCCGGCCGCCGCCGGCATCGGAGGCCCCGGGAGCGTCGTCGGCTCCCGGGGGCCTTCTCCGTGTCCTCAGCGTCCGACCGGTGGCTCCTGGCCGTTCCGGTCCTCCCGGCCGAAGGCCTGGATCAGCCACGACGAGAACGAACCCGTCACCGCGCCCAGCAGCGCGACTCCGCATGCCATCAGCAACACCGCGCACGCCCGTCCGAGCGGGGTCACCGGCGTCGCGTCCCCGTACCCGACCGTCGTGATCGTCGAGCACGCCCACCACACCGAGTCACCGAAGGTCACGATCGTCGCGCCGGGCGCGTCCCGTTCCAGCTGGTAGACGGCGAGGGCGGCGGAGAAGCTGAGCAGGACCGAGGTGATCCCGGCGTAGGACATCACCCGCGCGTACAGGCTCAGCCGGGGGCGCTCCCGACGGCGCTGGAGCTTCGTGTACGTGTCGACGATCCGCAGGGGCCGCAGCAGCGGCAGGAGCAGGACGACCGTGTCCAGCCAGTGCGTCCGTACGAAGCCGATGCCCTGGCCGCTGAGGACCAGGCGCACCCCGTAGTCCAGCGCGAACCCCGCCCAGATCGTCAGGGCCAGGGCCAGCGCGAGATCGCGCAGGAGCGGGTCGGCCCCCTGCGCGAGGACGCGTACCGCGTAGCAGGCGAGGAAGACCGGCGAGGCCACCAGCAGGGGCAGATCCGTGCGCTGTTCCCAGTGGCGCAGCCGGTCGGGGCCGGGGCGGACATGCATCCGCCCAGCATCCCCGCAGGCCCTGCGGCGCGGGCCCGACGAC
This sequence comes from Streptomyces sp. NRRL F-5135, assembly GCF_000719775.1. Lineage (GTDB taxonomy): Bacteria > Actinomycetota > Actinomycetes > Streptomycetales > Streptomycetaceae > Streptomyces > Streptomyces hebeiensis. The sequence continues at coordinate 25,944 of NZ_JOHR01000019.1, read as the reverse complement.
ACGCTCGGGGGGCCCGAAGTCATATGCTGCACAGCATGACGAGTGAGCCGGAGCAGCAGATCGGAGTGGGCACCCAGGACGCGTTCCAGCGTCTGTGGACGCCCCACCGGATGGCCTACATCCAGGGTGAGAACAAGCCCACGGGGCCGGGCGCCGACGACGGATGCCCGTTCTGCTCGATCCCGTCGAAGTCGGACGAGGACGGCCTGGTCATCGCACGCGGTGAGCGGGTGTACGCGGTGCTCAACCTCTACCCGTACAACGGCGGGCACCTGATGGTCGTGCCCTTCCGGCACGTCGCCGACTACACGGAGCTGGACGAGGCCGAGACCGCCGAGCTGGCCGTCTTCACCAAGCGCGCGATGACCGCCCTGCGTACGGCGTCGGGCGCGCACGGGTTCAACATCGGGGTGAACCAGGGCGTCGCGGCGGGCGCCGGGATCGCCGCCCACCTGCACCAGCACGTCGTGCCGCGCTGGGGCGGCGACGCCAACTTCATGCCGGTCGTCGGACATACGCGCGTGCTGCCGCAGCTGCTCGCCGACACCCGCGCGATGCTCGCGGACGCCTGGCCCGCCTCCGTCGAGCCGTAGGCGGCGGTCCCGCTGCCGCCACCACGGGACGTGGCGACGCGGGCACGCCTCCACATGCCCGCGTCCTTGTGGCTCCGTGCCTGTCCTCCTCCGTGCCTGTCGGCCTACGCGTCGTAGACGTCGGCCTTCTTCGGTGAGGCGTCCTGGACCGCGCCGCCGAGGGACAGGGAGCGGTTTCCGAAGCGCTCGGTGTCCACACCGTGCTCGTCCAGGACCTTCAGCGCGGCGTTGTGCGCCACCCGCAGGATCGGGGTCGCCGCGCGCATCGCGTCGTCGGCCATGAAGCGGTGCCGCCACGGCTGGTCCGCCCAGGCGTGCCGCAGACCGAAGGGCTCGGGCAGGGAGAGCTTGCCGCCGAGGAAGTCGAGGACCGGCGGATACCAGGTGAGGGGCGCGCGCACGGCGAGCCGGACGACCTCCCTCGGCTCGACCAGGGGCAGGGTGGTCGACGTGGTCTCCCAGAACCGGACGGTCTTGGGCTTGGTGATCGTCTTCGGGGACGACTTCGTCGTGAAGAGGGGGTGAACCGGGCCCAGGGCGTGGCCGGTGATCTCGATGCGCAGGGTCTCGTGCAGCACGGTGACCGTGATCATCATGGTGATGATCAGCTGGCCGTCCCAGAGGACGAACTGCACGCCCAGGTAGTGGCGCTCGTTGCTGCCGAACTGCTGCTCGTTGCAGATCCGCTGTATCTCGTGCGGCTTGACCTGGAACGCCTCGACGTCCTGCCCCTCGCGCCGGGACACCGAGCCGGCGCCCTCACCGACCGCCGAGACGATCCAGTGCTTGACCGAGGGCTTCGGGAAACCGCCCGAGTTCAGCGGGCCCCGCTCCAGCATCTTCAGCTGGTCGTGCATCGCCCGTATCACGTCGTAGCTGCGGAACTGGTGGATCTCCTTGCCCGGCTCCTTGGGGACCAGCTCCTCGGCGAGCTGCCAGCTGCCCCAGCGCGTGCCCATGCCGAGAATGCCCTTGGGGCCGGCGTAGAAGACCATGTTCGAGTGCTGCTCGGCGGTGAGGTTCTGGAGGCTCTGGCGCAGCGCCTCCCGGGCCGAGTCGCCGGGATTGCCGGGGACCGCGTCGGGGATCTTGGCGCCGAGACTGCCGCCCGACAGGAGGCCGTCCCAGCGCTCCCGCAGGTCCTTGGCGGTCGACTCGCAGATCCGTTTGGCGAGCACCCAGCCGATGACGGGGGCGACGAGCATGGCGCGCAGGTACCAGCCCAGGACGCCGTCGAACGGCAGCCGGATCAGGAAGATCACGGCCAGTACCCCTACGGCCAGCAGCGCCCCGTTGCCCAGCAGTCCGGTCCGCTTGTCCTTCGACCCCGCGAGGGTGCGGCGCAGTTGGAAGACGCCCAGCCAGATCAGCAGGCCGGGCAGGAAGAGCACGCCGAACACGACGGTCACGGCGGTGAGTTTGCTGTCCCGCTCCTTGCGGATGTGGCCGGCCGCCAGGGCGTGCTCCACCACGGTCTGCGGCTCCATGCCGAAGGACTGGATGAGCGCCGCCCGGCCGGCGCCCAGCATCCGCACCCGGACGGCCTGCGAGAACGCCTCGCCGAGATTGGGCTCGAAGAGCGAGAAACGGCCCTTGGTCACCTTGGACTTGTGCCACTCGTTGTCGGCCTTGAGGATCTCCTCCATCGGGCTGTCCCGGTACGCCGCCGAAGCGAGCGCATGGGTCGCCGCGGTCTGGCCGGCCGCGCCCTGGAGCGGCACCTGCGCTCCTGGGCTGAAGTCGAACCCGTCCGCCATCGCCGCCGCCCCCTTGCCGCACGTAAACGCGAGTAGTCCTGCCGCCCGAGCCTCTTCCCGGCTCGCGTGCCCCGCACACCTGCTGGAGCTGCGCATCACAGCGTAACCGTGCGGCACTCTCCGCGTCAGGGGGTCCGCCCGTCTTCGGCCACCGGCATGTGCGTACGCGTACGCGCCGATGCTCGCCGCCAGTTGAGGCGTGCGCGGGCGCTCGAGAGCGCCCGGGGGCGTGCGCCGGTGCGCGTGCCTGCCCCGGGGATGCGTCGGCTGTGGTGCCCGGCCACGGAGCCGGGAGGCGGCGACGTACCCGCCGCGTGCCTGCGGCCTGCCCGCGTCGTCCCTCGACGGCGCGGGCACGCCGCCCCGTTGCCGGGAGGGGTACTAGACCTCGGCCGCCTCCCGTTCACCGAGCCGGTCCGCGACGGCCGTCGGCATCGGCTCGTGGCGGGCGTACGAGCGGTCGAACCGGCCGGCGCCGTGGGTGACCGACCGCAGGTCCACCGTGTAGCGGCCCAGCTCCAGCTCCGGCACCTCCGCCCGGATCAACGTCCGCCCCGGGCCGGCCTGTTCGGTGCCGACCACCCGGCCGCGCCGCCCGGACAGGTCGCTCATCACCGGTCCGACATACGCGTCGGGCACCAGGACCGCGACGTCCGCGACCGGCTCCAGCAGTTGGATCGCCCCTTCCCCGGCCGCCTCGCGGAGCGCCAGCGCGCCCGCTGTCTGGAACGCGGCGTCGGAGGAGTCCACCGAGTGGGCCTTGCCGTCGAGCAGCGTGACGCGGACGTCGACCAGCGGGTACCCGGTCGTGACCCCGCGCGCGGCCTGTGCCCGCACCCCCTTCTCGACGGACGGGATGAACTGGCGCGGCACCGCGCCGCCGACCACCTTGTCCACGAACTCGACGCCGGACCCGGCCGGCAGCGGCTCCACCTCGATCTCGCAGATGGCGAACTGCCCGTGGCCACCGGACTGCTTGACGTGCCGGCCGCGCCCCGCCGCCCGCGCGCCGAAGGTCTCCCGCAGGGCGACCTTGTACGGTACGGCGTCCACCTGGACCCCGTACCGGCCGCGCAGCCGGTCCAGCGCCACCTCCCGGTGCGCCTCGCCCAGGCACCAGAGCACCACCTGGCGGGTGTCCGGGTTCTGTTCGAGGCGCATCGTCGGGTCCTCCGCCACCAGCCGTGCCAGCCCCTGGGACAGCCTGTCCTCGTCGGCCTTGCTGTGCGCCCGCACCGCGAGCGGCAGCAGCGGGTCGGGCATGGTCCAGGGTTCCATCAGGAGCGGGTCCGCCGCGGCGGAGAGCGTGTCCCCGGTCTCGGCGCGGGAGAGCTTGCCCACGCACGCGAGGTCCCCGGCCACGCAGTGGGCCAGCACCCGCTGCTGCTTGCCGAAGGGGGAGGAGAGCGCTCCGATCCGCTCGTCGACGTCGTGGTCCTCGTGGCCGCGGTCGGTGAGGCCGTGGCCGGAGACGTGCACCGTCTCGTCCGGCCGCAGCGTGCCGGAGAAGACCCGTACCAGGGACATCCGGCCGACGTACGGATCGGAGGCGGTCTTGACCACCTCGGCGACGAGCGGCCCGTCCGGATCGCAGGAGATCTCCGGGCGCGGGGCGCCGTCGGGCGTGGTCACGGCGGGCGCCGGCCGCTCCAGCGGGGTGGGGAAGCCGTTCGCGATCAGATCGAGCAGTTCGACCGTGCCCAGGCCCTGCCGGGCACCCGGCGCGGCGGGCGCCGCCGCGAGCACCGGGTGGAACACGCCCCGCGCGACCGCCTTCTCCAGGTCCGCGACGAGCGTCTTGACGTCGACCTCACCGCCGCCGAGGTAGTGGTCCATGAGGGTCTCGTCCTCGCTCTCGGCGATGACGCCCTCGATGAGCCGGTTGCGGAACTCCTCGATCACCGGCAGCCGGTCCGGGTCGGGCGGGAGTTCGCGGCGCTCCCCCGAGGCGTAGTCGAAGATCTTCTGGGAGAGCAGTCCGACCAGCCCGGTGGCCGTGGCGTGGCCGTCCGGGCCGGGGGCGCCGAACACCGGCAGGTACAGCGGCAGCACCGCGTCGGGGTCGTCCCCGCCGAAGATCCGCGCGCAGATCGCGGTCATCTCGTCGAAACCGGTGCGGGCCGTGTCCAGGTGGGTGATGACGAGGGCGCGGGGCATGCCGACGGCCGCGCACTCCTCCCAGAGCATGCGGGTGGCACCGGCGACGGCCTCGGGTTCCTGCGCGGCCGAGACGACGAAGAGGGCCGCGTCCGCCGCCCGCAGACCGGCCCTCAGCTCCCCGACGAAGTCCGCGTAGCCGGGGGTGTCCAGGAGATTGATCTTGTACCCGTCCCATTCCAGGGGGACGAGGGAGAGCTGTACGGACCGTTGCTGGCGGTGCTCGATCTCGTCGTAGTCGGAGACCGTCGCGCCGTCCTCGACCCGGCCCGCCCGGCTCAGCGCGCCCGCGGTGAGCGCGAGCGCCTCGACGAGTGTGGTCTTGCCCGAGCCGCTGTGGCCGACCAGGACCACGTTCCGTACGGACGCGGGCCGGTCGGCCGTCGTCGCCCTGCCGGCGGCCCCGGGGTGGGTGTGCGCCTTGTCGCCCATGATTCCTGCCTCCTGATCGGTGGCACGGTGAGGGGGTATGGGGAGAGATGGAGGGAGATGGGTGATGTGGGAGTCGGGGAGCGGGCGTGGCGGGCGGAGAGCCGTCCGGCGGCTCCCACGGCGCCCTCGCCGGTCCTTCGAGCTTCGCACTCCGGCCATGGTGCGTCCATACGTCGTACCCGCGGCCCCGGCCAGGGTGGGCGGCGGTGCGGCGATGGGGGCGTGGCTACGATGGGCCTGACCTGTCGGCCCCAGGACCTGGACCGGCCGGCCCGCCGGTGGCCGTAGGGGCCGCCCGGCACACCGAACCTCGGGAAGGCCATGCTGAACAAGTACGCGCGTGCATTCTTCACGCGTGTCCTCACACCGTTCGCAGCGTTTCTGCTCCGTCGTGGAGTCAGCCCCGACGCGGTCACGCTCGTCGGTACCGTCGGGGTGATGGCGGGCGCGCTGGTCTTCTTCCCGCGCGGGGAGTTCTTCTGGGGGACGATCGTCATCACGGTCTTCGTCTTCTCGGACCTCGTCGACGGCAACATGGCCCGGCAGGCGGGGATCTCCAGCCGCTGGGGCGCCTTCCTGGACTCGACGCTCGACCGGGTCGCCGACGGCGCCGTCTTCGGCGGATTCGCGCTCTGGTACGCGGGCACCGGCGACAACAACGTGCTCTGCGCGGTTTCGATCTTCTGCCTGGCCAGCGGCCAGGTCGTGTCGTACACCAAGGCGCGGGGCGAGTCGATCGGGCTGCCGGTCGCCGTCAACGGGCTGGTGGAGCGCGCGGAGCGGCTGGTCATCTCGCTGGTCGCGGCCGGGCTGGCCGGACTGGGCGCCTTCGGAGTGCCGGGCATCGGGATCCTGCTGCCGATCGCGCTGTGGGTCGTGGCCGTGGGCAGCGCGGTGACGCTCGGCCAGCGGGTCGTCACCGTACGGCGGGAGGCGGCGGAGGCCGACGCGGCGGCGCGCGCCGACGGGCCGTCCGACGGGCGCTCCGGCAAGCCGTCCGACGGGCCGAGCGGTGCCGACAGCGGCCGGCGGGGGAGCGAGGCGGCGTCATGAGCGAGGTGCGCGAACGGCTGACCGACGCGCTCTACGGCCTCGGCTGGAGCACGGTCAAGAAGCTGCCCGAGCCGGTGGCCGTCGCCCTCGGCCGGGCCGTCGCCGACGCCGCGTGGAAGCGGCGCGGCAAGGGCGTCCTGCGGCTGGAGGCCAATCTCGCCCGCGTGGTGCCGGACGCGGGTCCCGAGCGGCTGGCCGCGCTGTCCCGGGCCGGCATGCGCTCGTACACGCGGTACTGGATGGAGTCGTTCCGGCTGCCGGCCTGGAGCAGGGAGCGGGTGCGCGACAGCGTCGAGGTCAAGGACATCGACCTCCTGACCGACACGCTGGCCACCGGGCGCGGTGTCGTGCTCGCGCTGCCGCACCTGGCCAACTGGGACCTGGCCGGCGTCTGGGCCACCAGGGTCCTCGGGGTGCCCTTCACGACGGTCGCGGAGCGGCTGAAGCCGGAGTCGCTGTACGACAGGTTCGTGGCGTACCGCGAGGGCCTGGGCATGGAGGTGCTGCCGCACACCGGCGGGTCCGCCTTCGGCGCCCTGGCGCGCCGGCTGCGCGCCGGCGGGCTGGTGTGCCTGGTCGCGGACCGGGACCTGGCGGAGTCCGGTGTCGAGGTGGACTTCTTCGGCCACCGCGCCCGGATGCCGGCGGGCCCGGCGCTGCTGGCCCAGCAGACCGGGGCGCTGCTGCTGCCGGTCACGCTGTGGTACGACGACGCGACGATGATGCGGGGGCGTGTCCTGCCGCCCGTCGAGGTGCCCGGGACAGGCACGCGCGCCGAGAAGACGTCTGTGATGACACAGGCGATGGCCGATGCCTTCGCCGGCGGGATCGCCGAGCACCCGGAGGACTGGCACATGCTGCAGCGACTGTGGACCGCCGATCTGGACGGGTCCTCCGGGCCGCGACGGGGGCCCGGACCGGAATCCTCCCGACCGGGGCCTCCGCGCCAGGGGGCCGCCCAGCAGGAGTCCTCACGACCCGGCTCCTGCGACCAGGGGCCGTCCCGACAGGAGTCCCGGTGAAGATCGGCATCGTCTGCCCGTACTCCTGGGACGTGCCGGGCGGCGTCCAGTTCCACATCCGGGACCTGGCGGAACACCTGATCCGACGGGGTCACGAGGTGTCCGTCCTGGCGCCCGCCGACGACGAGACCCCGCTGCCGCCGTACGTCGTCTCCGCCGGCCGCGCGGTGCCCGTGCCGTACAACGGCTCCGTGGCGCGGCTGAACTTCGGTTTCCTGTCGGCGGCACGGGTGCGGCGGTGGCTGCACGACGGCACGTTCGACGTGATCCACATCCACGAGCCGGCCTCGCCGTCCCTGGGGCTGCTCGCCTGCTGGGCGGCGCAGGGCCCCATCGTGGCGACGTTCCACACCTCGAACCCCCGCTCGCGGGCCATGATCGCGGCGTATCCGATCCTCCAGCCCGCGCTGGAGAAGATCAGCGCCCGGATCGCGGTGAGCGAGTACGCCCGCCGGACGCTGGTCGAACACCTGGGCGGCGACGCCGTGGTCATCCCGAACGGCGTCGACGTCGACTTCTTCGCCAAGGCCGGGGAGGAGCCGGCGTGGCAGGGCCGCACGATCGGCTTCATCGGCCGCATCGACGAGCCGCGCAAGGGGCTGCCGGTGCTGATGCGGGCCCTGCCGAAGATCCTCGCGGCGTACCCGGAGACCCGGCTGCTGGTGGCGGGGCGCGGAGACGAGAAGGAGGCCGTGGAGTCGCTTCCGGCGCCGCTGCGGGAGCGTGTCGAGTTCCTCGGGATGGTCAGCGACGAGGACAAGGCCCGGCTGCTGCGCAGCGTCGACCTGTACGTCGCGCCGAACACCGGCGGTGAGAGCTTCGGCATCATCCTGGTCGAGGCGCTTTCGGCGGGCGCGGCGGTCCTGGCGAGCGACCTGGACGCGTTCGCGCAGGTCCTGGACCACGGCGCGGCGGGCGAGCTGTTCGCCAACGAGGACGCGGACGCCCTGGCGAACGCGGCGGTACGGCTGCTGGGGGACGCGGCGCGGCGGGCGGAGCTGCGGGAGCGGGGGAGCGCGCACGTGCGGCGGTTCGACTGGTCGACGGTCGGGGCGGACATCCTGGCGGTGTACGAGACGGTGGCGGACGGCGCGGCGTCGGTGGCGACGGACGACCGGCCGGGGCTGCGGGCGAGGTTCGGCCTGGCGCGGGACTGACGAGGTCCCCGCGGGGCGCGGGCCTCGGCCGGGGCCTGGAGGTGTCTGCCGGTGGTCCCGGAGACCGCACAGCTGTAGCCGTCCGCCGGCCCCCGGCACCCCCCACCGGGCGCCCGCGCACCCCACGGCCCGCCGCGAGGGCGACCGGTAACGTTGGGCCGCGTGATCGAAACCCTCATCTGGATCGTCGTCGCCGTCGTCGCGATCGGGCTCTACCTCAGCTGGACCGCCGGCCGTCTCGATCGTCTGCACACGCGTATCGACGCCGCTCGCGCGGCGCTCGACGCGCAGCTCCTGCGGCGGGCGTCGGTCGCGCAGGAGCTGGCGACCTCGGGGGTGCTCGATCCCGCCGCGTCGATCGTGCTGTACCAGGCCGCGCACGCCGCCCGGCAGGCCGAGGAGGAGCAGCGCGAGGTCGCGGAGAGCGAGCTGAGCCAGGCGCTGCGCGCCGTGTTCGGGGAGGCGGCGCAGGTGGAGGCCGTACGGGCGGCGCCGGGCGGCGAGGAGGCCGCCGGGGAGCTGGCCGCGGCCGTGCGCCGGGTGCCGATGGCCCGGCGGTTCCACAACGACACCGTGCGCGCCGCCCGCGCCCTGCGGCGGCACCGTACGGTCCGCTGGTTCCGGCTGGCGGGCCATGCCGCGTTTCCGCTGGCGTTCGAGATGGACGACGAGCCACCCGCCGCCCTGGCGGACCGTCCGGGCAGCGCCTGACCGACGGGAACGATCCACCGGCTGTTCATTGGCCCTTGTCCCGGGTGGTGTCCGCGGCGTCTCCTTTCGGTGGCAGTTCTCCGCTTTCAGCCCCTTGAGAGGTCACTTCCGTGTCCAGCACGCTCCCCACCACCCCCCAGACCCCCGAGACCGGCACCGCACGCGTCAAGCGCGGCATGGCGGAGCAGCTCAAGGGCGGTGTGATCATGGACGTCGTCACCCCGGAGCAGGCCAGGATCGCCGAGGACGCCGGCGCGGTCGCCGTGATGGCGCTGGAGCGGGTGCCCGCCGACATCCGTAAGGACGGCGGCGTCGCCCGGATGTCCGACCCGGACATGATCGAGTCCATCATCGGCGCCGTCTCGATCCCCGTCATGGCCAAGTCCCGGATCGGCCACTTCGTGGAGGCCCAGGTCCTGCAGTCCCTCGGCGTGGACTACATCGACGAGTCCGAGGTGCTCACCCCGGCCGACGAGGTCAACCACTCCGACAAGTGGGCCTTCACCACGCCGTTCGTCTGCGGCGCCACCAACCTGGGCGAGGCGCTGCGCCGGATCGCCGAGGGCGCGGCCATGATCCGTTCCAAGGGCGAGGCCGGCACGGGCAACGTCGTGGAGGCCGTCCGGCACCTGCGGCAGATCAAGGGCGGGATCGCCAAGCTGCGCGGCTGCGACAACAACGAGCTGTACGCGGCGGCCAAGGAGCTGCGGGCCCCGTACGAGCTGGTCAAGGAGGTCGCCGAACTCGGCAAGCTGCCCGTGGTGCTGTTCTCCGCCGGTGGTGTGGCCACCCCCGCCGACGCCGCGCTGATGCGTCAGCTCGGCGCCGAGGGCGTCTTCGTCGGCTCCGGCATCTTCAAGTCCGGCGACCCGGCCAAGCGCGCCGCCGCGATCGTGAAGGCGACCACCTTCCACGACGACCCGAAGATCATCGCGGACGCGTCCCGGGACCTGGGAGAGGCCATGGTCGGCATCAACTGCGACACGCTCCCCGAGAACGAGCGCTACGCGAACCGGGGCTGGTAACCGCCGATGCCCACCACCTCCGGAACGCGGGCTCCCGTGATCGGGGTCCTGGCCCTCCAGGGCGACGTACGCGAACACCTCGCCGCCCTGGCCGCCACGGGCGCCGAGGCCAGGACCGTACGCCGCCCCGAGGAACTCGACTCCGTGGCCGGGCTGGTGATCCCCGGCGGCGAGTCCACCACCATGTCCAAGCTCGCCGCGCTCTTCGGGCTGCTGGAGCCGCTGCGCGCCCGGGTACGGGACGGGCTGCCGGTGTACGGCACCTGCGCCGGGATGATCATGCTGGCCGACAAGATCCTCGATCCCCGCTCGGGGCAGGAGACGATCGGCGGGATCGACATGATCGTCCGCCGGAACGCCTTCGGCAGGCAGAACGAGTCGTTCGAGGCGGCGGTGGCGGTCGCGGGCGTCGACGGAGGGCCCGTGGACGGCGTCTTCATCCGGGCGCCCTGGGTGGAGTCGGTGGGCGCCGAGGTCGAGGTGCTGGCCGAGCACGGCGGCCACGTCGTGGCCGTACGTCAGGGAAACGCGCTGGCCACGTCGTTCCACCCGGAACTCACCGGCGACCACCGGCTGCACCGTCTCTTCGGCGAGATGGTGCGCGACTCGGGGTGAGCCGAGCCCGGTAGGATCGCTGCCGAAGGAGCAGAACCGGTTACGCGAAGGAGACAGGCAGATGTCCGGCCACTCTAAATGGGCTACGACGAAGCACAAGAAGGCCGTGATCGATGCCAAGCGCGGCAAGCTCTTCGCGAAGCTGATCAAGAACATCGAGGTCGCGTCGCGCACCGGCGGCGCCGACCCCGACGGCAACCCGACCCTCTTCGATGCCATCCAGAAGGCGAAGAAGAGCTCGGTGCCCAACAAGAACATCGACTCGGCGGTCAAGCGCGGCGCCGGCCTGGAGGCCGGTGGCGCCGACTACGAGACGATCATGTACGAGGGCTACGGCCCGAACGGGGTGGCGGTGCTCATCGAGTGCCTCACCGACAACCGCAACCGGGCGGCGTCCGACGTCCGCGTCGCGATGACCCGTAACGGCGGCTCGATGGCCGACCCGGGCTCCGTCTCCTACCTCTTCAACCGCAAGGGCGTCGTGATCGTCCCCAAGGGCGGGCTGAGCGAGGACGACGTGCTGGGCGCGGTGCTGGACGCGGGCGCCGAGGAGGTCAACGACCTCGGCGACACCTTCGAGGTGCTCAGTGAGGCCACCGACCTGGTCGCGGTCCGTACCGCGCTCCAGGAGGCCGGCATCGACTACGACTCGGCCGACGCCAACTTCGTGCCGACCATGCAGGTCGAGCTGGACGAGGAGGGCGCCCGCAAGATCTTCAAGCTGATCGACGCCCTGGAGGACAGCGACGACGTGCAGAACGTCTTCGCCAACTTCGACGTCTCGGACGACGTGATGGAGAAGGTCGACGCCTGAGTGACGCGGCCTCACCCGGACCCGCCTCACCTGACCGCCCGCACCTGACGGGCCGACGGGCCCGGTCACCCGTCGGCCGGTTCGGCGCCCGGCCGCCGTCCCGCACCGCCCCGACGATGTCGGCCCGCCCGTTGTCAGTGGCGACCGCTACTGTGCTGATCAGGGTTTTCACCCGAGGGTGGAACGAGTGATCGAAAGAGTGGGGGCGCGATGCGGGTGCTGGGAGTCGACCCCGGGCTGACCCGGTGCGGTGTGGGTGTCGTGGAGGGCACGGCGGGCCGCCCGTTGACGATGCTCGGCGTCGGCGTGGTCCGTACGCCCTCGGACGCGGAGATCGGCGACCGGCTGGTCGCCATCGAGCAGGGCATAACGCACTGGCTGGACGAGCACCGGCCCGAACTCGTCGCGGTGGAGCGGGTGTTCGCCCAGCACAATGTCCGTACGGTCATGGGCACCGCGCAGGCCAGCGCCGTCGCCGTGCTCTGCGCCTCCCGGCGCGGCATCCCCGTCGCCCTGCACACCCCCAGCGAGGTCAAGGCCGCCGTCACTGGCAGTGGCCGGGCGGACAAGGCACAGGTCGGCGCGATGGTGACCAGGCTGCTCCGGCTGGCCGCGCCGCCCAAACCGGCCGACGCCGCGGACGCCCTCGCGCTCGCCATCTGTCACATCTGGCGCGCGCCCGCCCTGAACCGCCTGCGGCAGGCACAGTCCGCGGCCCGCCCCTCCCGCCTTCCCGCCTCGCCCCCGTCCTCCTCCGTACGGAAGGTCACGCGATGATCGCCTTCGTCAGCGGCCCGGTCGCAGCCCTCGCCCCGACCACGGCGGTCGTCGAGGTCGGCGGCGTCGGCATGGCCGTCCAGTGCACGCCCGCGACGCTGGCCGAGCTGCGGATCGGTCAGGAAGCGCGGCTCGCCACGTCCCTGGTGGTCCGCGAGGACTCCCTGACGCTGTACGGCTTCGCGGACGACGACGAGCGGCAGGTCTTCGAACTGGTGCAGACCGCCAGCGGCGTCGGACCCCGGCTTGCCCAGGCCATGCTCGCCGTGCACACTCCCGACGCCCTGCGCCGCGCGGTCTCCACCGGCGACGAGAAGGCGCTGACCGCCGTCCCCGGCATCGGCAAGAAGGGCGCCCAGAAACTCCTGCTGGAGCTGAAGGACCGGCTCGGCGAGCCGGTCGGCACGGGCGGGGCGCGGCAGGGGGCGGTCGCCGCCGCCCCCGCCTCCTGGGCCGAGCAGCTGCACTCCGCCCTCATCGGCCTCGGCTACGCGGCCCGGGACGCGGACGAGGCCGTCGCCCAGGTCACCCCGCAGGCCGAGGCCGCCCTCGCCGACGGGGGGCAGCCGCCCGTGCCCCAGCTGCTGCGCGCCGCTCTCCAGAGCCTGAACAGAACGCGGTGAGCCCCGCCCGGTCCGCTCCCGCCACACGGGGGACGCATGGACCGGGCCCTGCGCCGTGCCGTACTTCCCGGGCGCCCCGACGCGCCCGACTCCCCGAGGTGAAACTGCGTGAACCCGGACGACACCAGCAGCGAGACCCCGACCCCGCCGAGGGCGGACGCGGCCGAACGGCTCGTCGGCGCGTCCGCCGACGGCGAGGACCAGGCGGTCGAGGCGGCGCTGCGGCCCACGTCGCTGGGCGAGTTCGTGGGCCAGGAGCGGGTGCGCGAGCAGCTCGACCTGGTCCTGAAGGCGGCCCGGGCCCGTGGCGCCACCGCCGACCACGTCCTGCTCTCCGGGGCACCGGGCCTCGGCAAGACCACGCTGTCCATGATCATCGCGGCCGAGATGAACGCGCCGATCCGGATCACCTCGGGTCCCGCCATCCAGCACGCCGGGGACCTCGCCGCGATCCTCTCCTCCCTCCAGGAGGGTGAAGTCCTCTTCCTGGACGAGATCCACCGGATGTCCCGCCCGGCGGAGGAGATGCTCTACATGGCGATGGAGGACTTCCGGGTCGACGTCATCGTCGGCAAGGGACCCGGCGCCACCGCCATCCCGCTGGAGCTGCCGCCGTTCACCCTGGTCGGGGCCACGACCAGGGCCGGACTGCTGCCGCCCCCGCTGCGTGACCGCTTCGGCTTCACCGGCCACATGGAGTTCTACGAGAGCGCCGAACTGGAGCGCGTGCTGCACCGCTCGGCGCGCCTGCTGGAGCTGGAGATCGACGCCGAAGGGGCGGCCGAGATCGCCGGCCGCTCCCGGGGCACGCCCCGCATCGCCAACCGGCTGCTGCGCCGGGTCCGTGACTACGCCCAGGTCAAGGCCGACGGCCGCATCACCCGTGAGGTGGCGGCCATGGCCCTGAAGGTGTACGAGGTCGACTCGCGCGGTCTGGACCGGCTCGACCGGGCGGTGCTGCACGCCCTGCTCAAGCTCTTCGCCGGGGGGCCGGTGGGGCTGTCCACCCTGGCGGTGGCCGTGGGGGAGGAGCGGGAGACGGTGGAGGAGGTCGCGGAGCCCTTTCTCGTACGGGAGGGACTGCTGGCGCGCACGCCGCGCGGCCGGATCGCCACGCCCGCGGCCTGGTCCCACCTCGGGCTCGTACCCCCGCCGCAGACGCCCGGCGCGGGCGGGCAACAGGGCCTGTTCGGAGCGTGAGGGGCGCGAGCAGCGACGCGGGCGCCCCGGGTCAGGAACCCCGACGCCTCGCCGGGCGTTGTTCCAACGATGCGGACTCGCTTAGACTCCGCCGATGCCGCCCTTCATGGTCGGCGTGCCCACCCCCCGTAGACCAGGCCGCTCGACAGCGCGGTCGTGCGAAGGAAGTACCCTCCCGTGAGTCTCGCTGCCCTCTTCCCCTTCATCCTGCTCATCGGAGCGATGCTCCTGATGACCCGGTCCGCCAAGAAGAAGCAGCAGCAAGCTGTTGCGATGCGTGACCAGATGCAGTCCGGTTCCGGTGTCCGCACCATCGGGGGCATGTACGCCACGGTCAAGGAGGTGCGCCACGACACGGTCCTGCTCGAGGTCGCTCCCGGCGTGCACGCCATTTACGCGAAGAACGCGATCGGGGCGGTGCTGGAGGACGACGAGTACAACCGCATCGTGCACGGCGACGACCCGATCGGTGACGACACCTCCGTCGTCGTCCCGGACGACGCCTCCTCGCTGACCGACGCCGACGCCACCGTCTCGGAGGACACCACGGCCGAGGCCGCCGAGAAGCCGGAGAAGGACGCCAAGGACGCCGAGGACACGACGGATGGCACCAAGATCGACCTGGTGAAGGGCGCCGAGGCCGACGGCGACGCGGCCCGGGACGTGAAGGACGCGAAGCCCGAGCCCAAGGACGGCAAGGGCGACGGCGACACCGACGCGAAGTAGCCACGTCCACGGCGGCCGGCCGGCCGGGCGGCCACCGCCGCCCACGGCCCGGGCGGAATCCTGCGGGGGCAGGCCCCCACTACACTTCGTGGCCGCTCCGGCACACACCCGGACCGGGGCGGTTGGACAGGGAGAATCGAGAAGGTGGCAGCACCCAACAAGGGCAAGGGCAGAAAGCCGGCGGGCTCGCCAGGGAGGCCGGGGCGCACCCTGGTGTTCTTCCTGATCGCCATGGTCGCCCTCACCGGCGGGATGTTCTGGTCCGGTCATGTCACTCCGCGGCTGGGGATCGACCTGGCCGGCGGCACGAGCATCACGCTCGAGGCGAAGAACACGCCGGGCAAGCCGAACGCCATCAACAAGACCAACATGGACACGGCGGTCAGCATCATCGAGCGCCGTGTCAACGGTCTTGGCGTCTCCGAGGCCGAGGTCCAGACCCAGGGCGAGAAGAACATCATCGTCAACATCCCCCGGGGCACCAACGAGAAGCAGGCCCGGGAGCAGGTCGGTACGACCGCCCAGCTGTTCTTCCGGCCCGTGCTGACCTACCAGGCCGGCACCCCGACCGCCCCGAAGCCCTCCGGGAGCCCTTCGCCGGGAGCCTCGGCGGACAAGGGTGACGCGGCGGACAAGGGCGACAAGGCCGGGGAGACGGCCGACAAGCCGTCCGACCCGGCCAAGCCCTCCGCCGACGCCACCGCCCAGGGCCGGGCCGTCACCGGCGCCCTCACGGCGGACGAGACTCCCTCTCCCGGAGCTTCCTCCGACTCCGGCGGCTCGGACAAGGGTTCCGACGGCAAGGATTCCCCGAAGGACTCGCCGAGCCCGGCGCCGTCCGCCGACCCGGGGACCGCGGCCCTCCAGAAGAAGTTCGAGGAGCTGGACTGCACGACGCAGGCCGCCCGTACCAAGGCCAACCAGGGGACCACGCCCAAGGACACGATCGTGGCCTGCGGCAAGAACACCCAGGGCCAGTGGGAGAAGTACATCCTCGGTCCCGCCGAGGTCGAGGGCACGGACGTCGACGACGCCCAGGGCGTCTTCGACCAGCAGCGTGGCATGTGGATCGTCACGATGGACTTCACCGGTGCCGGCACGAAGAAGTTCCAGTCGATCACCGGCAAGCTCTCGCAGCAGCAGCCGCCCATGAACCAGTTCGCCATCGTGCTCGACGGCAACGTGGTCTCGGCGCCCTCGGTGAGCCAGCGGCTCGGCGGCAGCGCCGAGATCTCCGGCAGCTTCGACCAGCAGTCCGCCCAGGACCTGGGAAACATCCTCTCCTACGGCGCGCTGCCGCTCAGCTTCCAGGAGCAGAGCGTCACGACGGTCACGCCCGCGCTGGGCGGTGAGCAGCTGGAGGCGGGCCTGATCGCCGGTGCGATCGGCCTCGCCCTGGTGATCGTCTACCTGGTGGCCTACTACCGGGGCCTCGCCGCGATCGCGATCGTCAGCCTCATCGCCTCCGGGATCCTGACGTACACGATCATGGCGCTGCTCGGCCCCGCCATCGGGTTCGCGCTGAACCTGCCCGCGGTCTGCGGTGCGATCGTCGCCATCGGTATCACCGCGGACTCGTTCATCGTCTACTTCGAACGGATCCGCGACGAGATCCGGGAGGGCCGTACGCTCCGGCCCGCGGTCGAGCGGGCCTGGCCGCGCGCCCGGCGCACGATCCTGGTCTCCGACTTCGTGTCGTTCCTCGCCGCCGCGGTGCTGTTCCTGGTGACCGTCGGAAAGGTCCAGGGCTTCGCCTTCACCCTCGGTCTGACCACCCTGCTCGACGTGGTCGTGGTGTTCTTCTTCACCAAGCCGGTGATGACGCTCCTCGCCCGGAAGAAGTTCTTCGCCGGTGGCCACTCCTGGTCCGGACTGGACCCGAAGAGGCTCGGCGTCCAGCCGCCGCTGCGCCGCTCCCGCCGTATCAGCGCCCCCATCGACCCGAAGGAGGCGTGAGATGTCGAGACTCGGCGTACTCGGCGCCCGGCTCTACCGCGGCGAAGTCGGCTACGACTTCGTCGGGAAGCGCAAGATCTGGTACGGGATCTCGATCCTGATCACCATCACGGCCATCGTCGGCCTGGCGGTGCGCGGCCTGCACCTGGGCATTGAGTTCCAGGGCGGCGCCGTCTTCACCACCCCGAGCACGAGCGCCACGGTGACCCAGGCCCAGGAGATCACCCAGAAGGCGTCGGGGCACCCCGCGATCGTCCAGAAGCTCGGCAGCGGCGGACTGCGGATCCAGGTCACCGAGCTGGACACCCAGCAGGCCAACGCCGTGAAGAGCCAGCTGGCCGACAGCCTGAAGGTCGACGAGACGAAGATCAACGCCGACCTCGTCGGGCCGAACTGGGGCGAGACCATCGCCAACAAGGCGTGGACCGGCCTCGGGATCTTCATGATCCTGGTGGTGATCTACCTCGCGATCGCCTTCGAATGGCGGATGGCCCTCGCGGCCCTGATCGCCCTGATCCACGACCTCACGATCACCGTCGGTGTGTACGCGCTGGTGGGATTCGAGGTCACCCCGGGCACGGTGATCGGTCTGCTGACCATCCTCGGTTACTCCCTGTACGACACGGTGGTGGTCTTCGACAGCCTCAAGGAAGGCACGAAGGACATCACCAAGCAGACCCGCTGGACCTATGGCGAGATCGCCAACCGGTCGATCAACAGCACGCTGGTGCGGTCCATCAACACCACCGTGGTCGCGCTGCTGCCGGTGGCGGGACTGCTGTTCATCGGCGGTGGCGTCCTCGGCGCCGGCATGCTGAACGACATCTCGCTGTCGCTCTTCGTCGGCCTCGCGGCGGGCGCGTACTCCTCGATCTTCATCGCCACCCCGCTGGTCGCCGACTTCAAGGAGCGCGACCCGAAGATGCGGGCGCTGCGCAAGCGGGTGCTCGCCAAGCGGGAGGCCTCCGCCGCCAAGGGCGAGCCCGCCGAGGCGGGCGCGGACGCAGGCGCGCCCGGTGCGGCCGTGGGCAGCGACGAGGACGACCCGCAGGACGCGGCACCCGCCGTGGCGGGCCAGCGTGGCCGCGGTGGACGCGGCCGGTCCACGGGCAGGCGCCGATGACCGACCAGAGCACGCGGGAGCTGCTGCTCAGCCGCATCCGTGACGTTGCCGACTACCCCAAGCCCGGAGTGGTGTTCAAGGACATCACCCCGCTGCTGGCCGACCCGAAGGCGTTCACCGCGCTGACGGAGGCGCTGGCCGAGACGTGCGTACGGCACGGGGCGACGAAGATCATCGGCCTGGAGGCGCGCGGCTTCATCCTCGCCGCGCCGGTGGCGGTCCGCGCGGGCGTCGGGTTCATCCCCGTACGCAAGGCGGGCAAGCTCCCCGGCGCGACCCTGGCACAGGCGTACGAGCTGGAGTACGGCACCGCCGAGATCGAGGTGCACGCCGAGGACCTGGAGGCGGGAGACCGCGTCCTCGTCATCGACGACGTGCTCGCCACCGGTGGCACCGCCGAGGCGTCGCTGGAGCTGGTCCGGCGGGCGGGCGCCGACGTCGTCGGCGTCGCCGTCCTGATGGAGCTCGCGTTCCTGAAGGGACGGGAGCGACTGGAGCCCGCCCTGCACGGGGCGCCGCTGGAGGCCCTGATCACGCTCTGAGCGCGGGCGGAAGCCACGCGTGGTCGATACGCGCGGCGCGCACACGACGGACGGGCACCCGGGAACAACCGGGTGCCCGTCCCGCGTTGTGGGACCCCGGTCCGATTCCGCCCCCGGGAGAACCGGACCCCTGAGGTCAGTACCATGGAACTTCCCCGGGCCCGACCCGGGCCCTGGATCCGCTACGAGGAGCGCTCTTGCCAGACGAGGTCCAGCCAGTGGCCGCCGTGCCGTCCGAGCCCCGCCAGGACCAGCCGCGGGCCGCAGCCGCCGCGGCCGGGGACACGTCCGCCCCGGCGGACGGGACGGCCGCGCGCACGACCGCGCACGCTCCGGCAGGCACCTCCGACGCGCGCCCCGTCCAGAGCCCCGCCGGGAAGCCCGCGCCGCCCGACCGCCGGGCCTCGGCGCCCGCCGAGCGACGCCCGGCCCCGGAGCGCCCCGCGACCCCCGTCACCGCCCCCAAGCCGGGCCCCACGGCCGCGCCCCGCTCCGGCGGCTCCTCCAACCGTGTACGGGCCCGCCTCGCCCGGCTCGGGGTACAGCGCTCGTCGCCGTACAACCCGGTCCTGGAGCCCCTGCTGCGGACCGTGCGCGGCAACGACCCCAAGATCGAGACCGCGACGCTGCGCCAGATCGAGCGCGCCTACCAGGTCGCCGAGCGCTGGCACCGCGGCCAGAAGCGCAAGAGCGGCGACCCGTACATCACCCACCCCCTCGCGGTCACGACCATCCTCGCCGAGCTGGGCATGGACCCGGCCACCCTGATGGCGGGCCTGCTGCACGACACGGTCGAGGACACCGAGTACGGCCTCGACACGCTCCGCCGCGACTTCGGCGACCAGGTGGCGCTCCTGGTGGACGGCGTCACCAAGCTGGACAAGGTCAAGTTCGGCGAGGCCGCGCAGGCCGAGACCGTGCGCAAGATGGTCGTCGCCATGGCCAAGGACCCGCGCGTCCTGGTCATCAAGCTCGCGGACCGTCTGCACAACATGCGCACGATGCGCTACCTCAAACGGGAGAAGCAGGAGAAGAAGGCCCGCGAGACCCTGGAGATCTACGCTCCGCTGGCCCACCGGCTGGGCATGAACACCATCAAGTGGGAACTGGAGGACCTCGCGTTCGCGATCCTCTACCCGAAGATGTACGACGAGATCGTCCGGCTCGTCGCGGAGCGCGCCCCCAAGCGGGACGAGTACCTGGCCATAGTGACCGACGAGGTCCAGTCGGACCTGCGCGCCGCCCGCATCAAGGCCACCGTCACCGGCCGGCCCAAGCACTACTACAGCGTGTACCAGAAGATGATCGTCCGCGGCCGGGACTTCGCGGAGATCTACGACCTGGTGGGCATCCGCGTCCTGGTCGACACCGTCCGTGACTGCTACGCGGCGCTCGGCACCGTCCACGCCCGGTGGAATCCGGTCCCCGGACGGTTCAAGGACTACATCGCGATGCCCAAGTTCAACATGTACCAGTCGCTGCACACGACGGTCATCGGGCCCAACGGCAAGCCGGTCGAGCTCCAGATCCGCACCTTCGACATGCACCGCCGCGCCGAGTACGGGATCGCCGCGCACTGGAAGTACAAGCAGGAGGCCGTCGCGGGCGCCTCCAAGGTCCGCACCGACGTGCCCCGGCACGCGGGCAGGGGCGCGGGCCAGGACACCGTCAACGACATGGCGTGGCTGCGCCAGCTGCTGGACTGGCAGAAGGAGACCGAGGACCCCGGCGAGTTCCTGGAGTCGCTGCGCTTCGACCTCTCCCGAAACGAGGTCTTCGTCTTCACGCCCAAGGGCGACGTGATAGCGCTGCCCGCCGGAGCCACCCCCGTCGACTTCGCGTACGCCGTGCACACGGAGGTCGGCCACCGCACGATAGGAGCGCGCGTCAACGGGCGGCTCGTCCCGCTCGAATCGACGCTCGACAACGGCGATCTCGTGGAGGTCTTCACCTCCAAGGCGTCCGGGGCCGGCCCCTCGCGTGACTGGCTGGGCTTCGTCAAGTCGCCCCGGGCCAGGAACAAGATCCGCGCCTGGTTCTCCAAGGAACGCCGCGACGAGGCGATCGAACAGGGCAAGGACGCCATAGCGCGCGCCATGCGCAAGCAGAACCTGCCGATCCAGCGCATCCTCACCGGGGACTCGCTGGTCACGCTCGCGCACGAGATGCGCTATCCCGACATCTCGTCCCTGTACGCGGCCATCGGCGAGGGCCATGTGGCCGCCCAGGGCGTCGTCCAGAAGCTGGTGCAGGCGCTCGGCGGCGAGGAGGCCGCCAACGAGGACATCGCCGAGAGCGCCCCGCCCTCGCGCGGCCGGAGCAAGCGCCGCTCGAACGCCGACCCCGGGGTGGTCGTCAAGGGCGTCGACGACGTCTGGGTGAAGCTGGCCCGCTGCTGTACGCCGGTCCCGGGCGACCCCATCATCGGCTTCGTCACCCGGGGCAGCGGCGTCTCCGTGCACCGCGCGGACTGCGTCAACGTGGACTCGCTGTCCCAGCAGCCCGAGCGGATCCTGGAGGTCGAGTGGGCGCCGACCCAGTCGTCGGTCTTCCTGGTCGCCATCCAGGTCGAGGCGCTGGACCGGTCCCGGCTGCTGTCGGACGTCACCCGGGTGCTCTCCGACCAGCACGTGAACATCCTGTCCGCGGCCGTCCAGACCTCCCGGGACCGGGTCGCCACCTCGCGGTTCACCTTCGAGATGGGCGACCCGAAGCACCTGGGGCACGTGCTGAAGGCGGTACGGGGCGTGGAGGGCGTCTACGACGTCTACCGGGTCACCTCGGCGCGCAGGCCGTAACGGACGACGAGAGGGGTTCCCCGTACCTCAACGTACGGGGAACCCCTCTCGTCGCGCCTCACGGGCCGGTCGGGGCCGGGGCCTGGGGGGCACTAGCCGCCGAACTCCTGGAGGCCCTTCAGCGCCTGGTCCAGCAGCGCCTGGCGACCCTCCAGCTCCTTGGCGAGCTTGTCCGCCCTGGCGTTGTTGCCCGCCGCGCGCGCCGCGTCGATCTGGCCGCGCAGCTTGTCCACGGCCGCCTGGAGCTGGCCCGTCAGACCCTCGGCGCGCGCCCGCGCCTCCGGGTTCGTCCGGCGCCACTCGTTCTCCTCGGACTCCTGCAGCGCCCGCTCCACCGCGTGCATCCGGCCCTCGACCTTGGGCCGCGCGTCCCGGGGCACGTGCCCGATGGCCTCCCAGCGCTCGTTCAGGGACCGGAAGGCCGCCCTGGCCGCCTTGAGGTCCGTGACCGGGAGCAGCCGCTCGGCCTCGACCGCCAGCTCCTCCTTCAGCTTCAGGTTCTCGGCCTGCTCGGCGTCCCGCTCGGCGAAGACCTCGCCGCGCGCCGCGAAGAAGACGTCCTGGGCGCCGCGGAAGCGGTTCCACAGGTCGTCCTCCGCCTCGCGCTGGGCGCGGCCCGCCGCCTTCCAGTCCGCCATCAGCTCGCGGTACCGGGCGGCCGTCGCCCCCCAGTCCGTGGAACCGGACAGCGCCTCGGCCTCCGCGACCAGCTTCTCCTTGGTCTTACGGGCCTCCTCGCGCTGCGCGTCCAGCGCCGCGAAGTGCGCCTTGCGCCGCTTCGAGAACGCCGAGCGGGCGTGCGAGAAGCGGTGCCACAGTTCGTCGTCCGACTTCCGGTCGAGCCTCGGCAGGCCCTTCCAGGTGTCCACCAGGGCCCGCAGCCGCTCGCCCGCCGCCCGCCACTGGTCGCTCCGCGCCAGCTCCTCGGCCTCGGTGACCAGCGCCTCCTTGGCCCGGCGCGCCTCGTCGGCCTGCTTGGCGCGCTGCGCCTTGCGCTCCTCACGACGCGATTCGACGGTCGCCACCAGGGAGTCGAGCCGCGCGCGCAGCGCGTCCAGGTCTCCCACGGCGTGGTGCTCGTCGACCTGTGTCCGCAGATGGTCGATGGCGGCCATCGCATCCTTCGCGGACAGGTCGGTGGTCCTCACCCGCCGTTCGAGGAGGTCGATCTCGACGACCAGGCCCTCGTACTTGCGCTCGAAATAGGCCAGAGCCTCTTCCGGAGAGCCGGCCTGCCACGATCCGACGACCTGCTCGCCCTCGGCCGTCCGCACGTACACGGTGCCTGTGTCGTCGACACGGCCCCACGGGTCGCTGCTCACAGCGCCTCCTCCACCTGATGCCCATGAGGGGATGGGCTCCCCGGGCATCGTCCACAGTTTCCAAGGGCGGGCCTCGCCCGCCCCGCACAACGCCAATCTAGGCGACCGGCCGCCCGGCTGTCCGCACTCAGCGCGGCCGAAATTCGCAAGGTCACACCTTGTCGACCGTCGCTTTCTCGACCGTGACGGCCGTCTTGGGCGGGCCGTCGCCCCCGCCGCCCTCCACTCCGGCCTTCGCCACGGTCTCGACGGCCTTCAGGCCCTCGTCGTCCATGGTCCCGAACGGGGTGTAGGCGGGCGGGAGTTTGGAGTCCTTGTAGACCAGGAAGAACTGGCTGCCGCCGGTGTGCGGCTGGCCGGTGTTCGCCATGGCGACCGTGCCCGCCTTGTACGTGACGAGGCCGTCCGCGGCGGCCTTGCCCAGGCTCTGAAGATTCTCGTCCTCGATCGTGTAGCCCGGCCCGCCGGTGCCGTCGCCCTTCGGGTCACCGCACTGGAGGACGTGGATACCCTGCGTGGTCAGTCGGTGGCACTTCGTCTTGTCGAAGAAGCCCTTGTCCGCGAGTGACTTGAACGAGTTCACCGTGTGCGGCGTCTTCTTCGCGTCCATCGCGACCGGGATGTCGCCCTGATCGGTCTTGAGGAGCATCGTGTACTTCGCCGAGGCGTCGATCGCCATCTTCGGCTCCGGGGTGGTGCTCTCGCTCGCCGACGGCGAGGGCGGGGCCGCGGCCTCCGCCGCCTTGTCGTCCTTCTTCTTGGCGCCGTCGGTCAGACCGGTGGCGTACGCACCGACGCCGGCGGCCACCACCACGGCCAGCGTGGACGCGATGATCACATTGCGCCGTTTCGCCTTGCCCCGGGCCTCCGCCCTGCGCCGCTGCTGCCGCTCGAACTTCTCCCGCGCGAGCTGCCGCCGCCTCTGATCGCTGTTGACCACCGGGTCTTCTCCTCGTCGCTGTGAGCCTTCGGCCTGACCGGGTCCTGTCCGGCCGGTCTTCGTGGGCCCGCGAAGATCGACCGGACAGGACCCAGGCCCGTACGCTATATGGGTTCGCTGTGGATTGAGGAGCGCCGGTAGGCTCTGATCTGCCGCATTCCCCCTACGGGCGATGCGTTCCCCGACGGACGACACATAAAGGACGATCGTGCTCATTGCCGGGTTCCCCGCCGGGGCCTGGGGGACCAATTGTTACCTGGTCGCCCCGGCCGCGGGTGAGGAGTGCGTGATCATCGACCCGGGCCACCAGGCCGCCCAGGGCGTCGCGGACGCGGTCGGGAAGCATCGGCTCAAGCCCGTCGCCGTCGTCCTCACCCATGGCCACATCGACCATGTCGCCTCGGTGGTACCGGTGTGCGGAGCCCATGACGTACCGGCCTGGATCCATCCGGAGGACCGCTACATGATGAGCGACCCGGAGAAGGCCCTCGGCCGCTCCATCGGGATGCCGCTGATGGGCGAGCTGACCGTGGGGGAGCCGGACGACGTCAAGGAGCTGACCGACGGCGCCCGACTCGCCCTCGCGGGGCTGGAGTTCACCGTCGCGCACGCGCCCGGCCATACCAAGGGGTCGGTGACCTTCGGACTGCCCGAGGCCACCGGCGGAGCCGATATCCCGCCGGTCCTCTTCTCGGGCGATCTGCTGTTCGCCGGCTCCGTCGGACGCACCGACCTGCCCGGTGGCGACCACGCCGAGCTGCTCGAGTCACTGGGCCGGGTGTGCCTGCCGCTCGACGACTCGACCGTGGTGCTCTCCGGCCACGGTCCCCAGACCACCATCGGCCGGGAGCGCGCCGCCAACCCGTACCTGCGGGAGGCGGCCGCCGGCAGCGGCCCGAGCGCCGCTCCACGACGAGGAATGTGAAGCACCGATCTCCATGAGCGCCTTCCAGGCCCCCAAGGGCACGTACGACCTGATCCCGCCCGTCTCCGCGACCTACCTCGCGGTCCGGGACGCGATCTCAGAGCCCCTGCGCAACTCCGGTTACGGATACGTCGAGACCCCCGGCTTCGAGAACGTCGAGCTGTTCGCCCGGGGCGTCGGCGAGTCCACCGACATCGTCTCCAAGGAGATGTACGCCTTCGAGACCAAGGGCGGCGACCGGCTGGCACTGCGCCCCGAGGGCACCGCCTCCGTGCTGCGTGCCGCGCTCGAAGCCAATCTGCACAAGGCGGGCAACCTCCCGGTCAAGCTCTGGTACTCGGGTTCGTACTACCGTTACGAGCGCCCCCAGAAGGGCCGGTACCGCCACTTCTCCCAGGTCGGCGCCGAGGCCATCGGGGCGGAGGACCCGGCGCTGGACGCCGAGTTGATCATCCTGGCCGACCAGGCGTACCGCTCGCTCGGCCTGGCGGACTTCCGTATCCTTCTCAACTCGCTGGGCGACCAGGAGTGCCGGCCGGTCTACCGGGAGGCGCTCCAGGGTTTCCTGCGCGGGCTCGACCTGGACGAGGACACCCGCCGCCGGATCGAGATCAACCCGCTGCGGGTGCTCGACGACAAGCGCGCCGAGGTCCAGAAGCAGCTCGTCGGCGCACCGCTGTTCCGGGACTACCTGTGCGACGCGTGCAAGGCGTACCACGAGGAGGTGCGGGAACTGCTGAGCGCCGCCGGGGTGGCGTTCGAGGACGACGAGAAGCTGGTGCGCGGACTCGACTACTACACGCGCACGACCTTCGAGTTCGTCCACGACGGCCTCGGCTCGCAGTCCGCGGTGGGCGGCGGCGGACGCTACGACGGGCTGTCCGAGATGATCGGCGGCCCGGCCCTGCCGTCGGTCGGCTGGGCGCTCGGAGTGGACCGTACGGTCCTGGCGCTCCAGGCCGAGGGCATCGAACTCGACATCCCGTCCGCCACCAGCGTGTACGCGGTGCCGCTCGGCGAGGAGGCGCGCAGGCGGCTGTTCGCGGTGGTCACCGAATTGCGCAGGGCGGGAGTCGCCACGGACTTCGCCTTCGGCGGCCGGGGCCTCAAGGGCGCGATGAAGTCCGCCAACCGCTCGGGCGCGCGCTACTCGATCGTCGCGGGCGAGCGTGATCTCGCCGAGGGCGTGGCCCAGCTCAAGGACATGGAGAGCGGCGAGCAGGAGGCGGTGGCGCTCGACGCCCTCGTCCCGGAGCTGATCCGCCGGCTCGGCTGAGCGATTCCCCCACGTGTGAGGGCCCGGACGGTCGTCGGTCGACCGTCCGGGCCCTCACCCATGGGGCGCCCCGCCCGGTGTCCCGCGCGCCCGCCGCCCGCCACGTACTCGCCGATGGCCACTTATGCACGGTGAACGGTGGTCATGGGGGCGTGTGCGGCAGAATGGCCGTGCCCCTACCGGCCTCCCAGCGATGGATGGAACGGCGAAATGACACGTGCGACGGTGGACGACATCTCCTCGGACCAGGAGGAGACACGTGCCGTGCACACGGTCGGTGGGAGCCGGGCGTTGGCGCTGC
This sequence comes from Streptomyces sp. NRRL F-5135, assembly GCF_000719775.1. Taxonomy (GTDB): domain Bacteria; phylum Actinomycetota; class Actinomycetes; order Streptomycetales; family Streptomycetaceae; genus Streptomyces; species Streptomyces hebeiensis. Next base: position 99 of record NZ_JOHR01000019.1, on the reverse strand, counting down.
TGTTGGTGGTCACGGGGGCGGCGGGGTTGCTGGCCGCGTGGGTGATCACGATCGACAAGTTCAAGCTGCTGGTGGATCCGGGGTTCACGCCGGGGTGCA
>NZ_JOHR01000018.1 GCF_000719775.1 Streptomyces sp. NRRL F-5135 | reverse complement strand
CGAGTGAGCCGAAGGGGGCGCGGCCGCTGTCGAAAGGGAGAGCGCGCGGAGGTTTGTGAGGTACGAGCAAACCGAGCACGGTCGACCGTCGACAGTGGCATAAAGCGCCCCGGAGGCGAACCGAGCCCTCAAAAAAAGGGGGCTCGCGGCGGTAACCGAAACCTCCCGGGGGCCGTCGGGGGTTCCCCGGCCACCGCCACCGCCACCGCCACCACTCCGCCCCGACGGCCGACCACACCCCGGTTATCGGCCGGCTGTCCCCTCCCGCAGGTAGCCCAGCAGCTCCTCGTGCAGGATCCCGTTGGACGCCGCCGCGTTGCCGCTGTGCGGGCCCGGGGTGCCGTCGAGGCCGGTGAACGTGCCTCCCGCCTCCCGCACGACGATCGCCGGGGCCGCCATGTCCCACAGGGACAGCTCCGGCTCCGCGCACAGGTCCACCGAGCCCTCGGCGACCATCATGTACGGCCAGAAGTCGCCGTAGCCCCGGGTGCGCCAGCAGGCCCGGGTCAGGTCCAGGAAGCCGGGCAGCCGGCCCGTCTCCTCCCAGCCGCTCAGCGAGGAGTACGCGAACGAGGCGTCGCTGATCCGCGCGACCTTCGAGACGCCCAGCCGGGTCGCGGAGGACAGGCTGCGGCCCGTGTAGGCGCCGCCGCCCTTGGCGGCCCACCAGCGGCGGCCCAGCGCGGGGGCGGAGACCACGCCGACGACCGGCTCGTAGCCGCCCTCGGCCGCCACCATCAGGGAGATCAGGGTCGCCCAGACGGGCACGCCGCGGACGTAGTTCTTCGTGCCGTCGATGGGGTCGATGACCCAGCGGCGCGGGCCGGAGCCCTCGATGCCGTACTCCTCGCCCAGGATCGCGTCGCGCGGCCTGGCCCGCTGGAGGTTGCCGCGGATGAGTTCCTCGGCCGCCTTGTCGGCCTCGCTCACCGGAGTCATGTCCGGTTTCGTCTCGACCTTCAGGTCGAGGGCCTTGAACCGGTCCATCGTGGCGGCGTCGGCGGTGTCCGCCAGGACGTGGGCGAGACGCAGGTCATCGTGGTAGTCGGGCATGGTCGTCACAGTATCCACCGCCGGCCGCGCGGGGCCACGGGACCCGTTCCGGAGAGTGACCGGTTCCGGCGGGCGAAGGGCGGTCCGGTGCCCCGGCCCAGGCCTCGCGCGCCATGGCTGATCCATGGCCTTGACAGTGCGCTACCGCCCGTCAACTCTGTGCCCAGAGCTCACCCGGTCCCCGAGGCGGCGACTATGTCTACTGCGTCTACTGCGCGTGAAGCCTTGCTCAGTGCTGCTCTCGCGGCGCTCACCGAGCTCCCCTGGTCCTCGGTGCGCATGGTCGACGTGGCGTCGGCGGCGGGGGTGTCCCGGCAGACCCTCTACAACGAGTTCGGCAGCAAGGACGGCCTCGCCCGCGCGCTGGTGCGCAGGGAGGCCGATCTCTATCTCCACGGGGTGGAACGGCTGCTGGACGGGGGCGGGGACCGCCCCGCTCCCGACCGGCTGGTGGCCCTGGCCGAGTGGACCGTGGGGCAGGCGAGGGCCCGGCCGCTGCTGCGGGCCCTGCTCACCGGGTGCTGGGGGGAGTGGCTGCCCGCGCCGCGCCCCGTGCGGGCCGGGGCCGCGCAGTCGCTCGTCCCGGCCCAGCGCCGGGCGGACGCCGGGGCACCCGCGACCACCGACCTGGTGGCGCTCGTACGGGACAGAACCGCGGCGGCGCTGCGTCACTCCCGTACGGGAGACCACGCACGTCCGGGAGATCGCTCGCGCACCGGCGACCGGTCCTGGCCCACGGACCCGGTCCGGCCCACGGAGCACTCGCGGGCGGCGGACCGTACGGCGGAGCCCGCCCGCCTTCCCAGACGGCCGGTCCGGGGCCGGACGGCCCCCTCCCCGGCTCAGGCACCGGCCCCGCCTCCGGCGGTTCTGGAGCCGGCCGGGAAGGACGCGCCGGGTTCGTGGGGACCTCTGGGACAGCAAGGGCCACAGGGGCAGCAAGGGCTACGAGGGCAGCAATCGCTACAAGGGCAGCAAGAGGCTCAGGCGCCGCAAGGGGTTCAGGGAGCGCCAGGGACTCAGGGAGCGCCGGGGGCGCAGGGAGCGCCGGGCTCGCTTTCTGGCCGGGCCGACCTGCTCCACCGCTGTGAGCTGGCCATACGGCTCGCCCTCGCTCATGTGATCGCGCCGGGCGCGGAGCCGTTCGGGCCCTTCGTCCGTACGGCCGTCACCGCGCGGATCAGTGCGCCGACCCCGAGAGCTGGAGCCCGATGACGCCGACCACCACCAGCGAGATGGAAATGAGCTTGAGCGTGGACACCACGTCCCCGAGGAAGACCATCCCGTAGATCGCGGTACCCGCGGCGCCGATGCCCGTCCAGACCGCGTAGGCCGGACCGACGTCGAGCTTCTTCAACGAGAGCGTCAGCAGCCCGAAGCTGCCCAGCGCGAAGGCGGCGAAGGCGATCGTGGGCCACAGGCGGGTGAAACCGTGGGAGAGCTTGAGACAGACCGCGAAGCCCGTCTCCAGGAGACCGGCGACCACCACCAGCAGCCACGCCATCGTCCAAGACCTCCCCGTTCGTGACCGCTCGGTCCGTCCCGTCCGGTCCGGTCGCCGACGTCCCGTTCGCTCCGTCCCGGCTGGTGCGATTATGCCCTCACCAGCCCTTGCGGGCGGCGATCTCCGCGGTATTCGGTTTCAGTCGCCCTCGCGGCGCTCCCGCGTGGCGAGAAGGCGCCGCAGTGAGTAGAGCCTGGCGGGATCGGCGTGCCCCTCGGCCACCCAGTCGTCGAGCGCGCAGTCCGGTTCGTCGTGGCCGCACGCCCGTGGGCAGCCCTCCGTACCCGGTACGAGATCGGGGAAGGCGAGGATCACCCGGGACGGGTCGACGTGGTGCAGCCCGAAGGAGCGGATGCCCGGGGTGTCGATCACCCAGCCGTCACCCTTGGCCAGCGGCAGCGCGAGAGCGGAGGTGGTGGTGTGCCGGCCGCGCCCCGTGACCGCGTTGACATGGCCGGTGACCCGCCGCCGGTCCTCCGGCACCAGTGCGTTGACCAGCGTCGTCTTGCCGACACCGGAGTGCCCGACGAAGGCGGTGGCCCGGCCGTCGAGGTACTCGCGCATGCGGTCCGCCGCATCCCCGTCCTCCAGCTCGTCGCGCTGGGTGACGACATAGCGGATGCCGAGGGGCCGGTACGTCTCCAGGAGGGCGTCGGGCGGGGCGAGATCGGACTTCGTCAGGACGAGCAGCGGTTCCAGCCCGCCGTCGTAGGCGGCGACCAGACAGCGGTCGATCAGCCGCGGGCGCGGTTCCGGGTCGGCGAGCGCGGTGACCACGGCGAGCTGGTCGGCGTTGGCGACGACGACGCGTTCGTAGGGGTCGTCGTCGTCCGCCGTGCGGCGCAGCACCGAGCGGCGCTTGCCGATCCGTACGATGCGCGCCAGCGTGTCCTTGCGGCCCGACAGGTCCCCGACGAGATCGACCTCGTCGCCCACCACGGCGGCCTTGCGGCCCAGTTCGCGGGCCTTCATCGCGAGGACGGGCCGGTCCTCGACGAGGCAGGTGATCCGGCCGCGGTCGACGGTCAGCACCATGCCCTGGGACGCGTCCTCGTGCTTGGGCCGGATGTTCGTGCGCGGCCGGTTGCCCTTGGGGTTGGGGCGGGTGCGGATGTCGTCCTCGTCGGGGTTCTTGCCGTAGCGCCGCATGCCGTCAGGCTCCCGATCCCGCCAGCATGTCGGCCCACATCCGCGGGAAGTCGGGCAGGGTCTTGGCGGTCGTGCCGACGTTCTCGATCTCCACCCCGTCCACCACGAGCCCGATGATCGCGCCGGCCGTGGCCATGCGGTGGTCGTCGTACGTGTGGAACACGCCTCCGCGCAGCGGGCGCGGGCGGATGTGCAGACCGTCGGCGGTCTCCGTCACATCCCCGCCCAGCCCGTTGATCTCCTTCGTCAGTGCGGCGAGGCGGTCCGTCTCGTGCAGCCGCAGATGGGCGACGCCGCGCAGGGTGGAGGGCGAGTCGGCGAGCGCGGCGACCGCCGCGACACCGGGCGTCAGCTCGCCCACCTCGCTCAGGTCCACGTCGATGCCGCGGATCCGGCCCGTCCCCGTGAAGGTGAGGCTGGAGCCGCCCGCCGTCACGCTGAACTCGCAGGAACCGCCCATCTCGGTGAAGATCTCGCGCAGCGCGTCGCCCGGCTGCGTGGTGCGCTCGGGCCAGTCGGGCACGGTGACCCGGCCGCCGGTCACCAGCGCGGCGGCGAGGAACGGCTGGGCGTTGGACAGGTCCGGCTCCACGGTCAGATCGCGCCCGAGCAGCGCGCTGGGGGAGACCCGCCAGACGTTCGGCTCGCCGCCGGTCTCGGGCTCGTCCACCTGCGCGCCGACGCCGCGCAGCATGTCGACGGTCATCCGGATGTGCGGCAGGGAGGGCAGTACGGCGCCCACGTGCCGCACCTCCACGCCCTGGTTGAAGCGCGCGCCGGAGAGCAGCAGCGCCGAGACGAACTGGGAGGACGCGGAGGCGTCGATCTCCACCGGACCGCCGTCCAGGGCGCCTCCGCCGTGCACGGTCAGGGGGAGCGCGCCCCGGTTGTCGTCGTCGATCCGCGCGCCCAGGGCGCGCAGGGCGTGGATGACGCTGTGCAGGGGGCGTTCGTACGACCGCGGGTCGCCGTCGAAGCGGACGGTGCCGTCGGCGAGCGTCGCGACCGGGGGCAGGAAGCGCATCACCGTACCGGCGTTGCCCACGTCGACCGCGGCCGGCCCGTGCAGCCCTGAGGGGATCACCCGCCATGCCTCGCCGGTGCCGGTGGGCTCGGGGCCGGAGCCCATGCCGCCGGTGGTGGCCGCGCTGGACGACGAGACGGTCTCCTCGATGCCCACTCCCATGGCCCGCAGCGCGTCGGCCATCAGGAGCGTGTCGCGGGAGCGCAGCGGGCGGCGCAGCCAGCCGGGCTCGGCGGCGAGCGCGGCGAGGACGAGGCCACGGTTGGTGACCGATTTCGATCCGGGCACGGCGACCGTCGCCTGGACGGCCCCCTTCGCGTGGGGGGCGGGCCAGAGGGCGGGCTGCACGGACCCGGCGGGCTGCACGGAGCTTTCGGTCATGGCCTTTACTTTAGTGGTTCCCGGATCGCCGCGATCGTGATCAATTGCGGGGAAACAGGGGCGTAATCAGTGAGTGGTAGAGGGGCGGGCGGTGGCCGCCGGACGTACGGTCACAGCCCGAGCAGCCAGCGGCCGCCGCCGATCAGCGAGCAGAGCGACACCGCGTGGAAGAGGAACAGCCACAGCGCGGGCGGGACATGCGTCAGCCGGCCCAGCTGGTCGGCGTCCGAGTCCCCCGCGTGACCGTACCGGCGCTTGGACTGGAGCTCGAACGCCGGGCGCACGCCTCCCAGCAGCAGGAACCAGACACAGGCGTACGCGAACGCCGCCTGCACGTCCGGGCCGGTCAGCCAGGATATGAGCAGGAAGGCGGCGCCGGTGAGGATCACGGTGAGCGCCCCGTACGCATTCCGGATCATCACCAGCATCGCCAGCAGCAGGGCTGTCGTCACCCACAGCAGCAGCGTGATGTGGTGCGCGGCCAGCAGCCAGGCGCCGCCGAGGCCCAGCAGCGGCGGAGCGGTGTAGCCGGCCGCCGCGGTGAGGATCATGCCGAGGCCGGTCGGCTTGCCACGGCTGACGGTCAGTCCCGAGGTGTCCGAGTGCAGCCGGATGCCGTCGAGCCGGCGACCGGTGACCAGGGCGATCAGTCCGTGGCCGCCCTCGTGGGCGATGGTGATCGCGTTACGGGAGAGCCGCCACAGCGGGCGCGGGACGACGACGAGGAGTGCGACGGCGGCGGTCACGTACACCAGCCAGGCCTCAGGGGCGGGCTGCGTTCCGAAGACGCGGGCCCACAGATCTCCGATCGGAGTGGTGTCGATACTGACCATGTGTCGGGCGTGCTCCTCACCTGTGTGCGTCACCTGTGTGCGCGTCGTGGCAGTGTGGCATCTATGTGCGGACGTTATGCGGCGAGCCGGAGACCCGAAGACCTCACCGGCCTGTTCGGGGTGGAGAAGTGGGAGCCCGAGGAGACCCTCGCCCCGGACTGGAACGTGGCCCCGACCAAGGAGGTCTTCGCGGTTCTGGAGCGTCCGTCGAAAGACGCGGCCGAGCCCCGTCCGGTTCGCCAGCTTCGGATACTCACCTGGGGCCTCGTACCGTCCTGGGCGAAGACCCCCGAGGGCGGAGCACGGATGATCAACGCGCGGGCGGAGACCGTGCACGAGAAGCCGTCGTTCCGCAGGGCCTTCGCCGCCCGGCGCTGCATCCTGCCCGCCGACGGGTACTACGAGTGGGTCACCGGCTCCGACGAGCGGCAGCTGGAGGAGCGGGGCAAGCGGAAGCGCCCGCGCAAGCAGCCCTATTTCGTCACTCCGGCCGACGGTTCCGTCATGGCGATGGCGGGCCTGTACGAGTTCTGGCGCGACCGGACCCTGCCGGACGAGCATCCGCGCGCCTGGTGGGTGACCTGCTCGGTGATCACCACGGAGGCGGAGGCCACCCCGCTGGGCGTGGCCCCGGCCGAGGGGCCCGCGTCCCTGGCCGACATCCATCCGCGGATGCCGCTGATGCTGACGCCGGACCGCTGGGACGACTGGCTGGACCCGTCCCGTACGGACCCGGACGACCTGCGGGAACTGCTCGCGCCACCGCCGGCCGGACTGATGCGGGCCTATCCGGTGACGACCGCCGTCAGCAATGTCCGCAACAACGGCCCCGAGCTGCTGGCGGAACTGCCGGCTCCGGAGGAGGCCACGCTGTTCTGACGGCGGTGTCCGTGTGCGTGTGGTGTGTGCGGGGCCTCGCCGGCGGTGCGTCGGCGGTGTTCCGACGGCGGCCTCGGCGGGTGACCTGGGGCGGCGGGGGTGTGTGCGGGCGGCCCCGGGGCGCGCCACCCGGCAGGATGGCCGTGTGACGAGCGAGACAGCAGGCGAGAGCCGGACGGCGGCCGGTGGGCGGTCGGAGCCGCAGCCCCCCGACACCATCGACACCCCCGACACCCCCGTGGGACCGGCCCGGATCACCTGGCACCGGGCGGCGCGCCCCCGGCTGGTCCTGGCCCTGGGGCACGGCGCGGGCGGCGGCATCGAGGCGCGCGACCTGGTGGCCCTCGCCGGGGCGCTGCCCCCGCTCGGGGTGACCGTGGCGCTGGTGGAACAGCCCTGGCGGGTGGCGGGGAAGAAACTGGGGCCGGCGCCCAAGACCCTCGACCACGCCTGGCGGGCGCTGTGGCCCGCCCTGGAGCGAACGGGCCTGCCGGTGGTGGCGGGCGGGCGCAGCGCGGGGGCGCGCGTGGCCTGCCGCACGGCGCGCGAGCTGGGCGCACGGGCCGTCCTCGCGCTGAGCTTCCCGCTGCATCCGCCGGGCAGGCCCGAGAAGTCCCGGGCGGCCGAGCTGCTGGGGGCGGGCGTACCGGCCCTGGTCGTCCAGGGCGGGAACGACCCGTTCGGAAAGCCCGCCGAGTTCCCCGACGAGGCCGGGTACGAGCTGGTTGAGGTGGCGTACGGCGATCACGGGTTCGCCGTACCGAAGAAGGCACCGCTCGGCCAGGACGAGGCGCTGCGGGTCATCACGGGCGCGGTGGCCGGCTGGCTCGACGGCCTGTAGAGGCGCGAGGGTCCCGGCGGCCGCCGGGGGCTCGACGGCCTCCAGGGTTTCGGCGGGCAGCCCGGCTGGGGCGGCCCCCGCGGTGCGGCTCGGCGCCGGGAATGTTACGGGCGGGGTCCCTGTTGTGCTGATCGTCGGTACCGGAATCGGTATCGGCTTCGGCAGGCAGGAACACGAAAGGGAGTCCGTCGTATGGGTTCGACCATGTGCCCGCGTCGTTCGGAAGCCGCTGACCTGGAATGGACGGTGCTTTCCGCGGGCAGGAGCGCTTCCGCCCGGACGTCCGGCGGGGCGAACCGAGAGGCCTCCGGACGGCAAGGTCGACTATTCTCCGACTCACGTGGGTCCGGTTTCGGCCCCGCCACAGCGTTGGAGGAGGTGGGTCAGGTCACTGGGAGCGACGGAGCGACCGACGACGGCCGCGGCGAGATCGAAGAGACGGCGGAGGCGACCGAGACGACCGCCGAGCGCAACGCGAGGTTCGAGCGGGACGCCCTGGGCTACCTCGACCAGATGTACTCGGCGGCGCTGCGCATGACGCGCAACCCGGCGGACGCCGAGGACCTGGTGCAGGAGACCTACGCCAAGGCGTACGGCTCCTTCCACCAGTTCCGCGAGGGCACGAACCTCAAGGCGTGGATGTACCGCATCCTCACGAACACCTTCATCAACTCGTACCGCAAGAAGCAGCGGGAGCCTCAGCGCAGCGCCGCCGAGGAGATCGAGGACTGGCAGCTGGCGCGCGCCGAGTCGCACATGTCGACCGGTCTGCGGTCCGCCGAGTCGCAGGCTCTCGACCACCTGCCGGACTCCGATGTGAAGGAAGCGCTCCAGGCGATTCCCGAGGAGTTCCGCATCGCCGTGTACCTCGCCGATGTCGAGGGGTTTGCCTACAAGGAGATCGCGGACATCATGGGGACACCCATCGGTACGGTCATGTCGCGACTGCACCGCGGCCGCCGTCAGTTGCGCGGCATGCTGGAGGACTACGCCCGTGACCGCGGGCTGGTACCGGCGGGTGTCGGAGAGTCGTCGAACGACGGGAAAGGCTCGGGCTCATGAGCTGCGGAGAGCCGCACGAGACGGATTGCGCCGAGGTTCTCGACCATCTCTACGAGTTCCTCGATCATGAGATGCCCGACAGCGACTGCACCAAGTTCGAGGTGCACTTCGAGGAGTGCTCGCCGTGCCTGGAGAAGTACGGCCTGGAGCAGGCCGTGAAGAAGCTGGTCAAGCGGTGCTGCGGGCATGACGACGTGCCGGCCGACCTGCGGTCCAAGGTGATGGGCCGGATCGAACTGATCAGGGCGGGGCAGACCGTGCCCGAGCATGACGTGACCGCGACAGCGGGCGTCGATTTCCCGGCGTCGCCCGGGGAACGGGGCGCGGGCACGGCGTAACGGGCCGCGGACATGGCGTAACGGGCCGCGGGGCGCGTACAGGGGCGTGTGGCAGGGGGCGGATCGCATCGTGTGCGGTCCGCCCCTTCCGCGTGTCCGTCCGACTCCACCGCTGTTCGCCGTCGGCGTGCCGTCCCGCCGCATGACGTCTTCTGCGCGCCGTCTTCGCCGTCTTCTGTGCCCCGTCTTCTCCATGACGTTGTTGTGCTTATAGCACCGCATGTCGCGGTGTATGTCACTCGAAGGTGCTAATCGCCGCTGTACACCGGTTCCTGATCGCACAACTCGCTAGCCTGACCGTCTGTTTGGGCCCGGCCGAGAGGGGCGAGGACGCGTGAGGGCCATTCCGGGCGTGGCACGGGCGTACATCCTGCTCACCGCCGTATGCGCCGCGGCCTGTGCCGGACCGGCGCTGCGCCCCGGCACCCCCTGGTGGACGGTGGCCCTGCTCGCCGCTCTCTACGCGATCTGCGAGCTGCCCGTACGCCGCCGGCTCCTGGGGCGGGTGCTCGGCGGCGCGGCGCCGGTCATGACCGGCGCGTTCTTTCCCGTCCTGCTCGCGGCGGCCTTCCTGCTGCCGCCCGCGGCCGCGGCGCTCGTGGCCGTGCCCGGCGCGCTCCTCGGCCGGGTCGAGCGGCGGCCGAAGGGCGCCCGGCGTCTCTGGCGGGCCGCACAGCTCTCCGTCGCGACCTGGGCGGCCGCCCGGGCACAGGCGCTGTGCGGCGGGCCGCCTCCGCTCGGCGGAGGCGCCGACGGCGCCGGGGCGCCCGACTTCCCGTACGTCCTGCTGCCCACGGCCGCCGCCGCGCTGACCTTCTGGGCGGTGCTGACCACGCTGGACCGCGGCATCCTCGTCACCGCGGAACGGATGCCCCCGGCCGCCGCCCGGCGCGGGCCGCTGCTGCACTCGCTCGTCCCGCACGGCGTGCACGCGCTCGCCGGGCTGATGATGGCGGTGCTCTGGCGCGGTCCCTACGGCCCGTTGTCCGCGTTCTTCGTGCTGCTCCCGATGTACATCTCGTGCTGGGTGCTCGCCCAGTACCACCACGAGCGCGCCGCCCACCAGGCCACCATCCGGGCGCTGGTCCAGGCGGTCGACATCAAGGACGCGTACACGCGCGGGCACAGCGAGCGCGTGGGCCACGCCTCCGTACTGATCGCCCGCGAGCTGGGCATGGGGAGGGGGCGGATCGAGATGCTCCGCTTCGCCGGGATCCTGCACGATGTCGGCAAGCTCGGCGTGCCGACCCGGGTGCTGCGCAAGGACGGCCCGCTGACGCCGGAGGAGCGGCGGGTGATCGAACTGCATCCCGAGTACGGGCACGAGATGGTGCGCGGCATCGACTTCCTGGGCGAGGCGCGGGCGGCGATCCTGCACCACCACGAACGGCTGGACGGCAGCGGCTATCCGCACGGCCTCGCGGGGCGCCGGATCCCCGAGTCCGCGCGGGTGGTCGCGGTGGCGGACGCCTTCGACGCGATGACCTCGACCCGCTCCTACCGGCGGGGGCGCCCGGTGGCCGCGGCGGTGGCGGAGCTCCAACGGTGCGCGGGGACGCAGTTCGACCCGGACATGGTGGGGGCGCTGGCGCGGGCGCTGGACCGGCACGGCTGGCGGCCGGAGGTGACGGCGGACGAACCGCGGGGCGCGGGGCCGGTGCCGGGATCGGGCGGGGCAGCCGGGACCGTCGGGGGCGTGGGAGCCATGGGGAGCGATCGGTACGGTGGGCCCGGACGGGCCGGGGGGCCGAGAGGAAACGTCCCGGCGGACCGTGCCGCTCCCGGAGTGGCCGAGGACCGCCGCGCCGTCGGCAGCGGCGCGGCGGTCGCGGACGACGGTCGCGCCGGGAACGGCGACGCGGCGGCGAACAGCGGTGCCGCCGGGGACAGCGGTGCCGTCCGGAACGGTGGCGCGGCCCGGAGCGACGGGGCGGCCAGGGGCGGTGACGCGGTCGCGGCCCGTCGTACGGCGGCGGGCGGACCCACTCCCCACGGAGGACCGCGATGAGCGCCGCCCTGCTCGGGACGGTGCCCCGGCGCGGGCGCCGGCGCGCCGTCCTCACGGTCGTCACCGTCCTCACCCCGCTCGGCGTGTACTGCGCCGCCGGCGCGCTCGCCGTCGCCGCGCTCACGCACACCCTCCGGCACGGGCTCGTCGAACCCCGGGCCGCCCTCGCCTTCGGCGTACTGATCGCCCTCGGTGAGCTGGTCCGCGGCGGCGCGCTGCCGGGGGAGCGGGAGCCCGCGCCCCTCGGCGCCGCCGGGGCCCTCGCGTACACCCTGCTCGGTCAGAACGCCGGGCAGCCGACCGGGCACGGCGTGTTCCAGACCGTCGCCGTCGTCCTGGTGGGCTCCCTCGCCGGCGCCGCGCCGCACGCCGTCCGGAGCCGCGGCCGTGGCCTCGACCACCTGGCGCGACGGCTGATCGCCGTCGGATTCGCCGCGGTGTGCTGCCGGCCGCTGTACGGCGCGGCCGGTCTGCGGGAACGGTTCGGCGAGGGCCCGGGCCATGCCGCCGTGCTGCTTCTGCTGCCGGCCCTGACCGCGCTCTGCGACGCCGTACTCACCGCGCTCCTGCTGCGCGCCCGCACCCGCCACCCCTACGGGCCGCTGCTCCGCGACGAGCTCAGGGCGCTGCCGCACCTCGGTTCCGCGGTCTGCGCCACGGGCGTGGTGATCGCGCTCGGCGTCGCCGTCGCCGGGCTCTGGGCGCTGCCGGTGTGCTGTGTCCCCCTGCTGGTGACGCAGCTGTCCTTCCGGCGGTACGCCGCGGTGCGCGCGACGTACCGCCAGACCATCGCGTCGCTGGCGCGGGCCACGGAGATCGCCGGCCACACCCCCGAGGGCCATGCCCGCAGGGTCGCCGAGCTCAGTCTGGCCGTGGGCCGTGAGCTGGGACTCTCAGGGACCGAGCTGACGGTCCTGGAGTACGCGGCCCTCATGCACGACATCGGCCAGCTCTCCCTGGTGGACCCCGTACCGAAGGGCGCCACGGCCCTCCTGCCCGTCGTCGAACAGCGGCGCATCGCCCTGCTCGGCGGCGCGGTGGTCCGGCAGACGGGCGTCCCCGCCGCGGTGGCGGTGGTGGTGGAGCGGCAGGCCGACCCGTACCGGGAACAGCCGTTGCCGGCCCGGATTGTCCGCGTCGTCAATGCGTACGACGACCTGGCCGGGGAATGTGCCTCAGCGAGCGGCCCGCTCGACGCGCTGGAGCGGCTGCGCCTCGGGACGGGGTACGACTATCAGCCCGAGGTGGTGGAGTCTCTTGCGCGGGTCCTGTCCCGAGGCGGTCCGGCCCCAGGTGGGACGGGTTGACCCATGGGTAATGAGCGGGCGTCCGACCGAGCATGGTTGGATGCGAAGAAGAGGATGTCCGGGGCACTGACCCGAGCGACCGGCAGGCGGGAATCGTGAGGATCTTCGGGAAGGTACGGCATCGGCCCTCCGCCTCGTGGCGGCAGGCCACCGACCGCGCGTTCACGCTGATCGGTGACGGCCGGTACGAGGACGCGGGGGCGTTGCTGACGCGCGCGGCGGACCTGGAGCCCTGGCTCTCCGAGTCCTGGTTCAACCTGGCGCTGCTGCACAAGTTCCGGCACGACTGGGAGCAGGCACGCGCGGCGGGTCTGCGGGCGGTGGCGCTGCTGGACCGGGAGTCCGGCGCGCCGGACTGGTGGAACGTGGGCATCGCCGCCACCGCGCTCCAGGACTGGCCGCTGGCACGGCGCGCCTGGCAGGCGTACGGCCTGAAGGTGCCCGGCAACCCGCACAGCGAGGAGGCCAACGGCGAGCCTCTGGGCATGGAGCTGGGCAGTGCGGCCGTCCGGCTGTCGCCGGAGGGCGAGGCGGAGGTCGTCTGGGGCCGCCGGCTCGATCCCGCGAGGATCGAGGTGCTGTCGATCCCGCTGCCGTCGTCCGGCCGGCGCTGGGGTGAGGTCGTCCTGCACGACGGCGTGCCCAACGGCGAGCGCACGACGGCCGCGAGCGCCGACGGCGCCACCCGCGCGTACCCGGTCTTCGACGAGATCGAACTGTGGGCGCCCTCGCCGGTGCCGACCTGGGTGGTGCTGCTGGAGGCGGCCACGGAGGAGGACCGGGACGCGCTGGAACGGCTGGCCGCCGACGCGGGCTTCGCCGCCGAGGACTGGTCGTCGTCGGTGCGGCTGCTGTGCCGGGCCTGCTCGGAGAGCCGGATGCCCAGCGCGGAGGGCGACGGTGAGCACCTCGACCCGCACGACCACAGCGAGCCGGGCCACCCGGGCCCGCTGGGCCACCGCACGCCGGGCGAGCTGTGGGCGCCGGAGCGGGAGTGCGGGATCGCGGCGCCGCCGGGCCTGGTGCGGGGGCTGCTCGACGGATGGGTGGCGGACAGCCCGGACACCCGGGAGTGGCGGGACCTGGAGGAAGTCTGCTGAGACGGGCCGGCCGACCGGCCGTGTCGGGTCGCGAAACCGGTACGGCGGGCCGCCGCCCACCCGGGGAGAGCCGGCCGGCCCGGCGCACGCCATGACGTTCGGTGATACCGCGAACCCGCTGAGCGCCCCCGAGCGCTCCCCGTAGGCTGTACCGGCACCCCACGGATCGTGCGGGTGGCAGCAGCATCGGGTACCGAGGAAGGCGTACTGCGGAGATGGCGCAGCAGGAGACGGACCAGCGGATGGACAGTGAGGCCCCCGAGGCTCCCGTGACCGGGCCGGGGGACGGGACCGCCGTGGACGAGGACGGGTTCGTCGTGGACACGGAGGACGCCGAGGCGCGTGAGCTGGCGCACCGCGAGCGCGGCACATCACGGCCGATCACCGTCGTCGGCAACCCGGTCCTGCACCGGGAGTGCCAGGACGTCACGGAGTTCGACGACAAGCTCGCCGCGCTGATCGACGACATGTTCGCCAGCCAGCGCACGGCCGAGGGCGTGGGGCTCGCCGCCAACCAGATCGGCGTGGACCTGAAGGTCTTCGTCTACGACTGCCCCGACGACGACGGCGTACGGCACGTGGGCGCCGTCTGCAACCCGGTCCTGGAGGAACTGCCGCCCGAGGCGCGCAACCTGGACGACTCCAACGAGGGCTGCCTGTCCGTGCCGACGGCGTACGCGGCGCTGCCGCGCCCCGACTACGCGGTGGTCCGCGGCCAGGACGCCCACGGCAACGCGATCAAGGTGCGCGGCACCGGTTACTTCGCCCGCTGCCTCCAGCACGAGACGGACCACCTCTACGGGCGGCTGTACATCGACCGGCTCTCGAAGCGCGACCGCAAGGACGCGCTGCGGCAGATGGCGGAGAACGAGCCGCGGTACGAGACCGTCCCCAACGACTGAGCCCTGTGCCCCGAGGACTGAGCCGGGCCCGGCGTGCGCCGGGTTCCGCGTGTGCCGCGTCCGGTACGACGTGTGCCGCGTCCGGTACGACGTGTGCCGCGTCCGGTACGACGTGTGCCGGTCCGGTTCCGTGTGCGTGGCGTCCGGTTCGGCGTGCGCGGCGCGCCGGCCGGCGTCACGCGGCGTGGGACGGGCCCCGGAACGTACGCCGGTACGCGTTCGGCGTCGTCCCCAGCGTCCGCAGGAAGTGGTGGCGCAGCCCGGCCGCGTTGCCGAACCCGGCGCGGCTCGCGACGCTGTCCACCGTCTCGTCCGTCGTCTCCAGCAACTCCTGCGCCAGCAGCACCCGCTGACGCAGCAGCCAGCGGTACGGAGTGGTCCCCGTCTCCTGCTGGAAGCGGCGGGCGAACGTGCGGGGCGACATATGGGCGCGGGCCGCGAGCTGCTCGACGGTCATCTCCTGGTCCAGATGCCGCTCCATCCAGCCGAGGACCGTGCCGACCGTGTCGCACCGGTCGCGCGGCAGGGGGCGCTCGATGAACTGGGCCTGGCCGCCGTCGCGGTGCGGCGGGACCACCATGCGGCGGGCGACGGCGTTGGCGGTCTCGGGGCCGTACTCCTGCCGCAGGAGGTGCAGGCACGCGTCGATGCCGGCGGCCGTACCGGCCGAGGTCACGACCGGCCCCTCGTCCACGTAGAGCACGTCCGGCTCGACGATCGCGCGTGGATGGAGCCGGGAGAGCTCCGCCGCGTACCGCCAGTGGCTGGCGCAGCGGCGCCCGTCCAGCAGCCCGGCGGCGCCCAGGACGAAGACGCCGGAGCACACGCTGAGCACTCGCGAGCCCCGGTCCACGGCCCGGCGCAGGGCGTCCAGCAGCTCCGGCGGGAACTCCCGGCGCCCGTAGTCGGCGCCGGCGGGCACGGCGATGAGGTCGGCCTCCTCCAGCCGGTCGAGGCCATGGAGATTGCCGATGGTGAACCCGGCGTGCGTGCTCAGGACGGGCCCTTCGGCGGAGACGACCGCGAAGTCATGGACGGGCAGGCCCGCGTCGCTGCGGTCGAGTCCGAAGACCTCGCAGACCACGCCGAGTTCGAAGGGATGCACTCCGTCGAGGAGGACAGCGGTGACGTTCTGCAGCATGAACTCAGTCTGCCACCGAACTGGCAGCAATTCGAGGTTCGATGACAGTCCTGCCACTGCTCTGCGGCGCTCGCAGCGGCGACAGTAGAGCCATGGACATCCAGACGATTCCCGCCCTCGCCGCCATCTTCGCTCTCCTGACGGTCCCTTCGCTGATCTGGTACCTCAAGGAGCTGTCGATCGACCGGGCTCTGCGCGCCGCCGAGACCCCCGACCTGCCGAAGCGGCCCGTGCAGGCCGCCGCGCGCACACCGCGTGTGCCGTCCCCGCGGCTGCCGCACCGAGCGCGTACCACAGCAGGTCAGGCGCATTGAAAGTGGAGCCGAGGACGAGCCGGGCGACGACACTCCGCCCGGCCAGGTCCGCCGGTACTCCCGTCAGCTGCAACAGTTCGACCGCACAACTGAAGGCCAGCGCCCCCGCCGCCGCGCCCCAGGGCCGCACGCGAGGGAGGGCCAGCACGATGAGGACATGGACCAGCACGGTGTAGAGCGCGTCGCCCCCGTACTTGGCCACGTCCCCCGCCCCGAAGGCCCTGATCCCCAGGCCCGCGGCCACCGTCAGCACCGCAGCCCCGCCCGCCACCAGGCGCGTCCGCGCGAGAGCACTCATGACGAGCACTCTAAGCGGCGGCGAGGGCAGGGTGATTCGCGACGGTCGGCCGGAACTAGAAGTCGTCGTCGAAGCCGACCGTTCCCTCCACCGCCACCTGATACGCGGACGGGCGGCGTTCGAAGAAGTTCGTCAGCTCCTGGACGCCCTGGAGCTCCATGAAGGAGAACGGGTTCTCCGATCCGTAGACCGCCGGGAAGCCCAGGCGCGTCAGGCGCTGGTCCGCCACGCACTGGAGGTAGGCGCGCATCGAGGCCGTGTTCATGCCCGGCAGCCCGTCCCCGCACAGATCGTGGGCGAACTGGAGCTCCGACTCGACGGCCTCCTTCAGCATGTCGGTGACCTGGTGGCGCAGGGTGTCGTCGAACAGCTCCGGCTCCTCCGCGCGCACGGTGTCCACGACGTCGAAGGCGAAGTTCATGTGCATGGTCTCGTCCCGGAACACCCAGTTGGTCCCGGTGGCCAGGCCGTGCAGCAGTCCGCGCGAGCGGAACCAGTAGACGTACGCGAAGGCGCCGTAGAAGAACAGGCCCTCGATACAGGCCGCGAAACAGATCAGGTTCAGCAGGAAGCGGCGGCGGTCGGCCCGGGTCTCCAGGCGGTCGATCGATTCCACCGAGTCCATCCACGTGAAGCAGAACCGCGCCTTCTCGCGGATCGACGGGATGTTCTCCACCGCCGCGAAGGCCGCCGCCCGGTCGTCGGGGTCGGGCAGATACGTGTCCAGCAGCGTCAGGTAGAACTGGACGTGCACGGCCTCCTCGAAGAGCTGCCGGGACAGGTACAGGCGTGCCTCGGGCGAGTTGATGTGCTTGTAGAGCGTCAGCACCAGGTTGTTCGACACGATCGAGTCGCCCGTCGCGAAGAACGCGACCAGCCGGCCGATCATGTGCTGCTCGGCGGGGGAGAGCTTGCCGAGGTCGGCCACGTCGGAGTGGAGATCGACCTCCTCGACGGTCCAGGTGTTCTTGATCGCGTCGCGGTAGCGCTCGTAGAAGTCCGGGTAGCGCATGGGGCGCAGGGTCAGTTCGAAGCCCGGGTCGAGCAGGTTCTTCGGTGTGGTGGGGGCCGTCGCCGCGTCCGGCGTCGTGGTGTCGGTGGTTCCGGTGGTCATCACTGGCAGGCCTCGCAGGACTCGGGGTTTTCCAGGGAGCAGGCGATCGCGTCCGCCTCGGGCGCGGTAGCGGGTGCCGCGTGCTGGGCGGGTACGGGTACGGGTACGGGCACGGCGGGGGCGGAGGCCGGGGTGGCGGCCCGGGCCGCGCGGGCGATGCGGGTCGCCGGGCGCGAGCGCAGGTAGTACGTCGTCTTCAGGCCCTTCTTCCAGGCGTACGCGTACATCGAGCTGAGCTTGCCGATGGTCGGCGTCTCCAGGAACAGGTTCAGCGACTGGCTCTGGTCGAGGAACGGCGTACGGGCCGCCGCCATGTCGACCAGCCCGCGCTGCGGGATCTCCCACGCCGTGCGGTACAGGGCCCGGACCTCCGCCGGGATCCAGTCGAAGCCCGCCACCGACCCGTTGGACTCGCGCAGGGCCTCGCGGGTCCGGGCGTCCCAGACCCCCAGCCGCTTCAGGTCCCGCACCAGGTACGCGTTGACCTGGAGGAACTCCCCGGACAGCGTCTCGCGCTTGAAGAGGTTGGACACCTGCGGCTCGACGCACTCGTACGCGCCCGCGATGGAGGCGATGGTGGCCGTCGGTGCGATCGCCAGGAGCAGCGAGTTGCGCATGCCCGTGGCGGCGACGCGCGCCCGCAGGGCCGCCCAGCGCTCGGGCCAGGCGAGTTCGACGTCGTAGTGGTCCGGGTGCAGTACGCCGCGCGCGGTCCGCGTCCGCGACCAGGCGGGCAGCGCGCCGTGGCGTTCGGCGAGATCGCAGGACGCCTCGTACGCCGCCAGCATGATCCGTTCGGCGATACGGGTGGACAGCGCGGCGGCCTCGGGCGAGTCGAAGGGCAGCCGCTTCGTGAAGAAGACGTCCTGGAGGCCCATCACGCCCAGGCCCACCGGGCGCCACCGGGCGTTCGACCGGGCCGCCTGCTCGGTCGGGTAGAAGTTGATGTCCACCACCCGGTCGAGGAAGGTCACGGCCGTGTGGACGGTGGCGTCCAGCCGGTCCCAGTCGATCTCGCCGGAATCCAGGACGAACGCGCCGAGGTTGACCGAGCCGAGGTTGCAGACGGCCGTCTCGCCGTCGTCCGTCACCTCGAGGATCTCCGTGCAGAGGTTGGACGAGTGCACGACGCTGCCGGGTTCGGCGGTCTGGTTGGCCGTGCGGTTCGACGCGTCCTTGAAGGTCATCCAGCCGTTGCCGGTCTGCGCGAGCGTTCGCATCATCCGCCCGTACAGCTCCCTGGCGGGCAGGGATTTGAGGGCCAGACCGGCGGCCTCGGCGCGCCGGTACGCGGCGTCGAACGCGTCGCCCCACAGGTCGACCAGCTCCGGCACGTCGGACGGCGAGAACAGCGACCAGTCGGCGTCCGCCTCGACCCGGCGCATGAACTCGTCCGGGATCCAGTGCGCGAGGTTCAGGTTGTGCGTACGGCGCGCGTCCTCACCGGTGTTGTCGCGCAGCTCCAGGAACTCCTCCACGTCCGCGTGCCAGGTCTCCAGGTAGACGCAGGCCGCGCCCTTGCGCCGGCCGCCCTGGTTGACGGCGGCCACGGAGGAGTCGAGGGTGCGCAGGAAGGGGACGATGCCGCCGGAGTGCCCGTTCGTGCCCCGGATCAGCGAACCGCGCGCGCGGATACGGGAGTACGGCAGGCCGATGCCGCCGGCGTGTTTCGAGAGCCGGGCGACCTGGTGGTAGCGCTCGTAGATCGAGTCCAGCTCGTCGCGGGGGGAGTCGAGCAGATAGCAGGAGGACATCTGCGGGTGGCGCGTGCCGGAGTTGAAGAGGGTCGGCGAGGACGGGAGGTAGTCCAGCCGGCTCATCAGCCCGTAGAGGGCGGCGACGTCGTCCACGGCGCCGCTGTTCCCGGCCGAGCCCTGGCCTGCCGCGTCCGCCGCGCCGGCGTCGTTCCCGGACGCGGCACCGTCGTTCCCGGACGCGGCACCGTCGTCCTCGGCGAGTCCCGAGGCCACGCGCAGCATGAAGTGCTGCGGCGTCTCGATGACCTGGCGGGTCAGCGGGTGACGGAGCAGGTAGCGGCTGTAGAGCGTGCGCAGGCCGAAGTAACCGAAGCGGTCGTCGGCTGCCGGATCGATCAGCGCGTCGAGGCGGTCCGCGTGCCGGGCCACGAAGGCGGCCGTGCGGTCCGCGATCAGGCCCTCGCGGTGGCCGGTCGCGACGGACGCGGAGAAGGACACCGCGCCCTGCCCCGCCGCCTCCTCGGCGATCGTACGGATCAGCAGCCGCGCCGCGAGCCGGGAGTAGGCGGGGTCCTCGGAGATCAGCCCGGCGGCGGCCTCGGTGGCGAGCTCACGCAGCTCCGCCTCGCCGGAGCGGGCGTGCCGGCCGCGCAGCGCGGCGGCGGCCACCCGGCCCGGGTCGGTGTCCGGCAGATCGGCGGTCAGGTCCGTCAGCGTCCGCAGCAACGCGGTCCCCGGCCCGTCGTCGGCCCGCGCCCCGGCAGAGGCCCCGGCGACGGGGACCTCGGCGGCCGGGGGTGTGACGGCTGTGCCCGGCACCGGATCGGCTGGCGCGATGGTCACGTGGTTGCTCTCCCTCGCTCGGCTCCGGAACGTCGGGAGGAGCAGCGGAGGGCACGCGCGGCCGTGCCGCCCGCGTCGGGACGGCGCACCGTACGGCGTCCACCGGCCCATCCACGAGGCCCGGACGTCCACGCGCCCGGAACGGTCGGACCGGGCGCGCCGTCGGCAGGTGCTCGGACTCGCGGGTACGCCGGAGCGCACCACTGCTCACCGTTGCGGGACAGTCCCGGACTCGCACCGGGTTCCCCTGCGTCGACAGCGGGTCGAGCATACATCTGGTGTCCGGGTGCTGTGACACCCCCCAGATGTTGTGTCTATGGCTGTTTCGACGCTCGGCTGTCGGCTCAGTCGACCGGGAGAACGGCGAAGTGCGGGTGCACAGCGAACCGGACGGTGTGCGGTACGGGACCGTGCGCATCGTGCCGTTCGGCAAGGAGATCACGCCGCCCGAACCCGTGGGCATCCACCTGGAGACCGAGGAGCTCAAGAACTGGGTGCGCTGAATGGACCCCTGACACCGGCAGCGGGCCGCCGGATCGTCCGGCGGCCCGCTGGGGCACAGGAGTGGTGCGGGGGTGGTCAGTGGACGGGGTCGCCCGCCGTGGCCGGCGGGAGTTCCGTCTTCACGCCCGGGTCCCCGGCGTCCGCCGTGTAGTCGGACGGGCTCGTCTCGTCCACGCCGTCCGGGGCCTTGACCGCCCGCAGGACCAGCGTCACCACGACGGTCACGACCAGGTTCAGCACGAACGCGGTCAGGCCGATGTAACCGATCTCCCCGAGTCCGGGGATCTCCGCCGACGAGCCGCCGAAGTGCTTCTGCGTCGGGCTGGCCACGCCGTACGCCGCCACCGTGCCGTACAGCATGCCCACCGCCCAGCCGGCGAGCAGCGCCCAGCGGTGGAACCAGCGGGTGAACAGACCGCCGACCAGGGCCGGCATCGTCTGGAGGATCCAGATGCCGCCCAGCAGCTGGAAGTTGATCGCGACCGTCTTGTCCATGGTCAGGACGAAGACCAGCGCCCCCACCTTCACCAGCAGCGACACCAGCTTGGAGACCTTGGTCTCCTGTTCCGGCGTCGCGTCCGGCTTGATGAAGTCCTTGTAGATGTTGCGGGTGAACAGGTTCGCCGCGGCGATCGACATGATCGCGGCGGGCACCAGCGCGCCGATGCCGATCGCCGCGAACGCCACGCCCGCGAACCAGTCGGGGAACATGTTCTCGAACAGCTGCGGGATCGCCAGCTGCCCGTTGTCCACCTTCACCCCGGCCGCGATCGCCATGAAGCCGAGCAGTGCCAGCAGGCCCAGCATCAGCGAGTACAGCGGCAGGATCGTCGTGTTGCGCCGGATCACCTCGCGGCTGCGGCTGGACAGCGTCGCCGTGATCGAGTGCGGGTACATGAAGAGCGCGAGGGCGGAGCCCAGCGCCAGCGTCGCGTACCCCCAGTGCCCGGCGTCGCCCGGCGCCAGCGCGCCGCGCGGCTGGCCGGTGGCCGGGTTGGTCTCGGCGAAGGCGTCGCCCGCCTTGGCGAAGATCTCGTCGAAGCCGCCCAGCTTGATCGGGATGTAGATGATCGCCACGACGATCACGATGTAGATCAGGGTGTCCTTGACGAACGCGATCAGCGCGGGCGCCCGCAGCCCCGACGAGTAGGTGTACGCGGCGAGCACGCCGAAGGCGATCAGCAGCGGCAGGTCCTTGATGAACCAGTGCGTGTTCTCGCCTCCGCCCACGCCCATCACGTCCAGCACCGCCTGGATGCCCACCAGCTGGAGCGCGATGTACGGCATCGTGGCCAGGATGCCGGTGAGCGCGACCGCCAGCGACAGGCCCTTGGAGCCGAACCGGCCGCGTACGAAGTCCGAGGTCGTCACGTACCCGTGCCGGTGCGACACCGACCACAGCCGGGGCAGGAAGGTGAAGATCAGCGGATAGACGAGGATCGTATACGGCACGGCGAAGAAGCCGGCCGCTCCCGCCGCGTAGATGGCCGCCGGGACCGCGACGAACGTGTACGCCGTGTACAGGTCGCCGCCGAGCAGGAACCAGGTCACCCAGGTGCCGAAGGAGCGGCCGCCGAGTCCCCACTCGTCCAGGCTGTGCTCGTTCTCGGCCTTGCGCCAGCGTGCGGCCATGAAGCCCATGGCCGTCACGGCGACGAAGAAGAAGACGAAGACGGCGAGCGCGACGCCGTTCACACCGTCGTTCATCAGCGCTCACCTCCGTGCCGGGAGCGCTGGTCGCGCTTCCAGAGCTGGTACGCGGTCATGGTCAGCGCGGTGGAGATGAGGACCCACAGCAACTGGTACCAGTAGAAGAACGGGATACCGATCAGGGTGGGCTCGATCCTGGCGTACGAACTCACCCAGAGCATCGCCACGAAGGGCGCGAGGAGACAGAGACCGATCACCACACGTACGGGCGTGATCGTGGGTGGCGGTTTCTCTTCTGGAGCTTCTGACACGGCGGCCCGTCCCCTCGCTGTTCTTCCGGTTGACGCGCAGGAAATCTAGGCGAGGGGTTTGATCACCGTCACCCCCCTGTCCACGTATCGGTACCGAAACGCGACAAGCGCGGGCGCGGACACGTGACGACGTCAGGTCAGGAGGGCGGACGCCGGCCGCCGGGTCACGGTGCCGGCGGCCCTGTGACGGTGCCGGCCGCCGGGGCACGGCGCAGGGTCACGGTGCCGGCGGCCGGGGTACGGCGCAGGTCACGGTGCCGGCCGCTTCAGCCGCGCCACGAACTTGTACCGGTCCCCCCGGTACACCGACCGCACCCACTCCACCGGCTCGCCCCGGCCGTCCAGCGAGTGCCGCGAGAGCATCAGCATCGGCAGCCCCACGTCCGTGCCGAGCAGCCCGGCCTCGCGCGGGGACGCCAGCGACGTCTCGATCGTCTCCTCGGCCTCGGCCAGCCGGACGTCGTACACCTCGGCCAAGGCCGTGTACAGCGACGTGTACTTCACGAGCGAGCGGCGCAGCGCCGGGAAGCGCTTCGCCGACAGGTGGGTGGTCTCTATGGCCATCTGCTCCCCGCTGGCCAGGCGCAGCCGCTCGATCCGCAGCACCCGGCCGCCCGGGGCGATGTCGAGCAGCCCGGCGAGGCGCTCGTCGGCGGTGACGTAACCGATGTCCAGCAGCTGGGAGGCCGGCTCCAGGCCCTGGGCCCGCATGTCCTCGGTGTACGAGGTGAGCTGGAGCGCCTGGGCGACCTTGGGCTTGGCGACGAAGGTGCCCTTGCCCTGGATCCGCTCCAGCCGGCCCTCGACGACGAGTTCCTGCAGCGCCTGCCGCACGGTGGTGCGCGAGGTGTCGAACTCGGCCGCGAGCGTGCGTTCCGGGGGTACCGGGGTGCCCGGCGGCAGTGTGCGCGTCATGTCGAGCAAGTGCCGCTTGAGCCGGTAGTACTTCGGTACGCGTGCCGTACGGGTGGCGGGTCCGCCCTCGGTGTCCGTACCGCTCGCTTCCGTGGCCATCGCCTGTCTCCCCGACTCCTGTGCTGCCGTCACCGGCTCCTCCGTCTGTCGCGGCTCACATGGTGGCACGCTGCGGCCACGGATCGTCGCCGCCCTCCGCCGGTGTCCGGTCACCGGGCCGACCCCGGCCGTGCCACGGCTTGCTTCCGGCCCGTGTCCGATCCGTGTCCGGTCCGTCCCGGAGCCCTGAGATGTCGGTCCGGTAACGGACCTGACGCCCCTTTCTTGTAGCCCTTGACACCCATAAAGGCCTAGGCCAAGCTCCCGTCTACTGGTCTAAACCATTATTGACCAGGTCCCGGCCCCGGCGGTACCCGGCGTTGAGTCTTCGCGGTGGCAGGGGGTTGCATCATTCCCTGAATTGGAGGGTGGCGTGAAGCGCAAGCTCATCGCGGCGATAGGTGTCGTCGGCATGTTGGCCGGTGTCGCCGCGTGCGGTTCCGGTGACGACGGGGACGCGAAGACGGGGGCCGACGGGTTCAAGGGCCAGACGCTGACGGTCTGGGCCATGGACGGTTCCACCCCGGACGGCTGGACCAAGGATGTCACCGCCGCCTTCGAGAAGAAGACCGGTGCCAAGCTGAAGTTCGAGGTCCAGCAGTGGAACGGCATCCAGCAGAAGCTGACCACGGCGCTCTCCGAGGCGAACCCGCCGGACGTCTTCGAGATAGGCAACACGCACACCCCCGCCTACGCGGAGACCGGCGGACTCGCCGACCTGACCGACCTCAAGAAGGAGATCGGCGCCGACTGGACCGAGTCCCTCAACGAGTCGTCGGTCGTGGACGGCCGGCAGTACGCCGCGCCCTGGTACTTCGCCAACCGCGTCGTCATCTACAACAAGTCGGTCTTCAAGGAGGCCGGCGTCACCGCGCCGCCCAAGACCCGCGACGAGTTCTTCAAGGCCCTCGACGCGATCAAGGCGAAGGGCAAGGCCGAGCCCGTCTACCTGCCCGGCCAGAACTGGTACTTCTTCGACGGCCTGCTGATCGGCAAGGGCGCCGACCTGGTCAAGAAGGACGGCGACAAGTGGGTCTCCAACCTGGCCGACCCCAAGGTCGGCGAGGCCATGGCCCTCTACAAGAAGTACGCCGACTACTCCAAGGCGCCCAAGGACAAGGACGAGGCCACCCCGCAGCAGGCCGACGTCTTCGCCAAGGGCAAGACCGGCGCCTTCTTCGGCATGGGCTGGGAGGCGGCCACCGCGATCAAGGCCAACCCGGCCATCGAGAAGGAGATCGGCTACTTCACCATCCCCGGTGACACCGCCGACAAGCCCGAGGGCGTCTTCCTCGGCGGCTCCAACCTCGCCGTCGCCGAGGGCAGCGAGAAGAAGGAACTCGCCAAGGAGTTCCTGAAGATCGCGCTCTCCGACACCTTCGAGGGACAGCTCGCCAAGGAAGGCGGCGTCATCCCGAACAAGGACGCGCTCCAGGACCAGCTGGCGGGCAACGCCGCCGCCGAGGCCGCCGCTCCGGCCGCCAAGGTCGGCGGCACCACGCCGCTGATCCCGGAGTGGGCCGCCGTGGAGAACGCCCCCAGCCCGATCAAGGCCTACATGACGGCCTTCCTCAACGGGAAGTCGCACGCGGAGGCCGCCGCGCAGGTCGAGGGCGAGTTCAACAAGCGCCTCGCGCAGAAGCAGTGACCCCTCCCGCCGCCGGGACGGTTCCGCACCCGGACCGGCCCGGCGGCGGGCTTTCCCCGATTCGTCAGGTACCGACACGCGTCCCGTACCGACTGGTGAAGAGATGGCGAGCATGACCGTGCAGACCGAACGGCCGCCTGCCCGGCCGACGGAGGACACGCAACGCGCCGACGGCGGCCCGCACCCGCGGGGCGCGCGGCGCAGACCCGCGGCGCTCGCGCCGTACCTCCTGCTGCTGCCCGCGGTGGTGGCCACGCTGCTGCTGCTCGGCTGGCCGCTGGTCAAGAACGGCATGCTGTCGTTCCAGAACCTCAACATGAGACAGCTGATCCAGCATCTCACCGAGTGGAACGGCGTCGACAACTACACCGAGGTCCTCGGCAGCTCCGACTTCTGGCGCGTCACCGGCCGCTCGCTGCTGTTCACCGCCACCAACGTCGTACTGATCATGGTGCTCGGCACCCTGACCGGGCTGCTGCTGGCCCGGCTCGGCCGGCGGATGCGGGTGACCCTGCTGATCGCCCTCGTACTGGCCTGGGCCATGCCGGTCATCGCCGCCACCACCGTCTACCAGTGGCTGTTCGCGCAGCGGTACGGCGTCGTCAACTGGCTGCTCGACCGGGCCGGCTTCCACTCCATGGCGGACTACAACTGGACCGGCGACCAGCTGTCCACGTTCTTCGTGATCACGGTCCTGATCGTCTGGCAGTCGATCCCGTTCGTCGCGATCAACCTCTACGCCGCCACCACCACCATCCCCAAGGAGCTGTACGAGGCCGCCGCGCTCGACGGGGCGGGGGCCTGGCAGGGTTTCACCTCGGTCACCCTGCCCTTCCTGCGGCCCTTCCTCTACGCGACCACGTTCCTGGAAGTCATCTGGGTCTTCAAGGCGTTCGCGCAGGTCTTCGCCATCAACCAGGGCGGCCCCGACCGGCTCACCGAGATCCTGCCCGTCTACGCGTACATCGAGGGCATCGGCAACCAGCACTTCGGGATGGGATCGGCGATCGCGCTGCTCACCATCGTGATCCTGCTCGCCATGACCTCGCTCCATCTGCGGATCGTTCTCAAGCAAGGGGAGGACGAGCTGTGAACCGCTCGCTTCTCGGCCGCATCTGGCCCAACGCGACAGCCGTCGTCCTCGTCGTCCTCTGTGTCTTCCCGGTCTACTGGATGTTCGCGACGGCCTTCAAGCCGACGCCCGACATCGTGGCCGAGGACCCGGTCTTCTTCCCGACGGACATCACCTTCGAGCACTTCGAGACGGCGGTGAACGCCGAGAACTTCCTCACGCTGGTGGGCAACTCGCTCACCGTCACGGTCCTCGCCGTGCTGTTCTCCCTCGTCCTGGCGCTCGCTGGTTCGTTCGCGCTCGCCCGGATGCGGTTCAAGGGCCGCCGGGGCTTCGTCGTCGGTTTCATGATCGCGCAGATGGCGCCCTGGGAAGTCATGGTGATCGCGATCTACATGATCGTGCGCGACGCCGACATGCTCAACAGCCTGGTCCCGCTGACACTCTTCTACATGGTGATGGTGCTGCCCTTCACGATGCTCACGCTGCGCGGCTTCGTCGCCGCGGTGCCCCGTGAGCTGGAGGAGTCCGCCATGGTCGACGGCTGCACCCGGCCGCAGGCGTTCGTCCGGGTGATCCTGCCGCTGCTCGCCCCCGGTCTGATGTCGACCTCGCTGTTCGGCTTCATCACCGCCTGGAACGAGTTCCCGCTGGTGCTGGTCCTCAACAAGCAGGCCGAGGCGCAGACGCTGCCGCTGTGGCTCTCCCAGTTCCAGAGCCAGTTCGGTGACGACTGGGGCGCCACGATGGCCGCGTCCTCGCTCTTCGCGATTCCGGTCCTGGTCCTCTTCGTCTTCCTCCAACGAAAAGCGGTCAGCGGTCTCACCGACGGCGCGGTGAAGGGATAGCCCGGCATGACGACTGTCGCACGCGGTACGGACACGCTCACCCGGGACGCCCTCGCCGTCCTCCAGCCCGGCTTCCGCGGC
Source organism: Streptomyces sp. NRRL F-5135 (assembly GCF_000719775.1). Taxonomy (GTDB): domain Bacteria; phylum Actinomycetota; class Actinomycetes; order Streptomycetales; family Streptomycetaceae; genus Streptomyces; species Streptomyces hebeiensis. The sequence continues at coordinate 132,346 of NZ_JOHR01000018.1, read as the reverse complement.
ACCACGCCGCCCGACTGGCTGCTGCGGCGCATCGACGAGGGCCTGACCTCCGTCGGCCTGTTCGGCCGTAACGTTTCCTCGCCCGAGCAGGTCGCCGCGCTCACCGCGCGGCTGCGCGCCGAGCGGGCGGACGTCCTCGTCGCGATCGACGAGGAGGGCGGCGACGTGACCCGCCTGGAGACCCGGCAGGGCTCCTCGTTCCCGGGCAACTACGCGCTCGGGACGGTGGACGACCTCGCCCTGACCCGTGCCGTGGCCCAGGAGCTCGGGCGGCGGCTGGCCGCCTGCGGGGTCGATCTCAACTGGGCCCCCTCCGCGGACGTCAACTCCAACCGGGACAACCCGGTGATCGGCGTCCGGTCCTTCGGCGCGGACCCGGAGCTGGTCGCCCGGCACACCGCCGCGTACGTCGGCGGACTCCAGAGCGCCGGTGTCGCCGCCTGCACCAAGCACTTCCCGGGGCACGGCGACACCGCCACGGACTCCCACCACGCGGTGCCGCGCATCGACGTGGACACGGCCACGGTGCGCGCCCGCGACCTGCGGCCGTTCCGTTCGGCCATCGCGGCCGGCTCCAAGGCCGTCATGAGCGCGCACATCCTGCTCCCCGCGCTGGACCCGGACCGCCCGGCGACGCTGAGCCGGCGGATCCTGACCGGTCTGCTGCGCGAGGAGCTCGGGTACGACGGGCTGATCGTCACGGACGGCATGGAGATGCTGGCCATCGCCGAGACGTACGGCATCGAGCGCGGCTCCGTCCTCGCGGTCGCCGCGGGCGCCGACGCCATCTGCGTGGGCGGCGGTCTGGCGGACGAGGCGACCGTACTGCGCCTGCGGGACGCGCTGGTCGCCGCGGTGCGCGGCGGTGACCTGCCCGAGGAGCGGCTGGCCGACGCGGCCGCGCGGGTGCGCGCCCTCGCCGACTGGACACTCCGGGCGCGGGGGGCCTCGGGGCCGGCCGCGGCCGGCCCCGAGGGGAGCGCGTCCGGCCCCGCGATCGGCCTGGTCGCGGCCCGGCGCGCGCTACGGGTGACGGGCTCGGCCGGCCCGCTCACCGAGGCGCCGTACGTCGCCGCCCTCGCGCCCGTCGCGAACATCGCGGTGGGCGACGAGACCCCCTGGGGCGTCGCGGCGGAGCTGGAACGGCTGCTTCCGGGTACGGAGACGGGCTCGTACAGCGGCGGCGACGGCGCGGCCGCGAACCCGGAGCGGGAAGCGGACCCGGACGCCCTGGCCGCGCGGATTCTCGGGGCGGCCGGGGAGCGCCCGGTCGTGGCCGTCGTACGGGACCTCCACCGGCACGCCTGGATGTCCCGCGTACTGGACCGCATGCTCGCCGTGCGCCCGGACACGGTGGTGGTCGAGATGGGGCTGAACGGGGCCGGACCGAGAGGCGCCCTGCACATCGCCACCCATGGCGCGGCACGCGTCTGCGGCCGGGCGGCGGCGGAGGTCATCGCGGGCCACGGCGGGTAGCCCTGTGCGGGCCCGGCTCCGGACGGGGAACCTGCCCCGGAGCCGGAGCCGGAGCCGGAGCCGGAGCCGGAGCCTGGCCGGCGTCCGTCGGCTCAGATGCCCTGCCAGTCCGGCTTGGCCGCGAACGTGGCGCGGAAGTAGTCGGCGAGCTTCAGCCGGGACGCCGCCGCCTCGTCCACCACGACCGTGGCGTGCGGGTGCAGCTGGAGCGCGGAGGCCGGGACGAAGGCGGCGACCGGGCCCTCGACCGCCTGGGCGACCGCCTCGGCCTTGCCCTCGCCGGTGGCCAGCAGGACCAGGTGACGGGCCTCCAGGATCGTGCCGATGCCCTGGGTGATCACGTGGTGCGGCACGTCGTCGAGGTGGTCGAAGAAGCGCGCGTTGTCCTCGCGGGTCTGCCGGGTCAGGGTCTTGATCCGGGTGCGGGAGGCCAGCGAGGAGCAGGGCTCGTTGAAACCTATGTGTCCGTCCGTGCCGATACCGAGCAGCTGGAGGTCCACCCCGCCGGCCTCGGCCAGCGCCCGGTCGTAACGCTCGCACGCGGCCTGCACGTCGGTGGCGCTGCCGTCGGGGCCCATGAAGGCGTCCGGGGCGAGGCCCAGCGGCTCGACCACCTCCCGCTCCACCACCGAGCGGTAGGACTCGGGGTGGCCGGGCGCCAGGCCCACGTACTCGTCCAGCTGGGCGATCCGCGCGCGGGACACGTCCACCGCGCCGTCCCGGACCCGCGCCGCGAGCGCCTGGTAGACGGGCAGCGGGGTGGAGCCGGTGGCCACCCCGAGCAGCGCGTCGGGCTTGCGGCGCAGCAGGTCGGCGATGCTGTCCGCGATGAGCTGGCCGCCTGCTGCGGCGTCCTGAACGATGACGACTTCCACGCTGGGCCTGCCGATCTGATCAGAGGGCTCGTACGACTCTTCCCACGATATGGTATAGACCAATTCTATCAGAGGGGCGGCCGTCCGGCAGTGGGGTGGCGTCCCACCGCCAGGCCGCGGCCTCCGGCGGCGCACCGTGGCGGCCCGCCCCCCCGGCCCGGTGGCGGCCCCCTTGGCTCCATGGTCGACTGGGAGGGCCCGTGCCGTCGCCCGATGTGGAGGCACTCAAGCCATGTCTGCCGCCTTTCCGGCCGGAGCCAGCGAGCGGCCGGGCCGGATTCTGGCCGCCGAGGTCGCGGAGCAGCCTGACGTCCTGCGCCGGGTCCTGACGGACGGGGCGGGTCCCATCAGGCGGACGGCCGAGGCGATCGCCGCCAGGCACCCCAGGTTCGCCCTGCTCACCGCCCGGGGCACCTCCGACCACGCGGCGCTCTACGGCAAGTACCTGCTGGAGATCCGGCACGGCCTGCCGTGCGGGCTGGCCTCCATGTCCACGGTCACCGTGTACGGGGCGCGGCCGCGACTGACCGACGTACTGGTCATCGGGGTCAGCCAGTGGGGCGGTTCGCCGGATCTGGTGAGTACGGTGTGGGCCGCCCGCAACGCCGGCGCCATCACGCTGGCGCTGACCAACGACCCGGACTCGGCGCTGGCCGGGGTGGCCGAGTTCCACATCGACGTACGGGCCGGCCAGGAACGGGCGCTGCCCGCCACCAAGTCGTACATCGCCTCGCTCCTCAGCCTCTACCTGCTCAGCGAGGGGCTGCGCGGCGGCGACGGGGTGGCGGCCCTCGCCCTGCCGGACCTCGCCGAGCGGATCCTGGCCCGGCGGGACGAGGTGCGCGCACTCGCCAACCGCTACCGCTTCGCCGAGCGGATGGTCGTGGTCTCCCGGGGCTACGGCTACCCCACCGCCCGGGAGGCGGCGCTCAAGCTGATGGAGACCTGCTATCTGCCCGCTCTGCCCTACTCGGGCGCGGATCTGCTGCACGGCCCGCTCGCGATGATCGACCACCTCACTCCGGTGATCGCGGTCGTCCCGGAGGGCAGGGCCCGCGACGCGCTGCGGCCGGTTCTGGTCCGGATCCGGGGCAGGGGGGCCGATCTCGCGGTCGTCGGGCCCGAGGCCGAGGTGAACCGGGCGGCGGCGGGGTTCGTCCTGCCGACCGAGGGGATCCCCGAGGATCTCCAGCCGGTGCTGGAGATCCTTCCGCTGCACGTCCTCGCGTATGAACTCGCGCTCATCCGGGGGCAGGACCCGGACGTGCCGCGCACGATGGCCAAGACTCCGCAGACCCGCTGACATCCTGAACCCGCTGACGTCCGAACCCGCCGACGCCCTGGGCCCGTCGGCGTCCCGCATCCGCCGGCGTCCCGAATCCGCTGGTCACCACGCACACCCGCGGGCCGCGGCGCCGCGACGGGACCCTCAGCCCGTACGGCACCGCAGCCCGGAGTTGCTACGGCCGTCGGGTGTGCGGTCCCGCGCGGCCGTGGAGGAGGTCCCGTCGCAGTCAGGGCAGAGAGCGCCGGATCCTCGGTCCGCTCTCCTGTGCGGGGAGGGCGGAGGCTTCTGTGACCATTGTGGACTAGACCACTTCGTGGTGTCCATGCTTAGATCGAGCTTATTTCGCCTGGCCCCGTGGAGAACAGACCCCGGAGGGCCGTGGTTCGTGCCCGTTTCGCGCCGCGGGTACGCTCGCGTGTGTGCCCTCCATGAACGACCTCGTCCGCCAGCACACGGCCCTCGGCGAATCCGACCTCGAATGGCTGCACCTGCTGGTCTCGGAGTGGCAGCTGCTCTCCGACCTCTCCTTCGCCGATCTCGTGCTCTGGGTCCCCACGCGCGACGGCACCCGCTACGTGTCCGTCGCGCAGATGCGCCCCAACACCGGGCCCACCTCCTACCAGGACGACATGGTCGGCCACCTCGTTCCGCGCGGACGCCGGCCCCTGCTGGACGCCGCGCTCGACGAGGGGCGGATCGTCCGCGAGGGCGACCCGGAGTGGCGCGAGGAAGTGCCCGTACGGGTCGAGTCCATCCCCGTGCGCCGCGAGGGCCGGGTCCTCGGCGTGATCGCCCGCAACACCAACCTGCTGACCGTCCGTACCCCCAGCCGGCTGGAGCTCACCTACCTCCAGTCGGCCTCCGACCTGGCCCAGATGATTGCCGCCGGGTCCTTCCCCTTCCCCGGGCAGCAGGTCGACATGGACGCCTCGCCCCGGGTCGGTGACGGGCTGATCCGCCTCGACGCCGACGGGGTGGTGCAGTACGCGAGCCCCAACGCGCTGTCCGCGTACCACCGCCTCGGCCTCGCCTCCGACCTCGTCGGCCACCACCTGGGCCGGACCACCGCCGAACTGGCGCCCTCGCGCGGCCCGGTGGACGAGGCCCTGGTCAAACTGGCCAGCGGCTACGCGCCCCGGGAGACCGAGGTGGAGGGGAGCGACGGCGTGATCCAGCTGCGTGCCATCCCGCTCAAGCCGAAGGGCGACCGGATCGGTTCGCTGGTGCTGCTCCGGGACGTCACGGAACTCCGCCGCCGCGAGCGGGAGTTGATCACCAAGGACGCCACCATTCGGGAGATCCACCACCGGGTCAAGAACAACCTCCAGACGGTGGCGGCGCTGCTCCGGCTCCAGGCCCGGCGCATGGACTCGCCGCAGGGCCGGGAGGCGCTCGACGAGGCGGTACGGCGCGTCGGTTCCATCGCCATCGTGCACGAGACGCTGTCTCAGAATCTGGATGAGCGGGTCGAGTTCGACGAGATCGCCGACCGGGTGCTGGCCATGGTCACCGAGATCGCGCCCGGCACCGTGGTCTGCCGCCGGACCGGGAAGTTCGGCATCCTCGACGCCGAGGTGGCCACTCCGCTCTCGATGGTGCTGACCGAGATTCTGCAGAACGCCCTGGAACACGCGTTCGCGCCGGGGGAGCAGGGCCGGGTCGACGTCATGGCGGTCCGCAGCGGGCGCGGCCCCGCGAAGGCGAAGCGCCGCGCCGGTGTTCGCGAGGGGGCCCGGCTGCTGGTCACGGTCCAGGACGACGGGCGCGGGCTACCCGAGGGCTTCGACCCGAAACGGGCGGGGAACCTGGGGCTCCAGATCGTCCGCACTCTGGTGGAGGGGGAGTTGGGCGGCAGCTTCGACATGGTGGCCGCCCCGGTGAGCGGCACGCGCGTCATCCTGGAGATCCCGGTCGAATCGGAGAAGTGACGTCTTCCCGCGGCGGTCGCCGGGGCGGCCACCGAGAGCCGGCCCGCCGCTTCGAGAACGTTCCCGCCGGCGCCCGCCCTTGGCACAGCAGCGAGCCCCGGACCGTGGTGACGGTCCGGGGCTCGGCTCGAAGCTCACGTTGCGATGCGCATCGGGGGGGGGGTACTGCGCGCTGCGGTTCGGGGGCGGGTCCATGCGTACACGCTGTACGCTCCGCCGGCCAGGCCCCGACTCCTCGGTTCCTCGGGTGAGGACCGGTGAGAGCGAGGCCCTGGGCTCGTGGCAGGGGCCTCAGGCGGTCGCGTTGCGCGCCCGGTTGCGAGCGGCGCGGCGCTTCATGGCGCGGCGCTCGTCCTCGCTGAGGCCACCCCAGACGCCGGAGTCCTGGCCGGACTCGAGCGCCCACTGCAGGCACTGCTCCATGACGGGGCAGCGACGGCAGACGGCCTTGGCTTCCTCGATCTGCAGCAGCGCAGGACCGGTGTTGCCGATGGGGAAGAACAGCTCGGGGTCTTCCTCGCGGCAAACGGCGTTGTGACGCCAGTCCATGGCTGCTACCTCTCTTGGTATGACGTGCATATGTCGTGCGGATTGCTTGTGAATGTGAACGCTTTCACGAATCCCCCGACAAGTGAAGGGCCGACCACCAGCTGAGACAGGTGTGGTCCTTGTGTTTGAGGAGGGGTTCTGGCTCTCAAGGGGGCCGGTGGTGCGGGCCGTCCCGATCGCCATGTAGAGATTCGCAAACCTCGGCGGCGGATACAACCCCTTCTGGAAAGTTTTTTTTGATTCCTCGGTGTCGACTAGGTCACAGCCGTACTTCCATGGGGTGGAGCCCAGGGTAAACGTTCGAGTGAAAGGACTTTGGCCCCTTCTACTCACACAATCACACGCAGTGCACGGCGTACGCCTGTGAACGTCACGCTCGTACGCACTCCGAGGTGGTCGCCGTCCATCTGGAACGGGAGGGGCGCCTTCGAATGCAAGGTGAAGTCCGTCAGATCGTGCAGGGAGACGGCGTGACGTCCCTGGGGGCCCCTGGTCGGGGTCGATGTGAGCAGTTGCGTCCCATATCGGGCCGCCGCGGACGTCGACATTCTGGACAGCCCGAGTACGTCGAGCGCCAAGTCGAAGGACGCCGTGGGGGAGGAGTAGAGCGGCCGGTTGCCCAGGTAGGTGTAGGGCGCGGTGTTGCAGATTATGGACAGCACCAGGTCCTCGACCGGCTCCGCGCCGGGGCGCTCCAGGGTGATCAGGCCGTGCCGGCGGTGGGGCTCCTCCAGGAACTGGCGTATGACCTGGCGCACATAGAGGGCGTGCGTCGAACGCTTGCCGCGTTCGCGGTGCTGTTCGACCCGGCCCACCACTCCCGCGTCGAAGCCGAAGCCCGCGTTGAAGGTGAACCAGCGTGCGGGGACCGCCTCGTCGTCCGAACCGGGGGTCCCGGCCGCCAGTCCCAGACCGATCGTCCGTTCGCTCCGGGTGGCCAGCGCGTCCAGGATCGCGCCGGTCGCCTCGACCGCGTCGTTGGGCAGCCCGAGCGCGCGGGCGAACACATTGGTCGAGCCACCGGGGACCACCGCGAGACGGGGGAGGAGGCCGGGGTCGGGGCCGTTGTGCAGCAGGCCGTTGACGACCTCGTTGACCGTGCCGTCCCCGCCGAGGGCGACGACCAGGTCCATCTCCCCGGACTCGGCGGCCCGCCTGGCGAGGTCCCGCGCGTGGCCCCGGTACTCCGTCGTCACGGCCTCGAGCTTCATCTCGCTCGCGAGCGCGTGGATGAGGACGTCCCGGGTGCGGGCACTGGTGGTGGTGGCTGCCGGATTGACCACGAGAAGCGCGCGCATGCTCAGCAGGTTACCGGCAGGGCGTCGGCGGGGTCGCGCCCGGTGGTGCCGCCGCACGCGGGGCATCGCCGCCGGTCGGGCGGGGTGGCGCGGCGCGCGGAGCCGCCCGGCCGTACGGGGCGGGCTCGTCGCGTGGGGCCGTCCGGCCGCGGGGGTCTCGGCCGTACAGGCTCGCCGCGTCGGCCGCGCCGGCTTCGGTGGGACGCGGCCGTACGGCGACCGGGCGGGACGGGCCCCGGCTCCGGGACACGGTCCGGCTACCCTGCAAGGGTGAGCAGCAGCCAGCGGACCACGCAGCAGTCCACGCCCGAACCGGCCCCCCGCCCCGGCCGCCTGACCGCCGCCGCGGCCGTGTGCGGCCTGGAGGCGCTCGCCCTGGTCGTCGGCGGGGTGTACCTGCTGGTCATGGGGCTGCTCGGCAGGCCCGACAGCCCGCAGCAGGCGGAGACCGGCGGCGTGACCCTGATCGTGCTGGGTGCCTTCCCGCTGTTCGCCGCGCGCGGTCTGCTGCTGCGCCGCGGCTGGAGCCGGGGGCCCGCGCTGATCACCCAGATCATGGCCCTGCCCGTCGCCTACACCCTGCTGACCTCCGAGGGCGCGTTCGTCCCGGCGGGCATCGCCCTCGCGGTGGTCGCCGTGTCGGGGCTGGTCCTGATCCTCAACCCGGAGACCACCGAAGCCCTCGGCATCCGCGGCCCGGGCGGCGACTCCCGCCCGTAGGCCCGTACGACCCGAAGGCGCCGTACGACCCGAAGGCGCCGTACGCCCGAAGGCCTTGCGCGCCCTGCCGCCCGTACGGTCCTGTCCGCCTTGTTCGCCCTGCTGGGGGCTTTCGCGTCCTACTCCTCCACCAGCAGCCGCTCGCGCAGCTGCGCCAGCGTTCGCGCCAGCAGCCGCGAGACGTGCATCTGCGAGATGCCGACCTCCTGCGCGATCTGCGACTGGGTCATGTTCCCGAAGAAGCGCAGCAGCAGGATCCGCTTCTCGCGCGGCGGCAGGTCCTCCAGCAGCGGCTTGAGGGACTCGCGGTACTCGACGCCCTCCAGCGCCTCGTCCTCCGCGCCCAGCGTGTCCGCGACCGCCGGCGACTCGTCGTCCGTGTCCGGGACGTCCAGCGACAGTGTCGAGTACGCGTTGGCCGACTCCAGGCCCTCCAGGACCTCTTCCTCCGAGATGCTCAGCCGCTCCGCCAGCTCGTGCACCGTCGGCGAACGGCCGTGCAGCTGCGAGAGCTCGGCGGTGGCCGTCGTCAGGGACAGCCGCAGCTCCTGGAGCCGGCGCGGCACCCGCACCGCCCAGCCCTTGTCGCGGAAGTGCCGCTTGATCTCGCCGACGACCGTCGGTGTCGCGTACGTCGAGAACTCGACCCCGCGCTCCGGGTCGAACCGGTCCACCGACTTGATCAGGCCGATCGTCGCGACCTGGGTGAGGTCGTCCAGCGGCTCGCCGCGGTTGCGGAACCGCCGCGCGAGATGCTCGACCAGCGGAAGATGCATCCGCACCAGCTGATTGCGCAGGTCGGCGCGCTCGGGCGAGCCGTCGGGCAGCTTGCGCAGCTCGATGAACATCGCCCGCGCCCCGCTGCGATCCTGTGGATCGTGGTGTTCTTCGCTCATAAAGGCCGCCCGCTCTGCCTGCGCCTGCTCCACCGCGGCCATCCGGTCCGCCGCGGTCGTCTGGCCCTCAAACCCGTCCTCCGGGTGGGGACGGGCCTGCTGCTCCGGGAGGCCCGCGCGGGTGAGCACCGGCTCCGCCGCCGGAGCCTCGTGCCCGCCGCGCGGGTCCCGTTGGATGCGCCCCTCGTCACGCACCGGACCGCCCCCGTTCTCCATCACGCCGGCCCGGGGCCGGCGCCGCGCTGCTTGTAGAGGCTGATGGCGACCGTGTTGTCGTCGGCGACGGTCGAGTCGACCTTGCCGGCCAGCGCCGAGAGCACCGTCCAGGCGAAGGTGTCGCGCTCGGGCGCGCGCCCGTCGGTGGTGGGGGCCGAGACGGTCACCTCCAGCGAGTCCTCGACGAGGCGGAAGACGCAGCTGAGGACGGAACCCGACACGGCCTGCTGGAGCAGGATCGCGCAGGCTTCGTCCACCGCGATGCGGAGGTCCTCGATCTCGTCGAGGGTGAAGTCCAAGCGCGCCGCGAGGCCGGCCGTGGCCGTACGCAGCACGGACAGGTAGGCACCCGCAGCGGGCAGCCGGACTTCCACGAAGTCCTGGGTCCCGGGCTCGCCTGCGATCTGGGACACCCTCACCTCCAAGGTGGCACAAGCTCTTCAGGGCTCCGGGACGGGGAATGTCCCGGGCCTCGCGGTACGCGTCGGTACGTAGCCGGTCTGGACTGGCGACGCTATCGCGATCGACGGTGCCGTGTCGCCGGGACCCCCATTCGAGGCCCGTCACTCATGGTAAGCATATGGGCACAGAACGTGGCTAGGGGTCGGTCGGGCCCAATTATGAAGAACTGGCGGAGGGTTGATGTACCCGCAGGGAGTTGACGTACCCAGCCATCACACGATCGAACCGTCCTCGTAGCACCAGCGCCAGCGTTCCCCCGCCTCGAAACTGCGCATCACCGCGTGCCCGGTGTCCTCGAAGTGCTGTGTCGCGTGCCGGGACGGCGAGGAGTCACAGCACCCGACGTGCCCGCACACCAGGCACAGCCGCAGCTGCACCGGGTGGCTGCCGGTCGCGAGGCACGCGGCGCAGGTCTCGCCCAGCGGTGCGGGCTCGGGGCGCGGCAGCTCCCTGATGTGGCGGCACTCACTCATGATGACCAGGTTACGACGCCTCGGGGGTCCGCGAGGACGGCTCCGGACGCTGTTCCCCGCACCACACACGCCGGTCGCCACACCGCTCGGGGCACTGATCGACTCGGTGATCGGGCATGCTCGGGGGCCGGCTCGGGTTACCGCCCGGGAGAGGGTCCGGGGCGCGGCCCACGGGATGGGCCCAAGGCACGGTGAGGGACGGTGTGATGGACGTATTGCCGCTGGTGGCCCTGGTGGCGGGAAGCGCGGCGACCGCCGGCGCGGCCCGCCGGACCCCGGTGCCCGCGCCGCTGCTGCTGGTGGCGGTCGGGCTCGGTGCGTCCTACGTACCGGGGGTGCCCGCCTACACACTCGACCCGCACGTCGTGCTGCCACTGATCCTGCCGCCGCTGCTGTACACGGCCGCGGTGGACAGCTCGTACCTCGACCTGCGGGCCAACCTCCGGCCCGTCGCGCTGCTGTCGGTGGGCTACGTCCTCTTCGCCACCGTCGCGGTGGGCTGGCTGGCGTACGTCTTCGTGCCGGGCCTGCCGCTCGCCACCGCGCTGGTGCTCGGCGCGGTGGTCGCGCCGCCGGACGCGGTGGCGGCGACGGCCGTCGCGCGGAGACTGGGGCTGCCGCACCGGCTGACGACCATCCTCCAGGGCGAGTCCCTGGTGAACGACGCGACCGCGATCACCGCGTTCAAGGTGGCGCTGGCGGCGGCGGTGGGCGTCGGCACGGGCTGGGGCGCCGGGATCGGGGAGTTCGCGCTGGCCTCGCTCGGCGGTGTGGGAGTGGGGCTGGTGCTGATGGTGCCGCTGCACTGGCTGCGGACCCATCTGCGCGAGGCGCTGCTGCAGAACACACTCTCGCTGCTCATCCCGTTCGTCGCGTACGCGCTGGCGGAACAGGTGGGTGCGTCGGGGGTGCTGGCCGTGGTGGTGGTCGCGCTCTACCTCGGCCACCGTGCCTGGCAGGTGGAGTTCGACACCCGGCTCCAGGAGGCCGCGGTGTGGAAGATGATCGCCTTCGTCCTGGAGTCCGTGGTGTTCGCGCTGATCGGCCTCCAGCTGCCGGTCGTCCTGGAGGGGCTGGGCGCGTACGGCGTGGGGAAGGCGTTCCTGTACGCGGCCGGTGTGTTCGCGGCGGTGGTGGTGGTCCGGTTCGTCTGGGTCTTCCCGGCGACGTTCCTGCCGCGCGCGCTGTTCCCGCGGCTCAAGGAGCGCGAGCCGGACACCGACTGGAAAGCTCCGGTGATCATCGGCTGGGCCGGCATGCGCGGGGTGGTGTCCCTGGCCATCGCGTTCTCCATCCCGCTGGTGGCCGAGGACGGCAGTCCCTTCCCGGGGCGGAACCTGGTGCTGTTCCTGACCTTCACCACGGTGATCGGCACGTTGGTCGTGCAGGGGCTGACCCTGCCGTCGCTGATCCGGCTGCTGCGCCTGCCGGGCCGTGACCGGCAGGCGGAGACACTGGCCGAGGCGCAGGCGCAGAACGCGGCGTCGACGGCGGCGGAGCGGCGGCTGGAGGAACTGCTGGCCGACGAGCGCAACGAGCTGCCGCCCCCGCTGGCGGACCGGCTCCGGGCGGTCATGGAGCGCCGCCGCAACGCGGTGTGGGAGCGGCTGGGCGCGGTGAACGCGGTGACGGGGGAGTCGGCGGACGCCACCTACCGGCGGCTCTCGCGGGAGATGATCGCGGCGGAGCGAGCGGTGTTCGTGGAGCTGCGGGACCAGCGCCGGATCGACGACGAGATGATGCGGACGCTGCTGCGCAGGCTGGACCTGGAGGAAGCGGTGGCGTACCGGGAGGAGGCCGACTGAGGACGCGGGCGAGGGGGGCCTGCAGCGGGGAGTCACGGGAGGGGGAGGTCCCGGTCGGGGAGTCAGGGCCGGTCGTGGGCGTCGCGCCGCATGGGGGAGGGGCGCGACGGGCGGCGCCACCGGGTGAACGGGGCGGCGCCACCGGGCGTACGGCATGGCGTCACGGGGCGTGCGGCCGGGTCCTCGGGCCGGTCCCGTACGGCCGTCACGCACCGTGTGCGGAGCCCGGCTCCGGCGGTCCCGTGACGACGGCGGCCACGGCGGTGCCCGGCGCGAAGGCGCCCTCCCGGGCGAGCACACCGAGGCCGTAGAGCATTTTGGCGACATAGAGACGTTCGACCGGGAGGCCGTGCCGGTCCTCGAACTCCTCGGCGAACGCGTCGAGCTCCCCGGTCGTACGCGCGAATCCACCGCAGTGGAAGCGGCCGTCCAGCCGCCAGTCCCCGGCCGGGCCGCCGAAGGCGGCGCGCTGGAGGCCGCGCACCTCCCCCTCCAGGAAGTCCCCCTTGAGCACGGGGAATCCGAGCGCCCGCCGGCCCGCGCCGAGCCCGGCCGCGAGCCCGGCGAGCGTCCCGCCGGTCCCGCACGCCACGGCGACGGTGCCTGCCGCCGCGGGCAGTTCCCGCTCCAGCTCCCGCCCCAGCTCGGCGCACCCGTGGACGGCGAGCGCGTTGCTGCCGCCCTCCGGTACGACGCAGACGTCCCCGGACGTCAGTCCGAGCCCGGCGAGCAGGCCGGCCACGACCCCGGGCTCGTCCTTGCGGCGGTAGGTGGCACGGTCCACGAAGGACAGCCGCATCCCGTCGGCGGCGCACCGGGCGAGCGAGGGGTTGAGCGGCCGCCCGGCCAGCTCGTGTCCCCGTACGATCCCGACCGCGCGGATCCCCAGCAGCCGCGCGGCGGCGGCCGTGGCCCGCAGGTGGTTGGAGTAGGCGCCCCCGAAGGTGACCAGGGTGCCGCGCCCCTCCGCCGCGGCGGCCCGCAGGTTCGGCACGAGCTTGCGCCATTTGTTGCCCGGGATCTCCGGATGCGCCAGATCGTCCCGCTTGAGCAGCAGGCGTACGCCGTGCCGGTCGAAGCGCGCGTCCCTGACCTCCTGGAGCGGGGACGGCAGCCGGGGCCGGAGCGCGGCGGCGGGATCTGCGGACGGACGACTCACCCGGCCATTGTCGCCCTCCCCCGGTGTCGCCCGCCCTCCGGTGCCGCCCGCCCTCCGGTACGTACCGGACGGCGGGCGGCCCGGGTGTCGCGGCCGGGGGTCACTTCAGCCGGTCGCGGACGCGGCTCCTTATCTCGTCCATCGTGAATCCGCGCGGGTCGATCTTGCCGGGCTGCCATTCCAGATGACCGATCACGGAAGGGGCGCCCCAGCCGTGGAATCGGCAGATCGCCGCCGCGGCCCGTTCGACGGCTTCCCGCTGGGCCTCGGGCCACGGGTCCTTTCCGTCACCCAGGTTTTCGCATTCGAAGCCGTAGAAATGGCGATTTCCGTCGGTGTCGGCCGCGTTGTCGGGGGGAAGGGCCTTTTCCGCTATCACGGCCCGCAGGACGTCGGAATCACCGGATCCCGCGTGGTTGGCGCGGCCGTGTCCCACCAGGTGGACCGTGCCGTCCTTGGCGATCACGCCGTGGCACAGCGGCCCCGGCAGGTCCGCGTGGCCGTCCCGGCAGAGGCGTACGGTCGCGGCGGTGCCCCGGGTGACCGTGTGATGGATCATCACCCCGTGCACGGGGCCCCAGGCGCCCACGTGGTTCCGGTTGTGCGTACGCCAGTCGCCGACCTCGACGACGGTCAGTCCCTCCTCCTTGAGGGCCTTGAGGAACGTGCTCGCGGACATGGGTGGGGCCATGGCCGACTCCTTCTGTTCGAGTGCGCGCGTGCGTGTGCAAGTGCGTCGCTGGTGGGGCGGACAACGCGTTCCGCCGGTGTTCCGGAGAAACGGGCAAAACCAGAGGAACCAAAGAACCCGAAGAAAACCCGCAAGGCGTCACGCGTCATCCGTAACGGCGTTCGAACCGTTCCGGACAGTGTGCCGTCCGTTTGAGCCGGGCGGGCGAAAATACGTTTCTTGTGCCCCGTCACACGCGATTCAGTCCCACTCCTTCGTGTAATGGCGCCCGCACGCCACCCGCTGGAAGTGTTCTCCGAGCAGGTCAGCACAAGGATTTGAGAGGGAGACTCCATGTCGGTTGGCGACGAGGTTCGCGAGGTGCGGCTTCCCCAGCAGAGTCTGGGCACGGCCGCGGCCAGGAACCTGGCGACCACCACCAAGTCGGTACCGCAGATGCAGGAGATCAGCTCTCGGTGGCTGCTGCGGATGCTGCCGTGGGTCCAGGTCCAGGGCGGCACGTACCGGGTGAACCGCCGCCTCACCTACGCGGTCGGCGACGGGCGCGTGACATTTGTGCAGACCGGGGAGCGGGTGTCGGTCGTCCCCGCGGAGCTGGGCGAGCTGCCGCCCCTGCGGAGCTACGGGGACGAGGGAGTGCTGGCCGAGCTGGCGCGCCGCTGCGAGCAGCGGGAGTTCGCGCCCGGCCAGGTCCTGGCCACGGCGGGCGAGGTCGCGGACCGGGTCTTCCTGCTGGCGCACGGCCGGGTGGAGAAGGTCGGCGCGGGGCCGTACGGGGACGAGGCCGTGCTCGGAGTCCTCGCGGACGGGGCGTACTTCGGCGACGGGGCCCTGGTGGACGGGGAGGCCACCTGGGGATACACCGCACGCGCCGCCACGGCGTGCACGGTCCTGGTCCTCACCCGGGCGGACGTGCGCAACCTCGCGGAGCGCGAGGCGTCCCTGAGCGAACACCTGCGGGCGGTGGCCGCCGTGCCGCACCAGCGGGCGAACAAGTACGGCGAGGCCGAGATCGACCTGTCCGCCGGCCATGTCGGCGAGGCCGTCGTGCCGCACACCTTCGTGGACTACGAGGCGGCGCCCCGCGAGTACGAACTGAGCGTCGCGCAGACCGTGCTGAAGGTCCACAGCCGGGTCGCCGACCTCTACAACCAGCCGATGAACCAGACCGAGCAGCAGTTGCGGCTCACGGTCGAGGCGCTGCGCGAGCGCCAGGAACACGAGCTGGTCAACAACCGCGAGTTCGGACTGCTGGCCAACTGCGACTACGGGCAGCGGCTCCAGCCCCACGCCGGCGTGCCGAGCCCGGACGACATGGACGAACTGCTCTCGCGCCGCCGGGGCTCGAAGCTCTTCCTGGCGCATCCGCGGGCCATCGCCGCCTTCGGCCGCGAGTGCAGCAGGCGCGGGCTGTACCCGGACACCGTGGAGGTCGGCGGCCACCACGTGCCCGCCTGGCGCGGGGTGCCGATCTTCCCGTGCGACAAGATCCCGGTCTCCGAGTCCCGGACGACCTCGATCATCTGCATGCGTACGGGCGAGGCCGAGCAGGGCGTCGTCGGGCTCCAGCAGTCCGGTATCCCCGACGAGATCGAGCCGAGCCTGTCCGTCCGCTTCATGGGCATCGACGAGCAGGCGATCATCTCGTACCTGGTCACGGCGTACTACTCGGCGGCGGTTCTCGTGCCCGACGCCCTCGGCGTGCTGGAGAACGTCGAAGTGGGCCGCTGGAGGTGACCTGACCGACCGGACGGTGCCCGGGCGGGCGGCCGAACTGAGCCCCGGCCGCCCGCCCCCTCTCCTCGCAGCCTGCCTCTCCTCCAGCCCTGCCTCCCCACGCGGGAAAGGAAGTCGCCCGTGACCACGACGACCAGCACGGACACCGCCATCGAGGGGCGCGGGGCCACGGCGCTCCTGGAGCGCACCCGTAGCGTCGTCCAGCCCGAACTGCGCGCCGCCGTCGCGACGTTACCCGGCCCCATACGCCGCGTGGCGATGTACCACTTCGGGTGGGAGCACGCCGACGGGACGCCGTCCTCCGGGCGGGAGGGCAAGGCCGTCCGGCCCGCGCTCGTCCTGGCCGCCGCGCGTGCGCTCGACGGCGGCCGTGCGGGCGACGCCGTACGGGACGCGATCCGGCCCGCCGTGGCCGTCGAACTGGCCCACAACTTCACCCTGCTCCACGACGACGTGATCGACGAGGACCCGACCCGGCGCCACCGGGCCACGGCGTGGACGGTCTTCGGCACCCCGGACGCCATCGTCGCGGGCGACGCCATGATGGCCCTCGCCGTGCGGCTGCTGGCCGAGGACCCGCACCCCGCGGCGTCCGCCGCGTCCGCCCGGCTCGCGGCCTGCGTCGTAGAGCTGTGCGCGGGCCAGCAGGCGGACTGCGCCCTCGAACGGCGAGACCCGCGGCAGGTCTCGGTGACCGAGTGCGTGACGATGGCGACGGCCAAGACGGGCGCCCTGCTCGGCGCGTCCTGCGCGCTCGGCGGGCTGTACGCGGGCGCGACCGCCGAACAGGTCGCCGCGCTGGACACGTTCGGCCGCGAGGCGGGGCTCGCTTTCCAGCTCATCGACGACCTGATGGGCATCTGGGGCGACCCCGCCAGGACGGGAAAGCCCGCGGGGGCCGACCTGGCCGCGCACAAGAAGTCCCTGCCGGTCGTGCACGCTCTCGCCTCCGGCACCCCGGCCGGCGCGGAGCTGGCCGAGCTGTACCGGCGGCCGATGGACGAGACGGCGGTCCGGCGCGCGGCCGACGCCGTGGAGCGGGCCGGCGGGCGCGACTGGGCGCAGGAGCAGGCCGCCGACCGGATGGCCGGGGCCGTCCACCAGCTCTCCAGGGCCGTGCCGGACCTCGCGGCCGGAGGTGACCTGCTGGCGCTCGCGGAGTTCGTCACCCGCCGTACGAGTTGAGTGACGGCGCGGGCGCACAACCACCCCTGGTACGAGCGGAACTGACGACCCGTGCTGCGGCGGAAGCCGCGCTACCGCTACAGTCCGCGCCATGACAGCGGAGTCGACGGATTCGTGGGCGGGTTGGTATCGCGACGGCCAAGGTGCCGAAGCGATCACCCTCGCCGCGGGTGGGCGTCATGTGCGCACCCGAATAAGGGGAGTTGAGTACGAGGGGGCGGATTTCGCCGCCCTGGAGGCAGTGGGTGCGGGCGAGACCCTGGCGTCCTGTGTCCTGGAATGGGACATGCCACTGCCGTTCAGCGCGGACGGTACGACCGAGCAGGCCACGCTGAGCTGCCTGCTGGCGCTCGGTGACCGTACGGACGAGGGCCCGGTGGGACGTGCCGAGCTGAGCCTGACGCTGCACTGCGGGGGAGCGGCGTACGCGTCGGGGATCGCCGGGGGCGGCTTCGAGGACGCGCTCGACCGGATCCGGCGTCAGCTTCCGCCCGGCACGGAACTGGGCGGCAAGCAGCTGGTGGGGGCGCCCTGAGCAGCGGTGTCCGTGTGCGGATGAACGGACGCGTGCAGGTTGACGCGTACGGCTGACGCGGCTGACACGCGCGGATGAAGTGGCGGGGCGGGCGCGGGCGCGGGACAGGGGGCGCGGGGGCGTGTGCCGGGGGCCGGGGCCGGGGCCGGGGGCGGGTACTGAGGGGGCGGCCCCTCAGCCCGGCCGTCCGTCCCCCGACGGCTCCGGCGCCGTGGACTGCTCGGCCGGCTCGGCCGGCTCCACCGGTTCTTCCGACCAGCCGCTGTCCACCGCCGGGTTGTCGTCGTGGAGCACGAACTCCTCGCTGACGTCGACGGGCCGGAATCCGTCCGCGATCAGCGCGTCGATCAGCGCGTCCAGCCGGCCCCGTGCCGAAGGCCGCCCGGCCGACCGTACCCGCTGGATGACGCATCGTTCCTGGGTTCCGCCCGGCAACACCTGCCGCGCGGTGCGCGCCACGTGCGCGTGGTGCCGCTCGGCGACCGCGGCCAGCCGTCCGGTGTCGTAGGGGATGGGCAGCCGGACCGTGGCGCGGTGCTCGAAGTGGAGTCGCGCGGGCAGCGCCGCGGCCTCGGCGTCGGTCCGCGGCACGTCCTCGTTCCACGGGGCCGCCTCGATCCGTGTCCGTACGACCGTGAAGCCCGCCCCGGCCAGCAGCCCGGCCCACCGCTCGGCGGCGCTCCGCTGTTCATCGAACGTACCCCTGGAACGCCGGGTGAGCACCGGCCCGGCAGGTGTGCGCCCGCGGTCCAAAACCGTACGGGTGAGCTCGAGGCCTTGGGCGGCGGCCCACTCGTGGAGGGGGACGGCCGTGACGCCGCGCCGTCGAAGGGTCCGTACCGTCAGATGGGTCGCGAAGTCACCACGGAAGTCCACCGAGCGACGCTACCAAGGCGGACACGGCAGGGGCGCCCCGCACACGAATCCGGGGCGCCCGTGAGGCCGGTGTGGAAGCCGGGAGTCAGGAGAGCTTGGCCATGGCGGCGGCGAGGCCGTTCGCCCACAGGGAGTTGACCCGGGAGCGCTCGGCCGCGTTCGGCTGGGCGTTCTGGCAGGAGGTGCCGGGGCCGCCGCCGGACATCAGCTCGCTGCACGGACCGGAGTAGTGGTCCGGCAGGCCGAGCACGTGCCCGGTCTCGTGCGCGGTGACGCGCGTCGAGTTGTACTGCTGGTTCTGCGCGTAGTCGAGGAAGATGTAGCCGCGGCCGTGCCCGTCGGTGCTCGCGTACGAGCCGCGCGAGTCGTTGCCCTCGCGGTAGGTGAAGTCGGCGTTGCTGCCCGACTGGAGCTTCACGTTCGTGACGGCGGCGTTCCAGATCGAGGTGCTGGAGGCTATCTGGTTGCGGAACGTCGGTGCGCTGGAGGCGTTGTAGACCACGGTCACGGCCTGGACGCCCGGGTTGGCGGCGCGCTTCTCGGCGACCGACTTCAGCACGGCGTCGAAGAACGCCTTGGTGTTGGCCGTCTCCGCCGCGGAACCGCTGTACGCGGCGTACGAAGAGGTCGCGGCCGGCGCGGCGGGGGCCGGGTCCTCCGGGGCGGGGGCGGCGGAGGCGGGCGCGGCGCCGAACGCCGTCGCGAAGGCGAGTCCGATGCCGAGGAGGCCGGAGAGCGCGGTCTTGGGGTGTCTCATGTGGGGGGACTCCTACTCGTCCGTGGACACGGATTGGGGATACCGCAGAGTCTCGGGGAGCCCGTCCCCGTACGGATGATGTCAACCGCCGATAACACGGGCGCATCACCGTGTGGCGCGCTTCGACGGTCATGGCGGCCGGTTGTCGCGGTGCCTGCTGCGTGTATGCGTGCCTGTATGCGCAGCTTGTATGGGCCAGAAGGTGACGCAAGTTGCCCGATGTCAGCCACAGCCAGTCACAACTCGTCGTCAATTGGCGTGTTTTGGCTATCTGGTGCGGCTCAGGAGGCCGCTCTACTCTCGGGTGCATGGAGCTGGAGGTGAGGCATCTGCGCGCCCTGTGCGCGATCGCCGACGCCGGAAGCCTGCACAAGGCGGCCAGGCAACTGGGCATGAGCCAGCCGGCCCTGACGACCCAGCTGCGGCGCATCGAGAACTCCCTGGGTGCGGAGCTGTTCACCCGCGAACGCAGTGGCTGCCGCCCCACCTCGCTGGGCCGCTCGGTGGTGAGCCGGGCCCGGCCACTGGTCTCCGGCATGGCCGCGCTGGTCGCGGAGGCCACCTCGGCGGCCGACCTGGTGGGCGGGGAGCGGCTGCGGATCGGCTCCACGGCGAGCCGGGCGCTGGTGGGCTGGCTGCGCAGGCTCCGCCGCCGCATGCCCGGTACGGACATCTCGCTCCACATGGACGTCTCGGCCGGCGCGCTGCTGCGGACGGTCGCCGCGGGACGGCTCGACGTCGCCTTCGTGCACGAGGTGGAGGGCTGCCCGCTGAAGGTCCCCGACGGGCTGGAGAGGCGGGTGGTGGTGGACCGCGAACCGCAGTTCATCTCCATGTCCCGGGACCACCCCGCCGCCGCCCGCCCGGTGGTGGAGCTGGCGGACCTCGCGCAGGACCGCTGGATCCTCGACCCGACGGTGGACGGCGAGTGGGACGGGGTGCGCCGGGTCCTGAACGCGGCGGGCATCGATCCGCCCCTGGTGCACGGGGACTACCAGACGGCGGCCTCGCTGATCGCGGTGGGCGAGGCCGTGGCCCCCTGCCAGCCCACCTCCGATCCGCGGGACGACCTGGCGATCCGGCCGCTGCGGGACGACCCGCTGGCCGTACGGCTGCTGTTGTTCTCACGGCCCGGCGTCGCCCCGGGGTCGCGTGTGGGCGAGGCCGAGGAGTCCGTCGGCGCCCGGGTGTTCGGGGACCTGGCGGACGCGTACCGGGAGGCCGCGCTGCGGGCGGTGGACTACCGCCTGTGGCTCACGCGTAACAAGAGCCCCTTGCTCCATGCGGAGGCGGCCTGACGCTTCTCGCGGTGACGGGTGGGTCGGACCAGTGCCCCTCTCCGATCAGTACGCCGCACGGCTGAGCGTGCGGGGGCCCGCCTCCGTACTTCCTACCGGTAAAGCGACAGGTCGAGGGCGACACAGCCTGAAGGAGCGACAGATGGCCCACCGTATGACCGTGCCCGGCTTGTTCCCGCCGCCGGACTACGCGCACACAGCGGTGGTCGAGACGGGCCGGCGCCTCGCCTTCCTGGCCGGGGCCGTACCGCTCGACCCGGACGGCAAGCTGGTCGGTCCGGAGGACTTCGTCGCCCAGAGCGAGCAGGTGCTGGCCAACCTCGGTACCGCGCTGGACGCCGTGGGGTGCAGGCTCGTCGACGTCGTGGCCACGACGGTGTACGTGGCGTCGTCCGACCCGGCGGACCTCAGCCGGGTCTGGGAGGTGGTCCGCGCGGGCGGTCTCACCCTCGGCCCGCACACCTCCACCCTGGTCGGCGTCGCCTGCCTGGGCTACTCGGGCCAACTCGTCGAGATCACCGCAGTGGCGGAGATCCCCGAGGAACCCGAGGAGCCGACCGCCCCGGAGAACGTCTCCTGACGGGCCGGCCACCCGGGGCCACGGCCCGGCCCCGGCTGCGACCCCGAACCCGGGCGGCCGCCCGCTCAGGGCCGCAGCCGACGGGCCGGTCACCACGCCGATGAGTGGACGGAGCGTCAAGGAGCTGTGCATCAGCCGTCAAACGCGATGTCGAAGGGCGAATTATCGTCGAGACCGTAACGCCGCCACGGCTGCATCCGCAGCTGTGTGCCTCGTTCAACGCACTCCCTCATCAGCCGAAAGGGACACCTCATGCGAGCGAAGGCACGACTGTTGGGTACCGCTCTGGGAGCGCTCCTTCTCCCTCTGTCCGTGGGCACAACCGCCCACGCCGCGCAGTCCGCGCAATCCGTGCAGTCCGCGCAGGACGAGCGCACCGTGCGGATCATGGCGGGCAGTTGCTCCTCCGGCAACTTCTGCATGTTCGACCTCGTCAACTACAACGCGGGGTCGACCACCAGTACCAACCTCTGGCGCGACATCGTCCACGACGACGACAATTTCGCCGGGAATCACTGGAGGGACGGAAACGGGAACCTCACCAGTCACCTCATGGACAACAGAACCAGCTCGATCAAGAACGAATCCGGATGCCGCGTCTACCTCTGGTCGAATCCCGGGTACAGCGGCGAGAACATCGCCTATTCGGACGGCGCGTGGGACCCCGACCTGGGCGCTCGGCCTTTCGTCGGCGACAACGCGGCGAGTTCCGCCGACTTCTCCTGCTGAAGCCGGGCCACCCCCACTCCGTCCGTTTTCCCGGCTCCACTGCACGGACGGGAGACCTCGGTGCCCGTGCCGACCGGCGGCACGGGCACCACCTCGCTGTTCGACAGGGAAGGGCGGGAACCGGTGAACCGGAGAAGGGCCACTGGACTGGCACTTGTCTCCCTACTGCCCATCACGCTGCTCACGGCGTGTGCGACCCACGGCGAAACGGCTCCACGATCCACCAAACCCTTGACGTCGCCCACGGCGGCTCCGGCGTCCGCCCCCTTCCTGGAATTGCCCTTCGACGCATACCGATGGACTTCGCGCGATGACTGGTCGCTGGCAAAAGCGCGGCGGACGTTGCTGGAGAGCTGTGTCACCGGTCGGGGCATCGATTTCACCATGCCGACGAACCTCGCTGACGAAATGCCTCCGGCCCGGTACGACAACAGCAGGCGCTACGGGGTGGTGGACGAGAGCACCGCGGCACAGTTCGGCTACCACGTGCCCGTGACCGACGACGAGCGGGAGCGACGCACGGCGATGACCGAGTGGGCGCGCCGGGCGAGCGCGGCGGAAGAGGCCGCGATCTACGGGGAGACCGACACTCCCGGCTGCTACAGCGAGGTCGACGCCCTCCTCGCCCGGGGCGTCCCCGAGGCGGACACCGACTGGCTGACAGAGCGAGGTGTCGGAACGTTACGGAAGACCGAGCGGAGCGCGGAGGTGGTCGGCGCGAAGGAGAGATGGCGGAGCTGTATGTCCGCCGCCGGCTACTCCTACCGCACTCCCGACGAGGCCATCGGCGATCCCCGCTGGAACCTGGACAGTCCGAAGATCAGCGCCTTGGAGGTCGGGACCGCGCGGGCGGACGCGCGCTGCAAGCGCGTCTCCGGACTGCTCGACGCCTGGCACGAGGCCGAGGCCACTGCCCAGGCCCGGGTCATCGAGGAGAACCCCGAGAAGTTCCGTGCTCTCGCCGCGAACAAGAGGGCCCACCTGGCCAATGCGCGGAACGCCTTGGCGCGCCGCTCCTCCTTGGCCGATCAACGAGCCGTTTCGCGTCGTTAGCCGCATGGCGGTTGTCGTACCCGCATAGCGGTCCATGCGCGCGGCGGAGGGCGGGGCGAAGAGCGCGCGATGGCCGCTGCGGCCGGGTGAAGTGCGCTATGCCCAGCCGTCGAGCGATACCTGCCGGCCTCCCACGAGGTACCGATGGAGGGCGCTGGCTGTGGTGTCCACGAATTCGTCGGGGATGGAGTCGGCGTCGACCCAACGGACCTGGGCGTGCTTGCGGGGTTCGCGGTTCTCGGGTTCGCCGGTCCACTCGTGGGCGACGAAGACGACGGTGAGGAAGCCGTTGGGGGCCTCCACGCCCCAAGCCCCGTGGATGATGTGGGCGACTTTGAGGGACTCGGGTTTCACCGTCAGGCCGGTCTCCTCGTACAGCTCGCGGACGGCCGTCTCGGTGATCGGTTCCCCCGGCTCGCTCTTGCCGACGGGGAGGTCCCACATGCCCTGGGCGAACTTGGCGTTCTGGCTGCGCTGGAGGAGGACGACGCGGTTGGTGGCCTTGTCGTGGACGATGAGGGCGGCGACCAGCAGGGTCATGGAATCAAGGGCGGGCTTTTGAGGGCTTTGGGCTGGTCGTCGGTTGTCCGCTGAGCCACGGCTTGTTTCCCTTCGTCGGCCGGTTGGTGGCAGCTTGGGCCGGCGCTTCGCGTGCGCGCCGAGCAACGGGCTGGTCACGGTGGCGTCTGGGCGGATTCGGAATTCATCTGCGGCCGGGCGAAGAAGACCGCACCCGGGCCGTCAGGGGCGCCGTGTTCGGCGGCCTGCGGGCCGGGTGCGGGCGGGGAGACCAGGCGACCGATGAAGTCGCAGGTCAAGCGGCATGATCTGAGATCAGGCCTTCTTCGTCTCCCAGAAGATCTTGTCGACCTGGGCGATGTAGTCCAGGGCCTTCTGGCCCGTGGCCGGGTCCGTCGAGCCCTTCGCCGTCGACAGCGCCTTCAGGGTGTCGTTGACCAGCTGGTGCAGCTCCGGGTACTTCTCGAAGTGCGGGGGCTTGAAGTAGTCGCTCCACAGCACCGAGACGTGGTGCTTGGCGAGCTCGGCACGCTGCTCCTTGATGACGGTGGCGCGCGCCTGGTAGTGGGCGTCGTCGTTGCCCTGCATCTTCTCCTGGATGGCCTTGACCGACTCGGCCTCGATGCGGGCCTGGGCCGGGTCGTACACGCCGCAGGGGAGGTCGCAGTGGGCGCTGACCTTCACCTTGGGGGCAAACAGGCGGGAGAGCATAGAGCCGTCCTTCCTCGTGATCGTCTTCTCGGGTGCGACATTACTCCGTGAGAAGCCCGTTTTCGCGAGTGCCCCCTGGGGCTTACGTCAAAAGTCCGGGTGGATACGGGACCGGTGGCGGAACGTACGGTGGGCGCGGGACCGTGGGAGTGGAGCCCCGGGCGCGAGGTGTCGGACAGCGGGCCCTGGGACGGGGCCCGGGAACGGACCCGGGGCGAGAACCGGCCCGGGAGCGGGGGCCGTGGGAGCGGGCCGCGCGGTGGGAGGTGGCGTATGACGACGCAGGACGGGCGTCCGCGGGAGGAGCGGGTCGCGCGGGGCGGACGGGACGGCAGGGAGCCGCGAGTGCCATTGGGGCTCGCCGAGGTGACGGGGCCCTCCATGTATCCGACACTGAGGCACGGGGACCAGCTCCTGGTGCACTACGGGGCGCCTGTGAAGGCCGGTGACGTGGCCGTGCTCAGGCATCCGCTCCAGCAGGACCTGCTCATCGTCAAGCGGCTGGTGGAGCGGAAGGACGGGGCCTGGTGGGTGCTCGGGGACAATCCGGGGGCCGAGGGGGACAGCCGGGTCTTCGGGCTGGTGCCCGAGGACCTGCTGCTCGCCCGGGTCAGGGCGCGCTACCGGCCGCTGGGCGATCAGCGGTCCGCACGGGCCGTGCTCTCGTGGCTGCTCTCGGCGCTGCGGCCGGTGTCGCTGGACCGCTCGGTCTCCCGGCGTTTGCGGGCGCGGTAGGCGGCGACGTTGGCCCGGGTCGCGCAGCGGTCCGAGCAGTAGCGGCGGGAGCGGTTGGTCGAGGTGTCCAGGTAGGCGTTGCGGCAGGGCGCCGCCTCGCACAGGCCGAGCCGGTCGACCCCGTACTCCGTCAGGTGGAAGGCGAGGCCCATGGCCGCGGTCGCCGCGTAGCCGGCCGTCGCGTTCGAGGGGTGGTCCGCCAGGTGCATGTGCCAGCGCGGCCGGCCCGCGTCGTCCAGGAAGTCGTGCCCCGAGATCTGCGGGCTGACCGGGAACTCCAGCAGCAACGAGTTGAGCAGGTCCACCGCGCGGGTCTCCTCGCCCCCGTCGGCCGCGGTGAAGACCGCGCGCAGCCGCGCCCGTACCGAGCGGAACCGGGTGACGTCCGCCTCCGTGGCGCGGCGCGCGGCCTGCGAGTTCGGGCCGAAGAGCGCGCGCACGGCCTCGACCGAGGTCAGGGTGTCGGTGCCGCGGGCCGGTTCCTCGGTGTTGACCAGGCGTACGGCGGAGTCCGAGTAAGAGGCCAGTTCCACTTGTAGTCCTTACGGCGGCGGTCTAGGGTCGGTCGTCGAGGGTGTTGGTAATGACTGACTTGGCATTCAGGGTATTACGGCAACGACGGAGGTGGCTTTCCGTGACGGAGACGGAGACGGGTACGCAGGCGGAAACGGGTACGCAGGCGGCGACGGAGACCGGGGTCGACTGGGCGGCCTGGCAGGAGAGCTGGGACCGCCAGCAAGAGTGGTACATGCCCGACCGCGAGGAGCGCTTCCGGGTCATGCTGGACATGGTGGAGGCGTTCGCGGGCCCCGAGCCGAGGGTGCTCGACCTCGCGTGCGGTACGGGGAGCATCACGAGGCGGCTGCTGCGCCGGTTCCCGCGCGCGACGAGTACCGGCGTCGATCTCGATCCCGCCCTCCTCACCATCGCGCGCGGTACGTTCGCGGGCGACGCGCGAGTGACCTTCGTGACCGCCGACCTGGCCGCCCCGGACTGGCCCGGGCTGCTCCCGTACGAGACGTACGACGCCGTCCTCACCGCCACCGCCCTGCACTGGCTGCACGAGGATCCGCTGGCCGCGCTGTACGGGCAGCTCGCCGGGGTGCTCGGGGACGGCGGCGTCCTCATGAACGCCGACCACATGACGGACCCGTCAACCCCTCGGATCAACGCCGCGGAACGGACCTTCCGGCACGCCGGCATGGACCGGGCCAAGGCGGCGGGCGCGCTGGACTGGGCGCAGTGGTGGGAGCTGGCCGCCCGGGAGCCGGCGCTCGCCGAGCCCGCCGCCGAGCGCTTCCGTATCTTCGGTGAGCACGCGGACGGCGACACACCCTCCCTCGACTGGCACGTACGGACCCTGCGGGCCGCCGGGTTCGCCGAGGCGCGGGCGGTGTGGGCGTCGCCCTCGGACTCCCTCGTGCTCGCCCTGACGTAGCCGCGCGCCGGTACGGGACCGGTACGGGGCTCCGCGCCGCTCCCGTACCGCCGTCGCCGCCGCGCCGCGGCCCCCGGTGACGGCGGCCGGGTCCCGCTCGCGCCGCCTTCTACAGCACCTTCGACAGGAACGACTTCGTCCGCTCGTGTTGGGGGTTGGTCAGGACGTCCCTCGGGTGGCCCGACTCGACCACCACGCCGTCGTCCATGAACACCAGCGCGTCACCGACCTCGCGCGCGAAGCCCATCTCATGGGTGACGACGATCATCGTCATGCCGTCCTCGGCCAGGCCGCGCATCACGTCGAGGACATCGCCCACCAGCTCCGGGTCCAGCGCCGACGTCGGCTCGTCGAAGAGCATCAGCTTCGGCTCCATCGCCAGCGCGCGGGCGATCGCGACCCGCTGCTGCTGGCCGCCGGAGAGCTGCGAGGGGTAGTTGCCCGCGCGGTCCGCGAGCCCCACCCGGTCCAGCAGCCGCTCGGCGCGGGCCCGGGCGGAAGCCTTCGCCTCGCCGCGCACCTGGACCGGCGCCTCCATGACGTTCTCGAGCGCCGTCATGTGCGGGAAGAGGTTGAAGCGCTGGAAGACCATGCCGATGTCACGGCGCTTCCTGGCCACCTCGCTGTCCTTGAGCTCGTACAGCTTGTCGCCCCGCTGTCGGTAACCGACCAGCTCGCCGTCGACCGACAGCCGCCCCGCGTTGATCTTCTCCAGGTGGTTGATGCACCGCAGGAAGGTCGATTTCCCGGAGCCGGACGGGCCGATCAGACAGAACACCTCGCGCGGCGCGACCTCCAGGTCTATGCCCTTGAGGATGTGGGCCGTGCCGAAGGACTTGTGGACGCCCTCCGCCTTCACCATCGGCCGGCTCCCGGTGGCCGCCGGGGTCGTCATGCTCGTGGTGGTCATGCCATGCCTCCCTTGGGGCGGCCGAGGGACAGCAGATTGGCCCGGACACGCTGGAGCGGCGTCTGCGGCAGGCTGCGGCTGGAGCCGCGCGCGTAGTACCGCTCCAGGTAGTACTGCCCGACGCTCAGGACCGAGGTCAGCAGCAGGTACCAGGCCGCCGCGAGGAAGAGCATCTCCACCGGGGAACCCGAGGTCTGCCCGATGTCCTGGGCGTACCGCAGCAGCTCGTAGAACTGCACCGTCGCCACCAGGGAGGTCGTCTTGAGCATGTTGATGACCTCGTTGCCGGTCGGCGGCACGATCACCCGCATCGCCTGCGGGATCACCACCCGGCGCAGCGTCTTGGCGTGGCTCATGCCCAGCGCGTGCGACGCCTCGGTCTGGCCCTCGTCGACCGAGAGCAGACCGGCCCGGCAGATCTCGGCCATGTACGCGGCCTCGTTCAGCCCGAGGCCCAGCAGCGCCGTCAGGAACGGCGTCATGAAGCTGGACCAGTAGTCCTTGTAGATCGGGCCGAGGTTGATGTACTCGAAGACCAGCCCGAGGTTGAACCAGACCATCAGCTGGACCAGGACCGGGGTGCCCCGGAAGAACCAGATGTAGAACCAGGCGACCGAGGAGGTCACCGGGTTCTTCGACAGCCGCATCACCGCGAGCAGGACGCCGCCGACCACACCGATCAGCATCGAGATCACCGTGAGCAGCATGGTCTGGCCCACGCCGCGCAGGATGCGGTCGTCGAAGAAGTACGCGGGCACGGCGGCCCAGTTGATCTTGCCTTGTGCGAAGGCGTAGACGATCGCCGCGAGCAGGCCGATGGCCACGGCCGCGGAGACGTACCGCCCGTAGTGCCGGACGGGAACGGCCTTGATGGCCTGCGGCGCGGCGGGCGCGGCGTCGCGTGGCGCGTCCGCCGGCCCGTCCGACTTGTTGATGTCAACAGACACGGAGGTTGCCTATGCCTTTCAGATGCCTTTCAGGAGCGGGCGCCGTCAGGAACCGCCGTTGATCTCGGCCTTCCTGACCGCGCCGTCCTCGACCCCCCACTTGGCCATGATCTTGTCGTACTCACCGCTCTTGATGATCGCGTCCATCGCGGCCCGGAGCGGCTTCGCCAGCGGGTCGCCCTTCGCGACGGCGATGCCGTACGGCGCGGCCTCGACCTGGGCGCCGACCAGCTGGAAGTCCTTGCCGCCGCCCGAGGTCTTCACGGCGTACGCGGCGACCGGGAAGTCGCTGGCGCCGGCGGCGGCGTCGCTGCTGCGCAGCCGGGTCTGGGCCTGCTGGTCGTTGTCGAAGGCCTCGATCGAGATCGCGCCCTTGCCGCTCTTCTGGCAGGTCTCGCTCTCGTCCTTGGCCAGGTCGTGCGAGACGGTGCCGCGCTGGACGACGATCTTCTTGCCGCACAGGTCGGACCAGCTGTTGATGCCGTCGGCCGCGCTCTTCCTGGTGTAGAGCGAGACACCCGCGGTGAAGTAGTCGACGAAGTCGACGCCCTCGCCGACCTTCTTGCCGGTGTCGGGGTCCACGCCGTTCTGGCGCTCCTTCGTGTCCGTCATGGCCGACATGGCGATGTCGTACCGCTTGGAACGCAGACCTGTGAGGAGAGTGTCGAAGGTGCCGTTCTCGAATTCGAAGCGCACGCCCAGTTCCTTGCCGAGCGCGTCCGCGAGGTCCGGGTCGATCCCGACCGTTTTTCCTGAGCTGTCCTTGAATTCCACCGGCGGGTACGCGATGTCGGAACCGACCTTGATGACGCCCTTGTCCTGGATCGGCTTCGGCAGCTGGTCGAAGAGCGGTGCCGCCGAGGCTCCGTCGGGCGCGCCCTCCTTCTTGCCGCCGCCCGTCGTGCCGCCGCCCGTCTGGTCCCCGCAGCCCGCCAGCAGCAGGGCGCCCGTGACCGCGAGCGCGCCGACCGCGGCGATCCTGGACTTCGCGCCTGCCGTACGACGGGTGGTGCTTGCCGTACGACAAGTGGTGCTTGCGGTCATGATCGGGGCCTCCGGCGAAGAGATAAGGCTTATTGAAGCGGCTACCTGGCCGGCGAGCACGCGTCTTCGAGTGTCGCGACCGTGTGTGACGAGTTGCATCCTCCCATTTGGACGGACCCCTCCAGGGGTCCGGGCATGTCAAAATCGGGTAACGGGACACCCCCGCGGTGGCATGGCGGCACGTCAAAGCCGGACCGTCTGCTGGAATACCTCCTTCCGGCCGGAAAATCTCCGGCCTCGCCCCACGTTCAGATGGGTTCATATACATAGCCGGATCTTTCCGAACTGTTCAGATATGACCCATCTCACCGACGGACGATGGACGCGTGAGCGTGGACCGATGAGAAACGCGTGACCGCGGACCGGCGAGCACGGTCTCGTGGTCGACGGGGTCCGTCGGGTAGGAAGAGACGATCACACCCCTCATCCGGGGGCCAGGACGCGTGTGCGGCGCGTCCGCGCGTACGTATCACTCCGCGGGGGGCGGCACACCCGCCCGGGCGGCGACCGTACGCGGTGCCCACCCACACCTGCTCGACCAGGAGCGGACACCCTCAACCGATGACTTCCTTAGGGGTTCAGAGACACATGGCAGCGGAGATCGTCAATCAGATCGGCGGCGCGGACGGCAGCGCGGCGGCCGGTGAGGCCGGAACCGGGGCCGGAAACGGAACCGGGACCGGGCCCGGGGGCACGGGAAGCGCCGGCGCCGCCGCGGAGCAAGGGGCCGAGGAGCCCTCGGACACGGGCTTCGACGCGGCCTTCGCGCTGCACCGCGGCGGCAAGATGGCCGTCCGGGCGACCGTGCCCGTCCGGGACAAGGACGACCTGTCCCTCGCGTACACGCCCGGCGTCGCCCGGGTGTGCAGCGCCATCGCGGAGCGCCCCGAGCTGGTGCACGACTACACGTGGAAGTCGCAGGTCGTGGCCGTCGTCACAGACGGTACGGCGGTCCTCGGGCTCGGCGACATCGGCCCGGAGGCGTCGCTTCCGGTGATGGAGGGCAAGGCGATCCTCTTCAAGCAGTTCGGTGGGGTCGACGCGGTGCCGCTCGCGCTCGGTACGACCGACACGGACGAGATCGTCGACACCGTCGTGCGGCTCGCGCCCTCCTTCGGCGGGGTCAACCTGGAGGACATCGCGGCGCCGCGCTGCTTCGAGATCGAGCGCAGGCTCCAGGAGCGGTTGGACATCCCCGTCTTCCACGACGACCAGCACGGCACGGCCGTCGTCACCCTCGCCGCCCTGCGGAACGCGGCGAAACTGACCGGCCGCTCGCTCGGCGACCTGCGCGCCGTCATCTCGGGCGCGGGCGCGGCGGGTGTCGCCATCGCGAAGTTCCTGCTGGCGGCCGGTGTCGGGGACGTGGCCGTGGCGGACCGCAAGGGCATCGTCAGCGCGGACCGCGACGACCTGACCGACGTCAAACGCGAACTGGCCGGCCTCACCAACCGCGCCGGGCTCACCGGCTCGCTGGAGTCCGCGCTGGCGGGCGCCGACGTCTTCATCGGCGTCTCCGGCGGTACGGTCCCGGAGGCGGCGGTCGCCTCGATGGCGCCGGAGGCGTTCGTCTTCGCGATGGCCAACCCGGACCCGGAGGTGCACCCGGACGTGGCGCACCGGCACGCGGCGGTGGTGGCGACGGGGCGCAGCGACTACCCGAACCAGATCAACAACGTGCTGGCCTTCCCCGGGATCTTCGCGGGGGCGCTCCAGGTGCGGGCCTCCCGGATCACCGAGGGTATGAAGATCGCGGCGGCCGACGCGCTGGCGGACGTGGTCGGTGACGAGCTGTCGGCCGACTACGTGATCCCGTCGCCGTTCGACGAGCGGGTGGCCCCGGCGGTCACGGCGGCGGTGGCCGCGGCGGCGCGCGCGGAGGGCGTGGCGCGGCGCTGACGGAACGGCGGGCCGCGCCTTCGCGCCCTCCGGGCTTCCCGGACAGGGGCGGGGCGCGGCCCTTTCGTATGTCTCGCGAAGGTGGGTCTCCCGTACGGACGTTTCGCGTACGGACATCTCCCGTACGGACGTCTCCCCGTGCTCGCGGGCGCGTGCGGAGAACGGCGGGCGGCGCGGGCCGGGCGTGCGGTTCCGCCGTGACCGGCTCCGCCGTATTGTCACCGTCATGTTTGCCGCATACGCCGAAAGCCTCGACTTCGCCGAGCCCCTCAAGGGCCTCGCACTGGGCGAGCGCCCGGCCCCCCGGGCCCGCCCCGGCTGGACCACGGTCACGGTGAAGGCCGCCTCCCTCAACCACCACGACCTGTGGACCCTGCGCGGGATCGGGATCACCGAGGACCGGCTGCCGATGATCCTCGGCTGCGACGCGGCCGGAATCGACGAGGACGGCAACGAGGTCGTCGTGCATTCCGTCATCGGCGCCACGGGCCACGGGGTGGGCCCGCGCGAGCCCCAGACCATCCTCACCGAGCGCTACCAGGGCACTTTCGCCGAGCAGGTCACTGTGCCCGCCTGGAACGTCCTGCCCAAGCCCGCCGAGCTGAGCTTCGAGGAGGCCGCCTGCCTGCCCACCGCCTGGCTCACCGCGTACCGGATGCTCTTCACCAACGCGGGCGTCCGGCCCGGTGATTCGGTCCTCGTCCAGGGCGCGGGCGGCGGCGTCGCCACCGCGGCGATCGTCCTCGGCAGCGCGGCCGGGCTACGGGTGTACGCCACGAGCCGCAGCGAGGAGAAGCGAGCGCGGGCGGTGGAACTCGGCGCGACGGACGCCTTCGAGCCGGGCGCGCGGCTGCCGCACCGGGTGGACGCCGTGATCGAGACGGTCGGCGCGGCGACCTGGTCCCACTCCCTCAAGTGCCTGCGGCGCGGCGGCACCCTGGTCATCTCCGGCGCCACGAGCGGCGATCGCCCGGAGCATGCCGAACTGACGCGGATCTTCTTCCTGGAGCTGCGGGTCGTCGGCTCGACCATGGGCTCGAAGGACGAGCTGGCGGACCTGCTGTCGTTCTGCGCGGTGAAGGGGGTGCGGCCGGTGATCGACGAGGTGCTGCCGCTGGACCGGGCGCGACAGGGGTTCGAGAAGATGGCGGCGGGAGACCTCTTCGGGAAGGTCGTACTGAAGCCCTGAAGCCCTGAAGCCCTGAAGGCACCGGTACCGGCAGCGGCAGTTGGCGGTGAGCGCCCAGAGGCGGGCGGCGAGCCCGGCCGGTCGGGCGAGGGGGTGTGGCCGGTCGGGCATCGGGTGTGGCCGGTCGGCCGACGCGGCGGGGCGGGGCCCGCGTCTAACGTCGTGCACACAACAGGTCACCGCACCCCGAGGGCGACCTCCGACGGAAGAGCGACCCACGCCCATGATGGACACCGACGCCCCTGAGACCCCCGTGTTGGCCACCGAGTTCGAGGACGACGTCATCGCGCTGCTCGCGGAGACCCTGCGCCGCGCCGTCAAGCGCGAGCGGCGGACCGTGGGCACCGAGGACCTGCTGTCGGAGCTGGTCATGGGGGACTCGGAGGCCGGCGAGGCGCTGACCCCCGGCATGCGCGCGGCAGGCGCGCTCAGCGGGTTGATCGCCGGCCGGTCGGACGCTCCCTGGGCCCACGACGACGAAGGAAACCCCGACGGACCCGCGGCCGAACCGAGCGACGAGGCGGAGGCCGTCGCCGTATGGCGGGAGGCGCGGTGGCGCGTCGCCCACGGTGGCCGTGGGCTGAGCCCGGCCGAGGACGGGGCATGGCCCGAGCCGACGGGGGCGCTGCGCCAGAGCCTGCCGCACGCCCTCGCGCTGGCCCGCCGGGAGGGCACGCCCAGCGTGCGGTGCCGGCACGTGGCCCGGGTCCTGGTGGAGACACCCGGTACCCGCGCGGCCGAGGCGCTGGCCCTGCGGAAGATCTCCACGGCCACGGCGTCCGCCGCGCTGGACGCGCTGGACGCGCGGGTGGCCGACGAGCCCGCGCCCCCCTCACGCGCCCTCGCGCTGCTGGTCCACGCGGGAGCGCTGGGCAAGGAAGGCCGGAGCGGCTGGCTGATGCGCGCCGTACTGTCCTGGACGTCCAGCATGGACGGCACGGTCCTGACCGCCGTATCCCTGGAGGCCAGGCGCAGGGCGGTGCGGTGCGGACGCGCCGCGGCGGAGCCGGTGGACCTGCTGCTGGCCCTGCCGGCCCTGGACCGCGCCCTGTCGGTCGCCGGACGGTCGCTGCCCGCGGATGTCGCCTCCGCCAACGACGCCGCCCGGCTGCTCGGCGCGTACGGGGCGCGGCCCGACTCGCTGGCCCGCCGGACCGTCATGGCCACCGCGGCGTTCGGTCCGGTACCGGCCGACAGCGAGCGGCCCCTCTCGCCGCACACCGAACAGATCGTCGCCAGGGGACGGCTGCTGGCGGCGGAACAGGGTGACGACTCCTTGTTCGGAACGGTGCACGTCCTGGCCGCCCTCCTCGACGACGAGGGGGGAGAGGCCGCCACGCTGCTTCGCGAGGAGGGCGTGGACGTGGCCGCGCTGAGGGAGCGCCTGCCCCGCCGACCGGGCGCGTGATGCGGGGACCCGCCCCGGTCCGGCCGGTGCGGCGGAGGTTACGGTCCTCCGGGGCGGCGCACGGCGCCACGCCCCGCGACGCCGCCGGGTCACGGAGGGCCGCCGGGCCACGGAAGGCCGCCTGGACCGGGGACGCCGCCGGGACCGGGCGAGGGCCGGCGTTCAGGCGGTGCGGAACGAGGGGCGAGAGCGGAGACGGCTGGTGACACGGATACTTCGGCGTGTGCGGCGGGCTGTGCAGCGTGAGGCGGTGGAGTGTCTGGCCGCGGTGCGCGCGGCTCCACCGCGCACGGTGGTGGCCGAGTCGCTGACCTGCCTGGTCGCGGCCGTCGTCGGGCTGCTACCGCTGCTGATCGTGGAGCAGGAACAGCCGGTCCTCGTGGCCCTGGCGGCGCTGTGGGTGGTGCTGCTGGTACCCGCCAGGCGTCGCCGGCCGGTGGCGACGGTGCTCGGCACCGTCCCCCTGATCGCCGGGCCGAGCCTGGGGGCGATGCTGATGGTGCCGCTGATCGTGGGCTCCGCCACCCGCCGTATCCACCCGGCACGCCGCGCGTGGTACGCGGTGGGGGCGGCCTGCGCGCTGGGCGGTGCCCTGACCGTGGTCGTCGCACTGTTCGAGCCCGACGTGTCGGCGCTGGAGCTGGCGGTCGGCGCCACCGCCGCGGTACCGCTGCTGGCACTCCCGGCGCTCGCCGGGACGCTGCTGGGCCGGCGCCGGCCGCTGGTCAGCCTGTTGCGGGAGCGCAACGCCTATCTGGAACAGGCGCGTTCGCTGAGCGCCGCGGCGGCGCGGACGGAGGAACGGAACCGGATCGCGGGGGAGATGCACGATCTGCTCGGCCACCGGCTGAGCCTGATCTCCGTACACGCCGGAGCGCTGGAACTGGCGGTCCAGCGGCAGGCCGCGCCCCTCGCCGAACAGGCCGAGCTGCTCCGCACCACGGCGGGCTCGGCGATGGACGAACTGCGCGAGATCCTCGGGGTGCTGCGGCACGGGGACGTCGGGGACGGCGCGGGGGAGCACGACGGCGGCGAGGGCGGCCGGGGGACACGGGAGGACATCACCGCCCTGGTGGCGGAGACCCGGCGGGCGGGCGTCGAGGCCGGACTGGACTGGTCGGGGCCCGATACGGCCGATGCCGCACCGCGCACCCGCCAGGCGGTGCACCGCGTGGTGCGCGAGGCGCTGACCAACGCGCTGAAGCACGCGCCGGGGGCGCCGGTCCGGGTGGAGGTCGGCGTCGCCGACGGCCGGATCGGGCTCGTCGTGACCAACGGCGCCCCGGGCGTCAAACACCGGCCGGGGGCGGGCAACCGCAGCGGGCTGGCCGGCCTGGAGGAGCGGATCTCGCTCCTGGACGGCTCGTTCGCCGCGGGTCCGCTCGCGGGCGGCGGCTTCCGGGTGACGGCCCTGCTGCCCGCCCGGCCCCCGGGCGCGACGCCGTCGGTTCCGCCGGTCGCGCCGGCTTTCCCCGGTGCCCCGGCCGCCCCCGTCGCCCCGGCGGTCTCCGGCCGCCCGGCGCTCCCCGCCACGCGGGCCGGGAAGCGGGCCGGCCCCCCTTCCGGGGCGCACGACCCGCTTTCGGCCGAGGCCCTGACCTGGCCACGGGTGCTCGGCGCGGGGTGCGCGGCGGCGCTCGCCATCCTGCCCACCGTGGTTTTCCTCATCGTGCTCGTGGTGCTGGCCCTGAGCGGACAACAGCTGTGATCGGGACGGTACGGCCGACGGCGCACCGCGCCCGACGCCGCGCGCACCGGCCCGCGGGCGGTGCGGGGACGGCGTCTACGATGAGGCGATGATCCGAGTTCTCATCGCCGACGACGAGCGGCTGATGCGCGTCGGCATCCGACTGGTCCTGGAGAACGCGGACGACATCGAGGTGGTGGCCGAGGCGGCTGACGGCCGCGGGGCGGTCGAGGCATGCCGGGGCCAGGACATCGACGTGGCGCTGCTCGACATCCAGATGCCGGGCAAGGACGGGATAGCCGCCGCCGAGGAGATCGGACAGGCCTCGCCCCGCACCCATGTGGTGATGCTGACGGCCTTCGGCGAGGAGCGGAGCGTGAACCGGGCGCTGCGGGCCGGCGCGACGGGGTTCCTGCTCAAGGACACCGGCCCCACGGAGCTGATCCGCTCGGTGCGCCTGGCCGCCGAGGGCGAGCCGGTCCTGGCGCCCCGGATCACCCGGCAGCTGCTGGACCGTCATGTACGGTCCGGCCAGGGCACCGAGGCGGCCCTGCGCAGGACGGCGGACCTCACCGACGCCGAGCGGAACGTCCTGCGGCTGCTCGGCACGGGCCTGTCGAACGCGGAGATCGCCGATCAGCTGTACATGAGCGCGAGTACGGTCAAGGCGCACATCAGCCGCATCCTCACGCGCACGGGCTGCGCCAACCGCGTACAGGCCGCGGTCCTGGCCCACGACGCGGGAATGCTCACCGACCGCTGACGGCCGGCCGTCGGACGGCCGGCTGCCCGTCGGGGGCCACCGGCCGGTGGCCACGCGGCCGTCGGTCGCCACCGGTCGGCCCGTACGGCCCCGGGGTCGGCGTACGCGACGACCGCGCGGCCCGGCCACCCGTAGTCCGTCCCTGGCCGCTCGTCGCCGGTCACCCGTGACCCACCACCCGCGACCCACCACCCGCGACCCGTCATCCGGCGGCTGTCGCCGGTCATCTGTGCCTCGTCGTCCGGCACCCGGCACCCGGCACCCGGCAGCCGTCGCCGGTCACCCGTGACCCGTCACCCGGCACTTGTCACCGGTCGCCCGTGCGCAGCACCGCGCCGATGTGGGCCGCGGCCGTGGACAAGTGGCGCCGTACCTCGGTCAGTTGCTCCGGCGTCACCCCGTTGTCCCGGGCCGCGTCCCTGATGTCGTCGCGGAAGCGGTCCAGCAGCCGGTCCAGGTCCCGGGCCGGATCGCCGGTCTCCGGGGTGTCCTCTGCCCAGTCGGCCGTCCCCGCCGGTTCCGGCTTGACGTACGGCGGCCAGGCCGAGCCCGTCAGGCCCCCCAGCCGGCCGGCCAGTTCGGACAGGCCCTCCCGTACGCCCGACGGCCAGTCGCCGCGCGCGAAGTGGTCCTGGACCTGGTCCTGGACCTGCTTCGCTATCCGCTGCATCTCGCGGCGCGCCGTCTCCTGCGCCTCCTGTGCCTGGCGGCGGGCCTGCTGTGCGTCCTCGCGGGCCCGGCGGGACTCGTCCTTCGCCCGGCGGGCCTGTTCCTTCCACTCCTGCTTCGCGCGCCGCAGCTCCTCCTTCGCCACGCGCCAGGACTCGTTGTCGGTGAGGTTCCCCTCCCAGTCCGGCCGGCTGCCGGTCCGCGTGCCGGACGTCTTACGGGTCTCGGTGGCCGCCGCGCGCATCTCGCTGCGCAGCGCGCCCGCCGCGCCCCGGACGTCATCGCGTATCTCGGCCGCCAGTTCGGACACGGATTCGCGGATCTCCAGCTCCAGGTCGGCCAGCTCGCCGCTGCGCCCGGCCAGTTCCGCGCGGCCGGCGTCGGTGATCGAGTAGACCTTGCGGCCGCCTTCGGTGGCGTGGGTGACCAGTCCCTCCGCCTCCAGCTTGGCCAGCCGGGGGTAGACGGTGCCGGCGGACGGCGCGTACAGGCCCTGGAAGCGCTCCTCCAGCAGCCGGATCACCTCGTAGCCGTGGCGCGGTGCCTCGTCCAGGAGCTTGAGCAGGTAGAGCCGGAGTCGGCCGTGGGCGAAGACCGCCATGTCAGAGCTCCTTCGAATGGGTCGGTACGGCGTCGTCGGCCCCCGGTACGGCGTCCGTCCGCGCGGCGTCGGCGGGCACCCGCTCGCGCGGGTCCTCCTCCGACGGGGGCCGCCGCAGCAGGGCGATCGCCCCGGACACCGTCGTCGCCTTGAGCGTGCCCGTGCCCGCCCCGAGCGTGCCGGTGATCCGCTTCGCGCCCCACCGTCCGCTCACCCGCAGGTCCTCGAACGCGTTGGAGACCGTACCGCTCGCCGTGTTCGCCTCGACTCGCGCGTCGGCGGGGTGCGGCAGGCGGATCGCGACCTCCCCGGAGACCGTGTTGAGCTGGATGTCCGTGGGCCGGTCCGTCGAATGGAGATCGACGACCATGTCGCCGCTGACGGAATCGGCGTGTACGGAGGAGCCCGCGCCCTCGACGACCGTCAGATCCCCCGATACGGAGTGGAAGCGCAGGTCGCCGGTTACCGCCTGGGCCTCCAGATTGCCGGACACCGTCTCGGCGTTGACCCTGCCCGACATGCCGACGAGCGTCGTGTCACCGCTGACCCCCCGGACGTCCGTGGGCCCGCGCACCCCGGACACCACGGCCCCGGCGCCGACCACCCCGACCTCGACGGCCGTGCCGGCCGGGACGGTGAGGGTGACGACGGCGTCGCGCCGCCAGCCCTTGGGGTCGAGCCACTTGAGGAAGCCCTTCCAGGGCAGGTCCTCGTACGCGACGGTCAGCGTCGAACCGGCGAGGCTCACGATCAGCGGAGGCCCCTCGATCCGGGACACCTCCAGCCGGGCGCCGTCGCTCTCCGCGCCGACGACGTTCACCGTCCCGTTGACGACGCGCACGTTGAGGGCGGTCACCGGGGCGTCGAAGGCGAGCTTCCGGGGTTCGGCGACTTCCCACGTCGACTCGGTCATGGGTGACCCTCCTTGGGCGGTCATGACGCAACATATCGCGTCCCTGTGAACACGATATATCGCGCCTGCGGGAAGTCAAGGTCAGTGGGGCCGGAGCGAGGGGAGCGGGAGGCTCCCCTCATCGCGCGTCGAGGACTCCGGGAGTTTCGTGCAGGACGACGCTCTGCTCCAGCGGCACGCGCCCCATACGGAAGCCGTTGGCCGGCGCGGCCTGATCGGCGGTGCCGAAGGAAATGCCGAAGAGCAGCTTGAGTTCCTCCGGAACGCCCAGGAACTCGCGGACGGTGTCGGCGTAGAACCCGAGCATGGTCTGCGGGATGCCGTCGAGGCCACGGGCTGTCAGCGACAGCAGGAAGTTCTGCGCGTACATGCCGATGTCCCCGGCGGCCCGCACCGCGTCGCCGAACGCCGGCATGAAAAGAAAGGCGACGTGCGGAGCGCCGTAGAAGTTCAGGTTCTCCCGGGCTGCCGCCTTCCTGGCCGCCCGGTCCGAGCGCGGTATGCCCAGGGCTTCGTAGAGGGTCGCGGCGTGATGGTGCGCCCGGTCGAGGTAGGTGCCCTCGCCGAAGTCGGCGTAGTCGAAGGTGAAGTCGTAGGAGAACCGCCCCTCCTCGTCGGCCCGGAGCAGTTCTTTGCTCAGGGCGTCTCGTTTCGCTCCCGAGACGATGTGCACCGTCCACGGCTGGGTGTTGCAGTTCGACGGGGCTGTCTGGGCATCTTCCAGCACGTCACGGATGTCCGAAGGGGGCAGTGGGGCGGGCAGGAACTTCCGCACGGAGCGCCGGGACCGCGCGAGGTCGGTGAAGGGTATGGCGGTGGTGGGCAAAGCGTGTCCTTTGGAGTGTGGTCGATTCCGTGAGCCCCTGTTTCGGGGCGGGCGGGACGGGTCAGCGGCACCGGGAGCGTCAGCGGTGAAGGGAGCGGTTCAGTTCGACGGCATCCTCCAGCGTGGGGGTGGAGGTGAGGGCGGCGAAGCGCTCCATCTGGCGGTCACGGTTTCGCGGAGCCGCGGCCTTGTCGGCTGCTTCCAGGGCCGGCCCCAGGTCCTCGAGGCTCAGCTCGGTGCAGTAGGCGGGCGTCATCGGCTGCTGGCGCCAGGAGTCGGCCAGGGCGCCGGCGTCGAAGGGGTCGAAGCCGCTCTCGTCCACCAGGCGCATGGCCACGTGCCGTGCCTCGTCGGCGTCCGCGGCGACCGGGAGCGCGATACGGCCCGGAGTTCCCGCCGGTACCCCCTTGGTCCGCAAGGTGCCTGCCAGGGCGGCGTTCCATGCCTTGACCACGGAGCGCCCCAGCTGCTCGGCGACCCACAGGCTCTCCACCTGGCCGCTCTCCACCGCCTCGATGGGGCCGCTCAGGTGAGGGAAGTAGTTGGAGGTGTCGATGACCACGGTCTCACTGGGCACGGAGGCGATGAGTCCCGCCACGGACGGGATCCGCCCGAAGGGAACGGACAGGATCACCACGTCCTTGTCCTGCACGGCGTCCGCCGCCCTCGCCGCGTGCGCCCCGAACTCCAGCACGTCGGAGCCGACGGTCTCGGGACCCCGGGAGTTCGCCACCTGCACGTCGTGTCCGCCCGCACTGAACGTGCGCGCCAGCGTCTTCCCGATCTCCCCTGCGCCTATGACGGCAATTCTCATGATGTGTCCCTATCGAGGTCGCGCCACTCTCAAGGAGGAGGTGGCGAGGTGTGATGACTGTGTGATTCCGGGCCGACCAGTCGGCCATTCCGGGAAGGGGCCGGGCGCCGGGCCTCCCCGAAGACGTATCCGGCCGCTCCCTGTATCCGGCCGCTCCCTGTATCCGGCCGCTCCCTGTGCAGGGGCGGCCGGTGGTCTATGCCGGGTTCTCCCGCTCGCGGTATCCGCTTTCGACGAGTGCGCGCAGGCGGTCGAGCGACTCCTCGTCGGTCGCGCCGGTTCCCTTGATCCAGGCAACGGAAACGGCCGCGAGGAAGAGGTCGTACCCCGTTACCGACGCTCTCGCGTGCCCCGCGAGCTGCGCGGCCCGCACGTACTCCTCGGTGGTGGTGATGAGGAGGTCGCAGGGAAGGGTGAGCGGATTGCCCGGCTCCTGCGCCCTGGCCGCGGCCATGAGCGGTTCCGGCAGTCCGCTGAAGGCGCTGAAGTACTCCTCCATGGCCCGCAGCCAGTGCCGCAGTGCCCGGGAGGCGTCACCGAGCTGTGCGATCTCCGCCCGGCGCGCCATCAGCTCCTCCGAGCGCGTCTGCAACACGGCCGCCAGCAGCGCCTCCCGGGTGGGAAAGTGCCGGTACAGCGTGCCGGGCCCGACACCCGCCTCCTTGGCCACCGCCTCCAGCGAGGTACCGACCCCGAATCTCAGGAAATGACGCTGCGCCGCTTCCAGGAGGGCCGCACGGTTGCGCTGGACATCCGCTCGGAGCCTGGGTCCCCGCTGCCCCTTGACGCTCATACGCTCTCCCGCCTGACGCGATCTCGCGGATCCAGTGAAACGGAGGCTGCCTCCGCGACAGGTCGAGGCTAAAACGGAGGCGGCATCCGGTCAACCGGGCCCGGCGCCACGTGGTCCGCCGGGCCGGGACCCGGATTCGTCCCACGGGTGTCCGCGGCGGTTGGTAGAAAAGCGGTGCACGGGCCGGCGCCGGCTTCCGCGCCGGCCACCGTACGAGCCCGGGGCGCCCACCTTGACCATCGAGCACATCACGGAACTGCACGGCCTGCCCGTCTTCGACTTCCCCCTCCCGGACGAGGGCGAGGAGCCGTTGCCGGCGGCGGAGACGGTCGCGTGGAAACTCGCCCGGGCCGACGACGAGGAGGACTTCGACGACGCCTGGGAACGTTTCCTCGACACCGTCGATCCGGCGCGCGTACGCGCCCTCGTCCTCGGCCAGGGCGCGTACGGCTCCGAGTACGACGGCGGCGGCCCCGACGAGACGGCCGAACGACTCGACGCCGCGAAGGACCGCCTCACGGGTCTCGACGCCCTCTACCTCGCCGACCTGGAGTTCATGGAGTGCGAGCTGTCCTGGATCGTCCAGGGCGACGTCTCCCCGATCCTGGCCGCGTACCCGCGCCTGAAGGAACTGGCGGTCCGCGGCTCACGCGGCGGCTACGGCGGCGTGCCGGGCCTGGAATTCCCGCCGCTGCGCCACACGGGCCTGCGCACGCTCCGCCTGGAGAACGGCGGCCTGCCCGGCGCGGTCGTCCACGGCATCGTCTCCTCCGACCTGCCCAACCTGGAACACCTGGACCTGTGGCTCGGAGTCGAGGCCTATGGCCGCACCGCCATGGTGGAGGACCTCGCCCCCATCCTGGACGGAAGTTGCCTGCCGGCCCTGCGCCACCTGGGCCTGCGGAACGCCGATCTTCAGGACGAGATAGCCGCCGCCGTGGCCACCGCCCCCGTCGTCGCTCAGCTCACCTCCCTGGCTCTGGGGCTGGGCACCCTGTCCGACGCCGGGGCCGAGGCGCTGCTGCACGGCCGGCCCCTCACCCACCTGCGACGGCTCGACCTGCGCCACCACTTCCTGTCCGACGCGATGATGCGGCGCGTCCGGGACGCTCTTGAGCCGTCCGGTGTCGTGGTCGACCTCTCCGAGCAGGAATGGCCCGACGAGGAGGACGAGGACGACGAGGGCAGAGGCCGGTACGTGGCCGCCGGTGAATGACGCGGGCGCGGGTCTCGAGGGAACAACGCGCGGGTCGGGCGGCCCGTGGCGGGTGAGCCGCCCGGCGGGCTGCTCGGCGTACTACCCGGGCGCGCTACTCGTCCTCGTCGTCGTCCAGCCGGGCCAGCCAGGTCGCCAGCCGTTCGACCGGGACCTCGAAGTCGGGGTTGAGGTCCACGAACGTACGCAGCTGTTCGGCCAGCCACTCGAAAGTGACCTCCTCCTCGCCGCGCCGCTTCTCCAGCTCCTCGATCCCGCGGTCGGTGAAATACATGGTGCTCAGCTTAATGCCAGGTGAGCGGTGTCCCGCGGCTGCTCGGCGCGGTCCGTGGCCGTTGCCGAGAACCGGGAGGGCGGCATCCGTCGTCCTTCCTCAGACACCTCGCATCCGCACCGTACTGGCGCTAATCTGCGGGGAATTGGGGGAACAGGGGTTGCCATGGGTGAGGACGAGGTCCGCGTCACACGCATCGAGATGCCGGACGGCACGCCCGTATGGGCCCGGATCTCCGGGGCCGAGGAGTTGCGGCGGCCCAGCGGTGGCCTGGTCTATTCGGACACCGGGTTCGGCGACCAGGTCCAGGCCCGGGTCGAGAGCCTGTACGGCGTGGTGACCAG
This sequence comes from Streptomyces sp. NRRL F-5135, assembly GCF_000719775.1. Taxonomy (GTDB): domain Bacteria; phylum Actinomycetota; class Actinomycetes; order Streptomycetales; family Streptomycetaceae; genus Streptomyces; species Streptomyces hebeiensis. The sequence continues at coordinate 90,060 of NZ_JOHR01000018.1, read as the reverse complement.
CGTCGCGCGGTCCCTCGCCGGACCGTTGCGCGCGGTCCGGCCCGACGAGGTGAGCGTGGAGTTCGGGGTCGAGCTGACCGCCAAGTCCGGCAAGGTCGTCGGGCTGCTCGCGGACGGCGAGGCCAAGGGCGCGATCAAGGTCACGCTCACCTGGAACGACGGCGGACCGCCCGCCGACCTCACCGCCTCGCCCCCGGTCCCGCCGCAGGCCGCCGCGTCCCCGTCGGCGCCCAGTGCCCCGGCCGCCCCGCCCGCTTCCGCCGCACCGGCGGTGCCCCCGGTCCCGGCCATGCCGCCCGCGCCGCCGTCCGCCTCTCCCGCGCCCGGGGGCGCACCACCCGGCGCAGCGGCGCATTCATACCGGCCCGAGCCCCCGGCCGGGAGTGCCCCATGATCGATGGCCTCGGCCGGGGAGCGCCCGGAGTCCCGGCCGAGACCCGGCGTGCGCTCATGGATCTCGTCATGGCGGCGACGGTGCGCATCCATGCCCCGACGCCCGGGTATGCCCCTGATGAACAGGGCGGGAAGTTTCTGGGGAGCGGCTTCTTCATCGCCCCGAGCTGGGTTCTCACATGTGCGCATGTGGCGATGCAGGGGGAGGGGCGGGACGTGACCGTGGTCTTCGAAACCGGTCCCGGCAGCGGCGAGTCCGCGGTGCCGGGCACGGTCGTCGCCGCGCTCCCCGAGCATCCCTCGGGCGTCACGGACACCGGGCGTGCCTCGTACGCCCCGGAAGCCCCGTACGGCACGACCGGCCCATATGGCACGACGAGCCCGTACGGCACGACCGGCGCGTACGGCACGACCGATCCGTACAGCACAGCCGGCGCGTACGGCACAGGCGACCCGTACGGCTCGTACGCCACGGGCGATCCGTACGGTGCCGCCCCGCCGCCTCCCGCCGGCGGCTGGGCCGCGCCCGATCTCGCCCTCGTCCGGCTCCGCCGGCCCACCGACCACGCCTGCGTCTACGTGACCGAGCGCCCCGCGGCCTTCTTCGGCGGCGGCGAGGTGCTCTACGCCGGCTGGACCGAGATCGGCGGGCGGCTGAAGCGGCTCAACGGGCAGTGCACGGTGCAGGGCACGGTCGGCGGCTGGGCGGACCCCGACGAGCAGATGCGGCTCGGCGGGGACGTGCTGCCGCCGGGCGTGTCCGGCGGCCCGACCGTGGACATCGCGCGCGGCGAGGTCGTCGGGGTGCTCAAGTCCCAGCTCGTCGGCGCCATGGGCGGCACGTCCATCGGCATCGAGCGGCTGCGCTCGCTGCCGGTGCCCGCCACGATGGCCGGGGCCGAGTCCGACGACGACTACCAGGCGGTCTTCCACGCCCACGACCGCTACCACGCCTACCAGCACACGAGCCCCGTCGGCACCGGCCGCACCTGGACCGACGTACAGAGTTCCCTGGGCGCCTCCATCGACCGCGCCCTCAGCCCCCCGCAGCGCGTCACGCTGCTCGGCAAGCTCGCCCAGCTGCCGCCGCCGGTCTCCACCCGCGGGCTGCTCGACCTGCTCGTCCGGCTGCCGGGCGTCCACTCGGTCGAGCGCTACCCGGCGCCGCGCAGCTGGCGCGACGGGCTCGGCGCGCTCTACGAGACGAGGGGCGGCGAGGCCGCGCTCGAACTGCTGCTGCGCTACTGCATGAGCGTCATCGCCGCCGAGCGCCCCTATGTCACCCCCTCCACCCCGGAGGCGGAGGAGGAGCTGTGGGAGTGGGTGAAGCGGGTCGCCGACGACGGTCTCTCCCGGGAGTTCCGCAACGAGATCACCCGGCTGTGGGCCGCCGCCCGGCTGCGGACCGACCGGGAGCAGCGGCGCGCGGCGCCCGCGTACGGGGAGCGGCCCGCGGACGGCGAGGCGCCCTTCGTCCTGCTGGAACTGGAGCCGCGCGGCTGGGAGCGGGACAGCTACGACTGGCGGGTCGGCGTCGCCCGGCACACCGGTGAGGTGCAGCCCGTCGGCGAGGACAGCCGGGGCACCCCGGGCCACGCCCTGCCGGCCCGGCTCACGGCGTCGCTGACCGAGGCGTTCCGGCGCTGCGACGAGCCGGACAGCCCGGCCGTCCTCCAGGTCGCCGTGGTCCAGTCCCAGCTCGGGATGGCCGTCGACCGCTGGCAGCTGACGCCCGACGAGCCGCCGCTCGGCGTCACCCGCCCGGTCGTCGTGCGCCGTTCCGACCACGAGCCACCGCTGACCGAGGACGACACCCGCGAGCGCATGGCGCGCTGGACGCGCGCCACCACCGCCGCCGTCCGCGCCGCCGTCGTCGACTGTGAGGACGGATTGCGGGTACCCGTCCCGACGGAGGAGGAGCTGCGGGCCCTCGCGTACGAGACGGTGCCCGTGCTCTGCCGGTACGGCGACCGGACCGACGGTGAGACGTCGGCCGGACTCGCCCGCGTGGTGCGCGGCGGCTTCCACATCGCCCTGCTGCGCCGGGGCAAGGACCGCCCCGAGGCGGTGTGCGCCGATTTCCACCGGCGGGCGGCCGACACCGTCGCCGAGGCGCGGACCGCGGACCAGTTGCCGCGCAAGATCCACGAGCTGAGGCAGGGCGTGCGCTCGGGCCGTGCGGAGATGTACTGGTCCGAGGGGTTGGCGCTGTTCTACGACGATCCGCACCACCCGCTGCCCGGTTCCGGCCAGTTGCTGGAGGCACCATGACCGGCCTGCCGGGTGCCGTGAGCGGCCTGCCGGGTGCCACGACCGGGCCGGCGGGTACGCGCGCCCGGTGCCGCGTCGTACGGCACGGTCCCTCGTACCCGCGGCAGTACCTGCGGCAGTACCTGCGGCACCTTCCGCATCCTTCGTATCCCCCGCATCTCCCGCCCCTCCGGTACCTGATCACCGCGGACGAGACGAGGAACGCGCTATGAGCGAACCGGGCGAGTGGCTCATCTACCGAGGCGCCGGTGAACCGCACGACGGCATCACCCAGCTGCCCCCGCCGCCGCCCTGGCGGGACTTCGCGAACCGGAGCGAGGTCTGTCCGGACGGCTCGGTGCGCGGCGGTGACGGCGACGGGGACGGCTCCGCCGACCGGCGGCTGGGCGGTTACCGGCACGAGGCCGAGCTGCACCGCCCCGGCGCCGAAGAGCTGGAAATGGTCAACGCCGCGCTCTACCTGCGGCGTCCGCTGCTGGTCACCGGCAGCCCGGGCGCGGGCAAGAGCACCCTCGCCCACTCGGTCGCGCACGAACTGGGGCTGGGCCGGGTGCTGCGCTGGCCCATCGTCAGCCGGTCGACCCTCCAGGACGGGCTGTACCACTACGACGCGATAGCCCGCCTCCAGGACGTGCAGATCGCCGCGCACGGTGCAGCGGCCGGCGCCGAGCCGCAGGACCCGTCGACGGGCATCGGCAGCTACATCCGGCTCGGCCCGCTCGGTACCGCGCTGCTGCCCTCTCAAGCGCCCCGGGTACTGCTGATCGACGAGATGGACAAGAGCGACATCGATCTGCCGAACGACCTGCTGAACGTGCTGGAGGAGGGCGAGTTCGCCATTCCGGAGCTGGAACGGATCGCGGACCGGCTGCCGGACGGCGTGGCGGAGGTGCTCACGCACGACGGTACGAAGGCGCGGATCCGGGGCGGCCGGGTGCAGTGCACGGCCTTCCCCTTCGTCGTTCTGACCAGCAACGGAGAGCGCGACTTCCCCGCGCCCCTGATGCGCCGCTGCATCCACCTGGAGCTGGGCCGCCCCGACCGGCAGCGGCTGGCCGCGTTCGTACGGGCCCATCTCGGCGACGAGGCGGCCCGCGCGGGCGACGACCTCATCGTCCACTTCCTGGAGCGCTCCCGCAGCGAACTGATCTCCACCGACCAGCTGTTGAACGCCATCTACCTCACCGGCGCGGCCGCCCCGGCGGGCCGCGACCGCCTCGCCGACCTGCTCATCCAGCGACTCGACCGGCCGAGGTGACGCGCGATGCCCGAGGTCACGGCACGACACGGGCCGGACGACGAAGCGCCGGAGCCTGGACGCGAAGCGCCGGAGCCGGGACGCGGGCCCTCCCCCAAGGGGTCCGCTCCCGAACCGGCCGCCCGGCCGGGCGCCGGGGCACGCGGGCGGGAGCCGGGAGCGGACCCCGCACGCCCGCGCGCCCCACAGGAGGACCCCGCACGCCCGCGCGACCTCCAGGAGGACCCGGCCCGCCCGCGCGACCCACAGGCGGGCCGGACACGCCCGCGTGACCCGCGTGCGGACCTGGCACGCCCGCGCGATCCACGGAGGGACGGCCCGGCCCCCGCGCGCGCTCGCCAGGAGGACGAGCCCCCGGCATACGGTCCGTCTCGGCCATCCGGTGGCGCGGACCCGGGCGCCGCGGCGGGCGAGCCGATACCGTACGACAGTGCCCTGTTGAGCGCGCTCGTCGCACGGCTGCGCGAAGCCGGCCTCGACCCCGACGCCGAGCAGCTCTGCGACGCCCTCTGGCTGGCCCGGTGGACCGGCGGCGGGCGACGGCCGGAGCAGCGGGGCGACGAGACCGGCGCACCGCCGCGCGCCGGGACGGAGCGAGGGGGCCCCGGCCGGCCGGCCGTCACACCGGCCGCCGGTCCCGACCGTACGGAGGAGGCCGAGCCGGTGGACAAGCCAGCGCAGCGACCGGACCCGGGCGCGGACCGCCGGGTCGCTCTCCACCCCGTACCGCGCCACCAGGCGGTTCGTACCCGCGCCGGCGGCCCCGCGCCGGTCACCGTCGGCGTGCCCGCGGCTCCCGCGCTGCCCGCCCCGCTCGAACTCCAGCGCGCCCTGCGCCCGGTCCAGCGCTACCGGCCGGCCGCCCCGCCCCTGCGCCGCAGCCTCGACGAGGTGGCGACGGTCGACCGGAGCGCCCGGGCCGGCGGGCTGATCATCCCGGTCTTCCGGGGCGCGGCGCGGGGCGAGGCGGTGCTCCAGATCGTGCTGGACGCCTCGTCCTCCATGCGGGTCTGGGAGCGGCTGTTCGACGAACTGCAGCAAGTTTTCGGCCAATTGGGCGCCTTCCGGGACATGCAGGTGCGCTATCTGCACGAGGGGCCGGACGGGGAGCCCGCCGTGAGCCGGAGCGCCGACCCGGCCGCCGCGCCGCTGATCTCCGCCGACCGGCTCAGCGACCCCACCGGACGCCGGGTCACCGTCGTCGTCAGCGACTGCGCCGGCCCGCTCTGGCACACCGGGCAGGCGCACCGGCTGCTGCACCTGCTCGGCCGCCAGGGACCGACCGCCGTGCTCCAGCCGCTGCCCCAGCGGATGTGGAACCGCACCCGGCTGCCCGTCACCTACGGGGTGCTCTCGCGCGGCGAGGGGCTCACCGGCGCGACGGTGCTCAAGGTGACCGGCGAGGGCACCGGCGCGCCCGCCCACCACCCGGGCGCGCTCGCCGTCCCCGTCCTGCCGCCCGTCGAGGGCGCGCTCGGCGCCTGGGCCCGGCTGCTCTCCGGCACGGGCGCGGGCCGGATCTCCGGCGCGGTCGGCTGGGTGCGCGCCGACCAGCCGCCGGCGCCTGCGCCGCGCGTGGGCGAGCGGATGTCCTCGCTCCAGCTCGTGAGCAGGTTCCGCTCGGCGGCCTCGCCGGTGGCCGGCCGACTGGCCGTCTACCTCGCGGCGGCGCCGCTGTACCTGCCGGTGATGCAGCTCGTACAGCGCACGATGCTGCCCGACTCCGGCCCCTCCGAGCTGGCCGAGGTGCTGCTCAGCGGGTTGCTGACACGGAGCAAGGGCGACGGGGACGGGACGGACGACGGGCCGTGGTACGAGTTCGCGCCGGGCGTGCAGGAGGCGCTGCTCGGACCGCTCGGCCGCGACGAGGCGATGCTGGTCCTCAAGCACTGCTCGGAGTACATAGAGCAGCACTTCGGCCGGGGCGGGCCCAACTTCCCCGCCCTGGCGCTGGCGCAGCTGGGCGACGCGAGCCACGGCCCGCTCTCCCCGAACGGCTCGGCGCGCGGCGGGACGTTCGGCGGCGCGGGCGGCGTCGCGGTCGGCGACGACGGTGACGGAGGGGACGACGGCGACGAGGGTGACGAGGGCGCGCACGGCGAGGCCGACGGCATCGGCGAGCGCGGGCTGCTCGGTGAGTACGGCCCGCTCGGCCGCTACGGCGCCCGGGGCCCGCGGGTCCCGCACCCCTTCGCCGAGGTCGCCGCCCGCGTGCTGGAACGCTTCATGCCGCTGCCGGAGCAGTTCGCGCCGTACGGCGACCGGGGCGCGCGCGGGCTTCCCGGACCGGCCACGCACGAGGCGGTGGGCAGCGCCCGCGCCCTCGTGCGCCGGTTCGAGTCGGACGGCATGGTGCAGTACCTGATCGACGCGGTCCAGCTGCTGCGGGGTGCCACCGAGCGCGAGCGGCCGGGCGGCGGCAGCGACCCGGAGCTGTGGTCGGAGTTCGCCCGCTGCCTGCTGCGGCTGTGGGAGGTCCAGGGCGGCGGCGAGCTGCTGCTGGACGCCCGGCGCGCGGCCGAGCGCGCCACGGCCCACCCCCGGGCCGTACGGGAACGGGCGGTGCTGGCGAAGGTCCTGCACGCGGCGGCCGACGACCGGCGCGGGCACGGCGACCGGCGCGGTGCCCTGGAGCTGCTGCGCCGCGCGGACCGTGAGTACACGGTCGCCTGCGCGGCGCCCGGCCTCGACCCCGGCGAGGCGCTGCGGCTGACGCTGGAGCGGGTGCGCGCGCTGGAGTCGCAGTGGCGCCTCGGCGGGGACAGCGCGCTGCTCCAGGGGGCGATCGGCATGCTGGAGGCGTTCGCCGACGTCTGGCCCGACCAGGAGAACCGGCCCGCCGGGCTGCCGCTCGCCCACGGCCGCACGCTGCTGCGGCTGTCGGGCGCCACCAGCGATCCGGAACAGGCCCAGGTGTACGCGGGCCAGGCGGCGCGTTCGCTGCGCACGGCGATGGCGCCGGGCGCCGGCGGACACACCGTCGGCACGCAGGCCCGCATCCTGCTGGACCTCGTGGACGCGCTGCTGCGCTCGGGCGAGGGCGGCCTGGAGGAGGCGGCGACCCTGGTCGCGCAGGCGCTGGCGACCGTACGGGACGACCGGCAGCTCGCCGCGCTGCGGATCAGGGCCGGCCGGGTCAGGCTCGCCCGGTACGAACGCTCGGGCGACACGGCGGAGTTGGAGGAGGCCGCCGAGTTCTTCGCCCAGGCGACGCGCGGCACGGCCCGCGACACCCGCGCGCACGCGGACCTGCTGGAGGAGTGGGGCCGTACGCTGCTGCGCCGGGTGGCGGCGCCGGACGGCGAGCCGTTCCTCGGTTCGGCGGTCCGGGTGCTGCGCGACTGCCGTACGGAGACGCCACCCGGCCAGGTCCGGCTGGCGGGACGGCTGCTGATGCTCGGTCAGGCGCTGATGGCGCGGCACCGGCTGGCGGGGGACCGGGTCGACCTGCGCGAGGCCGAGCACCTGTTCGGGCTGGCGGCCCAGGAGGCGCGGGAGCCGCTGACCGCGGCGCGCTGCTGGCTGGAGCTGGGCCGCGCCCACCTGGAGGCGTCCCGCGCCCTGCACCGGCCGGCCCGGCTGGACGACGCGGGTGAGGCGTTCCGCGACGCGGCGGACGCGGCGCGGCAGGTGGAGGCGGACGAGGGCGGTCAGGCGAGTCCGGCGCGGCGGCTGGAAGCGGTGGCGCTGCGCGCCGCCGCGCACCACTGGCGGGGCATGACGTACGAGGACGCGGGCCGCCCCCGGGCCGCTCGCGAGGCGTACCGGGCGGCGCGTACGGAATGGGGCAAACTGCCGGACGGCGGCGGCGAGGCGGCGAGCGAGACCAGGAAGCGCCTGGCCGAGCTGGACCGCTGAACGGCCGGACGGTGCCCGGCGGAACGGCACCGGGACGTACGGGGCCGGGCGCCGTCCGACGGCACCGGCCGGGCACGGAGCTGACAGGAACACGACGGGGAGGCGTGGGACGCGATGAGTGGCGACGTAGGCGAGGGGGCCGGGACCCCGGACACACCGGACGCGGCCGAGGGCACCGGCGTCCCGGCCGGCGCGCCGGTGCCGGCCGGTGACACCGGACCGTTGCCCGACCTGCTGGAGCTGGACCTGGCGACACTGCGCACACTGGACCACCCCGTACTCGCCGAGGTGGTGGCGGAGTTGCGGGACCGGGCCGAGCAGCCCAGGGAAATGCTCTGGGGCTTCAACAACGCGTTCTGAGCCCACCGAACGCGGTCCCGAACGCGCCCCCGAACGCGATCTCGAACGCGACCTTCAACGCGACACCGGACACAAAACCCAGGTGACAACGCGCGTACGGACCCGGCCCGTACCACCCCGCGTACCGCCCACTGCCCGCCCCCGCACGCCCCCGGGCCGCTCGTAAGGATCAAGCCCAGTTCGGCCCCGAACGCCCGTCGAACCGGACAACATCCCTCCGCACGCGTTTGCCTCCCCGGCCCGACCGGGAAACACGCCGTCGGCCGGACCGTGCGCGCATGGGGGTGCCGAGTGTCTCGACAGGCGATTCCGCCCGCGCAAGGCCCGGGTGCGGGGACGCCGGGAACAGCGGTCGTACCGCGGGTACCGGGGGCCGCCCCCGTCCCCTTCGGGCAGTTCATCGTCAAGGCGCACGGCCGCTGCAACCTCGCCTGCCGTTACTGCTACCTCTACGCGGGCCCCGACCGCACCTGGCGCACCCGGCCCGCCACCGCCTCGCCGGCCGTCCTGGACCGCACGGCGGACCGGATCGCCGAACACGCCGCCGCACACGGGCTCGACGCGCTCTCCCTCGTCCTGCACGGCGGGGAGCCCCTGCTCGTGGGCGCCGAACGGCTCGGCCGGTTCGCCGCGCTCGTACGGGACCGGGTCGGCCCCGGCCGCGCCGTCCACGCGACCGTCCAGACCAACGCCACCCTGCTCACCGAGCACCGGGCCGCCGTCCTCGCCCGGTACGGCGTCCGCGTCGGCATCAGCCTCGACGGCGGCCTGCCCGCCCACAACGCCCTGCGCACCGACCACGCCGGCCGCCCCTCCTGGCCCGCCGCCGCGCGCGGCGCCCGGCTGCTCGCCGCGCGCCACCCGGAGGCGTACGCGGGGATCCTCACCGTCGTCGACCCGCGCACCGACCCCGTCGAGCTGTACGAGTCGCTGCTCGCGCTCCGCCCGCCCGCCCTCGACCTGCTGCTCCCGCACGGCAACTGGACCGCCCCGCCGCCCGGCCTGCCCGGCGGCGACCCCGGCCGCCACGCCCCGGGCGCCGGGCGGGCCACACCGTACGGGGACTGGCTGTGCGCCGTGTTCGACCGGTGGTGGCGGGCGGGCCGCAGGGAGGTACGGGTCCGGCTCTTCGAGGAGTGCGTCGCCCTGCTGCTGGGGCTGCCGGGCGCCACCGAATCCCTCGGACTCGACCCGGTCAACGCCGTCGTGGTGGAGACCGACGGCTCCATCGAGCAGGTGGACTCGCTGAAGTCCGCCTACGACACGGCCGCCGCGACCGGGCTCGACGTCTTCCACCACACCTTCGACGACGCCCTGCGCCACCCCGGGATAGCCGCCCGGCAGGCCGGGGCCGGGGCGCTCGCCGCCACCTGCCGGGCCTGCCCGCTGCTGACCGTCTGCGGCGGCGGACACTACGCCCACCGCTACCGCGCCGGACACGGGTTCGGCCACCCGTCCGTCTACTGCGCCGACCTCGACCGCCTGGTGCGCCATGTGGCCGCCGCGCTCGACACCGCGCTCGGCGGAGGTGCCCGGTGAGCGCCGCGCCCGTTCCTCCGGCCGACGCCGTCCCCGAGCGGATCCTGCGCGAACTCGGCCGCACCCAAGGCGGCGACGAGGCCCTCGCCCTCCTCGTACGCGACCAGCACACCCGCCGTCTCCTCCTGCTGCGCGCCCTGCTCGACGCGGCGGAGGCCGGCCCCCCGGACCCGCGCCGGCTGCCGCCCGGCGCGCTCGCGCGGCTGCGGGAGAACTGGGCGCTGCTGGAGGCCGCCGAACGCGCCGACCGGGCCGCCGTGCGCACCGTCCTGCTCTACCCGCTGGCGGGCCCCTGGGCCGAACGCTGTCTGCGCGGCCTCACCACACCGGCCGCCGGACCGCACCTGCGCCACGACCTCGACCACCTCGGCGCGCTCGCGGCGGTCGCGGCCCTCCGCGCCCGCCTGCCCTTCCACACCCGCCTCGCCGCCCACGACGGGCTCCTGGCCCTGCCCGGCCTGGGCGCGCTGCGCACCGATCCCGGCTCGCGTGCCCCGGTCCCCGTCGACCTGTCCTTCGACGGTACGGACCTGACGTTGTGCCAGGGCGGCGCCCGCCCCGTCTCCGTACTCGTCCACGAAAGGCTCCCGCACGGGACGTGTTCCGGCGACCGGCGCTGGCAGCCCGTCCGCACCCTGCCCGCCCTGCTGCCCGGTGCCACCCCCGTGGTGCTGGACGACATCGACCCGCACCGCACCGCGGGCACCGGCCTGGAACGGCACGGACTGTCCGCCGCCACCCGGCTGGACGACGAGGCCCTGGCCGCCTGGGAGCGGTCCTGGGCCGGCGTGGAGCCCCTCCTGCGGATCGGCGGGGCACACCGCGCCCAGGAGGCCGCCGCCCTCCTGCGCTGTCTCGTCCCGCTGTCCCCGCCGCCCGGGTCGTCCCCCACCGGCGACGGACCGGCACACTGCAGCGGCACCCGCCGGGAGGCGTTCGGCGCGGTGCTCAGCAGCCGGCCCGCGACCCCCGCCTTCCTCGCCTCCACCCTCGTGCACGAACTCCAGCACGCCAAGCTCGCCGCGCTCGCCGCCCTCACGCCCCTGCACCACGAGGACGCCACACCCCGGCACTTCGCACCCTGGCGTCCCGACCCGAGGCCGTTCGACGGGCTGCTCCAAGGCGCCTACTCCCACCTCGCGCTGGCAGACTACTGGCAGCGCTTCGCGCTCGGCGCAGACCGTCCGGCCCACCGTGACCCGGCCTGGGCCGAGCACGCCCGCTGCCGCGAACAGGTCGGCGCCGTCCTCCCGGTACTGGCCGGGTCCGGCGCGCTCACCACCGAGGGCCGGACGCTGGTGAACGAGATGATCGCGGTCTACCACCGGCTCGCCGACAGCCCCCCGCCGCCCGGCCAGCTGGCCCGCGCGGCGGCCTACGTACGCACCGCCCGGACCATCTGGTGCCAACGCAACGGCTCCTGACGCCCCATGGGCGAAAATGGCGACCGGCACCCACCGGGCTTCGCCACGGAGCGTGACACCACACACGCGGGAAGCGGAGCGCCGCGCGGCACGGATGCGTAACAGAACGTGACGCGGGCGCGTGTGAGGGTCGATCCGTGGGGCTCACGGGTATGTTAAAAGGCGTATGACGACGCAGGGAGAACGGTCGAATGCCCGCAGAGCGCAAGCCAGTTGCCAAGACCGTGCCACAGACCGTCACCATCAGCTTCGCCGGTTTCAACCGCGCCTGGGCGGCCTGGATCGGTGACCGGCTGGAGCGGCGCGGACACACGGTCTCCTACCAGCGCTGGGACCCGCCGGTGGAGATCCCGCTGGAGGAGTCCTTCCAGGACCTGCTGCTCGCGCCGGGCCCGATCCTCGTCGTCCTGAGCGACTGGTACTTCCAACTCGGGCCGCGCGGCTACGAGGAGTGGAACAGGGCCCTGCGCGGCGTGGTCGCCTCCCACGCCGGCCGGTTCGCCGCCGTCACCGTCACCACCTCCGCGCTGCCCGCGGCCACCGCCGTCTTCGCCGCCGCCGACCTCACCACGGTCGGCGAGGCCGAGGCCGAGCGGCGGGTGCTCACCCGGCTCGGCCTGCCCGTCGAGCCGCTCCCCGACACCGAGGACACGCGCCGCGGGCCCCGCTACCCGGCCGACACGCCCGACGTGTGGGGCGGTGTGCCCCGGCGCAACACCCGCTTCACCGGCCGCGAGCGGCTGCTCGACGAGGCGTACCACGCCCTCCTCCAGGCCGGCCGCGGCGCCGGGGTGGTGACCCTGCACGGCATGTCGGGCGTGGGCAAGACCCAGCTGGCCGCCGAGTACGTGTACCGCTTCGGCGCGGAGTACGACGTCGTGTGGTGGGTCTCCGCCGACAAGCGCGTCACCTGCCGGCAGCGGCTCGCCGAACTCGCCCCGGCGCTCGGCCTGTCCACCGGCGCCGAGTACGGCGAACGGCTGCGCGCCGCGCGGGACGCGCTGCGCAGGGGCGACCCGTACGCCCGCTGGCTGCTGGTCCTCGACGGTGCCGACGACCCCGAGGACATCTGGGACCTGGTGCCCACCGGACCCGGCCACGTACTGATCACCTCGCGCAACCCGGAGTGGAGCGAGCACAACAGCACCTTGGTCGAGGTGCGGGTGTACGACCGTGACGAGTCCGTCGCGTTCGTACGCCGCCGCGCCCCGCGCCTGACCCACGACGAGGCGAACCGGCTCGCGATCGCCCTGGAGGACCTGCCACTGCTGCTGGACCAGACCGCCGGCTGGCTCAACGACTCGGACATGTCGGTCGAGGAGTACATCGACCTGCTCGCGGACGGCATCGACCAGGACGTCGTCCGGGTCTCCGCGGACTTCCCGCTCGCCTTCCAGACCGGCTGGTCGATACTCCTGAACAAACTCCGCGAGACCGTCCCCGAATCCGTCGACCTGCTCCGGCTGTGCACGTTCTTCGCGCCCGGCGCCATCCCCGTACGGCTGGTGCGGGACCTGCCGCCCGAGCGGCTCCCGGAGAAGCTGCGCGGACTGGTGGACGACCCGGTGCGCTGGGCGCGCGCCATCAACAAGCTGCGCCAGTACGCCGTCGTCCGCGCCGCCGGGGTCGGCGAGCGCGAGGTCCACGACACACTCGGGGACACGGGCGCCGCCGGGGCCGCCGGCGACACCCTCTACATGCACCGCATGGTCCACCAGATCGTGCACCAGGACATGCCGGAGCGGGACCACCGCGAGTTCATCGAGGTGGTGCGCGGGGCGCTCGTCGCGGCGGACCCGGGGCGCCCCACCGACACCCGGCTCTGGCCCCGCTACGCGGAGATCACCCCGCACCTGAAGTGGGCCGAGGTGCTGGAGTCCACCGACCCCGCGATGCACACGCTGGTCCTGAACTGCCTGCGGTACATGTACCTGTCGGGCGAGTACCAGGCGGGCATCAAGCTCGGCCGGCGCGCCCTGACGGCGTGGCGCCGGATCCTCGGCGAGACCCACTCCCGGATCTGGGACCTGAGCTACCACTACGCCAACGTGATGCGCGCCGTCGGCGACTACGCCGGCACGGAAGCCATCGAACGCGCCGCGGTGGAGCACCTGCGCGCCGAGCGCGGGCCCAAGGACCTGGAGCACCTGCGGGCCGCCGGCGGGCTCGCCGCCGACCTGCGCGGGCTCGGCCGGTACCGGGAGGCGTTCGACATCTCCGAGTGGACCCTGGCCAGTTACCGGGAACTGCTGGGCGACCAGGACTCCCGCACCCTCAACGCGCAGAACAACCTGGCCATCTCGCTGCGGCTGCTCGGCCGCTACGAGGACTCCCTGGAGCTCAACCGGCGCACCCTGGAGGCCCGGCGGCAGCTGCTGCGCCCGCGGCACAGCTGGACCCTCTTCTCGGAGCTCAACTACGCCACGGACCTGCGGCTGCTCGGCCGCTACAGCGAGGCCGAGTCCCTCCAGTCGCAGAGCGTGCGGGTGCACCGGATCGTGCTGGGCCGGGACAACCCCCAGACCCTGCGCGCCGAGCACAACCTGGCGCTGTGCCACCACCGCTCGGGCGAGCGCGGCCGGGCCGCCGCGCTGTTCACCCAGATCCTGGAGAGCTGCGAGCGGGTCCTCGGCGAGCACGACCCGCTGACCATGATGTTCGCGGCGAGCCTGAGCTGTTTCGCCCGGGAGCACGGCGATGTCGACCGGGCCGTGGAGATGAGCGACCGGGTGGTCCACGGCTATCTGGGCATGCTGGGCGAGGACCACCCGTACGTGGCGGGCACCCGCGCCAACCACGCGCTGGTCCTGCGCAACGTGGGGGAGCGGGAGCAGGCCCACGCCCTGATCGAACAGGCCCTGGGCGACATGACCGGGGCCGTGGGCCGGGACCACCCCTGGACGCTGGGCTGCGCCGTCAACGCCTCGGCCCTGCGGAACCTCGTGGGCGACCCGGAGGGCGCCGCCGAGCTCACCGGCGACACCATCACCCGCGCCACCGAGTCCCTGGGCCGGACCCACCCCCTGACGCTCTCCGCGCGGATCGCCCACGCGGCGGACCTGCGGGGGCTGCGGGAGAGCCGGCGGGCGGAGAAGGTCGAGCGGGAGGCGCTGGACGACCTGGCGGCCACGCTGGGCCCGCAGCACACGCACACGGTCACGGCCCGCTCCCGCAACCGCCCGTACTGGGACTTCGAGCCCCAGATCATCTGACCGTCGCCCACCGGGGCACCCGTGACGTCCCGGCCGGGCACGTCCGCAGGCGAACCGAGCCCCCAAAGAAAGAGGAGGGCCCGGTGTCGCGCACAACGTGCGCGGCACCGGGCCCTCGAAGCCGTACCGGCGTCAGGCCTCGAAGACCTCGTTCACCAGCTGCTGCTGCTCCGCCTGGTGGCGCTTGGCCGAGCCGACCGCAGGCGAGGACGAGTGCGGACGCGAGATGCGCCGCAGCCGCTCGCCGTGCGGGATGTCCGCGCCGACCGCGAGGTCCAGGTGGTCGATCAGGTTGAGCGCGATGAACGGCCAGGCACCCTGGTTCGCCGGCTCCTCCTGGGCCCACAGGTACTTCTCGGCGTTCGGGAACTTGGCGATCTCCGCCTGGAGCTCCGCGCCCGGCAGCGGGTAGAGCCGCTCCAGCCGCAGGATCGCGGTGTCCGTGGCGCCGCGCTTGGCCCGCTCGGCCGCCAGGTCGTAGTAGACCTTGCCCGAGCAGAAGACGACCTTGCGGACCGCGGCCGGGTCCACGTCGGCGTCCCCGATCACCGGGCGGAAGCCGCCGCTGGTGAACTCCTCCGCCTTGGACGCCGCGGCCTTCAGACGCAGCATCGACTTCGGGGTGAAGACGACGAGCGGCTTGTGGTGCGGGTTGTGCACCTGCCAGCGCAGCAGGTGGAAGTAGTTCGACGGCAGCGTCGGCATGGCGACCGTCATGTTGTTCTGCGCGCACATCTGGAGGAAGCGCTCCGGGCGGGCGGACGAGTGGTCCGGGCCCTGGCCCTCGTAGCCGTGCGGCAGGAGCAGTGTGACGCCGGAGGTCTGGCCCCACTTCTGCTCGGCCGAGGAGATGAACTCGTCGACGACGGTCTGCGCGCCGTTGACGAAGTCACCGAACTGGGCCTCCCACATCACCAGCGCGTTCGGCCTGGCGAGCGAGTAGCCGTACTCGAAGCCCATCGCCGCGTACTCGCTGAGCAGCGAGTCGTAGACGTTGTAGCGGGCCTGGTCCTCGCTCAGGTACTGGAGCGGGGTGTAGTCCTCGCCCTTCTCCTGGTCGACCAGGACCGCGTGGCGCTGGCCGAACGTACCGCGGCGGGTGTCCTGGCCCGAGAGCCGGACCGGGGTGCCCTCCATCAGCAGCGAGCCGATGGCGAGGGTCTCGCCCATGCCCCAGTCGATCGAGCCGTCGTCCACCGACGACGCGCGGCGCTGGAGCTGCGGCAGCAGCCGCGGGTGGACGGTGACCGAGTCCGGCAGGTTGACCTGGGACTCGGCGATCCGCTTGACGACCTCCTGGGAGACGGCGGTCGTGACGGCGACCGGGAACTCGGCCTGCGCGTCCGGGACGTGCGCCGGGGCGGGCTGCGAGGTGGCCTCGCGGACCTCGGCGAACACCTTCTCCAGCTGGCCCTGGAAGTCCTGGAGCGCCTGCTCCGCCTCTTCCAGCGTGATGTCGCCACGGCCGATCAGCGACTCGGTGTACAGCTTGCGCACCGAGCGCTTCTTGTCGATCAGGTTGTACATCTGCGGGTTGGTGAACTGCGGGTTGTCGCCCTCGTTGTGACCGCGGCGGCGGTAGCAGATGAGGTCGATCACGACGTCCTTGTTGAACGCCTGGCGGAACTCGAAGGCGAGGCGGCCGACCCGGACCACGGCCTCCGGGTCGTCACCGTTCACGTGGAAGACCGGCGCCTCGATCATGCGGGCCACGTCGGTCGCGTACATGGACGACCGTGAGGACTCCGGGGCGGCGGTGAAGCCGACCTGGTTGTTGATCACGACGTGGACCGTGCCGCCGGTGCGGTAGCCGCGCAGCTGCGACATGTTCAGCGTCTCGGCGACGACGCCCTGGCCGGCGAAGGCCGCGTCGCCGTGCAGCGCGAGCGGCAGGACCGTGAAGTCCGTGCCGCCCTTGTTGATGATGTCCTGCTTGGCGCGGACCACGCCCTCCAGGACCGGGTCCACCGCCTCCAGGTGCGAGGGGTTGGCGGTCAGCGAGACCTTGATCTGCTCGCCGTCCAGGCCGGTGAAGACGCCCTCGGCGCCCAGGTGGTACTTCACGTCGCCGGAGCCGTGCATCGACTTCGGGTCGAGGTTGCCCTCGAACTCACGGAAGATCTGGGCGTACGACTTGCCCACGATGTTGGCGAGGACGTTCAGGCGGCCGCGGTGGGCCATGCCGATGACGACCTCGTCGAGACGCGACTCGGCGGCGGCGTCGATGACCGCGTCGAGCAGCGGGATGACGGACTCGCCGCCCTCCAGCGAGAACCGCTTCTGACCGACGTACTTGGTCTGGAGGAACGTTTCGAACGCCTCGGCCGCGTTCAGCCTGCGCAGGATCCGCAGCTGCTCCTCGCGCTCCGGCTTGGCGTGCGCGCCGCGCTCGATGCGGTCCTGGATCCACTTGCGCTGCTTCGGGTCCTGGATGTGCATGAACTCGATGCCGGTGGTGCGGCAGTACGAGTCGCGCAGCACGCCGAGGATGTCGCGCAGCTTCATCATGGACTTGCCGGCGAAGCCGCCGACCGCGAACTCCCGCTCCAGGTCCCACAGCGTGAGCCCGTGCTCGGTGATGTCCAGGTCGGGGTGCTTGCGCTGGCGGTACTCCAACGGGTCGGTGTCGGCCATGACATGGCCGCGCACCCGGTAGGAGTGGATCAGCTCGAAGACCCGGGCGGGCTTGGTGACGTCCTCGTCGTGCGAGGCGTCGATGTCCTTGAGCCAGCGGACCGGCTCGTAGGGGATCCGCAGCGACTTGAAGATCTCGTCGTAGAACTCGTTCTCGCCGAGCAGCAGTTGGCTGACGACCCGCAGGAACTCGCCGGACGCGGCGCCCTGGATGACACGGTGGTCGTAGGTCGACGTCAGCGTCATGACCTTGGAGATGCCCAGCTTGTTCAGGGTGTCCTGGGAGGTGCCCTGGAACTCGGCGGGGTAGTCCATCGAACCGACGCCCATGATGACCGACTGACCGGGCATCAGCCGCGGCACGGAGTGCACGGTGCCCAGGCCGCCGGGGTTGGTCAGGGAGACCGTGACGCCGGTGAAGTCGTCCATCGTCAGCTTGTTGTTCCGGGCGCGGCGGACGATGTCCTCGTACGCCTGCCAGAACTCGAAGAAGTTGAGCGTCTCGGCCTTCTTGATGCCCGCGACGACCAGCTGGCGGTCACCGTTCGGCTTCACCAGGTCGATGGCCAGACCGAAGTTGACGTGCTCCGGCTTGACCAGGGTCGGCTTGCCGTCCTTCTCCGTGTAGGAGTAGTTCATCGACGGCATGACCTTGAGCGCCTGCACCATCGCGTACCCGATGAGGTGCGTGAAGGAGATCTTGCCGCCGCGGGCCCGCTTGAGGTGGTTGTTGATGACGATGCGGTTGTCGAAGAGCAGCTTCACCGGGACGGCGCGCACGGACGTGGCCGTGGGCAGCTCCAGCGAGGCGTTCATGTTCTTCGCGACGGCGGCGGAGGGGCCGCGCAGCGTCACGTACTCGGGGCCGGCGGGGGCCTCGGCCGCCGTGCCCTCGGCGGCGGGCGCCTTGGCCTTCGCCGCGGCCGGAGCCGGCGCGGCGGCCTTCGCGGGTGCCGGGGCGGCGGCCGCCTGCTCGGCGGGCGCGGCGGGAGCCTGCCGGGCCGGCGCCGCGGGCTTCGCCGGCGCGGCGGCCGGAGCGGTCCGGGCGGCGGTGGGCGGCGTGGGCGCCGCGGCCCCCGCGACCGCGGGCTTGTCCGCCGCGCCGGGGGTGCCCGGCTTGTAGTCGGCGAAGAAGTCCCACCAGGCGCGGTCGACGGAGTTCGGGTCCTGGAGGTACTGCTGGTAGATCTCGTCCACGAGCCATTCATTGGCCCCGAAGGCCGCGGCAGGGTTCTTCCCTTGCCCGTCTTCGTCGGTGGAGATGCTCGCGTTACTGGGGGACTGAGACGACACGGCGTGAACCGCCCTCTTCCGCTTCACAAGGTGATGGACAGCGGGAATCAAGGCTACGCCTACCTGGCCGGAAGGTGCAGGCCGGGCGGGCCATCGTCGCGCACGTCACATCCGATGAGGGGTTTCACCGTACGAAATGGCGGGAAACAAGCCTGGTTCCGCTGCGGCGGGCCGCATGGCCCGCTCCTCGGGGCACACGACCCGTCCTCGTCGCGATCCCTACCCGGAGATCGCGACGCCATGGCTCCGACTTCACTTCTCCCTGCTTCGAACCCTACGTCAACCGCGGGCCGGCCGCGTCGAACCCGGCGTCAATCCCGCGCCCGCGCGATCCCCGGCAGGCTGACCCGGATCAGACAGCCCCGAGCCGATTCGGCCACTCCTATGCGCCCGCCGTGCAGATCGACCGCCCAGCGGGCGATCGCCAGGCCGAGCCCCGTACCGCCGTCGCTGCCCGGCCCGTGGGGCGCGGCGACCGTGCCCCGGTTGAACCGCTCGAAAACCTTGTGCCGCTCCTGCTCCGGGATGCCCGGGCCCTCGTCCTGGACCTCCAGCAGCAGCGACTCGGGCAGGGTGCCGCGCCGGGCCCGGACCGTGACCCGGCCGTGCGGGGGGCTGTGCTTGACGGCGTTGTCGATGAGGTTGGCGACGACCTGGTGCAGCCGCTCCTGGTCCGCGTGGGCGGTCAGCTCGGGCGGGAAGACGTCCAGGTGCAGGTGGACGTCCGTACGGGTGTGATGGCCGGACCCGGAGCTCAGCCGCCGCTGCGTGGCCGCCAGATTGGCCTCCTTCAGCACGCCCGAGAGGTACGGCCACACCTCGAAGCGGCTCGCCTTGAGCGGCACGACGCCGTTGTCCAGCCGGGACAGGTCCAGCAGCGTCTCCGTGAGCCGGCCGAGCCGCTCGGTCTGGCGCAGGGCCGTCAGCATCATCTCGGGGTCGGCCGCGACCACCCCGTCCACCACGTTCTCCAGCACCGCGCGCAGCGCGGCGATGGGCGTGCGCAGCTCGTGCGAGACGTTGGCGACCAGCTCCTTGCGGTGCCGGTCCACCGCCTCCAGGTCGTCCGCCATCCGGTTGATGGTGGCGGCGAGGTCGCCCAGCTCGTCGCGGCGGTCGGCGCCGCTGACGCGCCGCGTGTAGTCGCCGTGCGAGATGCCCTTGGCCACCGTGCTCATCTCGTCCAGCGGAGCCGTCAGGCCGTGCGCCACGAACTGGGTGATGAGCAGGGTGGCGATCACCGAGAAGACCGTGATGAAGCGCAGCTCGGTCTCGGTGCGCACGGCGACCAGCAGGAGGCCGGTGGTGATGAAGACGGAGACGACGACGAGGGTGCCGAGCTTGGCCTTGATGGAGATCTTGATGGCGAAGGGCCGGATGCCGGTGCCCGGGAGGACGGCGTAGCGGCGGCGCGGTTTCGGGCGGGGCCGGGGCAGGCGCGCGAGGCGGTCCTCCGCGCTCGCGTCGGCCGCGTCTCGGGCGTGGCCCCCCGCGCTTCCGCCGGCCGCGCCTCCGGTGCGGTCCTCCGCGGGTCCGTCCGGTCGTCGCGGGGCCGGGGCGTTCTCGTGCCCGTCGGCCCCGTCACCGTCACCGTCCCCGGAGCCGGGCCGCGGCCGGTCGCCGCTCCGGAGGGTCTCCTCGCGACGGCCGACGCCGCCCCGCTCGTCCACGCGATGCCCTTCCCGGCGGCCCGCGCCGCCGCCTCCCGTACCGTCGATCCCGCCGCCGGCGCCGTACAGCGGCGGGGTCACGGGGCGGGCGTCTCCAGCGCGTACCCGACGCCGTGCACCGTACGGATCCGCTCCGCGCCGATCTTCCGGCGGAGCGCCTTGATGTGGCTGTCGACCGTACGGGTGCCCGAGGCGTCCGCCCAGTCCCACACCTCGGCCAGCAACTGCTCCCGCGAGAGCACCGCGCGCGGGGTGTTCGCCAGGCAGACCAGCAGGTCGAACTCGGTGGGCGTCAGGTGCACGTCCTCGCCGCGCACCCGTACCCGGCGCTGCGCGTGGTCGACCTCCAGTTCGCCCAGGCGCAGGATGCCGCTGCGCGGGGTCACGGCGGCGAGCGCCGCCCGCTCCACCCGGCGCAGCAGCACATGCACCCGCGCCGTCAGTTCCCGCATGGAGAACGGCTTGGTCATGTAGTCGTCGGCCCCGACCCCGAGCCCGACCAGCATGTCGGTCTCGTCGTCCCGGGCCGTCAGCATCAGCACCGGCACCGGGCGCTGCGCCTGCACCCGGCGGCACACCTCCAGCCCGTCGAAACCGGGCAGCATGATGTCGAGGACCATCAGGTCCGGCTGCCACGCCTCGGCGGCGTCCACGGCCGCCGGGCCGTCCACCGCCGTCTGCACGAGGAATCCCTCGGCCCGAAGCCGGGCGGCGATCGCTTCCACGATCGTCGTGTCGTCCTCCACGACCAGGACCCGGCGCTGGGCGCCGGGCGTGGCCGCGACGCCGTTGTGGCTGGTATGTGTCTGCTCCATGGCCCCGCCCCTGGTACGCGTTCCGCGATCCTTGCTCCGTGATCCGCATGGAGTATGCAGATCCGTGTGTCGGGAGCAGCGTAGAGGCACCGGCAGGGTATCGGCTACGCAGTGCGAACAGCGAGATGGACGACGTCGGGTACGCCTCGGGCAACCGGCACCTCTTCCTGCTTTACCCCGGTGAATCCGGCATTCCGCAATGCTTCACCAAATACGGGGGAGGGCCGCGCGGACCAAACTGCCAGTACACCGCCGGGATTGAGGCGCGCTCGACAGGCCGCCAACCCCTCGGGGGAATACAGGGATTCATTGCCTTCCGTCACGGTCCAGTCCGGCCCGTTGTCGATGTCCAGACAGAGGGCGTCGTAACTGTCCGTCGCGGTCCGTACGTACTCCACCAGGTCCGTGTGCAGGATCACGGTGCGCGGATCGGCGAGCGCGGTGGCGGAGATCCGGGCGAGGGGGCCGTTCCGGTGCCAGTCGATGACGGCCTCCTCGCGCTCGACGACGGCGATCCGCCCCCAGCGGGGGTCGGCGGCGGCGTGCGCCAGCGAGAAACCCACCCCCAGGCCGCCGATCAGTACGGACGGCCGTCGGCCGGCGGCGGGCGCGGGCGGCCCGTCGGCGGTGGGCGTGGTGAGCGCGGCCAGGGCGGCGTCGACGAGGAGCCGTTCGGAACGGCCGTCGGAGGTGTCCATCAGGAAGCAACCGTTGGCGATGATTTCCAGCCGTTCCCCGCGCTCGCGCAGCACGACCTCGCCGTACGGCCCGTCCCGCCGGTCGAGCGTGACGGGCCGCTCGTCCCCTGCTCCGGGCAGGCCGACGAGGGAGGTGAGGGCGCCGGGTGTGCCGGGTGTGCCGGAAGCGGCGTGACCGGGGCCGTCGGCGCGGTCGCGGGCGCGGGCGGTGGGGTCGGGCAGCGGGGACATCGGGGCCTCTCGTCCGGTGGCGGCTGACCGGGCCATCCTGACCGGCCGGGACGAGCCGGTGCCACTCCGTTCCGCGCGGTTCCGCGCTGTTCCGTGCGTGGCGGGCCGTGCGCGCGGGGTGCGGGGCCCGGTCGTTCGGGCGCACCGTACGGGCGCTGGGCATCGCTCAGAGCGAACACCGTCCGGGGAACATCCTCGGGCTCAGGAGCATTGAGTCGGCATAGCTCAATTTGACTGCCGAAGGGGAGATCATGGCTGCCACCTCCACACCGCTCACGCTTCCCGTGCTGCCGCTCGACGACGAGGTCGTGCTGCCCGGCATGGTCGTGCCGCTGGACCTGTCCGACGCCGAGGTGCGCGCCGCCGTCGAGGCCGCGCAGGCCGCCGCGCGGGACGGGTCCGGGGGCGGCGCCGGGGACGCGGGCGCGGGCAAGCCGACCGTGCTGCTCGTGCCCCGCGTCGACGGGACGTACGCCGGGACCGGCGTGCTCGGGACCGTCGAACAGGTCGGCCGGCTCTCCGACGGCGATCCCGGCGCGCTGATCCGGGGCCGCGGCCGGGTGCGGGTCGGGGCCGGTACGAGCGGGCCCGGCGCGGCCCTGTGGATCGAGGGCCTGAGCGTGGCCGAGGTCGTGCCGGACCCGCTGCCCGGCGCGGTGACCGCGCTGGTCAAGGAGTACAAGGCGCTCGCCACCGACTGGCTGAAGAGGCGCGGTGCGTGGCAGGTCGTCGACCGCGTCCAGCAGATCGACGACGTGGCCGCGCTCGCCGACAACGCCGGCTACTCGCCTTTCCTGTCCACCGCCCAGAAGCTGGAGCTGCTGGAGACCGCCGACCCGGTGGCCCGGCTGAAGCTCGCCACCCAGCAGCTGCGTGAGCACCTCGCCGAGCAGGACGTCGCCGAGTCCATCGCCAAGGACGTCCAGGAGGGCGTCGACAAGCAGCAGCGCGAGTTCCTGCTGCGGCGCCAGCTCGACGCCGTGCGCAAGGAGCTGCGCGAGCTGAGCGGCGAGGGGGACGAGGACGAGGCCACGGACTACCGGAGCCGGGTCGAGGCCGCCGACCTGCCGGAGAAGGTGCGGGAGGCCGCGCTCAAGGAGGTCGACAAGCTGGAGCGCGCCTCCGACCAGAGCCCGGAGGGCTCCTGGATCAGGACCTGGCTGGACACCGTGCTCGAGCTGCCCTGGAACGAGCGGACCGATGACACCGGCGCGTACGACATCCGGGGCGCCCAGGCGGTCCTCGACGCCGAGCACGCGGGCCTCCAGGACGTGAAGGAGCGCATCACCGAGTACCTGGCCGTGCGCAAGCGGCGCGCGGACCGCGGTCTCGGCGTGGTCGGCGGCCGGCGCGGCGGCGCCGTGCTGGCGCTGGTGGGCCCGCCCGGCGTCGGGAAGACCTCGCTGGGCGAGAGCGTCGCGCACGCGATGGGCCGGAAGTTCGTCCGGGTCGCCCTCGGCGGCGTACGGGACGAGGCGGAGATCCGCGGCCACCGGCGTACGTACGTCGGCGCGCTGCCGGGCCGTATCGTCCGGGCGATCAAGGAGGCCGGTTCGATGAACCCGGTCGTCCTGCTGGACGAGATCGACAAGGTGGGCTCCGACTTCCGCGGCGACCCGGCCGCGGCGCTGCTCGAGGTCCTGGACCCGGCGCAGAACCACACGTTCCGCGACCACTACCTGGAGGTCGAGCTGGACCTCTCCGACGTGGTCTTCCTCGCCACGGCGAACGTCCTGGAGGCGATCCCCGAGGCGCTGCTCGACCGGATGGAACTGGTCACGCTCGACGGCTACACCGAGGACGAGAAGGTCGTCATCGCCCGGGACCACCTGCTGCCCCGGCAGCTGGAGCGGGCGGGCCTGGAGACCGGCGAGGTCACCCTGGACGACGCGGCGCTGCGCAAGCTCGCGGGCGAGTACACCCGCGAGGCGGGCGTGCGGAACCTGGAGCGCTCGATAGCGCGGCTGCTGCGCAAGGTCGCGGCCGAGCACGAACTGGGCGACCGCGAGCTGCCGGCCGCGCTCGGCCCGGAGCACCTGCGGGCGCTGATCGGCCGGCCGCACCACGTGCCGGAGTCCGCCCAGGACCCGGCCGAGCGCCGCACGGCCGTGCCGGGCGTCGCGACGGGCCTCGCGGTCACGGGCGCGGGCGGCGACGTCCTGTTCGTCGAGGCGTCCCTGGCCGACCCGGAGACGGGCGGCTCGGGCCTGACCCTGACCGGCCAGCTCGGCGACGTGATGAAGGAGTCCGCGCAGATCGCGCTGTCCTTCCTCCGCTCGCACGGCGCGGAACTGGAGCTGCCCGTGGCCGACCTCAAGGACCGCGGGGTGCACATCCACTTCCCGGCGGGCGCGGTGCCCAAGGACGGCCCGAGCGCGGGCATCACGATGACGACGGCCCTGGCCTCGCTGCTGAGCGGCCGGCTGGTCCGTACGGACGTGGCCATGACCGGCGAGGTCTCGCTGACGGGCCGGGTGCTGCCCATCGGCGGCCTGAAGCAGAAGCTCCTGGCCGCCCACCGGGCGGGCACCACGACGGTCGTGATCCCGAAGCGCAACGAGCCCGACCTGGACGACGTCCCCGCCGAGATCCTGGACACGCTGGAGATCCACCCGGTCACGGACGTCCGCCAGGTCCTGGAGATCGCGCTCTCCCCGGCGGAGTCCCTGGTCCCGGCGGCGGCCTGACGGCCCGGGGCGGGGGGCGGTCCGGCCGCCCCCGCCCCCGGTGGGGACCCGTCGGCCCGAGCCGGCCCGTCGCTTCGGCGGCCCGTCGCCCCGGGGCCACGGTGGCGAGTGGGCCACCCAGCCCGTCGAGCGGCTCCGCCCGGAACCACCGGTCCGGGGGAGCCGTTCCGCGCGCTCACTCGATCCTGAGTTCGTAACGCAGCCGCTGGGCGTGGGCGGGCATGGTCATCAGGTCGGCCTGGATCGGCCGGTCCGCGCCGTCGAAGGTGACCCGGGCCAGCCGCAGTACGGGTTCGTCCGGCGCGGTGAGCAGGGTCTCGCGCTCGGCCGCGTCGGGCATCCGCGCGGTGACGTCCTCCCGTACGCGTACGCCGACGTGACCCAGCCCGGCGAGCAGGGCGACGGCCCCACCCGGGATCTTCGCGGTCCCGGCGAGGCGGGTGCCACGGGCGATCGCCGCCGGATAGTACGTGTCGGTCAGCTCGCTCGGCCGGTCCTCCACGTACATCACCCGGCGGCGGACTACCACGACCTCGCCCTCGGCCACGCCGAGCAGACCCGCCACCTCCAGCGGTGCCGCGACCTCCCCGGCGTGGACGATCCGCTGGCTTCCCCGCCGCCTCTGTGCGGCCAGCTCCGCGCTCCAGGCGTCGGGCTCGCCCGCGCCGCGCGGCGCCAGATAGGGCATCGATGTGCTGACCCACTCACCGGAGCTCATGACGTCCTCCTGCCGCTGCTCCGCCGGCCGCGTCGGCCGACGCCGTCTCACACCGTACGGCCGGAGTGGCCGGCCGGGCAGACGGTAACGGCCCCGACCGGGGCGGCGGCGTGCCGGTCGGGGCCGTGCGTGGGGTGGCGGCCCGGCGCCAGGCGGGGCCGGCCGGGGGGAGGGGGATCAGCCGTTGGCCAGGGCCTGGACGCGGTCGTAGGCTCCGTTGAACCTGTTGTGGTCGCCGACGATCGGGCCGGTGGACGTGTACTGCCAGATCGTGTGGAAGCCCCAGCCCGCGGGCAGTTCGCCGACCGTCGTGTTGTAGCGCGCGATCCACAGCGGGTTCGTGCTCGCGAAGCCCGCGTAGTTGCCCGTGCAGTCCTTCCACCAGCTCGTCGCCGTGTAGATGACGGCGTCCCGGCCGGTCCGGGACTTGTACGTGTTCAGGAAGTCGCGGATCCACGCGACCATCTCGCTCTGCGACTTGCCGTAGCACTGCGCGCCGTACGGGTTCCACTCGATGTCCAGCACGCCCGGCAGCGTCTTGCCGTCGCGCGACCAGCCGCCGCCGTTGTCCACGAAGTAGTTGGCCTGGTTCGCGCCACTGGAGTCGTTGGGGGTGCCGAAGTGGTACGCGCCCCGGATCATGCCGATGTTGTACGAGCCGTTGTACTGCTGCGCGAAGTACGGGTTCTTGTAGTAGTTCCCCTCGCTGGCCTTCACATAGGCCCACTTCACCCCGCTGTTCCACAGGGCGGCCCAGTCGACGTTCCCCTGGTGGCTGGAGACGTCCACGCCTTCCGTCTGGGCCACGCGGTCGTCGCGCGGTGCGTCGCCCTGGCCGTCGTGCTCGATCACGCCCATGCCCATGTAGGCCGAGCCCCGGGTGGGAACGGAGCCGGAAGGGGAAGAGGCGGCGGAAGGGGCGGCGGGAGTGGGGGTGGCGGTGGGTGTGGGGCCGGACGTGGCGGCCGGAGTGCCGGGGGGAGTGGGGTCGGCGGTGGGGGAGGGGGTCGGGGAGTGGGTGGCGGTGGGCGGGTCCGCCGGCGGGTCGGTGGGGGCGGCGTGCGCCGCGCCCGGCAGTGTGAGGAGGAGCGCGAGAGTCGCGAGGAGAGCGCCGGCCGCGGCGGTCAGGGAGCGGCGGCCTGTCGTTCCGGATCTGTGCACGGGCATTGCGTGCCTCCGAAGACCTCGGTGGGGGGCATTCTCTGACGGTGCGGCATGCGGTGGAATGAACATGCCAGCGCTGACGCTACGCACGTAGACCGGTGTGACGGAAGCCTGCCACGCTGCCGCCGTTGGTATAAACCTGCGAAATACTGGCAGAGCTGCGGCAACGGCCGTGGCGCAAAAGAAACTTTCAAGGGGTGGAAAAGCGCGCGATGGGTGCTGACGTGCACGGAAGTGGTATGGGGAAGGGACCGAATTCCGGCTCGGGGAATGGTGTGCACCGCGAATTCCTCGCGTTGGAGCGGGAACTGGCGGTGTTTCTGCGACGCGCCCGCGCCAACTCGGGAGAGATGGCGCGGGAGGTCCACCCGGACCTCGAGCCCGCCGCGTACGGACTGCTCGTCCGGCTGGAGGAGACGGGCCATCAGCGGGCCACCGAGCTCGCCGGGTACTTCGGTGTCGGCAAGGCCACGATGAGCCGCCAGCTCCGGGCGCTGGAGGAGCTGGGCCTGGTCACCCGGGAACCCGACCCGGCGGACGGCCGCGCCTCCCTGCTCCGGATCACCGACGAGGGCCGCGTCCGCTTCCGGCGCGTCCGGGACGCACGGCGCGCGCGGTACGTACAGAAGCTGGCCGACTGGGACCGCGCGGAGATCGCGGAACTGGCCCGGCTCCTCCACCAGCTGAACGCCAGCGCGGAGAGCTGACGGACAGGCGTCGGGCCGGCGGCCGGGTGCCGGCCGGTGCCGGATGCCGGGCGGTGTGCCGGCCCCCGGCGGGGCGTCGGTGTCGGCCTCGGACTCGGCGGTGCGTCGTCCCCCGGCGCGAGACGCGCGCCTCCCGAGCGTCCCCGCGCCGCTCCAGGGCCGCGCGGGCCATCGAGCCCGGCGCGCTTCCCGCGCTCCCGCGCGCCCCGCGCCGCGGCCGGGCCCTCACAGCTCCACGTACGCCACCGTCGCGTCGTCGCTCGTCTTCCCCCGCCGGAACACCCGGCCCTCCGGGTCCGCCGACTCCGCCGCCCGCACCCGGTCGATCAGCTCCTGCGCGCCGTTCTTGCGGACCAGCGCCAGGCAGTCCGCCCAGCCGCCCTCCCGGAAGACCTCCACCCAGCGCGCCGCGCCGTCCGTCAGGGCCAGCAGAGCGCGTACCTCGGAGGCCGGGGTGCGGCCCGTGACAGCGCGCTCCGCGACCGCCGGGTCCGCCGCGGCCGTGAAGAAGCCGTTCTCCGCGTTCCGCAACGCGTCCGCCGAGGTCACCGAGCGCAACAGGGCACGCGGGACACGGGCCAGCCGGTCGTCCAGGACCGCCCGCACCGCGCCGTCCGGGGACTCCATCAGAAGGGTCGAGTCGGACAGCACCAGGTGTTCGACCACGTCGGCGTCCCAGCGCGCCAGAACCACCGTGGCCTGCGGTGTCCGCACGTGAGAAAGTTCACAGGTGCCCTGGTGAGCGGCCGCGGCGCGGCGGATCGACAGGGAAAGGATCTCCGTCAGGGACAGGTCGCGTCGTGAACCGGACAGTTCCACGAGTGCCCCGCCCAGCCGCGCGGTGAACCACGGCACACCGTGCACACAACCGTCGTCCCCGGCCGGTGGTGTCACACCGTCCAGGACGACGAGCGTCCCACCGTCGCCACCGGCGGGCAGGGCCACGCTCGTCCAGTCCTCGTTGGGCCGCGAGGCGACGCCGGGGGCAGTGTTGAGCTCGATGCGCATGGGGTTCAGTGTGCACGACGACGCAGGTCACCCCCCACGACTTCCTCACGACGCCCACACAACGCGCGGTGGGGGACGCGGTGCGGGGCGACCGGCGGCATTCGGTCAGAGTGCGGACCCCATGACGTCTCCGCGACGTCCCGGTGAGGTTCGGAGGAGGCCGGAATGAACATCTCCGGCGAGGTGCGGGCGGGCATCTTGCCAAAGCGGGCTCGGAAGGTCCACCCGGAACACCAGGTTCGAGGACCGCTTCGAGTGGGAAGAGTTGTTCGTCAACTCGTTGGTGATGTTCACTCGTTCAAGTGGCGGGGCGGCCGATGTGTGTTTCCCTCCTGGAAGCGCTGGAATGGTCGGGTGCCGTGCCAGGGGTGGGGGTTGTCGCATGTGTGACCGGTCGTCACCTCTGCTTCATGGGCGGACGAGTCAAGAATGCGAGCACCGGTGCAGAAGAAGCGGCCTCGGGGTAACGGTGTCACGCGCGGTGAGGTCTCCACGACCGGCACCTCCGACACCACTGGGACCTCTGACACCACTGGGACCAATGCGGCGGCCGCCCCGAGCGGGCACGCCGGTACGGGTACGGGCGCCACGGGTACGGGCGTCGCGGGTACGGCCGGTGTTGCCGGTGCGGCCGCCGACAGCCGTACGACCGTAGGCCCCGGCGCCACCGCCGACACCGAGGCCGAGGCCGACGCCGGCACGAGTACGAGCACGGGCCCGAACACCGGCCCGGCCACGGGCTCCGGCCCCGCCGGCCCGGGGTCCGGTACGGGCGCCTCCGCCGCGGGAACCGGCGCCGGTGGCCCGTCCACCGTCCCCGACCAGCCCCGAGGCCGTCGCGTCCGCGTCCGCAGCCGCCTCGTCGCGGGCGTCGCCGTCCTCGGTGTCACCGTCGTCGCCGCCGGAACCCCCGCCGTCCTGGCCGCCTCGGCCGAGTTGAAGGACGCCCAGAACCTGGTCACCCTGGCCGAGCTCAACCGGCAGGCCGTGACCCTCGCCCACTCCCTCGCGGACGAGCGTGACGAGATCGTCGTCCACATCGCCGCGGGCCGCGAGGACCGGCCGTCGGGCGACGAGGGCGGCAGCGGCGCGAACGACAACGACAACGGTGGCGACGAGGGCGGGCCCGCCGGCAGCCGCAGCGCCCGCGTCGACCGGCAGATCGACGAGATGCGGGAGACCGCGTCGGCCTCCCCCGGCCTGCGGCGCGACCTCTCCACCATCCCCTCCATCCGCCGGACCGCCCTCACCGGCAAGGGCTCGGCCATGGACGCGTACCGGGCGTACTCCGAGGTCATCGCCAAGCTCGAGGCCCTCTCCGACGAACTGGCCGAGCGGACCCCCGCCGAGGCCGCCGACGGCAGCCGCGCCCCCGCCGCGCTGGCCCGGGCCGTCGAGCAGGCGTCCGCGACGCGCGGCCTGCTGCTGGCCGCGCTCTCCGTACCCGACGCCGGCTCCGGCGGTACGCCCACGATCGACCCGATCACCGGGCTCCCCGTATCGACCACCGATCCGGCCGCCGAGAAGAACGACACGCTCCGCGACGCGCTCAGCGCCGACGCCCAGAAGTCCCGCGTACGCGAACTCGCCGCGCTCGCCGACTTCGACCAGAACGCCTCCGCCAAGGCGCGCGACTCCCTGGCGGGCACCGTCACCGGGCCCGAGGTCAAGAGCGCCGAGGACTACCTGGCCAAGCTCACGGACCGCCCGGAACTCACCTCGTCCGACCGGCAGACCGACCCGGAGAAGCTCGACGCGGCACTGTCCGCCCGGATCGACCAGATGCGCGGCGTCGAGTCCGGCCTCGGCACGGGCCAGGTGGCACGGCTGGAGAAGCTGCGCGACGACGCCGTCACGGCCCTGGAACTGCGCGTCGCGCTGCTCGGCGGCTGTCTGCTCGTCGCGGTCGGGGTCTCCGCCGCGGTCGCCCGTACGCTGACCAGGCCGCTCGCGGTCGTACGGATCGGGGCGGCTCGGCTCGCCGAGGCACCGCTGACGCAGGAACCGGTGCGGTTCACCGGCCGCAACGACGAGTTCGCCCAGGTCGTACGGTCCGTCAACGCCCTGCACCGGCAACTGGTCGACCTCGGCGCGCGCGCCGAGCGGCTGGACGGCGACCGCACCGGCCTGATCGCGGCCAGGGAACAGGTCGCGGCCCAGCGCGCCGAGCTCCAGGAACGTACGGCCGATCTCACCGCCCAGCTCCAGCGGCTGCGCGACACCGTGCACCACGCGTTCGTGAACCTCTCGCTGCGCACCCTCGGCCTGGTGGAGCGTCAGCTGGACGTCATCGAGGACCTGGAGGAGCGCGAGCAGGACCCGGAGCGGCTCGCCACCCTCTTCAAGCTCGACCACATGGCCACGGTCATGCGCCGGCACAGCGAGAACCTGCTGGTGCTCGCGGGCCACGAACACTCCCACGGCCCCCTGGGCCCGATCCCGCTCGTGGACGTGGTGCGCGCGGGCGTGAGCGAGATCGAGCGGTACGACCGGGTCACGATCCTGTCCCTGCCGTCCCACGCGCAGGTCGCGGGCTTCGCCGCGGACGACCTCAGCCACCTCGTCGCCGAACTGCTGGAGAACGCCACCGCCTTCTCGCCGCCGGAGGCCGACGTGCGGCTCTCGGGCCGGGAGCTGGAGAACGGCGACGTACTGCTCTCGGTCGAGGACCAGGGCATCGGCATGTCCACCGCCCGGCTCGCCCACCTCAACGCGCGGCTGGCCGACGAGCTGACGGGCCGCGACGGCGGGAGCCACCGGACCCGCGCCGAACGCGCCACCCGCGAGATGTTCGGCGGGGGCGGTGAGGGCGACGGGCTCGGGCTGCGCGTCGCCGGGCTGCTCGCCGCCCGCCACGGCATCCGGATCGAACTGCGCGAGCACGAGCAGGGCGGGGTGGCGGCCGTCGTCGTCCTGCCGAAGTCCCTGCTCCCCGAGTTGTCGCCGGCGGCCCCCGCGGACG
This sequence comes from Streptomyces sp. NRRL F-5135, assembly GCF_000719775.1. Classification (GTDB taxonomy): domain Bacteria; phylum Actinomycetota; class Actinomycetes; order Streptomycetales; family Streptomycetaceae; genus Streptomyces; species Streptomyces hebeiensis. Next base: position 59,158 of record NZ_JOHR01000018.1, on the reverse strand, counting down.
CACAGCCCGCGGGCGCGGGCGGGGACGCCGTGGGGAGCGGGCCGGCCGGACCGGCGGGTACGGCGGGGGAGGCCGGCTCCCACGCCCTGCCCGTACGGGAACACCCCGTGGCCGGCGGCCCCGGCACCGCCGACGCGCCCGACCCGCTCGTGGCCGCCGCGGAAGCGGCCATCCGCCGGGCGGAGCAGGCCCAGGCGGCCGCCAGGGCCCGGGCGGCGGAGGCGGAGCGGTCGGCGGCCGCGGGATCCACGCCGGAGTCCGGGGCCGGGGCCGGCTCGCCGATCGCGAGCCCGGACGGCGGCGCGTACGCCATCGGCCCCGAGCGCCATGAGCGCGTGCCCGACGGTGAACCGGAGACCAACGGTCCCGATCAGGACACCTTCGCGATGCGGCTGCCCCCGCAGCCCGAGCCCGAGCCGCAGCCGCGGCCGGAGACCATGGCGGAGCCGACGCGCCCCGAAGCACCGCAGGCCACGGGGACGCCGGGGGAAGCCGGGGCGGAAGCGGCACCGGGCCGCGTCACCGGCAAGGGGCTGCCCAAGCGCACCCCCAGGAACGTCGCGCCCGCCGCGCCCGCCGAACGCACCGGCAGTGTCGACGCCGAAGCGCTGCGCCGCCGGCTCGGCGGCTTCCACCAGGGGGCCATGGCGGGCCGGCGTGACGCCGAGGCCGAACTCTCCGCGGACGCGGCAGCGGAGAGAGCCGCGGACGCGACAGCGGAGGGGACCGCGGAGCAGAGCACGGACAGGACCGCGGGACGGACCGACGTATCCACGGAAGATACGGGGGACACAGGCGAGGAGGCACGCACGTGACCACGACCGGAACATTCGGGCTGAGCAGCGAGGCCCGCAATCTGCACTGGCTGCTGGGCAACCTCGTCGAGGAGGTGCCAGGGGTGCTCTCCGTCGCCGTGGTGTCCTCCGACGGGCTCCTGCTGCTGTCCTCCGACCCGGGACAGAACGGCGCCGCGGCCGGTCCGGAGACGGACGGCGCGCACCGCGCCGGCCCCCGGGGTTCCAGCGCGGATCTCGCCACCATCGTCTCGGGCATCGGCAGCCTCACCATCGGCGCGGCCGGGCTCATGGACACCGGCGAGGTCAAGCAGACCATGGTCGCCATGGACCGGGGCAGCCTCTTCGTCATGGCCATCAGCGACGGCTCGCTGCTGGGTGTGCACGCCACGGCGGACTGCGACATGAGCGTGGTGGCCTACCACATGGCACTGTTCGTCGGCCGCGCCGGCCATGTCCTGACCCCGGAACTCCGGGACGAACTCCGTAAAACCAGGGAGGGCGCCTGATGGCCGCCGCGGCGGGAGCCGCAGGCAGGCTGCCCGTGCGGTCCGTACGTTCCGTGCGGTCCGCGGGGCCGGCGCGGTCCGTGGGGCACCCGGACCCCGCCGGGATCGCCGAACTCGCGGGAGGCGACGACGGCCGGTCGGCACGGGTCCGGCCGTACTCGCTGACCGGTGGGCGCACCCGCTCGGGACACGTCCTCCTCGTCGAGACGTTCGTCGCCGCGCTCGACGCGGCGGACGAGCGCCGGGAGCCGGCCGACGGCGGGGGCGCGCCCCGGCTCATGCCGGAGATGCGGGCCATCGTGGAGCTGTGCCGGCGCATGCGGACCGTCGCCGAGATATCGGCGCTGCTCAAAATGCCGTTGGGCGTGGTCAGGGTGCTGCTGAGCGACCTGGCCGATCAGGGAAGGATCCGTGTGTACGGGACAGGGACCGGGCACAGCACCGGCCATCCCGACCACGCTCTGCTGGAAAGGGTGCTGAGTGGACTCCGTCGTCTCTGACGTCGCTGGCGTCACAGATGTCTCTCGTGTGTCCGGTGCGTCGGGCTTCTCGGCCGCGACCGCAGCCGCCGGGCCGGGGATCGCGCGCGAGAGAGCACGCGACGGGAGCAAACGCGGGGCAGGTGGCCGGGCTGCGCCTTACCTCCCCCCTGCCACCGGTCTGGCCGTCGCGCCCGTACCGGGGGACGAGCCGGACGAGTCGCTCAGGCCCTGGCAGAAGGACCGCAGCCGCGCGCCGATCGCTACCAAGATCGTGATCGCGGGTGGCTTCGGCGTCGGCAAGACCACCTTCGTCGGCGCGGTCTCGGAGATACCCCCGCTCAAGACCGAGGCGCTGATGACCCAGGCGAGCGCCGCGACCGACGATCTCAGCGCCACGCCCGACAAGACCACCACGACCGTGGCCATGGACTACGGCCGGATCACGCTGGACGACGACCTCGTCCTGTACCTGTTCGGTACGCCGGGCCAGCAGCGCTTCTGGTTCATGTGGGACGACCTCGTGCGCGGCGCGATCGGCGCGATCGTGCTGGCGGACACGCGGAGGCTGTCGGACTGCTTCCCGGCGCTCGACTACTTCGAGAGCTGTGGGCTGCCGTACGTCGTCGCCGTCAACCGGTTCGACGGGACCGAGGAGTTCGACCCCGCCGACGTCCGCGACGCGCTCTCGGTCCCGGAGAGCGTCCCCGTACTGATCATGGACGCGCGGCGCCGGATCGCCGCCGTCGAGACGCTGCTGGCGGTGGTGAGGCACGCCCTGGAGGTCTCCAAGCGGACGGGATAGCCACCGGATGGTCACCGAGTGATCCCGGCGAGGTTTCGCGGGCCCCCGGGCGGTCCCCGCCGACCTGGGTCCGGCGACCTGGGCCCGGTCACCTGGGTCCGGTCACATGGGCCCGGTCACATGGGCCCGGTCACCTCGTGAGGGGAGGCGCGCTACGGCGCGGTCGCGTCTCCGTAGCCCGTGTCCGCCCCGTCCGTGGCGCCCGCGGGCAGCGCCGGCGGCCGGTACCCGGCGGGATCCAGCGACTCCGCCCGCGGGTCCGGGCGTACGGCACCGAGCAGCGGGTTCGCCGCGATGGGCGAGACCTTGACCCGGGTGCCGGGTCGGGGGGCCTGGATCACCATGCCCTCGCCCAGGTAGATCGCGATGTGCGTGGCCTTCTCGAAGTAGACGACGAGATCGCCCGGCCGCAGCTCGCGCAGCGGGATCCGGCGCAGTTGGCGCCACTGCTCCTGGCTGGTACGGGGGATGGTGAGCCCGGCGTACGCCCACGACTGCATGGTCAGGCCCGAGCAGTCGAAGGTGTCAGGGCCCTCGGCCCCCCATTCGTACGGCTTGCCGATCTGCCGGACGGCGTAGCGCAGCGCGAGGTCACCGTAGCGGGAGGGGGTACGGACCCCCTCGCCGGAACCACCGGACTGGCCGTCGCTCCGTACGCCGGCCCCCGGGGATCCACCGGCACCTCGGACTCCGGAGGAGGGGACGGGGAGGTCGCCGAGGGCGCCGGACTCGAGCAGGTCACGTTGGGCCTGGTCCGTGCCGGCCCGCTCCAGTTCGGCGAGGGCCGCGATCTCCTCGCGGCTGAGCGAGGCGAGCAGCTTCTCGACCGCGCGCAGCCGCGCCCGGACGGTGTCGCGCTGCTTGCGCTGTTTCGTGGCGAGCGAGCGCTGGGTGGCGAGCGCCGCACGGGAGGCGGCGGCAAGGGCGTCCGCGCGTTTCTCGCCGCCCGCGAGCCGGGCCAGGGTGCCCGCCCTGCCCCGGGCCGCGTGCTCCAGCAGGTAGTTCTCGTCCAGGGCGCGCTGCGGGTCGCGGGCGAACAGCAGCCGCAGGTAACCGGAGAGCTCGGTCCGCCCCTGGTACTGCTCCCGGGCCAGCCGGCCGGCGTCCACCCGGCTGAGCGCGAGCGCGCTCCTGGCCTTGGTGAGGTCGGCCGTGAGCCGCGCGACCTCGGCGCGCTGCCGCTTCAGCCGGGCCTCGGTGGCGTTGTACGCCTCGGTGGCCTCCTCGGCCTCGCGGTAGAGCCGCTGGAGCCGCATCAGCATGCCCGCGACGGTGGTGGGCGCGAACGGAGTGCCGGGGGGACCGGCGGCCGATGGACCGGCGGTCCCCGACGGCGGACCGGGCGTCGGGGGACTGGACGACGGCGGACCGGCCGCCGAGGGAACGGATGCCGAGGCCGAAGGCGTCCCCGGCGCGGACGTCGTGAGCGTGGGCGCGGGCGCCGGGCGGGCGCCGGGCAGGAGCACCGCGTACGGAGTCGTGTGGGCCGTCGCGTGGGCCGTCGCGTGCGCGGTGGCACGCGAGGCGGACGGCACCGCGGTGAGGACCGTCGCGGTGGCCAGGGCCGCCCCCGTACAGGCGGTCCACAGCACCCTTCCTGACATGCCATCGCCTCCGCTGGTGGGCCGGACCGGAGGGTCCAGTCCTAGGCGATGGCGCGGTGATCGATGGTAGGACGAGCTGATGAGCGGTGAATCGGTCCGGCGTCGTCACCCGGTCGGACCGCTGTCGGGTCAGTTGTCGGGCCGGCCGTCCGGTCGGCTGTCCGGTCGGCTGTCCAGGCCGCTGTCCGGCTTGCTCTCCGTTTCGCCGGTCCGGCCGTCCGGCTTCGACCAGGGCCACTTCAGCGCGCGGCGCTCACGGCCCTCGGCGACGTACTCGTACTTCCAGCCGCGCTGGATACCGAGGCGCTTGCTGTATCCGGCCGGCTCGCGCCGGTAGGCGTGGACGGTGGGCGGCCCGCCGTGGGGATCGGGCACCGGGATCTCGTACCACTTGGGCGGGTTCCCGGTCGGCCCGGTCAGGACGGGCAGGACGCGCCCGTCCATCGGTCCCCCGACGAAGGGGGTGTTCTCGCTTCTCACACTCCCCAGTCTCGGTCATGACCGCCGGGGACCGAGGGGCGCGGGGCGCGGGCGGAACGGGCCCGGTCGTGACTCAGGCCAGCAGCCCCGAGGACTTCCACAGTGCCCGCCCGGCTCCGCGCAACACCCCGATGTCGTCCAGGAAGTCCGTGAGCCGCCGCGCGCCCGACCGCATCACCTCCCGGCGGTGGCCGCTCGCCCGTACCTGGGCGACGGCCTCCTCGCGCCGCAGGCCGACGTTCTCGTACACCGCCGGGTTGATGAAACAGAGCGAGAACACCCGCGCCGTCTGACCGCAGGTGACGCGGGTCAACTCCCTTTCCCAGCGCGGGGCCGTGACCATCTGCCGCCGCAACTCCTCCCGCGCGTACCGGACATGGCGGGCCTCCTCGACGACATGGATTCGCGTGACGCCACGGATCAGGGGCTGTACGCGCTCGTCGGGGAAGGTGAGCCGTTGCATCCAGTCGAGGATCTCCTCGCCGAGCAGGGTGGCGGCGAACGAACCGGGTGTGGTGGAGACGGTCTTCATGACGCGCGCCATGTCGTGGTAACGCCGGGGTACGGGGTACGCCGGCGTACCGTTCCTCCCGATCAGCCGCGCGAACATCATCGAGTGGCGGCACTCGTCCGCTATCTCGGTCAGCGCGTAGCGGACGTGGTTGCTGGTCACGGATTTGTCGTAGATGTGTCGGACCAGCAGCTGCATCAGGATGATCTCGAACCAGATGCCGAGCGAAGCCAGTGACGCGGCCTCGTGCCGTGCCAGGTCCATCCGTTGCTCCTCCGGCATCCTTCCCCACAGGGGCGTGTCGTAGAGGGAGACCAGCTCCGGGGGCCAGAACCATTTGCCGTCCTCGGCCGGTGCGTCCCAGTCGAGTTCCCGGTCGGGGTCGAAGGAGTGCTTGGCGGACGCTTCGAGCAACCGCGCGGCGACTTGTTCACGCTCGCGGAGCGGCCCGAGCGCGTCGTGGAGAACCTGGGCGTCGCCTCCGGTCGCGGACGCGGTGGTGGTGGTCGACATGGCTGAGCACCCCTCACGGCTGTACGGTTACCGGTGGTTACATGGCGGCTTCCTGTTATGAGACAGCTTGTCAGCAAGGCCGTCAATCCCCTGAGCGAAGCCGCGAAGCCCGGGAGCCGAAGAGGTGGGGAGCCGGGGAGCCCCGGAGCCGAAGAGGTGGGAGCCGGGGAGCCGGGGTGTTCAAGAGCCGGGACTTCCGGCTCCGCCGGGTCGCCTATTCCGTCAGGTCCGCCCGGTGGGTCGTGCCGCCGCCAGGCCGGCTTCGACCGCGAGAGCCATGTCCAGCAGCGCGACGTCCGTGCCCCGCTGCGTCACGAGCTGGAGCCCGACCGGACAGCCGTCCGCCGTGAAGCCGGCCGGGATGCTCGCCGCGGGCTGGCCGCTCACATTGAACGCCCAGGTCAGGGCGGTGGAGTAGCGCTCGCCCGGGCCCTCGTGGCCATGCGGGCGGTTCGGGGTGACCGGAGTGAGCAGCAGTGGCGTACGGGTGAACAGTACGTCGAGGCGCCGGTCGTTCTCCGTCCGTACGTCCTCCGCCGCGGCCCTGGCCGCCGCGTCGCCCCCGCCCCGCAGGGTCAGCCACGCCTCGCGGGGATCGAGCAGTGTGAACGGGCGCGGTGTCGCCCCCGGCCGTTCCAGCCGTACCACCCCGGCCTCCTCGAGCCGGGCCACGGCCGCCCGGACCACCGCCACGACGTCCTCGTCCGGCGCCGCGAAGCCCAGATCGGGGGAGAAGACGGCGGGTATGGGGAGCCGCCCCTGCGGCGGCGTCAGCACGTCAGCCGCCGATGCCCGTGCCGCCGATGCCGCCGCCGACCCCGTGGTCATGGGCGCGATGCTCGTCCCCGACGCGTCAGAGGCGCCGTCCGGGCCGAGCACACACCGCAGATACGCGCGCGCGTCCGTCACCGTCCGGGCCAGGACCCCGGCCGCGGCCAGGCCGGTACGGTCCGGGGACGGCAGCAGCCCGTTGGTCGTCTTCAGGCCGAACACCCCGCACCAGGCCGCCGGTATCCGTACCGACCCCGCCCCGTCGCTCCCCGTCGCCAGCGGCACCATGTCCGCCGCCACCGCGACGGCCGACCCCGCCGAGGACCCGCCGGGCGTCCGGTCGGCGCGGTACGGGTTGACCGTACGGCCGTGGCGGCCCTGCCCCCAGGTCTGCCAGTACGTGCCCGGCCCGGGTACCGCCGTCGAGCCCACCGGTACCGCACCGGCCGCCATCAGCCGCCCCGCCGCGTACGAGCGGATGCCGGACGGTCCCTTCACAGCGAACGGCAACCCGGCGAGAGGCAGTTCGCCGTCCACCGTCCGCGCGTGTTCGGGTGTGCGCGCGCGTGCCACTGCCCGGGTCCGCGCACGCGCCCGGTCCCCCCACACCTCGATGAAGGCGCACAGCCGCGGATCGAGCCGCTCGATCCGTGCGAGTGCCCGCTCCACGTCGTCCGTCGCTGCCACGGGCCGCCCCCTTCGTGTCGTCACGCCATGACGTGGCCCCTCAGTGCCCCTCAGTCTCGCCGCTCCGCCGCCGGGAGGGTGGACCGTCGGTTGGCGGGGTTCTCGTCGAGGGAGTCGGCCTGGAGGACCTGGACGCGGAGGGCGTTGAGGAGGAGGGCGACGAGGAGGACGAAGCAGAAGAGGGACACGTGCCGGATGTGACGGGTCATCGGCGGTCCTCGGATCGGTCCACGGGCTGGTCGTCGGTCCTGTCGTTCGTGGCTCCGGGCGGATCCGGCGTGGCTCCGGGCGGATCCGGCGTGGCTCCGGGCGGATCCGGCGTGGGTCCGGGCGGATTCGGCATGGGGTCGAGCGGGTCCGGAGTGGGGTCAGGGGGATCCGGCGGGGGACCGGGCGGGCCCGGCACGGGATCGGTGGGCCCGGGCGTGGGCCCGTGCGCAGGGCCGGGAGTGCGGCCGGGAGCGGGGTCGGGAGCGGGGTCCGGCGGTCTTCGGTCCGGACCGGCGGGAGCGATGACGCCGGGGGCCACGGCCCCCGGGTGCGGGCCACGGGCCGACGCGCTGAGCCGGACGAGCAGCGCCACCATGATCCAGTTCGTGACGACGGACGAACCGCCCTGCGCCAGAAAGGGCATCGCCATTCCCGTGAGCGGGATCAGCCCCGTCACCCCGCCCGCGATGACGAAGACCTGCACGGCCAGGATCGACGCCAGCCCCACCGCGAGCAGCCGCCCGAAGGGGTCGCGCAGGGCGAGGCCCGTCCGCAGGCCCCGCGCGACCAGCAGCGCGTACAGCAGCAGGATGGCCGTCAGGCCCACCAGCCCCAGCTCCTCACCGGCCGTGGCCAGGATGAAGTCCGACTTGGCGGCGAAGCCGATCAGGATGGACCGCCCCCGGCCCAGACCCGTGCCGGACAGGCCGCCGGCGGCGAACGCGAACAGGGACTGGGCGAGCTGCCCCGGGCCGTGCCCCGCCTCGATGGACGCGAAGGGGTGCAGCCAGTCCTCCACGCGCCGGTGGACGTGCGGCTCCAGCGAACCGGCGACGAACGCGCCCACCGCGGCGAGCAGCAGCCCGACGGCGAGCCATCCCCTGCGCCCGGTCGCCACGTACAGGAGGATCACGAACAGGCCGAAGAAGAGCAGCGAGGTCCCCAGATCCCGTTCCAGGACCAGGACGACGACGCTGATCACCCAGATCGCCACCAGTGGTCCGAGAACGCGGCCGGTCGGCAGCCCGCCGGGCCGGACCGCCCGGCCGAGCCTCCGGACCGGGTGTCCCCGACCTCGCCCCTGCCTCCGGACCGTACGGCCGCCGAACGTGAGGGCGTCGCGGTTGGCGGCGAGGTACGCGGCGAAGAAGACCGCCAGCAGGATCTTGGCGAACTCCCCGGGCTGGAAGGAGAAACCGCCGAACCTGATCCAGATCTTGGCCCCGTTCACGGCGGGGAAGAAGATCGGCACGATCAGCAGCACCAGGGCGGTGACGACCGAGAGGTACGCGTACCGCCGCAGCACGCGGTGGTCCCGCAGCAGCACGACGACGGCGATGAACAGCCCGACGCCGAGCGTCGACCACACGAGCTGCGCCGGTGCCGCCCGGTCGTCCGGGGTCTCCAGGTCGAGCCGGTAGATCAGGACGAGGCCCAGGCCGTTGAGGAGGACCGCGATGGGCAGCAGCAGCGGATCGGCGTACGGGGCGCGCAGCCGGACGGCGAGGTGGGCGAGGAGCGCGAGCAGGCCGAGCCCGGCTCCGTGGCGGGCGGTGTCCGGCGGCACGGTGCCGGAGTGGCCGAGGCCGACACCGACGTAACCGAAGACGGAGAGAAGGACGGCGCAGATGAGGAGCGACAGCTCGACGCCCCGGCGCTGGGGGAGGCGTAGCACGGGCCGGGAAGGGTCCGCCGTCGGTGCGGTCATGCGGGGAAGGTAACAAGGCGGGGCGCCATCGGGGCGCTTTATGTGTGCAAATGTGTGTTGATATGTGCGGCCACGGTCTTTTCATCGGCGTGGTGCTCGTCATCGGCGCCGTGAGTGCTGTGAGTGCTGTGAGCGCTGTGGGTGTCGTGGGTGCTGTGGGTGTCGTGAGTGCCGTGCGGCGAGGGTGACGTGGGTGGCTCATGGAGCGCACGGAGCCCGGAACCCCCGTCCGTGTCCATGTCTTCTCCACCGCCCGGGAGTGTGACCCGGGCGAGCGCGCCGCCGTCCGGGGCGTTGCTGAACACCAGCTCGGCGCCGATCACCGCCGACTGCCCGACGGCGATGGTCAGTCCCAGCCCGTGCCCCTTGCCGCCGCCCTCGGTGCGGAACCGCTGGGGGCCGTGTTCCAGCAGGTACGCCGGGTATCCCGGGCCGTGGTCGCGCACGGTCACGGTCGGCCCGTCCACGGTCAGTACGACGGGCGGGCGGCCGTGCCGGTGGGCGTTGGCGACCAGATTGCCGAGCACCCGCTCCAGCCGCCGCCGGTCGGTCTCGACGCAGGCGTCCCGGACGACGCGCAGTTCGAAGTGCGAGCCTGACGCCACGCCCGGCCCCTGCGCACCCGGCGTCGGCATACCCGGCCTTGGCACGTCCGGGACCGGGCGTGCGGCTGCCGGAGCTGCCGGCCGCGGGTCGGTTCCGGACCGGGGCGGCGCGTACGAGGCGCGGGCGGCGCGCACGACTCCCTCGGCCAGGGGCGCGAGCGCGTGGACGGCCAGATCGACCTGTTCCGTACGCGCGTCCAGCCGGGAGATCTCCAGCAGATCCTCCGTCAGCGTCCGCATGGCCCGCACCCGGTCCCGTACCAGCTCGGCCGGCCGGCCCTCCGGCAGCAGCTCGGCGGCCGCGGACAGTCCGGTCAGCGGGGTACGGAGCTCATGCGCCACATCGGCGGTGAAGCGCTGCTCGCTCAGCAGCTTGCCCTGGAGCGTGGAAGCCATCGTGTCGAGCGCCCCGGAGACGGTGGCGACCTCGTCCTGGGGGCGCGACGGCACTCTCGTACGAGGGTCGTTGACGCGTGCGTCCAGATCTCCCGCGCTGATCCGCCGGGCCACCTGGGCGGTGAGGTGCAGCCGTCGCGTCACCCGGGTGACCGCGCACGCCCCGACGAGGAGTGTGGCGACGGTGGCGAGCACCGACGAGCCGATGATCGAGCGGTCCAGGTTGGTGATGGTGGCCTGGCTGAGGGTGTAGTCGACCCGCGCGACCAGCGCCCGCCCGTCGGCGGGCCCGGCGGCCCACATCGTCGGCCTGCCGTGGAAGTCGGCGACCATCGTGCCGCGCCGCCCGCGGACGGCGAGCGCGCGCAGCCGCTCGGGCAGACCGGGCGCGTCCACGGCGGCGAACCGGGGGAGCGGCCGGCCCGCCTCGTACGCCCGGGCGACGGCGTCCAGCCGGGACAGCGCCTTCTCGCGCGCCGAACTGACGGTCTGACGGGTCACGGACACATGGACGAGCACGCCGAGCAGGGCGGCGAGGGCACAGCACATGACGGTGATGAAGACGGCCGCCTTCCACGTGAGGGTCGCGGTCCAGGCGGGCAGACGGGGCATCACGACGGACTCGCCACGGCTGGGGCCACGGCCACGGCGGTGGAGGCGGCTGTGGTGGTGGAGGCGGCTACGGCGGTGGAGGCGGTGCCGATCGAGGGGGCCGGTGCGGCGCCGGGCGCGTGGCAGCCGACGGATCCGTGAGATCCGGGAGATTTCGAGGCCCCCGGAGCCCCTGGAGCCCCTGGAGCCCCTGGAGACCTCGGAGACCCTGGAGGTCCTGACGAGCGAGGACAGCCGGGGGCGCGTGGGTTCGGCGTACGGACGTGCGTACGGGGGCCAGTCGGGGACGCGACGCCGTGCGGCACGGCGGACGGCCTGTTCGCGGTGCCCGGTGGCCCCGTCTTCGGCTCGGCGGGGCGGACGACGGTGGTATGCGCGGCGGATGTCACCGCGGCGGTGGCGAGTGCCGGCACCGCACCCGACGCTGAGGCACCCGAGGCTGCACCCGAAGACGAGGCACCCGACGCTGAGACGCTCGTCGACGAGGCGAGCGCGGGCACGGCACCGGCCGATGACCTGCCCGCCGACAACGTGCCCGTCGACAACGTGCCCGCCGACGACATGCCTGGCGTTGACGTGCCCGCCGATGACGTGCCCGCTGATGACGTTCCTGCCGACGACGTGCCGGCCGATACGCCGTCGGTCGGCGACGTATCGGCGGGCACGTCCGTGTCCGACGCGACGGCCGGCGGCGTCCCCGCCGAGGAAGTGAACGTGGCACGGGCGGCTCCGCGCGCCCACGGCCACGGTGGGACATCGCTCGCGCCAGGAGTGCCGCTCGTGGCCGTGGGGCCCGCGGGACGGGCGGTGTGCGCGGGGGACGTGGGATACGCCGTACCCGCCGGCGCGCCGGTGGCCGACGCGGGGCGGGGCACGGACCCGGGCGGGGCGGCGGTCCTGGCGGGGACGATCTCGTCCCGGGCGGGCAGCATCACCCCTTGCCGGGAGTCCCAGCTCCAGGCCGTCCGGTACTCGTACCCGGGGATCCCCGCCGAGACGACCCGCACGATCAGGTCCCGGTCGGCCAGTTCGACCCCGACGACCTGGTCGGAGGTGGACATGATCCGGGTCAGTCCGTCGTTCTCGGCGCGGTAGCAGCGGACGGTCAACTGCTGGGCGGGCATGGCGATGCCGACGATCAGTTCGTCCCGGCCGTCACCGGTCAGGTCGTGGTGGTACGCGCGCAGGACCGGACAGCCCGCCTCGCCGCGGCCGGAGACCTCCGGCATGGCGGGCGCGGCCGGCGCGGCCGGCGTCGCGGTGCCCCGGCCGGCCCCGGAGCCCTCGCCCCTCGGCGGACGCTTGATGTCCGCCGGATCCTTGACGTCTCGCGCGCCCCGCGCGTCTGCCGGGGCCTTCGCGTGCGCCGACGCCGTCGGGCCTTCGGGGCGTGTGGGGCCCTTGGAGTCGGCCGGGCCTTTCGCGTCCGCCGGGTCCTTGGCGTCGGCCGGGCCTCGCCCGCCTCCCGGGCCCTTCGCGCCTTCCGCGCCTTCCGGGCCCCGGCACTCGGTGAGCCGTGCGACGACGCCCTGCGGCAGCCCTCCGGGCCCCGCGGCCTCGTTCGGACGGGCGGCCGCCTCGGCCCGCAGGACGGCGACCGGGTTCAGCTCGTGGATGTCCCCGGGGGCCACCTTGATGCCGGGGACCCGGACCGTATCGCCCTCCCCGAAGTCGAGGGGAGGCGCGGAGATGACCGGCAGCCCCGGCCACAGCCGCACCGGGCCGATGGCGGTCGGCGTGGGACCGGCGCTCTTGAGCCCGCTCTCGTCGCCACAGGCGGACAGGACCAGGGACAACGCGGCGGTGGTGGCCGCCGCCAGGACGGGGCCGACGGCGGCACGGCGAGAGGTCACGGCGCTCCTGGGACGGTCGGTCGTTCCCTCACCTTATGGGCCCGAACGCCGCTTTCCCGGCGTTGGCCGCCTCCGGCCAGGGAAGCCGTGACCCGGTCGTATGAGTGTTCGTTGCTACCCGCGCGTATTCCTGGTCGTTCCTGGGCTTTCGTGTATTGCCCGCGGAATGGGCGCCTGTTCCCATGGTCATGAGGATGGTGAGGTGTGCGATGACCCGATTACGCGTCACGCCGGTGCGCAGCCGTGGCCGGGACCGCCTGTACGTGAGTCTGCCGAACGGCACGACCGTCGCCTGGTACGACGCGGAACCGGCCGCCGACGGCCTCGGGCCCGGCGCGGGCGGGCGGAGCGGCCGGGTGAGCGTGCTCCCGGGAACGGACACCGAGGCCGTGCTGGCCGCGCTGGCGCCGTACCTCACCGGTGACGTGGCCGTCGGACCACCTCCCGTGCCGACACCGGCCGAACTCGACCGGCTGTCCCTCCACCCCGACGACGACCTGGCACCCAACCGCCCGGGCGAGGCACTGCACGGGGAGCCGGAGGCGGAGGAGGTGAGGGAGTCGGGTGAGGCGACCGGCCGGTGGCCGCACGGGGGCGGGCCGCGCCTCGGCTTCCCGTTCGGCTTCCCGTTCGGCTTCCGGTTCGGCCGGGGTGTCGACCGGCGCGTGGAGGACCTGCGCGCCCAGCAGATCGTGGGCGGACACCTGGACCGGCTCGAAGACGCGGGCTGGCGGATCCTGCACTCCGTGCCGTTGCCGGGCGCGGCCCGTATCGACCACGTGGCGATCGGGCCGGCGGGGGTCCTGGCCGTAAGGACCCTGGCCGCGCGCGACCGGCGGGTACGGATCTCCGACCCCATGGTCCGTACGGGCCGGGCCGCCGCCGAGCCCCACCTGCGCTGGGCCCGCCGCGAGGCGGAGCGCGCCTCACACGCCCTGGCGGCGGCGGTGGCACCGGCGCTGGCCGTGGTCGGGGCGGCGGGACCCGTCGTACGGGAGCGGCCGGGAGAGCCGGAGGCGGACGGGGGCGCGGGGACGGCCGAGGACGCGCGGACGACCGCGCGCCAGGACGTACGGATCATGACAGACGACGAGATCCCGGCGTTGGCGGCCCTCGGCGGCGTGCTGAAACCGGCGGACATCGAGGCCCTGTACGCGAGGGCGAGGGACCGCCGTACGTGGCTGCGCGTGTAAGGGGACGGGCAGGAGCGTCCGACCGTCGAATCGGCACCGGGCGGCGGATCAGGGGGCGTCGAGGGGCAGCGGGCCGGGGGGCCGGCGGGTGTCAGGGCAGTCGGCCGGTGTGCTCGGGGTCGAGCAGCGGGGCGAGGAGGTCGCCGTACCGTTCCAGCCGCTCGCCCATGGATTCCATGCGGAACGCCAGCCGCGCCGCGTCCGCGGACCCCGCGCAGTCCCCGACCTCGGCCCAGGAGACGGGCGCGGAGACCGTGGGCTCGGGGCGGGCCCGCAGGGTGTAGGGGGCGGCGGTCGTCTTCGCCGCGGCGTTCTGACTGTGGTCGACGAACACCTTGCCCGGCCGCAGGGAGCGCCGCATGCGGTGGACCACCAGGTCCGGCAGCGCGTTCTCGGCCTCGACGGCGAGGCTCTTCGCGTACGCGGAGACCTCGGACGAGGGGGCGGGTTCCAGCGCGGCCAGCAGGTGCAGCCCCTTGGCGCCGGAGGTCTTGGCGTGGGCCTCGATGCCGTCCTCGGCGAGCCGTTCCCGTAGCCAGAGCGCGACGGCGCACGCCTGCACGACGGTCGCGGGTGCCCCGGGGTCCAGATCGAGGACCAGCCGGTCGGCGCGGTTCGGGGCGGCGGCACGCCACTGGTGCGTATGGAACTCCACGACCAGGTTCGCCGCCCACATCAGCGTCGCCAGATCCCCGACCACGACCTGTTTGCCGCTGTCGGCGGTCTTGCGGGGGACATCGGCGATCCGCACCCAGGAAGGGGTGCCGGGCGGCGGGTTCTTGGTGAAGAACAGTTGGCCGTCGGGACCGTCCGGATAACGGAGGAAGGAGACGGGGCGGTCGGCGAGATGGGCCAGCAGGGGGTCCGCCGTACGGGCGTAGTAGTGCAGGACCTCGCCCTTGGTGGTGCCGGTGGCGGCGTAGAGGACCTTGTCCAGGTTCTTGAGCGCCAGTCGCCGCCCCTCCACCTCTGTGATCGGCGTCATACGATGAGAATCCCACGGAAAGCGGATGAAAGGGATGGGACGTGCGATCCATATGGAACGGCGCGATCTCCTTCGGGCTGGTCAGTATCCCGATCAAGCTGGTGAACGCCACGCAGAACCGTTCGATCTCCTTCCGTCAGATCCATATGGCCGACGGCGGCCGCATCCGCTACCGCAAGGTCTGCGAACTGGACGAGCAGGAAGTGCCGGCGTCGGACATCGGCAAGGGGTACGAGTACCCGGACGGGTCGATCATCCCGATCACCGAGGACGATCTGGCGGAGCTGCCGCTGCCGACGGCGAGGACGATCGAGATCGTGGCGTTCGTGCCGGCGGACACGATCGATCCGCTCCAGTTGGATGCGGCCTACTACCTCGCCGCGGGCGGCGCCCCCGCCGCCAAGCCGTACGTCCTGCTGCGCGAGGCGCTCAAGCGCAGCAAGCAGGTGGCCATCGCCAAGTTCGCGCTCCGGGGTCGGGAGCGGCTGGGGATGCTGCGGGTGGTGGACGACGTGATCGCCATGCACGGCCTGCTGTGGCCGGACGAGATCCGCGCCCCGGAAGGCGTGGCGCCGGAGGGCGACGTCACCGTGCGGGAGGCGGAACTGGACCTGGCGGACGCCTTGATGGACACTCTCGGCTCGGTCGACCTGAACTCGCTGCACGACGACTACCGGGAGGCCGTCGAGGAGATGATCGCGGCGAAGACGGAGGGCGAACCGGCCCCGAAGCGGGAACCGGCCGCGGGCGGGAAGGTGATCGACCTGATGGCGGCGCTGGAGAACAGCGTGCGCGAGGCGAAGGGCGCGCGCGGCGAACCGACGGAGCCGGCGGAGCCCGCGGAGGTGAAGCGGCTGTCGTCCCGTACCCAGCAGGCGAAGAAGACGACGCCCCGGAAGAAGGCGGCCCCGGCGAAGACGCCTGCGAAGAAGGCGACCGGGGCGAAGAAGACCGCGCCGGAGAAGAAGGCGGCATCCCCGGGCCGGAAGCGCAGACCGGCGTAGCGCGCACACGGCGGAGCGGGGGGCCGTATGCCGCGACGGCCGTTACGTCGCCCCCGGGCCGGCGAGGACCGGAGCGCCGCCCCCTTCGGCCGGCGAGAACCCTGGCGAGAACCGGGGCGCCGACCGGCGCCGAGCCGCCCCCGGCCGGCCCTTCTCCAGCCCCGTCCCGGCGCCCCCGCAGCCCACCCGGCCCCTCTGAAATACCTGTTCACGGGTACCCCGTGGAAGCTGGTAAGGTTTTCCCCGTCGCCGAGGAAAACAGACGACACGCCCCCGTAGCTCAGGGGATAGAGCAACGGCCTCCGGAGCCGTGTGCGCAGGTTCGAATCCTGCCGGGGGCACTCGCTCGGGCACCTACGGAAGTTCGTATGGGGCTGGAGTGGATGCCGATACAAGAGAGCGGGAGTCAGTATCACTGACTCCCGCTCTCTTTTGCTGTCCCTCGCTGTTCGCGGCACACGTCCGACGCGCTTTCAGGCGCGGCCTCGACAGGCGAGCCGGCTCACCGGACGACGGACACGGCCGTGAGGGCGAAGGCGGCGGCAAACACCGTCCGTATGCCGTGCGGGGTGTTCCATCGGGCCTCGAACGCCTTCCGCGCGGCCTGCTCGTCGCGGCCGTTGCGGGAACCCTCCAGCGCGTCGTTCAAGGGGGCGTTGCCGCCGTCATCCGACCTGACCCGGTCGCATAGGACCTATCGCGACCGAGCTGGGGGGATCGCGGGTAGGATGAGGGGTATGAGTGAGCCTACCGGCAAGTACTCGATCACCATGCCGCGTGACATCGCGGAAGCCGCCAAAGCCCGCGGTGGCCCTTCCGGCCTGTCCGCTTACGTTGCCGCCGCCGTAGCCCGCCAGATCGAACGGGACAACCTCAACGAGCTCATCCAGGTTGCCGAGGCGGAACACGGCCCCGTCACGGACGAGGAAGTCCAGGCCCTGCGTGACCAGCTCCACCAGGCGCGGCGCGAGGGGGCGGCGGGCGGGGCGAACGCCGCGTGACCCGCTCCACCGCCATGCCCGGCGGCACCCTCGTCCTCGACAGTGAAGGGCTGGCCAAGGCCGTGCTGCGCGACCGTACGGTCACCGGCTGGCTTGCCCTGGCCCGCGCCGACGACCTGCGCGTCATCACCTCCGCGGCGACTCTGGTGGAAGTGGTCCACCCGCGCATCAACCGCCCGGCCCTGGAGTGGACGCTCTCCCGCCTCGTCGTCGAACCGGTCACCGAGGCCGTGGCCCGTCACGCCGCCGCGCTCCTTGCCGACACAGGGACGCACGGTCACAAGTGCGCCATCGACGCCATGCTCGGAGCCACCGCCCTCGCCGCCCCCGGGCCGGTCACGATCCTCACCTCGGATCCCGAGGGTCTCACCGCTCTGTGCGGCGGACGCGTCACCGTCGTCAAGATCTGACGGTGAGTCACTACGAGGGTGGTGCGGTGCCCCGCGGGCCGTCGGACGCTCGTCACCGCTCGGGTACTTGGGACGTGCGTCCGGCGGACGGGGCGGGGGAGGCGGTCGGGGGCGGTACGCGCGCGGGGACGCGTTCGGCCAGGTGAAGTACGGTCTTACGGGTGAGCAGTCAGCGAAAGCCCCGGGGCCCGTACCGCAAGAGCGCGGAGCGGCGCGAGCAGATCCTCCAGGCTGCCTATGAGGCCGTGGACGAGCACGGGGAGCGCGCGTCCTTGCAGGACATCGCGGCCCGGGTCGGGGTGACGCAGCCGGCTCTGACGTACTACTTCCCCACGCGTGACGAACTGCTGCTCGCGGTCCTGGAGCGGCGGGACGTCGTGGGCAAGGCCCTGGCCAGTGCGGCCGGGGAGGGCGAGAGCCTGGTCAGGGCCATGGCGGCCAGTGCGAGCCTCACCACCGACCATCCCGGGGTCGCCAAGCTGTATGTCACGCTCTCGGCGGCGGCCACCGACCCGGAGAGCCCCGCGCACGCCTACTTCGCCGAGCGCTACCGCCGCCTGGCGGCCGAGGCAGAGGAGGGCGCGGCGGTGCAGCAGCGGGTCGGCGGGATCCGGGCCGACGCGCGCACCGACCATCTGTCCAGGGTGCTCATCGCGGTGCTGGACGGACTCCAGCTGCAGTGGATGCACGACCCCACGGTGGACATCGCCGCGATCGCCGAGACCTTCGCGCTGCTGCTGGTGCCTCCGGCCGACGCCGAGCCGGAGGCGAAGCCGGCCGAGTGACCGTGCGTGGAGGACGGCTCGCGCGGGAGGCGTGGGTCGTCCGGCAGGTCTCTTTTGCGTCGAAGCGTGCGTTGTGGGCAACGGGCGGCACGGGATTCTCACCCGCGGCAGCCGCCCCGTGCGGGACCCGGACGCCGCGGGCGGGCCGGCCGGCCGTCGAGTGCACCCAGGAGGCGGGGCGGTAGGTCCCTCCGGGCCTCCTCCGGGCTTCCTCCTGCCTTTCTTCGGGCCTCCTCCGGGTGCGTGTGCGCGTCCGGCGAGAAGTCCTCGTCAGCCCTCGTCTTCGCCCTCGTCCTCGTTGACAGCGCGGCTCGCCGGACGGGCTGGCCCGTAAATTTTTTAAGTGATAGATTTTAAATCCGGAAGGGTCGCCTCGGGGCGGGCTCGCCGCGAGGCCGCCGCCGCGCCGTCGGAGAGTGGGCCCGGCGCCCGGGGAACGCCCCCTTCCTACGAAGACCTGACGCAGACCTCACGAAGACCCCGAGGAGGCCCCCGGAACGGCCCCGGGCGCGAGCCCGGCACGAGCCCGGGGCGACCCCGGCCCCTCGGGCAGCCCCCCAAGAAAGCCAGGCGACCGTCCGGCGGGATCCGGACGGGAACCGGTCAGGAAGAGGACCCACGTGATGCCCGCCCCCCAGTCCGCCCCCCAGCCCTCCAGCGCCACCCCCGGCGCCACCCCCAGCACCACCGATCCGCAGGACCTCGCGCAGGACCTCGCCCAGGACCTCGGCTTCGACCCCGAAGCCCTGCGGGCCCGCTACCGCGCCGAGCGCGACCGCCGGATCCGCCCCGACGGCAACGCTCAGTACCGGGGCGAGGGAGGCGAGTTCGGCTACTATGCCGACGACCCGTACGCCGACCCCGAGTTCACCCGCGAGCCCCTGCACGACCGGGTCGAGGCGCTGGTCGTCGGCGGCGGATTCGGCGGCCTGCTCGCGGGCGCCCGGCTGCGCCAGGCGGGCGTGACGTCGATCCGCGTGATCGACAAGGGCGCGGACTTCGGCGGCACCTGGTACTGGAACCGCTACCCGGGCATCCACTGCGACATCGAGTCGTACATCTACATGCCGCTGCTGGAGGAAGTGGGCTACGTCCCGAAGTGGCGGTACGCGCCGGGCGAGGAGATCCGCCAGCACGCGCGGGCGATCGGCCGGCACTTCGGCCTCTACGACGACGCCTGCTTCCAGACCGCGGCGACCGAACTGCGCTGGGACGAGGACGCGTCGGAGTGGATCGTCTCCACCGACCGGGGCGACCGGATACGGGCGCGCTACGTGGTCGTCTCCACCGGAACGCTCAGCCAGGTCAAGCTCCCCGGCATCCCGGGGATCGAGACCTTCAAGGGGCACACGTTCCACACCAGCCGCTGGGACTACGCCTACACCGGCGGTGACGCGGACGGCGGCCTGACGGGGCTCGCCGACAAGCGGGTGGCCCTCGTCGGCACCGGCGCCACCGCCATCCAGGTCGTGCCCCACCTCGGCCGGGACGCCCAGCACCTGTACGTGTTCCAGCGCACGCCCTCCTCCGTCGACGTACGGGACAACCGGCCCACCGACCCGGAGTGGGCCGCGTCGCTCCGGCCGGGCTGGCAGCGGCACCGCATGGAGAACTTCCTCAAGGTCGTCACCGGCGTGCGGACGGACGAGGACCTGGTGAACGACGGCTGGACCAGCAGTGCCCGGCTCCAGGAGAAGATGATCCCGACGAAGGCGTACGAGCACATCCCGGCCGAGGAACGCGAACGCGCCTACGAGATCGTCGACTTCCAGAAGATGAACGAGATCCGCGCGCGCGTGGAGAGCGTCGTCGAGGACCCGGAGACGGCCGAGAAGCTCAAGCCCTGGTACCGCTACATGTGCAAGCGGCCCACGTTCAGCGACCACTACCTCCAGACCTTCAACCGTCCCAACGTCACCCTGGTCGACACGGCCGACACCCACGGTGTCGAGCGCATGACCGAGAACGGCGTCGTGGTCGGCGGCACCGAGTACGAGGTCGACTGCGTCATCTTCGCGACCGGCTTCGAGACGGGCGTCTCGGGCGTGCTGTCCGGCGGGCTCCCGGTGTACGGCCGGGGCGGCGAGAGCCTGCTGGGCTCCTGGCGGAACGGTCCGAAGACGCTCCACGGCTTCTACAGCCACGGCTTCCCCAACCTCTTCCTGCTGGGCCCGCTCCAGAACGCGGCCTCCGTGAACTTCGTGCACGTCCTGGACGAACAGGCCACCCACGTCGCCGAGGTCGTCGCCGAGGCGCGGGAGCACCGGGCCCGGTACGTCGAACCGACCCCCGAGTCCCAGGAGGACTGGGTGGCCGCGCTCCGGGAGAACGCGCCCGATCTGTACGCGTTCCACGCCGAGTGCACCCCCGGCTACTACAACAACGAGGGCAAGCCGCGGGAGAGCAACGAGAGGTACGCCGACGGGCCGGTCGTCTTCCATGAACTGCTCAGGGACTGGCGCGCGAACGGCGGCATGAACGACGTGCTGGTGACGGCCGGGACGTCCGCGGCAGCAGAGGTGTCCGAGACGACCGGGACGTCCGCGGCAGCGGAGGCGTCCGCGGCGGCCGGGTCGTCCGGGACGGCTGGGGCGCCCGGGACCGCCGTCGCGGCGAAGGCGAAGGAGGGGGAGGACGCGTGAACGCCACGTACCCCAGCCGGTTCGACGCGGCCGGGGGCCGGCCCGTGACCACCACCCCCGGGAAGGCCAGGCGGCTCAACCCGCCCAACCGGCTGTGGGGTTCGAACGGAGTCGCGTTCGGCCCCGACCGCCGGCTCTACGTCGCGGAGTTCCTCGCCGGGCGGATCAGCGCGGTCGACCCCGCCACGGGGGACGTCGAGGTGATCGTGCCCATGGACGGCCCGGTCGCGTCGCCGGACGACCTCGCCTTCGGCGCGGACGGCTCGATGTACATCGCGGACCTGGCCCCCGGCCGGGTGTGGCGCCGTACGCCGCGGGGCGACTACAGCCTCGTCTCGGACCAGGTGATCATGCCCAACGGGATCACCTGCGTCGGCGACCGGCTGTTCATCAACGAGATGCGGCCGGGCGGCCGGCTCATGGAACTCTTCCCCGACGGCGGCGACCCGAAGGTGCTCACCGAAGGGCTCGCGCTCGGCAACGCGATGCAACTCGGCCCGGACGGCCACCTGTACTACCCGCACATGATGACCGGCCAGGTCTGGCGGATCCCCCCGGACGGCGGAGTGCCCGAGGTGGTCGCCGAGGACGTGCACGAACCGGTCGCGGTCCGCTTCGACCAGGGCGGTGTCCTGCACGTCCTGTCACGGGGCGTCGAAGGCATCGTGACCCGTATCGACCTGCACGGCACCGGCTCCCGGACGCTGGTCACCAGCGGTCTGGTGGGGCTGGACAACGCGGCGTTCGACGCGGAGAACCGCATGTTCGTCTCCAGCTACGCCAGCGGCGGCATCACCGAGCTGCACGCCGACGGCCGCACCCGCGAGATCGTGCCCCGCGGCCTCGACGGGCCCTTCGGCCTGACGGTCGACCTCGGCGGCACGGTGTACGCGGCCGACCACTACCGGCTGGCGAGCCCGGCGCCGACCGACGAGGGCGAGCCGGTCACCGTCTCCGCGGCGAGCGACGAGGGCGGCATCACCTCGCGCGACCTGCGGCCCTTCGCACACGGCGTCGCCCACGCGGACGGACTCGTGCACGTCACGTCGCAGTACGGCGACGTCCACACCTACGACCCCGACCGGGGGACCACGCGGGAACGGTCGTCGGGGCTGGAACAGCCCATGGGCATCACGGTGGGGCCGGACGGCTCGCTCGTCGTCGCCGAGGCGGGCGCGGGCCGGGTCGTGGCCATCGACGGGAGCGACACCGTCACCGTGCTCGCCGACGGGCTCGGCCATCCAGTGGACGTGGCCTTCGACACCGAGGGGCGCTGCTACGTGAGCGACGACCGGCTCGGCGTGGTGCTGCGGCTCGACGGCGGCGAGGCGGTCGTCGTGGCCGAGGGGCTGGACGCCCCGCAGGGCCTGGTCGTCCGTGGCGGCGAACTGTGCACGGTGGAGGTCGGGCACCGGCGGCTGCGGGCGATCTCGCTGACCACGGGGGAGAGCCGGATCGTCGTCGAGGGCCTGCCGGTCGGTCCGCCACCAGGGCTCCGGAGTGCTGGGGACGGGCGTGCCGGGACCGGGCGTGCCGGGACCGGTTCGGTCCTCGTCGTCCCCGACCCGCCCCTCCCGTTCGCCGGACTCGCGCTCGCCCCGGACGGTTCCCTGCTCGTCTCCGGCAACGGCGAGGGCAGCGTCTGGCAGGTGGAGGCGTGAGCGGGGTCGGCCCCACCGCCCTCCGACAGCTCGAGCGACAGCCCGGACATCCCGGGCATCCCGGTCATCCGCGCTCCGGCACGGATGACCGACGTACACCCCAGGCAGAAGGAGCGTCACATGAACAGCACGGGTCTTGAGGGCCGGGGCGTCGTCGTCACCGGCGCGGCATCGGGCATAGGCAGGGCCACCGCCCTGAAGTTCGCGCAGGAAGGTGCGAAGGTCCTGGTGGCGGACCTCGACCGGACGGGCGCCGAGGAGGCGGTCAAGGAGATCGAGGCCGCCGGGGGCGTCGCTCTGTCCGTCGTCGGGGACCTGAGCGACCAGCAGGTCGTGGCCGAGGTCGTCGAGCGGGCTGTCGACGCCTTCGGCGGCGTGGACGTCCTGGTCAACAACGCCGGGATCATGGACCGGATGTCCGCGCTCGGCGAGACCGACGACGCCGAGTGGGAGCGGGTGATCCGGATCAATCTGACGGCGCCGTTCCTGCTCACCCGCGCGGTCCTGCCGCACATGCAGGCCGCGGGGCGGGGCTCGATCGTCTTCACCGCGTCCGAGGCCGCCCTGCGCGGCAGCGCGGCGGGCGCCGCCTACACCGCTTCCAAGCACGCCGTCGTGGGCCTGGTGAAGAACCTGGCCGTGATGTACCGGGGGCAGGGCATCCGCGCCAACGCCATCGCTCCCGGTCCCACCGCGACCAACATCCAGGTGGACGCGGGCCAGGACGCCCATGGCCCCGCCGTCGTGGGCCGGTTCATCGGCGCCAACATCGGCCGGATGGGTACGGCGGAGGAGCAGGCCGCCGCCATCGTCTTCCTGGCCTCCGACGCCGCCTCCTTCGTCAACGGCGCTGTCCTCCCGGTCGACGACGCCTGGGCCGCCGTCTGACGGACGGGCCGCCGGCCGGCGGACGCCCGGGGCGTGCGGCGAGCGCCGGGCGGTCCGGCCCCTTGACCGGGGCCGGGCCCGCGGCCTGAACTGGGACCTGGACCCAACGGAGGTTTGGCCCTAGGACCTGAACCGGGACCTGGACGTGGCCCCGGACCTCGACGTGGCCCCGGACCTGGACGTGGCCCCGGACCTGGTCCGAGCCCGGAGTCGGGTCCGGGGCCGAACCGGTTCGCGGGCGGACGGGGCGCGGTCCGGAAGCCCGAGTGGCGCGCGCGGGACGGACGGCCGCGGCCTCGACGGGGCGTCGCGCAGGTGCGGCGGGTCGTTGCGTACGCTTCCGTCGTTCGACCTCGCCGACTGGGCCGGGGGCTGCGGTGGCCTGTGGGACCCGGCCGTCGCGGAGGAGCGCGATGTCCCGAAGTGGTGGCGATGATGGCAGGCAGGACGAGACGGGACGAGCAGGTCAACGCGACGCGGGAGGCGCTGCTGACCGCGGCCGAGCGGCTGTTCGCCGAGCGCGGTGTGTACGCGGTGGCCAACCGCCAGATCAGCGAGGCGGCGGGGCAGGGCAACAACGCCGCCGTCACCTACCACTTCGGGACCAAGGTCGACCTGGTGCGCGCGATCGTCCGCAAGCACGCCGAGCAGATGGAGGACATCAGGGCGCGGTTGCTGGCCGAGATCGGCGACTCCACCGAGCTGCGGGACTGGGTGGCCTGCGCGGTCCGCCCCCTCACCGAGCACCTGGAAGCCCTGGGCAACCCGAGTTGGTACGCCCGGTTCGTCACCCAGGTCACCGCCGACCCCGCGCTCCGCGCGATCACGACCGAGGAGTCCGCCGACGCCGGCCCGTCAATGCGCATGATGCAGGAGGGGTTGGAGCGGTGCCTTTCCGACCTGCCCGCCGAGGTGCGCGAGGAGCGCGGCGCCATGACGCGTCACCTGATCTCGCAGATGGCCGTCGAACGGGAACGCGCCCTCGCCGACGGCACCCCGACGTCCCGCGCGACCTGGCGGGAGACCGCCACCGGACTCATCGATGTGATCGTCGCGCTGTGGCAGGCGCCGGTCACGCGTGAGGAGTGATCGCCGCCTGCCCGGCCGTCGCGTGGGTTACCGGCGACGGGCGGTCACCAGGCCACGGGGAGGGACGTGACTCCGTAGGTGGTCCCGGTGTGGTCGAACTCCAGGTCCGCGATGTCGACGGCCGGCCGTAGCGTGGGGATCCGGCGGTAGAGGGTGCCGTAGACGACCTGGAGCTCCAGGCGGGCGAGGTTCTGGCCCAGGCACTGGTGGGGGCCGTAGCCGAACGCCTGGTGGTTGCGGGCGGGCCGGCCGAGGTCCAGGCGCTCGGCGTCCGGGAAGGCCTCCGGGTCCCAGTTGGCGGCGTGCAGGTCGAAGATGACACCTTCCCCGGCGCGGATGTGGACGCCGCTGATCTCGATGTCCTCCTTCGCGACCCGGCGCACGCCGGTCTGCACGATGCTCAGGTAGCGCAGCAGTTCGTCCACCGCGCCCCCGATCACCTTCGGGTCGTTCGTCCCGCGCAGGACCGCCAGCTGGTCCGGGTGCTGGAACAGGGCCAGCGTGCCCAGGCTGATCATCGTCGCCGTCGTCTCGTGGCCCGCGATCAGCATGGCCGTGCTCATGTGCACGGCCTCGGTGTGGGTCATGTCGCCGGTCTTGACCCTGCCGCCCATCTCGGACATCACGTCGTCGGCGGGGCCGGCCATCTTCTGGTCGAGGAGGTCGCTCAGATACGCCGCCATCCGCCCGCCCACCTCCCTGACCTCCTCCTGCGGGGCGGCGCTGTCGAGGACCGTGGCGGAGAACTTCTGGAAGAAGGCGTGGTCCTCGTACGGGACACCCAGCATCTCGGCGATGACCAGGGACGGCACCGGCAGGGCGAGCGCGGTCAGCAGGTCCGTCGGGTTCGGGCCCGCGAGCATGTCGTCGATCAGCCCGTCCACCAGCTTCTGGATGGGCGCCCGCATCGCCTCGACCCGTTTGACGAGGAAGGGGCCGTTGACCGAGCGGCGCAGCCGGGTGTGTTCCGGCGCGTCCGTGTTCGTGATCATGCGGGGGGTGAGCGGCGCGATCTCCGCCCGGTGCCGGTTCACGTACGGGAAGCCGGGGTCGAGGTCGTCGTCGCTCAGTCGCGGGTCGGTGAGCAGGGCGCGCTGGTCGGCGTGGCGCGTGATCAGCCAGGGTGTGGCGCCGTTCCAGATCCGGACCCGGCTGACCGGCTGCCGGTCGCGCAGCGCCCGCGCGGCGGGGAACGGCGCCAGCGGGCGTTCCGCCGCCCGCGCCATCGGATACTCGGGCACGGTGTGGGCCGCGCCGGTCACGGGGCAGGTGCCGGTCATGGTGCACTCCTCGGTGATGGGGGCTCCGACGGAACGGAGACCGGGGAAGCGTCGGCCGATCGGCAGGCGCTGTCGGTGACGCGAAGCGCCGGCCGGCCGGGAAGCGCTGGTCGACGGTGTGACCACCCCGCATGAAAGCGGAGCGGACTGACGCCCCCCGGACAGCTCACTGACGATTTCCTGACGTGACGCGGCTCACGTGCCGGGGGAGCGCGTCGTGCCGTCGGGGACCTGGACTTCGGCCTCACCGTCCTGTCCGACGGGTGCCCCGACGCCGATCCGGAGGTGCACCGGGTCCTTGTGGAGAAGGTGTTTCCCGGCCAGGCGGAGGTCACGACCGTGGCCGACTGGGCGGCGGTGCGCTGACGGTTCCCGAGTCGGCACCGTACCCGGGACGGCGGGGCCGGGTGCCGGGGTGCCGGGTGCTGGCGGCCGGCGGCCGGCGGCCGGCGGCCGGTGGTGCCAGGAATGGCGGCGCCGGGCCTGCCGCACGCACACAACCGCATTCCGACTTGCTTGACTTAGGCAAGTTATGAGTATGGTGGTCGCATGCCCACACCGTCACCCGCAGCAGAACCCGTTCCCGCGGCCGTGAGCGACATCGAGCGAGCCCTCTCCCGCATCTCGTACCTCGCGGGCCGGGCCCGGCAGCACGAGCGTCTGATGGCCACGGCCGGGCTGGCGTTCGACAGGGCCGCCGTGGCGATCCTGCGGAACGTCGCCGAGGCCGAGCCGCTGCGCCCCGGGGAGCTGGCGGCCCGGCTGTCCGTGGAGGCGTCCCATGTCACCCGGCAACTGCGGCAGCTGGAGAACGGCGGCTACGTGACCCGCGTCCCGGACCCGGACGACCGCCGCGCACAGCGCGTCCGGCTCACCGAAGCGGGGCTGACCGCGGTCGACCGTGTACGGGAGGCGAGCCGCCGGGGGATGGAGATGGCCCTGGCGGACTGGTCGGCCCAGGATCTGCGGCAGCTCGCCGGGCTCTTCCACCGGCTGGTCGACGACTTCGTCACGCATTCCGAGGGACATGTCGACGCCCGGCCCTCCGCCCTGACCGAACCAGGACCGGGATCGGGATTGGGATTGGGGCCGGGGGCGGCACCGGGGTCGGTGCCCGGACCGGCGCGGGGACCCGGGCCGTCAGGCAGCGGGCCGAAGACGAGGCCGTAATCAGTCAGCGGCAGGGTCGCCCAGGCGTGGGCCCGATCCGGGCACGATTCCGATCCGTGGCACAACCCTGATCGCGAGGCCGGGGCTCCGCGTACGCACCGCGCACCGCGCACCACGAGCACTACACCGAATGGTCTTGTCATGTGGAGCACCCTCAGCGAGAAGCCGTCGCCGCCTCGTGGTGACGGGCGGCACGTGCTGCTCGTCGCCGACGACCCCGGTCCCACCGAACTGGTCGCGACCGCTTTGGAGTTGGCGGGCTACCGCGTGGGGACCGCGACCACGGGCGCCGAGGGGATGGCACGGCTCGCGCGGGACCGCTTCGACCTGGTCGTCCTGGACACCGTGCTGCCGGACCTGGCCGGTCTGGCTCGGGGCCGCCGCGTCGCGCCCATGGACCGTCCGCCCCTGCTCTTCCTGGTGGCGTGCGACTCGATCCACAGCCTCGCCCCCGAACTGGACCCGGGGGAGCGGGACTACGTCACCAAGCCCGTCCGTATCGCCGAGGTTCTGGCCCGGGCGCAGGGCCTGCTGCGCGGCCGGCGCCCCGAACGGTGCGACGGGAAGCCCTGCTACGGCGACCTGGTCCTGGACGACGCCGCCTGCCTGGCCCGGCGCGGTCCAAGACCGCTCGACCTCACACCCGCCGAGTACCGGCTCCTGCGCCACCTGCTGGCCAACGCGGAGCGTGTGCTGTCCAAAGAGCAGATCAGCAGGCACGTCTGGGGCGAGTTCCGCGCGGGCCAGGCCATCGAGAAGCTCGTCTCCCGTCTGCGGTCCAAGGTGGACCGGGAAGGGCCCGCGCTGATCCACACCCGCCGGGGCTTCGGCTACTGGCTCGGCGTCTCCGGCGCTTGAGGCCGGAGACCTCCCGCGGGTCGTCCGGCCCCAGCGCGGTCAGTTGCTGTGGGGTCTCTTCGGCGGTCGTCACAACTCCCCCTCGGGTGATGTCGGTCGGGGTGATGCCACCGACGGGAGGTGCGGGTGAGGTGGGGGCCGGGTGCGCGGGCCCCACGCTCCCCCCACGGGCCCGCCCACCGGCCGTTACGCCGCTCCGGGGCGCCGGGGACCGGGCGGGGGCCGATTTTTTGGAACTCCGTTTGAACACACCGTGGTTCGGCTCCGTATGAATACCCGAAGCATTCTTCGTCTGCTGCCGGCGAGCGGACTTTCGTCCCCCACAGGAGGTCTTGAGTTGAGCCACAAACGCATACCCAAGCGGAAGCTCGTTTTCGCCGGCGGTGGCGCCGCGGCCATCGCGGCGGCTGCGATTCTGCTGCCCAACGCCAATGCCTCCCAGGACGCGCCGGACACGTCGCCCAAGGCGTTGAGCGCCGCATCCGCGAGCGACCTCGCCTCGCAGCTCGCCTCGCAATTGGGCGAGGCATTCGCGGGCTCGTATTACGACAAGGACAAGCAGCAGCTCGTCATCAATGTCGTCGGTGACAACAACAAGATCGAACTCCGGGCCCAGGAGGCCGGCGCCGTCGTCAGAAATGTCAAGAACAGTACGGCGCAGCTGAAGTCCGCATCGCAGACGCTGAAGCAGCAGGCGACCATTCCGGGCACCGCCTGGTCCGTCGACCCGAAGACCAATCAGATCCAGGTCACGGCGGACCGTACGGTCACCGACGAGAACTGGACGAAGCTGGAGTCCACCGTCCAGTCGCTGGGCCAGGACGTGGCCCGGGTCAAGCGGTCGCAGGGCGAGTTCACGACGTTCGCCGAGGGCGGCGACGCGATCTTCGGCGGCGGCGCGCGCTGCTCCCTCGGCTTCAACGTCACCACGCAGGACGGCGCCCCCGGCTTCATCACGGCGGGCCACTGCGGTGTCGCCACCGAGGCGTGGTCGGACGCCCAGGACGGGGAGCCGGTGGCCACGATCCAGGCCGCGACCTTCCCGGGCGAGGGTGACTTCGCGCTCGCCACGTACGACGACGCCGCGACCGAGGCCACGTCCACGGTGAACACCGGCGACCAGGTCGTGGACATCAACGCGGCGGTCGAGGCGCAGGTCGGCCAGGACGTCATCCGCATGGGCAGCACGACCGGCCTGAACGACGGTACGGTCACGGGCCTCGACGCCACCGTCAACTACGCGGAGGGCACGGTCACCGGCCTCATCCAGACCGACGTCTGCGCCGAGCCGGGCGACAGCGGCGGCCCCCTCTTCACGGCGGACGGCGGCGCCGTCGGCCTGACGTCGGGCGGCAGCGGCGACTGCACGGTCGGCGGGGAGACCTTCTTCCAGCCGGTGACGACGGCCCTGGCGGCGGTCGGCGCCCAGATCGGCGCGGGCGACGCGGGCGGCGGCGCCGGTGAGGGTGGCGCCGGTGACGAGGGCGCGAACGCGGGCGCGGGCGACGAGGGCGCCAACGCCGGTGCCGGCGACGAGGGCCTGAACGGCGGCGCCGGTGAGGAAGGCGGCGCGGGTGCCAACGCGGGCGTTGGTGACGAGGGCCTGAACGGCGGCGCGGGCGCGGGTGACCAGGGCCAGGGACAGGGCGACGCGGGAGCCAACGCGGGCATCGGCGACCAGGGCCAGGGTGACAACGGCGAGGGAGCCGTCGGCAACAACGGCGGCGCCGCGGGCAACGGCAGCGGCAACGGAGTCGGCGACGCCGGCGACGGAAGCGGCAACGGCAGCGCCTCCAACAACGGTTTCTGACCCGGCGGGCACCACCCACGCCCACCGAGTGGCATCAGCACACCGATGACGGGCGAAGACCTCCGTGTACGGGAGTCCCACGACTCCGGCACACGGAGGTCTTCGTCGTTCGGCGCCGTTCGTGACTCAGGCGGTCATGACCTGCACGTCGTACTCAGGGATCCACTTGTCCCGTGTCACGAGTGTCATCCCTTCGACCTGAGCCTGCGCGACCAGTATCCGGTCGAAGGGATCGCGGTGGTGTGCCGGAAGCCGGCCCGCGCGCACCCCGTGCCCGGCAGTGACGGGCAGGCCGCCGAACTGGCAGTCCCGTACGCGCTCAGCGAGGTCCTCCGGCCCCTTCAGCTCCCCGAGAGACTGCTTGACGGTGATCTCCCACGGGGTGACCGCGCTGACGTGTACAGCGGGCTCCGTGTCCAGCAGATCCTTCACCTCGTCGGACAACTCGGGCGAGTCGTCCAGCCACCACAGGACCACATGAGTGTCGAGAAGCAGTTTCATCGGAGCATTCCGAAAGCGTCGGCGAGGTCATCGGGCAGATCGTCGAAATCGTCGGGGATGTGGACGCGTCCACGCAGGGAGCCCCGACCGGTCCGCTTCACTTTGGGGCGCAGCGGCACCACTTTGGCCACGGGCTCTCCCGCTTTGCTGATCACTACCTCTTCGCCGGTCGCGACCTGTTCCAGGATTCGCGAAAGGTGGGTCTTGGCATGCAGGCCGCGAACGGTGTGCCACTCGCCCCAGACTCGCACGCGCTGCCCCGCCCGGACCGTGATCGCGGCAACCTCGGTCTCCTCGGGCTCCGGCGCGATGTCCGGCGCCTTGAGCTCTGCCCAGACCGTCTTTCCGATGCCGCTCGGGCGCGGCTCGTATCCCCAGCGGTGGGTCAGTGCGTCCACCAGCAGCAGCCCGCGTCCGCCCGTCTCGTCCTCGGAGGGTGTGCGGACCTCGGGCTTGCCGCCGCCCGCGTCGCCGACCTCCAGCCGCAGGACCCCGTCCTCGGGGAGTCGGGCGATCCGTACCTCCACCAGCCGGTCGCCCGGCACCGGTACGCGTAAGGCGTTCGTCACCAGCTCCGAGAGCACCAACTCGGCCTCGGCTAGTGTCTCCTGTCCGATGTGCCAGCCACCGGCGATGGCGTGCAGGAGGTTTCGGGCTCTGCGGACGCTGCTACGGCGTCGTGCGACGCGAAAGGTGACGTCGCTCGGATCGGACTGCGTTGCCATGGCGCCCCCTGGGGCTCGGTAGCTGCCGGTCAAGTTCCAGCGAGGCGGCGGCGGTTCGCCGTTCGCCGGGCAGCAGCGTGCCCGTGGCGCGCGTACTCGTGCAACGTTGACTGTGGTTTTCGGTGCCTAATTCACTCGTTCGTGAAAGGTGGCGGCGATGGGTGGCGCGGTCCTGATAGGGAGTGACGTATGCCATCCATCAAGCCGTCCACCGTTCTGGGCCGCCAACTCGGCGACGAACTACGTCGTTTCCGCGAGAACGCGGGCTTCTCCACCGCTGCGGCCGCTGAAGTCCTCGACTGCACCAAGGGCAAGATCAGTCGCATGGAGAATGGCCACGTGCCGGTGCGCACCCCTGACCTGACCGCCCTCATCCAGGCGTACGGGGTTGAGGAGCCAGAGGCACGTGAACGTCTGAGTGCTCTCGCGCGCAGGGCCAACCGGCGTCGGCGGGAGGGCTGGTGGCACCAGTACGGGGCTGTGCTCGGCGAGGCGTACCGCGATCAGATCGCGATGGAGGCGATCTGCGACAGCGTTCGCACGTATCAGGTGCAACTGGTGCCAGGGCTGTTGCAGACCGAGGAATACGGTCGCGCGGTGACCGTCGCCTCACGTGCCTGGCAGACGCCTGAAGAGATCGATCAGTTTGTCGAGGTGCGATTGACAAGGCAGAAGCGCCTTGCCGGTGAATCGCCCATGGAGTTCTGGGCTGTTCTCGCAGAGGGAGTTCTTCGCCAGGAGGTGGGTGGGGCCGACGTGATGCGAGCCCAGTTGGAACACATGGTCGCCGTGGCGGAACAGCCCAACGTCACCCTCCAGGTTCTCCCGTTCTCGCGCGGTGCGCACTCGGGTATGTTCGGTCCATACCTGCTGCTCAGTTTTCCGCAGGTGGCATCGCTGGACCTCGTGCTGTCGGAGACTCCTACCGGCAACGTGTGGTTGGAGCGTGAGGAGGAAGTGGCCCGCTACCGGGCGCTCTTCGACGACGCGCGTACGACAGCGCTGCCGCCGACGGAATCGCTGGCACTGATCCGTCGCGCTGCCAAGGAGTACCAGCCATGAGCCACGGAGCCCACATACCGACCGGCGTGCACGGCGTGAAATGGCGCCCGAGTAGCTACAGCGGTGGACAGGGCGACTGCGTCGAGGTCGCCGACGGCGTTCCCGGTCTCGTTCCCGTCCGCGACAGCAAGCGTCCCGCCGGGCCCGTCATCGGTTTCGGCCGCCCCGCCTGGCGCGCGTTCGTCGCTCGGCTGCGCTGAGCCGGGCCCGTACACGACACGACGCGGCCGGTTCACCAGGTTCGCCCGGATGAACCGGCCGGCGTCGCTCGTGTTCGGTGCGCTCGCGCACCGTCCGTCCGGGCGGTCGGACGGGTTACGGCGTCACGCGCTTGCCGCCGAAGGTCACGACCAGGCGGCCGTCCGAGGCGAAGGACCAGGCCGGGGCGCCGGGGTACGACGAGCACCGGGAGCCGTTGGAGCCGGTCCAGAACTGGTTCGAGCTGTTGGCGTCACCGACGGTCTTGTCGTTCGTCCCCTTGCCGCTGCGGCACGAGACGTTGTTGCGGAACACCGAGGTGCCCCCGTCGAACGAGAAGTTGCGCTCCTTGTTGTTGATGCTGATGTTGTCCGAGACGGACATCGTGCCGAGGTTCCTGTTGTAGGTGAACCCGTGCTTGCCGTTGTTGTAGGCGATGTTGCGCCGGATGACGTGGTTGACCTTGATGTCCTCGCCGCCGAGCTTGTAGCCGTTGCGGTCGCCGCTCGAGTTCTGGGTCCCGTCGCTGAGGGTGCCGTTGTTGTAGGCGAAGGAGTCCTCGATGGTCACCGGGCCGATGGCGCCCGTGTCGCTCTTCGTGTAGAGGTCCCAGCCGTCGTCGATGTTGTTGTGGGAGACGGCGTAGCGGAAGACGTTCCCGGAGCCGACGGTGAGCTTCGCGGCGAAGCCGTCGGCGTCCTCGCCGTCGGAGTCGGCGTTGTCGTGCGACTCGGCGCTCAGGACGAGGTTGTTGGACGGCCACTGGTCGCGCGGTGTGTCGGAGGCGATCCGCGAGAGCTGGAGCCCCGTGTCGCGGTTGAAGCGGGTCACCGTGCGCTCGATGACGTTGTCGCTGCCGCCGACGAAGATGCCGTTGTCGCCGGCGCGTTCGACGACGAGGCCGGAGACGCGCCAGAACGATCCGTTCACCGCGAGCCCGCGATTCGCCGTGTTCTCGCTCATCGCCGAGAAGTTCAGTACGGGGGTCTCGCCCGGATAGGCGGACAGCTCCGTGCGGTCGGCCGAGGTGCCGTTGTTGCCGGGCGGGATGGTGACCGTCTTCGACAGGGCGTAGGTCCCGCCCCGCACGTAGATCGTTCCGCCGGGGGAGATGCGGCTGATCGCCGAGGGCAGCGTCGTCGGGGCGGACTTCGTTCCGGCCGCGCTGTCACTGCCGTTCGGTGCCACGTACAGCTCGGTGACGGCCTGGGGCGCGGCCGTCGCCGTAGCGGCCGGGAGCGCCACGGCCGCGCCGGCCATCAGGGCGGCGCAGGCCAGTAAGGACACCGGGGTTTTCGGCTTCATGGGGGGTTTCGTCCTTCCTCGTTCTTCTTCTCGTGGTCGCCTGCGGGGCGAGCAGGCATGGAAGTGCGGCTCTCCATGGATAGAAAGCGCTTACCAAGCTAGAAGTGCGCCATGAGCGCGTCAATAAATGAAGTGCAAAGGAAAAGTCTGGGTGACCGCGTCGCGGCTCGGTTCCTCGGCTCGTGGTGCCCTTTGGCTCGCCCGGGCCCGACGGTCTCTCCTTGTGTGCGGAGAGTCAGGCTGTGGCACTTGGAGGCGCGGTGTGGCACGCCCCGCGTACGGTGGCCATGTGACCGGACAGCCTGAGATTACTCAGCGTGACCTTCGTAACAGGTCCAAGGAGATCATGGATGCCGTTCAGCGTGGACAGGCCTTCACCGTCACACGCGACGGGCACGGTATCGGTGAGTTGATTCCTCTGCGCCGACGCAGGCGGTTCGTCCCTCGCGAGGAGTTCGCCGCGATGTCGCGCACCGCTCCCGATATTTCCCTCGACGCCTTCCGGGCCGATCAGGACAGCATTGCCGAGCAGGAGGCGGACGACCCCTATGCCCGCTGATCACCCGCAGGGGCTGCTCGACACCAACATCATGATCCTTCGGAAGTGGCTGGATCCGCAGGAGCTGCCCGCCGAGATGGCGATCAGCGCCGTAACTTTGGCGGAGTTGTCCGCGGGACCGCACGGGGTGCGCAGGGATGAGGAGCAATCCGATTACGACCTCCTCGCGGTGGTACCCGTAACGCGTCCGAACGTGCTGCACGACAGATGACACCTGGCGCGATTTCCGGAAGCGGCCGGTCGTTGTGACGGAAGCGGCGGCGGGCGTCCCTTGTGATAGCTTGCCGGGGCCAGTCGAACCCATGTACGTGGGTCAGGGAATCCGGTGCGAATCCGGAACTGACGCGCAGCGGTGAGGGTGACGGGCGGGGCATCGGCCACTGGAGCGAATCGGCTCCGGGAAGGCGCCTCGTCCGGGGGATCCCGAGTCCGAAGACCTGCTGGCGGCCTCCGCCTCGTACGTCGTGGCGGGGGAACACCGTACGACTGGGCTCCGCGCATGAGCCCGCGACACAGAGGATCTTCCGTGCCGATCGCGCGTGCCGTCCCTTCCGCCGGCTCCCTCCGCCGCACCAGCTCCTTCCGCCCCGTCCGTTCCGTCGCCCTGTTGCTCGCCGGGGCCGCCGTGTTGCTGACCGGTTGTGGCGGGGGCCCCGCAGGGGGCGAGGGCAAGGGCGGGGGTGGCGGAGCGGTGGCCGGTTATCCCCGTACCGTCGACAACTGCGGCGAGAGGGTGCGCCTCACCGCGCCGCCCGAGCGAGCCGTCTCCCTCAATCAGGGCACCACCGAGATCATGCTCTCGCTCGGTCTCGCAGACCGGATGACCGGGACCGCGACCTGGACCGATCCGCTGCCGGCGGGGCTGCGCGGGGCCGGCTCCACGGTGCCCCGGCTCGCGGACAACGCCCCCTCCTTCGAGAAGGTCCTCGACACCGAGCCCGACTTCGTCGCCGCCTCCTTCGAGTCCACCCTGGGCAAGGGCGGCGTCGCCACACGCGCCCAGTTCCGCGAGCTCGGCGTGCCCACGTACGTCTCACCCTCCGACTGCTCGAAGAACAACGAAGGGGACGGCGACGGAGCCCGTACGAAGCCGCTGACCATGGAGGACGTGTACGGCGAAGTACGGGACCTGGCAGGGGCCTTCGGTGTGGAGAAGCGCGGTGAGAGGCTCGTCGCGGACCTCGAGGCCCGCGTGGCCGGGGCCACCGAGGGGATCGACGCGGCGAAGGCGAGGACCGTCACCGTCCTGTACTGGTTCGCCAACTCCGAGTCGCCCTTCATGGGCGGCTGCTGCGGTGCTCCCGGCATCATCACCCGGGCGGTCGGCGCGAAGAACGTCTTCGACGACACCCACCAGGAGTGGCCCCAGATCAACTGGGAGACCGTCGCCGACCGCGACCCCG
This sequence comes from Streptomyces sp. NRRL F-5135, assembly GCF_000719775.1. Taxonomy (GTDB): domain Bacteria; phylum Actinomycetota; class Actinomycetes; order Streptomycetales; family Streptomycetaceae; genus Streptomyces; species Streptomyces hebeiensis. The sequence continues at coordinate 24,092 of NZ_JOHR01000018.1, read as the reverse complement.
ACGTGCTGGTGATCGGCGACCTGACCCGGAAGTCACAGACCGCCGAGAGTGCCGCGAAGAAGATCGAGTTCCTGGAGTCCGACCCGGTCACCAGGAACATGGACGCCGTGAAGCACAAGCGGTACGTCCTGCTGAGCGGGCAGGCGATGAACCCCACCATCCGTACCGTCGAGGGTGTCGAGAAGGTGGCCGCGCTGATCCGCCGGATCGCGCCCGCGACATGAGCGCCGTTACGGGCACGGGCACAAGCGCGGGCTCGGGTTCGGGTTCCGGCTCGGGTTCCGGTTCGGGTTCGGGTTCCGGCCCGGGCTCTGGCGGGGGAGCGCGGCGTGGCGTCGACCCGGCCGATGCCCGAGGGGGTCCGGAGCCGGCGTCGGGACCGGGGTCCGTGCCGGAACCGGAGCCAGCGTCGGAGCCGGCGTCGGAACCGGGGCCCGTCCCGGCCTCGCGCCCGCACGCCTCGCGTCGCCTCCGGTACGGCCTCCTCTGGGCCGGTGGCCTCGCCGCCCTCCTCCTCTCCGTCGCCGTGGCCATCACCATCGGCCCCGCCGACATCCGCGTCGGCGACGTCTGGTCCGCCGTCGCCGCGCACCTGGGGTGGGGCGGCTCAGGGCTGACACCCATCCGCGACGGGATCGTGTGGAACCTGCGGCTGCCCCGCACCCTTCTCGCCGCCGTCTGCGGCGCCGGGCTCGCCCTGTGCGGCGCGGTCATGCAGTCCCTCCTCCGCAACCCGCTCGCCGACCCCTTCGTACTCGGCGTCTCCTCGGGTGCCTCGACCGGAGCCGTCCTGGTCGTCGTCCTCGGCGTGGGCGGCGGGGCGCTGTCGGTGTCCGGCGGGGCGTTCCTCGGCGCGCTGGCGTCGTTCGCGCTGGTCCTGCTGCTCAGTCACACGCTCGGCGGCACGATGGACCGGGTGGTGCTCTCGGGCGTCGCCGCCATGCAGCTCTTCTCCGCCCTCACCTCCTTCGTCGTCATGACGTCCGCCGACGCGGAGAGCACGCGCGGCGTGCTCTTCTGGCTGCTCGGTTCGCTCAGCGGCGCCGGCTGGACGGACGTGTGGATCTGCCTGGCCGTGCTCGCGGTGGCGCTGCTGGTGTGCGCGGGATACGGGCGCACCCTCGACGCGTTCGCCTTCGGCCAAGACGCGGCGGCCGCGCTGGGCGTGTCCGTGACCCGCACCCGGATCGTGCTGCTGTGCGTCACGGCGCTGCTGACGGCCGCGCTGGTCAGCAGCGCCGGTGCGATCGGCTTCGTCGGGCTCGTACTGCCGCACGCGGCCCGCGCCCTGGCCGGCCCCGGCCACGCCCGGCTGCTGCCGCTCACGGCGCTGGCCGGGGCGGTCTTCCTGGTCTGGGTGGACACCCTGGCCCGTACGGTGCTCGACCCGCAGGAAGTACCGGCGGGGGTCGTGACCTCGTTGATCGGCGTCCCCGCGTTCGTCCTCGTTCTCCACCGCACCCGGAGGCCCCGGTGAACGCGTCACGCGACACAAGAGAGCGGCGTCCCGCCAGGCCGGCGGAACACACGGAACACACGGAACAGGGGCTCAGGGCCGACCGGGTCAGCCGCGCCGCCGGCGGGCGCATCGTCGTGGACGGCGTCAGCATCGCGCCCCCGCCCGGTGCCACGGTGGGCCTGCTCGGCCCGAACGGCTCCGGGAAGTCCACCCTGCTGCGCCTGCTCTCCGGCGTCCTCGCCCCCGCCTCCGGCGTCGTCACGCTCGACGGCCGCCCGCTGCCCGCGTACGGCCGCCGGCCGCTCGCGCGCCGGATCGCCGTCGTGGAGCAGCAGGCCGACACCCAGGTCGAGCTGACCGTCCGTGACGTCGTACGCCTCGGCCGCGTCCCGCACCGCCGCGCCTGGCCACTCGGCGCCGGCGGCGGGCTCGGAGCGTCCGGTACGTCGTCGGAGGACGAGGCCGTCCGTACGGCACTGGCGCGCACCGGCCTCGCCGACCGGGCCGACCAGTCGTGGCACACCCTCTCCGGCGGCGAGCGCCAGCGGGTGCAGATCGCCCGCGCGCTCGCCCAGGAGCCCCGCGAACTCCTCCTGGACGAGCCCACCAACCACCTCGACATCCAGCACCAGCTCGACCTGTTGACCCTGGTCGCCGAGTTGCCCGTCACCTGCGTCATCGCACTGCACGACCTCAACCTGGCGGCGATGTACTGCGATCAGCTCGTCGTCCTGAATCAGGGGCGCGTGGTGGCGGCCGGGCCCCCGGAGGACGTGATCACCGAGCGCCTGATCGCGGAGGTGTACGGGGTACGGGCCGCCGTCACGCGCCACGCACCGGACGGGCCCGACACACCACGCGGACCGGGTGACGACGCGCCGCGAACCGCGAACCGCCCGTACGTGCGCTTCCTGGGCACCTTGCCCTCGACGCCCTCGACGCCCTCGACGCCCTCGACGTCGCCGACACCGACGAGGCCGCCGACGTCGTCCACGACCCCCTGAGCCCGGGGCCGCCCGTTACGCGCCCGTCCCCACCTGCCAGCCCGCGATCCTTAATGCATATGATGCGCAAGTGCCTCATGTGTCTGATTACCGCATCCGAACCGCGACCCCCGACGACGTCGACGCCGCCCGCGCGGTGATGCTCGACACCGTCTACCGCGACTTCGGTACGGGGTACGTGCCCCGGTGGCACGCGGACATCATCGACCTCTCCGCCGCTTACCTCGAACCCGACCGGCACGCCCTGCTGGTCGCGGTCGACGAGGCCACGGGCGAGGTCGCCGGGACGGCGGCGCTGGACTCCCGGGGGCCGCTCCACCCGCCCAACCCGCGCTGGCTCGCCGAGCGCTATCCGTCCGGCGAGACCGCCCAGCTGCGCCGGGTGTACGTGCGTGAGGCCCACCGCCGCCGGGGGCTGGCCCGCCGGATGGTGCGCGCGCTCCTCGACTTCGCCGTGGCGGACGGCGGTTATCGCTCGGTCTACCTGCACACCGACCCCGCCGTGCCGGGCGCGGAAGGGTTCTGGCGGTCGCTGGGCAAGGTGGTGTGCGACGAGCGGGAGGAGCCCGGTGGCCCGGAACAGGGCGTCCCGCAAGGGCGCACCGTCCATTTCGAGGTCCCCATGGCGTGATTCGGCGCGACGGGCCCGAGCCTGCGCGACGGGCGTGAGCCTGTGCCACGGGGCGAGCCTGCGTCACGGCGTGAGCCTGTCCCACGGCGTGAGCCCACGCGATGGCGCGAGCCCGCGTCCCGCGTCCAGCACCCCGCCACCCTTGATGGAAATGATTTTCAGGTAATCTCTCGTCCGTCTGCCCGCTCACCCGAACGCCTTGTCCATCGCGTAGAGACGAGAACGAGGATCATGCGCTCTGTCCGTCGCCGCCGGCCGGCCGCCGGCCTCCTGTCCGCTTCCCTGACCGTCCTGTCGGCGGCCCTCCTCACCGGTTGTTTCGCGTCCGGCGGCGCCGATGGTGGTTCCGGCGGCTCCGACGGTCTGCCGTCCGGCTCCTCCTCCGGGGGGCGACTGCGCGTGGCGCTCGCCTTCCCGCCGACCGAGAACTTCTCGCCGTACGGTGCCGACGCCACGCTCCTCAGTCGTCTCGGCGTCACCGAGGGCCTCACCCGGCTCGACGGCAACGGCGCGGCGACACCCGCGCTCGCCGAGAGCTGGACCCGGGAGAACGACCGGACCTGGCTGTTCACCCTGCGCGAGGCCCGCTTCCAGGACGGGACCGAGGTCACCCCGGCGGCCGTCGCCGCCTCCCTCACCCATGCCACGCGGGCGAAGCCCCTGCCCACCGCGCTCTCCGGCGTCTCGCTCACCGCCACACCGTCGGGCGACCACCGGGTCCGCGTCACGACCGAGGCCGCCGACCCCGCCCTGCCGCAGCGGCTGGCCGGCCCGAGCCTCGCCGTCCTCGCCCCGAAGGCGTTCAAGGCGGACGGGGCGAACGGAAAGCAGGGCGCGGCCGGCGGCGGTGCGAAGGCCGGGGAGGGCGCCCGTCCCGACCTCGTGGCCACGGCCACCGGCCCCTTCGCCCTCGCCAAGGTCAACGGCTCCGCCTCCGCCACCCTGAACCGCTTCGACGACTACTGGGGCGGCCGGGCCCACGCCTCCGGCATCGACGCGAAGTTCATCGCCGACGGCACCGCCCGTGCCAACGCGCTGCGCAGCGGCGACGTGGACATCGCCGAGGCGATACCCGTCTCGCAGGCCGCCTCCCTCACCGAGGGAACCGCCCGCGAGGTCCCCACCGCCCGTAACACCAGCCTCGTCCTCAACACCCGGAGCGGGGTGTTCGCCGACCCGGCGATCCGCGCCGCCGCCCGCGCCGCGATCGACACCCCCGCCCTCGCCACGGGGGTGTACGAGGGTCACGCCGACCCCGGCCAGGGCCTCTACGGTCCCGCCCTGACCTGGGCCGAGGGCAAGCGCGTCCGGCCTGCCGACCGCGCGCGGCCGGCCTCCGCCCAGGACGTCAGGGCCGCGCTCAAGGGCAGGGCCATCACCCTCGCGACGTACGACAACAGGCCCGAACTGCCCGAGACCGCCCAGGTGCTCCAGCAGCGGCTGGAGAAGGCCGGCTTCACCGTGAAGCTGACCGTCCGCGAGTACGGGCGGCTGGAGAGCGACGCGCTGGCCGGGAAGTTCGACGCCGTCGTCGCCGCGCGCAACAGCATGCTCGACACCGGCGACCCCGTCTCGATCCTCTCCTCGGACTTCACCTGCGACGGGAGCTACAACCTGGCGCTGCTCTGCGACAAGGCGGTGGACCGCGCCGTCACCACGGCCGACGCCGTCGCGGACCAGGGCGAGCGGCAGGACGCGGCGATGGCGGCGGAGGCGCGGATCCTCGGCACCGACGCGGTGGTCCCGCTGGTGCACCAGCGGATCATCGTCGGTGTCGCGCCGTCCGTACGGGGTGTGGACCTCGACCCCTACGAGCGCTCGCTGGTGACCGCCGGCACCCGGCGATGACCGGCGTACCCACCGCCCGTCCCGCCTCCGCCGCGCTCACCGCCCTCTGGCGCCTCACCCTCGCCGGGCTGCTGGTCTGCCTCGTCGGCCTGCTGCCCTGGCTCTCCCGTACCGACCCCGCGCTGACCGTCCTCAAGGCGCGGTCGGCCGAGCGCGACCCCACCCCGGAGGCGCTGGCGGCCGTACGGGACCAACTCGGCCTGGACGCGGGCCCCTTCCGCCTCCTCGGGGACTGGCTCGGAGCCCTGGCGCAGGGCGACGCCGGGCATTCGTGGATCTCCGGATCGGCCGTCCTGCCCGCCGTGGGACAGGCCCTCGGCGTCTCCCTGCTGCTGATGGCCGGGGCCATGGTGGTCGCGCTCTCCACGGCCGCGGCGGTGTGTGCCCGGCCCCTGTGGCTCGGCGCGCGCCGCCGGCTCGGCAGCCCGCGCGCCGGTGGTACGGCCGCGATGCTCGCCGCGCTCCCCGAATTCCTGACCGCGTCGGTCCTGGCCACCGTGGTGGGCGTCCAGCTCGGCTGGCTGCCCGCGCTCGGCTGGTACGGGCCGCGGTGGATGGTCCTGCCCTCGCTGGCGCTCGGACTGCCCGCCGGGGCGCTGCTCGGCCGGCTGCTCGCCGACGCGCTGCCCGGCGTCCTCGCGCAGCCCTGGGCTTCGGCCGCCGCCGCGCGCGGGCTGTCGGGCAGGCGCGTCGCGCGACAGGCGCTGCGGCACTGCGTGCCCGGCCTGCTGCCGAACCTCGGGCTGTTCGTGGTCGGCCTCACCGGCGGCGCGGTCGCGGTGGAGCAGATCTTCGACATTCCGGGGCTGGGCCGGCTCACGCTGGAGGCCGCGACCGCCCAGGACCTGCCCGTACTCCAGGCCGGCACGCTCGCGCTGGTCCTGCTCGCCGCCGTCGCGGGCGGCCTCGCCCGGGCGGCGGCGCGCCTGCTGCTGGGCCCGGCGCTGCGCGACGGCGCCGTACAGTCGCCGCCCCGGCCCGCCCCGCCGGGACGCCGGACGGCGCCGCTGGTGTACGGGGCGCTGCTGGTCGCGGTGGTGGCGTTCGGGCTGGCCCGGGATCCGCTGGGGCTGGACACGGCCGCCCGGCTGGCCGCGCCGTCCTGGGAGCATCCGTTCGGCACCGACGCGCTGGGGCGCGACGTCCTGGCGCGCGTCGCGCACGGGGCCCTCGGCACGCTCGCCGTCGCGCTGGCGGTGAGCGCTGCCGCGCTGGTGGCCGGCGTGCTGCTCGGACTCGTACCGAGGGTGTCGGGCGCCGTCGTGGACACGGTCAACGCCGTACCGCCGGTACTCGCCGGGCTCCTCGTCGCCGGGATCGCGGGCAGCGGACCGGCCACCCCCGCGCTGGCCGTGGCCGCCGTCGCCTGGGCGCCCCTGGCCGCGCACGCCGGCGCGCTGCTGGAGCGGGAACGGGCCGCCACGCACATCACCGCCACCCGCGCGCTGGGCGCGAGCGAGGCGTACGTGCTGCGGCGCGAACTGCTGCCCGCCGTCGTCCCGCCCGTCCTCCGCCACGCGCTGCTGCGCCTGCCCGGGGTGGCCCTGGCGCTGGCGGCCCTGGGCTTCCTGGGGCTGGGCGCGCAGCCGCCCTCGCCCGAGTGGGGCCTGCTGCTCGCCGAGAACCTGCCGTACGCGGAACGCGCGCCGTGGTCCGTGCTGGCACCGGCCGCCGTGCTGGCCCTGCTGGGCGCGCTCGCGGTGACGGCGGCGGGCGGGGTGCGCCTTCCGCGGTACGCACGGGGACGGGGACAGGGCCCGGGGTGGCGTGCGCGTACGGACGTGCCGACGCCGCGACGGCGGCGGCCCGAGCCGAGGCGACACGCGACGGAGGAGTGAGGAGGAGTGCGTACCGCGCCCACCTGGCGCACGTGGCGGAGCCTGTCCCCGCTGCCGCGCCTGCTGATCCTCACTCAGCTCGCCTTCAATCTCGCCTTCTTCGCCGTCCTGCCCTTCCTCGCCGAACACCTGGGCACGGCGATAGGCATGGCCGGCTGGCTGGTCGGGCTGGTGCTCGGCCTGCGTACGTTCAGCCAGCAGGGCCTGTTCGTGGTCGGCGGCGCGCTGACCGACCGGTACGGCGTACGGCCGGTGGTCCTCACCGGCTGCGCCCTGCGCGTCGCCGGTTTCGTCTGGCTCGGCCACGCGGAGCGGACCTGGGCGGTCATCGGCGCGGTACTGCTGATCGGCTTCGCGGCGGCGCTCTTCTCGCCGGCCGTGGAGTCGGAGGTCGCCCGGCAGGCGGTGGCCAGGGAGGAGGCGGGCGAAGGCCCAAGGACCGAGGTCCTGGCCCTGCTCACGGTGGCGGGACAGGCCGGCGCGTTCGCCGGGCCGCTGCTGGGCGGGCTGCTGCTCGCCCTGGACTTCCGTACGGTCTGCCTGGCCGGGGCCGCGGTCTTCGTGCTCGTCCTGGCCGGACACTGGCGGCTGCTGCCCCAGCACATCCCGGGCCGTGTCCGGGTCCGGCCCGGCGGCCTGCGGCTCATGCTCGGCAACCGCCGGTTCCTCGCGCTCTGCCTGGCGTACGGCACGTACCTCCTCGCGTACAACCAGCTCTACCTCGCCCTCCCCGCCGAGGTGGGGCGCGCGGCGGGCTCCCAGGCGCCGCTGTCCTGGCTGTTCGCGCTCTCGTCGCTGCTGGTGGTCACCGCGCAGTTGCCGGTCACCCGCCGGGCCGGCCGGCTCGGCCCGCGCCGCTCGATGGCCGCGGGGCTGCTGCTCATCGCCGTGGGCTTCGCCGTCGTGGCGGCGGCCCGGCCGGCCGGCTGGACGGGAGGGGCGGGCCTGCTGCCCGGGGCGGGCTTCGTCGTCCTGCTCACGCTCGGCCAGATGCTGGTCGCCCCGGCCGCCCGGGCCTGGGTCCCCGACCTCGCCGAACCCGGCCGACTCGGCCTCTACACGGGCGCGATGTCGTCCGTCTCGGGCCTGATGGTCCTGCTCGGCAGCTCGGCGACCGGCACCCTCCTCGACGCCGGCCTCCCGGTGGCGGTGCCCTGGCTGGTCCTCGCGGCGATCCCGGTGGCGGCGGTGGCGGTGCTGCCACGCCGTCCGGACCGGGCGGCAGACGAGGACCGGGCCGCGTGACGCCCTGCCACGCCGGCACGGGCGGGGCCGGCCGTGGAGCGGCCGCGGACGTCCCGGCACCCGTCGGCGCACGGGTCTGTGCGCCGGGGGCCCCGCGCACCGGTCACACCGCGTCGCCCGCGCGCGACATCCGCAGCGCCAGCTCCCGGAGCAACTGCTCCGACGTGATGTCCGTACGGCCGCTGTCGTGGGCCTCCGCGAGTTCCGCGAAGACGTAGGTGAACGCCCCGATCAGCCGCATCACCGCGGGCAGCGCCGCCTCGGTCACCGCGTGGGCGGCCTCCAGCGCGGTGGCCTCCTCCCGCACCGGGACGGACGGGAAGACCTCGGCGAGCAGCGCGGCGATCTGGCCCGTGCCCGGGTCGTCGCCGAGCGGGTCGCCGCCGCTCCGGCCGTCGCCGAGCGGCCCGTCGCCACCCGCGTCACCGGCCTCCGCCTGCCGACGCCATTGCGCGGACCGGGTCAGGATGCCGATGGCCCTGAGGACGACCTCGTTCTGTTCCATGGGACCGAGACTAGGGCGAGCGGGGGTGTGCGTCGCCGCCGAGGAGCCGGAGAGGAGCCGGTGCGGGCCGTGCCCGCGTCCTCCGGGGCCGCCGCCCGCGTCGCGTCGTCACTCCGCTGGACGGTCCGTGGCACCGGCGGCCTCGAACACATCCCGTGCTCCCGTCAGGAAGCGGCGGATCACGGCACGTTCCGCCGCGTCGAAATCGCTCAGCTGCTCCGTCAACCGGTCGAGCAGCGGGCCGAAGAAGCCGCGTCCCAGCCGCATCGCCTCCGGAGTGACCCGCAGCAGGACGCGCCGGCGGTCGTCGGCGTCGCGCACGCGGGCCACGTACCCCAGGCGCTCCAGCCGGTCGATGACGGCGGTGGTACCGGCCGAGTTGAGGGCGATCCGGGCGCCCAGCAGGCCGGCGGTGGCGGGTTCGCCGGCGCGGGCGGCGTCCAGGAGACAGATCAGGGCCCGGACGTCGGTGGGGTGCATGCCATGGGCGGCCGCGAACTCGCTCTGGCGCAGGCCGAAAGCGACGGTCACCGCGCGCAGCAGATGGACGAGTTCTTCCCGGTTGTCGTTCACTGGCCTCCGCCTCCGTCACACACCTAAACTCTCTCGTTGTGCGAGATTATCGCTCAACGAGAGAACGGGGCGAGCATGACCACGGTGCGCGACTCTTTCCGGGACGCCTACGACGCCGTGCTCCAGGAGTGGCCCGGGCCTGTCGCAGCCACCGAGCTGAGCACCCCCTACGGCCTCACCCGGGTCAACAGCACCGGGCCCGCCGACGCGCCGCCGTTCGTCCTGCTGCCCGGTGGCAGGGCGACGTCCACGGTGTGGGGTGCCTGTGCCGCCGGGCTCGGGCGGAACCACCGGGTGCACGCGGTGGACCTGATGGGCGACCCCGGGCTGAGCGTGCCGGCCGGGGGACGGCGGATGCGGTCGGTGGCCGACCTCGTCGCCTGGCTGGACGCCGTGCTCGACGGGCTCGACAGGTCCACCGGGCCCGCCGGACCGGTCGAGCTCGCCGGGCATTCGTACGGCGCCTGGATCGCCGCCCACTACGCCGTCCACGCGCCGCGGCGGCTGCGCCGGCTGGTGCTGCTGGATCCGACCCAGGTCTTCGCGGGGTTCCGCCCCGGTTACGTGCTCCGGGCCCTGCCCATGCTGGCGCGCCCCACGCCACGGCGCATCCGTACCTTCCTGACCTGGGAGTCGGGCGGTGCCTTCGAAGGGGCAGCGCCCGAAGGGGCCGTCCACGAAGGAGCCGTCCACCGAGGAGGCGTCCGCGAAGACGGCGGGCTCGACGTGGCCTGGCTGCGGCTCCAGGAGGCGTCCGCCGGCTTCCCCGCCGTACGGCCCGTCACCGGACCCCGGCCCGACACCGCGCGACTCGACGGCACCGGAGTGCCCGTGCTCGCGCTGTTCGCCGGGCGTGCCCGGTGCCACGACGCGGTCCGGGTGGCGCGCGCCGCCGCGGCGGCCCTGCCCGGCGCGCTGGTCGACGTGGTGCCCGGGGCCTCGCACCACACACTGCCGCTGACGGCCGCGGACGAGATCGCGCGGCTCATGACATCGCGTCCTGGCTCACGGCCGGCGGACGGGCCGTCATGAACGGCCGGCACCAATGAGGCCACACCGGGCCCGACCATGGGGCCGTGTCGGTGGAAGTGGGGAAAACCCGGACGCGGCACGGGAGTCGGACCTACTCTCGAGTTGTGTCCGGCGCGTCGGGGCGGGTGCTCGTTGTCGACGACAACAGAGTCATCCGACAGCTGATCAGGGTCAATCTCGAACTTGAGGGCTTCGAGGTCGTGACCGCGGCCGACGGTGCCGAATGCCTGGACGTGGTGCACCGGGTGCGGCCCGACGCCGTGACGCTCGATGTCGTGATGCCCCGCATGGACGGGCTGGCCACCGCGGCCCGGCTGCGCGCCGACCCGCGGACCAGCGCGGTGCCGCTGGCGATCGTCAGCGCGTGTACGCAGCACGAGACGGAGGCCGGTCTCGCCGCCGGGGTGGACGCCTTCCTCGCCAAGCCCTTCGAGCCGTCCGAGCTGGTCAGGCTCGTACGGCGGCTGATCCGCCGGGAGTGGCCCGAGCGGGCGGAGACGCCGGGGAGGCCGGGCGGTGGGGAGCGGCAGGGGAGCCCGGGCAGGCCGGAGAATCCGGCGCGGCCGACGCCCCTGGAGGGCCGGCCGGGCGCCGGCCGGACAGCGGGCAGCGCGGGCGGCCGGCCTCTCATGTGACCGCATGGCGAAACCGGTTCGCCGGACCACCCCCCTCCTCCCATACGCTGGTCCCGTGACCCCCGCCGAGCTGTCCCGCACCGTGCTGCACGCCGTCTCCCGCGCGGTCGAGGACGATGCCCTCCCGGGGCCTGTGCCCGAACGTGTCGTGGTCGAACGGCCGCGGCCCGGCGGCACCGGGGACTACGCCAGCAATGTCGCCCTGCGCATGGCCGGATCCGCCGGACGCACGGCCCGTGAGGTCGCCGAGATACTGCGCGCCGAGATCGTGCGCGCCGGGACCCTGCACCCCCGCGTCGCGCGGGTCGAGGTGACCGGTCCTGGGTTCCTGAACTTCACCCTGGCCCACGACGGCCATGCCGATCTGGTGCGTACCGTCCTCGCGGCCGGTACGCGCTACGGGCACGGCGACGCGCTGGCGGGGACGACGGCCGTCTTCGCCCCGGCCGGCGAGTTGCGCGCCGACGTGTGGACCGAGACCGTCGTCCTGTTGCTGCGCTCGCAGGGCGCCACCGCGGTCGTCCACCCGGGCGGCGACGAGGTCACCCGGGTCGTGCCCGCGCGCCCCGGTGACGACCTGGCCGTCGGCGGACTCTTCGACCGGCTCGGGCCCGACGCCGCCCGGTGGGCACTGCTGCGGCCCGCCGCACACGACCGTCCGTACGGCGGCGACGGGAACGACGGCCTGCTCGTCCAGCGCGAGAGCAACCCCCTCTTCCGCGTGCGCTACGCCTACGCCCGCACCCGCGCCCTCGCACGTAACGCCGACCGGCTCGGCATCGCTCCCCGCTACGCGGCCCACACCACCTCCCACGACCCCGCCGCGGCCCCCCTCCTCACCGCCCTGGGCGACCACCCCGCCGTCCTGGAGGCCGCGGCCCGGCTGCGCGCACCCGACCGGCTCGCCCGCCACCTCGAACACACGGCGGACGCGTTCCTGCGCTTCCAGGAGAGCAGCCGGCCGCTGCCCCTCGGGGACGAGAAACCCTCGGCCGCCCACGGCTCCCGGCTGGCGCTCGCCGACGCCGCAGGGACCGTGCTGGCCGGCGGCCTGTCCCTGCTCGGCATCGACGCCCCCGAACACCTCTGAGCCGCACCCGGCACCTCCGATCCGCTCCCGGACGCCGGGGCCCCGGACCCCCGCACCCCACCGGGGCCCGGGCCCCCCGGAACACCGCGGAGACACCGACGGGACACCGCCGGGACCGGAACACCGCCGAGCGGCGCGGACAAAGCACGAGAGAGCACGAGAGAGCAACGAGATGAGCCGTTCCGCACACCCCGCAGGACCCCGGCACGCCGATATCCACCCCGAGGGCCACTACACCGCCCCGGCCGAGGACCTGAACGCGCTGGACGAGAAGGTCTGGTCGCGCACGGTCCGCCGGGCCGACGACAGCGCCGGTGTCGTGTCCGTCGCCGGCATCGAGGTGACCCGGCTGGCCGAGGAGTTCGGCACCCCCGCCTACTTCCTGGACGAGGCCGACTTCCGCGCCCGCTGCCGCGCCTGGGCCGAGGCCTTCGGCCCGGACGCGGACGTGTACTACGCGGGCAAGGCGTTCCTGTCCCGCGCGATCGTGCGCTGGCTGACGGAGGAGGGGCTCAACCTCGACGTGTGTTCCGGTGGCGAGCTGACCACCGCGCTGGCCGCCGGGATGCCCGCCGAGCGCATCGCCTTCCACGGCAACAACAAGTCCGCCGCCGAGATCGAGCGGGCCGTCTCCGCCGGCGTCGGCCGGATCGTGCTGGACTCGTTCGAGGAGATCGTGCGGGTCGCGCACACCGCGCGGCGCCTCGGCCGCCGCCAGCCCGTGCAGATCCGGGTCACCGTGGGCGTCGAGGCGCACACGCACGAGTTCATCGCCACCGCCCACGAGGACCAGAAGTTCGGCATCGCGCTGGCCGGCGGCCAGGCCGCCGAGGCCGTCCGGCGGGCCCTCGGCCTGGACGGGATCGAGCTGACCGGCATCCACTCGCACATCGGCTCGCAGATCTTCGACATGGCGGGCTTCGAGGTCTCCGCCCGCCGGGTCGTCCAGCTCCTCGCCGAGGTGCGCGACGAGCACGGCGTCGAGCTGCCGGAGATCGACCTGGGCGGCGGCCTCGGCATCGCGTACACCTCCGAGGACGACCCGCGCGAACCGCACGAGATCGCGAAGGCCCTCCGCGACATCGTCACCCGTGAGTGTGAGTCCGCCGGACTCGCCACCCCCCGTATCTCGGTCGAGCCCGGCCGCGCGATCGTCGGCCCCACGGCCTTCACGCTGTACGAGGTCGGCACGGTCAAGCCGCTCGAGGGGCTGCGGACGTATGTCAGTGTGGACGGCGGCATGTCCGACAACATCCGCACGGCCCTGTACGACGCCGAGTACAGCGTGGCGCTCGTCTCCCGCCGGTCCGACGCCGAGCCGATGCTCACCCGCGTCGTCGGCAAGCACTGCGAGAGCGGTGACATCGTCGTACGGGACGCGTTCCTGCCCGCCGACCTCGCGCCCGGTGACCTGGTCGCCGTGCCCGCCACCGGCGCGTACTGCCGTTCGATGGCGAGCAACTACAACCACGCGCTGCGGCCGCCCGTCGTCGCCGTGCGGGACGGTGTGGCCCGGGTGATCGTCCGGCGGGAGACGGAGGAAGATCTTCTGCGACTGGATGTCGGAGACTGAAATACACGTCTCGCAATCTGGACGGAGGGCAGAAACTCCCGTTCGGTGCGTGAGACTGGATCGCGACACGACGATCGCGACATGACGACGGCCGCCAACGACGGCCGCGAACGACGGCTGTGTGGGATGAAAGGCGTGGATCGGATGATGCGTACGCGTCCGCTGAAGGTGGCCCTGCTGGGCTGTGGCGTGGTCGGCTCCGAGGTGGCGCGCATCATGACGACGCAGGCGGACGATCTCGCCGCGCGGATAGGCGCCCCGGTCGAACTGGCCGGAGTCGCCGTCCGCCGTCCCGACAAGGTGCGCGAGGGAATCGACCCGGCGCTCGTCACCACCGACGCCACCGCCCTCGTCAAACGCGGCGACATAGACGTGGTCGTCGAGGTCATCGGCGGCATCGAGCCCGCCCGTACGCTCATCACCACCGCGTTCGAACACGGCGCGTCGGTCGTCTCCGCCAACAAGGCGCTGCTCGCCGAGGACGGCACGACCCTCTACGCGGCGGCCGAGCGGCACGGCCAGGACCTCTACTTCGAGGCGGCCGTCGCGGGCGCCATCCCGCTGGTCCGGCCGCTGCGCGAATCCCTCGCCGGCGACTCGGTCAACCGGGTCCTCGGGATCGTCAACGGCACGACCAACTTCATCCTCGACCGGATGGACACGCTCGGCTCCGGCTACTCCGAGGCGCTGGACGAGGCCACCGCGCTCGGCTACGCGGAGGCCGACCCGACCGCCGACGTCGAGGGCTTCGACGCCGCCGCCAAGGCCGCCATCCTGGCCGGGATCGCCTTCCACACCCGGGTGGGCCTGGACGACGTGCACCGCGAGGGCATCACGGAGATCACCACCGCCGACCTGGCCTCCGCGCAGCGCATGGGCTGCACCGTCAAGCTGCTGGCGATCTGCGAGCGGGCCGCCGACGGCCGGTCCGTCACCGCGCGCGTCCACCCGGCGATGATCCCCCTCAGCCACCCGCTGGCGTCCGTGCGCGAGGCGTACAACGCGGTGTTCGTGGAGGCCGCGGCGGCCGGGCAGCTGATGTTCTACGGACCCGGCGCGGGCGGCGCGCCGACGGCCTCCGCCGTGCTCGGCGATCTCGTCGCCGTCTGCCGCAACAAGGTCGCCGGAGCCGTCGGGCCCGGCGAGTCCGCGTACACCCAGCTGCCCGTGAGCCCCATGGGCGAGGTGGTGACGCGGTACCACATCTCGCTCGACGTGGCCGACAAGCCGGGCGTGCTCGCCCAGGTGGCGACGGTCTTCGCCGAGCACGGCGTGTCGATCGACACGGTCCGTCAGACGGGTAAGGACGGCGAGGCGTCCCTCGTCGTCGTCACCCACCGCGCGCTGGACTCGGCCCTCTCCGGGACCGTCGAAGCGCTGCGCGGGCTCGACACCGTGCGCGGTGTCGCGAGCATCATGCGTGTTGAAGGGGAGTAAGGGACCCATGACCAGCATTGGCACCCACCAGTGGCGGGGCATCATCGAGGAGTACCGGGACCGCCTCCCGGTGACGGACACGACGCCGGTCGTCACGCTCCGCGAGGGCGGCACGCCGTTGGTGCCCGCGCAGGTGCTGTCCGAGCGCACGGGCTGTGAGGTGCATCTCAAGGTCGAGGGCGCCAACCCGACCGGCTCGTTCAAGGACCGTGGCATGACCATGGCCATCACCCGGGCCAAGGAGGAGGGCGCGCAGGCCGTCATCTGCGCCTCCACCGGCAACACCTCGGCCTCGGCGGCGGCGTACGCCGTACGGGCCGGGATGGTCTGCGCCGTCCTCGTCCCCCAGGGCAAGATCGCGCTGGGCAAGATGGGCCAGGCGCTGGTCCACGGCGCGCGGATCCTCCAGGTCGACGGCAACTTCGACGACTGCCTCACGCTGGCGCGGTCGCTGGCCGACAACTACCCGGTGGCGCTGGTCAATTCGGTCAATCCGGTCCGTATCGAGGGGCAGAAGACGGCCGCCTTCGAGATCGTGGACGCGCTGGGCGACGCGCCGGACATCCATGTCCTGCCCGTCGGGAACGCCGGCAACATCACCGCGTACTGGAAGGGTTACACCGAATACGCGGCGGACGGCGTGGCCGGCCGCACCCCGCGCATGTGGGGCTACCAGGCGTCCGGCTCGGCGCCGATCGTGCGCGGCGAGGTCGTCAAGGACCCGCGCACCGTCGCGACCGCGATCCGGATCGGCAACCCGGCGTCCTGGAGCCACGCGCTGGCGGCACGGGACGAATCGGGCGGTTTCATCGACGAGGTGACGGACCGGCAGATCCTGTCCGCCTACCGGCTGTTGGCCGCGCGGGAAGGCGTCTTCGTGGAGCCGGCCTCGGCGGCGTCCGTCGCGGGCCTGCTGAAGGCGGCCGAGGAGGGCAAGGTCGACCCCGGCCAGCGCATCGTCTGCACGGTCACCGGAAACGGCCTCAAGGACCCGGACTGGGCGGTCGCGGGCGCCCCGCAGCCGATCACGGTCCCGGTCGACGCGGTGGCGGCGGCGGAACGCCTCGGCCTGGGGTGACATAACTCACGTCACGCGGGTCACATGCGCCTCGACGGCCGCGGGGCGTCGTGCGACCGGCCGGCAGCGGCACGGCGTGCGCCGCGCGGCCCCCGAGCCCGTTCCGCGTCGACGGACCGGCCCGGCGAGGCTCGTCCGGATCTACCCGATGCTGTCCGGATCCGCCCGCCAGCAGGGCGTACGGCCGGGTCCTCGTCCTCTCCGTCCGCCGGGGCGCTCCGGCGGAGCGCCCCGGCGGCGGACAGGGCGTCAACAGCCGGGTCCCTGGCCCGTTCAGGGCCGGGGCGGCGCCGGTCCGGCGGCTGCCCCGCCTGATTCCCCCCGGCCCGAGCGAGCGGGGTACGGGAGCGGACGGGCCGGAAAGGTCGGACGACGGGACTCGGCGCACGCCAGGAGTGCGACACGCATCGTGCGCCTCCTGTGCGCCCTATGTCGCCATGCATCCATCCTTAGATAGGCTGTACCTAACCCGCCCGCCGCATATGCCGCGGTGTTGTTGCCTCCCGTGGCCCTCGGGTGTCCCGTACATCGTCGGACAACCCGCGGTCACCACGTCTCGCGGTACGCAGTCCCCACCACGCAGCCACAAGGAGAGTCGTCGAAGCGATGGCCGGTCCCGCCTTCCGTGCCGCCGCCGTACGGGTGCGCACCCCCGCCACCAGCGCAAATCTCGGTCCGGGCTTCGATGCCTTCGGACTGTCGCTGGGGCTCTACGACGACGTGGTCGTCCGCGTCGCCGATTCCGGCCTGCACGTCGACATCGCGGGTGAGGGCGCCGACACGCTCCCCCGTGACGAGTCCCACCTGCTCGTACGTTCCCTGCGCACGGCCTTCGAGCTCCTCGGCGGCCAGCCCCGTGGCCTCGAGGTCGTCTGCGCCAACCGCATCCCGCACGGCCGCGGCCTGGGCTCCTCCTCCGCCGCGATCTGCGCCGGGATCGTCGCCGCCCGCGCCGTGACCATAGGCGGCGACGCCCGGCTGGACGACGCGGCGCTGCTGGAGCTGGCCACGGAGATCGAGGGCCATCCCGACAACGTCGCGGCCTGTCTGCTCGGCGGTTTCACGCTGGCCTGGACGGACGGCGGAGCGGCGCGCGCGATCAGGATGGATCCGGCCGAGTGCATCGTTCCGGTGGTTTTCGTGCCGGGGAGCCCGGTCCTCACGGAGACCGCCCGCGGCCTGCTGCCGCGTACGGTCCCGCACGTGGACGCGGCGGCCAACGCCGGCCGTGCCGCCCTGCTCGTCGAGGCGCTGACCAGGCGCCCCGAACTGCTGCTGCCGGCCACCGAGGACCGTATCCACCAGGACTACCGCTCCCCGGCGATGCCCGAGAGCGTCGCGCTGGTGAGCAGGCTGCGCGCGGACGGCGTACCCGCGGTGGTCTCCGGCGCCGGCCCCACGGTCCTGGCGCTGGTCGAGGACGGTGCGGCCGACAAGGTCGCACGGCTGGCGGGCGAGGGATGGGCGGCCAACCGGCTCACCCTCGACGACGCCGGCGCGAGCGTTCTGCCGCTCGGCTCGTAGCCCCAGGAGATTGCCGGTCAGGGAGAGGGGGAATGTTTGTTGGAGCCGGTAGTGTTAACCTCAAGTCTGCAACCGCCGTCATCGCGACGCGGTGCTTCGTGTCCCGATTCGGGACCACCCTTCTTCCGGGAGCCTCCTCAACTGCCTGCGCAGCCTGCCTGAGCAGTTTTGAGCACGCACCGGAACCGGCACGACACCCCCCGTTCTGTCCCAGCGGAGGGCCGAGCAGGGGGATCTCGGGCCGGAACCCATGGCACGTACGCATATTTCTCCGCCGTACCCGGCGGGACCACCGCCCCGGCACGGTCCACAAGATGGGATCGCCGTCGGACAGCACAACCGGTCGCCGAGCCAGAAGGCCGACGTCCGCTCCAGGGAAGGACCCTTCGTGAGCGACACCACCGATCTGATGGGCGTGACTGCCGACAGCAACGTCGACAATTCCGCGCCCGCCGCAGGTGCTGCCACTGGCACCACCGCACGGCGCCGCCGCTCCGGCACCGGCCTCGAGGGCATGGTCCTGGCCGAGCTTCAGCAGGTCGCGTCCGGCCTCGGGATCAGGGGCACCGCGCGGATGCGCAAGAGCCAGCTGATCGAGGTCATCAAGGAGGCCCAGGCCGGAGCCTCCGCCGCGCCGAAGAGCGAGGCGACCGGCGGCTCCGAGGACGGCGCCGCCAAGCCGAAGCGGCGCGCAACCTCCAAGGCCCGTACGGGTGAAGCCGCCGAGAAGAAGGCCGGCGAGCAACAGGTCACGGAGCAGGAGCAGCAGGCCACCGCACAGCAGCAGATCGACATCCCCGGTCAGCCGGCCAGCGACGACCAGCCCACGGGCGAGCGCCGCCGCCGTCGGGCCACCGCCCAGGCGGGCAGCCCCGAGTCCAAGGCCGAGGGTCGCGCCGAGGCCGCCGGTGACGTCAAGGTCGAGGCGCAGCCCGACACCAAGGCCGAGTCCGCCGTGGCCGCCCCCGAGCGGGGCGACGGCGAGGGCCGGCGCGGCGACCGCCAGGACCGCGGCCAGCGGGGCGAGCGCGACGGCCAGGGCGGCCGGGACCGCGGCGAGCGCAGGGACCGGCAGCGCGGCCGGGGCAAGGGCGACGACCAGCAGGGCGGCCAGCAGCAGGGCGGCGGCCGGCAGGGCGGTCGCGGGCAGCAGAACGCGCAGGACGACTTCGACGAGGACGGCGGCGGCCGGCGCGGCCGGCGCGGCCGTTACCGCGACCGCCGCGGGCGCCGCGGCCGTGACGAGTTCGGCCCCGAGCCGCAGGTCGCCGAGGACGATGTGCTGATCCCCGTCGCGGGCATCCTCGACATCCTCGACAACTACGCGTTCATCCGCACCTCCGGTTACCTGCCGGGCCCGAACGACGTCTACGTCTCCCTCGCCCAGGTCCGCAAGAACGGCCTGCGCAAGGGTGACCACGTCACCGGCGCCGTGCGCCAGCCCAAGGAGGGCGAGCGCCGCGAGAAGTTCAACGCGCTGGTGCGGCTGGACTCCGTCAACGGGATGGCGCCCGAAAGCGGCCGCGGCCGCCCGGAGTTCCAGAAGCTGACCCCGCTCTACCCGCAGGAACGGCTCCGGCTGGAGACCGACCCGGGCGTGCTGACCACGCGGATCATCGACCTGGTCGCCCCGATCGGCAAGGGCCAGCGCGGTCTGATCGTGGCCCCGCCCAAGACCGGCAAGACCATGATCCTTCAGTCCATCGCCAACGCGATCACGGTCAACAGCCCCGAGTGCCACCTGATGGTCGTCCTCGTCGACGAGCGGCCGGAAGAGGTCACCGACATGCAGCGGTCGGTCAAGGGCGAGGTCATCTCCTCGACCTTCGACCGCCCGGCCGAGGACCACACGACGGTCGCCGAACTGGCCATCGAGCGCGCCAAGCGCCTGGTGGAGCTGGGCCACGACGTGGTCGTCCTGCTGGACTCCATCACCCGCCTGGGCCGTGCGTACAACCTGGCGGCCCCGGCCTCCGGGCGCATCCTGTCCGGTGGTGTCGACTCGACCGCGCTGTACCCGCCCAAGCGTTTCTTCGGCGCCGCGCGCAACATCGAGGACGGCGGCTCGCTGACCATCCTGGCCACCGCGCTCGTCGAGACCGGCTCGCGCATGGACGAGGTGATCTTCGAGGAGTTTAAGGGCACCGGCAACATGGAGCTCAGGCTCGACCGGAAGCTCTCGGACAAGCGCATCTTCCCGGCGGTGGACGTGGACGCGTCCAGCACCCGCAAGGAGGAGATCCTGCTCGCCGGCGATGAGCTGGCCATCGTCTGGAAGCTGCGCAGGGTACTGCACGCGCTCGACCAGCAGCAGGCGATCGAGCTGCTGCTGGACAAGATGAAGCAGACGAAGTCGAACGCGGAGTTCCTGCTCCAGATCCAGAAGACGACGCCCGGCGTCGGCAACGGGAACAACGGCAACGACTGAGGCGGGGCTGTCGCCGTACGGTGCGTACGGCGACAGCGGAACCCGCACCCGAACCGCCCCGGCGCAGCGCGCGCCGGGGCGGTTCGTCGTACCCGCGGCCCTTAAGGGTCCCTTATGCGCCCCTACGTTGTCGTTTGCCCCCCGCCGAGACCTTTGCCACAGGCCGAGGACGGCCGCGGGGGCGCCACTGAGCGGTCCGTGCGGACAAAAGCGCAGGTGAGGACGGAAACGGCCGCCAGCGGCCGGACAGCGCCGCGCACGCGGACGCTCAGGAGCCGTTCAGGGTGCTGTGCCACGCTGCCTGATGCTTCACTGTCTGTACACGAGGTGACGGAGCCCGCCTCACCACCACGACAGGAGGCAGCCGGACCGGACCACGGACTGAGGGAGACCATGAGCCAGCGGATCAGCGGCCGAATAAACGGCGGCGGCAAGCGCCGCAGGACGCCCAGCAGGCGCCGACGTGTGACAACCGTCGCGGCCTGGTCGGTGGCGGGCCTGATACTCGTCGGCGGATCCGGGCTCGGTTACGTCTACGCCAAGCTCGACGGCAACCTGAAGGGCATCGACATCAACGCCCAGCTCGGCGGGGACCGCCCGGCGGACGCCGACAACGGCTCCCAGGACATCCTGGTCCTCGGCTCGGACTCACGCGCCGGCGCGAACGCCCGGTACGGCCAGGACGGCGGCGGCGCCCGCTCCGACACGGCGATGGTCGTGCACGTCTACAAGGGCCACAAGAAGGCCAGCGTCGTCTCCGTACCGCGCGACACCCTGATCGACCGGCCCGCCTGCACGGACGCGGACGGCAGGACCGTGCCGGGACAGCGGGAGGCCATGTTCAACACGGCGTACGAGGTCGGCGGCCCGGCCTGCGCGGTGAAGACCGTCGAGTCCATGTCCGGCATCCGGATGGACCACTACATCGAGGTCGACTTCACCGGCTTCAAGAAGCTCGTCACGCAGCTCGGCGGTGTGAAGATCACCACCACGCGGGCCATCGACGACCCCAACAGCCACCTGAAGCTCGCCCCCGGCACCCACACGCTCGACGGCGAGCAGGCCCTCGGGCTGGTACGGACCCGCCACGGCGTCGGCGACGGCAGCGACCTCGGCCGGATCCAGCTCCAGCAGGCGTTCGTCAAGGCGCTGATGGACCAGGTCAGGAACGTCGGCGTATTCAGCAACCCCAAGAAGCTCTACGACCTCGCGAACACCGCCACCACCGCCGTCACCCCCGATTCCCAGCTCGACTCGGTCGACAAGCTGGTGGGCTTCGCGGGCGGCCTCAAGGACCTCGGGCCCCATGACGTCCAGATGGTCACGATGCCGGTGCGCTACGACCCGAACGACCCCAACCGAGTGCTGCCGCTCGACGCGGCGTCCCAGCGGGTCTGGTCGGCCCTGCGCGCCGACCGGCCGGTTCCGGCCTCGGCCGTCAAGAACTCGGCCGGTGACAAGGGCAGCGCGAGCCAGGTGGTGAAGGAGCGCTGAGGACGGCGCGCGCCGGGTGGAATATCTCCGGGCGTCCCCCCGTTTTGGGAGATACGGCCGGTCCTGGCAGACTGGTACGTCGGTCCCGGTTCACGTACGCGCAACACGGCGCGTGCGACCCGGAGCCCTCCCGGAACTAGGAGAATCCCTTGAAGCGCGACATCCACCCCGCGTACGTCGAGACCCAGGTCAGCTGCACCTGCGGCGCGTCGTTCACCACCCGGAGCACCATCGAGAGCGGCACCATCCGCGCCGACCTGTGCTCCGAGTGCCACCCGTTCTACACGGGCAAGCAGAAGATCCTCGACACCGGTGGCCGCGTGGCCCGCTTCGAGGCCCGCTTCGGCAAGGCCGCCGGCTCCGGCAAGAAGTAGCGAGCCGCCCGCGCCGGTCCTCGGTGCCCCGTTCTCCGGGGCGCCGAGACCGGCGCTTTGGCGTGGTCGTGGGAAATACTCCCTCCGCAGCACCTTCGTACGAACCCAGGAGCCCCCGATGTTCGAGGCGGTCGAGGAACTGGTCGGTGAACACGCCGACCTGGAGCGCAGGCTCGCCGATCCGTCGGTCCACGCCGACCAGGCGCACGCGCGCAAGCTCAACAAGCGGTACGCGGAGCTGACGCCGATCGTCGCCACGTACCGCTCCTGGCGGCAGGTGGGCGACGACATCGGGACGGCCCGCGAGTTCGCCGCCGCCGACCCCGACTTCGCGGCCGAGGTCAAGACGCTGGAGAAGGAGCGCGAGGAGCTGACCGAGAAGCTCCGCCTGCTGCTCGTCCCGCGCGACCCGAGCGACGACAAGGACGTGATCCTGGAGGTCAAGGCGGGCGCGGGCGGCGACGAGTCCGCCCTGTTCGCCGGTGACCTGCTGCGCATGTACCTGCGCTACGCCGAGCGCGTCGGCTGGAAGACCGAGATCATCGACGCGACGGAGTCCGAGCTGGGCGGCTACAAGGACGTCCAGGTCGCGGTGAAGACCAAGGGCGGCAACGGCGCCACGGAGCCGGGGCAGGGCGTCTGGGCGCGGCTGAAGTACGAGGGCGGGGTGCACCGCGTGCAGCGCGTGCCCGCCACCGAGTCGCAGGGCCGCATCCACACCTCCGCCGCCGGGGTCCTGGTGACCCCCGAGGCCGAGGAGATCGACGTCGAGATCAACCCGAACGACCTGCGGATCGACGTCTACCGCTCGTCGGGGCCCGGCGGCCAGTCCGTCAACACCACCGACTCCGCCGTCCGCATCACGCACCTGCCGACCGGCGTCGTCGCCTCCTGCCAGAACGAGAAGAGCCAGCTCCAGAACAAGGAGCAGGCCCTGCGCATCCTGCGCTCGCGGCTCCTCGCGGCGGCGCAGGAAGAGGCGGAGCGGTCGGCCGCCGACGCCCGGCGCAGCCAGGTCCGCACCGTCGACCGGTCCGAGAAGATCCGCACGTACAACTTCCCGGAGAACCGCATCTCGGACCACCGCGTCGGCTTCAAGTCCTACAACCTGGACCAGGTGCTCGACGGGGACCTGGACGCGGTGATCCAGGCGTGCGTCGACGCCGACTCCGCCGCGAAGCTCGCCGCGGCGCAGTGAGCGGCGGCGGTACGGTACGGAGCCGCCCGGACCACCGGCCTCACCGGGGCCACGTGGACCGCTCCGCACCCTCCCCGGTCCACCGGCACCACCCGTAGCATCCGCAGCGCAAGCAGCACCCGCACATCCCACACTCGCCGTCACTCGCAGTCCGGAGGAACCAGCGTGCAGCCACATTCCGGTGGGCACAGCGACCTTCAGCGGCTCCGCCGAGGCACCGTCCCCCGCAGCCTGCTGCTCGCCGAGGTGGCCCAGGCCACCCAGCGGCTGGCCGACGCGGGCGTGCCCTCACCGCGCTTCGACGCGGAGGAGCTCGCCGCGTACGTGCACGGCGTCAAGCGGGGCGAGCTGCACACCGTCGAGGACGGCGACTTCGACGCCCGGTACTGGGAGGCGGTCGCCCGCCGCGAGGCCCGCGAGCCGCTCCAGCACATCACCGGGCGGGCCTTCTTCCGCTATCTGGAGCTCCAGGTGGGGCCCGGCGTGTTCGTACCGCGCCCGGAGACCGAGTCGGTCGTCGGCTGGGCCATAGACGCCGTACGGGCCATGGACGTCGTCGAGCCGCTGATCGTGGACCTGTGCGCCGGCTCGGGCGCGATCGCGCTCGCCATGGCCCAGGAGGTGCCGCGCTCGCGCGTGCACGCGGTGGAACTGTCCGAGGACGCGCTCCGGTGGACGCGGAAGAACGCCGAGGGATCCCGGGTCACCGTGCACCAGGGCGACGCACTGAGCGCGCTGCCGGAGTTCGACGGCCAGGTCGACCTGGTGATCTCCAACCCGCCGTACATCCCGCTCACCGAGTGGGAGTACGTGGCGCCCGAGGCCCGTGACCACGACCCGGAGATGGCGCTCTTCTCCGGGGAGGACGGCCTCGACACGATCCGCGGCATCGAGCGCACCGCGCACCGGCTGCTCCGGCCGGGCGGACTGGTGGTGATCGAGCACGCGGACACGCAGGGCGGACAGGTGCCGTGGATCTTCAACGAGGAGTCCGGCTGGGCGGACGCGGCCGACCACCCGGACCTGAACAAGCGCCCCCGTTTCGCGACCGCGCGCAAGGCCACGCCGTGAGCGCCGCCCCCGCGGCCCCGGGCCCGCCCTTCCCCCGCCGCCCCCTGTCCACCCC
>NZ_JOHR01000017.1 GCF_000719775.1 Streptomyces sp. NRRL F-5135 | reverse complement strand
CTTCGGTATTTCGTGTCTCCGACTCTATCAGACTCATTCGGCGGTGTTTCTCCCGCTTCCAGATATCCGATGGCCTTCGGAAGGGCCTTTTGCCTTTCGACTGATTCCGACTTTATCAGAGTTGTCCGAGTCGGATTCCCCCACTCTCGCTCGGGGTCCGCATGCCGTCTGGACGACTCGCGTGCCCCCTGAGGTGGAGCCGTAAACGTACTGGAGCGGTGGGCTTCGAAGCAAATCGAAGCCCACCGCTCCCGGACGTGCCGTCAGCGGCGCGTCCGTGTACGGCAGTTGCCGTCCTCAGACCTCGACGACGACCGGGAGGATCATGGGACGCCTGCGGTAGGTGTCCGAGACCCACTTGCCCACCTGGCGGCGCACGAGCTGCTGGAGCTGGTGCGGTTCCGCGACGCCGTCCGCGGCCGATTTGGCGATGGCGTCCACGATCCTGGGCAGGACCGCCGCGAACGCCGCGTCCTCGATGCCTGAGCCACGGGCCTGGAAGTGCGGGCCCCCGACGACCTTCCCCGTCGTGGAGTCGACCACCACGAAGACCGAGACGAAGCCCTCGTCGCCGAGGATCCGGCGGTCCTTGAGGGAGGTCTCGGTGACGTCGCCGACCGAGAGGCCGTCGACGTAGACGTAGCCGGCCTGGACCTTGCCCACGATCCTGGCCCTGCCGTCGACCAGGTCGACCACCACGCCGTCCTCCGCGATGACGATGTGGTCCTTGGGCACCCCGGTCAGCGCGCCGAGTTCGGCGTTGGCGCGCAGATGGCGCCATTCACCGTGCACCGGCATCAGGTTCTTGGGCTTGCAGATGTTGTAGAAGTACAGCAGCTCACCGGCCGAGGCGTGGCCCGAGACATGGACCTTGGCGTTGCCCTTGTGGACGACGTTCGCGCCCCATCGCGTCAGACCGTTGATCACCCGGTAGACCGCGTTCTCGTTGCCCGGGATGAGGGACGACGCGAGGATCACCGTGTCGCCCTGCACGATCCTGATCTGGTGGTCGCGGTTGGCCATGCGCGAGAGCGCGGCCATCGGTTCACCCTGGGACCCCGTACAGACGAGGACCACCTCGTGGTCCGGAAGGTCGTCGAGGGTCCGGACATCCACGACCAGTCCGGCGGGGACCCGGAGGTAGCCGAGGTCACGGGCGATGCCCATGTTGCGGACCATGGAGCGACCGACGAAGGCCACGCGGCGGCCGTACTCGTGCGCGGCGTCGAGGATCTGCTGGATGCGGTGGACGTGGCTGGCGAAGCTGGCCACGATGATCCGCTTCTGGGCGTTCGCGAAGACCTGGCGCAGGACGCCCGAGATGTCCCGCTCGGGCGGGACGAAGCCCGGGACCTCGGCGTTGGTCGAGTCCGAGAGCAGCAGGTCGATGCCCTCCTCGCCGAGCTTGGCGAAGGTGGGCAGGTCGGTGAGCCTGCGGTCCAGCGGGAGCTGGTCCATCTTGAAGTCGCCGGTGTGGACCGCCATGCCCGCGGGGGTCCGGATGGCGACGGCGAGGGCGTCCGGGATGGAGTGGTTGACGGCGACGAACTCGCAGTCGAACGGTCCGATGCGCTCCCGGTGGCCCTCGTTGACCTCGAGGGTGTAGGGGCGGATGCGGTGCTCCTGGAGCTTGGCCTCGATCAGCGCGAGGGTGAGCTTGGAGCCGATCAGCGGGATGTCCGGCTTCAGCCGGAGCAGGAAGGGGACGCCGCCGATGTGGTCCTCGTGGCCGTGCGTGAGCACGATGCCCTCGACGTCGTCCAGCCGGTCCCGGATGATCGTGAAGTCCGGGAGGATCAGGTCGACGCCGGGCTGCTCCTCCTCCGGGAAGAGGACACCGCAGTCGACGATCAGCAGGCGACCGCCGTACTCGAAGACCGTCATGTTGCGGCCGATCTCCCCCAGGCCGCCGAGCGGGGTGACGCGCAGGCCGTTCGGGGGGAGCTTCGGCGGGGCGCCGAGTTCGGGATGCGGATGACTCAAAAGACTCTCCTCACCACACGCGCCACGTACCGCTGAGGCACGTGGCGCGCATGACATTCGTGCACTTGCTGTTGTCTGCTTCGGCGTATTCGGTTACCGGATATTCAGTTGTGAAGTCTGTGGTCAGAGCTGCACTCCGCCGGCCGCCAGGTCGATCCTGAGCTGTGCGGTCTCGTGTTCCGTGAGCTCGACGAGCGGGAGGCGGAGCGGACCGGCCGGCAGGTTCTGGAGCGCGAGCGCGCTCTTGGACGTGATGACGCCCTGGGTGCGGAACATGCCCGTGAAGACCGGCAGCAGCTTCTGGTGGATCTCGGTGGCCTTGTGGACGTCGCCGGTGAGGTGCGCGTCGAGGAGCTGGCGCAGCTCCGGGGTGACCACGTGGCCGACGACGGACACGAAGCCGACCGCGCCCACCGAGAGCAGCGGGAGGTTGAGCATGTCGTCGCCCGAGTACCAGGCGAGGCCGGACTGGGCGATGGCCCAGCTGGCGCGGCCGAGGTCGCCCTTGGCGTCCTTGTTGGCGACGATGCGCGGGTGCTGGGCGAGCCGGACGATGGTCTCGGTGTCGATGGGGACACCGCTGCGTCCGGGGATGTCGTACAGCATCACCGGGAGGCCGGTCGCGTCGGCGATCGCGGTGAAGTGCCGGAACAGGCCCTCCTGGGGGGGCTTGTTGTAGTACGGCGTCACGGCGAGGACGCCGTGCGCGCCGGCGCGCTCCGCCGCGCGGGCCAGTCCGACGCTGTGCTCCGTGTCGTTCGTGCCGACGCCGGTCACGATGTGGGCCCGGTCCCCGACGGCCTCCAGGACCGCCCGGACGAGCTGCTCTTTCTCCGCGTCGCTGGTGGTCGGCGACTCACCGGTGGTGCCGTTCAGGACGAGGCCGTCGTTGCCTGCGTCCACCAGATGGACAGCGAGCCGCTGCGCGCCGTCGAGATCGAGCGCGCCGTCCGCCGTGAAGGGCGTGACCATGGCGGTGAGGACCCGCCCGAAGGGAGTCTGCGGAGTGGAGATCGGAGCCATGGGTAACACGCTACTCGCTGCTCAGCTCGCGGCGCCCCCTTGGGGCACGGGACAGAAGGAGCCCGGCACTGCCTGCTCGGGGGTTCAAGCAGTGCCGGGTCCGTTTGATCAGCCTAGATGAACTTCTCCAAACGCCGCAATCCGGACAGCCGGCTCGATCGGCCTCGCCGCCCGTGTCTCAGGGCGCGATCCGGCCGTTGGCGTTGAAGGCCGCGTGGGTGAGCGGCATCAGCCGGGCCCAGTGCTCCTCCATCCGCTCCCCCACCATCTCGATCTCGCGCTGCGGGAAGGACGGCACCTTCGCCTGCTCGTGCTGGGTACGCAGGCCGAGGAAGTGCATCAGCGAGCGCGCGTTGCACGTGGCGTACATGGACGAGAACAGGCCGACCGGGAGGACCGAGCGGGCCACCTCCCGGGCCACTCCGGCCGCGAGCATGTCCTGGTACGCCTCGTAGGCCTGGAGGTACGAGCGCTCCATCGTCCGGCCGGCCAGCTCCTGCTGCTCCGGGGTCCCCTCCACGAAAACGTACTTCCCCGGGCGGCCCCGCTGGACGAGTTTGCGCTCGGGCCCCGGCACGTAGAAGACGGGCTGCAACTCGCGGTAACGGCCCGATTCCTCGTTGTACGACCAGCCCACCCGGTGCCGCATGAATTCGCGGAAGACGAAGATCGGGGCGCTGATGAAGAAGGTCATCGAATTGTGCTCGAAGGGGCTGCCGTGGCGGTCCCGCATCAGGAAATTGATCAGGCCCTTCGACCGCTCGGGGTCCTTCGACAGCTCTTCCAGGGACTGCTCGCCCGCGGTGGAGACCCGCGCCGCCCACAGGACGTCGGAGTCCGCCGCCGCGTGCTTCACCAGCTCGACGGTGACATCGCCGCGGAAGCTCGGTTTGGTGTCGGGGGCGTCCGGGGTCTCGGGGGTGTCGCTCACCTGGGGTCCTTCCCATCGCGTCGCTCGGGCGGCGCCCACTCTACGGCGCGGCACCGACAGGGCGGCATCCCGCTCGGGGGCGGGGCGGCGGGGCCGCATCCGGGCCGCGGACCCGCCGGGCATCGGGCGGGCCGGGCCAGGGAGCGTGCGTTCGTCGGCCAATTCCGGGAATGCGGGCACCTAATCGCGCTGTTGCACGTCTCACTCTGTAGCAGCTGACACATCAGCAGCGTTCCACAACGAGTTCGCCGTTCCATCACGAGATCACAAGGAGTTCCCTCCATGTTCCGCCGGCGAGAGGCCGTTCCCTTCGCGTTCGTCGCCGAGGCCGACCGCTTCCGCAGCAATGTCACTCCCCCTCCGAGGCCGCGCGCGAGCGCGTCCGACATGGCCAGCCGCACACTCATCGGACTCGTCATCACCGCCGGGTTCGTCGGCTCGCTGCTCTTCGGGCTGCCGGCGCTGGATACCAGCCAGCCGTCCGGGCACACCCAGCAGTCCGAGGCGTCACAAGGCCGCTGACCCGTCCGGCCCCCTCGAGTGGTCGGGGCAGGGGCGTGATCGGTAGCCTCACCGGGCACAGCAATCGAGCGTGCTTGTGAGTGAGGATCAGTCGTGCCCCTGCCCTTCCTGACGGCCGAGCGGGCTTTCGACGCGGCCGACGACGTCGCGTTGCCGTTCGACGATCACGACAACTGGCGGCGTCCGTACCGCCCTGGCCCCTGGCGGGTCGCGGCGGCCGCGCTGCTTCTGCTGCTCGCCTCGTTCATCCTGCTCTCGGCGATGGTGATCGCCTTCGCGGGAGCCCTGTCGGCGGCCACGGTCTGCCTGGGCATCGCCCTGGTGGTGATCGCGGTCGCGCTGCGGAACCTGCGCGCCGGGGTCTGGGTGAGCCGGCACGGAGCCCGCCGGGTGACCCTGCTGAGGACCACGACAACCGCGTGGGAGCAGGTCACCGCCGTCCGTACGGTCCAGCAGCCGGTGCGCTGGCTCGGGCTGCCGCGCACCGTTCAGGGGCAGGCGCTCCTGCTCGAGCGACGGCAGGGTGGGCCGTTGACGCTGCTCACCGACCACAACGCGGACTTCCTGTCGCGTCCCGGGGCGTTCGAGCGGGCGGCGGACAGCGTCGAGGTCTGGAACGAGGAGTACTCCGGCGCCTGACGGCCGGCCGGTCGGCCGGCCTCGTTCGTCGGCTCCGTGCGGTAACGCCTCAAAGAGCACAAGAGAGCACAAAGAGGGAGAGGCCCGGCCACCACGGCCGGGCCTCTCTCGTGCGTCCGGGCCCCCTCTGACCGCCCGGGCCGCTTCCCGCGCGCGGGGCGGCCGTCGTGACGGGCTCCACGCACGCCGGACGGCGCTCAGGCCGTCCGTACGGGTTTACCGTCGTGGAGCGCGATGGCCCGCTGCATCGCCTTCCTGGCGCGCGGGGTGTCCCGGGCGTCGTGGTACGCGATCGCCAGCCGGAACCAGCAGCGCCAGTCGTCGGGCGAACGCTCCGTTTCGGCCCGCCGCCGGGCGAAGACGGCGTCGGCCGAGTCCCGGTCGACGCGGCCGCCGGGCGTACGGACCAGTTCGTCCTCGGGGAGGCCGCCCTCGGCGTCCAGTTCCGCCGCGAGCCGGTTGGCGCGCTGGACGAAGCGGGTGTTCATCCAGAGGAACCAGATGCCGATGAGCGGCAGGACCAGCACGGCCAGGCCGAGGGCGACGGTCAGCAGCGTGCCCTGTTCGATCAGCAGGACACCCCGGCTGCCGACCAGGACGAAGTAGACGACCAGGACGGCCGCCGTGACAGCGTAGGTGATCTTCGCGCGCATCGTCCGGTCCGCTCAGCCCAGGTCGAGGAAGTGTTCCAGGCCGAAGGTGAGGCCGGGGGCGGAGACCACGCGGCGCACGCCGAGCAGGATGCCCGGCATGAAGCTGCTGTGGTGCAGGGAGTCGTGGCGGATGGTGAGGGTCTCGCCCTCGGCGCCGAGGATGACCTCCTGGTGGGCGAGGAGGCCGCGGAGGCGTACGGAGTGCACGGGCACGCCGTCGACGTCCGCGCCGCGCGCGCCGTCCAGCGCCGTGACCGTGGCGTCGGGCTGCGGTCCGCTGCCGGCCGCCGTCCGGGCTGCGGCGATCAGCTGGGCGGTGCGGTGGGCGGTGCCGGAGGGGGCGTCCGCCTTGCCGGGGTGGTGCAGCTCGATGACCTCGACGGACTCGAACCAGCGCGCGGCGGCCTCGGAGAACTTCATGGTGAGGACCGCGCCGATGGAGAAGTTGGGCGCGATCAGCACTCCGGTGCGCGGGGAGGCGGCCAGCGAGGTGTGCAACTGCGCCAGCCGCTCGTCGGTCCAGCCGGTGGTGCCGACGACGGCGTGGATGCCGTGGCGGACGCAGAAGTCCAGATTGCCCATCACCGAGGCCGGAGTGGTCAGCTCCACCACGACCTCGGCACCGGCCTCCACGAGGGTCTCCAGCTTGTCGCCCCGGCCGAGGGCGGCGACCAGCTCCAGGTCGTCGGCGGCCTCGACGGCCCGTACGGCCTCGGAGCCGATCCGGCCCCTGGCTCCGAGGACGGCCACGCGCAGCTTGCTCATTGCTCTGTTTCCTTCAGCGTCGGTGATGGACGTCGGTGTGGTCGGCATCGTCAGAAGTGCTGGTGCCGGGCGCCGTTGATCGTCACGCGGGCCGGGCTCGCGCACCGGTCAGCGGGCGACCGCCTCGTCCAGCCGGGCCGCCTGCTTGTCCTTCAGCGGCCCGATGACCGACAGCGAGGGACGCTGCCCCAGGACATCGCGGGCGACCGCGCGCACGTCGTCGGGGGTGACGGCGGATATCCGCGCCAGCATCTCGTCGACGGACATCTGGGCGCCCCAGCACAGTTCGCTCTTGCCGATGCGGTTCATCAGCGCGCCGGTGTCCTCCAGGCCGAGGACGGTGGAGCCGGCGAGCTGTCCCACGGCGCGACCGATCTCCTCGTCGCTGAGCCCCTCGGCCGCGGCGCGGTCGAGTTCGTCGCGGCAGATCTTCAGGACGTCATGGACCTGGCTGGGCCGGCAGCCCGCGTAGACGCCGAAGAGGCCGCAGTCGGCGAAGCCGGAGGTGTACGAGTAGACGCTGTAGGCGAGGCCGCGCTTCTCCCGTACCTCCTGGAACAGCCGCGAGCTCATACCGCCGCCGAGCGCGGTGTTCAGCACGCCGAGCGCCCAGCGGCGCTCGTCGGTACGGGCGAGGCCCGGCATGCCGAGGACGACGTGGGCCTGCTCGGTCTTGCGGTTCAGCAGGCCGACCCGGCCCGCGGCGCGCACGGCGCGCCGGCCGGCGCGTGGCGGCAGCGGGGTGGCGTCCGTACGGGAGAGGGCCCCGGCCTTCTCGAAGGCGCGGCGGACCTGCCGTACGACGGTGGCGTGGTCCACGTTGCCGGCCGCGGCCACGATCAGGTGGGTGGGGTCGTAGTGCTTCTTGTAGAAGCGGACGATCCGGTCGCGGTCCAGGCCGTTGATCGTGTCGACGGTGCCGAGGACGGGACGGCCGAGCGGGCTGTCGCCGAACATGGTCTCGGCGAACAGGTCGTGCACGCAGTCGCCGGGGTCGTCCTCGGTCATGGCGATCTCTTCGAGGATGACTCCGCGCTCGGCGTCGACGTCCGCGGCCTCGATCAGCGACCCGGTGAGCATGTCGCAGACGATGTCGATGGCGAGCGGCAGGTCGGTGTCGAGCACCCGCGCGTAGTAGCAGGTGTACTCCTTCGCCGTGAAGGCGTTCATCTCGCCGCCGACCGCGTCGACGGCGGCGGAGATGTCGAGGGCGCTGCGCTTGCGCGTGCCCTTGAACAGGAGGTGTTCCAGGTAGTGGGTGGCGCCGTTGAGGGCGGGCGTCTCGTCGCGCGAGCCCACCTGGACCCAGATGCCGAAGGTCGCGGAGCGGACCGACGGCACGGTCTCGGTGACGACGCGCAGGCCGCCGGGGAGCGTCGTACGGCGGACCGTCCCGTTCCGCTGGGCTCCGCCTTTGCTCATGATTCCCCCTCGGAGCCGCGGCTCCCGTTCTCGCCCTCGATCAGGGTTTGGGTACGGGCGACGGCCCGCGCCTCCGAGGAGGGGCGGGCCGTCGCCTTGGCGCCGCGCGTCACGAGGCAGCGTCGTCCTTCTTGGTGTCCGCGCCGTCCTCGCCCTCTTCGCCCTCGACGACGGGGATGAGGGAGAGCTTGCCGCGCTGGTCGATCTCGGCGATCTCGACCTGGACCTTCTGGCCGACGCCGAGGACGTCCTCGACGTTCTCCACGCGCTTGCCGCCGGCGAGCTTGCGGATCTGCGAGATGTGCAGCAGACCGTCCTTGCCCGGGAGCAGCGAGACGAACGCGCCGAAGGTGGTCGTCTTGACGACCGTGCCCAGGTAGCGCTCGCCGACCTCCGGCATGGTCGGGTTGGCGATGCCGTTGATCGTGGCGCGGGCGGCCTCGGCGGCCGGTCCGTCGGCGGCACCGATGTAGATCGTGCCGTCGTCCTCGATCGTGATGTCGGCGCCGGTGTCCTCCTGGATCTGGTTGATCATCTTGCCCTTGGGGCCGATGACCTCACCGATCTTGTCCACGGGGATCTTGACGGTGATGATCCGCGGGGCGTTCGGGGACATCTCGTCCGGGACGTCGATGGCCTCGTTCATCACGTCGAGGATGTGCAGGCGCGCGTCGCGGGCCTGCTTCAGCGCGGCGGCCAGCACGGAGGCGGGGATGCCGTCGAGCTTGGTGTCGAGCTGGAGCGCGGTGACGAAGGTCTTCGTGCCGGCGACCTTGAAGTCCATGTCACCGAAGGCGTCCTCCGCACCGAGGATGTCGGTGAGGGTGACGTAGTGGGTCTCGCCGTCGATCTCCTGCGAGATCAGTCCCATGGCGATACCGGCGACGGGGGCCTTGAGCGGCACACCGGCGTTCAGCAGCGACATGGTGGAGGCACAGACCGAGCCCATGGACGTCGAGCCGTTGGAGCTCAGCGCCTCGGAGACCTGGCGGATCGCGTACGGGAACTCCTCGCGCGTCGGCAGCACCGGCGTGAGCGCGCGCTCGGCGAGGGCGCCGTGGCCGATCTCGCGGCGCTTGGGGGAGCCGACGCGGCCGGTCTCGCCGGTGGAGTACGGCGGGAAGTTGTAGTTGTGCATGTAGCGCTTGCGGGTCACCGGGGAGAGGGTGTCCAGCTGCTGCTCCATGCGGAGCATGTTGAGGGTGGTGACGCCCAGGATCTGGGTCTCGCCGCGCTCGAACAGCGCCGAGCCGTGCACCCGCGGGATGGCCTCGACCTCGGCGGCGAGCGTACGGATGTCCGTGACGCCACGCCCGTCGATGCGGACCTTGTCCTTGATGACGCGCTCACGGACCAGGGTCTTGGTCAGCGAGCGGTACGCGGCGGAGATCTCCTTCTCGCGCCCCTCGAACTGCGGCAGCAGCTTCTCGCCGGCCAGCGCCTTGACGCGGTCCAGCTCGGCCTCGCGCTCCTGCTTGCCGGCGATGGTGAGGGCCTGGGCCAGCTCGGAGCGGACGGCCTCGGTGAGCGCCTGGAGGACGTCGTCCTCGTAGTCCAGGAAGATCGGGAACTCGCCGACCGGCTTGGCGGCCTTGGCGGCGAGGTCCGACTGGGCCTTGCAGAGGATCTTGATGAAGGGCTTCGCGGCCTCGAGACCGGCGGCGACGACCTCCTCGGTGGGGGCCTCGGCGCCGTCCTTGACGAGCTGGATGGTCTTCTCGGTGGCCTCGGCCTCGACCATCATGATCGCGACATCGCCGTCGTCCAGGACGCGGCCGGCGACGACCATGTCGAAGACGGCGTCCTCGAGCTCGGTGTGGGTCGGGAAGGCGACCCACTGGCCCTTGATCAGGGCGACACGGGTGCCGCCGATCGGGCCGGAGAAGGGCAGGCCGGCCAACTGCGTGGAGCAGGAGGCGGCGTTGATGGCGACCACGTCGTAGAGGTGGTCGGGGTTGAGCGCCATGATCGTCTCGACGACCTGGATCTCGTTGCGCAGGCCCTTGCGGAAGGACGGGCGCAGCGGGCGGTCGATCAGGCGGCAGGTGAGGATGGCGTCCTCGGAGGGGCGGCCCTCCCGGCGGAAGAAGGAGCCGGGGATCTTGCCGGCCGCGTACATCCGCTCCTCGACGTCCACCGTGAGGGGGAAGAAGTCGAGCTGGTCCTTGGGCTTCTTGGAGGCCGTGGTGGCCGACAGCACCATCGTGTCGTCGTCCAGGTAGGCGACGGCGGAGCCGGCGGCCTGGCGGGCCAGGCGGCCCGTCTCGAAGCGGATGGTGCGGGTGCCGAAGGCGCCGTTGTCGATAACGGCCTCGGCGTAGTGGGTCTCGTTCTCCACTAGTGAATTCTCCTCGTCTTCGTCCGGTGCCCGGGTGGCAGGGGACGTATCGGAGAAGCGCTCCTTGGTGCGGGCCGGTCTTCGATCGAAGCACCCGGTGACGCGGCATGGGCCGGGCCGATCCGGGGGCCACTACCGAGGACCGGCGGCGGCGGAGGTCGCTCCTCCTGATTCGGTTGTGCTCGTTGCGACCAGGTTACTGAGCTTCGCGCCAGGATGACATTCCGGTCGTCCCGGGCGGGGTGTTCAGCGGGACCGGTACGGGGCGGGCCGCTCGCCGGACCGGTCCTGCGCGGGTACGGGGAGCGGGCCCCCGCGTACGCGAAAGGAGCGGCCCCCTGGTGGTGGGAACCGCTCCCTTCACGGTGTCTTACTTGGCACCGGCCGCGCCGCGGCGGATGCCCAGGCGGTCGACCAGCGCGCGGAAGCGCTGGATGTCCTTCTTGGCCAGGTACTGCAGCAGGCGGCGGCGCTGGCCGACCAGGATCAGCAGGCCCCGGCGGGAGTGGTGGTCGTGCTTGTGGGTCTTGAGGTGCTCGGTCAGGTCCGAGATCCGGCGCGACAGCAGGGCGACCTGGACCTCGGGGGAGCCGGTGTCACCCTCCTTGGTGCCGAACTCGGTCATGATCTGCTTCTTCGTAGCGGCGTCGAGCGACACGCGTACTCCTCGTGGTCTTCGTGGCCACCGAGTGCCCCAGGTCGAATTCGCTGGGGAGCTTCCGTTACTCGGGAGGCGGGGATCCGCTGAGCGTGCACCGCAGAGCACCTGGCTCCGCCGGTCACGTACGCAAACGGCCGTCGTACAGGCTACCAGCTCGAGCGGGGCCGTCCGACCGCGCGGTCGGACGGCGTCCCCGGCCTCCCGAGGCAGGACGATTAGCTGGTCATCGCCCGGGCCGCGCTGAAGACGTCCAGCGCGGCGAGGCAGAGCGGCACCAGCGAGAGCAGTACCGCGCCCTCGGCGATGTCGAGGAGCCGGCCCCAGAAGGGGGACAGGCCCTTGCGCGGGATGACCAGGCCGATGGCGGTGAGCAGGGCGGCGCCGGCGGCGACGCTCGCGGCGAGCCAGATCGTACGGATGTCGAGGCCGCCGCGGTCGCCGTAGATCAGCAGGTCCTTGACGAGGTCGACCGGCGGGTTGAGGGAGAGCCCGAGGACCAGCAGGGCGATCGCGGCGATCCCGGCCACCAGCACACAGGTGACCTGCGAGGTGTAGCGGAAGAGGCGGGCGCGCATCAGCATGGCCAGACCGGCGGCCAGCGCGAGGAACTGTCCCCAGACGTTGTCGGAGAAACCGAGGACCGCGGCGGCGGCCACCACGACGGCCGAGCAGCCGGCGGCCAGGCCGAGCAGCATCTCGTGGCCGCGGCGGGCCTGCGCGGCGATGCGGTCGGCGTCGACGGGCTCGCCCTCGGGAGCGGCGTTCGGGTCGGTGTAGGTGTCGTCGCCGAACTCGCCGGCGGCGGCCGATCGCGGGGAGGCGTAGCCGATGGGCAGCCGCGCGAAGCGCGCGGACAGGCCGGGCAGGAAGGCGACGAGCCCGATGGCGACCGGGGCGCAGACGGCGGCGGTGGAGGTGGCCGACGCCTCGGTCAGGATCATCACGAACGTGGCGAGCGTGCCGACGGTGGCCAGGAAGGTGGCGGCGACGAAGGGCGCGTCACCGCTCGGGGTGAGGGCGACCAGCGCGACGGAGGCGACCAGGACCGTGACGCAGCCGAGCAGGAACTGGAGCCGGCCGGGTCCGTCGCCCGCGTCGGGGCCGATGATCCCGGACCCGCCGATCATCAGCAGCGGCAGCGCGCCGAGGCCGAGCGCGACGGCGGTGGCGCGGTCCGTGTAGACCCGGGCCCGTACCCCGGCGAAGGCCGTGAGCAGCAGGCCGGCGGCGCCCGCGATGATGCCGGGCAGGCTGTGCATGTCGTGCCGGACCGGGTCGGCGAACCACAGGACGAAGCCCATCAGCACGAGCAGCAGCACTCCGCCGACGAGGCCGGCGCCGCGCAGCAGTTCGTCGTTCCACAGGTGGCGGTCGCGCTTGACGGCGGAGGCGACGGCGTCGGAGACGTCGTCGAAGACGGCGGGGGGAAGCGACTCGGCGAACGGGCGCAGGCTGAGCACCTCGCCGTCCAGGACCTGCTGGGCCGCGAGGGTGCGGGAGCCGTCCAGGACGGTGCCGTCGCGGCGGACCAGGTGGTAGCCGGTGGGGGTGCCGGGCGCCTGGGTCTGGCCGGTGAGCCGGAGGATCTCCGGGTGCACGTCGGCGACCGCGATGTCCTCCGGCAGAGCGACGTCGATCCTGCTGTCAGGCGCCACGACAGTGACGCGGCAGAAGCCCGTCGCTGCGGTCGTACTCACGTCTGTTGACCCCCTGGTTCGCGGTTGCGCACGATGTTCGATCCGATGCCGCTCATGTCGATTCGCGGTTGCGCACGATGCGCGCGCCACCCTACCGGGACCCTCCGGTGCGGGCTGCAAGTAGGATCGCCGTCGCGCGGAGGGAGACCGTCGCCACGGGGGCGCCGGTACGGATTCCCCGTCCGAGTTGAGGGATTGATGCTCCGGTGAGCCAGATCGTCGTCAAACGCCCACCACGGTCCCTTCCGCCGGAAGTGCCCGGTGCCGAGCTGACCCTGCTGACCCTGGAGTCTCCTCCGGAGCTCCCGCGCGGTCAGCAGGAGGGCATGCTGATGCAGATCCTGCCGGTCCTCGGCATGGGCTCGTCGGTGGTCTTCTTCTTCTCGCCGCAGGCGCCTCCGTTCATGCGGATCATGGGCGTGCTGATGCTCGTCTCGACGGTGGCGATGGTCGTCGCGCAGATCGTCCGGTTCCGGCGCGGAACGCAGGGACAGATCGCGGACGTGCGCCGCGACTACCTCAAGTACCTGGCGCAGACGCGGCGTACGGTGCGCAGGACGGCCCGCGCGCAGCGCGACGCCCAGTTGTACCTGCACCCGGCGCCGGAGCAGCTGTGGTCGGTGGTCGCGGAGGGGTCGCGGGTCTGGGAACGCCGCGTCGGGGACAAGGACTTCGGGCAGGTAAGGGTCGGACTCGGCGCCCAGCAGCTGTCGACCCCGCTGATCGCTCCCGACACCGCGCCGGTGGACGAGCTGGAACCGCTGTGCGCGGGCGCGATGCAGCGGTTCCTCGCGGTGCACGGCTCGCTGGACGGGCTGCCGATGGCCGTGTCGATGCGCGCCTTCTACCACGTGACGGTCTCCGGTGAGCCGGAGTCGGCGCGGTCCGCGGCCCGGGCGATGGTCTCCCAGCTGGTGACGCTGCACTCCCCGGAGGACCTGATGCTCGCCGTGGTGGCGGCGCCGGGCGCGGTGGCGCGCTGGGACTGGACGAAGTGGCTGCCGCACACGCAGGTGCCGGGCCAGGTCGACGGGGCCGGCACGAAGCGGCTGTTCGGGGACGACCTCGGGGAGCTGGAGCAGTTGCTGCGCGGCAGGCTGGACGGGCGGCCCCGGTTCGGCCGGGACAGCCAGCCGGTGCTGGACCAGCCGCACATCGTGGTGGTACTGGACGGCGGGATGGTGCCGCCGGACTCGCTGTTCGCGGCGGCCGAGGGCCTTCAGGGCGTCACGATCGTCGAGGTCGTGGGCGGTGAGCTGGACGAGCCGCGGGGCGGTCTGTCCGTGGTGGTGCGGCCGGGCCGGCTGTGGCTGGAGTCCGGCGCCGGTCTGGCGTACGAGGGCGTGCCGGACGGCATCTCGCTGCCGGCCGCCGAGGCGCTGGCGCGGCAGCTGGCCCCGCTGCGCACGGGCGGGGGCGACGACGACGAACCGCTGCTCGCCAACCTCGACTTCACGGATCTGCTGAACCTGGGCGACGCGGCGTCGGTCGACGTGGCCCGCACCTGGCGGCCCCGGTCGACGGCCGAGCGGCTGCGGGTGCCGATCGGGGTCGGCGAGGACGGCCAGCCGGTGATGCTGGACCTGAAGGAGGCCGCGCAGGAGGGCATGGGCCCGCACGGGCTGTGTGTCGGCGCGACCGGTTCCGGCAAGTCGGAGCTGCTGCGCACGCTGGTGCTCGGGCTCGCGGTCACGCACTCCTCGGAGACGCTGAACTTCGTCCTCGCCGACTTCAAGGGCGGCGCGACGTTCGCGGGGATGTCCCAGATGCCGCACGTGGCGGCGGTCATCACCAACCTGGCGGACGACCTGACGCTGGTCGACCGCATGGGGGACGCGATCCGCGGTGAACTCCAGCGGCGGCAGGAGCTGCTGCGCTCGGCGGGCAACTACGCCAACATCCACGACTACGAGAAGGCGCGGGCCGCGGGCGCCCCGCTGGAGCCGCTGGCCTCGCTCGTCCTCGTCATCGACGAGTTCTCCGAGCTGCTCACCGCCAAGCCCGACTTCATCGACATGTTCATCCAGATCGGCCGGAT
Organism: Streptomyces sp. NRRL F-5135; assembly: GCF_000719775.1. Taxonomy (GTDB): domain Bacteria; phylum Actinomycetota; class Actinomycetes; order Streptomycetales; family Streptomycetaceae; genus Streptomyces; species Streptomyces hebeiensis. The sequence continues at coordinate 171,109 of NZ_JOHR01000017.1, read as the reverse complement.
CGGCCGGTCGCTGGGCGTGCATCTGCTGCTCGCCTCGCAGCGCCTGGAGGAGGGCAAGCTGCGCGGCCTGGACACCTACCTGTCGTACCGGATCGGTCTGCGGACCTTCTCCGCGGCGGAGTCGCGCACGGCGCTGGGCGTGCCGGACGCGTACCACCTGCCGTCGGTGCCGGGTTCGGGCTACCTCAAGTTCGGTACGGACGAGATGACCCGGTTCAAGGCGGCGTACGTCTCGGGCGCGTACCGCACCGGCGGTCCCGACCTGGCGGTGGGGCAGCTGCCGATCGAGCGGCGGCCCGCGCTGTTCACGGCGGTGCCGGTGCCGGTGGTGTACCGGGCGCCGGACCCGGTGGCGAGTGCCGCGGCGCCGGCGCCGGAGGACGACGCGCTGGCGGACACGGTGCTGGACGTCATCGTGCGCCGGCTCGACGGCCAGGGCGTGCCCGCGCACCAGGTGTGGCTGCCGCCGCTGGACCAGGCGCCGACGCTGGACCAGTTGCTGCCCGGGATCGCGCCGACTCCGGAGCGCGGCCTGCACGCGGCCGACTACAGCCGCCTGGGCGGTCTGACCGTGCCGCTCGGTCTCATCGACAAGCCCTTCGAGCAGCGCCGCGAGGTGCTGTACCGGGACTTCTCGGCGGCGGCCGGCCATATGCTCGTGGTGGGCGGTCCGCAGTCCGGCAAGTCGACGCTGATGCGGACGCTGATCTCGTCCTTCGCGCTCACCCACACCCCGCACGAAGTGCAGTTCTACGCACTGGACTTCGGCGGTGGCGGGCTGGTCTCGCTGGCCGACCTGCCGCATGTCGGCGGGGTGGCGTCCCGGCTGGACCCGGAGCGGGTGCGGCGCGCGGTCGCGGAGGTGCTGGGGGTGCTCAACCGGCGCGAGGAGTTCTTCCGCGCGAACGGCATCGACTCCATCGCGACCTACCGGCGCAAGCGCGCGGCCGGTGAACTGCCCGGCGAGGCGTGGGGGGACGTCTTCCTCGTCATCGACGGCTGGGGACAGTTCAAGAACGACTACGACATGCTCGAGCCGGTGATCTCCGACCTCGCGGCGCGCGGTCTCGGCTACGGCGTGCACGTCGTCGTCACCGCCGCCCGGTACATGGAGGTGCGCGCCGCGCTCAAGGACCAGATGCTCAGCCGGCTCGAACTGCGGCTCGGTGACGTCATGGACTCCGAGTTCGACCGCAAGGTCGCGGCGAACGTCCCGGCCGGGGTGCCGGGCCGCGGCCAGGTGCCGGAGAAGCTGCACTTCATGGCCGGTCTGCCGCGGATCGACTCGGTGAGCGGGGCCGGTGATCTCTCCGAGGGCACGGCGGCGTTCGTCCGGGCCGTGCGGGAGAGCTGGACGGGCCCGGCTGCCCCGACCGTACGGCTGCTGCCGCGCAAGCTGCCGGCCGAGCAGTTGCCGAAGGGCTTCGAGCACCCGCGCCACGGCATCGCGATCGGTATCGACGAGACCAACCTGGAGCCGGTCTTCATCGACTTCGAGACCGATCCGTTCTTCATGGTCTTCGGCGAGAGCGAGTCGGGGAAGACGGCGCTGCTGCGGCTCATCGCCAAGCAGATCTCCGAGCGCTACACCCCGGACCAGGCGCGGATCGTGGTCGGCGACTACCGGCGCTCGATGCTGGAGGCCGTACCGTCCTCGCACCTGCTGGAGTACGCGCCGATGGCGTCGGCCATGCGGATGCACATGGACGCCATCGGGACGGTGATGACCAAGCGGGCCCCGAAGCCGGACATCACCCCCCAGCAGCTACGTGACCGCAGCTGGTGGAACGGGCCGCAGCTGTTCGTGTTCATCGACGACTACGAACTGGTCGCGACCAACTCGGGCAATCCGCTCGCGCCGCTGGTGGAGCACCTGCCGTTCGCCCGGGACGTCGGCGTCCGCTTCATCGTGGCGCGCAGCGCGGCGGGCGCCTCGCGTGCGATGTATGAACCGTTCATGCAGAGGATGAAAGAACTCGGCGCACAAGGTGTGCTCCTGTCCGGAGATCCCGGTGAGGGCGACATCCTGGGTGGTGTCCGGGCCCGCCCGATGCCTCCGGGCCGTGGCACCTTCGTCTCGCGCAAGCGGGGCGCGCCGCTGGTGCAGGTGGGCTGGCTGCCGGACCGGTGAGGCGGCGGTCCCGGGGAACCGGGACCGCACGCACGCCGTGGAGGCAGTTCGTCGAGTACGGGGGAAGTACGTGAGTTTCAACGAGGAGTGGGGCCGGCAGCGTGCCGAGTCCACCGAACGGATCGCCAGGGGTGACGTGCCGGGTTCCGGCAAGGCCGTCCCATCGGAGCCAGGTCCGGACGCGGACGCCGTCCAGGAGGCCCGCGAGGCGGTGCTGGAGCGGCTGGCCGACTTCCGCAGTACGGCGGTGCTGGTACCGCTGGACGCCGAAGGCGGGCTGTGGACGGCGCCGTTGGGCGGGCTCGACTGGATCTGCGCGTTCACCGACGAGGCGGCGCTGGCGCGGTTCGCCGAGGCCAGGGGCGAGACGGAGCGGGAGTGGCCGTACCGTACGGTGCTGGGCTCCCGGCTGTTCGACGAGGTCGTCCCGGCGCTGGCGTTCCCCTGCGGGGTGGCGCTGAACGCCGCGGGGCCGGACGGCGCGACCTTCCCGCCGGTACGGGGCATCGTGCCGGACTCGGCGGCGCTGGACGCGGCGCCGCACGGCGGTACGGGCGCGCCCGGGGCGTACGGCAGGGGTGCGGTATGACGGGGCAGGATCCGGACCTCGCGGCGTCCGGCGAAGCGCTCGGCCTGATCACGAAGGGCATCAACGGCACGCTGGGCGAGCTGAAGGAGCTCGGCATGGTCGGTGAGGCATCCATGGGCCGGGGCTTCTCCGACCTCGCGCTGACGGGGATGGAGACCGGCCACGACGGGCTGACGGCCACGCTCAAGAACTTCTGCGAGCGCTGGGAGTGGGGGGTGCGCTCGCTCGTCCAGGAAGGCAATGTGTTCGCGGAGGAGGTCGGCCTGTCGGCGGGTGTCTTCCACGAGCAGGAGCAGTACCTCCAGGGCAGCTTCAAAATCCTGACGAACTCGGCGATGGGCAATCCGTACGCGACGGAGGACGAGATCCTCAAGAAGGACTGGGGCAAGGTCCTGTCGAACAACCAGTTCACCCAGATCCGCGACGCCGACTACAGCCGGGAATCGTTCGACGAGGCGTACGAGAACAGCAAGCAGGCGTGGAAGGGCGCCGCCTGGGACGCCAGTACGTCCTCCATCTCGCCGGCGAACCAGATCATCGACGCGGCCGGTCTGCGTGACGACGTGGACGACGCGATGCGCGACACCCTCGGGCCGCCTCCCGGGGAACAGCAACGGGCCGCCGGCCGGGAGGGCGAGGGCTGATGGGCCTCGGGGACCTGATCGACGGCGGCAAGAACCTGGCCAACAAGGGCCTGGGAAAGCTGGAAGAAGGCTTCGACGCGGGAAAGAAGGCGCTCGGGGAGGGCGTCGACTGGACGACCGACCGGATCGGCGACGGGCTGGAGTACGTCGGTGCCGACGACTGGGCGGACGCCGTCGAGGACTGGGGCGACGACACGGCCTCCGGCCTCGGCGCCTCGGTCGGGGAGCAGCAGTTGGGCGAGACCGAGGAGGCCGACGAGCTCGTCCACGGCAAGCCCGACAAGATCCGCGAGAGCGCGGGCCACATGAACGATTTCTTCACCGCGCTCGACAACGTCGGGCAGGGCATGAAGAGGCTCGACTCCGCGCACTGGAAGGGCGAGGCGGCGAACGCCTTCCGCGCCGAGTTCGCGATGCACCCCGCCAAGTGGCTGCGCGCGGCCGACGCCTGCGAGGCGGCGGGCAAGGCGCTGACGGCCTACGCCTCCACCGTCACCTGGGCGCAGGGGCAGGCACAGAACGCGATCGACCTCTACAAGAAGGGCAAGGAGGCGTCGCAGCGAGCCGTCGAGGCCTACAACAAGAAGGTCGACGCCTACAACGCGGACATCAGGGCCGACCGCGACCCGGGGCCGGTTCCGGAGCCCTTCCACGACCCCGGCAAGAAGGACCGGGAGGACGCACATGCCCTCCTGAAGGAGGCCCGCAGACAGCGCAACGAGGCCGCGGAGACGGCGCAGAAGGCGATAGACGCGGCGATGGCGCACGCGCCCAAGGAGCCGCCTCCGCTCAGCCGGGCCGCGTCCGCGTACGTGGACGGCATGGGCGCGCTGGCCGTGGAGACGACCCATGTGGTGGGCGGTGTCGTCAAGGGCACGGCCGGCCTGCTCAACTTCGCCCGGGGCCTCAACCCGCTGGACGTCTACAACCTGACGCACCCGGCGCAGTACGCGCAGAACGTCAACATGACCCTGGCCGGGCTGGTCTCGACGGCCGCGCACCCGGAGCGCATCCCGGGCGCGCTGATCGACAGCTTCAAGGGCGACCCCAGCGAGGGGTTCGGCCGGCTGCTGCCCGAGCTGATCGGCACGAAGGGGCTCGGGAGCGTACGCACAGGGGTGCGGGTCGCGGCCAGGGAGGGCGCGGAGGAGGCGGTGGAACAGGGGGCCAGGAAAGCGGCGCGGGAGGGCGCGGAGGAAGCGGCCGAGCAGGGGGCCAAGCACGCGCCCAAGGACTGGAGCGACCTGGCGCGCCCGACGGAACAGGTGACGGAGAGGGCCATCCACGCGGATTCCGTGCCCTCGCACCGGGCGCGGGAGTTCCTGGACGACCAGTACCCGTGGATCAGGGAGATGAACAACTACCCGAACCCCGGCTACACCCACAACTGCACGAACAACGTGGTCACTCTGGACCGCAGGCTGGACGGCGTGGAGGTCTCGGCGGCGCGCAAGGGAGAGACCGGCGGCGTGCCGTACGAGCAGCTGGGCGTGAAACCCGAGGCGCATGTCCGGGGGGTCAGCTACGACGACATCATCCGCGACCTGAACGGGCGCGGGGACGGCGCGCGGAGTGTCGTCGCCATCCGCCGGCTCGACGGCACCGGACATGTCTTCAACGCCGTGCAGACACCGCATGGAACGGTGTTCCTGGACGGTCAGACCGGCTCGCTCGCGACGTTGGAGACCTCGGGTGTCCAATATGTCGGCTACGTACCCTATGGATAGGACTCCGAGGACCCAGTCATGATCAGCAAGAACGACGCCCTGGTGGCGGCCCGCTCCTTCGTCACCGCATCGCTCGGCGATCAGCAGTACACGATCGTGATGCTGCCGGAGGAGAGTTACGAGCGACGTCTGTGCTGGGTGGTCCGCTTCGACACGCAGGAGAGCATCGACAGCGGTGATCCGTGGAAGGGGCCGCTCACGCGTGTCGTGGTCGTACCGAAGGACGGCTCGGACGTCCACTACCCGCCCTCCCCGCTGCCCCTGGACAGGTACCTGGACATGGTCGAGCGCGGCGAGTGGCCCCCCGCACGGAACAGGTGAACGATGTACGACCCGCAGCAACAGGCACAGCACTGGCTCGACGTCACCTACCACGGCCTCGTGGAGCTGGCCGCCCCCGGTCCGGTCGCCCAGGACGCGCACACCTGGCTCTTCGCGTGCCGTACGAAGCCGCAGCCCGGCTATCCCCGGACGCCCATGCTCGCCGCGTCGGTGGCCGTGCCCAAGAACGGCATGCCTCCGTTCCATCCGGCCGCGGACGACCCCTGGGGCGATCTGAACGCGTTCGCCCGGGCGCCGGTGGCGCGCGAGCCCGCCGCGCAGGCGCGGCGGCTCAACGCGCGCGGATGCGTGGTGACCGTGTCGGCGACCATGGGCGGCGCTCCGGCGAGTCCGTTGCCCTGGTCCCCCGCGCACGAGGCGCCGGGCTGGTGGGAGCTGCTGCTGAAGCGGTACTTCCCCGGCGCCGAGCAGATCTCGTGCGCGAGCTGGGACGAGGTGATCGTCGCGGCCCGGGAGCCCGGGCCGGGCACCGGGGGCGTGGTGTGGGTGCGGCGGGAGATGGCCGGCGAGGAGGTCAGCGGCCATCTGGTGTACGCGCACAACGACAACGGCCAGGTCGTGTTCCTGGACGGGATGACGGGCGGGCTCGCCCGGCTGGACGTCGCGGGCCTGCGGACCCTGGCCTTCGCACGGCTGCGCCCGGCCGACGGCGCTCCCGCCCCGGCCCCCGACCCCGTACGGCAGGCGGCGGGCGATCTGCGTACGGCGGTGGAGAAGGCGGAGGCGTGGCTGCTGCGCACCTACGACGAGCCGGTGGAACTGGTGGAGCCGGACGCGTCCGACGAGATGGCGCGGGGCTGGCTGTTCGCCTGCGAGAGCGGGGAGTACCGCCGGGGCGGCGACTGGTCGCGGGCCATGCTGGACGCGGCGGTGGTCGTGCCCAAGGACCGGGGTGAGCCGTTCTGCCTGCCCAACTCCTCGCCCTGGTCGTGGCTCGACGCGTGGAACGGCGGTGCGGAGCCCGGCGACGGCACGCTCTCGCTCCCGCCGCGTCCGGGCACGGCCTCCTGGCTGACGCCGACCCTCCGGCAGCTGGGCAAGCCGGTGGCGGTGGCGGAGCACGCCGACTGGGACGGCGTGCTGGCGGAGCTGGCCGAACTGCCCGTCGGTGGCCGGGCGCTGGTGTGGGTGCGCCGGAAGGACGCGCGGGGACGCGAGAGTGTGGGACTGCTCCTGACAGGTTTCCGGTCGGAAGCGGGCAGCGGACTGGTCGACAGCAGTGCCGATCCGGTCATGGATCTTCAGTCCGTCGGGGCGGCGGGCTTCCGCTTCATCCGTTATCGCTGACACGCCTTCCGGCAGGTGGGAGCGCCAGTAGGCTGGCCACCGTAGCCCGTACGCAATGCCCGGGAGGGAACGCACCGATGGCCGACGCAGTCGACAAGGAACGGCAGAAGGAAGAGCTGTACGCGCTGGACATCAGCGGGGTGGAGTGGCAGGGCGCGCCCGGCACGACGCCGGACGAGGAGCGGGTCGAGATCGCCTATTTGCCGGGCGGCGGCGTCGCGATGCGGTCGTCACTGGACCATGACACGGTCCTGCGGTACACGAAGGCTGAGTGGGACGCGTTCGTCCTGGGCGCGCGGGACGGCGAGTTCGACATCAAGTAGGGCTGCCGGTTCACGCGGCGCGACGCGCGTGGCGGCCAAGGCGGAAGACGGCAGAAGGGGGTGTCCGCCGAAGCGGACACCCCCTTCCTTGGTGCGTGGGCGCCCCAGGAGCGCCGTACGGGGCCTGGATCAGCCCATGCTCATACGGAACCGGGCCGCGTTGCCCTTGTCCGTGTCCTGGTAGCCGATGACGGACTCGTCCAGGAGCTGCGCGATGCGCTGGAGGTCCTGGTTCATGCCCTCCATCTGCCGGGTGAGCACGTCCTGGGCCTCGCGGTAGGCGGTCTTGGCCTCACCGTCCCAGTTCTCGGCGACCCGGTTGACCTGGCCCATCAGCGTGCCGAGCTCGGTGCTCAGCTGGGAGGCGGTCAGCCGGGTGTCGCTGGCCGCCTGGGTCACGGTGTCGTAATTGACGGCAGTCGTCATGTCGGTCTCCTCAGAAGGGTGTTCGGCGGGAGGTGGCGGACGGCCGCTCAGGCCATGCCGAGGATGGCGCTCTGTCCACCGGCGGTGTCGTCCATCCGCCGGAAGGACTGGATGCGCTCCTGCTCCTGCTGCGTGAAGCCGTCGGCGCTCATGCGCATGATCTCCTCGAGCTCGATCAGCTTCACGCGCATGTCCCTCAGCCGCTTGTTGAGGCGGTCCTGGACGATGTCGTACTCCTTGCTGGCCGCACCCTGCCAGCCCGCCTGGATGCGGTCCACGACCCCGTTCAGGGAGGTGATACGAGACTGCAGCTCGTCATGGAAGTTCTGGATCTTGCCGGCGAGGCCGATCTGTTCCTCGCTGGTTACGTTCAGGTCTTTCGACATCTTTCCCCTTCTTCCTGTCTTGCCGCTCTCGCGCTCCTCGAAGGAGCGCAGTGGACGGGAAGCATCTGGATGCCGCCCCCGTGTGGGCCCACTCCCGTGGCCCCGTCGGTAACTTTAACCAGTCGGTACGACAGTTCCAACTGCAAAGTCAGACATGGATATTTGATTCGCTTCTGCCCCGTCGGGCGGCTTTCGCCCGGGTGTCCCTGACCACCGTGGCCGTGCCCGCGACGACCGCGACCAGCACGGCGCCGATGCCCAGCGCGTAGGTGGCGTAGCGCTCCGTCCGCTCCTCGGGGGTCTCGGACATCGCCAGGTGCGCGGGCTCGGGCGCGGGGGCCTTCGGCGGGCCCGGGTCGGGGCGCGGTGACTCGGGCGGGGTGTCGTCCTCGGTGAGCGCGCGGACCGGGTCGACGACTCCCCAGCCGACGAAGCTGTCATGGCCGTTGATGCTGCGCTCGGCGGTCTGCTCGATCTGGGCGACGATGTTGCGCGCCTTCCAGTCGGGGTGTTTGGCGCGCAGCAGCGCGGCGACCCCGGCGACGTACGGGGCGGAGAAGCTGGTGCCGCTGTCGGAGCACTGGCCGAAACCGGGCACGGTCGAGACGATGTCCACGCCCGGGGCCGCGACCCCGACGAACCTGCCCGCCTGGGAGAAGACCGCGCGCTCGTTGTTGCGGTCGGAGGAGGCCACGGCGAGGACGCCGTCGAAGGCCGCCGGGTAGGTGTTCTTCAGCTTGCCGTCCATGCCGTCGTTGCCGGCGGAGGCGACGACGACGATCTCCTTGTCGAGGGCGCGCCGGACGGCCCGGCCCAGGTCCGACTGTTCGTCAAGCGGTTTGGTGGTGTCCTGGGAGATGTTGATGACGTCGGCGTCCTTGGCTATCGCGTGATCGATGCCCTGCGCCATCGTCTTGTCATTGCCGCTGTTGTTCTGGTCGTTCTGACGGATCGGGATGATCGTCGCCTCGGGGGCGATCCCCACGAAACCGGTGCCCTTGACGGGCCGGGCGGCGATCAGCCCGGCGACCTTGGTGCCGTGACCCACCTTGTCGTCCGTGCCGTCGGCGGGCTTGCCCTTCTCCATCTTCTTGGTCAGGATCTCGGTCCCGGCGGACGTGTCGACGGCCGACGTGAGCTGTGGGTTGGCGTTGTCGACACCGGTGTCGATGACGGCGACGCGCACCCCCTTGCCCTTGGTGTCCTGCCACAGCTCGTCCAGCAGCACCCGCTGGAGGGCCCAGGGGGTGCCCTCGATCTGCTTCTTCATGGGGAAGGTGCACTCGCCGCTGCCGTTCAGGGCCGAGGAGGCGGGGCCGGCGGGGCCCGGCCGGTCCTGGCGCCCCTCCTGGGCGTATGCGGCCGGGGACAGCACCGTGACGCAGACCAGGGCCGTCGCGCCGGCCAGCCGCGCGGCCACTCGCGTACGGGCCGTGCGGGGCGCGCGGGAGTCCGTACGGACCGTACCGGTCGCGCGGATCGTGGGAATCGACGTCTTCACGCTCCCGCCCTCCTCAAGAACCCTGGGGCTGGCGGGCGCTGTTGGTGTCGAGCCGCGGTCCCTTGGACAGGAACTCCGACCAGGCGATCGGCACCAGTACGGGCGTGACCTTCTCGTAGCCGAGCCGGATCTGCGCCTGGCTGGGCTCCGGGCGGCCGTCCTGCTGCTTCTCCTGGTCGCCGGTGCCGATCTCGGACCGTTCCGCGTCGCTGTCGCCGTTCGCCTGGACCGCGTAGCGCAGTCCGGTGTCGGTGACCAGGAAGAGCGATCCGTCGGGGCGGGTCTGGTTGCCCTGGACCTGGGTGTAGAGCAGTCCGGAGCCGGGGGTGACGTAGGTGCTGGTACCACCGGCGGTGATGTCCGCGGGGTAGGACGTGCCGGCCCAGGTGGACAGCGTCGTACGGCCGTTGTCGTCGACCTTGCGCAGCACGCTGCACACCGTGTCGCGGGCGCCCTCGCCCTCGGTCGCGTTGACCTGGGCGGCCTTCTCCTCGGGCCAGTCGTACTTCTCGTCGAAGGCGTCGGCGGAGGGCGAGAACGACGAGAGGTCGACGTTCGAGGCGCCGCCGACCATGTTCAGGGCGTCCGTCTGCGGCGAACTGATCAGCAGCCAGGCGGTGAAGGCGGACACCGGCTCGATCCTGCCGGGCAGGACGACGTAGTGCTGCGGGCCCGAACCGGTCTGCGCCAGCAGGACCATGCCGACCCGGTCCTGTTCGGGTGTGAGTCCACCGCCGACCCCCGCGTCGGCGGTGACCTCACCGGGAATCCCGGGGAACTCGACCGGGCTGCCCGTGTGCAGGGTCGCCAGCCAGTCGTCGGTGACCTGCTGCGGGGGCTTCGTGCCGACGACCGCGAGGGACAGGGCGTCGCCCGGCTCGCCGGGCAGTTGGTACTTCGTGCCGGAGGCGTCGACCAGGTAGCGCGTGCTGCCCTTCTGGCCCTGGACGTAGAGCACCTGGCCGCCGGTCAGCCTGTTCTTGCCCTCGGTCCGGGAGGAGTCGCGGTCGGCGAACACGAAGGCGGCCTTCTGCACGCTCGCGCCGCGCCCGCCGCCGGGCTGCTCGCACACGGCCCAGCGCTTGGCCTTGCCGGCGTCCTTGTCGCCGGGCAGCCGGTCGGGGGCGTACGGGATGCCGAGGATCGGGCCGCGGGCCGGCTTTCCGGCGTCCAGGATCTTGTCGGGGACCTGGATGACCTTGCCCTGCTGGGGGCTGAGCAGCAGCCTGGCCGAGGCGAGGTTGAGGACCGGGTGGAGCAGTGTCTCCTTGTCCTTGCCCGTGCCCGTGTTGAGCACGACGTACCGGGTCGTCGAGTCCTTGGCGACGATCACATTGGTCTCGGGCCTGGCCCAGTCCTTGGGCGCGGTGGGCTTGAACATGCCCCACGCGCCGAAACCGGCCAGGATCACCGCGCCGAGGATCAGACCCGGCACGACCGCGCGCAGAGGTCTGGGCGCGCCCTCCTCCGTGCCGGTGGGCGAAGGTTGGAGGAAGGATGCCACCGTGCGCTTCTTCGCGAAGGTGTACGCGTTGAGCTCGTCCCGCCGTGATGCCATGAGTCCCCATCGGTGAAAAAGGCGCGGTCTTCCCCCGGGGGCAGGCCAGTGCCCCTCCCGGCAAACCTTGCCGGTCGCGGCGCTGTCAGTGTGTCCCCCGGGTCCTGCCTGACTGTCGGACCGGCCCCCTACTATGCCTGGAGACCGCGCCCGCGTGTGGGGCGGGTAGGGTGATGCCGCTTTGCCAATGCCCTGCCCGGCCAGGGCGACAGGGACAAAACGGGGGTTCTCCAACATGGCATCCGCGACGCAGACGCGGCGCCGGACGCGGCCCGCGGCGGCCACGCCGCCGTCCACCGCCTCCCCGGCCTCGGCGACACCCGGACTCAGCGCGCGCCCAGGCCATTTCGGCCCGTTCCGCATGCAACAGCTCGTACTCATCGAGGTCGCGGCGGCCCTGCTGCTGACGGCGTGGGTGATCGACGCGCTGCTGCTGGTGCCGGCCGGGGTGGTCGCGGTGCTGCTGGTGCTGCTGGCGCTGGTGCGCAGGCACCGGCGGTCGCTGCCCGAGTGGCTCTCGACCGTCGCCGCCCTGCGGGCGCGCACGCGCCGGGCCGCCTCCCTGACGATCCCGCCCGGGACGGAACCGGGACTGGCGCCCGCGGTGGAATGCGATCCGGCCCTGCGCACGTACTCGTACAGCGACCGCGACCGGCGCCCGGTCGGGATGATCGGGGACGGTACGTTCCTGACGGCGGTGCTCCAGGTCGAGGCGGACGCCACCGCGCTGCGGGCCGACCGCGCCGAGCGTCCGCTGCCGGTGGCGCTCGTCCGGGACGCGCTCGACGTGGACGGCATCCGGCTGGAGTCGGCGCAGATCGTGCAGCACACCCAGCCCGCGCCGGCTCCGCACCTGCCGGAGCAGTCGGTGGCGGCGCGCAACTACGCGCCGCTCCAGGCGCAGACCGGCTCCCCTGCCGTGCGGATCACCTGGATCGCGCTCAAGCTGGACCCCGAGCTCTGTCCGGAGGCCGTCGCCGCGCGCGGCGGCGGGCTGACGGGCGCCCAGAAGTGCCTGGTGCGCGCGGCGGACCAGCTGGCAAGCCGGCTGACCGGTGCCGGGTTCCGTACGACGGTGCTCACCGAGCAGGAGCTGACGGCGGCGATCGCGACCTCCACCTGCGCCAACCCGATGGCCATAGCCCAGGCGGGCCGGGCGGAGACCTTGCACCGGCGCACGAAGGAGACCTCGCGCACCTGGCGCTGCGACGACCGCAGGCACACGACCTACTGGGTGGGCCGCTGGCCGCAGCTCGGCGCCGGCGGGGCCTCGATGCCGCAGCTGATCGCGCTGCTGACCTCGATACCGGCGCTGGCGACGACCTTCAGCCTGACACTGGGACGCGGTGAGCGGCAGGGCGTCACGGTCACCGGCCACGTACGCATCACGGGGCGCAGCGACAGCGAGTTGGTGACGGCCCGCCACGAACTGGAGCGCGCCGCCCGCGGGGTGAAGACCGGACTCGTACGACTGGACCGCGAGCAGGTGCCCGCGATGCTCGCCACTCTGCCGCTCGGGGGGACCCGCTGATGTCCGTGCCCGCCTCGTCCGTACCACCGGCCTCGTCCGTACCGCCCGGATCCGCCGCGCCGCGGTCGGCCGCGGTGTCCGCGGGCCGGCCCGTCCCCTCGTCCGCTCCGGCGCCCGCGACGGTGTCGTCCAGGAGCGCGGTTCCGCTCGGCAGCGGCGGCAAGCCGCGGATCGGCTTCGGCCTGCTCGGGCCGCGCCGGGAACGCCACGCCCTGTCCGTGGACGACCTCCAGGCGCTGGCCCTGCCGGTCGGTGACGACGGCATGGTGATCGGCGTGGACGCGCACAACCGCCCCGCTGTGCTGGGCCTCAACCGGCCCACGGCGTACGACATCACGCTGATCGGCGGGTTGTGGACGGCACAGGTGCTGACGCTGCGTGCCGCGGCGACCGGGGCCCGGATCGCCGTCGAGACCGGCCGGGCGCACGCGTGGACGGCGCTGGCGCAGGCGGCGGGCGGCGGTCAGCCGTGTGTCACCCTGCACGACGTGGGCCGGGTGCCGCCACAGGGCGCCTCGGCCGGCAGCCCGGTGGTCGTGGTGCGGGACTGCGGAATGCGTCCCCCGCGCGGGCGTGTGGTGTCGGCGCCCTGGCAGGCGGTGCTGACGCTGCTGCCGTATCTCTCCCCGGTGGCGCCGCGGCTGATGGAGAAGTCGGGGCTGGTCGGTGTCCAGCGGGTGTCGCCGGACGAGGCGGCGCAGATCAGCCGGGTGATGCGGCTTCCCCGGGCCGAGACGGAGGCGCTGTCCACCCTGGCCGACGGTGTGACGCTCTGGTGCACGGCGCGCGACCGGCAGTTCGTGATGACGCAGGCGACGGACGCCGAGACCGGCCTGCTGGGCAGCGCGCGCCGGATGGACTGAGAGGCCGTGGCCGCGGCATCGGCGGTCGGCCGCGTCGCACGGGCCGGGCGGTCGCGGCGGTGGCCACGACGGACGGTCGCGGTGCTGTACGTGCCGGTGGCGTCGGCCGGTTGACGGGCCGACGGGCCGTTGCCGGTGGTGATGGCCACTCGCCGGGCGGGCGCTGGTGCCGGGCCGTCGGCCGGTGCCGGCCGCGGCGACGGCAGCCGGACGCGCGCCAGCCGGATCCGTTCGGCACGCGGACACGGACCGGTTCCGCGTGCCGAACCCGGGCCACGCGACCGGCGGGGGAACACGCCGTTCGGGCAGGTCCATGCCGGTGGGCTCCCCCGTCGGCCGGACGGGGCCCTGCACACACCGGCACACACCGGGGTCACGGGCCCCAGGACATGGCGTACGGCTCGCCCGTTCGCGGCCCGCCCGGCCTGCCGTCCCCGCGCCGTTGGCGATTAGGGTGGTGTGTGGGCGCGGCAGCACAGAACCTTCGGGCGGGCCGACCGCGTCGTAACGGGAAGAGCCGGGCGAACCGGACGCACAGATCCGGTCGCTCCAACCCACCACGGCACAAGGGTGCTCGACCACACCAGGAGGCAAAGTGACCGGCGATCGGGACGAGATCCGCGGCGGCTGGAACCGGCCGCCCGCGGAGGATCAGTCCGACGCGGAGCAGCCCGAGATGACGGGTGAGTTCACGATCGACTACACCCCGCCGGCCTGGTACACGCAGAACGCGCCGGGGGACACGTCCGGCGGCGCGCCGGGGGCGTCGGCGTACGCGCCGTCCCCGCCCCCGCCGAACGGCGCGCCTGTCGCCGTGCCGGGCCTTCCCTTGGGCAGTGGCTTCGAACCGAACTGGGCTCCCGCGCCCCCGCCGCCCGCCCCGGCCGCGGACACACCGCCGTCGGGCCGGGCCCCGGCGGACGCCCCGACGGCGGCGCCGGCGCCCCCGGCCGCACCGGGACCGGCCGCGCCCGACCCCGTGCCGCCCGGTCCGGCTGCCCCCGTCGCCGATCCATCGGACCCCTCCTCGTCAGCGGCTCAGCCGTTCGGCGGCGGCGACGTGGAGAGCGGGGCCACCATGCGCTTCTCCCCCGCCGCGCTCAAGCGGGAGTTCGCGGAGCGCGACGCCGCGGCCGAGAAGCAGCGGGCGGAGCAGGAGACGGCCGCGCGCAGCGAGGCCGCCGAGGCGACCGGGCCGGCGGAGCCCACCGGGGTGACCGGACCCGGCGCTTCCGGCGCCGGCCGTCCGGCCGGCGCCGAGGGCACGCCCCCGGCCCCGGCCGCCGCCGGTCCGACGCCGCCCGAGGCCGGGAGCGCCTCCGGAAACCCCTCCGGGGACACCGCCGGCGACACCCCGGACGCGGCCGACGGTACGAAGGCCGGCGAGACGGCCACGACCGCGGCCTCCGCACCGGACCCCGCGGGACGCGCCACACCGGACCCGGTTTCTGACGTGCCGTCCGATGCGCCAGACGCATCCGAGGCGTCCAGTGCGTCCGAGGCGGCCGAAGGAGTCGAGGCCAAGGAGGGCACCGGTACCGCGCCCACCTCGGACGGTGGCGCCACGGAGACCACCGACGCCGCCGAGCCGACGGACTTCCCGCTCTCCGCGCCCGCGGACGCGGTCCCGGACCGGCAGGAGAAGCCGGCCGCCCCGGAGCCGGAGGCATCCGAGGGCGCTGCACCGGCGGGCGCCACGCCCGCCGGGCCCGCCGACGCGCCCGCTCCCCCGGACGCGCGGGACACCACTCCGGCCCCCGCGCCCGCGCAGCCCTGGTCCGCCCAGCCGCCCGCGGCCCCGGTGCCGGGGCTGCCCCCGCTGCCGCCCGCCTACCAGCCGGCCGCCCCGGCCCCCGCGCCGCAGTGGCCCGTACAGGCCGACGGCGCCGAACAGGGCGCTCCGCGGCAGGAGGACCGGTCCCAGCCCCCGGCGGCGCGGCAGCCGCAGGACCGGCCGAGCCCGCAGGACGCACAGACCCCCCAGGCACCGGAGCAGTCGGGCCCACAGACGCCGCAGCCCCCACAGACACCGCCGACACCGGAGGCGGCGGCCCATCAGCCGCCGCACGCCGGTTACGGATTCCCCCAGCAGTCCCGGCCCGGCCGGCCGGGCCCCGCCGTCCCGGCACCGGGCCCCCAGGCCGGTCCGCCTCCCGGGTACGGCTTCCCCCACCAGCAGGGGCAGCCGGGGCAGCAGCCCTCGGCGGCGCAGGGCGGATACGGCTTCCCCCAGCACAGCGGGCCCGACCAGCAGCCGCCCGCCGCACACGGCGGATACGGGTTCCCCCAGCAAGGTGGCCCCGGCCTGCCCCCCGCCGCGCACGGCGCATACGGCTTTCCCCAGCAAGGCGGGCCGGGCCCGCAGCCCCCCGCCGAGCAGGGCGGATACGGCTTCCCCCACCAGCAGGGTCCGCACGGCCCGCAGCCCGGCGCGCAGGGCACCGCACCGCTGCCCCCTCAGGTGCCGCAGCCCGGTCCCGGGACGCCGCAGGTCCCGCCCCAGCACGGGCCGTACGGCGGGCTGCCGCCCCAGGCCCCCGCCCAGCAGGGCCAAGGTCCGGGGCAGGCGCCCGGTCAGGGTCCGCAGCCCGGCCCGGGCGGGGCCGTTGATCCCCGTACCGGCGCCGCCTGGCCCTCCGCCGTCTCGCACGACCAGCGCGAGCGTTCCGTGCCGGGCGCGCCGCTGGGGTACACGGCCGCCGTCGAACTGTCGTCCGACCGGCTGCTGCGCAACAACAAGCAGAAGGCCAAGAGCAGCCGAAATCCGGCCGGTTCGCGGTTCAAGATCGGCGGCAAGGCGGCGGAGGCCGAGCGCCGGCGCAAGCTCGATCTGATCCGAACGCCGGTGCTCTCCTGTTACCGGATCGCGGTCATCAGTCTCAAGGGCGGCGTCGGCAAGACCACGACGACCACCGCGCTGGGCTCCACCCTGGCCACCGAGCGGCAGGACAAGATCCTGGCGATCGACGCCAACCCGGACGCCGGTACGCTCGGCCGCCGGGTGCGGCGCGAGACCGGGGCGACCATCCGGGACCTGGTCCAGGCGATCCCGTACCTGCACAGCTACATGGACATCCGGCGGTTCACCTCGCAGGCGCCCTCCGGTCTGGAGATCATCGCCAACGACGTGGACCCGGCCGTCTCGACCACGTTCAACGACGACGACTACCGGCGTGCGATCGACATCCTGGGCAAGCAGTACCCGATCATCCTCACGGACTCGGGAACCGGCCTGCTCTACAGCGCGATGCGCGGGGTCCTGGACCTCGCCGATCAGCTGATCATCATCTCGACGCCGTCCGTGGACGGTGCGAGCAGCGCGTCGACCACGCTGGACTGGCTCTCCGCGCACGGCTACGCCGATCTGGTGCAGCGGTCCCTCACGGTCATCTCAGGGGTCCGGGAGACCGGAAAGATGATCAAGGTGGACGACATCGTGCAGCACTTCGAGACGCGTTGCCGGGGGGTCGTCGTCGTCCCGTTCGACGAACACCTCGCGGCCGGCGCCGAGGTGGACCTCGACATGATGCGGCCCAAGACCCGCGAGGCGTACTTCAACCTCTCGGCCCTGGTGGCCGAGGACTTCGCCAGGGCGCAGCAGGCGCAAGGGCTGTGGACGTCCGACGGCCAGCCGCCGCCGCACCTGGCTCCGCCGATGCCGGGTCCGGGGCAGCATCCGCAGCAGGGCGGGCCGTTCCCGGGGCCGGCGCAGGGCGGGCCGCCGCACGGACAACCGCCGTACGGGCAGCCGCCGTACGGGCAGCCCGCGCAGGGCCGGCCGTACGCTCCCCAGCAACACCCGCAACACCCGCAGCCCCCGCAGCCGCAACCGCCCCAGCAGGGACAGCCGCCCCAGCCCTATCCGCCGCAGCACCAGCAGCCTCCGTACCCGTACCCGCCCCAACAGCAGGGCTGGCAGCAGTCGTCGCCGTCGCAGGCACAGTCCCCGGCGAGCCCGGCCGGTCAGCCGCAGTCCCAGCCCGGCGGCCAGCCGGGCCAGGCCGGCCCGCCGGGTCCGTACGGCCGGCAGCCACCGCACCAGCAGCCCGCCGAACACGACGACACGCAGGGCGACGCGCAGGGCGGGGCCGCGCCGCCCGGATGGCCTCGGCAGCAGCCTCCGGGGCCGCCGCCAGCGCCTCAGCAGTAGGGCATCAGAGGTCTGGACCAATAAGGGGCCGCACCGTCCTCACGGTGCGGCCCCTTGGCGTATTACCGCAGACCACACGGGGTTTCAGGAGCCGTTGACGCGGCCTGACACACGCTGATAAACCTTCGCTTCACAAGATGGCGAATCAGTATCAACCCGGCTTCTCCGCGCGAGTGATAACACGAGGTCACCGTCCATGGTCGAAAGCTCCTCTCCGCGCCCTCCGCAGCAGCCCGCCCCGCCGCAGTACACCTCACCGCACGGCGCCTCGCCGTCGCCCGCCCCACGGCGGCCGGCACGGCGCCGTTCGCGCCTCCGGCTTCTCCTGGCCTCCGGTGCCGCGTCCACCGCGCTCGTCGCCGGGAGTGTGCTCCCGCTGGACCCGCTGCTGCCCGCGCCCGCGTCGGCCCGGGCCGACGACGGCGGGAAGGTGCTCACCGTCGCGGTCAGCCAGAGCATGGACTCGCTCAGCCCGTTCCTGGCGCAGCGGCTGGTCAGCACCAGCCTCCTCCGGCTCACCTACGAGTACCTGACGAACTACGACCCCGGGGACGCGCACGCGATTCCGGGGTTCGCCACCGCCTGGAAGCCCTCTGCGGACAAGCTCACCTGGACCTTCACGATCCGCGACGACTCGAAGTGGTCCGACGGGAAGCAGGCGACCGCCGAGGACGCCGCGTGGACCTTCAACAAGATGATGACCGACGAGAACGCGGCCACCGCCAACGGCAACTTCACCGCCAACTTCAAGAAGGTCACCGCGCCCGATCCCCGGACGCTGGTCGTCGAGCTGAAGAAGCCGCAGGCCACGATGGCCGCTCTGGACGTGCCGATCGTGCCCAAGCACATCTGGGAGAAGGTCGGCGACTTCTCGAAGTTCAACAACGACAAGACGTTCCCCGTCGTGGGCAACGGTCCGTTCGTCATCACCGACTTCAAGGTCGACCAGTACGTCAAGCTGAAGCCGAACAAGGACTTCTGGCGCGGGGCGCCCAAGTTCGACGAGCTGGTCCTCAAGTACTACAAGGACGGCGACGCGGCGGTGGCCGCGCTCCAGAAGGGCGAGGTGTCCTTCGTCCCCAACCTCACACCGGCCCAGGCCGCCGCGCTGAAGAACGCCGACGACATCAAGGTCAACGACGCGCCCGGCCGCCGCTTCTACGCCCTCGCCACCAACCCCGGCGCCCGGTCCAAGGACGGCAGGACATTCGGCGACGGACATCCGGCGCTGCGCGACCCCGCCGTCCGCAAGGCGCTCTTCCAGGCCGTGGACCGGAAGACGATCATCGACAAGGTGTTCCAGGGCCACGCGGTCGAGGGCCAGGGGTACATCCCGCCGCGCTTCGAGACGTACTTCTGGCAGCCGTCGGACGGGCAGCGGATCGCGTACGACCCCGCCGCCGCGGCCCGCACGCTCGACCGGGCCGGCTACCGGAAGGACGGCGGCGGCCGGCGGCTCGACAAGAACGGCAGACCGCTCTCCCTGCGGATCCTGTGCCACGCCACCGACCCGAACGACAAGGCCGTCGGCAAGTACCTCCAGGAGTGGTGGGGCGAGCTGGGCATCGGGCTGAAGGTCGAGTGCCTCGACAACGTCTCGGACCCCTGGCTCGCGGGCGAGTACGACCTCGCCTTCGACGGCTGGTCCGTCAACCCCGATCCGGACTTCGTCCTCTCCATTCATACGTGCGACGCACTGCCCGCCACGCCCAAGGACACCGGCGCCACCGACAACTTCATCTGCGACAAGGAGTACGACCGGCTCTACGCGCGGCAGGCGGCGGAGTACGACCCGGCCGCGCGGGCGGACCTCGTCAAACGGATGGAGTCACGGCTGTACGACACCGGGTACATGAACGTCATGGCGTACCCGAACGCGGTCGAGGCGTACCGTACCGACCAGATCAAGTCGATCACGACGATGCCGGAGGCCGCGGGCAACCTCTGGGGCCAGGACGGCTACTGGAGCTGGTGGTCCGCGGTACCGGCCGACGGCGACGGCGCCTCCGACAGCTCTTCCTCCACCGGTGTGGTCATCGGGATCGGGGCGGTCGTGGTGGCCGCCGCCGCGGCGGGGCTCCTCGTCGCGATGCGGCGCCGTTCCACCGCGGAAGACCGTGAATGACCGATGAGCACCGCGAGCACTCCAGGAGTGGTGGCCGACGCCGCCGGCGGCCCGGCGCGGACCGGGCCGGCCGGCGGCGGCGCCCGCACGGGCCCGGCGGCCGCCTACGCGGCGTATGTGGCGGGCAAGCTGGGGGGCGCGGTGATCTCGCTGTTCGCCGTGCTGGTCACCAGCTTCTTCCTGTTCCGGATCATCCCCGGCGACCCCGTCCGGGCCATGACGCACGGCAGACCGACATCGCCCGAGCAACTGGCCACGATGCGCCGCCAGTTCGGGCTCGACCTGCCCCTGTGGCAGCAGTTCACGGACTACTGCGGCAAGGCGCTGACCGGTGACCTGGGCACGTCGTACCAGTTCCACGCGCCGGTCGGTGAACTGATCGCCCAGAAGGTGCCCGCGACCCTGCTGCTGACCGGCGTCGCCGTGGTGATCTACTCGGCCCTCGGCCTCTGGCTCGGCACCCGCTCCGCCTGGCACAGGGGCGGGCTCGGCGACCGGATCGGCACGGGAGTGGCGCTGACGCTGTGGTCCGTACCGTCCTTCTGGCTGGGGCTGCTGCTGATCATCGTCTTCGCGGTGGGCATAGGACCGGTCCCCGGCATGTTCCCCACCGGCGGGATGCAGTCCGGGGACGCCACGGGTGCCGGCCAGGTCCTCGACGTGGCGCACCACATGGTGCTGCCCGTGCTCACCCTGGTCGCGGTGGGGTACGCGCAGACCCTGCTCGTCATGCGGTCCTCGCTGCTGGACGAGATGGGCGGCGACTACCTCACCACGGCGCGGGCGAAGGGGCTGCGGGACGCGGTCGTACGGCGCCGGCACGCGGTGCCCAACGCCCTGCTGCCCACGGTCACGATGGTCTTCATCAACCTGGGGCACGTGGCGGCCGGCTCGATCCTGGTGGAGACGGTCTTCTCCTGGCCGGGCCTGGGCGGGCTGTTCTACCAGGCGCTGAGCGTGCCCGATCTGCCGCTCGTCCAAGGGCTGTTCCTCGTCTTCGCCGGAGCCATGATCGTGATGAACCTGATCGCCGACCTGCTCTATCCGCTGCTCGACCCCCGGGTGGGCCGATGACCTCCGCGCGGCCGCCGTCGGCTCCCGTGCCGCCCGGGTCCGCGGGTGCGAGCGCGGCGTCGCTCGCCCGGGCCCGCAGGCGTGCCTCCGCCGCGCGCTTCTGGCGGCGGTACCGCGAGCAGCGCGCCGGGCTCTTCGGTCTGGCGGGGCTGGCGCTCGTCGCGCTCCTGGCCCTCGGCGCACCCCTGCTCGTCGGAGCGGACGTACAGAGCGTGACCGATGCCCCGGGCACGGCGCTCCAGGCGCCCAGCGCCGAATTCCCGCTCGGCACCGACCAGTTCGGCCGCCCGTTGCTGGGCCTGCTGGTCTGGGGCGCCCGGATCTCCCTGACGGTGGGGCTGCTGGCGGCGGCGCTGTCGGTGGCCATCGGCGCCCTGACCGGGATCCTGGCCGGGCACTACGGCGGCTGGTTCGCCACGGTCGTCATGCGGATCACCGACTGGTTCCTGGTGATGCCGACGCTGGTCCTGGCGATCGTGCTGGCCACGGTGATGTCCCGGTCGGTGTGGACGGTGATCCTGGCGATCGGCGTCACCAGCTGGCCGACGACCGCACGCCTCGTGCGCGCGCAGACCATCGCCGTCGAGTCCCGCCCGTACATCGAGCGGGCGCGGGCGCTCGGCGGCGGGCACGGCCATGTCATGACCCGCCATGTGCTGCCCAATGTGCTGCCTCTCGTGCTGGCGCAGACGACCCTCGGCATCTCCACCGCGATCCTGACGGAGGCCACGCTGGCCTTCCTCGGCCTCGGCGACCCGACCGTCGTGTCCTGGGGCGGCATGCTCCAGGACGCGCGGGAGGCGGGCGCCGTGTCGTCCGGGCACTGGTGGTACCTGGCACCGCCCGGTCTGGCGATCGCGTTCGTCGCGCTCGCGTTCACCCTGTGCGGCCGGGCGATCGAGACCGTGCTCAACCCGAAGCTGGGGGTGTCCCGTTGACCGGAGGTGGCCCGAGGACCGGAGGTGACCCGACCACCGGAGCCGTCCCGTCGGCCGGGGGTGTCCCGTCGGCCGGCGCGGCCGGTTCCGGCCTGCTGGAGGTCAGGGACCTGCGCGTGACGTACGGGACCGGCGCCGACGCCGTGCCCGCCGTCCGGGGCGTCAGCCTGTCCGTCGGCTCCGGCAGCAAGCTGGGCATCGCCGGGGAGTCCGGCTGTGGGAAGTCCACGCTGGCGCTGGCCCTGCTGCGGCTGCTGCCCGCCACCGCGCGGCTGACGGGCGAGATCCTGCTCGACGGCGAGGACGTCCTGACCATGCGGTGGGGGCGGCTGCGGGCCGTGCGGTGGGCGGGCGCCTCGATCGTCTTCCAGGGGGCGATGCACTCGCTGAACGCGGTGCACCGGATCGGGGACCAGATCGCCGAACCGCTGCTGCTGCACCGACGCGCCACCACCCCGGCCGCCGCGCGGGCGCGCGTGGCCGAGTTGTTGGAGCAGGTCGGGCTGCCGGCCGCCCGCGCGGACGCCTATCCGCATGAACTCTCCGGCGGCCAGCGGCAGCGCGTGATGATCGCGATGGCCCTCGCGTGCGATCCCCGGCTGATCGTCGCGGACGAGCCGACGACCGCGCTGGACGTGATGATCCAGGCGCAGATCCTGCGGCTGATCGAGCGGCTGGTCGCGGACCAGGGCATCAGTCTGCTGATGATCAGTCATGACCTGGCGGTGCTCGCGGACACCTGTGACCGGCTGGCCGTGATGTACGCGGGCCGGATCGTCGAGGAGGGCCCGGCGCGCGCGGTGTACGGGGCGGCGGAGCATCCGTACGGCCGGGCGCTGTCCGCCGCCTTCCCGCGCGTCGGGGACCCGGCCTCGCGGCGGGCCCCGCGCGGGCTGCCCGGCGACCCGCCCGACCCGTCGGCGCTGCCGTCGGGCTGTACGTTCCACCCGCGCTGCCCGGTCGCGCTGGAGGGGTGCGCCCACGAGGACCAGGAACTGCGGGAGGCGGCGCCGGGCCACCGGGCGGCCTGTGTGCGGGTGGGCACGGCCGTGCCGGCGCAGCCGTCGGCGGAGCCGCGGTCATGACGCCCACCACGACCGGAGCCGGGGCCGGGGCCAGGACCGGGGCCGGGACCGAAGCCGGCGCCGCCACCGTACGGTCGCCCCTCGGCGGTCACAACGGCCTTGGCAGTCCCGGCAGTTTCATCAGTCCCGGCAGTGTCAGCAGCCCCGGCAGTCTCAGGAGTCAGCCATGACCACCACCGCCTCCGGGCCGTCCGCTCCCGCCACGACGGCGCCGCTGCTCTCGGCCGCCGAACTGCGCGTCACGTTCCCCGGCCGGCGCGGCGCCCCGGCCGCGCGGGCGGTCGACGGGGTGGACCTCGACATCGGTGCCGGCGAGATCGTGGCCCTGGTCGGCGAGTCCGGCTGCGGCAAGTCCACCCTGGCCCGGGCGCTGCTCGGGCTGGTGGAGCCCACGGCCGGCGCGGTGCGGTTCGCCGGCCGGCCCCTGGCGTACGGCTCACGCGCCCTGAAGGCGTACCGCAAGCGCGTGCAGCTGGTCCTCCAGGACCCGAGCGGCTCACTCAATCCGCGGCACACGGTGTACGACGCGGTCGCGGAGGGCCTGCGCGTCCACGGGTACGCGGGCGACGAGCGGGCGGCCGTCGCCGCGGCGCTGTCCCGGGCCGGGCTCCGGCCGCCCGAGCGGTTCTTCCTGCGCTATCCGCACGAACTCTCGGGCGGCCAGCGGCAGCGCGTCGTGATCGCGGGGGCGCTCGTCCTGGAACCCGAACTGATCGTCGCGGACGAGCCGGTGGCCTCCCTGGACGCCTCCGTACGCGGCGAGATCCTGGCGCTGCTGCTGTCGCTGCGGGCCGAACTGGGCCTGTCCGCGCTGGTGGTGACGCACGACCTGGGCCTGGCCTGGAACATCGCGGACCGGGTGGCGGTCATGTACCTGGGCAGGATCGTGGAGACGGGCCCGGTCGAGGAGGTCCTGACCGCGCCCCGGCACCCGTACACCCAGGCCCTGTTGTCCGTCCTGCCGGAGTCCGGGGCGCCGCCGGTGGTGCTGACGGGCGAGCCGCCGGACCCGGCCCGGATCCCGGGCGGCTGCCGCTTCCACGCCCGGTGCCAGGTGCTGGCCTCGGGCGAGGCGGAGCGGGCGGGGGTGGCGCACCGCTGTCGTACGGCCGACCCGCCGGTCCTGACGGGCGGGGCGGCCCCGCAGGTGGCCTGCCACTGGGCGGCGGCGCGCGTGGAGAGCTGACGAGCCGCCCACTCCGACGACAGGCCGGGAACAACACCGGGCCCGTACTGCCCGTACGGGCCGGGAACGGACCGTACAGGGCCACGGGGCCGAGGACGGGCCGGACGACGGACGGCTGGACGGCCGTACGCGTGCGGGTGCCGCGACCCGGGCCCGGACTCCCGGGCTCAGACGGCGTCGGCGAGGTCCACGGTGTGGTCGAACACGAACATGTGGCCGGGGTAGTGGGTGATCGTGTAGTCGGCGGCCGCCGCCGGGAGCACCAGCTGAGGTGTCACTCCGCAGGCCCAGAACACCATGGTGTCCCCCTCCTCGACCACCGGCGGCGGCCCGAAGTCCGGCCGCGCCAGGTCCGCGATGCCGATCGCCGCCGGATCGCCGATGTGCACGGGGGCGCCGTGCCCGGTCGGGTAGCGGGCGGTGACCTCGACGGCCCGCGCGACCAGCCCGGCGGGGATCGCCCGCCCGCTGACCACCAGCGGTCCTGAGAGACGCCCGGCGGGGCGGGTCGCCACATCGGTGACGTAGACGGCGGGCGCCGACGAGTCCGCCGCGTACCGTACGGGCACCCCGGCCCGGCGCAGCGGCCCCTCGAAGGTGTGGCTGCACCCCAGCAGGAAGCCGACGGCGTCGTCGCGCCAGTGCTCCGTGATGTCGTGCGGCTCCTCGACCAGCCGTCCCCGGCGCCACACGCGGTAGCGGGGCAGGGCGGTCCTGAGATCGGCCTCCGTCCCGCCGAGGCGCACCACGGGGTCGCCGGGCTCGGTGACGGCGATGACGGGGCAGGGCGCGGGGTTGCGGGTGCAGTAGAGCAGGAAGTCGAAGGCCAGGTCGTACGGGACGACGACCAGGTTGGCCTGCTGGTAGCCGTCCAGGAGGCCGGCCGTGGGCCCGGTCCACGCGCCGCTCGCCACCAGGCGCCGCAGCTCTCCGGGCGTGGCGGGCACGGTCTCTCCCCGCCCTGTGCGTACCGTGCCGCCGTCGGCCCGTGCTGGGCCGCCGTCCGCCCGTACCATGTCCTCGTCCGTCCGTACCGTGTCGGTCACGCCAGCTCCTCCCGGCCGGTCTCCTTGACGGTGAGCAGCGTCAGCAGGGCCATCACCACGGCCGCCATCAGCAGGAATCCGGGGGCGAGCAGATTGCCCGTGCGGGAGATCAGCCAGGTGGCCAGGTAGGGGCTGAGTCCGCCGCCGAGGATCGTGCCGATGTTGAAGCTGAAGGACAGTCCGGTGTAGCGCACGCGGGTCGGGAAGAGTTCGGCGTACGTCGGGTACGTGACCGACTGCACGATGGGCATCGGCAGGGCGAGCACGACCATCGCGACGACCGCGAGCGGGAAGCTGCCGAGACCCATGACCAGCATGGCCGGGACGACCAGGACCCCGTATCCGGCGAAGCCCAGGGTGATGACCTTCTTGCGCCCCCACCGGTCGGACAGCGCGCCGAAGACGGGCATCAGACAGGCCACGAACAGCCCGATCCCGCCCATGATCCAGAACGTGGAGTCCTTGGCGTAGCCGAGGTCGGTGGTCAGGTAGATGTTCATGAAGATCAGGCCGACCCAGTAGCCGCAGTTGGAACCCGTGGCCAGCAGGGTCACCTTGATCAGCGGCGCGCGGTGCCGCGTCAGCACCTCGGACAACGGGGCCTTGGCCGTGGCGCGATTCTCCTTCGTGGCCAGGAACGCCTCGGAGTCCTCCAGGTGTTTGCGGGCGATCAGCGCCACGACGACCAGCGGCAGCGAGAGCAGGAACGGGATCCGCCAGCCGTACGCCTCCAGTTGGGCCTCGCTCAGCACGGTCGAGACGATGCCCGCGACCAGTGCGGCGGTGCCGCCGCCGATGGCCACCCCGACCGGGGTGAAGGAGCCGAAGAAACCGCGCCTGCCGTGTGGCGCGGCCTCGGCCAGATAGGTGGCCGCGCCGGTCACCTCGCCGCCGGCGAAGAACCCCTGCGCCAGCCGGACCAGCAGCAGCGCGAGTGGTGCGGCGACGCCGACGGAGGCGGCGGTGGGCAGCAGCCCGACGGTCATGGTGGCCGTGCCCATGCCCACGACCGTGAGGACCAGCACCGGCTTGCGGCCGACGCGGTCCCCCAGCCTGCCGAGGACGATGCCGCCGAGCGGACGCATCAGGAAGGCGCTGCCGAACACGGCGAGGGTGGACAGCAGGGCGGCGGTGGGGTCGTCGCCAGGGAAGAAGTGGGGTCCGAGCACGACGGCCAGATAGCCGTAGACGCCGAACTCGTAGTACTCGATCGCGGTTCCGGCCGCCGCGGCGAGCGCCGCCCTGCGGGGGCCGTGCGGGGCCGTGGGCCGGTCCGACGCGGTGGCCGCCGGTGGCGGCACGGTCGTTGGTACGCTCGTCATGAAGTCCTCCGGTCTGGCATGTCCTGTGGCGGGATGTGATGGCAGACGCGTGCGGGTATCGCATCGGGGGCCGTACGACGGTCATCCGCGGGACCAGTCCTCCCTTGGATGACCGTCGTCGTTGTCGGTTCGGCCGGGATTCAGACGGCGAAGAGCCTGCTGATGTCGGCGAACGCCTTGAACTCCAGCGCGTTGCCCGCCGGGTCCAGGAAGAACATCGTCCACTGCTCGCCCGGCTCCCCCTGGAAGCGGACGTACGGCTCGATCACGAACTCGGTGCCCACGGCCGTGAGCCGCTCGGCGAGTTCCCTGAACTCCGGTACCGGCAGGACCAGTCCGAAGTGGGGCACCGGCACCTGGTGGCCGTCGACGGGGTTGGTGCCGGCGATGCCGTCGCGCGGCGTGTCCGACGGGCCGTCACCGACCTGGTGGGTGACGACCTGGTGGCCACCGAAGTTCCAGTCGATCCACTTGGTGTCGGAGCGTCCCTCGGAGAAGCCGAGGACCTTGCCGTAGAACTCCCGGGCCTTGGCGATGTCGTCGACCGGGATGGCCAGGTGGAAGGGCGGGAGGGCGGTGGGCTGTGCGGTCATGGTGGGTATCTCCTCAAGGGGTTGTGACCGGTTCCATGCGGTTCGACCGGTGGGTTGACCGGCCCGTTCATCCCGTGGGTGCGAGCCGTAGCTCGTCCCCGGGCTTGGCCTGGCCGACGAGGTCGGTGTCGGCGTCCGTGAGAACGCCGATGACGGGGTAGCCACCCGTGACCGGATGGTCGGACAGGAAGATGATCGGCTCGCCGGACGGCGGCACCTGGATGGCGCCGCGCACCATGCCCTCACTGGCGAGATCGACCGAGCCGATCGCCAGCGCGGGCCCGGTGAGCCGGGCGCCGACCCGGTCGCACTGCCCGGACAGCCGCCAGGCCGTCGATGTCAGACGGCGCCGGTCGGCGGCGCCGAACAGGTCGTGCCGGGGCCCCCAGCGGAACCGCGCGGTCAGCGCGCCACCGGCCGGTACGACGCTGAACGCCAGCTCCAGCGGCACCGCGGGGACCGGACGGGCGGGGCCGACGCGCAAGCCCGTCCCGGCGCGGACCGGCTCGGGCCCCAGGCCCGTGAGCCAGTCACGGGACGCCGAGCCGAGGACCCGGTCCACCTCGATGCCGCCGGACACGGCGAGGTAACTGCGGCAGCCGGCCCAGGGCCGCCCGATCTCCAGCAGGCACCCCGCGGGCAGCCGCACGAGCGCCGGACGGTCGACGGGCACCCCGTCCACGGTGACGGGGGCGGGCGCGCCGGTGACCGATACGTACCGGTCCTCGGACAGCGTGACGCCGAGCCCGCCGATCGTCACCTCCAGGGCGGGGGTGTTCTCGGGGTTGCCGACGAGCCGGTTGGCGAGGGTGAAGCTGCGCCGGTCGGTGGGGCCCGAGGCCGGCACGCCGAGGTGGGCCAGGCCCGGCCGGCCCAGGTCCTGCACGCTGGTCGCGACGCCCGGTGCGACCACGGTCAGCACGGCGGCGGACCGGGGCGCGGTACGGGCCGTCCCGGCGGCTGCCGCTCCGGCCGTACCGTCCGAACAGGCGGGCGCCTCGCGGTCCGTACGAGCGGTGGCCGTGCCGTCCGTACGAGCCGGAGCCTCGCCGTCCGTACGGGCCGCGGGTACCGCGGGTACGGCCGGAGCCGAGGCCTCCGTCGTGGCTCCCGCGGTCGTGGCCCGGCGGGCGGCGGAGCCGGCGGCGCACGTCATGGCGTCACCGCCTCGAAGACGACCCGGTCCCCCACCGCCAGCCGGTTGGGCGGGTCGGCGGTCACGTCCCACAGCCGGATCGTGGTGGTGCCGATCTGGTGCCAGCCGCCGGGGGTCCCGCCGGGGTAGACGACGGTCTGGTTCCCGGCGATGGCCACCACCCCGGCCGGCACCCGCGCCCGGGGGCTGGGCAGACGGGGCAGCCGCAGCGGCTCCGGTACGCCGTCCAGGTAGGCGAATCCGGGCGCGAAACCGAAGAAGGCGACCGCGTGTTCGCCGCTCGCGTGCAGCCGGGCGACCTCTTCCGGGGACACTCCGGTGCGCTCGGCCACGGCCGGCAGATCGGGCCCGTCGTAGCGGACGGGGATCACGACCGTACGGTTCGGGGCACCCGGCCCCTCCCCCTCGGCACCCGTCGCGCCGGAACGCCCGGCGGCGTCGAGTTCGTCCAGTTCGGCCAGCAGCGCGCGCAGCCGGGTGGCCAGCGACTCCATGCCGCCCCGGCCGTCCGCCACGACCAGGACGGTCCCGGCCGCCGGCACGATCTCCCGAAGCTCCCGGGCCCAGGGCCGTTCCCTGATCGCGGTGGCCACCCGCGCCGGGCGCCGCCCGGCGCACTCGATCAGCCAGCCGCGGTCGCCCGCCCGGCGCAGCACCAGTTCGCTCACCGTCACGCTCATCGCCCGGTCTCCGTGCCACCCGCGGCACCCGCACCGCTCGCGCCACTCGCGCCGACCGTGCTCCCCGCGCTCGCCGCACTCGTCGCACTCACCGTGCTCGCGACGGCGACCGGGGACGCCACGTCGGCGGGCGTACGGCTCTCGATCCCGGCGGCGGCCAGCCCTGCCCGTACGGCGGCGGCGATGGCGACCGCGCCCGGGGTGTCGCTGTGCACGCACAGCGCCGCCAGCGCTCCGCCCTCCGGCGCGATGTCCACCGTCCGGCCGGACACCGAGACCACCGTCCCCGTCCGTGCCATCAGCACCGCGCGCCGGGCCGCCTCGTCCGGGTCGGTGATCAGCGCGCCCGGCTGGGACCTCGGCACCAGCAGGCCCTCGTCGGTGTAGCCGCGGTCCACGAACCCCTCGGCCAGCGGGCGCAGTCCCGCCTCGACCGCCCGGGTCCAGACCTCCGTGCGCGGCTGGCAGAGCAGGGGCAGGCGCCGGTCGAACAGGGACACCGCCTCGACGATCGCGGCCGCGTGCCCGCCATGGCGCGCCGCCACGTTGTAGAGGGCGCCATGGGCCTTCACATAGCTGATCCGGCTCCCCGCGAGACGGGCGAAGACGTCCAACGCGCCCATCTGGTAGAGGAGTTCGTTGACCAGGGTGGGGGCGGGCACGTCGACGAAGCGCCGGCCGAAGCCCGCGAGGTCCCGGTAGGAGACCTGAGCGCCGATCGCCACGCCCCTGGCCGCGCTCGCCGCGCACGTGCGCCGCAGGATGTCGGGGTCACCGGCGTGGAAGCCGCAGGCGACGTTCGCGGCCGTCACCTGGTCGAGGAGCGGTCCCTCGTCCGCCGGGCCCCAGGCCCCGAATCCCTCGCCGACGTCCGAGTTGATCGCTATGCCCGCCATATCAGCCGTCCCCGTCGTCCTCGTCGTCCCCGCCGCTTCCGCCACACCCGCCGCGCCCGTCACCGCGCCGACTCCGCCCAGTAGGCGTGCAGGGCGGCGCTGCTCTTCTCCCACGCGCCGTGCAGTCCCTGCTGGCCGCCGTCGATGTGCGCGACGATCTGGCGGGCCAGCTCCTCCGCGTCCCCCTCGGCCAACGCCCGCACCATGGCGGCGTGTTCGTGCTGGACGCGTTCATAGGCCGACGTGCCGTGCACGTAGAAGCGGGAGTACGGCTCCAGCCGGTGGTACATCTGCGCGATGATTTCGTAGCGCAGCGGCAGCCGGGAAAGCCGGTACATGTCGAGGTGAAAGGCGAGATTGGTCCGCGACCAGGAATCCGCGCCGACTTCACCGACCCGGTCCATTTCACCGACCATCGCCTCGAACCGGCCGATGTCCCGGCGAGAGATCCGCTCGGTGACATGCTCGGCGAAACTCGGCTCGATCAGCCGCCGGAGATTGTAGATCTCGTCGATCTCGTCCAGGTCCAGCAGCGTCACGAACGTACCGCTGCCCGGCTTCGTGGTCAGCAACCCCTCGCTGCTCAGCGTGCGCATGGCCTCCCTGAGCGGAATGCGGCTCACGCCGAACCGGTCGGCGAGTTCATCCTGAATCAGCCGGTGACCCGGCGGATAAACTCCGCTGACAATGAGGCTGCGCAGCTCACGGGTGAGCGCGTCCGCGCCTTTGGCGCCGGCCGCCGGCGCACCGTGGACTCCTCGATCGACTCGATTCATACGCCGTGTATACAGTGGATACGTCGAGAGCCGCAAGAGATCGAACGCCGGCAATCGCGAATTAACCGGACCGAAATCGCGCCCGTCCGGCCGACGGAAAACGGCCGGTGGCCGCGGGTCCGCACCCGCCGCCACCGGCCGTCACACACGTCCGCACGCCCTCCGGGGCGCTCCGCGCGCGGTCTACGCGTCGTGCTCCTCGGTCAGCGCCCGCGAGCGCTTCACGTCGTCCCCGATCGCCTCGAGCAGCGCCTCGATGGACTCGAACGTGCGCTGCCCGCGCACGTACGCCAGGAAGTCGACCATCACGTGCAGGCCGTACAGGTCCAGCCCCACCCGGTCGATCGCGTACGCCTCCACGGTCCGCTCCGTGCCCTCGAACTGCGGGTTCGTACCGACCGAGATCGCCGCCGGCATCCGCTCGCCCGCGGCCGTGAGCCAGCCCGCGTACACCCCGTCCGCCGGGATCGCGGTGTGCGGCAGCGTCTCCACGTTGGCCGTGGGGAAGCCCAGCTCGCGCCCGCGCTGCGCGCCGCGCACCACCACGCCCTCGACGCGGTGCGGCCGGCCCAGGATCTCCGCCGCGCCCGCGACATCGCCCTCGGCGACCAGGCGGCGGGTCAGGGTGGACGAGAAGGGGGCGCCACCGCCCGCCTCGCCGGTCACGTACAGGTCCACGACCTCGACCTCGTAGTCGTACGTGACGCCCAGGTCGGCCAGGACCGTGACATCACCGGCGGCCTTGTGGCCGAAGCGGAAGTTCGGTCCCTCGATCACCGCGCGCGCGTGCAACTTGTCGACCAGGACCTTCACGATGAAGTCCGCGGGCGAGAGCCTGGAGAACTCGAGCGTGAACGGCAGGATCAGGAGCGCGTCCACGCCCAGCTCGCCCATCAGCTCGGCACGCCGGTGGTGCGGGGCGAGCAGCGGCGGGTGGCTGCCGGGGCGCACGACCTCGCTGGGGTGCGGGTCGAACGTCACCACGACGGAGGGCACGCCCAGCTCCCGCGCCCGCTCCACGGTCCGGCCGATGATCAGCTGGTGTCCGCGGTGCACCCCGTCGTAGGAGCCGATGGTGACGACGCTGCGCCCCCAGTCCTGGGGGATGTCCTCCAAGCCACGCCAGCGCTGCACTGTGACCGCTCCTCGCCCGAAACTCTGCCCGAAACCCTGTCCGTCATCGCCGATGACGCAGCTCTAAGACTGCCATGTCCGTGGCATCCGCCCCGCATCGGCCACCGGGGCCGGCCGACCGGCCCGGGCCCGTCGCGCGGGCGCGCTACCCGAAGACCGCGAGGCTCTTGGCCTTGCCGCGCTGCTCCTCGACCAGCGCCAGAAGGCGGCCGCCCGGGCCGAAGACGGCCACCGGC
Source organism: Streptomyces sp. NRRL F-5135 (assembly GCF_000719775.1). Classification (GTDB taxonomy): domain Bacteria; phylum Actinomycetota; class Actinomycetes; order Streptomycetales; family Streptomycetaceae; genus Streptomyces; species Streptomyces hebeiensis. Next base: position 139,404 of record NZ_JOHR01000017.1, on the reverse strand, counting down.
CCCTTCCCGAGGGCCGGCATGTCCAGCCGCACGCCGTTGAGCAGCAGCCGGGCGCGCCTGTCGTCCACGTCCCAGCGGGTGAACGCCGCCGCCGCGGCCTCGGCGACCGGCATCACCGTCAGCTCCTGCTGGAGCTGGTCGAGCGTCCGTGCCGCGTCCAGCGCGTACGGGCCCACCCGGGTCCTGCGCAGGGCCGTCAGGTGTCCGCCGACCCCGAGCCCGGCGCCCAGGTCGCGGGCGAGGGCGCGGATGTACGTGCCGGAGGAGCAGACGACGGAGACGACCAGGTCCTTCACCGGCGTACCGTCCTCGGCCACCGCCTCCCGGACGTCGTACAGCCGGAACGAGGAAACGGTCACCGGCCGGGCCGGGATGTCGAACTCCTCGCCGCCGCGCACCCGGGCGTAGGACCGTTTGCCGTCGATCTTGATGGCGCTGACCTTGGACGGCACCTGCATGAGGTCGCCGGTCAGGTCCGCGATTCCCGCCTCGATCGCCTCGCGACCCGCCCCCGAGGCGTCGGTGGCGGAGGTGATCTCCCCCTCGGCGTCGTCGGTGACGGTGTTCTGTCCGAGCCTGATCGTGCCGAGGTACTCCTTCTCCGTCAGCGCGAGATGGCCGAGGAGCTTGGTGGCGCGCTCCACGCCCAGGACGAGGACGCCCGTCGCCATGGGGTCGAGGGTGCCCGCGTGGCCGACGCGCCGGGTCCGTGCGATCCCGCGCATCTTGGCGACCACGTCGTGCGAAGTGAAGCCCGACGGCTTGTCCACGATGACAAGCCCGTCGGGCGTCCGGTGCTGATCCGTCATGCCGAGGCGGTGCCGTCCGTGTCGTCGTGGCGGGTGGGGTTCTCATCGTCGGAGGCGTCGTCGGCGTCCTTGCGGTACGGGTCGGCCCCGGCCGCGTACGTCTTGCCGGTCGACGCCTGCCGCACCTGCGCGTCCTTGGCGCGAGCCTGGTCGAGCAGGTCCTCGATCGTCCGGGCGTTGTCCGGGAGGGCGTCGGGGACGAACGCCAGCGTCGGCGTGAACCGCACCCCGGTCTGCCGGCCCACCTCGGAGCGGAGTACACCCTTGGCGCTCTCCAGGGCCGCCGCGGAGGCGGCGCGCTCCTCGTCGTCGCCGTAGACCGTGTAGAAGACCGTGGCCTCCCGCAGGTCTCCGGTGACGCGGGCGTCCGTGATGGTCACGAAGCCCAGTCGCGGATCCTTGATACGCCGGTCCAGGGTCTCCGCGACCACGACCTGGATGCGATCGGCCAGCTTGCGGGCCCGCGCGTTGTCGGTCACCGGTCCGTCACTCTTCCTTCTGGGTTTCTTGTCTTGTGGGTGGATGCTTCTCTCGCGCGGGGCGGCACGGTGTCCTCGGAGCCCCGGGGGCCCGGCCGGCCGCCCGCGCGCGCACGACGGTCAGTCGTCGTCGCCGTGGAGTCTGCGCCGTACGGACAGCAGTTCCACCTCCGGCCGGCCGGCGACCATGCGCTCGCACCGGTCCAGAACGTCCCGGAGATGCGCCCAGTCGCCGGAGACCACCGCCAGGCCGATCTCGGCCCTGCGGTAGAGCTCCTGATCGCCGGTCTCGGCCGCGCTCACCGCGTACTTGCGCTGGAGTTCGGCGACGATCGGCCGGACGACGGAGCGTTTCTCCTTCAACGACCGTACGTCGCCGAGGAGCAGATCGAAGGACAGGGTCCCCACATACATGACTGTCCGGATGTCCCGCCGGTACGGGTTCGAGACCTGCCGGCGTTGGCAGGAACACAGGGAACCGTACACGCAACGGCCGGGGCCGATCGACGGAATTCACGTCCGTCGACCGGCCCCGGACCGTCGGCCCGCCCGGCCGGTTCCCGAGGTGCGACCCTCGGAGACCGACCGGGCGGGACCGCCGCGCGTCAGCCGCGCGGCTTCTCGCGCATCTCGTACGTCGCGATGACGTCGTCGATCTTGATGTCGTTGTAGTTGCCGAGGTTGATACCGCCCTCGAAACCTTCGCGAATCTCGGTGACGTCGTCCTTGAAGCGGCGCAGACCCTGGATCGTGAGGTCCTCCGCGATGACCTTGCCGTCGCGGACGAGCCGGGCCTTCGTGTTCCGCCTGACCTCGCCGGAGCGGATGAGCACACCCGCGATGTTGCCCAGCTTGGACGAGCGGAAGACCTCGCGGATCTCCGCCGTACCGAGCTCGACCTCTTCGTACTCCGGCTTGAGCATGCCCTTGAGGGCCGACTCGATCTCCTCGATCGCCTGGTAGATGACCGAGTAGTAGCGGACGTCCACGCCCTCGCGCTCGGCCATCTGCGCGGCACGCCCGGCGGCGCGCACGTTGAAGCCGATCACGATGGCGTCGGAGCCCATGGCCAGGTCGATGTCCGACTCGGTGACCGCACCCACACCGCGGTGCAGGACGCGGATGTCCACCTCTTCGCCGACGTCGAGCTGGAGCAGCGAGGACTCCAGGGCCTCGACCGAACCGGACGCGTCGCCCTTGATGATGAGGTTGAGTTCCTGCACCAGGCCGGCCTTGAGGGCCTCGTCCAGGTTCTCCAGGGAGAACCTGCGGCCCCGGCGGGCGAACGCCGCGTTCCGCTCGCGGGCGGCGCGCTTCTCGGCGATCTGCCGGGCCGTCCGGTCCTCGTCGACCACCAGGAAGTTGTCGCCGGCACCGGGGACGTTGGTGAGGCCGAGCACCAGGACGGGCGTCGCCGGGGAGGCTTCCTCGACGTTGTTGCCGTTGTCGTCGAGCATCGCCCGGACCCGGCCGTACGCGTCACCGGCGACCATCGTGTCACCGACGCGGAGCGTGCCGCGCTGGACGAGCACGGTGGCGACGGCGCCGCGGCCGCGGTCGAGGTGGGCCTCGATCGCGATGCCCTGCGCGTCCTGCTCCGGGTTGGCCCGCAGGTCGAGCGAGGCGTCCGCGGTGAGGACCACGGCCTCCAGCAGGCTGTCGATGTGCAGGCCCTGCTTGGCGGAGATGTCGACGAACATCGTGTCGCCGCCGTACTCCTCGGCCACCAGGCCGTACTCGGTCAGCTGGCCGCGCACCTTCGTCGGGTCCGCGCCCTCGACGTCGATCTTGTTGACGGCGACCACGATCGGCACGTCCGCGGCCTTGGCGTGGTTGAGCGCCTCGACCGTCTGCGGCATGACACCGTCGTTGGCCGCGACCACCAGGATCGCGATGTCGGTGGACTTGGCACCACGGGCACGCATGGCGGTGAACGCCTCGTGCCCCGGGGTGTCGATGAAGGTGATCTTGCGGTCTTCGCCGTTGACCTCGGTGGCGACCTGGTAGGCACCGATGTGCTGGGTGATGCCGCCGGCCTCGCCCGCGATGACGTTCGTCTTGCGGATCGCGTCCAGCAGCCGGGTCTTACCGTGGTCGACGTGACCCATGACGGTCACGACCGGCGGACGCGCGACGAGGTTCTCCTCGCCGCCCTCGTCGTTGCCGAACTCGATGTCGAAGGACTCGAGAAGCTCGCGGTCCTCCTCCTCCGGGCTGACGATCTCCAGCACGTAGTTCATCTCGTTGGCGAGCAGCTCGAGCGTCTCGTCCGAGACCGACTGCGTGGCGGTGACCATCTCGCCGAGGTTCATCATCACGGCGACGAGCGACGCCGGGTTGGCGTTGATCTTCTCCGCGAAGTCGGTGAGCGAGGCACCGCGCGACAGCCGGACGCTCTGCCCGTTGCCGCGGGGCAGCATCACACCGCCGACCGACGGGGCCTGCATGGCCTCGTACTCCTGACGGCGCTGCCGCTTCGACTTGCGGCCACGACGGGCGGGCCCGCCGGGACGGCCGAACGCGCCCTGCGTGCCACCACGGCCACCGGGACCACCCGGACGGCCGCCGAAGCCGGGACGGCCACCGCCGCCGCCGAAGCCACCGCCGCCGGGACGGCCCGGCGCACCGCCGCCGCCACCCGGACGACCGGCGAAGCCACCGCCGCCACCGCCACCGGGACGACCGGCGAAACCGCCGCCGCCACCGGGACGACCGCCGCCGCCACCGGGCCTGCCCGCGCCACCGGGACCACGGCCACCGGGACCGCCACCGCCGGGACGGGGGCCCGCCGCGGGACGCTGCGGCATCATGCCCGGGTTGGGCCGGTTGCCGCCGGGACCCGCCGGGCGGGGCGCCTGCGGACGCGGCATGTTGCCGGGGCTGGGCCGGCCGGACTGCGCACCGGCGCCGCCCTGCGGACGGGGGCCGCCGCCGGCCTGGCCGGAGCCCTGCGGGCGCGGCCCGCCGGGAGCACCGGGGCCGCCCGGCCGCGGCGCACCGCCGGGACGGGGCGCCTGCGGGCGCGCCATGCCGGTGGAACCGCCGGAGGTGAAGGGGTTGTTGCCCGGACGCGGGCCCGCGGGACGGCCACCGGGACGCGGGGCCTGACCGGGACGCGCACCGCCGGAACGGCCGCCCTGACGCTGGTCACCGTGACCACCGCCCTGACGCGAGTCGCCCTGGCCGCCGCCCTGGCGCGGGTCGCCCGGACGGGCGGACGGGCGCGGACCGGGGGTGGCACCGGGCCGGGGGCCGGCCGGGGCCGACGGGGGCGCGGTGAACTCGGGGGCCGCGGGCGCGGCCGGAGCCGGCTTGGGCGCCGCCGGACCGGGGCGCGGACCCGGCCGCGGGCCGGGGGCGGGCGCACCGGCGGAAGGGGTGCTCTTCGGGGCCTCGGCGGCCGGCGGCTTGGGTGCCGGGACACCGGGCTTGGGGGCTGCGGGACGCGCCACCTGCGCCGGGGAGGGCGCGGCGGGCTTGGGGGCGGCCTTGCGGGGCGCCCCGGGCTTGGCAGCGGGCCGGCCGGCGTTGCCGCCGGGCCCCTGCAAAGCGTCAGTAAGTTTGCGTACGACCGGCGCCTCGATCGTCGACGACGCCGAACGGACGAATTCACCGAGTTCCTGGAGCTTGGCCATGACGACCTTGCTCTCCACACCGAACTCCTTGGCGAGTTCGTATACCCGGACCTTAGCCACTTCGCTCCTTTGAGGTCCGGTTACCGCCGGACCGTCGCTACTTCATGGGCGTACTCATCGCGTACTCATCGAGTGCTCATCGCAATCTCGACCTACTTCCAACTCGCGAGGTACCTGAACCGCACGGGGTCCCGTGCCGTACTTCTTCTTGCAGTGCCCGCTTCTCACGGTGCGGCCCGCTCCGAGACCTCCTCGATGACCCGGCGTACCTCCGCGCTGTCGAGCGGTCCCTGGACCCGGAAGGCCCGTGGGAACGCCCGGCGGCGGACCGCCAGATCGAGACAGATCAAGGCGGGGTGCAGATAAGCACCCCGGCCGGGCAGCGTACCGCGTTGATCGGGAACACAGTGCTCTTCGATCACCACGATGCGCAGCAGATCGCTCTTGGCCGTTCGCTTCCGGCAGCCCACGCAGGTTCGCTCAGGGCAGGCACGGTCGCTCGTCCGGCCAGACGCAGTCAAGTCTACCTCCCCGCACCGGCCCCGTTCCTGTGGGGTAGAGGCCGAACACGCTCCGTATCAGAAGATCACGCCGGGTCGCCGCCGGAGCGCGCTCCGGAGCGCTCGCCGTCGTCGTCCGTGCGCTCCGTGTCCGGGCGGATGTCGATGCGCCAGCCGGTGAGCCGGGCGGCGAGCCGGGCGTTCTGGCCCTCCTTGCCAATGGCCAGCGAGAGCTGGTAGTCCGGCACGGTCACCCGCGCGGAACGGGCCGCGAGGTCCACCACCTCGACCTTGCTGACCCGGGCCGGCGACAGCGCGTTCGCCACCATCTCGGCCGGGTCGTCGGACCAGTCCACGATGTCGATCTTCTCGCCGAGCAGCTCGGCCATGACATTGCGCACACGCCCGCCCATCGGGCCGATGCAGGCGCCCTTGGCGTTGAGCCCGGAGCGGGTGGACCGCACGGCGATCTTGGTGCGGTGGCCGGCCTCGCGGGCGATCGCCGCGATCTCGACGGAACCGTCCGCGATCTCGGGGACCTCCAGCGCGAAGAGCTTCTTCACGAGGTTGGGGTGCGTACGGGACAGGGTCACCGACGGGCCCCGCACGCCCTTGGCGACGCGGACCACGTACGTCCGCAGCCGCAGGCCGTGCGTGTACTCCTCGCCCGGCACCTGCTCCTGCACCGGAAGGATGGCTTCCAGCTTGTCGTCCAGCTTCACCAGGACGTTCTTGGGGTCCTTGCCCTGCTGCACCAGTCCGGCCACCACATCGCCCTCGCGGCGCGCGTACTCCCCGAAGGTGACGTCGTTCTCGGCGTCCCGCAGCCGCTGCTGGATGACCTGGCGCGCGGTGGTGGCCGCGATCCGGCCGAAGTCCGACGGCGTGTCGTCGAACTCCTTGGGCTCCTGGCCCTCCTCCAGGTCCGCCGGGTCCTCCGTGGCCCAGACCGTGACGTGACCGGTGTCGCGGCTGAGCACGACCCGGGCCCGGCGGTAGCTGCCCTCGGTCCGGTGGTAGGCGATGAGGAGGGCCGATTCGATCGCCTCGACCAGCAGATCGAAGGGGATCTCCTTCTCTTGTGCCAGCCCCTTCAGGAGCTTCACGTCGATGTCCACGGCTACGCCTCCTCTTCCTTCTTGTCCTTGCGGCTGAACTCGACCTCGACCCGTGCCTTGGCGATCTGCCCGAACTCCACCCGGCGGGCGGTGGGCTTGCGGCCCTTCACGCCCGGCACTTCGAGATCGAGACCCGCGTCGTCCACGTCCAGGATCCGCGCCACGAGCTCGCCGCCCTCGTGCAGGTGGAACCGGGCCAGCCGGCCGGTGGCGCGCAGGTAGTGGCGGCGCTCGGTCAGCGGGCGCTCGGCGCCGGGGGAGGTCACTTCGAGCTGGTACTCGTCCTCGCCCATCGCGTCCGACGCGTCGAGCGTGTCGGAGATGGTGCGGCTCAGCTCGGCACACGCGTCGAGGTCCACGCCCTCGTCCGAATCGACCACGACTCTCAGCACACGTCGCCTGCCCGCCCGGGACACCTCGATCTCCTCCAGATCCAGGTCCTTCGCGCTGACGAGCGGTTCCAGCAGTCCGCGCAGCCTTTCGCTCTGGGTGGTGCTCATCCGGGTGACTCCTCGGCCGCGTGTGCTGTTGTGGGATCGTCGTGTGTCAGATCAAAGGGTATCCGGTTCCCAGGGGTGTTGCCGTCCACCTTCGAGTGACCGCGGGTACGCTCCCTATGATGATCATCTCTAGTCCCTGAGGAGAGACGCGTGGGGCGCACGGGGCCGGCACGGGGGACATCACGCGGGGCGGCCACCCGCCGAGGGGCGCTCATCGCCCTGGGCGCCGGCCTGTTGACCGCCTGTTCCTCCGCCGACACATCGGGACGGGACGGAACGGCCGAGGCCGCGCGGGCCGAGGAGGCACTGCGCCGACGTTCCGCGAACACCAGTCGGGAGCTGCTGCGTCAGTACGACGCGGTGCTGGCCCGGCACCCCGGCGAGCGCGCCCGGCTCACGCCCCTGCGGACGGCGGTGGCCCGGCAGGTGACCGCGCTGACGCCGCCGCGCTCGACGGCCCCGTCCCCCTCGGCGACCGCTGGCACCGCCGCCGTCGCCGCGGACCCGGGGCGGGCGTTGCGGGCCCTGGCCGCGGCCGAGCGCGACACGGCGGACCGGCACACGGCGGCGCTCGTGGACGCGCCGCCCGAACTGGCCCGGCTGCTGGCCTCCGTGGCGGCCGCCGGCGCCGCCCACGCGTACCTGCTGACGGAAGGATTCGGCCGTTGAGCACCGGTGCCCTCCAGGCGGCCACGGCCGCGCTCGCCGCGGAGCACGCGGCGGTGTACGGATACGGGGTCGTCGGCGGCCGGATCGACGCCGCGCGCCGCGCAGAGGCCGCCGCCGCCCATGACGCGCACCGGGCGCGCCGAGACGCGCTGGCGCGCACGGTCCACGACCTCGGCGGGAAGCCGCGCGCGGCCGAGGCCGCGTACGCCCTGCCGTTCGCGGTGCCCGACTCGGCCTCGGCCGTGCGGCTGGCCACCGTGCTGGAGGACCGGATCGCGGCCGTCTACGCCGACCTCGTGCGGGCCTCGCGGGGGGCGCTGCGCCGGGAGGCGGCGGGCGCGCTCCGGGACGCGGCGGTCCGCGCGGCGCGCTGGCGCGGCACCGGCGTAGCCTTTCCTGGGCTCGCCGAGCGTGCGTGAGCCCGCCCCGAGGGCCCGCCGAACCATCTGGAAAGGGATCACCGCGCGTATGGGTTTCGAACCGCCCCAGCGATTGGCGCACACCCTCGGCGAGAGATACGGGGACGGCGCCGTGGCCGAGTGGATCGGTCGGCTGCCCACGCTGGCCGGCCAGGCGGCGGCCCGGCGCGGGCTGGAGGTCGAGCGGGTGGTGGCGCCGGGCGGCATGAGCAGTCTGATGGTGCTCGTCCGCAGGCCCGACGGCAGCCCCGCGACGCTCAAGATCGCCCCGCCGTTCGCGGCGCCCGAACTCCAGCGGGCGGCGCTGGCGCACTGGAAGGGCTGGGGCGCGGAGGAACTGCTCGACCCCGCCGGCACCGCGGACGACGCGCTCCTGCTGGAGCGGCTGCACCCGGAGCTGTCGCTGCGCTCCCTGCCCGAGGCGAAGGCGCTGTTGGAGGCGGCGGGGACGGCGCGGCGGCTGTGGGTGGAGCCGCCGGAGGGCCACCGCTTCGAGACGGTGGCCGACCGGACGGCGCGGCAGGCGGCGGAGTTGCGGGCCGCCGCGGCGGCGGACGAGTCGGCGGCCCAGCTGGTCCCGGCGGCGCTGGAGACGCGCGAGGAGCTGTGCGCCACCGCGACGGAGACGCTGCTGCTGCACGGCGCGTTCCGCCAGGGCAAGGTCCTGGCGGGCGACCGCGCCCCGTGGCTGGCCGTCGGCCCCGACCCGCTGGTCGGCGAACGCGCCTACGACCTGGCCCGCCTGGCCCGCGACCGCGCGGAGGACCTGGTCGCCGCCGCCTCGGGCCCCTCCTCGGCCCGCCGCCGGATCACCAGGCTGGCGGACTCCCTGGACCTGGACGCCGAGCGGGTACGGGGCTGGACGCGGTACCGCTCGGTGGAATCGGCGATGCGCGCGCTGCGGGCGGGGCGGCGGCAGGCGGGCGAGGTGCTGCTGGAGTTCGCGAGCTGGCTCTGACCCTGCGGGGTGCGTGGTCGGTGGGGTCCGGTGACCGTGTGCGGGTTGTCGCCGGTGGCCGTTCCGGGGCTCGCGTCCCACCGGCCGGACCGGGACCACCCGGCGGCCCGCGGGCGACCACCGGCGGGAGGGGGCCGGGGTCGCAGGAGGTGCGTGTCCGGACACTGAAGCGTGATGTGTGGCGCACACCGGGCCGCACCCGGACAACACACCCGCACGGCGCCGTAAATCATGCCGTCCGGACATGTACCTCCGGAGGCCCCGGGCCCCGGCGCCCCCACCGGCCGGCTCCGCCCCCCCGCCGGAGGCGACCCGCACCGCGCAAGAACGGCTACCGCGTCGTCAGACGCGACACCACCTCCGCCACCGGCAGTTCCTCCCGCTCCCCCGTCCGCCGGTCCTTCAGCTCCACCACGCCCTCGCCCGCGCGCCGCCCCGCCACGACGATGTGCGGCACACCGATCAGTTCCGCGTCGGTGAACTTCACGCCCGGCGAGACACCCTGCCGCTCGTCCACCAGCACCCGCAGACCCGCCGCGGCGAGCTGGTCCGAGATCTCCAGGGCCAGCTCGGTCTGGAGGGCCTTGCCCGCCGCCACCACGTGGACGTCCGCCGGGGCGATCTCCTGGGGCCAGCACAGGCCCTGCTCGTCCGCCGTCTGCTCGGCCAGCGCCGCCACGGCGCGCGAGACGCCGATGCCGTACGAGCCCATGGTCACCCGCACCGGCTTGCCCTGCTGACCGAGGACGTCCAGCTGGAAGGTGTCCGCGTACTTGCGGCCGAGCTGGAAGATGTGGCCGATCTCGATCGCGCGGTCGAGCTTGAGGCCCGTACCGCACACCGGGCAGGGGTCGCCCTCCTCGACCACGACGACGTCGAGGTAGTCGTCCACCTCGAAGTCCCGCCCGCACACGACATTGCGCGCGTGGGTGTCGGGCTTGTTCGCGCCGGTGATCCAGGCGGTGCCGGGCGCGACCCGCGGGTCGGCGATGTAGCGGATCTTCAGGCCCTGCGGACCGACGTAGCCGCGGACCAGGTCGGGCCGGTCCTCGAAGTCCTCCGCCGAGACCAGCTCGACCACCGCGGGCGCCAGGTGCTCGCCGAGCTTGCCCAGGTCCACCTCGCGGTCGCCGGGCACGCCGACCGCGACGATCTCGCCGTCGACCTTGACGAGGAGGTTCTTCAGGGTCGCGGAGGCCGGCACGCCGAGGTGTTCGGCGAGCGTCTCGATGGTCGGGGTGTCGGGGGTGTCCAGCTCCTCGACGGGTCCGTGCTCGGTGGTCCCGGGCGCCGGCGCGGCGAAGGTGACGGCCTCGGTGTTGGCCGCGTAGTCGCAGTTCGGGCAGTCCACGAACGTGTCCTCGCCGGCGGCGGCGGGGGCCAGGAACTCCTCGGACGCCGAGCCGCCCATCGCGCCGGACACCGCCGACACGATGCGGTAGTCGAGGCCGAGCCGGGCGAAGATCTTGCGGTACGCCTCGCGGTGCAGCGCGTACGACTCGGCGAGGCCCTCGTCCGTGGTGTCGAAGGAGTACGAGTCCTTCATCTGGAACTCGCGCCCGCGCAGCACGCCCGAGCGCGGCCGGGCCTCGTCGCGGTACTTCGTCTGGATCTGGTAGAGCATGACCGGCAGGTCCTTGTAGGACGTGCACTGGTCCTTGACGACCTGGGTGAAGATCTCCTCGTGGGTCGGGCCCAGGAGGTAGTCCGCGCCCTTGCGGTCCTTCAGGCGGAACAGCAGGTCGCCGTACTCGTCCCAGCGCCCGCTCGCGTCGTACGGCTCCCGGGGCAGCAGCGCGGGGAGCAGCACCTCCTGCGCGCCGATCGCGTCCATCTCCTCGCGTACGACGCGCGAGATGTTGTCGAGCACCTTCTTGCCCAGCGGCAGCCAGCTCCAGATGCCCGCTGACGTGCGGCGGACGTATCCGGCGCGGACGAGCAGCTGGTGGCTGAGCGTCTCGGCGTCCGCCGGGTTGTCGCGCAATGTCTTGGCCATCAAACGGGACATGCGCTGGACCTGGGACATGGGGTGCTCTCCTGCGTTCTCGCGGCTGATGCCCTGGAGGTTAGCCGGGGCACGGCGGCAGGCGGAAATCAGTAACGCTCCGGACCCGGTCGCCCCCGCCCCGTCTCACTCGGCCCGGCGCAGCGGCAGCGGGGCACCCATCACCGCGTACGGCCGGGGCGCGCTCGGGAAGTGGACCTGGCGGGCGAGGTCCTCGTACCCGAGCGAGCGGTACAGTCGGCGGGCCGGGCTCTCCGTGTCGATCGCGGACAGGATGGACCGGGGCTGTGCGGCGCCGTCCGTGAGGGCGGTGATCAGGGCGCGGCCGATGCCCCGGGCCTGGAATTCGGGGTGGACGTGCAGTTCGGTGATCGCGAAGGAGTCGTCGAGCCAGCCGTCGGTGCCGGTGGCGCGCAGATACGGTTCGACGACCGTGGACCACCAGTGGGACCGTTCGTTGGGCATTCCGTAGACGAATCCGACCAGGCGCCCCGTGCCGGTGGTCGCGGCGAGGGCGCGGCAGCCCGGGTACATGGTGTGCCGGAGGACGATGTGGCGCCGTACCTCGATCTCGTCCTCGCCGAGCCCGAACGCGAGGGCCTGCACGGCGAGTGCCTCGTTCACCCGTGCGGCGAGATTGACCGGCCCTACCTGGACGTCGGGGGTCCGGGGGGCGGCCCCGGGGATGATCGGCATGGGCCGAACCCTACTTTCAGAACAGCACGCTCATGAAGGCGCCCACTTCACGGAAGCCGACGCGCCGGTAGGCGGCCCTGGCCGGGGTGTTGTAGTCGTTCACGTACAGGCTGACCACGGGCGCGACGTCGGCCAGCGCGTAGCGTATGACCGCCGCCATGCCCGGTGCCGACAGTCCGTGACCGCGGTACTCGGGGTCGACCCAGACGCCCTGGATCTGGCACGCGTGCGAGGTGGCCGCGCCGATCTCGGCCTTGAACAGCACCCGGCCGTTCTCGATGCGGGCGAACGACCGCCCGGATCCGACGAGTTCGGCGACGCGCGCCTGGTAGAGCAGTCCCCCGTCACCGGCGAGCGGCGAGACGCCGACCTCCTCGGTGAACATGGCCACACAGGCGGGCATGATCACGTCCATCTCGTCCTTGCGGATCCTGCGGACGTAGGGGTCGGGCCGCACGGTGGCGGGGGCCTGTTCGGTGACCATCAGCGGCTGATGGGCGCGGACCTCGCGGGCGGGGCCCCAACTCGGTTCCAGCAGACGCCACAGATACGCGGTGGCTTCGGCCGGGCCGACGATCGAGGAGCAGCGGCGGCCCGCCCTGCGGGCCCGTTCGGCGAAGCCGCGCACCGCGTCGGGGGTGGCGCAGATGGGGACGAGGTTGGCGCCGGAGTAGCACAGCGAGCGCAGCCGCCCGCCGTCGTACCAGCCCCACATCTCGCCGCCGAGGCGCCAGGGGTCGAGCCCGGCGACCTGGACACGGGAGGTCACGAAGGCGTTGGCGACGGGCTCGCTCTCCAGTACGGCGAGCGCGGCGCCGAGATCGCCGGGTTCGAGGACCCGAGTGGTGGTCTGCGTCAACACGAGGGGGCCTCACCATACGGTCTGCTGATTCTCCGCACTGTACCTGGCGTGTTGGGCCCCCGCCGCACCCGGCGGAGTCCCGCTGCCGATGACCCGTGTACCCGGTTCACGGCCGCGGGACGCCGCGGTGCGGGGGCCGGTCCGGCCGGCCCCCGGGTCCTGTCCGGTTCAGCTGACCGAGATCTGCGGCTCGCCCGAGGCGACGCCGTCCTTCTCCATCTGCTCGGCGATCTTCATGGCCTCGTCGATGAGCGTCTCCACGATCTTCGACTCGGGTACGGTCTTGATCACTTCGCCCTTGACGAAGATCTGCCCCTTGCCGTTGCCGGACGCGACGCCGAGGTCGGCCTCCCGGGCCTCGCCCGGCCCGTTCACGACACAGCCCATGACGGCCACGCGCAGCGGGACCTCCATGCCCTCGAGGCCCGCCGTGACCTCGTCGGCCAGCTTGTAGACGTCGACCTGGGCGCGCCCGCACGAGGGGCAGGAGACGATCTCCAGGCGGCGCGGCTTCAGGTTCAGCGACTCCAGGATCTGGATGCCGACCTTGACCTCCTCGGCGGGCGGCGCCGACAGCGAGACGCGGATGGTGTCCCCGATGCCCTCGCTGAGCAGCGCGCCGAAGGCGACCGCGGACTTGATCGTGCCCTGGAAGGCGGGGCCGGCCTCCGTGACGCCGAGGTGCAGCGGGTAGTCGCACTGCGCGGCCAGCTGCCGGTAGGCGTTGACCATGACGACCGGGTCGTTGTGCTTCACGGAGATCTTGATGTCCCGGAAGCCGTGCTCCTCGAAGAGCGACGCCTCCCACAGCGCCGACTCCACGAGCGCCTCGGGCGTGGCCTTGCCGTACTTCGCCAGCAGCCGCGCGTCGAGCGAGCCGGCGTTCACACCGATACGGATCGGGGTGCGCGTCTCGCCGGCCGCCTTCGCGATCTCCTTGACCTTGTCGTCGAACTGCTTGATGTTCCCCGGGTTGACCCGGACCGCCGCGCAGCCCGCGTCGATCGCCGCGAACACGTACTTCGGCTGGAAATGGATGTCCGCGATGACGGGGATCTGCGACTTGCGGGCGATGGTCGCGAGCGCGTCGGCGTCGTCCTGGGTGGGGCACGCCACCCGGACGATCTGGCAGCCGGAGGCGGTCAGCTCGGCGATCTGCTGGAGCGTCGCGCCGATGTCGGAGGTCCGGGTCGTCGTCATCGACTGCACCGAGATGGGCGCGTCCCCGCCGACGGCCACGTTCCCGACCTGGATCTGACGGCTGACCCTTCGGTCGGCCAGCTTCGTCGGAACGGACGGCATTCCGAGAGAAATAGCAGTCATCTGCTGTGCAACCCCAAGCTGTGGATCAAGGTCCCGAGATCGGCGGGCTCCGTCACCCGAGATTACGCCACCGCCCGTCCGGGGAGCACATCCCGGCCCCGGTCCACCGCGAAAACACGCGGCCGGACACACCTCGGTGTCCGGCCGCGCGGAGGGGTGGGAAGCCGGCCCGGACGCCGGGCCCGCGCCGTGCTCCCCGGTCAGCTGATCTTGACGGGATTGAAGACGTCGGCGACCAGGACGAGCAGCGTGAAGCAGATGAAGATGCCCGCCACGACATAGGCGACCGGCATCAGCTTGGCGACGTCGAACGGGCCGGGGTCGGGCCGCTTGAACAGGCGTGCCAGCGAACGCCGCAGGGACTCCCAGAGCGCGCCCGCCATGTGGCCGCCGTCCAGCGGCAGCAGCGGCAGCATGTTGAAGAGGAAGAGGGAGAGGTTGAATCCGGCCAGCAGGAACAGCATCATCGCGATCTGGTTCTGGGCCGGGATGTCCAGCGTCATCACCTCGCCGCCGATCCGTGCCGCGCCGACCACGCCGACCGGCGAGTCGTCCTTGCGCGGGCCGTCCCCGAAGGCGGCGCTCCACAGGTCGGGGATCTTGGACGGCAGGGCGATGATCGAGTGGACGCCGTCCTCCATCATCGTGCCCATCCGCTCGACGGACTGGCCGAAGGACAGCGGGACGATCTCCGTGGAGGCTGCGAAGCCGAGGTAGCCGGCCGGCACGTACTGGTCCGGGACCACCTCTCCGTCGGAGTCCTTCTTCGCCACCATGTTCGTGGCGAGCGTGGCGTGCAGCACCCGCTCCGTACCGCCGCGCTCGACGGTGATGCTGGCGGGGCCGATCGTCCGGCGGATCAGGTCGGAGAGCGTGGCCCAGTCCTCGACGTGCTCGCCGTTGAAGGCGACGATCTTGTCGCCCTCCTTGAGCCCGGCCGCCTGGGCGGGCGAGACCGGGTCGCCCTTGGCGCAGGTGTCGCGCTTCTCGCTCTGCGCGATCACGCACTTCTGCACACCGGCCACTTCGGTGGTCTGGGTCTGGAAGCCGAAGCTCATCGCCACGCCGATGAAGATCACGGCGGCGAGGACGAGGTTCATGAACGGGCCCGCGAACATCACGATCAAGCGCTTCCAGGGCTTGCGCGTGTAGAACAGGCGGTTCTCGTCGCCCGGTTGCAGCTCCTCGAAGGACGCGGAGCGCGCGTCCTCTATCATTCCGCGCCACGGCGAGGTGGAGCGCGCCTCGATCCGGCCGTCGGGGCCCGGCGGGAACATCCCGATCATGCGGATGTAGCCGCCGAGCGGAATGGCCTTGATCCCGTACTCCGTCTCCCCCTTGCGCCGGGAGAAGACGGTGGGCCCGAAGCCCACCATGTACTGAGGCACCCGGATACCGAACATCTTGGCCGTGGAGAGATGGCCGAGTTCGTGCAGGGCGATGGAGAAGAGCAGTCCGGCCATGAACACCAGGATGCCGAGGACCGTCAACAGAATCGTCATGCGCGAGCCTCCGCCGGCTGCTGTTCGCCCGATGTCGCTGCCAATGTCGCCGCCTTCTCCCGGGCCCGGGCACGGGCCCAGGACTCTGCCTCGAGGACGTCCGTCACCGTGAGCGAGGTTCCTTCGCGGGGGTGGCCGTGCTCCCCGCCGTGTTCCTCCACGACCTCGGTGACCGTATCCATGATGCCGTTGAACGGCAGCCGGCCCGCCAGGAACGCGTCGACGCACTCCTCGTTCGCGGCGTTGAACACCGCGGGGGCCGTACCGCCGAGTTCGCCCACCCTGCGGGCGAGACCCACGGAGGGGAACGCCTCGGTGTCGAGCGGGAAGAACTCCCAGCTCGACGCCTTGCTCCAGTCGAACGCCGGAGCCGCGTCGGGTACCCGCTGGGGCCAGCCCAGACCGATGGCGATCGGCCCGCGCATGTCGGGCGGGGTCGCCTGGGCCAGGGTCGAGCCGTCGCTGAATTCCACCATCGAGTGAACATACGACTGGGGGTGGACGACCACCTCAATCCGGTCGAAGGGAATGTCGTAAAGAAGATGTGCCTCGATCACTTCGAGGCCCTTGTTGACCAGGGTCGCGGAATTGACCGTGATCACCGGGCCCATGGCCCAGGTGGGGTGGGCGAGGGCGTCCTGGGGGGTGACGTGCGCCAGTTCGGCCCTCGTACGGCCGCGGAAGGGACCGCCCGAGGCCGTCACCACCAGCTTGCGGACGTCGGCCCGGGTTCCGGAGGCCAGCGCCTGGAAGAGGGCGGCGTGCTCGGAGTCGACGGGGATGATCTGGCCGGGCCGGGCCACCGCCGTGACCAGCGGGCCGCCGACGATCAGCGACTCCTTGTTGGCGAGCGCGAGCGTGCGGCCGGCCGTGAGCGCGGCGAGGGTCGGGGCGAGGCCGATGGAACCGGTGATGCCGTTGAGCACGGTGTGACAGTCGGAGGCCGCGAGGTCCGTGGCCGCGTCGGGACCGGCGATGATCTCGGGGAGCGGTTCGCCCGTCCCGTACCGCTCCCCGAGCGCCTCCCGGAGCGCGGGGACGGCGTCCTCGCGCGCGACCGCGACGGTGCGCACCCGCAGCCGCCGGGCCTGCTCGGCGAGCAGGTCGACCCGGCCGCCGGCGGCGGACAGCGCGGTGACGCGGAAGCGGTCGGGGTTGCGCAGGACCAGGTCGATGGCCTGCGTGCCGATGGAGCCGGTGGAGCCGAGGACGACGACGTCCCGGCGGCCTTCGACCGGGTCGAAGGTGGTGTGCGGATCGGCGAGAGGGGATGGGCTGTCGCTCATGCCCCCATTCTCGCCTCATCCGCGAGGGCCCCGGACACGCGGCCCGGGCGGAGAGCCCGGCCGGTGTCCGGGCGCGGTGCGCGCCGCGGAGTGCGCGGGATGTGGTGCGCGGGGCGGTGTGTGGGGTGTGGGGCGGTGCTCGGCGTGGTGCGGTGCGCGTCGTCTCGGAACGTGGTGGAGCCCCGCCCCGGACGGCGAGGCACGTCACGCGGCACGGGCCGAGGCGCCCCGTCGAGACAGCGGCGGGCCGTCGAGCACCGAGGGACCGTCCCTCCGTCCGGTGCCCGACAGCACCTGCCCGACACACCGTCACCGCGTGTGCATAACCGCACAGTTCGTTGACACATCCTCCTCCCGGCCTGATTCTGAGAGCGCTCTCAGAACCCCCACACCTCAGGAGGCAGAGCCGTGCCCCCCATACGCAAACCGCTGGTCTCACTGACCGCCGCCGCGCTCCTCACCACCGGCCTCGTGGCCGCCGGGCCCGCCACCGCGGCCCCCGGCAAGGCCGCGCCGGAGGCCGGGAACACCGCCGCCGTGCCCGCGACCATCCCGATCACGATCACCAACAAGTCCGGCCGCAACGATCGCGTCTACCTCTACAACCTCGGCACCGATCTCGCGACGGGAAGACAGGGCTGGGCCGACGCGAACGGCACGTTCCACCCCTGGCCCGCCGGCGGCAATCCGCCCACGCCCGCGCCCGACGCGTCGATCGCCGGGCCCGCCAACGGGCAGTCCCTCACCATCCGCCTGCCGAAGTTCTCGGGCCGGGTGTACTTCTCGTACGGGCAGAAGCTCGACTTCCGGCTCACCACCGGCGGCCTGGTTCAGCCCGCCGTGCAGAACCCGAGCGACCCGAACCGGAACATCCTGTTCAACTGGACCGAGTACACGCTCAACGACGGCGGGCTGTGGATCAACAGCACGCAGGTGGACATGGTCTCCGCGCCCTACGCGGTCGGCGTCAAGCTCGCGAACGGCACCACGAAGAACACCGGCCACCTCAAGCCCGGCGGCTACAACGCGTTCTACAACGCGCTCAAGTCGCAGTCCGGCGGCTGGGCCAACCTGATACAGACCCGCTCCGACGGCACGATCCTGCGCGCGCTCTCGCCCGGTCACGCCGTGGGGACCGGGGTGCTGCCCGCGACCGTGATGAACGACTACATCAACCGGGTCTGGACCAAGTACGCGTCCTCGACGCTGACGGTGACGCCGTTCAAGGACCAGCCGAACACCAAGTACTTCGGCCGTGTCTCCGGCAACGTCATGAACTTCACCAACGGCGCGGGCGCGGTCGTCACCTCGTTCCAGAAGCCCGACGCCGATTCGGTCTTCGGCTGCCACAAGCTGCTGGACGCGCCCAACGACGCCGTACGCGGGCCGATCTCCCGCACCCTGTGCGCCGGCTACAACCGCTCCACGCTCCTGTCCAACCCCAACCAGCCGGACGCCGACAACGCAAACTTCTACAAGGACGCGGTCACCAACCACTACGCGCGTGCCATCCACGCCCAGATGGCCGACGGCAAGGCGTACGCCTTCGCCTTCGACGACGTCGGCAACCACGAGTCGCTGGTGACCGACGGCAACCCGCAGGCGGCGTTCATCACGCTCGACCCGTTCAGCTGAGCCGCCCGTTCAGCTGAGCCGCCCGTTCAGCTGAGCCGTGCGGAGCGCGGCGGGCGACCGCCCGCCGCGCTCCGCCACGCCGCCGTCGTCACCGGATCGGGCGGTGCACGTTCTCCCGCCGCGACGGGCCCGGGGTGACGTCCGCGATCCAGGGGCCCTCGCCGCTCGGGTCGGCGATGCCCTCCTCCAGCCAGGCGTACCGGCCGGCCAGGACCCCGCCGACGACCCTGCGGTCCAGCTCGTCCGTGTTGGACCACAGCCGGCCGAACAGCTCCTCCACTCGGATCCGCGCCTGCCGGCAGAAGGCGTCGGCCAGCTGGTACGCCTCACGGCCGTGTTCCCCGCGCGAGCGCAGCAGTTCGGCGCGCACACAGGCGGCGCTCATGGCGAACAGCTCCGCGCCGATGTCCACCACGCGCCCCAGGAAGCCCTGTTTGGTCTCCATCCGCCCCTGCCAGCGCGACATGGCGTAGAAGGTGGACCGGGCCAGCCTGCGCGACGTCCGCTCGACGTAGCGCAGCCGTGCCGACAGGTCCGGGTGGCCCGGGTGGTGGAAGGCGCCGTACGCGCCCGGCAGTTGGCCCGGACCCGCGACCAGTTTCGGCAGCCAGCGGGCGTAGAACGCGCCGGCCCGCGCGCCGGCCTTCGCCTTGTCCCGCGGGGACGCCTCCGGGTCGATGATGTCCCCCGCCACGGCGAGGTGGGCGTCGACGGCCTCGCGGGCGATCAGCAGGTGCATGATCTCCGTGGAGCCCTCGAAGATGCGGTTGATGCGCATGTCGCGGAGCATCTGCTCGGCCGGCACGGCGCGTTCGCCGCGGGCCGCCAGCGAATCCGCCGTCTCGAAACCGCGTCCGCCCCGGATCTGGACCAGTTCGTCGGCCATCAGCCAGCCCATCTCCGAGCCGTACAGCTTGGCCAGGGCCGCCTCGATCCGGATGTCGGTGCGATCCTCGTCCGCCATCTGGGACGACAGTTCCACGACCGCCTCCAGCGCGAACGTCGTCGCCGCGATGAAGGAGATCTTCGCGCCGACCGCCTCGTGCCGGGCGACCGGTTTGCCCCACTGCTCCCGGGCCGCGGACCACTCGCGTGCGGTCTTCAGGCACCACTTGCCCGCGCCCACGCACATGGCGGGCAGCGAGAGCCGGCCCGTGTTGAGGGTGGTCAGGGCGATCTTGAGGCCGGCGCCCTCCGGGCCGATGCGGTTCGCCACCGGGACCCGGACCCGGTGGAACCGGGTCACACCGTTCTCCAGGCCGCGCAGGCCCATGAACGCGTTGCGGTTCTCGACCGTGATGCCCGGGGAGCCGGCCTCGACGACGAACGCGGTGATCCCGCCCCGGCCGTCCCCCCGCGCGTCGGCCTCGTAGGCGGGCACCCGGGCCATGACCACCAGCAGATCGGCGACGACCCCGTTGGTCGTCCACAGCTTCACGCCGTCGAGCACGTACGCGTCCCCGTCCCGCACGGCCGTGGTCGCCAGCCGGGCCGGGTCGGAGCCCACGTCCGGCTCGGTGAGCAGGAACGCCGAGATGTCGGTACGGGCCAGGCGCGGCAGGAACGCGTCCTTCTGCTCCCGGGTGCCGAAGAGCTTGAGCGGCTGCGGTACGCCGATGGACTGATGCGCGGAGAGCAGCGCCCCGACCGCCGGGCTGGCGGAGCCGACCAGGGCCAGCGCCCGGTTGTAGTACACCTGGGTGAGGCCGAGACCGCCGTGGCCGGTGTCGATCTTCATGCCGAGCGCGCCCAACTCCTTCAGACCGCGCACCACCTCGTCGGGGATCCGCGCCTCGCGCTCGATCAGCGCCCCGTCGATCTCCGTCTCGCAGAAGGCGCGCAGCTTCGCCAGGAACTCCTCGCCCCGCCTGACGTCGTCGGGCGCGGGCAGCGGGTGGGGGTGGATCAGGTCGAGCCGGAACCGGCCGAGGAACAGCTCCTTGGCGAAGCTCGGCCTGCGCCAGCCCTGTTCCCGGGCGGCCTCGGCGACCTGGCGCGCCTCCCGCTCGGTGACCTTGGGCGTGCCGTGCGGCTCCTGCGGTACGGACGCTTCTGAGGGGACGGAGGGTGCGGACATGGGGAACTCACCTCGCCGGGGAGTGGGGTCCGGACGGTGGACGCGCCAACTGGTACCACTCGTCCGTATCTACCCGATTCCGGTGCGCCCCACCAGTCGTCCACCCGGGCGCGCGGAGGCCGGGGCCGCCCGCGCGCCGGCGGTCCTACAGCTCCAGGCCGGTGAACACCATGACCCGCTCGTAGGTGTAGTCGTCCATCGCGAAGCGCACGCCCTCGCGGCCGACGCCGGACTGCTTGGCACCGCCGTACGGCATCTGGTCGGCGCGGTACGAGGGGACGTCGCCGACGATCACACCGCCGACCTCCAGGGCTCGGTGGGCCCGGAAGGCGGTCTGGAGGTCATGGGTGAAGACCCCGGCCTGCAGGCCGTACTTGGAGTCGTTGACCCGCTGGTACGCCTCGCTCTCGCCCTCCACCCGGCGCAGGGTGAGAACCGGCCCGAAGACCTCCTCGCGGGCGAGCGTGGTGTGGTCGGGCACGTCGGCGAGCACGGTGGGCGCGTAGCTCGCGCCGTCGCGCTTCCCTCCGGTGAGCAGCTGGGCGCCCTCCCGTACGGCCTCGTCGACCCAGGACTCGACGCGCTTGGCGGCGTCCTCGCTGACGAGCGGGCCCACGTCGGTGGCGTCGTCGGCGGGGTCCCCGGTGACCTGGGCCTCGACGGCGGCGACGATCTTGGGCACGAGCCGTTCGTACAGGGAGGCGTCGGCGATCACGCGCTGGACGGAGATGCAGGACTGGCCGCCCTGGTAGTTCGAGAAGGTGGCGATCCGGCTCGCCGCCCAGTCCAGGTCCTTCTCGCTCGCGTAGTCGGCGAGGACGACGGCGGCGCCGTTCCCGCCGAGTTCGAGCGTGCAGTGCTTGCGCGGCACCGAGTCCATGATCGCGAAGCCGACCTTGTCCGAACCGGTGAAGGAGATCACGGGCAGCCGCTCGTCCTGGACGAGGGCGGGCATCCGGTCGTTCGGCACCGGCAGTACGGACCAGGCGCCCTCGGGCAGCTCGGTCTCGGCCAGCAGCTCGCCGAGGAGGAGCCCGGAGAGCGGGGTGGCCGGGGCGGGCTTGAGGATGATCGGGGCGCCGACGGCGATGGCCGGGGCGATCTTGTGCGCGCAGAGGTTGAGGGGGAAGTTGAACGGCGCGATCCCGAGGACGACGCCCCGGGGGAAGCGCCGGGTGAACGCGAGCCGGCCGGTGCCGCCCGCGTCGGTGTCGAGGCGCTGGGAGTCCCCGCTGTTGAACCGGCGGGCCTCCTCGGCCGCGAACCGGAACACGGACACGGCACGGCCGACCTCGCCCCGGGCCCACTTGAGGGGCTTGCCGTTCTCGGCGGAGATCAGCCGGGCGATCTCCTCGGTGCGCTCGACGAGCCGGCGCGAGACGTGGTCGAGGGCGGCGGCGCGGACGTGCGCGGGGGTCGCGGCGAACTCGTCGAGCACGGAGTGCGCGGCGGCGACGGCCTCCTCGACCTGCCGCTCGGTCGGCACGGAGACGGTACCGACGACCCGGCCGTCCCAGGGGGACGTCACGTCGAGCGTCTCCTCACCGGTGGCCTGGCGGCCGGCGAGCCAGAAAGCGTGGGTGGAAGTCATGGCGAGTCCGGGCCCTTCCCAGTAGGCGGGTGGTGATGGCTGGGTGCCTGCTCCCACGGTAGGGGCGGAGCGGCGGGGAACGGCTTGTCCATGGTGGAGCGGTGAGGTGGGGGCGTGCGCCATTTCGTAGCGGCACGGGACTTCGGCGGCCCTGCGGCCCCGCTGCCCGCGCGGGCGTCCGGCACCGCGCGGCTGCTTCTTCCCCAGTGCCGCGTCGGCGCGGTGGCGGGGCGCCGCCGGGGACCCACCGAGGAGGGAACCCGCTCTCAGCCCGTCGGCGGCAGCCGCACCGGCGCGGTCGTCTTCAGCGCCAGCCACAGCTCCATCCGCACGTCCGGATCGTCCAGCGAGCGGCCCAGGATCTCCTCCACCCGGCGCATCCGGTAGCGCAGCGTGTGGCGGTGGACGCCCAGGTCCGCCGCCGCCGCGTCCCACTGGCCGTGGCGCGAGAGCCAGGCGCGCAGGGAGGCGACCAGGTCGCCGCGGCCCTTCGCGTCGTGTTCGCGCAGCGCGCGCAGCATGCCGTCCGCGAACGCCCGTACCGCGTCGTCCGCGAGGAGCGGCAGGATCGAGCCCGCCGCCAGGTCCTCGTGCTCGACCAGCGCGCGACCGCGCCGCCTGGCCACCGACAGCGCCTGTTCGGCCTGTTTGTACGCGCCCGCCGCCGCGATCGGGCCCGTCGGCGCGGAGAGACCGATGACCACGCCGACGTCCTCCGCCTCCCATCCGGCGTACTCGCCGGCGGCCGTGACCACCGCTCCCCCGTCCGCGGCCAGGACCGCCAGCCGCTTCCCGCCGTCCGGCACGGTCAGCGTCGCCTCGCCCGCCCGCGCGGCCGCCGTCTCCAAGGACTCGGCGAGGACATGGAGCGGGTGGATGTCACCGGAGTCCGGCACGGCGTCGGTCACCTCCGCGACCAGCAGCCGGAACGGCGCGTCGAGCAGTTCTCCGTACAGGTCGCCCGCCACGGCCCGCGCGTGGTCCGGCTGCCCGGACAGCAGCATCCGCAGCACCGCCGCGCCGAGGCGCTGTTCCGCCGCCTGGAGGGAGCGGGAGCGCTCGGTGGTGAGGGTGAGCAGCGCCACCGCCGAGTGCACCGCGTAGCGCTCCGCCGTGCCCAGGGCCGACGCCGTGCCGACGGCCAGGGCGCCGCGCATCCGGCGGCCGGTGCCCAGGGAGTGGAGCTCCACCCGGTCGCCCCCGGCCTCCCCCGCGGGCTCCTCGCCGGTCTCCTCCCCGCATCCCCCGGGCTCGCCGGCCACCGTGCTCGCCGGCATCTTCCGCTCCCGCAGCCGCTCGATGTCCGCCGAGAGCCGGGCCGCCCGCCGGGCCGCCCAGTCGGGCGCCGCGGCGACGACCGCGCCGGACGCGTCGTACAGGGCCGCCCAGCCGTCCACGTGCGCCGCCAGCCGGGCCAGCAGTTCGGAGGGCCCGTCGGTGAGCGCGGCGCGGGTCAGCTCCCGCTGCGCCTCGAACCCGGCCGTCACCGCCCGGTACTGGTCCGCCGCGATCTCCGCCGACACGGCCTTGCTGATCGCGAGGAACGGGGTGCGCCGGGGTACGCCCAGCAGCGGCAGGCCGGCCGACCGGGCCGCCCCGAGAAGCGCGTCCGGGATGTCCGGGTAGTTCACGCCGACGGCGAAGCCGAGGCCCACGACCCCGGCGTCCACCAGCCGCCCCACGTAGCGCTCCATCTTCTCCGGGTCCTCGGCGTCCAGCGCCGCCGCGGTGATCAGGAGCAGCTCGCCGCCCTCCATGTACGGGACGGGGTCCGCCAGCTCGCTGGCGTGCACCCAGCGCACCGGAGCCATGAGCCCGTCCTCCCCCGCGCGCACGGTGAGTTGGAGCGCCGAATGCTGGACGAGGGAGGCGAGGGTGGGCGGCATGGGGGGAACCGTAGGGCCTTCGGCAGCGGAGGGGCAGGGCCGCGGGCGGCTCCACGGCCCCGTACGCCGTCCCGTATGAACGGCATCCCCTCATTCTGCCAGGTTGTACGACAAGGCGTAGGGGTGCCGGTTATGCCACCCGCACATGGCGGCCCCCCGCGCCGGACCCGTACGTCCCCGTACGCCTGCTCGCCCGGCCGGGCTCAGCTCCGCAGGTCCACCAGCAGCGGCGGCGCGTGCTCGCCCCGCACCGTCCGCAGCGACAGCACCGCGTGGCCCGCCGGCACGGAATGTGCCAGGTCGGACGCGGACCAGCGCTCCCGTTCCACGGTCCGTACGGTCACCGCGTCCGTGGTCACGGCCTTGCCCGTGACGAGTTTGCGGAAGGCGTGGATGGCGCGCGTCAGCGGCTGGTCGGCGAAGACCGTGCGCTGGGTGACGTCCCGGGTCTGCACCCATTCGGTGCCCCAGGCCTCCGCGAACCGCTTGCCGTCCCAGGTGGTGATGCCGGAGAACGCCATCCTGCATCCGACGGCCCCGAGCAGCGCCGTATGCAGTGTCTCGGGTACGTCGTCGAGCGTACGCAGCGTCAGCACCGCGCCCGCGTTCGCCGAGCGCAGCCGCTGCACTCCGCGCAGTGTCTCAGCGGTGAGCGTGCGGGTCGCGTCGTCCAGGACCAGGCAGACGAAGAGGGACCGGTCCGCGCGTGCCGCGGCGTTCGCCGTGAACTGCGCCAGCACCAGCCGCGCCAGCGTCCGGGACGCCTCGGCGTGGCCGCGCTCCGGCAGGTCGATCCTGACCCGCAGCGGGTGTTCCAGGGCGCGCGGGGAGAACGGCCTGGTGCGCCCGCGCGTGTCGAAGAACCCCGCGAAGGCGGGCCGGTCCAGCAACGCCAATCGGTCCGCGAGCGCCCGGCCCGGGTCGCCGGGCGTGCCCGACTGCCGCTCGCGCGCGTCGAGTTCCCGCCGCATCGCGCCGTGTCCCCCGGCGTCCAGCGCCTCGCGCAGCGTGGCCAGCGCGGCCGGTTCGCCGTCGAGCAGTTCCCGCAGCTCCGGTACGCCGGGCAGCCGGCCGTGCGCCACTCCGAACGGACCGAGCAGCTGGGCGAGTGCCGTCGTGGCCCGCCTGCCGTCCTGGTCCGCGAGATCCCCGACGAGCCCTTCGGCGAGGAGGGCGGCGGCCTCGTCCGGATCGTTCGTGCCGCCGTACAGGTCGAGGTCGTGCACCGAGTCGGGGTCGCCGACCCGGACGACGACGTCATAGGCGTCGTCGGGCCCGAGCGGGGTGCCGGCGGCGCAGACGGCGACGACCGCGGCCTGCCCGGCGAGCGCCTGGAGCGCCAGCGACTCCACCACCGGCCGGACCAGGGAGCCGGTCTTGCCGGCCCCGGGCGGCCCCACGGCCAGCAGCGACGTGCCCAGCACGGCCGGGTCCAGCGCGAGCCCGGTGCCGCGCCTGGAGTACGGATTGCGCTCCCCGTCCTGGACCGTGCCGATCCTGACCTGGCGTGCGAGCAGGTCGTGCCGGGCCGCGCGCACGGGCAGGTCCCGCTTGCCGGAGGGGTGGACACAGGCGGCGGCGCCCGTGCCGCGCACGGCCTCGGTGAAGGCCGTGAGCCGGGTGGGGTCGGCGCGCACGGAGAGCCAGGCGCGCCGGATCCTGGCGTAGTCGACGTCGTTCATGCGCCCGTCGCGCACCTCGGCGGCGAGCCGGCCCGCGGTCTCGCTCTGGCCGGCGGCCCGCAGGTCGGGCCACTCGGCCGGATCGTCCTCGGGCTCGAGGGGCGGCGGGGCCGCCTCCTTCGCCGCCCGGGCCGGACGGTGACCGAGCACGCGCCGCCCCAGCTCGGCCCACCGGCCGAGCCGCCCGAACAGGACCAGCAGGCCGCCGACGACCAGCGCGTAGTAGACGTACGCGGCGACGACCGAGGCCATCGTCCCGCGCCAGGAGTCGGGCGTGAACATGTAGAGCGGCCAGAGCCAGAAGCCGCCGAGGTAGTTGTTCCACAGCAGCGACCAGAGCAGCAGTCCGGCGAGGGCCGAGATCAGCGCGCCGCTGACGAGCTGCCGCGTCGGCGTGCGCTCCGGCTCCTCCGGGGGGCGCGCGCGGTGCCCGTACGCCCAGACGCCCGGCGCGTCGGCGGTCCGCGGCACATGGAGCCACTCGCGCAGCGTGGGGCCGGCGGTCGCGGCAGGGGCGTGCCCCGGCTCGGGCGGCAGTGCCCCGGCGCCGAATGGCGCGGCCGGAGGCGGCACGGCCGCGGACGGTACGGCCGAAGGCGGCACGGCGGGAGGCGGAACGGATGGTGGCGGCACGGACGGCATGGGCGGCGGGGCCAGTGGCTGCGGCGGTCCTGCCTGACGCGGCAGGGAAGTGGCGCGAGTGTCCCGTGCGTCGTGCGTGCCGTCGGTTCCCATATAGCCCTGCCCCCTGCGCAGTCGGTCCGCCCTGTCGTACCCGTTCAATGTATGACCATGGCCACCCCTCGGGCGGCAGGTCATCGCCCCCCGCCCGTACGGACGTTGCCCGCTCGGGGCCCGGCCCGACCGTCTCAGGACCGCCGCCTACCCGCCGGGCCATGTCCATGGCGGACAACGACACACCCCCGAACACTCCTGAACGGCGCGTGCCCGTACCCCGTCCCCGCCCCTAGCCTGCGAGGAAAGACGCACCCGGGCCCGCCCCGGACACACCCCAGGAGCCCCTCATGAACGCAGTCCCGCAGGAGCGCCGTGTCGTCACCGCCCTCCCCGGCCCCACGTCCCAGGAGTTGCAGGCGCGCAGGACCGCCGCGGTCGCCCGCGGCGTGGGGTCCGTGATGCCCGTCTTCGCCGCCCGCGCGGGCGGCGGCATCGTCGAGGACGTGGACGGCAACCGGCTGATCGACTTCGGCTCCGGCATCGCCGTGACCTCGGTCGGCGCGAGCGCCGAGGCCGTCGTGCGCCGGGCGGCCGCCCAGCTCGCCGACTTCACCCACACCTGTTTCATGGTCACGCCCTACGAGGGGTACGTGGAGGTGTGCGAGCGGCTCGCGGAGCTGACGCCGGGCGACCACGCGAAGAAGAGCGCGCTGTTCAACTCCGGTGCCGAGGCCGTCGAGAACGCCGTGAAGATCGCCCGGTCGTACACCGGACGCCAGGCCGTCGTCGTCTTCGACCACGGCTACCACGGCCGTACGAACCTCACCATGGCGCTGACCGCGAAGAACATGCCGTACAAGAACGGCTTCGGGCCGTTCGCCCCGGAGATCTACCGGGTGCCGGTCGCCTACGGCTACCGCTGGCCGACCGGGCCCGAGAACTGTGGTCCCGAGGCGTCCGCCCAGGCCATCGACCAGATCAGCAAGCAGATCGGCGCCGAGAACGTCGCCGCGATCGTCATCGAGCCGCTGCTCGGCGAGGGCGGCTTCATCGAGCCCGCGAAGGGCTTCCTGCCGGCGCTCGCGGCGTTCGCCAGGGACAACGGGATCGTCTTCGTGGCCGACGAGATCCAGTCCGGGTTCTGCCGCACCGGCCGGTGGTTCGCGTGCGAGGACGAGGGGGTCGTCCCCGACCTGATCACCACCGCGAAGGGCATCGCGGGCGGCCTGCCGCTGGCCGCCGTCACCGGCCGCGCCGAGATCATGGACGCGGCGCACCCGGGCGGACTGGGCGGCACCTACGGCGGCAACCCGGTGGCCTGCGCCGCCGCGCTCGGCGCCATCGAGACGATGAAGGAACTGGACCTCCCCGCGAAGGCCCGGCGCATCGAGACGGTCATGAAGGGGCGGCTGTCGGCGCTGCGGGAGAAGTACGACCTCATCGGCGACGTCCGTGGCCGCGGCGCCATGATCGCCATCGAACTGGTGAAGGACCGGCGGACCAAGGAGCCCGCGCCCGAGGCGACGGCCGCGCTCGCCGCCGCGTGCCACGCGGCGGGCCTGCTGGTGCTCACCTGCGGCACGTACGGCAACGTGCTGCGCTTCCTGCCGCCCCTGGTGATCGGTGAGGACCTGCTGGAGGAGGGCCTGGACATCCTGGAGAACGCGCTGGCCGACCTCTGAGCGGTCCCCGCCTCACCACGCCACACCGCCTCGCCATGACACAACGCCCTGCGGTGGCACACCGCCCGCTCCACACCTGTCAGGGCGTGTGAAGAAGGTGTGCGAGGGCGATGGCGGGTGGCGTTCGCGGCTGTCGGGGCCCTCTCGCCTCGCGTACGGTTTCCGCAGATGAGAGAAACACCCCGCTCGCAGGGGACTGCGGGCGACACCGGCGTGGAGCATCCCCAGCTCCGCTTCGGTCGTGCCTTCGCGCACACCACTGGGGCTTCGGGCTCCAGAACTCCTCACCGATCGGATGGCCGCCCGCCCCACACCCCCCGGGGCGCGCGGCACACCGGTCCTGACGGCCGCCCCGGAACTGTCCCCCCTGTTCCCGGGCGGCCGCCTTCTTTCTCCCGCTCTCCTTCCCGCACCCGTCCCGCCCGCGCGTCCGGTACGTTCGCGGTGTGCGCGGTCCTCTTCGCGGTGCTCACCTGGCAGGTCGCCGTGCGCGGTCCGCTGCTGCTCCCGGACGAGCGGGTGGAGCTCCGGCTCGCCGGCCGGGGGCCGCAGCCGCTGGCGCAGTTCTGCGCCGACCTCGGGGGCCCGCTCGTCGCGCTGCCCGTCCTCGTCCTCGCGGTGGCGTACGCGCTGTGGCGGGGGCGGCGCGGTCCGGCCCTGGCGGTCGCGCTGGCGGCGGTCGCGGTGCCGCTCGTCGTGGTCCCGCTGAAGGTCTGGACGGACCGGCCGGGACCGCTGACCGACGCGACGGGCTACTACCCCTCGGGCCACACGGCCACGGCGATGATCGCGTACGGCGGCGCGGCGCTGCTGCTCGCTCCGTACGCCGGGTGGCGCCGGACGGTGCCCGTCGCCGTCCTCCTCACGCTGGCGACGGGCACCGGTCTGCTGCTGCGCGGCTACCACTGGCCGGTCGACGTGCTCGCGAGCGTGGCCCTGTGCGGGATGCTGCTGGTCCTCGCGGCCGTGGCGGGCTCGTACGTCCGCCCCGGCCGACCCCGCGCCTCGCTCAGCCGTCGTACCCCGCGCCGCTCCCCCGGTCCGGATCGGGGCCAGAACCCGAGCCCGGCCTCCGACCCGGCATCGGAGCCGGACCCGGCCCCCGGCCCGGACCTCGGCCCGGGCCCTGAGCCACCAGGCCGGCCGCCGCCTCATGCATCGCCCGCTCCAGGACCGGCAGATCGGTGAGCGTGCCCGAGCCGTCCGGCGGGATCAGCCAGCGCGTCCCGCCACTCGTGCGGCCCGGGTACGGGACGGCGATCCAGGCGCCCCGGCCCGCGCCCCGTACCCCCGTACCGACCCAGCGCGCGACCGTTCCCGGCGGTACGAAGAATCCCAGGCGGGTGTCCCCGAAGCCGGCGAGCACCGGGCCGGGCCGGTCGACGAGCCGGGTGAGCACGTCCAGAGCCGGACGGCCGAGCGCGCCCGGCAGGATCAGGACGTCCCAGCGGCGTCCGGCCGGCAGGAGCGTCACCCCCGCCGGGCCGCGCTCCCACTCCGACCGGCACGCCTCGGGATCCGGGGCCGCCGACACCAGCCAGTCCACCGCGCTCCTCGTCCCCGGGCCCGCCCCCGCGCCAGTCATCCGCCTGGCCTCCCTTCCGTGTCACTGTTCCGCGTCGCTGACATGTGCGTCCACGAGGGAGAGCGCGGGGGCGGCGGCTCATGACGCGACTTCGTGCCATGACTTTGGCGTGCCCGCGCGGCGGTCCGCTCTCGCCCGGCGGTGGCGGCCCACCAACTGCCCGGCGGCCACCGCCGCCACGGCCACGGCGAACATCGCCGAACCGATCACATTGACCTGCACCGGGGTGCCGCGCTGCACCGAGCCCCAGACGTACATGGGGAAGGTCACGGCCGAGCCCGCGGTGAAGTTCGTGATGACGAAGTCGTCGAAGGAGAGCGCGAAGGCCAGCAGCGCGCCCGCCGCGATCCCGGGTGCGGCGATCGGCAGGGTGACGCGCAGGAACGTCCGGACCGGCCCGGCGTAAAGATCGCGTGCGGCTTCCTCCAGCCTCGGGTCCATGGACAGGATCCGTGCCTTGACGGCCGTCACCACGAAGCTGAGGCAGAAGGTGATGTGCGCCAGGAGGACGGTCCAGAACCCCAGGCGCACGCCCAGGTTGAGGAAGAGTGTGAGCAGCGAGGCCGCCATGACGACCTCGGGCATCGCCATCGGCAGGAAGACCAGCGCGTTGACGCCCGGCCGTCCCCTGAAACGGTGACGTGCGAGCGCGAAGGCGGCGGCGGTGCCCAGGACGGTGGCGCCGAGCGTCGCCCAGGCGGCGATCCGGAGCGAGAGCGCCAGGGAGTCGCACAGGCCGGCGACCGAGCACGGGTCGGTCCAGGCGTCGGCGGAGAAGCGCCGCCAGGTGTAGTTGAAGCGCCCGTCCGGCTTGTTGAAGGAGAACAGGAGGACGACGAGGTTGGGCAGGACCAGGTAGCACAGCGTCAGCAGGCCCGCGAGGGTCACGAGAGGGGGCCCCGCCCGTCGGCGGCGTCGGCGTGGCGCCCCGCGCGGGGCGGTCGTCGCCGCGGGCGTCGCGGTGGGCCTCCGCGCTGGTGTTTGTCCGGGTGCGAGTGCGGACGTGGGTGCGGGTGTCGGTGCGGGCGTGCCGCTCATCGGACGAGGTCCTCCGTTCCGGCCCGGCGGATGTACACCGTGACCAGCAGCAGGACGACCGCCATGAGCAGGAAGGAGAGCGCGGCGGCCGTCGGGTAGTCCAGCACGCGCAGGAACTGCGACTGGATCACGTTGCCGGCCATCCTGGTGTCGGTGGAGCCCAGTAGTTCGGCGTTGATGTAGTCGCCGCTGGCCGGGATGAAGGTGAGGAGGGTGCCGGAGACGATGCCGGGGAGGGAGAGCGGGAGCGTGACCCTGCGGAAGACGGCCGGCGCGGACGCGTAGAGGTCGCGCGCGGCCTCGTGGAGCCGGACGTCCACGCGGTCCAGGGACGCGTACAACGGCAGGATCATGAACGGCAGGAAGCTGTACGTCAGCCCGCACACGACCGCCAGGGGCGTGGCCAGCAGCCGGTTCCCCTCGGTCCAGCCGAGCGCGCCGGTGACGTCGAGGACGTGGAGCCGGTCCAGCAGGGCGACGACCGTACCGCCGTCCGCGAGGATCGCCTTCCAGGCGAGCGTACGGATCAGGAAGCTCGTGAAGAACGGCGCGACGACGAGGACCAGCAGCGTGTGGCGCCAGCGGCCCGCCTTGACGGCGATGAGGTAGGCGAGCGGGTATCCGAGCACCAGGCACAGGAGCGTGGCGGAGCCCGCGTACAGCAGGGAGCGCGCGAACTGCGGCCAGTACGCGCCGAACGCGTCCGCGTAGGTGCGTACGTGCCAGGTGACCTCGAAGCCCTCCTCCAGGGAACCGGTCTGGAGGGACGTCGACGCCTGGTAGACCATCGGCACGAGGAAGAGGACGAGCAGCCACAGGACGGCGGGCAGGAGCAGCACGTAAGGCAGCGCCCCGCGGCGGGTGGGTGCTCCCGGCCGAGCGCGGTCGGCGGAGACCTCCGGCGCGTTCGTGTCGCCCCCGGGGATCTCCGGCGCTCTCACCTCACTCCCGGAGACCTTTGTCGCGCTCATATCCCTCCCCCGGTCGCGGCGGCCGGCTCGTCGCGCAGGCCGAAGGTGTGCGCGGGGTCCCAGTGCAGGACCACCTCGGCGCCGGGCCACGGCCCTCGGCCGTGGTCCACGTTCTGTACGTACACCTCCAGTCCGGCCCGGACGGGGCTGTCGATCACGTACTGCGTGGAGACACCGAGGAACGCGGCGTCGACGATCCGGCCGGTGAGGCGATTGCGGCCGTCGGCCACCGAACCTCCGCCGTCAGCGGCTCCGCCGACGCCGCCACTGCCGGTTCCGGTGTCGTCGGCGTGCGTGAGGGAGATCTTCTCGGGGCGGACGCCGATCAGGAGGGTGTCGCCCCGCGCGATGTCGCGTGGGCAGCGCCCGGCGGGCACGCGGAGTGCCACCCCGCCGGCGGTGACCGTGATCTCGTCGCCGCCCGTGGTGGTGACGGTGGCCTCGACCAGGTTGGAGGTACCGAGGAAGCCGGCGACGAAGGGGGTCCCGGGACGGTCGTAGAGCTCGGCGGGAGGGCCCAGTTGCTCGACCCGGCCCGCGTTCATCACGGCGACGGTGTCGGCCAGGGCCATGGCCTCCTCCTGGTCGTGCGTGACATGGACGAAGGTGATGCCGACCTCGGTCTGGACGCGCTTGAGCTCCAGTCGCATCCGGCGGCGCAGCGCGAGGTCCAGGGCGGCGAGCGGCTCGTCCAGCAGCAGCACGCGCGGCCGGTTGATCAGCGCTCGGGCCAGGGCGACGCGCTGCTGCTGACCGCCGGAGAGCTGGTGCGGCCTGCGCCGGGCGTGGTCGCCGAGCTGGACCAGGTCGAGCATCTCGCCGACCTTGGCGCGTACGGACCTGATGCCGCGCCTGCGCAGGCCGAAGGCGACGTTCTCGTGGACGTCGAGGTGCGGGAAGAGCGCGTAGCTCTGGAAGACGGTGTTGACCGGGCGCTTGTGCGCGGGCAGGTCCGTGACGTCGTGGCCGCCGAGGAGGACCGCGCCGGTGGTGGGCTCCTCCAGTCCGGCGATCATCCGCAGGGTGGTGGTCTTGCCGCAGCCGGAGGCGCCGAGGAGGGCGAAGAAGGATCCTTGCTCCACGGTGAGGTCGAGGGGCCGGACGGCCCGGACCGTGCCGTACGTCTTGCTGATCCCGGCGAGGCGGAGATCACCGGCGGCTCCCGGTTCGGGGACGGGGACGGCCTGGGGGGATATGGGCTCTGTCATGGGTTCACGGTTCCTAGGCGCCGATGAGCGTGGCGAACTTCTCCTCGTACGCGGTCTCCTCCGCGCCGCCGAGCGAGCGGAAGGCGTGCGAGGCGGCGGCCGTCGCCGCGTCCGGGATGATCAGGGGGTCGTCGGCCATCGACGGGTCGATACGGGCGAGTTCGGCGCGTACGCCGTCGACCGGGCAGACGTAGTTGATGTACGCAGCGAGCCGGGCCGCGACGGGCGGCCGGTAGTAGTGGTCGATGAGCTTCTCGGCGTTCGTCTGGTGCCGTGCGCCGGCGGGGACGAGCAGGTTGTCGGTGGAACTGAGGTAACCGCTCGCGGGAATGGCGAACTTGATGTCCGGGTTGTCGGCGCGGAGCTGGACGACGTCCCCCGCCCAGGCGAGGCAGGCCGCGATGTCGCCGCTGTCGAGGTCGGCCGTGTAGTCGTTGCCGGTGAACCGGCGGATCTGACCGCGGTCGACGGCGCCCCGCAGCCGGGCGAGCGCCGCGTCGACGTCCTCGTCGGTGCACACCGCCGGGTCCTTGCCGAGGTCGAGCAGGGTCATGCCGACCGTGTCGCGCATCTCGGCGAGCAGGGCCACCCGGCCGGCGAGCCGGGGATCGTCCAGCAGTTGGGAGACGGAGTCGACCGTACGGCCGCCGGTGGCCCTGGCGTTGTAGGCGATGACGGTCGCGGTACCGGTCCACGGGTAGCTGTGCGCGCGCCCCGGGTCCCAGTCGGGCGAGCGGAACTGGGCGGCCAGGTTCGCGTAGGCGTGCGGCAGGTTGGCGGGGTTCAGCGGCCGGGCCCAGCCGAGCCGGATCATGCGGGCGGCCAGCCAGTCGGTGACACAGACGAGGTCGCGTCCGGTGTCCTGCCCGGCGGCGAGCTGGGGCCGGATCTTGCCGAAGAACTCGACGTTGTCGTTGATGTCGGTGGTGTAGGAGACCTTGATGCCCGTGCGCCTGGTGAAGTCCTGGAGGGTCGGGTGGCGTTCGCCGTCCTCGCTGACGTCCATGTACTCGGTCCAGTTGGAGAAGACGACCCGCTTCTCGTCGGCCGAGTGGTCGGGGGCGGTGGGGCCGTCGCCGCCGCGCCGGGCCGGCGGGATGCCGCAGCCGGCCAGCGTGCCGAGGGGGCCGATGGAGAGCGCGCCGGCGCCGGTGGCGCGCAGCAGCGAACGCCGGGTGAGGGCGGCGGCGGTCCGGGGGGATCCGGCCGTTTGGGTCACACGACGGGGTCCGTCGTACATGGGGGCGCTCCGGGGACGGGTGGCGGGGCGAGTGTCAGTGGGTGTTGGCAGACTGGGGGACATGAGTGAGATCACGGGGGACTCCGTGCCGGACGCGGAGGACGGCACGGCGGGGGCCGTGCGCACCACCGCCGCACTGGTCGAGGCGGCCGGGCGCGGCGAGCGGATCACGTACCTGTTCTTCTGGGGCCACAGGCCCCGCCGGGACGGGACGCCGGGCCCGGCCTGCCTCAGCCAGTGGTGGCCCTCGCCCTTCACCGTCGACGGGGTGACCTATCCGACCGCCGAGCACTGGATGATGGCGGCCAAGGCCCGGCTCTTCAAGGACGAGGAGGCCGAGCGGTCCGCGATCGAGGCGGGCAACCCCGCCCTCGCGAAGCGGGCGGGGCGGCTGGTGCGCGGTTTCGACGAGAGCGTCTGGGAGCGCGAGCGGTACGGGATCGTCGTGGCGGGCAGCGTCCACAAGTTCGGCCACCATCCGGAGCTGCGGTCGTTCCTGCTGGCGACGGGCGACCGGACACTCGTGGAGGCCAGCCCGACGGACCGCGTCTGGGGCATCGGCCTTGCGGCGGACGACGAGCGGGCGCGGGACCCGGCGCGCTGGCGCGGCCTCAACCTGCTGGGCTTCGCACTGATGGAGGCGCGGGAACGGCTCCGCTCCGAAGGCTGAGCCCTGAGCACGGACGGTGGAGAAGCGGCGCCGGGTGGCCCACGAGATCCGGGTCCGGAGCCGGGGAGCCCCCGGCCGGGGGCCGCGCCCGCCCGCCTGCGCCGAGGGAGCCGAACGAGCCGGGACCACGGGCCCCGGGCCACGGCCGAGTGACCCGCACACGACACGAACTCCCCGCACCGGGGCCTCGCTCCGCGCCGGCTCGGACCGGGCATCGGTCGGTGCTCCCGCCCCGGTCCGGTTCAGCGGGCGGGACCGACCACGAGCGAGGTGGCGAAGGGGTCTTCGTCCGTGGTGTCGTAGTCGCTCTCGCCCGTCGCGATCGCCCAGATCAGGAAGGCGAGGAACGCGGCACTGATGAGTGTGGCGATGGACCCCAGGACGATGCCCGCCAGCGCCATCCCGCCGTTCGTCGCCTCGCCCCGCTGGGCGCGGCGGCGGCCGATGACGCCGAAGATCAGCGCGAGGACACCGAGGACGACACCGAGGCCCCACATGCAGAACCCGACCACGCCGATGATGCCGAGCACCATCGCGGCGATACCCATACCGTTGTTGCCCGAGTTCGCCTGCCAGCCGGGGCTGCCGTAGGCGGGGTAGCCGGTGGCGGGGTAGCCGTAGGCCGGGCCGCCCGGGCCGGCGCCGTACGGGGTCGCGGACTGCTGGGCTCCGGGCGCCGACTGCACGGGCGGCGCGGCCGGGTAGCCGTACGGGCCCGGGGCGGGCGAAGCCGGTCCGCCGGGGGCGGTCGGCGGCGGGGGGACGGAGGACCCGGACTGCGGTGCCGCGCCCGGTATTTCCACCACGGTCGGCATGTCGTGCACCGACCCCGGTCCGGAGGCCGCACCGGATCCCGAACCCGACCCGGGTATGGACCCCGCTCCCGGTCCGGAGGCCGCCCCCGGGTCCGGCTTGGCCGGCTGGGCCGCGCTCCCCGGCGGCGCCCAGGGATCCTGGGGCTCGTAGCGGCCCGACGGCTGTTCTGTGTTGTCTGGCAAGTGGGCCTCCCCATCGTCGTCCCGTCATGCTACGGCCTCGGTCCGACACCGATCCGGCCCGGCCTACGATGACCTCTGCCCGAGCGGACGCCCGGTGACGGCGGTGTGTTCCGTCGCCGTAGCGGGCCCCGCGCGCCGCCTCGCACCCCCTGCGGGCTCACCGCGGCCCGCTCGGACGACCCGCACCGCCGGAGCCGTACCGGCTAGGTGTCCGCTTCCATCATCCGGAGGTCCCGATGGCCGATCCGCAGTCCCTCACCGCGTTCATCGCGGGGCTGCCCAAGGCAGAGCTGCACGTCCACCACGTCGGCTCGGCCTCACCGCGTACGGTGGCCGCCCTCGCCGCCCGGCACCCCGACTCGCGGGTGCCGTCCGATCCCGAGGCCATCGCCGAGTACTTCACCTTCACCGACTTCGCGCACTTCATCGACGTCTACCTGTCCGTGGTCGACCTGATCCGCACGCCCGAGGACATACGGCTGCTCACGTTCGAGATCGCCCGGGACATGGCCCGGCAGAACATCCGCTACGCCGAGCTGACGGTGACCCCGTTCAGCTCCACCAGCCGGGGCATCCCCGAGCAGGGGTTCATGGAGGCGATCGAGGACGCGCGGAGGTCCGCCGAGCGGGAGCTGGGGGTCGTCCTGCGCTGGTGCTTCGACATCCCGGGCGAGGCCGGGCTGGAGGCGGCCGAGGAGACCACCCGGCTCGCCCTGGACCTGCGGCCCGAAGGACTGGTCTCGTTCGGTCTGGGCGGCCCGGAGATCGGCGTTCCCCGGCCCCAGTTCAAGCCGTACTTCGACCGCGCCGTCGCCGCGGGGCTGCGGTCCGTGCCCCACGCCGGCGAGACCACCGGCCCGGAGACCATCTGGGACGCGCTGCGCGAGCTGGGCGCGGAGCGCGTCGGCCACGGCACCAGCGCCGTCCAGGACCCGGTGCTGCTGGCACACCTGGCGGAGCACCGGATTCCGCTGGAGGTGTGCCCCACCTCCAACATCGCCACCCGCGCCGTCACGGCCCTCGACGCGCACCCGGTCAAGGCGATGGTGGCGGCCGGGGTACTGGTGACGATCAACAGTGACGACCCGCCGATGTTCGGCACGGACCTCAACCAGGAGTACGGGATCGCCGCCCGGCTGCTGGACCTGGACGAGCGGGGGCTGGCGTCCCTGGCGAAGAACGCGGTCGAGGCGTCCTTCCTCGATCAGGCGGGCAAGCGGGCGATCAGCGAGGAGATCGACGCGTACACCGACAAGTGGCTCGCGCGGTGACGGCGGCCTGCGGCCTGCCCGACGGCCAAGGATCAGCCGGTCAAGGATCCGCCGGTCAACGGGCCGGTGGCCGACGGACCGTCGTGGCCGTCGGCCACCGCGGTGACCCCTACCGGGTCCGGGAGAACACGATCGCGTCGGTCCGGTCGGCGCGCGAACACGGCGCGGACGTGGTCGAGATCGATGTCCGGACCACCCGGGACGGTGTGCCCGTCCTGCTGCACGACTCCTCGCTGAAGCGACTGTGGGGCCATGAACGGCGGCTCACGGAGTTGACTGTCCGTCAGGTACGGGAGCTGACCGACGGCGGTGTGCCGACGCTGCGGGAGGCGCTCCGCGCGACCGACGGGGACCCGCTGATGATCGACCTCCCGGGCGCCACCGAGGAGTCGGTGCGTACGGTCGTCGGCGTCGTGCGCGAGGGCGGCGCGGCGGAGCGCGTGCGCTACTGCGCGGGCCCCGGCACGATGCTGGCCGTCCGCGCCGCCGACGGAACCGCCGAGATCGCCATGACCTGGACGACGCTCGCGCCACCGCGCCCGGCCCTGCTCGCGGCCGTCCGCCCGCGCTGGCTCAACTACCGCTTCGGGCTCGTCAGCGCGGAGTCGGTGGCGCGTGATCACCGGGCCGGGCTGCTGGTCTCCGCCTGGACCGTGGACACCCGGCGTGTCATGCGACGGCTGGTCGCGCGGGGCGTGGACTCGATCACGACGAACCGGATCGACGTACTGTCCGCGCTGCTGGCCTCCGGCCGAGAGGCGTGACCGGGCGGACCGGCTCAACCGGTGTCCAAGGGCTTGCAGATCATCAAGGTGTTGTCTTGATGATCTGCAAGCCCTTATCGGTCGGCGCCCGGTTCCTCGTCGGCCGGGCCCGGCTCGGCGCCCTTGCGCGCCTCCACCGGGGCCATCGCCTCGCCCCGGGACAGGAGCACCTTCCCCACGAACAGGTCGTAGACGACGACGCCGACGAGGCCGCCGATGAACGGGCCGACGATGGGGATCCACATGTAGTCGCTGAACCACTGGAAGGTGCCCGGCAGCGCGATATCGCCCCACCCGACGGCGTACGTCCACAGCCGCGGGCCGAAGTCCCGGGCGGGGTTGATCGCGTAGCCCGCGTTCGTCCCGACGCTCAGGCCGATGGCCACGACGACCAGACCGATCAGATAGGGGGCGAGATTGGCCGCCGGGCCCGTGTTCCGCTTGTCGATGAGCGCGCAGACCAGCACCAGGAGTACGGCGGTGCCGATGATCTGGTCGAGCAGCGGCCCCCACCAGGAATTCCCGAAGTACTGGGCCGGGAAGGTGGCGAAAATCGAAAAGGTGGCGAGTGATTTGTCGCGCGCCACCCCGGCCTTGTTGTTGAAGTCGTCGATGGCCCAGCTGTAGGCGGAGAATACGACGGCGGCGCCGATGAAAGCACCCAGGAATTGGGCGGCCCAGTACGGGACGACCTTCTTCCAGGGAAATCCCCGGCGCGCGGCGAACGCGAGGGTGACGGCGGGGTTGATGTGGCCGCCGGTGACGCCTCCGGCGACGTACACCCCGAAGACCACGGCGAGTCCCCATCCCCACGAGATGATCAGCCAGTTCGCCGGCCCGAACGCGACCGCCTGCCGCCCCGACCCGGGGAGCCCGGCGACCGCCACCGCGACCGATCCGCAGCCCAGCAGGATCAGTACGAATGTGCCCAGGAATTCGGCCAGCAGTTCACCGCCGAGGCCGTGCGGATATCCACGGCGTCTGGCAGTGGTGTGCGCCCCCGCACCCGTTGCACTGGTTTCCGCCATCGCTCCTCCTGTAGGCAGGGCCTGTTACAGGACTGTAGGACCGCCCGCCGGAACGCGCCCGGCGAGAACGGCCCGAACCACGCCCGAACTGAGGCGCGGTCACGAAACGGCGTGGGCCGTTCGGGTGATGGATCCGGGCGGCGAAACAGGAAAGGGTGAAAAGAGCGGCGGAGGAAGGCGGAGAGCGGGAAGCAGAGGGCGGGAAGGAGACAGGCGGACGGCGGACCCGTATCCGCCACCCGCCTCGTACCACCGGTACCGTCACCGGCCCGGACCGTCACCGGCCCGGACCGGCGGCCGGTTCAGCCGTCGAGCGACGTCATCACGTGCTTGATGCGCGTGTAGTCGTCGAAGCCGTACGCCGACAGGTCCTTGCCGTACCCGGACTTCTTGAAGCCGCCGTGCGGCATCTCCGCGACCAGCGGGATGTGGGTGTTGATCCAGACGCAGCCGAAGTCCAGCGCCTTCGACATCCGCATGGCCCGCGCGTGGTCCTTGGTCCACACCGAGGAGGCGAGGGCGTACTCCACGCCGTTCGCGTACGCGAGTGCCTGCGCCTCGTCCGTGAAGGACTGGACGGTGATGACCGGCCCGAAGACCTCGTTCTGGATGATCTCGTCGTCCTGCCGGAGCCCGGAGACGACGGTGGGCGCGAAGAAGTAGCCCTTGTCACCGACCCGGTGTCCGCCCGTCTCGACCCGGGCGTGCGCGGGCAGCCGCTCGATGAAGCCGGAGACCCGCTCCAATTGGTTCGCGTTGTTCAGCGGTCCGTAGAGCACGTCCTCGTCCTCGGGCGTGCCCGTCCTGGTCCCCTCGGCGACCTTGGTGAGCGCCGTCACGAACTCGTCGTGGACGGACTCGTGGACGAGGACCCGGGTCGCGGCCGTACAGTCCTGGCCCGCGTTGAAGTACCCCGCCTCGGCGATGGCGCCGACGGCCTTGGCGATGTCGACGTCCTCGAAGACGACGACGGGCGCCTTGCCGCCGAGCTCCAGATGCACCCGCTTGAGGTCCTTGGCCGCCGATTCGGCGACCTGGGTGCCGGCGCGTACGGACCCGGTGATGGAGGCCATCGCGGGCGTCGGGTGCTCGACCATCGCCCGGCCGGTCTCCCGGTCGCCGCAGATCACGTTGAAGACGCCCTTGGGAACGATCGCTCCGATGATCTCGGCCATCAGCACCGTCGAGGCCGGGGTGGTGTCCGACGGCTTGAGGACCACGGTGTTGCCCGCCGCGAGGGCGGGCGCGAACTTCCACACCGCCATCATCATCGGGTAGTTCCACGGTGTGACCTGCGCGCAGACGCCGATCGGCTCCCGGCGCACCATGGACGTCAGACCGTCCATGTACTCGCCGGCCGAGCGGCCGT
The DNA here is from genome assembly GCF_000719775.1 of Streptomyces sp. NRRL F-5135. GTDB lineage: Bacteria > Actinomycetota > Actinomycetes > Streptomycetales > Streptomycetaceae > Streptomyces > Streptomyces hebeiensis. The sequence continues at coordinate 99,270 of NZ_JOHR01000017.1, read as the reverse complement.
CCAGCATCCGCGCGGCGCCCGCGAAGAAGCGGATCTGGTCCACCATCGGCGGGATCTCCTCGGTGCGGGTCAGCTCCAGCGGCTTGCCGGTGTTCTCGGACTCGGCCGCGATCAGCTCCTCCGCGCGCTCCTCGAAGGCATCCGCGATCTTGAGCAGCACCTTCTGGCGTTCGGCCGGAACGGTGTCGCGCCACGCCGGGAAGGCGGCCTCGGCGGCCGCCATGGCGGCGTCGACATCGGCCTGCCGGGAGAGCGGGGCGGTGGCGTACGCCTCGCCGGTGGCCGGGTTGATCACCTCGATGGTCCCGCCCTCGGCGGCATCCCGGAACTCCCCGTTGATGTAGTTGCGCAGACGACGCGGCTCGGTGGTCACTGCCACCCCTCCTGTCGGAAGTAGCGGTTCGGTTGCCGGCAGCGGTGCGGTGGCCCGTTGTCCGGTGGGTGAGACAACCCCCACCTTATGACTCCGGGACGGGGACGGGACCACCGTCGGTCACCGGCACCCGCACGCGTACGTGGCGCTCGGGCGGAGGGCCACGTACGCGGCGCTCGGATCCGGCCCGCGTACGCGGCGGCCGGCACCGCCGCGGTACGCGGGCGGTACGCACGCGGAGGCGCCGGTGCCTCTTTCGAGTGAGAAGGACGGCCACCGGGCCGTGTGCTGTCCGCCCTCCCCGGCCCGCGTCCCTACCGTGCCCTCAGGCCGTGCCTTGACACCGTGCCCGACGTCTTACCCCGAGGTTTCCCCGAGACCTTGCCCCGAGACCTTGCCCCGAGACCTGTCGATCAGAACCGAGGTGTACGCCATGGTGGCCCCACCCGACAACGACGTGCTGTGGGCGCGCTCCCTGCACTGCTTCCTGGGCGGCTCGCCGGCCCTCGAGGAGGTCTCGCTCGGCGTGCGCGACGGCGAGATCCTCGCCGTCGACGGCCCGCGCGGCAGCGGCAAGACGACCCTGCTGCGCTGCCTGTCGGGTCAGTTGGTGCCGCAGCGGGGCGAGGTCTGGTTCAACAGCGCGCCGGTGCACACCATGAACGCCGTCCAGCGCGAACAGCTGCGCCGCGACCGCTTCGGCTGGATCGGGCCCGAGCCCGAACTCGTACCGGAGCTGACCGCGTGGGAGAACGCGGCACTGCCCCTGCTGATGTCCGGCGTGTCCCACCGGGCGGCCAGGACGAAGGCGCTGGAGTGGCTGGAGCGGCTCGACATCGGCCGTTGCGCCGCCAGACGTCCGTACGCCCTGCTCCAGGCGCAGCGCCAGCGGGTCGCCGTGGCACGTGCCCTGGTCGCCGCGCCCGCCGTGCTCTTCGCGGACGAGCCCACGGCGCCGCTGCACGGCCCGGACCGGGCCCAGGTGCTGCGTACGCTGACCACGGCGGCGCGCTCGCACGGGATCACGGTGGTGCTGGCCACGCTGGACGCGGAGGTGACGACGGTCGCCGACCGCGTGGTCCGGCTGGTGGACGGGCGCCGCGTCGGCTCGGAGCGGCCGTCCGAGGCGGAAGGCCGGGCGGCGTGCTCGCTCTCCGTCTAGGCCGCGGCGGCCACGCGCTCGTCCAGGTACGCCGGCTGCTGGTCGCGGCGGCCTCGGCCGGTGTCGGTTTCCTGCTGTTGTGCACCCTGGGGTGGGCGGTGGACCATCCCGCCGGGTCCGCGGTGCGACTGCTGTGGTCGCTGGTCCCGGTGGTGGCGGCGGCGCAGTTCGCGGCCGCCGTGGGACGTACGGACCCGGGCACGCGGGCCCGCTCCGGGCTGTCGGCGGTGGGACTCGGCCCCGCTCGGCTGTCGATGCTGGCGGCCACCTCGGCGGCCGTGACCTGCGCGCTGGGCAGCGCGGTGGCGCTGCTCTCGTTCCTGCATCTGCGCGGGGACCTGGCCGGGCCGCCGTTCACGGGCGAGGGGGCGGAGCTGCTGGCCCCGGGCCGGCCCCTGCCGCTCGGGGCGGCGCTGATGCTGCTGGCGGTGGTGCCGGTGCTGGCCGGCGTCACCACGTGGTACGCGGTACGGGCCGCGAGCCCGGACGGCGCGGGCGCCGCCCGTTCCCGGGCAGCCGCTTCCGGCACGGCCCCGGGACGGGCGTCGTCAGCGGCATCGACCGCGCCATCGACATCGACATCGGCATCGGCATCGGCCGACGTGGACGAGACCGACACGGAACGGCCCCGCACGGCCGCACCTCCTCCCCCGCCGTCGGCCGCTCCGGCGGCCCCCGCCGGACTGCCCTGGGGCATCGCGCTGACGGCCGCGGGCTTCGCGATCGAGACGTACGCGAGCCGGGGCGGCGGCACGGCGCTGCCGTTGCCGGGGCGGTTCGACGGCAGCCCGGCCGGAGTACTGGCGGGCTGGTCACTGACCGCCGTGGGTCTGGCACTCGCCGGCCCGGGCCTCACCCACCTGTGCGGACTGCTGCTCCAGACGGTGCGCCCCGGCGCCGTCCGGCTGCTCGCGGGCCGCATGCTGATGGCCGAGGCCCACCGCATCGGCCGCCCGCTGGGCGTGCTGTGCGCGGTGCTGTCGGGCGTGTTCGCCGCCGCGACGCTGTACGGCCCCGGCGACGAGCGTCCCTTCGGCCCCCTCACGGCCCTCGGCGCGACGCTGGTCGTCGGCTGTACGGCGGCCACGGCTCTGATGGCGGCGCTGGAGTCCCGGCAGACCCGGGCCGCGCTGATCGACTCCCTGTACCGGCTGGGCGCGCCCGCCGCGGTCCTGCGTACCGCGGCGGTGGTGCGGACGGTCGCGTTGCTCGCCCTGTTCGCCCCGCTGACCTGGGCGGTGGCCGCGCTCGCGGCGGTCCCGCTGACCAGGTGACCCGGCCCCGGGGAAGCACGCCCACAGCACCAGGGGGCAGACGAGATAGCCGAAGCGGCTCGCCGGCATGAGCGCGATGGCCACGGTGAGCCCGAGCGCGAGCCGCCGCGCCGCCTCCGGGCCGGTGGCGGGCGGGCGTATCAGCAGCGAGGCGGCCAGGGCGAGGGCACTGAGCGCCAGCAGCGCGGCCGCGACGACCGTACCCCCGGGGACGTGGTCGGCGAGCAGCCGGCCGGGGAACGGGCTGGCGGCTGGCGACGCCACGTCGGTCAGCCCCAGGGGGAATGCCACGGCGTCGCGGTGGAGGCCGCCCGGGTCGGTCAGCGCAACCGGGGCCACCACCGCCGCCACGACCGCCAGGGCGCCCGCCGCACAGCGCAGCGCCGCTCGCCGCCCGGACCGCACGGCGAGCAGCGCGACGGCCACCGGCAGCGCGGGCCACGCCGTCCACTTCAGTGTGGCCGCCGCCCCCAGGACCAGCCCGGCGGCTCCCGCCCGCCCCCGGGCGGCGTACGCCACCGCCGTGCACATCAGCCCCGCGACGGGCAGGTCGACCCCGCCGACGGCCAGCGGCAGCGCCACCGGCGGACACGCGGCGACCAGCGCGATCCGGTCCCGCCAGGGCGTACGGGCATCCGGCCCGGCGGCCCCGGCACCCGGACCCGCGCCACGGGCTCCCGGCCCCGCCGGACGGGCGGCGGCCAGCGCGGCCAGGAACACCGCGGCGAACGACCATCGGGCGTCGCCCGGGAGCAGGCCGAGGACCGCCATCCCGGGCAGGTACGGATTGTGCTCGGCGACCCGGTCCGGCTCCGGCAGGTACGGACTGCCGGTCGTGGCCAGCAGCGTGCCCGAGCGCTCCACGACCTGGACCTCCAGCTGTGCCCGGCCCGTGGCGAGCAGGAGCAGCAACGGCAGCGCCACCGCACCGGCCACCGCCACCGCGGTGGACAGCCGTACCGCCCGCCGCCCGGGGCCGGGACGCCGCGCCGCCACGAGGGCCGCCGCCGTGTAACCGGCCGCCGCGGTCAGGCCCCACACCCGGTGCGGAACGAGATCCGACACGAGGCCGAGGAGGAGCGCGCAGACCGCGCACGCCGCCCAGCCGAGTGCCACCGCGCGCCCCACCGGCGGACGCGTCCGCGCCGGCCCCACCGGCGGACGTGTCCCACCCCTCCGCCTTTTCGCCGCGCCCTGCCCCCACCAACCGGTCACGGATCCCCCCTCGCTCGGCCCTTTCCGCTGGTCACGACGGTAGGGAGAGCGCCGTCGCGGGGCGTCGGCCGTGGCTCCGGTCCCGCGCGTGGACCCGTGGCACGAGGAGGAGCCACGAATCAACCCGTGCTCCGACGCGTTCGGCCGTCGGCGTGCCGAAGAATCGAGGGCATGAGTGAGATCCCGGACGGGCGTCCGGCATGGCGGGGACGGCTGCGCCGCGCGGTCGGGGCCCCCGCCTATCCCTGGATCACAGGGGCGCTGGTGACCTGCGGCGCCGTGCTGGAGCTGTCGTTCTGGCCGGGCAGCGCGACCGTCGCGACGGCCGTGCTCGTCTCGACGGCGTCACTGATGTGGCGCGGCGCGCTGCCCGCCGTGGCGATCCTGACGGTGACCGCGGCGCTGGCCGGCTTCGCCGCCAGCCCCGGCTCGAACCTCTACCTCGCGGCGGCGGTGAGCGGGCTGACCGGCTGTTACACCCTGGGCCGACGGCGGGTCCGGCACCCGGCTCTGGTCATCGGCGGCGGCTTCCTGGCCTCCCTGGCGGTCAACCTGATCCACATGGGCACCTGGCAGCGGGCGGCCGAAGGGCTGTTCCCCTCACAGGCGAAGGGCTACTGGTACTCCCCCGGGCTGTACGCCGAGACCTTCGTGCTGACGGTGGTCATCCTGGGCGCCGTGAGCGCGGGCGACGCCGTACGGGCGCGGGAGGAGACCCGGCGCGAGCGGGACGTGGCCCAGGGGCGGCTGATCGCCATGGAGCGGCGGCGGGCGGCCGAGGCGGAACGCGCGGCGATCGCCCGCGAACTGCACGACGTGGTCTCCCACTCGGTGTCGATGATCGCGGTGCAGGCGGAGAGCGCCGCGTACACCACGCCCGGCCTCTCCCCGCAGGCCCGAACGGCCTTCCAGGACATCGCGGGCACGGCCCGCTCCTCGATGGCCGAACTGCGACGGCTGCTCGGAGTGTTGCGCACCGGGCCGGACGAGCGGGCGGCACTCGCCCCGCAGCCCACGCTCGACGCCCTGGACGAACTGCTGGAGCAGCACCGCGCGGTGGGGGGCCGGGCGGAGCTGCGGATCACGGGCGAGCGGACCGCGCTGCCGGCCGGCTGGGAGCTGTCGGCGTACCGCATCGTGCAGGAGGCGCTGACCAACGTACGCCGGCACGCTCCGGGCGCCCGTACGCTGGTGGAGATCGGCTACGGGGCCGGCCGGCTGTCGATCCGGGTCGGCGACGACGGCCCGGGTCCCGCCGCCGGTCGGCCCGGCGGGCACGGTCTGGCGGGGATGCGCGAGCGCGCCGCCCTCCTCGGGGGGCGGCTCACGGCCGGTCCGGGTCCCGGCGGCGGCTTTCTGGTGGAGGCGGAACTCCCGTGGTGATCAGGGCGATCGTGGCGGACGACCAGGCCGTCGTGCGGACCGGCTTCGTCAACCTGCTGGCCACGCAGGACGACATCGCGGTCGTGGGCGAGGCCGCGGACGGCGTCCAGGCGGTCCGGGTGGCCGCCCAGCAGCGCCCCGACCTGGCCCTGCTGGACATCCGCATGCCGCACAAGAACGGCATCGAGGCGGCCCGGGAGATCCTCGCCGCGTCCGGCGGGGCCACGAAAGTGCTGATGCTGACGACCTTCGGCCTCGACGAGTACGTGTACGACGCTCTCGCGGCGGGAGCGGGCGGCTTCCTCCTCAAGGACGCGACGTTCCCGGAACTCCTGCACGCCGTACGGGTGGTGGCGCGGGGCGACGCGCTGCTCGCGCCGGAGGTCACCAAACGGCTGATCGCCGAGTTCGCGCGGCAGCGGTCGGCGACGGTGCCCGCGCGCTCCCCGGACACGCTGACCGCCCGGGAGGCCGAGGTGCTGGTCCTGATAGCGCGGGGCCTGTCCAACGCGGAGATCGCCGATCGGCTGACCATCTCGGACCACACCGTCAAAACGCACATCAACCGGCTGTTCGCGAAGATGGCGCTCAGGGACCGGGCGCAGGCGGTGATCCTGGCGTACGAACTGGGGCTCGTGCGCCCCGGCCCGCCGGGACCCTGATCGGGTCGCCCGCGGGAACACGCGTCAGGACTCCCCCGGGCCGTCCGGGAGCACGACCACGTCCTCCTCGGCGAAGACCGCGCCCACCGTCGCGCCCTCGGGCGGCGCGTCCCGCGGGCCGCACTCGGCTTCCAGGAGCGGACCGCTCTCGGGGCGCAGCAGGACGGCGACCCGGCTGCCCCGGAACGTACGGGCCTCGACCGTGCAGCGCAGGCCCTCGGCCGGGTCGGCCGTGCGGACCCCCGCGGGGCGGATCAGGACCGTACGCTCGCCCTGCGCCGAGCCGGCCGGCACCGGGACCTTGCCCCAGACCGTGTCGGCGGCCGATCCGCTGACGGTGCCGGGCACGACGTTGTCGAAGCCGAGGAACCGGGCCACGAACGCCGAGGCCGGGCGCTGCCACACCGCGAGCGGCGTGCCGGTCTGGGCCACCCGCCCCTCGCGCATGACCACGACCCGGTCGGCGAGGGCGAACGCCTCGCCCTGGTCGTGGGTGACCGCGAGCACGGTCGTACCCAACCGCCCGAACAGGCCGCGCAGTTCGACCACGAGCCGCTCCCGCAGGCCGCGGTCCAGCTGACCGAGCGGCTCGTCCAGCATCAGCAGCCGGGGGCTCGGGGCCAGCGCCCGGGCCAGGGCGACCCGCTGCTGCTCGCCGCCGGAGAGGGCGGCGACGGACCGGCTCCCCGCGCCCGGCAGCCCGACGAGGTCCAGCAACTCCGTCACGCGCGGCGCGCGTTCGGCCCGGGGCACACCCCGCATCCGCAGCCCGAAGGCGACGTTGCCGGCCACGTCGCGCTGCGGGAAGAGCTGGTGGTCCTGGAACATCAGCCCGACCCCTCGCCGGTGCGCGGGCACCCGTGCCTGGTCGGCGCCGTCGAGCGCGACCCGTCCGCCGTCGGGCGGCTGGAGACCCGCGACCACGCGCAGCAGTGTCGACTTGCCGCTGCCGCTCGGTCCGAGCAGACAGACGATCTCCCCTTCGGCGATCTCCAGATCCACCGCGTCGAGCGCGGTGCGGGAGCCGAACCGTACGGTCACGCCCGACAGAGTCAGCAGACCCATCAGCACACCTCCGCCATCAGAACTCCCCCGAGTGCTGGTCACGGATCCGTTCCAGCGCGAGCAGGGCGACCGCGCACACCACCATCAGCACGGTGGACAGGGCCATGGCCTGCCCGTAGTTGAGCTCGCCGGGGCGGCCCAGCAGCCGCGCCACGGCCACCGGCAGCGTCGGCCGGTCCGGGCGCGCGATGAAGACCGTCGCGCCGAACTCACCGAGCGAGACGGCGAACGCGAACCCCGCCGCGACCAGCAGCGCCCGCCGCACCAGCGGGAGGTCGACCTCGCGCCAGGCACGCAGCGGCGACGCGCCGAGGACCGCGGCGGCTTCCCGCAGCCGGGTGTCCACCGCCCGCAGGACGGGCAGCATGGTGCGTACGACGAACGGCACGCCCACCAGCGCCTGGGCGAGCGGGACCAGGATCCAGGAGGCCCGCAGGTCCAGCGGCGGCTCGTCCAGGGCGATCAGGAAGCCGAAGCCGACGGTCACCGCCGACACCCCGAGCGGCAGCATCAGCAGCGCGTCGAAACCCCGGACGAGCCGGCCGGCTCGCCGGCTCAGCGCCGCCGCCGCCAGCCCGCCCACCACCAGGGCGATCAGGGTCGCGACGAAGGCGTACCGCAGCGAGTTGGCGACCGCTTCCAGCGGCGGTACGAGGAAGGTGCCGCCGCTCGCCTCCGCCGACGCGAGCGCCCGGTAGGAGGCGAAGCCGTAACCGGCGGGACCGTTCAGTGAGCGCTCCACCAGCACCCCGAGCGGCAGCAGGAGCAACAGCGCCACACTGCCCAGCACCCCGCCGAGCAGCGCCCACTGTCCGGCCCCGCGCGGCCGGCGCGCGGTGAGCGCCGGGTCGACCAGCCGCAGCGCGCCCTCCCGGCGCCGTACGGTCCACGCGTGCACCGCCAGGACGGTCCCCACGGCCGCGAACTGCACCAGCGTGAGCACCGCCGCCGTGGACAGGTCGAGGAGCTGGGCGGTCTGCCGGTAGACCTCCACCTCCACCGTGGCGAAGGACGGGCCGCCCAGGATCTGGACCACGCCGAAGGACGTGAACGTGAACAGGAAGACCATCAGGGCCGCGGCCGCCACGGCCGGGCCGAGGGCGGGCAGGGTGACGCGCCACCAGACGGCGAGGCGGCTCGCGCCCAGCATCCGGGCGGCTTCCTCCTGCCGCGGGTCGAGTTGTGCCCACAGGCCGCCCACGGTCCGTACGACCACCGCGTAGTTGAAGAACACGTGAGCCAGGAGGATCGCCCAGACGGTGGTGTCGAGCCGGACGCCCCACAGCTGCTCCAGCAGTCCGCCGCGCCCGAGCAGCGCCAGGAAGGCCGTGCCGGCGACGACGGTCGGCAGCACGAACGGCACGGTGACGACCGCGCGCAGCAGCCGCTTGCCGGGGAACTCGAAGCGTGCGAAGACGTACGCGCCGGGCAGGGCGAGCAGCAGGGTGAGCGCGGTCGAGGCGAGCGCCTGCCAGGTGGTGAACCACAGGACGCCGAGGAGGTCGGGCCGGCCGAGTACGTCCACGATCCGGCCGGGCCGCCAGGCGCCGTCCGGTGCGAGGCCGCGACCGACGATCGAGGCCACGGGGTAGGCGAAGAAGACCGCGAAGAACGTCACGGGGACGGCCATCAGGGCGAGCCGCACCAGGCCGCCGGGCCTCGCACCGCCGCGCCGCCCGGCTTTCGCGCCCGCGTATCGCGACAGGGCGGCGGCCTCGGCGGTCTTCGCCACCGTCGCGGTCTTCCCGGACTTCGCGGTCTCTGCGGACTTCGCGGACTTCGCGGTCACTTCACGACGAGTGAGGACCACGACTGGATCCACTGCTCTCGGTGGGCGGCGATCCGGTCGGGTGCCACGGTCTCGGGGCGGTCGACCCGGGCTCCGAACTTCGTGAACAGCTCGGGCGGGCGCACTCCCTCGACCACCGGGTTCACGAACATGTTCAGCGGCATGTCGGCCTGGAACCTCTCGCTGATCAGGAAGTCCAGCAGGGCCTTTCCGCCGGCCTCGTTCCGCGCGCCCTGGAGAAGCCCGGCGAACTCGGTCTGCCGGAAGCAGGTCCCGGTGGCCACGCCGGTCGGAGCCTCGCCGGGACGCGGGTCGGCGTACAGCACCTCGACGGGCGGGCTGGAGGCGTACGAGACGACGAGCGGCCGGTCGCCGTGGGCCTTCTTCCCGCCCGCCGAACCGGAGAAGTTCTCGTTGTACGCCTGCTCCCAGCTGTCGACGACCTGGACGCCGTTGGCCTTCAGCTTCTTCCAGTAGTCCTGCCAGCCGTCGTCGCCGTACCGGGCGACCGTGCCCAGGAGGAACCCGAGCCCCGGCGAGGACGTGCTCGCGTTCTCCGTCACGAGCAGGTTCTTGTAGGCGGGCTCGAGGAGGTCGTCGAAGGAGGACGGGGGCGCCAGCTTCTTGTCGGCGAAGTATTTCTTGTCGTAATTGACGCAGATGTCACCGGTGTCGACCGGGGTGACTCGGTTCTTGTCCTTGTCGAGTTGTGTGCCGGCGTCGACCCGGTCGAGCCCCTTGGCCCGGTACGGCGTGAACAGGCCGTTGTCGAGGGCCCGGGAGAGCAGGGTGTTGTCGACGCCGAAGAAGACGTCGCCCTGGGGCGAGCCCTTGGTGAGGATCTCCTTGTTGAGGGCTGCTCCGGCGTCACCGCTCTTGAGCACCTTGACCGTGTAGCCGGTCTCCTTGGTGAACTCCTTCAGGACACCCGGCGAGGCGGCGAACGAGTCGTGGCTGACGAGGGTCACGGTCTTCGACCCGGACCCGCCCGCCCCGTCGGACGCCCCGGTACCGGAGCCGGACCCTCCGCACGCGGCCAGCGCCGAGACGCCGAGCGCGGTGGCGAGTGCGGCGCACGCCGTCCTGGTGATGCTGGTGATGCCCACTGGTTTTCCTCCTGGGAATGCCAGGAGAAGACGCGGCCCCGCCCGCGGCCGGGGACCGGCGACGGGCAGGGCGCAACAGCTTGAGTGATGTCCGAACTCCCTACCCAGAATGACCTGGGCGAGGTTCAGAGGGTCTGCGGACCGGACCGGATCTGACGCGTCCGTACCGCACTCTCAGCGCTGTGGCGCTCCCCTGTCGGAAAATATGCAATTGGTTCGAGCCAAGATTACCCGAGCGCGGTCTCCGCACACCCGGGGCGGCCGCGCACCCGCGCGGGCGGCCTCGCCGCGCCCGGCGGCGCTCTACCGTTCCGAGGCCGCCAACTGACCGCATGCCCCGTCGATCTCCTGGCCACGCGTGTCCCGTACGGTCACCGGCACGCCGTGCGCCGCGATCGCGTCCACGAACGCCCGCTCGTCCTCGGGGCGCGACGCCGTCCACTTCGAGCCCGGGGTGGGGTTCAACGGGATCAGATTGACGTGCACCCGCTTGCCCTTGAGCAGCCGGCCCAGCCGGTCGCCCCGCCACGCCTGGTCGTTGATGTCGCGGATCAGCGCGTACTCGATGGAGACCCGGCGGCCGGACTTCGCCGCGTACTCCCAGGCGGCGTCCAGCACCTCCCGCACCTTCCAGCGCGTGTTGACGGGGACGAGGGTGTCGCGCAGCTCGTCGTCCGGCGCGTGCAGCGAGACCGCGAGCCGGCAGCTGAACCCCTCGTCGGCGAAGCGCAGCATCGCGGGCACCAGGCCGACCGTGGAGACGGTGATCCCGCGCTGGGAGAGGCCGAGCCCGTCCGGCGCCGGGTCGGTCAGCCGGCGGATCGCGCCGACCACCCGGTTGTAGTTGGCCAGCGGCTCTCCCATGCCCATGAAGACGATGTTGGACAGCCGGGACGGCCCGCCGGGCACCTCGCCGTCGCGCAGGGCGCGCATGCCCTCGACGATCTGGTGCACGATCTCGGCGGTCGAGAGGTTGCGGTCCAGGCCCGCCTGTCCGGTGGCGCAGAACGGGCAGTTCATCCCGCAGCCCGCCTGCGAGGAGACGCACATCGTGACCCGGTCCGGGTACCGCATCAGGACGGACTCGACGAGCGTGCCGTCGTGCAGCCGCCAGAGCGTCTTACGGGTGGCGTCGTCGTCGCAGGAGATGTGCCGTACCACCGACATCAGGTCGGGCAGCAGCTCCGTCGCGAGCTTCCGGCGCGCGGTGGCCGGGATGTCCGTCCACTGCTCGGGGTCATGGGCGTAGCGCGCGAAGTAGTGCTGTGACAGCTGCTTGGCGCGGAAGGCCTTCTCGCCGACCGCGGCGACCGCCTCACGGCGCTCGGCGGGGGTGAGGTCGGCGAGGTGCCGCGGGGGCTTCTTGGCTCCGCGGGGCGCGACGAAAGTCAGTTCTCCGGGTACAGGCATGGTGGATCCAGTGTCGCAGACGACCCGCTGTGACCTGTCTGACATCGGGCCCGCGTAGGTCGTCATTGGTCATCATTGGCCGCTGTGGGCCGCCCTCGGACGGCCCACAGACGGCCCAGAGGCGACTACCGCTCCACGTACGGAGAGCCGACCCGTAGCAGGTAATCGGGGTGCGCGAGCGCGTCGACCGGCCGTTGCGCGAGCCACCCGGACCGCCGGTGATCCGGGCTCTCGGTCCGTACGTGCTTGAAACCGATGCGCTCGTAGTAGGCGTGTAGGTCGGTGTTGGACCGCCACGTGTCGATGCGCACCCACGTCCGCCCCTCGACGGCCGCCACCCGGGATGTCCAGTCGACGATCCGCGCACCAAGCTTCCGGCCCGCCGCCGCTCGCGACACGATGAGCTTGTACAGGTAGAACGCGGATTCGGGCCGGTCCTCATCGGTCCAGAAATCCCGATCGACGGGCCCCCGGCTCACTGTCGCGAGGATCGATTTCGCAGGATCCTCGACCACCCACGCGCGCCCCTCGTCAATCGCTTCGTGCCACTTCCCGATGGCACGGGCGCCGGTTTCGGGATCGCTCCACTGATCGGTTCCCTTGGACCTAAGCCACTCTTCTGCTTCGGTTCGCAGCTTCATCAACGCGGGAATGTCGGCACCTGCCGCCGGGCGTAGCCGTTCAGTCACTGTCGACCTCATAAAGAATCTTGTGCCTATCTCCCGGAAGGATCGTGACCATACAACGCAGCGCCTTTCCGTCTGCGTCGTAGCCAGTCCTGGTGTGCTCCGCCACGGGGGTAGCGGCGGGCAGGGCGAGAAGTTCCGCTTCCTTGTGCGCCGGCATGCGCACCGTGATTTCGTCTCGATACCTGACCTGGATAAGGCCCACCGACGCGAGCACCCCGCCGGGGGCGGATACGTCGCGTGGCTCCATCAGAGGAGTTCCGGTGACCAGGTCCGGCGGAAAGTACGAGTCGGCCAGTGCGTACGGTCGACTGTCGACGTACCGCACGCGCTGCCGCTTGACCGCTAGCCCTCCCTCTGGCAGACCAAGGGACTCCCGCACGTGCTCCGGGGGCTCCACGATGGAAACGCTGATCTCCTGCCGGGGCGTCTTCCCGTCACCGGAAACCGCGCTGGCCCACTGGTCGCCGGCGGTCTTGCCCTCAACGGCGGTCGCGTGGCGACTGCGACTTTCCAGCGTCGTCCAGTTCCAGACGACACGCTCGAAGTCCTGCCGGACGTACTTGCCTTGCCCCTGGCCGGTGACAACCAACCCCTCATCGACCAGCATGCGCACGCCGGCGCGGATGGTCTCTCGGCTGTACCCGTAGGCGCGCATCATCTCTGCCTCACTCGGCAGGGCCGCACCTCCTTCAAGGTCGCCCGACTCGATCTGTTCTCGCAGATCAGCCGCGATTTCCTGAGCCTTCGTCATGCCGCGCCGCATGGCGCCTCCCGCCTCCTGAAGTGAGCTCCTCCAGACAAGGTAGACCAGGGGGCTTGACTCTCCAACCCGCCCCCGGGCATCCTCTTGCCAAGGCACTCCTCCAGACAAGCCATACGGGGTGTCATGTACGTAGCTCTGCCTTGAAGGGCCTCTCTTTGGGCTGCTTCGAGCTGCACAACAACTCCACAGCGTGATCCACCGCAGTACGACGGCCGTGACGACTCCGGCCGGGGCGAGTGGAGACCAGTCGGTCACCTCCCCGAGAGGGACACGAGCCGACTCAAAAGAACGGATCTGCCCGAGGGCGGGCACGCCACGCGAAGAGACCGAGATGCGATTCCTCGGAGGAGCGGGACTGAGGCACAGATCCATATCGCGTACGACGGGCCGTCACCTCCCGCAAAAGGTGTCCGGCGCGGCTCAGGCCCGCGCATCTACGACCTTCGCCGCCTCTTGCGGCGGCCGGTTGCCTCCGCTGCTCGTCTCGCACGAGCAGCGCTGAGGGGAGCCGGAACCGACTTCAACGGCACGCGGCTCCCGGGTGGCACCCCGGGAGCCGCAACGGGCCGTTCCGCCTTTGAGAGGAACACGACCCAATGGAACACATCGTTACTGTTCAGGACGCTGTTACGGCGTTCGAACCGTGGCTTGAGCCGACGGCCGCCGAGCTGGACGCGATCGAGGTGGAGATGCCCGTCATCGCGGCGGACGTCGACCTGTTGGACGCGCACATCGTCACCCTCGACCGCACGCCGACCGAGCTGGACATCCGGCGGATCCGCCGGGCCCGGAACCGGGCGCTGGCCGCCCGCCGGGAGCTCTCGAACCGCGCCGCTACCGAGACGACCGTGCCCGGGGGTGCCGCGTGAGCGCCCTCGACAAGAACCTCACGTCCGCGCACGCGGAAGTGAAGGCGGAGATCGCGCGGACCGACAACAAGACGGCCCTGCTGCTGGCGTTCGTCGGGGCTCTGCTGGCCGGTATCTGGTCCATCTCGTCCGGCGTGCGTCTGCCGGTCGCCGCGTACGTGGTCGGCGGGCTCGGCGTCGCCCTGTTGCTCGCTGCGGCGGCTCTCCTGCTCCGGGCGGTCCGCCCCAACCTTGGCGGCCGGCGGCAACGGCCGTTCGGCTTCCCCCGGTGGGCCACGCTCACCGTTGAGGAAATCACTGCTGCTCTGTCCGAGGACACCCGCGCACAGGACATCGCGGGCCTGTCTCGTCTCGCTGTGCGGAAGTTCTCGAACCTCCGTCGGGCGGTCGACCTGATCGGGGTCGCCGGTGTGCTGCTGATCGTGGCCGCTGTGATCGCGGTGGGGGGTGCGGTATGAGCGCCCGCCCGCTGACCGGCACGGACCAGCACTGTGTGGAGGGTGCCCGCCGGCTGCTCTCCGACCTGAAGGGCATCGACTGGGCCACCGTGACGGATGCCGACCTGGCCTTTCTGGTGGGCCGTGCTGGGGTCGTCATCGCGAGCCTGATCGTGACGGTTGAGGGTGGCGAGCGATGAACCGCACGGCTAAGACGCTGCTCGTCCTGGCGCTGGTCGGCGTGGTCGCCATGGCGTTTCGGGTGTCGTGGAACGCGCTGCGGGATGTGGCCCGTGCGATCGGGGCGGACGAGACGGCCGCGAACCTGTACCCGTTCGTAGTCGACGGACTGATGGCACTGGCCCTCATCGCCACCCTGGTTCTGACGGACCGGGACGACCGGCGGTTCGCGCTGCGGGTGCTCGCCACCTACACGATCGCCTCGCTCATCCTGAACTACGTCCACGGACTCGTGCCCGCGCTGCACGGCCGGTCGGTCGACTGGGGTCGACTGGCCGACTGGGACCCCGCCAACTGGGCCCTGGTTCTGCTCGCCACCTCGCTTCCGGTCGGGTCGATCTACTTCGGCTCGGACCTCGTCGCGAAGGTTCTCCACCACCGGCCGGACACCGAACCAGTGGTGCCCGTGGTCACCCCGCTGCCCGCTTCCGATCCAGTGCAGCACCCCATCGAGGGGGCCCCGACCGCTGCGCCGGAGGTGTCCACCGCCGCGCCTGCCCGCCCGGAGCGGCCGTCCGCATCCGAGGATGTCTCTGCGCTGGTCATCTGTGGTGACCGCCGGGTGTGGCCACTCGCCGTCCCCGCGTCGGACACCGGCGAAGAGGTGACCGGCGAGCCCGGCGAGAGGTTGCCGACCGAAGCGGCGGCGAACGTGATCCGCGCGTGCTGGGTGATGGGCACCCCGGTCACCGAGACCGCGCGACAGGCCACCCGCAGCACCTCGTACGTGAAGAAGGTGTTCGCCCGCCTGGAGGACGAACGCGGCCCGCAACCGTCTCCCGGCCAGCTCTCCCTCGTCCCCTCCGAGGTGTCCGCGTGAGCGCGCTGCGGATCGGTTCGGTGTGCACCGGTTACGGCGGTCTGGACATGGCCGTACAGGCCGTCTTCGGCGGCACGCTCGCGTGGGTGGCGGACAACGACCCCGGAGCCGCCCGCATCCTCGCCCACCGCTACCCCGGCGTGCCCAACCTCGGGGACCTCACGGCCGTCGGCTGGCACACGGTGGAACCGGTCGACATCGTCACGGGCGGCTACCCGTGCCAGCCCTTCAGCTCCGCCGGCAAACGGAAGGGAACCAAGGATGCCCGGCACATCTGGCCCGACATTGCCCGTGCCCTTGGGGTTCTACGACCCCGGCTCGCGGTCTTTGAGAACGTCGCAGGTCACCTTTCCCTCGGATTCGACACCGTGCTCAGTGACCTTGCCGCGCTCGGGTTCGATGCGGAATGGCGCTGTGTACGCGCGTCCGACATCGGCGCCGCTCACCAGCGCAACCGACTGTTCTTCCTCGCGTGGCCTGCCGACACCGGCAGCCAGGGACTGGCGCGGCGGTGGGCAGAGGGGGCAGCTTCCCACCGCCGTCACCTCTCTGCTTCCGACCCCGTCGACCTCGGAGAACACCGGGCCCGGACACGCCGCCCAGGGCGGGATGAATCTGCGGCACGTCGTCTCTCTGCTGCCCACCCCACGGGCGTCGGAGAACGAGAACCGGCAGACCAGACGCACCCCGTCGCAGGAAGCAGGCAGGCACGGCAAGAGCCTGGCGGCGGAGGTGGGGGAGCTGCTGCCCACGCCGACCGTCGCCGACTCGAACGGAACACGGAACCATCGGCCGGACGGGACGCCCTACGCCGGCGGGTACGGCAGGACCCTGACGGACGCGACGATGCTGCTACAGCCCCCGGCATCGACTTCGGCGAGTACGGCCCGGCCGTCACGCGTTGGGAAGCCGTCCTCGGGCGCCCCGCTCCCCGGCCAACTGACGCTCTGGGACGGCTGAACCCGCCCTTCGTCGAATGGCTCATGGGCCTGCCCGCCGGCCACGTCACCGACGTCCCCGCACTGTCCCGCAGCGCACAGCTCAAGGCACTCGGCAACGGCGTCATGCCGCAACAGGCCACGGCAGCCCTCCTGCAACTCACCTCGAGTGCCGACACCGGCCGCTCACGCGTCGCCTGACCCGCACACCAGCCCCGGCATCCACGCCGTGAGGGCGCCGGATCAAATCCGGCCCGGGGCACTCCCGCACCCCTCCCACCCAGGAAGGACCACTATGGACCCTGCCCAGACACAGGCGGTGGTGCAGCTCCCGGACGGGCGGCATGTCTACGTCGACCCCTCCCACCTGCCCGCCATCCAGCAGCAACCGCAGATCGTGCACCAGCACATCCATCAGGCCCCGCCGGACCGGACCACGCAACGCGTCGCCCTCGGTGCCGGGGTCGGTGCCGGGGCGGTCGGCGCGTCCGTCTACTTCGGTCCGATGCTTATCGCCGCGATCACGTCCATGGCCGCGTCCCTCGCTGTGGTCGCCCTGGTCATCGTCGCCACAGCGTGGGGCGTGGTGACGGTCGTGCGCACGGTCGGCGGCACGGACGGCAAGGCCGCCGCCAAGGCCCTACGCAAGGGGCGGTCATGAGGTTCAAGCCCGGCGACAAGGTGCGCATCGTCGCGTGTGCGGATGACCCTCGCGCGGTCGGACGGACGGGCCGGATCGTGGACGAGGTGCCGCCCGGCCCGCTCACGGCCGGCCGGTGGACCGTCCACCGCATCAGTCCCCTGATCGGCCCCGTCCTGTGCCACACGCACGAGCTCCGGCCGGCTTGACGGCTGCCCAGACGCGCCCGGCCTACGTGCCGGGCGCGGTGGGGAGCCGGACAGTCCGGCCCGGAACGGAGCCGCCGTGCGGATCAGCGACTACGACGACATCAACCACACCGAGGCCGCCCGCGTGCTCGGCATCTCCCTTGTCGCCGCTCTGCGGGGCGGGGAGCTGACCACAAAGCAGATGCGCAAGCTCGACCGCATCGCGGACAAGGCTGCGAAGCGCGAGGACGCCAAGCGCGCCGAGAAGGCCGCGAAGCGCGGCAAGTGACTACGCCCCGGGGCGGCCGGCTTCCTTGGCCGGGCGTTCGGCCGCCCCGGGCCCAACCCGACCGCCCACATGGGGCGAGACAGGAGACCCCCAGCATGACGGATACATCGCCGCCGCCCGCGCATCTGCGGGCGGTTCCCGCCACCGACACCGAGACGGAACCGGCCGCCGCCCCGCCGACCCCGGCCGAGACCGCGCCCGAGTCGGGGTGGTCCGAAAACGCGCCAGCGGCCGTGCCGGTCGACAACCCCCACCTTCCCGCCCCCGGAGTCCGCAGCGAGAAGCGGAAGCCGGTTCTGGCCGGGTGGCTGACCAACCGCCGGGACTTCACCGCCACGGCCCGCCACGCCGTCGCGAACGCCGGATACTCCGCGCTCTATCACGGGGTGCGGGTACCCGTGTATGCCGGACGGCTGACGCTGATGTCCCCACGGGGAGCGTGCCGGTTCGTGGCCTCCACCAACCGGTGGGTGTGGGACCGGGAAGCGGCGCCGCTGCGGGCGATGGCGGTGCGGTCCGAGGACGTGGAGGAGTACATGCGCCTGTCGCGTCTGCGGGCCGGTCGGGTGCGTCTGCGCGGCATGGTCACCCTGGTCGCGGCGGTGTTCGGGACCGGGTTCGCGCTGTGGCTCTACGTCATGGCCCCCGCCTTCCTGTACGCGTTCGCGGCCGGCGGGGTGATGCTGCTCGGCATGGCCGGACAGCAGCCCGACGCCCCCGTGGTCGGCCCGGCCGTCCTCAAGACCGAGGTGCAGAAGCTCACCGGGTCGATCGTGCTGCGGGGGCTGGACAGCATCGGCAACGCCAAGGTGTCGGCCGCCATCAAGAAGGGCGGGGACATGAACGGTCTGCGGTTCGTCTCGGAGATCGTGCGGGACGGGCCCGGCTACCGCGCCGACCTCGATTTGCCCTACGGCGTCACCCCCGAGGACATCATGGAGTCCCGCAAACCCCTGGCGTCCGGTCTGCGGCGCAAGGTCGGCTGTGTGTGGCCCGCCCCGGATCCGGCCGAGCATGAGGGTCGGCTGGTGCTGTGGGTCGGGGACAAGCCCATGAACGAGACCACCAAACCGGCGTGGCCGCTGGCGAAGTCCGGCACGGTGGACTTGTTCAAGCCGGTCGTGTTCGGCAACGACCAGCGCATGCGCGACGTCGCGGTGACGCTCATGTTCGCCTCCGTCGTCGTCGGCAGCATTCCGCGGATGGGCAAGACGTTCCTGATGCGGCTGTTCCTGCTCATCGCCGCACTCGACCCCCGCGCCGAACTCCACGCGTTCGACTTCAAGGGCACCGGCGACTTCGGCGCCCTGGAACCGGTCTGCCACCGCTACCGGGCCGGTGAAGAGACCGAGGACATCGAATACGTCCTCGACGCGCTCCGGGAACTCAAAGAGGAGCTGCGGCGCCGGGCGAAGGTCATCAAGTCCCTGCCGCGTTCGCGCTGCCCGGAGTCGAAGGTGACTCCGGAACTGGCCAGTGACAAGGCGCTGGGGCTGCATCCGATCGTGGCCGGGTTCGACGAGTGCCAGGTGCCGTTCGAGCATGAGGAGTACGGCAAGGAGATCGAAGCGATCTGCACCGACCTGGTCAAGCGCGGCCCGGCGCTGGGGATCGTGGCTCTGTTCGGCACCCAGCGGCCCGACGCCAAATCCCTGCCGACCGGTATCAGTGCGAACGCGGTGCTGCGGTTCTGCCTGAAGGTGATGGGCCAGCCCGCGAACGACATGGTGCTCGGCACGAGCATGTACAAGTCCGGCTACCGGGCGACGATGTTCTCCCGTTCCGACCGGGGCATCTGCTGGATGGCCGGTGAAGGTGATGACCCGCGCATCGTCGCGTCCGCGTTCGTGGACGCGGTCGCCGCCGAACGCATCGCCGCCCGCGCCCGCCAGGTGCGCGAGAAGTACGGCAACGTCACCGGCCACGCCATCGGCAAGGGCCCGGAGAAGACAGCTGGCGCGGACATCCTCACTGACGTGGCCGACGTCATCGCCGCCGACGAAAAGGCTGTGTGGTGCGAGCGCATCGCCGCGCGGCTGACCGAGCTGCGGCCCGAGGTCTACGCCGGGTGGAAGGGCGAGAACGTCACCGCCGCGCTCAAGCCGTGGGGCATCAAGACCGGTCAGGTCTGGGGCCAGACCGACGCCGGTGAAGGCAAGAACCGGCGCGGTATCGAACGCGCCGACGTCACCGCCGCGATTACGCGCCGTGACGCCGACCGGGCCGCTGCCTGACCCCATCACGACCGCTAGACCTAGCACGCCGCGTTGCTAGGTCTAGCGGCCCCGCTAGCGGCCCATCCGCCCGCTGATCAGCGAACTAGCGTCTAGCGGCTGACCTGCCGCAACCCCCGAAAACCCGCCCGCAACCGGGAGTCACCCCGTGATGCTCATCGCTAGCACCGCCCTACTCCTCTACGCCGCCGGTTACGCAGTGTTGTGCGCGGTCAGCCCGTTCGGGCCCTGCCGCAAGTGCGCCGGAACCGGCCTTCGCGAACTGCGCAAGCGCGCCAAGGTCTGTCGCCGCTGCCACGGACAGCGCCGCCGACTCCGACTCGGCCGCCGCGTCCTCAACTCCGGCCGCCGCACCCACGCGGCCGGCACCCGCCCCAACCCGACCACCGAGAAGAAAGGCACGCCGTGGCACTGACCGTCTCCCTCGTCGTCCTGTTCTTCCTGCTCCGCTCGAACTCCCTCAGCGCCGGTGCCGCCTTCACGGCCGCCGGGTTCGGGTTCTTCCTCGCCTCCACCGCCGTCATCGACGCCATCCCCAACCTGTAGGGAGCGGCCGTGCGCTTCTACCTCACGACCCATAAACGGCATTGGGTCAAGCTCACGGACGTGCCGCTGTTCCTGAAGTCCGAGCATTTCGCCGTTGCCCGTACTCTGCCGGTCGCGATCGGCCGGTACGCGGTCGACTCCGGCGGATTCTCAGAGCTCCAGAAGCATGGCCGGTGGACCCGCACACCCCGTCAGTACGTGGACGACCTGCGTCGTATCTGGGAGCACGTCGGCCCCTACGACTGGGCTGCTGGTCAGGACTGGATGTGTGAAGACCTCATCATCCATGGCGGAAAGGCCGGACCGAACACCTTTGCCGGAACCGGCCTCAGCGTCGTGGAACACCAGCGCCGGACCGTCGCGAACTTCCTCGAACTGCGTTCCATGGCGCCGGACCTGCGGATCATCCCCACTCTGCAGGGCAGCACCGTCCAGGAGTACGAGCATTGCCGGGAGCTCTACGAGCGGGCCGGGGTCGACCTTCGACGTGAGCCCACCGTGGGGCTCGGCTCGGTCTGCCGTCTGCAGTCCACCGCCAAGGGCGCCGCCATCGTCACCGCCATGGCCGCCCACGGGCTCAAGCTGCATGGGTTCGGCTTCAAGACCCTGGGCTTGGCCAGGGTCGGCCACCTGCTCACCTCCGCCGACTCCCTCGCCTGGTCCACCCACGCACGGCACCGCCCGCCCCTGCCCGGCCACACCACTCACAAGAACTGCGCCAACTGCCTGCCCTACGCACTCCAGTGGCGCACCCGCGTCCTGAACGCGCTGCCCCCGTGGCAGCAACCCGAACTCGCCGCCTGAACACGGCTGGGGCGGCCGCCTCTCGCCAAAGTCACGGCCGCCCCGGTCTCCAAGCACTTCCTACAGAACTGGAGGCATCCAGCATGACCCAACCTGCCCCGATCCGACGAGTAGGCGCCGAATCCCCCTTACTGACCACCGCCCTGGCGCTGGCGTCCGCCGGGGTGCCGGTCCTGCCGCTGCGGGCCGGGAAGCTCCCCGTCGGCAACTGCCGGTCATGCGCGGCCGTCGCCTGTGGCGGACGGCCAAACATGAAGGAGGCCGGCCCCTGCCAGTGCCCCGCCCCCTGCCACGCCTGGGCCGCCGCCACCACCGATCCGGCCGTACTCACCTCCCACCCCTGGGCGCGTGCGTGGAGGCAGGCCGGGGCCGTCGCCTACCACCCCGGCGGCGCCGGCCTGACCGTCGTGGACCTCGACACCGCGGCGGCCGTCGCATGGGCCCGCACCGCCCTGCCCGCCACCCGCACCGTGACCACGGCGCGGGGCGAGCACTGGATCTACCGGGGCACCATGCGGTCCGTGAACGGCGTCCGTGAGGATGTCGACATCAAGTCCACGATGTCCTACGCCCGTTGGCTCGGCCCCGGCACCGGCGCCACGGCCGCTCTCCCGGACGCTGTGCGCGCGCTGGCAGTAAAGGAACCGTCCCCCTCCCGCACGGCGCCACAGGCCCTCACCGTGCCCCTGACGCGCGGACAGGGCGAGTGCCCTCACCGCACTCCCACATACCTGGACCGTGGCATCGCGATGGCGGAGCAGCGCATCACCGAGGCCCGCAGCACGATCCACGCCACGGTCTACCGCACCTTTCTCGCCGTGCTGTCCACTCACGGTCGGTGCGGCTGTCTCAGGGACACGCACGTCGCGCGACTGTTCTCCGCCGCTCAGGCCAAGGGCGAGACGGCCCGGCACTGCACCGACGCGTGGACCAACGCCCGTACCAGGTTGGGACTGTGACCATGTCCGACGACGAGAAGAACCCCGCCCGCCAGATCATCACCGACTACGCGCAAACGCACTTCCGCTACTTCCGCACCGCCGACGGAACCGTGTACGCGCAGCGCAACGGCCACCCCGTGGCCCGCCCCATCCGCTCCCAGGGGACGACCGGCAGCCACCGCCAGGAACTCATGGTCGGCCTCTTCAACGACGGACACGGCGTTTTCAACGGCACCGCCCTCAAGGAGGCACTCGACTTGATCGAAGCTCTGGCACTGAACCAGGACGTGCAGCCCGTACACATTCGCGTCGCCCCCGGGTTCGACGGTGCGACGTGGCTCGACCTGGGCCGCGATGACGGGCAGTCGGTCCGTATCCACCCCACCGGGTGGGAGATCGTCACCCCCGATCCTCGTGAGGTGTGCTGGCGGCGCACTCAGCTCACCGGAGAACTTCCCCTGCCGGCCAAGGACACCGACGGCAAAGGCATCGATCTGCTGTTGAGGCTGTGCAACTTCGCCAACGCCGAGACCGAGTGCCTGGCCATCGCCTGGCTCATCGGCTGCCTGGGGCCGTCCGTGCCCGTCCCCGCCCCGTTCCTCACCGGTCCCCAGGGTGCGGGCAAGTCCACCGGCGGGCGGATGCTCGTACGGATCATCGAGGGCATGACCGGCGACCTACGCCGGGCACCGAAGGATGAGGAGAACCTGATCGCGGCGGTGGCCGCCGGATGGGTCACCGCCCTGGACAACCTCTCCCACCTCGCCCCCGATCTCTCCGACCTGATGTGCTGCATCGTCACCGGCGCCGAAACCATCAAACGCGCCCTCTACACCGACGGAGACGTCGTGCGTGCTCGCTACCGCCGGCCGCTACTGCTCACCGGCATCGACGTGGGCGTCATCCGCCCCGACCTCGCCGAACGCCTCCTGCCGCTGCGTCTGGAACGCCCCCGCACCCGGCGCACCGAAGCGGAACTGTGGACGGAGTTCGAAGAGGCCCTGCCCGTGATCCTCGGCTCGCTGCTGGACCTCACGGTCCAGGTGCGCGCGGCGGAAGCGGATATCCCGACCGATCTGCGCATGGCCGACTTCGCCCACCTGTGCGCGCAACTCGACGCGGCCACCGGTCTGGGAGCTCTCGCCGCCTACCGGGCCAGCCTGGACGACCTCAACGATGACGTCATTGAAGGCGACCTGTTGGCACAGACAGTGCTGAAGCACGCAGCCAGCCTGGACGCGGGGGCGGAGCAGCGGATGACGTCCGCTGAGTGGCTGCACTGCCTCACGGGTCTCTACAGCGGCGAAGACTGCCGCCCCCTGCCGAAAGGCTGGCCGACCACGGGCAAGGTCCTCTCAGACCGTCTCAAGCGCCTTCAACCGACCCTCGCGGCCCGGGGCGTCCTCATCGACTGGGGCCGCACCAGCAAGGCCCGCTACATCGAGATGACCCGGCCCCCGGCCCCGCTGCCCCCTCACCAGCAGGACCCGGCGTTCTGACCGGCGGCCCATGACGCCGTGAACAGCAAGAGGAGCACGCCTCACCCCCCGGGGGTGCTCCTCTTGCTGTTCGGCGGCGTGCCGCCCTGCGGTGGTCGCGCCGCGAAGCGGCTCCTTCTTCACGCCTGAACACGCACCGCACCACAACAGACACCCCCCTCTCTCTTGTCCGAAGGAAAGGGACGCTGCGTCACCCGCGTCACTCAGGGGCGGCAAACGCTCCGTGACCTGCCGCTACAGCGGTGACGCAGACAGCCCATGTCTGCGTCACCCCGCGTCAGCCGCGTCACCCCATGACGAGAGCCCGCGTCACCAGTTGACGCACCCCAAACCCCTGCGTCACAACAAAACCGCTGGTCAGAGGGATGAATGACCCAGATGACGCGGTGACGCAGAAATCCGCACCTCGGACATACGCGGCCCTCAGCGCCGGATTGCCCCTCCCCCTGCTCGGGAGACGCCCATGACAACCCCATCGATCACCGACACTCTGCGCTCGGGCCTCCCCGACCGCTACCTCACCCCCGACGACATCGCCGAGATCTTCGACGTCCCCAAAGAGACCGTCTACCAGTGGCGCAAGAAGCGCGTAGGCCCGCCCGGCTTCCGCATCGGCAGGTACGTCCGCTACGACCCCGCCGACGTCCACGCCTACGTCACCCGCGCCAAGAGCGCCGATCAGGACGCCGCCTGACAGGCGACCGCACCCACCGCTCAACCCACGGGGAGGGCCCGGGCGGGCCCTCCCCGTGGCGTGCTTCGAAAGGACTCACCCTTGGCCGGCCACATCCAAGACCGTTGGTACAAGAACGAGACAGGCCCTGACGGTAAGCCCATCCGCGTCAGGACCGACCGCTACGGCACGGGCATGCGCTACCGCGCCCGCTACATCGGCCCCGACGGCACCGAGAAGTCCAAGAGCTTCGCCGACAAGCAAAAGCGCCTTGCCGAGGACTGGCTGAATCGGATCGAGGTCGACATGTCCAGCGGGACGTACGTCGACCCGAAAGCGGCACGAACCACGTTTCGGCAGTTCGCGGAGCGCTGGTTGAGTGCTCAGACCACCGATCTCACGACGCGGATCGCGACGGAGACACGGCTACGTCTCCACGCCTTTCCACGGATCGGACCCCGCCCGCTCGATTCGTTCCGTCCCTCGCACATTCAGCAACTCGTTCGCGAGCTGGAAGACTCGCCGATCGAGGGTTCGTACGCCCGAATCATCTACGCCAACGTGCGGGCCGTCTTGTCAGCCGCTGTCGATGACGGCCTACTCAGTCGCAATCCATGCGCCGCGAAGTCCGTGCGTCCCCCTACCGTCGAGCCGGGGCGCGTCGTCCCGTGGCTACCGGAGCAGGTACTTGCCGTACGTGCGGCGCTTCCCCAGAGGTATCAGGCGATGAGCGACGTCGGCGCGGGTTGTGGGCTCCGACAAGGGGAGATCATCGGACTTGCTGAGGATGACGCGCTCGATTTCACCGGGAACACGTTGCACGTAGTGCGACAAGTGAAACTCATCAACGGAAAGGCCGTATTCGCCCCGCCCAAGGGCAACAAGGAACGAGACGTGCCGCTCCCCGATGCGGTGGCTGACGCGCTCCGGGCCCACATGGACGCCGTCAAGCCCGTTGCCATCACGTTGCCCTGGAAGAAACCGGATGGGCCGCTGGTGACCAAGCGACTGCTGTTCACGAACACGGCCGGCGGAATCGTCTGGCGCGGCAACTTCAACGTTCAGGACTGGAAGCCCGCGATCGCGGCGGCCGGCTTCATCCCCAGAGCCGATCAGGGTCAGGCTCACGAGTCGGCGCGCGAACACGGCATGCACGCCCTCCGGCACTTCTACGCGTCCGTACTGCTGGACGCTGGGGAGAGTATCAAGGCCGTGAGCGAGTACCTTGGCCATGCCGACCCCGCGATGACGCTCCGGGTGTACGCGCACCTCATGCCGACCAGCAAGGAGCGCGCCCGCCGGGCCGTGGATCAGGTCCTACGCCCCGCGCAGGAAGCCGCATGACGGCCCAGAGACGGCCCAGAGACAAAATGAGTGCCCTCTGTCGGCGGCAAAACCGCTGGTAGAGGGCACTTTGCCGGTCAGGCGTCGGCAAGTTCTCCGGGTACAGGCATGGTGGATCCAGTGTCGCAGACGTACGACGAAGGGCCCGCCGTCCTGTGGACAGCGGGCCCCGGGGCGGCGTAGGAGCTGGTCAGGAGCCTACGAACAGCACCAGGAGCAGCCACATCACGGGGGCCGTGGGCAGCAGGGAGTCGAGCCGGTCCATGATGCCGCCGTGCCCGGGCAGCAGCGTGCCCATGTCCTTGATGCCGAGGTCCCGCTTGATCATGGACTCGCCGAGGTCACCGAGCGTGGCGCTGGCCGCGACCGCCAGGCCGAGCAGCAGGCCCTGCCACCAGGCCCCGTTGTCGATCATGAACTGCATGCAGAGCGCGCCGGCCACCATGGCGAAGACGACCGCTCCGGCCAGGCCCTCGCGCGTCTTGCCGGGACTGATGCGCGGCGCCAGCTTGTGCCTGCCGAAGCGCCAGCCCACCGCGTACGCGCCCGTATCGCTGACGACGGTGAGCACCAGGAACATCAGCACGCGCCACGGGCCGTCGTCGGCGGTCAGTATCAGCGCGACGAACGTGGCGAGGAAGGGGACGTAGAACGCGGCGAAGAGCCCCGCGGTGACGTCCTTCAGATAGCCCTCGGGCGGCTCCGTCATCCGCCAGATCAGCACCGCGAGCGCGGTGAGGGCCATGGCGACCCAGGCGCCCTCCGGGCCGCGCGCGTACCCCGCCACGACCATGGCCGCGCCGCCCACGGCCAGCGGGACGAGGGGCGGCCTGATGCCCTTCTGCTCGGAGAGCCGGGTGGTCAGCTCCCAGAGCCCGATCACCACGGCAACCGCTATCACGCCGACGAACACGGCCTTGACGATGAACAGCGATGCCGCGACCACCGCGCCGAGACCGACACCGACCCCTATGGCCGCCGGGAGGTCACGGCCGGCCCGCTTCTTCGGCGGTTCCTCCGATCGCGGCTGTTCCGGCCTTTCCGGCGGGGCGGGCGGGGGCACGGCCACGGGCTCCTGCGGGGTGTCGTCACGGCGCGCGCGGGGGGCCGGGCCGTCCTGCCGGGCAGCCCCCCGGTCGTCGTCCTGGTCCCCGCCGCCTGCGGGTCCGTCGGGCACGATGGGCATGGGGCGAGTCTGCTGGGCGTCCCGCCCGTCGTGGGCGGGACCCGCCGGGTACCCGTCGAAGGCGGTGCCCACCGGCCGCCCGTCGTGACCCGGGCCCGCCGCGTACCCGTCATGGGCCGCGGCGGCGGGATACCCCTCGTGGGCGGGGCCCGCCGGACGCCCCTCGCGGGCGGCGTCCACCGCCGGGCCGGCCCCCTGCTCGTACGCGCCCCAATAGCCGGCTGTCGGCGGGGCTCCCCGGGAAGAGTCGTTCATCAGACTTCGAGCAGCTCGGCTTCCTTGTGCTTCAGCAGCTCGTCCACCTGGGCGACGTACTTCGCCGTGGTGTCGTCGAGCTCCTTCTCCGCGCGCCGGCCCTCGTCCTCGCCGACCTCGCCGTCCTTGATCAGCTTGTCGATGGTCTCCTTGGCCTTGCGGCGGACGGCACGGATCGAGATCTTCGAGTCCTCGGCCTTGGTCTTGGCGACCTTGATGAACTCCTTGCGGCGGTCCTGCGTGAGCTCGGGGAACACCACCCGGATGATGTTGCCGTCGTTGCTCGGGTTGACCCCGAGGTCGGAGTCCCGGATCGCCTGCTCGATGTTGCGCAGCGCGCTCTTGTCGAACGGGGTGACCACGGCCATCCGCGCCTCCGGCACGGAGAACGAGGCCAGCTGGTTGATCGGGGTCAGGGCGCCGTAGTAGTCCGCCACGATCTTGTTGAACATGGCCGGGTGCGCACGCCCGGTGCGGATCGCGGCGAAGTCGTCCTTGGCGACCAGGACGGCCTTCTCCATCTTCTCCTCGGCTTCGAGGAGGGTCTCTTCGATCACCACTTGCTCCTGCGTGTCTTGAGTGGGCCCGGCGTGCTCATAGGCCGACGGATCCTGCGTCGCGTCTTTCCTGGCGTCTTTCCTGCACGGTGTCCGACCGGCAGGGCTTTGTCCATCCCCGTGCGGGGCCGCTCCGGCTCAGTCCCGGGTGCCCTGGTCGCTCACGAGCGTGCCGATCTTCTCACCATTGACCGCACGCGCGATATTGCCTTCGGTCAGCAATTCGAAGACGAGGATCGGCAGTTTGTTGTCCTGGCACAGGGTGATCGCGGTCATGTCGGCGACGCGCAGATCACCGGCGATCACCTCGCTGTACTCCAGGGCGTCGAACTTGACCGCTCCCGGGTTCGTCTTGGGGTCGGAGTCGTACACCCCGTCCACCCCGTTCTTACCCATCAGCAGGGCCTGGGCATCGATCTCCAGGGCACGCTGGGCGGCGGTGGTGTCGGTGGAGAAGTACGGCATGCCCATGCCCGCGCCGAAAATGACGACGCGCCCCTTCTCCAGGTGGCGCACGGCGCGCAGCGGAATGTAGGGCTCGGCGACCTGGCCCATCGTGATGGCGGTCTGCACCCGGCAGTCGACGCCCTCCTTCTCCAGGAAGTCCTGGAGCGCCAGACAGTTCATGACCGTACCGAGCATGCCCATGTAGTCGGAGCGGGCCCGGTCCATACCGCGCTGCTGGAGTTCCGCACCGCGGAAGAAGTTGCCGCCGCCGATGACGACCGCGATCTGTGCGCCGTCCCGGACGACGGCGGCGATCTCGCGGGCGATGGCGTGGACGACGTCGGGGTCGACGCCGAGCGCGCCCCGGCCGGCGAACGCCTCACCGGACAGCTTCAGCATGAAGCGGCGGGGCTTCTTGCGGCCGCCGCGCGCCGCGTCCTCGTGGCCCGGCGTGCCCTGGTCGCTGTTGTTGCCGTCGCCGCTCGTGTCGGCCTGTTCCATGGAGATCTCCTCGTGCGCATACGAAGAAGGCCATTGCCCGGGTCCTTGCGGTTCCCTCTCGCGGCAATGGCCTCCTCGTCAGATCTGCGGCCGCCCGGCCGCGTCGGCGAAGGTGTGCCGGCGGGCACACGCGGGCGGCTGCGTCAGACCCTATCGGGGTCTTCGGTTGATCGCGTACAGCCTCAGACGCCGACCTTGATCCGGGAGAAGCCGGTCAGGGCGACACCGGCCTCGTCCAGGATCTTCTGGACGGACTTCTTGTTGTCCTTGGCGAAGGGCTGCTCGGTGACGACGACGTCCTTGAAGAAGCCGTTGACCCGACCCTCGACGATCTTGGGCAGGGCCGCCTCGGGCTTGCCCTCCTCGCGGGAGGTCGCCTCGGCGACCCGGCGCTCGTTCTCCACCGTCTCGGCCGGGACCTCGTCGCGGCTGAGGTACTTGGGCGCGAAGGCGGCGATGTGCTGCGCGACGTCCTTGGCGACCTCGGCGTTCTCCTTGTCCAGCTGGACGAGAACGCCGACCTGCGGCGGGAGGTCGGGCATCGTGCGGTGCATGTAGGCGGCCACGTAACCGCCGGTGAACTGCGTGAAGCGGTCCAGGACGATCTTCTCGCCCAGGTTGGCGTTGGCCTCGTCCACGTACGCCTGGACGGTCTTGCCGCCCTCGATCTCCGACGCGAGCAGCGTCTGGAGGTCGGCCGGGGAGGTCTCGGCGACGTGGGCGGCGAGCTTGTTCGCCACGGCCTGGAACTTCTCGCCCTTGGCGACGAAGTCCGTCTCGCACTTCAGCTCCAGCAGCACGCCGGAGGAGTTGTCGTCGGCGATGAGGGAGACGACGGCGCCGTTCTCGGCCGAGCGGCCCTCGCGCTTGGCGACGCCCTTCTGGCCCTTGACGCGCAGCAGCTCGACGGCCTTGTCGACGTTGCCCTCGGCCTCGTCCAGCGCCTTCTTGCAGTCCATCATGCCGGCGCCGGTGAGCTCACGGAGCTTCTTGACGTCAGCGGCGGTGTAGTTCGCCATGATCTGTAATTCTCTCTCGAAGTCTGAAAGATACGGCTGGACGGCGGGGGCCGCCGGGGCCCCCGCCGTCGACCACGGAATCCGGGAAGGTCAGCCCTGCTCGGCGTCCGCCGCGGCGGCCGGGGCGGCGGCCTGCTCGGCGTCGGCGGCCTTCTCCGTCTCGGCGGAGGTCTGGACGTCGGCCTGGGCCTCGGCGGGCTTGTCGGCGCCGTCCTTCTTCTCACCCTCGAGCAGGTCGCGCTCCCACTCGGCGAGGGGCTCGCCGGCCGCCTTCTCGCCCGGCTTCGAATCACCGGTGGCGACGCCGGAACGGGCGATGAGGCCCTCGGCGACGGCGTCGGCGATCACGCGGGTGAGCAGGGTGACGGAGCGGATCGCGTCGTCGTTGCCCGGGATCTTGTAGTCGACCTCGTCGGGGTCGCAGTTGGTGTCGAGGATCGCGACGACCGGGATGTGGAGCTTGCGCGCCTCACCGACGGCGATGTGCTCCTTCTTGGTGTCGACGATCCAGACGGCGCTGGGCACCTTCTGCATCTCGCGGATACCACCAAGGGTCTTCTCCAGCTTGGCCTTCTCGCGGGAGAGAACCAGGAGCTCCTTCTTGGTGAGGCCGGAGGCGGCCACGTCCTCGAAGTCGATCTGCTCGAGTTCCTTCAGGCGCTGGAGGCGCTTGTAGACGGTGGAGAAGTTGGTGAGCATGCCGCCCAGCCAGCGCTGGTTGACGTAGGGCATGCCGACGCGCGTCGCCTGCTCGGCGATGGCCTCCTGGGCCTGCTTCTTCGTGCCGACGAACATGATGGAGCCGCCGTGGGCGACGGTCTCCTTGACGAACTCGTAGGCGCGGTCGATGTACGACAGCGACTGGAGCAGGTCGATGATGTAGATGCCGTTGCGCTCGGTGAAGATGAAGCGCTTCATCTTCGGGTTCCAGCGACGGGTCTGGTGACCGAAGTGGACGCCGCTCTCCAGCAGCTCCCGCATCGTGACGACGGCCATGGCCGTACTCCTTGAGGTACTCGGTTGTCGCGTCCGCCGGACGGCAGTCGCGCCTGACGCCCCGGTGCGCCGTGCCGCGGAGGACCGAGAGGCGCGAGCATCGGCTCGAAGGGGCCGATGGCGGGGCGTGCGAAGTCGACCCGGTGACCCGGATCGCCACATGAAGTGTACGGGACCTTCGCACCCACGGGTGACGGCGATGTCCACAACCCGTCAGTAGTCCACAGATCCGGACCATGATCAGCGCGGTCCGGGCGTCACGCGGCACGGTGAGCGCATGACGACCGACCGTACCGCCGCTTCCCGCCCCGCCCGCCGCCTCCACCCGCCGCGCCTCCACCCGCCGCGCCTCCACCCGCCGCGCCGGTTCCCGGGCACGGTCCGCCGGCTCGCGCCGACGCTCGTGCTGGTTCTCCTGCCGATCCTCGTACTGGCGCTGCCGGAACCGGCCCGGGCGCGGGCCTCGGGGGCCGGGGCGGCGGCCGGGACGGCCGAGGGCCGGGCATGGCCGGTGGGCTCCCGGCCGACGGTGCTGCGCGGCTGGGAGCCACCGCTGTCGGCGTACGGGGCGGGCCACCGCGGTGTGGACCTGGCCGCCGCCCCGGGCGATCCGGTACGGGCCGCGGCGTCGGGCCGGGTGTTCCACGCGGGCCGGGTCGCGGGGCGGGGGGTGCTGTCGATCGCCCTGTCCGCGCCGGGCCCACGGGGCTCACGAGGCATGCCCGGCGTGCGCGGCGGTCCGCTGCGGATCACGTACGAGCCGGTGGAGCCGCTCGTGGCGGAGGGCGAGGAGGTGAGCGCGGGTCAGGTCGTGGCCACGCTGGCGCCGGGCCCGCGCGACCACTGCTCGACGGGGTGTCTGCACTGGGGCCTGCGACGGGGCGAGACGTACCTGAACCCGCTGTCCCTGCTCCCGCCCGGGCTGCTCCGCAGGCCCCCGTCCCGGCTGCTGCCACTGCACGGAAGCCCGCCCCTCGCCGTGGGAGCCGGGGGGTTCGGCGGGACACCGCGCGCGTGGGCGACGTACGTCGCGGCGCCTTGCGCGCCGGCACCGTACGGAATGGTGCCGTACGGAATGGTGCCGTACGCGGCTGCCGCGTACGGCGGCACACCGGGGGTGGGGGTGCCGCACGGCCCGGCCGCGTACGCGCGACAGCCCGCGCGGGGTCAGCCCCGGACGCCCCGCAGGGCCATCGCGACCGCCGCGTCGGCGATCTCCTGGGCGGTCTCCGCCACGCCGAGTTCCGTGCGCCGGACAGCGGCGTCCACCACGCCCTGGAGCAACATCGCCGTGAGCCGGGGCTGCTCGTGGCCCAGGTGGCCGAGTGCCTCCACGATCAGCGCGATCAGCCCGCCGTGCGCCGCCCGGATCTTCTCCCGGGCGGCGGCGTCCAGCTCGCTCGCGGAGATGGCGACGACCGCGCGGTGCCGGCGGTCACCGACCAGCGCCAGCTGCCGGCGCACATACGCCTCGATCTTCGCCTCGGGGGAGTCCACGCGTGCCATCGCGGCCTCGACCTCCGCGGCCCAGACCGGGAAGTCGACGGCACACAGCTCCTCGACCACGGCGGCGCGCGAGCGGAAGTACTCGTACACCGAGGATCTGGCGAGTCCGGTGCGCTCGGCGAGCGCGGGGAAGGTCAGCGCTTCCGTGCCGCCTTCGGAGAGGAGGGAGCGTGCGGCGTCCAGCAGGGCGCCGCGCTGCATCGTCCGGTGCTCGGCCACCGAGGCCGCTCGAATCCTTGGCACGCCCTCCACTCTACGGTGAGGGATCCGTGGCAGAGCGTCAGTGGCCGACGTCGGCCAGTTTGGCCCGGAGTTGGAGCACGGACTTGGTGTGGATCTGGCTGACCCGGCTCTCGGTCACCCCGAGGACATGGCCGATCTCGGCGAGGGTCAGTCCCTCGTAGTAGTAGAGCGTGACGACGGTCTTCTCACGGTCGGGCAGCGTGTTGATCGCGCCCGCCAGCAGCCGTCTCAGCTCGCGGTCCTCCGCGACCTCCACGGGGTCGTCGGCCGCGGTGTCCTCCAGGGTGTCCATCAGACTGAGCCGGTCGCCGCCCTCGCCGCCGACGTGCAGCAGTTCCTCCAGCGCCACCACGTTCGCCAGCGAGAGCTGGCTGAAAACCGCGTGCAGCTCCTCCAGCATGATCCCCATCTCCGCGGCGACCTCGGCCTCGGTGGGCGTGCGCCGCAGCTGTGCCTCCAGCGTGGCGTAGGCGCGCTCGACCGCGCGCGCCTTCTGCCGTACCGAGCGGGGGATCCAGTCCAGCGCCCTCAGTTCGTCGATCATCGCGCCCCGGATCCGGGTGATCGCGTAGGTCTCGAACTTGATCGATCTGTCGATGTCGAACTTCTCGATCGCGTCGATCAGCCCGAAGACGCCGGAGGAGACGAAGTCCGCCTGCTCGACATTGGACGGCAGCCCCACGCTCACCCGGCCCGCGACGTACTTCACCAGCGGTGAGTAGTGCAGGATCAGCTGCTCGCGCAGCCGCTCGTCGCCCGTTGCCTTGTAGGACCGCCACAGCTCGTCGAGCGACGAGGGCGCGGGCGGTCGCACGGTGCCCCGGGCGGCGGGGGGCACTGCCGCGCGGTCGGACCCGGAGGTGTGCTGGGGCATGCGTTGCCTTGAGCCGTTCTGCCGTGAAGTGCGGGAAACTGCGGGAAGCTGTCTGTCTGGGCCGGAATGCAGGTGAGCGTAGCGTGACTGCACGGTCGCGGTACGCGAGGGAGATCCGACCGCGCCCGCCCGCGCCGGCACCACCGTCCGCACCGCGTGACCGGGGGGTGGCACCGCTCGCGCGGGCCCCCGGGGATCACCGGCCCGGGCACGCGGGGCACCCGCATCACCCTTTCACCCGAATGCTCGAGGTCAAGTACCGCCTCGCCGTGCCGTGTCGGGCACTGCCGTCGGCGCGGTGATCCGCCACCCTTCGCCGCGCCGCTCGACGAACCCCAACGAGTGGAGTTCGTACAACGTGGCGAGCGCCTCGTCCGGTGTCGTCCCGGCGTCGCGCGCGATGTCCGCCACCCCGCCCGGGGCCCCGGCCGGCAGCGCCTCCAGCACCCGCGCGGCGGCCGGGTCGAGCAGATCCCTGGGCAGCAGGGGCCCGTGCCTTACCGGCGCGAGATCACCGATGTCACCCACCAGCTCGACCACCTCCGCGGCGTCCGTGACCAGCACTCCTTCCCCGCGCAGCAGTTCGTGCACGCCGGCCGAGAGACCACTGGTGGCCGGGCCGGGCACGCCCATCGTGAAGCGCCCCAGCCGCTGCGCGCGGCGTGCCGTCACCAGTGACCCGCTGCGGTACTCCGCCTCCACCACGACGGTCCCCCGGGTGAGGGCGGCGATCACCCGGTTGCGCAGGACGAACCTGCTGCGGGTGGGATGGGCGCCCGGCGGCAGTTCGGCGACGACGAGGCCCTGTTCGGCGATGCGTCCGATCAACTCGGCGTGACCTCGCGGATAGACCACATCGACCCCGCAGGCCAGGACCGCCACCGTGGCACCGCCCGCCGCCAGCGCCCCACGGTGCGCCGCGCCGTCCACACCGAACGCCGCGCCGGAGGTGACGACCCAGCCCCGCTCGGCCAGCCCGGTACCGAGGCTCGCCGCCATATGTGCCCCGTACGAGGTACACGCCCGGGCCCCGACGACGGCGACGGACCGCAGGGACCAGATCCGCAGGTCCGGCCCGCCCCGCACCCAGAGCCCGATGGGCGCGGCCTCGCCCAGGTCGTCGAGCTGACTGGGCCACTCCCGGTCGCCGGGGCACACGAACCGGCCGCCGACCGCGGCCACCGCAGCCAGGTCGCGCTCCGGAGCGACGGTCGCGGCCCGGGCGCGATAGCCGAGCAGCCGCCGCTCGCCGACTCCGGTGAGCCGGTCCTCGGTGAGCCGGTCGCCGACGCCGTCCTGCGGGCGGCCCCCGCCCTCGCCGGACGCGGTGAGCAGGGCGAGCAGCCGGACGGCGCCGAACCGGCGCAGCCATCGCCCGCCGTGCTCGTCACCCGGCTCGAAGACGCGGGTCAGCGCGGCTCGGGCGAGCCGCTCCGTCCGGTCCGCTGCGGACGTCATGACGCCTCCCCCGCCAGAGCTGTCGCGCCCCGGGCGATCCCCGTCCGCAGCTCCAGGGCCAGCGCCACGTCACGGACGGTCGGCCGGTCGTGCCCGGCGAGATCCGCGACCGTCCAGGCCACCCGGAGCACCCGGTCCACCCCCCGGGCGGTGAGCAGCCCGCGTTCCAGGTCCCGCTCGGCCGCCGCGAGCGCGCCGGGGCCCAGCGGCCAGCGCGTGCGCAGCTCGTGCCCGGGTACCTCGCTGTTGACGGACCAAGGCGTGCCGTCCAGGCGTGCCGCCGACCGTTCACGCGCCCCGCGGACCCGTGCGGCGACCGTCTCCGTGGACTCGCCCCGCCCGCCCCGCCCCAGCAGGTCCGCCCGGTCGACCGGCCGCACGTCGACCCTGAGATCCACCCGGTCGAGCAGCGGACCGGACAGCCGCGCCTGATACCGGCGGATCACCGAGGGCGGGCACTCGCATCCCGCCCCGTGCAGCGTGTGCCGCCCGCACGGACAGGGGTTGGCGGCCAGCACCATCAGGAAGCGGGCGGGCAGCCGCACCACGCCGGCGCTGCGCGCCACCACCACGTGGCCCGACTCCAGCGGCTGCCGCAGGGCATCCAGCGCCCGGGCGGAGAACTCGGGCGCCTCGTCCAGAAAGAGGATTCCGCGGTGAGCCAGCGAGACGGCCCCCGGTCTCGGCAGCCCGTTCCCGCCGCCCACGAGGGACTGCATGGTCGCCGAGTGGTGCGGGGCGCAGTAGGGCGCGGTGTCCACGAGCGGCTGCCCCGGGGGCAGGATGCCCGCCACCGAGTGCACGGCGGTGACCTCGAGGGACTCCTGGCGAGTCAGCGGTGGCAGGACCGCGGGCAGCCGCTCCGCCAGCATCGTCTTGCCGGCGCCGGGCGGCCCGTGGAGCAGGAGGTGGTGTCCGCCCGCGGCGGCCACCTCCAGGGCCGTCCGGGCAGCCGCCTGACCGGCCACGTCCGCCAGGTCGGGGCGATGGCCCGGGCCCGCCCCGGCGCCGGTCGCCGGGCCGGTGCCCACCCCGGCGCCGGCGACCATCAGCCCCGGTGGCATCGGGTCCGGTCGTCCCGCGGCCGCGTCGGGGGGCTCCTCGGGCACCGGTTCGTCGGTCAGGACGGCGATGAGCTGGCGCAGGCTCCGTACCCCGAGGACGGACACCCCGGGGACCAGCGACGCCTCCCCCGCGGTCCGCTCGGGGACCACCACCCGGCGGTAGCCCGCCTCCGCCGCCGCGAGCACCGCCGGCAGCACCCCGCGCACCGGCCGGACCCGCCCGTCCAGCCCCAGTTCCCCGATCAGCACCAGATCGGCGATCGCCTCGGGGGCGACCCGCTCGGCGGCGCCCAGCACGGCACACGCGACGGCGAGATCGAAGCCGCTGCCGCCCTTGGGCACGGACGCGGGGCTCAGCCCGACCGTGAGCTTCTTCTGCGGCCATTCCGCGCCGGAGTTCACCACCGCCGCCCTGACCCGGTCCCGGCTCTCCACCAGACTCTTGTCCGGCAGGCCCACCAGGGTGAACGCGGCCACTCCCGGCTCCAGATCCGCCTGGACCTCGACGACCACCCCCTCGACGCCCACCAGCGCCACGGAGCACGCGCGTGCGAATCCCATTCAGGCCACGCCCCGCGCGTGCTCGATCACCGGCGCGCCGTACCGGGGCAGCAGGACCCCGACCAGATCGATGCGCACGCCGCCGGGCGGCGGGCCGCCGCGCCGGTCCAGCCAGCACTCGGCGAGCCGTCTGAGCCGGTCCGCCTTCCGCCGGGTCACGGCGGCCATGGGATGTTCGAACGAACCGGCCCTGCGGGTCTTCACCTCGCAGACGACCAGCACCTCCAGGCCCCGGGCGTCCCGGTCCCGGGCCACGATGTCGATCTCGCCGGTCCTGCCGCACCGCCAGTTGCGGGCCAGGACGGTCATTCCCGCCCCCGCCAGCCGTCGGGCCGCCAGCTCCTCGCCGTACCGCCCCAGCGCCCCCGTCGCGTTCATTTCGGCACCACCTCCGGCACCGACTCTGACGCGACCGGTCGTCATGAGTGGATCTTGGTGGACAACTCACGCGATGTGGATAAGTCGGCCACCCTCCCGGAGGAGATCACGGACTCGTCGCTGACGCTCCTCAGCCGCCGGGCAGTTCGAGATCGCTCTTGTTCAGCTCCTCGATATTCACGTCCTTGAACGTGAGGACCCGGACTTGCTTGACGAACCTGGCCGGCCTGTACATGTCCCAGACCCATGCGTCCGCCATCGTGACCTCGAAGAAGACCTCACCCTGCACCGAGTGCACCTGCATCTCGTAATCATTGGTGAGGTAGAAGCGACGCTCGGTCTCGATCACGTATTTGAACAGCCCGACGACGTCTCGGTACTCCCGGTAGAGCTTCAGCTCCATCTCGGTCTCGTACTTTTCGAGGTCCTCGGCGCTCATGGCATGTTCCCCTTCAGCCGTACGTCCCCCCATTGTGCTCCCGGCTCCCTCACCCCTGGACGTTTTCGGGAGCGAGGACCACCGGGGCGTCCGGGGGACCCTCGTCGAGCAACGTGCGCAGCAGCTCGGCGAGCCTGGTCGGGTACACCGTCTCACGCGCCGCGGAGAGTTCGGCGGAGGTCCACCACCGCATACCCGCGACGCTGCGCCGCTCCAGTTCGGTCAGCCCACCGGGAGAGGTCTTCGTCTGGCGGGTACGTGCCAGGAAGTACCACTCGTCCTGGTCCCAGCGCCGTCCGTCGAACGGGAAGGAGCAGATCCGCCGCCACAGAACGGGCCCCAGCTCGACCTCTGTGATTCCCGTCTCCTCCGCCAGTTCGCGCAGTGCGGCGGCCTCTCGGGTCTCGTCGCCCTCCAGCCCACCACCGGGGGTGAACCACCAGGTGTCGTCCGGATCCGCCGGTTCGAAGCCGTGGATCAGCAGGATCCGGTCGTCGGGGTCCAGCAGGACCACCCGGGCGACCTTGCGCGGTTCCCCACCGCTCCCCGCCGGCCCGGCCCTCTCCGCCCCGGCCCGGTCGTCCGCCCCGGCCGCGTCGGCCAGGTCGTCCCCGGCTGCCCGGGCGACCGCCTCGCACGCCTCATCCCGCATGTGTCGTCGCTCCCTCGCCGGTCCTCCGCGTCGGTCCGGTCCGGCCGGTCCGCCGGGAAGCTGCCAGCCGCTTCGCGACCGGCCCGTAGGCCGCGCCGCCGAGGATCAGCAGCGCCCCGAGCACCACGGCGCCGGTCAGCAGCCGCACGGGCCCCGGCTCGGACACCCCGCCGGGCAGGGCAGCGAAGCCCTCCGGGCGGTCCAGCACGGCGGCCGACGGCCACGCCACGGCGTCCACGCGCGCGTCCACCGCGGTGCGCGGGACCGACCCCTGCGCGGCGTCCTCCAGGTGCACCCGTGAGTCCAGCGACCCGCCGCGCTCGTCACCGAGCAGGAACACCTGGCCCTTGGGCACCGTCGCGTCGAAGTCCTCCGTGGACGCGCGTCCGCCCACCGCCCCGCCCACGTACGGCTCGGCGACCGCGGTGCCGTTCACGGTCAGCCGGCCGTCCTCGTCGCAGCAGGCGACCTTGTCGCCGCCCACCCCGACCACCCGCTTGAGCAGCGGCATGTCGGCCCACTGGGCGTCGCTGAAGACCACCACGTCCCCACGCCGGACCTCGTCGGCCGATATCCGCTCGGCGAGCACCCGGTCGCCGGCCCGCACCGTCGGGGACATCGAGTTCGTGGGCACGGTGTACGGCCGGTACACCACGGCGCCCCAGACGAATCCGCCCAGGAAGAGGACGCAGCCGACGGCCACCACCAGCCCCGACACCACATCGCCGAGGCGGCCGCGGCCGCCGTTCGCAGGTCCAGTACCGCTCATCCCAGCGCACCTCCGGTCCGGAAGACGACCGTCGGAGGCCGACGATCCGGGACCGCACCCTACCGGGCGGTACGCGCGCCGGTCAGCCTCTTCCTGCGCCACAGTACGACGGGCACCGCACCGGCGAGTCCGAGCGCACCCGGGGCCGCTCCCACCGCCGCCGCGGCGGCGGTGTTCAGGCCCGGCTGGTCGAAGGTGTCCGGCACCGGGAGCGTGGCCCAGCGGTTGACCGGCCACGCCACCACGATCGCCCGGCCCACCACCTGGTCCGCGGGGAACGTGCCGTGGCCGGGCAGCTCCTGGTGGTAGCGCGAGTCCAGCGAGTTCTGCCGGTGGTCGCCCATCACCCAGAGGTTGCCCGTGGGGACGGTGATCGGTCCGAAGGGCTCGTCGTCACACGGGGTGTTCCCGGGGTAGATGTAGTCGGTCTCGTTCAACGCGTGCCCGTTGACCTCGACCTTTCCGCCCTTCTTGCACTCCACCGTGTCGCCGCCCACCGCGATGACCCGCTTGATCAGGTCCTTGTCCTCGGCCGAGGGCATCAGCCCGATGGTGCTGAGGACCGTCTGGAGCAGGTTCGGCTCGGGCGTCGGGGTGCCTTCCAGCCAGCCGCCCGGGTCCCTGAAGACCACGACCTCGCCGCGCTGGGGCTCGGCCCCGAACCAGGGGGTGAGCTTGTCCACCAGCACCCGGTCGCCCCGCTGCAAGGTGTCCTGCATGGAGTCCGAGGGAATCGAGAACGCCTGGACGAGGAACGCCTTGATCAGGAAGGCGAGCACCAGCGCGATCCCGATCAGGAGCGGCAGCTCCTTCCAGAAGGAACGCGGCGGCTTCGCCCCCTTCTCCGCGTCGGATCCACCGTCCGCGCCGGGTCCGGGCCCCTCGGGGTGCCCCGGTCCGCCGCCGGAGTCCCCGGACACCGGTCCGCCGCCGGGGCCCGTGTTCCCGGCGCTCCGTCGACCGTCCCGCGTGTTCTGGGGCGACTCGGCGAGCTGCTCGCGTCCCTCCTCGGGATCATCGTGTCCGGATCGTGCGCCGACCGCCACGTCCCCCACAACCACTCCTCACTCGTGCGATTACTCCGTGTGTCCGCCTGCCCCGGAGCCGGGACAGGCCCACCACTCCCATAACGAGCGGGAGTTCCGCAGGGGTCGGGAGCTGGATCAATCCATCCGGATCCCGGTCCCGAGCGGGCACCGAGTCCTGATCCTGGGAGGACACACTATGCGACGGTGCACGCGCCGTCGCCGGTGCGGCGGGCACGCCGGGCGCGTCGGGGATCGACGCGTACGCACCCCTCTGTTCCAGCGTGGTCCAGTGGTCGAAGGGCCAGGCGATCACGACGGCGCGGCCCACGACGCCTTCCTGGGAGACCGTGCCCTGGTCAGCCTCCCTGAGGTGGAAGCGGGAGTCGGCCGAGTTCTCCCGGTGGTCCCCCATGACGAACAACCGTCCGGCGGGCACCTTGACCTCGAAGGTGATCGTCGACGGCGCGTTGCCGGGGTGAAGATACGGCTCGTTCACGGGCATGCCGTTGACGGAGACTTTGCCCTGGGCGTCACAGCACTTGACCGTGTCGCCCCCGACGGCGACGACCCGCTTGATCAGGTCCTGCTCGTCCTCGGACGGCAGCAGACCGATGTTCGTCAGTCCGGTCTTGATCTGGCGGACGATGAACGACGAGTCGTCCGGCACGGGCCGCTCGTCCGCCAGCCAGCCCCCGGGGTCCTTGAAGACCACCACGTCACCGCGTTGCGGCTGCGAGCCGAACCAGGGGGTGAGCTTGTCCACCAGGACCCGGTCGCTGATCCGGATCGTCTGCTCCATCGAACCCGACGGGATCACGAACGCCTGGACCAGGAAGGTCTTGAGGACCAGCGCGATCAGCACCGCCACGGTGATGAGCAGCGGGATCTCCTTCGCCGCGTTGCGGCGCCGCCGCCGCTTGACCCGGCGCGCGAGCTTGCGCCGCTCGGCCCGGCCCGGCAGGACACGGCCCGTGGTGGGCCGGGTGCCGGTGGGCAGTCTGGTGTCGCCGCCGTGGGCGGCCGGCCGGCCTCGCTTACCCATGGGCGCCTCCCGGGCTCCGCACGTCCCGGAAGGCGTCCGGCTGCCGCACCGTGGTCCAGCGCGCCGGCGGCCAGCCGATCCAGTCCACCCGTCCGACGACCCTGCCGACGGGGACCATGCCGCCGCCGGGATCACCGAGGTGGTCCCGGGAGTCCCGCGAGGCGGCGCGGTGGTCGCCCATCACCCACAGGGTGCCCTGGGGCACGACGATGTCGAAGGGGACGCGTGACGGCGCGTCCCCCGGATGCAGATACGGCTCGCTCACCGCCCGGCCGTTCACCTCGACCCTGCCCCCTCCGTCGCAACAGACCACAC
This sequence comes from Streptomyces sp. NRRL F-5135, assembly GCF_000719775.1. Taxonomy (GTDB): domain Bacteria; phylum Actinomycetota; class Actinomycetes; order Streptomycetales; family Streptomycetaceae; genus Streptomyces; species Streptomyces hebeiensis. The sequence goes on along the minus strand of NZ_JOHR01000017.1, from coordinate 58,627 downwards.
GATCACCCCCCACACCGACCACGCGCTTGACGAAGTCGGTCTCGGCGGGCTCGACGAGGCCAAGGGCCGCGGCCGCCCCGTACAGCAGGCCGGTGACGGGGTTCTCCCGCGGCGGCTCCTGGACGAAGGATCCGGTGCCGTCGAAGACGATCACGTCACCGCGCTCGGGCGCGCCACCGAAACGGTACGCCAACTTGTTGACCAGTACGCGGTCTCCGACCTGAAGCGTGGGTTCCATCGAGCCACTGGGGATCAGGAAGGGCTGTGCGAGGAAGGTGCTCACCAGCAACACGAAGGCCGCGCAGACTGCGCTCAGGAGCCCCACCCGGTACCAGGAGAGCCGGACGGTGTCCAGGAGGCCGGACAGACGCGCGGAGCGCGGCCGCTCGTCCGATCCGGCGGGGGATTCGGACGGGCGGCCGCGCTCCGTCTGCTGTGCTTGGGTGTCCATCGGAGCCAGAGCTTATCCGGCGCTCCTGGGGACCCGGGGCCGTTGGACGGTCCCGGTGGGCGGCGTCACGGCCGCCCGCGCGACCACTAGTCGCGCTTCTCCTTGATCTTCGCGGCCTTGCCGCGCAGCTCACGCAGGTAGTACAGCTTCGCGCGGCGGACGTCGCCACGGCTGACCAGCTCGATCTTCTCGAAGATCGGGCTGTGCACCGGGAAGGTCCGCTCGACGCCGACGGAGAAGGAGACCTTGCGCACCGTGAAGGTCTCGCGCACGCCCGAGCCCTGGCGGCGGATGACCACGCCCTTGAACTGCTGGATACGGGAGCGGTTGCCCTCGATGACCCGTACGTGGACGTTCACGGTGTCACCGGGGCGGAAGGCGGGGAGGTCGCTGCGCAGCGACGTCGCGTCGACGGAGTCGAGCAGGCTGGACATGAGAGGTCTGCTTCCTCGCTGATGCCACAGGTCATCAGCGGATGTCGATGAGGTTCCGGGTGGTGCCGTTCACATCGGGCGGCGTCTTTCCCCCTGTGGCAGGGGCGCCCGCCGGACGTACGGCAGCGGCTCATTCTTCCACGCTGTCCGGCCTGCGCCAAAATCGGCCACCCGGCTCGGGCGCCCAGCCCAGGATCGAGAGGATCTCGCGGTCCTTCTTGTCGAAGGCGGCGGGGTCGCAGCGCTCGATCAGGTCGGGCCGGTTACGGGCCGTCCTGCGGAACGCCTCGTCCCTGCGCCAGCGCGCGATTCTGCCGTGGTGCCCGCTGAGCAGGACATCCGGGATCCCCCGGCCGCGCCACTCGGGGGGCTTGGTGTAGACGGGCCCTTCCAGCAGATCGGCCATCGCGCCGGGCGCGAAGGAGTCGTCCCGGTGCGACTCGGCGTTGCCGAGGACGCCGGGCAGCAGCCGGGCCACCGCCTCCGTGATCACCAGGACCGCCGCCTCCCCGCCGGCGAGCACGTAGTCGCCGATGGACACCTCGATCACCGGTATCCGGGTCGCGTACTCGTCCACGACCCGGCGGTCGATGCCCTCGTACCGCGCGGGGGTGAAGACCAGCCAGGGCCGCCCGGAGAGTTCGACGGCCAGTTCCTGGGTGAAGGGACGCCCGCTGGGCGTGGGGACGACCAGGACCGGCCCGTGGGCGCCCGCCTCGTAGCCGCTCGCCAGTACCTCGTCCAGGGCCTCGCCCCAGGGCTCGGTCTTCATGACCATGCCGGGGCCGCCGCCGTAGGGGGTGTCGTCCACGGTGTGGTGCCGGTCGTACGTCCACCGCCGCAGGTCGTGCACGTGGACGTCGAGCCGGCCGCGGGCGCGGGCCTTGCCGACGAGCGAGACGTTCAGCGGGTCCAGGTACTCGGGGAAGATCGTGACAACGTCGAGCCGCATCAGCGCGCCGCCCCGTCCCCGCGGTCGGCACCACCGGCCGCGCCGTCCGTTGATTCCGGGCCCTCGCCGGCGGCCGGTTCGTCGGCGGCAGACGCGTGGTCCGGGCCGCCGTCGGCCCCGGCCTCTCCGGCGGCCGCGGGATCCGTGCCCGCGGCGGCCTCGCGGGCGGACGCCACCTCGGCCCGGTCGTCGATCAGGCCCGGCGGCGGGGTGATCACGGCCCGCTGTTCCGCCAGGTCGATCTCGGTCACGATCTCCTCCACGAAGGGGATCATCACCTCGCTGCCGTCCGGCCGTTCCACGATGAACAGGTCCTGGGAGGGCAGGTGCGAGATCTCGGTGATCCGGCCGACCTCCGTGCCGTCGGCCAGGACGACGTCGAGGTCCATCAGCTGGTGGTCGTAGAACTCCTCCGGGTCCTCGGGAAGTTCCTCCGGGTCGACCTCGGCGATGAGCAGGACGTTGCGCAGCGACTCGGCGCCGGAGCGAGTCCGCACGCCCTCGAAGCGCAGCAGCAGCCGTCCGCTGTGCACCCGGCCGGTCTCGATCGTGAGCGGTCCGGCCGAGGCCGGGTCCGTGGCGAGGACCGCGCCGGGTCCGAGCCGAAGCTCGGGTTCGTCCGTGCGCACCTCCACGGTGACCTCACCCCTGATGCCATGGGCGCGGCCGATCCGCGCGACCACCAACTGCACTGACGCACACCTCTTCCTCCCGCAGGGCTCCGCCTGCTCCGTCCCTCCGGAATTGTCCGTGCCGACGGTCCGCCGCACGGACAAGCGGAACGGGCCGGGGAAGGCGGCGCCCTCCCCGGCCCGTGCCGGTGTTCTGCTGTGTCAGCGGACCTGGTCCACGTCGACGAGGTCGACGCGGATGCCCCGGCCGCCGATGGCGCCCACGACCGTACGCAGCGCACGCGCGGTGCGGCCGTTGCGGCCGATCACCTTGCCGAGGTCGTCGGGGTGCACCCGGACCTCCAGCACACGGCCACGGCGCAGATTGCGCGAGGCGACCCGTACATCGTCAGGGTTGTCGACGATGCCCTTCACGAGGTGCTCAAGAGCCTCCTCGAGCATGCTCAGGCTCCGGTCGACTCGTCGGCGGCCGAGGACTCGGTCCCGGCTTCGTCCGCCTTCTTGTCGGACTTCTTCGCCTTCTGCGTGATGGCCTCGCCCTTGGGCTCGTCACCGGAGTCGCTGAGCGCGGCCTCGAAGAGGGCGCGCTTGTCGGCCTTCGGCTCCGGCTGGAGCAGCGGCTCGGGGGCCGGCAGGCCCTTGTGCGCCTGCCAGTCGCCGGTGAGCTTGAGGATCGCGAGAACCGGCTCGGTCGGCTGGGCGCCGACGGACAGCCAGTAACGCGCGCGCTCCGAGTCGACCTCGATGCGCGAGGGGTTCTGCACCGGGTGGTACAGGCCGATCTCCTCGATGGCCCGGCCGTCACGGCGGGTACGGGAGTCGGCGACGATGATGCGGTAGTGAGGCGAACGGATCTTGCCCAGACGCTTCAGCTTGATCTTGACTGCCACTGGAGTGGTGTCTCCTGGTCTTGACGTGGTTGAGCGAGGCGATGTGCCGCGTGGGGTTGCGGTACCCGACCCGCCCGATGGACGCGTCAGCCGAAGGAGAGAGGGGTCCTGTGCGACTGTCGAGTACAGCTGGCCATTGTGCCACACCCCCGCGGCCGGCCCTCCCCGGGGCTCCGTGCACCACAGGGGTACGGCTCGGCCGCGCGGGCGGGCGGTGACGGCGGCCACGAGGAGGTGGCGGTCGTGAGAACGGCTCGGGCGGTGTGGACGGTGTGGGCGGCCGCGCGGGACGACGGGGCGGCGGCACGGCCGGTGACGGGCCCCGGCCGCACCCGTCGCCGTCGGGCACGCGGTCAGCTCGCGGCGGCCACCACGTCGGGGATGCGGAACGGCTTGCCGCAGCCACCGCAGACGATCGGCGCCTGGGCGAGGACCGAGGGGACGACCCGCACGTTCCGCCCGCAGTCGCAGACCGCCTTGACGCGCACCCCGCCGCCGGACGAGCCGTGCCGGGCGGCCGGACCGCGGAAGCTGCGCTTGGTGTCGGCGGCCGTCGCGACCGTGTGCGCCTTCAGCGCGCGCTGAAGCCGTTCGATGGTGGGGCGGTAGCGCCGCTTCGCCTCGGGACTGAGCGAGACCAGCGAGAAGCCGCTGCTGGGATGCGGCTCCTCGGGGTGGTCCAGCCCCATCTCCTCGGCGATCGCGAGGAATCTGCGGTTGTGATAGCGGCCGGCGCGCGAGGTGTCGCGGACACCCCGGGCGGCGGCGATGCCATGGACCGCTTCGTGAAGCAGTCGTTCGAAGGAGAGCTCCGCGCCACAGGCGGACGAGGACTCTCCGATCAGGGACTCTGGCGCGGCGAGGTCCGGCAGCTCGGGGTGGGACCGCTGAATGTCGGCCCACGCCTGCGCCAGCTCCGCGGCGAGGACAGGTGGTGTCGTGCTCACGTCGTGAACAACGAGCCGGAAGCCTCCCGGGTTCCATTACGGGGCATCACAAATAATTTGCACGTACCCGTCAGTTGCCGTTGATGCGTCCTGACGAGGGCGGGTGCGTCGATGTATGGAGGAGCCTCGCAGCTCACCTCAATGCCGTACGTAGCAGCACGTACACACCACCGCGTAGACGATCTACGTACGGACCGGTCGGACCGGTCGCGTCGGACTCGGGGAGACCGACGGCACCGCGCGGCCCGCGCTGTGGACGGTGGCCCCATGGAGCTCGCGTCTCGGGGGTCCGGGCCTCGGCCTCGTGCCCTTGGACCCCGGGTCTCCGGGTCTCCGGGAACAGGCCATCGAAACCGGCGGCAGCCGACCACGTCCGGCGGTGGTCCGGTATCGCCTCCGGAGTGGCGCGGTGACGGCCCCACGGGTATGGGCCGCGGCCCCGCCAGGGCGCCGGGCGGCCCGTCGGGCCCCGGTCGGGGCCCGGGTGACCGCGGCGGGGTCACCCGGGTGACAGTACCGGGCCCGTGATCAGTTTCCGGTACCGCCCCGTCCCCCGAAGGGGGACAAGAGGCGCCTTCCGGCGCTCCCGAGCTCTCCCGAATGGCCTGAACCGCACCGGTGTTGAGGCTCCGTCGGCGCGGCGGCCAGTGGTGCGGCCGTGGCGGGAACCGCGTCGGCACCGCGGCAGGCACAGGGAACCGGCCAATTACGCCGGGGCGCACGCCCGGAGCGCGGACACCGGCCTCTCCCACCCACTGGACGCGTACCCGGATGGGGAGTTCCCTGGCATACGGGGACACGTGCGCACACGCACACAAGGGGGGCCTGGCTGTCACGCAGGGCACGATCTGAACCTCTCGGCGGATTGGGGCGCTATCCATGACACGTACGCTCGCCGACCACCAGCACCGTTCGGAGATGCCACCGACGCCGGCGGATTCCGCCGACGACCCGCGCGCCCGCGCCCGGGACTGGGCCGAGATACAGGAACGGATGCTGGTGCCGCTCTACGAAGCGGTGTACGAGCGCCTGGAGGTCCGCGCCGGGACCCGGCTGCTCGGTCTCGGCTGCGGCTCGGGGCTCGCCCTGGTGCTCGCGGCGGCCAGGGGCGCACGGGTGACCGGCATCGACGCCGACCGGGGACGGCTCGCGCTGGCCCGGGAGCGGCTGTTCGGGGAGGGGCCGCACAGCCGTGGACGCGCGCACCGGGACCGCCCCGCCGGGGAGCTCTTCCCCGCCGACCGGACGGCCGAGGCCGTCGCCGGGCCCGGCCGGCCGGCGTACGACCTGATCACGGCTTTCCACCCGGCCGGTCCCGGCGGTGGCGGCGACTCGGCGCCGGATCCCGTGTTCGACAGCGCACTCGACGCCGCGATAGCGACGGCGCGGCATGGCACCGCCGTTGTCCTGGCCGGCTGGGGCCCGCCGGAACGCTGTGCCACGGACGCCGTGCTCCGGATCGCCGGCCGCCTCACCGACCGGCTGCGCAAGGACGGCCGGCGCCCGGCACACCGCGACGACCTGGAGGACATCGCCGCGCGCTCCGGACTGCGGCCGGACGGCTCGGGGCGGGTCGCCTGCCCCTTCGGCTACGCGGACATGGGCAGCGCGGTCCGGGGGCTGCTGTCGACCGGCGTGTACGACGGGGCGGTCCGGGCGACCGACCGACGGCAGGTGGAGAAGGAGATCGGCGAGGCGCTGCACCCGTATCTGCGGCACGACGGCACGGTCTGGATGCCGAACATCTTCCGCTACCTGATCGCGCGCACCCCATGACCCGCCGCCCGTCCCCGCCCGGTCGCGGGAGGTTCGGGGCTCATCCGGCCCGGTCCCGTCCTGGGCCGGGCGAGGCTCAGCCCATGAACTTCTTGAACTCGTCCGGCAGCTCGAAGTCCTTGCCCTGGCCCGCACCGGGCAGTCCGAACGCCCCGCCCGGCTGGGGCTGGTCCTGACCCGACTGGGCCGCTGCCCGGCGCTCCGCCGCGGCCTGTTCGTCCGCCTTGCGCTTCATCGGGTTTCCGGAGCGCTGCTTGCCCTTGGCCTGCTTCTGCTTCTTCTTCTGCCGGCCGGGGCCGCCGCCCATGCCCGGGACCCCCGGCATGCCCGGCATGCCGCCGCCCTGCGCCATCTTGGACATCATCTTCCGGGCCTCGAAGAACCGCTCCACCAGGTTCTTCACCGCGCTCACCTCGACACCCGAACCACGGGCGATACGGGCCCGGCGCGAGCCGTTGATGATCGTCGGGTCGGTGCGCTCGCCCGGCGTCATGGACTTGATGATCGCGGCGGTACGGTCCACGTCCCGCTCGTCGATGTTGTTGATCTGGTCCTTGATCTGCCCCATCCCGGGCAGCATGCCGAGCAGCTTGGAGATGGAGCCCATCTTCCTGACCTGCTCCATCTGCGCCAGGAAGTCGTCGAGCGTGAAGTCCTTGCCGCCCTTGCTGCTCGCCAGCTTGGAGGCCATCTTCTCGGCCTCGGCCTGGCTGAACGTCCGCTCCGCCTGCTCGATCAGGGTGAGCAGGTCACCCATGTCGAGGATGCGCGACGCCATGCGGTCCGGGTGAAAGGCGTCGAAGTCCTCCAGCTTCTCGCCGTTGGAGGCGAACATGATCTGCTTGCCGGTGACGTGCGCGACGGACAGGGCCGCGCCGCCCCGGGCGTCGCCGTCCAGCTTGGAGAGCACCACGCCGTCGAAGCCCACGCCGTCGCGGAACGCCTCGGCGGTGTTGACCGCGTCCTGACCGATCATCGCGTCGACGACGAACAGGATCTCGTCCGGGCTGACCGCGTCGCGGATGTCCGCGGCCTGCTTCATCAGTTCCTGGTCGATGCCGAGACGGCCCGCCGTGTCCACGACGACCACGTCGTACTGCTTGGTCCTCGCGTGGTCGATCGAGTCCTTGGCCACGGCGACCGGGTCGCCGACACCGTTGCCCGGCTCCGGCGCGAACACCGCGACGCCCGCGCGCTCGGCGACGACGGAGAGCTGGTTGACGGCGTTGGGGCGCTGGAGGTCACAGGCGACGAGCAGGGGGGTGTGCCCCTGGGCCTTGAGCCAGCGCCCGAGCTTGCCGGCGAGGGTGGTCTTACCGGCGCCCTGGAGACCCGCGAGCATGATCACGGTCGGGGGCTGCTTGGCGAAGCGCAGGACCCGGGTCTCGCCACCGAGGATGCTGATGAGCTCCTCGTTGACGATCTTGACGACCTGCTGGGCGGGGTTCAGCGCCTTGGAGACCTCGGCGCCGGCGGCGCGCTCCTTGACCTTGGCGATGAAGGCGCGGACGACGGGCAGCGCCACGTCCGCCTCGAGCAGGGCGATCCGGATCTCGCGGGCCGTGGCGTCGATGTCCTCCGGGCTGAGGCGCCCTTTGCCCCGGAGGCTCTTGAACGTGGCTGCGAGGCGGTCGGAGAGAGTGTCGAACACGGCGGTCGCGGATCCTCGGGTCGGGAGCGGATGAGGGGCTGTCCTGCGTGGTGCACGGCAGAGCCGTCCCCCAGGGTATCGGGCCGCGCGCGGTGCGGTCTGCCCCCGGCCCTCCCCGATCGATCCTGTACGGCGTCCGGCACGCGGCCCCAGCCTGTCGGGACGGAGCCCCAGGCCACGGGCGGAAGCCGGCCCCGGACCACGGGAGGCACACGGCCCCGGCACCACGGGCGGAACCCCGGTCCCTGCTCCGTACGGAAATCCGGCCCCGCGCGGCGCCCGGCACCCCGCCCCGCGCGGCGACCGCACCGGCCGCGTCAGGCCAGCGCCTCCTCCAGCCCCTTCGCCAGGGCCGCCGCCTCCTCCTCCGGCAACGGGGAACCGTCCTCGCGGGTGACGTACACCGTGTCCACCGCGTTCGCGCCCAGCGTCGACACGTGCGCGCTGCGCACCCGTACCGCCGCGTCCTCCAGCGCGCGCCCGATGCGGTGCAGCAGCCCGGGGGCGTCCTGGGCGCGGACCTCGATCACCGTCGCTCGGCGCGAGGCGGTGGCGGGCGCGGCGGTCACCCGGGGCGGGGGCGCCGCGACGCCCCGGCGGCGCGGGTAGGCCGCCTCGCGCTCGGCGAGCCGGGAGGCGATGTCCAGCGAGCCGTCCAGGGCACGTACGAGGTCGGCGCGCAGCCGTGCGGCCTGGGGCAGCGAGCCGTACTCGGCGGCCACGCGCCAGCTCAGCAGCAGCACGTCCGTGCGACCGCCCGCGCCTCCGCCCGCGCCTCCTCGCGCGCCTCCGGCAGCACCGCCGCCCGGATCGGCGCGCAGCTCGGCGGGGAGTTCCACGGCACGCAGGTCGGCCGCCCGTACGGTGAGCCGGTGCAGGGCCAGCACCCCGGCCGCGGCGGGCAGGACGCCGGGCTGGTCGGGCAGGGCGATGAGCAGTTCGACGCCGACGGGCTCCGGGTCGCCGGCGCCACGCGCGGCCCCGTCCCCGCCCGCGGCCCCGTCCTCGCGCGCCGTCGCACCCTCACGCACGCTCCCGCCCTCGCGTCCCGTCCCGGCCTGGGCGTGCAGCGCGAGGACGGGGCCGCCGGTGCGGTGCGCCTCGACGGCCAGCCGCTCCTGTTCGGCGCTGGTCTCGGCCGGCTCGGGCTCGGCGGGATCCTCGCCCGCGAGGACGGCCGCGACCCGGGCGACGAGGTCGTCCACCAGCGAGGCGCGCCAGGACGACCAGGCGGCCGGGCCGGTCGCGAGCGCGTCGGCCTCGGTGAGGGCGTGCAGCAACTCCAGGGTGGCGAGCGAGCCGACCCGGGCGGCCACGGCGTCCACGGTGGCCGGGTCGTCCAGGTCCCGCCGGGTCGCGGTGTCGATCAGCAGCAGGTGGTGGCGTACGACCGCGGCGACGACGGCCGCGTCCTCCGGATCGAAGCCGATCCGGGCGGCCACGTCCCGCGCGATGACCTCCCCGGCGACGGCGTGGTCCCCGGGCCAGCCCTTGCCGATGTCGTGCAGCAGGGCGCTGACCAGCAACAGGTCGGGGCGGCCGACCCGGCGGGTCAGCGCGGCGGCCTGGACGGCGGTCTGCACGAGGTGGCGGTCGACGGTCCAGGTGTGCACGGCGTTGCGCTGGGGGCGGCAGCGCACCCGCTCCCAGTCCGGCAGGAGCCGGCCGACGATCCCCTCGGCGTCCAGGGCCTCCCAGACGGCGACGGTGGACTCGCCCGCGCCGAGCAGGGTGACCAGTTCGTCGCGGGCCTCGGCGGGCCAGGGCACCGGCAGGGGCGCGGCGACGGCGGCCAGCCGCCGTACGGCGTGCGGCGAGAGCGGCAGCGCGGCCTGCGCGGCGGCGGCCGCGGCCCGCAGGGGGAGCACGGGGTCGCGTTCGGGCCGCGCGGCGCGGGCGAGGACGGCCTCGCCGTCCTGTTCGACGACGCCCTCGGCGAGCGGGCGGCGCTCCGGGGCCGCCCTGCCGCCCAGCATGGCCCGCAGCCGGGGCCGTACCGACCGGGCGCGCAGCACCCGGCCCACCTCGCGCCAGGTGATGTCGGAGGCGTACGAGACGGTGCGCGCGGCCTCGTACACCTCGCGCAACAGGACGTCGGCGTCCAGCAGGCCGAGTTCGGCGGCGACGGGATCCTGCTCCTGGAGGGCGAGCCGGTCGGTGGCGCGCCCGGTGACCAGGTGCAGCGCGTCCCGTACGTCGAGCAGCCTGCGGCGGGCCTCGGCGAGTCCGGCGCGGGGCGCGTCGGCGAGCCAGGAGGCGGCCACGGCGCGCAGGGCGGTGGCGTCGCGCAGGCCGCCCCTGGCCTCCTTGAGGTCGGGCTCCAGCAGGAAGCGCAGCTCGCCCTGGCGTTCGGCGCGCTCCCGGCACAGCTCGTGCAGGGCGGGCAGGCGTTTGGCCGCGGTGTTGCGCCAGTCGGCGAGGATCTGGGCGCGTACGGCGGTGACCAGCCCCAGGTCACCGGCGACATGGCGGGCGTCCAGCAGCCCGAGCTGCGCCTTGAGGTCCTCGGCGGCGGTTCTGCGGGCCTCGGCGGGGGTGCGGACGGAGTGGTCGAGGGCGAGCCCGAGGTCCCACACCGGGTACCAGAGGCGGTCGGCGAGGGCGGCGATCGCGTCCGCGCGGGCGCTGCCGTCGTGCAGGAGCAGCAGGTCGAGGTCGCTGCGCGGGGAGAGCTCCCCCCGGCCGTAGCCGCCGACGGCGACGAGGGCCGCGCCCCGGACCCCGCTCTGCCGGACGGCGGCGGTGAACAGCGCGTTCAGCCAGTCGTCCGTGAGCGAGGCGAGGGCGGAACGGCGCGGCGGCCCGGACCGCGCCTTCTCCTGGAGGAGGCGCAGCCGGGCCGCCGCGTAGCCGCTGGGTCCCGAGTCCGTCTGTCCTGTGGTCTCTTCGAGGCTCGTCACCCGCTCGTTCCCGTCTCTCGGCGGGCGCTCCGCCGGTACGGAGCGCCTTGGTTCACAGAGCGTCCGGGCCGCGCTCGCCGGTCCGCACCCGGACGGCCGCGTCGACCGGAACGCTCCACACCTTCCCGTCACCGATCTTGCCGGTGCGGGCGGCCTTCACCACGACTTCCATGAGCTCGTCGGCGTCCGCGTCGTCGGTCAGCACCTCGATGCGGATCTTCGGCACGAGGTCGACGGTGTACTCCGCACCCCGGTAGACCTCGGTGTGGCCGCGCTGGCGGCCGTATCCGCTGGCCTCCGTGACCGTGAGCCCCTGGACGCCGAAGGCCTGGAGGGCCTCCTTGATCTCGTCGAGGCGGTGGGGCTTCACGACTGCGGTGATGAGCTTCATGCGTCCACCTTCTTGTTCGCCGGGGCGGCGGTAGCGGTCTGGGTCGAGGCGGAGACGCTACTACGGCCCGCCGGCGAGCCGCCGACCGCGCTGTAGTCGTAGGCGGATTCCGCGTGGTAGGCCATGTCGACACCGCTGGTCTCGTCGTCCTCGGAGGCCCGGAAGCCGACGGTGGCGTCCACGAACTTGGCGAGGATCCAGGAGACGACGAAGGAGTACGCCATCACCGCGAAGGCGCCGATGGCCTGCTTGCCGAGCTGCGAGAGCCCGCCGACCCCGTCGACCGCGAGCAGACCGACGAGCAGGGTGCCGATCACACCGCCGACCAGGTGGACACCGACCACGTCGAGGGAGTCGTCGTAGCCCAGCTTGAACTTGAGGCTGACGGCCCAGGAGCAGACGGCTCCGGCGACGACACCGATGAGCAGGGCCCCGAAGGGGTTGACGGAGGCGCCGGAGGGGGTGATGGCGACCAGGCCCGCGACGGCGCCGGACGCGGCGCCCAGCGTGGTGAACGCGCCGTGCCGGATCCGCTCGTAGACGAGCCAGCCGAGCATCGCGGCACCGGTGGCGATCTGCGTGTTGAAGGCCATGATGGCGGCGGTGCCGTTGGCGGCGAGCGCGGAGCCGGCGTTGAAGCCGAACCAGCCGAACCACAGCAGCGCCATGCCGAGCACGACGAGCGGCAGGCTGTGCGGGCGCATCGGGTCCTTCTTGAATCCGATCCGTTTGCCGACGACGAGGACCGCGGCGAGGGCGCCGACACCGGCGTTGATGTGAACCGCCGTACCGCCCGCGAAGTCGATCACACCGAGCTTGAAGAGCCAGCCGCCGGACTGCCAGACCCAGTGGGCGATGGGGAAGTACACCACGGTGGCCCAGAGCGTGATGAACAGCGCCCAGGCGCTGAACTTGACGCGGTCGGCGAGCGCGCCGCTCATCAGCGCGGGCGTCAGGACGGCGAACATCAGCTGGAAGAGCGCGAAGGCGAAGACCGGGATGCCTTCCTTGCCCCCGGTCAGCGTGTCGATGCCGATGCCCTGGAAGCCGATGTGGTCGAAGTTGCCCAGCAGACCGCCGCCGATGTCGTCGCCGAAGGCCAGCGAGTACCCGTAGAGCACCCACAGCACGCTGACGATGCCGAGCGAGATCAAGGACATCATGAGCATGTTGAGGGCGCTCTTCACCCGCACCATGCCGCCGTAGAAGAATGCCAGGCCGGGCGTCATCAGCATGACGAGCGCGGCACTGATCAATACGAATGCGGTATCTGCGCCATTCAAGGCCAGCGTCTCCTCGTGGGTCGGAACGGCCCGTGCGGATGCTCATGCGGTGGGGATGCGGGCCGACTGTGCTTCAGGACACTGACGCAACGCCGTTTCGGCCAGTGCAGATCGATGTTTCGCCCCAGTGACGAAGAGGTCCGGCGTGTTACGGGCCGGTGAACCGCCGGCGCGGAACGGTGGGCCGGGAGACCGTCCGCGAGGAGTCGGGAACCGGCCACGGCGGCGGCGCGGAACCGGCCGCGACCGTCACCCTGCTGTCCGTGCGGCGGGGGAGCCGTGTCGGGCTGTACGGGGTGCGGTCGCGGCCGGGGTCTCCGGGGGCCGCGGGGCCGGGCGGACGGACGCCGACGGGCCCGCGGGGGCTGCGCGGGGCCGGTAGGGGCGGGTCCGCGCACCCCGGGCCGGCGGGAGCGGGCCCGGGGTGCGCGTGGAGCCGCTCCCCGGCCGCTAGACGGCCTCGGCCGACTCGGGCAGCTGGGCGGTGAGCAGGTCCGTGAGGTCGGTGATCTCGCCGACGTCGGCGAACTCCCTGGCCGCGGTGTCCACGGTCTTGCGGAGCCGGGTGTTGACCCGCTCGGAGCGCACCCGCTGGGCCACTTCCAAGGCCTTCTGCGCCAGGGCCGTGGCCTCCTCCGGCTCCTTCTTCAGCAGGTGGACGGTGGCCAGGCCGATCAGGTTGAGCGCATACGACCGCTGGTGCTCCTCGTCCTCAGCGAACAGTTCCACGGCGCGGCGCATCGCGGGCTCGGCGAGGGAGGCGTAGGTGGGGCTGCGGCCCGCGACATAGGCCAGGTCCCGGTAGGAGTGGGCGTTCTCCCCGTTGAGCTCGGCCTCGGAGAAGAAGCGGATCCAGTCGGGTTCGGGCCCGCCCTCCAGACCGATGTCGGAGAAGGTGTCCTCGGCCATCCGCACGGCCCGTTTGCACTTGCCGGGCTGTCCCATGTTGGCGTAGGCGCGGGCCTCCATCGCATACAGCATGGCCTGGGTCCTGGGGGTGGCGCAGTCCCGGCTGCCGTACTGCGCGAGGTGGATCAGCTCGAGCGCGTCGTCGGGCCGGCCCAGGTGGATCATCTGGCGGCTCATGGAGGAGAGGACGTACGAGCCGAGCGGCCGGTCCCCGGCCTCCTTGGCGGCGTGCAGGGCGAGCACGAAGTACTTCTGGGCGCCCGGCTGGAGGCCGATGTCGTAGCTCATCCACCCGGCCAGCTCGGCCAGCTCGGCGGCGCACCGGAAGAGCCGTCTGGTGGTGGCCTCGGGGTGGGGCTCCTGGAGCAGGTCGGTGACCTCGTGGAGCTGGCCCACGACCGCCTTGCGGCGCAGCCCGCCGCCGCACTGCGCGTCCCAGGTGCGGAACATCGCGGTGGTGGACTCCAGCAGCTCCAGCTCCGGCACGGACAGCCCGGTGACCGGCTCGTGGGCGGCCTTGGGGCGGTCGCCGGCCGGGGTGGGCACGAGCCAGCGCTGCATCGGCTCGACCAGCGCGGGCCCGGCGGCCAGGGCCAGTGAGGAACCGAGGAAGCCACGCCGCCCGAGCATCAGGTCGCTGCGGGAGAAGTCACTGATCAGGGAGACGGTCTGGGGGCCGGCCCAGGGCAGGTCGACACCGGAGACGGCGGGGGCCTGCGGGGCGGCGCGCAGCCCGAGGTCCTCGACGGTGACGACGGATCCGAAGCGTTCGGAGAACAGCTCGGACAGGATGCGGGGAATCGGTTCGCGCGGCTGCTCGCCGTCGAGCCAGCGGCGCACGCGCGAGGTGTCGGTGCTGATGTGGTGCGCGCCGATCCGGCGCGCCCTGCGGTTGACCTGACGGGCCAGCTCGCCCTTGGACCAACCGCTGCGTAAGAACCACGAGCCGAGTTGCCCGTTCGGACGCCTGCCGGTAGTCCTACCGCCCGCGTCGCTGCCACCCACGCCACACGCCCCCATTCGCCGATGCCCTGTCGCGAACCGCCATCAGGATGCCGGGCCGGCCGGCCTCCCGGCCCGCCACGTCGAGGGTCCCACTCCTTCGAACGGGAAACCGAGTTGCCCTTGGCATACCCGCGAGTGTGCCCTACCCCGGGATTCGCGCACTCAAAGTAATCCTACGATCACCCCTCCAGCGAGGTCGATTTCGCAATCGCCACCATTCGCCACCCCTCCACCTCAACCCCCTCGCACCCGGGCGCGATTCACTTGACACGCGACAGCACGAGGTGGGGAGGGCGTTGCGCGCCGGAGCGCACGCGCCGAATCGCGCGACCCCGAATGCTTCCACACACCGTCGAGCCCACCCTCGGAAGCGACGGACGGTCACGGGGACACTGCGATACGTAACCACCGGCGAGTTCGACCCGTTGGAGGGGGCATGGGCTTCACGATCGGCGGCATGCGCGAGCTGCGGACCGGCGCGCGCCGCCGTGTGCGCACCACTGAGTGCACCGCGGTTGCCGAGTACACGGGACTCTGGGGCTGGGACGTCGTCCCCGGCGCACGAGTCGCGGGCGGACGGTGTTCCTGCGGCGCGTCCGACTGCGCGGCACCGGGTGCCCATCCGCTGGCCGCGGGCCTGCGCGTACCGGCCGGGGCGGCGCTGGACGACGCCACGGCGGCGTGGTCGCGGATGCCGGGCGCGGCGGTGCTGCTGCCGGTGGGCCGGGGCTTCGACGTCCTGGACGTCGCGGAGCCGGCCGGTAGCCGGGCGCTGGTCCGCCTGGAGCGCATGGGCCTGCCGCTGGGACCGGTCGCGGTGACCCCGACGGGCCGCGCGCAGTTCTTCGTGGCGCCGGGGGCGGCCGACGAGATGCCGGCCCTGCTCTACCGGATGGGCTGGGACGACGCCGACCTGGACCTCCACGCCCTGGGGCCCGGCGCCCACATCACGGCCCCGCCCTCGGACCTGGCGGGCCTGGGCCCGGTGCGCTGGCTGCGTCCGCCGTCCCTGGAATCGGCGGATCCGCCGCCCGCGCGGTTGCTGCTGGGAACGCTGGCATATTTGTGTCACCGGGTGCCAGGCGCGCGGACGGCCTGCGAGCTGCCCTGACGACCCTGCCCGACGATATGCCCGGAGGGCCGCCCCGACGGCCCGGCGAACCGGCGGTACGAAGCCCCGTCGGGCGGGGCGGCCGGGACGCCCCGGCCACCGGTCTCCGCCCGCCGGCCCGCCGCGGCACACGGACCCGGGTCGACACGAACCCGCCGGACCGGGCCGGACCGCGCCCCCACGAAACCGGCGCGGACGGGCGCGGACCGGCCCGGAGGCCTACTCACCCAGCAGCGCGTCCACGAACGCACCCGGCTCGAACGGCGCCAGATCGTCCGCGCCCTCGCCCAGGCCCACCAGCTTCACCGGCACGCCCAGCTCGCGCTGCACCGCCACCACGATGCCGCCCTTCGCCGTACCGTCCAGCTTGGTCAGGACGATGCCCGTGATGTCCACGACCTCGGCGAAGACCCGCGCCTGCACCAGGCCGTTCTGCCCGGTGGTGGCGTCCAGGACCAGCAGGACCTCGTCCAGCGGACCGTGCTTCTCCACCACCCGCTTGACCTTGCCCAGCTCGTCCATCAGGCCGGTCTTGGTGTGCAGCCGTCCCGCCGTGTCGATCAGGACGACGTCCGCGCTCTCCGCGATGCCCTCCTTGACCGCGTCGAAGGCGATGGACGCCGGGTCGCCGCCCTCGGGACCGCGCACCGTACGGGCCCCCACGCGTTCGCCCCACGTCTGGAGCTGGTCCGCGGCCGCCGCGCGGAACGTGTCCGCCGCGCCCAGTACCACGGAGCGGCCGTCCGCCACCAGGACCCGGGCCAGCTTTCCGGTGGTGGTGGTCTTGCCGGTGCCGTTGACCCCGACGACCATCACCACGGCCGGAGTGTCGGTGGTGCTCTCGGTCCGCACGGCACGGTCGAAGTCGGTGCCGAGGAGCGTGACCAGTTCCTCGCGCAGCAGGGCGCGCAGTTCCTCGGGGGTACGGGTGCCGAGCACGCGCACCCGCTCGCGCAGCCGCTCGACCAGTTCCTGGGTGGGCGTGACACCGACGTCCGCGGTCAGCAGCGTGTCCTCGATCTCCTCCCAGGTCTCCTCGTCCAGGTGCTCCCGGGAGAGCAGGGTGAGGAGTCCCTTGCCGAGGGAGTTCTGCGAGCGGGCCAGCCGCGCGCGCAGCCGGACCAGCCGGCCCGCGGTCGGTTCGGGGATCTCGATGACCGGCGGGGCCGGCTCGGCCACCACCGGATCCTCGACCGCGACGGGTGTGCCGGTGGCCTCGGCGGCGTCCGGCAGACCGACCTCTTCGATGGTGCGCCGCGGTTCGTCGCGCGGCGTCTCCGCCTCGTCACCGACATGGGGTTCGGCGGGCGGGGCTGTGATGGTCGGCGTGCTCGACGGCGCCGAGGGCGGCAGCTTCTTCTTCTTGCGGCTGCCGACCACGAGACCGCTGATCGCGCCGACCGCGACCAGGGCGATGACTACAACAAGGATGACGAGTTCCATAACGCTCCCCAGTATCGGCCACGGCCCCGGCGGGACCCGGAATTGGAGGATCGCACAGAGTCCCGGGGCGGTTTCGGGCCGCGATTTGGTCCTTTTGCGGTGTTCGTACGATGCTGGACGGCCCGGGTCCGCCCGGGCCGTCGTCGCGGAGCACCGCCGCTCCCTGGAGCCCCCACCTCTGTTCGGAGCCTGTCCATGCCCCACGACTCCGCTCGCGCCGCCGCTTCCGCTTCCGCTTCCGCTTCCGAAGGCGCGACGCCCGCGGGTGCCCCCTCGCGGGGCCCGGTCGAGACCCGCGGCCTCGAGCCCGTCCCCGACTCCGAGCGCACCGGCCGCGTCCGGCAGCTCTTCCCCACCTGGGTCGCGGCCAACATCAGCGTGCTGCTGCTCACCATGGGCGCCGGTCTGGTCGTCTTCAACGGGCTGAACTTCTGGCAGGTCCTCGTTGTCGCTGTGGCGGCGCCCGTCGTCTCGTACGGCCTGGTGGGGCTGGTCTCCGTGGCCGGCAAGCGCGGCGGCTCCCCCGGCATGGCGCTGTCGCGCGCGGTGTTCGGACAGCGCGGGAACCTCTTCCCCGGCACCCTGATCTGGGTGGCCCGCTGGGGCTGGGAGACCATCAACGCCGTCACCGGGGCGTACGCCGTCCTGACGGTCCTCGACCTGCTCTTCGGCGTCCGGCGGAGCACGCCGCTGATCGTGCTGACGCTGGTGCTCTTCGTGGCCGCGACGTTCGCGGTGTCCGGTCTCGGCATCACCGCGCTGCGCCGGTGCAGCACCTGGTCGACGTACCTGTTCGGCGCGTTCAGTGTGCTCGTGCTGGTGTATCTGGTCGCCGAGACCGACTGGGCGGCCGTCCTCGGCGAACCCGCCGGATCCACGGCGATGCTGATCGCGGGGATCGGCACCGTCGCGGCGGGCGGCATCAGCTGGGTCCCCTCGGCCCCCGACTTCACCCGCTACCTGCCGCGTTCCGCGTCCGGCCGGGCGATGACGGGCACGACGGTGGCCGGCGCCGGCATCGTGGTGCTGCCGATGGTGCTGATGGGCGCGGTGATGGCGGTCGGCACTCCGGACCTGGCCGGGGCGGGCGACCCGGTGTCGTTCATCGGAAAGCTGCTGCCCGCCTGGCTCTCGGTGCCGTACCTGCTGATCGCCCTGATCGGCATGGTGCTGATCAACTCGATGTCGATGTACTCCGCGGGCTTCACCGCGCAGACGCTGGGGGTCAGGCTGCCGCGCGCCTGGGCCGTCAGCGTCAACGCGGTGATCAGCCTGGTTCTCGGCTTCCTGCTGATGGTGGTGGCCACCAGCTTCATCGGCTCCTTCATCTCCTTCCTCACCCTGCTCGCGGTGGCGTTCTCGGCGTGGATCGGCGTGTTCGGGGTGGACATGCTGCGCCGGGCCGCCTACGACGGGCCCGCGCTGATGGACACCACCCGCGCCAGCGCGTACTGGTACCGGGGCGGGTTCGCCCGCTCCGCCCTGGCCGCCTGGGCCACGGCACTGGTGGTGGGCCTGCTCTTCACCCGCGTCGAGTGGTTCGCGGGGCCGTTCGCCGGCACCTGGCCCGGCCGGAACAACCTGGGCTGGGTGGCGAGCACGCTGGTCGCGGCGGTGCTGTACGCCGTGCTGCCGCGTGAGCGGACGACGGCGAAGCCCGGAGCGCCGACGGCGACGGGAGCACCGGACACACCGGCGGCACGGAAGAGGGCGACGGAGGCACCGGGAACCCCGGCGCTCCCGCCCACGACGCCGGGAGGCCCGCCGGGCGGGGCCCGCCGTCAGCCCATCTCCTCCAGCGTCTTGCCCTTCGTCTCCCGCACGAAGAACACCACGAACGGGATGGAGAGCAGGGCGAAGAAGGTGTAGATCACGTACGTGCCCGAGAGGTTCCAGTCGGCCAGGCTCGGGAAGCTCGCCGTGATCGCCCAGTTGGCGATCCACTGGGCGGAGGCCGCGACCCCGAGCGCCGCCGCGCGGATCCGGTTGGGGAACATCTCGCCGAGGAAGACCCAGACGACGACGCCCCAGGACAGCGCGAAGAACAGCACGAAGACATGGGCGGCGATCAGCGCCACGGTGCCCTCGGTGCCGGGCAGCTTGCCGTCCACGAGCTTCGCGGAGAACGCCCAGGCCTCGAAGGCCAGCGCGATCGCCATACCGCTGGATCCCACGAGCGCGAGCGGCTTGCGGCCGACCCGGTCCACCAGGACCATCGCGATCACGGTGCCGATGATGTTCACGATCGAGGTCGTGAAGGAGTAGAAGAACGAGCTGGACGGGTCGATGCCGACCGACTGCCAGAGCGTCGCCGAGTAGTAGAAGGCGACGTTGATGCCGACCAGCTGCTGGAAGACCGAGAGCCCGATGCCGACCCAGACGATGGGCAGGAAGGCGAAGCGCCCGCCGAGCAGGTCCTTGAAGCTCGACTTGTGCTCCCGGCGCATGGCGTGCTCGATCTCCGCGATCCGGGCGTCGAGGTCGACGTCCTTGCTCTCGACGTCCGCCAGCACCGCCCTGGCCCGCTCCCGCCGCCCGACGGAGATCAGGAAGCGCGGCGACTCGGGGATGGCGAAGGAGAGCAGCCCGTACAGCACGGCCGGGACGACCATCACCCCGAGCATCCACTGCCACGCCTCCAGCCCCAGCAGCTTGCCGCGCTGGTCGCCGTCGGCGAGCTGGAGGATGCCGTAGTTCACCAGCTGTGAGACCGCGATGCCGACGACGATGGCCGCCTGCTGGAAGGAGCCGAGCCGGCCGCGGTACGCCGCCGGGGAGACCTCCGCGATGTAGGCCGGTCCGATCACCGAGGCCATGCCGATCGCGAAGCCGCCGACGATCCGCCAGGCCGCCAGGTCGTAGATGTCGAACGGCAGGGCGGAGCCGACGGCGCTGATGGTGAACAGGACGGCCGCGATCTGCATGCAGCGGATCCGGCCGATGCGGTCGGCGATACGGCCCGCCGTGGCGGCGCCGATCGCGCAGCCGATCAGCGCGATGGCGATGACCTGGGCGAGGGCCGCCGATCCGATGTCGTACCGGTCCCGGATGGCCTCCACCGCGCCGTTGATCACCGAGCTGTCGTAGCCGAAGAGGAAGCCGCCCATGGCGGCGGACGCGGTGATGAAGATGACATGACCGATGTGTTCCGGATGCGCCGTCCGCCCTCCGGGCGACGGTGCCTGCGCTTGGGACACGAGAACTCCCTCCCGGGGGTCAGCGGAGCCTTTGGCTGATGACCTTGGATACCCCGTCCCCTTGCATGGACACCCCGTACAGGGCGTCCGCGACCTCCATCGTGCGTTTCTGGTGCGTGATCACGATCAGCTGGGAGCTCTCCTGGAGCTCCTGCATGATGCGGATCAGCCGCTGCAGATTGGTGTCGTCGAGCGCCGCCTCGACCTCGTCCATCACGTAGAACGGGCTCGGCCTCGCCTTGAAGATCGACACCAGCAGCGCGACGGCCGTCAGCGACCGCTCGCCGCCGGAGAGCAGCGACAGCCGCTTGACCTTCTTGCCCGGCGGCCGGGCCTCGACCTCCACGCCGGTGGTCAGCATGTGCTCGGGGTCGGTGAGGACCAGCCGCCCCTCGCCGCCGGGGAAGAGCCGGGAGAAGACCCCCTCGAACTGCTCGGCGGTGTCCCGGTACGCCTCGGTGAAGACCTGCTCGACGCGCTCGTCGACCTCCTTGACGACCTGGAGCAGGTCGGCCCGGGTCTTCTTCAGGTCCGCCAGCTGCTCGGAGAGGAACTGGTGCCGCTCCTCCAGCGCCGCGAACTCCTCCAGGGCGAGCGGATTGACCTTTCCGAGCTGCTGGTACGCCCGTTCGGCGGCCCTGAGCCGCTTCTCCTGTTCGGCCCGGACGAAGGGCTTCGGCGCCGGGCCCGGCCGGTCGCCGTCGGCGCCCTCCGTACCCTCGCCGTCCCCGCCGGCGGGGAGTTCGCCGGCCGGGGGCTCGCCCGCGTCGGGCGGAGACGGCGGTACGGGCTGGTCGGGGCCGTAGTCCGCGATCAGCCCGGCCGGCTCCACGCCCAGCTCCTCCAGGGCCCTCGTCTCCAGCTGCTCGATGCGCAGCCGCTTCTCCGCGCCGAGGACTTCACCGCGGTGCACGGAGTCGGTGAGCTTGTCCAGCTCGGCCTTCAGCCCCCGGCCCTGGTCACGCTCGGCCGTCAGGTCGCGCTCGCGGGCGGCCCTGGCCGTCTCGGCGGCGGCCCGCTCCGCCTCCGCCCGTACGACCGAGACCTCCACATGGGCGAGCAGCAGCCTCGCACCGGCCGCCACGGCCCGGGCGACCTCGGCCTCGTGGCGCAGCCGGGCGCGCCGCTGTTCGGCGCGCGCTCGCGCTTCGCGCTCGGCGCGCGCGCCCCGGTCGAGTGCGTCGGCCCGTCCCGCGAGCCCCTTCACGCGCTCCTCGTGGGTACGGACCTGGAGCCGCGCTTCCATCTCGGTCTGGCGGGCGTTGGCGCCGTCGGCGGCGAGCCGGTCGCGTACGGAGGTGTCCGGCTCCTCCTCGGCCGGGGCCTCCTCGACGACCCGCAGCCGTTCGGCGAGCTCCTCCGCCTCGGCGGTGGCCCGCTCCAGGGCCTCCTCGGCCTTGGCGGCGGCCGCGGTGGTCCGCTCCGCCTCGCCCTCGGCGCCCCTGGCCTGGCCGGAAAGGCGGCCGAGCCGGCCGGAGACGGCGGACTTCTCCCGGTCGGCGGCCCGGCGGCGCTCCCCCCACTCCTCCACGAGCGCGGCGCACTCCTCGCGCCGTGCCGCCGCCCGGCGCCGCGCCCCGTCCAGCTCCTCGCACCGCACGGCCAGCTCCGCCAGCTCGGCGGCGGCCTCGTCGACGGCCGCGCGCACCTCCAACTGGCTCGGTGCCCCGGCGGACCCGCCGTACGCGAAGTGTGCCCCGAGCACATCACCGTCGGCCGTGACGGCGACGAGTTCGGGCCGGTCCGCGACCAGTGCCTCGGCGTCCTGAAGCGTTCCGACGACCACGGCGTCCCGTACGAGCCACCGCACGGCCCGCACCAGCGCCGCCGGCCCGCGCACGAGCTGCCCGACGTACGGCCCCTCGGGTGTCCCGAGGCCGGTCGCGGCGGGCTCACCGGCCGGAGACACCCCCGCCCGGGGCCAGGCCCCGGGTCCGGCTCCGGTTCCGCCGGCCCGGGCGGGGAGCGGGGCGCGCTGCCCCGGCTGCCGGGGCAGCGTGCCGTCCGTACCGGACCCGGTTACCGCTCCGCCACCGGACGCGCCCGGGTCCGGCGCACGGTTCCGGTGCTCCTCGCCGGCCCGGTCGCCCGCTCCCTCCCACTCCCCCACCAGCAGCGCCGCCCGCCCCGCGTCCTGGTCGCGCAAGAGGCGGATCGCCTCCGCCGCCGTGGCCGGGTCCGTGGCGGCGAGCGCGTCGGCCGCCGTGCCCAGGGCCGCCGCCACCGGGACCTCGTAGCCGGGGGTGACGTCCAGCAGTTCGGCAGCCGGGCCGAGAAGGCCCGGGAGACCGTCCCGCGCGGCCAGCAGCGCGCCCGAGCCGTCCTTGCGGCGCAGGCCGAGCGCCAGGGTCTCGTGGCGGGCCGCCAGCGCCGCGCGGCTCCGTTCCGCCTCGGTGGCCTCCTCGCGGGCCCGGGTCAGCGCGGTCTCCGCCTCGGCCAGCGCCTGCCGGGCGCCGTCATGGCGCCGCGCCAGTTCCTCGTCCGCCGCGTCCAGCTCCGCCACCTCGGCCTCGAGCTGTTCGTACTCCTCGCGCGCGGCGACCGCCCGCTCCCCCGCCTCGTCCCGGGCCGCCGCCAGCCGGCCGATCTCCGCCTGCGCCGAGGCCGCCCGGCCGCGCGCCGCCGTGACCTGGCCGTGCAGCCGGGCCAGCCCCTCCCGGCGGTCGGCGATGGCCCGGGCCGTGTCCTTGAGCCGGCGCTCCTCCACGGCCAGCGCCCGCTCCAGCTCCGCGCGGTAGGAGACGGCGTCCTCGCGCGCGTGCTCGGCCGCCTCCAGCGCGGCTTCCAGCTCCGCCTCCTGCTCGCGGATCCGGGCCGCCTCGCGCTCCATGTCCTCCGGGTCGCGGCCGCGCCGCTCCTCCACGGGCGCGGCGGTCGCGCTGCGCACCCGCGCGTCCGCCAGTGAGATCGTGCCCCGTACCCGCTCGGCCAGCTGGGACAGCTCGTACCAGGTCTGCTGCGCCCGCTTCAGGCGGGGAGCCAGCCGCCGCACCTCCTCCTCCAGCGCCGACTCCCGCGCCTGCGCGGCCCGCAGCCGCTGTTCCGCGTCCTCCTTCGCCCGCTTGAGCTCGGCCTCGTCGGCGATCTCCGCGCGCAGTGCCTCCCGCATCCGCACCAGATCGTCCGCGAGCAGCCGCAGCCGGGCGTCCCGCAGGTCGGCCTGGATGACGGCGGCTCTGCGGGCGACGGCCGCCTGCCGTCCGAGGGGCTTGAGCTGACGGCGCAGTTCGTCGGTGAGGTCCTGTACCCGGGCGAGGTTGGCCTGCATGGCGTCCAGCTTCCGCAGCGCCTTCTCCTTGCGCTTGCGGTGCTTGAGGACCCCCGCGGCCTCCTCGATGAACGCCCGGCGGCCCATCGGATCCGCGTGCAGTACGGAATCGAGCTGCCCCTGGCCGACGATCACGTGCATCTCGCGGCCGATGCCGGAGTCGGAGAGCAGTTCCTGAATGTCGAGCAGCCGGCAGGTGTCGCCATTGAGCTGGTATTCGCTGCCACCGTTGCGGAACATGATCCGCGTAATGGTGACTTCCGCGTAGTCGATGGGAAGAGCGCCGTCGGAGTTGTCGATCGTGAGCGACACCTCGGCCCGGCCGAGCGGTGGCCGCCCGGTCGTCCCGGCGAAGATCACGTCTTCCATCTTGCCGCCGCGCAGCGATTTGGCCCCCTGCTCGCCCATGACCCAGGAGAGCGCGTCCACCACATTGGACTTGCCCGAACCGTTCGGGCCGACGACGCAGGTGATTCCGGGCTCGAAGCGCAGCGTCGTGGCGGAGGCGAAGGATTTGAACCCGCGCAGGGTCATGGCCTTGAGGTGCACGCCGTCGGACTCTACCCGGCACCGCTTCACACCCGTCGGTTTCACCACCGGACGCGCTGGGCACATCAGGTGTTGAGAAAGGGCTTACGACGCCAACAGTGTTTGGCACAACGGGAGATGGAAAGAAAGAAGGGACGCCGAAGCGTCCCTTGCATATCTCGCCAGACTGATACTCACCTGGACCGACGAATGGCCCGGCAGGGGCCGGGATCAGGTGAGCGCAGGCTCCGCCTGGTGTACGTCAATGTCGATGCGGTTGAGCATCGACTCTCCAGGGTGCTGTGCGGCGGCCGCGTTCAGCGCGTCGTTCTCGGACTGGATGCGTACGAGTTCGGATTCGAGATCCTGGACGCGCTGCTGAAGCCGTCGCATCTCGGCGAGGAGTCGCGGGTCGGAACCGCCGACATAACCGAGAAGCGCCTTTGCCATGATGGATGGTCCTCCACACTGAGTGACCGACCGATTGCGGTGTGGGTCGTGAGGGAAATCGCACCCGCGGTGCCTGGCAGTGGGTTGTTCATCACTGCGGTTCTTTACTGCCAAACAGCTGAGGTGCGCGGGGATTCCAGAGTCTCACCAAAAAGTTTGACGGTCAACACGATCACAGCCGGGGGCGCCGGGCGGCCGGGGGCGCGGGGCCGCGTCGCGCGCGGCCCCGGCTCATCCACAGGGCCCTGGGGGCGGGGAGATCGTCGTCAATTCGGCAGCTTGGCACGGCCGACCGTTCTTGGCAACCACCAGGTCACCGTGGATACACGCATGTGACAACGGCATTCCCCGGGTCCGGTGGGGCCGCCGCGGCGAACGGTCGGTCAGCGGACCGCGAAGCCGTCGTATCCGCCACGCGGGGTGTCCCAGATCTCAGTGACTCCGTCGACGCGCCCGGGTGTGTCGTCGGAGCGCAGCCAGTCCAGCAGACGGTGGCAATTCTCACCCGGGCCTTCCGCGACCACCTGCACCCTTCCGTCGTCCAGGTTGAGCGCGAATCCGGTGAGGCCTCCGATCGACAAGGCATTGGCCCTGGTGAACCATCGAAAACCCACTCCCTGTACTCGGCCGCGTACCCACACGGTCAGCCGTACGTCTTCCGCTGTCCCGGTATTCATGGAGGCAAACTAACCGGCCAATTGCCCGTGGATCCCGTCGCCCCCGTACGCCATGCCGTACAGTCCCCTCGCAATGAGCCTCACTCGTACGGGTGAGCCATGTTGTCGTCGAGAGCATGAGGAAGGCACACAGCAGATGGGACGCCACCGACGCTCCGCCGCAGCCCCGCCCGCCCCCGATGACCGCGCGGACGGGGCCGGCCGGAAGAGACGGGTCGCCGCCCCCGTGCGTACGGGACTGCTCGGCGCCTCCGCGGCCATGGCCGTGGGGGCCGTGGCGGTCGCCTCGGGGCTGCTGCCCGGTGGCGGCAACGAGTACACCGTCGGCAGCGCGGGCGGCGGTCCGGTCAGGACCGAGGGCGCGCCCGAACTCCACCAGCAGGGCGGCTCCTCCGACGAGCCGACCCGCGAGGCCTCGGTCTCCCCCAGCCGGAGCGCCGAGCGGGGCGAGGCCCCCGCCAAGTCCTCGTCGCCCGCCGCGGAGAAGCAGTCCGCCACGCCGTCGCAGAAGTCGAAGCCGGCCGCCGCCCCGGAACGGGACAGGCCGGCGCCGGAGAAGAGCGAGACGTCCTCCGAGCCCGAGCGGACCCGGAGTTCCGCGCCCTCCGACAGCAAGGCCCCGGCGTCCGAGCAGCCCACGGAGGACCGCTCCGCCGTGGCACCCGGCGCGGGTTCCGGCTCCTCCGGCGGCGGCACCACCGCCCCGGACGAGGCCGCGGTGCTCGCGATGGTCAACGACGAGCGGGCCAAGGCCGGCTGCAAGCCCCTGCGGGCGGACTCCGGCCTGGCCAGGCTGGCGCAGAAGTTCAGCGACGACATGGCGGCACGCGGATTCTTCGACCACACGGACCCGGACGGGAAGACCCCCTGGGACCGCGCCGACAAGGCGGGCGTCAAGGGCCTGGGCGGGGAGAACATAGCGCGTGGCCAGTCGAGCGCCGACGCGGTGATGGAGTCCTGGATGAACAGCGACGGACACCGCGCGAACATACTGAACTGCGACTACACCCGGCTCGGTGTGGGTGTGCACTACGGGCCGGGCGGCCCGTGGTGGACGCAGGACTTCGGCTTCTGAGCCGTACTCACCTGCCGGTCACCTTTCGAAAGCGCCATCCATCGGGTGGCGCTTTCGAGTTGTAAGGTGACGATATGGACGATCCCAGCGTCGTGGACGCCCCGGGCGAGGCCCCTGGCCCGGACGAGGCCCCGGTCTTCGACGTGTTCTCCCGGCGCTGCCCCTCGCGCGCCACCCTGGAGCACGCGACGGGCCGCTGGGGCAGTCTCACGCTCGGCGCGCTGTACGAGAGCGGCTGCCGCTTCAACGAACTGCGGCGGCGGGTGGACGGTGTGAGCGAGAAGATGCTCTCCCGGACCCTGCACGCGCTGGAGCGGGACGGCCTGGTGCACCGCGACGCGAAGCCGGTCAATCCGCCGCGCGTGGACTACGCGCTGACCCCGCTGGGCCGCGCGGTCGCCGGACAGCTCCTCGCGCTGATCGAGCTGGTGGAGGGCCGGATGTCCGAGGTGCTGGCGGCGCGGGAGCGCTACGACGCCACGCGGGAACGTCACGAAGCCGCGGAGCGGGGTTACGACGCCGGGCGGGAACGGGACGACGGTGTACGGGAACGGGACGGCGGCACGGTCACGACGGCGCGCGGCGGGCGCTGACAACGCGGGCAGAAATAGCTGGACCGGTTCATCCAGGGCCGCCGCCGCATGGGCGTCCCGCACCGGCGGCAGGGCTCGTCCTCGCGCCCGTACGCGTCGAGCGACCGGTCGAAGTAGCCGGATTCCCCGTTCACGTTGACGTACAGGCTGTCGAAGCTGGTGCCGCCCACCGCCAGCGCCGCGTTCATCACGTCCCGTACGTGACCGAGCAGTTCCACCGAGCGCGGCCGGGTGAGGGTCGCGGTCGGACGGTCGTAGTGCAGCCGGGAACGCCAGAGCGCCTCGTCCGCGTAGATGTTGCCCACGCCGCTGATCAGCGACTGGTCGAGCAGGGCGCGCTTGACCGTCGTACGGCGCAGCCGCAGCGCGGTGTGGAACGCGGCGTCGTCGAACGCCGGGTCGAGCGGGTCGCGCGCGATGTGCGCGATGACGTCCGGCAGTCCGTCGGGGGTGGTGTCGTGGAGCGAGAGCCCGCCGAAGGTGCGCTGGTCGACGAAGCGGAGCTCGGTGGGGACCGCGCCGGTGAGGGCGGGGGGCTCGGTCGTGCCGGTGGTCTCGGTGTCGGTGAACCGGACACGGATCCGCAGGTGCTTCTCGTCGGGCGCGTCCTCGGGGCGTACGAGCAGCTGACCACTCATCCCGAGGTGGCCGAGCACCGAGAGACCGGTGTCGGCGAGCGGCAGCCAGAGGTATTTGCCGCGTCGACGGGCCGTGCCGACGGTCTGGCCGGTCAGACGGGCCGCGAAGTCCGCGCCGCCCGCGAGGTGCCGCCGTACCGCACGGGGGTGCAGCACCTCGACCGCGGCGACGGTACGGCCGCCCACCCAGCGTTCGAGTCCACGCCGGACGACTTCGACCTCGGGCAGCTCGGGCACGACGGGCTCCTTGACGGACGGCGGGAGGCAACGGCCCGCCCCTCATGCCGTACCACGACACGAGGGGCGCGCACAAAGGACTGCGCGGGAGCCGTCAGGCGGGCGCCGGCCGGCCCGTGGCACCCGGCCCCGCGACCGGACCGGTGGTGTCCGGAGCGGTGGTGTCCGGGCCCATGGTGTCCGGTTCCGTGGTCTCCGGGCCGGCGGCAGCCGCATCCGGCGCCGCCGTGACCGGGGCGGCCCGGTCCGCGGAGCTGCGCTGCGGCGTGGCCGCGGGGGCCTCGGGAGCCTGTGCGCTGACGGCCCCGGCAGCGGCGTCGACACCGGCGCCCTCCGTGGCCTTCGCCGCCTCCCGCTCGTCCGCCGCGGCCCGGATGGCCCGCCACGCGGACTCCGCCGCCTGCTGTTCCGCTTCCTTCTTGCTGCGGCCGGTGCCGGTGCCGTACGAGACACCACCGACGCGGGCGGCAGCAGTGAAGGTCTTCTCGTGGTCCGGTCCCGTCTCCGTGACGACGTACTCGGGAACCCCGAGTCCCTCCGCCGCGGTCAGCTCCTGGAGACTGGTCTTCCAGTCCAGACCGGCCCCGAGGTTCGAGGACTTCTCGATCAGCGGGTCGAAGAGCCGGTGCACCAGCTCGGACGCCGCGTCGAGGCCCTGGTCGATGTAGACCGCGCCAATCACCGCTTCGAGTGTGTCGGCGAGGATGGACGCCTTGTCCCGGCCTCCCGTGCCCTCCTCGCCCCGGCCGAGCCGGATGAAGGAGCCCAGCTCCAGGCCCCGGCCCACCCCCGCCAGCGCACGTGAGTTGACCACCGCGGCCCGCAACTTCGCGAGCTGGCCCTCGGGCAGGTCGGGGTGGGTGCGGTACAGCGTGTCCGTGACCACCAGGCCGAGCACCGAGTCCCCGAGGAACTCCAGCCGCTCGTTGGTGGGCAGGCCGCCGTTCTCGTACGCGTAACTGCGGTGCGTCAGCGCACGCACCAGAAGGGCGGTGTCGAGCCGATACCCGAGCCGCCCTTCCAGAAGCGTGTGAGGCGAGGCCGTACTGAGGTTGTCTGGCTGCTTCTTGGCAGGGGACAGTTCAGACATCGAGCCTCTCACCAGCCGCTCAGACCTCGAGGACCTGGCGCTTGTTGTACGTGCCGCAGCTCGGGCACGCGATGTGCTGGAGCTTCGGCTCCTGGCAGCGCTCGCACGCCACCAGGGTAGGGACCGCAGCCTTCCACTGCGACCGGCGGTGGCGCGTGTTGCTGCGCGACATCTTCCGCTTCGGAACAGCCACGGCTACTTCTCCTGCTTCTTGTCGACGCCCGCTTCGGCGCCGCCCATGTCGTCCTTCTCGCCGTCCGTGACGGTCTCGGCGAGTCCTTGCAATGCCGCCCAACGGATGTCGACGGCATCGTGGTGGTGGCCCGGATTCTCGTCCAGCCTGATCCCGCATTCGGAACACAGACCGGCACAGTCCTCCCGGCACACCGGCTGCATCGGCAGTGTGAGCACCACCGCATCACGCAGCACGGGTTCGAGGTCGAACAGGCCGTCCTCGACGAACAGTGTGTCCTCGTCCTCGTCGTCCTCCGGCTCCGCGCGGACGCGGCCCCGGTCGTCGACTTCGTGGTACGAGAACAGCTCCTGGAAGTCCGCCGTCACCTCGTGGCCCAGCGGCTCCAGACACCTTACGCACTCCCCCTCGGCCGTCGCGCGGGCGGTGCCCGTGACGAGCACCCCCTCCATGACGGACTCGAGACGGAGGTCCAGCTCCACGGGTCCGCCCCGGGCCACCTCGACCACCCCGGCGATCCCGAGGTCGGGGGGCGCGGGGACCGAGCGCTTCAGCTTCTGGAGCGCACCGGGCCGCCGCCCCAGCTCGTGTGTGTCGAACACGAGGGGGTTGCGGTGGTCGAGGCGCGCGTTCAGGGCTTTTCCCGCTTTCGGATCGTGGGGTCGGGGGCCGCCGTCGTCGCGGAGGCGAAGCGGGCAGCCGGGGCCGCGGGTGTACACGCGACCGAAGAGCCAGGGTACTGGACCGGCCGCCGTAGGCCCAATCCGGTCCCCCCTGACCGTCGGTGCCCGCCGGGTTCCGCCGTCCGTCGACGGTGGGCTCAGCGCCCCTGCTCGTAGCGGCGCAGCTGGTCCATGTCGATCATGCTGGTGTCGAAGAAGCTGGTCTCGTCGAG
Source organism: Streptomyces sp. NRRL F-5135 (assembly GCF_000719775.1). Classification (GTDB taxonomy): domain Bacteria; phylum Actinomycetota; class Actinomycetes; order Streptomycetales; family Streptomycetaceae; genus Streptomyces; species Streptomyces hebeiensis. The sequence continues at coordinate 29,011 of NZ_JOHR01000017.1, read as the reverse complement.
GGCCGACTGCTCCGGCCGGCCGGTCCCGGCGGGCAGGGCGGGCTGCTGGGACTGGCCGGCGGGCTGCTGCCAGCCGTAGTCCTGGCCGTAGCCCTGCTGCTCGTAGCCGTAGGGCTGCTGCTGGTAGCCGCCGTACGCGGCGTCCTGCTGCTGGTACGCGGCGTAGCCGGGCTCGGCGTAACCGGGGTCCTGGTAGCCCGTGCCCTGGGCCACGCCCGGATAGCCCTGCCCGGGGTCCTGGTATCCGGCGGCCGACTGGGCGTAGGCGGGGTCCATGTAGGGGTCGGGGACGGCGGGCGGGGCCTCGGGAACCACCGGGGCGGCCGACGGCCGCGGGGGCGCCGGTACGGGCGCGGGGGCCCCCGGGGTCCGGGCGGCCGCCCCGAGGTCCGCCGCGGCGTCCCCGGGCGTCCCGGCGAGGCCCGCGAGGTAGTCGGCGTCGCTGGTGCGGCCCTGCGGGCCGGCCGCGTCCTGGGCCGCCATGTGCGCGCCGAGCTCGTCGCTGGCGATCCGGCCGTGCAGCTTCTGCCGGCCGCGGCCGACCGCTTCCAGGGTCTTGGACAGCACGGCCTCGAAGGCGCCGAGCTTGGCGTCGACGTACTCGTCGGCACGGCCGATCAGGGTCGCCGGGTCCGAGCTGTACTCGGGGGCGTCGTCGTCCTCGCCGCCGGTGCCGGGCGAACGGCCGAGCAGCTTCTCGCGGCCCCGGTCGACCGAGCCGATGGTCTTGGTGAGGACGACCTCGAAGTTGGCGAGCTTGGAGTCGACGTAGTCGTCGGCCTCCGCCCGGATCTCCTCGGCCTCCCTGCGGGCCTCGGCGAGGATCCGGTCGGCCTCGTCCTGGGACTGGCGGGCGATCGCGGTCCCGGCCAGCAGCGCGGCGCGCTCGGCGCGCGCCGCCTCGAGGATCCGCCCGGCCTCCTGCCGGGCCTGCTCGGCCATCTGTTCACGGCCGCCGATCAGCTCCTGGGCCTGCGCCAGCGAGCCGGGGAGCGCCTCCCGTACCTCTTCGAGCATCGCGAGCAGTTCGGCGCGGTTCACCACGCAGGAGGCCGACATGGGCATCGAGCGGGCACTGCCCACCGTGTCGACGATCTCGTCGAGCTTCTTCTGCACGTCCACCGTGTGCTCGCCACTCTCTACAGCTGGTTGGGAGACGGACGCAACGACTGTACGGCCAGCGGCGGCCCCTCCGACACCGGATGACGGGCCGTCAGTCCGCCGCGCCGGTCGTCACCGCGCGCGCAGGCGTTCGAGCAGCGCGCTGTGCACGGCCGGAGGCAGCAGGTGGGAGACGTCACCGCCCCAGGTCGCCACCTCCTTGACCAGGGAGGAGGAGAGGAAGCTGTAGGTGGGATTGGTGGGGACGAACAGGGTCTCGACGCCCGAGAGCCCGTTGTTCATCTGCGCCATCTGGAGTTCGTAGTCGAAGTCGCTGACCGCTCGCAGCCCCTTGACGATGGCGGGGATGTCGCGCTCCTTGCAGAAGTCGACGAGCAGCCCGTGGAAGGACTCGACCTGGACATTGCCGAACTCGGCGGTGGCCTCACGGATCAGGGCGATCCGCTCGTCGATCGTGAACAGGCCCTTCTTGGACTTGTTGATCATCACCGCGACGTGTACGACGTCGTACAGCTTGGAGGCGCGGGCGATGATGTCGAGATGGCCATTGGTGATGGGGTCGAAGGACCCCGGACAGACGGCGCGGCGCACCTGAATTCCCTCGCTCTCCGGTCCGGTCATCGTGCTGCTTCACAACGAGAGGCGGCGCGACCGTACCAAAGCGTTCCCTCGCCGTAGCGGCGCGAACGCACGGGTGCGAACCCCTCCGGCCAGCCGAACTCCCCGCCCCTGGTGCTGCGTTCAACGGTGGCGACGGCGGAGGCGGCGAGCCAGCCCCCGGTGCGGAGTGTGAGCAGGATCTCCCGGAGATCGTCATCGGTGACGGCGTACGGCGGATCGAGGAAGACGAGGTCGTAGGGGAGGCTGGGCGGCGGGCCCTGGACGACCTGTTCGGCCTTGCCGGCCCGTACCTCGGCGCCGGGCAGCGCGAGCGCGGCCACGTTCGCCCGTACGGTGCGCGCGGCGCGCGCGTCGGCCTCGACGAGCAGCGCGTGGGCGGCCCCGCGCGAGAGGGCTTCGAGGCCGACGGCGCCGGACCCGGCGTACAGGTCGGCGACCCGGATGCCGTCGAAGCCGCCGAGGAGCGCGTCCGCCCGCAGGGCGGGGCTCGCGGCGTCTGGTGCGTGCGATCGCAAGGCGGAGGATCGTCCTCGTACTGGACGTACTTGGACGACTCCGACAACGCAGCGAGCGTGCATGCCAGGCGTCGCGAGCCAGGCGGGACTTTCGAAACACGCCCTAGGGGGCCGGGATGAGGCGGACCACGGTGACGGTCAGGATTCCGGCGGAGACGACGTAGCGGATGATCGCGCCGGAGACGACGGCCTCCCGCCGGTCCCTGTCGCCGTCGACCTGCGTGGAGCCGTGTCCGAATGGTCGGGCGCCGATCGTGCGTGCGACGGCGGCCCGGAAGGCGTCGGGTCCTGCGAGCTTTCCCAGGGCCTGCCCGGCGGCCGGGGCGTAGGCGATGCGGTACTTCACGCGGCGGCCGTCCCCGAACCGCCGGCTGCCTGTTGCTCGGCGCGCAGGAGGACGTCCACCCGGTCGATCGCGTCGCCGGGGATGACCTCCAGGGCCCACTTGCGGACGAGCGCTCCAAGAGCGTTGGGCGGCGCGGCGGCGAACTCCGCGTCGAACTCCCCGCGCAGCCGCTCGGGCAGCGCGGCCCGCACGTCCGGGACCGTCAGGGGCACCTCGAAGCGCTCGCCGCACACGGTCACGGTGACCGGCCCGTGGACCTCGTGCGCCGCCGGCGCGCGGTCCAGTTCGGCGAACGCCGCGTTCTGTTCCCGGACGCGCCGGACGGCGTCGTCCTCGTCGGGATCGGCGGGAATCGACTCGGCCACTGTCCCTCGCTCCTTTCGCCGTGGGCACGCCGACGCTACCCGGGCCCGCGCGCCGCGACCCGTCCGCCGGCGGGCCGTTCGCGCGCACCTGAGAGCGCCGTGACATCGCCGCCCGTCGCGGAGGGCCCGGTCGCCCCGTGCGTCACACCGCGGGCACGGCCCTTCTCGGCCCTTCAGGGCCCTTGTCGGCGCTTGTCATCCCTTGTCACCCCTTGTCAAGGTACTGCTCCCGTTCCGTGTCCAGGAGGGCGTCCAGGGCCGTGCGCAGCTCCGGGGAGTGCGTCAGGTCCGGGTCCTTGGCCACCACCGCCACGGCCTCCTCCCGGGCCGCCGCGATGACCTCCTCGTCGTCGATCACCGCCAGCATCCGCAGCGAGGACCGCACACCGGACTGGGCCTGACCGAGGACGTCGCCCTCGCGGCGCTGTTCGAGGTCGATCCGGGACAGCTCGAAGCCGTCCAGTGTGGCGGCGACCGCGCCGAGCCGGGCCCGGGCGGGGCTCGCCTCCGGCATGTCCGTGACCAGCAGACACAGTCCGGGCGCCGAGCCGCGGCCCACCCGGCCGCGCAGCTGGTGCAGCTGCGAGACCCCGAACCGGTCCGCGTCCATGATCACCATCGCCGTGGCGTTGGGCACGTTCACCCCGACCTCGATGACCGTCGTCGCCACGAGCACGTCCACCTCGCCCGCCGCGAACCGGCGCATCACCGCGTCCTTGTCGTCGGGCTGCATCCGCCCGTGCAGGACCTCCACCGCCAGCCCCGCCAGCGGTCCCGCCCTCAGTTGCCCGGCGACCTCCAGAACCGCGAGCGGGGGCCGCTTCTCCGCCTCGTCCTCGGCCGACTGGTTGCCCTTCTTCCCCGCCTTCTCGGCCGTTCCGCCCTTCCCGCCCTTCTCGGCTTTCTCGTCCTCGGCGTCGCCGATGCGCGGGCAGACGACGTACGCCTGGTGCCCCTTGCCGACCTCCTCCCGCACCCGCTCCCAGGCCCGCGCCAGGAAGTGCGGCTTGTCCAGCGCCGGGACCACATGGCTGGCGATCGGCGAGCGGCCGGCCGGGAGCTGGTCCAGTACGGAGGTCTCCAGGTCCCCGAAGACGGTCATCGCGACCGTGCGGGGAATGGGCGTGGCGGTCATGACCAGCAGGTGCGGCGGCTGCTTGCCCTTGGAACGGAGCGCGTCGCGCTGCTCCACACCGAAGCGGTGCTGCTCGTCCACCACCACCAGGCCCAGGTCGTGGAAGCGCACCTTGTCCTCGATCAGGGCGTGTGTGCCGATCACGATCCCCGCCTCGCCGGTGACCAGGTCCAGCAGCGCCTGCCGCCGTGCCGCCGCGCCCATGGAGCCGGTGAGCAGCACCACCTTCGTGGCCTGCTCCGCCCCGCCGAGCATCCCTCCTTGCGCCAGTTCCCCCATCATCTCCGTGATCGAACGGTGGTGCTGCTGGGCGAGGACCTCGGTGGGCGCCAGCATCGCGGCCTGACCGCCCGCGTCGACCGTCGCGAGCATCGCCCGCAGCGCGACCAGCGTCTTGCCCGAGCCGACCTCTCCCTGGAGCAGCCGGTGCATCGGGTGCTCGGTCGCGAGGTCCGCGAAGATCTCCGCCGTGACCTTGCGCTGTCCCTCCGTCAGCGTGAACGGGAGCCGGGCGTCGAACGCGTCCAGCACCCCGCCCGCCACCGGCTCGCGCGGCACGGCCGGCAACTGGCTGTCCGCGAACCGCCGCCGGGCCAGCGCGACCTGGAGCACGAACGCCTCGTCCCACTTCAGGCGCGTCCTCGCGTCCTCGATGTCCGCCCGGCTCTCCGGCCGGTGCACCTTGAGCAGCGCCTCCGGCAGCGGCACGAAGCCGCGCCCCGCGCGCAGCGCCTGCGGCAGCGGATCGACCGCCTCCCCCGCCCTCGGCAGCACCGCGTCGACCGCCTTGGTGATCTTCCAGGACTCCATGCCCTTGCAGGCCGGGTAGATCGGGATCAGCTTGCCCGCGAACGCGTCCACGGCCTCCTCGGTGTCCTCCGCGTCGCCGCTCCCGCCGAGCGGGACGTACGTGGGGTGCGCGAGCTGGAGCTTGCGGTTGAAGACGGACACCTTGCCCGCGAACATGCCCCGGCTGCCCGGCGGCAGCTCCTTGTGCGGCTTGTGCAGGCCCCGGCCGAAGAAGACCAGCTGGAGCCGGCCGCTGCCGTCGGTCAGGGTGATCTCCAGGCGCTGTCCCCGGCCCTGGTTGAACGTGTGGATCCGGGAGTCGGCGACCTGGGCGACCACCGTGACGTCCTCGTCCAGCGGCAGGTCGGACAGCGGGGTCAGCCTGCCGCGCTCCTCGTAGCGCCGGGGGTAGTGGTGCAGCAGATCGCCGACCGTGTGCAGGTCCAGGTGCTCGGCCATCACCTTCGCGGTGGCGGGGCCGAGCGTCTTCTTGAGAGGTTCATCCAGCGCGGACACGGGATCCATTGCACACCACGGCACTGACAAACGTCGCGCACCCCGGCGTCACAGCAGCTCACCGCCGTGCCGCGGGCACCGGTCGCTCCCCGGCCCGCTACTCCACCCCGACGAGCAGCGGTGGCGACTGCGGTCCGCCGCGGTAGACGACCGTGTCGACCGCCAGGTGCCGCTCCCGTACGTACGCCTCCAGGCGGTCGGCCAGCGACTGCGGCACCCCGTCGGCGAGGACCAGCGTCACCAGCTCGCCGCCCGCGGCCAGCATCCGGCCCAGGACCGCCTCCGACGTGGCGGCGAGGTCCACGCCGATCACCGCCACGTCGCCGTCGATCAGTCCGAGCACGTCCCCCGCCTGGCAGACCCCGGCCGAGGTCCACGACTGCCGTTCCGCGACGGCGAGTTCGGCGTACCGCGTGGCACCCGCGGCGGCGGTCATCGCCACCACGTCCTCGTCGAAGCGGCGGTCGGGCTGGTGCACCGCGAGCGCGGCGATGCCCTGGACCGCGGCCCGGCTCGGCACGAGGGCGACCCGTACGCCTTCCGCGCGCGCCTGCTCCGCGGCCGCGGCGGCGGTGTGCCGCAGTTCGGTGTCGTTCGGCAGCAGTACCACCTCGTGGGCGTGCGCGCGCCGGATCGCCTCGACCAGTTCCCCGCTGGCCGGCGTCTCCCCGGGGCGCGCGAGCACCGTCGTGGCGCCGGCCCGCGCGCACAGCTTCGCGAGCCCTTCACCGGGCACCACGGCGACCACGGCGCGCTGCGCCCGCTCCTGGGGGCGCGGTGCCGGCCCGGCCGGGGCGGCACCGAAGTGGGTGATGCGGATGCGGTACGGCCGGCCCGCCTCGACCCCCGCCTCCACGGCGGCCCCCGCGTCGTCCACGTGCACGTGGACGTTCCACAGCCCGTCGCCGCCTACGACGACCAGGGAGTCCCCGAGAGCGTCGAGGCGCCGGCGCAGCCGGGCCACGGCGTCGTCCTCCGCCTCCAGGAGATAGATCACCTCGAAGGCCGGCCCGTCCGCCGCGGCGTGCGGATCGGCCCCCTCCGTGTCCTCGCACCCCACGTGCGTGCCGTGCCGCCCATGGCCCCCGGATCCGCGGGGTCCGCCGGTTCCGTCCGGTTGGTCGCCCTTCTCGTCGACAGCGTCCCTCCGGCGCCGGCGGAGGGCCGTCGGCGGGGGCGTGGGCGCCTCGCCCGTCACCGCCCGCACCAGGGCGCCGAACACCGTGAGCAGTCCGCGTCCCCCCGCGTCCACCACGCCCGCCCGGTCCAAAACGGCGAGCTGATCCGGGGTGGCGTCGAGCGCGGTGCGCGCGCCCGCGTACGCCGCGCGCACGGCGGTCCCGTCGTCCGGCGGGCCCCCGGCGCCCGTTTCCGGGGCGGTGGCGCACGCCGCCTCCGCCGCCGCCTCGGCCACGCTCAGAATCGTTCCCTCGACCGGATGCGCGACGGCCTCACGGGCCAGCTCGGCCGCCCGCCGCAGCGCGGGACCGAGCCGGCTGCCGTCCTCGGCGGCCGGGCCCGCGGCCGCCTCCGCCGGTCCGTCCGCCATCCCGCGCAGCAGCTGCGCCAGGATCGTCCCCGAATTCCCCCGGGCCCCGATCAGCGCGCCGTGCGCCATGGCCCGTACGACGTCGGCGGCGGCCGGCTCCGTCCCCCCGGTCTCGTGCGCGGCGAACACCGCCTCGACCGCCTGGGCCGCCGACTCCACGGTCAGGTAGAGATTGGTGCCGGTGTCACCGTCCGCGACCGGATAGACATTGATCGCGTCGATCTCCTCGCGTTCCCGGCCGAGGGCCTCCAGCGCCAGCGCGCACCAGTTCCGTACGGCTGCGGCGTCGAGGGTCTGCGGCACCTGATGATCCTCCTTGAGCGGCCGGGATGCCTGATGCATGGAGGGTATAGTTTTCTCCTGCTGCGGCAGCCGTTGTATGCTGCTGCGGTTGCCCGACACCAATCGGGCCAATCCCCCGGCCACGCCACATCAGTCACTGATTCCGGCCAGCCGGATTTCTCTGTACGTGCATCTGAAGTCTTTGGAGTGACCCGTGGCTGCCAACTGCGACGTATGCGGCAAGGGGCCGGGCTTCGGCAACAACATTTCGCACTCGCACCGCCGTACGTCTCGTCGCTGGAACCCGAACATCCAGCGTGTGCGTGCCGTGGTCGGTCGGACGCCGAAGCGGCTCAACGTCTGCACTTCCTGCATCAAGGCCGGCAAGGTCTCGCGCTGACGCCTGCGTCGTGGCGCAGCCCCTGCGGTTGCCTTGAAGGGCCGGTCCACCTCGGTGGGCCGGCTTTTTGCCGTGCTCGGGCGTACGCTTTCGTGTTCTGGCGTGCGCTGTCGCGCGCCCCGGGGCATCTCGTTCCGTACCTCCGGGGCGCCCGGGGCGCGCACGCTCCGTGTCAGCGCGATCGCCACGCGTGGTCCACCGGACCGATGCCGGCACCCAGCGCGAACCCCCGCGCGATGGCACCGGTCACATATTCCTTGGCCGCCCGTACGGCCTCGACGACCCCCTGGCCGCTCGCGAGTCCCGCGGCGACGGCCGACGCGTAGGTGCAGCCCGTGCCGTGCGTATGCCGGTTGTCCAGGCGCGGAGCGCGCAGCCAGTGCTCCTCCGAACCGTCGCACAACAGGTCCACGGCGTCTCCCCGCAGGTGCCCGCCCTTGATCAGCGCCCAGCGCGGCCCGAACGCGAGCACGGCGTCGGCCGCGCGCCGCAGTCCCTTCTCGTCCTCCACCCGTACGCCGGTGAGCTGCGCCACCTCGTCCAGGTTGGGGGTGGCGACGGTCGCGGCGGGCAGCAGCCGGGTCCGTACGGTGTCCAGGGCGGACGCGGCCAGCAGCGGATCGCCGTGCTTGGAGACACCGACGGGGTCGACGACCACCGGGGCATCGGTCCCGGCGAGCAGTTCGGCGACGGTCTGGACCACCTCGGCGGAGGAGAGCATGCCGGTCTTCACGGCCTGGACCCCGATGTCGTCGACGACACTGCGGTACTGGGCCCGTACGGCCTCGACGGGCAGTTCCCAGACGCCCTGTACCCCTTGGGAGTTCTGCGCGGTGACGGCGGTGAGCACGCTCATCCCGTGCACCCCGAACGCCAGCATCGTCTTCAGGTCGGCCTGGATGCCCGCGCCGCCGCCGGAGTCCGAACCGGCGACGGTGAGGACACGAGGCGGCACGGGCGCGGAGGGCGGCACGGGCGCGGATATCGGCATGGGCCCGAATCTACTCGGCGCCGTCCGGCTCCACCCGGCACCGTCCGGATCGCGCGGACCGGCCCGCTCCGGCACCCGCGGCCCTTGTTCCGTCCCGGTCCCCGCGGGCCTACAGGTCGTCCAGGTCGTCCTCGACGTCCCCGAAGTGGTCCCAGCCGCCCTTCCTCGTCCACGGTGCCCCGTCCACCGTCACCTGCGGCAGCGCCGAGGGGTTGAGCACCTCGCCGATCACCTTCCACCGGGCCGGCAGCTTCACGTCCGGCGGGAACGTGGCGACGATCGCGTGGTCCTCGCCCCCGGTCAGCACCCACTGGATCGGATCGATGCCCACCGCCTGACCGATGTCGTTCATCTGCGTCGGGATGTCGATCAGACCTGACCGCAGATCGATCCGGACCTTGCTGGCCTCCGCGATGTGCCCGAGGTCTGCGACCAGCCCGTCGCTGACGTCCGTCATCGCCGTGGCGCCGAGCCCGGCCGCCGCCGGGCCCGCGTGGTACGGCGGCTCCGGCCTGCGGTGGGCCTCCACGAACGCACGGGGCGAGCGGAAGCCGCGGGAGAGCACCGCGTGCCCCGCCGCCGACCAGCCCAGCCAGCCGGTGTACGCGACGATGTCGCCCGGCTGCGCGCCCGCCCGGGTCACCGGGTCGTGGTTGCGCAGATCGCCGAGCGCCGTGATGGAGATGGTGATGGTGTCCCCGCCCACGACATCGCCGCCGACCACGGCCGCGCCCGCGACCTGGCACTCGTCCCGGAGGCCGTCCATCAGCTCGGTGGGCCAGGTGACCGGGAGTTCGGCCGGGACGACCAGCCCGAGCAGCAGCGCGGTGGGCACCGCGCCCATGGCAGCGATGTCCGCCAGGTTCTGCGCGGCGGCCTTGCGGCCGACGTCGTAGGCCGTCGACCAGTCGCGGCGGAAGTGCCGTCCCTCCAGCAGCAGGTCCGTACTCGCCACGACCCGCCGGTCCGGTGCCGCCACGACCGCGGCGTCGTCGCCCGGCCCCAGCCGCACCGCCGGGGTGGTGGTGAGCCGGGAGGTGAGCTCCCTGATGAGCCCGAACTCCCCCAACTCGCCCACGGTTCCCTTCACCGAGTCTCCCCTCTCTTCACCGGGCCGCACCTGCGGTCGCGGGCCCTGACTGCTGTCGGTAGCGTCATGTCGGACGTCCCTGCCGGAACGTCCGGGTGCGACGTCCGTACCGGACGCCGACTTCGTCTTCCGTGTGCCGCACCGCCGACGCCACCGGGCGTACGGGTCTCCCCTCGGCCGTCGGCGACGCGATACCGTGGCGTCTCTTCTCCCACATGATCCTCGTGGCCGCCCTGGAGGTTCCGTGGTACAGGCGTACATCCTCATCCAGACCGAGGTGGGCAAGGCGACGGCGGTCGCCGAGACCATCTCCAAGATCCCGGGAGTGATCCAGGCCGAGGACGTCACAGGCCCCTATGACGTGATCGTGCGCGCACAGTCCGACACCGTGGACGGACTGGGCCGCATGGTCGTCGCCAAAGTCCAGCAAGTGGAAGGCATCACCCGCACCCTGACCTGCCCCGTCGTGCATCTGTAGCCCCCGTCTAGGCTGGGCCGGTGACTTCCTCCCGCCGCCCGTCCCCGCGCAGGCTATCCGGCCGTCCGCTCCGCCGCCTGCCCGCCGTCGTCCTGTTCGTGGCCGTGGCGGGCTGTTCCTCCACGGACGCCTCGGCACCGGTGACGGTTCCCGGTCCGCCGGCCGGCGAGGCGGCCCTCTGCCGTGCCCTGCGCGAGGAACTGCCGGCGGAGATCGCGGGCCTGGAACGCGGCGACACCGACCCCGCGTCCGATCTGACCGCCCAATGGGGGGGCGGGGCGATCGTGCTGCGGTGCGGCGTTCCCCGGCCCGAGAGGATGAGTGACCCGCAGGCGGACGCGGTGGAGGCCGACGGCGTCAACTGGATGCTCGAAGAGCGGGAGTCGGGGCCGCGTTTCACCTCCACGTACCGCAAGACGTATGTGGAGGTGACGATGGACGAGCGGTTCACCCATGACTCCACACCGCTCGCGGCACTGGCGGCACCGGTCCGCGAGACCATCCCACCGAGCGTCTGACGAACCCGGGCCCGGCCGCGCTCGTACACACATGCTCGTACGGAAACGGAACGGCGCGGACCGACCCTGACGAGCCGCTGGGGACGGGCGAGTCCGGGCCACCGGCGGCTCCGCGGCATACGGCCGGTCCGTCAGCCGCGGCGCGGCCGGACGGCCCGTACGGATGATCCGGTGCCGGGCCCGGCACAGCCGCCGGGCCCGGCACCGATACCGCCCCGCACGCTTCCCGGACCGCTCAGCGCAGCCCCGTCGGCCGGCGCAACGCCGCCTGGATCAGCCGGTCCACCAGCTCCGGGTAGCTCACACCGCTCTCCTGCCACATCCGCGGATACATGGAGATCGGCGTGAACCCCGGCATGGTGTTGATCTCGTTGATGACGAACTCGCCTTCCTCGGTGAGGAAGAAGTCGGCCCGGACCAGCCCCTCGCAGGAGGCCGCGTCGAACGCCTCGACCGCGAGCCGCTGGACCTCGGCCGTCTGCGCCTCGGTGAGCGGCGCGGGCACCAGGCCGGCCGCCGAGTCGATGTACTTGGCCTCGAAGTCGTAGAAGTCATGGGCGGTGACGGGCGGGATCTCGGCCGGGAGGCTGGCCCGCGGCCCGTCCTCGAACTCCAGCACCCCGCACTCGATCTCCCGGCCGCGCAGCAGCGCCTCGATCACGATCTTGGGGTCGTGGCGCTGGGCCTCGGCGATCGCCTCGTCCAGGTCCGCGGGGCCGTCGACCTTGCTGATGCCCATGGACGAACCGGCGCGGGCGGGCTTCACGAACAGCGGCCAGCCGTGCTCGGCGGCGAAGTCGACGATCTTCTTGCGGGCGTCCGCTCCCTCCGCGCCCGCGGGACCCTGCTCCCACTCCCGCGGCCTGATCACCAGGTACGGGCCGACAGGCAGCCCGAAGGAGGTGAACACCCGCTTCATGTACTCCTTGTCCTGCCCGACGGCCGAGGCGAGGACGCCCGCGCCGACGTAGGGGATGCCGGAGAGCTCCAGCAGGCCCTGGAGGGTGCCGTCCTCACCGTACGGCCCGTGCAGCATGGGGAAGACGACATCGACGTCACCGAGCACCTTGGGCACCGAGCCGGGCTCGCTGTAGACGACCTCCCGGCTCCCGGGGTCGAGGGGCAGGAGGACCCCGCCCTCCGTGGACTCGGCGATCTGCTCGACGCTGGGCAGAGCGCGGTCCGCGATGGCCATCCGCCCGGGGTCGTCGGCGGTGAGCGCCCAGCGGCCGTCGGTGGTGATGCCGATCGGCAGGACGTCGTACTTCGTACGGTCGATGGCGCCGAGGACGGCACCCGCCGTGACCACCGAGATGGCGTGCTCGGAGCTGCGTCCGCCGAAGACGACGGCCACGCGCGGCTTGCGGAGCGGCTGCTCAGGGCTCTGGGAGGAGTTCTCGCTGCTCATATCGCGTTGAGGGTACCTGTTGGTAGGGCCCGCGTCAGCGTTGACGGCGCGGGGTGACCGCCGCGCGGGCAAACCGAGCACGGTCGACCGTCGACAGGGCCCGCGGCCGGAGGCCGCTGATGGGTACAGCAAGCGCCCCGGAGGCGAACCGAGCCCTAAAAAAGAGGGGGCGCCCCTTCAGCGGCGTTCGGGCTTGGCGCTGCGCGACATCAGTTCCCGCAGCGCGACCAGCGGGGGCTTCCCGCTGTGCACGATGTCCACCACGGTCTCCGTGATCGGCATGTCGACGTCATGGCGCCGCGCCAGATCCAGCACCGACTCACAGGACTTGACGCCCTCCGCGGTCTGCTTGGTGACCGCGATGGTCTCCTGGAGGGTCATGCCCCGGCCGAGGTTGGTGCCGAACGTGTGGTTGCGGGAGAGCGGCGAGGAGCAGGTGGCGATCAGGTCGCCCATGCCGGCCAGCCCGGAGAAGGTGTGCGGGTCGGCGCCCATGGCCAGGCCGAGCCGGGTGGTCTCGGCCAGGCCCCGGGTCATCAGCGACGCCTTGGTGTTGTCGCCGAGACCCATGCCGTCGGCGATGCCCACCGCGAGGCCGATCACGTTCTTGACCGCGCCGCCGAGTTCGCAGCCGATGACGTCGGTGTTGGTGTACGGGCGGTAGTACGGGGTGTGGCAGGCGGCCTGGAGCCGTCGCGCGACTTCCTCGTCCCGGCAGGCGACGACGGCCGCGGCCGGCATCCGCCCGGCGATCTCCTTGGCGAGGTTGGGGCCCGTGACCACGGCGACCCGCTCGGCGGGTGCCTTGGCGACCTCCTCGATCACCTCGCTCATCCGCTTGGCGGTGCCGAGTTCGACGCCCTTCATCAGCGAGACGAGCACGGTGTCGGAGGGCAGCACGGGCGCCCAGTCGGCGAGGTTCTCCCGCAGCGTCTGGGAGGGCACCGTGAGCACGGTGAACTCGGCGTCGCGGGCGGCCTCGGCCGGGTCGGCCGTCGCCCGTACCCCGTCGGGCAGTTCGAACCCGGGCAGGTAGTCCGGGTTGGTACGGGTGGTGTTGATGGCGTCGGCGACCTCCTGGCGGCGGCCCCAGACGGTCACCTCGCACCCCGCGTCGGCGAGGATCATGGCGAACGCCGTGCCCCACGAACCCGCTCCGAAGACGGCGACGCGCGTCACTTGGACCCCTCTTCCGCGGCCTTGCGCCGCTGTTCTGCCCGTACCTGGCGATGGTCGTACAGGGCGGTGGGCACCGGCTCGCCGCGCAGTTCGGCGAGCAGTTCGGTGATGGCCGCCATGATGACCTCGGTCGCCTCCCGCAGCAATTCGGGGGTGATCTCCCGGTCGTAGAAGCGGGAGAGGTCGACGGGCTTGCCGACGAGCACGCGGTGCGTCTTGCGCGGGAAGAGATCGGGCTTCTTCGCGTACGGCGGCAGGACGAGGTTGGCGCCCCACTGGGCGACGGGGATCACCGGGCACCGGGTCTGGAGGGCGACCCGGGCGACCCCGGTCTTCGCGGTCATGGGCCACAGGCCGGGGTCGCGGGTGAGGGTGCCCTCCGGGTAGAAGGCCACGCACTCGCCGCGCTCCACCGCGTCGATGGCGGCGCGGAACGCGCTCAGCGCGTCGCTGGTCTCGCGGTACACGGGGATCTGACCGGTGCCGCGCATCACGGCGCCGATGAATCCCTTGGTGAACAGGCCGTGCTTGGCGAGGAAGCGCGGGACGCGGCCGGTGTTGTACTGGAAGTGGGCATAGGCGAACGGGTCGAGATGGGAATTGTGGTTCACCGCGGTGATGAATCCGCCGTCGGCCGGGATGTTCTCCGCCCCTTGCCAGTCCCGCTTGAGCAGAACGAGCAATGGCGGTTTCGCGATGACCGCCGCCAGGCGATACCAGAAGCCGATCCTACGGCGGGACACTCGGACACCTTCCTCTTCTCGCCCGGCCCACTGCCCGGCTGCCGGGGGTCAAGTCTGGCCCCGGGCCCCTGCTCTGTCGAGAACACCGTACGCCTCGCTTTCCGGGCCGCCGCTGTGGGCCGGGAGCCCGCCGGGCCACAATGGGAGGCCGGCCACGCACGGACAAGAGAGACGACGAGAGACGGGGAGTTCGCCACGGACACCGACCCGACGGCCCGCTGGTCACTGGTCGTCCCTCTCAAGCCGCTGCCGCTGGCCAAGAGCAGACTCGCGGGGCCGGCGGGCGACGAGCTGCGTCCGCGCCTCGCCCTGGCCTTCGCGCAGGACACCGTGGCGGCGGCCCTGGCCTGCCCCGTCGTACGGGATGTGGTGGTCGTCACGGACGATCCGACGGCCGCGGTGGAACTCGCCGCGCTGGGGGCGCGTGTCGTGCCGGACGCTCCGGGCGCCGGTCTCAACGCGGCGCTGGCGCACGGCGCGCGGACCGTACGGGCGGCCCGGCCGGGGGCGGCGGTGGCCGCGCTCAACGCGGATCTTCCGGCGCTCCGCCCCGACGAGCTGGCGCGGGTACTGCGGGCCGCCCGGTCCTTTCCGCGGGCTTTTCTCACGGACGCCGCCGAAATCGGCACGACATTGCTCACCGCCGCCCCGGACGCGGAATTGAATCCGTCTTTCGGCGGCCCCTCCCGGCTCCGGCATTTGTCCTCCGGCGCCGTGGAAATCGCGCTGACCGGGGTGGATTCCGTACGGCGGGACGTCGATACGGGGAACGATCTGCTGGCGGCGGCGGAGCTGGGGCTCGGCCCCTACACCGCGGCGCGTTACGCGGAACTGGACGGCCTGGGCGCCCCTCGGCCGGGGGCCGCCTGAACCCGCCGGGCCGTCGGCGGAACGCTTCGGCCGGGCCGCGCGTCCGGTGTCCGGGGACCTCGTCGATGCGGCGGAGGCGCGACGGCGGTCCCGGCCGGGAGGCGCGTGCCCGGGGGCGTGGGGCGCCGCCGCCCGTGCCCAGTGCCCCTCCGGGCCGCTCGCGGGGAGGCGTTACGCTGCGACGATGCAGGCGACCTCGTACACCTTCGACGCCACCACCCGGACCGGCAGTGTGCTGCTCGACGACGGCACACCCGTGGAGTTCGACGCGGCGGCCTTCGACGCGGGCGGTCTGCGGCTGCTGCGGGTGGGCCAGCGGGTACGGATCGAGACGGAGGGCGAGGGCCCGTCCCTGCGGATCACGCTGGTGACGCTCCAGACTCTGTGACGCGTACGGCCGTGCGTACGGCCTCTCGTACGGTCTCGTACGGCGCGTGTGACGCGCAGGCCCCACACGCCCCACAGACCGCACCACACGCCCCACAGGCCGCGTTACGGGCCGTCGCACGGACCGACTGTCTCGACGGACCGACCGTCTCGACGGGCGCCCACAACGCCGCGGGCCGGGCTCCCCGAGGGGAGCCCGGCCCGGCGCGTTACGGCCGTGTGGCGTTCTGCCTCACTTCTTCCTTGCGGTGGTCTTCTTCGCGGTCGTCGTCCGCGCGGTCGCCTTTCGAGCGGGCGCCTTCTTGGCCGTCGCCTTCTTCGCCGGAGCGGTCTTCTTGGCGGTGGTCTTCTTCGCCGCGCCCGTGGTCTTCTTCGCGGCCGCCGCCTGCTTGGCGGTGGTCTTCTTGGCCCCCGCCGCCTTCTTGGCCGTGGTCTTCTTGGCCGCCGTGGCCTTCTTGGCGGTGGTCTTCTTGGCCGCCGTGGCCTTCTTCGCCGTCGCCTTCTTCGCCGCGGCCTTGGCGGTCGTACGGGTGGAAGCACCGCCCGAGAGGCTGCCCTTGGGCGCCTTCTTCACCGCGACGTCGTTCTTCGGGAGCTTCTTCGAGCCGCTGACCAGGTCCTTGAAGCCCTGGCCTGCGCGGAAGCGCGGCACCGAGGTCTTCTTGACCCTGACGCGCTCCCCTGTCTGCGGGTTGCGCGCGTACCGGGCGGGGCGGTCGACCTTCTCGAAGGAACCGAACCCGGTGACCGAGATCCGGTCGCCCGCGACCACCGCTCGGACGATCGCGTCGAGTACCGCGTCCACCGCGTCGGCGGCCTGCTGACGGCCGCCGACCTTGTCGGCAATCGCTTCTACGAGCTGTGCCTTGTTCACGTCTTCCCCTTCGGAGACATTGCCGGAACGAAAGTGTTCAAGCTTTTTCGCACGTTAGGCAGATATATACCGCAAATCAAACACGAAACGGGCTAATCACCCTAGTGCCGCAACGAAGTAGACCTGGCCGAGATCCGGCGGGTCAGTCACCTTCTGGAAATCGACCCTCGTCCAGGTCCTTCATCAAGCGGTCCAGCCGCCTTGCCGCGCCGGGCAGATCGTGTTTCGCCGCTGCCGTGATGACCAGCAGCTTTCGGGTCAGCGCGGCCCGCGCCTCGTCCGTGACGCGCAGACCGCGCACCCTCGCGTGCGCTTCTTTGAGTTGTTCCGCGACTAACCCGTAGAGCTCGAGTTGGTCGTCGCGGTCCATGCGCCGATTGTGCCATCTAGGGCGAGTTGTCGCCCGGCGGGGTCTCAACAAACAACTGCACCCCCCACCGGAAGGTGAGGGGTGCAGGAGGGGAAAGACGCAGATCAGGCAGTGATCGTACGCGGTTTGAAGGCCGGCCTGGTGGCCTCGTACGAGGCGATGTCGGCTTCGTTCTGGAGGGTGAGGCTGATGTCGTCGAGCCCGTTGAGCAGACGCCAACGGGAGTTCTCGTCAAGCTCAAAATCGGCCGTAAGTGCGGCCCCGTCGGGCGTGGTGGCCCGTAC
Source organism: Streptomyces sp. NRRL F-5135 (assembly GCF_000719775.1). Classification (GTDB taxonomy): domain Bacteria; phylum Actinomycetota; class Actinomycetes; order Streptomycetales; family Streptomycetaceae; genus Streptomyces; species Streptomyces hebeiensis. The sequence goes on along the minus strand of NZ_JOHR01000017.1, from coordinate 12,179 downwards.
CTGGCGCCGCTCCAGGTCCACGGTGATCTCGGCCGTCGGGTCGCTCTCCGCGATCTCCCAGAGAGCGTCCACGACCGGCTGCTCCAGGACGACCGTCAGCAGGCCGTTCTTGAGGGAGTTGCCCCGGAAGATATCGGCGAACCGGGACGAGATGACGGCTTTGAAGCCGAAGTTCTGCAAAGCCCACACAGCGTGTTCACGGGAGGAGCCGGTACCGAAGTCCGGACCGGCCACCAGCACCGTGGCGCCCTGGTACGCGGGCTGGTTGAGGACGAAGGACGAGTCCTTGCGCCAGGCTTCGAAGAGGCCGTCCTCGAAACCGTCGCGGGTGACCTTCTTCAGCCAGTGGGCCGGGATGATCTGGTCCGTGTCGACGTTGCTGCGGCGCAGCGGGACGGCACGGCCGGTGTGGGTGGTGAAGGCTTCCATGGTTATCGCGCTCCAGCGGGCGTACGGGCACCGGCGTCGGCACCGGACAGATCGGCGGGCGAGGCCAGGTGGCCCAGCACGGCGGTGGCGGCGGCGACCTGGGGGGAGACCAGGTGCGTACGGCCGCCCTTGCCCTGCCTGCCCTCGAAGTTGCGGTTGGAGGTGGACGCGGAGCGCTCGCCGGGCGCGAGTTGGTCGGGGTTCATGCCCAGACACATCGAACAGCCGGCGTGCCGCCACTCGGCTCCCGCGGCGGTGAACACCTTGTCCAGTCCCTCCTCGACGGCCTGGAGGGCGACCCGTACCGAACCGGGAACGACCAGCATCCGTACCCCGTCGGCGACTTTGCGGCCGTCGAGGATCCCAGCGGCCGAGCGCAGGTCCTCGATGCGGCCGTTGGTGCACGAGCCTACGAAGACGGTGTCCACGGTGATGTCGCGCAGCGCCTGCCCCGCGGTCAACCCCATGTACTCCAGGGCCTTTTCGGCGGCGTACCGCTCCGAGGCGTCCTCGTACGAGGCCGGGTCGGGGACGCGCGCGGACAGCGGCGCGCCCTGGCCGGGGTTGGTGCCCCAGGTGACGAACGGGGCCAGTTCGGCGGCGTCGATGAAGACCTCGGCGTCGAAGACCGCGTCGTCGTCGGTGCGCAGCGTCTTCCAGTACGCGACCGCCGCGTCCCAGTCCGCACCGGTGGGGGCGTGGTCCCGGCCCTGGAGATAGGCGAAGGTGGTCTCGTCCGGGGCGATCATGCCCGCACGGGCGCCGGCCTCGATGGACATGTTGCAGATGGTCATCCGGGCCTCCATCGAGAGCTTCTCGATGGCGGAGCCGCGGTACTCGAGGATGTAGCCCTGACCGCCGCCGGTACCGATCTTGGCGATCACGGCGAGGATCAGGTCCTTGGCGGTGACGTCGTCGGCCGGCTCGCCCTCGATGGTGATGGCCATGGTCCTGGGGCGGCTCATCGGCAGCGTCTGGGTGGCCAGGACGTGCTCGACCTGGCTGGTCCCGATGCCGAACGCCAGCGCGCCGAACGCGCCGTGGGTGGAGGTGTGACTGTCACCGCAGACCACGGTCGTGCCGGGCTGGGTCAGGCCCAGCTGCGGGCCGACGACATGGACGACGCCCTGCTCGACATCGCCCAGCGGGTGCAGCCGGACGCCGAAGTCCGCGCAGTTCTTGCGCAGCGTCTCCAGCTGGACGCGGGAGACGGGGTCCGCGATGGGCTTGTCGATGTCGAGGGTGGGGGTGTTGTGGTCCTCGGTGGCGAGGGTGAGGTCGGTCCGCCGGACCCGCCGCCCGTTCTTGCGCAGGCCGTCGAAGGCCTGGGGGCTGGTCACCTCGTGCAGCAGGTGCAGATCGATGAAGAGGAGGTCGGGCTCGCCCTCTGCGCGCCGGACGACATGGTCGTCCCAGACCTTCTCCGCGAGTGTCCTACCCATCGCTTTCCCTCCGACCGGCCTGGTGCGGCCGGCGCTCCTAGAGACATGTGGGCCCGCGTCCGTATCCCCCGCGCCGGACGCCGGCCGAAGACCCGTTGGTCCGCGGGCTCGTACCTACAGGTTGGCAAGTTCCCGGCGATATTGAACTTGCGTTTCACAGAGTGAGACGCGAGTATCGTTTCATGGACAACTCTAGCGGCGTCGGCGTTCTCGACAAGGCTGCTCTGGTATTGAGCGCCCTGGAGTCCGGTCCGGCCACCCTCGCCGGGCTGGTCGCGGCGACCGGGCTCGCACGACCCACGGCCCACCGTCTGGCCGTGGCACTGGAACACCACCGGATGGTGGCGAGGGACATGCAGGGCCGGTTCATCCTCGGTCCGCGGCTGGCCGAGCTGGCCGCCGCGGCCGGCGAGGACCGCCTGCTGGCCACGGCCGGACCCGTACTCACCCACCTCCGGGACCTGACCGGCGAGAGCGCGCAGCTCTACCGCCGCCAGGGCGACATGCGGATATGTGTGGCCGCGGCGGAGCGGCTCTCCGGGCTGCGGGACACGGTCCCGGTCGGCTCCACTCTGACCATGAAGGCGGGCTCCTCGGCCCAGATCCTGATGGCCTGGGAGGAGCCGGAGCGGCTGCACCGCGGCCTCCAGGGCGCGCGCTTCACGGCGACGGCGCTCTCGGGCGTACGGCGCAGGGGCTGGGCCCAGTCGATCGGCGAGCGCGAGCCGGGAGTGGCCTCGGTCTCGGCGCCGGTGCGCGGGCCCTCGAACCGGGTGGTCGCGGCCGTCTCGGTATCCGGACCGATCGAACGGCTCACGCGCCATCCGGGCCGGATGCACGCGCAGGCCGTGATAGACGCGGCGGGGCGGCTCAGCGAGGCCCTGCGCCGCGCGGGCTGAGATCCCCGCTCCCCCACTCCCCCGTCGGCACCACCGGCAGGCCGCTCCAGCGTCGCAGCGGTCCGGCCGGTACGAAGAGGTCCGGGGCCGGTACGAGAAACACCGGATGATCGGCCGACGAGCCGTATCAGGCGGCTGAGCCGCGTGACGCCGTCCCGCGCACGGCGATGAGGCCCCTCCCGACCGGGAGGGGCCTCATCGTTTCTCCATGTACCCCCGACCGGATTCGAACCGGCGCTACCGCCTTGAGAGGGCGGCGTGCTAGGCCGCTACACAACGGGGGCTCCGCAGAGGGAATCTGCGCTGGGCTACCAGGACTCGAACCTAGACTAAATGAACCAGAATCACTCGTGCTGCCAATTACACCATAGCCCATGGTGGTTCAGACCAGTACCCCCGACCGGATTCGAACCGGCGCTACCGCCTTGAGAGGGCGGCGTGCTAGGCCGCTACACAACGGGGGCCCTAGCGATCCTGCATCGACGCATCCGGGAGCGACCCGAAGACATCGGAGAGAAGGATCTGTACCCCCGACCGGATTCGAACCGGCGCTACTGCCGTGAGAGGGCAGCGTGCTAGGCCGCTACACAACGGGGGCTCCGCAGAGAGAATCTGCGCTGGGCTACCAGGACTCGAACCTAGACTAACTGAACCAGAATCAGTCGTGCTGCCAATTACACCATAGCCCACCAAAACTCAACCCCCGGTGGGGGGTTTTGTTTGGTTTGCGCTACCCGCCGGGCCCTTCGGCCCTCTCGGGCGGCGCAGGAAGAACATTACCCGATCGCGGACACCGCTCCAAAACGGGTATCCGCGTGGTCAGGGCGCGCCGGTGCCGGCCGCCCCGGCCCCGTACCGTCGTACGCCCGGCCGGGCGCCGAGGACCGCCGTAGGCGCATACGTGCCCCGGGACGCCGAAGGGCGGCCGCCGGGTCGCGGTGGCCGCCCTCGGGCACGTCAGTGGGGCACGCGCGGGCGATGCTCAGCCCGCGAGCTTCGCGAGCGCGGCGTCGATCCGGGCCAGTGCGCGCTCGCGGCCCAGGACTTCCAGGGACTCGAAGAGCGGCAGGCCGACCGTGCGGCCCGTGGTGGCGACGCGGACCGGGGCCTGGGCCTTGCCCAGCTTCAGGCCGTGCTCCTCGCCGGCCGCGAGGACCGCGTTCTTGAGGGGCTCCGCCGCCCACTCCGCCTCGGCGAGCTTCGCGCGGGCGGTGGCCAGCAGGGCGTCCGCGCCCGGCTTCATGGCCTTCGCCCAGGACGCCTCGTCCGCCACCGGCTCGTCGAGGAAGAGGAAGTCGACGTTGGCGGTGATGTCCGACAGGACGGTCAGCCGGGTCTGGGCCAGCGGGGCCAGGGCCTCGAAGGCCGCCGGGTCGAAGGCCTCCGGGGCCCAGGGCGCGTGCGGGGCCTTCAGCCAGGGCCCGCACGCCTCGATGAACGTCTTCACGTCCAGCCTGCGGATGTGGTCGGCGTTGATCGCTTCGGCCTTCTTCAGGTCGAAGCGCGCCGGGTTCGCGTTCACGTCGGCGATGTCGAAGGCGGCGACCATCTCCGGTACGGAGAAGACGTCGCGGTCGGCGGCGAGCGACCAGCCGAGCAGCGAGAGGTAGTTGAGCAGGCCCTCGGGCAGGAACCCGCGCTCGCGGTAGAGGTTGAGGGACGACTGCGGGTCGCGCTTGGAGAGCTTCTTGTTGCCCTCGCCCATCACGTACGGCAGGTGGCCGAAGGCCGGCACGTCCTTGGCCAGGCCCAGCTCGATCAGCGCCTTGTACAGCGCGATCTGGCGCGGGGTGGAGGAGAGCAGGTCCTCGCCGCGCAGGACGTGGGTGATCTCCATCAGGGCGTCGTCGACGGGGTTGACGAGCGTGTAGAGAGGGGCGCCGTTGGCGCGGACGATGCCGTAGTCCGTGACGTTCTCCGGCGCGAACGTGAGCTCGCCGCGGACGAGGTCGGTGAAGGTGATCGGCTCGTCGGGCATCCGGAAGCGCACGATGGACGCCCGTCCCTCGACCTCGTACGCGTCCTTCTGCTCGGCGGTGAGGTCCCGGCAGTGGCCGTCGTAGCCGGAGGGCCGGCCGGCCGCGCGGGCGGCCTCGCGGCGGGCGTCCAGCTCCTCGGTGGAGCAGTAGCAGTGGTACGCGTGCCCGGCCGCCAGCAGCTTGGCGGCGGTGTCGCGGTAGACGTCCATCCGCTGGGACTGGCGGTACGGCGCGTGCGGGCCGCCCACCTCCGGGCCCTCGTCCCAGTCGAGCCCGAGCCAGCGCATCGCGTCGAGCAGCTGCTCGTACGACTCCTCCGAGTCGCGCGCCGCGTCGGTGTCCTCGATGCGGAAGACCATGGTGCCGCCGCTGTGGCGGGCGAACGCCCAGTTGAACAGGGCGGTGCGGACCAGGCCCACATGGGGGTTGCCGGTCGGGGAGGGACAGAAACGAACACGCACGGGTGCGTTAGCCACGCTTGATCACCTTGTTGGTGAGAGTGCCGATGCCTTCGATGGTGACGGCGACCTCGTCGCCGACGGTGAGCGGGCCGACCCCCGCGGGGGTGCCCGTGAGGATGACGTCGCCCGGGAGCAGCGTCATGGCCTCGGTGATGTGGACGACCAGGTCCTCGATCGAGCGGATCATCTCGCTCGTCCGGCCGAGCTGGCGCTGTTCCCCGTTGACCGTGCACTGGATCGCGAGGTCGGAGGGGTCGAGGTCGGTCTCCACCCAGGGGCCGAGCGGGCAGGAGGTGTCGAAGCCCTTGGCGCGGCTCCACTGCTTCTCGCGGCGCTGCGCGTCGCGGGCGGTGACGTCGTTGGCGCAGGTGTAGCCGAGGATCACGTCCCGGACGCGCTCGCGCGGGACCTCCCGGCACATCCGGCCGATGACGACGGCCAGTTCGGCCTCGTAGTGCACCTCGGTCGAGAAGGAGGGGTACTCGATCGCGTCGCCCGAGCCGATCACCGAGGTGGTCGGCTTGAGGAAGGCGACCGGGACCTCGGGGACCTCGTTGCCGAGTTCCGCCGCGTGCTCCGCGTAGTTGCGGCCGATGCCGACGACCTTGTTGGGCAGCACGGGCGGCAGGAGCCTGACCTTGCTCAGCGGGACCTTGGTGCCCGACAGTTCGAAGTCGGCGTACGGAATGCCCTTGATGATGTCGAGGACGAGGCCGGCGGGGTCGCCGGTGCCTTCGCCCTCGACCGCGCCGAAGGCGACATTGCCGTCGATGGAGAATCTGGCGATGCGCACGGGATGCTGTCGCCCCTCACTTGCTCGCTGGTCTGGAGACTGACGCTCCAGGCTAACGCGATGTGAAGGGGCGGCCCGGCGTCTCAGGGCCCGGCGTCTCAGGGGCCCCTTGCCCCCGGGTGACGGACACGGCCGGAGGCGCGCGCCGGGGGGACACGGGACGCACGGCAGGCGCGTGACCGGCGCCCGGCGCTCGCGCGGACGCCGCACTCGCGCGGACGCGGCGTCCGTGCGCGGTGAACGCCGGCCGTCCGGCGCGCGTACTCGAGGGGGACCGGTCGCGGCCGGCCGGGAACCTATCGGTCGGCCGGGACGTCCATCAGGATCGTACGGCGAGGGTTGGCGGTCCGGTTCGGCAGCGCGACGGAGTGCTCCGGACGCTCCGCGGACAGCAGGGCCTCGGTGTCCTTGAGGTGCGCCAGCGTGGTGCGGCGCGGATTGGCGGTGCTGCGGAACGTCATCGTCGTCTTCATCTGTGGCGTCAGACCTTGTCGCGTGTGAGGGCGCCCGGGGCGCTGCTTGTCGGATGTGCCATCCCTGTAAAGCGTCAGGCTAAACATCCAATTCCCCACGAACGCCGGGAACTTTCCGCGATCTCTCTGTGAGTTTGCTCACCAATCGTCCGGCATTTCGGCCATAGCGGACGCGGGCGGGTGATCACGGAAACGGACATTGCATAACCGAACGAGGCATTCCGCTGTCGATCATGCGGACTGGGACACCCCTCACCCCCGCGGGTCTCGTCAATAAAAGTCCGATTCCTCCGCGAACACTTTCTACGGCTCGTGACGCGGCGCTCACACGCTGTCATTCAGGTGACAGTCCCACCTGCGGCCCTTGTTGGAGATCCGCCACTGTGCTGGAATTCCCACCACCGCCGCGGGTTTGAACAGCCGGCGCGAGGGCGCGACGCAGCGCCGAGTGGCGGTGGAGAAGGGGAGCAGCGCCGGTCACTCACGACCACCATGGGGAGCTTCTCGGCGCCCCACAAAGCCGACACCGCCCCTCCGCCACGCGGAGGGGCGCCTGGTCCAGAGGTTGCGACACTAGTGCAGGGACGTTTCAAGAGGGATGGCAGTGCTGCGGCGGAGCAGGAGCCCCGCGGCGGGTCCGATCGCGGCTCCTCGCCCCAGCACACCCCGAACCCGGGTACGGCGCCCTCCGGGCCGTCGGCTCCCTCGGGCGAGAGCGGCGGCCGCGGCACGCGTCCCGGCGCGGGCCCCGGTGGCGGCAAGCCCTCGGTGGCGCCCAAGTCCGCCCCGCAGCCGGCACCGGAGACCATCACGACCGGCGACCCCGGCTCCCGGATAGCGCTGCGCAACTGGCGCATCAGCACCCGCCTCGTGGCGCTGCTCACCCTGCCGGTCGTCGCGGCGACCACGCTGGGCGGTCTGCGGATCAACCAGTCGCTCGACGACATCCAGCAGCTGGAGCACATGCAGCTGCTGACGAAGCTGACCAAGGAGGCGACCGACCTCTCCATCGCGCTCCAGGCGGAGCGCGACGAGTCGGCCGGCCCGCTGCGCAACGGCGCGGACGCCGACGACTTCAAGGTGGGCGACCGCCGCACGAAGACCGACCGGGCGAAGCTGGCGTTCCTCGACGCCACGCGGCAGATCGGCAACACGGACAACGATCAGGCGCTGGAGAGCATCCGCGCCAACGCCAACCAGATCGCCACCCAGGTCAACAAGATCAACGAGATCCGCCGGGACGCGTACACCAACGCCGAGGCGAACTCGCTGACGGTCGACGCCTACAGCCAGCTGATCGAGTCGCTGCTGAGCCTCTCGCAGGACATGGCGCAGGCGACCAGCAACCCGGACATGATCAAGCGGACCCGCGCGCTGGCCGCGTTCTCCTCCGCCAAGGAGTACGCCTCCATCCAGCGGGCGATCATCGCCGCCTCGCTGCCGGCCACGCCCTCGAAGAAGGGCGACCTCACCGAGAACGACCGGCTCTACGGTCTGGCCGCGGCCAGCAAGGAGAAGAACGCCCTCACCTCCTTCACCCAGCTGTACGAGTCGATGGGCGGCGACGCCGAGGAGCTGATGGCTCCGCTCAACGGCCAGGGCAACCCCGAGATCCAGGCGTCCGAGAAGTACGCCGACCGGGTGCTCGACCGGCAGGACGGCCTCGCGAACCAGCCCAACCGCTCGTACCTGGACTGGACCGACCAGGCGTCCACGCGGATCAACGCGATGAAGACCATCGAGGCCACGCTGCTGGGCGAGATGGAGAGCAAGGCCCGTGAGCTGCGCTCCGAGTCGCAGCAAGAGGCGATCTTCAACGCGGCGCTGATCGTCGTCGTCCTCGGGGTCTCGCTCGTCGGCGCCTTCGTGGTGGCCCGGTCCATGATCCGCTCGCTGCGCCGGCTCCAGGACACGGCGACGAAGGTCGCCCAGGACCGGCTGCCCGAGCTGGTCAAGCAGCTCTCCGAGGCGGACCCGCAGGACGTCGACACCTCCGTCGAATCGGTCGGTGTGCACTCCCGGGACGAGATCGGTCAGGTCGCCACGGCCTTCGACGACGTGCACCGCGAGGCGGTCCGGCTGGCCGCCGAACAGGCGCTGCTGCGGGGCAACGTCAACGCGATGTTCACCAACCTCTCGCGTCGCAGCCAGGGCCTGATCCAGCGTCAGCTGTCGCTGATCTCCGAGCTGGAGTCGCGCGAGGCCGACCCGGACCAGCTCTCCTCGCTGTTCAAGCTGGACCACCTCGCCACGCGTATGCGGCGTAACGGTGAGAACCTGCTGGTCCTCGCCGGTGAGGAGCCCGGCCGCCGGTGGACCCGTCCGGTGCCGCTGGTCGACGTGCTCCGTGCCGCCGCCTCCGAGGTGGAGCAGTACGAGCGCATCGAACTGGCCTCCGTGCCCACCACCGAGGTCGCCGGCCGCGTCGTCAACGACCTCGTGCACCTCCTCGCCGAGCTGCTGGAGAACGCGACGTCGTTCTCGTCGCCGCAGACGAAGGTCCGCGTCACCGGTCACGCCCTGCCCGACGGACGGGTGCTCGTCGAGATCCACGACACCGGTATCGGCCTGTCGCCCGAGGACCTCGCGGCGATCAACGAGCGCCTCGCCTCGCCGCCGACCGTGGACGTCTCGGTCTCGCGCCGCATGGGTCTGTTCGTGGTCGGCCGGCTGTCCCTGCGGCACGGCATCCGGATCCAGCTGCGCCCCTCCGACTCCGGCGGCACGACCGCGCTGGTCATGCTGCCGGTCGATGTCGCGCACGGGAACAAGAAGAGCCCGCTGGGCCGGCCCGGGGGCCAGGGCGGTCCCGGCGGCCAGGGAGCCGGGACCGGTGCCGGTGCCGCCCAGGGGCCCCGCCCCGGTGCCGACGGGCCGTCCGCCGCGCCCGGCGGCCAGCTCGGCGGCGCCCCGCAGCGCGGACAGGTGGGTGCCGGCGCGGGCCCGCGGGTCGCGCTGCCGCCCCGCGACGGCGCTCCGGGCGGTGGCCAGGGACGGCCGCGGCAGGGCCAGGACTCGGGTCGCTCCGACTTCTTCAGCCAGAACGCCTTCGGTCCCTCCTCGCAGGGACAGGGCGGCGGCTGGGGCGGCCAGCACGGACCGGGGCAGTCCGGTCCCGGCCGGCAGGGCCCGGGCCATGACGACCGTACCGCCGGCACCGGCCAGGCGGGCCGCCCCGGGGACCGGAACGCCTTCCAGCCGGGCGACGCGCCCGACCGCGGCCGGCAGCTCCCGCCGCCCGGCGGACCGCGGGCCGAACTGCCCGGCGGCACGCCGCAGCCACGCGCCCAGGACGCCGGCTGGGGCAACGACCGGAACTCCCCCTTCCAGCGCCCCTCGGTGGACGCCCCGCGCGGCCACGAGGAGCACGACGCCACCGGCCGGTTCCCGCAGGCGGACGACCGCCAGGGCCCCGGCGCCACGGCTGAGTTCCCCCGCCCCGACTTCCAGGGGCCCCGGCCCGGCGCGGACCAGCCCCGCGGCGACCAGGACCCGGCCGCCACCGCCCAGTTCCCGCGGCCCGACTTCAACGCCCCCGCGCCGACCGGTTATCAGGGCGGCGGCTACCAGGCGGACCAGGGCGACCAGGGCAACCGGCTGGGATACGGCGACCGCCAGGGATACGGCGACCGTTCCGACGGCCGTGCCCAGCAGGACTACGACGCCCCCCGCCGGGACATGACCGCCGGGCAGCAGGGTTTCAGCGCCCCGCGGCCCCCGGCGCCCGCCCCGGTGCCCGGCTCCGAGGGCGGTTACCGGCCACCGAGCCTGCCGCCGCAGCCGCAGCCCGAGGCGCTGCCGCCGGCCGCCGGGCCGGGGGACGGCCGTACGCCCCTGTACGACACGCTGGAGACCAACTGGTTCCACGGGTCGCGGCAGGAGGAGGCCCCGCGGCCGCCGGAGACGACGGCGTACGACCAGGGCCGGGGCCAGGACACGGGCCAGGACCGGGATCAGGGCCGGCACGGCGGCTCCGACCTGCCGCCCATGCCGCGCCGCGAGCCCGGCGCGTCGGGCACCCAGGGCTCTTCCCCGACCGACCGCACGGGCGGTGGCGCGAACGGCTCGGGAAGCTACGGCTCGGGTGACACCGGAAGCTTCGCCTCGGGCGGCACGAACGGCACGGGCAGCTTCGGCACAGGTGACACGGGAAGCTTCGGCCCGGGCGGCACGAACCGCTCCGGCGGCTTCGGCTCCCGCGACACCTCCACCGACAGCTTCGGCGTCGCGAGTTCCATCAGCTCCACCGGCCCCGCCGGTTCGCCGGGTTCCTCCGGTACGCCGCGCGGCGGTTTCGGTACGAACGGCTCGGGCCGCAACGGCTTCGGCGACGGGCCGGGGACGGGCGGCCAGGGGACCAACGGCTCGGGCATCAGCACCCCGGGTGCCCAGGGCGTCGGCGCCAACTCCTCCTGGCGCACGTCGCCCAACGACGAGCTGGTGCGCCAGGCCGAGCGGGCCAAGAAGCCCCAGTCGGGCGGAATCACCACCTCCGGCCTGCCCCGCCGCGTTCCGCGTGCCAATCTGGTACCCGGCACCGCCCAGGAGCAGAACAATCAGACGGCCGGTCCGCAGGTCTCGCGTGCGCCCGCTGACGTACGCGGCCGGCTGACCAACCTCCGTCGGGGTATCCAGCAGGGGCGTCAGGCGGGCAACACCGGCCCGACGAACAATGGCTTCAACCTCGGCAACTCTCACCAGCAGGAGCGTTAGTTGAGTCCGATGAGTCAGGCCGCGCAGAATCTGAACTGGTTGATCACCAATTTCGTGGACAACACCCCCGGGGTGTCGCACACGGTGGTGGTCTCCGCGGACGGACTGCTCCTGGCCATGTCCGAGGGCTTCCCCCGCGACCGTGCCGACCAGCTCGCGGCCGTGGCGTCCGGTCTGACCTCGCTGACCGCGGGGGCGTCCCGGATATTCGAAGGCGGCCCGGTCAACCAGACGGTGGTGGAGATGGAGCGCGGCTTCCTCTTCATCATGTCCGTCTCCGACGGTTCGTCGCTGGCCGTGCTCGCACACCCCGAGTGCGACATCGGCCTCGTGGGGTACGAAATGGCCCTCCTGGTCGACCGCGCCGGTACGGTACTCACCCCGGACCTGCGCGCCGAGCTCCAGGGAAGTCTGCTGCACTGAGGCCTCGAAGGAACGACCCCAGCTCATCAACCGTCAGGCCGCCCACCGGCCCCCCACCGGCCCAGTCAGACGGCACGCAGACATCTTGCTGTCACGCCCGGAGGATTCATGACCCCGCCACCCGCCCCTCACGATCCGTACGGCGCCTCGATCGACGCGTCGTACGGAGCTGAGGGCGACCAGCCGCTGGTCCGCCCGTACGCCATGACCGGCGGCCGGACCCGGCCGCGCTACCAGCTCGCCATCGAGGCGCTGGTCAGCACGACCGCCGACCCCGCGCATCTCGCCACCCTGCTCCCCGAGCACCAGCGGATCTGCCACCTGTGCCGGGAGGTCAAGTCCGTGGCGGAGGTGTCGGCCCTGCTGACGATGCCGCTCGGGGTGGCGCGCATTCTCGTGGCCGACCTGGCGGAAGCGGGCATGGTGGCCATTCATCAGCCAGGCAACGGAGACGCCGGCGGTACGCCGGATGTGACACTGCTCGAAAGGGTGCTCAGTGGACTTCGCAAGCTCTAGCGGCGGTGCGGGCCGATCTACCACCAGCGCGAAGATCGTGGTGGCGGGCGG
>NZ_JOHR01000016.1 GCF_000719775.1 Streptomyces sp. NRRL F-5135 | reverse complement strand
CTTCGGTATTTCGTGTCTCCGACTCTATCAGACTCATTCGGCGGTGTTTCTCCCGCTTCCAGATATCCGATGGCCTTCGGAAGGGCCTTTTGCCTTTCGGCTGGCCACTACGTTAACCGAGTCCCCGCTCAATTCATAATCGAGCCGTCCGGTCCGCATTTTCGGCATGCCGAAAACACGCACCCTTGGGGTGAGGTCTGAGTAGTGGATGGCCGCTTCGGGCGCTGCTCAGCGGCAGGACCCGTAAAGTGCGGCTCGGGCTACGTTAGGGCAGGGACCCTGCCGCGTCAAGTCCGGCGGCTCGTACGCCGACGCGGTGCGTGGGCTCGGTACGGGCTCACCGACGGGTCGCCGTCGATCCAGAAGCGCCAGGGGTGGCTCGCGCCGTCGCCGCCGACCCCGGTGCGGGGACCGCTGCGCAGCTGGTCGTCCGTGATGGGGGTGCCCGACTGGATCGACAGAGGGGCACCCGGGCCCGCGCACACGTCGGCGCCGTTGAGCGACCGGTCGACGTCCAGGGCAGTGGCCAGGCGTGCCGGGCCCTTGGCCAGTTCTCTGTCGTGGCGGGCCGAGAGCCTGCGCTTCCGGGTCAGCTCGGCGCCGTGCAGGATCTCGCCGGCCCGCAGCAGGACTCCGCTCGCTTCTCCTTCGGGTCCGCACACCAGGTTGAGGCAGTGCCACATTCCGTAGGTGAAGTAGACGTACGCGTGACCGGGCGGGCCGAACATCACGGCGTTGCGGGCGGTACGGCCGCGGAAGGCGTGCGATCCCGGGTCGACCGCGCCGGCGTACGCCTCGACCTCGGTCAGGCGGAGTTCGATGGGGCCCTCGTCCGTGCTCCGTACCAGGACCCTGCCCAACAGGTCGGTCGCGACCTCGAGGACCGGGCGGTCGAAGAACTCCCGGGGCAGCGGGACGCGGTCGGGGCTCTCCATCATGGCGTCCGAGCGTACAGGGGGCCCGGCCGGACGCCCTGCGGAGGCCCGGGCCACGCGAACGCTTCGGCCGCGCTTGCCGGTTCGCACGCCGACCGGTGCGCAAGCAGCGGGGAACCGGCTACGGTCGGGTCGCGTATCTACAGGTCAGGACCTGTCAGGACATTCAAGGAGTGAAGATGGGCTTCAAGAAGCTGCTCGCGAGCCTGGGCGCCGGTGGCGCGTCCGTCGAGACGGAGCTGTCCGAGTCGAACGTCGTCCCCGGTGGCGTCGTCCAGGGTGAGGTGCGGCTCGAGGGCGGCTCCGTGAACCAGCAGATCTCGGGGCTCTCCGTCGGTCTTCAGGCCCGGGTCGAGGTCGAGGGCGGCGATCAGGAGGCCAAGCAGGACATCGAGTTCGCCAAGCAGACCATCGGCGGGGCCTTCGAGGTACAGGCGGGGGCCGTCCATGTGGTGCAGTTCGGGCTGGAGATCCCGTGGGAGACCCCGATCACCACCATCGAGGGTCAGCCGCTGCGCGGGATGAACATCGGGGTGACCACCGAGCTGGACATCGCGCGGGCGGTGGACAACAGCGATCTCGACCCCATCAACGTCCATCCGCTGCCGGCGCAGCAGGCGATCCTGGACGCCTTCGTCCAGCTCGGTTTCCGCTTCAAGAGTGCGGACATGGAGCGCGGGCAGATCAGGGGGACGCGCCAGCGGCTGCCCTTCTACCAGGAGATCGAGTTCTTCGCGCCGCAGCAGTACCGGGGGCTGAACGAGGTCGAGCTGTCCTTCGTGGCCGACGACCGCGAGATGGACGTGATCCTGGAGATGGACAAGAAGCCGGGGCTGTTCACGGAGGGCAGCGACTCGTTCCGGGCTTTCCAGGTGGGCCTCGACGACTTCCGGGGCACGGACTGGCCCGCTTATCTCAACCAGTGGCTCGCCGAGGTCGGCGGCAGGCGCAACTGGTTCTGACGCAGGCCCTACGCTCGGTCCCGTACGACGTGCGAGACGCGACCCGCGCGCTGCGTCGTGCGCGGTACGCCGTACGCGATACGACGTACCGGACCAGCACGGCCCGGTCCGCGTGGACGGCCGGGCCCAGGCGATTCGGAGGATCAGACGTGGCCGAGGGGAAGAGGGCTCCGCTCCCTCACGACTTCCATCCGGAGGTGCCGTCGTTCACCGTGGTGAGCGATGACGTCAAGCCGGGTGGGGTGTTGAAGGACGCGCAGGTGCAGGCGGCCGGGAACACCTCTCCGCAGCTGCGGTGGGACGGCTTCCCGGCGGAAACCAAGAGCTTCGCCGTGACGTGCTTCGACCCGGACGCGCCGACCGGCAGCGGGTTCTGGCACTGGGTGCTCTTCGACATCCCGGCGTCGGTCACCGAGCTTCCGGCGGGCGCGGGAGGCGGCACGTTCGAGGGGCTGCCCGAGGGCGCCGTACACGCCCGTAACGACTACGGGTCGAAGGACTTCGGAGGCGCGGCGCCGCCGCCCGGGGACCCGGCGCACCGCTACGTGTTCACCGTGTACGCGGTCGACAGCGAGCGGCTCGGGCCGGACAGCGACGCGTCGCCCGCCGTCGTGGGCTTCAATCTGCGCTTCCACACGCTGGCCCGCGCGCAGCTCGTCGGCGAATACGGGGTCCCCGCCGGAAGCTGATCCTCCGGGAAGCCGAGCGTTTGCTCGTTGTTTGCCCTGCCCTGGTCTTGGAGAGATCAAGGCAGGGCATTTTTTATTGCGTTGTCCCTCTTGGCGTGCCCGGCCAGAGTTGATCCAAGCCCGCCGCGCGGCGGGCCGGCACACGGGAGGTGGACGGGATGCGGGACACGCTGGTACTGAACTCGAGCTTCGAGCCGCTGTCGACGGTGACACTCAACCGTGCGGTGGTGCTGGTCCTCCAGGACAAGGCCGTCGTCGAGCAGGCCCATCCCGCACTGCGTGTGCGTGCCGCCGCGGTGGAGCTACCGGTGCCCCGGGTGATCAGGCTCTGCCGGTTCGTACGGGTCCCGTTCCGAAGACAAGCGCCGTGGTCCCGGCGGGGGGTGCTGATGCGGGACCAGCACCGGTGCGCGTACTGCGGCCGGCGGGCGACCACGGTGGACCATGTGGTGCCGAGGTCCCGGGGCGGGTCGGACAGCTGGCTGAATACGGTCGCTTCCTGCGCCGAGGACAATCACCGCAAGGCGGACCGTACGCCGGAGCAGGCGGGGATGCCGCTGCTGCACCAGCCGTTCGTGCCGTCCCCGGCGGACGCGATGCTGCTGTCGCTGCGGGCGGCGGAGCGCTCGGAGCTGCCGTCGTGGCTGTCGGGGACGCCGATCCGGTCGGCGGCCTGAGCCACGTCCGCGGGCTACGGTGACCGGGCGACGCGGCGGCCTTCCGACAGGGCTCACCAGTAGCGGCGTACGACCAGTTGCACGATGGCGACGACACCGACGGCCACCACCAGGGCGCGCAGTGCCGTCGGCGGCAGTCGGCGGCCTGTCCTGGCACCGATCTGGCCTCCGATGGTGGAGCCGACGGCGATGAGCGCGACCGCCGTCCAGTCGAATTCGGCGACGAAGAGGAAGAAGGCGGCCGCCACGGTGTTCACGATGGCGGCGAGGATGTTCTTGACGGCGTTGAGGCGTTGCAGGGTGTCGTCGAGCAAGGTGCCCATGAGCGCCACGTAGACGATGCCCTGGGCCGCGGTGAAGTAGCCGCCGTAGACGCTGGCGAGCAGCAGTCCGATGAAGAGGAGCGGGCCGCCCTGGGGGCGGGCCTCGGTGCCTTTGCGCGCGCGGCGGGCCTGGACGCGCCGCGCGAGGCGGGGTTGCAGGACGACCAGGACGAGGGCGAGAGCGACCAGGACGGGGACGATCGTCTCGAAGGCCGTGGGCGGCAGAAGGAGCAGCAGGGTGGCGCCGCCGAGTCCGCCGACCATCGCGGCGGCGCCGAGCAGCAGGACGCGGCGGCGCTGGCCGGTGAGTTCGGCTCGGTAGCCGATGGCTCCGCTGATCGAACCCGGTATCAGGCCGAGGGCGTTGGAGACGGTGGCGGTGACCGGTGGAAGGCCGGTGGCGAGCAGTACGGGGAAGGTGATCAGAGTGCCGGAACCGACGATGGTGTTGATCGTTCCGGCGCCGAGGCCGGCGGCGAAGACGGCGAGCATCTCCCAGGTGGTCACGTGCACTGCCCCTCGCTGATCGGTGCTTATTGCACCGATCATGCCTGACCGGCTGCGCGGTCCGGGCGGCGGCCGTCCCCTTGTCCCGACGGCCCCCTCCCACGGCCACCCTCCGGCGCCTGGTTTTCGGGCGGTTCCTCGGCCGTCCGCGACGGTTCGCTCAATGGCGGGGAGCGCCGGGCCCGGTGGCCGGGGGCACCGGACCAGTGGGCCCGAACCCCCCACCCGGCCCTCGGGTTTCCCGCCGGCCTCAGTCCAGCGACGGGCTCTGCCGCTGCTCCTTGACGGTGCCGACCTTTCCTCCGCTGCCTCCGGTGTCGAAGCCGGGGGCGCCGGGACCGAGGTTGCCGAAGGCTCCGCTGAGTCCCTTGAGGGCATCGCCGATCTCGCTGGGCACGATCCACAGCTTGTTGGCGTCGCCCTCGGCGATCTTGGGGAGCATCTGGAGGTACTGGTACGAGAGGAGCTTCTGGTCCGGGTCGCCGGCGTGGATCGACTCGAAGACCGTACGGATCGCCTGCGCCTCACCCTCGGCCCGCAGGGCGGCGGCCTTGGCCTCACCCTCGGCGCGCAGGATCGCGGACTGCTTCTCACCTTCGGCCGTGAGGATCTGGGACTGGCGGATACCTTCGGCGGTGAGGATCGCGGCGCGCTTGTCCCGGTCCGCGCGCATCTGCTTCTCCATCGAGTCCTGGATGGAGGTGGGCGGTTCGATGGCCTTCAGCTCGACGCGGTTGACGCGGATGCCCCACTTGCCGGTGGCCTCGTCGAGGACACCGCGCAGCGCCGCGTTGATCTCCTCGCGGGAGGTGAGGGTCCGCTCCAGGTCCATTCCGCCGATGATGTTGCGCAGGGTGGTGACGGTGAGCTGTTCGATCGCCTGGATGTAGCTGGCGACTTCGTAGGTCGCGGCCCGGGCGTCGGTCACCTGGTAGTAGATGACGGTGTCGATGTTGACGACCAGGTTGTCCTGCGTGATCACCGGCTGGGGCGGGAAGGGCACGACCTGTTCGCGGAGGTCGATCCGGTTGCGGATCGAGTCGATGAACGGCACGACGATGTTCAGCCCGGCGTTGAGCGTCCGCGTGTAGCGGCCGAAGCGCTCGACGATGGCGGCGCTCGCCTGGGGGATGACCTGGATCGTTTTGATCAGGGCGATGAATACAAGCACCACCAGGATGACCAGGACGATGATGATTGATGGCATCGCGTTCCTCGGGACCCTTCGCCGCCGGATGTTCCGATGATCCAGTTTCTCAGACTGGGGACCTGCATGGGTAATCTTCCCCAGGGTTGGCTCACATGACGACTGCTGTGGCGCCGTCGATTTCGACCACGTCGACCTGCTGGCCAGGTTCGAACGCGGCGGACTCGTCGTACGTGCGCGCCGACCAGACCTCTCCGGCGAGCTTGATTCGGCCACCTCTGCCGTCGACCCGTTCCAGGACGACGGCCTGACGTCCCTTCAGGGCGTCGATGCCGGTGGCCGCTCCGGGGCTCGCGGCGCGCTGACGGGCCGCGTACGGCCGTACGAC
This sequence comes from Streptomyces sp. NRRL F-5135, assembly GCF_000719775.1. Taxonomy (GTDB): domain Bacteria; phylum Actinomycetota; class Actinomycetes; order Streptomycetales; family Streptomycetaceae; genus Streptomyces; species Streptomyces hebeiensis. The sequence goes on along the minus strand of NZ_JOHR01000016.1, from coordinate 171,040 downwards.
GGCGATGAGCGCCACGGACACCACGACGAACACGAGGACTTGGGCCACCACTCCGCCGCCCAGCGCGGCGACGACGGCTCCCGCGACCGCTCCGGCCGCGAACATGCCGAACTCGGGCATCGCGGTGAGGACGAGCGGAATTCCCAGCCCGACGGCGCCGATCAGCCACCACACCCATGCGTCGATATCCACGTGGCCATGGTAGGGGCGGGGGCGCCTCCCCCGACAGGGGTGATATCCGGTCAGGCGAGCGGCAGGCCCTGCGCGGTCCAGCGGTCCCCGTTCCGCTCGACGACGAGCGGGAGTCCGAAGCAGAGCGAGAGGTTGCGGGAGGACAGCTCCGTCTCCATCGGGCCGGCGGCGAGGACCTTGCCCTGGCGGATCATGAGGACGTGGGTGAAGCCCGGGGCGATCTCCTCGACATGGTGGGTGACCATGATCATGGAGGGGGCGTACGGGTCGCGGGCGAGGCGGCCGAGACGGCGCACCAGGTCCTCCCGGCCGCCGAGGTCGAGGCCGGCGGCGGGCTCGTCCAGGAGCAGCAGCTCGGGGTCGGTCATCATGGCGCGGGCGATCAGGGTGCGCTTGCGCTCGCCCTCAGAGAGCGTGCCGAACCGGCGGTCCAGGTACTCGGTCATGCCGAGCCGGTCGAGGAAGGCGCGGGCGCGCATTTCGTCGACCTCGTCGTAGTCCTCGTGCCAGGTCGCGGTCATGCCGTACGCGGCCGTGAGCACGGTCTGCAGGACAGTCTGCCGCTTGGGCAGCTTCTCGGCCATGGCGATGCCGGCCACGCCGATGCGGGGACGCAGGTCGAAGACGTCGACCTTGCCGAGGCGCTCACCGAGGATGGAGACGCTGCCGGTGGTGGGGAAGAGATAGCTGGAGGCGAGGTTGAGCAGAGTGGTCTTGCCCGCGCCGTTGGGACCGAGGATGGCCCAGCGCTCCCCTTCCTTGACCGACCAGGAGACGTCGTCCACCAGAGCGCGTCCGTCGCGGACCACGGATACGTCCACCAGCTCCAGTACATCGCTCATGAGCGCGTTGTCTCCCCATGCAATCGTCTTGAGGTTTCGGATGCGCCTGCGGGCGCGGCCCCCAGGGGAAAACCTACGCCACCTCTCGGACAGCCCGGCCGAGAGGTCCGTTCCCTAGGCTGGGTCCATGCTTTCGCAACCACGCTCAGGATTGCTGGCCGCTTGGGGAAATGCCCTGTTGGCCGGGTTTGTCTCGCCGGACGACGCGGTGCTCGCCGTGGTCGGCGAGGACGCGGTGCACCGGGTGGAGGGCCTGCCCGACGAGTCCGGTCCCGTCGGGCTGACCCTGGCCCTGGGACGGCTGCGGGCGCTCGGGGTGACCGGGTTCCGGGTCGCGCTGCCCGCGCCGGGGCACCCGCTGGGGCTGAGCGGTCCGCCGGAGTTCAACGCGCGGGCGCTGGAGGCGGAGGAGGCGGTGATCGCGGTGGGCGCGCCGTGGGGGCTGGTGCCGGAGGTGACGGCGGTGGGCCCGGAGGGCGACCGGCATGTCGAGGTCCGCTGGCACTGCCTGCCGGTACGGGAGGCGCCGCCGGCGGACGTGCCCTCACTGGGCGAGGCGGAGCGCGAGCTGACGGACGCGCTGCGGGAGGCGACGGAGGTGCTGTCGCGGCTGGACGTGGCGGCGTCGGGCCCGGTGGCGGAGGCGCTGCTGGACACGTACCGCGCCCGCGCGAAGGGCGAGGGAGAGGTGCTGGCACCCGGGTATCCGGCGCGGGCGGCGCGGGTGCTGGAGCAGGCGCGGCGAGTGGCGCTGATGATCTCGCTGGCGTACGAGAACGGGCACGGGGGCGCGGTGAGCGCGGCGGAGATGGCGGCGCGGGTGGAGGCGCTGCGGCCGGTGGAGAGGTTCGCGCGGAGGGCGCAGGTCGCGTCGTACAACGCGTATGTGGAGGAGCGGGCGCGGTAGCCTCCGGCCCGGTTCGGGAGCGTGCGGTGCGGGCCGGTGGGCACCGCACCCACGCCCCCCGGCCGGAAGGCGAACCGTCAGTGGTTGACCGAGTGGTTGCCGAACGCCGGGTTCAGCAGGCCGACCACGTTCACCGTGTTCCCCGTCACGTTCACCGGGACGTGCACCGGCACCTGCACCGTGTTGCCCGAGCCCACACCCGGCGAGTGGGTCGCCGCGCCGTTCGCGTGCGCGCCGCCCTCCGTGGCGGAGGCGGCGCCGGCGGAGACGCCCGCCGCGAGGCCCGCGGTGACCATGACCAGGGCGGCCTTCTTGGCAATCTTCATCGAGGTATTCCTTGTCGCGTTGTCCATCAGGACCGCGGCGGATCGCCGCCGTCCGCGATGAAGAACGCCGCTCCCCCACGGGGGATGCGCCGTGTGGGGGACATACACCCGACGGTATGAATCTCACACCGGACGGGAACCGAACGCTTCTCAGTCCGTCATCCCATGTCGGACGGCCCACAGCGCCGCCTGCGTCCGGTCCGCGAGGTCCAGTTTCATCAGAATGTTCGAAACGTGGGTCTTCACCGTCTTCTCGGAGAGCACCAGCGCGCGGGCGATCTCCCGGTTCGAGCGGCCGTCGGCGATCAGGCCGAGCACCTCCCGTTCCCGTTCGGTGAGCGTGGTGCCCCTGCCCTGGCCGCCGCCGTGGTCGTCCTGGGCCAGCAGCGCGCCCGCGACCTCCGGCTGGAGCAGGACGTGGCCCGCGTGGACGGAGCGGATGGCGCCGGCCAGGGCGTCCGGATCGACGTCCTTGTACACGTAACCGGAGGCTCCGGCGCGCAGCGCGGGTACCACCGTGCGCTGCTCGGTGAAGCTGGTGACGATCAGCACCTTGGCCGGGTTGGCGAGGGCGCGGAGCTTGCGCAGCGCCTCGATGCCGTCCGTGCCGGGCATCTTGATGTCCATCAGGACGACGTCCGGGCGCAGTTCCTCCGCGCGGGCCACGCCCTCGTCGCCGTCCGACGCCTCGCCCACGACCTCGATGTCCTCCTGCACCTCGAGGAACGTCCGCAGTCCGCGCCGCACCACCTGGTGGTCGTCGACCAGCAGCACACGGATCTCAGCCACCGGGCACCTCCATCTCGATCGTCGTGCCCTGTCCCGGGGCCGACCGGACCCTCAGCCGGCCGCCCACCCCGCTCGCGCGGTCCCGCATCGAGACCAGTCCCAGGTGGCGGCCGGCCCGGCGGACCGCGCGGGGTTCGAAGCCCTTGCCGTTGTCGGTGACGCTGAGCACCGCGCCCTGGGCGCGCCGGGCGAGGACGACGTCGACGCGGTCGGCTCCGGAGTGGCGCAGGGCGTTGTGCAGGGCCTCTTGGGCCACGCGCAGGACCGCCTCCTCCTGGGCCGCGGGCAGGGCCCGTACGGCGTGGCTCTCGAAGGTGACCCGCGCGGAGTGGGCCCGGTCGAGCACCCGGATCTGGGTGCGGAGCGTGTTGACCAGGCCGTCCTCGTCCAGGGCGGCCGGGCGCAGCTCCACCACGGCGGCGCCCAGTTCGTCGGTGGCCTCGGCGGCGAGCGTCGCTACCTGCTGGAGTTCGCCCTTGGCGCGGACCGGGTCGCGGTCCACCAGGGCGGCGGCCGCCTGGGCGGTCAGCCGGAGCGAGAAGAGTTTCTGGCTGACGGCGTCATGGAGCTCGTGGGCGAGGCGGGAACGCTCCTCGGCGATGGTCAGTTCGCGGCTGCGTTCGTAGAGCCGGGCGTTGGTGAGGGCGATCGCCGCGTGCTGGGCGAGGATCGAGAGGAGTTCCTCGTCCTCCTCGGTGAATCCGCAGCCGCCGGCCGGCTTGGGGCAGCGCTTGTTCGCGAGGAAGAGCGCGGCGAGCGTCTCGTCGCCGTCCCTGACCGGCAGCCCCAGGAAGTCGGACATCTCCGGGTGCGCGCTGGGCCAGCCCTCGAAGCGGGGGTCCTCGCGCACGTCGGCGAGGCGCTCGGTCCGCTCCTCGTGGAGCATCGCGGCCAGGATGCCGTGCTGCCGCGGCAGCGGGCCGATGGCCTTCCACTGCTCGTCGCTGACGCCGTCCACCACGAACTGGGCGAAGCCGCCGTGGTCGTCCGGCACACCGAGCGCCGCGTACTCGGCGTCGAGCAGTTCGCGGGCCGAGACGACGATCGTCTTGAGGACGTCCCGTACCTCCAGGTGCCTGCTCATCGCGAGGAGCGCGGTGCTCACGGCGGCGAGGCCGGAGCTCGGTCGGTGGCTCATGGCTTCACCGTACCGGCGGGTCCGTGCGGGTCGTATCGGACCGGGGACCGTCCGGACACGGGCCCTGCGGCCTAGGCCGAAGTGCCTCCGAGGACCGGCCCCGCGCACGAGGTGGCGGAGGGCTGGCGCTTCCTAGGTTGGGCCGCGTCGAGACGTACGGATCCGAACCGTACGTATCCATCGATGTCGGCGCGTGCCGCGTGCGGACGTGCCGATGCCGGACGCGAAGGAGCGGACGTCATGCCTGTAGCGATCATCACCGGTGGCTCGAAGGGGCTGGGGCGCGCCCTGGCCGTCGCGCTGGCCGGGCGCGGCTGGGATCTGGTGCTGGACGCCAGGACCTCGGACGTACTGGAGGGGACGGCGCGGGAGGTCAGGGCCGCCGGGGCGGCGCACGGCGCCCGGGTCGCGGCGCTCGCCGGGGACGTGACGGACGACGCGCACCGCGCGGAGCTGGTGCGCGCCGCGGCCGGGCTGGGGGCGCTCGATCTGGTGGTGAGCAATGCCTCCGCGCTGGGCGTGGAGCCGCTGGCGCGGCTGGACGCGCTGCCGCTCGACGGACTGCGGGCGGCGCTGGAGACCAATGTGGTGGCCGCGCTCGGGCTGGTGCAGGAGGCGCTGCCGCTGCTGCGGTCGAGCGGGTCGGGCGCGGTGATCGCGGTCAGTTCGGACGCGGCGGCCGAGGCGTACGGGACGTGGGGCGGGTACGGGGCGTCCAAGGCGGCGCTGGACCAGCTCGCGGCGGTCCTCGCGGTGGAGGAGCCGGACGTACGGGTGTGGGCGGTGGACCCGGGCGACATGGGGACGGATCTGTACGCGGCGGCCGTGCCGGACGACGCGGATCCGCGGCCCGCCCCCGAGGCGGTGGTGCCGGGCTTCCTGCGGCTGCTGGAGCGGCGACCGGTGAGCGGCCGGTACGCGGCGCCCGCCCTGGTCGGCGCCCGCACGTATGCGGAGACGGGCGCGGGGACGGCCTCGGAGACCAGCGCGGAGGAAGGCACGGCATCCGGAACGGGGGCGGCGGGGGACATGGAGGAGGGCTCGGGGGTGGGTTCGCGATGACCGTCCTGGAGGCGCTGCGGGTGCCGGAGGAACTGTCGGCCCGGGTGCCTGCGGAGCAGCGCGGGCGCGGCCGGGACGACGTACGACTGCTGGTGTCGCGGGGGACGCGGGTGACGCACCACTCCTTCCCCGAACTCGCGGGGCAGCTGCGGGCCGGGGACGTGCTGGTGGTCAACACGTCCCCGACGCTGCCCGCGGCGGTCGACGGGTGGCTGGGCGGTGAGCCGGGCGGCGTACGGGTCGTCGTCCACTTCTCCACCCGGGGTGACGACGGCCGGTGGGCGGTCGAGCTGCGGACGCCCGACGGGCGGTCCGGATCCGGGACGACGGTGCCCCGGGCCGGCGGGCCGGCCGGCGCGGTCGTACGGCTGCCGGGCGGCGAGCGGCTGTCCCTGGTGGAGCCGCTGGACCCGGGGGCCGCCCGGCTGTGGTGGGCGTGGGTGTCGTGTGCCGACGTGCCGGGGCTTCTGCACCGTCACGGCCGGCCCATCCGGTACGGGTACACGGAGCGGGACCAGCCGCTCGCGGCGTACCGGACGGTCTTCGCCCGCCCCTCCGCCGACGGCTCGGGCTCCGCGGAGATGCCGAGCGCCGGGCGGCCCTTCACCCCGGACCTGGTGGCGGAGCTGGTACGGCGGGGGGTGCGCATCGCGCCGTTGTCGCTGCATACGGGGGTGGCGTCGGCGGAGGCGCACGAACCGCCGTACCCGGAGCGCTTCGAGGTTCCGGAGTCGACGGCGCGGCTGGTGAACGCGGTGCGCGCGGGCGTGGGCGTGGGCGCGGTCCGGGACGGGAGCGGGGGCCGGGACGGGAGCGGGGACCGCGGGCTCGTCGTCGCGGTCGGTACGACGGCGGTCCGGGCCCTGGAGTCGGCGACGGGCCCGGACGGAGTGGTACGGGCGGCCTCGGGGTGGACGGACCTGGTGATCACACCGCGGCGCGGGGTACGCACCGTGGACGGGCTGCTGACCGGGCTGCACGAGCCGGCGGCTTCCCACCTGCTGATGCTGGAGGCGGTCGCGGGGCGGGAGGCCCTGGTGGCGGGCTACCGGGAGGCGCTGCGCGAGCGCTATCTCTGGCATGAATTCGGGGATGTCCATCTCCTTCTCCCGCCGTCCCGCCCCTCGTGACCGAACCGCGCGGCTCCCGTGATCGAAAAGGCGAACCAGAGCCCAGCATCCCCGAAAATCAATTACATAGCGCATTGCATTGGCAACGTTTGGTCAATACGTTACCTCCGGGATGTGAGCCCGCGCATAGGACGTGGATCACTTACGAACCTGGCTAGTCGATATAAGAAACGTGTGTGAGCTTGGCTTAAGCCCAAGTTGAGGCCATTTTTCAAGGCCCGTTTCCACTATCCAGGGTCGTACGTCACATGATTGCCACGGCATTTTGCCGCCGCTAAGAATTGCGTTCGTCGCCGCCGAGCTGGCTGGCCGTCCGGCCTCCGCGACTTCCGCTATTCGAAGAGGTACGTCTCTATGTTCTCGTCACGCACCCCTGGTCTCAGCAGTCTGAACAAGACCCAGCGCGCTTCCATCGCTGGAGTCGCCGCCGCCGGTATCGCGGCCATCACCTTCTCCCTGGTTCCGGGTGGCAGCACCCCCGCGAACGCCGCTGAGGCCAAGCCTGCCGCCGCCGCCCCCGCCGCCCTGAAGGCGACCGCGGGCAGCGACCAGGCGTCGGCCGTGCACGCGATCATCGCCAAGCAGCAGGTCACCGCCGAGAACGCGGCCAAGATCCAGCAGGCCGCCACCAAGGCGAAGGCCGAGAAGGCCGCCAAGGTCACCTCTCAGGCCAAGACCGAGCGCACCCAGGTGAACACCGCCAGCCGTTCCGACGACCGCAAGCCGGTCTACGCGAACAACCTGGACGGCTGGATCCGTGAGTCGCTCGACATCATGAAGAAGCACGGCATCCCGGGCTCGTACGAGGGCCTGCACCGCAACATCATGCGCGAGTCGAGCGGTAACCCGAACGCGATCAACCTCTGGGACATCAACGCCCAGAACGGCATCCCGTCCAAGGGCCTGCTCCAGGTCATCCCGCCGACGTTCAAGGCGTACCACGTCCCGGGCACGTCGACGAACATCTACGACCCGGTCGCCAACATCACGGCCGCGGCCAACTACGCCGCCGACCGTTACGGCTCGATGGACAACGTCAACAGCGCCTACTGACGCTGACGCGCACACCGTCGCGCGACCGATATGCCGGAGGGCGGCACCCCGTGCGGGGTGCCGCCCTCCGGCGTGCGCCGAATGGCCGACGCGTGCGCGGCCTCGGCATGTGCGGGGCCTCCCCGCGTGCGGCGCGGCCGCTACTTGCGCATGACCTCCGGCTCGTGGCGGCGCAGCAGGCGCGAGACCGCGAATCCGCAGACGACGCCCATCAGCAACAGGATGCCGATGTTGATGCCCCACTGGCCGGCCGTGTGCTCCCACAGGGGGTCCAGGTCGGTGGGGTTCTTCGGATCCCACGGCGGCATCAGGTGGGCGAGGTCCAGCGTGGTGCCCGCGCCCGCGATGGCCCAGCGGGCCGGCATCAGCCAGGCGAACTGCTCCAGCCCCGGCGAGCCGTACACCTGGAAGAGGATGCCGGTGAAGACGATCTGGATGATCGCGAACATGACCAGCAGCGGCATCGTCTTCTCGGAGGTCTTCACGAGCGAGGAGATGACGAGGCCGAACATCATCGAGGTGAACCCGAGGGCGATCACGACGAGGCAGATCTCGACGGCGGGGGGCATGAGCAGGCCCTCTTCCGGCATCTCGCGGGTGGCGAAGCCGATGCCGCAGATGATGCCGCCCTGGAGGGCGGTGATCAGCCCGAGCACGATGACCTTGGACATCAGGTACGCGGAGCGGGACAGGCCGGTGGCCCGTTCCCGTTCGTAGATCACGCGCTCCTTGATCAGTTCACGGACGGAGTTGGCCGCGCCCGAGAAGCACATGCCGACCGCGATGATCATCATGATCGTGCCGGCCTTGCCGTTGAACCTCGCGGGCGGCTCGGGCGCCGCCAGACCGAAGTCGGCGGGGATGACGACGCTGACCACACCGAGGACCGCGGGCAGGATCAGCATCAGCCCCATGAAGCCCCTGTCGGAGGCGATCACCGAGGAATAGCGGCGGATGAGCGTGTAGAGCTGTGACCCCCAGCTCTGCGGCTTGGGCGGGCGCATCTGCTGCGGCGGGGGCATGTGGACGGACTGCGGGGCGACGGCGTCGATGTCGGCCGCGTACATCTGGTAGTGCTGGGAGCCGCGCCAGCGGCCCGCCCAGTCGTAGTCGCGGTAGTTCTCGAACGCGGAGAAGACATCGGCCCAGGTGCTGTAGCCGAAGAAGTTCAGGGCCTCCTCCGGCGGTCCGAAGTACGCCACCGAACCACCGGGGGCCATGACCAGCAGCTTGTCGCATATCGCGAGCTCGGCCACGGAGTGGGTGACGACCAGGACGGTGCGGCCGTCGTCGGCCAGGCCGCGCAGCAACTGCATCACATCGCGGTCCATGCCCGGGTCGAGGCCGGAGGTCGGCTCGTCCAGGAAGATCAGCGACGGCTTGGTGAGCAGCTCCAGGGCCACGGACACGCGCTTGCGCTGGCCGCCGGAGAGCGAGGTGATCTTCTTGTCCTTGTGGATGTCGAGCTTCAGCTCGCGCAGCACCTCGTCGATGCGGGCCTCGCGCTCGGCCTCGGCGGTGTCACCGGGGAAGCGGAGTCTGGCCGCGTACTTGAGGGCCTTCCGGACGTTCAGCTCCTTGTGGAGGATGTCGTCCTGCGGCACCAGGCCGATGCGCTGGCGGAGCTCGGCGAACTGCTTGTACAGGTTCCGGTTGTCGTAGAGGACGTCACCCTGGTCGGCGGGGCGGTAGCCGGTGAGCGCCTTGAGCAGGGTGGACTTTCCGGAGCCGGACGGGCCGATGACCGCGATCAGCGACTTCTCCGGGACGCCGAAGGAGACGTCCTTGAGGATCTGCTTGCCGCCGTCCACCGTCACCGTGAGGTGGCGGGCGGAGAAGGAGACGTCACCGGTGTCGACGAACTCCTCGAGGCGGTCGTCCACGATGCGGAAGGTCGAGTGACCGACGCCGACGATGTCGTTGGGGCCCAGCAGCACGGTGCCGGACTTGGCGATCGGCTGACCGTTGACGTACGTGCCGTTGTGGGAGCCGAGGTCGCGGATCTCGAAACGGCCGTCGGGAGTCGCCGTGAACTCGGCGTGGTGGCGCGAGACCTGGAGGTCGGAGACGACCAGCTCGTTCTCCAGCGCACGACCGATACGCATGACGCGGCCGAGCGCGAACTGGTGGAACGTGGTCGGGCTGCGGTCGCCGCGGAACGAGGGGGCCGCCGCGGCGCCGCCCGCGCCCTGGGCGGGGAAGGCGGCACCGGCCTGCTGGTGCGGCGCCTGTCCCTGGTGCTGCTGAGGCGCTTGATGCTGGGGGGCGGCCTGGTGCGGAGCCTGCTGAGCCTGGGGCTGCGACCAGCCCTGCTGCTGGGCACCGGGTGCCTGCATCTGCTGCTGGGGCGCCTGCGCCTGCTGCTGCCAGGCCTGTTGCTGCGCCTGTTGCTGCTGCGGCACCTGATGGGCCGACTGCTGCGCCGCCCCCTGCCCGCCGTACGCGTCGCCCCCCGCGCCCGAGCCGCTGAGGCTGATCCGGGGGCCGTCGGTGGCGTTCCCCAGATGGATCGCGGACCCGGCGGCGATCTCCAGCTGCTGGATGCGCTGCCCCTGCGCGTAGGTGCCGTTGGTGCTTCCGTGGTCCTCTATGAGCCAACCCCGGCCGCCCCAGCGGATGGTGGCGTGCCGCCACGAGACCCGGGCGTCGTCGATCACCACATCACCCTGCGGATCGCGGCCGAGGGTGTACGACCTGGACGGATCGAGTGTCCAGGTACTTCCGTTCAATTCCAGTACGAGTTCAGGCACTCCATGCCCCACTAATTGTCCCCCGACGTACCCCCCGTCACGGGGAGTCTAGGGATGGCGAACATCGTGGGAACTATTTCAGGACCACCCCCCTCTTCGAAAGCCGGGCCTCTTCCCATCGCGGCACAACCGTGTAACAGCCCGCGACGAGGGGCTGTTGGGACGGGAGAAAGGCACGCGGAGAGCGGCAACCGCGCATGACTGCCACGTAAGGGGAGCGAATACGGAGAACGAACACAAGAAGGACATCACCCGTCGCGTACCACGCGGACAGCGGGAAACCCGAGGACGCGAGGGTGGAGTGACCGTGGCGGCCGTTCCCCCCTCGCCACCCCCTCCCGGTGACGGCTCCCCTCCGCGGGACCACGCGCCCCCACGCCCCGCACACGCCCACACGCCTCACGGAGGACCGGGACCACCATGCCGGAGCCGTCGCTTTTCGGCCACGTATGGCGCAGTCGAGGGCCGCGAGGTTTACGTCCGGGTGAAGCGCGGGCGTATCCCGGGAACACGTAGGGCGAACGGTCGGCGACGTACCGCGACCGCTCTTTCCGGCCCCCGTCCGCTCCGCGGGACAGGCGGCGACGGGTCCGGATGAGCCCTATACGGTGGAATCACCATGGACGTATCGGAACCCCGTCGGACCGCCGACGTACCCACCCTTCTCGTCAAGATCTTCGGGAAGGACCGCCCCGGAATCACCGCCGGGCTCTTCGACACCCTCGCCGCCTACTCCGTCGACGTCATCGACATCGAGCAGGTCGTCACCCGTGGCCGCATCGTCCTGTGCGCCCTGGTCGCGGCCCCTCCCGGGGGCGCCGCCGCCGAGGGCGACCTGCGCGCGACCGTGCACAGCTGGGCCGACTCCGTACGGCTCCAGGCCGAGATCATCTCCGGCACCGGCGACAACCGGCCGCGGGGCAGCGGCCGTTCGCATGTCACCGTGCTCGGCAACCCGCTGACCGCCAAGTCGACCTCGGCCATAGCCGCCGGCATCACGGCGTCGGGCGGCAACATCGACCGTATCTTCCGGCTGGCGAAGTACCCGGTGACCGCGGTGGAGTTCGCGGTCTCGGGCGTCGGCACGGAGGCGCTGCGCACCACGCTGGCGCCGACCGGCGCCTCGCTCGGAGTGGACGTCGCCGTCGTGTCGGCCGGGCTGCACCGGCGGGCGCAGCGGCTGGTGGTCATGGACGTGGACTCGACGCTGATCCAGGACGAGGTCATCGAGCTCTTCGCCGCGCACGCCGGGTGCGAGGCGGAGGTCGCCGAGGTGACCGCGCGGGCCATGCGCGGGGAGCTGGACTTCGAGGAGTCCCTGCACGCCCGGGTCGCGCTGCTCGCCGGGCTCGACGCGTCGGTGGTCGACAAGGTACGGGCCGACGTCCGGCTCACGCCCGGCGCCCGCACGCTGATCCGTACGCTCAAGCGGCTCGGATATCAGGTGGGTGTGGTCTCCGGCGGATTCACGCAGGTCACGGACGCCCTCCAGGAACGGCTCGGGCTGGACTTCGCCTCCGCCAACACGCTGGAGATCGTGGACGGCAGGCTCACCGGACGTGTGGTCGGCGAGATCGTGGACCGGGCCGGCAAGGCGCGGCTGCTGCGCCGGTTCGCCGCCGAGGCGGGGGTGCCGCTGGCGCAGACCGTGGCGATCGGCGACGGCGCCAATGATCTGGACATGCTCAACGCGGCGGGGCTGGGTGTGGCCTTCAACGCCAAGCCGGTGGTCCGCGAGGCCGCGCACACGGCGGTGAACGTGCCGTTCCTCGACACCGTCCTGTACCTGCTGGGCATCACCCGCGAGGAGGTCGAGGCCGCGGACGGCGAGGGCGGGGAGAGCGGGGAGAGCGGCGATCCGTCCGGGGGCGGGGAGAGCCCGGAGAGCGCGGAGATGCCGGAGAGCCCGACGAGCGGTGGGACCCCGGAGGCCCTGGGGGCCCCGGAGGGCGGCAGAAGCCGGGAGAGCGGCGGAAGCCGGTACCAGGACGCCTGAGACGACGCGCGTCCCACGACGGAAGGGGAAAGCCCCGGCACCGCACTGAGCCGGGGCTTTCCCCTTCCGTCGCCCTGTTCGTTCCGCCTCCCCCGCCTCGGTGAGGCCGTCAGACGGCGTGCGGTGTCCAGAATTCGACCAGCCTGCCCACACCGTGTTCCACGGACTTCCAGGAGCCGTCGAAAGAAATCACGGCAAAAGCCGCGGTGGGGAATCCCGACCTGGTCATCCGGGCGATGGCATCGCCCTGCGACTCGCCGGAAAGCGCGTCCGCGAGCGCGTGGGTTCCGGGATTGTGGCCGATGAGCAGGAGATCGTTCACATCGTCGGAGACTTCGTTGAGCAGCGCGAAAAGATCGCCGGGGGTGGCATCGTAGAGCCGGTCCTCATAAACGGTCCTGGGACGTTGCGGCAACTCCTGCACGGCGAGCTTCCAGGTCTCGCGCGTCCTGACCGCGGTGGAGCAGAGAGCCAGGTCGAAGGCGATACCGGTGTCGGCGAGTCGCCGGCCGGCCACGGGGGCGTCCGAGCGGCCCCGGTCGGCGAGCGGTCGCTCATGGTCCGGCACGTCGGGCCAGTCGGCCTTTGCGTGCCGGAGTAGGACGATCCTGCGCGGTGTATCGACGCTCATGCGTCCCAGCTTCGCATGAAATGGGGCAGGGGGCGCCGAGAGTTGGCGGGCTCCCCGGCACGGGTGAACGATCTGCTCCGCTTCCGGTTCTCGCCCCCTGTCACCACGCGGCGCCCGGCACCCGGTGCTCGTCTCCTGGCTCGCGTCACCTGCCGCCCGTCACCGTGTGCCCGTCACGCGTGTCGCCCTCACCCGGCCAGGGTCAGCTGTATCCGCTCCAGGACCCGCCCGACCGCGGGATCGTCGCCCGTGGAACCGCCGGGCCCGCCCGTGGCGGTCATCAGCGTGAGCAGGGCCACGAAGGCGAGGGCGGGCAGGGCGAAGGACCACCATGGCAGGGCCGCGGGGTGGGACCGGGCGGGTGTTCGGGCCTGCATGGCCGCCTCCGGGGTCGTGGGTGCGCGATGCGTCCAACGTACGGTCCGGGACACCGGCGTCCCATCCGGTGATCCACCCAGTCGACCCTGAAACCGGCCCCCTCGACCCTGAGACGCGCCCCCTAGGGGATGCGGCGTCCCACCGGGTGCGGGGCGGGCCGCACGGTCACGGTGACGCCAGCGAGGCGATGATGCCGATCACCACCATGATGCCGATGATCGTGGCGAAGACGAGCAGCAGATTCCGCTGGCCGTTCTGCGGATTCGGGTCGAGGACTGGCATGCCCTCAGTCTCGCATCCCCGTCTCGCCCTCGATCGTCCGGTCCCGGCCCGCGACGACTCCCGCCACCATCTGCGGCACCAGGAGCGCCGCCATCAGCGCGATCGGCAGCCCCCAGCCGCCCGTCCGCTGGTACAGGACGCCCACCAGCAGCGGGCCCGGAATGGAGAGCAGGTAACCGGTGCTCTGGGCGAAGGCCGACAGCCGTACGACGCCGGCCCCCGTGCTCGACCGCATGCCGATCATGGTCAGGGCCAGCGGGAAGGAGCAGTTCGACACGCCCAGCAGCAGGGCCCAGACCCAGGCGCCCGCGGCCGGTGCGAGATACAGCCCCGCGTACGCGGTCAGCCCGCAGGCACCCAGGACGAGGACGATCGGGCCCTGGTTCCGCAGCCGCGCGGCCGCCCTGGGGATCACGAAGGCGAGCGGCACCCCCATCACCATGGTGAGGGCGAGCAGCAGGCCCGCCGTCCCCGCGGGGACCCCGGCGTCCCGGAAGACCTGCGGCATCCAGCCCATGGTGATGTAGGCGCCGGTGGCCTGGAGGCCGAAGAAGCAGGCGAGCGCCCAGGCGGTACGGCTGCGCCACAGGCCGCCCCCGGACACGGAGGCCGCCCCGGACACGGACGCGGGCACGGACGCGGGTGCGGATCCTGGCGCGGGCGCGGTACCGGCCGCAGAGGCCGTCCCCGTCCCCTTCCGCGCGCTCGACGCCGTCGCATCCGTCCCCGCCATGGCACCTGACGGCGCCGCCGCCTCGCCCCGGTCACGTATCAGTCCCGCCCACGGCACCAGGGCGACCGCCGCCAGCAGCGCCCAGATCCCCAGCCCCAGGCGCCAGCCGCCGCCCAGCGCGTCCGTCAGGGGCACGGTCGCGGCGGCGGCCACGGCCGTGCCGAGCGCCATGGCCATCGAGTACAGGCCGGTCATCGTGCCGACCCGGTCCGGGAAGTAACGCTTGACGATCACCGGCATCAGCACATTGCTGACCGCGATGCCCATGAGGGCGAACGCGCTCGCCGCGAGGAAGCCGGCCGTACCGCCCGCGAAGGGCCGCACGAGCAGGCCCGCCGTAATGGCGACGAGACCGGCGAAGACGACGGCCCCCGGCCCGAACCGCCGGGCCAGACGGGGCGCGGCGAAGCCGAAGACCGCGAAGCACAGCGGCGGTACGGAGGTGAGGACACCGGCGACGCTGCCGCTCATCTGGAGGCCGTCCCGCACCTCTTCCAGCAGCGCGCCGAGGCTGGTGATCGCGGGACGCAGGTTCAGTGCGGCGAGGACGAGTCCCACGGCGAGGAGTCCGGGGAACCACGCCGCGGCCCGCCCCGCGGCGGGAGACGAGGAAGAGGGAGAGGTGAGTGAGGAGGAAGAGGGTGAGGGGGACCCGGCCCGGGTCCGCATGCGCGTCTGCGGCTCGTCATGCATGGGGCCATCATAGAATCATGGGACGATTTACTTTCAACTCGCTTTCGACTCGCCTTCGACGCGTCCGCCCCCCGTCCGCCCGCCCGACCGTTCCGCCCTCCGCCCCACCGCCCCACCGCCCGTTCAGTCGCACGGCCAACCGTCCGTACACCAGGGGTTACCGTCATGTGTGCCGCCCCGCGGCCGTCGCACGCCCCCATGACTCAAGACGAGGAGCACCATGGCTGCCCTGAGCTCTCCCCGGCGTTCCGCGCTCTCCGATCAGGTGATCTCCGAGCTGCGGAACCAGATCACGTCGGGCGAATGGCCGGTGGGCTCCCGCATTCCCACCGAGCCCGAGCTGGTCGAGCAGTTGGGCGTGGCTCGTAACACCGTCCGCGAGGCGGTCCGCGCCCTCGCCCACAACGGGCTGCTGGACATCCGCCAGGGCTCGGGCACGTATGTGATCGCGACCAGCGAACTGGCCGGGGTGATGCACCGCAGGTTCGCCGGAGCCGACCCGCGCCACATCGCCGAGCTGCGCTCGACCCTGGAGTCGTCGGCGGCCCGCATGGCGGCCGAGCGGCGTACGGAACGGGATCTGCGGCAGCTGGAGACGCTTCTCGCGCGGCGCGAGGCGGCCTGGACCGCGCGCGACGCGGAACGGTTCGTCTCGGCCGACGTCGCCCTGCACCTGGCCGTTGTCTCGGCCTCGCACAACGACGTGCTGACCGCTCTCTACGCCGACCTCGGCGATCTGGTGCGCGACACGCTCCGCGACGACGTCGAGAGCGGGATCCGCCCGGAGAACCACATGGACCACGCGCGGCTCGTCGCGGCGATCCGGGCGGGCGACGCGGAGGCGGCGGGCACCGAGGCCGCGAGTCACGCCCTCGACTGCCTGGCCGAGCGAGCCTGAGCCGGACGGCGCCCGGCGCGGCGCTCGGCGGCTCGGCGCTTTCAGGCCGCGCCGGGTCGGGGGCAGGTCAGACCAGGTCAGTCACCGTCATGTCAGTCACCGTCACGTCAGGATTCCGCCCCTTCGTGGGTCACCCACACCGCGCGTATCTCCTTCCAGCACCGGCCGGTGAGTTCCGCGTAGCCCGCGGGGCGGACCTCCGCGGGGGCGCTGTCGACATCGATGTCCCACCAGCGCGCGCACTCGATGTGCAGCCGTATCCGATCGGTCGACGGATACGGGTTGTGGCACGAGACCCCGGCCTGTGAACCCTGTACACGCGTACGGCAGGTCGCCCGGAAGCGGTCGTCCCGCACATGGCCTGCCTCCCGGTCGTCGAGGGCGGCTTCCCGGCCCTCGGCGGGGGCGGCGGACCCGGTCATGGCTCGTATCTCCGCGGAGACGGCGAGTCCCGTCACGATCAGCACGGCTGCCGTGGCGGCCGCGGCAGGGCGACGAGGCGGGCGCATGTGTCCCAGTGTGCGGCGGTTCGTCGCTCTTTTCGACTCGTACGGACACGGCCCGTGACGCACGGCGGCCGCGTACCGCCCCACCAGGGAGCGGTACGCGGCCGCGCCGGGTCCGGCCGGACCGGGTCCGGCCGCGGAACCGAGGCTCAGGCGCCCATCATGTGCACGCCGCCGTCCACGTGCACGATCTCGCCGGTCGTCTTCGGGAAGAAGTCCGAGAGCAGACCGACGACACCCCGCCCGGCCGGCTCCGGGTCGCTGAGGTCCCAGCCGATCGGCGCGCGGTGGTTCCAGACGTCCGCGAGCTCCTCGAAGCCGGGGATGGACTTCGCGGCCATCGACTTGATCGGGCCGGCGGAGACCAGGTTGCAGCGGACGTTCCGGGCGCCGAGGTCGCGGGCCAGGTAACGGCTGGTGGACTCCAGCGCCGCCTTGGCGACGCCCATCCAGTCGTACTTCGGCCAGGCGACCTGCGCGTCGAAGGTGAGGCCGACGATCGAGCCGCCGCGCGGCATCAGCGGCAGGCAGGCCATGGTCAGCGCCTTCAGGGAGTACGCGGAGACGTGCACCGCCGTCGAGACGTCCTCCCAGCTGCCTTCGAGGAAGTTGAAGGCACCCTGCGGACCGAAGGCGATCGAGTGCACGACACCGTCGAGCCCCGCGCCCTCGCCCTGGTGCTCCCTGATCCGGTCGGCCAGCCCGTCCAGGTGCTCCTGGTTGGTCACGTCCAGCTCGATGACCGGGGCGGGCTTGGGCAGCCGCTTGGCGATGCGCTCGACGAGGCTGAGCCGGCCGAAGCCGGTGAGGATGACCTCCGCGCCCTCCTCCTGCGCCACCTTGGCGGCGTGGAAGGCGATGGAGCCCTCGGTGAGGACCCCGGTGACGAGGATGCGCTTGCCGGCGAGGATTCCGCTCATGTGATCAGTGACCCATGCCCAATCCGCCGTCAACGGGAATGACGGCTCCAGTGATGTACGAGGCGTCGTCCGAGGCGAGGAACCGCACCGTCGCGGCGATCTCCTCCGGCGACGCGTACCGGCCGAGCGGCACCTGCGCGACGATGCCCGCGCGCTGCTCGTCGGTGAGGACCTTCGTCATGTCGGTGTCGACGAAGCCGGGCGAGACGACGTTGAAGGTGATGTTCCGCGAACCCAGCTCGCGGGCGAGGGAGCGGGCGAAGCCCACCAGGCCGGCCTTGGACGCGGCGTAGTTCGCCTGCCCGGCCTGGCCGAGCAGACCGACCACCGAGGAGATCAGGACGACCCGGCCCTTCTTGGCCCGCAGCATCCCACGGTTGGCGCGCTTGACGACACGGAAGGTGCCGGTGAGGTTGGTGTCGAGAACGGAGGTGAAGTCCTCCTCGGACATCCGCATCAGCAACTGGTCCTTGGTGACGCCGGCGTTGGCCACCAGCACCTCCACGGGACCGTGCTTCTCCTCGACCTCTTTGTATGCCTGCTCCACCTGTTCGGCGTCGGTGATGTCGCAGCGGACCGCCAGGCAGCCGAGCTCGGTCAGAGCCTGGGGCGGCTCCCCGGAGCGGTACGTGATGGCGACCTTGTCGCCGTTGTCGGCGAAAGCACGGGCAATGGCGAGGCCGATGCCCCGGTTTCCTCCGGTGACGAGAACCGAGCGGCTCAACGGATCAGCCTTTCCTTCAGCGGTCGAGTAGCACTAGGAAACCTATAGGGCCCACCGCTGCCCCGGGGAATCGACCCCTGACAGCGCCTCGGTACGGTCCCTGTCGGGTCCCTACAGAAACAGCCGCCATACGGAAACGGCCCCCGGACACCGCCGCACGGGCCATACGGGACTCCAAGGATCCCCATATCTCGAACCGCTGCGCTTCAGGGCCTCGGAGTGGGCCGCTTTCCGTGCCGGCGTGATCGTCGGCGAGCTCTGACCACACCAACGGTTCTGACCACACCAACGGTCCGGGGCCCCGCACGGCATGGTTCACTCCCTATCACCAGCACTCCGGCGCGAGAAGGAGAGGCCGCACGTGGGCCACGAGGTGGATCAGTCATTCCTGGCGCTGCCGATGCGGGCGCTCGCCGACGCGGCGCTCGCGCGGGCGCGGGCGCTCGGGGCCGCGCACGCGGACTTCCGGTTCGAGCGGGTGCGCGGCGCGTCGTGGCGGTTGCGTGACGGGAAGCCGGCCGGGTCGTCGGACACCACCGACCTCGGGTACGCCGTCCGCGTGGTACACGGTGGGGCCTGGGGGTTCGCGTCCGGGGTCGATCTGTCCATGGACGCGGCGGCCCGGGTGGCGGGGCAGGCCGTCGAGATGGCCAGGCTCTCCGCGCGGGTGATCGCCGCCGCCGGTTCCGACGAGCGCGTCGAACTGGCCGAGGAACCCGTGCACGCCGAGAAGACGTGGGTGTCGTCGTACGAGATCGACCCGTTCTCCGTACCGGACGAGGACAAGAGCGGTCTGCTGGCCGAGTGGAGCGCGCGGCTGCTGCGGGCCGAGGGCGTGTCCCACGTGGACGCGTCGCTGCTCACCGTCCACGAGAACAAGTTCTACGCGGACACCGCCGGCACCGTCACCACCCAGCAGCGGGTTCGGCTGCACCCGCAGCTCACGGCCGTCGCCGTGGACTCCGGGAGCGGCGAGTTCGACTCGATGCGGACCCTCGCGCCGCCCGTCGGCCGGGGCTGGGAGTATCTGACCGGCACCGGCTGGGACTGGGACGACGAGCTGGAGCGCATCCCCGGGCTGCTGGCGGAGAAGATGCGCGCGCCGAGCGTCGAGGCCGGGACGTACGACCTGGTGGTGGACCCGTCCAACCTGTGGCTGACGATCCACGAGTCGATCGGCCACGCCACCGAGCTGGACCGCGCGCTGGGGTACGAGGCGGCGTACGCGGGGACGTCGTTCGCGACCTTCGACCGGCTGGGCACGCTGGAGTACGGCTCCCCGGTGATGAACGTGACCGGCGACCGGACCGCCGAGCACGGTCTGGCCACGATCGGCTACGACGACGAGGGCGTCGCGGCGCAGTCGTGGGACCTGGTCAAGGACGGCACGCTCGTCGGTTACCAGACGGACCGGCGAATCGCGCGCCTCACCGGCCTCGGCCGCTCCAACGGCTGCGCGTACGCCGACTCACCCGGGCACGTGCCCGTCCAGCGCATGGCGAACGTGTCGCTGCGGCCGGACCCGGCCGGGCTCACGACGGAGGACCTGATCGGCGGGGTCGAGCGCGGGATCTACGTGGTCGGGGACCGGTCGTGGTCGATCGACATGCAGCGCTACAACTTCCAGTTCACGGCGCAGCGGGGGTACGCGATCCGCGACGGCCGCCTCGCCGGGCAGGTCCGGGACTTCGCGTACCAGGGGGTCACCCCGGACTTCTGGGGCTCCATGACGGCGGTCGGAGGGCCTCGGACCTATGTCCTGGGAGGCGCGTTCAACTGCGGGAAGGCCCAGCCCGGCCAGGTCGCCGCCGTGTCCCACGGCTGCCCGTCCGCGCTGTTCCGCGGCGTGAACATCCTGAACACGGCGAACGAGTCCGGCCGCGACTGACGAGACGGTCGTGCGGGGAACGGCCGTACAGGGAACGACTTCCACGGGTGAAGACCGCCCGCTGCTCGCGGGCACGACGCCTGCCGCGCGCGGGCACGAACGAGGAGTACGGACAGTGGTCGGTGACGACCGCGTAGGACCGCCCGTCATGGGTGGCGAACGCGACACATTGCGGGCCTTCCTCGACTACCACCGGGCGACCCTCGCCATGAAGTGCGAGGGGCTCACCGACGAGGAGCTGCGGCAGCGGTCCATGCCGCCGTCGACGCTTTCGCTGCTCGGTCTCGTGCGGCACATGGCGGAGGTGGAGCGTGCCTGGTTCCGTCGCGCGTTCGAGGACAACGACGCTCCCATGGTCTGGAGCGACACCATCGACTTCCAGGCGGCGTACGACGCGAGCGCTTCGACGAGGGCCGAGGCGTTCGCGGCCTGGGAGGCCGAGGTGGCGAACTCGCGCCGCGTCGAGCGGGAGGCCGCGTCCCTGGACCTGGCCGGGTACCAGCCCAGGTGGGGCAAGGAGGTGTCGCTGCGGATGGTCATGACGCACGTGCTTCTGGAGTACGGGCGCCACAACGGCCACGCGGACTTCCTGCGCGAGGGCATCGACGGGACCGTGGGCGCCTGAGCCGGCGGGCCCTGGCTCCCCGGGTCCGGCGCGGACGCGGGCGCGGGCACAGACGCGGGCGCGGGCGCGGGTGTGGGCGCGGGCGCCCGGATCCTCCGGGTCGGTACGGGCGCCCGGGCCGGACGGACTATCGTGGCCCCATGTCCGCCCCTGAACCAGCAGCCGCTCCCGAACGCATCCGTATCGTCTCGCGCGACTCGCCGATGGCCCTGGCCCAGGTGGAGCGGGTCCGCGCCGAACTGGGTGCGCTGCACCCGCACATCACCACCGAGGTCGTCCCGGTCAAGACCACCGGCGACAAGTGGATGGGCGACCTGTCCCAGGTCGAGGGGAAGGGCGCGTTCACCAAGGAGGTCGACGCCGCGCTCCTCGCCGGGGAGGCGGACCTCGCGGTGCACTGCGTCAAGGACGTGCCCGCCGACCGGCCCCTTCCCGCCGGCACCGTGTTCGCCGCCTTCCTCAAGCGGGACGACGTACGCGACGCCCTGATCCACCCGGGCGGACTGACCCTCGACGAGCTGCCGCCCGGCACCCGGATCGGCACCTCCTCCGTACGGCGCGTCGCGCAGCTCGCCGCGTCCCACCCGCACCTGGAGTGCGTGCCGATGCGCGGCAACGCCAACCGCAGGCTGGAGAAGCTGGCGGCAGGCGACGCGGACGCGCTGCTGCTCGCCGTCTCCGGTCTGGAGCGCATCGGGCGTACGGACGTGATCACCGAGGTGCTGTCCACCGACACGATGTGCCCGCCGATCGGCGCGGGGATCCTGGCGCTCCAGTGCCGCGAGGGCGACACCGCGCTGATCGACCTGATCAGCGATCTGGGCGACCCCGCCACCTACCGCGAGGTCACGGCGGAGCGCATGTTCCTGCACGTGCTCCAGGGGCACTGCAACTCGCCGATCGCCGGGTACGCGAAGGCCGAGCGCGGCGGGGACCTGTCCCTGCGGGCATGCGTCTTCACGCCGGACGGCAAGACCGTGCTGAACGCGCACGAGTGGGCCGGCCGGCTCGACCCCGCCACGCTCGGCACGTCCGTCGCGGTGGCCCTGCTGCGCCAGGGCGCGCGTGAGCTGATCGACGGCATCGCGCACTGAGCGCACTGAGCGCACTGAGCGCACTGAGCGCACCGAGCCCCCGGACACCGGGCGCCGGGCGCCGCACCGGGTCCGGCGTGGCGCACCCGGCCCGGCGGCGCCGACCGGGCGCCGCGCCGGACGGTGAACACCGCGCCACGCGTCGGCGGCGCTCGCCGGTCACGGGAGCCACGCGGTGAGCGCCCGCCACCCGGTGAACACCCCGCCGACGCGGGCGGCCCCGCGCCGGTCCGGGGCCGTGGGCGCTCGGCGTACGGCCGGATCGGCGCGACCGGCTCCCACATCACGCATACGCAGAAGGCAGAAGGCGGGACGGACGATGGCCACGAGCCGTATCAGCAAGCCGCACGAGATCATCGAGCGTGCCCTCTCCCTGTCCACCGCCGACGGCTGCGTGGTCGTCGCCGACGAGCAGTCGTCCGCCAATCTGCGCTGGGCGGGCAACGCGCTGACCACCAACGGGGTCACCCGTGGCCGGACGCTGACCGTCGTCGCGACCGTGGACGGCGCCCGGGGAACCGCCTCGGGTGTCGTCTCCCGTGCCGCCGTCACTGCCGACGACCTGGAGCCCCTGGTCCGGGCCGCCGAGGAGGCCGCTCGGGCCGCGGGCCCGGCCGAGGACGCGCAGCCGCTGGTCTCCGGCGTGCCGGCGGCCGACGGCTTCACCGACGCCCCCGCCGAGACGTCCTCGGCGGTCTTCTCGGACTTCGCGCCAGCGCTCGGCGAGTCCTTCGCCCGCGCCCGCTCCGGCGGGCGCGAGCTGTACGGGTTCGCCCACCACCAGCTGACCTCCACCTACCTCGGCACGTCGACGGGGCTGCGGCTGCGCCACGACCAGCCCACCGGGACGCTGGAGCTCAACGCGAAGTCGCCCGACCGCACCCGTTCGGCCTGGGCCGGACGGTCGACGCGCGACTTCACCGACGTGGACCCCGGCGCTCTGGACACGGAGCTGGCGCGGCGGCTGGCCTGGGCGGAGCGCCGGATCGAGCTGCCCGCCGGGCGGTACGAGACGCTGCTGCCGCCCACCGCCGTGGCGGACCTGCTCGTCTACCAGCTGTGGTCCTCGAGCGCCCGGGACGCGGCGGAGGGCCGTACGGTCTTCTCCCGCCCGGGCGGCGGCACCCGCGTCGGCGAGAAGCTGTCCGAGCTGCCGCTGACGCTGCGCAGCGACCCCGCCGAGCCGGGGCTCCAGTCCGCGCCGTTCGTGATCGCCCACTCCTCCGGGGACGACGCGTCCGTCTTCGACAACGGTCTGCCGCTGACGGCGACGGACTGGGTGCGCGACGGCGAGCTGAACCGTCTCGTCACCACCCGGCACAGCGCGGCCCTGACCGGACTGCCCGTCGCGCCCGGCATCGACAATCTGGTGCTGGAGGGCGGCGGCGGACGCTCTCTGGAGGAGATGGTGGCCGCCACGGAGCGTGGGCTGCTGCTGACCTGCCTGTGGTACATCCGCGAGGTGGACCCCGCCACTCTGCTGCTCACCGGGCTGACCAGGGACGGTGTGTATCTGGTGGAGAACGGCGAGGTCGTCGGCGAGGTGAACAACTTCCGGTTCAACGAGTCCCCCGTCGACCTGCTGTCCCGGGCCGTGGAGGCCGGGCGCACGGAGCGGACGCTGCCGCGCGAGTGGGGCGACTGGTTCACCCGGGCGGCGATGCCCGCGCTGCGGATCCCGGACTTCAACATGAGCTCGGTCAGCCCCGGCGTGTGACCCCCATAGACTGGGGGGCACGTCAAAAACGCGCCGGCCGGCACTGACCCGCGCCGGTCCGGCGCTGACCGCACAAGCTGACCGCACAAGGAGAGACACGACCGTGACGGACATCGTCGACGAGCTGAAGTGGCGCGGGCTGTTCGCCCAGTCCACTGACGAGGACGCATTGCGCAAGGCGCTCGCGGACGGTCCCGTCACGTTCTATTGCGGCTTCGACCCGACCGCGGCCAGCCTGCACGTGGGTCATCTGGTGCAGGTGCTGACCGTACGCAGGCTCCAGCAGGCCGGCCACCGGCCGCTGGCGCTGGTGGGCGGCGCCACGGGCCAGATCGGGGATCCCCGGCCGACGGCCGAGCGGACGCTGAACGATCCGGAGACGGTCGCGGGCTGGGTCCGGCGGCTGCGCTCGCAGATCGAGCCGTTCCTGGACTTCGAGGGCCCCAACGCCGCGACGATGGTCAACAACCTGGACTGGACCGCGGGCATGTCCGCGATCGAGTTCCTGCGGGACATCGGCAAGCACTTCCGGGTGAACAAGATGCTCACCAAGGACTCCATCGCCCGTCGGCTGGAGTCCGACGAGGGCATCAGCTACACGGAGTTCAGCTACCAGCTGCTCCAGAGCATGGACTTCCTGGAGCTGTACCGGCGCTACGGCTGTGTGCTCCAGCAGGGCGGCAGCGACCAGTGGGGCAACCTCACGGCCGGCCTGGACCTGATCCACCGGCTGGAGCCGGACGCCACGGTGCACGCGCTGGCCACGCCGCTGATGACGAAGGCGGACGGGACCAAGTTCGGCAAGACGGAGAGCGGCGCGGTCTGGCTCGACCCCGAGATGACCACGCCGTACGCCTTCTACCAGTTCTGGCTGAACGTGGACGACCGGGACGTCTCCGCCTACAGCCGCATCCTCAGCTTCAAGAGCCGGACGGAGCTGGAGGAGCTGGAGCGGCTCACCGCGGAGCGTCCGCAGGCGCGGGCCGCACAGCGGGCGCTGGCCGAGGAGCTGACGACGCTCGTGCACGGCGCGGACCAGTGCGCGGCGGTCGTCGCCGCGTCCAAGGCGCTCTTCGGCCAGGGCGAGCTGACGGGCCTGGACGAGGCGACGCTGAGCGCGGCGCTCTCCGAGGTGCCGCACGCGCGGGTGGCCGAGCTCGGGCCGGTGGCGGACCTGTTCACCGAGGCCGGTCTGGCGCCGAGCAAGTCAGCGGCGCGGCGCACGGTGAAGGAGGGCGGCGCGTACGTGAACAACGTGAAGGTCGCCGACGCGGAGGCGGTCCCGGAGGCCGGGGAACTGCTGCACGGACGCTGGCTGTTGCTGCGCAGGGGCAAGAAGAACCTGGCGGCGATCGAGGTGACTCCGGCCCGGTAACGGTGTGACCGTCTCGTACGTGCGAGACAGCCCCGTAAGGGCGGGACCGTCTCGTCCGGGCGGTCCGGTCCACGCGGCGCGGCGGGCTATCTGGTGCTCCGGCTCCGCGCGGCGCGCCGCGTGCTCCAGAGTCCGTCCACCGCGAGGACCACGAGGATCGCTCCGGCCAGCTGGAGCACATGCCGGATCCAGTCGATGCCGCTGGTGTGGCGTACGCCGATCCAGCCCGCGACGGCGTTGCCGAGGAAGCTGCCCAGGATGCCGCACAGAATGGTCAGCCAGAGCGGGATCCGCTGCCTGCCCGGGATGATCGCCCTGGCGAGCACACCGAGCACCAGTCCCACAATGATCGCCCATACCCAGCTCATCGTCGCCTCCCGGTGCGCGGTACACGCTCCGCCGGTGCGCGCGTGCCGTAGCCGCATGTGCGCCCAGTCTGACGGGATGGGCCATACGCCGCATGCCGGACAGGGCTGTAGGTGTCGGGACGAGGCCTATCGGTCACGATGGGAGCGACCCGCTCACAAAGGCGCGGGTTCCCGGGCGTACCGTGGATCCGGTCCGGCCCGCGGAGCGGCCGGCACGGGAAAAACGGGTGGTGGAACGTGGCTCGGAAGCGGAGCGGCCCGGAGGTCTTCCGGATCACGGGAGCGCGGCGCGGACTGGCGGAGGACGTACGTGGCCGGCAGCGCCGTTACGTGATCTCCATGAGCGTACGGACGGTCTCGGTGATCGCGACCGTCGCGCTGTGGAACGTGCAACGACCGATCGCGATCGTGACGCTGGTGCTGGGGGCGCTGCTGCCGTACGTGGCCGTGGTGATCGCCAACGCGGGCCGGGAGAGCGCGCCTTCGCTGCCGTCCACCTATGTCACGGCCCCGCTGCGGCCGATGATCGAGGCGCCTTCGGCAACCGCCGCGGCCGAGCCCATGACCGGCGCCGACAGGCGGGAACGACCGTCGCCCGCACAGGAAAAAACATGATCGAACACACTCGCACGGCTGCCCGACGCCGCCGGCCGGACGCGAAGCTCAGGAAAAGCTCAGATCAATCGTGAAGTTCCGGTGCACGGCACCCCCTTGCTCGTGACATACTTTATAAGCGCTCCGCATCCCCCGTCGGAGCGACGGACCGACGCCGGGCAGCTCCCCCCGTGGCTGCCCGGCGTCGCCGCGTTCGATCACGTTTGGACACGGCCACGCCGGTCGGGCGCGGGAAGGAAGGCCCGTCGGGGAGGGCTTTAGGGTGGTCCGGTGAACATCCCCGGAACACCCCGTTTTCCCGGTGCGACCGACTCCGCCGAAGCCGGAACCGCCCCGATCTGCTCGGCGAAGGGCTGCCGTACGCCCGCTGTCTGGGTGCTCGCCTGGAACAACCCCAAGCTGCACACACCGGAACGCCGGAAGACCTGGCTCGCCTGTGACGAGCACCGGGAGCATCTCTCCTCGTTCCTGGGGGTGCGCGGCTTCCTCAAGGACGTGGTGTCGCTGGAGGAGTGGGAGGAACGGCACTCCGCCGACGACGGCCGGTAGAGGGCCGACGCGCCGCCTGTGGCCGGCGTCGGCGTGGCTCAGGGGTCCTTTCAGCCGCCGATGGCCGACATCGGCCGGTCGGGCTGGAGGAAGGCCGGGTCGTCCAGGCCGGAGCCGGCCTTCTTGCCCCACATCGCGAGCTTCCAGCGCTCCGCCAGCTCCTCGTCCGTGGCGCCGTCGCGGAGCGCGCCGCGCAGGTCCGACTCCTCCCGGGCGAACAGGCAGGTGCGCACCTGTCCGTCGGCGGTCAGCCGCGTGCGGTCGCAGGCGCGGCAGAACGGGCGGGTGACGGAGGCGATCACCCCGACGCGGTGCGGACCGCCGTCCACGATCCAGCGCTCGGCGGGCGCGGAACCGCGCCGGTCCTCGCCCTCGGGGACCAGGGTGAAGCGCGTACGGAGCGACTGCAGGATGTCACCGGCGGTGATCATCCCGTCGCGCTTCCAGCCGTGCTGGGCGTCGAGCGGCATCTGTTCGATGAAGCGGAGCTCGTAGTCGTGCTCGACGGCCCAGGCGAGCAGGTCGGGTGCCTCGTCGTCGTTGAGCCCGGGCATCAGGACGCTGTTGACCTTCACGGGGGCCAGTCCCTCGGCGCGGGCCGCGTGCAGCCCGTCGAGCACGTCGGCGTGCCGGTCGCGGCGGGTGAGGGTCTTGAAGACATCGGGGCGCAGGGTGTCCAGGGAGACGTTGACGCGGTCGAGCCCCGCGGCCTTCAGCGCGGCGGCCGTGCGCTTCAGCCCTATCCCGTTGGTGGTCAGGGACAGCTTGGGGCGCGGCTCCAGCGCCGCGCAGCGCTCCACGATGGCGACGAGGCCGGGCCTGATCAGCGGCTCTCCACCGGTGAAACGGACCTCGGTGATCCCGAGGCGGGTCACCGCGATGTCGATCAGCCGGACGATCTCGTCATCGGTCAGCACCTCGGTCTTGGTGAGCCACTGGAGGCCCTCCTCCGGCATGCAGTACGTACACCGCAGGTTGCACCGGTCCGTGAGCGAGACCCGCAGATCGGTGGCCACCCGGCCGTAGGTGTCGATGAGCACTGTCGGCCCCCTCCCCGCTCCCCGTGATCGGTTCCGTTCCACCGAGCCTACGTCAGAGCGCCGACAATGTCGGAGGCCGGGACGGGCGGTGGACGAAACCGCGCGTCCCGCACCGAGCACGCTGCCGTGCTTCGCGCACGCGGTGTGCTCGGTACGGGACGCGCGGCGGCGTGCTCAGTGCGCGCCGGTGCCGGTGAGGGACTTGACCTCCAGCTCCGCGTACTTGCCCCGGTCGGGTGCCTCCTTCGACAGGACGGTGCCCAGCCAGCCGAGCAGGAAGCCCAGCGGGATCGAGATCAGCCCCGGGTTCTCCAGCGGGAAGAAGTGGAAGTCGACGCCGGGGAACATCGAGGTCGGCTTGCCCGACACGACCGGCGAGAACAGCACCAGCAGCACCGACGAGGCCAGACCGCCGTAGATCGACCACAGGGCGCCCTGGGTGGTGAACCGCTTCCAGAAGAGGCTGTAGAGGAGCGTCGGCAGGTTGGCCGAGGCGGCGACGGCGAAGGCGAGCGCCACCAGACCGGCCACGTTCAGGTCGCGGGCGAGCGCGCCGAGCGCGATGGAGACGACACCGATGGCGACGGTCGCCCAGCGGGCCGCGCGGACCTCCTCCTGCTCAGTCGCCTCGCCCTTGCGGATCACGTTGGCGTAGATGTCGTGCGCGAACGAGGACGAGGACGCCAGCGTGAGGCCCGCGACCACCGCGAGGATCGTAGCGAAGGCGACGGCCGAGATCACGGCGAGCAGGATGGCGCCCCCGGTCGAGTCGGCGCCGCCGCCGATCTCCAGGGCGGCCAGTGGTGCCGCCGTGTTGCCCGCCTTGTTGGAGGCGATGATGTCCGCCGGCTTCAGCAGCGCGGCGGCACCGAAGCCGAGCACGATGGTCATCAGGTAGAAGGCACCGATGATGCCGATGGCCCAGATGACCGACTTACGGGCGGCCTTGGCGGTCGGCACGGTGTAGAAGCGGATCAGGATGTGCGGCAGCCCGGCCGTGCCGAGGACCAGCGCGATCCCCAGCGAGAGGAAGTCGAGCTTCGAGGTCTCCGTGACGCCGTACTTGAGTCCGGGCTCCAGGAAGGCCGCGCCCTTGCCGCTGTTGCTCGCCGCCGTGCCCAGCAGGTCGGAGAGGTTGAAGTTGAACTTCCAGAGGATGAGGAAGGTGATCAGGAGGGTGCCCGCGATGAGCAGGACGGCCTTGACCATCTGCACCCAGGTGGTGCCCTTCATCCCGCCGATCGTCACGTACACGATCATCAGCAGGCCGACCAGCGCGACGATGGCGATCTTGCCGGCGTCGCTGGTGATGCCGAGCAGCAGCGAGACCAGCACGCCCGCGCCCGCCATCTGGGCCAGCAGGTAGAAGATCGAGACGACGATGGTGGAGGCGCCGGCGGCGGTACGGACCGGGCGCTGGCGCATGCGGTAGGCGAGGACGTCGCCCATCGTGTAGCGGCCGGAGTTGCGCAGCGGCTCCGCGACCAGGAGCAGCGCGACCAGCCAGGCGACCAGGAAGCCGATCGAGTAGAGGAAGCCGTCGTACCCGAAGAGGGCGATGGCGCCGGCGATGCCGAGGAAGGAGGCGGCGGACATGTAGTCGCCGGAGACCGCGAGCCCGTTCTGGAATCCGGTGAACTGGCGTCCGCCCGCGTAGAAGTCGGAGGCGTTCTTGGTCTGCCGGCCCGCCCAGACCGTGATGACGAGGGTCGCCACGACGAACAGCGCGAAGAGGGTGATGATCAGCGGCCGGTGCTCACTGGCGTCGGAGGCCGCGGCGAGCCGGGTGGGGAGTTCGTGGGTCAGCTCCGTGGTCACCAGGCCGGCCGACTGGGTGCTGGGCGAGTGGCTCATGCGTCCGTCTCCGTCTCCATGCGGGACTTGATGGCCTCCGCCTTCGGGTCGAGCTTGGTCGCGGCGTGCCGCGCGTAGTACCAGGCGATGAGGAAGGTGCTGGCGAACTGGGCGAGGCCGAGGACGAGCGCGACGTTGATGTTGCCGAAGAGCTTGGTGCCCATGAAGGCGCCCGCGTAGTTGGACAGCAGGACGTACAGCAGGTACCAGGCGATGAAGGCGACGGTCAGCGGGAAGGCGAAGTTGCGGTAGGTACGGCGCAGTTCCCCGAATTCCGCGCTCTCCTGCACGTCCAGGAACCGGGCCTGGCCCGGCGTGGCGGGGCCGGGTGCCGTGGTGGCCGGATCGGGCGCCGTGGTGGGCGCTGGGTTGGTGTCCGTACCGCCCTCGGGCGGCGGTGCGTCGGTAGCCACGGAATCTCCTCGTGACGCGGGTGCGTTGGCGTGGGTCATTAGGGGGACCTCGCGGGGGGTGGGTTGGTGCACGTCTCCCTGACAACGGCACGGGGGGCGCCACGAAGCGGTTCAACACTGGTCTTTTTCTTGTAGTTTCTTCTGAAAATCATTGATGAGCAGGGATGATCGCGATAGCTTCGCTGGTCATGTACCCGTCCTGCGCAGCGTGCGTGGAGGACGGTCGTCACGGATGATGTGGAGAACCCATGGCTCATCTGGGATCCAGACGGCGGCGTGTACTCGCCCTGCCCGTAGGTCTGGCGCTCACCGCTTCGTTGGGCTTCCTGCCCGCGGCCACGGCCTCGGCGGCCCCGGGGGGCGGCGCCGCCGTCGACGGTGCGACCGTCTCCTCCCCGGCCGCCTCCGCCGCCGAGGAGGGCCCGAAGCTCACGTACGTCGTGAACACCCGGGGCGGTCATGTGACCGCCAAGGTGGTCAAGAAGGCGATAGAGCGTGCCGGCGGCGCGATAGTGACCAGCTATGACCAGATAGGTGTCATAGTCGCCACCTCCAAGAACCCCGATTTCGCCAAGACCGTTCGCAAGGTGCCAGGAGTTGGCTCCGCCGGCGCCACCCGCACCGCTCCCCTGCCGGCGCAGTCCACGACCGACATCGGTACGCCCCGGATACTCGGCGCCGACGAGGTCGCCGCCGCGACCGCCAGGTCGGCCAAGGCCGCCGGTCAGGACCCGCTGGAGTCCTTGCAGTGGGACCTGCCCGCCATCAAGGCGGACAAGGCGCACGAGAAGACGCTCGGCAGCAAGAACGTCACGGTCGCCGTCATCGACACGGGTGTGGACGACACCCACCCGGACATCGCGCCCAACTTCGACCGTAAGGCGTCCGTCAACTGCGTGGGCGGCAAGCCGGACACAACGGACGGCGCCTGGCGGCCGACCGCCGAGGAGAGCCCGCACGGCACGCATGTCGCGGGCGAGATAGCGGGCGCCAAGAACGGCGTCGGCATCACGGGTGTGGCGCCGGGCGTGAAGGTCTCCGGCATCAAGGTGTCCACGCCGGCCGGGTTCTTCTACACGGAGGCCGTCGTCTGCGGCTTCGTCTGGGCCGCCGAGCACGGCGTCGACGTGACCAACAACAGCTATTACACCGACCCCTGGTACTTCAACTGCACCACCGACCCGGACCAGAAGGCCCTGGTCGAGGCGCTGACCCGGGCGACTCGGTACGCCGAGCGCAAGGGCACGGTCAATGTGGCCGCGGCGGGCAACGAGAACTACGACCTCTCGTCCGACTCGATCACCGACCCGAGCAGCCCGAACGACACGACCCCCGGTGACCGGGTGATCGACCCGTCCGAGTGCCTGGACATCCCGACCCAGCTGCCGGGCGTGGTGACCGTCGCCTCCACCGGCGCGAAGGGCCTGAAGTCCTCGTTCTCCAACCACGGTCTCGGCGTCATCGACGTCGCGGCCCCCGGCGGTGACTCCACCGCCTACCAGACCCCGGCCCCGCCCGCGACCAGCGGCCTGATCCTCGGCCCGCTGCCGGGTGGCAAGTGGGGCTACATGGCGGGTACGTCGATGGCCTCCCCGCACGCCGCGGGTGTCGCCGCACTGATCAAGTCCACGCACCCGAAGGCGTCTCCGAAACTGGTCAAGACGCTGCTGGCGGCCCAGGCCGACGCCACCGCCTGCCCGGTGCCGTACGACATCGACGGTGACGGCCAGGCAGACGCGGTCTGCGAGGGCGGCAAGAAGTACAACGGCTTCTACGGGGCGGGCATCGTGAACGCCCTCAAGGCCGTGACCAAGTAACGCGACGGAACCACCGGAAGACCCGGGCGCGGGCCGGCCTCGAGAGGGCGGCCCGCGCAGTCAACTCGCCGAGGCACCTGGCGCCTGAGCCCGGCGGGGGCCGAACGGGTCCTCGGGGACCGGGAAGGCGAACCGGTACGGTCCCGGGCCGGCGCGACGGCACGCCCCGCGCCGGGCCACGCCCGCACCGCGCGTCAGACGCCCGCCGCGCCCAGCAGTGCTCCCGCCGCGTAGGTCACGCCCATCGCCACCGCGCCCCCGCCCACGTTCCGCAGCATCGCCGGGCCCCGTGCGGCGGCGCCCAGGCGGGCGCTGCCCCAGCCCGTCAGGGCCAGCGCCACCAGCACCGACAGCACCGTGATCCAGAGCCGGTGCGCCGCCGGGGGCAGGACCATCGCCAGCAGGGGCAGCAGCGCGCCCACCGTGAAGGACAGGAAGCTGGCGCCCGCCGCGTGCCAGGGGTTGGTGAGGGCGTTCGGGTCGATGCCCAGTTCCACCCGCGCGTGGGCGCCCAGGGCGTCGCGGCGCGTGAGTTGCTCGGCCGCCTCGCGGGCGACCTCGCGCGTGAGGCCGCGCTCCGTCAGCATGCCCGTCAGCTCGTCGAGTTCGGCCTTCGGCCGCTCACGCAGCTCGCGCCGCTCCGTCTCCAGCGCAGCCCTCTCCGAGTCGCGCTGCGTCGACACCGACACGTACTCGCCCGCGGCCATGGACATCGAACCGGCCAGCAGTCCCGCGAGGCCCGCTGTGAGCAGGACGGCACGTGACGGGGTGGCCCCGGCGACACCGACGACGATGCCGGCGGTCGAGACGATGCCGTCGTTGGCGCCGAGGACGGCGGCGCGCAGCCAGTTGAGGCGGGTTCCGAGAGCGTCGTCGTGCGGCTCCTGGTGCGGTTCCTGCGGATTGTCCCGGGTGTCGTCGCTCACCCGGGAAAGGTCTCACGCCCGGATCGCCGTACGGCGGCAGCGCGCGACACCCGTCCACGAAGGCGCTGTTCGGCGGTGGCGTACGGGCCTTGACGCGGAGACGGACGGTCGGCCCGGTACGGGGGTGCCGCGCCGACCGGGCGACCGCGATGTCAGTCGTGGCCCGTATTCTCTGTGACCATGCTCGACGACCAGACGACTTCAGCGACGTGGCCGGCCGCCTACCCCCAGGGGTACGCGGTCGTCGACGTGGAGACCACCGGCCTCGCCCGCGATGACCGGATAGTGTCCGCTGGCGTCTACCGACTGGACGCGCGGGGCGATGTCGAGGACCACTGGTACACGCTCGTCAATCCGGAGCGCGACCCCGGCCCCGTGTGGATCCACGGGCTGACGAGCGAGGTCCTGGCGGACGCGCCCCGTTTCTCCGAGGTGGCGGGGGAGTTGGCCGAGCGGCTGGAGGGGCGGGTGCTGGTGGCGCACAACGCGATGTTCGACTGGACGATGATCGCCCGTGAGTACGCCCGTTCGGAGCGGACGGCGCCCACCCGGCAGCGACTGTGCACCATCGCGCTCTCCAAGGAGCTGGGGCTGCCCCTGCCGAACCACAAACTGGAGTCGCTGGCCGCGCACTTCGGGGTGGTGCAGCAGCGCGCGCACCACGCGCTGGACGACGCACGGGTCCTGGCGGAGGCGTTCCGGCCCAGCCTGCACGCGGCGGCGCGCGGCGGTGTGCGGCTCCCGCTGCTCGAGTGCCGGCCGCTCACCGAGTGGTCCGACGCCCCGGCGCGGCCCCTGGCGTCCCGGGTCGGTCCTCAGGCGTCGTACCGGCCGACGAGCTGGCGGCCCTCGCGGAAGCGGCCGGCCTGCCCGTATCCGAACCCCGGCCGGTACGAGCCGGGCGGGCCGCTCGTCCAGGGCATGCGGGTGGCGTTCTCGGGCGACACCTCGGTCGAGCGCGAGCTGCTGGAGGACCGGGCGGTCGAGGCGGGGCTGCACGTGGCGACGAGCCTGTCCCGGCTGACCAGCCTGCTGGTGACCAACGACCCGGACTCGGCCACGTCCAAGACGGTCAAGGCCGCGTCGTACGGTACGCCGGTCATCGACGAGGCGGCGTTCACCCAGCTGTTGCGCGATGTGGCCCCGGCACCGGGTGGCGGACGCACGACGTGAGGGGCTCCTGGTCAGACGGAAGAACCGATCTTGTCCACGATGCCGACCCTGCCCTCCGCCCGCGAGCAATGGGCGCCGCAGTACCAGTGGCCCTCCACCTCGACGCCCTGACCGATGATCTGGACGCGACAGTGCTCACAGATGGGGGCCATGCGGTGGATCGCACAGGCGAACGAATCGAAGACGTGACGTGACCCGTCCCGGGTCTCGACCGTGAACGCCAGCTCATAGTCGTTCCCGCACACTTCGCAGTGAGTCATAGGTCATATCGTCAGCGGCAGGGCGGAGGCTCGCAAGCGGACAGCACCCTGCCGGCCGTACGTGCTGTCGGCTCGGCCCAGCGGGTCACTTCACGTCCATCGGTGTGACGCGGGACGGCTCGTCGGGCAGGGCGTGCGGGCGACGGGCACCGCTTCCGCGGCGCGCCACCCCGACGTCCCGTACCCCTCCGTCCCCGGCCCCTCCCCCGCCGGGTAACGTCAAAGGCGTGTACCGCTTCCTGTTGTCCCGGCAGTGGGTGATCCTCACCCTTCTCGGCCTCGCCCTCATCCCCGTGATGATCGAGCTGGGCTTCTGGCAGCTTCACCGGCACGAACACAGGGTCGCCCAGAACGAGCTGATCGCGGACAACCTCGAGGCGAAGCCCGTGCCCGTCACGGAACTGACCGCGCCCGGGCACACCGTCCCCCGCGACGACTACTGGCGCAGGGTGACGGTCACCGGCCGGTTCGACACCACGCACGAGGTCGTCGTCCGCCGAAGGACCTCCACCGACGACCGGGTCGGCTACCACGTCCTCACCCCGCTCCTGCTGACGGACGGCCGGGCGGTCATCGTCAACCGCGGCTGGATCCCCGCACCCGGCGATCAGGAGGCGTTCCCGGACATCCCGGCGCCGGCCCGGGGCGAGGTCACCGTCACCGGCCGGCTCAAGGCCGACGAGACGACGGCGGCCAGCGGCATCAAGGACCTGGAGGGACTGCCGCCGCGCCAGGTGATGCTGATCAACAGCGAGCAGCAGCAGGAGCTGCTGGGGCGCACGGTCCTGGGCGGCTACGTCGAACTCGTCTCCCCCGCGCCGGCCGACGGCTCGCCGGAGCCGATCGCGGACCCCGACCACGGCTCGATCGGATCGCACATGGCGTACGCCGTGCAGTGGTGGCTGTTCGCCGCCGGTGTGCCGGTCGGGTGGGTGATACTCGTCCGCCGCGAGAAGCGGGACCGGGCTGCCGCCGCGGAGAAGGGGGCCGAGGGGACGGGGGACGGACCGGGCGGAGGCCCGGGTCCCGGTACGGCTCCCGGCCGGGGACCGGGGTCCGACCCGGAGCCGGCCGCCGCGTCCGTCCAGTAGCCC
The DNA here is from genome assembly GCF_000719775.1 of Streptomyces sp. NRRL F-5135. Classification (GTDB taxonomy): domain Bacteria; phylum Actinomycetota; class Actinomycetes; order Streptomycetales; family Streptomycetaceae; genus Streptomyces; species Streptomyces hebeiensis. Next base: position 136,282 of record NZ_JOHR01000016.1, on the reverse strand, counting down.
CCCGCCACCCGCATGACGTGCGGCCATGCCCCCTTCGCACTCCTCCGGGCGCTGGTATAACCCCCTGCCCTCCGGGAACACGCCCTGGCGTGACGCGACGCATCGAGGACTACGCCCTCATCGGCGATCTCCAGACCGCCGGCCTGGTCGGCAGGAACGGCTCCATCGACTGGCTGTGCCTCCCCCGCTTCGACTCGGCGGCCTGCTTCGCCGCGCTCCTCGGCGACGAGGAGAACGGCCACTGGACCATCGCTCCCCGGGGCGCCGGCGACTGCACCCGGCGCGGCTATCTGGGTGATTCGCTGGTGCTGGAGTCCGTGTGGGAGACCCGTACCGGCACGGTCAAGGTCATCGACTTCATGCCGCAGCGCGACGTGGCCCCCGATGTCGTACGGATCGTGGTGGGCGTCAGCGGATCGGTGGAGATGAGCTCGACGCTGCGGCTGCGCTTCGACTTCGGCTCAGTCGTCCCCTGGGTGCGGCGCTCCGAGGGCCATCGGCTGGCGGTGGCGGGGCCGGACTCGGTCTGGCTGCGCAGTGAGCCACGGGTGAAGACCTGGGGGCAGCACTACAGCACCCGGTCGTCGTTCACGGTCGGTGCGGGCGAGGAAGTGGCGTTCGTCCTCACCTGGCACCCCTCGCACGAGCCGCGCCCGCCGCTGGCGGATCCGCACGACTCGCTCCGGGACAGCCTGGAGGGCTGGGACCGCTGGGCGGCGCGCTGCCGGTACGAGGGGCCGTACCGCGATGCCGTGATGCGCTCCCTCATCACGCTCAAGGCGCTCACGTACCGGCCGACCGGCGGGATCGTCGCCGCCCCCACCACCTCCCTCCCGGAGGAGATCGGGGGTGTGCGCAACTGGGACTACCGCTACTGCTGGCTGCGCGACTCGACGCTGGCCCTCGGGGCTCTGCTGTCCGCCGGTTATCTGGACGAGGCGGCGGCCTGGCGGGACTGGCTGCTGCGCGCGGTGGCCGGGGACCCGGCCGATCTCCAGATCATGTACGGCCTGGGCGGTGAGCGCCGGCTGCCGGAGACGGAGCTGCCGTGGCTGAGCGGATACGCGGGGTCCCGGCCGGTCCGCACCGGCAACGGCGCGGTCGACCAGCTCCAGCTCGACGTGTACGGAGAGGTCATGGACTCCCTCCATCTCGCCCGCGCGTCGGGGCTGCCCCCGAAGCCGCACGCCTGGAGCATCCAGCAGAGCCTGCTGGGCTTCCTGGAGTCGAAGTGGCGGGAGCCGGACGAGGGCCTGTGGGAGGTGCGCGGCCCGCGCCGGCACTTCGTGCACTCCAAGGTGATGGCGTGGGTGGCCGCCGACCGCGCCGTGCGGACGCTGGAGAGCGACCCGTCGCTCAGCGGCGACGCGAAGCGGTGGCGGGCGATGCGGGACGAGGTGCACAGGGAGGTGTGCCAGAAGGGGTACGACCCGGAGCGCAACACCTTCACGCAGTCGTACGGCTCGAGGGAACTGGACGCCGCGACGCTGCTCATCCCGCGCGTCGGCTTCCTGCCGCCGGACGACCCCCGGGTGGTCGGCACGGTCGACGCGGTACGGCGGGAGCTGGGGTCCGACGGGCTCCTGCGGCGTTACGGGGCGGCGGGGCGCGGCCTGGACGGGCTGCCCGGGACCGAGGGAGCGTTTCTCGTGTGTTCCTTCTGGCTGGCCGACGCGCTCCACATGACGGGACGTACGCGGGAGGCCAGGGACCTGTTCGAACAGCTGCTGGACCTGCGCAACGACGTCGGGCTGCTCTCGGAGGAGTACGACGCGGCGGGGCGGCGGCAGCTGGGCAATTTTCCGCAGGCGTTCAGCCACATCGGTCTGGTGGGGACCGCCCTGACGCTGGCCGGGGCACACACGGCACTATAGAAACCATGGATCTTGGACTGAAGGACCGTGTCTACCTCGTCACCGGGGCCTCACGCGGGCTGGGCCGCGCGGCGGCTCGGGAACTGGCGGCGGACGGCGCGAAGGTGGTGCTGAGCGGGCGGGACACGAAGGGCGTCGAGGAGGCCGCGGCGGCGATCGGCCCCGGTGCGCACGGCGTGGCCGCCGACAACGCCGACCCGGCGGCGGCGCGGCGGCTGATCGGCGCGGCCCGGGAGCGGTTCGGGCGTTTCGACGGCATCCTGATCAGCGTGGGCGGCCCGCCGCCCGGGTCCGCGGCGGACAACACCGACGAGCAGTGGCAGGGGGCTTTCGAGTCCGTGTTCCTGGGCGCGGTACGGCTGGCGCGCGAGGCCGCGGCGGAGCTGGGCGAGGGCGGGGTCATCGGCTTCGTCCTGTCGGGCTCGGTGCACGAGCCGATCCCGGGCCTGACGATCTCCAACGGCCTGCGGCCGGGGCTGGCGGGCTTCGCGAAGTCCCTGGCGAACGAGGTGGGTCCGCGCGGGATCCGGGTGCTGGGCCTCCTCCCGGCCCGTATCGACACGGACCGGGTGCGGGAGCTGGACGCGCTGTCGGGGGACGCGGACGCGGCGCGGGCGGCGCACGAGTCCCGCATTCCGCTGCGGCGGTACGGGACGCCGGAGGAGTTCGGCAGGACGGCGGCGTTCATGCTGTCGCCCGCGGCGTCGTACCTGACGGGCGTGATGCTGCCGGTGGACGGCGGGTCGCGGCACGGCTTCTAGGAGGGCGGACGGTCACGGCGTCGGCCGGGCGCTCCGAGGCGCCGTCGGGCGCGGTGGGGCTCCCTGACGCGGTGGGAGGGCGCATCGGGCGCCGGGGAGCACCGGGGCGTCACAGCACGCGTTCCGGCTTGTGCCGGGCCGCACGCAGGCGGATCTCCGTCGGCAGCGACCTCAGTCCCGCCGCGTCCCGAGCGTCCGCCACCGCCTCGTCCGTCAGCCTGCGCAGCGTCACCGTGGGCACCGCGTGCGGTTCCAGGAGGAGGCGGACGCGCGCCACCGGGTCCGTACGACGGCCGGTGAGGCGGGCCCGGGCGCGGGCGACCCCGTCGAGGGTCTCCGCGTCGTCCATCAGCGCGTCCTCCAGCGCCCGGCCGCGCACCAGCGCGCCCTCGCCGTCGCGGGTGTCGACCAGTACGTCCGGCACCCGCGCCCGGCGCGGCTGCGCCAGCAGCCACCACAGGGCCAGCACCACCAGGACCGCCAGGGCGGCGATCACCGCCGGCCACCACCAGCCCTCGCCCCGCCACCGGAGCCGGTTCGCGCGGCTCAGCAGGACGTCCCCCGGGCCGTGATACGGCCACCACGACGGCACCGGCCAGTCCAGCCCGCGCGCGAGCACGATGCCTCCGGCGCAGATCAGCGCCAGGCCGATCAGTGCGAGCAGTACGCGGTTGACCACCCGGAGGGCCATCGCGTCATCCCTTCTTCGGGGGTCTGCGGACGCGCAGCCTCACCGCGGGCGTCCGGGCGAGGCCCAGCTCGTCCAGGCCGATGTCCAGCGCCTCGGCCAGGTCGGCCCGTACCGCGCCCAGTTCGCGGAAGTGGGCGTCCGCGCGCACCGTGACCCGGCGGCGGCGCACCCGGACCCGCGCGGAGCGGACGCCGGAGACCTCCATGGCCCGGTCACGGAGGATCAGGGCGGCGGCGTCCCGGTCCAGCCCGGCCCGTACGTGCGCGGCCTCGCGCCGCATGGGCAGCAGGCCACGCAGTCCGGGGGTGAGGGCGAGGACCAGCAGCCACAGGCCCAGAGCCATCGCGACGGCCGCGGCCGTCAGCAGCCAGGCGCCGTCGAGCCGCTGCTGGGCCAACTGGGTGGCGAGTTCGCGGCGCCAGTACATCGCGGGCCGCCCGGCCCGTACCGCGGCGACGTCGTACAGCAGCAGTCCCGCCGCGCCGAGCACGACCAGCGCGACCAGGGCGGCGGGGATCCTGCGGGCGGACCAGAAGCGGGGCGGCCGGCCGCGGCCCGTGCCCGGCGCCGGGTCGTGGCGGGTGGCGGAGCCCGGACCGTACGGCGGCAGGGGCGCGTCCGCTCCCGGCGCCGGTCCGTGGTCCGCCGGCCCGTTCGCCGCCTCCTCACGTGCCCCCTCCTCGCGTACCGCTTCCTCGGCTGCCGTCGGCCCGCCTTCCGCCCGTTCACGTTCCGTCTGCCCGTGTCCCGGCTGTGCGCGTTCCGTCGGTCCCTGTCCCCTCGGTCCCTGTCCCGTCGGCCCCCGCTCGGAGAGTCGGTCGCTCATCGGAGTCTCCCCCGTGCCGCCACGCGTGCCCGCGCGGAGTGCAGCCGTTCCACCTGCACCACCACCTCGCGGGCCTCCATGTCCGCGAGCGACTTCACCCGATGGACGACCCGGCGGCGCACGGCGGCGCACCGTTCCCCGATGTCACAGGGGTGGCCGAGTTCGACGCCGACGCGCACGCGCGCGTGGTCCTGGTGCAGCGTGACGGTGGCGTGCGGCGGGGCTCCGCCCTCCGGCACGCCCCCGAGCGCTTCCCGCGCCGCGCGCGCGGCGATCTTCGCGACGACCCGGTCGGTGATCACGGTCGCACCACGGGAGCCCGGCGCCACGGGCTCCGCCATCAGCTCCCGCACCTCCGGCGTCCCGTTCCGCGCGTGCCCCGCCGGCCGTTCGGCGGGCAGCATCCGGTCACCTGACACGCGCCGTCACCGCCGTCGGCCGTCGCGTTCGCGACTGCGGAAGAAGTCCCCGGGTTCCAGATCGCCGTCGACGAACTTCCCGGCCACAAAGCCGACCGCCCCCAGCACGGCCACCACCACGAAGGCTCCGAAGCCGCCGAAGTAGCCGGCGAACCCGAGCACCATGCCGGCCAAGAGGCCGACCACCGCCATCTGCATCGTGCGCTCCTCTTCCGCTCTCCGCCGCTTCGCCGCCGCAGGGCTTGCCGCTCATGGCCCGAGGCGGACATGAATCCGCATCCGCCCGGCCGACGGCGCGCGACGGGTCACTGGATCCGTGGCTGCGGCTCTTCCTCGTCCTCCTCGTCGGGGAGCTTCACATCGCTGACCGCGATATTGACCTCGACGACCTCGAGACTGGTCATCCGCTCGACCGCGGAGATCACGTTCTCGCGCACCGCCGCCGCGACACCCGTGATCGAGACGCCGTAGTCCACGACGATCTCCAGGTCGAGCGCCGTCTGGACCTCGCCCACCTCGGCCTTCACGCCACGGGTGACGGACTTGGCGCTGCCGGGGACGCGCTCGCGCACCGCGCCGAACGTACGGGCGAGCCCGCTGCCCATGGCGTGGACGCCGACCACGTCGCGGGCCGCGACCCCGGCGATCTTCTCCACCACGCCGTCGGCGATGGTGGTGCGGCCGCGGGAGCCGGGGGCGCCCGTGCCGCGCTTGGAGACGGACGACCGGCGCCCGTCGTCGCTCAGCAGGTCCCTGCCGGACGACACCGACTGATTACGAGGTGCGGTATCTGACATCGCCACTCATCCCTCTCCGGGTTCTCTCCGGACACCGATGACCCCTTTGCCTACATTAATGCGCATATGACCTATTTCGCTCCGCGAATGGGGCAGGCTGGAGCAATGACGACTGCGCACAACGCCGAAGGATGGGCGGTCTCGGTACGCGAGCGGCTCGGCCCGGGCCGGCTGCTTCCGCTGGGCGGCCCGGCCGACGGCGCCTGGCTGGCGGAGCGGGCGGCGACGGCGGAGCTGCGGCGGGCCGCGGCGCCGGTGGCGCGAGCGGTGCTGGGCCGGCTGCGGATCGGCCCTGACGAGGCGACGGACGACGAGGGCACGGACGGGGAAACGGCTCCGGGGGCGGACACGGGCGGCGCGGGGCTCGCCGTACGGGTGCCGCCCGGCGCGCTCCCGTACGGTCCGCTGCGGATCGACGGCGAGTTCGCGGCGGTGCCGGACGAACCGCTGCCGGTCCTCGCCGAGCGGCTGCGTGACGTGCTGGTCCCCCACGCCGTGGACCGGCTGGGGCTGCGGGTGCGGCGGACGGACCTGCGGGTGACCGCCCTGCTGGACACGCCCGAGGAGGCGGAGGCCGCCGCGCGGGAGGCGGCGGGCTCGGAGGCGAAGGTCCGGCGGGCCGCGGACGGGCCGGCCGAGGTGCACACCACCGCCCCGGCGGCGGAGGCGGCACGGCTGGCCGCCGCGGTCGCCGGGGTGGCTCATCTGACGCGGACGCTGGGCGGCCCGGTGGTGACCACACCGGACCAGGTCCGGGTGGAACTGGCGACGGCGGCCGGCCACCGCCCGCTGGACGTGGTCCGGGCGGTACGGGAACGGCTGACGGCGCCCGGGACCGACGTGACCGGCGGACTGCCGGTGACCGTGCTGGTCATGGCGGTGGAGGTGGCGTCGTGACCAGGTACGAGAGAGGACCCGGTCACGGCGCCGACGCGGCGAGGGGGCGGGCCCTTGCCGCCCCCGACTCGCGGTTTCCGACTCACGGTTCCCGATGACGCGGAGCGCCGCGGCACCGGGCGGCCACAGCCCCCCTCAGTCCGACAGACCCGCGAGGTCCCGCAAACGGCGCGCCTGGGCCGCGCGTTCCGCCGAGCGCTGGGCCTCGTAGGAGCGGCCCGGCGCGTCCCGCAGCAGCGCCTTCGTCTCGATCAGCGCGTCCCTCGGCGCGGCCAGCAGCGCGCCCGCCAGGTCCCGGACGGCGGCGTCCAGGTCCTCCGCCGGCACCACCAGGTTGGCGAGTCCGGTGCGCTCCGCCTCGTCGGCCTGTACGAAGCGGCCCGTGGCACAGATCTCCAGCGCCCGGGCGTATCCGACCAGCCCCACCAGGGGGTGGGTGCCGGTGAGGTCGGGGACCAGGCCGAGGCTCGTCTCCCGCATGGCGAACTGCGCGTCCGCCGCGACGACCCGCAGGTCGCACGCCAGGGCCAGCTGGAATCCGGCCCCGATCGCGTGCCCTTGAACGGCCGCTATCGACACGAGGTCATTGCGGCGCAGCCAGACGAACCCCTCCTGGCACGCGGCGATGGCCGCGTCGAGTTCCGCGTCCGTTTCGCGCGCCAGATCAAAGAAGGACGGCTCACCGTCGAGGCCCTCGGGGGTGAACGCCTGCCGGTCGAGCCCCGCGGAGAAGGACCTGCCCTCGCCGCGCAGCACCACCACCCGCACGCTGCCCGGCAGTGCCCTGCCGGCTTCCGCCAACGCCCGCCACAGAGCGGGAGACTGGGCGTTGCGCTTGGCCGGGTTGGTCAGGGTCACCGTGGCAACCGCGTCCTCGACGGTGAGCCGTACGCCGTCCTTGTCGAGCACGGGATCGAGCGAAGTCATCTGGCGCCTCCGGTCCGGGCAGTCAGCCGCACCAAGTCCTCTTCCGGACTTGGTCGTACAAGCTAAGTGACTGCACAGTAACCACCTGGGTGGTGTGTGTCCCCACCCGGGTGGCCACCGTCCGGGCCGGTGGCCGTACATCCGCACAGTCATGGACCGGTGCGACTGTACCGCCGAACAGTCGGCCGGCATCGCCGTGCGGGAAGCCCCCGTCGACGCCGTCCTGCGCGGTGGAGTCCCGCTCCGCGATCAGGCCGATGCGGCCTTCTTGCCCCGCGTCGCTCCGCCGCGTCCCCGCAGCGTGACTCCCGACTCACTGAGCATCCGATGAACGAATCCGTAGGAGCGGCCGGTTTCCTCGGCCAGCGCCCGGATGCTCGCACCGTTGTCGTACTTCTTCTTCAGGTCTGCCGCGAGCTTGTCACGCGCGGCGCCGGTCACCCGGCTGCCCTTCTTCAGAGTCTCGGCCACCCGTGCCTCCTCATGGGAAGTGCGCTCTGGTCTTCTCATGATCACCCCTTACCGCCTTCCTGGCCACCCATTCGGCAAGGTCCGTACGACAAGCTTTGGCGGACTTCAAGCTTTCAGCACGATCGGAATCTCCGGTTCCAACGGTGCCCGGGGCGCAGGCCGACCGGGTGCTCCAGCGAAGTGCCAGGTCAGAGTGGGCGGAAGACGAGCGGGCGGATGATCGCGGGAAGGTCTCGTACCGTCACGCGGCACGCCGACGGTACGAGACGTCCTCACACAGATGATGGATCAAGGCTAGGCCGAATGATCCATACGCAGTGGATCACGCGAGGGCGACGAGATCCGCGTACTCCGCTCCCCAGAGGTCCTCGACGCCGTCGGGCAGCAGGATGATCCGCTCCGGCTCCAGCGCCTGGACGGCGCCCTCGTCGTGCGTGACGAGGATGACGGCGCCCTTGTACGTGCGCAGCGCCCCGAGGATCTCCTCGCGGCTGGCGGGGTCCAGGTTGTTCGTGGGCTCGTCCAGCAGCAGCACATTGGCCGAGGAGACGACCAGGGTGGCCAGTGCCAGCCGGGTCTTCTCGCCACCGGAGAGCACCCCGGCCGGCTTGTCGACGTCGTCACCGGAGAACAGGAACGACCCGAGCGTCTTGCGGACGTCGACCAGGTCGAGGTCGGGGGCCGAGGAGCGCATGTTCTCCAGGACGGTGCGGTCCGGGTCGAGGGTCTCGTGCTCCTGGGCGTAGTAGCCGAGCTTGAGGCCGTGGCCGGGGATCACCTGGCCGGTGTCCGGCTTCTCGACCCCGGCCAGCAGGCGCAGCAGTGTGGTCTTGCCCGCGCCGTTGAGTCCGAGGATGACCACGCGGGAGCCCTTGTCGACGGCGAGGTCGACGTCCGTGAAGATCTCCAGGGAACCGTACGACTTCGACAGGCTCTCGGCGGTCAGCGGCGTCCTGCCGCAGGGCGCGGGCTCGGGGAAGCGCAGCTTGGCGACCTTGTCCGACTGGCGCACTTCCTCCAGCCCGGCGAGCAGCCGCTCGGCGCGGCGGGCCATGTTCTGCGCGGCGACCGTCTTGGTGGCCTTGGCGCGCATCTTGTCGGCCTGGGAGTTCAGCGCGGCGGCCTTCTTCTCGGCGTTGGCGCGCTCACGCTTGCGGCGCTTCTCGTCGGCCTCGCGCTGCTGCTGGTAGAGGCGCCAGCCCATGTTGTAGATGTCGATCGCCGAGCGGTTCGCGTCCAGGTAGAAGACCTTGTTGACGACGGTTTCGACCAGGTCGACGTCGTGGGAGATGACGATGAAGCCGCCGCGGTAGGTCTTCAGGTACTCGCGCAGCCAGATGATCGAGTCCGCGTCGAGGTGGTTGGTGGGCTCGTCGAGGAGCAGGGTGTCCGCGTCCGAGAAGAGGATGCGGGCCAGCTCGACGCGGCGGCGCTGACCGCCGGAGAGCGTGTGGAGGGGCTGGCCGAGCACCCGGTCGGGCAGTCCGAGCGCGGCGGCGATGGTGGCGGCCTCGGCCTCGGCGGCGTACCCGCCCTTGGTGAGGAACTCCGTCTCCAGGCGCTCGTACTTCTTCATCGCCTTCTCGCGGGTGGCGCCCTTGCCGTTGGCCATCCGGTCCTCGTTCTCGCGCATTTTCCGCAGGACGGAGTCGAGGCCACGGGCGGAGAGGACGCGGTCGCGGGCGAGGGTGTCGAGGTCGCCGGTGCGGGGGTCCTGCGGCAGGTATCCGACTTCTCCGGAGCGGGTGATGGTGCCGCCGGCGGGCTGTCCCTCGCCCGCGAGGCACTTGGTGAGCGTGGTCTTGCCCGCTCCGTTGCGGCCGACGAGGCCGATGCGGTCGCCCTTGGCGATACGGAACGAGGCGGATTCGATGAGGACGCGGGCGCCGGCGCGCAGCTCTACACCGGTGGCGGTGATCACGGAAAGACTCCAGGGCGGTATGGACGGCGGAAGAAAGCAGGCGGAGGAGATTCTTCGACGCCGGCTAATGCACAAGGAGAAATGCCATGCGGGTCAGTCTAACGGTGACGGGCAAATGCTTTTTCCGCGTCGGCCCCGGCGCGGTCGTGCGCCGGTACGCACCGGTGTGCACGCGGTTGTGCGCCGGTGCGCGCGGTCCCGCGACCGGGCGCACCGGGCCCGGCCCGGCGTGCCGTCCCTGTCGCCGGGCCCCGTCGCGGCCGGGACGGCTGGGCCGTCGTGCACACGCCCCGCGGGCGGTCGTCCGTGTCACCCGGCCGGACGGTGGCGCGGGCGTCGCCGGGGCGGTGTCAGGCGCCTCCGGTGTGGACCTGGAAGGCCGCCCGGCGTACGGCCTTGGCCAGTGCCGGGTCCGGGTGGGCGGCGGCCAGGGCCACCAGGACCTGCACCGTACGGGGGTGGCCCACGGCGCGGACCTCGTCCAGCAGCGCGGGCACGTTGCCCTGCACCGCGGAGTCCAGGTGGCGGACCAGCAGCTCGCTCTCGCCGTGGTCGGCGACGGCCGCCGCGGTGTCCACCCAGAGCCAGGTCTGCTCCTCGCGGGTGAGGACCTCGGACGCCTCCTCCGGGTCGGCGCCCTCGTACTCCGCCAGCCAGATCAGGGCGTACGGGCGCAGGCTCGGGTCGTCGACCGCCGCGCGGACCTCCGCCTCCGCCGGAGCACCGACGACGCGCAGGGCCTCGAAGGCGAGTCCGCGCAGGAGCGCGTCCTCGCCGCGGGCGACGGAGAGCAGTTCCGTGACGGCGCTGCCGACAGTACGGGCGGCGAGCCAGGCCCGGTACTCGGCGCGGGCGGGGCCGGGGGTGAGCGCGGCGCAGCCGCGCAGCATGTGCTCCGCGGACTGTTCGATGTTGCCGGCGGGGCTCTGCGCGGCGACGCAGATCTGCTCCAGCTTGACCCAGACCGCCCAGTTGCCGAGCGGGGTGAGGGTCGCCTGTCCCTCCCCCAGCGTCAGCGCGCCCACGGCGGCCATGCCCTCCAAGGCCCAGTCGAGCAGCGGCGGCAGCAGCGCGTCGTCCACCGGGGGCTCGGGGGCCGGGGGCCCGGCGGGGTCCCGCTGTGGCCCGTAGGGCACCTCGCAGCGTTCCTCGTGCAGTTCGGCGACGCGCTGCTGGAGCAGGTCGAGCAGGGCCGGTACGAGCACCGGTCCGGCCGAGAGCTGGAGCAGCGACAGCACCTGGGGGACGGCTTCGACGACCTCGGCGACCGTGGCCGCGGCAACGTCGGCCGGGGCCGGGTGGACGAGCGACCACGCGTCGAACAGCGCGACCCAGCCGCGCTGGACGGCGCTGTCGTCCCGGTCCCACGCCTGGAGCCGCCAGCCCGGTCGTACGGTGCCGGCGTGCAGCTCGACCAGCCCGGCCAGCCGGGCGCGGTCCCAGCCCGCGCGCACCTGGTCCGGTGTCAGGTCCAGTTCGGCCGCGGCGCGTTCCAGCCCGGCCCCGGCCAGCGGGCCCGCGTCGGCGTCCCGGTCGGTCGCGGCCCAGCGGGCGATCCGTACGGCGTCGGCGAGCACCTCCCTCGCCTGCCGGGCCAGCTCCGCCTGGGGAGGGGTCCCCTCGGGCGGCCGGGGGGCGGGCCGACTGCGTCCGCTGGTCACAGCCCGTCGCGCCGTGGTCAACGGTCGCCCGCGGACGAGTCGGAGTCTGGAGTTGCGCGCCAATTGCTCATCAGGCTTTCGGGACGTCACGGGGGCAGTCTTCCCGGTGACCGGCCGAAAGCCCAAACGGAACCCGTCTCGTCGGCAGGCGGGCCGTGCCAGAAGCCCGTCCGGCCGGGCCTCCCCGACGGTCCCGTCGTCACCGGAACGGGACGGAAGGTGCCTGTTGGGCGGGTGGGGCGTGGCTACAGCAGGGGGGTGATGAAGCGGCGGACGGTCTCCTCGTAACCGGCGGGATCGGCGTTCCACATCGCCGCATGCGGAGCGTGCTGGACGGTGTGGAGAGTGACGAGTCCCGGCCGGAGTCCGGCCAGTTCCCGGGACGGCCGCCAGGGGGCGATGGTGTCGCCGGGGCCGTGGACGATCAACGTGGGGGCGCGCAGCCCGGGCGGCTCGGTGGCCCGCAGGAGCCGGTCGACGCCGAGCCCGGCCCGCCCCTGGGCCGCCCGCACCGCGAGGGGCAGCAGCGCCGCGGGCACCTTGCGGGCGGTGGCCAGCGCGCGCAGGGTGGCCTCCCAGTCCAGCACCGGCGAGTCGAGCACCAGCCCGGAGACCCGGTCGGCGAGCGCGGATCCGGTGGCGGCGAGCAGGGCCATGGCGGCGCCGGTCGACCAGCCGTGCACGATCACACGCTCGGCGCCGTAGCGGACGGCGTAGCGGATCGCCGCGTCCAGGTCGTACCACTCGGACTCGCCGAGGTGGCCGATGCCGTCCGGGGACCGGGGCGCGCCGGGGTCGCCCCGGTAGGCGACGCCGAGCACGGGAATCCGCAGGGAGGTCAGGAACCCCAGCAGGTTCATGGGATGTTCACGGGTGGTGCCGAGCCCGTGCACGGTGATCACCCAGGTGTCGCGCGAGCCGGGCACGTACCAGGCGGGCACGGCCCCGAGGGGGCCCGGGATCCACACCTCCTTGTGGTCGATGCCGAGGGCGGTGGTGGGATCGCCGCTGTACAGCTGCGGGGTGACGCGGACCCGTGAGCCGGGCGCCAGGCTGCCGCGGCCGACCCTCACCAGCCGGCGCACCACCGTGTCGGCGGCGTGCTCCACCCCGTCCAGTACGGGTCCGACGACCGCGTGGACGTCGGGCCCCTGGATGCCGTACGTACCGGGGCGCAGGGACGCCAGGCAGCGGGTCAGGGTGACCTGTCCGGCGGCAGTGGCGTGCACGGTGAGGCGGGGGTCGCCCGGCAGGGCGCCGTCCGGCGGCGGCTTCAGGGCGGCATCGCCGGCGTACCGGCCGGCGGCGACCGCGGCCGCGCCGACCCCGAGCACTGTGGAGACGGCCGCTGCCGTCGCTGTCGCCGGGCGCACCGTCCCAGTGTCACCGCTCGGGGGCCCACCCGGCCAGCGGGCGGGTCCCGAAGAGGTACGGGCGGGCGGGTGAACGGGGAGCACCGGGCCTCGGGTACGCCGGGGCGGACGGCCGACGGCGGGCGAGCGGCGGGCGCTCAGCCGCGTTGGCCGTACCCCCTGAGCTTCGCCGCCACCTCGCCGACCTGCTCCTCGGACAGCAGGGTGGGCGTGCGGCCGGGCAGCGCGCTCGCGGTGAGCCAGAGGCGGCACATCCACTCCAGCTGGGCCGTGCGGTCGTACGCCTGGGCCAGGCTCGCCCCATAGGCGACCGTGCCGTGGTTGCGCAGGAGGCACGCGGTGCGGTCGCGCAGGGCGTCCATCATGTGGGCGGCCAGCTCCTCCGAGCCGTAGAGCGCGTACGGGGCGACCCGGACGGGGCCGCCGAGGGCCGCGGCCATGTAGTGGACGAGGGGGAGTTCCGGAACGAGGGTGGAGACGGCGGTGGCGTGCACCGCGTGGGTGTGCACCACGGCGGTGGCGGTGGTGGCGCGGTAGACCGCCAGGTGCATCGGCAGCTCGCTGGTCGGCGTCAGCCCGCCGAGGACCTGCCGGCCGTCCAGACCGACCGCTATGAGGTCGTCGGGGCCCAGCCGCTCGTACGGCACCCCGCTCGGCGTGACGAGGACCAGGTCACCGACCCGGACCGAGACATTGCCCGAGGTGCCCACGACGAGCCCCTCGTCCGCCGTCCTGCGTGCCGTGGCCACGAGCTCCCGCCAGGCGTCCGCCAGCCGCGCGTCCCGCGGCTCGCCCGTCGCGGGCCCGGCCGACAAGGGCTCGCCCGACCCGGGACGGGCCGGGGTGACGGGACCGGTTGAGTCAGTGGGGTCAGTCATGGGGCAGATCTTGTCAGGCTGGGCCGAACGAAGGTGGCGCGGGCGCGTCTTGGGAGCCGGCCGGGACCGGGCGACGCCCCTCCCCTAGGGTCACCGCGAAGTCCTCTTCAGTTCATCTCTCGTTCACCCTGACTCCTTACGTTCACCTTGGCCACTGACGTCGAACGATTGCCTGGGTAAATGGAACACATCACGCTGCTGCTCGCGATCGTGATCGCGACAGCCCTCGTGTTCGATTTCACGAACGGTTTCCACGACACCGCCAACGCGATGGCGACGACCATCTCGACCGGCGCGCTCAAGCCCAAGACAGCGGTGGCCATGTCGGCCGTGCTGAATCTCGTCGGCGCTTTCCTGTCCGTCGAGGTCGCCAAGACGATCTCCGGCGGACTCATCAACGAAGAGGGCATCCGGACAGAGGTGATCTTCGCGGCGCTCGTCGGCGCCATCCTCTGGAACCTGCTCACCTGGCTGCTCGGGCTGCCGTCCAGTTCCTCGCACGCGCTCTTCGGCGGCCTGATCGGCGCCACGCTGATGTCCGTCGGCGCCTCCGGCGTCAACGGCGGTGTGGTCGTCACCAAGATCCTCATCCCCGCGCTCGCCGCGCCCCTGGTCGCCGGGGTCGCCGCGCTGCTGGCCACCCGGCTCACGTTCCGCCTGGGACGGCACGCCGACGACAAGGCCACGGCCAAGGGCTACCGCGCGGGCCAGATCGCCTCGGCGGGGCTCGTCTCCCTCGCGCACGGCACGAACGACGCGCAGAAGACGATGGGCGTCATCACGCTCGCGCTGGTCACCGGCGGCGTGCTCGCGCCCGGCGCCAACCCCCCGCTGTGGGTCATCGTCTCCGCCGGTGTCGCGATCGCGCTCGGCACGTACCTCGGCGGCTGGCGCATCATCCGCACCATGGGCACGGGCCTGACCGACCTCCGGCCCCAGCAGGGATTCGCCGCCCAGACCAGCGCGGCGACCGTCATCCTGGCCTCCTCCCACCTGGGTTTCTCGCTCTCCACGACGCAGTCCTGCTCCGGTGCCGTGATGGGCGCGGGCCTCGGCCGCAAGGGCGGTGTGGTCCGCTGGTCCACCGCCACCCGGATGTTCGTCGCCTGGGGCCTGACCCTGCCGGCGGCGGGCCTGGTGGCCGCGGGCGCCGAGTTCCTGACGGGCCAGGGCACCTGGGGCGTCACGGTCGTCGCCGTGCTGCTGGTCGCGTCCTCCGGTGCGATCTGGTACGCCTCGCGCCGCAAGCCGGTCGACCACACCAACGTCACGGAGACCGGCGCCGGCACGGCGGGCACGGACGCCGGGACCACCGGTGTTCCCGAGCCCGCGGGGGTCGTGACCACCGCCGTCGCGGCCGTCGCCCCGCCGCCGGTGGCGGGCACCGCCCAGGACCTGTCGGCCACCATCCAGGCCCCGGCGGGCCCCGCCGGCGAGCCGGCGCGTACCGCCTCGGTCTGAGGGGTCCCCGCGGCTCCGCGGGAGGGCGGAGCCGCGGGATCGCACCATCGCAAGCGCGCGTGACCAGAGGATCAGAGGAGCGGAGAAGACGATGAACATCGACTGGGCGGCCCTGGGAGCCGTCTTCGGCGTGAGCCTCGCGGCCACGGTCGCCCTCGTGGGCCTGTTCGCCCTGGGCGTGGTGAGCCTGGCCAGGCAGGAGTCCGCCGGGGCCCGGAGCGCGGGCGGCGCCGCCCGCACGGGGCAGGTGCTGGCCTACGCCTGCTTCGCGCTGTGCGCGGCGGCGGTGGCGTACGGGATCTATCTGATCGTCGCCTGACCCGGCGCGGCGGGCGGCGGCGCCGGCCGCGCCCACGAGCCCGCGGGATTACACAGAGGAGTCGGCCCCGGCGCACCAGGTGTGTGCCGGGGCCGACTCCTGCCTCTCGTGCCGCCCCTGTGCCACTCGTGCCGCAAGAGGGCCCATATAGGGACGACACGGCCTCGTGTGGGGCTCGGCACACTGTTCCGTCGCAGGTCAAGGACGAGTTGACGGGTGTTCTCGAGCGTGGTGGACTTCCGGGGCCATACACGGCGGCATGGAGAGGAAGCCGGTGCGAATCCGGCGCGGTCCCGCCACTGTCACTGTGAGCGCCGTCCCACCCCGGGCGCCGCTCGCAGGAGCCAGGAACTCTCGCCGCCGCGTCACGTCGAGCCGGGGCGCGGACCCTGAGTGAGGACGATTCGCCATGCCTGGCTGCGGTTCAGCCGCCGCGGGCGGCCGTGGTCCGGCCGCCGAGCGGGTTTTCGCGTACGGTGCCGCCGCCGGCCTCGTGGCCGACCGGCTGCTCGGTGATCCGCGCCGGGGGCATCCCGTCGCGGCGTTCGGCAGGGCCGCGGGGGCCGTGGAACGAGTCCTGTGGCGCGATCACCGGGGCTGGGGCGCACTGCACACGGCGGTGTGCGCCGGTGGAGCCGTCACGGTCGCGGCACTCGCCGCGCGCGGCGTACGCGGAGTGCGCGGCGTACGCGGCATACGCGGAGTGCGCGGCGTACGCGGCATACGCGGCATACGCGGAGTGCGCGGCGTACGCGAAGTAGGTGGCGCGCGGGACCTGTGGGGCGTGCGAGACGTACGCGTCGCGCGTGGTGACACCGCCGCCGCCCCCGCTCCCCCGGCCTCCCCCGGCGCGCTCGCACCCGTCGCCCTGACCGCCGCCGCCACCTGGGCCGTCGTCGGCGGTACCTCACTGGGGCGGGAGGCCCGCGCCATCGGCGAGGCACTCGCCGCGGGGGACCTCGGCCTCGCCCGGCAGCGGCTGCCACACCTGTGCGGGCGCGACCCGCAGGCCCTGGACGGCGGGCAGATCGCGCGCGCGGTGGTGGAGTCCGTCGCGGAGAACACCTCCGACGCCGTCGTGGGGGCGCTCGTCTGGGGCGCCGTCGCGGGGGTGCCGGGGCTGGTGGGCTTCCGGGCGGTGAACACGCTGGACGCGATGGTGGGTCACCTGTCACCGCGCCACCGCCGGTTCGGCTGGGCCTCGGCCCGCCTCGACGACCTCGCCGGATGGCCGGGCGCCCGGCTGACGGCCGCCCTGGCCGTGGTGGCGGGCGGCGATCCGCGCGGCGCGCTCCGGGCGCTGCGCGCGGACGCGCACCGTCATCCGAGCCCGAACGCGGGGCCGGTGGAGGCGGCGTTCGCCGGCGCGCTGGGCGTACGGCTCGGGGGCACCCTGGCGTACGCCGGGCGCGTGGAGCACCGGCCCGTCCTGAACGGCGAGGGGCGGCCCGTCGAGGTCCCGGACATCGAGCGGGCCGTGCGGCTGTCCGGCCGGGTGTCCGCGCTCGCCCTGATGACCTGTGTCGCGGGGCGGTTCGCGTACGGCGCGCTGCGGCACGCCGCGGAACGGCGTACGACGTCAGCGGGGAAGGGGCGCGGGGCATGAGCCGGAACGGGCGGGGGCGCGGGGGCGGGCTGCTGATCGCCGGGACCACCTCCGACGCGGGCAAGAGCGTGGTGACGGCGGGAATCTGCCGCTGGCTCGTGCGCCGGGGCGTGAAGGTGGCGCCCTTCAAGGGACAGAACATGTCGCTGAACTCGTTCGTGACCCGTGAGGGCGCGGAGATCGGCCGGGCACAGGCGATGCAGGCGCAGGCGGCACGGGTGGAACCGACCGCGCTGATGAATCCCGTCCTGCTGAAACCGGGCAGCGACCGCAGCAGCCAGGTGGTGCTGATGGGCCGTCCGGTGGGCGAGCTCAGTGCCCGCGGTTACCACGGCGGGCGGCAGGAGGCGCTGCTCGGGCCGGTCCTGGAGTGCCTGGAGGAGCTGCGGAGCGGCTACGACGCGGTGATCTGCGAGGGAGCGGGCAGCCCGGCGGAGATCAATCTGCGCCGTACCGACATCGTGAACATGGGCATCGCGCGGGCCGCGCGGCTGCCGGTGGTCGTGGTCGGGGACATCGACCGCGGCGGGGTCTTCGCCTCCTTCTTCGGGACGACCGCGCTGCTGAGCCCCGAGGACCAGGCGCTGGTGGCGGGTTATCTGGTCAACAAGTTCCGGGGGGACGTGTCCCTGCTGGAGCCGGGGCTCGACATGCTGCGCGCGCTGACGGGGCGGCCCACGGTGGGCGTCCTGCCGTGGCGGCACGGCCTGGGCATCGACGAGGAGGACGGCCTGCGGGTGTCGCTGCGCGGGGCGGTGCGCGAGTCGCGGCCGGCGGCCCCGTACGGCGAGGACGTGCTGCGGGTCGCGGTCTGCGCCGTACCGCTCATGTCCAACTTCACGGACGTGGACGCGCTGGCCGCCGAACCGGGGGTCGTGGTCCGCTTCGTGGACCGGCCGGAGGAACTGGCGGACGCGGACCTCGCCGTGGTGCCGGGCACGCGCGGCACGGTGCGGGCCCTGGAGTGGCTGCGGGAGCGCGGCCTCGCCGACGCGCTCGCCCGGCGGGCCGCCGAGGGGCGCCCGGTGCTGGGGATCTGCGGGGGCTACCAGATCCTGGGCGAGCGCATCGACGACGAGGTGGAGTCGCGGGCCGGCACGGTGGCCGGGCTGGGACTGCTGCCCGTACGGGTCCGGTTCGCGCGCGAGAAGACGCTGGCCCGGCCGGCCGGTGTGGCGCTCGGCGAACCTGTCGAGGGGTACGAGATCCACCATGGCGTCGCCCGGGTGCTCGGCGGCGAGGCGTTCGCCTCCGACGAGGCGGGGCGCGCGCTGGACGGCTGCCGGGTGGGGTCCGTGCAGGGAACGCACTGGCACGGGGCGCTGGAGAGCGACGCGTTCCGGCGGGCGTTCCTGACGGAGGCGGCGCGGGCCGCGGGCCGGCGTTTCGTACCGGCGCCCGACACGAGCTTCGGCGTGCTGCGCGAGGCACAGCTCGACCTTCTCGGCGATCTGGTCGAGGAGCACGCGGACACGGACGCGCTGTGGCGGCTGATCGAGGAGGGGGCGCCCGGGGCACTGCCGTTCGTCCCGCCGGGGGCGCCGTCGTGACCTCTCGACGTCCGACCCGGCCCGGCCGGCCCGCCCGCTCTGTCCGCTCCGTCCCCCCTGCCCCCCGCACCCAAGCTGCCGTACGCGAACCTCTCGAAGGAGCGATCAGCATATGAGCACCCCTTTCCCGTTCACCGCCGTGGTGGGGATGGACGATCTGCGGCTCGGCCTGCTGCTGAACGCGGTCAGCCCGGCGGTCGGCGGAGTCCTGGTCCGGGGCGAGAAGGGCACGGCGAAGTCCACGGCCGTGCGCGCCCTGGCCACGCTGCTGCCCGAGGTGTCGGTGGTCGGCGGGTGCCGGTTCAGCTGTGATCCCGCCGCGCCCGATCCGCGCTGCCCGGACGGACCGCACGAGCCCGGGCGCCCCGGTGCGGCCCGGGCCGCCCGGATGGTCGAGCTGCCGGTGGGCGCGTCGGAGGACCGGCTCGTCGGCGCGCTGGACATCGAACGCGCCCTGGCGGAGGGCGTGAAGGCGTTCGAGCCGGGGCTGCTCGCCGAGGCGCACCGCGGGGTGCTGTACGTCGACGAGGTCAACCTGCTGCACGACCACCTGATCGACTCGTTGCTGGACGCGGCGGCCATGGGGTCGTCGTACGTCGAGCGCGAGGGCGTCTCCGTACGGCACGCCGCCCGTTTCCTGCTCGTCGGGACGATGAATCCGGAGGAGGGCGAGCTGCGGCCGCAGCTGCTCGACCGCTTCGGGCTGACGGTGGAGGTCGCGGCCTCGCGCGAGCCGGACGAGCGGGTGGAGGTCGTACGGCGGCGGCTCGCGTACGACGACGATCCGGCCGGGTTCGCCGCGCGCTGGGCCGACGAGGAGGACGCGCTGCGGACGCGGATCGTCGCCGCGCGCGCGTTGCTGCCGGAGGTACGGCTGGGGGACACCGCGCTCCGGCAGATAGCCGCGACCTGCGCCGCGTTCGAGGTGGACGGGATGCGGGCGGACATCGTGATGGCGCGGACCGCCGTGGCGCTGGCCGCGTGGGCGGGGCGTACGGACGTCACGGCCGCGGACGTACGGCAGGCCGCGCTGCTGGCGCTCCCCCACCGGCGGCGGCGCTCGCCCTTCGACGCGCCGGGGCTGGACGAGGACAAGCTGGACGAGACGCTGGAGGAGTTCGCCGGGGACGACGACCCGGGCCCGGAGGATCCGGACGGCGGTCCGGACGGCGGTCCGGCCGGCGACGGCTCCGGCCCGGACGGCCCCGGCCCGGACGGCCCCGGGGACGGGGGCGGGGGCGGGAACGGGAACGGCGGTCCCGCGGACGAGGACGGCCCGCCGCCGCAGGCCGGTCCGCGAGAGCCGGCCGCGCCCGGACGGGACGAGGCACCCGGCGAGGACGGTACCGCGCCCGACGCCGCGGAGCAGCGGCCCGGTCAGGAACGGCCCCGGGCCCCGGACGGCTCGGGCCCGGCGGCCGGGCCCGGAGCCGGGGAACGGTCCGCCGTACGGGCCGGGGAACCGTTCCGTACGAAGACGCTCAGCGTGCCGGGGCTCGGCGAGGGCGCGGCAGGACGCCGCTCCCGGGCCCGTACGGAGCACGGCAGGACGACGGGCTCCCGGCGCCCCCGGAGCGTCCTGACCAAGCTTCACCTGTCGGCCACGGTCAGGGCGGCGGCGCCGCACCAGCGGGCGCGCGGGCGCTCCGGCCCCGGGCTGGTGGTCCGCCGGGACGACCTGCGGCAGGCGACCCGGGAGGGCCGCGAGGGGAACCTGGTGCTGTTCCTGGTCGACGCGTCCGGGTCGATGGCGGCCCGGCAGCGCATGAGCGCGGTGAAGGGGGCGGTGCTCTCACTGCTGCTGGACGCCTACCAGCGGCGCGACAAGGTCGGCCTGGTCACCTTCCGCGGGAAGGAAGCGGCGCTCGCGCTGCCGCCGACGTCGTCGGTCGACGCGGCGGCGGCCCGGCTGGACACGCTGCCGACGGGCGGGCGGACACCGCTCGCCGCCGGGTTGCTGAAGGCCCATGACGTCCTGCGGGTGGAGCGGCTGCGGGATCCCGTGCGGCGCCCGCTGCTGGTGGTCGTGACGGACGGGCGGGCGACGGGCGGCGGGGACCCGCTGGGGCTGGCGACGCGAGCGGCGCGGCTGCACGCGGCGGAGGGGACGGCGGCGGTGGTCGTGGACTGCGAGTCGGGGCCGGTACGGCTCGGGCTGGCCGGAACACTCGCGGGCGCGCTGGGCGGTACGGCCGTCACCCTGGACGAACTGCGGGCCGACAGCATCGCCGGGCTGGTCAGGGACGTCCAGGGCGAATTCGGAAAGCGAGGGGCCGGCGGAACGCGAGGGGCCGGAGCCCAGGGTGCCGGGCGCCGGGGAGCCGACGGCCAGAGGGCCGGCGTACGGGCGCCCGGGGCGGCTTCCGTGTCCACCGCCGCCGCGACGGGCGGGACCAGGACAACCGACCGGACCGAGAAGACCGGCAGGACCGGTGGGACCGGTAAGGCCGTCAAGAACACGAACAGGAGGGCCGCGTAATGCCGAAAGGACAACCGGAGACCGTCCCGGACGACGGACTGACGACCCGTCAGCGCCGCAACCGTCCGCTCGTCCTCGTCCACACCGGCACCGGAAAGGGCAAGTCGACGGCGGCCTTCGGGCTCGCGCTGCGGGCATGGACCCAGGGCTGGCCGATCGGTGTGTTCCAGTTCGTGAAGTCGGCGAAGTGGCGGGTCGGCGAGGAGAAGGCGCTCACCGTGCTGGGGGCGAGCGGCGAGGGCGGCAGCGTCGTCTGGCACAAGATGGGCGAGGGCTGGTCGTGGGTGCAGCGCGACAGCCAGCTCTCCAACGAGGAGGCGGCGCGCGAGGGCTGGGAGCAGGTCAAGCGGGACCTCGCGGCCGAGACGCACAAGCTGTACGTGCTGGACGAGTTCGCGTATCCGCTGCACTGGGGCTGGGTGGACACGGACGAGGTGATCGAGGTGCTGCGGGACCGCCCGGGCAGCCAGCACGTCGTGATCACGGGTCGCAACGCGCCGGAGAAGCTCAAGGAGTTCGCGGATCTCGTCACGGAGATGACGAAGATCAAGCACCCGATGGACGCGGGCCAGAAGGGGCAGAGAGGCATCGAGTGGTGAACGTCCCGCGCCTGGTCGTCGCCGCGCCCTCCTCGGGCAGCGGCAAGACCACCGTCGCGACGGGCCTGATGGCGGCCTTCTCGGAACGCGGTCTGGCCGTCTCCCCGCACAAGGTGGGGCCGGACTACATCGATCCGGGCTACCACGCGCTGGCGGTGGCGTCCGGTTCGCCGGTTCCGTCGGCGTCCGGCGGGTCCGGGGCGACGACCGGGTCCGGGCCGCGGCCCGGCCGGAACCTCGACGCGTACATGTGCGGTCCCGGTCTGATCGGGCCGCTGTTCGCGCACGGGGCCGCGGGCGCGGACCTGGCGGTCGTCGAGGGGGTCATGGGGCTCTACGACGGTGCGTCCGGGCAGGGGGAGCTGGCCTCCACCGCCCAGGTCTCGAAGCTGCTGCGCGCGCCGGTGGTGCTGGTGGTGGACGCCTCGTCCCAGTCCCGTTCGGTCGCGGCGCTGGTGCACGGTTTCGCGTCGTGGGACCCGGAGGTGCGGATCGGCGGGGTGATCCTCAACAAGGTCGCCACGGACCGGCACGAGCGGCTGCTGCGGGACGCGCTGGACGGGTCGGGCGTACCGGTGCTGGGCGTGCTGCGCCGGACCGACCTGCTGGGCACGCCCTCCCGGCACCTGGGGCTGGTCCCGGTGGCCGAGCGGCACACGGACGCGGTGCGGTCGATGCGGGCGCTGGCCGACCGGGTGCGGGCGGGCTGCGACCTGCCCGCGCTGCTGGCGCTGGCGCGCAGCGCGCCGCCGCTGGACGCGGTGGCGTGGCAGCCGGGGATCGAACCGATCGCCGGCGCGGACCGCGCGGGGCGGCCCGTGGTCGCCGTCGCCGGCGGTTCCGCGTTCACGTTCTCGTACGCGGAACACACCGAGCTGCTGACGGCGGCTGGCGCCGAGGTCGTGCCGTTCGACCCGTTGCGGGACGAACGGCTGCCGGAGGGCACCAAGGGGCTGGTCATCGGGGGCGGCTTCCCCGAGGTGTACGCGCCGGAGCTGTCCGCCAACGAGCCCTTGCGCGCGGCCGTCGCCAAACTGGCGCACGCCGGTGCGCCGGTCGCGGCGGAGTGCGCCGGGCTGCTGTATCTCGCGCGCTCCCTGGACGAGAAGCCGATGTGCGGGGTGCTGGACGCCGACGCGCGGATGTCGGAGCGGCTGACGCTGGGCTACCGGGAGGCGGTGGCGGTCGGTGACAGCACGCTCGCGGCGGCGGGGACCCGGGTGCGCGGGCACGAGTTCCACCGGACCGTGCTGGAGCCGGCGGCGGGGCCGGAGGCGGCATGGGGAGTGGTGCACCCGGCCCGTCGGCTGGAGGGGTTCGTCCGGGGCGGCGTGCACGCGAGCTATCTGCACACGCACTGGGCGGCGACTCCGCGCATGGCGCGGCGGTTCGTGGAACGGTGCGCGGCGTGAGCCGGCGAGGGGACGAGGACGGGGCGGCGGCCCGCCGGGCGCGAATCCGTACGGTACGGGCCTACGGGGCGCGGGCCCGTGGGGCGCGGGCGGGCTCCGTACCGTGTCGTGTGCGACGCGGTGGCTCAGCCGGCGACGCCCACCACCAGCCAGATGAAACACACCCCCAGGACCGTGCACAGGAGGGTGGAACGCGCCGGGTGCTCGTGGTGGGCCTCGGGCAGGATCTCGGCGGCGGCGAGATAGAGCAGGGCGCCGCCGAAGAAACCGAGGTAGCTGCCGAGCGCCTCTTCGGGGAGGGTGAACAGCAGCGTGGACGCGGCGCCCGCGACCGGCGCGACGGCGTCCGCGAACAGCATCGCGATCGCCTTGCGGCGGCGGTTCCCGTACAGGCTGGTGATCGTGTACGTGTTGAAGCCGTCCGCGAAGTCATGGGCGATCACGGCGAGGGCCACGGCGATGCCCATGCCCCCGCCGACCTGGAAGGCCGCGCCGAGCGCGATGCCGTCCATCACGCTGTGGCCGACCATGGCGGCGGCGGCGGTCAGACCGACCTGCGGCACCCGTTCGGCGGCGACGGGGGGAGCGGCGTGGTGGTGGGTTCCCGCGGCGCGACTGCTCGTGGTGTGACCGCCCCGGTGATCGGTGCTCCTGCCATCGGTGCCGATGTGATCCGCGCCTGTGTCATCGGTGCGAGTGTCGTCGGTGCCTGGGAGACGTCCGCCCGAGTGAGGGTGCGGCCCCTCCGGGGCACCGCCGTGGGCCGCCTGCCGGCCGGCGAGCAGCCGTTCCACCAGATGGGCGATCAGGAAGCCGGCGACGAAGAGCAGCAGCGCCTGCGGTACGCCGAAGATCTCCTCACCCGCCGCGCGCAGGGCCTCCGGCAGGAGATCGAGGCCGACGACGCCGAGCATCAGACCCCCGGCCAGGCCCAGCACGAGGTGGCGGCGGTCCGTGACGCGCTGCGCCGTCCAGCCGCCGAACAGCGTCATGAGGAACGCGCCGAGCGCGACGAACACCGCCATGGGCCCCTGCATAGCCCATCGGGGCCGCGTTCCGCACATTCGCGGGGCGAGTTGGTGGTCGGTATCGGCGCGCGCCGGGGCGCCTCGGCGGAAGACGTGTCCGCGCTGGTCGAGGCGACCCTGCGGGGCGCCGGACTCCCGCCGCTCGCGGTCGTCGAGCTGGCGACCGTGGCCGCGAAGGCCGCGGAGCCCGGGATCCTGGGAGCGGCGGAGCGGCTCGGGGTGCCGGTACGGGGGTACGCGGCCGAACTGCTGGCCGGTGTCCGCGTACCGCACCCGTCGGACGCCGCCCTGGCCGCTGTGGGCACCCCCTCTGTCGCGGAGGCGGCCGCGCTGGCCGGCGGAGGCGTGCTCCTCGTCCCGAAACGGACGGCGCGGAGCGGGGGCGCGCCCGGGACGGTCACCTGCGCCGTGGCGTGCAGGGGCCACCCGGAAGGCGATCCGGAGTGGAACCGGTCCCTATGGACATGATGTCGATATCGGCAGGAAGAACAGGAAACACAGGGGGCACACGCGATATCGCGTGTGCCGTGGTGACAGGGCTGCGGTGGTTCCGGAGCCTCAAGGGAGGGAGCACGGTGAACCGCCTCGTCGTCCCGTTGTTCGTCGAGCGCGTGGCCCGTCCGGTCCACCGGCACGGCCCCGTATCCGGAATACCCGGCCACGACCCGCGCGACGGCCATGTACGCGCACGCTGACGGCCACGATCTGCGCCACCACGGCGACGCCGAGATGCGCGACGGCGCGGCCGGACTGGTCGACCTCGCGGTCAATGTCCGTACGGGCACACCGCCGGACTGGCTGTGCGCGCGGATCGCCGAGTCGCTGACGGGGCTCGCCGCGTACCCCGACGGCCGGGTGGCGCGGGCGGCGGTGGCGGCGCGGCACGGCCTGCCGGCCGAGCGAGTGCTGCTGACGGCGGGGGCCGCGGAGGCGTTCGTCCTGCTGGCCCGGGCCCTGCCGGCGGGCAGCCGGCCGGTCGTGGTGCATCCGCAGTTCACGGAGCCGGAGGCGGCGCTGCGGGACGCGGGGCACGAGGTGCGGCGGGTGCTGCTGCGGGAGGAGGAGGGCTTCCGGCTGGATCCGGCGGCCGTGCCGGAGGACGCGGACCTGGTGGTGCTGGGCAATCCGACCAATCCGACCTCGGTCCTGCACCCGGCCGGGACGGTCGCGAAGCTCGCCAGGCCGGGCCGGACGCTGGTGGTGGACGAGGCGTTCATGGACGCGGTGCCGGGCGAGCCGGAGGCCCTGGCGGGGCGGGTGGACGTGCCCGGGCTGGTGGTGCTGCGCAGTCTCACGAAGACCTGGGGGCTGGCCGGCCTGCGGATCGGCTACGTACTGGCGGAGCCGGAGACGGTGGCCGCGCTGGAGCGCGCCCAGCCGCTGTGGCCGGTGTCGACCCCGGCGCTGGCCGCCGCCGAGGCGTGCGTGTCGCCCGCCGCGCTGGCGGAGGCGGAGGCGGCGGCGCGACGCACAGCGGTGGAGCGGGCGCATCTGCTCGCGGGGCTGGCGGAGTTCGACGAGGTGCGGACGGTGGCGGCGGCGCGGGGCCCGTTCGTCCTGCTCCGCACGGCCCGCGCCGACGCGGTCCGCGCCCGCCTGCGCGTCCTGGGCTTCGCCACTCGCCGGGGCGACACGTTCCCGGGCCTGGACGCCCGGTGGCTGCGCCTCGCCGTGCGGGACCGTGCCACGACGAATCGATTCCTCCAGGCCCTGGACCAGTCCCTGACGGCGGTCGGCGAGCCCGGGGGCGGGACCACCGGGGGCTGACGCGGCGGAGCGCCCCGGAACGTGGCGCGGGTCGCGCTCGTCGCGGGTCGCGCTCGTCGCGGGTCGTGGCCAGGGCGGGTTGAAAGGGTTTCAGGTTCACTTGTCCGAAATGAGGTTTATTTTGCCCCCTCTTCGGCCTGAGGCGACCAGCGCCACTGAGAATTTCCAAGCGCGTCGAGACGGGTCAGGATTGCCGCGCGTAGCGCGGCGAACTCGTCTGCGCGGTGGTAATCAGGCTGTGCGGTCGACTGTGCTGGATGTTTCCGATACACCCCGCCGGGTGTGCCGACCATCCGCCCTGGTGCTACCGAGGCACAGATGAGCACAAGGGCGAGAGCCTCGAGCGCGGGGAGCGCCGGCCACCCTCCTACCGCCCGCACGAGGTCGGTACGTGCCGTCAGATGTGTGCCTACCACCGGAAACATGCCGGCCTCGTACTGGGCACGCAACTGCGCGTAGGGCAAAGGCCCCGGCGGCGGGTCGTACGGACCAGGTATCAGCCGGCCGTCAGGTAGCAAATCCAGGCACCCGGAGATGCACCACCCGGCTTCGGGATGACGCGTCAGCTCTTCTATGTCGCGCGCGAGCGCTCCCTCAGTCAGTAGGTCGTCGGCATCCAGGGCTCGGGCGAGAGAGCCGTTGGCCCGGGCCAACCCAACGGTGCGCGCCACGCCGGCGCCGCCACGGGCCCCCGTGGAGTAGCGAATACGCTCATCAGAGGGCAGCACTGTCCGCGGCCGCCCCGTGCGCCCGTCTTCCTGGATGAGCCACTCCCATGCCCAGCCATCAGGCATCGGTTGGGCCCTGAGAGAGGCGTAGGCGTCAGGCAAGTACTGGTGACCGCCGTCATAGACGGCCGTGATCACACTGATGGTGGGCATGAGGTCCACCGCTGGAGAGGCGAATGCGTCGTTCCGCCCGGCCGGGGTTCCCGACTGTCGTTCAACAGGTCGGGGTTCTGACCGGCGAGGTCGTTCGGGAGGTAACTCGGCTCTCTGGGCTCTCTCATGATGCGGACCGTTCCAGATCGAGACTCAAGGATCAACACTTTCCTCAGAAGGTTGCTCGGACCGTGTCCCATGTGGCGATCGAACTGCTCCGGGTGACCGCCGCGAGGAAGCGTTGCTGTCGAATTCCTTGCCCCACAGCACCAGCGTGTCCGGCCGCGGCAGATGCGGCAGTCGGTCGGCGCAGCTCGTCTCAACCCCCGGCGGTGAGGCCGGACACGGCGCGACACGGGGCGACGGCGTAGGGACGCAAGCGAACAAACGGAGCCAGGACAACCGGCGCCGAGCCATCGGTCCACCTGCGTCCCTGATCGTCAGGAGCCCTGAACCCGACACCGCACATACGAGCTCGACATACGACTCGCGAGGCCCGCGCGGCAGCGGGCGGCCCGCGCGATCACTCGTCCAGGACCGGCGCGGCGCGGGCTGCCGGAATCGGCCGCGCGCCACACATGCCGACCTCGCCCCGGCGTCCGGCTCCCGCGTTGTCGGACGCGCGAGCGCTCCCCGGCTCCGACGGCCGCGTCGTCAGGCGACCACGTGGCCGTTCAGGACGATGCGGCGGGGAGCCTTCAGGGTGCGGACGTCCGCTCGGGGGTCCTCCTCGTACACCACCAGGTCCGCCGGGGCGCCCTCCTCCAGGGCCGGTCGGCCCAGCCAGGCGCGGGCGGACCAGGTGGCGGCCGAGAGGGCCGCGAGCGGCGGCAGGCCGGCCGTGACCAGTTCCGCGACCTCCGCGCCCACCAGGCCGTGGGCGAGGCCGCCGCCCGCGTCGGTGCCGGTGAAGACCGGGATGCCCGCGTCGTACGCCGCGCGGACGGTGTCGTAGCGGCGGGCGTGCAGCCGGTTCATGTGCGCCGACCAGCGCGGGTACCTGGCCTCGCCGCCCGCGGCGAGCCGCGGGAACGTCGCGATGTTGACCAGCGTCGGCACGATCGCGACGCCGCGCTCGGCGAAGAGCGGGATGGTCTCCTCGGTGAGGCCGGTGGCGTGTTCCACGCAGTCGATCCCCGCCTCCACGAGGTCACGGAGCGAGTCCTCGGCGAAGCAGTGCGCGGTGACCCGGGCCCCGAGCCGGTGCGCCTCCGCGATGGCCGCCTCGACCGCCCCGCGCGGCCAGCAGGGGGTCAGATCACCCGCCTCCCGGTCGATCCAGTCGCCGACGAGCTTGACCCAGCCGTCCCCGCGCTTCGCCTCCCCGGCGACGTAGGCGACGAGGTCCTCCGGCTCGATCTCGTGCGCGTAGTTGCGGATGTAGCGGCGGGTACGGGCGATGTGGCGGCCCGCCCTGATGATCTTCGGCAGATCGGCACGGTCGTCGATCCAGCGGGTGTCCGCGGGCGATCCGGCGTCGCGCAGCAGCAGCGCGCCCGCCTCACGGTCCTCGATCGCCTGCTTCTCGCTGGTCGCCGCGTCGACCGCGCCGTGCCGGTCGAGCCCGACGTGGCAGTGCGCGTCGACCAGGCCGGGCAGCGCCCAGCCCTCGACCGTACGGACGTCACGGGCGAGGGAGGGCCGGTCGTAGGTGATCCGGCCGCCCACGACCCACAGCTCGTCCCTGACGTCCTCCGGGCCGACCAGGATCCGTCCCTTCACCCGGAGCGCCACGTGTCCGTCCGCGTGCCTGTCCGCGCGCCCGTCGGCGAGGCCGCCCACGTCTCCGTCCGCACCGCCGAATTCCCTCATGAACAGCACTCTACGAGGCCCTGGGTACCCTCGACGAGAGTCCGAACACGAGACCGAACAGCCCGTTCGGGCGGCCCGGCCGGGCACCGTCGGCGGGGCGGTCGGCGCACGGCACCCGCTCGCGGGCATCCGCCGTCCGGCACCCGCTCGCGGGCACCCGCCGTCCGGCACCCGTTGTCCGGACACCCCCGCCCGGGGCGTCCCGTCCGGGAACCCCGTACGTCCACACCTCGCCGAGGAGACCCCACCGTGCCCCATCCGCTGCTGGACCTGCCCCCGCTGACCGCCGACCGCTTCGCCGCCGTCGAACGCCGGGTGGCCTCGCTCCTCGCCACCGAGAACGATGTCGTGATCATGCAGGGCGAGGCCCTGTTGCCGCTGGAGGGCTGTATCCGCGGTGGCGCGCGGCCCGGTTCCACCGCCCTGAACGTGGTCACGGGACCGTACGGGCAGACCTTCGGCGACTGGCTGCGTGACTGCGGCGCGACCGTCGTGGACCTGGAGGTGCCGTTCCACACCGCCGTGAGCGCCGACCGGATCGAGCACGCCCTGGCCGCCCACCCCGAGATCGACTTCGTGTCGCTGGTGCACGCCGAGGCCGCGACCGGGAACACCAATCCGGTCGCGGAGATCGGCTCGGTGGTACGGGCGCACGGCGCGCTGTTCATGGTGGACGCCGTCGCCTCCGTGGCCGCCGAGCCGCTGTACACCGACGCCTGGGGCGTGGACCTGTGTGTGATCGGCGCGCAGAAGGCGATGGGCGGCCCGGCCGGGGTCTCGGCGGTGTCCGTGAGCGAGCGCGCCTGGGCGCGGTTCGCCGCCAATCCGCGGGCGCCCCGCCGCTCGTACCTCTCCCTCCTCGACTGGAAGGAGCGCTGGATCGACACGGGCCGCCGGGCTCTGCCGCACGCCCCCGCACAGCTGGAGATGCTGGCCCTGGAGGCGTGCCTGGACCGCATCGAGGCGGCCGGCCTGGCGGCCGTGACCGCCGGGCACGCCGCGACCGCCGCCGCCGTGCGCGCGGGCGCCCTGGCGCTGGGCGGCGGCCTGGAGCCGTACGTCCACGAGGCGGCCGAGGCCGCCCCCGTGGCCACCACGCTCCGTACGCCCGCCGGAACCGACGCCACCGAGCTGGTCGCGAAGGCTCTGGCCGCCGATCCGTCGCTGCCGCTGGTCGCCGGCGGGGGCGCGCTGGCGGCGGAGATGATCCGGGTCAACCACTACGGCGCCGCCGCCGCTCCGGACGTCGTACACGCCTGTCTGACCGCGCTGGGCACCGCCCTGGAGGAGGCGCTCGGCGGAGCCGGCCGGCCGGTGGACCAGGAAGCCGCCCGGCGCGCGGCGGACGAGGCGTGGCGCGAGAGCCTGTCGGACGCGGCCGCGGACCGGCCGCGCCACGACGGCTGAGCCCCGCCCGGCGCGACGCGCCCGCGAATCAACAAAGAGAACAAGAGAACATGAATTAATGAATACGGGAAGCTGCTTTATTTCAAGCAGCTTCCCGTATTCTTCTGCCCGCTTTCCCCACCCCTAAACGCATGGGTTTCAGATGACTCACCAGCAGCGATTACCCGAGATCTCGATGGCGTTACGGATATGTGACCGGACCCACAAACCTGACCGTTTTGTTCCAACATTTCCAAACATGTCCGCCTACTACTGGCCGGTATCGCATGGCGCACGGGCGCGCGATAACACATACCGCCCCTTCTCCCAACCCCTGACCGAGATGCATCTTTCCAATTTGCTGGGTAAATTCAATCTCCATGACCGCCGCACAAGCAGACCTTGCAGGCGCCCGAAGCGAATTCGCCCGATCCTTCACGATCGACGCCCCACGAGTGGAGGACGGAGCCGCGATCTGGCGCATCGCCCGCGACTCCGAGGTCCTTGACCTCAACTCCTCGTACAGCTACCTGCTCTGGTGTCGTGACTTCGCGGCCACCTCCGCCGTCGCCCGTGACGACGACGGCACGCCGGTCGCCTTCGTCACGGGATACATACGGCCCGAACGTCCCGACGCGCTGGTCGTCTGGCAGGTCGCCGTCGACGGCGGCCAGCGGGGCCGCGGCCTCGCCGGAGCGCTCCTCGACGAGCTGACCGCCCGGGTGGCCCGCGACCTGGGCGTCACGGCCGTCGAAACGACCGTGACGCCGGACAACACCGCCTCGGACCGGCTCTTCACCGCCTACGCCGCGCGCCACGACGCGGTCCTGGAACGCGAGGTCCTCTTCGACGGCGGGCTGTTCCCCGACGGGGTGCACCAGCCGGAAGTGCTGTACCGCATCGGCCCGCTCTCGTTCTGAGTCGTCGTGTCCGGTCGTGACCCGTCGCGACTCGTCCGTGCCGCCCCCGTCGCGGTACGGACGGCCCCGTGGCACCCCGTACCGACTGGTTCGGGCCCCGACCCGACCGATTCGGACTCGACCCCGAACTGTTCGAGGCTGGTTCCGACTCTTTCCGACTCGTTCCGAGCAGCTGAGCGGTCCGGACGGCCCGAACGCTCCCCGTACACGGCCTCCCAGCACACTCCCGCTTCCCACTCGCACACCCCCATCGGCAGGAGAATCCCGTGACCATCACCCCGCCCGCACTGAGCGTCTTCGAGACCCTGGAGTCCGAGGTCCGCAGCTACTGCCGCGGCTGGCCCGCCGTGTTCGACCGTGCGCAGGGCGCACGCCTCACGGACGAGGACGGCCATACGTACCTCGACTTCTTCGCCGGAGCCGGCTCACTCAACTACGGCCACAACAACCCGGTACTCAAACGCGCCCTGCTCGACTATCTCGAGCGGGACGGCATCACCCACGGCCTGGACATGGCGACCACGGCGAAACGCGCCTTCCTGGAGACGTTCCAGAACGTGCTGCTCCGGCCCCGTGACCTGCCGTACAAGGTCATGTTCCCCGGCCCCACGGGCACCAACGCGGTCGAGGCCGCGCTGAAGCTGGCCCGTAAGGTCAAGGGCCGCGAGTCGATCGTCTCCTTCACCAACGCGTTCCACGGCATGTCGCTGGGCTCGCTGGCCGTCACCGGTAACGCCTTCAAGCGCGCCGGCGCGGGCATCCCGCTGGTGCACGGCACGCCCATGCCGTTCGACAACTACCTCGACGGCCAGGTCCCGGACTTCCTCTGGTTCGAGCGGCTGCTGGAGGACCAGGGCTCCGGCCTGAACAAGCCCGCCGCGGTGATCGTCGAGACCATCCAGGGCGAGGGCGGCATCAACGTGGCCAGTCCCGAGTGGCTGCGCGCGCTGGCCGATCTGTGCCACCGCCGCGACATGCTGCTGATCGTCGACGACATCCAGATGGGCTGCGGCCGGACCGGCGCGTTCTTCTCGTTCGAGGAGGCGGGCATCCAGCCGGACATCGTCACGCTGTCGAAGTCCATCAGCGGATACGGCCTGCCGATGTCGCTGTGCCTGTTCAACCCGGAGCTGGACGTCTGGGAGCCGGGCGAGCACAACGGCACCTTCCGGGGCAACAACCCGGCGTTCGTGACGGCCACCGCCGCGCTCAACACGTACTGGGCCGACGGCCAGATGGAGAAGCAGACCATCGCCCGCGGCGAGCAGGTCGAGCACGCGCTGAAGGCGATCCGTGCCGAGAGTCCCGGTACGCCGCCCGACATCCGGGGCCGCGGCCTGGTCTGGGGCGTGGAGTTCGAGGACAAGAACCGGGCGACGGCCGTCTGCGCCCGCGCCTTCGAGCTGGGGCTCCTGCTGGAGACGTCCGGCCCGCAGAGCGAGGTTGTCAAGCTGCTGCCGCCGCTGACCGTGACCCCCGACGAGCTGGACGAGGGCTTGCGCACGCTGGCCCGCGCGGTCCGCGAGACGGCCTGACCGCCTGATCGCTCGCTCCAGCCGCACCGCCGCACCGCCGCACGGCCGCACCGGCCACGCGGACACCACGCACCGCGTGACACGAGCTGAACATCGCGCCCGCCGCCCCGACAGGCCCCGACGGCACCCGCGGGTGAACGGCACCACTCCGGCGCGTACGGGGTACGGGGTACGCGACACGGGGGCCGGGGCACCGCCCGACAGAACGGACGGCCGAGCCTCATGCCCCCTGTCCCGTACCCCGCGCCCCGTACGCGAACGGACACCGGACCATCCACAGGAAAGCGCACGCATAGCGACCGCACAGAAGAGAAAGGCGCCAGCCACCGTGATCGTCCGATCATTCAAGGACATCGAGAACACC
Organism: Streptomyces sp. NRRL F-5135; assembly: GCF_000719775.1. Taxonomy (GTDB): domain Bacteria; phylum Actinomycetota; class Actinomycetes; order Streptomycetales; family Streptomycetaceae; genus Streptomyces; species Streptomyces hebeiensis. The sequence continues at coordinate 103,667 of NZ_JOHR01000016.1, read as the reverse complement.
GACCGCCATGTGAAGTCGGCCTCGGGCACCTGGGAGAGCAAGCGCATCGTGCTCGCGAAGGAGAAGGTCGGCTTCTCCCTTCACGAGACCGTGCTGTACGCCGGCACGGAGACGTCGATGTGGTACGCCAACCACATCGAAGCCGTTCTGTGCGTGGAGGGCGAGGCCGAGCTCACCAACGACGAGACCGGTGAGACCCACTGGATCGAGCCCGGCACGATGTATCTGCTCGACGGGCACGAGCACCACACGCTCCGCCCGAAGACCGACTTCCGATGCGTCTGTGTCTTCAACCCGCCGGTGACCGGACGGGAGGACCATGACGAGAACGGCGTGTACCCGCTGCTGACCGAGGAGGGCTGATCATGACGACCGCACCCGCACGTACCGACCTGTACCCGACCCGTGGCGCCGCCGAGGTTCTCACCCCGCGCCAGGACCCGGTCGTCTGGTCCGCGCCCGACGCTCCGGGCCCCATCGACCCCGTCGATCTCGGCGGCTTCGAGCGGGACGGCTTCCTCACCGTCGACCAGCTGATCGGCGCGGACGAGGTGGCGCTGTACCGCACCGAACTGGACCGGCTGGTCTCGGACCCCGCGGTACGGGCCGACGAGCGCTCGATCATCGAGCCCCAGTCCCGGGACGTCCGGTCGGTCTTCGAGGTCCACCGCATCAGCGAGGTCTTCGCGAACCTGGTGCGGGACGAGCGGGTGGTGGGCCGGGCCCGCCAGATCCTGGGCTCGGACGTCTACGTCCACCAGTCGCGGATCAACGTCAAGCCGGGCTTCGGCGCCACGGGCTTCTACTGGCACTCGGACTTCGAGACCTGGCACGCCGAGGACGGTCTGCCGAACATGCGGACCGTGTCGGTCTCGATCGCGCTGACCGAGAACTTCGACACCAACGGTGGTCTGATGATCATCCCCGGGTCGCACAAGACGTTCCTCGGCTGCTCGGGCGAGACGCCGAAGGACAACTACAAGCGGTCGCTCCAGATGCAGGACGCGGGCACGCCGTCGAACAGGGCCCTCACGGAGATGGCCGACAAGGCCGGCATCAAGCTCTTCACGGGCAAGGCGGGTTCGGCGACCTGGTTCGACTGCAACTGCATGCACGGCTCGGGCGACAACATCACGCCGTACCCGCGCAGCAACGTCTTCATCGTGTTCAACAGTGTGGAGAACACGGCCGTCGAGCCGTTCGCGGCGCCCGCGCCACGACCGGACTTCATCGGCGCCCGGGACTTCACCCCGGTGCGCTGAGCCGGCTGAGCCGCTGAGCGGGATGTGAGCGGGGCGGCTCGCACGGGCGCGGGGCCGGTCGGATCGGACGACCGGCCCCGCGCCGTACGCGTGGCCGGCCCGGACCGCCGAAGGCCCGGGCCGGGCGGCTCAGTCCGCGAGCACGTCCAGCGCGCGGTCCACGTCGGCGGTCGAGTTGTACAGGTGGAACGAGGCCCGTACGTACCCGGCCCGTACCGAGACCGCCACCTTCGCCCGCCGGAGGTCCTCGTGCCGGTCGGCCACCCCCAGGACGGACACGATCGGCGTGGTCCCGGGCACCGCGTCGAGGCCGAGGGCCAGCAGCCCGTCCCGGAAGCGGGCGGCGAGAGCGGTGCCGTGGTCGCGGATCGCGTCGACGCCGATCTCCTCGATCAGCGCGAGGGACCGCTCCGCCGCCTCGTACGAGAGGAAGGACATCGGTTCGTCGTAGCGGCGCGCGGTGGAGGCGAGCCGCTCGACGGGCCCGTAGTTGTTCGCCCACAGCTCCTCGCCGGTGATCCAGCCCGCGTGCGCCGGCACCAGCGACTCCTGGGCCTCCTCGGTGACGGTGAGGAAAGAGGTGCCGCGCGTGCAGAGCAGGTACTTGTACGCACCGGTCACGGTGTAGTCGAACGCCCCGGCGTCCAGCGGCAGCCAGCCCGCCGCCTGGGTGGCGTCCGCCAGCGTCCGGGCTCCGTGTGCCGCCGCAGCGGCCCGGATCGCCTCGTCGTCGGCGACCCTGCCGTCCGCGGACTGCACCACGGAGAAGGCGACCAGGTCCGTGCCCGGCCGTACCGCCTCGGCCAGTTCCTCCAGCGGCGCGAACCGCAGCTTGAGGTCGCCCCGGACGGCGAACGGATTGACGAGGGAGGCGAAGTCCCCTTCGGGCACGAGGACTTCGGCGCCGGCGGGCAGCGAGCCGGCGATCAGCCCGACGTGCACGGCGACCGAACCGCCCACGGCGACCCGTTCGGCGGGGACCGAGACCAGCCTGGCGAAGGACGCGCGGGCCCGCCCCACGGTCGCGAAGCTCTCCTCGTCCACCCCCCGCCGACCGGTGGCGTTCGCCTCGGCCAGCGCCTGTACGGCGGTGACGGACCTGCGGGGCAGCAGGCCGCAGGAAGACGTGTTCAGATACGTCATGTCAGGCGCGAACTCGGCGCCTCCCAGGGTGTCCATGGGTCAACCCTGGAACCGCCGCGCCCCTACGTCAATCGCCGCTCTCCGAAGGGCGGGTCCAAGCGATCCTTATGAGTGCGCCGCGGCATCGGCCGCACGGTCCCGCCACGCCCGTTCCAGCGCCTGGGTGAACACCTCGGCGGGCTGCCCGCCGGAGACCCCGTACTTCCGGTCGAGGACGAAGAACGGTACCCCGTTCGCGCCCAGTTCGGAGGCTTCGCGTTCGTCGGCCCGCACCTCGTCCGCGTAGGCCTCCGGATCCGCGAGCACGCTCCGTACCTCCTGCTCGTCCAGACCGGCCTCGACCGCGAGCACCACCAGCGTCTCCTCGTCGAACAGGGAGCGCTCCTCCGCGAAGTTCGCCCGGTACGCGAGGTCGAGCAACTCGGCGTGGAGGCCGCGGGCCCTGGCGAGGTGGAGCACCCGGTGGACGTCGAAGGTGCTGCCGTGGTCGCGCCCCTCCGACCGGTAGCCGAGTCCCTCGGCGCGCGCGTGGGCGGCGACCTGCTCCTCCATGGCGCGGACCTCCTCGGACGTCCGCCCGTACCTGGCGGCGAGCATGTCCGCCACCCGCACGGTGTCCCCCTTGGCCCGCCCGGGGTCCAGCTCGAACGAACGGTGCACGACCTCGACCTCGTCGCGGTGCGCGAAGTCCGCCAGGCCCTTCTCGAAGCGGGCCTTGCCTATGTAGCACCAGGGACAGGCCACATCGGCCCAGATCTCCACGCGCATGTTCGGTTCTTCTCCAGAGTCACGGTCACGGGCTGTCGGTCTGCCGGACGGATACGGCGCTTCCGCGCACGGCGTGTCGTCCGGTGGACGGAGCCGTGCGGTACGGAGGCACTCTCCACCCGTACGGGAACGCACCCGGTGTCACACGCATTCCCCGGAGCTGAACGCCCGTGCCCGAGGGGCCCTCGGGGCCGCCCTCAGATCACCTGGCGGAGGTAGAGCGCGCCGCACGTGTGGCAGAAGGGCTGCCCTTCGGGGGTGCCCCAGGCGTCGGGGGTCTGGGTGGCGGCCGCCTCGTCCAGATCGATGCCGCACATGGCCGTGGTCTCGTGGTCACGTGTCATGTGCCAGCACTCGAACCGCGCGCCCGCCTCACGGGGCGAGGCGTCACCCGCGTACTCCGCCCGCATCTCGTACTCCATGGCGTGCCTCCCGGATCCTCCGCGGGTCCTTCATGGGTATGCCGCTGGTCGCTCGTCGTCGGGCCGGCCGGTGCGCGATACGCCCCGATCGACACGAAACACCCTCGGCACGACATTAAGCCCCCGCCCGGGACGGCGCTCCCTTCCCCAGGGATTGCCGGCCGAGGTGCACGCGGCCGACCGGACACGATCGAGGCGGGGCGGACGAGGGCGGCCCGTCACGCGTACAACGCACTGCCCCCTCCGGGCCGTACGACCGGAGGGGGCAGGCGGTTCGGCGGCGGCCCGCGTCGGTCAGGTCCGGGGGCGTGAGGGATCCGGGACCGTGAGGACCAGGGCCGCAAGAACCGGGGCCGGGGCCGGGGCCGCCAGGTCCGTCCGTCGGCGTCGGGACCGCGGCGTCAGTTCTCCCGGCGGCCGTCGACCCGGCGCGGCAGCCCCAGGGGGTTGTCGTCGCGCAGTTCCGGCGGGAGCAGGGCCTCGGGCGTGGACTGGTACGAGACCGGGCGCAGCCAGCGCTCGATCGCCGTGGCGCCGACCGAGGTGGAGGTGGACGTCGTCGCCGGGTACGGCCCGCCGTGGTGCTGGGCGGGTGCGACGGCGACGCCGGTCGGCCAGCCGTTGACCAGGACCCGGCCCGCGAGCGGGGTGACCTCGGCGAGCAGGCCGGCCGCGCCGGAGGCGGCATCGGCGTCGGCGCCGTCCGTCTCCGCGTCGGCGAGGTGGAGCGTGGCCGTCAGGTTGCCCGGCAGGCGCGAGAGCACGGCGCTGATCTCCTCGGCCGAGGAGTAGCGGGCCACGACGGCCACCGGTCCGAAGCACTCCTCCAGCAGCAGGTCGTGCGGGCCCTCCTGGGCGAGCAGTTCGGCCGGCAGGGTCAGGAAGCCCGCGTTGACGGTGTGCTCGCCGTCCGCGCCCGGGGTGACGGGGGCCTCGACCCCGGGCAGCTCGGCCCGTTCCCGTACCCCCGCCGCGAAGGCGTCGCGCATCCGGTGGTCGAGCATGACGCCCGGGCCGGTCTCGCTGAGCGTCGCCGTCAGGGACTTGACCAGCGCGTCGCCCGCCTCACCGGTCGGGGCCAGGACGAAGCCGGGCTTGGTGCAGAACTGGCCGACCCCCATGGACATCGAGCCCGCCAACCCGGCGCCGATCTGCTCGGCGCGCTCGGCGGCGGCGGCCTCGGTGATCACGACCGGGTTGAGGGAGCCCAGCTCGCCGTAGAAGGGAATGGGGGTGGGCCGAGCGGCCGCCGCGTCGTAGAGTGCCCGTCCGCCGCGTACCGAACCGGTGAAGCCGGCCGCTGCCACCAGCGGGTGCTTGACCAGTTCGACGCCCGCCTCGAAGCCGTGCACCACGTTCACCACGTCCGCCGGCAGGCCGGCCTCGACGGCGGCCCGGCGCAGCAGGGAGGCGCACAGTTCGGAGGCGGCGGGGTGGTCCGGGTGCGCCTTGACGACGACGGGGCAGCCGGCCGCGAGGGCGCTGGCGGTGTCGCCGCCGGGGACGGAGAAGGCGAGCGGGAAGTTGCTCGCCGCGTAGACGGCGACCACCCCGAGCGGCAGCTTCATCCGGCGCAGGTCGGGCCAGGGCGGGGTGCGGCCGGCATCGGCGTGGTCGATGTGGATGTCGAGGAAGGCGCCCTCGTCGACGACCTCGGCGAAGGCCCTGAGCTGGGCTGTCGTACGGGCGAGCTCGCCGGTGAGGCGGGCGGCGCCGAGGGCGGTCTCCGCGTCCGCGGCCGCGATGACCTCGTCGCCCGACGCGTCGAGCACATCGGCCGCCGTACGGAGCAGGGCGGCGCGGGCGGAACGGTCGGCGAGCGCCGCGCGCGCGGCGTGCGCGGCGCGCACCGCGCGGTCGATGTCGGCGGCCGTCGCCTCGGCCGCCACCTGCTCGCGCTGCTTCCCCGTGCGGGGGTCGACACTCCAGACTGGTACAGCTGCCACCGCGGCTTCCTTCCCGGCATACGGCCTGACGTACGCACGCCCGACATACGGGCGTACCCACCGAGCCCCCGGGCCGGGGCGTGGAACCGGAGCGTCGCGATCCGGTGCCGCCCTCCGGAGGCGTTCGGTATTCTGAACAGGATTCCCGATAGTGAATCCGTAGGGACTCTATTTCCGCGCGTTCCGTGTGGTCAAGAGTGGTCAAGTGGGCGAGAAGAGGCGAGGGCGATGTCGACTGCGGAAACCGGTGGGGCGCAGGTCAAGTCCGCGGTACGGACGGTTGAACTGCTCGAGTACTTCGCGGGGCGACCCGGCATGCACTCCCTGGCCGCCGTCCAGGAGGCGGTCGGTTACCCCAAGTCCAGCCTGTACATGCTGCTGCGCACGCTGGTCGAGCTGGGCTGGGTGGAGACGGACGCCACGGGCACGCGGTACGGCATCGGTGTCCGCGCCCTCCTCGTCGGCACCTCGTACATCGACGGTGACGAGGTCGTCGCCGCCGCCCGTCCCACGCTGGACCGGCTCGCCGACGACACCAGCGAGACCATCCACCTCGCCCGCCTCGACGGCACGAACATCGTCTACCTCGCCACCCGCCAGTCACAGCACTACCTGCGGCCGTTCACGCGGGTCGGCCGGCGGCTGCCCGCGCACTCCACGTCGCTCGGCAAGGCGCTGCTCGCGACATACAGCGACGAGCAGGTGCGCAAGATGCTCCCGGAGACCCTGCCCGCGCTGACGGAGCACACCCTCACCGACCGGGAGAAGCTGATCGAGGAACTGCGCTCGATCCGCGAACAGGGCATCGCCGTGGACCGCGAGGAGAACACGCTGGGGCTGCGCTGCTTCGGCGTCGCGATTTCCTACCGGACGCCGGCGCGGGACGCGATCAGCTGCTCGGTGCCGGTGGCGCGGCTCACCCCGGGCCACGAACAGATGATCAAGGACGCGCTGTTCGACGCGCGTGACCGCCTGGCGCTCGCGACGCGCCGGCTCTGACGGCTCCGGCCGACGACGTACGGGGCGGGTTTCCTCCCGCCGGGATGAAGAGTTCCTTAAGAAGCCGTTCGAGGGGAACGACGCTTTCGTCCCGTCCGTCCTCTCATCGGGATGAACAAGACGATCAGACACACAGCGGTCATATGTCTGCTCCTGGTGCTCGCCCTGCTGCTCCGGGCGAGCTGGGTACAGACGTATGAGGCCAAGGCGCTCGCGGACAACCCGGACAACCGGCGGAAGATCATGGCGCGGTACGCGCAGCCGCTGGGCGACATCATCGTGGCCGGTTCACCGGTCACGGGTTCCCGGAAGACGCATGGCGGTGACCTCGCGTACGCGCGCACCTACACGGACGGCGACCTGTACGCGCCCGTCACGGGGTACAGCTCGCAGGCCTACGGCTCCACACAGCTGGAAGGCATCTACGCGGATGTGCTCGACGGCACGGACCCCCGGCTGAAGAACCCGCTCTCCGCGCTCACCGGCGAGAGGGCCGAACCCGGCGATGTCCTGACAACGATCGACCCCGCCGTGCAGAAGGCCGGATACCGTGCGCTGGGCGGCAAGAAGGGCGCGGCCGTGGCGCTCGACCCGTCGACCGGCCGGGTCCTCGGGGTGGTCAGCACCCCGTCGTACGACCCCTCGCGCATCAGCGGGACGACGGACGGCGCCGCCTGGCGGCAGCTGACCGGGGCGGCGGGCAAACCGATGACCAACCGGGCGCTGCGGCAGCCGCTCCCGCCGGGTTCGACCTTCAAACTGGTCGTCGCCGCGGCTGCGCTGGAGGACGGGCTGTACGGCTCGGTGGACGAGGCGACCGACAGCCCGGACCCGTACACCCTGCCCGGCACGTCGCGGCCCCTGGGCAACGAGAACGCCTCGGCCCCCTGCGAGAACGCCTCGATCCGCACCGCCCTGCGCTACTCCTGCAACACCGTCTTCGCGAAGATGGCCGTTCGGCTCGGGCAGGACAAGGTGCGGGCCATGGCGGAGAAGTTCGGCTTCGACGACACCGAACAGGACATGCCGGTGCGGGCGTCGCCGAGCGTGTACCCGTCGGGCATGGACGGCGCGCAGACGGCGCTGTCGGGCATCGGCCAGTTCGACGTGACCGCGACACCGCTCCAGATGGCCATGGTCTCCGCCGCGCTGGCCCATGACGGCCTGCTCGCCGCGCCGCACCTGGTTTCCAAGGTGGTGAACGCGAAGGGCGACACCCTGGAGTCCTACCCGGACGGGGACACCAGGCGGATCGTCTCCGCCGCCACGGCCGAACAGTTGCGGAGCGCCATGGTCACGGTCGTGACGGACGGTACGGGCTCGAACGCCCGGATCGACGGCGCCGAGGTGGGCGGCAAGACGGGCACCGCGCAGCACGGCGTGGACAACAGCGGCACGCCGTACGCCTGGTTCACCTCGTACGCGAAGGACTCCGCCACGGGCAAGGAGGTGGCCGTCGCGGTCATGGTCGAGGACTCGGACGCCGCCAGGTCGGAGGTCAGCGGCAATGGCCTGGCGGCACCGATCGCACGGCAGATGATGGCGGCGGCACTGGCGTGAGGACGCTCGTGGGGACTGCCGAGGACGCTCGTGGGAACTGCCGTGGGGGCTGTGCCGGGACTGGCGCGGAGGCGACACGCTTCACCCGCCGATGCCCCCCCAACCCGGTCGAATTCGGTCAACGAAGCGCCATTAACCAACAGAATTCCTTCTCTTTTCTCCTCTGATGAGCAATGCGTGATCGATGGGGGCCACCATCTGCCGCATTAACACAGCGAGCCCTTCTCCCGCTTCTTTTACCGCGTCGAGGGACACTCGTCGCGTTATCCACAGACGTGACCGGGTAGACGCACAGCGGACATCCCCGCTGATTACAATGCGGAAGTCCATGTCTCGCGCCTACGCCCCGCACACAGGCCCGACGCGAGGCAGGCACGCGGGGATGCCGACGAACAAAGGAACGGGGATCTTGCCGAAGGAAGATTTACTGCGCCCGGCCGCAGCGAAAATCAGAACGATCATGTACGACCCCAATCATCTCAGCCTGACGGGACTGTCTTCCATCCTTCAGGAAGAAGCGACCATTCATGTATCGGGCCGCTTCTCCACCGTGGAGAGTTTTATGGAGGCGACAGCCCGTTCCACCGCGAACGTGGCCCTCGTCTGTATCGACAATCTCCCGGCCCCGGGTATCCAGGAGATCATCGGCGGACTGACCGCGCGGAAGGGGAGCCGCGCTCCGCATGTGGCGGCGATGTCCATGTCGGCGACGGAAGCGGCACACCTGGAGGCGCTGAAGGCCGGCGCCCGGGGCGTGATCCTCAAGAGTTACCCGACCCGTCGGCTGGTGCACGCGATCACGACCGTGGCGGACGGTGGGATCGTCCTGCCCAACGCGACGGCGCGGATCCTGTTGGAACGCTTCTCCCCGGAGCGGGCGAACCCGTTCGGTGAGAAGGAGAGCGGGGAACTCGGCCTCACCACCCGGCAGCGGGACGTACTGGCACTGGTGGCCCGTGGACTGTCGAACAGCGAGATCGCCCAGTCCCTGTGCCTGAGCCCGTCGACGGTCAAGACTCATGTGTCCGCCATGCTCCGCAGTCTTGACCTGCGGGACAGGACACAACTCGTCGTCTACGCACACCGCTTCTCGGAATCGAAGCGGGTCCGAGCGGTCCCACCGGCACCGGCGGTGGTGCCAACGGTCCCGGCAGTCTCGACGGTCCCGGCAGTCCCGGCCACCGAGTCGATGGGACAGCGCTGACGGCGACCGCCGTACCGCGCGCATACGCGGTACGGCGGTCGCCGTCGCACCGGAAGCCCGCGCGTTTCACCGAGGGGGGATGTACCACGGCATACGATGCCCGGGGCCGACACCCGGAGCACCTGGAGGATGCCGATGCGGACCGCGCTGACCGTGCTCTCGTCAGTCCTCGGTCTCCTGTTCGTCGTGACGGGTGGGGTCAAGGTGCTGAGGGTCCGCCAGTCGTTGCGGATCCGCGAGCGCCTCGGCGTCCCGCCCCGGTTGTGGCCGGTGATCGGTTGCCTCGAAGCCGCGGGCGGTGCCGGGCTGTTGCTGGGTATCGCGGCTCCGGCCCTCGGCCTGGCCGCTTCCCTCGGTCTCGCCGCGCTGATGACCGGGGCGGTCGCCGCACGGCTGAGGGCCCGTGAGCCGGCGTCGGCGGTCGCGCTCGACGTCACGGTCTTCGCACTCGTCGCCATGCCCCTGGTCCTCCACGCCGCCACCGGATCCTGACGAACGGTTTCTCGCTTGCTCCTGAGCTGTCGTACTCCCGTACTTCTGAGCTCCCGTACTTCTGAACTCCCGAACTCCTGAGCTCCCGAACTCCTGCGTGAAAGGCCCTGCCCGCTCTCCGGTCTGTGCTCCGGACGAGAGCGCCCGGGCAGCACCCGCCCGCTCACACCACGGATTCGTGCGTCACGTCGGCCGTGCCCGTCCGCTGCTCGCCCACCCGTGCGGCCGGGGCGTCGTTCTCCCTGATGCCGTACTTCGCGTAGAACCGGCGGAGCGGACCCGGCGCCCACCAGTTGGCACCTCCGAGGATCTTCATGGTGGCCGGCACCAGCACCATCCGCACCAGCGTGGCGTCCACGAAGATCGCGACGGTCATACCGATACCGATGAGCTTCAGGAAGCTCACTCCCCCGGTGGTGAAGGCCGCCACCACGACGATCAGCAGGAGCGCCGCCGAGGTGATGATTCCTCCCGTGCGCTGCAGCCCGACAACCACCGACCTGGTGTTGTCCCCGCTCTCGTCCCACTCCTCGCGAACCCGGGAGAGCAGGAACACCTCGTAGTCGGTGGCCAGTCCGAAGAGCAGCACAAGGATCAGGACGAGGTTGCTGGCCTCCACCGGCCGTTCGGTGAATCCCAGGACTCCCGCCAGATGGCCGTCCTGAAAGCTCCACACGACGGCCCCGAACGCGGCCCCGATCGACACCAGATTCATCAGCACGGCCTTGATCGGCATCAGCACCGACCCGAACGCGAAGAACAGCATCACCAGGGTCACCCCGACCACGACCAGCGCGAGCCAGGGCAGCCCGTCGGCGATGACCTCCATCTGATCGTTGACCTGGGCCGCCAGGCCCGCGACATGGAGGGTGACGCCGTCCGGCGCGGCCAGTCCGGTCAGGTCCTCGGCCAGTTCCCGGGTGCCGGGGCCCTGTTCTCCGTCCGAGGACCTGACCTGGAGCAGCGTCGCGTCCGCGTGGGCCACGACCGGCGTCACCGACACCACATGGTCCATGTCCTGAACCGTGGTGCTGACGGCTCGCGCCGCTTCCCGGCCGCCGCCGTCCACCATCAGCAGCAGCGTCCCGTCGGAACCTCCGGGGAACTCCTCCTTCAGCCGCTCGGAGACGACCCGGCTCTCCGTTCCCACCGGAAGCACTCGCTCGTCCACGGTCTCGAACGTGGCGTGCAGGAACGGTGCCGCGGCCACGGTCAGCACGGCCAGCACACCGACCAGATACGCGACCGGCCTGCGCATCACGGCGGATCCGACACGGCCCCAGACGCCGTGTTCGTCACCGTCCGGCGCGGTGCGCCGCGCGCCGAGGCGGCCGGGCATCCGCAGGGCGTCGACGCGCTTGCCGAGGACGGCCAGTACGGCCGGCAGGACGACCAGCGCGCTGACGACCGCGACGCCGATCGCCGCACCGCCGCCCAGGGCGATGCCGTGCAGGAAGGGCAGTGGGATGATCAACAGGCCGCTCAGGGCCAGCAGCACCGTCGAGCCGGACACCAGGACGGTCCGCCCGGCGGTGGACATGGTGCGGACGATCGCGGTCCGCTCGTCCGCACCCGCCCTCATCTCCTCGCGGAACCTGCTGATGATGAACAGCGAATAGTCGATCGCGAGACCGAGCCCGATGATCGTGATCACATTGATGGCGAACACCGACACATCGAGTGCATACGTCAGCAGCCTGGTGATCACAAAGCCACCGAGGACCGCCAGAACACCGATCACCAGCGGCATGCAGGCGGCGACCACGCCTCCGAAGATGATCAGCATGAGGATCGTGAGGACCGGGGTCGCGATGATCTCGGCGGTGAGCAGGCCCTCTTCGGTCTTCTCGTTGAATTCGGCGAGTGCCGCCTCCCGGCCGCCGACGAGCGTGGTCGTATCCGGGACCGGGAGAGCCCGTTTGACCTTCTCGTACTGATCGGTCCGTGTCTTCTCGTCGGTGCCGGTCAGGCTGATGGCGGCGAAGGTGGACTGCCCGTCCTCCGACACGAAGGCGGGCGCCTTGGTCGTGAAGTAGGAACGCACCTCGGCGACTTCGGGCCGGCCCGCCAGCTCGGTCAGCGTGTGGGACACCCGCCGGGTGAACTCCGGATCGGCCACGGTGCCTCGGCCGGCCGCCGCGTAGAGCACCACCACATCAGCGCTCTGGCGGCCGAACTCCTGCTCGATTCGGTGATCGGCCTTGGCACTCGGGCCGTTTGTGGGGTAGAAGCCGCCGTCACTCAGCGAGTCGACGGCCCGCGTCCCCCAGACCGCGCCGAAGGCAACGACCCCGATGGCCAGGGCGATCACCAGCCAGCGCATGCGGACGACCAACTCGCCCAGTCGTGCGAACATCTAGCGGTCCCTTTCGAATGACAAGCACACCACCGTCGTCCTGGTAAGCGTGTCGCCAGGACGACGGTGGTGCTCCGGTGAACCGGCGCCGGATCACACCAGCGCCGGTAAGTCGTGCCAGTACGTCCAGCCGGTGACTCAGCGCCGGGTCAGGAGTCCGTCGAGCTCCCGGTCCTCGCCGGCCAGACTCTGCTGGACATCTCCGATGGCCGTCTCATAGGCGGCGATCTGCTCGGAGAGGAAGGCCGCGTCGAACACCCCGTACTGCCGCTTGCCGTCCCGGGCCCTGAGCACCCGGTCGGCCAGCTGCCGTTCGGCCCAGAAGGCGGTGTACTGGTCGAGCTCCGTACCGGTGGACCGGGCCGTGTGCTCCGTCATGGCGGCCAGCATCCCCCAGCAGGCCAGCTCGCCCGTGATGTTCGCCAGAATGTGCCTGTTGCGGCGCGCGGTCCGCGTCACCTTGTCCGAGGCCGGCAGCCCGGCCATGAGGTCGACATACGTGGTACCGAGCAGCTCAAGGGTCGTTCGCGCCCCGTACCGGTCGCCGATCAGCTCGGCCAGTTGCCGCGGATCCTTGGCGATCACGGATCCCATGTAGACGGTGAGAGTCTCGGTGGCACCTTCGAAAATCCGCAGCAGCCGGATGTCCCGGAAGAGCTTCCCCACGACGTTCGTGTCCAGGTAGCCACGGGCGCCGAGGAGTTGGACGGACCAGTCGGCGACCCGGAAGGCCAGCTCGGTCGAGAGGATCTTGCAGGCGGAGAAGAGTTCCGCCGACACCTCGCGCCCCGCGTCCAGTTCCTCGGCAACCTGTCCGACCAGGATCTCCACGGCGCGGGTGGCCGCCAGGCACTCGCTGAGAATCTGCTGCGCGCGCCCGTTGTCGAGGAGCTTGCCCGTGGCCACGCTCCGGCGCGCCGCGAATCGGGCGGAGAGTTGCAGGCAGCGCTTCATCACGCCGACGCAGGCGCCGCCCAGCATGCCGCGCCCTCCGTAGAACGCGCTCTGCGCGACCGCCATCCCCTGTCCCTCCTCCCCCAGCAGCGCGTCCGCCGGGAGCCGGAGGTCCTTGATGTCGATCCTGTTCTGCGGAAAGCCCCGCATGCCGAGCGTCACGGCCTCCGCGCCGGGCACGAATCCGGTGCTGCGGCCTTCCACGAGAAAGGCGGAGAGGCCTTTGGCCCGGCCGTTCTCATCGGTCGTCTTCGTCAGGAGATTCACATGGCCGGCCCACGATCCGAGGCTGATCCAGCATTTGGCGCCGTTCACCACATAGCCGCCGGGCACCGATGTCGCGGTGGTGGAAATCCCCTGCACGTTCGATCCGACGTCGGGCTCGCTGGCCGCGAGCGTGGCCAGGCTCGTCCCCCGCGCCAACTGGGGCAGGACATCGGCCTTCACCCGCTCGTCGGCGAAGGAACGAACCGGGGTCACACCGATCGCGTTGTGCACTCCCACTATCAACGCCAGGTTGGTGTCCATGACGGCGGCCTGGGAGAGCACGCGATAGGTGTCGGCGTGGGTGAGTTCCTGACCGCCGTACTTCCGCTCGATCTGGAGCCCGAACAGACCGGCCTTTCCCAGATCCAGGATCGCTCCCGGAGTCACACAGCGCCGGTCGTCCATCAGCGACGAGTTGACCCTTTCATCGGCGTACTGCCGGATGAACGAGATAAGACCGTCGGCGCGCGCCTCGCTTCCCGAGGATTCATTCTTCGCTTCGCGACCGGTCACGTCGAATAAATCGGCAGGCAAGAGTGCCTGGTCAATGGACATGCGTTTCCCCCGTGCTCAGGTTCGTCGACCATCTGTCATCCGTCGCAATCGACGCCTCGAACCTAACAGCCGGGCAGGAAAGGCATCTTCCCCCGCCGGATCGAATTTCTGATTCATCCCACAGCCGAGCGGCTCGTCCCGGCGCAGGACCCGGCTCAACCACGGGACTACTACCTCAGCGCTAATTCATCTGCTGATCGCCCGTGAGCATGGGGACACGGTACTCGGCGGCACGGTCGCGGCCGCCCAGACCGTGATCCGCGGACCGAACGCGGTGAGTCTCGCGCTCGGCGCGGGCCTGGTCCCGGTCGTCGGCCCCGCCGCCCTGCTGCCGGTGGCGGGGGCGGCGGGGCTGCTCACCGCGCTCGTCCTGGTCTCGCCGGGCCCGTGCCCACTCCGCCGTGTCAGCCGGTGACCGCTCCCGCCAGCTCCGCCGCGACCGCCGCCAGGTCCCCGTCCGAGGCCAGCCCGGCGTGGTACAGGCGCAGCTCCGTCGCGCCCAGTCCCCTCGCCCGCGCCGCGTCACGGGCGAGGGACGAGGGAGCGCCGCCCATGCCGCCGACGACGTTGAAGTTGGCGGCCAGGACGGAGGAGTCCGTGCGGTGGTCGGCGAACGGGGGCAGGACCGTGTCCGCCGCGCCGCCGGTGCACGGCAGTACGACGCCGTCCGCCACCCCGAGGATGTGCGCCGGGTCGACGCCCGCGTTGGCTCCGGTGCGGTACGGCGCCGGGTCGGCGTGCAGCAGCACCTGGAAGCCGGGCCCCGCGGCCGCCCGCACCGCCGCGACCGCCGACTCCTGGAAGGCGCGCGCGACCTGGGAGCGCCAGTCGAGGGTCAGCGCCGCCCGGTCCGCGCCCAGCAGCTTCTCGACGGCGCCCCAGCCGCTTGCCGAGGAGCCGCCGGCCCGCCATACGGGCTCCAGCCCCCGCGTTACGGAGGCGGCCAGTTCGTCCGGGTCGGCGCCGAGGCCCGCGTACCCCTCCCGGCAGGCGGAACAGAAGCACAGCGACATCAGGTACTGCGCCGCGTCCCCGAGGGCGACCCCGGCGGTCTTGTCGTGGGCGTGCAGGTGGGCGAAGCCGTACCAGCCGCAGGATTCCAGCTCGGTGCCGCGCGCCCCGGGCCGTACCGCGGCCTCGGCCGCCAGCTCCACCAGATAGGCGGCGACGGCGGGGCGCGCGATGCAGGGGGCCCAGGGGTAGCGGTCGCCGTACGCGTTGACGACGGAGGTCTCGGGGTGCTCGGCGCCGAGCCGGGAACTGTGCGCCAGGATCACCCAGCTGTGTACGTCGAGACCCGCGGCCGCGAGCTCGGCCGCCGCCTCGCCGTAGGCGTCTCCGGGCGCCCAGTCGCCCGCCGGGTACGGGCGCGGCTCGCGTCCCGCCCAGCGGCCGGCGTCCGGCGGGTACAGAACGGCCGCGTGTTCGGCGGTGACGACGCGGTGGCGCGGATGGCGCGGGGTCAGCGCCCGGGTGGAGTGGTAGGCGGCGGCGAGGGTGACCTGCCGGACGCCGAGGTCCACGATCCGGGCGGCGGCGCCGGGGTCACCGATGACGTCCCAGGGGTAGAGGAAGACGGACGTCCTCACGCGCTCTCCTGCCTTTCCGTCGCGCGGTTCTCCTCCGCGCGGTTCTCCTCCGCGCCGCTTCCCGTCGCGCGGCCGGCCACCAGGGCCCGGCCGCGCTCGATGATGCCGACGAGTTCCTCCAGGTGGGCGGCGGCCGGCTCGGTCAGGGGCGTCCGCACCTCCCCCACGTCGAGCCCGCGCAGCCGGACACCGGCCTTGACGAGCGAGACGGCGTATCCGCGCCCCTTGGCGCGCAGTTCGACCAGGGGACGGTAGAAACCGTCCAGCAGGCGGTCGACGGTCGCGTCGTCGCCGGTGGTCAGGGCCCGGTGGAAAGCACCGGCGATCTCCGGCGCGAAGCAGAAGACGGCGGAGGAGTAGAGCGTGATGCCGATGCCCCGGTAGGCGAGGCCGGTGAGTTCGGCGGTGGGAAGGCCGTTGAAGAAGAGAAAGTCGCGGCCGGGCAGTTCGGTGCGCACGGCGCTCACGATGCGCTGGATCAGTTCCAGGTCGCCGCACCCGTCCTTGAGGCCCACGATGTTCTCCACCCGGGCGAGTTCGACCACGGTCTCGGGGGTGAAGACCACGTTGTCGCGCTGGTAGACGATCACGTCGAGGGTGGTGGCGGCGGCCAGCGCGGCGTAGTGGCGTGACAGTCCCTCCTGCCCCGCGAGAACGAGGTAGGGCGGGAGGGCGAGGAGCCCGTCGGCGCCGGCCTCCTCGGCGATCCGCGCGTACTGGACCGCCAGGGCCGTGCCGTAACCCGCGCCCGCCACGACGGGCACCCGCCCCGCGGTCTCCTCGACGGCGGCGGCCACACAGGCGCCGAACTCCTCCTGGGTCAGGGCGTGGAACTCGCCCGTACCGCAGCAGGCGAAGACCGCGGCGGCGCCCGCGTCCACGCCCTGGCGGACGTGCGCGCGGAAGGCGTCCAGGTCGAGGCCGCCGTCCGGGCCGTACGCGGTGACGGGGAAGAACAGCGGACCGGCCGCTCCACTGAGGCGGGTGGCGAGCGGGGCTGAGGTCACGGGGGTACTCCCTTGGCCTGGTACCGGGCAGTGAGCGGCCGGCACCCAGCGCTCGTGCGCGGCCGCGATGCGTGCACAGCCACGAGGTCGTGCACAGCTATGATCGGCGTCTGCATTTCTGAACAACGTCACGCTAAGGTAGCACTGGTTCACCGTCAACACCGCGCGCCTTCGCCGTCAACACCGCGCGCCTCTTGACGCCCCATCGCCGCAGT
Source organism: Streptomyces sp. NRRL F-5135 (assembly GCF_000719775.1). Taxonomy (GTDB): domain Bacteria; phylum Actinomycetota; class Actinomycetes; order Streptomycetales; family Streptomycetaceae; genus Streptomyces; species Streptomyces hebeiensis. The sequence goes on along the minus strand of NZ_JOHR01000016.1, from coordinate 86,928 downwards.
CCTTAGCGTGTCCGCGCTTGTGAATCATGTCCACGCTCATGCGCCTGCCCCAGGACATGAAGGACGAGGACACGAGCCGACCCGCGCCGCAGCCGGCACGGTCGGCACCGCGAAACCGCGACACCGCGACACCGCCGATCAGCACCGCCACACCGCCACACCGCCCGAGTCGAGGGGACCCCGCCCATGCCCGCACCCCGTACCGTCCTGCTCACCGGCGCCGCCGGCGGTGTCGGCACCCTGATGCGGGACCTGCTGCCCGCGTACGGTTACGAACTGCGGCTGTTCGACGTCGCGCCGGTCGACGGCGAACCGGACGCCATCACCGCCGATCTCGCGGACAGGGAGGCCCTGCGCGAAGCCGTCCGGGGCGTGGACGCGATCATCCACCTCGCGGGCATCTCACTCGAAGCCTCCTTCGACAAGATCTTGCGCGCCAACATCGAGGGCACGTACAACCTGTACGAGGCGGCGCGCGAGGAGGGCGTACGGCGTACCGTCTTCGCCTCCAGCAACCACGCGGTGGGCTTCACCCCCCGCCCCCAGGGCGACGATCCGCTGATCCCCGTCGACACGCCGCGCCGCCCGGACACCTACTACGGGCTCTCCAAATGCTTCGGAGAGGACCTCGCCCAGCTCTACTGGGACCTGCACGGTCTGGAGACCGTGTCCGTACGGATCGGTTCGTGCTTCCCGGAGCCGACCACGGTCCGCATGCTCTCCGTCTGGATGAGCCCCGAGGACGGCGCCCGGCTCTTCCACGCCGCGCTGACCGCCGAGAACGTCGGCCACACCGTGGTGTACGGCTCTTCCGCCAACACCCGGCTGTGGTGGGACCTGTCGAGCGCGCGGGCGCTGGGCTACGAACCGCGGGACGACTCCGAGGTCTACGCGGCGAAGCTCGTCGCGGAGCAGGGCGAGCTGGACCCCGGGAACCCGGAACACGCGCACCTGGGCGGCGCGTTCACCACGAACCCGCCGCGCTGGCCCCACTGACCGGACATGCCTCTTTTCCGGACAGAAGACCCGGAAAAGCAGACGGGCGAAAGAGGGAATGGTAAGGGAACGGCAAAGCCGACCCGTTCGTTACGCCTGGCATGACAGCTATGACCCCCGGCTCGAATCTCCCCCTGCCCACCGCCCAGGTGACGGTGGACGTCGCCGCACCCGTGCGGCTCGACGTGTCGGGCCTCCTGCTCACCGCCGACGGCAAGGTGCGCTCGGACGACGACTTCATCTTCTACAACCAGCCGAGCGGTCCCGGCGTCAGCCACCGCTCGGGCGGGGGCGCCTCGCCCGACGCGATCACGGTCGACACCGCCGCCGTCCCGGCCGCCATCGAGAAGATCGTCGTGACCGCGAGCCCGGACGCGGCGGGGCAGACCTTCCAGGGCATCGAGCCCACGGCCACCGTCCGCGACCCGGCGGGCGGCGCGATCGCCACGTTCACCCCGCCCGGCCTGGGCGCGGAGACCGCCCTGGTGATCGTGGAGATCTACCGGCGGAACGGGGCGTGGAAGGTCCGCGCGGTCGGCCAGGGGTACGCGAACGGGCTGGCGGGGATCGCCACGGACTTCGGCGTATCGGTCGAGGAGCCCGCACCGGCCCCGGCCCCTCCGGTGGCGGCCCCCGCACCGGCCGCCACCCGGGCGCCCGGCATCACCGACCCGCGGACCTCCGTTCCCCCGGCACCGCCGGCGCCGCCCGCCGCGCCTCCCGCGCCGGCGACCCCGCCCGGAGGCGGCAAGATCAATCTGGACAAGGGCCGGGTCAGCCTCCAGAAGAACCAGACGGTCTCCCTGGTCAAGGGCGGCCGTCCGCTGCTGTCCCAGGTCAAGATGGGCCTCGGCTGGGAGCCGGCGTTCCGTGGCAAGGACATCGACCTCGACGCCTCGGTGATCGCCTACGGGCCGAACCGCAACCACCTGGACAGTTGCTACTTCGGCAAGCTGTCCATCCTCAACGGAGCGATCAAGCACTCCGGTGACAATCTGACGGGCGAGGGCGCGGGCGACGACGAGGTGATCGTCGTGGACCTCGGCAGGCTGCCGGCCGAGGCGACCGGCCTCGTCTTCACGGTCAACTCCTTCTCGGGCCAGAAGTTCACCGAGGTCGCGAAGGCCTACTGCCGGCTGATCGACGCGGCCACGGGCGAGGAACTGGTGCGGTTCGACCTGACCGGCGCCGAGCCGCAGACCGGCGTGATGATGGCCAAACTGATCAGGCAGTTCTCGGGTGAGTGGGAGATGACGGGCATGGGCGAGTTCGTCAAGTCCCGTACGGTACGGGGCATGGTGAAGCCCGCGGGGAAGGCGCTGTGACGTAGCGAGGGGCTGAGGCGGCGGGGCGGCCGGGAACACATCAGCGGTTCGACGGGAGCGGCCGCCCCGAGCGCGTCAGCCGTTCTTGTGCGCGCGCCGCCACGGTCCGGTGATGGCGACCATGATGCCCGGCTCCTGGATGTTCGCGTACAGCGTGCGGCCGTCGGGCGAGAAGACGACACCCGTGAACTCGCTGTCGTTGAGGTCGTTCCGGGCGATCGGGTACGTGCGGCCGCGCTCCGTCGCGCCGAACAGGTGCTGGAGCCCCTCACCGTCCTCCGCGATGACCAGTCCGCCGTACGGGGAGACCGTGATGTTGTCGGGGCCGTCGAAGGCCCCGTCCTTGTCCGGGGCGGGGTTGACGCCCAGCAGCACCTTGAGCGTCAGCGTGCGCCGCCTCGGGTTGTAGAACCACACCTGTCCGTCGTGCGGGGTCCCGGGGCTCTCGTCACGCGCGTAGGAGGAGACGATGTACGCGCCCCCGTCCGCCCACCACATGCCTTCGAGCTTCCTGGCCCGGGTGATGTTCTGGCCGTCGAACTGCTCCCGCACGGCGACGGTCCGCGCGTCCCGGTCGGGAACGTCCACCCAGTCCACGCCGTAGACGGTGCCGGTCCGGGTGGCCCGCGAAAGGTCGTCCACGAACCGGCCACCCGCGTCGTAGCAGCGGGGTGCCTGGAGGACGCCCGCGTCGGCGGCGAGGCGGCGCAGCTGCCGACGGCCGTGCTTGAAGCCGTGCGGCGGAACCCAGCGGTAGAAGAGCCCGTTGGGCTTCGAGTCGTCCTCGGTCAGATAGGCGTGACCGGTACGCGGGTCGATGACCACGGCCTCGTGGTCGAACCGCCCGAACGCCTTGACGGGCCGGGGGTCGCGGTTGGCCTCACGGTCGTAGGGGTCGACCTCGAAGACGTAGCCGTGGTCCTTGGTCATGCCGTTCTGGCCCGCCCGGTCGGAGTTCTCCTCACAGGTGAGCCAGGTGCCCCACGGAGTACGCCCACCGGCGCAGTTGGTGGACGTGCCGGCGATGCCGACCCACTCGGCGGTACGCCCGTCCTGATGCGCCTCGACCACCGTGCAGCCACCGGCGGCGGCCGGGTCGTAGACGAGCCCCTCGGTGAGCGGCACCGGGTGCTCCCAGTCGGCCCTCGGGCCTTTGAGCTCATGGTTGTTCACCAGGAACGTGACACCGCGCGGGCCTTCGAAGGTGGCCGTGCCGTCGTGGTTGGAGGGTGTGTACTCGCCGGAGTCCAGCTTGGTGACACCGCTGTGCGTCACGATCCGGTACGTGAAGCCGGCGGGCAGCGCGAGCACGCCGCGCGGATCGGGGACGAGCGGCCCGTAACCGGGCTCGGGCACGGACCCGCCGACGGCCTCGGGAGTGTCCTGGGCGGCGAGCGCGCCGGGGGCGGTGGCGAGGGCCCCGGCGGCGCCGGTGAGCACGAGGCCCGCGCCGGCGGCGGACCTTCCGGTGAATTCTCTGCGGGTCAGCGTCATGATGCACTCCAAGGGCAGGGACGGGGGCGGCGTCGGGGCGCTCCCCGACGTGTCCCGGTGATGCTCCCGGCCGCGCCTGAACACCGGCTGAACGGTGTCCGAAAGGGAGCGACCTCGTTGCCGTGAAGCGTCGTGGAACAACCGGCAACGGCCCGGGCGGCGCCGTCGCCCCCGCTGCCCCGCGCGGACTCGCCTCGCCCCGGCCCACGGGCCCACGTCGTCGAGGCCGGGCCGAACGGCAGCCACGCCCCCGTCCCGCCTGGCCTGCCCGCACCCCCTGTCCATCGACCCCGCCGATCCCGCCGCGGACAGCGCTACGCGCGGGAGCGGGCCTTGAACGCGGCCTTCCGTGCCTCCTTGGCCGCGCCCCGGTCCCGCAGCAGCCGCCCCATCGCCTCCAGCACCTCCGCCGTCGCCGGGTGCCCCACCCGCCACGCCGCGTCGAAGAAGCCGCCGTGCTGACCGACCAGCCCCTCGACCAGTTCCTGGAGCTCTTCCGGCTCCCCCTCCGCGTGGAGCTGCGCGGCGATCGTGTCGATGGCCAGCCAGAAGATCATCGACTCGGGTGGCGGCGGCACGTCCGTCGCGCCGAGTTCGGCGAGCCAGACCCGCGCCAGCCCGCCCAGCTCGCCGTCGTCCAGAACCTCCCGTACCGCCGTCTCGGCCTCCGGGCCGACGAGCGAGAGTGCCTGCTGGCAGTGGAGGCGGCGCAGCGGTGCCCCCGGGTCGGTGCCGCGCGCGGCGGAGAGCAGGTCGCGCGCGGCCTCGGCGGGGGCCCGTCGGGCCAGCCACTGTTCCGTCTCGGCCCGCGCGGACAGCTCCGGGAAGTACGCGACACCGGCCAGCAGCGCGTGCGCGTCCTTCTCCGCGAGGTCACCGACGAGCGGCGCGTCCGCCCCGGCCTCCAGCAGCCGGGCCCGGATCCCGTAGAGCCCGAGGGGCGTCAGCCGGACCATGCCGTAGCGGGCGATGTCGTCCTCGTCCACCGCGGCCGGCGGGAACGCTCCGGTGTCCCCCGCCCCGCCCGCGCCCCGCGCGGCGTCCGTGACCTCCGGGGCTCCGGCCCCGCCCGTGTACCCGTCCTCCTCCGCGTCCTCCGTCATCAGCGTCTCGTCCACCGGTACGTACGAGACCAGCCCGATGGACTCCAGCAGCCGGAACTGGTCGTCCAGGCGCATCATGGCCTCGGAGACCTGCTCGAGCACATCGTCGGTGGGTTCGCCCATGTCATCGGGCACGATCACGGACGCGGCGAGGACCGGCAGCGGTACGGGCACCTCGGCGCCGCCCCCGTCCGCCGCGGCGAGGAAGTACAGGTTGCCGAGAACACCCTCCAGGAACTCCGCCTCCGCCTCCGGGTCCCAGTCCAGCGACGCGAGGTCGATCTCGCCGTCCTCGCCGATGGCGTCGGCCAGGTCGTCCAGGACCGGTGTGGCGGCGTCCGCGAGGGCCACGTCCAGGGCCTCGGACCACAGCGCCAGGACGTCCTGCGGGGATCCACCGCTGACCACCGGGAGCTGCTCTCCGGGCGTGACCCGGCCCTGGTGGTCCTCGTCCGCCCCGTCCGGCGCCTCCGCCGGCTCCTCGACCTCGACGAGTCCCGTGTCCACGGCCACCCGCCACGCCTCGCTGGCGTACGCCTCGCCCTCGCCCTCCGCCCGCTCGTCGTCGAAGCCCAGCACTTCCGCCGCCGCGGGCAGTTGTTCGTCGGCCAACTCGCCGCCCACGCCCACCCGGGTCCCCGGCCCGGCCCAGCGGGCGAGGCGCACGGCTCGGGCGAGCAGCGGCGCGGCGAGCGCGTCCCGCGCCAGCTCCGCGTCCGAGGGCAGTCGCACCGGCGGCAGGGTGGGGCCGTCTGCTGTCATCGGGGAAGTCTCCTTGCGGTCACGAGGTCGAGACGGCCTCCAAGCCTAGACGTATCGGACCTGTTCCACCGGGTTCATGTACCCGACAACGCGTGTGCCCGCCCCGTCCGCTGTCCCGGCCTCGCACTCCATGTCCACCACCACGGCGCGGCCCGGCGCCGGCCGATCGTTTCCGGCCTCCGCGTCCCCGGCCGGCCGTACCCCACGGCGGTACAACTCGTACGAACGCGCCCCACAGCGCTCGGCGCCCGGCACCTCGGCGGCGGTCTCCGCCACGCGCGCGTCCCGGAAGGTGCGGAGGAAGTCCTGTCGCCGGGCGCGGGCGAGGGCCTCGACGGCGGCCCGCTGCCGCTCAGGGTGCCGACACGCCAGGTGCTGGCCGTGACGGCACCCAGCCGGAGCGGGTGACCTCGGGGAGAGCGGTGAGCCGTGCGGGCGTGGTGTCTTCATCGTGGCGCACCCCCGCGGTGCGCCCTCGTTCACCATGCTCGGAAATCACGTGCGGTCGAGGTCAACACGCCATGTGATGGCCCTCGTCGAGCACCCGGCCCCCACGCACCGGGCGGGCGATCCGCACGCGGAGTCCGTGACGTGCCACGTCACGTCGCCCGGCACCGGCCGGCGGCGCCCGCCTCACCACCGTCATACGACGATGTCGAACCAGGGCCTTCGCGCGGTGGCCCAGTGCGCCACCCAGCCCGCGAAGCCCACCTCCGCCGTGGCCCGGCCGAAGGACGCCCCGAACGGCGCGGCCCCCACGTCGCTGATGTTCCATATCCGGCCGCGCTGCGGACCGGTGACCACCAGCTGCCAGTACATACCGCAGCCGTCCGTGCCCAGCACCACGCTGCCGTAGTTGTAGACCGCGTCGATGAGCGGCTCTATCTCCTCGTACGGCCGGGGGTCGTCCTCCCACACCCATGCCTCGGTCAGCGGGAACGCCTCCGACAGGTCCCGCTGGCTCGGCGCGCAGCCCCAGTCGGCCGGCAGCGCGGCCAGGGGTATCAGCCCGTCGATGTCGGGCGGCCCGTCACCGCATCCGTCGCAGATCTCCGCCACCATCGTGCGGTACGGCTCGGGCAGGACGATGCCCTGCTCGCGCTCGTACGCACGGACCGCGTCCCAGCCCAGCGGCGGCAGACTGCGATCCGCGGGGAAGGCCGCCCGCAGCGCGTCCAGCTCCTCGGGATCGGCCACGTCGTGACCGGCCCGGCGGCCGCCGCCCGCCGCGTTCTGCCGGGCCCACTCGCCGAGGTCCGTCACCCCTCGCCCGGCCGATTCACCGGTCTCGCGCACCTCACCCCCGTGTGCCTCGCCCCTGTCGGCGTTTTCGGTGCTCATGTTCTCCATGCCCTTCATGCCCTCCATTGGACCAGTCCGCACTGACAGTCCGTACCGGCGATCCGCACGCACAGTCCGCGTTCGCCTCCCGTGCCCGCGGTCCGTACGCGCGGTGCGCACCGGCAGTCCGGCCACGACTACCCCGAGCTGCCTCCGGCACGCTGTCCTCAGACGCCCCGTCGTCCACCGGTGGCAGATCGGGTCATGGGTGCATCCTGCCGCATGACGAACGAGTGGCCGATCACTGTTCGGTGCCGAAATATGAATGGCTGATATACGAGTGGTCGATGGGTTGTCGGTGCACACAAAACCCAACGCCGCCGCTCAAGAAGGCGCAGGTGCGAGCTCTTCCTGCCATGCCCACGCCGTGACGTCCAACTCGCCGTCCGTACCGATGTCGAGCATCAGGGACAGGGGGGTGGCCTCTTTTCCCCGTCCTGGTACGGCGCGCGGCCGTGACCGGGGTCCTCGCCTCCGGTCACGGCCGCGCGACACCGGCCGTCCAACGGTCAGTTGTGGCTGTGCAGCACCTCGTTGAGACCGCCCCAGACCGCGTTGTTCGGACGGGCCTCGACGACGCCCGTGACCGAGTTGCGGCGGAAGAGGATGTTGTCCGCGCCCGACAGTTCCCGTGCCTTGACGATCTGTCCGTCCGGCAGCGTGACGCGCGTGCCGGCGGTGACGTACAGGCCCGCCTCGACCACGCACTCGTCGCCCAGGGCGATACCGACCCCCGCCTCCGCGCCGATGAGGCAGCGCTCGCCGATGACGATCCGCTCCTTGCCGCCGCCCGACAGCGTCCCCATGGTGGACGCGCCACCGCCGATGTCGGTGCCGTCGCCGATGACGACACCCGCGGAGATCCGTCCCTCGACCATCGAGGTGCCGAGGGTGCCCGCGTTGTAGTTGACGAAGCCCTCGTGCATCACGGTGGTCCCGGCGGCGAGGTGCGCGCCGAGGCGTACCCGGTCGGCGTCGGCGATCCGGACGCCCTTGGGGGCCACGTAGTCGGTCATCCGCGGGAACTTGTCGACCGATGTCACCTGGAGGTGCAGTCCCTCGGCGCGCGCGTTGAGCCGTACGGTCTCCAGCGCGTCGACGGCGACCGGGCCCAGCGAGGTCCAGGCCACGTTGGCGAGCAGGCCGAAGATGCCGTCCAGGTTCTGCCCGTGGGGAGCGACCAGGCGGTGGCTGAGCAGGTGCAGGCGAAGGTAGATGTCGTGCGCGTCCAGGGGCTTGTCGTCCAGCGAGGCGACGACCGTACGGACGGCGACGACCTCGACCCCGCGACGCGTGTCGGGACCGACGGCCTTGGCCGCGCCCGCGCCGAGCAGTTCCGCGGCGCGCTCGGCGGTCAGCCGCTCGGTGCCGGCCGGGCCGGGCTCGGCGACGAGTTCGGGCGCGGGGAACCAGGTGTCGAGGACGGTGCCGTCCTCGGTGACGGTGGCGAGGCCGGTGGCGACGGCACCGGTGGCACGGGGCGGGAGGGAAGAACGCGGAGAAGACGTGTCGGTCATGCTCCGAACTTAACGTTCCTGGTGGCGCCCGGGCGAACCGGTCTCAGGTGACGAGCGCGCGCCGTGCCGGACCGGCTACTCTGCTCCGTTCGAACAGAACAACGGCTGAGCGGAGCGGATCGGTGGCACAGGGAACGGGGCCGGGCGGCGGACCGTACGGAGGCGCTCCCCCAGGGGGCGGCGGCTCCTACGGAAGCGGCCCTCATCAGGGCGGCGGACCGCACGGTGGCGGCCCGTACGGGAACGGCCCCTACGGCGGTGGCCCGCAGGGCGGCGGACCCTACGGCGGTGGCCCGTACGGCTGGGGCGGCTGGCCCCCGCCGCCGCCCAGGCCCGGCGTCATACCCCTCGGCCCGCTCGGCCTGAGCGACATACTCACCGGCGCCTTCGCCACTTTCGGCCGCTACTGGAAGCAGTTGTTCGGAGTGACGGTGGTCGTGTACGCGGTCGCCGCCCTGGTGGTCGCCGCGGCGGCGGGGCTCGCCTACGCCGTGGCCGGCGACGACCTGCGCCACCTCTTCGACCTGCCGTCGGGCCAGGACCCGGACTGGGACGACCTGCGGCCCCTGGTGATCCCCTTCGCCGGTCTGTGCGCCTTCGCCGTGCTGGTGCTGCTCGCCGCGACGGCGATGGTCCAGGCCGTCTGCCCGGCGATAGCCCAGGAGGCCGTGCTCGGCCGCCGCACGACCTTCGGCGCGGTCTGGCGTCGCGCCCTCGCACGGGTCCCGGCCGTGCTCGGCAGCGTCGTCCTGATCGGGCTGATCGGCCTCCTCCCGGTGGCCCTGCTCCTGCTGGGCATCGGCGCCACCGTGCTCACCTACGCCGTCGCCGAGGCGCAGTGGGCGGGCTGGCTGATGGCGCTCGGGTTCCTGGGCGCGCTGGCCGCGGCCCCGGTGGCCACCTGGCTCTGGATCCGCTACAGCCTGGCCTCGACGGTCGCGGTGACCGAGACCCAGGGCACCACCGCTTCCCTGCGTCGCTCGGCGGCGCTGGTGCGCGGCTCCTGGTGGCGGATCTTCGGCATCTGCCTGCTGGTCTACCTGATGGCGGGCTTCGCCGGGATGGTCATCCGGCAGTTGCTCACCCTGCTGGGCCTGCTTCCCGGCATGTTCACGGCAAGCGACATCGGCCCGGAGGCGAGTCCCGGCGCGATCGCCCTGGGCATCGGTGGTTATCTGCTTCTGGCCCTGATCGGTCAGCTGGTCAGCCAGGTCATCACCACGACCTTCCCCCAGCTCGTGCTGGCCCTGCTCTACGTGGACCAGCGCATACGCAACGAGAACCTGGCACCCACCCTCGTCGAGGCGGCCTCCGCGCCGGCGCCCTCGTAGGCGCGCGGACACGGCGAAGGGCCCGATGGCGGGGGACCTCGAGGTCCCCGGCCGTCGGGCCCTTCGCCACGCGTACCGATGGGCCGCCCGTGACGCGGACGGACGCGCGTCGCCAGGACGTCGGCCCGGCCGTTGGCTCAGCCGTCGAGTCGGACGCCGGCCCGGACCGCGGTCAGACGTTGAAGCCCAGCGCCCGCAGCTGCTCGCGCCCGTCGTCCGTGATCTTATCCGGGCCCCACGGCGGCATCCAGACCCAGTTGATCTTGAGCTCGTTGACGATCCCGTCCGTCGCCGCCTTCGCCTGGTCCTCGATCACATCGGTCAGCGGACACGCCGCCGACGTCAGGGTCATGTCCAGCGTCGCCGTGTTCGAGTCGTCGATGTGGATGCCGTAGATCAGCCCCAGGTTGACGACATCGATACCCAGCTCGGGGTCGACGACGTCGTACAGCGCCTCCCGGACCTCTTCCTCCGAGGCGGGCTTCATGGTGGCGGTCTCGTTCTCGCTCATGCCGTCTCCTTCGTCACGCTCTCGTCCGTGGCCGGGTTGCCGCCCAGCGCCTGCGCCGTCGCGTCCTTCCACGCCATCCAGCTCAGCAGGGCGCATTTGACGCGGGCGGGGTACTTCGAGACGCCGGCGAACGCGACCGCGTCCTCCAGCACCTCCTCCATCGTGTCGTCCGGCTCGATCTGGCCCTTGGACTGCATCAGCTCCAGGAACGTGTCCTGGATCCGCCGCGCCTCGGCCACCTCCTTGCCGACGAGCAGGTCGTTGAGCACGGAAGCGCTGGCCTGGCTGATCGAACAGCCCTGGCTCTCGTACGAGACGTCCGCGATCCGCGACCCCTCGTACCGCACGCGCAGTGTGATCTCGTCGCCACACGTCGGATTGACGTGGTGCACCTCGGCGTCGCCGTCCCGCAGACCACGCCCGTGCGGGTGCTTGTAGTGGTCCAGGATGACGTCCTGGTACATCGAATCCAGCTTCACGGACAGCCTCTCAAGTCGTCTTCCCGGTCCTCGTCCGAGTCTCGTCGTCCGGTTGCTCGCCCCCGGCTCTCGCCGGCCCGGGCTCCCCGGGCGGCCGGCACTCTCGGTCGCCCGAGGCCCCGGACCGCCCGGAAACCGCCGGAGGGGTCCTCATCCGAAGAAGTTGCGGACGTGCTCCAAGCCCTCGACCAGGGCATCGACCTCGGCCGGAGTGGAGTACAGATAGAAAGACGCCCGCGTCGTCGCGGGAATTCCGTACCGCAGGCAGACCGGCCGCGCGCAGTGGTGGCCGACCCGGACCGCGATGCCCTGCTCGTCCAGCACCTGCCCCACGTCGTGCGGATGGATGTCGCCGAGCGTGAAGGAGATCGTCGCCCCCCGGTCCTCGGCCGTCTCCGGGCCGATGATCCGCAGGTCGGGGACCTCCAGCAGGCGCTTCACCGCGTACTCGGTGATCGCGTGCTCATGCGCGGCGATCCTCTCCATGCCGATCGCGGACAGGTAGTCCACGGCCGCCCCGAGGCCGACGGCCTGGGCGATCGGGGGCGTACCCGCCTCGAACTTGTGCGGCGCCGGCGCGTAGGTCGAGGAGTGCATCGAGACCGTCTCGATCATCTCGCCACCGCCCAGGAACGGCGGCAGGTCCTCCAGCAGCTCCTGCCGGCCCCACAGCACGCCGATCCCGGTCGGACCGACCATCTTGTGGCCGGTGAAGGCGACGAAGTCCGCCTGGAGCGCCTGCACGTCCAGGACCTGGTGCGGCGCGGCCTGCGAGGCGTCGATGCAGACCAGCGCGCCGACTTCCTGCGCCCGGCGGACGATCGTCTCGACCGGGTTCTGCGTGCCCAGGATGTTGGAGACCAGCACAAAGGAGACGATCTTGGTCTTCTCGGTGATGATCTCGTCGATGTTGGACAGGTCGAGCCGGCCGTCGTCGGTGATGCCGAACCACTTCAGCTTCGCGCCCGTGCGCTGCGCGAGCAGCTGCCACGGCACGATGTTGGAGTGGTGCTCCATCTCCGTGGTGACGATCTCGGTCTCGTGGTCCACCCGGTACGGCTCGTCGGCCCAGCCGAGCATGTTGGCCACGAGGTTGAGCGACTCCGAGGCGTTCTTGGTGAAGATCACCTCGTCGCGGCTCGGCGCGTTGATGAACGCGGCGACCTTGTCACGCGCGCCTTCGTACAGCGCCGTGGCCTCCTCGGCGATCGTGTAGACGCCGCGATGGACGTTCGCGTTGTGCTGCTCGTAGTACTCGCTCAGTGCGTCGAGTACCTGGCGCGGCTTCTGCGAGGTCGCTGCGGAGTCCAGGTACACGAGCTTCTTGCCGTCGTGGATCACCCGGTCGAGGATCGGGAAATCCTTCCGGATCGCCTCGTCCAGCAGGCGGCCCGGAGCGGTCGGAAGGCCCGGCAGCTGTGTCACGCGGTAACGCCACCCTTCACGTATGCCTCGTAGCCCTCGTTCTCCAGCTTGTCCGCGAGCTCGGCGCCGCCGGACTCGGCGATGCGCCCCTGCGCGAAGACGTGCACGAAGTCGGGCTTGATGTAGCGGAGGATCCTGGTGTAGTGCGTGATCAGCAGCGTGCCGACCTCGCCGGTCTCCCGGACGCGGTTGACGCCCTCGGAGACGACCCGCAGCGCGTCCACGTCGAGGCCGGAGTCGGTCTCGTCCAGGATCGCGATCTTCGGCTTGAGCAGTTCGAGCTGGAGGATCTCGTGGCGCTTCTTCTCACCGCCGGAGAAGCCCTCGTTGACGTTCCGCTCGGCGAAGGCGGGGTCCATGTGGAGGCGCTCCATGGTCTCCCGGACCTCCTTCACCCAGGTCCGCAGCTTGGGCGCCTCGCCGCGGATCGCGGTGGCGGAGGAACGCAGGAAGTTGGAGACGGAGACGCCGGGGACCTCGACCGGGTACTGCATCGCGAGGAACACACCGGCGCGGGCGCGCTCGTCGACGGTCATCTCCAGGACGTCCTCGCCGTCCAGGGTCACGGTGCCGCCGGTGATCGTGTACTTGGGGTGGCCCGCGAGGGAGTACGCGAGGGTCGACTTGCCGGAGCCGTTGGGGCCCATGATGGCGTGCGTCTCGCCCTGCTTGACGGTGAGGTCGACGCCCTTCAGGATCTCGCGGGAGGCGTTGTCGGCCTCGACGGAAACGTGCAGGTCGTGGATTTCAAGCGTTGCCATGGGTGACTCAGGACTCCTGGGTGACGGAGACGAGCACATCGTCCCCTTCGATCTTTACGGGGTATACGGGGACGGGGCGCGTCGCGGGCAGACCGGACGGCTTGCCGGTACGGAGGTCGAAGCTGGAACCGTGCAGCCAGCATTCGATCATGCAGTCCTCGACCTCGCCCTCCGAGAGCGAGACGTTGGCGTGCGAGCAGATGTCGTTGATCGCGAACACCTCGCCCTCGGTGCGCACGACGGATACGGGCGTGCCGTCGATCTCCACCCGCTTCGGGGTGCCCTCCTCCAGCTCGTCCAGCCCGCAGACGCGGACGAAGGTCGTCGGGGGGGTCACGACACGGTCTCCAGCTCTGCCTCGATCTTCTCCAGCAGGCGCTCCTCGACGTCGGGGAGCCCGATCTGCTGGACCAGCTCGGCGAAGAAGCCGCGGACGACAAGCCTGCGGGCCTCGGCCTCGGGGATGCCGCGCGCCATCAGGTAGAAGAGCTGCTCGTCGTCGAACCTGCCGGTGGCCGAGGCGTGCCCGGCACCGGCGATCTCGCCGGTCTCGATCTCCAGGTTCGGTACGGAGTCGACCCGGGCTCCGTCCGTGAGGACCAGGTTGCGGTTCATCTCGTAAGTGTCCGTGCCCTCGGCGGCGGCGCGGATCAGGACGTCGCCGATCCATACGGCGTGCGCGTCCGTGCCCTGGAGAGCGCCCTTGTAGGCGGCGTTGGACTTGCAGTGCGGCGTGTTGTGGTCGACGAGGAGCCGGTGCTCCTGGTGCTGGCCCTCGTCGGTGAAGTAGAGGCCGAGCAGCTCCGCCTCACCGCCGGTGCCCGCGTACTCGACCCGGGGGTGCAGCCGGACGAGGTCACCGCCGAAGGTGACGACGATCGACTTGAACGAGGCGTCGCGGCCGATCAGCGCGTTGTGCTGGGCGACGTGGACGGCCTTGGCGTCCCAGTCCTGGACGGAGACGACGGTCAGCTTGGCGCCGTCCCCGAGCAGGTAGTCGACGTTGGCCGCGAGCACGCCGTCGCCGGAGTGGTCCATGACGACGACCGCCTCGGCGAAGGCACCGAGCTCGATGACCTGGTGGCCGTAGGCCGTACCGCCCTGGCCCCGGACGGCGATCCGGATCGGCTCGGCGAGCACCGCCTCCTTGGGCACGGAGACGACGGACGCCTTCTCGAAGGAGGAGTACGCCTGTGCGACGACCCGGTCCACCGGGACACCGGCCTTGCCGATCCGCGCGTCGTCACGGCCGACGGTCTCGACGGTGACGCCGTCGGGGGCGGTCACCTCGACGGTGACGGCGCCGTCCGCGGCGACCGCGCTGCCGTCGTGCAGCCCGCGCAGCCGCTCCAGCGGCGTGAACCGCCACTCCTCCTCCCGGCCGTGGGGCACGGGGAAGTCCGCCACGTCGTAGGACGGGGGCGCGCTCATGCGCGTGGCGACGGTCGACTCGGCGGCCACCGCGATCGAACCGGTGGTGGTGGAGCCCACCGGAATGTTCTGAGCCTCAGCCATGGCTGTCGTCGTGCTCTCTCTCTGCCTCTGCGTAAGGAATGGGTCGCTGCTTGGGTCGCCGCCGCGGTCGGTGGCCTACGGGGATGCCGCCGCCGGGGGCCGGGGGCGCGGGCGCCCGGGAACGAGGCCGGTTCGGCGCTCCGGTTCGCCGGGCCGGTACGGAGCCCGCCGAACGGGACCGGATCCGGCCGCGGCGGGCCGGATCGTCCCGGGCCCGGCCCGGCCGCTAGCCGACGGCGCCTTCCATCTGCAGTTCGATCAGCCGGTTGAGCTCCAGCGCGTACTCCATGGGCAGCTCCTTGGCGATCGGCTCGACGAAGCCGCGCACGATCATCGCCATCGCCTCGAACTCCGAGAGACCGCGGCTCATCAGGTAGAAGAGCTGGTCCTCGGAGACCTTGGAGACGGTCGCCTCGTGGCCCATGGACACGTCGTCCTCACGGACGTCCACGTACGGGTAGGTGTCGGAGCGCGAGATGGTGTCCACCAGCAGCGCGTCGCACAGCACGTTCGACTTGGAGCCCTCGGCGCCCTCGCCGATCTCGATCAGGCCCCGGTACGACGTACGGCCGCCACCGCGCGCCACCGACTTGGAGACGATGTTCGACGAGGTGTGCGGGGCCATGTGGACCATCTTGGCGCCGGCGTCCTGGTGCTGGCCCTCGCCCGCGAAGGCGATCGACAGGGTCTCGCCCTTGGCGTGCTCGCCCATCAGGTAGACGGCCGGGTACTTCATGGTGACCTTGGAGCCGATGTTGCCGTCGACCCACTCCATGGTCGCGCCCTCGTAGGCCACGGCCCGCTTGGTGACCAGGTTGTAGACGTTGTTCGACCAGTTCTGGATGGTCGTGTAACGGCAGCGGGCGCCCTTCTTGACGATGATCTCGACCACGGCGCTGTGCAGCGAGTCCGAGGTGTAGATCGGGGCGGTGCAGCCCTCCACGTAGTGGACGTAGGCGTCCTCGTCCACGATGATCAGCGTCCGCTCGAACTGGCCCATGTTCTCCGTGTTGATACGGAAGTAGGCCTGGAGCGGGATGTCGACGTGCACGCCCTTCGGCACGTAGATGAACGAGCCGCCCGACCACACGGCCGTGTTCAGCGACGCGAACTTGTTGTCACCGACCGGGATGACCGTGCCGAAGTACTCCTTGAACAGCTCGGGGTGCTCCCGGAGCGCGGTGTCGGTGTCCAGGAAGATGACGCCCTGCTGCTCCAGGTCCTCACGGATCTGGTGGTACACGACCTCGGACTCGTACTGGGCCGCGACACCGGCGACGAGGCGCTGCTTCTCCGCCTCGGGGATGCCGAGCTTGTCGTACGTGTTCTTGATGTCCTCGGGCAGCTCCTCCCAGCTGGCGGCCTGCTGCTCGGTGGACCGGACGAAGTACTTGATGTTGTCGAAGTCGATGCCCGACAGGTCGGAGCCCCAGTTGGGGAGCGGCTTCTTGTCGAACAGGCGCAGGCCCTTGAGCCGCAGCTTCAGCATCCACTCCGGCTCGTTCTTCTTCCCCGAGATGTCGCGGACGACTTCCTCGGAGAGGCCGCGCTTGGCTTCGGCACCCGCGGCGTCGGGGTCGGCCCAGCCGAATTCGTACTTACCCAGGCCCTCGAGCTCGGGGTGAGCGGTCTCCGTGGGGAGCGTCATGCGGGGTTCCTCCCGGCTGTGCTGTCGGATGCGTGATGAGTGGTCGGTGCGGTGGCGCGGGGGATGAACGTCGTGCAGACCCCGTCACCGTGGGCGATGGTGGCGAGACGTTGCACATGGGTCCCGAGCAGCTGGGAGAAGAACTCCGTCTCCGCCTCGCACAGCTGGGGGAACTGCTCGGCGACGTGCGCGACCGGGCAGTGGTGCTGGCAGAGCTGCTCGCCCAGCCGGTTCGGCGCGTCCCGGGCCGTAGCAGCGTACCCGTCGGTGCTCAGCGCCTTGGCCAGCGCCTCTGTACGTTTGTCCGGGTCGGCGGCGTCGACCGCCGACCGGTAGGCCGCCGCCTGCGCGGCGATGCGGGCACGGGCGAAGGCGGCCACCGCGGCCTCGCCCTGGGCCCCGCCGCCCGCGGTCCGCGCGATCCAGCGCAGGGCGTCGGCGGCGAGCTGGTCGTAGGACTGGTCGAAGGCGTCCCGCCCGCAGTCGGTCAGCGCGAACACCTTGGCGGGCCGACCGCGCCCGCGCGAGCCGTACACCCGCTTCTCGCGCGGTTCCACCACGGAGTCGGCGGCCAGTGCGTCCAGGTGGCGGCGGACGGCCGCCTGGGTGAGTCCGAGCCGACCCGCCAGCTCCGAGACGGTCGACGGGCCGTGGTCCAGGATGGAGCGCGCGACCCGGTTGCGCGTGGAGCGCTCACCGGTCGCGAGTTCCTCCTGCGGAGCCTCGCCCACGTATTTCACAACGCCATTGTTGCGTAATTCCTTGCGAAGTGACAACCACGGTACGCAGCCACCAGGGGTGCGCTTAATCACTTAGGGTTACCTAACTGGAGGGCTGTCCGGCCCCGCGGCCGGAGCCCCCGCCCGCGCTGCCTAGACTTCCGGCATGCACAGCGTCTTCCCGGGTGAATCCCTGCCCGACGGCGGGTCCGGCAGTGGGCCCGCCCCCGGCCGGACCGGCCCGGCGCCCGCCGCGGAGGCGGCCGGAACACCCGTCGTGGAGGTCCGCGGCCTGGTCAAACGGTACGGCGCGAAGACCGCCGTGGACGGCCTCGACCTGGTGGTGCGCGCCGGTACCGTGACCGCCGTCCTCGGCCCCAACGGCGCAGGCAAGACGACCACGGTGGAGACCTGCGAGGGGTACCGCAGGCCCGACGCCGGCACGGTCCGCGTCCTCGGCCTCGATCCCGTCGCCGACGCCGCCCGGCTCCGCCCCAGGATCGGCGTGATGCTCCAGTCCGGTGGCGTGTACTCCGGCGCGCGCGCCGGTGAGATGTTGCGCCACATGGCCCGGCTGCACGCCCACCCGCTCGATGTGGACGCGCTGATCGAACGGCTCGGCCTCGGCGACTGCGGGCGTACGACCTACCGGCGGCTGTCCGGCGGGCAGCAGCAGCGGCTCGCCCTGGCGATGGCCGTCGTCGGCCGCCCCGAGCTGGTCTTCCTGGACGAACCGACCGCCGGTCTCGACCCGCAGGCCCGCCGCGCCACCTGGGAGCTGGTCCGCCAGCTGCGCACCGACGGCGTCGGCGTGGTGCTGACCACGCACTTCATGGACGAGGCCGAGGAACTGGCCGACGACGTGGTGATCATCGACGCGGGCCGGGTCATCGCCCAGGACAGCCCCGAGCGGCTGTGCCGGGGCGGCGCGGAGAACACCCTGCGCTTCACCGGCCGCCCGGCGCTGGACCTGGGCTCGCTGCTCAAGGCGCTCCCCGACGGCTCCGAGGCCGCCGAACTGCCGGGCGCGGTCTACCGGGTCACCGGCACGGTGGGCCCGCAGCTGCTGGCCACGGTCGCCTCCTGGTGCGCCCAGCACGGGGTGATGCCGGACACGATCTCCGTCGAGCGGCGCACGCTGGAGGACGTCTTCCTCGAACTGACCGGCAAGGAGCTGCGTTCATGAGTACGGACACGGGCGCGGTCGCGGGCGGCGGTACGGGCGTGGACGACCGGGGCACGGGCGCCGGTGCGTACGCCCCGGCGCCCGGCGCGGCCCCGCTGCTCCGGATGATCGGCGCGCAGACGGCGTTCGAGACGAAACTGCTGCTGCGCAACGGCGAACAGCTGCTGCTGACCGTGATCATCCCGTCGCTGCTGCTGGTGCTGTTCTCGACGGTCGACGTCGTCGACACCGGTTCGGGTGAAGCGGTGGACTTCCTCGCCCCCGGCGTCCTGGCGCTGGCCGTGATGTCCACGGCGTTCACCGGTCAGGCCATCGCGACCGGCTTCGAGCGGCGGTACGGCGTGCTCAAGCGGCTCGCCGCCTCACCGCTGCCGCGCTGGGCGCTGATGACGGCCAAGACGCTCTCCGTCCTGGTCACGGAGGTGCTC
Source organism: Streptomyces sp. NRRL F-5135 (assembly GCF_000719775.1). GTDB lineage: Bacteria > Actinomycetota > Actinomycetes > Streptomycetales > Streptomycetaceae > Streptomyces > Streptomyces hebeiensis. Next base: position 68,387 of record NZ_JOHR01000016.1, on the reverse strand, counting down.
CAGGTCGTCCTGCTGACCGTGATCGCCCTCGGGCTCGGCTGGTCGCCGGGCGGCAACCCGCTCGCCGTCCTGCTCCTGCTGGTCCTCGGCACGGCGGCGTTCTCCGGGCTCGGCCTGCTGATGGCGGGCACGCTCCGCGCGGAGGCCACGCTGGCGGCCGCCAATCTGGTCTTCCTGCTGCTCCTGGTGGGCGGCGGGGTGATCGTGCCGCTGGACAAGTTCCCCGACGCGGCGGGCTCGGTCCTCGGCCTGCTGCCCATCTCCGCGCTCTCCGGCGGGCTGCGGGACGTCCTCCAGTCCGGCGCCGGAACGCCCTGGGCGGACCTCGGCGTCCTCGCCGCATGGGCCGTGCTGGGCCTCGGCTCGGCGGCCCGGTTCTTCCGCTGGGAGTGACGTCCGGGCAGGGACGTCGGCGCAGGGGCGTCGGCCGGCGGGTGGGCGCTCCACGCGCCCGTACATACCTCCCGTACCCCTCGTGAAAAGCTGCACAAGCTCGCGCCTACCATGGTTGCCGTGCTGAACCCCCTCGCGTATATCGCCCAGCGCTGGACGCCCTCGCCGCGTACGCTCCGGCGCGCCACCCTCACCGCCACGCTGATGACGGTCGTCATCATCGTCACCGGTGGAGCGGTCCGGCTGACCGGTTCCGGCCTCGGCTGCGACACCTGGCCCAAGTGCACGGACGACAGCCTCTTCGCCACGCCGGAGCAGGGCCTGCACGGGGCCATCGAGTTCGGCAACCGGATGCTGACGTACGTGCTGAGCGCGGCGGTGGGCTGGGCGATCATCGCCGTTCGCTCCGCCAAGCCGCGGAGGCGCGGGCTGACCCGGCTGGCCTGGTCCCAGTTCTGGATCGTGATGGGCAACGCCGTGATCGGCGGCATCACGGTGTGGGCGGGCCTGAACCCCTGGAGCGTGGCGGGGCACTTCCTGCTCGCCTGCACGCTGCTCACGGTCACCACTCTGACCTGGCTGCGCGCCGGCGAGGGCGACGGCGAGCCGCGTCCGCGCGTGCCGCGCCTCGTACGCAGGCTGTCCTGGGCCCTGGTCGTCAGCTCCGCGGTGCTGATCGCGGTGGGTACGACGGTGACGGGCTCGGGCCGCCACGCCGGTGACAGCAGCGACGTCCCGCGGATGCCCTTCGACTGGGTCACCACCGCCCATGTGCACGCGGTGTTCGCCTGGCTGGTGTGCGCGCTGGCGGTGGCGATCTGGCTGGTGCTGCGGACGGTGGACGCCCCCGTGGACATCCGGGCTCGCGCCCGCGACCTGCTGCTGGTGCTGCTCGCCCAGGGCGCCATCGGCTACGTGCAGTTCTTCACCGACTCCCCGGAGATCCTGGTGGGCCTGCACATGCTCGGTTCCGCGCTGGTCTGGATCGCCGTCCTGCGGGTGGCGATGAGCGTACGTGAGCGGCCGGTGACCACGGCGGAGAAACCGGCGCGGCCGGAGTCGCCGATGTCGGCGGCGGTCTGAGCCGACCGCACGGCCCGGCGCGCGGCGGCCCGTGTGCGCGTACGGTCAGCCGCCCGGCAGCCCGTAGAGGCGCCGGGCGTTGTCCGCCGCGATCATTCCGGCGACGCGCCGGGCGTCCCTCGCCGACCAGGCGCCTTCCGCGACCCAGCCGCCGAGCACCCGCGCCACCGCCTCCCTGAACACCCGCGCCGCCACCACATGCAGCTCGGGCAGCCCCCGCGCACCACTGGAGAAGAGCAGCTTTCCGAAGGGCGCGAGTTCCAGGACCTCCGCGAGCACCGCCGCGGCCCTCGCGCCCGTCCGCGCGAGGCCGGGTCCGAGGTCCGCGTACACATGGGGGAAGAGCGCCGTCATCTGGGCGGCGTGCCGGTGGTACGGCGGGGTGCCGAGCAGGACGAGCGCGACGCCCAGACCGGCCGTGGCCGTCGCGAAACCGGTCAGTGCCAGGGGGCCGCCGCCCTCGCCCGGCGCCGGTCCGCCCAGGGCCCCGGTGTGCAGTTGCAGCGGCAGTCGGGCGGTGACCGCCGTCCACAGCAGGTGGCGCAGCAGAACGGGATCGGTGAGCGGATCACCCGCCCGCCGCCCTGCCAGCCAGCGCCCGGCGGCGCCCCGTACCTCTCCGGGCCCCGGCGGTTCGGGGTCCAGGGCGGCGCTGAGCACCGCGCCGGCCCCGGCGCTGAAGCCGACGGCCGACGTTCCCGCGGTGTGGACGGCCGCCGCGCACCCGGCCAGAAAGCCGCCGACGCAGACCGCGGTGTCGGCAGCCCGTACGGCGAGTGGTTCGAGGCGGACGATCTCCCGGGCGTCGGCGCCCGCCATGGCCGCCATCTCCCCCGGCCCGGCGTGGTCCGGAGCGGCCGGGTCCGGCCCGAGGGGTGCCGCGGCCCCCGCCGTGTCCACCAGATAGGTGGAGATTCCCGTGGACCGCAGCAGCAGCCCGGCGGTCGCCGACGCCCCCAGTTCGCGGCGGCGGGCGAGGTAGCGCGCGGGCGGGCAGTGCGGCTCCAGGCCCAGCAGCGGCGGGCACCAGCGCCGTACCGCGAAACCGGTCTGGGTGTCGAAGAAGCTGGTGCCGACAGCGGGCGGCCCCGTGGTCCCGGGCTGCGCCGTGGCGCCGAGCGCCTCGCGGCGCAGCCGGTCCTCGAAGGTGCCGAGCCCCAGTTCCGTACGGAGGACGCCGTGGCAGTACTGGTCCACCAGGGACGCTGTATCGATCATCGAGGTTCCCGTCGTGGACCGTACGGCTCGCTGCTCCTACAGTCCTAACGGGTGAGTTCCCCACCGGTGGCGCCTTTCGGCCTGCGGCGGACGGCGTTCGACCGCCCCCGGACCAGGGCCGTCGGTGCACGCCGGACCGGCCGCGCCGGGTCCGGCGTCAGCCCGTACCGCCGCCGAGCTGGATGCCCGCCATCCGGCCCCACTCGTACGCTCCCGTGCGCACCTTCGCCGCGAACTCTCCGTCGAACGAGTCGTGCAGCGTGAGCCCGGCTCGTGTCGCCGCGCCGCGCGCGACGGCGTGCGTGGGGGCGACCAGGTCGCCCCAGGCGCCGTCCTCGCCCACGAGCACGATGCGGGTGCCGGCCTGTCCGAGGTACGCGAGGTGCCCTTCGGCACCGCCGTGGCGCCGGGCGAAGGTGCTGATCCGCTTGGCGAGCCGGGCGGCCCGGCGCTCGTCACGTGTCGCGCGGCGGGCCGCCGCGCGCTCCGCCTCCCGCGCCTCGCGCGCGGCCTTCGGATCCTCGGTGCCGTTCTCGTCGCTCTGATCATCCTGCTGGGTTGTGGCCATACCAGGATGCTACCCACGGGTAGAGAGACGAAGACGGGCCGGACCGTGGTCTTGACCACGGTCCGGCCCGTCCGAGGAAGGGGGCGTCTACCGCAGGAACGGATCCACCGCCACCGCCACGAAGAGCAGCGACACATAGGTGATCGACCAGTGGAACAGCCGCATCTCCTTGAGCTTGCCGCCGACGACGCCGGCCTTGGCGCGGGAGTGCAGGCCGTGCGCCTCCCAGAGCCACAGGCCGCCGGCCAGCAGCGCGACCGCCGTGTAGAACCAGCCGGTGTAGCCCAGCGGCGTCAGCAGCAGCGAGACGCCGACCATCACCCAGCTGTAGAGGACGATCTGCCGGGCGACCACCAGGTTGCCCGCGACGACCGGCAGCATCGGCACACCGGCCCGCGCGTAATCGTCCTGCACCCGCATCGACAGCGGCCAGTAGTGCGGCGGCGTCCAGAAGAACATGACGAGAAAGAGGATGACGGCGGCCCAGGACATCGAATTCGTGACCGAGGACCAGCCGATCAGTACGGGCATACAGCCCGCGATGCCGCCCCACACGATGTTCTGCGCGGTGCGCCGCTTGAGAATCATCGTGTAACCGACGACATAAAGAAGGAGCGCGCCGAGAGAAAGGGCCGCGGACAGCCAGTTGACCAGAAAGCCGAACCACACGGTGGAGATCACGGCGAGCGACAGACCGAAGACCAGCCCCTCGCGCGGCGAGACCATGCCGGTGACCAGAGGACGCTGCGCGGTGCGCTCCATCAGCGCGTCGATGTCCCGGTCGATGTACATGTTCAGCGCGCTCGCCCCGCCGGCGGAGAGATAACCGCCGACGCAGGTGACGAGCACCAGCCAGAGGTCCGGGACGCCCCCTTCGGCCAGGAACATCACCGGCACCGTGGTGATCAGCAGCAATTCGATGATGCGCGGCTTGGTCAGCGCCACGAACGCTTTGAGGCGGGCCCCGAACGGCCGCTGGCCCCCCGAGTTCGGAGTCAGGACGACCCCTGCGGGTCGGGACTCGACGGCCGTCACGTACACCCCTGACAGAGAAAATCCCAAGCGAGCCCGTGCGTGAAAGCCCTATAAAGACTCGCGCTTACCACGCCACTCTAGACGTTGCCCAGACGGCGATCCGCGTGGGGGTCCCGCCGACCGGAGAGGCGTTCAACGGCCGCCGCGGCACTGCCTTGAACGCTTCCGGGACACGGCCCGTACACCTTGCCGGGAGGAGAAGTCCACGCCCGCGCGGCACCCTGGTAACGCGGTTGAACGGCACTTCAGACGTACTCCGGCCGAAGACATGGCTGCGGGTAGGCTCGGCAGCGAACCGGTGCGACATGCGTCACCGACATGGAAAACATGTGGAGAGGAGCCCTGACCCAGGGTGAGCACGAAGCCGACCACCACAGACTTTGAGTGGACCGAGCTGGACCAGCGGGCCGTCGATACCGTCCGCGTCCTGGCCGCCGATGCCGTGCAGAAGGTCGGCAACGGCCATCCCGGTACCGCCATGAGCCTTGCCCCCGCCGCGTATGTGCTGTACCAGAAGCTCATGCGGCACGACCCCGCCGACGCGCAGTGGACCGGCCGTGACCGGTTCGTCCTGTCCGCCGGCCACTCCTCCCTGACCCAGTACATCCAGCTCTACCTGGCCGGCTACGGCCTGGAGCTGAGCGACCTGGAGGCGTTCAGGACCTGGGGTTCGAAGACCCCGGGCCACCCGGAGTACGGCCACACCACGGGCGTCGAGACCACGACCGGCCCGCTGGGCCAGGGCGTGGCGAACGCGGTGGGCATGGCCATGGCCGCCCGCTACGAGCGCGGCCTGTACGACCCGGAGGCGGCCGCCGGCACCTCGCCGTTCGACCACACCGTCTGGGTGATCGCCGGTGACGGGTGCCTCCAGGAGGGCGTCGCGGCCGAGGCGTCCTCCCTCGCCGGGCACCAGAAGCTCGGCAACCTGGTCCTGCTGTGGGACGACAACCACATCTCGATCGAGGGTGACACCGAGACCGCCGTCTCGGAGGACACGATCAAGCGGTACGAGTCGTACGGCTGGCACGTCCAGCGCGTGGCGCAGCTGCCGAACGGCGACCTCGACCCGGCCGGCCTGTACCGGGCACTCAAGGCGGCGCAGGCCGAGACCGAGCGGCCCTCCTTCATCGCGGCCCGGTCGATCATCGCCTGGCCGGCGCCGAACGCGCAGAACACGGAGGCCTCGCACGGCTCCGCGCTCGGCGCCGACGAGGTCGCCGCCACCAAGCGGGTCCTCGGCTTCGATCCCGAGAAGTCCTTCGAGGTCGGCGACGAGGTCCTCGCCCACACCCGGCGGGCGATCGACCGCGGCCGTGAGACGCGCGGCGAGTGGGAGAAGGCGTTCGCCGCGTGGCGTACGGCCAACCCGGAGCGCGCGGCCACCTTCGACCGGGTCCGCGCCGGCGAGCTGCCGGTCGGCTGGGAGGAGCACCTTCCCGTCTTCGAGACCGGCAAGGCCGTGGCCACCCGCGCCGCCTCCGGCAAGGTGCTCCAGGCGCTCGGCGGGATCATCCCCGAGCTGTGGGGCGGCTCCGCCGACCTCGCGGGCTCCAACAACACCACGATCGACAAGACGTCGTCGTTCCTGCCGCGGGGCAACCCGCTGCCGGAGGCCGATCCTTACGGCCGCACGGTCCACTTCGGCATCCGCGAGCACGCCATGGGCTCGACGATGAACGGCATCGCCCTGCACGGCAACACCCGTGTCTACGGCGGCACGTTCCTGGTGTTCTCGGACTACATGCGCCCGGCCGTCCGGCTGGCCGCGCTGATGCGCGTGCCCGTGACGTACGTGTGGACGCACGACTCCATCGGCCTCGGCGAGGACGGCCCCACCCACCAGCCGGTGGAGCACCTGGCCGCGCTGCGCGCCATCCCGGGGCTGAACGTGGTACGTCCGGCGGACGCCAACGAGACGGTGACCGCCTGGGCGGAGATCCTGCGCCGGCACGACAAGGGCGCGCCGCACGGCCTGGCCCTGAGCCGCCAGGGCCTGCCCACGTACGACGCCAACCCGGACGCCGCGCGCGGCGGTTACGTCCTCTTCGAGGCCGAGGACGCCGACGGGCGGAGCGTGACGCCGCAGGTCGTCCTGATCGGCACCGGCTCCGAGGTGCAGCTCGCCGTCGAGGCGCGCGAGAAGCTCCAGGCCGAGGGCGTCGCCGCCCGGGTCGTCTCGATGCCGTCCGTCGAGTGGTTCGAGGAGCAGGATCAGGAGTACCGGGACGCGGTGCTGCCGCCGTCCGTGAAGGCGCGCGTGGCGGTCGAGGCGGGTATCGGGCTGAGCTGGCACCGTTTCGTGGGCGATGCCGGCCGGATCGTCTCGCTGGAGCACTTCGGCGCCTCCGCCGATGCCAAGGTCCTCTTCCGCGAGTTCGGCTTCACGGCCGACGCGGTCGCCTCGGCGGCCCGGGAATCTCTCGCGGCCGTGGCGCGCTGACGCTTCTATACGAACAGTAGGAGATGCAACTCTCATGACAGACGCACTCAAGCGCCTTTCCGACGAAGGCGTCGCGATCTGGCTCGACGACCTGTCGCGTACGCGGATCAACTCCGGCAACCTCGCCGAGCTGATCGACCAGCAGCACGTGGTGGGTGTCACGACGAACCCGTCGATCTTCCAGAAGGCGATCTCCCAGGGCGACGGCTACGAGACCCAGCTCACCGACCTCGCCGCCCGCCGGGTGACCGTCGAGGAGGCCGTCCGCATGATCACCACGGCGGACGTCCGGGACGCCGCCGACATCCTGCGTCCGGTCTTCGACGCCACGCAGGGCCAGGACGGCCGGGTGTCCATCGAGGTCGACCCGCGTCTCGCCCACAACACGCGCGCCACCGTCGCCGAGGCCAAGCAGCTGGCCTGGCTGGTGGACCGGCCGAACACGCTCATCAAGATCCCGGCGACCAGGGCCGGCCTGCCGGCGATCACCGAGACCATCGGCCGGGGCATCAGCGTCAACGTCACGCTGATCTTCTCCCTGGAGCGCTACCGCGAGGTCATGGACGCCTACCTGGCGGGCCTGGAGAAGGCCAAGGCCGCCGGGCTGGACCTGTCGAAGATCCACTCCGTGGCGTCCTTCTTCGTCTCGCGGGTGGACACCGAGATCGACAAGCGTCTCGACGCGCTGGGCACCCCGGAGGCCAAGGAGGCCCGCGGCAAGGCGGCCCTCGCCAACGCGCGGCTGGCCTACGAGGCGTACGAGGAGGTCTTCTCCACGGAGCGCTGGGCGGCCCTGGACAAGGCCCAGGCCAACAAGCAGCGCCCGCTGTGGGCCTCGACCGGCGTGAAGGACCCGGCGTACAAGGACACCCTGTACGTCGACGAACTGGTCGCCTCCAACACGGTCAACACGATGCCGGAGGCCACCCTGGAGGCCACCGCCGACCACGGCACCATCACCGGTGACACCGTGCGCGGCACGTACGACCAGGCGCGCGCCGACCTCGAGGCGATCGCGAAGCTCGGGATCTCGTACGACGACGTCGTCCAGCTGCTGGAGGACGAGGGCGTCGAGAAGTTCGAGGCGTCCTGGACCGACCTGCTCAAGTCGACCGAGGCGGAGCTCAAGCGCCTCGCCCCTTCGGAGGGCTGAAACCTTGACCGCAACCCACGGAGCGAACCCGCTCCGTGACGCCGCGGACCGACGGCTCCCGCGTATCGCGGGGCCGTCGGGCCTGGTCATCTTTGGCGTCACGGGCGATTTGTCCCGGAAAAAGCTGATGCCCGCCGTCTATGACCTCGCCAACCGCGGTCTGCTGCCGCCGGGCTTCTCCCTCGTCGGCTTCGCCCGTCGCGAGTGGCAGGACGAGGACTTCGCGCAGGAGGTCCACGACGCCGTCAAGGAACACGCCAGGACCCCCTTCCGTGAGGAGGTCTGGCAGCAGCTCATCCAGGGGATGCGCTTCGTCCAGGGCGACTTCGGCGACGACCAGGCCTTCGAGAACCTGCGCGCGACGATCGAGGACCTGGACAAGTCACAGGGCACGGGCGGCAACTTCGCGTTCTACCTCTCCGTTCCGCCGAAGTTCTTCCCCGAGGTCGTGCAACAGCTCAAGAAGCACGGGCTGGCGGACCAGCACGACGGCTCCTGGCGGCGCGCGGTCATCGAGAAGCCCTTCGGCCACGACCTGAAGTCGGCCGAGCAGCTCAACGCGATCGTGCACGAGGTCTTCGCCCCGGACCAGGTCTTCCGGATCGACCACTACCTGGGCAAGGAGACCGTCCAGAACATCCTGGCGCTGCGCTTCGCCAACACGCTCTTCGAGCCGATCTGGAACCGGTCCTACGTGGACCACGTCCAGATCACGATGGCCGAGGACATCGGGATCGGCGGGCGCGCCGGCTACTACGACGGGATCGGCGCCGCCCGTGACGTCATCCAGAACCACCTCCTCCAGTTGCTCGCGCTGACCGCCATGGAGGAGCCCGCCTCCTTCGACGCCGACGCGCTGGCCGCGGAGAAGACCAAGGTGCTGGGCGCGGTGAAGCTGCCCAAGGACCTCGCCGAGGGGACGGTCCGCGCGCAGTACGCGGCGGGCTGGCAGGGCGGCGAGAAGGCCGTCGGCTACCTCGAGGAAGACGGCATCGACGCCAAGTCGAAGACCGACACCTACGCGGCGGTGAAGCTGCAGATCGACAACCGCCGCTGGGCGGGCGTCCCGTTCTACCTCCGTACCGGCAAGCGGCTCGGCCGGCGTGTCACCGAGATCGCGGTCGTCTTCCAGCGCGCGCCGCACTCCCCCTTCGATCACACGGCGACCGAGGAGCTGGGGCAGAACGCCCTGGTCATCCGGGTCCAGCCGGACGAGGGCGTGACCCTGCGGTTCGGCTCCAAGGTGCCCGGCACCTCCATGGAGGTGCGGGACGTGTCGATGGACTTCGCCTACGGCGAGTCCTTCACGGAGTCCAGCCCCGAGGCGTACGAGCGGCTCATCCTCGATGTCCTGCTCGGCGACTCGAACCTCTTCCCTCGCGTGGAGGAGGTCGAGCTGTCCTGGAAGATCCTCGACCCGATCGAGGAGTTCTGGGAGAAGAACGGCAGGCCCGCCCAGTACGAGGCCGGGACCTGGGGCCCGGCCGAGGCGGACGAGATGCTCGCACGAGACGGACGGAGCTGGCGCCGGCCATGAAGATCGACCTTACGGACACCACGTCCAGCAAGATCAACAAGGCGTTGGTGCAGGGCCGCAGGACGATCGGGACGCCCGCCGTCGGCATGGTCCTGACCCTGGTCATCGTCACCGACGAGGAGAACGCCTACGACGCGCTCAAGGCGGCCGACGACGCCTCCCGCGAGCACCCGTCGAGGAAGCTCGTGGTCGTCAAGCGGGTCTCGCGCTCGCCGCGGGACCGCGCCCAGGCCCGGCTCGACGCCGAGGTGCGGGTCGGCACGGACGCGGGCACCGGCGAGACGGTCGTCCTGCGCCTGTACGGGGACATCGTGGACCACGCCCAGTCCGTGGTGCTCCCGCTGCTGCTGCCGGACGCCCCGGTGGTGGTGTGGTGGCCGGTGAACGCGCCGACCGACCCGGCCAGGGACGCGCTGGGCAAGCTGGCACAGCGCCGGGTGACGGACACGTACGCGGCCGAGCACCCGGTCGAGGAGCTGACGGCCCGCGCCGAGGTCTACACCCCGGGCGACACGGACCTGGCCTGGACCCGGATCACGCCGTGGCGCTCGATGCTCGCGGCGGCCCTGGACCAGGTGGACTGCGCGGTGACCTCGGTCGAGGTCGAGGGCGAGGAGTTCAACCCGAGCTGTGAGCTGCTCGCCATGTGGCTCGCGGACCGGCTGAGCGTGCCGGTCAAGCGCGCGGTCTCGGCCGGCCCCGGGCTGACGGCCGTACGGATGGAGACCACCTGCGGCCCGATCGAGCTGGACCGCGCGGACGGCTCGCTGGCGACGCTCTCCGTCGAGGGGCAGCCGGACCGGGGGGTGGCGCTCAAGCGGCGGGAGACGGCCGAGCTGATCGCCGAGGAGCTGCGCCGGCTCGACCCGGACGACATCTACGCGTCGGCGCTGCGGTTCGGGGTGCACCGGCTGGGCAGCGGGTCGCCGACGAAGGCGGCCGCGGGGGTGTCCGCCGGAGCGAACGGCACGTCCGAGGCGGCGGCCGAGCGGCCCACCCCGGCCACGGTCGCCAAGAAGGCGGAGTCGAAGTGAGCACTCCGCAACTGGTCGTCCACCGTGACAAGGAGCTGATGGCGCAGGCCGCGGCGGCCCGGCTGATCACGAAGATCGTGGACGCCCAGGCCGCCCGCGGCAGCGCCTCGGTGGTGCTGACGGGCGGGCGCAACGGCAACGGGGTGCTGGCCGCGCTGGCCGCGGCGCCCGCCCGGGACGCCGTGGACTGGTCGCGGCTCGACCTGTGGTGGGGCGACGAGCGGTTCCTGCCGGAGGGCGATCCGGAGCGGAATGTCACCCAGGCGCGGCAGGCGCTGCTCGACTCCGTACCACTGGATCCGGCGCGGGTGCACGCGATGGCCGCCTCCGACGGGCCGTACGGCAGCGACGTGGAGGCGGCCGCCGCCGCGTACGCCGCGGAGCTGGCCGCCGCCGCGCGGCCGGAGGACCATGCCCCGGTGCCGTCCTTCGACGTGCTGATGCTGGGGGTCGGGCCCGACACCCATGTCGCCTCGCTCTTCCCGGAGCTGCCCGGCGTGCGGGAGACCGAACGCACGGTGGTGGCCGTGCACGGCGCGCCGAAACCGCCGCCGCTGCGCATCTCGTTGACGCTTCCCGCGATCCGCGCGGCGCACGAGGTCTGGCTGCTGGCGGCGGGCGAGGACAAGGCCAAGGCGGCGGAGATGGCGCTGTCGGGCGCGGGCGAGATCCAGGCCCCGGCCGCGGGGGCCCAGGGGCGTGCGCGCACGCTGTGGCTGCTGGACGCGGCGGCCGCCTCGGCGCTGCCCCGTGACCTCTACCCCCCGGCCTCCGCCTGACCAAGGCCCCGGCCGGGCGAAGGCCCGGTTCGCTCCCGTAGCCGGGGCGGACCGGTCCTTCGCGTCGTCGGCCGGGGGCCGCGCTCCGGGTTCGGACGGCCGGACCGGACCGTCAGAGGATGGTCTGGGAGGCGCTCGTCTCCAGCCGTGCGACGGCCGTGCGGGCCGCGGCCACGAACCGGTCGAAGACCTCGTTGGTCGAGCCGGGCCGTCCCAGCCGGGTGAACGTCCCGAACATGCTCCTGCGCAGTTCCGTCGTGATCTCCAGCTGACCGCCCTGTCCCAGGACCGTCCGATTGGCGATGTTCTGGGGATCCACCCCCGCGAGAGCACTGATCCGGGCCCCGTCGACCGTCTGGAACCCCGCGTCCTGGAACGCCGCGATCAGCCGGGACTTGAACTCCTCGTTACGGCCGCCCACGACGACGGCCTCGGGTCTGGACCCGGCGACGCCGGCCTGGGCCGCCGTGCACCCGTGCAGGCTCAGCACGTTGAGGCTGCCGCCCGCCATCGAGAGGGCGACCCGGTCGTCGCAGTGGGACGACGTGACGTGCATCGAGCCGTTGTCGCTGGAGAGCAGGCCCTCGAACATCCAGTAGTCGTGGACCGGGCCGCCCGCCGGGGTGACCTCGAACGTCGCCGGGTGGTAACCGGCGATGCCCAGGCACAGCTCCGAGGTGCCCGGTTCTATCCCGCCGCCGTGCAGGGCCATGATGGTCGTGCGGTGGAACGGGGCGACCGTGCTCGTGCTGTTGTCCGTCCTCTCGTGCCGCTTGTACCGCCGGCCGAAGTCGGTGCCCTCCCGGCCGGCGAGCTTGGTGTAGAGGTCCGTGTTGGAGGCGTAGAGGTCGTCGGCCGCGAGAGCGGGCGCGGCGCCCGGCCCGAGCAGGGATCCGCTCACCGCGGCGGTGGCGAGAGCGGTGAGCACGGTACGACGGCGTGTGGTTGTCATACGGCAATCAACCATACGGACGGGACCGGGTACCAGACCGGACCAGAAAGGGCGCCAGCAGGCCCGGCACCGCCGACTCCGCGAAGGCGAGGCCCTCGCCTTCCGCCGCGTCGTGCACGCTGTACCCGCCCGAACCCGCCGCCGTCGTCGCCGTCAGCGTCAACAGGCCCGCGCGGCGCTGGAAGACGGACTGCCTCACCCGCCAGCCGATCACACCGCCGCGCTGGAGGGCGACCGTCGTCCGGGCCAGCGTGCCCGAGCGCGTCACCAGGTACCGGCCGCTGAGGCCATGGCCCAGATTGCGGTACGCGTCGAGGGCGAGCAGGACAGCGACCGGCAGCAGAACCACGGCACCGGCCGCCGCGACGTACAGCAGGACATCGGTCAGCAGCAGGCCGAGCACCGTCAGGACCGCCACCGGCGCCAGCGCGTACCCGAGGGCCCAGCGCAGCCGCCGGCCCCGCGCGGCGCGCGGGTGCGGTATCAGGGTGGCGCCGCGCGTCGGGGAGACCGGCTCGCGCAGCACCCGGGCCGCGACCGTGTCCGCCAGTGTCCGGGGCGCGGCGGGCAGCAGCGCCTTGGCCTCCGTCCGCTCGTCCTCGTCCTCGTGGGCGAGGCCGGTGGCGACCGCGTCGACCCGGGCGGCGCCGACCATGCGGACGCCGAGCGGCTCGACCACTTCGACACCCCGCAGGCGGCGCTCCTCGATGGAGACGGAGCGGGAGGTCAGCAGCCCGCGACGGACGCGCAGGGTGCCGCCGGCCTCGCGCTCCAGCCGGTAGTTCCACCACATCTCGACCCAGAGGCCGAGCGCGCCCACGGCCCCCGCGAGCCCCATGCCTGCCAGCAGTATCAGGCTGCCCCCGAGCACCGTGGTGGCACGGAAGAAGTCCCCCAGCCAGTCGAACAGCCGACTCTGCGCGCCGAACCACTCGCTGACCTGCAGCACTCCGCCGACCGCCGACGCGCCCAGCACCGGAGCGAGGAACGAGAGCGGCGCGTACCGGATCCACTTCCGGTCGAACGCGGCCAGGGCCCCCTCTCCGTACGCCCCGGCCTCCTCGGTCGCGCGGGCCAGCAGCTCCCGGCGGAGCCTTTCGCCCTCGGCCCGGGTGACCGGGTCGAGTTCCAGCGTGGACTCCCCGCCGGTCTGTTCGCCGGTGCCTATGCGGACCTTGACCAGTCCGAGGATCCTCAGCAGCACGTTGGCGGTCAGGTCCACGCTGCGGATCCGCTCACGGGCCAGGGACCGGCGCTTGAGCAGGAACAGGCCTGTGTGCAGCTCGGCCCGCTCGGGTCCGACGCGGTAGCGCGTCCGGCGCCAGCGGACGTAGTCGCCGCCCGTGCCGGCGCCGATCACCAGGCCGGCTCCGGCCAGCAGCCAGGCGAGCACCTCGCCGAGCGGCATGCCGCCGCCCGCCATGCCGACCGCCGTCGGTACTCCGGCGCCGAGAACGACCCCCGCCGTGACGACCGCAGTGACCAGCAGGGTGCGCCGGTCCAGGCTTCGCCACCCCTCCTCGGGCGCTCCGTACGCGCCTTTGTCCGGTCCGCTCTCCGGCACCTCGGCGGTGGACTCGGCGGAGGGGGGTGCGGGCTCGCTCATGTGGCGTCCCCCGGGGTGGCCTGGGTGATCCGGGTCAGCTGCTCGGCCAGTTGGGACGCCTGTTCGTGCGGAAGTCCCTTCATCCGCACCGCGCCCTTGGCCGAGGCGGTCGTGACGGTGACCGAGGAGAGCTTGAACATCTGCTCCAGCGGACCGCGCACGGTGTCCACGGTCTGTATCCGGGACATCGGCGCGATCCGCCACTCCTGGCGGAAGAAGCCGGTGCGGACGTAGACCGCCTCGTCCGTCACCTCCCATCGGTGGACCGCGTACCACCACCGGGGTATCAGGGCGGCGCAGGTCAGCCCCAGCACGGCCAGCAGGGCGGCGGGGCCCAGCAACCAGAATCTGGCGGGGGCGATGAGCGCCCCCAGCAGGCCGAGGGTGAACACCGGCCCCGCGGCCCACAGCAGCCACTGGGTGCGCCACCAGGCGATGGCTCGCCGGTCCAGCGTGTTACGCGGCGGCCGGAGCCGCCATTCCCCCTGGGACATCGGTTCAGCGTCCTCGGATCTTTCGATAGGTGCTGACGAGCGCCGCGGTCGAGCTGTCGAGCCCGTCGCCCGCGGAGTCGCCGGTGAGGACCGGTTCGACCTCCTTGGCGAGGACCTTGCCCAGTTCGACCCCCCACTGGTCGAAGGAGTCGATGTTCCACACCGCGCCCTGGACGAACACCTTGTGCTCGTACAGCGCGATCAGCTGCCCCAGCACGGACGGGGTGAGCTCCGAGGCGAGGATCGTGGTCGTCGGGTGGTTGCCCCGGAAGGTCTTGTGCGGCACCAGCTCCTCCGCGACGCCCTCCGCGCGCACCTCGTCCGGTGTCTTGCCGAAGGCCAGTGCCTGGGTCTGCGCGAAGAAGTTGGCCATCAACAGGTCGTGCTGCGCGACGAGCCCGGGCGGCAGGTCGGCCACCGGCCGCGCGAAGCCGATGAAGTCGGCCGGGATCACCTTGGTGCCCTGGTGGACGAGCTGGTAGTAGGCGTGCTGTCCGTTGGTCCCCGGCGTTCCCCACACGACGGGGCCGGTCTGCCATGCCACGGGGCTGCCGTCCCGCTCGACGGACTTGCCGTTGGACTCCATGTCCAACTGCTGCAGGTACGCGGTGAACTTGGACAGGTAGTGGCTGTAAGGCAGGACCGCGTGCGTCTGGGCGTCGAAGAAGCTCCCGTACCAGATCCCCAGCAGGCCGAGCAGCAGCGGCGCGTTCTCCTCCGGCGGCGCGGTGCGGAAGTGCTCGTCGACGAGGCGGAAGCCGTCCAGCATCTCCCGGAACCGGCCGGGGCCGATCGCGATCATCAGCGACAGCCCGATCGCCGAGTCGAACGAATAGCGGCCGCCGACCCAGTCCCAGAACTCGAACATGTTCGCAGGGTCGATGCCGAACTCCGCGACCTTCTCGCTGTTCGTGGACAGCGCCACGAAATGCCGGGCGACCGCCTCCTGGCCGGCCCCCAGGCCGGTCAGCAGCCAGTTACGGGCGGAGGTCGCGTTGGTGATCGTCTCGATCGTGGTGAACGTCTTGGAGGCCACGATGAACAGCGTCTCGGCCGGGTCCAGGTCCCGGACCGCCTCGTGCAGGTCGGCGCCGTCGACGTTGGAGACGAAGCGCACCGCGAGGTCGCGGTCGGTGAAGGACCGCAGCACCTCATAGGCCATCGCCGGGCCGAGGTCGGAGCCGCCGATGCCGATGTTGACCACCGTGCGGATGCGCTTGCCGGTGTGGCCCGCCCACTCACCGGACCTGATCCGGTCGGCGAAGGCGCTCATCTTGTCGAGCACGGCGTGCACCCGCGGCACGACGTTCTCCCCGTCCACCTCGACGACCGTGTCCCGCGCCGCCCGCAGCGCCGTGTGCAGCACGGCGCGGTCCTCGGTGGTGTTGATCCTCTCGCCGCGGAACATGGCGTCCCGCAGGCCGAACACGTCGGTGGCCGCGGCCAGTTCGCGCAGCAGCGTCAGCGTCCGGTCCGTGACCAGGTGCTTGGAGTAGTCCAGGTAGAGGTCCCCGACCTGGAGGGTGTAGTCGGTGCCGCGCCCGGGGTCGGCGGCGAACAGCTCCCGGAGGGGTGTGTCACCCAGCTGCTCACGGTGTTCACCGAGCGCGCTCCACTCGGGCGTCCGATGAAGCCTGGTACGGCGTGTCGCGTTCATCTCGCCATCTTCTTTCTCGTACCTGCGTGCGTGCCCTGCTGCCCGACCAACCTAATTGATCAGGGGTGCCGGGGAGGCGACGGCCGCCCAGGTCTCCTGGAGACCGTACGGGGCGGCACTGACAACGCCGGACCCGCGGTCGCGAGGCGAGAGACGGGGAGCGCCGCCGGGGGCAGTGGGGACACCCTCGGAGGCGGGGAGGAAACGGTACGGCCGGACACCTGTCAGATGTCCGGCCGGAAACGTTGTCTACAGTTCGCCACGGAGTTTGGCGAGTGCCTCGGCGAGGATGGCCTCGCCGTCCGCGTCACTGCGACGCTCGCGCACATAGGCGAGATGTGTCTTGTACGGCTCCGTTCGCGGCGGGTCGGGCGGGTTGTCCCGGTCCTGACCGGCCGGGAATCCGCAGCGCGGGCAGTCCCACGTCTCCGGAACCTGTGCGTCACTGGCGAAGCTCGGCACCGTCTCGTGCCCGTTCGAGCACCAGAAGGAGATGCGCAGGCGGGGCGCTGACTCGCCCCGCTCGGCCTCACCCATCGGCCCCGCTCCGACCCGGCTTCCCCGGATCGCGTTGCCACTTGCCACGGTCGTAACTCCCTGCGTGATGGTGCCGCAAAGCATCGAGTAGGCAGCTCCGCTGCCGGGCGCTCAAGTCTACGTAAGGCCCAACGCGCTTCCAGTGAAGGGAGTTACCCCCTTCGGCCCGGTGCGGAACCCCATGATAGGCCGCCCCCGCAGTGCCGTAGCGTACGGGCGCTCAGCTGTCCAGCTTCAGCAGCAGACCGAGCACGACGATGCACGCGAACCACAGCAGGCCGACCACCACGGTGATGCGGTCAAGGTTACGCTCGGCGACCGACGAACCACCGACGGACGACTGCATTCCGCCACCGAACATGTCGGAGAGGCCGCCGCCCTTCCCCTTGTGCATCAGCACCAGCAGCATCAGCAGCAGGCTGAAGACGATGAGGGCGATCGAGAACCCCATAACCACGGCTGGACCAACTTCCTCGGACTGCCAGCACCGACAGGACCGACAGGACGGATAGGGACATACGACAAGCACCGACGGGTACCGACGAGACGGGTGTCGACGACGAGTACGGACAACGGGGGCCGCCGCCACCTCCCGGCCGGCCCGGCCATCGAGGCCCGGCTCGCCGGACGGTGCCCACGCGGCCCCCGCCAGGGTACGACGGATCCGTGCTACCGCATACTCACTGGTCGCGGAAGCGCACGATCTTGACGAACTCGTCGGCGTCCAGCGCCGCACCGCCCACGAGGGCGCCGTCCACGTCGGGCTGCGCCATGATCGCGGCGACGTTCCCGGACTTGACCGAGCCGCCGTACTGGATGCGGACCTTGTCGGCCAGCTCCTGCGAGTACAGCTCCGCCAGCCGTCCGCGAATGGCCCCGCAGACCTCCTGCGCGTCCTCCGGGGTGGCGACCTCGCCGGTGCCGATGGCCCACACCGGCTCATAGGCGATCACGATGGACTCGGCCTGCTCGGCGGGCACGTCCTTCAGCCCGCCGTCGAGCTGGCCCAGGGTGTACGGGACCTGCTCACCGGCCTTGCGGACGTCCAGCCCCTCGCCGACGCACAGGATCGGGGTCAGGCCGTGCCGGAAGGCGGCCTTCACCTTCGCGTTGCACAGCTCGTCCGTCTCGGCGTGGTACTGCCGCCGCTCGGAGTGGCCGACGGCCACGTAGGCGCACTTCAGCTTGGCCAGCATGGGGCCCGAGATCTCGCCGGTGTAGGCGCCGGAGTCCTGCGCCGAGATGTCCTGGGCGCCGTACTTGATCTTGAGTTTGTCGCCGTCGACCAGGGTCTGCACGGACCGCAGGTCGGTGAACGGGGTCAGGACGGCGACCTCGACGGCGTCGTAGTCCTTGTCCGCCAGGGCGAAGGCGAGCTTCTGGACGTGCGCGATGGCCTCGAGGTGGTTGAGGTTCATCTTCCAGTTGCCCGCCATCAGCGGGGTACGCGTACTCATGGGTGGGTCAGTCCTCCAGTGCGGCGAGCCCGGGAAGCGTCTTGCCCTCGAGGTATTCGAGGCTCGCGCCACCACCGGTCGAAATATGGCCGAATGCCTTCTCGTCGAAGCCCAGGGTGCGGACGGCGGCGGCGGAGTCGCCGCCGCCGACGACCGAGAAGCCCGTGGAGTCGACGAGCGCCTGGGCGACGGCCCTGGTGCCCTCGGCGTAGTCGGGGTGCTCGAAGACGCCCATCGGACCGTTCCAGAACACGGTCCGCGCGTCGGCGAGCTTCGAGGCGTACAGGCGGCCGGTCTCGGGGCCGATGTCCAGCCCCATCCGTCCGGCCGGGATGGCGTCGGCGGCGACCACCGCGGACTCGGCGGGAGCCTTGGTCTTGAGGTCCGGGAACTCCTCGGCGACGCTCACGTCGACCGGGAGCACGAACTCCACACCGGTCTCCTCGGCCCGCTTCAGATACTCCTGGACGGCCGGGATCTGGTCCTCCTGGAGCAGCGAGGTGCCGATCTCGTACCCCTTCGCCTTCAGGAAGGTGTACGCCATGCCGCCGCCGATCAGGATGCGGTCGGCCTTGCCCAGCAGGTGGTCGATGACTCCGAGCTTGTCGGAGACCTTGGCGCCGCCGAGCACCACCGCGTACGGCCGCCGGACGTCGTCCGTGAGCTTCCTGAGGACGCCGACCTCGGTGGCGATCAGACCGCCCGCGGCGTGCGGCAGGCGGGCCGGCAGGTCGAAGACCGAGGCGTGCTTGCGGTGGACGGCGCCGAAGCCGTCGCCCACGTACAGATCGGCGAGCTCCGCGAGCTGGTCCGCGAACGCCCCGCGCTCCGCGTCGTCCTTCGAGGTCTCGCCCGCGTTGAAGCGGAGGTTCTCGACGACGGCGACCTGTCCGTCGGCCAGCTCGGAGACGACGGCCCGGGCGGAGTCGCCCACGGTGTCGGTCGCGAACGCCACCTCGGCGCCCAGGAGTTCACCGAGCCGGGCGGCGGCGGGCGCCAGGGAGAAGGCGGGGTCCGGGGCGCCCTTGGGGCGGCCCAGGTGGGAGGCGACGATCACGCGGGCGCCGGCCTCGGCGAGCCGGGCGATCGTCGGCTGGACGGCGCGGATCCGGCCGTCGTCGGTGATGGTCGTGCCGTCGAGCGGCACGTTGAGGTCGGCGCGGACGAACACGCGTTTGCCGGCGACCCCTTCGGCGAGAAGTTCGTCGATCGTCTTCATCTGCTGCTGGGCTCCTTGGGAAGTCTGGACAGGCGAACAGGGCTCGAACCGCGCCGCATGTGCGCCGGCCGAGCCCTGTCCCTCATGTCGAGTTGCCTACCGGCCCCGGTCTCAGAGCCGGCCACCGACGAAGACGGTGAGGTCGACCAGACGGTTGGAGTAGCCCCACTCGTTGTCGTACCAGCCGACGATCTTCACGCTCTTGCCCTGAACCATGGTCAGGGAGGAGTCGAACGTGCAGGAGGCGGGCCAGTTGACGATGTCCGAGGAGACGATCTGGTCCTCGGTGTAGTCCAGGATGCCCTTGAGCTGGTTCTCCGCGGCCTTCTGGAACGCGGTGTTGACCTCGTCCTTGGTGACCTCGCGCTCCAGCTCGACGACCAGGTCGGTGACCGAGCCGGTGGGGACCGGGACGCGCATCGCGATGCCGTCGAGCTTGCCCGCCAGCTCCGGGATCACCAGGGCGGTGGCCTTCGCGGCACCGGTGGTGGTCGGGATGATGTTCTCGGCGGCGGCGCGGGCGCGGCGCAGGTCCTTGTGCGGGAAGTCCAGGATGCGCTGGTCGTTGGTGTACGCGTGGACCGTCGTCATCAGGCCCTTGGCGATACCGAAGTTCTCCAGAAGGACCTTGGCCATCGGCGCCACACAGTTGGTGGTGCAGGACGCGTTCGAGATGACGTGGTGGCTGTCCGCGTCGTACTTGTCCTGGTTGACGCCCATCACGATGGTGATGTCCTCGTCCTTGGCCGGAGCCGAGATGAGGACCTTCTTGGCGCCACCGGCGATGTGCTTCTCGGCGTCGGCCTTCTTGGTGAAGATACCGGTCGACTCGACGACGATGTCGACGCCCAGCTCCCCCCAGGGGATGTCGGCCGGGTCGCGCTCGGACAGCACCTTGATCGTGTGGCCGTCGACCGTGATCGTGTCGGCGGTGTGCGACACGTCGGCCTTGAGGCGCCCCAGGATGGTGTCGTACTTCAGCAGATGGGCGGTGGTCGCGGTGTCACCCAGGTCGTTGACAGCCACGATCTCGATGTCAGCACCCTGCTCCAGCAGCGCGCGGAAGTAGTTACGACCGATGCGGCCAAAGCCGTTGATGCCTACGCGGATCGTCACGAACCGATCTCCTCGTTAGGTACGCCGGGTTTCGACGCCGGCGAGTTGTATTGGGATGTCCCCGACCGGTTACGACCCTACATCTCCACCGGCCGCCGGGTGACATCGAGCGGCCCTCCGCATCGACGGCCGCGCCGACCCGATGACGACGGCTGTCCGGACCGTCGCCGCGGCGTTCGTACCCGCCCGGTGGCAGGCCGCGCTCCGGCGTCGCGCGGGGCAGCCGGGCGCCGCCGGGCGGAGTGCCGGGACGGAGCCTCGGGGCCACCGCTGTCAACGGGTTTGCGGACCGCCGGTCGGCCGGCCCTGCCGGCTCAGCCGACGAGGCCGTCGGCCAGTTCCTCGGTGAGGTTGGACTCCGTCCCCGGAATGCCCAGGTCCTGCGCCCTCTTGTCGGCCATGGCCAGCAGCCGGCGGATCCGGCCCGCGACCGCGTCCTTGGTGAGCGGCGGGTCGGCGAGCGCGCCCAGTTCCTCCAGCGACGCCTGCTTGTGCTCCATGCGCAGCCGGCCCGCCGCGGCGAGGTGCTCCGGCACCTCCTCGCCGAGGATCTCCAGCGCGCGCTGCACGCGGGCCCCCGCCGCCACCGCCGCCCGGGCCGAGCGGCGCAGATTCGCGTCGTCGAAGTTGGCGAGGCGGTTGGCGGTGGCCCGCACCTCGCGGCGCATCCGCCGCTCCTCCCAGGCCAGGACCGAGTCGTGCGCGCCCAGCCGGGTCAGCAGTGCCCCGATCGCGTCCCCGTCCCTGACGACCACGCGGTCCACGCCCCGTACCTCCCGGGCCTTGGCGGCGATCTGGAGTCTGCGGGCCGCGCCCACCAGCGCCAGCGCGGCCTCGGGACCAGGGCAGGTGACCTCCAGCGACGAGGAACGACCGGGTTCCGTCAGCGAGCCGTGCGACAGGAACGCGCCGCGCCAGGCCGCCTCGGCGTCGCAGGTGGCGCCGGAGACGACCTGCGGCGGCAGCCCCCGGATGGGCCGGCCCCGGCCGTCGACCAGACCGGTCTGCCGGGCCAGCTGGTCACCGCCGGTGATCACCCGTACGACGTAACGGCTACCGCGCCGCAGTCCGCCCGGGGCCATCACGACCAGCTCGGAGTTGTGCCCGAAGATCTCCAGAATGTCCTTGCGGAGCCGGCGCGCGGCGATGCTGGTGTCCAGCTCGGCCTCGATCACGATGCGGCCGCTGACCAGGTGCAGCCCGCCCGCGAACCGAAGAATCGCCGAGACCTCCGCCTTCCTGCAACACGTCCGGGTGACGGGGAGCCGGGCGATCTCGTCCTTCACCGCTGGCGTCATCGCCATGGGCCGATCCTTCCATGCATCCGGAAAATACGGTCGTACGCGGCTGCCAACAGCTCCGGATCGTGGACCGGGGAGCCGTCGGGCGCTGCCACCGGCGCCAGCTCGACCGCGGCACCGAACCGTTCGGCGGCATCGGCGAGGGACTCGCGGTCGGGCACGGCGGCCAGATCGGCCAGCACCACGTCCAGGGCGAGTTTAGGGGCGTGTCGCCCCAAAACCTCCAAATGACGCTGCGGTGAGAAGCCACTGGTTTCGCCGGGCTGCGGCGCGAGGTTCAGCGACAGGACCCGGCGCGCCTTGGTCTCCACCAGCGCTTCGAGCAGCTCGGGCACCAGCAGGTGCGGGATCACCGACGAGAACCAGGAACCGGGGCCGAGCACCACCCAGTCGGCGTCCATGACCGCCTCGACCGCCTCGGGCACGGCCGGCGGGTCGTGCGGCACGAGGTGCACCGACTGCACCTCCCCGGGCGTGAGGGCGACGGTCGCCTGGCCGCGGACCGTCTCCACCTCGTCCGGGCGCCCGGGGTCGCGCCCCCGGACCAGCGCCTGGAGCTCCAGGGGCACGGCGGACATCGGCAGCACCCGGCCGTGCGCGCCGAGGAGCCTGCCGACCAGGTCGAGGGCCTGGACATGGTCCCCGAGCTGCTCCCAGAGCGCGACGATCAGCAGATTGCCGACCGCGTGCTCGTGCAGCTCGCCCTGGGACTGGAAACGGTGCTGGATCACCCGCGCCCAGGTCTGGCCCCAGTCGTCGTCACCGCAGAGTGCCGCCAGGGCCTTGCGCAGATCGCCGGGCGGCAGCACGCCGAGCTCCTCCCGGAGCCGGCCGCTGGAGCCGCCGTCGTCGGCGACCGTGACCACGGCGGTCAGGTCACCGGTGATCCGGCGCAGCGCGGCCAGGGACGCGGACAGGCCCATGCCGCCGCCGAGGGCGACGACCTTGGGCTGGGCGCCGCGGCCGCGGCCCCGCGCGGACACCGCGGGCACGCCCCGGCGCACACGGCGCATACGGAAAGTGCGTCCGGTCACTCGCGCCCCATGTCCCGGTGCACGACCACGGTCTCGATGCCTTCGGTGGCGAGGCGCGCGGCGAGCTTCTCGGACATGGCGACCGAACGGTGTTTGCCGCCCGTACAGCCCACGGCGACGGTCACGTAGCGCTTGCCCTCCCGGCGGTAGCCGGCGGCGATCAGCTGGAGGAGTTCGGTGTAGCGGTCGAGGAACTCCTTGGCGCCCGGCTGGTTGAAGACGTAACCGGCCACCTCCTCGTTGAGTCCGGTGAAGGGACGCAGCTCGGGGACCCAGTGCGGGTTGGGCAGGAAGCGGCAGTCGACGACCAGGTCGGCGTCGACCGGCAGGCCGTACTTGTAGCCGAAGGACATGACCGTGGCGCGCAGCTCCGGCTTCTCGTCGCCCGCGAACTGCGCGTCCATCTTGGCGCGCAGCTCGTGGACGTTCAGGCTGGAGGTGTCGATCACCAGGTCGGCGTCGCCGCGCAGCTCCCGCAGCAGGTCGCGCTCGGCCTCGATGCCGTCGACGATCCGGCCGTCCCCCTGGAGCGGGTGCGGGCGGCGTACGGACTCGAAGCGGCGGACCAGGGCCTCGTCGGAGGACTCCAGGAAGACGATCCGCCGGGTGACCTCCTTCGCGTCCAGGTCGGCGAGGGACTCCCGGAGGTTGTCGAAGAACCGTCTGCCTCGGACGTCGACCACCACGGCGATGCGTGCCACGTTGCCCTGCGAGCGGGCGCCGAGCTCCACCATGGTGGGGATCAGCGCGGGCGGCAGGTTGTCCACGACGAACCAGCCGAGGTCTTCCAGGCATTTGGCCGCAGTGCTGCGGCCGGCGCCCGACATTCCGGAGATGATCACCAGCTCGGGGATGGCCGCCTCGACGGACTCGCCGGCCTCCTTCGTGGTGCCCGAACCCGTACCCGTACTCACGTGCCCTGCTCCGTCCCGGTCGTGCTCAGTCATGCGTCGTTCCCCCGTCGTCTTCCATGATCTCTCCTGTCGCCGTGTTCACGGCGGGCGCCGCCGGGGCGGCCCGGGCCAGGGCCAGGGCGACGGACTCGGCCGTCTTGCGGCCCACCCCCGGCACCTCACAGATCTGGTCGATTGTCGCCTGCCGCAGCCGCTTGACCGAGCCGAAATGCTTGATGAGCGCCTGTTTCCTGGTCTCGCCGAGCCCGGTGACATCGTCCAGCGGGCTCGTCCTGACCCGCTTGGCCCGCTTGGCGCGCTGGTACGTGATGGCGAAGCGGTGCGCCTCGTCCCGGACCCGCTGGAGGAGGTAGAGGCCCTCGCTGGAGCGGGGCAGCACCACCGGGTCGTCCTCCTCCGGCAGCCAGACCTCCTCCAGCCGCTTGGCGAGGCCGCAGACCGCGACGTCGTCGATGCCGAGCTCGTCCAGGGCGCGCCGGGCGGCGGCGACCTGCGGTTGCCCGCCGTCGACGACGACCAGCTGGGGTGGATAGGCGAAGCGCTTGGGGCGGCCGTCGTCATCGAGCGGCGAGACCGGTTCGCCGGGCGCCTCCGGCCCGGCGGGCGCGGCTCCGGCGGCGGGGTGATCCGCGCTCCCGGCGGCCCCGGGAGGCTGCCCTGTGGGGTCGGTCCCGCCCCCGGCGCCGGCCTCGGCCCCGGCCGACTCGGGGCCGCCCTGGGCCTCGGTCCACTCCCCGGTCCGCTCCTTCTCCTGGAGATAGCGCCTGAACCGCCGGCTGATCACCTCGTGCATCGAGCGGACGTCGTCCTGCCCCTCGAAGGTCTTGATCTGGAAGCGGCGGTATTCACTCTTACGGGAGAGGCCGTCCTCGAAGACCACCATCGAGGCGACGACGTCCTGCCCCTGGAGGTGCGAGATGTCGAAGCACTCGATCCGCAGTGGGGCGCTGTCCAGACCCAGCGCCTCCGCGATCTCCTCCAGTGCCCGGGAGCGGGTGGTGAGGTCGCTGGCGCGCTTGGTCTTGTGCAGGACGAGCGCCTGCCGCGCATTGCGCCCGACGGTCTCCATCAGGTCCTTCTTGTCACCGCGCTGCGGGATCCGCAGCGAGACCTGGGAGCCCCGGCGGTCGCTCAGCCACTGGGCGACCGCGTCCGTCTCCTCCGGCAGGGCCGGGACGAGGACCTCCTTGGGAACGGCGTCGCCGCTCTCCTCCCCGTACAGCTGCTGGAGCGCGTGCTCGACCAGGCCCGAGGTCTCGACCGCCTCGACCTTGTCGGTGACCCAGCCGCGCTGTCCGCGCACCCGGCCGCCGCGCACGTGGAAGATCTGGACGGCCGCTTCCAGCTCGTCCTCGGCGACGGCGATCAGGTCGGCGTCGGTGGCGTCGGCCAGCACGACCGCGTTCTTCTCCATCGCGCGGCGCAGCGCGCCTATGTCGTCGCGCAGCCTGGCGGCCCGCTCGTACTCCATGTCCTCGGCCGCCTCGGTCATCCGCTTCTCCAGCCGGCGGATGTAGGCGCCGGTGCGGCCGGCCATGAAGTCGCAGAACTCCTCGGCGAGTTCGCGGTGTTCCTCGGGCGTGACACGGCCGACGCAGGGGGCCGAGCACTTGCCGATGTAACCGAGGAGGCAGGGGCGCCCGGTCCGCTCCGCGTTCTTGAACACCCCGGCGGAGCAGGTCCGTACGGGAAACACACGGAGCATCAGGTCGACCGTCTCGCGGATGGCCCAGGCGTGGGCGTACGGCCCGAAGTAGCGCACGCCCTTCTTCTTCGCGCCGCGCATGACCTGGACCCGGGGGAACTCCTCGTTCAGCGTGACCGCGAGGGAGGGATAGCTCTTGTCGTCGCGGTACTTGACGTTGAAGCGGGGGTCGAACTCCTTGATCCAGGAATACTCCAGCTGGAGCGCCTCGACCTCGGTGGAGACCACGGTCCATTCGACGGAGGCCGCCGTGGTGACCATGGATCGCGTGCGCGGGTGCAGACCCGCCAGGTCCTGGAAGTAGTTGGCGAGCCGCTGGCGGAGGCTCTTCGCCTTTCCTACGTAGATCACCCGGCGGTGGTCGTCGCGGAACTTGTAGACCCCCGGCGAGTCGGGGATCTGTCCCGGCTTGGGGCGGTAACTGGAGGGGTCGGCCATGTGGTCCACCCTACTTGCGGGGACCGACAGTCCGGCCGTACGGGACCGGCCCGCCCGGCCCCGGGCTCCGTCAGCCCCGGGGCCCCGCGATGAGCTTGCCGCCCTCCGCGGTGACCGGCACCGCGGGCAGCGGTACGGTCGCCGGGCCGCGCAGCGCCTTGCCGGTGGTGACGTCGAACTTGCTGCCGTGGCACGGGCAGTCGCCCACGGTCCCTTCCAGCTTCTCCAGCAGGCAGCCGGCGTGGGTGCACTGCGCGCTGAACGCCTTGTACTCGCCCTCGGCCGGGCAGCTCACGACCAGGCGCTCTTCCCGGTAGAGCTTGGCGCCCCCGACCGGCACCGCGTCGGCCGCTCCGAGGTCGACCGGCGTGGTGGGCGTGGGGGTCTCGGCGTGGCCGAGCTTGGACTCGGTGGAGCAGGCGGCCGCCGCCAGCCCCGCCGTACCGGCGAGCGCGGCCCCCTTCAGCACGGTACGGCGCGGGGCGGAAGGGCCGGGCATGGGTGTCTCCACAGGTCGGAGCGGTCGGCGTGACGCGGCGCCGGTGACATTCGCGACGATACCGGGGCCGTTCCGGTGCCCGACGGCCGGTCCCCCGGGGCGAGGGGCTCGTGAACGAAGGGTTCTCAGGCGAGGAAGGCGCCGACCGCCGACCGGAAGCCCTCCGGGTCTTCGGTCCAGGGCAGGTGACCGGCCCCGGCGAGCATCGTCCGGCGTACCCGGTGACGTACGCGCTCCAGGGAGTCGACCGCCCGCCGGGGCCGGATGTCCCGCTCCCACCTCGGGAGGACGGGCTCGCCCGGCCCGTCCGTTCCCCCGCGCCTGGTCCAGAGCCGGGTCCCGTCGTCGGCGGGCACCGCCGTCTCGTCGTCCATCCCGGCATCGTGCCGGGGCCGCGCCCAACGGCGGACGGAATCCCACGAGGCCGGGCGGACGGCGGACGGCCGGAAGCACGGACGGCCGCCCGCCGGAAATCCCGGGGCGGCCGTCGTCACGACGCCACTGCCTGCCGTGCCGGTCAGGAGCGACGGCGTGCGGCCGCCTTCTTGGAGGCCGCCTTCTTGGGAGCCGTCTGCCCGGCCACGGCTTCCTCGGCCACCGTCGCACCGACCGCCGTCTTCTTCGCCGCTGCCTTCCTGGTGACCGTCTTCCTGGCGGACGTCTTCCGGGGCGCGGCCTTCACCTGCGACGCGTCGCTGATCCGCTCGGCGTCCAGGATCTCCCGCAGGAACTTCCCGGTGTGGCTGGCGGGGACGCCGGCGACCTGCTCGGGGGAGCCCTCCGCGATCACCAGCCCACCGCCGCTGCCGCCTTCGGGCCCCATGTCGATCACCCAGTCCGCGGTCTTGATGACGTCCAGGTTGTGCTCGATGACGATCACCGTGTTGCCCTTGTCGACCAGGCCCGACAGCACGTTGATCAGCTTGCTGATGTCCTCGAAGTGCAGACCGGTCGTGGGCTCGTCCAGGACGTAGACCGTGCGGCCCGTGGAGCGCCGCTGGAGCTCGCTCGCCAGCTTCACCCGCTGGGCCTCGCCACCGGACAGGGTCGGCGCCGACTGCCCCAGCCGGACATAGCCGAGCCCCACCTCGTTGAGGGTCTTCAGATGGCGCGAGATGGTCGGCACGGCCTCGAAGAAGCCCAGGGCCTCCTCGATCGGCATGTCCAGCACCTCGGCGATGGACTTGCCCTTGTAGTGGACCTCCAGGGTCTCCCGGTTGTAGCGGGCGCCGTGGCAGACCTCGCACGGGACGTAGACGTCCGGCAGGAAGTTCATCTCGATCTTGATCGTGCCGTCGCCGGCGCAGTTCTCGCAGCGTCCGCCCTTGACGTTGAAGGAGAACCGCCCGGGGAGGTAACCGCGGACCTTCGCCTCCATCGTCTCGGCGAACAGCTTGCGCACGTGGTCGAAGACGCCCGTGTATGTGGCGGGGTTGGACCTGGGCGTCCGGCCGATGGGCGACTGGTCGACGTGGACGACCTTGTCGACCAGGTCGTCGCCGTCGACCCTGGTGTGCCGGCCGGGCACCGACTTCGCACCGTTCAGCTCGCGCGCCAGGTGCGTGTAGAGGATGTCGTTGACCAGCGTCGACTTGCCGGACCCCGAGACGCCCGTGACCGCGGTGAACACGCCGAGCGGGAACGAGACCTCGATGTCCTGGAGGTTGTTCTCCCTGGCGCCGTGCACGGTCAGCCGGCGCGCCGGGTCGAAGGGCCTGCGCAGGTCGGGGACCGGGATCGCCTTCTTGCCGGCCAGATACCGGCCCGTCATCGACTCCTCGTTGGCCAGCAGGCCCTTCAGGGGCCCGGAGTGCACGACCTTGCCCCCGTGCTCACCCGCGCCGGGGCCGATGTCGACCACCCAGTCCGCGACCTTGATGGTGTCCTCGTCGTGCTCCACGACGATCAGCGTGTTGCCCATGTCCCGCAGTCGGACCAGGGTCTCGATGAGCCGGTGGTTGTCGCGCTGGTGCAGGCCGATGGACGGTTCGTCCAGGACGTACAGCACGCCGACGAGTCCCGAGCCGATCTGGGTGGCGAGCCGGATGCGCTGGGCCTCGCCGCCGGAGAGGGTGCCCGCCGCCCGGCTGAGCGAGAGGTAGTCCAGGCCGACGTCGACCAGGAACCTCAGCCGTTCGTTGACCTCCTTGAGCACCCTCTCGGCGATCTTCTTGTCGCGCTCGTTCAGCCGGAGTTCGGCCAGGAAGTCGGAGCAGTCGCTGATCGACATCCCGGCGACCTCGGCGATGGACTTCCCCATCACCGTCACCGCGAGGACGATCGGCTTGAGCCGCGTCCCCTCACAGGTCGGGCAGGGCACCTCGCGCATGTAGCCCTCGAAGCGCTCCCTGCTGGAGTCGCTCTCGGCCTCCGAGTGGCGCCGCTTGACGAAGGTGACCGCGCCCTCGAAGGCGGGCGTGGTGTAGGCGCGCTCACGCCCGTACCTGTTCCGGTAGCGGACCTCCACCTGCGTCTTGTGGCCGTACAGCAGGGCCTTTCTGGCCCGTTGCGGCAGCCCGGCCCAGGGGATGTCCGTACGGAACCCGAGCGCCTGGGAGAGGCCGCCGATCAGGCGGCCGAAGTATTCCTTCGTATGGCCGTGGGACCAGGGGTGGATCGCGCCCTCGTCGAGCGACCTCTCCTCGTCCGGAACGATCAGCTCCGGGTCGACCTCCATGCGCGTACCGATGCCCGTGCAGTCCGGGCAGGCGCCGAAGGGCGAGTTGAAGGAGAACGAGCGGGGCTCGAGCTCCTCGAACGAGAGGTCGTCGTACGGGCAGTACAGGTGCTCCGAGTACATGCGCTCACGCTCGGGGTCGTCCTCGGGGAGGTCCACGAAGTCGAGCACGACCATGCCCCCGGAGAGACCGAGGGCGGTCTCGACCGAGTCGGTCAGCCGGCGCTTGGCGCTGTCCTTGACCGTGAGGCGGTCGACGACCACCTCGATCGTGTGCTTCTCCTGCTTCTTCAGCTTGGGGGGCTCGGCGAGCTGGATCGTCCGGCCGTCCACCCTGGCCCGGCTGTAGCCCTTGGTCTGGAGGTCCGAGAAGAGGTCCACGAACTCGCCCTTGCGCTCACGGACGAGCGGCGAGAGGACCTGGAAGCGGCTGCCCTCCGGCAGCTCCAGCACCTTGTCCACGATGGCCTGCGGCGACTGCCGGGAGATCGGCCGGGCGCACTCGGGGCAGTGCGGCTTGCCGATCCGCGCGAAGAGCAGCCGGAGGTAGTCGTAGACCTCCGTGATCGTGCCCACCGTCGAGCGCGGGTTGCGCGAGGTCGACTTCTGGTCGATGGAGACGGCCGGGGAGAGGCCTTCTATGAAGTCGACGTCCGGCTTGTCCATCTGGCCGAGGAACTGCCGGGCGTAGGAGGACAGCGACTCCACGTACCGGCGCTGCCCCTCGGCGAAGATCGTGTCGAACGCGAGCGAGGACTTGCCCGACCCGGAGAGCCCGGTGAAGACGATGAGTGAGTCACGGGGCAGGTCGAGCGAGACGTTCTTGAGATTGTGCTCGCGCGCGCCACGGACGATGAGACGGTCGGCCACGCCGGTCCGCACCTTTCTGAAGAGAAACAGGGGCGCTGCCCCCTTCCCAGACTAGGGGGGTCGCCAGAGCGATGGACTGCCAATCGGCGGAGCAGCCCGTCCCGGGGGCCGGGGCGGACATCCGCCTACATGCCAGGATGCCTCCTCCGAGGTTATAGCACGCACATTCGATTTACGGCCGCTCGTGGCTGTCTTCACCCGATCGAGTGGTAGCGCTAGGGTCGGCGCCATGACCGCACCCACGCCTGACCTGGCCTCCCTACGTGAGACGACCGACCGGTTCCTCGGCGCGGCCGCCGAGCTGGACGACGCGGCACTCACCGAGCCGTCGCTGCTTCCCGGCTGGAGCCGGGGGCATGTCCTGGCCCATGTCGCCCGGAACGCGGACGCGCTGGTGAACGTGGTGGAGGGGCGCCCGATGTACGCGGACGAGGCGACGCGGGACGCCGACATCGAGCGGGACGCCCACCGGCCCCTCGACGTCCACCTGACCGATCTGCGTAACACCGCGGAGCGGTTCCGGCATTCCGTGACGGCGTCCGACGACTGGGGCCGGGTGGTCACCCTGCGCAACGGCGTGACGGACACGGTCGCCCGCCTGCCGTTCCGACGGCTGGTGGAGGTGGAGCTGCACCACGTCGACCTCGGGATCGGCCGGGCACTGGAGGACCTGTCCGACGAGTTCACCGAGCGGGAGATCGCCTTTCTCGCGGAGCGCTTCTCGGGGAACGGGGCGATCCCGCCGGTGACCCTGAGCGCACCCGACGGACGCACCTGGCGCACCGGCTCCACCGAGGCCGCGGCGGACGGCCCGCGGTCCGTCACGGGCCCCGCGGCGGACCTGCTGGGCTGGCTCGCGGGACGCCGCGACGGGGCGGCGCTGGCCTGCTCCGGCGGGCCGCTGCCCACCCTGCCCCCGCTATAGGCTGATCCTCATGACGTACACCGGAGCGGTGAAGGTCGGCGGACCGGCGGATGTGCACGAACTGCCCGCCCTGATGATCTCCAAGGTCGCCGTCGGGCCCATGGACAACAACGCCTATCTCCTGCGCTGCCGGGCGACCGGCGAGCAGTTGCTGATCGACGCGGCGAACGACGCCGCCACGCTGTTGACGCTGATCGGTGACGACGGCCTCGCGTCCGTCGTCACCACTCACCGCCACGGCGACCACTGGCAGGCGCTGGGCGAGGTGGTGGCGGCCACCGGCGCCCGTACGTACGCGGGCCGGTACGACACCGAGGCCATCCCCGTCACCACCGATGTGCCGGTCGAGGACGGGGACACGATCCGGGTCGGGGACGTGGCCCTCACCGCCGTCCATCTCGTGGGGCACACGCCGGGCTCGATCGCCCTCGTCTACGACGACCCGCACGGCCACGCCCATGTCTTCACCGGCGACTGCCTCTTCCCCGGCGGCCCGGGCAGGACGGGGAACCCCACCGACTTCGCGAGCCTGATGGACGGGCTGGAGGCCAAGATCTTCGGGCCGCTGTCGGACGAGACCTGGGTCTACCCCGGCCACGGCAACGACTCCACCCTGGGCACGGAGCGCCCGCACCTCGCGGAGTGGCGCGCCCGCGGCTGGTGACCCACGACGCGAAACAGGCGTGCGGGGTGGGTGACAAGTCTGTCACCCACCCCGCACGCGCTTCGGCCACGGCCTGGACCGGCGGCCCCGGCTCCGGCCCCGGTCCGCGCCGGAGCCGGGGCCGGGCCTCGGAAGCCGGCCGGCTCAGGCGCCGATGCTGTCCTTGGCCGCCTTCTCGGCCGCCTCGCGCTCGGCCTGCTTCTTGGAGGCGATCAGGCTGGTGATCGTGGTGACGACGAGGACACCGCAGATGACCGCCAGCGAGACCGGGATGGAGATCTCGGGGACGTGCACCCCGGTCTCGTGCAGCGCGTGCAGGACGAGCTTGACCCCGATGAAGCCCAGGATGACCGACAGCCCGTAGCTGAGGTGCACCAGCTTCCTCAGCAGCCCGCCTATGAGGAAGTACAGCTGCCGCAGGCCCATCAGCGCGAACGCGTTGGCCGTGAAGACGATGTACGGGTCCTGGGTCAGGCCGAAGATCGCGGGTATGGAGTCCAGCGCGAACAGCACGTCGGTGGTGCCGATGGCGAGCATGACGACCATCAGCGGGGTGAGCACCCGCTTGCCGTTCTCCCGGATGAACAGCTTGGTGCCGTGGTACTTGTCGGCCACGCCGAAGCGCTGCTCGATGGACTTGAGGAGGCGGTTCTCCTCGAACTCCTCTTCCTCCTCGTCGGAGCGCGCCTCCTGGATGAGCTTCCAGGCGGTGTAGATCAGGAACGCGCCGAAGATGAAGAAGACCCACGAGAAGCTGGCGATGATCGCGGCGCCCGCCGCGATGAAGACCGCCCGCAGCACCAGGGCTATCAGCACACCGATGAGCAGTACGCGCTGCTGGAGGTGTGACGGCACCGAGAACTTCGCCATGATCAGTACGAAGACGAAGAGGTTGTCGACACTGAGCGACTTCTCGGTGATGAAGCCGGCGAAGAACTCACCGGACGCCTGGCCCGTACCGAAGACCATCAGGCCGAGGCCGAACAGCACGGCGAGGGCGATCCAGACGACCGTCCATATACCGGCTTCCTTGATCGACACGTCATGGGGCTTGCGCCCGATGAAGAAGTCGACGGCGATCAGGGCGGTCAGACCAAGAATGGTCGCCACCCACAGGTTCATCGAAACGTCCACTGCGCCTCCGGCGTCGTACGGCTACTGATCAGCGTCGTCGCTGCCGGAGGTCTCCTCCACCCGGGCGGCTCATGACCGCTCCCCGGGCCGACGCCCCGGGATCGATGGCGATCCGTATTGACGGGCACGTCGCGAGGCGGGAGTACTCCCCTCCGCTCTGAAGGAGAGTACAGGAATCACCAAGGAAAGGTAAAGAAAAAGGTAAAGGGTTCTCAAATACGCAGGTCAGAGCCGCCATGGCTGGCGTGCGGACGCCACATGGCCAAGGACGTCGAGGAGTACCCGGCTGCCGTTCGGCACGGCCGGCGGCTCGTAGGTCCACGCGTGACCGACCCAGGGATCGGCCAGGTGGTCGTCCGGCACCGGCGTGATCCGCAGCAGCGCCCGCCACAGCGGGTCGAGGACCGGCCCGTACGCACGCGCGTCCGCGCGGTCCGCGACCATCAGCAGGTGCACCCCGACCGCCGGCCCCTCGTCGGCGAGGTAGCGCAGCTGGGTCACGGCGCGGTCGTCGAAGCCGTGCGGGAAGTCGTTGACGATCAGCAACTGCTCGGCGGTGTCCAGATCCGGCGGCAACGACTCGGCGGCCCCGCCGCGTATCGCCATCTGCACGAGGTCCACCCGCCGGGTGAGCCCCGCGAGGACGGCCGCCACTCCCCCGGCGCCCGCTCCGGGCGGCCCGGCCAGCACGCCCGCCCCGGTCAGCGGCGCCAGCGGACCGGCCGCCGTGCCGACGGGGTCGATCACATGGACGCCGAACCCGCCGGGCGGGTGGACCGCGAGCAGCCGGCCGGCGACGCCGACCGCGGTCTCCATGGCCATCAGACGCAGCTGATCGCCGTCCACTGCCGCGCCGGCCTCGGAGGCGGTCCGGCCGCTGTCGACCCACAGTCCGCGCTCCAACGGCAGCCGCACCAGCATCGGGATCCGCAGGCCGGGCCGCTCGGGGAGATGCACGTCCCCGAGCCGCAGCGCCATCGGGGTCTCCGTCGGCACGCGGTAGGCGTGCCAGACGGGACTGTCCCAACGGGCGTAGGCGGGCGGCAGGGCCGGCTCGACGACCTCGGACTCGGCGACGAGCTGGGCGAGATCACGGTCGAGCACCTCGCGAGCCCGTGCGACGAGCTGGTCGTGCTCGGCGCGGGCCGCTTCCCGGGCGGCACCGCCGGCCGGGCCCGTACGGTGGCGGGGATCGGACAGGACACGGTCCAGTTCCCGGTCCATCCGGGACTCCGCGAAGCCCACGGCACTGCGGTACGCGGCGACGCTGCGGGCCAGGTCCTCGAACATCCCCCAGACCTGGTTGTACAGGCGCTCGTCCATGGACCAGCCGGCGGCGTCGCCCGCGACCGGGCCCTCGGGCCGCCGCCGCGGGCCCGGCGGCGCGGCCGGCGAGGGCGTCCCCGGGGGCCGCACGGACGGGGACGCGGGTGCCCGCGGTGGTGAGGTGCCGCGGCCGGGATGGGTGTAGTCGATCGTCCCGCCCGCTCCCGCCGCACCGCCCGGCACGCCGCTGCCGGCGCGGGCGGGCCCGGCCGGTACCGGCGCGTCGGGCTGAGGGGGCCGTACCGTACCGGTCACCCGCCGGGCGACCGTGGCCCGGATGTCCGCGGCGACTGCGGAGGCCCGGGACACCCCCTGGTCCGCGAGGAGTTCGGCGAGCCCGCCGGCGTATCCCTGGCCGACGGCCCTGACCTTCCAGGCACCGTGCCGGCGGTAGAGCTCCAGCGCGATGACCGCGGACTCCGTGTCCAGTCCGGTGAGGGTGAACGCGGCGATGCCGGCCCCGTCGGCGTGGGTGACCGCGACGGAAGGGGCCGCTGTGGCGCCGAAGCGGCCGGGACCGCCGGCTTCCTCGGGGAGAGCGAGCAGCACACGCAGCAGGTGGACCCGCTCCGGAAGCGCCTCCAGGTCGACGTGGAAGCGCGGGCCGACGGCGGCCTGCCGGGAGACCTCGACGCCCGGGAGCGCGGGCGCGCCGGGGTGGACGATCCACTCGGTGCCCTGGACGGCGCCCCGGGCGTCACCGAGCGAGACACAGGGCACCAACGGTGCCCCGGCCGTCACCCGTATCTCCAGTCGGGTCCCGGGCAAGGGGTGGTTCTGCCCCCGGACCAGTTCGGCCGTCATCGCCCCTGTCCCTCTCGTCACTCTTCGTATGTCGGTCGTGGTCGTGGTACCCCGGTCGCCGGTCGCCGGCCGGGGTACCGGTGGTGAGGTACCGGCAGGCCGACGGGGCCCGAACGCGGCCGAACGGAGCGCTCCCGGAAGCCCGGCCTCCGGGAGCCGCGTGTCCCGCGGACAGGCCGTGTCCGTCCAATCCCCGCGGTCGCGCCTACAGGTGCGGCAGGATCGACGGCATCAGGTCCTGGAACGTACGTCCGTTGGCCGGGTTGCCGAGCGCCGTCATCTGCCAGCCACCACTGACGCGGTGCACCTTCGCCATGATCTGCGCGGTGTAGTGACCGCCGCCGTCGAGCGTGTAGCGCGCCAGCTCCTGGCCGTTGGTCTCGTCCACGATCCGGCAGAAGGCGTTCTGCACCTCCTGGAACGTCTGGCCGGTGAACGAGTTCACCGTGAAGACGATCTGGTCGATATGGACCGGGACACGCTCGAGGTCCACGAGGACCGCCTCGTCGTCACCGCCCTGTCCGGCTCCGCCCACCAGGTTGTCGCCGGTGTGCCGCACCGAACCGTCGTCGCTGACGAGGTGGCGGAAGAAGACGACGTCGACCGGCTGCTTGTCGGCGAACAGCACCGCGGAGGCGTCGAGGTCGATCTCGCGGGTACGGGAGCCGAACAGGCCCCTGCGCGGCGCGGCCCGCCAGCCGAGCCCCATACGGACCGCGGTCAGGGAGCCGCCGCCCTTCTTCTCCAGGCTGATGGCCTGCCCCTTGGTCAGATTGACCCCGGGGCCCCCGGGCGCACCGCCCTTGGATACGTCCACCACGCGCCGTCCCCTCTCGAATGGTTCCCCCGCAACCGTCCGTATGCGGTTGCGCAGCACCCTACGCAGTGGGGTGGACGACGCAGGAGGCCCGGGCCGTTTTTGTGTCGGTCCTGCAACACATGTCGGCCGCGTCCCGCACCAGGTCTCCCGGTGTGTCAGGCCACCCCCGCCTCCCTCATCTGTCGCAGCTCCTTCTTCAGCTCGCCCACCTCGTCCCGCAGCCGCGCGGCGACCTCGAACTGCAGCTCGGCCGCGGCGGCCCGCATCCGGTCCGTCATCTCCTCGATGATCCCGGCGAGTTCGGCCGCGGGGCGGTCGGTGACCAGCGCGCCCGGGGCGGCGGCCTTGCCGGCCCTCCCCGCCCTGCCACTCTGCGCGGCGGCCTTGCCACCGAGGGAGGGGACGGGTGTCGCGGCCGGCTTGCCGTCCTTCGCCTGCCGGTAGCCGGTGCCGAGCAGCGCCTCGGTGTCGACCTCCTCGCGCGCGATGGTCGCGACGATGTCGTTGATCTTCTTCCGCAGCGGCTGGGGGTCGATCCCGCGCTCGGTGTTGTAGGCGATCTGCTTGGCGCGGCGGCGGTTGGTCTCGTCGATGGCCTTCTCCATCGCCGGGGTCATCTTGTCCGCGTACATATGGACCTGGCCGGACACGTTGCGCGCGGCCCGCCCGATGGTCTGGATCAGCGAGGTCCCCGAGCGCAGGAAGCCCTCCTTGTCGGCGTCCAGGATGGCCACCAGGGAGACCTCCGGCAGGTCGAGGCCCTCCCTGAGGAGGTTGATACCGACCAGGACGTCGTACTCACCGGCACGCAGTTCGCGCAGCAGTTCGACCCGGCGCAGCGTGTCGACGTCGCTGTGCAGGTACCGCACCTGGATGCCCAGCTCCAGGAAGTAGTCGGTGAGGTCCTCGGCCATCTTCTTCGTGAGCGTGGTGACGAGGACCCGCTCGTCCTTCGCGGTGCGCTCGCGGATCTCGTGCACCAGGTCGTCGATCTGGCCCTCCGTGGGCTTGACGACGACCTCCGGGTCGACGAGACCGGTGGGGCGGATGATCTGCTCCACGAAGCCGTCGGAGCGGGAGAGCTCGTACTGGCCCGGGGTGGCCGACAGGTAGACGGTCTGGCCGATCCGTTCCTTGAACTCCTCCCACTTCAGCGGGCGGTTGTCCAGCGCGGACGGCAGCCGGAAGCCGTGGTCGACCAGCGTCCGCTTCCGGGAGGCGTCTCCTTCGTACATGGCGCCGATCTGCGGCACCGTGACATGCGACTCGTCGATGACCAGCAGGAAGTCCTCGGGAAAGTAGTCGAGGAGCGTGTTGGGGGCGGAGCCGGGGGCGCGGTCGTCGAAGTGCATCGAGTAGTTCTCGATGCCGGAGCAGGAGCCGATCTGGCGCATCATCTCGATGTCGTACGTCGTGCGCATGCGCAGCCGCTGGGACTCCAGGAGCTTGCCCTGCTTGTCCAGCTCGGCCAGGCGGGCCTCCAGCTCCCGCTCGATCCCGTTGACGGCCTTCTCCATGCGCTCGGGGCCCGCCACGTAGTGGCTCGCCGGGAAGACGTAGAGCTGCTGGTCGTCGCTGATGATCTCGCCGGTGAGGGGGTGCAGGGTCGAGAGTGCCTCGATCTCGTCCCCGAACATCTCGATGCGGACGGCCAGCTCCTCGTAGACCGGGAAGATCTCGATCGTGTCGCCCCGGACGCGGAAGGTGCCGCGGGTGAACGCGGCGTCGTTGCGCGTGTACTGGATGTCGACGAACCGGCGCAGCAGCTGGTCCCGGTCGATCTCCTCGCCGACCTTCAGCGGGACCATGCGGTCCACGTACTCCTGGGGCGTGCCGAGGCCGTAGATGCAGGACACGGAGGCGACCACGACCACGTCGCGGCGGGTGAGCAGGGAATTCGTCGCTGAGTGGCGCAGCCGCTCGACCTCCTCGTTGATGGAGGAGTCCTTCTCGATGTAGGTGTCCGACTGCGGGACGTACGCCTCGGGCTGGTAGTAGTCGTAGTACGAGACGAAGTACTCGACGGCGTTGTTCGGCAGGAGCTCGCGGAACTCGTTGGCCAGCTGGGCGGCGAGCGTCTTGTTCGGCGCCATCACGAGCGTGGGGCGCTGGAGCCGCTCGATCATCCAGGCGGTGGTCGCCGACTTTCCCGTGCCGGTCGCGCCGAGGAGGACGACGTCCTTCTCCCCCGCGTCGATTCGGCGGGCCAGGTCTGCGATGGCCGTGGGCTGGTCGCCGCTGGGCTGGTAGGGGCTGACGACCTCGAAAGGCGCCACCGTACGTTCGATGCTGGAAACGGGCCGCATGGATCCACCGTACGACCCCGCACTGACAGCCGGGTCCGGACGACCCCGGGCGGGCCGCTCCCGGCAGCCCCGGCGGCTGCCGGCGGCCCTGGCGGTTTCTGCCACCGGAGGAGAGATCCTGGACGCCCGAGCCCGCCCCGGGGCGGAAACCGCCGCCGGGACGGACGGAGCGGGGTCGGTACGGGGTCAGCGGTCGGTACACGGTCAGTGGTCGTGGAGGTCCGTACGGCCCTGGTGCGAGGCCCGGACGGCGGCCCTGCCCGCCACGTCGCCGTGGTCGCGGGAGCGGGCCCCGGCCGCGTCGGTGACCCGCGGGGAGGAGCGTGGCCGTATCCGCTGTGCGGGCACGCCGGTCCGCCCGCACGTCTCCGCCGCGGGGTTCCGGGCCTGGCGGTGACCGCGGTCGCCGGCCACGAGGGCCGGGTCGACGAACACGGCCAGTCCGGCGAGCAGCAGGAAGAGGGTCGGACCGACCAGCATGGGGGCGAGCAGTTCGGCGGCCGGCACCCCCCCGGCCGCGGAGAGGTCGTCCGTCAGATGGACGGTGACCCCGGCCATGCCCGTGTAGTGCATCCCGGTCACCGCGACGCCCATCACCAGGCTGGCGCCCACGCTCGTCAGCAGCCCGCGGCGCGAGGCGACGGTCCACAGCGCCGTGATCGCCGCCGCGACGGCGATCACCACGGAGAACACGACGGTCACGGTGTCGTACGAGATACGGCCGTGCAGGCGTATGCCGGCCATTCCGAGGTAGTGCGAGGTGGCGATGCCGAGGCCCGTGATCGTGCCCCCGGTGATCAAGGCCATCGTGGTCGTACGGCGATAGCCGACGATGAAGATCCCGATGCCGACCATGACGATGGCGACGACGAGGCTCGCGACGGTCGTCAGCCGGTCGTAGCCGATGGGGACCTCACTGACCGAGAAGCCCATCATCGCAATGAAGTGCATGGTCCAGACGCCGGACCCGATCGAGGCCGCGCCCAGCGCGAGTGCGCCGGGCTTCCACGACCTCCGCACGCGCAGGGCCCTGGCGGTGCAGCGCAGGCCGAGCGCCCCGCCGAGGCAGGCCATGAGGAAAGCCGCCACAGGCGTGACAAGGCCGTAGCTGAATCCGTCGACTGTGCCCTGCATGGCGATACGTCCTCACCCCTTGTGCGCGTGCATACGGAAGCGCTGGCTCGGGGCGAGAGTAGGACGGCCGACCCGCTGAGCAAACCGCGGGCTGCCGATTTGTCGACAGGGAGGCGGCAAAAGCACGCTTCGTCACGGCTTTCCCCCGGCCTGCTTCACGTTTCCGGCACGGCTTCCCCATGCCCGGCCGCGCGCCGCCGCCCGGTCGCGCCCGTGGCTTCATATGGTGGCCAACCTTCGCCTGCCCGCTGTTGGCCGGGGCCTGGCACGCTCGGGCCGACCGTCCTTCCACGACGCGAGGAGTCCACGTGTACGCACGCGCATCGGTGACAACGGCCGCCGCCCTGCTGGCGATCACGGCGCTGGTCCTGCCGGGCACCGCCACGGCGTCCCCGGACCGGGCGGCCGCACCGGCCGCCGGGGCCGCCCCGGGCGCGGTCCCGGCTGCGAAGGGCGCCGGTAGCCCGCTGGTGATCGCGCACCGGGGAGCCTCCGCGTACGCGCCGGAGAACACCCTGGAGGCCGTCGAGGCGGCGGACGACCTCGGCGTCGACTGGGTGGAGAACGACGTGCAGCGCACCAAGGACGGCCAGCTGGTCGTGATCCACGACGACAATCTCCGGCGGACCACCGACGTGGAGACGCTCTACCCCGACCGGGCGCCCTGGAAGGTCAAGGACTTCACGGCGGCGGAGATCGCACGGCTCGACGCGGGGAGCTGGTTCGGCGATCGCTGGGCGGGCGCGCGCGTGCCGACGCTGACGCAGTACCTGCGCGCCCTGGAGGCGAACCGCCAGAAGCTGCTGCTGGAGATCAAGGCGCCGGAGCTGTACCCCGGCATCGAGAAGGAGATCCTCCGGGTACTGCGCGAGGAGGGCTGGCTGGACCGCGACCACGTCCGGCGCCGGCTGGTGATCCAGAGCTTCAGCGCGGACAGCGTCCGCGCGGTGCACGAGCGGCGCCCCGATGTGACGACCGGCTTCCTCGGCACCCCGGCGGTGGCGGACCTGCCCTCCTACGCCGCGTTCACCGACCAGATCAACCCCACGCACACCTCGCTCACCGCCGACTACGTGGCGGCGGCGCACCGGCTGAAGGGGGCGCACGGCAAGCCGCTCACCGTCAGCACGTGGACGGTCAACGACGCGGCGGGCGCGGTGCGCGTGGCCGGTTTCGGGGTGGACGGAATCATCACCAACAACCCTGACGTGGTGCGGGACGCGGTGGGCTGAGCGCCGTCCGACCCCCGTCGGCGCTCCACTGTCAGAGGGCGCCCGTACCGTGGTCCACATGAACACCATCGGGCAGTCGTCCGGGCGGTCACGGGTGGAGTGGACGGTCGTGCCCAGCGGCATCGGCCCGCTGCTGCTGGCCGCGACCGGCCAGGGGCTGGTGCGGGTCGTCTTCCACGCGGACGGGCGGGTACGGGACGGGGCGCTCGACGCGCTCGGTGACCGGCTGGGGGCGGAGCTCGTGGAGTCCGCCTCGGGCCGGCTCGCCGAGCCGATATCCGCGCTGTCGGCGTATTTCGCGGGCCGGCTGCGGGAGTTCGCGCTGCCGCTGGACTGGACGCTGTGCACGGGCTTCAACCGCCAGGTGCTGCGCGAACTGGCGACGGGGGTGTCGTACGGGACGGTGGTCGGGTACGGCGACCTGGCCGGGCGGGTGGGCCGACCGGAGGCGGCGCAGGCGGTCGGCGCGGCGATGGGGGCCAATCCACTGCCGGTGGTCGTGCCGTGCCACCGTGTGGTGGAGAGCGGCGGCGGGCTCGGCGGTTTCGGTGGCGGGCTGGAGACGAAGCGGCGGCTGCTGGCGCTGGAAGGGGTCCTCCCGGAGCCGCTCTTCTGAGCGGGAGGCGCCGTCTACTCCGCCTGGGAGACACCGTGCGGTCTCGTGGAAGCGCACGCTTGTACGCCTTCCATACCGGGATTAACCTGATTTATGGAGCGCGACCGGGCGTACAGTCCGTTGGGTGGCGTGCGTGGGGGAGGTCGTACGGCCTTCGGCCGACCGGTTCTCCGCGCCCTTCAGCCGGCCGGACCGTCCGCGCGGTGGCGGGCTCTTCCCGCACAGAGATGCGCACGAGAGATACGCACAGACCGAGTGATCCACCGGACGGTGGGTCCGAAGGGACGGCGAGCCGGCATGAGCGGAGGAAACAGGGCGGTCGCTTACATCAAGCCGGGTGAGGTGGACGTCAGGACCATCGACTACCCCACGCTCGAACTGAAAGACGGGCCGGGAGTGGCTCGCGACAACGTGGGCCGGGTCTGCCGGCACGGAGTCATACTCAAAATCCTGGCCACCAACATATGTGGCAGCGACCAGCACATGGTGCGTGGCCGCACCACGGCCCCCGAGGGCCTGGTACTCGGGCACGAGATCACGGGGGAAGTCGTCGAACGCGGTCCCGACGTCGAGTTCATCGAGGTCGGGGACATCGTGTCGGTGCCCTTCAACATCGCCTGCGGACGTTGCCGCAACTGCAAGGAGCGGAAGACGGGCATCTGCCTGAACGTCAACCCCGCCCGCCCGGGCGCCGCGTACGGCTATGTGGACATGGGCGGCTGGGTCGGCGGCCAGGCAGAGTACGTGATGGTGCCGTACGCGGACTTCAACCTGCTTCGCTTCCCCGACCGGGACGCGGCCCGTGACAAGCTCCTCGACCTGACGATGCTGTCGGACATCTTCCCGACCGGCTACCACGGCGCGATCACCGCGGGGACGAAGGTCGGCTCCACGGTGTACGTCGCGGGCGCGGGTCCCGTGGGTCTGGCGGCGGCGGCAGCGGCGCAGTTGCTCGGCGCGGCGGTCGTCATCGTCGGCGACCTGAACGGTGAACGGCTGGCCCAGGCCCGTAGCTTCGGGTGCGAGACGGTCGATCTCACCCAGGGCGCCCTCGACGAGCAGATAGCCCAGATCGTGGGCGAACCGGAAGTGGACGCGGCCGTCGACGCGGTCGGGTTCGAGGCGAGGGCTCACAGGCCCGACGCCGAGGAGGCACCGGCGACCGTGCTCAACTCCCTGATGAGAGTGGTCAGGGCGGGCGGCGCGCTCGGTATTCCGGGGCTGTACGTGACCGAGGACCCCGGAGGCGTCGACCAGGACGCCAAGACCGGGACGCTGAAGGTACGGCTGGGCCTGGGCTGGGCGAAGAGCCATGAGTTCACCACGGGCCAGTGCCCGGTGATGAAGTACCACCGTGAACTGATGATGGCGATCCTGCACGACAAGGTCCACATCGCCAAGGCGGTCAACGCGACGGTGATCAGGCTGGACGACGCCCCGCGCGGCTACGCGGAGTTCGACCAGGGTGCGAGCCGTAAGTACGTGCTGAATCCGCATGGCGCGCTGGACGGGGTGAAGGCCGCCTGACAGGCCTGCCCACGATCCTTGCCCCCGACCGGAGACCGCCGGGCCGTGATGGAACGGCCCGGCGGTCTCCGGCCGGGGAGCGGAATCGGTACGGCCGGTGACGTTTGCGGGCGTTCCGCGGGTGCCATGGATGGGGACATGCCAGACACCACGACAGTGCAGCTGTCCCCCGACGTCCGGGAGGCGCTCGCCGCGCGTCGCCCCGTGGTCGCGCTGGAGTCGACGATCATCGCGCACGGACTGCCTCGCCCGCGCAATCTGGCCGTCGCGGAGGAACTGGAAGGCATCGTACGGTCCGCGGGCGCCGTCCCCGCGACCGTGGCCGTGCTCGACGGCCGGCCGCATGTGGGCCTGAGCGGCGAGCAGTTGGAGCGGGTGGCCCAGGACGACTCCGTACGGAAGCTGGGGCAGCGCGACCTCGCGCCGGCTCTCGCACTGCGCGCGAGCGGCGCGACCACGGTGTCCGCCACGGCGTTCCTCGCGGCGCGGGCCGGGATCCGCGTCTTCGCGACGGGCGGGCTGGGCGGGGTGCACCGGGGCTGGACCGAGACACAGGACGAGTCGGCCGATCTGCGGCTGCTCGCCAGGACCCGGATCACGGTGGTGTGCGCGGGCGTCAAGTCGATCCTCGACGTACCGGCGACGCTCCAGCGGCTGGAGACCCTGGGCGTGGGTGTCCTCGGCTACGGCACGGACCGCTTTCCCGGTTTCTACCTCGCCTCGTCCGGTGAGCCCGTCGACTGGACGGTCCGTACGCCCGAGGAGGTGGCGGCGGTGATCGGCGCGCGGGACGCGCTGGGCGGACCGGCGGCGGCCCTGCTGGTGGCCAATCCCGTGCCCGAGTCGGAGCAGTTGGACCCGGACCTGCACGACCGGGTGCTCGGGGAGGCACTGGCGGAGTGCCGGGAGCGGGGCGTCGGGGGCCAGGCCGTCACGCCGTTCCTGCTGGACCAGTTGACGCGACGGACGCGCGGCGCGTCGTTGGAGGCCAACCTGGCGGCGGTGCGCGGCAACGTCCGGCTCGCGGCCCGGATCGCGGCGGCTCTGTGAGGCACGGAGGCGGACCGGCGGCAGCGCCCGCCCGCCCCGGGCCCCGGCCCGACGTACCGCGCCCCGCCCTACCGCGTACCCCTGCGTCTCCTGCCGGCACATCGTCCGCCCGTTTGTCGCGTGACGGCACATCGCGCGCCGATCCGCCGCGCACCGATCCGCGGCCCGCCGACGGCCGCGCGGGCTCCGGGGTGGGCGCGCTCCTGGTGATCGGGGATGTGATCACGGACGTGGTCGCGCGCTTCGCCACCCCGCCGGCCCACGGCACGGACACGGCCGCCGAGATCCGTACACTGCCGGGCGGCGCCGGGGCCAACGCGGCCTGCTGGGCCGCCCACAGCGGGTGCGCGGACGTGCGACTGCTGGCGGGCGTGGGGGCGGACGCCCGGGACTGGCACGCGGAACGGCTGCGGCGAGCGGGGGTACGGGCCCGCCTCGTCGTCGACCCCCACGCCCCGACCGGCACGGTGATCTGCCTGGTCGACGCCTCGGCCGAGCGCACCCTGCTGACCGACAGCGGCGCCGCGCTGCGCCTGTCACCCGCCGACTGGTCGCCGTCCCTGCTGGACGGGGCCGGCCGACTGCACCTGTCCGGCTACCTCTTCTTCACCGGTTCCAGCCGGCGGCTCGCCCTCGTCGCCATGGAGGCCGCTCGGGAACGCGGTGTTCCGG
Source organism: Streptomyces sp. NRRL F-5135 (assembly GCF_000719775.1). Classification (GTDB taxonomy): domain Bacteria; phylum Actinomycetota; class Actinomycetes; order Streptomycetales; family Streptomycetaceae; genus Streptomyces; species Streptomyces hebeiensis. The sequence goes on along the minus strand of NZ_JOHR01000016.1, from coordinate 24,458 downwards.
TGAGTGTGGATCCCGCCTCGGCCGGCTTCCTCGGACGGCTCGGCCCGCACCGTTTCCTGACGGCTGTGGCGGGCGCGGAGACGCTGCTGCCCAACGCGGACGAGGCCCGGCTTCTCACCGGTCTGCCGGACGAGGAGCGGGCCGCCGCCGAACTGAGCCGGCGGGTACCACTGGTCGTGGTCACCCTGGGCGCCGCCGGGGCGCTGGTGGCGGCTGAGGGCGAGGTGACGGCCCGGGTCCCGGCACCACCGGCCCGCGCCGTGGACACCACGGGCGCGGGCGACGCCTTCACCGGCGCCTTCCTCGCCGCCCGGCTGGCGGGCGCGGAACCGGCCGCCGCGGCGGCGGAGGGCTGCCGCGCGGGTGCCGTGGCGGTCACGCTGCCGGGCGGCCGGCCGGAGCCCGGTCGGCGCACCGCGTGACACGGGAGGCCGCCATCTCCGCCATCGCCGTCATCGCCGTCATCGCCGTCATCGCCGTCATCGCCGTCATGCCTGTGCGAGCCCGCCCCAGGCGGGGTGGCGGGGGTCGTCGGTCCGCACGACCACGTCGGCCGTGTCCGCGGGGGCCACCTCGTCCTCGTACCGCGCGAAGGCGGGCAGCGTCCAGCGGGCGCCCTCCTCGGTACGGCGCCGGAGCGCGGCCGGAGACAGGCGCAGGTGCACCGTGAAGTCGAAGGGGAACCAGTGCCCCAGCAGCAGCGGACCGTGCAGGAGCAGGACACCGCCGGGGGCCAGTGCGCGGCGGGGACTGCGGGTGGCGCGGTCGGTGGCCGGGTCCCACAGGTCGGGCAGCACGCGCCCCGAGCCGTCCGGCTCCAGCGGGGCGAAGACCTCCCGCCAGAGAGCCCCGGTGTCGAACCAGCCGCTGTAGTACGTCTCCGGGTCCTCGCGCCCGTACTCGTACCGCAGCGAGGCGGGCCGCAGAAAGCCTTCCGTGCCGACCACCAGCACCGCGCGGCCGCGGACGCGCAGCGCCTCCGCGAGCGCGCGGGCCCGCTCCCCGGGTGCGGCGGCCGGTGCCCCGTCGACGGCGACGCGCAGCCAAGGGCCGCCGTCCGCCGTCTCGGTCCGCGTGATCCGATCGGCCAGGGCCTCGGTCAACCGGTCCCAAGTGATCGCTTCAAGTCGCATTCGTTCATCATCGTGCAGCCGTACGGAGGGATGTTCGAGAGGCGGAGCCCGGTGTCAAGGAGGCGGACCTCGTCGTACGGGACGACGTCCCGGCCGCCTCGGGTCACAGCGCGGCCGACAAGAGAGCCGGCTCGCCCACCGGCAGCGTCTGCTCCGCCCAGATCGTCTTCCCGCCGACACCCTGCCGTGTGCCCCAGCTCCGGGTCAGCTGGGCCACGAGCAGCAGGCCGCGGCCTCCCTCGTCGAACACCCGGGCCCGGCGGAGGTGCGGCGCGGTGTTGCTGCCGTCGGAGACCTCGCAAATGAGGTTGCGGTCATGGATCAGCCGGAGCTGGATGGGCGCGCTGGCGTACCGGATGGCATTCGTGACCAACTCGCTGACGACGAGTTCCGTGGTGAAGACGGCCTCGTCCAGCCCCCAGGCCGCCAGCTGATCGGAAACGTTTCCGCGGGCCCGGGCCACCACCGCCGGATCGCGGGCCAGCTCCCACGTCACCACCTGGCTCGCGTCGAGCGCGCGGGTGCGGGCCAGCAGCAGGGCGACGTCGTCGGCGGGGCGGGCGGGGAGCACCGCTTCGAGGACCGTGTCACAGAGCTCCTCCAGCGACGCGGCCGGCCGGGCCAACGCCTCGCGCAGCGCGGTCATCGTGTCGTCGGGTCCGCGCTCCCGCGAATCGATCAGGCCATTGGTGTAGAGGGCGAGCAAGCTGCCTTCCGGAAGCTGGATCTCGGCGGTCTCGAACGGCAGGTTGCCGAGGCCGAGCGGCGGGCCGGCGGGCAGGTCGACGAACTCGGCATCGCCGTCGGGCCTGACCAGCACCGGCTGCGGATGTCCGGCACGGGCCAGGGAACACCTCCGGGAGACCGGGTCGTAGACCGCGTACAGGCAGGTGGCGCCGACATCGCCGGCGGTCTCCGCCGCGGCGCTCTCGGAGCTCGCGGCGTACTCGGCGCTTGCTGAACTTCCGCTGCTTCCGCTGCTTCCGCTGCTTCCAGTGCTTCCGGTGCTCTCGGCGTTGGCGGAGTTCGCGGCGTTCGTGGCGTCCTCCCCGTCGGCGCCGCTCCGGCGGTTCGGCGCGGTCGGCGCGTTCGGCGCGTTCGGCGCGTTCGGCGCGTCCGCTTCCTCGGCGGACACGCGGTTGACGAGGTCGTCGAGGTGGGTGAGCAGTTCGTCCGGAGGCAGGTCGACATCGGCCAGGGTCCGTACCGCCGTCCGCAGCCTGCCCATCGTGGCCGACGCCTGGAGGCCGTGGCCCACGACATCGCCCACCACCAGCGCGACGCGCGAACTCGACAGCGGAATCACGTCGAACCAGTCACCGCCCACACCGGCCCCCGAACCGGCGGGCAGATAGCGGAACGCGGCCTCGACCGCCGCGTGCTGGGGCAACCCCCTCGGCAGGAGGCTGCGTTGCAGGGTCAGCGCCGTGTCGCGCTCACGCGTGTAACGGCGGGCGTTGTCGATGCAGACGGCCGCCCGTGCCGTGAGGTCCTCGGCCATGAGCAGGTCGTCCGGCTCGAACGGCTCGGGGGTACGGTGCCGCGAGAACGTGGCCGCACCGAGGGTGGTGCCACGCGCGAGCAGCGGAACGGCCATCGTCGAGTGAAAGCCGAACTTCCGTACGCTCCGCGACCGTTCCGGCGCCTGGGCCGCCCATTGGGCGATACTGGGGTCCGTGACCCGGTTCATGATCCCCCGCTGTAGGAGCAGGCACTCGGCGGCCGGCGAGAAATCGGGATAGAAGTCCGTCTCCCCCATGGGCACGACCGCCTCCGGGCAGCCTTCCAGCACCGACCGGCAGGCGACGCGCCGGAGCATGACGTGGCCGGACAGCGGTCCGTCGGGCGGTTCGCCGCCGGTGCTGACGGTGGGGAGCAGATCGACGGTGACGAAGTCCGCGAACACCGGGACGGCGAAGTCGGCCAGTTCCTGCGCGGTGCGCACGATGTCGAGGGTGCTTCCGATACGTGTGCTCGCCTCGCTGACCAGGCGCAGACGCCGGCGGGCGGTGTACTGCCGGGTCATGTCGTGGCCCGAGAGGATCACGCCCCGTACCCGGCCGTCGTCCTCCCCGCGCAGCGGGGCCAGGGAGACCGCCCAGGCCGACGCCCGGTCATGGCCCACGAGCCGGATGGGGAATTCGACGTACTGTGTCTCGCCCGACTCAAGGGCGCGCCGCATCCGCCGTTCCACCTCGTAGCTGTTCGGGCCCCGCACGATCTCGGGCAGCCGGAGTCCGCGGATGTCGTCCTCGGCCAGGCCGAGGACCCGCTCCATGTCGTCGTTGACCCGCCGCAGCCGGAGTTGTTCGTCGTAGAGCGCCATCGTGCACGGGGAGCCCACGAAGCCCTTTCTGATCAGGTCGTCATCGCCTCTGACCGGCGCACCGCCGGTCAGAGGCGAGACAATCAGCCATTCATGAGCGTCCCTGTCGGCCGGACCACCGCTTTCCGGCCCGGTCCCGGCGGCCCCGCCGGCCCCTGTTATGCAATCGCCGCCGACGCGGTCACCACGGCCGTCGTCGCCGTGACCCGTGTCGACGCGACCCGTGTCGACGCGCGCGCCGAAGTGCGCCAGCAACCGGACCTCGACGCGGGTGCCGTCCCGATGCAGCAGGGTCACCGTCCCGTGCCATCTACGTCGCTCCTCCGCCGGGCGGCGCTCCTCCACGGTGGGCGCCTTCCCCGCCAGCAGGACGGCGGCGGGCCGCCCCAGGATCTCCGAGGGCTCGTAGCCGAGCAGGCTCCGCGCGCCCTCGCCCCATCCGGTCACAACGCCCCGCGCGTCCACGGTGGCCATGGCCGTGGGCGCCTCTCCGACAGGGCCACCGGGGTCTCCCTTGCTCATCGGCTCCTGGGGCCCCGGGGGACCTTCCGGCTCGAAGCAGCCATTCGGTCCGTGGCAGCCGCTCGACTCGTTCGAGCCGTTCGACCTACCCGGGCTGTTCGAGCCGCTGGGTCCGTTCGAGCCGCTGGGTCCGTTCGAACTGGTCAGCTCCACCGACCGGATGGACCGAGAGTCCCCTGCGGTGTCCGGTCGCCTCATCGTCCCTCATTTCACCCTGCCCGGGGCCATCTCACCTGCCCGGGGCCGGCCACCGAGGCGCTGTGATCACGACCCGGCGGACCGTCGCGGAACCGCCAGCACATACTGACGTCTTCAAGTATGACATCCGTCACAAAAACCCTATTTCCCTCCCCACTGCCACCCTGCACGCCCGCCCTGTCGCCGTCCATCACCACGACACCCCGCCGCCCTCACTCCCCCCGCAGCAGCTTGGCGAGCACCCCCTCCCCCGTCACCTCGATCAGGCCGTCCCGCACGCCGTCCGGCACGCTCAACGAGCCCCCGGCCAGCGCGCGGCAGGTGTCGGCGTCCAGCGCGAGCCGGGCGTCGGGCCGCTCGACGGGACCCTCCCCGTACACCGGACCGCCACCACCGAGCCGTACATGGAACGCCCCCTCGTCCAGGACGACCTCCACCACCCCCTCGTACCCCCCGCCGGTCGCCGCGTCGCTCCACTCGACGCCCTCCAGGCCGGGCCGCTCGGGCCGCCCGGACCCCGACCGGACCGACGGACCCGGCAGACCGGCCGACAACTCGTCCAGAACGGGGAGCAGCGGCACGGCGAACCAGTGGGCCCGCACGGCATCGGTGGGCCGGCGCTCCGCGAGCTCCGGGGCGCCCCACTCCGCGAGGGCGGTGAGAACCGGCAGCAGATCCCGCCCTCGCCCCGTCAGCTCGTACACGGACGCGGCGGCGGGCGGCGGCAGCCGACGGCGCGTGACCAGATCGTCGCGCTCCATGTCCTTCAGGCGCGAGGCGAGCACGTCCGTGCTCACACCGGGCAGGTCGGCGTGCAGGTCGGTGTAGCGACGGGGGCCAGCGAGGAGCTCCCGGACGATCAGGAGGGTCCAGCGGTCGCCCACGGCATCCAGGGCACGGGCGGCGGCACAGTACTGGTCGTAGCTTCGGCGGCGTGGCATGCGACGCAGTGTAGACATGTTGTTGGACTTTCCAAGCTCGCACTTGGTAAAACCAAGTATCACATCGAATCTGGGAGGGCACGCATGGAGTTCCGGCAGTCGAGCAAGCTCAGCGAGGTCTGCTACGAGATCCGCGGCCCGGTGATCGAGCAGGCCGACGCGCTGGAGGAGGCGGGCCACAGCGTGCTGCGCCTGAACACCGGGAATCCCGCGCTCTTCGGGTTCGAGGCGCCGGAGGAGATCGTCCAGGACATGATCCGGATGCTTCCGCAGGCCCACGGCTACTCGGACTCACGCGGCATCCTCTCCGCGCGCCGCGCCGTCGCACAGCGTTACCAGACGCTCGGTCTGCCGGATGTCACCGTCGACGACATCTTCCTGGGCAACGGCGTCTCGGAACTGGTCTCCATGGCCGTCCAGGCCCTCCTGGAGGACGGTGACGAGGTGCTGATCCCGGCGCCGGACTTCCCGCTCTGGACAGCGGTCACCACGCTGGCCGGGGGCCGGCCCGTGCACTATCTCTGCGACGAGGCTGCGGAGTGGTACCCGGACCTGGCCGACATGGCCTCGAAGATCACGGACCGGACGAAGGCCGTCGTGATCATCAACCCCAACAACCCCACGGGCGCGGTCTACCCACGTGAGATCGTCGAGGGCATCCTGGACCTCGCCCGCCGCCACCAGCTCATGGTCTTCGCCGACGAGATCTACGACCAGATCGTCTACGACGACGCGGTCCACCACAGCGCCGCCGCCCTCGCCCCCGACCTGGTCGTCCTCACCTTCAGCGGCCTCTCGAAGACGTACCGGGTGGCCGGTTTCCGCTCCGGCTGGCTGGTCGTCACGGGCCCTACACAGCATGCGCGCAGCTACTTGGAGGGGCTGACGATGCTCGCGTCGATGCGCCTGTGCCCCAACGCGCCCGCCCAGTACGCCATTCAGGCCGCGCTCGGCGGCCGCCAGTCCATCCGGGAGCTCACCGCCCCCGGAGGCAGGCTGTACGAGCAGCGCAACCGCGCCTGGGAGAAGCTCAACGAGATCCCCGGCGTCTCCTGCGTGAAGCCGAAGGGCGCGCTGTACGCGTTCCCCCGCATCGACCCGGCTGTGCACCGGATCCACGACGACGAGCGGTTCGTCCTGGACCTCCTGCTGCGCGAGAAGATCCAGGTCGTCCAGGGCACCGGCTTCAACTGGCCGCGCCCCGACCACTTCCGCATCCTGACACTGCCGTACGCGGACGATCTCGACGCGGCGATCAGCCGCATCGGCCGTTTCCTGAGCGGGTACCGCCAGTAGCCACGAGGCCGGGGGACGGGCGGGACGGATCGCGAGGGGCCGTGGGCCGCGACCCCACCGCGTCACGGGCGGGAAGGCCCCGTCAGTACCGTACGGGCAGCGCGAGCAGTCCCCGGGCCCGGGTCGAGGGCCGCCGGCGCAGTTCCTCGTACGGCACGTCGAGTTCCAGCCGCGGGAACCGCTCCAGCAACGCGGTGAGCGCCACCTCGGTCTCCAGTCGGGCGAGCGGTGCGCCCAGGCAGTAGTGGATGCCGTGGCCGAGGGCGACATGGCCGGAGGCGTCACGGTCGAGATCGAGCCGGTCGGCGTCGGGGAAGCGCTCGGGGTCGCGGTTGGCGGCGGCGAGGGACAGCATGACGGTCTCGCCCGCCGGTACGGTCGCCCCGCCGATCACCACGTCCTCGACCGGGAAACGACGGATCGCCAGCAGCGCGGGACCTTCGTACCGCGCGAACTCGGCGACCGCCGCGCCCGCCCTGCCGGGGTCCGCCCGCAGTGCCGCCATCTGGTCCGGGTGCCGCAGCAGCGCGAGGACGGAGTTGCCGATCAGCTGGACGGCGTTCTCGTACCCGGCGAAGAGGATCAGGAAGGCCAGGGACATCAACTCGTCCTCACCGAGCCCGTCCGCCGCACCGCCGGCGCCTGCCCCGGCCCATTCGTCACCGCCACCACCCTCTCCGCCGCCACCACCCTCTCCGGCGTCACCGCCGTCTCCGGCGTCGTCGCGCACCGCGATCAGCGCGGAGAGCAGGTCGTCGCCGGGTTCGGCGCGTTTGGTGGCGAGGAGTCCCGTGAAGAAGGCGAGCATGTCGCGGACGGCCTCCTTCGCCCGCCCGGGCCTGCCCGGATCGGGTGCGACCAGGGCATCGGTCCACTCGCGGAAGTCGCGCCGGTCCTCCGGCGGTACGCCCAGCAGCTCACAGATGACGACGATCGGCAGCGGAGCGGCGTACGAGGCGATCAGATCGGCACGCCCGGCGGGCAGGGCGTCCAGGAGTTCGTCGGCGGTGCGCCGGACCGGCCCCCTGAGCATCTCGATCCGCCCCGGCGTGAAGGCGCGTACGACGAGACGGCGGATACGGGTGTGGTCCGGCGGGTCCATGTTGAGCAGGTTGGCGTCCAGCGCGGGCGGCAGCTGGAAGCCGTGGTAATTGCCGGGCAGGGCATGGCGCTTGTCGAGCGAGAGCCGGGGATCGGCGAGCGCCCGCCGTACGTCCTCGTACCGGGTGACGAGCCAGGCGGGCCGTCCGTCGGGGCCGACGATCCGCCGCACGGGTGCCGTCTCGCGCAGCCGTTCGTAGACGGCGTACGGATCCGCGAGCAGTTCGGCCGTCGGGTCGTACAGAGGTTGCTCTCCGACCTGCCCTGGGGCTGACGGAGAAGGCTGCGAAGGCTGCTGATGAGGCTGCCCGGAGGTCGTGGTGGCCATGGACTCCACCCTAAACAGCGCGACGGCGGGCGGCGGTTGACGCGTGATGGCCGAGGTGACGCGCACGCGAGCGGAGCCGACCGCCTGGAGAAGCGGTACGAACGCGGGCCGAAACGGGGTCAACCACCCGAGAGCGCCGCCGTTCCGCGGTGGCCGAGGCCGCCGACGCCGCTCGAAACCGGCCGAGCTCCGGGGCGTTCGTGGTCTGGACCTGTCAATCTCTTGTCGCTACGCTCCCGCTGTCAGCGCCAGAGAGCGCTCTCAGGCGCTTGTCGTTCCACCCCCACATGCTGGAACAAAGAAGGGCCACCCCCTTGAGACGCTCGACCGTGATACGCACCGGCCTGTCCGCGCTCCTCCTCCTCGGCACCTGGGCGACCGCCGGCCTCGCCCCCGCCACCGCCGCCTCGCCCGCTCCTGAAGAGCCGGCCTCCGCCGCCATGCTCACCGCCATGCAGAAGGACCTCGGGCTCACGCCGAGTCAGGCCGAGGCCCGGCTGGCCACCGAGAAGACGGCCACCGCCGTCGAAGGCAAGGCGCGGCGCGCCGCCGGTTCCTCGTACGGCGGTTCCTGGATCAGTTCGGACAGCGGCAAGCTGACCGTCGCCGTCACCGACCGCGCGAAGGCCGACGCCGTCCGGGCCACGGGCGCGACCGTCCGCCTGGTCGAGTACAGCGCGAGCCGGCTCGACGCGGCCAAGAAGCGCATCGACGGCCTCACGGCGCCGGACGGCGTCAGCAGCTGGGGCGTCGACCCCACGTCCAACCGCGTCGTCGTGAGCGTCGTCACCGCCCAGAAGAACGACAAGGACGTCCAGGCCTTCGTCGCCAAGGCCCGCGAGGCCGGCCCGGTGACCGTCCAGGAGATCGCCGCCCCGATCCGTACCACGGCCGCGGGCACCGTCGGCGGCGACCCGTACTACACGGGGAACGTGCGCTGCTCCATCGGCTTCTCCGTCCAGGGCGGCTTCGTCACCGCCGGCCACTGCGGCTCGGTCGGCGCCTCGGTGCGGGGCTGGGACAACACCTACATCGGCAACTTCCAGGGGTCGTCCTTCCCCGAGAACGACTACGCCTGGGTCAACGTCGGCAGCGGCTGGTGGACGGTCCCGGTGGTCCTGGGCTGGGGCACCGTCCCCGACGCTCTGGTCCGCGGCTCCAACGAGGCTCCGGTCGGCGCCTCGATCTGCCGCTCCGGCTCCACGACGCACTGGCGCTGCGGTGTCGTCCAGGGCAAGAACGTGACGGTCAACTACGGCAACGGTCAACTCGTCTACCAGCTGACCCAGACCAGCGCCTGCGCCGAGCCCGGGGACTCCGGCGGCGCCTACATCAGCGGTGACCAGGCCCAGGGCGTCACCTCGGGTGCCTCGGGCAACTGCACCACCGGCGGGACGACCTTCTACCAGCCGATCAACGAGATCCTCAACCGGTACGGACTGCGGCTGCACACCGCCTGATCCGGCCGTCCGGCCCCGCCCTTCCCCGCCCTTCCCTGCCCTGTCCTCCGTACGGGCCGGGCGGGGAAGGGCACCGGGAACAGGGAGCAACCGGCGTACGCCGGGCCCGCCCCGCCACCCGTGCTCGCCGGTGCGGCCGTCCGCGTACGCCGGGCATCCGCGTACGATCGTCCCCATGCCGCCGGAGCCACCGAACGAGTCCGCCGCTCCCGGAGCGGGCGACGGCGCGGGCGAGGGAAAGAGCGCATCCGGCCACACGGAGCGGCGTAGAATAAACCATTGCGATGGCAGCGGGCAGCGGGCAGCGGGCAGCGGGCAGCGGGCAGCGGGCAGCGGGCAGCGGGCAGCGGGCAGCGGGCAGCGGGCAGCGGGCAGCGGAGCTTTCCGTGCTGTACGCCGTACGCTCGGCGACCGCGCTGAACCGGCTCCTCGACACCCTCCCCGTCTTCTCCGGTGACGACCGGGTCCGGCCGGTCTTCACGCTCGTCCCCGGATCCGACTTCGGCACCGACGCCCTTGCCGCGCTCGACGAGGCCGGTGCCCGGACGATTCCCTGGTCCACCGCCGTACGCACCGAGCACGCGCTGGTCGTCGCGGCCAGTCCCAACGGCCCGCTGCGCGAGCTGCGCGGTCCGCTCGTGCTGCTGCCGCACGGCGCCGGGTTCAACAAGCGGCTGCCCGACGCCTCCGACGACGACTCCGCGTCCGGTCTGCATCCCCGACAGCTCCTGCGCGACGGCGAGCCGCTGGCCGCGCTGCACGCGCTCGCCCACCCCGGCCAACTGACCCGGCTGGCACGCGGGTCACGGGCCGTGGCGGCCCGGGCGAGGGTCGTCGGGGATCCGACGCTGGACCGGATGCTGGCGTCCCGCGGACTCCGGGAGCGCTACCGCGACGCGTTGCGCACCGGCGGGCGGCGGCTCGTGGCCGTGGTGTCGACCTGGGGGCCGGAATCGCTGATGGTCCGCCGGCCCGGGCTGCCGGCGCGGCTGACCGCGGAACTCCCTTACGACGCCTACCAGGTGGCGCTCGTCGTCCACCCCAACGTCCACAGCGAGCTCGGCGCGTTCGAGCTGCGCCGACGGCTCCGTCCCGCGCTGGACGCCGGGCTGCTGCTCCCCCGGCCGTACGAGGAGTGGGCCGCGGTCCTCACAGCGGCGGACTGCGTCCTGACGGACCACGGGTCCGCCGCCCTGTACGCGGCGGCGCTGGACCGGCCCCTGATGGGCTGCTACGAGGGCGGCACGGAGCTGGTCCCCGCCAGCCCGATGGCCGGCCTTCTGGCGCACGTGCCGCGGCTGACGGCCGACGCGGCGCTCGACAGGCAGGTCGACGCCGCCGTCGCGGCATACCGGCCCGGTGACACCCGGGCTGTGGCGGACGCGGCCTTCGCCGAGCGGGACCGGGCCCTGGAGCGTCTGCGGGCCCACTGTTACCGGCTGCTCGGCCTCGAACCGCCGGCCGGCGCCGTCACCGCCCGGCCCCTGCCCCTGCCCCGCGTCACCGGCGAGCGGCCGACGGCGCTCGCGGCGCTCACCGAGGTGCGCGGCACCACGGTCTCGGTCGCGCGGTACCCCCTGTCCCGCGGTCCGCACGGCGGCCACACGGTCGCCGAGTACGGATTCTCGTCCGTGAACGAGACCCGTGCCGCCGGGCTGCTCGTCCGCCGCGCGCGGCCCGCCACCGGCCCGGAGCCGCACGCAAGAGACGCCGTGTGGACGGCGGGCGGCTGGACGACGTACGCCCTGGAGGAATACCCGGGCTGCCGTACGGCGGCGGCCGTCCTCACCCACGACCACGGTGTGCTCAGGCGTGCGGGGCACCGGGACGCGCTGTCCGTACGGCTCGCGGCCCACGCGTCCCCTGAGCCGTGGGTCCGTCCCGATCCCGCCGCCGTGCTGTCCTGTGTCCACGCCTGGCTGGAGGCGAACGAGAGCCCGGCGCTGCCCGTCTCCCTCGACTGCCTGGTGGGCGGCCGACGGACGACCGTCCTGCTGGCGTACGCGACCGAGACGGAGACGCACGCCGAGCTGTGACCGACCGCGCCAGGGTCCGGAACGGCCCGTACCGGTCCGCCGGTACCGGTCCGCGCTCCGCCCGGCGGCAGGCCGGCCCGGACCTCCCGGCGCCGCGGGGACGCTCGCCGTGGCCCACGGACCGCGAACCGGGGCTCAGGCGTCGGGTGCCGCCGCCACGCCCGCGCTCTGCCGCAGTTCACGGGCACGGGTGCGGTGCTCCCGCGCCGTCGCCCTGTCGTCCCGCTCTTCGGCGAGGTCCGCCAGTTCCTCGTGCAGCGCCGCCTCGTCGTACGTGGAGCCGCGCCGCGCCTCGAGGGCGAGCGCCTCGCCCAGCACGGTGACTGCGCGGTCCACGTCGCCCGCCGCCCGGTGAACACGGCCCAGCTCGGCCGTCGCCCGTGCGGCCATCCGGTCGTGCCGCAGCTCGCGGGCCAGCCTGCACGTGGCCACCATCTCCGGCTCGGCCTCGGCCGGCCTGCCCGCTGCCCGCAGGCTCCTGCCGAGCAGGAAACCCAGGAGCAGGACACCGTACGCGTTGCCCCGCGCACGGTGGATGGCGCGTGACCGCTCGAAGTACTCGACGGCCCCGTCCGGCTCACCGCGCCAGGCGAGGAACTTCCCGCGGAACTCCAGGGCCGACGCGTGCAGGACCGTACCGGCCTCGACCGACTCCGCCGACCGCACGGCCCGCTCGGTCTCCTGGTCCGCCTCGTGCGCCCGGCCCGTCTTCCAGAGCGCCTGCGCCAGTTGGCAGCGCATCCGGATCAGCGCGTCGGGCCGTTCGCAGCGCAGCGCAGCGTCCCGGCCGACCTCGAACGCCCTGATCGCGTCGTCGTGGTTGTGCTGGTCCTCGTAGTGCTTCCACAACGCCTCGCACAGCGCCCACGCGTGGTCGTCCTCACCCAGCTCGACCGCGATGCGCACGAATCCGTACAGCGCCTTGCGTTCCGTGTCGAGCCAGCGTCGCGCGGCTGCCCCGGGCGCCTCGGGCGCCGGCCCGGACGTCCGGGACTCGAACGGCACATACGAGTCGAACGACACGTCCGCACCGTACGGCTGCTCCGGGACCGGCTCGGCCCGGCGCAGCCTGCCCTCGGCGATCGCCCGGTCGGCCCGCTCGGCCTGCCTGCGGTACCAGACGAGGAGCCGGCGCAGCCCCTCCCGCGGCTCGGCCGGATCCCCGTGCCGGGCCGCGCAGCGAGCGGCGTGCGCGCGCAGCAGGCCCCGCAGGACCGACCGTCCGGGCCCGCGTGGCGGCGAGGGGGACGGGGACAGCAGCCCGGCGGCCGTCAGGTCGTCGAGCGCGTCGGCCGCCTCGTCCACGTCGGTCCCGATCAGCGCGGCGGCGGCCTCGGGCGTGATGTCGTAGCCCGGATGGTCCGGCAACAGCCGGTAGAGCCGGGCGGCGGGCGCGGCGAGCCCGCCGTAGGTGGCGTTCCACACCGCTTCCACCACGGGCAGTCCCCTCTCTTCGAGCTGCGCGGCCAGGTCCGCCGCCAGCCGCTCCGCACGCCGTCCCGGGCGCTCGTACAGCAGTGTCCCGGCCGCCCGCAGTGCGACGGGGAACCCGTCGCAGACCCGGGCGAGCCTGGTCAGCGACCGGTCCGGCTCGTCGGGCCGCACGGGGGCGGTGATCCTGCGGAGCAGCTCCATGCCGTGCTCGTGGGAGAGCGGCCCCAGTGCGAGCCCGAGGGCGCCGCGCGCCTCCAGGGCGGGCAGCCGCTCCCGGGCCGCGATCAGCACGACCGATTCGGCCGAGACCGGCAGCAGAGTGGTGATCTCGTCGGCGGACCAGGCGTTGTCGAGGACCAGCGCCAGGCGGGCTCCCTGGGTCCTCTCCTCGTACAGCCGCACCAGCCGCCGGTACTCCGCGGGGATCCAGCTCTCGGCCACCCCGAGCCGGCTCAGCAGGTGTTTCAGTACGGCGGCGAGGTCGAGGGAGCCGGCCGTCCGCCATTCGTCGAGGTCGACGTAGCGGGTCCGGTAACGGGGCTTGAGCTCATGGGCGAGCCGGACGGCCAGGGCGGTCTTGCCGATGCCGCTCACCCCGCTGAACACGACCGTCAGCGGGCGGGCCGGCGGACTCGACCGCTGCCTCTCCTCAAGGGTGCGCAGGACCGCCTCGCGCTCCGTGTCCCTGTTCTCGAACGGCTCCTCCTCCAGCGGAAGTTGATGTTCCAGAACGGCGACCGCCCCGGCGAGCCCGGTCCGCCCGGCGAGCCCGGTCCGCCCGGCGGTCGCGCCGCCCGGCGCCGGGCCGCCCCGGCCGGCCGGGCCGACCGGCTCCGCGAGACCGTCGGGGCCGTACGCGTCGGGGGAACCGTGGAAGTGCAGGTGCTGGGTGAGGCTGCCGATCTCCCCCGCCTGGACGGCCGACCGCGCACGTACCTCACCGCCGAACGCCGTGCCGATGCGGGGGCCGGTGGGGCCGCTCGGGGCCCGGCCGGCCGGGTCGTCGTCGGGGCCATGATCCAACTCGGCCAGCAGAGCGCTCAGTTCACCGGCGGCCGCCGGGTCGGCGCGCAGCGCGCGGCGCAGCCGGTTCCGCCACTCGGCCTGCAGCCCTTCGGCCGTCTCCTCGTCGTCCTCCCGTCGCGCCGCGGTCAGTTCGCCCTGTGCCGTCTCCAGGTCGGACTCGATCGACTCCGGGCTCGCCGCCCCGCGCCTGGCGAGGAACCGCGTCATCCTCTCACGCGCCCCGGCCCAGCCGTCCGTCGCCATCTGCTGGACGAGCGCCGTCGCGCCCGCCGTCGCCAGCGCCACCAACTCGGCTTCCACCGGGCCCCCTTCGACCGCTGATCGTTGGAAGAACAGAGCCTATCGGTCACCTCCCCAGCAGGGCCGTGAGCGCGCCCACGGGATCGGTGTCCGGGGTCCCGCGCGGCCACCAGTCCTCGCGGTCGCGGTCGGACTCGTACCCGTACCAGACGCCGTCGCGGCCGAAGCGCAATTGGAGGGTGGAGGCGGAGAGCCGGTTGCGCCAGGGACGGAAGCCCGGGAAGCCGGCTGCCGCCAGGGCGGGCCGGGCCCGGTCGAAGGGGCCGGCGGGCGGGTCCCAGGGCTCTTCCAGGACCGCGAGTCCGGCAAGGCCGCCCTGGCGCCAGGCCGCGACGGCGCGCGCCAGATCGGTGGGCGTGCGGTCGAGGGCGCCGGCCAGGTCGCGGTAGAGGGCGCGGGTGGAGGCGGTGAGTCCGGATCCGGGATGGGCGGCGGCCAGCCGGACCGCGTCCTGCCAGGGGGTGAGCGCGCCGACCGGGTCGAGGCCGGTGGTGAGGAACGTATGCGCCCGGGACGCGGCTTCCGTGGCCAGGAGGTCCAGCGCCATCGGGTCGGGCGCGCCGGGCGCCTGCGGGTAGACGGGCGGGCGGCCGGGCCGCGCCGGCGCGGGGAACGGCGGCGGCAACGCGGGCAGCGCCCTCGGCGCCAGGGCGGTACGCGCCTCGACGGACGGCATCGGCGGTGGCTCCGGGGGCCGTTCGGCGGCGGAGCGCGCGGCGTTGCGCCTGGTCAGATCGGCGAGGACCGCGCTCTCGCCCCGGCCCCGGATCAGAAACAGGACGAAGGGGTCCTCGTCCAGGAGCCTGGCCGTCTGGTAGCAGAGGGCGGCGGCGTGTTTGCAGGGGTAGCCGTCGTCGGGGCAGGAGCAGTCGGGGGTCAGATCGCCCGCGGCAGGCAGCAGGTCGGCGGCGGCGGCCAAACTGTGCGGCATCTCCTTGTCGAGCAGGGCGGCGATGTGGTCGGGGCGGGCGGCCGCCGCGTCGAGGAGGTCCTCCCAGTCGTCCTCGACCAGCGTGCGCAGCCGGATCTCCGTGCGGTACGGGCGCGGTCTGGAACCGTGGACGTACGCCACGACCCGGCCGGGCGTGACGGTGATCGCGTCGACCCGGCCGCGGCCGGCGTAGGCGCGGCCCCGCTGGAGGCGCGCCGGGTCCAGCGCGGTGTCCTCCATGGACTCCACCCAGGCGTTGCCCCACCAGGTGGCGGCGAAGTCGTCGTCCGGCTCCGGCCGGGGCGGCAGGGCGGGGAACGTACGACGGCGGTCGTCGTGCCGTGCTGTGCGCGCCGGGCTCATGACAGCCTCCGCAGGGAGACCAGGTCCGCCAGCTCCCGGTCGGTCAGCTCGGTCAGGGCGGCCTCGCCCGAGCCGAGGACGGCGTCGGCCAGCGCCCGCTTGGACCGGAGCATCTCGGCGATCCTGTCCTCGACCGTGCCCTCCGCGATCAGCCGGTGGACCTGCACCGGCTGGGTCTGCCCGATGCGGTAGGCGCGGTCGGTGGCCTGCTCCTCCACCGCCGGGTTCCACCAGCGGTCGAAGTGGACGACATGACCGGCCCTGGTCAGATTGAGGCCGGTGCCCGCCGCTTTCAGCGAGAGGACGAAGACCGGGACCTCGCCGGACTGGAACCTGTCCACCATGCGCTCGCGGTCCGCGACGGGAGTGCCCCCGTGCAGGAGCTGCGACGGGATCGCGCGGGCCGCGAGATGGGCGGAGAGCAGGCGGGCCATCGACACGTACTGGGTGAAGATCAGGACGGACCCGTCCTCGGCGAGGATCGTGTCGAGCAACTCCTCGAGCAGGGACAGTTTTCCGGAGCGGCCGGCCAGCCGGGTCCTGTCCTCCTTCAGATACTGCGCGGGGTGGTTGCAGATCTGTTTGAGGGAAGTGAGCAGCTTCATGACGAGGCCGCGGCGGGCGATGCCCTCCGCCGCCTCGATGGCGGCCATCGTCTCGCGGACGACGGCCTCGTAGAGCGACGCCTGCTCCCGGGTGAGCGCGACCGGGTGGTCGCTCTCGGTCTTGGGCGGCAGCTCGGGCACGATGCCCGGATCGGACTTCCGCCTGCGCAGCAGGAACGGCCGGACCAGCCGGGACAGCCGCTCCACCGCGTGCTCGTTGTCCGCGTCCCTGACGCCGGCGTGCTTCGCGTTCTCCACGTTCTCGACGATGCGGGCGTGACGGGAGCGGAAGGCCTTGAGCGGGCCGAGCAGGCCGGGGGTCGTCCAGTCGAGCAGCGCCCACAGCTCGGACAGGTTGTTCTCGACGGGGGTCCCGGTGAGCGCGACCCTGGCGGGTGCCGGGATGGTGCGGAGCGCCTTGGCGGTGGACGAGAACGGGTTCTTCACGTGCTGTGCCTCGTCGGCGACGACCATGCCCCAGGTCTGCGCGGCCAGGGTGTCGGCGCTGGAGCGCATCGTCCCGTACGTGGTGAGGACGAAACCGTCCGTCACTCCCTCCAGGGTTCGTCCGGTGCCGTGGAAGCGGTGCGCGGGAACGCCCGGCGCGAAGCGGGCGATCTCCCGCTGCCAGTTGCCGAGGAGGGAGGCGGGGCAGACGACGAGGGTCGGTGCCGGGCTCGCGCGGTGCAGGTGGAGCGCGATGACCGTGACGGTCTTGCCGAGGCCCATGTCGTCCGCGAGACAGCCGCCGAGACCGAGCGAGGTCATCAGGTCCAGCCACGCGAGCCCCTTCAGCTGGTAGTCCCGCAGGGTGGCGGCCAGCGCCGGTGGCTGCGGGACCGCGGCCGGGCCGGCGACCAGCCGGTCGCGCAGCGCCGCCAGCGCGCCGGCCGGGACGGCCTGAACCGTCTCGCCGTCGACCTCCGTGCTGCCGGTCAGGGCGACCGCCAGCGCGTCGACCGGCTCCAGCAGCCCCAACTCGCGTCGGCGTGCCTTGCGGACGAGCGCGGGGTCGACCACCACCCACTGGTCGCGCAGGCGCACGATCGGCCGGTGCGACTCGGCGAGCGCGTCCATCTCCCGTTCGGTGAGCGGATCCCCGTCGAGGGCCAGTTGCCAGTCGAACCTGAGCAGTTCGTCGGTGTCGAAGAAGAAGGTGCCGTCCGTCGCCGTGCCGGGCGCGGGGCGGACGACCGCGGTGGCGCTGAGCGTACGGGCCAGCTCCCTGGGCCAGTGCACGGCGACCCCCGCGTCGGCGAGGCGGGCCGCTCCCGGGCCCAGCAGGTCGTACAGCTCGTCCTCGGCGAGCGGCAGGGCGTCGGGGACGTCCCGTTCCAGCAGCCGGGTGAGGGGCGCCCAGACGCGGGCCGCGCGGCGGAGGGCGAGCATCGCGTCGATCCTGGCCCTGGGACCGAAGCCGTCGTCGCCGTGTCCCGCCCAGAGCCCGGCCGCGTCGACGACAAGGGTGGGGTCGGCCAGGCTGTGGATCTGGACGAGGGCGGTCCCGGCGCGCCGCGGAGCTCCACCGTCGTCCGGGCCGCCGCGTCCTGGCAGGCCCGACGTCACGTAGGCCCCCTCGGTCGCGTCGGCTTCCTCCGCCCCGTCCGCCGCCCTGGCCCCCCGGGCCTGAGCGGGCTCACGCGCCGCCGCCGCGGCGGCGGAGTCGAAGGCGTCGTAGGCGGAGAGGTCGAGACGCAGCGACACCCGTACTCCCGCGTCCATCCCGGCCGCCGCCTCCGCCGCCCAGGTCCTGGCGCCCGGAAGTCGCTGCGGGGCCCGCGCCGCGAACGGCGCCCCCGCCGCGAACGCGGCGGCCGGGGTGCGCGGGAGGGAGTCGGCCACGGCGTCGAGGAACGCGCGCACCAGTGCTTCGGGGTCGGGCAGGCGGAGCCGCCGGTCCTCGGCGGAGAGGGAATCGGGGGACGGCTCCGGGAGCGGCGGCGGCGTCGGCCCGGTGAGCGGCACCGCGTGTGCCTCCGGTGGCATCGCCGCGGCGATGGCCCTGAGCTGCGCGATGTCGTCGGCGTCGAGCGGTCCCGCCCGCCAGGCGTCATGGTCGGACGCGGTGAGCCCCGGGAGCAGTCTGCCGCGCGCGAGCAGATGCAGCGCGTGCGACGCGGCGGCTCCCCAGCAGGCCGTGGCCGGATGCGCGGCGCCGTCCCGGCGGGCGCGCACCAGCAGGGGCAGGGCGTCGGCCACGGGCAGCACCACCGCCGGAACGGCGCACGCGCGGGCCACGCCCTCCTGGAGCCGTACGACCGTCACCTCGTCCCGCTCGGGCCCCGTGGCGACCGGCCGCGCGGCACCGGGTCCGTCGGCCGCGCCGTGCGAACCCGTCCGGCCTCCCGTCGCTGCCCCTCGCTCCCGCGGGTCCGCCGGCGGCGGCAGCTCGCCCTCGGGCGACCAGAACGCCACCCGGCCCTCGCGCGGCAGCCCGGCGGGCAGGAACACGGCGGCGCAGCGCACGAGCGCGTCCGGCACGAACACCCGCGCGGCCTCGGACGCCGACACAGGCGTCGGCACGAGGGCGGAGGGGGCGGTGACGGAGGATTCGGAGGGGGGCACCTGAAGAGGCCCCGACGCGGGCGGAAGAGCCGGCGCGGCGTGCTCGGCCGCGCGGACACGCCCGGCCCGACGTGCGGGGGTATGCACGAATCGCGGCATGCCCACAGACTCCCTCCCACATCGGGATCCGATTACCTCTGCGAGTCTAGGCGGGGGGTCTGACACTCGGTCCGCGCGCGGCATTCACGCAGCTCGGGGCGGGTTCGCGGGCCGAAAAGCCGCCGCCCCGGCCGCAGTGGCCGGGGCGGAGGCGCGTGGAGGCGGGATGCCTCCCGTGGCGCCGTCACGGGGTCGTGAGCGGCGTCTGCCCCGCGGGCGTCTCCTCCTCCGAAGCGTGCGAAGGGCCTGGAGCCGTCGGGGTAACCGGAGCGGTCGAGGTGCCCGGAGTCGTCGGGACGCCCAGCACGTCGGGCAGCCCGGCCGTGCCCGGCAGCCCGGCCGCGTCGTCCAACGGCCCGGCGGTTTGCGGCGGGCCGGCTCCGTCCGGCGGCTCCGAAGGCCCTCCGTCGGTGCCCGCGCCCACCGCTTCCGAACGGTCCGCCGGCTTCTCGACGGCCGCGCCGGACTCCACGGCCGCCGACACGTTCCGCGCCGCCTCGGCGGCCTCGGTCGGAGTGGCACGTTCGAGGAACCGGAGCAGTTCGACGGGGAAGGGCAGGACGAGCGTGGAGTTCTTCTCCGCCGCCACGGCGACCACGGTCTGGAGCAGCCGCAGCTGGAGCGCGGCCGGCTGGTCGGCCATCTGTGCCGCCGCCTCCGCGAGCTTCTTCGACGCCTGGAGCTCGGCGTCCGCGTTGATCACCCGCGCGCGGCGCTCCCGGTCGGCCTCCGCCTGCCGCGCCATCGACCGCTTCATCGTCTCCGGCAGCGACACGTCCTTGATCTCGACCCGGTCGATCTGCACACCCCAGCCGATCGACGGACTGTCGATCATCAGCTCCAGGCCCTGGTTCAGTTTCTCCCGGTTCGACAGCAGATCATCGAGGTCACTCTTTCCGATGATCGAACGAAGCGACGTCTGTGCCATCTGGGAGACCGCGAACCGGTAGTCCTCCACCCGGATCACCGCGTCCGCCGCGTCCACGACCTTGAAATAGATCACGGCGTCCACGCGCACGGTGACGTTGTCCCGGGTGATGCCGTCCTGGGCGGGCACCGGCATCGTCACGATCTGCATATTGACCTTGTGCAACCGGTCCACGAACGGAACGATCATCGTGAACCCGGGGCCTCGAATGTTCCTGCGCAGGCGCCCGAGACGCAGGACGACGCCTCGCTCGTACTGCTTGACGACCCGGGCCGCCGCCATGGCGTAGACCCCGCACGCGCACACGGCCGCGATGACGGCCACGATCAGTTCCTCGACCATGATGGGCCCCCTGACGCCGGACCGAGGTAGTGCTAATCACCACGGTATGCCCTGTTTGACCCGCTGGTCGAGAAACGGGACGCGGTCGTACGACGCCGCCGGCACGGCCGACGACGGCGGGCGGCGGGGGCGACGGGGGCGACGGCGAGTCGGTACGGGTGCCGGCCCCGGGTTCCGCGGGGTGCCGCCCGCGGGGGGGGTCACCGGCGCTCGTTACCCCCGGCCGGCCGCGCATCTGGTGCCGCCGTGCGGCCGATCCGGCAGTGTGACATCACCGGCCGCCCCGGACCGCGCCGCCGACGCCCTCCGCGCCGCCCGGCCGGCCCCCGTACCACCGGCCCGCGCACACCGCGTACAGACGGAGGACCGCCCATGCCCGTGACCGATCACCCGCCGGGGGCCGGCCGTTCGCCCCGGGCCGAGCACCGGTCCCGGGCCGGCCATCAGCGGCTCCGCCTCGTCGTCGCGACGGCCTGTCTCGTCCTCACCGTCGCCGGCTGCTCGGGACTCGGCCGGACCGCGGTGGGCACCGTCACCTACGAGACGGAGCAGCGCAACCGGGTCACGGTGTCCAATCCGCTGGTCACGGGCTGCCACAGCATCGGGTCCACCGGAGCCCACACGGTCGCGAACCGCACCCTGCTCGACATGATCATGTACCTGACGCCCGACTGCACCGGCGAGCAGAACGCGTACATCGCCACCATGCAGTCCGACACGATCGCGCCCGGATCGGGGCCGTGGCGCAGCTACACCATCGTGCACTGAGGAAAAGCCTCCACCCCGCGGTCCGGTCGCGGCGGGAGCGGACCGCACGGCCGGCGGCCCCGTCCCGGCGCGGCTACCTGGGCAGCGCCCGTACCCATGTCCCGTCGTCGGTGAGATACGTGTCGACCACCAGGCCCGCCTCGCCGAGACAGCCCTCGAACTCCTCCTCGCTCAGCGGCCGGGACAGGAACGTCTGGGTCCAGCGCGCGTCCGGGAAGACGTACTCGCACAGCAGGGAGTCCACCCCGTCACCCGCCGGCTCGGCGGAGACGATCCGGATGGTGCAGCCGGCTCCCTCGTCCACCCGCTCCCTGGGCACATCGCTGTGCCAGTCCAGGCCCTCGCGCTGGATCAGCACGCACCCGTCGTCGGAGACATGCTCACGGCAGGCGCGCAACAGACCGTTACGCACCGATGTGTCGCCGACGTGCACCAGGAAGGAGGCGAGCATGACGACGTCGAACGTCTCCCCCAGGGACAGTGATTCGATAGGGCTCCGGACCGTACGGACGGCGCCCTTCACGCGCTCCAGCATCTCCGCCGACTCGTCCACGGCCGTCACCCGGAAGCCCCGTTCGATCAACGGGTGAGTCACCCGGCCCGCCCCGCTGCCCAGTTCGAGCAGGGACGCCCCGGCGGGCACGGCCGCCTCGACGACATCCGGCTCGCGGCCGACGGACAGCCGGGAGTAGAGGTCGACGGCACAGCCGTCCGGGGTGATGGCACCGGGTCCGGTGCCCCGGTGTCCCTCGCGCATGAGTCGGCTCATGCCCCCGTAACGCGCGGCTCCGGACCCCGGTTCCCGCGGACCGACGCGCCAGGAGCAGGCAAGCTCCCGGACCGGACCGGGCGGGGAGGCGGGGCCCGGCGCGGGCGGCCCGGTCCCGCGCGGCCCCGGGCGGGCCGTGCTGCCGCTACGTCTTCGGCCGCCGAGCGGCGGTGTGCGGGGCGGGCGGCGCGGGCTCGGTCCCCTCCGCCTCCAGTTCACGCCTGGCGGCGAGGAGGTCGCGGGCGGCCTGGTCGTCCACCGTCGGGTACTGGGGATCGATGTCCGACAGGGCGTCGACCAGCACCGCCGCCGCGCAGATCCGTGCGAACCACTTCCGGTCCGCCGGCACGACGTACCAGGGCGCCCAGTCGGTACTCGTGGCCGACAGCATCTCGGAGAAGGCCCGCTGGTAGTCGTCCCACCGCCGTCGCTCCCGGGTGTCGGCCGCGGAGAACTTCCAGTTCTTCTCCGGCCGGTCGATCCGCTTGAGGAACCGGGCGCGCTGCTCCTCCTTGGAGATGTTCAGCAAGATCTTCACGACCTTGAACCCGTTGTGGGTGAGGTATCGCTCCCAATGGTTGATCTCGCGGTAGCGGCGGGCCCAGAGTTTCGTCCCGCGCGGCCGGCCCGGCAGCTTCTGCCGGGCGAGGACCTCCGGGTGGACCCGGACGACCAGGACCTCCTCGTAGTGCGACCGGTTGAAGATGGCGATCTCGCCGCGCGCGGGCAGCCCGCGGGCGTAGCGCCACAGGTAGTCGTGGTCCAGTTCCTCGACGGAGGGCACCTTGAAGCTGCTGACCCGCACACCCTGCGGATTCACCCCGCTCATGACATGCCGGATCGTGCCGTCCTTGCCACCCGCGTCCAGCGCCTGAACGCAGAACAACACCCCATGGGTGCCCTGGGCGGCGAGCCGGGACTGGTAGTCGGCAAGCAGCGACACACCCGTGCGCAACAGTTCGACACCCGCGCTCTTCTTCAGACCGGCGACGTAACGCGGATCGAAGTCCTTGTCGATCACTACCTTCGAACCGGGATCCACCCGCAGCGGACGGATGAGCTCCGCGATGCGTTCCACCTGCCTGTCCGCCATCGCCGACCAGCCCTTTCCACCGCTCACGGCGAGCGTCATGCCGTCACGTCCGGGTGTAGCAGCCACGTTCCGGCGCGCCAAGCGGACAGTCAACCGCATCGGCCCCATTCGCCTGACCCTCGGGCTCCGGCCGGGACCCGGCCCGAGCCCGACGCCGGAGAGCGGGGACCGCGCGGCCGGGTCAGCGACCGCGTTCGCGGGTACACCCACCAGTGGGAGGTGCGAGAGCCATGCGCACCGGAAGTGAGCCGGTCACCGCGCGCAGTCCGCTGCGTATGCGGTTCTGGCTGAGTGTATGGGGCCTGATCTGGACGGGACTCGGTACGGCCGCCTTCTCCTTCGCCGGCCGGACGGGCTGGGCGGTCGCCTGCGGGGTGCTCTTCCTGATCGTGGCCACGGACATGGTCATGGTGGTGCGCCACATCCGCCAGGGGCCGCACTACCAGCCGGGACGCGACATTCCGCCGTACGAGCCCGACGAGGGCGACGGCCCCCGCCCCGGCGGGCACACCGGACCGGGCCCGGACGGCGGGCACGGCCTGGACCGAACACCGGATCCGGACCGCGGCGAGCGCGCGGATCGTGGCGGACGCGCGGGGCGACGGCCGGGCCGGCGCGCGTAGGCCCGCCGGATGTCCCTACGGAACCGGCGCGCCCGCTCCGCTCGCCGTCCGCGCGCCCTCCGTCATCCTTCACCGTTCGCGTCCGAGTCGAAGCGCGCCGCCTTCAGATACTCGGGTTTGGGATCGAGGGCGGCGGCCAGGCGGAAATGCCGTTGGGCCTGCTCCGGGCGGCCGGAACGCTCGAAAGTACGGGCGAGGGCGAAATGCGCGAACGCGTTGTCCGGCTCGCGCTCCAGCACCAGCTCGAACTCCAGCTCGGCGGGTCTCAGTTGCGCCGACGCGAAGAACGCGCGAGCGCGCAGCAGGCGGGCAGCCGTGTTCTCCGGGTGGGCCGCGATCACCGAGTCGAGCAGTTTCACGGCCCCGCGCGGATCCCGCGCGGCCAGCAGCTGCTCCGCCGCGCGATAGTCGATGACGTGGGTCTCCGGGCTCTCGGGCACGGTCGCATCCTTCCCTCGGTCCGCGCGTTCAACGCACCGTACGGCAGTGCTGTTCCACACGTACGACAGCCGACGGCCCGGCGGGGCCGGTGCACCGGTGGTCAGTCGCGCTCGGCGTGGCGGTCGGCCGCCACCCGTGCCGACGCCTCCCGCCAGACGGCCCTGACCTGCGGTTCCAGCCGCTCCAGCGGGCCGTCGTTGTCGATGACGACATCGGCGACGGCGCGCCGCTCCTCGCGGGTGGCCTGGGCCGCCAGCCGCTTGCGCGCCTCGGACTCGTCCATGCCGCGCAGCCTCACGAGCCGGTCCAGCTGGGTCGCGGGCGTCGCGTCCACGACCACCACCAGGTCGTACAGCCCCGCCATGCCGTTCTCCACCAGCAGGGGCACATCGTGCACCACGACGGCGTCGGGTCCCGCCGCCGCCTCCAGCTCGGCCGAGCGCGCCCGGACCAGGGGGTGCACGATCGCGTTCAGCGCGTGCAGCCGGTCCTGGTCCCCGAAGACGATGCCGCCCAGCCTGGGCCGGTCGAGGCGGCCGTCCGGGGTGAGGACATCGGTGCCGAACTCGGCCACCACGGCTTCCAGTCCCGGCGTACCGGGCTCCACCACCTCGCGCGCGATACGGTCGGAGTCGATCAACACCGCACCGTAACCGGCCAGCAGTCGCGAGACCTCGCTCTTGCCCGCTCCGATTCCGCCCGTGAGTCCCAACCTCAGCATGCGCTCAGCCTAAGAGGTCGCGCGGATGGGTGGGGTGGAGGAAGGAGCGGGGCGAGGGGCAAGTCCGGCAAGGCGGAGGAGGGAGGCGACGCAGGAGCGGAAGGGGCCT
>NZ_JOHR01000015.1 GCF_000719775.1 Streptomyces sp. NRRL F-5135 | reverse complement strand
GGCGGCGCGCTCCTGGAACTGCTGATCGGGATCGGCTACGGCACCGCTCTCGGACTGGCCGCCGGCCGGCTGCTGCGCCGCGCGCTGCGCCGGGGATGGCCGGCCGAGGAGTTCGCGGTCACGGCCGTGCTCGCGCTCGCGCTGCTGAGCCGTCGTCTTCGGCCTGCTGGCCGTCGAGGAACTCGACGCCTCCGCCGCCCGCGCGGTCGTGCCGGTGGTGGTCTGCACGGTGCTGCTCAGCGTCCTGGCCCACGGGGCCACCTCCGGGCCTCTGGCCCGGCGCTACGGCGCGGCTGCGTCCGCGCACGCCCCGGACCGGCACCGGACGGTGGACGAACTGCCGGTACGGAGCCTGTCCGCCGGACACCACCGCCGGGGATGAGTGATTGCCCCCGGGTCCGGGCTCCACCGCGTCGGCCGCTCTCCGCCCACAGCTGCCGGAGTCCGGCCGCGGACACGGGAAACGGGGCCGTGAACGGAGCGGAGCCGTCTTCCGGCGCTGACGCTCGTCTCGGCGCTGACGACGATCTGTGCGGGCCTGCCCGGCTTCGGAGTGACGTCGGGGCGGGCGCTGGGGCCGGCCGGCGGCTCACGGCCTCCTATGCCTTCTCCTCGGGAGTGGCGGCCCGCAGGTCCGCCAGCAGTTCGGCCTGCCCCGCCAGCACCCCGGACAGGATGGTGCGCGCGACCCGCAGCAGCTCCGCGACGTGCGGGCTGGTCAGCGAGTAGATGACGGTCGAGCCCTCCTTGCGGGTCACGACCAGGTTCGCGCGCCGCAGCACCGCCAGTTGCTGGGACAGGTGCGAAGGCTCCACCCCTACCTGGGGCAGCATGTCGGCGACCGCGTGCTCGCGCTCGCTCAGCAGCTCCAGCACCCGGATGCGTACGGGGTGACCGAGCGTTTTGAAGAATTCCGCCTTGAGCTGGTACAGCGGCACGCTCACCGAACCGGTCCTCCGCCGTCCGTGCCTCTCGCCGGTCGTGAACACCGCGTCCGCGCGCATCCCGCCCATCCCGTCCTGTCCGCCATGCGGCCATCCTCACCCATGCCGTTCAGCGTAATGACCTCCACCCGTCGCGGACCGGGCGAGCAGTCGGCCCGTGAGCAGTCGCATCGTACGGAACACCGCCCGGCCGTCACCGCTGGAGGGGCAGGCTGACGCAGATGCTCTTGCCCCCGCCGTCCCCGTCCCCCTGGACGACCACGGTGCCGTCCAGACTCCTGGTGAGTTCCATGACGGTGGCCAGACCGCCGTTCCCGGTTCCGGTACCGACAGTGGGCCCCGCGTCGGTGCCGAGGCCGTCCAGGACGGGCTGGTAGGGGTGCCGGTCGTGCACCGCGAAGACGAACGTGCCGCGGCCGGCCGCGTACATGACGGTCAGGTTCGGGGAGACCGGGGCGGCGTGCCGGACGCTGTTGGTGACCAGCTCGCTCAGGATCAGCAGTGCCGGGTCCACCGCGGGGTGCTGCGGGCTGATGCCCCACTCGGCCAGCACCTGTTCCGTCGCCTCGCGCACCGTCCGCACGGCCGAGGGCACGGTGGGCAGGGTCAGGACGTGCCGGTGCGGCAAGGGAGCGATACGGCTGGTCACCCGGGCTCCTCCCGGACGGGTGCGGCGGGCCGGCGGACCCGGGCGGGCGGCCGGGACCGGACGCGCGGCGACGGGTACATCAGGATGGGTACATCATGTGGGCAATTGCATAAGTTGGCAATTCCTCAACTCTGATGTGCCGCCGGCGCGGACGTCGCCTCACACCGCCTGTGCGGTCCGGCCCTTGGGGCCGCGTGCGCGTGCCGGCCCCGACGAGCGGCCTCCTCCCCGCGGCTTCCGCAGGTCAGCGCACGCGTGGTGGCGGCGGTGCGGCGCCACCCGCCAGGGGCGAGCGGGCCAGTGTCACGCAGCCGACCGTGATCAACACCACGGCGATCAGCTCGGGCAGCAGCCACCAGCCGACGCGGACGCTCTCGCCGAAGAGGGTCACCCCGTAGGCGATGCTGATCAGCGCGTCCCCGAGGGTGAGCATGGGCTGCGAGGCGGCCAGCGAACCCGCCTGGAGAGCGTTCTGCAGCAGGAACAGCGCCCCCACCCCGGCGACGGCGGTGGCGTACAACTGCCAGGAGGTGAAGAGCGCCGCCGCGCCGCCGTCCTCCAGGCGTCCCATCGCGTCCTTCATCAGCGCGGCGGTCAGGGCGTAGCCCGTCGCGGCGGCGAGGCCGAGGGCGGCGGCCCGCGCGTTGCCGCGCAACCGGGTCGACCAGGCGAGGAGCAGGCCCTCGAAGACGCCGGTCAGGAGGAGGGCGGAGATCCAGGCGGCGCCGGGCACGCTCTCGCCGCCGCCGCCCGGCGCCGCCGACGCCATCCCGAGAGCGAGCCCGCAGGTGACCGCCGCCACTCCGGCCCAGACCTCGCGCGGCAGCCGGGCCCGGAAGACGTAGC
This sequence comes from Streptomyces sp. NRRL F-5135, assembly GCF_000719775.1. Classification (GTDB taxonomy): domain Bacteria; phylum Actinomycetota; class Actinomycetes; order Streptomycetales; family Streptomycetaceae; genus Streptomyces; species Streptomyces hebeiensis. The sequence continues at coordinate 176,513 of NZ_JOHR01000015.1, read as the reverse complement.
CGGCGATCAGCAGCGTCGCGGGCAGTTCGACGACGAAGATCGGCTGCACCACGGCGATCGGCCCGGTGGCCAGGGCGACCGCCTGGCAGACGGCCGCGACGATCACCAGGCCGATCCCCGCCAGCCAGACCTTCTGCCGCAGCAGGTGCCGGATCAGCTCGAGGCGCATGGCCTTGGTGTCCGGCACCGTGGCCGCGGCCCTGCGCTGGAGCACGGCACCGGAGCCGTTGCTGACCGCGGTCAGGATGGCGAACAGGACGCTGATCACCGCACCATCATGCGGTCCGCCGGTGCCGGATCCGTTCTCTTGTCAGGACCGGACCGCCGGGCCGGGACCGAATGGGGGACCCGGCGGCCCGGAGTTCAGGGGGAACCCGCCGTTGAGGAGGAACCCGCCGTCCAGCGGGAACCCGCCGGCCCCCTCAGTACGTGCCGCCCGCGCTCGCGGGTGAGCCGTGGCGCGGCCCGTACGGCGCGCGCTCGAGCCACGCGCCGCACCGGGGAACCACGGGCGCCAGCGTCGCCGCCACTCGCTGTTTCGCCCGTACGGTCCGACGCCGCGGCCGCAGGTGTTCCAGGGCCTCGCCGGCCGCGGCGCTGTTGAACAGCGCCGCCTCCCGCCGGGTCACGGCGAACGCCTCGACCGCCTCCGGCGTCCCCGCCGCGACCGCCTCGGCGGCCGCGGCCGCGTCCGCGACGCCGCTGTTCATGCCCCTGGCGCCGAACGGCGGGAACAGGTGAGCCGCCTCGCCGACGAGCAGCACGCGGCGCGCGGGATCGGTGAAGGAGGCGGCCACCTTGCGCAGGAAGCGGTACGTCGACACCCACAGCACGCGGTCGGCATGGCCGTCGCCCACCAGACGGGGCAACCAGTCCCGGACGGCCTCCTCCGTCCCGTAGGACTCGGGCGCGTCGTCGTCCCGGCACTGGAGGTCGAGCTGGAAACCGCCCGTGAACGGCACCCGCATCACGCTGCGTCCGCCCACGCCGGGGTGCTCGTAGTGGAAGACCCGTTCGACCGGCAGTTCCGCCCCCGGGGTCTCGGCGACGTCCACGACGACGTGGAAACCCGGCGCGTGGCCGCCCTCCATGGGGATGCCCAGCTCGCGCCGGACCGCCGACCGCGCGCCGTCGGCCGCGACGACCCGGTCGCCGCTCCAGCTGCGGCCGTCCTCGGCGGTCACGGCGACACCGGCCGCCGAGACCCGTACCCCGGCCACCCGCGCGCCCCATTCGATCCGTACGCCCGCGGCCTCGCAGGCGGCGAGCAGGAACCGTTCGGTGTCCACCTGCCGCAGGCTGGTGAACGGTGGCAGGCCTGGCCGGTCCCCCGCCTGCCGGACGGGCGGCGGGAAGGTCCGCGCGTACACCTCGCGCCCCCGGTACAGCGTGCGGCTGGTGCGCCAGGTCTGCCCGAACGAGCTGATCTCGGCGGCGAGGCCCGGCCGCATCCCGTCCAGCGACCGGAGTGTCTCCCGGTGTACGAACAGCGCGCGGCTGCCTTCCCGTCGCCGGCCCTCCGGATCGGCCTCCAGCAGCGTCACGGGGAGCCCGCGCGCCCGGAGTCCGAGGGCCGCCGTCAGGCCGACGGGCCCGGCGCCGACCACCAGGACGGGCGTCCGGCCCGCGCCGGGGGCCCGGTCGCCGCCGGGTGAGCGGACCTCGGCGGGTGACCGCTCGTCGGCCGTCGCCCGGTCCACGGCGGGCGCCCGGTCCACGGCGGGTGTCCGGTCCACGGCCGGTGGGTGATCCCCTCCGGGTGAACGGTTCTCGGCGGGCGTCCGGTCCACGGTCGCCACCTCAGCCTCCGAACCGGACGGCCGGGAAGACACCCTCGGTGAGCATCCGTGTGATCTCGACGCGTTTGACCTTCCAGGTGGAGGTCCGGGGCAGGTCCTCGAACCGCCACTGCATCGGCGTCGACATCCGCGGCAGGTCTTCGGTCGCCTCGCGCCACCGCCTGCTGTCGAGCGGCCGGTCGCCCCGTACGCACACCACGGGCACCGGTTCGCGCTCCGCGCCCGGGACGATGACCACCTCGCGCAGTTCGTCGAGGCGGGACATCAGGACGTCCTCCACCTCCAGGTTGCTGTCCACCTCCTCGATCCGGTCGATCTCCCGGTCGATCAGGTACAGCCCGCCCCAGCGGTCCCGGTAGCCCATGTCCCCCATCTGCCACCAGCCGTGATCGAGCTGGCGGTTGTACTGCTCCTGGGCGCCGAGGTAGGTGAGGATGCGGCCCCGGGTGCGGGCCTCTATGCGGCCGGGCACCCCCGGCCGCGCGGCGGTCCCCCGGCCGTCGGCTACCCGGATCCTGGTGAAACCGGGGAACGCGGTCCCGACCCGCCGGCCGTCCGTACGACCCGCGCCCCGGCGCGTGTACCACTGGAACGCGACCGGGCCGGTCTCACTCTGCCCGTACAGCTGCACGAGCCAGGGCGAGCGCCGGCGCGAGGCGCCCAGCAGCCGGCGCACGGTACGGGGGTGAATGGCGTCGAAGGTGCTGCCGTACGCGCGGACCCCGGCCAGCGGGCCGCCGGGCGCGTCGGCCAGTTCCTCCCACAGGACGAAGGTGTTGGGGTGGGTCTCCACGATGCCCGGCCGGTGGCGGGCGAGCAGCGGGCCCACGGCGGCCGGGTCCGGGTCGACCATCAGCACCAGGGGGCTGCCGTAGTGCAGCAGCACACCGAGCAGGTGGTAGAAGCGGGAGTGGACGAAGGACAGGTGCAGGGCCGCCGTCTCGCCGCGGGTCGGCCGGCCGAGCGCCTTCTGGGGGAGCAGCCGGTTCCACATCGTGTGGGCGCTGTGCACCGCCAGCTTCGGGATTCCGGTGGTGCCCGAGCTGTGGGTGATCAACGCGGGCTCGCCGGGGTGCAGCCGCACCGGTCCGCGCGGCGGTGCGCCGGCGTACGTGTCGAGGGACACGGCGTCGGTTCCGGGTGGTGCCTCACCGACCGTGAGCACCCTCCGTACGAGACCGGCGAGGGCGGGGCCGCCGTCCTGCCCGTCGATCCCCCCGGCGGCCCGGTCGACGGCCCGGTCGACGGCCCGGCCGTCGGCCTGCCCGGTGTCCGACGTCGCCGCGGCGCGCGGCGGGCCCTCCAGGGTGGCCCGGTCCGTGATCAGCCAGGGCTGTTCCAGCCGGCCGAGCAGCTCGCGGGCGACCGGCCCGTCCAGACCGGGCGAGAGCAGTGCCGGTACCGCGCCGATGCGGGAGATCGCGCAGGTCAGCAGCGCGATGTCGACGTTGTCCGCCTTGTGGACGGCCACCCGTTCGGTCGGCCGTACGCCGGCCTGCCAGAGCCGTGCGGACAGGTCGTCGACGAGGGCCGCCAGGTGCGGGTAGCCGACCGAGAGCCCCGCCTGGGGACACACGTCCAAGGGCCGGTCCAGGGTGACCTCGACGGCGCCGTGCCGGGCCGCGGCCTGCTGGAACATCAGGCCGAGGTAGAACCCGCGCGCGGAGAACAGGGGCTGTCGCATGACGGCCGTTCCTTCCTGAGATCTTGGGTAGGGGTGGTCACCAGGAGCCCTGGCGCAGCAGGTGACGGCGGAGCTTGCCGGTGTCCGTGCGCGGGAGCGACGGCACCACGCGTACGGTCCTGGGGACCTTGAAGGCGGCCAGGTGCCGGCGTGCCAGCGACAGAAGCGCCTCCTCCAGGCCGTCGGCCGTCGCCTCCGGCCGCCCGGCCCGTACGGCCCGGGCACGCTGCCTGCCGTGGTCCGTCCGCACGCCCTGACCGGCCTGCGCGGCGCGCTGATCGGCCCGCGCGGCACGCTCGGTCGCGTCGACCGCCCCGGACGGTTCGGCCGACGCCGACGGTTCGGCCGACGCGGACATGACGACGTAGGCCCGCAGCCCGGTGACTCCCCGGTCGTCGGTGACCGCCGCCACCGCGACCTCGCGCACCGCGGGATGGGCTCCCAGGACCGTCTCGACCTCCTGTGGCGCGACGGTGATGCCGCCGACCATCTCCATGTCGTCCACCCGGCCCAGGTGACGGTACGTGCCGTCCGGCTCACGGCGGGCCCGGTCCCGGGTCGCCAGCCAGCCGCCGGACAGGGCGCGCGCGGTCTCCTCGGGCAGGTTCAGGTACCCGGGGGTCAGCGACGGCCCCCGCACCCACAACTCGCCCGTCCCGCCCGGCGCCACCGGCTGTCCGGCGTCGTCCCGCAGCTCCACCTCGTACCCGGGCACCGGGCGCCCGACCGTGCCCGGGGTGTTGTGGGCCAGGCTGTTGGCGCAGAAGGCGTGGCCGACCTCGGTGGAGCCGATCTGTTCCAGTACGGGCGCGCCGAGCAGATCGGTCACCCGTTCCCCGAGGCCGGCCGGCATCCTCTCGCCCGCCGACACGGCGGCGCGCACGGAGGCGAAGCAGCCCGCGTGGCCCACGGCCCGGTCGGCCAGCAGGGCGGCGTAGGCCGACGGCACCGAGTAGAGCAGCGTCACCCGGTGCCGGGCGACCAGTTCGTCGACGGCGGCGGGGCCGGGGCGGCGGGCGGCGAGGACCGCGGCGGAGCCGGAGAAGAGCGGGAAGACGAAGGCGTTGCCGAAGCCGTAGGCGAAGTAGAGCTTGGACACCGAGAGGGTGACGTCGTCGGGGCCGATCCGCAGCAGCCGGCGGCCGACGAATTCGTAGTACGCCTCGGGGTCGCCGTGGCAGTGGACCACGCCCTTGGGACGGCCGGTGGTACCGGAGGTGTACTGGATGTACAGCGGGGTGTCCGAGGCGGCCGGGCAGGGCTCGGCCGGGGCCGCGGTGCGGGCGAGCGCCAGCAACTGGTCCGCGTACAGGCGGCGGTCCGGGCCGGACCGGTCCTCGGCTCCTGGGCCGGTGACAGACACGGCGGCCTCGCTGTCGTCCGCCATGAAGGCGTGGTCGGCCGCCGGCAGCTCGGGGTTGACGAGCACCGCGACCGCTCCGAGCCGGGCGATGGCCAGGAAGGCCACCACCCACGCCGGGGAGTCGGGGAGAGCGAGCAGCACCCGGTCGCCGGGCCGCACCCCGTGGTCGGCCAGGACGGTCGCGGCGCGCGCGGCGAGGTCGTGCACCTCGCCGTGCGTCCACACCTGGTGGTCCTGGTAGAAGGCGGCGCGCGCGGTCCAGCCGTGCCGCTCGGCCAGTCCGGCGAGGTCGGCGGCCAGGTTGCCCGGGCGGTGCGCCGCGGTGGCGGCGTGCCCGCGCCGGGGTGCGGGACGCTCGGCGGCCGTGCGGGGAAGGGGCGGTTCGGCCGGTGCGGGGAGGGGCAGGGGCGGTTCGGCCGGTACGGGCCCGGGTACGAGGGCCTCGGCCGGTACGGGAGCGGGCACGGGGAGTCCGACCCGCACGGGCGCGCGATGTTCCGTTCGTACGGGAGCGGGCCCGGGGGCCGGTTCGGGTACGGGTACGGAACGCTCGGCGGATTCCGGGGCCGTACGGGTGGTCGCGGTGGCGGACTCGACCGGGTGGACCGGTTGGACCGGGTGGGTCAGGGTGGACCGGGGTGTCATAGGGTCGGCTCCTCCACCAGGCGGGCCGACCGGCCGGCGGACTCGGCCGCCATGGTCTCCCGGTACGCGCGCATCGGGGCCGCGGTCTTCAGCAGCATCTCGTCGTACTCGGCGGCCGGGTCGGAGCCGAGCACGATGGCTCCGCCCGCCCCCAGCCGCATCCGGCCGCCGCTGAAGACGGCCGTACGGATGACGATGTTGAGATCCGCGCCGCCCTTGCAGCCGAAGTAGCCGATGGCACCGGAGTAGACGCCGCGGGCCTCGGTCTCCAGCGAGTCGATGATCTCCAGGGTGCGCAGTTTGGGCGCCCCCGTCATCGAACCGCCCGGGAAGCAGGCGCGTACGCAGTCGACCGCGTCCTTGTCCTCCCTCAGCCGGCCCTCGATGGTGGAGACCAGTTGGTGGACGGTCGCGTAGGTCTCGGTCGCCATGAGCCGGGGCACCCGTACCGTCCCCGTGGCGCAGACCCGGCCTAGATCGTTGCGGAGCAGATCGACGATCATCAGGTTCTCGGCCCGGGTCTTGTCGTCGGCCGCCAGCGAGTCCCGCAGCAGGTCGTCCTCCTCGGGCCTGGCGCCCCGTGGCGCGGTCCCCTTGATGGGCCTGGCCTCGACCGTGCCGTCCGGAGTGATCCGCAGGAACCGTTCGGGGGACGAGCAGGCGACGTCGACCTCGCCGAACTTGAGGTAGGCCGCGTACGGGGCCGGGTTGTGGCGGCGCAGCGACCGGTAGAAGCCGTACGGGTCCTCCGGCGCGGGGAGCCGGGCGGCGTCGGTGAGGCAGATCTCGTAGCTCACACCGGCGTTCAGCTCGCGCTTGCACGCCTCGATGTCGGCGAGGTATCCCTTGCGGTCGCGGGCCAGCCACGGTTCCGCGGCGGTGAGGTCGGCCACGGCCGAGGGCGGTGCGGCGGGCTCCGCGGACGCCCGCACCCGGCTCAGGCGGGCCGTCGTCGCGTCGAGCCAGCCGGTGGCGGACCGCAGTCCGGCCGGGGTGTCCTCGGCCAGGCAGACGGTGTAGGTGGTGCCTTCCTGGTGGTCCACGGCCACCAGCCGGTCGGCGAAGAGCCAGCAGGCGTCGGGGGTTTCGGCGCGGTGGCGGTTCGGGGACCCGCAGTCGGCCTTCAGCTCGAAGCCGAAGTAGCCGACGTAGCCGCCGGCGAAGTCGAAGGGCAGCTCGGGGGCGTCCACGGCGCGCAGCGCCAACTGACCCTTCAGATAGTCGAAGACATTGCCGGGCACGCGGACCGGTGGCCGCCCGGGCCCCTCCACCTGGCAGGCGCCGGAGCCGACCTCGTACCGTACGAACTCGGCCAGCGGGCCCCTGCCGTCGCCGAAGAAGGAGAATCGGGACCGTCCCGCCTCGACCTGGGCGCTGTCCAGCCAGAAGGCGCGGGGCGCGTCGGCGCACAGTTCGGTGAAGGCCGCTTCGGCGTCCACGGCGGTGCCGATCTTCCTGGTGTGCAGCCGGTAGCCGGCGGCCGGCGGCCCGGGGGGCGAGGCGACCAGGCTCTCCGCCGAGCTACGGGAGTTCGGGAAGACCCGGCGTTTCACCTCGCGGCGGCGGACCGGGGCGGGGGGACGGGCCGGTACGGACACGTGGACCGGGGCGGAGGCCGAAGCCGGGACCGCGACCGACGACGGGGCGGCGGCGGCCCGGACCGGGACCGCGACCGACGCCGGAGCCGGGACCGTCACCGCGACCGACGACGGAATCGACGAGGGCCCGGAGAGCGACGCCGAGACCGGCACCGGGGCCGGCGACAGGGTGGGCACCGGGGCCGGGGTCCGGACACGGACCTTGACCGACGCCGGGGCGGAGGCGGGGACGCCCTTGACCACCGCGGGGGCCGAGGCGGGGACGGCCTTGACCGGCGCGGGGGCCGAGGCGGGGAAGCGGACCGGGACCTTGGCGGTGACGGTCACCTTGGGCGGAGTCCGCGGCCCGACCGGTGCCGGCGTCGCCGCCGACGCCGGGGTGCCGGCCGCGGCCGGCGCGCGGGTGGGCTCCGGTGTTCCCGACGGTGTGCGGTCCTGGTGGGAGAGCTCCTCCGTCAGGTCCCGGAAGTTCGCGAGCATGCGGTGGCCGAACTCGGTGAGGACCGACTCCGGGTGGAACTGCACGCCCCACAGCGGGCGCGTCCGGTGCCGCAGCCCCATCAGCACACCGTCCTCGGCCCACGCGGTGGCCTCGAGGGTCAGCGGCAGCGGCTCCCGTACGGACAGCGAGTGGTAGCGGACCGCGGCGAAGTTCTGCGGCAGCCCCCGGAACAGCCCCCGGCCGTTGTGCCGGATCGTCGACACGTGGCCGTGCCGGGGCCGGGGCGCCGGGGCCAGGAGGGCCTGCTCACCGATCGCGATGCCCTGGTGCCCGAGGCAGACGCCGAGGACGGGGATACGGGCGCGGGCCAGCAGCGTCGTGCCGATGCCGAAGTCCCGGGGCTTTCCGGGATGACCGGGCCCCGGTGAGACGACGATGTTGTCGAATGCTCCCAGGTCCAGCTCCGCGCCGTCCGGCGCGTCGTTGAGCACGACAACCGGCTCCTCGCCATTGACCTCGGCGATCAACTGGAACAGGTTGTACGTGTACGAGTCGTAGTTGTCGATGAGCAGGGTTTTCACCGGGCCCACCTCCTTTTCGTCTTTCTGCGCCTTGAACCGGGAACCGGTTCCACGGGGCTTTGAGCTGCTCTACGCGGCCCGTCGCCGGTGCCGCCCGCGCAGCGCCTGGAGCGGCGGGTACAGCCATTTCTTGAGGAAACGCTGGAGGCGCGGCATGAGCACCCAGGTGACAATCGCCGTCACGGACAGACAGAGGACCAGCGTCCGGACGAGCGCGTTGAGTCCGCCGAGATACGGAATCACCGTCAAATTGAAGACGAGCACCGGCGGAAAGACCGCGCCCATATTCACGAACCACAATTTCCATTTGGGCGGCGGTGTCGGGGGCGGCGGTGACGGCGGTGCCTCCGGCCCGTTGAACCAGGCCCGCAGACCTCGTGTTCTACGGCATCCGGTCTCCCGGGCCACCCGCTCTCCGTGCGCCGACCACTGCCGGCCGGCGGCCGACTCCTCCCAGTCCCGTGCCGAATTCTCGCCGGCGAACCGGTGTACGACATGCCATTCCGAGCCGGGCTCCCCAGGAGAGAGAACACCGCCCCCCAGATAACCCCGGACACGGGACATCGCCGCCAGTCCTGCCATGGCCCATGTACGAAAGTCGCTTTCTCGCCCCGGCGCGACGTGATACGCGACCGTGATAGTGATCGGTTCCTCGTGCACTCCGGCTATGCCTTCCTTACCGCGCCCTCCTCCAGGCATCGCGATACCCGGTGACTCCATTCCGGAAGCCGGACGTCGTTGAATACGTGAATACTGCCCCAGCCGTTCAACGCGCGCGGCCGAATCCTGTGAATCCGCCTCTCCGGCCTTCCCCACCGCGCCTCCCACCTGCGAAAGTCGCGGCGAGGAACTCTTCGCGCGGAGGGAGTCACGCCACCCCGGTCCTGATCCGCCCCGTGCCGGCGGCGAATGCCGGACGCAATTGCCGACCGGGCTCGCCGCCTCGCCGCGGGGCGGTCGTCGTAGGATCACGGACACCGGCACACCGGCCGGCGCACCGCGAAAGCGCGGCAACGCGCGCGGGAACGCAAGAAGCCCGCGGGAACGCAAGAAGACAGAAGCGCAAGAACGCAGGAGCGCAGGAGCGCAGGAGCGCAGGAAACCGTGGCCCGCAGACACCGCCCCCCGCCGCCGTCTCCCCTCCCCCAGCGGGACGGGATCGACCCGGTGCGCCTGCGGCTGCCCCGCGACGCCGAGGGGCGGTGGGCGACCGTACGGGACCATCTCGTCAGCCGGTTCGGCGGGGCGGTCGGGACGGGCCGCGTCGAGGAGATGCTGCGGGAGGGGCGGTTCGTCGGGACGGACGGGCCGCTGTCCGGCGGGGAGCCGTACGCCGTCGGCCGGTACGTGTGGTTCCACCGCGACTTCGCCGCCGAGGAACGGGTGCCGTTCGAGATCGGGATCGTCCACCGCGACGAGCGGATCGTCGTGGCGGACAAGCCGCACTTCCTGGCCACCACACCGCGGGGGCGCCATGTCACCGAGACGGCGCTGGCACGGCTGCGGCGGGAGCTGGACGAGCCCGCCTTGCAGCCGGCGCACCGGCTCGACCGGCTGACGGCCGGGCTCACGCTGTTCGTCGTACGGCGGGAGGACCGTGGCGCGTACCAGACGCTCTTCCGCGACCGGCGGGTGCGCAAGGAGTACGAGGCGGTGGCGCGCCACGACCCGTCGGTGGAGCTGCCGGTGACGGTGCGCAGTCGGATCGAGAAGGAGCCGGGCGTGCCGGCCGCCCGGGAGGTGCCGGGCGAGCCGAACAGCGAGAGCCGGATCGAGCTGCTGGCGCACCGCGGCGGATACGGCCGGTACCGGCTGCTGCCGGCCACCGGCCGCACCCACCAACTACGGGTCCACATGAACGCGCTGGGACTGCCGATCCTCGGCGATCCCCTGTATCCGGTCGTCCTGCCGGACGGACCCGGCAGTTCGGATGCCTACGCGCACCCCCTGCAACTGCTGGCCCGCCTGCTGGAGTTCACCGATCCGCTGACCGGGGGGCCGTACCGTTTCGAGAGCGGGCTGCGGCTCGCTCAGTGGCCCAGCTCTCAGTGGCCCCGCTGAATCCACTCCTCCAGGTGCGGCGCCTCCGCGCCGATGGTCGTCGGGTCGCCGTGGCCCGTCCGTACGACGGTCTCCGGCGGCAGGCCGAGCAGCCGGTCCCGGATCGAGTCGATGATCGTCGGGAAGTGGGAGAAGGACCGGCCGGTGGCCCCCGGGCCGCCCTGGAAGAGCGTGTCACCGGTGAAGACGGTGGCCAGACCCGGCGCGTAGAGGCAGACCGCGCCCGGCGCGTGTCCGGGGGTGTGCAGAACGGTCAGGGACGTGCCGGCGACGGTGAACACGGCGTTGTCGGCCAGTTCGCCGTCGGGGAGCCGGTTCGGGTGGGTCAGCTTCCACAGCGGCAGGTCGTCGGGGTGCAGCAGGACGGGAGCGCCGGTCGCGGCGGCGAGGGCCGGGGCGGCGTCGATGTGGTCGTCGTGGGCGTGGGTGCAGATCACCGCGCGCAGCGCCCGGCCGCCCAGCGCGGCGAGGATGGCGTCGGCGTCGTGGGCGGCGTCGATGACGACCGCCTCGGTGTCGTCGCCGACGATCCAGACGTTGTTGTCGACGTCCCAGGTGCCGCCGTCGAGCGAGAACGTGCCGGAGGTGACGAGGTGGTCGATGCGGGCGGCCATCAGAACACCACCACCGAGCGCAGGACGTCGCCCTGGTGCATCCGGTCGAACGCCGCCTCCACGTCGCCGAGGCCGATGGTCTCGGTGACGAAGGCGGCGAGGTCGATACGGCCCTGCTGGTGCAGGTCGACCAGCATGGGGAAGTCGCGGGACGGCAGGCAGTCGCCGTACCACGAGGACTTCAGGGCGCCGCCGCGGCCGAAGACGTCCAGCAGGGGCAGTTCGAGCTTCATCTCGGGCGTGGGCACACCGACCAGGACCACCGTGCCGGCCAGGTCCCGGGCGTAGAACGCCTGCCGGTAGGTCTCGGGCCTGCCGACCGCCTCGATGACGACGTCCGCCCCGAAGCCGCCGGTCAGTTCACGGATCGCCTCGACGGGGTCGGTGGAGCGGGAGTTGACGGTGTGGGTAGCGCCCATCGACTTCGCCGTCTCCAGCTTCCGGTCGTCGATGTCGACGGCGATGATCCGTGCCGCGCCCGCGAGACGCGCGCCGACGACGGCCGCGTCGCCGACACCGCCGCAGCCGATGACCGCGACGGAGTCGCCGCGGCCCACCTGGCCGGTGTTGATCGCGGCGCCGATGCCCGCCATCACACCGCAGCCGAGGAGGCCCGCGACGGCGGGCGCGACGGCGGGGTCGACCTTGGTGCACTGTCCGGCGGCGACGAGGGTCTTCTCGGCGAAGGCACCGATGCCGAGGGCCGGGGAGAGTTCCGTGCCGTCCGTCAGGGTCATCCTCTGCCGGGCGTTGTGGGTGTCGAAGCAGTACTGGGGACGGCCCCGCAGACAGGCCCGGCAGTTCCCGCACACCGCACGCCAGTTGAGGATGACGAAGTCACCGGGGGCGACCTCCGTGACGCCGTCGCCCACCGACTCCACCACGCCGGCGGCCTCGTGGCCGAGGAGGAAGGGGAACTCGTCGTTGATGCCGCCCTGCTTGTAGTGCAGGTCGGTGTGGCAGACACCGCACGCCTGGACCGTCACCACGGCCTCGCCGGGGCCGGGGTCGGGTACGACGATCGTCTCCACCCGTACCGGCTCGTTCCTGCCGGGGGCGATGACCCCTTGCACCTGCTGTGCCATGCCAGGACCTGCCTTTCCTCACACTCGGATCACACTGGATTCAGGGTCAGTATGTTCAGTACGTTCGCACCCCGCCGGGGCGGGTGGCCGCGCGGGACGCGAGGCCACCGGCGCCGCGCGCTCAGGGCGCCAGCACGTCCAGTTCCTGGAGCGCCCCGACCGCGATCTCCCGCGTCAGCTCCTCCGCCCGGGCCGCGTCGCCCTCCCGGACCGCCTCGGCCACCTGGACGTGCAGGGTCACGGCGGCCGGGTCCGGGTCGTCGAACATGACCTGGTGATGGGTCCGTCCGGCGAGTATCTCCGCGACCACGTCGCCGAGGCGCGCGAACATCTCGTTGCCCGACGCGTTCAGCACGACGCGGTGGAAGGCGATGTCGTGGACCAAGTACTCCTCCAGCCGGCCGCCCCGCGAGGTGGCGACCATCCCGAGGGCCTGTTCCGTGAGGGCGGCGCACTGCTCGGGGGTGGCGAGCCGGGCCGCGAGCCCGGCCGCGACGGGTTCGATCGCGGACCGCAGGACGGTCAGCGAACGCAGTTGGCGGGGCCGGTCGGCGCCGGCCAGGCGCCAGCGGATGACGCGCGGATCGTAGACGTTCCACTCCTCGGTGGGGCGTACGGTCACGCCGACCCGGCGGCGCGAGACCACCAGGTGCATCGACTCCAGGACGCGGACCACCTCGCGCACGACGGTGCGTGAGACGTCGAAGCGCCGGGCCACCTCGTCGGTACGTACGACACCGCCCTCGGGGTACTCGCCCGCCGTGATCGCGAGGCCGAGGGCGTCCAGCACCCGGGTATGCAGGCCCTGGCCTTCTGTCGTCATGGCGTAAGCCTACGGCGCGCGACTCGGCGAGAAAAAGTACGACGTTTACATCACAACCTCTTGAATATGTCGTACCTAATGAGTTTCAGTTACGCGACGGATCCATGTCGACGAAGACAGCAGACAGCGAGGCACCACCCATGAGCACCCCCCACGTCGTCGTCGTGATGGGCGTGGCAGGCACCGGCAAGACGACGGTCGGTCCCCTGCTCGCCGGCACGCTGGGCGTTCCCTACGCCGAGGGCGACGAGTTCCACTCGCCGGAGAACGTCGCCAAGATGGCCTCCGGTGTCCCCCTGGAGGACGCCGACCGGTGGCCGTGGCTGGACTCGATCGGGGAATGGGCGCACGGCCGGGCCGGGCGGGGCGGGGTGGTCAGCTGCTCCGCGCTCAAGCGTGCCTACCGGGACCGGCTGCGGGCCGCCGCCCCTGACGCGCTCTTCCTCCACCTCACCGGCGACCGGGAGCTCATCGAGCGGCGGATGGCCGCGCGCAAGGGCCACTACATGCCGACCGCGCTGCTGGACTCGCAGTTCGCGACGCTCCAGGACCTGGGCGAGGACGAGGCCGGTGTCGCCGTCGACGTGTCCGGAACCCCCGAAGAAATAACCGAACGGGCCGTCGCCGCGCTGCGCCGGTTCGAGAACTGAAGGAAGCCCCGTGAGCAGTCTCAGTGTCGAGACGCTGGCCGCGGACGCAGCGGAACCGATCACCTCTGCGGGCAACGCGCAGCTGGGGATAGCGGTCCTCGCCGGTATCGCCGTCATCGTCCTCCTCATCACCACGTTCAAACTGCACGCCTTCCTGGCGCTGACCATCGGCTCGCTGGCGCTCGGCGCCTTCGCGGGCGCCCCGCTGGACAAGGTGATAGCCAGCTTCACCACCGGGCTGGGCTCCACCGTCGCGGGCGTGGGCGTGCTGATCGCCCTGGGCGCGATACTCGGCAAGCTGCTCGCGGACTCCGGCGGCGCCGACCAGATCGTGGACACCATCCTGGCGAAGGCGGGCGGACGTGCCATGCCCTGGGCGATGGTCCTCATCGCCTCGGTCATCGGGCTGCCGCTCTTCTTCGAGGTCGGGATCGTGCTGCTGATCCCGGTCGTGCTGCTGGTCGCCAAGCGCGGCAACTACTCCCTGATGCGGATCGGCATCCCGGCGCTGGCCGGACTCTCCGTGATGCACGGTCTGATCCCGCCGCACCCCGGCCCGCTGGTCGCGATCGACGCGCTGGGCGCCGACCTGGGCGTCACCCTGGCGCTCGGGGTGGTCGTGGCCATTCCCACCGTGATCGTCGCCGGTCCCCTCTTCTCCCGGTACGCGGCCCGCTGGGTGGACATCCCGGCCCCGGACAAGATGATCCCGCAGCGTGCCTCCGAGGACCTGTCGAAGCGTCCGAGCTTCGGCGCCACCGTCACGACCGTGCTGCTGCCGGTCGTCATGATGCTGGCCAAGGCGCTCGTGGACATCGTCGTGGACGACCCCGAGAACAGCGTGCAGCGGGCGGCCGACGTCATCGGCTCACCGCTGATCGCGCTGCTGACCTCCGTGCTCGTGGGCCTGTTCACGCTGGGCCGGGCGGCCGGGTTCACCAAGGACCGGCTCTCCTCCACCGTCGAGAAGTCGCTGGCGCCGATCGCGGGCGTGCTGCTGATCGTCGGCGCGGGCGGTGGCTTCAAGCAGACGCTGGTGGACTCCGGCGTGGGCCAGATGATCCTGGACTTCTCCAAGGACTGGTCGATTCCGGCGCTGCTGCTGGGCTGGCTGATCGCCGTCGCGATCCGGCTGGCCACCGGCTCCGCGACGGTGGCGACGATCTCCGCGGCCGGTCTGGTGGCGCCGCTGGCGGCGGACATGTCCACGACGCACGCGGCGCTGATGGTGCTGGCGATCGGCGCGGGTTCGGTCTTCTTCAGCCATGTGAACGACGCCGGGTTCTGGCTGGTGAAGGAGTACTTCGGCATGAACGTCGGCCAGACGATCAAGACCTGGTCGGTGATGGAGACCATCATCTCGGTGGTCGGCATCGGGTGCGTACTGCTCCTGTCACTGGTGTTGTGACGGAGGTGTGGTGACGGACGACCCGGCCGGGCACCCGCTCGGCCGGGTCCCCGCGTGGGCGGGGCGGGTTCACTCCGGCTTCCACCGGGGGTGCTCCCGCTCCGCCCACGCGCGTTCCACCGAACCGGTGCGCATGCCGCGCCGCGCGCCGGGGTCCCCGTACGCCTTCGCGACATGTCCGACGACCACCACGCCGACGGCGAGTGCCAGCCAGTCGTGGACGAAGGTGGCGCTCGTACGCCAGACGACCGGGCCGACCCCCGAGAACCACATCAGCAGTCCGGTGCCCAGCATCACGAGCACGGCGCCGGCGATCCAGGCCGCGTAGAGCTTCTGCCCCGCGTTGAACTTGCCCGCCGGACGGGCGCCGGGCCGCGCGTCGCGCCGCCGGGCCGCGCGCAGCCACTCCTTGTCGTACGGCGCGAAGCGGTTCAGCCGGCCCAGGTCGGCGCGCAGGGCGCGGGAGCCGAGACCGAGGAGAAAGGGCACCGGCAGGAGGACCCCGGACCACTCGTGGACGGCGACGACGAGGGCGCGGCGGCCCACGATCTCGGCGAGCGGCGGCAGATACAGACAGGCGGCGGTGGCCAGGCACACCAGCATCAGGGCGGCGGTGGCCCGGTGCACCTGGCGCTCGGCGCGGCTGAAGCGGGGTATCAGGTCCGGGCGTCCGTACTCGGGGTGGCGGCTGCCCGCGTGGGCGGTGTCCGCGTGCGGGGTGTCCGCGTGGGCGGTGCCGCGGCCGATGGCGGGGAAGCCACCGCCATCGGCCGCCTCCGGTTCAGACGGTGGGGGCGTCGTCCCGGCCGTTGGACCGGCCGACCCAGGCGTCGATGTCATAGCCGCGCTCCTCCCAGTAGCCGGGCCGGACCTCGGAGGTGACGGTGATCCCGGAGAGCCATTTCGCCGACTTGTAGAAGTACATCGGCGCCACATACAGCCGGGCCGGGCCGCCGTGCGCGTGCCCAATCGGCTCGTCGTTCATGTCCAGGGCGACCATCGCATCCCCACGGCGGGCCTGTTCGAGCGTGAGGCTCTCGCTGTACTCCCCGTCGAAGCAGGTGAAGCGGACCGCCGCGGCCCCGGGCCGCACCCCGGCGGCGCTCAGCAGCCGCGAGAGCGTCACGCCGGTGAACGCCGTGTGCGGCACTCGCCATCCGGTGACGCACTGCACATCGCGCACGATCCGCGTCCGCGGCATGCGCCGGAGGTCCGCGAGGGTGTACGAGCCGGGCCGGTCGACCAGGCCGTCCACGGTCAGCCGGTAGTCGTCCGGGCCCTTGCGGGGAACGGAGGCGGCCACCGAGTAGTACCGGAAACCGCCGCCGTTGGGCAGCAGTCCGGTGAGCCCGGTCGGATCCCGGTCGGCGGCCGCGCCCAGGAAGGATTCCAGGCCGCGTTGAAGGGCGGGCGCCGCGACCAGGCCGGCGGCGCCGAGGCCGAGCATGGAGAGCACGAGACGCCGCCCGACGGGCGCGCCCGCCGAATCGTCCGGCGACTCCGCCGGCTGGTCCGGCGGCGCGTCCGGCGGCTCGTCCGGCAGCCCGTCCGCCGGTCCGGACGCGCGCGGCGGGCCCGCGGTCGGCTCCGGTTGGTGTGGTTGAAGAGTCACGCACCGATTCGACCACCCACGCCGCATCGGTACCAGCCCCCGCCGGTAACAGGCGGGCTCCCGTCGGGGACGCGTGTCGGGGACGCGCGGCCCGCTGTCGGCCGACCGACCGGGTCAGCGGGCCGCCGGCTTCAGCGGGTTCGGCCGGTTCGGCGAGTTCGGCGGGTTCAGCCGGTTCAGCCGCTTCGGCCGCTTCGGCCGCGTCAGCCCACCGCCCGCGCCGCCGCCCTGCCCGCCGTACGGCCCGAGAAGACGCAGCCGCCCAGGAACGTCCCCTCCAGGGAGCGGTAGCCGTGCACCCCGCCGCCCCCGAAGCCGGCCGCCTCGCCCGCCGCGTACACGCCGGACAGCGGCGTGCCCGACGCGGTGAGGACGCGGGAGGACAGGTCGGTCTCCAGGCCGCCGAGCGACTTGCGCGTGAGGATGTGCAGCCGTACGGCGATCAGCGGGCCCGCCGCGGGGTCCAGGACGCGGTGCGGCGCGGCCGTACGGACGATCCTGTCGCCCAGGTAGCCACGCGCCCCGCGGATGGCGGTGATCTGGAGGTCCTTGGTGAAGGGGTTGGCGATCTCCCGGTCGCGGGCGACGATCTCCCGGCGCAGTTCGGCCTCGTCGATCAGCGGCTCGTCGGTGAGCGCGTTCATGCCCCGCACCAGCGAGCCGAGGTCCTTCTCCACGACGAAGTCCGCGCCGTTCTCCATGAACGCGCGTACCGGCCCCGGCACACCGGCGCGCGCCCGGCCGAGTACGTCACGGACCGAACGGCCCGTCAGGTCGGGGTTCTGCTCGGACCCGGAGAGCGCGAACTCCTTGCCGATGACACGCTCGTTCAGGACGAACCAGGTGTACTCGTGGCCGGAGCGCATGATGTGTTCGAGCGTGCCGAGCGTGTCGAAGCCGGGGAAGAGCGGCACGGGCAGCCGTCGGCCGCGCGCGTCCAGCCAGAGCGAGGACGGGCCCGGCAGGATACGGATGCCGTGGGCGGGCCAGATGGGGTTCCAGTTGTCGATGCCCTCGGTGTAGTGCCACATCCGGTCGCGGTTGATGTGGTGGGCGCCCGCCGCCTCCGCGATCCCGAGCATCAGCCCGTCGACGTGCGCGGGCACTCCGGAGAGCATCGAGCGGGGCGGCGTGCCGAGCCGCTCGGGCCACTGGGAGCGCACCAGTTCGTGGTTGCCGCCGATACCGCCGGACGTGATGATCACGGCCTGCGCCCGCAGTTCGAACGCGCCGGCGACCTCGCGGCTGCTGGACGTGCCGCGCTCGGCGTCACTCGGCTCCAAAACCTCTCCGGTCACCGTGTCGACCGCCCCCGCCGAGGATCCCAGGCCCGTCACCCGGTGCCGGAACTTGAAGCTCACGAGTCCCCGCGCGACGCCTTCGCGCACCCGGCGCTCGAAGGGCGCCACGACGCCCGGTCCCGTGCCCCAGGTGATGTGGAAGCGCGGCACGGAGTTGCCGTGCCCCCGCGCGTCGTACCCGCCGCGCTCCGCCCAGCCCACCACGGGGAAGAACCGCACGCCGCGCCGTCGCAGCCAGGAGCGCTTCTCACCGGCCGCGAAATCCACGTACGCCTCGGCCCACCGGCGCGGCCAGTGGTCCTCGGGGCGGTCGAAACCCGCCGTTCCGAGCCAGTCCTGGAGGGCCAGCTCATGGCTGTCCTTGATCCGCAGCCGGCGCTGCTCGGGGGAGTCCACGAGGAACAGGCCGCCGAAGGACCAGTGCGCCTGGCCGCCGATCGACTGCTCGGGCTCCTGGTCGAGGAGGATCACGGACCGGCCCGCGTCGACCAGTTCCGCCGTGGCCACCAGGCCGGCGAGGCCCGCCCCGATCACGATCACGTCAGCGTCGTACGCCATGGGCTGCCATCCTTCGGGAACGGGGGATCTTCCGGCCGAACTTCGCATGTACGGACGTACGCCACGTATGACGGGCGCACACCGCGCAGGGACGTGACACCCGTACCTCCGTGCGCTCCCCGTACGCATGAGATCTTCCGTACGCGTGAGTAACGAGTCAACCGGCAGGCGCCCGGGGCGGCGCTCCGGCACCCCGGCGGCCTGGTTGGATGGACGATATGAACGCACCGGCAGACGAGATCCTGGACATCGTCGACGAGAACGACCGCGTCGTCGGGCAGGCGCCGCGCGGTGAGGTCTACGCCAAGGGCCTGCGGCACCGCTGCGCCTTCGTGCTCGCCCGGGACGCGGAGAACCGGATCTTCGTCCACCGCAGGACGGCCACGAAGCTGGTCTTCCCGTCCCGGTACGACATGTTCGTGGGCGGTGTCCTCGGTACCGGCGAAAGCTATGACGCGGCGGCACTGCGGGAGGCGGAGGAGGAACTGGGCGTGTCGGGGCTGCCGGCGCCCGCACCGCTGTTCTCGTTCCTGTACGAGCCCGAGGACGGCAAGGGCGGCTGGTGGTCGCGGGTGTACGAGGTCCGGTGCACGCTGCCGGTGCGTCCCCAGGTGGAGGAGGTCGCCTGGCACGGCTTCCTGACCGAGGAGGAGCTGGTGCGGCGGCTGGACATCTGGGAGTGGGTGCCGGACGGGCTGGAGGCGTACGAGCGGCTGAAGGCGTTCCGCGCGTGAGCGGCTCGCGCGGAGGCTCCGGTGCGGACGGCGGCCGGGACGGGGACCGGGACCGGTGGCCGCACGGCCTGCGGCTGTGGTTCGCGCCCCAGCGCGTCGGCGAGGAGGGCGAGACACCGGACTACCGCTTCTCGCTGGCCAACGAGCGGACGTTCCTGGCCTGGATCCGTACGGCGCTGGCACTGGTCGGCGGGGGCTTCGCCGTCGACCAGTTCCTGCCCGGCCTGCGGTGGGGCGTACGGGTGGGGCTCGCGGTGGCCCTGCTGGCCGCCGGTGCGCTGTGCGCGCTGCGCGCGGTCAACCACTGGGTGCGCTGCGAGCGGGCCATGCGGCGCGGGGAGGACCTGCCGGTGACCCGGTTCCCGACGCTGCTCGGTCTGGCGGTGGGGCTGGTCGCCGTGGTGATGCTGGTGATCGTGGTGCTGGGGCGGGCGGGCTGATGGACCCGGCGGGCGGCGGCCACGGCGACGACAGCGACGGCCGTCCGAAGGCACGGGCGGCGTCGGCGGGGCCGGGGCCCGGGTCGGAACCGGCTCCGCGCCGCGATCCGGGCCTCCAGCCGGAGCGTACGCGGCTGGCCTGGCGGCGCACGACCCTCGCGTGCACGGTGGCGACCGTACTCGCGGTCCGGCAGGCGATCCACGACGGGGGTACGGCGACCGGACTGACCGCCGCCGCGCTGAGCGCCCTGATCTGGCTGGCCTTCCTGGGCGTGGCACACCGCAGGCTGCTGGCGCTGGGCACGCCACGGCCGGAACGGCTCTCCGTACGGACGGCGGCCACCGCGACGGCGTGCGCCGTTGTGCTGGCGGCGGTCGCGGTGACCGTCATGTTCTGATCCGGAGCGTACGGGGCCCGGCCCCGCCGCCCCGAGTCCGGCACCGAATGCGGCCCGGCCCCGCCCCCAGCTCCGTCGCCGCCCCGGCCAACACCAACACCAACACCGAGTGGCTCCGCTCTGGACGCCATACCGACCGGTCGGCATCATGGGCCGGACGGAAAGGACGGTGCCGAACCCCGGCACCCGGCACCCGGCCCCGGCGTCGGTGCCGGACGCGACGCCGAACCCGCGACCGGCGCGGACGGACGGATCCGCGACCAGGCGGATCGTACGCCCGGTCACGCCCGACGGCCCTCACGGAGGTATGAGGTATGCCCACGAGCCACGTCACCCCACCGGGCCTGGACCCCGACCGGCTGCGCGGCCATCTCGACCGCGCGCTCCCCGGGCTGGTCGGCGGGCCGCTCGACGCACGGCTCGTGGAGGGCGGCCGGTCCAACCTGACGTACACGGTGACGGACGGCACCGGCAGCTGGGTGGTCCGCAGGCCGCCGCTCGGCCATGTCCTGGCCACCGCCCATGACATGAGGCGCGAGTACCGGGTGATCAAGGCCCTGCACCCGACGGCCGTCCCGGTGCCCGAACCGCTGCTGCTGTGCGAGGACGAGTCCGTGCTCGGCGCGCCCTTCTACGTCATGGAGCGGGTACCGGGCACCCCGTACCGCACGGCCGAACAGCTCGCCCCCATCGGTCCCGAGCGCACCCGCGCCGCCGTCCTCGGGCTGGTCGACACGCTGGTCGAACTGCACGCCGTCGACCCGGCGGCGGTCGGGCTCGGCGACTTCGGCCGCCCCGACGGCTTCCTCGACCGGCAGCTGCGCCGCTGGGGCACGCAGCTCGACGCCTCCCGCACCCGCGACCTGGCGGGCATCGACGAACTGCACGCGGCCCTCGGCCGGACGCTGCCCGCCTCCCCCGCGCCCACCGTGGTCCACGGCGACTACCGGCTCGACAACGTCCTGCTCGGCGCCGACGACCGGATCAGGGCGGTCCTGGACTGGGAGATGTCCACGCTCGGCGATCCGCTGACCGACCTGGGACTGCTCGCCATGTACAGCGTGCCCCTGGAACTCGCGGACTCCCCCATCAGCACCACGGCGGGCGCGGCCGGGCATCCGCGGCCGGCCGAACTGATCGAGCGGTACGCGGCGGGCTCGGGCCGGGACACCTCGGCGGTCTCCTGGTACACGGCGTTCGCGTGGTTCAAACTCGCCGTGATCCTGGAGGGCATCCACTTCCGCCACACCGCCGGACAGACCGTCGGGCCCGGTTTCGACCGGATCGGCGCCCTCGTCCCCGTCTTCATCGAGAACGGCCTCGCCACGCTCCGGACCCGTCAGGAAGGCTGAGCGGACCCATGGACTTCGCATTCGACGCCCGCACCGAGGAACTGAGGACCCGGCTGCTCGCCTTCATGGACGAGTACGTCCACCCGGCCGAGGCGGTCGCGCACGAACAGCGCTCTCATCTGGCCGACCCCTGGGCCACCCCGGACATCGTCCACGAGCTGAAGGCGGAGGCGCGCCGACAGGGCCTGTGGAACCTCTTCCTGCCCGACGACGAGTACGGCGCCGGGCTGACCAACCTCCAGTACGCGCCGCTCGCCGAGATCACCGGCCGCTCCCCGCAGCTGGCCCCCACGGCACTCAACTGCGCGGCGCCGGACACCGGGAACATGGAGGTGCTCGCCCAGTTCGGCTCCGACGAGCAGCGCGAACGGTGGCTGGATCCGCTGCTGGCCGGGGAGATCCGGTCGGCGTTCGCGATGACCGAGCCCGATGTGGCGTCGTCGGACGCGACGAACATCCGGACGGTGATCCGGCGGGACGGCGACGATTACGTCATCGACGGCCGCAAGTGGTACATCTCCGGGGCCATGAACCCGGACTGCGCGGTCTTCATCGTGATGGGAAAGACCGACCCGGACGGCACGGACGTCCGCCGCCAGCAGTCCATGGTCCTGGTCCCCCGCGACACGCCCGGGGTCGAGGTGCGGCGCGCGATGCGGGTGTACGGGTACGAGGACCACTACCACGGCGGACACGCGGAGATCGTCTTCGACGGGGTACGGGTGCCGGCGTCGAACCTGGTCGGCGAGGAGGGCGGCGGCTTCGCCATCGCCCAGGCGCGGCTGGGGCCCGGCCGTATCCACCACTGCATGCGGCTCATCGGCATGGCGGAGCGGGCGATCGAGCTGACGTGCCGGCGGGCCGTGTCCCGTACGGCGTTCGGGAAGCCGATCGCCGAGCAGGGCGTCGTACGGAACTGGATCGCCGACGCCCGGGTGACGGTGGAACAGCTGCGGCTGCTGGTGCTGAAGACGGCCTGGCTGATGGACACGGTCGGCAACCGCGGGGCGCACACGGAGATCCAGGCCATCAAGATCGCCACGCCTCGCGCGGTGGTCGACATCATCGACCGGGCCGTGCAGTCGCACGGCGCGGGCGGTGTGAGCCAGGACTTCCCGCTGGCCGAACTGTGGGCGGCGGCCCGGACCCTGCGCCTGGCGGACGGGCCGGACGAGGTCCACCAGCGCTCGCTGGCGCGGCGGGAGCTGAAGAAGTACCAGTGAGTACCCGAGTACCAGCGCGTACCGGTGAGTGCCAGCGAGCACCGGTGACGTGCACGAGCGGCGGCCGGGACATGCACGATGGCATCGGTTCGCCACTTATTTCATCCTTTACGGTGAGAATCACCCATCGGGCCATAACCCGGGCGGTTCCCTCGCTAGCTTCAGGAGTGCACTCCTGACCGCGCACTTCCAAGGGGACCTCCCATGCGCACACGCCCCACCGTCCCTCTCGCCGTGTCGGCCGCTTTCGCCGGCGTCGTCGCCACGGCACCCGTCGCCGCCGCGGCGCCCGCACCGGAGCCCGCGCCGCCCGGCTGCGCGAAGGGCTACGTCTGCGCGTACTCCGGCGAGAGGCAGACCGGCCGGCTCCTGCTCATGGCCCGGGGAGACTGGTCGGGCGCCGTGTCCGGGGTGCGCTCGATCGTGAACAACGGCGACAAGCGCACGGGCGCCGGCCATGTCCAGCTCACCTGGAGGTACGACGGCGGAACGTGGACGGACTGCTTCACCCCGCGCCCGGGACCCGGCATGTACAAGGCGGACGTCGACAGCATCACCGTGACCAGGGCGGTCTGGCGCGGCACCTGCTGAGCCACGCGCCGGGCGGTACGTGGACGCCCTACGCCGAGCCGTTCACCGGACGATTCGCTGAGCCGATTCCCCACATGAGCCGTCCCCAGGGCCTGTACGGCGCGCAGGCCCTGGGGACGTCGGCGCCCACGACCGTGCGCCACCAGCCCGCGCCTCCACTGCCCGCACGCGCCTCCGCCGCCCGTTCCGCGCGCTTACGGGCGCAGGGCTCGCAGCAGCAGGTCCGCGAGGTGGTCGGCCACCTGCTGCGGGGTGAGCGGGCCGTCCGGCCGGTACCAGGTCGACAGGTGGTGGACCGAGCCGAAGTGGTAGTCCACCACCAGGTCCGACGGCGTGGCCGTGGAGAACACCCCGCTGCGCTGGCCCTCCTCGATCAGCGCACGGAACCGCTCGTGGTAGCGCCGCCTCTCCGCCCGCACCTGCTTGTTCTTCTCCGGGCTCAGGTGGTGCATCGAACGGAAGAAGATCGCGGCGTCGTCCAGGTTGTCGATCGTCGTGACGACCACGTCCGCGGCGGCGTCCCGCAGCCGTCGCTCGACCGGCGCGTCCGCGTCCGCGAAGGCGTCGAGACGTTCCTGCTGGAGGCGGAGCACCCGCGCGTAGACCTCCTGGAGAAGGTCCTCCTTGGAGCCGAAGTAATGGTAGAGCGCGCCCTTGGTGACACCCGCCGCCTCGACGATGTCCTGGACCGAGGTGCGGTCGTAGCCGTGCTCGGCGAACAGCCGGGTGGCGGCGGCGAGCAGCCGCTGGGGGACGGGCGTGCCGCCCCCGCCTGTCGTTCTGGCCATTGCCGCCACCCGCCTCTCGTTCCGTATCGCCCACATCACCGGTACCGCCCGGTACCGGCCATACCGGTTGCACCGGCCGTACCGGCCGTTTCGTCCATGCGGTCCACCAGACGCCTGAAAGGGTGAGCGCAGTTCCCGCCTCAGCATCTTCCCACTCGCGATTCCGGGCAGCTCGGTCAGGATCCGCACGTCAGGTGGGTAGGCCCTGTTCTCGTATAGCTACGGCCAGGTGGCGTGCAGCGCTGAGTAACCATCCGGCAACAGTTGCGTTCTTCTGATCTTCGCTCCGGTTTCGCCTCGCCACGCTGTGGTGATCCAACTGGTTGGGCGATGGAGCACGGGTGCGGCAGGACTGGGAGCCGGAAGATCTGATCGAGGTCTGGACGCTGCTCGAAGACGACATGAAGAAGGTTCGGAACAAGTCGGGAGCGACCCGTTGGGCTTCGCGCTCTTGCTCAAGTCTTTCGAGGTGGAGGCCCGGTTCCCGGAGTCTGCCAAGGAGATGCCCGCGGAGGCGGTGGAGTACGTGGCTCAGCAGGTGAAGGTTCTCGCCGGGGTGTGGGCGGACTACGACTGGCAGGGCGACCGGATCAAGCGGCACCGCAAGGAGATCCGGGAGGCGTACGGGTTCCGGGCGAATACCGAGGAGGACCAGGAGCGGCTGGCCGAGTGGCTGGCCGCCGAGCTGCGCTCCGCGAAGCTGTACCGGCCGGCGGCCGGTCAGGACGACAAGTGGCCGAACCTGGGCCCGGTCCTCTCCACCAAGACGATCGACTGGGACCTGATCGCCCAGCAGATCGCCCAGCAGTACGACCAGATCGTGAAGTACACCACAGCCCTACGCCTCGGCACCGCCGAGGCCGAGCAGGTCTTGCGCCGCTTCACCCGTGGCGGCCCCAAGCACCCGACGCACCGGGCGATCGAGGAGCTGGGCCGGGCGGTACGTACCTCGTTCGTCTGCGGCTACCTCGCCGACGTCGAGATGCGCCAGGAGATCCACGAGGGGTTGCAGGTGGTGGAGAACTGGAACTCCGCGAACAAAGACCTCTTCTATGGCAAGGACGGCGACCTGACCGGTGCGGACAAGGAATCCCAGGAGGTCAGCATGCTCGCGCTGCACCTGCTCCAGTCCGCGCTGGTGCACGTCAACACGCTGCTGATGCAGGAGGTCTCAGCTGATCCGAAGTGGGCGGACAAGCTGACCGACGCGGACCGGCGGGCGCTGTCGCCGCTGTTCTGGACGCACGTGAATCCGTACGGCCGGTTCGAGCTGGACATGAACAGCCACCTCGACCTGGACCTGTGACCAGAGTGGGGGTGTAGGTGGCCAGGCGCCCGGTCTCTTCCCGCTGCTGGAGCCAGCCCGGTCAGGAACCGAAAAGAACGCCGGGGCCGCCGCCACCGTCCGCAGCCGGACGGTGAGAGTCTCCGAGGGTGGCGCCGGCCTGGCGGCCGCAGCGGTCGATCAGGGTGACCTTGGCGCGGGCGACCGGGGTGTCGGCGGCGTCCAGGACCCGGCCGCGGAAGCCCCGGAGGGGACCTTTTCGGCTGGCTCCAGTTCGGCATCCTCCTCGCCGCCGGCGCGGTGCTGTGGCCAGCCGGGCGGGCGGGCCCGGGGCAGGAAGAGGGCTGTGAACAGGCCGATCGCCATCGCGCCCGTCGCGATCAGGAAGGAAACGCGGAAGCCGTGCATGGTCGGGACGGTGACGCCGTTCACATGGTGCGCGGTGTTGGCGAGGACCATGCCGATGACGGCGCTGGAGACCGAGGAGCCGATCGAGCGCATCAGCGTGTTGAGACCGTTGGCCGAGCCCGTCTCCGAGGCGGGGACCGCGCCGACGATCAGGGCAGGGAGGGAGGAGTAGGCGAGGCCGATGCCCACGCCCAGGATCGCCGTGATGACGAGGCTCTGCCAGGGGGCGCTCATCAGGCCGAGGCCAGCGCCGTAGCCGATCGCGATAATCACCATGCCGAGGATCAGGGTGACCTTGGGGCCGTGTTTCGCGGACAGCCGGGCGTAGACGGGAGCGGTGAGCATCATGGTCAGGCCGAGCGGCGCCATGCACAGGCCCGCGACCACCATTGACCGGCCGAGGCCGTAGCCCGTGGCCTTCGGCAGCTGGAGCAGCTGGGGAAGGACCAGCGAGACGACTAGAAACGAGGCGCCGACCATGATCGAGGCGAGGTTGGTAAGGAGCACCGCGGGGCGGGTCGTGGTGTGCAGGTCCACCAGCGGTGCCTTGAGACGCAGTTCCAACACGCCCCACAGGACGAGCACGACCGCCGCCGCGGCCAACAGTCCGAGGGTGGTGCCGGAGGTCCAGCCCCAGTCGCTGCCCTTGGTGACCGGCAGCAGGAAGAGGACGAGACCGGCGGACAGCCCGATCGCGCCGAGGACGTCGAAGGTGCCGTGCGCGCGGGTCGGGGACTCGGGAACGACGAGGAGGGTGAGGGCGATGCACAGGACGCCGAGGCCGGCGGCGCCGTAGAAGAGGGCGTGCCAGTCGGTGTGCTGGGCGACCAGGGCCGCGGCGGGCAGGGCGAGGCTGCCGCCGACGCCCATGGAGGAGCTCATCAGGGCCATCGCCGAGCCGAGCTTCTCGCGGGGGAGTATGTCGCGCGTCAGGCCGATGCCGAGGGGTATCGCGCTCATCGCGAAGCCCTGGAGGGTTCGGCCTGCGATCATCGTGAGCAGGTCGCTGGTGAGGGCGCTGACGAGCGCGCCGACGACCATCACCGCGAGGCTGAGGATCAGCATGCGGCGCTTGCCGTGGAGGTCGCCGAGGCGGCCCATGATCGGCGTGGCGACGGCGCCGGAGAGCAGGGTCGAGGTGATGACCCAGGTCACGTTGCCCGGCTCGGTGCCTAGCAGTTGCGGCAGTTCTTTGATCACCGGGACGAGCAGGGTCTGCATCACCGAGACCACGATGCCCATGAGGGCGAGCACCGGGACGAGGGCTCCGCTCGCTCTGGCTGCGGGCCGGTCGGTCGACGCGTGCGTCATGAGGGACGGCCTCCAGGCCGGGGGGCGGGTGGTTCCGTGCGGGATGCCGGATCCACCCGGCTCGGCCCGTGGACTCCCACAGGCTGAGCCAGGTGGCGACGGTCGCGCCGTCCGCCGAGGCGTTGAGGGCCTCGCGCTCGCGGGCGGTGAGCGGGGCGGGGCCAAGGCTCACTCAGAGGCGGATGCACTCTTCTTCGGGCCGGCTGTTGCCCATGGGCCGAGGGCGAATCCATCACTGTTCCGTCGGACTTCCAGGGCGCCGGCACCACCGAAGTGTGCGGGGACGAGCAGCTCCCGTTCATCAGCTGCACGCCCGAGAATCCGACGGCGACTGGCCACCGCTTGCTCCGGGGCCAGGCAGGCGTTGCTGTTGCGGCAGGGATCGAGAATCTGCACCGGGCTGTGCAGCAGATCTCCGACGAAGACCGCCCGGTCGCTCCCGGATGCGAGTCGCAGCACGGACGAGCCGGGAGTGTGGCCGGGTGCGGACTCCAGGGCGAGGTGTTCGTCGATGTGGTGGATGCCGTCCCACAGCACGGCCTGCCCGGCCTGATGGATGGGCGTGATGCTGTCTTCGTAGATCAGACGGTCGGCCTCCTGCGCGCCGTTCCCGTACGCGTTGTCCGGACCGTAATGGAAGTCGTCGGCGGCCGGAATGAGGTATTGGGCGTTGGGGAACGTCGGTACCCACTGCCCGTCCGCGTCGACGGTGTTCCAGCCGACGTGATCGACGTGGAGGTGAGTGTTGACGACGACATCTACATCCTGCGGGCGAACACCGGCCCTCGCCAGGAGGCCGAGGAAATCACTCCGAGAGTGGTGGAACGGCCCCATGCCCGGTCGTTCGCGCCCGTTGCCCGCTCCGGTGTCGACCAGGACGGTCCGCCCACCGCTGCGCAGCACCCAGCTCTGCAGAGCAAGCACCGCCAAGTCGCTGTCCGGCTCCCAGTGGTCCGGTGCCAGCCAGTCCTCGTTGTCCTTCCACACATCGGCACCAGCTCCCGGGAACATGCCGGAGGTGGGCAGGAATGGTTCGTGCCACTCAACGACCCGGATGACCTCGACATCCCCCAGCACCATGCTCTGCACACGCTCGTTCTCGTTCGTCATGTGATCGACCTTAAGAAAGATCGAACGAGCCTCTCAATGCGCATCCAGCTCAATAAAATACGAATCCGTCTCACACTTCATGCGGGAGATATTCTGTGTGGATGGATGTGGTGAGTGACGCGATCTCTGCCGTGCACCTCGGGCACCCGTGGTTCCACCGGGTGCGGACGAGCGGGAGCTGGTGCGCGCGGCTGGACCCGTACGACGGCGCGGGCTTCCACGTCGTTCTGAAGGGCAACTGCTGGCTACTGACCGACGGCGGCGCCCCGGTATCCCTCGGCGTGGGTGACGCGGTGCTGCTGCCTCATGGCACCGGTCATGTGATCGCCGATTCTCCCGTCGATGCGGCGGTCGCGGCGCAGAAGGCAGTGCCGTTCGAGCAATGGCTTGCGGAGACAGGACCGCGAGCCCGGCCCGACCGCGACGGGACGGAGATGCTCTGCGGCAAGTACTGGCTCGACTGCAGCCGCATGCACCCGCTGATGGCAGAGCTGCCCGAGGTCGTCCACCTTCCCAGCCGAGTAGGCAGCCACCTCGAACTCCGCGCCGCGATCGACTTGCTCGCCGGTGAGCTGGACGAGGTGCGGCCCGGCTCCTGCGTGGCGCTCCCGAACCTGCTCGACCTCCTCCTCGTCTACATGATCCGCTCGTGGATGACCGAGACCACCAGCGGAGCCTGGCCCGGCGCACTGGGCGACCCGGTGACGGCCGCCGCCCTGCGGGCGATGCACTCGAAACCGGCCGCGCAGTGGAGCAACGACCGCCTGGCCGCAGAGGCGGGCGTCTCCCGCCCCACCCTGGCGCGCCGGTTCACCACCCTGGTCGGCCGCCCTCCGATGGCGTACCTCACCTGGTGGCGCGTGATCCTCGCCGCCACCCTGCTCCGCGACACCAAGGAAACACTGGCCACCATCGCCGGCCGAGTCGGCTACGGCAGCCCGTACGCACTCTCCCACGCCTTCGAGAGGGAGTTCGGCACTACACCGGGGCGGTATCGAGCGCAGGCCACGGGTCGATCCGCTTCCGCCGCAAACCCTCAACTAACGTCAGAACAAGCTGACATCGGAGACTCGGTCAGGCGGCGACTCCCACAGTCGTCGTGAATCGGCATCCGTAGTCGCGTGCACAGTCACTCGTTCGAACCACCGCCTCCCGCGCCTGTCCGTAGTCGAGATTCGGCAGGTGCGCGAAGACAACTCCCCAACTCGCGTGCACGGCCCGAAATGCCATCGGCCCTCTCGTGGTCGACACCCCCGAGTGCGCAGGCGACCGCTGACAGTCGGCACAGGGCCGGGTACGGGTGCGCCGCCGAACCCTGTCGGCCCGGTCACCCGGCGGTTCCTTCCCACTTGCGCTGGATGTGGTTCATGACCCCCAGCCAGTGGTCGGGGTCGCCCGCGCGGGACTGGTAGAAGCCGGCCACCTCGGGGTGCGGCAGCACGAGGAAGCGGTCCTCCGCCATGGCGGCGAAGAGCGCGTCCGCGACGGCCTCCGGCTCGATGGCCGTGGGGACGAGGACCAGTTCGCCGGCGGTCCCGGCGGCGGTGAGCATGTCCGTGCGGACGCCCTGCGGACAGATCGCGTGCACTTTGAGACCGCGGTGACGGTAGGTCAGCGAGAGCCATTCCGCGTAGGCGAGGGCGCCGTGCTTGGTCACGCTGTACGGGGCCGCGCCGATCATGGTGAGCAGTCCCGCGGCGGACACGGTGGAGACGAACCGGCCACTGCCGCGCTCCAGCCAGTCGGGCAGCAGGAACCGGGTCGCCCGGACATGCGCCATGACGTTGACGTCCCAGGCCGCCGACCAGACGTCGTCCTCGCTCAGCGCGTCACCGGCCGCGCCGATCCCCGCGTTGGCGCAGTAGATGTCGACCGTACCGCCGAGCGCGTCACGGGCGTCGGCCACGATCAGGGAGGCGTCGCCGGGTACGGCCACGGCGCCGATCTCGGCGGCCACGGACCCGGCCTTCTCGGCGTCGAGGTCGTTGACCACCACCCGGGCGCCCTCGGCGGCGAATCTGCGGGCGAGCGCGGCACCGATGCCGCCTCCCGCGCCGGTGACCACAACGGCCGCGTCCCGCACCGTACTCATCGGACCTGCCTTTCCGGGCATCCGGTTGGCTTTGACGACTCCACAGACTAACCAGTCGGTATGTTGGCGGGGAAGAGGCCGTCCGGCGTCCGGCCTGCGAGGTGAGCGGCGGAGGACAGCGGGCCGCGCGGGCTCGCCTCGTTCCGCAGGACACCGTCCCGCGCTAACGTGCGTGAGCATGACAGTCGGGCGGGGCGAGCGGGTCGGCCGAGGTGCGGAGGTAGCGGGATGGGTCTGTCCAGAAGGCATCTGCTGGCCGTCGGCGGCGCGGTCGGCGCGGCGGGAGCGCTGGCCCCGGGCGCCGCGGCGAGCGCCGCAGCGGCGGAAGGCGCGGGGACGGACGACGCGCACCACGCGAGCCGCCCTCGCGTCCGCACCGGCTTCGACCGGCTGGCCGCCGACGGTTACGACCTGCTCGCCGGACGTACGGTTGGAGTCGTCACCAACCCGACCGGCATCACCTCGGACGCACGCCACATCGTGGACGTCATGCACGCCGACGACCGGGTGAACCTCACCGCCGTCTTCGGCCCCGAGCACGGCTTCCGCGGCACGGCCCAGGCGGGCGGCTCGGAGGGCCGCTACGACGACCCGGCCACCGGGCTGCCCGTGTACGACACGTACCTGAAGAGCGGCAAGCCGCTCGCGGACATCTTCACCGCCTCCGGCGTCGACACGATCGTCTTCGACATCCAGGACGTCGGGGCCCGCTTCTACACGTACATCTGGACGCTGTACGACTGCATGGAGGCGGCGGCGCTCGCGGGCAAGCGACTGGTGGTGCTGGACCGGCCCAACCCGGTCACCGGCCGACAGGCCCACGGACCGGTCCTGGACCCCGCGTTCGCCAGCTTCGTGGGCCGGAAGCCGATCGCCCAGGCACACGGCATGACGGTCGCGGAACTGGCACTCCTGTTCAACGGCGAGTTCCTGAGGGCGAACCCGGTGGCGCTGGAGGTGGTCCCGATGTCGGGCTGGCGTCGCGGCGACTTCTTCGACGCGACGGGCCTGCCGTGGGTGCCGCCGAGCCCCAACATGCCCACGCCGGACACCGCGCTGGTGTACTCGGGCACCTGCCTCTTCGAGGGCACGAACCTGTCCGAGGGCCGCGGCACGACCCGCCCCTTCGAACTGCTCGGCGCGGAGGGCATCACCGCGTCCTGGGCGGAGGCGGCCACCGCGCAGCGACTGCCGGGAGTGCGCTTCCGCGAGGCGTATTTCGCCCCGACGTTCTCGAAGTTCCAGGGGAGGACGATCGGCGGCGTCCAACTGCACGTCCACGACCGCGCGTCGTTCGACCCCGTACGCACCGGAATCGCGCTGCTGATCACTGCGAAGCGGGTGTGGAACGGCTTCGCCTGGCGCCCGGACAACGGGATCGACAGGCTGACGGGTTCGGCGACGGTCCGCACGATGATCGACGCGGGCGCGGACACAGACGAGGTGATCGGCGCCTGGCGCGCCGACCTGGCCGCCTTCCGTTCGGTCCGACGCCGGTACCTGAGCTACCGGCATGGCAGTGATGCCAACGAGTCCGGGTGACAGTACACCCGACGGCACATCGGGCCGGCCCGCCCCGTGTCCCCCGGCCGGCCATGCGACACCGCGCGGCCGATAACGATCGGTAGCGCGCCCATAACCCTGCGCCATCAGCGACCGGCGTTGACCGCCCCGTCCGGCAGTCGTGAAAGTGCCTGTCGTGATCGACGACACCCTCTCCTCCGCGGAGCCCGGCTCCCCCGGCCCCAAGAGTTCCGCACCCCCGCACACTCCGCCGCACCCGCGCGGCCCTGTCAGCCCCTCGGTCCAGGAGCGCCCGGGCGTCCCCGAGACCTCCGGGCCGTCCGCGGCTGCCGTGAACCCACGGCGAGTGGCCCTCGCCAGCTTCATCGGCAACGCCATCGAGCTCTACGACTTCTTCCTCTACGGCATGGCCGCCGCGCTCGTGTTCGGCGAGGTCTTCTTCCCCAACCTCTCCCCTCTCAACGCCACACTCGCGGCCTTCTCCACGCACGCCGTCGCCTTTCTGGCCCGCCCGATCGGCTCAATCCTCTTCGGCCATTTCGGCGACCGCGTCGGCCGCAAGTCCGTCCTCGTCGCCTCGCTCCTGCTCATGGGGCTGTCCACGGCCATGGTCGGGCTGTTGCCCGGGTACGCGACCCTCGGCAACTGGGCGCCCGTCCTGCTCGTGTCGCTCCGTCTTCTCCAGGGCCTCGGCATCGGCGGCGAGTGGGGCGGCGCGGTGCTGCTCGCCGTGGAACACGCGCCGCGCGGGCGCCGGGGGCTGTACGCCGCGTTCCCCCAACTCGGGCCGCCCGTCGGTTTCGCCACCGCCACCGGCGTCTTCTGGCTGCTGTCCGCCACACTCGACGACGCGGCCTTCACGAGCTGGGGCTGGCGGGTGCCGTTCCTGCTGTCCTTCCTGCTGGTCGCCGTCGGACTGGTCGTACGGCTCAAGATCAGCGAGACGCCCGTCTTCGCGCGGGCCGTCGCGCAGCGGGAGGCGAGCAGGGCGCCCGTCACGGAGCTCCTCCGGCGCCACACACGTGAACTGCTGCTCGGCGCCGGGGCGATGGCCGTCGTGTACGGACTCTTCTACACCTCGATGACCTACGGCCTGTCGTACACGACGACAACGCTCGGCGTGGAGCGCGACACGATGCTCGCCCTGTCCCTGGTCGCCTGTCTCTTCCTCGCGGCGGGAATCTGGATCGCCGCCACCCGCTCCGACAGGGCGGGCCGGCGCAGGCTGATCCTCGCCGGATGTGGACTGGCCACCGTATGGGGCCTGTTGCTGTTCCCGCTGCTCGACACCCAGCGGCCCGTGCTCATCGCGCTGGCGCTGGGCGGCGCGCTCTTCTGCGTGGGCGTGGCGTCCGGGCCGATGGGGGCGTTCCTCCCCGAACTGTTCCCCGCCCGTGTGCGCTACTCCGGCGCCGCCCTCTCGTACAACCTGGGCGGCGTCCTGGGCGGCGGGCTCTCTCCCCTGGTCATCCCGCGCCTCCAGGCCGGTCTGGGCTCCGTGTCGATCGGCTGGTACCTCAGCGCTCTGGCGGTGCTCTCGCTGATTTGTGTCCTCGCGCTGCCGGAAACGCGGGAACGCGAGTTGGTGTGAGGGACGGCAGTCGCCCGGGAGCCCACTGGTGACAGCCTGTCGTGTCTCAGTATCCGGGAGTACCCGTACCGACTATTGACTGTACGTCGCACGGACCGTGAGAGTGGCTCGTCGTGATCGACGAGACGCCCCCTGCGGCACCGAAGAACGCGGCCTCCTCCGAAGCCGGCGCGCCCTCCGGCGACGACAGTCCGGAGAGCCTGCGCCGGGTGGCCGTGGCCAGCTTCATCGGCACCGCCATCGAGTTCTACGACTTCTACATCTACGGCACGGCGGCGGCGCTCGTCCTGAACGAGGCGTTCTTCCCCAACCTCACGCCCCTCAACGCCACCCTCGCCTCCTTCTCCACCTACGCGGTCGCCTTCGCCGCCCGCCCCATCGGGTCGGTCGTCTTCGGCCACTTCGGCGACCGCGTGGGCCGCAAGTCGGTCCTCGTCGCCTCACTGCTGCTGATGGGGCTGTCCACCGCGCTCGTCGGGCTGCTGCCCGGGTACGGCACCTGGGGCGTCTGGGCCCCGTTGCTGCTGGTGCTGTTGCGCTTCCTCCAGGGCATCGGCCTCGGTGGCGAGTGGGGCGGCGCGGCGCTCCTGGCCGTGGAGCACGCGCCGCGCGGGCGCCGGGGGCTGTACGCCGCCTTCCCCCAACTCGGCCCGTCCGTCGGGTTCTTCGCGGCCACCGGCATCTTCTGGCTGCTGTCCACCGCGCTCGACGACGACGCGTTCCGCGGCTGGGGCTGGCGGGTGCCGTTCCTGCTGTCCTTCCTGCTGGTGGCCGTCGGGCTGTTCGTACGGTTGAAGATCAGCGAGACGCCGGTCTTCGCGCGGGTCATGGCTCGGCAGGAGGCCAGCAAGGTCCCGGCCCTCGACGTCCTCCGGCGGCACCCGCGCGAACTGCTGCTGGGCTCGGGCGGGATGATCGTCGCGTACGGCCTCTTCTACACGGCGACGACCTACTGCCTGTCGTACGCCACCACCTCGCTCGGCGTCCCTCGCGCCACCATGCTGGCCCTGTCGCTGGTCGCCTGCCTCTTCCTCGCCGCCGGCACCTGGCTGGCCGCGACCCGTTCGGACGCGGGCGGCAGGCGCCGGCTGGTGCTGGTGGGTACGGGGCTCGCCGTGGTGTGGGGGCTGGTGCTGTTCCCGCTCCTGGACACGGAGCAGCCGGTGCTGATGGCGCTGGCGCTGGGCGGGGCACTGTTCTGCATGGGCGTGGTGTACGGCCCGATGGGCGCGTACCTGCCCGAGCTGTTCTCCACCCGGGTCCGCTACTCGGGCGCCTCCCTCGCCTACAACCTGGGCGGCGTCCTGGGCGGCGCGGTCTCCCCCCTGGTGGCCACGCGCCTCCAGTCCGGCTTCGGTTCGGCGTCGGTCGGCTGGTACGTGAGCGCGATGGCGGTGGTCTCGCTGCTGTGCGTGCTGGCGCTGCCGGAGACGCGGGAACGCGAATTGATGTGAGGCGGCGACGGGTCGCGGGCGTCGAGCGCTCCGCGAACGCGCCTGCCACAACGTGAGACCGTCGGGCGGCCGGGCACCGCGCCGCCGCACAGCCCGGGGTGACCGACGCGGCCCCGCCGACCCGCCCGACCCGTCGGTGTCCCTCCCACGGTGCGCGCGGAGCGACCGTACGGGGAACGCCCTCACGCGCAGTCGGTGTCGACAGCCGCCGATCGGGTCAGCGCCGCGCCGCGCTCGACAGGCAGGGACTCGTCGCGCGCCCAGGCCGACCAGGAATCCACGAACAGGCCCACCTGCTGCCCGAGCAGGGCTCCGGCCAACACCAGCAGCGCGCTGGACACCCCACCGCCGCAATAGGCACCGACCTCATGGCTGCCGATCGCCCGGCGGTGCAGGAACCACTTCCGCATCTCGGTCGGCGACCTGAGCAGCCCGTCCGGTGCCAGGAGTTCGACCGCGTGAGCGTGGACGGCGTGCGGGACGTGACCAGTGCGCGGATCGTCCGGCGCTCCGTCGTACACGCCCCTGGGGCGCGAGTCGAGGAGCGTGCCGTAGTCCGCGATCTCCAGCACGTCCGCGGCGTCCAGTACGCGTCGGCCACCGTCCGCGGGCAGGGGCAGGGGCGGGGGCGAGGACGTGGGCGAGCGCACCGAGCAGCCCTGAAGCGGGGCGGCCGGCCGCGTCCTCCCGGCACGGCCCGTGGGACCGCCCGCACGCGTCCAGGCCGGCAGGCCGCCGTCCAGGACGCGCACCGAACGGAAGCCCGCCCAGGTGAGGACGAACCACGCGCGGGCGGCGGACGACAGCTCCTCGATGCGGCGGGTGTAGAGAACGAGGTCGTCGGCGGGCCCGACGCCGTGGGCCAGCAGGGCGGCGTGCACGGCGCCGGGCTCCGGCAGCGGAAGGTGACCACTGGTGGCCGTCGGACGGCCGGCGAAGTCGGACCTGACCGATGTCCGGATCGCACCCGGGACACTTCCCTGAATCGGATCCGGCCCCGGTGCCATCACCCGCCACGGCGCGACCTCGATGAAAACCGAGTGCGCCCTTCGCGCGTACGCCGTCCGGGCGTCCACGAGAGGGGAGGACCGGGCCGCCGTCATTCCGGGGATCCCGACGCGTGCGGGACGAACACCACCGGAAGGCTCTCCTTGAGGGCGTTGTAGATGCGGCACCGCTTCTTGTACTCGGCGACGAGTTCGTCGGCCGTCACGTGGTCGACGCCGTCGATGAAGCACTCCATGATGAGCGTGCCGAGGTAGTCCCCCTCGATCCTGCGCTCGATACGGGCGAAGATCTCGACCTGCCGCTCCGGCTGTCCGCCTTGGACGAAGTCGTGCCGGAACGCGTTGAGCGCACAGGAGACCAGGGAGGCGACGAGCAGGTCGAGCGAGCCCGCCTCCTCGCCCGGACCGCCGCTGCGCACCGACCCGTCCGACACGATCTCGAAGCCGGGTCCCGCGATGGCGTAACGGCCGCGGACCTCGGTGGTCCGCCCGTGCAGGTTGCTGACCACGGTCGTTCTGTCACTCACCGGAGGAATTCTAGGCGCGCGGTGTGGGGCGGACCGCGGAGTCCGGGATCTGGACACCGTTCGTGGTGGCCACCCGCAACTGGTCGGCCAGCAGCGCGACGACACGGGTCAGGGAGCGGTTGTCCTCCCGCAGGACGGCGACGTGATGTTCAAGCTCCGAGATCCTGGCGAGCAGTTCGCGCCGGCCCGCCCCGCGTTCCTGGCTGCCGGCCGGAGCGGCGCGGGGTTCCCGGCCCCCTCCGTGACCGTCGGTGGACGTGGACGTGGACATGGACGCGGACGCGGACGTCGAGTCGTAGTCGTAACTGCCGTCGTCGTAGCGGGTGAGCCACTTGCGCAGGGACTGCGGCCCGACCTCGAACTCCTCGGCGACCTCCCGGACGATCGAGCGGTTCTCCGGCTCCGCGAGGCGTCTCTGCCGTACGCGTTCGACCGCGCGCTGCCGGACCTCGTCGCTGTACTTCTTGTCGAACACCACGCCGGTTTCCCCGTTCAGGAGACTGCAACACCGTCGTCACGATACTTCCCGCGCACCCGTGTAAACATATCGGCTACGAGGTAGCGGTATCCAGCTGTTACCACGCCGCATCCCCACTCCCTCGTTCGAGCGGCGCCTGATGGCGGCCTGTACAGCAAAGACGCGCAGGCCAAGAGGTGGTGGTGCGGAGTCACCCCCATCTCACGCGATGTGGGACACGGATTTTCGAAGCAAGAAGTTTTATGTATCACTGCTACGCCTTCGTCTGAGGCAAGTGCAACTACGTAGCGCCGACCGGGCATTGACGACCGCGCGGCCGCTACCGCTCGCCCTGAGCCGATCGAGAGGAACAACAAGTCGTGTTCAGTTCACGTCCGTGGCGCCGGCTCGCCACAGCGGGCGCCGCGTTGGCGCTTCTCGCCACCGCCGCCTGCTCGGGGAGCGGTGGGCAGAGCGAGACGGCCGCCAACGTGGCCAAGAAGGACCGCTACGGAGGCACGCTCAACATCGGCCTCAGTGCCGACCCCGGCGGTGTCGACGCCGCGGTGGTCAACCAGGTCTGGCGCACGGTGGCCCGTTCCCTGGCCGACTCCCTCGTTTTCTACAACCCCGAGACCAAGAAGGTCGAACCGTGGCTCGCCACGAGCTGGACGGTCAGCGACGACGCGCGGAGGTACGCGTTCGAGCTGCGTGACGACGTGACCTTCCACGACGGCACCAAACTCACCGCGAAGGTGGTCAAGGCCAACCTGGAGAGCCTGAACCGTCCCGGCATCCACTCCAGCGCCAAGACCATCGTGCAGGGCATCAGCAGGATCACGACGCCCTCGGAAAACAAGGTCACGGTCGAGTTCGCGGAGCCCAACGCCGCCTTCCTGACATCCCTGTCCCGTGCGTACGTCGGCATCGTCTCGGAGAAGACAGCCGAACTCCCGGTCGAGAAGCGGCAGAAGTGGCTGGACGGATCGGGCCCCTTCTACCTGGAGGAGTACACACCGAACCAGCGCATCGTGCTGAAGAAGCGCAAGGACTACGACTGGGCGCCGAAGTACTTCGAGCACAACGGGCCGGCCTACCTCGACCAGGTCGTCTACAAGATCATCCCCGAGGACTCGGTCCGCAACGGCGCGGTCATCGGCGGGGACGAGCTCCAGTTCATCTACTGGGTGAACGCCAAGTACGTCGCCCAGTTGGAGGGCGCCGGCCTGACGATCTCCAAGACGCTCAATCCCGCGACCGGGCTCGAACTGCCGCTGAACACCTCCTCCAGGTTCCTGAAGGACGTGCGGGTCCGTCAGGCGCTCCAGATCGGCGTGGACCGGGAGCAGTTCGTCAAGATCGCCTCGGGCGGCGTGGACCAGCCCGCGACCGGTCCGCTGAGCAAGGACAACCCGCACTACTCCGACCAGAGCAGGTTCCTGGAGTACGACGCGAAGAAGGCGAAGTCGCTCCTGGAGCAGGCCGGCTGGACCAGGACCGGCTCCGACGGCATCCGCCGCAACGCCGACGGCGAGCGGCTGTCGCTGCGTGCCCCGCGGGACGACGCGGGCATGCAGGTCCTGCAGGACCAGTGGAAGAAGCTCGGCATCGAACTCGTCCTCGACCCGCCGCTGGCCGCCGAGGCGAACGAGGCGCTGCTCAGCGGCGAGTACGACGTCGCCTACTGGTACGCCTCCTCGCCCGACCCCGACGTACTGCGTGCCAACTACGGCACGACGGACGGCTCCGACCGGAGCTTCGTCGCGGACGGCGACAAGACGGGCAAGGAACTCGACAAGCTCCTCCAGGAGCAGAACCAGACGATCGACAAGGACAAGCGTCAGGAACTGGTCGACCAGGCGTCCCGCATCCTCGTCGAGCAGGCCTACGAGGTGCCGGTGTCCAACGACGTGGACATCTGGGCCCACTCGCCGCGGCTGCACGACATCACGCCGGTCGGGCTCGACCAGTACCTGATCAACGCCTGGCTGGCGGAGAAGTAGACCGATGGCACGATACGGTCTTCGGCTCCTGTACGGCGTGATCGTGGTCTGGGGTGCTTTCACCGGGGCGTTCTTCCTGCTGTACGTCGTGCCCGGTGACGCGGCGGGCGGTCTCACCGCCGGTGCCGACGGCGCCGACGTGAAGCAGCTCCTGGCCGAGCAGCGCGAGTTGCTCGGTCTGGACCGCCCCGTGTGGGTGCAGTACTGGGACGCGCTGACGGGAGCCCTGCGGGGTGACTTCGGGCAGAGCGTCTACCAGCGCCGGCCGGCGGTGGAGGTGTACTTCGAGTCCTTCCCCGAGACACTCAAACTGGCGTTCCTCGGACTGCTCCTCGCGGTCGTGCTGGGCGTGACGCTGTCGGTGGTCATCGAGCTGACCAACTGGAAATGGGCACGCGAACTCCTCATCTCGCTGCCGCCGGTCGCGGTGTCACTGCCGCCCTTCCTGGTGGGGCTCGTCCTGCTGCAGGTCTTCGCCTTCCAGCTGCACTGGATCAAGGCGGTCGGCGACCCGGGATTCGGTGGGCTGCTCATCGCCTCGGCGGCCCTCGCGGTCGCCGGCGGCGGCAGCATCTCCCAGCTCCTGACGGCTAACCTGCGCGGTGCCCTCACCTCGCCGTACGTCGAGACGGCCCGCAACTGGGGGCTCAGCCGGTTTGACGTCCTGGTCCGGCACGCACTGAAGAACGCCGCGCTGCCGGTCATCACATCGCTGGGCACCACCGTCGGCGTGATGGTCGGCGGGACGGTCCTGACGGAGACGGTGTTCTCCCGGCTCGGGGTGGGACGCCTGGTGGTCGACGCCGTGGACGGCCGTGACATGCCGGTCGTCCTGGTCGCGGTCACGATCAGCGCGGTGATCTTCGTCGTCGTGAACCTCGTCGTCGACGCCGTCCACCCGTTGCTCGACAAGCGGATCTCCTGGGACGGATGACATGACGATTCTCGAAGCGAAGGAAACGGGGGCGTCCGCGCCACCGGCCGGGAAACCGCGGCTGCGGGCTCGAGGCGGGCGGGCGGCCGGACTGCTGCGCTCGCCCGGACTCCTCGTGGCGTACCTGTGGATCGTCGTGATCCTCCTCGCCGCGGTCCACCCGGGCCTGTTCGCCACCGGCGACCCGCTGCGGCAGGACGCGTCACAGATGCTGCTCGCGCCGAGCCCGGACCATCTGTTCGGCACCGACGACTTCGGCCGTGACCAGTTCACCCGCACGGCGTGGGGCACCCGGCTGTCCCTCCAGGCGGCGATCATCGCGGTGGCCATCGGTCTGGTGAGTGGCTCGCTGGTCGGTCTCGTCGCGGGCGCCCTGCGCGGCAGGGCCGACAGCGTCCTGATGCGGGTCGTCGACATCATGCTGGCGGTGCCGAGCCTCATCGTGTCCCTCGCGATCATCTCCGCGCTGGGCCGCGGGACGCTCAACATCGCCGTCGCCATCGGCATCAACAGCACGGCCGGCTTCGCCCGTCTGATGCGGTCCGAGGTACTGAAGGTGAGCAACGCCAAGTACGTCGAGGCCTCGGTCTTCGCGGGCCACGGGTACGTCCGCCGCCTGTTCAAGCACGTCGTGCCCAACGCGTCCAGGTCGGTGCTGGCCGCGGCGACCATGGACATCGGCACGGCGATCCTGACCGTCGCCGCGCTCAGCTTCCTGGGCCTGGGCGCGCCACCGCCGACACCCGAGTGGGGCCTCCTGGTGGCCGAGGGACGCACGTTCATCGGCGTCCAGTGGTGGCTGAGTCTGCTGCCCGGCCTAGTCATCGTGGTGACCGTGCTCGCGGTGTACCGCGTCGGCAGGTCGTTCAACCGAGGGAGGACCCATGTCGTCGCCTGAGTACGTGCCGTCACCCGGGCGGCAGGGCAAGCCGTTGCTGCGACTGCGCGATGTGAGCGCCGAGTTCGCCGTGCCCGGCCGCGCCGCGGTGCCCGTGCTCGACGGCGTGGGCCTGGACGTCGCGGCGGGCTCGATCCTGGCCGTCGTCGGCGAGTCCGGTTCCGGCAAGTCCACCCTCGGCCGGGTCGTCACCGGGACCCTCCCCGAGAACGGCCGCATCACCGCGGGCGAGGTCGTCCTCGGCGGCCGTACACTCACGGGCCTGTCCGAGCGGCAGTACCGGAGGGTGCGCGGCAAGGAGATCGGCTACATCCCCCAGGACGCGCTCCTGGGCCTCAACCCCCTGCTGCCCGTGGGCGTCCAGGCCGCCGAACCGTTGCGCGCGCACGGCGTGGGGTCCCGCGCGGAGCGGCGCGAACGGGTCCTCGACCTGTTCGCGAAGGTCGGACTGCGCGATCCCGGCCGGCTGTACGGCCGTTATCCGCACGAGCTGTCCGGAGGAATGTGCCAGCGAGTGCTGATCGCCGCCGCGATGAGCACCCGGCCCCGGCTCCTGATCGCCGACGAGCCGACCACCGCGCTCGACGTCACGGTCCAGAGGACCATCCTCGACCTCCTGTCGGGCCTGGTGGAGAGCGAGGACCTCGCGATCCTCCTCATCACTCACGACCTGGGGGTCGCCGCGGAGCGGGCCGACGACATCGCCGTGGTGAAGGACGGGCGGATCGTCCGCGGCGGCCGGACCGCCGAGGTCGTCGCCGAACCGGGCGACCCGTACACGGAGGACCTGCTGCGGTCGTCCTCGCTCGGTTTCTCCGGCCGGCAGGCGGCGACCGCGCGGCTGGAGTACTCCCGGACCGTGCCCGCGGACTCCCCGGTGGTCGTCGAGGCCAGACGGGTCGGCAAGACCTTCGCCTCCCGCCACGGTTCCGACCCGGTCACCGCGGTGGCCGACGCCTCGTTCCAGGTGCGCAGAGGGACCACGCTGGGGATCGTCGGCGAATCGGGCTCGGGCAAGACCACCCTCGTACGTGTACTCGCCGGGCTGACCCCGGCGGACACCGGCTCGGTCGAGATCGACGGCGAACCGGTCGTCCACCACCGCCGGGGCGCCGGGCAGGCCGGCCTCTACCGCAAGGTGCAGATGGTCTACCAGGACCCCTTCGCCTCGCTCAACCCGCGCTCGACGGTCCGCGCGATCCTCGACGAACCGCTCCGGGGCCACCGTTACGGATCGGCGCGGGAGCGGGCGGGCAGGATCACGGAACTGCTGGAGGTGACCGGCCTGCCCGCCGCGCTCGCCGACCGGTACACCGCCGAGCTCTCGGGCGGCCAGCGGCAGCGAGTGGCCATCGCCCGCGCGCTCGCACCGCGGCCGGACGTCGTCGTCCTGGACGAACCGGTCTCCGCCCTCGACGTGACCGTGCAGCGCCAGATCCTCGGTCTGCTCGACTCGCTCCAGCGCGAACTGGGGCTGACCTACGTCTTCATCTCGCACGACCTCGGTGTCATCGCCGAGGTGTCCGACGAGATCGTCGTCCTCAACCACGGGCACATCGTCGAGCGCGGCGCCGCCCTGGACGTCCTCACCGAGCCCCGGACCGACTACGTCAAGGAACTGCTGACGTCGATCCCCGGTGCCGCCGGGCCCGGTCCGGCCGTCCTCGTGGGGCCCGGCCGGTCCGCGACAGAAAGGAACACATGATGCCCGAGCGACAGCTCCACCTGGGCTACATGCACTGGCTCAACGGCACGCACTGGGGCGGCTGGCGCCACTCGCACGCGCCCACGGCGCAGGCATTCGAGCTGGAGTACGCGACCAGGGCGCTGCGGATCGTCGAGGACGCGAAGTTCGACTTCTTCTTCCTCGGGGACACCCTCCCGGGCGACATCGTGGGCGAACAGTGGATCACCACGCACAACACCGGACGCCTGGAGCCCTTCACCCTGGCCTCCCAGCTCGCCCTCAACTCCTCGAGGATCGGGCTCGTCGTGACGGCGCACCCGACCTTCTACGAGCCGTACATCCTGGCGAGGCTGACGTCGTCCCTCGACCACCTCAGCGGCGGACGGCTGGCCTGGAACGTGGTGCTGGGCGCCTCCGACCTGGCCGCCCGGAACTTCAGCCTGCCCGACCTGGGCGGCGCCGCCCGCTACGAGCGCGCCGACGAGTTCATCCACGTCGTGCGGCGGCTGTGGGACAGCATCGAGGACGGCGCCTATCTGCAGGACAAGAAGGCCGGGCGCTACATCGACGACACCAAAGTCCATCGGCTCGACTGGCGGGGCAGGCACTTCCAGGTCGCGGGCACGCTGCCGCTGGAGCGGCCGCCGCAGGGCCATGTGCCGCTGCTGTACGCGGGTGCCTCCGAGCTCTCCCGTGAGCTCAGCGCGAAATGGGCCGACGTCAACTTCACTGGTCCCGCGACGCCGGAGGACTCGATCGCGTTCAACACCGACGTGCGCCGGCGCGCCGAACGCCTGCGCGGACGGGTGGACCCGATCTTCTTCCTGCCGGGCATCACGCCCCTCGTCGCCGACACCCGGGCGGAGGCCGTCAAGCTGTACGAAGAGCTGAACGACCTGCTGCCGTTCGACGAGGACATCGTCGAGGGCGACCAGGACGAGGCGTACTGGTCGGGGCCGGGCTGGGCCCGGATCAGCGCCTCCCGGTCCCCGCTGCCCAAGGGCGTGCGCAGCGTCCGCTCGCTGTCGGAGCGGGTCGGTGCCGAACTACGGCCGCTGGGCATCGACGGCACGGTGAAGCCGGACACCGCCGAACGGTTCAACGACTACGGCCGCTCCCTGCTGAAGGCGCTGGCGCAGCGCACCGACCGCACCGTGGACAACGGCGGTGTGCGGGTCAAGGACCTGCTGGCCGCTTCGATCGCGGGGAACTTCCCCTTGGTGACCGGTACGGCCGAGCACGTCGCCGACACCCTGGTCGACTGGTTCGACCGCGGCGCCGCCGAGGGGTTCAACGTGAGCGTGCCCTTCCTGTGGGAGCCGCTGGAGCGCTTCGCGAACGAGGTGGTCCCCCTCCTCCAGGAGCGCGGCGTGTACCGCGCCGAGTACACGACGGACACCTTCCGGGGCCACTTCGGCCTGGCCACGCCCCCCAACAGCTTCGCCTCGACCCACCCGGAGGAACGATCCGCATGAGCACCCGACGCAAACTCCGCCTGGGCCTGGCCGCGTACGGCACCGGCTGGGACCTGGACGCCTGGCGGCTTCCGGAGGCGACCAACGCCGGCCTGCGCGACCCCAGTGTCATCCTCGACATCGCCCGGACCGCCGAGCGCGGCAAGCTGGACTACGTCTTCGCCGGCAGCGCGCTGGGCAGCGAGCCCGACCGTCTCAACCGCATCTTCCGTTGGGACAACTTCGTGTACGCCGGTCATGCCGCGGCGGTCACGAAGAACCTCGGGTTCGTGATGTCGGTCAACTCCTCCTTCGAG
Organism: Streptomyces sp. NRRL F-5135; assembly: GCF_000719775.1. GTDB lineage: Bacteria > Actinomycetota > Actinomycetes > Streptomycetales > Streptomycetaceae > Streptomyces > Streptomyces hebeiensis. The sequence goes on along the minus strand of NZ_JOHR01000015.1, from coordinate 132,704 downwards.
CACCCCTACGGCGTCGCCCGGCAGCTGGCGACCCTGGACAACTTCAACCAGGGGCGCACCGCGCTGAACGTGGTCTTCGGCATCGACCGCGACGGCGACCCGGTCGGCAACTACGGCAAGAACCCGGTGCCGACCGAGGAGACGAAGTACGCGAGGGCCCGGGAGTTCACCGAAGTGGTCAACCGGCTGCTGTACGACAGCTGGGAGCCCGGCTTCCTGCTCGACGACAGGCCGGGCGGCACGCTGGTGCGGCCGGGCTCCTGGCACCAGCTCGACCATCACGGGGAGCACTTCGACGTGCGCGGACCGCTGAACGTCCCGCCTCCTGTGCAGTCCCACGTCCCGATCGTCCAGGTGGGCCTGTCCGAGGAGTCGCTGCGCTACGGCGCCGACTTCGCGCAGGTGCGGTTCTCCCCGTACTTCGGCATCAGCCGCGGCAAGGAGGAATACCGCGGGCTCAAGGAACGCGTCGCGGCCAACGGGCGTGACCCGGAGAAGTTCAAGGTCATCCCCGGGATCACCTTCTACCTGGGCGGCACCGCGCGGGAGGCGCGCGCGAAGTTCAACGAGATCAACGCGCTGCAGCTGACGGAGGCCCTGCCCGCGGCGTTCACCCGGGCCTTCGGCATCGACCTGTCGCGGGTCCGTGACAGCGAGCGTGTCCTGGACGTCGTCGACGTCGACGCGCTCGCCGACGACGCGCTCTCGCCGTTGCTCACCGACCGTGCGCGCGACACCAAGAACGACCGGGAACTGCTGCGGCGGATACTCGGCGACCAGATCGGCGAGGACGCCACCCTGCGCGAGCTGTACCACTACGTCCAGCGCGCCCGGCACGCGCAGCAGCCGGCCGTCGTGGGTGACGCGAACACCATCGCCGACTGGCTGGAGGAAAACCTGGAGGAGGAGGTGCTCGACGGCGTCCAGCTGTTCCCCCCGTACCACCGCGGACCGGCCGACCTCTTCGTCGACCTCGTCGTCCCGGAACTGCAGCGCCGCGGCATCTTCCGTACCGAGTACGAGGCCTCGACGCTCCAGGGCCTGCTGGACACCGACGACACCTACTGAACCTACCGAGTAACGAGGAAAACCCGTGCCCCCTGCCACACCACTCCCCGACGGACACCGCCGGCTCGGCTCGTCGGGCCTCGTCCTGTCCGAGATCGGCATCGGCGCCAGCACGTTCGGCCGGTCGGGCATGCGCGCGACCGGCCAGGAGGCGGTCACCGCGATCGTCGACCGCGCCATCGACCTCGGCGTCACGTACTTCGACCTCGCCGAGGGCTACGGCGACCGGCCCGGCCAGAGCGAGGAACTGTTCGCCGCGGCACTCGGAGGTCGCCGCGAACGGGTTGTCATCGGCACCAAGTTCGGACTGAACCTGAACCGGGAGCGCGGCGCCGCCTACAGCCGGCCCGGCTCCCGCAAGTACATCGTCGCCGCGGTGGAGGAGTCGCTGCGCCGGCTGCGCACGGACTACATCGACCTGTACCAGATCCACTTCCCGGACCCCTTCACGCCGATCGGCGAAACCCTGTCGGCACTCGACACGCTCATACAATCAGGAAAGGTGCGGTACGTCGGCGCATCCAATTTCAAGGCCTGGCAGATCGTCGACGCGGAACACACCGCCCGCGCTCAGGGACTTTCACGGTTCGTGTCGACGACCGACGAATACAGTCTGCTGTGGCGCAAACCGGAGGAGGAACTGATTCCGGCACTGGGACACCATGACCTGGGTTTCATTCCCTACTTTCCTCTGCAGAACGGATTGCTGACCGGAAAGTATTCGGCGGGGCGGGCTCCGGAGAATGCGAAGATCACCAATCTGAAACGCTATCTGCTGCGTTCGGCGCCCTGGGCGGCACTGGCGAAGTTCGAGCGGTTCGCGCGCGACCGGGACATCACCCCGAGCGCGGCGGCCCTGGGCTGGCTGCTCGCCCAGCCGACGGTCACCAGCGTGATCGCGGGGGTGACCGTGCCCGCGCAGCTCGACGAGAACGTCCAGGCCTCCCGGTGGGTCCCGACTGCCGACGAGGAGGCCGAGCTGCGCGGCCTGTTCACCGGCGACCTCTCGGGCGGCCCCGGTGTGGTCGACCGCGGGTGAGGTGCCGGACGCTCCGAGGGTGCCGGGGGGGGCCGGGGCGCCGCACCCCGGCCCCCGGTGTCACGGCGCCGCGGACGGCTGCGCGCCGGGCTCGGTCCCGGTCGTGGTCGGCCGCGCGGGATCGGTGATCCAGGCGGACCACGAGCCGGGGTACAGGGCCGCCTCGACCCCCAGGGAGGCGAGTGCCAGCACGGTCGTCGTCGCCGACACCCCACCGCCGCAGTACGCGCCGACCACGCGTCCGTCCAGGTGGGCGGCGTACAGGGTCTTCAGCTCCGTGGCGGTGCGCAGCTCGCCCCCGGCGAAGTTGTCCGCACCGGGGATGCTGTACGCGCCGGGAATATGGCCGGTGCCCGTGCGCCGTGGATCGCCGGCGTACGCCTGCGGGGCGCGCGCGTCGATGAGGTGTCCCGTGGCCGCGAGCCGTCCGGCGTCCTCGGCGGTCAGGACCGGGAGCGAACCGGGCCGCACGACGGCCGCACCCGCAGCCTTCGGCGGAATGCCGGTGTCGAGCGGTCCGCCGAGGGCCTGCCAGGCGGCGAGGCCGCCGTCCAGACAGAGCACGTCCGCCACCCCGGCCCAGCGCAGGATCCACCAGGCCCGGGCGGCCACGGCGGGATTCTGCCGGGTGTGGACGACGACGGTGCTGCCGCCGTCCACGCCCCAGGCGCGCAGCCGCTCCTGCAGGTCGCCGGCGCGAGGGAGCGGACCGTGCCCGGTGGTTTTGGTGGGCCGCCCGACGAGGTCCGATTCGAACGGCACGTAATGAGCGCCGGGGATATGCCCAACCGCGTAGGAATGCCGGGGATCAGGGCCCTCCCCCGCTGTTCTTCCCACCTCGAGGACGACGACCGACGTGTTTTCGCGGAGCGCGGCATCGAGTTCGCTCGCCGAGATGGTGACTTTCCTGACGGGGGCCGGGCACATCACTTCTCCTCTTCGCTGATCTTTTCCATGAAGATACCTCGCGAGAGGCTTTGTTCTGCATATCTTTTATTACACCCTGAAGAAATTGACCGGCAATGGACCACGACCACGACGGGAAGCTCCGCATGCCCTCCGACGCCACCCCTGAAAGCCCTCACCGGCCGGCGGTCGACCGTTACGACCATCTGCCCTACCGCCGCGCCGGGACCTCCGGGCTCGACCTGCCCGCCTTCTCGTTCGGCCTGTGGCAGAAGTTCGGCACCGACCACCCCTATGGGACACAGCGCGACATCGTGCTGCACGCCTTCGATCTGGGGATCACGCACTTCGACAACGCCAACCGCTACGGCCCGCCGCACCGCGCCGCCGAGAGGTTCTTCGGGCAGGTGCTGCGCAGGGACCTCGCCCCCTACCGGGACGAGTTGATCCTCTCGACCAAGGCCGGCAACCCGATCGGTTCCAGCCCCTACCAGCGCGGCGCCTCCCGCAAGTCACTACTGACCTCGCTCGAGCACAGTCTGCGCGACCTCGGCACCGACTACGTCGACATCTTCTACAGCCACAGTCCCGACCACACCACGCCTCTGGAGGAGACGGTCGGCGCGCTGGCAAGCGCCGTCACCTCGGGGAAGGCGCTGTATGCGGGCATCTCCAACTACCCCGTCGAGCGAGCCCACGAAGCCGCCGTACTGCTGCGCGAGGCGGGGGTGCCACTACTGGTCCATCAGCCGCGCTATTCCCTCTTCGACCGGCGCCCGGAACGCGACGGGCTGATCGAACTGGCCGCTCAGGACGGCTTCGGGCTCGTCGTCTACAGCCCCTTGGCCCAAGGACTGCTCACCGACAAATATCTCACCGGCACCGTCCCCGAGAGTGCGCGGGCGCGGAACAGCGTATTCCTGTCACCGAACGTCATGGACGACACCTACCGGGAGCGGACGACGGCGCTCGACGCACTGGCCCGCGAACGTGGGCAGTCACTGGCCCAGCTCGCCCTGCAGTGGGTCCTGCGGCTGCCGCAGGTCACCAGCGCGCTGATCGGAGCGAGCTCGACGTGGCAGCTGGATCACAACGTGCGGGCGCTGGACTTCCCGCCGCTCACGGAGGAGGAGCTCACGCTGATGGACACGTACGGAGTCCACGGGACCGCGCTGCAGGGCTGAGCATCCGAATTCGCGGTCAGGCGGGACTTTCGCAACACGCCCTACCCCAGCAGCGCGAGCAACCGCCCCAGCGCCTCCGCGCCGTTCGGACCGGATGCGACCTCCGCCTCCACGCGCACCACCCGGTGGCCGGCCCGCGCCGCCCACCAGGACAACCTGGCGACCTGCCGTTCCAGATCGGTCTCCTGGTCGGGCGAGGAGACGCGGGCATACAGGCCCAGCCGTAGGAGTGTGCTGTGGCCGACGGCCGGCCCGGGGCGCGGAATCGTGACCCGCGCGTCGCTGCCGTGTGCGAGGCATGCGGGAGATCAGGGGGCCGGGCAGGCGTATTGCGTTCGGATGCGGTGGGGGTAGGCGATCAGGTTCACCGAGAGGAACCGGCCGCCGACGACCCACCAGCCGCCCACGACGTCTTCACCGTCCCTCAGCCGCCGGACGATCTCTTCTGCCCCTGGAGGTGCCCCATAGGTGCCGGCGAATGTGGGGGCGTGCTCGGCGACCGTCTCCGTGTACCAGTCCGCCGCCTCCTTGGGCTCGGCGAACGTGGCTTCGATCCGGGAGGCGGTCTTGAGCAGCCAGTCCGCGCTTTCGAGAGGCATCACCTGCGCGGTGCGGAACTCGTCGTTCGTCGGGCGCCGGGGTGCGTCTCCGGGCTTCACGAGTACGTCACCGTGGCCCGTCCACACGTACGCGTGGTGGTGGCGAGGTGCCATTGGTTCTCCTTGCGATCGGCCGTGCGGCCCCGACGCGAGCGGGGCCGCACGGTTCAACGAGGTATCGCGCCGTTACTGACGGCCGCAGCCGTCACCGTCACCGCAGCCGCCGGACGGGTTACCGCCCTGGCCGTCGTCTTCTCCGCCGTCGTCCTCTCCGCCGTTGACCAGGCCGAGCAGGTGTCGCATGGTGATCTCCTGTACCTGTGAGCCGGCGCCCGGTCCGTCCGGATGCCGGGTGGTGCAGAGCTGGGCCCTGGTGGCCCACCCGCCCCGGTCGGCTGTTCCTGGCCGGGAGCCCGGCCGGGGGCGGGAGTCACAGCCGTCTACGCGGCGCCGACGTCGGTGGCGCGTGACGGCGACCGTCGCGGCAGCGATATGGAAGGCGGACGGCACTGGGCCGCGTGCCGGCGGACGGACGGAGCGGCACCGGTGCCGGTGCCGGTTTCGACATGGTGGGTGGTGTACCGCTGGCCCGGCAGGATCGGCTGCCCGCAGTGGTCGCAGAACATCGAGGCTTCCATCAGCAGGGATGGCCGGTGGCCAGGTACGGGCGGGCCGGGCCGGCGTGCGTCGTGTGGTGCGTGAGCATCAGACGCCCGAGACAGCCACGGCAGACGAGCTCTTGCCAGGGACTGAGGGGCATCGTCGTGCCGCCCGCTCCGCTCGCCGCAGACGCTTACCGAACGCGCAGGCGACGCCGTCCCGGCAGGGGAGGCAGCTGGACGCATGTTCCAGCAGGTGACGGTAGGCCGCCGCCTGCTCCGCTCCGGGATCCTCAAGACGTGCTTGCCCGGCTTGCAGCAGCACAGCCACCGCATCCGGCAGGCAGAGGCGGCCGACCCGCGCGGGCGGCACGGCCCAGTACGGGGTGGCGCGGGGTTCCGTACGGTCCACGCGGGGAACACCGAGCCAGGAGCCGCGGCCTCGTACCGTGGCGTGCGGGTACCGTCAGGTCTCTGATGTCTGCGCTGGTACGAGGGCGTAATACCAGACGCCAGGGTGGCAGATCACCGGCCCGGTCAACGCAACGGCCAGCACAGCGGCCACCGCTTCGGGAGAGGTGTGGCCGACGGCGGCGTGGACGAGGTCAGGATGCATGCGGACGGCGTCGAAGCGCACACCGGTGCGCAGGATGGCCGGCCGTCCCTGATCCCAGTCCTCCCACGCGGTGTCAGGCTCGCTCAAGACGTCGGCCAACCAGCGCGAAATGGGGTCGGCCAGATGAGCCGTGGATCGTGCGCTGCCCGCGACGGTCACCGCTCTGGCTCCATCCCGAGCACCGCCGCAGCGCGAGGCGAACGTGGCGATGGCTTTATGGCCACGCCACCGATTGACGTCTTCATGCACTTGTCTCCGTAGCGATCGCTGACAGTCCTGCGACCGTACGAAGATGAGCGGCTCCTGCCCCGAACTGAGAGTTCACCCGAACTCTCAGTTCGGGGGCCGAATGCCTCAGACGACACCCAGCCGATCGGCCAGTTCCGAAACCTGTCGGCGGTATGTGGGACGCACTCGCTGAACGAGATCCGTCACGAGTGCCAGGCCCTGTGAACTGCGGGCCAAGTCCTCGGGAGCCAGTTCGTCCAGGGCCAGGAGATGGACGTACACGGCGGCGTCCTTGCGACGAAGCGCGTGGCACCGTGCCACCTCCAGCCCGAACGTGAACTGCCGTTCGCGGGAAGGGAGCACCCTGGTGTCCAACTGATCCGCCATGCGAAGCGCCTCTGCGGCCTCGCCGGCCAGCATCTCGACGCTCATGGCGTGGAGGTTCACGTTCGTCGGGCCGAAAACCGTCCGCTGGACATTGCCTTCTCCGGCCTCTTTGCCGAGGGAGGCGGCTGTCTTGAGCCGTTCCCTGGCCTTCCACCAGTTGCGCTGCCGGGCGTCAGCGACAACGGCTACGAGTTCCAAGGCTCCTCTCACGGCGGTCAGACCGAACGTGTTCGTCTCGCCTCGAATCCGGTCAACTGCGCGTAGGGCAACATCTTTGGCTTCTTCGGCCGCGCCGTCGCGGGTGTCGGACAACAACACATGCCCGAGATTCCACTGCGCGCCGGCCAGACGAACCGGGTCGTCGGCCTCCTCGGCCACACGAATTGACCGGTCGGCGGCCATGAGGGAGAGATCCAGACGGCCGACACGACGACAGTAGGAACGCAGGAGTCCGTACAGGTCGGCAGCGATGCGCAGAACGTCCCGACGTGCGGCCGCTTCGGAACCGCGACGCCGAGCAGCTAAAGCGTGCTCGACATCACCGATCAGCGCCGGAAGGGTTTCCTCGGCCCGGCTGAACCGGTCCTTGCTCGTCTGCCAACAGCTCCATGCCTGCTCCACCCGCTCCCGGAGGTCGACGGGGGACACGGCTGGTTCGTTGAGACTCGGGCGTCTGTACCCCGTGAGCGTGCGGACCACGTCCGGTGCTGCCCGGCCGGCCGCTGCCGGTTCGGCCCCGGGAGAGTCACCGAGCAGCGAGGCGACGGGAACGCCAAGCTCGGCGGCCAAGAGCGACAAGACCTTGGGCGAAGGTGTCTTCTGACCGGACTCGATCATGGCCAAGTAGCGTTCGGTGATACCGCAGAGTCCGGCTACGACCGTCTGACTGCGCCCGGCGGCTTCTCGGTAACGCTTAACCCGCTTACCGACGCCAAGGCTTGCGTCCATGACACCTCTTCCCGACTGGATGACGTCAGGGTAGGTCGGAATTCTGAGCCTGGGGGTACCGTTCCGGCCCTGGCCGTGTGGGACGTTGTACTTCGGAGCTGGGAAGCGGAGGCAAGATGGTGCGGTTGGTGCTGTGGGATATCGACCACACACTGATCTCGACGCATGGGGTCGGACGTGAGCTGTCCGCAGCCGCGTTCAAGCGGACGACGGGCCTGACGATGCGCGTGCAGGCGAAGGTGGACGGCGTCACCGAGCCGGTCATTTTCAGAGAGACCGCGAAGCTCCACGCACTCACCACCAACCGCGCAGACTTCGAGCAGTTCGCCGAGGCCCTGGCAGAAGAGCATCTGAAACGCTCGGCTGACCTACGCAAGAGAGGGCAGGCGCTCCCCGGCGCCACAGCGGCTCTTGAAGCGCTCGCCTCGTGGGACGTGACACAGACCGTCGTCTCTGGCAACATCCGGCCCGTCGCGCAAATCAAGTTGAGCCTCTTCGGCCTGGACCAACACATCGTCTGGGACATGGGCGCGTACGGCGAAGACGCCGACGAACGGGGTGACCTGGTACGCCTTTGCCTCCAAAGGGCTGACTGTGCCGGGGACGACGCCATCCTCATCGGTGACACACCTGCGGACGTAGCCGGTGGCCGGGCCTGCGGAGTCCGGGTCGTGGCCGTTGCGACCGGCAGGAGCAGCGAAGATGAGCTGCGCGGAGCCGGTGCCGACATGGTGCTGCCCGACCTGCGCGACATCACCCCACTACTGCACGAAGTCCGCGGTCGAGCGTGACGACCAGATGCGAGATGCGAATGAGCCGCACTGATCGGCTGTCTCCCGGGTGCCGGATGCTCGCTCGCACCGTACGGGCGACAGACCGCTGCCACGGTCGATCCGGTGGGGTTCTCACTCGGTTGAGCGATCGGCCTCCACGACGCTCACGAGGTCGAGGAGGCTGTCGATGCGCCAGTCGGCCGCTGCGGCCTCGGGCCGGTCGGCCCACAGATATCCCCAGGGGCCCCGGCGGAGGTGTGCGGTGAGGAGACCGGCGGCGGCAGCCGGGGTGATGTCGTTGGCCGGGTGGTCGCCGACGTACACCGTCTCGTACGCCGGGGCGCATGACGCGTCGAGGACGCGTGTGAAGAACTCCGGCGACGGCTTGGCCACTCCCCACTCCCCGGAGGTCGCCACGAAGTCCGCGGGCAGACTGAGCCCGCGCAGCATTCCACCGATCTTGACGGTCTGGTTGCCCGCGATGACAACGCGCACACCAAGACCCTGGAGGCGGGCCAGGGCGGGCCTCACGTCCGGGTAGAGGTCGGCCTCGTCCACGTGCTCACCACGGCCGGCCGCCTCGCGAGCCTCGTACTCGGCTGCCACGTCGATGCCGGGGCGGACCATGCGCAACGCGTCGGCGTTGTCCCGGCCCTCGGCGACGACAGCACCGACGAGTGCGGCGACCGTATGGTGAGGAACCCCCAGCCAGTCGGCCCACGAGGCCCAGTATCGATCGTCGCGGACGAGTGTCTCGCCGATGTCGAAGACCACGGTGCGAATCATGGACGCATGGTAGGCCGGGTGCTGCACCCGCTTCTCGCTGGTGCGGGCTGACGAGCCGGCTCCGGAGGAGGTCCGGCGGAGGAAGCCCACGGTGGACCTGGTGGCGGATGTCGTGGGAGCAACAGCGGTGCCGAGCGGGGAGTTGCGTGCTCTGGCCGCGCGGTGTGGACTCCGGGCATGACGAGGGTTCTCTACTTGATCGGTTGCGCGGCGGGTCCCACTCAGTACGTGGACGACGGCGTACGGGCCGCGCAGGCCGTCGGCTGGGACGTGTGCCTGATCCTCACGCCGTCGGCGGCTCGGTGGTGGGAGCCGCGCATGACCGAGTTGGAGGAGTTGACCGGGCATCCGGTGCGGTCGCAGTACAAACTGCCGTGGCAGAGCGACGCGCTGCCGAAGGCCGACGCGATGCTGGTGGCGCCGCTGAGCAGCACGAGTCTGAACAAATGGGGCGCGGGTATCGCGGACACGCTCGCTCTCGGCCTGGTGTCGGAAGCCGTGAATATGGGCGTACCCGTGCTGGCCATGCCGTACTTCAACCAGGCGCAGGCCACGCAGCCGGCGGTGGCCCGGAGCATCGCGGATCTCCGCGCTCAAGGGGTGCGGTATCTCGACGGTGAAGACGGATACGAGTCGCACCCACCGAAGCAAGGTGCCCCACGCGCGTTCCCGTGGGAGCGGGCCTTGAGGGCAGCCGAGGAAGCTGTACGCGACGACAGGCTGTAGGTGGCGGCCCCGGCCCCGGACGCCCTCCGGCTCACCATCCAGTCGTGACCATCGAACTCGCACTGCGGCGCGAGACAGTATCCGCGACTTGCTGTCGAGCTGAGGAGCACGGGCGTGACGACGCTGGCCGTGACCGGGCACATGGATCTGACCGAGGAGAGCGTGCCGCTCGTACGGGCCGCCTTGCGCGAGTTGCTCGAGCCGTACGCGGCTGACCTGACCGGAGTGTCGTGCATCGCCGCCGGCTCGGACAGCTTGTTCGCGGAGGAAGTGGTGGCGCTCGGCGGCAAGCTCGTCGTGGTGATCCCTTCACGGGACTACCGCGAGACGAAGGTGAAGCCTGACCACGCTCCAGTCTTCGACCGCTTGATGGAGTCCGCCGCCGATGTTCTCGTCATGCCGCACGATACTGCCGACCGGCAGGCGTACGAGTCCGCGAACGCCGTCCTGTTGGAGCGCGCGGACCGGCTCGTCGCGGTCTGGAACGGTGAGCCGCCCTCCGGGAAGGGCGGGGGCACGGCGGACGTGGTGATCGAGGCACGCGGGGCCGGCCTGCCCGTGGAAGTGATCTGGCCGGACGGGGCGGCACGCCGGGCGTAGCACTGTCCGGGCCTGGCTTCCGGTCGAGGCAATCGCGCGCCTGCGGGGGCGTTATTCGGGCCGGCGGCGGGGGCCGGTCCTCCGGGCCCCCGCCGCCGCCCGCGAAGGCCGCCCCCGCACCCGCGAAACTCAGTGCGCCGCGTCCAGCCGAGCCCTCTGCTCCGGGGTCAGTTCCAGATCCACGGCCGCGAGGTTCTCCTCCAGTTGGGCCACCGACGACGCGCCCGCCAGCGGAATGATCGGCAGTGGGCCGCCCAGTTGCCAGGCCAGGACCACCTGGTTGGCGGTGGCCCCGGTCTCCCGTGCGACGTCTCGCAGCGCGGCGAGGCGGGCCGGGGTGCCCGGGTGGTCGTAGTCGGGCGGCAGCGGCTTGTCCGCGCGGGTGTAGGCGCCGGTCAGGAGCGGTGAGTAGGCGACCAGGGTCAGGCCGGGTTCCGCCTTCAGGTAGCTGATCAGCTGGGCGTCCGTCCCGCCGAGGCTGCCGTCCGGGAAGAGGTCGCTGGGGATGTCGGTGCGCGGCCGCAGGTAGCTGTGCTGGTACTGGAGCACCTCGTAGCCGGGCAGGCCGGACGCCGACGCCAGGGCGCGGGCCCGGTCGACCCGCCACACGGACTGGTTGCTCACGCCGAGCAGGCCGACGGTGCCCTCGGCCACCAGGGCGGCGAAGCCCTCGACCGTCTCGCTCTGGGGGACGGTGGGGTCGTCGATGTGGGCGTACAGCAGGTCCAGCTTGGCCACGCCGAGCCGTTCCCGGCTGCGTTCGGCCGATTCGCGGATCACCTTGGCCGACAGGCCCTCCGGGTTGTCGGTGTAGCTCGTGCCGGGAGCGAGGGGCCGCGCCCCGAGCTTGGTGGCGATGACGATCTCGTCGCCGACCCCGCGGCTGCGCCGCCACCGGCCGAGCAGTTCCTCGCTCTGGCCGCCCTGCCCTCCGTCCACCCAGAAGGCGTAGTTGTCGGACGTGTCGATGAAGTTCCCGCCGGCCTCGACGTAGCGGTCAAGGACGGCGAAGGACGTCTCCTCGTCCGTCCGGGATCCGAAGAGCATCGCGCCCAGCGCGAGCACGCTCACCTCGCGGCGGCTGCCGTCCGTGCTGCCGATCGTGCGGTACTTCATGGGGCTCCTCCCGTAGGCCCGCGGTCGGTGCGGGCGAACGGAAGTCTTCAGCTTGAAGCGCGCTCCAAGTCAAGTGCCGCGGACGTCGGGGCCTGCCTGACACGGCCGTACGGGCGGCGGACCCCCAGGCTCACCGCCCGTACGACCGCGTTCGGCTACCGGTGGCTCGGGAACTCCACCACCTGCTGGTACGTCGGCCTGTTCTGCCAGCTGATCTTGGGATGCGTGAGCCCGCCCATCGGCCGCTGAATGACCGAGTCCGTGCACCACTGGTCCCCCGCCGAGCAGTTGTCGTCCCCGGGGTAGACCTCGCTCGCGGGCTTCACGGACGCCGCCTTGAGCGTGGCGAGCAGGGTGTCCCGGCAGGCGTCCAGGCCCTCGCCCGCGCCGCAGTACGTCCGGGCCGTCGGGGACTGGACCGGGTCGCCCAGTACCTGACGGAGGTCCTTGTCGACATATCCCCACCAGCCGTACTGGAACGCGGAGCCGCTGTGACCGCCGGTCGGGCCCTGGGTCGCCGCCGGTGACTCGTCGACCTGGAGCGAGGCGACGAGACCCTCGTACAGGTCGTCACCCAGGACCGGTGCGTACAGCCGCTCCACCAGCCGTGGCCACCAGGCGTCCATGACGCGGATGGCGGTGGCGTGACCGTACGTGTGCGAGCCCTGGGCCGTCTCCTTGCGCAGGGCGCGGGCGGAGCGCCACGCCTCCAGTTGCTGGACGGTGGTGTTCAGCGCGGGATCGGTGACGGGCGCCGAGCGGATCACGCGCAGCAGTTCGGGCAGCACCTGTTCCCCGCGCAGGTCGGCGAGCGCCGCGTCGGCCATCGCGCGGGTGAGGGAGGCACGGGTGACGCCGCCGGCCGCGACGAGCTTCTTGACCCGGTCGTCGAGCAGGTTGCCGCGGTGGACGGCGCCGAAGCCGAAGCCGGCCGCGTCGTAGTCCTTGGCCAGCTTGTTGTTCCAGGAGATGTAGTAGTCCTGCCCGACGGACCGCGGGTGTTCGGCGAAGGGCGTGTACGCGGCCTTGTAGGTGGCCGGGTCGAAGCCCTGCCACTCGTACGCCCGTTCCGCCGCGACCGGCAGCGAGGCGTCGACGCCGGCGGCGCGTACGGGGTTCATGCCGCTGTTGAAGTAGGCGGTGGTGCGCGAGTCCGCGTAGAACCAGTTGAAGCAGTAGCCGATGCGGTGCGCCGCCTGCTGGAAGGAGGCCGCGTCCGTCACGTACGACGGGTCGTTGAGCATCTGGAAGCCGATGATCGAGTCGGCCTCGTGCCCGTAGGTGGACCGCAGCGAGGTGTACGCGACGGGCTTGCCGCCGATGGTCGCGCGGTGCGTGACCATGCCGTACGCCGTGCGCCAGACCTGGAGCCGGTAGGAGCCGGCGGCGGTGGAGTCGGCGACGGTGGGCTTCCAGGAGTTGGTGCGCTCCAGCTTCTCCATCGGTGTGCACACGGAGCGGTAGCGGTAGTGCGTGGAGGCCGATGTCGGCGCCGAGCCGTCGGGTTCGCACAGTTCGACCGCGTAGGAGTCGGTGATGTCCTGTTGCGACGATGTGGCGCTCCACGCGTAGTCCTGGCCCCGGCCCATCTGTACGTACATCCCGACGCCCGCGAAGGAGGCCCCCCGCGCGCTGATTCCGGGGCCCTGGAGCTCCTGGAGCATCAGCAGCTGTGGCGCGAAATAGCCGGTTTGCGGCCCGAAGACGGCGATGGGGTGGCCACTGACGGTGTACCGGCCGGAGACGAGCAGGGCGTTGGACATGCCCTTCTTCGGGTTGAGGGAACCGGCCGGGAGGACTCCGTCGTCGAAGATCCCCTGGGCGGGTTCCAGGCGCTCGGGGGCGTCGACCGGGGCCTTGGCGTGGGTGACCGCCGAGCCGGTCCGGTCGTACACGAGTTGCTCGGTCCGTACCGAGCCCTCGTCGGGCAGGGCCGTGCCGCGCGGGTTGTCGGGCTTCCGCGCGTACGGGAACCTGCTGCCGTCGTGCAGGGTCAGGACGGCCTCGGGGTCGTCGCGCTGGCGGAACGACTCCCAGACCTCGGTACCCGCGACCACGCCGAACTTCTTCTGCGCGGCGAGCAGCGAGAGCGCGGCCTTGACCTCGCCGCCGCCCCCGCCGCCGAACTGGCCGCCGACGACGGACGCGATGGCGATCAGGTCGGTGATCTTGAAGGGCTGGATCTCCCCGACGTTGGTGATCGCGTCGATCTTGCCGGTCAGGACGTACTCGCCGGGGAAGTTGCGGGCGTCCTTGGACTTCTGGCGGTAGGCGTTGATGCCGTCGACGTACGCCTGCGCGTCGGCCATCGCCAGCTCGCCCCGCTCGCCGTTGGCCGTCCTGATCCGCTCCACCTGCGCCTCGTACTCGGCCTCGGTGTACGGGGCGGCGGGCCAGAACTGCTGCTCCAGGCCCTGGTTGGCGAGGGCGCCGCCGGCGAAGGAGGTGAGCTGACCGCGGCCTATGTGACGGAAGAGGTCCATCATCCACAGCCGGTCCTGCGCGGCCGCGTAGCCGGCGCCGAATTCGGTTCCGTAGCGGGTGGTGCCTTTGATGTGCGGGACGCCGGTCTTCTTGTCGCGGGTGATCGTGACATCGGCGCGCGGGGAGACGGCGGACTCGACCTGGCCGGCGGGGACGCCGAAGGAGGAGTCGTTGAAGAAGTCGGTGAGTTTGGCGTCGGTGAGTCCGTCCTGGCCCGCCACGAGTGCGTCGTAGCGGGACAGCTGGTCGGAGGCGTGGGCGGGGAAGGTGCCGAATCCGCGATTGCCGAGGATGTCGGCGAGAGTGGCGTTGCCGTTCTGGCCGGGCGGCAGGATGTCCGAGCACTGGCCCTGGCAGTGGTCGGTGACGGGGTCGGCGGCGGAAACGGCGGTGGCGCTCGTCGTCCCGGCGCGGGCGGCCGGATCGGCGGCGGCCGGCGGTGGGGCGGCCAGCAGGGCGGCGCCCAGCGCGAACACCGCGGCAGCGGCCACGGTGGTGGTGGCAGTGGTGGTGGCGGCGCGGGTACGGCGCCCGGTGCGGACGCCGGTGCCGGCGCGAACGCCGGTGCGGGAGGGTTTTCTGGTTCCGATGAGTCTTGCGATACGTCGGCGCATGGGGGCTCCCATGGGTCTCCTCGGGGAGGACGGTGCGCCGGAGGTTACCGCCGGTATGACTCGTCAGTAAGATGAACATCGGTCAGCTTTTCCGAATCGTGAACTACGAATGGCGAACACCGGACGCCTTCCTGAGAATCGCCTTCGAATTCTGGTCGCTATGCCCCAAATGCCCGCCTCTCGGAAGCAATCTGCTTTTTGATGGATCCGAATGGGGCAGACGTACGTCCATTCCTCAACGCCGAAGTATCGACGGAGGTGGCATGCGATGGCCGGATTCCGGAGTCTTGCGAGACAGGTGCGTGACCCGCGGTGCGATCTGGCCTTGCGACGGTATTCACTGCGCAAGTGCCTGGAGCGATTCGCCCCCTACGGGCATCGGGCGACCTGGGACCATCTGTGCGCGCGGCACGGCATCGAGCCCGAGGACAGGGCCCCCGAGCCCGCGCGACTGGTCGCCGCGCTGGAGGAGTTGGAGGAGGCGCGGGCCGTCTGGCTCGCGTACGAAGGGGAGTTCGCCGAGCGGCGCAGGCGTGAGAAGCACGACGGGCTGCGGCGGCCCGGGAGTTTCGACGACTGGCACCGCCGGACCTGGGGCGGGAACGGTGTCGCCCGGTGCGCCGACCCGGCGGTCCATCCGTCGGCGTCACTCGCCGTGGTACTGCGCCGGCTGATCGCGGGTCTGGAGAAGGGTCCCGGCGCGACCTGCCCGGTGTGCGCGGCACCGGGGATCGTCTGGCGGCCGGACCTGTCGTGCGAGCCGTGGTCAGGACCGGTCTGCACGGGCTGCGGCATCGTGGTGCCGCAACCCATTCTCACGTCCGAGGCGCTGAATCGGGCGAAGCGGGTCCGGTCGAGGGAACTGGCGTCGGTGGCATGAGATCTGCGGGGGCCGACGCCGGCGACGGTGCGCCCCCGCGGTGTCAGCGGTCCGACGTACGTTCGCGCGCCGGCCGTTCCGGGAACAGGCGCGAGCCCGTCATACGCTCACCGAAGACGTCGTCCGGGTTGGACAGGACACAGGTGTCCAAGGAGAGGCAGCCACAGCCGATGCAGTCGGTGAGGTGGTCCCGGAGACGACCGAGCTGCCGGATGCGCTCGTCCAGCTCGGATCGCCAGGCGCGGGAGAGCCGGGCCCAGTCGTCGCGGTTGGGCGTACGCTCCTCGGGCAGCTCGGCCAGCGCGTCCCGGATCGTGGCGAGCGGTATGCCGACGCGCTGCGCGGCCCGTACGAACGCCACGCGGCGCAGCGCGTCACGGCTGTAGCGGCGCTGGTTGCCACTCGTCCTGCGGCTGCTGATCAAGCCCTTCGCCTCGTAGAAGTGCAGGGCGGACACGGCGGCGCCGCTACGCGCGGAGAGCTGGCCGACGGTGAGCTCATGGACCTTTTCGGGAATCTGTGGCACCCCTCTGAGCCTACTGTCCGCCTCCCACGAACGCGCACGCCGCTCTCGTTGACAGCGGCACGAGCGCCCCGCATGCTGAGCAAGCGCTCAGCGAGCGGCGGATACCGAGTCGCGGGTGGCGAGTGCCGCTCAGCGCGCCGATCGACACGAGAGACAGCGAGAGACAGCGGGATCCGGGGCGTCACGGGCTGGGAAGGGCAGGGACCGGGAACATGGCCGAGCCGAAAGTCTTCACCTCCGCCGAGGAGCTGTGCGCGGGGGCCGGCGCACGGCTCGGACACAGTGACTGGCTGGAGGTCGACCAGAAGCGGATCGACCTCTTCGCCGAGGCCACCGGTGATCACCAATGGATCCACGTGGATCCGGAGGCCGCGGCGGCCGGCCCGTTCGGCACGACCATCGCGCACGGCTATCTGACGCTGTCGCTGCTGCCGGTGTTCGTCCCGCAGATCCTGCGCGTGGAGAACGTGAAGATGGCCCTCAACTACGGCACCAACAAGGTGCGTTTCCCCTCCCCCGTCCCCGTCGGCTCACGGCTGCGCGCCTCCGGCGTCCTGGCGGAGGTCACGGACGGGGGCGAGGGCGGAGTCCAGGTGGTCGCGCGGATCACGGTCGAGCGCGAGGGCGGCGACAAGCCGGTGTGCGTGGCGGAGTCCGTCTCGCGCTTCTACTTCTGACGCGTCCGCCGCTTCGTACGCGCCCGCCACTTCGTACGCGCCCGCCTCTCCCCACCTGCCTGTCGGCGGCCTACCTGTCGGCGGCCGACACCATGCGCAGTACGAGGCCGGCGTAGAGCGCGCCGACCTCGTCGGGCGTACGTGCCCCCGCGGCGCTGAACCAGCGCGCCACGTCGACGCAGAGCGACAGCACCGCCAGCGTCGTCCCCGGCACGTCGGGCACGTCGAACTCGCCGTCCCGCACGCCGTCCGCGATGATCCGCCGTACCGCCGCGTCGATACCGCGCCGCAGTTCCATGATCTCCGCCCGGTGTTCCGGGCCGAGCGCGTCCAGCTCGTACTGGACCACCCGCGCCGTCGTGTGCTGCTCCGCGTGCCAGCGGACGAAGGAGCGGACGGCGGACGCCAGCCGGTCGGCCGCCGTGCCGCCGCCGTCGGCCGCCGCCGTGAGGATCTCCAGCGCCTTGTCGTGGCCCACCCGGCTGATCCGGTGGAGGAGTTCCTCCTTGGTCTTGTAGTGAATGTAGAGGGCCGCCGGGCTCATCCCCGCGCGCCCCGCGATATCGCGGGTGGTGGTGGCGTGGTACCCGCGCTCGGCGAACGCCTCGACGGCGGCGACCAGCAGTTTCCTGGCCGCCTCGGGTGCGACCTCGCCCCACGGCGCGCCCTCGCCGTCCGCCGCGCGCTCCACCGTTCGCATCGCTCGCCCTCGTCCCCGCCGCTCGTACCCCGGCCGTACCGTCCGTACGACCACTCGTACATCCGCTCGCACCATGACCAGGTCGAACACCATACCGCGCGGGTGAGCAAGCGCTTAGGGCGCGCTTCCTCCCGGGCCGCCATACGTGCTCGGAGCACCGCGGACGGGCGGACACCGTCCCGGTGCGGACCCGCACCGTCCCGGGGCGAACCGACACCGTACGGTCCCCGCCGAAACGTCCCTGGCGCATTCTGGACGCATGGCCCCTGACACCGACCCCACAGGACCCCGGCTCGCGGCCCTGGCCACGCTCCTCGCCGACGAGACCCGCGCGGCCTTCTGCCTGGCGCTTCTCGACGGCCGGGCCTGGACGGCGGGCGAGCTGGCCCGGCACGCCCGCGTCGCGCCCTCCACCGCCAGCGAGCACCTGGGCAGACTCGTGGCGGGCGGTCTGCTCACCGAGGAGCGCCAGGGCCGGCATCGCTACCTCAGAATCGCGGGACCGGCGGTCGCCCACCTGGTGGAGGACCTGGCCGCGCACGCCGAACCGTCCGGCGAGCCGCCCCGCACGCTGCGGGCCGCGGGCGCGAGCCACGCCCTCGCCCGGGGCCGCACCTGCTACGACCATCTCGCGGGGCGTCTCGGCCTCGCGCTCACGGACGCGCTGACCGACCGGGGACTGCTCAGCCAGGACACCGGGTTCGCGCTGACCGACCGGGGGCTCGACTGGTTCCGGGAGCAGGGCATCGGCCTGGAGCGTACGGGCCGCAGGCCCCTGGTCCGTCCGTGCCTGGACTGGACCGAGCGCAAGCCGCATCTGGCCGGGGTGGCGGGCGCGGCGCTCTGCCGCCACCTGCTGGCGTCCGGCTGGTGCGTGCGGATCGGCTCCGGCCGGGCGGTGAAGGTGACCGACGACGGCGAGCTCGCGCTGCGCGAGCGGCTCGGGATCGACCCCGGGATATTGCGGTGAGGCCGAAGGCCCGGCGACGTACGGTCGCACCATGACAGGTGCGATACGCGGGACCGGTACGGGCACAGGCGCGGGTGCGCGTACGGGCACAACCGCGGATACGGGTACGGGTACAGCCGCGGATGCTGGTACGGACGCGGGTACGGGAACCGGCACGGGTGCGGCAGCTCGTACGCCGACGGCCGACACCCCGCAGGGCCCGGCCGCGGCCCATGGCCCCGAGGCTCCCCCGCCCCCGGTGTCCGGCCCCGCTCCCAAGGCGTGGCTGCCGGTCGCCGCCGCCGGGGTGACGGTCCTCCTCTGGGCGTCGGCCTTCGTCTCGATCCGCAGCGCCGGTGCGGCCTACTCCCCGGGCGCGCTGGCGCTCGGCAGGCTGCTGACCGGGGCGCTCGTGCTGGGCGTGTTCTGCCTGGTACGGCGCGAGGGAGTGCCGCCCCGGGCGGCGTGGCCCGGGATCGTCGTCTCGGGCGTCCTGTGGTTCGGCGTGTACATGGTGGTGCTCAACTGGGGCGAGCAGGAGGTCGACGCGGGCACCGCGGCGATGGTCGTGAACATCGGCCCGCTCCTGATCGCCCTGCTCGGTGGCCGGCTGCTGCGCGAGAGCCTGCCGCCCCGGCTGCTGGCGGGCATGGCCGTGTCGTTCGCGGGCGCGGTCGTGGTCGGTCTGTCGATGTCGGGCGGAGGCGGCGACGCCTCGGTCCTCGGGGTGCTGCTCTGCCTGCTGGCGGCGGTGGCGTACGCGGGCGGGGTGGTCGCGCAGAAGCCGGCTCTGGCGCGGGCGAGCGCGCTCCAGGTGACGACGTTCGGCTGTGCCATCGGCGCGGTGGCCTGTCTGCCGTTCGCGGGCCAACTGGTGGACCAGGCGGGCGGGGCGCCGGTGTCGGCGACGCTCAACATGGTGTACCTGGGCGTCTTCCCGACCGCGCTGGCCTTCACGACCTGGGCGTACGCCCTGGCCCGTACGACGGCGGGCCGGATGGGGGCGACCACGTACGCCGTGCCCGCGCTGGTGGTCCTGATGTCCTGGCTGGCCCTCGGCGAACTCCCGGCCCCGCTCACCCTCGTCGGCGGGGCGCTGTGCCTGGCCGGCGTGGCGGTGTCGCGCTCGCGCTCCCGCGTGCGCCCGCGCCGACCGGCCTGACACGTCCCGGCGGCCGTACAAAATCCTTCAGCCGTACGGATCGCGCCGGCCGTACGGTCGGCGCGATCCGTACGGCCGTGCCGCCGCGTTTCCCGTCCCGTTCCGCGTCATGCGAGGCCCAGCCACGCGTCGGCCCCGAACGTGCCCTTCACGTCGGAGGCGATGGTGGTGGCGTCCACCTTGGCCTGGAGGGCGTAGACGGTGGTCTTGCGCGCACCGCGCACGCGCAGGTGGACCGGGTGGTCGCCGGGGTGGGCGGCGAGGATCCTCCTCAGTTCGCCCACCGACCGCTCGGTGATCCGGTGGGCGGGGATCGCGAGGCGGACGGGGGGCCTGCCGCCGTGCTCGGCCGAGGACACGTCCAGCACGCCGAGTTCCCTGCCGAAGATGTTCAGGGTGCCGTCGCGGTCCTCGATCCTGCCCTTTACCGAGATCACGTTGTCCTCGGCCAGGGCCTGCTCGACCAGCCGGTAGGAGGCGGGGAAGAACAGGACTTCGAGGCCGGCGTCACGGTCGGCGAGGTTCACGACGGCCCACGCGTTGCCCTGCTTGGTCACCTTGCGCTGGACGCCGGCGATCAGTCCCGCCAGCCGTACCTCCCCGGTGGTACGGCCGGAGGCGAGGAGTTCGCCGATCGTGCAGTCCCGGGCGCCGGCGAGGATGTGCTCGGCGCCGTCCAGGGGGTGGGCGGAGACGTAGAGGCCGAGCATCTCCCGCTCGGTCGCGAGCAGCCGGCGGCGCGGCCACTCCTCCTCGTCCACGGGAAAGTCCAGGCCGAAGGCCGTTCCCGGGCCACCGCCGGCGGGATCGTCCGTGCCGCCCAGGCCGGCGAAGAGGTCGTCCTGGCCGAAGCCGGCGGCCTTCTTGACGGGGATGATCGCGTCGATCGCGTCCTCGTGGACGGCGGTCAGGCCCTTGCGCGTCTGCCCCAGGGAGTCGAAGGCGCCGGCCTTGATCAGGGATTCCACGGCCCGTTTGTTGAGCGCGGGCAGATCGGCCTTGTCGAGGAAGTCGGCGAAGGACGTGAACTTCCCCTTGCCGCGGCGCGCTTCGGCGATGGCCTCGATGACGCCGTCGCCGACGTTGCGTACGGACCGCAGCCCGAAGCGCACGGTGTCACCGACCGCGGTGAATTCCGCGACGGACTCGTTCACATCGGGTTGCAGCACGCGGACGCCGTTCGCGCGGGCGTCGGCGAGGTAGACCGCGGCCTTGTCCTTGTCGTCACCGACCGAGGTGAGCAGGGCGGCCATGTATTCGGCGGGGTAGTTGGCCTTGAGATAGGCGGTCCAGTAGGAGACCAGGCCGTAGCCGGCGGTGTGGGACTTGTTGAAGGCATAACCGGAGAACGGCAGCATCACGTCCCACAGGGCCTGGACGGCCTCGTCCGAGAAGCCGTTCGCCCTCATCCCGCCGTGGAACTTCTCCCACTCCGCGGCCAGGACCTCCGGCTTCTTCTTGCCCATCGCGCGGCGCAGCATGTCCGCGCCGCCCAGGGTGTAGCCGGCCAGCTGCCGGGCGATGGCCATGATCTGTTCCTGGTAGATCAGCAGGTGGTGGGTGGAGCCGAGGATCGGGTCCAGGGCCTCCTTCAGCTCGGGGTGGATGGGAGCGGGCGCCTGCCTGCCGTTCTGGCGCAGCGCGTAGTTGGTGTGGGCGTTCGCGGCCATGGGGCCGGGCCGGTAGAGGGCGTTGGCGGCGGCGATGTCCTCGAAGCGGGTGGGTTCCATCAGCTTCAGCAGGGCGCGCATGCCGCCGCCGTCGAGCTGGAAGACGCCGAGCGTGTTGCCCTCCGCCAGCATCCGGTAGGTCTTGGCGTCGTCCAGCGGAATCACGACGGTGGCGGTGTTCCCGCCGGGGTGCCCGGCGGGCCGTCCGTCGGACCCGCCACCGGTGTCACCACCCGGGCTCCCGCCGGAGTCGCCGTCCATGGGGTCCACGGTGGCCAGCCTGATGCCCCGGTTCTCCCGGATGTTCTCGAGGGCCTGGTCGATGACGCCCAGGTTCCGCAGCCCCAGGAAGTCCATCTTGATCAGGCCCATCGCCTCGCACGACGGGTAGTCGAAGCCGGTGATCTTCGCGCCGTCCGCGGCCCGCATGTGCAGCGGGATGCGATCGGTCAGCCGGGTCTTGGAGAGGATCACCGCGGCGGCGTGCACACCGGTGCCCCGGGTCAGGCCCTCCACCCCGCGGGCGGTGTCGAGCACCCGCTTGACGTCCGGCTCGTTGTCGTACATCTGCCGGAGCTCGCCGGCCTCCCCGTACCGCTCGTGGGAGGGGTCGAAGACGGCGTCGAGCGGGGCGGACTTGCCGTTCTGGTCCGGCGGGAGTGCCTTGGTGATCCGCTCGCCGTGGGAGAACGGGTAGCCCAGGATGCGCGAGGAGTCCTTGATCGCGTTCTTGGCCTTGATCTTGCCGAAGGTGTTCACCAGGGCCGTGTACTCCTGGCCGTACTTCTCCGTGACGTAGCGGACCATCCGGTCGCGCCGGCGGTCGTCGAAGTCGAGGTCGACGTCCGGCGGGTTGATGCGCTCGGGGTTGAGGAACCGCTCGAAGAGCAGTCCGTGCTCCAGGGGGCACAGCTCGGTGATGCGCGTGGCGTACGCCACGATGGAGCCGGTGGCCGAGCCCCGGCCCGGGCCGAGCGGGACCCCGTTGGCGCGGGCGTACCGGCAGATGTCCGCCACGACGAGGAAGTAGGAGCTGAAGCCCATGGGGCCGATGACCGCCATCTCGGTCTCGAAGCGGTCCATGACGTGCGGGGGAAGAGGATCGCCGTAGCGCGCCGCCAGGCCCCTGAGGACTTCCCCGCGCAGCCAGGACTCCTGGGTCTCGCCCTCGGGCACGTCCGGGTAGCGCGGCATCTCGTCGACCTGGTCGAAGACCTCGTCGTAGGACTCGACCCGTTCGGCGATCAGCAGCGTGTTGTCGCACGCCTCGGGAAGTTCGCGGAACAGGTCCCGCATCTGCTCGGCGGTCTTGAGGTAGTAGCCGCTGCCCTGGAAGCGGAACCTCCTGGGGTCGTCCTTGTTCTTGCCGACCCCGACGCACAGCAGGTTGTCGTGTGCGTCGGCCTGGTCCTCACGGACGTAATGCGCGTCGTTGGTGGCGAGCAGCGGCAGGCCGAGTTCCCTGGCCAGCCGCAGCAGCCCGTCGCGGACCTGGCGCTCGATGGCCAGACCGTGGTCCATCAGTTCCAGGAAGTAGTTCTCCTTGCCGAAGACGTCCCGGTAGTCAGCGGCGACCCGTTTCGCCTCCTCGTACTGTCCGAGCCGCAGCCGGGTCTGGACCGCGCCCGAGGGGCATCCGGTCGTCGCGATGATGCCCTCGGGGTGTTCGCTGATCAGCTCCATGTCCATCCGCGGCTTGCCCGCGGGGAACTGGCCCGTGTACGACGCCTCGGTGGACAGGAGGAAGAGGTTGCGCAGGCCGCGGACGTTCCGCGCCCACATGGTCATGTGGGTGAAGCGGCCGCCGCCCGAGACGTCCTTCGACCCCTCGCCGTCGTCCGACACGGCGCGCTGACCGCCGGGCCCCCAGAACTCCTGCTTGCGGTTGCGCCGCGAGGACGGCGCGACGTACGCCTCGATCCCGACGATCGGCCTGACGCTCTCGAAGTCCTTGGCCACCTGCTGGAACTCGTACGCGCCGAACATGTTGCCGTGATCGCTCATGGCGATGGCCGGCATGCCCTGGCGCTCGACCTCGGCGAACATCGGCCTGAGCTTCTGCGCGCCGTCCAGCATCGAGTACTCGGTGTGGTTGTGCAGATGGACGAAGGAGTCCGGCACGTGTCAGTCACCTCTCAGGCACCTCGGGGCGTGTGGGCGGTCGTCTCGGCCGCCTCGGCCTCTCCCACGGGACGACGCGGGCGGGGACGGCGCCGGAGCGGTCCCGGCGGGGCGACCACCGGTTGACCGGAGCCATCAAAGCGGGCCGCGCGTAACGGAATCAAACAACCAATTCACCCCCGCCGGACAACCACTCGTTGTGCGTATCTACGATGCCGACGTGGATCTCACCGCCGTACGAACCTTTGTCGCCGCCGTTGACGCGGGACAGTTCCAGCTCGCCGCCGCCGAGCTGGCGATCACCCAGCAAGCCGTCTCCAAGCGCGTCGCCGCGCTGGAGAAGGACCTCGGCGTCCAGCTGTTCGCCCGCGCCGCGCGCGGGGTGCACCTCACCATCGACGGGCAGGCGTTCCTGCCCCATGCCCGCGCGCTCCTCGACGCCGCGGACCGGGCGTCCGATTCCGTACGCCCCGGCCGGCGCCCCCTGCGTGTCGACGTGATCCGCCGACGGGTCGCGGTCGCCGGCGTGCTACGGGACTTCCACCGCGCCCACCCCGAATTCGACCTCGACGTCATCACCCTCTTCGCGTCGGAGGAGGCGATCGCGGCCGTCCGGTCCGGCACGATCGACGCGACCTTCCGCGCCGTCGCCGTGCCCGGACGGCCCCTGCCCGACGGCATCGAGGCCGTACCGGTGCTGAACGAGCCGCTCCAGCTGTGCGTCGGGCCGGGCCACCCGTTCGCCTCGGCCCGCTCGGTCACGCCCGGCCAACTGGCCGGTCACCGCGTCTGGATGCCCGGCAACGAGCCCGGGACCGAGTGGACCGCCTACTATGACGCCCTCGCCGCCGAGTTCGGGTTCACCATCGACACGATCGGCCCCAACTTCGGCGTCGACGCCCTCATTGACACCATCGCCGACTCCTCGACCCTGGCGACGTTCCTCAGCGACCGAACCCCCCTCGTCTGGCCCGTGGGCCACGACCTGCGGCGCGTTCCGCTGCGCGACCCGACCCCCGTCTACCCGCACTCGCTGCTGTGGCGCGCCGACAACCCGCACCCGGGGCTCGCCGCGCTGCGCGAGTACCTCGAGTCCCCGCGCCCGGACGATCCCGGCACGGACATCTGGATACCGGACTGGGCCCGGAGCGTTCACCGGGAGTCGTGACCCGAGCCTCTACCACGTCCCGAGGGGCGCCGTGCGCGGTCGTCAGCCCGGACACCTGGCCCCGCGGCTTCCTCGCCCACGTCACCTCGTGACGGACGAGCTCCCCCCGGCCTCGGCGGCCGGCTCGCCGGAGGCGGGTGCCGCGCCGGAGGCGGGTGCCGCGTTTTCCGCCGGGTCCCGGTAACCGAGACGGCCGCGGGTCGCGACCAGGATGACGAGGGCCGCGGCACCGGAGGAGATCAGCAGGACCGTGTGGGCGCCGTGCTGCCAGTCGTACGACGGGAACATGTCCGCCGCGGCGACCGAGACGTAGGTGTTGATGCTGACGTGCAGCAGCATGGCCAGCGGCAGGCTCTCCCCGGTTCGGTTGAACACCCAGGTCATGACGATGCTGACGGTGACGGCACCGGCGACGAACACGACGGGGGTCACCCAGTCGATGTCCGGCCAGCCGCCCCACTCCGTGAGGAACAGCGGAAGGTGCCACATGCCCCACAGCGGCCCGAGGACGAGCGTGCCCTTGAGCGGGCCGTACTTCGGCTGGAGGCGCGGCAGCGCGAAGTCCCGCCAGCCGGGCTCCTCCGCGAGCCCGGTGGTGATCATCTGGAAGGCCAGCATCGGCAGGTAGGCGGCCAGCACGGCGACGGACGGCATCCGGACGTCTCCGCCGGCCAGCGGCAGTGTGGTGATGATGAGGACAAGAGGAACACTGACGACGACCGCCACGTACCAGCGCGGGCTGACCCGCCACTTCGTCAGCCTTCCGGCCCACTTCCGCAGCCCGGCGCGACCGTCGGTGGCGGCCGTCACGAGGAACGCCGCCGTGATCGGCCCGAGGTACGCGCCGGGCAGCACCCCGACCAGCTGAGTGCTGCCGAGCAGCACCGGGATGTTCAGCTCCACCAGCCCGAGCCCGGTCTCGGCCACGACGTACGGCGTCCACGCGGCCCAGCTCAGCGCCGTCGCCATGACGAAGAACCAGGTCAGTGGCGCCCGGCCGATGACCCCGCGCAGCCCGCCACGGGCGGGGCGGTGCACGGTGGGCGGGCTCGTACGAGTGTGGACTGACACCACAGGCTCCTCAGGAAGACGGCGTGCTCTCGGCGCACTTTCGGTGTGATCAGCACACCAGCCGCCGGGCGGCCGATCACTACGGCGCAGACCCGAATGAGAGGTGTAGCGGAGTACACCACCGGGGGCCGGACGTGGGCTGTTCACCCCTTCATGTGCGATCCGAGCTGGGCAACCGGCCTGTTCGGGACACACGTGATTGATTGAGCGAGATGTGGACAGTACGGATAGATCAGCGACGCGCCGGCGTGCCTCTGTCGTCCCCAGCCTCTCGAAAGACCCCGGACTCACCGGCGGTCAACCCTTGGAGCACGGTGTGAAACCCGGAGAGGCCGACCGTGAGCAGCCCCTCGGCGAAGCAGGGGACATGGCCGAGGCACACCGGGCAATCATGGCGCGGCTTCTGCACTTCGTGTGCGCGCCACTCGCCGGAACGGGGAGCGGGGAGGCCCGGCTCGTTCGCGGCGTCCTGCAGCCCCCTGGCCGGCCGCGTACGACCCGCGTCGTGACGTGGGACGGCGAGGACCTGGGCACCTCGTCGGCCTACGACCTGCCTCTCACCGCGCGTACGGCAGGTCCCGCGCGTGCGGTACCGCTTGACGCAACGCCTCACGCAAGAGGCGTCAGATCACCGGTCGTCCCGGCGGCCCGACAGTGCCGGACCCCTCCGTACCGACGTCGCCCGTACCGGCGCCCTCCGCGTCGCGCCTCTCCGTACCGGCGTCCTCCGTTTCGTCCGTCCCCGTACGGCCCGGTCCTCGCGCTCCCAGGACTCCCGCCATCAGCAACAGCACCCCCAGCATCACGAAGGGCGCGGCCGTGCCCACCAGGCCGGCGACCAGTCCGGCCGAGGCGGGGGCCGCCACCTGGCCCAGGCGGTTGCCGGTGAGGCGGAGGGCCAGGGCGGTGGAGCGGGCGCCGTCGGGGGCGGCCCGTACGACCGTCGTCATCGACAGCGGCTGGCCCACCCCGAGGCAGAACCCCAGCGCCGACAGCATCACGGCCAGCGCCCACACGGGCACCGGCAGGGCGATACCCGCGCACAGCAGCCCGCCGGTCAGGCACGTGACGGTGAGCAGGACCGTACGGCCGAGCAGGCGGAGCATCGGGGTCATCACCAGGCGGCAGGCGATGGTGGCCGCCGCGCGCAGGCTCAGCAGCAGGCCGACCACGCCCGGGGCGATGCCGCGCTCCTCGCCGATCACCGGCAGGTACGCGGTGAGGACGTCCGTCGCGGAGAGCACGGCCAGGCTGATGAAGATGCCCGCGCCCACGCCCCGGGTGCGCAGGATGCCCAGGACGGGGGCCTTGCCGGACGGTTCGGAAGCGGCTCCCCACACCGCCGTACGGTCCTCGATCCGCCAGAGCGAGGTGCAGGCCACGGCGCCCGTCGCGGCGGCGGCCAGCAGGGCGAGGGCGCTCGTGCGGGCCATCTCGTCGCCCTGGCCGGAGACGAACAGCCCGGCCGCGACCGGGCCCATGAGCTGTCCCAGCGAGACGCCGATGGTGAAGTGACCGAAGTTGCGGTCCTGGTCCTCCGGCGCGCTGCGGCGGGCGACGATCGACTGGCCGCCGATGACGAAGCAGAGATGGCCGAGCCCCATCACACCGCTCCAGACGGCGAGGGAGGCGAGCGAGCCCGCGAGGCCGCTGAGCGCGCACCCCGCCGATATCAGGACGACACCGACGACCAGCAGCGGCGCGCACCGGCCCCGGTCGGTCCTGCGGCCGAGCGGCACGGCGGCGAAGAGCGGCAGCAGCGCGTACGCGCCGGCGATCACACCGACGGCACGTTCGTCCGCTCCCACGCCGAGGGCCCGGTAGGCGGTCGCGGGCCGCGCCATCGACACCGCGCACTGGGCGAACGCGAAGGCGATGACCAGGCGGAGGAGCCAGCCTCGTCCCGGCTTCCTCCCCGGTCCTCTCCCTCTTCTCATACCGCCGCTCGACCCCGCGCCCGACCCCGCACTCGCCCCACCGGGCACTTGTTTCCCATCGCGCTTCATCACATCGTCAGATGATGCCGAACAACAGTCCGGCGCCGAGCACCACCAGCGACGTGAGCGCCGCCCACTTCACGGTGAACTTGGTGTGGTCGCCGAACTCGACCTTGGCCATGCCGACGAGGACGTACACGGCGGGCACGAGCGGGCTCGACATGTGCAGCGGCTGGCCGACCAGGGAGGCGCGCGCGATCTCCAGCGGGGAGACGCCGTGGGCCGCGCCGGCCTCGGCGAGGACGGGCACGACGCCGAAGTAGAAGCCGTCGTTGGACATGAAGTACGTGAGCGGGATGCTCAGCACACCGGTGACGAGG
This sequence comes from Streptomyces sp. NRRL F-5135, assembly GCF_000719775.1. GTDB lineage: Bacteria > Actinomycetota > Actinomycetes > Streptomycetales > Streptomycetaceae > Streptomyces > Streptomyces hebeiensis. Next base: position 104,790 of record NZ_JOHR01000015.1, on the reverse strand, counting down.
GCCATGTGCGGGCCCATGCCCTCGGGGATGGCGCCGACGAGCCAGTCCGCCATGTGCTGGACCATGCCGGTGCCGGTGAGGACGCCGGTGAAGACGGCGGCGGCGAAGACCATGCCGGAGACGTTGAGGACGTTGTCGGCGTGGGAGGCGATCCGGGCCTTCTGGTCCGCCATGTTCGGGAAGTTGACGGTGAGCGCGAGCGCCGCGCCGAGGAGGAAGAGAACCGGGATCGGCAGCAGCTCCATGATCATCGCGGTGAGCAGGGCGATGGTCAGGGCCGCGTTGAACCAGTAGAGACGGGGGCGCAGGGTGGGCCTGTTGGGGTCGAGCCCCTGGAAGCCCGAATCGCCCGGGCCGCCCGGGCCGCTCGTCCCGTCAGCACCGTGAGAACCGTGAGCACTGCCCGCACCGTCAGCGCCGGTCGTACCGTCCGCGTCACCGGAGCCGCCGGCCGTACCGGCACCCGAGCCGCCGCCCTTGCCCGCGCTCTTGCCCGTGCCCGTTCCGCCGCCCGCCGTCGTGGTGCTGCCCGCCTTGACCAGCACCTGCTCCGTGCGCTCCGTCACGGACCCGACGCCGCCGGCCCCGCCGACCGTCCCGGCCTCGGTCTCCAGCGCCTCGTCGAGCGTCAGCATGCCCAGGCGCTTGCGCTCCCGGAGGCCGAGGACGTACGCGAGCAGGAAGACGGCGAGCAGGCCCACGGCGAGCGCCGGGATCATCGGGACGAACACATCACCGGCGTCGACCTTGAGCGCGGTGGCCGCGCGGGCGGTCGGGCCGCCCCACGGGAGTGTGTTCATCACGCCGTTCGCCGTGGCGGCGACACCGGTCATCACGACCCGGCTCATGCCGAGCCGCTTGTAGAGCGGATACATCGCGGAGACGGTGATCATGAACGTCGTGGAGCCGTCGCCGTCCAGCGAGACGATCGCGGCGAGCACGGCCGTGCCGACCACGATCCGCATGGGGTCGGCCTTGCAGAAGCGCAGGATGCCCCGGACGATCGGATCGAACAGGCCGACATCGATCATCACACCGAAGTAGACGATGGCGAACATCAGCATCGCCGCCGTGGGGGCGAGGTCGCCGACCCCCTTGAGGACGTAGTCGCCCAGTTGCCCGCCCTGTCCCACGATTACGCAGAAGAGTGCCGGTATGAGCACGAGCGCCGCGATCGGCGACATCTTCTTCATCATGATCAACACCAAGAAGGTGGCGATCATGACAAAGCCGAGGATTGTCAGCATGGGGCCCCTCACGTTCACCCTTGAACTTCCGCCTGGCACGGCGGTCCGGATGACGTTAGGGCCGGTTTCAGCGCGTTAACAAGATGTTGACACGTGAGCAATACGAGCAAAACCCCAGGTCACGAGGGGGTCGGGGGCGACGGCCCGGCGGCCGGGAGTGTTCGGGGACCCCGCGTGGATCGTTGACGCCCCGGGCCGACAATCCTACGGTTCAGCATAGGATTCATTGACTCTCGATCAGGAGCGGACGACCCCATGAGCGGCATCGACAAAGGCGTCGTGACCGGCAGCGACGCGACCGACAGCCACGCGACGGCCGGGCATGCGACGGGTATCGAACAGGCGCGGAAGGCGGCCGAGGGCCTGGCACACTCACCCGGCTTCGGCAACGAACACAGCTCCGAGGCCGTCCCGGGCGCGCTGCCGCTCGGCCGCAACTCCCCCCAGCGCGCACCGCTCGGGCTGTACGCCGAACAGCTGAGCGGCACCGCCTTCACCGAGCCCCGCGCCCACAACCGGCGGTCGTGGCTCTACCGCATCCGCCCGTCGGCCGCGCACCCGCCGTTCGTACGGATCGACAACGGCGCACTGCGCGGCGCGCCCTTCACGGAGACGGTCCCCGACCCCAACCGGCTGCGCTGGGACCCGCTGCCGGAGCCGGCGCCCGGCACCGACTTCCTGGCCGGGCTGTGGACGCTGGGCGGCAACGGGGACGCGACGCGCCGGGAGGGCATGGCGGTGCACCTCTACCACGCCAACTCTCCCATGACCGACCGGGTGTTCAGCGACGCCGACGGCGAGCTGCTGATCGTCCCCGAGCGCGGCGGTCTGCTGCTCCGCACCGAACTGGGCCTGCTCGCCGCGCGCCCCGGCGAGATCGCGCTGATCCCGCGCGGGCTGCGCTTCCGGGTGGAGCCGCTGGACGGGACCGCGCGGGGCTATGTGTGCGAGAACTACGGCAGACCGTTCGCCCTGCCCGACCTCGGCCCGATCGGGGCCAACGGCCTGGCCGCCGCCCGGGACTTCCTCGCGCCCGTCGCCGCGTACGAGGACGTCGAGCGGCCGACGGAGGTCGTGAACAAGTTCTGCGGGAACCTGTGGGCCGCCACGTACGACCACTCCCCGCTCGACGTCGTGGCCTGGCACGGCAACCACGTGCCGTACGTCTACGATCTGCGCCGCTTCAATGTCATCGGGTCGATCAGCTACGACCACCCGGACCCGTCGGTCTTCACCGTGCTGACCTCGCCGTCCGACACGCCCGGCTTGGCGGGCGTGGACTTCGTCGTCTTCGCGCCGCGCTGGCTGGTCGGGGAGGACACGTTCCGGCCGCCGTACTTCCACCGCAACGTGATGAGCGAGTACATGGGGCTGATCGAGGGCGCGTACGACGCGAAGGCGGAGGGGTTCGTGCCGGGCGGCGGGTCGCTGCACAACATGATGTCGGCGCACGGGCCGGACCGGGAGACCTACCGGCGGGCGAGCACGGCCGAACTGCGACCGCAGAAGATCGACGACGGGCTGGCCTTCATGTTCGAGACGCGCTGGCCGGTGACGGTGACGGAGCAGGCGGCCGGGGCGGAGCACCGGCAGCGTGCGTACGACACCGTCTGGGAGGGGATCGAGCGGAATTTCAAGGCTCCCCGGTGACCGCCTTCGCCCCCGACTCGCTGGTCCTGAACCGCAAGCTGCCGCTCTGGTACCAGGTATCGCAGTCGCTGCGCGCCTCCATACTCGGCCGGCGGCCGGAGGACCCCCTGCGGCTGCCGACGGAGGAACGGCTCGCCGAGCACTACGGCGTCAGTGTGCTGACGATGCGTCAGGCGCTGAAGGAGCTGGAGGAGGAAGGTCTGATCAGCCGGCACCGGCGGCGCGGCACGTTCATCGAACCGGGCACGCGGCGCGGCGCCCCGCGTCGGCTGCTGGGCTCGATCGACGCGGTGGTGGCCCAGCAGTCGGGCGAGCGGACGACGGTCCTCGGCCATGGCCCGGCCCCGGTGCCCGGTGAACTGGCGGAGCACTTCCCGGGGTACGACGAGGTCGTCACCTACCGGCGGCTGCGCCGTGACGGCGAGAGCGACGAGCCGGTCAACTGGGCGGAGAACGCCGTCCGTCCGGACGTGGCGGCGGGCCTCGACGTGACGGACCTGGAGCGCTGGCCGATGACGAAGGTGCTGCGCGACGCGGTGGGCATACGAATCAGCCGCATCACGGACACGGTGGAGGCGCGGCTGGCGGACCCGGTGACGGCGGAGCTGCTGGGGGTCCCGCTGCTGAGCCCGATCCTGCACTACACGGGGGTGACGTACGACGAGGGCGGCCGGGTGGTGGATGTGGCGCGGATCCGCTACCGAGGGGACCGGTTCGCGTTCTCGGTGACGGTCGAGGCGGATCCCGGCGGCTCGGTCGGGGCCTGAGCGACGACTCGGGCGCCGCGGTCCGGGCACACGCGAAGGCTCGGTGGCGACGGCCCGGGCACGCGAAGGCTCAGGCATGAAGGCTCGGGCGGCGGCCCGCGCAGGCGAACCGAGCGGCGGCCCGCACGGGTGAAGCCCGGCCGCCCTGGCCCCGGCCGGGCCCCCTATGGTTACGATGCGGCGGAGGCCACCGGGCGAAGAGACAGAGGGGCAGAGGGGCAGAAAGTGACGGGGAGGACCGTCCGCATGACAGAAGGACCGTCCGTATGACGGAAGGGCCGCTCTCGGACGCTCCCCTGCTGGGCGATCTGATGCCGTGGTCGGTCGCTCCGCTGCGCTTCGGACGGAGCTGGGTGCTCGCGCCGGACGCCGGTTCCCTCACCGCCCGGTGGGACCGGCTCGTACGCGCGCGCGGCGACGAACGCGACGCTCTGTTCGAGCCGAGCCGGCACCGTACGCAGCACACCGCGGTCGCCGCGCTGCCGGGCCACGCCACCGGGACCGGACGGTTCGTACGGGAAGAGGGACGGTGCCCGAGGCCCGTTCGGGTGCGGCACGGACCGTTCGACGAGCAGTGGCTGATCCCCGACCACCGGCTCATCGACGCCGCGCGCCCCGAGCTGTGGCGTGTCGGCGACGACCACCAGCTGTTCGCCGTCGAGCAGGGGTACGTGCCCCAGGCCGTGGGCCCCGCCCTGCTGGTGAGCGCGCCGCTGCCGGACGGCCGCTCCCCCGCCGGCCGGCCCGGCCGGATCCGCCCCCTCTACCGCCGCCCCGGTGGCGTCGAGCCGAACCTCGCCCCCGGACTGACCGGCGTACTGTCCGGGCGGTACGGCCACGAGGTCACCGCCGACGCGGTGCTCGCGTGGGCCGTGGCCGCCGCCGTCGCCTCCCCGGCGGGCTGTGTGGTGCCCCTGCCCGCCGACCCCGGCCTCTGGGCGACCGGCGTCGAACTGGGGCGCCGGATGACCGGGATCCAGCTTCGCGGGGCGCGCGGCGGCGAGCGCCCCCGGCTGCCCGGCGGCCGACGGCCGTACGTACGTGCTGCCGTCCCGGCCCGCCCGGAGACGATCACGTACGACCCCGACGACGAGGCCCTGTGTCTCGGAGCCGGCCGCGTCTCGCCCGTACCGGCCGGGGCCTGGGACTTCCGGGTGGGCGGGGTACGGGTGCTGGAGCTGTGGTTCGAGCGCCGTACGGCTCCGGCCCGGCCGGGGTCCCTGGCCGGGATCCGGCCCTCGGCGTGGCCGCAGGAGTGGACCTCCGACCTGCTCGAACTGATCACTGTGCTGGCCCTGCTCGCGGAGTCGCGCGCGGAACTCGGCGCCCTCATGCGCCGATTGCGCCCGGACGGCGCCGGTCCCGGCGACGGCGCGTCCGGGGCCCGGATCACCAGCGCCGAGCTGCGCGCGGCGGGTGTCCTGCCGGTTCCGGCCTCGGCCCGGCGGCCCGCGTCCGTGCTCGACCACCACGAGGAGGGCCCGGACGGCCAGTTCGCCCTCTTGTAGCGCTGTCGGGGCGGGCGGGCCCGACGGCCCGAGCGCGGCAGGTCCCGCCGCTGTCGCCACGCCGCGTGCGCGGGCCGCCCGGCCCGGCCCCGCCCCGTAAGGAGAGCCCCTCCCCTGGGGTCACGGCCACGGTCGGGTCGCACGGCCGCTCAGGCCCCGGCCCCGCCCGAGCCGCCCGAGCCGTCCGAGCCGCCCGTACCCTCCGAGCCGCCGGGCCCGTCCGTCCCTCCCAACGTCTTCTCGAACGAGTTCAGCAGCCGCTCCAGCGCCCGGTCGAAGGCCCCGTCCAGATCGATCGGGCCCTCGTTCTCCACGAGGGACGCGGCCAGGCGCGGATAGCGGCCCGACGCGAGTGCGCGCCCCAAGTAGGCCGAGCGCACGGCGTGTTCGCGCTCCGGCGGCCAGGGCAGCGAGCGGTCGCGCTCGGCGGTGGCGAGTTCGTTGGCCACATAGGCGGTGACCAGGCCGTTGACCATCGCCACCAGCTCCAGCTTCGCGCCGTACGTCCCCTCCAGGCCGTCCAGGCAGCTCAGCGCGTACTCCAGGTACGCCAGCGCGTTGGGGCTGAATCCGTAGACCGGTGACATCAGCCGGGGCACCCAGGGGTGCCGGTGCATCATCGCCCGCGCCTGGCGGGCGAGGTCGGTCAGGTCCGCGCGCCAGTGTCCCGACGGCTTGTCCGGCAGCGCGTACTCCCCGCCGACCAGGTCGACCATCAGCTCGTACAGGTCCTCCTTGCGCGGCACGTAGTTGTACAGCGACATCGTGGCGCAGCCCAGCTCGGCGGCGACGTGCCGCATCGTGACGGCGTCGAGGCCGCCCTCGTCCGCGATCCGGACGGCCGCGGCCGCGATGTCGGCACGCGTGTACGCGGGCCGCGGGCCGCGGGTCGCGCGCTGCGGCCGGTCCCAGATCACCTCGGGTTCGGCGGGTCGCCGTGCCATGGATCATCACCTCGCCCACCATCCTAGTTACGTACGACGTACGTAGTGCGCTACGGTGGACCGCATGACAACTACGTACGCCGTACATAGTGAAGGCCTGACAAAGAGATTCGGTGAGGTCCACGCCCTGCGCGGGCTGGATCTGGCCGTCGCCGAGGGCACGGTCTGCGGGGTCCTCGGCCCGAACGGCGCGGGCAAGACCACGGCCGTCCGGGTGCTGACCACCCTCGTCTCCCCCGACTCCGGCACCGCCCTGGTCGCCGGGCACGATGTCGTCCGCGACCCGGGCGCGGTACGCCGCGCGATCGGCGTCACCGGTCAGTACGCCGCCGTGGACGGCGAACTGACCGGCCGCGAGAACCTGCGGCTGTTCGCCGGGCTGCTCGGCATCAGGGGCGGGGCCGGCCGGGCGCGCGCCGACGAACTGCTGGAACGCTTCGAGCTGACGGAGGCCGCCGACCGGGTGTCCCGCACCTACTCCGGCGGCATGCGGCGCCGCCTCGACCTGGCGGCCGGCCTGCTCACCCGGCCCCGGGTGCTCTTCCTGGACGAGCCGACCACCGGGCTCGACCCGCACAGCAGGAACCAGATCTGGGCGGCCGTGCGCGAACTCGCCGCCGCGGGCACCACGGTCCTGCTGACCACCCAGTACCTGGAGGAGGCCGACCGACTGGCCGACGACATCGTGCTGATCGACCGGGGCCGGGCCGCCCACCGCGGCAGCCCGGCCGAGCTCAAGGGCCGGATCGGGGCGTACGCGGAGGTCGTCCTCGCCGAGGAGCGGACGGAGGCCGCCACCCAGGCGGCCCTGGTCGCGGCGGCGGGCGTGCTCGACCACCTCACCGGCGCGGAGCCCGTGCTCCACCGGGAGAACAGGACCGTGGGCGCGGTGGCGACGGACCCGGCGCTCACCCTGCCCCGGATCGTGCGGGAGCTGGACGCGGCAGGCGTGCCCGTCATCGACGTGAGTCTGCGTCCGCCGACGCTGGACGAGGTGTTCCTGCGGCTGACGAACCGGAAGGGGCTCGCGGCATGAGCACGGTGGCGTACGACAGCGGAGCCGTCCTCGGCCGGCACCTGAGGCGGATCAGGCACGCGCCGGGCGTGGTGCTCCTGACCCAGACCATGCCGATCACCATGCTGCTGTTCTTCGGCTATGTCTTCGGCAGCGCGCTGGCGATGCCGGGCACCGAGTACCGCGCCTATCTCGTACCCGGTCTGCTCGCCTCGACGGCCGCCGGGGGGATCATGACCGGGATGTTCCAGGCATCGCACGACGCCCAGCGCGGGATCATGGACAGGTTCAGGACAATGCCGATGAGCAGGGCGGCGGTGCCCCTCGGACAGACCCTGGCGGACCTGATCACGACCGCCGTCGGGCTGATTCCGCTGCTTCTCGTGGGACTCGCGGTGGGGTGGCGGATCGAGGGCGGAGCGCTCGACGCCCTTGGCGCCATTGGGCTGTTGATGATCTTCCGGTTCGCCGCCAACTGGGTCGGCACCTATCTGGGGCTGCTCGTCGCCAACGAGGAAGCCGCTGGTCAACTGGGTGCCGCGACCTTCATCCTGCCCCTGCTGTCCAACGCCTACATCCCCACGGAGGGGATGACGGGATGGCTCAGGACGGTCGCCGAGTGGAACCCGATCTCCGCCGTCTCCATGGGCGTACGGGCCCTCTTCGGCAACGCGGCGCCGGCCGCGGACGCCGCCTGGCCCGTGGCCCACCCGGTGGCCGGATCCGTCCTCTGGTCGCTGCTACTCCTCGTACTGTTCGTACCACTGGCCGTGCGACGGTACGCCACCGGCGCGAAGTGACGTCAGAGGCGACGACGAGCGGGAGCGGGCCGGGACGAGGACGGACCGAGAACGAGTGAAAGCGGTGGCCGAGGCCGGTGTCGGGGAGTGGGATCGACCGGCCGGGGGCCACCGCTCTACGAGGAATTACCGCGCTCGGGAGTCACTCCGGCGCACCGCCGCGGGCCGTGGGGACGTGTGCGGTGCGGCACTGCGCCGGACGATGTGACCACCCGAGCGCGTTCGAACGACGTAGTGCGTTCGAGCGTCAGTACGTGGATGACATGGACGGAGTACGACGACTACGCCCTTCCGCGTACGGACGGCCGTACAGGGTCAGCCGCGGCTGCCGAACAGCGAGCGGCGCAGACGGCGCAACGGCGCGAAGAGCGAGACACGCGCGCTCCTGCTCCGGTGACCGCCCACCCTGTCCTGCGTGGTCAGTTCACGCATCAGCAGCGTCGCCTCGGCCGTCTCCCGCTGCGGGACGGCGGGACCGCCGAGCACCGCGAGATGACGGTCGAGGCGCGTACTGGTCGCGCTGTTACCGCAGGTGATCGCAGGGATTCGCGCCCTGCTGTGCACTGTTATCCGTTCCATTTCACTCCCCACCCGTAACGAGGCACCCGGCCCGGGCAGATTAACCCTATCTCCCCCGCGCGACACTCGTGTATCCCGCCTCCGGGGCCAAGCACACCCGTACGGGGAACCTTGACCGTATTCGGATCCATGCTTTTTCAGGGCGAGTTGGACACTTCGGGAGAGTCGGGGGCCGCCCGCGCCGGACGCCCGGGAGCCGGCCGGTACGGCCCCGTCGGACGGGGCCGCCGAGCCCGGCTCACGCGGCCGAGGTGAAGACCGGCAGATAGCCACCGGACTGACCGGCGGCGGTGGGGTGGTACGACTCGCCGATGTCGAGCCAGTTCACGCTGTGCAACCAGGCCGAGCTGGAGCAGATCTCGTGACCGGTGAAGGCCCCGGCCACCCCGGCGAAGGTGAAGCCGTGATCGGCGGCCCGCTTGGCGGTCGCCGTGTTGAGGTGGTCGGCCGCGTTGTTGATCGCCGTGCGCTTCCGTTCGCTCAGCCCGACGGAGCAGGTGCCGGGGACCTGGTAGAAGCGCGGGTAGCCGAGGACGACGACTCTGGCCGACGGAGCCTTGGATCTGATGGCGGAGTACACGGCGTCGAGGTTGCCGGGCAGGGTGCTGTCGACGTACGAGCGGGCCTGGTCGATCCGGGCGAGACAGGCGGCCTCGGACTGGAGCACACAGGTCGTCATGACGTCGGAGAACCCGGCGTCGTTGCCCCCGATCGTGATGCTGACCAGGTCGGTGGCGGCGCCGAGCGGTGCGAGCTGACCGGCGGTCACATCACCCGTACGAGCACCGCCGCACGCGGTGAAGGCGAACGTCGCGGGTGAATGCGCCGCCGCCCACAGCGCCGGATACGCGCGGGGCGTGCGCTTGCAGGCACCGCTCGCGCTGTCGTAGGCGCCCGCGCCGACGCCCGAGGAGTACGAGTCGCCCAGGGCCACGTAGTCGACGGCCGCCGCCGAGTCGGCGGACGGTGCCGCGTGCGCCGAGGCCGCTCCGGTGAGAGCGAGCACGGCGCCGAGGAGGAGCGAGGACGAGAAGACCGTGAAGCGGGACAGTTTCATGGAACCGAACCTCTCCTTCGGCAGGATCTCTGCCTCAACTTTGGTAGCAGCGGGGCGCGTTCACCGGAACGGAACGCGTCGGGTCCGTTTCGGGGAGACATGAGGCAGGAGTGCGGAGAAACAGTGAAGGAGGGGCGGGGTGAGGGAGCGAACGGAGAGACGACGCGCACTCCGTCACGGACACGGCGTCACACCCGCACGCGCGCCGGGAGGTTCCGGGTAGGACCGTAGAAGTATGGCCAAAGCCGCGAAAAGCGGGGTGATGTTCCAAGCCTTGTCATACAGTCCTAATCATCAATACCGTCGTACATCCACCCGCATTGGAACATCATGCGCGGCGGCTCTTGGGGAGAGCCGGGGCACATGCGGATGACTTCCGGGGCGGGGCGCGGTAGGGGGGTGCCGTGCTCGGTGACCGCACGATGCGCACACAGTGCCGAGTCGCGTGCCGCGCGGCCAGTTCTTCAGCTCACCACCTGTCCGGTACGGAGTTCCATGCCGTCATGACCGGGGTGAGGACCCCCCTTTCGAACCGGAAACATCATCGGACCGCCCGGGGGCGGGCGGTCCACCGGACGAGAGGGAACCAGACTCGTGAGCGCTTCCGTGCGCCCGGCGGTGCCGGGCGAAGATCCGTTGACCATACCGACCGGGGCGGGCGGCGCCGGCGTCGCCGGCCGGTTACCCGTGCGGTACCGGCCCGTCTCCTCGCACCTCGCGATCGCCCCGCCGGTGAGCGTGGTGATCCCCGCGATGAACGAGGCGCGGAACCTTCCGTACGTCTTCAGAACGCTGCCCGAGTGGATCCACGAAGTCGTCCTGGTGGACGGGCGGTCCAGTGACGACACCGTCCAGGTCGCCCGTGACCTGTGGCCGGGCATCAAGGTCGTCGGCCAGCGCGGCAAGGGCAAGGGGGATGCCCTGATCAGCGGGTTCGCCGCCTGCACCGGTGACATCATCGTCATGATCGACGCGGATGGCTCGGCGGACGGCCGGGAGATCGTCAGTTATGTCTCCGCGCTGGTCTCGGGCGCGGACTTCGCCAAGGGCTCGCGCTTCGCCAACGGCGGCGGTACGGACGACATGACGGCGATCCGCAAGCTCGGCAACCGGGTGCTGTGCGCCGTCGTCAACGCGAAGTTCGGCGCCCGTTACACCGATCTCTGCTACGGCTACAACGCCTTCTGGCGGCACTGCCTGGACAAGATCACCCTGGACTGCACCGGGTTCGAGGTCGAGACGCTGATGAACATACGTGTGGTCAAGGCGGGCCTGAAGGTGCAGGAGATACCGAGCCACGAGTACGACCGGATCCACGGGGTCAGCAACCTCAGGGCGGTCCGGGACGGTCTGCGGGTGCTCAGGGTGATCCTCAAGGAGAGGGGTGTTCCCCGGTCGGCGCGCCGTCGGCCGGTGGGACCGGCGCTCCGGATCTCGGTGCCGGGAGGCGGGGCGTCATGAACGCACCGAACCCGCGGAGGCACCACCGGCCCTTCTCGGTGGTGATCTGCGTCTACACGGAGGAACGCTGGGACGCCATCCGCGCGGCGGTCGAGTCCGTGGCGCGGCAGTCGCTGCCGGCACTGGAGATCCTGCTCGTGGTGGACCACAACGCCGCGCTGCTGGCGCGGCTCCGCCGGGAGTACCGGCGGCTCACGGCGCGCGGGGAGGTGCGGGTCCTCGCCAACGCGGGGCCCCGCGGCCTCTCCGCGGGCCGCAACACCGGGATCGCCGCGGCTCGCGGCGAACTGGTGGCGTTCCTGGACGACGACGCGGTGGCGGAACCCGACTGGCTGCGGTACTTCGACGAGGCGTACGAGGACCCCCGGGTGCTCGCGGTCGGCGGCCGTACGGTACCGGCCTGGTCGTCGGGGCACCGGCCCGGCTGGTTCCCGGAGGAGTTCGACTGGGTCGTCGGCTGTACGTACCGGGGCCTGCCCGCGGGCCGGGTGCGCGTCCGTAACGTCCTCGGCGGGAACGCCTCGTTCCGGCGCTCGGCGTTCGTCACGGCCGGGGGGTTCGCCACGGGCATCGGCCGGCGGGAGGGCGACGGGCGTCCGCTGGGCTGCGAGGAGACGGAGCTGTGCATCCGGCTCACCGCGGCCGTGCCGGACGCGGTGCTGCTGATCGACGACCGGGCGGTGATCCACCACGCGGTGCCCGCCGACCGTGAACGCTTCCGCTACCTACGGGCTCGCAGTTACGCCGAGGGCCTGTCCAAGGCGCTGGTCGCCCGGAGCGTGGGAGCGGCCAAGGGCCTGGAGTCCGAGCGTCGTTACACCACCCGCGTGCTCCCGGCGGGCATCGCGCGCGGAGTGCGCGACGCGCTGCGCGGGAGTGCGGACGGACTGGGCCGCGCCGGTGCGATCGTCACGGGGGTGATGGCGGCGGCCGCCGGATACGCGGTGGGGCGCTTCCGCACGCGTGGCGGGGGCGTGACGTTCTCGTCGGGCCCGATCGAGTGGTCGGTACCGGAAGGCGCGGGCTCCCGGGGCGAAGGCTCACGGGACGAGAGCTCACGGAACGGGCGGGAGGCGGTGGTGTGAGCCGGGACCGAACGCCGGGGCCGGGGGCACGGTCAGGGTCGGGGCCGGGGGACTCGGGGATCGCGCGGGCCCCGGAGGCCTCGGCGGGGGCGAGGGCCGTGCCGGTCCTCATGTACCACGCCGTCGGAGACCGGCCGGCGGCCCCGACGTACGGGCTGTCCGTGACACCCGGCGCCTTCGCCGAGCAGATGGGGGTCCTGCACGAGCGGGGGTTCACTCCACTGACGACCCGGGCGCTGGCCGATGCCTGGCGGACGGGGGGCGGACTGCCGGTGCGGCCGGTGCTGATCACCTTCGACGACGGGTACGAGGGCGTGCACCGGCACGCCCTTCCGTTGCTCGCCTCGTACGGCTTCCCGGCCACGGTCTTCGTCTCGACGGCGTGGCTGCGGGGGCGGTACGACGAGGGCCGGGCGCCGGACGCGATGCTCGACTGGGGCCAGGTGCGTGAACTGGCCTCGGCCGGCGTCGAGATCGGCGGTCACAGCCATACGCATCCCCAACTGGACCAGCTCGACGGCCTGCGGCTCGGCTTCGAGGTCCGCCGCTGTCGGGAGATCGTCGCGGCGGAGCTGGGCACGCCGCCCGTCTCGTTCGCGTACCCGTACGGCTACTCCAGCCGACGGGTGCGCGACGCGGTCCGGGCGGCGGGCTTCACCCAGTCCGTGGCGGTGGGCAACGACCTGGCACGCCACCGGCAGGGTCCGCACGCCCTGCGCCGGATGACGGTCCGCCGTACGACGGGCATCGGGGAGTTCGCCCACCTGGTGGAGGGACGCGCCCTGGCCCGCCACTTCGTCACCGACCGGGCCCTGACCAAGGGCTACGCGGTCGTACGCCGCACACGCAGGGCCACCGCGCTGGCCGGCTCGCTGCTCCGGGGCACGCGGGCGTGACGCCGCGGGCGGGGTCCGGGGCCGCGCGGGCCACGGGCCCCGCACCGACGGGTGCGGCGGTCGCCCGACGGTCCGTGGCGCGTCCGGGCCTCCGCCGTGCGGGCCATGAGCCGCCGTCGCCCGCGCGCCACACGGGTACGGCGGGCCGGCAGATCCGGCAGGCCCAGTGGGGCCGGCAGGTCCGGCGCGGGAGCCGGGTGGGGAAGGCGGTGCGCGAGCGCACGGGCCGCCGGGGCCGCCGCCCCCACCGTGCGCCCCGTCCCTCGTCGCCACAGGGCAAAACACCGTGCATCGGCCGTCCCCGTGCCGGATCATGGGCGACATGTCTGCCAACCCACAGGACGCACTGCCGATCCGGCTCAACGTCGATGACAGCGACTCACCGTCGGATGTGGTCGACGCGCTGTTCCTCGGCCGCTTCGCGACGGGCGAGCAGCCGTACAGCCACAGTTCCACCATCGACCGCGTCAGGTCGGGCGCGACCCTGCTGCCGTCCGGCGCCACCGTGCTGCGTTCCGCGCGGGACGACGACCGCAGCGCGACGCTCGCCGAGGGCGACGGCTGGACGCTGCTGGTCTCCCGCTGGAACCGGGGCGCGGACGTCACCGTCACCGCCGTCAGCCCCGAGCTCGCCGAGAAGGTCCACCAGCAGGCGACCGACGGCGCGCAGGACGAGCCGGAACCGCAGCCGGACAACGTGACCATGGGGTTCTGGTACGTCTCGCCCCGGCGCGGTCCGCACCGCACCACCCGGCAGATCACCGCCGGCGCGTGGGACGAGGTCAGGCCGAACTACACCGCGCCGGTGGCCGACGCGATGGACCGGCTGATGAAGGTGACACCCGACGACATCGCGGGCCGGCTGCTCCTGCTGCACGGTCCGCCCGGCACGGGCAAGACCTCCGCGCTGCGCACGCTGGCCCGCTCGTGGCGCGACTGGTGCCAGGTCGACTGCGTACTGGACCCGGAGCGGCTGTTCAACGACGTCGGCTACCTGATGGACATCGCGATCGGTGAGGACGAGGGCTCCGCCAAGGGCCGGTGGCGGCTCCTGCTGCTGGAGGACTGCGACGAGCTGATCCGCGGCGAGGCCAAGCACACGGCGGGACAGGCGCTGTCGCGGCTGCTGAATCTCACCGACGGCCTGCTCGGACAGGGCAGGAACGTCCTGGTGGGTGTGACGACCAACGAGGACCTGGAGCGGCTGCACCCCGCGGTGGTCCGGCCCGGCCGTTGCCTGGCCAGGATCGAGGTCGGCTCACTGACCCGCGCGGAGGCGCTGAGCTGGCTGAACGGGACCGGGGAGAACGGCGAGTGGGAGGAGTCGGTCGGCCGCGAGGGCGCCACGCTGGCCGAGTTGTACGCGCTGCGGCGCGGCACCGGCCCGGCGTCGGTCCCGGCCCAGTACCCGGGGGCGGACGCGGGTCTGTACCTCTGACACGGGTCGGCGTCTCCGGCCCCGGTCGTCTCACTTCGCGTAGACTGCCCGCACCGCGTCCTCCACGGCGGCCAGCGCGGCGGCCCTGCCCAGGCCCAGGCGTCGCGCGCGTTCCGCGTACGCCCGCGCGGCGGCCGCGGCCTCCCGGTCGGCGGCCTCCCCGGCGGCGGCGATGAACGTGCCGTTCCGGCCCCGCGTCTCGATCACACCGTCCGTCTCCAGCGCGCGGTACGCCTTGGCGACGGTGTTGGCGGCCAGGCCCAGTTCCTCGGCCAGGCCCCGGACGGTGGGGAGTTTGTACCCCACCGGCAGGGCTCCCTTGCGGGCCTGGGTGGAGATCTGGCTGCGCAGCTGCTCGTACGGAGCGGTCGGGACAGCCGGGTCGATCACGATCTTCAGGGTCACGCCCCGATTCTCCCTCACGGCCCGCCCGCCCCGGGCGATACCCGCCTCGGGTGGCCGGATCACGACAGGTCGAGCGGGCTCCGCGCGGGCTCCAGTAGGCCCGGGCCCCGTCAGGCCGGCCTCCGCGGACCTCCCGTGGTCGTGTCCCGTGCCGTGTTCGTGTCCGGTGCCGTGGTCGCGGTCGTGTTCGTTGTCGTGGGCACGGCCGTGGCGGGCAGCGGAATCGAGCGGTCGGGGCCCCGCGGGGCGTGGGCGATCGCGTCGTCGTCCTCGTGCCAGTGGAGGACGAAGCGCTCGCCCGCGCGGTACGCCTCGAGACCCGCGCGGCAGTAGGCGACCATGTCGTCCGGGAGCGCGTCCAGCGGGTGCCAGGAAAGACCGGAGCACTTGTGCGGCTCCTTGTTGTACGGCTCGTCGCCCGGCTCGGCCGCCGCGTCGAGGCCCGCCTCGAAGAACCAGCCGGTCCGCGGCTGCCCGCCGGGCCCTCGGTGCTGCATCACCAGGGCGACCCGCAGCTCCTCCGGCTTCAGCGCGACACCGATCTCCTCGAACGCCTCGCGGACCATGGCCGCACGGACGTCCTCGCCGTCCTCCACATGCCCCGAGGGGCTGTTCAACAGACCGTCCCCGTACCCCGTGCCACTGCGCCGGGCCAGCAGCACCTCGTCGCCCCGGCGCAGGACGAGGTGCACGTCGATCACCTCCGCGTGCCGCCGTCGCGGGGCCACGCGGGCGATCAGCGCGTACCGCTCGTCGTCCACGGGCCGCCCCCAGAGCGCGTGATCGCCCGACAGACGCTCCTGGTGCACTCGCTCGGTGAACGGGGCGAGCGCTGCGGTGAGCCGGGCCGCCGACAGGCCCGCGCCGGACCACACCCCCTCGACCAGCACGAACCGGCCGCCCGGCCCCAGGAGAGAGGACCAGTGCCACAGCGCGGCCTCGGGGTCGGGCAGCGCCCACAGCACATGCCGGGCCAGAACGACGTCGAAGGCCCGCTCCCCCACGGGCGGCCGGGTCACGTCCCCGACCAGGACATGCGCGCCGGTCCCGGCGAGCTTGGCGCGTGCCCGCTCGGCCATGCTCGGCGAGAGGTCCACGGCCGTCACCTCGTGCCCCCGCTCGGCGGCGAGCAGGGCGAGGCTGCCCGTACCGCACCCGAGGTCGAGCACCCGGGCGGGCCCCCGCGGCAGCCAGTCCGCCATCCGCGCCGCCCACGCTGCGCGGACCGCGGGGTCCCGCAGTCCGTGATCGGGCTCCTCGTCGAAGGAGTCGGCCGCGGCGTTCCAGTCGGTCGTCGTCATGTCCCGATGGTGGCAGCCACCACTGACAACGGACCGGTCCCTCACCCGGCCGCCGCGGGGTGAGGGACCGGTCGGCGGCCGTGGCCGGGCAGGCCAGGGGCCCTGCCCGGCCACGGCTGATTTCAGGCCGTCACCTCACGGCGGTCACCGTCACGGTCGCCGCCGCTCTCGTTCCCGCCGTCACCGTCACCGCCGCGCCCACGTCCGCGTGCGATCAGCTTCCGTACGCCCGGCCAGGCGAGCAGCAGCACGATCACGGCGTACACCGTCACCGAGAACGGCGTGTTCACCAGCCCGGTGACGCTGCCGTCGCTGATCTGGAGGGCGCGCCGCAGCTGTTGCTCCGCGGCCGGGCCCAGGATGACGCCGATCACGGCCGGCAGCACCGGCAGCCCGTACCGCCGCATCCCGAACCCGATCAGACCGATGATCAGCAGGATGACCAGGTCCAGCGCCTCCCCGCCGACCGCGTAGGCGCCGACGGCCGCGAAGAAGAGGATCCCCGCGTAGAGGTACGGGCGCGGGATGCGCAGCAGCTTGGCCCAGACCGGCGCGAGCGGCAGGTTGAGGGCGAGGAGCAGCAGCATGCCGATGAAGAGCGAGGCGATCAGGCCCCAGACCAGTTCGGGCTCGCGCTCGAAGAGGAGCGGCCCGGGCTGGATGCCGTACTGCTGGAACGCGGCCAGCATCACCGCGGCGACGGCCGTCGTGGGCAGGCCGAGGGTCAGCATCGAGACCAGGGTCCCGGCGGCCGAGGCCGACGCCGCCGACTCCGGCCCTGCCACTCCCTCGATGGCGCCCTTGCCGAACTCGTCCTTGTGCTTGGACAGCCGCTTCTCGGTCACGTACGACAGGAAGGTGGGGATCTCCGCGCCGCCGGCCGGGATCGCGCCGAACGGGAAACCGATGAGCGGTCCGCGCAGCCACGGCCGCCAGGTGCGCCGTATGTCCTTCTTGCCGAGCCAGGGCCGGCCCACCGGGATCGCCTCGCCCGAGGTGCGGCGGAGATGGGCGGCGACCCAGAGGGCCTCGCCGATCGCGAAGAGACCGACCGCCACGATCACCACGTCGATGCCGTCGGCGAGTTGGAGCGTGCCGAAGGTCAGCCGCTGCTGGCCGGTCATCTGGTCGAGGCCGACCATGCCGATGGTGAGGCCGATGAGCAGTGAGGCGAGTCCGCGGACGCGGGAGGAGCCGAGGACGGAGGTGACCGCGATGAACGCCAGCACCATGATGGCGAAGTAGTCGGGGGCACCGATGTCCACGGCCAGCGACGCGACGGTCGGCGCGAGGGCGACCAGCAGGATCGTGCCGATCATGCCGCCCGCGAAGTGGCCGCCCGCGGCCGCCGCCAGGGCCTGGGCGCCGCGCCCGGCCTTGGCCATCGGATTGCCCTCGATGGCCGCCACGACGGCGGCGCTCTCACCGGGAGTGTTGAGCAGGATGGAGGTGGTGGAGCCGCCGAACATCGCGCCGTAGTAGATGCCGGCGAACATGATGAACGCGCCGGTCGGTTCGAGTCCGTACGTCACCGGGAGCAGCAGGGCGACGGCCATGGCGGGGCCGATGCCCGGCAGCACGCCGATCGCGGTGCCGAGCAGCACCCCGATCGCGGCCCACAGCAGGTTCATCGGCGTCAGCGCCGTGCCGAAGCCGTCGATGAGGGAGTTGAGGGAGTCCATCGGGTTACAGCACCCCCATCAGCGGGCCACCGGGGAGGGGGACACCGAGCATGCGGTCGAAGACGATGTAAGTGAGGAGGGCGAGCACCGCGGCGATCACCGGGTCACGGTCGTGGCGGCGGCTGCCCAGCGCGTACGCCGAGCCCCAGAAGAGCAGGGCGCCGGAGATCGGAAAGCCCAGCGGGCCGATGAGGACGGCGTTGGCGAGGAAGACTCCGGCGAGCAGCAGGACCGTGCGCCAGTCGCTGGGTTCGCCGAGGTCGACGTCCTCGCCGCCCTCCGCCTCGCCCCGGCCGCCGCGCAGGACGTCGAGGGCGAGCAGGACGGCGACGACCAGCAGGCCAATGCCGACGACGACCGGGACGGTCTTGGGGCCGACGGGGCCGCGCTGGGAGATGTCGACGTTCATGGTGAGGGCGTCGGTGAGGACCAGGACGCCGAGGGCGAGCAGGAGGAGACCGACACCGAGTTCGGAGTGCTCGCGCAGCCAGTCACGAGCGCCGCCCGAGTTACGGGCACCGGCGCCGTCGCCGGGGCCCGCCCCGTCGCGGGAAGCACCGGACGGTTGTCCTGTCATCTGTTCTGTCGCCTGTTCCGGCGTACGTTCGGGCGTCGTCACAGCCCCAGCTCCTTCAGGACGGAGTCCACCCGGTGGTCCTCCTCGGCGAGGAAGTCACCGAACTTCTCGCCGGTGAGGAAGGCGTCGTCCCAGCCGTTCTTCTTCAGGGACTCCTTCCACTGCGGCGAGTCGTGCAGCTTCTCGAAGAAGGCGAGGAGCTTGTCACGCTGCGCGCCGGACAGGCCGGGCGGTGCGACGATTCCGCGCCAGTTGGTGAACTCGGTGTCCAGCCCCGCCTCGCGCAGGGTGGGCGCGTCGACACCCGGGATCCGCTCGGGACCGGTGACCGCGAGGACCC
The DNA here is from genome assembly GCF_000719775.1 of Streptomyces sp. NRRL F-5135. Lineage (GTDB taxonomy): Bacteria > Actinomycetota > Actinomycetes > Streptomycetales > Streptomycetaceae > Streptomyces > Streptomyces hebeiensis. The sequence goes on along the minus strand of NZ_JOHR01000015.1, from coordinate 86,038 downwards.
GCAGCTCACCCGATTCGATCTGGTCGAGGTACTCGCCGACGCCGGAGACACCGAAGGAGACCTTCTCGCCGAGGATCGAGGCGAGGAGTTCGCCTCCGCCGTCGAAGGGCACGTAGTTGACGGTCTTCGGTGCGATGCCCGCGGCCTTCGCCATCAGCATCGGCGCCAGGTGGTCGGGCCCGCCCGGCGAGGAGCCCCCGCCGACCGGCACCTTGGCCGGGTCGGCCTTCCACGCCGCGATCAGGTCGTCGACGGTCCGGTACGGGGAGTCCTTGGCGACCACGACGATGTCCGGCTCCTCGGTGATCCGGGCGATCGGCGTGGCGTCGGCGAGGGTGCTGGCGGACTTGTTGGTGTGGACGGCGCCGACGACCCCCAGGCCCATCGACATGGCGAGCTTGCCGTTGCCGTGCTCGCCGACGAGGCGGGCCAGTCCGACGGTGCCACCCGCGCCGGGCAGGTTGAACACCTCGATGTTGTGGGTGACTTCGGCGTCCTCGGCGTTCTTGGCCAGGGTGCGCGCGGTGATGTCGTAACCGCCGCCGGGTGTGTTGGGGACCATGAAGCGCAGACCGGGAATCTGCGTACCGGTGTCGGCACCGCTGCGCGGCGTGAGCAGCGGCGGCCCCACCAGCACGAGCAGCGCCGACCCGAGCAGGGCCAGAGGGGTGCGCAATCGCACGTCTGCCGCCTTTCGGAGAGTGAGCTGGATGAGTCGGAAGCCGTGGGGGGTGAGGCCAGGGCGGCTCCGGATCCTGTCCGGCCGGTGTTCACGGGTCCGCGAACACCGGCCGGACAGGACTCGCACCATGGCCGGAAACATCTGTGAAGTGGGCCACATGTTGCCTTCGCGTTAACAAGCTGTCTCTCTTCCGGAACCAACGGACGTTGTGGTCGTTGTGGTCGCGGCCTAGCGTGTCGGCGTGACGAAGGTGCTGGTGGTGGACGACGACTTCATGGTCGCCAAGCTGCACAGCCGCTATGTGTCCGCGACGGACGGCTTCACGGTCGTCGGCGTGGCGCACAGCGGCGGCGAGGCGCTGCGCGCGGCCGAGCGGCTCCGTCCCGACCTGGTGCTGCTCGACATCTACCTGCCCGACATGGACGGGATAGCCGTCCTGCGCGAGCTGCGGGCGGCGGAGGAGCGGGACGGCGGCCGGGCGGGCGTGGACGCGCTGTTCATCACGGCGGCGCGGGACGCGGGCGTGGTCCGGGCGGCGCTGCGCGCCGGTGCGCTGCACTATCTGATCAAACCGTTCAGCCGGGCGGCGCTCCAGGAGCAGCTGCGCCATGTCGCGTCGCTGCGCTCGCGCCTGGCGGTGCTCGACGAGGCGCGGCAGGAGGACGTGGACCAGATCTTCGGCACCCGCCCGCCCGGCGCCAGGAGCCTGCCCAAGGGCCTGGCGCCGCACACGGCCGAGCTGGTCGCCAGCATCCTGCGCGCCCACCCGGCCGGTCTGTCGGCCACGGAGTGCGCGGAGGCCGGCGTCCTGTCCCGGGTGAGCGCCCGCCGCTACCTGGAACACTTCGCGGAGACGGGTCGCGCGGAGGTGACCCTTCGGTACGGGGGAACGGGGCGGCCGGAGCGCCGGTACCGCTGGATCTGAGAACGACGACTCGAGGCGACCGGCCCGGCCCGGCCCGGTTCGGTTCGGCCACTCGGTACGGCCACTCGGTACGACCGCTCGCGCAACGGCTCGATCCGGTGGCTCGATCCGGTCGCCCGCTCGGGTGGCTCGAACCGGTGGCCCGGCCCGGCGGGCGGGTCACTCCCCGTTGCCGGGGTGGTCCCGCCGGTCCGTACCCGGCCTGGTTCCGATGACGACCGTGGCGTCCAGTTCGTCGCAGACCGCCACGCGCGGGACCAGGCCGTCGCCCGCGACCACGTCGAGGGCCGACGGCGTCTGGCGGTCGCTCGTCTCGAACAGCAGATGACCGCCCGGCGCCAGCCACCGCGCCGCCCTCGCGGTCACCCGGCGCACCACGTCGAGACCGTCCGCTCCCCCGTCGAGCGCCACCCGTGCCTCGTGGATCCGGGCCTCCGGGGGCAGCAGCCCGATCTCGCCGGTGGGCACGTACGGCACGTTGGCGAGCAGGACATCGACGCGCCCCCGCAGCTCGGCCGGCAGGGGGTCGTACAGATCGCCCGCGTACACGCGGCCCCCGGCCGCGGCGACATTGCGGCGGGCGCAGCGCACCGCCACCGGGTCGATGTCGGCCGCGTGCAGTTCCGCCCGGCCCAATGCCGCGACCAGCGCCGCGCCGAGCGCACCGGAGCCGCAGCACAGGTCGACGACGACGGCACCGGGCCGGGCGAGCGAGGCGGCCCGGTCGACCAGGAACTCGGTACGGCGGCGCGGCACGAAGACCCCGGCGTCCACGGTGAACCGCTGCCCGTGGAACTCCGCCCAGCCGAGGACGTGCTCCAACGGCAGCCCGGCGGCACGCCGTTCCACCATGGCGGCGAGTTCGGCGGAGCTCCTGGCCGCCGAAACGAGCAACCGCGCCTCGTCCTCGGCGAAGACGCAGCCGGCGGCGCGGAGTTCGTGGACCACGGCGGGCGGAGGAGAAGAGAGCGGAGGAGAAGAGAACGGGAAAGGGAGCGGTGAAGGGGACGGCGACGGTGAAGACGGCATGGAAGCCACTGGCCTTTCGGGATTGCCCAGGGGCGCTCCCGCGGTCACCTATGCCTGACGGACCGCACGGTCGTGGAAGGGGAGCGCCCGACCTGCTGCAGCGGTAATCGGTCCCACCTCCTGAAGATCGCGTTCCTTGTCCAGCGGAATCCACCCTACCCGAGGCGGATCGATCCGAACCGTCGTCAGTTCCACCGCCCGGCCAGGGGCTTTTCTCAGGGGGTTCTTAGCCCTGCCTTAAACGCGGCATAAGGATCGCCTCCACCCCCTCCCAACAGGCGATTCACGCGGTCCGGACGGGCTAGGTTGCTGACGCCGGGGCGGCCCGGCGGCGGGGAGGTCGCCTGCCGCTCCGGCGGATTCGTCGATGCCGCCCGCGCGCCGCTCACCCCCACACCCCACACCCCCCACACCGCTCCCGAAGGAGAAACCGTTCCATGACCGTTCGCCGCACGGCCGCCGGGATTCTCGCCCTCGGCCTCGCTCCGGTCGCGCTGACCGGGCTCGCCGCCACACCCGCCGCCGCTCATGGGTCGATGACGGACCCGGTCAGCCGGGTCGCCGCCTGTTTCGCCGAGGGTCCGGAGAGCCCGAAGTCGGACGCCTGCAAGGCCGCCGTCGCGGCCAGTGGTACCCAGGCGTTCTACGACTGGAACGAGGTCAACATCCCCAACGCCGCCGGTAACCACCGGCAGTTGATCCCGGACGGCAAGCTGTGCAGCGCGGGCCGGGACAAGTACAAGGGTCTCGACCTGGCCCGCGCCGACTGGCCGTCGTCCCCGATGTCCCCGGGCAACCGCACCTTCCGCTACAAGGCCACCGCCCCGCACAAGGGCTCCTTCGAGTTGTACGTCACCAAGGACGGCTACGACCCGGCCAAGCCGCTGAAGTGGTCGGACCTGGAGGAGAAGCCCTTCCTCAAGGTCACCGATCCCACGCTGGAGAACGGCGCCTACGTGTTCACCGGCGCCGTCCCGAACAAGTCCGGCCGCCATCTCATCTACTCCGTCTGGCAGCGTTCCGACAGCCCGGAAGCCTTCTACACCTGCTCCGACGTCGTGTTCGGCCAGGACAACGGCGGCGCGGCGGGTGCGGGCGGTGCGGCGGACGGCGCGGCGGGGGCGGAAGCGCCGGCCGCGGCAGCGCCCACGGACCGGGAGATCGCCGACGGGGCCGGCAAGTCCACCGTCGAACACAACGGCCAGGGCGATCTCGGGCACGCCGGGACGCACGGAGCCGACGGGGCCGAGTCCGATGAGAACGCGAAGAAGGCGGAGGACGCCTCCCCCGCGCGGGCCGAGGCCGGGACGGACCCGAAGACCGAGGCGAAGGCCGACGCGCCGGAGACGTCCTCGGACGGCCCCTCCGCCAACGCCCCCGCCCCGCAACAGGCCGCCGGCTCCGCGGAGAACCTCGCCGAGACCGGTGCCACCGGCACCACTCCCTACCTGGCGATCGGTGGCGCCGCCGCCCTCGCCCTCGGCGCCGCCGTGACGTTCGGGACCGTACGCCGCAAGACGGCCGTCGCCGGCCGGCACGGTCGCTGACCCTCGTCCGGGCCACGCGGGAGGACCTGATGCGGCTGCCGCCGGGGGGCGGCAGCCGCATCGTCCATTCATTTCGTCTCGCCTCGCCCCGTCTCAGCCGATCACCGACCCGCACGTGGTCGGCGTCGCCTGCGCCGGGTCCAGCGCGTTGGCCACCTCGTGGAACGCGATCCTGTCGAGCAGCCCGATCGCCGCGTGCTCCGACACGTCCGCCGGACACAGGTCCTGGATCAGGACGTTGCGCACGTCGGGCCCGGTCAGGAACTGCGACCGGTACGGGGTCACCACCTCGTCGTACCGCGTGGCGATGACGGTGTAGCGCACCCCGGGGACCGTGTCACCACCCGCGTTGAGCTTGGTCAGGAAGGGCGAGCCGACCACCTGATCGGTGAGCGCGGGCGTCTTCTCGTTGAGCAGGTCCTCCACTCCGGGGAAGTACCTCAGCAGCTTCGTCAGCCCGAGCAGGGTGGTGCCGTGGTTGCTCGGGGCGATGCCGACCAGCGCGTTCACCTTCGCGGCACCGCCCAGGAATTTCAGGTAGTAACGCGGCATCATGCCGCCCTGGGAATGGCCGACGAGATCGGCCTCGGCGGCGCCGGTGGCCGCGAGCACCTTGTCGACGAACGTGGCGAGCTGGGCCGCCGAGGCGTCGATGGGGCCGAGGCCGTACGTCAGCGCTACGCCCGGGAGTTGGCCGTGGTCGAGCGAGAAGACGCAGTATCCGCGGTTCACCAGGTACGGGGCGAGGCCGAGCCAGTTGTCGACGGAGTTGGCGAACGTGCCGTGGACGAGGACGACGGGCCGCGGATGAGCGGCGGAGGGCTTGCAGGAGTAGTCGTTCCAACCGCTGTCCGGCGCCGCCGCGGAAGCGGTGGCCGAAGCGGGGACAGGGACAGAGGCGGGGGCGGAGACAGAGGCGGGGGCGGACGCGGAGGTGGTGGCGGGAGCGGGAGTGGGGGGCGCGGCCACGGCTGGGGTGACCGTCACCGTGAGGGTCAGCAGCAGCGCGGCCATGGGGCCGAGCGCGCGTTTCCAGGGCAGCATCCGGCGATCTCCTTGCGGCTCAAGGGAAATGGCGATGTCTGTCAGCCCTGTGGCCCGGACCACATCTCAGCTGTGCTCTTGTCGAGTTACGCACGAGTAGGGTCGGAAAGGAAGTTACGCGTCAGTAAAAACAGGCGTCCGCGCTCAGCGGCCGCCGAGGTCGCCGCGGTCGCCCTCCGGCCGGGGCAGCGACCCCGGCATGACCGCCCGGGGCCCGAACCGCGCCCGCGCCCGGTCCGCCACCGCCTCGATCCGGCGCGCCCGGTCGTCCACCGGGTCGAACGTCAGCTGCCGCGTGGCGCGTTCGGCCGGCATCAGCCCCTCCGTCCGTACGGACAGCCCGCGTACCCGGGCCCGTTGCAGCCCGAGCGCCCCATGGATCCGGCGGACGGCGTCCGCGAGCGCCGCCGAGTGCGCGGTCGGCTCGCGCAGCGTCCGGGTACGGACGGTCGTGGTCCGGTCCGCGTACCGCACGGTGAGCGTCAGGGACCGGCACACCTGCCCCGTACCGCGCATCCGCACGCCCAGTTCCCCGGCGATCGAGAGCAGTGCCCGCCCCTGGACGTCCTGGTCGAGTTCGTCGCGGTGGAAGGAGCGTTCGGCGGTGTACGAGCGGCTCGCCACCGTGTCGGCGGCCACCGCCGTACGGTCGATGCCGTGCGCCTTCTCGTACAGTTCGCGCCCCACGCGCACGCCGGTGATCCGCTGGAGCGTCGACAGCGGTACGGCGGCGGTCTTGCCGACGGTGTCGATCCCGTACGAGCGCAGCACGCGGGCCGTCGCCGCGCCGATGCCGGGCAGGGCGGCGACCGGCCGGGGGCCGAGGAATCCGCGTACCTCGCGCTCGTCGTCACCGACCACGAGCGTCGTCCCCGGCGCGGCCTGCCGCGCGGCCATCCGGGCCAGCATGGGGGTGGCGGCCACCCCGATCGTGCAGCCGGCGCCGAGGTGCGCGAGCACGCGTACCCGCAGCACGGCGGCGAGCCCGGCGGCGTCCTGCCCGAAGTACCGTTCCGCGCCGCGCACGTCGACGATCGCGGTGTCCGGTGGCAGTTCCTGGACGGCCGGGCTGATGTCCTGGGCCAGCGCGAACAGATCGGACAGCCGGGCCCGCCCGGACCCGCCGCCGGCCGGCGTCTCCCCGGTGTGCAGCCGTACGCACAGGATCATCCCGCGCTCCCCGGGCTGGAGTGCCACAGCTTCCGGCCGGTCGGTACGCCCTCACCCGCCGGTCGGAGGTCGGCCCACGGGTTCATCTCGTAGCCCGTGGGCAGGCGGATGCGACGTCCGTCGGCTCCCCGCGCCGGGCCCCGGGACCCCTCGGCATCAGGACCACCGGAACCACCGGGGTCACCGGGGCCGTCGGGACCGTCGGCGGCCGCGGTTCCGGCGTCGCCGGGCTCCGTGTCCAGCGCCGCCGCGACCGCGTCCAGGCCGCCCCTCTCCCGCAGTTCCACCAGCTCCGCCAGGTTCCAGACCGCCTCGCCCACCACGCTCAGGCTCCGCGGTCCCCGTCGCTGCACCACGCCGCGCACCAGCAGCAGCCAGGAGTGGAAGACGGTGTGCGCGCACCGCTCGTGGCTGTCGTCGAAGAAGGCGAGGTCGACCAGGCCCGTACCGTCGTCCAGCGTGGTGAAGACGACCCGTCTGCCGGAGCGGATCGGTGGCGTCTGGGTCGCCGCCTTGGCGCCCGCCACCAGGACGGTCCTGCCGTGCGGCACCTCCCGCAGCCGTTTGGCCGACGTCACCCCGAGTTCCTTCAGGAACGTCTCGTGATCGTCCATCAGATGGCGTGAGGCGTCCATGCCGAGCACGCCCAGCTCCGCGCTGAGCCGTTCGGCGTCCCCCAGGTCGGGCAGCCCGGCGGGGGCGGTGCGCCCGCCACCGGCCAGCGGGAGCTGGTCCCCGTACGCGCCCGCCCGCCGCTGCGCTCCGTGCAGCTCGGACAGGTGCAGCAGCAGATCGCGCCGGTTGGCGCCGAACCGGTCCAACGCGCCCACCTGCGCCAGCCGTTCGGCGACCGGCCGGGAGGGCCGGGCCCGCTGCCAGAAGTCCAGCAGCGAGGAGTAGGGCTGCCCGGCCTCGATCCGCGCGGCCTCCGCCTCGCTGATGCCGTGGACGTCGGCGAGCGCCAGCCGCAGCCCCCACACGCCGTCACCGGACGCCCCGTCACCGGGCACACCACCGCCACCAGACACCAGTTCGATTCGATGGGCGACCGCCGACCGGTTCACGTCCAGCGGCAGCACCGGCACCCCCCGCCGCCGCGCGTCCGCCAGCAGCAGCCGCTTCGGGTACATCCCCGGGTCATGGGTGAGCAGCCCGGCGTAGAAGGCCGCCGGGTAATGGGCCTTGAGCCAGGCCGACTGGTAGGTCGGCACGGCGAACGCGACCGCGTGCGCCTTGCAGAAGCCGTACGAGCCGAACGCCTCGATGATCTCCCAGGTACGGGCGGTGACCTCGGCCGTGTATCCCCTCTGCCGCGTCCGCTGTTCGAACCAGGCCCGGATCCTGGCCTGCGACTCCGGCTCGGACAGCCCGCGGCGCACCGTGTCCGCCTCCTCCCGGCCGCAGCCGGTCATGATGTCCAGCATCTGGATGACCTGCTCGTGGAAGACGACCACGCCGTAGGTCTCGCACAGCGGTTCGGCCAGGTCGGGGTGGGGGTAGCGGACGGCCGCCCGGCCGTGCCTGGCCGCGATGAACGGCCGTACCATGTCGGCCGCGACCGGCCCGGGGCGGAACAGCGAGATGTCGACCACCAGGTCGTGGAACGTGGCGGGCTGGAGCCTGCCGACCAGGTCGCGCTGGCCCGGCGACTCGATCTGGAAGCAGCCCAGGGTCTCGGCGGAGCGGATCAGCCCGTACGTCGCCGGGTCGCCCTCCGGCACCCGCCGCGGGTCGTCGATGTCCACCCGCTCCCCCGTGGTCCGCGCGATCTCCCCGACGGCGTGCGCCATCGCCGACTGCATCCGGACGCCCAGCACATCGAGTTTGAGCAGCCCCAGGTCCTCGACGTCCTCCTTGTCGAACTGCGCCATGGGGAAGCTCTCGCCGCTGGTCGGCACCACCGGGGTCCGGCGCGGCAGCGAGTCGTCCGAGAGCAGCACCCCGCACGGGTGCATGGCGATCCCGCGCGGCAGCGCGTCCAGCGCCTCCACCAGATCCCACAGCCGGCCGTGTCTCTCCTGCTGTCCGGCCACCTCGCGCAGCTCCGGCAGCTCCGCCATCGCGGCCCGGGCGTCCCGGGCGCGGATGTGCGGGAAGGATTTGGCGATCCGGTCGATCTCGGCCGGGTCCATGGACAGGGCCGCGCCCACGTCCCGTACGGCGTGGCGCACCCGGTAGGTCTCGGGCATGGCGACCGCCGCGACCCGCTCGGGGCCGAAGCGGCCGAGGATCGCGCGGTAGACCTCCAGCCGGCGCGCGGACTCGACGTCGATGTCGATGTCGGGGAGCCCGGGGCGGCGGGTGGAGAGGAACCGTTCCATCAGCAGCCCGTGGGCGACCGGGTCGGCGTGGGTGATCCCCAGCAGGTGATTGACCAGGGAGCCGGCGCCGGAGCCGCGCGCGGCGACCCGGATGCCCATCCCCTTGATGTCGTCGACGACCTGGGCGACGGTGAGGAAGTACGAGGCGAAGCCGAGCCGGTCGATCGTGCGCAGCTCGTCGTCCATCCGCGCCCAGTAGTCCCGGCTGTCCGGCCGCCGGTCGTAGCCGCGCAGCACCATCCCGGCGGCGCAGCGCGAGCGCAGCACCCGCTCGGCGCCCCGGCGGTCCGCGCCGACCAGGCGGGGCTCGGGGAAGTGGACGGTGCCCAGCCCGAGGTCGTCCTCGGGGTCGACCAGACAGCTCGCGGCGGTCTCCTCGGTCAGGGCCAGCAGCCGGTGCGCCGTGTCCCGGCGGAACCCGGCGGCCTCGGCGACCAGCTCCGCCGCACGGGCCATCGAGGCCGGGTCCTTCAGCCAGCGCTCCCCGCTGTCCAGGCCCCTGCGCGGGTCGACGGGGACCAGCCGACGGGCGGCGTCGAGGACATCGGCGACCGGGCCCTGGCCGGGGTCGGCGTAGCGCACGGCGTTGCTGAGCACGGCCCGGACGCCCTGGTCCAGGGCGAAGCCGAGGGTGCGGGCGGCCTGGCGCAGCGAGCCGGGGCCCGTACCCGTACGCCCGTGGTGCACGACCTCCAGGCGCAGCGCGTCACCGTAGATCTCGCGCCAGGGGACGAGCAGCCGGGCGGCCCGGTCGGGGCGGCCGGCCGCGAGGGCCCGGCCGATCTCGGAGTCGGGGCCGAGCAGGACGAGAAGTCCGGGGCCGTGGTTGTCGCGCCAGGGCAGCAGGGGGGTGGTGGGCCGGTGGGCGGCGTGGTGGCCGGCGGGGTGGGCGGCCGGGTGGGCTCCGGCGCCGTACGCGCCTTCGCGGCTGCCCGGGGCGCCCGCTCCCGCTTCCCGCGCCGCGCCGCCCGCACCGTGTGCCGCGCCGCCCAGGTCGTACGCGCCCGCCGGACCGTGCGCCGGGTCATGCGCGCCCGCCGCGTGCGCGGTGGAGACGAGCCTGCACAGCTGTGCCCAGCCCGCCGCGCCGTCCTGGGCGAGGAAGACCGCGCGGGGAGCGGACTCGTCGAGGAACGCCCCACCGCGCACGGGCGTGCGGCGGCGCTGGTTCGGCCGTTCCGTACGTGCCTGTTCGCCCACCGCCAACTCCACCCCGAAGAGTGGTCGCACCCCGGCCCCGGCACACGCCTTGGCGAAGCGGACCGCGCCGGCGAGGGTGTCGCGGTCGGTCAGGGCGAGGGCGTCCATGCCCCGCTCGGCGGCGCGCTCGGCCAGCCGCTCCGGATGGGAGGCCCCGTAGCGCAGGGAGAATCCGGAGACGGTGCGCAGATGCGTGAATCCGGGCATCCGCACCTCCTGACCTGATCAGCCTTGTCCCACCTCCCCGCTTCTCCACCATAAACCAATCTTCGAACGTTCGTACGAAAGGCAAGGGGCGTCGTACCGGCCGGAGGTCAGCTCCGTGATGTACGAGGGCAGAGCGGAACGGAGCCAGGGTCGGGGCCGGAGCGGGATCAGAGCGGGATCGCTCCCGTGAGCAGCGCGGTGGCGGTCATCACGAGCGTCGTCCCGAACGCCCAGCGGAAGATGAACCTCTGGTGCTCGCCGAGCTGGACCCCGGTCATCCCCACGAGGATGAAGGTGGCGGCGGTGAGCGGGCTCAGCGGGAACCCCGTGGTCATCTGCCCGAGGACGGCCGCGCGGGCGACCTCGGCGTGCTCGGTGCCGAAGGCGTTGGCCGTCTCGGAGAGGACGGGCAGGATGCCGAAGTAGTAGGCGTCCGGGGTGAAGACGAGACTCAGCGGCATACCGGTCACCGCGATGACGGCCGGGAGGTGTCCACCGAGGGAGTCGGGGATGACGCCCACCATCGCCTCGGCCATCTCCCCGATCATCCCGGTCCCGGTGAGGACACCGGTGAACACGCCCGCCGCGAAGATCATGGTGGTGACGAGCACGACGTTGTTGCCGTGCCTCTCCAGCAGGGCCTGCTGGTCCTCCCAGCGGGGACGGTTGACGAGCAGCGCGACGACGAAGGCGACCACGAAGAGCACGGGCAGCGGCATGGCCTCCAGCACCAGGCAGGTCAGCAGGGTGAGGGTGAGCAGCAGATTGAAGACGGTCAGCGCGGTGCGGGGGCGCGTGACGACCAGGGGCGTACCGGGACCGTCGCCGGGGGCCGCCCCGTTCCGGACGGTCACGCCGTGCTCGGCCGCCGTACCGCCCTTGACCGCCGTACGGTCCCCCGCCGTCGAGTCGTCCCCGGCCGCCGAACCGTCCCCGGCCGCCGAATCGTCCCGGGCCGTCGAACCGTCGCCTCCGCCCGGCATCTCGAGGGCGCCGAGCCGGCGGCGCTCCCGGAGCCCGATGAGGTACGAGGCGAGCAGCACCCACGCGATCCCGGCGGCTATCGAGGGCAGCAGCGGAGTGATGATGTCCGACGTCTCCAGCTTGAGCGCGGCGGCCGCCCGCGCGGTCGGCCCGCCCCAGGGCACCAGGTTCATCACGCCCGCGCCGAGGCAGATGATCCCGGCGAGCACGAGCCTGCTCATCCCGATGCGACGGTAGACGGGGAGCAGCGCGGAGACGGTGATGAGGAAGGTGGAGGCACCGTCGCCGTCGAGCGCGACACACATGGTGAGCACGGCCGTGCCGACCGCGATCCGTACCGGATCCCCCTTGGCGGCCCGCAGGATCGCCCGGATCAGCGGTTCGAACAGCCCCGCCTCGATCATCAGGCTGAAGTAGAGCACCGCGAAGGCGATCATGATGCCGGTGGGAGCGACCTTGGTCAGCCCCTCCAGCGCCATCGGGCCTATCTCGGCCGCGTGTCCGCCGACCAGCGCGGCGATCACCGGCGTCAGGACCAGCGCCACCAGCACGGACGCCCGCCTGGTCATGGTGAGCAGCAGGAAGCCGCCGATCGTGCAGAACCCCAGTACCGCCAGCATCGTCGCCCGCTTCCTCGTCCCATCGGGTGTTGCCGACGAGTGTCGGAGCCGTGAAAGATCCGCGTCCAGCATCGAACACGGATCTGTCCATGCGCTTCGCGCAACAGTTCCGCCCGGGCGCGTTCGCCCCTACGCTCGCCGTCCATGGACGTCACCCTGCGCCAGCTCGCCGCGTACTCCGCGGTCGCCCGCGCCGCGAGCTTCACGGCCGCCGCCACCGAACTGCATGTCTCCCAGTCCTCGCTGAGCCGCGCGGTCGCCGATCTGGAACGCAACCTCGGCCTGCGGCTGCTGGAACGCGACACCCGGAACGTCCAGCTCACCCCGGCCGGTACGGAAGCGCTGCGGATAGCCGATCAGATCCTGGCCGCGCACCGCACGGGGCTCGCCCAGCTCGGGCGCTACGCGGCGGGCGAGCGGGGCTCGATCGCGCTGGCGACGCTGCCCTCGGTGGCGGCCGTGCTGCTGCCGCCGGTGATCTCCGCCTTCCGCGCGGGGCGGCCCGAGGTGAGCGTGCGCATCCTGGACGGGCTGGAACGCGCCGTGCTGGCACGGGTGGTGGACGGGGACGCCGACTTCGCGGTGAGCACGGCGGTCCGCCGCACCCCGGGAACGACGCTGCGGCCACTGGTCCGGGACCGCTTCGACGCCGTGCTCCCGGAGGGCCATCCCCTCGCCGAGCGGTCCGAGGTGTCCTGGCGGGAGATGGGGCAGGAGCCTTTCCTGGCGGTGGGTACGGACTCCAGCGTGCGCCGGCTGACCGACGCCGCCTTCGACCGGGCGGGCGTGGCGGCGGCCCCGGCGGCGGAGGCGGGCAGTGTGGCCACGGTCGGCGGGCTGGTGGCCGCGGGCCTGGGAGTCTCCGCGATGCCGGCCCTGGTCCACCCTCTGGTGGCACCGGGGAAGCTGGTACGGCGTCCCCTGGTGGATCCGGTGGTGGAGCGGCGACTGTACGTGGTCCTGCCGACCCGGCGCGCGCTACCGCCCGGCGCCCAGCGGTTCCTGGAGCGGTTGGAGGAGTTCCGGGACGCGGGTCACGCCCTTCCGGAAGGGGCGGTGTGGGAGGACGGGGGCAGCGACTGAGGGAAGTCCGACGACACCGGCGACTGTTGCGGAATTCGCATGAATTGATCCCTCTTCATTGCTGGCCCCGCATACGGATCGGCCGTCAGCCTGAACCGTATGGACGGCAACGACGGCACGGACGACGTGGGCGGGGCGTACGGCGTGAACGGCTTCAGCGGCACGGGCGGCGCGGGCCATGCGCCTGGTAGAGGCGGCGCGGGCGATCGTGGTGACGCGCGGCAGGGACAGCTGACAGGTCTGAAGGTGGTGGAGTTCGCCCACGTCGTGGCGGGTCCGCTCGCCGGGTCGATGCTCGCCGACCAGGGGGCCGACGTCGTGCACGTGGAACCGCCGGGCGCGGGGGACGCCGCCCGTGCCATGGGCCCCCGGCGGGAGGGAGTCCCGCTCTGGTTCAAGGTGGCGGGCCGCAACAAGCGCTCCGTCACGCTCGACCTGCACCACGAGGAGGGCCGGGAGATCGCCCGTTCCCTGATCGCCTGGGCGGATGTGGTGATCGTGACGCTGCGGGCCGGGCGGCTGCGCGCGTGGGGCCTGGACTGGGAATCCGTGCACGCCGTCAATCCGAAAGCGGTCCTGCTGCAGATATCCGGCTTCGGCGCCACCTCCTCGCGCGCGGACGCGCCCGGGTTCGGGAAGATGGGCGAGGCCCGCAGCGGGGTGGTCCATCTGACGGGCTTCCCGGACGGGCCGCCCGTGCACACCGGCTTCTCCCACGGCGACGCGGTCACCGGCCTGATGGGCGCGTACGCGATCCTCGCCGCGCTGCACCGGCGTTCCACCGACCCCGACTTCGACGGCGAGTGGATCGACCTGGCCCTGTTCGAGCCACTGTTCCGGCTGGTGGAGTGGCAGGTCATCGCGTACGACCAGCTCGGCACGGCACCCGGGCGGGCCGGCAACCAGCTGGCCGTGGCGCCGGCGGCCGTCATCAACACCTACCGCAGCAAGGACGGCGACTGGCTGACGGTCACCTCGGCCACGCTCAGGTCCGTGACGAACGTGGTCCGGCTGCTGGGCCTGCCCGAGGAGGAGTTCGCGACCACCGAGCAGCAGCACCGGGGCCGGGAACAGCTCGACGAGGGGCTGCGCGCGTGGGTCGCGGAACGCACGGCGGAGGCGTGTCTGGCGGAGTTCGAACGCGCGGAGGTCGTGGCCTCCCGGGTCTTCACGGCCGCGGACATCGCGGCCGACCCGGTCTACGCCGAACGCGAGGACATCGTCACCGTCCACGACCCGGACCTCGGCCCGGTGCGGATGCAGGCCGTGATCCCGCACTTCCGCCGTGCCCCGGGCGCTGTGTGGCGGACCGGCCCCGCGCTGGGCGCGGACAACGACCTGGTGTACGGGCAGTGGCTCGGCATCGACGACGAGCGGCGTACGGAACTGGAGGAGCGGGGTGTCATCTGAGCGCGAGGCCGCGGGGGTGCGGTCGGAGCGGGGACGGGGATCCTCCGGGCCCGGCCGGGTCCCGCTCCGGTCCCTGCTCTTCGTCCCCGGGAACCGTACCGGCTGGCTGCCCAAGGCCGAGGCGGCCGGCGCCGACGCGGCCATCCTCGACCTGGAGGACGCGGTGCCCGACACCGGCAAGGCGGCGGCACGCGACGCCGTGGCCCGGGCCGTCGACGAGGCCGCCGCCGCGCGCGGTCCCATGCGCTTGTTCGTACGTATCAACCCGTTCGACCCCACGGCGGGCTGGGCGAGCGCGGACGAACTGCGCGCCGTGGCCCGCCCGGGGCTCCACGGCGTGGTGCTGCCCAAGGTGTGCTCCGCCGACGACATACGTCTCGCGGACCGGCTGCTGAGCTGGTGCGAGCGCGAACACGGGCTGCCGGACGGGCACTTCGTCCTCGTACCGCTCCTGGAGACGGCCCGGGGGCTGCGCGAGGCCTACGCCATCGGCCGGGCCGCCGCCCGGGTCGCCCACCTGGGCGCGCTGACCGCCCCGGGCGGGGACGTCGAACGGGCGATCGGCTATCGCTGGAGCCCCGAGGGCACCGAAACCCGTGAGCTGCGCGCCCGTGTGCTGCTGGACGCCCGCGCGGCGGGCTGCCCCCACCCGGTGGCCGGACTGTGGGCGGACGTCGCCGACCTCGCGGGACTGCGCCGCTTCGCCGGACAGAACCGCGACATGGGCTACGAGGGCATGGCGGTGATCCACCCCTCTCACGTACCGGTGGTCAACGAGGTGTTCACCCCCGGCGACGAGGAACTCGCGCGGTACGAACGCCTGATCACGGCGGTGGACGAGGCGCAGGCCCGGGGCGAGGGCGCGGTGCTCTTCGAGGGGCGCATGGTCGACGAGGCGATGGCGGCGACGGCACGCCGCGTCCTCGCGCGAGCCGGCCGGAGCCCCACGGGCCGGAACACCGGCCCGGGCACCGGGACGTAGTCGGGCACGGAGCACCCGATGAACCCAGCACGCCCGGGGCGGCGCCGTCACGCTCTCCGCTCCGCCGCCTTGAGTTCATTGGTCCGGTCGGGCGCCGTCGGTGGTGGTCGTGCGGCGGGTGCGGACCGGGCAGGGGAGGCACTGGCTCCTGACCGGTCGGTCCGCGGTGTCCGGACGGCGAGAGTCCCGGCCCACCAGGTGGGCCGGGACTCCTTTCCGCGTTCCTTGACCCAGCGGGGCGTCAGCCGATCTCGGCCCCGACGGCGTCGAGCGCCGCCGGCACCGGCTGGAAGAACGTTTCACCGCCCGACGAGCAGTCACCGCTGCCGCCCGAGGTCAGCCCGAGCGCGGTGTCGCCGTCGAACAGCGAGCCGCCGCTGTCGCCCGGCTCGGCGCAGACCGTGGTCTGGATGAGCCCGTCGACGACGTCACCGCCGCCGTAGTTGACGGTGGCGTCGAGTCCGGTGACCTCGCCGTCGTGGACCTGCGTGGTGGAACCGCTACGGGTCACCTGCTGGCCGACCGTCGCCTCACCGGCCTGGGCGATCTCCTGGGTGGTGCCGTCGTAGAGGTTGACCTCGCTCGGGTGGTCGACCCCGGAGGCGTACTTGACCAGACCGTAGTCGGTGCCCGGGAAGGCGGACTCCTCCGTGGTGCCGATCGTCCCGCCCTGCGCGTCGGACCAGGACTGGATGGACTCCGTGCAGTGTCCGGCGGTCAGGAAGTACGGCTCGCCGCCCTTGACCACGTTGAAGCCGAGGGAGCAGCGACCGCCGCCGCCCGTGATGGCGTCACCGCCGGCGGCGAAGCGCTTGAACTCGCCGACGGTCTTCTTGAGTTCGGCCCGGTCGCCGAGTCCGTCGACCACACCGCTGAGCTTCGTCCACGCCGCGCCCTTGACCGTACGGTCGGCCGTGACGACGACCTTGTTGGTCACCGGGTCGACGGACCACGCGGTGCCCGGGATGGTCGCCTTGTCGGTGAGGGTCTGCCGGGCGTTCTTCAGGTCGGCGAGGGAGTTCGCGACGATTCTGGCCTTGCCGCCCGACTCGCGCACGGTCTGAGCCGCCTGCTCGGTGAGGACGTTCACCACGAGCGCCTTGGACTCGGCGTCGTAGTACGAACCGCCCGTGTCGCCGCCGAGCTTCTTGTCGAGGGTGGATGCGAGGTTTCCGGCCGCCGGCGCCGTGAGGGACTTCACCTCGAACGGAGGCTGCCCCTCACTCGCGTTCGCAGTCTGGAAGGTGACGCCCGCGGCGACGAGCGCCACCACGGCGCCGCCCGCTATCGTCACGCGCTTCGTGGACACTTTCCGGTGCTGCAAGGTTCGAACCTCCTGTGGGGGGAGCCGTTCCGGGCCATGTGGGGTGGTCCGGAACGGTGATGGAGCCGCCCACTTTTCCTTGACCCGCCAGTAACACACAAGGTCGACTTCAAGACGAGTGAGTGACAGGCGCATGACAGGTCTGAACAGCGGACTCACGGCACCATATCGGAAAAGTTCCGCTTCGCGAACGCCTCGCGCGACCGCAATCCCAGCAGCTGGCAAGGACTAGACCTGTCTTGAAACAATCTGTCGAGATTTCAGCGAAGGGAAGATTCCACACCCTCCGCCGCCGCCCCCGATACAGGACAATCGACGTGAACCGGGCGGTTATACCGGTGATTCCAGCCGGTGCCGGACGCTGACGGGTTATCGGTCCCCTGGCGGGGAATGCACGGACACGGTGCCGGTACGGAAATCGGACGGGGACCACCACACGCACGGCAGGGCGGACGAAAGGGGCTGGGGGGTGCGACGTCGGGTGCGCGCGGCGGACGGGCGGCATCTGATGGTGGAGCGGCTGGGGGACCCACGCGGCAGACCGGTCTTCCTGATGCACGGCACGCCGGGCAGCAGGCTGGGCCCCGCCCCGCGGGGGATGGTGCTGTACCAGCGGGGAATGCAGCTGATCGCCTACGACCGGCCGGGGTACGGCGGTTCGGACCGGCTGCCGGGCCGCAGTGTGGCCGACGTGGTCCAGGACGTCACGACGATCGCCGACGCGCTCGGCCTGGAGCGCTTCGCCGTAGCGGGCCGCTCCGGCGGCGCCCCGCACGCCCTGGCCTGCGCCGCGCTGCTGCCGGACCGGGTGACCCGGACGGCCGCGCTGGTCACACTGGCCCCCCGGGACGCGGCGGGCCTGGACTGGTTCGAGGGCATGGCCGCCTCCAACGTCCGCGAGTACACCACCGCCTCCCGCGACCCGGACGGCGTGGCGGCCCGCCTCATCCCCCGCGCGGACGCGATCAGGAAGGACCCCGTACGCCTCCTGGACGACCTGCGCAAAGAACTGACCGACTCCGACCGCATGGTGGTCGCGGACGCGGGCGTACGGACGATGCTCCTGCGCAACTACCAGGAGGCGTTACGCGCGTCGGCGTACGGCTGGATCGACGACGCCCTGGCCTTCTGCAGCCCCTGGGGCTTCGACCCCGCCGACATCAAGGGCCCGGTCCTGCTGTGGCACGGCGAGAAGGACGTCTTCTCCCCGGTGGGCCACTCCCGCTGGCTGGCCGAACGCATCCCCCACGCGACAGCGGTCGTGGAACCGACGGCGGCCCACTTCGACGCGCTGCACGCGCTGCCGCGGATTCTGACGTGGCTGCTGGAGGACTGACGGAACCGGCTGTGAGCGGCGACGGCCGTACAGACACGCCAGGTCGCATGGTTTCACATAATACGTAAACTCGCCTGAACGGGTGGTTTATCCGCCGACAGCTCGTCGCACTTCTGTCGACGGTCCTACTTTCGGGCCATGGTCACTTCACACCACGAGGCCGCACACCGGATCTTTCAGGACCGGCCGGAATTACTCGTGCCTGTCTTCCGCGTCCTCGGCGTGCCGTTTGCCTCGAAGGCGGTGGTCGAGGTGCTCACCGCGGACGCCACGGAGATCCGGCCGCTGGAACGCCGCGTGGACAGCGTCCTGCGGATCGAGCCGTCCGACGGCAGCGGCAGCTTTCTCCTGGCCATCGAAGCGCAAGGGCGCCGCGACCAGGCGAAAGAGGCGAGCTGGGCGTACTACCTGTCGTTCTTGACAGCGAAGTACGAGTGCCCGGCGCTTCTCCTCGTCGTGTGCCAGGACAAGGCCACCGCTCGATGGGCGTCCGGGCCTTTCCTCATCGGTACGGAGGGGTGGACAGCCCTCTCCGTGCATCCGCTGGTCCTGGGGCCGGAGAACGTACCCGTGATCACCGACCCCGAGGAAGCGGCCCGAAACTTGTCGATGGCGGCCTTCTCGGCCATGACGCATGGGCGCGGCAAAGACTCTCCGGCCATACTGAAGGCACTGGCGCGTGCCCTCGGAACAGCTGACGCGGAGTCCGTCGCGTACTACTCGGAAATGCTGGAAATCGGCCTGGGGGACACCCCGGCGAGAGACATGTGGAGGAAAATCATGGGCGTTGGCTCCTACTTCCCCGGGCGCGGCACCCTTGTCGAGGAGAAGTATCTGGAAGGCAAGGCGGACGGCAAGGCAGAAGGCAAGGCGGAAGGCAAGGCCGAGGGCAAGGCCGAGGGCATGGCCCAGATCGTGGTGCGCGTACTGGAGCGCCGGGGGATCCCCGTGTCGCACGGTGTCCGCGACCGCGTCATGGGCTGCACCGACCTGGACGCCCTCGAGCGCTGGCTGGACCGCGCCCTCACGGCCTCCGAGGCCGAGGAGATCTTCCAGGCCCAGGACGGGCCGGCGGCGTGAGGAACTGACACTCTCCGCAGAAGCACCGCCGCACCGCCGGTGCCGGGGCTGCGGCAGGTAGCGGTACGTCGACGGCGGCAGGGTCCTCCGGCACTCAGAGGCCCTGCTGCCGCCTCGGCCGAAGGACGAGACCGCCGCCGCGGGCTCAGCCCAGGACCCAGCGAACCGAGGCGACCGCCGCGAGGACCAGCGGCGGTGCGAGCCACCACTCACACCGCCAGCGGTTCCAGGTCCCGGTAGACCCTCCGGTCGTCGCGCGCGAAGCGCGTCAGCGCGTGTTCCTCGCCCAGCAGGCGCGTCAGCTCCTCGACCGTCTCCGCGCGCAGCAGCGCCGCCTCGTCCTTGCGGGCCAGCGCGCCCAGGGTCACGCACATGTTGGAGGTGACGGCCAGCGTCTCCGGGTGGTGGGCGCCCAGGGAGACGCGCAGGCCCGCCACCGCGCGGCGTTCGATGACCAGCGCCTCGTCCAGTTCGCCCAGGTCCGCCTTGGCGTTGGCGAGACTGACCGTGCAGAAGAGCGTGTGCGGGTGTTCGTCGCCGAGGACCTCCCGCATCGTGCGCAGCGTGCTCTGGTGCAGTTGTTCGGCCAGTTCCGGGGCGCCGCAGCCCCAGTGGTAGATCCCGAGGTTGTTGAGCGCCGCGAGGGTGTACGGGTGGCGCGCGCCCGGGACCCGCATGTACTGGTCGACGACCTCCTGCGACAGGTCCCGGGCCGCCACCGGCTCCCCCGCGGCGAAGTGGTCCGCCGCCAGGTTCAGGTCGCAGGCCAGCGAGTCCGGGTTGGCCTCGGAGCCGTACTTGGCGCGGTAGCGGTTGCGGGTCGCGGTGGTCAGCCGGCGCGCGTCCTCCAGCCGGCCCGCCCGCCGCAGTGACACCGCGAGGCTCTTGGCCGCCGCGAGGGTGCCGGGGAAGGCGCGGCCCATCTGTTCCTTGTACAGGTCGTACGTCCTGCTGAGCAGGGTCACCGAGTCCTCGTACCGGCCGATCTCCCGCAGGTCGCGCGCCAGGCTGGTGGCCGAGGACAGGGTGTAGGGGTGTTCCGCGCCGAGCACCTCGGTCCGCCGGTCGAAGACGTCCTGGTCCATCTCGCGGGCCTGGGCGTAGCGGCCGACCATGCGCAGGTTCAGCGCGCGGTTGTTGGCCGCCGCGAGGGTCCTCGGGTGGGAGTCGTGGAAGATGGAGCTGAAGCCCTCGTGCGCCTCCTTCGCCAGTTCCAGCGCCCTGGCGTACTCGCCGAGCGTGCCGAGGTCCATGGCGAGGCCGCTGGTGGTCATGTACGTGTGCGGGTGGGTGGGCCCGAGCACCCGGCGCTGGCGCTCCAGGGTCTCGGCGTCGAGCTCGCGGGCCTCCACGTAACGCCCCTGCGAGCGCAGCAGGTTGGAGATGTGGAAGCGCAGGTAGAGGTACTGCGGGTCGTCGTTGCCGAGCATCTCCCGCCACTCCTCGCGCACCTCGTCGGCGACCTGGGCCGCGGCCGGCCAGTCACCGCGCTTCCACAGGTAGCGCACCCGGTCGATCATCAGCCGGCGGGTCTCCGGCTTCCGGCACAGGGCCGCCTCGGAGGGGGCGAGGTGGGGCCAGATGGTGTTGAACCGTTCCCAGGTACCGGGGTTGTCGATCGGCTCGTCGCCGTCGGGCCGGGCGCCCGCGAGGATCCGGTGCACGGCGTGCCGGGCGTCCCGCTGCTCCTCCTCGCTGAGCTGGGCCCGGATGATCGCCTGGACCAGCCGGTGCACCTGGATGCTGTTGCCGACCTGGTCGACCTTGGCCAGCGCGAACCGGCCGATCTCCCGGATGACCCGGCCGAGGACGAGCGTCTCCTGGAGCGAGACGTCGTACGGCTTGAGGGCCTCGATCATCTCCTTGCTGTAGAGGAGGTTCGCGGAGATGGGCTCGGGGGCGAAGAAGGCGCAGAGCTGGAGCAGCCGCACCGCGGCCGGGGACCGCTCCTTGAGCCGTTCGATGGAGATGTTCCAGGTCGCGGCGACGGGTTCCGGGTAGCCCACGGGCTGGTTGAGCGCCAGCACGCTGGGCGCCTGCTGGGCGAGCTGGTCCAGGTACTCGCCGACGGGCGTCGCGGTCTCCGCGATCCAGGCCGCGGCCTGCTCGACGGCCAGCGGCAGGTCCCCGACGGCCGTGGCGACCTTGTCGGCGTCGGCGGCGGTCAGTCCCGGCGCCCGCCGCTGGAGGTGTTCGACGGACTCCTCGCGCTGGAAGACGTCGACGGGCAGCGAGTCGCCGTAGCTCGACCAGCTCTGGTTGCGGGAGGTGACCAGGATGTGCCCGGGGCCGCCGGGCGGGAAGAAGCGCTGGAGCTGCTCGGGGTCGTCCGCGTTGTCGAAGACCAGCAGCCAGCGCGTGGACGGCACCCCCCGCCGCAGCAGGTCGACCGCCTCCTGCGACGCCGCGGCCATGTCCTCGCCGCCCTGCGCGCCGAGCCGTACGGCCAGCTCCGCGAGGCCCGCCACCACGTCGGCGGTCTGCTCCGAGGAGATCCACCACACCAGGTCGTAGTCGGCCATGAAGCGGTGCACGTATTCCAGCGCGACCTGGGTCTTGCCGATGCCGCCGAGCCCGTAGAGGGTCTGCGGCTGCGGCAGCACCACGGCCAGGCCGCCGCCGAGCTGGTCGCGCATCCGTTCCAGGATCTGGGAGCGGCCGGTGAAGCCGGGGTTGCGGGCGGGGGCGTTCCAGATCTTCGGTACGGTGCCGGGGAAGCGCGGCCCCGGCGAGACCGCGTCGGTGAGCTGTACGGGCCGGTCCAGCGCGCGCAGCAGGGTGGCGGTGGCGTGCGCCTCGTCGAGGCGGAACAGGTCCACCGGGTTGCGGTCGATGTACGGCGTGGTGAGCCTGACGTCGCCGACGCGCAGCGGCACCAGCCGGCGCCTGGCCCCGCCCGGGTCGTCGGACGTGGCGCGTTTCCACACGTCGACCGCCCGTGCCGACTTCAGGTAGGCGCTGGACAGCAGCACGACGGTACGGGTCGCGTTCTCACCGGCCAGGGAGGTGCCGGAGCCGAACGTGCCGCCGTCGGGACCGGCCGAGACGTCGCGCGGCACCACCCGGAAGCCCGCGCGGGTGAGCACGGACTCGATCCAGTCGGCCCACATCCGGTTCTCGGCCACGTAGCTGAGGAAGAGGTCGGCGGGCATGGCCGGCCTGCGCCGGGTGAAGGCGTCCCTGATCCGCAGCCTGGCCTCCTCGCCGACCGCCGGCATGGCGGTGACGGTCCCGTCGGTGAGGTAGGTCGTCAGCCGCTCGAAGGCGGAGAGGAGGGAGTTGCTGAGCCCTGCCTCGTCGCCGAAGGTCGCCAGGGTCTCCTCGTACGCGTAGTAGGGGCGGTACGGGATCTCCACCGCGCCCCAGTACGCGGTGAGTTCCTCGGCGGTGAGCCCGCCCGGGAAGCGGTCGAACTTCAGTCGGGCGAGCGCCCGCCCGGCGTCCGCCTTCTCCTTCTCCCCCTCGTCGATGCGCATCGGTACGGGCAGGATCCGGATGCCCCTGCCCCCGTACCGTTCGTCGATCTGGCGGGCCACGGCGGCGGCGCCGTCGATGGACTGGTCGCTGAGTGTGAAGCAGTCGACCAGGATGTCGGGCAGGTGGACGGTGCAGATGTCGGCGATGTCGCTCAGGCCGGTCCGCGAGTCGATCAGGACGTAGTCGTAGTGGGCCTTCATGTCGTCGCGCAGCGCGTCGAAGAAGTGCCCGCCGCCCAGCCGGTCGTAGAAGTTGTCCCAGTCGAACGTGGAGACGGTCGCGGAGTACTCGCGGTTCTGCTTGCCGGCGGAGACGAAGTCGAGGGTGCCGCCCGCGGGGAACTCCCAGCCCAGCGTCTCGGGGGTGAGGGAGACGGCGTGCGGCTGGATCCGCGCGTAGTCGCGGTGCCAGTCGTCGGAGCGCTCGACGGGGCTGGTGGCGGCCCACGCGTACTCGGTGATCAGGTCGATGACACCGGTGGTGGCGCCGAGGGTGGCCGGGTCGAGGAACGGGTGGAAGAAGCGGTGCAGGCCGGGCGCCTCGAGGTCCCAGTCGACGGCGAGGACCCGTTTGCCGTTGGCGGCCAGGATCCAGGCCGTGTTGGCCAGGGCCATGGTGCGGCCGGTACCGCCCTTGTACGAGTAGAAGGTGACGATGCGTCCGTCACGACGTTCTGTCATCCGTGTCCTCCGCATCGGGCGCCAGGTCGTGCGTCTCGGGAAGGTGGTGCGTCGTCGTGTACTCGGCGGCCATCGGCCCGCGCAGCCGGGGCCGCCCGGTGCGGCCGCCGCCGGCCGGCGGATAGACCGCCGCGTGTCTGAGGTACTGCTGGGCCGCCGCCTCGACGACCTGGGGCAGTATCTGGCCGAACGCCTCCATGCTGGGCACGCCCTTGGCGGCGGCCCGGCAGGCGGCCCGGCCCTGGCCCATCTTCCTGGGCATGGTGCGCTCCAGCTGGTCGGTGAGTTCGGCCTCGGCGGCCCGGCTCTGCTGGTCGTCGCGGTTCCACGGCACGACGACGCTCACCCAGGGCCGGTGTTCGGCGTCGAACGCGGCCAGCCGCCTGCGCTGTTCCTCGTCGTGCAGGGCCCACCGGTCGACCAGCAGGATCTCCGGCCGGGTGGGCGCCCCCTTCCCCTCGGCCGGTATGGGCACCTCGTCGAAGGAGATGATGTCGGCCTGGTAGTTGAGGGACCGTACGAGATCCCGGGCGACGTAGGCCAGGGGGCGTACCGACTCCGGGTGGTAGGGGTTCCAGTCCTGCGCCATGCTGCCGTAGTAGCGGGTCGCGCGGCCCGCCGGCAGGTCGTGGCGGGTCGGCGCGGCCACGGTGACCTGCATGGGGCGCGGTCCGCCGCTGGTGCCGAAGGCGCTGGGGGCCTGCCGGTAGTCCACGGGGCGGCCGGGGCCGATCGCGGCGGTGTCCGCGACGCTGACGATGCGCTTGGCGAGTTCGTAGACCGCGCGCTCGTACTCCTCGGCGAAGATCCGGAGCTTGATCAGCCCGTAGAGCCCGTCGGTGACGTAGCGGTCGCCGAAGTCCCGGTGGTTGAACTGCAACCGCTCGGCCGGCCCCGGCAGTTGGGCGGGCGGTACCGGCACCCATAAGGCCGGGACGATCGCGTCCGCGGTGCTGTTGCCCTTGGCCTGTTCGTAGATGACGCGCTGGGCGAAGGCGTACCACTCCTTGCCGCACATCTCGCTGGCGAAATACCGTGGGGAGAACAGCGGTACGAATACCCGGCAGGTCGCCAGCACTTCGGCCAGCCGCTCGGACCAGCCCTCGCCGGAGCGCATCTCCCGGTCGATGAATCCGGCCTGCGCCCCGGCCGGCAGGTCGGTCATGGCCATCACATGGCCGGACAGATCCCGGAAGAGGCGCTCGACCCACATGTCCGGATCGGGTCCCCCGGCGACATCCCTCGGTGTGTGCGCGTAACTGAGAAAGAAGTACGGCCGATGGTCAGCAGCCCGCTGCTGCGGTGACGCGTGCACACGACCCCCGTCCTGTGTCGAACACTCACTTCCATGAACGAAGAGGACGTGAGCGAATTCATCATTCCGGAACCGCGCCCGCTTTCTCCCCATGCGGTTCGGTCAATCAACGCCGCTTTTCGGTCATCCACGCCTCGGCATGGTCGACAGCGTCCTTGACGGAGAACAATCGCGCGGTCGTTCCTCCCAGCCGTCCCTTCTGCTCCAGACCCCAGGGGAATGAGGCACCGATCGCCTCGAAATCGCTGTCGTCGAGACGGACATCCTCATATTCCACCCAGCGGGGGCTGTTGTCCGGCGCTTTGACCACACAGTGGTAGGAGCGCAGGGGGGCGCCGATCCGGTATTCGGCGAGATGGAACGCCGTGCAGGCGGCGAACCCCACGTTGATCAGCAGTGTGTGCCCACCGGATCCGGCCAGCTTGCCGAGCGGGGACTCCTCGCCGAGGTGGCTCTCCAGCGGGTGGTCCGCCATCAGCTCCGCCGCCCGGTGTCCGAGTGCCGCGAAGGAGGACTGCGGGTGCGCGCTGCGTACGGCGCCGGGGGCGGTACGGACCGACTCGGCCAGGACGCCCATGCGCGGGCACGGGGTGGTCGCCGGGTCGAAGGCGGGCATCCTGGCCCGGAAGGCGGCGGCCTCCCGGCGGGTCAGGCCCTTGATGGCGGCGCGGTGGGCGAGCGAGGAGTCGGAGTTCTCCTCCGTGAAGGCGGGGACCACGAGGGTGCCCCTCTCCCCCAGCGCCGTCATGAGGGCGGTCCGCAGGACGTCGGGGGCGAGGCCGGTACCGCTGAGGGAGGCGTGGACGAGCAGGGTCATGCCCTCGGTGACGCCCAGGGCCGCGAGTTGGTCCACCAGGCGTGGATCGGTGTGCGCCCCGGTCGCGGTTCCGGTCACGGCGGCCGTGCCCGATGGGGTTCCGGTGCCCGTCCCGGTTCCGGCGACCGTTCCGGTGCCGGTCACGGCGGGGGCGTCCGCGCCCGTTCCGGTTCCGGTCCCCGTCCCGTCGTCAGCCACGTTCGGTCTCTTTCCGTAGAGCTGCCAGCAGGCTCTTCCCGCCGACGGTGAGTTCGGGCGCGTCCTCCAAGGTGTCCAGCGCCCGGCGGGCCTGGTCCAGCCGGATGCCGCGCGCCATGGCGGTGGGGCCCCCGTAGACGGCGAGCCCCACCCGTTCGTACGCCCCCGCCAGCAGCTCGGAGAGCGGGACCGGGGCCTCCTGCCAGGGTGCGGGTCTGAGCCACTCGCCGTCGTAGGCGTAGAGGTCGGTCACCTCGGTCAGCGCCCGGAGCCGGGCCCGGCGCAGCCCGCGCAGCAGCGCGAGCGCCAGCTCCGCCACCCCGGCCGCGAAGGGCAGACCCAGCGCGCCGAGGCCGTGCGCGCCGGTGGTCGCAACGGGCTGATGGGCCGTCAGGGGCGCGGCGGCGAGCAGGGGTGTCACGGTCGACAGCGCACCGGCCGCCGCTTCGGCCCGCTCGGGCAGGGCGGGGTGCAGCAGTTCCCAGGCCGCCGTCAGCCGGCCGGCCCAGGCAGCGGTCTCCGCGGGCCGGAGCCCTGGGTGGACGGGGACGCCGAAGCAGTCGCGGTACGGATCGAGGTCGTCCAGGGCGAGGACGGGGCCCCCGGGCAGGCCCAGCCGGTGCACGGGGCGCCAGTGTTCGGTGGCCTCCGCGGGCCGGCCGATCCGCAGCTCCGCGGTGGCGGTGCGGACCAGGAAGCCCTCCTCGACGGGCCGCACCTCCGCCTCGAACGCCCCGCCCTCCCCGAACGGGCCGACCGTCCCGAACTCCTCGGCCGCCCCGGCCGCCCCGGTTCCGTGTGCTGTCGAGGCTCCGGTCCCGTCCGGCCGGGGAATCCGCAGGGTGCCGAGGGTGGGCAGGTGGAGCACCCCGCCGGTGCCTCTGACCCGTACGGGCAGGTCCAGGCCGCCCCGGACGACCGCGGCCGCCACGTACGCCGACAGGGCGAGCGCGCCGTCGACGGCCCCGGGCCGCTCGGCGCGCAGGGCGGCCACGCGGTCCACCAGCCAGCTCCGGGTGTAGGGGTGGGTGAGGACGGCGTCGAGCCCGTCGCTGCGCTCTTCGACGGCGCTCGCCAGTTCCCACGCCTGCTGCCACTCCGCCCCGCCCCGGCCGCCGAGCTCCACGTGTAGCTCGGCGAGCAGGGAACGGGTCAGCTCCTGCTGGGCCGCGACCAGTTCACCGGGGTCCGTGAGGACGGGGGGCACGGACGCGGCGGCCGTACGGGACTCGATGCCGCGGATCAGCGCCTCGAGGTCGGCGCAGTAGACGGAGGGGTTGTCGAAGCCTCCGGTGTGTCCTCCCGTACCCTCCGCGCGCGCGTCAGCGTCGGAACGGTCACTCTTCCCGGAGCGGCCGGAGTGGTCGGAGCGGTCGGGGCGCGTGCCGGTGTCCGGCGTGGAGCGGTAGCGGTGGGTGTAGAGCCCGCCGCCGCAGGAGCGCACGACCGGACACCGCCGGCAGGTCTCGCCCAGCCCGGCCACGCCCAGCTGCCTGGCCCGTACGCCCGGGTGGGCGGCGACCTCGTCCAGGGTGTGCGAGAAGACGTCGAAACCGGTGGCGGCGGCTCCCTCGTAGGCGCTCTTGAGCGAGTCGACCTGCTCCAGTGTCCCGTCCGTCTCCACCACGATCAGATCGGTCGGGACGAGCCCCAGCGACTCGGTCAGGCTCGGGCCGCCGTGCAGGGTGGAGAACACCGATTCGAAGAGGCGTACGGGCATGGGCCGGCCGTCGGCGTCCCAGCGGTCGAAGACGGCGAGCAGCCAGTCGGCGTACGCGGTGGTCGCCCCCTCGGGGCGCGGCGGCGGGTCGTCCCAGGTCGCGTGCGGCAACAGGAAGTCGATCCGGGGCGGTTCGAGCGCGCTGAGCGCGTCGTAGACGGTGACCGGGTCGTTGGCGATGTCGATGGTGCACAACAGGCCGAGGTCGAGAGCGCGGTAGCGGTCCTGGCGGAGCAGTTCGACGGCCTTGAGGACCAGGGGGTGGCTGCTGCGGCCGTCCGCGAAGCGGCGGTGCCGGTCGTTGGCGGCCCGGTCGCCGTCGAGGGAGATGCCGACCTTGACGCCGTACTCGGCGAAGAGGTCGAGGTAGCGGGGGCCGAGCTGGAGCCCGTTGGTGTGGATCCGCAGATCGAGGGCGGCGACCCCGGCGAGGGCGCGGGTCAGTTCCTCGCACACCCGGCGCAGCCGGGCGGGGCCCGCCAGCAGGGGCTCCCCTCCGTGCAGGATCACTGACACGGAGGGCAGGTCATGGGTCTTGGCGTGCTCGGCCAGTCGCAGAGCCGTCCAGGACATCGCGTCGTCAGAGATCGCCTTGGGGCGGGTGCGCCAGCTCTGATCGGCGTGTTCGTAGATGTAGCAGTGGTCACACGCAAGATCACACCTGCTGTGGACCTTCAGAACGATCTCGCGAAAGGGGACCAGTGGTCCTGTCATCACGCCATTCTAGAGGGCGGAGTTGAAGCTCGAAACGCGCGCGACGCGGCCGGTGGGCACGGGCAGCACACGGTTGAGCTTCTTCGCGACGCCGGAATCGCGTACGTCGATCTCTGCGAGGGGGACACGGTTCTTCTTCGCGGTGGCGAAGGCGACAGAGGTGTGAGTGGTCACGACGGCCGTCCTTGATCATCTTGCCCTGAGGGGGAGACACCGCACCGTTGCGGTGCCAGCGTCACGACTTTACTCTCATGAACTCGCCCGGCAACTCGACTCGTGCCGCCGCGACACGAGCGTCGCCGGGCGTTCACGAGGCGATACGGAACACACCATTCCGCCGCATGGGTGACGACACGACCGCACGCGGAGGGCACGCATGGACGGTGTACGCGGACCGCTGCACAGCCGGGTCTTCCGGAATGCTGACCTGCCCGTTCTCTTCCACCACGCCGACGCCGCCGCCATCGCCCGGCAGCGCGAGGCGGTCGGCTCCACGCGCACCCGGCTCCTGCTGCTCGTCGTCGGCGCCGCGCTCGCGGCGTCGCCGTGGCGGGCGGGCGTGGGCGATTCGTTCCAACTCGTCGGCGCCCTCACGGCGTTGGCCTACGCCGGTGTGCTTCTGATCACGTTCCGCTCGGCGCGTCGGCGGGCGGGGGCACACTGGCAGCTCAACCGCTCGGCGGCCGAGTTCATCAAGTCGATGTCCTGGCGCTACGCGGTGCACGGCGCTCCCTTCGACTCGGCGGCCGGCGACGCGACGGCGTTGTACCTCGCCCGCCTCGAGGCG
The DNA here is from genome assembly GCF_000719775.1 of Streptomyces sp. NRRL F-5135. GTDB lineage: Bacteria > Actinomycetota > Actinomycetes > Streptomycetales > Streptomycetaceae > Streptomyces > Streptomyces hebeiensis. Next base: position 57,386 of record NZ_JOHR01000015.1, on the reverse strand, counting down.
GGGCTCGCCGAGTTGAAGAAGGTGGGCTGGGACGACCCGCGGGACGGCCGACCCGGCGGCCGTGGCGAGGGGAACGGCCGGGACGGCGGGGCCGCCGGCGGGACCGGGTACGGCCCGGATCCCGTGGCCGACGGGGAACTGGTCACGGAGTCCATGCGGTCGCTGCGGGAGCAGCCGTTCACCGTACGCAAGGAGACCTACGTCAGGGACCGGCTGATCGAGCAGCGCGACTGGTACGACCGCAGAACGGCCGTCTCCCGCCGGGCCACCACCCTCTGGTCGGTCACCATCGCCGTACTGACCCTGCTGGCCCTCCTGCTGGCCGTGGCGCGGAGCTTCTCCCTCACCCAGTCCTCCGCCGTGCTGGGCCTGTTGTCGGCCTCGGCCGCGGCGTGTCTCGCGTGGAGCGAGATCCGCAGGCACCAACCCCTCATATCCGCACACTCGTTGGTGGCGGAGGACCTGGCGGCGATGCACACGGCGATGGAGACGACGGTCACCGAGCGGCAGTGGGCCGCGGCGGTGTACGAGACCGAGCGCGTCGTCTCGCCCCAGCACACGGACTGGCTGGTACGGCACCGGGGCTGACCGACGAGCGGCTTCGGGTTCGGACCGCCGCCCCGCCTCGCCACCGCGCCCCGCCGTACCGGCTTCACGCGCGCTCGACGCCCTCGCGCCAGATCACCGTGACCGGCTTCCCGCGCTTCCGCGCGTAGCTGACGATGTCCCCGGTGCCGCCGAGTCCCCGGGCCGGCCGGCCGTCCCACACCGCGAGCAACTGGTCGCAGTGGTCTGCGATGTACGTCCCCGCCGCGTAGTACGCCTCGTCGGTGGAGTGCGGAAAGGCCATCCGGACCCTTCGCGTCGCCCGGTCGCGCAGCCGCCGGTAGCCGGCCAGTTCGTCCGGGTCCGCGAAGTCGTTCTCGTAGTCACCGCTGGGGATGACGGCGGTCAGGGCGGCGCCCCGGTCCAGGGCCAGCGCGGCGAACAGCTGGTCCGCGCCGACCGCCAGGCTGGAGAGCGCCTCCAGCGCCCCCGTGTGACCGCGCAGCACGTCCTGGATGCCCGCGGTGACGTGCGCGTACGCCTCCGCCGGAATGCTTCTGTGGCCGGTCACTCCGATGCGTTCCACTGCTCCGCGGCTCCCCGGTCCTCGCAACACGCGCTGGCCCCACCGTCCCTCCATCTTCCCAGAAAAGGACGGAGGCGAGCCCCCGTCCCGGAATCGGACGAGGACTCGCCTGCTGTCGGCCGGAGAACACCGGTCGGTGGACGCTCACCGGACACCGGTCACGGAATGCCGGTCACGGGCGCCCGGTCACAGAATGCTGACCCCGTAGGCACTCAGCGCCTCGGTCACCGGCTGGAAGTACGTCGTCCCCCCGGAGGAGCAGTTGCCGCTGCCGCCGGAGGTCAGTCCGACGGCCAGGCTGCCGGAGTACAGCGGGCCGCCGCTGTCGCCCGGCTCGGCGCAGACGTTGGTGCGGATCAGTCCGGAGACGATGTCACCGCCGCCGTAGTTGACCGTGGCGTTCAGGCCGGTCACGGAGCCGCTGTGGGTGCCGGTGGTCGAACCGCGGCGGGTGACGGACATCCCGACGCTGGCGTTGGCCGCGCCCGTGATGTCGATGCTGCCGACCGTGCCCGGGTGGGCGATGGAGGTGTTCGAGTAGCGCACGATGCCGTAGTCGTTGCCGGGGAAGCTGGTACCGGCCGTGGGACCGATGCTCGTGCCGCCCGAGGAGCTGGTGTACCAGGCGGGGTTGCCCTCGGTGCAGTGGCCGGCGGTCAGGAAGTAGTACGTGCTGCCGCTGACCACGTTGAACCCGGCCGAGCAGCGCCAGCTGCTCGTGTAGACGGCGTCACCGCCGGATATGAGCTTGGAGAGCTTGCCGGGGGTGCGCTCGACCCGCAGGGCACCCGCGTTGGCCCCCGCGGCCTGCTTGATCCTGGCGATCTCGGCCTGGGAGACGGTGCTGTCGGCCGACACGACGACGTCGTTGCCCGCCTTGTCGATGTACCAGGCGGTGCCGGCCACATCGGCGTCCAGCACGGCGTCGCTCGCCGCGCTCAGCCGGCTCTCGCTGAACGTTCCGGCGGAGTCGGCGTTCGCGGTGGGGACCGCGATCGCCGCGGCCGCCGCGAGTCCCGCGGTGACGGCGAGCAGACGGGTGCGTCTGGCCGTGCCCGTGCGTGGGGTGGTGCGCTTGATCCTCACTTCTCGTTCCTCCCGAGGGGAATCGGGGGCCCGCTGTGGGGTGTGGGGCCCGTGAGGCGCGGCCGAGGCCGTACCGTCCGGATTCCGGACGGTACGGCGCCCCGACCGGCGCGCTGTCTCGGGAGTATTGAGAACCTCAACTGGACGCGCAAGGGCGGTATTTGGCCGGGGGGTGCCAGTGGTGCGCGCGGTACGGGCGGACTCCGCGGGGCGTCAGGCGTACGGCTGTGACAGCGGTGCCGTCAGCGGTGTCCGTTCCGGCGGTCACGCGCCATCGGCCTTTCGGTGCGGGTCCGGAAGACCCAAGTGGGAGCGCAGGGTGGCACCCTCGTACTCCGTGCGGAAGGCCCCCCGCTCCTGGAGGAGCGGTACGACCCGGTCGACGAAGTCGTCCAGGCCGCCCGGGGTGAGATGCGGGACGAGGATGAAGCCGTCCGCCGCCCGCTCGGTCACGAAGGTGTGCATCTCCTCCGCCACGGTTTCGGGGGAGCCGACGAAGGACTGCCGTGCCGTGGTCTCGATGACGGTCTGCCGGATGGAGAGCCCCTTGGCCTCCGACAACGCCCGCCACCGGGCGGCGACCTCGAACGGATCACCGATCCGCACCCGGCCCTGTGCGAGCGCGGCATCCGGGTCGGGGTCGACGTCCGGCAGCGGCCCGTCCGGGTCGTACGCCGACAGGTCCCGGCCCCAGACCTGTTCCAGCGCGAGGATCGCGTTCTGCGGGGAGACCTGCTGTTCGCGGATCGCGGCGGCCCGCTCCCGCGCGTCGGCGTCGGTGTCGCCGAGTACGACGGTCGCCCCCGGCATGATCTTGAGGTCGCCGGGCTGCCTGCCGTACGCCGCCAGCCGCGCCTTGACGTCGTCGTAGAAGGCCCGGCCCGCCTCCAGGGTGCCGTGCCGGGTGAAGACGACATCGGCGGCCGAGGCGGCGAACTCCCGTCCCTCGTCGGAGTCCCCGGCCTGGATCACCACCGGGTGGCCCTGCGGGGAACGGGGGACGGTGAACTCGCCCTCGATGGTGAACTCCGCGCCCGCGTGCGCGAAGCGCCGGGGCTCGCCGTACGGGGCGTCCGGTCCCGGCGGGGTCCAGGAGTCCCACAGTTCCCGGGCGGTGGCGACGAACTCGGCCGCCCGCGTGTAGCGGTCGGCGCGGTCGAGGTAGCCGCCGCGCCGGAAGTTCTCGCCGGTGAAGGCGTCGGAGGAGGTCACCACGTTCCAGGCGGCCCGGCCCGCGCTGAGGTGGTCGAGCGTCGCCAGCCTGCGGGCCAGTTCGTACGGCTCGTTGAAGGTCGCGTTCACGGTGGCGGCGAGGCCGAGCCGGTCGGTGACGGCCGCGAGCGCGCTCAGCACGGTGAGGGACTCGGGCCTGCCGACCACGTCCAGGTCGTGGATCAGCCCCTTGTGCTCCCGCAGCCGGAGCCCCTCGGCGAGGAAGAAGAAGTCGAACCTGCCGCGCTCGGCGGTGCGGGCCAGGTGCTCGAAGGAGGAGAAGTCGATCTGGGACCGGGAGCGGGGATCCGCCCAGACGGTGGTGCTGTTGACGCCGGGGAAGTGAGCGGCGAGGTGGATCCGCCGGGTACGAGGCGCGCCCGAGGCGGCGCGCCTCGTGCCCGGGGCGGTACGGGGCGTGCGCGTGGTCATGAGGTCTCCCCGGCGGACGCGTACTGGTTGGCCGGGCGGGCGAGGCCCAGGTGTTCGCGGAGCGTGCCGCCCGGATGGAAGGTGCGGAAGAGGCCGCGGTGCTGGAGCAGCGCCACCGTCCCGTTGACGAGCCGTTCGAGGTCGCGCTCCGGGAACAGCGGCGTCAGGTGGAAGCCGTCCACGGCCCCGTGGGTGTGCCAGCGGGTGATCAGTTCGGCGAGGTCGACGGGGCCTCCGCTGTGGTGCAGGCCCTCGGCGTCGGACGGGGCGCTGTCGAGGCCCGGTTCCCGGGGCCGTTCGCCGCCCCCGAGGTCGACGCTGAGCGCCACCAGGATCCGGAGGCTGCCCGGATCGCGGCCGTGGCGCGCGGCGCGCGCCCGCAGCCGCTCCGCGACCGCCGCCGCCTCCTCGGGCCTGCCGGCCCGGACGAGGACGACGTCCGCGTGGCGCGCGGCGGTCTGCTCGCTGTGCCCGCCGGCCACCGCGTCGACCACGGTGACGGGGTGGCCCTGGGGCGGCCTCGGCACGATCGACGGGCCGCGCACGGTGAAGTCCGTGCCCGTGAAGTCGACGTGGTGCAGCTTGGCGCGGTCGACGAAGCGCCCCGTCGACGTGTCCCGGATCTCCGCGTCGTCCTCCCAGCTGTCCCAGAGCCGGGCGGCCACGTCCGCGACCTCACCGGCCTCCCGCCACAGGGCGGGCGCGGGGGCGGCGGGCTTGCGTCCGAAGAGCTTCGCCTCGGCCTCGGTGGCCGACACCTCGACCAGCCAGCCCGCCCGGCCGCGGCTCACCCAGTCCAGGGTCGCCACGGCGGTGGAGACGTGGAACGGTTCGGTGTGGGTGGTGGTGACCGTCGGCACGAGACCGATCCGCTCGGTGGCGGGCGCGACCCGGGCCAGGACCTCGAGCGCGTCGGGGCCCGGCCGGGCGAAGGAGTCCCGGAGGGTGACGAAGTCCAGGGCGCCGCGCTCGGCGAGCCGGACGAGTCCGACGTGGTGGGCGGCGTCGTAGCGCGGCGGACCGCCGATCTCCGCGGCGAGCAGCAGGGGTGGGATGGGGGGCATCGGGTGCCTTTCAGTCGTGAGGCGACAAGGGGGACCGCGCGGGCGCGCCGACGCGCGGACGACCGCGCGGGCCGGCGGAGTCCGGCCGGTCGTGCGGGCCCGCGGAGTCCTGGGCAGCGGAGTCCTGGTTGGCGGAGTCCTGGGCAGCGGGGCCGGGGCCGGTGGGGTCCGAGCCGGGCCTTCGGCCGGCGCCGGCCGCGCACACCGCCTCGCGCAGGAACGTCAGTACCGCGCGGGCCGTGGCGTCGTTCTGGCGGAACGCCGGGCCGCCGGTGCCCGGCCGGGTGAACGCGCCGCTCGAGCGCGCGGTGGTGTACGGGCCGAGCGCGAAGCGGCGCGGGTGGGGGCGGCCGTCGTGGCCGACGAGACGGCCGTCGCCGGGATCGACCCGGACCAGGCCCGCCGCCGAGGTCGCGGCGCCCTCCTCGTACAGGGCGCGCAGCAGCGGGCTGCGGGTGCGCTCGGGATCCGGGTCGGGAAGCCGGGCCTCGACCAGGGCGCGCGCCTCGACGTACTCCCCCGGTACGGAGGCGCTCCCGGCCCGGAACACACCGCCGCGCTCGTCCGCCTCGACCGTCATCCCGGCCCCCAGGAAGCGCACGATCCCGGCCCGGGAGAGCGCGAGGAGCCGGCGCAGCCGGGGCCCCGGCGGGCCCGAGGCGAGATGACTGAAGAAACCGTGCCACCCGCCGCCGCCCGCACCGAGGTCGCCGAGGCGGACCAACTGGCCGTAGACGGAGAGCAGTCCGAGGAAGACCGCGAGGTCGGCGCTGTGCGCGGGGTCGTGTCTGCGGGTGAGGTCCGCGCTCACGTACGCGCGCAGCCGCTCCTGGAGCGCCTCGTAGGAGGCGAACTTCTCCCCCTCCAGCGGCCGGTCCAGCGCGGCCAGGTCGAGCCGGTCGGCGGGGTCGGGCACGGCCGCGGCGACCAGGGCGGCGAGTTCCGGGCTGCCGGGTCCCGCCGCCGCGTACTTCTCCTCGAAGCGGGTCCGGTCCATGCGGACGCGCTCCGGGTGGGCGGTGAACAGCCGGTGGTAGTGGGCGAAGCCGAGTTCCTTGTCGATCAGCGGCCGGACGTCGCGCGTGAAGTCGCGCGGACCGGGCCGGGCCAGCAGTTCGTCGATCTGCTCGGGGCCGAGGAACCGCGGCAGCGGCGGTCGCTCGCCGTCCAGCGGGTAGCCGATTTTGGAGTGGTACGGGACGCCGCGTCGCGATCCGACGTACAGGACGGGTTCGTTCCCGGAGGGGTGGTAGACCAACTCGCCCTCGGACCCGCCGGCCCCGTCCGCGTCGGCGTTCGCGTCGGCGACGGGGTTGGCATCGGATTCCGAGTAGCGTCCGCCGCGCCCCTCCGTGAGCAGCACCATCAGGTCCACGAAGGCGAGTCCGAGGCCGCGCACCAGGACGGGCTCGCCCGCGCGCAGCGCGGACAGGTCGCTGTCGGCGGTGAAGTCGGGCGGCAGGTGGACCAGCCCGTGCCGCCGCGCGAAGCGGCCCAACTCCACCTGTTCCGCGTCCGGTTCGCCGTCCAGGTGGCCGATGGTGAGCACGACCAGGTCGGCGGTCAGGGGTTCGCCGCGGCCGGCCAGCCACACCCGCTGCCGTCCGTCGCGCGGACCGCTCACGCGCACCGCGCTGGTGCGGTGCGGGTGAACGGTGACGCCGGGCGGCAGAGCGGCGACGGTCTGTTCGTAGACCCAGCTCAGATAGGCGCTCTGCGCCTGGCGGCTGGGGAAGCTCGGGCCCGTGAGCGCGCCCAACTCGTCGCCCAGGCCGGCCGGTGCCCGCTCCGCCCCGACGTCCCGCGCCCACTCGTGCAGCGCGGGCCCCTCCCGGACCGGACCGGCCAGCGGGACCGACGCGTCGGTGAACATGGTGACGTCCTGGGCCATGGAGTTCATCCACAGCAGCGGCGACTGGTCACGCCGCCAGATCCGCCCGCCGCCCGGCGGGTACGGGTCCACCAGATGGATGTCCAGGGGCAGACCGTCGTACAGCGAGCGCGCGTTGGCCGCGATCCGCTCCAGGAATCCCGTACCGCGCGGGCCCGCGCCGATCACGACGACGGTCGGTGCCGCCGCCTCCCGCGCGGGAGACGTGCGGACGGTGTCCGATGACACAGGCATGCGAAGGCTCCGTGGATACAGCGATCGAACACGGTGGTGCCTTCACGGGACATCGCGCGCGGGGCGCGGACGGTCCGAGCCCCTCAGCACGGTCCGCCTGTCGGAGACAGAGGGTAAGTGCCGCTCGGGGCCCGGTGTCAAGACCGTCCGCACTGTGAACCCGTCGTCTCATTCGGTTGACGCGGAACCGGATGCCTGTTCCACTTGGCCCATGCATCCACAGCGGCGGCTGGTGACGCGCTCCCACATCGACTTCGGTCGGGTGTGGTCCTCGTCCTGTTGAGCTGACGCCCTGCTCGGCCAGCCCAGGGTCGCTCCCTCGCACCACCGGCGTTCCGGCGCCGTGTCCCGCGTGCCTTCACACGCCGTCACCGCGGCACTGCGCGCCTCCCCTCGTACCGTCCGTGGCCGCTGGTTCGCTCAGCAGTCACAGCCGCAGTCGCAGCAGTCACACCCATCGCAGTCACAGCAGTCGCAGTCCCGGCAGCAGCCCTCACGCTTCTTCCGGGACCACGGCCCCTCGTACTCCTTCGCGCAGCACAGCTTGCAGGTGCAGCAGAGCCCGACGAAGACGGCGCAGCCGGCGAGGAAGCCGCGCGGCTTCCTGGGCTCCTCGCCGAAGCCCGGCGGCGGACCGCCCGGCCCACCCGGGCCGCCCGGCACGCCCGGATTCCCGCCGCCCTGGCCGTGGTCCGGTCCGTACGGGCCGCCGCCGCCCTGACCGGCGTACGGATTGCCGCCCCGCGGATCGCCGCCGTACGGGTTCCCCGGCGGAGGCGAACCGCCCTGACCGGCTTGCCCATGGACGTCATGCGCACCGGCGTCATGCCCGTGCGCCGCGTGCCCGTGCGCCGCTTGCCCGTGGTGCGTCGTGCCGTGGGCACCGAAGGCGCGGTCCACCGAGACGCGCAGTTCGTGCGCGAGCAGCACATGCGCCAGCCTGGCATCGGTGAACTCCGCCTCGCGCAGCGCCGACCGTATCCCGCGCACCGCGTCGTCCGCGAGCCGCCGGGCCTCCGCGCGGGAGGTGCCGGTCGCCGTCAGCGGGTTCCACGCCCCGGACTCCGCGTCCGCCCGCTGGTCCTCCACCGCGTCCAGCAGGTGCGCGAGCCTGCCGAACATCCGCCCCGCCTCGGCCAGCGGCTCCCGGTTGCCCGGCCGGCCCGCGAGGACCGCGGTGTGCGCGAAGGCGGCGGCGGTGGCCGTCTCGGTCGGTTCCGTGACGGTGAGCAGCGAGGTGCCGGGGCCGGCCAGGGCCTCGATCCCGGGCTGCCGGTCGACGGCGTCGACGAGTACGGAGGTGTCGAAACCGAGCACCGCGCCGGTCCGCGCGCCCGCCCGGTCCCAGCCGACGGCGACCCGGCGCGCGGCGGCGGCCAGGGGGCGGCGCCCCAACAGCCCGTCCCCGTCGGTGACGTGGTCCCTGACCTTCGCCGCGGCCAGCACCAGCGACACCGACGCCGCGAGGCGCGCGCCCTCCCCACGCGCGACGGGAGCGGTGCGCATACCACGCAGCGGACACGGGCCCGCGGTGCGCCGCTGTCCGGCGGTGCGTTCGACCTGAGCCTCCGTCAGGACCGAGACGATCAGTCCGTCGTAGTTCGTGACGACCCGGGAGAGCTGCCCGTGGTCGGCCCGCAAGGCCAGACACAGGCCGCACAGATGGGCCGTCCACTCGGTCTTGAGGCCGTCGGTCAGCCGATGCGCGCATGGCCTGACGATTCCGAACACAGCAGTTCCCCCGAACGTTCTCCGCGCTGCTTTTCTCCGTGCCCGGCGATCGTAACGATCGTGTCATTCACCCGTACGTGGACGTCCATCACCCTCGCGGCTGGAACGTCATATTTTGTACCGTGTCAGGCGCACCAAGGTGGAAGAACCTTGACGAACCACCACATCATCTGCACCAGTACCGTCACGAATCGCCTGCGCGCCGACTATCTACTTGGCGCGTAATCCGCATCATGGACGACGATGGGGATAGGGAACGACATGTGACCGCGGTGAAAGGAGGCGTCCATGGGATCGGTGCGCAAGGCGAGTGCCTGGCTGGGCCTCGTCGAGGACAACGACGAGCGTTACTACGACGACGAGTACGCCGAGGAAGCGGAGGGCGGCGACGCCTGGAAGACCGACCCCCGGGTGCGGGTCGCCGCCGAGCCCGGCCGGGCGGCCGGCCGCAGAATCGCCACGGTCACCCCGGACAGTTTCCGGGACGCCCGGACGATCGGCGAGCTCTTCCGCTCCGGTGTCCCGGTCATCATGAACCTCACCGCCATGGATCCCTCCGACGCCAAGCGCGTGGTGGACTTCGCCGCCGGTCTCATCTTCGGCCTGCGCGGCTCGATCGACCGGGTCGCCACCCGGGTCTTCCTGCTGACCCCCGCCGACACCGAGATCGTCACCGGTGACCACGCGGGCCGGGCCGAGGACGGCTTCTTCAACCAGAGCTGAGCAAGGCCGCTCACCGGTTCACCGCCGGGCCACCGGGCCCCGCCGGGGCGCCGCACACGGCGGTCACCGGAAGGCGTCGAGGCCGGTGAGCGCCTTGCCCAGTACGAGCTGGTGCATTTCGACGGTGCCCTCGTAGGTGAGCACCGACTCCAGGTTCGTGGCGTGGCGCATCACGGGGTACTCCAGCGAGATTCCGTTGGCCCCGAGGACGGTCCTGGCCGTCCGGCAGATCTCGATCGCCTCCCGCACGTTGTTGAGCTTGCCGAAGCTGACCTGCTCGGCCAGGAGCCGGCCGGCGTCCATCCGCCGCCCCAGGTGGAGCGCGAGCAGGATGCCCTTGTGCAGTTCCAGTGCCATGTCCGCGAGTTTGGCCTGGGTGAGCTGGAACCCCCCGATCGGCCGGCCGAACTGCTCCCGGGTCCCCGCGTACCGCAGAGCCGTCTCGAAGCAGGTGCGCGCTGCGCCCATCGCGCCCCAGACGATCCCGTAGCGCGCGTGGCTCAGACAGCTCAGCGGTCCCCGCAGCCCCCTGGCCTCCGGCAGGACGGCGTCGGCCGGCAACCGTACGTCGTCGAGGACCAGTTCGCTGGTGACCGAGGCGCGCAGGGACCACTTATGGGTGATCTCCGGAGCCGAGAAGCCCGGCGCCCCGGCCGGTACGAGAAACCCCCGGACGCCCTCGTCCGTCCGGGCCCAGACCACGGCGACGCCCGCCACCGAGCCATTGGTGATCCACATCTTGCGGCCGGTGAGCAGCCAGTCGGAGCCGTCCCGTCGCGCGTGGGCGCGCATCCCGGCCGGGTCGGAGCCGTGGTCGGGCTCGGTGAGGCCGAAGCAGCCGATGATCTCGCCCGCGGCCATGGCGGGCAGCCACCGCCGCTTCTGCTCCTCGGAGCCGTAGCGGTGGATCGCGTACATGGCGAGGGAGCCCTGTACGGAGACGAGGGAGCGGATACCGGAGTCGGCGGCCTCCAGCTCCAGGCACGCGAGCCCGTAACTCACGGCGCTCGCCCCGGCGCAGCCGTAGCCCTCCAGGGACATGCCCAGCGCGCCGAGCGCGCCGAGCTCACGGGCCAGCTCGCGCACGCCGGGCAGCTCGCCGCGCTCGTACCACTCGGCGATGTGGGGCAGCACTCGGTCCGCGGCCCAGGCGCGCACGGTGTCCCGCACGGCCAGGTCCTCCGGGTCGAGGCAGTCGTCGATGCCGAGCGGATCACCGGGATCGAAGGGCGGCGTGGCGGCGGACGGTGCGGGCATGGCGGCCTCCGGCGGCCCTGACCGGTCGGTGCTCCCGCCGGTACAGGCCCGTGACGAGCGACGGTGATGACGGACCGGCGCCGAGGTTACGGGGCGGTCCGTCACCCGTCCAGACCCGGCCGCCTCCGGAGCGTGTCCTGGCACCTGTCGGCCACGCCCCGGCCTCCGGGCGTTCCGGCCGCCTTGGCGTCCCGACGGGGGTCCCGGCGCCCCGGCGTCGCGTCCCGGCGTTCCGGCCGACGCCTCGTCGGGACGGGGCCGGACCGGTGCGGAACGTTCAGCGGGTTCCGGCCTCGGTCGCGGCGCGGGCGGCGGACGGCTCCACGGGCTCCCGGGCCTGGCGCGGAGTCCGCGCCGGGGCGGGCCGGGGGGTGTGCCGGGCGGCGCCGCGCTGCTCCGGCGGGCGCGGCTCCCGGAGGTCCCTCGCGTCCCGCGGCTCCCGGAGCTCTCGCGCGCCGGGATCCTCCCGGCCGTCCTGACCATCCCGGCCCGCCGGACCGCCCTGGGCGTCCTGCCCCTCCCCCACGGCGTCGGCGCGGTCGGCGCCGTCGGCGCGGTCGACCGCGGCCGGCGTGGCCGGGCACTCCGCGACCCTCGGCAGCCGCAGCGCCCACACCGCGCCGAGCAGCAGCAGCCCCGCGCTGACGAGCAGCGTCACATGCAGACCGTGCACGAAGGAGTGGCGCGCGGCGGTCCGCAGGGCGGCCCCGGCGGGCCCGTCCAGCCGGGCCGCCACCGCGTACGCCTCGCCGAGCGAGGAGGCCGCCGCCGTCCCCGCGGACCCCGGCACGCCCTTGACGGAGGCGAGCGCGGGCGCGTAGGTCGCGTTCATCACGCTGCCGAGCAGGGCGATGCCCATGCCCGCGCCGAGCTGGTACGAGGTCTCGCCGACGGCCGCCGCGCCGCCCGCCTGCTCCGCCGGGGCCTCGCTCAGCATCGACTCGTACGCGCCGAAGAGCGTGGTCTGGAGCCCCCAGCCGAGCAGCACGAAGCCGACGGTCAGCAGCGCGGGCCGGTCGTGCTGGCCCATCCGGACCAGCAGCAGGACGGCGGCGGCGGTCAGCACGAAGCCCCAGGCCACCATGCGGCGCGGGCCCAGCCGGGCCAGCATGACCGAGCCGGTGACGCCCGCGGCCATGGCGGCGAAGGTGAGCGGCAGCAGCCGCAGCCCGGTCTGCAGCGGGCTGAGTCCCAGCACCAGCTGGAGGTACTGGACGGCGATCAGCTCCAGTCCGACCAGGGCCAGCATGGCGAGCACGATGCAGCCGACGGAGGTGGAGAACGTGCGCCTGGCGAACATCCGCAGGTCGATCAGCGGATGCTCGCGGTGCCGCTGCCGACGGACGAAGAGGACCAGCAGGGCGACACCGGCGCACAGCGGTACCAGCGTGAGCGGGCTGAGCGGCCCCTCTCCGGCCCCGACGCGCTTGACCCCGCAGACGACCCCGAGCACGCCCGCCGCGGCCATCAGGGCCCCGAGCACGTCCCAGGGCCCGTCGGTGCCGCCCTTCGACTCGGGCAGCACCAGCCGGCCGACCGGCAGCAGCACCGCCAGCAGCGGAAGGTTGATCAGGAAGACGGAGCCCCACCAGAAGTGCTCCAGGAGGAAGCCGCCGAGCACCGGTCCGACCGCCGCGCCGACGGCGGCCACGGCGGTCCAGATGCCGATGGCCAGGGCCCGCTCACGCCGGTCGGGGAAGACGGCGCGCAGGACGGACAGCGTCGCGGGCATGATCATCGCGCCGCCGACGCCCAGCAGCGCGCGGGCCCCGATCAGTACCTCGGGGGTGTGCGCCAGGGTCGCCGCGGCCGACGCGGCGGCGAAGATCGCGTAGCCGAGGAGCAGCACCCGCCGTCTGCCGACGCGGTCGCCGAGGGTGCCGAAGAGGATCAGCAGCGAGGCGCAGACGAGCGGATAGGCGTCCACGATCCACAGCAGTTCCACGCCGCTGGGGCCGAGGTCGGCGGTGACGGCGGGGACGGCGACGTGCAGCACGGTCGCGTCCAGCGCGACGAGCAGGAGACTGACGCACAGGACGAACAGGACGACCCAGCGGTTGGCACCGGGCCGGGCGGCACCCGGGCGTGCTCCGGTCGTGCTGGTCCCGGACATCTGCGTACCTCCCAGTGCGTCACTCGCGCTCGGCGGACCGGCGGGGACACCGGTCCCTCGGAGCGGCCCGGCGCCGATGGGCGAGTGAGCCGACAGCGTACGCGAGTCGTCGCGTGTGTCGCATGGTGCATCTCTCACCCCTGTGACCAGGGAGTGTGTCGTACGCCACTCCACCGGGCACGGGCCGGGCGCCCCGGGCGTGCGCGAGCGGACGGGAAATTCCGCGCGACGCCCTGGTGAACTAATTCTTTTCCGCACAAAGACGCTTCCTGAAGCGCTGCGCAGACGAATAGGGTCGAAGGTCACTTCGATTTCGGGAACCGTCCCGGAAAAGGAGTGACCTGAGACATAGTCCACATCACATCGTCATCACAAAGAGACCTGACCGACCAGTTCCCTCACTCACTCGCTGTAACGTCCATTGCGTGCGTACCGACATCTTTGCCCGTCTGGACCGGGAGCCGGAACCGCCGAAGATAGAGATCCCGCGGATGAGCCGCACACGGGCCGCTCTGTTCGGCGGCACGCTCGCGTTCTATCTCGCCATCGTCGTGGCCGTGCTCGTCTCGTCCTGGCTGGTGACCCTCGACTGGAAGGTCATGCTGTTCCGGCCTTACCAGCAGTGGCCGACGCTCCACCCGTACCTCGACTACTTCGTGGTGCTCGGGCAGCGCGGTCCCACCGCGGTGATGATCGCGGCCTGGCTGGGCTGGCGCTCGTGGCGCCAGCACACGCTGCGGCCGCTGCTGACCCTCGGGACCGCCCTGCTGTTGCTGAACGTGACCGTCGGGGCGGTGAAGCTCGGGCTCGGGCGGCTCGGCCCGCATTACGCGACGCGGATCGGCTCGCCCGAGCTGTTCGCGGGCGGCGATATATTTCCTTCCGGCCATACCGCGAACGCCGTGGTGACCTGGGGAATCCTGGCCTATCTGGCCACCACGCCCCGGGCCAGGCGCTATCTGTCGATCCTGTCGTCGCTCGTGGCGCTGGGGGTCGGCGCGACGACCGTCTACCTGGGTACGCACTGGCTGAGCGACGTGCTGCTCGGCTGGGCCGCCGGCCTGCTGATCCTGCTGGGCCTGCCCTGGTTCGAGCCGCTGATCGGCTGGGCGGAGCTGACTCTCTTCGCGCTGCGCGAGCGGTGGCGCGCCCGCCGGGGCGCGCGGCCGGCCCCGGCCGTGCCGCCGACCGCGGTGGTGGCCACGGCTCCGGCCACGGCCGACGGACCGGAGCAGGAACCCGCGCAGGAGCCCGTGCCGCAGGCGGCTCCGGCGCACAGCGCCGCGGCGCAGGGCTCCGTACCGGCCGACGATCCGTCCCGGGAGGCCGTCGGCGCGGGTCACAGCGGTCTGACGGCGGCGAATCCGGCGGCGGGGGCGGGCACCGCACCCGGCACGACGGCGAACGCCGCCAACGCGGCCAACGCGGCCAACGCGGCTCCCAAAGCGGTGGCCAACCGCGGTACCGGCCGGTTCACGCCGGCACGGCCGCACGCGCTGCGCTCCGAGCGGACCCCGATGACCGCGGCGGGCAGCCGGCGCCCCCCGCGCGGCCGGCCCGTGGCAGGCGGCTGAGGGCCCACCGAGGGCGCCTGTCGGGCGGCCCGGGGACAACCGCATACGCACGACCAGGGCCCCGGCGGCGCCGGGGCCCTGGTGCGTTCGGTGAGTGGCGGGCGGTGAGCGGCGGGCGGTGAGCGGCGCGATGCCGTTCGGCCGGACCGGCCGACGCGTCGTACAGCCGTGTCGTACAGACCTGTTCCGGCCGCTTCGTGACGGCTCGTTCAACCGAGCCAGCAGCGGACGACCGTGCCCCCGTCCACCTCGAAGTTCAGCCGGCCCACCACGAACTCCATGGTGATGATCGTGCCCGGCGCCAGTGCCCGGACCGTGGTCCAGCCCCGCTCCCGGGCGCGGCGCTCGGCGCCCTCGGCGTCGAGACCGACATAGGAATCGGGGTCGTCGGCGGGCTGTGCGGGCGGGGTCGGTATCGGTGCCATACCACTCACCGTAGGCGCCCGGATCCGGAGAAGGAAGCGGAACGGATACCGGGAACGGCGTTCACCGCCGCCCACCGTCACACTTCTGTCACAGGGTCAGGGCCCCCGCCGGACGTCGGCGAGTTCACTCATTCGGCCCTCCCCCACCCCTCAACGGAGTAATTCCACGATTTTAAAGACCGCATGAATTCAGCCGGTCCGAATTTCTCCGTCACAAGGCGGGCGACCGGCCTCCCGCGGCCTTCGCGGCATTTGAACGACCGGATGCCATTTCACGTTTTCCCCGCACGATCCGTCGACGGTTGACACGGGGTTCCGGCGGGGGGGAGGTGTTCCGGCCGAAGCCGGTGTCCGGACCCGAGTCCGGGCCGACCGCCATGCGGGGCCGGGCCCGGGCCCGGGCCGGGCCGGGGCCGGACGGACCGGTCCCCCTCCGTCAGCCCTTGCGTCTGCTCCGGACGGTGTCGGCCGCCCGGTCGCGGACGGCGTAGTAGCCGCCCAACGCCACGCTGCCGCCGCGGTTCAGCGTGTCGCGCAGCGTGCGGCCGGAGCCGGAGCCGCGGGCCCCGGCGAGCAGTTCGGTGAAGAGCTTCTCGTGCCGCGCCGTGACGCGCGAGGGATCGAACCGGGACGAGGCGTCCAGGGCGGCCCGGCCCATGCGCCGCCGGCCCTCGTCGTCCTGTATCAGGTCGATCAGCGCCGCCGCGATCGCGTCCACGTCGCCGTTCGGCACCAGCCGCCCGTCCACTCCGTCCGCGATGATCTCGGCGGGCCCGTGCGGGCAGTCGGTGGCCACGACGGGCAGGCCGCAGCGCATCGCCTCGACGATGGTCATACCGAAGGGCTCCCGGCTGGAGGTGACGGCCGCGATCGATCCCTTCACCCACTCTGGCTCCATGGGACTCGTGGGCCCCATCAGGAACACGGAGTCGGACAGGCCCAGCTCGGTCACGAGCGCGTTCAGGTTCGCCTTCTCGTTGCCCGTCGCCTCGCCCCCGCCGTAGATCCGCAGCCGCCAGTCCGGGCGTACGGCCGCCACCTGTGCGAACGCCCGTATCAGCAGGTCGAACCGTTTGACGCGGGTGAGCCGGCCGGCCGCGACGACGTACTTGCCGGTGGAGTCCGAGGGGGCGACGGCGGGCGCGGGCACGGCGTTGTGCACGGCCTCTATGCGTACGCCGGGCAGCCGCAGCCGGCCGCGGTAGGAACGCGCGTCGGTCTCGGTGACGGTGGTGACGGCGTCCAGCAGTCGGTAGCGGTGCGCCAGTTCGCGGCGCAGCCGGGCACTGTGGCCCTCCAGGGTGAGGTGCTCCTGCCCGACCCGTACCAGGCGGCGGGGGGCCTGCAGGGCGATGTGCACGTTGAGGCCGGGGCGGGTGCCGACCACCACGTCCGCCTCCAGCGAGCGCAGGTGGTCGCCGATCCTGGCGTCGGTGAGGCGGCTGTACTGGCGGTGCCGGCCGTCCCCGCGCGGGAAGACCCGGGCCGGGCGGGCGTGCTCCGGGTGGTCGCCCTCGTAGCCGGGGGTGTTGCGGCGCAGGTCGACCAGGTGGCGTATGCGAACCCCCGCGGGAGCGCCCAGGGCCGGCGCGTCGCGGTGGCGGAAGACCGAGACGATCTCCACGTCATGGTCTGCGGCGGCCAGGGTCCCGGCGGTGGTGAACGTCGTACGGATCGTGCCCCCGATGCCGTAGGCGTTGTGCAGCAGAAACGATATGCGCATGTCTTGCCGGGTCCTCCTGGTTCTCACGGCTCCGTCCGCCATGGACGAGTGCGGCCTGCCGTGTCGGCCGACCCGTTAGACGCGGACCGGCGCCGGGGGTTGCCCGCCCGAAGTGGATCTTTGCGATCCCGTGCCATGACAGGAACCCGGATGAGACCGGAACGAGACGTGAACGGCGCGGGAACGAACCGCTCCCGCCGGGGCCCGCCCGATGCGGCGGATGGTTCGATTTCCGTACCCCTTTGTGCGTGACCCGGGCCATGACTCGCCCGTTGTGCCTTTACGAGCCGGGAACAGCCCGGTTTACGAGCCGGGAACGGCCCGGCCCACACACCGAGTTCGAGGAGCCACCCCGTGCCGCGCATGCTCGACGTCAGCGAGGACGTACGCGCCGAGATCGGCGACGAAGAAGCCGACCGGCTGCTCGCCGGGGAGAACTCCCCGGGAAGCTACGACTGCACCTCCTGCCGGACGCCCGGCGACTGCGAGCAGGAGCGGACCAGCACCGTCCTGTTCGTGGGCGACGAGACGGCCGTGCTCGCCTTCGCCCATGCCACCTGCATCCCCTCCCAGGTCGTCCAGGTCGCCGAGGAACAGCTCCAGGGCGCGGTCCGCAGCATCACCGGTGGCGAGCAGCGGAGGCCGGAAGTGCCCGACGCCGCCCCCGGCCAGGCGGTCCTGGGCGTCACCAGCGGCTTGGTGCTGATCGAGGACGAGCTGCACCCCGCGCTGGTCGTCGAGCCGACCGCGCCGATCGCCCGGCCCGGCTCGGGCGGGACCACCGACGAGTTCCTCCAACTGCTGATCGAGCAGGGCTTCCGGCCGGTCGCCGATCTGAACCGGACACCCTCGCCGCTGCCCGGCTGGTCGGTCCTGCTCGCCATGGGCCAGCTGCACGCCGTGCTCCAGCCCGGCACCGGCGGCGGCAGTCCGGTCGCCTGGTGGCAGGCGCACCAGCCGCTCCAGGTCACCGAGGGCTGGCGGACCGCCGCCAACAAGTCGCACACGGTCCTGGTCTTCGCCGCGCCCGTCGGCTCCATCGGCCAGCAGCCCAGGGAGGACCTGCTGCGTGACGCGCTGGAGAAGGCCGCGGTCAACGGCCGGCTGGTCGCCGCGGCCATGCCGCTGGCGGGTACGTGACATGACGAGGGCCGCCCGCGCCGTCGGCCGTGCGGCGGCGCCCGGCACGACTCCCACGGCCGCGCCCCTCGGGGTCCCTACGGGCGCGCACACCCCCGTCCGCGGCGCCGGCACCGACGCCGTCGACGCCGTCCCGTCCGGCCGTGGCCCGGCCGGCGGGACGCCGGCGGCCGCTGCTCCAACCGGGTCCCATTCCGCTGCCCTCCCGCATCCGGCGGGCGGTGGATTCGTTGGCACGTACGTGCACTCATACGACCCCACGCGCCAGCCGTACCAGAGCCACATCCCCGCCATGCGCCCCGCCCAGGACATGCGGAGCGGCTTCTCGGAGACGCCGATCTACGACGCGCTGTACTCCGAATGGCGGCGGTCCTTCCGGGCGCTCCCCGGCGACCGGAGCAACGAGGAGAACCTCGGCTTCACGGCGTTCGGCACCGGTCTGCACGCCGCGCACAGCGGGTACGGCGGGTACGGGAACCACGGCGACCACGGGCACACCGCGTACCTGGGCTCCTGGCAGCGGGACACCCGCCAGCCGACCGGGCGCCATCTGCCGGCGCTGCCGCCGGGGCCGCGCCGCGGCATCTGACGCACGGGAACGGCGCTGAGAGATCGCGCGGACAGGTGGACGGCCGGGCCCCACCCGCCCGGGCGACATCCAAAGCCGTGGGGCCCGGCAGGGACGCTTTCACACGTTCCTGCCGGGCCCCACGGCTTTCCGGGGTCATCCGGTGTCACTTCTTGCGGCCACGCTTCTCCCGCACCCGTACGGAGATGTGGATCGGCGTGCCCTCGAAGCCGAACTCCTCGCGCAGCCGCCGCTCCACGAAGCGCCGGTAGCCGTGCTCGATGAAGCCCGAGGCGAAGAGCACGAAGCGCGGCGGCTTCGTCCCCGCCTGCGTACCGAACAGGATCCGGGGCTGCTTGCCGCCCCGGATCGGGTGCGGGTGGGCGGCGACGAGTTCGCCGAGGAAGGCGTTCAGCCGGCCCGTCGGGACCCGGGTCTCCCAGCCCGCCAGGGCGGTCTCGATCGCCGGCACCAGCTTCTCCATGTGGCGGCCGGTGCGGGCCGAGACATTGACCCGGGGCGCCCAGGCGATCTGCCCGAGCTCCGTCTCGATCTCGCGCTCCAGGTAGTAGCGGCGCTCCTCGTCCAGCGTGTCCCACTTGTTGTACGCGATGACCAGCGCGCGGCCCGCCTCGACGGCCATCGTGATGATCCGCTGGTCCTGGACGCTGATGGACTCGCTGGTGTCGATCAGTACGACGGCGACCTCCGCCTTCTCGACGGCGGCGGCGGTGCGCAACGACGCGTAGTAGTCGGCGCCGGCCTGGAGGTGGACCCGGCGGCGGATGCCGGCGGTGTCCACGAACTTCCACACCTTGCCGCCGAGTTCGATCAGTTCGTCGACCGGGTCGCGCGTGGTGCCCGCCAGTGCGTCGACGACCACCCGGTCCTCGCCCGCGACCTTGTTGAGCAGCGAGGACTTGCCGACGTTGGGCCGTCCGATGAGCGCGACGCGGCGCGGGCCGCCGACGGTGTTGCCGAAGGTCTGCGCGGGCGCGTCGGGCAGGGCCTCCAGCACCGCGTCCAGCATGTCGCCCGTGCCCCGGCCGTGCAGCGCGGAGACCGGGTGCGGCTCGCCGAGCCCCAGCGACCAGAGCATCGCGGCGTCCGCCTCGCCGCTCTGTCCGTCGACCTTGTTGGCGCACAGCACGACGGGCTTGCCGGCCCGGCGCAGCAGTTTGACCACGGCCTCGTCGGTGTCGGTCGCGCCGACCGTGGCGTCCACGACGAAGACGACCGCGTCGGCGGCCTCGATCGCGTACTCGGCCTGTGCGGCGACGGAGGCGTCGATGCCCAGGACGTCCTGCTCCCAGCCGCCGGTGTCGACCACCTTGAAGCGGCGGCCGGCCCACTCGGCCTCGTAGGTGACGCGGTCCCGGGTGACGCCCGGCTTGTCCTCGACGACCGCCTCGCGGCGCCCGATGATCCGGTTCACGAGCGTCGACTTGCCGACGTTGGGGCGGCCGACGACGGCGAGGACGGGCAGCGGGCCGTGGCCGGCCTCGCCGATGGCGCCCTCGACCTCCTCGGCCTCGAAACCCTCCTGCGCGGCAAGCTCCATGAACTCCGCGAACTCGGCGTCGCCAAGCTCTCCGTGCTCGTCGCCGGAGTCGATCTGGTCGTTCATGAAGTCCGTACCTCGTTCATCGTGATCGGTGCCCCGCCGTACGCGGGAGCACTACTCGGTCGTGCTGGTGGAACCTGCCGCATGCACCATGCCTCAGCGCCCGGTGAAGCGCCTGGCGTTTTCCAGGTGGGCGGTCAGCCGCCCCTGGATCCGTTCGGTGGCCTCGTCCAGCGCCTTGCGGGTGCGCCGGCCGCCGGGGGGCCCGGCCTGGAACGGGTCGCCGAAGACCACGTCCACGCGGCTGCGCAGCGCGGGCAGTGCCTTGACCAACCGTCCGGGCCGGTCCGTGCTTCCCAGGACGGCGACCGGCACGATCGGCGCGCCCGAGCGTACGGCGAAGTACGCGAGGCCGGCGCGCAGCGAGGCGAAGTCCCCCTCGCCCCGGGTGCCCTCGGGGAAGATCCCCAGTACCCCGCCGCCGCGGAGCACCGCGAGGGCGTCGGTGATCGCGGTGCGGTCGGTGACCTCGCGGTCGACCTTCAGCTGCCCGATGCCCCGCAGGAACGGGTCGAGCGGGCCGATGAAGGCTTCCTTCTTGATCAGGAAGTGCACCGGCCTGGGCGCGGTGCCCATCAGCATCGGGCCGTCCAGGTTGTGCGCGTGGTTGACGGCGAGGATGACGGGGCCGGCCGAGGGGACCCGCCAGGAGCCGAGGACACGCGGCTTCCACAGACCGTACATCAGCCCGATGCCGATGCCGCGCCCGACGGCCGCCCCCTTCGAGGACGGCCCACCGCCCGTCACCGGCGCCGTCGTGGCCGTGCTCACTTGGCGGCCCGCTTCTCCTCGACCAGGGTGACGACGCACTCGACGACCTGCTGGAGCGTGAGGTCGGTGGTGTCCACCTCGACCGCGTCGGCGGCCTTGGCGAGCGGCGAGGTCTTGCGGCCGGCGTCGGCCGCGTCCCGCTTGATCAGCGCCTCGCGGGTGGTGGCGACGTCGGCCGCCTCCTTGCCCTTCAGCTCGCCGCTGCGGCGGGCGGCGCGCGCCTCGGGCGAGGCGGTGAGGAAGATCTTGAGGTCGGCGTCCGGCAGTACGGTCGTCCCGATGTCGCGGCCCTCGACCACGATGCCGCCCGCCGCGGCGGCCGCGATGGAGCGCTGGAGCTCCGTGATCACGGTCCGTACCTCGGGCACGGCGCTCACCGCGCTGACGTGGGAGGTGACCTCCCGGGTACGGATCGGCCCCGAGGCGTCCGCGCCGTCCACGGTGATGGTGGGGGCGGCCGGGTCGGTCCCGGAGACCAGGACGGGCTTGTCGGCGGCGGTCGCGATGGCCGCGGGGTCCCCGACGTCGACGCCGTTGCTGATCATCCACCAGGTCATCGCGCGGTACTGGGCACCGGTATCCAGATAGCTCAGCCCGAGCTGGGCGGCCACGGCCTTCGAGGTGCTCGACTTGCCCGTGCCCGAGGGCCCGTCGATGGCGACGATCACTGCGGCCGGGGCGGTCCGGGCGGGGGTTGCTCCTGTTTCCACGGGGGGCGAGCACCTTCCTGGTTCACGGGGTGGCGGAGTGGGGACGTCGGTGTGCCCCCGGCACAAGGTTACCGAGTGCACGCCCCGGCCCACGCACCCGTTCGGGGCGCCCGGGGGCGCGGGAGCCCGAGGATGCCCGGGCGCGGGCCCGGGGACGCGCCTCAGCTCCGGGACGGGACTGTGCCCCGCCCCGCACCGGAGGTGTTCGTATGCCCGGGAACCGTGCCGGGGCGGGTGGTCCGCTACTGGCGGATCGACCAGCCCCGCTCCCGCAGCGCCGCCGCAAGCACCGGTGCCGCCGCCGGGTCCACCATCACCTGGACCAGGCCCGCCTGCTGTCCCGTCGCGTGCTCGATGCGGACGTCCTCGACGTTGACGCCCGCGCGCCCCGCGTCGGCGAAGATCCGGGCCAGCTCGCCCGGCTGGTCGCTGACCAGGACCGCGACGACCTCGTACGCCGCCGGGGCGGCCCCGTGCTTGCCCGGTATCCGCGACCGGCCCGCGTTGCCGCGCCGCAGGACGTCCGCCACACCGGCGGTGCCCCCGTCCCGCTTGGCCTCGTCAGCCGACTGGAGCGCGCGCAGGGACTCCACCGTCGCCTCGAGGTCGGCGGCGACACCGGCCAGCACGTCGGCGACCGGGCCCGCGTTCGCGGACAGGATCTCGACCCACATCGCGGGCTCGGAGGCCGCGATCCGGGTGACGTCCCGGATGCCCTGACCGCACAGCCGGACCGCGGTGTCGTCCGCCCCCTCCAGCCGCGCGGCCACCATCGAGGACAGCAGCTGCGGAGTGTGCGAGACGAGCGCGACCGCGCGGTCATGGGCGTCGGCGTCCATCACGACCGGGACGGCGCGGCAGAGCGCCACCAGCTCCAGGGCGAGGTTGAGCACCTCCGTGTCGGTGTCGGACGTCGGTGTCAGCACCCAGGGGCGGCCCTCGAAGAGGTCCGCGGTCGCCGCCAGCGGCCCCGAGCGTTCCTTGCCCGCCATCGGGTGCGTGCCGATGTACGAGGAGAGGTCGAGACCCAGCGCGGCCAGCTCCCGCTGGGGACCGCCCTTGACGCTGGCGACGTCCAGGTAGCCGTGGGCGGCACCGGCGCGCATGGCCTCGGCGAGCGTGCCCGCGACATGCGTGGGCGGTACGGCGATCAGCGCGAGGTCCACGGGGCCCTCGGGCGCCTCGTCGGTGCCCGCGCCCAGCGCGGCGGCCGTACGGGCCCGGGTGGTGTCGTGGTCACGGAGGTGGACGGTGACCCCGCGGCCGGCGAGTGCGAGCGCCGCCGAGGTGCCGATCAGCCCGGTGCCGATGACGAGGGCCGTTCTCATTGGGCGATGTCCCTCCGCAGCGCTGCCGCGGCGCCGAGGTAGACGTGTGCGATGTCGGCCTTGGGAAGGCCGGACTCGACATGGGCGAGGACGCGCACGACCCGGGGCATGGCGCCCGCGATGTCCAGTTCCTGCGCGCAGATCAGGGGAACGTCGACGATCCCGAGGCCGCGCGCGGCGGCGGCCGGGAAGTCGGAGTGCAGATCGGGCGTGGCCGTGAACCAGATGCTGATCAGGTCGTCGGACGTGAGCCGGTTGCGTTCCAGGATCGCCGTGAGCAGGGCTCTGACCTGTTCGTCCATGTGCTCGGGCGCGTCCCGCTCCAGCTGGACGGCTCCACGGACCGCTCGTACCGCCACCGCGTCCTCCTCGATGATCTCGAATCCTCGATTCAGCGTAAGGGGTGACGACGGCGGCCCCCGCCCGGTAAGACGGCTGTTCGGGAGGCATACGGGGCATGCGCGGGCCCCCCGCCGTCCGTCGCGCGGGCCCCGGGAGGGGAAGCCGTACAGAGCGAGCCGTACAGAGGTCCCCGGGGACGGTGGCGAACGGCAGGGGGCCGGTTCTCGGTGGGGTCGTACGCGGGTCGGTGGTGGCGCGGGGCCCGTGGTGGCGTGGGTCCGACGGGGAACGACGGGGGGACGGGCGGGGGACATGGATCAGGAGTCCCAGAGGGCTCCCAGCGACATCAGGTCACTGCGGTACTCGATGCGGTCCGTCCACTCCTTGGGCCAGGCCCCCGCCCCCAGGTGCGCGCCCGCGAAGGCGCCCGCCAGGCAGGCGATGGAGTCCGAGTCGCCGCGGGTGCAGGCGGCCCTGCGCACGGCCATGACGGGGTCCTCGGGGAAGAGCAGGAAGCTGAGCAGTCCCGTGGCCAGGGCCTCCTCGGCGATCCAGCCGTCACCGGTGGCCAGGCACGGGTCGTCCTCCGGGGAGGCGGTCCGGGTGGCGTGCTGGAGGCGTTCGAGGATCTCCAGGCACTCGTCCCAGCCCCGAGCGATGAACGCCTCCGGCGTCGGGTCGTGGGAGAACGTCCACAGGTCGCCGAGCCAGCGGTGGTGGTAGCGGTCCCGGTTCTCGTACGCGTAACTGCGCAGGTGGCCCGCGAGCCCCATCGGCTCGCCGCCCCGCGCCAGCAGGTAGACGGCCCGCGCCGTGAGATCGGAGGCGGCGAGCGCCGTCGGGTGGCCGTGGGTGAGCGCGGCCTGCAACTGGGCGGCGCCCGCGCGCTGTTCGTCGCTCAGGCCGGGGACGAGCCCGATCGGTGCCACGCGCATGTTGGCGCCGCAGCCCTTGGAGCCGATCTGGCTGGCCCGCTGCCACGGCCGCTCGCTGTCGAGGAGCATGCACGCGGTCATGCAGGTACGGCCCGGGGCGCGGTTGTTGTCCGGCGAGTGGTACCAGGCGACGAACTCCTCGCGGAGCGGCCCCTCCAGGCGCTGCGGGCCGAGCACACCCCGGTCCATCGCGGTCCTGATGCCCCGGGCGAAGGCGAGCGTCATCTGGGTGTCGTCCGTGACGAAGGCGGGCTTCGGCAGCGACATCCGCCGCCAGGGCCCGCACTTGGTGAGGATCGACGGTACGTCGTTGAACTCGGTGGGGAAGCCGAGGGCGTCGCCGAGGGCGAGCCCGAGCAGCGTCCCGGTGGCGGCCTGTTTGGTGAGGGTCCTCGCGAGGATCATGCGGTCCGTCCTTCCGGTCGCAGAAGTGGTGGGTGCAGCGTGGTGGCCCGGCCCGCGCGGTACAGCGCGGCGGGCTTGCCCCGGCCGCCCGTCCGGCGCGGGGCCTTCTCCACCGCCTGGACGAATCCGGGTGTGGTGAGGACCTTGCGCCGGAAGTTGGGACGGTCCAGCTCCACGCCCCAGACGGTCTCGTACACCTGCCTCAGCTCGCCGAGGGTGAACTCGGGCGGGCAGAAGGCCGTGGCGAGACAGGTGTACTCCAGCTTGGCGCCGACGCGGTCGTAGGCGTCGGCGAGGATCAGTTCGTGGTCGAAGGCGAGCGGGCCGCGCGCGTCGTAGGGCGTCCACCGGGCGCGGGCCGCGTCCCCGCCGCCGCGCGGCTCGGGCAGGTCGGGCACCAGCGCGGCGTACGCGACCGACACGACCCTCATCCTGGGGTCGCGGTCCGGGTCGCTGTAGGTGCGCACCTGTTCCAGGTGGAGCGCGCCCGCGGTCTCCTCCGACAGACCGGTCTCCTCGGCGAGTTCACGGCGGGCCGCCCGTTCCGCGGACTCCCGGGGCAGGACGAACCCGCCGGGCAGCGCCCAGCTCCCCAGGTACGGCTCCGCCCCGCGTTCGACCAGCAGGACGTGCAGCCGGCCCTCGCGCACGGTGAACACGGCGAGGTCGACGGTGACCGCGAACGGCTCGAAGGCACCGGGGTCGTAGCCCTCGGGGACGCGCGGTCCGCGGCCGGGCGCCGGGGCGGAACCGGAGTCTCCGGAAGGCGCGGGGCGGCACGGCGGCAGCGGGCCGGGACGGCCGGCCGGGTCGCCGACGGCCGGCGCGGGACCGATGTGGAACTCAGCGCGACGCACACCCAACCCCTTAATAGTCACTCTGACTATAAAAGTGAAAGGCGCCTGCCGACAAGAGCGAAGCCCGCGTCCGTGCGGACGCGGGCTCTTTCTTCCCCACCACCGATCAGCGTGCGCACCAACGGCAACAGCGGTGCACACGACGGTCGTTCTACAGACCCACTTCCTTCATCAGCATCCCGACCTCGGTGTTGGTCAGACGGCGCAGCCAGCCCGACTTCTGGTCGCCCAGCGGGATCGGCCCGAAGGAGGTCCTGACGAGCCTGTCCACCGGGAAACCCGCCTCCGCGAGCATCCGGCGGACGATGTGCTTGCGGCCCTCGTGGAGGGTCACCTCGACCAGGTAGTTCTTGCCGGTGTTCTCCACCACGCGGAAGTGGTCGGCCTTCGCGTAGCCGTCGTCCAGCTGGATGCCGTCCTTCAGCCGCTTGCCCAGGTCGCGCGGCAGCGGGCCCTGGATGGCGGCGAGGTAGGTCTTCTTGACGCCGTAGCGGGGGTGGGTGAGGCGGTGTGCCAGCTCGCCGTGGTTGGTGAGCAGGATGATGCCCTCGGTCTCCGTGTCGAGCCGGCCCACGTGGAAGAGCCGGGTCTCGCGGTTGTTGACGTAGTCGCCGAGGTTCTGCCGGCCGTCCGGGTCCTCCATGGTGGAGACGACACCGGCCGGCTTGTTGAGCGCGAAGAAGAGGTACGACTGGGTGGCGACGGTCAGCCCGTCGACCTTGATCTCGTCCTTCGCCGGGTCGACGCGCATGCCCTGTTCGCGCACGATCGCGCCGTTGACCTCGACCCGGGCCTGTTCGATCAGCTCCTCGCAGGCGCGGCGGGAGCCCATGCCCGCGCGGGCGAGGACCTTCTGCAGCCGCTCGCCCTCCTGCTCGGCACCGGGGAAGGTCTTGGGCGTGCTGACCCGCGGCCGCTCCGCGTAGCGGTCCCGGTTGCGCTGCTCGATCCTGGCGTCCAGCTCGCGGGGACGGGCGGCGGCGCCACGGCGTGGCCCGCCGGTGTCCCGCGGGGCGCGGGGGCCGCCCTTGGCGCCGCCACGGGCCGCGTCGCCGCGGGCGCCGGAACCCTTGCGGGCACCGTCGGACGAAGCGCCGGAGCGGCCCGCGCCACTGCCCGAACCCGTACGGCCGGAGCCGGATCCCGGCCGGCCCGAACCGGCGCCCGGACGGCCGGAGCCACCGGGCCCGCCCGTGCCGCCCACGTCGTACCGGCGCTCCTCCGGGCGGGGGCGGGAGGGCCGCTTCTGCTGCTCGTCGCGCCCGTTGCCCGCGCCCCGGTAGTCGCGGCTGCTCGCGCCGGAGCGGCCCGTGCCGCCCCGGCCCCCACCGCCCCGGCCCGCACCGCCGCGGCCGGCGCCGCCCCGGTCGCCGCCGCTGCCGCTCCCGCCGCTCCGGTTGCCGCTTCCGCTGTTCCTGCCGCTGCTTCGCATCACATGTCCGTCGTCTTGTCGTCTGCGTCGATGTCCGGTGCGTCCGGATCGAACGACGGAACACCCTCCAGGGTCTCGGACTCGATCGCGTCCGCCTCGGGGAGGAAGGGCGCGAGCTCCGGGAGCTCGTCCAGACCGCGCAGGCCCATCCGCTCCAGAAAGTAGTTCGTCGTCCCGTACAGGATCGCACCTGTTTCGGGTTCCGCGCCCGCCTCCTCGATCAGCCCGCGCTGGAGGAGGGTGCGCATGACGCCGTCACAGTTCACGCCGCGTACGGCGGAGACCCGGGACCGGCTCACCGGCTGCCGGTACGCCACGACCGCGAGCGTCTCCAGGGCGGCCTGGGTGAGCCGGGCCTGCTGTCCGTCGAGGACGAAGCCCTCGACGGCGGCGGCGTATTCGGGCCGGGTGGAGAACCGCCAGCCGCCCGCGACCAGCCGCAGTTCGAAGCCGCGGCGCTGCACGGTGTACTCGTCGGCCAGTTCCCGCAGCGCGTCCGCGACGGCGCGCCGGGGGCGGTCGAGGACCTTGGCGAGGTGCTCCTCGGTGGCGGGCTCGTCGACGACCATGAGGACCGCTTCCAGGGCGGGTTTGAGGG
Source organism: Streptomyces sp. NRRL F-5135 (assembly GCF_000719775.1). Taxonomy (GTDB): domain Bacteria; phylum Actinomycetota; class Actinomycetes; order Streptomycetales; family Streptomycetaceae; genus Streptomyces; species Streptomyces hebeiensis. Next base: position 30,079 of record NZ_JOHR01000015.1, on the reverse strand, counting down.
CGAGTTCCGCCACCGGGCCGGCGTCCGGCTCGTCACGCGCCTCGCTCCGCTGCTGCTCGCTCACACCCGCACACCTTCTCCGTCTGCTCGTCCTCGCGGATCGCTCCCGCCCGCCGTGCCGGTGTGGCGCTTCTCACCGTGCCCGCCGGTCCTGCCGCCCTCATGCCCTTCGCCGTCCTCGCCGTCCTCGCCGTCCTCGGGGTCCTCCTGACCGGGTTGATCGAGCTGATCGAGTTGATCGAATTCGTCCGTGACGGCCGGTTCCGCGCCGTCGTCCCCGCCCGTCCAGCGGATCATGAGCGCTCCGAGCGCCTCGTCCTGGTCGAGCGCGACGGCACGCTCGCGGTAGAGCTCCAGCAGCGCGAGGAAGCGCGCCACGACGGTGAGGGTGTCGGCGGCGTCCTCGGTGAGTTCCTGGAAGCTGCTCTCCCCCCGCTCCCGCAGCCGGGCGACGACGATCCCCGCCTGCTCGCGCACGGAGACGAGCGGCGCGTGGATGTGGTCGACGTACACCCGCGGGGGCGGCTTGGGCCGCATCGCCTTCACGGCGAGCCGGGCGAAGCCCTCCGGCCCGATGCCGATGACGACCTCGGGGAGCAGTTCGGCGTGGTGGGGTTCGAGCCCGACGGTACGGGGGTGGCGCCGGGCCTCGGCGTCGAGGCGGTCCTGGAAGATCTCGGCGATCCGCTTGTACGCGCGGTACTGGAGCAGCCGGGCGAAGAGCAGGTCGCGCGCCTCCAGCAGGGCGAGGTCGGCCTCGTCCTCCACCTCGGCGGCGGGCAGCAGCCGGGCGGCCTTGAGATCCAGCAGGGTGGCGGCGACGACGAGGAACTCGGTGGTCTGGTCGAGGTCCCAGTCCGGGCCCATGCCCCGGATATGGGCCATGAACTCGTCGGTCACCTTGGAGAGCGCGACCTCGGTCACGTCCAGCTTGTGCTTGGAGATGAGCTGGAGGAGGAGGTCGAAGGGCCCTTCGAAATTGACGAGCCGCACGGTGAACAGCCGCGGGTCGCCCTCGGCGGGTCCGTCGACGGCCCGGGCGGCGTCGCCCTCGCCGCCGTCGCGGTCCGGGCCGTCGGCGGGCCCGGCCTGCCCGGTGGCCGCGGTGTCGTCCCCGGCGCGGGTGGTGCCGCCTTCGGCTCGGGCCGCGTCGTCCCTTGCGCGGACGGCGGTGTCCCCGGCCTCGCGGCCGCCGTCCGGGTCCGATCCGGGACCGACGGGGGCGGGCGGACCGGCCTCGGGAGCCGTGCCGGGGCCGTCGGCCGGGGCGGGCGGGCCGGCCGCCGGGTCCCCGCGGTCGGGGCTCGCGGCGTCAACGGGCCGCGGCGCGCGCTCGGGGTCCGCGTCCGGTCCCGGGGCTTCCGGGCCGGGGGCCGTCGGCCGTGCCAGGCCCGGGCCACGGCCCAGCGGGCGGCGGGGCCGGCGGAACGGAGGGGGAGGCGGAGGCATCGGGGTCCTGGGGGCGGGAGCTTCAGGGGCGGCCCGCGCAGGCTACCTTCAGCGCCCGCGCAGGCGCCGTACGAGGATGCTCGCGTCGCCGCGTGATTCCAGGTCGGCCAGGACCACGGCGACCGCTTCGCGGACGATCCGTCCCCGGTCGACGGCCAGCCCGTGCTCCCCGCGCAGCACCAGCCGGGCGTGCTCCAGGTCCATCAGTTCCTCGGCCGAGACATAGACCGTGATCTTCTCGTCGTGCCGCTCCCGGCCGCTGGGCCGGCGGTTCGCGCCGCGTCCCCGGCGGCGCTGCTGACCGCCCTGCGCCCCGGCGGCCGCCGCCGGGGCGCCCGCACCCGCGGAGGTCCCCGAGGCGTCCCGGGACGGCCTGCGGCCCTTCATCGCCGCCGCGGCCTGATCCGGTGCCGCCGTGCCCGCGGTGCCGCCCGCCGCGCCCGTGCCGCCGGCCGCGCCCCGGTTCCGGGACGGCTCGCCGGGCTCCGGCTCGGCGGCCGGGCCGTGCTCCTCCTCGGCCGGCTCCGCCGCCTGGTCGGCACCCGCCTCGTCGCCCGCCCCCGTCGGCGCGGGCACCCGCGGCTCGCCGCCCGCGTTCCTGCGCCGGTCCACGGGGGTGGACGACTGGAGCGCCGTCCCCCCGGTCGTACGGAAAAGCTCGTCGGCCCCGGGCAGACTCACTCGGCGTGACACCGGGCGAGCACCTCCCTGGCGAGCTGGCGATACGCGGCGGCGCCGACGGAGTTCGAGGCGTACGTCGTGATCGGCTCACCGGCGACCGTGGTCTCCGGGAAACGCACGGTGCGCCCGATCACCGTGTGGTAGACGTGGTCGTCGAACGCCTCGACGACGCGTGCGAGGACCTCTCGGCTGTGCACCGTACGGGAGTCGTACATCGTGGCGAGGATGCCGTCCAGCTCCAGCTCCGGGTTGAGCCTCTCCTGGACCTTCTCGATCGTCTCCGTCAGCAGCGCCACGCCGCGCAGCGCGAAGAACTCGCACTCCAGCGGCACGATCACCTTGTGCGCGGCCGTCAGCGCGTTCACGGTGAGCAGACCCAGCGACGGCTGACAGTCGATCACGATGTAGTCGTAGTCCTGGAGCAGCGGCTTGAGGGCGCGCTGGAGGGTGGACTCGCGCGCGACCTCGCTCACCAGTTGCACCTCGGCGGCCGAGAGGTCGATGTTGCTCGGCAGCAGGTCCATGTTGGGCACGGCGGTCTTCAGCAGCACCTCGTCCGCCGACATGCCCCGCTCCATGAGCAGGTTGTAGACGGTGAGGTCGAGCTCCATCGGGTTCACCCCGAGCCCGACCGACAGCGCGCCCTGCGGGTCGAAGTCGACGAGCAGCACGCGGCGGCCGTACTCGGCGAGCGCGGCGCCCAGGTTGATGGTCGACGTGGTCTTGCCCACGCCGCCCTTCTGGTTGCACATCGCGATGATCTTCGCGGGGCCGTGGTCGGTGAGCGGGCCCGGGATCGGGAAGTACGGCAGCGGACGCCCCGTGGGCCCGATCCGCTCGCGGCGCTGGCGGGCGGCGTCGGGCGCGAGGGTGGCCGCGTATTCGGGGTCGGGTTCGTACTCGGCGTCGGGATCGTAGAAGTGCCCCTCGGGCACCTCGTCGTAGTCGGCGAATGGAGTGGACTCTCGGCCACCCTCGTTGCCGGCCCTGGCGTTCACGTGTTGGCCGTCCATCATCTGGTGGGCTGTCGTCATGTGCTGGTGGGTGGCGAAGGTGCGGACAGCTACGGAGCCGACAGCCTCCACGAGCCCGGTCGGCGGGCTCTGGACCGTCGTGGGCATTCCTGGGTGACCACCCCCGGGAGTAAATGTCGACTCATTCACAAGTCGTCTTACCTCCTTGGAAGGGACCAGGAAACTTATCGATAGGTCAGCGTGGCACCATGCCGACGATTGGCGACTCTATGGCGTGTCACCGGTCCGCAGCAACACAATCCGCCGGACCCGGCCCGATGTGTCGGTGACCGAACGCCTCTCTGTCAAGGGCGCACACGCCTCTCACCAAGGCATGGTCCACATGTCGCACGGGCGCGCGAAACGGTGGAAAGTGTTGTGCCCAGGGCCCCTTGGAAGGACCCGCGGAACGCCCGCGAAACGATTCGGCGACGCCCGGGCACACACCGACGGCCGGTCCTCGCTCGGCAAGGTCCGGCCGTTGGCGTGAGATTGACGACAAGGGGGGCGAATCAGCCCAGAAGAGCGCCCAATTCGACGTGCGCCAGGCCGTGCGCCTCGGCGACCTCGCGGTAAACCACCTGGCCGTCATGGGTGTTGAGGCCCCGGGCCAGCGCCGGGTCGCGGCGCAGCGCCCCGATCCAGCCGTGGTCCGCGAGTTGCAGGACGTACGGCAGTGTGGCGTTGGTCAGCGCGTAGGTGGAGGTGTTCGGCACGGCGCCGGGCATGTTGGCGACGCAGTAGAAGACGGAGTCGTGCACCCGGAAGGTCGGCTCCGCGTGGGTGGTGGGACGCGAGTCCTCGAAGCATCCGCCCTGGTCGATCGCGATGTCGACAAGTACACTCCCGGGCTTCATCCGGGCGACCAGTTCGTTGGTGACCAGCTTCGGCGCCTTCGCCCCGGGGATGAGGACGGCCCCGATGACGAGGTCGGCCTCGGTGACCGCCTTCTCCAGCTCGAAGGCGTTGGAGACGAGCGTCCGCACCTTCGTGCCGAAGATCCGGTCCGCCTCGCGCAGCTTGGCGATGTCCCGGTCGAGCAGCGTGACGTGGAAGCCCATGCCGACCGCGATCTGTGTGGCGTTCCAGCCCGAGACCCCGCCGCCGATGACGACGGCCCGGCCCGGCGCCGTACCGGGAACCCCGGCCGGCAGCACCCCCCGGCCGCCCGCCGAGCGCATCAGGTGGTACGCGCCGACCTGCGGCGCGAGCCTCCCCGCGACCTCGGACATCGGGGCGAGCAGCGGCAGCGCGCGGTTCGCGGTCTCGACCGTCTCGTAGGCGATGGCGGTGGTGCCCGAGTCCAGCAGCGCGTCGGTGCACGCGCGGGACGCGGCGAGGTGGAGGTAGGTGAAGAGCGTCTGGTCCTTGCGCAGCCGGTGGTACTCCTCGGCGACCGGCTCCTTGACCTTCAGCAGCAGGTCGGCCGCGGCCCAGACCGCGTCGGCGGTGGGCAGGACGCGCGCGCCGGCGGCGGCGAACTCGTCGTCCGGGATCGAGGAACCGGTCCCCGCGTCGCGCTCCACGACGACCCCGTGACCGTGGCGCACCAGCTCGTGCACACCGGCCGGGGTGATCGCCACCCGGTATTCGTTGTTCTTCACCTCGCGGGGGATGCCTACCAACACGGCGGATCACAGTCCTCGGCTCTGGGGATGTCTCGGGCGTTCCACACGAACCCGGGCGGGTGCGGGCGTACGGGAAGACACCGCACGAATGCACGGCGGAGCCAGTCTAATGAAGGATTTCCCGCTGTCTAGCCTTGTAAAACATCAATCACAATCGGAACTGCCACGGGTTTCACAGGTCGAACCCGGGGTTCCCCTGTTTCCCGCAGGCCGGGGCAGGCAGCCCGCGGGACAGGCCTCACGTCCCTCGCGTCCCGCTCTCCGCCGTCGCCCCCTCCAGCAGCCGCTCGGCCGCGCTGCGGTGGAGGCGGGCGGCCGTCGAGTCGCCGAGCCGGTCCAGGGTGTCCGCGGCCCGGAGCCGGAGCGCGGCCTGGAGCCGGTCGTCCCCGGCCTGCCGGGCCCAGCCGATCGCCTCCTCACAGGTGCGCAGCGACTCGTGCGGCCGGCCCGCGTACTCCTGCACCCGGGCCACCTCGCTCAGGGCGCGCGCCTGGCCCGGAAGGTCGTGGATCCTGCGGTACTCGGCGGTGGCGGCCCGCCAGTCGCGCAGGGCCTCCCCGTACCGGCCGGCGTAGGTGTGCACGGTGCCGAGCCGGCCGTAGAGGCGGGCCGCGTCGGCCCGCTCGCCCCTGCTCAGCCGCTGGGAGAGCGCCCTGCCGTACCAGTCGGCGGCCCGCTGCCAGTCCTGGAGGTCCTGGTGGGCGCCGCCCACGGATTCCATGGCCCGGCCGGTGGCGTAGAGGTCGTTCGCGGCCCGGCCCGCGTCCAGCGCGGCACGGTAGCGCGCGAGCGCGTCACGGGTCCGGCCGGTCCGCGCGTCGAGGTCGCCGAGGTTCAGCAGTGCGGCGGCGCGTTCGCGGTGCAGCTCGCGGCGCTCGGCGATGTCGAGGACGAGCCGGTGCAGCCCGTACAGCTCGGGCGCCGCGGCCTCGGCGCCGTGGTGCGCGGTCAGGGCCCGGACCAGCGCCGCGATCAGCCTGCGGGCCAGGGTGTCCAGCTCGCCGTCGGCGACCGCGAGCCGTGCGGAGGCCAGCAGGGCGGGCAGGTGCGCGCCGAGCCACGCCTCGGCGGCGGCGGCGTGCGGGAAGCGCAGCGTGCGCGGCAGTGTGGCCAGTTTCGCCCGGGCCGGAGAGCCCTCGGGTTCGGTGACCGACCGGCAGGACTGGAGCAGCCGTACGGTCCGCTCCAGCATCCGCGCCCGCGCCAGCTGCATCTCGGCCGGGCGGTCCTTCTCCTCCAGCAGGGCGCGCAGCGTCGGCATGAGCGCGCCCGGCACCAGGTACTGGTCGTCGTGCGCGCCGTGGTGCGCCGCGGCCCGGACACCGCTCGCCCGGAGCAGCCCCAGGGCGGCGAGGTCCTTCAGCAGGACCATGGCGTCGGACACCGAACAGCCGGCCAGCGCGGAGGCGGTGTGGGCGTCGACACGACCGGCGGGCGCGAGCGCGAGCAGCCGCAGGAACCGGGCGGACGACGGCGGCAGCGACTCGTACACCAGCCGGAACGCGCGGGCGAGGGGACGGTCGCCGACGGGGCTGTCCTGGCTTTGCGGCTGTGCGCGCAGGCGCTTGGCCGCGTCGGCGACGGACGTGGTGGGCCGGGCCGCGAGCCAGCCCCCGGCCAGGACGAGCGCGGCGGGCTGACCCGCGCACTCCTCGGCGAGGGACTCGGCGGCCTGCGGATCGACCGTGATCCTTACCTCGCCGGCGAACCGCTCCAGCAGGGCGATGGCGGCCTTGGTGTCCATCCCCCCGATGGTGCAGGGGCGGACGTCGGGAATGCCGGTGAGGGGGCCGGTGGCGACCGCGACCACCAGGCAGTCGGGATTGTCGGGTACCAGCGGGTCCACCTGGCCCGCGTCGCCGGCGTCGTCGAGGAGCAGCAGGACGCGCCGGGCGGCCAGCGCGGCGCGCACCCTCTCGCACAGCTCGTCCTCACCGGCTCCGGGGGGTGTGGGCAGCGCGAAGAAGGTGAGGATCTCGCGGGCGGTGCGCTCGGTGGGGACGGCCTCTCCCCCGGCCTCGGTGAGCCGGGCCCGTACGACGCCGTCCGGATAGGCGTGCGCCAGCCGCGCGGCGAGTTCGTCGGCGAGCGCGGTCCGCCCGGAACCGGGCCGCCCGGCGATCAGCAGCACCCGCGCGCGGGGTTCCTTGCGTCCGGACAGGGTGTTGAGTCCCGCGCGCTCGATGTCCCCGTGCAGGGCCTTGAGCTCGCGCTCGCGCCCGAAGAACGGCCGGCTCCCCGCGGGCGGTCGCCGCCGGGGCCGCCCGGACTCGCCGTCGGCCGCCCGCCTTCGGCCACCGGCCGGGCCCTCGCCGGCCGTACGCTCCGGGGGCCCGGCATCCGCCGCGGCCGCCGCGGAACCGTCTGCGGACGCCTCGGCCGGGAAGCCGTCACCGGCGGGAGCCCCCTCGTCGGCCGTACCCCCGGCCGCCTCGGCGGAGTCGGGGCGGGGGCCGGGATCCCCGGACCCGGCTCCGGCGGGGCCCGCGAAGTCAGGGGCTCGCCCCGGTCCGCCACTCGCGGACGGAAGATCCGCCCCGGCCGAACCGAGCCCGCCCGGGGCCGGTTCCGAGAGGTCAGGATCACGATCCGTCCCGTCGCTCCCGGTCCGGCTGCCGGTCCCGGCCCGACCGGGCCCGTCGGCGGGCGCTGTCCGCCCGTCGCCGTGCCCGGCGGAGTCGGTCACCGGCTCCCGGCCGTCGAGGGCCGTACCCACGGGACCGGTGCTCGCCGCGACGCCGCCAGGGCGGCCCCCGGTGCCGTCGCCGGGCTCTTCGTCGGACGCGGCAGCGGGACCGTCGGCCCCCGGCCCGGCGCCCCGCGCGGCCGGCTCCCCGCTGCCGGGGGGAGCGCCGACGGGTTCCGGGCCGGGCGCGCTCGCGCCCTCGGCCGGGTCGCCGGACGCCGGCTCCGGCCCCCCGAGTCGGCCTTCCGGGCCGCCCGGCTCGGTGCCGTCCTGGTCTGTGCCGTCCGGTACCGGCTCCGTGCCGGCGTCGCCGGGTGCCGTACGACGACGGCGGCGGACCTCGGCCAAGCCGAGGTCCGCCGCCGTCATGTCACTGCCGCGGTCGCCGTCGACCGCGCCCGCGGGCTCATCCGGGACGTTCACCCGGGCCGTACCTTTCGTCTCGGACGTCGTGGAACACGCCGCCGAACGCTTCGTCCCGAACGACGGCCCATCAGATTCTGCCACTCCCGCGGTGGCCCGCCCCGCGTCCCGGGAGCCGGCCGCCTCCACCGTCCGATCGGTCGCCTGATCCGTCACGGCCACGCTCCGTCCGCCTGCGCACGAGCCGAGCCCGCCGGGTCCCCGCACGGGCGGTCCGAGCCTAGTTCACGCTCTGCGACCGGACCGTCGCAGCGGGGCCGGGGCGTCCCCCGACCGGGTCAGTCATATCGTCGTATCAGTACGGCGATATGACCGACCCGGTCGGCACCATCGATCCGGCGGCGCCGACGCCCCGAAAGCCGCCCGGCGACGAGAGACGTCCGCTCGGGCCCGGTCGCTCAGCGCGCGCGAGCCGTGCCGCTCAGGACTCGAACGGCCGGGCGGGCCACGGCGCCTCCGCCGGCCTCAGCGCCTCGATCCCGTCCCCGGCCCGCGCCGCCGTCAGCGCCAGCACCCCCACCGCCAGGCAGTTGTTGTGCAGTTCGCCCGCGAGCACGCCCCGGACCAGGTCGGCCAGGTCCACCCGGGCGAGCTCCATGTCCGCCTCTTCCTCCGCGACCGCGAAGCGCTCCCCCTCCGCCTCGGACAGGTCCCGGGCGAGGAAGACGCGTACCGCCTCGTCACAGCCGCCGGGCGTCGTGTAGACGTCCACCAGCACCCGCCAGTCCTCGGCCTTGACGTGAGCCTCCTCGTACAGCTCGCGCTGCGCCGCGTGCAGCGGGTTCTCGCCCGGTACGTCGAGCAGCCCGGCCGGGATCTCCCAGAGCTTCTGCCGCACCGGGTGCCGGTACTGGCGCAGCACGATGACCCGGTCCGCGTCGTCCAGCGCGAGGATCGCCACGGAACCGGGGTGGACCTGGTAGTCCCGCGCGTGGACCGAGCCGTCGGGCATGACCACGTCGTCCGTGCGGACACTCGTCTTGTTTCCGCGGAAGGGTGTCGAGGTGGCGGTGACCCGCCATTCCTCGGGGGCGTCCTCGATGGTCATGAAACCGTCCTCCCACACAGCGGCGCACAAGCGGAAACCGGGGTACCGGTCGTGGATGCCCGTACCCCGGCTCCACCGTATCGCCTGCGCCGGGCGCCCAGGCCCGGGGCGGCCGAGCCCGGCCCGGCCGGCCCGGTGGCCCGGAACGCGAGCCGCGGGCCCCGGAAGCCGGGCCCTGGCACGGGCCCCCGGCACATGACAGGGGCGAAGCCCCCGGTGCGGGGGCCGGGCTCCCGGGGCCGGCCGGCCCCGGGAGCCCGGCGTCGGGCCCGTCCGTCAGGCCCGACCCGCGCCGCCCTCCTTGCGCTCCACCGCCGCCTTCACCAGCCCCGCGAACAGCGGGTGCGGACGCGTCGGCCGGGAGCGCAGCTCCGGGTGGGCCTGGGTGGCGACCAGGTACGGGTGGGTCGCGCGCGGGTACTCGACGTACTCGACCAGCTTGTTGTCCGGGGAGGTGCCCGAGAAGACCAGCCCCGCCTTCTTCTCCAGTTCCGCACGGTAGGTGTTGTTGACCTCGTAGCGGTGGCGGTGACGCTCCTCCACGTACGGCTGGTCCTCGTACACCTCGCGCACGATCGAGCCCTCCGCGAGCTTCGCCGGATAGAGCCCGAGCCGCATCGTGCCGCCCAGGTCGCCCGCGCCCTCCACGTACGCCAGCTGCTCCTCCATCGTGGAGATCACCGGGTGCGAGGTGCCGGAGTCGAACTCCGTCGAGTTCGCCTCGGGGATCTCCACCAGGTTGCGCGCGGCCTCGATCACGATGCACTGGAGGCCCAGGCAGATGCCCAGCAGCGGGATCCGCTGCTCACGGGCGAACTGGATGGCGCCCACCTTGCCGGTCACCCCGCGCTCACCGAAACCGCCCGGGATCAGCACGCCGTCGACGTCGCCCAGCTGCTTCGCGGCGCCCGCCGGCGTCTTGCAGTCGTCCGAGGTGACCCACTTCACCTTGACCCGCGCCCGGTTGGCGAAGCCGCCCGCTCGGAGGGCCTCGGTCACCGACAGGTAGGCGTCCGGCAGGTCGATGTACTTGCCGACCAGGGCGACGGTCACCTCGTGGTCGGGGTTGTGGACGCGGTCGAGCAGGTCGTCCCAGACGGTCCAGTCGACATCGCGGAAGGGAAGGTCGAGCTTCCGGACGACATAGGCGTCCAGCCCCTCGGTGTGCAGGACCTTCGGGATGTCGTAGATCGACTTGGCGTCCACGCACGCCACGACCGCGTTGTCGTCCACGTCGCACATCAGCGAGATCTTGCGCTTGATGGACAGCGGCACGTCGCGGTCGGCGCGGAGCACGATGGCGTCCGGCTGGATGCCGATGTTGCGCAGGGCCGCGACCGAGTGCTGGGTCGGCTTGGTCTTCAGCTCGCCGGAGGGACCGATGTACGGGAGCAGGGAGATGTGCACGACGAAGACGTTGTCGCGGCCCACCTCGTGGCGCACTTGGCGGACGGTCTCCAGGAACGGCAGCGACTCGATGTCGCCGACCGTGCCGCCGACCTCGGTGATCACGACGTCGACGTCACCGGTCGCCATCCGCCGGATGCGGTGCTTGATCTCGTTGGTGATGTGCGGAATGACCTGGACGGTGTCACCCAGGTACTCGCCGCGCCGCTCCTTGGCGATGACCTGCGAGTAGACCTGACCGGTGGTGACGTTGGCCGAGCCGTCGAGGTCGACGTCGAGGAAACGCTCGTAGTGACCGATGTCCAGATCGGTCTCCGCCCCGTCGTTGGTGACGAACACCTCACCGTGCTGGAACGGGTTCATCGTGCCGGGGTCGACGTTCAGGTACGGGTCCAGCTTCTGCATGGTCACCCGCAGTCCGCGCGCCTTGAGCAGCGCGCCCAGGCTGGAGGCGGTCAGGCCCTTGCCGAGGGATGATGCGACACCCCCGGTGACGAAGATGTGCTTGGTCGTCGAGGACGAGGATCGATTCGGCATGGCCAAGGCGGTGCTCCCGTGGTCGCGGTTCGAGGTGCGTACCGGACGCCCCTGTCGGTTCCGGACCGGATCCGCAGACGGCTGTGCCTCTGACGATCTGGTCCGACGGAGTCCGAGGGTTCCAAGGGTTCCGAGGAGGAACGTCCGTCGCTGCGGGGTCGGGGCCCCAGTCGCGTCGCAGGAGTCCACCGGTCCACGGGCTACCAGGGTATCAGCGCCGCGGGGGAGGCTGGTTCCGGTACGGCCCGCTCCGGTGCGGGCCGGCCCCGGGCCCGGCACGGTCCGGTACGGCGCGCGGCGAGGTTTCCGGCCCGGCTTGCACAGGAGCGCTCACACGAGTCACCCTGTTCCCCGCGCGGCACCCGGGCCCACCCGTTCGGCGGGCCGGCGTTGTCGGGAGCGTGCCGGCCGAAGCGCTTGCCGCGTCGTATCCTGCTCGGACATTCGCCGCCGAGCCGGGACGGCACAGGACAATCAGGACCGGCGCCGAGCACCGTCGGCCCTCCCGGAATTTCCCGGAACAGAAGCTCGTCAACGACCCTTGACCGCAGAAAGAGCCCTCCGGGGCGACCATGGCCGTTCGACTGGAGACACACGTGGCCGGGCGCATCGAGGATTACGCACTCATCGGAGACATGCAGACCGCGGCACTGGTCTGCCGGGACGGCACGGTCGACTGGCTGTGCCTGCCCCGCTTCGACTCGCACGCCGTGTTCGCGGCGCTGCTCGGGACCGAGGAGCACGGGTTCTGGCGGCTGGGGCCCGTGCACGCCGCGGACGACGCGGCGCCGACCGCCACGCGGCGCCGCTACCGCGGGGACTCCCTGATCCTGGAGTCGGAGTGGGACACCCCGCGCGGCACGGTACGGGTGACCGATTTCATGCCGCCGCGCGACGGCGCCCCGCAGCTGATCCGGATCGTGGAGGGCATCAGCGGCCGCGTCCCGGTGCGGTCCGCGCTGCGCATGCGCTTCAGCTACGGCCGGATCGTGCCCTGGGTCCACAGGGTGGACGACACCCGCACGGTGGCCGTGTCCGGGCCGGACTCCATCTGGCTGGACACCGAGGCGGAGACGTACGGCGAGGAGCTGACGACGTACTCCGACTTCATGGTGTCGCCGGGCGAGCGGGTCGCCTTCACCATGAGCTGGGAGCCCTCGCACAAGCAGCCGCCCGCGCTGCCCGACCCGGAGGGTTCGCTGGAGGCGACCGCCGACTTCTGGCGCGAGTGGGTCGAGCACTGCACGTACCACGGCCCCTACCGGGAGGCCGTGATCCGCTCGCTGATCACGCTCAAGGCGCTCACCTACGCCCCGACGGGCGGCATCGTCGCCGCGCCCACCACCTCCCTGCCGGAGGAGATCGGCGGCGTACGGAACTGGGACTACCGCTACACCTGGCTGCGCGACGCCGCGATCACCCTCTCCTCTCTGCTGCGCACCGGCTACCGCGAGGAGGCACGCGCCTGGCGCGAATGGCTGCTGCGCGCGGTCGCGGGCGACCCGGAGAACCTCCAGATCATGTACGGCATCGCGGGCGAGCGCGAACTGGGCGAGGCGGAGCTGGACTGGCTGCCGGGCTACGAGAACTCGTCCCCGGTCCGGGTCGGCAACGGCGCGGCGCACCAGCTCCAGCTGGACGTGTACGGCGAGGTCACCGAGGCGCTGCACCTGGCGCACATGACGGGCCTGTCCCGCAACGACTACGCCTCCGTCCTCCAGCTCAAGCTGATCCACTACCTGGAGGACCACTGGGACGAGCCGGACGAGGGCATCTGGGAGGTGCGCGGGCCGCGGCGGCACTTCGTGCACTCCAAAGTGATGGCCTGGGTGGCGGTCGACCGCACGATCAAGCTGATCGAGTCGGGTGACGTCGACGGGCCGCTGGAGCGCTGGCGCGAGCTGCGCGACGACATCCACCGCGACGTCTGCGAGAAGGGGTACGACAAGGAGCGGAACACCTTCACGCAGTCCTACGGCTCCCCGGAGCTGGACGCGTCGCTGCTGCTCATCCCGCAGATGGGTTTCCTGCCGCCGGACGACAAGCGGGTCATCGGCACGATCGAGGCGGTCCAGCGGGAGCTGTCCACGCCGGACGGGTTCGTGCTGCGCTACCCGACCTCGGACGGGGACGGCTGCGTGGACGGCCTGGCGGGCGAGGAGGGCGCGTTCCTGGCCTGCTCGTTCTGGCTCGCGGACGATCTGGCGATGATCGGCCGGGTGGACGAGGCACGGAAGCTCTTCGAGAAGCTGCTGGCGCTGCGGAACGACCTGGGACTGCTGGCGGAGGAGTGGGACTCCGCCGCCCAGCGGCAGGTCGGGAACTTCCCGCAGGCGTTCAGCCATGTGCCGCTGATCGACACCGCGCTGCGCCTGACGGCGTCCGGAGCGTACGGCGGCTGACGCGCCGGCGCGCCGCGCGCCACTCACTCCCGGCTCCCCCGTCGCCTTCGGCACGGGGGAGTTCCGCGTCATGGGGACTCCATCCACTGCCGCCCCGGCCTGGGCACCACATGCTCTGATCAGTGAAGGCCGCATGGTCAGATGGTGAAGAGTTGTCAAATTCGACTGTTAATCTGACAGTCGCGGGCGCGGCACTGCTTGTGGTCCCTGCGACCGGCACCCTGCCGCGCGTCTGTTCCGCGGTTCTCATTCTTCCTGCCACGAGAAGGTGGAGTGTCTTGAGCGGTGTGCCGGAGACGGCTGTTCCCGACGTCACTGTGATAGTCGGGGCGTACAACGCGATGCCTTACATGACCCGGTGCGTGATGTCCGTGGTCGAGCAGACCATCGGCGACGGCCGGGTCGAGCTGGTCGCCGTCGACGACGGGTCGACGGACGGAACGGGCGCCGAACTGGACCGGCTGGCCGAGAAGTTCCCCGAGGTGGTGCGCGTCGTGCACCAGGCCAACTCCGGCGGTCCTTCGGCCCCGCGCAACGCCGGTCTCGACCTGGCCCGCGGGCGGTACGTCTTCTTCCTGGACGCCGACGACCACCTCGGCCCCGAGGCCCTGGAACGCATGGTGGCCATGGCCGACGCCCAGGGATCCGACGTGGTGCTCGGCAAGATGGTGGGAATCGGCGGGCGCAACGCACCCCGCTCGATGTTCCGGCGCAACCAGCCGAAGGCGGACCTGTTCGCCTCGCGCGTGTACTGGACGCTCAGCCCGCTCAAGCTGTTCCGGCGGGAGATGATCGAGCGCCTGGGACTGCGCTTCCGTACCGACCTGCGGGTCGGTGAGGACCAGCCGTTCGTCGCCATGGCCTATCTGCGCGCCGCCGTTATCTCGGTGGTGGCCGACTACGACTGCTACTACTGGGTCGAGCGCGAGGACGGCAACAACGTCACGCTGACCACGCGGGGGACGCACCCGCGGCTGCGCTTCCTCTCCCTGATGTTCGACCTGCTGTCCCGGGAGGTGGCGGCCGGGCCGAACCGTGATCTGCTGGTGCGCCGCCACCTCGAGGTGGACCTCAACGGTGTGCTGCACCACCTGGTGCGCGAGACCGATCCCGAGAGACGGGAGTCCGCGGCCACCGAGACAAGACGGATGCTCGACCGGTGGTACACCGATGAAATCGCCGCGCGGCTCGCCCCGATGACCCGGCTGCGCCTCCACCTGGCCGGTCGCGGCATGCTGGAGGAATTGCGGGAGGTCATCGCCTTCGACCGGTCCGGCCCGAAGGAACGGGTCGTCGTCGACGGCGGCCGGGCCTTCGGCGCGTATCCCTATTTCCGCGACCCCTCGCGCGCCGTTCCGGACAGCTGCTACGACATCACCGACCGGCTGCCCGTGCGCCACCGGCTGGACATCGCGGCCCTGGCCGGAACCTGTCTGCGGCTGAGCGGACACGCCTACATCGACCGGGTCGACACCCGCGAGGCGGCCGTCGATGTCGTCCTGCGCGAGCGGGGAAGCCGTACCGAGTACCGCTTCCCCGCCGACCTCGACCCCGCCCACGCCCCGGAGCAGGCCGAGCCGGTCCGCACCGACGGGGAGCACCCGACCGCCGGGGAGAACCCGCCCCCCGGGGAGCACCCGTACGACTACGGACTGGCCGGGTTCAGCGCACGGATCGACATCGCCACGGCGGCGGACGGCCGGCATCTGCCCCGCGGGCTCTGGGACGTCCACCTGCGGGTGCGCGGCCAGGGCATCGAGAAGGAGGTACGCGTGGGCAACCGGCGTGCCGAGGGCGTCGACACCCGGCCGCTGCCCCGTCTCACCCGCACCGCCGACGGAACGACCCGGACCGTCACGCCCTACTACACCACGCCCCAGGGCGACCTGACGCTCGACGTGGGTCAGCTGCGGCACCCCCTGCGCTCGCGGGTGCGGGTGCGCGGGACCGCGTGGGCGGCGGACGCCCCCGGGGTCCTGGTGCTCACGGGCCACGCCGACATCGCCGGACTCACCGCGGCCGACCTCGTCGTCCGGGCCGACCGCGCCGGTCACACGGTCGGCCTCGGAGCCTTCCAGACCGGAGTCCTCACCGCCCCGGGTCCGTTCGAGCTCCGCGTCGACCTCGCCCGGGCCGTCGCCTCCCGCTCCCTGGAGACGGGCGAGTGGGAGCTGTCCCTGGTCCTGCCCCTGACGGACGCGCCCCTGACGTTTCCCGTACCGGACGAGCCCGGCCTGCCCCCGGCACGCTTCCGGCAGCGCGCCCTGCCCGCCTACGCCAAACCGCTCCCGGGCCGGGACTCGCTCACACTCCGTTTCGGCGTCCTGGACCCGGTCGCCGGCGTACGACGCCGACTGCGCATACCGAGGAGCCGCACGCTTCCCCCGCGCGGAAGCAGGCTCTAGAGCACGCCTCGTACGACCGCACGCCCTCCCCGGGCCAGGAGCCGGGGAACGGCGGTCCTATCGAGGGCACCAGGGCTGGGTGAGTTCGTCGTACACGCTCAGTACGTGCGCGATCGTCTCGTCCTCCGTGGGCCAGGTCGCCGCCTGCGCGCGGCCGGCCGCGGTCAGGCGGCGGCGCGCGGCCGGGTCGGCCAGGAGCCGCAGTACGGCGTGCGAGAGGGCCGGCGCGTCCCCGTACGGTACGAGTACGGCCGCGTCCCCGACCAGGTCGGGGGTGCCGCCCACCGCCGTGGCGACCAGGGGTACCCCGAGGCGCAGGGCCTCCCGCGCGAGGACGGAGCGGGCCTCCCAGCGGCTCGGCAGGACCGCGAGGTCGGCGGCGGCGAGGAGTTCGGGGACGTCGTCGCGGCGGCCGAGCAGCCGCACGGGCAGGTCGGCGGCGTCGATACGGCGCTGGAGCCCGGCGCGTTCCCTGCCGTCCCCGGCGACGACGACCAGCGGCGCCGGGTCGAGGCCGCGCCAGGTGCCGGCCGCGTCCAGCAGCGTGTCGTACCCCTGGCCCTGTTCGAGGCCGCCGACGGCCATCAATAACGGACGTTCGACGGCGCCGAGTTCGGCCCGCGCCTTGTTCTCCGGACCGGGGGCCGGAAAACGGGCGCCGGGCAGGGCGACGGGGGCGAGCCTGGCGTCCCGGGCGCCCGCGCGGCGGGCCCGGTCGACCAGCTCCGAGGACGTACCGAGCACCACCGTCGCCGCCCGTACGGCCCGCCTCTCCAGCAGCCGCGGCAGTCCGCCGCGCACCCCGGTCGCCCGGGAACGGGTGTGGAGCGTGACGACCAGCGGAACCGGCCGGCCGCCGAGCGCCACCACGGCCCGTACGGCGGCGTGCAGGCCGTGCGCGTGCACCACGTCCGCACCGGCGCACGCCGCGCGCAGCGCCGCGACCGGCGCCGGAGCCGCGCGCCGGGGCACGGTGACGTACTGGGCCCCGCAACCGCCGAAGTCGTGGGCGTGTTCCAGTTCTTCCGGGGCACAGACCGTCACGCGCACTCCCCGGGCGACCAGACCCGCCGCCAGCGAGCGGACGTGCGCGCTGCTGCCCGCACTGCCACCGCCCAGCACCTGGACCGTACGCAGTTGTGTCACGTGGGCAAGGCTCCTGGACTCGGGTGGGGGCGGGGACGGGGGACTGCGCCAAGGATGCCAGCCCGCACGCACGTTCCGGCACTGTCGGGGCGTCGTTCTCGCGTCGGGCGCCGCGACTCCGCCGCGACTCCGCACCCGCGAACACTCACGCGGGTGAGTGTGGATGACTCCGCGAGGCGGTGGCCGGGCCGGTCGCCGACCGGCTGGTCCTGTCACCGTACGCCGTCGCCGCGATGACTCCCAGTGCGTGAACGGCCAACCCGGCCCGGCCGTTCCCCACCACGGCCGCCACCCCGAGTGCGGCGCCCAGCGCGTGCGCGCCGGCGTCACCGAGCATGGTGCGCTCGCCGAGGTCGTCCAGGACGACGGCGGCGGCCGCGCCCACGGGAACGGCGGCGAACGCCCCGGCCGGGCCGCGGCGCAGCAGCCCGGGCACGGCCAGGGCCAGCACCCCGAGACCGGCGCGGCCCGGCCGTACGTCCAGCAGGTTCACGCAGTGCGCGGCGCCCGCCACCACGACCGCGGCCAGCAGCCGGTCGGCGGGCCGTTCCTTGAGCAGCGCGGCGGCCCCGAGCGAGGCCGCGCCGATACCGAGGAGTTTGACCGCGCCACCGGTCACCTCGCCGCGCCGCAGCGCCCCGAGGTGTGCCCGGAAGCCCCGTCGCGGGTCGTCGGCCCCGACCGCGTCGTCGTACGCCCCGCACGCTCCGGCGGCGAGCACGACGAGGGCCGCGGCGGGCGCGGTGCGCGCGGCGGACGAGCTCCCGGCGAGAACCGTCCCGGCGGCGGCACCGAGCGCGGTCGCCGGTCCGGCGTAGAGGTCGACCGTACGTCCGGCGTAGTTGCTCCGCCGCCAACGCGCGGACGTACCCGGCGCGCGGGTACGGAGCGCCTGGTACACGGCGCGGGTGGTGGCGAGAGCGGTGACGCAGACGGCGGTTCTGCCGCGGCTGGCGGTCATGCGCCAAGCGTAGGCGCGCCGGGCGCGGTGCCTGCACCGGGCGTCCCCGCGGTTGCCGTCCCCGGGCCGGGGGGACCGGCGACTCCCGTGCGCACCGAGCGCACCAGTGGTAGGGAAAACGTTCCGGCGAACGCGACGGGGTCCGCCCCGCGCGGAGCCGGCACACCATACTCCGCCGGACGGCGAACCGTGCCCCTCCGGCGGCGCGGCCGACCTGAGACGTCCCGCCCCGCCGGAGGCGCGAACCGCACCCCCGCCGGACGGCGGCCCCGCTCAGCCCGCCGCGCCCCGCGCCGTCGCCAGCAGTTCCTCCGCGTGTGCCCGGGCCGTCTCCGAGTCCTCCTGGCCCGCCAGCATCCGCGACAGTTCCCGTACCCGGTCCTCCCCCTCCAGCACGGTCACTCCCGACCGCGTCACCGAGCCGTCGTTCGTCTTCTCGACCAGCAGCTGACGGTCCGCGAACGCCGCGACCTGCGGAAGGTGGGTCACCACGACGACCTGCGCGGAGCGGGCCAGCTCCGCGAGCCGGCGGCCGACCTCGACCGCCGCCTTGCCACCGACACCCGCGTCGACCTCGTCGAAGAGGTACGTGGGCACCGGGTCGGACCCCGCGAAGACGACCTCCACCGCGAGCATCACCCGCGACAGCTCACCCCCGGACGCGCCCTTGGCGATCGGTCGCGGCTGGGCGCCCGGGTGGGGGGCGAGCAGCAGCTCGACCTCGTCCACGCCGTGCGGCCCGTACCCGACCCACCGGCCGCCGACCTCGACACCGGACGCCTCGTCCGCCGCCTCGGTCTGCCGGATGTCGAACGAGACGCGCGCGTGCGGCATCGCCAGCGAGGCCAGCTCCGCCGTGACCGCGTCGGCGAAGCGCGCCGCCGCCTCCGTGCGGGCGTCCGTCAGTGCCTGGGCCAGCTGGGAGAGTTCGGACCGGAGCCGGTCCCGCTCCGCCGTCAGCTCCTCGATGCGGTCGTCGTCGCTCTCCAGCTCCGTCAGCCGCGCCGCGCCGCGCTCCGCCCAGGCCAGGACGGCCGTGATGTCCTCGCCGTACTTGCGGGTGAGTCCGGTGAGCGCGGCCCGCCGCTCCTCCACCGCGGTCAGGCGCAGCGGGTCGGCGTCCAGGTTGTCCGCGTATCCGGCGAGTTCGCCCGCCACGTCCGTCAGCAGGATGGAGATCTCCCCCATCCGGTCCGCGAGGCCGGCGAGCGCCGCGTCATGGGCCCGCACGGCCGCCAGCGCGCGGCCCGCCCCCGCGACGAGCGTCGTCGCGTCGACGCCCTCCGGGTCCTCCGGGTCGCCCGCGAGGGCAGCGTGCGCCAGGGCGGCGGCGGACGCCAGGGCTTCGGCGTGGCCGAGCCGCTCGGCCTCGGCGGCGAGCTCGGTGTCCTCCCCGGCCCGTGGCTCGATCGCCGCGATCTCGTTCAGCCCGAAGCGCAGCAGATCGGCCTCCTGCGCCCGCTCGCGCGCCCGCGTGGTCAGCTCCTCCAGCTCGGTGGCGACGGCCCGCAGCCGGACGTAGGCGGCCGTGTACGCCGCCTGCGGCCCGGCCACCGCCTCGCCCGCGTACCGGTCGAGGGCGCCCCGCTGCCGGGCGGGGCGCAGCAGCCCCTGCTGGTCGGTCTGTCCGTGTACCGCGACCAGGTCGTCGGCCAGTTCCGCGAGCACGCCCACCGGTACCGAGCGCCCGCCGAGATGGGCGCGCGAACGACCCTCGGCCGAGACGGTTCTGCTGATGAGCAGCGCCCCCTCGTCCAGCTCCGCGCCGGCCTCCTCCGCCCGTACGGCAGCGGGGTCGCCGGCGGACAGGGCCAGCCGCCCCTCCACCACCGCCGACTTGGCGCCGATCCGCACGAGGGCGGGATCGGCCCGCCCGCCGAGCAGCAGCCCGAGGCTGGTGACGACCATGGTCTTGCCCGCGCCTGTCTCACCGGTCACCGCGGTGAAGCCGGGTGAAAGCTCGACGACAGCGTCGTCGATGACCCCGAGCGACCGTATCCGCATCTCCTCCAACACGGTCATGACCATACGAGGTCCGGAGCCCGTCGTGCGACGGCCCCCACCCCAGGTTCCCCCGTCCGGGCAGTGCGGCGGCACTTCCGTGACCGGGTTCCGCGCGGTGTACGCGGCGGTGCTCCCGGCCCGGTACGCGCCTCGGCACGCACCCGGGTACGCGGCGCGATGTGCGCCCGGGCACGTGGCCCGGCAAGTGACCGGGTGCGCGGGAGACGGGTGCGAACGACGTCCCGGCCCACGCGGTCTCCCGGCACCCGCCCCACGGCGTGGCCGCTCAGTGCGGCGCCCCGCGCCACCCCGACACCGGCAGCGCGAACTTGGCCACCAGCCGGTCCGTGAACGACGCGTGGTGCAGCCGCGCCAGCCGTACGGGCACGGCACCACGGCGCACCTCGACCCGCGCGTTCTGCGGCAGTTCGACCATCCGGCGCCCGTCGCACCACAGCACCCCGGTCGGCGTCTGTGACTGCACCTCCACCGCCAGCACCGTGGTCGGCGATGTCACCAGCGGCTTGGCGAACAGGGCGTGGGCGCTGATGGGCACCATCAGCAGCGCCTCCACCTCGGGCCAGACGACCGGCCCGCCGGCCGAGAAGGCGTACGCCGTCGAGCCGGTGGGGGTCGCGCACACGATCCCGTCGCAGCCGAACCCGGTGACCGGGCGGCCGTCGATCTCCAGGACCACTTCCAGCATCCGCTCGGCCGAGTCCTTCTGCACGGCCGCCTCGTTCAGCGCCCAGTCCGTGTGGACCACGTCGCCGTTGCGGTGCACGACGACGTCAATCGTCATCCGCTCCTCGACCTCATACGCACGAGTGACGACCCGTTGGACGACCTTGTCCAGATCGTCCCGTTCCGCCTCCGCGAGGAAGCCGACCCGGCCCAGGTTGACCCCGAGCATGGGGACCCCGGACGCCCGCGCGAACGCGGCGCCGCGCAGCAGCGTCCCGTCGCCGCCGAGCACGATCAGCAGTTCGCAGCCGTCGAGCACGCCGGGGTCGTCCTCGGCGACCGTCTTGACGGACGGCGGCAGCGGCAGATCGGCGGCCTCGGTGGCCAGCACCCGTACGCCCAGACCGCTGCGCACCAGGCCGTTCACGACCAGTTCGGCGCTGCGGACCGCGGCGGGCCGGCCGGTGTGTGCCAGCAGGAAGACGGTGCGCTCCTCGTGCGCCGTGCCCTCGGGGGCGGTGTGCGTCCCGCGCGCGGAGCACTCGGTGCAGGCGCCGTCCGCGTTGTCCGCGCTCGCCGTGTTCCCCGCGTTCGCCCTTGTGTC
The DNA here is from genome assembly GCF_000719775.1 of Streptomyces sp. NRRL F-5135. GTDB lineage: Bacteria > Actinomycetota > Actinomycetes > Streptomycetales > Streptomycetaceae > Streptomyces > Streptomyces hebeiensis. The sequence continues at coordinate 9,001 of NZ_JOHR01000015.1, read as the reverse complement.
CGCGCTCGCCGTGGTGTCCGTGTTCTCCGTGGTGCCCGCGACGCGCTCGGCGCCGGTGGCAGCTGCGTTCTTCGTGGTCAACGGGGTCCCTCCGCCACTGCGCGGTCGACATCGGCCGGATCCAGCTCGGGCGCTCCGGAGCGGAGCCACAGAAAGTACTCGACATTCCCGGCGGGACCGGGCAGCGGACTGGCGGTGACGCCTCGTACGCCGAGACCGAGTTCACCCGCCTGTCCCGCCACGGTCCGTACGGCCTCCGCGCGCAGCTCGGGGCTGCGCACGACTCCCCCACTGCCCAGGCGTTCCTTGCCGACCTCGAACTGCGGCTTGACCATCAGCAAGAGATCGGCGTCGGGCGCGGCACAGCGCGCCAGCGCGGGCAGCACGAGGCCCAGCGGAATGAACGACAGATCTCCCACAATGAGATCCACTGGCTCACCTTCGATCGCGTCGAGCGTCAACTCACGTACGTTCGTACGGTCCTTGACGGTGACGCGTTCATCGCTGCGCAAAGACCAGGCGAGTTGGCCGTACCCCACGTCCACGGCGACGACGTGCGCGGCCCCTGCCCTCAGCAGCACATCGGTGAACCCGCCGGTGGACGCCCCCGCGTCGAGCGCCCGCCGGCCGGTGACGCCGAGGCCCAGCGGGGTGAAGACCGCCAGCGCGCCCGCGAGCTTGTGCCCGCCGCGCGAGACGTAGTCGGGGTCGGCGTCGTCCTCGGTGACGACGACGGCCGCGCTGGTCTCGACCTGGGTGGCGGCCTTGGTCGCGGTGGCGCCGCCGACGGTCACCCGGCCCGCGGCGATCAGCTGGCTCGCGTGCTCGCGCGAGCGCGCGAGGTTGCGGCGTACCAGCTCGGCATCGAGACGGCGGCGTGCCAGTCCAGCCACGTTCGGTTCAGCTCCTGTGGTCGTACGCGAGAGAGGTCACCGGGGCCCGTCAGCCGGTCCGGCGCGCGCCCGGCGCCCCCGGGACCGGTGGTGTTGGTGGTGCCGGCGGCCCCGGCGGCCCCGGGCGTGCGTCGAGCGCGGTCAGCGCGTCGCGCAACCCCTGATGTACATCCTCGTACACCTCGGCATGGCCCTGAACAGGGAGGTGGTCGGCGTCTGCCAGCCTGGCCAGCCGCTCGTCGACCTCGGAGTGGCCGGTCGGGGCACGCTCCACACCGAGCGGCGCGGGCGCCGCCGGTTCGTACGCCGAGGAACCAGGCGCCCCCGACCCCCGCCCCGGCTCCTCGCCGGATGCCCGCGCCGGTTCGCCGGGTGCCTGCGCCGGTGCCTGGCCAGGGGCCTCCTCCGGTGAGCGGCCCGGCGCCCGCCCGGCCGGTCCCGTCATCGAGTCGTCCATGCCAAGACGCTACCTCGAAGCCGTGCGGTACCGTCGGCTCCGATGGCGACCATGGAGGAGTGCCGCAGCGCACTCGACAAGCTCTCGGACAACCTGGCCCAGGCGGACGGCAAGGTCCGCACCGCGGCCGGGCTGGACCGTTCCCTCAGCTGCCACATCACTGATCTCGACGTGACGTTCAGGGGCCGTCTCACGGCGGGCCGGATCGAGGTGGCGGACACCGTGGCCGGCCCGCCACCGGAGAAGGCTCAGATCCGGCTTGCGATGACCGGTGACGACCTGGTCGCGATGGTGGACGGCGAACTGCACTTCGCCCGCGCCTGGGGCGCGGGCCGGGTGCGGCTGGAGGCCGGGATCCTCGACCTGGTGCGCCTCAAGTCGCTGCTCTGACGGGCGCGGCACCTCGTGGCGGCGTCCTTCCGACGGCGCACTCGTGGCGGCGCCTCGTGACGAGGTCCCAGGGGCGGGAGCTGCGGCCGGCGTCCAGGTCATTTCTCCGGCGCGGCGCCGGCCGACGGTGCGAGGGAGGCCGGGGTGGGCTCGGTGTACGTGGCCGCCCCGGGTCCGCCACCGGCCGGGGCATCCGCGCCCGAGGCCGCCCGCCGGGCCCGGCGGGCGGCCGGGACCACCAGCGGAGTGCCCGTCTCCGGGTCGTCGATGACCTGGCAGCGCAGCCCGAACACCTCCTCCACCCGCTCCGCCGTCACGACCTCCGCCGGCGCGCCCTCGGCGACGACACGGCCGTCGCGCATGGCGATCAGGTGGGTCGCGTACCGGGCGGCGTGATTGAGGTCGTGCAGGACGGCCACCAGTGTGCGGCCCCGCGTCTCGTGCAGTTCGGCGCACAGGTCGAGTACGTCGATCTGGTGCTGGATGTCGAGATACGTGGTGGGCTCGTCCAGCAGCAGCAGCGGTGTCTGCTGGGCGAGGGCCATCGCGATCCACACGCGCTGGCGCTGGCCGCCGGACAGTTCGTCGACATGGCGGTCTGCGAGCTCGCCCACCCCGGTCGAGGCCATCGACTCCTCGACGATCCGCTCGTCGAGCGGCGACCACTGGCGCAGGAGCCCCTGGTGCGGGTACCGCCCGCGCGCGACCAGGTCGGCGACCGTGATGCCGTCGGGCGCCGTGGAGGACTGCGGCAGCAGGCCGAGGGTCCTTGCCACCTTCTTCGCGGGCATCGTGTGGATGGCCGCGCCGTCCAGCAGGACCTGCCCCCGTGAGGGCTTCAGCATCCGGGAGAGAGCCCGCAGCACGGTCGACTTGCCGCAGGCGTTGGGACCGACGATCACCGTGAACGAGTGGTCGGGGATCTCCACGGACAGATCGCGGGCGATGACCCGCTGGTCATAACCGAGGGTCACCGATTCCGCGGTGAGGCGCTGCATGGTCGTACTCCTGGGGACTGTCGAGCGACGCGAGGTTAGGTTAGCCTACCCTCGCATGAGGAATGACGCCCCCTTCCAGTTCTTCTCCGTCGAGGTGCTCCGCACGGAGCGTGTCACGCCGGCCATGGCCCGGATCACCCTGGGGGGTGAAGACGTGGCGCGTATGGCGACGGCGGGACGCGACCAACGAGTGAAGCTGTTCTTCCCGCACCCCGGCCAGGACGCCCCGGTCATGCCGGACTCGGACCGGACCGACTGGTACGACGCCTACCGCGAGCTGGATCCGGCGGTACGCGGCATCATGCGGACGTTCACGGCGCGCGAACTGCGCCGCGATCCCGACGAACTGGTCATCGACTTCGCCCTCCACGGACCGTCCGCCCCACACGGACCGTCCGAGCCGCACGGACCCGACGAGGGCGGCGGTGGTCTCGGAAGCGACAGAGGCGGCACGGCCCTGGCCGGCGCCCCGTCCGGCGGGGAGGACGCGGCGCCCGTTCCGACGGCCGCCGCCGACGCCGCGTCGGGCCCGGCCTCGCGCTGGGCCAGGTCCGCCCGCCCCGGCGACCGCATCAGTGTCCTGGCCCCCGTGTACGAGGAGAACGCGGGCTACGACTTCCGGCCGCCGGACGGCACCGACTGGATCCTGCTGGCCGCCGACGCCTGCGCGCTCCCCGCCGTCGCGGGCATCCTCGAAACGCTGCCCCCGGGCGTCCCCGCCCGCGTCTGGGTCGAGGTCCCCGACCGGGCCGACCGCCAGGACCTCCCGACCAAGGCCGACGCCGAGATCACATGGCTCACCCCGCACGCGCACCCGTTCCCGGCCACCGCGGCGGCGATCAGCGCCGCGGCCCTGCCGGACGGTACGCCGTACGCGTGGGTCGCCGGCGAATCGGCCACGGTGAAGGCGGTACGGCGCCACCTCGTCCGGGACCGCGGCTTCGACCGGGGAAGGGTCAAGTTCAGCGGCTACTGGCGCCGGGGCGCCTCGGAGGACCACCTGACGGCCGTCGGGGACGACGCGTAGGGGCACGGGCCGGAACGGTGCGTGGCGGGCGCGGGCGCGCCGGGAGACGAGGGACCGGGTGGGAGCGGGGGCCGCTCACAGTCCCAGCCGCGCCAGCGCCTTCCCCGCGTCCAGCCCGCAGCCGCCGTCCTCCGCCTCCGTCCAGGCCGCCGCGCACAGTGCCCGCAGCCCGTCGGGCGCCCGGCCGTCCCCGTCCAGCACCAGGGCGCCCCCGGCGGCCGACGCCGTCCACCCGCCGCACGCGAAGCCACCGCCGGCCTCCGTCACCTCCGGCTGGCCGGTCAGCAGACCGCGCAGGTCCTCGTCCACGTACGTGGGCCGGTGCCGGGGCTCGGCGGCGAGCAGCGCCGCCGCGTCGGTCACGCCGGTCAGCACGAGCAGCGAGTCCACACCGCCGTTGAACGCGCCCTCGATGTCCGTGTCCAGCCGGTCACCGACGACCAGCGCCCGCTCGGCACCCGTGCGCAGAATCGTCTCCCGGTGCATCGGGGGCAGCGGCTTGCCCGCGACCCGCGGCTCGGCGCCGGTGGCGATCCGTACCACCTCGACCGCCGCGCCGTTGCCCGGCACGATCCCCCGCGCGCTCGGAATGGTCAGATCCGTGTTGGAGGCGAACCACGGCACACCCCGGTTGACCGCGTGGCACGCCTCGGCGAACCGCCCCCAGGTGATGTCCGGGCCGCCGTAGCCCTGCACCACGGCCGCCGGGTCGTCGTCCGCGGAGTCCACGGGCTCCAGACCGCGCTCGCGCAGGGCGACCCGCAGCCCCTCGCCCCCGATGACCAGCACCCGGGACCCCGGCGGGACCGACTCCGCGATCAGCCGGGCCACCGCCTGCGCCGAGGTGATCACATCGACGGGCGCGGCCGGCACGCCCAGTTCCGTCAGGTGTTCCGCGACGACGTCGGGCGTGCGCAGCGCGTTGTTGGTGACGTACGCCAGTCTCATCCCGGCGTCCCGCGCCTCCCGGAGCGACTCGACCGCGTGCGGGATGGCCTCCCCACCCGCGTACACGACGCCGTCGAGGTCGAGCAGAGCCGTGTCGTACGCCTCATGCAGCGCGCTCGCGCTCCCGCTCGGGCTGGTCCTGCTCCGCTGGCTCATGCGTCGTCCGTTCCTCGGCTCGGTCGGTCTCCTCCGATCATCGCGCATCTCCACGGGCGCACATACGATGCGTCAATGTCCACAAAGACGGCAGGTCCCACAGGTCCGGGCCCAAAAGGTCCGGGCCCGGCAGGTCCAGCGCCGGCAGGCCGGGGTCCCACGGGCCCGGGTCCGGCGGGTCCGGAAGTCGAAGGCAAAGGGCTGCGGCTGGCACCGTTCCGCGGGCTGCGCTACGTCCCCGAACGGGTCGGCAGCCTGTCGGCGGTGACCTCGCCGCCGTACGACGTCGTGGTCAGGCCCGACGGACTGCACCACCTGGAGTCGGCGGACCCGTACAACATCGTCCGGCTGATCCTCCCGCAGGCCGCCACCGCGGCCGAGCGGCACCGCCAGGCGGCGCGCACCCTGGGCCGGTGGCTGACCGAGGGGGTACTCGCCCCCGATCCGGAACCGGCGTTGTACGTGTACGAGCAGCGCAAGGGCGACCTGCTCCAGCGCGGGGTCATCGGCGCGCTGGCGCTCTCCCCGCCCGAGGACGGGATCGTGCTGCCGCACGAGGACGTGATGGCGGAGGTGGTGGCGGACCGGGCGGCGCTGATGCGTACGACGTCGGCGAACCTGGAGCCCCTGCTGCTGACGTACCGCGGCGAGGACGGCGCGGACCACGCCGCGGACGCGCTCCTCACGCACCGGCCCGCACACGACACGGCGGCCGGCTCCGCCCCGCCCGCCGGCGGCCCTCCGGTGGGCGGCGGCTCCGGTACGAACGCCGTGATCGAGCGCACCGTACGGCGTCCCCCGCTCCTCGCCACCACCACCGAGGACGGCTTCGGCCACCGGCTGTGGTCGGTCACGGACCCCGGCGACCTGGCGGACATCACCTGCGACCTCGCCGACCACCAGGCGCTCATCGCCGACGGCCACCACCGCTGGGCGACCTACCTGCGGCTGCGCGGCGAGCACTCCGCCACCGGCCCCTGGGCCTACGGGCTGGTCCTGCTGGTCGACACGGCCCGCTACCCGCTCCAGGTCCGTGCCATCCACCGGCTGCTGCGCGCACTGCCGGTCGACCGGGCGCTCGCGGCCGTCGACGGCGCGTTCCGCGTCCGTACGGTCCCCGGTCCGCTGCCCACGGCACTCGAAGCCCTGGCGGAGGCCGCCGCGACGGGCAACGCGTTCCTGCTCGCGGGCGACGGCGGCTTCCACCTCCTCGACCGCCCGGACGACGGCCTGCTGAGCCGTACGGTCCCGGCCGGTCCGCCGGCCGCCTGGCGGCAACTCGACGCGGCCGTGCTGCACTCCACCCTCCTGGATCACATCTGGCGGATTCCGGACGACCCCGACCACATCGCGTACATCCATGACGCCGAGGCGGTCGTCACCCAGGCGGAACGCCACGGCGGTACGGCGGTCCTGATGCATCCGGTGCGCGAGGAGGTCGTACGGGAACTGGCGCGTCAGGGCGTCACCATGCCGCGCAAGTCCACGTCGTTCGGGCCGAAGCCGGCGACGGGACTGGTGCTGCGCAGCCTCACCCAGGGCTGAGGCGCGAGCGGACATACGCGTGGGCGGGCGGGAACAGCCGGTTCCGGTGTTCCCGCCCGCCCACGGACGTCATGGCGGCATGGCCGCGTACCGCCCATGCCGCCGTACGAGGTCAGGACGTGCTGTTTCCGTTCCTGTCCTCGTCCTCGTTCTTCTCGCCCTTCTCGTCCTTCTCGCGCTCTTCCTGCTTGTCCTCGGGGTTCTCGATGGCGGCCGAGGAGGGGACGCCCTCGTCGGCCACGGTCTCGTCGCCCTCGACATCCACCTCGTCGTCAGCGGCCAAGGCGTCGACGAACTCGACCCCGTCCAGCTCGGCGAGCCGGTCCGAGGCGTCCGTGGCCCCGTCCTTGTCCGACTCGACCGTCTTGGCGAACCACTCCCGCGCCTCGTCCTCGCGGCCGCTCGCCAGCAGGGCGTCGGCGTACGCGTACCGCAGCCGTGCGGTCCAGGGCTGCACGGAGTTCGACGCCAGCTCGGAGCTCTGCAGGGTCACGATCGCGGCATCGAGCTGTCCCATGTCGCGGCGCGCGCCGGCCGCCACGAGACGCATCTCGACCTGCCCGGCCTTGTCGAGCTTCTGCACCTCGGGCTCACCGGCCATCGCCAGCGCCCGCTCGGGACGACCGAGGCCCCGCTCGCAGTCCGCCATGACGGGCCACAGATCGACATTGCCGGTCATCCGCCGGGCGGCACGGAATTCGGCCAGCGCCTCGGTGTACTTCTGCGTCGCGTACGCGGCGAAGCCGGCGGCTTCCCGTACGGCCGCGACGCGCGAGGCCAGCCGGAGCGCCACCCGTGAGTACCCGTAGGCCTTCTCGGGCTCCTCGTCGATCAGCTTGGCGACCATGACGAGGTTGCGGGCGACATCGTCGGCGAGCGTCTTCGGCAGGCTCATCAGCTCCTGCCGCACATCCTTGTCGATCTCGTCACCCGTGACGTCCTCGGGGATCGGCAGCCGCTTGATGGGCTCGCGGTCACGATCGCGGTCACGGTCGTCGCGCCGCTGGTAGCCGCCCCCGCGGTGGTCGTCACGGCCACGGAATCCGCCGCGTCCGCCACGGTCCCGGTCGTCGCGGCGCCCGTACCCGCCACCACCGCCGGGGCGCCCGCCGCGGTCGTCGCGGCGTCCGTATCCGGCGCGGTCGTCGTCACGACGGGGCCTTCCGGCGGGCCGGTCGTCGCGGCGGAAGCCGGGACGGTCATCGCGTCGCTCGTCGCGCCGGTCGTCACGGCGCTCGTCCCTGCGGAACCCGCCGGGCCGGTCGTCACGGCGCCCGAAGCCTCCGCCCCGGCTGTCCTCGCGGCGGAAGCCACCGCGTTCACCGTCACGGCGGGGCGCGCTCGGGCGATCGTCGCGGCGGAAGCCGGGACGGTCGTCACGACGGTGGTCCTCACGACGGTGCTCGTCGCGCGGGCGGTCGTCGCGGCGGAACCCGCCGGGCCGGTCGTCGCGGCGCCCGTAGCCGCCACCGCCGCCGGCCGAGGGCCGCGCACCACGGTCGTCGTAACGACGCGGCCCACTGGAGCGGTCACTCCGGCGGTCATCGCGGCGGTCGTCACGGCGGTCGTCGCGCCGGAAGGCCGGGCGCTCGTCACGCCGGTCATCCCGGCGCTCGTCACGCCGGTCGTCACGCCGGAAGGCCGGGCGCTCGTCACGCCGGTCGTCGCGGCGCTCGTCACGCCGGTCATCGTGGCGGAAACCCCCGCGGTCGTCGTAACGACGGGGCGCGCTCGGCCGGTCGTCCCTGCGCGGACCACGGTCCCTGTCCCGGTCGTCGCGCCGCCCGTACGCGCCCCCACCGGACGGGCCGCCGGACGGCCGAGCCCCCCGGTCACCACGCGGGGTCCGCTCGTCATCACGCCGGAAGCCACCGGGCCGGGAGTCGCGCCCGCCACGGTAGCCGCCACCGCCGCCGGTGCCACCGCTACCGTTACCCCGGTAGCCCTCCCGGCGGTTGTCGTCGTCTCGCCGGAAGCCGCCACGGTCCCGGTCGTCGCGCCGCGGTCCGCGCGCGCGATCGTCACGGCCTCCGCGGAAGCCGCCCCGGTCGCCACCGCTGTCCCTGCGACGCTCTTCGCGCTCAGGACGGTCGTCAGAGGAGTTGGGGGACATCGGTGGGGCTCCTGTCTTCGGGTACCGCAGTCATTCTCGCGCAGTCGGCCTTCCGCTGCGCTCCAGGAAAAAACTCAAAAACAAAAAGGACCTTTGGTCCAGCATGAACGCTGGACCAAAGGTCCTTGAAAGATTGTTCGGCGGCGTCCTACTCTCCCACAGGGTCCCCCCTGCAGTACCATCGGCGCTGTAAGGCTTAGCTTCCGGGTTCGGAATGTAACCGGGCGTTTCCCTCACGCTATAACCACCGAAACCCTATCGGGCTTCGTCCCGTGAAAAACCGGGACATCGGCACTAGCGAACAAGCACACTCTTCAATTGATGTACTGAAGTAATACTGGTTCAACCGGTGCGACTGTTCGCAACCCGGGAACCACACAGTGGACGCGAGCAACTGAGGACAAGCCCTCGGCCTATTAGTACCGGTCAACTCCACCAGTCACCTGGCTTCCATATCCGGCCTATCAACCCAGT
>NZ_JOHR01000014.1 GCF_000719775.1 Streptomyces sp. NRRL F-5135 | reverse complement strand
AAGTACGTCCGGTCCATCGACGACGCCGATCCTCCGCCTTGCGATCGCACGCACCAGACGCCGCGAGCCCCGCCCTGCGGGCGGACGGCGCTACTTTCGCAACACGCCCTAGGGCCGCCGCGGGCCCGGGGCTTGCGGGAGGTGCCCGGGCCCGCGGGAGGCGCCCGGACCTGGTCCGCGCGCCGACGCGTACTATCGTGCTCCGGGTTTTCCTGCGCTCGGGAAGGCGGCGGTGGGCCATGGCACCGAGGTCCCAAGGGACGTCGAAGCGGTCGGACAGTGCGGGCGACGCGCCGGACACGGTCCGGAAGGCGCGTGCCAGCAGCGCCGCACCGCCCGCGAACGGCCCCCTCCCCGCGACCACCGGCTGGCTGCTGCGGGGCAAGGACGGCCGGCTCACCGCCTATGCCCCCGTCGCCGACGGAGTGCTCCGCTGGACCGAGCGACGGCCCGGCGGCCCCGACTGGACCGGGCCGGAAACGCTGGCGGCGCCCGGGCTGCTGCCGTACCTGTCCGTGGCGCGCAGCACGGAGGGGTACGTCCACCTCGTGGGCGTACGGAAACGGCCTCGCGCGGACGGGCCCGCCGAGACGGACCTGGTGCACGCCGTCCAGTTCCAGACCGGCCGCCCGCTGCGGGACTGGGCCTCGCTCGGCAACCCGCACGGCAAGGACAGGGACAAGGGCGAGCGGATCGGGATGCCGTCCGCCGTGCTGGACCGCACCGGCTCCGTCCATCTCTTCGTGCGCAACGCGAACGGCGGCCTCTCGGCGAAGAACCAGTCCACGACCGGCCGCTGGCAGCCCTGGGGCGGTGCGACCCCGGAGGAGACCCTGACCGGCGAGGCGGCCGCCGCGACCACCGACGGGGGAGTGGTCGACCTGCTCGTCCCGGCCGACGGGGCCGTGGTGCGCTGGCTGCGCGAGAAGCCGGACGCGCGGCTGGAACGCGCGGACGAGGAGCCCGGGGCGGTGGACATCGCCCCCGGCACGCTCACCGCCGAACGCACCGGGCCCGGCCGGCTCACCCGGTTCTGGCGCGCCGAGGCCGACGGCAAGGTCCGCGCCTGGCGCCCGGGTACCCCGCCGACCGGCCTCGGCGGCCCCGGCTCCGGCCCCGTCGCCCTGCTGCGCACCCCGGTCGACGGCCACGACTGCACGATCCTGGCCCACCGGGGCCCGGACGGCCGCCCGTACATCGCCGCGTACCCGACGGAGGACGAGGCGGCGGGCCTCCACTGGACCCCGAGCGGCACCCCGTGCACCGGCGCCCCGGCCCTGGCGCTGGACGGCGCGGGCCGGGTGGTCCTGGCGGCATTCGACGAGGACGGCGGACTGCGGGTGGCGCGGCAGAAGGAGGAACCGGGCCTGGCACTGGCGGCCTGGCGGACGGTCTGACGTACGGGTTGCACCCGCGCGGCGACTGTACGGACGGACGGGCCGTTGACCGTACGGACGCGGCCGGTGCGGCGGCCGTACGGGCCGGACCCGTACGGACCGGGGCCCGCGCGCTCGAACGGCCGGGCCGGTACGGAGGCTTCCGCTTCCGTACCGGCCCGGCCGCCACAGCCGTCGGCGCGAGCCCGCGGCGGGTCCGCGCTAGGCCGGCACGCTCGCCACTCCCGGCGCCAGGAACGGCTTGCCGTTCACCCGCTCCGCGATGCCCTCGCGGTCCAGGTACGGCGTGATGCCGCCCAGGTGGAAGGGCCAGCCGGCGCCCGTGATCAGACAGAGGTCGACGTCCTGCGCCTCCGCGACGACACCCTCGGCCAGCATCAGAGAGATCTCCCGCGCCACCGCGTCCAGCACGCGCTCCCGCGTCTGCTCCTCGGTGAGCACCACATCGCCCTGCTTCAGGAGCGCGGCCACCTCCGGGTCCAGCTCGGGCCGCCCGGAGTCGTACACGTAGAACCCGCGCTTGCCGGCCTTGACGACCGCCGCGAGGTTCTCGGAGACCGTGAAACGGTCCGGGAAGGCGTCGTGCAGGGTCTGAGAGACGTGCAGGCCGATCGCCGGGCCGACCAGTTCCAGCAGCACCAGCGGCGACATCGGCAGCCCGAGCGGCTCGACGGCCCTCTCGGCCACCGCGACCGGCGTGCCCTCGTCGATCACGTTCTGGATCTCACCCATGAAGCGGGTGAGGATGCGGTTGACGACGAACGCGGGCGCGTCCTTGACGAGCACCGCCGTCTTCTTCAGCTTCTTCGCCACCCCGAACGCCGTGGCCAGCGCCGCGTCGTCGGTCCGCTCGCCCCGCACGATTTCCAGCAGCGGCAGGATCGCGACCGGGTTGAAGAAGTGGAAGCCGACGACCCGCTCCGGGTTCTTCAGCTTCGAGGCCATCTCCGTGACCGACAGGGAGGAGGTGTTGGTCGCGAGGATCGCGTGCGCCGGGGCGACCGCCTCCACCTCCGCGAACACCTTCTGCTTGACGCTCATCTCCTCGAACACGGCCTCGATGACGAAGTCCGCGTCGGCGAAGCCCTCGGCCTTGTCCAGCACGCCCGAGACCAGACCCTTGAGCCGGTTCGCCCTGTCCTGGTTGATCCGGCCCTTGAGCAGCAGCTTGTCGACCTCGCCATGGACGTACGAGACGCCCTTGTCGACGCGCTCCTGGTCGATGTCCGTCAGGACGACCGGCACCTCCAGGCGGCGCAGGAACAGCAGCGCCAACTGCGAGGCCATCAGGCCCGCGCCGACGACCCCGACCTTGGTGACCGGCCGGGCCAGTGACTTGTCCGGCGCGCCGGCCGGCCGCTTGGCGCGCTTCTGCACCAGGTTGAAGGCGTAGATCCCGGACCGCAGTTCGCCGCCCATGATCAGGTCCGCGAGCGCCCGGTCCTCGGCGTCGAAGCCCGCCTGGAGGTCCCCGTCCTTGGCGGCGGCGATGATGTCGAGCGCGCGGTAAGCGGCCGGGGCCGCGCCGTGCACCTTCGCGTCGGCCACGGCCCGGCCGCGGGCCACCGCCGCGTCCCAGCTCTCGCCCCGGTCGATCTCGGGCCGTACGACCGCCAGTTCGCCCTTGAGTACGGCCGCGGTCCAGGCCAGCGACTGCTCCAGGAAGTCCGCGCCCTCGAAGATCGCGTCCGCGATGCCCAGCTCATGCACCTGGGCGCCCTTGAGCTGCTTGTTCTGGTTCAGCGAGTTCTCGATGATCACCGAGACCGCGCGCTCCGCGCCGATCAGGTTCGGCAGCAGCACACAGCCGCCCCAGCCCGGTACCAGGCCGAGGAAGACCTCGGGCAGGGAGAAGGCGGGCAGCGCCGCCGACACCGTCCGGTACTGACAGTGCAGACCGATCTCGACGCCGCCGCCCATGGCCGCGCCGTTGTAGTACGCGAACGTCGGCACCGCCAGCGCGCCGAGCCGCTTGAAGACCTCGTGGCCGCCCCGACCGATGGCCAGCGCGTCCTCGTGGCGCTTCAGCAGCTCCACGCCCTTGAGATCGGCGCCGACGGCGAAGATGAACGGCTTGCCCGTGACGCCGACGCCGACGATCGAGCCGTCCGACGCCTCCTTCTCGACCTGGTCCAGAGCCGCGCTCAGGTTCGCCAGCGACTGCGGGCCGAAGGTCGTCGGCTTGGTGTGGTCCAGGCCGTTGTCCAGCGTGATGAGCGCGAAGCGGCCCGCGCCGGCCGGCAGGTCGAGATGGCGGACGTGCGCCTGCGTCACGACCTCGCCGGGGAAGAGCTCGGCTGCGCCCTTCAGCAGTTCAGCGGTCGCGCTCACTTGTTTCCTCCGTCGAAGTGCGGGTTCTCCCAGATGACCGTCGCGCCCATGCCGAAGCCGACGCACATCGTCGTCAGGCCGTAGCGGACCTGTGGCTGGGCCTCGAACTGCCGGGCCAGCTGCGTCATCAGCCGGACGCCGGAGGAGGCCAGCGGGTGGCCGAAGGCGATGGCGCCGCCGTACTGGTTGACGCGCTCGTCGTCGTCCGCGATGCCGTAGTGGTCGAGGAACGCCAGCACCTGCACGGCGAACGCCTCGTTGATCTCGAACAGCCCGATGTCGGAGATCGACAGCCCGGCCTTGGCGAGCGCCTTCTCCGTCGCCGGGATCGGGCCGTACCCCATGACCTCGGGCTCGACGCCCGCGAAGGCATACGAGACGAGCCGCATCTTCACCGGCAGGCCCTGCTCGCGCGCGAAGTCCTCGGCGGCGATGAGCGAGGCGGTGGCGCCGTCGTTGAGCCCGGCGGCGTTTCCGGCGGTGACCCGGCCGTGCGGGCGGAACGGCGTCTTCAGCCCCGCCAGCGACTCCAGCGTGGTGCCGGGACGCATCGGCTCGTCGGCGGTGGCCAGCCCCCAGCCGGTCTCCCCGCCCTCGGGGCTGGTCCGGCGGACGGAGATCGGCACCAGGTCCTGCTGGATCAGGCCGTTGGCGTACGCCTTGGCGGCCTTCTCCTGCGAGCGGACCGCGTACTCGTCGGCGCGCAGCCTCGTCAGGTGCGGGAAGCGGTCGTGCAGGTTCTCCGCGGTCATGCCCATGAAGAGCGCGGAGTCGTCCACGAGCTTCTCGGAGACGAACCGCGGGTTCGGGTCGACGCCCTCGCCCATGGGGTGACGCCCCATGTGCTCCACGCCGCCGGCCACGACGACGTCGTACGCCCCGAAGGCGATGGAGCCCGCCGTGGTGGTCACGGCGGTCAGCGCGCCCGCGCACATCCGGTCGATCGAGTACCCGGGCACGGACTGGGGCAGCCCGGCGAGGATCCCGGCCGTACGGCCGAGGGTGAGCCCCTGGTCACCGATCTGCGTCGTCGCGGCGACGGCGACCTCGTCGACCCGGGCGGGGTCGAGGTCCGGGTTGCGGCGCAGCAGCTCCCGGATGGCCTTCACAACGAGGTCGTCGGCGCGGGTCTCGTGGTAGATGCCCTTGGGGCCCGCCTTGCCGAACGGGGTGCGGACGCCGTCGACGAAGACGACGTCCCTGACGTTACGAGGCACGATGGCTCTCCTCCAGGGTGCGGGGTGGCACTGCTGCCGCACATCGACACTGCCTCACAAACCTCCGCCCACGCGGCGGAGCCGCATATCGAGCACAGCCTCCCTTTCGACAGCGGCGCGCCCCTTCGGCTCACTTGCCGACGGAGGTGCCCTCCCCGCACATATCAGGCGCCCCCGGCGGGTGTCGCCCGGAGGCGAACCGGGCCCCGGACATGGGTGTCAGCCGAACGGAGTGACCAGCAGGGGGACGCGGCGCAGGTCGTCGAGCGTGCACGTCAGTCCCGCCAGCGCGCAGATCACGCGGAAGCCGATGGAGTAGTCCGGCGCGCCGGGCTCGAGGTAGTCGAGGTCGGCCGTGCCGGCCGCCACGAACGCGGCACGCAGTTCGGCGGGCATGTTCGGGAGGTCCGTCGCGAGATCGAGGTCGTCGACGTTGATCCACGCGAGTTGCTCCCCGTCGACGGCGTAGGCGAGGCTCGCGTCCGCGTTGATGGAGAACGTGGTCGTGGCCGCCGTCCGGCCCTCGGCGGACAGCGACGGCGTGCTCTCCTCCGTGGTGGAACCGGAGTCGTCATAGACGAAGGTCCACGCGCCGACCCGCCCGGCCAGCAGCGCGCCGGAGTCTCCCGGCTGCGTGCCGAGTGCCGCGGCGGGGAGCGAGGTCCACTCGTCGGGCTTGCCGGCGGGCAGTTCGCAGGGCCTGAACAGGTGGGGTACGGCGCCCAGCGTCTCCAGCGCTCGCGCCGGTTCCAGGCCGCGTACGACATGCAGACTGTGGTTCGGATCGTCGGCGGCCAGGTCATTGATCCAGAGCGGGGTCCCCTCCTCGTCGAGCGCGTGCGGCGGGAATGCGCGTATGGGCATGTGCGATCTCGTCTCCTGGCGTGCCGGTACGTGCGTCTCCTCCGGCGGGACGCGGCGCGAGTCACCGTAGCCCGACCCGAAGCCGGGGGTCCGGCCGCCTGCGCCACCGACCCGCCGGTTCCCGGAGCACGCTCCCGCCCACCCCCGGTCCGGTCCGCCGGAACCGCGCCCGCCGCTACGCTTCCCCGCCGCCCGGAGCCGAAGACGTGAGCGCCGCCGTCAGCAGGGGGGTCACCTGTTCCACCTGCCACGGCCGGGCGCCGTGCGACGTCAGGGCGTACGCCACCGCTTCCGGCGTCACGTCCCGCGGCGGTTCCCAGCACACCCGGCGGACCGTGTCCGGCGTGATCAGGTTCTCCTGGGGCATGCCGAGCCGCTCGGCCAGTTCCGTGACGGCCGCGCGCGCCGCGGAGAGGCGTGCCGCCGCCGCCGGATCCTTGTCCGCCCAGGATCGGGGCGGGGGCGGGCCCGGGGTCTGCTGGCCCGGCTGGGGGAGGTCCGAGTCCGTGAGGCCGCGCGCCCGGTCGACCGCCGCCTGCCACTGCTCCAGCTGACGGCGGCCCATGCGGTGGCCGAAGCCGGGCAGCGCCATCAGGGCCTGTACGTGGGTGGGCACCGCGAGCGCCGCCTCCACGATGGCCGCGTCGCTCAGCACCTTGCCCGGCGAGACGTCACGCCGCTGCGCGACCTGGTCGCGGGCCGTCCACAGCTCCCGTACGACCGCCATCTGGCGGCGCCGCCGGACCTTGTGCATTCCCGAGGTGCGCCGCCACGGGTCCTTGCGCGGCGGCGCCGGCGGGGCCGAGGCGATCGCGTCGAACTCCTGCCGGGCCCACTCCAGCTTGCCCTGCCGGTCCAGTTCCTTCTCCAGCGCGTCGCGCAGATCCACCAGCAGTTCCACGTCGAGCGCGGCGTAGCGCAGCCAGGGCTCGGGAAGCGGCCGGGTCGACCAGTCCACGGCGGAGTGGCCCTTCTCCAGCGCGTACCCGAGGACGTTCTCGACCATGGCGCCGAGGCCGACCCGGGGGAAGCCCGCCAGCCGGCCCGCCAGCTCCGTGTCGAACAGCCGGGTGGGCGTCATGCCTATTTCCCGCAGGCACGGAAGGTCCTGCGTCGCCGCGTGCAGGATCCACTCCGCGTCCGCGAGGACCGCGCCGAGGCCGGACAGGTCCGGGCAGCCGACCGGGTCGATCAGAGCCGTGCCCGCGCCCTCGCGACGCAACTGGACGAGGTAGGCGCGCTGCCCGTACCGGTAGCCGGACGCGCGCTCGGCGTCGACGGCCACGGGCCCGGTGCCGGCGGCGAACGCGGCGATCACATCGGCGAGCGCCGCCTCGGTGGCGATCACCGGCGGCACGCCCTCCCGGGGCTCCAACAAGGGAATCGGCGCCGATTCGACGTCGTCCGGGGGCTGCGACATGAGCGGCTGCCGCCGCGGGCCCCCGGTGGTGCGCAGTGCCGGCTCTGCTGCGGTCTCTTGGGCGTCGGTGGCGTCGGTCACCTGTCAAGGGTATCGGTGAACGGAAGGCGCCCGCCGACGGAACGTTCCGTCGGCGGGCGGTGGCGGGTCGGAAGCGGTCAGTGAATGATGCCGGTGCGCAGGGCCACGGCGACCATTCCGGCCCGGTCGCCCGTGCCGAGCTTGCGCGCGATCCGGGCGAGGTGGCTCTTCACGGTCAGCGCGGACAGTCCCATCGAGACGCCGATGGCCTTGTTGGACTGCCCCTCGGCGACCAGTCTGAGCACCTCGACCTCGCGGCCCGACAGCTCGCGGTAGCCGCCCGGGTGGCTCGGGGCGCCCGGGGGGCGGCGGTGCAGCCGGGGCCCGGCGCCGATGGCGGCGGCGCCCGGCCGGGTCGGGTGGCCGATGTTCGTACGCGTGCCGGTGACGACATAGCCCTTGACTCCGCCCGCGAGGGCGTTGCGTACGGCGCCGATGTCGTCGGCGGCGGACAGGGCCAGGCCGTTGGGCCAGCCCGCCGCGCGGGTCTCGGACAGCAGGGTCAGCCCGGAACCGTCGGGCAGGTGGACGTCGGCTACGCAGATGTCGCGCGGGTTGCCGACGCGGGGGCGGGCCTCCGCGATGGACGACGCCTCGATGACGTCACGTACTCCGAGGGCCCACAGATGGCGGGTGACGGTGGAGCGGACGCGTGGGTCGGCCACGACGACCATGGCCGTCGGCTTGTTCGGGCGGTAGGCGACCAGGCTTGCGGGCTGCTCGAGGAGTACGGACACCAGGCCTCCTGGGGGGAAGGTGCGGGACGGGGCCGGCTCAGGGGATGAAGCCGGGGCGGTCCGTGCGTTGAAGGGTCATTGACCTCTTCGGCAGCAATCCCGCCCGCCTTTAGAGAATGATCACGATTTGGTGAGTAACAATTCGGGCAATTCGGATGGGTGATCGATCGTCCGGTGGGCGGTCGCGGCCGGATTCCGAGTCCGCCCCACGCCCGTCCGGCGTTCATGTCGCCCTCGGGCGGCGAGTGGTGTGGGTGCTGGCTATTCGCCCGGCTTTGTCCGTGTTCGCTTCCTGGGGATCCGCGGGCATGCGTACGGCGTGCGTATCGCGTCCGCCCGTACCGCATCAGCGCGCCTGGGGGCCGCGGCGTTGCGGCAGGGACACGACACCTGCTGCCGGTCCCGTGTCCCCGGCGCCCGTCAAGGGGCCGGGGGTCGTCGGCGGCATGCCCGCCACCTGGCAGAGCAGGTCGCACCACGCCGCCAGGTGCGCGGCCGTGTCCGGGGCCCCGGACCGGTCCTCGCACGGGGTCCAGGACGCCCGGATCTCGATCTGGGTCACCGGGGGGCGCTCGGCGAGCCCGCCGAAGTAGTGCGACCCGGCGCGCGTGACCGTTCCACTGTCCGCTCCGTGCGTCAGTTCCCGCGCGTCGAGCGCGCCCGTCAGCCACGACCAGCACACCTCCGGCAGCAGCGGATCGGCGGCCATCTCCGGTTCCAGTTCCGCCCGGACGAGGGTCACCAGCCGGAACGTCCCCTGCCACGCCTCGTGTCCGGCCGGGTCGTGCAGCAGGATCAGCCGGCCGTCCGCCAGGTCCTCGCCGTCCACCACGGCCGCCGCCTCCAGGGCGTACGCGTACGGCGCCAGCCGCTTCGGCGGCGGCGTCGGCTCCAGCTCCACGCCGGGCCGGGGCCGCGCCGACCGCAACGCCTCGACAGCCGCGCGGAACGCGGACGGGGTGGGGTCGCCCTCCGTGCCGCCTCGTTCCTCGGTGCCGTCGGAATGATCGGAGTGATCGGAGAACTTTCCCTGCGCCGCAGCCATGCGGGGAAGAGTAGGCGGAACCCGCCTCTCGTGCGGGGAGGGACACCCGGGCCGGGCCGGGCGCTTCCGCGGTCGTGCGAAGATTCTGGACGTGAGCGCGATCGACCGCCCCTCGGGCCAGCAGACGAAAACGCATGAATCGCCCTTTATGAAGGCATGCCGCCGAGAACCGGTGCCGCACACGCCGGTCTGGTTCATGCGGCAGGCGGGGCGTTCGCTGCCGGAGTACCTGAAGGCGCGCGAGGGGATTCCGATGCTGGAGTCCTGCATGCGGCCGGAGTTGGTCACGGAGATCACGCTCCAGCCGGTGCGGCGGCACAAGGTCGACGCCGCGATCTACTTCAGCGACATCGTCGTCCCCCTCAAGGCCATCGGCCTCGACCTCGACATCAAGCCGGGCATCGGCCCCGTCGTCGCCGAGCCCATCCGCTCGCGCGCCGACCTCGCCCGGCTGCGCGCGCTGACGCCGGACGACGTCTCGTACGTCACCGAGGCGATCGGGCTGCTCACCGCCGAACTGGGCAGCACCCCGCTCATCGGGTTCGCCGGGGCGCCCTTCACCCTGGCGAGCTACCTCGTGGAGGGCGGCCCGTCCCGCAACCACGAGCACACGAAGGCGATGATGTACGGCGATCCGGAGCTGTGGGCCGAACTGCTCGACCGGCTCGCGGACATCACCGCCGCCTTCCTCACCGTGCAGATCGAGGCGGGCGCGAGCGCCGTGCAGCTTTTCGACTCCTGGGTCGGCGCGCTGGCCCCCGCCGACTACCGCCGCTCCGTCCTGCCCGCCTCCGCCAAGGTCTTCGACGCCGTCGCGCCGTACGGGGTGCCGCGCATCCACTTCGGTGTCGGCACGGGCGAGTTGCTCGGCCTGATGGGCGAGGCGGGCGCGGACGTCGTGGGCGTCGACTGGCGCGTTCCCCTGGACGAGGCCGCCCGCCGGGTCGGCCCCGGCAAGGCGCTCCAGGGCAACCTCGACCCGGCCGTCCTGTTCGCCCCGACCGAGGCCGTGGAGGCCAAGACCCGCGAGGTGCTGGACGCGGCGGCCGGGCTGGAGGGCCACGTCTTCAACCTGGGCCACGGCGTGCTGCCGACCATGGACCCCGACGCCCTGACCCGGCTCGTGGAGTACGTGCACACGCGGACGGCCCGGTAGGGCCCGTCGCCGCCCCGCGCTACGCGCCCGCCTTCCGCACCACCGCCGTCGCCCTGCGCGCCGCGACCAGGACCGGGTCCCACACCGGGGAGAACGGCGGGGCGTAGCCGAGGTCGAGCATCGTCATGGCCTCCACCGACATCCCCGCGGTCAGCGCGACCGCCGCGACGTCCACGCGCTTGGCCGCGCCCTCGCGGCCGACGATCTGCGCGCCCAGCAGCCGGCCCGTGCGGCGCTCCGCGAGCATCTTCACCGTCATCGGGGCCGCGCCCGGGTAGTAACCGGCGCTGTTGGTGGACTCGATCGTCGCGGTGACGAACTGCAGGCCCGCCCGGTGAGCGTCCTTCTCGCGCAGCCCCGTCCGCGCGATCTCCAGCTCGCAGACCTTGCTGACGGCCGTGCCGACGACCCCGGGGAAGGTGGCGTAGCCGCCCGCCACGTTCGCGCCGATGATCTGGCCGTGCTTGTTCGCGTGCGTGCCCAGCGCGATGTGGCGCTCGGCGCCGGAGATCAGGTCCAGCACCTCCACGCAGTCGCCGCCGGCCCAGATGTTCTCGTACCCGCGCACGCGCATCGACCGGTCGGTGAGCAGTCCGCCGTGCGCCCCGACGG
Source organism: Streptomyces sp. NRRL F-5135 (assembly GCF_000719775.1). GTDB lineage: Bacteria > Actinomycetota > Actinomycetes > Streptomycetales > Streptomycetaceae > Streptomyces > Streptomyces hebeiensis. The sequence goes on along the minus strand of NZ_JOHR01000014.1, from coordinate 311,348 downwards.
GCAGCCCCGCGGCGCGGGCCGGGCCGGTCTCCGGCTCCACGCCGATACCGAGGACGACCACGTCCGCCGGGTACTCGGCGTCGTCGGTGGCCACGGCGCGTGCGCGGCCGTCCCCGCCCGTGCGGATCGCGGAGACCGCCGCGCCGCCGACGACCGTGATGCCCATCCCGGTCATCGCCTCCCGCACGAGCCGGCCCATGTCCGGGTCGAGGGTGGCCATGGGCTCCTCGTCGCGGTGCACGACAGTCACCTCGTAGCCGCGCTTCAGCAGCGCCTCGGCCATCTCCACACCGATATAACCCGCGCCGACGACCACGGCGCGCCCGCCGCCGCTGCCGGTCAGGGTGTCGAGCAGCGCCTGGCCGTCGTCGAGGGTCTGGACACCGTGCACGCCGGGGGCGTCGATGCCGGGCAGCGGGGGCCGTACGGGCCGGGCGCCGGTCGCCACGACCAGCTTGTCGAAGCTCGTCCAGCGCTCGGTACTCCCGGAGCCGGAGCCGGCCTTGGAGTCGCGTTCCGGGCCGGAGCGGGCGTCGCGGCCCGAGCCGTCCGGGAGTTCACGGGTGCGCACCCGCTGCCCCTCGACGTCGATCTCCGTGACCTCCGTGCGCATCCGCAGGTCGATCGAGCGCGCCCGGTGTTCCTCCGGGGTGCGGGCGATCAGGGCGTCGCGCCCCGGGACGTCGCCGCTCACCCAGTACGGGATGCCGCAGGCGGAGAAGGAGGAGAAGTGCCCGCGTTCGAAGGCGACGATCTCCAGCTCCTCCGGGCCCTTCATCCGGCGGGCCTGCGACGCGGCGGACATGCCCGCCGCGTCGCCGCCGATGATCACCAAGCGCTCAGCCGCCATCGTGTGTCCTCCGGTCCGTGTCCCCGCCTACACGCGGACGCCATCCGTCCCGATGCCGTCCGTCGTGTCGGTGTCATCCGTATCGCTGTCCGCGGGGGCACGCTACGCGGGCTCCCGCGCTCACTCCTGTCCCGGGGTCCCCTCGGCCGCCGGGACGGCCGCCGGCCGCCTCCGCGCGGGCGGCCGGGGCAGCCGGCCGCGCACCAGCCGCCACAGCGCGTACAGCGCCGCGAACGCCACCGCGAACGGCGTCACCGCGCCGACGCCCACCGCGATCCACCGCAGCGTGGCAGTGAACGCGTCCCAGCCGCCGGCCAGCGCGTCGAGGAACCCCGGATCGTCCTCCTTCCCGTTCTCCGCCGCGGGAGTCTCCGTCAGTTCGAGCGTGATGGTGGCCAGCGTCGTACGGTCCTTGAGGGCCGCCTGCTGGGCGAGCAGCGATTCGAGCGCCGCCTGGCGGGTGCTCAGCTCGCCCTCCAGCTCCACCACGTCCGAGAGCCTGTCGGCCCGGTCCATCAACTCCCGTACCCGGGCGACGCTCGCCCGCTGCGACGCGACCCTGCTGTTCACGTCGACCACCTGGTCGGTGACGTCCTTGGCCTCGCTGCCGCGCGCGATCAGCGTGCCGGTGCCCGCCAGTTCGGCCAGGACGGAGTCGTACTCCCGTTGCGGCACGCGCAGCACGACAGTCGACATCACATGGCCGTCGTCGGTCCGTTCGGTGGACTCGTTCTCGACCAGACCGCCGGACCGCTCGGCCGCCGAGCGCGCCGTGACGAGCGCCTTGGCGGTGTCCTCGACGCCCACGGTCAGGCGTGCCGTGCGGATGACGTGGCTGCCGGGCAGCGGTGCCTTCGCCTGCTGCCCCTTGGCGCCGGACCCGGCGGAGGGGCCCGCGGCACCCGACCGGCCGGACTCGCCCGCCGCACCGGACGCCTGCGACCCGTCCGCCGCGTCGGCCGCGGAGCTTTGGAGCGCCTTCTCGTCCTCGCCGCCGAAGCCGCATCCGGTGAGAGTGACTGAGACGGTGAGCAGTGCCGCCGCGAACGCGGGCATCGCACGCATAAGACCCCCCTGGGTACTTTCCACGAATGGTGACGGTTCGACGTGAGGGACGGCCGAGCGGGTTTCCTGTTCCCGGTACCGAAGTGGTCACGGCCGGGACTCGGTACGGGGGGGTCGGTACGACGGTGCGGTACGGCGGCGGTTCGGCGCGGCGGCGGGTCGGTACGACGGTTCGGTACGGCGGCTACGGGCGAGGCGCCCGGCGGCGCCGGGGGAGGGCCCGTCTGAGACAGTGGGCACATGGAGTCGAGCGCTCAGAACGTGGACACGAACCCGGGCCATGTCGTCGTCATCGGCGGCGGGATCGCCGGCCTCGCCGCAGCTCACCGGCTGCTGGACGCCGGGGTCGGCGTCACACTCCTGGAGGCCACCGACCGGCTCGGCGGCAAGCTCCGCGCCGGGGAGATCGCGGGCGCGCCCGTCGACCTGGGCGCCGAGTCGATGCTCGCGCGCCGGCCCGAGGCCGTCGACCTGGCCACCGCCGTCGGACTCGGCGAGCGGCTGCGGCCGCCCACCGCGGGCACCGCGGCCGTCTGGACGCGCGGGGCGCTGCGGCCGATGCCCAAGGGCCATGTCATGGGCGTTCCCGGCGACGCCGCCGCCCTCGCGGGCCTCCTCTCCGACGAGGGGACCGCCCGGATCGCGCGGGAGGCGGAGCTGCCGCCCGGCGAGGTCGGCGACGATGTCGCGGTCGGCGCGTACGTCGCCGAGCGGCTCGGCCGCGAGGTCGTCGACCGGCTGGTGGAGCCGCTGCTCGGCGGGGTGTACGCGGGCGACGCGTACCGCATCTCCATGAAATCCGCCGTGCCCCAGCTGTTCGAGGCGGTCAGGACCCATGGCTCCCTGCTGGACGCCGTCCGCGCGGTCCAGGGGAGGACCGCCGCGGCTCCTCGGCCGACGGGCCCCGCGGACGCCGTCTTCGCGGGCATCGAGGGCGGTGTGGGCCTGCTGCCGGGCGCCGTCGCGGACGCCGTACGGGCGGCGGGCGGCGAGATCCGCACCGAGACGCCCGTACTCGGCCTGTCCCGTACCGAGCACGGCTGGCGGGTGCGCACCGACCGGCAGACCCTGGCCGCCGACGGTGTCGTCCTGGCCACGCCCGCCTGGTCGGCCTCCGCGCTGCTCGCCGACGAGTCCCCGGCCGCGGCCGCCGGACTGGCCGAGGTCGAGTACGCCTCCATGGCGCTGGTGACCCTGGCCTTCCGCCGCGCCGACCTCGCCGGACTGCCCGACCTCAGCGGTTTCCTCGTGCCGCCGGTCGACGGCCGCACGATCAAGGCGTCGACGTTCTCCACCCGCAAGTGGGGCTGGGTCGCGGACGGCGCGCCCGACCTGTTCGTCCTGCGTACCTCGATCGGGCGGTACGGCGAGGAGGAGCAGACGCACCGCGACGACGCCGATCTGGTCGACGTCTCGCTGCGCGACCTCGGCGAGGCGGTCGGGCTGGCCGCCCGGCCCGTCGCCACCGAGGTCACCCGCTGGGTCGGCGGTCTGCCGCAGTACCCGGTCGGCCACCAGGCCAGGGTCGCCCGGATCCGCGAGGCGGTCGCCAAACTGCCCGCCCTGCGGGTGTGCGGCGCGGCGTACGACGGGGTCGGCATCCCGGCCTGCGTCGCGAGCGCCCGGCGCGCCGCCGACGAGATCATCGCCACGTCCACCCCGGCGCGAGGCGCGGGCCGGGGCGCGGGAGAATAGCCGTATGACTGCTGCACCGGAGAAGACCCCCAACGCGGGCAAGAAGGCCAAGGACCTGAACGAGGTCATCCGCTACACCCTCTGGTCCGTCTTCAAGCTGCGCGACGTGCTGCCCGAGGACCGCACCGGTTACGCGGACGAGGTCGAGAAGCTGTTCGAACAGCTCGCCGCGGAGGACATCACCGTGCGCGGCACGTACGACGTGTCGGGGCTGCGCGCCGACGCCGACGTCATGATCTGGTGGCACGCGGAGACCGCGGACCGGCTCCAAAACGCGTACAACCTCTTCCGCCGCACCCTGTTCGGGCGGGCGCTCGAGCCCGTCTGGTCGAACATGGCCCTGCACCGGCCCGCCGAGTTCAACAAGTCGCACATCCCGGCCTTCCTGGCCGACGAGACGCCCCGCGCGTACGTGAGCGTCTATCCCTTCGTGCGGTCGTACGAGTGGTACCTGCTGCCCGACGAGGAGCGCCGCAAGATGCTCGCGGACCACGGGAAGATGGCCCGCGGCTACCCGGACGTGCGCGCCAACACGGTCGCGTCGTTCTCGCTCGGCGATTACGAGTGGGTGCTGGCCTTCGAGGCCGACGAGCTGCACCGCATCGTCGATCTGATGCGCCATCTGCGCGGTTCCGAGGCCCGGATGCACGTCCGGGAGGAAGTCCCGTTCTACACCGGCCGCCGCAAGTCCGTTGCGGAGCTGGTGGCGGGCCTGGCCTGAGCCGGTCCGGACCGGGTAGCCGGGACCAGGGTGCCCCGGCAGGCCGGGCCCCCGGGCGCCCGGGAGGTCCGGGTCCCGGGTCCCGACGCCCGGGAGGTTCGGGAGGACGCCCTCCGGGGAGGCGAGGCGCGGGCTCGGCCAAGTCTGTGCGAGCCTAGGAGAGATGTGGGTTTGGTGACCGGGACGGCTCGTGGTGAGCGCCCGGCCGCCCCGCCCGGAAGATCAGACGACCGGCGGCAGTTTCCGGCTGCTCGTCGGCTCGTCCAGCGACACCGGGTTCGGCTCCGGGTTTCCATCGGCCGCTGACCTGTGGAAACGTGCTGGCCTGCGGGGAGAACCAGGTTCTTCCCCGCTCCGGCGCGTTCCGCACGCGAGGCGGCCGATGGAACCCGGGTCGGTGCTCCCACGGGGCACATCGCGATCTGCCGCCCGCATGGGCCGGCCTTGAGCACGGGCGCGGCCCCGGTGGTGCCAGGGGACGCCGGCTGGAGGGCCGCACCAACGTCCGAGCGCGAGCAGTACGTGGCTGCCGAGGGACAACCTGACAGTCCTCAGCGAACTCCAGCGCGGAGGCGCCCGCTCACGAAGTTCAGACCAGAGCTGGCTGCACCGGCTCAGGACGTAGCTCGATACCGGTCGACTTCGCCACAGCGGAGGCCATTATCCGCAGCCCCGCAGCGAACCCTGCAGCCGTTGCCCCGTCCCGGACCGTCACTGTCAGTGTGCGTTGAGTTGAGCAGTACACCCCGGGAGCGAGGCGCCGTCCCGGACCGTGGCCGCACTGCTCCAGAAGCCAGCCCGCGCTCGCGCGCGGCACGCCCTCCGCGTCGCGGTATACCGGTCCGCCGGCCGCCCGCACCTCCTGCGCCAGCCGGTCGGTCACGCGCGGGTTCAGGAACACGCTCCCGGCCTGCCGCATGTCCGGCCCGTGTATGGGGAGGGTGAGGCCGCGCGCCTGCCGGTCGGCGACGACACCGGCGGCGGCCTCCGCGAGCGGCGGCCGCGCACCGATCGGTACGTCGAGCGCCTGGGCCAGGTGCCCGTACACCACCGGCGCCGCGCGAGCGCTGCGGACCAGCTGAAGGGTGACGGTCAGGATCGTCCACCGGCCCGGCTGCGTTTTGAACACCGACGAGCGATATCGGAACTGGCAGCCAGCGGCATTCAGGCGCACCGTGCGGCCGTGCTGCCAGTCCCATGCGGCCACGGCCGTGAGCCGGTCGGCGATCTGCTGCCCGTACGCGCCGGCGTTCTGCACGGGTGCGGCCCCGGTGGTGCCGGGGATACCGCCGAGGTATTCGACCCCCGACAGGCCCTCAGCGACCGCGTACGCCACCAGACGGGCCAGCGGTTCGCCGGCCTGGACCGTTACCTCCACCCGGTCATCGTCGACGGCGCGGGCCCCGATGCCGCGGGTTGCCATCCGGATCACCGGGCCCGGGTAACCGTGGTCAGCGGCGAGGATGTTGCTCCCGCCGCCGAGGACGAACGGCCGCCGTCCCTCCACGGCTCGGACGACCTCGTGCCACGCGCCCCGGCTGGTGTGGGTGAGCCACGAGTCGGCAGGGCCGCCGAGGCGGAGGGTCGTGTGGTCGGCCAGTAACTCACCCACGAGGACTCTCCTTCTCAGACGGCTGAGACGGTTTTGAGTGCCAGGGCTCGCAGCGGTGCGATACGCGACCGGGCGGGCCCGTGGTAGACCGCGTTCGTGCAGATCGCCAGGTACCGGCCGACTGCCGGCGCCAGGTACAGGCTGGTGCCGGTGAACCCGTGGTGATACGCCACCTGCCCGCCCGCGGCGAGAATCCAGGACAGGCCGCGGTCGAGCCCGCGTTCGATGGTGGCCTGCGGCACGAGGCTCGCGCGCAGCCACATCCCCAGCGGGTCCCGGTCACCGGCTCGGTAGGCGGTGAGCAGGGCCTCCCCGAAGCGGGCCAGGTCCCGGGCGGTGGAGAAGACGCCGGCGTGCCCGGCGATCCCGCCCAGCAGCCCGGCGTTGTCGTCGTGAGGGGCGCCCCAGATACGCGGGGCGCCGGGGATGCGTTGCTCGGTCGGAGCCACGTTCCGGCCGCGGCCAACTGGCCCGTACACCGTGGCGGTCATTCCGAGGTCCTGCCACATCTCGGCAGCGAGCGCATCCAACGGCCGGCCGTGCACGTGGGCGAGCGCCAGGCCGAGCAGGATGTATCCGCGATTGATGTATCGGTGCCCGCCCGGGGCTTCTTCCAGCGGCTCTCGACACAGCAGTTCGTGGAGCGGAGTTCCCTTTCCCCGGTAGAGGTCAAGCCGAGTCGAGGCCCGAAGTCCTGACGTATGCGCGATGAGTTGACGTACGGTCGCCTCGCCACTCGGCGCCTCTCCACTCATGGGCGGCAGGTAGCCGCGGACGGGCTGGTCGAGATCGAGCAGTCCGACGTCCAACGCACGTCCGACCAGCGGCCACGTTGCCACCACCTTGGTCAACGAGGCGACGTCGTACACCGTGCTCTTGTCCGGCGCGTCAGCGCCCAGTTCCGGGGCCACGGTGCCCATGGCCAGCACGTCACGCTGCCCATCGCGGGTGCCGCATACGATGACGCCGCCCGGAGTGCCGCCGTCGGACACGACGTCGGTAAGCGTGTCGCTCAGACGTGCCAAGTCGTCAGCGGCGAACGGGGTCACGGGCATGGTCGGGCCTCCGGGATGGTGGTGATGTCGGCTCCCAGCGTGGCCAGATTCGACAGCAGATGGCCGTAGCCGCGCCGGAGGTGGTACATGCCGCGGATCGTAGAGGTGCCTTCCGCCACAAGTCCGGCGAGTAGCAGAGCTGTGACTGCTCGGATGTCCGACGCCTCCACCTGCGCCGCCCGCAGCCGCGACGCTCCGTGTACCAGGACGGCCGGGCCTTTGGAGGAGATCGCCGCACCGAAGGCCGTCAGCCCGTGGAGATGGGTGTCCCGCTGAGGGTAGATGCGCTCCGTGATCTGCGAGGTGCCGTGTGCCTGGGTGAGCATCGCCGCCAACTGCGGCGCTGTGTCCGTGGGCAGTCCAGGGTGCGGTCCGGTCGCGGCCTCCACCGCTCGGAGCGGCCCCGCAGGCGGCATGTGCACCTCACCCCCCGGCGTGTCGGCCAGATAGGCACCGGCGTCGGCGAGCGCGGCCGTCAGCCCGTCCGGGAGGTCGGCCGTGGTGATACCGCCGAGGCGGATGCTCCCGCCGGTCGCCGCCGCTGCCATGATCATGGTTGCCGCCTCGATCCGGTCCCCGGCCACCACGAACGTGCCGCCCGCGATATGCGCCGATCCGGTCACATGCAGCCCTGCGGCGTCCCAGTGGACGTGCACGCCGCGGTCGGCAAGGAATGCTGCTGTCTCGGTGACCTCCGGCTCGATGGAAGGGCTGATGATCAGGCTCGTGCCGGGAGCCCGAGCGGCCAGCAGCAGAGCCGTCACGGTCGCTCCGAGGCTCGGCCCGTACGGGGTGCCGACATCGACCGCGAACGGCCTCACGCCGCCCGGCCCGCACTGGGCGAACATTCCGGTCTCATTGTTGCTGACCACCGCGCCAGCGGCCTCCATCGCCGCCAGATGCCGGTCAATCAGCCGGGCACAGACGGCATCCCCACCAGGCCAGGGGAATGCGACCCGCCCACACCGAGCGAGCACCGCGGCGGCCAGGACGCACGTGGTACGCACTCGGCGGCCTAGCTGGGAATGGATCACTGGCTGCACCCGGTTAGCCGGGGCCACGGTGAACTGACCACCCGTGACGGTGGCCTGGGCCCCCGTGTGGGTGAGGATCCGCGCACACACGTCCGTATCGAGGATCGCCGGCGCGCCGAGCAGCGTCACCGGGGCATCCACCAGAAGCGCCGCGGCGTACAGATGCAGCGCCACGTTCTTGCTGCCCTGCACCGTGATCCGTCCCGAGAGTGGGCGGCCGCCGGTCACCTGTACGACCACGTCGTCCGTCACCGCCGAAGAAGGCGAGGCCACGGCGCTCACCGGATCCGGGAACCGGCAGGCAGGACACCGCCCACGTGGTCGCGCGGATAGATCACCGCGCCGGGCCCGATCAGTGTCCCGGGGGAGAGGACCGTACCGGCCGGGAGCGCCACACCATCACCGATGACCGCACCGAACTTGGTCTCTCCCGTGCCGATGCGTCGGCCGCCGAGCGTGACCGTGATCTCGTCCATCGCCGGTTCGATGACCGGCCCGGTGCAGCGCAGCCCCGTCGTGGAGCAAAAAGCACCGACATTGACACCCCGTCCGACGATGGAGTCCCCGATGAACGAGGGGTGCTTCATGAAGCAGCCCCCGGCGAGGAGGCTGCGAGCGATCTCCGCGCCGAATCCGACCTGGCAGCCAGGGCCGACCACGCTGTGATCACGGACCACGGCGCCCCGGGAGATGACCGCGCCGGAGCAGATCAGGACCGGACCGACGACCCAGGCGCCCGCCTGGACGCGGGCGCCGGCCTCCACGATGACCTCACCGTCCACGACCGCGCCGGCCTCCACGACGCCGCGCTCCGAGGGCAGCAGCCCGGTCGCGGCAGGAGAGTCCAGACCCAGCGTGATGGCGCCCTTGACGTCGAAGACCGTCCGGCACGTTGCCAGCAGCCCCTCCACGAAGCCCCCGAGTCCCGCCGCCTGGACGTAGTAGCTCGGAGTGAGACGGACATCCACGGCGTCTGTCCCGGCCGTGGAAAGAGTGGGATTGGAGAGTTGCACCAGAGACCTCCCAGGTGCCCGAAGGAAGCGGCCTGCGGATGCCGGCCGCCGCGCTCCAAGCGCACCGCACCAGCCCCCTTCACGGCAGCCCGTAGTCGTAGGGCTGCAAACCGTTTGCATGTCGTGCAAAACGCCCACGGGCACCGGTCGAACCAATACGCTGTGCGCATGCGCCGGCTCACCAAAGAGGCCGCCGCCATCGCCGACGAACTCGGCGGCATCACCCACCTGCGAGACACCGCAGGCGGATTCAGCCCCGTCACCGTCCAGCTCCATCTGATCTCAGCGGAATACAAGGCCGGCGACCCGTCGGCCGCCATCGCCGCAGCCGACGCCCTCCACCCCATGAGGCTGCCCACCATCGAGCGACGCGCCCGGTACTACACCGACAAGGCCACCGCCTACGCCCAGTGGGGCCGCCGGGAAGAATGCATCGGCGCTCTCCTGGAAGCCGAACGCTGCGCGGCAGAGGAGACCCACGCCCGCCCTGCGGTCAAGGCCATGCTGAACGGCCTCCTCGTCTCCGGACGCACCACCCCCGAGCTCCGCGGCCTCGCCGCCCGCGCCGGCGTCCTCACCTCGTAGGTGAGCCTCGAGCGAGATCATTCGTCGCGTGGCGGCGGGGCAGCAGTCGTCCAGCCGGACCTCGTGGTCTTGCTGCGTGGGCTGCCGGGAGTGATCGCGGAGCGTTTGGCTGCCCGGGGAACGCACCGTCGGTACGAGCGATCATTCCGCCCTGACGGCTCGCGCTCACCGCGTCGGAACCGTTGGAAGTGACCGATCCGGTTCCGGTGCACGGTGCGGTACCGGTCCTTTTCCGATCAGCAGAACAATCGAGGAGACGAGCATGGACGGCGCGACGTGGGACGGCGTGCACAAGTTGCGGGACTGGCTCGACAGCGAGGGCCAGGCCGCGGCCGGCGATGTGAGGTTGCTGCGGGTCCTCAAAATCGGTGAGGAGTTCGGGGAGGCGGCGGAGGCCATTACCGGGGTGCTCGGCGCCAACCCTCGGAAGGGCAATTCCCACGATTGGCAGGACGTGGAGAAAGAGCTGAGCGACGTCATCGTGACCGCCATGGTCGCCTTGGCCACGATCACCACGGACGCGGCGAAGGTGCTGGACGAGCGGGTGGAGCACTTGATCGTCCGAGCGCGTGGTGAGGAGTTGCCAGAGACCGGGACGAGTGACGGTGTTCATTCGTCCGAGTGAAGATCCTTCGTTGTTCCATGCGCCGCAAGCTGATGCGGCGCAAGGAAAGGCCCGGCCATCGGCCGGGCCTTTCCGCTTGTCCGCCGCTCTGGGAGGCGCTCAGTCACTCAGCTCAGGAACGAGACGCCGGAGACGCAGGGGCGAGCCTTTCCCGGAGGTCGGCCAGTCTGTTGGACGGTGCCTGCGACACCGGGTCCGGGGGCGCGTGCGGGGCGCACTCCGCGCCTCGTGTCGGCGTCCTTCCCCGCAGCAGGTAGTCCTCGACATACGCGGTGACGCAGGCGTTGCCGCCGCCGGCGACCCCGTGCGTGCCGGCGTTCCGCTCCGTCACCAGCGCCGAACCCGCGAGCCGCCGCCGTAGCTCCACCGCGCCTTCGTAGGGGGTGGCCGCGTCGAGTTCGGCCGCCAGGATCAGGGTCGGAGGCAGCTCGCCCGGCCGGGTGCGGACGTCGAGCGGCTGCTGCCGGGGAGCCGGCCAGTAGGCGCAGGGCAGGTTCATCCAGGCGTTGTCCCAGGTCTCGAACGGCGCGCGGCTCGCCAGTTCGCTGTTGTCCCGGTCCCAGACCGCGAAGTCCGTCGGCCATGGCGCGTCGTTGCACTCGACGGCGGTGTAGACGGCGTTGCCGTTCTCGGCCCCGGCGGCCGCGGACGGCTTGGGCGCGGCCGCCGCGATCAGCGGCTTCGGATCGCCCTTCAGGTACGCGGCGAGCACCGACGCGCGCTTCGGCCAGTAGTCGTCGTAGTAGGCGGCCCCGAGCATCAGCGCCTGGAGCTGGCCGGGCCCGACCTTCCCGTCCGCCGGCTCGTGCGCGAGACCCGCGCGCACCCTCTCGTAACTGGTCCTCACCTCCTCGGTGTCGCTGCCCAGGTGGTATGTGGCGTCGTGCTTGGCCACCCAGGTGAGGAAGTCCGACCAGCGCCGCTCGAACGCGAGGGACTGGTCCAGGTTGTTGCGGTACCAGACCTTCTTCGGATCCGGGTTCACCGCCGAGTCGAAGACCATCCGGCGCACGTGGGACGGGAAGAGCGTCGCGTACAGGGCACCGAAGTACGTACCGTACGAGGCGCCCATGAAGGTCAGCTTCGGCTCGCCGAGCGCGGCGCGCAGCACGTCGAGGTCGCGCGCGTTGTTCAGCGAGTTGTAGTGGGGGAGGGCGGCGCCGGCGGCCCTGGCACAGCCCAGCGCGTACGCCTTCGCCTCGGCGATCCGCTGCCGTTTGTACGACTCGGAGGGGTGGGTCGGGGACTGGGTGGGGGCCTTGGCGAAGTCGGCCGGTTCCTGGCAGGACAGCGATCCGGAGCGGCCGACGCCGCGCGGGGCGTAGCCCACGAAGTCGTACGCCTCGGCGAGCCGTTTCCACTCGGGCAGGCCGGCCGCCAGCGGGAAGGACACGCCGGAGGCGCCGGGACCGCCGGGGTTGAAGACCAGGGCCCCTTGCCGGTGCTCCGCTTTCCCGGTCGCGGTCGCGCGGCTGACGGTGAGGGTGATCCGCGCTCCGTCGGGCTCCGCGTAGTCCAGCGGGACCTCGACCGTGCCACAGGTGACGGGCGCGGGCAGCGACTCGGCCTTGGGGCAGGGACCGAACGCAACACCCGCGTCGGCGGCGCGCCGGGCGGCCAGGGCGACGCCGCGCGTCTCACGGGAGGCCGCCGACGTGGTCCGCGGGGCGGTGGTTCGCCCGGTGGCCCGGGGGGTGGCCTGCGCGGTGGTCACCGTGGTGGCCGGGCCGGCCATGGCACTCGCGGTCGACGTCGCCGTGGTTCCGGTGCCGGGGGGCGGTGCCCCGGCGGGGGCCGCGCCGTCCGCGGGGGCGACGACGAGGGCCGAGAGGACCAGGGAGCCGAGGGCGGCCAGGGCCCCGTGTTTCGCTACTGCTCGCATCGCGTTCCCTTCGTGCGGGCGGTCGGTGGTCAACCGCAGGCCGAAGGGTCAGCACAGCGGCGAAGCCGTGCAAGGACCGCCGGACGGTGTTGGCGCTATTGACCCCGTTGCGCCGCACGACCACCCCGCAGGGTCCGCCGGGATGCGGAAACGGCCGGCATGTGAGTGGCCGTCGAGTAGTCGTGACGGGCCGTCAGGTGCGGCCCGACCCGGCGACGGCCGCCACGCCGCGCGACCGGACCGGGATCCCGCGTGATCCGCGTCCTGCGCCGAGCCTGGGCGGCGCGGCGGGCGCGGGGCGCTCCGGGCGGGGCCGCCGGGGCGGCGGCGACGGGCCGGTGCCGACGGGCCGGTGCCGACGGGCCGGTATCAGCCTCCGCCTCCGCCGCCTCCTCCTCCGCCACAGCCCCCGCCACCCCCGCTGCTGCTGCCTCCGCAGGAGCTGCCGCCACTGCTGCCACCGCCGCAGGCACTGCCGTTCCCGCTACCGCCGCCGCAGGAGCCGCCACCGCCGTTTCCGCCACAGGAGCCACCTCCGTCGCTTCCGTAGCCGCCGCCCGTATCGACTCCGGGCAGCGCACCCGAGCACCACATGACCATCGCGGCGGCCGTCCCCTGCGCTGTCGCTACGACGGTCCGTCCCGGCCGCCGGCGGGCCGCCGTTCGCAACCGCTGAGCCAGCACCGGATCCGGCAGGGCCGCCAGGCCGTATGCCGCGACCAGCCGGGCGGCCGGCAGCGGAGCGGCCCCCGGAACCCGCGGGTTCCTCGCCCGGAAGTCCCGCAGCGCCCCACGCCCGGCCCCGGTGATCCACGTCCTGGTGTACGGCGTGCAGACCAGGCCGACGATCCCGCCGGCGAACAGGCTCAGCAGGACGGACACGGCGAGCGAGCCGGTGCCGCTGTCCCGGTCCTTCATGAACAGGACGCCCGCCAGGACGATCACCACCGGCAGCGCCAGGAAGCAGACCGCCGTCTGGACCGCGGCCCACTTCCGCGCCGCACGGGCCTCGACGGGCGCGACCAGCAGTCCACGGGCCGCGAGCGCGTCGCCCACGCCCTGCACGGCCGGACCGCGCATCACCGCGAACCGCAACTTGTGCAGGGCCCCGCTGGGCGCCACCGCCAGTTCCTGGAGAACGGACTCCTCCACCGGGTCGTGCGCGACTCCGTGCCCGACGGCGACGATGCCCGGACCCCCGACGGTCAGCCGGCCGTCGGCGCACATCCCCGCGATCGCGGCGTCCACCACCTGCCCCGGCCCGCCCGCCAGGAACGCGGCCTCCGCCGTGTCCCCGACGTGGCCGGCCACGCCCCTGCGTCGCACCTTGACGATCCGGGCGATCAGCAGGACGCAGGAGACGGCGATGCCGAGGTGGGCCAGCAGAAGGACGACGACCAGCATCTCCTCACCTCCCGGTCAGCGCGGCGCGGGCGGCGTGCACGAGACGGGCCGCGCGCCCCGGCGGCCGGGCGCCCGCGCGCTCCCGCCACCAGAGCGTCAGCCGCCGCCGCGCCACCGGGTCCCCGGGCTCGTCCGCGATCAGCAGGTGCTCGGCGAAGTCGAGCGCGTCCCTGCGGTACCCGGCGCGCATCGGCCGGTTCGTGGCGTACGAGACGAACGCGGGGCGGAAGCCGTCCCCGAGGATCTCCGGCAGCTCCGGGGCCACCTTGGCGATCACGCCGGCACGCTTGGAGACCAGGGCCCGGCTCTGCACGCCGAGGCGCCCGGAGTCGAAACCGGCCGGCACGGGTGCGCCGGCGACCAGTGCCGAGAGCAGGGCGGTCTGGCCGAGCGCGAGCCGGTCCCGAACGGCTCCGCCGTCGCCGTCGCCGTCGCCAGCGCCGACGCCTTCGCCGAACTCGGCGCCGCTGTCGACGTCCATGTCGATCTCGACGTCGCTGTCGTTGTCGTCACCGTGGCCCGTGCCTCCGCCGCCCGCCGACGGCCGCGCTGGGTTTGTCGGGGCCGCGCTGAGCGGTACCGCGGTCCCTACGGACCCGGTCGGCCCGGTCGGTCCGGCCGGCCCGGCGAGCGTGTCCCGGATCATGGCCAGTTCGCCCGCCAGCTCCGCCGCGGGCGGGAAGTCGTCGTCGCGCTCCAGCAGGACTCCCGGCGGAGCGATCCGCGCGCGCAGTTCGGCCAGCACGTCGAGCACCGGCCGGGTGACCGGGTGCGCGTGGGTGTCGTGCCAGACGCCATCGCGCTCGACCCCGCCCGCGACGTGCACGTACGCGATGGCCTCGACCGGCAGTTCGTCCAGTGCGCGCGCCGGGTCCTCACCGCGGTTGACGTGGTTGGTGTGCAGGTTGGCGACATCGATCAGCAGCCGTACGCCGGTGCGTTCGACCAGTTCGGCGAGGAACCGCCCCTCGCTCAGCTCCTCGTCCGGCCAGGAGATCAGCGCGGCGATGTTCTCCACGGCGAGGGGTACGGGCAGCGCGTCCTGGGCGATCCGTACGTTCTCGCACAGCACGCGCAGCGCGTCCCGGGTGCGGGGGACCGGCAGCAGGTGTCCGGCCTCCAGCACGGGCGACGCGGTGCGCCCGCCACCGGCCCGTACGAAGGCGATGTGCTCGGTGACCAGCGGGGATCCCAGCGCCTCGGCACGCTCCGCGAGGTCGGCGAGCTTGCGTGGGTCCGGCCGGTCGGCGCCGCCGAGGCCGAGCGAGACGCCGTGCGGGACGACGGTGACCCCGCGCTCGCGCAGCCGCAGGAGCGATTCGGGCAGGTGCCCGGGGCAGACGTTCTCCGCGACGGCCTCGACCCAGTCGACTCCCGCCAACCCCTCTACCGTGTCCGCGATTTCCGGACGCCATCCGATGCCGATGCCCAGCCGCGGTGTGTCGCGCACGGCTCCTCCTCTCCGACCGATGCGCGCCGTTCGCGCCGTTCGGGCCGCGCGGCCCTCCGGCTCCCGGCTCACCGGTTCCCCCTTGGTTCCTCCGGTAGATGACCCCGGCGGAAGCCGGCGAATCCACAGGAGAGGACGTTCAGAGGTTCATTTGAGGTTGCGGAACCGCGGGCCGGCCCGGCCGCGGGCGGCGAACGGCCCCGGCACCGTGGTAGCGGTGCCGGGGCCGTGGGGCTCGGGGCCGTGCGGTCGTACGGACGCGAGGGGCGACCCGTCAGGCGTGATCAGACGTGCGGTCCGCCTGATCGGCTCGGCGTGCCGACCGGCTCGGCGTGCCGACCGACTTGGCGCGCCGATCGGGTCACTGCGTCGCGCCGGGCGCCGGTTCGCCCTCGCCCACCGCCGGCCGGTCGGTGTTCGGCGGGGCGCCAGGGGCCGCGGGCGAGGGCGACGAGGTCAGGGTCTGGTCGCCGGACGGCTGGACGGGCGGCGCCGCGGGCGGCAGGTTGCCGTCGGGCGGCGGCGGACCGGTCGGGCTGGACGACGCGCCGTTCGCGGCCTCGTTGGCCATGGCGTCGAAGTCGACCCGGCCGGTGGCCTCCAGCATCGTGATGTGGTCGAGCACCGTCTGGTTGGCGTCCGAGGCGAGCTGCCGCACGAGGGCGTTCCTGGTGGTGTGGCGTACCAGCGCGATCTGCGAGAACACCTTGCCGTGAGCGTTGCGCAGCAGGTTGGCGAACTTGCGCTCGTACTCCTCGCCCGTCGCCGCAGACAACTCCTGGAGCCAGCCCTGCTGCTGCTCGTTGGGCTGGTTGGGTAGCTGCACACCGAGCTTGGCCGCCACGTCGCGCACGCGCACGTCGAGGTCGGTGTGGCCCACGACCAGATGGTCACCGCAGTCCTTGATGGCCTGCGTCGGGGCCCGTTCCAGGGCCTGCTGGCCGGCCGGCAGCTCCCACAGGCCCGCGAGTCTCACCTTGACCAGCAGGTCACGGTCGGTCGCCGAGAGGGGACCCCACTGGGTCGAGACCGTCGACGCGCTGAGGTTGGCCTGGCCGGTGCCGGAACGGTCGGCGTACGACCAGACGGGATAGGCCAACGAGGCGACCGTCACTACCATCGCGCCGACTATGAGCGCCGTGCCGTTCATACGTCCCAACAATGTGCTGCCTCCCGAACCGGTAAAAGACCCCGCTGAACCAACCGCTGACGGACGGGCCGTGCGATGTGCTGTGCGGCACCGGGAGATACGTACGGCGGCGCCCGGGCGTTCAACTCCGCAGCGACGGATGATCGGCGACCACGGTGCAGGAGCCGGGAGCGATCTCCGTGAAGCCGGCGTCGCGCACCAACGGAAGCCCGCTGCCGGTGAGTTCGCCCCAGCGAGCGGGTTCGGCGGTGCGGACGGCGAGCGGGAAGCCGGCCTCGCGCCAGGACGCGCGGTCCGCCTCCCCGAGTGCCCACCAGGCGAGTTGGGCACCGTGGCCGGCCTGGGCCATCGCCTTGCCCGCCGACATCTCCACCCCCGGATTCAGCCAGAGGACGGGGTGGTCCGGGTCCGGTGCGGGCGGCGGCGCCGGATCGTCCAGTTCGGTGCCGGAGACCTGGAGCCGGGCCAGCTCCTTGGGCCAGCCGTCGAGCGGTACGGGCGGGAAGACCCGTACCTCGGCCGGGGACGACGTGTCCGTCGCCGGCCCGCCGCCGGTGACCGTCAGGCCGGGGAGTGCGCCGGCGCGCCGCCATTCCGCGCCGCGCGCCCGCCGCACCACTTTGCGGATCCGGGCGTCCTGCCAGTCCCGTACGGCGCCGGCCCATTCGCCCTCGCCCTGGGACCGGTCGTCGGAGAGCAGGGCGAGCACCGCGCGCGCCGCCGTCTCCAGGGCGTCGGTACGGGCCGGGGGCGCGGCCTTCTCCAGCCGGACCACCAGCGGCAGCACGAACTGGGGGGCCTCGTCGCGGGAGCCGCGTATCCGCCGGAAGGGATCGGCCCGGCCGTCGCCGTCATCGATGTCGCTGGTCACGGAGCCAGTCTGCCAGGTGCGCGAGGTGCGCGAGGTGCGCGAGGTGGGTGAAGTGCGCGAGGTGCGCGAGGTGGGTGAAGTGCGCGAGGTGCGCGAGGCATGTGAGGCGCACGAGACGCGTCAGGTGCGCCGGGGGCTGATCGTGGGCGGGCCCGCCGGGTCCTCCGCGGGCCCGCCGGTGCCTCCGGGCGGCATTCTTGGCGAAACCTTTCTTGGCGGAGGGGGCCGGTCCGGGTCACGATGCACGGCATGAAGAGCGACCTTTTCTCAACGGAACATCTGGCACAGCCCGCGACCGCCCCCGGGATGACCCTCCAGAACGCGAAGTCGATCAAGTACGCCGTGAACGGGGAGATGTTCGCACGGCAGGGATCCATGGTCGCCTTCCGGGGCCAGCTCCAGTTCGAGCGGAAGGGCCAGGGCATCGGCGGCATGCTCAAGCGGGCCGTCACCGGGGAGGGACTGCCGCTGATGGCCGTGAAGGGGCAGGGCGAGGCGTGGTTCGCGCACGAGGCCGCCAACTGCTTCATCGTGGATGTCGAGCAGGGTGACGCGCTCACGATCAACGGCCGCAACGTTCTCTGCTTCGACGCCACGCTCTCGTACGAGATCAAGACGGTGAAGGGCGCGGGCATGACCGGCGGCGGCCTCTTCAACAGCGTCTTCACCGGCTACGGAAAGCTCGGTGTGATCTGCGAGGGCACCCCGATCGTCATTCCCGTCAGCGCGCAGTCGCCGGTCTACGTGGACACGGACGCCGTCGTCGGCTGGAGCGCGCAGCTGAACACGTCGCTGCACCGCTCCCAGTCCGTCGGCTCGATGATCAGGGGCGGCTCCGGGGAAGCGGTCCAGCTGATGCTCCAGGGCGAGGGCTTCGTGATCGTCAGGCCGAGCGAGGTCACGCCCCAGAAGCAGAGCGCGCACTGAGCCACCCCGTTCCGGTCCGGGGAGGGACGAGGAGCGGTCACGCTGAACGCCCGCGCCTTCCGGGCCGTACTGACATCATGTGGCGATGAAACTCCGGAACGTCGGCCGCCGTTACGGCCGTGGCGGCCCTTGGGTGCTGCGCGGTGTCGATCTCGAACTGCCCGCCGGCGGACTGGTCCGGATCGACGGCGCCAACGGCACCGGCAAGTCCACGCTGCTGCGCGTCCTCGCGGGCATCGACAGGCCCACGGAGGGGCAGGTCGCCGACCGGCCCCGCACGGCGTTCGTCCCGGAGCGCTTCCCGGCGGCCCTGCCCTTCACGGCCTCCGACTACCTGGTGCGGCTGGGCCGGATCCACGGGCTGCGGGGCACCGTCGCGCGGGAGCGAGCGGCCGGCTGGCTGGAGCGGTTCGGGGCCGAGGCGCACGACCGTACGCCGATGGACGAGCTGTCCAAGGGAACCAGCCAGAAGGTCGCTGTCGCCCAGGCGCTGCTCGCCGAGCCGGAGTTGCTGGTGCTCGACGAGGCATGGACCGGACTGGACGTGCCCGCCCGTACGGAACTGGACCTCGCGGTCGCCGAACGGATCGAGGCCGGGGGCACGGTCGTCTTCGTCGACCACGATCCACGGCGGCTGGCGGGGGCGCTGGACGAGCTGTACACGGTGGTGGACGGCGGTCTCGTCCGCCGCACGGGCGCGCTGCCCGACGGTGCGGAGGCGGGGCCCGAGACGCGGATCGTGGCGGTGGGCCCGCCGGGGGCCGAGCCGCCCGACGGGCTGCCGGGCGTGCCGGCGTACGAGACGGGCCCCGACGGCCGTCTGACGCTCACGGCACCGGCGGAGCGGTCGGACGCGCTGTTGCGGGCGCTGCTGACGGCTCGTCCGCCGTGGCACATCGAGGAGGTACGCGCGGCTCTTCCGGTGGTTCCGGCTGCTCGGGCCGTTCTTCCCGAGCCGGCTCAGGGATCTGCCGGGCCGAGGGCCGACGGTCGGAGCCCGGACGACCGGTCCGACGGGTCCGACGGGTCCGGCCGATCCGCTTCCCCCACCACGACAACGAGGCACCTCACTTCATGACGGCCCTGCTCGGCTACCAGTCCGCCATGCTGCTGCGGTCCCAGCGCTGGCTGCCCCCGGTCCTCATGTACGGGATCTTCCTCGTCGTCGGCGTCCAGGCCGGACAGCCCGTCCTGGACGCCCTCGGCTACGCGGCGGCTGCGCTGCTCCCCGTCACCGCCTGGCTGGTCCGGATCTGCGTGACCCAGGAACCGGCCGCCGCGCGCGCCGTCGTGGCCGCCGCGAGCGGGTCGTACCGGGCCCATCTGGCGGCTCTGCTGACCGCCACCCTCTTCGCCTGCGGGCTGGGTGTGCTGGGCACGGTGGTCGTGTCCATGGTCAGCCGACCGGTGAACGCGGACTACACGGTGCGGGTTCCCCCGCTGTCCGCCGGGACCGCGGGGCTGGTCGCCGCCGTGGTCTGCCTGCTGCTCGGCGCGGCCGCCGGGGCGCTGTGCAGCAGACCGCTGGTGAACGCCCGGGGCCGGGGCATCGCGGCGAACGCGGTGGTGGCGCTGCTGGCACTGGTGGCCGTCGGCTCGCCGGCGCGGTCGGCGGTCAGCGGGCTGGTGAGGGGATCGCTGACGGGCACGGTCGGGATACCGGGGACGCAGCTCGTCCTGTCCGCGCTGGTGGCGGCCGGGGCGGGCGCGCTGGCCTGCGCGGTGGCGGCACGCCGGGGCTGAACACGCCGGGGCCCGGGGCCGAACGTGCCGAGGCCCACCACGCGGCGGGCGGGCGAACGGCCCCGCACCTGCCCCGACCTGGTACCGGCGGACAGGGCGTACTCGTCGCAGACGATTCGTCCCGGGCGCCGACCCGGAGCAGGGCCGGGGCCGGCCCGCAGGGCCACGGCTGCGTCCGGCCGTGGCGGATAGCGCGGCCTGTGCGGTCAGGTGATCGTGTAGGGCCTGGGGTGGCCCATCCGCTCGAACTCCACGGTCTCCGCGTCGAGCTTCTCCAGGGCGGTGACGCGGCCGAGTGCGCCGAGCAGCATGACCACGGTGCAGATCGCGACGGCGTGGATCTGTTCCAGCAGTGCCAAGCCCTTCACCGCGTGGAGGAGCCCCGTCTCCTTCGCGGCGACCCGGCGCAGGGCCGTCGTCGTCGCGAACTCGATCTCCGGCGGTGCCAGAGCCGCCACCGTGTCGATCTCCCCTACCGCCATGGACGGTTCCCCCAGCATGTCGAAGAGCCCGTCGCGGTCGAGGAGCAGCCAGGCCAGCACGTGCTCCAGCCGGTCGGTGTCCAGGTCCGTGAGGCAGGCCGCGACCTGGACGCGGTCCTGGGCGAGGTAGGCCCGCGTCAGGTCCGTCGCCCGCCACATCGCTTCGACCACCCGCGGGTCACCTATCGCTGTCATGCTCCTCCTTCTGGCGGACTTGTGGCCACGGCACGGGCGATTCCCGCCCTGTTCACCACTGTGGGGGGAGCCGCCGTCGAATCAAGCCCCTCGGGACCAGTAGATCAGCGGCCAGGCAGACCGGGCAGCGGTTCGCACGAACCGGTCCCGAAGGAGTGGCAGAGTGCGCGGTGTCGGCTCCGCTCGTGGTACGCCCCTCCCAGGCCAGTTCCTGGCCGAACAGGATGGGCGTCTGTCCTGGGTCGTCAGGTTTGGGTCGGTGGCGCACTCATCGCTGCCGTCAGGAACGTGATCGCCCATCGCCGGGCCGCCTCGCCCGCTACCGGGGACACGCAGCCGGGGGAGGGCTGCTGGTGGACCTCGAGGCGGTCGACGGCCGTCACGGCAAGAATCCCCCGCATCCGGAACGCCAGCTCCTCCGGGGAAAGGCCGGGCAGTACGCGCGCGAAGGCTGCGAGGTAGCGCTCGCGGACCGAGTCCTCGGCCGGGCCGGTCCAGCTGCGTGCCTCCTCGGCCGGGTCGCTGAGGATCGTCACGATCAGCCGGGAGGTCCGGGCGCCGCCCTCGTCGCCGGCCGGCATCTCGTCGAACAGCGGCCCCGCGAACGCCTCCACCAGTTCGCCGACCGGTGGGTCGGGGGTCTGGGCGAGCAGTTTGTCGAGCCCGGCGCACTGGGCAGCGTTGATGGGCTCGATCACGCGGCGGGCGACCGCGGCCATCAGCTCCGCCTTCGAGCCGAAGTGGTAGCCGACGGCGGCCAGGTTCGCTCCGGCGAGTTTGGTGATCGCGCGGACCGAGGTGCCGCGGTATCCGTGCTCGGCGAAGAGGTGCTCGGCCGCGTCGAGGATCTGGGTGCGGGTGTCTGGGGTCGCCACACGAGGGACTCTACATATGTTTGAATGAAACGAACGTATGAGTAAAACGAACGTGTGAAAGAGGGCTGTCATGAAGCTGCTCGTGTACGGCGCCGGGGTTTGCGGCAGCCTGTTCGCCGCCCGCATGCACGAGGCCGGCCACGACGTCTCGCTCCTCGCCCGGGGCGAGCGCCTGACCGCCCTGCGCCGGCACGGAGTGCGGCTCGCCGAGGAAGACGGCCCAGCTGTCAAGCGGGTGCCGGTACCGGTGGTCGAGCACCCGGACGGCGGGTACGACCTGATCACCGTCTTCGTCCGCACCCACCAGGTGGACGCGGTGCTGGAATCACTCGCCGGTGTCCGAGGTGACGTGCTGTTCCTGCTCAACTGGGCAGCCGGCCCGGAGACACTGGGTGCGGTGCTCGGCCAGGAGCGGGTGCTGCTCGGCTTCCCCGCGACGGGCGGCACGATGGACGGTGACGTGGTCCGCTACCGCAAGAGCAATTCCATCACCCGCCGGGTCGCGACGCCGGTCGGCGAGCCCGACGGCCGCGCCACCCCGCGACTGGAACGGATCGTGGAGACCTTCCGTACCGCCGGGATCAACGCCAAGGCCGAACCGCGGATGGATGCCTGGCTCAGGACGCACGCCGCGTTCGAGGTCCCGCTCGGGCAGGCGGTGCACGCGGCGGGCGGCCCGCTGGTGCTGGCCGACGACCCCGACGCGGTCCGCGCCATGCTCCACCTCATACGGCAGAACCTCGCCGCGATGGAGACGCCGCCGGTACCTCACGCGTTCGCCGCGTTGCGGGCTCTGCCGCAAGGGCTCCTCGTGACCGTGCTCCGGCGCTTCCTGAAGAGCCCGACGGCCGTACACAGCGGACTCAACGACCTCTCGCCTGCCACGGCGGCCGAACTCGAGCGGCTGGCCGAACAGCTCCGTGCCCCTGCGGGAGCCCGCTGAGCGACCCGGTCGGCACCCTCGCGGTCCCGGCGCAGGCGGCTGAACGATCCGGCGCCGTACGTGGACCGGTCCGGTGCCGTCCGTGGACCGGCCTCGCGGCGAACCCGCATCGACCGGGCCCGTGCCCGGAACGCCTCAGTGCCTCATCAGCTCCGAGACCTTGACGAAGCGATAGCCGCGCTCCCGCAGCTCCGGCACGATGCGCTCGACCGCCTCGGCCGTCACCGGAGCCGCACTGCGCGTGCAGTGCATCACCACCAGCGAGCCGGGCTTCACCCCGTCCAGGACCTGCTGGGCGACGGCGTCCGGGTCCGTCGCGAAGGCGTCCCCGCTGACGACGTCCCACTGGACCGCCGTGACCTTCTCCGGGGCGAGGGCCCGCAGCGCGGTCTTGTCGTAACAGCCGCCGGGGAAACGGAAGTACGGCACCACGTTGGTCGCCCCCGCCTTCCGGAACGCGTCGAACGCCCGCCGGACGTCGGAGGCCATCCGCTCCGCGCCGATCCGCGGCAGCCCGTAGCAGTCGTCGGTGAACGCGTAGTGGCTGTAGGAGTGGTTGGCGATCTCGAACAGCGGGTCGTTGCCGATCGCGTGTGCCTGGGTCGGGTACTCCTCGGCCCAGCGTCCCGTCATGAACACGGTCGAGGGGACTTCGAGCCGCCGGAGCAGGGTGATCAGCGAGGGGTTGTCGAACCGTTCCCCGCCCGCCGCCCGCTTCCCCTGGCCCGCTGTCATGTCGGCGTCGAACGTGAGGGCCACGGTCCTGCCCGCGGCCGGGTCGCCACGTTTGAAGACGGGGGTGAGACCGCCGCGCGTGGGCGCCAGGGTCGGCGGCCGCCGCGCGGCTCCGGAGCCATGGGCGCCGGCGGAGTGATGGACGGCGGGGGAGCCGGAGACGGCGTGCGGTCCGGGCTTGCCGGTGCCGCCGCATCCCGCGAGGGCGGTGGTACCGAGGACGACGGCGGCGAGGGCGAGCGTGCGCGCGAAGGTAATCACGCACGGAAAATATAGGATGATCTATCCGTAATTGTCGTACGGCACTCGCCTGCGGTGAAGTCACCCCGCTCGCGCGGTCCCGCGCCGGGCGGGAGTCCCGGACGGGAGGCCGGTCCCGCCCGGCTCGACGACGGACCGCGGTCAGTCCGCCAGGCGGGTGCCGCGGCGCCAGACGGCCCGAGTGTTGAGAGTGTCGCTGATGTCGCCGGTCGGGTCGCCGTCGACCAGCAGGAGGTCGGCGCGGAGTCCCTCGGCGACGCGGCCCCGGTCACTGAGGCGGAAGCGGCGGGCCGTGGTCGCCGTGGCCGCGCGCAAGGCCCGTGAGGGGGTGAGACCGGCTGCCACGAGGTACTGCAGTTCGTGGTGCAGGCTCGCCCCGTGTGCCAGGCCCCCGAAGAACGTCTCGGGCATGGAAACGTCGGTGCCGGCCAGCACGTCGACGCCTGCGGCGTCCAGGGCGCGCACCGTGTCGTACACGTCGTCGAGCTTGCCCTGCGGGTAGCGGTTGTAGCTGGACCGCAGGGCCCGGTCCCACTCGCTGTCGAGGCGTGCGGCGACCCGGGGGTCGTCGGCGAGTTCGCTGCCGGTGATCCCCATCATCGAGGCGTTGAGGCTGATGCAGGGAACGACGAACATGCCCGCGTCCTTGATGAGGCTGATGATCTCGGCGGTGTGCGGCTGGTCCATGAACACGTGGGTGACGCCGTCGACGCCGGCTTCGACGGCCATCCTGGTGGCCTCCACGGTCAGCGCGTGGGCCACGGTGAGGGCCCCGTACTTCTTGGCTTCCGCCACACCGGCGTTCACGGTGGCCTGGTCGAGCGACGGCAGCCCGGGGTGCCCCTCCACGCTGCCGTCGTCGATCATGAACTTGATGAAATCGGACCCCCGCGCGAGGAGTTGGGGCACGAATGCGGCCGCTTCCTCCGGTGTGGTGGAGAACGGCATCAGAGGCATCACCGGCGGGAGGTCCCACTTCGGCCGGAATCCCTCGGGCATCAGCTCGCTCGGGTGGCCGCCGGGCGGTGTGATGCCGAAGCCGGCGGAGCGCACGTCGGCCACGGTGTCGTCGTCGGTGATGAGTGCCCGGTTCTCCCGGGTGTTCATCCCCTGCATCTCCAGCTCCGTCGTCACCCCGAACCGCAGGGCGAGCGCCAGGGAACCCGGGGCGGAGTGAACATGGGCGTCGATGAGTCCCGGTAGCAGTGTGGCGCCGCTGCCGTCGACGATCTCACTGCCCCGGGGAGCGTCGCCGCCGACGCGGGCGATCCTCCCGCCGTCGATGACCACGGTCTGCACGCCGACCGTCTTCTCCCCGTCGAAAACCCGGGCGTTGGTGATCGCGGTGAGTGCCATGGCAGTCCGCCTCGTTTCCTTGCTCGTTCGCATTTACATATCGGATGCTATGTATTTGTGGGCGGGTATGCAAATGTCGGATGCGGGCCTAGACTCAAGGCCCATGAGCGGTGCGTCTTCCTCCGAGCGGTCCCCCGACGACCTGGCGCTGGACCAGATCGGCCCGGCGCTGTCACGTCTGCGACGACGCGCACCCGCCTCGAGCAAGGACCTCTCCCGCAACCTCGTGCTCAATGTGATCGCCGATGCGCCGGGCGAGATGACCGTCGGTGGCCTCGCCGCCGAGATGGGCGTCGCCCAGCCGGTGGCCAGCCGGACCGTCGCCGCCTGCATAGACGACGGGCTGCTGCGCCGGGCGGCGTCCCAGTCCGATGGACGCCGCACCGTGCTCGAACTCACCGAGCACGGCGAGGCCGAACGCAACCGCTTCGCCGCTGAACAGCGAAAGGCGTTCGAGGAGATCACCGCTGCCTGGTCACCGGAGGAGCGGGTTCAGTTCGCACGCCTCCTGGCCCGATACGGGGCCGACGCCACCGCATGGTCCAGGGAAAGGGCCGCGAGCCGCGGCTGAGCGAAGTCGGCGGCGGCGCGTCCGGCATGGGGCTCAGGGGCCGGTCCGGACGTGACGCGGGTGATTCCGTCCATCATGTGGCCCGGTTCCACGCGGGTGACCAAGAACAAGCCCCGCCATACCTCCCGACTCGGGGGTGTGGCGGGGCGTTTGCCGTCGTCGTGGTGTGCCTCGGGACCGCTGGGTGCCGGACCGGACGGTCAGATGGTGTCGAACTCTCCGGCCTTGACGCCCGCGACGAAGGATACGAACGCGTCGGCGGGGATCGTCAGCACCGGCCCGAGCGGGTCCTTCGAGTCGCGGACGGGGACTATGCCGGTGGCGGACGCGTGCGCCGGGGCCCACTCGACGCAGGAACCGCCACTGCCGCTGTAGGAGGACTTGAACCAGAGGAAGGAGGGAGCGTCGGTCATCACAGGGTGCCCTTTCGTGCCTCGTTGATCACGGCCACGGACGGCGCCTGGGAGAGCGCTTCGGCCTGTAGCTGATGGTAGGACCTCACCAGCGGCAGTACGGAAGTGATCTCCCTGTCCAGGTGCCCGTTGGTTTGGGACTCAACGTAGGACATCACGGAGCGGTCGGGCAGGGTCAGCAGGTTCACCAGCCGGTTGAACGGCCGGTGCTCACCCATGGTGTAGGGCGCCAACTGGAGCACGGTGTTGGGCCGTTCGGCGAACTCGATCAGATGGGCCAACTGGCGCTCCATGACCCCGGTGCCTCCGATCACGCGACGGATGCAACTCTCGTCCAGGACCACGATCACCATGGGCGGGACGCGCCGCACCAGTGCCGCTTGGCGTTCCGCCAGGGACTCGACCCGCTCAGCAGCTTGTCCGGGGGTGACCGTGCCCCGCTTCACGTGGCCCTCTTCGATGGCTGTCGCGTACTCCAGCGTCTGGAGCAGTCCGGGAATCACCCCTACGTCGAACAGTCGGATCTCTGCCGCGCGGGCCTCCTGGGCCAGGTACTCCGGAAAGCCTTCCAACAGGCTGCCGTTCCGGATCTCCCCCCAGGCTCGCTCGAACGACTCTGCGGTGCCGGTGAGTCCGAGGGCGGTATCCAGGCTGCGCGAAAAACGGAGAGTCGGCGGCTTGCGGCCGGTTTCCACTGCTGAGATGTGTCTGCCCGAGTAACCGACCAGCTCGGCCAGCTCGTCCTGTAACCAATCGCGTGCCTCGCGTGCGCTGCGCAGGCGTGCGCCGAAGGCCGCTCGTGGGCCGGCTTCGGGGTTCAACTCCTTGCGGTTCACCAAGATGCCCTCCGTTGCTGGAACGTTGAAGACGGCTCGACTCTACGTCAGGCTGAACACCCTTGGTGGTGGAATGGCTACAGAGAGGAGTTGTTGTGTCCGGAGGAAGCGTCCCCCTGAACGGGGAGAGGACAAGGCCTGTTCCGGCCCCCGGAACGCTGATGGTGGACACCAGGCGTGACAGAACGGGGGAGTTCCGCGGGCTCGCCGGCCCGTACTGGTCCTTGCGCCCGGTCAACGGCGGGGCGGAGTGGGAAGCGGACCCGGAGCACGTCCGGGCACTGACGCCGGGCGAACGGCTGCGTGCCGAGAACGCGCGGCAGAACGCCCGGAGCCGTGGCGACGCGCACGCCGCCGTGTTCACCGCCGCTCTCGGTCCCGTCCTGACGCTTGACGGCGGGGCGGCCTCGGGGCGCCGCCACGGATTCGTCGACTGGACCATCGCGCCGAACCGTACGGGCGAGCCGCCCACACTCCACACCTTCCGGTGTACGGCCGAGACCGGCGGCGGGAAGCGGTGCGGCGCGGAATCCCCCACGTCGGATCTGTTCGAGACCGCGAGGGGCTGGACGTTCACCCACGTACGAGACCACCCGGAGCACACGGGCTACGTGGAAGTGACCCAGCGCCCATGGACGCTCCGCGCGGAGAGTGCGTCGTGAGTCCGGCTTTCCGGCACGTCGCACCACGTACCGGCCGGCACGCGACCCCCGGACCCGCCCGGATGGACGACGGCAACGACTGGACGTGGGCGGCATGCTGGGGCTGGTGCGAGCGGTCATGGGTCCGAGTGCTGTGGGTGGGCACGGCTACCACAGAGGGGCACCGGATCGCGGACCTCTACTACTGCGGCTCATGTATCCGCCATATGCATCGCCGAGTTGAGAGCCGACCCTCATGAAGTCCGTTCAGCAGGTGGGATGGTGGCTGTTCGTGTCGGGCGCCACCATCATCGTGTGCCTGGCCGCGCTGTGCTTCCTGATCACTGGTCTGGCCGTGCACGGCTACCTGTAGCCCCCATGAGCCCCGTACCGGCTACCGCATGATCGGCGGCGGACGGTTGGCCGGTGCGGGGAACCGCCCGGCCGTCGGCCCACGGCCGGGCGGGCGGGCGACCAGGGCGTGCAGCCCTCTACCTCGTTGTCGCGGCTCGGGCTCTGTCCCGCTGCTACCTCACCGTTCCCGGATCTACGGGTGCCCGGCCCGCCAGGGGCCCGTCACCGCGAAGGTGGTGCCCGGGTTGTAGCAGTTCACGTACATGGTCCGGCCGTCCGGCGAGAAGGTGACCCCGGCGAACTCGCCCCATTCGGGGTCGTCCGGCGTGCCCACGTTCTGGGCGCCGCGCGCCACGGCGTACACCTCGCCCTTGCGCGTCACCCCGAACACGTGCTGGGCGCCGCCGCCGTCCTCGCAGACCATCAGGCCGCCGCCGGGCGCCAGGCAGATGTTGTCGGGGGACTCCCCGGGCAGCTGGACGTCCGCGTCCGGCCCGAAGACGATCACCAGCGTGAGCCGGCGCCGGTGCGGGTCGTACCGCCACACCTGTCCGAAGTGGTCCGCCGCCGAGCCGGCCGAGCGGTGCGCGAAGCTGGAGACGAAGTAGACGCAGCGGCCGCCCCAGTAGCAGCCCTCCAGCTTCTGCGCGTGGGTGATGCCCCCGGCGCCGAAGTCCTGGAAACGGATGGGCGTCTCCTTGGCCAGCGGGTCCGGCACCGGGACCCATTCGATCCGGTCGAAGGTCGCCCCCGTCTCCTGGACGGTCGACAGGTCGGGCACGCCCGGCACCCGCATCGCCTCCAGCGTGCCGCCCGCGCGCAGCGAGCCGATCCCGCCGCGCGGCTTGTTCGGCAGGAAGCGGTAGAAGAGCCCGAAGGGCTTGTCGAACGCGTCCTCCGTCTCGTACACCGTGCCGTTGCCGGGGTCGATCGCGACCGCCTCGTGCTGGAAGCGGCCCATGGCGGTCAGCGGCACGGCTCCGGTACGGCGCGGATCGGAGCCGTCGACCTCGAAGACGAAACCGTGGTCCTTGGTGTAGCCGTTGGTGCCGGCTCTGTCCTCGGTCTCCTCGCAGGTGAGCCAGGTGCCCCAGGGGGTGGGGCCGCCGGCGCAGTTGACGGCGGTGCCGGCGATGGCGACGCGCTCGCCGAGGACCCGGTCGCGGCCGTCCAGTTCGAGCGCGGTACAGCCGCCCTTGCCCATCGGATCGTAGGTGAGGCCGGGGACGACCGGGACGGGGCGGGGCGCGGTGGCGCGGTTCTCGTGGTTGCGCACGAGGTGCAGCCGGCCGCGGCGGCCGGCGAAGGCGGCCATGCCGTCGTGGTTGCCCGGGACCGGCCCCTCCCCGGAACGGAGCGGGTCACCCTCGCGGGACAGGACCCGGTAGCCGAACCCCTCGGGAAGGTCGAGCAGGCCGTCCGGGTCGGGGACGAGCGGACCGTAGCCGCCGCCGTGGCCGAGCTGTGCGGCGTCGGCGGTGCCCGTGAAGAGCTCCGAGACGGCCCCGCTGAAGGCGATACCCGCGGCGGTCGCGCCGGTGCGGGCGAGGATCTGACGTCGTGTTGCGGACATGAGGCAACTCCCTGCTGGCGGACAGGAGACGTGACCGCATGTGTGTACCACGTGATCCGTGACACGTGAACCACGCGGGCCGTCGCCCGCCTCTGGTGTCGCCGCGCCCGCACCGGGTGTTCGCGTGGGGCCGTGCCCGTACGCCCGGCTTCGTACGGCAGGGGCCCGTACCGCACGGAACCGTGCGGTACGGGCCCCAGGGCCGTGGGTCGGGGCCGGAGCCCGGAGCACCGGAGCCCGGACTCAGGCGAGCGACGCGTCCAGCGTGATCGTCGTTCCCGCGAGCGCCTGGCTGACCGGGCAGTTCGCCTTTGCGTCCTCGGCCGCCTTGGCGAAGCCCGCCGCGTCCAGCCCGGGCACCTCGCCGCGCACGGTGAGGTGGATGCCGGTGATGCCCGTGCCGGGCTGGAAGGTGACCTCGGCCTGGGTGTTCAGCCGGGTCGGCGGGGTGCCGCCCTGGGCGAGCCCGTTGGACAGCGCCATCGAGAAGCAGCTGGAGTGGGCGGCCGCGATCAGCTCCTCGGGGCTGGTCTTCCCGTTCGCCGCCTCCGCCCGGGACGGCCACGAGACCGCCTGGTCGGGGATGCCGGAGGAGTCGAAGGAGACGGTGCCCGTGCCCTGGAGGAGATTGCCCTCCCAGACCGTGTGCGCCTGACGCTTGGTGGCCATGGTGGAACCCTTCTGATCGGTGTGCCCGCCGGCTGCAGGCCGGCGGGCGCTTGCTGGTCGGTCCGTTCGCGTATGCCGCCGGGGCGGGCCCTGCGTGCCGCGTGCCCCCTGAGCCGTACGCGATCAACGAACTCGACGAACCTACTGCGCCACGAGACCCTTCGCGTCACGTGCCAGTGCCGTGAGCCGCGAGATGGCCCGGAAGTATTTCTTCCGGTAGCCGCCGTTCAGCATCTCCTCGCTGAACAGCCGGTCGAACGGCAGCCCGGAGGCGAGCACCGGGACCTCCCGGTCGTACAGCCGGTCGGCCAGGACGACCAGCCGGAGCGCGGTGGACTGGTCCGGCACCGCCGAGACGTCCGTCAGGCAGACGGCCCGGAGCCCGTCCGTCAGCGCCCCGTACCGGCTCGGATGGACCCTGGCCAGATGCTCCAGCAGCCCGGGGAAGTCGTCCAGGCTGGCGCCTTCGGTGGCGTAGGCGGCCTTGGTCACCTGTTCGTCGGAGTACGGGGCCGGGGCCTCGGGCAGCCCTCGGTGGCGGTAGTCCTCGCCGTCGATCCGCAGCGGCCGGAAGTGGGCGGCGAGGCCCTGGATCTCCCGGAGGAAGTCGGCCGCGGCGAACCGGCCCTCGCCGAGCTTGCCGGGCAGGGTGTTGGACGTGGCGGCCAGCGCCACGCCCGCCTCGACCAGCCGGCTGAGCAGGCTGGAGACGAGGACGGTGTCGCCCGGGTCGTCCAGTTCGAACTCGTCGATGCACAGCAGCCGGTGGCCGCTGAGGGTCCGTACGGTCTCCTGGAAGCCGAGCGCGCCCACCAGGTTCGTCAGCTCCACGAACGTGCCGAACGCCTTCAGCTCGGGAGCGGCGGGCGTGGCGTGCCACAGGGACGCCAGCAGGTGCGTCTTGCCGACGCCGTACCCGCCGTCCAGGTAGACGCCGCGCGGGCCGGCGGGCGCCGCGGGCTTCTTGCCGAACCAGCGGCGCATGAGAGGGGCGCGCCCCGAACCGCCGCCTTGGCCCCCGGCGTGCGCCCCGCCGAGCCCGGCCGCGAAGGCGCGCAGGGCCGTGACCGCCTCGGACTGACTCGGCTGGTTCGGGTCGGGGACGTACGTGTCGAAACGTACGGAGTCGAAACGCGGCGGCGGCACCATCTCCGCGACCAGCCGGTCGGCGGGGACGCGCGGCTCACGGGCGCGGAGGGAGGCGGGGGCCGTGGCGGAGACCTGCGGCTGACCGGAGGCGGCGGTGGAGTAGGACACAACTCTTCACTTTAAAGGCCGTGCCAGACTGCTCGGCATGCGACGCCTGTTCCCTGTGACCGACCAGACAGCCTCCGGTGCGGACCGTGAGTGGACGCTCGACGAACTGGCCGAGGCGTACGCCTATCCGGCCTCGGCGAGGCGGGACGACGAGGGGGGAACCGGCGGTGCGGCGGGGACCGGCGGGACGGAGATCGGTGACGTGGCGGGCGGCCGGGGCGCCGCGGCCCCGGCGGGCGGCTGCCGGGCGGCCTGGCTGCGGGCCAACATGGTCGCCAGCCTCGACGGGGCCGCCCACCACGGGGGCCGGTCCGAGCCCCTCTCCTCCGCCGCCGACATGCGGATCTTCGGGATGCTGCGGGGGCTGGCGGACGCCATCGTGGTGGGCGCGGAGACGGTACGGCGGGAGGGCTACCGGCCGGCCCGCGCCCGGGAGGCCCTGGCCGCGCGGCGGAAGGCGGCGGGCCAGGGGCCCGCGCCGGTGATCGCCGTGGTCACCGCGAGCCTGGACCTGGACTTCTCCCTGCCGCTGTTCACCGCCCCCCTCGTCCCGACGATCGTCCTGACCGGTGCCGCGGCGCTCCCGGAACGGGTGCGGGCCGCCGAGAAGGCCGGCGCGGAGGTGATCGTCGCCGGGGACGGGCCGGGCGTCGAGCCCGGCCGCGCCGTGCGCGCGCTGGCCGACCGGGGGCTCGTCCGGCTGCTCACCGAGGGCGGACCGAGGCTGCTCGGCCAGTTCGTGGCGGCCGGGGTGCTGGACGAACTGTGCCTGACCATGTCTCCGACGCTCACTTCCGGGTACGCGCAGCGCATCGCGGGCGGGCCGGCTCTCGCCGTACCCGAACGCTTTGCCCTGGCGGCGCTGCTGGAGGAGGACGGATTCCTGTTCACACGGTACCGGCGAGTGTGACGACCGGTGCGGGCGGGCGTGAGGCGCGCGTGCGTGAGGTACGTGGCCGAAGCGCGGGTGTGAGGCACGCGCGCGAGACGCGTCCGGCGCGCACCGGACGCGCGTCTGACAATCGGTGGAATTCCTCGTTCCGGTTAGCTTCCGCTGGGCAGACTTAACTTCGCAGACCCCGTGCGAGCACGGGGAAGGATGGTTTCCGCACCGGGCCGGACACCGGCCGGCCCGGGTAGCCGAAGGGCGCCCGTCGTGTTCACCAGCGTATTGATGATCGAGAAGCCCCTGACGTCGGAGGACGTGGAGTTCGTCACCACTCTCCACGGCGACGAGACGGTCTCCTTCGTCGTGCTCATGCAGCCCCGCGGCGACCAGGCCGACGTGCTGCTGCGCGCCATCGACGACGTCGCGATCGGGGAGCTGAAGGAGGCCGTCAGGGAGGCGGACGAGCCGGAGGGGGCCGAGGCGAGACAGCCGGCCCGGCTCGCCCTCGAACACTCCCTGACCGCACTGCGCGCGCACGGCTCCGAGGCCACCGGGCAGGTGGTGGAGGAGCATCCGCTGGACCGGCTCAAGGAGGTCGTGGACGAGATCGGGGCGGACGAGGTGATCGTGCTGACCGAACCGCATTACGTGGAGGAGTTCTTCCACCGGGACTGGGCCTCCCGGGCGCGCCACAAGGTGGGCGTACCGGTGCTGAAGCTCTTCGCGCACAACGCATAGGGTGGGTGAGCGTCAGGACCGTGGACCTTTCGGGGCTCCCGGGGGCGGCCCGCCCCCGGGAGCCCCGACCATCGCGCCGCAACGCGCGCTCGCACCGTGGGAGAAGAAACGCATGGCACCGGAACCCGGTATCCCCGCCGCCCTGGAACGGCCGCACTTCATCGGTATCGGCGGCGCCGGAATGTCGGGTATCGCCAAGATCCTCGCCCAGCGCGGAGCCAAGGTGGCGGGAAGCGACGCGAAGGAGTCGGCGACGGCCGAGTCCCTGCGCGCGCTCGGCGCCACCGTGCACATCGGCCACGCGGCGGGGCACCTCGCGGACGACGCCTCGTGCGTGGTCGTCTCCAGCGCCATCCGTCCCGACAACCCCGAGCTGGTCCGGGCGGGCGAGCTGTCCGTGCCGGTCGTCCACCGCTCGGACGCGCTGGCCTCGCTGATGGGGGGCGCGCGGCCGATCGCGGTCGCCGGCACCCACGGCAAGACCACCACGACCTCCATGCTCGCCGTGGCCCTCACCGAGCTGGGCCTGGACCCGTCGTACGCGATCGGCGGCGACCTGGCGGGGCCGGGCACGAACGCCCGGCACGGCGGGGGCGAGATCTTCGTCGCCGAGGCCGACGAGAGCGACCGCAGCTTCCAGAAGTACGACCCCGAGGTCGCGATCGTCCTCAACGTCGAGCTGGACCACCACGCCAACTACGCGTCGATGGAAGAGATCTACGAGTCCTTCGAGGCCTTCGTCGCGAAGATCGTTCCCGGCGGCACGCTGGTGATCTCCGCCGACCAGTCCGGCGCGGTGGAGCTGGCGGAGCGGGTCCGTGGCCGCACCACGGCGAAGGTCGTCACCTACGGGTCGGCCGACGGCGCGGACGTACGCGTCCACAAGGTCACCGCGCGCGGCCTGACCAGCGAGGTCACCATCCTGCTCGACGGACGGCTGCTCACCTTCACCGTCTCCGTGCCCGGCCGGCACTACGCGCTCAACGCGGTCGCGGCCCTGGCCGCCGGGGTCGCGCTCGGCGTCCCGGCGCACAACCTGGCCTCCGCCCTCGGCGCGTACACCGGCGTCAAGCGCCGCCTCCAGCTCAAGGGCGAGACGGCCGGCGTCCAGGTCGTCGACTCCTACGCGCACCACCCGACCGAGATGACCGCCGACCTGGAGGCGATGCGCGCGGCCGCCGCCGACGCCCGGCTGCTGGTGGTCTTCCAGCCGCATCTTTACTCCCGTACGCGGGAGCTGGCCACGGAGATGGGCCAGGCCCTCGCGCTCGCGGACGCCTCGCTGGTGCTGGACATCTACCCGGCCCGCGAGGACCCGATCCCCGGCGTCACCAGCGCCCTGATCACGGACGCCGCCGAGGCCGCGGGAGCCACGGTCACGGCGGTCCACGACAAGGACGCGGTCGCCGACGTGGTGGCGGGAATGGCGCGCCCCGGCGATCTCGTTCTCACCATGGGCGCGGGCGACGTGACGGACCTCGGACCGAGGATCCTGGCCCGCCTCGGCGAAGCAAGTGAGTGACCGAACAAGCGACCGAACGGGCGACCGGCCGGGCGAGCGGGTCGTCGGACCGGCGTGTGGCCGGTCGGCGGCCCGGCGGCGGCTGTAGCGAGCGAGTGTAGGGAGAGCGCATGTCGTACGACATCGAGAAGCCGGACGAGCAGTGGCGCGCGGAGCTGTCCCCCGCGGAGTACCGGGTGCTGCGCGAGGCGGGCACGGAGCCGGCGTTCACCGGTGAGTACACGGACACCAAGACCGAGGGTGTCTACTCCTGCCGCGCCTGTGGCGCCGAACTCTTCCGATCCGGCACGAAGTTCGAGTCGCACTGCGGCTGGCCGTCCTTCTACGACCCGAAGGACTCGGACGCGGTCGAACTGCTGGAGGACCGCTCGCACGGCATGGTGCGGGTGGAGGTCCGCTGCGCGCGCTGCGGCTCGCACCTCGGGCACGTCTTCGAGGGCGAGGGCTACCCGACGCCGACGGACCAGCGGTACTGCATCAACTCGATCTCCCTGCGGCTGACCCCGGACACGCCCTGAGGTGAGAGGCCGGCGGGCCCGGCGGCAGGGGGCCGGCGGCAGGAGCCCGGCTCACGGTGTGCGGAGTTCGTCGTGCGGGGCCCGCGGGACGCGGGCCATGAGCGCCTCGGGGCCGAAGTCCGGTGTCGGCCGCTGTCGGCTTTGACCGCACGCATGGGCGACGGCAGGCTGCGGATCATGACCTTCTTCCGACGCGGGGCGGGCGTCGTCGCCCCTGCCGCCGCCCTCACCACCCCTGTCCTGCTGATCACGGCCCTGCTGAGCGGGTGCTCCGGGAACAGCGCCGAAACGTCCGCCGCGCCCGCCGCCGCCACCGTCTCGACCACGTCGACCGGCCCGGCCCCGGCGTCCTCGTCCCGCGAGCGGGGAACCAAGGCCCTCGCCGACGTCGAGCGCCGGTTCGACGCCCGGCTCGGGGTGTACGTGCTCGACACCGGAACCGGCCGGACGGTGACCTACCGGGCGGACGAACGGTTCGCCCACGCCTCGACGTTCAAGGCGCTCCTCGCCGGAGTCGTGCTGAAGCGCACCTCGGACGCCCGGCTCGACCACACGGTCACCTACAGTGCCGAGGACGTGGAACGCGCCGGGCACACGCCGATCACCTCGCAGCACGTGGACGAGGGCATGACGATCCGCGCCCTCGCCGACGCCACCGTGCGCTACAGCGACAACGCCGCCGCGAACCTTCTCCTGGAGGAACTCGGCGGTCCCGCCGAACTCCAGGCCGCACTCCGCGAGCTGGGCAACAGGACGACGAACATCAACCGATGGGAGCCCGAACTGAACGAGGCGGTCCCCGGCGACGTCCGGGACACCAGCACCTCGCGCGCACTGGGCACCGACCTGCGGCGCTTCGTCCTCGGGGACGTGCTGCCCGAGGACCGGCGTGAGCTCCTCACGGACTGGCTCGTGCGCAACACGACCGGTGACCCCTTCATCCGGGCGGGGGTGCCCGACGGCTGGAAGGTCGGAGACAAGACCGGCAGGGGCGAGTACGGCACGCGCAACGACATCGCGATCGCCTGGCCGCCCGGCCCGGTACACACGCCCGTCCGGTACACACGCCCGTCCGGTACACACGCCCGTCCGGTACACACGCCCGTCCGGTACACACGCCCGTCCGGTACACACGGCGAGGGCACGGCCGGCGAGGAGCCGGCCGTGCCCTCGCGTCGCCACCCCGGGGCGAGGCTCACGCGGCGCCGAGGCTCACCCGGCGGTGTCGAAGCGGGGCCGTTCCCCGAGCAGCGCGCTCAGATCGTGCCCCGGCCGGATCTCCGCCGGCTCGGCGCCCCCGCGGAAGACGACGGCGCCCGCCTCGATGCCGCCCAGCGTCAGCCGGTCCGCCTCGCGCCGCAGCCAGGTGCCCTCCCGCAGGCCCACCACCGGCACGTCGTTCTCCTCCAGGAACTGTTCCAGCCGCTGCGCCCGGGTCTCGCCCATGTGCGCCGTGTCCGGCCTGGCGTCCAGGTAGTGCGGGTTGATCTGGAACGGCACCAGCCCCAGCGCCTCGAACGACGGCGGCTGGACGATGGGCATGTCGTTCGTGGTCCGCAGGGTGGGGCAGGCCATGTTCGTGCCCGCGCTCGACCCCATGTAGAGGGCGCCCGCGCCGGCCCGCTCGCGGATCGCGGCCACCACGTCGTGCGCGTACAGCGCCTTCAGCAGCCGGAAGCTGTTGCCGCCCCCGACGAAGACCGCCCCGGCGTCCCGTATCAGCGCGGCCGGGTCCCCGGCCGTGTGCGCGCCGGTCACCTCGACCCCGAGCGGGGCCAGCGCCTCCGCGACCTGGGCGGTGTAGCCGTCGTGGTCGGCCAGCGCGTACGGCACGAAGACCAGCCGGCGGACACCGCCGAGCGCGTCGTCGATCTCCGCGAGGGCGTGTTCGAGGTAGCCGCGGCCGGGCGCGGTGGAGTTCGAGAGCAGCAGCAGACGCATGGTGGCCTTTCGTCGGCATGGCGGGAGCGGGAAATGAAATGGCGCGGTGCGCGGCGCGCGGTACGCCGGGCGGGGATGTACGGCGCGGTCAGCGTCTGCCCGGAGCGCCGGATCCGCGCGGACGCAGCGGGGTCAGCAGCTTGCCCAGGTCCGCCGCCGCCTGGAGCAGCGGGGCGACCAGGTCCGCCTTACGGGGCCTGAGCGCGTCGAGGGGACCCGCCACGGACAGCGTGCCGACCGCGCGCCTGCCCACCAGCACGGGGGCGGCGAGCGCCGCGGTCTCGGGATCGTACTCACCCTCGGAGTACGCGTAGCCGTTGCGCCGCACCTCGGCGAAGCGTTCCTCCAGCAGGGCGGGATCCGTCAGCGTACGGTCGCTGAACCGCGCCATGGGCCGACCGTACAGCAGTGCCGCCCGGTCACCCGGCGGGAGCATACCGAAGTAGGCCCGGGAGGTCGCCCCGGCGTGGGCCGGGTACAGCTCGCCGGCCAGGCCGTAGATCCGCAGCGGTCCACTCGCCCCGTCCACCGCCGTCACACAGCGCATGTGCACCCCGTCCGGCACGGCGAACAGCGCGCCAACCCCCACCGCCTCCGCCATCGCCCGCAGCGTGGGCCGCACCAGGCTGGCCATGCCGCCGTCCCGCTCCCAGACCCGGGACAGGTGCCAGACGGCGGGACCGAGCCGGTAGCGCCGGGTGCGCGGGTCGGACACCAGGAACCCCCGGTAGGCGAGGGCGGCCAGCAGCCGCTGCGCCACGGACTTGTCCAGGCCGAACTCCGCCGCGACGTCGGAGACTCCCCACTCGGGGTGCTCCCGGTCGAAGGAGAGCAGCAGGCTCAGGACGCGGTCAGCGGTCTGGAGCGGGGGAGGAGCGCCCTGCGCGGGCGTTACGGAAGCACTGTCGGACATACCGGAAGCGTAAACAATCTCGAATATAGAGAAAACATTGCGCTCAGTGCGGCGCGAGGCGGATTCTGGGCCACGTTGGCGTGAAACCACCGCGAACGGGACCCTCTCCGGGCGAGCAGGCGCCTGCACGGCCTCCGTGCTCCTCCGGCGTTCCCGTACCGGTCCGCCCGGCCCGGCTTCGTCCGTCCGATCCGCCCGGCCGGCCGGTGGCGGGTCCGCCCGGTTCGTCGGTCGCCGTACAGGACACCCCCGTACGGGACCGGGACCGGTCCACCGCCGGGCGCGGTCGTGGTGACGCCGGCCGACCGTCGCGCGGAACCCCCCGGCGAGGCGAAGACGCCCCCGGGACGATCTCCGCGCGGCCGTACCCACTGCCCGTCCGGTCGGGCCGCCGCACCGGCCCGACCCCACCGTGAGAGGCACTCTCTTGCTCAAGTACGTCCTCGATGTCATCGAACTCCTCGACCGTCCCCAGACGAGCGGCGAGCTGCTGGCCGAGCACCTGCGCTCCGTACAGGCCGCGGCGGGTGCCGACCCGGCGACGGCGCCGCGCGTCGAGGTCCGTACGGTCACCGGCGACAAGGGCAGCACGGACTTCGTCTCCGTGACCGTGCCCGGCAGGCGGGGACGCGCCAACGGCGGTGACGCGCCGACCCTCGGCATCCTCGGCCGGCTCGGCGGGGTGGGCGCCCGCCCCGAGCGCATCGGACTGGTCTCGGACGCCGACGGCGCGGTGGCCGCGCTCTCCGCCGCCGCGAAGCTGCTCGACATGCACGCCCGCGGCGATGTGCTGGACGGCGATGTGACGCTCTCCACCCACGTGTGCGGCTGGGCGCCGACGCAGCCGCACGATCCCGTACCCTTCATGGATTCCCCCGTGGACACGCTGGTGTGCAACCGCGAGGAGGTCTCCGCCGAGATGGACGCGGTGGTCTCCATCGACACCACCAAGGGCAACCGGCTGCTCAGCCATCGGGGGATCGCCCTGTCGCCGACCATCTGCCAGGGCTGGATCCTGCGGGTCAGCGAGGACCTGCTGTCCGTGCTGGAGACGGTGACGGGCGAGCCCGCGCGTGTCCTGCCCGTCACGACGCAGGACATCACGCCGTACGGCAACGGCGTGCACCACATCAACTCCATCCTGCAGCCGGCCGTCGCCACCACCGCCCCGGTCGTCGGCCTCGCGATCACGGCCGCCACGCCGGTGGCCGGCTGCGCCACCGGTGCCAGCCACGAGACCGACATCGCGGCGGCGGCACGGTTCGCGATCGAGACGGCGAAGGAGTTCGGGCGCGGGGGTGCCCGGTTCCTGGACCGGGAGGAGTTCGACCGCCTGGTGGAGCTGTACGGGCCGATGACCCGACTCCAGGCCCTCGAAGCCTGAACGTGCCGGACCGCCGGGCCCGGTGACCCGCCGGGGCCCGGTGACCCGCCGGACCGGCCCGCCACCACCCTGACCGCCGCCTCTTGACCGCCTCTTGACCGCCCCTGACCGCCCGTGGCCCCGCCCTGATCGCACCGTCCTGCTCCGCGATCGCGTCGTGACCGCACCGTAAGCCCGTGGCCGACCCCCGGCCACGTCCGTCACCCCGTGGCCGCCGCACCGCGCCGTCCCCCTGGCCCACTGGAGTCCCCTTGAACCCGAGAGCCTCGACCAGCCCGTCGAGCACACCGGCCTCGTCCTCCGCGCCGGAGGCGACACCGGCCAGGCATCCCCGGGCCCTCGAACCCATCACGCTGATCATCACGCTCGTGATGTCGGTACTCGGCGCGCTGATCGGCATCGTGCTGATCACCACGCTCGGCGTGTCCCCCAACACGGCGGTGATCGGCGCGCTGATCGCGATGCTGATCGGCCGGATCCCGATCGGCATGCTGACGCGGATGCGCTCCCAGCACCGGCAGAACCTGGTGCAGTCCGCGATCTCGGGTTCCACCTTCGCGGCGGCCAACTCGCTGCTGACGCCCATCGCGGTGCCGTTCGCCCTGG
Organism: Streptomyces sp. NRRL F-5135; assembly: GCF_000719775.1. Classification (GTDB taxonomy): domain Bacteria; phylum Actinomycetota; class Actinomycetes; order Streptomycetales; family Streptomycetaceae; genus Streptomyces; species Streptomyces hebeiensis. The sequence continues at coordinate 271,994 of NZ_JOHR01000014.1, read as the reverse complement.
GGCGTACGGACCTGGTCTGGCCCATGCTGGCCGGTGCCGCCATCGGGCTGGCCGTGGACAGCTGGGTGCTGTTCCGGGTGTTCGACTCCAGCCTGCTGCCCGCCAGCAACTCGTGGCCCGCGGGCGTCGCGGCGGCCGAGACCATCAAGGCGGGCGACACCGGCGGGAAGAAGGCGGCGGTGCTCGGCGTCGGCGCGCTCGTCGGCCTGGTCGGGGCGCTGTTCAAGCTCCCCACCAGTGCGGCGGGCGTCGGGTTCCTGGGGAACATCTGGGCGCTGCTGATGTTCGGCATCGGCTTGACAGTCGCCGAGTACGCGCCCGACGTACTGCACACCGACCTCTCCGCCGCCCATGTGCCGCACGGCCTGATGATCGGCGCGGGGCTCGTGGCGCTGGTGCAGGCGCTGCTGCTGATGCGGAACCGCAAGGGCGGCGGCAAGGGTGCCGGAGACGGCGGAGACCGCGGATACGGCGCCGTCCCCGGGGACACGCCCGGCGAGGTCCGGGCCGACGAGCCCGGTCGTACCGTCGGCTCCGAGCGACTGCGCCGCGGCCTGCTGGAGGGCATGGCGCTGTTCCTGGGCGGCGCGGTCGTGGTCGCCGTAGCGGGCGGCGTGGCCGGCGGGCTGTCCGTGCCCGCTCTGATCGGCTGGGTGCTGCTGGCCGCCGTCGCCGCGATCGTGCACCAGCTGATCGTGGGGCTGGCGGCGATGCACTCCGGGTGGTTCCCGGCCTTCGCCGTCACCCTGATCGTGCTGATCGTCGGCCTGGTGCTGCACATCCCGACGGTGCCGCTCGCCCTGCTGGTCGGCTACACCGCCTCCACCGGCCCCGCCTTCGCCGACCTCGGCTACGACTTCAAGGCGGGCTGGCTGCTGCGCCGCGACGCCACGCCGTGGCACGTCTTCGAACTGGACGGGCGGCGCCAGCAGTACCTGGCGCAGCTGGTCGGCTTCGGCGTGGCGCTGGTCGTGGTCGCCCTGGCCTGGAAGTCGTTCTTCTCCGACGGACGCGTGCCGCCGGTCTCCGAGGTGTACGTCACGACGATCAAGACGGGCCTGGACCCCGGCACCATGCAGACGATGCTGCTGTGGGCGATCCCGGGAGCGCTGATCCAGTTCCTGGGCGGCTCCTCCCGCCAGATGGGCGTGCTGCTGGCCACCGGCCTGCTCGTCGCCACTCCGCACGCAGGCTGGATGGTGCTCGGCGCGCTGGTGATCCGCCAGGGCTACACGGTGTGGCGCCGGCGCGGGCTGACTGACCCGGTGGCCCGCAAGAAGTCCGACGAGCAGTCCGAGAACGACCTGTCGCTCGTCGGCGCGGGACTGGTCGCGGGCAGCTCGCTGAACGACGTGGGACAGCTGACGAAGGCGCTGTGACCCGAGGGGCCGGGTACGGAGCCGGGTGGCGGGGCGAGACGACCAGGACCCCGCCCCGCCCCTCCGGTCCGGCTCCGGCCCGCCCGGCCCGCCTCCGGCCGGGCCCGGTCTCCCTGTCCGTCCATCTCCATGACGCCGCGCACGCGCGGCGTACGCGCGACGATTCGAAGGAGAACGCTGTGCACGCCCCTGAAACCCCCGCTCTCGGTCTGGTCACCATCGGCCAGGCGCCCCGTTCCGACCTGCGGCCCGACGCCGAGCCGCTGCTGCCGGGCGTACGGCTGGTCGAGCACGGCGCGCTGGACGACGAGCGGTTCGACGGCGAGGCCGGAAGCGTGACCCGCCGGCGGCTGGCGCCGGAACCGGGGGAGGCCCCGCTCGTCTCCCGGCTGCGCGACGGCGGTTCCGTGGTGCTCGGGCACGCGGCGGTCGTCCCCCGGATGGCCCGGGCCGTCGCCCGCGCCGAGCGTGACGGCGCCGCCGCGACCCTGCTCCTGTGCACCGGCCACTTCCCCGCCGTCGAGGCCACCCGGCCGCTGCTGTTCGCCGAACCGCTGGTGCAGCGGGCCGTCGCGGCCGTCGTCGGCGACGATCCGGTGGGTGTCGTCTGCCCCCATCCCGACCAGGCCGAGGACGTGGCCGGCCGCTGGTCGGACGTCCTGCCCGGCACGGTCCGCGCCGCCGGCGCCGACCCGTACGCGCCCCGGGAGCGCGCCTTGGCGGAGGTGGCCGAGGCGGCCCGCGCGCTGACCGGCGCGGGCAGCTCCTGGCTGGTGCTCGACTGCATCGGCTACACGGAGGAGATGCGGCGCACGGCCGCCCGGGCGGCGGACCGGCCCGTCCTGCTGGCGCGCGCCCTGGCGGTGCGGATGGCGGCCGAGGTGGTGGCGGCCTTCGGCTGACGTGCCGTCAGCTCCTTTGAGCCGCAACGGGTCGCACCACAGCTGATGGCCTCGTACACCCGTCACCCCTGAGAGCCGCCCCCGAAACGTGTTGGTCCCGGCCCGGGCGCCCCGCCTACGATTCCGGTTCGTCGGAGGAGACAAGGGGAGGCGAGGCATCTGTGAGCCGGACCGGCCGGACCCGCCGGGCGGACCAGACCGAGCAGGTCGTCCGCCTGGTCCATGACGTCCTCGGCACGGACGTCGTGGGGGTCTACGCGCACGGCTCCGCCGTGCGGGGCGGCCTGCGCCCGCACAGCGACATCGATGTGCTCGCCGTCGTACGGAGCCGTACGACGGCCGCACTGCGCCGGGCCCTGGTCGACGGCCTGCTGACGCTCTCCGGCGGCGGCGCCGACACCGTCGGCGGGGCGGGCGGCGGCGGGGCGGGCGGCGCGCGGCCCGTCGAACTCACCGTCGTCGTCGCCTCCGACGTACGGCCCTGGCGGTACCCGCCGCTGTGCGAGTTCCAGTACGGGGAGTGGCTGCGTGAGGCGTACGAGCGCGGCGAGACGCCCGCACCGGGGCCCGACCCCGACCTCGCCGTGCTGATCACGGCCGCGCTGCGGGGCGACGCGCCGCTGGCCGGCCCGCCGCCGGCCGAGGTGCTGGACCCCGTACCGCACGACGACCTGCGCCGCGCGGTGGCCGACGGTGTCCCGGAGCTGCTCGCCGAACTCGCCTCCGACACACGGAACGTCCTCCTGACGCTCGCCCGGATCTGGCTGACCCTCACGACCGGCGAGATCCGGCCCAAGGACGCCGCCGCGGACTGGGCGCTCACCCGGCTGCCCGCCGAACACCGGGCGGTGCTGGCCCATGCGCGGGCCGTCTACCTCGGTGCGGAGACGGAGCGCTGGGACGGCCTCCTGCCGCGGGTGCGCGCGCACGCCGCGTACGTCGTCACGGAGATCGAACGGCGGCGACCGCGACCGCGGTGAGCCATGTGTTCCCCGGCCGGGCGCGTTGGCGAACCGTCCTCATTCGTCAGGGTGGTGTGATCCTCCGAAAACGCGGCACGCCCACGCCGCCCCGGCATGGTGCACCAGCATGCGAGGCGTGACGAACCGGAGGGCAGGAAGCCCGGCACAGCGCCCGTACCGGTCAACATGCCGCGCGCCGGGCCGGCTTGACCTGCCAGAGGTCCAGACCGGGAGGCGCTTTCTTTCTTTGCCGAGTGATTCTTGGCATGCCCCTGTCGGGCCGTCAGCATAGGAGCGCGCTACGCGCGTCATCCTCGCCACGGCCACGGATTTCGGGAGACCCCCATGGAACTCCAGCGCCCCACCCCGTCCCGCCGCGCCCTCCTCCGCTCGGGCGCGTACCTCGGTGCCGCCGCCCTCGGACTCGCCGCCACGGCCACCACCGTGCCCGCCCACGCCTCGGACCGCCGTGCCGTCGGCACCGCCCGCCGCGCCGCCGTCGCCTACCCGCCCACCCACTGGATCCCGGCCAGCACCTCCAACTACACGGTGGCCACCCGGCCCACGCAGTACCCGGTCGAATTCGTCGTCGTCCATGTCACCCAGGAGACGTTCCAGGACGCGATGAAGATCTTCCAGAACCCCGCCAAGAAGGTCTCGTCGCACTACATGGTCGCCTCGGCCGACGGTTACGTCGGCCAGTTCGTCCGTGAGAGGGACGTCGCCTGGCACGCGGGCAACTGGGACTACAACACCCGGAGCATCGGGATCGAGCACGAGGGGTGGGTCGACCGGCCCGAGTACTTCACGGACGCGATGTACGCCTCGTCCGCGCGGCTCACGGCCGCCGTGTGCGACAGATACGGCATCCCCAAGGACCGGAAGCACATCATCGCGCACAGCGAGGTGCCGAAGGCCACGCACACCGACCCCGGTCCGCTGTGGGACTGGGACCGTTACATCGCCCTGGTGAACACGGCGACGGCGGGACCGGTGAGACCGTACGCGTGACCGTGGGCGTGGCCGTGCGCGGGGCTGTGTACCCGGCGGACGCGGGGCTCCGGCTCCGCGTCCGCGTCCCCGCACCGCCCCACGCCGCCACCGCCCCGCACCGCGCCCCGCGCTCGTACCGCGTACCGCGCCAGGTCCGATGTCACACCCGGCGACTAACATCGAAGACTCCACGGATGGGAGCCGCCAGGCAGCCGGGGGACAGCGGGGCGGGCGCGCCGGACGTGCGCCGCGTGCGCCGCGCGGACGGACGAGAGACGTAGACGGGTGGAGGCGACGGAGTGAGGTTGTTCCGGAGAGGGCCGAAGCGTGACGGGCGCGACACGCCTCGGGACCCCGCGTTCTCCTTCTTCTCGGTCCACGAGGCGGCCCTGTTCCGCCGCCAGGTGCGGGAGGCGTTCGCCGAACACGGCCTGGAGGTCACGGTCTACGCGGACATGGTGACCGACAGCGCCGGCCGGCAGTTCGGTCTCGGCAATCTCGCCGCCGTCTGTCACAACGACGACCGGGGTCCGCGCGTCTGGGGCGACCTGGCGCGCCGGCACGCCGGCATGGTGCTGCGCACCATGGACGGGCCGTCCGCGCTGGACACGCTGCCGCCCGAGCAGATCCGTGCCCAGCTCTACCCGCGTGTGATCAGCGAGGACGGCCTCGACCCGCAGACCTTCGGCTACGCGCGCAGCGTGGCCCCCGGGCTGTACGAGGTGCTCGCCCTCGACCTGCCGGAGAGCGTCATGATGCTCACCGACGAGGCCCTGGAGCCGCTCGGCGACATCCAGCAGCTGCGCGACCGGGCGCTGGGCAATCTGCGCGACCTGCCGGTGGAAGGGCGCGAGACCGTCAAGGACTCCGGTGGGACACGGTTCGAGGTCGTCCTCGGCGACTCGTTCTACACGGCGAGCCGGGTCCTGGCGCTGGACACCGTCGTACGCCAGGTCACCGGGCAGCGGATCCCGCCCGAAGGGGCGCTCGTCGCGATGCCCTTCCGGCACCAGCTCGCCTTCCACGTCATCCGTGACACGACCATGATCCCCTCGCTGAACGCGATGGCGTCCTTCGCCGCCTCCGGCTACGAGGACACCCCGGGCGCCATCAGCCCGTACGTGTACTGGTGGCGCGGCGGGACGCTCACGCAGCTCAGTGACGAGGACGAGGACGGGGACGGACTGCGGATCGTGGTCGGCGAGGAGTTCCAGGAGCTGCTGGAGCGGCTGGTCGAGGAAGGCCGCTCCGGCTCCTGACCGCGGACGACCCGTCACGAGGCCGAGAAGCCGAGAAGGAGACCACCGTGCCCACACCGTCCACGCCCGGCGCCCCCGGGCCCGCCGCACCGACACCCGCCGCCGCACCGGCATACGCCGACGTGCCGTCGGCCGACGACGCGCCCTTCACCGTGGACGACTACCGCGCCCGGCTGGACCGCGCCGCCCAGCAGGCCGCCGGGGCCGGACTGGCGGGTCTGCTGATCGCCCCCGGGCCCGACCTCGCCCACCTCACCGGCTACCGCCCGACCGCGGACACCGAGCGGCTCACCCTGCTGGTCGTCACCCCCGGCCGGGAGCCGGTGCTGGTGGTGCCCGCCCTGGAGGCACCGGACGCGGCCCGGGCCGTCGGCGCCGGCGCGCTCACCCTGCGCGACTGGACCGACGCCGAGGATCCGTACGCCGCGACGGCCCCGCTGCTCCGGACCGGCGAGCGAGCCACCGGGCCCGCGGCCGGGCCGTCCGGCGAACGCTCCACCGCGCGCTTCGGAGTCAGTGACAACGCGTGGGCGATGCACCTGCTCGCGCTGCAACGGGCGCTGCCGGACACGTCGTACGTGGCGCTGACCGAGGCGCTGCCGATGCTGCGCGCCGTCAAGGACGCCCGGGAACTGGCCAGGCTGGAGGCGGCGGGCGCGGCGGCCGACGCCGTGTACGGAGAAATCCTCGGCGTGCCCTTCGCCGGCCGTCGGGAGAGCGACGTCGCGGCCGATCTCGCCGCCCTGCTCCTGCGGTTCGGCCACTCGCAGGTGGACTTCACCGTCGTCGGCTCCGGCCCCAACGGGGCGAACCCGCACCACGAGGCCGGGGAACGCGTCATCGAGCGGGGCGACATGGTGGTCCTGGACTTCGGCGGCCTCAAGGACGGCTACGGCTCGGACACCACCCGCACGGTCCACGTCGGCGAACCCACCGCCGAGGAGCGACGCGTCCACGAGGTCGTGCGGGCGGCGCAGCAGGCCGGTTTCGAGGCGGTACGTCCCGGAGCCGCCTGCCAGGACGTCGACCGCGCGGCGCGCGGGGTCATCGAGGACGCCGGATACGGCGCGTACTTCATCCACCGCACCGGCCACGGCATCGGCGTCACCACCCATGAGCCGCCGTACATGATCGAGGGCGAGGCACGGCCGTTGGTGCCGGGCATGTGCTTCTCCGTCGAGCCCGGGATCTACCTGCCGGGGCGCTTCGGCGTACGGATCGAGGACATCGTGACGGTCACCGAGGACGGCGGCAGGCGCCTCAACAACACCTCCCGCGAGCTGGCGATCGTGGACTGAGCCGAGGCCGGACCGCACCCCGGCGGTGTCACGTCCGCCGGGGCCGTGGCGTGCGGCGCGGCCGAGCCGTACACGGACCCGATCCCGGTCCGGCCGACCGCGTCCCGGCCGGGCTCAGAGCGACGGGGGACCGGCGGTCTCTGGCGCCGGCCCCAGGACCGCGCAGGACTCCGGCGGCAGCCGCAGCGTCCCGTCGGCGCCGGGCGGGCCGATGGGCTCCCAGGCGGCCAGCACCCGCTCCCGGCCACCGGCCTCCAGCGGGATCCCCACGGACTCGCCGGAGAGGTTCACCGCGACCACGAGATCGCCCCTGCGGTACGCCAGCCAGCGCGCCGCCTCGTCGTACACCACCTTCGTCGCCGCCAGGTCGGGGTCGGTCAGATCCGGTTCCGCGCGGCGCAGGGCGATCAGCTCGCCGTACCACGCCAGCAGTCGCGCGTGCGGCGGGCGCGCGATCTCGGACCGGTCCAGGCACGAGCGGGCCCGGGTCGCGGGGTCCTGCGGGTCGGGGATGTCCTCCGCCGCCCATCCGTGCGCGGCGAACTCCCGTCGCCTGCCGCTCCGTACGGCCTCGGCCAGCACCGGATCGGGGTGGTCGGTGAAGAACTGCCAGGGCGTGGTGGCACCCCACTCCTCCCCCATGAACAGCATGGGGGTGTAGGGACCAGTCAGGACGAGCGCGGCGGCACAGGCGAGCAGGCCGGGGGAGAGGGAGGCGGAGAGCCGGTCGCCGAGCGCGCGGTTGCCGATCTGGTCGTGGGTCTGCGCATAGCCGAGGAAGCGGTGTGCGGGGGCGCTCGCACGGTCGACGGGCCGGCCGTGCGTCCGGCCCCGGAAGGCCGAGTACGTACCGTCGTGGAAGAAGACCCGGGTCAGGGTCTTGGCGAGGGCGGCGAACGGCTCGCGGGCGAAGTCGGCGTAGTAGCCCTGGGATTCACCGGTCAGGGCGGTGTGCAGCGCGTGGTGGAAGTCGTCGTTCCACTGTGCGTGCAGCCCGAGGCCGCCCTGCCCGCGCGGGGTCGTGGTGCGTGGGTCGCAACTGTCCGATTCCGCGATCAGGAAGAGCGGGCGGTCCAGGCCGGCGGAGAGCGCGTCCACGGCGGTGGAGAGCTCTTCGAGGAAGGTCAGCGCGCGGTTGTCGGCGAGGGCGTGCACGGCGTCGAGCCGCAGCCCGTCCAGCCGGTAGTCCCGCAGCCAGGCGAGCGCGCTGTCCAGCAGGTAGGCGCGCACCTCGTCGGAGCCGGGGGCGTCGAGGTTCACGGCGGCGCCCCAGGGCGTGTGGTGCGTGTCGGTGAAGTACGGCCCGAAGCGGGGGAGATGGTTGCCGGCCGGACCGAGGTGGTTGTGCACCACGTCCAGGACGACGCCGAGGCCCAGTTCGTGCGCCGTGTCGACGAACCTCTTGAGTGCTTCCGGGCCGCCGTAGGGTTCGTGGACCGCCCAGAGCGAGACCCCCTCGTACCCCCACCCGTGTATTCCGGGGAAGGGGCACAGCGGCATCAACTCGACATGGGTGACGCCCAGCTCGGCCAGCGGCTCCAGCCGGGCGGCCGCCGCGTCGAGGGTGCCCTCGTGGGTGAACGTGCCGACGTGCAGCTCGTACAGGACCGCACCGGGCAGGTCCCGTCCCTCCCACGGCACGCGCCAGGCGTACGCGGACTGGTCGACGACGGCGCTGGGCCCGTCCGGCCCGTCGGGCTGGCGCCGTGAGCGCGGGTCGGGCAGCACGGGCCCGCCGTCGAGCGCGAAACCGTACCGGGTCCCGTGCCCGGCGGACGCGTCGACGGTCCACCAGCCCGCCCGGCCGGGATCGGCGCGCATGGGGTGGGTGGTGGCCGCGCCGGGGCCCGGGGCCGAGGCCGGGTCGAGATGGAGTACGACGTCGCGTGCCTTCGGTGCCCAGACCTCGAACTGCACGAGCGGTTCCCCCCTTGTCGTCGGCACTGTTCCCCTCATGGTGACAAGAGAGACGGCCGGGGGCCCGGTGATCACGGCGAATGGGGTGGAACGGGTGCCGGGGCGGTACGGACCCGGCCCGCCGTTCCCGGTGGGGGCGGGAGCGGAGGGCCGGGCGGTGCGGGGGCCGGGACGTACGGGACCTCCCGGCGGAGGCGACTCCGTACGGCGCGGACGGATCCGTGTACGGATGGATCCCTTGACGGTCGGGCGTCGGAACGGTCAGGTGACGGTGCAGACCGGCGTCGAGGCGGTGTCCGGCGGGCCGCCCGACGCCACGTAGCCGAAGGTGGCCGAGGCGCCGGGCGCCAGCGAGCCGTTCGAGTCGGCGTTGTGGACCATCACCTGCTGGCCGCCGTAGGTGGCGTTGCCGTTCCAGAGGCTGTCGACCTTCTGCCCGTTCGGCAGGGCGAACTCGACCATCCAGCCGAGGATCGGGTGGGTGCTGGTGTTCTTCACCGTGATCTGGGTCTGGTAGCCGCCCGTCCAGGAACCGACGGTCGTGCGGGTGGCGGTGCAGGTGCCCGTGGGGTCGGTGGGCGGGTCGGTCGGCGTCGTACCGGGCTCACCGACACCCGTCACCTCGCCCTTGCCACCGTCGAAGACCACGTCGGAGCAGCTGTAGAACGTCTCGTTGCTGTCCGAACGCTGCCACACCATGTAGATGATGTGGCGGCCGCTCTTGTTGCCGGGCAGCTTGCCGGTCCACTTGTAGGCGCCTTCCACGGAGCCCACCGGACCGGTGACGGACGGGTGGTCGACGGTCAGGAACGGCTGCGACTCCAGGTCGTCCCACTTGAAGGTGGCGGTGGGGTTGAAGCCGTCCTTCGTGACGTACACGTAGAACCAACCGGGGTGTGCGGCCCAGGCGTTGTACGAGAAGTCGAGGGACGCGCCGGACGTGAGGTGGGTGAGGGGCCAGTCGTTCCGGTTCTTGTTGAACCCGGAGAAGGTCGGGTTCCCGCCGCTGCACAGCTGACCGTCGGGGATGAACCCCTTGGTGCGGCCCGCCCCGTCGGAGCGCAGCACGGAGAACCAGTTGTAGAGCGGGGTGGTACCGCTCTCGGCGACGGCGGCCTTGCAGGCGGGGTTGATCGGCTTGATCTCACCGGTGCTGGTGAGGCCGTCGCGCCAGCACATGAACGTACGGCTGGCGGGCTGCATGGGGGTGCCGTGCGCGGAGGACGGTTCGCTGCCGGTGACGACGAGCAGCAGGGCGGGGAAGAGGGCGAGGAGGGAGAGGAGTGCGACTCTGTGCGGGCGTAACCACCGCAGCGGGGTCCGTGGGGGGCGTGTCATCGCGCGATCCCTTCGAGCGGGTATGACAGCTGGCGGAATGGGAGCGCTCCCATTGCGGAACGTAGCGCTGCGGCCGGATGCTGTAAACGCCTGCGGAAGGATTTGTTGAGGGAAGGTTCCGGGAGGCTTGCCCTGGTCGTCTGGACACCCCGGGCCCGTGCGACGGACAATCAGTTGTGTGACCTCCTCCTTCGAGTCCCCGGCCTGTCCCGCGCGGCTTTCGGACGCCGAACGCGACCGAGCCCTGGCGGTGCTCAGGGAAGGCGCGGCGCAGGGCAAGCTGTCGCACGACACCTTCCTGCGCCGGATGGACCTGGTGCTGGCGGCGCGCAGGGCCGACGAGCTGAAGCTGCTCACCGCCGACCTGGAGACGGAAAACCCGTGGTCCCGCCGGGTGTTCGGCACGGTGCGGCGGATGTCGTCGTTCTCGCAGCGGATGCGCAGGGTGTGGCAGGCCGAGCGGCTGCCGAAGCTGCTGCTGCCCGAGATAGGCGCGTATCCGCTGCGGATCGGCCGTGACTCGGTGAACGGTCTGCGGCTCAGCCATGACACGGTCTCGCGGCTGCACGCCGAACTGGCCCTGCAGGGCGGTCAGTGGGTCCTGCGCGACCTGGGTTCGACGAACGGTACGACGGTCAACGGCCGACGGGTGATCACGACGGCGGTGGTGCGGGACGGGGACACGGTGAGCTTCGGCCAGATGAGCTTCCGGCTCGCCACCCACCCTTCGGAGGCGGCGCGCCGGCACCTGGGCGCCTGAACTCCGCCCGGGTTCCCGGACCTTTGGCATTCCGCCGCGGGTGACGGCACCGTTGTCGTGCCCGCGTGCGCGGACACCACGACCGTCCGCCGCGCCGGCGGCTCCCCGTCACTCCGCGCGGCTCAGCAGTGCCACCGGCCGGTCCGTGAACAGCTTCGCCACCGCCACCGGTCCGCCCCCCTCGTACGTCCGCCCCGGTGACGCCAGCGCGTCCTCCCACCGGCCCGGCGGCAGCACCAGCTCCGTCGCTCCCCAGCCGCCCGCCTCCGCGAGCCGCAGCGGCAGCCGCGTCACCGCCGTGATCACCTCGCCCCTCCGGCAGAACGCCAGGCAGTGTTCCGCCGCCGGCCCCGTCGCGTGCAGCGGGGAGTACGTGCCCGACTCGCCGAAGGCCCGGGGCCGCCGCGCGCGCAGCGCCAGCGCCGCCGTCGTCACCACCGTCTTCTCGTCGGGCGGCCCGAGCCGGAACGGCTGCCGGTTGTCCGGGTCCACCAGCGCGAAGTACTCCCGCTCCGTGCCCTGGTAGAGGTCCGGCACGCCCGGCATCGTCAGGTGCACCAACGCGGCCCCCAGCGCGCTCGCGCGGGCGTACGGACCGAGCGCGCGGCTGAGCTCCGCGACCGTCCGCCGTCCCGCGCCCGCCGGCCCCGCCGCCACGAAGTCGGTCACCGCCCGCTCGTACAGCGGATCCGGCTCCGTCCAGCTCGTGTGCAGCCCCGCCTCCCGTACGGCCTTCAGCAGCGCGGGCACCATACGGGCGCCGTCCGGCGTGGCGGCCTCCCCGCTCGGCGTGAACCCGACGGCCGTCTGCCAGGCCTGCCACGCCAGGTGCGGATCCGGCGCCACCGTCCTCGCCACCCGCTCCAGGAACCGGTCCCAGCGGTCCGGGCACTGCGACAGCACGGCGATCGCGGCCCGGACGTCCGCGCTGCGCTTGGTGTCGTGCGTGGTCAGTACCGTGCCCGTGGCGGGCCAGTCGCGCGCCAGCCGGGCACAGAACGCGTGGAACCGCTCCGGGCTCACCGCCGGCAGCCCCGGGTCCCCGCCGACCTCGTTCGCGCTGATCAGCGGCGTGTAGCGGTAGAACGCCGTGTCCTCCACGGACTTGGCGCGCAGGGCCGAGGCGGTCTGGGCGAAGCGCGCGCAGAAGGCGGCGTGCGCGGGGCCGTCGCCGAGCCTGCCGAGCGCCAGGTCCCGCACCACGTCCACGGCCCGTGCCTCCCGCGCCACCGTGAACGCGGCCTTCGCCTGCCGGACGGCGTCCTCCGGGACCGCCGCCTCCGCCGCCTTCGGGCAGGGCCCGCCCGCCGTCGTGTACGGACGGTAGACGGGCACCCGGACCAGCAGCTCCTGGATCGCCGTGCGCAGCGCCCAGGGCGCGTGGTCGCGCAGCGCCGGGTCGGCGGCGCAGATCCGCCGTGCCGTACGGACCAGGAAGTCGGTCTCGGCGGCGAGTTCGTGGATGACGACCTTGTACGCGGCCCTGCGGACCGTGCCCTCCCAGTAGCCGCCCCGGTCGCCGGGCGGCCCGGCCGTCTCCCGGTAGCGCCGCTCCAGCTCCGACGCGCCCGCCGGGTCGGTGAACACCCCGTCGATGTGGCGCAGCGCGTCGTAACCGGTCGTACCGGCGACGGGCCAGCCGGCGGGCAGGGGTTCGTCGTCGGCCAGGATCTTCTCCACGACGATCCAGCAGCCCCCGTCCGCCGGCGGGCGCGCCACGCTCGCGTCCGCCGCCGCGCCCTTCACCGCCCGGTCCGCCGCCGAGCTCGTCGCCTCGTGCAGCCGCCGCAGGTACGCCTCCGGGTCGGCGAGCCCGTCCGGATGGTCGACGCGCAGGCCCTGGACGACACCGTCCCCCACCAGTTCGAGGATCTTGGCATGGGTGGCGGCGAAGACGTCCGGCTCCTCCACCCGGACCGCGATCAGGTCGGAGATGGTGAAGAAGCGGCGGTAGTTGAGTTCCGTACGGGCCAGCCGCCACCAGGCCAGCCGGTAGTGCTGCGCGTCGAGCAGCGCGGGCAACGGCAGGTCCTCGGTGCCGGGGGCGAGCGGGTAGGACTGCTCGCCGTGGTGGAGCAGGCCGTTCCTGACGCGCAACGCGCCCAGTTCGTCCCCGATGGGCGAGGGCAGGACCGGCAGCAGCAGCTTGCCGTCGCCGCCCGCCCAGTCGATGTCGAACCAGTGGGCGTACGGCGAGCCCGGGCCCTCGCGCAGCACCTCCCACAAGGCGTTGTTGTACCGGGGGGCGGCCGCCATGTGGTTGGGCACGATGTCGAGGACGAGCCCGAGCCCGTGCTCCCGGGCGGTCGCGGCCAGCCGGCGCAGTCCCTCCTCGCCGCCCAGCTCGGCCCGCACCCGGGAGTGGTCCGTGACGTCGTAGCCGTGCGTCGATCCGGGTACCGCCTCCAGGACCGGCGACAGGTGCAGGTGCGAGATCCCGAGGGCGGCGAGATACGGCACCGCTTTTCCGGCGGCCGAGAACGGGAAGTCCGGCTGGAGCTGGAGCCTGTAGGTCGCGGTGGGCGTCATACGATCGTACGTACCCAGCCGGGCGCCGAGTGTGTCACCGGCCCCCGCGGCCGGCAGGGCGGCCGGACCGTGTCTGGTGGCGGCCGGCCCTGCCCGGGGCTACGCCGGGCGCATCAGTACCGTCATGCTGCGGCCGGTCATCTTCAGTCGCTCGCCCCCGTCCGCCTTCTCGCCCTGCCCCGGGGGGACCCCCTCCGGCCGGGCCGTGTCCACCACGACCTGCCATTCGTGGCCGATGTCCGCCGGGACCACGAACTCCAGCTCCTCCGCGCTCGCGTTGAACATCAGCAGGAAGGAGTCGTCCGAGATCCGCTCCCCGCGCGGCCCCGGCTCCGAGATCGCCTGGCCGTTCAGGAAGACCGTCATGGCGTTGGCGTGCGCGGCCTGCCAGTCCTGCTGTCTCATCACCTCGCCCTCCGGGGTGAACCACGAGATGTCCGACAGGTCGTCGTGCGTCCCCTCCACCGGACGCCCGTGGAAGAAGCGGCGCCGCCGGAAGACCGGATGGTCGCGGCGCAGCCAGACCATCGCCTGGGTGAAGGCCAGCATGCCGTGGTCGCTCCCCGAGCCCGGTTCGGGCCAGCGGACCCAGGAGACCTCGTTGTCCTGGCAGTACGCGTTGTTGTTGCCGTTCTGCGAGCGGGCGAACTCGTCCCCGTGGCTGATCATCGGCACGCCCTGGGAGAGCATCAGCGTCGCCATGAAGTTGCGCATCTGGCGATCGCGCAGCTCCAGGATCCCCGGATCCTCGGTCGGGCCCTCCGCCCCGCAGTTCCAGGACCGGTTGTGGCTCTCGCCGTCCCGGTTGCCCTCGCTGTTGGCGTCGTTGTGCTTGTCGTTGTACGAGACGAGGTCGTGCAGGGTGAAGCCGTCGTGGCAGGTGGTGAAGTTGATGGAGGCGAGCGGACGCCGCCCGTCGTCCTGGTACAGATCGGACGAGCCGGTCAGCCGGGACGCGAACTCCGCCAGGGTCCTGGGCTCGCCGCGCCACAGATCGCGCACGGTGTCGCGGTACTTGCCGTTCCACTCGGTCCACAGCGGCGGGAAGTTCCCCACCTGGTAGCCGCCCTCGCCCACGTCCCAGGGCTCCGCGATCAGCTTCACCTGGCTGACGACGGGGTCCTGCTGCACGAGGTCGAAGAACGACGACAGCCGGTCCACCTCGTGGAACTGGCGGGCCAGCGTCGCGGCCAGGTCGAAGCGGAAGCCGTCGACGTGCATCTCGGTCACCCAGTACCGCAGCGAGTCCATGATCAGCTGGAGGACGTGCGGGCTGCGCATCAGCAGCGAGTTGCCGGTCCCCGTCGTGTCCATGTAATAGCGCGGATTCTCCGCCAGCCGGTAGTACTGCACGTTGTCCAGGCCCCGGAAGGAGAGCGTCGGACCGAGGTGGTTGCCCTCGGCCGTGTGGTTGTAGACGACGTCGAGAATGACCTCGATGCCCGCCCGGTGCAGCGCCCGGACGGCTTGTTTGAACTCCAGGACCTGCTCGCCCCGGTCGCCCCAGGACGCGTACGCGTTGTGCGGGGCGAAGAACCCGATCGTGTTGTAGCCCCAGTAGTTGCTGAGTCCGGCGTCCACCAACCGGTGGTCGTTGACGAACTGGTGTACGGGCATCAGTTCCAGGGCGGTGACGCCCAGCTCCGTCAGGTGTTCGATCACCGCCGGGTGGGCGAGCCCCGCGTACGTGCCGCGCAGCTCGTCGGGCAGGGCCGGATGGAGCATCGTCAGGCCCTTCACGTGTGCCTCGTAGAGCACCGTTCGGTGGTAGTCCGTCCGCGGCAGCCGGTCGTCCCCCCAGTCGAAGTACGGATTGACGACGACCGACGTCATCGTATGGGGGGCCGAGTCGAGGTCGTTGCGGGAATCCGGCTTGCCGAAGTGGTAGCCGTAGACCGACTCGCCCCACTCGATGGAGCCACTGATCGCACGGGCGTACGGATCGAGGAGCAGCTTGGCGGAGTTGCAGCGGTGGCCGCGCTCCGGCTCGTAGGGGCCGTGCACCCGGAAGCCGTACCGCTGGCCCGGCATGATGCCCGGCAGGTAGGCGTGGCGTACGAAGGCGTCCGTCTCGCGCAGCTCCACCGCCGTTTCTGAACCGTCGTCGTGCAGCAGGCACAACTCGATTCGGTGCGCGACCTCTGAGTAGACCGCGAAGTTGGTGCCGGCGCCGTCGTAGGTGGCGCCGAGGGGATATGTCTGTCCCGGCCAGACCTGCATAGATATGACTCTTCCACTTCTGATCCGGGTGCTGCGGGGGTCTTGGCCCAGATCTTCCCCGAAAGTGGGGCGCTCACCTAGGAACCCGGTGGGGTTCTTGGCCGCTTCTCGGCCGTCCCGGGTGGATGGCGAGGGCCCGTCCGGCGTATAGGGTCAACCGTGGGGGTCAACGTCGCGCATCAGCGCGTCGCTCGGTCCAGGGAGCCGGGATCAGCGGTTCTGTACGGGTACGAGGCTCGGAACGTATCGGGCGCAACTTGTGCGAATCGCCTCACTTCGGTGGAACTGGGCGCCAGGAACGAGCCTCTTGATCAAGGGACTTGAGGAGGAAGCCGGTGCATGAGGCTGCACCTCCTCCGGTCGGCGGAGTACTCTTCCTTGATCGTTGAAGGGGTGGGAAGGCGGTGCGCGGGTGAGCTCGGGAGGGCTGGAGCTGCCCCCTGGTGACGCAGGTCATGCGGGGGAGGCCGGCGACATCCCGCCCGGAACGGTCTCCCTCGCGCGACCGATGGAGATCGGGGCGGAACTGGACTGGGGCGCGGACGCCTGGGCGGAGGTCCGTACGCGCGCGCAGCGGGCCGGACGGGCCTACATCTGGCTGAATCTGGTGGAGCAGCGGCTGCGCGCGGTCGTCGCCGCCGTGCTGCGGCCGATCTACGAGCCGGTCAACGGCGAGGAGTGGGTGGTCGCCGCCGCCGGGCCCGCCGGGCAGGAGTGGGTCCAGCGCGCCGTCGCCGTCCGGGAGGTGTCGCGACGCAAGGGCTATCTGCTCGACCCGGCGGACGACAACGTCCTCAGCTTCCTGACCCTCCCGCAGCTGCGGGAGCTGATGGTCCAGCACTGGCCCTGCTTCGAACCCTATTTCGACGACCGGCGGGACGTGGAGCTGGCGCTGGACGAGCTCGAGGTCGCGCGCAACGTCGTCTCCCGCAACCGCGCGCTCTCCGAGACGGTCCTGGCCCAGGCGGAGCGGGCCGCCGCGCGGCTGCTGGAGATCCTCGGCGGCGGCAGCGGGGTACCGGCGGGCGCGCGGCTGAGCGTGGACGCGGTGGAGGACCTGGTCGGCGACCGGTACGCGGACGTGGTCTCCGTCCATCCCGACCGGGTCAGGCTGCAACGGCAGATCCCGGCGGAGGACCTCTTCGGCGGGGCGCGTCGGGTGGACGCCATCGGCATCGGGCTGAACCTGCTGGTGCAGAACTTCTCCGGGCGGCGGCTGATCCGGCTCGCGGAGTCCGGCTGCCGCATACGGCTGCTGTTCCTCAACCCGGCGAGCAGCGCGGTCCGCCGCCGGGAGCGGGAACTGGGGCTCAAGAAGGGGGAGCTGAGCCGAACGGTGGAGATGAACATCCTTCACATGCGGCGGGTGCGCTCCAGACTGCGTGATCCGGGTGCCTTCGAGATCCATGTCTTCGACGAGACCCCGCGCTTCACCGCCTATCTCGTGGACGGCGACGGCGCGGACGGCCTCGCCGTCGTCCAGTCGTATCTGCGCCGGGCGCGCGGGATGGAGGCGCCCGTGCTGGTCCTGCGGGGCGGCGGGCGTGGTGTGGTGCGGTCGGGGCAGGAGCCGGAGAACGGACTCTTCCAGACGTACCGCGAGGAGTTCGACTCCGTCTGGACGGACTCCCGGCCGGTGTCCTGACGCGGGAGCGGGGGCTCCTGACGAGGATTCGGCGGGCGGCGGCCCGTGCGGCGGGCCAGGCGGCGTTGTCAGTGGCGCGTGGCAGGGTTGTGTCGGTCGGGGGAAGCACCACCGCCGGTCCGTCGAGGCACCGGCGCACGAGGGGAGGGGTCATCATGACGTGGCACGGTGAACCGCTGGCCGGGTTCGACCTGGAGACGACCGGCACGGATCCGCTCGAGGCGCGGATCGTCTCGGCTGCGGTGATCGAGGTCCGGGGCGACGAGGTGATCCGGCGGCGGAGCTGGCTCGCCGATCCCGGGGTCCGCATCCCCGAGCAGGCGTCCGCGGTGCACGGCATCAGCAGCGAACGGGCGGCGGCGGAGGGGCGCCCGGCGCGGGAGGTGGCCGGCGAGATCGCCGGTGTCCTGGCCGGGTGCTGGGCGCGCGGGGTGCCGGTCGTGGCGTACAACGCGCCGTTCGACCTGACGCTGCTCGCCGCCGAGCTGCGGCGGCACGGCCTGCCGCCGCTCGACCGGGTCGGCCCGGTGATCGACCCGTACACGATCGACCGCGCCGTCGACCGCTACCGACGGGGCAAGCGCACGCTGGAGGCGGTCTGCGGGGAGTACGGGGTGGTGCTGGACGCGGCCCACGACGCCGCCGCGGACGCCCTGGCGGCGGTCCGGGTGGCCGTGGCGATAGCCGGGCGCCATGCCTCGGTGGCCGCGCTGGCGCCGCCGGAGCTGCATGAGCGTCAGATCCGGTGGTACGCGGACTGGGCGGCGGACTTCCAGAGCTTCCTGCGCCGCAAGGGGAACGCGGACGCGGTGGTCGACGCGGTGTGGCCGCTCAGGGCGGTGGCGCCGGCGAACGCGTCGTGAGGCGAGGACCGCGCGGTGACCGTCGCCGCGACCGCGTGGCCGATGGTGCCGGGGGCGGGTCAGAACGGGTGCCAGCGGACCTCCGGGTCCTCGGCGCGCAGGGAGGCGACGCGGCGGCGGAACTCGGCGAGCGCCTTCGGGTTGACCGGTGCGTGCTGGGCGACCCAGGCGCAGCTGGCCGTCTCCCGGGCACCGCGCAGGACCGGGCAGCCCGGCCAGTCGCGCACGTCCCAGCCGTAGACCTCGGTGAAGGTGTCGTACGCCTCGGCGGGCAGCCCGTAGCGGTCGCGGGAGAGGGCCATGACGACCAGGTCGTGCTCGCGGAAGTCCACGGAGAAGGTCTCCAGGTCGACCAGGACGGGTCCGTCCGGTCCGACCTGGACGTTGCGCGGCAGCGCGTCGCCGTGGATCGGGCCCGGCGGCAGGTGCGGGGCGAGCGCGGTGGCGGCCTTCGCGAAG
This sequence comes from Streptomyces sp. NRRL F-5135, assembly GCF_000719775.1. Classification (GTDB taxonomy): domain Bacteria; phylum Actinomycetota; class Actinomycetes; order Streptomycetales; family Streptomycetaceae; genus Streptomyces; species Streptomyces hebeiensis. The sequence goes on along the minus strand of NZ_JOHR01000014.1, from coordinate 253,470 downwards.
CCGTCCCTGCGCCCGCGCAGGTACTCCGCGTCGGCCGGGTCGATCGCGTCGCCGGCGATCCGCAGCCAGCGTTCGACCCCGCCCAGCAGTTCGCGGCGGGGCAGGTCGAACGAGGGCGCGGGCAGCGCGTGGACCAGCCGCAGCAGCGATGCCAGGTCCCGCGGTCCGGCGGGGCGTACGGCGTCCGGCAGCCGGTGCCAGAGCGTGACCGGATGCCCGGCCGCGATCCGTGGACCGGGCTCCGCCGCGCGTACGGCCGGGACTCCGCACTCCGCGAGCCACGACGCGACCGCGACCTCGCGCCGGGCGCGGTCCAGCAGTTCGGGGTGGTCCGCGGCGTCCCGGCCGACCTTGACGACCAGGCCGTCCGCCTGGAAGACGGCGTTCTCGCCGAGGGCCAGCAGTTCCGCCCCCGCCGGCAGTCCCGCCTCCGCCATGACCTGCCGCGCCCGTGCCTCGTCCATCGCCCGCCCGCTCTTGTCCTCCGACCGCCGCGCGTGTCCTCGGACAGGCGCGCGGGGATCCCGTACGGATCCGCACAGAGTGTCGCATCCGCCCGGAGGCCGTGCCGCGGCCCGTCCCGCCGCCGCTGGGGACGGGACGCCAAATAAGTTGCACGAGACGTCTCGTCTCGCCTACGGTCGGGCCATGACCGCAGCCACCAAGCCCGCGCACATCGCCATGTTCTCCATCGCCGCCCACGGCCATGTGAACCCCAGCCTCGAAGTGATCCGGGAGCTGGTCGACCGGGGGCACCGCGTGAGCTACGCGATCCCCGCCGTCTTCGCCGAGAAGATCGCGGCCACCGGCGCCCGGCCGGTGACCTACACCTCCGTCCTGCCGACCCCCGACGACGATCCCTCCGCCTGGGGCACGGAACTCATCGACAACGTGGAGCCGTTCCTGACCGACGCGATCCAGGCCTTGCCGCAGCTCGCCGCGGCGTTCGAGGACGACCGTCCGGACCTCGTCCTCGGCGACACCACCTCCTTCCCGGCGCGCGTCCTCGCCCACCGCTGGGACGTGCCGTTCATCCAGTTCTCGACGCACATGGTCGCCTGGGAGGGATACGAGGAGGAGGTCGGCGAACCGATGACGGCCCAGCTCATGTCGACCGAACGCGGTCGCGCCTACCGGGCCCGATTCGCGCGCTGGCTGACGGAGAACGGCATGGACCACATGGACCAGGACCGGTTCACCGGCCGGCCCGACCACTCCCTCGTACTGATCCCGAAGGTCCTGCAGTACAAGGCGGACCAGGTGGACGAATCCGTGTACACCTTCGTCGGCGCCTGCCTGCCCCGGCGCGAACGGCGGGCGCGGTGGCAACGGCCCGCCGGGGCGGAGAAGGTGCTGCTGGTCTCGCTCGGTTCCGCGTTCACCAAGCAGCCCGCGTTCTACCGGACCTGCGCCGAGGCGTTCGGCGACCTGCCGGGCTGGCACGTGGTGCTCCAGATCGGCGCCCATGTGGACGAGGCCGAACTCGGGCCCGTACCCGCCAACGTGGAGGTGCGTCACTGGGTGCCGCAGGTATCCGTCCTCGAACAGGCCGACGCCTTCATCACCCACGCGGGCGCGGGCGGCAGCAAGGAGGGCCTGGCGACGGCCACCCCGATGGTCGCCGTCCCGCAGGCCGCCGACCAGTTCGGGAACGCGGACACGCTGGTCGGGCTGGGAGTGGCGCGGCGCGTCGACCTGGCGGACGCGACCCCCGAGACGCTGCGTGCCGCGGTCCTGGCCCTGGCCGAGGATCCCGACGTGGCCCGCAGGCTCGCGGAGATCAGCGCCGGCATGGAACGGGAGGGCGGCACCGCGCGCGCGGCGGACCTGATCGAGGCGGCCCTGCCGGTGGCCTGACCGTGCCTGACCCGGAGCCGGACACCGCCAACGGGTTTCGGGAGCGACCGGCCCGGGGGACGATCGTTCATGAGACGGCCGCCGTGCTCGCCCCCACGGAGCGCGGCGGCCGTCGCCCCGCGCCTATCGTGTGCCCATGACCACGACGTATGCGGCGCTGCTGCGCGGAATCAATGTCGGCGGCCACAAACGCGTCCCGATGGCCGACCTCCGCACGCTGCTCACCGGACTCGGGCACGGCGATGTCCGTACGTACCTCCAGAGCGGCAACGCCGTCTTCACCAGTGCCGTGGACGACGAGGAGGAGCTGGCCGCGGGTCTGGAACGCGCCGTCGAAGAGCGGTTCGGCTTCTCCGTGGACTGCCTGGTGCGCGGCGGCCCCTACCTGCGGGCCGTGGCCGGCGCCTGTCCCTTTCCCGCGGCCGGGCTGGAGGGCCGACAGCTCCACCTCACGTTCCTGTCCGAACAGGTGGCGCCCGAACGGCTGGCGGCACTCGACCCGGAGACGTACCGCCCGGACGAGGTCCGGATCGGCGACCGCGTGCTCTACCTGTACACCCCCGGCGGAGTCGGCCGCTCCAAGCTCGCCGAGGCCCTGAGCAGGCCCGCCCTGGTCAAGGGCGCCACGGCCACCAGCCGCAACTGGAACACCGTCGTCAAGCTGGTGGAGCTGACCCGTGGCCGACCGTAGGTCCGTGGTCTCCGCCGCCATCGAGGCCGAGCTGCGGCTGCTCGACCCGGCGGTCCGCTCGTCCCCGGAACTCCTGGCGGAACTGCTGCACCCGGACTTCCGGGAGTACGGAGTGTCCGGCCGGGAGTGGGACCGGGACGCGATCATCGCCCGGTCGACTGAGGCGGCCACGTCAGGCCGGGCGGGCCAGTTCCAGGGGGCTCGGGGCGGTGATCGCCTCGTCGTAGCGGCGCAGGAGGAGGCGCGCCAGTTCCGGGGCCGCGCCCAGGACCCCGGCCAGGACGTCCGCGCCGGCCCGCCGCGCGCCGCGAGCGATGCGGTCCGGGAGCAAGCCGGGGGCGATGACGTACGGGGCGACCGCCACGCGCGCCGCGCCCGCCGCGCGCAGCTCGCGCACCGCGTCCTCGGTGCGCGGAAGGGATGCGGAGGCGAACGCGGGCCGCACGGCGCACCAACCGGTGTGCCGCCACTCCCGCGCGATTTCAGCGATCACCGCGATCGCCTCCGGGTCGGAGGAGCCCGCCGAGGCCAGCACGACCCCGGTCGAGGCCCGGTCGCCGGGCGCCACCCCGGCCTCGTACAGCCGCCGTTCCAGAGCGGCCGTCAGCAGGGGCGCCGGGCCGAGGACCGCCGCCTGCCGGACCACCAGGCGCGGATGGCGGGCCGACGCCTCGCGCAGGACCGCCGGGATGTCCGTCTTGGCGTGGAACGCCCGCGTCAGCAGCAGCGGCAGCGCGATCACCTCCCGTACGCCGGTCCGCGCCAGCCGGTCGAGCAGCCGCTCCACCGACGGGGCGTCGAAGTCCAGGAACCCCGTCTCCACGCGCACCCCGGGCCGCAGCGACCGCAGCCGCCCGGCCAGGGCACGCACGGTCGCCGCGTGGCGGGGGTCCCGGCTGCCGTGCGCGACGACCAGCAGGACCGGCGGCGGGGCGAGGGGGCCCGGAAGACGGACCGGACGGGGCAGGAGCACGCGGATCAGCTCTTCACCAGCAGACCGCGGCCGCGCAGGACCCGCCGCTCCAGCGGGCTGAAGATCAGCAGGTCGATGGCGATACCGACGACGAGGATCAGGAAGATGGCGAGGAACACCATCGACATGCTGCTGGCGGTCCGGCCGTTCTCCAGCAACTGACCGAGGCCCACCCCGAGCTCCGGCGACGACGCGATGATCTCCGCGGCCATCAGCGAACGCCACGAGAACGCCCAGCCCTGCTTGAGCCCCGACAGATAGCCGGGCAGCGCGGCGGGCAGCACGATGTGCCAGGTGCCCCGCAGCCCGGTCGCGCCCAGCGTGCGCCCGGCGCGCAGGAACAGCGGCGGCACCTGGTCCACGCCGGAGACCAGGCCGTTGGCGATCGACGGGACCGCGCCGAGCAGGATCACCGCGTACATCATGGAGTCGTTCAGGCCCAGCCAGATCACGGCGGGCGGCACCCAGGCCACCGACGGCAGCGACTGGAGACCGGACAGGATCGGGCCGATGGCCGCGCGGACGACCTTGACCCGGGCCACCAGCAGCCCCAGCGGGGTGCCGATCGCCAGCGCCAGCAGGAAGCCCAGCAGGCCGCGCGAGACGCTGGTCCAGATGTAGTCGACCAGCGTGCCCTGGAGCCAGGCGTCGGACACCTCGCCCCACACCGCGCCCGGCGACGGCAGCTTGTAGCTGTCGGTGACCTTCGCCCAGACCAGCAACTGCCACACCAGCAGCACCAGCACGACCGCGACGGCCGGGGGCAGCACCTTCTCGACGAGGGTCTGGCGCAGCGGGGCGCGCCGGGGGGTGACGCTGTCGAGCGCGTCGAGACCGGCGCCGAGTCCGGCCAGTTCGCGCTCCCGCGCCACGTCGTCCGTTCCGGAGGACGCCTCGGGAGCCGTCACGGAGGACGCCCCGGGAGCCGTCCCGGCGGCCGTGCCGGGGTACGCTCCGGGGCCCGTCCCGGCGGGCCCCGCCGGCTCCTTCTCCTTCTGCGACGTCGTGTCAGTGCTGGCCATGGCGGCGGATCTCCCCACGAAGTTCCTCGGTGATCTCGACGGACAGCTCCGCCACGGCGGCGTCCTCGATACGGCGCGGCTGCGGGATGTCCACCCGCCACTCACGGGCCACCCGCCCGGGCCGCGACGACAGCAGGACGACACGCTCGGCGAGCCGTACCGCCTCCCGCACGTTGTGCGTGACGAACAGCACCGACACCTCGGTCTCCCGCCAGATCCGGGTCAGCTCCTCGTGCAGCACGTCCCGGGTGATGGCGTCGAGCGCCGCGAACGGCTCGTCCATCAGCAGCAGCCGGCTGTCCTGCGCCAGCGCGCGCGCCAGCGCGACCCGCTGGCGCATGCCGCCGGACAGTTCGTGCACCCGCTTGCCGTACGCGCCCTCCAGCCGGACGAGTTCCAGCAGCCGTTCCGCCTCGGGGCGCCGGTCCTGCTTGGACACCCCGCGCAGCCGCAGCGCCAGTTCGACGTTCCTGCCCGCGGTCAGCCACGGGAAGAGCGCGTGCTCCTGGAACATCAGCGCGGGCCGGCCGTCGGTCTCGATGGATCCGGCGGACGGCGCGTCGAGCCCGGCCACCAGGTTCAGCAGCGTGGACTTGCCGCACCCGGACGCGCCCAGGAGCGTCACGAACTCGCCCGGCGCCACGTCGAGCGTGATGTCGTCCAGCACGAGCTGCTGTCCGTTGGGCGTGGGAAAGGACTTCGAGACGTGGGCGATCCGGGCGGCGTGGTCCACCGCCGGAGCGCCCGCGGCGGCCTTGGCGAGGGTGGACGCCATGGTCGTCACCTCCTGTTACTTCGCGCCGAGACCGGCGTCGGAGACTGCGGGCCTGCCCTCGTCCTTGAGGACCTTGTTCAGCGGCTTCAGGTCGTAGATCCCCTTCAGGTTCGGCTTCTCGAGCAGTCCCGCCTGCACCGCGTGGTCGGCCTCGGCCTGGAGCGTCGTGGCCAGCGGGTCGTCGGTGAACTGGATCGACTTCCAGGCCGGGTCGAGCACCTCCGGCGGCAGCGCCTTGCCGCTGAGCGTCTTCAGCGCCTTGTTGGCGGACTCCTTGGCCCGGTCCGGGTTGTCGTGGATGTAGGCGTTGGCCTTCAGCGAACCGCGCAGCACGGCCTCGACCACGTCCGGGTGCTCCTTCAGGAACGTCTGCGACACGATGATGTTCGTGATCACGAACTTCTTGTCCGGCCACAGCGAGGACTCGTCCAGGATCTCCTTGGCGCCCTCCGCGACCAGCTTGGACGCGGTCGGCTCCGGCACCCACGCGCCGTCGATGGACCCGGACTTGTAGGCGTCCGGAGTGATCTTGTTGTCCGTGCGGACGACCGAGACATCGCCCTTGCCGGACTGCGCGTCGACCTTCCAGCCCTTCTCGGCGATCCAGTTGAGGAACGCCACGTCCTGCGTGTTGCCCAGCTGCGGGGTGGCGATCCTCTTGCCCTTGACGTCGTCCAGCGTCTTGATCTTCTTGGGGTTGACGACGAGCTTCACCCCGCCCGAGGCGGCCCCGCCGATGATGCGCAGGCTGTTGCCGTCCGTCTGCGTGTAGCCGTTGATGGCGGGGGAGGGGCCGATGAAACCGATGTCGATGCTGCGCCCGTTGAGGGCCTCGATCTCGGAGGGGCCGGCGTTGAAGGTCGTGGTGGACAGCTTCGTACCGCCCAGTTCCTTCTGGAAGATGCCCTGCTGCACGCCGACCAGGGCGGTGGCGTGGGTGAGGTTCGGGAAGTAGCCGATCCTCACCGTGTCGGCCGAGAGCGCCTTGCCGGCCGCGGCGGGTCCTGGCCGGTCCTCGCTCTTGTCCGCCTGGGAGCCGTAGCCGCAGGAAGTCAGGACGACGGCGAGCAGGGGCAGCGCGGCGAGCGTGGCGCGGCGGCGGCGCGCGGTGGTGCGGATCGCAGACACGGGAGGGGGTCCTCTCGGTGACCCGGTGCTCACGCCCCGCGGGTACGGGGCGTGGCCGGGAGTTCGGCAGGTCTTCGCCGGTACGGGGCGTACCGGTCGTACGGATCGAACAGGTGGGGCCGGTGGGGCACACGGGCGCGCATGCGGTGCGCGTACGTCAACGCGCACATCGCGCCACCCCGCCCGTCCCCGCGCCGAGGGCGCCGCTGCCCACCCGGCCGCCCTCCTTGGCGAAGGTCGCGTACACGTCGTCGTAGGCGTCGTACGCGTCGGCGCGCACGTCCGCGTTCGGCGCGGCGCACGGTTCGGCGGCCATCAGAAGTCCCAGCCCTCGTCGTCGGGCAGCCGCCGGGCGGCCTTGGTCGCGTCGGCCGCCGCCGCGAAGGCGTCTCCCGCCATGCCCGCGGTCAGTGTCGTCCCGTCCACGGGGTCGATGAGCAGGAAGGATCCGGTGCGGCGCGAGTCCGCGTACGGGTCCAGGGCGAGCGGCTCGGCCGTCCTGACCACCACCCGGCCGATGTCGTTGGCGACGAGTTCGCCGGGGGAGGGGTGCTGGGACAGGTCCGCCAGGGTCAGCCGGGACGGGATCTCCTTGACGATCGCCTTGACCGTACGGGTGGTGTGCTTGAGCAGCACCCGCTGGCCCACGGTGAGCGGCTGGTCCGCGACATGGCAGACGGTCGCCTCGACGTCCCGCGTGGTGGCGGGCGCGTGCGCCGTGGGCGCGATCAGGTCGCCGCGCGAGACGTCGAGGTCGTCGCCGAGCCGTACGGTCACGGACTGCGGTGCCCAGGCGGCGTCCACGGAGGTGTCCGCGCCCAGCCCGGCGCCGAGCGCGTCGATGGCCTCGATGGTGCTGGTGCGGCCCGAGGGCAGGACGGTCACGGGATCGCCCACGCGCAGCACACCGGAGGCGATCTGTCCCGCGTAGCCCCGGTAGTCGGGGTGCTCGGCGGTCTGCGGGCGGATGACGTACTGGACGGGGAAGCGCGCCGGGCAGTCGGTCAGGTCGTGGCTGACCGGCACGGTCTCCAGGTGCTCCAGCACGGTCGGGCCGCCGTACCAGTCCATGTGCGCGGACGGCTCCACCACGTTGTCACCGGCCAGCGCGGAGATCGGGATGGCCGTGATCTCCGGGACGCCGAGGGAGGCCGCGTACGCGGTGAACTCCTCGGCGATGGAGGCGAACACGGGCTCGGCGTAGTCGACCAGGTCCATCTTGTTGACGGCGAGCACCACGTGCGGGACGCGCAGCAGGGCGGCGACCGCCGCGTGCCGGCGGGTCTGCTCGACCACGCCGTTGCGGGCGTCCACCAGGACGACGGCCAGCTCGGCGGTGGAGGCGCCGGTGACCATGTTCCGGGTGTACTGCACATGGCCCGGGGTGTCGGCCAGGATGAACCGCCGCCGGGGCGTGGCGAAGTAGCGGTAGGCGACATCGATGGTGATGCCCTGCTCCCGCTCGGCACGCAGCCCGTCGGTGAGCAGTGCCAGGTCCGGCGCCTCCTGGCCCCGGCTGCGGGAGGCGTGCTCGACGGCCTCCAGCTGGTCGGCCAGCACCGACTTCGAGTCGTGCAGCAGCCGGCCCACCAGGGTCGACTTGCCGTCGTCGACGCTGCCGGCGGTCGCGAACCGGAGCAGGGTCGTCTCGGACAGCCGACCCGCGAACTCGGCGGCCCGGTCGGTGACCTGCTCGGTGGTCCGGCCGGCGGCCCGGGTCCGGTCCTGGCCCTGGTCCTGTCCGTCCTGTCCCCGGACACGGCCCGCCGCCGGTGCCGGGCCGGGGGCCGGTGCCGGGGCGTGGGCCGTGGCCGCGGCGTCCGCACCCGTGCGGGCCGAGTGGGCCCCGTGCGCCCCGGAACTCGTACCTGTGCTCGTCATGGCTAGAAGTACCCCTCGCGCTTGCGGTCTTCCATCGCGGCCTCGGACAGCTTGTCGTCCGCGCGGGTCGCGCCCCGCTCCGTCAGCCGGGAGGCGGCGATCTCGGTGATCACCGCGTCGAGTGTGGTGGCGTCGGAGTCCACGGCGCCCGTGCAGGACATGTCGCCGACCGTGCGGTAGCGGACCAGGCGCCGCTCCACGGGCTCGGAATCCTTCGGCCCGCCCCAGTCGCCGGCCGTCAGCCACATCCCGTTCCGGCGGAACACCGCGCGCTCGTGCGCGAAGTAGATCTCCGGCAGGGTGATCCCCTCGCGGGCGATGTACTGCCACACGTCCAGCTCGGTCCAGTTGGAGAGCGGGAAGACCCGGACGTGCTCGCCGGGGGCGTGCCGGCCGTTGTAGAGCTGCCACAGCTCGGGCCGCTGCCGGCGCGGGTCCCACTGCGAGAACTCGTCCCGCAGCGAGAACACCCGCTCCTTGGCGCGCGCCTTCTCCTCGTCGCGCCGGCCGCCGCCGAAGACCGCGTCGAACCGCTCGGCCTGGATCTTCTCGGTCAGCGGAACCGTCTGCAGCGGGTTACGGGTGCCGTCGGGGCGCTCGCGCAGCTTCCCCGCGTCGATGTACTCCTGGACGGACGCGACGTGCAGCCGCAGGCCGTGCTCGGCCACGGTGCGGTCGCGGTACTCGATCACCTCGGGGAAGTTGTGTCCGGTGTCCACGTGCAGCAGCGAGAACGGCACCGGCGCGGGCGCGAACGCCTTCAGCGCCAGGTGCAGCATGACGATGGAGTCCTTGCCGCCGGAGAAGAGGATCACCGGCCGCTCGAACTCGCCCGCCACCTCGCGGAAGATGTGCACGGCCTCGGACTCCAGCGCGTCCAGGTGGGTCAGCGCCCAGGGCGCGGACGCGTCCCCGGCGCTCCCGGCGTTCCTGGTGCCGTCGGCGCCGCCGGTGACGGTGGTGACGGTCGTGGTCACGCGAGACCCCTTTCGATGAGCAGTGCGTGGAGTGCGGCGGCGGACTCCTGGACGGTCTGGGTGTGCGACTCGATCCGCAGGTCGGGGGAGTCCGGCTCCTCGTACGGGTCGTCCACCCCGGTGAGCCCGGTCAGCTCGCCCGCGGCCTGCTTCGCGTACAGCCCCTTCACGTCCCGTACGGAGCACACCTCGACGGGCGTGGCCACGTGCACCTCCAGATAGCCGGTGCCCTTCTCCTGGTGGCGCTTGCGCACGGCTTCCCTGCTGTCCGCGTACGGCGCGATCACCGGCACCAGCGCCTTGACGCCGTTGGCCGCGAGCAGCTCGGCGACGAAGCCGACGCGCTGCACGTTGGTGTCCCGGTCGGCGCGGCCGAAGCCGAGGCCGGCGGAGAGGAACGCGCGGATCTCGTCGCCGTCGAGCACCTCCACCCGGTGTCCGTCGGCGCGGAGCCGGCCGGCCAGCTCGCCCGCGATGGTCGTCTTGCCCGCGCTGGGCAGCCCGGTGAGCCAGACCGTGGCGCCCAGCTCCGTCACGTCAGTCGTGCTCAACCGTTCCTCCTGGTCCCGTTCCTGATCGCCCGTCGGCCGACCGTCCGCCGGCCGTCGGGTGCCGGACGGGCGGCCGACAGCCGGTCCGCCGTCATCCGTGCAGCCCGCACTCGGTCTTGGCCCGGCCCGCCCAGCGCCCGGCGCGGGCGTCCTCGCCCGCCAGGACCCGGCGGGTGCAGGGAGCGCAGCCGACCGAGGCGTAGCCGTCGTCGAGCAGCGGATTGGTCAGCACACCGTGCTCGGCCACGTAGGCGTCCACGTCGTCCTGAGTCCACCGGGCGATGGGGGAGACCTTGACCTTGCCGCGCCGCTCGTCCCAGCCCACGACGGGGGTGTCCGCCCGGGTCGGGGACTCGTCCCGGCGCAGGCCCGTGGCGTACGCCGCGTACCGGGTCAGGCCCTCTTCCAGAGGCTTGACCTTGCGCAGGGCGCAGCACAGGTCGGGGTCGCGGTCGTGCAGCTCGGGGCCGTACTCGGCGTCCTGTTCGGCGACGCTCTGCCGCGGGGTGAGCGTGATGACACGGACGTCCATCACGGCGTCCACGGCGTCGCGGGTGCCGATGGTCTCCGGGAAGTGGTAGCCGGTGTCGAGGAAGACCACGTCGACCCCGGGCATGGCCCGGGAGGCGAGGTGGGCGACCACCGCGTCCTCCATGGAGGAGGTGACGCAGAATCGTTTCCCGAAGGTGTCCGCGGCCCAGGTGAGGATCTCCAGGGCCGTGGCCTCCTCGAGCTCCCGGCCCATCCGCTCGGCGAGCGCCCGGGGATCGTCGGTTTCCGGCAGTGCCGTCATGTCTCTTCCCCTCCGTCAGGTCGCTGAAGTCCGCGGGTGAGGAGCCCGAGGAACGTCAACGTGAAGGCACGGTTGCACCCCGCGCATTCCCAGGCGCCACGGCCCTGTTCGCCCGGCCGGAGGTCCTCGTCGCCGCAGTAGGGGCAGTAGAAGGGAGCAGCGCGCTCACTCACGACAGGGCCTCCTCGGAAGCGCGTGCCGCCCAGGCGGCGAACCGCTCGCCCTCCTCGCGCTCCTTGCCGAAGCGGCCCAGCACCCGCTCGATGTAGTCGGGCAGTTCGTCGGCGGTGACCTTCAGGCCGCGGACCTTGCGTCCGAAACCGGCCTCGAGACCCAGCGCGCCGCCCAGGTGCACCTGGTAGCCCTCCACCTGCTCGCCGGCGGAGTTCATCATCAGCTGGCCCTTGAGACCGATGTCCGCCACCTGGATACGGGCGCAGGCGTTGGGGCAGCCGTTGATGTTGATGGTGATCGGCTCGTCGAAGTCGGGGATCCGGCGCTCCAGTTCGTCGATCAGCGTCGAGCCGCGCTGCTTGGTCTCCACGATCGCCAGCTTGCAGAACTCGATCCCGGTGCAGGCCATCGTGCCCCGCCGGAACGGCGACGGCGTGACCCGCAGGTCCAGCGCCTCCAGCCCCGCCACGAGCGAGTCGACCCGGTCCTCCGCCACATCGAGGACGATCATCTTCTGCTCGGCCGTGGTACGCAGCCGGCCCGAGCCGTGCTCCTCGGCCAGCTCGGCGATCTTCGCCAGGGTCGCGCCGTCCACCCGGCCGACGCGCGGGGCGAAGCCCACGTAGAACCGGCCGTCCCGCTGCCGGTGCACGCCGACGTGGTCGCGCCAGCGCTCCACCGGCTGCTCCGGGGCGGGGCCGTCGATCAGCGGGCGCTTCAGGTACTCGTCCTCGAGGACCCGCCGGAACTTCTCCGGGCCCCAGTCGGCGAGCAGGAACTTCAGCCGGGCGCGGTTGCGCAGCCGGCGGTAGCCGTAGTCACGGAAGATCGAGATGACACCGGTGAAGACATCGGGCACCTCGTCCAGCGGCACCCAGGCCCCCAGACGCTGCCCGATCTTGGGGTTGGTGGACAGTCCGCCACCGACCCAGAGGTCGAAACCGGGGCCGTGCTCGGGGTGGCGCACCCCCACGAACGCGACGTCGTTGATCTCGTGCGCCACGTCCAGCAGCGGCGATCCGGAGATCGCACTCTTGAACTTGCGCGGCAGGTTCGAGAACTCGGGACTGCCGATGATCCGGCGGTGGATCTCCTCGATCGCCGGGGTGCCGTCGATGATCTCGTCCTCGGCGACCCCGGCCACCGGGGAACCGAGGATCACGCGCGGGGTGTCACCGCACGCCTCGGTGGTGGACAGGCCCACGGCCTCCAGCCGCCGCCAGATCTCCGGCACGTCCTCGATCCGGATCCAGTGGTACTGGACGTTCTGCCGGTCGGTGATGTCGGCGGTGCCCCGCGCGAACTCCTGCGAGATCTCGCCGATGACGCGCAGCTGCTCCGTGGTCAGCCGGCCGCCGTCGACGCGCACCCGCAGCATGAAGAACTTGTCGTCCAGCTCCTCCGGCTCCAGGACCGCGGTCTTGCCACCGTCGATCCCGGGCTTGCGCTGCGTGTACAGGCCCCACCAGCGCATCCGTCCGCGCAGGTCGTTGGGGTCGATGGAGTCGAAGCCCGCCTTGGAGTAGATCGTCTCGATGCGTGTCCGCACATTGAGACCGTCGTCGTCCTTCTTGAACTGTTCATTGCCGTTGAGCGGAGTGAAGTGCCCCACGGCCCACTGGCCCTCGCCGCGGTGACGGCTCACTTTGCGGCGGGGCGTGGGGGTGGACGGCTTTTCCGGGGTGGCGGCCATGACGGTTACGTCCTTCGAGACATGCAGGAGGGCACTCTGAAACGCACACGCGCGCGGATGCGCGGCGGTGCGCGGAATCATGAGCGGAAAGAGGTGGAGAGCAGGGAAAAGAGCAGGGGAGCGCGGCGGTGCTGGGACTCTCAGCCCGCCGGACAGATGGCGCTGGACATACGGCCGAGGTCGACGTGGCGTCGACTCACCAAGGCAATCCCAGCTCTGGACATGACGAAAGCGTGTCACGCGGATCTCGGGGCAGTCCACTACTATCCAGAATATGGACTACATCGTCTTGCAATGCGGGATTTGTGGCCCTCGTCACGGGCTGTCGAGGTTTCACGCGCCAGCGGGCCGGCCGACCCGCCCGGTTTCGTCATTTCGCGATGTCAGGACGTCAGGAATATAGGAGCTTTCCAGAGCGCCCCCCTATCTTCTTCCCCATGGCTGAACGCGACGACTTCACCACGGAACGCGACGGGATGTCCCGGCGGGGCGTCATCAAGGCGGGGGTGACCGGCGCGGGCGCCGCCGCGCTCGCGCTGCCCGGCGGCCCGAGCGCCGCCTTACCCCGGCCGGCCCGCGCCGCCGCGTCCCTCCTCGACGCGCCGGCGGGAACCCGCACCCTCACCTTCACCGCCGGCACCAACGCCTCCGTGTCCGCGTCCCCGGCCGGGGAGAGGCTGGTCCTGGAGGTCCAGGGAGTGCTCTGGGCGCTGCCGCGCGAGGGCGGCGCCGCGACCGCGCTGACCCGGCCCGGTCTGGAACCCGCCCGGGTGGCCTGGTCACCGGACAGGAGGCTGATCGCCGTCTGCGCCTACCAGGGCGGCGGATTCCACCTGTGGACGATGGCGCCCGACGGCTCCGGACTGCGCCAGCTCACCTCGGGTCCGTGGGACGACCGCGGTGTGACCTGGTCCCCGGACGGCACCCGGCTCGCCTTCGCCTCCGAACGGGGCGGGGACGCCGTGGCGGGGAGCGCGTACGGCATCTGGACGGTCGACGTGCGGTCCGGCGCGCTGACCCGGCTCACCGGGGCGCGGGGAACCGAGGACTACGACCCGGCCTGGCACCCCGACGGCCGGACGGTCTGGTTCGTACGGTCCACCGGCCAGGGCGGCCGCACCCTCGCCTCCGTACCCGCGCGCGGCGGCGCGGTCACCGTGGAGCGGACCCTGACCGAGGGCGCGCTGCTCTGCCCCGCGATCGCCGCCGACGGCCGCGTGGCGTACGTCCAGCTCCCCGATGTCGCCCCGCGCACCACCGCGGCGAGCTGCGTCCTCATGGTGGACGGCGAGCCGGTGACCGACGAGGGCGAGGAGGTCTCGCCGACACCACCGTCCTGGACGGCCGACGGCGAGCTGTTCTACGTCGCCGACGGGCGGCTACGGGTCCGACGCCCCGTCCGGGCGTCACACACCGCCGCGCCCGCGGCCGGGAAGGAGACCATGACCCCGACGGGACAGGCGGCGACCGCCCAGGTGGCCGCGCCGGTGGCCGCCCCGGGGACCGCGGGCTGGTCCGCCGCGCGGGAGATCCCCTTCACCGCCTCCCTGGACGTGCCCCGGCCCGCCTACCGGCGCAAGCGCCACGACTTCGACTCGACCGAGGCCCGCCCGGTCCGCGGCATCCATCTGCCCGCACTCTCGCCCGACGGCACGTCGGTCGCCTTCGCCGCGCTCAACGCGCTGTGGGTGATGCCGCTCGGCGGGCGCCCCCGCAAGCTGCGCCAGGCGGCCCCCGCCGGCTATGTCCAGATGCCGTCCTGGGCGCCGGACGGGCGCAGCGTGCTCTACGCCTACGAGGACCTCGGCCAGGGCCACAGCCTGATCGGCGTGCGCAGGCACCGGCTCGACGACGGCACCGAGGAGGTCCTGTCGGCGGGCGGACGCGCCAACCCCGTGCTCTCGCCGGACGGCCGCCGTCTCGCCTGCCAGGACACCACCGGCGATCTCCTCGTCCGCGACCTCGCCACCGGCGCGGAGAAGGTACTGGTCACCCCGCTCGGCGCCAACGGCCTGCCGGGCGCGCCCAGCTGGTCGCCCGACGGACGGTACCTCGCCTTCTGCGACCGCAACCGGCTCAACCAGCGCTTCCGCGAGGGCTACAACCTCATCCGGGTGGTCGACACCCGTACCGGCCGGTCGCGCGCGTACCAGCCCCAGCCGCACGCCTCGCTGTCCGACCGCCGCAACAGCGGCCCGGTCTGGTCCCCGGACGGGACGTCGATGGCCTTCGTCATGGAGTCCGCCCTGTGGGTGCTGCCGGTCCGGCCCGACGGCGCGCCCGCCGGGGAGCCGCGCCGCGTCACCGACGAGATGGCCGACCACCCCTCCTGGTCCGGCGACTCGCGCACCCTGCTGTACCTGTCCGGCGGCGAGCTCCGGCTGATCCGCGCGGACGGCACCGGGCGGCGCACCGTGCCCGTACCGCTGGAGTACGGCCGCCGGCCGGCGCCCCGGTCCCGGGTCCGGGTGCACGCGGGCCGACTCTGGGACGGCACCGGCGAAACCGTCCACGAGGACGTCGACCTCGTCCTGGAAGGCAACCGGATCGCGGCCGTGGAGGACCACCGGCCGGGACCGGCGCGGCGGGGCGAGCGGCTGATCGACGCGTCCCGGTCCACCGTCCTGCCCGGCCTGTGGGACTCCCACACCCATCCCTACCAGGACGTCTACGGCGGCCGTCAGACGAGCCTGATGCTCGCCTACGGCATCACCACCCATGTCTCCCTCGGCGGCTTCGCGTACGAGGCGGTCCGGATCAGGGAGTCCGTGACGGCCGGCCGGATGACCGGGCCCCGGCTCCTGATGACCGGCGAGCTGACCGACGGCGCCCGCGTCGCCTACAGCATGGGCCGGGCGCACCGCACCCGCGACGGGGTACGGCGCACCCTGCGCCGGGCGGTCGCCCTCGACTACGACTTCGTCAAGACGTACGTGCGCGCGCCCGGCTGGACCATGCGGGAGGCGGCCCGTACCGCGCACGAGGAACTCGGCGTCGCGTGCGGGAGCCACCTGCTGTCACCGGGCGTCAATACCGGCCAGGACCTGACCACACACCTCCAGGCCACCCAGCGCTCGGAGTACGGACGCGCCCTCTCACCCACCGGACAGTCCTACCAGGACGTGCACGAGACCTACCGCGACGGTGACTTCCGGCTCATCATGACGCCGTTCGCCGCGCTCTCCCTGCTGGGCGCCGATCCCGCGCTCGCCGACGACGCCAGGGTGACCACGCTGATGCCGCCCTGGGACACGGCCGCCGTGCGCGACGCGGCCTCGGCCCCGCCGCCCCCGGCCGTCGCGGCGGCCCTCGCGGAGGAGACCGCCCTCTACCGCGGCCTGCTCGCGGCGGGCGGCACGCTCGTCCTGGGCACCGACGCGCCGCTGGTCCCCGTCGGGCTCCACCTGCACCTGGCACTGCGCGCGCTGCACGACATCGGCAAGCTGTCGGTGGCCCGAACCCTGCGCACGGTGACGGCGGTCCCGGCCCAGGTGTTCGGTGTCGGCGACGACCTGGGGACGCTGGAGCCGGGCAAGCTCGCCGACCTGACCGTGGTCGACGGCAACCCGTTCGAGGACTTCGGCGATCTCGTCCGTACGGCCTGGGTGATGCGGGACGGGGTCGTCCACCGCCAGGAGGACCTGGTGGCGGCCTTCACCGACCGCGCGGCGGGTCGCGGCCGGGCGGCCGACCGGGAACGCGACCAGGAACATCAGGAACGTGACGACTGGCTCGACGTGGGCCGTCGGCTGCGTGCCGAGGGCTGCTGCGCGGAACCGCTCCTCACCTGAGTGGGGTGCGGGGCCGCGGCTCGGGGCCGTCCGGCCCGAAGGGCTCCGGACACGGTTCCGTCGGCCCGGGGAGTCCTGGCGGCCGGGAGGGCTACGCCTCCTCCTCTTCGGTCTTCGTGTCGTAGAGCGTGAAGCCCCGGCTCAGGTAGTTGTCCATGGCGTGCGGCCCGTCCTTGGAGCAGGTGTGCAGCCAGACCCGCTTCGTCGGGAGCCTGCCCGGCCACCGACCGGCCAGGTCCCAGGCGCGGGCCGCGCCGTACGACAGCAGATGGCCGCCGATGCGGCGGCCGCGGAAGGAGGGGAGCAGGCCGAAGTACACGATCTCCACCGTGCCGTCGTCCTCGCCCGCCAGTTCGAGGTAACCGGCCGGAGTGCCCTTCTCGTACGCCACCCACGTCTCGGTGCCCGGCCGGGAGACGATGTCCCGCCACCGCTCGGCCGACAGCGGCAGCCGGTCGGTCCAGCCGACGTCGGCGCCGACGGCCGTGTACAGGAACCGGCTGAACTCGGGCGAGGGCACCTCGGCCCGGACGATCCGCACCTCGCCGTCGGGCCGCGCGGCGGGGCGCAGACCGCCGGGCGAGGTCTGTTCCAGGTACCAGGTGGTGACAGTGTTGCTCATGGGGCACAGCGAACCACAGCGGTCCCCGGCCCCCGAACGAGGGCCGGGCACCTCACCGGGGGGCGCGAGTGCGGGGTGTGCCCGGAGCCGAGCCCCGCCAGGTCACCGGCCGCGCCCGGCGCCCCGTCAGGCCCCCGCTCTCCCCCCCGGGCCCCGCTCCGTCAGGCCACCGCTCTCCGTGGGCCGCTCGTCGGGCCCCGCCCCGTCAGGCCACCGGCCGCGCCCGGTCCACCACCGAGGCCAGGTCCAGGCTGTGCGGCAGCGTGCCGAAGGCCGCGCCCCAGTCCTTGCCGAGCCGCGACGCGCAGAACGCGTCCGCCACCTCCGCGGGGGCCCACCGCACCAGCAGCGAGCCCTGGAGCACCAGCGCCATCCGCTCCACCAGCCGGCGCGCCCGGGCCTCGATACCGTCCAGGTCGGCCAGTTCGGTCAGCAGGTCCTTGATCGCCGCGTCCAGCCGGTGATCGGCGCCGCGCGCGGCACCCACCTCCTGGAGGAACGCGTTCAGCGCCGCGGGTTCCCGCTGGAGCGCGCGCAGCACGTCCAGCGCCTGCACATTGCCCGCCCCCTCCCAGATCGAGTTCAGCGGCGACTCGCGCAGCAGCCTCGGCATGCCGGACTCCTCCACGTAGCCGTTGCCGCCCAGGCACTCCAGCGCCTCGACGGCCACCGGAGTGCACCGCTTCGTCACCCAGTACTTGGCGGCGGGCACCGCCAGCCGCAGGAACGCCCGCTCCTCCGCCGCGCCCTCGTCCCCGTTCTGGACGTGGTCGTACGCGGCGGCCAGCCGCAGGGCCAGCGTCGTCGCCGCCTCGGACTCCAGCGCCAGGTCCGCCAGGACGTTGCGCATCAGCGGCTTGTCGATCAGCTCGCCGCCGAACGCGCCGCGGTACGTGGCGTGGTGCACCGCCTGCGCCACCGACTGGCGCATCAGCGCGGCCGAGCCCGCCACGCAGTCCAGCCGGGTCGCCGCCACCATCTCGATGATGGTGCGCACCCCGCGACCCTCCTCGCCGACCCGGCGTGCCCACGTGTCGTCGAACTCGATCTCGCCGGAGGCGTTGGACCGGTTGCCCAGCTTGTCCTTGAGCCGCTGGATCCGGAACACGTTGCGCGTTCCGTCCGCCAGCACGCGCGGCACGAGGAAGCACGTCAGCCCGCCCGGCGCCTGCGCCAGCACCAGGAAGCCGTCGCACATCGGCGCGGAGCAGAACCACTTGTGACCGGTCAGCAGGTACTCGCCCGCCGCGTCCAGCGGCCGGGCGCCCGTGGTGTTGGCGCGCACGTCGCTGCCGCCCTGCTTCTCCGTCATGCCCATCCCGAAGAGCACGCCGGTCTTCTCCGCGGCGGGCCGCAGCCCCGGCTCGTACCGGTGGGAGGTCAGCCGCGGTTCCCACTCGGCCGCCAGCCCGGGATCCGCGCGCAGCGCGGGCACCGCCGCGTGCGTCATCGAGACCGGACAGCCGTTCCCGGCCTCCGCCTGCGTCCAGATCATGAAGCCGGCCGCGCGGCGGAGGTGGCCCCCCGGGCGCCCCCAGGCGTCGGTCAGCCCCGCCGAGACCGCGCCGTCCAGCAGCCGGTGCCAGGCGGGATGGAAGGAGACCTCGTCGATCCGGTTGCCGTACCGGTCGTGCGTGCGCAGCTCGGGCGGATGCTCATTGGCCAGTGCGCCCCACTCCTGGACCTCGGCCGACCCGGCGGCCCGGCCGAGCGCCGTCAGCTCCGCCCGGGTCTCGTCGAGGAGGGCGGGCGCGCTGTGCCGCGCGACGCCTTCGGAGAGGGCCCGGTCGGTGGCGAAGATGTCGTACCCCACCAGGGGCGGAACCTGATTGGTCACTGTGTGGGTGCTCGCTGCCATGCCGATACGGTAAAGAGGTGCAGGCAGCAAAAGAAACACCCGAGCGGCCGTCCGGCCGCCTCCACCGGGCGCGAGTCCTCTACCGCAACGTCTCGAAGCGCGGGCTGGCCTGGCTGCTGCTCAAAGACACCGTCAACTCGTGCATCGAATACCGCATTCTGGGACTCGCCGCGGAGGCGGCGTTCTTCACCCTTTTGTCCCTGCCGCCCCTGCTGCTCGGTCTGATCGGGCTGCTCGGCTACGTGGACGAGTGGACGAGCACCACCACGGTCGCCTCCATCGAGAAGAACATCCTCGCGGCGTCCGGCACGGTCCTCTCCGCGCGCGGCGTCGACGAGATCGCCAAACCCCTGCTGACGTCCATCACCCAGGGCGGCCGGCCCGATGTGATCTCCCTCGGCTTCGCCATCGCGCTCTGGTCGGGCTCCCGGGCGGTCAACGTCTTCGTGGACACCATCACCGTCATGTACGGGCTCGACGGCCGGCGCGGCATCGTCGCGACCCGGCTGCTGGCCTTCTTCCTGTTCATCGTGGCGTTGCTGATCGGGGCCGTGGTGCTGCCGCTGGCGGTGGTGGGACCGGACCGGCTCGTGGCGGTGCTGCCCTGGGGCACCGAGGTCGCCTCCGTCCTGTACTGGCCGGTGGTGATCCTGCTGTCGGTGGCCTTCCTGACCACGCTCTACCACGTGTCCGTCCCCGTGAGGTCCCGCTGGATCGAGGACATGCCGGGCGCGTTGATCGCGCTGGCGATGTGGGTGCTGGGCAGCTTCCTGCTCCGCATCTACCTGACGAGCACCGTCGAGGGCCCCACCATCTACGGCTCCCTGGCCGCGCCCATCGCCGTGTTGCTCTGGATCGGGGTCTCCGCGTTCGCCGTGCTGGTGGGCGCGGCGGTGAACGCGGCGATCGACCGGGTCTGGCCGTCGGTCGCCACGGCCGCCGCCCGCGCGGCCAACGAACGGCTGCGCGCGGCCCACGCGGCGGAACTGGTGGCGCGCGCCGTCGCCACGGCCGAGAACCAGGACGACGACGTGACGGACCCGGATATGCCGTCGGAGTTCCCGGAGCGGTGGTCCAACTTCCTGCCGCCGGACGACGTGGTGTCGAGGGTGCGCTCGCGGCTGCCGGGGATATGGGACAGCGGGGCGCACAAGGCGCTGAAGGAGCCGAAGGACCTGAAGAAACCGAAGGACGTGAAGGAACCGAAGGAGCCGGGGACGGGCAAGGGGGACGACGAGGGACGCGGGGGAAAGGGCGAGGGGACGAACGCGTAGGCCCGCGGTCGGCCGGGCGGATTAGCCTCACTCTTGTGTACGAGGAACGGACCTCGCGGGTCGACGGCGCGGTCGTGTGGACGCGGACCGTCGAGCCGCGAACCCCGGGGGCGGCCCCGGCCGGGGGCACGGGCGGCGCGGCCCCGGTCCATCCGGTGCTGCCCGACGGATGCATGGACCTGCTCTGGATCGGGGGCGGGCTCCTGGTCGCGGGCCCGGACACCCGCGCGTACGTGCCGCCGCGCGAACTGGCGGGCGCGCACTGCGCCGGCGTGCGGTTCGCGCCGGGGACCGCGCCCGCGTTCCTCGGCGTACCGGCCCACGAACTGCGCGACCGGCGGGTGGCACTCGCCGATCTGTGGTCCCCGGCCGAGGTGCGGCCGCTCGTCGCGCGGCTGGAGTCCGCGGCGGACCCGGCGACCGCGCTGGAGTCCGTGGCGCTGACGGCGGCGAAGCGCCGGCGGCCGGCCGGGACCGCCCCGCCCGACCGCGTGGTGCGGGCGGTGGTCGACTCGCTCGACGGGGGCCGTACGGTCGCGGCGACCGCCGACGCGGTCGGGCTGGGCGCCAGGCAGCTGCACCGCCGCTGCCTGGACGCGTTCGGCTACGGTCCCAAGACGCTGGCGCGGGTGCTGCGGCTGCAACGCGCGCTGGCGTTCGTACGCGCCGGTGAGCCCTTCGCGGTGGCCGCGCTCGCGGCGGGCTGCGCCGACCAGGCGCATCTGGCGCGCGAGACGCGCGACCTGGCCGGGCTCACGCTGACGGCCTACGCGGCGCTGGCGAAGAGCGAGACGGCGCAGCCGTCGGGGTCGAGCACCACCGCGTAGCGCTGGCCCCAGACGGCGTCCCACGGTTCCAGGTGCCCCCGGTACCCGGCGGCGGTCAGCCGCTCGTACGTGGCGTCCACGGCGGCGGGGCCGTCGCAGACGAAGGCGAGCCCGAGGCGTTCGCCGCCCGTGGGGCGGCTCCAGGCGGGATCGTAGGAGCGGACGGTCTCCTCCGTGTCCCACAGCACGCGCAGACCGCTGGGCAGGGTCGCCTCCGCGTGCGGGGCGGTGTCGGCGTCGGCCGGTACGTCCAGGCCGAGCAGCCGGTAGAAGGCGAGGGAGGCGGCCATGTCGGAGACGACGAGGCCGACGGCGTCGAGCCGGGGCGCGGCCGAGGCGGCCGAGGGGTCCGTGGGACGAGCGGAGTGGCTGGTCGTGTTCATGGGCCCACCGTACGAGCGGCGCGGCGGGCGGGTCTTGAACGAATCGGACAACGGGCCGCCCCGTCCCCCGTCCGCCGACGCACACGACGGGCCACGCGCACTCGGTGCGTGGCCCGTCGGTGGTGTCCGGGCAGCGCTGCTGCCGGTCTCGCGGGTGCGGCCGTATCGGGTGCGGCCGTGCGGAGTCGCTTAGAAGACGCTCACGCCGTACGCGTTGAGGGCCTCCACCACCGGCTGGAAGAACGTGGTGCCGCCGGAGGAGCAGTTGCCGCTGCCGCCCGAGGTCAGACCCAGCGCGGTGCTGCCCGAGAACAGGGGGCCGCCGCTGTCGCCCGGCTCGGCGCAGACGTTGGTCTGGATCAGGCCGGAGACGATGTCGCCGCCGCCGTAGTTGACCGTCGCGTTGAGGCCGGTGACCGTACCGCTGTGCAGGCCGGTGGTCGAGCCGCTGCGCCGCACGCTCTGGCCCACGGACGGGTTGGCGGCGGAGGTGATGTCCTGGTACGAGCCGTTGTAGAGGGAGACCCGGCCGTCCGCGGCGGCGGAGCTGGAGTGGCGGATCAGCCCGTAGTCGTTGCCCGGGAAGCTGGAACCGGCGCGGGAGCCGAGCACCGTGCTGTTCGAGGAGTTGGTGTACCAGGTGGCGCCGATCTCCGTGCAGTGCCCGGCGGTCAGCGCGTAGTACGTGCTGCCGCTGCGGACGTTGAAGCCGAGGGAGCACCGGCCGCCACCCGCGTAGATGGCCTGGCCGCCGGCGATGAGCTTGTTGAACGTGCCCTCGGTGTGCTTGATCGTGACGCCCGCCGTGCTGTTGTCCGCGACGGACTCCTTGATCTCGGCTATCTCGGCGTCGGAGACCGAGCTGTCGACGGTGACGACGACCTTGCCGGACGCCTTGTCCGTGTACCACGCCGTACCGGCGATGTCGGCACCGCGGATCGCGGAGTCGGCCTGGGCCAGCTGGACGGCGGTGACCGCGGGGGCGACGGGCGCCGGCTGGGCGACGGCGGACGGGGCGGCAAGCGCGACGGCGGTCACCAGACCGGACGTGACGGCGAGGAGCCGTGCGCGTCTGGACACCGCGCCGAGGGGGGAGAAGCGCTTGATGGTCACAAGTCCTCCATAGGTGGGGGAGACGGACGGCCCGTTGGGTGAGCGGGCCACCGGGCGCGACGGTCCACGGCCAGCGATTTTGAACGTGGACTGTCAATCGCGCTTGACCGAATCTTTGAATCCCGTTGGCACTCGCGCAAGGTTGACTTCCGGACCTGTGAGGCGGGTGGTCGGTCTGTGGCTCGCGGGGCTGCCGGACCGGCGGCCGAAGGCGGGCAGGGGGCACGGACGGGATGGCCCACGGGGCGGTGAATGCCGGTTCGCTCGTACGCTGTCGCAAATCTTTGCGCGTAGAGTGTGGCGGTCGGTGAGTGCCCGTCAGTAGCTGGATAAAGCCGTAAATGTGCCGCCAGGTGTGCCCGGTGACGTCATTCGGCCAGGCGGGAAGGCGTCACGAACACACATGGATTCACCGTGGGTGTGGGGCGGGTGACGCTGGGGATTCGCTGTCGTGGTGAACGGGGTCCGGTTGTGCGGGGATTCGGGGAGCGCCGCTGCCCGATTGGGTGGCGTACCACCGAAATGCGCACGGTGTGATCTTGGCCTGAAGTGATCGGTGGGGTGGTCTCGGAGGGGCGGAAACGCGCCTGACGGCAGATGAATTCGGCCGGAGACGCGGTCTTGCGGGCAGCCGGAGGCGCGTTCCGTCAGGGGGCGACGCTTCGTTTTCGACGGGCGACGCGGGCGGTGCCCGTACGGCGCGAGCGCGAATGGCGCCGGCGCGAGCGCACGTGTGGCGCGCACCGCGGTACGCGGTACGCGCCACGGTGAACGGCCCAGGGCCGACGGGGAGCGGCCGTCGGCGGCGCTCGTCGGCCCCGGGCCGCTCGGAGCCTTACCGCGCCTCGACCGCCTCGTAGACCGCCTCGATGAGCGCCAGCTTCCGCGGGTCGTCGGCGATGTGCGGGCCCATGCGGTTCATCACGTATCCGATGGCGATGCCCGCCTCCGGGTCCGCGAGGCCGAAGGAGCCGCCGAAGCCGTCGTGTCCGAACGCCCGGGGGTTGGGGCCGTACGAGCCGTTCGGGCCGCTCAGCCAGAGGCCCAGCGCGATCTCCGTGTCATGGGCGAGGCCCGCGCCCAGCACCAGGTCCTGGCCGGCGCCCTGGCCTTCCCGGATCCGCTCGACGGTCTCGGCGGACAGGACCCGGTGCGCGCCCAGGCGGCCGTGCCCGGCGTAGATCCCGTACAGCGCGGCGACCGCGCGCGCCGTGCCGTGGCCGTTGACGGCGGGCAGTTCGGCCGCGCGCCAGGCCGGGGTGACGGCGTCGGCGGCGACGGTGGGCGGATTGGCCAGGGCCGCCACGGCCACCGGGGGGAACCGCGCGATCATCGCGGCCTGTTCGCTGTCCGGGACGGCCGGCGGGGGCACCAGCTCGGCGGCGCGTGCCGCCTCCTCCTCCGGCAGGCCGATCGTGAAGTCGATCCCCAGGGGGCCGGTCACCTCCCGGCGCACGAACTCCCCGGGTAGCAGGCCCGTCACGCGCCTGACCACCTCGCCGACCAGGAAGCCGTACGTCAGTACGTGGTACCCGGACCGGGTGCCCGGTTCCCACCAGGGTTCCGTGGCCGCGAGCCGGGACGTCGTCAGCTCCCAGTCGTACAACTGCTCCAGGCTGTGCGGCTCGCGCAGTCCGGCCAGGCCCGCACGGTGCGAGAGCAGCTCCCCGACCCGTATGGACTCCTTCCCGGCGGCGGCGAACTCCGGCCAGTACGCGGCCACCGGCGCGTCCGGGTCGAGCAGCCCCCGGTCGATCAGCAGATGGGCGCAGAGGGCGGTCGGTCCCTTGGTCGTGGACCACACGTTGACCACGGTGTTCCGCTGCCAGGGCCGGGTACGCGCGCCGTCGGCCCAGCCGCCCCACAGGTCCACGACACGCTCCCCGCCCACAGTGACGGTGAGGGCGGCGCCCAGTTCGTCCCGTTCCAGGAAGTTCCGCTCGAAGGCGGTGTGTACGGCCGCGAACCGCTCGTCGCAATGACCCGTGGCGCCCACCGCGCGTTCGGTCGCCGTGTCGTCCGTCATGGCTGCCATCCTCCCGTCGCTCCTGGCAGGCGCCGGCTCCCTCCAGGTGCCCCCGTGCCTGCCATGTCCCCCCGCATACGGCGTAGTTCGGCCGTCCCCGGACCTTCTCCGGTGCGGTCAGGAGATGATCGCATCGAACGACATACATGTCTTTCCGAATGACGGCACGAGAGGTACCAGTGACAGAGCACGACGTGCGGGACGGCACCGACGAGTTCGGCGGGGAGCGACGGGCCTGGTGGCGGGAGTCCGTGGTGTACCAGATCTACGTCCCCAGCTTCGCCGACGCCGACGGCGACGGCATGGGCGATCTGCGCGGCATCACGGGCCGCCTCGGCCATGTCGCGGAGCTCGGAGCGGACGCGGTCTGGCTCACGCCGTTCTACCCCTCCCCGCTGGCCGACGGTGGTTACGACGTGGCCGACCACCGCGACGTCGACCCGCGCCACGGCACCCTCGACGACTTCCGGGCACTGCTGGCGCGGGCCCGCGCGCTGGGGCTCCGTACGATCGTCGACATCGTCCCCAACCACTGTTCCGAGCGGCACCGGTGGTTCCGGGAGGCGCTGGCCGCCCCTCCCGGATCGGAGGCGAGGGAGCGGTTCGTCTTCCGCGACGGCAGGGGACCGGACGGCGCCGAGCCGCCCGCCGACTGGCAGTCCAAGTTCGGCGGTCCGGCCTGGACCCGGGTGCCCGACGGCCAGTGGTACATGCATATCTTCGCCGCCGAACAGCCCGACCTGAACTGGGAACACCCCGACGTCCTCGCCGACTTCGAGCGGACCCTGCGGTTCTGGCTGGACCTGGGCGTGGACGGGTTCCGGATCGATGTGGCCCACGGGCTGCGCAAGGACCTCGTACCGCCGCTGCGCGACACCCGGGGCGGCGACAGCGCGTCCCTCAACGCCCCGCCCAGCGGCGAGAACCACCCCTTCTGGGACCGGGACGAGACCCACGAGATATACCGGGCCTGGCGCAAGATCACCGATTCCTACGCACCCGACCGGATCATGGTCGCGGAGGCCGGTGTCAGCGCGGCGCGGCTACCGCTCTACACCCGGCCCGACGAACTGCACCAGGCGTTCAACTTCTTCCATCTGCGCTGCCCGTGGGACGCCGCCGCCTTCCGGGACGTCATCGACACCTCGCTCGCGGGGGCCGCCGCCTTCGGCTCCCTGCCGACCTGGGTGCTCTCCAACCACGACGTGGTGCGCCACCGTACGCGCCACGCCCTGCCGCTCGGCACGGACCTGCCGGCCTGGCTGATGGCCGACGGCCGGGAACCGGCGCCGGACGAGGAACAGGGCGGCCGCCGCGCGCGGGCCGCCGCGCTGCTGACGCTCGCGCTGCCCGGCACGACCTACCTCTACCAGGGCGAGGAGCTGGGTCTTCCCGAGGTCGCCGATCTGCCGGCCGAGGCGCTGCGCGATCCGATGTGGGAACGCACCGGGCAGCGGCGCAAGGGGCGCGACGGCTGCCGGGTGCCGCTGCCGTGGACGAGGACCGGGCCGAGCCACGGCTTCGGCCCGGGCGGCAGCTGGCTGCCCCAGCCGGCCGGCTGGGGCGCGTACTCGGTCGAGGCGCAGACCGGCCGGCCGGGCTCCTTCCTGGAGCTGTACCGCACGGCGCTGCGCCTGCGACGCGACTTCGTCGGGGACGAGAGCTTCGCCTGGCTGCCGTCGGCCGAGGGCGAGCTGGCCTTCCGCAAGGGCGCGGGTCTGGTGTGCCGGGTCAACATCTCCGGGCGGACGCTGCCCTTGTCGCTTCCGGCGGGCGCCCGGCTGCTCCTCGCGAGCGAGGACCTGAGCGAGGACCTGGCGGACGGGAGCGCGCCGGGCGGGCCCGTCGTCCTGCCGGCGGACGCCGCCGTCTGGCTGGACACGCGCGGGTGAGCGGTGCCTGACGGGCCGGGCGGGCCGCGCCGTATCGCCGTGAGCCGTGAGCGGCCACCTGGGGGCCACCGGGCCGCCAGGCGGCGAAGGCCGTGGGCCCCGTCGGACATCGGCCGACGGGGCCCACGGGCCGGTGGCAGCGGTGCGCCTCCGCGACGGCGGCGCACCGGTACCGGCGTTACGCGTACTGCTGCGGCGCGTGCTTGGGGTTCGGGCCGTGCGCGTTCGGGTGCTGCTCGCCGTCGGTGGCCATGAAGACGATCAGGATGATCGAGCCGACGAGGGGGATCAGACCGATCAGCAGCCACCAGCCGGACCGGCCGGTGTCGTGCAGGCGCCGCACCGCCACCGCGAGGCTGGGGATGATGATGCCGATGGAGTAGATGGTGGCGATGACGCCGTTCGTCCCCGCCACGCCCTCGATGACACTCAGGGCGATGGTGATGACGAAGTTCGCCAGGACGTACATCCAGTACTCCTTGCGGCGCGCCCGGCCGCTGAAGACGGCGTACTTCTTGAGTACTTCGAGATACCAGTTCACTGTGTTCCCCCGAGGGTTTTACCGATAGATGACCTGTCCATGGCGAGCAGGCCGGACGCTGAAGATAGGTGGCTTGAACTGCGCAGGTCAAATCGACGCATCGTCACAGAAAATTGCCCGTTCCCGTGGTCGCCGGGACGCGGAGCGGGGCTGTTCCGGGGGAGCCGACGCGACGCCCCCGCGGACGCCCGACGCCCGACGCCCGACGCCCGTCAGTCCGTGAGCGGGCCCGTCTCGGAGGCCACCGGGCGGATCAGCTGGGAGAGTTCGGCCCGCCGCCGTACGGAGAGTTTGCGGTAGACGCGGGTGAGGTGCTGCTCGACCGTGCTCACGGTGATGTAGAGGTGGCGGGCGATCTGCCGGTTGGACTTGCCCTCCGAGGCGAGGGCCGCCACCCGCCATTCCGCCTCGGACAGCAGGCGTTCGTCGAGCGCGGCGGCAGCGGGCGCGGGCGCGCGGGCCGGGGCGGGAGGCCGGGCCACCTCGGCCGCCGGCGGGGTACGAGTGGTCCAGTGCGGGGTTCTGGCCCCGGCCTGACGGGCGAGACGCTGGGCTTCCCGCCACAGCGCCCGGGCGCGCTCGGTGCGGCCCGCGTCGAGGTGGACCTCGCTGAGGTCGGAGAGCACCCGGGCGAGACTGAGACGGCTGTCGCAGGCACGCAGGACATGGACGGCTTCGTCGAGCAGGAGCCGGCGCGCCGCCACGGGTCCGGTGGCGGCCAGCGTCCGCAGGGCGTCGCCCCGGGCGGCGCAGACAGCGGTGCCGATCTCGTCGAGTTGGCGTTCCGCGAGGTCACGGGCGCGGTCCCGCTCGCCGAGGGCGAGAAAGGCCTCGGCGGCACCGGTGCGCCAGTCGAAGAGGTGGCGGGACGGCGGGCGCCATCGTTCCGCGAGGGGGGCACAGGCCGTGAAATCCGAGAGGGCCGCGTACGGCCGTCCGGCGGCCAGGGCGTGGTAGCCGCGCCCGACGAGGTGGAACAGGCCGAAGACGGAACGGGACATCGCCTCCGGAACGGGGAGTTCGAGGTAGCGGGCGGCCTCGTCCAGCTGCCCCATGGCGGTGTGTCCGATCACCAGGCTGGACAGCGGGGAGCCGATGGCGACGCCCCAGCTGTGCGGGGGGAGTTCGTCCAGGGCGCCGCTCGCGTGCGCGACGGCGGTTCTCATGTCCCCGCGCTGCACCGCCGTCCAGGCATGGATCCCCCGGAGGAGCGCGTGCCGGGCGGGCGACCCGGCGGGGAACCGGGCCAGCAGCCCCCTGCCCAGCTGGTCCGCCATCGTCAGATGACCGTGCTGGGCCAGCCCCAGCAGCGCGGTGATCTCGCGCTCCCACAGCAACTGCCACTCCGGGAACGGCGCCGGCAGTTGGAGCATGGTCCCGGCCCGGGAGAGTTCCAGGCCGAACTGGACGAGTTCGGCCTGGCCGCCGGGGGCGCCGGCGTGATCGACGGACGGCGGCGCGGGCTGCTCCGGGCCGGTGCCCGTGGCGTCGGCGGTGACTGTGATGATCGGCGAGGCTGTGGTGACCGGAGAGGCTGTAGTGATTGACGAGGCCGTGGCGACCGGAGAGGCCGCGGTGCCCTGGGACATCCCGGCGACTTCGGCGTCGTCCGCCTGCCGTTCGGGTACCGGCAGGTCGGCGAGTGCGTCGGGGCGCAACTGCGCGACCATCGCCCGGGTGGCCGTCAGCCGGTACCCGCCGTGCGGGGCGTCGGGGTCGTACACCTTCCGCAGCCGGGCGATCGCCTCGGTGGCCTCCTCGGACCGGCCGAACCACAACAGCCAGTCGATGAGCCCGTGGAGCGTCCGTTCCTCCGCCGTGCCCGCCCGCACGGCCGCCATCAGCCGGGCGATCTCCGGTTCCGCCGCCGCGGGGTTGACGCACCACAGCGCGCTCACCAGCCCGAGCGTGACGTGCTCGCGTCGATCCGGGTCCAGCCCGGCCCGGTCGGCCAGCCGCAGACAGCGCGACGCCGCGTCGGCGCGGCCCTCCGCCAGCCACTGCCACGCCGCGCGCAGCAGCACGGCCACTCCCGTCTCGTCGGGCACCTCGCCCGCGGCCACCAGGTGTTCCGCCACCGTCGTCGGTGGCGCGCCGTCCGCGCGTAACAGCTGTGCCGCCCGCAGCCGCAGCCGCGCGCGCTCCGTGCCGCCCGGTCCCTCGAGCACCGCAGCCCGCGCGGCCGGATGCCGGAACCGGCCGCCCGTCAGCAGCAGCCCCGCTCCCGCCAGTTCGGCCAGCTCGCCGGCCACGGCTTCGGTGTCACGTGCCAGCAGCCGTGCCACTCTTTCCGTGGAGGCGTTCCGGTCCAGCAGGGCCGCCGCGCGCACACACGACAGCAGCGCGGGGTGGTTCGACAGACGGGACAGATACGCTCCCCGGAACCCGTTGCCCACCGTCATCTCCGCGGAGCCGGTACGTGCGGCCTCCGCCGGCCGGTGGTCCTGGATCAGGGCGAGAGCGAGCGCCGGGCTTCCCCCGCTCACCCGATGGCAGGACTCGTGCAGGCGCTCCGCGGCCTCCGCCCCCCACTCGGCCTCCAGCAGGAGCCGCACCTCTCCCGGGGACAACGGGCTCGCCTCGACCAGCCGGCACCCCGGTACGGTCTCGAACTCGGACCGTTCCACACTCCCCTCGTGCAGCACCCGACCATACGTCAACACCATGACGATTCCGCTGGCACACGCCCGCCGGGCCAGATGCAGCAGGCAGTCCCTGGACGCGTTGTCCGTGTAGTGCAGGTCGTCGACCAGGAGCACCAGCCGCCGTCTGTGCGCGGTCTCGCCCAGCGCGGCGGTCAACTCCCGCAGCCGGGCGACATGACCGTGGTCCCGCGGGTCCCGGGGCGCGCCGTGCGCCACCAGCCGCTCCAGGGCCGAGACCACGGGGCGGGGCGCTCCGGGGCAGTAGCCCAATTGCTCGACGACCGTGAAAGGAAGGCAGCTCTCGTTACGGAAACCCACGGCCGTCAGGCACAGCGCGTCCGCCGCGAGGGCCCGTTCCCTGAATTCCCTCAGCAATGTGGTCTTCCCGGTTCCCGGGCCGCCGTGCAGGACCAGTACCCCGCCATGGAGCCAGGCGTCCGCCAGGAGTTCGTCGAATTCCTTCTGATAAGCATTGCGACTCGCCGAAATCATCGTCCCGCCTCTGCGCTCGGGGGAAAACCTTCCCGGTTCTCGGGCAGCTCGGAATCGCTGAAAACACATCCTCCGGAGCGACAGTGTAGTAGTCGTGCCGCGACTCTCCGGAGTCGACGGGTCCATATCTGGCCATGTCCTGTGCGATTGCAACATCCCCGGTCATTCGCTAGGGTCCGCGCCGCGCCCCGCGGGGTGGGTGGCGCGCGGGCGGCCCTTTGGCCGCTGACGTTCGAGTGGGTCTTCCAAGGGATTCGTCCGGGCGGCGAGGGCGGCCGCGGTTTTGAACAGTCCATGAACATTGCGTAAGCAATGCCGCGTCAAGTGTCCGGCCCCAGGAAGGAGTCGCCGGAAAGTGAGCTCCTGTGCCTCCCGGGCAATTCCTGGTGATTCCTGTCTGTTTTTCGTGTAACTCGATTCCGTCTCGCGCCCGTTCCGCCCGAGGATTCATCGTGACAGTCGCCCGTCGCGTGATCCGCGACGGGCGACTGTTCCGCACCCTGCCGTGGCCGGGAGGCGGGACCGGTGGGGGCTGGTGGCCGGGCGGTCAGGGAGCGGGCGCGGCCGTCACCACGATGCCGGGAGGGAGGTCGGGCCGCGCACGATGGCCTCGGGCGGTCGCCAGCGCAGCGCACCGGGGTCCGCGTCCAGCGCCAGGTCCGGACACGCGTCAGCCAACTCCTCCAGCGCGACACGGAGTTGGAGCCGGGCCAATTGGGCGCCGAGACACACGTGCGGTCCGTGCCCGAATGTGAGATTCCGCGCGGTGCGGCGGTCGATACGGAGATCTTCGGGGCTCGCGTGCTCCTCCGGGTCGAAGTTGGCGTGCAGCAGGGAGACCAGGACGCTCTCGCCCGCCCTGATCCGCTGTCCGCCGAGCACGACGTCCTGCCGCGCCACCCGCGTGAAACTGATCGGGACGACGGGCGCGTACCGCAGCAGCTCCTCGACCGCGCCGGGGATCAGCTCCGGGCGGCGTGCCATCTCCCGCCACTGGTCAGGGCTTTCCAGCAGGGCGAGCACCGCGAGGCCGATCTGGCCGATCGTCGTCTCGTACCCCGCGTTGAGCAGCAGCTCGACCAGGGCCAGCAGTTCCTTCTCGTCCAGAGCGCCCTCCTGCTCATGGGCGAGTACCAGCGCACCGAGGAGGTGTTGCCCCGGCTCGCGCCGGGCGAGCTCCACCAGCGAGCCGACGTACGCGCGCAGCTCGTGCCGCGCCGACTCCGACTCCTCCGGTGAGCAGGGGGTGATGCCATGGGCCCGGTTCGCCAGCCGGACGAAGCGGTCCTGTTCCGCCTCGGGCACCCCCAGCATCTGGCAGATCGTCGACGCCGACAGCGGCTCCGCGTAGCCGGAGACCAGGTCGGCCGTGTGCCGGTCCGCCAGCAGCCCGCGGGCGGTCCGCCGGATCACGCCCTCCAGCGAGGCCACGGCGTCGGGCGCGAAGGCGCGGTTGACGAGCTTGCGCAGCCGGCCGTGCGCGGGCGGATCGAGACTGGTGAGGGCGGCCGGATCGGGCCGCATCGGATGGATGGCCGCCGCGGACTCGGCGACGGCCATGGCGCGGCTGAACCGGGTGCTGGTCAGCACCTCCCGGCCGAGGCCGAACCGGGTGACCAGCCAGAGCCGGTCACCGGTCGGCGCGAGGACGCGCACCACGTCCGGCGCCGGCCGCCGCGGCAGGTAGGACGGCAGCGGCCCCCGCTGTGCCGCGGTGGCGGGGTGGCCGGGCGCGGCGGGGCCGGGTGCGGCGTGGTCGGGTGCGGCGTGGTCGGGTGCGGCGTGGTCGGGTGCGGCGGCGGGCGCGCCGGGCGGTGTGCTCCCGGCGGCCGGCCAGGGGCAGCCGCCGGGAGGGGGCGGGGAGGACGTCTCCGCTTCGTGGGTCGTCATCTGTATCTGTCCGGAACCCTCTATTTGACGCCGACGATCATGTACTCCGGGCCGTCGAGCGGGCTGACCGAGATGTCCCGGAAACCGGCCGCGGCCAGCCAGCTCCGGCACTCGGCGCCCGTGTAACCGAGCCCGCCGGCGGAGACCAGTGAGACATTGAGGCTGGTCAGCATGGACAGGGTGTGGGTCCGCCGGTCGTCGTCGATGAGCGACTCGTAGATGAGCAGCGATCCGCCGGACGGCAGGGCCTCGTACGCCTTGCGGATGAGGGTCTGCTTGATGTCCAGGTTCCAGTCGTGCAGCACGTGGCCCAGCACGATCACGTCCCCGCTCGGCAGGGGATCGGTGAAGAAGTCACCGCCGGCGAACTCGGCGCGGCCGGTGATCCCGGCGTCGCGCAGGTGGGCGGCGAAGCGGTCGCCGACGGCGGGCAGGTCGAATCCGATGCCGCGCAGGTGCCCGTGAGCCCCCAGCACCTGGGCCAGGAGCGCGCCTTCGGAGCACCCCACGTCCACCACCGTACGCACCGGCCGCCAGTCGAACGCCCGGGCAATGGCCAGATTCGCGCCCATGCTGTAGCCGGTCATGGCCCGGACGAAGCCCGTGACCTGCTCGGGGGTGGCGAACGCCTCGCCGAAGGTGTCGCTGCCGGCATCGGCCTCCACCAGGGTGCCGTCGCCCGCGGTGCGGCCGTCGCCGCCGCCGGACTCCGCCAGGGCGTCGGAGAAGTCGAGCCGGTCGCCACTGCGCAGCCCTTCCGTGAGCCGGGACCACCAGCCGAAACCCGAATTCAGAAAGGCCAGATACCCGGAGATGTCCGTGCCGGGCTTGGCGGGGTCGAGATATTCCTCGGCCGCCGGGGAGTTCCGGTAGCGGCCGTCCGTACGCGCCAGCATTCCCAGCGAGACCAGGACGTCCAGGAAATCGGGGGCGCCCCGGCCTTTGATCCCGAGCCGTGCGCACAATTCCTCCCCGGTCAGGGAGCGTCCGGCCAACTCGGCGAAGACACCGAGTTCCACGGCGCTCAGGAGCACCTTCGAACTCCAGAAGGCGGTGGCGACGGAGATGATGGCGTGCGGGGATCCGGCGGCTCCGGAGGATCCGGCTCCGGCCGCGAGCGATCCGGCTTTGTCATGGGGCAGGGTCATGGGTGATTCCTCCCTGAACAAGCGGTTCATCTCTGAACAAGCGGTGCGTCTCTGAACAGCGGGTCCGTCCATGGACAAGGGTCCGTCCATGGCGACCGGGTCTTTCTTCGGGCAACGGCCTTTTCGGTGGAACGGCCTTTTTCGGTGGAACGGTCTTTTCCGGGCGAGCGGACAGAGGGCAGGCCCTCACGCCAGGCCGAGGTCGCGGTACACGGCGTCACCGATGGCGAGCATGCGCTCCTGGTGCTCGTTCTGCGACACCTTGCCGTTGAGGTGCAGGGCGACGGCCAGCCCGGCGTCCGGATCGGCGAAGGCCGCGGAGGTCCACAGCCCGTAGTGACCGAAGGTGCGGTGCGAGGCGTACCTGCTGAACGCCGTGTACGGCTCGCCCAGATAACGGGACTCCACCCGGAACCCCAGCCCCCAGTCGGCGTTGCCGAAGGCGTCCGTGAGCCCGACACGATGGCGTGCCGTCATCGCCATGACCGTCGCCGGCCGCAGCACCCGCCCGCCGGGGCCCCGGCCGTCGGCCAGCAGGGTCTCGAAGAAACGGCCGAGGTCCCGGATCGGCCCGCGCATGTTGAGCCCGTGGATGGGCCGGGTGCACGAGTCCTCGGTGGCGTACCACCGGGTCGGTGCCGTGGGGAAGCCGCCCCCGGCGATGTGGATGAGCGGCAGCCGGTCCGCCCGCTCCCGGTACTCGTCCGGGGAGAGCACCATCCGGGTGTCGGTCATCCGGCAGGGGGCGAGGACCTCTTCGGTCAGATAGCGCTCGTAGTCCCGGCCGTCGACGGCCCGGACCACCTCCGCCAGCAGGAACCAGGCCCACCACGGCGCGTAGTTGATACGGGCCCCCGGTTCGGCACCCGGGGGGAGCCGCATGGCCCTGACCTGCTCGCGGCGGACCTCGACGGGCGCGGCGAACGTGCCGTGCAGCGGGTCCAGCGCCATGGGCACGGGCGTGGTGTGGGTCAGCAGCTGGAAAAGGGTGATCTTCTCCCGGCCCGCACCGTCGAACCACGGCAGGTACGAGGCGACCGGCCGGAGCGGGTCCACCAGCCCCCGCTCCCAGAGCTGTCCGATGCCGACCGCGCCGACCGCCTTGGAGCAGCAGTACCAGATCGGCCAGGACTCGCGGGTGAAGGGGACCGAGGGGCGGCACTCCCCGAGGGCCGCGGACACGGCCGTGCCGGAGGGCGCGTGTGACACGTACAGCTGTGCCCCGGGGGTGGTCCGGCCGAGTTCACGGGTCAGGGCCGCCATGGTCCGGGGCAGCGCGTCATGAGCCGCCGCCACGGCCGACTCCTCCGACTCCTCCGCACCCTCCCCGTCGGCGGCCGTGCCGGGGACGGCGGCCGGCCGGGCGTGCGCGGGTCGCCCGTGCGCGGGCGGGCGGGGCGTCCACCGGGCGGGCGCGGTGTCCGCGCCCTCGGGCAGGCCGGAGGTACTCGCGCGCAGTTCGGCGAGCGCCCCCGACACGTCCTGGCTGAGGATGCGGTCGAGGAAGAACACGAACAGGAACGCGCCTTCCAGCCGCAGGCCGCCGTGCTCGAACAGCCGCGTCCGGTGCGCCTGGTCGCCGAACAGCAGGGTGCCCGCGTCCGCGTACGTGAGGGTGAACGCGAGAGTGGGCCGATCCGTGCCGTGGCCCGCCGTGAACCGGAGCGCGCCCGAGCCGAGGTCCACCAGGACGTCCAGCGCGGCGACCGTACGCTCCGGCGGGTCGACGACGTCCAGCCCGATCCGGATCGTGTCCGCCCCGTCGGCGGGGAGCGCGGCGAACGCGGACTCGGCGGCGCTCAGCCACTCCGCCGAGAACAGCGGGTGCCGGGCAGCGGCGCCCGGTACCCGGGCGCGGGGCTCCCGCGCCGTCGGCACCGGGGTGGCCGAGGCCGGCGCGGCGGCCGCCCGTTCGGTGTCCGGGGCGTCCGCGCCCGCCCTCGCTGCCGCGGCCTCCGAGGCAGCCGTGCCGGCGTGGACGTCCGTCCTGACGGGTGTCCGCCCCATCACTTGCTCCTGGCCACGGTGAACCGGACCTTGGAGACGCTGGTGAGGCTGGAGTCGGCTGCCTTGAGTCTGTCCAGTTCCGCGTTCACGGCCGCCACCGCGTCCTCGCGCGCCTCGTCGGGGACGCTCTCCCAGAACTGCCGGCCGGCGGTCGACCACACCCACGTCCACCACTGTTCGGCGTCGGCGAAGCGGGTGACGCAGTCCTCCTCGACCGTCTCCGCGTCGGCGAAGCCGGCGTCGGAGAGCATCGTGTGGAAGGCGTCGACCGAGCGGAACGGGCTGTTCGCGGGCAGGACGTGCGAGGACGGGCCGCGGCCGTACGGGGCACTGGCGGCGAAGACCGGGTCCCACCGCGGGTCCGGCCGCCCCCACCAGGACACCGCGAACCGTCCGCCCGGCTTGAGCAGTTCGTGGTAGCGGGCCGCGGCCGTCCGCGGACGGGGGAAGAAGAACAGGCTGATCCCGGCGAGGACGGTGTCGAACGAACCCGGTGCCACGGACACCCCGACCGCGCCGTTCGCGCCACTGGTGCCGTTCGTGCCGTCCGCCCCGTCCCCGCCGGCCGGTGTGACGCTCTCCGCGTCACCGACGAGGGCCCGCGCCCGGCGCAGCCCGTGCCGGGCGATCTCCTCCCTGGCCCGTGCCACCATCCCGGGGGACAGATCGACGCCGATGACCTCGCCCTCGGGGCCGGCCGCCCGCGCGGCGGGGACCAGTACGGCGCCCGTGCCGCAGCCGACGTCCAGCACCCGCTCCCCGGCCGTGACCCCGGCACGGGCCACCAGCCGGCGGCCGAGGTCGTCGAAGTGCTCCACCCCGACGCGCTCGTACGTCGGCGCGCTGCGGTCGAAGAGCAGGGCGAGGGCCGCCTTCCGGTCGGCCTCCCCGTCGCGTACGACGCCGCTCATGATGTGTCCTCCTCGTGATGCGTGCCGGTGCCGATGCCGGGGCTGTTGCCAGTGCCAGTGCCAGTGCCAGTGCCCGTGCCGGTGCCGGCACCCGTGTCGGTAGCGGTGCCGGCGCCGGTACGCGGCGGACCGGAGTCGACCCGTACGGGCCGTCCCGTGGCCGCCGAGGTGTAGACGGCGGTGACCACCGCCACCGCCCGCCGGCCGGCCTCCGCGTCCACCAGCGGGGCCCGGCCCTCCCGTACGGCGTCGACGAAGTCCAGCACCTGGTCGCGATGCGGCTGGTACAGCAGGCCGATCCGGTCCCGGCCGCCGTCGCGCTTCTGGGAGGGGGCGTGCTCGGCGGCCTGGTTCGCCGCGCCGAACGCCCCGTAGGCGGGCGCCCGTTCGCCCGCGCGCGCGGCATGGAAGTAGGCCAGTTCGTCGTTGTCGACGACCACCGAACCCCGGTCGCCGTGCACAGAGATCCGGGCGGTACGGCCCGGATAGGCGGCGGTGGTCGCCAGCAGCGCGCCGAGCGCACCGTCGCGGAACCGCAGACTCGCGGTGGCCACGTCCTCCACCGCCAGCCCGTCGTGGGCGAGCACGGCGGTGTGCGCGGCCACCTCCACCACCGGCCCGGCCAGCCACTGCGCCAGGTCCACGGCGTGCACGGCCTGGTTCATCAGGGCCCCGCCGCCGTCCAGGGCGCGGGTGCCGCGCCAGCCGCCCGAGTCGTAGTACGACTGCTCGCGCCACCAGGGCAGCTCGACCAGGACGGAGGTGACGCGCCCCAGCTCCCCGGCCTCGATCGCGGTGCGGGCCAGCCGCACCGCCGGGTCGAAGCGGCGCTGCGACACCACCCCGAGCGTCCTGCCCTCCCGTCGCGCGACGGAGATCAGCCGGGCCGCGGCGGCGGGCGTCACCTCCAGCGGTTTCTCGACGAGGAGGTGCTTGCCGGCGCGCAGCACGGCCGTCCCGAGGTCGGCGTGCGTACCGCTCGGCGTGCACAGCAGGACGGCGTCCACGTCCGGGCGGGCGAGCAGTTCGGGTACGCCGACCGCGTCGCGGTTCAGTTCGGCCGCCAGCTCGCGGGCCCGCGCCGGGTCCCGGCCGGCGACCGCGGTCAGCCGCGCCCGGCCGCGCAGCTCCGGGTCGTCCCGGGTCAGCAGCCGCCCCAGGAATCCGCCGATGGATCCGCAGCCGACGATCCCGAACCTCAGCTCCCCGCGCGGCCGCCCGGGTTTCTCCGGCGGCTTCCCGGACGTACCCGGGCGGGCCGGGGGTCCCTCGACCGGCTCCACGGGCTCAGGCGACCGGGACAATGGCGTTGCCCAGGTAGTTCGACAGCGAGGTGAGGCGCCGCTCCTGACCGTCCAGGTCGGCCGGGTACGCCTCGCGGTAGCGCCGGGTCACCGCCTGGATCTCCTGCCAACTGCCGGGTGCGGCACCGTCGTTGTAGCGTGGCGCCAGCTGGTCGTAGAGGCTCGTCCCGGGCCGCAGGAACAACTGGTTGATGCCGAACCACGCGGGGATCTCCGACGCCCAGTCGACCAGCCAGTCGGCCATGCAGGCGTCGTCGTCGGGCAGACCGAGCAGGATGAACGCGAACGGGACGATCCCGGC
This sequence comes from Streptomyces sp. NRRL F-5135, assembly GCF_000719775.1. Classification (GTDB taxonomy): domain Bacteria; phylum Actinomycetota; class Actinomycetes; order Streptomycetales; family Streptomycetaceae; genus Streptomyces; species Streptomyces hebeiensis. Next base: position 215,930 of record NZ_JOHR01000014.1, on the reverse strand, counting down.
GTCCTTGAGCTTGAGCACGGCATCGCGGATCTGCTGCTCGGTGACCCGCTTGTGCACGCCCGTGGTCGCCACGGCGGGCGACTCGGCGCCCAGCCACATGCCCTGGCAGCCGGCCTTGGCCCACTCGGTCACATCGCTCTTGAGCACGATCTCGGCCCGGGTCTGGCCGACCCAGCCCACGCCCTGGCCGCGCAGCCGCCGGCAGATGTCGTTGTAGAAGGTCTTGTTGATCCCGAAGACGTAGTCGAGGAAGAACTGGAACTCCAGGCCCGCCGCCTGCTGCGCCTCCACCTCGGCGATCACCCGGTCCACCGGCTGGGTCCGCATCCGGTTGCCGAACGGGAGATGGCAGAACGTGCAGCCGTACGTGCAGCCGCGGGCGGCCAGCACCATGCCGCAGGGGCCGGGCTGGGGCAGCCCGTCGACGATGACCTCGGCCGTGTAGTCGGCCATGGGGGCCAGGTCGTAGGCCGGCAGCGCGAACTCCTCCAGGGGGATGTTCGGATACGGTTTCGGCCGGGCCCCGATGATCGAGAGCGGGGAGGCGGGCGCGACGTCGCCGGACAGCACCGTGGCCGTGGCGCCCGCGGCCAGGCTCCGGACCGCCCCCACGGCCGCCGAGTCCGCCTCGCCGATCGCGACGTGCTCCACTCCGAGGTCCAGCCGGGTGGCTTCCGGAAGATGGGTGCCGTGCGGTCCGATGGCCACGGTACGGGCGCCCGGGAAGCGCGCCTTCGCCCGGTCCACGGCGGCCTTGACCGGCCCCAGGTCGAGCGGATAGCACTGGGCCCGGTCGGCGATGGCGGAGGAGACGATCAGGATGTCGGCCTCGGAGCCACCGGGGGGCGCGTCCTGGAGACGCTGGTCCCAGAGGGCGACCTCATGCCCCTCGGCCCGCAGCTGACCGGCGGCCATCAGGACGTCCAGGGGCACCTGGATGAAGTACTGGTCGAATTTGTTGCTGGGTATCACCAGGCAGATTCGGCTCATGAGCGCATGACCTCACAGGGACGCGGTGGGGGTGGCGTGTCGGTGTGCGCCGGACGGCGGTCCTTCGAGGGACCGGGCCGTCCGTGCCAGCCGGCCGATGCGGGCGATGGGCCGCAGGTCGACGGCGGGCCGGGCGGGGTCGGTGAGCAGGGCGCCCATCGACCAGCGCAGCGCGTTGTCCATCGGGGAGTCGTGGAACAGCCAGTCGTGCCGCACACCGGGCCCCTCGACGAGGAGCCGGTGCGTGTTGCGCGGCAGCGGGGTGCCGTTCTTCAGGACCACGGGGTCCAGTTCCAGGGTGAAGCGCACCGGTCCGGCGGCGATCTCGACCAGCCGCTGCCGGCTCTCGCCGCCCTCGTGGGCCGGCCCGAGCCATTTGGGCGCGGGCACCAGCGCGTGGGACCCGGCGCCCACGACGGTCGAGTACAGCTCGACCGCGATGCCGTCGACCAGGGTGATCTCATGGGCGGCGGTGCTGGTCAGCGCCGGGTCGAGAGCCACCCGCACGTCGTGCTCGGCCGGGTCGGTGGCCAGATACCGGTCGTACACCCCGGCCGGCAGGACGCCGCTCACCAGCGCCAGCATGTGCAGCCACTCGTAGCCGAAAACCCCGTAGTCGTGGTCCACGAACCGGCCCGCCGCGATGTCCTCCCTGCGGTCCTTGCCGAATCCCACCCGCACCCCGCTCACCGGCTGCCCGGGTGCGAACTCCTGCCGCACCGAGCGCAGGACGGCGACCGCCTGGGCGTGCCGGTACTGGTTCATCACCACCAGCCGGGCGTGTTCGTGGCGGGCCAGCAGCGCGGTGAGGGCGGGACCCTCGTCGGACCGGCACACCGGCTTCTCCACCAGCAGCCGCGCGGCGGGGTCGCGGTCGAGCACCTCCGCCACCGCCGTCAGGTGGTGCGCGGTCGGCGAGCACACCGACCACACGTCGACCGCCGGCCGGCGCGGCACGTCCGCCGTCCGGCGGTACACGGGCACTCCCGGGGGCAGCGTGTCGACGGCCGGGTCCACCACACTGACGTGGAATCCGAGGGCCCTCAGCAACCGCTCGTGCAGCCGGCCCGCGACGCCGTAGCCGATCACGCACACATGTGTCCTGGACATGCGCGGCGTCACCGGACGGTGGCCGGTACGGGTCCGGCCGCGTCGCCCGCGCGCCGCCGCGCGCCCGCCAGGTATTCCTCGTAGTAGGCGTCGAAGAGCCCCGCCTCGTCGACGGCCCGGTCCACCGGCTCCAGGTGGAGGCCCGGTCCGAGCGCGTCGAGGTCGCGGCAGACGGTCCTGGCGGCGATCAGCGTGCCGGCCCGGTAGGCGTCGTAGCCGCGGTTGGCGATGCCCTCGTACTCGAAGAGGTTGAGCGAGCGGCCGTCGCCCAGGAGGGTGGCAGCGGCGCCGGAGGGCAGGAGGTAGCGCACTCCCACGTACGGCACCACCGTCGACTCGACGCCCGGGTATCCCTCGCTCAGGAGGCTGAAGTCCTTGGTGGCGAAACCGGCGAGATACACGCCGTCGGGCAGCAGCGGCAGGTTCTCCTCGGTGACGGCGAGCTCCCCGGTGCCGCCGATGATCAGGAACGGGGAGTGGTCGCGCAGCGCCTCGGTGGCGGTCCGGTACGTCTCGAAGCCGTGCTCCGCGGCCGTGATCAGCGCGAGGACGTCGGTGTCGACGACGCTCACCCGGCAGCCGAGCGACCGCAGCGCGTGCGCGACCCGGGCGCCCAGCGTGCCGTAGCCGAGGACCAGCACGTGCCGGCCGATGAACTTCTCGCCGGGCAGGACGGCCCGCAGCCGCCGGACGCAGGAGTCGGCTATCTCGTTGTAGCCGAGCATCGTCTTCAGCCGCGACCTGGCCATGTTCAGCACCGGGATGGACAGTTCGCCCGGCGCGCCCGCGATCCGCTTCAGGCCGCTCACCGTCAGCTCGACGGCCGCGTCGATGTGCTCGGTGAGGGCGCCGCGCGACCCGTAGCCCTGGGCCAGCAGCCCGCCGTCGTCGATCACCAGCACCTTCCGGCCGGCGGCGTGCGCGCGCCAGATGAAGGCGTTGACGCGCTCGTTGACACCGAGCGCGTACGCCTGGGCCGTCGCGTCGGCGGAGCCGTTGATGACCGAGTTGTCCAGCACGTCGCTGAGGTAGCCGTGCTGGAGGAACCACGAGTGGACCCGGCTGCGGTGCAGGGTCCGGTCCCCCTTGGACAGGGCGAACACCCAGTCCGGGTCGAGCCCGGCGCGCTCCATGCCGAGCAGGAAGCCCACGCTGTTCTCGACGTAGTGGTCCCGGAAGATCAGCGCCCAGTCGGCCAGCGCGGGCTCCTTGGTGGCGTACCGGTCGACCAGGGGCATGGCCCGGACGATGGACTCGATCTCCGCCTCGGTGTAGCACTGGCCGCGCAGGGTCAGCTTCTCCACGAGGCGCCGGAAGACGGCGCGGGCCCCGTCCGACACCGGCGCCGACGTGGTGAGCAGCACCTGGCGGCTGCCCGCGGCCGGGAGGATGTGGTCAAGGGTGTCGGGGGCGACGTCGGGCAGGGGCCTGCTGCGGATCTCCAGGCACGTGCCGTCCACGCAGGTCCGGTAGGTGCCGGGTTTGAGGACCTCGAGCTCCGGCTCGCCCGGCGGCACGCCCTCGCCGCGGAGCACGGACCGTACGACGTCCTGGAGCTGGTCGGGGGTCATCCGGCCGTCGAGCACCTCGTACAGGCCGTCGGTGGTGTCGGCGGACTCGGGGGACCCGGCGGGTCGGCCGTTCAACGCGTCACGCACCGATTCGGTTTCGGAGACTGACACTTTCAACCTCTTCTCAGGCATGGTCAATCGATCGCGTGGGGGCAGGGATGCCAAGGGCAGGGCAGGGCAGGGCAGGGGCCAAAGGCGGCAAGGGGGCCAAGGGGCGGGGCCGCAGGGGCAGCGGGGAGAAGCGGGACGCGGATGCCGGCCGAACGGGAGTCAATACCACGTCAGCACCGTTCCCGCGGCCGTCATGCCACCCCCCACGGCCGCGAGAAGGATTCGCTCACCGCGCCGGAAAGGGCGGCGCATCTGCGCGTCCCGCATGGTGATGGGAATGGAGGCCGCTCCGGTGTTCCCATAAGCGGGAGCGGTCATCGGAACCCGGTCCGGGTCCAGCTTCATTTCGGCCGTCATTCTTTCCAGCAGCCGCACATTGGCCTGGTGGAAAATGAACCGGTCGATGTCCTCGACCGAGAGCCCGCAGTCCGACAGGGTTTCCCCGACGACTTCCGGAAGAACCTTCAGCGCGTATGCGGCGACGGCCCGGCCGTCCATCTTGAACAGATGTTCCCCCGCGGCCCGCGCCTCAGGGGTCAGCGGCTTCCTGGTGCCGCCGGCCGGCACCTCGACCAGGCGGCGCAGACCGCCGTGCGCCACCATTCGTGACGCGCCGATGCCGTAACCCTCCGGTACGGGGCCGAGCAGGGCGGCTCCGGCGCCGTCCCCGAAGAGGCTGACGGTCCGCCGGTCGGTGCGGTCCATGACGGTGGAGAACATGTCGGCGCCCACGACCAGCGCGTACGTGCCGTGGGCGGATCCGGAGGCGAGCAGCGCCGCGGCGGTCGTCACGCCGTAGAGGAACCCGGAGCAGACGGCGTTGATGTCGAACGCCGCCGCGGCCTCCAGGCCCAGTCCACTCTGGAGCGCCACGGCCGTCGCCGGCTGCGGCTGGTCCGGAGTGGCGGTGGCGACGATCACCAGGCCGATGTCCCGCTCGATCCCGGGATTCCTCGCCAGGAGATCGACGACCGCCTCATGGGCCAGATCGGAGGTCGCCGTTCCGGCGGGTGTGTAACGCCGCTCGATTATCCCGGTACGCCGCTCGACCCACTCCTCCGGAATATCGGCCCACTCGCTGATACGCGCATTGTCGACGACGGTTTCCGGAACATGGAATCCGACCCCCAAGATACCGATTGGCACGCCACACTCCCTCGTTCCTCCGAGCCCGGGCGAATTCACCTTACGAAAACCGGAGGCGGGACTTCATACCCTTACCACCCCTATCAGCCCCTACCCGGGTCCGCCGGGGCGGGCGGAGGAACAGGGGGGAGCGGGGGAGAGGACCGGCCGGGACGACAGGGGCACGAGGGGGGCTTCCGCACCCGTGAGCGACGGCCCTCCGGGGGAGACCGGGGCGGCGGGGACGGGGCGGCTTCCCTATCGGACGTGTACGGCCGCGAGCGGCTGGGCCCCTCCTTGGGGGTGTCTGGAGGGGTGGGGCACGGAGACGGCCCTCGGCGGAGAACCGGCTGCTCGGCTGTGTGGTGCCGGCCTTCTCCCTCCCCGCCGTCTCGGTGATCTCCGGCGCCGGGGCACTGGCACTGGGCGCGGCCTGGTACGGGCTGCGGCGAACCGTCACCGGCCGGTAGCCACCAGGCCGGCTCCGGCCCGCAACGCGCGCCGCGGGCCGGCGTGTGGTGCCCTGGGTAGGGAGCACACCAGCCTTCGGGTGCCCCGCCTGACCCTTTCCGGGAGGACCCTATGGCCCGCGGAAAAGCGCCCCGGCTCCCCGCTGTCGCCGCCGCGGCCCTTGCCACCGCGCTCACGCTCACCCCGGGCACCGCCTCCGGCGCCCGCCTGTACTACCTGCACTTCTGGAAGACCGGCGACGCCACCGAACTCGCCCACGCCCTGCGCGCGGGCCTCGACCAGGTCCACGCGCCCCGCGGCTGACCGGATCAGGCCGGGCGACCACACGGCCGGTGCCCCGTCAGCGGAGCTTTCCGGCTCCCGCCCCGGCGTCGACGACACGGGGCACCACGCGCGGGGCGTCGACCGCCGTGCGCAGGACGGGGGTCCAGCCGGCGTCGGGCCGCAGGGTCTCCTCGGGGAGCTCCGCGTTGTGCACGGCGAGCAGGTCGACGTACCGGCCGTTCACGTAGTTGTCCGCCGTGGTGACCGGCGCGTCCTTCCACTTCTTGAGGACCCTGGCCGGGCTCACCCCGGACGGCAGTGTGAACGCGTTCTTCTCCGCGACCAGCTGGGACTCGATGCCGATGCCGAACGAGTACACGTAGCCCGAGGCGGGGACCACGTAGTGGTTGTTGTACGTGTCGACCTTGCCGAAGCGCACCCGGGGCGCCCGCTCCACGATGTTCGTGAACTGGTTGTGGTGCAGGGTCACCCGGAGCCTGCCGCGGTCGTCCGCCCCGGCGCTGTCGCTGTTGCCGATCATCAGTGTCTTGTCGTGGTCGGCGAACACGTTCCAGGAGACGGTGACCAGGTCCGCGCCCCGGACGATGTCCAGCTCGCCGTCGTGCTGCTGGTACAACTGGCCGTAGTAGTAAGGCTGTTCAGTGTCCGGTCGGCGTCCGTCGGTGAAGGTGTTGTGGTCCACCCACACATGCGTGGAGCCGTACACCACCAGGTTGTCGTACTCGCTGTTCCAGGCGCCCAGGTCACCGTCCGTCGGGTCCCACTGCGGGAAGCAGTCGAAGGCGTCCTCGAAGGTGAGATTGCGGACCACGACGTTGTCGACGTCCTTGACCTGGAGACTGCCGCCGAGGATGCGGGCGTTCCGGCCCACGCCCACGATCGTGGTGTTCGCCGGGACGTACGCCTTGACCTGTTCGGCCTGGCGCGCGGCGGACGCGGCCCGCAGATCCTCCTGTTCGCCGCTCACCGGGTTCTCGTACCCCCAGACCGCCGGGTCGTACGTGGCGAGGTACGTGGCGAACGAATAACCGTCGGCGGCGAAGTCGTCGCAGGCCAGCGGGGCGCCCTGGGCGTCGGAGAGCGCGTCCAGCGTGCCCTTGACCCGGATGACCGACGGGGCGCCCGCGGCGGCGGCGAGCGCGGCCCTGAGCTCCGCCCAGGTGGTCACCGTGTAGACGTGCCGGGCATCGGCCGCCCGGCCGCCCGTGGTGCCGCCGTCGGCGGCCGCCCAGCCGTCGTTCGCGGGCAGCGCGGCCCGCTCGAACCCGCCGGACTGCCCCGTCCCGCCGGAGCGGGCCTGGGCGGGGGCGGCGAGTCCGGCCAGGCCCAGGGCCGCGGCGACCGCGCCCGCCGCCACGGCACGCGCCGCGGTGCCGCCGCGCGCCCGGCGCCCCGCGGTGCTCGCGGCAGCCGCCGGGGCGCCGGGCGTGGTCGTGTCGTTCGTGGTCGTCGTACCGGTCGTGACTAATTGATCTCTTCGCATGGGACAGCGACTCCTCAGTCGTCGAGCCAGGTCGGCCGGTGTGCGCGGGACACGGGAAGGGGGAGTGGTGGGGCGGCGGCGGGTGCGGACCCGGCGGGGCCGGCACGGCCCCGCCGGCGACGACGTGGCCGACGGTCCCGGGGGTCCGCCGGCGGGCGCCCCGTCAGCTCTTGGTCTGCTCCTTCCACTCCGCCTGTGCCTCGTTCAGCTCCTTGGCGAGCTTGTCCGCGAACTCCTTCGCGGTCATGTCGCCCAGCAGCACCTTCTGGAAGTTGGGCTCGTTGCCGCTCTTGCTGATGGTGTTCCAGTCGGGCAGGTAGTACGGCAGGTTGACGATCTTCGTCGTGCCGTCGCTGAGCGCCTTCATCGCGGTGGCCGTCGGCACCGCCTTCCGCACCCAGCCGTCCGTCGCCGCGTCCGTGTTCGCGGGGATGGAGCCCGCCGACTCGTTCCACGCGCTGTTGGACTTGTGCGAGGCCGCGAACTCGATGAGCTTCCAGGCCGCCGCCTTGTTCTTGCCGCCCTTGAACAGCCCCAGGCCGTCCACCGGGTTGGACACCTGCACCCGGGTGCCGTTCTCCTGCGCCGGGTAGGGCAGGCCCTTGAACTTCTCCGGGCCGAGCGCCTTCACATGGTCCTGGTAGGAGGCCAGATTGTGGGTCAGCATGCCGATCGAGCCGTTGTCGAACTGCGCGACCATCTTGATGAAGTCGTTGTTGACGTCGGCGGACGGCGTCACCTTCTTGTACAGGGCGACGTACTTCTCCAGGGCCGCCACGTTCCTGGGGTCGTTGACGGTCGTCTTGTCGCCGTCCCAGAACGACGTGATGCCGGACTGCCCGTACATCGCGTCCATGGCCGGCGCGATGGAGCCCGCGCCGCCCCGGATGGTGTAACCGAACTGGTTGCTGCCCGGCTTGGTCAGCTTCTCGGCCGCCTCGTAGAACGTCGACCAGGTCGCGGGCGGTTCGAGACCCGCGTCGGCGAACATGTCGCTGCGGTACCAGAGGGTGCCGTTGTTGGTGGAGGTCGGTACGGAGTACATCTCGTCGCCGCGTCCGCCGGCCGCCTTGACGCTGTCGACCAGCGCGGGCACGAGCTTGCCCTTGAGCGCGCCGTCCTGGACGCGGTCGCCGACCGGGTCCAGGACGTCCCGTACGACCAGGTTGGACAGGTACGCGGTGCCCACGCCGCCGACGTCCGGCAGCCCGCCGCCGTCGATGGCCGTGTCGTACTTCGCCTGGACCTGGTCGATGGGGATGCCGACGTACTTGACCTTGATGTCCGGGTTCTCCTTCTCGAAGTCCTTGATGATCTGAGCCCAGATCTCCCGGCGCTCACCCGTGTTGTTGTCCCACAGTGTGATCTCGCCCTTGCCGGACCCCTCGCTGCCGCTCCCGCCGCTCCCGTCGTCACCGCAGGCGGTCGCCGTCAGGGCGAGCACCGCGGACAGGGAGACGGCGGTGACCGTCCGTGCTCTGTACGTCCTGGAGATCTTCATGGCCGGCTCTCTTCTCTCGTGTCACTGTTGCTGTTGCCGTAGCTGTTGCCGTAGCTGTCGTTGTCACTGTCGAAGCCGACGGAGAGGCGCGCGTCGGGCGCCGCCGCCCTCATGACGCCACCGCTTTCCGTGCCAGCGCGCCCGCCGCCGCCCGGTCCAGCCGGCCGTCCGCGACCACGGTGACGATCCGCCGGGCCACGGTCCCGCCCGCCGGCAGCGGCAGCCGTTCCCGCCAGGCGAGCGACGAACCCACGCCGGGGTAGTCCGCCGTCCGTACGAACCACGGGTCCCGGCGCGTCTCCTCGTTGGCCCCGGCGAAGATCAGCGTCCACTCGCGTCCGGCGAGCGCCAGCCAGCGCGCCCTGCGCCCGTGCACCGTGCCCTCGCCCGAGGCGGCCTCGGTGAAGACCTCCGCCGCCGGCGGACCGGGCTCGGCCGACGCGGGCGCGCGCCAGAAGAAACCGCCGTACCCCGCCCCCTCACGGCCGTTGGTGGCGGGGCTGCCGAAGGACAGCTCCCCGCCCGACACGTTGGTCAGCGCCGAGGTGATGTCGAGGGCCCAGGCGTCACGGGAGAGCGCGAGCACACTGACCGTGCGCCGCTCCCGGAGGAGTTCGCGGCCGGCCCGCCGCCACGACAGCTCCTCTACACAGCCGTCCGGGTCCCGCAGCAGCCAGCCCGTGTGCTCCTGCGTACCGTGGTTGTCCAGCTCGACGGGGCCCCGGCCGCGGACGTAGGTGCGCCCGCCCCAGAAGTTGGCCCCCGAGACGTCCGGCACCGCCACCGACACGCCCAGGTGGTGAGCGTGGTCGGCGGGACGCAGCTCCGTGACCGTGACCCCGCCGAGTGTCCGTACGGGGTGCAGGTACGGACGCGGGGACAGCGCGGCCGGTACCCGGGGCCGGTGGACGTACGTGGCCACCACCCGGCCCTCGCACCGGAGGTCCGTGGCTCCGTCACCGCGCCTCCCGTCCCGGACCCGGGCCCGGGACGCGGCCGGCCGGGCCGCGCCGGGGCCGGTCGGCCCGTTCGCCCCGCCCGCCCCGTTCACTCCCCTCAGTCGTGAGTCGCTCATCGCCGCCGCGTCTCCCCGGGCGGCACGGCCCAGTCCGCGCCCAGTTCGGAGAACGTGGCCAGCGTGCGCGCGCTCGCCTCGACCAGGGCGTCGACGCCCTTGACGACCCGGCGCGGCGCCCGTTCGCCCGGCTCGGCGTACCAGGCGTCGGCGGGCAGCCGGGTGGGCACCGGGGCGGTCCTGACGGCCTCGACGACCCGCATGAAGGCGCCCGTACGTTCCGGCGGTACGAGCAGCGGCTCACCCGCGCGCACATGCCCGACCAGGTTCTCCAGCAGATCCGTCCGGCCGTGGACCACCTCCTGGTCCTGGCCCCGCCCCTGGCGCCGGTCCCGTTCCTGGTACCGGTCCCGTTCCTGGTACCGGTCCCGTTCCTGGTCCCGCCCCGGGGCCGGGCCTTCCTCCTGCGCCCGGTCCGTGCGCCGTACCACCACCCGGTCCTGCTTGTACCAGAAGGTGATCCGGCCACACTCGCCGTGCACCACGACGTACGGCTCGCCCGCCCGCTCCGCGCACAGCGTCACCGCGACCGTGACGGGCGTGCCCCGACGGGTCGTCAGCTTCAGGCACGTGGTGTCGTCCGCCTCGATGTCGTTGGCCCGGAACTGCTCCAGTACGATGCCGCCGACATCGCCCGCCAGGTCGCTGCCGTCGATGCGCAGGGCGGTGGCGAGCGCGTGGGCCAGCGGGTTGGTGAGCACGCCGTCCATGACGTCCCGCCCGTCCAGGGTGCGCCGTCCCGCCCAGGGGGCCCGCGCGTAGTACGCCTCGTCCCGTGCCCAGGCCCCGGCGGCGCCGACGCCGCGCACGGCCCCGATCGCGCCGCTCGCCACCAGCTCCCGTATCGCCTCCACCGCGTGGGAGCCGAGCGACTGGAAGCCGACCTGGCAGGCCGTACCGTGTCCGGCGAGCCCGGCCAGCAGCCGCTCGTACTCCGCGTACGAGGGCGTCGTCGGCTTCTCCAGCAGTGTGTGCACACCGCGTTCGGCGGCGGTGAGGGCCAGTTCGGTGTGCGTGTGGATCGGTGTGCAGATCACGGCGATCCGCGCACCCGTGCGCTCCAGGAGGCCGCCGAGGTCGGTGGACTGCTCGGGCTCCCCGAAGCCGGCCAGCTCGGCCGGGCTCAGCGGGGACAGCTCGCAGACACCGGCGAGCCGTACCAGCCCGGCCTCCTGGAGCCGGCGGATGTTCACCAGGTGCGACCGGCCGTGGCCGCGCGCCCCGGCCAGCACGACCGGCAGCGGCGCGGTCTCCCGCTCGCCCGTGCCCTCGGTGCGGCCGGTCATCCCTTCACCGCCCCCGCGCTGAAGCCCGTGATCAGCCACTTCTGGATGAAGGCGAAGACGATGACGACCGGCACGGCCGAGATCACACCGCCCGCCGCCAGCGCGCCGAAGTCCACACTGTCCGCCCCGATCAGCGTGGACAGCCCGACCGGGATCGTCTGCTTGTCCTGCTCCATCAGGAACATCAGGGCGAACAGGAAGTGGTTCCAGCTGTTGACGAACGCGAAGGACGCCACCGCGATCAGCCCGGGCCGCAGCATCGGCAGTACGACGATGCGGAACGCCTGGAAGCGCGAGCAGCCGTCCACCCAGGCCGCCTCCTCCAGGGAGTACGGCACGTTCCGGATGAAGCCGCTGATCAGGATGACCGACAGCGGCAGCTGGAAGACGGTCTCCGCGATGACCACGCTCCCCAGGGAGTTGATCATCTGGAGGTTCTTGAAGATCTGGAACAGCGGCACCAGCATCAGCGCGCCCGGGATGAACTGCGAGCACAGCAACGCCAGCATGAAGGTCTGCTTGAGGCGGAAGTTGAACCGGGCCAGCGCGTACCCGCCGGCCAGCGCCACCAGCGTCGTACAGATCAGGGTGCAGACCCCGACCAGGGCGCTGTTCTGGAAGAAGACGGAGAAGCTCCGCGCGTTCCAGACCTTGTCGAAGTGGTCGAAGGTCATCGGCCAGGGCACCAGCGAGGTCGAGCCCGCGGGCCGCAGCGCGAACAACAGCATCCAGTAGAAGGGCACGAGGGTGAAGAGCAGGTACAGACCGAGCGGCAGGTAGATCTGCCAGCGCGGCACCTCGTCGAAGGCGCGCTCGCGGCGCCGGCGCCGCACGGGCGGTGTCGCCGGGCCGTCCGGGGCGAGCGGTGCGGAGGTGCCCTTCTCGGCGATGGCAGCGGTCATTTGTCGTCGCCTCCGAACTTGCTCAGGCGCAGATAGAGGATCGAGCAGAAGAGGAGGATCACGAAGGCGACCGTGGTCAGCGCGGTGGCGTAGCCGAAGTCGTGCGCCTCGAACCCGGTGACCGCGACATACAGCGGCAGTGTGGTCGTGACGCCCGCCGGCCCGCCCTCGGTGAGGGTGAGCAGTAGATCCACGTTGTTGAACTCCCAGACCGCGCGCAGCAGCGTGGACAGGATGATCGCGTCCTTGAGGTGGGGCAGTGTGATGTGGACGAACTGCCGGAACCTGTTCGCCCCGTCCACGGACGCGGCCTCGTACAGGTCCCCGGGGATGGACTGGAGGTCGGCGAGGATCAGGATGGCGAAGAACGGTACGCCGCGCCAGAGTTCGGCCAGCACCGCCGCCCAGAACACGGTGCCGGTGTCGGACAGCACGGACGATCCGTACGTCCCGATGCCCGCGTCGGCGAGGTAGCGGCCGACGCCCGTCGACGGGTTGTAGAGAAGCAGCCAGATGGTGGTCGTCAGCACGCCGGAGACGGCCCAGGGCGAGAAGACGAGGGCCCGGGCGATCGCGCGGCCCACGAAGGTCTGGTTGACGATCAGCGCCAGCCCCAGCCCGAGGGCCAGTTGCAGCGAGACCTCGGTGACGACCCACTTGCCGCTGAAGACGAGGCTGTCCCAGAACAGCGGGTCATCGGTGAAGATCTTGGTGAAGTTGTCCAGGCCCGCGAAACCGTTCCGCCAGGGCTTGGTGGCGTTGTAGTTCTGCAAGCTGTAGTAGAAGACGCTGAGCATCGGATAGGCGATGAAGCCCAGCATCAGCAGCCCGGCGGGGGCGATCAGCAGATACGGGAGTCGGCGTGGCGTCGCCCCCGTGCGACGCCTCGGCTTCCCGGGGGCACGGGGCGGGGCTCCGGATGATTTCTGCGCCACAGCTGAAGCCATGACTGCTTCTCCGTTCCTTGGGTGAAGCGCGCGATGCGTGGTGCAGCGGTGTGTGTCTGATGCGGTGTGCGTGCGGTGTGCGTGCGCTGCGTCGTGCGGTGTGCGTGCGGCGTGCGTGCGGTGCGCGTGCGGTGTGGTGCGCCGTGCGGTGTGCGTTGTGTCAGGTGGGCCCGGGAGCGCGGTTCGGAACCGGCGGTCCGGACGGAGCCGGTGGGCCCCGGCCCGGCTCAGCCCACGTACGGGTCCGGAACCTCGCCCGGTCGCGCCAGGAAGGCGAAGTCGCAGCCGGTGTCGGCCTGGGTGATCTGCTCGTTGTAGAGGGCGCCGTACCCCCGCCCGTACCGCTCCGGCGGGACGGACCACTCGCCCCTTCGCCGTGTCAACTCCTCGTCCTCCACGTGCAGATGGAGACTGCGGGCCTCGACGTCCAGGGTGATGAGATCGCCGGTGCGGACCAGGGCGAGCGGCCCGCCGACGTACGACTCGGGCGCGACGTGCAGCACGCACGCCCCGTAACTCGTCCCGCTCATCCGGGCGTCGGAGATCCGGACCATGTCCCGCACCCCCTGCTTGAGGAGGTGGTCGGGGATCGGCAGCATCCCGTACTCCGGCATGCCCGGACCGCCCTTGGGGCCCGCGTTGCGCAGCACCAGCACATGGTCGGCCGTGATCCCGAGCGCCGGGTCGTTGATGGTCCGCTGCATGGTCCGGTAGTCGTCGAAGACCACGGCCGGGCCGGTGTGCTTCAGCAGGTGCCGCTCCGCCGCGATGTGCTTGATGACCGCGCCGTCCGGGCAGAGGTTGCCGCGCAGCACGGCCACCCCGCCCTCCCTGGCGAGCGGCCGGTCGCGCGGCCGGATCACCTCCGGGTTGTGCACGAGCGCGTCGGCGAGCTGGTCCCGCAGGGAGGAGTGTGCGACGGTCGGCCGGTCCAGGTGCAGGACATCGGTGAGCCGGGTCAGGAAGCCCGGCAGGCCGCCGGCCCGGTGGAAGTCCTCCATCAGGTACTGCCCGCCCGGACGCAGATTCGCCAGCACCGGCACGGTCCGGGCGATCCGGTCGAAGTCGTCGAGCGTGAGCCGCACGCCCGACCGGCCCGCCATCGCGATCAGATGGATCACCGCGTTGGTCGAACCGCCCAGCGCGAGCACGGTGGCGACGGCGTCCTCGTACGCGTCCGCCGTCAGCACCGTCGACAGCCGCAGCCCTTCCCGTACCAGGCCGACGATCCGCCGACCGGCGGCGGACGCCATCCGGTCGTGTCCGGAGTCGACCGCCGGGATCGAGGAGGCACCCGGCATGGTGACACCGAGCGCCTCGGCGGCGGCGGTGAGCGTGGAGGCGGTACCCATGGTCATGCAGTGACCGGGGGAGCGGGCCAGGCCGTTCTCCAGCTCGGCCAGCTCGGCGTCTCCGATCAGACCGGCCCGCTTGTCGTCCCAGTACTTCCACATGTCGGTCCCCGAGCCGAGGACCTCGGTGCGCCAGTGTCCCGGCAGCATGGGCCCGGCGGGTACGAACACGGCCGGCAGGTCCACACTGGCCGCGCCCATCAGCAGGGCGGGGGTGGTCTTGTCGCAGCCGCCCATCAGGACCGCGCCGTCGACGGGGTAGGAGCGCAGCAACTCCTCCGTCTCCATCGCCAGCATGTTGCGGTACAGCATGGGGGTCGGCTTCTGGAACGTCTCGGAGAGCGTGGAGACGGGGAACTCCAGCGGGAAGCCGCCGGCCTGCCAGACCCCCCGCTTCACCGCCTGCGCGCGCTCGCGCAGGTGGACGTGGCAGGGGTTGATGTCGGACCAGGTGTTGAGGATCGCGATGACCGGCTTGCCCAGGTGCTCCTCGGGCAGGTAGCCGAGCTGACGGGTGCGGGCGCGGTGGCTGAAGGACCGCAGTCCGTCCGTGCCGTACCACTGGTGACTGCGCAGCTCCTCGGGCCGTACCGGGCCCGGCGCCGTGTCCTCGGGCCGTACGGCTGTCATATCGCCCACCCCGTCACGAGCGCCGCCACCGCGGACCGCTGCTCCTCGGGCAGTTCGCGGCTCGGCGGACGGATGGCGCGGCGGCACAGCCCGAGCGCGGCCAGCGCCTCCTTGACCACCGTCACGTTGTCGGCCGACTGCCGTGCGGCCCGCAGCTCCTCGAAGGGGCGGATCTGCTCCCACACCTTCATGGCCGCCGCGTAGTCGCCGGCCCGCAGCGCCTCCAGCATGCCGAGCGAGACGCCCGGCGCGACATTGACCAGCCCCGAGGTGAATCCGGTGGCACCGCCGGCGAAGTACGACGGCGCGTACAGCTCCGCCAGTCCCGCGACCCAGACGAAACGTTCCAGCCCCGCGTCCCGTGCGAAGGCCGCGAAGCGCGCCGCGTCCGCCACGGCGTACTTCGCGCCGATGACATTGGGGCACAGCTCCCCGAGCGTGGCCAGCGTCTCGCCGCCGAGCAGCGGATTGCGGATGTACGGGACGACGCCCAGCTCCGGTACCGCCTCGGCGATCGAGCGGTGGTAGTCGATCCAGCCGCCCTGCGAGACGTACGGATGCACCGGCTGGTGGACCATCACCATGCCGGCCCCGGCGTCCCGGGCGTGCCGCGCCGCCGCCACCGCCGTCGGCACCTCCAGGCCGACCCCGGCCAGGACCACCGCCCGGCCGCGGGCCTCCTCGACGGTCAGCTCCGTGACCGTGCGGCGCTCCTCGGGGCTCAGGGCGTAGAACTCGCCGGTGTTGCCGTTCGGCGTGAGGGTGCGCACCCCGCCGTCCAGCAGTCTGCGCAGCAGCGCGCGGTGGGCATCGGTGTCGACGGTGTCCTCGGCGGTGAACGGTGTCACGGGAATCGCCACGACATCGGCGAGCGCGTCGCGCATCGATGTCAGATCGGTGCTGTTCATGCGTGGTCTCCCTCGGGGAACGCCCGCTGTACGAACGAGGCGATGTGATCGTGCAGTGCGGTGGCGGCGCCGTCGGCGTCGCCGTCGAGCGCACGGCGCAGGATCTCCCGGTGCTCACCGGCCTCCCGTTCCCAGGACGGTTCGGCGGCCCACGCGACGGTGGAGACCAGGGCCGCCTGGTCGCGTACGTCGTCGAGCATCCGCGCCAGCAGCGGATTGCCGCACGGCAGGTACAGGGCCCGGTGGAACTCCCGGTTGGCCAGTGACCGTTCCGCCCGGTCCTCGGCCGCGTCCGCCCTGATGAGGGCGGCCCGCGCGGGCTCCAGGGAGGCGCCGCGGGCGAGCGTGCGCCGCAGCGCCGCCGGCTCCAGCAGCAGCCGCACGTCGTAGACCTCGTGCGCCATGGCGGCGTCGACCGTGCGCACCGTGGCGCCTTTGTACTGGCTCATCACGACGAGCCCGGTGCCCGCCAGGGTCTTCAGCGCCTCCCGTACCGGGGTCTTCGACACCCCGAACCGGGCGGCGAGTTCGGTCTCCACCAGGGCCTGGCCGGGGCTCAGCCCTCCGGTGAGGATGCCGTGCTTGACCGCTTCCAGCACATACTGGGTGCGGGAAGGGATGGGACTCGGAGCGAAAGCCATGCGCTCTCATCTCTCACGATGGGCGTCATGCGGTACGCGCCGCGTCGTGCCGCGCGTCTCGCGTATGACGTCTCATATATGACGTACGACCGACGACGCGATGAAGCTAGGTCCGCGGCCACGTTTCGTCAATGCTTCGCGCAGAAGTCGTGGGGCGGCCGCGCGTGGCGCGAGTGAAGCGTTTCGATCGATGTCGTCCGAACCGTTGACGTACTCCGCCGGGGTCCTTAACTTCTAGCGGCAAGCGCTTACCTAAAACGATTCAACGAGATCGCCGAGGTGCGCCGAGATTCGATGAACCTTTCGATGGATGACTCTGAGGGGTGAACTGTGCCTGGAACCGACGGCGTTGACCGGCGCGGCCTGCTCAAGATCGCGGGCGGCACGCTGGCCGCCCTCGGCCTGACGGCGGCGGGGTGCGGGGGCGGCAGCGGATCGGCGGACGGGACCGTCACCCTCCGGTACGCGTGGTGGGGGTCGGAGGACCGCGCGAAACGGATCAACGAAACCATCGCGCTCTTCGAGAAGAAGCATCCGAAGATCAAGGTGAAGACGGATTTCCAGCCCTACCTGGACTTCTGGAAGAAGTTCAACACGCAGGCGTCGGGCGGAAATCCGCCGGACGTCTTCCAGAACGCGATCGGCTTCCTGCGCAAGTACGACGCGAAGAACGTGCTTCTCGACCTGAACCAGCAGGTGAAGGCCGGCAATCTGAGCATGGGCAACTTCCGGGCGGGCCTGGAGAAGTTCGGTGAGGTCGACGGCAAACTGCTCGGCGTCCCCGTCGGCAGCAACTCGATGGCCCTGGTCATCGACAAGAAGGTGTTCGCGCGGGCGGGCGTCACGCCCGAGCCCGGCTGGACGTGGGACGACTTCCACCGGGCGATGCGTACGATCCGGCAGACCCAGGGCCGGTCGGGCGACACCGGCTACTACGGCGTGATGTACCTCTACGACCTCTACCTCCGCCAGCAGGGCAAGGCGTTCTTCACCGAGGACGGACTCGGCTTCACCGAAGCCGATCTCACGGACTGGTGGACCACGGGGTACGAGGGCGTGAAGGCGGGCGTCTACGCGGACCCGAAGAAGATCGCGCAGGTCAGACCCAAGTCCGGGGTCACCGCCGAGATCGGGGCCTGTGAGTTCACCTGGGACAACTTCACCGTGCGCTACTCATCGGAGGGGACGAGCGACTACGGACTCGCCCCGATCCCCACCATGGACGGCAGGAAGACGGGCCAGTACCTCGGCTCCCTGATGCTCAGCGCCTCCCGCCGCACCAAGCACCCCGAGGAAGCCGCCCGGTTCATCGACTTCATGGTCCACGACCCGGAGGTCGGCAGAATCATGGGCTACGACCGGGGTGTGCTCACGACCACCGAGCAGTACGCGGCGTTCGAGCCGGCCGACGACGTCAACAAGGAGATCGCCGCGTACGAGAAGCGGCTCGTCGACTCCGGGGTCCTGGAGAAGATCACCCCGCACCCGGCGGGCGCGGACGTCGCGGAGTCGGCCTTCCTGCGCATCGCGGAGGAGATGGCCATGGGCAAGCGGTCCGTGGGCGACGCGGTGGAGCAGTTCTTCACCGAGTCCAAGACGGCACTCGGCGCGTGAGCGGCTGATGGGGACGACTGCGGTGGGCGACGGGAGCGCCGTGGCCCGGCCCGGCGCGGGGCACGGCCCCGTGCCGGGGGCGGGCCGGGCCTTGGAGAAGACCGCACGGGGCGGGGGCACCCGGGGCGGCGGTGGCACCCGGCGCGGTCCTGGCGGCCGGGGCAGCCGGGGCGGCCTCGGGAATCGTGGCGGACTGGGCGGCCGCGGCGGCCGCGGCGGCCGCCGCGGCCGCGGCGGCCGGGGCAGCTGGAG
Organism: Streptomyces sp. NRRL F-5135; assembly: GCF_000719775.1. Taxonomy (GTDB): domain Bacteria; phylum Actinomycetota; class Actinomycetes; order Streptomycetales; family Streptomycetaceae; genus Streptomyces; species Streptomyces hebeiensis. The sequence goes on along the minus strand of NZ_JOHR01000014.1, from coordinate 197,676 downwards.
CAGCCGGGAGAACCTGGCCGGCTACCTCTTCATGTCACCCTGGCTCGCGGGTTTCCTGCTGCTCACGGCCGGGCCGATGGTGGCCTCCCTCTACTTCGCCTTCACCGACTACAACCTCTTCGACGCCCCCCGGTGGATCGGACTGGCGAACTTCACCGAGATGTTCGGCGACGAACGCTGGCGCCACTCGGTCTCGCTGACGCTCTGGTACGTGGTGATCGGCACCCCGCTCAAGCTCGCCGCCGCGCTCGGCGTGGCGCTGCTGCTCAGCCGGTCACGGCGCGGCCAGGCGTTCTACCGGGCCGCGTTCTACGCGCCGTCCCTGATCGGCGCCAGTGTGTCCATCGCCATCGTCTGGAAGGCGATCTTCTCCGACGACGCCGTCGTGGACCGTACCCAGCGGCTGTTCGGTGTGGACGCCGGCGGCTGGATCGGCGACCCGGACCTGATCGTCTACAGCCTGGTCGCGCTCACCGTCTGGCAGTTCGGCGCACCCATGGTGATCTTCCTCGCGGGGCTGAAGCAGGTGCCGGTGTCGCTGTACGAGGCGGCGGAGGTCGACGGCGCCGGCCCGCTGCGCCGGTTCTGGAACATCACACTGCCGATGATCTCCCCGGTGCTGTTCTTCAACGTCCTGCTGGAGACCATCCACTCCTTCCAGATCTTCGGCTCCGCCTACATCCTCGGCGGCGCCGGCGGCACGTGCGGTCCCGCCGACGGCACCCTCGTCTACACCTGTTACCTCTACATCCAGGGCTTCGAGAACAGCCGTATGGGGCTCGCCTCGGCCATGGCCTGGATGCTGCTGCTCGCGGTCGGCCTGGTGACGGCGGTGCTGTTCTGGTCCCAGCGGCGCTGGGTGCACTACGAGGAGGCCGCCCGATGAGCTCCGTTTCCCACCTGGCCCCGGCTCAGGCTCCGGCCCCGGCCTCCGCCCGGGCTCCCCGCCGCCGGCGTACCGTGGGGTCCGTCGCCTGGCACATGGGCTCCCTCGCCGTCCTCGCGGTGGTGCTCTACCCGGTGGTGTGGGTGATCGGCGGTTCCTTCAAGCCGAACGACCGGATCGTGGGCAGCCTGGACCTGTTCCCCACCTCGCCGATCACCGAGAACTACAGCCGCCTCGCCGACGGCATCGCGGACATCCCGATCTCCACCTTCTTCGTCAACTCCGCCGCGCTGGCGATCGGTTCCGTGGTGGGAGTGCTGATCTCCTGCTCGCTGGCCGCCTATGCCTTCGCGCGGATCAGGTTCGCGGGGCGGAATCTGCTCTTCACGCTCATGATCGGCACCCTGCTGCTGCCGTACCACGTACTGCTGATCCCGCAGTACGTCCTCTTCCAGAAGCTGGAGCTGATCAACACCTACACCCCGCTGCTGCTGGGGAAGTACCTGGCGACGGACGCCTTCTTCGTCTTCCTGATGATGCAGTTCATGCGGAACCTGCCGCGGGAACTGGACGAGGCGGCGCGGCTGGACGGCTGCGGTCACCCGCGGATCTTCTGGTCGATCGTGCTGCCGCTGTGCCGGCCGGCCCTGATCACCAGCGCGATCTTCACGTTCATCAACGCGTGGAACGACTTCATGGGCCCGCTGATCTACCTCAACGAGCCCGACAAGTACACCGTCTCCCTGGCGCTGAAGATGTTCGTCGACCAGGACGGCGTCGCCAACTACGGCGGGATGATCGCGATGTCCCTGATCGCACTGCTGCCCGTGCTGCTGTTCTTCCTCGCCTTCCAGCGGTACCTGATCGACGGAATGGCCACCTCCGGACTGAAGGGCTGAGCCCGGTATGAGCGCCGGCACCACCACGAGTTCTGGCAGGAGGGACGGGCCCGGGGCGGTCACCGGCGCCCGGCCGGAGTCCGCCCTGGCGCGGGGGTTCGCGGTCTTCGCCGAGTGTCTGCTCACCGGCGTGTGGATCGCGGTGGCCGCGCTGCCCCTGATGACCCTGCCCGCCGCCGTCGCCGCGGGGGCCGCGCATCTGCGCCGGGTGCTGGGCCACGAAGCCTCGGGGTGGCGGCTGTTCACGGCGGACCTGCGGGACGCCGCCCGGCGCGGCTGGCTCGTGGGGCTGGCCGGCTGGGCGGCGGCCTGGCTGCTGTGGGCGGACCTCGTGATCGTACGGGCCGGAGTGCCCGGCGGCGCGTTCGCCGGCACCGTCGGTGTGCTCGCCATGCTGGGGCTGCTCGTCGCGGGGGCGCGGGCGGCCGCCCACTGGGAACGCGGCGCCTCCTGGCGGACGCTGCTGCGGTCGGCGGCCCGCAGGACCGTCCGGGATCCGGCCGGATCGCTGCTGCTGATCTGCGGCCTGGCGGTGGTCGCGGCCTCGGCGTGGTTCGCCCTGCCCCTGGCGGCGCCCGCGCTCGGCGTGGTCACGGCGGGGGCCCTGGCCGTGGAGCGCCGGTACGGAGGGGGCAGCGGCTTGTACCGGGAGGACCGCGCTCCTGGCGACGACTGTCGCCCGGGGCGCTGACCTCCCGCCCGTCCCCGGGCTCACCCGTCCTCCCGTCAGCCGCACCCGTCCGACCGCTCCACCCGCTCGACCCGTTCCACCCGCTCGACCCGTTCCGCCCATTCCGCCCGTTCGGCCGGTTCAGCCGGGTCCGGCGGTTCCACCGTGTCCTTGCGTATGTCATGTGCATGAAAGGAACACGCATGTCTCCGATCCTCCGCAGATCCGTGCTCAAGGCCGCGGCCGTCGCCGGCGCCGCCACCCAGTTCAGCTGGGCCCTCGGCGGGAAAGACGCCTCGGCGGCCGACGGAACCGGCCGGGCCGGCGCGGCCGCCACCGGCGAACCGGTCTCCGTCGAATGGCTCGAGGACGGCGGCCTCGGCGCCGCGCCCGGCAGCACCTTCGGCGTGCCCTGGCCCAAGGGCGTCCACCCGGCGGACACGACGTTCGCCCTGGCCGCACCGGACGGCGAGGACGTCCCCGTACAGAGCTGGCCCACCGCCTACTGGCCGGACGGCACCCTGAAATGGACGGCCCACGCGGTCGGCGGCGCGGCCCGCGGCGCCGACCGCTTCTCGCTCACCGCCGGCACCCCCGCCGCCCCCGCGAAGGGGATCACGGTCACCGAGACCCGTCGGGACATCACCGTCGACACCGGTGTGATCAAGGCCGTCATCGGCAAGGACGGCCACCGGCTCGTCCGTTCCGTGAGCCGTGGCCGCACGGAGATCGCCACCGACGGCCGGCTCGTTCTGCTGCGCCAGGGCGACCTGGACGAGGGCGACCGGGGCGCCGCCCGCTGGGAACGGTTCGACGGGGAGATCCGCGGCACCAAGGTCGAACAGGACGGCCCCGTCCGCGCGGTGGTACGCGTCGACGGCAAACACCGCAAGGACGGCCGTCGCTGGCTGCCGTTCAGCATCCGGCTCTACTTCTACGCGGGTGCCGAGTCCTTCCGCATGGTCCACACGATCACCTTCGACGGCGACCAGCGGCCCGGCCGGGACAAGGGCGACTTCATCCGCGGGCTCGGCGTCCGCTTCACCGTACCCATGCGTGACGCCGCGTACGACCGCCACATCCGCATCGCCGGCGAGGGCAAGGGCTTCCTCACCGAGGCGGTCAAGGGCATCACGGGCCTGCGCCGCGACCCGGGCGCCGCCGTCCGGGCCGCCCAGGTCAGGGGCGAGAAGCTGCCCGACCCCGCCACCTGGGACCAGCGGGTCACCACCCGCCTGTCGTACGTCCCCGAATGGGGCGACCACACCCTCGCCCAGCTCTCCGCCGACGGCTTCACCCTGCGCAAGCGCACCAAGCCCGGCCACGGCTGGATCACCTCGGGCGGCGGCGGCCGGGCCACCGGCTTCGGCTACGTCGGCGGGGTCAGCGGCGGACTCTCCTTCGGTCTCCGCGACTTCTGGCAGAAACACCCCGCCCAGCTCGACATCCGGGGCGCCGCCGGCAGTGAGGCCGAGGTCACCCTCTGGCTCTGGTCGCCCGAGGCCCAGCCCATGGACCTGCGCTTCTACCACGACGGCATGGGCCAGGACACCTACGCCGAGCAGCTCGAAGGGCTCAACATCACCTACGAGGACACCGAGCCCGGCTTCGGCACCCCCTACGGCATCGCGCGCACCAGCGAGTTGCTCTTCTGGGCCAACGAGGCCACTCCCACCGCCGACACCCTCGTCGCACAGGCCGCCGCCGTCCGCACCCCGCCCCAACTGGCAGCGGGGGCGGGCACCCTCAGTCGCGCGGGGGTCTTCGGCGGACTGTTCGCGCCCGTCGACCGCTCCACCGAGGCCAGGGCGAGGATCGAGGACCAGCTCGACTTCCTCTTCACGTACTACCAGGACCAGGTCGAGCAGCGCCGCTGGTACGGCTTCTGGGACTACGGCGACTTCATGCACAGCTACGACCCGGACCGGCACCAGTGGCGCTACGACGTCGGCGGCTACGCCTGGGACAACTCCGAACTCTCACCCGACCTGTGGCTCTGGTTCGCCTATCTGCGCTCCGGCCGCGCCGACATCTTCCGCTTCGCCGAGGCGCTCACCCGGCACACCGGCGAGGTGGACGTCTACCACCTCGGCCAGTGGGCCGGACTCGGCACCCGGCACGGCGTCCAGCACTACGCGGACAGCGCCAAGCAGCAACGTATCTCCACCGCCGTCTACCGCCGCCCGTACTACTACCTCACGGCGGACGAGCGCGTCGGCGACCTGATGCGCGACCAGGTCGACTCGGACGAGACGTTCCTCGTGATCGACCCGCAGCGCAAGGTCCGCACCGATCCCTACGAGCCCGACCGCAACGCCCTCTCGGTCGGCTTCGGCACCGACTGGAGCGGGCTCGCCGCCGGCTGGCTCACCGAGTGGGAGCGCCAGGGGCCGCAGGCCGCGAAGGCGGAGGCCCGGCTGCGCTCCACCATGGAGACCATCGCGGCCCAGCCCAACGGATTCGTCCAGGGCTCCGGCCTCTACGACCTCGACACGGGCAGGTTCGCGGTCGCCGACCGGCCGGTCGTCAGCGTCTCCCACCTCTCGTCGATGTTCGGCCTGGTCGAGATGTGCGCCGAGCTGATCGGCCTGATCGACATGCCGGAGTTCAAGGAGGCGTGGCTGGACTACTGCCGCTACTTCAACGCCACCAAGGCCGAGCAGAAGGCGCGGTACGGATCCGACTTCGGCAGCCTGCTGCTGTTCCAGGGCCACTCGCGCCAGGACGCGTACGCCGCGGCACAACTGGACGACGACGCGCTGGCCGAGCGCGCCTGGCAGAAGTTCTACGACAGCGACGCCTACACCTCGGACATGGACTGGGGCAGAACCCGGATCGAGGGCCCGGACGTCCTCGAACCCGGCTGGGAGAACGTGCGCGTCAACAGCAACGAGACCGCGCTCTTCGGCCTCGCCGCCATCCAGAATCTGGCGCTCGTCGGCGACCGGATGCCCGACAGGACGCCGAAGTGAACCGCCGCGCGCGCGGCGGGCTCGCGCGCCGGGTCCGGACCGCGCTGCTGATGGCGCTCACCGCCGCCACCGGTCTGTCCGCCTTACCGGCCCAGGCCCACGGCGACGCGGCCGGGCCGGCCTCCCGGTCCGGCCCCGCTCCGGGCGTCGACGTCGGAGCCGCCCCGAGCGTCGGTGCCGGACTCGGAGCCCGCGTCGGGGCCGGCCTCGGGACCGAGCTCCGGACCGACCTCGGCCCCGGAGGCGGTCTCGGCCCCGGCCCCGGCTCTGGTCCCGGTCCCATCCACGGGACGGTGCGCGGCGACTGTGCCGGCACGGCCCCCGTGGTCTGCCACTTCGCCCTCCCGCCGGGGACGTACGAGGTGACGGCCCTGCTCGGCGGGGCCACGGCGGGCCGTACCGCCGTCACGGCCGAGAGCCGCCGGACCGTGCTCGCCGAAACGGCCACCGCGCCCGGCCGGACCGTACGGCGCGGCTTCACCGTGGACGTACGGGATCCGGAGGGGGAGCCGACAGGACCCGTCGGGAGCCCCGGCCTCGATCTGCGCTTCGGCGGCGCGGCGCCGCTGCTCGCGGCGCTGCGGGTGACCCCCGCGCCCCGCGCACCGCGCCTGTTCCTGGCCGGTGACTCCACGGTCTGCGACCAGGCGGCGGAGCCCTACTCGGGCTGGGGCCAGCAGCTTCCGCGATATCTGAGGCAGGGCATCTCGGTCGCCAACTACGCCGACTCAGGGGAGGGATCGCAGTCCTTCCTGGACAACCCGGCACTCTTCCCGGCGATCGAGGCACGGGTGCGCCCGGGCGATCTCGTCCTCGTCCAGCTCGCGCACAACGACAAACAGACTCCGGCGGACGTCTACCGCGCGAACCTGACGGCCATGGCCGAGCGCGTACGTGAGCGAGGCGGCCGGCCCGTCCTGGTGACCCCGGTCGTCCGGCGCTGGTTCAACACCGACGGCACGCTCGCCAACGGCACCGCGCTCCACGTCAACGGCCTGGGCGTGGACCTCCCCGCCGAGATGCGCGCCCTGGCGGCGCGCCTGGACGCACCGCTCGTGGACCTCACCGCGCTCACCCGCAGCCGGGTGGAGGAATGGGGACCCGAGGCGTCCAAGGCACTGTTCCTCTACGACGAGAAGCGCGACAACACGCACACCTCGGAGCGCGGGGCCACGGAATTCGCGGCCCTGGTCCTGGGCGAACTGCGCGCCCAGGGACTGGTACGCGCGTCGATGGTGCGCGGGGCGCCCTGATGTGACGCGCGGCGTGCGGCCGCTGTCTGTCGGCCACGCCCTCCGGTTCGCCCGCCCCTCCCGCGCATACCTTGCGGGGAGGGGCCCTCCGCGCCGGGACGGTTCCTCCCTACGATGCGATCATGACGATCACGTACGAGTGGCGCGGTGACTTCGACAACGCGGCCGTCAACGCGCTGCACGCGGAGGCGTTCGGCCCCGCCGGGACGGCCGTCGACTGGCATACGCAACTGCGTCGGCACAGTCTCGGCTGGGTCTGCGCACGAAAGGAAGGCAGACTGATCGGATTCGTCAACGTCGCCTGGGACGGGGGCGCCCACGCCTTCCTCCTCGACACGATGGTCGCTCAGGACCTGCGCGAGTCCGGCGTCGGGACCGCCTTGGTGACCGCCGCCGCCAGAGGAGCCCGCTCGGCGAACTGCGAATGGCTCCACGTCGATTTCGAAGAGCACCTGCGCCCCTTCTATCTCGACGCCTGCGGCTTCAGACCGACCGACGCGGGACTCATCGCCCTGCGGTGAACCCGAACCGGCTTCGCCCGGGCCGCCTCGTCAGCCGCGGCGGGCGCGAGGAGCGGCGGCCTCCAGGTCGGTGATGCTGCCCGACATGATCGTTCGCACATGCTCGGTGATGTGCTCCGCGGGCCAGTCCCACCAGGCGAGTTCCAGCAGCCGGGCGACGTCCCGGCCGCTGTAGCGGGTTCGGATGAGACGGGCTGGGTTGCCACCGACGATCCCGTAGTCCGGCACGTCCGCGGTCACCACGGCGTCGGCGCCGATGATCGCGCCGTGCCCGATCCGGACGCCGGGCATCACCGTCGTGCCGTAGCCGAACCACACGTCGTTGCCGACGACGGTGTCCCCCCGGTTCGGCAGACCGGTGAGCAGATCGAAGTGCTCGGCCCACGAGCCGCCCATGGTGGGGAAGGGGAAGGTCGAGGGGCCGTCCATACGGTGGTTGGCGCCGTTCATGAGGAAGCGCACCCCCGTGCCCAGCGCGCAGAACTTGCCGATGACCAGCTTCTCCGGGCCGTAGTGATAGAGCACGTTGCGCGTCTCGAACGCGGTCGGGTCGTCCGGGTCGTCGTAGTAGGAGTACTCCCCGACCTCGATCAACGGGGACTTCACCAGCGGCTTGAGCAGGACCACCCGCGGCTGCTCCGGCAGCGGGTGGACCACCGCCGGGTCGGCAGGCACGGGCTTCGCGGGAACAGGCATGGTGGCGCTCGCTTCCTCGGGGTTCGGGTCTCGGCGACCGGTATCCGGCTCGTGATGGTCCGTCACCGGGCCACCAGGAACAACCGATTTACGGCTGTGGGGTGTGGGCGGGCGTTGCGGGTTGATGCGGGGGTGCGGGTTTGTGGGTTTGTGGGTGGGGTGCGCGGTTGTGGTGCGGGTTGGTTCGGCGTTGTGTGACCGGCGGGGCATGAGTCCCGGCCGCCCGCCGCTGCACCAGCCCGTCACCGCCCCACACAACTCTCGCGCCCCCACCCCACACACCACCGGCCCACCCCGACTACCCCTCGGGGCGACCGCGACCAGGGAGCCTGGCGGCGGATCGCCGCACGCGGCCTCGCCCACCAGACCAGGACCGTCGTGGACCGTGCCGGCGGCACCATGGTGATCCGCACGGTGGTGGACACGATGGAAGCCAACGCCGTCATCACCGCCACCCCGAAGCCCAGCCGGACAGACCGATCCAAGACCAGCCGGACGGACCGGTCGAAGACCGGCCCCACCCGGCCGCGAACCAACCACCTCACGCCCAGGCGACGTGAGGTTCCCTCCCCGGTACGGCCTCCGGGCCGCGCCGGCCGGCGTCCGGAGGGACACACACCAACGGACCGGACCCGGCTGCCCCGCGCAGCCCACCGGCACCAGAGTGTGACCACGATCAGCACACCCACCACCAGCCGACACCGGCCACGCGGAGCAGCACTCGGCGCGGGATTCCATCTCCACGCTCACGCTGCCCCACCACGGTGGGCAGAACCCATACCGGACCCTACGGTCCGCGCGACCTCTTAGCTGATCAGAGACAATCTGAGGTCTGGTTCTATGAGGGGTGTCAGGGCGGCGTCGGGCTCAGGAAGGGAGAAGGGCGAATGCCCACCTTGGGTGGTATATGTGGCGAGTCCGATTTCTGCCTGCGGTTGGCTTTCGGGCCGCGGGCCGCAGCTGACCGGGGGGTGGATTCCGTACGGGTGCTGACCGGGACGGCGTGGAGCGCCGACCGGCTCGGAGACCTGCGGGACGTGCTCGTGGTGATCGGCGTACCGGGGGCGCGACCCGGGCGGCAGCCCGTCTCCTCCGCGATCGAGGGGCTGCTGCGTGAGATGTCCCGGCAGCGGGCCGCCGGCCTCGCCGTGGCGGTCGAGAGGCAGGGCGCCCGGTCCGTACCGGCGGTGATCCGCAGCTCGGCGGCGAGGCTGAACGTACCGCTGCTGACCACGACGAAGAGCCTGGGGGCATGGAAGGAACTGGCTCCCCGCCTGCGCGAGTACCGCTACCAGCACGCCGAATGGCATGCCGAGCAGCTCACCGCGCTGCTGAACCGGCTCCCGTCCCGGCTCGCCGACGCGGACGGTGACGCGATGCAGCGCGTCACCGACTGGCTGGCCGCCGCGCTGGACGGCGAGGTACTGGTCAGCGACCCGTTGCGGGGCGTTCTCGCCGCGTCGCCGGAGAGCGCACCCGGCACGCTGGCTCCCTTGCTGGCCGGGCATCTCGTGCGTGCGGAACTCCCCGCGTCCGTACCGTCCGTCATACCCCTTCCTTCTGCCACGTCGGGTACGGCGGCCAGGTCCCCGGCCCCCTCCGCACCGCCCGCCTCGACCACGCTGCCGACGCCGTCCATGCCGTCGACGGCCGAATCCGCGTCCATTCCGGACACCACGCCGCACACGCGTTTCCAGACGCTCGCGGCGATGGGCTCGCCTTCGATGCTGTCGGTCGCCTCGCGACGCCCGTTCGACGACGCGGGCGTCGATCTCCTGCGGCACGCGGGCAAGGTGCTGGGCCTCATCGACCAGATCGACCGGCGCCACAGCCAGGTGGCCGAGGCCGAGCACGCCGTGCGCCTGGGGGCGTTCCAATTCCTCATGGTCGGTGAGGAGATCGCCGCCCAGCGGGCGATGGCCGCGCTGACGCCCTGGCTGTTGGCCACGGAGAAGGTCCGCGTCTACGTGATCGACTGCGGAGAGGCGGACCGGGAGATCGCCGCCCGGCGCAGCGACCGTGCCATCGCGGACCGTGCGATGCTGGTGCGCTGCCCGGCGTTCAATCACCTCATCGTGCTCGACCCCGTGCGCGATCAGGACAACGACCCGGCCGGCGTGCGCGATTCGATGCGCCAGGTCGTCGTCTCGCTGCCCGAGCACCGGATGGGCGGCAGCCGTGCGTATGCGCTGAGCGAAGTCGCCGACGCCTACGCGGAGGCGGCCGACGCCCTGTCGGTGGCGCGGCAGCTCCCCGACCGCGTCGCTCTGTCCAACGAACGGGCCGACCTGCTGAGCGCCCTGCCTCCGGTAGCGGCCCGGCGCTGGGCCGCGACAGTCCTGCGCCCCTTGTTGGCGCTCCCCATGGGACAGCGCGATCAGCTCCTGCGAACCCTGGACCTGGGCCTCGAACTCCACCACGCGTCCGCCGCGCGCCTGGTCGGCATCCACCGCAACACCGTGACCCAGCGGATCAGCCGGGCGTTCGGCCTGCTCGGCCTCGACCGGGGCCGGGTCCTGAGCCAGGTGGTCGTCTCGACGGCCGTCAAGGTCGTCATCGCGCACGGGCACGACGAGCCGTCGCCCGACGCCACCGCCGACTTCGTGACGATGCTGGCCACGCCCGAGGTCCATGCCTGGGCGGAGTCCTTCCTCGAGCCGTTGCGGTCCGACCGGCGCGATCTGATACGCACCCTCGCCGCCTGGCTGGAGAACGACACCCACACACAACGGACGGCCACGGCACTCGGCCTGTCACCGGTCACCGTCCGGAGCCGTCTCCGGGCCTGCGCACCGCTGATCGGGCGCGAGCCCGCCGTCAGCCCGAACCCGCACGTCGGCCGGACCCCGCACGCCGAGCCGAAGGGGGACGAGCAGCCTCCCGGAAAGGACGGTCCGGACGGGGGCGGGCACGCGTGGGGTGGCGTTCGCCCGCTCGCGTTCGCTCTCTACGTGACCACGGGCCGCCCTCCGCTGCCCGCCGCGTGGCGCCCGCACCCGTAGGGGCGGGCAGCGGTGAGGGGTCGGTACGTCCCGGCTGTGCGCCGTGACGGTCCGGCGTGCGGTGCGGATGTCCGGGGCCGGTACACCGTGCACGCGTGACCTGGTTCCCATGGGCAGGGCTGCCTAGAGTGTTGTTCGAACGCAGGGGCGGATACGCATCCGCAGGCTGTGTGAGCAGGGCGTCCGTAGCCGAGGGGGAGGGCGGCGGGCGCCCTGCCGAGTTTCGTGCGACGCGCCCGCCGCCGTGCTTCGCGGCCTCCGCCCCCGGCCCGCTTCGCCGTTACCGGAGGTGGCGTTACCGGAGGCGGCCGCGCTTGGCCTCCATCGCCGCGCGGCCCTCGGCGCCCTTGCGCTTCCAGTCCCGTCGGATCTCGCCGCGCAGCCGCGCGTCGGTCTTGGCGACGATGCGCCGGTTCTCGCGCAGCAGTTTGCGGTAGCTCTCCAGCCGCCGGACCGGCAGCACGCCGTCCTCCACCGCGCGCAGCACGGCGCAGCCCGGTTCCGTCTCGTGCGCGCAGTCGTGGAAGCGGCAGTTCCCGGACAGTTCCTCGATCTCCGTGAAGACCTGGCCGACGCCGGACTCGGCATCCCACAGGCCGACGCCGCGCAGTCCCGGAGTGTCGATCAGTACGCCACCACCGGGCATCGCGAACAGGTTCCGGGTCGTGGTGGTGTGGCGGCCCTTTCCGTCCATGTCCCGGACGGCCCGGACCTCCATCGCCTCCTCCCCGAGGAGCGCGTTGGCGAGGGTCGATTTGCCGGCGCCGGAGACGCCCAGCAGCACACTGGTGCCACCGGACAGCACGGCGGAGAGCACTTCGATCCCGTCGCCCGTCGCCGCGCTGACGGCCAGCACCTGCACACCGGGCGCGGCCGCCGTCACGTCCTCGACGAGATGGCCGAGCACGCCGGGGTCGGTCACCAGGTCGGTCTTGGTGAGCACGATGAGCGGCAGGGCCCCGCTCTCCCAGGCCAGGGTGAGGAACCGTTCGACACGGCCCAGGTCGAGTTCGGCGGCGAGCGAGACCGCGATGACCGCGTGGTCGACGTTGGCCGCGAGGATCTGTCCCTCCGACCGCTTGGAGGAGGTGGACCGTACGAAGGCGGTGCGCCGGGGCAGGTACGCCCGAACGTACCGGGGGTCTCCGGCCGGCTCGACGGCCGCCCAGTCCCCGGTGCAGATCACCCGCAGCGGGTCGTGCGGCGTGACGAAGGAGGTGTCGGCGCGGACGGTGCCGTCGCCGGTGAGGACATCGCATTGGCCACGGTCGACCCGTACGACCCGGCCGGCCACCAGACCCCGCGTGGCGTACGGTGCGAACTCGGCGTCCCAGCCCACGTCCCAGCCGTACGGAGCGAGCGGGTGCGGAGCGGACGGGTGAGAAACGAACTGATCCGAGGCGGAGGAAGCCTGCGGAGAAGAGGAAGACAAGGGGGAACCCTTCACAAGGGTGGCCCCGGCGCACGCACACGGGCGCGAAGAAGGGAAAGGTCAGCCGGAGGCCACAGGGGCGGGAACGATGAGCTTCTGAACCTGGGCGGCGCCCAGCGCAATGACAGTCATCAATGTCCTCACCCCCTTGCTTTCTCAACAGACCGACAACGCCCCGGCGGTGAGGTGTCACGCCCACCGCTCCGGCACGCGGACAACCATAGCCACACCCGGTGCGGCGCCGCCACGCGTTTTCCTCGTCCTCGTGGTCCCCCTCGTCCTCCCCTCGTCCTCCTCGTCGTGGCACGCCGGTGGTGACGGCAGTGCGCGCACCCGGGCGGATCCGGTCCGGAAGCGGACCGACATGTCGTACGGTGAATCTCGTACTACAGGGGGCGAGGTGGACGACGTGGACGAGGAGGTCTCCATGGGTACCAGCGAAGACACCGGCGCACCCGCCGGACGCAGCCTGGCCCACCCGGGGCTGGAAGAGATCAGGCTGGAGGCCGTGCTGCACGCCTTGGCGGACCCCGTCCGGCTGCGCATCGTGCGGGACCTGGCCGAGGGCCACACCGACATGTCCTGCATCGCCTTCCAGCTGCCGGTGAGCAAGTCCACCAGTACCCATCACTTCCGGGTGCTGCGCGAGGCCGGCGTCATCCGTCAGCGGTACGAGGGCACCTCCCGCATCAACCGACTGCGGACCGAGGACCTGGAGGCCCGCTTCCCCGGTCTGTTGACCGCCGTCGTCACGGCCGCCCGCCGGACCGTGCCCCGCGCGTGAAGCACGACTCCCACGCCTGAACACGACTCCCACGCCTGAACACGACTCCCACGCCTGAACACGACTCCCACGCCTGAACACGACTCCCACGCCTGAACACGGTTCCCCCGTGTGAACGCAGCTCCTCGAGCCCGTCCTGGGACGCCCTCAGCCCGCCACCACCACGCCCAGCCACGCACCCACCACCAGCAGGCAGGCGAACAGCTCGACCAGCAGTGAGTACCCCGCGGTGCGCATGACCGTACGGGTGGCGGCCAGGCCCGCCCGGTGGCTGCCGAGCCGTACCCGCTCCGCGCCGTAGACGCCCCCGACGAAGCCCAGGATCCCGCCCAGCACCGGCACCACGAAGAAGCCCACGATCGCGGCGATACCGCCGGTCAGCACCGTGCGGCGCGGAGCACCGGTGCCGCGGGCGCGGCGGGCCGGGAGCAGCGGCCGCAGCGCCTGGTTCAGCAGCGACAGAGCCGTCGCTCCGATCAGTACGCCCCAGGCCGGACGGGTGGTGTCGGTCAGCGCCCACCACAGCACGCCGGCCCAGACGATCGCCTGGCCCGGTACGCCGGGCACCAGCACCCCGAGCAGGCCGAGCAGCAGCACCAGCCCCACCAGTACCAGCTGCCACACGTCCATCTGCCAACTGTGCAGGACCCCGCTCGGTCACGCAGATCGCGTGCGGCGTGCGCGTGCCGTGTCAGCGCGTGCCATGTCAGGGACGCGCAGGGGCGGGCGCCTCCCGTGCCACCCAGCCCTTCTCGTACGCGTACCAACCCAGCTGGAGCCGGGTGCTCACGCCACTCAGCTCCATCATCCTCTTCACCCGGCGCTGTACGGTCCGCAGACCCAGGTCCAGTTGTCTGGCGACGCTCGCGTCCGTCAGCCCGGCGAGCAGCAGCGACAGCACCTGGAGGTCGGTGGCGTCGGGGCGGGGCCGGCCGTCCTCCGCGACGGTGCCGTCCCCTCCGAACCGCAGTGGTGAGCCTTCCCGCCACACCGCCTCGAACAGGCCCAGCAGGGGTTCCAGCAGCCCGCCGCCGTGCACCACGAGCGCCGCGGGCTCCGTGCCGCGGCCCGTCAGCGGCACCATCGCCGCCGCACGGTCCGCGATCACCAGCTCGGTGGCGACACGCGCCGTGACCCTCGCCCGGTCCTCCCGGCCGAGCGCGGCGCCGAGACCGGTGACCGCGGCGGGCGACGCGAGGATCTCGCGCCCGATCACGACCCGGAGGCGGACCCCGCGCGCCGCGCGCTCCTCGGCCTCGCCGTCCGCCCTGCCGACGGCCAGGCTCTCGCCCGCGATCAGTGCGCGGACCTCCTCGGCGGCGCCCCGCCGGAGCCGGCGCAGCCGGTCGGCCACCGCGTCCGCACCCGACACGACCTCGACCAGATCGTGTACGGCGGGCTCGACGGCCTCCGCGCGGTACTCCCGGGCCAGGGTGACGGCGGTGAGTTCGGCCCGTTCCAGCTCATGGCGGCGGTGGGCCAGCAGCGCGCCGAGCGCGGCGCCGGGGGGTGCCGCGATCCAGTGGCCCGACCGGGACGCGGGCGACGCGACCAGGCCCTGCCCTTCCAGCACGCGCAGGGCCCGTTCGGTGTCCGGCTCGGTCAGGGACAGCCGGCGGGCCAGCTCCGTGACGTCCGCGCCACCGGTCGCCACCAGCGCCCGGTACGCGGACTCCTGTCTCTCGTCGAGACCTATCGCTGCCAGCACCCCTGCCACACCCCTCCCTGAACGCCGCGCGGCCACCGGACGCACGCCTCCCGGCCCGCGCCGTGGCGGATAGCGGCCACGGCGCAAACCCGCCGCCCACATCATCCCCGTATGAGTCGTCACTCTGCCAAAGTGGGCGCCACCACAGCGGAAACAGTCCTGGGGCATATGCCCCTCGACTGTCCTGGGCCTGGGATGCCCCAGGAGAGCGACATGTCCGGCCGGGCGCCGGCGTTACGCCTCCGCATCCGCCTGTGAGGGCCCGCCGGGCGTCCTTCCCGTGGGGGGTGGGGTCGCCCGGCGGACCGGGCCCTGTCGGAGAAAACGACGCGGGGACGGCACTGCCGGCCGTGGCCGGTGGCCGTGCCCGGGCGCTTTGTGATGGCCGAATTTCGCGAGCGCGGTGTTCTGGCCGCCCCCTGTGTCGACAATGGGGCCATGAGCCAGCAGCGGGACGAGCCGCCCACCGAGGACTGGTGGAACCGGCTGTACGACGAGTCCGCCCCCGACACCGGGCCCACACGGGGGGCGGGGGACACGCTCGACGACCGCTTCGACTCGGCGGCGGACGCGATGGCGGAGGGAAGAGCGGAAGGAAGGGCGGAAGGAAGAGCGGAAGCGAGAGCGGAAGGTCCCGCGGAGGCACCGCGGGCGGACGGGGCCGGCCGGCCATCGCTCGCCTGGTGGGAGCAGGCGCCGCCGTCCACCGTCACGGAGTCGGTCTTTCCGGTGCCGACGACCTCGCCCCCGAACACCCCGGAACCAGCCATTCCGGAGGCAATCGCCCCGGAGACAACCGCCTCGCGGCCCGCCGTTCCGGACCCGCCCGTACCGGAACCGGCCGCTCCGGAACCGGCCGGGCACCCGTCGGCCCGGGCGCCCGCGCCCCGCCGACCGTACGAACCCACCGACGCGCGCCCCTCGCCGGGCACCGTGCCACAGAAGGAAGAATCCCGCTTGGAACGCCAGACACCCGGCTCGACCCTCCCGCAGCGCACGGAGCCCACCCAGCGCACCGAGAACACGGAGCGCACGGAAAGCACGCAGCGCACGCAGCGCACGCAGCGCACCGAGCGCGCAGACGCGCGAGGGCCGCGGCCGAAGCGGCAGCAGAAATCCCCGACGTCCGCCGACGCGTCCCCGGCCACCTCCCCCGAGCCCTCGCCCGCACCGTCCCCCTCGCCCCCGGCCATGACGCCCCGCGGGCCCGTCGTCCCCGTCGCCCGCGCCGGAGACGAGCCGCCCGGTTCCGACCTGGAGCCGGAGCCGGAGCCCACCACCCTGCCCCTCGCCGACGCCGAGCACCTGGACGAACTCGTCCCCGACACCGTCCTGGACGGCGCGCGCTACGGTTCGTACACGCTGCGCGCCGCTTCCGTACGGGGCGACTCGGCCAGGCACCGGGGCGAGCCGCGCGCGGACGTCCTCCTGACCGCCCGTTTCGGGGAGGGGACGGACGCGCTCCTGCTCGTCGCCATCGCCACCGGCACCCCCGGCAGCGGGAGCGCGCAGCGCGCCGCCGCCGACGCCTGCCACTGGATCGGCGGGGCCGTCGGACACAACCACCGCCGCCTGTCGGAGGACATCCGGGCGGGTCGCAGGGGCGATCTGAAGTCCGGGCTGCACCGCCTCACCTACCGGGGTCTCGGCAGGCTGCGCGCCCGTGCCGCCGTACTCGGCCAGGAACCGGGGGAGTACACGGCCGGCCTGCGCTGCCTGCTGCTCCCCGCCGATCCCACCTGCCGGACGCGGGTGTTCTTCGGGGTCGGCGACGGCGGCCTGTTCCGGCTCAGGGACGGTGTCTGGCAGGACCTGGAACCGGCCGTGCCGGGGCCCGCCGCGCTCACCGGCGCCCCCGTCGTCGGCTTCGGCTCGCCACCGGCCGGCACGGCGGCGCCGGACCGTCCCGTACCGGATCGCCCCGCCGCGCCGGACCGCCCCGCACCCGATGGCTCCGCCGCGCCGGACCGCCCCGCGGCACCGGGCGTGCCGCGCCATCCCGGTGACGGGATCACGCACCCGGGGAAGCCGGCGGACGGCCCGGCCCGTGCGGCGGGTGACCCTGCCGGTTCGGCCGCCCGGCCGGCCGAACCGGCCAGGGGGTCCGAAGTCCCGCCCCCGCCGCCGTCCGAGCCGTTCCGTTTCCGGGCCTCGGTCGCCCGCCCGGGGGACACGCTCCTGCTGTGCAGCGCCGGGCTCGCGGACCCGGTGCGCGGCGAGCCCGTCCTGGCGGGTGAACTGGCCGAGCGCTGGAAAGCCGTGGAGCCGCCTGGCCTGGCCGAATACCTCTCGGACGTCCAGCTCCGGGTGAAGGGGTACGCCGCCGATCGCACGGCCGTCGGAGTCTGGGAGGCGTAACCGCGCCCGGCATGGGTTGATGGACACCGGGTACCCGTGGCACTCCGGTTCCGTCCATCGGGTCCGTTCCGCGGGTCCCTTCCGCGGGTCCGCCCCAACGGTCCGCCCCGCGGTTCCCCGGGGGGACCCGTCCGGGCGGGCCTGTCCGGGGGACCCGTTCATACGGGCTCGTCCGCGCGGGCCCGCAGTCGGGACCCGCGCGGGCCCGCGTCGGACCCGTGCCGGACCCGCCGGGCGGACCCGGCGTCCCCCGAGACTCCGGAAAGGGTGCGCTCCCATGGCCAAACAGAACGTCGCGGAACAGTTCGTCGACATCCTCGCCAGGGCCGGTGTGCAGCGGTTGTACGGTGTCGTCGGCGACAGCCTCAACCCCGTCGTCGACGCCGTTCGCCGTAACGCCGCCATCGACTGGGTGCAGGTCAGGCACGAGGAGGCCGCGGCCTTCGCGGCCGGTGCCGAGGCCCAGATCACCGGCAAGCTCGCCGCCTGCGCGGGCTCCTGCGGACCGGGCAACCTGCATCTGATCAACGGCCTGTACGACGCCCACCGCTCCATGGCGCCCGTCCTCGCCCTCGCCTCCCACATCCCGTCGAGCGAGATCGGGCTCAACTACTTCCAGGAGACCCATCCCGACCGGCTGTTCGCCGAGTGCAGCCACTACAGCGAGATGATCTCCAGCCCGCGGCAGATGCCCCGGCTGCTCCAGACGGCGATCCAGCACGCGGTCGGACAGGGCGGTGTCAGCGTGGTCACCCTCCCCGGCGACATCGCCGCGGCGCCCGCCCCGGAGCGGGCGGCGGAGCACGCGATGGTCACCTCCCGGCCGTCGGTGCGCCCCGGGGACGGCGAGATCGACCGGCTCGCCCGGATGATCGACGAGGCGGACCGGGTCACTCTCTTCTGCGGAAGCGGCACGGCGGGCGCGCACGCCGAGGTGATGGAGTTCGCCGAGCGGGTCAAGTCCCCGGTCGGGCACGCGCTGCGGGGCAAGGAATGGATTCAGTACGACAATCCGTTCGACGTGGGAATGAGTGGACTGCTCGGCTACGGTGCCGCGTACGAGGCCACCCACGAGTGCGACCTGCTGATCCTGCTCGGCACGGACTTCCCGTACAACGCCTTCCTGCCCGACGACGTGAAGATCGCGCAGGTCGACGTGCGGCCCGAGCACCTCGGCCGCCGCACCAAGCTGGACCTCGCCGTGTGGGGCGATGTCCGCGAGACGCTCACCTGCCTGATTCCCAAGGTGCGCGCCAAGACGGACCGCCGCTTCCTCGACAGGATGCTCAAGAAGCACGCCGACGCCCTGGAGGGTGTGGTCAAGGCGTACACCCGCAAGGTGGACCGGCACATCCCGATCCACCCCGAGTACGTCGCCGCCGTGCTGGACGACGTCGCCGACGACGACGCCGTGTTCACGGTGGACACCGGCATGTGCAACGTCTGGGCCGCGCGCTACCTCTCGCCGAACGGCCGCCGCCGCGTCATCGGCTCGTTCAGCCACGGATCGATGGCCAACGCGCTGCCGCAGGCGATCGGCGCGCAGTTCACCGACCGGCGCCGGCAGGTCGTCTCGATGTCGGGGGACGGCGGATTCGCCATGCTCATGGGCGACTTCCTCACGCTCGTCCAGTACGACCTGCCGGTGAAGATCGTCCTGTTCAACAACTCCTCGCTCGGCATGGTGGAGCTGGAGATGATGGTGGCGGGACTGCCGGCGTACGGCACCGGCAACCACAATCCCGACTTCGCCGCCATCGCCCGCGCCGCCGGAGCGCACGGCGTACGGGTGGAGAAGCCCAAGCAGCTCGCGGCCGCGCTCAAGGACGCCTTCAGGCACCCGGGCCCGGCCCTCGTGGACGTGGTCACGGACCCGAACGCCCTGTCCATCCCGCCGAAGATCAGCGCCGAGATGGTGACGGGCTTCGCCCTCTCCGCGAGCAAGATCGTGCTGGACGGCGGGGTGGGCCGCATGGTCCAGATGGCCCGTTCCAACCTGCGCAACGTGCCGCGCCCGTAGTCGTCGGGGCACGCTGCGCCTCCGCGACACGCCCCGGGCCGGCGGACGTGGGCACCCGGGACGTACCGGGTGCCAAGCCCGTCGGCTACGCCGGGGTGAGCCGGAGAGTGAGGATGCGGAAGACCGTACCTAGCACAGCGAACCGTTCCTAGAGACTGAGTGGGGGTGAGCCCTGTTGTCAGGGCTCGTGCTCAGCCGAACGCCCCGGACGGTGTTGGGCGTTCTGGTCGACCGCGTTCGCTCCATGTCCGGGCGGCATGGATCGTGTCCGTGGTCCGGGGATACGGGGGCGGTTTCCCTCACGCCCCGGGCTGTCCGGTCGGGCCTGGACGGTCCGATGCCTCGCACGATCGCTCTGGTCGTGTGGGGGCGGTGCCGTCCGACGCCGGATCGGGTGTCCCAGGGCGCGCCTTCCGATCGCCACGGCTGCCGCGTCGTGGCGAGTGGTCCTCCTGATCTTGCCGGTGAGGGGTTTCTGCCAGTGCTGGGCGCCCATCGGCTGGTGTAGGCCGGGTCGACGACGATGACGGGGATGCCGAGTTGGGCCGCCATGCTCACCAGCCGTGACCGCAGCCTGGAGACGGGCATGCCCGAGATCAGGTTCCGGAAGCTTTTACGGCGGCCGTGCTTCTCGCGGGTCTTCTCCCTCTGGAAGTCGAGGTCCTCGACCGCGATGGCCAGGCCGTGGCGTGCGGCCCAGTGCAGCAGCCGAATCAGGGCGTGTCTGACCTGCGCGTCGCGGTGGTCGGCGGTGCCGGTCAGGTCGTAGCCGAAGCGGAGTGGTTCGCCGGTGGGGTTGCCGTGCCGGTCCAGACGCCAGGCGGCAAGGTGGTCGGCGTTGGTGTCGACACCGACCAGACCGTTCTCGCGGGCCGCCTCCAGCGGCATCGTCCTGGCCGGGGAGAGGGTCCAGGACGCGGTCAGATACCAGCGGCCCCGGCCCACGTCCTGGTGGATGCGGTACGCCACGGCCCTGTGAGCGGCGACGCGGTCGGCCCACTGCTCGCCCCGGTGCGCGAACAACACCCTCACGGCCAGGACGTACCGGCCGTGGGGCGCGTTGGCCAGGTGCGCCAGCGGGGCAGGGAGCTTGAGCGAGACCTCGCCGTCAGGCGTGACGCGGATGGTCTCGTTGCCGTGGCGCTTGCCGGACTCGCCGTCAGCCTGCAGAAACCGGCGTCCGGCCTGCCACCGGGCGCGCCACTCGGTCTCGGTGAGCTGGGCGGCCTGAAGGTGGTGGCGGGTGTTCAGCAGCCGTTTACCGCCGCGCACCACATGCACGATGCCGGCCTGCCAGTCGGCCCGTGCCGCTCGGAGCCGGTCTTCGAGGACGTGCAGACGGCGGGACTTGGCGAACCACTCCTGCCTGCCGCGATATCCACCGGGCGCCCGCTTGGTGCCTTTCTCGCCGAGGGGCAGGGACAACCGGTGCCTGAGCATGTCCACACCCGCCTGGAGGCTGTGGATGTGGGCCAACAGGCCGCGCCGGGCGAGCGCCCACTGATCGCGGGTGGCCTTCGTGACCGACCCCGCCCAGGGCGAGGAGGACTCCCCAGTGAGAACACGCTTGCGTTCGGCCCACTGCCCGCTGTCGTGCTTCAGCCCGGACGCACACCGCGCCTTGAGATCACGGGAGGCCAGCGCGCCGAGAAGATCGCCGACCAGGCACAGCACACTCTCGTCCTCGCCGGTCAAATGCTTGAGCCGGGTACGGACCGCGACACCCGAAGGGCCGGGCGCCACGTACGGCGCCGCCACCTCCCGCAGCCCAGCCACCCCCAGACCCATGCCGCAGAAAACCGTCACCACGCCCAACGACCACCACCAGCAAAAGTCACGCATTCGACCCAAGAACTCTCGTTCCCCGCAGGCGGGAGCACACCCGCCACCGTCACGAGACTCACTCGTACGTCTCAGAACGCACTCAAGTACCGCCAACCGGCACCTGTTCGCAACCCCCACCGGTGAGCCGGCGGGGGTTGCGTGCGTTCCGGGGTCAGGCCGCGGCCACGGGTCGGCCGTCCTTCCACAAGGCAGCTACGTGGCCGTCGAAGCGGTCGTACAGCCCGTTGTCTCCCAGTCGTCGAAGATGCAACATGGGCGACTCGTGGCCGAGCAGACTGGACAAGTGCGGGGTGACGAGCATTTCGTCATCGAATGAGAAGACGGACAGGGCAATGTGGTCGTCGGAGAACCGGGTTTCGATGCCGGGAACTTCCCCGAGACGCTTCAGCGCGTCCAGGGTGATCCTGATGCGCGTCCCCACGGTGAGCGGCACACCTTCGATCTCCTCCCGGCGCCGCGTGACGTCGGAGTCAGGATCCCCGATCAGGAAGCGCACCGAACACCCTGACGCCGCCTTCGCCTTCAGCCTTTCGGACAACCGCGGGTGCTCTTGCCAGATGAAGTAGTTGGTGTAGCCGGCGAAGGTGATGGACGACGACGCACCGTCGATCAGCCGCGCCCATACCGCAGTCGGGCACGCGTTCCGGTACGGATAGGCGGAGACGATCTCTCGTTCGGGCCCTACCTTGATAGCGCTACGGATGGCGTTCGGCCATAGCACGTCTGTACTCACTCCCAACGCCTCCGATACATCCCGACGTGTCCCAGGATGGGGGACCCGGGTGGGATCGGAGATCAATCGCTCCACTGAATCACACGTCGATGTGCAAGAACTGCCGCGAGTACGGCACGGACTGCCCAACTGCGCGAAGTCTCCGCCAGGTCTGGAAGCGGGCGGCCGTCGCAGCGGACGCGAAGACGGGGGAGGGCGCGTGACGACGTCGATTGTGGGGTTCCCCGCCGATGGCTTCCGGCTGTCGCGGCCGGCGGCTCGTCCGGGCGCCTGGAGGCCCCTGTGCACGTGTCCCGGGCTCCGGGTCCGCGTCTACCGTCGCGCCCGTCGGGAGGCGGCTTCGTGAGCATGACGATTGGCGTCTACACCCGGCACGCCGACGGCAACCGGACCATCAGGGTTCCGACGTACACCGTCACCGGCGATGAGACAGAGACGATGGACGTGGGGCACCCCTGCTACCGCGACTGCCCGGCGCACAAGGGCGAAGAAATGGGCGACAAGCGCAGAGGGGCTGAGTTCCTGTGATCCGACGTCGCGTCGGCCTTCCGGAGCCTCGTCGGGCGCCCGACTCCGTGGCGGCCTTGCCGGTGTGCTCGGCGGTGGCGGCGCTCCCGACAGACGTCGCGCTGAACCTCCGGGTCGTCGAGTTGCGGCCGGTCCTTGACGGGTTGCTTCTGGCCTGTGCCAACCGGGAGCCGGCACCGCATCCCCATTACGGCCACATCCCCCGTTCCCGCGCGATGTACGTGTGGGACGACTGACAGACTGCCCGGCGTGAACGACACGTTCGGGCCGGACGCACACAGCGCCTTTCCGCGCTGACGGGTCGCTCAAGTGCTTTGCCTGTGGAGCCGCTTGGCCCTGCCCCCGTAGCCCCCCCCGTGTGGCGGAGCGCTCAGCCAACCGCACGGGATGAGGGCGGAAGCGCCAACCTGCGCAACGTGCCGCGGCCATAGTTTTCGAGGCTCGGTTCGCCTCCGGGGCACGGGTGGCGGCTGCGCCGGCGAACGTGGGCCGCCGCGGGCGCCACGGACGCCCGGGACGCAGAACGTACCCGGGTTCTGTGGACATTGTCCGTTGCAATTCGACTTTGCGGGTGTGCCCCGTGACTACCTTGGTGACGAACCTTCGGGCCGCGCATGGCCGGGATCTTGTGTGAAATTCGATCTTGCGTTTCCGGCCTCGGGAGCACCGGTACAACCGTGGTGCTGAGAGCGATCATGGTCGGCCAGTGCACCGGCTGGGGCCCGCTGGGATTTTCGGAGAGCTCGTTGGGCGGGTCTTGGTGCTGGCTACGGTCCGCTTCCTGCCGGTAAGAGTTCTGACTGGTGTTCAGATGCTGACCTGCGGGTGTGCGGGGCTGAGGTAGTGGACGGTGCTCTGAGCGGCGTGGTCGGCGAGCAGGCCGAGCAGTTCGCCGGCGGCTGTCTTCAGGAGGCGGCCGTCGCGGGTGTTGTGGAGGGTTTCGAGGACGAAGGCGACGTGGGTGGAGTCTTCGGTGACGCGGGTGCGGTGGGCGTCGCGGTGGTTCCAGTGGCGGGTCAGTACGTCGGTGGTGTCGGTGTAGATGATCTCGCCGGGCTTGGGGTGTTCGACGGTGTCGGGTTCGCCGAGCGGGGTGAAGGTCTCGGTGCCGTCGGCGTGGCGGATTTCGACGTCGCCGGTGACGTGGTCGAGGTCGAAGGCTCCGGCGGGCAGGCCGTGGCGGACGGAGACGGCGTTGTAGGAGTCGACGGCCGGGTTGATCCGAGGCAGGGCGCCCTTCTTGGCGAGGCGGCGGCCGAGGGCGTCGACGCTGGGGCGGATGCGGCGGGGGTTGGTGCCGAAGCAGCGGTAGGCGGTGTGCCATGCCTCGATGCGCGGGTCGGCCTCGTCGGCGGGGGCCCAGGTGTTGTCCGCGAGCTGCCGTTCCAGGTCCTCCAGGGCGGTCGTGGTGGCTGGCCAGGGTTCGTGGCCGCGCAGGCCGGTGGCGGTGACGACGGCGATGAGGGCGCCGGGGAAGGCGTCCGCGACGGCGGGGCTGATGCGGAAAGTGGTCATCGAAGGGTCCGTTCAGGCAGTACGGGGCGGTGAGGGGTCAGGCCTTCCAGGGGCCGATGCGGTCCAGTCGGCGCAGCTGCTGGGCGGCGGTGGGTGCGTCCAGGACGGTGCCGCGCTCGGTGAGCCGGCGGGCGGTGTCGGCGCGCTGCTCGACGGGCTTGTGGTCGTCGTACTTGAACTTCGCGCGAACGTCGGTGACGTCCAGGCGCAGGCCCCGGATGCCCGGCAGCATCCGCCCGTACGGCGGCTGGTCGGGGTCGATGGGGGCGTGGTCGCCGTCGGGCTGGAAGTGGGCCATCTGCTGGCGCAGCAGCTCGGCCTTGTCCGCCGGATCATCGACGACGGTGGCCCGGCAGGTGAACTGGACGGCGGCGTAGTAGCTGGTGGGGACGCCGTCGGTGGGCGGGATGCCCGGCTTGGCGCGCCAGGTGCCGGGGATGAAGGCGTAGTCGCTGGTGACGGTGAACGTGACGTTCGGATCGGCTTCGATCGCCTTCCACACGGGGTTGGGGCGGGCGAGGTGGACCAGCAGGGCGGCGCCGTCGATGGTGAAGTGGGTGGGCACGACGACGGGCGCGTGCCCGGGGAGGCCGTTGACGCTGAGGAGGCCGAAGTCGTGGCCGTCGGCGATCCAGGTCTGCCATTCGGCGTCGTCCAGGGCGGCGTCCCAGGGCTGGATGAACATCGCGGAGTCCTTCCGGTGCGGGGTGGGGGGATCAGGCGAGGGCGAGGAGGCTGACGGCGACGGCGGCGGTGCCCAGGCCGATCAGCTGGCCGCGGTGGATGCGCTCGGCCAGGACGCTGCGGGCCAGCAGGACGGTGCCGGCCGGATACAGGGCGGTGATCACGGCGACGACGGCCAGGTCGCCGCTGCGGGCGGCGAGCAGGAACAGCAGGTTGGCGACCGAGTCCAGCACCCCGGCCGTCGCCGAGATCGCGTAGGCGGGCTTCTCGGGGCCCAGCCGCCGGAACATCACACCGGCGGCGGCCAGGGTGACGGCGGAGGAGACGGCGCGGCCGATGATCAGCGGGCCGACGCCGCTGTCCGCGGGCGCCTGGTGCAGGAAGATCAGTTGCAGGGCGATGGCCGCGCCGGCGCCGAAGGCCAGCAGCAGCGCGGTGCGCGAGGGCCGGGCGGACTTCGCGCCGTGTCCGGCGCTGACCAGCACCACCGCCGCCAGCGCCAGCGGCAGGCCGATCAGCCCGGCCAGGCCCAGGTGCTCGCCCCGCATCAGTCCGACCCCGACCGGCAGCGTGGCGGAGATCAGCGCGGTGACGGGCGACAGGACGTTCATCGGGCCGATCGCGAGCGTGCGGTAGAGCAGGGCGAACGCGGCGGCCGACGCGACGCCGGAGGCGGCGCCCCAGGCGAGGGTGGCGGGGGCGAAGGAGGCGCCGAGGATGGGCCACAGCAGCAGCTCGACGGTGAGCGAGGCCGGAGCGGCGATCATCACGGTGCGCAGGACGTGGGCCTTGCGGGCGCCGAGACCGCCGAGGAAGTCGGCGCACCCGTAGGCCAGGGAGCTGCCCAGGGCCAGCAGCAGAGCGATCACGGTACATCCCTTACTATCAATGGAGCGACTACACCGTACAACGCACCGACCGGGAGTCGTCAACCGAACGACCGCACGGTGCAGTGCACTGATCCACTGCCTGGAGAGGATGACGCGATGGCCGAGACCGAGGCGGCACTGCGGACGCTCGCGCACAACGTCCGCGCGGCCCGCACCCGCGCCGGACTGTCCCTGGACGAACTCGGCCGCCGCGCCAAGGTCAGCAAGGGAGCCCTCGTCGCCCTGGAGAAGGCCCAGAGCAACCCGAACTTCGCCACCCTGGTCCGCCTCGCCGACACCCTGGGCATCTCGGTGTCCGCGCTGATGGAGGGGCCGGCCGAAGGGCGGGTCCGGGTCGCGTCCGCCGATGCCGTCATGCCCCTGTGGGCCGGAGAGAAAGGCAGCGAGGCGCGGCTCATGCTGACCACCTCGGGGCCGGCCCCGGTCGAGGTCTGGCGCTGGAAACTGGAGCCGGGCGAGGAGTACCCCAGCCACCCGCACCAGAGCGGCGTCGTGGAGACCGTCAGCGTCACCGCCGGACAGATGGTGCTCGTCGTCGACGGCACCGAGCACGTGGTCGAGGCCGGACAGACCGCCACGTTCGACGGCGACGCCCCCCACACCTACCGCGGCTCAGGCACCGACACCTGCCGCCTGATCATGACCGTCCACCTGCCCCCCGGCCCCGCGTAACACCCGCGCGAGACAGGGGGCCGGGCCGGACCAGGTCCTGTTCCCGTATGGCCACGGTCAGGGTGGCGAGTGACGCCGTGCGACGTTCGGGGTGTGGTCGCGCTGCCGTGCCGTGCGGATCAGGCCGTGGGATTTTCCGCCCTGTCCGCGGCTTCCGGGGTCACGGACCGTGCTGTGCCGGTGGTGGCGAAGCGGTGGCGGTAGGCGGTGGGGGTGATGCCGAGGTGGCGGTCGAAGGCGCGACGGAGGGTTTCGTCGCTGCCGAAGCCGCTGTGCCGGGCGGCCGAGGTGACACTGTGCCCATCGAGGAGAAGCTGTTGGGCACGGTCGAGACGGACCCGCTCGACCCAGCGGGCGGGGGTGGTGCCCAATTCCGTATGGAACAGCCGGGTCAGGTGCCGGGGGCTGACGGCCGCGGCGCGGGCCATGGACGGCAGACCGTGGTCGGCGGCCGGGTCGGCCAGCACCGAGTCGATCAGGGTGCGCAGCAGGTCGTTGCGGGCGGGCGGCGTGGCAGCCGTGGTGAATTGTGACTGCCCGCCTGGACGCTGCAGGAAGACCACCAGTTCCCGTGCGATGTGGCGGACCGCATCGGCACCGTGGTCGTCCTCGACAAGGGCCAGGGCCAGATCAATGCCCGCGCTGACACCCGCAGAGGTGATGTACCGGCCGTCCCGGACATGGATCGCGTCCGGCTCGACGTGCACCTGGGGGTGCCGGCGCGCGAGTGCGCCGGCATGCCGCCAGTGCGTGGCCGCCCGGCGTCCGTCGAGCAGGCCGAGGCCGGCCAGGGCGAAAGCGCCGGTGCACACCGAGGCGACCCGCGTCGCTCGCGCGGCCACAGTGCGGACCGTCGCGAGCAGCTCCGCATCCACCGGCCGCTCGGCGAGGCAGTCGCCTCCGGCCACGAGCACCGTATCGATCCGCCGGGCTTCGGCCGCCGTGACGGTGCCGCTCAGCGGCATCCCGGTCGAGGTGGTGACTTCACCACCGTGCGCGGAAATCAGAATCAGGTCGTAGGGGTGGCCGAGTCTGCCCGCTTGGTGCAGGACCTCCGCGGGGCCACTGACGTCCAGCATGGTCACACCGTCGAACACCACGAAGCCCACACGCTGTGTCATGTCCGTATCTGTGGTTTCTTTGTCAGGAAGGACATGGCGCCATGGTACGTGCCGGACCATTCTGGGAGTCGAACCGCCAAGACGAGGAGGGGGACAGACAACATGAGTGAGACAATCGCGGACGTGCAGATCCCGGACAGCGCTCTGGCGCGGGAGGCGACCGAGCTGGTCCGTGAGGCGGCCTCACCGCTGCTGTTCGACCACTCCCGGCGAGTGTTCCTCTGGGGATCGCTGCGCGGGCGTGAACAGGGGCTCCGGTTCGATCCGGAACTGCTGTATGTCGGGGCGATGTTCCATGACCTGGGGCTGACCGAGCGGTTCCGCCGCACCGATCAGCGTTTCGAGATCGACGGCGCCGACGAGGCGCGGCGGTTCCTGCACGCCCACGGTATCACCGGTGAGGCGGCCGACCAGGTCTGGACGGCGATCGCCCTGCACACCACACCGGAGATCCCGCTCCATATGGCACCCGAGATCGCCCTGGTCACCCGGGGAGTGGAACTGGACGTGCTGGGCATCGGCTACCACACCGTCTCGGACGAACAGCGCGCAGCCGTGGTGGATGCCCATCCCCGCCCGGACTTCAAGGATGGGATTCTGGCCGCGTTCACCGAAGGCATCAAGGACCGCCCCGATACGACGTTCGGTAACGTCAAGGCCGACGTACTCGCCCACTGCGTGCCCGGATTCGTCCGCGGCGACTTCGTCGAGGTCATCAAGAACTCCGCCTGGCCCGAATAGTGCCCAGGCCCCTGGCCGACGAGGACCGGCCAGCACCGCGAGCACGGTGACAGCGCCGTCATCCAGCTTGACGTCAGCCAGTCCAACCCCCGCGCACCCGGCCTGCCGCGAGTACGAAAACCGCATCAGCGCGCTCGCACCGACAACCCGGGCGCCCGGTCCCGTCGGCTACGCCGGGGTGAGCCGGAGGGTGAGGATCTGGAACGGCCGCAGCCGCAGCCGCAGCCCCTCCTCGTCCGTCTCCGCGTCGTGCAGCGGCCGTTCCAGCAGGTCCGTCACGCGCGCGCCGGTGATCGGGAAGCCCACGCGCAGCGTGGTCTCCGCCCGGCCGCCGGCCGACTCGTAGAGCCGTACGATCACGTCCCCGCCGCGGTCCTCCGCGAGCTTCACCGCCTCGACGGTCACCGCCGGATGGTCCACCCGGACCACCGGCGGCTGCTCGGGCGCGGGCGACACGCGCAGCGGGAGATTGAGCGCCAGCCCCTCCCGCACGGCGTCCTCGACCCCGGCCCCGGGCAGCAGCGCGTAGGTGAACCGGTGCGTGCCCAGATCCGTCTCCGGGTCCGGGCTGTGCGGGGCGCGCAGCAGAGTCAGCCGCACGGTCGTACCGAGCCCGTCGGGATGCGGGGTGCGCGCCACGTCGTGGCCGTATGTCGAATCGTTCAGCACCGCGACGCCGTAGCCGGGCTCCGTCACCCGCAGCCAGCGGTGCGCGCAGATCTCGAAGCGGGCCGCGTCCCAGCCGGTGTTCTCGTGCGTCGGCCGGTGGACGTGGCCGAACTGGATCTCCGCCGTGGACCGTTCGGCGTGGACGTCCAGCGGGAACGCCGCCTTGAGGACCTTCTCCGACTCCTGCCAGTCGACCTCCGTGACGATGTCGACCCGGCGGCTGTCGGCGGTCAGCCGGATCTCCTGGGTGATGCGGGACTCCCGCCGCGCCCCGAAGGTCCGCACCACACGCACCGCCGCCCTGAGCGGACCCTCCTCGACCAGCTCGACGGAGTCGGCCTCGGTGAGATCGGTGTGCCGGCGCCGGTAGTGCCGGTCGAGGTCCCAGGCGTCCCAGTTGTTGGGGTGGTCGGGATGCAGTTGCAGCAGATTTCCCCGGCCGCCCGGCGTCAGCACCTCACGGCCCGCCTTCCGGTCCCGTACGGACACCAGCAGTCCGTCCGCCGCGCCGACGACCACGTCCAGGTACGCGTTGCTCAGGATGTGGGTGCCCGATCCGGACACGGCCGAGACGGGGTCGGGCGCGAGCGGGGTGAACGTGCCCGGCGCGAGCGCCCGTACGAGCGCCGGGACGAGCACACCGCCGTCGGCCGTCGGCTGCGTCATGACGCCTTCCGCCACGTCCTGGGGCCGGGCGGTGACCACGTCGCGGCGCGCGTACGGCGCCGCGTTCCACACGCCGACGGCGCTGTCCCCGGGCGTCAGCGCCGCCACCGCGTCCGCGACGATGCCCGTCAGCTCGTCCCGTACCGCCTCGTACGTCGCACGGGCCTCACGGTGCACCCAGGCGATCGACGACCCCGGCAGGATGTCGTGGAACTGGTGGAGCAGGACGGTCTTCCACAGCCGGTCGAGAGCGTCGTAGGGGTACGCGTACGAGCCGGAGCCGGAGCCGGAGCCGGAGTCCGGGACGGCGCCGGAGCCAGGGCCGGATCCGGGGCCGGGCGTGGTGCCGGGCGCGGCCGGCGGGTTCCCCTCCGTCGGGCCCGACCGCAGCGCGGCCGCCGTCGCCCACAACTCGGCCTCCCGCAAAAGGTGTTCACTGCGCCGGTTGCCCTGCTTGGTCTTGGCCTGGGTGGTGTACGTCGCCCGGTGCAGCTCCAGATACAGCTCGCCCGACCAGACGGGCGCCTGCGCCCCGTACTCCTCCTCGGCCGCCGCGAAGAACGCCGACGGCCGTTCGATCTCCACCCGGGGCGAGCCCTCCAGGGACCGCAGCCGCCGCGCCTTCTCCAGCATCTCCCGCGTCGGACCGCCGCCCCCGTCGCCCCAGCCGAACGGCACCAGCGACCGGGAGGACCGGCCCTTCTCCGTGAAATTCCGCTCGGCGTGGGCCAGTTCGGACGCGTGGAACTGGGCGTTGTAGGTGTCGACCGGAGGGAAGTGCGTGAAGACGCGGGTGCCGTCGATGCCCTCCCACCAGAAGGTGTGGTGGGGCATCTTGTTGAACTGGTTCCAGGAGAGCTTCTGGGTGAGGAACCACCTGACCCCCGCCAGCCGCGCGAGCTGGGGGAAGGCGGCCGTGTAGCCGAACGAGTCCGGCAGCCAGATCTCCTCCGTCTCCACCCCCAGCTCCTCCTGGAAGAAGCGCTTCCCGTGCACGATCTGCCGGGCCAGCGCCTCCCCGCCCGGCATGTTGGCGTCCGACTCCACCCACATGGAGCCCACCGGTGCCCAGTTCCCCTCCGCCACAGCCCGTTTGATCCGCTCCCAGATGTGCGGCTGGTGATCGCGCACCCAGGCGTACTGCTGCGCCTGTGAGCAGGCGAAGACCAGCTCCGGGTAGTCCGCGGCGAGCGCCGTGACGTTGGCGAAGGTCCGGGACGCCTTCCGGACGGTCTCGCGCAGGGGCCACAGCCACGCCGAGTCGATGTGGGCGTGGCCGGTCGCCGAGACCCGGTGGGCGCTCGCGGCGGCCGGGCGGTCGAGGACGCCGGCCAGCCGGGCCCGTGCCGCCGTGGCCGTGCCGGGCACGTCGTGCAGGTCCAGCGCGTCCAGCATGTCCTCCAGCGCGCGCAGGATCTCGTGTCGCCTGGCCCGGTCGGCGGGCAGCTCGCGCATCAGCTCCGAGAGCACCTCGATGTCCAGCACCAGGTGCCAGACCTCCTCGTCCAGGACCGCCAGGTCGGCGGAGCGGAAGCGGTAGAGCGGCCGGTCACCGGCGGTCAGGACGTCGCCCAGCGGGGTCGGCTCGCCGCCCTGCGGCACGGCCGGGTTGGCCGCGGCCTCCAGCAGGAGGTGGACCGCCTCGCCGCCGGCCGCGGGCGCGGCGACCGGGACGTGCCGGTTGCGTGGGTGGATGCCCTTGAGCGGTACGCCGGCGGCGTCGTGGACCAGTCCCTCGGCCTGGAAGCCCGGCCCTTCGCCGCTGAACCCGGGGTCGATGACGGCCTCCACCCGGCGGCCGGCCCACTCCTCCGGAACGACGCCCTCCAGCCGGAACCAGCTCGTGGACCAGGGCGCGCCCCATTCCGTACCGGCCACGAAGGGCTCGTAACCGCCCTGGAGGGCCTGCTCCACCGGCACCGGCTCGCCCGGCACGTGCCAGACCGAGAGGGCGAGCGGTTCGCGCGCCGTGTACTGCGCCGGGCGGATGAACTGGCGCAGCGCGCGCTCCAAGCGCCCCTCCACCAGTGAGCGGTCGTCATGCATCGGTGACTCCTCGCGTCGGCACTTCGCGTCGGCAGTTCGCATCGGCTCTTCGCCGGAACCCGGCTCTGACGGAAGCTTCCCCGGACGGCCCCGGCGCACCCTCCGGGATACGGGAGGTACGGCGGTACGGATGAGGCAGGCGGCGTGACGAACCCCATGCGTGGCGCTTCCGGGCCGGGGGCATGCATTCCGTGTACGCGTTCGATGGCAGGGGAAACCGTCGGCACGAACTGGGGGGACGGACGTGAAGACCGGGTTACGGCGCAGAGTGGGCGGCGCCGATCTCGCGGCGGTTCCGGAGGTGCGGCACGCGTTACGCGAGATGCTGCGGCACTGGCCGGAGCCGGATTCCGCGGCGGTGGCGGAGCTGTTGATGAGCGAGCTCGTCACCAACGCGCTGGTGCACACGGAGAGCGGAGCGGTGGTGACGGCCACGGTCGCGGACTGGCGGCTGCGGGTGGAGGTGCGGGACTTCAAGGCAGGGCTGCCGAGGCCGGCTGAGCCGGCCCGGCCGGCACCCGAGGAGGCCACGCACGGCAGGGGACTGGCGTTGGTGCGGAGCCTGGCGGACGACTGGGGGATACGCGCGCGGCCGCTGGGGAAGCTGGTGTGGTTCGAGCTGAACGGCGAGAGACCGAAGGCGGCGTAGCCGGCGACCGGACAGGGCCTGGTGTGGCCCGGTGTGGCCTGGTGTTTCCTTCGGCACCGGCGGCCGGGCGCGGGGCGTGGCGGGAGCGCGTCGGCACGGCGGGAGCGCGTCGGCACGGCGGATGTTCGGCGGCGCCCGGAGGGCGGGGTGCAACGGCGGACCGGCGTGACGGTCTTCCGTCACGCCGGTCCGAGTGCCCGGCCCGAAAGCGCCGGGGACGTGCCATGAGCGGCTGTCAGTACGGTCCCGCGTCCGGTGCGGTGTTGTGCCGCTTTCCGCCCGGGCTCCGGGATCCGGGGGCGTCCCGCTCACGCGGCCCGGCCGAGGCGGCGTCAGCCGTACTGCCGCTCCAGGTCCTTCAGCTTGCGCTCCAGGGAGTCCAGCCGGGGCAGCGCCTGCGTGTCGTCCTCGGCCGTGAGGTCCACGGTGCGGGTCTCAGGACCGGACGCGGGCTGGAGCGAGAGGCGGGAGCGCTGGGGGAGCTGCGCCTTCTCCGGTATGGCGGGCTCCGCGGCGGCTTCCACGGCCGCGGGGCTTCCTCCGGCGGCCGCGCCGACGGCGGGCAGCGGCACCTGACGGCCGCCGCGCCTGCCCCAGTTCCGGTGCTGCCGGTTGAGCGCCTTGAGCTGCGCGCGCTCCAGCTTCGCCTGCTCGCGGCGGCGCCGCTGGGTCTCCTCCTTCTGCCGGCGGTCGTCGCGCACCTCGTCCACGGCCTCGTCCAGCGTCCGTACGCCTTCGAGGAGCATCAGCGACCAGGCGGCGAAGGTCTCGCGGGGGGCCCGCAGCCACCGTACGATCCGGATCTGCGGCAGCGGGCGCGGGACGAGGCCCTGCTCGCGCAGCGCCGCCCGGCGGGTCTGCTTGAGCGCGCGGTCGAACAGCACGGCCGCCGAGAGCGACATGCCCGCGAAGAACTGCGGGGCGCCCTCGTGGCCGAGACCCCGGGGCGCGTGCACCCAGTTGAACCAGGCCGCGGCGCCGGCGAAGGTCCACACCAGCAGGCGGGAACCGAGCGCCGCGTCACCGTGGCTGGCCTCGCGCACGGCGAGCACGGAGCAGAACATGGCCGCTCCGTCGAGCCCGAACGGGACCAGGTACTCCCAGCCGCCGCTCAGGTTCAGGTTCTCCTGGCCGAAGCCGACGAGACCCCGGAAGGAGAGGGCGGCGGCGACGGCCGCGCAGCAGAAGAGGAGCGCGTAGGAGGCCATCCCGTAGATCGCTTCCTTGCGCCGGCGGCGCTCCTCGCTGCGCTCCCAGGAGTCCTCGGTCTTGGCCTTGTCACCCGCGCGCTTGCCGCGGGTGATCACTGCCACCGCCACCAGGACACCGACGATCAACACGCCGATGGGTAGCAGCCAGTTCAGCGATATGTCGGTCAGTCGCATGCGGTGTTCCTTGCATCGCAGTAGGGCGTTTCGGGCGCCATAGTGGCGGAAGCACGCTGCCCCTCAGTGGGTTTTGGGACAAGAGAACACCAACGGGGCGGTGAGGCCCACACATTAGCGTGTTTCGCCGGCGCAGCCGTACGGCCGGCCCCTGTCATGTTCGATTAATATCACCCTCGGAGGCGGCACGCGGGCCCCAGGGTGACAGAGGGTCAGATGGGACGGAAGCAGCGTCAGTCGCTTGCGCTCAGCTTCCGTTTACGCTCAGCTTCCGCTCAACTTCCGGATCCGCTCCGCGTCGCACGTACGCGGACAGGTGACACACGTGTCCTCGGGGCGCACCGTGTAGAAGAGGCAGCAGCCGGCCCGGTCCCGGGTGGGCAGGGATGTGCCGTCCGGCCCGGTCAGCTCGCGGAAGCCCGCCGTGCCGACGTACGGGGCGGTGGTCCCCGGCAGCAGCCGTCCCAGCTCGGCCATCGCGCGCCGTTCCTCGTCCATCAGGTGCGCGACGTACCAGAGCCCCTCGACGACCTCGTCGGTGGCCATGCCCCACAGCGCCCGGCGCCCGCGCCGCATCCGCGGGGCGAACCCGTCGAGGACGGGGCCGAGGTGTTCGGCGACGGCCGCCCGCGCGGCGGCGTCGAGGGCGGCCACGTCCGGTACGACCCGGGCGCCGGGCAGCGCCGCCGCCGGGTCGTCCGGCAGACACGCGAACTCCCGTACCCGCACGGTCATCCGGCCGAGCGCCCGGTGGAAGGAGACGTCGGGGACGGGGATCCGGGGCACCCGGCGGTGCAGGAACCAGGGCATGGTGATCAGCAGACAGGCGGGCCAGGCGTACCGGTGCAGTCCGAAGCCCGCGATCACGTCGGGACGGGCCCGCCGGCCGTAGTCCCGCGCCACCTGCTCCACGTCCCAGGCCAGGAACGTGTCCAGGGCGTCACCGCCGGCGGCGAGCTCGGCCGCGGTCACCCAGCCCGCACCGTGCGGTGGGCGCTCGTCTTCGGCGAGCTGGTCGACGCGCAGCGCGGGGAACACCTCGGCCAGCCGGGCGTACGCGTCCGCCAGAACGGCCTCCGGAACGGAGGAGCCCGTCACGGGCGGGTCCGTCCTGGAGAAGTCCGTCACGGTCAGGTCCGTCACGGGGGAAGCGGGAAGGCCGGGCAGCAAGGCGGGCACGGTCATGCGGGGCCACCGAATCGCGATCGTTTGCAGGTAAGCCTTACCTTATCCGATTCGGGGTGTGTGGGAACCGGTCGCCGGTCGGCCTATGGTGCAGGGGTGAAAGGGCTCTCGCGAGCCGGCGGACCGGACCTGATGGGTGGGGTGGACCCGAGTGGAGCAGCGCGGAGCGCCGGGGGCCGCCGGAGGGGGCCCGTACGCGACGGGGCCGTCCGGAACGCCGGCGCCCGGGGCCGGCCGCGTACCCGGGCAGCCCGGGCCGGCGAGCAGCGCGGAGGCGGCGGCGCGGTGGCCCACGGGCGTCGCGGCACGGCCTGCGGAGCGGACCCGCGAGGCGCCGGACGGTCCGGCCCGCCCGGTGCGGCGGCACACCGTACGCGGACAGATCCTCGACGCCCTGCGCGCGGCGCTCGTCAGCGGTGAACTGGCCCCGGGGGAGGTCTACTCGGCGCCCGCGCTGGGCGAACGGTTCGGGGTCTCCGCCACACCCGTGCGCGAGGCCATGCACCAGCTGACGCTGGAGGGCGCGGTCGAGGTGGTGCCCAACCGCGGCTTCCGGGTCACCGAGCGCGGTGCGCGGGACCGCGCCGAACTGGCGGAGATCCGGGCGTTGATCGAGGTGCCGGTCCTGCTCCGGCTGGCCCGTACCGTGCCTCCCGAGCGGTTCGCGGAGCTGCGCCCGCTGGCGGACGCCGCCGGCGCGGCGGCGGCGTGCGGCGACCGGACCGGCTACGCCGAGCGCGACCGGGCCTTCCACCGCGCGTTGCTCACCCTGGCGGGAAACCGGCAACTGGTCCTGGTCGCCGACGAGATGCACCGCCGATCCCAGTGGCCGTCACCCGGATCCACCGCCGCCCGCCGGGCGGCTCTCCGCGCGGACGCGGCCGAACACACCGCGTTGCTCGACGCGTTGACGGCGGGGGACCGGGCGACGGCCGAGGCGCTGATACGGCAGCACTTCGCGGACGCGGACGGCGGCCGAAACACATTTATGTAGTTGACCCTGCCGCCAATTCCGCCCGTGTTGAAGCGCGGCTATAGCCGGGCCAAGGCGATGGGGACTCCGCGCGGAGCACCGGGCCGGATGTCCCCCGAAGTGCGGCCCGCGTTCCTGGTAAGCGTGCCCGCACGAGGTGACCGTCGAGCCACCGTTACCCATTCCGGGACGGCAGACCTCATCCGAGACCCCACGGATGAAAGGAACACATTTATTCCCATGGGTGGACTCATCTAATCCTCGGCATGTTAACGAGCGTTGTGATGTTCAGCTCAAAAAAATCCCCCGGAAGTCCCTGGCTAAAAGTCGCCCCTTGGCATTCAATCGTGTGAGACCTTCCTTGCCAGTGCTAGGTTTCGTATGGAGTTGTTTACCGCCATGCTGACATTTCGGGACAAGGTTCCCTTCTGGAGGGCTGCGAGGACGCAGAACCTCGCGGATAAGGGTCATGAGGCAGCCGATCCTTTTGTGCTGGACCTCACTCACTCACTCTTCGACGGGGCCGATCAGGGACGGATTCACGGGCCCTGGAGAAAACTGCTGGGCACGGAGGAGTTCAGATATCGTCCGGGACTTTCCAGTGAGGAACGAGCGGCACTCTCTTATTCGCGGCTGCGTTCCGTGAATAAGACCCTGGACTCTCCGGAAGAGCTGCCCCTGGACATACAGAGGCTGGCGGCCCTGCACGAGTGGGCGGGGGTGGCGGACGGCGGACTGGGTACCCTCGCGAGCATCCACTACAACCTGTTCATGGGAAGTCTGCTGGACCACAGGGCCGGCAGCCCGAAAGGGCATGACCTGTCCGACTACGTCTCGATGCGCAGGACGGGCACCTTCCTCTGCACCGAGCTGGATCACGGCAACGACGCGGCCGCGCTGCGGACGACGGCGGAATTCGACAGGGAAACGGGCGGGTTCGTCCTGCACACCCCCGCCCCGGGCGCCCAGAAATTCATGCCGAACACCTCGCTGCTCGGCGGACCGAAGACCGCGGTCGTGATGGCACGGCTGGTCGTCGACGGTGAGGACCACGGGTGCTTCCTGTTTCTGACGCCGCTGAGCGATGAAACCGGACATCTGCCCGGAATCCACGTCAGGCAACTCCCGGATCGCACCGGTACCCCGATGGACCACTGTCTCACCTCTTTCGACCGGGTACGGCTTCCTCGCGAGGCGCTGTTGGAAGGAGAGCACGGGCGGCTCGGACGGGACGGCAGCTTCCGCAGCACCCTGGGCAGCGCGCGGCAGAGATTCCTGAGCTCCATCAGCAGGGTGACCAGCGGGAAACTGTGCATGAGCGCGGGCGCTGTCGGAATGGCCCGAGCAGCCCTGGCCATCGCCGTGAAGCATGCGCACGCACGGCACATAAGCGGACCGAAAGCCGGTGAGCGGGTCGCGCTGGTGGCTCACCGCAGCCATGCCGGCAGTCTCCTGGACGGGATCGCGACCGCCTACGCGGCCACCTTCCTGCAGCGTGACATCGTTGCCCAGTGGGCAGGGCACACACCGGAGAACCAGGCCGAGGTCGAACGTCTTGTCGCAGTGGCCAAAGGCTGGATCACGTGGCGGGCCCGCGAGATCACCGTGAACGCGCGAGAGCGGTGCGGCGCACAGGGCCTTTTCCCGGTCAACGGAATATCCGACCTGACATCGACCGTAGAGGGCACGATTACCGCAGAGGGTGACAACTTGGTCATCTGGGTAAAGGCTGCCTCGGAAATGCTCTTCGAGCCCCGCCCCGTCCGCCTCCAGCCGGATCCGCCGGCCGGCGAACAACTGCTGACCAACGTGACGTATCTGCGTGATCTGCTCGTCGAGGTCGAGCTCGACGCGCAGCGCAGGGCGAGCAAGGCCCTGCGCCGAGGTCCCATGGGCGACCCCCTGGGCCGCTGGAACGAGGCGTCCCCCGCGGCCCTGGAGATGGTGTCGGCGCACGCCGGCCGGAAGGCCGCCGATGCGTTCATCGCCGCGGCGGCCCGTGCGGTCGACCCGACGGCACGGATGCTCCTGGAGCACTTGTGCCGGCTCTTCCTGCTCCGTCAGCTCGAGCCCCACACCGGGGTGCTGCTCGCGGACGGCCATCTGACCCCCGACCATGTCCGCGGCGTCCCCGATGCCGTCAATGAGGTCATCGCGGTCCTCGTACCGCACATGAGCGGCCTGGTTGAAGCCTTCTGCCTGCCCAGTGAGTACCTTTCCTCGCTTCCGATCGCCGGCGGTGGCCTGATCGGAGACCAAGAGAGCGGCTGGTCGGCCTGGGGCCCGTAGACCCCCGTCGTGCGCCCGCCGGGGATTACGGGACAGCCCTGAGGGAACGTCGGCGCGGACCCGGCTCGTGTGCTCCCTTCTTATCCCTTCCACCAGGAAAGGAACCCGCTCCAGAATCCCTTCTGCTGGGGAGCGGCGGACGTTTGCTCCCGCTGCGGACCTGAGGAGCCGGGCGCTGCCGCCGCGCGGGGTGTGGGACGGGCTTCCTCGCGAACGGGACGAGTGAATCGGGCGGGCAGTTCCGTGACCGCCACGTGGAAGGGCCCGGGGGTGAACACCAGCTTGTCCTGGTCCACCGCCAGCTCCAGGTCCGGCAGCTGGTTGAGGAGGATTTCAATGGCTCGCGCGGTGATCAGCCGCGCGGGGTCCTTGGCCGGGCAGGCGTGCGGGCCCGCGCCCCAGGCGAGGTGGGCGCGCCTGCTGAGCGTCTGACGGCTCGTGGACAGGCTCGGATCGCTGTTGGCCGCGGCGAAGCTGATGAGCACGGGGTCTCCGGCGTCCAGCTTGCTTCCTCCCAGGTCGACATCCTGGACGGGGTAATGCGCCGCGTAGTTGGCGATGGGAGGGTTGTTCCACAACACGCTGTCGATGGCGTCTTCGACCAGAAGTTCACCGCCGTTCTGGTCATCAGGGCGCAGGATGACCAACAACGCGCTTGCGATGAGATCCGCGAGTGGCTGCATTCCCGCACCCATGAGCTGGATGAGCTGCGGGATCATTTCCTCGTCGGTGAGCGCGGCCGGGTGCTCCAACAGCCAGGAAGTGATGTCGTCCCCCGGCTTGCTGTGCTTCAATTGCACAAGCTCGGCCAGTGCCCCGATCAGGATCTGCTTTGCTTCGTCGGCGTTGGCCCCGTCGAACATTCCTGAGATGCCGTACACCACTCGGTCGCCGATTTCGCCCGGGCAGCCGAAGAGTTCGTTGAAAACCAGGAGCGGCACGAGTTGAGCGTAATCGCCGACCAGGTCGACCCTGCCCTGTGCTTCGAATTGGCTGATCAGGAATTTGGTGGACCTGTCCACCAGGCGAGTCAGCCGGTGGGTGTCGACTCGCGCCAGGCTGTCCGTCATCGCCTGGCGCAGCCTGAGGTGCTCCGCCCCGTCGGCCATCAGCGGGCCGGGCAGGTATTCCATCATGGGCCGCACCGGGCTGTCGGCCGGCACGCGGCCTTCATTGAGGGCGCGCCAGCGTCGTGCGTCACGCGGAAACATGTCGGGGTTCTGCAGCACATGGAGCGCTGCCGCGTAGTCCGTGACCAGCGACGCCTCCACTCCGGGGGCGAGTTCGACCGGCGCGGCCGGGCCGAACTTCCTCAAACGGTCGTAAACGCCTGCCGAATCGGCTGAAAGGGCTCCCGTGTACAGCGGGGTGCGATGGTTCTGTCCGTTTTCGTGAGCGGGGCATCCCGGGGGCGGAGTGGGGCGATCGGCTGGGGACTGCATGAGTCAGGCTCCTATGTCAGGGCGTGCCAAAAGAGAGAATCGGAGGATTTGCGAATGTCGGAGCTGTGCCCGAGCCGCCACGACTCCCACGTGGCCGGCCGCTCCGCGACCGTCGGCCGGAATGACGAGCTCGGGACGCGACCCGGGGTGTGTACGCGGAAAGTGCCTTCCCGCTGTGGTGACAGAAGCCCTGGACAAGCCTCATCATCCCAGTTCAGAAGGCACTTTCGCGTTGCAGCTCAAGATCCGGACACCGGCGTGGGTGAAACGTGCCGGCTAGTTGAGGCGAGACTGGAGATAACGGACAAGGGTGATCAGCGAGTTCGCCGACGAGCGCTGATCGCGAGCGTCACAGTTGACGAGCGGCGTCTCGGGCAGCAGGTCGAGCGCTTCCCGGATCTCCTTGTCGGAGTGGTGTGACGTGTCACCGAACCTGTTGACGGCGATGGCGTAGGGGATGCCGTAGTGCTCGACCAGGTCCATCACCGGGAACGACTCCTCCAGCCGGTCCGGGTCGACCAGCACCAGTGCGCCGAGCGCGCCCCGGGACATGTCCTCCCACACCTGGACGAAGCGCTGCTGTCCGGGCGTTCCGAACAGGTACAGGACGAGCTTCTCGCTCAGGGTGAGCCGGCCGAAGTCCATGGCGACCGTGGTCGTGGTCTTCCCCGGCGTGCCCTTGAGGTCGTCGACGCCGGCGCTCGCCTGGGTCATGACCTCTTCGGTACGCAGCGGCGGGATCTCCGACATGGTGCTGATGAAGGTCGTCTTGCCCACCGCGAAATGCCCCACCACCAGGATCTTGGCAGCGGTCTGCACCGAGTCGCGCAAATAGACGCCGTTATCCAAAACGGGCTTGAAGGCCATGCAGCACCTCCTCGAGTATGCGTCTGTCGACCAGCTTCGCA
This sequence comes from Streptomyces sp. NRRL F-5135, assembly GCF_000719775.1. Classification (GTDB taxonomy): domain Bacteria; phylum Actinomycetota; class Actinomycetes; order Streptomycetales; family Streptomycetaceae; genus Streptomyces; species Streptomyces hebeiensis. The sequence goes on along the minus strand of NZ_JOHR01000014.1, from coordinate 157,534 downwards.
GGGGGTACGGGAGCCCGGGTGTAGAGGTATCCCGCCTGCGTGAGGTCCGACAGCAGAAGTTTGACGACGCCGACCGGCAGCTCGGTGTGCCCGGCGATCTCGGCGACCGCGAGATAGCCTCCGGAACACAGGTCCAGAAGGCGTCTTTTCTCGGGGTCGAGTTGACCGGTCGGGGGCATGTCCTGAGCCGCCGTCACCAGAGTGATCAGCGAGAACTCGTCGTCCGCCGGAAGGCTTCTGCCATTGGTGATGACATACGCGCGTACTAACGGAGCGGCTTCGAGTTCCAGTTCCGGATCATCTGGTGTTGTCATGCCTTGGTGTCAGCAATCTCTCGAGGGGGGCTGGTCAGGGACTTGCCGAGCTGGCCGACGAGCTGCTGCATACGGAAGGTGATCTCGGCCATGTCGACCTCGGGCGATGCCGAGACGCCGAGATAGGCGCCTTCACCCGCCGATATGAGGAAGACGTAGCCGTGGTCGAATTCCACCAGCGTCTGCCGCCACTGCGGCCGGTTGTGCGGGACCTTGCCGACGAACTCCGAGACGGTACGGCTGAGTGACTGCATTCCGCTCATCGCGGCGGCGACGGTGTCCGCGTGGTCCTTGCCGACGTCCCGCGAACGCGCCATGAGCAGACCGTCGGCCGAAACGAGGATCGCGTGCCGGGCCTCGGGCACTTCAAGAGCGCTGTCAAGCATCCATGACAGGTCGTAATTCACTGAGTCTCATGCCCTTCGGTGAATGCGTTGGGGGAACGTCGGCCCGACCGCGTTCCGCGCTGGAAAGCCCCCATGACGGACGCGGCCTGCTCGCTGGAGCGCCGGGGCACGTCCTCTGTGTCGCCGTCCGTGCCCTGCGCGGACTCCTCCGCCGACGGCACGATGGAGATCGCGCCGCGCCGGCGCCGCTTCGGCAGACCGCCCATCGTGGTCGGGGCCGGCGCCGCGTGGCCCTGGCCGCCGAACGAGATCGGGTCGGGATCCGGGCTCTGGCCGCCGAACGCGGTCGATGTCGTCGGGGCGGGAGCCGCCGGGCCCTGATCGGGCGGCATCGGGGAGGACGCGGCCACGGCAGGGGTCTCCTTCAGCTGGGGGTCCGGCCTGAGTTCCGGTTCCGGCATGGCGGTGAGGAGTTCGTCGGGCAGCAGGACGACCGCGCGTACACCACCGTAGGGGGAGGTGGAGTCCACGGAGACGGTGAAGCCGTAGCGGGCGGCGAGCACGCCGATGACGGTGAAGCCGAACTGCGGAGGATTGCCGAGTCCGGAGACACCGGGCGACCGCTCGCTCGAGAGCAGCTTCGCGGCCCTGTTCTTCTCTTCCTCGTTCATGCCGACACCGGCGTCGTCGACGATGATGCAGACGCCCTTGGGCACCGGCCGGATGTTGATCTCGATCATCGTCTCGGGCGCCGAATAACTGGTGGCATTGTCCAGTAGTTCGGCGAGCGTGAGCGCGACGGGCTCGACCGCGCGGCTGACGATGGCGAAATTACTCTGGGCGCGGATCTCGACCCGGGTGAAGTGGCGGATGCGGCCCTTCGCGCTGCGGACCACGTCGTAGAGGGACGCGGCGGAACGCTGCCGGCCCAGCCAGCCGTCGCAGAGCACGGCGATGGACTGAGCACGCCGGGCGAACTGCGAATTCATGTGGTCGATGTCGAGGAGATCCTGGAGGATCTGTTGATCTCCGTATTTCTCCTGAAGCTTGGTGATCACCAGCTGCTGCTCGCCGGCGAGGCCCTGGAGCGTGCGCATGGCGGACTTCAGGGCGGTCTTCGTGTCCTCTTCCGCCCGGTCCTTGGCCTCTTCCACGGACTCCGTGTAGTGCTCTTCCAGGCTGGTGTAATGAGCCTTGAGTTCCTGTTTTTCCTTCCGTAGTTCGGCGATCGTCTTTCTCCCGCGAATGATCGCGGTCGCGGCCACAGGAGTTCCAGCGGCGATCAGGCCCCAAAGCGCTGGATCCTGGAAGTATTGCGTCATAAGTCTCTCTTAGGCGACTGGGCCACCACGGACTGAATGTCTGCGAAGGGCGGGGCGTTCGAGTCAGCTCGCCGTAATTGACATCTCGCGGTCACAGACATATGGAACGGTCGCGCATACTCGCCTGCCGTGCTGCCTGGAAAGGCCCGGCTAATGGCATAGTTCTCCCCGGGGTGGCGGAATTCTGGGCCGATGCGCTGACTTTTCGTATGCCATAGCGGGTTTGGTGCCGCTTGGCAAGCTCCGCGATCTTATCACCACACGATCGAGTGACGGGCGTATGGTTTGTTCCGATTTTCTCGTATCTGACTGGTACTCAGCGGCCTTCCCAATTTGCGCGCGTTGATGGCCGTTTCTCGCCTGCGGTGAGGCGCTTTCCGCGTACCCCATTGTCTGCCCACGGGTGCTGTGCCCGTCTTTGTTCCCGTCGATGGATCATGCCAAGGGCAAGGTCGTGACGAGTGCGTAACGGGGTTGTGGGGAGCCCGTGGTGAGGGGCGGGGTGGGTGGTATTCGGCCGGAGTGACGCGTGGGACGTCCGGGTGTCCCGCCTCGGACGCGGCGTCGAGCTGGTCCGTCGGGGCGGTGGCGACCAGGGCGTGTCCACGCCGGGGCGCCGCAGCCGGCTCCGGCTCGTTGAGCGCCCGGACGGCGGGCATCCCCGAGGGCCTGTGCGGTCGGAGCGGAAAATAGGCCGGTTCCTGTCCCCGGCCGGCCGGGTCGACGCGCGCCTCCCGATGTCCGCCGAGGAGGTCGACGAGGCCGGCCGGCGCGACTGACGTACGTACGCGCGGAGGCGGTTGACGTGCGGACATGACGCCGTGCCGCGCGTGCCGGGGTGAACGGTCGCGCGGGCGCTTCGGACCGCGGTGCGAGTGGTCAGGCCGCGGGTGCGGGCGGCGGTGCGAGCTGGTCCGCCAGCCAGGTCGGTACGCCGCCCAGCAGCCGGAACAGTCGCCCGGCCTCCGCGCGTAACCGCCCCGCCTCCGGTTCCGGCTCGACGTCCGCGAGCGCGGCGAGCGCGGGTGCCGTCCCCACCAGGTAGCCCAGCTCCTCCCGGATCCTCAAGGACTCCCCGAATCCGTGCCGGGCCTCGGCCAATTCGCCTTCCCGCAGGGCCAGTCCGGCCAGATGGCGCCAGGTGAAGGAGAGCAGCAGAGTCTCCCCGGCCGCCGCGGCGGCCGCGTGGGCGCGGCGGTACGCGGCGCGTGCCGACTGCGGGGAGTCCGAGAGGTGCTCGGCGATCAGCCCCCGGCGGAAGTCGAGAAGGGCGCGGCCGGGGGTGTCCGGGCCGAGCAGGGCCGCCGCCCGGCCGAGCGCGGCGCGGGCCTCGTCGGCCCGGTCGCGGACGCCGAGGACCGTCGAGGCGTACGCGAGATGGCCGCGCTCGCAGGCGGCGGCGCCGCGTTCGTGGTCCTCGCGCGCCGTGGCCTCCGCCGTACGGAGGGCTTCCTCCGCCTCGGACCAGCCGGCGCCGGTGAACAGACAGCGTTCGGTGAGGAGGGCGGCCCGCTGCAGCGCGGCCGCCGGTGCGGTGGCGTGCGGGGCCAGCAGTGCCGCCGCGTCGGTCCAGCAGCCGCGTGAGCGCAGCCGCCACACCGCTGTCTGGAGAGGGTCGTCACCTGTGGTGGTTTCGGTGCCAGACATGGCGGAATACGCCACATTGCCCTCCCCGAGCGCGCCATCGTGCCGTTGGGTGTGGGACGCATCTCAGCATGGATGGGCATGCCGGGCCAATAGGTCAGGTGAAAGATTTCACAAACCCATGACCGACGCCGGTGGTACAGGGGCGTGAGACGGGGGCGCGTGCGGGGTCCGCGTGGGGCGCGTGGTTTCGGGGGGCGGACCCGGCCGGGACTGGGGCGCCCGCGCTGACGTGGGGGTGAGGCGGTGGTGGCGGATGTTCCGGTCTCTCCGGTGTGCTCAATGGACCGTTGATCGTTCCCTCGTGACCGTTTCGGGTGACGGTGGTCAACTGCCGGTCGAGCGCCCCCTTTTTTTCGCGGCCGGACCCCTCCTCCGCGGTCGGGTGACAGCTCGAACGCGTCGCCGCGCCGAGCGGGCGAGTGTCAACGACGGGTTGACGCTCGCCGGGTGTCAACCTAGGGTTGCCTCTATGACGCAACCCACTCGCGTGAATCATCCCGTGCGCCTCGACGACCTGATCGAGGCCATCAAGAAGGCCCGTCCCGACGCTCTCGACCAGCTCTCCGACGCGGTGATCGCCGCCGATCACCTCGGGGAGCTGGCGGACCACCTGATCGGCCACTTCGTGGACCAGGCCCGGCGCTCCGGTGCCTCGTGGACGGAGATCGGCCACAGCATGGGGGTCACCCGGCAGGCGGCGCAGAAGCGCTTCGTGCCGAAGGACCCCGGCGCGACCTCGGACCTCGATCCCAACCAGGGCTTCGGCCGCTACACCCCGCGGGCCAGGAACGTCGTGATCGCCTCGCAGAACGAGGCGCGCGCCGCGGGCAACGACACGATCACCCCAGCCCACCTGGTGCTGGGGCTGCTGAGCGAGCCGGAGGGGATCGCCGTGAAGGTGATCGCCGAGCAGGGGGTGACGGCGGAGGACGTGCGGACGGCGGCCACGGCCGCGCTGCCGGCGGCGGCCGAGCAGGTCCCCGAACTCGTCCCGTACGACGCGGGCGGCAAGAAGGTCCTGGAACTGACCTTCCGGGAGGCCCTGCGGCTCGGCCACAACTACGTCGGCACCGAGCACATCCTGCTCGCGCTCCTGGAATTCGAGGACGGCGGCGGCGTGCTCACCGGCCTCGGCATCGGCAAGGCGGCCGTCGAGGCCCGGATCGTCGAGGCTCTCGAGGTGGTGACGGCGGCGCTCGGCGCGGAGGCCGCCGGGGCGGCGGAGGAGAAGTGACCCCGACCGGGCGGTGACGGGGCGGCCCGGCCCGGCACGGGGGTACGGCCGGGAACCGGCGGGCCGCCGGGGGTGCCGGTGACCGGGGGCTGCCGGGCACGGGGGTACGGCCGGGAACCGGCGGACTGCCGGGGTGCCGGTGGCCGGGGCTGCCGGGCACGGGGGCTGCCGTACCCCCGTGCCCACCGTCGTGCCCGCTCAGCGCATGCGCAACGCCAGGAAGAAGTCCAGCTTGTCCTCCAGGCGGGACAGCTCGCGGCCCGTCAGCTGTTCGATCCTGCCGACGCGGTACCGCAACGTGTTCACGTGCAGATGCAATCTGGCCGCACACCGCGTCCACGAGCCGTCGCAGTCGAGGAACGCCTCCAGAGTGGGGATCAACTCCGCGCGGTGGCGCCGGTCGTAGTCGCGCAGGGGGTCCAGCAGCCGGGCCGTGAAGGCGAGCCGTACGTCGTCGGGGACGAAGGGCAGCAGCAGGACGTGCGACGCCAGTTCGTGGTGGCCCGCCGCGCAGACCGGGCCCGGGCGGGCGGCGGCCACCCGGCGGGCGTGCCGGGCCTCCTCCAGCGCGCCGCGCAGGCCCTCCGCCGAGTGCACGGCCGCGCTGACGCCCAGCGTCAGGCGTCCGTCGTCCCCGAGCCCCGAGGACAGCGGTCCCGCCACGGCCGCGAGCAACGTGTCCGCGTGCAGCGCCGCATCCGTGTCGGCACCGAGCCCGGTGCCGGACGCCGTACCGGCGGCTCCCGTCTCCGGCGCGGTCCCGGTTTCCGTGCGCGATTCGCCGGGAAGCGGCCGGCCGCTTCCCGGCGGAGGCAGGGGGACCAGCGCGATCGCCTCGTCCCCCGACCGTGCCACCGCGATCCGGTCGGCGCCGTCCGTCCCCACCGCCGCCGGGTCGACCAGGATCTCTTCGAGGAGCGCCCGCGCCACCTCGCCGTGGGCGCTCGACGGGCCGCCGCCGGATGCCGACGTGCCGCCGGTCGCGGTCGTCGGGGAGTCGCCCGGGCCGGTGCCGCTCGTGCCTGCCGCCGGCTCCGCCTCGTCGCCGGGCGGGGCCCACTCCGCCCGGGCCACCACGACCTGCCAGCGCGGTGCCGTCGGGAGTCCGGGCAGCAGGACCGGCGCCGCGACCCGGAGGCGGGCGGCGATCTCGGCGGCCGGCGCGCCCGCCTGGACCAGTTCCAGGACCTCCTGGGCGAGCCGGCGGCGTACGGTACGGGCAGCGTCCCGCCGGTCGCGCTCCACCGCGATCAACTGGGTCACCCCCTGGAGCAGGTCGAGCCGCGCCGCCGGCCAGTCGCTCGTGTCCGCCTCGACGGCGAGCAGCCAGTCGGACAGCGCCGTGCGCCGCGTGTCGCGCGCGTCGTGCGGGCCGTGCCGCTCGTGGGGGCGGTGCGCGTCGTGCGGAGGAGGCGCGGTGGCGGCGCCCGGCGCGGCGGCGGCGGCGCGCCGGGCGTCCGTCGCGCGGAAGAGGGCGTACGCCGTTCCCTCCACCACCGTCCGGTACGGTCCGGGGCGGCCCGTGCGCACGGCGGCCAGGTGCTCCCCCGCGAGCGCCGCCGCCCGTGCCGGGGGCAGCGCCTCGGGGGTGCCCGCGATCCGCCGGCCGGTCGGGGAGAGCACCCACGCCCGCAGGTCGAGGTCGGATCCGAGGAGGTCGAGCACGGCGTCGGGGCCGCCGCCGGCCGGGCCGGAGGCCATCAGCCTGCGGTGCCGGTCCACGACCGCCGCCAGGTCCCCGGCCCGTTCACCGGAGACCTGCCGCACCACATGCTCGGTGATCGTCGCGAAGGCGACCTCCTCGCTGACCGCGAAGAGCGGCAGCCGGTGCCGGGCACAGGCCGCGACGAGGTCGTCGGGGACCGGGCCCAGCTCGGCCTCGCCCGCCGCCAGCCCGGCGACCCCGGCGGACGTGAGGATGCGGACGAACGGTTCGGAGTCCTCGGCGCGGTGCCGCCAGGCGAGACCGGTGAGGACCAGCTCGCCCCCGGAGAGGTAGCGGCTCGGGTCACGCAGGTCGGTGGTCATCACCCCGCGTACGGAACGGTCCAGCTCCTCCTCCCCGCCGAGCAGCCGCAGGCCCAGCGCGTCGGTCCCCAGCAGTGCGCGCAGCCGCATCTCGTCGCCGCCGATCTCTCTCGTTCGATGGTGTGGGTGCCGGAGCCGCCCGGTCCCGCAGCACCCCGATCGTTCTCGATCAAGGTTGCCCAGAGCCGCTCGTTCCTGCCCTTGTTGTCGCCCCATATGGGCGCGTCTTGTTTCAAGAGGGAAGCCGCACGGTTACCAGACCCCGTCATTCGTTCGAATCTACAAGACCGGTCGGCCGGCCAGTCAATTCCTTCATGGTTTCGGTGACTGCACCGGGTGGAGCGCGGGCTTGTGTACTGGTGCCGTACGTCTCACACGTCGAGGACCGGCCGTCGCCGCGGGTGGGTGTCGCGGGCGATCCGTACACGGGAGACCCGGTCGCGGAAGATCAAAATGATCAGAAGAGGGCCGCTCATGGACTTCCTTCGCCCCGTCGGCTGGGAGGACGCGCTCGCAGCCAAGGCCGAACATCCCGAGGCCGTACCCATAGCGGGGGGCACCGACATCATGGTCGAGATCAACTTCGATCAGCGACGGCCGCGGTGCCTGCTCGACCTCAACCGCGTTTCCGAGCTGTACGAGTGGAGCGTCGGCCCCGAGAGCGTGGCACTGGGCGCGTCCGTGCCGTACGCCCACGTCATGGCGCATCTGAGGACCGAGCTGCCCGGTCTCGCGCTCGCCTCCCACACCGTCGCCTCCCCGCAGATCCGCAACCGCGGCGGGGTCGGCGGCAACCTCGGGACCGCCTCCCCGGCCGGTGACGCGCACCCGGCGCTGCTGGCCGCGGGCGCCGAGGTCGAGGTCGAGTCGGTACGCGGCTCCCGCCGCATTCCGATCGACGCGTTCTACACGGGAGTGAAACGCAACGCCCTTGAGGCCGACGAACTGATCAAAACCGTGCACATCCAAAAGGCGGACGGTCCTCAGCAGTTCTCGAAGGTGGGCACCCGCAACGCGATGGTCATCGCCGTGTGCGCCTTCGGCCTGGCCCTGCACCCCACGACGCGTACGGTACGGACCGGCATCGGCTCCGCGGCCCCCACCCCGGTACGGGCGAAGGACGCGGAGACGTTCCTGACCGCGGTACTGGACGAGGGGGGCTTCTGGGAGAGCCGGCAGCCCCTCCCGCCGTCGGCCGCCCGGCAGTTCGCGGCCCTGGCCGCGGGCGCCTGCGACCCGATCGACGACGTACGCGGCACCGCCGGCTACCGGAGGCACGCCGTCGGCGTCATGGCGCGCCGGCAACTCGCCTGGACCTGGGAACGCTACCGGGCCGACGACGGCCGTGGCACCCGGCGGACCGCGGAAGGGGCGGCGTGACCATGCGCGTGAACTTCACCGTCAACGGCCGGGAGCAGAGCGCCGACGACGTCTGGGAGGGCGAGAGCCTGCTGTACGTGCTGCGCGAACGGCTGGGCCTGCCCGGCTCCAAGAACGCCTGCGAACAAGGTGAATGCGGTTCGTGCACCGTTCGTCTGGACGGCGTGCCGGTCTGCGCCTGCCTGGTCGCGGCGGGCCAGGTGGAGGGACGCGAGGTCCTGACCGTCGAGGGGCTCGCCGACCACGCGAGGCGCCGGGAGTCCGGCGCGAGGGGCCCGGCACGGACCGCAGCCGGCCCCGGCGACCCGGCGACCGGTGACCCACCGGCCGGCGCCCCGTGGGCCGACGACTCGCCGGCCGGTGACGGCGGCGCGCTGTCGCCCGTCCAGCGGGCCTTCCTCGACGCGGGCGCCGTGCAGTGCGGCTTCTGCACCCCCGGCCTGCTCGTCGCGGCCGACGAGATGCTGGAGCGCAACCCGTCCCCGACGGACGCGGACATCCGCGAAGCGCTCTCGGGCAACCTGTGCCGTTGCACGGGCTACGAGAAGATCCTCGACGCCGTCCGCCTCGCCGCCGCCCGCCAGGAGCGCGGCCGTGCCGCCCCGCACACCACCGGTACGACGCGGGAGGGCGCCGACGGTCCCGGCGGCCCCGACGCTCCGGGCGGCCTTGACGCTACCGGCGGTCCCGACGGCCCTGACCGTCCCAACGGTTTCGACGGTCCCAGGGAAGGCGGTCGCTGACCATGGTCCCCGACCGGCTCCCGACCCGCCTCACCCAGGACTCCCGCACCGCCGCCGGCACCGGCCCGACCTCCGGCACCGGCGGCATCGGCGAGTCCACCCCGCGACCCGACGGCACCCTCAAGGTCACCGGCGAGTTCGCGTACTCCTCCGACCTGTGGCACGAGGACATGCTGTGGGGCCACACGGTGCGCTCCACCGTCGCCCACGCCACCCTCGTCTCCATCGACACGGCCGAGGCCCTCGCCATCCCCGGCGTGCACGCCGTCCTCACCCACGACGACCTCCCCGCCCCGGTGACCCACTACGGGCTGGAGATCCGGGACACCCCGGCCCTGGCCACCGGCAAGGTCCGGCACCACGGCGAGCCGGTCGCCCTCGTCGCCGCGGACCACCCCGAGACCGCGCGCCGCGCCGCCGCCAGGATCCGCGTCGAGTACGCCGAACTGCCCCTGGTCACCGACGAGGACTCGGCCACCGCCCCCGGCGCGCCCCTGGTCCACGAGCACCGCACGGACCACCACAGCGGCCACGTCCCGCATCCCAACGTCGTCCACCGCCAGCCGATCGTGCGCGGCGACGTGGCCGCCGCGGCGGCCCGCGCCGAGGTGACCGTCACCGGCGAGTACGTCTTCGGCATGCAGGACCAGGCGTTCCTCGGCCCGGAGTCCGGTCTCGCCGTACCCGCCGAGGACGGCGGCGTCGACCTCTACGTGGCCACCCAGTGGCTCCACTCCGACCTGCGCCAGATCGCCCCCGTCCTCGGGCTGCCCGAGGAGAAGGTCCGTATGACGCTGTCCGGCGTCGGCGGCGCCTTCGGCGGCCGCGAGGACCTGTCGATGCAGATCCACGCCTGCCTGCTGGCGCTGCGCACCGGCCGGCCGGTCAAGATGGTCTACAACCGCTTCGAGTCCTTCTTCGGCCACGTGCACCGCCACCCGGCGCGGCTGTGGTACGAGCACGGCGCGACCCGCGACGGCAGGCTCACGCACATGAGGTGCCGCATCGTGCTGGACGGCGGCGCCTACGCCTCCTCGTCCCCGGCCGTCGTCGGCAACGCCGCCTCCCTCTCCGTCGGCCCGTACGTCGTCGACCACGTCGACATCGAGGCATTGGCGCTCTACACCAACAATCCGCCCTGCGGTGCGATGCGCGGCTTCGGCGCGGTGCAGGCGTGCTTCGCCTACGAGGCGCAGATGGACCGGCTGGCGGCCCGGCTGGGGCTGGACCCGGTGGAGTTCCGGCGGCTCAACGCCATGGAGCAGGGCTCGGTCATGCCCACGGGGCAGCGGATCGACTCCCCGGCGCCGGTCGCCGAACTGCTGCGCCGGGTCAAGGCCAGGCCGCTGCCGCCGGAGCGGCAGTGGCTCACGGCGGGCGAGGAGCCGGACGTCCGGGCGCTGCCCGGCGGCCTGTCCAACACCACGCACGGCGAGGGAGTCGTCCGGGGCGTGGGCTACGCGGTCGGTATCAAGAACGTCGGCTTCTCCGAGGGCTTCGACGACTACTCCACCGCGCGCGTACGACTCGACGTGCTGGGCGGCGAGCCGGTGGCCGTCGTCCACACCGCGATGGCCGAGGTCGGCCAGGGCGGGGTGACGGTGCACGCGCAGATCGCGCGGACCGAACTGGGCGTCACCCAGGTCACGATCGTCCCGGCGGACACGCGCGTCGGCTCGGCCGGTTCGACCTCGGCCTCCCGCCAGACGTACGTCACCGGCGGCGCGGTGAAACACGCCTGCGAGGCCGTACGGGAGCGGGTACTGGAGCTGGGCAGGCGCCGGTTCGGCACGTACCACCCGGCCTGGGCCACCGCCGGACTGCTGCTGGAGGACGGCAAGGTCGTCACCGACGCCGGGGAGGTGCTGGCGGCCCTGGCGGACGTCCTGGCGGGCGAGGCGGTGGAGGTGGAACGGGTCTGGCGGCACCGCCCGACGCGGCCGTTCGACCGGCGGACGGGGCAGGGCGACGGGCATGTCCAGTACTCCTTCGCCGCACACCGCGCCGTCGTGGAGGTGGACACCGAGCTCGGCCTGGTCAAGGTCGTGGAACTGGCCGTCGCCCAGGACGTCGGCAAGGCGCTCAACCCGCTCTCCGTGCTCGGCCAGATCCACGGCGGCAGCATCCAGGGGCTGGGCGTGGCGGTGATGGAGGAGATCCTCGTCGACCCGGCGACGGCGAAGGTCCGCAACCCCTCCTTCACGGACTACCTGATCCCCACCATCCTGGACACCCCGACCATGCCGGCCGATGTCCTCGAACTGGCCGACACCCACGCGCCGTACGGGCTGCGCGGCGTCGGCGAGGCGCCGACCCTCTCCGCCACGCCGGCGATCCTCGCGGCGATCAGGGACGCGACGGGGCTGGAGCTGAACAGGACGCCCGTACGGCCGGAGCACCTCACCGCGCACCTCACGGGGACGGCGGGAGCAGCGGGGACAGCCGGGACAGCCGGAAACGGTGGGTGCGGAAGAACTCGGTGATGTCCTGGGCCGGCGGGCCGGGTTCCTCATGGGCGGCGCAGTGGCCGCCGCGGGGCTCGCGGTGCTGAGGGGCCCGGCGGGGCCCGCCCGCGCCGTTCCGTGCCGTGTCCCCCACGGATCCGGCACGGAACGGCGCTCTCGCCTGCCGCGCGGCAGGGGGTGCGCTCCCGCTCCGGGATGGGCAGCCCATTGCGGGGCGGCGAGAGAGGAGGCCGCCTCCTCCGATGTGGGAGCGCTCCCATGAGCCTTGTCGAGGCACGGGCACTTGTCAAGGCCGGGTGTACCGGGTGTGCCAGGGGTGCCGGGGCGTCAACCGGACGCCCGCAACGCGAGACCCGGGCGGAAGGGGAGAGGGGGAGCGGCCCGAACGGGTGTCGCGGGCGCGCGACGGTCGGAGGCACGGGCCGGCGGCGACGCCCGTCAGTCGCCCTCCTCGGCGGGGTGGACGGCCGGCGCCAGGGCGGCCACGATCAGGGCGAACGAGACGGCTCCCGCGTCGGGTGTGCCGAGGCTGCGGTCGCCGTGGGTACGGGCCCGGCCCAGGCGGGCCGCGAAGGCGGCCGTGGCCTCCGCGGCCTCGCCCGCGATCAGGGCGGCCTCCGTCCAGGCGGCGGCGAACCCGGCCACCGGCAGCGCCGCCTCCAGCCGCTCCACGAACGGCACGGCCGAGTCCACGAGCGTCTTGTCCCCGGGCCTGGCACCACCGATCCGCACCACCGCGTCGACGGCGGCGCGTACGGCACGGACCAATCGGGCGGCATGGGCGGCTTCCGCGCCGGTTCCGGGACGCGTCGTTCCGGCGACGAGCTCCCGCCCGCCGGCCACGAACTCCCGCTCGCCGGCTCCGAGCTCCCGCCCGCCGGCTCCGAGATCCCGCCCCGCGACTCCCGGGCCCTCCCCGTCAGTCGCCGAGTCCGCCGCACCGGCCGCGGGATCCTCCTCTCCGTCTCCCAGCTCCACGCCGAACGCCGCCAGCGCCGCGCCCCACAGGGCCCCCGACGTGCCGCCGGCGTGGTCGGCCCAGGCGGCCCCCGCCCGGGACAGGAGCGTCCGGGCGCCCGCGCCCAGCGCCACCGCCTCGTCGGCCGCCCGCACGGCGGCCTCCGCGCCGCGTCGCATGCCGATGCCGTGGTCGCCGTCGCCCGCCACGGCGTCGATGTCGCCGAGGCGCCGTTCGTGCGTGACGACCGTGTCCCGCACCGTACGCAGTGCCCGCGCGATCCGTGCCGCCAGCTCCCGCGAGGCCGCCGTGCCCGGGACGACGGGCGGGACCTGGTGGGCCGCGGTGAGGTCGTCCGTACGGGGCGGCCTCGGCCCGAGGCTGCCGCGCCGGAAGGCGGGGGCGGCGGCCGGGGCCCTCCACAGCGCCTCCAACTCGTCGTCCAGGAAGGTCAGGGTGAGGGAGAGCCCCGCCATGCCGAGGCTCGTGACCTGTTCGCCGACGACGGGGGCGACGACCGTGATGCCCTCGGCGGCGAGCCGTTCGCCGACGCGGCGGTGCACGACGTACAGCTCCTCGTAGGTGATCGCGCCCAGCCCGTTGAGCAGGACCGCCGCGCGCTCCGGGCGGCCGGCGGGCGATCCGTCGTGCGGTCCGGCCGCCGCCGCGCGATCCGCCAGCACCCGGTCCACCAGCAGGTCGGCCGTCGCGTCGGCGGTGGGCAGCGGCCCTTCCTCGGTGCCGGTCTCCCCGTGGATGCCGAGGCCCACACCCATCCGCCCGGCCGCCACGGTGAACAGCGGCTTCTCGGCACCCGGCAGCGCACAGCCGCCGAAGGCGACACCGAGGGACCGGGTGGCCGCGTTCGCCGCGCGGCCCACCCGTACGGTCTCGTCCATGCCGTAGCCCGCCTCCGCCGCCGCGCACAGGATCTTCAGCACGGCCAGGCCGCCCGCGATGCCCCGCCGGACGGCGGTCGCGTCCGGCGGCCCCGACACGATGTCGTCGCTGACGGCCAGGGTCCGGGCGTCGAAGCCCTCCGCGCGCAGCCGCTCGGCGGCGTGTCCGAAGTGCAGGACGTCACCCGCGTAGTTGCCGAAGCCGAGGAGCACACCGCCCCCGTTCTCGGCGGCCCGCGCCACCGAGCAGATCCGGTCTGCCGAGGGGGAGGCGAAGACATTGCCGCAGGCCGCCCCGTGCGCGAACCCGGGGCCCACCCAGCCCGCGAAGGCGGGATAGTGGCCGGTGCCGCCGCCGAGGACGACGGCGACCTGGCCGGGCGGCGTGGCCGAGGCGCGGACGACCCCGCCGGGGACCGCGCGGACCTCGTCGGCGTGGGCGGCGGCGAAACCCGCCAGGGCCTCGTCGGCGAACGCGCGCGGATCGTTGACCAGGAACGTCATGGCCGGGCCTGCGGGGTGGGACACATCGTCGTCTCCACGTCTGTCGTGGGAGGGGAGAGGAGTGGGTGTGCGCGGGGGAGAAGGACGTACGCCGGACGTCGGACGCTACAGCGGCAGGGCACAGGCCGCGACCGGGGAGGCGAACGGGTCGCCCATCGGGCGCAGTTCACCGGTGGCCCGGTCGACACGGAAGACCGTCACCGAGTTCGACCGCTGGTTGGCCGCGAACAGCAGATCGCCGGCCGGCGAGAGCGACAGCTGACGCGGCCAGTCGCCGCCCACCGGGACCGTGTCCAGCAGCCGGAGCGCCGCGCCGGACGACTCGATCGCGTAGCGCGTCAGACTGTTGTGCCCCCGGTTGGCGAGGTAGGCGAAGGCGCCGTCGTCCGTGACCACGAACTGGGCCGGGAAGCTGCGGGCCGTGCCGGTGGTCCCCGTGGGGCGCGGTTCGCCGGGGGTGAGACGGCCGGTCCCGGGGTCGTACGCGCAGACCACGACCGTGTTGTCCAACTCGTTGGCCAGATACGCGAACGTACCCGACGGGTGGAACGTGAGGTGGCGCGGACCCGCGCCGGGACGAGTCGTCGTGCGCGCGACCTCGGTCAGGGTGCCGGCCGAGGTGTCGAGCCGGTAGCTGTACACCGTGTCGTTGCCCAGGTCCACGGCGAGCACATGGCCGCGGTCCGGCGAGGTGACGACCTGGTGGGCGTGCGGTCCGCTCCGGCCCGGGCCCGGGGGCGGGGCCGCGTGCGTGACCAGATCCGTACGCCGGCCGAGCGCTCCCGACGGTTCGATGGGGTGGACGGCCACGCTGCCGGACGTGTAGTTGGCGCTCAGCAGCCACTGGCCGCCCGGGTGCACCGACAGGTGCGTGGGGGCCGCGCCGCCCGTGCCGCGAGAGCCCAGGACGGTGGGGCCGCCGGTCCCGGCGCCGCCGGTCGCGATCGCCGTGACCCGGCCGTCCTCCTGCTCGTCGACCGCGTAGAGCGTACGGCCGTTCGGATGGAGGGCGAGGTACGACGGGTTCTCGACGCCCGTGAGCGTGCCGGCGGACGAGATCGCGCCCGTGTCCGGGTCGTACGCCGCCAGGCCGATCCCGGTCCCGGCGCCCGGTCCGGAGGTGTACGTGCCGAGGTAGAGCGGCCGGAGCCCGCCCGGCGGGTACGCCCCGGGGATGCTCCCGTCCGGGCCACGGCCCTCGTACCGCGCGCCGACGGCCCCGTAGCCGCTCGTTCCGCTGCCCGTGCCGTCGCCCATCCTGGCCACCTCTGCTCGTCTCGTATGCCCAATTGACGGCCGGTCAGTGTGTTTTGGCCTCGTCAGCCGATTCTCACTATCATCCGTCGATGATCATACGTAGACGGTCCGCACTCGCCCTGTGCGGCGTGCTGACCACCCTGGCCGTGGGGCTCCTGCCACCCGCCGCGTCCGCCGCCCCCACCGCGGACGAGCCCGCCGGAGCAGCCGCTCCGAAGGTCGACCTCGTCCTCGACGTCAGCGGTTCGATGCGGACCCGCGACATCGACGGGAAGAGCCGGATGGCCGCGGCGAAGCAGGCGTTCAACGAGGTGCTCGACGCCGTGCCGGAGGAGGTGGAGCTGGGCATCCGCACCCTCGGCGCCACCTACCCGGGCAAGGACACCAAGGTCGGGTGCAAGGACACCGAGCAGCTCTACCCCGTCGGGCCACTGGACCGTACGGAGGCCAAGACCGCCGTCGCCACCCTCGTCCCCACCGGCTGGACACCCATCGGCCCCGCCCTCCTCGGCGCGGCCGACGACCTCGAGGGCGGGGACGCCACCCGCCGGATCGTCCTCATCACCGACGGCGAGGACACCTGCGCCCCGCTCGACCCCTGCGAGGTCGCGCGGGAGATCGCGGCCAAGGGAATCCACCTCACCATCGACACCCTCGGCCTGGTGCCGGACGACAAGACCCGACGCCAGCTGACCTGCATCGCCGAGGCGACCGGCGGCACCTACACCTCCGTGCGGCACACCGACGAACTCTCCGGCCGCGTCAAGCAGCTGGTCGACCGGGCGGCCGATCCCGTCGTCACCCCGGTGGCCACGGAGGGCGCCGCCCGCTGCGCCGACGCGCCGCGGATCAAGCCCGGCCTCTACAGCGACCGTGAGAAGTTCTCCGAGCACCGCTGGTACCGCGTGGACGTCCTGCCCGGTCAGGAGCTGCGCGCCTCGGTGAGCGTCGCCGCGGACCGCGCGGTCGACAAGGACTACGGCGTGCTGCTGCGGGCCGTGACCGTCCACGGCCGCGAGATCGTGCGCGGCTCCGAAGCGGGTGACGGACGCACCGACGTGATGTCGACGGGCCTGCGCTACCCGAAGCCCGAGAACGACGACGCCGACACCGACACCGGCGGTGAGGAGAAGCCGGCCGCCGAGACCGTCTGCCTCCAGGTGAGCAACGCGTTCTCCGCGCCCGACTCCGTCAAGACCACCCCGGGTCTGCCCGTCGAGCTCTCCGTCGACCTGGTCGACGCGCCCGACGAGGCGTCCGACGCCGCCGCGTTCGGGCTCGGCCGCGGCTGGTGGCTGCTCGCCACCCTGGTCCTCACCGGTCTGGTGGCCGGGCTGCTGTGGGGCTGGATCTCCCGCCTGCGTGTCGTCTGGGAGGCCAACTGATGCGTACCGTAACCGACGTCACCCGGTTCGCCGGACTCTTCGCCCGCTCCCTGCTGGCGGGGCTGCTGTTGGTGCTCGGCACGGCGGGGGCGGCCCTGGCCGACGAGTCCCCGGCGGCCACGGCGTCCGAGGATTCCGACAGCGCCGAGGCGCCGACCGAGGCGGGCACGTCGTTCCGTACGGCGACGGCCTTCCGGCCCGGCCAGCGCGCGACGGCCGAGGCGTCCTCGGGCGACTACCTCTACTGGGTCTTCCCGGCGGACACGGGGCAGCGTGCCACCGTCTCCGCGAAGGTCGAGTTCCCCGAGTCCGCCGCCGCCCGGAGGGGCGCCCTCACCTGGCGGATCGACGTCTACGACGGCCTGCGCCGCCGGCAGCCGTGCGTCTACGGCGCGCAGACCCGCGCCCTGGCGGCCGACGCCCGGGCGGTGGAGCTGCGCTGCACGCTGCGGACGGTACGGGCCTGGGCCGAGCCGTGGTCCGACGACCCACTGCCCGGCAGCTACTTCGTACGGCTCACCGTCGTCAGCGGGCAGCAGGTGGACCTGGGCCTGCCCGTCCGCGCGGAGGTCGAGGCGGCCATGAAGGACGTGGGCGGCTCGGCGGCCGTCGACGGCACGCTGTCCGTACCGCTGACGCCTGGCCGTACCACCGTCTCGCAGAGCGAGAACGGAGGCGCGTCGAGCGAGGGCGCGCGGCTGGCCGCCTCCGGGGTCGAGCCCGAGGACGGCTGGTCCTCCGGCTGGTGGACGGACCGCTGGCTGTGGACCGTGGCCGGTGGCGTGCTCGGCGCGCTCGCCGGCATCGGCGGCTACACACTGGCACGGCCCGCGAGGCGATGAGGCGGGGGTCGTCATGACCGGGCGGGCGGTGTTCCGGGCTTTCCCCGGAACACCGCCCGCCCGGACGACGGCCGGTCGTGAAGCTGGCTCGCTCGGAACACCGCCCGCCCGGGCACCCGCCCCTCCGGGCACCCGCCCCTCCGGGCACCCGGCATTCACCCGGTGTCCCGGTGCCGGCCCCGCCCGGCTCGCTCGGCCGGCCCCGCTCCTTCGGCCCGCTCGACAGCCCACGGCCCCGCGTGGCTCAGTCGGCCCGGCCCGTCGCCGCGACCGTGACCCCGAGACCGATCATCGCGAATCCGCCCGCGCCGCCCACCAGCGACAGCCGCCGCTCGGACCGGGCGAACCAGCTCCGCGCGGCCGCCGCGCCCAGGCCCCACAGGGTGTCGGTGACCAGGCCGATAGCGATGGGCACCAGTCCGAGGACCAGCATCTGCGCGGCGAGACGGCCCGCCGAGTGGTCCACGAACTGCGGCAGCACGGCCGCGAAGAACACGATCCCCTTGGGATTGGTGATCCCCACGACGAAGCCGTCCACCACGGTACGGAGATCGCTCCGCGCCGGTCCGGCGGGTCCCTCCATGGCGGATGCCCGCAGGTCCCCGCGGTGCCGGAACGCCTGTACTCCTAGGAAGACCAGGTAGGCGGCGCCCGCGAGCTTGACGGCCAGGAAGACGGTGACCGACGCCTCGACCAGTGTGCCCACCCCCAGCGCGACCGCCACGATCAGGGCGTACGAGCCGACCACATTGCCGAACACGGACGCGAGCGCCGTCCGGCGGCCGTGGGCCAGGGCCCGCCCGATCACGAAGAGCACGCTCGGCCCCGGGATCACGATCACCACCAACGACATCGCGGCGAACGCCAGGAACCGTTCCAAGGACACCATGTGCAACCTCTCCCGTGGCCCGGCCGCACCGAGACGCCTCCCGTACGGGGGGCTGGTGCGACGCACCGACTGATTACACGATGCAGGGGAAGGGTCCCGCAACGAGGCAGGACAGAGGAGGACACACATGAGGGCACGGGCGTCGACGGGCTCGACAGGCGCGGCGGGTGGTCCGACCGAGGAGTTCCGGGCGGCCCGGGACTTCCTGCTGGCGCACCGGGAGGACTACGCGCGGGCGTACGAGGGCTTCGTCTGGCCGCGCCCCGAACGCTTCAACTGGGCGCTGGACTGGTTCGACCGGATCGCGGAGGGCAACGACCGGGTCGCGCTGCACATCGTCGAGGAGGACGGCCGCCGCGTCCGCCTCAGCTTCGCCGACATGTCGGCCCGCTCCAACAGCGCGGCGAACTGGCTGCGCGAGCAGGGCGTGCGGCCGGGGGACCGCGTCGTGGTCATGCTCGACAACCAGGTCGAGCTGTGGGAGACGGCCCTCGCCGCGATGAAGCTCCGGGCCGTCGTGATTCCCGCGACGCCGCTGCTCGGCCCGGCGGACCTGCGGGACCGCGTCGAACGCGGCCGGGCCGCCCATGTGATCGCCAGGGCGGAGGACACGGAGAAGTTCACGGGGATCGAGGGGGACTTCACCCGGATCGTGGTCGGGTCCACGGAGGGACTCGGGCCGGGACCGGCGGCGGGGGCGGAGACGCGACCGGCGGCCGGAACGGAGACGCGACCGGCGACAGGACCGGGGCCGGAGTCCGCACCGGAACCGCGAGCGGGACTGGTACCGGGGGCGGGGACCGGATCCCCGACCGGCGGCGGCGCGGCGTACCCGGGCCCGGCCGCCGGCTGGCTGCCGTACGAGGAGGCGTACACCCGCCCGGAGACCTTCGAGCCGCTCGGCATCACCCATGCGGACGACCCGCTGCTGCTGTACTTCACCTCCGGTACGACCGCCCGGCCCAAGCTCGTGGAGCACACGCACGCCTCGTACCCGATCGGCCACCTCGCGACCATGTACTGGATCGGGCTGCGACCCGGCGACGTACACCTGAACATCGCCTCGCCCGGCTGGGCCAAGCACGCCTGGTCGAACCTCTTCGCCCCGTGGAACGCGGAGGCGACCGTCTTCATCCACCACTACACCCGCTTCGACCCGGCCCGGCTCATGGCGGCGATGGACGAGGCGGGCGTCACCAGCTTCTGCGCCCCGCCCACCGTGTGGCGCATGCTCATCCAGGCCGACCTGTCCCAGCTGCGCACCCCGCCGCGCGAGGCCGTGGCGGCGGGCGAACCGCTCAACCCCGAGGTGATCGAGACGGTCCGGCGGGCGTGGGGCGTGACGATCAGGGACGGCTTCGGGCAGACCGAGACCGCCGTCCAGGTCGCCAACCCCCCGGGGCAGCCGCTCAAGACGGGCTCCATGGGCCGCCCGACCCCCGGTTTCGCGGTCGAGCTGCTCGACCCGGTCACCGGCGCGCCCGGCGCGGCGGAGGGGGAGATCGCGCTCGACCTCGCCGACCGCCCGGTCGGCCTGATGACCGGCTACCACGGCGACCCCGCCAGGACCGCCGAGGCGATGGCGGGCGGCTACTACCGCACCGGTGACATCGGCGCGCGCGATGCCGACGGCTACATCACGTACATCGGCCGGAGCGATGACGTCTTCAAGGCCTCCGACTACAAGATCTCGCCCTTCGAGCTGGAGAGCGCGCTGCTGGAGCACGAGGCGGTGGCGGAGGCCGCGGTCGTCCCGGCGCCGGATCCGGTGCGGCTGGCGGTGCCGAAGGCGTACGTCGTCCTCGCCGAGGGCTGGGAGCCCGGTCCCGACACGGCGAAGATGATCTTCGCCCACTCGCGTGCGGTCCTGGCACCGTACAAGCGCGTCAGGCGCCTCGAGTTCGCGGAGCTGCCGAAGACCGTGTCCGGGAAGATCCGCCGGATCGAGCTCCGGGAGCGGACTGCCGGCGGGCGGACCGAGCACGAGTACGACGAGGGGGACGTGCGCTGACGGCTACGCCTACGGCGCCGGCTACGGCTGTGGCTGTGGCTGTGGCTGTGGCCCGCCTCGCCCGGCCGGACGGCGGCGGGCGGGGAGGCGCCGGGACACACCGGGAGACACTCGGGTGCCCGGCGGACCCGTACGGGCCTCGCGCTCGCGCCGCGCGTCGGCGGGCGGCCGGAGCCCGTCCGCGACCGCCGGGCGCACCGGGTGGCGCGCTCCTCCCGCCTGACCGCTCCGGCGGCACCCGCCGCTTGCCTGACAAGTCGGCCGGATCCCGGTCGAACCGGCGGTCGCGCGCTCGCCGTCGTGCACAATGCGGTGCGTGAGCTCTCGCTACGAAGTCGTCTTCACCTGTTTCCTCCGCGACGACACGCCCGCCTCCGTCCTGGCCGCGCTGCGCTGGCATCTGGGCAAGGCGCGGGAGCGGCCCACAGAGCTCGACGGGGAGACGCACGCGTACCCGCTGCTCGAGCCCGACGCGGACAGCCGCCTGCCCGGAGGAGACTTCGCTTCGCTGACGCGGCAGGCGCGCTTCGTCACGGGGGAGGGGGAGGAGCATCACGCGTGGGGGCTGTTCACCCGCAACTACTGGCTGGACGACGACATGGAGGAACTCGTCACCGTCCTCGATCTGCTCGCCCCGCACGTCGAGGACCCCGGCTACGGCGGGTACTTCCGCGAGGAGGACGAGGCCGAGCCGACCGCCTTCACCTTCCACGACCGGACGTACGGGCCGCTCGGCGGCTGACCGTCCCCGCTCACGAGCCGCAACGGTGAGCAGCCGGGAACGGAACGGTACGGGCGGGATGCCGCGGCGGGACCCGGGGGGCTGCTACGCGCCCGCCGAGACCAGTTCGTACGCCGGGCCGTTGACCGGCTGGGGGGCGCCGGTGAGGTCGATGACGAAGAGCGGGAGACCGAGGTCGTCCGCGCGCGCCCGGGCGTCCTCCGCGTAACCGGCCAGCGCGAAGAACACCCCCACCGCCGACGCGCTCAGCCCGTTGAGCCAGAGGCATTCGACGGAGCGCAGTGAGGCCGGGCTGGTGGTGGGATCGACCTGGGCGACGACGTCCGTGCCGCGCAGATCGACGCCGGAGTCAGCCTCGTCCGCCGCCCGGACGACGCTCTTGAAGCCCAGCCAGCGAAGGTAGAGCGCCGCGGCGGTCACGGCGTCCTCGCTCGTACGGATCGTGGGCGGCCGGAAGGACGGACGCGGGGAGGCGGCCGTACGCGGCAACGGGATGTGCGCGGGGTGGCGGGGCTGAGGCCGGTCCGTCGGCCGGTCGGTGAACGGGCCTTCGCCCGACGGGAGTTCGGGGGCGGATCGCCTGCCTCCCGCTTCCGAGCCGCCTCCCCGTTCCGAGGCGCGGTCCGGTCCCGAGCGGTGATCGGGCCCCGAGCGGTGATCGGGCCCCGAGCGGTGGTCCGGTCCCGAGTGGTGATCCGGCCCCGAGCGGTGATCCGGTGCCGGACTCCCGCCCGGCCGGGGGGACGTGTCCGGCGTGCCGCGCCCGTCCGGTACGGCTCCCGTGTCCTCCACGGCTCCCGGGCCCCGTACGCCCTCCGCGCCCGGTGCGAAGCCCGCGTCCGTCCAGTCCTGCGGGCCGCCCGCCGGCCGTACCGGGATCCGCAGCACCGTGCCGCACGGGCAGCCCAGCTCCGGTTGCGGCCAGTGGCCGTGCCGGCCGCACGCCGTGCAGCGCACCACCACCCACTCGTCCACCCACGAGCGGTGGGTGACCGGCTCCGCCGGTATGTCGCGCGCCAGCGGCGGTGCGACCGGCGCCCCGCAGGCGCAGGGGTAGACCGACGCCATGAAGGCGTGATCGACACCGCAGTCCGGGCAGCGCACCGACACGCTCTCTCCCATCACGACCCCTTCATCCCCTCGGGCCTCTTCGGCCGCCTCGTCATCTCCAGTGGCGCGCCGTCGCGCTCCGTGTCCTATCGTCCACCAAGAGCGAGGCTATGGGGAGGGGCTGAGGGTCCCTCGTCCGGACTCCCGTGGTGGGGCCTGGTGATGAGCGACCCGACGAGCGGGAGCGGGCCGGCCCTCATAGGGAGCCGGCCCGCTCGGGGTCACCTCGGCGCCGGTCCGGGCGATCCCGCGTGACTGGCGTGAACAGGCATGAACTGGCCATCAGCAGCCCGCGATCGACGTCCCCGGGGCGAGACCGGCCGGGGGCTACGCCATGGCGGGTTCCGGCGCCGTCGCGGCGGTGGCTTCCGTCGCCTCCCGCGTACGGGCCGCCTTCGCACCGGCCTTCACCGGGCTCCGTTCCGAAGCCGTCTCCTCCGTGGTCCCGCCGGGCTCCTCGGCGCCGTCGGTGCCGTCGGTGCCGTCCGCACCGCCCTCGACGAGCCGCAGGTAACCGCGGACCGTGTCGACGGGCAGTCCGAGCTCCTCCGAGGCGCCCAGATCGCTCCCGAAGACCTCCACCGCTTCCGCCACGGCCTCGGCCAGCTCCGCCTCGGCCTTCCTCAGCTTGGCCTCCGCCTTGTCGACGGCGTCGACGACCGCCAGCTGGCGCTTCTGCTTCTCCTGGAGTCGCTGCTTGCGGGACGGGCTCTTTTCGGGGCTCTGCGAAGTCATGACCAAGATCATAAGCGACCACCGGTGATGCGCGGAATCACCAACTGGCACGTCGGGAGCGGTGGTTGACGGGCCGTCGTTCGAGCGGTGGGCGAGGCCCTGGAGCCGTCCGGCGGACGCGTCGCCGTCAATGCGCCTCGGGGCCGAACCGCCGCCTGTACTCCGACGGGGTGATGCCGGTCTCGCGGCGCATCAGCGCCCGGAGGCTGGCGGCGGTGCCGAGCCCGCTGCGCCGCGCGACCACCTCGAAGCGTGACTCGCCTCGCTCGATCAACCGGCACGCCAGGGCGAGCCGTTCCCCGCCCTCGGCGCGTGAGCCGGTACGGGCCACGGAGCGCGGCGGCGACGGGCGGTGGGGCCGGTCGTGCTCTGTACAACGATGTAAAAAGCCTTCGCACGCCTGTGTACATCGATGTACAAGCGGCTCTACTGTGACGCTCGCGGTCAGCGCGGTCAGCGCGACGCGTCGGCGCCCGTGCGCCTGGCCGGGTTACGGCACGCCGACGGCGCGCGGACGGCGCTGTCCTGCCGTACCGCCCCGTTGTGCACTCAGGAAGGACCCCCGCCTTGCGTCTTCGCCGACCACGTCTCCTCGGACTTCGCCGATCCCCCTCGTACGGCCCGTCCGCCGCTCAGCCGGCCCGCCCCGACACCGGCGGCCGCTTCCGGCGGCGGGCGGGCCGGGCCCTGCTGCTGGGGCTGGCGGGGACGCTGAGCCTCGCGCTGGCCGTGCCCGCCGCGTCCGCCCGGCCCACAGACGCGGCGAGTGCCGCGGTGAAGAGCGCCGCCCCCGCCGCCACGGGAACGCCGCTGCGGAACGGCACGGGGCTGTACCCCCGGGCCATCCGGCTGGCTCACAACGGCGCCGCGAACGGACGCGTGCTCGCGAGCGTGACCACGTTCGACGGCAACAGCGGGATCGGCGCCATCCACGAGAGCACGGACAACGGCTCGGTCTTCCGGGAAGTGGGCAGGATCGCCGACCCGGAGTCGTCCGGGGGCCAAGGCCAGTGCTGCGGCACCCTGTTCGAACTTCCGCGGCAGGTGGGCGCGTTGCCGGCCGGCACCCTGCTGTGGTCGGCGTCCGCCGGGCAGGACGAGCCGGACCGGCGCATGGCCCTGCGTGTCTGGCGCAGCAACGACGTGGGCCGCACCTGGTCCTACCTGTCGTCCTGCGCCACCGCGAGCGGTACGGGCGGGCTGTGGGAACCGGAGTTCTCCGTAGCGGCCGACGGGGCGCTCGTCTGCCACTACGCCGACGAGACCGACCCCGGTCACAGCCAGAAGCTGTCCGCCTCCCGCAGCTACGACGGTGTGCGCTGGCAGGACCGCCGGGACACGGTGGCGAGCACCTGGCAGCCCGACCGGCCCGGGATGCCGGTGGTGCGCACGCTGCCCAACGGCACGTACTTCATGAGCTACGAGATCTGCAACCCCGGCGGTCAGTACCAGTGCGTGGTGCACCACCGGACGTCGGCGGACGGCTGGAACTGGGGCGACCCGGCCTCGCTCGGGTTCCGGCCGGAGACGGTCGACGGCAAGTACTTCAGGGCCGCGCCCACCATCGCCTGGGCGCCCGCGCCGGACGGCGGACCGAACGGCAGGCTCCTGCTGATCGGGCAGATGCTGCTCAACCGGGACGGCACCCCCGCGGCGGACAGCGGGCGCACCATCCTCGCCAACACGGAGAACGGCTCCGGACCCTGGTACGAGATCGAGTCGCCGGTACGGGTCGCGAACCCGAGCGCCAACTACTGCCAGAACTACAGTTCCCCGCTGCTGCCCTCGGCCGACGGGAGGCAGGTCTTCCAGATAGCCACCGACTGGGACGGCGGTGTCTGCACGCCGTACTACGCCACGGGCGGGATCACCGGCAGCGGTGACGCGGCCGGTGTGGCGGACGGTGCCCTGTACCGGCTCACGAACGCGAACAGCGGGCACTGCCTGGACGTGGACAAGGACTCGCGGGAGCCGGGCGGCAACGTGCAGCAGTGGACCTGCAACGGCCTGGGGCCGCAGGACTGGACCCTGCGCGCCCGCGGCGGTGCCCACTTCACCCTCACCGGGCGCAACAGCGGGTACTGCCTGGACGTGAAGGACGGTTCGCAGGCGCCGGGCGCGAACGTCCGGCAGTGGTACTGCAACGGCGCCGCCGCGCAGGACTGGCGGCTGGAGAACGCCAGCCGCGGCTACTACCGGCTCATCGCCAGGTCCAGCGGTCAGTGCCTGGATGTCGCCGAGGGCTCGCGGGAAGCGGGCGCCAATGTACGGCAGTGGACGTGCAACGGCCTCCAGCCCCAGCTCTGGCGGCTGCAACGGGCCTGACGGTTCTCCCGAGGCCCGAAGCGCGACGTGCGACGCGCGATGCGCGATGCGCAAGCTCCGAGGCCCAGGAGACCGGACCCGGCCGACGTGGTACGGCGCCTCCCCCGGCATCCGCCGGGGAGGCGCCGTACCGCTGTCCGCGTGCGGCGGAGAGGCGTCCCTACGCGGGGTCCTGCTCCTCGATCGCGGCCGGACGCGCCTGCGCGGCGCGGATCCGCTCGACGTCCATCTTGGTGCCGCGGTCGAAACGGTAGATGCCGTTGCGCTCCTGGAACACGTCGGTCAGCTGGGTGTAGCAGTAGCCGAACATGGCCGGGTCGTCCAGCAGGACGCCCGTGAGCCCCGCGAACCGCGTCTGGAGCTCCTCCTCGTCGCGCACCCGTTCCCCGTATCCCCAGGACTCCGTCCGGTCCTCGCCGGACTGCGCGGCGGCCGCGGCGGGGTCCCACCAGATGCCGCCGAACTCGCTGACGAAGTAGGGCTGGCCGCGGTACGGCTGTGAGTAGGCGGCGCCGTTCTCGTACGCGTTGACGAACGGGTCGTCCTTGGCGAGGCCGGACATCTGGCGCCGGAAGGCGGCCGGGTCCTGCTCGTAGCTGTGGGAGTCGTAGATGTCGGTCTCGGCGACCCGGTGGGCGTAGCCGGACGCGTCGATCACCGGCCTGGTCGTGTCCATGGCCTTCGTGGCCAGGAACATCGCCCGGGTCACGGCGTCGAGCTGGGTGATGCGGTCGTGCAGCTTCTGGTACGTCTCGTTGAGCGGGCACCACCCGATGATCGACGGGTGCGAGTAGTCGCGCTCCAGCGCTTCGAGCCACTGGCCGGTGTAGGAGGCGTCCGGCTGCTGGTTGTCTCCCGACGAACCGCCGGTCTCGCAGCCCCAGTCGCCGAACTCGCCCCAGACCAGGTAGCCGAGGCGGTCCGCGTGGTAGAGGAAGCGCTCTTCGAAGACCTTCTGGTGCAGCCGCGCCCCGTTGAAGCCCGCCGCCAGGGCGAGTTCGATGTCGCGGCGCAGGGCCTCGTCGGTCGGCGCGGTCATCAGGCCGTCCGGGTACCAGCCCTGGTCGAGCACCAGCCGCTGGAAGAGGGGCCGCCCGTTGAGCGTGACGGCCTTGCCCCGGATGCCGACCGCCCGGAGACCGGCGTAGCTCTCCGCGCTGTCGGTCACCTCGCCCGCCGCGTCGACGAGTTCGATCCGCAGGTCGTACAGGTGCGGGTCCGCCGGTCCCCACTCGCGCCGACGCTCCTCGGGTACCGGCAGGTGCAGGCGCGGTGCGAGGTCGAGGTCGGCGCGGGCCTCCGCGCGGGCGACCTCGCCGTCGGCGTCGAAGAGCACGGCGCGCACCCGGTACCCCGGGCGGTTGCCGGAGAGGGGCAGTTCCAGGTGGAAGGCCGAGCCCGCCAGGTCGGGCGTGATGCGGGGGCGCCGCAGGTGGAGATCGGGGACGGGCTCCAGCCACACGGTCTGCCAGATGCCGGTGACCCGGGTGTAGTTGCAGTCGTGGTTGGCGTACTGGACGGCCTGCTTGCCCCGGGCCTGCGGGCCCGACCGCGGGTCGCGGGCGCGGACGGTGAGGGTGACCTCGCCACCGCCGCCGGCGATGTCACCGAGGTCGGCGGTGAACGGTGTGAACCCGCCCCGGTGGCGGGCCACCTCGACGCCGTCGGCCCACACGGTGGTGTCGTAGTCGACGGCGCCGAAGTGCAGCAGCACGCTGCGTCCCGCCCACTCGGGGGGCAGGGTGAGCACCCGCCGGTACCACACGGCCTCCAGGAAGTCCGTGTCACCGATGCCGGACAGCTCCGACTCGGGCGGGAAGGGGACCAGGATCTCGCGGGTCAGCGGCCGGTCCGTCAGCCCCCGCTCGAGGCCGCTGTCGCCCCGGTCGGTCTCGAACTGCCAGGTGCCGTTGAGATTGAGCCAGTCCTTGCGGACGAACTGCGGGCGGGGGTACTCCGGGCGCGGTACGGCGGGGGTGGGCACACATGCTCCAGTCGGTGTGTGGGCGGGCGGGGCGGCGCGGTGACCGGGCCCCGTGATGTACATCGATGTAAATATGACTCGGACTGATCTGTCGCGCAATGGGGGCGGGGCGGCGGAGACCGCGACGCCCCGCGCTCCCGGCCGCGTGGGACGGACCGGGAGCGCGCGTGCGGAGCCGAGGCCGGAAGCGGCTGTTCCGAGCCGGGTCCGGAGCCGAGCCCGGATCCGGGTTCGGAAGCGGGCCGGGGCCGCGTCCGGCCGGGACATGGTCAGGTGCCGCCGAAGCCCGTGGTGGCCACGGACTTGACGATGCGGCGCTGGAAGAGGAGGAACATGACGATCAGCGGCAGCGAGGCCAGCAGCGCGGAGGCCATGGACTGCGCGTACAGGATGCCGAAGGAGTCCCTGACGGTGGCCAGGCCCACCGGGAGCGTCATGAGGTCGGGGTCGTTGGTGACGATGAACGGCCACATGAAGTTGTTCCAGGCGCCGATGAAGACGAAGATCGCGACGGAGGCCACGATCGGCCGGGACAACGGCAGCACGACCGACAGGAACACCCTGAGCTCGGACGCGCCGTCGATCCTGGCGGCGTCCTCCAGTTCCCGGGGCAGCCCCTCGAAGAACCTCTTGAGGATGAACACCATCATCGGCGCCACCACTTGGGGCAGGATGACCGCGGCGTAGGTGTCGACCAGGTGGAACAGCAGCATCTGTTTGAAGAGGGGGACGACGAGCAGCTGCGGCGGCACCATGATGGCGGCGACGGTGACGGCCAGGAGGGTCCGGCGGCCCCGGAACGTACCCCGCGCGAAACCGTAGGCGGCCAGTGTGGAGAGGGCCACGGTGATCAGGGTGACCAGACCGGCTATGAGAAAGCTGTTGAAGGCCCAGGTCGGAACGTTTCCGCGGGAAAGGATCCGCTCGTAGGACTCCAGCGTGAGCGCGCCCTTGAACGGGAACAGACCGGGCTTCGCCACGTCCTGCTCGCTCTGGAACGAGGTGGCGACCGCCCAGACGAACGGCAGCAGCCAGACGGCCGCGAGGACGACCAGGGCGGACCCGGCCAGCACGCGCGGCAGCCGGCCGTGGCCGAGGAGCATCGGTGAACCGTCGGATGCGCGGGGTGCGCGGCGCCGCGGGCGCACAGCGGTTGCGGTAGCGGACACGTTCAGTCCTCCGTGCGGAAGAAGCGGAGCTGCGCGATGGAGATGACGATCACCAGCGCGAAGAAGACGTATGAGACGGCCGAGGCGTAACCCAGCCGGTACCCGGTGAACCCGACGTCGTAGACGTACTCGAGGATCGGGCGGGTGGTGCCGTTCGGGCCGCCCTTGGTGAGGATGTAGATCTGGTCGAAGACCTTGAGCGACGCCAGGACCTGGAGCATGGCCACCAGCACCGTGGTGTGGCGCAGCTGGGGCAGGGTGATGGACCACAGCCGCCGCCAGGCGCCCGCGCCGTCGAGCACGGCGGCCTCGTCGAGGGCCTCCGGCAGGGACTGGAGCGCGGCCAGGTAGAGCAGGAAGTTGAAGCCGATCGTCCACCAGACGGTCAGGGCGGCGATGGACCACATGGCGACCGACTCGTCCGACAGCCAGCCGACGGGTTCCATGCCGAGCGCGGCGAGCAACTGGTTGCCGAAGCCGAGTTCGGGCTGGTAGAGCCAGGCCCAGATGAGGGTCACCACGGTGACGGGCAGCAGATAGGGCGCGAAGAACGCCAGCCGCCACGCCCACTGGCCGGCCAGCCCGCTGTGGACCAGCAGCGCCATCGCGAGTGCGAGCAGTACCAGGGGGACGCATGTGATGAGGGTGAAGAAGACCGTGTTGCCCAGACTGCGCCAGACGTCCGGGTCACCGAAGGCCTCGGCGTAGTTGGCGAAACCGACGAAGGCCGTGTCGCGCAGCGCGAGCGAGCTGTCGGTGAGGCTCATCCACAGGCCATGGGCGACGGGCCAGATCAGGAAGAGGCCGAAGAACACCAGGAAGGGCAGGACGAAGAGCAGGCCGCTGCTCCCGCCCGCGGTGTCCTTCTTCCGGAAGGGGCCCCGGCCGCGGGGGGTGGTGGACGGTGGCGTGCCGGTGGGCGCGGCGCCACCCGTGGGCGCGGTGGGTGCGGTGGTTGTCACGTCTGTGGCTCCTTGTGCTCCGGTCAGGCCACCGGGTTGGGCTGCTGAAGCAGCGTGTTCGCCTCGCGGACCATCTGCCGCACCGCCTTCTCGGCCGGAATGTTGCCGAGCAGCGCCGCCTGGAGGGGCTGGCACATGCGGTTCTGGAAGTTCGAGGCCGCGCCGGCGAACCAGTTCGGCGGATCGAGGACCGCCACCTCGCCCGCGTCCGCGTAGGACGACTGGGGGCGCAGCTTCCCGTACTCGGGGCGGGACAGGACGGGCTGGTACGCGGGGATGTGCCCGGCGCTCGCCCAGGTGAGGCTCTGCGACAGCATCCGGGCGATGTAGCGGTGGGCCTCGCGCCGCCGTGCGGGGTCCGGGTCGGCCTGGTGGGGCAGGACGAAGCTGTGGGAGTCGGTGTAGACGGCGGGGCGGTCGAAGACCTGCGGGAAGGGAGCGGCACCCAGGGGGATGCCCGACTTCCGCAGGGTCGGCAGCTCCCACTCGCCGAGCATGGCCATGCCGCCGCGGCCGCCGATGAACGTGGCCACCGAACCGTAGTAGTCGAGGTTGTTGGGGTTGGTCTTCCCGTCGAACAGTTGCTGCATGAACGTCACGACGCGGTTCGCGGCGTCGATGTCGATCCGGGCCGTGCCGCCTTCCGGCAGGGTGAAGGCGGAGCCGGTCTGGGCGTAGAGGGCGGCGAACAGCCGCCAGGTCTGGGCCGGGTCGTTGACATGGCCGAAGAGGATGCCCGCGCCGCCGTTGGCCTTCGCGAGCGCCTTGCCCGCGTCCAGCAGCGCCTCGGGGGAGCCCATCGGGGCGAGTTCGCCGGAGGAGTCCAGGAGTCCGGCCTTGTCCGCGGCGTCACGGTCGTAGAAGACGATGAAGGGGTGGACGTCCAGGGGGATCGCGTAGACGGTCCCCTGGTGCTGGGTCCGCTTCCAGACGGCCGGGGTGAAGTCCGCCTCGGTGCAGCCGAATTCGGCGAGCAGGTCCAGGTCGAAGGGGTCCAGCAAGCCGCCGGGCGCGTATCCGGCCAGCCGGGAGAGGTGGAGGACGGCCACGTCGGACGCCCGGCCTCCGGCGGCCGACATGGCGAGCTTGGTGTAGTACGACGGACCCCATTCGAGGATCGTGCGATCGACGGTGAAGGCGTCACGGCCGGTGGAGACGGCCTTGATCATGTCGTCCATCAGCATGCCGTCCCCGCCCTGGAAGGGGTCCCAGACGCTCAGGGCCGAGGGCTCCGCGGACGCGGCCGGTGACGCGCAGCCGGTCAGCGGGCCGGAGGCGAGCAGCGCGGCGCCGGCCCCGGCCATGCCGTAGCGCAGGAGCCCGCGGCGGCTGACACTCGCCGTCGGCGGGGGCGGGGGCGTGAACGCGGGCCGCGGCCGGGGGGCCGGTGGGGAAGAACTCATCATGGACCTTTCGAACGGCCGGTCGACCGGGTCGGTTGACGGCGGACACCGGCATGGCGACCGGTGGCGGCCCACTCCGTGCGACGGGCGGGCACCGCTGGCGGCGACCGGCGCGGTGCCATGTTTTTACAACGATGTACAACGCCTGTAAAGAGGTGGGACTCCGGCTGTTGTACGGATCGCGGATCGTCGCGTCGGGCGCCCGCGAGGATGCCGGACGGCCCCGGACCGGCGACGGCATAGACTCGGCGCACCGTGACGACAGGGGGAGATGGTGGTGGCGCGACCCAGGATCAAGGACGTCGCACGGCATGCGGGCGTGTCGGAGAAGACCGTCTCGAACGTGATCAACGACTACGTCCATGTCTCCGACCGGACCCGGCGCGCGGTCCGCGAGGCCATCGACCACCTCGGCTACCGGGTGAACCTGGCGGGCCGCCACCTGCGCACCGGGCGCAGCGGGGTCATCGCCCTGGTCGTACCGGAGCTGGACGTGCCGTACTTCGCCGAACTCGCCCGGCACGTCATCCGCGCCGCCGAGCAGTGCTCGCTGACCGTGCTGGTGCACCAGTCGGGCGGGGACCGCGGGCACGAGCTGGCCGCGCTGTCGGGCTTCGGTTCCGACTTCGTCGACGGGATCATCCTCAGCCCGCTCGCCCTGACCTCCGACGACCTGCGCGAACGCGCGGGAGCGCCGCCGACCGTCCTGCTGGGCGAACTGCTGGAGGAGGGGGCGGACCATGTGGCGATCGACAACGAACAGGCCGCGCGGGAGGCCACCGAGCACCTGATCGCCCTCGGACGCCGGAACATCCTGGTCATCGGGGGCCGGGACGCGCCGGGTCTGGGCACCGCCGAGGCGCGCACCCGCGGCTACCGTGCGGCCCTGTCGGCGGCGGGCATCGCCTACGACGCGGCGGCGCTGCTGCCCGTGGCGGCCTTCCGGATGCCCGACGGCGCCGACGCGGTGACCCGCGCGCTGCGCGACGGCGCGCGCCCCGACGCGCTGCTCTGCCTCAACGACCAGCTGGCCCTGGGCGCGCTGCGCGCGCTGTACGAGCACGGTGTACGGGTGCCCGAGGACGTCGCCGTGATGGGCTTCGACGACGTGGAGGGCGGGCGGTACAGCGTGCCGACCCTGAGTACCGTGGCCCCCGACAAGGCGGCGGTCGCCACGTCCGCCGTGCACCTGCTGCGGCACCGCATCGACGAGGCCAACAGGCCCCCGGACGGCGGTGACGTGACGGCGGCGGCCCCCCTGTCGCCACAGGACCGCGTCGTGGCGCACCGGCTCGTCCTGCGGGAGAGCACCGAGGGCGCGCGGCACTGACCGGTGCCCGGAGCGGACGGTTCCCCGGAGCGGACCGGTGCCCGGAGCCTGCGGGTTCCGCCGGGTGGCGTGCCCGGCGCGGGACGCGGCCGGTTCGTATACGGGATTCTCAACAAACTGTTGACCCGCATCTCGCCGGGGCGTTAGCTGGGCGCAGCCCGTACCGCACAGCCACGGAGGACCCGTGACGTCGATACCGGAACCGGGACTGGCCCGCTTCAACGCCTTCGCCGACAGCGTCGCCCTGGCGGCCCTGCACGAGGTGTGCGCAGGGCGGGCGTGGGGCGGGGCGGTCCTCGCGGGGCGCCCCTATGCCACCGTGGACGATCTCCTCGCCGCCGGCGACCGCGCGACGGCCGGCCTGACCGACACCGGCCTGGCCGAGGCCCTGGCCGGACATCCGCCCATCGGCAGGCCCACGCCCGGCGATCCGGTCTCCGCCCGGGAACAGCGCGGTCTGGCCGGCGCCTCCGAGCGGCTCACGGCGGAGCTCGCCGAACTGAACCTGGCGTACGAGGAGAAGTTCGGGCACGTGTTCCTCATCTGCGCCACCGGGATGACCGGGGAGCGGATGCGCGACGCGCTCGAGGAGCGGCTGCGCCACACGCCCGAACGGGAGCGCGCGACCGCGCGCGCCGAACTCGGCAGGATCAACCGCATCAGACTGAGCCGGCTCGTGACGGGTACGGGTACCCGGGCACGGACCCGGGCGGCCGCACCCGGCCAGGCGCCGTGACGGAGCGATGACCGGGGCGTAAGAGGTGGATGTCCGTACGCGACGGAAAGGAGCCGGCACCCTGAGCACCGACCGCGACACCCCCGCCACATCCTCGGTGTCCACACACATCCTGGACACCAGCGCCGGACGCCCCGCCGCCGGTGTCGCCGTGCGCCTGGCCGCCCGTGCCGGATCCACCGCCCCCTGGACCGAACTCGGCGGCGCGACGACCGACACCGACGGACGCTGCACGGACCTGCCGACACCGCCGCCGGGCACCACCCAGGTACGGCTCGGCTTCGGGACCGAGGCGTACTTCGCCGGCGGACGAGCCGCCGCGCGGCGGGACGGCGCACCCCCCGGGGACGGCGGCGCGCCGTTCTTCCCGGAGGTGGCGGTCACCTTCGCCGTCGCCCCGGGCGAGCACTATCACGTGCCGCTGCTGCTCAACCCGTTCGGCTACTCCGTATACCGAGGGAGCTAGGGTCATGCCCACGACGCTCGGCTTCAACCAGTACGGCAAGGCGGAGAACCGCGTCGTCAGGATCACCCGCGACGGCGGCACCCACCACATCAAGGACCTGAACGTCTCCGTCTCCCTGTCCGGGGACATGGCCGATGTCCACTACTCCGGCTCCAACGCCCATGTCCTGCCGACGGACACCATGAAGAACACGGTGTACGTCTTCGCCAAGGAGCACGGCACCGCCTCCGCCGAGGAGTTCGGGATCCGGCTGGCGCGGCACTTCGTGACGGGCCGGGACGCGATCCACCGGGCGCGTGTCCGGATCGAGGAGTACGCCTGGGAGCGCATCGCCGCGGCCGGTGAGGGCGAGCACTCCTTCGTCCGCCGGGGGCAGGAGACCCGCGTCGCCCAGATCACCTTCGACGGGGCGGGCGGAGCCTGGGAGGTCATCTCCGGGCTGACGGACCTGACGGTCCTGAACTCGACGGGCTCCGAGTTCCGCGGGTTCGCCAGGGACGCGTACACCACGCTCGCGGAGACGCGCGACCGGATCCTCGCGACGGACGTGTCCGCCCGCTGGCGCCACCGGTGGACGGGAGGCGGCGTGCCGCCGGAATCGGTCGGCAGGACCGTCGGCGGCCGTGCGGCCGCCGACGGCGCCGGCGGCGGCGTGGGGAGCCCCGCGGGGGAGCGCGAGGCGATGCCGGACTGGAACGAGTCGTACGAGCAGACCAAGAGCCATCTGCTCCGGGCCTTCGCCGAGACGTACTCGCTCTCGCTTCAGCAGACCCTGTACCGGATGGGCGCGCGGGTCATCGACCACCGCGCCGAGATCGACGAGATACGGTTCGCGCTGCCGAACAAACACCACTTCCTGGTCGACCTCGGTCCGTTCGGCCTCGAGAACGACAACGAGGTCTACGTCGCCGCCGACCGCCCCTACGGCCTGATCGAGGCCACGGTCCTGCGTGACGGGGCCGAACAGCGGATTCCGCCGGACCTGACCGCGGTGTAGCGCGCGACGGCGGGCCGTGGGCGGGAACCGGGAGCGGGAAGAGCCGGAGACAGGAACGAGGAAGGGAGACC
Source organism: Streptomyces sp. NRRL F-5135 (assembly GCF_000719775.1). Taxonomy (GTDB): domain Bacteria; phylum Actinomycetota; class Actinomycetes; order Streptomycetales; family Streptomycetaceae; genus Streptomyces; species Streptomyces hebeiensis. Next base: position 123,279 of record NZ_JOHR01000014.1, on the reverse strand, counting down.
CTCACCCATGGCGGCCTCGCGCATCGTCATCGAGAACTGCGCCATCGCGACCGTGGACGCGCACGACACCGTGTACGCGTCCGGACATGTCGTCGTCGAGGACGACCGGATCGTGTCGGTGGGCGCGGGCCCCGCGCCGGCCGCGCCTCGAACGGCAACGGGACCGGTCGAACGGGCCGGGTCGGGCGAACGGAACGGATCCGGCGGCCGGGACGGCGCGGTCCGCCGGATCGACGGCACCGGGCACCTCGTCACGCCGGGCCTGGTCAACACGCACCACCACTTCTACCAGTGGATCACCCGTGGGCTGGCCACCGACCACAACCTCTTCGACTGGCTGGTCGCCCTCTACCCGGTCTGGGCGCGGCTCGACGAGCCCATGGTCCGCGCGGCGGCCCGGGGCTCCCTCGCGATGATGGCCCGCGGCGGTGTCACCACCGCCGTGGACCACCACTACGTCTACCCGCGCGGCGCCGGCGATCTGACCGGCGCGATCGTCGGGGCGGCGGCCGAGACCGGCGTACGGTTCACCCTCGCCCGGGGCTCCATGGACCTGGGGACCTCGGAAGGCGGCCTGCCCCCGGACTTCGCGGTCGAGCCGCTGGACACCGCGCTCGCCGGCACCGAGGAGGCCATCGACCGGTACCACGACCCCGCGTTCGACGCGATGACACAGGTCGCCGTCGCGCCCTGCTCGCCGTTCTCCGTCTCCACCGAACTGCTGAAGCAGGGGGCGGAACTGGCGCGGCGCAGGGGCGTACGGCTGCACACGCACGGCAGCGAGACGGCGGAGGAGGTGCGGTTCTGCGAGGAGCGGTTCGGCATGGGCCCGACCGACTACCTCCAGTCGGTGGACTGGCTCGGCCCGGACGTCTGGATGGCCCACTGCGTCCACATGAACGACGAGGACATCGCCGCCTTCGCCCGTACGGGCACGGGAGTGGCCCACTGCCCGTCCTCCAACGCGCGGCTGGCAGCCGGGATCGCCCGGGTGCCGGACCTGCTGGCCGCCGGCGTGCCGGTCGGGCTGGGCGTCGACGGTACGGCCTCCAACGAGTCGGGCGAACTCCACACCGAACTGCGGAACGCGCTGCTCGTGGGCCGCCTCGGCCCGCACGGCGAGAAGGCCCTGAACGCCCGGCAGGCGCTGCGCCTCGGTACGTACGGCGGCGCCCGGGTGCTGGGCCGGGCCGAGCAGATCGGCTCGGTCGAGGAGGGCAAGCTGGCCGACCTGGTGCTGTGGAAGATGGACACACTGGCGCACGCCTCCATCGCCGACCCGGTGGTGGCGCTGGTCTTCGGCGCCCCCGCGCCCGTCACGCTCTCCCTCGTCGGCGGCCGGCCGGTGGTCGAGGACGGCCGGCTGACCACCGTCGACGAGGACGCGGTCGCCCGTGCCACGCGCGACGAGGCCCGGCGGCTGGCCCGCATCGCCGAACAGAACTGACCCGGTGCCGGGACCGACCCGGCCCCCGGGCCCACGACACCGGCCCGGGACCGGCCCGGACCCGTGGGCCCACGGCACCCCGCGTCAGGGCGGCGGAAGGCCCCCGGTGCCCGCCGCGGAGGGGGCACCAGGGGCGTCGCCTCACCGGTAGGTGAGGTCGGAGGCGCTGTACTTGCAGTACGTGCCGTCCGGGCCCGAGCCGTTCTTGCTCGGCTCGGCTCCCGTGTTGTTCCCGATGTACTTCTGGCACGGCACGATCTTCTTGCCGCTGTCGCCGACGATCGTGATGCCGCGCAGGGTCAGCGAGTCACCGTAGTTGGTGTTGATACCGCCGATGACACTGCCCGGCGCGGTGATCTCGGTGTTCGTGACGTTGATCGTCCGCTTGTACTGGCTGGAGCAGTTGCCGCAGGAGCGGACGAAGGTCTTGAAGTCCTGGCCGGCGAAGTTGGAGATGTTGAGCGTGCCGCCGCCGTTGAACTGGAAGATCTTGTCCGCGGCCTTGCGCGCGCCGCCGCCGATCACGTTGAACGTCTTGCCGGTGCCGCGGAAGGTGGCCGCGTCCTCGCCGACGTCCTCCCACCACACGTTCTGCAGCGTGCAACTGCCCGAGCAGTGGATGCCGTCGGCGGCGGGCGCGCCGAGGATGACGTTCTTCAGGGTCGCGCCGTCGGCCAGCTTGAAGAGCGGGTCCTGGTCCTCGTTCTGGCCGCCGCTGCCCAGGTCGCCGGTGCCGTAGTAGCGCTTCATGCCGCCGTCGACGGATCCGCTGACGGGCTTGGTCGCGCCGACGGCCTCGCTGCCGTTGGCGGACGGCCAGGTGGCGGCCGTGGCGGTGGGCAGGGTCAGGCCGGAGGCCAGGGCGGAGACGGTGAGGGCGACGGCACCGAGGCCGCCGACGATCATCCGCCGTTTCCCGCTCGCGTGGGTGCGGTGCAGGTCGGTCATGGAGTGCGACTCCTTCGTGGGGGTGTGGGGCGTGAGGGGACAGTGCGGGTGGTGCCGTGTGAGGCGGGCCTCACGGGGTGGTGATGTCCGGCCGGGGAGGCGTGGGCATCTTGTCGCCGATGAAGAAGCTGGGGTGCGGCGGCTGGTTGTACGCCGTGTTCTGCCAGGCCAGCGCCGTCCGGTACTGCCGGTCGTGCAGCAGCGTGGTGATCTTCCGGTCGGTCAGGTGCGGTGTGGAGTAGATCCGCAGCGCCGTGTTGTCGGACGTGGGCCAGATGACCTCCTCGCGCCAGTCGCCGAGGATGTCGCCGGAGAGCGAAGGGGTCGCCTTCGTACCGTTGTTGGAGTGCACGCCGGAGGCGGTCAGCAGCCGGGTGTCGGAGGACGTGCCGTACTTGTCGACGCGCGTTCCGTCGAGCAGTTCGCGCACCGGGTCCCCGTCCCACCAGGACAGGAAGTTGGCCGAGGAGGGCTTGCGGCCCTTCGTCGCGCCGGTGCTGTCACGGATGGATCCGTCCGCGGCCGACCACATCTCCGCGCCGGGGCTCCCCGCCCAGATGTCGCCCGCGACGCCCCGGCCGTTGTCGCCGCTCGCCGGCGTCTGCCACAGCACCTGTCCCGTTCTGGCGTCGGCGAAGTACGAGGACGGCTTGGACGAATCCTCGTCCACCTTGAAGTATTCGAGACCCGGCCGCGACGGGTCGAGGTCGCCCAGATGGGCCGCGTCGCCATGGCCGTTCTTCGTGGTCCACAGGCCGTACCCGTTGTCGTCCACGGCCATCGAGCCGTAGACGATCTCGTCCCGTCCGTCGCCGTCCACATCGCCGATCGTCAGGGCGTGGTTGCCCTGGCCGTCGTAGCCCTTGCCGCTGTTGGTGGAGCTGTTGGTGTCGAAGGTCCACTTGCGGGTGAGCTGTCCGCCGGTGAAGTCCCAGGCGGAGACGACCGTACGGGTGTAGTAGCCACGGGCCATGATCAGGGAGGGCCTGGTGCCGTCCAGATAGGCGGTCCCGGCCAGGAACCGGTCCACGCGGTTGCCGTACGAGTCGCCCCAGGACGAGACCGTGCCGCGCGGCGGGACGTAGTCGACCGTGCTGCGCGCCGCGCCCGTCCGCCCGTTGAACACGGTCAGGAACTCGGGGCCCGCGAGCACGTAGCCGGCGGAGTTGCGGTGGTCGGCCGAGGCGCTGCCGATCACCTTGCCAACCCCGTCGACCGTGCCGTCGGCGGTCTTCATGGCGACCTCGGCGGTTCCGTCGCCGTCGTAATCGAAGACCTGGAACTGGGTGTAGTGCGCCCCGGAGCGGATGTTGCGGCCGAGGTCGATGCGCCACAGCCGCTGCCCCTGGAGGGTGTAGCCGTCGACAACGGTGTTGCCGGTGGTGCCGGACTGGGAGTTGTCCTTGGCGTCGGTGGGCTGCCACTTGAGGACGATGTCGAGGTCGCCGTCGCCGTCGAGGTCGCCGACGGAGGCGTCATTGGCCTCGTACGTGTAGCCGGAGCCGCCGGCCGGGGGCGAGACCGGCACGTCGAGGTAGCCCGGCCGGAACTGGATCGCACTGGGCGAGGCGGCCTGCTCCGTTCCGCCCACGACGGCGCGCACGGTGTAGTCCGCCGAGTTGGGCGCGTCCTTGTGCAGATAGTTTGTGGTGGTGATCGGCTCGGAATTGACCTTGATCGAGCCGCGATAGAGATTGAACGAGACGTTGTCGTCGTCGGTGGCCAGCCAGCGCCAGCTGACCAGGTTGTCATTGCCGGTGTGCACGCTCACCAGCCCCCGGTCGAGCCGCTCCATCCGGGCCGCGGCGGCCGTGCCGGTCGCGGCGGAGGCGTCGGCCGTGCCCGTCGCGGCAGCCGGCGCGGACCGCCCGCTCTGCGCCGCGCTCGGCACCGGGGCCATCAGCCCGGCGACGACCGCACAGGCCGGAACGACGACGCCGAGAACCGTCCGGCTCCGGCCGGACCGGCGCTGTGGCGGCGGGTGGCCCGGCCGTCCGACGTACCAACTGCCGTTGAACCGCACGGAATCCTCCAGAGGGGCGAGGGGGGGAAGGTGAGCCCCTGTGCCCCCTAGTCGCCACTCGGGGAGAAAGGGTTGTCACCCCCGTACGACGAATTCCGCCCGCCCCCGAGGCCCGTTCCCCGCCCCGCCCGGTGCGCGTGGGCCGGACGGCCGCCGCCCGCCGGTTCCGGAAAGGCGGAACGGGCGGGCGGCGGACAGGACCTGGGAAGTGCGGGTCAGCCGCGCAGCCGCTCGTACGCCGGGAGTGTGAGGAAGTCCGCGTAGTCGGCGTCCAGCGCCACCGTCAGCAACAGGTCGTGGGCCTCCTGCCAGCGACCGGCGGCGAAGACCTTCTCGCCCGCCTCGGCGCGGATCGCGGCGAGTTCCTCGGCGGCGAGCGTCCGGGCCAGCTCCGGCGTGGCCCTGACCGTGCGGCCGTCGTGGTCGAACTCGACGCCCGCGTCGATCCACTGCCAGATCTGCGAGCGCGAGATCTCCGCCGTCGCCGCGTCCTCCATCAGATGGAAGATCGCGACCGCCCCCGTGCCGCGCAGCCAGGACTCGATGTAGCGGATGCCCACCGCCACGGCGTTGCGCAGGCCCTCGTACGTGGGCCTCGCGTCCAGGGAGTCGACGGCGGTCAGTTCGCCCGCCGTCACGGACACGTCCTCGCGCAGCCGGTCCTTCTGGTGCGGCCGGTCGCCGAGGACCGCGTCGAAGGAGGCCCGCGCGATGGGCACCAGGTCGGGGTGCGCGACCCACGAGCCGTCGAAGCCGTCCCGCGCCTCGCGGTCCTTGTCGGCCTTGACCTTCTCGAAGGCGACCCTGTTGACCTCGGCGTCGTGCCGGGAGGGGATGAAGGCCGCCATCCCGCCGATCGCGTGCGCGCCGCGCCGGTGGCAGGTACGGACGAGGAGTTCGGTGTACGCGCGCATGAAGGGGGCCGTCATCGTCACCGCGTTGCGGTCCGGCAGCACGAACGCGGCGCCCGCGTCACGGAAATTCTTGACGATCGAGAAGAGGTAGTCCCAGCGGCCCGCGTTGAGTCCGGAGGCGTGGTCGCGCAGCTCGTAGAGGATCTCGTCCATCTCGTACGCCGCGGTGATCGTCTCGATCAGCACGGTCGCCCGGACCGTCCCCCGGGGAATCCCGAGGTAGTCCTGGGCGAAGACGAAGACGTCGTTCCACAGGCGCGCCTCCAGGTGGGACTCCAGCTTCGGGAGGTAGAAGTAGGGTCCCTTGCCCAGCTCGATCAGCCGCTTGGCGTTGTGGAAGAAGTACAGCCCGAAGTCCACCAGCGCGCCGGGCACCTGCTCGCCGTTCCACCGCAGGTGACGCTCCGGCAGGTGCCAGCCGCGCGGGCGCATCACGACGGTCGCCAGCTCGTCCGCGTCCTTGAGCGCGTAACTCTTGCCCGAGCGAGGGTCGGTGAAGTCGATCCGACGGGCGTAGGCGTCGATCAGGCTGAGCTGGCCGAGGACCACGTTCTCCCAGGTCGGGGCCGAGGCGTCCTCGAAGTCCGCGAGCCAGATCCGGGCCCCCGAGTTGAGCGCGTTGACGGTCATCCTGCGGTCCGTGGGGCCGGTGATCTCCACCCGTCGGTCCTCCAGCGCGGCCGGCGCCGGGGCGACCCGCCAGCTGTCGTCCTCCCGTACGGCCGCTGTCTCCGGCAGGAAGTCCAGGGTCGCCGTACGGGCGATCTCGGCGCGCCGCTCCGCTCGGCGGGCGAGGAGCTCGTCCCGGCGGGGGGTGAACCGGCGGTGCAGCTCCGCCACGAAGACGAGGGCCGCTTCGGAGAGCACCTCGTCCTGCCGGGGGAGGGGCTCGGCTTCGGCGATGGCCAGCGGGATCGGCGCCGGTGCGGACATGAGCGGTCACTCCTTCGCGCGCGCTTCTGTTTGGTGGATAGTAGTTTCCTCATTGTGGAAGCTCAAGGCTGCCGTGGCGCTCCGGGCGCCCCGGACGGGCGCGGCGGCGGTCCCTGTTCCAAGTGCCTGAGATCGTCCGCCGTGTCGATGTCGTACGCCTGCGCGACGTCCCCGCACTCGACCGTGCGGATCGAGTCCCCCCGGGCCCGCAGATAGTCGCGTGCCCCGCGATCGCCCCGCGCACCCGCCGCCACGCCCGCCCAATGGCGGGCGCCGAACAGCACAGGGTGGCCGCGCCTCCCCTCGTACGCGGCCGACACGATCGAGTCCGGGGTCCGGTACGCGGCCACGACCCTGGCCACCGCCCGCGCGTCGATGCCCGGCTGGTCCACCAGCAGGACGACCACCGCCTCGGCCGTCGTACCGGCGGCGGTGAGCGAGGCGAGCCCGGCGCGCAGCGAGGAGCCCATGCCCTCGGCCCAGCGGGGGTTGTCGACCAGTACGCAGCCGGACAGGCCGGCCCGGTCCCGCACCTCGGCGGCCGCCGCTCCCAGCACCACGTGCACGGGGCCGCAGCCCCCGGCGCGCAAGGCGTGGGCGGCGTGCTCCACGAGCGGCCGGCCCCGGTGCTCCAGCAGCGCCTTGGGTCGCCCGCCGAGCCGCCGCCCGCCGCCGGCGGCGAGCAGCAGTCCGGCGACGGCGGCGGGCCCGGGGCTGCCGGACGCGTTGGGTGTTTCGGATGTGACCGATGCGTTGGGTGTGGCTGTCATGCGTCCTGCATACTCCCTCGCCGCCGCGTCCCGGGGACGGGCGGGCGTACCGCCGGTCACCCGCCCGCGCGCGTGGCCACGGGCATGTGCCGGTGGCAATGGACACGACTGCGCAGGGTGCCAGGTGGATTTACCCACCGTAATGCCGTTAACTTGCCCGCGGACCTTGGCGCTTGACCACCGTCAGGGAACCGGCATACGAGCTCGCGGGGCGAGCGTGGACATGCCCGCACGACGATGCGGCGGGCGGAAGCAGGGGGAAAGGCATTGTTGCGGAGCGTGGAGCAGACGTCGGCGACGGAGAACGGCACGGACCCGAGGGTGGCGCGACTGCACGCGGCCGTCTCCCGGCTCCGGCGCGAGCTGGCGGGACACCCGGCCGAATTCCCGGACCGGGCCATCGCGGAGGACGAGCTGGCCGCCCTGGCCGCGATGGCCGCGAGCGGTGTCCCCGAGGTCTCCCGGATGAGGCGTTCACTGCTGTTGATCGTGGGGTCGATCGGGTCCGTCAGCGCGCTCGGAGCGGCGCTGATGGGGGTACGGAGCGCGGTCGACCTCTTCGGAGAGCTGCCCGGCGGGCCGCGCTGAGCCGGCCGGGAGCGGTGGCCCGCCGGGGAGCGGGCGTGCCGGGAGCGACGGGTCGGGTGACTGCCGTACCACCGCTGACCGCCGTACGGCCGGACGTCACGCCTGCGCTGCCGTGTTCGCCAGCGCCTGCGACAGCTGCCGCGCGACCTCCTGGAGTACGGGGACGATCCGCTCCGTGGCCTCCTCCGTCACCCGGCCCGACGGGCCCGAGATGGAGATGGCGGCGGCCGTGGGGGAGTCGGGCACCGGCACCGCCAGGCAGCGGACCCCGATCTCCTGCTCGTTGTCGTCCATCGCGTACCCCGCGGCGCGCACCTGTTCCAGAGCGGAGAGGAAGGCGTCGGGCGTGGTGATCGTCTTCTCGGTGGCGGCCGGCATCCCCGTACGGGCCAGCAGGGCGCGGACCTCCTCCGGCGGGGTACGCGCCAGCAGGGCCTTGCCCACCCCCGTGGAGTGCGGCAGCACCCGGCGGCCGACCTCCGTGAACATCCGCATCGAGTGCTTCGAGGGAACCTGGGCCACATAGACGACCTCGTCGCCGTCCAGCAGCGCCATGTTCGCCGTCTCGCCGGTCTCCTCGACCAGCCGCGCCAGATACGGCCGCGCCCAGGTGCCGAGCAGCCGGGACGCCGACTCCCCCAGACGGATCAGGCGCGGCCCGAGCGCGTACCGCCGGTTGGCCTGCTGGCGTACGTAACCGCAGGACACGAGCGTGCGCATCAGCCGGTGGATGGTCGGCAGCGGCAGCCCGCTGCTCACCGACAACTCGCTCAGCCCGACCTCGCCCCCGGCGTCCGCCATTCGTTCGAGCAGGTCGAAGGCGCGCTCCAGGGACTGGACACCACCACTGCCACCGCCGGCCGAGGCGGACTTGGTGGCGTCGGTGGTGCTGGCGCGGGACGACGGCACGGCATGGGTCCTTTCGGGCAGGCGGAGCGGACGGGACCGGGCGGTGCGCACGGGGCCGGACGGGCGTGGCTCTCGCGGCACGCCCGTCCGGCAGCCTAGCGGTCCGTACGGCCGGACACCGGGGCAGCGGTAGGCGATCTCCGCCGGTCAGGCCCGTTTGTCCGTGTCCGGCCGGCCGGGGAGCGGCGGGGCGACCTTGACCCGGTCCGGGCGCCGGGGAAGACTCCTTCAACGGCGCCGGTGACGTCCGGGGCGCCCACGCCCACCGAGGCCGACTTGGCCGGTGTACCCGCAACGCCCCGGTCAGGCCCGTTCGCCGGCGGGTGAGCCGAAGGCCGGGGCGCCCGCCACTTTCCGGCCGGGCACGTCCGCCGGCGAGTGAGCCGAAGGGGCACGCCGCTGTCGAAAGGGAGAGCGCGCGGAGGCTCCGAGGAACGAGGAGCCGAGCACGGTCGACCGTCGACAGTGGCATAGAGCGCCCCGGAGGCGAACCGAGCCCTCAAAAAGAGGCCGCGCGCGGCGGTCACCGAACGCCCCGGCCCCTGTCGGGGGTTTTCCAGCCGCCTCCCGGGCCCGCGCCCCCGGAGGCGAACCGAGCCCTCAAAAAAAGGGGTGTGTGCGCTGTGAACCTGGTCCTGCGGTCGACCCGCGTCGTCACCCCTGCGGGCACACGCCCCCTCTCGATCGCCGTCGCCGACGGCCGCATCGCCGCGCTCCTGCCGTACGGCGCCGAAGTCCCGCCCGGCGCCCGGCTGGAGGACGTGGGGGACGACGTCGTGCTCCCCGGCCTCGTCGACACCCACGTCCATGTGAACGACCCGGGCCGTTCCGAGTGGGAGGGTTTCCGTACCGCCACCCGGGCCGCGGCGGCGGGCGGGATCACCACGTTGGTCGACATGCCGCTCAATTCGCTGCCGCCCACCACCACGACCGCTCATCTGCGCGCCAAACAGGCGGTCGCCCGGCGGGCGGCCCAGGTGGACGTGGGCTTCTGGGGCGGTGCCGTACCGGACAACCTGGCGGATCTCCGGCCGCTGCACGACGCCGGGGTCTTCGGCTTCAAGTGCTTCCTGTCCCCGTCCGGTGTGGCCGAGTTTCCCGAGCTCGGCCCGGCGGAGCTCGACCGCGCGCTCACGGAGATCGCCGGTTTCGACGGGCTGCTGATCGTGCACGCGGAGGACCCGGGCGCACTGGCCGCGGCGCCCGCGCGCCCGGGCCCCGCCTACGCGGACTTCCTGGCGTCCCGGCCGCGCGGTGCCGAGAACGCGGCGATCGAGACCCTGATCACCGTCGCGAGACGGCTCGACGCCCGGGTGCACGTCCTGCACCTGTCGTCGTCGGACGCGCTGCCCCTGATCGCCGCCGCCAGGAGCGAGGGCGTACGGATCACCGTCGAGTCCTGTCCGCACTTCCTCACGCTCACCGCCGAGGAGGTTCCGGACGGGGCCACCGAGTTCAAGTGCTGTCCGCCGATCCGGGAGGCCGCGAACCAGGACGCGCTCTGGCAGGGGCTCGTGAACGGCACCATCGACTGCGTCGTCTCCGACCACTCGCCCTGCACCGCCGATCTCAAGACGCCCGACTTCGCCACCGCGTGGGGCGGCATCTCCTCGCTCCAGCTCGGGCTGCCGGCGGTCTGGACCGAAGCGCGCCGGCGCGGGCTGCCTCTGGACGATGTCGTCCGCTGGATGTCGACCGGGCCGGCGGAACTCGCGGGACTCGCCTCCAAGGGGGCGATCGAGGCGGGCCGTGACGCCGACTTCGCGGTCCTCGCCCCCGAGGCCACGTTCACCGTCGACCCGGCGGAGCTGCACCACCGCAACCGGGTGACGGCGTACGCGGGGAAGACCCTGTACGGCGTCGTCCGCTCGACCTGGCTGCGCGGCAGCCGGATCTTCGGTTCCGATGTGTTCGGCGCCGGTGTCCCCGGTCGCCGTCTCTTCGCCGAGCCGCCCTCCGGCCGACTGCTCGAAAGGACCTCATGACCGCGCCGGCTCCCGTCCCCCCGACCACTGCGGCCACGGCCCCGGCCACCGCCGTGCCCCCCGCTCCCGCCGTCCCGACGTCGTTCACCGGCGCCGCGGCCCCGTACCGCGGCGGCGACCCGTACGCCGACTACCGGACGGCGGACCTCCCCTTCACCCACCTCGTGGATCTCGCGGACCGGCGCCTGGGCGCTTCCGTGATCGCCGCGAACGACGAGTTCTTCGCCGAGCGCGAGAACATGCTGAAGCCGGGCCCCGCCGCGTTCGATCCGGAGCGCTTCGGCCACAAGGGCAAGATCATGGACGGCTGGGAGACCCGGCGCAGGCGCGGCACGGACGCCGGGCGGCCCCACCCCGCCGAGGACGACCACGACTGGGCGCTGGTACGGCTCGGCGCGCCCGGGGTCGTCCGCGGGATCGTCGTGGACACGGCCCATTTCCGGGGCAACCACCCGAAGGCCGTCTCGGTCGACGGCACCTCGCTGCCGGGGGCGCCGTCGCCGGACGACCTGCTGGCGGACGAGGTGACCTGGACGCCGCTCGTCCCGCGCACGGACATCGGCGGTCACGCGGCCAACGGCTTCGCCGTCGACGCGGAGCGTCGCCTCACCCACCTGCGGGTCCGCCAGCACCCCGACGGCGGGATCGCCCGGCTGCGGGTGTACGGCGAGGTGGCACCGGACCCGGGCTGGCTCGCGGCCCTCGGTACGTTCGATCTCGTGGCGCTGGAGAACGGCGGCCGGGTCGAGGACGTCTCCGACCGCTTCTACTCACCCGCCGTCCACACCATCCTGCCGGGGCGCTCCCGGAGGATGGACGACGGCTGGGAGACCCGGCGCCGCCGGGACCGGGGGCACGACTGGATCCGGTACCGGCTGGCCGAGCAGGGGGAGATCCGTGCGGTGGAGATCGACACCGCGTATCTGAAGGGGAACGCGGCGGGCTGGGCGTCCCTGTCCGCGCGGGACGACGGCCCGGCGGCGGACGACTGGACGGAGGTCCTGCCCAGGACCCGGCTGCAGCCGGATACGAACCACCGCTTCGTGCTGCCGGCCCCGGTGGTCGCCACGGAGGTGCGCCTGGACATCCTCCCGGACGGCGGAATCTCCCGGCTCCGCCTGTTCGGCTCCCTCACGGACGCCGGCGCGGCCCGCCTGACGGCCCGCCACCGCCGGCTGGGCGGCTGAATCCGGCCGGTCCGGCCGGACCGGCCGCCCAGGGGCCCGGTGACCGAAGTCGGTACCTGCGCGACTTTGGTGGCCGCCTCGCCGCCGCGCGCCCGGCACCGCGCCCGAGCTGCGTAGATTGGGCGCCATGACACGTACGGAGTACCCCTGGCTGCTCCCCGCCGAGCTGATCGGCGCGGACGGCCCCGAGCTGCCCGGCGACCGGGGCCCGGCCCGGACGCGCCGTACCGTGCGGGACTGGTGCGTGGACACCCTGATGTTCCTCGTGGCCGCCGCCATCGGCCTGCTCGCCGTCGAGTCGACCGAACAGGCGGGCAACAGCGAGACCGTCGTCGTCGTCGACCTGCTCGTGGGCGGTCTCGCCTGCTGCGCGCTGTGGGCGCGGCGGCGCCGGCCGACGGAGGTCGCCGTCGTGCTGGCCGTGGTGTCCGCCGTCGCCCCCGCCGCCTCCGCCGCCGCGCTCGCGAGCCTGTTCGGGGTGGCCGTGCACCGGCCGCTGCGACCCGTGCTGGTCGTCGGCGGGCTGTCGCTCGTGGCGGGCAGCGCCCAGACCGTCCTGCGGCCCGACCCGTCCGTGTCCCTGTACGCCGCGCTGGCCGCCACCGTCGTCATGCTCCTGCTCGCGATCGGCTGGGGCCTGCTGGTGCGGGCCCGGCGCCAGCTCGTCGTCGCGCTGCGCGAGCGGGCCCGCCGCGCGGAGGCCGAGGCGGAACTGCGCGCGCAGCAGGCGCAGCGGCTCGCGCGAGAGGCCATCGCCCGGGAGATGCACGATGTGCTCGCCCACCGGCTGACACTGCTCAGCGTTCACGCGGGCGCCCTCGAATTCCGGCCCGACGCCCCCGCGCCCGAGGTCGCGCGGGCGGCCGGGGTGATCCGGGACAGCGCCCACGAGGCGCTCCAGGACCTCCGTACGATCATCGGCGTCCTGCGGGCACCCGGCGCCGCCGACGAGGGCGAGCGCCCCCAGCCCACGCTCGCCACCCTGGACGACCTGGTCGCCGAGTCCCGCGCGGCCGGGATGAAGGTCACGCTCGACCGGCGGATCGGGGACCAGGCCGCCGTCCCCGCCGCCCTGGGCCGTACGGCGTACCGCATCGCGCAGGAGGCCCTGACCAACGCCCGTAAACACGCGCCCGGCACCGAGGCCACCGTCGAGCTGGGCGGTGGCCCCGGCGACGGGCTCACGGTCGCGGTGCGCAACGAGGCGCCCCTCGGCGAGGCTCCGAAAGTGCCCGGGTCCGGCCAGGGGCTGATCGGCCTGACCGAGCGCGCGGCGCTGGCCGGCGGGCGGTTCGAGCACGGTCCCACGGACGACGGCGGGTTCACGGTCCGTGCCTGGCTACCGTGGACGCCATGACCATCCGGCTGATCGTCGTCGACGACGACCCACTCGTGCGCGCGGGACTGACCCTGATGCTCGGCGGCGCCGACGACATCGAACTCGTGGGGGAGGCGGCCGACGGCGCCGAGGCCCTGGCCCTCGCCGAGCGCGCCGCGCCCGACGTGGTGCTGATGGACATCCGGATGCCGGGCATGGACGGGCTGACCGCCACGGACGCGCTGCGCCGGCGCCCGGACGCCCCGCACGTCCTCGTCCTGACCACCTTCCACGCCGACGAGCAGGTGCTGCGGGCGTTGCGCGCCGGCGCGGCGGGCTTCGTGCTCAAGGACACGCCGCCCGCCGAGATCGTCACCGCCGTACGGCGGGTGGCGGCCGGTGACCCGGTGCTCTCGCCCGCCGTCACCCGCCGGCTGATCGCCCAGGTGGCGGGGGCGCCCGCCGACGACCGCAGGAACTCCGCGCTGGCCCGGCTGGCCATGCTCGCCGAACGCGAGCGGGAGGTCGCGCTCGCTGTCGGACAGGGCCGCTCCAACGCGCAGATCGCCGCCGAGCTCTATATGAGCGTGCCCACCGTCAAGGCTCACGTCTCCCGGGTGCTGGCCAAGCTCGGTCTCAACAACCGTGTCCAGATAGCGCTGTTGGCGCACGACGCGGAGCCGGCCGCGGAGGAGGGGGGCGCCCCGCCCCGCCCCGGCCCGTAGGCTGGGCCCATGGCCATCATCGAACTCGCGGCGTTGGGCGCGGACTTCACCGCCGACCCCCATCCGTTCTACGCGAAGCTGCGCGACGCGGGCCCCGTCCACGAGGTGCGCGGCGCGGACGGCGGGCGGTTCTGGCTCGTGGTCGGGTACGAGGAGGCCCGCGCGGCCCTCGCCGATCCCCGGCTGTCCAAGTCGATGGCCACGGTGGGCGGCCATGAGGCTGCGGAGTCGATCATGGGCCCCCATGTGCTGGTCCTCGACCCGCCGGACCACACCCGGCTGCGCAAGCTGGTCGCCCCCGAGTTCACCACACGCCGCGTCGAGGCGCTGCGCCCGCGCATCCAGCGGATCGCCGACGAACTGCTGGACGCGGCGGTCCCGGCGGGCAGCGGCGACCTGGTCGACGCGTTCGCCTTCCCGCTGCCCATCATCGTCATCTGTGAGCTGCTCGGAATCCCGCCCGGCGACCGGGAGAGCTTCCGAGCCTGGTCGAACAAGATCCTCACACCGACCGGACCGGACGACGCGCGGGAGGGCTCCCTGCTGCTCCGCGCGTACCTCGACGACCTCATCGAGGACAAGCGCCGCTCGGAACCCGCCGACGATCTGCTCTCCACCCTGCTGCGGACGCGTGCGGAGAACGGCGACCGGCTCTCGGCGGAGGAACTACGCGCCTCGGCGTACCTGCTGCTGATCGCCGGTCACGAGACGACCGTCAACCTGATCTCCAACGCCACCCGGTCACTGCTCACCCATCCCGCCCAGCTTTCCGCGCTGCGGGCCGACTTCGGACTGCTCGACGCGACGATCGAGGAGGCCCTGCGCTACGAGGGTCCGGTCGAGACGAGCACGCTGCGGTTCACGCTGGAACCGGTGACGATCGGGGACACGGTCGTCCCGGAAGGCGACAAGGTCCTGGTCTCACTGGCGGCGGCGAACCGCGATCGGACCGTCTTCCCGGCCCCGGACACCTTCGACATCAGGCGGTCGGAGCAGCCGGGCCGGAGCCGCGGCCATGTCGCCTTCGGCCACGGCATCCACTTCTGTCTGGGCGCGCCGCTGGCCCGGCTGGAGGCCCGGATCGCCCTGCGCACGCTGCTGGAACGCTGCCCGGACCTGGCGCTCGACACGACGGCGGGACCGTACGAATGGCTGCCGGGCCTGCTGCTCAGAGGAGTGCGCGAGCTGCCGGTGCGGTGGTAGGGGCGCGCCCCGCGCCGTGGTCGCCCCGTGGTCGCCCCTGCCTCAGTCGTCGGCGCCCGGGATCTCCGTCAGCGCCACGGGGCGGCGCTCGCGCCGGGAGAGTTCGCACGCCTCCGCGATCCGCAGCGCGTGCAGCGCCTCCCGGCCGTCGCACGGATTGGCCAGCTCTCCGCCGACGACCTGGAGGAACGCGTTCAGCTCCGCCTCGTACGCCGGGGCGAACCGCTCCAGGAAGCCGGGCCACGGGTTGTCGCAGGGCGGCGGGCCCTTCGGCTCGGTGGAGGTGATGGGCGTACGGTCGTCCAGGCCGACCGCGAACTGGTCCAGCTCACCGGCCAGTTCCATCCGCACGTCGTACCCCGCGCCGTTGCAGCGGGTCGCCGTGGCCGTCGCGAGCGTGCCGTCGTCCAGGGTGAGCACGGCGGCCGCCGTGTCCACGTCGCCCGCCTCCCGGAACATCTCCGGCCCCGCGTCCGAGCCCGTCGCGTACACCTCCACCACCTCGCGCCCGGTGACCCAGCGCAGGATGTCGAAGTCATGGACCAGACAGTCGCGGTAGAGACCGCCGGACAGCGGCAGGTAGGCCGCGGGCGGCGGCGCCGGGTCCGAGGTGATCGCCCGGACCGTGTGCAGCCGCCCGAGCCGGCCCGACCTGACGAGTTCGCGCGCCGCGCCGTACCCCTCGTCGAAGCGGCGCATGAACCCCAGCTGCAGCAGCGTGCCCGCCGACTCCACCGCGCGCAGCGCGCCCAGCGTGCCCGTGAGGTCGAGAGCGATCGGCTTCTCGCAGAAGGCGGGCAGCCCCGCCCGCGCCGCGCGGGCGATCAGGTCGGCGTGGGAGGCGGTGGCCGAGGCGATCACGACGGCGTCCACGCCCCAGGAGAAGACCTCGTCCACCGAGGGGGCGGCCGTCGAACGGGTCCGCTCGGCGACCCGCGCCGCCTGTGCGGAGTCGGTGTCCGCGACCACCAGGGAACCGACCTCGCGGTGCCGGCTGAGCACGTCAGCGTGGAAAGTGCCGATACGGCCCGTGCCGATGAGTCCGATGCGCATGGCCATAAGGTGGCCGGGCAAGGTCACGGTGTCAAGCGTTTGTCCTGACAACCGGACTTCTCGACTTCCGGTCAACATGCCGGGCGACTACGCTCGCCCCGTGTCCCATCAGCCGAGATCAACGCACACCGGACAGGACGGCCCCGCCCCGGACCCGCACGCGTCCCTCCCGCTCACCGTGGACCGCACCAGCCCCGTCCCGCTCTACTTCCAGCTCGCGCAGCAGCTGGAGGCGGCCATCGAACAGGGCCGGCTGGCCCCGGGCAGCCTGCTCGGCAACGAGATCGACCTGGCGGGCCGGCTCGGGCTGTCCCGCCCCACCGTCCGGCAGGCCATCCAGTCCCTCGTCGACAAGGGGCTGCTGGTGAGGCGTCGCGGGGTCGGCACCCAGGTCCTGCACAGCCAGGTGCGCAGGCCGCTCGAGCTGAGCAGCCTCTTCGACGACCTGGAGGCCGCCGGTCAGCGGCCCACCACCCGGGTGCTGCGCAACACGCTGGTGCCCGCGCCCGCCGAGGTCGCGGCGGCGCTCGGGGTGAGCGAGGGCACGGAGGTGGCGTTCGTGGAGCGGCTGCGGTACGCGCACGACGAGCCGATGGCGTATCTGCGCAACCACCTGCCCGCGGGCCTGTTCGCGTGCGACACCGAACGGCTGGAGGCGACCGGCCTGTACCGGGTCATGCGGTCCGCGGGCATCACCCTGCACAGCGCCCGGCAGCGGGTCGGCGCCCGGGCGGCGACCGCCGCGGAGGCCGAGCGGCTGGCCGAGCCGGCCGGGGCACCGCTGCTGACGATGGAGCGGACGACGTTCGACGACACCGGCCGGGCCGTGGAGTTCGGCTCGCACACGTACCGCGCCTCGCGCTACACCTTCGAATTCCAGCTGCTCGTCCGCCCTTGAGGAGGTTCGGACACATCCCTTGACGGGCGGTGCCGCCCTCGCTAGAACTCCTCGGGAGCGGTGCGGGGCCTCGGACGGGCGGGCGGGACCGGTCCGGACCGGCCCGCGCGGACGGGCCCGCGCCCGGACTCGTTTCGATGCCCCTGGTAACCGAAGACCGGTGCCCAGGTACCCGATGACCGGACGCTGAACCGCGATGAACCATACTTGGGCGGCCGGGCCGGCAGGGAACGCGTTCCGGCCGCACCGAGGAGCACCAGCGAGAAGGGCACGGCGTCGTGGCAAGGGTTCGGACAGGGGTACGCGCGGTATGCGCCGTGCTCGCGGCGGCACTCGGGGTGTCCGCACTCGCGGGGTGCAGCAGCACCGGCGGCAAGCGCGCCGAGGATCGGGCCAAGCAGGCCGCCGCCGAGGGACGGTCCGCCGTCGACACCCCCAAGTGGACGGTGGCCATGGTCACCCACTCGGGAGACGGCGACACGTTCTGGGACATCGTCCAGAGCGGCGCCAAGCAGGCCGCCGTCAAGGACAACATCAACTTTCTCTACGCGCACAGCGACGAGGGCCAGCAGCAGGCCCAGCTCGTGCAGTCGTACATCGACAAGGGGGTCGACGGTCTGATCGTCACCCTCGCCAAGCCCGATGCCATGAAGGGCGTGGTCGCCAAGGCCGTCAAGGCCGGGATCCCGGTGATCACCGTGAACTCCGGTACCGAGCAGTCCAAGGCGTTCGGCGCGCTCAGCCACATAGGCCAGGACGAGTCCATCGCGGGCGAGGCCGTCGGCGAGGAGCTGAGCGAGCGGGGCAGGAAGAAGGTGCTCTGCGTCATCCACGAGCAGGGCAACGTCGGCCACGAGCAGCGCTGCGGCGGTGCGAAGAAGACCTTCGACGGGACGCTGCAGAACCTGTACGTCGAGGGCACCAACATGCCCGGTGTCCGGGCGTCCATCGAGGCGAAGCTCCAGGCCGACCCGGGTATCGACGCCGTCGTCACCCTGGGGGCGCCCTTCGCGGACGCCGCCGTACAGGCCAAGAAGACGGCGGGCAGCAAGGCCGAGATCGACACCTTCGACCTCAACGCCAAGGTCGCCGCCGAGCTGAAGTCCGGCACGCTGGGCTTCGCCGTCGACCAGCAGCCGTACCTCCAGGGGTACGAGGCGGTCGACCTGCTCTGGCTCTACCGGTACAACGGCGATGTGCTGGGCGGCGGCCGGCCGGTGCTGACCGGACCGCAGGTCATCACGCGGAAGGACGCCGCGGCGCTGGAGGAGTACACGAAGCGGGGGACGCGATGACGGCGACCGCGTCACCGGCGCGGGGCACGCCGGAGGGGCCGCGGGTGACGGCGGGGGGTGGCGACGAGCGGCTGCTCCGTGTCTCGCCCCTGCGCCGGCTGCTCGGCCGGCCCGAGCTGGGCGCGGTCGTCGGCGCCGTGGCCGTCTTCCTCTTCTTCTCCTTCACCGCGGACTCCTTCCTGCGGCCGTCCAGCATCGGGACGGTGCTGTACGCGGCGTCCATCCTCGGGATCATGGCGGTGCCGGTGGCGCTGCTGATGATCGGCGGGGAGTTCGACCTGTCGGCCGGCGTGATGGTGACCAGCTCGGCGCTGATCTCCTCGATGTTCAGCTTCCAGATGACGGCGAACGTCTGGGTCGGGGTCCTGGTGTCGCTCCTGGTCACGCTGGGCCTCGGGGCGTTCAACGGGATCATGCTGACGCGGACGAGGCTGCCGAGCTTCATCATCACGCTGGGCACGTTCCTGATGCTGACCGGCCTCAACCTGGGCCTGACGAAGCTGATCAGCGGCACGGTCTCCACGAAGACCATCGGCGACATGGAGGGCTTCCCCGCCGCGCGGAAGCTCTTCGCCTCGTCCCTGACCATCGGGGGCGTCGACCTGAAGGTCACCATCCTGTGGTGGGCGGCGCTGGTGGCGCTGGCGAGCTGGATCCTGCTCCGTACCCGCTACGGCAACTGGATCTTCGCGGTCGGCGGCAACGCGGACGCGGCGCGCGCCGTGGGCGTCCCGGTCCGGGGGACGAAGATCGGGCTCTACATGGGCGTGGCCCTGTGCGCCTGGGTGGCGGGGCAGCACCTGCTGTTCTCGTTCGACGTCGTCCAGTCCGGGGAGGGCGTCGGCAACGAGCTCAAGTACATCGTCGCGGCCGTCATCGGCGGCTGCCTGATCACGGGCGGCTACGGCTCGGCCGTGGGGTCCGCGGTCGGCGCGTTCATCTTCGGCATGACCGACAAGGGCATCGTGTACGCGGAGTGGAACCCGGACTGGTTCCAGTTCTTCCTGGGCGCGATGCTCCTGCTGGCCACCCTGCTCAACGCCTGGGTACGCAAGCGCGCGGAGGCTTCACGATGACGGCTGGGACAGCTGAGACGGCCGGGACTGGCGGGGCGGCGGAGACTGGTGGGACCGCCGGGACGGCTCTGGTCGAGCTCGACGGCGTGGCCAAGTTCTACGGCAACATCCGCGCCCTGGAGGGCGTCTCGCTGGAGGTCCACGCCGGCGAGATCAGCTGTGTGCTCGGTGACAACGGCGCCGGCAAGTCCACCCTGATCAAGATCATCGCGGGGCTGCACCGGCATGACGCGGGCGACCTGCTGATCGACGGGGTCACGACCACCCTCGGCTCGCCGCGCGAGGCGCTGGACCGCGGCATCGCCACGGTCTACCAGGACCTGGCCGTCGTTCCGCTGATGCCGGTGTGGCGCAACTTCTTCCTCGGCTCGGAGCCCACGAAGGGACGCGGCCCCTTCAAGCGGCTCGACGTGACCCTGATGCGCGAGACCACGCGCGCGGCGCTGCTGCGCATGGGCATCGACCTGCGCGACGTCGACCAGCCGATCGGGACCCTGTCCGGCGGGGAGCGGCAGTGCGTGGCGATCGCCCGCGCCGTCCACTTCGGCGCGAAGGTGCTG
The DNA here is from genome assembly GCF_000719775.1 of Streptomyces sp. NRRL F-5135. Lineage (GTDB taxonomy): Bacteria > Actinomycetota > Actinomycetes > Streptomycetales > Streptomycetaceae > Streptomyces > Streptomyces hebeiensis. Next base: position 103,447 of record NZ_JOHR01000014.1, on the reverse strand, counting down.
GTCCTGGACGAGCCGACCGCGGCGCTGGGCGTGAAGCAGTCCGGGGTGGTGCTCAAATACGTGGCGGCCGCGCGGGACGCGGGCCTGGGCGTGGTGCTGATCACCCACAACCCGCACCACGCGTACCTGGTCGGGGACCGTTTCGTACTGCTCAAGCGAGGCGCGATGGCGGGCAGCCATACGAAGGACTCGATCACGCTGGACGAGCTGACGCGCCAGATGGCGGGCGGCTCGGAGCTGGAGGAACTGAGCCACGAACTGGAACGGGCGACGGGACCGGAGCCGGACGTGACGGCGTCGAACGTCTCGGCGTCGGACGGGACGGCACCGGGCGAGGCGTCCGGGAAGCCTCTGCGACCCGCCTGACGTCGCCGTACGGCCCGTGCCGGGCGCGAGGAGCGCCGCGCGCCCCGCACAGCCCCCGGGCTCTGTTCGGGCCGCTCGACGCCCGCGCCCGGGGCGGATGGCACAATCTGCGACGGCGGGCGCCGTCCGCCGCCGGTGCCCGCCCGGGCCAGCCGGCCCCCGACCCCGCAGGGACGACACCACTCGTGCGAGTACCCAGGCCGTGTGTCAGAAGCAGCGCCGTCCGCCCCCGGGGCGGGCCCCGGCGTGTCCGGCCCGCTGTCCGGGGTGGCGCACCGGCGGCCGACGCCGGGGGGCGGACCCGATGAGCACCTACCGTGACTTCGCCGCCGCCCACCGCGGCGCCGCCCGCGCCACCGTGCTGCGTACCGTCGGCGCCAGGGAGCGCCGCTCCCTGCTCACCGCGCCCCGCGTCCCGACCGTCGGCATCGACATCGGCGGTACGAAGGTGATGGCCGGGGTCGTCGACCCCGACGGGATCATCCTGGAGAAGGTCCGCACGGAGACGCCGGACAAGTCCAAGAGCCCACGGGTCGTCGAGGACACCATCGTGGAGCTGGTGCTGGACCTCTCCGACCGCCATGACGTGCACGCGGTCGGCATCGGCGCGGCCGGCTGGGTCGACGCCGACCGGTCCAAGGTGCTCTTCGCGCCGCATCTCGCCTGGCGCGACGAGCCCCTGCGCGACGCGCTCTCCGCGCGGCTCGCGGTGCCCGTGATGGTCGACAACGACGCCAACACCGCCGCCTGGGCCGAATGGCGCTTCGGCGCGGGCCGGGGCGAGGACCACCTCGTCATGATCACGCTGGGCACCGGCATCGGCGGTGCCATCCTGGAGGACGGCCAGGTCAAGCGCGGCAAGTTCGGGGTCGCCGGGGAGTTCGGCCATATGCAGGTCGTGCCCGGCGGCCACCGCTGCCCCTGCGGCAACCGCGGCTGCTGGGAGCAGTACAGCTCCGGCAACGCCCTCGTACGGGAGGCCAGGGAGCTGGCCGCCGCCGACTCGCCGGTGGCGTACAACATCATCGACCGCGTCAAGGGCAACGTCCACGAGATCACGGGCCCGCTGATCACCGAGCTCGCCCGCGAGGGCGACGCCATGTGCATCGAGCTGTTCCAGGACATCGGACAGTGGCTCGGCGTCGGCATCGCCAATCTCGCCGCCGCCCTCGACCCGTCCTGCTTCGTCATCGGCGGTGGCGTGAGCGCGGCGGACGACCTGCTGATCGGGCCCGCCCGGGACGCGTTCCGCCGCCATCTCACCGGCCGTGGCTACCGCCCCGAGGCGCGGATCGTCAAGGCGCAGCTCGGCCCCGAGGCCGGCATGGTCGGCGCCGCCGATCTCGCCCGTCTGGTGGCCCGCCGCTTCCGCCGCGCCAATCGCCGCCGCGTGGAGCGCCACGAACGGTACGAGCGCTACGCGCAGGCCATCCGTACCGCCCGCTCGACCCAGGGGCCGCCGTCATGACCGTGGACCGTACCCCCGCCGCCGTGGACCGCACCCCGGCGGCCGCCGACCAGGTTCCGCCGGCCGACGGGCAGCCGGCGTCCGGAGAAGGCCCGCCGGCCGCGGGCGGCGGCAGGCCCCCCGAGGACCGCCGCCACCGCAATCGCCGCCGCTGGCTGACGGCGATCGTCATCGTCCTGCTCATCGGCATCCCGGCCGGCTATCTGGTGATCTCCGCGGAGCAGAGCCGGGACAGCGGCCGGAACAAGCAGGTCGAGTCCTCGGCCACCGGTCTCCAGCCGACGCGCCCGTCCAGGATGAAGCAGCGCGTCTTCGAGGTGCCGATTCCCCACGGGGCCACCCGTGTGCGCTACTTCGAGACGAGCAACTGGAAGACCAGCCGGCTGTACGTGCAGTTCGACGTGACCTCCGCGCGGCTGGACGGCTTCCTGAGCGAGCTGGGGACGAGCCGGTCGGCGCTCGAGGACGGCTCCGTCACCATCACCCCCCGCGACCGGCGCACCGTGGGCTGGAACTTCGATCTGCCGGGCCACCACTGGGCGGGCGTCCGCCATGTCCAGCAGGACCCGCGGCCCAGCCAGGACGTCGTCGTCGATCTGACCGACCCCGGCTTCCCGCGCGTGTACGTCGTCTCCACGACCACCCCCTGACGCCCCCGGGGCCCGGACGGTCCGGCGGCCGTCATCCGTCCGCCTGCGTCGGGGCGGGCGCGAGCGGACCGATGACCGCAGGACGCCGCCGGGCGTGTTGTTCGTGCTCTGTAGCGGAATGCGGTGGGAGGTCCTGCCGCCGGTGAAGGGGCAGGCGGGCCGTCCGCGCCGCGAGCCACGGGCAGTGTCGTGCAACATGCGCACAAACAGTGTGTGTTCTGCTCAGCAGCGGGTTGACTGCGCCGAAACACTTCGGCAGGGCACCTGCCGTGCAAAGGAGCACGCATGCCGGACAACCCCGTGGTCGAGAGAGCCGGCGTCGACCACGATCCCCAGCGCCGGACACGGCGCCGCAACGCCATGGCCGCCGTGGTGGGATCCGTCCTGGAGTGGTACGACTTCTTCCTGTTCAGCACCTCCGCGGCGCTGGTGTTCAACAAGATCTACTTCTCGGGTGAGTCCGAGTTCGTCGCCACTCTCGCCTCGTTCGCCACCTTCGCCGTCGGTTTCGCCGCACGTCCCGTCGGCGGGCTGATCCTGGCCCACTTCGGCGACCGCTGGGGACGCAAACCGGTGCTGATGGTGACACTGCTGATGATGGGCTTCGGCACCCTGGCCATCGGCGTGCTGCCGACGTACGAGCAGATAGGCGTGTGGGCACCCGCGCTGCTCGTCGCCTGCCGGATTCTGCAGGGACTCGGTGTCGGCGCCGAACTCGGCGGGGCCTATGTGTGGACCACCGAGAGCGCCAAGCCGGGCAACCGGGGCCTTTACGCGTCGCTGCCCGGCGCCGGCGAGTTCCTCGGCGTGGTGTGCGCGTCCGGATCCATGGCGGTCGTCGCCTCGCTGCCCGAGGAGCAGTTCCTCAGCTGGGGGTGGCGGCTGCCCTACCTTGCCTCGGTGCTCGTGGTGATCGGCGGCGTCGTCCTGCGGTACGTCTCCGAGGAGAGCGAGAGCTTCCAGGACGCCGTGGCCGAGGGAAGGACGGAGAAGGCTCCTCTGGTGAAGGCGGTCCGCCACCACGGCCGGCGGATTCTGCTCATGATCGGTGCCGGCTGTGCCACCGCCGTCGCCTCGTACTCGATCCAGGGCTACCTGCCCGCCTACGCCACCCAGGAGCTCGGGCTGCCGAGCAACGTGGCCGTCATCGCCATCACCGTCGCCTCCGCCGTCTCCATCCTCGGTGTGCCGCTCTGCGGCTGGCTGTGCGACCGGATCGGCCGGCGCCCGCTGATGATCGCCGGCGGTCTGGCCATCGCCGTGTTCGCCGGACCGTTCTGGCTCCTGGTGGGCACGAAGTCAACGCCACTGATCGTGATGGCCGTGGTCCTCGGGTTCGCCGTCATGCTCAATTCGATGATCTTCGGACCGGCGGGCTCGTTCTTCTCCGAGCTGCTGCCCACCGAAGTCCGCTACACCGGTCTGGTCCTAGCCCGCGAAACCACCGCCGTGCTCTTCTCCGGCACGGCGCCGTTCATCGCCACCCTGCTGGTACACGCGGGCGGCGGAAGCCCATGGCTGCTGGCCGGATACATGGCCCTCTCGGGAATCGTCACCGCCGTGTCGGTGCTGCTGCTCCCGGAGACCGCGCCCCGCGCCCTGCGCCGCAAGGCGCTCAGGAGCGGCGCCGGGGACGGCCGCGCACCGGCCGACAACGAGTACACAGAGGTGTGAGAAGAAGTGGCAGAGCCAGAAGTGCTGTGCGTCGGTGAGGCCATGGTCCTGGTGGCCCCCGCGCGGGGCGAGCGTCTCGCCACCGCACGCGGTGCGGCCATCGGGGTCGCCGGAGCCGAGTCGACCGTCGCGCAGTACCTTTCCGACCTCGGCCACCGCACCGCGTGGGCGAGCCGAGTGGGCACCGACCCACTGGGGGAGCGGGTGCTGGCCGCGATCGCGCGCTCAGGCGTCGACGTCGGCCACGTCGAGCGGGACCGCTCGGCACCGACCGGTGTGTACTTCAAGGACCCCGGCCCGGAGGGCACCCGGGTGCACTACTACCGGACCGGCTCGGCCGCCTCCAGGATGACCCCCGCCTATCTCGACCGCCTCCCGTTGTCCACGGCGCGCCTGGTGCACCTGTCCGGGGTGACGCCCGCCCTGTCGGACGGCTGTGCCGCGACATCGACAGCCTTGTTCGAACGCGCGCGTGCGGCCGGGGCGAGCTGCTCGTTCGACGTCAACTACCGGGCCGCACTGTGGAGTACGCGGCAAGCCGCCGGGCCGCTGCTCGCCCTGGCACGCCAGGCGGACGTCGTCTTCGTCGGCCTGGACGAGGCCCGGCACGTCTGGGGAACCGGGACCGCCGAGCAGGTGCGAGAGCTGGTCGGGCCCGGGGTGCGTCTCGTGGTGAAGGACGCGGACATCGGCGCCACGCACTTCCCGCCCGGGGGCGGCCCGGCCGTCTTCGTCCCCGCGAACCCGGTCGAGGTGGTCGAACCCGTCGGTGCGGGGGACGCCTTCGCGGCCGGTTACCTCTCCGCCTGGCTGCGCGGCGCCGAGCCGGCCGACCGGCTGCGGTTCGGTCACCGGTTGGCCGCTTTCGCCCTGGGCGTGGTCGGGGACCACGCGGACGCCTCCGTCCTGCGTACGACGGGGGCCGCCGGATGAGCCAGACCGTGGAACGCGCCATCCGTGTCCTGGAGCTGATCAGCGAGAGCCCCCGGCATCCGGTGGACGTCGCCGCGAGCCTGGACGTCCACCGGACCACGGCGCTGCGCCTGTTGCGGGACCTGTGCCAGGGCGGGCTCGCCCGGAAGCGGGAGGACGGCTCGTTCGCCGTCGGCTACCGGCTGGCCGGCCTGGCGCAGTCCGCACTCGAACAGTTCGATCTGCGGACCATCGCCCACCCGCACCTGCTGGAGCTGGGCCGCAAGCTCCGCCTCACCGTGCACATCGCCACCGTCGAGGAGGGCCGCGTCTTCTACGTCGACAAGGTCGACCCGCAGAGTGGGGTACGGCTGTACTCGCAGATCGGCAAACCAGTCGTGCTGCACACCTCCGGCGTCGGCAAGGTGCTCCTGGCCTACATGCCCGCGGAGGAGCGCGCCCATGTCCTGGACGGCTACGCCTACGAGCGGTTCACCGACGCGACGGTGACGACCGCCGACGACTTCGCCGCCCAGCTGCGCGAGATCCGCGGACGCGGCTGGGCGACGGACGACGGAGAGTACGAGCCCTTCATCAACTGCGTTGCCGTCCCGGTCCGGGACGGCACGGGCGCGGTGCGCACCGCCCTGTCCGTCACGGCGCTGAAAGCGCAGGTCGACCTCGCCCGGCTGCAAGAGCTGCTGCCGACGATCCGGACCACCGCCCACACCATCTCCCGAGCACTTGGCTGGACCCAATGACCATGGACCCAGTGGCGACGAACCACACCACCGCACACGACCGGCTGTTCCAGGAGGCGTTCGAGAACATCCCCCTCATGGCGATCCTGCGCGGTTTCGACCCGCAACGCACGGTGGAGGTGAGCCGGCGGGCCTGGGAAGTCGGCATCCGGCTCGTCGAAGTGCCCGTCCAGAGCGATGCCGCGGTAGCGGCGCTGGAGGCGGCGGTGGCAGCCGGCGAGGAGCACGGCGCCGCGGTGGGCGCCGGCACGGTGACCACCCTCGACCGCCTGGAGCGAGCTGTGGCGGCCGGGGCACGCTTCACCGTCGCCCCCGGGTTCTCCCGCGAGATCGCGGAGGCTTCGCTCGCCGCGGGCCTGCCGCATCTGCCGGGCGTGGCGACCGCCACCGAGATCCAGCAGGCCCGAGCGCTCGGTCTGACCTGGCTCAAAGCCTTCCCCGCCACCGATCTCGGGTCCGGCTGGATCACCTCGATGGCCGGCCCGTTCCCCGAGGCTCGCTTCGTGGCGACCGGAGGCATGGGCCCGCGGAACACCCTGGAGTTCCTCGACGCCGGAGCCGCCGCCGTCTCGCTCGGCTCGGCCCTGGCCGACCCCGCCCAGTTCGAGCGGCTTCCCAAGCTGATAGAGGACCTCAACCGAAAGGCACAACGATGAGGATCACGGCACTGGAGACCTTCTCCGTCGCACCACGCTGGCTGTTCCTGGCCATCCGTACCGACGAGGGGATCACCGGCTGGGGCGAACCGGTGATCGAAGGCCGCTCGGCCACCGTCGCGGCCGCCGTCGAAGAGCTCTCGGACTACCTCATCGGCGAGGACCCGTACCGGATCGAGGACCACTGGCAGGTGCTCACCAAAGGCGGCTTCTACCGCGGCGGCCCGATCCTGTCCAGCGCGGTGGCCGGCATCGACCAAGCACTGTGGGACATCAAGGGCAAGGCCCTCGGCGTGCCCGTCTACGAGTTGCTCGGCGGCGCGGTGCGCGACCGCATGCGGACCTACTCCTGGATCGCCGGCGACGAGCCGGACCGGGTCGCCGAGCACGCCCGCGAGCGCATGGAGCAGGGATTCGACGCTGTCAAGATGAACGGCACCGGCAGAGTGCGCGCCCTGGAGTCCAAGGCCGAACTCGACATGCTGGTGGGCCGCGTCGCCGCCGTGCGAGAGGCCATCGGCGACGCGGCCGACATCGCCGTCGACTTCCACGGGCGCGTTTCCCCCGCCCTGGCCCGCGAGGCCTGTCGTCTGCTGGAGCCGCTGCACCCGCTCTTCGTCGAGGAGCCGATCGTGCCCGAGCTGACCGGCGACTTCGCGCGCGTCTGCGCCTCCACGGTCGTCCCGATCGCCACGGGCGAACGGCTGTACTCCCGCTGGGACTTCCGCGAGGTTCTCGGATCCGGCGTCGCCGTCGTCCAACCCGACCTGTCACACGCGGGTGGCATCTCGGAGGTCCGCAGAATCGCCGCGATGGCCGAGGCGTACGGCGTCACCCTGGCCCCGCACTGCCCGCTCGGGCCGATCGCTTTCGCCGCCTCCTTGCAGATCGACTTCGCCACACCCAATGCCCTCATACAGGAAACGAGCCTCGGCATCCACTACAACGCCGACCACGACCTGCTGGACTACCTCCTCGACACCAGCGTCTTCGACTTCGCCGACAGCCACATCGCCCGACCGACCGGCCCCGGCCTGGGCATCGAGATCGACGAGAACGCCGTACGCGAGGCCGCCGAGGCCGGTCAGCGGTGGCGCAACCCGATATGGCGCCATGCCGACGGCTCCTTGGCCGAGTGGTAGGAGCGACCCGATACGAGCATGCGTCGCACACGTCCGCCGACGGGGGCGGGTCCTCGTCGGCGGACGTGCGGCCGGAGTTGAGATCGCGGGGCGAGTCCGCCCGACCGCGTCGCGCGGTGGCGCTGTCAGCCAGGGTGAACAGGTCGTGTGCCGCCCGGATGAACCGGTAGCCCGGCGCGGAGGACCTCGGTGGCCCCCGGTTTGACGGTCCCGAGCGCCCGCCGGCTGTGGGATCGCGCCGTCTCCGTCCTCACGAGTGTGTCGCGATCTGTCAGTGTGTCGCGATCTGTGCACGGGCGAGCTGGTCGAGGTCTGTGAGGGCCTTGGCGAGCAGGCTCAGCATGGTGAGTTCGGCGCGGGTCGGGTCCTGGTCGCGGATGGCATCGAGTACCGCGCGGTGGCCGGGAACGGGGTCGTCGGCGCCGCCGTGGCTGTGAACCACGCGGTCACGTTCCCTCAGGCTGGGTTCCAGGAGCATGTCCATCCGCCGCAGCAGTTCGTTGCCGGTGGAGGCGAGCAGCGCGCGGTGGAAGGCCGTGTCGGCCTCGGCGGCGGCCGCGGAGTCCACCTTCGCCTGTCCCATGGCTTCCAGGGCGGCTTCGAGGGCGGCCAGGTCGGCGTCGGTGCGGTGCAAGGCGGCCCGGTGCGCCGCGGCGGGTTCGATGATGGCGCGGACGTCGGCGAGGTCGCGCAACAGCTGGGTGCCGTCGCCCGCCTCCATCCGCCAGCGGATGACATCGGCGTCGAGAAGATTCCACTGTGCGCGTTCCCTGACGAAGGTGCCGCGCTTTTGCCGTGCGTCGGTCAGGCCCTTGCCGGCGAGGACCTTGAGCGCTTCGCGCATGACGGTCAGGCTCACGTCCAACTCCGCTCCCAGGGCGCCGATGGCCAGGGTCTCGCCCTCGGCGATCTCACCCCTGACAATGCGCGCACCGAGTGAGTGCACGACCTGTCCGTGCACACCACGGCCGGAGTAGGACGCCATGCGGTTCTCCTCGGGTTGGAAGGCTGACGGGGCGCTTGCCGGGGTGGTGGGTGAGCCTTCGGCGAGCTTGGCGTGTCGTCGTCCCCAAGTCCACCGGTGAACATTATATATGAATACATTGTGACAGAGGGTTGGGTCGACCTGACGATGACTTCACCCCGATCAGCGACGACCACGCCGTCGACTGCCTCCGGAGCCGGCGATGACTGAGCTGGGCCGCCGGTCGGTGCTCAAGGCAGGGGCGGCCGCGGGGCCGGGGCTTCTCGCCGCACCGGCGCTCGCGGGATGCGGCTCCGGTTCGGCCGGCTCGGCACCCTGATGAAGCCGTCTACGCCGTACACCCCACCAGCATCGGGGCGCGCGTACCGTACGGGGCAGGAAGAAGGCTCACCGTGGACGCCACCCTCAAGACCGTCATCGGCCGCGACGGCGGTGACCTGCGAGGAGACCGGAGAGGTGCTGCAGGGCACGGCTGGACAGATCGACGTATACCTGGGCTTTCGTCGGCAGGTCCGGCAGTGCCGGAGCGGGCCATGGCCCGCTAGGTCCACCCCGGCGATGTGACATCTCGTGACAGATGAGAGGGTCTGGCGGGTGAGTGAGACACCGACGCGCACCCTGCAATACCGCTTTGACGGGCCGGAACAGGCCCCGGTCCTGGTCCTTGGTCCCTCACTCGGTACCACATGGCATATGTGGGACCGGCAGGTCCCCGAGCTGGCCCGCCAGTGGCGGGTCCTCCGGTTCGACCTGCCCGGTCACGGGGGCGCGCCCGCCCATGCCGCCACCAGCGTCCCGGAGCTGGCGGAGCGGCTGCTGGCCACGCTCGACGGGCTCGGGGTGCAGCGCTTCGGATACGTCGGGTGCTCCATCGCCGGTGCCATCGGCGCGGAACTGGCACTGCGCAGACCCGACCGGATCGCCTCGCTCGCGCTGGTGGCCGCCTCGCCCCGGTTCGGTACGGCCGACGAGTTCCGGCAGCGGGGCGTGATCGTCCGGGCCAACGGTCTGGACCCGATGGCCCGCACCGCACCCGAGCGCTGGTTCACCCCCGGTTTCGCCGCCGCTCAGCCGGCCATCGTCGAATGGGCCGTCCAGATGGTCCGTACGACCGACCCCGGCTGCTACATCGCCGCGTGCGAGGCGCTCGCCGCCTTCGACATCAGGGCGGAGCTGGGCCGGATCGGGGTGCCCACGCTGGTGCTGGTCGGCGCCGAGGACCAGGTCACCGGACCGGCCGAGGCCCGTACCCTGGTCGCCGGGATACGGGACGCCCGGCTGGCGCTGGTCCCCGGGGCCTCCCACCTGGCACCCGTCGAGCAGCCGGCGGCGGTCACCGACCTGCTCGTCCACCACTTCTCCACCGCCTGGTACAACCCGTCCGACACCGCCACCGGGCTCACCGTGATGCCCGACCGGCCGGCCGGGCCGGCGGCCTCCGCCGCGGTCGGCCCGGTCGCCGAGATAGCCCCCGCCCCGGAGCAGCCCGCGGCCGTCCCCGCGGGGCGGCCCGACCCGTACGACGCGGGGATGCGGGTCCGCAGGGAGGTCCTCGGGGACGCCCACGTGGACCGCGCCGCGGCCACCGCGGCGGCGGACGGGTTCGGCGGGGACTTCCAGGAGTTCATCACCCGCTACGCCTGGGGCGAGGTCTGGACGCGGGACGGCCTGGACCGCCGTACGCGCAGCGCCGTGACCCTCACCGCACTGGTCTCCGGCGGTCACCTGGACGAGCTGGCGTTCCACACCCGCGCCGCCCTGCGCAACGGGCTCACCCCGGACGAGATCAAGGAAGTGCTGCTCCACGCGGCGATCTACTGCGGCGTCCCCGCCGCCAACACGGCGTTCAAGGTCGCGGGCGCGGTGATCCGGGAGGAGACCACGCCCGACGCGTAGCAGGATGGCGGGGGGAAAGCCGGGAGGGAGGAGGACGGGGCGCGCCTCGTCCCGTACGCCCCGCGCGGCGAACGACGCACAGGAACGAAAGGGTGGTCAGCGGTGCGGTTCACCAAGAAGACGCATGCCTGTGTCCGGCTCGAGAAGGACGGGCGCACGCTCGTCATCGACCCCGGCGCCTTCACGGAGGAGGACGCCACGGACGGCGCGGACGCCATCCTCATCACGCACGAGCATCCGGACCACTTCGACGAGGGCCGGCTCAGGGCCGGTCTCGACGCCCGTCCGGGCGCCGAGCTGTGGACGCTGCGCAGCGTCGCCGAGCGGGTCTCCGCCGCCTACCCCGGGCGGGTCCACACGGTCGGCGAGGGGGACACGTTCTCGGCGGCCGGCTTCGACGTCCGGGTGTACGGACAACTGCACGCCGTGATCCACCCCGACCTGCCGCGCGTCACCAACGTGGGTTACCTGGTGGACGGCTCGCTGTTCCACCCGGGCGACGCGCTGACCGTTCCCGGCCACCCGGTGGAGACCCTGTTGCTGCCCCTCCAGGCGCCCTGGAGCAAGATCTCCGAGGTGATCGAGTACGTGCGCGAGGTCAAGCCCGTGCGCACGTACGACGTCCACGACGCCTTGCTCACGGAGCTCGCCCGGCCCGTCTACGACACCCACCTCGGCAATCTGAGCGGTGCGGAGCACCACCGGCTCGCCCCGGGCGGTTCCGCCGACCTGTGAGGACCTGTGAGGAGCCGGGAGGACCTGTGAGGAACCGCCGCGGACCGTGACCCCGCGTGACGGCCGTGCCGTGACTGTCGTACCCCGCCGATAGGCTGTTTTCATGCGCATCGCCACCTGGAACGTCAATTCGATCACCGCCCGGCTGCCCCGGCTGCTGGCCTGGCTGGAGAGCAGCGGCCCCGATGTGCTCTGCCTCCAGGAGGCCAAGTGCACCGAGGAGCAGTTCCCCGTCGACCGCCTCCGGGAGCTGGGCTACGAGAGCGCGGTCAACGCGACCGGCAGGTGGAACGGGGTGGCGCTGCTGTCCCGGGTCGGCCTGGAGGACGTCGTCAAGGGCCTGCCGGACGGCCCGGACTACGAGGGCGTTCAGGAGCCCCGGGCCGTCTCCGCCACCTGCGGACCGGTCCGCCTCTGGTCGGTCTACGTGCCCAACGGCCGCGAGGTCGGTCATGGTCACTACGCGTACAAGCTGCGCTGGCTCCAGGCGCTGCGCGCGGCCGTCGCCGCGGACTCCGCGGGCGCCCGGCCGTTCGCCGTCCTCGGGGACTTCAACGTCGCGCCGACGGACGAGGACGTGTGGGACCTCTCCCGCTTCGAGGGAGCCACACACGTCACCCCGGGCGAGCGGGCGGAACTCGCCGCCCTGCGCGAGGGCGGCCTGTCCGACGTGGTGCCCCGGCCGCTCAAGTACGACCATCCGTACACCTACTGGGACTACCGCGAGCTCGGCTTTCCCAAGAACAAGGGCATGCGCATCGACCTGGTGTACGGGAACGGGCCCTTCGAGGCGGCTGTCAAGGACAGCTATGTGGACCGCGAGGAACGCAAGGGCAAGGGCGCCTCGGACCATGCTCCGGTGGTCGTGGATCTCGACGTCTGAGATGTCCGGGACATCTGGCACGCTCTTGCGCGAGCGGCCGAGTCCCCGTCCGGCGCGCGTCGCACGGGGCTGACACGCCTCCGCGGCGACGGGCGGGGGCCCGTGCCGCCATGCCGCCGCGTCGCTCAGGGGAAGAACATGATCCCGAACGCGGCCACGACGATGATGGCCAGGATGATCAGGACGATCGTCCACGTCCCCCGGTGCGCCGCCGGCTGCCCGCCCGTCCCGCCGCGGGGCCGGTCCTCCGGGAGCCGCGCGTGCTCCGGCCTGTCCCGGGTGTAGAAGTCGTTGTCGCTCATGAGATTCCCCTTGGTCGAGGCCGGCAGGGCCACGTCCGGGCAGGGGCCCTGCGGAGTGCGCTGTTCCGCCGTTTACCCGTGACGAGAACGCGTAGACGTCCACGCGCCGCTCGCTCAGGATGTCTCGGACAGCGCTCCCTACTCCTTATAAAGTATGACCAATCGGGCGAAAAGTCGCGGGTGAGGGAACGCGTCCCTCGTTGGGCGCGTCTTCCCTGCCACGAGCGGGGACAGGCTGGTTACGGCGGAGCGCCGGACACGGCGCCAGGCGTGACCCGGCGCCACTCGGACGCCGACCATCGAAAGGGCGGCCATGAACATCTCCTTCTTCCGCGGCCGGCGCGACCGGCACGGGGCCGGCTCCGGAGCACCGCGTGCGGAATCGGCGGGCGGCGAGCCGGCCGGCGTGGCCGCGCTGCTGTCCGAGTGCGAGCTGCTCCGGGCGAGGGCCGGGCAGGACGGACTCGTCCTGGACGACTCCCCGGCCTCGCTGGCGGCGCTCGACCAGCTGCCTCCGCGCTGGCGGGACGACCCCGAGGAACTGCCCTGGCTGGGCAACGACGCGGGCCTCTACCTCGGCACGGTGATCGTCCGTACCGTCCCGGGCGCCGCCTGGCACGTCTGGCCGAGCGGCCATCCGGTGGTGCGACTGGCCTCCGGACGGGAGATCGAGGTGGTCGAGGCGGGCGTCGAGTGGGCGGGCACCGGCGCGCCCGAGCTCTCCCAGGTGTACGGGGAGGCGGCGGAGCGATGAGGCACGGCACGGGCCCGAGGCGGAGGCGGCCTCGCGCCGAGGGGTGCCTTGCCCGCCGACGTGTGCCTCGCCCCGATGGCGCCTCGCGCTGAGGCGGGGCCGTGCGGTGGGGGCATGCAGAGGAGCAGTAAATACGGCTTATCCCCGCTGGTGCGTGTCGGGCGCGAAGTGCCCCGGGCCGCTGGATAGCTTGCGCTGACCTCGACACAGCCGAGAGTGGGTGGGGCAGCGCATGGCCGTCGATTCGTTGATCGAACTGCGGGGCGTCAACAAGTACTACGGGCAGTCGCACGTCCTCCAGGACATCGACCTCACGGTCAGCCGCGGGGAAGTGGTCGTGGTCATCGGTCCCTCCGGTTCGGGCAAGTCGACGCTCTGCCGCACCGTCAACCGGCTGGAGACGATCGAGTCGGGCCGGATCCTGATCGACGGCCGGCCGCTGCCCGAGGAGGGCCGGGGGCTCGCCCGGCTCCGCGCCGAGGTGGGCATGGTCTTTCAGTCCTTCAACCTCTTCGCGCACCGGACGGTGCTGGCCAACGTCTCGCTCGCCCAGATCAAGGTCCGCGGGCGCAAGAAGGAGGACGCGGACCGGCGTTCCCTGCGCCTGCTCGACCGCGTCGGGCTCGCGTCGCAGGCCGACAAGCTGCCCGCCCAGCTCTCCGGCGGTCAGCAGCAGCGCGTGGCCATCGCCCGGGCGCTGGCGATGGACCCCAAGGTCATGCTGTTCGACGAGCCGACCTCTGCCCTCGACCCTGAGATGATCAACGAGGTGCTGGAGGTCATGCGGCAGCTCGCCCGCGAGGGCATGACCATGGTCGTCGTCACCCACGAGATGGGATTCGCCCGCTCCGCCGCCAACCGCGTCGTGTTCATGGCGGACGGCCGCATCGTCGAGGACCGCACGCCGGACGACTTCTTCACCGCCCCGGAGAGCGAACGGGCCAGGGACTTCCTCTCCAAGATCCTCAAGCACTGAGGGGTGCGGCTGATGACGACCCGCTGCACGCCGGGTAAGGGACGGCGTACGCGACGCGCCTCCACGGCGCTCCGGCTCGCGCACCTGCTCCGGCTCGCGCACCTGCCCCGCCTCGCGCACCTGCCCCGGCCGGCGCGCCCGCTCGGGCCCGCGCTCCGGCGCCTGCTCACCCTGCTCGTGTCGTGTCTCGCCCTGGCCGCCGCCGGCTGCGGGAAGGCGGGCAGCCCGCCGGCGAAGGGCCCCGCACCCGGCTCCCTGCCGCACTACCGGGTCGACCACGGCTTCCGGCTGCCGGCCTCACCCACCTGGAACAGGGCCGAGCGGCGCGGCCACCTCGTCATCGGCGTCAAGGAGGACCAGCCGTACATGGAGGAGAGGGACCCCGCCACCGGAACGTACTCCGGCTTCGACATCGAGATCGCCAGGATGACCGCCGCCTCCCTCGGCTTCGACCCCGGCACCATCCAGTTCCGGACGATCGCCTCGGCCAACCGGGAGACCGCCCTGCAGAACGGCCAGGTCGACTACTACGTGGGCACCTACACCATCAACGCGAACCGCAAGAAGCTCGTCGGCTTCGCCGGTCCCTACTACATGGCGGGCCAGTCCCTCCTGGTCCGCACCGGCGAGCACGACATCCACGGGCCGCGGGACCTCGACCACAAGCGGGTGTGCTCGGCCGCCGGCTCCACCCCGTACCAGCGGATCGAGCACGACTACCCGCGCGTCCAGCTCGTCGGGTACGACACGTACTCGGCCTGCGTGGACAACCTGCTCACCTACCAGGTCGACGCCGTCACCACCGACGACACCATCCTCCAGGGCTACGCGGCCAAGGTGCCGGAGGAACTGAAGGTGGTCGGCAACCCCTTCTCCAAGGAGCCGTACGGCATCGGCGTGCCCAAGAACGACAACGCCCTGCGCCTGGCGCTGGACGACGCGCTCGCCGCCAACGAGCGCGACGGCAACTGGCAGAAGGCGTACGACGCGACCCTCGGGCTCTCCGGCCGTCCCGCCACCCCGCCCCCGCCCATCGACCGCTACCCGGCGAGCTGAGGGCCGCCATGGACGTACTCACCCAGAACTTCTCCCTCTACGCCAGGGGCTTCCTCGGCACCCTGGAGCTCACCGTCTACGCGTCGCTGCTCGCGCTGGCCCTGGGTTTCGTGATGGCCGCCTGCCGGGTCTCGCCCGTCGGGTCCCTGCGGGCGCTGGGCACCGTGTGGGTCACCGTGCTGCGCAACACCCCGCTGACCCTGCTGTTCTTCGCGGTCGTGCTCGGACTGCCGCGCTTCGGCCTCGTGCTGCCCTTCCAACTGTTCGCGGTCCTCGCGCTCGGCTGCTACACCTCGGCGTTCATCTGCGAGGTGCTGCGCTCGGGCATCAACACCGTGCCCGTCGGGCAGGGCGAGGCGGCCCGCAGCCTGGGGATGAGCTTCGGGCAGACGCTGGGCGGGATCGTCCTGCCCCAGGCGTTCCGCTCGGTCATCCCGCCCATCGGCTCGACCCTGATCGCCCTCGCCAAGAACTCGGCCATCGCGGGCGCGTTCAGCGTCACCGAGCTGCTCGGCACGTACAAGCCGCTGAACGAGATGGGTTACGGCATCGTCTGGACCTTCGTCTGGATCGCCGTCGGCTATCTGATCATCACCCTGGCCATCAGTGGCCTCTTCCACGTCCTGGAAAAGCGTTACGGAGCCGCCCGATGAGCCGGTCGAGCAGCGTGGGATCACCGACCCCTCCGAGTCCCCCGAACCGGAAGGGGCGCGCGGGCGGGACCCGTACGGCGGTCCGGGGGGACCGGCGGACGGCGCTGTACGACCTCCCGGGGCCCCTGGCCCGCCGGCGCCACCGCGCGTACGGCCTGCTGACGGCGGCGGCGCTCGCCGCGCTGCTCGGCTGGCTGGTGTACCTGCTCTTCGCCACCGGCCAGTTCACCGCCACCAAATGGGCCCCCTTCGCGTACGTGGGCATCCAGGACCTGCTGCTGCGCGGCCTCGGCAACACCCTCAAGGCGTTCGCGTACGCGGCGGTGCTCTCGCTCGCGCTCGGCGCGGTCCTCGCCTGCGGCCGGCTGTCCGACCACCGGGCGGTGCGCGTCCTCGCCACGCTCGTGGTCGAGTTCTTCCGTGCCATGCCGGTACTCGTGATGATCTTCTTCATCTTCGTGGCGCTGAAGGTGCAGCCCCTGCCCGCGCTGGTGGCGGGGCTGACGCTCTACAACGGCTCCGTGCTCGCCGAGGTGTTCCGCACCGGCGTCAACTCGGTCGAGCGCGGTCAGCGGGAGGCGGCGTACGCGCTCGGCATGCGCAAGACGCAGGTCATGACGTACGTGCTGGTGCCGCAGGCGGTACGCGCCATGCTGCCCACGATCATCAGCCAGCTGGTGGTCGCTCTGAAGGACACATCGCTCGGGTTCCTGATCACCTATGAGGAGTTCCTCCATGCCGGAAAGCTCATCGCTTCGAACCTCGACTACGATTTGCCGTTCATCCCCGTGGTGATGGTGATCTCACCGATCTACATCGGGATGTGCATGCTGCTCTCCTGGTTCGCCCACTGGCTGGCCGGGCGGCAGCGGCGCAACCCGCGGACGAGGGCCGCGGGCGCCGTCCCGGCGTCTCCCGAGACGCTGTTGCCGGGCGTGCGTTAGTCCGTCCGGTCCCTGGCACCAGGGCCGGCGGCCCCCCGGCGCGGCAGCCGGAGATCACTTCTCGTACGGCGGTACCCGCGCGGTGACGGCGGGAGCGCCGCCGGGCGGGGAGAAGGTCAGCTGCGCGCCGGGCGGGTCGTGCCCCGTCTCAGGCGGCACCGGCCACCGGGGCCGGTTCCCGGGCCGCCCGGGTCACGTCGGCGACCAGCTCCACCACGTCCGGGCCGTACGCGTGCGAGTTGACCACCTTCAGCAGCAGGCAGAACGAGTTGTCCCCGTAACGGCGGCTCAGCCGCTCGTGGTGGCGGGCCAGGTAGCGCGAGGCCGCCTGGTTGGTGATGGCGCGCTGGCCGCAGAAGAGGAACACCGGCCGCCCGCCCTCACCGGCGGTCAGCCGCGCCAGCAGCACGTACTCGACGACACCCGAGTCCACGCGGTAGACCTCGGAACCGATCCGGAAGGAGCCGCGGTCGGGACCGGACTCGGTCGTGGTGTCGACCGTGACACCGGGCAGCAGGGAAGCGAGATGGGCGGCCGTACGGCGGTTGGAGTAGGGTCCGCCGAGACAGAACTCCGTACGCTCACCGAACCCTTGGCGCGCGGTGTCGTGCCGCGCGATGTCGGCGTGCGCCCCGCAGTCCTTGATCAGCGCGGCCAGCTCCAGCAGCGCGAAGACGTCGTAGCGGTGCACCGCCCCCTCACTGGCCGACTCCCGGTTGACGACGAGCAGACATTCCGAGTGGCCCGGCAGCCCGAAGAACGCCTGCTTCCTGCGCAGCCTGCGCCGCAGCCCAGGTAGCTCCGCTACAAGGGCTTCCGGCCGCCTTGCGATCACACGCACCGGACGCCGCTCCTTGACGGGCAAACCTTGCCGGTCGCGGCACTAGTAGTGCTTCGCCGCACGGGGCCCCTCGACCGTACGAGGTGCGGGCGCCGCGACCGTACGAGGTGCGAGCCGTGCGACCGTACGGCGTGCCGCGCCGTGTCCGCACCGTCCGGCCGAACACGGGTCTCACTGCAGCCCGGTCGTGAGACATGGTTATCTTGCGCGGAACGGTTTTCCGACGGGTCCGACAGGAGGTCCCTATGCGTCGCTCGGCTGCGCGGAAGGTTTCGGCGGTGCTCGTCACCGCGGCCATGGTCTCGGTGGGCGCCGCCGCGCCACCCTCGGCCCGGCAGCCCGACCGGACGCCGGAGAAGACACCGGTGGCGGCGGGCTACGGGGGAGCGGTGGCGAGCGTCGACGCCGACGCCTCGGCCGCGGGCATCGAGGTGCTCAGGCGCGGCGGCAACGCGGTGGACGCGGCCGTGGCCACCGCCGCCGCGCTCGGGGTCACCGAGCCGTACTCCGCGGGCATCGGCGGAGGCGGCTACTTCGTCTACTACGACGCCAAGTCCCGTACGGTGCACACGATCGACGGCCGCGAGACCGCGCCCGCGTCGGCGGACAGCTCGCTCTTCCTGGAGAACGGCCGGCCGATACCGTTCGCCGAGGCGATGACCAGCGGCCGGGGCGTCGGTACCCCCGGCACGGTCGCCACCTGGGAGACGGCGCGGGCGGCCTGGGGGAGCCGGTCGCTGGGACAGCTGCTGAAACCGGCGGAGCGGCTGGCGAAGGACGGGTTCACCGTCGACGCCACGTTCCGCTCGCAGACCGAGTCCAACCAGGCGCGGTTCGCGGACTTCCCGGACACGGCGAAGCTGTTCCTGCCCGGTGGCGAGCTGCCCGTCGTGGGCTCGGTGTTCAAGAACCCCGACCTGGCGCGCACCTACGGGGAGCTGAGCCGGAAGGGCGCCGGCGCGCTGTACCGGGGCGGGCTGGCGCGGGACATCGTCCGCACGGTGCGGACGCCTCCCGTCGACCCGGCCGCGCAGCGGACCGTACGGTCCGGGGACCTGACCGAGCGGGACCTCGCCACGTACCGGACGAAGCGGCTGGCGCCGACGAAGGTGTCGTACCGCGGCCTCGACGTCTACGGCATGGCGCCGTCGTCGTCGGGCGGCACGAGTGTGGGCGAGGCGCTCAACATCCTGGAGCGCACGGACCTCTCGCGGGCGACCCAGGCGCAGTACCTGCACCGCTTCATCGAGGCCAGCCGGATCGCCTTCGCCGACCGGGGCCGCTGGGTCGGTGACCCGGCGTTCGAGGACGTCCCCGTGAAGGGGCTGCTCTCACAGCGCTTCGCCGACGCGCGCGGCTGCCTGATCAAGGACGACGCGGTGCTCAAGAGCCCGCTCGCACCGGGCGATCCGAACGACCCGACGCCGTGCGCGACGGGCGGAACGGCGGCGCCGACCACGTACGAGGGCGAGAACACCACGCATCTGACGGCCGCCGACAAGTGGGGCAACGTCGTCGCGTACACGCTGACCATAGAGTCGACGGGCGGCAGCGCGATCACCGTGCCGGGACGGGGCTTCCTGCTCAACAACGAGCTGACGGACTTCTCCTTCGCCCCGGCGAACCCGGCGGTGCACGACCCGAACCTGCCGGGCCCCGGCAAGCGGCCCCGCTCGTCCATCTCGCCGACGATCGTGCTCGACCGGCACGACCGGCCGGTCCTGGCGGTCGGCTCGCCGGGCGGCGCGACGATCATCACCACCGTGCTCCAGACCCTGACGGGCCGGCTCGACCGGGGCCTGCCGCTGGTCGACGCGATCGCGGCGCCCCGGGCGAGCCAGCGCAACACGGCGGCGACGGAGCTGGAACCCGGCCTGTGGAACAGCCCGCTGCGCGGCAAGCTCGAGGCGCTGGGGCACACGTTCACCCAGAACCCGGAGATCGGCGCGGCGACGGGTGTGCAACGCCTGCCGGACGGCCGCTGGCTGGCGGCGGCCGAGAAGGTCCGCAGGGGAGGAGGCTCGGCGATGGTGGTCCACCCCGCGGGAGGCGGACAGTAGGGTCCGTCGGTACGGGCGGGGCGGTCGCCGTCCCGCCCGCGCGCCCCTCGGATCCGTCCGGGGACGTGTCCCGGTGCTCGTTCGCGTGCTCGTCCGGGAGTCGGCCGGGGCCGGCCGGGCCCGGCGGCCGGGCCGGCCCGCCGAACCCGTCCGGGCGCCTGTCCTGGTGTCCGCGCGGGTGGGCCGCGTAGTCTCCCCTCCGTGACGACCAACCTCGAGGAAATCGGCCGCAGCCGCTACGTCAGCCTCACCACCTACCGCAAGGACGGCACGGGGGTCGCCACCCCCGTCTGGCACGCGGTCGCGGGAGGGGAGCTGTTCGTCTGGACGAACACCGACTCCTGGAAGGTGCGGCGGATCCGCGCCAACCCCCGGGTCACCGTGAGCGTGTGCGATGTGCGCGGACGCGTCAAGCCGGGCACCGAGACCGTGGAGGGCACGGCACGGCTGCTGGACGCGCCGGGCACGGAGAAGGTGCGGGGGCTCATCTCCCGCAAGTACGGCTGGCAGTTCTGGCTGGTCGACGTGCCGGCCAGGATCGTCCGGCGCGGCGGTCGTCCGCACACGGGCATCGCCGTCTCCTTCTGAGGCCCTGGTCGTCCTTGCGCCGGGGCGGCGTCCCGCCTCGGCGGAACGGCGCCGTCCGGCTCCGGCGGTGAGGTCGCCGCAGCATCGCCGAAAACCGCGCGTAGCCGCCCCGTAACACGACTGAGGTCGAATCCTTACGGACCCGGGACGGCTCACACGGTGGGAGCGGCGATGGAGGGACGGCAACTCCCGGCGGAAACAGTGGTGTTCGCGCGGTATCTGAGAGAGCTGACGGCCCGGCTCGACCCGGGCGGCGGCTGGTACGGGGTCTTCGTCCGGCGCGACCCCGACGGCCTGCGCGCCTGCCTCGACGGGGCCGACGTCCCGCCCTGGGACGTCGTGGAGTCGTTGCTCCACGACCTCACGGCCGGGGGTGACGCCCGGGCGCACGCGCGCGAGTCCGTGCGGGCGCGGGCGCTGCACACCGCCTCCGCCGCCGCGCACGACCGGCGGCCCGGGGGCGCCGAATCGCTTTCCGAGCGGCTGCGGTTGATGACCGGCGAGCGGGCGCGCGCGGCGGGCCGCGCCGAGGAGCTGATACGGCTGATGCGCGCGGCCCCCGAGGGCTCGCCCCGGGCCGAACAGCTCGCCGGTGACCTCGCCTGGGTCCGTGACGACCACGCCCGCGCCGCCGCACGCTGCGCGGAACTTCGGGAGAGGTGGGCGGCGTTGGCGACGCCGGGCCGGACCGACGGCACCGGGGCCCGTGCCCCCGTCACGCCGGGCGGCTCCGGCGAACAGACCGTCGACACCACCGCGTCCCGGAGGAACAAGCGGGACGCGGCGGCCCGGCGGCGGCCGCGCGGCGCCCGGTTCGCCGGACTCGACCTCGACGACACGGCGGAGCCGGGCATCGACGAGGCCCCGCCCGTGCCGCTCCCCGTCGCCCCCGCCGCGCCCCGTGGGGCACGCTTCGGCGGGTCGGCCGGCACGCCCGCGGAGCGGGTGCCGCGCGACCGGGCCCAGGCCCACCCGCACGCGCCCGAGGACCTGCGGGCCGCCGCCGAGACGGTCGCCACCCTGGTCCGGCTGCGCGCCGACGGCCGCACCGGGGAGGCGCACATCGTCCTGTGCGAGGCCGCCGGCCGGCCGGCGGGACAACTGCCGCCGCTCGCGGCCGAACTGCACCGGGCCGGGCTCGACGCGGACTGGTCCGAGGTGTTGTGGGAAGCCGCCTCGTTGCCACCCGTCCAACTCGCCGCCGCGGCGGGCGCGCTCGCCGGAGCCGGCCGGGACGCCGACTGCCGGCACCTGCTGCGCCAGGGAGTGTCCCGGCCCGCCGAGGAGATCGCCGGAGCGGCGCTGGCCCTGGGGGAGGCGGGCCGGGCGCGGGAGGCACGGGCGCTGCTCACCGCCTTCGTACAGGCGCGCACACCGAAGGACGCGGCGCTCGTCGCCGCGCTCGACCCGCGCACCCTGGTGCCCCAGCTGATCGACGCGGCGCGGGCCGTCTCCGTGTCCCGGGAACGCGATCTCGTGCATGCCCTGCGCATGGCGGGCATCGCCCCCGCCTGAGCCGGGCCCGCGGCCGGCCGTTCCGACACCGTTCCGGCGCCGGCCGAACGACGCCGGAACGTCCGAGGTCCGAGCGCGGCCCCTGCGCCGTATGCCCCCTGATCGCGGGCGTTTCGCCCGATGTCGACCGCTCGGGTGTGAAACGTGATCGACTCTGCGGGTTGCCGACGATGGTCTTGCCCCTGTCTGTGGCGGGGCTTACGTTCTCCTCCTACGCACGGGCTCTACGTGCGTAGCGCTCATCGACGTACCCGCCGAAGGAGCAGCCCATGGCCAGAGTCGTACGCGCCGCACTCGTCCAGGCGGCCTGGACCGGCGACACCGAATCCATGATCGCCAAACATGAGGAGCACGCCCGTGCGGCGGCCCGGCAGGGCGCGCGGGTCATCGGTTTCCAGGAGGTGTTCAACGCCCCCTATTTCTGCCAGGTGCAGGATCCGGAGCACTACCGGTGGGCGGAGCCCGTGCCGGACGGCCCGACGGTGACCAGGATGCGGGCGCTCGCCCGGGAGACCGGGATGGTGATGGTCGTCCCCGTCTTCGAGATCGAGGGGCCGGGCTTCTACTACAACACCGCGGCGGTGATCGACGCCGACGGCACCTACCTCGGCAAGTACCGCAAGCACCACATCCCCCAGCTCAAGGGATTCTGGGAGAAGTACTACTTCAAGCCCGGCAACCTCGGCTGGCCCGTCCATGACACGGCCGTCGGCCGGATCGGCGTCTACATCTGCTACGACCGCCACTTCCCCGAGGGCTGGCGGCAGCTCGGACTCAACGGCGCGCAGCTGGTCTACAACCCCTCGGCCACCTCCCGCGGCCTCTCGGGTCACCTCTGGCAGCTGGAACAGCCGGCGGCGGCCGTCGCGAACGAGTACTTCATCGCGGCGATCAACCGCGTAGGCCAGGAGGAGTACGGCGACAACGACTTCTACGGAACGAGCTACTTCGTGGACCCGCGCGGTCAGTTCGTCGGCGATGTCGCCAGCGACAAGGAGGAGGAACTCGTCGTCCGGGACCTGGACTTCGAGCTGATCGACGAGGTCCGCCGGCAGTGGGCCTTCTACCGGGACCGCCGCCCCGACGCGTACGAAGGGCTGGTACGGCCATGACGCGGCCCGTCTCCGCCGGGTCGGAGCCCGGTGCCGTGGCCGCCGACGCGACGGGAGCCTCCGCCGCGACGGGAGCCGCCAAGACGCCAGGAGCCGCCGACGCGCCAGGAGCAGCGGGCGGGACCGGGGCGGCGGGCGCGGCCGGAGCCGCGGGCGGGGCCGGGGGCGCGGGCGGGGCCGGGGGCGCGGGCGGGGCCGGAGCCGCGGGCGCCGGTCTGCACAGCCGCCACCGCGCGGTCCTCCCCGACTGGCTGGCGCTCTACTACGACCGCCCCATCGAGATCACCCACGGCGAGGGGCGCCACGTGTGGGACGCCGAGGGCAACCGTTACCTCGACTTCTTCGGCGGCATCCTCACCACGATGACCGCCCACGCCCTCCCCGAGGTCACCAAGGCCGTGAGCGAGCAGGCCGCCCGCGTCATCCACTCCTCCACGCTCTACCTCAACCGCCCCATGGTCGAACTCGCCGAGCGGATCGCCGCCCTCTCCGGCATCCCGGACGCGCGGGTCTTCTTCACCACCTCGGGCACCGAGGCGAACGACACCGCGCTGCTGCTGGCCACCGCGTACCGCGGCTCGAACCAGATCCTCGCGATGCGCAACAGCTACCACGGCCGGTCCTTCTCCACCGTCTCCGTCACCGGCAACCGCGGCTGGTCGCCCACCGCGCTGTCCCCGCTCCAGACGCTGTACGTGCACGGCGGCGTCCGGCACCGGGGCCCGTACGCGGGGCTCACCGACGAACGTTTCACCGAGGCGTGCGTCGCCGACCTGGAGGACCTGCTCGGGCACGTCCGTCCGCCCGCCGCGCTGATCGCCGAGCCGGTCCAGGGCGTCGGCGGCTTCACCGCCCCGCCGGACGGGCTGTACGCGGCCTTCCGTGAGGTCCTCGCCCGGCACGGCGTCCTGTGGATCAGCGACGAGGTGCAGACCGGCTGGGGGCGCACCGGCGACCACTTCTGGGGCTGGCAGGCGCACGACCGCAACGGCCCGCCCGACCTGCTCACCTTCGCCAAGGGCATCGGCAACGGCATGTCGATCGGCGGGGTCGTCGCCCGCGCGGAGGTCATGAACTGCCTGGACGCCAACTCCATCTCGACCTTCGGCGGCAGCCCGGTCACCATGGCGGCCGGCCTCGCCAACCTTTCGTACCTGCTGGAGCACGACCTCCAGGGCAACGCCCGCCGGGTCGGCGGACTGCTGATCGAGCGGCTGCGCGCCATCGGCGCGGGGGCGGCCGCGGTACGGGAAGTGCGCGGCCGGGGGCTGATGATCGGGATCGAGCTGGTCAGGCCCGGCTCCGGCGAAGCGGCTCCGGAGGCCGTCTCGGCCGTGCTGGAGGCGGCGCGCGGGGGCGGGCTGCTGCTCGGCAAGGGCGGCGGCCACAACACCAGCGTGCTGCGGATCGCCCCGCCGCTGTCGCTCACCGTCGCCGAGGCGGAAGAGGGCGCGTCCATCCTCGAACGGGCCCTGCACTGCGCCTGACCACCGCGCCGGATCACACGGCCTGATCCCGGGCCGGGTCGTGGCGTCCGCCCGGCCCGGCCCCTCCCCGGTCCGCTCCGGTCCCGCCCGGCCCGGTCCGGCCGACCGTACGAAAGGGAGCGCCACCACCATGAGCAGTACCCGCACCCTGATCCGTGGCGGACTCGTCATCACCGCCGCGGAGGAGACCCACGCCGACGTGCTCATCGAGGACGGCCGTATCGCGGCCCTCGCCGCGCACGGTTCCGGCGCCGCGGAGGGCTGGACCGCCGACCGCACGATCGACGCACGCGGCAAGTACGTCCTCCCGGGCGGTGTCGACGCCCATACGCACATGGAGATGCCGTTCGGCGGCACCTTCGCCGCCGACACCTTCGAGTCGGGCACCCGCGCCGCCGCCTGGGGCGGTACGACCACCATCGTGGACTTCGCCGTCCAGGCCCCGGGGCAGGCGCTGCGCGAGGGGCTGGACGCCTGGTACGCCAAGGCCGACGGCGTCTGCGCGATCGACTACGCCTTCCACATGATCATGGCGGACGTCAATGAGAGTTCGCTCAAGGAGATGGACCTCCTGGTCCAGGAGGGCATCACCTCGTTCAAGCTGTTCATGGCGTACCCGGGCGTCTTCTACAGCGACGACGGCCGCATCCTGCGCGCCATGCAGCGGGCCTCCGGCAACGGCGGGCTGATCATGATGCACGCCGAGAACGGCATCGCGATCGACGTCCTGGTCGAACAGGCCCTGGCCGCCGGCCGTACCGACCCGCGCCACCACGGCGAGGTGCGGAAGGTGCTGCTGGAGGCCGAGGCGACCCACCGGGCGATCCAGCTCGCACGGGTGGCGGACGCGCCGCTGTACGTCGTGCACGTCTCGGCCGAGGAGGCGGTCGCCGAACTGGCCGCCGCCCGCGACAAGGGTCTGCCCGTGTTCGGCGAGACGTGCCCGCAGTACCTCTTCCTGTCCACCGACAACCTCGCGGAACCGGACTTCGAGGGCGCCAAGTACGTGTGCTCCACCCCGTTGCGCCCCAAGGAGCACCAGGCGGCGCTCTGGCGCGGGCTGCGCACCGACGACCTCCAGGTCGTCTCCACGGACCACTGCCCGTTCTGCTTCGCCGGGCAGAAGGAACTGGGCCGGAGCGACTTCTCCAAGATCCCCAACGGACTGCCGGGGGTGGAGAACAGGATGGACCTGCTCCACCAGGCCGTGGTGGAGGGGAAGCTGACCCGCCGTCGCTGGATCGACATCGCCTGCGCCGCCCCCGCCCGGATGTTCGGCCTCTACCCGCGCAAGGGCACCATCGCCCCGGGCGCGGACGCCGATGTCGTCGTCTACGACCCGGACGCCGGGCAGACCCTCTCCGCCGCGACCCACCACATGGCCGTCGACTACTCGGCGTACGAGGGCAAGAAGATCACCGGGCAGGTGGAGACGGTGCTCTCCCGGGGCGAACTCGTCATCGACCGGCGGGAGTTCACCGGCAGCGCGGGACACGGCCGGTTCACCCCCCGGGCCACCTGCCAGTACCTGACCTGAGCGAACGGGAGAGACCGGACCATGGACTTCGGACTCGTTCTCCAGACGGACCCGCCCGCCTCGGCGGTCGTGGACCTCATGCGGCGCGCGGAGCGCAACGGCTTCCGCTACGGCTGGACCTTCGACTCGGCCGTGCTCTGGCAGGAGCCGTTCGTCATCTACAGCCGCGTCCTGGAACACACCACCGACCTGATCGTGGGCCCCATGGTCACCAACCCGTCCACCAGGACCTGGGAGGTGACCGCGTCCACCTTCGCCACGCTCAACGACATGTACGGCAACCGCACGGTGTGCGGCATCGGGCGCGGCGACTCCGCGATGCGGGTGATGGGCCGCAGTCCCAACACACTGGCGCGGCTGGGCGAGGCCATGGACGCCATCCGCGACCTGGCCGAGGGGCGCGAGGCGGTCGTCGACGGCCGGGCGGTCCGGCTGCCCTGGGTGCGGGAGGGGAGGCTGCCGGTGTGGATGGCCGCGTACGGACCCAGGGCGCTGGCCCTGGCGGGGGAGAAGGCCGACGGCTTCATCCTCCAGCTCGCGGACCCGTTCCTCACCGAGTGGATGGTCCGGGCGGTCCGCACGGCCGCCTCGGACGCCGGGCGCGACCCCGGCTCCGTCACCATCTGTGTCGCCGCGCCCGCCTACGTCGGCGACGACCTCGCGCACGCGCGGGAGCAGTGCCGGTGGTTCGGCGGGATGGTCGGCAACCACGTGGCCGACCTCGTGGCGCGGTACGGGGCACGGTCCCCTCTGGTGCCGGACGCGCTCACGGACTACATCGAGCGGCGCGCGGGCTACGACTACGGCCACCACGGCCGGGCGGGCAATCCGTCCGCGGACTTCGTGCCCGACGAGATCGTGGACCGGTTCTGCCTGCTGGGGCCCGCCGAGGCACACATCGAGAAGCTGACGGCGCTGCGGGCGCTGGGCGTCGACCAGTTCGCGCTCTACGACATGCACGACGCGAAGGAGGCGACGATCGACGCCTACGGAGCGCGGATCATCCCCGCGCTCACCGGGTGAGCGTCCGCCGAAGGGCGGACCGGGGGGCCCCTACGGCCGGGGCCAGGGGTGACCGGTGAGGCGTTCGATGTCCGTGTTGAACTGCTGGAGGTCCTCGATGAAGCGCCGCAGCCGCTCCGGAGACCAGTCCGCGACGACATCGGCCACGCCGGAGACGATGTGCTCGCGCTGTTCGGCGAGGCGCCTGCTGCCCTCCTCGGTGACGCGGTACTTGCGGGCCACCCCGCCCTCCGGGTCGAGCATGCGCTCCACCAGTCCCTTCCGGAGGAGGGCCGACGTCTGCCGGGTGAAGGTGGATGGGGCGAGCCCGAAGGCCTCGACGAGGTCCGGAATGGACATCGGGCCCTGAGCTTCGAGCCTGCCGAGCAGCACGTACGCGCTGCGGTCCAGAAGGTTGCCGCCGCGCGTGCCGCGGAGCGCCGTCTGCTCCCTGTGTCGCACCAGGATCAGCAACTCCTGCTCGATGTGTCGCGCCGCCGCTCGGGCATCCACGCCGCTCTCCTCCGTCTCAGCACGCCGATGTCGCCCCACCCTAAGGCCAGGAATGCGCCATCCGGCGAGAGTGCATCATGCACCCTTGATGCATGATGCACAGCGCCGGTAGCGTGCGCGGCGTGACATTCCGGCCCGTGCGAGCCGGGAGCGAGCAGCGCCGACTCACCGCGCGAGGAGATGCCAGATGGCTGACAACGACCAGATCCTGCGACTGCCGATGCCCGGCCCCACCCCGCTGGAGCCGCCCGCCGAATGGGAGGGGCTGCGCCGGCGGTGTCCGGTCGCGGACGTCGAACTCCCCAGCGGGGACAGGGCGAAGTTCCTGTCCCGCTACGACGACGTCAGGGCCATCCTGTCCGACCCCCGGTTCGCCCGCCCGACCGCGGCCGACGAGGGCGCCGCCCGGATCGCCCCCGAGGGCGCGGGCGGTCCCGCCGCCGACGGTGACAGCTCACTGGCCATCCCCCAGACCGGCGAACCGCACCAGCGGTGGCGCCGCCGGGTGAGCAAGTACTTCACCGCCAAACGGATGGCCCAGCTGCGTCCCGCCATGACGCGGACGGCGGAAGCCCTCATCGACGACATGGTCGCCCAGGGACAGCCGGGCGACCTCAAGGCGGCGCTCGGCTTTCCGCTGCCCGTCTACGTCATCTGCGACATCCTCGGAGTCCCCGCGGAGGACCGGGACCGCTTCTCGCACTGGTCCGACGCCTTCCTCAACGTCACCCGTCTCTCGGGCGAGCAGAGCGCGGCGTCCCAGGCCGAGTTCACCGCGTACATGTCCGCGCACATCGCCGCCACGCGCGCCGAACCGGGCGAGGACCTGATCAGCATGCTGATCAAGGAGACCGGGACGGACGGCGCGGGCATGTCCGACGCGGAGCTGCTGACCACCGCCATGGGCCTGCTGGTGGCCGGTCACGAGACCACCGCGAACATGATCGGCAAGATGACCGCCATGCTGCTCGCCGACCGCGGGCGGTGGGAGCGCCTGCTGGAGGATCCGTCCCTGGTGCGCGGCGCGGTCGAGGAGGCCCTGCGCCTCGACGCCAACCTCGGCTTCGGCCTGCGGCGCTACCTCACCGAGGACGTCGAGGTCGCGGGCGAGGTGTTGCCGAGCGGCACCACCGTCGTGTGCGGCATGCCGTCCGCCAACCGTGACGAGCGGGCCTTCGACGACCCGGACGACATGGTGCTCACCCGGACCCCGAACCCGCATCTGACCTTCGGCGCGGGGCCGCACTCCTGCCTGGGACAGGCGCTGGCCCGCACCGAACTCCAGGTCGTCCTCGAGGTCATGCTCCGCAAACTGCCGGGCCTCCGCCTGGCCGTGCCCGTCGAGGAACTGCCGCGCGTCGAAGGTCTCCTCGTCGGCGGGCTGACGGCGGTACCCGTGCGGTGGTGAACCGAGCCGACGGATCCCCCCCGATGACCGCGGGCCCGGGGAACGTGCCCGTGGCGCCCCCTCCCCGGACCTTTCCCCGGTCCTCTCCCCAAACCTCGGGTCGAGCGGCGAGGCGCCGGCTGTCGGCAGCAGCACGCACCGGACCCGTACGGTCCGGTACGTTCCGGACGCCCGGCGTCAGGCGGTGTCGCCGCGGAGGCTCGCGGCCCGCCGCTGGACCGCGAGCAGAGCGCCTTCCCTGTGCCCCGGCACCTGGCGGCGCAGCTCGGTGAGCGCCGGAGCCAGCGAGCCGGCCGCCGCCGGCTCGCGCAGCTGCTCCCACTGGTGGTGGGCGCGGTCGACGGCGGCGACGACGTCGTCGTCCTCCGGGCGCTGACCGGCCGCGAGCCGGGCCTCGGCGGCGGCCATCCACCACGCACAGCTGCGGGCCGGGTCCCGGGCGAGGCGGGCGAGGTCCGCGCGCACCTCCAGCCAGTGGACCGCTTCCGCCGAGCCGGGGCCGTGCAGGCGGATCGCCTCGCTCTCCCACAGGGCCACGATCGACGCGGCCTCGGTGTACCGGCCGGCCCGGGCGGCGGCCAGGATCGCCGGATGCGGGTCGTCCGGGCCTGGTTCGTGCGCAGGTGGCTCGTGGGGAGGCTGTTCGTACGGACGCGGCTCGTGCCCAGGCTGTTCGTCCGCGGGCGCCTCGGTCGTGCGGGCGCCGGCTACGGGTGCGCCGTCCTGGGGCGTTCCGGTCCGGGGCGTTACGGTTCGGGACGCCCCGGACCGGGGTGCCCCGGACACAGGGGCCGGGGGCACGGGCACGGGTGACTCGATCTCGTGGTCCTCGGCCCGGAACGCCGCCGCCTCCGCGGCGGGCACGCTCTCGCCGGTGTGCGTCGCGGTGCCCGGATACGGCGCCGGTGCCGGCTCATGGAACCCGGGCGGGGCGCCGTGCCCGGCCCCGGCGCCGTACCCCGGCACCACCGCGGGCGGCGAGGCATCGACCGCCAGGAACACCGCGCCCTCCACCGCCGCGCGCGCGGCGGCCTGCTCGTGCAGGTGAGCGAGGGACGGTCGCGCCCCGCTGCGCCATATCGCCGCCCATGCCGTCACATAGGCGGGAGCGGCGACCGTACGACGCGGCGGTGGCTGCACGCGCCCGTAGAGGCGCGTGCCGTACCCCACGGCGAGCCCTTCGACGCCGAGCAGCTGCCAGGCGTCCGCGTCGGCCACCAGGTCGACGACCACGGTGGTGGTGCCCGGCCGGCGCAGCTTCAGCTCGCTGGTCAGCCAGTGCCAGGGCAGCCCCGTGTAACGCAGCGTTTTCGGCGTCGTACGGGCCAGCGCGAGGTGCATCAGGCGCTGCTTGTGGTCCAGGTGCAGTTGCCCCGTGATGTAGAGGGACAGCGGCCCATTCGTCGCCGCCGCGGCGCGTATGCGCGTCAGGACGGTCTGCGGGGCCGCCGGATCGGCGAGTTCGATCACCGTGGCGGCGGCCGTCCCCGTCAGCGCGCTCGGGGCCACGGCCGCGAGCGGCGGCAGCGCCGACGCCGCGTCGATGAGACAGCCTTTGCCCGCCGGGGCCGCCGCGAGCAGCAACGCGGTCCCCGCCTCCATGTCCCCTTCGGTCATCACCACCCCAGAACAATAATTCTCCGGCGAGGCCCGCCGTTCACCGCGTCGGCCCGAGGGGCGCGCCCTGATCCTCCGCGGTCCCTGTGCCCGGACCGGGCCGTCCACGATGAGCACCTTCCGGGGCCACTTCCGGCGGCCGTCGCCGGGGACCGTCTCCTGTGAGCAAGGACACTCGGGGACCGAACTCCCAAGAAGGGCAAGGAATGTGAGACCCGCCGACCCCGGTACGGCGTGGCCCTCGGCGGCAGGGATCTCTCGCCCTCGGCCGGGTCTGTGACGATGTGACACCGTCGCGCCCGGGCGGGCCCCGTCCCGCACGGACCGCCCCGGCCGGCAGTCGCCCCTGTCGGTGGTGCGGCGCCGGGCACACCGCCGTGCCCGACGTCCCGCCGATCCGCTTCCCCGAGCCTGCCGGGCTCTTCACGAAGTCTCCGCCGCCGTGCCTTCACCCGCGCCCGTATCCCCACCCGCGTCCCCGTCCGGACCCGGGCCCGCCTCCGGGCCCGCCCCCGCCCCTCTCCCGGCCTCTCCGGCGGAGAAGGCCGTACCACCCGGCCGCCGTCCGACGGCCGCGGTTCGCTCCCTCGTCGCCCGCCGTCGGCCGGCGGGCGGGGAGGACCGCGCGCCGTGGCGCTCGTTGCGCCACCGCGGCATGCGCTGGTGGTCGGCCGCCAACCTCGTCTCCAACGCGGGCACGTGGATGCAGCTCACCGTGCAGAACCTGCTGGTCCTCCAGGTCACCGGCTCCGCGACGGCCACCGGCCTGTCACTGGCCGTACAGGCGGCGCCCGGTCTGCTGCTGGGGGCGGCGGGCGGCGCGGCCGTCGACCGCTGGCCCCGCAAGGCCACCGCCGCGGTCAGCCAGGCGGTCCTCGGCCTCGTCGCCTTCACGACCGCCGCGCTCGTGGCGTTCGACCAGATCAACTACGGGTCGCTGATGGTCCTGGCCGCGGTCACCGGCCTGATCGCCACGGTGGACGGCCCCGCCTGCGCCCTGCTCGGAAACGACCTGGTGCCCGCCGAGGACGTACCCTCCGCCATCGCGGTCGGCTCCCTGGTGCACAGTGTGGGGCGGCTGGGCGGCACGGCCCTGGCCGGTCTGGCCGTCGGCTTTCTCGGCACGCAGGCGGCCTACGCGGCCAACGGGCTGTCCTTCCTGTTCGTCGCCGCGGTCATCCCCTTTCTCCGGCCCGCCCGCGCGACGTCCCCCGGCCCCTCCGGCCGGGCGCACGCGCCGTCGGACCCGTCGGCCGGGCCCGTGAGCGCCCCGGAAGTGTCGATCGGTCCCCGCACGCGGGACGGGCTGAGGTTCTTCCTGAGCCGGCCGCGACTGGTGGCCCTGACCGCGGTCACCGGACTGAGCGCCGTCTTCGGCCGGAACTACGGGCTGACCCTGGCGGTGCTCGTCACGGGGCCGCTGGGCGCGGGTGCCGCCGCCTTCGGCACCGTCTCCTCCGTACTCGCCGTCGGCGGCATGCTCGGCGCGGTCCTCGCCGCGCGGCTGCGCGCTCCCTCGGTCACGCTCGTCGCCGCCCTGGCGGCCACGGGCGCGCTGCTCCAGGTCTTCGCGGGGCTGTCCCCGACACTGGCCGTGCTGCTCGCCCTGGTGCTGCCGATGGCGGTGGTGGAATCGGTCTCCGACACGGCGGGGAACACGGTGCTGCAGACCGATCCACCGGCGGCTCTGCGAGGCAGGGTCCTGGGAGTGTGGCGCAGCGCCGGCACGCTCTGGGGGTTGGTGGGGCCACCGTTGCTCGGTCTGCTGCTGGAGGTGGCGGGGGCCCGCGGGGCCCTGGTGATCGGCGGACTGATCATCGTGGGCGCCGTGGGCGCGGGAGGCGTGCTGCGCGTACGCGGCCCCGTCGGCCGGGCGGCCCCCGCCTCGGCGCCCTGCCGCTCCCCGGCCTGACTCCGGGACCGCCGCCCGCTCCGTCCATGGGCGGCGGGGCGGCGGTGGAAGCTGTCGTCCGGGCCGTCCGTTCCGTCAGCGCCGCGTTCGTGGACGTACCACCGTCGGCGGGACCGGCTGACGCCGGCGGCCGGCCGTGGGCCGGGGCCTTCGCCCGGGCCCGACCTGGTCCTGGGCGGCCGCGCGGTGATGGGGCGGGGCCTGCCGGAAGAGCGCCGGGTCGCGGACGAGGCCCCGGAACCCGAAGCGGGCAGCGGCCGGGCCGGTACTCGGCTCCGCTCGCCGGGGAGGTCGGCCCCAGGCGGCTGTCCTGGCCGCGGAACGCCGGATCAGCGCCTCGCGGCCGTGAACGACCGGGGCCCGGCCCGGCTGGTCAGGCCTGACCCCCGGCGCGAAGGGCCCGCGCCAGCCACGTCAGCTCCTCGGTCGCGTCGGGCCATGAGTTCTGCCCGCGCACGCGGGCGACGAGCCTGCGGTAGCGCTCCGCCCCTGCCTCGATGCCGGCCTCCAGACTGCGCAGCACGGCGGCCCGGTCGGCGTCGCCGAACAGTTCGGACAGCACCTCGGCCGCCTCCGGCCCCTCGGGAGCGAATCCGCGTTCTCTGGCCTCCGCGACGGTCAGCACGACCTGCCTGGCCCACCAGATGGACGCCCCGGGCGGACGGGCCTGCCCCGGTACGGGCGTGTTGAGCTCCAGCCACGTGCGCAATCGGGTGCGGAAGCCGGGGTCCCGCACCAGTTCGGCCAGTTCGATCCAGGCGTCGACCTGCTCAGGTGCGGGATCATCGGGCAGTTCGACGCTGAACGTACGCATGCGGTCACGCAGGTGCGAATCGACGCCGAGACCGCCGAACACCTCCTTCTTGAACTCGTCGATGATCTGCTCACGTTCGGCGGCGGAAAGCCGCGCCAACCGGTTCATCAGTGCTGTCTCCTCAGCGGTGGAACCACGTTTCGCCACGGTGGACAGGACGGCCCGGCTCACTTTGAGCGAGCGGATCCGCGCGTCGAGCGCGGCCACGTGCGCGTCGGCGACCTCGGCGACCGTGGCCCGGCCGCTCAGGACCCGGCACACGTCGTCGAGCCCGAGGCCCAGCTCCCGCAGGGTGCGGACCAGCTCGACGCGGGCCACGGACCCGGCGTCGTACAGCCGGTAGCCGCTCGCGGAGCGGGCCACGGGCGGTACCGCTCCCTCGTCCGACCAGAAGCGCAGGGTACGCACCGGAAGTCCGGTGCGGTGCGCGAGCCGGCCGATGGTGAGCAGGTCGGGGCGTTCGTCGTCCATGGGCGAGATCCTGGACCCTCCAGCCACTGGAAACTCAAGCGCCTTGAGCGCCCCGTCCGCGAGTTCTCCCGTTCGCCCCTGGTAGAACTGCTGTGCGCACAGCGCCCGTTGGCACGTCGTACGCCAGGAGCAGCCCGGATGAAAACCCAGGGCGACCACCTTCAGGAGCTGTACGGTCTCCCCGCCTTCACCTTTCCCCGCCCGGCGAGACGGCGAGGCTGCCCGAGCCCGACGCCGTGGCCTGGCGGATCGGCCACGAGAGGTGGTCGTGCCGAGAGGTGTGGGAGGACACCTTCGGCCGGTTCCGCGGTGCGCGCGGGAGATGACGTGGACGCCATCGAGTGGGGAGGAGACGGCGAGGCGCGCGATGTCGTCCTCGGGCTGAGGTTTCCCGCACTGCGTCACGACTCGCTGCGCAGGCTGGTCGTGGAGAGCAGTGGTCTGTCGGCCCACGTCGTGCGCGGCGTGGGGGGCGAGCGAACTGCCCGCCCTGGTCCACCTCGAACTGTGGCTGGGCCGCTCGGACGACGGTGGGGACTGCGAGGTGGCCGATCCGGAGCCGATTCTGTCCGGTGCCCGGTTGCCCCGGCTGCGGCGCCTGGCCCTGCGCAACAGCGAGATCCAGGACGAGGTCGCCGCCGCCGCGGCGTCCGCCCCGGTGGTCGCCCGGCTCGACGTGCTCGACCTGTCCATGGGCGTCCTGAGTGACGACGGCGCGGCCACGCTCCTCGACGGCAGGCCGCTGACCCACCTCAAGAAGCTGGACCTGCATCATCACTTCCTCAGCGAGCCCTTCCAGGACCGCATACGCCAAGCGCTCGAACCCGCGGGCGTCGAGGTGGACCTCGACCAGGACTGCGTCCTGGACATCAACGGCCTCCGTCTGCCCGGCAAACGGTACGAACTCCGCGAGCCCGACATCTGTGTCGGACCGGACAGTTACTGAGGGGGTGACTCCTCGGCGAGCCGCGTGAGGGCGTGTGCGAGGTGGCCGAAAGTAGTCGTTTTCCGGAGGGCAGGGAGGATCATGTGGCCATGGCGAGCAATGTGTATTTCGATGTGACGGCCGACGGCCAGCCCCTCGGGCGGATCGTGTTCAAGCTGTTCGACGACGTGGTGCCCAAGACGGCGAAGAATTTCCGGGAGCTGGCCACGGGGGAGCACGGTTTCGGCTATGCGAGGTCGCCCTTCCACCGGGTCATCCCCGGCTTCATGCTCCAAGGCGGCGACTTCACCAAGGGCAACGGCACCGGCGGCAAGAGCATTTACGGTGAGAGGTTCGCGGACGAGAACTTCCAGCTGAAGCACGACAGGCCCTTCCTGCTCAGCATGGCCAACGCGGGGAAGAACACCAACGGCTCGCAGTTCTTCATCACCACCGTCGTCACCTCCTGGCTGGACGGGGCCCACGTCGTGTTCGGCGAGGTCGTGGAGGGCACAGACGTCGTCAAGGCGGTCGAGAAGCTCGGCAGCTCGTCGGGCAAGACCTCGAAGAAGATCGTCGTTTCGGCCAGCGGGACGGTGTGACACCGGGCCGGACGGCACAGCCGGGGCGGCAGCAGTCGTCCTTCGACAGGAACGACCGGGCGGGCCGGGCGGCCGGTCGGTGGCCCGACGGGCCGGCCGGTGCCACACCGCCCGCCGAGCCCACCGAGTTCGAGGACGTCGAGCACCAGGTCGCGGGGCAGGCCCAGGGCGTCGGCTTGCCGCAGTGAGTCCCGCAGCGCGCGGACGGCCCCGGCGAGGCTGTTGTTGGCGATCAGCTTGAGCGCGGCGGCGGTGGCGGCGTCATCGACGCGCAGCACCGTGCCCAGTGCTTCCGGAACAGATCGGGCTCGATCGAGCGCGTCCTGGTCAGCGGCGGCGAGAATCCGCAGGGCGCCGACGGCGACAGCCGGCACGGAGCCGAGCACCGGCGCGTGGATGTAGGACCGGCCGATTCGCCGGACCGGCCTTGTTGCCTCGGCCGGGGCGATGGTGCTGGTGTTCAGGACGGTCGTGTCCGTTCGTAGCGAGTCGTGGACCTCGTCGAGGACTGCCCGAGGACCCACGGCTCGAACGCCGCTTCCTCGGGCTGGACGACATGGTCGTCGCCCTGCCCGAGGGCCATCCGCAGGCCGGTCGCGGCCCGCTGTACATGCGGACGCCCGCCGACCGGATCTGGGTCGAGGACAACGACGGCTCGGCAGCGCTGCTGCGCCGGCACGCCGCCCGCGCCGGAGCCACCGCCCGCATCGACCTCACCGCGGCCGGTCTGCTCGGCAAGATCGCCCTGGTCGCCACCGGCCACGCCATCGCCAGCGGTGTCCAGCACACCGAAAGCGAGTACGGACGCGCTGTCCGCCTCGGCGTCGCTCAGGCCAGGCTGCTGTGCCAGGGTCCGCAAGGCAAGACCCGCTGGGTCGTGGAACGGACCTTCGCCTGGCTCCACCAGTTCAAACGCCTGCGCATCCGCTACGAGACACGCGCCGACCTCCACCTTGGCCCGGCCGCGGCGACCGAGACCGCCGCCCTGCGCCGAGCCCGCGCCGAGAAGGCAGGAACGCTGCCCTACAAGAAGGTGCCTCAGTCGTTGGGTAGAACGGCATGACCAACGAAACGGAGACGGACATGACGGATCAGGTGGACCCCTGGGACGACCCCGACCACCCCTGGAACAAAACGAATCCGGAGCCCGAACCGCCTTGTGGTGGCTGCACCGACTGCCAGCAGGCACGGCCCATGTTCGATCTCGTTTTTGACGGTGCCGACCGCCTGTGGCAGCGCTACCAGGATCCCGCCCAGTTCTCCTCCACCGCCAACGGCAGCGGGCTGCACCGGACGACCTGTGGGCATATCCGTCTCGCCGGGCTTTTCGGTGCCGGCCTCGGCGGCCCGCACGGGGCCACCGGCGGGCTTGTCGGTCAGGGCGACGGCACGGGCCAGGGTCCAGTCGATGCCGGACGAGGCGCGGACGACCTGGTCGACGCCGGTGTGGTCCTCGAAGCCTGCCTTGATGTTCGACAGCTTGATGAACGCCTTGACCAGCGGGTTGAGCCGGGCCCAGTCGTCGCCCGCGCCCTGCGTAGACGTCAGCACGATGCGGCGGATGCCCTGCTCGCCCATGACGGTGAGAGTGTGGCGGGCGGCGTCGGTCATGAACATCGGCGGGCTGACCGGCTTGGCCCACGGGTTGTCGGAGGCGCGGGCGTTGGCCAGCGCGCTGATCACCGCCTCGGTGCCTTCGGCGGCCCGGCGGATGGCGTCGATGTTCGCAGGGGTGCCCTGGATCAGCTCGACGCCGGCCGGTGCCCGCACCTTGTCGGGGTTGCGGACAAGGGCGCGGACGCGGTGGCCGCGCTGGGTCGCGTACTCCAGCACGTGGGCGCCGGTGCGGCCGCTGCCGCCGAAGACCAGGAGGTTACTCATGGTGATCAAACGCCTTTCGGGCAGTTCAGGAGTGGATCAGGCGGCCGGCCGACCGGTCAGGGCAGAGCCCAGGCGGCGGGCCTCGTCGTGCGACTTGGTCATGGACGCCTCGTGCATCGGAAGCAGCGGGGCCAGCATCGGCACGTGCGGGGCCATGGTCAGCTCGGGGGTGTGCTCGGCGGGGTCGGTGGTGCGGACGGTGATACCCGCCGCGCTGAGGTGCGGGGCGGGGGAGACGGCCAGGTCGCGGTGGACGACCGCGACCTTCCACTCGTCACGGAAGGACCGGGCGACCTGACGGGAGACGGATGCCTCGCCGAGTGAGGACGCGTCGATGTGCAGCAGGTAGGACATGGAGAATTCAGCCTTTCAAAACGATCAAGGGTGGGTCGGGGAGTGACCGGTGGAGGTCAGCTGCGGGCCGGTACGGCGCAGCCGTCGGGGCCGCAGACCGGAGCGTCGCCGTCGGTGCCGAGGGTGAGCGGGCGGGACTCGTCCCAGGCCGTGCGCAGCACGTCGAGAAGGCCGTCGCTGTCCTGGGCCCCGGGGATGCCGTACTTGCCGTCGACGACGATGAAGGGCACGCCCGTGGCGCCACGGCGCTGGGCGCGGGCGGCATCGTCGCGGACCTGCCGCTGGTAGCGGTGCTCGGTGAGCGCCCGGCGGGTGCCCTCGCGGTCCAGAGCGACCTCCTGGCCCAGGTCGAGCAGGTCGTCCATGCTGAAGACGGGGCGGGCCTGGCCGAAGTAGGCGCGGAAGATCGCGTCCCAGGCTTCGCGGTTCTTGCCCTCGGCGGAGGCGTGGGCGAGGAACTCGTGCGCCAGGTCGGTGTTGCCGACCAGGTTGTCCAGCACCCTGTAGGGGCGGAGTTCCTCGTCGGCCAGCGCCTCGATCCGACGCGTGGACGCCTCGGCCTGGGAGCCGCCGATGCCGTGCCGGCGCAGCAGCGCGTCACGGACGCTGAACGTCTCACCGTAGCATCTGGTCCGTTGTGCCCTCAGGGGCCCGAACGACGTGGGCGCTGGGTGGGTTCGGGACGGAGCAAGGAGCAGCGGACGCAGGCATGCTCGTGGATGCGGGGAGTTCCGAATGCGCGTCCGCAGATGCCGATCGAGAGCTTCCGTTTCTCGAAGTGCCCGAGGAACTGGTCCCACTCTTCGACGGTGGGCGCCCGGTATTCCTCAGCAGGCCGCTTGGCCCGACGGCGGGCGATGAAGGCTCGATGGGCTTCGATCGCATCGTGCGGGTGGATGGCTAATGGTGGAGTCGGGTATGGGAACCGTCCGAATGCCTGGGGCTGGACTTGGGTGGGGTGAAAACGCTGGCCTGGCCTCTGATCGGTGGTGGTCCCTGGTGGGCAGAGCACGGCGATGCCGTCAGGTAGCTGGTGTGCTTTGCGTTGCCCGGTAGCGCGATGGCGATGTCCCGTAGCGGCTGACGAATGCCTGGCGGAGCGTTTCAGCGGTTTTGAAGCCGCAGCGTGCAGCCACGCTCGCCACGGGTATTGAGGTCGACGTCAGGAGGTGAGCGGCGGCTGCGGTGCGTGCGTCGCGGACGAATCGGCCTGGTGCTTTTCCAAGGTGGTCGATGAACAGGCGGGTCAGGTGGCGTTCGCCCACCCCCGCCTCGGCTGCCAGTGCGGTTGCGGTCAGGTCGCCGGCCAGGTGGCTGACGATGTGGTCGACGGCTCGCTTGACCAGGTTGTTCGTGGGTGCTGGGGTGGCTGTGAACATGCTCATCTGTGCCTGGTTGCCCGGCCGTTGCAGATAGGTGACCAGCCCGCGGGCCACTGCGCGCGCCAGTTCCGCGCCATGGTCTTCGTCGATGAAGGCCAGGGTGAGGTCGAGGGCGCTGGTGACGCCCGCCGCGGTGGACACGCTTCCGTCGCGGATGTAGATCGGAGCGGGATCCACGGTGATCTCCGGGTAGGTGCGGGCCAACTGCTCGGCATTTTGCCAGTGAGTCGTGGCGCGTTTGCCGTTGAGCAGACCAGCGGCAGCCAGGACGGTCGCCCCCGTGCAGACCGAGGCCACCCTGCGGCTCTCCCTGGCCAGACGGCGGACATGGCCGATGATCCTCGGATTGTCCGCCGCGGCATCGTGGCCGAAGCCTCCCGAGACGATCAGCGTGTCCAGCGGTCCCCTCAGCCGCTCCAGGGACCGCTGGCCCTGCAGGGTGAGCCCCGGGTCGCACGTGATCGCACGGCCTCCCGGGGTGGCCACGCTCACGGCATAGGCAGGGCTGGCTCCGAGCCGGTTGGCGGTGATCAAGCTTGTCGTCACGCAAGCGATGTCCAGCAACTCGGCCTCGTCGTATCCGACGACGACCACCACTCGTTCCTCCATGACCAGGACCCTATGTCGGAAAGACTTGTATCCCAAGAATTCCGACCTGGTCACTGTCTTCCCTTGGCGCTCCCACGGCCTGGGGCCGAAGGTGACGGCATGACCAAGACACTCGCCTTCGTGCTCTATCCCGGCATCACCCCGCTCGACCTGGTCGGGCCGCTCCAGGTGCTGTCGGCGCTGGCCCAGATCGACCCGTCCTTCGAGGTGGCCGTCGTCGGCCAGGACCTCGCCCCCCTGAACACCGACACTCCGCTGAAGCTGACGCCGAGCCACACCTTCGACCAGGTCACCGAACCCTTCGCGCTGATCGTGCCCGGCGGGACCGAGCCCACCCTCGCCGCCCTGGCCAACGAGCCCCTGCTGGACTGGATCCGCCGGGCCGCGCGGACGGCTGAGGTCGTCGGCTCGGTGTGCACCGGCTCCCTGATCCTGGGCGCCGCCGGCCTGCTCGACGGTCGACAGGCCACCACTCACTGGGGCGTCCGCGACCTACTGGCCAAGTTCGGAGCGACGCCCGTCGCCGAACGCTGGGTCGAGGCCGGCCCCGTGCTCACCGCCGCCGGAGTGTCAGCGGGTATCGACATGGCCCTCCACCTGGTTGAACGCCTCGCGGGCGAGCAGACCGCCCGCACGGTCCAGCTCCTCATCGAGTACGACCCGCAGCCACCCCTGGGCGGCATCGACTGGCGGTCCGTCGACCTCGACTTCTTCACGCCCCGATTCCAGGCCATGCTGGAATCGGTCCTGGCAGACCATCCCGCCCTCCTGGCCCGCCTGACAACCTGAGCACCACCGCGGCCGGGAAGGCCCCCAGCACGGTGCCGCACCACGTCGAACCCGAAGCACCATCGGGCGCGGACGGTCGGCCGGCCACCCCAACGCAGGTCGAGCGTGGCGTCAGCCCAGGGCTCGTGAACTCCTTCCCCTCGTAGATGCCATGGAGCGGGTCATCACATGTTGGGATGCACTTCGCGATCAGTGCTGCTGGCCCGTCGGCTGACGTCGGCGGCGTAGGCGGCCCAGTCCCCTGCTGATGCCTGCTGCCACTGGACAGCGACCTTGATGTGGACACCGAGCATCCGGGCCAGGATCGCGGCGGGGACTTCGGTGGCGAGGGTGAACAGCGCGGTGGACCGATCCTGTTGGGGCCGAATGTCGATCTTGTGAAGCCGCAGACCGATCTGACTGTCACTGAGCGGACGGCCGGGCTGTCCGCCGGGGAAGAGCCAGGGGACGTCGTCAGGGGTGCCGATCTTGGCCTTGCCGCCTCGGGTCGCGACGAGCTCGCGGACCAGGGCGGCCAGTGGCATCGGGAGGATGACGGGCGAGGTGCCGAAGGAGATCGCAACGGTCTCGTCGGTGATGTCGACATCATCGACGGTGAGCTGGCTGATGGTGGCGATCTTCTGTGCGTAGAGGATCAGCAGCAGTCCTGCGACGCGGTCTGGGGTGGGCAGCATGTCGTCGTTGAGGAGGCGGCGTGCATCGGCCCAGCGTTTCTCGCTGTCGATGGTGCCCTGCGGGCCGGTCCGGCGAACGGTGCCGTAGGCCAGCCCGTGGGCATGAGCACGGAGCGGTCCACCCGGCACCACGACTTCACCGAGAGGGCCTTGGTACGGTCCGGCGTCGACCTCGCCCGAGTCGCTCTGCAGCAGGCCCACAGGCCGCGTAGAACAACGGCGGCGGCGAGGCCCGCGCCGGCGCCGGGCGACGACCGTGAAGCGGGACGGGTGGGAGCCCTCCGGGGTCGCCGCCGGGCTGGCCGGGCTGATGGCCGACCGGGCCCGGGAGCTCCCGGCCGCCGGCGGCAGCGTTCTGGACCGCCGGCCCGACATCGCCGCGGCCGTCGCCTTCCGCCCCGAGACCGGGCAGCTGGACCTGTGCCCGGACTCCCCGGCCTGCGCCACCCAGCTCCGGCTCATCACCGCGCGGATCGTCGCCACGGCCAACGAGTCGGCCGGCACCAACGCGGTGCGCACTGTGCGAGTCCTGCCGCCCGGCACCGCGCCCGCGCCCCGGACCACGCCGGAGGCCCCGGCCGCCGCGCCGGACGCTCCGCAGATGAACTTCACGGTGGACAGCAGTTCTCCGGTGCGCGGGTGGCGGGCGGTGAGGTCCATCGCTGGCGGCGCCGATTCGGGCGGTGCGCGGCACGCGGATGACCTTGAGTACTCCATCCCGTGAGCACTACCAGAATCGACATAGCGACGGTAAAAATCGACATCGTGTAGACTTTTCCTGGAGGGAGCGGTTCGGCTCCTCGCAGGACTTTTCTGGAGGAACAGTGCAAAAGCAGAACTGGCTGATCACCGGCGTCAGCACGGGCCTCGGACGTGCCTTCGCCGAGGCCGCCCTGGCCGCAGGTCACACCGTCGTCGGCACAGTCCGCTCCGAGGAGGGCCTGCGGGCCTTCGAAGAACTCAGGCCCGGTAACGCTCACGGTCGCCTGCTGGACGTGACGGACGATGACGCCGTCCCCGGTGTGGTCGCGGAGGTGGAGCAGAGCGTCGGCCCTTTGGATGTCGTCGTCGCCAACGC
This sequence comes from Streptomyces sp. NRRL F-5135, assembly GCF_000719775.1. Taxonomy (GTDB): domain Bacteria; phylum Actinomycetota; class Actinomycetes; order Streptomycetales; family Streptomycetaceae; genus Streptomyces; species Streptomyces hebeiensis. Next base: position 61,463 of record NZ_JOHR01000014.1, on the reverse strand, counting down.
CGGCTACGGCCTGGAGGGCACCTTCGAGGAAACCCCGCTGGCCGAGGTGCGGCGGCAGTTCGAGGTCAATGTGTTCGGGGCGGTGGCCACCCTGCGGGCGGCGCTGCCGCACATGCGCCGACGTCGCCGCGGACACCTGATGGCCGTCACCTCCATGGGCGGGCTCATGGCGGTGCCCGGCATGTCCGCTTACTGCGGCAGCAAGTTCGCCCTGGAGGGCATCCTGGAGGCGCTGGGCAAGGAAGTCGCGCAGTTCGGAATCCATGTGACGGCGATCGAGCCCGGCTCCTTCCGCACCGACTGGGCCGGACGGTCCATGACACGCGCCGCGCGGACCGTCGACGACTACGACGAGTTGTTCACCCCCATCCGTGAGGCGCGGCAGAAGGCCAGCGGCAACCAGCTGGGCGATCCGGCCAAGGCCGGGGACGCCCTCGTGCACATCACCTCGGTCGAGCAGCCGCCGGCCCACCTCGTCCTGGGCTCGGACGCGCTGCGGCTGGTCACCGCCGCCCGCACGGCCGTGGACGAGGACATCCGCGCATGGGAGGCACTCTCCCGTACGACGGACTTCGCCGAGGGTGCTCAGCTCTGATGCCCGGCCACCACCCCGCGCGCGGCCGTCGCGCCGCCGAACGCAAGGGCGATGTCCGGGAGCGGGCCATCCTCGACACCTGCGAAGCCCTGCTGGAGCAAAAGGGCTACGACGCCATGACCGTCGGCGACATCGCCCAGGGCGCCGGCATCACACGCGGCGCCCTGTACTTCTACTACGGCTCCAAGCAAGAAGTGGTCACGGCACTCGTGGCCCGGACCGTCGAGCACCTGTGGGAACGGTCCCGGGCCACCGCGCAGACGGACGAGCCCCGCCAGGCCATCACGGCAGCCATGCGGCGCACGGTCGAGCTGTGGAACGAGCACGGCCTGGTCATGCGCACGGCGATCGACCTGTCGTTGACCGTGCCGGAGATCGGCGAGCTGTGGAACCACACAGCCGACCTGTTCATCACGGCCATCACCGCCGTCCTCGAACGCGCCGGCATCCAGGCCGGCACCGCACCGGACCAGGCCTCAGCGATGGCACGCGCCCTGTGCTGGATGATCGAACGGACCTTCTACCACGCCTCACAGGAATCCCGTGAGAAGCTCCAAGACGCGTCGGCGACATGCGAACACATCTGGCTGACCAGCGCCGGCCTGATCACCTGAGGCATCTGCCATGGACGCGGTGAGACGCGGAACCATGAAGTTCCGGTCGGCCCTTGCCCAGTGAAGTGGACACCCGTTCGTGTCGTTATGCGGCGAGGGCGCTGGTGGCCAGCTGCTGTTCGTAGGCGATCCGAGCCCCAGCTCCTCACTCCGGGTCCGCCGCCGGCCTGCCCTCGGGAGCGCGCCGCGCGGGCACACGGTGGCCCGGGCGCTCAGGCCCAGGTCGAGGTGGGCGGCCGCCAGGTCGTTGTGGGCGAGCACCTCGTAGGTCGCGGAGAGCACGAGCGCCGCCGCGTGCGGCAGCCGGTGCAACAGGTCCTGGATGCTCGGCCGTACCTCGCGCGAGGGGCCCGGTGGCGGAGCGGGTGGGGCGCCGGCCAGGTGATGCAGGTGGTTACTCTCGGTGTCCGACAGGCGCAGGGCACGGGCCAGCCCGGACAGGACCTCACGCGAGGGGCGCGGGCCTGTTCCAGCCGCGCGTAGTACTCGGTCGAGATGAACGCAGACGCAGGCTGACTGCCATGAATGACTCACCCACCACCGACATCCCCACGTCTGCCGCTGCGAGCCTGCTGGCCGGCAAGGTCGTCTTCGTCAGCGGTGCCGGTCGCGGCATCGGCGCCGCGGCGGCGCGACTGTTCGCCCGCGAAGGCGCAAAGGTGCTGCTCGCGGCCCGCACGGAGACCCAGCTGAAGACGGTGACCGAGGAGATCCGGGCGGCGGGCGGCACCGCGGAGTACGTGGTGTGCGACCTGGCCGACCCGGCGAGCGTACGCGTCGGCGTGAAACGCGCCCTGGAGGTGTACGGCCGGCTCGACGCCGCCTTCAACAACGCGGGGGCCGGCCATCAGCCCGGCCCCCTGGACCAGACACCGGAGGCGGACTTCGATCATGTCTACCGGGTGAACCTCAAGGGCGTCTGGCCGGCCATGGCCGCCCAGGTCGCCGCGATTCGGACCACCGCCGGCACGGGTGCCATCGTCAACACCTCCTCGGTCGGCAGCCTCGCGGGCAACTCCGCACTGCCCGCCTACGGTGCGATGAAGCGGGCCGTCAACAGCCTCACCGAGTCCGCCGCCGTCACCTACGGACCCGAGGGCATCCGCGTCAACGCCCTCGCCCCGGCACCACACTCACCGAGATGATCCAGAACTGGGAAGCGCAGACCCCGGGCGTCGTCGACCAGCTCACCGCGCACACCCCGCTGCGTCGCGCGGCCGAACCCAGCGAGATCGCCGAGGCCGCCGCCTGGCTGCTGAGCGGCCGCGCCTCCTACGTCACCGGAGTGGTCCTCTCCGTCGACGGCGGCATGCAAGCCGCCTGAGCCGGCCCCGACCACCTCCCGGGCGAACGCCGGCCGACGCACCACGCCTCCGGCCCAGTCGGTCCGCCCGGGCTCCATGAATACGCACCCTAAAACGCGCATATGAGAGGTGGTCTTCCAGCCTGATCGCGCACAGCTCGCCGATGCGGCAGCCGGTTTCCAGGGTGACCGACGCCATCGCCAGCATCCGGACCCAGCGGGGGTAGCCGCAGGTGCGCATCCGTTCGACGTCGACTGGCTCTTTGCGGGGCGGCTCCTCCTGCCCCTGCTCTCCCGAAGCCGCCGCGGCCGACGTTCGGTACGCCGGTATCTCTCGGACGGGGGCATGGCACGGCCGGACCACATCACGGTCCGCGATAGTTGACGGTTACCGCGTTGCGGTGGCCAGTGCCGCGCGGATGGCGTCCTCGCCGACCGGCTGGCCCTTCTCGTTCGAGTACGGCCCGTAGGGTGTTCCCCACACCGGCGTGCCCGTCGCCTGCCGCCAGCTGTCGGCCAGCGTTCCCGCGTCTACCACGCTGTAGCCGATGGAGTCGATGAATTCCGTCACCGCCGCCTTCGCCGGTGCGGAGTCTCCGGCGATCGGCAGGTAGGAGCGGTCGGCCGCCCCTGCCGGGCGGGCGAGTGACTGCAGGTGCTTGAAGAAGATGTTGTTGAACGCCTTTACGAGCAGGGCGTCGGGGACGTACCGCAGGAGCAACTCGCTTGAGGTGAGGGATTTGCTGTCGAGCTCGGGGATGTGCCCGTCACGCTCGGGGCCGTAGTTGCAGGTGTCGATGACCGTCTTCCCGGCCAGTGGTGCGGCGGGCACGTGGGGAAAGGCGCTGACCGGCACTGTGACCACGACAATGTCACCGGCCGCCGCGGCCTCTTCGCTCGTCGCCGCGGACGCCCGCGGTCCCAGTTCCGCGGCCGTGTCCACGAGCGTTTCCGGACCGCGCGAGTTGCTGAGCACCACCTGGTGCCCGGCCCCGACAGCGAGTCGCGCGATGGTCCTGCCGATGCTTCCGCTTCCGATGAATCCCACAGTCGTCATAATCTCAACGTCCTTCAGAAGAGCCGAACTTGCCGGTTGCCGGGCTCGTTACGATCCGGGTCCCCGCCGTCAGCCGGCGGGGAAGTAATGGCCGTTGTCCAGATCGGCGAGCAGACTGGGCCGGGCGGGTTCCCAGCCGAGGGTCCGGCGGGTGATGAGGTTGGAGGCCGGATAGCTCTGCGTGACGATATTGGTGAGGAACCCGAAGTACCCCGGCGTCATCAGGGCATCGTTGGGAACGCTCACGGCGGGCAGGCCCAGACGGCTGGCGATGGCCTCGGCGATGTCGCGGAACATGATGCCCCCGTCCTCGACCGCGTGCCAGTATGTGCCGGCCTGCCCTTTCTCCAGCGCCAGGCGGAACAAGACGGCGGCATCGCGGATGTGCACGGCGTTCCACAGGTTCGTGCCGTCGCCGGGGTAGCCGACGAACCCCTTCTCCCTCGCGAGCGCGATCAGCGTGGGGAGGAAGCCGACACGATCGGTCGTGCTGTGCGCGATGTTGGCGATCCGTACGACCGAAGACCGCACCCCCTGCTCCGCCAGGTCGACAACGGCCCTTTCCACGACGTTGCGGACCCGCAGGGTGCCCCTGTGCTCCTCGCCGGCGGGGAGGGCAGGGTCCTCCTCGGTGGCCGACCGCCCCAGGTTCCCGGGCGAGCCTATGCTTCCTGCCGTGACCAGCGGCTTTCCGGTTCCCGCGAGTGCCTCGCCGTACGCGAGCATGATCGGGAGCTCCGCAGCGGCCACGGCGTCCATCCCGCCGGAGGGCAGCAGATCCTGCCTGTGGGCGACGTGGATGACGCCATCGGAGCCCGAGGCTGCCTCCTTGAGCCCGTCGAGATCCTGAAGATCGCCGCGACGCACCTTCGCGCCGAGCGCGGACAGGGCCGCCGCGGAAGCGTCCGACCGGGCCAGGCCGGTGACCTCGTGCCCGGCGGCGATGAGCTCGGGGATGATGTACGAACCGGAATGGCCGGTCCCCCCAGCGACGAATACGCGCATTTAACTGTCCTTGTGAGGGTAGGTGCAGGGGCTTACCGTGCCGTAAGTGAACTGGCGTAATGCGGCACGAGAGGTAGTGGTAGGGGGTGCGCTCAGCCGAGAAGGGTGATGCCGAGGGAGAAATTGGCGTGCTTGACGGAGTGGTTCATGAGGCCCAGTTCCAGCAGGCCGACGTTCTCCAGTGCCCGCGCCATGAACAGTTCCCCAATGTCCCAGGGGCGCAGCCCCAGGATCTCGACGAACGTCGACACGCGTGCCTTCGCCTGCGCGTCGTCGCCGGCGATGAATACATCCAGAGGGCGGTCCTCGGCCGGGCCGGCCGCCAGAACGTGGGAGAACACAGTGTTGAACGCTTTGACGACATGCGCGTCGTCGGGAGCCGCCTTGGCGATCTCCTGTGCGCCGGAACTGTCGTCGGGGACGACGAAGCCCTGCAGGTCGGGGGCTACGGGGTTGGTGATGTCGACGATGACCTTGCCGCGCAGCGCGTCCCCGTGCTCCCTCACCACCGCCGCCGCACCGGCGTACGGCACGGCGAGGACAACGATGTCCCCGGCCGGGGCGGTGCCGGCCGTCCCGACCGTGGCGCCGCCGAGCGCAGCGGCCAATTCCTTGGCCTTGGCCGGGTCGCGGCCGATGATCTCGACCGCGTTGCCTCCGGCGAGCGCCCGGGCGGCCAGGACGCGGGCCACGTTCCCCAGGCCGATAATGCTGATGCTGCTCATGGAGTTCCTGCTTTCTGGAGCTGGATAGGACGCCATGCCCACACCGTCGTTGTTAACGGTTGCGTCGTCGACGCCGTCGAATGACGCGATGGGGGGCGTTAAATTTACGGATGCGCTCATTCTGGGCCTGGGCCCTCCGATATCAAATTTTTGTGCCGAATTCGCTCGGACCATTAGGTACCTATTCAGCTTGCCATTGGCCTGAGTGGGCGTCCAAGACCTCTTTCAGTGCTGGTGATACCTTGGAGGCATCACCGGCTGGAGGCGCCATGGATCTGGACCTGCGCAAACTGCGTTACTTCGTTGCTGTGGCCGACCAGTTGCACTTCGGCCGCGCCGCCGATGAGCTGCACATCGCGCAGCCGGTGCTCAGCCGGCAGATCCGTGCGCTCGAGCAGGATCTCGGCGCCTCGCTGTTCACCAGGGATCGCCACGGCGTGGAGCTGACAGATGCGGGCCGGCAACTGCTGGCCGACGCCGGTCCGCTGCTCGCCTCAACCCACGCGGTCCGCCGCCGGGTGTCCGCGGCCGCCGGCGGCAAGCGGCGGCTGATGGTCGGTTTCCGGGCCGGCGTTGCCGTCACCCCGGCGGCCCGTGCGTTCGAGGACCGGCACCCGGACGTGGTCGTGGACCTGCAGCGGATCGAGGGGGACGACCAGGCTGCGATGCTGCTCGACGGCCGTATCGATGTCGGCTACGTGCGGCTGCCCATCGACGAGGCCGGCCTGCGCGTCACCCCGCTGTATACCGAGCCTCGGGTAGCGGTACTGCCCGCCGGACACCGGTTTGCCGGCAAGGAGGGGGTCACCGAGGCCGACCTGGCCGGCGAACCGCTGGTCTGGCACGGTGACCCGGGCACGCAGCCCACCAAGCGCCCGCTCCCCAATGCCGGGTACTCGGTGCGCGGGGTGGACGAGACGCTCGAGCATGTCGCGGCCGGCCGGGGCATTTCCTTCCTGGCCCGTTCGGCGTCCGTGTTCTACTCGCATCCGGACGTCGTCTATGTGCCCGTCCCAGGTCTGGCGCCCGACCAGGTGTGTCTCGCGGTGGCGGCGTCTCACACCTCGCCGGTAGTAGATGACTTCGTCACCGCGGCTCGGTCGACGGCCGAGATCACGGCAGAATGTGGGAACTACGAGATGTGGCAGCGTGGAGGCGACGTCGCCTCAAGGCACGCTTGAGTAGTTCGACTGCCCCCGTTCATCAGGCGCTGGGGAGTGAAGTGGCCTGGCGGAATGGTGCTGTTGCGGCTGACCTCAGACCTGGTTCCGTCTTCGGCCGGCAGTTATCTGAGGGGCCCCGAAGCACCTGAGACCGACTGGAAGTGCGTGCTGCGGACGCGGCTCAAGTCGTCCGTGCCACCCGCGTACTGGGTGGGCATTGTCAGCTCCGCCTCGGGACGTTCCTGAGGCGCTGGAACATGGGGGAAACGCCTCATGCGTCACCGCACCATCGTGGCAGGCTTCGCCGGGGCCCTCGCCTTGCCCGCGCTCGCGATTCCGGGGGCCGCCCAGGCAGATGAGGTCTCGGGCGACATCAGGATCACGAAGGTGGTCGTCAACGGAGGGAACAACATCGTCCTGGGGACCACGGGCGTGAAGACGTTCACCATCGCGGTGACCGCCACGGACGACTCGGGCATCGAGGTCGGAAGGACCTTCCCGGTCATGTGGCACAGGCCCCTCCCGAACGGCGACTACTACGGTCTCGTGGTGCCCGACGACATCGCGGGCAAGTGCGTGCGCGAGAGCTTCACCACGACCACCTGCACCTACACACTGGAAATCAACCCGCGCATCGACCTCGACAACACCACGGCCGGGACCTGGACCGTGGGAGCCCACGCCCTGGCCAACGACGGTGACTACATCACCAAGGATTCCGCCGCGAAGGCGAAGGTCCTGCGCAACTCCAGGCTGACGGTCAACGCCTCGCCGGAACCGGTGAAGAAGAACAAGACGATCACCGTCACGGGCGCCCTGACCCCCGCCAACTGGGAGACCTACAAGTACGGGGGCTACACGAAGCAGCCGGTGAAGCTGCAGTTCAAGAAGAAGGGCACCAGCACCTACAAGACCCCCAAGACCGTCGCGACGGACAGCAAGGGCAACCTGAGGACGACGACGAAGGCCACGGCGGACGGCTACTTCCGCTACTCCTTCGCAGGCACGTCCACCACCCCGGCGGTTGCCTCCGCGGCGGATTACGTCGACGTGAAGTAACTCTCAGGAGGAACATCTATCCCCAGCAAGCCCAGAAGGCTCAGGCCGGAGACCCTTCGGTCTGAGCCTCCGTCCAGGTCCGATCCTGAGGGCGGATTCGACCGTCCGACGCGCGTAAACAGCGAGGTGAGACCCCGTATGTTCACCACCCGCCCCACCCTCCAGGGCACCTTCGGCATGGTGTCCTCCACCCACTGGCTCGCTTCACAGACCGCGATGGCCGTCCTGGAGGACGGCGGCAACGCCTACGACGCGGCGGTCGCCGCCGGCTTCGTCCTGCACGTCGTCGAACCCCATCTCAACGGCCCCGCCGGCGAGGTGCCGATCATCCTCGCGCCCGCCGGGGGCGAGGTCCGGGTGCTGTGCGGCCAGGGGCCCGCCCCCGCCGGCGCCACCATCGAGCACTACCGCTCGCTCGGCCTCGAACTCGTCCCCGGCACCGGCCCGCTGGCCGCCGCCGTGCCGGGCGCCTTCGACGCCTGGATGGTGCTGCTCCGCGACCACGGCACCCGCGCACCGGCCCAGGTGCTGCGGTACGCCATCGGCTACGCCGAGGACGGCCACCCGGCCGTCGAGCGCGTCGGGCAGACCGTGGAGACCGTCCGCGAACTCTTCGAGACGGAGTGGACCTCCTCCGCCGACGTCTATCTGCCCGGCGGCGAATTCCCGGCGCCCGGCGAGCTGTTCCGCAACCCCGCCCTCGCGGCGACCTGGCGCCGGCTGCTGGCCGAGGCCGAGGCGGCGGGGGACGACCGGGTGGCCCAGATCGAAGCCGCGCGCGCGGTCTGGCGCGAGGGCTTCATAGCCGAGGCGCTGCTGCGCCAGTCCGCCCGCCCCACCATGGACACCAGCGGGCGGCACCACACCGGCACGCTCACCGCCGCCGACCTGGCCGGCTGGTCGGCCGCGTACGAGGAGCCCGCCCGGTACGAATGGGACGGCTGGACCGTGTGCAAGGCCGGCGCCTGGAGCCAGGGCCCGGCCTTCCTCCAGCAGCTCGCCCTGCTGCCGTCACGCGCCGCGGACCTGCCCGCGTACGGCTCCGCCGACTACGTCCACCTGCTGATCGAGGGCTGCAAGCTCGCCATGGCCGACCGGGAGGCGTGGTACGGGGACGCCGCCGGGACACCGCTGGCGACGCTGCTCTCGGAGCCGTACAACGCGGAGCGCCGCGCGCTCGTCGGGGAGCGGGCCTCGTACGAGCTGCGCCCCGGCAGCCCCGACGGCCGTACCCCGCTCCTCAGCGCCCACGCGCGCGCCGTCGCCGCCGACGCGCCCGGCCTCGACGCGCCCGGAGGACCGGCGGTCGGCGTCGGCGAGCCGACCGTCGCCCGGGACGGCGCCACCCGGGGCGACACCTGCCACCTCGACATCGTCGACCGCTGGGGCAACATGATCGCCGCCACGCCCAGCGGTGGCTGGCTCCAGTCGAACCCGGTGGTGCCCGAGCTGGGCTTCCCACTCGGTACGCGGCTCCAGATGGCCTGGCTGGACCCCGGCCTGCCGAACTCCCTCACCCCGGGCCGTCGGCCCCGGACCACGCTCACCCCGTCCCTGGCGCTGCGCGACGGCGTCCCGGTACTGGCGTTCGGCACCCCGGGCGGGGACCAGCAGGACCAGTGGCAGCTGCATTTCTTCCTGTCCGTCGCCCTGCGTCCGGCCGTCCGCGGCGGCCTCGACCTCCAGGGCGCCATCGACGCGCCCAACTGGCACAACGAGTCCTTCCCCGGCTCCTTCTACCCTCGTGGGATGCGGCCGGGCAGCGTGACCGTCGAGGCCCGGATGCCCGAGGACGTCGTCGCGGAGCTGCGCCGGCGCGGCCATGAGGTGACCGTCGGCGAACCCTGGTCGGAGGGGCGGCTCTGCGCGGTGGCACGCGACCCCGGGACCGGCGTCCTGTCGGCCGCCGCGAATCCGAGGGGGATGCAGGGCTACGCGGTCGGACGCTGATCCGGCGCGGGCCGGCGCCGCGATCCCCGCCCGGCGTCCCGTTCCGCACATCACCATGATTGGCTGGGGGACATGATCGATGACTCTGTGTACGGAACGATACCGCTGCCAGGTGCGGCCCACGGCCCCCGCGTCTCCGATGTCGAGGAAGCGGTCCGCGCGGCCGCCGCCGCCGAGATCATGCCGCGCCACCGGCAGCTCGCCGCGCACGAGATCATCGAGAAGAGCGGCCCGCACGACCTGGTGACCGTCGCCGACCGGCGCGCGGAGGAGCACCTCACCGCCGCCCTCACCGCGCTGCTGCCGGGCTCCCTGGTGGTGGGCGAGGAGGCGGTGCACGCGGATCCGGGGGCGTACGGCGCGCTGCGCGGCGACGCGCCCGTGTGGATCGTGGACCCGGTCGACGGCACCCGCCAGTTCGTCCGCGGCGAGCCGGGCTTCTGCACGCTCGTCGCCCTCGCCCAGGGCGGTGAGCTGCTGGCCTCCTGGACGTACGCGCCGGCCCTGGACGAGATGGCCGTCGCGGTGCTCGGCCGGGGCGCCCGGCTCAACGGCGCTCCGCTGCGTTCCGGGAACCCCGAGCCCGGCGCGGTCCTCGAAGTCGCCATGTCGCACCCCGACTACACCTCCGACGCGCAGAAGAGGGCCCTGCTCGGTCTGCGCACCGAGGGCTTCGCGCCCCGCTCCTGCGGCGCGGCGGGGCTCGAGTACCTCGGGGTGGCGCGCGGCCGGCTCGACGCGGTGGCCTTCAACTGGGAGCTGGCGTGGGACCACGCCGCCGGGCTGTTGCTGGTGACGGAGGCGGGCGGCACGCAGACGACGCTCACGGGCGAGCCGTACCGCATCGCGGGCGACAACGTGCTCCCGTTCACGGCGGCCAGGGACGAGGCGACGGCGAAGCGCGTCCGGGACTGCCTGCGCGCCGGGGGCGCCTGAACGGGCGGGAACGGGCGCGCGGCCGGGGCGGGCCGAGGTGTACCGGTGGCCGGGCTGTCGGTACCCGGGAATATCCTGTGTCCCCTCGGCTGACAAAGGAGTCCGGAGGTGACGTCGATGCTCGACGCCGTCGTCGTGGGGGCGGGACCGAACGGGCTGACGGCCGCGGTGGAGCTGGCCAGGCGCGGCCTCTCCGTGGCGGTGTTCGAGGCCAAGGAGACCGTGGGCGGGGGCGCCAGGACCGAGGAGCTGACGCTGCCCGGTTTCCGGCACGACCCGTGTTCCGCGGTGCATCCGCTCGGCGCCGGTTCGCCCGTCTTCTCGACCATGCCCCTCGCCCGCTACGGACTGGACTGGGTGCACCCCGTGCTGCCGATGGCGCACCCCTTCGACGACGGTACGGCCGCCGTGCTCGCCCGGTCGGTCGGCGAGACGGCCGCCTCCTTCGGGTCGCGTGACGCGGGGGCGTACCGGCGGCTCGTCGCCCCGTTCCTCGGCAAGTGGGACACCCTCGCGCGGGACTTCATGTCCCTGCCGCTGACCGCGCTGCCCCGCGACCCGGTCACCCTCGCCCGGTTCGGACTGGCCGGGCTGCCGCCCTCGACCTGGCTCTCGTCGCGCTTCCGCGAGGAGAAGGCGAAGGCCCTGTTCGCCGGGCTCGTCGCGCATGTCATCGCCCCCTTGGGCGGCTTCGCCACCGGCGCGGTCGGGCTGATCTTCGCGCTCGCCGCGCACGCGGTCGGCTGGCCGGCGGCGCGCGGCGGCTCGCAGTCGATCTCCGACGCGCTCGCCGCCTACCTGCGCGACCTGGGCGGCACGGTCCACACCGGGTTCGAGGTCAAGCGTCTGGACGACCTGCCGCCCGCCCGGGCGTACGTCTTCGACACCGCGCCGACCGCGCTCGCCCGGATCGCCGGCCTGGGCAGGGCCTACGACGGCTACCGCTACGGCGCCGCCGTCTTCAAGATCGACTACGCCCTGGACGGGCCCGTGCCCTGGACGGCCGAGGCGCCGCGCCGGGCCGGTACGGTCCAGATCGGCCCCACCAGCCGGGACATCGGCGCGGCGCTGCGCGCGGTCACGGCGGGCCGTACGCCCACGCCACCGTTCCTGATCACCGCCCAGCCCAGCCTGGCCGACCCCTCCCGCGCCCCCGGCGACCGGCAGGTCTTCTGGGCGTACGGGCACGTTCCGCACGGCTGGCGGGGCGACTTCACGGACTCGGTCGAGCGCCAGATCGAGCGCTTCGCGCCCGGGTTCCGCGACCGGGTGCTGGCCCGCGCCACGGCCGGCCCGCCCCAACTCGCCGAGCGCAACGCCAACTACGTGGGCGGGGACATCGCCTGCGGCGCGGCCTCCGGCCTCCAGCTCCTGGTCCGCTCCAAGCTGTCCCTGTCCCCGTACACCACGCCCCACCCGGCCGTCTTCCTCTGCTCGTCCGCGACCCCGCCGGGCCCCGGCGTGCACGGCATGTCGGGCCACAACGCGGCGAAGGCGGTCTGGCGACGGCTCCGCGCGAGCTGAGCCGGCCGTCCGCGACGGGTACGGGCCGGGGGCGGCAGCGCGTTGTCCCGGCCTCGTTCGACCTCGGCCGCTTGGCGTGCACCGCCTGTATACTCATTGCATGCAATCGTGGGGGCAGTCGTGACGTCGGGCCGGGAGAAGGCGTACGCGTTCCTCAAGGAGAACGTCCTCACCGACCCCGATCTACAGGGCGGTTTCCTCTCCGAGCAGGAGATCGCGGACCGTATCGGGGTCTCCCGCACCCCCATCCGCGAGGCGCTGCTGCTGCTCGCCGCGGAAGATCTGGTACGGCTCGTTCCCAAGCGCGGGGCGCAGATCGTCCCCCTGTCGGGGCGGGAGATCACCGAGCTGATGGAGCTGCGCGGCATCGTCGAGCGGTACGCGGCCGAGCAGTTGGTCCCGGGCGGCCGGGCCCCCGTGGCCGAGCTGACCGAACTGCTGGAGCGTCAGCGTGTGCTCAGCGGGCCCGAGCACGCCAAGGAGTTCATCGCCGTGGACCACCTCTTCCACGCGACGATGGTCTCGGCGGTGGGGAACGCGCTGCTCAGCAAGCATTACGACGGGCTGCGCAGCCGGCAGATCCGGGCCGGGGTGGTGGCGCTGTACAACCAGCGCGGCCGACAGGAGGCCGTGCTCACCGAGCACCGGGCGATCCTGGCCGCGATCGCCGAGGGCGACGCGGCGGCGGCGTGCACCGCGATCGACGGCCATCTGGATTCCACGCTCAAGGTGCTGCTGGCGGGCTGAGCCCCGTCCCGCCGGTACGCGCCCGCCGGTGTCCGGCGCGGGCTCCCGTGTCGGGCGCGGCTTCCGGGGGCGGGCCGGGGCGGGCCCCCGGGCGGACGGCAGACGGATCCGGTGGCCCCGGCGGCGTATCGGACGGCCCGTCGGGTTCCTGATCGGCGGGCGGCCCGGCGGCCCGGCGGCACCGCTCCGGCGAGCGCGAGCGCGACGGGGACGGCCGCACGGCAGGCCGCCCCCGGTCCGGCCGTCAGGATCGGCTGCCCCGGCCGGGCCGAGGCCGGCGGCCGGGCCGCCCGGGCAGGGCGGGACCAGGGCCCCGGCCGACCCTTACGACTCCGTCGGCCGGCCCGTCAGCCGTGCCGCTCCGACGGCTCCGGCCGGGCCGTGCCCTCGATGACGGCCGGCCGGCGGTTGGCCAGCACCGGAACCGCCCGGCGGACCGAGGCGACCTCGTCCGTGTCGATCTCGCCGAGCAGCAGCCCGGGGCCCTCGTCGAGCCGCTCCCGTACCGTGCCGTCGGGGCCGATGAGCGCGCTGTGGCCGATCCCTGTGGGTGCCTTCGAGGGCACGGCGATGCCCGACGCCGCCGGGTCGGCCTGGCCCACGGCGGCCAGCCAGACGGTGGCGTCCAGCGCCCGGGCCCGGGTCAGCAGCTCCCACTGCTCGCGCTTGCCGGGGCCCGCGCCCCAGGACGCCGGGAGCAGGGACGCGACGGCGCCGGCGTCGGCGTGCGCCCGGAAGAGCTCGGGGAAGCGGACGTCGTAGCAGGTGGCGAGGCCGAGCCGGAGGCCGTCCACATCGATGGTGACGACCCGGGAGCCGGGTGCGACGGTGTCCGACTCGGCGAATCCGAAGGCGTCGTACAGATGGATCTTGTCGTAGGACGCCTCCACCCCGGGGCCCGTGGCCAGCAGGGTGTTGGTCACCTTCCCGTCCGGTGCGGGGGTGAACATGCCCGCGACCACGACCAGGCCGCTCTCCTCGGCGATCTGGCGGACCGCCGTGGCCCAGGGGCCGTCGAGGGGTTCGGCCACGGGCGCCAGGGACGTCCCGAACCAGGCCATCGTGGCCTCGGGGAAGACGACGACGCGGGCGCCGGCGGCGGCGGCGCGCCGGGTCTGTTCGGCGACCAGCTCCAGGTTCTCCTCGGGGCGGGGGCCTGTGGTGAGCTGGCTCAGCGCGATGCGCATGGGGTTCCTCTCTCGTACGGGGCGGGTGCGGACGCGAGGTGCGGTGGTGCCCGTACGGCGAGTACGGGGGTCGGGGCCGGGCGGCCCCGGACATTGCCCGGCCGGGCTCGACCGGGGTGGGCCGGACCCAGCCGGACCAGTGGGACCCGGCCGGGCTCGGCCGGGCTCAGCCCGCCCGGGACGGGTGCGGCGCCTCGGCCCGGTGGCCCGGCGCTTCCTCCTCGTCCTCCTCGCCGGCGGGTGCCGCGTCCCGGCCCAGACACAGCCCGAGGACCGTGACCACGGCCGTCACCACGATGTAGAGGGCCAGCGGGAGCCAGCTGTCGTACGCGTCCAGCAGGGCCGTGAACAGCAGCGGCGCCACGGCTCCGCCGATCACCCCGGCCAGGGTGTACGCGAGCGAGGAGCCGGTGTACCGCAGCCGCGGGGAGAACTGCTCGGCGATGAAGGCCGCCTGCGGCCCGTACATCAATGAGTGGATCGCCAGTGCCACCACGACACCGAGCGCGAGGAGGGGCCAGCTCCCGCCGTTCACCATGGGGAAGAACACGAACGGCCACACCCCGGCCGCCACGGCGGAACAGCCGTACAGCAGACGCCGGTTGACCCGGTCGGAGAGGGCTCCGGCCAGCGGGATCAGGAACACCTGGAGCGAGGAGCCGATGAGGACGGCGGCCAGGGCCGAGCCCCGGGACATGCCCAGCTCGCCGGTCGCGTAGGTCAGGACGAAGACGGTGAAGAGCGCGTACAGCACGTCCGGCGCGACCCGGCTCAGGATCGCGGCGATCAGCCGGCGCGGCTGGGTGGTCAGCACCTCCCGGATCGGGGCCTCGGGGCGGGTCTTGCTCGCCTCCATGGCCTGGAAGACGGGGGTCTCCTCCAGCTTGGTGCGGATCCACAGACCGAAGACGACCAGCACACCGGAGAGCAGGAACGCCACGCGCCAGCCCCAGGACTCGAACTGGCTCTCCGTCAGCAGCGCGCCGAGCGCCGCCAGCACGCCGTTGGCCATCAGGTTGCCGGCGGGCGGGCCGACCTGCGCGGCGGACGCGTAGAAGCCGCGCTTGCGCGGATCGCCGAACTCGCTCGACAGCAGGACCGCGCCGCCCCACTCGCCGCCGACGCCGACGCCCTGCGCGAAGCGCAGCAGGACGAGGATGATGGGCGCGGTCACGCCCATCGTGGCGTACGACGGGAGCAGGCCGATGAGCAGCGTCGCGACCCCGATCAGGACCAGGGTGGCGATGAGGACCTTCTTGCGGCCGATCTTGTCCCCGAGCCGGCCGAAGACGAACCCGCCCAGCGGCCGGGAGACGTAGCCGACCGCGTACGTCGAGAACGCGAGCAGTGTGCCGGTGGCGGGGTCCTCGGCGGGGAAGAAGACCTTGCCGAAGACCAGCGCGGCGGCGGCGGAGTAGATGGCGAAGTCGTACCACTCCAATGCGGTCCCGGTGAGGCTGGCGAAGAAGGCGCGGCGGACCGAGGAGGCCCCGGGCGGGGCCTGGTCCGTGCGCGGGGTGGTGTGGTTCACGACTTCCGACCTCCGGTTGAGGGCACACGATCGAGTCTGCACGATCGACCTTTCGGCATACTTCTTGTATACAGGTCGTATGCGCAACCCTTCCGCGCAAAGTTAACCTCCTTGATACCGCGACCGATGTGGAGAGACCCCGTGGCGCTGCTGACCTTCGAACTGCCCGACGGAACCACCAGGGACGTCGACGTCGTCCAGGTGCTCAACGCCGGCTACGCCGGCCGCAGCCAGGCCGATGTCGCCGCGCACGTGGCGGAGCTGGCCGAGCTGGGCGTGCCCGCGCCGTCCGTGACCCCCGCCCTCTACCCCGTCTCGCCCTACCTCGCGCAGCACACCGAGAGGGTCAGCGTCCAGCACGGCCGGACCTCGGGCGAGGCCGAGTGGGCCCTGGTGGTCGACGGGGACGGCGAACTGCTGCTGACGGCCGCCTGTGACCACACCGACCGCGAGCTGGAGGTGCACGGGGTGGCGTGGAGCAAGAACGCGAGCCCCGACGTCCTGGCCCGCCGCGCCTGGCGCCTCGGCGACGTGCAGGACCGGCTCGACGCGCTCACGCTCAAGGCGTGGGTGGGCCACGAGGGCCGGGAGACCCTCATCCAGGACGGCACCCTGGCCGAGCTGCTGACCCCCGCCTACTGGGCCGAGGTGCTGCGCGAGCGCGGCGATCTGCTGCCGGGCACGGTCCTGATCTCCGGCACCATCCCGATGGCCGAGGGCGTGGACCAGTTCGCCGACCGCTGGCGCGTCGAGCTGGGCGACCCGGCCACGGGCGACACCATCGCTCTCGCCTACGACGTGGTGCGGATGCCGGAGCCCATCGGCTGAGCGGCCTCGGGCTCGTCCCGGACGTACGGAACCGCCCTGACCGGTGTGACTCCGGTCGGGGCGGTTCGGTTGGTGCGGGTGCGGGTGCGGGTGCGGGCGTGGTCAAGGCCAGGGCGCCGGGGGCCGCCCGGCGCCCCGGGGGGCCGGCTGTCCCACTCGCAAGCGCCCGAGCGGGGCAGCCGGTCCTGTCGCCGCGACCTACGGCGTCCTACCGCGACCGCCGCGACCCGGCGGGTCAGCCGGCGAGCGCGGCCAGCGCCTGGTTCAGCGTCGCCGACGGACGCATCACGTCCGACGCCTTCGCCGGGTCCGGGTGGTAGTAGCCGCCGATCTCGACCGGCGAGCCCTGCACCGCGAGCAGCTCCTCGACGATCGTCCCCTCCTGCTCGGTCAGCGTCTTGGCCAGCCCGGCGAACGCCTCGGCGAGCCGCGCGTCGTCGGTCTGCTTCGCCAGCTCCTGCGCCCAGTACAGGGCCAGGTAGAAGTGGCTGCCACGGTTGTCGATGCCACCCACGCGGCGGCTCGGCGACTTGTCCTGGTCCAGGAACGTGGCGGTCGCGCGGTCCAGCGTGTCGGCCAGCACCTGGGCGCGGGCGTTGCCGGTGGTCTGCGCCAGGTGCTCGAAGCTGACCGCCAGGGCCAGGAACTCGCCCAGGCTGTCCCAGCGCAGGTAGTTCTCCTTCACCAGCTGCTGGACGTGCTTGGGCGCGGACCCGCCGGCACCCGTCTCGAACAGCCCGCCGCCGTTCATGAGCGGCACGACGGACAGCATCTTCGCGCTGGTGCCCAGCTCCAGGATCGGGAACAGGTCCGTCAGGTAGTCACGCAGCACGTTGCCGGTGACGGAGATCGTGTTCTCGCCCCGGCGGATGCGCTCCAGGGAGAAGGCGATCGCGTCGACCGGCGACATGATCTCGATCCGCAGGCCCTCGGTGTCGTGCTCGGGCAGGTACGCCTTGACCTTCTCGATCAGCTTCGCGTCGTGCGCGCGGCCCTCGTCCAGCCAGAACACCGCCGGGTCGCCGGTCGCGCGGGCGCGCGTGACGGCCAGCTTCACCCAGTCCTTGATCGGCAGGTCCTTGGTCTGGCACATGCGCCAGATGTCGCCCGCGCTCACGGTGTGCTCGAGGACGGCCTCGCCCTTGGCGTCGACCACCCGCACCGTGCCGGTGGTGGGGATCTCGAAGGTCTTGTCGTGGCTGCCGTACTCCTCGGCCTTCTGCGCCATCAGGCCGACGTTGGGCACCGAGCCCATCGTCGCCGGGTCGAAGGCGCCGTTGGCGCGGCAGTCCTCGATCACGACCTGGTAGATCCCGGCGTAGCTGCTGTCCGGGATCACGGCGAGGGTGTCGGCCTCCTGGCCGTCCGGGCCCCACATGTGGCCGGCGGTACGGATCATGGCCGGCATCGAGGCGTCCACGATGACATCGCTCGGCACGTGCAGGTTGGTGATGCCGCGGTCGGAGTCGACCATCGCCAGCTCAGGGCCCTCGGCGAGCTCGGCGTCGAAGGACTCCTTGATCTTCGCGCCGTCGGGCAGCGACTCCAGGCCCTTGAAGATGCCACCGAGCCCGTCGTTCGGGGTCAGGCCGGCCGCGGCCAGGGCCTCGCCGTACGCCGCGAACGTCTTCGGGAAGAAGGCCCGTACGACATGGCCGAAGATGATCGGGTCGGAGACCTTCATCATCGTCGCCTTCAGGTGCACCGAGAACAGCACGCCCTCGGCCTTGGCGCGGGCGATCTGCGCCTTCAGGAACTCGCGCAGCACCGCCACCCGCAGCACGGACGCGTCGACGACCTCGCCCGCCAGCACCGGCACCGACTCGCGCAGGACGGTGGTGGTGCCGTCGTCACCGGCCAGCTCGATGCGGAGCGAGCCCTCCTCGGCGATGACCGCGGACTTCTCACTGGAGCGGAAGTCGTCGGCGTCCATGTGCGCGACGTTCGTCTTCGAGTCGGCCGACCAGGCGCCCATCCGGTGCGGGTGCGCCTTGGCGTAGTTCTTCACCGAGGCGGGGGCGCGGCGGTCGGAGTTGCCCTCGCGCAGCACCGGGTTGACCGCGCTGCCCTTGACCTTGTCGTACCGCGCGCGGACGTCCTTCTCCTCGTCGGTCCGCGGGTCGTCCGGGTAGTCCGGCAGCGCGTAGCCCTGCGCCTGGAGCTCGGTGATGGCGGCCTTGAGCTGCGGGATCGACGCCGAGATGTTCGGCAGCTTGATGATGTTCGCACCGGGCGTCCTGGCCAGCTCGCCCAGTTCCGCGAGGGCGTCGTCGATCCGCTGGCCCTCCTCGAGGTACTCGGGGAAGCCGGCGATGATCCGCCCGGCCAGCGAGATGTCCCGGCTCTCCACGGCGACACCGGCGGTCGAGGCGTACGCCTCGATCACGGGCAGGAACGAATACGTCGCCAGGGCCGGGGCCTCGTCGGTGTGCGTATAGATGATGGTCGAGTCAGTCACCGGGTGCTCCGCTCCACGTCTGCAACATTGCTCGACATCAAGATATCTCCCCGGTGCCCCCTTCCCGAAAGGGCCCTGCCGCCCCGGACGGGGAGCCGAGGCTGATGTCGTTTTCTCGCCAGCCGGACCGCTCCCGGTGCACGATGCTGGAGCCATGCAGCCCGTTCCGAGCCCCGTCCCCAGTTCCGTCCCCAGTTCCGTCCCGAGCGTCGTCCCCGGATCCACCCCGCCGGCCGTGGCGGAGGCGCCGGACGCGACGGCCGCGGCAGATGCGACGGATGCGACGGAGGCGGCGGGTGCGACGGAGGCGGCGGATCCGCCCGCTCGCCCCGCCACCCCGGCACGTTCCGCCATGCACACCGACCACGAGCGGTGTCTGCGGGCCGTCCGGTCCAAGGACGCCCGCTTCGACGGATGGTTCTTCACGGCCGTCCTGACCACCCGGATCTACTGCAGGCCGAGCTGCCCGGTGGTCCCGCCCAAGGCCCGGAACATGCGGTTCTACCCCAGCGCGGCCGCCTGCCAGCAGGCCGGGTTCCGGGCGTGCAAGCGCTGCCGGCCCGACACCAGCCCCGGCTCCCCGGAGTGGAACGCGCGGGCCGACTCCGTCGCCCGCGCGATGCGGCTCATCCAGGACGGCGTGGTCGACCGCGAGGGCGTGCACGGGCTCGCCGGGCGGCTCGGCTACTCCGCGCGCCAGATCGAACGGCAGCTGCTCGCCGAGCTGGGCGCGGGCCCGCTCGCCCTGGCCCGCGCCCAGCGGGCCCAGACCGCGCGCCTGCTCATCGAGACCACCGGGCTGCCCATGGCCGAGATCGCCTTCGCCGCGGGCTTCTCCTCGATCCGGACGTTCAACGACACCGTCCGGGAGGTCTTCGCGCTGTCACCGAGCGAGCTGCGGGCCCGGAGCGCCGACGGGCGGCGGCGCCGGGCCGATGCCTCGGCAGCCCCGTCCGCGGACCGCTCCACCGACCGGCCGGCCGACCGCTCGGCTCCCGGGGTGATCTCCCTGCGCCTGCCCTTCCGCGCGCCCCTCACCCCCGACAACCTCTTCGGGCACCTCGCCGCGACAGCCGTCCCCGGCGTCGAGGAGTGGCGGGACGGCGCGTACCGCCGCACGCTGTCACTCCCGTACGGGCACGGCATCGTCGCTCTCGGCCCCCGCCCCGACCACATCGCCTGTCGGCTCTCCCTCACGGACCTGCGGGACCTCACGGTCGCCATCAGCGGCTGCCGCCGGCTGCTCGACCTGGACGCCGACCCGGTCGCCGTGGACGAGCGGCTGCGCGCCGACCCGCTGCTGGCACCCCTGGTCGACAAGGCCCCCGGGCGGCGCGTGCCGCGTACCGTCGACGCCGCGGAGTTCGCCGTACGGGCCGTGCTCGGCCAGCAGGTGTCCACCGCCGCCGCCCGCACCCACGCGGCCCGGCTGGTCACCGCGCACGGCGTGCCAGTCCACGACCCCGAGGGCGGACTCACCCATCTCTTCCCCACGTCCGAGGCGCTGGCCGCGCTCGACCCGGAGACGCTGGCCTTCCCGCGCAGCCGGCGCACCACCCTGACCACGCTGGTCGCCGCGCTCGCCGACGGCACCCTCCGGCTCGGCCCCGACAGCGACTGGGACCGGGCCAGGGCCCGGCTCGCGGCGCTGCCCGGATTCGGACCATGGACGGTCGAGGTGATCGCGATGCGCGCGCTCGCCGACCCCGACGCCTTCCTGCCGACCGACCTCGGGACGCGGCGGGCGGCGCGGGAGCTGGGCCTGCCGGCCACCCCCGCGGCGCTCACCGCCCGCGCGGCGGACTGGCGGCCCTGGCGCGCCTACGCCGTCCAGTACCTGTGGGCCACCTCCGACCATCCCGTCAACCACCTTCCCGCGTAAGGACGTTCCGCCATGTCCCCCACCCCTCACGTCGTGCACACCGTGGCCGACAGCCCGTACGGTCCGCTGACGCTCGTCGCGACCGACTCCGTACTGAGCGGCCTCTACATGGCCGGGCAGCGGCACCGGCCGCCGCAGGAGACCTTCGGCGAGCCGGACCCCCGGCCGTTCACGGAGGCGCTGCGCCAGCTCGACGCGTACTTCGCGGGCGAACTGACCCGGTTCGACCTGCCCCTGCGGCTGACCGGCACCGACTTCCAGCGCGGCGTCTGGGAGCGGTTGCGCGCGATCCCGTACGGCGAGACGCGCAGTTACGGCGAACTGGCCGAGGCCCTCGGCAAGCCGGGCGCCTCGCGGGCGGTCGGCCTGGCCAACGGCAAGAACCCCATCGGGATCGTGGTGCCGTGCCACCGGGTGATCGGCTCCACCGGGAGTCTGACGGGGTACGGGGGCGGGCTCGACCGCAAGCGGCGGCTGCTGGCGTTCGAGGGCGCGGCGGCCGGCGCGTCGGCCGGTCCGGCGACGGCGCGGACTCCGGAGCCGGCGCGGACTCCGGCGGCCCGCCGGACACCCGTCGCCGCGCCGGACGCCGCGACGCTCTTCTGACCGTATGCCGCACCAGGGATTGAGCGGACGCCCCGTCAGCGCCGCCGCTCCGGCGTGAACGGGTCCGGGGTCCCGCCCGTCCAGCGGTGCAGCACCGCCCGGCCGGTCTGCCGGGTGTTCTCGCCGGACCCCGTCGTGCCGCTCGTGGCGACATAGAAACGGCCGTCGTCCAGCGAGACCAGTCCGTACTGCCCGGCCGCGCGGTAGCCGTAGACACCGCTCGCGGCATCGTGCAGTCCGGTGGCGCGGAGGTGCAGGTTCTGCCCCGGTTCCGACGGCCGCTGCCCGCGCACGGGGCCCAGGACCGGCCGCTTCGACCCGTCGACGACGAAGAGGGAGTAGTTGGGGAACGTGGTCTTCGTCCCTTTGTACGCGGCCATCAGCCAGTCGCCGCTCTTCGCGTCGTACTCCAGATTCTGCACGCCGTAGGTGGTGTTGCCGGTGTACACGAAGTACTTGCCGTCGGGAGCCGCGGGGCCGCTGGTGTGCGGGGCGCTCTCGGTCAGCGGCTTCTCGTACCCCCTCCACGCGCTGATGTCGTACTGGAGCAGCACCTGGTTGTCGTTGTCCTCGCGGCCGGTGTTGGCGTACACGCCGTAGGCCACCGTCAGTTTCTCGCCGCCCGCGCGGTCGAAGGACGGGCCGAACGCCACGCCGTCGATGCCGCTGCACCCGTACCGGTGGTCGGCGGTGTCGGCGGTGTCGCCGTCGAAGTCCCCGTCACCGTCCATGTCGGCGGTGTAGTCCGCCACGACCTCCTTGAGGTGAACCGTGGAGACCACGCCGGTGGACTGGGCGTCCATGTCCATCCTCGTGATGCGGTCCGCGTCGAAGACCGCGATGTAGAACGCCTTCGCCGCCTTGTACTCGAGGGAGCCGTAGACCCGGCCGTCGCCCTTGTTGAAGTCCAGGTCCCCGAGGTGACCGGTGAAGCCCGTGACCGAGCCGATGGGCTTGCCGCTCATGTCCGTCTTCACCAGGAGATTGGTGAAGGAGAAGTACATGTGACCCTTGCGGCGGTCGACGGCCGTCCCCTGGAGATGGCCGGACTTCCAGGAACCGCCGTCGACGGCCGTGGGCAGGGTGAGCGGCGCCGAGGCCGGCGGGAGCGGCCGCTCCGTCCGGCCGCTGCCCCGCTCCACGGCCCCGGCCGGCCCCACGCCCACGACGGCGGCGGACATCATGACAACGGACGTGAACAGGGCCGCCGACCGGCCGCGGGCATGCGTTCGCATGTTTCCTCCGAGATCCTGGGGAGTTTCAGGATGGTGCCGGACGGGTGTGCACAGGGGACCAACACGGCATGAACGGGGCGCATTTTGCCGCAGGGACGCCAGATTGCCCAGGGGGACGGAGAGTTGAAGGCCGGGGCCCGCGAAACGCCGGAGACCCGCGCACGGTTTGACGGGTCGGCGCACGGCGCGTGGGCCTTCGCGGGGCGCCGCCGTGGGACATCAGGTCAAGCGCTTCGCGCTCCGATCGCCTCGCTCAGGGCGGCCTGCTCGGCGTCGGGCAGCCGGCGCTCCGCGTGGAGCATGCGCAGCGCCGTCGTGACCGCCTCCTCGTCCTCGGCCGTGCCGAGGCTCCCCGCCCAGACGGGGAGCAGCAGGCTCAGCGCGTCGAGGTCGGCCCGCGCGCACAGGCGCACCAGCAGGGCGTGCACGGGGTCCGCTCCGGTGCCGTCCCCACCGTCCCCACCGTCCCCACCGTCCCCGCCGTCCCTGCCGCCGACGGCCCGCAGGCCCCGCGCGACGGAGAGCCGTACCCAGTCCCGGTACTGCCCGGGAGGCACGTCCGAGAGGTGCCGGGCCGCCGACGCGAAATGGGTTCGGGCCTCTTCGACGTCTCCGAGGTCCAGATGGGCCCGGCCCATGGCGCCGTGGAGCGAGGCGTAGAAGGGGCGCACGCGTTCGTCCCCGACCTGGTCGGCACGGGTCAGGCACTCCCGGTTCCAGTGCAGGGTCTCGCGCGGCGTCCGCTGATGACGCGCCAGGTAGTGCGCGGCGACGCACGCCTCGTAGTCGTCGGTGGCGGCCTCCCACGCGGTCAGGAACAGCCCGCGTGCCTCCTCCGTTCGTCCGCCCGCCTCGGCGGCCATGCCCCGCGCGCACAGCTGTACGACGGCGTTCCCGGGGTCCATCGTCGTCTCCACGCCTGTTTCCTCGCCCGTCTCCTGGCCGGTCTGCCGGCCCGTCTCCCGGACCGTTTCCTCCGACGACACGTCAGGACTCCTCGTCGGCCGGGCCCACGGGCATCACCAGCGTGGTGAAACTGCCCTGGTCCGCCGAGCGCACCACGACAGGTTCGGCGGCGGAGGCGATCTCCAGCAGCACGTCGGGGCCGACGCCCGCGTCGAGGGCCGGGGCCAGGACGGACGGGTCGAAGCGGATACGGAGGGCCGGCGCGCCCAGGCACACGGCGGCCAGGGTCACCGCGCCGGAGCCCACGGAGCCCACGGAGCCGTCCGGGTCACGGGAGCCGCTGGAGCCGCCCGAGTCGCTGGAGTCGTCGCTGCCGTCAGCGCCGTCAGCGCCGTCCGGGCCATCGGCCCGGGAAACCGTCGCCTTGTCCTCAGCGAGCCGGATCTCGACGGCCCGCGCGTCCCCGAGTCCCTCGACCGCGTCGAGCAGGGCCGTACGGTCCACGAGCAGCCGGTGCCGGGCCGGGGACAGGGCGGCCAGCATCTCCCGGTAGGCCGGGAACTCGTCCGCGCACAGGGGCAGTTCTCGTGACACGTCATCTGACACGTCATCTGACGCGTCATCGGCGGCGGCACCGGTACCGTCAGCCGCCAGCGCGTCGGCCCGCACATCGTCCTCCACCATGGCCCCGAGCCCGCCATGGGCCCAGGCCGCCGCCTGGCTCCCCGCCCCTGCCGCCGGGGTCTGGGCGCCATGGATCCTGGCCCCGTCCGGGCCCGCCTCGATCGTGACCGCCGCGTGCCGCGCCGCCCACGTGCCGGTCTCCGTCAGGGCCGCCGCCTCCACCAGCAGCTTCCTGGGCGGGCCCGCCACCGTCGTCACCGGTCTGAGGACCCGGACGGACAGCCGGTAGCGGTCGGTCGCCACCAGCCGTACCTCGTCGGCATCGATCTCGACCAGAACACAGCCGAGAACGGGGAGTTCCGGGTCCCGGGCGACGGCCGGCACGACCTGCCGCACGGCACTCGCCAGCTCCGCGCCGCCGATACGTACCCGGGTCGGCGGCTCCGCCGCGCCATCGGCCGTGGCCGCCCCGGTGAGGGACCGCAGCGCCGCCGCGATCGTGGCGTCCGCCGTCCGCGACCTGTCCCGTACGGTTCCGCGGTGCCGCTCCAGCACCGCCCGGGCCTCCTCCGCGTCACCGTCGAGGACGACCGTGACATCGGCGAGCGGCATGCCCGCCTCCCGCAGGCTCCGCAGCATTCTGGCGCGGATCTCCTGGTCGGGGTTGTAGTAGCGGTAGCCGGTCGCCTCGTCCACCCGCGCGGGTTCGAGGACGCGGCAGTCGTCGTAGAAGCGCAGCGCGCTCGGCGCGAGGCCGACGCGCCGGGCGAAGGCGCTGATGCTCAGCAGTTTGGTCAGGCCCTGGGTGTTGCTCGTCGTGATGCCGTCCATGGCGGTGATTGTGGGCGTTCGAGGAACCTGAAGGTCAACTGTTCGCTCTCCGCCGCAAAGCCCGCGCGCCCCGGCCGAGGGCTCCTACCGCGTCCGCCGGCCGTTCACCAGCTCCACCGCGCCCGTACCGTCCGCCAGCGCCTCGAGCGCCGCCAGCACGCGGGGCCCCAGCGACCCGAGCAGGAACGTGGGAATCTGCTCGCGCTCCAACAGCTGCCACGACAGCAGCTCTTCCTCCTGGACCCGGATCGCCGCGAGCTGTTCGGCGGTCAGCACCCCGCCGTCGTACAGATACGCCGCGACCGGGGGCCGGGCGTCGCTCTGCACCCAGTCGACGGCGAGCAGCCGCCCCGGCTCGATGTCCAGGCCGATCTCCTCCAACGTCTCCCGGCGGGCGCCCTGACGCGGGGTCTCGCCGGCGTCGGACTCGATGGTCCCGCCGGGCAGGGCCCAGCCCTCGCGGTAGTTGGGCTCCACGGCCAGTACCCGGCCCTCGGCGTCCCGGCACAGCATGGCGGCGCCGGCCAGGATGCGGGGGAGGCCGGCGATGTAAGCGGCGTAGTCGGTGTCCGTGTCCGTCACACGGGCAGCCTAGCCGCTGAGGGACGCGGACCCGCGAGCGGTGCGGGGGCCGTGGACGGCGCGCGGGCCCCCGGAAGCGCGTGGGTCCCACCCGGCCGTCGCGTTCCGGGCCGCCGGGGCCGGCCATGTCACGGCCATGGGCAGACGGTGATCCCTGCGGATAGGGTCGGGGCGGCACGACCGCCTGTTCGACGGCAAGGGGCGCATGGTGACGGACGGAGCAGCAACGGAGGCCGCGCGCGTGCTCGTCGCGGCGGACAAGTTCAAGGGCTCGCTCACGGCGGTACAGGTGGCGGAGCGGGTGACGGCGGGACTGCGCCGGGTCGTGCCCGGGGCCGCCGTCGAGACGCTGCCCGTCGCCGACGGTGGCGACGGCACGGTGGCGGCGGCCGTCGCGGCCGGTTTCGAACGGCGTGAGGTACGGGTCACCGGGCCGCTCGGCGACGAGCTGACCGCGGCGTACGCCCTGCGCGACGGCACGGCCGTGGTCGAGATGGCCGAGGCGTCGGGCCTCCAGTGCCTGCCGGAGGGCGTCTTCGCCCCGCTCACGGCCACGACGTACGGCACCGGCGAGCTGCTGCGCGCCGCGCTCGACGCGGGGGCCCGCGCCATCGTCCTCGGTGTCGGAGGGAGCGCGACGACCGACGGCGGCGCGGGCATGCTCACCGCGCTCGGCGCGCGGCTGCTGGACGCGGCCGGCCGGCCGGCCGGGCCGGGGGGCGGCGCCCTGCGCGACCTGGCCACGGCCGATCTCTCCGGTCTGGACACCAGGCTCGCCACGACGGAGATCGTGCTGGCCAGTGATGTCGACAACCCGCTGACCGGCCCCAAGGGCGCCGCCGCGGTCTACGGACCGCAGAAGGGCGCGGCGCCCGAGGACGTCCGTACGCTCGACGCGGCCCTGGCCCACTACGCCACGGTCCTGGAGCGGGCCGTCGGCCCGGGCGCCGCCGACCTGGCCCTCGCTCCCGGCGCGGGCGCGGCGGGCGGCATCGGCTACGGCGCGCTCGTCGGCCTCGGCGCGGGCTTCCGCCCCGGTATCGAGGTCATGCTGGACGTCCTGGGCTTCGCCCCGGCGCTCGCGCGGGCGACCCTGGTCATCACCGGCGAGGGCTCGCTGGACGAACAGACCCTGCACGGAAAGGCCCCGGCGGGCGTGGCGTCGGCGGCCCGGGCGGCCGGCGTGGAGGTCGTCGCGGTCTGCGGCCGGCTGACGCTGCCGCCGCACGCCCTGCACCGGGCGGGGATCGCCCGCGTCTACGCCCTCACCGATCTGGAACCGGACCCGGCGGTGTGCATGGCCCAGGCCGGCCCCCTGCTGGAACGCCTGGCGGAGGACATCGCACGGGAGAAGCTGACCCGCTGACGGGCGGGACGTGCCGCCCCGCCGACCGGGACATGCTGGCCCTCTGAGGGCGGACGCCGCCGCCCCGCCGACCGCAAGGGGTCGCCGCCCCACCGACCGGGACGGGTCGGCTGCCGCCGGGCAGCCCGCGACCGGCCGGTGCGGCTCCCCTGCGCCACGCCGAAAGCGGCCCGGCCGCCCCACAGGGCCCGATCGCCCCGCGACGGTCCGACCGCGCGCGGGAGGGGCCCGGCCATGCGCGGGTGTCACACGCGGGAGGGCCCGGGTGCCTCACGCACCCGGGCCCTCCCGCGTTCCGCCGTATCCGTGACCGCTCCCGCTACGGCAGCTGCGCCGCCCGCGCCTCGCGGCGGTTGTCGCGGAAGGTGTTCACCCGCCGCGCCGTGGCGAAGAGCGGGATCACCGCGCCCGTCACCACCTGGAGCGCGCAGCCGGTCTGGAGCAGCAGCTGACCGCCGGGCGCGTCGAACGCCCAGGCCGCCAGCAGCCCCATCGCGGCCACGATCCAGCTCAGCATCGCCACCGCGAGGACGCCCCGCGGCTTCGGGTACTCGACCCGGCTCACCATCAGCCACGCCACACCGATGATCGCCAGCGTGGTCGGTACGAAGGGAAGCTCCAGCAGGACGATGGAGATCACCGTCAGCGCCCCGAAGGGCGACGGCATCCCCTGGAACATGCCGTCCTTCATCGTCACGCACGAGAATCTCGCGAGACGCAGCACGACAGCCAGCAGCACCACCACCGCGGCCAGCGCCGAGACCCGCTGATGGGCGTCGTCCGCGACCATGCCGTACACCAGGACGAAGTACGCCGGGGCCAGGCCGAAGCTGATCAGGTCGGACAGGTTGTCCAGCTCCGCGCCCATCGGGGAGCTGCGCAGCTTGCGCGCCACGAGCCCGTCGAACAGGTCGAAGATCGCCGCGGCCAGCATCAGGATCACGGCCGTGGCCGCGGAGTGCCGCGCCATACCGCTCTCGTCGCTGCCCGTGAGGTGCGGGATCAGGATGCCGGTGGTGGTGAAGTACACCGCCATGAAGCCGCAGGTGGCGTTGCCGAGGGTGAGGGTGTCCGCTATCGACAGCCGCAGTGAGAGCGGCATGTCCTCCGCGTCGTCCTCCGTCTCCGTCGCGGCCTCCGCCTCGACGGCCCAGCCCGCCTGTGTGTCGGGATCAATCACGGTCAATGCGAGTCACCCCCGCGGTCGTGGTCTGACCGACCTCGACGTCGACCTCGACACCCTCGGGGAGGTAGAGGTCGACGCGCGAGCCGAACCGGATCAGACCGATGCGCTCGCCCTGTTCCACCTTGGTCCCCTGGGGCAGGTACGGGACGATGCGCCGGGCCACCGCGCCCGCGATCTGCACCATCTCGATGTCGCCCAGTTCGGTGTCGAAGTGCCAGACGACGCGCTCGTTGTTCTCGCTCTCCTTGTTGAACGCGGGGACGAACCCGCCCGGGACGTGTTCCACGGACGTCACCGTGCCGGCGAGGGGGGCGCGGTTGACGTGGACGTTCAGCGGGCTCATGAAGATGGCGACCCGGGTGCGCCCGTCCTTCCACGGCATGATGCTCTGCACCACGCCGTCGGCCGGGGAGATGACCCGGCCCTGAGCGATCTCGCGCTCGGGGTCGCGGAAGAACCACAGCATGCCCGCCGCGAGCGCCGTGGCGGGCACGGCGAGGGCGGCGGCACGCCGGGAGCGGCGGGCGCGGGCGAGGCTGACGGCGGCCGTGGCGACGGTCGGCAGGAGCCACGGCGATGCTCCGCGCGCGAGGCGGACCGGGCCGCGAGGTGCAGAGGTTTGGCTGTGGGGCATGGTTGACCTTCGTAGCGGATGATGCCGCGCTGGCAACGGGGGGACGGCGGCTTTCCAGCGATGGTATCGGTTGCGAGCCGTAACTGAGCAAGCCAGCCGACGAGTCGGGCGGCTTGAAGCCGCTGCGGAAGAACGACAGGGTGTGATCTTCTTCGCGGTCGAAGCAGATCAAAAGCGACAATCAACCCTGGAAACGGTACTCCTCCAAAAGCCGTCGGCCAATGATCATTTTCTGGATCTCGGCGGTCCCCTCGCCGATCAGCAGCATCGGGGCCTCCCGGTAGAGGCGCTCGATCTCGTACTCCTTGGAGAATCCGTACCCGCCGTGGATCCGGAACGAGTCCTCCACGACCTCCTTGCAGTACTCGGCGGCCAGGTACTTCGCCATCCCCGCCTCCAGGTCGTTTCGTTCCCCGGAGTCCTTTTTGCGGGCCGCGCCCACCATCATGGCGTGGGCCGCCTCGACCTTCGTGGCCATCTCGGCCAGCTTGAACTGGATCGCCTGGTGCTGCGCGATCGGCCGGCCGAAGGTGTGCCGTGCCTGCGCGTAGGCGATGCCCAGCTCGAAGGCGCGCAGCGCGACGCCGCAGCCGCGCGCCGCGACGTTCACCCGGCCGACCTCGACTCCGTCCATCATTTGGTAAAACCCTCGGCCGGTGGTCCCGCCGAGGACGCGATGGGCGGGAATGCGCAGATCATCCATGATCAGCTCGGTGGTGTCGACGCCCTTGTAACCCATCTTGTCGATCTTCCCGGGGATGGTGAGCCCCGGCCGTACGGTGCCGAACCCCGGCTCCTTCTCGATCAGGAACGTGGTCATCGACCGGTGCGGAGCCGTGCCCTCCGGATGGCCCTCGTCGCTGCGGCACAACACGGCCACGAGCGAGGACGTCCCGCCGTTGGTCAGCCACATCTTCTGGCCGTTCAGGACGTAGTCGTCCCCGTCCCGGACCGCCTTGGAGGTGATCGCCGAGACGTCCGAGCCGAGCCCCGGCTCGGACATCGAGAACGCGCCGCGCACCTCGCCGGCCGCCATCCGCGGCAGGAACGTCCGCCTCTGTTCCTCCGTGCCGTGCCGCTCCAGCAGGTACGCCACGATGAAGTGGGTGTTGACGATGCCCGAGACGGACATCCAGCCCCGGGCGATCTCCTCCACGCACAGCGCGTACGTGAGCAGCGACTCGCCCAGACCGCCGTACTCCTCGGGGATCATCAGCCCGAACAGGCCGAGTTCCGTGAGGCCCTCGACGATCCGCGCCGGGTACTCGTCACGGTGCTCCAGCTCCGTGGCGACCGGAAGGATCTCCTTGTCGACGAATTCCCTGACGGTGGTGAGGATCTCCCGCTGTACGTCGGTCAGTCCCGCGGTCCGGGCGAGTCGGCTCATCGGTGGTCACTTCTCCCGGGGTTCGGGGCGGCCGGGCTGCTCCCCGCCGCGCTCCTTGACGTACACCGCGGTGGGGACCATCACCTTGCGCCGGAACACGCACACGAGCGTGCCGTCCTGGTTGTGGCCCCTGGTCTCCACGGAGACGATGCCGCGGTCGTTCTTGGACGTCGACGGTGTCTTCTCCAGGACCGTCGTCTCGCCGTACACCGTGTCGCCGTGGAACGTCGGTGCCACGTGCCGCAGCGAGGTCACCTCCAGATTGGCGATGGCCTTGCCGGAGACGTCCGGCACGGACATGCCCAGCAGCAGCGAGTAGACGTAGTTCCCGACGACGACGTTCCGGCCGAAGTCGGTGGTCTTCTCGGCGTAGTTGCTGTCCAGGTGCAGCGGATGGTGATTCATGGTCAGCAGGCAGAAGAGATGGTCGTCGTACTCGGTGACCGTCTTGCCCGGCCAGTGCTTGTAGACCGCGCCGACCTCGAACTCCTCGAAAGTACGACCGAACCGCATGGCGCTCATGCCTCCGGGGCCTCGAACGAGGTGGTGCGCCGCAGCCCGGCGGCCCGGCCCTTGCCCGCGATCACCAGCGCCATCTTCCGGCTGGCCTCGTCGATCATCTCGTCACCGAGCATCGCGGAGCCCTTCTTCCCGCCCGCCTCCGAGGTGTGGTGGGCGTAGGCGTCCAGGATCAGCTCGGCGTGGTCGTAGTCCTCCTGCGACGGCGAGAAGATCTCGTTCGCCGCCTCGATCTGGCCCGGGTGCAGCACCCACTTGCCGTCGAAGCCGAGCGCCGCCGCGCGGCCCGCCACCTCCCGGAAGCCGTCCACGTCGCGGATCTGGAGGTAGGGCCCGTCGACCGCCTGGAGGTCGTGGGTGCGCGCCGCCATCAGGATGCGCATCAGGATGTAGTGGTAGGCGTCGGCGTCGTAGCCGGCCGGCTGCCGGCCGACGACCAGGGACTTCATGTTGATGGAGGCCATGAAGTCGGCGGGCCCGAAGACAATGGTCTCCAGGCGCGGCGAGGACGCCGCGATGTCGTCCACGTTCACCAGGCCCTTGGCGTTCTCGATCTGCGCCTCGATCCCGATCCGGCCCACCTCGAAGCCCATCGTCCGCTCGATCTGGGTGAGCAGCAGGTCCAGCGCGACAACCTGCCGCGCGTCCTGGACCTTCGGCAGCATCACGCAGTCGAGGTTCTGCCCCGCCCCCTCCACGACCGTGATCACGTCGCGGTACGTCCACTGCGTCGTCCAGTCGTTGACCCGCACCACCCGGGTCTTGCCCGTCCAGTCGCCCGTGTTGAGCGCGTCCACGATGGAGTGCCGGGCCCCTTCTTTTGCGAGCGGCGCGCAGGCGTCCTCCAGGTCGAGGAAGACCTGGTCGGCCGGGAGCCCCTGGGCTTTCTCCAGGAACCGCGGGCTCGAGCCCGGCACGGCGAGGCACGAGCGGCGCGGCCGGGGCTGCTCGGTGCCGTCGCCGCCGGCGCTCGCGGGGGCGGCGGAGCCGGCGGCGCTCGTGGCGCCGGAGCGGCGGGCGGAGCTGACAGGCGCGGTCATACGGGGACCTCCCACGGGTCGAGCTTGTTGGCTTTGCGGATCTCGTCGACGATACGGCCGACGATCCCGGTGATTCCGAAGTCCTTCGGGGTGAACACGGCGGCCACGCCCGCCGCCCGCAGCGCGTCGGCGTCCGCCCGCGGGACGATCCCGCCGACGATCACGGGCACGTCGCCCGCGCCGGCCGCCCGCAGCCGGGCGAGGACGTCCGGCACCAGCGCGGTGTGCGACCCCGACAGGATCGACAGCCCCACGCAGTGCACGTCCTCGGCGAGCGCGGCGGACACGATCTGCTCGGGCGTGAGCCGGATGCCCTGGTACACCACCTCGAAGCCGGCGTCCCTGGCCCGGACGGCGATCTGCTCCGCGCCGTTGGAGTGCCCGTCCAGCCCGGGCTTGCCGACCAGCAGCCGCAGCCGCCCGGCCCCGAGCTCGGCCGCGGTGCCCGCCACCCGCTCCCGTACGGCCGCGAGCGGCGAGCCCGCCTCGGCGCTCACCGCGACCGGCGCCCCGCCCACCCCCGTGGGCGCGCGGAACTCGCCGAACACGTCGCGCAGCGCCCAGGACCACTCGCCGGTGGTCACCCCGGCGCGCGCGCACTCCAGCGTCGCGGGCATCAGGTTGTCCGTGCCCGCCGCGGCCTTCTTCAGCGCGGCCAGCGCCTCCGCCGCCCGCGCCTCGTCGCGGCCGGCCCGCCAGGCGTGCAGCGCGGCCACCACCCGGGCCTCGGTCGCCGGGTCCACCGTCTCGACCGCCGTGTCCAGGTCGGCGGTGAGCGGGCTGGGCTCGGTCGACTCGTAACAGTTGACGCCGACGACCTTCTCCTCGCCCGACTCGATGCGAGCCCGCCGCTCGGCGTGCGCGGCGACCAGCCGCGACTTCAGATAGCCGGACTCGACGGCCGCCGGCACCCCGCCCATCTCCTCGATCCGGCCGATCTCGGCGCACGCCTCCTCGGTCAGGGCCGCCACCTTCTCCTCGACGACGCGCGAGCCCTCGAAGAGGTCCGGGTACTCCAGCAGATCGCTCTCGTGCGCCAGCACCTGCTGGATCCGCAGCGACCACTGCTGGTCCCAGGGCCTGGGCAGGCCCAGCGCCTCGTTCCACGCGGGCAGCTGGACGGCGCGGGCGCGGGCGTCCTTGGAGAGGGTGACCGCCAGCATCTCCAGCACGATCCGCTGGACGTTGTTCTCCGGCTGCGCCTCCGTCAGCCCGAGCGAGTTGACCTGGACGCCGTAGCGGAAGCGGCGCTGCCGGGGGTCCTCGACCCCGTACCGCTCGCGGGTGACGCGGTCCCAGATCCGCGAGAACGCCCGCATCTTGCACATCTCCTCGACGAACCGCACCCCGGCGTTGACGAAGAAGGAGATCCTGCCGACCACCTCCCCCTCGCGGCCCTCGGGGACCCGCCCGGAGGCGAACACCGCGTCGAGCACCGTGATCGCCGTGGACACCGCGTAGGCGATCTCCTGGACGGGCGTGGCCCCCGCCTCCTGGAGGTGGTAGCCGCAGATGTTGATGGGGTTCCAGCCGGGCAGGTGGCGCACGCTGTACGTGATGAGGTCCGTGGTCAGCCGCAGGCTCGGGCCGGGCGGGAAGACATGGGTGCCGCGGGAGAGGTACTCCTTGACGATGTCGTTCTGCGTCGTCCCCCGGAGCCCGCCGAGGTCCGCGCCCTGCTCCTCCGCCACCACCTGGTAGAGCGCCAGCAGCCACATGGCGGTGGCGTTGATGGTCATCGAGGTGTTCGTGCGGTCCAGCGGGATGCCCTCGAGCAGCCGCCGCATGTCGCCGAGGTGCGACACCGGCACGCCCACCCGGCCGACCTCGCCGCGGGCGAGCACGTGGTCGGGGTCGTAGCCGGTCTGGGTGGGCAGGTCGAAGGCGACGGACAGGCCCGTCTGGCCCTTGGCGAGGTTGCGCCGGTAGAGCGCGTTGGACGCCTCGGCGGTGGAGTGGCCGGCGTAGGTGCGCATGAGCCAGGGCCGGTCCTTGGCGCGGGCCGCGTCGGGGGACGGGGAGCGGGCCTGGTCGGGGGACGCGGAGCGGGCCTCCTGGCGGGACGGGGCAGGGGCCTCGTCGACGGACGGGGAAGCGGGCGCGCCGGAGGACGGGGGAGCAGCCTCGTGACGGTCGGTCATCGCGCGCCTCACACGTTCCGGAAGCGGTTGATCGCGTCGATGTGCCGGGCCCGCAGCTCCTCGTCCCGCACGCCCAGGCCCTCCCGGGGCGCCAGCGCCAGCACCCCGACCTTGCCCTGGTGCAGGTTGCGGTGGACGTCGTACGCGGCCTGGCCGGTGTCCCCGAGCGCGTACACCTTCGACAGCGTCGGGTGGATCCTGCCCTTGGCGATCAGCCGGTTGGCCTCCCACGCCTCGCGGTAGTTGGCGAAGTGCGAACCGATGATCCGTTTGAGGGACATCCACAGATAGCGGTTGTCGTACTCGTGCGTGTAACCGGAGGTCGAGGCGCAGGTGACGACCGTGCCGCCCTTGCGGGTGACGTACACGCTGGCGCCGAACGTCTCGCGCCCCGGGTGCTCGAAGACGATGTCCACGTCCTCGCCGCCGGTCAGCTCGCGGATGCGCTTGCCGAACCGTTTCCACTCACGCGGATCCTGCTCCCGCTCGTCCTTCCAGAACGCGTAGCCCTCGGCAGTCCGGTCGATGACCGCCTCCGCGCCCATCCGCCGGCACAGCTCCGCCTTCCGTTCGCTGGAGACCACACAGACCGGGTTCGCGCCGCCGGCCAGCGCGAACTGGGTGGCGTACGAACCGAGCCCGCCGCTCGCGCCCCAGATCAGCACGTTGTCGCCCTGCTTCATCCCGGCGCCGTTGCGCGACACCAGCTGCCGGTACGCGGTCGAGTTGACCAGGCCGGGAGCCGCCGCCTCCTCCCAGCTCAGGTGGAGGGGCTTGGGCATCAGCTGGTTGGATTTCACCAGCGCCAGCTCCGCGAGGCCGCCGAAGTTGGTCTCGAAGCCCCAGATCCGCTGTTCGGGGTCGAGCATCGTGTCGTTGTGGCCGTCGGAGGACTCCAGCTCGACGGAGAGGCAGTGCGCCACGACCTCGTCGCCCGGGTGCCACGCGCCCACCCCCGGTCCGGTGCGCAGGACGACACCGGAGAGGTCGGAGCCGATGACGTGGTACGGCAGGTCGTGCCGTTTGGCCAGGTCGCCGAGGGTGCCGTAGCGCTCCAGGAAGCCGAAGGTCGGCAGGGGCTCGAAGATCGAGGTCCACACGGAGTTGTAGTTCACGGAGCTGGCCATGACGGCCACGAGTGCCTCGCCGGGGCCGAGTTCGGGCACCGGCACCTCGTCGAGGTGCAGGGACTCGCGGGGGTCCTTGTCCCGGGTGGGCAGGCCGGCGAACATCTCCGTCTCGTCCTTGTGCACGGTGACCGCGCGGTACGAGGCGGGCAGGGGCAGTGCGGCGAAGTCGGCGGACGTGCTGTCCGGCGACTGGATCGCGTCCAGGATTTCCTTCACGGTGTCGCCTCCGGTGAAACCGAGGTGCGTCGGGGGACCGCCGGACCGGCGGCCGGGTGCGGTGGAGGGGTGCCGTCCGTCGGTCCGGCGGGTGACGCGGGGGGTGTGCGTGCGGTGCATGCGGTACGTGCGATGCGTGTGATGCGATGCGTGCGGATGGCGCCGGGTGGCGGCGCCGGGTGGGCGCGGGAAATGCCTGTGACGCAGGCGTCCGGAGCGTGGGCGAGATGGCCCACGGGAACAGCCGGACACCCTCAACGTATGGCACGCCGTGACAGCCCGCAAGGCACTGGGTGCCAGATTTTGCTCTCACTTGTCATCCGCATGGCACGCATGAGCAATCTGTACCGCCCGAAGCCCGCGTCATATCACCGTGTGCGGTCAGGTGGGTGCGGGGAGTGCGTGTGGGTGCTCGGGGCGGGCCGCCGCGTCCGCCGGTCCGGGTGCCCCGCTCAGGTGCCCTTGAGAGCCTGCTTGATGGTCCGCATGACCTCGTCCAGGGGCGCGTCCGTCCGCGCCACCGTCACCAGCACGTCGCCGCTCGTCCGCGCCGTGGCCGACGGCTGGGACGGCGCGCCGCCCAGGGCCCGGCCGGCCCCGGCCCCGGTGCCGAAGGTCTCGCGGACGATCGCGAACGCGTGGTCGAGCTGCGCTTCGAGGTCGCCCTCGCCGCCGGCCCGCAGCCAGCGGCGCAGCACATGGTTGTGCGCCGTGACGACGGCGGACGCCGCCACCTCCGCCATCAGCGGGTCGTCGTTGCCGTCGGCGTGGTCCCGCTCGTCGAAGTGGCCCAGCAGATAGCGCGTGAACAGCCGCTCGTAGCGGGCCACCGAGGCGATCTCGCGCTCACGGAGCGTGGGCACCTCGCGGGTGAGGCGGTAGCGCTCCACGGACACGGCGGGGGAGGCCGCGTACATGCGCATGACCTCTTTGATGCCCCGGCAGACGGTGTCCAGCGGGTGCTCGTGGGCCGGCGCCGCGTTGAGCACCGCCTCCGCGCGTACGAGCGTGTCGTCGTGGTCCGGGAAGATCGCCTCTTCCTTCGAGCGGAAGTGCCGGAAGAACGTCCGGCGCGCGACACCGGCCGCGGCGGCGATCTCGTCGACCGTGGTCGCCTCGTACCCCTTGGTCGCGAAGAGCTCCATGGCCGCTGCCGCCAGCTCCCGCCGCATCTTCAGGCGTTGGGCGGCGGCGCGCACGCCCGCGGCGCTCTCGGGAGCGTCGGACCTGCTGCGCGTACGGGTGGACTTGGCGGGCTGGGACATGAGGTGAACGTACTGCATCGGCGCAGGAGGGCGCGCCCGTGGGGGCGAAGCGGGCGGCGGCGCGCCCGGTTCCGTCCCGCCCGGGCGCGCCCGGTCCGGCGCCGTTCAGCGCCGCGTGTGCTCCCGGAAGCCGCGCCCCGTCTTGCGCCCCAGGCAGCCCGCGGCCACCAGCCGCTCCAGCAGCGACGCCGGCGCCAGCCCCGGGTCGCGGAACTCACGGTGCAGCCCGCGCTCGATGGCCAGGGACACATCGAGACCGACCACGTCGAGCAGTTCGAAGGGCCCCATCGGATAGCCGCCGCCCAGCCTCATCGCGGTGTCGATGTCGTCGGGTGTCGCGTAGTGCTGTTCGAGCATCTTCACCGCGTTGTTCAAGTAGGGGAAGAGCAGGGCGTTCACGATGAACCCGGCGCGGTCGCCGCAGTCGACCGGATGCTTGCGGACCGTGGCGCACACCTCGCGCGCCGTGGCGTGCACGTCGTCGGCGGTCAGGACCGTGCGCACCACCTCGACCAGTTTCATGGCCGGGGCCGGGTTGAAGAAGTGCATCCCGATGACGTCGGCGGGGCGCGAGGTCGCCCGCGCGCAGGCCACCACGGGGAGGGAAGACGTCGTCGTGGCCAGCACCGCGCCGGGCCGGCACACCTTGTCGAGCCGGGCGAAGAGCGCCCGTTTGACCTCCAGGTCCTCGGCCACGGCCTCGATGACCAGGTCCGCCTCGGCGAGCGCGTCGAGCGAGTCGGCCGGGACGATACGGGACAGCGTTCCGTCCCGGGCCCCGGCGGTCAGCCGGCCCTTGGCGACGGAGCGGTTCAGGGACGACCCGATCCGGGCGGTGGCCGCCACCGCCTTCTCCGGCGTACGGGCCGCCAGGACCACCTCGTACCCGGCTCTGGCGAAGACCTCGGCGATACCGCCCGCCATCGTGCCCGACCCCACGACGCCCACCGAGGCGACGGGCCTGCCCGGCACGGTGTCCGGCGCGGCAGTCGGCGTACGGGCGTCCGGCACGGCCGTCCCGTTGCCCGGCGCCGCGTAGGTGTAGAAGCCGCGTCCGGACTTGCGGCCGGTCAGCCCGGCCTCGCTGAGCTGCCGCAGCACGGGCGCGGGCGCGTGCAGCCGGTCGTGGGTGGCCGCGTACATCGCCTCCAGCACGGTCCGGGCGGTGTCCAGACCGATCAGGTCGAGCAGCGTGAGCGGGCCCATCGGCAGCCCGCAGCCCAGCCGCATCGCGGCATCGATGTCTTCCCGGGTGGCGTATCCGGCCTCGTACATCGCGGCGGCCTGGTTGAGATAGCCGAAGAGCAGACCGTCCGCGACGAAGCCGGGCCGGTCGCCCACCGCGACGGGCTCCTTGCCCAGCTGCCGGGCGAGCGCGGTGACGGCCGCGACGGCCCGGGGCGAGGTCAGGACGGAGGAGACCACCTCGACCAGCCTCATGGCCGGGGCCGGATTGAAGAAATGGAGCCCCAGCAGCCGTTCGGGGTGCGCCGATTCGGCCGCGAGCCGGGTCACCGACAGCGCGTTGGTGCCGGTGGCCAGCACCGCCGCGGGGCTGACGATGCCGTCCAGCTCCCGGAAGACGCGCTGCTTGGTCTCGTACGACTCGGGCACGACCTCGATCACCAACTCGGCGTCGGCGGCGGCCCGGAGGTCGGAGAAGGTGCGCAGTCGCGCGAGGACCGTACGCCGTTCCCCGGCGCCGAGCCGCCCGCGCTCCACGGCGCGTGAGGTGGCGGCCTCGATCGAGGCGACGGCACGCGCGGCGGCGGCGTCGCTGATGTCGATGCCGATGACCTCGTGGCCGGCCCGGACGAGCACGTCGGCGATGCCGGTGCCCATGGTGCCGAGGCCGACGACGGCGATGGGGGAAAACCGTGAGGGAGGGGCTGGAGGGGCGGGAGAGGCATGAGGGGCGGAAGAGGCGAGAGGGGCGTCCATGAGGACTCCTGAGGGGAGAGTGACGACTGGTGTCCCGGTGCCGGGTTGTAACGGGTGCGTGCCGTGCGGCCGGATGGTTCACCGGGAGCCGTACGCGTACCGGCGTGCGGTGGCGTGACCGCGCCCCGGGGGTGTGCGTGGGGGCGCGCGTGGCGGGAGAAAGAACGGCAGGCCCTGTCCCGTGGCCCGGCCGGTTGGAACCGACTGCTCTCACGACGGCTGCGTCACCAGGCCGCCGTGAGTCGCGGGTCGATGACCCGCTCATCTGAGGTTAACCCCCGAGTAACGAGCGCGCCAGACGGGGGAAGATGTGGGCTGGGTCACTCGGTGCGCGGCGACGGCCCGGCGCGGGGGCGCGGGGTGTGGTGGGGGCGGGCGGGCATACGCGCCGGTGATCTCCGGGCGGCGGATCGCTACCCTGGGGCCATGGACGAGGACTTACGTTCGCTCCTTGACCGGGTGCGGGACGAATCCGGAGGCTCGCTCGCCTACCAGCGGCTGGTCAGGGCCGAGGACCGGGACGAGCTCGCCGCCGTCCTCACCGCGCGTGAACAGCCCCTCTGGGCCCGGGAACTCGCCGCCTTCCGGCTCGGCTGCGCCGGGGACCGCCGGGCGTTCGAGACGCTCGTGCTGCTGCTCAACCACCGCGACCCCGAACGCTGTGTCTCGGCCTCCTACGCCCTGGCCCGCCTCGGCGACCCCCGGACGCCCAGGGCCGCCGCCGCGCTGGCCACCAACACCCTGCGCACCGCCTACGCGATGCACCCCGTCCGGCTGCTCACCGAACTGCGCGCGCCCGAGTCCGTGCCCGCGCTGATCGCCACGCTCTCGGGGCTCCTGACGCCGGACGAGCCGCACTGGCGGGTGGCACTGGCGTGCGTCGAGGGCCTGGGCCGCCTCGGGGACGCGCGGGCGCGTCCCGTACTCGAGGCCGCCCGCGACCACCCCCGACTCGCCACCGCCGCCGCGACCGCGCTGGGCCGGCTTCCGTAAGAGGCCGCGCGACCCGGACGGGCAGAGCGCAAGGACCCTCAAGTCCGGCGAGATCCGGGCGAAAGGGTCCTGGGCCCGCGTCACAGCAGTGTCAACTGGGTGGCGCCCGCCGCCGGTTCGCGATCCGGGCCCGGCTCCGGCGGTGCGGTGATGCGCCGGGCCGCGCCCCGGCCGGCCGGGCCGATCCCGAACTCGGCCGCGAACTCGTGCACCTGGCGGGTGACCCGCCGCTGGTACCACGTCGGCGCGTACGCGCCGCCCGCGTACATCCGCTCGTACCGCGTCACCAGGCGCGGATGGTGCTCCGCCAGCCACGTCATGAACCACTCGCGCGCCCCCGGCCGCAGGTGCAGGACGAGCGGGGTCACCGACCCGGCCCCGGCCGCGGCGATCTCCCGTACCGTCTCGCGCAGCTGAGCGGGGTCGTCGCCGAGGAAGGGGACGACCGGGGCCATCAGCACGCCGCAGCCGATCCCGCTGTCCGCCATGGCGCGTACGACGTCCAGGCGTCGCCGCGGTGACGGTGTGCCCGGCTCGACCGTGCGCCACAGGTCCTCGTCGACGAAGCCGACCGAGACCGAGACGCCCACGTCCGTGACGGCCGCGGCCTCCCGCAGCGACTCCAGGTCGCGCAGGATGAGCGTGCCCTTGGTGAGGATGGAGAAGGGGTTCGCCCGCTCGCGCAGGGCCGCGATGATCCCCGGCATCAGCCGGTACCGGCCCTCCGCCCGCTGGTAGCAGTCGACGTTCGTGCCCATCGCGATGTGCGCGCCCTGCCAGCGCGGGGACGCCAGCTGCCGGCGGACCAGCTCGGGCGCGTTGACCTTGACGACGATCTGGGAGTCGAAGCCCAGCCCCGTGTCGAGGTCCAGATAGCTGTGCGTCTTGCGCGCGAAACAGTACACGCAGGCGTGCGAGCAGCCGCGGTACGGATTCACCGTCCATTCGAACGGCATGCGGGACGCGCCCGGCACCCGGTTGATGATCGAACGTGCGCGGATCTCGTGAAAGGTGATGCCGCGGAATTCGGGGGTGTCGAAGGTGCGTGTGATCACCGCATCGGTGCCGAAGAGTGCATTCTCCCCGGCCGTCGAGGCGTTCTCGACCAGATTGTCCCAGCGCATGGGTGCCTCCTCGGTAGTGCTGCCCAAACAATAGAACAAACGTTCCCTTGATCGCCGCGACCTCGATTTGGCGGGTGTACCCGAGGGTGGTTGGGTGGCCGCAACTCACTGGAAAACCGAGTGCTGGAGGAAGAGAGCCATGGCTCAGGTAGAGGCCACGACGGAGCGGATCATCGCGGCGGACGCGGAGACGGTGTTCGACGTGCTGGCCGACTACGAGCACACCCGTGCGAAGCTGCTGCCGGCCCCCTTCAGCGAGTACGAGGTGCGCGAGGGCGGCGACGGCGAGGGCACTCTCGTGCACTGGAAGCTCCAGGCCACCAGCAAGCGTGTGCGTGACTGCCTGCTGGAGGTGACCGAGCCGAGCGACGGCCGGCTCGTGGAGAAGGACCGCAACTCCTCGATGGTCACCACCTGGACCGTCACTCCGGCCGGTGAGGGCCGTTCGAAGGCCGTCGTGACCACCGTCTGGAACGGCGCGGGCGGCATCGGCGGCTTCTTCGAGCGCACCTTCGCGCCCAAGGGGCTGGCGCGCATCTACGACCAGGTGCTCGCCAACCTCGCGGCCGAGACCGAGGGTGCGGCCGGGGGCGCGGCCGGCGCGAGCCAGTAGTCCCCGCGCGGGGCGGGGCGGGGCGGGGCGCGCTGCCCGCCCGCGACCGTCACCGCGCCGTCACCGCTCCCGACCGACGGACGCCGGCCGCCACCGGCGTCCGTCGGTACGGGCCCCGGCGCCGTCGGCCCGCCCGGCGTCGCCGTTGCCCCGGTCGCCATTTCGGGTGTTTTCCCGGACCGACCACCTCGGGGCCCGCGCTCGCCGCCCCGTCCGCCGGTGGCCACCGTGCTCCGCGGGGCGGGGGCGCGCGTACGGAGCGCGACCTTCGGCCGGGACACGAAGACTGACTGATTTCCAGTCAACTGTTGACCCGGCCACGGTGGTGCGCGGGCGTGCTGCTGATTGGTTCATTGCCCGGCGCGACGCACGCGGCGGGCCTTACCGTGGAGGGCGGAGCCGCGCACACCGGCGGCAGGGAAGGAGCCTTCCACGCATGGACCGTGGTAATCCGTCCGGGCGGCCACAGCGGCTCGGCGCGGCCGGCCGGATCCCGCTCGCCGTGGTCGTCGTGGACGGCGACGGCCTCGTGTCGCACTGGTCGACGGGCGCACGACGGCTTTTCGGCCATTCCCGGGACGAGGCCGTCGGGCAGCCGGCGAGCGATCTGATGCCGGTGGCCGGTGCGCTCGCGCGGAACGAACAGGGCGTGGCCCACGGGACGTACGACGCCGATGGCGAGCTGGGGCCCGGGCTGCACTTCCGCGGCCTCTACCCGACCTCGGGCCGCGCGAAGGTCTCCAGGCCGGGGCCGGGGCCGGGCGGGCTCGACGTGCTCTGGTGGGCCTATCCGCTGGTCGGACCGGGCCCCGGGCGCCATCTGTTCCTCGCGGCGGACGCGGCCCGGTTCCGCGCGGACAGCGGGACACCGTACGACCAGGAGGCGCACGCGAACCGCGACGGGCACGCGAACCGCGACGCGCACGCGAACCGCGGTGCGGACGGGAACCGCGACGCCGACGTGGACCGCGACGCCGACGGGAACCGCGAGGGCGGCGCACGTGGCGACGTCCTGCGGGTCAGCCCCGGCTTCGCCCTGCACACCGAGTTCCCGGACTCCGACGCGCTGGCCCGGCGCCTGCCGGACATCCTGCCGAACATGGGCCCCGCCGAGTCCGGCCGCATCATCGCGCAGGTTCTCGAACTCGGTTATCCGGTACTGGAGTTCAGCCACCAGGAACGCGTGCCCGTCACCCCCGACTGGGGCGTGCCCCGGCGCGTGCGGGGGCGGTCGGGAGCGGGTGGACCACGCTCCGGGACGGTGCCGACCGACACGGCCCCGGGCCGGTTACGGCGGACGGCCGCTCCCCCTCCTCAGCTCGACCTGGAGTACGCGGAGGTGCGTGAGCGGCTGGAGTTCCTCAACGAGGTGAGCGGCCGGATCGGTTCGTCGCTCGACCTGGCCACCACCATCCGCGAGGTCACCAGCGCCGCGGTGCCCCGCTTCACCGACTTCGCCGGCACCCACCTGCGCGCCGCCGTGCTCGCGGGGGAGGGGTTCCCGGACGGCCCGCCCGATGTGACCACCGTCTGGCACCGGGTGTGGGTCGAGCACAACGACGAGCCGGGGCGGTGGGACGACACGGTCCCGGTCGGCGAGGCCATCGCCTTCCCCGAGCACACCCCGTTCTTCCAGTGCATGGTCACCGGGGAGCCGGTTCTGATCCCGCGTATCGGCGAGGAGATGGGCGACCGGATCTCGGGCGAGTTCGAGAAGCGGGACCTGCGCCCGCTCATCAACCACCGCTCCATGCTGCTCGTGCCGCTGAAGGCGCGCGATGTGGTGCTCGGCTTCATGGTGCTGATGCGCCGGCCCGACCGGGAGCCGTTCGACGACATGGACCGCACGACCGGGGCGGAACTCGCGGCGCGGGCCGGCCTCGTCCTCGACAACGCCCGCATGTACACCCACCAGGAGAACGTCGCCGAGACGCTCCAGGACAGCATGCT
Source organism: Streptomyces sp. NRRL F-5135 (assembly GCF_000719775.1). Classification (GTDB taxonomy): domain Bacteria; phylum Actinomycetota; class Actinomycetes; order Streptomycetales; family Streptomycetaceae; genus Streptomyces; species Streptomyces hebeiensis. Next base: position 18,610 of record NZ_JOHR01000014.1, on the reverse strand, counting down.
GCCGCGGGTCGGTCCGCGGATGGCCGGCTGCGACATCGCCACCCGCTACCTGCCGGGCGCGCGGCTGGGCCGGGTGGGCGGCGACTGGTTCGACGCCGTCAAGCTGCCCGGCTCGCGCACCGCGCTGGTCGTCGGCGACGTGATGGGCCACGGCCTCAAGTCGGCCGCGATGATGGGCCAGTTGAGGACCGCCGTGCGGACCATGGCGACCATGGAGATGCCGCCCGCCCAACTGCTGCGCAACCTGGACGACGTGGCGCAGCGGCTCGGGGAGACCTACCTGGCGACCTGTCTCTACGCGGTCTACGACCCGATCAGGTCGGAGCTCCAGATCGCCAACGCCGGGCACATCCCGCCCGTGCTCGTCCGGGCCGAGGACGGCGGCGCCCACGTGCTCGACCTGCCGACCGGGGCGCCCATAGGCGTGGGCGGCGTGGCCTTCGAGACGGCTACCGTACGCGTGGGACCGGGCGACCGGCTGGTGCTGTGCACCGACGGCCTGGTCGAGGTGCGCGGCGCGGACATCGGGGACGGCCTGGCGGCGCTGTGCGCGTCCGCCGCGCACCCGGCGGCCTCCATGGACGACGCCTGCGACGCCATCATCCGCGCGCTGAACACGCGGGACGGACGCAAGGACGACGTGGCCCTGCTGATGGCGCGGCTCAACGGCATCCCCGGCGCGGACGTGGCCGAGTTCCAGCTGGAGCCGGACCCACGGGAGGTGGCGCGGGCCCGGCGGCTGGTGCGCGGGCAGCTGTCCGCGTGGGGGCTGTCCGGCGCGGCCGAGCCGGCCGAGCTGATGGTCAGCGAGCTGGTCACCAACGCCATGAACCACGCCCGCTCCCACCGGGTGGGGCTGCGTCTGGTCCGTACGGACGCGCTGCTGTGCGAGGTCCTCGACGACGAGCCGGCCCCGGCGGCCCTGCTGGACGCGGGGGCGGAGGACGAGTTCGGCCGTGGGCTGCGGGTGGTGAGCAGCCTGGCCCGGGAGTGGGGCAGCAGCAGTTCGGCCCGGGGGAAGACGGTCTGGTTCGAACAGGCCCTGACGCGGACGCCGACGCGGCCCGGTGGGCCGCGGACGGGCTGAGGGCCCTCGCCCTGTGGAGGGGTCGGTCCGGCGCGGCGAGGTCGTGGTGACACGTGCGGAGAAGCGGCTCTCCCGTGGTGACGCGCGGCGGGACGCGGCTTCCCTGTGGTGATCCGATGAATTCCGTGTCCCTTCCCTTGTCCCGGACCCGCGCGGACGGTAGTCCAGTCCCTCGAAAACGCGCTGGACGCCGGGCCGACCTGGGGAGACGTATACGTATGCACGTGTCAGAGCGTTACCGCGAGGCGTGGGAGGGGTATTGGCGGGGCACCTCCGGTACCCAGGGTGCGGCGATATGGGACGTCGACCCCTCGCTCGCCGCCGCCCCCCACTGCGCCCTGCTGCTGCCGTACGCCGATGCCTCGCTGCCCGTGGTGGACCTGGGCTGCGGCAACGGCACCCAGACCCGCTACCTGGCCACGCGGTTCGCCCGCGCGACCGGTGTGGACCTCTCGCACGCGGCGATCGCGCACGCGCGGCACGCGGATCCGGCCGGCCGCGCGGAGTTCGAGCAACTCGACCTGGTGGACCGCGCCGCGGTACGGGAGCTGGGCGGTCGGCTCGGGGACAGCAACGTCTATATGCGGGCGGTGATCCACCAGAGCGAACCCCAGGACCGGCCCCAGGTCGCCGCGGCCGTGGCGGAACTGCTCGGCGAGCGCGGCCGGGCCTTCGTCGCGGAGCTGACCTCCGCGGCCAAGGACGTGCTGCGGCAGGCGGCGCAGCGGTCGGGCGGGCCGCCCGAGAAGCTGCGGCGGGTCTTCGAGCACGGGCTCAAGCCGGGCAGCGCCGAGGACGAGGAGACGCCCGCGCTGCTGCGCGCGGCAGGCCTGACCATCCTGGCGGACGGCGACACCGGCCTCGCCCAGACGGAGCGGATGCCGGACGGGACCCTGCTCGAACTGCCGGCGCGGTGGTACGTCCTCGCCCGGGCGTAGCGGCCGTCCGTACGGGGGCCGGACGCACGGGCTTCGTGGGTACGCGGCGGGTGTCGCGCCACGTACCCACGCGAGGGACGGAACGTCCTGACCGGTCAGCGGCCGGCTCACGAGTCCCGGCGTTCGCCCCGGGCGGAAGGCCGTTCCGGCCGACGGACCACCGACCGTAGTGTTCGATCATGCTGATACCGACCGTTTCCGTACAGGCGGAACCCCGGAACGCGGCTACCTGGACCGCCCTCGCCCGCAGAGTGGAGGCGGCGGGGTACGACGCGTTGCTGACCGCGGACCATCCGGGCGTGACGGCCTCCCCGTTCGTGGCGCTGGCCGCCGCCGCGGCCGTGACCGAGAGGATCGGCCTCGGTTCGTACGTCTCCCACGCGGGCATCCGCGAACCGCTGTTGCTGGCCTCCGACGTGGCCACCCTGGATCTTCTCTCCGACGGGCGCGCGCGGCTGGCGCTGGGCGCGGGCCACACCCCGGCCGAATGGGCCATGCTCGGCTCCGAGCGGCCCGATGTCGCCGGACGCGTGCGCCGCTTTCTCGCCGTGGCCGAGGCGTGCCGGGCGCTCCTCGCCGGGGAGACGGTCACCGTCACCGGGCCGGAGGTCCGGGCGTACGAGGCTCGGCTGACCGAGCCCCGGCCGGTCCAACGGCCGGTGCCGTTCACCTTCGGCGGTGGCAATTCCGCCTTGCTGCGCTGGGCGGGCGAGCACGCGGACGTGGTCGGCTTCAGCGGCCTGGGCCGCACACTGGCCGACGGGCACCACCACGAGGCCCGGTGGGACGGTGCAGCCATCGACCGCCAGGCGGACCTGGTCGAGCGGAGTGCCGCGGGCCGGGCCGTGCCCCCGGCCCGTGAGGCGCTCGTCCAGGTCGTGGAGATCACCGACGACGCGGAAGCGGCCGCGCACCGGCTCGCCGAGCGGTTCGACACGTCCGCGGACGCCGTGCTCGCCGCGCCGTACGCGTGGGTCGGCACAGTGGGGGAGATCGCCGAGTCCCTGGCCGAGCACCGCCGGCGCTGGGGGATCAGCCGCTATGTCGTGCGCGAACCGCATCTGAAGGCGGCCGACCAGGTGCTCGCCGGGCTCGTGCGCACGGCCGCCGCCCCGCCCGGGGCCTGAGCGTGGTCGGACGTCCGGGTGAGGTCGGACGGACCCACGTGGCCGGACGCGCCCGCGCGCACCGGCTCGCCTGCGTGGGAGGGGTCGACCTGCTGCTGAGGAGGGCAGCCGCCGCTTCCGTGAGCGGCCCTCGTCGCGGTGAGCGGCCGTCGCCGCGGACCGGCGGGTTGTCGGTGCCGCCCCGCATACTGATGCCAGGAGATCACTCCTGACGGGACCGGGCGGGACGGGCCGGCTTCGACCGGGCGGGGTCCGGGGCCGAGCGGAGGAGAGGAAGGGAGCGGGCCGGTGAAGATCCTCATCAGCGCCGACATGGAGGGCGCCACGGGCGTGACCTGGCCGGCCGACGTGCTGCCCGGCACGCCCCAATGGGAGCGGTGCCGGGCCATGTTCACCTCGGATGTGAACGCGGCCGTGCTGGGCTTCCTGGACGGCGGCGCGGACGAGGTGCTCATCAACGAGGCCCACTGGTCGATGCGCAATCTGCTGCTGGAGCGGCTGGACGAGCGCGCGCAGATGCTGACCGGCCGTCACAAGTCGCTCTCCATGGTCGAGGGGGTCCAGCACGGCGACGTGGACGGCGTCGCCTTCGTCGGGTACCACACGGGCGCCGGTACGGAGGGCGTCCTCGCGCACACGTACCTCGCCAACGCCCTCACCGGCGTCTGGCTGAACGGGGCGCGCGCGAGCGAGGGCCTGCTGAACGCGCACGTGGTCGCCGAGTTCGGCGTCCCCGTGGTGCTGGTCACCGGTGACGACCTGACCTGCCGGGACGCCGAGGGCTACGCGCCGGACGCCCGCAAGGTCGCCGTGAAGGACCATGTCTCGCGGTACGCGGCGGTCTGCCGTACCCCGGCCCGCACCGCCGCCGACATCCGTGCCGCGGCGAAGGAGGCGGCGGCGCTGGCCCGGCGCGGCGAACCGGCCGAAGGGGGGCCCTTCACCATGGAGATGGAGTTCGACGCCGCCCACCTCTCCGACGTCTCCACGGTCGTCCCCGGTGTGGAGCCCAGTGGTGAACGGCGGGTCAGGTACACCAGCGGGACGATGTATGAGGCCATTCGCACCTTCAAAGCCGTGACGACGATCGTCTCATCGGCGATGGAAGAGCAGTATGGGTGACATGAGCTCCATGAACGGCAGCGACGCGAACGGTACGACAGGTGCGGTCGAGGTTCCCGAGGCCACTGAGGTCGACCAAGCTTCCGCCTCCGGCTCCGCCCAAGCCTCCGCCTCCGCCGCCGGCGACGCGTTGGACGCGCGTGCGCTGGACGAGGTCGTCACCTTCACCTCCGACCTGATCCGTATCGACACCACCAACCGGGGGAGCGGCGACTGCCGCGAGCGCCCGGCCGCCGAATACGTCGCGGAGCGGCTGGCCGAGGCGGGCCTCGAGCCCGTCCTCCTGGAGCGCGCGCCCGGCCGGACCAACGTGGTGGCCAGGATCGAGGGCACCGACCCGGCCGCCGACGCGCTGCTCGTCCACGGGCATCTCGACGTGGTCCCCGCCGAGCCCGCCGACTGGACCGTGCACCCGTTCTCCGGCGAGGTCAGGGACGACGTCGTCTGGGGCCGGGGCGCGGTCGACATGAAGAACATGGACGCGATGGTGCTGTCCGTCGTCCGCGCCTGGGCCAGGGCCGGGATCCGGCCGCGCCGGGACATCGTCCTCGCCTACACCGCCGACGAGGAGGCGAGCGCCGCCGACGGCGCGGGCTTCCTGGCCGACCGGCACCCCGGCCTGTTCGAGGGCTGCACGGAGGGCATCAGCGAATCCGGGGCGTACACCTTCCACGCCGGCCCCGGAATGACGCTCTATCCGATCGGCGCCGGTGAGCGCGGCACCGCCTGGCTCAAGCTGACCGCCGAGGGCAGGGCCGGCCACGGCTCCAAGCTGAACGACGCCAACGCGGTCAGCAGGCTCGCCGCCGCCATCACCAGGATCGCCGACCACCACTGGCCGGTCCGGCTCACCCCGACCGTGCGCGCCGCCCTGGTGGAGATCGCCGCGCTGCACGGCATAGAGGCGGACCTCGACGGCATGGACGCCGAGGGCTTCGACGTGGACGGCCTGCTGGGCAAGCTCGGCCGGGCGGCCGAGCTGATCGCGCCGACGGTGCGCAACAGCGCCAACCCGACCGTCCTGGAAGCCGGTTACAAGGTCAATGTGATCCCGGGCCGGGCCACCGCCTACGTCGACGGCCGGACGGTGCCGGGCGGCGAGGAGGAGTTCCGCACCACGCTGGACCGGCTGACCGGGCCGGACGTGGCCTGGGAGTTCCACCACCGGGAGGTCGGGCTCCAGGCGCCGGTCGACTCCCCGACCTTCGCCAAGCTGCGCGCGGCCGTCGAGCGCTTCGACCCGGCCGGACACGCCGTGCCGTTCTGCATGTCGGGCGGCACGGACGCCAAGCAGTTCTCCCGGCTCGGCATCACCGGCTACGGCTTCTCCCCGCTCCGACTGCCGCCCGGGTTCGACTACCAGGCGCTGTTCCACAGCGTGGACGAGCGCGTGCCCGTCGAGGCGCTGCGTTTCGGCGCGCGCGTCCTCGACCACTATCTGAAGACGGCCTGACCGCCTAGGCTCGCGTCCGCCCGTCGGCCGATCGAGGATTGAGGAGCATCGCCATGCTGACCACGGGGGGTTACGGCACGTGGCCGTCACCGATCGACGCCACGCTCGCCGCGTCGCGCGACGGCCGGCCCGAGTACGTCGGGACGGTCGGTGAGGAAGTGTGGTGGACGGCGCCGCGGCCCGCCGAGGCGGGGCGGCGCGCGCTCGTCCGGCTGCGGGCCGACGGCCACGAGGAGTCGGTGCTGCCGCCGCCGTGGAACGTCCGCAGCCGGGTGATCGAGTACGGCGGCACGCCCTGGGCGGGCGCCGAGCGGGCCGAGGGCGGGCCGCTCCTCGTCTTCGTGGACTTCGCCGACCAGCGGCTGTACGCGTACGAGCCGGACGGAACGGCTCCGCCCCGGCCGCTCACACCCCTCTCCCCGACCGGCGGCGGACTGCGCTGGGCCGACCCCCGGATCCACCTGGACCGGGGCGAGGCCTGGTGCGTGCTGGAGGAGTTCACCGGTGAGGGGCCGACGGACGTCCGGCGGGTGATCGCGGCCGTACCGCTGGACGGTTCGGCCGCCGAGGACCGCGCGGCCGTGACGGAACTGTCCGACGACCGGCACCGCTTTGTCACGGGGCCCCGGCTCTCGCCCGACGGACGGCACGTCGCCTGGATCGCCTGGGACCACCCGCGGATGCCGTGGGACGGCACGGTGGTGATGCTGGGTGAGGTGCCGGACATGGCCGGCGGGCCGGGTGCCGGGGAACCGGCCCGCGCGGGCGGAGCGAGCGGGCCGCGCAGTGCGCCGTTCACGGACGTCAGGCCGGTCGTCGGGGACACCGACGAATCGGTCGCCCAGGTCGAGTGGGCACCCGACGGATCGCTCCTCTTCGTCTCGGACCTCAGTGGCTGGTGGGAGGTGCGGCGCGTCCGTCTCGACGACCTGGCTCCGGGAGTCGTCCGCGGCACCGCCCTCCGCCCCGGCCGGAGCGAGGAGTTCGGCGGTCCGCTGTGGAAGATCGGCCTCCAGTGGTTCCAGCCGCTGGCGAACGGGCTGATCGCCGTTATCCACGGCAAGGGCACCACCGCGCTCGGCCTGCTCGACCCCGCCACCGGCGAACTGGTGGACGCCGAGGGGCCGTGGACCGAATGGGCCGCCACCCTCGCCGTGCGCGGCGACAGGGTCATCGGGGTGGCGGCGAGCCCGCGCAGCGGGTACGAGGTGGTGGAGTTCGACGCGGCGACCGCCACCGGCACCGACGCCGGGAGCGCCATCGGCACCGACGCGGCGACCGCCACCGGCACCGGCGTCGGCACCGGAACCGACGCGGAAGCCGACGCCGAAACCGCTGCCCGCACGGGCCGGGTCCGGGTGATCGGCTCGGCGCACCGGGACGTGGTGGATCCCGCGTACTACCCCGAGCCCCACAGCCGTACGTTCGACGGACCGGACGGCCGCGAGATCCACGCCCACATCCACCCCCCGCACCACCCCGGCCACCGCGCGCCGGAAGGCGAGCTGCCGCCCTACGTGGTGTGGGCGCACGGAGGTCCCACCGGCCATGCCCCGCTCGTCCTCGACCTGGAGATCGCCTACTTCACCTCGCGGGGCATCGGTGTCGCCGAGGTCAACTACGGCGGCTCCACCGGCTACGGGCGTGCCTACCGCAACCGGCTGCGCGGCCAGTGGGGCGTCGTGGATGTCGAGGACTGCGCGGCCGTCGCGCGGGCCCTGGCGGCCGAGGGCACCGCGGACCCGGCCCGGCTCGCCGTGCGCGGCGGCAGCGCGGGCGGCTGGACGGCGGCGGCGTCCCTCACCACCACCGACGTCTACGCCTGCGGCACGATCATGTTCCCCATTCTCGACCTGCTGGGCTGGGCCACCGACGAGACGCACGACTTCGAGTCCCAGTACCTGGAGTCGCTGGTCGGGCCGCTCGCCGAGGTGCCCGAGCGGTACCGCGACCGCTCGCCGCTGTACCACGCCGGCGACATCACGGCGCCCTTCCTGCTGTTGCAGGGCCTGGACGACGTGATCTGCCCGCCCGCGCAGTGCGAGCGGTTCCTGGCCCGAACGGCCGAAGGCGACGTGCCGCACGCGTACATCGCCTTCGAGGGGGAGGGACACGGCTTCCGCCGGGCGGACACGATGGTCCGCGCCCTGGAGGCCGAACTGTCCCTGTACGCTCAGACGTTCGGTATCGAACGCACCGATGTCCCCCGGCTGGAACTGACGAAAGGCCGACGGTGACCGATCTGACCCGGCCACGGCCCCTGGTCCGGGCCCCGCGGCTGCGGCCGGGGGCCAGGGTCGCCGTCGTGGCCCCCAGCGGACCGGTCCCCGCCGACCGGCTCGCCACCGGCCTGGACATTCTGCGCGGCTGGGATCTCGACCCCGTGGTCGCCCCGCACGTCCTGGACACCCACCCCCGGCTCGGCCACCTCGCCGGGCGCGACGAGGACCGGGCGCGCGACCTCCAGGAGGCGTGGTGCGATCCGTCCGTCTCGGCCGTCCTGTGCGCCCGGGGAGGTTACGGCGCCCAGCGCATGGTCGACCTCCTGGACTGGGACGCGATGCGGGCCGCCGGCCCCAAGGTCTTCGTCGGCTACAGCGACATCACCGCGCTGCACGAGGCGTTCGCCGTGCGGATGGGACTGGCCACCCTGCACGGGCCGATGACCGCGACCGTCACCTTCCTCAAGGACGCCGCGACCCAGGACAGCCTGCGCGCCACGCTGTTCGAGCCCGAGTCGGTCCGGACCCTGGGTTTGCCCACGGCCCGGGGCCTGCTCCCCGGCCGGGCCAGGGGCGTCACGCTCGGCGGGTGCGTCAGCCTGCTCGCCGCCGACCTCGGCACACCGTACGCCCGCGCGTCGGCCGACGGCGGGCTGCTGCTGATCGAGGACGTGGGGGAGGAGCCGTATCGCCTCGACCGGATCCTCACCCAGCTGCTGCGCTCCGGCTGGCTGTCGGGGGTGGCCGGGATCGCGCTCGGCTCCTGGGCGGAGTGCGGACCGTACGAGGAGGTCAGGACGGTGCTGCTGGACCGGCTCGGCGGGCTGGGCGTACCGGTCGTCGAGGAGCTGGGCTTCGGCCACGGGCCGACGGCGCTGACGATGCCGTTGGGCGTCCCGGGAACGCTGGACGCGGAGAGCGCCACACTCACCCTGGACGAGCCCGCCCTGACCTGACGACCCCGCTCCTCGCGGCCGTCGTCGGCCGGCGTGGCCGCGCGTCGGCGTACGGGGCACCTTCCTCGCCGGCGGGCTGCCGGCCCTCGGCGCCCCGCGCGGTGCCGTTCGGCGGGCGGCTGCTGCCCGGGCGGGCCACACGCGGCGGTCCGCTCCCGGCCGGGCACCGCGCCGGGTGCGTTTCCCGGGACCGGCCGGCCGGAGCCGCACGGGAGCGGAAGACGTGACTCCGGCGCCGCGGCGGCGCGGCTCCCGCCGGGACCGGTCCGGGCGGGAGGCGGTGGACGCTTTCTCGCGGGTGGCGTGTTCACCGGCGCGTCCGCCCGGACGTGTGTCCGTGTCCGGACCGGCGTCGGCGCGTCTAAGCTGGCCCGATGCCCAAACTTCCCGGCCTCCCGGACGTCGGCCCCGGTTCCCCTCCGGTTCCGCTCGCCGAAGGCGCCCGTACGTTCCTGACCGCCTACCGGCCGCAGGACGCGGCGGAGTTCACCGCGCACGCCAGGGCCGGCCGCGCACTGCACCGCCCCTGGCTGTTCCCGCCGGAGACGGCGGAGGCGTACGCCGCGTACGCGGGCCGCCTCATCGAGGACCCGACCGCGGCGGGCTTCCTCGTCCGGGACCGCGCGGACGGCCGGATCGCGGGGTTCATCAACATCAACAACATCGTCCGGGGCGGGTTCCGCTGCGGGGCGCTCGGCTATGGCGCGTTCGCGCACGCGGCGGGCCGGGGGCTGATGGGGGAGGGGCTCGGGCTGGTGCTGCGCCAGGCGTTCGGCCCACTCGAACTGCACCGGCTGGAAGCCAACATCCAGCCGGGCAACACCGCGTCCCTCGCGCTCGTCCGCCGTGCGGGCTTCCGGCGGGAGGGCTTCTCCCCGGACTTCCTCTTCGTCGACGGCGCGTGGCGTGACCACGAACGCTGGGCCATCACGGCGGAGATGCCGACGGAAGCCACCGGCTGAGCCGGCCCCGGCGGGGACGTTTCCCCGGCGGGACCCGCCGACGGTGCCGGCGTCGCCCGCCTACCGCCTTACTGTCGGACTGTGCCGGCTGTGCGTTTTCCCACAACCGCGTTGAGGACCGAGAGTACGGCGGAGAGGATGACGCGCATGCGGAATATCGTGGTGATCGACGCGCCCTCCAACCTGGGCCTCCGCCCGCCGGCCCCCGGCACCGTGCCGGGCTGCTACAAGCTCGCCGGCGCCCTGCGCGAGCAGCGGCTCCTCGAGCGGCTCCGGGCGTTCGAGGGCGGGGTCGTGGTCCCGCCCCGCTACGACCGCGGCGACTGGCGGGAAGGGGACGACGTCTTCAACGCGGCCGCGATCGCCGCGTACACGCCCCGGCTGGCGGACCGGATCGAACGCCACGTGAGGGCCGGTGACTTCCCGCTCGTACTCGGCGGTGACTGCTCCATCCAGCTCGGCGCGTCGCTCGCGCTGCGCCGCCTCGGGCGGTACGGCCTGGCGGCCGTCGACGCCTCCGCCGACTTCCGGCACCCCGGCAACTCCGACCGGATCGGCGCGGCGGGCGGCGAGGAACTGGCCCTGGCCACGGGGCGCGGCCGGCGGGACCTGACCGACCTGGAGGGGCTGCGGCCGTACCTGCGCGACGAGGACGTCCGGCTCTTCGGGATCAGGGACGGCGACGAGGACCTCGCGGAGCTGGCGGAGCTGAGGATCCCCACCCTGACGGTGGGTGAGCTGCGTGAGTGGGGCGTCGCGGACGTGACGGAAGCCACGCTGATGACCCTGGAGGCGCCGGTGACCGAGGGGTTCTGGGTGCATCTGGACGCGGACGTGCTCGACCCCGAGGTGATGCCCGCCGTGGACAGCCCGGACCCGGGCGGGCTGCTGCCGGACGAACTCGCCGTCCTGCTGCGGACCCTGGTCGGCTCCGAGCGCTGCGTCGGCATGAACGTGACCATCTACGACCCGGACCTCGACCCGCTGGGCACGGCGGGCGCACTGCTCGCGGACCTGGTCGTGGGGGCCTTCATCGACGAGAACGACGTGACGCCGTAGGGCGGCGGGGGAACCGGCCGCCGCCGGCCGAGCGGACCGTACGGCCCGCCGCCCGGCCGGCGGGCGGTACCGACGGACTACTGGGCGGCGGCGTTGCGGTCGACGTACTCGAAGATCGAACCATCGGGGTGCAGGGCGATCAGATTGCGCCCCGCCGGCGTGGGCACCGGGCCGGCGAGGACCTGGCCACCGACCTCCGTGAGGGTCGTCAGGGCTTCGTCGACGTCCTTGACGGCGATGGTCGCCGTCACCTTGCGCAGGACGTCTATCTCCGAAGCGGGGCCGCTCATCAGGAGGAAGCAGCCCACGGCGGCGACCGAGACCCCACCGCGCTCGAAGCGGAGGGCGGAGGTTCCGGTGAGGCGTTCGTAGAACGCCACCGAGGTCTCCAGGTCGTCGACGCAGATGCGCAGCGTGGTTCCCAGGATTTCCATACGCAGCAGGTTAGTTGGCCGGGCCGCCGCGCGGGGCAGCCGGTGGGTGCCGGACGTTTCGCGACGGCCGCCGGAGGCCCGGTCGGCCGAGCTCGCGTCGGTGTCCCGCGCTTGCACGCGCGCCCACGTCCGCGGCGCTCCTCGTACGGCGCCCCTCACACGCGGCAGAGGATCTCGCCGTGCGGGGTCATGAACCAGGCGTCGGCGGCGCCGCCCCACTCGCGCCACGCGTCCGCGATCGCGGCCAGCCGCTCCCGGGACGTATGGCCGTCGCGGACCGCCACGTCCGCGTAGCTCGACGCGAGCGTGCGGTCCGCCCACAGGCCGCTCCACCAGGCGAGTTCGTCGGGGCGCGCGAAGCACCAGGTGGCGGCGGTCGCGGCGACCTCGGTGAAACCGGCCCGCCGAGCCCAGGACAGCAGCCGTCGTCCCGCGTCCGGCTCGCCCCCGTTCGCGCGCGCCACCCCGCGGTACAGCTCCAGCCACTCGTCCAGCGCCGGTACGTGCGGGAACCAGGCGAAGGCGCCGTAGTCCGCGTCGCGCGCCGCCACGACTCCGCCCGGCCGGCACACGCGGCGCATCTCGCTCAGCGCGCGTACGGGGTCGCCGACGTGCTGGAGGACCTGGTGCGCGTGGACGACGTCGAAGGAGTCGTCGGGGAAGTCCAGATCGTGGACGTCCGCGACCGCGAAGCGGACGTTGGTCGCACCCGCCGTCGTGGCGGCCTCCCGCGCCCGCTCCAGGACGCCCCCGGCCGCGTCCACCGCCGTCACCGTGCCCGGCGCGACGAGCGCCGCCAGGTCGGCGGTGATGGTCCCCGGCCCGCAGCCCACGTCCAGCACGTTCTGGCCCGGTCGCAGTTCGGGGAGCAGGTACGCCGCGGAGTTGGCGGCGGTGCGCCAGCGGTGCGAGCGCAGCACCGACTCGTGGTGCCCGTGCGTGTATACGGCGGTCTCCTTCGGCATGGCCGGACTCCCTCGCGTCGAGTAGTGGGCCCACCGTACGCGGGCATGCCGGATGGCGAGACGCATGTATCGCTATATGGGCGGCCTATGTGGTCGGCCTGTCCTCCCCGGAAGGCGAGCCGTGCCGCGTCGCCCACGTCTCCCGGCTGAGTTCGTAGGCCACGTCTCCGTGCTCCGAGCCCTCGATCGTGTCCGGCCAGTCCTCGAAGAAGGTACGGACGTACGTCAGGCCGGTCTTCTCCAGCACGCGTCGCGACGCGGTGTTGACCGTCATGGTCTGCGCGGTCACGCGTTCCGTACCGAGGTCGGTGAACGCCTTGCGGACCAGGGCGCGTGCCCCCTCCGTGGCGTACCCGCGCCCCCACGCCGCCCGGCGCAGGCGGTAGCCCAGCTCGACCTCGTGCCAGCCCGTTCCGGCACCCGGGTCCAGCGAGAACCATCCGAGCCAGGTCCCCGTCGTCCGCTCCTCCGCCGCCCAGAATCCCCGGCCGAGCATCCTCGGCAGCGTCTCGTTCCGCACTGTCTCGCGGGTCACCGGGCGGCCCGCGTCGATGAACCTCCGCACTCCTGGGTCGTTGTCGAGCGCGACCAGCCGGTCCAGGTCGTCCGGGACGAAGGAACGCAGCCGCAGCCGGGGCGTGAGAAGAAAGTCCATGGCCGTGATGGTCCGGCCGGAGCGTCCTGGCCGTCCACCGCGTTTTCCCCGCGGCGGCATCCGCTTCCGCGTATCGGTGTCCGCTCTCCGCGACGGGGGCCGCTGCCCTACAGCAGCGTTCGCGGCCGGTAGACCGTCAGCGCTTCGAGATCCTTGTCCACGGTCAACTCGGGCGGGGCCTCGGCCAGTTCGCCGTCGAACGCCAGCGGCGTGCCCGGCTCGATGTCCCTGATCCGCAGTCGGCGCATCCGCTCCGCCGCGTGCACCGGGGAACGGCTCAGCGGCCCGGCGAGCGCGGCGGCCAGCAGCCGCATCCCCGGCAGCCGGCCGCCGTGCACGATGCGTACGTCCAGCAGACCGTCCGCGAGGTCGTGCCGGTGGCCCGGTGTGGGGCCCACCTGCTGGTAGAGGCAGTTGCCCGCGAACAGCAGCCACAGCTTCCGGCGCCGCCCCTCGAACGTCGCGTCCAGCTGGTGCTCGCCGCGCAGCACCTTCCCCGCCGCGAGGAGTCCGGCCGGCCAGCCGCCGATCCGCGGTGCCCAGTGCTCCCGCACCCGCACCAGTTCCGGATACACGCCCAGGCTGAAGGTGTTGACGAAGTGGCCGTGCGCCGCGCCGTCCGGACCGGGGGTGAAGCGTCCCAGGTCCACGCGTACGGCTTCGCCCGCGTCCAGCGCGCGCACCGTGTCCCGGACGCTCTCGATGCCGAGGTCGTACGCGAAGTGGTTGAACGTGCCGCCGGGGAAGACGGCCAGCGGCAGCCCGTACCGTACGGCGACGCCGGCGGCCCGGTTGATCGTGCCGTCCCCGCCGAGCACCCCCAGCGCCCGGCAGCGGTCGGCGGCCTTCTCCAGCTCGGCGTCCACCTCGTCCGGTTCGCACTCCACGACCTCCGCGTACGGCAGCGCGTCGCGCAGCAGCGTGGCGGTGTCGGCCGAGCCGGAGGCGCGGTTGGCGACCACGACCAGGCCCCGGCCGCCGGGCAGTTCCGGGGCCGTCGCGAACGGCCTGCCCGGCGCGGGAAGTTGCGACCGGGTCGGGACCAGCCCCCGTACCGCGTACGCCGCGCCCACGCCCAGAGCCGCGCCCGCCAGCACATCGCTCGGATAGTGCACGCCCGTGTAGACGCGGGAGAGTGCCACGGCGGCGGCGACCGGTGCGACCAGGGCACCCCATCCCTTGGACTCCAGTGCCACGCCCGTCGCGAAGGCCGCGGCCGAGGCCGAGTGCCCGGACGGGAAGGAGGTCGTGAACGGCTGCCGCTTCAGCCGCCGTATCACCGGAACGGCGTCCAGCACCGGCCGCTGCCTGCGCACCGCGCGCTTGCCCACGGTGTTGATGGCGGCCGAGGCCAGCCCCAGGGACGCCACGCCCCGCAGCGCCGCCCGGCGCGCGCGGGCGCTCCCGCCCAGGGCCGCCATCCCGGCCGCCGCGCCGAACCAGAGCAGTCCGTGGTTGGCGCTGCGGCTCAGCCGGGGCAGCACGAGGTCCGCCCCGGGCCAGTGCCGGACGGCGACGGAGCGGAACACTCGCTGGTCCCAGGATTCGAGGAGAGTGGCGACCCGGGTGCGGGTGCCCGGGGCCGCGGGGCCGCGGCCGGGGAAGGCTGAGGTCAAGGAGGTCTCCGACATGGAACGCGGGTACCCCGCCGGGGACGGGGGCAAGCGGTCGGTACGGCAACCGTGTGCGGGTACGCATCTCTGTGGTGCCTGCGGTGCCTGCGGTGCCTGCGGTGCCTGCGGTGCCCCCGGGCTGCCCGGGGGTGCTCGGGGTGCCCGGGGTCCTGGGGCGCACGGTGAGGCAAAGGTACGTAACCTGCCTGACAGGGGCCTCGTCGATCTGCGGCTCTCCCGGCCGAAGACCGGCGGACGGCCGGTCCGGCGGACCGGAGACCCGCGGAAGGCGGTGAGCGGCGGTATGCGGCAGGCGGCGTCGCCGGAGGACCCGGCCACCGTGCGGTTCGGCCCGCCGGTTCCCGAGCCGGGGCTGCCCCCGCTGCCCGAGCTGGTGGACGCGTGCGCGGCCGGGGCCCGGCGTGCCGGACCGGAACCGCCCGGCGGCGGTGCGGTCCTGCGCGAGGCGGCCCGCGGTTACTGGGGGCGGCGCGGGCTGGAGACCGGCGTGGACGACGTGATCGCCGCGCCGGGCGCGCAGCCGCTGCTGTTCGCGCTGCTCGCCGCGTACGAGGGGGACGTGCTGATGCCCCGGCCCTGTCCGGCCTCGTGGACGGCGCAGGCCCAGTTGCTGCGGCGGCCCGCCTACCACGTGCCGGCCCCGGTGGACGCGGGCGGAGTGCCGGACCCGTTCGCGCTGCTGGAGACGGTGCGCAGGGTACGGGCCGAGGGCGGCGCCCCCCGGGTGCTGCTGCTCTGCCCGGCCGACGATCCGACCGGGACGGTGGCACCGCCCGAGCTGGTGCACGAGGTGTGCGAGGCGGCACGGGGGGCGGGGCTGCACATCATCAGCGACGAGACCTGGCGCGACACGGTGCACCGGCCGCACGAGACGGTGCTGCTCGGCCCGGCCCAGATGTGGCCCGGCGACGTGACGGTGGTCTGTGACCTGGCGGGCGCCTTGCTCCCGGCCGGCTGGCCCGCGGCGGTCGCGCGCTGTCCGGCCGCCTCCGCGGGGAGCGCGTCACGGGCCCGGACGCTCGACGTCCTCGCCGCGCTCGGCTCCCTGGTCGCGGGACCCGTGGCCCCGGCCGCCACCCTCGCGCTGGACGAACCGGAACCCGTCACTGCCAGGCTGCGCGCCGCGGCGGCCCTGCACGCGCGGGTGTCCGCCGCCGCGCACGACGCGGTACTGGCCTCGGGCGCGGTCGCCCGGCCCCCGCAGGCGGGTCGTCACCTCTACGCGGACCTCGGCCCGCTGCGCGCACGGCTGGCGGACCTGGGCGTCACCGACTCCGTCGAGCTGGAGTCCCACCTGACCACCCGCCTGGGGACCCCCGTACCGGGCGGCCACCGCTTCGGGGACGATCCGGACGAACTGCGCGTACGCCTGTCGACGGGACCGCTGCTGGGCTCCACGGCCGAGGAGTGCCTGGAGTCCCTGGCGGCCGCGGACCCCGTGGAACTGCCGCATGTCGCGGGGGCGCTGGGCAGGCTCGCGGACGTTTTCGGCGAACTGAGCTGATCCGGGCCGGCCGCGGGACCGAGGGACCGACCCTCCCGGCTCGGCCTACCGGCCCGGCGCGGCCGGGCTCTCCGGGGCGCCGGGGGCCGGCGGGTCGGCCCGGGCGTTCCGGTCGGCCGGCCCCTTCCGGGCCCCGCTCCCGTTCCCACTCCCGCTCTCGGCCCCGGACCCGGTGTCGTCCTGGGCCGGCCGGCGGAGCCGGCTCCAGAGCGCCGGGACCGCGCTGAGCAGCAGCGTCAGCGCAACCGCCGCCAGCACCCCCTCCCACGCCTCGTGGAAGAGCGAGCCGCCGAGCACCCCGATGAGCTGGTACGTCGCCGCCCAGGCCAGGCACGCCGGCGCGTTGCCCCGCGCGAACCGGCGCAGCGGCCATTCGGCCAGCAGGCACGCCAGCATCACCGGTATCCGGCCCGCCGGCACCAGCCGGGACAGCACCAGCACCATCACCCCGTGCTCGCGCAGCTTGCCCTGGGCCTGCTCCAGGCGGTCCGGCGGGGCGCTGCCACGTATCGCGTCCAGCCAGCGCGAGCCGTTCTTCGAACGGAATCCCCGCCGCCCCAGCCAGTACAGCGCCACATCGCCCGAGAACGCCGCCACCGACGCCACGGCGAAGACCAGGAGCATGGGGAACGGATTGGTCTGGTGGAAGGCGACCACCGCCGCCGAACTGACCACCGCGCCCGTCGGCACCACCGGCACCAACGCGCCCAGCACCACCAGCAGGAACAGCGACGGATAGCCCGCGGCCTGCGTCGACTCGGACGGCAGCCGTATGGCCTCGGCCAGGCGGGAGAGGTGGTCCGGCAGGCCGTCGATCACCGCCGGGCCTCCGGTCGTACGCTCTCGCCGTGCCGCAGCGGATGGACGGTCACCTTGGGCGCCAGCCGTGCCGCCTTCCGTACGAACTCGTCGCCCGGCGCGTAGAACTCGTGCGGCCGGACGCCGTCCATTCCGATCGGCCAGTACGTGCCGTAGTGCACCGGCACCGCGGCGCCCGGCGCCAGTCGTGCCAGTGCCTCGGCCGCCCGTCCGGCGTCCAGGTGGCCGGGCCCCAGGTACGGTCCCCAGCCGCCGACCGGCAGCAGCGCCACGTCGACGGGACCGACGGCGTCCGCCATGGTGTCGAAGAGACCGGTGTCGCCGGCGAAGTACGTACGGATCTCGCCGTCGATCACATAGCCGAGCGCGGGGGAGCGCTGCGGCCCCACCGGCAGCCGCCGTCCGTCGTGCCGGGCGGGTACGGCCCGTACGCGCACCGGCCCCAGGTCCACCTCGTCACCCGGTCCGACCTCGGTGATCCGCAGCCCGGCCGGGTTCCCGCGCCCGCCCAGCCGGCGCAGTCCGGGGACGGCCGCCCCGGCGCCGCGCGGCACGACGAGCCGGGTGCCGGGCGCGAGCCGGGCCAGCGAACCCAGGTGCAGATGGTCGGAGTGCAGGTGCGAGACGAGCACGGCGTCCGCTACTCCCGCCTCCGGCGGGGGCACCCGACCGCACCGACGGCGCAGATGCGCGAGCCGGCGCGCGAACAGCGGGTCCGTGAGGACGCGTACGCCGGAGTCCTCGACCGTGCAGGTGGCGTGACCCCACCAGGTGATGACCGTTCCCAAAGCCCGACCCCAGTTCCGTAGCCCGTCCGCGGTCCCGCGCTCGTATCCTCACTCACGCCGCACTACGCCTCACTCACGCGTGACTCACTCGGGCGCGCCGCGCTTGGTGCGTCTGCCTCGGACTCTCCTTCGTACACCTGTCGGACCACCTGCCGCACCACCGGCCGCGGCGGCGGGTCCGCACTCAGCGTACGGCCGACGGGGCGCGCGGTGGAGCGGGTGCGCCTGTCACGCGCTATCGGCCGCCGGGTGCGCGCCTGCCTCGGGGACGGCCCGCCGAGTAGGGTCTGCGGACAGGCCATGACAGGCCGGCGTCGGGGGAAGACGGATGTGGGGGGACGACGCATGGGCGAGATACGGGTGGCCGCGATCGCCAGCTTGACTCCACTCGAGGAACTGGACAGTGCCCCGTTCCTGGTGGACACGCACGGGCAGCACGCGATGTGCGCGCGCTGGGCGGCGGACAAGGGCTTCGTCGTCACCCGGCAACTGCTGGTCTACCGCATGCGGCCGGACCACCGCGGGCTGTGGGTGGACGTCGACGCGGGGCTCGTGGACCTCTTCGTCGCCGCGAACGAGCGGGTACTGGACCGGGCCCTGACGTCGGTCGCGGCCTTCGCCGCCGAGTGCGAACGGCGAGGTGTGGGGCTGGAGACGGCCGGGATGGACGAGCCGTACTACGACGCGGAGATGAAGGCGGGCGTGCACCGGAGGCTGTCGATGCCGACGGCGGGGTACGCGAAACGGTGAGCGGGTGAGCGGAGGCCCCGGCCCGCCCGGCCGCGCCGGGCCAGGACCTCGGGAACCCGGACTCCCCCGCCCCTTCCGCCGCCGGGCCGTCCCGTCTCCGGCGCCCCTCCGCCCCGCCCCGCCCCGCTCGCCGCC
>NZ_JOHR01000013.1 GCF_000719775.1 Streptomyces sp. NRRL F-5135 | reverse complement strand
GGGCTCGGAGATGTGTATAAGAGACAGCGCTTGCAGGATGTTCACCATTCAACTAAGTTGAGGGCGAAGGATCCCGAGGAGGCCTCCATGCCCGCTGTAACTGTCGAAAACCCGCTGGCCCTGCCCCGGGTCTCCGCCCCGGCCGACGCCGTGGCCCGTCCCGTGCTCACCGTCACGACCGCGCCCAGCGGGTTCGAGGGTGAGGGCTTCCCGGTGCGCCGGGCCTTCGCCGGGATCAACTACCGACACCTCGACCCGTTCATCATGATGGACCAGATGGGCGAGGTGGAGTACGCGCCGGGAGAGCCCAAAGGCACCCCGTGGCATCCGCACCGGGGCTTTGAGACCGTCACCTACATCATCGACGGGATCTTCGACCACCAGGACAGCCAGGGTGGCGGCGGCACCATAACCAACGGTGACACCCAGTGGATGACGGCGGGCTCGGGCCTGCTCCACATCGAGGCTCCGCCCGAGTCCCTCGTCATGTCCGGCGGTCTCTTCCACGGCGTCCAGCTGTGGGTGAACCTCCCGGCGTCCGACAAGATGATGGACCCGCGCTACCAGGACATCCGCGGCGGCCAGGTCCGGCTGCTGACCTCGCCGGACGGCGGTGCGCTGCTCCGGGTGATCGCGGGCGGCCTGGACGGGCACGAGGGCCCGGGCATCACCCACACCCCCATCACGATGATCCACGCGACGGTGGCGCCGGGCGCTGAGGTCACACTGCCGTGGCGGGAGGACTTCAACGGGCTGGCGTACGTGCTGGCGGGGAAGGGATCGGCCGGTGCCGGGCGCCGTCCGATCCACGTGGGCCAGACGGCCGTCTTCGGCGCCGGCGGTTCGCTGACCGTCCGCGCGGACGAGAAGCAGGACTCTCACACGCCGGACCTCGAGGTCGTCCTGCTCGGCGGGCAGCCGATCCGGGAGCCGATGGCCCACTACGGTCCGTTCGTCATGAACACCAGGGAAGAGCTTCAGCAGGCGTTCGAGGACTTCCAGAAAGGCCGGCTGGGCACGATCCCGGCCGTGCACGGGATGTCCGAGGGAGGGCTGTAGAGCTCGCCGGGCGGTGACGCGGTACGGAGCACGGGGAGGGTACGGGGAGCTTTCGCGCCCCGTACCCTCCGCCCCGTACCGCGTCGGCGCCTCGTAACGCTCAGCAGTTCGTCGGCTTGGACAGCGCCGCCAGCGTCTGCGCCGCTTCCTTCCGCACGCTCAGCTCCTTGAACGCGGTACCGAGGATGAGGTCGACGTCCGCCGTCTTCCGCTCGTCCGCCTTCGGTGTCGCGCCCTTCAACTGCGCGCCCAGCACTGTCAGTGAGCCGTCCGTCGCGGCGGCCGAGCCGACCAGTATCCCCGCGCCCGGAACCTTCTTGTCGTACGCCGCCGGGGCGTTGCCCACCTTGCCGATGACGAAGCCGCGCTTCTTCAGCTCGTCCGCCGTGGACTTGGCGAGACCCACGCGCGGGGTCGCGTTGTAGACGTTGACCTTGATCTGGCCGGGCTCGGGGAGTGCCTTGACGGGTGCGGCAGCCGGGTCGCAGCCGGGCTTCGAGGCTGCCTTGGCCGTGTTCTTCTTCCCCTCGGCGTTGCCCGAGAGGACATCGATGAGCTGCGTGGTCCCCCAGCCGGCCATGCCGAGGGCGACTACGGAGGCGATGGCCAGGCGCACGATCCTGCGGCGCTGGCGGGGGCGGCGCATGCGGGGGTACGTGTCGCCGGTGACGCGGTACTTTCCGCCCATGCCGGGGGGAGTCAGCATGCTCATACGCGCAGCGTAGTGGGCCCCGCTGGGGATGCCTACCGAATGATCATCTGATTGGCCCGTCAGGGGTGGCAAAGCCCTCGAAAGGCTCAGCGCCGGCCGAGACGGCCGACGGTGGCGGGAGAACGGCGGGCCCGGGCCGCACGCGCCCGGGCCGCACGCGCCCGAATCGACCCGACCCGACCCGACCCGTGGGGACTGTACGGATCAGCCTCGGGACCGTACGACCGTACGGATCAGCTCTGGTCCAGCTCCAGCTCCAGCACGCGCGCGTGCAGCACCTGACGCTGCTGGAGCGCCGCGCGCACCGCCCGGTGCAGGCCGTCCTCCAGGTAGAGGTCGCCCTGCCACTTCACGACGTGCGCGAACAGGTCGCCGTAGAAGGTGGAGTCCTCGGCGAGCAGCGTCTCCAGGTCCAGTTGTCCCTTTGTCGTGACGAGCTGATCGAGGCGGACCGGGCGCGGCGCGACATCCGCCCACTGCCGGGTGCTTTCCCGGCCGTGGTCGGGATACGGCCTCCCGTTACCGATGCGCTTGAAGATCACACGGAAAGCCTACCGGGCGAGCGGCTCCGGGCGCAGCCAGGACGGCGGAGCGCAAAGGGGGTATCCGGCATCAAAGGGGGAGCGAAGCCTGAACGGAACCACCCCGTCCGGTGACGTCGTCGCACAAGAGGGACGAGTCGCCCACCGGCCGTACGACCGTGCCCGTGACCCGGGCCCGTTCGGCCGCCCATACGACCCGGTGCGTGGCGAGGCTCTCGGCCGCGTCGGAGAGCAGTGCGGAGGCGTCGCCGGTGGCGACGGCGGTCAGGAACGCCTCCGTCAGGGCCTCGTCGCCGCCCCCGTGGCCGTCGTCCGCGGACGGACCCACCGCGCCGCCCGAGCCGCCCGCGGGGTCGGCGTCGGCGGTGGCAGCGACCGCGTCGACAGTCCGCTCCTCGCCGGTGCGGAAGTCGACCACCCGCAGCGTCCGCCCGTCCCCGTCTACGAAGCCGTGCGTGCCCAGCAGCCGGGTGCGGCGGTGTTCCATGGGGGTGAAGGCGCTCATGGTGAAGGAGCAGGTGGCGCCGGAGGCGAACTCCATGTTGACGACCTGGTGGTCGACCACGTCGTTGTCGCAGGCGTAGACGCAGCGGCCGTACGGGCCCGTGCGCAGCGCGTCCAGCACGCCCCGTTCCGTGTGGTCCTCGGTGACCGCCGAGAGCGGCCAGAACTCCTGCTCCGGGTCGCCGAGGCAGCCGAGGTAGAGCCGCTTCGCCGAGTACGGGCAGCCGGGCTCCAGCGGGCAGTCCAGGCAGCGGTCCGCCGCCCCCTCCGGCCGGTCCTCGGCGCGGAAGTGGCTCAGCCCGCCGAACGAGGAGACCCGCTCGGGCGGTTCGCCGAAGAGGTGGATCAGCCAGTCGATGTCGTGGCAGGACTTGGTCAGCAGCATGGGCGCCGAGGTGTCCTGGCGGCGCCAGTTGCCCCGTACGAACGAGTGGGCCTGGTGCCACCAGCCGACCGGCTCCAGGTGCTGGACGCTGACGAGCCGGCCGATCGCGCCGGACTCCAGCAGCCGGCGCAGGGCGCGGGTGTACGGGGTGTAGCGCAGCACGTGACAGACCGCCAGCAGGATGTCGTTGCGCTCGGCCGCCTCGCTGATCGCGACGGCGTCCCGTTCGGTGACGGCCATCGGCTTCTCCAGCAGGATGTGGTAGCCGAGGTCGGCGAACCGCACCGCGGGGTCCACGTGCAGCCGGTCCTGGGTGGCGATGATCGTCGCGTCGGCCAGCCGCGGCTGCGCGGCCAGCTCGGTCCAGTCCGTGTACACCCGTTCCGCCGGGATCCCGAACTCGGCCGCCGCGGCTCGCCTGCGGTACGGGTCCGGCTCGGCCACGGCGACGACCCGCCCCAGGCCGGACGAGACCGCGTGCCGCGCGTAGGACCGCCCCCGCAGACCGGAACCGACGAGAGCTAGAGTCACCGCTGCCATGGGATCCCCTCAAGAGTTACGCAGGAGTCCCTTATTATTGGCCGTTTGCGCGGCCGGCCTCAAGGGTGTGTCATGACCGAGAATCCGGGTGGCGGAGATCTGTCCCAGCTCCGTCGGCTCAACGCGCTGGCCGTGCTCGACGCCCTGCGCGGGGAACCGGCCCTGACCCTGACCGAGCTCGCCGGGCGTACCGGCCTGTCCCGGGCGTCCACCGAGGACGTGGTGCGGGACCTGGTGGAGCGCGGCTGGGTGGCGGAGGTCGCGCCGGCGCCGGGCACGCTGGGGCGCCCCGCGCGCCGCTACCGATTCCGCTCGGACGCCGGCCGGGTGCTCGGGGTCGACATCGGGGGGCACAAGGTGCTGGCCATGGTGGCGGACCTGGACGGCGAGGTCCGGCACGGCGCGCGGGTGGCCGTCACCCCGGCGATGGGCCGCACGCGGCGGCTGGCCGCCGTGGACGAGGCCGTCCGCGCGGCGCTGGCCGGGGCGGGCACGGACGCCGCCGGCGTCTGGGCGACCGGGGTGGCCACGACGGGGCTGGTCGACGGCACGGGCCGGGTCATGCTCTCGGAGGCGCTGCCGGAGTGGACGGGGCTCGACGTGGCCGGGCACGTCGGCGGACTGGTGGCGGGTCCGGTCCTGGTGGAGAACGACGCCAAGCTGGCCGCGCTGGCCGAGTCCTGGCGCGGGGTGGCGCGGCACGCCAAGGACGTGGTGTTCCTGCTCGCGGGGTTGCGCACGGGCACCGGTCTGATCATCGACGGCAAGCTCCACCGGGGTTTCGGGAACGCGGCGGGCGAGATCGGCGCCCTGCCCGCGGTCGGCTGGCTGCGTGCCCCCGGGCACCTGCGGGCCTGGCGCGGCGGGGCCCGGACGGGAGGGGGCGTGGACGCCGGTGAACGCGTGAGCCCGGGGGGCGGCGTGGACGGCGGTGCGGGCCGGACCGGCGGCGCGGGCCGGGGCGGGGGCGGCGTCGATCCGCGGGCCGCCGACGATCCGCAGGACGCCGTCGAGGCCGTCTTCCGGGCCGCGCGGAGTGGTGACCGTACGGCTCTCGCGGCCGTACGGCGCTACGTCCGTGCCCTCGCCGTCGGCACCTCGGCCCTCGTCCTCACGCTGGATCCCGAACTGGTCGTGGTCGGGGGCGGGATCTCCCGTGCCGGCGACCTCGTCACCGAACCGCTGCGGCGCGAGCTGGACCGCTGGTGCATCCGTACGCCGGAGGTCAGGGTCTCCCGCTTCGGCGACGAGGGCGTGGCCCTGGGCGCGCTGCGGCTGGCGCTGGACCACGTCGACCGAGGTCTGCGCGCGCCGGGGGAGATCGCCCCCGCCGACAGCTTCCGGCCGCCGGGCCGCGCCTGACCGGCGGATCGGCGATCAGGCGGAGCGGCGATCCGGTGATCCGGTGATCCTCTCCGTAACCCGTCTCTTACTTGTCGGGCTCTTGACTTACTTTCCCTGGTCTCCATAGTTAATACAACTTCGCGGCCCCGGCGACGCGTTGCTGTCCCCGGTGCGCCTCGTTCATGAGGAGGACTGGGCATGGGGAAGG
The DNA here is from genome assembly GCF_000719775.1 of Streptomyces sp. NRRL F-5135. GTDB lineage: Bacteria > Actinomycetota > Actinomycetes > Streptomycetales > Streptomycetaceae > Streptomyces > Streptomyces hebeiensis. The sequence goes on along the minus strand of NZ_JOHR01000013.1, from coordinate 352,138 downwards.
CAGCGCGTTGGTGCGCGGGGGCGCTGGGGGTGGTGCTGACGCTCTCCGGCTGTTCGGGCGGGGGAACGGGCGCCGGGGGCGTCGGGAGCGGCGGCAAGGGCGGCAAGGTCGAGTTGTCGTACGCCGCCTGGGACAACAACCAGAAGAAGGTCCTGGAGCAACTGGGCCGGGAGTTCACCGGGACGCACCCGAACGTGACGGTCAAGGTGCAGCTCACCCCGTGGACCGAGTACTTCAACAAGCTCAAGACCTCCGTCACCGGGGGGTCGGCGCCCGACGTCTTCTGGATGAACGGTCCGTACTTCCGGCTCTACGCGTCCAACGGCGTCATCCGCCCGCTGGACAAGGAGGTCGCCGAGGACAAGGTCGATCTCTCCGTCTATCCGAAGGCCCTGATCGATCTGTACACGTACGAAGGAGAGCTCTACGGGCTGCCGAAGGACATGGACACGATCGGGGTCTGGTACAACAAGGCGCTCTTCGACGCACGCGGCGTCGACCACCCCGCCCCGGACTGGACCTGGAGCGACTTCAACAGGACGGCGGCCGAGCTGACCGATCCCGGCAAGGGCGTCTACGGCGTGGCGGCCCAGCTGACCAGCTTCCAGGAGTACCAGTACAACACCATCGCCCAGGCGGGCGGTTACGTCATATCCCCTGACGGCAAGAAGTCCGGTTACGACCAACCCGAGACCATCAAAGGGCTGGAGTTCTGGACAGACCTGATCGAAAAGAAGCACTCGCCCGATCTCCAGACCATGACGGACACGAGCCCCCTCCAGCTTTTCGAGGCGGGCAAGCTCGCCATGTACTGGGGCGGATCCTGGAACGCGGGCGAGTTCTCGGCGAACGAGTACACCAAGGACAAGGTCGACGTCGCGCCGCTCCCCCGGGGCGAGAAGCGCGCCACCGTCATCCACGGGGTGGCCAACGTGGTCTCCGCCACGACCGAGCACCCCAGGGAGGCCTGGGAGTTCGTCGAATTCCTCGGTTCGGAGCGGGCGGCCCTCGCCATCGGCCGCAGCGGCCCGCTCCCCGCGCGGGACGGAACGCGGCAGGCATGGGTGAAGGACCACCCGCGGTTCGCCCTCACGACGTTCCTGGACGCCGTCGACTACGCGGTGCCCTTCCCCGTGTCGGAGAACACCGCCGCGTGGAACGAGGCCGAACTCACCCACCTCACCCAGGCGTGGACCGGCGAGCGGACGGTCGGCGAGGCGTCCGCCGAACTCGCCCGCGCGATGAACGACTTGCTGGCCAGGGAGTGAGGGGCATGACCAGCACCGACGGACAGGAGTCCGGGCCCCGGCGCGCTGGATCCGCCCCGGCGTCCGGGGGGACCCGGCCCGGCGGCCGGCGCCCGCGCCGGGACCGGGTGTCCGAGGCCCTGTGGGGGTACGCGTTCATCGCGCCCGCCGGGCTGGGCCTCGCGGTCTTCCACCTGTGGCCCGTCCTCCAGACCGGCTACTTCTCGTTCACCCAGTGGGGCGTCTTCGGCGGCCACACCTGGACCGGACTCGACAACTACCACCGCCTGCTGACCGACCCGGAGGTCGCGCGGTCGCTGGTCAACACGTTGGCGTACACCGCTCTCGGCCTGGTCGGCATCCCGCTCGCCATCGTCTTCGCCGCACTCCTCAACCGGGAGGGCCTGCGGGGCACGGGGGTCTACCGCACCCTGTTCTTCCTGCCCGTCGTCACCATGCCGGTGGCCGTCGCCATGGTCTGGCGGTGGCTCTACAACGGCGAATACGGCCTGGTCAACCATGTGCTGGCGCTGGTCGGCATCGACGGGCCGCACTGGATCGCGGACCCGGACACGGCGCTGTTCGCGCTGGCCGCGGTCGGGGTCTGGAGCGGTCTCGGCTACAACCTGATCATCTTCCTGGCGGGCATTCAGGCGATACCCAAGGAGTTCTACGACGCCGCCGCCATCGACGGTGCCGGACCGGTCCGGCAGTTCTTCCGGATCACGCTCCCGCTGCTGTCACCCACCGCGTTCTTCGTCTCCGTCATCTCGGTGATCGGCTCCCTGCAGCTCTTCGACCTGGTCTACGTGCTGGCGGGCTCGGGTCTGACCGGCCGGGCGAATCCGGCGTTCCCCCGGATCCAGACGGTCGTGCAGCTCTTCTACGACCGGGCCTTCCTGACCGACGACCGGGGTTACGCGGCGGCGATCGTGATGATGCTGCTGGTCATCATCGTGGCCCTGACGGCCCTCCAGTTCCGGATGCAGAAGAGGTGGGTGCACTATGGCTGAGGTCGGGCGTGCGTATGAAGGCGGCCGTGCCCGGTCCCGCCGCCGCTCGCACGTCGGCGTGCACGCCATCCTGATCCCCGCCTCCCTGGTGATGATCGCGCCCTTCCTCTGGCAGATCGTCACCTCGCTGAAGACGCTCTCCAGCGCCACCCGGGTCCCGCCGTCACTGCTGCCCGAGGGCCGCTGGGACAACTACGGCCGGATGTTCGACCTGTTGCCGTTCAGCGACCAGTTCCTCAACACCGCGCTGATGGCGGCGGGCCGTACGGCCGGTCAGATCCTGCTGTGCCCGTTGGCCGCCTACGCCTTCGCCAGGCTCCGGTTCCCCGGGCGCTCGGTGCTGTTCGGGCTCTTCCTGTCCGTACTGATGGTGCCGCCGCAGCTGTTCGTCCTCCCGCAGTACGAGATCACGGCGTCCCTCGGCTGGCTCAACTCCGTCCAGGCCCTGATCGTGCCGGGGATGTTCAGCGCGTTCGGTGTCTTCCTCCTGCGGCAGTTCTTTCTGGGCCTGCCGCGCGAACTGGAGGAGGCGGCCCGCCTCGACGGTGCCGGGCCGCTGCGGACCTACTGGTACGTCATGCTGCCCCTGGCCCGTCCCGGGGTGATCGCGATGTCCGTACTGGCGCTCCTATGGTCGTGGAACGATCTGTTCTGGCCCTTGGTGGTCAATACCGATCCGGAGAAGATGACGCTCTCGGCGGGACTCGCGGCCCTCCAGGGTCAGTTCCAGACCGACTACCCCGTGCTGATGGCGGGCTCGCTGCTGGCCTCGCTGCCAGTGATCGCGGCCTTCGCGCTGCTCCAGCGCCAGTTCATCCAGGGCATCGCGCACACGGGCGTCAAGGGCTGACCGGCGGACCGACAGACCGGCAGACCGGCTGTCCGCGCCCGCGATCCCCCGCGTACCCCGGCCGGTCACCACGGCCGGCCCCTCGCGAAGCCCCCTCACGAAGCCCCCTCACATCCCCCGAAGGGAATCACCAGAATGAAGAGACCAGCCCGCCGTCCGTCGCTCCGCGCGGGGCTGACGGCGACGGCCCTCATGGGCGCCCTGCTCGTCGGCGCCTCGCCCGTCTCCGCGCAGGTCGCGGAGGCCGGTCGGAGCGCGGAGACCGCCCGGTCGGCCCAGGTGGCAGGGACGGCCGGGGCGAGCGCCGCCTCGGTGACGTACCCCCGGACAACCGACAGCTTCGCCAACCCGGAGCGGGGCTTCTACCGCCACACGTCCCGGTGCGACCAGAGCGACTTCGACGCGGCCACCCTGCGCGGCTACCGTGTCAACGAGGGCGTGTCGCTGGTGATGTGCGTCTTCTACCTCGAGGAGTTCAAGAACAGCGCCATCAGCCAGACCGCCCTGAACCGGCTCCAGCGGCAGTTCGACGCCGTACGGCAGGCGGGGCTCAAGACGATCGTACGGTTCGCCTACACCGAGTCGGCCGACGGCGTCGACGCGCCCAAGGACCGCGTACTCGCGCACCTGGACCAGCTCGGGCCGTACCTCAGAGCGAACAGCGACGTGATCAACGTCGTGCAGGCGGGCTTCGTCGGCGCCTGGGGCGAGGGGTACTACACCAAGAACTTCGGCGACGCGGGCAAGGTGACCACCGCCGACTGGGCCAACCGCAAGGCCGTCGTCGACAAGACGCTCGGCGTGCTGCCCTCGACGCGCATGGTGCAACTGCGGACACCGAAGTACAAGCGCACGATGTACGGCACGACCGCGCTCCCGGCCGGCCAGGCGTACAACGGCTCGACGAACGCCCGGCTCGGCCACCACAACGACTGCTTCCTCGCCAGCGCCGACGACTACGGCACGTACGAGAACCCCGCCGTCGAATACCCCTACCTGTCCTCCGAGACGTCCTACCTGGCGATGGGCGGTGAGACCTGCGGGGTCAACGCTCCCCGGACGAGCTGTCCCACCACGCTCTCCGAGCTGAGGATGTTCCACTGGTCGTACCTGAACACCGACTACGAGCCCAACGTGATCAACGGCTGGCGCAGCGGTGGCTGCCTGCCCGAGATCACCCGGAACCTGGGCTACCGGTTCGCCCTCCAGAGCGGCACCTACCCGAGTTCGGTGAGCCGGGGCGGCTCCCTGTCGGTGAACTTCACTGTGAAGAACGAGGGATTCGCGGCGCCGTTCAACCCGCGTGGCCTGGAGGTGGTCCTGCGCAACACGTCCACCTCCCAGGTCTACCGGCTCCCGCTGGCGGGTGACCCCCGTACCTGGGCCCCGGGCACGACGACCACGGTCGACCGCGGCGTGACCGTGCCGTCCGACGTCCCGGCGGGCACCTACAGCCTGCTGCTCAACCTCCCCGACCCGCAGCTGTCGCAGCGGCCCGAGTACTCCGTCAGGCTCGCGAACCAGGGCACGTGGGAAGCGGCCACGGGCTACAACGACCTGCTGCACACGGTCACCGTGAGCTGACCCGAGCCCCTGGCAGCGCCGGGCGGAAGCCCCCTTACGGCTTTCGCGTCCGTCGTCGCGTAACCGCGCACGGCGGGCGCGAAAGCCCGGCAGCGGGCCGGGGCCCCGGGCCCGAGTCAGGTCCGGGGCACGGCGCGTGGTCGTTACGAGCGCGGCTGGTGGCCGTGGGCGTGCGGGGTGCCGCTGGTGGAGCCGGTGGTCTTGACACCCGGCTCCGTGACCGGCTTGGTCACCGGGCGGAGGTCATGGGCGTAGGTGCCCACCGCGTTGGCGATCACATCGATGTTGATGTCGAGCGCCTTCTTGTTGATGTTGGACAGGTCGTCGCAGGCCGCGTGGTAGCACGTGTCGTACGCCACCCCCGCCTGCCCGCCGTACTTCTTCGCCTGCGCCTCGGTCTTCGTCCCCTCCGCGCCGGTGAACGTGCCGCCCGAGGGAATGCCCACCTCGATGAAGGGGCCGTAGTCCGAGCGGCCGTCGAAGTCCGTGCCCTCGTGCGGAACGTTCCTGCTGTCGAGGAAGTCCGTGATCCCCTTCTCCAGCTGGGCGCTTCCCTCCGGGCCGGGGCCCGAGCCCACGCCGTCCGAGTTGTCGCCGTCGTAGACGAACTGGGCGTAGTTCGGGGAGGCGATCATGTCGAAGTTGAGGTAGAGCGCGATGTCCTCGCGCTGCTCGGCGGTGAGGTCCTTGACGTACGCCTCGGCGCCCAGCAGCCCCAGTTCCTCCGCCGACCACCACGCGAAGCGCACCTTGTTCGCCGGCTTCTCGTGCGTCTTCGCCAGCTGGAGAGCCACCTCCAGCAGCCCCGCCGACCCTGATCCGTTGTCGTTGATGCCGGGGCCCTGGGTGACCGAGTCGAGGTGCGAGCCGAGCATCACCGTACGGTCGGCCCGGCCGCCCCTGGTCTCGGCGACGACGTTCCGGGTCTGGCGCTGCTCCTGGAGCTGGCGGATGTCCAGGGAGACCGTGACGGGTCCCTTCCCGGCCTCCGCGGCGAGGGCCTCACCCTCGGCCTTCGTGATGCCGCCGGTGGGGATCACGCCCGCGTTCGGGTCGCCGAGCGTGCCGTTGAGGGCGCCCTCGGTGTTGTTGTAGATCACCGCGCCGACGGCACCCGCCGCGCCCGCCTGCTTCTGCTTGTCCGCGAAGGTGCAGCCGCCGCGCTGGATCAGCGCGATCTTGCCGGTGAACGCTCCCGAGGCGTAGTCGCCCGGTTCGCACCCCGTGGTGGCGTCGACCGGGACGGGTACGAGGCCGGCCTTGATGCCGCCCTCCGGCGTGGACTTGGTGTACGACAGGGCGCTGATCGCGACGTCGCGCGGAGTCGGCGCGGTGACGGACAGCTTTTCGGCCAGGGTCTCGATGTACGTGATCTCGAAGGTGTCGTAGGAGACCTGGTAGCCGGCCTTCTTGAGCAGGTCGTGGACGTACGCGGCCGAGGCGTCGTGGCCGGGCGTGCCCGCCGCCCGGTGGCCGTTGTGGGAGTCCGCGATGGACTGGAACTTCTCCAGGTGCCGGTAGGCGCCCTTGGCACCGGCCTCACGGACCAGTTTCTTCGCCAGTCTGCTCGCTTCCTTCGCCGGGTCCGCCGGCCGTGCGGTGGCCGGGGAGGAGGCGGACAGCAGGAGCGGGGTGGCGAGCGCCGTGGCGGCCGCGATTGCCAGAAGCCTGCGGGGAGTTGCGGTCACAAGAGTCCTTCCGATGCGAACAGATGTGAACGAACGTGAGGGGCGTGACCGAAAACTAGCCATGAGGGTGCGCGCATGTGAACAGCTGTGTCACAGGTCACGGGGTCGTATGGGGAGGATCGGGTGTGGAACGGGCGCGGAACCGGCGCGGAACGAGCCGGGGTCCGGCTCCTATGGCGTCTTTCGCGTCTTCGGTGTCTTCGCCGTCCCGGGGGCCTTCGCGGTCTTGGCCGCCTTCGCCGCCCGTTTCGTCTCCTGCTTGAACGCCCGGACCTTCGCCAGCGATTCGGGGCCGGTGATGTCGGCGGCCGAACGGTACGAACCCTCGTCCCCGTACGCGCCGGCCGCCTCCCGCCAGCCCTGGGGCCGTACGCCGAACTGTTTGCCCAGCAGCGCCAGGAAGATCTGCGACTTCTGTGCTCCGAAGCCCGGCAGGGCGTTCAGCCGCTCCCGCAGCTCCTTGCCGGTGGCGACATCGCGCCAGATGGCGGTCGGGTCGCCGTCGTAGTGTTCGACCAGATACTGGCAGAGCTGCTGCACGCGCCCTGCCATGGAGCCCGGGTAGCGGTGCACCGCGGGTTTCTCGCTGAGCAGCGCGGCGAAGGACTCGGGGTCGTACGCGGCGACGCGGTGCGCGTCGAGATCGTCCGTGCCCATGCGGACGGCGATCGTGTACGGGCTGGTGAAGGCCCATTCCATGGGGATCTGCTGGTCCAGCAGCATGCCGACCAGCGCGGCCAGCGGGCTGCGGCCGAGCAGCTCGTCGGCCTCGGCCTGCTGGGCGAGACGGATGGCGGGGCTCATGTCCTGATGATCGCGCGGGTCCGGCCGCGCCGCATGCGCATGGCCCCGTCCGGCCCCCCTCAATCGGTTCATATGACTTATTGGGGCGTGTGGATGGCGGCCCGGCGTGGCGGGTAGTGCTCGGTCAACGGGGTGGCAAGGCGAGGGGCGGTTCGCGGTGCGGTTTCCTGCTGGGCTCACTCCCGTCGAAGGGGAGCAAATCCCGGAACCATCGGAAAGGCCGGGCGCCCGTGACACAGCCCTTTGAACTGCCGGATTTCTACATGGCGTATCCGGCCCGACTCAACCCTCACCTTCAGGAGGCCAGAGGGCACTCCAAGAAGTGGGCCAGGGGCATGGGCATGCTGGAGGGATCGGGGGTCTGGGAAGAGGCCGACCTCGATTCCCATGACTACGCCCTGTTGTGCGCGTACACCCACCCGGACTGTGACGGCCCGACGTTGTCCCTGGTCACGGAATGGTATGTGTGGGTCTTCTTCTTCGACGACCATTTCCTGGAGGTCTACAAACGGCCCCAGGACCGCGCGGGCGGAAAGGCATATCTCGAACGGCTGGCCGATTTCATGCCGATGGATCTGGCGGCGGGATTTCCCGAGCCGGCCAATCCGGTCGAGGCCGGACTGGCCGACCTCTGGGCCCGTACGGTCCCGAGCATGTCCCTGGCCTGGCGGAAGCGGTTCGCCGAGTCCACCGAGAACCTGCTGAACGAGTCCGACTGGGAACTCGCGAACATCAACGCGCACCGGATCGCGAATCCGGTCGAGTACATCGACATGCGCCGCAAGGTCGGCGGCGCGCCCTGGTCCGCCGGGCTCGTCGAGTACGCGGCGGGCGCCGAGGTCCCCGCGGAGATCGCCGCGTCCCGGCCGATGCGGGTCCTCAAGGACACCTTCTCGGACGCCGTCCACCTGCGGAACGACCTGTTCTCCTACCAGCGGGAGATCGAGGAGGAGGGTGAGCTGAGCAACGGTGTGCTCGTCCTGGAGACGTTCCTGGGCTGTACGACCCAGGAGGCGGCCGACGCCGTCAACGATCTGCTGACCTCGCGCGTCCAGCAGTTCGAGAACACCGCTCTGACGGAGCTGGGGCCGCTCTTCGCGGAGAAGAGCCTGACACCGCGGCAGTGCGCCGACACCCTGGCATATGTGAAGGGCCTCCAGGACTGGCAGTCGGGCGGCCATGAATGGCACATGCGCTCCAGCCGCTACATGAACGGCGCGGGCGGCGACGGGGGCGCCGGGCCGGCCGGGGCCGCCCTGCCCGGGGGCACGGCCTTCTCCATGACGCCCGTCGGCTTCGGCACGTCGGCGGCCGACATCCTCCGGACCATCGGCGCCGGCCGCGCGGCGCGGGCGCGCCGCTTCAGCCATGTTCCGTTCCAGCACGTCGGGCCCTCCGTACTGCCCGACTTCCGGATGCCGTTCCCCCTCGCGCTGAGCCCGCACCTGGAGCGCGCGCGGGAGCACGCGGTGGAGTGGGCACACCGGACGGGAATGCTGGAGCCCCGGCCCGGGGCGGGTCGCTCCGGCGTCTGGGACGAGAAGCGGCTCCGGCGGATCGACCCGCCGCTGTGCGCCGCCGGTATCCGTCCCGACGCCACCCCGGAGGAACTCGATCTGACCTCGGACTGGCTGACCTGGGGCATGTACGGCGGCGACTGCTTCCCGGCGGTCTTCGGCGCGGGCCACGACCCGGCGGGCGCGGCGGTCCGCAACCAGCGGCTCTCGCTGTTCATGCCGATCGACATGGCCCCGACACCGCCCCCGGTCGGCGCGCTGGAGAGGGGCCTGGCCGATCTCTGGGCCCGGACGGCGGGGCCGATGGACGTGGCCGAGCGGCAGGCGCTCCGCGCGGCGGTCGAAGAGGTGACCGAGAGTTGGCTGTGGGAGCTGGCGAACCGGGCGCAGCACCGGATCCCCGACCCCGTCGACTTCATCGAGACGCGCCGGCGGGCCTTCGGCTCCGCCATGACGATGAGCCTGTGCCGGACCGGTCACCCGTGGACGGCGCGGCCGGAGATCTGCCGGAGCGGCCCGATGAGGTCGTTGGAGAACGCGGCGCAGGACTACGTCTCCCTGCTGAACGACGTGTTCTCGTACCAGAAGGAGGTCGAGTTCGAAGGGGAGATCCACAACGGGGTGCTCGTCGTGCGGAACTTCTTCGACTGCGACTATCCGACGGCTCTCACGATCGTCGATGACCTGATGAACTCGCGAATGGGACAGTTCCAGCATGTCGTGGCCCATGAACTTCCCGTGCTGTACGACGACTTCGGGCTGGACGCCGAGGCTCGGAAAGAACTGGACGGCCATGTGAGGGATCTGGAGAACTGGCTCTCCGGCATCCTCAACTGGCACCACCACTGCAAGCGGTACAAGGAGGAGGAACTGATCGAGGACCGTACGGGCCGGGCGAGTTGGCTGCCGCCCCTGCCCGGCGGGATCGGTACGTCGGGGATCGGTACGTCGGCGGCCCGGCTCCGGCTGCCCGGCTGGGAGCCCACCCGGCCCGCCGAGCCGCCTGTCGCCCGTATGGCGCAGTAACCCGATTGTGCGCGGGGCCGTTTGTCATCCGGTCGAAGCGATCCGTGTGATCGCTGTGATCGTCAACCGGATGGGGGCCGCGCGTGACGAGCGAATACGCAGGGGAGGGGCACGGGGCGGGGCGAGCACCGCGGGCCCGTCCGGTACGGGCGGTGGTGCTGGAGGCCGTCGCCGGGTGGGTGCCCGGAAGGCCCGTCCGCAACGAGGAGTTGCCCGCCGAGTGGGGCGTGGACGACGCCTGGGTCCGCACCCGTACGGGCATCGCCGGCCGGCACCGCGCGGGGCCGGGGGTTTCGACGGGCGACCTCGCGTACGAGGCGGCTCGGCTGCTGCTGCCCGGTGGCGCCGACGGAGGGGATGACGGAGGGCACGACCGCGCGGGCGCGGGGGCGGGTACAGGCGCGCGCGTGGGCGTGGGTACGGGCGTCGGCGCGGGTGCTGGGGAGGGGCTCCTCGCAGCGGACGCCTCCGCTTCGGGCGCCGCCGTGGACGCTGTCGTCCTGGCCACGGCCACGCCCGACCATCCCTGTCCGGGCACGGCGCCCGCGCTGGCGGCGCGGCTGGGGCTGGGCCCGGTACCGGCGTTCGACATCGGGGCCGTGTGCAGCGGCTTCGTCTACGGTCTCGCGGTCTGCCGGGGGCTGGTGGGCTCGGGGCTGTACGACCGGGTGCTGCTGGTGGGCGCGGACGTGTACTCGACCTTGCTGGACCCCCGCGACCGCGCGTCGGGCGTGGTGTTCGGGGACGGGGCCGGCGCGGCGCTGATCGGAGTGGGCGTCCCCGGCGACCCCGGGGAACTGCTCGCCTTCGACCTCGGCAGCGACGGTGCGGGGTACGACCTGATCACCGTGGCCGGCGGCGGGGCGCGGGACCGGGCCCGGCCCCGGGCGGCGGACGGGGCGGCCGCCCGGGAGGACACGTACTTCCGGATGCGGGGCCGCGCGGTCTACCAGCACGCTGTCGAGCGGATGACGGCTTCCTGCCGCTCCCTGCTGACCACGGTGGGCTGGGACCCGGCCGAGGTGGACCACTTCGTTCCCCACCAGGCCAACGCCCGGATCCTGCGGGCCGTCGCCCAGCGGGTGGGCATCGGGGAGCGGCGCTGTGTGACGCATCTGGACCGGGTGGGCAACACGGGTGCCGCCTCCATCCCCCTGGCCCTGGCGGACGCCGCGGTGCGGGGACGTTTCCGCACGGGCGACCGCGTGCTGCTCACCGCCTTCGGCGGCGGGCTCACCTGGGGCACGGCGGCGCTCCGCTGGCCGGCGGTGGACATGCGCGCGGCGGTAACCCTTGGAGCGGACGGCGTGCCTCCCGGAGCGGACGGCGTGCCGCCCGAGGCCGGTGGCATGCGGCCCGGGGCCGGTGATGTGCCGCCCGAGGTAGGTGGCGGGCCGCCCCCTCAACTCTCCAACCACAGAATCCCCGAGGGAAGGAAAAGAGCATGACGCAGAGAGCCGACCGGGCCGGCGGGAGCGGGCCGTACGGCGGACCGGTCGCGGTGACCGGGCTCGGGGTGGTGACCCCCGCGGGCAGTGATGAACGCGCGTTCTGGGCCGGCCTGTGCGAGGGGCGGTCCGTCGCGCGCCGCCGCCCCGAACTGGCGGGCGCGCCCGTCGACTTCACGTGCGCGGTCGACGACCTGGACGTGGACGCGCTGGTCGGCGGGCGGTCGGTGTGGCGGATGGCGCGCTTCGTGAAACTGGCGCTGATCGCCGCCCGGCAGGCCGTATCGGACGCCGGGCACGACCCGCTGGCCTGGGACGGCGGCCGGGTGGCCGTGGTGCTCGGCGTGGGCGTCGGCGGGGTCTCGGTCCTGGTCGACAACGCGCTGAAGATGCGGGCGGACGGCCCCCAGTCCGTCTCTCCCGCGCTGGTGCCGATGATGATCCCGAACGCGGCGGCGGGCGAGGTCGCCATCGCGCTCAGGGCCAAGGGCCCGAGCCTCGCCCCGGCGACGGCCTGCGCGTCCGGGGCGACCGCCATCGCCGTGGCGCGCGACCTGCTGGTGACCGGGCAGTGCGACGTGGCGGTCGCCGGGGGTGCCGAGTCCGTGCTGACGCCGCTGGTGGTGACGGCTTTCGCGCGGATGGGCGCGCTGTCGACGCGCAAGGGCGACCCGGCGGTGGCCTCCCGGCCGTTCGCCTCTGACCGGGACGGCTTCGTGATCGGCGAGGGCGCCGCGATGGTGGTCCTGGAGCGGGAGGCGGACGCGCGGGCCCGGGGACGAGCGCCGCGGGCGCTGCTGGCCGGCGCCGGTTCCAGCACGGACGCCCACCACCCCACCGCGCCGTCGCCGGACGGCAGGGGCGCGCAGGCCGCGGTGGAGGCGGCGCTGCGGGACGCGGACTGGAGTCCGTACGACGTCGCTCACGTGAACGCGCACGGCACCTCCACCCCGCTCAACGACGCCATGGAGGCCACGCTCATCGGCCGGGTCTTCCCGCACCGCCCGCCGGTCACGGCCCCGAAGGGCGTGGTCGGACACACCCTGGCGGCGGCCGGGGCGATCGACGCGGTGGCGACGGTCCTGACGCTGGAGCATGGCCTGATTCCGCCGATCGCCAACCTTGACGCGCCCGCCGTGGAGTTCGACCTGGACTGCGTGGTGAAGGAGGGGCGGCGGCAGCGGGTGGAGACCGCGATCAGTCACTCTTTCGGGTTCGGTGGGCACAATGTGGCGCTGGCGTTCCGACGCGTGTGAACGAGGTACGGCCCGGGGCCTGGGCAGAGTTTGTACCGCGCGTGAACAAGGCGCGGCACCAGGGAGTTTGTGCACGTGCGCGACCTGCTGCACATCGGAGCGCAAGGGTGCTCACCGAACGAATGTCTTGGTTGGTTGACTGCTGAATAGTCGTTTCTTCGCCATGCCTTGGTCGTTCACTCTCGTGTGACCGCGATGCTCAACAACACCGTCGAGGAACCCCTGTCCGCCCCGTCCGTGCCGTCGGTGCCGTCCGGCTCCCCCGTCCTGCCGTCCCCTCTGGTGGAGAGACTGACGCGCGTCCTGTTCGGCACCCGCGCCGACTTCACCCGCGCCTGCTTCGACCGGGAGCACGGACCGTGGCGTCGGCTCGCGGCGGCGGAGATGTTCCGGAGCAGACCCGGAGCCTCGGCGGAGGAGCGGCTGTCCCTGGCGTACGGGCGGTTGCGGTCCGTCAACGCCTCGCTGAGCGACGGGCCGGCGGGTCTCGTCGCCGACGTGCGCGCGCTCGCCGCGCTGCACGAGTGGCTGGGGCCGGTCGATCCCGCGTTCACGACGGTCGCGGGCATCCACTACAACCTCTTCCTGGGCAGCCTGCTCGACCAGGACCGGGCCGGCGGGCACGGCCCGGACGGGGGCGGCCGGGACCTGTCCGACTTCCTGGCGCTGCGCCGGACCGGCACGTTCCTGTGCACGGAGGTGGCCCACGGCAACGACGCCGCCGCCGTGGAGACGACGGCGACGTACGACCGCGAGCGGGACGGCTTCGTACTGCGGACCCCGCATGCCGGGGCGCAGAAGTTCATGCCGAACACCAGCCCGGCCGGGGGGCCCAAGTCCGGGGTGGTGGCCGCCCGGCTGATCATGGACGACGGTACGGACCAGGGCGTCTTCCTGTTCCTGACCCCGCTGACCGACGCGGCCGGGGCGCTGCCGGGGGTACGGGTGCGACGGCTGCCGAACCGCGTCGGCAGCCCGGTGGACCACTGCCTGACCTCGTTCGACGACGTCTTCGTGGCCCGGGACGCCCTGCTGGGCGGTGCGCAGGGGCGCCTCGGCGAGGACGGCACGTTCATCGGCGGACAGACCGGCCGGCGGCGGCGCTTCCTGGCCTCGATCGGCCGGGTCACTCCGGGGAAGCTCTCGATGAGCGCCTGCGCGGTCGGCTCGGCGCGTTCCGCGCTGGCCCTGGCCGTGCGGTACGGCGGGCACCGGCTGATCTCCGGAGTCAGGTCCGGCCAGACGGTGCCGGTGTTCGCGCACCGCAGCCACCACGGGCCGCTGGTGGAGGCGCTGGCCACGGTGTACGCGATGACGTTCCTGCACCGTACGGCGGTGGACGCGTGGGAGGCGCGCACGGAGCGGACACGGGAGGAGGCCGAGCGGCTGGTCGCGGTCGCCAAGGGCTGGATCAGCTGGCAGGCGCGGACGGTGATCCTCCAGGCGCGGGAGCGCTGCGGGGCGCAGGGGCTGCTGGAGAACAACGGGATGACCGAGCTGATGACGGGGATCGAGGGGGTCATCACGGCGGAGGGCGACAACCTGGCGATCTTCGCGAAGGCGGCGGCGGAGATGCTGGTCCCCGCCAGGCCGGGGCCCGGACCGGGGGCGAGGCCGGGGCCCGCGGCGAGGCCGGAACCTGCCGCGATGCCGGGGCCGGCCCCGGCGTCCGCGCCCGGTCCGGCGTCCGCGCCCGGTCCGGCCACCACGGCCACCACGGCCACCACGGCCACCACGGCCACCGGGGCCACCACGGCCACCACGGCCACCGGGGCCGCCCCGGCCACCGGGGCCGCCCCGGAGCATCAGTCGCTGACCGATCCCCGATTCCTGAACCAACTCCTCTGGTACATCGAGGAGTTGTGGCTCTCCCGGGCCCGGGAGCGGATGCGGCGGGCACCGCACGGCGACCCGCTGGCGCGCTGGAACGCCGCCTCGGGCGCGGCGCTCCGGGCCGTCGAGGCGTACGCGTACCGACGCGCGGCCGAGGCGTTCGGGGCGGCGGTGCGGGCGGTGCGGGCGGTCGACGCGGTGGAGGCGGCGGGTGTGACGGAGGGTGCGTCGAAAGCCCCGCAGGTGCTGTGCGCCCTGCGACGGCTGTTCGCGCTCCGGTGGATCGACCGCAACAGCGGCGACCTGCTGGCCCGGGGCCGGCTGACCGCCCGTCACCTCGACGAACTGCCCGAGGCGGTGGAACGGCTCGTCGCCGAACTCGCCGGTCACGCCCCCGCCCTGGTCGCCGCCTTCGCCCTGCCCGAGGAGTGGCTCGCCGACCGGCCGATCGCCGGGTCCGGCTACGTCGCCGCCTACGACGACGCGGGCGCCGCCTGGCACGCGGCGCGGCCGGCCGTCACCCCGGGGGCGGAGCCCCCCGTATCCGTACTGCCGATGCGGTGAAGCCCGGAGGGGCCGCGCCGTCGTCCTCCGTACGCGAGGCGGCGCCGTCCGGCGTCGTACCGGAGCATGGCGTACCCCCTGGTCCGGTGGCGGCCGTGACGGGAGCGCGGTGCCACCGCCGGGCCGGCTCACCCCACGAACCCATCCATCCGCTCGAAAGGACATGTCATGAGCGAGATCCACCCGAAGATCGCCGAGGTGCTGAGCGAGACGTTCAAGGTACCGGTCGTGGAGATCATCCCCGAGGCCACGATGGACAGTCTGGAGATGGACTCCCTCGCCGTCGCCGAGCTCGCCGTGATCATCAAGGAGACACTGGGCATCGACGCCGACGCGGAGTCGTTCCTCAAGGGAGCCACGCTGACGGAGATCACGGCGTTCCTCGACGAGGCGAAGTTCCTCAGCGACGCGAACGAGGCGTACGAGGCCGAGGCGTACACGCCGGGGACGCGCCAGGGCGAGACGTTCGGGCCGGCGGCGAGCGGCGACAGGACGAGCGGCGTCGACACGCGTACGGCCGCGGTGAGCGGCGCCGACGCGCGTGGCGGGGCCCGTCACACCGAGGCGCGGGACACCGAGGCGCGGGACGCCGGTTCGCGTGGCAGCGGTTCGCTTGGCGCCGGTACGTGGGGGGCCGGTGCGCACCGGGCCGAGGCCATGAGCGTCGGCCGATGACCCGGCAGCAGACCCGGCCCGCCGTCGCCATCACCGGCCTGGGAATGATCACTCCGGCCGGTCATGACACCGAGTCCACCTGGGACGGACTGTGCGCCGGGGCCTCGACCGCCCGGAGGGTCCCCGAACTGCGCGGCTGCGAGGTCGACTTCGCCTGTACGGTCGACGGCATCGACCTGGACGCGGCGATCGGCGGACGCACGGCGTTCCGGATGGGCCGTTACGTCAAGTTCGCGCTGCTCGCCGCGCGCGAGGCGGTCGCCGACGCCGGGCTCGACCCGCGGTCCTGGGACGGCACCCGGGTCGCCGTCGTGGTCGGGACCAGCAGCGGGGGCTCGGCGAGCCTGGCGGAACAGGCCGTCGCGCTCGACCGGCGCGGCCCCGGCGCGACATCGCCCGCGGGCGTCCTGCTCACGATCCCGAACATGCCGGCCGCCGAGATCGCGATCAACATGCGCGCGACGGGCCCCAGCATGGCGCCCTGCACGGCGTGCTCGTCCGGCGTCACGGCACTGGCCGTGGCGCGCGACCTGCTGACCACCGGACAGTGCGACATCGCGGTGGCGGGCGCGACGGAGTCGATCGTCTTCCCCGTCGCGATGACCGGCTTCGCCCGTTCGCGGTCGGCGGCGGTGGCCCGGCCCGGGGACGATCCGGCGCGGTTGTGCCGGCCGTTCGCGGCGGACCGGCTGGGACTGGTCATGGGGGAGGGCGCGGCCGTCATGGTGCTGGAGCGCGAGGCGGACGCGCGGGCGCGCGGCGCGGGGCCGCGCGCGCTGCTGGCGGGCGCCGGGGCGACCACGGACGCGCACCACCCGACGAGCCCGCACCCCTCGGGCGCGGTCGCGCAGCGGGCGGTGGAAGCGGCGCTGCGGGACGCGGGCTGGCAGGCGGGCGATGTCGAGCACGTCAACGCGCACGGGACGTCGACGCCGCTGAACGACGCGACGGAGGCGGCGGTGATCAGCCGGGTCTTTCCGCACCGACCCCCGGTCACGGCGCCGAAGGGCGTGCTGGGGCACTGCATGGGAGCGGCGGGCGCGATCGAGGCGGGGCTGACCGTGCTGAGCCTCCAGCACGGGGTCGTACCACCGGTGGCGAACCTGGACGCCCCGGCAGACGAGTTCGACATCGCGTGCGTGACCAAGACACCGTTGTACCGGCCGATCGAGCGTGCGGTCAGCCACTCGTTCGGTTTCGGCGGGCACAACGCGGTGGTGGCGTTGCGGCGGGCCTGACGACTGCGGGCGGTCGGCCGTTGTACGTCGCTGTCGCTGCTCCCCCTCGCTGCCCGCCCGCGGGAGGTGTCCGTACGACGTCTTCGTATGACGTCTCCGTGCGGCATTTCCGTGCGACGTGCCCGTGCGACACGCCCGACGAGCGCGGGCGCGCTGATCGCGCGCCGTACCCGGCCGTGCCCCGCTTCTCCGTGCGCCGCGACCCGGCCACCTGCGGGCCTGCCGGCTCCGGGATCCGATGCCGTCATCACGGCACCTCCCACTCGCCGTCCGGTGTCGGGTGAGTCCCCCGCCTGCCGTCCCGGCGAATCCGCCGCCTCGGCCGCGCCGTTGCCGCCGGGCCACGCGCCACCCGGCCGTGCGCCACCCGGCCGTGCGGCACCCGGCCACGCGCCCCCTGCCCGGCCACGGCCACCGGCCACGGCCACCAGTCACCCGCCACCTGCCACTGGAAGGGGGCCCGACTCCTGTCCGGCCCGTCGTCGTTTCCCTTGGTGTCCCTTTCCGTACGGTCGTCGCCGCCGTCCCCGCGCAGCGCCGCGCGGGGACGGCGAACCGGCCCCGTCCCCTCACTGTGGAGGTCCGTTCATGAGCAGCCATCTGCCGCTCCGTGGGCGTACCGCCGTTGTCACCGGCGCCGCCCGTGGCATCGGCGCGCAGCTCGCCCGTACCCTCTCCGCGCGCGGCGCCCGACTGGCGCTCGTCGGCTCGGAGGAAGCCGCGCTGGAGCGGGTCGCCGCCTCGTTGCCGGGCGAGGCGGACCACTGGCACGCCGATGTGACGGACGCGGACGCCATGGCCCGTACGGCCCGGCGCGTGGCCGAGCGGTTCGGGCGGGTCGACGCGGTCGTCGCCAACGCCGGGGTCGCGGCCGGCGGGCTGTTCCTGGACTCCGATCCCGGGGCGTGGCGGCGGGTGATCGAGGTCAACCTCGTCGGCAGCGCCGTCACCGCCCGCGCGTTCCTGCCGGCGCTGCTCGTCTCGCGCGGTTACTACCTGCAGATCGCCTCGCTCGCCGCCCTCGCGCCCGCGCCGATGATGTCCGCCTACTGCGCGTCGAAGGCGGGGGTGGAGGCCTTTGCCCACACCCTGCGGACCGAGGTCGCGCACCACGGTGTACGCGTCGGGGTCGCGTACCTGAGCTGGACCGACACGGACATGGCACGGAGCGCGGAACAGGACTCGACGCTGCGCGAGTTGCGCGCCCGGCTGCCCTGGCCGGCCGACCGCACGTACCCGGTGGCCCCGGCCGTGGACCGGCTGGCCTCCGGCATCGAGCGCCGGGCCCACCACATCTACGCCCAGCCCTGGCTGCGCGCGGCCCGCCTCGTACGGGCGGCCCTCCCGACCGCCGGAGCACGCCACGCCCGCCGCCACCTGCCGGCCCTGGAACCCTGGGCGTCCGGCACCCCGACCACCCTGCTCGGTGCGTCGGCGGCGAGCGGCGCGGGCGCGGGCGCGGGCACCGGCGCGGGTGCCGGCTGAGCCGTTCGCCGGTGCGCGGGCAGGCACGCCACTGTCGTGTCGGCCGTTGCGTCATGGGCGTCGGCCGGCTCGACAGGGTCCGCGGTTCGCGGGTGCCCGGGGTTCGCGGTGCCCGGGGTTCGCCGCGGTCGGCGGTGGCACCTGCGTCGGGCGGTCGCCACGGTTGGCGGAGAGAAATATGATGAATCTGCGACTGTCGGACCGTCTCGGATCCTCATCGAGTGCCGCGCGCACGCACATCCCCCGGAGCGGTGCATGACCCGGCGTACCCCCTTTTCGTCGGCCTCTCCGTCGGCGAGCGCCGATGACCTGCTGACCACGCTCGGGCGGCTCACCGCCCAGGCGCGGCAGGGGGCCGAGCTGCACCGGGCCCGGGTGGAGCTGGCGGAGGCGTTGCAGCGCGGGATGCTGCCGGCCGAGCTGCCCGCCGCGCCGGGGCTGCGGACCCTGGCGCTGTACGCCCCCGCCCGGGACGGGCTGGACATCGGTGGCGACTGGTACGACGGGTTCGTGCTGCCCGACGGCACGCTCGGGTTCTGCGTGGGGGACGTGCAGGGACACGACGTCGAGGCCGCCGCCTTCATGGGACAGGTCCGGATCGGCCTGCGGGCGACGGCGGCGGTGGCCAGGGATCCGGGCGAGGCCCTGAGCCGGGCCAACGACCTGCTGCTGTCCGTGGGCTGTGGCCTCTTCGCGACCTGTACGTTCCTCCGCTTCGACCCCGTCACCCGGGAGCTGGAGAGCGCCCGGGCCGGCCACACGCCGGCCGTATGGGCCACCGCCGACGGCGGGGCCGGGGTCGCCGAGGACGCCGGCGGGCTGCCGCTCGGCATCGCGCCGGGCGAGAGGTACCCGGTGACGCGCCGCCGACTGGCGGGCCGGTGGGTTCTCGTCCTGCTCACGGACGGGGTGGTCGAGGGGCCGTCCGTGCCGATCGAGGAGGGGCTGGCCCGCGTGGTACGGCTGGTCCGCGCGCGGGCGGGCGCCGGCTGCGACCTGGCCGAGCTGGCGGAGCGGGTCATGGCGGTGGCCGAGTCGACCGGGCACACGGACGACGCGGCCGTCCTGATCCTGTGCCACGACGGGGCGCCTGCCGTGCCGACCCCTCCGGCGGTATCGGGACGACCGGAGGTGCCGCCGGTGCCGCTCGCGCCGACAGGCCCGTACGGACACCTCCGTCCCGCCCGCCCCGGGTGACGCCCGTGCCCCGCCAGTGCGTGTCTAGGCGTACCCGGGCGGTGACCGATGTCTGATGGCCTGTGTGGTGCGTACCGAGGAGAGCCGACGAGCGGGGCGCCTGTCCGTGGCGCTGCTCCGGATCCTCGGTGTCACCGCCGTCTACTGGGGGGCCGGCCGGCTCGGCCTGCTGAAACAGGTGACCTTCGGCGAGGCGGTCGTCACGCCGCTGTGGCCGCCCACCGGGATCGCCCTGGCCGCGCTGCTCCGGCTGGGGCCCGGCGTCTGGCCGGGTGTCACGCTCGGCGCGCTCGCCTTTGTCCGGACGCTCGGTCCGCTCAACACCGCCGACATCGGGATCGTCGCGGGCAACACCCTCGCCCCGCTCTGTGCGCTGCTGATGCTCCGGAAGGTGGCGTTCCGTACCCAGCTGGACCGGCTGCGCGACGGGGTGGCGCTGGTGTTCCTCGGAGCGCTGGGCGGGATGCTCGTCAGCGCGACGGTGGGTACGGCGTCGTTGCTGCTCGGCGGCAGGATGCCGGCGGACGACTGGTGGCCGACCTGGTCGGCGTGGTGGGCCGGGGACGCGATGGGGGTGCTGGTCGTGACCCCGCTGCTGCTCATCCTGCCCAGGTTCCGGCCGCCCTGGAACACACGGCGATGGCCCGAGGCCGTGGCCTTGGTGGTGGTCGCCGCCGTGGTCACCCCGGTCGCCGTGATGAGCCCGCTGAGCATGCTCTACCTGATCTTCCCGGTCCTCATCTGGGCCGCCCTGCGCTTCGAACTCGCGGGCAGCGCCCCGTACGTGCTCTTCGCGTCCGTCCTCGCGATCTCGGAGGCGACCGACAGCGTCGGCGCGTTCGAGGGCCACACGCTGGTGGAGCGGATGATCAGCCTCCAGGTCCTCAACGGCTCGGCCGCGCTGACCTCGCTGCTGCTGGCGGCGATCGTGACCGAGCAGGCGAACGTACGGCTGAGGATCCAGGAGGCGTGTGACGAACTCGCCGCCGTCGTATGGCGGCTCGCACCGAAGGAACCCGGCACGGGCCCCGTCGCCGGCCGCGCCCCCGGCCCCGCCTCCGGCCGGGCGCCAGGCCGGGCGCCCGAAAAGCCCCGCCCAGGAACGACTTCAGGACGAAGCGGCCCAGAAGGAAGACGAAGCGGCGCAGAAGGAAACGGAGAGGAAGACGGCCCATGCCCCTGACCGGAGCGATGTTCCTCGGTGCCGAGCGGCGCACCGGCACCGGCCCCGCGCTCGCCGCCGCCGACCCGCGCACCGACACCCCCCTGGAACCGGCCTACGGCTCCGCCACCCCCGACGACATCGCCCACGCGTGCGTGCTCGCGCGGCGGGCGGCCCCCACGTACGGCGCCACCTCCCCCGAGCGGCGCGCGACCTTCCTGGAGCGGATCGCCGACCGGGTCGAGGCGCTCGGCGGTGAGCTGATCAACCGCGCGGTCGCCGAGACCGGCCTCGCCACCGGCCGGATGACCGCCGAACGCGACCGGGCGGCGGCCCAGCTGCGGATCTTCGCCGCCGAGGTGCGGGACGGCGGCTGGGCGGAGGTACGGATCGACCGGGCGCTGCGCCACCGTTCCCCCGAGCCCCGGCCCGACCTGCGCGAACGCCATCTGGCCCTCGGCCCCGTCGCCGTGTTCGGCGCGGCCGAGTCCCCGATCGCCCGTTCCGTGGCGGGCGAGGCGACCACCGCCGCGCTCGCCGCCGGCTGTCCGGTCGTGGTCCGGCCGCCGAGTTCGCACCTGGGCACGGCCGAACTCCTCGGCTCCGCCGTCGCCGCCGCCGTGCGCCACAGCGAGCTCCCGGAGGGCGTGTTCTCGCTGGTCTTCGGCTCCGGCGCCGAGACCGGGCGGGCCCTCGTCACCGATCCCCGGATCAGGGCCGTCAGTTTCACCGGCTCGCGCGCCGGTGGAGCGGCGCTGCTGCGCACGGCCGCCGCCCGCCCCGAACCGATCCCGGTGTACGCGGAGATGACCAGCCTCAATCCGGTGTTCCTGCTGCCCGGCGCCCTGCGCGAACGGTCCGCCGAGCTGGCGGAGGCGTTCACCCGGGAACTCACGCGCGACGCGGGACAGTTCCGTACGGCTCCCGGACTGCTGGTGGCCGCCGACGGCTTGGAGCTGGCCGAGTTCCTGGTGGCCGCCCGTACCGCGCTGGCCGCGTACACCGGGGCCACCATGCTGACCCGGGAGGTCCACGCCGCGTACGAGCGCGCCACGGCGGCGCTCGCGGCGGTCGAGGACGTACGGGAAGTGGCGGCCGGCCGGCCGGGCGAGGGTGCCAACACTTGTGTGGCCAGGCTGTTCACCGTCCCTGCCGGGCGTTTCCTGGCCGAACCGGCGCTCCAGGACGGCGTGTTCGGCGCCGCCGCGACCGTGGTGACCTGCCGGGACACGGAGCAGCTGGTCGAGGTCGCGCACGCCCTCCAGGGGCAGTTGACCGCGACCGTGCACCACGGCACCGGCGACCGGGACACCGCGCGCGCCCTGCTGCCGCTGCTGGAGGGCAAGGCGGGCCGGGTCGTGTACGACGGCTGGCCGACCGGGGTCGAGGTCGGTTACGCGACGGTCCACAGCGGCCCGTTCCCGGCCGCCTCCGACGCCCGTACCACCGCGATCGGCACCCTCGCCGTACGCCGTTACCTGCGCCCGGTCTGTTACCAGGACGTCCCGGCCGAGCTGCTCCCGGCCGCGCTGCACGACGACAACCCGTACGGGCTGCGCCGCCGCCTGGACGGCGCC
This sequence comes from Streptomyces sp. NRRL F-5135, assembly GCF_000719775.1. Lineage (GTDB taxonomy): Bacteria > Actinomycetota > Actinomycetes > Streptomycetales > Streptomycetaceae > Streptomyces > Streptomyces hebeiensis. The sequence goes on along the minus strand of NZ_JOHR01000013.1, from coordinate 329,974 downwards.
CGCGAGCAGCGCTGACCGGGCTCCCGGTGCGGTGCGCGCGGGCCGGGGCGTGGCGAGGGCCCCCTCGCGCCGCGAAGGGGCCCTCCCGCCGTGCCGCCCTCCGGCGATCCGGTCGCGATCAGTGGAGTCAGTGGTGCACGGCGGTGGGGAACGCCGTCGTGGTGGGGCTGTAGTACGCCTGATAGGGGTCTTCCGGGTGCCGGCGGTGCCGCCCGGGGTGACCCGGGTGACCCGGGTGACCCGGGTGACCCGGGTGGCCAGGGTGACCGGAGTGCCTGCTGTCGGAGAACGAGGAGCCGGCGCTGAGCCGTCCGTCGTCGGCGAGGGCCTGGACGCGCAGGAGCAGTGCGCGGAGGTCCAGGCCCAGTTCGGCGGCCACGGTCTGGAGGTCGAGCCCGGACTTCCAGCTCCACACCAGGACGGAGTCCATGCTGGGAGACCAGGCGACACCGTCCTCTGTGGCCGCCATGGGGGCCATCGACGCCATGGGGGTCATCGACGGCATGTGCGCCATGGGTGTGACGGGGGCCGTCGGGGCCCCGAAGACCCCGGAGGGCGCCGTGCCGCCCGAGGTCTCCGGCGCCGTGCCGGTGCCCGCCGTGGGAGGCATGGACGGCACCGGGGGCGTCACCGGCGCCTGCCCCGGCTGACCCGTGGGTGCGGTGGGGATCGTCAGATGCGCGGTCGGCGGCAGCAGCGCGTCCTGCGCGGGCGGCTCCGGTCCCGGCTGAACCGTTTCGTTGCGCTGGTGCGGCAGTTGGACCTCCATCGTCAGTGCCTCGGCGAAGGGGTCATGAGCCATCTGCGGCATGTGGGGCAACTGCCCGGCTTGAGCCGCCGCCTGCGTCGCCTGCGCCACGTGCGGGGCGCGCAGCAACTCCTCGGCGACGCACCGGGCTTCCTCGCGCCCCACCGTCCGGCGCGCCACGCGCACCTCGCGCTCGCCCAGGCCCAGCAGGTTCGCGACCGTACCGTCGCTGCCGACGGTGACGGCGAACGCGGCGAGCGTCCTGCTCCGTCCCACCTGAGCCTCGTCCAGCACCGCCTGCGCCTCGCGCACACGCTCGTCACTGGCGCAGAAAGCCTCGGCCAACACGGTGTTCCGTTCCCAGAATTCTCGTGGATCCACGACCGTAACAACGTTCAACTGACCAATGGGAACGGACCGTCGGCCGCAATACACCCAAAAAGAGCAAGGGTGTAAAAATGGACAATAGGGTCGGCATTGGAGTGAAGCGTCGGGCATGCGGCCTTCCGTCCACGGCCTTTTCGTGGCCGTGGACGGTGGGGCGGCGGCGGTCAGGCGGTCGGCTCGCTCATCAGCGGGCGCGGCCCCGGGGCGGTGGCGCCCGCCGTCCCCGCCCCCTCCGCCGGCCCCGGTGTCGGGAACGAGGACGGGGACGGAGACGGGGATGGGGACCGGGACGGCTCCGGCGCTGTGCGGGACCAGCGGTTCGCGAGCACGGCGCAGACCATCAACTGCACCTGGTGGTAGAGCATCAGCGGCAGGATCACCGGTCCCGCCGTGGCCCCGAACAGCACGGCTGCCATGGGCAGTCCCGTCGCGAGGCTCTTGTTCGAGCCGCAGAACACGATGGCGATCCGGTCCTCCCGGCCGAAGCCGAGGCGCCGCGCGGCGTACGACGTGATCAGGAGCGCCAGCGTGAGCAGGATCGCGGCCAGCGTCACCAGGGTGAGCAGCCGCAGTGCCGTGAGCTGCCGCCAGACGCCCTCCTCCATGCCACGGCTGAACGCCGTGTAGACGACGAGGAGGATGGAGAACCGGTCCAGCAGGCTCAGCGCCTTCTTGTGCCGCCCCACGAACGTCCCGATCCAGCGCCGCAGCCCCTGCCCGGCCACGAACGGAAGCAGCAACTGGCCGACGATGGCCAGCAGCCCGTCGGTCGAGAAGCTGACCGTGGACCCGATCAGCCAGGCCGCGAGCAGCGGTGTGACGACCATGCCGGCGAGGCTGGAGTACGTCCCGGCGCAGATGGCCGCCGGAACGTTGCCCCGGGCCGTGGAGGTGAGGGCGATGGACGACTGGATGGTCGAGGGGACGACGCAGAGGAAGAGCAGTCCGAGATACAGCTCCTCGGTGAGCAGGAACGGTACGAGCCCGCCCGCCGCCATCCCCAGCAGGGGGAACAGCGCGAACGTACTGGCCCCGATGACGAGATGGAGCCGCCACCGCCGCAGGCCGTCCACCGCCTCGCGGGTGGAGAGCCGGGCCCCGTAGAGGAAGAAGAGCAGCGCGATGGCGAGGTCGGCGGCGCCGCCGACGGCCACGCCCGCGCGGCCGGTGGCGGGCAGCAGCGCGGCGAACAGGACCGTACCGAGAAGGGCGGCGACATACGGGTCGACCGCCCTGAGCACCCGGCCGGGCCAGGACATCGGCCGGAGCGGGGACGCCGGCCGGAGCGGGGACGTCATGTCTCACTCACCCTCTTCCCGTATGTGTCTCGTCTGTCTCGCGGTGTGTCTCGCGGTCTGTCTCGCGTGCGGCCCTGCCGTGTGTGCCGCCCTGTCGTGTGGTCGCTCGCGCGCTATTCGCTGCCTTCGCCCTGCCAGGGCGGATGGCCGAGCTGAGTGATCCAGCCCAGCGGGGAGGACCGGGGTGCCGGGGACGGGGTCGTCGGGTCCGGGCACGGGCACGAACCCCCGGACGCGACGGGTCCGCCGGAGTCACGGACGTCTCCGGCGTGTACGTCGATCGCGCCGCCGCCCCCGTCGTGGTCGCTGCCCGCCGTGCCCCTGCTGCCGATCAGCGTGTTGAGCGTCCGGTCGACCTCGAGCCAGGAGTCGGCCGACGAGTTGTCGATGACGATGAGGCCCCTGTGCTGGTTGCCGGGCGGTGGCGGATCGTCGGGCTCGTCCGGCTCTTCCTCGGGCGCCGACGACACGGGGGCCGACGAGACGGGTGCCGACGGCGCGGACGTGGACGAGACGGGCGCCGACGGCGCGGGCGCGGTCGGCGCCGCCTCCGCCGGTTGCGCCGCGTCCGCCGCACCGCCGCCGTACAGCACACCCGCGGCCGCCGCGACGCACACACGCGTCGCGGACGTCCGCGCGAGACGGGTTCCTTTGCCCGGCAGCCGGTGCCGACCGGCGCCGGGGCGGAAAGGATTCGATGTCACGGAAGGGAAATTCTCACGGTCAGACGGAAACCGGCCGACGGACTTCACGGGCCTCGGGGACTTCGCGAACCTCACGGTTCTCGCGCATCCCACCGGCCTCGGATACTTCGTGGTGCCTGCTGATGTTCTTCTCCAGCAGTTCCGTCGAACCCCGCACCCCGATCGACCCGGTTTCCCGGGTGTCCGGCAGCCGGCCGTCCGCCATTTTCAGGTCGACCAGCGCGCCGTCGATCGCGCCGTGCGCGGCGAACAGGCACGGGGTGCTGTAAATGGCGACGTCGACGCCGAGTTCGGAGAGTTCGGTGAGGGAGAGCCGCGGTGACTTCCCGCCCGCGATCTGGTTGAACAGCAGCGGCTTGTCGCCGACGACCTTGCGGATCTTGCGGATCCAGTCCACGCTGCGGACCCCGTCGACGAGGACGACGTCCGCGTCCGTCTCCGCCAGCGCCGCCGCCCGGCGCACGATCTCGGACTCCTCCGTCGCGTCCGTACGGGCCACCACGAGCATGTCCCGCCGGCTGCTCAGCACCAGTTCGAGCTTCTCCAGGTACTCCTCCAGCGGCAGCACCAGCTTGCCGTCCGCGTGTCCGCACCGGCGCGGCCGCTTCTGGTCCTCCAGGATCACCCCGGACGCCCCGGCGCGCTCCAGCCGCTGCACCACGTGGCAGGCGACCTCCGGGTCCACGTACCCGTCGTCGATGTCCACCAGCATGTGGTGGCCGGGGAAGGCCAGCCGCAGCCGCTCGGCGAAGGCGACCATGTCCGGCCAGGCGATGAAGCCGATGTCGGGAAGCCCGTAGTGCGAGGCGGCGAACCCGAATCCGGACACGAAGAAGCCGTTGTAGTGCTGAGCCGCGATCGAGGCCGAGTACATGTCGTAGATGCCGATGAGAGGGGTCGTACGGGGGGATGCGACCGCTTCTCGCAGGGCGGGGCCGTAGCGCATTGGTCTCTCCTCGTTCCGGAACCCGTGCGGGCGCACGGGTTCGGACAATGTGCTGACGGAGAAAACCTTTACAGAAAACCAAGGCCGCGTAAAACGACACACCGTCACTCGAATTAATCTGGCAAAGTTTCGGCAGTGTTTCTTTATGTTCGCATTACGTGCGAAGAAAGGTTCGAATTACGTGCGAAGGCCCGGACCGCGGCGGCGCGCTGCCTCGTCGAGCAGTCGGCGCATCGACGCGGCGGCGCGGACGGAGGCGTCGGCACAGCAGTTGTTGAACATGACATGGACGACGTCCGCCTCGTCGGCCATGGCCCGCAGGCGCGGCACCCACTCGGCCAGTTCCTCCGGGGCGTAGGTGTGGCGGAACCGTTCCTCCTTGGTCCCCGTACCCCATGCGCCGCTCCGGCCGTGGAAGCGCGTCATCGCCAGCCGGCGCGAGGTGACGGGGGAGACCGGCGGTACGGACGTGGCGAGCGACTGCGCCATGTCCACGGCCACGGCGGTCATGTCCCGGTCAGCGAGGAACGCCGAGGTGGCGGCGAGCCGTTCCGCACGCCACCACCCGGGGTGCCGGAACTCGACGGCGACGGGCCAGCCGGCGGTACGCTCCCGGCACCGGTCGAGGAACGCCTCCGCCCGTGGCCCGGGTGCGAGCCACGGCGGGAACTGGAAGAGGAGCGTGCCGAGCCGGCCCGTTCGGCGCAGCGGCTCCAGCGCGCCGCTGAAACGCCGCCAGATCTCGTCGAGCAGCCCGCCGTCGGTGCCGCTGTCGGCACCACCGCCGGTGCCGGTGCCGGTGCCAGTGCCAGTGCCCGTGCCGGTGCCGGCGCCCGTGGCGGCGTTCGCGTCACGGTCCGCGCCGTCCCGTCGCCCGGGCCCCGGCCGCTGTTGTCGCCGAAACGCCTCGCGCAGATCGGCGGGCAGCGCTTCGGGCCGTGTCGGATGCCCGGTGAGCAGTGAGAACGCCTTGACGTCGAAGCGGAAGCCGGGCGGTGTCCGTTCCGCCCACAGCCTGCTGTTGCGGACACTGGGCAGCGCGTAGTACGTGGCGTCGACCTCCACCACGGGGAACCGCTCGGCGTAATGACGCAGTCTCCCGGCCGCGTCGCGGCGCCCCGGCGGGTACCAGCCGGAGGCGAGCAGCGCGCGGTCCGTCCAGGAACACGTACCGACCAGGATCTCGCCCATGACCGCCCGGCTACCCGCACGGCTCCGGTGAAGTCCTTCCATCCGGACCCGTCCGCCGCCGCGTTCACGCCCATCGGCCCTGTCCGCCGGTCCGTCACGCCCCGGGTCGGTTCGCCGGTCCGGTTGGCCGGTCCGTTCACACGCCGCCGACCAGGGGCGTCTCCTCCACCGCCGCCAGCACGGCGCCCGCGCCGTCCTCGGTTTCCATGTGACGGGCCGCCGCTTCGGCGCGGGCGCGCAGGGAGGCGTCCCGTACGGCACGGCCGACCGCGGCGGCGAGGCGTTCCTCGGCGCCGTTCGCGGCCAGGGCGGCGAAGGGCAGCGGTGCCGTGCCCGCGCCGGCCGCGACCAGCCGGGCGGCCCAGAACGGCTGGTCCGCCGTCACCGGCACCGGCACCGACGGCAACCCGGCGCGCAGGGCGGCGGCCGTCGTCCCCGCGCCGGCGTGGTGGACGACCGCCGCGAGGTGCGGGAGGAGGAGCGCGTGCGGCACGTTCCCGATCGTCAGCATGTCGTCACCGGGCGGTTCGTCGTCGGCGGACAGCCCGGCCCAGCCGGCTTGCAGGACTCCCCTGACCCCGGCCCGGCGCAGGGCCCGTACGGCTGTGCGCCCCAGCCGCTCCCCGTGGCCCGCGCCCATGCTGCCGAAGCCGATGAGGACGGGCGGCGGCCCCGAGGCGAGGAAGTCCGCCAGGCGGTCCGGCAGCCGGGCGCCGGAGGGCACGAACGGCCACCAGTTGCCGACGACCTTCAGCTCAGCGGGCCAGTCGGCGGGGCACGGTACCAGCGCCGTGCTGAATCCGTGCAGGACGGGCATGACCGTGGCCGCCCGCGCGCGCCGGATCGCCGTCGCGGACGTGTGCGGCAGGCCCAGTTCCGTACGCAGCGCCCGGACGGCGTCCGCGTACAGCCGGTCCACCACGCGCTGCGCGGCCCGGCCCGCGAGGTGGTTGCCCCGTTTTCCCAGTGAACGCGCGCCGCTCACGGGCGGCGGGAAGTCCCCGGTGGGGTGGGCGGGCTGGAGGGCCACACCGAGGGCGGGGATGCCGAGTGCCTCGGAGAGCTGCCGGCCGAGCGGGGCCGTGGTGGTGGACAGGAGCAGCATTTCGGGGTCGGCCTCGGCGACCGCGCGGGCGAGGCTGGTCCCCAGCGTCCGGACGAAGCCGGCGGCGGCGCGCATGAGGGCGCGGTTGCCGCTCCCGGAGACGTCCCCGCCGCCCCGGCCCGCGGCGGACCCGCCCGCCGAGGCCCGGCCGACGGCGGCCCCGCCGGCGGACCGCGGATCGGCGGGCAGCGGTATCGGACACAGGTCGGCGGAGCGCAGGAGCGAGTCGTAGGACGGGTCGGCGGCGAGCGCGACCACGTGTCCGGCCGCGCGGAGGCGGGCGGCGAGTCCGGTGTACGGGGCGATGTCCCCGTACGAACCGGCCGCCGCGATGAGGATCTTCATGACTGTCTCCCCGCGGCCGTCGTACCGTGCGCGGTCGTATGGTCCAAGGGTGTCCGCACCGTCACCCCGGCGAGTCCGGACATCTGCTCGACCGAATAACCCACGTCGTCTCCCCGCCCCTGCTTCCGCCGTCCCGTTCCGTCCCCCCATTGAGCCACCCGGCCCCGGGCCCCGGACTCTCGCCCCCCGGCTGTCGGCCCTGCGGTGCATTCTCACGGCGCGTGAAAGGCAACCTCTGGAGCGGCGGTCGGGGCGTACTCGGGCGGCGGCTCGCGGCGGGCACGCGCCCCGCGCGGGACGGAGTGCGCGCCGCGAGCCTCGTCGCCCCGGGTACGGTCGGCCCGGTCTACCCGGTCGGTCCGGTCGGCCCGGGTACGGCGGCCCTACGCGGGCCGCAGCCGGTAGCCGTACGTGTAGCTGCGGCCGGCGTGCAGCAGGTACGCCTCCAACGGGGCGGCGCCCCAGGAGTTGATGCCGCCCACGCCCATCTGCCGGTGGTTGACACCGAGGACGGTCTCGGCACGCCGCGTCAGGTCGTGCGGGTGGCGGGGGCCTTCCAGGTCGAACGGCGAGTGGTGCAGGGCACTGAACTCCAGCGGCGACGCGTCGGCCGCCGCCGAGGCATCGCCGCCGCCGGCATCAGCGGCGTCGTCGGCGGCGGGACCGGGATCCGCGGTCACGGTCAGGCCCTCCCCCGACCGGTTGACGACGGACAGCCACCGCACGTCCGTCATGTTGCCCGTCTGCTGGGGCCGGACGTACGGCGCCATCTGGTCGTCGACCGTGGAGCGGTAACGCCCCACGAAGGCCGCGCTCTTGCGGTCCGCGTAGTTCTCGTGCGGACCGCGCCCGTACCACTCCAGCCGCTCGAACCCCGCCGGTACGGTCAGCAGCGCGCCCACCATGGGCAGGTCGGGCAGGCCCGCGGCCGCGTCGAGCGTGTGCCGTACCCGTATCTCGCCGGTGCCCAGCACCCGGAAGACGGTGTGCCAGGCGGAGGCCGCGGGCGCGGTGGGGAGCGTGGCGGCGACCTCGATCAGCACCTCGCCGGGGGAGGGCTGCGAGACCTCGACGGAGGTCACGGTCCGGCCGGCGCCCGCGTCCCGCCAGGTGCGGGCCGTGGTGTGGAACTTCCGGCCGATGTCGTTGTCGGTGGGTCCGCGCCAGAAGTTGGGCACGGGCCCGCCCGCGAGCAGGAGCCGGCCGCGGTGGCGGTACGAGGCGAGGGTGCCGGTCGTCTTGTCGAGGACCACGTCGAGGCCGCGCCCGGTGACCCGTACCCGGGTGTCCGACTCGCTGACGGTGAGGCCGGGGGCGGCGGGTGTCGCGGAGGGCGTGGGCTTGGGCGCGGTCCCGGCCGCGGTGGAGCGCCGCCCGAGGGCGAGCTGTTCGGCGGCGACCGTGTGCCCGGCGTCGGCCCAGCGGGTCTTCCGGCGCAGGACGAAGGCGATGTCGAGCCAGTATTCGCCGCCTTCCCCGGCCGTGTCCTTGCCGGTGCCGGTGCCGGCGCCGGCGCCAGTGCCGGCTGCCGCGTCGGGGCGCCCCACGGGCACGCGTACGGTGGCAGTGCCGCCCGGCGCGACCTTCGGCGCGGGCAGCGTGCCCTGCCGTACGCGCTCGCCGTCCCGGGTCAGGGTCCACCGCAACTCGTAGGCGTCCAGGCCGCTGAAGAGGTGCTTGTTGCGGATCGCCACCGCGACCTGGGAGTCCCCGGCGGACGGTTCGGCGGCGGCCGAGATCCCCACCGGCTGGTACATCTTCTTTATCTCCAGCAGGCCGGGGTGGACCCGCCGGTCCGCGTCGACCAGGCCGTTGCAGCTGAAGTTCCCGTCCGTCGGGTAGCCGGGTTTCCAGTCACCGCCGTAACTCAGGTACGTCCGCTTGGGATCGCCCGGCACCGGGAGCCGGATCGCCTGGTCGACCCAGTCCCAGACGAAGGCGCCGTGCAGGTTCGGGTAGCGCTCGAAGACGTCCCAGTACTCCTGGAGATTGCCGCCGCTGTTGCCCATGGAGTGGTTGTACTCGCACAGCATGTACGGCTTCGGATCGCCGGACCGGCCGTACGCCTCCACGCCGGCGGGGCTGGTGTACATCTCGCTGTGGACGTCGGCGACGGCGTTCATGCCCTCGTAGTGCACCGGCCGTGAGGCGTCGCGCGCGCGTGTCCAGTCGGCCATGGCCCGGAAGTTCTCGCCCTGGCCCGCCTCGTTGCCGAGCGACCAGGCGACGACGCACGGGTGGTTCTTGTCGCGCTCGACGAGCGAGCGCATCCGGTCCACGCAGGCGTCCGTCCACTCGGGCAGCGACGCCGGCACGCGGTCGCGGACCCCGTGCGTCTCCAGGTTCGCCTCGTCGATGACGTACAGGCCGTACTCGTCGCAGAGTTCCGCCCAGCGGGGGTGGTTCGGGTAGTGGGAGGTCCGCACGGCGTTGATGTTGTGCCGCTTCATCAGCAGGATGTCCTCGACCATCCGCTCCTCGCGGACCGCCTGGCCGTGGTCGGGGTCGGACTCGTGGCGGTTGGTGCCGTGGAACATCAGCGGCTTGCCGTTGATGGTGTACCTGCCGGGTCCGTACTCGATCCGGCGGAAGCCCACACGGGTCCGCTGGACGTCCACCGGCCTGCCGGAGCGGTCGGTGAGGGTGACCACGAGGGTGTAGAGGTTCGGGTCCTCGGCGGACCAGAGGGCGGGCGCGGGGACGTCGGCGGTCAGGGTGACGACGGCGTCGCCCCCCGCCTCGCCGGCGGCCGGGAACGCGACCCGCCCGGTGAGGGGACGCCCCAGGACCGGCTTCCCCCCGGCGTCGTACAGCACCGCCTCGACCTGGTGCCCGTCCGGGCGCGCGCCGCCGCGGTCGCGTACGGTCGTCGTGACGGTCAGCACCGCGTCCCGGTAGGCGGAGTCCAGGTCGGTGCGGACGAACAGGTCCCGCACGTGCGTCGGCGGGATCGCGTAGAGGTACACGTCACGGAAGATCCCGGACAGGTCGATCATGTCCTGGTCCTCCAGCCAGCTGCCGTCGGACCAGCGGAAGACCTCGACGGCCAGCGTGTTGCGGCCGGGCCGGACGTACGCGGTGATGTCGAACTCGGCGGGCGTGTAGCTGTCCTCGCTGTAGCCGACGCGCGTCCCGTTCACCCACACGAAGAACGCGGACTTCACGCCCTGGAAGGAGAGCAGCGTGCGGCGCCCGCTCCAGTCGGCGGGCAGGGCGAAGGTACGGCGGTAGGAGCCGACGGGGTTGAACTCGCGGGGAATGTCGGGCGGTTCGGGCGTCTCGTACCCGACCCACGGGTACTTGATGTTGAGGTAGATCGGCTCGGGGTACCCCTCGATCTCCCAGTTGGAGGGGACGGGGATCCGGTCCCAGCCGCTGTCGTCGTAGTCCGGGGCGTGGAAGCCGACGGGCCGCAGGTCCGGGTTCTTCGACCAGCGGAACCGCCAATCCCCGTTGAGGGAGCGGTAGTAGGGCGACTCCTCGACCCGCCGCCCGCGCACCGCGTCGGCCACACTCCCGTACGGCACGAGCCGGGTCCGCGCCTCCTCCCGGTTGATCTGGAAGACCCGCGGCCGGGCGTCCCACTCGTCCCCGGGGGCCGCGCTGCCGCCGCCGGCTCTGCCCGCGCCGACGCCGTCGGCGGCGAAGGCGCTCTTCTGCGCGGCGAAGGCCGCCCAGCCGGCGAGGGCGGTCGCGGAGACGAGGAGGGACCGCCGACGCGGTCGTGGGGCGGCGGTGTGCTGGTCGTTGCTCGGGCTCTCGGCACTCATGGGGGCTGACTCCGAACGGAAGGCAACAAGAAACCACAGCATCAGACGTGTTCGCGCGTCCCACAAGGCTCCGGTACGGGACACGTCTGGCCGGCGGAAGTTCTTTTGCCGGCACGGAGCGGCCCGCTGGCGGTCCAGCGCACAGTTCGGCAGTGGCCCGGTGGACTGGTATCGGTGCCGGTCAGCGCTGCGGCGCGTCGGCGGCATCGTCATGCGCCCTGTTGTGCGCCTGGCGCAGCGACTCACCATGTGCCGTATCGGCCGCACAGCGCTCTCGTCTTCTGAGCCGGAGGAAGTGCTCGGGTCAGGCACGGCTGAGAGTCGCATCGGAACTAGATGGGGGCTTTCTTGCCAACAGAGTCCGAATCCCAGAGACAGCACGAGTGGCCCGCCCGAAGCTTTCTCGGCGGGCTGTCGGACGCCGTACGCACCGAACTGCTGCGGCTTGGAACACGCTGTCGGTACCTGCCGGGCGAGACCCTGATCCGTGAAGGCGACCATTCGAACCATGTGGTGCTGTTGCGCTCCGGGTTCGTCAAGGTGACCGCCCGTTTGGACAACGGTCACGAGGCGCTGCTGGCCATCCGGGTCGGCGGGGACATCGTCGGCGAGATGGCTGCCATGGACGACGGAGCGCGACGATCGGCCACGGTCACCGCCTGTGGGGAGATCGCCGCCAGCATCGTCCGCGAGACCGATCTGCGGCTCTTCCTCGACTCCCGGCCCGAGGCGGCTCGAGCTGTCAACCGGATTGTCGTCCGTCGACTGCGCTGGGCGAACCAGAGACGGATCGAGTTCGGAGGCTATCCGGTCAAGGTGCGGCTGGCCCGCGTGCTCACGGCATTGGCCGTCTCGTACGGGCATCACGTGCCCCGCGGCATCGTCATCGGGGTCGACCTCACGCAGCCGGAGCTGGCCGCGCTCACCGGCTCGGCGGAGGTCACGATCCACAAGGCGCTCGCCGAACTGCGCAGGGACGGTCTCATCACGACGGGATACCGCCGCACCACCGTCCTCGACCTGAAGCGCTTACGGGAAAACGCCAGGCTGGAGCCGCCCCTCCCGTAACACGGGTATCGCGCGCGTCTCCTGTGGAAAACCGTATTTCTACGACCTGCTCGGTGTTCTCCGTATCCGGCCGCAACAGTGGACGCCCGACACCACCAACGGCAGGCAGGAGAACCGTGCCCATGACTTCCCCATCCAAATCGCAGGAGATCATCACGCGCCATCTGTGCATGGCCGCCGACGTGGAGCAGTACAGCCACCTCGACACCCCGAGCCAGGAGGCATTCCAGGCGGACCTGGTCCGGGTGCTGGAGGAGGCGGCGGTGCTCTCCGGCCTGGACAGGACGACCTGGCAGCGCCAGCCGCAGGGTGACCAGGAGTTCGCCGTGCTGCCGCTCGAGACACCGGAGCCGCTGGTCCTCGGCTGCTTCGTGCGGAACCTGGCGATCCGTCTCGGCGAGCGCAACGCCAACCGGGCCGAGCAAGAACGGATGCGGCTCAAGCTGGCCATCGACTTCGGCGTGGCCCGGACGGCCGCCCTCGGCCACAGCGGGCCCGCCCCGGTGTCAGTGGCCCGCTACCTCAGCGCGAACCAGCTCAAGCAGGTGCTCAAGGCCATCAGCTCGACCGATCTCGTGGTCATCATCTCCGATCAGCTCTACCAGGACGTCGTCAGGCTCCGAGGTGAGGGAGAGGGCCTGGACCCCGCCCGGTACGTCAGGGTGCACGTCGAGCGGAAGGAATTCAGCGGCTACGGCTGGGTCCACGTGCCTGAGCACGGTCCCGAAGAGCTGAAGCCGCTCGTCTCCCACCCGGACCCGCAGCCGGTGCCCGAACCGAAGCCGGAGGGGGACGCCGCTCCCCCGCCCACCAATGTGGTGAAGCGGAACAAGGGCGGTGTTTTCCACTTCGGCAGTGGCGACGCGGCGAAGACCATGCACAAGAAGTACACGCGGTGACGGGACCACAGGGATGGACGACATGGCCGGCGGCCTTATGAACGAGTCGCTTGAGGGGCCGTCGTCGGAACCTACCGCCGACGAGGAGACCGCATTCGCGCCTGTCGGCGTGGACGCGGCGGAAGAACAGGCCGACCACATCCGTTGGCTGCGTCAGCGGGGCCTGCCCCGGGCCCTTGTCGAAGGGGGGATCAAGGGGGGAGCCGTTGGCTTCGGCACCGGGGACACGGCCAGGACGATGTACAAGACCATACTCAATGCACCGGTGGTGGATCCGATCGACGGCCGCTTCCCGGAAGACGAGTTGGACGGGCTGCGCGAACGGTACGTACGGCCCGCCGCCTACGGCGTCCTGGTGAAGCACCTGGAGAGACACGGGGTCGCAGTGCTGCGCGGAGCTCCTGGTTCCGGGCGTTTCACCATGGCACTGCTCGCCGCGCGGCAGGTGATGGACACCGGCGTCGTCGTCCTCGATTCGGAAACAGGCGTGCGTCGGCTGGTCAAAGAGGACGGCGGACTCCAGCCGAGCCGTGGCCATGTCATCGAGGGTGACGGGAGGCGGTGGGCGAGTGAACTGCGCGCACAACTTCTCAACCGGTTACGGGAGGTGACCTATCGCCGCCAACCGCTGGTGATCATCGTTGATGACCGTGTGCCGGTCGCCGGCCTTGACGGACATGTCGTCGAGCACGAGGTCGCGGACGAACTGCGGTTCCGGGTACTGGCCCGGCACGTGACGGTGCACCTCGCCGACCTGCCGGAAGGCGGTCGCAAGCTGCTGGAGCACGAGCGTCTCCGGGAGGATCTGAATGGGCGCAGATCCATGGCGGAGATCGCCGTACTGGCTGGTGAACTGGCACGGCGCGTGCGCGAGGGTGACGACGCCGACCAGATCGTGCAGGGGCTCGGGGCCGAGCTGCGGGCGAAGGCGGCCAGGCTTCTCGGGCCGCCGAAGGCCGGGGCAGGTGACGCCAGGCAGCCGGATGTCTCCTTGTGGTCCCGAGCGTTCCTGCTGGCCTGCGTGGTGCTTGACGGAACGACGCTGTCCCGGGTCAGCCGAGAGTCCCACCGGCTCGCCGAACTGTTGCACGGGGTTCGCTCGCCGTCGTCCGTCCCCGAGATGCCGCTGTTCGTGGAGAGCGTGCAGGACTGGCTGGGGGCCGCCGATGTCGAATTCATCGATCGCAACGGGAACCGAGTCGAGGCCAGGCATCCGGAATGCCTGGTGAGGGTCCGCCAGCCTGGGCTTGGCCAGGCAGTCATGGAGGTGCTGTGGCACGACCATAGCGGGGCGCGAGTCCCGCTGCTGGAGTGGCTGGACAGCCTTGTCATCCGGGGTGAGGAGGACATCCGAGTCTCGGCTGCCCAGACGGTCGGTCTGCTGGCGACCTTCGACTGGGAGTACGTGCACGAAGAACTGCTTGTGACCTGGGCATCCGAAAAAGGTGAGCACAGCGATCGGAAGCATTTCGCTGCGGCATGGGCGCTGGAGCGTGCGGTGGCCGATCCTCTGCTCGCTCTACGAGTGCAGCGCCTGCTCTGGCGCTGGTCCCAGCGGCGGGAGTTCCAAAGCTGTGCCCGGGCCGCGTACGGAACCTCGATCGGCGCGATGTTCCCAGCCCATGCTCTGGGCGGTCTGGAGAAGATTGCCCAGTCGGGAATGAAGAGTGTGTGGGCCGCAGTACGGGAAATCTACGCGGCCGGCTCGCGGGAGCAAGTCCTGGAAAGGCTTGCCGACTGGTCGTCGTCATCACGGCATTGGCTTCGTGACGATGCGGCGAACTGCCTCCAGCGTCTCAGCCGATTTCGCGGCCGACGAGCGGTCACGGGCTTCCTGAAGGAACCCGGCCCGCGTGAACACCTGCTGCGGCTGACCCGGCAGGTTCTGCTCAGCTCCACCCGATCCCATCGCCGGTATGGCTGGAACGCCATGCGGCTCTGGGTGGAGCGGGCGGGCGAAGAGCCGGGCATCGAAGAGCTCGTGGCCGAATTCGTCGCCGAGCTGCCCGAACCAGGGGCAGGGGGCGACGGATTGCGCGAACAGTTTCTGTTCTACCTGCGGCTATGGGCACATCAATTACCGGATCCCAATGGGGCCACAGGGGTCCATTCCATTGTGACGGAAAGGTGGTCTATATGACTGGCATGCCGCCCCGTGGCGCATGGGGCTGGTTGCGCGCTCTGTTCGGCGGCAGGCGGCAGTCCGTCCTGTCCTTCGAATCGATGACCATGGACGTGCCGGAGACAGCGGTGGTGCACCGTGACTCCGTCGTCTCGTTCGAAACTCCGGCCCGGGGAGACGGATTCGACTTCCAGGTCGAGATCCGCTGCGAGTGGTGCGCCGAAGGAAGGCTGGACCAGGAGGTGCTGGGCCGTGCCATCGATGGCTACCAGGCGGACATGCCGCAGCGGCTCACCGAGCGGGTACGTGACATCACCCGCCTCTACGAGCCGTTCCGTGCGGAGGAGGCGGAGCTCGCCGTCAACGATGCCTTGCGGGAGGGCGAATGCTTCGAGAACGGGCTCGTCCGCTGCCGTACCGTCGCCTTCCTACGGCCCGCGCCGGAGGTGCTTGAGCAGCAGCGCAAAGCGGCCTTGGAACTCCAGGACATCGAGCACCGGTACGCGAAGTCCGCTCTCCAGGTGGAATTGCTGACCCAGGTCTCTGAGCGGTGGCGGACGTTCCTCGCCGAAGGGCTCGTCGGCACGCGCCAGAACGATGACAGCCTGTCCTGGCTGACGCCGTGGGCCGTTCTCCTGGCTGAGCAGCCGGACAGAGCGGCCACCGAGGTCGGGGACATGTTCCAGCAGAGGCGAGGGCAACTCGAAGATTTCCTCAAGTTCCTCGAGCAGCAGGTGAAGGCACATCAGGCGCACGACGTGTTCGATTTCGTTGTCACCAATGAGCATCAACTCGGACGGGCCATGAGAATGTTCGGTCTTCCCTTGCCGGGCGACCTGGCGTCCGGCAGCGGCGAAGCGGAGCCGCTGCCACAGCCCAGCAGGAACTGACATACCCCGGCGTGGCCCTCAGGGCAGAAGCGGCCCGGTGAGCAGGGAGAGTCCGGCAGCCACCGCCATCAGCCCCGTCCAGGCCACGCCCCGGGTGATGTACCGGTGCTTGGTCACCGCCACCTTGGCCAGTACGGGAATCAGCTGCCATATCTCCTGCCGTTCGAGGTCCTGGCCGGGCGGTGGAGGAGTGCCGTCGGCGATGGCCAGCAGCGGCAGGCTGAAGCGGTTGGGGGCGGGTGGCGGCCCCAACCGGGGGCGCAGCGCTTGCACCACGCAGTAGACCGCAGGAAGGAAGGCAGTCACGCGCAGGACCAGCACACAGACGGCGACCCAGGCGCCGGGCCCGCCGCGCTCCCATGCCTCGCGTACGGCTTCGCCTTGGGGCAGGGCGGTGGCCATCAGCCCGGCCTGTACGGCACCGAGGACGGCCACCTTTGTGTCCGCGAACTGGGTCGCGGCCTGGAGCGAGGTGTAGATGGCCAGTCCCGACTCCAGGCCGGGGGTCTCCCGTGCATCGGTGGCTGTTGATCCGGCGGAGTTTCCGGTGGGGCGTGAGGAGCTGGACACGGGAGACCTCCTGTTGCCGAGTGGCCGAGAGATCCAGTAACCCCCGAAGCGTCGTCCCATAAAAGTCAAAAATATGCATTTAACTCAGCTTGGAGAGTTCAGTGACCCGATTGATTCGAACGCCCTCTCAGCGGTTTCTCGCCGTCGCCTGCGCGTTGACCGCTCTGGTGGCGGGCAGCGGATGCGGCGCCTTCGAGACGCCCGTCGTACGGCCGTGCGCTTGGCTTGATCGTGTGGGCGGGAGCGAGCCGGGCCACGACAACTCCTCTCAGACCACTCGTGGAAGGTCGCAGGACACGAAGGAACTCGCCCGGTCGCGTACCGCCGTGCTCCTCGACCGCAGTTCCTCGACCCGGGCGGACCCGACCGCCGAGCCGGGAACACGCCGACCGGACTGGGCAGCCACGCTGGTGGCCGCCGAGCAGCTCGCGCCAACGGTTTTGGAGAGCGGGGCGCTTTCGGTCGCCGGCTTCGACGGATCCCGGTCCACGGTCGACTGGGACGTGGACCGTGCGACCGTTCCGGCGGAGCAAGGCAATGAAACCCGGCGGAAGGACCGTCGGCGGGTACAAAGCGGCTGTCTGGAGAAGCGGCTGCGGCAGTTGTCCGACGAGACGCCGGGTACTGACCGCACGGACGTGCTGGGCGCACTCGCCGCGGCTGCCGATCAGCTCGGCCCGGCCGGACCGGTCGGTGGGAGCGGCTCCGACGGTGCCCGAAGGATCGTGGTGGCGACCGACGGGCTGACCAATACGGGTTGCGCGGACCTACGCTCCGCCGGATTCGACGGCGGCGAGGAGATCAGGATGACGGTGGACCGCTGCAGAGATGCGGGCGAACTGCCGGACCTGACGGGCACCGAGGTAGGCATCTTCGGCATCGGCCGGTCAGCTCGGGGCGAGGCACCGTCGTCCCCGCAGACCGCCTGGCTGACGACGCTGTGGGAGCACTTGTGTCAGGCGACTGGCGCGTCCTCCTGCCAGGTGGCGGCCACCGCACGTTCCCGCGAGGCCGGGGTGGGAATGCAGACCGTTGTCGGTAGGGCCGAACCGCAGGTGACCTTCCCCGCCCTCGCCGAGCGTCCGATGGGCCGGGTCACCACGATCGTCCTTCCCGGGTCCGTACTGTTCGCCACCGACCGCTCGGAACTGTCGCCGACGGCGCGAAGCACCCTGGACGACGCCGCAAGCCGGATCATGGAGCTCGATCCTCTGTCGGTCGCCGTTTCCGGGCATACCGACTCTCGTGGCAGCGAACGGCGTGGCAGGCAACTCTCCCTCGCGAGGGCGCGGTCCGTCCGGTCCGCGCTCGCCGAGCGCGGGATCGCTGTCGACTCCGTCCGTGGTCACTCCGACGACCGGCCGGCCTGCACCCCCGAGTACCGCGACGGAGTGCCGGACCACGCGGCCATGGCCTGCAACCGTCGGGTGGAGATCGCTGTCACGGTGCGCCGCTGATCTCATCCCGTACGCCGTGTACCAGTGCCTCATTTTCC
Source organism: Streptomyces sp. NRRL F-5135 (assembly GCF_000719775.1). Lineage (GTDB taxonomy): Bacteria > Actinomycetota > Actinomycetes > Streptomycetales > Streptomycetaceae > Streptomyces > Streptomyces hebeiensis. The sequence goes on along the minus strand of NZ_JOHR01000013.1, from coordinate 312,436 downwards.
TCATGGGGTCCCTTACTGGTGAAAACCGTTGAGATCACACCATGCACATCTCGCAGAGAAGGACGTGTAGATGCCCGCGAAACATCGAGGCAGCCCCTGCCACCACGGCTGTGGCTGCGACCTCCGGCACTTGGTGAAGAGTGCGGAGGAGGGACCGGAGCGTGAGCCGGAGCACCTGGACAACGGTGAGATGCGGGTGCTGCTGCGGGCGACTCGCGAGGTCGCCGAACTCGTCAGCCACAACCGTGAGCAGCTCGCCACGGCCCGGGCCCGTACGATCGGCGCGCACGCTCGGACAGAGGTAGCCGTTCAGGCTCTGGCACGGTTCGAGGCGGTGGCCTCGCTCCGTACGGCCCGGGCGGCCCAAGAGGCGGTCGAAGCTCGCCACGCGGACGACGGTGCCCGCGACCGACGCCGCCGGGAGCCGTGGATACGGATGCTGCGCTGGCCGGTGATCGCTGCCATGGCCGTGTTTGACGCGTGGTACTTCATGCGGGTCTTCCAGTACCTCACTTCGAGCGAGGAAGCCGTCTCGCCGGTCGAGCAAACGGTTTCCTTCCTGCCAGGAGTCGTTCTCGCACTCGCGCTTATGCTGTCCGGCCACACGATCGCGGCGCCGTTGCACCGCTTGCGGGAGTGGCTGCACACCTTCCGAGAGAGTCGGCCCGTGCTTGTGACGCTCGGTTCCCTTGCGCCGCCTGTCCTCTACCTCGCCGCCGTGCTGACCACCGTCACCGTGTGGGCTCTGCTTCGGGCGCGAGACACAGGGGCGGGAGCCGAGGACATCGAGGGGGCGAGGTACGCGCCCGGCTGGGTCGCCCTGCTGATGCTGGTCCTCGCGATCACGGCGGTGGCAATGAAGATCGTGGCGTACAACCCCTACGCGGACAGCGCCGCCGAGGCCCGCCGTGGCCTTCTGCGGGCCCGGATTGCGTACGCTTTGTTGGTACGAAGGGCGGGCGCCGCCCTACAGGCGCACGAGAAGGTATGGAGTGACCTGTGCGCGCTACGCGATGAACTGGCGTCCCACGTACGACTGGAAAGCATGCGTGTCTGGGAGGCCGCGATCCTTACCGCCCGCATGATGCACGGCCAAGCGGGCCACCTGCCGCCGGCTCCTGCCGCTTTGTCCGGCGCGGTGTTCGGCACGGCGCCCGGCCAAACGGCAGAGCGGGCAACCGCGGAGGCGGAGGCGCAGGCGCCGACGGTCGCCTGGATGGAGCCGCTGTTCTCCGGGGTGGTTGAGCCACCGCCAGAACTCGGGCCTCTGGTCGAGGCCCATCGGATTGCCCTGGACTATGCCCCCGTGGTGCTACGTGACCGGCGTATGGAACTGATCAGCCGCATCGATCGTCAACTCGGCCCGATTGCGTCGGCCTGACGGCTGAGTGCTGATGAAGAGGTGTCCCCACTGTCGGAGACGGAACGGGTTCAGGTACTGGCGATGACACATTGGACCCAGGTCGAGAGCGTCGTCGTCGGCGCACTACGCAGGACGTTGTTCCGCTGGTCGCGAGCTGGGTGCCGTAGCGGCCTCGGAGGGAGCCGCGTCACTCAGGTCGCCGACCAGAGGCGGCGGTAGAAGTCCATACGGTGCGGGTCGGGGGCGATTCCGTAGGCGTCCAGGAGGGCGTCCTCCCAGCCGGGGCCGTAGTTGACCCCGGTGTTCCAGGTGGCCACGGCGAGGTCGGCCCAGCGGTCCGCGACACCGAGGGCACCCATGTCCACGTGAGCGGACCACGTACCGTCCTCGTGCAGCAGCGTGTTCGGCGCGCAGGGGTCGCCGTGGCACACGACGAGGCGGTCGGCCGGCGGGGCGGCGGACAACAGGTCCGCGCTCACCTGGATGCCCGCGGCCCTGGCGCGGTCCAGCCGGTCGCCGACGGACCAGCTGAAGGGGCAGTCGGCCACGGGCAGTTGTTCGTGCAGGGCCCGTAGCCCCGCTCCCAGCGCGCGCACGGCCGTGGCGGGATCGGCCTTCCACCGGGGGGCGACGGCACTCTCGCCGGGGAGCCCATGGGTGACGAGCCAGGCGCCGGCGTCGTCGGCCCCGTACTCCCGTACGCGGGGTACGGGAGTGAAACGGCCGGCCCATTCGAGGCGTACCGCCTCGGCGGCCAGATCGAGCCCGGAGCCCGCCGGTGCCCACTTGGCGAACAACAGGCTCTCGCCCTCGCCGTCTCTGCCACCGCTGTCTCCGCTGTCGCCGATCCGGAAGGTCAGGCCGCCCAGTTCGTTCTGCCAGACGGGGTGCGGGTCGCGCCCCTCGGCGAGGGCCGCGATGCGAGCGGGAACGTGTACGGGGGAGGCGGGCGGTCCGGAGTACGGCATGCGCGCGGGTTCTCCTTCGGATCCGGAGCGGGGCATGAGCGCATGCTGGCGTCGGCGGGCGCCGGACGCGAACCATTTTCCTCGGCGGCCTGAGCCTGAGCCCGCGGGGTCCGCTCGGCGGTGTCCGTGTGGGCCGCCTGACTGGTCGCCTGGCCGGGCCGCTTGCGGTAGAGCCGCCCGTACTCGCGGGTGAACCAGCCCCGGCTGACGGAGTTCAGCGCGAGGAGCAGCCCGGTGTCCTCGGATGCCGGCAGGGCCATCCAGCCGCCAAGGGCGAGCAGCAGGTCGCGGCGCATGAACAGGGTCGCCGGGTGGACCTGGGCGATGAAGCCGTGGGCCCGCCAGTGCTCCAGCACCGCGCCGAGCTCGGGGCGACCGCGTCGCCGGTCCCGTCCTCCTGGACGACCCAGTGCCACTCCCACCCCTCGGGCAGCTCCTGATCACGCAGGGACGCGTACGCGTCCGGAAGGAACGGCGCCGCGGGTTCGTGAACAGCCGTGATGGCGATGATGCGCCGACGCATCGAGGCCATCGCCTTCCTGATCGCAGGACTCGACCCGCCTCGCCCCACCTCGTCTGACCCCGTCCCGCCTCGTGCCGCCTCGTCCCGTCTCGTCTCGTCACGCCGACGGCTGCCGAGGCTGCCGACGGCTCTCGGCGTACGAGCCGGCCGCGCGGTGACGACGCGGGGGAGCAGGCGGCTGCTGAGCGTGTCGGAAACGGGTCACCGTGATCACTTTTGCTACTGTCCGCCTCGCGCAAATCGCCCATAAAGGAATAATTTGATCCGGTTGGTGGCCGGAAGGAGCAGGGACATGAACGACTTTTCTCGTCGCGGACTACTCAAGGCAACGGCGGTCGCCGGTGCCGGCGCGGTCGTCGTCCCGGGCGTCGCGACCGCCCAGGCCCCGGTCGCGAGCGCTGTGGCCGCCGGGGCCGAGGGCGTCGTCAGGGCAGAGGGTGCCGGGCCTGGGGGTGCGAAGTGCCCGCCGGCGAAGTTGACCGGCCGTATCGTGCGTCCCAATGATCCCGACTACGCGGAGGCGAGCCTGGGCTGGGACGAGCTGTTCGTCCACTATCCGCTGGTCATCGTCTACGTCCAGAACACCCAGGACGTGGTCAACGCCCTGACATGGGCGCGGCAGCACAACGTCGCGCTGCGGGTGCGCAGCGGTGGCCACAGCCTCGAGGGCTGGTCGAACGTGGACAACGGCATCGTGATCGATGTCAGCGAGCTGAAGTCGGCGCATATCGACGCCAGGGCCCGCACGGCGACGGTCGGTGCCGGCCTCAACCAGCTGGAAGCGGTGACCACGCTCGCCGAGAAGAACTTCGCGGTGACGACGGGAACGGAAGGCAGCGTAGGCCTGGCCGGTGCCACCCTGGGCGGCGGCCTCGGGTTCTTCACCCGGTATCTGGGCATGGCCTGCGACAGCCTGATCGGCGCCGAGGTCGTCGTGGCGGAAGGCGCCGAGTGCGCCAAGGTGATCAAGGCGGACCTGAAGAACCACTCCGACCTGCTGTGGGCTCTGCGCGGCGCGGGCAACGGCAACTTCGGGATCGTCACGTCCCTCACCTACAAGGTGGCTCCGCTCAAGAGCGTCACGTACCTGCGGGCGACGTGGGACGGCCTCGGGGACCTGCACGGAGTCTTCGACAACTGGCAGCGTACGGCTCCGGTCACCGACAACCGCCTGGGCACCCAGATCGAGGTGCACCCGAAGCAGATCCTGCTGTTCGCGGTCCTGGCGGAGGGAACGCCGGCGGAGGCGAAGAAACTGCTGGCCCCCATCCTTTCGGTCGGCCGTCCCGAGGTCACGACGCAGGTCGGCAACTGGGGCGATGTGTACGCGGGGTTCCAGGTCCCGACCGAGGACGAACCCGCGAACTGGAAGTTCTTCTCCCAGTTCACCAAGAAGCCGTTCCCGGACAAGGCGATCAGCATCATCGCCTCGTTCATGCGGGACGCGCCGACGGACGACAGCAACTTCTTCACCCAGGCCTTCGGCGGAGCGGTCAGGAAGAGCCCCCGCGGCGGTACGTCGTTCCCGCACCGCGACGCGCTCTTCTACTCCGAGCCGGGCGTCGGCTGGGGCACCCGCGGTGTACCGGGCAGCGGCGACGAACTGACCGCGCGGGCCCAGGCATGGATCGCGGAGTTCAGCCAGGCGCTGCGGCCCTACGTGCAAGGCGCCTACGTCAACGTCCCGAACATCGGCATGCAGGAGTGGGAAACCGCCTACTGGGACGGCAACTTCGACCGGCTGCGCCGGATCAAGGAGAAGTACGATCCTCACAACGTCTTCCAGTACGAGCAGAGCGTCCCACCCGCCTCCTGCTGACCGAACGACAACCTGGCCCCCTCCCGATCCGCTTCCGGCGAGGGGGCTCAACCCCGTCCGCTCTCCCTGAACGGACCGCTGGGCGGATGCCCGGCCCGGGGCTGCCGGCCCGCCTGTGAACCGCCGGCACGAACAGGAAGAACGCCAGTGGGGCGGACCGCTTTCGCGGTCCGCCCCACTGACTGGTTCAGGTCCGACCGACGGCCTCGTTCAGCCGACGCAGAGGACGAGCAGGCAGAGCTGCTCCCGTGGTGGCTTGGCCGGGTCGGCGGGGTCGGCCGGGTCGGCGGGCGTGCTCGCCTCGGGGTTCGCGGGCGCGGTGGTGTCCGCGCCGGAGTCGTCGGCGGGCGGGGCCGAGGGCGGCGGTTCGGGTGTTGTGGTCCGCGGGGCCGACGGTTCGGCGGCGGGCGGGACCACGTCGGCCGTCACCGGCGTGGTGCGCTGCTCCGGGCTCGCGGGCGCTGTGGAACGGGTGACAACGGCGGTGGTCTGCCGCCGGCTCTTCTCGGCGCCGCCCGCCACCGCCGTGTCGGCCTTCCGCGACGAGCCGCTGATCGCCGCGTCGTCGACCGTGGACGGGGAGGCGTCGGCGCCCGGCTCCCGTGCGTCACGGGCGCGTGGCCGCACGGATGACGAGTCGGTCTCGGTCCCGTCCACAGAGGTGGGGGCCGAGGCCGCCGGCTCCGGTGCCGAGGCCGCCTGCGCGGGGCCGGCGGACGGCCGGGACGGCAGGACGGCGAGGGTCAGGCCGCCGCCGACGAGCGCGACGGTCGAGGCCACCACGGCGCGGCGTCGCTGCTTCTTCCACCGGGCCAGCTGACGACGCCGGGCCGCGCGGCCGGGCGTCGCGGGCTCGGTACACCCGGACCTTTCGGACAGCTCGGGGCTTTCGGGCTGTCCGGTGCCGGATGCGCCCGAGATTTCGTCCGTGGTCCCGGCCGCGGTCGCGGCCGCCGCCTCCCGCGCCGAGGCGTCCGTCATCGCGTCCTCGGCGGCGCCGAGGGGATACGACGCGGCGGTGAGGCGAAACGGCGCGGTGGCGGGGCGAGGAGCGTCGCCACCGTCGTCACCGGCCCCTGAAGCCGGGAACTCCTGTGTGGGCCACGACTGAGGCGGTGTCGCGGTCGTGGCCGACGCGTGGTGGGAGTCATGGCCGGGAGGGGCGATGTCGGGGGCGTACGCACCGCACCCGGGGCATACGAGGGCACCGTTGAGCGTCCGATGGCAGGAGGAGCAGTAGTCCATCCGCGATTCTTTCTACGCTGACTGCGCTGGCTGCGCCGCCAGGGGCGCCGGCGACCTGTTCACGTTCGCATATTCGGAGTTCGCACTCGGGATCGAGCGCAAATCAACCTAACCGGGCATGCGGGAGGCCGTGCGAACTCTGTGTGCTGCTCTTGCGAAGATTGCGTCCTGCTCGTGGCCGGCGACTGCCCTACACGATGCCGCGTCTGTCACGCACGGCGCACGTGAACGGGCACAGGACAGGTCCATGTGCCAGGAGTCGACGAGTCCGCCCTGCCCAAGGCCACGTCCATGCGACGCTGCTGGTCGACCTCTGCGGCCTGCGGCCCCGGCGATGTCCTGCCGTGCGAGGGGGCACGTGCGCGGGACGAGGGCCGACCGGACGACATGCGCTCCACCGGGCTTGTCGGTCCGGAATCCGCGGCCTGCCCTCGACCAGCTTCGGCCCCGGCTTGGGCAACAACGGCTCGATCAGAGAACATAGTTCGTCCGAGACCATCCACGGCCTTGACTCCCTCTTCCCCACGACAAGACCAACGAGTTACCAGGCCGACAGTCACATGACCGACAGCTTCTGTTAGGACCTCTTAGCCCTGCCAACGCCTCCCAGGTCCGCCTCGCACGAGGTGCCGCGTCGTTCGGGTTGGCTGTACCGCCGGTCGGCCTGCTGCCGGTCAGATGACGTCGGCCTGCCCCTGATGCGGCTGTTCCAACTGTTGTTCCCGCTTGCGCTGCTCCATCCGAAGCGTCTCCACGTTCTCCGCGAACCGCTCCAGGTTCACCGCAGCGTCCGCATCCGCGTACGGCGCAATCCCCAGATCAAAGGCCGTGGCGTGCTGCTCTACCTGGTCCGCGGTCTGCTGAAGGTTGTACGCCCGCTCACGGAATTTGAAATAGCCCGTCACCGCGGTAGCGAATGCCAGGAACGACCCCAGCATGATCAGGATCGTTTTACCCGGCTGCGGGGTCTCCCAGAAAGCCGTAGTCGCCGTGGTCCCCACCGACGCGAAGAACACTCCCCACTGAAACCAGTTGTGAATGCGCCGGTAGAACTGTGTATTCCGCCGTAGACGATCTATGACCCGTGGTATGTGCTCCCGGTAGCCGTCCCGCCGTTCCGTCGTCGGGCGTGTCTTTGAGGCGTTGAGGGTCCACCAGTCATGAATGATCTCCAGATCTCTGCGGAGCAGGAACACCGACCTGACACCGTGTTTCTCGTCCTTTACCCGCAGGAAGTAGCCGACCAGGAACACCACCACCAGGACCAGAATCACCACGATGGTCACGATGTTGAACGTGCGCAGGTCCGGCACGTCTTCCGGCCACAGGTTTCCCCATCCGACCACTGCCAGAACCAGCGGCATCACCACAAGCGGCACCAGCCGGAGCCACCGCGACAGAAGAGCCCTGCGGATACGGCGTTCCGCCGTCGCGACGTCCCGCCGGTAGGTGATAAAGCTGTTCGCGTATTCGTGCTGTTGAGCGGGCTCTAGGCTCCATCCGTACTCTTGTTTTGGGTCTTTGAGGGTTTCAATGACCTCTTCAACGAGGTTGCCCCAGGTGGAATCCGATTCCGCGGTGAACACATGCTCAAGTCGTACGTACCGTTTGTACCGGTCAGGTGTCCCATACTTCCGGTGGAAGATGTATGCGCCATCACCGGCATATCTGACCTGTCAGGCTATTTCGACAAATAGGGTCCACTTGAGTTCTTTCTTATCGGTCTTCCAGGCGGCGGAGAGGATCGCGGCTACGCCCTCCCAGGTCAACACGAATTCCTCGGGGAGGGGAGTGTGTATGTCGGCCTCGGACAGCCGCTGATCTTCGTATGCGAGGTGATGCAGGACATCGCCCACCCACGGTTCGTAACTGTCGGCGGTCTCGGGTTCAGGTTCGCGCGGCACGTCGGTAAGGCCGGACATCGCGGAGTGGCTCCCGGTGGGAGCGCGCTGCTTCCCGGATTGCAGGCTGATGGGTCGCCGATCTTCAAGCTGAGGTCGGCGTAAGGGCTTTGGGCGGGAGCTGCTTCAGGCCCGCGCACGGCGCGGGCGCGCGCCGCCTCTGCGGCGCGGACGGCCTCACGTGGCGAGAGGACTGTCAGGATGCGGGTGTGGACAGTCCGGGCTTGCTTGAGGTGCTGGTTGGTTCCTTGTCGCGGCAGAGCCGCGTGTTTGCACGATCGGGTCTGTCGTCGGGGTGTGATCTTGGGGCTCAGATCTACGCGTTGGCGCAGACAGCGGAGAAGGAGTTGGCTCGTGACATCGTCAGGGGCGCCGTGGGCCCGGGTTCTGCGACAGAGGTGGCTGCCGCGCTTCACAAAGTCGGTGGGGACGACGCTGTCGAGTTGATGAGCAATCTGTCCGCTGACGACTTGGTGTTCCCTGGGCATGCACATCGGGATCGTGGTCATGCTCGGCGGACTGCGGAGCGGGCTGCGGGGCTCCTTGGATACGACGTCACGTGGTGGACCAACATTGAGGGGCCCTGGCTGGGCGGTCGCGGTTGGAATCCTGTTTCCCGGTTCACCTTCGACGGTGTGGTTGCGGGGGTCGGAGAGGAGTACTTCGTGATCCTGCTCCAGGTCGGTGAAGACTAGGTTCCGGCGAGCTTTGTCGTCGGCGTAGGTGGGTGTCCTGCCACGTGATGCTTCAGCCGCGACCGAGTTCCGGCGGGATGTGCCAGAGCGGGGCTGCGTACTGCTCGGGGTGGTTGGTGATGAGAAGTGCCCTGAGGTCTTCGCGTTGAGCGCCGGGTAGGCCGAGGACTTCTGTGATGCGGCGGAACGTGGTGTGGCTGACTCCGCGGTGGCGGGCCTCGGTCTCGAACTGGGCGACCTGGTCCAGGGTGGTCTTCGGGTCGAGTTCGTGTGGGGGCTGGGTGCTGAGCCAGGCGGCCTTGTTGCGCTCGTGGTCGATCTCCCGAGTAGCCGCAGATCTCTTGGCTGAGCTGCTCGGCCTCTTCGAGCGTGGTGGTCGATATGGCGGCGCGGGCCAGTTGGTTGCGGCTCAGGGCGTCGTCCATGTCGACTTCGTGGAAGGTGGGGCCCTCGTCGGTGAGTGGGACGGGGAGGCCGGCGTCCCGGACTTCACAGAGGCCGCGGACTCCACGGGCGGTGGCTGCCAGCATTCCGGTTGCCTCGGAGGGATGCCATTCCAGGACGTCGCGGATCGGCCCGCTGATCAAGCTCCTTCGCCAGCACCAGGAAGAGCAGGAGCAGGAGCAGGAACGGATCGCGGCCGGTACCGAGTGGGAGGGCAAGGGGTACGTCTTCGCCTCGCCGACCGGCGCTCCCCTGAGCCCGAACACCGACTTCCACATCTGGAAGCGGCTCCTTCGGGACGCGGGGGTGCGGGACGGCCGCCTTCATGACGCTCGCCACACCGCCGCGACCGTGCTCCTGATCCTCGGCGTCCCCGACGTCGTGGTCGACGCGATCATGGGATGGGAGCCCGGGGGAGCGGCCCGCATGGGGGCCCGGTACATGCACGTGACCGGGACGCTGCTGCGGAAGGTGGCGCAGCAAGTCGGAGACGCGCTCTGGGAGCCGCCGGGAACGGGTCGAGCACCCAACTGAGACGGAAACTGAGACGGACGAACGCCAGAGGGCCGGGCCACTTTCGTGGCCCGGCCCTCTGAGCTGGCGGAGGATACGAGATTCGAACTCGTGAGGGGTTGCCCCCAACACGCTTTCCAACTGTCCGCGCGGGCGTCCGGGGCCGTTCGTAGGGGTTCACGGGCCAGGTCAGAGGGGCTGCGCGTACGGCGGTGAACGGTGGCGGCCGTTGGTGCACTGGACAAAGACCAGGACAACGAACGGCGTCGAACGGAACAGGAGTGGCGCGACCATCGGTCCGTCACGGGGTACGTGGAAAACTTGACACCGGGAGGCGTTCACCGGGACGCCGACGAGGCAGAGGAAGGGGAGGCCACGTGCCGCAGGCCAGTCCGCGAGGTACGTACTTGCAGATCTCGGAATCTCTGCGACAGAAGATCGAGAAAGGCAAGATCAGTGAGGCTCTGCCATCCGAGGCAGAGCTGATGCGTACGTACGGAGTCGGACGAAGCACGATCGGCCGAGCACTCAAGGCGCTCAGGGCTGACGGGGTAATCGAATCCGTCCAGGGCGCCGGCTGGTACGTCACGGGCACTGGTGACCGGCGACCTCTTGTGGAGCGCGTGACCGAGTCGCTTCGTGCTGAGGGCACGGCGGTCGGTGACGCCTTCCCGTCGGAGAACGAGCTGTGCGAGCGGTTCGGGGTGTCCCGTACGGCGGTGCGCACCGCCATCGCGCAGATGGAAGGGCAAGGGCTCATCGAGATGGGACCGAACCGTCGACGGCGGGTGCGGGCCCTCCCTCCAAGACAGGAGACTTCGTAACGTGGCCACGGCGGATCTCACAGGGCAGGCTTACCACCTTGCCGAATCGTTGTTGTCCGAACCACTACCGCGCCGCTGGCGCCACTCGCTAGGTGTCGCCGAGCGAGCCCGGTCCCTCCGACCGATCCTCAACGAAGACGCCTCCCTGCTGGAAGCTGCGGCCGTGCTGCACGACATCGGCTACTCGCCCCGCATCGCTTCCACAGGCTTCCATCCGCTTGACGGCGCGCGGTTCCTACGCGATCAGGAAGGTATGGATGAGCGGGTCTGCCGATTGGTGGCGCACCACTCATGTGCCCTTCTGGAGGCTGAGGAGCGAGGGCTCCATGAGGAACTGGCTACCGAATTCGAGTTGGAGTCCCCGGCTCTCGTGGACGCCATGATCTTCTGCGACATGACGACCACCCCCGATGGAGGTCAGACCACCTCGGAGGATCGAATTTCCGAGATTGTTGGCCGATACGGGACCGACACGATCGTCGGCCGCTTCATTCAGCGGGCCGCCCCCGACATTCACGGCGCGGTGCACCGTGTCGCGCGTCAACTCGATGAGGTGCGGGCGGCCGGTTAGCCGATGTAGGGCGCTGTGCGCGATGCGTCGAGTCCGTGAGTGATCCGAAGTCGCATGGAAGGATGAATCTCTAGCTTTTCGAGGTCCGCTGGGGACACCCAGCGGACCTCTTTAGATTCTGAACTGGTCCTCAGAGCGCCCCCCGTCGGCCGAGCGCGGAAGCAAATGGAGAATTGCTGACGTACCTCGCCGTCGTCGTACTTCATGACATGCTCCGGGTCGGTATAGAGCCCCACGATCTCCTCTACGGCGACCGTCATTCCGGTCTCTTCCTCCACTTCCCGCACGACCGTTTGCGCGATGCTCTCCCCGGCATCGTGGCCGCCGCCGGGTAGAGCCCACAGGTTGTTGTCGGTCTTGTGGATGAGCAGGAGCCTCCCCCGGCTGTCTTGGACGACTGCGGTGACGGACGGAACGACCGAGTTGGCCTTAGGGGCTTCCGGGTCTCGGAAGTAGTCGATTCGGCTCACGATGTAGCGCCTTCATAGTCGGTGGGTGATGTGATCCGTCGGGAGCTCTCCCAGACGCGCTCTACGCTCTCGGCGTAGGTATCGAACAGTTCGCCACCAGGGACGCGCTGAAGATGCAGTACGGGCGCCATATAGGCGCCTACGCCGTAGACATGGCCATTCGCTAACAGCTCGTTGTCGGAACGGTAGATCGAGTTGTAGAGCGTCGTGGCATGGAGCCTGAACTCCACGCCCGGCAGAGGGAAGAGCGGCGCGTAATTCATCAGCGCGTTCCGGATCTTTCCTGCCATGGCTGACCCGATTCCTTCGTCGTCACCGCGAACGGCGACGGCCGCACTGCCGGGGTCGCCAAGCATGAATCGGACCGGCACCCCGGCGGATGACTTCTCTCGCACCAACCGATGAAATCTCGGATCCTCTGTCAGCCAAAAGCCCGAGTAGACCAGCACGTCGAAGTGCGACGTCGCGTCCGCGTACAGCTTCGTCCACATGTCTTGCGGGACTACGGAACGGTGCGGATAGAGCTTCAGCACTTCTGAGTCGCTGGACGCGGTGACTTGCTCGGAGGTCCGTTCGTCCGGCCAGAGGAACGAGACCTCACGCCGGAGCATGGAGGCGACGGCGTACTGAAACCGCCTGTAGGGCTTGCGGTTTGGCTCAGAGACCCACCGTTCGACGGTCTTGGGTGAGACTCCGAGACGTTCCGCCACCTGCTCCAGCTTGAGGCCGCTCTCCACGATCGCCCCGCGAAGCCTCTCGTTCGCCATGTGACCCTCCCGTCCGGGACGCGCTGGGACGACTTCGACTCTAGCGAGCCGAGCGTGAGTCGTACACGCACGGAGTGCAACGTCCCGCACTTCGTTGCCAAGCTGGTCATGTCGCTGATCGAGGGCGGCGGTTCCGACAGCGAAATCCCGAAGGTTGACAGCCCGGAACCGCCCTGCCATGGTGAGAGGCATGTAATACATGCATCGCTTTGAGTGATGTGCGTAGCTGCGCCCAGAGGCCCCCGTGCGAACGGGAGCGAGGCCGATGAGAGCGCCGGTTGCTTGAGAACTGCACAGTGAACCGAGATGGGGTGAGAGCCCCTGTCTCCGCGACGGCCCGGGTGATGGCCGTCCCCGAGGGCGACCGGGTGACGTCGTCGGCGGCATCTTCACGTGCTGGCTCTGGAGAACACCCCTCGGGTGCCATCCAGCCCGCGCCGCCCTGCTACCGCCAGAGCAGCGACGATGGCGCGCCCGATGAACGGGCTCGGGACCGGCCGACCGCGGCAACGGCGGACCGGTGAAGCCCTCCCTGTGCGCGAGCGCACACGATCCCCGGCCTGCTCACAGAGAGGCCGGGTGGTCGTGGCCGCTCGACACCGAGAGGCCAAAACCAGAGCAGGCCCCGGGGTGCGACCCGGGACCTGCGTACAGGCGCCTTGCTAGGAGGAAACCTGTGGTCACCAGTCTGACAGAGACGGAACGGGCCGAGTTGGCCCGTAAGGCCGCTGAGGCCACCAAGCGCAGTGAAGCCGCCGCGAAGGCGAAGGGCACGCGCTGACCAACTGCCCCGATGGTGGCCCGGCTACCGGGTCGGCGGATTCGACTTCCGTCCGGGGCGCTCGCCCTAGCCGCGCTCTGCGGCAGGGCTTACCCCCACGAACGGCGCGCGGCCCCGGAGAGGCAACTCCGGGGCCGCTGATCTGAGCCGTTCCACCTGCTAGGGAGAGACCGACTCAATGAATCACATCGGAGCACGTCAGGCGCTCGTTACGGCCGCCGGGTACGCCGGCGGGCCGACGGCCATCGAGCTGGACGCGATCGAGCGGGAGATGCCGCTCATCATGGCGGAAGTCGACCTGCTGGACGCGCAGATCACGGCCATGGACCGGTCGGCGAACGAGGTGGACGCCCGACGGATCCGCCGGGCCCGCCGGCGGGTGCTGGTCGAGCGCCGGGAGTTCTCGAACCGCGCCGCCACGGTGACCCTGCCGGGCGGTGCCGCGTGAGCATCCTCGACAAGGCATTGACGGCCGCACACGCGGAAGTGAAGGCCGAGATTGCCCGAACCGACACCAAAACCGGGCTGTTGCTCGCGTTCGTCGGTGCGCTGCTGGCCGGTATCTGGTCGGTCGCCTCTGATGTTCGTCTGCCGGTCGCCGCGTACGTGGTCGGCGGGCTCGGCGTGCTGCTGTTGCTCGCTGCGGCGGCTCTCCTACTGCGGGCGGTCCGCCCGAACCTGGGCGGCCGGCGCCCGCACGGGTTCCCGCTGTGGGCCACGCAGACCGCTCAGGAGATCACCACCGGACTGTCCGAGGACACCCGCGCACAGGACATCGCCAGCCTGTCGCGTCTCGCTGTCACCAAGTACGTGGCGCTGCGTCGGGCAGTCGACCTGACCCGCGTCGCCGGTGCCCTGCTGGTCATCGCGGCTGTGATCGGGATCGGGGGTGCGCTGTGACGGGCACGCTGAATGATCTCTCGGCTCCACTGCTGGCGCTGCGGCTGCTCGCTGTGGAGTTCGCGCATCTGCCGGCACCGTCGGTGTCGGTGTCGACCGTGTATCCGGACCTGTTGCACCTGTCGTTTCATGACGGCGGGTTCGCCTCGTTCGAGGCGTGGCGTGAGGCGCTGGAGATCGACCCGGCAGAGGTTGTTCACCACGTTCAGGGGGACGGGCGGACCGGGGTGCTGGATGTTCACGGCGTGTTCGCCGGGGCCCGTCTGCGCCTGACCGGCTACACCCGGATCGCGTCCGGAACCGGCGTTCCGGCGGATGCGGGGGCGGTCTCGTGAACGCTGTTCAGGTCCGTTCAGCGGAGCGCGCGCTGTCGGTCGGGACGTGGCTGATCGTGGCCGGCGCGATGCTCTACTCCGTCCTCACCGTGACCCCGCTCATGGCCCGGCACACGGCCGAAGAGTGGGCATGGACCGCGCCGATCCTGCCCCTCGTGGTCGACGCGGCCGTCGTCATCGTGGTCCGCCTTGACTCCGTGCTCGCCCGTCTCGGCGGGCACGGCGGCCGGTGGCCGGTGGTGCTGCGGTGGATGACCGGCGCCATGACGCTCGCTCTCAACGTCGCGGACAGCGCGCTGAAGAAAGACCTGGTGGGAGTGGCCGTGCACGCGGTCGCGCCGCTGCTGCTCATCGTCACCGCAGAAACCGGACTCGCCTACCGCCGGGCCATCGCTGCGGCCGTCGCACGATTGGACGCCGAACAGCGTGCCGAACGCGAAGCGCGCGAGGAAGCGGCCCGGGAGCGACAGGAGCGGGCCGAGCGGCGGGAGCGGGAGGAGCGCGAGCACGCGGCGCAGTTGCTGCGTGAACAGCGTGAACATGAGGCCCGTCTGGCCCGTGAGCAGACCGAACGCGAGGACGCGGCCCGCCGTGCCGAACGGCAGGAGCAGCAAGCTCGGGAGCGGGCGGAGCGGGAGGGCCGTGAACGCCGTGAACGCGAGCGTGAACAGCAACAGCGCGATCGTGAACGCCTCGAACGCGAGGCGCGGGAACGGGTCGAGCGTGAGCGGCAGGAGCGGGCCGAGCGTGAACGCCGTGAACGCGCAGCGTTGCTGTCCGGCGGGCCGGTGAACGAGAAGCTGCCCGAGGACCGGGCGCGCCGGATCGTGCGCGCGGCGTTCGGTGAGGGGCTGGCGGTGCGGGCCGCCGCAGACCTGTGTGGCTGGTCGGTCGGCTGGGTCTCCGCCCGCTACCAGGACCACCGCGATGCCGGGCACGTCCTCGAAGGCGCGGTGTCGTGAGCGTCCTGCCGGTCTACCGGTGGCGGCTCGCCCCGGACGGCTACGCCACCCGTCGACAGCTCCGCGCCGCCGGGCTCCGCCCCGGCGGGCAGGACGTCGCGGCGGAACTCCAGCGGCCCCGCCGCCGACGCGGCCCGCTGGTCGCCTACCTCTACCGCATCGACCACGCGAAACCGGTCCGGCCGATGACACCCGGCCGATGGCAGGCGCTCGCCAAGGCCAACGTCGCACGCCGCACGTGCCCGGAGTGCGGGTGCGATGTCGGCTACGTCATTCCCACTTCGCTCGGCATGTGCGTGCCGTGCGCCGATGCCGCGCAGTCCGCTGCGTGAGCAGGAGGTTTCCTGTGCAGTCCACTCGCCCGGTTCAGGGCTCGCATCTGTACGTACTCACCGTCCAGGGCAAGAACGGCCAGTCCACCAGCTTCGGGACGTTCACGCCGCGTGAGGGGTGGTCCCGCTACGACGCGCTGTGCGCGCTCATGACGGAGATGGAGCAGAACGCTCCCGGGCTCGGCCTGACTCAGCCCATCGTCTTGTACTTCTCGATGGAGCCCAACGCTCTCTGACCTGCATGTTCACAGGGCCCAGCCATCCACCTTCCACAGCGCTGGCTGGGCCCCCTTCTCTCCCCTAGGGAGGTCTCAAGCATGACGGACATCAGCACGGAACCGGTAGTGGACATCCCACCGCCGGCTCCCGCGACCTCACCACCCCCCGCACCGGCCCCGGAACCTGCTGCGATGAAGAACGCCCCCGCAGTTGCGCATACGGCGGGTGGGTGGCCGGTGGTTCCGCTGGCCACGACCGGCGCCAACAGCGCCGTGAGCGGGATCGCCGCCGCTGCTCTGGCTGGCGGTCCGGCCGGTGTCGCCGGCGCGGTCGCGGGTGCGGCACTCATCGGCGGTGCGGCCCTGGCCCGCCGCGCGGCGCGTAATCGCACCACAAAGACCATCACCAGGACCGCGAAGAAGATCCCCGCCCCGCGCATGCCCAAGCAGTCCACGGGCGGAAGCCGCGCGGGACGCACGAGCGGTCCGAGGACCGGCACCGGCACCCGCGCCGCGTCGCGCTCCGGGTCCGGGGCGTCCGGCAGGGGCTCGCTGTCCAAGACCCGTTCCGGCGCCCGGCCCGGCGGAAGTTCGTCGTCGCGGTCGGTGCGACCGTCGGGACGTGCCGGGCAGGTCAAGGCACTGCGGGAGTCGGCGCGGACGTCGGCCCCGACCCGCGCCGAGCGCCGGACCCAGAACACCCGGGCCCGTCGACAGGTCGCCGACACCCGCCGCAACACCTCCGGCCGCCGTTCGGCCACGGGCTCGGGCTCGAGTTCCGGCGGTGCCGGGCGGGGTCGGGGTGGTGCGTGGCTGGGTGGGAAGGTCCGGGCAGGGCGTGACGCTGCGGTGCAGCGCGCCCGTACCGCGCGGGACCGCAGCGCGGCCAGGGCGGTGGACGGGGCGCGGGAGAAGGTCCGGGCCGCTGTCACCGCGCGGCAGGCGCGGGCCATGAAGCGTGCCGTGCGTAGGGACGCGCGGCGGCAGTTGTGGCGCTCGGCCGCCCGGAAGCAGGGGCGCCGGCTGCTGGCTGCTCTGCTCGCCGCGCCGGTTGGTGTCCTCGGGCTGCTGACCACCCCGCTGGGCCGGAAGCTCGGTATCACCGCGTTGCAGTACCCGGGCGGCCGCCTGTACCGGCATCTGATGCGCACGGCCGAGGAGCGGCAGGCCGCGCGTGACGCCGCGATCCGTGAGCGTCTGGCCGCCGCCGAAGCAGCCATCGACGCCGAACTCTCCGACGAAGACCGGCCGATCGGAGACAAAGCCGAACGGCCCAAGCACCTGGTCCCCGCACCCTCATCGTCTCCTGTGGAGGTCGTGAACGTGTCCGGTTTCCGATTCGAAGAGGCCGCCGCCGAGATGGAGAACGCGGCCCGCACCTACGAGCCCGACACGGCCATGGAGATCCTGACCATGGTCGAGAACCTGCCCGAAGCGCTGACCTCGGTCGCCAACACCTTCCGCATCCTGGCCGAGCGCTCCGACAGTGAGTTCCCGCTGGAGAAGGACGTCGCGGGCGCGTTCGACGAGATCTACGGCGCGCTCATGCGCGCGGTCGACTCCTCCGCCGACCTGGGGCCGCTGTTCCGGCAGGTTCACGAGCACGACATCGCCCGGCACGAAGACCCCCGCAACGGCCCGGAGGCCGAGAAGGGCTGGAACGTCTGATCATGGCCACCACCGACACCCCCACCACAGGGCCGGTGTGGGACTGGGCCGCCGGTCACGGACCCGTGACCGGCGCCCTGTCCGCCACCACCGGCGCGTTCGCGCTCGCCACCACCGGCGCCGCCACCGGCATGCCCCCCGCATGGGCCCTGGCCGCCGGCGCGGCTGGCGCCATCGGACACACCATCTCCACCCTGCGCGAACGCCTCTCCGCCCGCACCGTCGCCCTGCGGGCATCGTCCTGGCTGCTCGGTGCCGGGTGGACCACGTGGGCCATCACCACCGGCCCGCTTTCCTGGTCCGCGATCGGCTCGCTCGCCGTCCTCGGTGTCGGCATCGGCACCACCGCCCGCTCCACCAGCCTGTATGAGGACGCGCGGGAGCTGGAACTCATCGCGCTGGCGGACCGGCAGGTGGCCGCGGAACTCTCCGCCGAGCGGCGCACGCTGGCCGTCGAGTGGGTGGACCGGATCGCGCGGGTCTGCGGGATCACGGTCACCGTTCTCGCGATCGAGAAGTGGCCCACCGGCTCCGGCTTCACCATCGACGCCGAACTGCCCGGCGCCGCCACCTACGACCAGATCGCCAAGCACGCGGCCGGCCTGTCCGCCGACGCACGTCTGCCGCACGGCTGCACCGCCGCCGCCGGCCCTGGCATCCACCAGGGCCGCGTCCTGATCGACGTCTCCACCGTCAACGTCCTGGCCGACGAGATCGGGTACCCCGCCGACTACGCGCCCCTGTCCATCATGGGCGGGATCCCCTGGGGCGTCCGTGCGGACGGCCGCGACGCGACCGTGTTCCTGCGGGAACAGTGCGGGCTGGTCATCGGCCCCACCGGGTCCGGCAAGACGAACTTCGTCCACACGGTTCTCGCCGGATTCGCCCGCAGCATCGACGTGCTCACGTGGGTGATCGACCTCAACGCCGGATCGGCCGGCCTGCCCTGGGTCCGCCCCGCACTCGATCCGTCCGGCAACCCGCAGTCGGAGACGCGGCCCGGGGTCGACTGGGTCGCCGCCTCCTACACCGAAGCGATGCTCATGCTGGAAACCGCTTTGCGGATCGGCAAGCACCGCAAGGTGGCCTACCAGGACCTCATGACCAGCGCGAACACCGATCTGCTGCCCGTCTCCGCGCAGATCCCACAGATCATGATTGTGATCGATGAGGGTGCCGAGATCCTGGCCAGCAACGACCGTGCCATGCGCAAGCTCGCCGAGAAGATCCTGGAAGTCACCCGGCTGCTGCGGGCCATGGGCATCCGCACCGTCCTGACCGCCCTCGGTGCCACCGGATCGGTCCTGGGCAACCTGATGATCCGCCGGGAGGGCAAAGCCCGCGTCTGCCTGACCGGCGGAGAAGTCGAAGGCATGGACCTGTCCAAGGTGTTCCCCGGAGCACGCGGACTCCGGATCGACCAAGCCCCCTACAAGGGGGCAGGCTTCATCGGCACCCCGGAAGCGTCACCGGGCCTGTTCAAGTCCTGGCGGATCAAGCCCCACCAGATCGCGGACATCGTCACCGCCACCAGCCCGCTCCATCCCCGCCTCGATGCCTCGTCCGCGAAGGCGGCCGGCGCGGACTACGCACGACGCTGGGACACCACCCGCACCGCATGGATGCGCGACAACGACACCGCAACCAACGAGCGGCCCACCACCGGGACGGCCGCGCGGCCGGGAGGACTCAACCTCTCCGCACTCCGCGACAGCGCGGACGCGGCCAACGCCGACGCGCTGGCCCGCAAGTTCCGTGAGCAGATCGACGCGCAGTTCGAAACCGCGCCCGAACCGGCCGCACCCGCTGGCGAGCCGTCGGTGGAGCGCCGGGAGCACGGTCTGAACCTCTCCGCGCTGCGGGACGGCAACGAGGACAACGCCGCCCGGCAAGCCGCGCTCGCCCTGCTCCTCGCCGCCGGGCCCGAGGGAACCGGCGCATCCGCGATCGCCCGCGCTCTCGCCGACGAACACGGCACCAACCGTCAGACCGTCGTCGGATGGCTCAAGGCATGGGCCGAGGACGGCACCGCCGTGCGTATCGGAACGGGCACCAAGACCCGCTACGTCTACCACCGCCACACCCCCGACAACCCGCCCGAGGACTGACCTCCTGTCGCTTGTCGCCCCGGGCCCGAGAAAGGCCACAGACGGCCTCCTGAGAGCCGAAAACGGCTTGTGACCTGCAAGGCGACAAGCGACAAGACAAGACAAGCGACAAGCCGCACGACAAGCCAGACGACAAGCGACACGACAAGCCGGCGCCGGGCAGCACCCCACATCCAGGGGGCTGCCCGGCGCCGTTGACGGGAGCCCCTTGTGCACTCCGAGACCCCGTACGAGATCACCACCATCCCCACCACGCCGACCGGGCCCCGGGCCGAGATGCTGCCGCACGAGATCCCGCCGGGCGTCCAACTCGTCACCCTGCCCGGCGGCGCACGCACTCTCGCCTACACCCACCCCACCGCCACGGCAGCACCCGCGCCCGCCCCGGCCGCTCAGCCGATCCCCACATGGGCCAAGACCACGGCGCTGCTCGTGCCCACCACCGGCGCCGGCATCGCCACCGCCGGCATCGGACTCTCCTACGCCGCACCGGGACTGATCGCCATGAGCCAAGCCCTGTGGTCCGCCGTCGCGCTCATCGCCACCAGCGCCGGCGCCGTCGCCGTCCTCCTCTGGGCCGCCCGCACCCGCACCACCAGCACCCCGCCCACGCAGATCACCCAGAACATCACCGCCACCGGCCTCTTCGGCCGCGCCAACGGCACCATCAACCACTGAGGAGCGCTGTGGCCCTGACCGTCTCCCTCGTCGCCCTGTTCGGACTCGTCCTGTTCTTCCTGGTCCGCTCCCGAAGCCTCACCGTCGGCTCAGCGTTCGTCGCCGCCGGATTCGGGTTCTTCCTCGCCTCCACCGGCGCCGCCGACCCCCTCAACAACTTCGCCGCCGCCGTCATCGACGCCATCCACAACCTGTAGAGGAGAGGACCGCCACGATGCGACTACGTCTCCGCCTCATCGACTGGCCCGCCACCGGCCGCCGCCGACGCACCCTCGTCCTCACCGACACCCCCCGCCCGAACTGCCCCGTCTGCCACGGGGCCGGCGGTGTCGAGCACGAGTACGGCCACCCCGAGACCGGCGAGTACGAGGGCAGCGACTGGGAGCCCTGCCTGTGCTGGACCGGCTACCGCCCCAGGATCCTCCTGCCCCTGCCCCTGCCGCGCCGGCGCCGCACCCCGCCCGGCGGCTACAGCGACGAACCGCCCTTCTAGACACGGTCAGGGCGGCCCGCATCTCGCCAAAGTTCCGGGCCGCCCTGATCTCCATGCTCACTTCACAGAACTGGAGACATCCAGCATGACCCAACCGACCCTCATCCGGCGAGTGCCCGACGGCCGGCCGCGTTTACTGGACCTGTACTCGTGCTCCGGTGGCGCCGGAAAGGGATACGAGGCGGCCGGTTTCGCGGTCTACGGCTGCGACACCGCCGACCGGCCCCGCTACCCCTTCCCCTACCACCAGGGCGACGCCCTGGCCTACCTCGCGGACCTGATCGCGTCCGGCCGGATCCGCCGGTACTCGTTCGTCCACGCGTCCCCGCCGTGCCAACACGGATGCGCGCTGACCGTGGGCACCAACGCCTCCCAGGGCTGGGGCCGCACACACGTCGACCTCGTCGCGCCCACCCGCGAACTGCTCGACAAGACCGGCCTGCCGTACGTCATCGAGCAGCCCAACGGCCGCGCGGAGATCCGCAAGGACCTGACCCTGTGCGGAGAGATGTTCTCGCTGGGAGTGATCCGTCACCGGAACTTCGAGTTGAGCGGATGGGCCATCGAGCAGCCGGCGCACGTTCCGCACCGGGGCCGCGTACGCGGCTACCGGCACGGCCGGTTCTACGACGGCCCCTACGTCGCCGCGTACGGCAATGGCGGCGGCAAGCCCACCGTTCCGGAACTCCAGGAAGCCATGGGCATCACATGGACCGACGTGCGCGAGGAACTGACCGAAGCCATCCCGCCCGCCTACACCGAGTTCATCGGCCGTGCGTTCCTCACGTCCCGGCTGGGGGTGGCCGCGTGACCGGCGTCGACAGTCCGTTCCTGGCTACCGCTCTGGCGCTGGCGTCCGCTGGGGTACCGGTCCTGCCACTGCGGGCGGGGAAGCTGCCCGTCGGCAACTGCCGGTCGTGCGCGGCCGTCGCCTGCGGGGGACGGCCGAACATGCTCGACGCGGGTCCCTGCCGGTGCCCGGCCCCCTGCCACGCATGGGCCGCCGCCACCACCGATCCGGCCGTACTCACCTCCCGGCCCTGGGTGCGTGCGTGGAGGCAGGCCGGGTCCGTCGCCTACCACCCCGGTGGCGCCGGCCTGACCGTGGTCGACCTGGACAACGCGGCGGCCGTCGCATGGGCCCGCACCGCCCTGCCCGCCACCCGCACCGTGACCACGACGCGCGGAGAGCACTGGATCTACCGGGGCGCCATGCCATCGGCCAACGACGTCCGGCCCGGTGTCGACATCAAATCCCGCATGCAGTACGCCCGGTGGCTCGGACCCGGCACCGGCCGCATGGTCGACCTGCCGGCGGCCGTCCGTGCGCTGATCGGGAGGGAAGAGGCCACCCCCCGCCGGGAACGGGGCGGGTTGGTCTCTTCCCTCCCACAACGCGTCACCTGGGACCGGTCGGGCGCCACCGGGTGCCGCCACACCGAACGGTACGTCCGCACCGGCCTGGAGCGCGGCATCACCCTCGTACGCGCCCGCACCGAATCCGGGGCGGGATCGCAGGCGTTCGGCGTCGCCCGGTTCCTGGCCGGCCAGCACACGCAGTGCCCCGGCCCGTGCGGACTCGACACCATCGGCGAACAGATCATCACCGCCGCTGTCTCCGTCGGAGTCCCCGAACCCTACGCACGCCGCGCCGTCACCAACGGCCTCCATACGGGCGGGGAGCGCGCGGCATGAACAAACCATCCCGAAATCCCGCGAACGGCCCGCAGAACGCCGTACAGGGCCCGCCCCGGGCGGCCGTAGGCGAACGAAGGAACGTCGGCCGTAAGGCCGTCCTTTCATCTGTTCGCCCTGACCCGCACACGGTCACCGTGACCGGCATCCGCCCCGGCCTCCACATCCAGGGACTGGACCGGGGACAGATCCCCGTCGCCGACTGGCTCTGTGCGTGCGGCCACCACGAACGCGCACGCGGCAAGACCGCCGTACGGCAGCTCTCCGCACGCGCCCGCACCGGGCACTGCCCGCACCACGCCACCACCGAAGGGAGGGCGGCCTCATGACTCCACAGCCTGTGGGCAGTCCCGACCTGTGGGCCGGACTGCCCACCCTGGAAGAACCGCACGGTGAAGGCGACACGGCCCCGGACGTGTGGGAGGACCCTATTCCTCTCACCGGCCGTCGTGAGCGTCCGTCGTTCCCCGCGCACGTCTTCCCCGCGTGGCTGGGGGACTTCGTGGCGGCCGTCGCGGAAGAGACGCAGACCCCCGTGGACCTTGCCGGATCCATCGCCTTGTCCGTGCTCGCCACGGCGGCCGGCGGCCGGTCCGTGGTCCACGTGCGCGGGAACTGGCGCGAGCCCACCAACCTCTACACCGTGGTCGCGCTCCCGCCCGCCAACCGCAAGTCCGCCGTCTTCGCACTGCTCACCAACCCCCTCTACGAGGCGGAGAAGCAACTCCAGGCGGTCATGAAGCCCGTGATCGTGGAAGCGGAGCTGACGGCGCGGCTGGCCAAGGAAGCGGCGGACAAGGCCGCCGCCAGGGCCGCGTCCGCCGACGGGGACAAGCGGGATGAGATGGTGGCGACCGCCGTTGGTCTCGCGCAGACCGCCGACACGCTCACCGTGCCCGTCGAACCGGTGCTGCTGGCCGATGACTCCACCCCTGAGACGGTCACCTCGCTCATGGCCGAGCAGGGCGGCCGGCTGTCGGTGATGAGCGCTGAGGGCGGCATCTTCGACATCATCGCCGGCCGCTACTCCGGTGCCCCCAACATGGAGGTCTTCCTCAAGGGGCATGCGGGGGACCGGCTGAGGGTCAACCGGCAGACACGCCGCGAATACATCGAGGCCCCTGCCCTCAGCATCGGTCTGGCCGTACAGCCGGACGTACTGAGGGACATCGGGAAGGTGAAGGGGTTCGAGGGGCGCGGACTGCTGGCCCGCTTCCTGTACTCCCTGCCGGTGTCCACGGTCGGTGAACGCGAGATCATCACCGACCCCGTCCCCGAGCAGACGGCCGCCACCTACACCGCGCGGGTCATCGACCTGACCCTGTCCCTCGCTGAGTGGACGGACCCGGCCGTCATCCAGCTCAGCCCGGATGCCGACAAGGCTCTGATCAGGTATCAGGAACAAGTCGAACCGCAGCTCAAATCGCGTGGCGGGAAGCTGGGGCACATCTCGAACTGGGCCGGGAAGCTCGCCGGTGCGACCGCCCGCATGGCCGCGCTGCTCCACCTCGCCGAGCATGGCGGCAACGGCTACGCCCACCCGGTCACCGGCGCCACCATGGAAGCGGCCATCGAGCTGGGCGAGTACTACACCGCCCACGCTGTTGCCGTGTTCGACGTCATGGGCGCGGACCCGGTCCTCTCCCGGGCCCGCAGCGTCCTGGAAGCGTTCCGGGACAACGGGTGGGAGGACGTCAGCCGGCGGGACGTGTTCACTGTCCTGTCCCGCAGCGAGGTGCCCACCGTCGCGGACCTGGAACCGGCCCTCGCGCTGCTGGAAGACCACGGATACCTGCGGTCCTACCAGCCCGAGCGCACCGGCAAGCGCGGACGGCCCCCCGCGCCCCGGCTACAGGCTCACCCCGCCCTACGGCACGGCGGCCGGTAACCCGCCCGAGCCCTCAACCTCTCCCGCATAAACCGCAAAATCCGCAGAAAAGCCTGAACACCCCGCTGACCAGCGGCGGAGCCCAGCCCCATCCCGGGCGGGTGGTGCTCCGCACAATCCCGCGATATTCCGCAAAAAAGCGAGCGCGCCGCCCGCCACGGCGGGCTACCGGGCGCCCCTGATTTTTGCGGAATATCGCGGGTTTCTGCGGAGCACCACCCGCCGCACCACCGCGCCACATCACCGCAGGTCAGCAACCCCGCCCGGGTTTTCTGCGGATATTGCGGTTTGTGCGGCGGCACCTGCCCATGAACTCAGCCTCACAGGAGCGAGCCGTGGACGAACACACCACCACCCCCGCCGCCACTGCCGAAGACCCGACCCTGGTTCTCCTCACGGTTGAAGAAGCCGCCCGCCGACTCCGAATCGGCCGGACCACATGCTTCGCGCTCATCCGCACCGGAGAACTGGAGTCCATCGACGTGGGCCGTCTCCGACGCGTCCCCGCAGACGCGCCCGCCGAATACGTCGCACGCCGGCGCGCGGCCAAACGAGCCGCTTGACGACGCCCGGGGTGGCGCGACTACCGGACCGGACAGCGCGCCGCCCCGGCCCCCGCCTCGAACACCAAGGAGCAGGAGCCTGCCTGTGGCAGAGAAAAAGAAGAAGGGCACCCGCCGCGCCAACGGCGAATCGGCCGTCTACTTCGGGGCTGACGGCCGTTGGCACGCCCGTGTACCGATGGGCTACAAGGACAACGGGGAGCCGTACCGCCGGCACGTGACGCGCCCGACACGCGATGAACTCGTTGACGAAGTTCGGCGCCTTGAGAAGCAGCGGGACGCGGGTTCGGCGAGTCAGCCCGGCAAGCCGTGGACGGTTGAGAAGTGGCTTCAGCACTGGGTTGAGAACATCGCCAAGCCGACTGTCAGCGAGAACACGTACGACGGGTACGAGGTCGCCGTTCGCGTGCACCTCGTGCCCGGTGTCGGCAAGCACCGCCTTGACCGCTTGCAGCCCGAGCACCTGGAGAGCCTGTATCGCCGTATGCAGGCGAACGGGGAGCGCAAGGCGGGCACGGCTCACCAGGCCCACCGCACCGCTCGAACCGCGCTGGGTGAGGCGGTGCGACGCGGCTACGCGGCGAAGAACGCCGCTGCACTGGCGAAGCCGCCGCGGATCGAAGAGGACGAATCAGAGGTAGAGCCCTACTCCGTAGAAGAGGTTCAACGCTTGTTGCTCGAAGCCAACAAGCGCCGGAACAGTGCTCGTTGGATGCTGGCCCTGGCGCTCGGGCTGCGACAGGGCGAGACGCTCGGACTGCGCTGGTCTGATGTCGACCTTGCCAACGAGTACCTGAAGCTGCGCCGGAACCGTCTGCGCCCCAGGTACGAGCACGGATGCCCGGAAGCCTCACCCTGTGGCCGGAAGGCGGGGTACTGCCCGGACAAGGTGCAGGTTCGGCGCGAGACCAAGAACACCAAGTCCCGGGCGGGCCGGCGGGCCGTGCCCTTGCCCGGACCGCTGGTCTCGATGCTCCGGGCCCATGCCGAGACACAGAAGCGGGAGCGCAAGACGGCCGGCGACCTGTGGGTGGAGTCGGACTACGTGTTCACCAAGCCGCTGGGCGGCCCTCTGAGCCCGAACACCGACTATCACGACTGGAAGCGGCTGCTGGACGACGCGGGGGTTCGGAACGCCCGGTTGCACGATGCCCGGCACACGGCCGCCACCGTGCTCATGCTGCTCGGCGTCCCGGCGCGCGTCATTGATCAGATCATGGGGTGGGAGCCGGGCACGTCCGACAGCATGCGAGCGAGGTACCTGCATGTGCCGGACGCCATGCTCAAGGACGTCGCCCGGAAGATCGCCGAAGCCATCTGGGGCCCCTCGGAAACGTCCCCTGTGGACAAAAACCAGGACAACGGCGGCTGAGTGGACAACGAAGCGGCCTCGCTGCGATCAGCGAGGCCGCTTCGTTTCGCCTGTTCAGGCGGCTGCGGAGGATACGAGATTCGAACTCGTGAGGGGTTGCCCCCAACACGCTTTCCAAGCGTGCGCCCTAGGCCTCTAGGCGAATCCTCCGCCGCAAACAATACAAGACGTTGAGGAGTGCTAGCGAACTCGTTCCCAGGTGCCGGCATCGGGTACTGTGGGCGCAGCCCCTCACGTGGCGCTATCTGACTGAACTCCCCCAGGGCCGGAAGGCAGCAAGGGTAGGTCGGCTCTGGCGGGTGCGTGGGGGGCGCTTGCGTGTGCGGGCGGGGAGCGGGGGACGGAGGGGCGGCGTGTTGTCGTAGGGGGCCGATATCGTCGTAGGTGTGTCGTCCCTTGCGCTGTACCGCCGCTACCGCCCCGAGTCCTTCGCCGAGGTCATTGGCCAGGAGCATGTCACCGACCCGCTCCAGCAGGCCCTGCGGAACAACCGGGTCAATCACGCCTACCTGTTCAGCGGGCCGCGGGGCTGTGGGAAGACGACCAGTGCGCGCATCCTCGCGCGGTGTCTGAACTGTGAGCAGGGGCCCACGCCCACGCCGTGCGGGGAGTGTCAGTCCTGTCGGGACCTCGCGCGGAACGGGCCGGGGTCGATCGACGTCATCGAGATCGACGCCGCGTCGCACGGAGGCGTGGACGACGCCCGTGATCTCCGGGAGAAGGCGTTCTTCGGGCCCGCGAGCAGCCGGTACAAGATCTACATCATCGACGAGGCGCACATGGTCACCTCGGCGGGGTTCAACGCCCTGCTGAAGGTCGTGGAGGAGCCGCCCGAGCATCTCAAGTTCATCTTCGCGACGACCGAGCCGGAGAAGGTCATCGGCACGATCCGGTCGCGTACGCACCACTACCCCTTCCGGCTCGTGCCGCCCGGGACGCTGCGGGACTATCTCGGCGAGGTGTGCGGCAAGGAGCGGATCCCCGTCGAGGACGGAGTCCTGCCGCTGGTCGTACGGGCCGGGGGCGGCTCGGTGCGGGACTCGATGTCCGTCATGGACCAGCTGCTCGCGGGCGCGGCCGAGGACGGTGTGACGTATGCCATGGCCACGGCCCTGCTCGGTTATACGGACGGCTCCCTGCTCGATTCCGTCGTCGACGCGTTCGCGGCGGGCGACGGGGCCGCGGCGTTCGAGGTGGTGGACCGGGTCATCGAGGGGGGCAACGATCCCCGGCGCTTTGTCGCCGACCTGCTGGAGCGCCTCCGTGACCTGGTCATTCTCGCCGCCGTGCCGGATGCCGGGGAGAAGGGGCTGATCGACGCCCCGGCCGATGTCGTCGAGCGCATGCAGGCGCAGGCATCGGTCTTCGGGGCCGCGGAGCTCAGTCGGGCGGCCGATCTGGTCAATACCGGGTTGACGGAGATGCGGGGTGCCACCTCGCCCCGGCTCCAGCTGGAGCTGATCTGCGCGCGCGTCCTGTTGCCCGCCGCGTTCGACGACGAGCGTTCGGTCCGGGCGAGGCTCGACCGGCTGGAGCGCGGGGCGGCCGCGGCCGCGTCGGTCGCGGGCGCCGCGTTCACGGCCGGACCTGGGCAGGGCCCCCCGGCGGGGTACGTACCGGAGCCCGGCGGGCACGCTCCCGTACCGCCGGCCACGCCGGCTCCCGCTCCGGCGGTTCCCGGTCCCGCGGCTTCCGGCCCCCCTCCGGCCCCGGTGCCCCCGGCTCCGGCGCAGGCTCCTTCCACGCCGGCCACGCAGCCGACGCAGTCCCCACCGCAGTCCGCACCGGAGCCCGCGGCCGAGCGGCAGCGGCCCGGGGCGTGGCCAGGCGCCGCCGGAGCGGAGGGCGGCCGTCGGCCCGGCGGCTGGCCCACCGCCTCGCCACCCGGGCAGGGCGCGGCCCCCGCCCGGCCGGCGGCCGCCGCCCCGCAGTCCGGTGGCGCGCCCGCCGGCGCGCCGGGGCAGGGGCCGGGGCCGGGCACGGCCCAGGGCGCCGGGCAGGTGCGCAACATGTGGCCGGACATCCTGGAGGCCGTCAAGAACCGCCGCCGCTTCACCTGGATCCTGCTGAGTCAGAACGCGCAGGTCGCGGGCTTCGACGGGACGACGCTCCAGCTCGGCTTCATCAACGCCGGCGCCCGTGACAACTTCACCAGCAGCGGCAGCGAGGAGGTGCTCCGCCAGGCCCTCGCCGAGCAGTTCCACGTCCAGTGGAAGATCGAGGCGATCATCGACCCGTCCGGCGGGTCCGCCCCGCCGTCCGCCCCTGGTGGAGGCGGTGGTTACGGCGGTGGCGGCTACGGAAACGGTGGCTACGGCAACGCCGGTGGCGGTCACGGAAGCAGCGGTGGCGGATTCGGAGGCGCGGGCACGGGCTCGGCCGCCGGTGGCGGATCCGGCGGAGGCGGTTACGGAGCCCCGGCGTCCGGCGGCGGTTACGGAGCCCCCGCGTCCGGCGGTGGCAATGGCGGCCCCGGCTCCCGCCCTCCGGCCGGTGACGCGCCCGCGGCGCCGGCTCCGTTCCAGTCGTCGTCCTCGTCCGCGTCGCAACGGCTCGGCACCGCCGCTCCCGGCTCCTCCTCCGTCCCGTCCTCGGCCGAGCCGGCCCAGGGGGACAGACCCGCCTCGCCTCCGCCGCGGCCCTCGGTGTCGCTGGAGGACGACATTCCGGAGGAGGACGATCCGGATCTGGTCGACTCCGCCCTCTCCGGCCACGACCTCATCGTCCGCGAGCTCGGCGCCACGGTGGTGGAGGAATATACGAACGAATGACGGCGCCTCACCTGTGGTCCCGTCCAAGATCCGCACGGGCCCGCACGCTACCGGGCGCGCCTTCCGGGCTAGGCTGCCTCCCGTGAAGGTCCTTGTCATCGGCGGCGGCGCCCGCGAACACGCCCTGTGCCGCTCTCTCTCCCTCGACCCCGACGTCACCGCTCTGCACTGCGCGCCCGGCAACGCCGGGATCGCCGAGGTGGCGGAGCTGCATCCGGTGGACGCGCTGGACGGTACGGCCGTGGCCCGGCTCGCCACCGAGCTGGCGGCCGAGCTGGTCGTGGTCGGCCCCGAGGCGCCGCTGGTGGCCGGGGTGGCCGATGCCGTACGCGACGCGGGCGTCCCGTGCTTCGGCCCGTCGCGCGAGGCCGCCGAGCTGGAGGGTTCCAAGGCGTTCGCCAAGGACGTGATGGCGGCGGCGAACGTGCCGACGGCGCGTAGCTACGTCTGCACCACCCCCCAGCAGATCGATGACGCGCTGGACGCCTTCGGCCCGCCGTACGTCGTCAAGGACGACGGGCTCGCGGCAGGCAAGGGCGTGGTCGTCACCGAGGACCGTGCCGCCGCCCGTGAGCACGCGCTCGCCTGCGGCCGGGTGGTCGTCGAGGAGTTCCTGGACGGCCCCGAGGTCTCGCTCTTCGCCATCACCGACGGCGAGACGGTCCTGCCGCTCCAGCCCGCGCAGGACTTCAAGCGCGCGCTCGACAACGACGAGGGGCCCAATACCGGCGGTATGGGCGCGTACTCCCCGCTGCCCTGGGCGGATCCCAAGCTGGTGGCGGAGGTCCTGGACACGGTCCTCCAGCCCACCGTCGACGAACTGCGCCGCCGTGGCACTCCCTTCGCCGGGCTCCTGTACGCAGGTCTCGCGATCACCGGCCGGGGGGTACGGGTCATCGAGT
This sequence comes from Streptomyces sp. NRRL F-5135, assembly GCF_000719775.1. Lineage (GTDB taxonomy): Bacteria > Actinomycetota > Actinomycetes > Streptomycetales > Streptomycetaceae > Streptomyces > Streptomyces hebeiensis. Next base: position 282,667 of record NZ_JOHR01000013.1, on the reverse strand, counting down.
TCAACGCCCGCTTCGGCGACCCGGAGACCCAGGTGGTCCTGGCCCGGCTCAAGACCCCGCTCGCCGCCGTCCTGCTGGGCGCGGCCAACGGCACGCTGGCCGATCTGCCGCCGCTGGCGTGGCGTGACGACGCCGCCGTCACGGTGGTCGTCGCCTCGCACAACTATCCGGGCACCCCGCGCACGGGCGACCCCGTCGAGGGACTGGACGAGATCGCCGCACAGGACGCCCCGGAGGCGTACGTCCTGCACGCCGGGACCCGGCTGGACAGCGGCAGGGTCGTGAGTTCCGGCGGCAGGGTGCTCTCGGTCACGGCGACGGGCCAGGACCTGAAGCAGGCGCGAGAGCGCGCGTACACCGCGCTCGGGCGCGTCCGCCTGGCGGACTCCCAGCACCGTACGGACATCGCCCGCGCGGCGGCGGAAGGCTGAGCGGGGCGGTACGAGCGGGACGGTGCCCGGGCGGGTACGTCTGTCTGAATCCGGGCGGGGGTCCGGCCACGCCTTGGAGCCCCCTCCCCGCTTCCCCGCGCTTCTACCGGTTTAGCCTGTTCTCTGTCGTTTCTGTCGTTTCTGCCGTTCCGGCCTGTCTGCCGGTCCATTCGGTCCGCCGCCCAGTTCTGTGCCGCCCGCTCGGTCAGGGGGCGGCAGTCCAGTGGGCGTACGTCAGCAGCTTTGCCCAGAGCCATTCCATCGAGTGACGAACAGGCCATCTGGATGACGTGCTTCAGGGCCCGAACTAGGGTCGGCGCATGCGTTCCGGCACTTGGCTCACCGACATTGCGATGTCAGTGGCGGGTGCCACTCTGGGGGAGTGAGCAACGCAGCCGCACGGGCCACAGGGCAGAGGGGGTGAGGGTCCGACCATGTCCGCTTCCGCTATCGGGGACGAGCTGGGCGCGCGGGGCGCCCGTGTCCGGGCGCTCGCCGTGCTGCGCGTGCGCAGCAGGGCGCTGGCCGTCGCTCTCCTGCCCGCGGCCGTCGCGGTCGTCCTGCTGGTCGGTGGGGCCACGGGCAGGCTGAGCGGCGCGGGCTGGGGCACCGCCCGCTGGGCCGTGACCGGGTTCGCGGTGCTCGTGCTGTTCGTCGCCGGGGCCGTCGCCGCCGTGATCGCCCGCGCCAGACCGGCCCTGAGCCCCACGGTCGGAGTCACGGAACAGGCGGCCCCCGATCTGTACCGGCTGGTCCATGACCTCGCCGAGCGGCTCGACGTACCCGCCCCCTCCGCCATAGCCCTCACACCGGACTGCGACAGCTGGCTGGAGGACCGTACCCACCCGGCGTACGGGCCCGAGCGCGACCGAGGGCCGGATACGGGTACGGGCACGGGCGTGGACGGGGAGAGCCGGGGGCAGCGGGCGCGTGGCGCCGGCGGCGGTTTCCGGCTCGGTCGTGGGCTTCGTGGTCGTGAGGAAGAGCGGCCGGCGCCCGCCGCGCCCGTCCTCGTGATCGGTTCACCCTTCCTGTGGTGGATGCGCGTCGCCGAGCTGCGAGCCGTGCTCGCCCCGGTCGTCGCCGGCACGGGCCCTTCGGCGCACCCCGACATAGCCGCCGCCCGCCGCTTCGTCCGCGGTCTGGACGCGGCGGTCGCAGCCGCGGCCCGCCCCGGCAACGGTCCGGTACGGAGACTGGCGCTCGGCTTCGTCGGCCGTGTCGCACGGGTGTTGCTGCGCGGCTGCGGCGAGCATGCCTCGCTGATGGAACGAGGCGTCGCGGCGGCCGCCTCCGAGCGTGCCCTGGCGGTGGACTACGGCCTGCGGATCCTCGCGCAGGAGCAGGTGGGGCTGGCCTACGCGGGCTGGGACCGGCTGCTGACCCGCGTGGCCCTGCCCGCCTGGCGCATGGGCCGCTGGCCGTCGCGCCTGGACGCCGGAGTGGTCTCCGCCCTCACGGAGCTCTCCCGGCGCGACCGGCTGGCCGAGGGGTTCGCCTCCCGGCTCGGCGAGCGGCCCGCCTGCGATCTGCTCGAGGAGCCCGGTGTGGTGGACGAGGCGGCCTCGCTGCTGGCCGCACGGCTGTTCCACGGCGGGCCGGCGGACACCGGTCCGGACTGGTCGCCGGTGGACTGGCAGCAGTATCCGGAAGAGGTCGTCGACCGTAAATGGCGTACGGAAGCGGCGAGATTGCACCGGGTCCTGGACGGCATGGCGGTACGGCCCGCACCCGGCTCCGTCGGCTCCTCCGGCTCCTCCGGCTCCGTCGACTCTTCCGGTTCCGTCGTCCCATCCGCTTCCTCCGTGCCCTCCCGCTCGGTCGGCTCCTCCGGTTTCCCCGGCTCCTCCGTCCCCTCCGGTGCCGCGCCGGGGGACGGCCCCCGGCCGAGGCCGGGATTCGCTCCGGGAGCCGGGCCCACGCCGGCCCCCGGGCCCACCCTGGCCCGGGTCATGGACCATCTCTCGGGCCAGGACGGCCCGGCGGTCGAGGCCGGTGACGCCCTGGCCGCCGGGATCAGTGCCGAGCTGGCCCGGGAGGAGGCCGCGGCGCCGCGTATCCCGGCCGAGGCGGCGGGCGGGGCGCTGGTCCACTGGGGCGCGGACCCGCTGCCGCTGTTCCCGCTCCAGCCGCCCCGTACGGGCCGTGAGCTGCTGGCCGACCATGTGACGGCCATGGTCTGCTGCTCCGCCGTGGACACGGCGGGCGCGGCCCCGGGCCTGGACTGGCTCGACGGCCCGACCCTGCTGGTCGACGGCGAGCGCCGGGCGGACCTGGGCGCCCGGGTCCTCAGCCTGGTTGAAGGCGGCGACGCGGAGCCGCTCCGTGCCTGGCTGACGGCGCTGGGGGTACGGGCGGAGAAGCCGGTACGGCTGGTCTGAGCGCCTGAGCGCCTGAGCGCCTGAGCGCCTGAGCGCCTGAGCGCCTGAGCGCCTGAGCGCCTGAGCGCCTGGGCGGCTGGGCGTCCGAGCGGGTGGAGTGCCCGAGTGCCCGAGTGCTTGAGCGGCTGAGCCGTGGCCGGGTGCGTACGGCCTCGGGGCCGTAAGCCGTGCCGCGTCCGTGCGGACCCGGCTCGCACGCGGGGGCCAGGAGTCCTGTGTCCGGCAGCGCGGTCAAGTGGCGAGTGCGCTCCCATCACCGCACACTCCCTGCTCGGGCGCATGGCGTACCGCAACCGGACAGCCCACTCCCATGTCCAGCCCCCGCCCCTGCCGGTGTACGTCAACGCCTACGTCAACCGCCCCATGCGGCGTCCCCTCATGGGCCCGCTCCGGTTCCCCGTCGACCGCCGACGGACTCGGCCGCGCTCCGCACCTGACGCCCGCGCTCCCCCCGCGGACGCCGCTGCGCCCCTCCGTACACCCCGCGCTACCCGCCACGCCACATTGCCCCGTACCGCGTCGCACATCCGGAGTAGGCCGTTCCACTAACGTCAATTCGCGACGAACGGTGACGGCGTGCAAGCGTTATGTGATGTGCTGGAGGTGAACGCCGGCCTTCGGGGTGACATCGGGGTGGCGTCGGGGCGGCCCGAGCCGTCGGGCACGGAAGAGGGAATGCCTCCGGAGCGCGCTCCGGCCGGACGAGCGGCTGGGCCCTGGCCACGCCGTGGTCCTCTCCCGGACGTATCCCGTCGTATCCGGTCGTGTCACCGGCGCGTCGGCGCTCGTCACGAAGCACACGTCAACGACCGTGCCACCAACAGGCGCGGGAGCTCGGAGGAGGGGCGCACGATGGGGGCGGACCATATCCGGCGATGGGAATCGGGCGCACTCGCCCACGCGGTCACCGACCCCTTCGGGCAGGGACCACTGCCCTGGCTGCGGGGCAGCGAGACCTACTTCGACGACACCGGTCAGGTGGTTCCCTGGTACGCCGAGCCCCACATGGGCAGCGCTTTCAGCGGCGTCGGCGGCGGGTTCGGCGGCGGCGCCGGTGCCCGGGGGCCGGGCCACGGCAACGGCGCGAACGGCGCGAACAGTGCGAACGGCGCGAGGGCCGCGAGCGACACGAGTGATCCGGCCGACGAGAACGAGGGCGCGGGCAGCGGCACCGGCTGCGGCCCCGGCGTACCGGGCCGCACGGGCGGCTCGGGCAGCGTGGGCGGCGTCGGTGGTCCGGGGCATGTCCGGGCCGACGGCAGCAGCGGTGGCGCCCGCACGGCCGACGACGTCCATTGCCAGATCAAGGGCTTCGCGTCCGCCGGCGCCGTCGCGCCCGGCGAGGCGATCGACTTCCACATCACCGTCGACCCGCCCCAGCAGTACTCCGTGGACATCTACCGGATCGGGCACTACGGCGGCGACGGCGCGTTCAAGATAACCACCAGCCCCCGACTCCCCGGCATCGTCCAGCCCCCGCCGCTCGCGGCCGACCGCACCGTCTCCTGCCACCACTGGTGGCTGTCCTGGCGGCTCCAGGTTCCGTCGTACTGGACGCTCGGCGCCTACGTGGCCGTTCTGACCACCGCCGACGGCCACCGTTCCCACGTCCCCTTCACCGTGCGCGACGACCGCGCCGCCGACCTGCTCCTCCTGCTCCCCGACATCACCTGGCAGGCGTACAACCTCTATCCCGAGGACGGCCGCACCGGCGCCAGCCTCTACCACGCCTGGGACGCGGAGGGCCGTCTCCTCGGCGAACAGGACGCGGCGACCACGGTCTCCTTCGACCGCCCCTACGCGGGCGCCGGCCTGCCGCTGCACGTCGGGCACGCCTACGACTTCATCCGCTGGGCCGAGCGGTACGGCTACGACCTCGCCTACGCCGACGCCCGCGACCTGCACGCCGGCCGTATCGACCCCACCCGCTACCGGGGCCTGATCTTCCCCGGCCACGACGAGTACTGGTCCGTCCCCATGCGCCGCACCGTCGAGCGGGCGCGTGACAACGGCACGTCACTGGTCTTCCTGTCCGCGAACACCATGTACTGGCAGGTGGAGCTGTCCCCGTCGGCCTCCGGCGTGCCCGACCGCCTCCTCACCTGCCGCAAGAGGCGCGGCCCCGGCCGCTCCGCCCTCTGGCGCGAGCGGGACCGGCCGGAGCAGGAGGTGCTCGGCATCCAGTACGCGGGCCGGGTCCCCGAGCCGCACCCCCTGGTCGTGCGGAACGCCGCCCACTGGCTCTGGGAGGCGACCGGCGCGGGCGAGGGCGACGCGCTCGACGGGCTCGTCGCCGGTGAGGCCGACCGCTACTTCCCGCGCACCGCCCTGCCCGAGCACCAGGACCGGATCCTGCTCGCCCACTCCCCGTACCGCGACAGCGAGAACGCCCGCTGTCACCAGGAGACCTCGCTCTACCGCGCCCCCTCCGGAGCGCTCGTCTTCGCCTCCGGGACCTTCGCCTGGTCCCCGGCGCTCGACCGGCCGGGCCATGTCGACGCCCGTGTCCAACGCGCGACGGCCAACCTCCTGGACCGTATCTGCAAACGGGACTGAGGACAGAGGACAACAGGGCAGGGAGAAGACTGAGGACTGAGGACTGACGACACGAGACATCACAACTCGCGACAGCGAGTGGGGCAGTGGAGCAGCGGGGCAGCGGGGCAGCGGGGCGCCTCCGCGGCAAGGAGCGGGCGCCCCGCTCCCACCCCTCGGAGCCGCCCCTTCCGGCATACGGGAGAATCGACGCGATCTCTCAGATCGGACAGAGCCACCGGGAGGAACCGTGTCCGGATTCGTAGATAAGCCCGAACCCCTTCAGGTGCCGGGTCTGGTGCACCTCCACACCGGCAAGGTGCGCGACCTCTACCGCGACGAGGCCGGCGACCTGGTCATGGTCGCCAGCGACCGCATGTCCGCGTTCGACTGGGTCCTGCCGACCGAGATCCCGGACAAGGGCCGGGTCCTCACCCAGCTCTCGCTCTGGTGGTTCGAGCGGCTGGAGGACCTGGTGCCCCACCACGTGATCTCCACCGACCTGCCCGCCGGCGCTCCCGCCGACTGGGCCGGCCGTACGCTCGTCTGCCGGCCGCTGCGCATGGTCCCCGTGGAGTGCGTCGCGCGCGGCTACCTGGCCGGCTCCGGTCTCGCGGAGTACGAGCAGACCCGTACCGTCTGCGGGCTGGCGCTGCCCGAGGGGCTCGTCGACGGCTCCGAGCTTCCCGCCCCGATCTTCACGCCCGCCACCAAGGCCGCCGTCGGCGACCACGACGAGAACGTGTCGTACGAGGAGGTCGCCCGTCAGGTCGGCGCGGAGACCGCGGCCCGGCTGCGGCGTACGACGCTCGACGTGTACGCGCGGGCCCGGGACGTCGCCCGGGACCGCGGCATCGTCCTCGCCGACACCAAGTTCGAATTCGGGTTCGACGCCGACGAGCGGTTGGTGATCGCGGACGAGGTGCTCACGCCCGACTCCTCCCGGTTCTGGCCGGCCGACAGCTGGGAGCCGGGCCGTGCGCAGCCTTCGTACGACAAGCAGTACGTACGCGACTGGCTGACCTCGCCCGCGTCCGGCTGGGACCGGGCGAGCGAGCAGCCGCCCCCGCCGCTGCCGCAGGAGATCGTCGACGCGACCCGGACGCGGTACCTGGAGGCGTATGAGCACCTGACCGGCATCGCCTGGGAGTGAGCGGGCCGTCACGGGGGCATCCGCGGATTCCGGCGGGTACGTGGTTTCCGGCGAGTACGCCCGGCGGGCACGGCGGGCACACCCGGCGGGTACGAGAAAGGGCCCCGGTCGCTCCGACCGGGGCCCTTCCTCGTACTGCTGGGTGCTGCTGTTACCTCACTTGAGCGGACGACCAGGTTCGAACTGGCGACCTCAACCTTGGCAAGGTTGCGCTCTACCAACTGAGCTACGTCCGCTTGCGCCGTGGCGTGGGACCAACTATACCCAACCGCGGCGCCGGGCGAGACGCACTGCCGTATGCCGGTTCTCGGCACCCAGTTTCGTCGCGGCCGACGACAGGTAGTTGCGTACGGTCCCCGGCGAGAGCGAGGCCCGCTCCGCGATCTCCGCGATCGGAGCGCCGTCCGCCGCCAGCTCCAGCACCTCGGCCTCGCGCGCGGTCAGGGGCGAGTCCCCGGCGGAGATCGCGTCGGCGGCCAACTCCGGGTCGACATAGCGGTTGCCCGCGTGGACGGTACGGATGATTTCGGCGAGCTGCCGGGCGCTGACGGTCTTGGGCACGAATCCGCGCACGCCCGCCGCCAGCGCCCGTTTGAGATGGCCGGGACGGCCGTGGCTGGTCACGATCATCGTCCGGCAGCCGGGCAGTTCGGTGCGGAGGGATGTGGCGACCTTCACACCGTCCGCGCCGGGCATCTGGAGATCGAGCACGGCGACGTCGGGCCGGTGGGCGCGCGCCACGGCCAGTGCCTCGGGGCCGGAGCCCGCCTCGGCGACGACGACCAGATCGTCCTCCAGGGCGAGGAGGGCGGCGAGGGCGCCCCGGATCAGATGCTCGTCGTCCGCGAGCAGGACGCGCACGGGCGGGGTGGTTCCCGGCGCCGACGCGGACGCGGGCCCGGGCGTGGGTGCCGACCCGGGGCCGGGTACGGAGACGGGCACGGCTGCCGGTCCGGAATCGGACGCCGACACGGACGCGGGCTCGGGTACGGGTGCCGATGTCATGCGGTGGCGACCTCCTCACCGGCGCCGGGGGCCACGGAGGGTACGGCGGCACCCCCGCCGTCGCCGTCACCGCCGCTCCAGGTCCGGGACGCCGTTCCGGTACGGCCCGGCCGGGCCGAGTCCCCGCGGGCCGCGGCCATCGGGGCCGTACGGTTCGCTTCCGTGCCGGACATGCCCGCATCGGCACCGACGCCACCGGCACTCGCGCCCGGCCCCGCACCACCCGTCCCGGCCACGGCCAGCGGGATCCGGGCCGTCAGGCGGAAGCGGTCACCGGTCGCGCGGCCGGCCTCCAGCGTGCCGTCGAGGGCCGCCAGGCGTTCCCGCAGGCCGGTCAGGCCGGAGCCCTTCCGCGGCGTGGCCGCGGGTCCGGACCCGTCCGAGGACCCGGCCGTCGGCACGGCTGCTTTCCCCTTGCCGCCCCCCTCGTCCCTCGCATCCCCCGCGTCCCTCTCGTCCGCCGCCGGTACGCCGTCGTTCTCGACCACCAGGACCGCCTCCCCGTCGCCGCGTTCCCCCGGTCCCGGCACGGCGAGCCGTACGGTGCACCGCCGCGCGTCCCCGTGCCGCAGGACGTTCGTCGTCGCCTCCCGCACGACCCATCCCAGGGCCGACTGCACCTCGGCCGCGAGGCCCGTACCGTCATCGCCCTCGACCCGGCAGTCGATGCCCGCCGCCGCCAACACCCCACGTGCTCCTTCCAGTTCCGTGTGCAGGTTCGCGTCGCGGTAGCCCCGTACGACCTCCCGCACCTCCCGCTGCGACTCACGCGCGATCCGCTGCACGTCGCTCATCTGCGCCACTGCCTCCGGCCTGCCCCGCTCGGCGAGCTGGACCGCCAGTTCGCTCTTGAGCGCGATCACCGCGAGATTGCGGCCCATCACGTCGTGCATGTCCCGCCCGAAGCGCAGCCGTTCCTCCGCGACGGCCAGCCGCGTGTGCAGCTCGCGCGCCCGGTCCAGCTCCCAGACGACGTCCACGAGCCAGGCCGAGAAGACATAGCTCACGACGAGCGCCGAACCCATGGCGAGGACGCCGACGGCGTTCAGGCCGGCCTGTCCCCAGCCCGCCCCGAGCAGCAGGGTCACGACCGCCAGTCCGGCCGCCGCGCCGAGCACCGCGTACGTCCGGTGGACGGTCGTACGCAGTGTCAGCGAGATCCCCGCCAGCCCGAATCCGATGAGGAACATCAGAAGCACGCCGAATTCCGATGTGGCCACCTGGTCCGCGATGCGCAGCACCAGCAGGGCGACGACGCCCGCGGCGGACAGCACGGCCATCCCCACGGTCAGCCGGACGGGCCGCTCACGGCGGCCCAGCCGCCAGTCCAGTGCCCGGTTCGCGAGCAGGCCCCCCAGCACGGAATGGGCGAGGACCAGCAGGAACAGCCAGCGTTCGGCCGGACTCGCGGACTCGAAGAGCAGGGAGGTGGTGACCGCTCCGGTCTCGACGCCCGCGAAGGCCGTGAACGTCGCGCGGGTGTACTGCTCCACCCGGGCCGGTTTGCTCTTGTTCCCGCTCCCGTGTTCGCTCCTGGCCCGGTGGCCGGCTTCGGCGGCCCGTCGGCAGGTCCGCCGCCAACCTTCCACCGGCCCGGTCCGCCCGGTCATCGTGCTCTCCCGTTCTTCTCGTCGTGGGCCGGTCGTGCTCGCACGGCCGGCGTGGCCCGCGTCACCCAGGCGTCAGCCGGACCCGAATCCCCGAATCCCCGAATCCCGAATTCCCGGATCTCTGATCCCCTGATCCCTGATCCCCGGATCCCTGATCCCTGGATCTCCGGGCCCCCGGGACCCCGCGCCTGGCGCCACGTGGCTCAGCGGCGTGGCTCCCAGCGGAACCACCGACGTACAGCAAACACGCCGAGCACCGTCCAGGCCAGCGCGGTCAGGGCCGCTCCCAGCACGTCGTACGCCTCGATCCCGCCGACCCAGCCCGCGCGGATCAGCGTCATGACGCCGGAAAGCGGAAGCAGTTCGAACACCGAGGCGACCTTCTCCGGCAGCACGTCCAGGGGGACGAACAGCCCCGAGCCGAGCACCGAGATCAGGAACAACGGCATGATGGTGATCTGCGCGCTCTCCACCGTGCGCGTGACGGCGGAGGTCGCCGCGGCCAGCGCCGCGAGCAGGACCGTACCGATCAGCAGGCCGGCGATCAGCAGTTCGGGCCGGCGCGGGGCGCTCACGTCGAGGAACAGGCTGCCCGCCGCCACCAGCAGCCCGCACTGGACGAGGGTGACCGTGGCCGCCGGCAGGGCGGTACCGGTGAGGATTTCCGCGTCGGAGGCCTCGCCCGTGCGCAGCCGTTTGAGGACGAGGTCCTCGCGGCGGGCGGTGTACGCGGCGGCGAGGTTCGAGTAGACCGCCATGATCAGTACCGTCCCGAGGCCGCCGATCAGCGCAGCCTCGACCATGCTCAGTCCGCTCTTGCCGAGGTCGATCCGGTCGAGCGACACCTTGCTGCCCGCGATCGTGGCCACCGGTACGAACAGAGCGGAGAACAGCGCCGTCTTGTTCCGCAGGAGCAGCGTGAACTCGGCGCGGCCGAGCGCCGCGAGACGTCCTGACGGCGTGCTCGTACGGGGCGTTGCCGCGTCCGTGTCCGCTTCCCGGCCGGGCCTGTCCGGCCTGCTGGGCCTGCCACCGGGTCCGTCGCCGGCCCGCCTTTCCGTGTCGCCGGTCACAACAGCCCCCGTGCTCATCCGTGTCCCCGTCTCTTTCGCCATTCCCATCCCCGTCGCCATCTCTGTGCCCGTGCCTGTGCCCGTGCCCGTGCCCGTCTCCGTCGGTGTTCTCCTCACGCCGCTTCCGCCGCTTCCGCGTGTTCCGTCGCGATGTCGAGGAACGCCTCTTCGAGCGAGGCCGACCGTGCGTCCAGCGCCCCCAGGTTCACGTCCGACTCCTCGGCCCACCGCAGCAGTTCGCCCAGATCCCGCTGGAGTTCCCGGGTCCTGATCTCCACCCGCTGCCCGTCCGCCGCCGCGCGCAGTGACAGTGGCAGCCGGCCGGCGGGGACGTGCGGCGGCAGCGTGAAGCGGATATGGGACGGGCGCGCGGTGGTCACCTCGGCCGGGGTACCGGAGACCACGATCTTTCCCCGGTGCATGATCGCGAGCCGGTCGGCGAGGGACTCGGCCTCCTCCAGGTAGTGCGTGGTCAGCAGGACCGTGGTGCCGCCGTCGCGCAGCCGTCGCACCAAGTCCCAGGTGTCCCGCCGCCCTTCGGCGTCCAGGCCCGTGGTCGGTTCGTCCAGGAAGAGCACCTCGGGCCGGCCGAGCAGCGCCAGTGCCAGGTCCAGCCGCCGCCGCTCGCCGCCCGAGAGCTGCTTGACCCGTACCTTGGTCCGCCTGCCGAGTCCCACCATCTCCAGCGCCTCGCCGGCCGGCCGGGCGCCGCTGGTGCAGCCCGCGCACATCCGCACGGTCTCGGCGACCGTCAGATCGGACGGAAAGCCGCCCTCTTGGAGCATCACTCCGGTCCTGGGGCGGACGGCGGCGCGTTCGCGGTACGGATCGTGGCCGAGCACGCGCACCTCGCCCGAGTCGGGCCGGGCGAGACCTTCCAGCAGTTCGACGGTGGAGGTCTTTCCGGCGCCGTTCGTACCGAGCAGCGCGAACAGTTCGCCGCGCCCCACGGAGAACGAGACGCCGTCGACCGCGGTGAAACCACCGGAGTACGCCCGCCGCAGCTCGTCCACCTCGATCACCGGGTCACTGTCGTCGTTCCAGGAAGGCGTCCGGGTCAGCGTTCGAGAAGGCTCAGTCATGTCTTCAAGATTTCCGCCGGTCCGGGGCGGCGGGCAGTGCGCGCTGTCATCGGCGTTCATGACAAATGTCATGGACGGGGGAAGGCGACGAAGGCGACGAAGGAGACGGCGGAGCCGAGCGCGCACACGAAGAAGGCCCCGATCGAATTGATCAGGGCCTTCTGTCCGAGCGGACGACCAGGTTCGAACTGGCGACCTCAACCTTGGCAAGGTTGCGCTCTACCAACTGAGCTACGTCCGCATCGCATCGGATGGGCGACTGACGAGACAGACAGTCGCTGACCGGTGCGTCATCACTCTACCTGATCCACAGGAGTGGACCGGAGAGAGCGATGTGGAGCGGGTGACAGGAATCGCACACTGCGCCTCCCCCTTGGAAAGGGGGCGTTCTACTACTGAACTACACCCGCACGCTCCGTGAGGTTTTCCGGCCTTTCGACCTTGCCCCTCGGCGTGCTCCAAACTCTAGCCGATCAATGGGGGTGCTTCGCAACTCCGTGCGCAGAGGCCCCCTTCGGTCCCCCTCGAGGCCCCTCGGCGCGCGTCCGCGCTCCCGTCCCGGTGGCACGGCCCGTCGGGGTCCACGCGTCGGGATCTCCACGCGTCGGGACGGGAGCGCCCGCAGGACAGCCTGCGGTGGACGGACTGCGATGGGCGGACTGCGATGGGCGGACTGCGATGGGCGGGCCGCGATGGGGCGAGCGGACCCCGCACGCCTCAACGCGCTTCGCGGAACGCCTCGTAGACCTTCTTCGGGATCCGGCCGCGGGCCGGCACGTCCATCTTGTGCGACTGCGCCCAGGCCCGGACGGCGGCGGGATCGGGGGCCAGGGACGTGTGCCGGTAGCTCGTACGGGACTTGCCGCGCCTGCCGGCGTGCGTCTGCTTCCGGCCCGCCGCCACGAAGGGGGCCAGGGCCTTGCGGAGTTTCTTGGCGTTGGCGGGGTTGAGGTCGATCTCGTACGTCTTCCCGTCCAGGCCGAACATGACCGTCTCCGCCGCCTCGCCGCCGTCGATGTCGTCGGAGAGCGTAACCACTACGCGCTGCGCCACGGATATCGGTCCTTTCCTTCGGTACCTGCCCCCGCCCGTGTCCGACTCGTGTGGGAAACACGGTCGACGTGCGGTGATACCGTCCTTACGGATGTTTTGAGAAGGTGCGGCAATCCAGCTTTCCCGCTGCATTCCTTTGTACAGCGGTCACTGCCGCAATGTGAAGCTCAGCCAATTACATCAGCGTGTCCCGGGCAATGCCAGGGCGTGATTCTTTTCCTGATTTTTTCCCGGCGTGTTGTGCGTGGCCGGAATCGCCACGCGATCTCCGCGTGTGACGGCCGCGCGTTCCGGTCGTATCCGGGTGGCCGGCGGATCCGGCGGCCGGCCGGGTCGCCCGCCTCGTCCGCCCCATGGGCCGCTCTGCGCACCTCCCGCCCCGAGGTGCGCGTCTACCCGTGTAGATTTTCCGGCCAGGTAGGCTGAGGGAAGCTCGGGGGGTCCGGGAGATTTCCCCGGGTCTGGGGGATTCCCCGGAGAACAACAGCAGCAGAACCAGCCGCACCACACCACCGGGAGTGCCAGTGGCACGCGTCGTAGTCGACGTCATGCTCAAGCCGGAGATCCTCGACCCGCAGGGACAGGCGGTGCAGCGCGCACTGCCCCGTCTGGGTTTCGAGGGCATCGCCGACGTCCGCCAGGGAAAGCGTTTCGAGCTCGAAGTGGCGGGGCCGGTCGACGACGCCGCCCTTGCCCGTATCCATGAGATGGCGGAGACGTTCCTCGCCAATACCGTCATCGAAGACTTCACCGTGAAGATCGAAAACGCGGACGCGGCGGCCGGCGCGGATAACGGAAACGCTGCCGAGAAGGTGTCCCGGTGACCGCTCGTATCGGAGTCATCACCTTCCCCGGCACCCTCGACGACCGCGACAGCCTGCGCGCCGCCCGGATCGCCGGTGCCGAGCCCGTCTCCCTGTGGCACCGCGACAAGGACCTCAAGCAGGTCGACGCGGTCGTCCTCGCGGGCGGTTTCAGCTACGGCGACTACCTGCGGGCCGGTGCCATCTCCCGGTTCTCCCCGGTGATGGAGACGGTCATCGAGCAGGCGAAGGCCGGCCTGCCGGTCCTCGGCATCTGCAACGGCTTCCAGATCCTCACCGAGACCCACCTGCTGCCGGGCGCGATGCTGCGCAACAACGACCTCCACTTCGTCTGCCGCGACCAGAAGCTCCGGGTGGAGAACGCGGACACCGCCTGGACCGGCGACTACTCGGCGGGCCAGGAGATCTCCGTACCCCTCAAGAACATCGACGGCCGGTACACCGCCGACGAGCGCACGCTGGACGAGCTGGAGGCCGAGGGCCGCGTCGCCTTCCGCTACCTGGACGGCAACCCGAACGGCTCGCTGCGCGACATCGCCGGCATCACCAACGCGGCGGGCAACGTCGTCGGCCTGATGCCGCACCCCGAGCACGCCGTGGAACCGCTGATCGGTACGGGCCGTACCGACGGTCTCGGATTCTTCACCTCGATCCTGAAGAAGCTGGTAAGCGCCTGATGACCCTCGACACCGTCAAGCACGCGACCGACACCCCCGACACCGGCCAGCCCTGGAAGGAACTCGGCCTCAAGGAGGACGAGTACGCGCGGATCCGCGAGATCCTGGGCCGCCGCCCGACCGGTGCCGAGCTCGCCATGTACTCGGTCATGTGGTCCGAGCACTGCTCGTACAAGTCGTCCAAGGTCCACCTCCGGCAGTTCGGCGAGAAGGCCCCGGCCAGTGACGCCATGCTCGTGGGCATCGGTGAGAACGCGGGCGTCGTGGACGTCGGCCAGGGGTACGCGGTGACCTTCAAGGTCGAGTCGCACAACCACCCCTCGTACATCGAGCCCTACCAGGGCGCGGCCACCGGCGTCGGCGGCATCGTCCGCGACATCCTCGCCATGGGCGCCCGCCCGGTCGCCGTCGTGGACCCGCTGCGCTTCGGCGCCGCCGACCACCCCGACACCAGGCGGGTGCTGCCCGGCGTGGTCGCGGGCATCGGCGGCTACGGCAACTGCCTGGGCCTGCCGAACATCGGCGGCGAGGTCGTCTTCGACGCCTGTTACCAGGGCAATCCGCTGGTGAACGCCGGCTGTATCGGCGTCATGAAGCACGAGGACATCCACCTCGCCAAGGCGTCCGGCGCCGGCAACAAGGTGATCCTCTACGGCGCCCGCACGGGCGGCGACGGCATCGGAGGCGTGTCGGTCCTGGCGTCCGAGACCTTCGACGCCGCGTCCGACAGTGCCTCCGGCACGGGCAAGCCGAAGAAGCGGCCCGCCGTCCAGGTCGGCGACCCGTTCCAGGAGAAGCTGCTGATCGAGTGCACCCTGGAGATCTTCGCCGAGAAGCTCGTCGCGGGGATCCAGGACCTCGGGGGCGCCGGCCTGTCCTGCGCGACGAGCGAACTGGCGAGCGCCGGCTCCGGCGGCATGCGGGTCGAGCTGGACACCGTACCGCTGCGTGACGCGACCCTCTCGCCCGAGGAGATCCTCATGAGCGAGTCGCAGGAGCGCATGTGCGCCGTGGTCGAGCCGGACAAGGTCGCCCGCTTCATGGAGATCTGCGAGAAGTGGGACGTCATCGCCACGGTCATCGGCGAGGTGACCGAGGGCGAGCGGCTGGAGATCTTCTGGCACGGCGAGCAGATCGTGGACGTGCCGCCGCGCTCCGTGGCGCACGACGGCCCGGTGTACGAGCGCCCCTACGCGCGCCCCGAGTGGCAGGACGCGCTCCAGGCGGACGACGCGAACGCGCTGCCGCGCCCGGCGACCTCGGCGGAGCTGCGCGAGCAGGTGCTCAAGCTGGTCGCGTCGCCGAACCAGGCGTCCAAGGCGTGGATCACCGACCAGTACGACCGTTTCGTGCAGGGCAACACCGTGCTCGCGCAGCCCGAGGACGCCGGCATGGTCCGGATCGACGAGGAGTCGAACCTGGGCGTGGCGATGGCGACGGACGGCAACGGACGGTACGCGAAGCTCGACCCGTACGCGGGCGCGCAGCTCGCGCTCGCCGAGTCGTACCGCAATGTCGCCGCCTCCGGCGCCAAGCCGCTCGCCGTCTCGGACTGCCTGAACTTCGGCTCGCCCGAGGACCCGGCAGTGATGTGGCAGTTCGCCGAGGCGACGCGCGGTCTGGCGGACGGCTGCCTCGCCCTCGGCACCCCGGTGACCGGCGGCAACGTCTCGCTCTACAACCAGACCGGCGAGACGGCCATCCACCCGACGCCGGTGGTCGCGGTGCTCGGCGTGATCGACGACGTGACGCGCCGGACGCCGATCGCCTTCACGGAGCAGGGCCAGCTGCTCTACCTGCTGGGGGACACCCGCGAGGAGTTCGGCGGCTCGGCCTGGTCCCAGGTCGTGCACGACCACCTGGGCGGGCTGCCGCCGGCGGTCGACCTCGACCGGGAGAAGCTGCTCGGCGAGATCCTGATCTCGGCGTCCCGCGACGGCATGATCGACGCGGCGCACGACCTGAGCGACGGCGGTCTGATCCAGGCCGTGACGGAGTCCTGCCTGCGCGGCGGCAACGGCGCGCGACTGGTCGTACCGGACGGTCTCGACGCGTTCACCTTCCTGTTCAGCGAGTCGGCGGGCCGCGCGGTCGTCGCCGTGCCGCGCAGCGAGGAGCTCCGCTTCACCGACATGTGCGGGGCGCGGGGGCTGCCGGTGACGCGGATCGGTGTCGTGGACGGCACGGCGATCGAGGTGCAGGGCGAGTTCGGCGTGGAGCTGAGCGAGCTGCGGGAGGCGTACGAGGGGACGATCCCGGCGCTGCTGGCGTAACGGAGCCCGCTCTCGGGGCCGAGCCCCTGCCCGGCGGCCACTGCCGACCGGGCAGGGGCTCGGTCGTGTGCGAGTCCGTCCCGGGCCGGGCGCGGATGGCTGGGCGCGGCCGGTACGAGGTGACAGGCACCCGGGTAAAGGCGGGGCAAATGGTGGCGCAATGCGGAAACTCGGGCAATTCGACCGAGCCGCATGTCCACTTCCAGCTGATGGACCACGTGGATCCGGATGCGGCGAGGGGAATTCCGTTTCGCTGGCGCGGAATCGGTGTTCCGGCGGGCGGCGAGTACTTCACCGTCGTGCCACCGGCGGAAAAGGTGGACGCCGGGGCGGAATGAGGCCGGACGGGAGGTCCGGAGGCGTTTTCTCCCGTGCACCCGTCGGATCAGCGGCGGGCGGCTCAGATCACCGGTGGGCGGCCCAGCGCCGTCATGCGGCGTACGGTCCGCCAGCGGATCGGGCGGCGGGGGCCGCACGCCGTTCGCGTGCCCTCGAAGAAGCCGCCGAACCACGCGCGCAGTCCGCTCGCCGAGCGGGTGCGGGCGACCGTGAGCAGTATCCACGTGCCGAGGTAGAGCGGGACGAGGACGGCGGGGAGGTGGCGGCGGGCCAGCCACACCCGGTTGCGGGCGGTCATCCGGTAGAACTCGGCATGGCGGGCGGGCGAGGTACGGGGGTGCTGGAGCACCAGTTCCGGCTCGTACCGGATCGTCCAGCCCGCGTCCAGGGCGCGCCAGGCGAGGTCGGTCTCCTCATGTGTGAAGAAGAACTCGTCCGGCCAGCCGCCCGTCTCGTCCAGCATCGGCATCGAGAGCGCGTGTCCGCCGCCGAGGAAGGTGGTCACCTCGCCGCCGCGCATCGGGTCGTCCACCCGCAGCCGGGGCACGTGCCGGCGCTGGGTGAAACCGGTCTCGTCCGCGATGCGGAAGCTGACGATGCCGAGCCGGGGATCGGCCTCGTACAGGTCGGCGATGCGCGTGAAGACGTCCGCCTCGATGAGCAGTCCGTCGTCGTCCAGGTCGACGAGCACGTCCACGTCACCGAAGGAGCGGAGCTTCTCCATGGCGACGTTGCGGCCGCCGGAGACGCCGAGGTTCTTCTCCAGCTCCACGCCGACGACGCCCTCGGGCAGCTCGGGCAGGGGCGCGCCGTTGCCCACGACCACGATCCTGCTCGCGGCCTCCCGCTGCTTGGCCACGGAGTCGAGCAGCGCCCGCAGCTCGACGGGCCGGGTGCCCATGGTCAGCACGGCCACACCTACACGCGGTCGGGACACGTACGGATCACCCCAGCAGTCATCGGCAACGACAGGGATCGATGGTATCCGTCATTCGCCATCTCCCGGCCATCGGCCGATCTCCTCACCGACGCCACCGGTTCACCGGCCGGGGATCCGGGCGGTGATCCGGGCGGTGGCCGAACCATGTCCATGATCCGGCCCTTGTGGCAAACTGCCCGCATGTTCGTGCTCGGGGGTGGGGTGTGAGCGAGCCGCGGTCCGCTCCGACGATCGGCCAGCTGGTCCTCAGCAGACAACTGCAGGCTCTTCGCGAAAGGGCCGGATTCAGCCGCGACCAGGCGGCCAGGCTGCTCCGGGTCGCGGCCGGGACGATCCGGCGGATGGAGACGGCCGAGGTCGCGCTGAAGGTCCCGTACATCCAGATCCTGCTGCCCGCGTACGGCGTGCCCGACGACGAGGTGGTCACCTTCCTCCAGCTGGCCGACGAGGCCAACAAACCGGGCTGGTGGCAGCGGTTCCACGATGTGCTGCCGGACTGGTTCGGCGGACACGTCAGCCTGGAGGAGGCCGCCCGCACCATCCGTGCCTACGAGCCGCACTTCGTGCCGGGGCTGCTGCAGACGGAGGACTACGCGCGTGGCGTCCTGACGTACGGGGCCATCGGACGGACCGATCCCGACCGGATCGAACGCCTCGTCGCCCTCCGGATGGAACGTCAGGCCCTGCTCACCCGGCCCGACGCCCCGAACTTCTGGGTCGTCATGGACGAGACCGTCTTCCACCGCCCCGTCGAGTCGGGCGCCGTCATGCGCGCGCAGCTCGACCGGCTGCTGGAGTCGGCCGAGATGCCGAACGTCACACTCCAGATCGCCACGTTCGCGGCCGGCCACCACCCCGGTACGTACAGCCCGTTCGTCCTGTTCCGCTTCGCGATCCCCGAGCTTCCGGACATGGCGTACGTCGAGTACCTGACCGGTGCGCTCTACCTCGACAACGCCAACGAGGTCGTCGGGCACATGGAGGCCATGGACCGCATGGTCGCGCACGCGGAGTCCGTGCGCCGGACGAAGGAGATCCTCGCCGACTTCCGCGACCGCTACTGAGGCTTTCACCTTTGCCACGCGCTCCCGCTTGTTTGCGTGCGGGACAGTCGGGCAGGCGGATTCTTGTCAGGGAAACGGCTCGACAGTGAGGAGCGCGACCATGACAGCCGACCGGAAGGCCCGTGGCGACCACGCCATGAGGAAGTCGGGTGCCAAGACCGACCAGGTCAAGGGCGCCATCAAGGAAACCCTCGGACGTGCCGTCGGCAACGAGCGGATGACGGCGGAGGGCCGGGCCACGCGCGCCAAGGGCGACATGCGTGAAGCCGGCGCGAAGACCAGGGACGCGTTCAAACGGTAACGACCGCGTTCGGGCGTGACCGTGTTCGAGCGTGACCGTGTTCGGATGCGACCGCGGTCGCACGGTGGCCCGGCGGAGCGGGATCTCCCCTCCGCCGGGCCACCGTCGTACGTACGTACAGGTATGCGGGCGGGCGGGCTCAGGCCGCCGCGCGGATCTGCGTCCGTACCCGGTCCGCCTGGGTCTTCATCGCGCGCTTCAGGCGGGGGCCGAAGGGCTTCTCGACCAGGCGGTGGATCAGCCACGCGAGCGTGAGCATCAGCAGGATCGTGGCCACGAACGTCACGCGCGGCTCCACGCCGAAGTGGCGGTGCAGGATGCTGATCGCGAACCAGCCGAGGTGCTCGTGGACCAGGTAGAAGGGGTACGTGAGGGCGCCGGCGAAGGTGAGCCAGCGCCAGTTCGCCCAGCGGAGCCAGCCCAGGGCCACGGCCGCGACGGCGGCGAAGGCGAAGGTGACGACCAGCAGGATCACGTAGGGGGAGCGCTCCTGGAACGCGGATGTCGCGTTCGGGTCCCACAGCGCCGTCGTCGAGTAGCGCTGGCCGAGCAGCCAGCTGGTGGCGACGATGCCCCAGAGCAGCAGATCGCTGCCGTAGCGGTGGATCAGGTAGAGCGCGAGCCCGCCGATGAAGAAGGGCGCGTGGTCCCGCATCACGATCTCGTCCGTGAGCGGGTGGTCGGCGACCCGGGCCAGCACCCCCGCCACCGTCCACAGGCAGCAGAAGATCACGACTCGGCGGTAGGTGACGCCCTTCCAGACCACGAAGAGCGCGAAGAGCAGGTAGAAACGCGCCTCGACCCACAGGGTCCAGCACACGCCGAGGACCCGGCCCACGCCCATCGGCTGCTGAAGCATCGTCAGGTTGACCAGCACCTCGTCGAGGCGCAGCGGTGCGATGACGGAGGGGAGTGCCACGCAGGCAGCGGTGGTGAGGACGATGGCCGCCCAGTACGCGGGGTAGAGCCGGGAGACGCGTGAGCGGAAGAAGTCCCCGAGCGACCGGCCCCAACTGCTCATACAGATGACGAAACCGCTGATGACGAAGAAGAGCTGGACACCCAGGGCGCCGTAGGTGGCGGCCTGCGACAGGTCGGGGAACAGCTCCTTCGGCGACTGGCCCCAGGCGTGCGAGGTCTGGGCCTTCCCCGCGTAGTGGAAAACGCAGACCATGAGCGCCGCCAGGATGCGGAGCCCGTCGAGGGCCCGCATCCGGTCGGGCTTCTGGTCCGGCCGCGCGGACGCGGGGACGGGGCGGATCTCCGGCTCGGGTACCGGATCCGGGACCCGAGCCAGTGTCGCTTGAGTCATTCGGTTCGTTCCATTCGTTCCTGCTGCGGCGGTGTGGACGGGAGCTGCCTGTCCTGGGGGCGGGCGCCGCGGGCGTTGTCGGCCGTGCGCCCAGCCGGACGACACTAGGGGGCGCCCGATGAACGGTGCGACAGCCGGCAGGTGAACAGAGGATCCGCGCAAGGGGCCGTCAGGTGAATTCCCGGAGACGGCGAACGGGGCCGGGGCAGGGCCGGGGCAGGGTGGGCACCGGAGCCGACTGCGGGTGCGGTCGGCGACCACGGATACGGCCGGCTACGGGTACGGCCGACGACCACGGGAACGGCGACGGCGAGCCTTGCCGCACGAGGTGACCGTGCGGCAAGGCTCGCCGTCGCCGGCTGAACGGACTCCTAATCCGTGAGCTCGATACGGCCGTTGCTCCCGGCGCCGCCCCCGGCGCGGCTCCCGAGCGCGCTGTTGCCCACGTTCGTTTCGGCGTTCGTCTCGGTGTCCGGCGCCACGTTCTTCCCGGCGCTCTTCTCCGCGATCTTGCCCCCGGCGATGCCCTTCAGCAGCTCGGCCAGGTCAACTCCCGTCGTCGAGCTCAGGAGTTCGAAGCCCTGCGCGACATTGTCCGTGACCGTACGGGCCAGCTTGCCCGCGCCGTCCGTCGAGATCACCGTCATCTTGTCCACCGCGCTCAGCGGCTCCGACGCCTTCGCCACGACCGACGGCAACACCTCGACCAGCATCTGGAGGACCGCCGCGTCGCCGTACCGGTCGAACGCGTCCGCCTTCTTCCGCATCGCCTCCGCCTCGGCCGCGCCCTTCGCGCCGATCGCGTCGGCCTCCGCCTCGCCCTCGATCCGTACCGCGTCGGCGAGCGCGGCGCGGTGCGCCTTCTCGCCCTCACCGGTGAGCCGGGACCGCTCCGCGTCGGCCTCGGCCTGCTTGACCTGGGCGATACGGCGCGCCTCGGCCTCCTGCTCCGCCTGGTAGCGGGCGGCGTCGGCCGGCTTGCGCACCTTGGTGTCCAGCTCGCGGTCGGTCAGCGCGGCCTGGCGCTCGGCGACCTTCTCCCGCTCGCTCAGGACGTCCTGGTCGCGCGCCGCCTGGGCGAGCGGGCCCGCGGCGGCCGCACGCGCGGCGGCCTCGTCCGTCTCGGCCTTGATCTCGGCCTGCTTCAGCGCGAACGTCCGCTGGGCGATCGCGATCTCTTCCTCGGCCTTCAGTCGCGCCTGCTCGGCGGCGCGCCGCGCCACCGCCTCCGCGATGTCGGCCTCCTGCTTGGCGCGCGCGGCCTCCGGGCGGCCGAGGTCCTCCAGGTACGAACCCTCCGTCGTGATGTCCTGGATCTGGAACGCGTCCAGCACCAGCCCCTGCCCGGACAGGCTGGCCTCGGCCTCCTCCGCGACCTGGCCGGCGAAGGCCGCGCGGTCCCGGATGATGTCCTCCACGGACATGCGGCCGACGATCGAGCGCAGCGCGCCCGACAGGACTTCCTGCGTGAAGCCGACGATCCCGCCCTGCTGCTGGAGGAACCGCTGGGCCGCCGCCCTGATGGAGTCCTCCGTACCGCCGACCTTGACGATGGCGACGCCTTCGAGGTTGGCCTTCACGCCGCGCAGTGTGACCGCGCCCCGTACCGCCACCGGGATGTGGCGGCTGGACAGGTCCAGCGAGAACTTCTGCTGGACGAACGGGATGACGAACACCCCGCCGCCCACCACGACCTTCTGGCCGCTGTTGTCGGTGGACACCAGGCCGGTGTCCGGGTCGGTCGTGCGCTTGCCGCGCCGTCCGGTGACGATGAACGCCTCACTGGGACCGGCGACCTTGTAGCGCGTGATCACGACGAGTGCCAGCAGGACGGCGAGGACGACGATCCCCACCACGGCTGTGACGACTGGACTCATACGGTTCTCTCCTTTGGCTCCCCGTGCCTCCCGTTGTCTCCTGGACGACGGCAGCCGGATCGTTGTGCGTGTACGCGTGCCGTACGGGGGCGCCGTACGGGTGCCGTACGCGTGGGGCGCATGCCCGCGCCCTGGTGGTCGGCCGCCCGGACGACCCCCGTCCGCCCGGCCGGCCGCCCCGCGTCGCCGCGGCCCGCCCCCCAGCCCGTCAGTCCGTCAGCGCCGCACCGGGCGTACCGAGACCGCGCTCGCCGAGAGCGTCTCCTCCACCCAGATCTCCGCGCCGTACTCCACGGGCTGCGCGCATTTCGCGGCGAATTTCACCGGCTGACCGCTCAGCCTCAGCAGTACTTCCCCGTAGCCCGTGGCCGGGATCGCCGTGACCACCGTGCCCGTCGTGCCCACGAGGTCCTCACCCCGGGGCGCGACCGCGGTCCGGTCGTTCATCAGCGCCCGGCTGAGCCGCCAGGTCAGCCATCCGGCGCCGAGACCGGCCACCACCCCCGTGCCGGTGGCCGGTCCCGTGCCGAGGTCCGTCGTGCCCAGGACGATGGCGCCGCCGAAGCCGAGCATCGAGACGAAACCGGCGATCACCGGCAGCGACAGCAGCCCGTCGAAGAGGCCGTCCAGTGCGCCGACCCCGTCGAAGAGCCCTTCGAGCACCCCGTCGAAGACCAGCGAGAGGATGAGCAGCACGATCCCCGCGATGCCGAGACCGAGAAACAAGCTCATGGGACGTTCCCTCCCCCTGTTGTCGCGGGACACCACCGGTTCCGCGGCGCGTCCCGTGCCTCTTGCGTGCTTCTGTCCGTGCCCACTCCGGGCTTCTTTCCGCGGTTGTTCCGCGTTCGCCCCGCGCCTTGGCTTCCGCGCCGTTCCTTGTTCGCCGGTCATGTTTCCATGCGTGAACGGATGTGCGCATTGCCGGAACCCGGCAGTCTTAACGCGTTCTTAATGCCGGGTCGTTGTCGCAGGCACCTATCAGACGGGGCCCATGCCTGTCCGCCGTTCCGCCGGTCCCGCCGGACTTTTCCGCGGACCCTTCGCCGTGTCCTTCCCGCGACGTTTCCCCGGCGTTCCACGGCCGGCGTTCTCGCGGTGCCGGCGTTCTCGCGGTGCTCCGGCCCGGCTCGGGCGTCAGAACGCCCGTGTGGGCCAGCCCAGCAGCCGTGCTCCGATCACCGCCGTCTGCAAGGTGTACCGGTGCACGGGGTCGGCAGGGTCCGCCCCGGTCAGCTTGTGGATCCGCGCCAGCCGGTACGTCAGCGCCCGCACGCTCAGCGACAGGCGCCGCGCCGCCTCCGCCGCCACGCACCCGGCGTCGAAGTAGACGGTGAGCGTCTCGATCAGCGGCTGGGCGCCGCCGCGCGCGGCCTCCAGCGGGCCGAGCGTGTTCACGACGAGTTCCGTCATCGCCTGCCGGTCGCGGGTGAGGACCGGGTAGACGAGCAGGTCCGCCGCGCGCAGGACCGGACCGTCCAGGTCGAGGCGCGTGGCGAGGTCGAGGACGTTCAGGGCCTCCTCGTACGACCGCACCACCCCGCCCAGGCCGGGCTGCGGGCGGCCGATCCCGATCCGGCCGCCGTCCGTGGCCGCGTACGCCTGCTTAGCGAAGAAGGCGAGCACGTCCGCCTCGTCGCCCGCCGCGATGCACACCAGCCGGCCGGCCTTGGTGGTGAGCAGAATGCTGCGGTCGCCGAACCGGCTGACCAGGGCCTGTTCCACCGAGCGCGGCACGGCGTCGCCCTCGTCGTACGGGACCGGGCCCTCGGCGACCGCCACGGCGTGCTCGTAGGACAGGCGCAGCCCGAAGCGTTCGGCGCGCTCGGCCAGCCGGCCCAGCTCGCCGCGCCCGTACAGCAGGTCGTCGATGAACTCCCGGCGCGCGGCGACCTCCTGCCGTACGGCAAGCCGCTGCGCGCGTTCGTAACCCTCGGCGAAGGCGTCCACGGACTGTTCGAGGGCGGCGAGCACGCTGTCGGCCGAGTCGGTGGCACGGGTGAGGGGCCAGTGGAGGCGGGCGGCGGCGAGGTGCGCGCCGACCAGGGCGCGCAGTCCGTAACCGGCGTCGGCCGCCTGCTCGCCCAGCTGCCGACGGGCCAGCAGCTCGTCGCGGGTGAGACGGCGGCCGGTGGCGGCCGCCGCCGCGAGGATGTCGGCGTAGCCCGTCAGATAGGCATCCGGAACGCCACCGGTGTCCCCGCCCGTGCCGCCGTTCCCGCGCCCGCTCCCGGCCCGGCTGCCCGCCCCGGCTCCGGTCTCCACGCCGGCCCCGGGTTCGGTACTGGCCCCGGCCCCGGTCTCGCCCCCGATTCCGCTTCCGCTGCCGGCCCCGGTCCCGCTTTCCTGCCCTGTCACGTCTGTCTCCCCCCGCCTCTGTCTCCGTGATCGGTGGACCCCGCCTTTTGTAGCCCATGGTCTGGGGAAACGCCGGTGTCGTCGGCCCGAGCGGGCCTTGAGGTCAAAGCCCGCCCTCACACCCGGGACCAACTCGGCCTGGCCTCCCCCAGTGGTGTGCTCTTCGCCGTCAACGCCACGATGGTCCTGCTCGGTGTCCACGCTCCCGTCACGGAGGCCCTGACCGTCGGAGTCCAGGCCATCGCCGCCGTACTGCTCCTCGCCACCCACGTCCGGCGGACAAGCCCGCCACGGCCGCCCCCGCCGGCCCGAGCGGCCGGGTGACCACGGAGTCCCGGACTGCCGATGCCGCCGATGCCGCCGGGACCGTCCGGGCCGCCGGGACCGCCGGGACCGCGCGAGTCTGACAGGCCGTCAGGATCCGCCCCGACGGCCCTGGGCAGCACGTCGGCCCGGGGCCCGGCGCCCCTCACGACCGGGGGCCGGGCACCGCCTCGGGCGCTGCCCCGGGCACCGCTCCGGATACGGCTTCCGAGGGGGCCGGTGCGGGCGGTGCCGGCGGTGCGTACTGGGCGGCCTGGAGGTGGTAGAGGTCGCGGAACACCTTCGGTCCGTCGGTGGTGTCGGAGAGCAGGTCGTCGAACGTGCCGCTCTCCACCACCCGCCCGTGGTCGAGGACGTGGATCAGATCCGCGGCCCGTACCGAGCCGAGGCGGTGGGTGATGAGGATGACCGTCTGGCCGGCGTCCGCGAGGCGACGGATCTGCTCGAACAGCCGCTGTTCCGCTCGGGCGTCGAGCGCCGAGGTGGGCTCGTCGACGATCAGGACCCGGCCGGCGCGGTAGTGGGCGCGGGCGAGGCCGAGGCGCTGCCACTGCCCGCCGGAGAGCTGGTGGCCGCCCTTGTAGCCACGGGCCAGGAGCGTGCGCCGGCCGCGGGGCAGCTCCTCGATCAGCTCCTCCGCCCCCGCGTACCGGACGGCGTCCGTCAGCCGTTCCTCGGTCACCGGCACCTCGCTGCGGCCGATGCTGATGTTCACCTCCGCCGTGAACGGCCAGCGGTAGAAGTCCTGCCCCACCACGGCGACCCGGGAGACCAGCTCCTGACGGTCCGCCTCCGCCGCGTCCAGTCCGTCCCACAGGATCCGGCCCGAGTCGGGGCGGTAGAGCCCGCACAACAGCTTGACCAGCGTGGTCTTGCCGCTGCCGTTCTCACCCACCAGAGCGACGATCTTGCCGGTCGGGATGGTCAGGGAGACGCCGTCGAGCGCGCGCCGGTTGTCCTTCCCCCGGTACGTGAACACCACGTCCTCGAAGGTGATGGCGGCCGGCGCCGGGGGCAGCGGGCGCCCCCCGACCGGAATGGCCCGGCGGCCCGCCTCCTCGCACAGCCGGTGCAGATCACCGACGAACAAGCTCTCCTCGTTCAGGTGGTTCACCTGGAGGATCAGGTTCTCCAGGGCGGCCGATCCGGTGCGGATGGCCAGGACGGCGGTCCCGCCCACGGCCAGCGCCATCGCGCCCGTCCACAGCAGCCCGCCCAGCGCGGCGTACGCGGCGACGGTCGCCAGACCGGTCCAGCCGGCCGCGATCAGGCCCGTGCGGGCGTCGAGCCGGGAGAGCCTGCGCTGCTCGGCCTCCTGCGACTGCGACATCGCCCGGAAGTGGTGCAGCAGGAACGGCCCCACGTCGTGCGCCCGGATCTCCGCCGCCGCGTCGGTGGAGATCAGCAAACCGCTGATCAGCCGCCCTGCCCGCGCGTGCTGCACCCAGACCTGGAACGACACGTACCGGCGGCGGGCCACCGTCAGCGCGGCCCACGCGCTGGGCACCGTCATCGCGACCAGCAGCGGCAGCAGCGCCGGGTGCAGGAGGGCGAGCACCCCGGCGGACGCGACCAGCGACATCAGCGCGGTCACCACGCTCTGGCAGTACTGCACCATGCGCCGCGCCGAACTCGCCCCGTACTGCGCGCTGTCGAGCAGCTTGTGGAACTCGTCGTCCTCGACCGCCTCCAGCTCGACCCGGGCGGTGTGCGTCAGATACCGCTCGGTGGCGACCCGCTCGACCTTCGGCTCCAACTGCCCCGTGCCCGCCGTGGACAGCGCCCGCAGCACCGCCCCGAGCAGCGCGGCCCCACCCGCGACGCCCAGCGCGGGCGCGGCCCCGGTGAGGCGGTCGGTGGTCGAGCCGTCCCCGAGCAGGTGCGCCAGCACCCGGTTGACGGCGATCAGCCCGACCGCCTGCCCGATCCCCCGCCCGACTTCCGCCAGCGTCACCAGCCGCAGCGCGCCCCTGTCCGCCTCCCAGGCCAGCCCGACCGTGGTCCCGACCAGCCCGGGCAGCCGCCTGACCACGGATCGCAGGTTGAGCTGGAGGGCGGCGTCCTCGTGCTTGCTCCAGCCCATGTCGTACCGTAACGGCCCGCCGAACAGCAGCCGTTCGGACGCGGACACCTTCTCGGCCTCGGCCTCGGCCTCGGACTTCGTTCCGTGCTGTGCTGTCATCGAACCGTCCCTCCCGTACGGACGCACCAACATGCACGTGCTGAGCCGATGGAACGCACCGGCGGGCACCTTTCGTGATCGATTGACCACGCTCGGTGCGCGAGGAGAAGCTTGCCAGCCGCCACTGACAACCGGCCCCCGGATTTCCGGAAGGGCCGGTGATCGCGCGTCATGAATGCGTAAAGGTATCCATGTGTGTGATTTACATAACATGCGCGGTGAAGGATGCGAATATGTGCCGAGATGTCCGTTCGCGTCGGCCGCCCCGCCAGTCGCCGCCCCGCCAGTCGCGGCCCCGCCACCCGGCGCCCCGGCCGCGTCGGCGGCTCGGCCCGCGTACGGTCGCCGGTCAGATGCTCGCCCTCGTCGTGGTGATCGTCGTGCTGCTGGTGGGCGGCGCGGTCGCCGCGGTCGTCGCACAGGCGCGCCACACCGGCCAGGACGTGGCCCGTGCCCGCGCGCTGTCCGTCGCCGAGACCTTCTCACGCTCTCCCGGGCTGCTCCCCGCGCTGCGATCGCCCGACCCGAGCGCCCGGCTGGAACCGGTGACACGTCAGACACAGCGTGACACCGGCGTCGACTACATCGTCGTGACGAACACGAAGGGGATCCGCTACACCCATCCCGATCCCGGCTACATCGGCAAGCGCGTCAGCGGACCCCTGTACCCGGCCACGGCCGGCCGGCCCTTCACGGACGTGGTCCCGGGCCACACGCTGAAGTCCCCGTCGATCCGCGCGGCGGTCCCCGTCTTCGACGCCAGGGGCAGGGTGGTGGCCGTCGTCAACGCCGGAGTGACGGTCGCGGACACCTCGGCAACGGTCAACCGTCAGCTTCCCCCCATCCTCGGGGGCGGCGCCGGCGCGCTCGCCGCGTCCGTCGGCGGAGTGACGGTCGTCAGCAGACGTCTGCGGCGCCAGACGCACGGACTCGGACCGGCCGAGATCACCAGGATGTACGAGCATCACGACGCCGTGCTGCACGCCGTCAGGGAAGGGGTCCTCATCGTCGCCCGCGACGGCCGGCTGCTGCTGGCGAACGACGAGGCACGCCGCCTGCTGAACCTGCCGGCGGACGCCCAGCGGCGGCCCGTCGCCGAACTCGGCCTCGGCGGGCCCCTCACCCGGCTCCTGACGGAGGGCCGCGTCGCCACCGACGAGGTGCACCGGTCCGCGGACCGCTTCCTGGCCGTGAACCAGCAGCCGACGCGGGTCGGCGGACGCGCCGTGGGCACGGTCGTCACCCTCCGGGACACCACCGAACTGCGGACGCTGGCCGGGGCGGCCACGGAGGCCCGGGAACGCCTCAAGCTGCTCTACGACGCGAGCGTGAGCGTCGGTACCACCCTCGACCTGCCCAGGACCGCGGAGGAACTCGCGCAGGCGGCCCTGCCACGCTTCGCCGACCTCGTCACCGTGGACCTGTTCGAGTCGATGGCGCACGGCGAGGAGCCTCCCCTGACGAAGGACGGACTGCGCCGGATGGCCACCGCCGCCGCGAACGGGCAGCGGCCCCTCTACGAGAAGGGGCGGCTCGTCCGCTACAGCACCGGCTCGCCGCAGAGCCGGAGCCTCACCCACGGGCAGTCGTCGCTCGTACCCGACCTGTCCGTGGACCCCGGCCGGCGGTTCCGCGAGCCCGCGCACGGCCGGTGGGTCGTCGACCAGGGAATACGGTCGTTGATCACCGTGCCGCTCCGGGCCAGGGGCACGGTCCTCGGCGTCACGAGCTTCTACCGGCAGACGGGGCGGGCCTCGTACGACGCCGAGGACCTGGCCATCGCCGAGGAGTTGGTCGGCCGCGCCGCCGTCTGCGTCGACAACGCCCGGCGGTACGCCCGCGAGCACGCCACGGCCGTGTCCCTCCAGCGCAGTCTGCTCCCCGGAGACCTGCCGGAACAGAACGCGGTCAGGGCCGCCTGCCGGTATGTGCCGGCCCGGTCCGGGGTGGGCGGGGACTGGTTCGACGTGATCCCGCTCTCCGGAGCCCGGGTGGCCCTCGTCGTCGGCGACGTCGTCGGCCACGGCCTGCACGCCGCCGCCACGATGGGCAGGCTGCGGACCGCCGTCCTCAACTTCTCCGCGCTCGACCTGGCGCCCGACGAACTCCTCACCCACCTCGACGAACTCGTCATCCGGCTCGACCAGGAGGAGGGCCGCCGGGGGCGCGAGTCGGAGCCCGGAGCGGCGGGCGGCGCCGACGACGTGGGGACCGGGTTCATGGGAGCCACCTGCCTGTACGCGATCTACGACCCGGTGTCCCGCTCCTGCGCCCTCGCCCGGGCGGGCCACCCCGCCCCGGCCGTCGTCCGGCCCGACGGCGGCGTCGCCTTCCCGGAGGTGCCCGGCGGTCCGCCGCTCGGGCTGGGCGGCTTCCCCTTCGAGACGTACGACATGCGGCTCGCCGAGCACAGCGACATCGTGCTGTTCACCGACGGCCTGCTCGGGAACCCCGAGCACGACATCGGCGCCGGCCTGGAGCGACTGAGGCAGGCGCTCGCCGGGCCGGCGCCGGCCGCGCGCTCGGGACCGGCGGAGGGTTCGGGACCGGCCGCCTCTACGGGACCGGCCGCCTCTACGGGACCGGCGGGGCGTACGGATCGTACGGAGTCGTCGGGACGTACGGGACCTGGGGCCGTACCGGCTCGGCCCGCGGAGCCGACGGAGACGGCAACCCGGTCCCCGGTCCGCTCGCCCGAGGAGACCTGCGACGCGGTCCTCGAGGCCCTGCTGCCCGTCGGCCCGAACAGGCCGGAGGACGATGTCGCCCTGCTCGTCGCGCGTACCCGCGCACTGGACGCCGAGCACGTCGTGGTCCGGGAGGTATCGGACGATCCGGTCGCGGTCGCGCGCGTACGTGCCGACGTGACCGGGACGCTCTCCTCATGGGGGCTGGAATCGGTCACGTTCACCACCGAACTGATCGCCAGCGAACTCATCACCAATGCCATCCGCTATGCGACCGCCCCTATCCATCTGCGGTTGATCCGCAACGACTCCGTGCTCATCTGCGAGGTCTCCGACGGCAGCAGTACCTCTCCGCACCTGCGCCGGTCCACCATGAGCGACGAGGGCGGCCGGGGCCTCTTCCTCGTCGCGCAGCTCGCCCAGAGCTGGGGCACGCGCTACACGGCGCGCGGGAAGACCATCTGGGCCGAGCAGCCGCTGGCACCGGCGCAGTCCGCCGAACCCGTCGCGTTCGCCGGGCTCGCGGCGTTCCCCGACTTTGCGGACCTGGTCACCGACGCCGCCGAGCCGACGGAGCCGACGGGGCAGTCGGAGCCGACGGGGCAGTCGGGGCCGACCGGGCCGGACGCCCCCGGCCCCGGCCCGTCGTGACGGGTGGTCCGGCCGGACGTGCCGGGGCCCGGCCGGACGTGATCCGGTCAGACGAACAGGAACGCCGCCGTCGTCGCCGCGCCGAGCGCCGCCCCCGCGATCGTCTGCCCCGTGGTGTGGTACCGCAGCGCCACCCGGGACCAGCACACCGCGACGGTCAACGCGTAGGCGAGCAGCCACCAGGGGGAGTGGACCACCGCGAGCTGCGCCACGACCGCGGAGGCGACCGCCGCGTCCACCGAGATCTTCCACACGGTGTTGACGGACAGCAGGCCGATCGTCATCCCCCACAGGGAGAGCATCGTGACCAGGATGCCGGTGGGCGCGCCGCCGAGGACCATCACCGCCGAACCGGCGCCTGTCGAGCCGAGGATGACGAAGAAGATCGGCGCGCGCTTGGTGCGGTCGACGACGTGCCGGTCGCCCCAGGTGCCGCGCTTGCGCTCCCACTCGATGTAGCTCGCCGGGACGATGCCCGCGCACAGGGCCGCGAGGAGACCCCACGGCAGGCCGGTCCAGTCGCCGGCCGCCGCCAGTCCGATGCCGACCATGCCGACCAGCAGCAGGTTGCGCGGCTGGAAGACCTCGGTGACCGCGCGGGCGAGTGAGGTGACGCGATCGCTCCGGCCCCGGCGGGTGGCCATGTCGGCCATCTCGGCCACGTTGGTCTCGTTGGTCTCGTTGGTCTCGTTGGCCGTGTTGATCTCGTCGGCTTTGCCCGCGCCCGCCGTACGGCTGCCGTCCGCGCCGTGCCCCGTCGTCGTACCGCTCACGCCGTCCGCTCCGTCGTCGCCGCCGTCCGCTCCGTGCCCGCGGGCCCCTCCGCCGCGCTCGGGAGCCCCATGCCGTCCAGGAGCCGCCGCCTCCGCTCCGGGGTGATCGTCCGGTACGCGGTCGCCACCCGTACCAGCCAGGCGACCTCGCCCTCCTGGTCCATGGCGTGCTGCTGTTCGACGGCGGCCGCCTTGCCCGCCGCCGCGCCGCCCGCCTTGGCGGCGAGGGCCGCGCTGATCCAGTACGCCTCGGCGAGCGGTCCCGCCTTCGCCGCGTCGGGTGTGTCCCCGGCCGCCGCCTCCTTCGCCCCGGCGAGCAGGCCGTCCGGCACGTAGTGGCGCAGTTTCTCCACCGCGTCCGCGATGTCGGCCGCCCAGCGGTCCACCCGGAGATCGGCGGGCGTGTCGAAGCGGGTCAGCTCCCGCCGCAGCGAGACGGGTGGTTCGAAGGGCTGGTCGGGGAAGGCCGTCATCAGCTCGTACCAGAGCGGATGCAGCGCCACCTGGGCCCGCCACAGTTTCGCGCGCCGCCAGCCCTTGTGGAAGGCCGGGATGGACGCGCCCAGCGCGAAGAACGCGAACAGCACGACCTGGGCGGCCTCGGTGACCTCGTCGAAGGTCCGCGCGAAGTCCGCTCCCGGCTGGTCGACGACGCTGACCCACATGAAGAGGGTCCGGCTGACCGTGTAACCGACTCCGATGAACATGGCGAAGGTCATCATGCCGAGGCCCACCCGCAGGTGGCGGTGGGCGGCGCCCGCCGTGGCCAGGGCCCACTGGTATGCGCAGACGGCGGAGGCGGCGCCCAAGTAGAGGTAGAAGACGCTCATGTAGAGCGTCGCGCCCCACTGGCCCGCGTGGTCGGAGACGAACCGGTCCGACGGTACGGACCGGTCGACCACCGTGAAGAACAGCACGGTCAGCAGGATCAGCGTGGCGGCCGACGCCTTCGTCGCCACCTGCTGGACGAGCCGGGCGAACCGTACGTGGCGCGGGACGTCCCCGCCCTCCGGGTAGTGCCCGTAGATCGCGACGATGTAGCTGAGGATCGCCAGGATGGCGATGGTCGCCGTGTAGTGCTTGATCAGTACCGAGAGGTCGGTGACCGGACTGTTGTTGAGCCCGATGCGCACGATCTGCGTCTTCGTCCACAGGGCGATGGCGAACCCGGCGTAGCACCCCCACAGCGCGCGCCGCCGTTTGTCCTCCTCGTCGCCCCACAGAGCCGCCGGCATACGCCACAGGGCTACGGCTGTCATCACGCCGGCTATGAGATATCCGGCAAGGTCGAGCGGGCTCACACGGGGTCCTCGGGGCGTCTGCGGAGGGGGTACGGGTGGACGGGTACAGGCCGTACGCGAGGAGCTTACGTAGAACTTACGAACGTGTCACGGCCGTCGGAAGAAGCGCCGCCGCCTGTGTGCCACGGGGCGCGAGAGCGAGTTCGCGAGGCGGCCCATCATGTCGTCGCTCGTCACGTCCGTGGCCATGCGCGCGATGAGCGAGGCACCGAATTCGGCTACCCGTTCGTCGTGGGTGTCGTACTGCGCGCGGGCCTGGATCGGGCCGCCCGAGCGGAGGGCCTCGGCGACGGCGGGCGAGAAGCCGTCGGGCGATCCGTGGGCCGCACCGCGCGTGCCATCGATGCCGCGCGTACCGCCTGTGTCGCTCGTATCGTCCGTGCCGCCTGTGCCGTCCGTCGAGAGCACCCGCGTGATCAGTGAGGTGTCGAAGACGGGCAGCAGCCTCCGCAACTGGTCCGCGTCCAGGGTCGTGCCGTGGTCGAACCACTCGTGGCACAACTCGTGCAGGATGACGTGCTGCGTCTGGTACGCGGTCGGGCGGCGCCGGTAGAGCACGAAGCTGGTGTCACCGGCCTTCAGGCGCAGTCCGCAGGCGGCGTTGACTCGGGCCAGCCGGTCGGGGAGTTCGTGCAGCGAAATCGTGCGGCCACGGGCCGCTTCCATGTTCGCCACCAGAGCCGGGATGCTGAACGGAGCGGGTATGGGTAGGTCGGCCAGCCCGGCTTCGCATTCTTTTCGCAGCTCGCGCATGGACATGGAGACCTCTGAGACCTCTGATCGTTCGATCGTCATCGCGTGTACATGACGTGCGGCCAGGAGATTCTAGCCAGTGGCCGTGAACACGCGTGCGCTACGGCCCCGGTTCCCCGTCCGGCGCCCGGCCCCCGCCGCCCTCCGTGCCGTGACCCGTGGTCGGGCCGGTCCCGCCGTTGGTGCCCTCCTTGCTGTCGGCCAGCAGTGAGAGCGCGAATTCGAGCAGTTCAGGGGGCAGGCCGTCGTCGTCGAGGCCGCGCCCGGCCACCCCGCTGATCTCCCCCGTACGCCGCTTCGCGAGGAACTGGAGCCCGGCCACCACCTCGTCGACGACCTCGGACTCCTCCTTGAAGAAGCGCCAGTCGACACCGAAGCCCAGCCCGAGCGCGCGCAGGATGTCCTCCGACGGGTGCGTGACCTTGCCGGCGAGGATGTTGGAGAAATAGCTGTGCGAGAGCGACCCGCCCCGTTCCTTGACGAGGTCGGCGAAGACGCGTCCGGAGATCTTCTGGCCCGGGAAGGTCTTCTCGACCATGTACTCGACCTTCTGCCGCAACGTTGTCAGCTCCGGCATGTGTTCCTCGCCGTTGTCCATCCGGGCCCCCACGCTCACACGTCACATACGTCACATGGTTCCATCCGCCGCCGCTCGCTCATGGGGCGCTGTGTGACGTTCGATTTCGGTCAACGGGCCCGTACTGTAACCGAATCGGTCGGCGGGACCGTTCTTTACCAGACGTATACGGAGTTTCCCGTACCACACCCTGGAACGGACTTGCGTAAACACTCTACGTCACTGTTAACTCGAAAAAACACGGGCAGGGAACCACGAGGGGAGTTCCCTGCCCGTGTGGATCGTCGTCGTGCGCGGTGCGCGGTGCGCGCGCCGGGTAAGGGGGGTTCCGGCGCGGTGCCGACGTGGTCGGCGCATAGGTGTAGCCCTTCGCGACGGGGGATGCACGAAGGGCTACGTCTCTATTATGACCCCTCGCGGGGGTCCTATGACAGCGGACCGGCCGAATAGTTTTCACGGAGACCGGCATAAGCACGGTCCGGGTGGCGGAAGGCGACGTCGGGGCGCGGCGTCGGGCTCGCCGTGCGTCCACCACTCGGCCCGCCGCAGGCGCGGTCAGGCCGGTGGCGTTCGGGTGGGCGGTGCCGGCCGGCGGACGGGCGGTGACGCGCCGCGCGACGGCCGCGGCCCGCTTCGGGGCCATGGGCCGGGGGCCGAAAACGGCTGGATCTTGTCGGTGGCCCACACGCGCCCGAGGCCCGCCGTCAGAAGGTCGTACGGGCCCCGCCCACGTCCGCTCCGAACCTCGCTTGTATCCCCGACACGCTCACCCCGGCGCTCTTGCCGCAGATGTTGACGGACCCCTCGGCCACCGGCCCGCCGGCCGCGCCGCGCGCGATCCACACGCAGCCGTCGGTGTTCTCGCCGGGCACCCCGACGACGGTCTCGGCCTTGCCGTCCTTGTTGAGATCCGTGAGGTGGACGGACTCACCGAAGGAGTCCAGCGCCTCGGCCGCACCGGGAACGCCGACCGTGTCCTGGTTGTACGCCACGGACCCGGCGCCGGTGAGGCCGGCCGCCGAGCCGCGCAGCAGGGTGGCGGCGCCGGCCGCGGAGCGGTCGCCGATCGCCTCGGCCGGCGCGCCGGTCAGCACATCGGCGTACCCGTCGCCGTTGACGTCACCCACGCTCAGCGAGAAGCCGAACTGGTCACCGTTCTCGCCGCCGCCCGGCACGCCCGACGAGTCCTGGTGGAACACCTTCGGGCGCTGGGTCGCCGGGATGCCCTGCGCGCTGCCGTACAGCACCTGGATCTCCCCGCCGCGGTGGGCCGCGCCCTTCTCGCCGCTGAGGTACTCGTCGTCGGGGATCCCGGTCACGAGGTCGCCGTAGCCGTCACCGTCGACGTCCCCGATCCGGCCCGTGTACCCGTCCGCGAGATCCAACGGCACCAGGCTCTGCGCGCCGGTGTCGAACCGTACGGGCCCCCGGACGTCGCCGCTGGTCGGGCCGGGCAGCCAGAAGCGTTCGGCCCTCCCGTCACCGTTCACGTCGCCCATGACCACTCCGCGGGTGGTGCCGAGCTGCGGCACCCGCCGGACGGCGGCGGGACGTCCGGCCCGGGTGAACGGACCGGTGTAGTCGGCTCCGCCGCAGTTCGACGCGATGCCCACCTCGGGCGCGCCGTCGCCCGTCATGTCACCGGCCGCCAGCGACATACCGAAACGGCAGCCCGGGGCGTGGCCCTCCCCGTGACCGGACGGCGGGCTGATGCCCGCGCCGCCGGTGAGCCCCTTCGGTCCGCCCCAGACGACGGTGACCGCGCCCCGGCCGCGCAGGCTGCCGACAGTCTCGTCCCGGACGCCGACCAGCAGGTCCGCGTAGCCGTCCCGGTCGAGGTCGGCGGTGGCCGTGGACCCGCCGAAGCGGTCGTTCCGCTCCGGCTCACCGGGGATTCCGGCGGTCGCCTGGGTGAGGACGACGCGCCGCCCGGCGCTCACTCCGGAGGCCGACCCGTACAGCACGACGACCGCGCCCGCCCCCTCCACCTTTCCGTTGGCCGCGTCCGGTGCGCCGATGGCGAGGTCGCGGTGGCCGTCGCCGTTGAAGTCGTCCTGTACGGCGGGCGTGTTGGCGCCGCGGTACGGGGCCGCGGCCATGGCGGGTGGGGCGGCCACGGCGGGGGCCGAGGCCGTGGCGGGTGGTGCGGCCGGGGTGGGCGACGCGGCGGCGGGCACCGGCGCCGCGCACACCGCGCCGAGCGCGGCCACCACGGCGAACGTTCTGCGCACGGGGACTCCTTATCCCTTGAGCATCCGGAAGGACGCGTCCGTCAGATAGAGGCCGTTGTGCTCATACCGTTCGAGCCGCAGCCGGAAGTCGCGGTGGCGGATGAAACGGCCGGGGTAGTTGTACGACTCGAACATCACACTGCCGTCGTACACACCGGGCTTGGAACAGAAGGTCGCGTCCTTCTTGAAGAGCGAACTGCCGTCGTCGGTGTCGGCGCGGAGCCGGAAGTCGCGGTGGCGCAGGTACCGGCCGTCGCCGAGGGAGAAGGAGTAGCAGCCGGATCCCGCCAGGCCGTCGGTGACGGTGATGAGCGCCGAGCGGCGGTCGACCTGTTCGAGGAGGCCGACGCCGTTGCGGACGTGCCAGTAGCGGTCGGGGTAGTTGACGGCCTGCATGGCGCGTTCGCGGGTGGCGGGGGCCGCCGGGGCGCCGGGGTGGTGCGGTGCCGCGCCCGCGCCGTGGCCCGTGTCCCCGCCGGTGTTCTCGCCGTTGTCGCGTCCCGGGCCCTCTCCCGGGTTCTTTCCCGTGCCGCCGTCGCCCTGCCCGGCGGGCTTGTCGGACGGGGACCCCGATGTCGACGACGCGGCGGGCGGCTTGTCGGTGGAGCGGCCGGAGGCGGAGGCGGATTCGCTCGCGTCGGTCGGCGGTGTCCGGGGCTGCTCGGTGACATCGCCCGGTATGTCGTCCGCCGTGCCGGCGGCGAAGCCGGGCAGCTGGGGTGCCGTGCCGAGGTCCGTGCCGGGCGAGGCGGCCCGTTCGACGCGCCGCTCCGACGGTCCGGCGAGCATCACGAGCCCGACCCCGCAGGCGACCGCGACCACACCGACGAGCAGGGTGTTCACCACGAGCCGGCCCTGCGGCAGAGCCCTCCACCGCCGGCCCTCACCGGCACCCTCGCTCCCGGCCCCGTACCCGCCGCTCGCCGTACCCGCCGCTCCCCGAGCCGCCCCGGTCCCCTCGAACAGCCGCAGGTCGGAGTCCTTCGGGCCGCTGCGCACCCGCGGATGCCGTAACGGAGCGATGTCCGGCCGGGGCCACCTCAGCGGCACCGCGATACGCCTCGACACCCCGCCGGCGGGGCCTTTCTGTGAGCGCCGAGTGGGGTCGGCACCGCTCGAATCCGGCATGCGCAGCTTGCCTCCAGCGTCGATTCCCGGCACAGGGGACACACGGGTGCCGCTGTGCGGTATCTGAGACCTGTGATCTGCTCTGGTGATCTGCTTCGACACAAAGCAAAAAAGGGGGACGGGGGGTCACGAACACGCGGACGGCAAGGGACGGCCAACTACCGTTCGACAGGCCGGTGTTGTGACGAGTGAAAGACTAGTGGACCACGTGACCCTCAAGTAAAGGATTCGACACTCGCGAACGAGGATCTTCGCGGACTCGCGGACTCGCGGACCCGTGGACTCCCGGACCCGTGGTCGCTCGCCTCGTGGTCACTCAGCCCCGTGCCCCGGGGCGGCTCACGGCCCTCGCGCACGGCCCTCGCGCACGGGCGTCGTACGATTCCGCCCTGCCGGCCCGTCCGTTCCGGCCCATGTCCGACTCACACCCCGGAGCCGCCCGCGTGACCGACGAGTCCGCCACCGCCCGTACGACCGTGGAGCCCGACGCCTCCCCGGCCGCTCCTCGTGCCCCCTTCCTCTATGTCGTCGTCTGCGCGTCCGGGATCGCCGGGGGCGTGGAGGAGTTGATCGGGGCCGCGCGGGAGCGCGGGTGGGAGGTCGGGGTCGTGGCGACTCCGCTCGCGCTCGGTTTCATCGACCGGGAGGCGGTCGAGGAGCGGACCGGGTATCCGGTCCGGTCCGAGTGGCGGCTGCCCGGGGAGCCGCGGCCGTTGCCGGATCCGGACGCGATCGCCGTCGCCCCGGCCACGTTCAACACCGTCAACAAGTGGGCGGCGGGGATCTCCGACACCCTTGCCCTGGGTGTGCTGTGCGAGGCGTACGGGATGGGGGTGCCCATCGCGGTGCTGCCGTGCCTGAACGCGGCCCAGGCCGCCCATCCCGCGTACCGGCGGAGCATCGACCGGCTGAGCGCGATGGGCGTCCTGATCGGCGGGCACGGGCCCGACCGGCCCGAGGAGGGCTGTGGCGGCGACCGGTTCCGGTGGGAGGAGGCCCTGGAACTGCTCGGTCCGCCGGGCTCCACGGGCCCGGCGGACTCCGCACCGGAAACTGGGAAAGCGCCGCCGCCCACAGTTTTCTGACGTTATGTCACATCGACGAAGTCGCCCGCCGTTGTGACCGCCGGAGTCGTCGGCGTACCCGCGAAGACGAGGCGCCAGTAGCCGTCCGCCGTCGCCTTGACCGTGGTCCTCAGCTCGCCGGTGCCGCCCGTCTCGACCGTCTTGACCGTGGCGTACGCCGTCGCCGTCGCCGCGCGGAACTGGAGCTTGACGGGTTGGCCCGCGTAGCCCTGGTAAGCGCCGTCGGGGGCGGCGGCGCCCTCCCAGTCCGCCCGGCTCAGTCCGCCGGTGACGGTGAGCGTGCCGCCCTTGCGCACGGGCTCGGGCGCGGCGTTCACGGTGAGCCGGGAGTGGCGCTGGAGCTGGACGGTGCTCGCCGCGCGCAGGTCGGCCAGGCCGCTCCCGTCGTTCGACCGGGCCCAGACGGCGGCCTTCCAGGCGCCCGCGAGCGCGTTCCTGCCGAGGGTGAGCCGGGGATCGACGTACGCGAAGGCCGCCTCGCAGGTGGAGGTGGTGGCGGTCACCGGGGTGCAGGTGGCCGGGCGCGTGGCGAGGAGGACACCGTCGGGCGTGTCCGGTGGACCGTGGTACAGGTACAGGTCGCCGTCCGCGACCCCGGCCGGGTCCGTGGCGGTGAAGCGGGCCGTGAACTCCCGCTCGCCGGTCGCCGTGAACACGACGGGCTTGCCCCCGTTGACCGTCACACCGGAGATCCGGGTCCCGCCGACCGTCTCGTCCCCCTGCGTCGCCGGCCCGGCGAAGGCGCGCAGGACCGTACGCCGTACGCTCCCGCCCTCGTCGTTGACGGCCGTGACGCGCAGTGAGACGAAGGACGCGGTCGTCGGAACCGGCAGGCGCGCGGACGCGGTCCCGGCCCTGGACGCGGTCCCGGCCCCGGCCCCTGGACCGGCGACGGACATGCGGGAGGCCCCGGCACTCGCACCGGCCCCGGGGCCCGCCCCCGGGGCCCCCGTTCCCGGACGCGTCGAGGAGTCGGTCAACGGCGTGCGGGTCAACGGCAGGTCCGTCCACCGGCCGCCGTCGTCCGTCGAGTACGCGATCCCCGTCACCGTCTCCCCGGCCTGCGAGGCGCGCGTGACCGCCCGCGCCGTGACCGTCACGGGATCCGTCCCCGCCGTGTTGCGCGCGTCGAGTCCCGACACCGTCATCCCGACGCCGATCAGCGGCAGCGGCACGCGGGCGCTCGTGTCCTGCGAGGCGAAGCTCCATTCGCTGCGCACCAGGGTGGACAGCCGCGCGTAGGGCACCTTGCGGGTGACGGTGTGCTCGAGTTCGTAGGTCCGGGAGCCCGCCGGCACGGAGGCCGACACCCCCTGGGCGGGCTTCAGCCCGTCCGCCCGGACGATCGTGTTCCCCTGGTGGCTGAGCCGGTACGACGCCCGGGAGCGCTCGTCGCCGCCCGCGTTGCCGGCGGCGTCGGTGAACGTCCCCGGCTCGTACAGGGACAGCTTGCCGCCCTGCCGCGTCGATCCGCCGCTCTGGTCCGGGCCGGGCTGGAACGGTGCCGCGCCGAAGGTCTCGCGCGCCGAGGCGTTCGCCGCGGCCGCGTTCGCCGCCCCGGGAGAGGCGGCGGCCGACGGCGTGGGCAGGGTCCGGTCCGGCAGCGTCAGCGCGTGTTCGTACGTGCCGTACTGGAGCATCCGCCCGTAGGTGACGCCCGGCGTGACGTACTCGGTGACCGTACCGCCGGCGCGCACCGGCGCGTCCAGGTAGACCCCCGTCCACTGCCCCGTCTCCGGTACGGAGAGCAGCGCCGCGCCGACCCCCGCCTTGGGCGCCCGTACGGTTGTGACCGTCTTCGCGAGCTGCGCGGTGCGCACCCGCGCGACCGGCGCGGCGGGGACCGTGTCCGTGAAGGCGTGCGTCAGGTCGTAGCGGTACGGACTCGGCACGGACGCCGACGTGCCCTTCTTGACCAGGACGTCGTGCACGCGCAGCGCGGCCCCGGGCACGGAGAACGGCGTCGCGTAGACCTTGTCGGCGCCCTGTCCGGCGAACCCGGCCAGGTCCCCGCCCGGTACGGAGATCCACACCGCCGAGCCGCGCCGGACGGCCGTGGCGTCGTCCGACACGGTGACGGCCGTCTCCTTGGCCGCCCGCTGGTCGAAGGCCACCGTGAGCCCGGCGTCGGTGACCTGGAACGTACGGGCCAGGAGGTAGCTCGGCTGCCCCGGATCGCTGTGCAGGGCCACGGCGAAGTAGTCGCCGGGAGGCAGCTCGACGGTCGAGGCGGGACCGCTCGCGTCACTGTTCACGGGGTACGGGGTCCAGGTCGCCCGGTCCCAGAGCGTGAACGTCTTGGTCGTGACGTCGGCGTGCGTGATCGTCAGCGTGACGGGGTACGTGCCGGCGTCGGCGGTGCGTGCCGCCGTCGCGCGTGCTTCCCTGCCGGGGAGGGGCATGCGGGTGGGCGCCACGGCCGTACGACGGGCCACCGGCCGTACGCTCAGCTCGCCGTCCGCCACGGTGTACGCGTAGCGCCCGGGCGCGGCGCGGTTCGGCGCGGGGTCGATACGGAGGTGGCGCGCCCGCGACGGCGCGCCGCTCGTGCCCGCCGCGTCCCTTCCCGTCAGCTCCAGTCGCTCACCGGTGGCGAGGCGGGCGACTGTTCCCCGGTCGGTGAGGCGGTCGGTGAGGCGGTCCGGCGTGGCGCCCGGCCGCTCGGCGGTGCGACCGGGAGCGGCTCCGGCCGGCGCCGCCCCCGCCACCGACGGGGCGGACAGGGCCGACAGGACGGTGAGCACGGAGAGGGCCGCGCAGGTCAGCGCCGCGGGGACGCGCGCTGCCGTGACACGTCTTCGTCGGTTTCTCTTCCCCGGCCGGTGTTCACCGGCGCTCCGGGCTTTCCAGTTGAGCGGCATGACGTCCGCGCTCCCCTCCGTCACAGGTCCGTTCGGACCGGGGGAACAGCCTTACGGATCCCTCGCCCGATCGCCACATGGCCCCCGCCGCTCCTCAACGGCGGTGCGATCAAGGCTCATCGGCCGGCCGTCGGGCCCGGCTGCTGTTCCGCTATCGAGTCCAGTTGTTCCGCGGCCGGCCTGAGCGGCCACAGGTCGCCGCCGGGCGGTGCCTCGAGGTGCGGTACGGCGGCGCGGGCCGCGCGGTCGCCCGCGTCGGCCGCCGCCCGCACGGTGTCGCTCGCCGCGTACCGGCGGAAGTCCAGCTCCGGGTGGGGCCAGGGGCTCTTTCCGGTCGCGGCCGGGAGCAGATAGCGGACGGCCTTGAACAGGCCCTGTCCCTCCGGCCCTTGATACGTCCAGAGATCGACACCGACGTGCTGTCCGACGGCTGCGAGGCGCGCGTACGCGACGAGGTCGAAGGTCGAGTAGTGCCAGCTGCGCGTGCGTTCGAGCTCCTGGGGCTGGCTGCCGTCGGCGGCGATCTGCGCGTCGATCCGCTTCGCCCGGGCGGCGAGCACCGTCGTACGGGCGAGCCGGCGGTCGCCGGTGGCCAGGGCGAGGGCGGCGACCTGCATGTCCATGAAGGTGCCGTGGTTGTTGTCGGCGGCCGACTCCTCCTTGCCGAAGGGGGAGCCGACCAGCCAGTCGAGGAAGTCCTCGTTCCAGGCGCGCATGCCGGCCCGGTCCGCCCTCGTCCAGCCGGGCGCGCCGGTGTCGAGGACCGCGAGCGCGTCGAGGACGCTGGTGTACTGCTGCGAGAAGTCGATGATGCCGATGGCCCGGCCGTCGTACTTGCAGGGGATGAACTGCCCGTGGTTCAGGTTCGGGTTCATCCGTGTCGCGGGCGCGACGAACCAGGTCCGCAGGATCTCGGCGGCCTCCCGCGCGTACCGCGCGCGCCCGGTGTAGTACCAGGCCAGGCTGAGCGTCGTGGCCGAGTTCACGACCTTGCCCAGGTCGGGGCGGTCGGTCCCGGTGTCGACCTCGGGGTTGCGCTCGCCGTCGCGTTGGATGTACGGGCAGCCCCGGGGGTTGTCCTCGGACTGCGGCTGCGAGGGCCACCAGTAGGGCGCCTGGCTGAGGTAGTCGTGCGGGTCGCCGCTCGGGGCGGGCGCGGGTTTGTCGGTGACGGTCCACGGGCCCTGGCCGAGCCAGGAGTCGG
The DNA here is from genome assembly GCF_000719775.1 of Streptomyces sp. NRRL F-5135. Classification (GTDB taxonomy): domain Bacteria; phylum Actinomycetota; class Actinomycetes; order Streptomycetales; family Streptomycetaceae; genus Streptomyces; species Streptomyces hebeiensis. The sequence continues at coordinate 240,622 of NZ_JOHR01000013.1, read as the reverse complement.
CGCGTGCGGTGAGGGCCTCGAGGGCGGTACGGAGGGCGGGGTCGGGACGGCCGCTCGCGAGCGCGAGCCGGGCCTGGCGCATGCGCTGCCCGTCGATGACGACGGTCGCGGGGGTGGCGATGCCGGTGACGCCGGTGGTCGCGGAAGCGGCAGCAGTGGTTCCGGAGGAGCCAGAGGCAGAGGCGAAGGCGGAGGAGGCGGAGGTGGAAGGGGAGGCGGAGGCGGTCGAGGGGGAGACGGCCGGTCCGACGAGGCCGCCCAGCGTGACCGTGACGGCTGTCAGCAGAGCGGCGAGGGAACGCCGCCGTAAGCGGGGGGAGATGTCGCTCATTTCCGCGCTCCCATCAAGTATGTGAACGGTATTCATGAACGAGACCGTGTGAGCGTAGGGGTGTCAGGTCGCGCTGACAACGGTTCGGGCACGATTCACGGACGCGGACCATGGTGGGGCGTGGCCGGCCGCGACTCATGGCGGCGGCCGACACGTTCGCCCTGTCGCACGCTCTGCCTCGCACCCCGCCTCAGGCCCTGCCTCGTTCCCCGCCGCCCGCCCGTGCCCGCCCGCACTGAACGCGGCGGCGCGTGCGTACGTATGGGAGGGGGGCCCATCGTTCCCCGCCCCCGGGCCCCGGCGCTGGCGACGCGACTCGGTACGGCATTGGAGCCACGGATGAAGCACGCGCGACGTACCCTCCGGCGGATCGTCCGACTGGCGGCCGTCGGCGGACTCCTCTGCGGTGGGCTGCTGGTCTCGAACGCGGTGGCCGAAGAGCCCGGCGGGGCGAGAGCGGGCGGGAACGGCGCGTCCGGTACGCCCGGTACATCCGGGGCGTCCGGGGCCGCCGCGACGGGCGCGGGCCTGGTCGAGCGGCTCGGAACCTCCCGTACGGCCGGCACCTGGATCGGGTCCGACGGCCGGCCGGTGGTCGCGGTCACCGACGAGGCCGCGGCCGACGAGGTCCGGCGGGCGGGCGCGCGCCCCCAGATGACGCGCTACAACATGCGCGAACTGCGTGCGGCCACCGAGACGTTGAGCCGGTCCTCCCGGGTCGCCGGCACGGCCTGGGCGGTGGACTACGCATCCAACAAGGTCGTCGTACGGGCCGACAGCACCGTCTCCGCCGCCGACTGGTCCCGGATGTCGGCGGTCGCGCGGGACATCGGCGGGTCCGTGGAGATGCGCAGGACGGAAGGCACCTTCACCACCAGGGTGAACGGCGCCGCGCCCATCCTCACCAACGGCGGCCGGTGCTCGGCGGGGTTCAACGTGACCAACGGCGCCGAGCAGTTCATCCTGACGGCCGGTCACTGCGGGCCGGTGGGCACGGGCTGGTTCGCGGAGGACCTGGCGGCCGGTCAGATCGGCACCACGGTCGCGGGACGCTTTCCGGGGAACGACTTCTCGCTCGTACGGTACGAGGAGGGCGCCGCCCCCGGCGCCGACGCCAACATCGTGGACATCGGCAACGGCCAGGCCGTACGGGTCACGGGCGCCGCGGACCCGGTCGTCGGCCAGCAGGTCTTCCGCAGCGGCAGCACGACCGGACTGCGCAGCGGGCAGGTCACGGCGCTGAACGCCACGGTCAACTACCGCGAGGGCTCCGTCTCCGGGCTGATAGAGACCACCGTCTGCGCCGAACCGGGGGACAGCGGGGGGCCGCTGCTCGCGGAGGGGATCGCGCTCGGCATCACGTCGGGCGGCAGCGGGGACTGCACGAGCGGGGGAACGACGTTCTTCGAGCCGGTGACGTCGGCGATGAACGCCCTCGGCGTCCGGCTGACCGGCGCCGCCACCGCGGCGGGAGAGGCGGGCGGCGGCGCCCGGGAGGGCGGCGAAGGCGGCGCGTCGGACGCCGCACCGGCCCCCTCGGTGCCGGCGGCCGGGGGGATCGCGGCTCCGGGGCCGGGCGCGCAGCGCACGGTGACCGGGATCGTCGACCTCGAGACCCTCATACCGGGGCTGGTGCTCATCGTGGTGAGCGTGCTGGGGCTGGCGGTGGCGCAGTCCATACGGACGGAGAAGGCGAGCTACCGCAACCAGTACTCCCAGAGCTGGGGCTGACGCCCTGTCATGACAGTCGGCGCATCCAGGACCCCGGCCTCCCGAGGGGCCTGGGTGAGCAGCTGATATGACGATTCATCAGGACTGCGTAGTGCCGCTCCGGGGCGGCCACACGGGTGAAATATCAGCAAGTCGTGCTCATCCGACGCACTGAAAACCATATTGGCGGGTTTCTTGGTGCGTGCCCACAGGTCGTGGCGAGCACTGCGTCACGGCGCTGCCGGAACTCAGTGGAGGAAACACGCCATGCCAACCACACCCGTCGCCAAACGGCCCTTCGACGCCGTCGTGCCCGTCCTGATGGCCGTCCTGAGCGTGCTCGGCCTCGCCGGCCAGAGCACCGCGGTGGCCGCCACGATCACGGGGACACAAACCGCCCGCGATTCGGTCCATCGAGCGGTACCAGAGTCCGTACCCCCCAGAACCGACTGGGATAGCATCGCCGCCTGCGAAAGCAGCGGCCGCTGGAACGCCAACACGGGCAACGGATACCACGGCGGTCTCCAGTTCGCGCCCTCCACCTGGCGTGCGTACGGCGGTAACCGCTACGCGCCGCGTGCCGATCTCGCGACACGTGCCGAGCAGGTCGCGGTGGCGGAGGCCGTCGCACGGGACCGCGGACTGTCGGCGTGGCCGCACTGCGGCAGGCGCGGCTCGGGTTCGGGATCGAGCACGGGCTCCGGCTCGGGCTCCGGCTCGGGGTCCGGTTCGGGATCGACCGGAAACGGCTGGAGCAGCAGCTCGAACGGTAGCTCGAACAGCGGCTCGACCGCCGGCAGCACGGCATCCGGGAGCGCGTCCTCCGGCACGTCGGGCGGTACGCCGAGCGTGACCGGGACGAACCGGCCGTCCTCGTACGGGACCGTCACGCCGTCGCGGCGGCCCATCCCGGCGTCCGCGAACACCTACACCGTGCAGGCGGGCGACTGCCTGTCGGTCATCGCGCAGCGGGCGGGCGTCAAGGGCGGTACGCAGGCCCTGTACGCGCTGAACAAGAAGATCCTCGTCGAGGGGCCCGACCGGATCTACCCGGGCCAGCGCCTGCGCCTGCGCGCCTGAGAGGCGTCACGCTCAGGCCCGAGGCCCGGGGCCCACGCCCCGGCCGCGCCCACACGGCCACGACCACGCCCCCCGACCTCATGGTGAGGCCGGGGGGCCTTGGTTTTCCCCGCCTTTTCGCCCGGGCGCCGAGCTGAGCCGGCCGCGTACCCGATTGCCCGAACAGACGGATGCTTTTGCCCGGATTAGGGGCACCCATAGGGCATGAGCGACTCGCACCAAGGCCCAGGCCAAGGTCCAAGCCCCGGTCCTGGCCCCGACCCCGACCGCACACCCGGCGTCGAGCCAGGCGGCGTGCCGCCCGGAGAGACGCCGCCCGGCGAGGGAGGCCTGTCCGGAGCCGGGCCGCGGGAGACCCACAACCCCACGAGAGGCTGGGCGAAGGGCCCGCTCGTCCTCATCGCCCTCGTGGTCCTGCTCTTCGCGGTCGGTTTCCTCGCCTACGCGGTGTACGTATGACCGGAGCGTAGGGCGTCGTACGCGTGGCCCCCGTCGCACGCACGGGACGCGGGCCACTCGTCCGCCTGACGAGGGACGGACGCGCGGCGCGGGACCGGGTTGTTTCGCGGCGGCGTACGGGGTGACCCGACAGGGGAGCGCATACGTCCGAGAGAGAGGCTTCGACCATGGGTGAGGCACAGGCGGACCGGGAGCAGGCGGCACGGCTGCCCGACGGGGACGTGGTGGCGATCCTGCTGGAGCAGCACGCTCGTATCCGGGAGCTCTGCACAGAGGTGAGGAACACGCGCGGCAGCGCCAAGCGGCAGGCGTTCGACGACCTGCGGGCCCTGCTCGCCGTCCACGAGACCGCGGAGGAGATGATCGTCCGCCCGGTCGCGGAGGACACCGCGGGGAAGCGGGAGGCCGACGCCCGGAACCGCGAGGAGAAGGAGGCGAACCACGTACTCGCCGAGCTGGAGAGGATGGATCTCGACAGCGCGGAGTTCGACGCCGAATTCGCGGAGTTCGCACAGTCGGTCGTCGAGCACGCCGAGCACGAGGAGCGGGAGGAGTTCCCGGCGGTGCGGTCGGGGCGCACGAGGGAACAGCTCCAGACCATGGGCAAGCGGTTGCGGACGGCGGAGAAGATGGCGCCGACGCGCCCGCACCCGGCCGTGGCCGGGTCGCCCAAGGCGCAGTGGGCCGTGGGCCCGTTCACGTCGATGCTCGACCGGGCGCGGGACGCGATCAAGAGCAGCGCGTAGCGCGTGGCGCGTGGCGCGTGGCGCGCGCGGGCGGAAACGGACGCGGCACGGCGACCCCGGTGAGGGGGCGCCGTGCCGCGCGCGTGTTCCGGCCGGGCGGGACGCTCAGGAGGCGGTACAGCCGCCGACCGTCGGTGCCGTCCAGTTGCCGTTCGCCATGACCGTGAAGCCGAAGCTCGTCGCCGTCCCGGCGCCCAGGCCGCCGTTCCCGTTCGGCCTCATCGTCATCACAGTGCCGCCGGCCTCCCAGGTGGGACTGCCGTTCCACGTCGTGGAGACCGTCTGCGGCGACCGTAAGGTGACGCTCACGGTCCAGCCGCTGATCGCCGTACCCCCGGCCGTCACCGTCACCCTGCCGTTGAAGCGGTCGCCCCACCGTTCCGTCTCGGAGTAGGTGGCCGTGCAGGTCAGGCCGCCGCCCCCGCCTCCGCCACCGCCGCTGGTGCCGCCCAGGGCGGACAGCACCGAGGTGTAGGCGGCCTTCTTCCCGTAGTTGTTGTCGAAGAGCAGCGGAGTGCCGCTCGCGCGCCACGAGTACTTGTCCGTCACGCCCCACACGGTGATGCCGGTGCAGCGGGAGACGGCCAGGCACGCCTGGACGACACGGCGGTAGCTGTCGGCCTGAGCGGTGCCGGAGCCCTCGATGTCCAGCTCCGTGATCTGTACGTCGACGCCCAGGTCGGCGAAGCGCTGGAGGTTCTGCTGGTAGTCGCCGGGCACCGGGGACTGGCTGTTGAAGTGCGACTGGAATCCGACGCAGTCGATCGGCACGCCGCGCGCCTTGAAGTCGCGGACCATGGCGTAGACGGCATTGCTCTTCGCGTTCTGGCCGTCGGTGTTGTAGTCGTTGTAGCAGAGCTTGGCGGCGGGGTCGGCGGCCCGGGCGGTACGGAACGCCTCCTCGATGAAGCCGTTGCCGATCTTGTCCTGGAACGGTGAGCTGCGCCGGGCGCCGGAGTTCCCGTCCTGGAACGCCTCGTTGACCACGTCCCACGCGGCGATCCGGCCCTGGTAGTGCTGCATCACCTTGGTGATGTGGTTGTTCATCGCCGAGCGCAGGTCGCCGGCCGCGAGTCCGCCCACCCAGCCGGGCAGCTGGGAGTGCCACACCAGCGTATGACCGCGGACCTTCATGCCCTTGCCCTGCGCGTGGCTGACGATCTGGTCGGCGGAGCCGAAGGTGAACGAGTTGCGGGTGCGTTCGACGGCGTCCCACTTCATCTCGTTCTCGGGTGTGACGCTGTTGAACTCCCGGTCCAGCGTGGCCGCGTAGTCCGACTCGCCGAGGTGGTTCGCGGCGACCGCGGCACCGAAGTACCGGCCCTTCTCGGCCGCCGCGGCGCCGAGCGTCGAGGCCGCGAGCGTCGAGGCCGCGTGCGCCGGCGCGGAGTCTCGTGCGGGGGTCTGCGCGGCGCTCACGGAGGGCGCCGAGGTGAGGGCGGTGGCGGCCACGACGGCGGCGGCCAGCAGGGCGTGCCCGCGCGCCCGAACGGACAACGCTCGCTGTTTCCGCTGCTCTCCGTGCTGTTTCCTGTGCCGCTCCCTGCGTGTCAGCTTTCCGGTCACGCTTCCTCCTCGGAGGTCGACGGAACGTGCGGGTTTCGGTGCGGTTCCCGGGGCAGTGCCCTTTCGGAAAGTGAAGCAAAAGTTTCGGCGGCCGCAAGGGGTGGCGCGCGACGTAATTCCGGCCGGGGGTCGGGCGGCACGCCGTACGGGCGTGCGCATGAGCCCATCCGGGACGGTTCTCGTCCAGATCAGGGTCCAGAGAGGCCCAGAAAGTATCGCCAAAGAAGGCGGCATGTTTCGGTCCCGCGGGTGATGGGTGAGTACCGGCAGGGCGGTTGACGGCCGGGGAACGCGAGCCTCCGCACAACCATCCACAGCGGTCACCCGTCGCACAGGGAGCCGCATCCACAACGCCCGGCGAACAGAAAGGGGTTCACGAGATGTCATCGCAGCGCCTGCGCCGGTGGTCGGCCACCGTGACCGCGGCGGTCACCGCCCTCCCGACGGCCCTCCTCGCGACCGTCCTCGTCACCGCTCCCGCCCAGGCGGCCGATGCCGCCGCGCCCGACGGCCCCGTCCTGAACTTCCACGTCGCCCGGCCGGAGGTCGGCCTTCCCCAGCCCGCCGACGGCGTCGATCCCGCGCAGATCGGCTGGAGTCTGAGCGGTGACGCCGACGGCGGCACCGCCGAGGACGTCGTGGTCGGGGTCGATGTCTCCGGGATCGCCTCCTTCGCCGATTTCCGCGGCGCGAGCTGTGCCGGCACCCGGTGTTTCTGGCCCGCCAAGGACATCGCTCCGGACGGTGACGCCGGCGGGTTGCTCGAAGTGTTCGCCAAGCCGGACGCCCCGCTCGGCACGACCGGCACCGCCCGGCTCTTCGCCACGTCGTCCAACGCGACCGTCGTCGAGACCACGGTGCGCGTCACCGTCGGCACGGTGGAACTGTCCGTCAACCGGCTGCCCGATACGGACAGTGCCGTGCCGGGCTCGGCCCTGGACGCCCCGATCACCGTCTCCAACGCCGGTTCGCTGCCCGCGCGGGGCGCCATTCTGCGGCTCGTGACCACCCCGGGGCTCGGCTTCGCGCAGCGGTTCGCCAACTGCGAGTACGGGACGACCGCCGACGAGGTCCCCGGGCAGACGTTGGGGGAGGCGGTGTGCCACATGGGTGGACCGGTCGAACCGGGGAAGCGGTACCGGCTGTCCACGGCCGTGGGGCTCGACGTCAAGCGGACGGCGCTCTTTGAGTTCCTGCACTACAGGATCACGCCGGCCTCGGCCTCGGCGTCGGCACCGACGCGGACATCGGCCTCGGCTTCGGCCTCGGCTTCGGCCTCGGCTCCGGTGTCGACGGCGGCATCGGTCCTCTCCGCCCCGAACGGTGCCGCCCACCGGCCCGTGCTCTCGCTCGTACCGGACGGGAGTGCCCCGCCGAGCGGTTCCGAGCCCGAGCACGTCCGGTGGATCGTCAACGCGGTCAACACCGCGGACATCGCCGTGACCGGCGACACCGTCATGGCCGAGCCCGGTGACGAGGTCACGTTGACGGCGAAGGTGCGCAACGACGGGCCCGCGTCCGTCAACCTGCTGACCTCCGACGACCATCTCGCGGTGCTGGTCGACATCCCCGGGGGAACCACGGCGGTGCGGCTGCCGAAGCGCTGCGGCGTCTGGACGGGCGGGGGGATGGGCGAGCCGGAGCCCGGCGCCCGCCAGTACGTCTGCACGATCGGCAGGCCGTTCGGCGTCGGACAGGTGGCGAGCCTGCCGTTCACGGTCCGGGTCGACGCCGACGCGCCGGCCACGACCAGCGGGGACGTGCGCAGCATGACGGTGTGGGGCGGGAAGACGGCGTACGACCCAGACGACGACAACAACACCGGCGCGTTCACGGTCCTGGTCAAGCGCGCGTGAGGAGTCCGTGACGGATGGGTACGTCATGGACACGCGCGTCATGGACACGCGCGTCATGGACAGGAGAGTCGAGCTCAGGAGCGTCAAGAACGGGTGCGTCAGGGACGGGTACGTGACGTACGCCTGACGGCGGCGCCTCGGCCGTACCGTACGTGGGCCGGCCGGGGCGCGTGCCTCATCGCGCCCCGCGAACCACCCGTCATTCCGGAGCGCCGGGCTCCGATGCCCACCCCCGTGGGGCAGCGGTGCCCGGCACCCCGGAGCCGGACGCCGTTGCCGGCGAGGCTGTCGAGGTAACGGTGCGGGTGCGCGTGTTCACTGCTGTCGATCCTGGCCCGACCGCCAGGTTAAGTCAACTATGGTTGAGCGTTCGCGAGGTTAGCGCCTATAATCCGTCACCGGATGCCCCATTGCTGGCGATTTGGTCACAACAATCGTGTAATCGATGAGGCGGTGTGATGTCCTCCGCAGGCCGAGGAGTTCTATGATCCGGCCCATGGCCACCGATCCTCCACGTTCAGAAGCGTCGGCCTTCCGACCCGGCGACGGTGGGGACCCGTCGGACTCTCGGGACTCGCTGGCCACGCCGCGCACTTCCGTGTCGCCCGGCGTCCCCGCGTCTTCCGGCGCTCCCGCGTCCTCCGGCGTGCCCGCCTCGCCCGACCCCGCCGACTCCCCCGACTCGGCCGACTTCGCGGTCCGTTTCCGGCGCGTGATCTCGGTGATCTACCCGAGGGACCTGGGCCGCCCCTGGCGCGATTCGGAGATCGCCGAGGGCACCGGCCTCAGCGGCACGTACATCGGCAACCTCCGCAAGGGCACCCAGAAGCCCAGCCTGGAGAACGCGGTGAAGATCGCCAAGTTCTTCGGCGTCCCGCTGGACTACTTCACCGACTCCGCCACCGCACAGGCCGTCGAGCGGGACTTGCGGAAGATCGAGGCATTGCGGGACGCTCGGGTCGAGCGCATCGCGATGCGTGCGGCCGGCCTGCCGCCCGAGATGCAGGACGCCGCCCTCACCGTGGTGGAGCAGCTACGGAAGGCGGTCGGGCTGCCCGACGGCAGCCCCGAGGCGTGACCGGATACGGGCAGGCGCCATACGGGCACACGCCATCCGGGCGGACGCCGCTCGGGCGTTGGCGATTGGCCGACGCCGCTGATGGGTCTGATGGGGACGACGTGCGAGATCTTGGACGTACCCGCCGCCGGATGCGGGCCATGGTCAGGCAGTTGGGCCTGCCCCGGATGAGCACGGTGGAGGAGATGTGCGCGGCGGTCGCCGAGCGGACCGGCCGCCGCGTCGAGCTGGTGCCCCGGCGGATGCGGGTGGGTGAGCCCTCCGGGTTCGTGGAGCGACGCGCGGACGTCGACGTGGTGTACGTCGAGGAGGAGACGTCCGGTCTGCACCGGGCGCACATCATCTGCCACGAACTGGCGCACCTGCTCTGCGGCCATCTGGCCGAACCCCCGGCCGAGGACGAGGAGACGGGCCACGTGGAGCTGTCCACGATCGACCCCGACATGCTCCGGCTGGTACTCGGCCGGTCCCACTACGACGAGGCGGCGGAGGAGGAGGCGGAGATCCTGGGGGCCGAGCTGACCCGCGTCCTCGTCCTGGCGCCCGGCGCCGGTACGACCTCGCAGCTGGCGCCCGCGCTGGAGCACCGCAAGGGCCAGCATGTCTGACGTGTCCGAGACTCCGTACAACATCGTCTACCTCGGCATCGGCTCGGTGGCCTGGGTCGTGGCCGCCCTGAAGATACGGGCCTGGCTCCGGGACCCGTCCCAGGGCCTGCTCGTCGTCGCCCTGACCATCGCGGCGCCCGCCACCGCCTTCGTCGTGGCCGCCCCGGTCGTGTACCGGCTGATCGACCGGGTCGCGCACCGCGGGAACCTGGCGACGGTCCTCGTCTATCTGGGTATCACGGGCTTCTCCGCGGCGGCCGTGGTGCTGGCACGGATGTGGACCCCGCCGAAGGAGCGCACCGGCGTACGGGTGTGGGACGCGGTCACCGCGGACACCTGGCACCAGGTGCGGCGCCGGCTGGCGGTGTTCGCCGTTCTGGTCCCGGTGATGGTCGGGCTGTTCCTCGCCGGCGACGCGACCAGCCCGGAGACACCGCTCACGTTCGACACCACTTTCGCGACGGACTGGCGGATCGCGGCGTTCCTGGTCATCTACCAGGCACTGTTCGGCTTCGCGCTGATCGACATCAGCCGGGTGTGCCGGGGGCACGCCGACCGGCTGCCGCGCGGCGGACTGCACCGGGGCATCCGGCTGATCGCCCTCGGCGGAGTCGTCGCCTGCGGCTATGTGCTGTGCAAGCTCATCGCGATCGGCACGGCCTTCGCGCGGGTCACGGGCGCGGAATGGCTGAGCACGGCCCTCGGCCCGGTGTTCGCCGCGCTCGGAGCGGTGCTCATCACCGCCGGCTTCGCCGGTCCCGCCGTCTCCGCCTGGCGGCGCCGACGCAGCGACTACCGGGCCCTGCGCCCGTTGTGGGACCTGGTGTACCGGGCGGACGAGCGCCTGGCCCTGGAGGCTCCCCCGTCCGCCTGGACCGAGCGGCTCGCGGTCCGTGACCTGGAGTGGCGCACCGCCCGGCGCGGCCTGGAGATCCGCGACGGCCAGCTCACGCTGCGCCCCTGGGTCGGCCCGGCGGTCGTCACCGCCGCCGGCCGGCTCGCCGAACGGGACGGCCTGGCCGCCGACGACCGGTCGGCCCTGATCGTGGCCGCCGCGCTGCGGTCCGCCGTGGAGGCGCTGAACTCCGGTACGGCCCCGCGCCCCCGCGAGGACCAGACACCGCTGCCGGGCCTGGACACGGAACCGGCCGAGGAACGCGCGCACTTGGTACGCGTCGCCCACTACCTGCACGCCCCCTTGACCGCGGAGGCCGTGGCCACCGCGGCCCCGGCGGGCTGACGCCCGGGCCGGGCGAGCGCGGTCCGCACGATCCGCGCGGGCCGGGCGAACGCGGCGGTCCGCGCGGGCCGAACGGCTAGCGGAACGGGTCAGCCCTTGGCTCAGTCCTCGGCGAGAACCACGACCGAGTCCCCCTCGCACAGGGTCAGCGGCGCGGTCTTGGACGGGTTGAGGTGGACACCGTAGAGCGGTGGTTCGTCGCTGTGCCGCTCCAGCCGGTAGCCGATGGCCGTCTCGCCCCGCTGCCGGGCGGCCTCGATCACCGTGGCGAAGTTCGCCTCGGCGCCCGGTGCGAGGTAGCTCGCCGCCGGCTTGAGGTAGATCTCCGATCCCTCGGGGTCGAAGAGGTCGGCGAACACCGCGTACAGGTGGCGGTTCTCGGTGAGTTGGGTGAGCAGGAGGCTGATGACCTTGGTGCTGACGATGAAGTCGTCGGCCTTGGTGACCTGTGCGACCTCACGGTTGGCGTCGTCGTTCATCTCGGTGACGATGGAATACGGGTCGCCGAGCTGGATCTCGATGTCCCGCAGGTGCAGGAGGGTGACCAGGGTGCGGTCGTCGGCCCGCCCGGGGGCGACCGACTCGTCCGTCAGCACCACGATGTGGCGGTAGTCGTCCAGGCCCAGGGCCTCCAGCGAGGGGCGGTGGACGGGCTCGCAGCGCTTGAAGCCGACCGTCAGGTTGTCCAGCCGGCCGCTCGCGTACTCCACGGGCTGCCGCGGGGCCGCCACGTCCAGCACGGATCCCGGCCGCACCAGCCGGTCGAGCAGCGAAATGATCTTCGCTGCCCGCGGGTTCCAGCCGATCAGCAGCGTCCGGTCCGGCTCGGGCGTCCGGACGCCGGCCGTCGCGATCGCCGACTCCACGATCGTGGGCCGCTCACCCGTCGCCTTGATGAGCAGGTCGTCCTCGGCCAGGACCAGTAGCCGGTCCCCTTCCCCGATGACGGTGTCCATCGCCGGGTTGACCCATATCTCGTCGTTCGCGCGGTGCAGGCCGATGGGTATGCCGAGTGCGAAGGCGTTCAGTGATTCCCCGTAGGTGGCGCCGGTCAGCGCCGGCTCGGTCCAGGGGTAGATCTCGTTGCCCATGAAGCTGAGCAGCTCGTTGAAGACGGTGGACAGCCCGGACTGCCGGTGGGACTGGACGATCAGCCGTACGGCTATGTCGTCGACGTCGATGACGAGCGCGTCCTCGCCCGCGGCCAGCCGGGCCGCCGCCAGGTTCGCGGAGTTCTGCACGGCAGCCACCACGTTCGGGCGCGGTCCCCGCCACGTACGGCTGTTCAGCAGCAACAGCACCTTGATGACGTCGATGTCGCTCTCCGCCCCGACGGGCGGCAGCACCATGATCGCCTTGGCCGTGTCCGGACTCACCAGCTCCAGGTCGCCGCGGTGCAACGGGTTGCCGGAGCGGCAGATCACCCGGGTCTTCCCGGTGTCCGGGATCCGCCGCCGGATCTCGTCGTCCATGTCGACCTTGTCCTGGTCGGCGAGGATCACCACGCAGGAGCGCCGCTCGCTCTGATTGGCCTCCACCAGCTCGGCGACCACCGTGAAGATCTGGTCCGACCAGCCCAGCACGATGGTGTGCTCGTGCTCGATCAGCCGGGACCTGCCCTTGCGCAGCTCCTGGATCCGGGTCTCCAGGCCCGTCGTCATCACACCGATCAGCGCGCTGACGATGAAGATCCCGCCGATCGTCACCGTGAGCATGAGGATCAGGAACAGCGGCTGCCCGGTGTCCCCGCCCATCGTCCCCGGATCGAGGGTGCGCAGCAGGCTCATCCAGATGACGCCGGGCCAGCCGCCGTTCTCCTCGGTGTCCTCGCGGGCGAAGACGACCACGGTCCCGGAGACCAGGGTGATCAAGGCCAAGGAGGCCAGCCCCAGCCAGCCGATCAGCGCGGGGGTGCCCCGGTCCATCGTGCCGTCGAACCAGTACCGCAGTCGCCCCCGCAGTCTTCCGGGCATGCTCTGTTCCTCCGTAGCTCCAACTGCCGGCAATCATGCCCAACGTGGCTGCTCGGGAGGCTTTTTTCGCTCTCGGAGATATGGCCGCTCACCTGCGCGGATTCGTTCGCGGTCATCCGCTCACGGTCATCCGTTCACGGTCATCCGTTCACGGTCACGCGTTCACGGTCACGCGTTCACCGTGATGTTGGAACTCCCGCTGCTCTGGTATCCCTCCGTCGCGAGGATCATGTAGTAGCTGAAACTGCCCAGGTTCATACCCGAGCGGGCCCACGCGTCGAAGTGGTTGCCGGTGGTGATGGTCCCGCCCGTCCTCTTCGACTGGCGGACGCTCCAGTACTGGTTGAAGGTGCGTATGCCTTCGACGGATGGCGCGTTGTAGCGCGTCGTCTTGTAGATGTCGTACGTACCGCCGTCACTGGAGACCGTGCCCTTGTACTCGCCCGTGGGCCGGTACGTGCCCCAGTTGTCGACGATGTAGTACTCCACGAGCGGGTTGGACGTCCACCCGTAGAGGGTCAGGTAGCCGTTGCCGGACGGAGCGAAGCTGCCCGAGTACCCCACGGTCCTGCGTCCGCCGTTGCTCCAGCCCTTGCCGCAGACGAAGTTTCCGCAGTTGGTCCAGGAGGTCCGGTAACTTCCCCCGGCCGCCAGCGTCATGGCGACCGAGCCGCCACCGTCGGTCCAGAACGAGTAGTAGAAGCCGTTGTTGGTGCCGGTCTGGTTCGTGGTGATGGTCGTGTCGGCGTGTGCGGTGCCGGGCAGCATCAGCCCGGATGTCGCCAGCGCCAGGGTGCCGGCCCGGCCGATGAACTTCCGGCGGCTGATCTGGTGTGCGGGGGCCTTGTCCATGTCCGTGCTTCCTCCTCGTGAGGGCAGGCGGGAGGCCGGGCCGGTACGCCCCGGCCCAGGCGGGCCCTGTCGGTGGTGGCCGGGCGGGGCGTACCGCTCGTGGGCGACCCGGGAACCGACAGAGGTTGAGTACTGACGTGCCGACAGGTTGGAGCGGCCGGGGCGGGCTGTCAATAGTTTCCGCAACCTTTCCGGTAATGCCGGGGTTGAGCGAAAGAGTCTTTGTTCGTCATAGTGCCTGTTCAGTAATCCGGAGCGCCTCGTCAGACGCGACTTCGGCCTGCCGATGTCCGGTTGTTTCGGGATCAAGAAGCGACCCCTAGTTTCGAAAGTTTCGGACGGAGGGCTGGCCGGAGTGGGCGTTCCGGCGGCTACCCGGTGGGTACGGAGACGAGTCGGCGCCCTGGCCGACGGGGACGCGCCCTACGGGGCCGGGCCGACCGGGCCGGCCGGGCCGGACAGGTCGCACGCGTCGGACGGGGCCGTCAGCGGAGGTCGGAGACGAGAGTGGCGGCCAGTTCGCCGGGCCGGGTGGCGAACGGAGAGTGCCCGCCGGGCAGTTCGCGGACCGTGAACGGGTTGTCGGGGGTGAACGCGTCGGCGTCGTTGATCATCAGGTCCTGCATGGCCGGCCGGGCGGCCCAGTCGTCGGCCAGCCGTACGAACGTGCGCGGCAGGCGTCCCCAGCGGCCGGCCGTCAGGCGGACCGGCGTCATCGGGACGGCCGACGGCAGGTCGGGGCTGAGGGTGAGGTGCCAGCGCGCGAACCCCTCGGCCGGGATCTCCTGGTAGTAGGTCCGCCGTAGCTCCTCGACGTACTCGGGGTCCGGCGAGAGGGGATTGATGCGGAACGCGCCGAGGCTCTCGACGTCTCCGACACCGAGGCTCCCGCCCCGTACGGTCGCGGTCTGCTCCGGGGCCGTCAGGTAATCGACGAAGCGGGGCCGCCCGGCGGGGACGAACGCGGAGAGGTAGACGATCCGGTCGACGAGGTCAGGAGCGGTCTCCGCGGCGAGCGACGCCGGACCACCGCTCGCGCTGTGGGCCACGAGGACGACCGTGCGGTAGTGCCGCCGTACCTCCCTCAGCGTGGACAGGACGCTCTCGGCGCACTCGTCGATCGTCAGCCCGGCGAGCGCGGACTTCTCCGTGGCGAACCCCGGCTGCCCGGGGAGCAGGTATCCGGAGGGGAGCGGCGCGTCGAAGCCGTGGCCGGGCAGATCCAGCGCGACGCTCGCGGCACCGAGCCGGGCCAGCGAACGCTGCGTACGTGCCCAGTGCCAGGAGGAGTGCCAGGCCCCGTGGACGAGGACGAACACGGTGCCGGCGGCGGGGGAGATCATGGCGGACTTCACTTTCGACCGGGTGAGGGGAAACGGTTCACGTCCGACGGACGCGACGGTTGTGGCGGACGCGACCGGCGAAGAGCCCCTGGTGGCGGCGTCGGCCACTGCCGTCGGCCGTCGTCCCGCCCCAGTCCAGTCGACCGGTGCGCCGCGAACAACGCCGATGCCGAACAAGGCGGCGCGCGATATCCCACAGGTATGGCCAAGGGGCCAGGTTTTGCGTCGTACGTATCGAAGCGCGCCATCTCCGCGATGCCCTGAGACGCGGAGCGACCACCTCGGAGGAGCGGTACCGGGCCGCGCCGGCTCCGCGGTCGCGAGGGTTGCCTTCGCGCCCACTCCAACTCCTAGCGTGCGCGGGCATGGAGACCAACACGCACGTCAGGACACTGGGCCGCAGCGGCATCGAGGTGAGCGCCCTCGGCTTCGGCTGCTGGGCCATCGGCGGCGAGTGGCAGTCCGTCGACGGGCGGCCCCTGGGCTGGGGCAGGGTCGACGACGACGAGTCGGTGCGCGCGATCCGGCGCGCCCTCGACCTCGGCGTCACCTTCTTCGACACCGCGGACGTGTACGGCACCGGCCACAGCGAACGCGTGCTCGGCCGCGCCCTCGGCAAGCACCGCACCGATGTCGTCGTCGCCACGAAGTGGGGCAACCTCTTCGACGAGGAGACCCGGACCAGGCACGGACAGGACGACTCCCCGCAGCACGCGCGCCGCGCCCTGACAGCCTCCCTGCGCCGTCTGGACACGGACTATGTCGACCTCTACCAGCTGCACATCTCCGACGCCGACCCGGAACGGGCGGCCGGGCTCCGCGACACCTGCGAGGAGTTCGTGCGCGAGGGCCTCATCCGCGCGTACGCCTGGAGCACGGACGATCCCGCCCGGGCCGCCGTCTTCGCCGAGGGCCCGCACTGCACGGCCGTCCAGCACCGTCTGAACATCCTCCAGGACGCTTCCGTACTCCTCGCCCTCTGCGCGGAGTCGGACCTCGCGAGCATCAGTCGCAGCCCGCTCGCCATGGGCCTGCTCACCGGCAAGCACACCGCCGGGCGCGCCCTGGACAACGGCGACATCCGCAACGCGCCTCCCGCGTGGCTGCCGGGATTCACCGCCGACGAGGGCGCCGACCCGGCCTGGCTCGATCGGGTCGAGTCTCTGCGGTCCGTCCTCACCAGCGACGGCCGTACCCTCGCGCAAGGCGCCCTCGCCTGGATCTGGGCCCGCGCCCCGCGGACGATCCCCATCCCCGGTTTCCGTACGGCCGCCCAGGCCGAGGAGAACGCGGGCGCGCTCGCGAAGGGCCCGCTCACCGCCGGGCAGATGGCCGACGTCGACCGGATCCTGGGACGGTGAGCGGTGAGCGGTGAGCGGTGAGCGGTGATCGGTGGGCAGTGAGCATTGGGCGGTGATCAGTGTGCGCTGATCAGTGGGCGCCGCCGGAGCCGGAAGCGGAGCCGGCCGTGGCTGGATCAGGTGCCGGACAGCGTCGTGGCCAGCGACTGGAACCAGGCCCCGTAGGAGAACGGCTCGGGCGGGCTGACCTCCATGCCGAGTTCGGCGGCTGCCAGGGCGTAGTCCGCCTCGTCCAGGGGCAGCGCGAGCAACTCGTGGAGTTCACCGACAAGGCGCGCGACCAGCTGGGGGTCGGTGGTGGCGGCGTAGTCGGTGACGGCGGCCCCGTGGTCGGGGAACTCGTCGGCGATGTCCTGCGAGAACCAGCCGCCGAGCAGTTGCGCGGTCTCCGGGAAGCGTGCGTGCCACTCCCAGTGCGTCTGCGGGGACGACGGCTCCGGTACGTCGCCTTCCTCGATGCTCTTCTTCAGGTGGTCGGCCAGCGTCATCAGCCAGTCGCCGATCTCCGACTGGGGCAACCTGATGTCCGGGACCGCGTAGAACTCGCCCAGGCCGAGCCGGATGCGGCCCGGCGGGTTGCGGCTGTATTCGCGCAGTTGGCGCTCCGCCTCCGCGATGGCAGAGGGGCGGGTGTGCCAGGTGTGACGGAGGTACGCGTCCAGCGCGCGGCTGCGCCTCTCCGGGGTGTCGTCGGCCGGCTGCCCCAGGTACGCGCGCATCACCTTGTCCAACTCGCCGTACCGGCGATCGTGTTCGAGGGGCTTCATGGACATGTGCGGACGGCCGCCTACAGGTAGAAGGGGACGGTCGTGTGGACGACGAAGCCGTGCGGGCTCGACGGCTCGCGGCGCAGCACCACGCGCGCCGCGCGGACGTCGACGGGCCCGCGCCCGGCCAGCAGCTCGGCTTCCAGCTGGACCCGGCCCACGGGCTCCTCGCGGGAGGGCCAGGCGGCCTCGATGGTGAGGCGGGCCCGGGTGTTCTGGGCGAGCCAGTGGTGAATGGCCTGCTCGTTCGCGGTCACCACCTGCTGGGTGGCCCACTGGGCGGTCTCCCGGTCGGGGTACGTCGCGGATCGCGTCTGCACGGGGGCATCCTCTCAAATCGCCGGGTCAGCAGCTGTGCTCGTGCGAATCGGTGGCCGGATCGTCAGTCGGTGAAGTTCCAGAACAGTCCGACCTCGGTCGTTGAGACGACGACGAGGCCGCAGTCCTCCATGTAGACGCCCAGCGGGTTGTACCCGAAGGTCTCCAGCGTGAAGTCGAGTGTGCCGGGCGCGCTGCCGCGCTTGCTGACGTTGGTGTGGTAAGTGGCTTCGTCTCCGTAACGCGCGAGGATCGTGCGCGCCATCGCCCGCAGTTCGTCCGGGGATTCGGCGAAGTACTGGAGGTTGGACAAGCTGCAGCCGCCCTCGGTGATGGCCAGGAGCAGGTTCTCGGCGCTGTCCCGATCGATCTCCTTGAGGCGCTGCGCGACGTACTCCGCAGGGTGGACGGCGAACGGGTACGTGGGAGACCCCTCGCGCTCCGGATCCTCAGCAGCGTCGTCGACGACGGCCCAGCCCCGGGGGTCCGGGGTCCGGGCCATCACGGTGAGGACGTCGAGCGTCCAGTCCTCGTGGCGGCGCGGCCCCGTGGCGATGTACGCGTACGCGTCCGCGTACAGGTGGCGTACCGCGGTGTCCCAGGACGACTGGTCGACGGACGGCATGTGGTGTGGGCCTTTCTCGGGGACTTACGGTACCTGCGTGTTCTGGGGCCGGTAGGGCATCGACGTCATGACCGTGAACGGGGGATTGCGACTGCTGTCGTACTTGAGACGCGTCTCGATGCCGTTCACGTCGTACGCCTTGGCGTCAGATCCCCCCTGTTTGTACCCGGACATCGGGTCGT
This sequence comes from Streptomyces sp. NRRL F-5135, assembly GCF_000719775.1. GTDB lineage: Bacteria > Actinomycetota > Actinomycetes > Streptomycetales > Streptomycetaceae > Streptomyces > Streptomyces hebeiensis. The sequence goes on along the minus strand of NZ_JOHR01000013.1, from coordinate 222,527 downwards.
TCGGGTTCACGGGCTGCTTGCTCACACTGCGGCCGGAGGTCTCGCCGTTCGGCGCGGTCGACTGGAATTTCTCGACCTTCCCCTCCTCCGGCGGCGGTGGGCCTTTGATCCACGCGTCGATGGCGGCCCTGTTCTTGTTGAGGTTGTACTGGGTCAGTTCCTCCGCGCGCCCATAGTTCGGGAAGGCCGAAGAGCTGTTGGGCATGGGCTTGCCGTACGGCCAGGCATGCGTCGGACCGCCCGACTGCTGGTCGCGCAGGCGCTGGGCGAGCTGCTCGTCGGTCTTGCCGACGTGCTTGTCCAGGGTGTGGCCGTTCTCCAGATACTCGTTGGCGGCGAGGTTCAGCTCGTACATGCCGTTCGAGTCGACCTTCAACCAGACCTGCGAGTCCTTGAACTCCTCCAGCGCGCGGGCGCCGAAGCCGTGGGCGCGCGCGACGCCGGCCTCGAACTTGGGAGCGCTCAGGTACGCCTCGTCCAGCGGCCCCTTCAGCGCATCCATCCGCGTGGTCAGGCCTCCCAGCGTGCCGGTGTACGTGTCGACGATCCGGTTCAGCTTGGCCGTGTCGATGTTCAGGACGGTCTTGACGTCGAACGACAGGACCAGCCCCGCGCCCTTGCCGATGACGGACGTGACCGCGCTGAGGACACTCTTGGGGTCCTTGGGCTTGGCCAGGTCCTCGATGATTTCCTTGGCGGCCGCCCACATGGCGCGGTGCAGCTCGTCCGCGACATCACGGTTGAGATCGACGGCGGCCTCGGCGTACTCGCGAAGGATGGTGGCGATCTTGTCGGCCGTGTCCTTCAGCACGGCCATGACGGGCTCACTGCCGGTGGGGACGCGGGGCGTGCCGGGGCCGGAGCCGGCCGTCTGGCCCCACTGGTAGCCGTGCCGCTGCTGCCCCCAGGCCGTCGCGCCCCACAGGGCGCTGCAGAAGGTCCGCATGGCGGCTTCCCAGTCGGCCTGCTGGTGGTTGGTGATGGTCCCGACAGCCTGGGTGAGCCGGTCCGCCCCCGTCGTCGCGACGACGGAGACGTTCATCCAGCTGTGACACAGGGAGTTGAGGTAGTGCTGCTGCGGGAAGGGGTGGACGTCCGCGACCCTGCCGACCCGGAACACGTGCTTGCACAGGGGATGGATGACGTCCCGGACGATCTCCGGGATCCCCTCCATCAGTCCGCGCAAGAGGTCGTCGCCGCCGTCGTCGTCGCCCCACTTGATGTCGGGGACCGAGTCGAACTTCGGGGCCTGGTCGATGACCGTCGGCAGAGGGCGCTGCTCGGCCGTTTTCCCCGGCTTGGGATGGGCTGCCGCGTCAGCCCTGGTGTAGGCGTTGGCCGTCTCGGTGAAGCCGACGGCGACACCGCCGACGCTCAGCACGGACCGGCCCCAGACCTCCAGCCAGCGGTTGCCGGTCTTCTTGTACGCCTGGGCGAACCTCTGGGCGTCAGTGCCCGCGCCTCCGGCGTCGGGATACGTGCCCAGCTCCTCCAGGAGCGTGTTGGCGCCGCGCACCAGGAAGTCCTGCTCCGCGGCGACCTGGCCGCTGACCGACCACAGATTGCTCGGCTTGACGTCAATGGTGCCGGTGCCGGTGCCGGTGCCGGTGCCGCCCGGCGGCTGGGCGGGGACGGACGGTCCCGCCATCAGGCACCGCCTCCCCAGCCCTCGAGCACGGACCTGTTGGCCGCGGCGTAGTTGAGGTGCCCCTTGACCACGACCTCGTGGAGCCAGGCCTGGGCGGCCCTGAGATCGTCGGCGGAGCGGCTCCACTTGTCCAGCTCGTCGATGAACGCCTCGCGGGCCTCGCCGTCCCAGCTCAGTACGACCTTGGTGGCCCGCCCGTACAACGTCTCCAGCTTCTCGTTGAGAGCGCGGAGGATCTCCTCCAGGTCCCCGGAAAGACGCTGCAGAGTGGCGAAGTCGACGGTGATCCGGTCTTCGTCCTGCATGGTGCTGATCCCCCCCGTGCTTCAGATGTCCAGGATGCGGCTCTTCGACTGACCGGCGTCCGGCGCGGGCGCCGGCTCGGGCACGGTGAGGGCGCGGGCGGCGGCGGACACGTCCTCGCTCTCCTGCATTCGACGGATCCGGGCCAGGGTGTCGAGTTCCTGCTCGGTGAAGCCGTCGCGCGAGGCGCGCATGGCCGCTTCGAGGAGGATCACCACCTGGCGGATGCGTACGGCGTCCTCGGCGACGCCGCGGTGCAGGGAGCGGTACGCGGTGGCGGTGGGGCCCTGCCAGCCCGCGGCGATCCTGTCGACGACCTCGTCCATGCCGCGGGTCTGTTGTTCCAGGTAGCGCTGCATCTCGTCGAGGTCGTTCGCAAGCTGGGTGAGGTCGTCCCCCGACACATCCAGATCGGCATCGCGCATCCCGTGGCCCCTCACCCGTTACGCTCTGTCGTGCATATGTGCTCTGCGTATGGGTGGCCACTCTAATTGGTGAGGCCGCGTCGGCCGGGACAACGGCTGAACGGAGCGGGCTGCTCGCCGCCACCGATCGCCTCGGGCTCACGGCTGAACGCGCCTGCGTCGTGCTGAGCCACGTCAACGACCGGCGTGGATCAGACGGACACCTCGCCTCACCATGCCGAGGCAGCGGTCGGTTCCCGGTGCGCGCCTCCGTCAGATGGCCCGGATGACATGGATCACCAAAGTAGCCCGCGCAGGGAAGGCAACTGTCCCCCTATGGGGTAATTGCCTGTCGCATGAGAGAGGGGTGCCGCACTCGGCGCCTTCCTCACGTGCTTCCGACAACGGTATTTCCGGTCATACGATCAACGACGAGGCCCTGCGTGGGTACTGCCGCAGCGGCTGTCTCAGCACTTTTCGAACCTGCATGTCGAACTCGTTTGTCGAACCCGCTTGTCGATCCTGTTTGTCGAAACCAGTTTTCGGACCCGCGAAGGACTCCGTTGAAGATTCGCCGCGTTCTTGCCACGGCCGTCGCCGCCGCCGTGACCACCCCCGTCGTCCTGCTCTCCGTCACCCCGGCGTTCGCCGACGCCAAGCCGCCCGCCGCCGCGCGGGCGCAGCAGCAGGGCGAGCGGGACAAGCCTTCCATCGAGGAACTCGAGAAGGCCGCCGAGAAGGCGCAGAAGGCGTACGACGACGCCGTGGCCGCGAAGGCGGCCGCGTATGTCGTCCTGAAGGCCGCGCTCTCCGACGACGCGCCCCTCGCCGTCGCCGCGAAGGCCGCCAAGGAGGAGGCAGCCGCCGCTGCCGTCGCGAAGGAGAACGCCGACCAGGCGCTCGCCGACGCCCAGGCCGCACTCGCCGCATTGCCCGAGACCGCCACCGACGAGGAGAAGGCGGCCGCGGAGAAGGCCGTCACCGACGCCGAGGCCGCTGCCCGGTCCGCCGAGGACGCCAAGGCCGCCGCCGACGAGAAGGCGGCGACGGCCCAGGAGGCCGCCGACGACGGCCGCGTCGCCGCCGCTCGCGAGTACGCCAAGTACCAGGACGCGCCGGAAGAGGCCCTCAAGGCGAAGGAGGCCGCCGACAAGGCGCTCGCCGACGCCAAGGAGGAAGCGGCGGAGCCGGAGGAGCCGGATTGCGTTCCCGAGCCCAAGCTGAGCACGGTCGTCACCGGCCTGCCGTCCAAGATCGTCGCGGGCTCGACGACCGACTTCTCCCTCCGCGTGACGAACGGCACGGACAGGACGCTGGACGAGGTCTCCCCGTTCGTCTACTTCCACGCGACGGACAAGAGCGGCTACAAGGTCATCGACGACGCCTTCCACCTGCAGTGGTCGACCGCCGCGTCCCCGGCCTGGAAGAACGTGGAAATGGGTGGCTACGCCGGCTCCGTCAGCCCGCTGAAGGCCGGTGCCCACGCCGACGTGAAGCTGCGCGTGAAGGTCGACGCCAAGGCTCCGGCCGGGGAAGGCCTCGCCCTCGTCGCCGGTGACTACGTCAACGACGACGAGTCCTGTGGCGGCAACTTCTCCACCGAGTACGCCTTCGAACTCCTCGCCGCCGGCAGCGACACCGACGACGTCGACGACGCCAAGCCCGGCAAGCCCGTGCCGCACACCCCGGACAACAAGCCGCAGGGCAGCACGTCCACCACCCCGGTCGCCTCCACCAACTCCGCGGTGACCGGCTCCCTCGCCAGCACCGGATCCCCCTCGGCCCTTCCGCGGTTCGCCGCGGCGGCCGGCGCGGCGGTGGCCCTCGGCGCAGTCGTGGTCCTCGCCGGACGCCGCCGCAAGGCCAGTGGCGGAACCGCCTCCTGATGCCTGGTGACGGTCTTCTGATGCGGTCTCATCCAGACGCGCCGTGAGAAGCCGCGTTGTGAGACATGCGTGGTGAGACAAGGGCGCCCCTCCCGGGGGGCGCCCTTGTCCCGTAATGCGGGTCGGCGGACCTCGAAGAGCTGACCCCGCGGCCGCTTCGCCGGGGAAGCCCGCGGCTATGTCGGCGGGTTGAGCTTGCGGAAGTACGTCCAGCTGGTCTCGTTCGGCTCGCTCCACTCCTCCGGGGCCCGCCCGAACTCCGGGTGGTGGTCGGCGATGTAGGCACGGGTCCGCTCGGGGACCTCGGCGTACGAGCCGAGCTTGCGGCCCCGGCAGTGGAAGGTGAGGCCGCCGGGCCGCTGTCCGCGGGCCATCCACGGGAGCCACGGGGACATCCGGGTCCACGACATGGTGGCGGGGACGCTGGGAGCCGGGCCGGCCAGGTCGGCGCGGTCGGCGAAGAACTGGAAGAGTTCCAGGGCCTTGTACGTGTCGCCGGCCGAGTGGACCGGATACTGGGCCACCGGCAGCGGCGAGGGGTAGGCGAGCGGGATCTCCAGGCTGAAGCAGACCTGTCCGCCGAGCTCGGTCGTCGGGACCGGGAAGGGGCGCCACTTCTGGTTCGCCGGGTCGTTCCAGACGTGCACCACCGGCAGGTCCTGCCAGGTCTCCAGGATCTCGCGGTCGGTGGGATCCAGGTAGAACGCGGCCTCGCGGGTGAGCAGTTGGTAGGCGTCCGGGCCGGCTTCGGCGTCGCGGACCAGGCGGGCGACATTGAGCCCTTCGAAGCCGAAGACGCGCTGGTACGGCTCGTCAGGGGCCCACGCGTACACGTCTCCGTACCACCAGTACGTGACCTCCTCGCCGTCGAGCGAGGCGCGGGTGCGGGCGAAGGACCGGAGCAGCTCTGCGGGTGTCGTCATACGGAGTAGTGTGCGTGCCCGCCGCCCGGCCTGTCCGGCTTCCGGCCGCAGGCCCGGACAAGGAGCTTCTTGTTCGCTCGCTGCCATTCGGTCAAGTCCGCTCGCATTCCACTTGGCGGCTGATTTCGTTGCCGAAAACACCACCGAAGCAGGTAGGTCACCTTTCGGGCATCGCCGTATTTCTCCACGGGTTCCGCGTTCCGCCCGGCAATACGAGAAGATTCGTCTGCTGTTCCGTCGGAAGGAAATGTTCGGAGGGTTGACCGGTGCGGTCGTGAGTGCGAAGACATGTGCAACGGGAACTGGTTGGCCGTTTTCGTGGTAGAGTCTTGATGAATTCACAGGACGCCACGAAAAAAGGGGAATGGCGTGAATACCGAGAAGGTTGCGGCTCGACGTCTCACGGCCGAAGAGGTTGCGGAGTTGGGTCTCCAGGACAGCATCTTCGTCTCGGCGGAGACGGATGGCCTTCCTCTCGACTGCTACGCCCCGGCTTTCCTCACGGGGCCGGGTTCGAATTTTGAGGGAGGGTCCTTCACCGCCAGGACGATCTTCGGTGAGGAAATCCATGTTCTGCCGGACAACGCCGAAGAGGGCGGGATCTGGGTTGCCGACGAGACCGGGGAGGAAATCGAGGTCCTTCAGAGCGCCGGCGTCCTCCTGAACCTCGCCCTCTTCGTGCCCAACGGGAACAAGGAATCCCTGGAGGCGCTCTACGCCGCCGCGCGGGACGCATTTGGCGCGGGGATCGTTCAGCGCTGGAACGAGGAAGTCGTCGAGGTGCCGGACGTCAAGGTCGACCTGTACGAGGAGCCGGCCCGGGGCCGGAAGAACGCCAGCCAGAACCGCGACCGCCGCGCCCTCGACATCTACCCGACCCGAGTGCGGTTCCTGGAGCCCAGCGATGGCTGGAAGTTCGTTGTCGAGCCGCACAAGGAGGTCGTCGACGAGACACCGACGATCTGACCTGATGGCGGCCTGAAGGCCGCGCCGGCGGTCTGCACCCCTCCCGGTGGCGAACTCAAGGGGGCGCGGCAATGCGCCGGCCAAGGGTCCGGTGTCAGCAGTTCGACCAGACGCTCGGTTCGACCAGACGCTCGGCTGGAATCCTCCAGCCGAGCGTTCTGCGTGCGTCAGCGTGCCTCGGCGTGCATGGGCGTGCCCGGGCACCCCGGCCCGGAGGCGTGGGCGTGCGTGGCGCACAGCATGGGAGGCGTCCCCCGCGCCTCCAGGCCGGGGTGGTGACTCACATCGGCACCGTCGTGGTCATGGTCGGGATGATGGCCTGGCACAGCGACTGGGCCGCCGACCGGCCGACGCCCGCCGTGTGGTCGCAGTACACCCATACGCCCACGTTGAAGGTGTATTCGTGGCCGGCCTTCACCGGCCACTGGATCGACATCGGGGAGTCGGTGAAGAACCCCGGAGTGATCGCGTGGTCGGACTCGTTGACGCTGACCCGCTTGCGGTAGAGCCGGTGTGTGGCGCCCTTCCGGAACTGGCCGTCCTCCAAGATGGTGCATTCCGTACCGCCCTCGACGGTGGCGTTGCTGCCGATGCCGTAAGCGGCCACGGCGAAGCTGTCGTGCACCCGGCGCAGCGAGTCCCCGACCAGCATGCCGTTGGCCGGAGGATGGAAGAGCAGGCCGAATCCCGCATGGGCTTCCACGAAGGTGCTCGCGCCGCCCGGGATCGCGCCGGGGGAGCCGGACCGGCCGTCGAGGCCGACCTGACCGGTCGGCCGGTCGATGACGCGGTTGAACGGCGGGCTGCCGTTGGTGCGGTGCCAGAACCAGCTGAAGTGGTAGGGCGGCCCCCACACGCGGGTCTGGAGGTTCCGGATGGCGAGGGTGGCCTCCTCGGCGGCGGCGGACGTGTCCTCCGGGTGCAGGACGCCCACCGAGTCGAGTTCCAGCGGCAGCGGCCGTGTTTTCAGCTGCTGGAGTGCCTCGGCGGAGGCCGGATCGGATTCGGCCAGTCGCGCCAGCGGGCCGTTGAGGGCGGTCACCAGCTTGGCGTGGTCGGCTTCCGCCGCGCGCATCCGGTCGGTCTGCTGAGCCGCGTGCGCGGCCATGCCCTGGATGGAACGCTCCACCGCAGAGTGGTGCTCGGGTTCCAACTCCTCCGTGAACGTGATCTGGACCGTCGGTTCCACGACCGTTTCGTATGTCGCCGTCATGATCTTCTCGCACTCGCTCTCGATGGGAACCGAGACTGCCGTCCGGCAACCCGGAGCGATCTTTCGAGCCGCCGGCGCCAAAGGTCAGACGCGGTCTTCAGGCTGTCGACGCATCAGGCTGGTGTCACATCAGGCTGTCGGCGCATCAGGCTGTCGACAGCCTGATGCGGAAAGTCGGGCCAGCCGCCCCGGCGATGTCGATGTCGATGTCGATGTCCGGGTCCGGCTCCACCCCCGTCCGGCCCTGCCTCCATGCCCCCACGTCCGCAGCCGCTGCGCGGGGAGGGCAGATCTCTGCGTCACTTCCAGTACAACGCCGTCGGAGCCCCCGCGCATCTCGGTCCGGAGAGGGCGCTCAGCCCGGACGATCAGGGCGACGGCCGCCGCAGCGGCCGAGGCGGCGGTGCGGCGGTGAGTGTGAACGCCGTCGAGCTCAGCCAGGAGGGAACGACGTGCTCCGACCTGGGCCGACCTGCTCCGTGGACGAGTTGAGTGTGCGGCATGTGCCTCCGCGCGTGATCGTCCGGTCAGCCCTGGCCTTGTGGAGAAGGCACCGGGGTACGCGGTCCTTCGGATGTCACCGTCAGGACCGCTTTCCCGGAGACACGACGCCCGCGCAGGGCCTCGGCGGCCTCGTCGAAGCGGTCCCAGGATCCCTGCCGGCCGATCTCGACGGTGAGGAACCCCTTCGCGGCCAACTCGGTGAGAAGGGCGAGGTCCGTGCCGACATCGCCCTCGATGACGAAGGAGGTCAGCGACTTGGCCGGGCCGACGGTCGCATACGGCGGAAAGACCGCCGGCTCGCCGGATGTCCAGCCGACGCTCTGCACGCTGCCCCCGGGAGCGAGCAGGCCCCATATCGCGGCCAGTTGAGGGCCGCCGACGCTGTCGATGACCACGTCGACCGGTCGCCGGAGTCCCGCCGGCCCGATCAGCACCTCGTCGGCGCCGGCCTCTGGCCAGCCCCTCCCCGCGGGCTGCCGAGCCCACGGACGCGATCACGTGGGCACCGGCCCGCGCCGCCAGTTGGACGGCGAACCGGCCGACTCCGCCGGAGGCCCCGGTGACCAGCACCCTCTTCCCCGGTCCGAGCCCGGCGGCCCGCAGTGAGCGCAGTGCCGCCACTCCGGCGACCGGCAGAGCCACCGCCCGCGCCAGGCCCAAGCCCTTCCCGCCTACGACAGCGCGGTGGAACCGTAAAGCCGTGGAGCCGGCCGCCCGCGCTGCCCGAAAGCAGCCGAGGAGGACTGGATCCGAATGGCGTTCCGACGACCAAGGCCCTTGCCCACGCCGGTGACCGTCACCACTCTGCCGCCGAGTCGTCCCCTCGTCTCCCCATCCGTCCTGTCCGCCGCGCAGGGATCAGAGCGTCTCGCCGGCGTCCGCGAGAAGCGTGCTCCCGGTCATGATGAGCGCGAGGTCGCTCGCGGCGAACAGCACGACCCGTGCGATGTCGTCGGGCGTCCCCAGCCGGCCGATCAGGCTCTGCTGCATGACGTCGACCGTCGGGATCTCCGTACCGGCCGCGGCGGCGGCCTCGGCAGCCTCGCGCGTGGCGGCGATATTGCCCTCGGTCGGTACGTAGCTGGGCGCCACGCCCAGCACCCGGATGCCGAGCGGGGCGAGGTCGACGGCGAGGGACTTGGTCAGTCCGCGCGCGGCGTGCTTGGAAGCGACGTACGCGGCCATGCCCGGGAACGCGACCTGGAAGCCGGCGGTGGAGATCGTGTTGACGATGACCCCGCCCTTGCCGTCGGCGGACATGCGGCGCGCGGCCTCCCGTGAGCCGAGGAAGACCCCGCGGGAGTTGACGGCGAAGACCTGATCCCACATCGCGTCGGTCATGTCGAGCGCGGGCGCGTTCGGGAAGAGTCCGGCGTTGTTGACCCAGATGTCGATCCCGCCGAGTTCCGCCACGGCGAGGTCGGCGGCGGCGGCCACCGCCGCGGTGTCGCTGACGTCCGCCCGTGTGCCGAGGCCCTTGACCCCGTGACGCGTGGCGAGTTCCTCGGCGGCGGTACGTGCGTGCTCCTCGTCGAGGTCGACGAGGAGCAGGTCGGCCCCGGCCTCCGCGAGGCGTGCCGCGATCGCCTTGCCGAGGCCCTGCGCACCGCCCGTGACCACGGCACGGCGACCGCGAAGGGAGATCAGGTCCGCTATCGGCGCGTTCGAGACATCGGGGAAAGGAAACGGCATGGAGGCCTCCGTGATCCGCGGAAACAATTAATGGCACGCTATGTCATTAATCGGTTCGAGGCAAAGACTACGCTGGACGGATGCCTGGACGGATGCCTGGACGGACGCCTGGACGGACGCCTGGACGGAATGCGCAGCGCGGACGCCCGCCGCTGGCCGACGTCGGAGTGCTGCGCGAGCGCGCGATCGGAATCCTGCTTCGCGACGGCTATCCGAACGTCAGCATGGCGCGCCTCGCCGGCGAAGTCGGACTGAGCGTGCGCACGTTGCACCGGTACTTCCCGACGAAGGCGGACATCGTGTGGGGCGGGACCGAGGGCTCCCTGGACACGCTGCGCCGCCACCTCGACGAGACCGACGCGGATCTCCCGATCCTCGACGCGATCACCGTGGCCGTCGTCGGCGTCTTCTCCCAGGACGCCGACGAGCCGTCCCTCAGCCGCGCCCGGCTGCGCATCATCGCCACCACCCCGGAACTGCAGTCCACCCGCCCGGAGACGTATCGCGGATGGCGCGACGAGACCATCGCGTTCATCGCCCGGCGAACAGGCACCTCCGTGCACGACGTCAGCGCTCGGGCCGCGGGCGCCGCGGTCCAGACCGCGATCGCGGAGTCGCTGGCCTGCTGGGCCGCGGACGACAGCGGGGAGAGCCTGGCCGACTCCGTCACCCGCGCGCTGCTCGGCCTCGGCGCGCTCGCGGCGTCGCCCAGGCCGTGTTCGAGTGCCGCGACCGGCACCGGGTAGCGCCGCCGTTGCGGCGGTGTGCCATGACGCTGACCCGAGGCCGCGCAACGAAATCAGACGGCCGGGATCAGACGGTGAGGACGAGCTTGCCCTGGAGGTGACCGCCGTCGAGCACCCGGTGCGCGTCGGCGACGCGCTCGAACGGGAACGTCTCCCGCCAGGGCACCGGGCCTCGCTCCCGACGGCTGCGGCACCGGCCGGCAACCAGTCGTACCGCGACATCCATGGGGATCAGGAAGCGACGAGTTCCAGCCCGACATAACCGCCACCGACCGGGTACGTCTTCGAGCGACGCCAGCCCGTGGCCGCGAAGAGGGCGTCGAACTCGTCGAGGTCCCGCTCCTCACCGTTCGTGATGCTGAGCATCCCCATGTCCGCCCGGGTGACGAGATCGGGCTCGCCGAGTTCGCCGATGAGCATCTCGACGACCACGGCGCGTCCGCCCTCGGTCACGGCGGACCGGCAGTTGCGCAGGATGGTCGCGCACTGGTCGTCGTCCCAGTCGTGCAGGATCGTCTTCAGGAGGTAGAGGTCCGCAGGCGGAACCTCGGTGAAGAAGTCGCCCGCGACGGCGGAGAACCGGTCCGACAGACCGCGCTTCCCGGCCTCCCGGCGTGCGCCCTCGACGGCGTGGGGAAGGTCGAGCACCTGCCCCCGCGGCAGCGGGTTCGCCTCCATCAGCGCGAGGACGAACTGACCGTCCGCGCCGCCGACATCGACGATGGTGGACACGTCGGCGGCATCGATCGCGGCGACGGCCTCCTTCGTCACCAGCGCGGACATGTCCCCCATCGACCGGGCGAAGAGCGCTGCCTCCTCGGCGTTCTCCGGCCGCGCGTAGTACTCGAAGACGTCGGCTCCCAGCGCCTTCGTCGCCTGGCTGCTCCCGCTTCGCACCGCCTCGGGGAAGTGCTTCCAGACCTGCCAGTGCGCGTTGCTCGTCTGGACCAGCACCAAGGAACGCAGAGAACCGGGCAGGTCCGTGCGCAGCAGCCGGCCCCGCCCCGTGAGGCCGAAACGACGGTCGCCCTCATGAGTCAGCACACCGAGCGAGGCGGCCGCACGCATCAGACGGTAGGTGGTTCGCGGGTGGCTGCCCACGCGCTCGGCCACTTCTTCGGCCGACAGGGCGCCGCCGGCGAGGTGGTCGGCTATCCGCAGTTCGGCCAGCGCGCGCAGCGTCTGGGCCACGACCCCGCCGGTGACAAGGTCCAGAACGGCGGCGGCGTCCGCTGCGGGATCGTGCGCCGCGTCGGCGGTGTCGGGCGTTCTGTCGGTCACGACAGCCGACTCCTTTCGTATGTCCGGGGAAGGCCGGAGGCGGTGATGTGAAGGGGGCGACCCGGAGGCGCGGCGAGGCGGCCACGCGGAGGCACGACGGCAGACCTGAGCGGCGAACCATTCGCTTGGGGACGAGACCGTGGGCCCTCGGCTCCCACGCCCCTGCCGGGAGCGGCTTCTCCGTTCATCTTAGGAAGATCCGTGTGGTGGACGCTTGGATCTCAGTGACACACGGGTGGTACGTCAGTGCCGCGGTAAGGAGCGGTCCGCACCGGCGCTCAGGATCCGGTGGCGCTCGGCCCCGTGGGGCCGTTCGACCGGGCGTAGTCGGCCGGGGTCCGGCCGTACTGCTTCTTGAAAGCGCGGATGAAGTGACTGCTGTCCGCGAACTGCCAGTGGGCGGCGAGTTCGGAGATGCTCGGCCGGCCGACCGCCGCGGTCAATGCGAGCCGGGCCTGTTCCAGCCGTCTGCGACGGACGTATCCGGTCACCGACTCCTCGGTCGTGGCGAACGCCCGGTACAGCGTCCGTACGGAGACGTTGAGTTCGCCGGCCAGCATGGTCGGGGAGAGGTGGGGATCGGCGAGGCGGCGGTCGGCGAGGTCCTTCGCCGCCTGGGCCAGCGCGGTGGCCAAACGGGGTTCCGTGCCGTCGAATTCCTGTTTGAGGACACCCTTGGCCAGTTCGATCAGGGCGTCGCGGGCGGCCTCCACACCGGCCGGGGTGAGGTCGTGCAGCGTCTTGTCGACCATGTGCGCGTGGGCCATGAGCATCCGCATGGTCGCCGACTCGGCGGGGCCGACGACCTGCCGGTCACCGATCAGCGGTCTGATCAGCGAGGCGGGCAGAATCAGTACCTTCGCCCTTGTGCGCGGCGGTACCTCGAACCGTGCGGGCGGCCCGTTGTGCCGGACGATGAACTGTCCGGCCGGTACGGTGAGATGGCCATGGTCGTCGGGCCGGGCGAAGCGCCACCTGCCGCGCTGCAGCACATGCATCAGCACCCGGTCCTGGAAGTGGTCACGGACACCCCCGGTGTGACCGCTGAACGCCTCGCTGTAGAGGTCCGCGATCACCGCGTCGCCCACCTTGGAAGCGCGGGCACTGACGCGGAAGCCGCCGTCCGCGCCCGGGGTGAAGACCGGCAGCGGGAATCCCTCGCCGACCTGTGCTTCCCAGCCGCGCCGGAAGGTGTCGAATCCGTGCCGCGCGGCGTTCGGCGCCGTGACGTCCGCGAAGAATGTTCTGCCCTGTCCGTCGTTCACCGTCCCGGCGCCTCGGTGCCGCTCACCGACCATCAACCCCACCCGCCACAACCGTCACCCCTGGCCTGGTCGCCATCACCTTCTCACCGGCGCGGCACTCAGCCGTTACGCGATGCCGTTACGTGATCGAGCGCACAGCGGCGTGGTCCGGATTGCACTGCTCGACCCCGTCTACTGAGCCGATTCGGCCGCCTCGTGAGTCGGCTCGGCCTGCCCGCTGCGGAACACCTCCCTGATGAGCCTCTGCCGCGCAACGCCAGTCGTACCAGTTCCTCCGGCTGGTAGGTGTGGAACTGGTTGTCCACGTACTCCTGGCCCTGCCAGGGAATCCCCGGCGCGACCGTCCCGTCGTCGTAGTACTCGCCGGTGTGGTTGAACAGCCCGCTGGTGTGCTGCAGCAGCATGCGCACCGTGATCCGCCGGTCCAGCCCGAACTCGGGCAGGTAGTCGTCCGCCGGACCGTCCAGCCCGATCTTGCCTTCGGCCACCAGCCGCAGCACCACGGTCGCCGTGAAGGTCTTGGTGGTGCTGCCTATCCGGAAGTGTCCGTTCGTCGGCGGCTCGGCGCTCTCGCCCAGCTTGCGCACCCCGGCGCTGCCGGCCCACTCGCCCCGTTCATCGTGCACGCGCAGTTGCACCCCGGCGAAACCGGAATCGACGATCTCCTCCATGGCTTCGCAGCTCCGGGCGATCCAGCCCGGTGAGGGTGGGGCTGAGGGACATGGCTGTGCTCCTTGCGTGCCGCGTGGGTGGTTGTTGCGGTGAGGGTGTGCCTGCCCGGGGCCGCGATGAGGTCGTGCGAGTGCGGGCCGCCGGGGGCGTGCGCGGGCGAGCGCGTCCGGGGCGGTGGCCGTGCTCCTTCGGAGGGACCGGGTCAGAGGCTGCGGGCGGTGATGTCGCCGCGGGAGGTGGTGGCGCGGATGTCGAGACCGGCGGTGCCGTTGTTCTTGAGTGCGTTGCTGATACGGCCGTAGGCAGTGTCGGCGTCCAGGGCGGCCGAGACGCCGGCGGCGGCGCCGAGCGTGATGTCGCCGGACCGGGTGCGGAGCACGACCTTGCCGCCCGTGGCCTCGGTGATCCGGATGTCGCCCCTTGCGGTGCTGATCTCCGCGGGCCCGCCCAGCCGGCCGATCTCGACGTCGCCGTCGACCGCGGTGAGGCGCGCGCTCGCGGCCTCGTCCACCTTGATCTGGCTGTACGCGCCTTCGAAGACGATGTCACCGAGGCGGCCGACCGCCCGGAGTTCGGCGCCGGCCGCCCTGCCCTCGATATGGGAACCGGCGGGCAGCTTGACCGTCACCTCGATGGCCCCGGAGGGGCCGAAGTACTGGTCCTTCGCCGAAGACCCGATCCGCAGGACTCCGTCGGCGTACTCGACCGTGGTCTGCTCCGCCGCCTTCACGTCGCGACCCTTCGAGGCGTTCGCGGGCAGGACCTCGACGGCGGTGTCGGCCCGGTCCGCGGCGATGAACCGGACGCGTCCGGCGGGGATGCCCAGGACGGCGGTGATCGGGGCGGGGGTGTCGAACTTCTGCATCATGCTCTCCCTCGGCTTGCGGTTCTCTGTTTCCTTCCACTCGAAACGCTACGTTGCTTTCCAGATCAGCACAACGAAATCGTTGCCTAAACTCTGCGTCTTCGCAGGTGGAGGCGTAATAATCATTGCAACGCTCTCTCGCTTAACGCAATGATGACCAGTTGATCGTTGCAATGTGTTGAAGATGAAGGCTATGGTGGGGGCGTCAAGGAACATCGAGCAGCACCATGGGGCGCCCGTGGAGCATGAAGGGGGTCGTGATGCCGGGAGGCAGGCTCACCCAGGCCGAACGCCAGCAGATCGCGGTGGGGCTGGCCGACGGCCTGGCCTACGCCGAGATCGCCCGCCGTCTCGACCGTCCGACCTCCACGGTCACGCGTGAGGTGACGCGGAACGGCGGCCCCACCGGCTACCGCGCCGACCTGGCTCACCGCGCCACCCAGCAGCGCACCCACCGGCGGAGGCAGGCCGCGCCCCGGGGGGCGCGGGCGCTCCCGCAACCTTACGGACGCGACGCCGAGGCCGTGCGCGACTACCAGGAGACCCTCACCACCGTCTTCATGACCTCGGGCCTGCCCAAGATGATGGCCCGGGTGCTGGGCTGCCTCTACATCACCGACACCGGCAGCCTCACCGCCTCCGAACTCGCCCAGCGCCTCCAGGTCAGCCCGGCGTCCATCTCCAAAGCGATCACATTCCTCGAAGGCCTGGACCTCGTCCGCCGGGAACGCGATGAACGCCGCCGCGAGCGCTACATCGTCGACGACGACCTCTGGTACCAGTCGATGATCCGCAGCGCCCGGGACAATGACCAGTTCATCGAGACCGCACGGCAGGGCGCCGGCATCCTCGGCCGCGGCACCCCGGCCGCCACCCGCCTCGAAAACGCGGCCCGCTTCCTCGACTTCGTCAGCGAAGGACTCATCCGCGCCGCGGAGCAGGGTCGCGAGGTCCTCCACACCAGAACCGAAACGACCCCGGACGGCATCGCCACGCCAGGTTCGGATCGCCCATAGGCAGGCCCTTGTGCTTTCCTGGGCCCCGGCCGAACGGACGGATCAGCGCAGTCCGGCGAAGAGATCGTTCTCGGGTACGGCCGCGTCGGTGGTGTCCTTGACGCGTACGAACGTCTCCAGGCCCATCATCTCGCCGAATCTCTCCTTGCCCATCTTGAGGAAGAAGATGTTCTCGCCCTGACTGGCGTGGGCGGCCAGCGCGTCGAACTTCTGACCGCTGAACGCGGTGGTGTCCACCCACGTGGTGATCTCGTCGTCGGGGAGGCCGATCTCGGCCATCGCGGCGGCCTCGGCGGGATCCGGCTCCGGCATGTCCTCATGGAACTCGCGCATGGTTTCCCCGAACCGCCGCATCACCGAGCGGGGCATCGTCGTCCAGTACACCTTCGGTGTCAGCGCGGTCATCTCCAGAGCCGCCATCGTGATGCGGTTGGCCTGGATGTGGTCGGGGTGGCCGTAGAAGCCGTTCTCGTCGTAGGTGACGACCACATCGGGTCGGTAGTGCCGCATGAGCTCCGCGAGCCGGGCGGCGCCTTCCTCGACGGGGGTCTGCCAGAAGGATCCGGGGGCGTCGTTGCTCGGCCAGCCCATCATCCCGGAGTCGGCATAGTCCAGCATCTCCAGATCGCTGATCTTCAGGACGTCACAGCTCTCCTTGAGTTCTCGACGGCGCATCAGGGCGACGGCCGCCGGATCGTGGCCGGGATCGCCCGGCTTGACACCTCCCGGCCCGTCGCCGCAACCGCCGTCGGTACACGTCACGAGAACGGTGCGGATGCCTTCCGCCGCGTACCGCGCGAGGATCCCTCCGGTTCCGGTGGCCTCGTCGTCGGGGTGGGCGTGTACCGCCATGAGCGTCAAAGGCCGATCAGTCATGAAAAAGTCCTCCTGTGTACATACGTCTTGGCCCGGGTGGGCGCGGGCGTACCCCCCGAACCCGGGACCCGGATCCCGGCAGGGAGGATGGCCTCGCGGTCTCCGTGTCCCCCGCCGGTCGGCCCCGGCCCCCTCGGTTGCAACCGTGCCGGCCGGACCGGCTGTTCCCGGCACGGCCGCTCGGTCTTCCACGCGTCGGCGTCTCAACGCTGACGAGGCGCGGGAGCGACCTGCACGTCTCATCGCCACGTCCGATCCGACTTCCGTCCGGCACCAGCCGTGAGACTCCGACACGAAACGAGAAATCCTACAGCGGCCCAGAAGCCCGTTCCGCCGGGGTGGACGGGAAGGGGCCGCCGAGGACCGGCCATGCCGGCGCGTTGGGCGACCGCCGTGATGGCTGAGGATACGGCGACCTTGGCACCAGCGACGGGGCTGTCACGGCTGCGCCGGCTGGACGGAGACCGAGGTCCGTCAAGACCAGTACCGGGAACCGTACGTCGGTTGCCCCGAGAGCTCCGGCCCCGGGGACCGCTCCCGGTTCGCGAGCTACCGCGTGGAGCGCCGGGACCCCGTCACGCTCTGACCGGACGGGAGACATGCGGAGGGGACCGAAGAATCCTCCGGGCCCGTCCGCACACGCCCGTGAGCGGCAGTCCGAACCCGCCCGTGAGCGGCAGTCCGATCGCCGCTTCCGCGTGGGCGGTCGCCGCTCCGCCAGCGAGCCGGTCTGCCACAACTCCGTTCAGAGGGCGCGCCACGCCCCGCGCAGCCTGGACAACGAAAAGCCCCCGGGTCGTTGACCTGAGGGTTGTCGTGGAGCGGGTAACGAGAAACAGATGCCATGCTTCAGACGCCAACGTGGGTGGCCAACACGCTCCGGAGAATAGCCAAGCAAAAAGGTTTCTTCTTTGCTCGCTTTACCGAGGCCCTGATCGGCTCGCCCGTAAATCCTGGAACCGCGTGGCTCGCAACACACCCGCAACTCCTTCCCCGCATGGCCGCTGAATAGCGAATATTCGAAGATCACCCGTTTGCGCCGTATAAAGAGGCGCGGAACGGTGTTACATGCCAACGACAGAAAAGGACGGAACAGCGTAACCCGGGAAGTGCCCGTCACGCCGCCGTCTCACACAGGAGTTGGTCCCTCGATGACACTTAATTTCCCTGTCGTGGCTCTACGACGCACGATGTCGGCCTGGGTCGGGGCGGCACTGACCGTACTTCTCGCCGTCACGGTGGTCGCTGCTACGTCGACACGAGCGAATGCCCTCGCCACACCCGTACCTCTGGGCACGGCGACCAGTTTCGCTGTTCTCGCCGGTCAGTCCGTTACCAACACCGGCCCCTCGGTGATCACCGGAGACCTCGGCGTCAGCCCGGGAACGGCCATCAGCGGATTTCCGCCGGGTACGGTTCTCGGGGTCCAGCACTCCGCCGACGCGGTGGCTCTTCAGGCCAAGTCCGACCTGGTCGCGGCGTACAACAACGCCGCTGGACAGGCCACGGACGCCGCCCTTCCCGCGGACGCCGGTGGCCTGACGCTCGTTCCGGGCGTCTACACCGCTTCGTCGACGCTCGGGCTCACCGGCACCCTCACCCTTGACGCGCAGGGCGACCCCAACGCCGTCTGGGTGTTCCAGGTCGGTTCGGGTCTGACGACGGCGTCCGCCAGCCGGGTGCTCCTGATCAACGGCGCTTCGCCGTGCAACGTGTACTGGCAGATCGGCAGCTCGGCCACGCTGGGCACCAACACCACGTTCGTGGGCACCATCATGGCCCTGACGTCGATCACGGTGACCACGAACGCGAGCATCGACGGTCGGGCGCTGGCCCGTAACGGTTCGGTGACTCTGGACACCAACCGGATCACCCGCCCGCAGTGTTCAACCACCACCACCGGGGGGACCACGACCGGAACTACGACCGGCACCACCACCGGAACTACGACCGGTACCACCACTGGCACCACGACCGGTACGACGACGGGTACGACGACCGGGACCACCACCAGCGGCACGACGGGCAGCGCCACGAGCGGCCTGCTCGGTGGCTTGGTGACGGGCGGTCTCACCAACGGTGGCCTCCTGGGCGGTGTCCTGACGGGTGGCATTGTCGCGGGCAACACGGCCGGCAACCTCTCCGGCGCGAACACCACCGGTGGAAGCACCACCGCCGGAAACGGAGGCCCCGTCAAACCGGGCCACCACATCCACCACCCGAGGCCCGGCAAGCACCACCACGGTCCGGAGCACGGTAAGCCGAACCACGGTCCGGAGCACGGTAAGCCGAACCACGGTCCGGAGCACGGTAAGCCGAACCACGGTCCGGAGCACGGTAAGCCCCACCATGGCCCGGAGCACGGTAAGCCGAACCACGGCCCGGACCACGGCAAGCCCAAGCACGGTCCGAAGCACGGTAAGCCGAACCACGGCCCGGACCACGGCAAGCCCAAGCACGGTCCGGACCACGGCGCGCCCGTCGGCTGGGGCGGCCACCAGGGCTACGGCGACAAGCCGGACATGTCCGAGGGGCACCACCCCGGCGACAAGGGTCACGGAGGCCATCCCGGCGAGCACGAGCGCTTCAACGGCTAAGAGTGCGAGCGGGACCGGTGGCGCGCGACGGATCATTCTCGATTCCGTCGCGCGCCACCGCTGAAAGTCCAGGAATTACGCGAGTGAGCAGCCGAGTTGGGAAGGCCGGGTGGGGCTGTGCCGGGTGGCGTCGAATCAGTGGATGTGAAGGACCCGGACCGGACAGGTATTGGGCCGACCGCACCGGAACGGTCCGGAGCGTTGTCTCCGGCTCGCGGGCCGTCGATAGTGACTGGTCTGCTGAGGGTGGGGCTGGGTGCCACCGTGGCCCTGTGCCTGGCGCTTTCTCTGATCCATGTGCTCATGGTGTTTCTGCATGTGGCGCCTGCGAACCTCGTCTCCCAGAAGTTCAACCGGCAGGTCACCGCGTGGGTCTACCCGCTGTTCGAGCAGAACTGGCGGCTGTTCGCCCCGGACCCCGAGTCGGTCAACCGCCAGATCTCCGC
The DNA here is from genome assembly GCF_000719775.1 of Streptomyces sp. NRRL F-5135. GTDB lineage: Bacteria > Actinomycetota > Actinomycetes > Streptomycetales > Streptomycetaceae > Streptomyces > Streptomyces hebeiensis. The sequence goes on along the minus strand of NZ_JOHR01000013.1, from coordinate 203,224 downwards.
GAGAACCGCGCACACCGAACCGGACGGCACCGTGCGGGTGAGCACGTGGTTCGATCTGAGCGCGGTGGATGATGCCGCGGTAGAACACAACGCGATCCCGAGCCATACGTCCCAGAACATGCTGCGCCGGGCCTGGACCTCCTACTCCGAATTGCTCGGCAGTGACGACGTGCCGCACTCGGAACGCGCCCTGCTGATCCAGAAGTACCTGCGCAACATCGCGGCGGACCGTGTCTCCTCCCATCACCCCGGAGCCTTCGAGTCCATCCAGCTTCGTGTGATCACTCAGCCCATCGCCGCGCCCGCCACGGCGGATGACGGCCGTCCGGCGGGCGCGGCCCAACACGCCTCGGGCGACACCCGTGTTCTCCCCTGGTGGAAGGTGACCCCCGATGGGAACTGAGCAAGAGCCGGTCGTGGCGCCCGTACCTCAGCCGCGCACCCGGCCGCGAGCGGGCACGGACAGCTCGCGGAGACTTCTGCACCGGGCCGGTGCCCTGTCGGCCATGCTGACCGAGCGTCCGGTGTCCCTGTACGCCGCAGCGGTGCTGCGTATCGGCTACGGACTGCTCTACCTCGTCTTCCTCCTACGAGAGTTCCCGCACCGCGACGAGATCTGGGGGCCGGGTTCGGCGTGGACACCCACGCTGGCGAGGCAGTTGTTCGACCAGACGGAATTGGCCAGCGTCCTTACGCTGTCCGACAGCCGGGCGTACTTCGAGGTCTGTTACGCGGTGGCCGTCGTGACGTCCGTTCTTCTCATGCTGGGCTGGCGGACCAGGGCCGTGTCCGTGCTGTTCGCAGTGGTGGTGGCGTCGTTCCACGCCAGGTCGATCTTCATGACGGACGGAGGGGACAACCTCATCCTCCTCATGGCTCTCTATCTCGTGTTCACCGCATGCGGCCGACACTGGTCACTCGACGCGCGCAGGGCCCGGCTCCGCGACTCCGAGAGCAGAGCACCGAAGCGGTGGACCGACTCCTACGGAAGTGGACTCCCGGGGCAGCTCCGCCAAGCGCGGACGGCGTTGGTCACGGTCCTGCACAACTGCGGCATGTTCGTCATCGCCGCCCAGGTCTGCGTCCTCTACGGCTCCGCCGGCCTGTACAAGGTGCAGGGAGGGACATGGGGCAACGGGACCGCTCTCCACTACGCGCTGAACCTCGATCTGTTCAGGCCCTGGCCCGCACTGTCCCTCATGGCGGACGAACACACGGTGCTGCTCGCCATCGCCGGCTATCTGACGGTCCTGTTGCAGGTCGCCTTCCCGTTCGTCCTGTTCGGCAGGCTCAAGTACCCCGTTCTGGCCATGCTGCTGGGCATGCACATCGGTATCGCGGTGCTCATGGGACTGCCACTCTTCTCCGGCGCGATGATCATCGCGGACGCCGCCTTTCTTCCGGACCGCTTCTACCGATCCCTGGGGCGTCTGTGGCGGCGTACACGCAGGCGGGCAAAGGCTGACGAGGCGGGCACCCGCCGGGAAGGCACCGTGTCCGTCCCGCCACAGCCCGGCCCTGCCGTGGACCACGCCGGCCTGCGGCGTCACACCGTGGGACTTCTCCAGGGGCGGGCCGCCACGGTTTTCAAGAGCAGGCTGCCTACGGTGATCACACGCGCTGACCTGCATGAACCGTAAGAGTCACGGCTCCCGCCCCAGCTCCGGAACACAACGGACCGCTGACGGGCAAGGGCGGCGCCGAGAACCACCCCCTCCGGCGAAGGGAGTGGGGCTCGGCTCGTCCTACGCGTCGGCGTGCTTGGCCACCTCGACGAGGCGCTGCCACGCTTCGGGGGACACCATGAGCGTGGGGCCTGTGGGGCGCTTGCTGTCCCGGACGGGGACAACCCCGTGGGCCCTCGCGTGCGTCGGCGCCCACTCCAGGCAGTCGCCCCCGGCCTGGCTGCTGTAGCTGGACTTGACCCATGTGTGGGTCATGGCGTCTCCATGAGCTTCAGAATGAAATGTGCGGACGCGTCGGGCGACAGTGCCGATGCGGTCAGAACATCGTAGGACCGGGCCAGCTCCCTGTATTGCCCCCTCCGGGGGTGTCAGAATCGACATCGTGCCGTCCATCAGGCCGTGCCAACCGGCGTTCAGGGGGAGCACCTGCACCACGCTGGTGGGACGGCGGCCGTGGGACAGCAGCGCGGCCAGTTGCTCGCGCATCACGTCGGCGCCGCCGACCATGCGCCGGATCACCGACTCGCAGATGACGGCGGAGAAGTCGGGCGGGGAGCTTCGCTTGAACACGTCCTGCCGTGCGATCCGGGCCGCCACCATCGTTGCGATCTCACGCTCACTGGCCCGGGGCGAGCCGGCCCGGAACAGCTCGTGCGCGTAGGCCCCTGTCTGCAGGAGGCCAGGCACTACGGTCTGCGTCCACTCTGCGGTGGCCAGCGCCTGGGGCTCCATCGCGATGCGCTTGCGGGAGTGTGCGGGAAAACCGCCGGCCTGGATCCGCTCGTAGAGGCGCTTGAACGTCCCGTCCGTGGCGAAGACCTGGTCGAACGCTGCCGGCAGGTTCGCCGGGATGGGCAGGTTCCCGGATTCGACGCGCGAGATGGTGGAGCTGGACGTTCTGACCTCCCTGGCCAGGCGGGCCTGTGTCCATGGGCCCTCGGGGCGTAGCTCGCGTGCGTCGCGCAAGGCTTCGCCGAAGGCGCGCCTCGGGTCGCCCGCCCCGCCGTTGTCCGCCACACCGCATCGCTGACCGTCTCGATCCTGCGCCGGACACGCCGTGGGCCGTGGGGAGCGTCGTTCAGAGAGTGCCCGCGGGACTGCCCGACGCACCCGACGAACTACGCCGGTGGTGTGACGACGTCGACGCGCAACGCGCGGCTCGGCAACAGCTGATACACGGCATGCCGGTGACGGTCAACGTCGCTGACCACACGGGCCATTACTCGTTGACCGTGTGGCCGGTGAAGACGCCGCCCCCCACCCCGCCCCACCTTTCCCCCGGAGTTCCGCCCCGGTCATCGGGGTCCGGGTCACAGAAGGACCCGCCGCAAGCGGAGTTGGCTCGCTGCTCTCTTCCGGCTGCCTGAGCGGACGCACCACACCCTCACGACTGAAAAGGCACTCCGATGACATCAACCGCCCTGCTGTCCGGCGCCCTCCTGTCCGCTGCGACGCTCGGCGCGGCCCACCTGGTGATCAGCCCGCGTCAGCACCGCGACCGGTGCGCACTGACTACGACGCAGCTCCACCACGCGCTGCTGTCGCGCCAGGAAGAACACCCGGAGACGGCCGGAACGTGGCCGACGCTGACGCACCTGTCCGAGGACGCGCGCACCCGCGTCGGAAGTGCGGGACACCGTGGACCGGCGGTTCCTCGAAATCTTCGATGAGGCGTACGGGAACGTCATGCGGGACCCGGATGACTCGGGATGCCCCGGCGTCGCAGGTCGAGGATTCGCACCCGAGTGTCCGTGAATCGGTGCTTCGCATGAGCTTGGGGCACGTGAAGGACACGCCGCCCTTCAATTGGACCAGGCAACTTCCCAATGCCGACTGTCAAGCGGCTGGGGCGAGGGCGACTGATCACCCATCTGTCGGGTGGGCGTTGGACCGGTCGGGCTGAGCGTTCCGCGGGTGTTGGTGACGGCGATCCACGCGTGCGGGCGGCACCTTGTGATCGGGGGCGGGCGAGATTGGTGACCACCAAGGCTTGTGGTTGCCGCTGCGGCAGCTTCTACGGTCGTGACCAGGGCCGGAAGGACCGGCCCGCGAGGTGAATCGTGAGGGGTGACGGTGATGGACTGGCCGATCGCTGAGGTGGCGCGGATGTCGGGCGTCACCGCCCGAACCCTGCGGCATTACGACGAGATCGATCTCCTCGCGCCCGCCCGGATCGGAGCCAACGGCCACCGCTACTACGGCGAGGGGCAGCTGCTGCTCCTGCAGCAGATTCTCGTGCTGCGGGCCCTGGGGCTGGGGCTGGAGGTCATCGGCCGGGTCCTGGCCGAGCAGATCGACGAGGTGGAGGCTCTGCGCGGCCACCGCCTGCGGCTGATCGCCGAACGGGACCGGCTCGACACCCTGGCCGCCACTGTCTCCCGCACGATCGCCGAACTGAAGCAGTCCAGGAAGGACGGCATACCCATGGCGATCAATCGCCCCGAGAACCTCTTCGACGGCATCCAGCCCGAGCAGTACCAGGACAGCCTGCGCGACTTCCCCGAGCACGCCGAACAGGTCGCCCAGCGCGTGGCGGGCATGAGCCCGCAGGACATCGAGTCCGGGCAGCGCGAGCGCACCGCCCAGATGATCCGTCTCGCCGAGCTCATGGCCGAGGGCCACCCGGCCGACGCCGGACCCGTGCAGACCGAGATCGACGGTCAGTACCAGGCCCTCATCGCCCTGCGGCCGGTATCCGCGGACGAGTACCGGGAGATCGGCCGCTCCTGCGTCGACAACCCCGCCTGGCGCGCCGCCTACGAGGCCATCGCGCCTGGCCTGGCGGCATTCCAGCGCGACGCCATCGACGCTTACGCCGCGGACCGCCCTGCCTGAGCGGTGAGCAGGGCAGCCCTGGCACGGGGCGGCCCTGCTGGCACCGGCCCGGGGGCCGGGGCCCGTCACCGGGCGTCGGCCCCCTCAGAACCGTTCATCGGTCACTTATGACACTTATGGCACGCGAATGGCGCGGGATCTCGAAATGGTCTAGTCAAAAAGAAAGGCCCCGGTCGCCGACCTGGGCCTTCTTCGAAGAGCGGGTGACGAGAATCGAACTCGCGCTCTGAGCTTGGGAAGCTCATGTTCTACCATTAAACTACACCCGCGTAGCTCCACCGCGATCGGCGTCGCCTCGTGGGACACTCTACCCCATCCCCGCTCCGAGGCGTATCGCCTGGCCCCCGTTTTGCCCCGTCCCGGGCTCGGACACGGAATGCCGGTGCGGGAGTTGAGGCGCGGGCCCCGGGGGATGTGCCGGGGGAGGGCGGGGGTGGGTGATCCCCTAGTGTGGCGTTCGTCCGCGTTTGTTGGGGAAGGGGCCTGATGGACTTGATGGAGCGCACCGTCCGCTGTGCTGAGGGGCACGTGTTCAGCACGACGACGTTTCCGATGCAGCAGCTCGACACCGGCCGGATCGGGCCCGGGCGCCTGATCCGGTGTCCTCGGTGTGCGCGGTTGCGGCATGCCGTGCCGGTGGAGCTGAAGCGGCGCTGACTGGTCCGGCGGGGCGCGCGGGGTTGCCCGATTGGGGCGGGCTCGCGCGCTCTGCGTATCCTCGGGGCGTGCTTCTCTCAGACAAGGATATCCGGGCCGAGCTCGACTCCGGACGCGTTCGCATCGAACCGTACGACGAATCGATGGTGCAGCCCTCCAGCATCGACGTGCGGCTCGACCGGTTCTTCCGCGTGTTCGAGAATCACCGCTACCCGCACATCGACCCCGCCGTCGAGCAGACGGATCTCACGCGCCGGGTCGAGCCGGAGGGGGACGAGCCGTTCATCCTCCACCCCGGGGAGTTCGTGCTCGCGTCGACGTACGAGGTGATCACGCTGCCCGACGACATCGCCTCCCGGCTGGAGGGGAAGTCCAGCCTCGGGCGGCTCGGGCTGGTGACGCATTCGACCGCCGGCTTCATCGACCCCGGCTTCTCCGGGCACGTCACGCTCGAACTGTCGAATCTCGCCACCCTCCCGATAAAGCTCTGGCCCGGAATGAAGATCGGGCAGCTGTGCCTGTTCCGGCTCAGTTCGGCGGCGGAGTTCCCGTACGGCTCCGAGCGTTACGGATCGCGTTATCAGGGGCAGCGCGGGCCGACCGCCTCGCGTTCCTATCTCAACTTCCACCGGACCCGGGTGTGATGTCCGCCATGAGTGACGCACGCGAGAATCTGACGTACGAGACGTTCGGCCGCGCCGTTCGTGAACTCGCGCAGGCCATCGCCGACGACGGCTACGAGCCGGACGTCGTCCTGAGCATCGCGCGCGGCGGCGTCTTCGTCGCCGGTGGGCTCGCGTACGCCCTGGACTGCAAGAACATCCACCTGGTCAACGTCGAGTTCTACACCGGCGTCGGCACCACCTTGCCGATGCCCGTCATGCTCGCGCCCGTCCCGAACGCGATCGACTTCTCGAACAAGAAGGTCCTCATCGCCGACGATGTCGCCGACACCGGCAGGACGCTGAAGCTCGTGCGGGAATTCTGCCTCGACCAGGTCGCCGAAGTGCGCAGCGCCGTCATATACGAAAAGACGCAGTCGCTGGTGAAATGCGAATACGTCTGGCGGCGCACGGACGACTGGATCAACTTTCCGTGGAGCGTGGAACCTCCCGTCGTGCGCCGCGACGAGCAGGTGCTCGACGCCTGAGCCGGCATGCGAAAAGGCCCCGGATCAATCGACGGCATCTCCGCCGTCGATTCCGGGGCCTCTTTTTCGTCGCTCCGTTGCTTCGTCGCGCCCGTCGCGCCGGACGCGCCCGTTCGTTACAGCGTGCCCAGCTTCAGCAGCGACAGCAGCGCCAGCAACTGGATCGCCGACGCCCCCAGCGCCTTCGGCCACGGCAGGTCGTGCGACTTGCTCACCATGACCGTGAAGAGCGCTCCCGCCGCCACCCAGGTGACCCAGCCGAGCACCTGCACCAGCCCGTTCTCGCCGCCCAGGAAGAGCGCGAAGAGCAGCCGCGGCAGGTCCGTGATCGACATGATCAGCATGGACAGGCCCACGGTCGGCTGCCAGGTGCCGTCGCCACCGAGCTGGCGGGCCAGCGTGTGGGTCACCGCGCCCATGATCAGACTGCCGACGACGAAGGCCACGGCCGTCGTCAGGGCGTACGGGATGGCGGTGGACAGCGTCGCGTTGATCGCGTCCTCGCGGGCCGCGTCGAAGCCGAAGAGCGCCAGCAGGCCGTAGATGAACGTCACGATCAGGGCCGGGCCCCAGACCGGGTAGTCGCGCATCCGGTAGAAGGTGTCGGCCGGGCGCAGGACGATTCCGCTCAGCAGTTCCTTCCAGGGCAGCCGAGGGCCCGCCGGGGGCGCCGGGGCGGCGGTGTACCGGTCGTCGCCCGCGTACGGCTCCTCGCCGATGCTGAACGCCTGCGTGTGGCCCGGTGAGTTGGCGTACGGGTCGCCCTGCCGGCCCGGCCGCGGGGGCTGCCCGCCGCCGTGCGGCTCGCCGAAGTACTCCGGCTCGCCGTGCCCACCGTGCCCGCCCGGGCCGCCGCCGTGCCCGCCGTACTGTCTGCCGGCGCCGCTCTGCCCGCCGTACGCCGGCCCGCCGCCCGCCTGGGGCCACTGCTGCTGTCCGTACGGCGGGGCGCCCTGGGGACCGGCCTGCGGGCCGGGGCCCCCTCCGTATCCGGGAGGCGGAGCCTGCCGTCCGTACGACTGCTGCTGCTGCGGGTGTTGTTGCGAGGTGCGGTTGTCCCGGCCGCGTCCGATCCTGAATCCAGCCACGCATTCGAACGTACCCGGTCCTGGCGTGTGCGACGGCTGCGCCGGGGAACGGACGGGCCATTGCGGCCGAGCTGTGACATCCCCTAGGGGATCCCCGGGGGGTTCACCCCAGGAAGATCGACGTGCTGAAAGTGATCAACGGACGGTCCGGCACAGCGGACTTCGCGCCGTCCGCGCCCGCGTCCCCGCCGCCCGTTCCCTCGCCGTCGGCGCCCTCGCCGCCCGCGTCCGCGTCCCCCGCGGAACCGCCGCCCGTCCTCGTCCCGTACAGCGCGATCAGGTCCTCCGTCTCGCCCCGGTGCGTCCGCGTCACCACATCGGGGCGCTTGTCCCCGTCGAAGTCCGCGGACCGGAGCAGGACGGTCGTCACCTTGCCCGTACGCGGCGCCTCCGTACGCGACCGGGACGGGAGCTCGGGCGGCGCCGGAAGCCGCACGGCGCGGAAACGGTACGGGCCGCCCGCGCGCGCCGGTCCGTCCGGGCCGCCCCGCAGCAGCGTCCCCTTGTCGGCCTTGCCGGGGACGTGCGCCCGCGAGGAGTGGACCAGGTCGTCGTAGCCGTCACCGTCGACGTCGGCCTCCGGCTCGGGCGCCGCGAGGGCCGCGCCGCCGTCGGGGATCGGCGCCGCCGCGCCGCGCGGCGCGCCCGACCGGCTGAAAGGGCCGCGCAGGTAGCTGATCTGTCCCGCGCTCGCGGTGACCGCCAGGTCCACCGCGCCGTCGCCGTCGAAATCGCCGCAGACGGGGTGGTCGGGCCACTCGTTGCCGGCGCGCGCCTTGGCGGGGATCTTCAGGACGACCGCCTTGTCGTTCCCACCGCTGCCCAGCCCCGTGGGGCCGCCGAACAGGATCTGGAGCGGTACGGGCGGCACGCCGATGCCGTTGTACGGCGGGTCCGTGGTGATGATCAGATCGCCGTAGCCGTCCTGGTCCAGGTCGCAGGCCGCCTCCGCGTCGAACGCCGCCGGGAGCGCGCCGTCGACCCGCGCGCCCTGCTCGTGCGCGCTGAGGGTCTGGCGTACGGCCGGGTCGAGGGCCCGCGGGCCGGCCGTGCCGTACACGATCCCGATGCCGGCGTCGTCGCCGTACGGGTCGTCCGGGGATTTGACCAGGTCGTTCAGGACGAGGTCGCGGTGACCGTCCCCGTTGAAGTCGTCGGGGATCCGGCTGCCCTTGCCGCGCGGTACGGAACGACGGGCCCCGTCCGCCCCGCCCCCGGCGCCGGAAGCCGGGGCGCTGTCGCCGTTCTTGGCCTCGGTGCCTTCCCGGCCGCCGTCACCGGCCCCGTCCGAGGGGCCGGAGCACCCGGCCAGGACCAGGGCCGCCGTGCAGATGCCGGCGCAGAGCAGGGCGCGGACCGAGCGGACGCCCATACGCGCGGGGAGACCCGTCCGCGCGGGGAGACCCGTCCGCGCGGGGACGCCCGTACGCGCGGGGAGACCCGGGGCCCGCTCGCCTGCCGCACGGGGCCTGTTCAGTGCTCTCGCCACGATCTCTCCGCGCATGACCACCTGTCCCACCCGTCCGTCCCACCCGCCTGTCGGGTACCAGCCGCCACATGATGCCTCAGCGAGGCGCGCGTGACACGGGCGCGGTACGCCGCGGTACGGCCGCGGTACGGCCGCACGGCACGACACCTCGCACCGCGGCCGTACCGCGACGCGGGGTGCCGCGTCGGCTACTTCACCGGTTCGGGCCGCGGCGCCGGGTCCGGATCCGGGTCCGACGCGCTCTCGGGCTCCTCGGTCCCGGAGGGGTCGGCCGGGGTCCTCACCGAGTCGAGCAGCAGCTGCGCCACATCCACGACCTGGAGGGATTCCTTCGCCGCGCCATCGTTCTTCTTGCCGTTGACGGAGTCGGTCAGCATCACCAGGCAGAACGGGCAGGCGGTCGAGACGATGTCCGGGTTGAGCGAAAGGGCCTCGTCCACGCGCTCGTTGTTGACGCGCTTGCCGATCCGCTCCTCCATCCACATCCGCGCGCCGCCCGCGCCGCAGCAGAAGCCGCGTTCCTTGTGGCGGTGCATCTCCTCGTTCCTGAGCCCCGGCACCTTGGCGATGATCTCGCGCGGCGGGGTGTAGACCTTGTTGTGGCGGCCCAGGTAGCACGGGTCGTGGTACGTGATCAGACCCTCGACCGGGGTGACCGGGATCAGCTTCCCCTCGTCCACGAGGTGCTGGAGCAGCTGGGTGTGGTGGATGACCTCGTACTCGCCGCCGAGCTGGGGGTACTCGTTGGCGATGGTGTTGAAGCAGTGCGGGCAGGTCGCGACGATCTTCTTCGAAGCCTTCGGCTTCTTGGTGGCGGCGTCGTCATCGTCCTCGCCGAACGCCATGTTCAGCATCGCCACGTTCTCCTGGCCGAGCTGCTGGAACAGCGGCTCGTTGCCCAGGCGCCGGGCCGAGTCGCCCGTGCACTTCTCGTCGCCGCCCATGATCGCGAACTTCACGCCGGCGATGTGCAGGAGCTCGGCGAACGCCTTGGTGGTCTTCTTCGCCCGGTCCTCGAGCGCGCCCGCGCAGCCGACCCAGTACAGGTAGTCGACCTCGGTCAGGTCCTCGACGTCCTTGCCGACGACCGGTACCTCGAAGCCGACGTCCTTCGCCAGCTCCTTCGTCCACTCCAGGCGCTGCTTCTTGGCCAGGCCCCAGGGGTTGCCCTTCTTCTCCAGGTTCTTGAGCATCGTCCCGGCCTCGCTCGGGAAGGAGCTCTCGATCATCACCTGGTAGCGGCGCATGTCCACGATGTGGTCGACGTGTTCGATGTCGACCGGGCACTGCTCGACGCACGCGCCGCAGGTCGTGCACGACCACAGCACGTCCGGGTCGATGACGCCGTTCTCCTCCAGCGTGCCGACCAGCGGGCGCTCGGCCTCGGCCAGGGCCGTGGCGGGGACGTCGGCGAGCTGCTCGGCCGACGCCTTCTCCTCGCCCTCCGCCGTCTTCCCGCCGCCGGCCAGCAGGTACGGCGCCTTGGCGTGCGCGTGGTCCCGCAGGGACATGATCAGCAGCTTCGGGGAGAGCGGCTTGCCCGTGTTCCAGGCCGGGCACTGCGACTGGCAGCGGCCGCACTCCGTGCACGTGGAGAAGTCGAGGATGCCCTTCCAGGAGAAGTGCTCGACCTGCGAGGCGCCGAAGACGGCCTCCTCGCCCTCCTCGTCGTCGAAGACCGTCTCGAAGTCGATCTCCTTGCCGTTCGAGGTCATCGGCCGGAGCGCGCCGAGGGCCGTGCCGCCGTCCGCCTCGCGCTTGAACCAGATGTTCGGGAACGCCAGGAAGCGGTGCCAGGCCACGCCCATGTCGGTCTTGAGCGCGACGGTGATCATCCAGACGAAGGACGTCCCGATCTTGATCATGGCGACCAGGTAGACCAGGTTCTGCAGCGTCCCGGCGTCGAGCCCCCTGAAGGCGGCCACCAGCGGGTACGAGACCACATAGGCGGCCTCGTAGGAGCCGACGTGGTGCAGCGCGCCCTCCAGGCCGCGCAGGAGGAGGATCGCCAGGCCGATGACCAGGATGACGGCCTCGACGAAGTACGCCTGGCCGAAGTTGGAGCCGGCGAAGCGGGACTTGCGGCCCGCGCGGCCGGGGAGCGAGAGCTGGCGGATGACGATCAGCGTCAGGATGCCGAGCGTCGTCAGCAGGCCGATCAGCTCGACGAAGACCTCGTACGGCGTCCAGTCACCGATGACCGGCAGCAGCCAGTCGGCCCGGAAGAGCTGTCCGAAGGCGTTGACGAGGGTCAGGACGAGCGAGAAGAACCCGATCGCGACGAACCAGTGCGCCACGCCGACGACACCCCAGCGGTTCATCCGGGTGTGGCCGAGGAACTCCTTGGCCACGGTCACGGTGCGCTGTACGGGCTCGTCCGTGCGGGAGCCCGCGGGAACCGGCTGTCCGAGTTTCACGAAGTGGTAGATCTGCGCGATGGCTCGGCCGAACAACGCCACACCGACGACGGCGAGAACCAGCGACACGGTGATCGCGGCGAGTTGCATGGGAGGGCTCCTCGGGCCTGCGAGGTGGGGTCTGTGCGCCCTGTCGAGCGCTCTACTAAGCGGTAACTTAATGGGGTCGTGCTGAGGTTACCCACTTATCCGGCCGCAATGTAGTGCCACGGTCGGTGATCTGTGTCGCTGGGCGCTCCAGTCGCCTCCGGTGCCGCGAGCGCCCCCTCGTGGTCCTGTCGGGCTGCCGTCGTGGTCCCGTCGTACGTTCCGTCGCGCGTTCCGTCGTGCTCCCGTCCATCATGCGCCCGGCGCGCTTATGCGCACTTTAATTGAGTCTGATCGACTCAGGTCCTTTGACTCCGGCTGCCCCGTCATGCATCCTTGAGCCTGTTCCACTCAAGTCAGCTGGAGGAATCGAAATGGCACGTGCGGTCGGCATCGACCTGGGCACGACTAACTCCGTCGTCAGCGTTCTCGAAGGCGGCGAGCCCACCGTCATCACCAACGCAGAGGGCGCCAGGACCACGCCGTCCGTCGTCGCCTTCGCCAAGAACGGCGAGGTGCTCGTCGGCGAGGTCGCGAAGCGCCAGGCGGTCACCAACGTCGACAGGACCATCCGGTCGGTCAAGCGCCACATGGGCACCGACTGGAAGATCAACCTGGACGGCAAGGACTTCAACCCGCAGCAGATCTCGGCCTTCGTGCTGCAGAAGCTGAAGCGGGACGCCGAGTCGTACCTGGGCGAGAAGGTCACCGACGCGGTGATCACCGTCCCCGCGTACTTCAACGACTCGGAGCGCCAGGCCACCAAGGAGGCCGGCGAGATCGCGGGCCTGAACGTCCTGCGCATCGTCAACGAGCCGACGGCCGCCGCGCTGGCCTACGGGCTCGACAAGGACGACCAGACCATCCTGGTCTTCGACCTCGGTGGCGGTACGTTCGACGTCTCGCTGCTGGAGATCGGCGACGGTGTCGTCGAGGTGAAGGCCACCAACGGTGACAACCACCTCGGTGGTGACGACTGGGACCAGCGCCTGGTCGACCACCTGGTGAAGCAGTTCGCCAACGGCAACGGCGTGGACCTGTCCAAGGACAAGATGGCGCTCCAGCGGCTGCGCGAGGCGTCCGAGAAGGCGAAGATCGAGCTCTCGTCCTCCTCGGAGACGACGATCAACCTGCCGTACATCACGGCGTCCGCCGAGGGCCCGCTGCACCTGGACGAGAAGATCACCCGCTCGCAGTTCCAGCAGCTGACCGCGGACCTGCTGGACCGCTGCAAGACGCCGTTCCACAACGTCATCAAGGACGCCGGCATCCAGCTGTCCGAGATCGACCACGTGGTGCTCGTCGGCGGCTCGACCCGTATGCCCGCCGTCGCGGAGCTCGTCAAGGAGCTGACCGGCGGCCGCGAGGCCAACAAGGGCGTCAACCCGGCAGGGCGAGCGCGAGATCGCCGCGTACAACAAGAAGCTCGGGATGTTCGAGCTGACCGGTCTGCCGCCGGCCCCGCGCGGGGTGCCGCAGATCGAGGTCTCCTTCGACATCGACGCCAACGGCATCATGCACGTGACCGCGAAGGACCTCGGCACGGGCAAGGAGCAGAAGATGACCGTCACCGGCGGCTCCTCGCTGCCGAAGGACGAGGTCCAGCGGATGCGCGAAGAGGCCGAGAAGTACGCGGACGAGGACCACAAGCGCCGCGAGGCCGCCGAGACGCGCAACCAGGCCGAACAGCTCGTCTACCAGACGGAGAAGTTCCTCAAGGACAACGAGGACAAGGTCCCGGGTGACGTCAAGACCGAGGTCGAGACCGCCGTCGGCGAGCTGAAGGAGAAGCTCAAGGGCGAGGACACGGCCGAGATCAAGACCGCCACGGAGAAGGTCGCGGCCGTCTCGCAGAAGCTCGGCCAGGCCATGTACGCCGACGCCCAGGCCGCGGGCGCGGCCGGCGGCGCCGAGGGCGCGGCTCCCGGTGCCGGCGCCGGCGCCAAGGCCGACGACGACGTCGTCGACGCCGAGATCGTCGACGACGAGAAGCCGAAGAAGGACGGTGCCGCGTGAGCGAGGAGACCCCGGGCTTCGAGGAGAAGCCCGACGTCCCCTCCGGCGCCACCCCCGATGACGCCGCGCAGGGCGCCGAAGGGCCGGACTCCGCCAAGGAGCCGGGCCCGTCGGCCCCGGCCGGGGACGTTCAGGACGTGGCCCTGACAGCGCAGCTGGACCAGGTCCGTACGGCGCTCAACGAGCGCACGGCAGACCTCCAGCGGCTGCAGGCCGAGTACCAGAACTACCGCCGCAGGGTGGAGCGGGACCGGGCCGCGGTCAAGGAGATGGCGGTCGCGAACCTGCTGACCGAGCTGCTGCCGGTGCTCGACGACATCGGCCGGGCCCGGGACCACGAGGAACTGGTGGGCGGCTTCAAGTCCGTCGCCGAGTCCCTGGAGGCGGTCACGGCCAAGCTGGGGCTCCAGCAGTTCGGTTCGGAGGGCGAGCCCTTCGACCCGACGGTGCACGAGGCGCTGATGCACTCGTACGCGCCGGACGTCACGGAGACGACGTGCGTCGCGATCCTCCAGCCCGGGTATCGGTTCGGCGAGCGGACGATCAGGCCCGCACGCGTCGCGGTGGCCGAGCCCCAGCCGGGGGCGCAGCCGAAGGGCGCGGACGAGCAGGACGGGTCCGCCAAGGACAAGGAGAGCGGTGGCCCGGAAGAGGGCTGACGCGTCGGCACACGGGTGCGGGCGCGGTTGTGGACGCGGTGACGGTGGTGTCGCGGGCGGAGAGGAGGGACGTCGGGAATGAGCACCAAGGACTTCGTGGAGAAGGACTACTACAAGGTTCTCGGCGTCCCCAAGGACGCCACCGAGGCCGAGATCAAGAAGGCGTACCGCAAGCTCGCCCGGGAGTTCCACCCGGACGCCAACAAGGGTGACGCCAGGGCCGAGGAGCGCTTCAAGGAGGTCTCCGAGGCCAACGACATCCTCGGCGATCCGAAGCGCCGCAAGGAGTACGACGAGGCGCGCGCGCTCTTCGGCAACGGCGGATTCCGGCCGGGGCCGGGCGCGGGCGGCGGCTCGTTCAACTTCGACCTGGGCGACCTCTTCGGCGGCGGCCAGGGCGGTCAGGGTGGTCCGGGCGCCGGCGGCTTCGGCGGCGGGCTCGGGGACGTGTTCGGCGGCCTGTTCAACCGGGGTGGCACGGGGACCCGCACCCAGCCGCGCCGTGGGCAGGACATCGAGTCCGAGGTGACGCTCAGCTTCACCGAGGCGGTCGACGGGGCCACGGTCCCGCTGCGGATGTCCAGCCAGTCGCCCTGCAAGGCGTGTTCGGGCACGGGCGACAAGAACGGCACCCCGCGGGTCTGCCCGACCTGTGTGGGCACCGGCCAGGTCTCGCGCGGCACGGGCGGCGGCTTCTCGCTGACCGACCCGTGCGTGGACTGCAAGGGCCGCGGGCTGATCGCCCAGGACCCGTGCGAGGTCTGCAAGGGCAGCGGCCGGGCGAAGTCGTCGCGGACGATGCAGGTCCGGATCCCGGCGGGCGTCAGCGACGGCCAGCGGATCCGGCTGCGCGGCAAGGGGGCGCCCGGCGAGCGCGGCGGTCCGGCCGGCGACCTGTACGTGGTCGTGCACGTCGACTCCCACCCGGTGTTCGGCCGCAAGGGCGACAACCTGACGGTCACCGTGCCGGTCACCTTCACGGAGGCCGCGCTCGGCGCCGAGGTGAAGGTGCCGACGCTGGGCGGCCCGCCGGTCACCCTGAAGCTCCCCGCGGGCACCCCCAACGGCCGTACGATGCGGGCCCGGGGGAAGGGTGCCGCCCGCAAGGACGGAACCCGCGGCGACCTCCTGGTCACCGTCGAGGTCGTCGTCCCCACGAACCTCGGCGCGCAGGCACGCGACGCGCTGGAGGCATACCGGAAGGCGACCGCGGACGAGAACCCGCGGGCGGAGCTGTTCCAGGCCGCGAAGGGAGCATGACGCGATGGACAGGGACGGGCGTCGTCGGCAGTCCGCATCGTTCAACAGGTCGTACCAGCTGACCGAGGAGACGCCGGTGTACGTCATCTCGGTGGCGGCGCAGCTCTCCGGGCTGCACCCGCAGACGCTCCGGCAGTACGACCGCCTGGGGCTGGTCTCCCCGGACCGTACGGCGGGCCGGGGGCGCCGCTACTCGGCCCGTGACATCGAGCTGCTCCGGCAGGTGCAGCAGCTGTCGCAGGACGAGGGCATCAACCTGGCCGGCATCAAGCGGATCATCGAGCTGGAGAACCAGGTCGCCGCGCTCCAGGCCCGGGTCGCCGAGCTGTCGTCCGCCGTGGACGGCGCGGCGGCGGCGATGCGCCAGCGCGAGGCGCAGGTGCACGCCTCGTACCGGCGGGACCTGGTCCCGTACCAGGACGTGCAGCAGGCGAGCGCGCTGGTGGTCTGGCGGCCGAAGCCGAAGCGGCCGACGGACTGAGCCGAGGCGCCCGGGCCGTACGTGCGCGTGCCGAGGGGGCGCGGCGGCGCGGCGGGTCCTTTTGCGTCGGGAAGCGCGTACAGAGGCACACAGACGCGGTAGAGACGCGGCACAGACGCGCACAGACGCGCACAGACGCCCGGACGGGACCCCGTCCGGGCGTCTCGCGTTGCCGCGTGCGTGCGTGCGTGCGTGCGTGCGTGCGTTCGGGCCGGGCGTGGTCCGTGTGCTCGTCGGTGGCCGGTCGTGGACGGCGGTCGGCTCAGTGGTCGTCGTCCAGGATCCCCGAGTGCGCGATGAGGTAGCCGAGTTGGGCGCGGCTGCCGCTGCCGAGGGCGGTGGCGAGCTTGGCGATGTGCGCGCGGCAGGTCCGTACGTTCATGCCCAGGCGGCGGGCGATGGCCTCGTCCACGAACCCCTCGATCAGGAGCTTGGCGATGGAGCGCTGGACGCCCGTGATGCCGAAGGGGGCCGGCTCGTACGGGATTTCCTCGTTCAGGGGGGTGGCATGACGCCACAGGTGCTCGAAGACCTGGGCCAGGTAGTCGACGAGGCCCGGGTGCCGCAGCTCCAGGGCGACCTGCCGGTCGGAGCGTGCCGGGATGTACGCGACCGAGCGGTCGAAGATGATCAGCCGCTCGATGAGTTCTTCCAGCGTCCGGATCTCGACCTTGCTCTCGGCCAGCCGTTCCGCGTAGGCGAGTGTGCCCTGGCTGTGCCGGACGGTGTGCTGGTACAGCGTCCGGATGCTGACGCCCCGGTCCACCACTGACTGGCCCCGTTCGAGGGCCCTGGCGAGCACGTGCGCGCTGCGGCCGCCGCCCGGCTGGACGGTGAGCACCTCCGTACGGCACTCGGCGGTGGACAGGTCGAGCGCCGCGTTGATTCTGCTGTCGCCTTCCAGGACCGTGATGGCGTGGGTGGTCGGTGGGTCCTGGGCGCTGATGGTCATGAACGGCTCAAAAGCGTCCGTCAGCTTCACCGCGAAGTGCCGGCGCTCCTGGATCTCGCGCTCGACGGGGTGAAGACGTTGTGCGAGTGCGGCGGACGGTGGAACCGGCCGGAGCCAGTCGGGGTCATCAGGGTCGGGGTGGAGGAGCGGGAATTCCATGAGGCAGGGCGCCGCCGCGGCCTCCCCCCGGGCGATGCGCCCGGACCTCAGTGCTTTGGCGTAAATGTGCTTGCCGTCCTCGCACAGATCAGTGACGACATGGGGATGTGTCTGATTTGTGTCTTTTGATGTCAAAGCTCCACCCCCCAGGGTCCTGAACATGCAGGAACATGATGCCTCGTCCTGGTGGTGTTGACGTGTCCGGGTGAGACATCGTCTAGGTGGCGGGGGAGAGGAATCCATCAAGTGAGGACGAAGCCGACTATGTACAAGAGAATGCTTCGCGCGGTGGTCGCCACCGCTTTCTCTGCGGCTCTGGCCTACGGCGCGCTGACCGTTGGCGGTGACATCGGCTGGCACGCCGAGCCAACAGGACCTGTCGCGCAGGGTGTCGAGTCGGGTGGTGACATCGGCTGGAACGTCGAGGCCGGGGCGGTCTCCGCCGCGGACGCGACGAACGGCGGCGACATTGGCTGGATCGTCTCCCCCAGGAACGCGCCGGGGGACATCGGCTGGAACACCACGCCGGCCGACTCGGGCGCATGACCGTGCCGCCGGACGACCGGGTCTTCCGTCGCGAGATGGCGACGGCCTACCGATCCGGGTGGCATTTCATCGACTTGGTCACGGCCATTCCTCACCGTGGCGATTCGTTGATGGTCACCCTGCTCGGAGAACCGATCGTCGTCGTACGCGAAGAGGACGAGGACGTCCGCGCCTACCGCTGCCTCCGGAAGCCGCGGGGAGCACCGCGGCCGGTCCGGTGCGCGATCCGATACGGAATGATCTTCGTTAACCTCGACCAGCGGGACCACCAGCTGGTCGGACCGAGAACCACCATCGCCACCCCCCGCAGCGCCTGAGCGATTCCCCCGTCGTTGTAAATCGCTCCGGCGCTTCCCCCACACAGCGGCGCCATCGTGGACCTGAAACACGATGGCGCCGCTGTGCTGTCCGGGTGCGGGTGCGGGTGCGGGTGCGGGTGCGGGTGCGGGTGCGGATGCGGGCGGGCGGGCGCGCGGGTGCGCCGGGGAGTGCGTACGGTGCCCGGCGGGCCGTGCTCAGTCACTCCATCGTTCAGCTGTTTCCCTCCGCCGCCGGCTTTCGCGCCCAGCCGCGCCCCATCGCCCGGTCCAGGGCGATCTCGATGACGACCCGGTTCGGGTTCACCCGGGGAGGGTGGCCGTAGCGCTCCTCGTAGCGGCGTTCCGCGTCCGCCACCGCCTCCGGCTCCCGGCGGACCGTGGCGCGGCCCTCCAGCGTCGCCCAGCGGGCCCGGTCGACCTGGCAGACCGCGACCCGCGCGCCCTCCGGTCCGGCGGCCAGGACGTGGGTGACCTTCCGGCTGTTCCCGTCGGAGATGACGCGCGCGAGCCCCGCCTCCGGGTCGTACGTCACGCCCACCGGGACCACGTGCGGAGTGCCGTCCGCGCGCACGGTGGTGAGGGTGCACAGATGGTGTTCGCGCCAGAACGCGAGAAAATCGGGGCTGGGATTACGTACGTCATGGTGCGCGGGAGTGCGCGCCGGTGCGGGTGCGGGTGTCGGCGCCGTTCCGGACGTGGACGCGGTTGCGTCGGCCGGCGCGGGCGCGGGGGCCGCCTCGGGCGTAGGTGTGGGCATGCGTCGAAGCGTAGGACGTTCGGGCGTTCGGGCATGGATTCGACCGTGCGGGGGCAGTTTCGGTGTTGAGTGGAATAGACTCAACTTTACGTATGTTGCAGGAGTCAAAGAGCCGGAGTCGGACACGGGGCCTGGGCCCCGCGCGCGGCAGGTGCGGGGCGCGGGCGGGCCGCATACGTGAGGACGCCAGGAGGAGAGAGCGCAGTGGACGCCGAGCTGACCAACAAGAGCCGGGACGCGATCAACGCGGCCACCAACCGGGCCGTGGCGGCCGGGCACCCCGACCTGACCCCCGCGCACCTGCTGCTCGCGCTGCTGCCGGGCCAGGACAACGAGAACGTGACGGACCTGCTGGCCGCCGTCGAGGCGGACCAGGCGGCGGTCCGCTCGGGCGCCGAGCGGCTGCTGGGCGCGCTGCCCAGCGTGGCCGGGTCCACCGTCGCGCCCCCGCAGGCCAACCGCGACCTGCTCGCCGTCATCGCGGACGCCTCACAGCGGGCGAAGGACCTCGGGGACGACTACGTCTCCACCGAGCACCTGCTGATCGGCGTCGCGGCCAAGGGCGGCCAGGCCGGGGACGTGCTGGCCGGGCAGGGGGCGGACGCCAAGAGCCTGCTGGCCGCGTTCGAGAAGGCGCGCGGCGGGCGCCGGGTGACCACCCCCGACCCGGAGGGGCAGTACAAGGCCCTGGAGAAGTTCGGCACCGACTTCACGGCCGCCGCCCGCGAGGGCCGGCTCGACCCGGTCATCGGCCGGGACCAGGAGATCCGCCGCGTGGTGCAGGTGCTCTCGCGCCGTACGAAGAACAACCCCGTGCTGATCGGCGAGCCGGGCGTCGGCAAGACCGCCGTCGTCGAGGGGCTCGCGCAGCGCATCGTCAAGGGCGACGTGCCGGAGTCGCTCAAGAACAAGCGGCTGGTGGCGCTGGACCTCGGCGCGATGGTGGCCGGCGCGAAGTACCGGGGCGAGTTCGAGGAGCGCCTGAAGACCGTCCTCTCCGAGATCAAGGAGAGCGACGGCCAGATCATCACGTTCATCGACGAACTGCACACCGTCGTCGGCGCGGGCGCCGGCGGCGACTCGGCCATGGACGCGGGCAACATGCTCAAGCCGATGCTGGCGCGCGGCGAACTGCGCATGGTCGGCGCGACGACGCTGGACGAGTACCGCGAGCGGATCGAGAAGGACGCGGCCCTGGAGCGGCGCTTCCAGCAGGTGCTGGTCGCCGAGCCGACCGTCGAGGACACGATCGCGATCCTGCGCGGGCTCAAGGGCCGCTACGAGGCCCACCACAAGGTGCAGATCGCGGACGCGGCCCTGGTCGCCGCCGCCACGCTCTCGGACCGCTACATCACCTCCCGCTTCCTCCCCGACAAGGCGATCGACCTCGTGGACGAGGCCGCCTCCCGGCTCCGGATGGAGATCGACTCCTCCCCGCTGGAGATCGACGAGCTCCAGCGCTCCGTGGACCGGCTCCGCATGGAGGAGCTGGCCCTGCGCAACGAGTCCGACGCGGCCTCCAAGGAGCGCCTGGAGAAGCTGCGCCGCGACCTCGCGGACCGCGAGGAGGAGCTGCGCGGCCTGACCGCGCGCTGGGAGAAGGAGAAGCAGGGCCTCAACCGCGTCGGTGAGCTCAAGGAACGCCTGGACGACCTGCGCGGCCAGGCGGAGCGGGCACAGCGCGACGGCGACTTCGACACCGCCTCCAAGCTGCTGTACGGGGAGATCCCCGGCCTGGAGCGGGAGCTGGAGGAGGCCGCGGCGGCCGAGGAGGAGGCCGCCAAGGACACGATGGTCAAGGAGGAGGTCGGCCCCGACGACATCGCGGACGTGGTCGGCTCCTGGACCGGCATCCCGGCCGGCCGGCTGCTGGAGGGCGAGACGCAGAAGCTGCTGCGCATGGAGCAGGAGCTGGCCAAGCGGCTGATCGGCCAGACCGAGGCGGTACGGGCCGTCTCCGACGCCGTACGGCGCACCCGCGCGGGCATCGCCGACCCCGACCGGCCCACCGGCTCCTTCCTCTTCCTCGGCCCGACCGGCGTCGGCAAGACGGAGCTGGCCAAGGCGCTCGCGGACTTCCTCTTCGACGACGAGCGGGCCATGGTCCGCATCGACATGAGCGAGTACGGCGAGAAGCACTCGGTGGCCCGGCTCGTGGGCGCCCCGCCCGGCTACGTCGGCTACGAGGAGGGCGGCCAGCTCACGGAGGCCGTGCGCCGCCGCCCGTACAGCGTGGTGCTGCTGGACGAGGTGGAGAAGGCCCACCCCGAGGTCTTCGACGTCCTGCTCCAGGTCCTGGACGACGGCCGGCTCACGGACGGCCAGGGCCGGACGGTGGACTTCCGCAACACCATCCTGGTGCTGACGTCCAACCTGGGCAGCCAGTACCTGGCCGAGCCGACGACGACCGACGAGCAGAAGAAGCAGCAGGTGCTGGAGGTGGTCCGGGCCTCCTTCAAGCCGGAGTTCCTGAACCGCCTGGACGACATGGTCGTCTTCACGGCCCTGTCGCGTGACGAGCTGGCCCGCATCGCCCGCCTCCAGATCGACCGCCTCGCCCGCCGCCTGGCGGAGCGCCGCCTGACGCTGGAGGTGACCCCGGCGGCCCTGGACTGGCTGGCCGACGAGGGCAACGACCCGGCCTACGGAGCCCGCCCGCTGCGCCGCCTGGTGCAGACGGCGATCGGCGACCGGCTGGCGAAGGAGATCCTCTCGGGCGAGGTCAGGGACGGCGACACGGTCCGGGTGGACCGCTTCGAGGACGGCCTGATCGTGGGCGCGGCGACGCCGGAGCCGACGGGAGCGGAGCCCACGGGGACCGGGCCGTCGTTCGACAAGAAGCCCTGAGGACCCCCTCCTGCCCGTCCCGTCCGCTCGGCCCTGTCCGCTCCTGGCGGATCGGGGCGGATCCGGGCGGGGCGGGCTTGCCATGGGGCGGGAGCGATGGGGGAGGATGGCAGGAACCGTACGAAGGGAAGAACACGGTGAGCATCGACCCGTCCTCGATTCCGAATTTCGGGGGCCAGCCCCGGCAGCAGGGCGCAGGAGCGGAAGGACCGGCGGGCCCCGTCGTCCCCGACCAGGACCTGGTCAAGCAGCTGCTCGACCAGATGGAGCTGAAGTACGTCGTCGACGATGAGGGCGACCTCGCGGCGCCGTGGGAGGACTTCCGCACGTACTTCATGTTCCGTGGCGAAGGGGACCAGCAGGTCTTCTCCGTGCGGACGTTCTACGACCGGCCGCACCCCGTCGAGGACAAGTCCAAGATCCTCGACGCGATCGACGACTGGAACCGCCGCACGCTCTGGCCCAAGGTCTACAGCCACATCCACGAGGAGGGCGACGGCCCGCCCACCGTCCGGATCATCGGTGAGGCCCAGATGCTGATCGGCACGGGCGTCAGCCTGGAGCACTTCGTGGCGTCCACGGTCAGCTGGGTGCGGGCGTCCATCGAGTTCGACAAGTGGCTCGTGGAGCAGCTCGGCCTGGAGCCGGGCGACGAGAAGCCCGAGGACATCTGAGCCGGGCCCTCTCCCGAGGCGTCCCCCGCAGGACCTTGCCGCCGCCCTCGCCACCGTTCCGTACGGCGGCGGGGGCGGTGGTGCGCTGAGGCGTCAGCTTTCGGCGGTGTACGTGACGAAGCCCGCCCAGGCGCTCGGGGTGAGCGCGAGCCGGGGGCCTTCGACGTTCTTGGAGTCGCGGACGTGCACGGTGCCGGGGGTGGTGGCGACCTCGACGCAGGAGTTGCCGTTGGTGCCGTCGCTGTAGCTGCTCTTGAACCACGCCAGCCCGGAGGCGTCCCCGGCAGTGGTCTTGCGGATCATGTTTCTCCCAGCAGTAGTTGCTCGATGAAAGCCAGCGACTCCCGAGGCGTGAGAGCCTGCGCCCGGATGGTGCCATATTGCAGCTCGATGATGCGCAGTTGCTTCGGGTCGGAGGTCGGTCGGCCGTTGAACTCACCATCGGATCGCCCCACCGCCGTGCCCTCCTCGAACTTCAGCATCTCAATCCTGCCGTCCACCCCAGGGTGAGCATCACTCTTCGTCGGCATCACCTGAAGCGTGACGTTGTGCAGCCGTCCCACCTCCAGCAGACGTTCGAGCTGCTGGCGCCACACCATTGTGCCTCCGACCTCCCGCTGCAGCGGCGCCTCTTCCAGGACGAAACTGATGGAGGGTGCCGGGTCCCGTTCGAAGATCGACTGCCGAGCCATGCGAGCGGCCACCATGCGTTCCACATCGTTCGGCGAGTACGCAGGCTGCGCGGCCTGGAACAGTGCTCGCGCGTGATCCGGTGTCTGCAACAACCCGCTGATGCTGTTGCACACGTACACCCCGATCTCGACCGCCTTGGCCTCCAGCCACCCCAGCTCCCGAACCTTCTTCGGGTACCGGACCTTCTTCACGTCCTCCCACGTCGCCGAGATGAGCCCATCCGCCCGCAGCACCTCGTCGGCCTTGTCCAGGTACTCCTGCCGGGGAATCCGCTTGCCGCCCTCGATCTTGAACACCATGTCCTCGCCGTAGCCGACGGCCTTGCCGAAATCCGAGGCCCGCATCCCCGTCGCCTCGCGCCGTAGCTTCAACTGGCGTCCCACCGTGGTGAGGACGGCCACGCCCCACTCGTCGTCCGGGTCCACCTCCCAGCCCGGCTCGTCACCCGGCTCGCGCGTCTCCGCCCCGTGCCCTTCCGCCTCGCCGTCGTCCACCGACATCGCGCCTCCCTCGTACCGCGCCGTCCCTCGGCGCCGTTCGCCCTACCCGTGAGAACCGTGCGGACAGGCAGGACAGCACCGGACAAACACCGGACAGTGACCGTACGCAACCGCCTTGTCACTCATCACGGTAAGCGGATTCGGCCACTCTCAGTCACGTGATGCATGAAAAGGCCGAGAACGCGGCCCAACTCGACCCCGTCGCCCCCACCTTCAGCGTGCTGCTCTCCTCCACGCCCCGGGGCGCCCGTCTCGCCCGGCTGCTCGCGGACGACCAACTCCGCAGTTGGGGGCTCCCGTCGGATCCCGCCCGTCACCTCGTGGCGGAACTGGCGGCCAACGCCGCGTCCCACGGACGCGTCTCCGGGCGGGACTTCCGGCTCACGCTGTACGTGACCGGTGACGTCCTCCGTATCGAGGTCACGGACACGCGCGGTGAACGCCTGCCCGAGCTCCAGCGGCCCGCCCCGGGGGACGAGTCCGGTCGCGGCCTGCTGCTCGTGGACGCGCTCGCCGACCGCTGGGGGGTTACTGAGGGGCTGTTCCCGCGCAAGACCGTCTGGGCCGAACTGCGCCTCGCGCGACCGGAACCCGTTTCCTCGGGCTCCGGTGCCGCCGGCGCTCTTCCCCAAGGAACGTGAGGAGGAAAGAACCCGACCAAGCCCCACCCCACCCGCCCGTCGTCACGCTCCCGGGCACACTCACTCGGGCGGGTGAACTACCCCGGTTGGGCTGGATTTCGTATCCCCCGACTGCCTTACGCTCAGCGCGACACCACCGCAGACATACGTCGGCCCCCGGCCGGGAGTAGCGTCCCGATCGAGGGCCTGACCACGAGGAAGCAGCCACTTCCCAATGGATACTCGAAACACTAGCGTGCCCCCGCACGCCTCGTCAGCCGTTGCCGACGGCCCGCGCCACTCACGGGCGAACCGGCGGCCCCGTGTTCGCCCGTCGGCGGCGGGCCTCGTCGGCGTCGTGCACGACAACGTCCGCCATACCACCCGTTTCACGGTGATCGGCAACCACCTCGCCCAGCACGACGCGCTGTCACTGCTCGCCATCGGGCTCGGCGTGCACATCCAGTCGCTGCCCCCGGGCGCCCGCGTCGACATCAAGACACTCGCCCACCGTTTCCCCGAGGGGGCCACCCGTATCGCCGCCGCGTTACGGGAACTCGAGGCGTACGGCTACCTGCGCCGCGTCCGCGAACGCACCCCCGCCGGCCGCATCGTCACCCGTACGATCTCCTGCAACCAGCCGGCGGCGGCGCGGCATGACACCTCACCCCTCCCCGATCTCTTGCGTCCACAGGAGCGTTCGGCGCGCACCGTGGACGCGACAGATCCGGACGCGAGCCACGCGACCCCCGACACGCACCCCGAGCCCACGCGGCCCACGCCGCCTGCGCGCCCCGCGCGGCCCACGCACCCCACGCCGCCCGCGCGCCCCGCGCCCCGCAAGAAGCGCCCCCTGCCCGCCGTACCCCAGCCCGGTTACCCCGCCCCGGACCTCCTCCAGGCGGCCACGGACCTGCTCACCGATCTGCGCGTCCACGACCCACGCCTTCTCCTCTCCGCCTGCGACACCGCCCACCTGGCCCCCGGCGTCGCCGCCTGGCTGGAGCGCGACGTACCGCCCGCCGCCGTAACGCACGCCCTGATCAGCGATCTGCCGCCGGAGGGCCCGCGCCGCCCGGCCGCCCTGCTGGCCCACCGCCTGACCGCGAAGCTGCCGCCCCCGCCCCCGTTCCGTGCCCCCGCCGCCCTGCCACCGATCGTGCACCCCCTTCAGACATGCGACGGCTGCGACCGCGCCTTCCGCTCCCCGGAACCCGGCAGCCACTGCGCCGAGTGCCGCGCGACCGTGCCCTCGGCGGCCGCTCCCCTCCGGGACCGGTCCCGAACACCGCACCCGGACGATCTCTGAGCTGTCTCCCACCCATGAAGAGGACCTTCGTTTCCCGCGTTCGCGACATCACGTCCCCGCCGTCCTGGACGAGCCGCCCATGAGCGGGATGTGAGCCGCTCTCAGGTAAGGCCGCCCCGGTATGTCGCCGGCCTTGCCGGCACGGGTAGCCCGCCGGTGCCTCAGCCGGGACCCCCGCGCGAACTGGTCCGCCGCTCCGAGCGGACGTCGGACGCGCTGCGGCCACGAGGGGAGGGCGTCCTCAGATGGGCCGTCACGAGGAGCGGAGGCCGACTCTCGTCGTCCGGCTGATCCGGCTGCTGCCGGAGCGGCACCACGAAGTGCCGGTCCGGGCGACCGGGGCGTCCTCCCCGGGGAGCGCGTGACGTGTGGACGGGTTCTGCGGCGTGGTCACCGTTTCCTGCCGCCGGGCCCCCTCGTTGGGCTGATCGGATGAACCGACGGTTCGACGATGAGGGGCGTGTGTGCGGCAGGAGCGGTCGCCGGAATACCTGCTGATGGGCGGCGCCGGCGGTGGGGTGCCACCGGGAAACGGGTCAGCTGACGACGTTCAGCGTCTTCGGCCATCCGATCCGGTCCAGCAGTCGGTACATCTTCTTGATCTCTTCGGGGCGCATCTTGACGCAACCGTTGGAAAGGAAGTCGTTCGGGTTCTTGTCGGTCCACTTGCGGGCCTCGCCGCTGCCCTGGCCTCCGTTCACCGTCATCTCGCTGTGGATGAACAACTCGGTGCGCTTGGTACGGCCGTTGGAACAGACCTTGTCGGCCAGCGCGATCGCATAGCCCTTGATCAGACGGCCGTTGTAGGTGCGGTGGTGCTTGCCGATCGTGTACGTGCCGTTGGGCAGCCAACCGCGGCCCGTGGCACAGTCGTTCGTGGTGGTCCCGGAGCCGGCCCGGAAGTTGGCCCACACCTTGCTTCCCTTGATGACGGACAGCTTGGAGTTGGAGGGGTCCGCCGGGTTCTTGTCGAACTTCAGGTGGACGGTGTTGGCGGCGGCCGCCCTGCCGTGCGCGCCGACGCCGGCTTTCGCGGCCTCCCCGGCCTGCGCGGTGGGCTGTGTCAGGCCCATGAGGAGGATGACCGATCCGGTCGCCAGGACGGCCGTCGTGGAGCGCGTCATGCGCGTCTTGATGGTGCTCATCAGAGGTCCTTTCCAGGTGAGTCGAGAAGACGGCTCGCGGTGGTTCATGGCACCCCGCGTCACGCGTCGGCTGGTTCCGATGCGTGATGACAGGGGTGGCTTGCGAGCCCGGCGAGCTGTGCGAGCGTCGCGGGGTCAAGGATTGAGGGGATCGGGAAGCGCCACCAGGGCCTTGGGAGGGCGTGGCATCCCGCTTGCGTCCCGATCCGCTCCCGGTTCTTTGCCGCGGCGTTCACCTGCGGAAACGTCGGAAATCGGGATGGCGGAGGGACAGTGACGGGAAACGTGGGGCCCGAGTTCGAGGCGGCCGGCGAGCCGGAGACGAGCACGTCGGAGGACACGCGTACGGCCGGGGCGCGTACAACCGGGGCGCGTAGGGCCGATGCGCGTACGGCCGATGCGCGGAGGGCCGACACACGTACGGCCGACGCGCGTGCGGCGCTCGTCGAGAAGCTGCACGCGGCATGGGCGCGCTCGGGTCTGAAACAGCAGAGCGTCGAAGCGCGGCTGAAGACGATGCTGAGCGGTCAGAACGTGAGAGGGCTCAGCGATACCGCCTTGAGCCGCTACCTGAAGCCGGACGAGACCGCTCTGCCCGCCGACGCCGTGCTGACGGCACTCGCGCACATCTTCCAGGTCGGCGAGGAGGAACGCGCGGAGTGGCACGAGTTGCGTCGGCGGGCGAAGGCCGACCAGCGGCGACTCCGGTATCAGCGGACGGCGCCCGGCCGGGCGTCTCCTGCCCCCGGCCCCGACCCCGCCGGTCCGTCGGCTCCGGCGGCGGGGAGCGGGCCTGGCGAACCGGGGCTGCACCCCGATGCCCCCGAGGCCCCGGACGCCCCCGACGTCTTCGTCGCTCCGGGCGGAGACGATGCCGGAAGCGGAGAGCCGGACGGCCGTGACCACTCCGCTTCCGGCGGCCCGGGGCCGGCCGCCGGAGACGCCCCCGGCCGAGCGCGACAGTCCGACCGCTCCTCGAAGAAGGCGAAAGCCGTGGCAGTCGCGACGGCGGCCCTCGCGACACTCTTGGCCGGTGGCGTGCTCGCGGGGGCCGCGCTGTGGGGCCGTGACACAGCCGACAAGACCGTTGTGTCCGACGCCGCGTCGGATACAACGGTCCCGGGGAGCGTCACCGCCGTGCCCGGAGCGCTGGAGAAGGGGTCGATCGGCGTGGACAGCCGATGCAGTGAGCCCTTCCAGGGGCCGGAGGCCGTCGTCTGGCGCGTGTGCGCGCGGGTCGAGGAGGAGCGTGTCTCCTTCGCCCTCAAGGTCACCAATCAGGGCCGGGCGGGGACCATGGTGAAGGTCCGTCTGGAGTACGCGCGTTCCTCCCGGTTCCACCCGTGCCCGAAGGCGCCGCGCGCTCACCTTCTCGACGTCCCGGCGGGGGAGACCGTCGTCACGGAACCGGGACTGTGCGCCCTGCCCCGGCAGGACGCGTACGTCGCGTACCAAGGAGTCGGCTGGGTGGTCGCCGAGCACGCCAACGCGGGCTCCTACGAGCTGTCCCCCACGGCGCACGTCCGCCCCGACCGGGTCATCTGGAAGCCGGATCTCGTATAACGGGCGGGGCGGGGCGGAGGCGAGAGCCGGCAGAGGGCGCCGTGCGGATGGCGGCTTTCCGGTGGCAGGCCGCTTGTGGAAGCTGCCTGCCGACGCTCGCCGTGCCTCCGTCGACGACGCACGTCGGTTACTGCCCCCGGGCGCGGCCCTCAGGACGCCAGGCGTCGCAGCCGGTCGGCCGCCTCGTGGAGGACGTCGTCCTTCTTGCAGAAGGCGAAGCGTACGAAGGGCGCGCCCTGGTCGCGGTGGTCGTAGAAGACCGCGTTCGGTACGGCCACCACGCCGCACCGCTCGGGCAGCGCGCGGCAGAACGCGAAGCCGTCGCTCTCCCCGAGCGGGCGGATGTCGGTGGTGACGAAGTACGTGCCGGCCGGCCGGTAGACCTCGAAGCCGGCCGCCGTCAGGCCCGCCGACAGCAGGTCGCGCTTGCGGCGCAGGTCGGCGCGGAGGCCGTCGAAATACGTGTCCGGCAGGCGCAGCGCCTCCGCGACCGCGTACTGGAACGGGCCGGCCGACACGTAGGTGAGGAACTGCTTGGCCGAGCGCACCGCCGTCACCAGCTCCGGTGTCGCCGTCACCCAGCCGACCTTCCAGCCCGTGAACGAGAACGTCTTGCCCGCGCTGCTGATCGTCACCGTCCGCTCCCGCATCCCGGGGAAGGACGCGAGTGGCGTGTGCTCGCCGTCGTAGACCAGGTGTTCGTACACCTCGTCGGTGACCACCAGCAGATCGCGTTCCACCGCGAGCTCCGCCACGGCGGCCAGCTCCGCGCGGGTCAGGACGGTGCCCGTCGGGTTGTGCGGGGTGTTGAGCAGGATCAGCCGTGTGCGGTCGGTGACGGCGTCGCGCAGTTCGTCCAGGTCCAGGTGGTAGGCGCCGTCACGGGGGCGCAGGGTGACGGGCACGCGGGTGCCGCCCGCCATGGCGACGCAGGCGGCGTACGAGTCGTAGTACGGCTCCAGCGCGATCACCTCGTCGCCCGGCTCGACCAGCGCCAGCAGCGCGGCGGCGATGGCTTCGGTGGCGCCGGCGGTGACCAGGACCTCGGTGTCCGGGTCGTACGTCAGCGCGTAGCGCGCGAGCTGGTGCTCGGCGACGGCGGTGCGCAGCTCGGGGATGCCGGGGCCGGGCGGGTACTGGTTGCCGCGCCCGTCGCGCAGCGCCCGTACGGCGGCCTCCCGGACCTCCTCGGGGCCGTCCGTGTCGGGGAAGCCCTGGCCGAGGTTGATCGCACCCGTCCGTACGGCCAGTGCGGACATCTCCGCGAAGATCGTCGTGCCGAACTCCGCCAGGCGGCGGTTGAGCAGCGGGCGCGGACCGGGGCCGGGGCCGGGGCCGGGGCGTGGACCGGTTCCGCCCGCTTCTGTTCCGCGTGCGGCGGTCCTGTGGGCGCCGGCCCCGGGGGCGGCGGTTTCGCGTGCGGCAGTTTCGCGTGCGCTCATGGCGGACATCCTGGGCCGAACCTCTGGAGTTGCTCAAGTCGGCTTTGGCGCCGTGACGGCGCGGGGACAAGGTAGTCACTCAGGAAGCCGGGTGAGTGCGGGGGCCGGTGCGGAGAGCCGCGAGAGCCCGGCACCAGGTCCGGCACGGGGGCCCCGGACGGGGTCGGTACGGGGGACGAAGGACGGTGGGGGTATGGCAGAGGTCGTAGTGGTCGCTCTGGTGGCGGTTGCCGTCGTCGGGCTGGTCGCGAGCCGGAGGAGTCAGCAGCAGCGGAGCAAGAAGCGCCTGGGGACGGCCAAGGGCCGGAGCGCTTCCAAGGTGTCCACGCGCAAGAGCGCGAAGCGCCGTTCCTCCGACAGCAGTTGGTGGGCCGACAGCGGGAGCGGTGGCTCCTCCTCGTGCGGCGGTTTCTCCTCGGGTGGCGGCGGCTCGTCGTGTGGCAGCAGTAGCAGCGGCGGCTCGTCGTGTGGTGGTGGCAGCAGTAGCAGCAGTGGCTCGTCGTGCGGTGGTGGCGGGGGGTGCGGCGGAGGCAGCTGACACGGGGTGGCTGGTCCGCGGCCAATGGTGCCCGGCGGGAGAGTGATTCCCGCCGGGCACAGTCATGTTGATCGTTTATTGGTCTACTTCGACAGGTTTTGCTGAACAGTTGAACTGTGCGGCCCCCTAGGGGATGTAAACCCCGTCAACTTGGGTAAAAGCGCTGTGAGCGTCGCGTAGTTCATGATTCCCTCCCTGTTGAGAGCTTCCAGCCCTCGGGCCTCGTACGGAACCGAGCAGGCGGTCTCCCCCCACAAGTTCTCCCCAGCCGATGTCCCTCGTCGCCTTCGTTCCCCTCTTTCCCCTCTTTCCCCTCTTTCCCTCGCTTCTGTCGTTGCCTTTCGCTTCTTCCGTTTTCCCAGCTCATCGTCCGGGACGTCCCCGGTCCACCCGTCAAGCGTGTCTGCGGAGCCGACCCATGCTCACCACTCTCCACACCCCCTATATCGACTCCCGTGCCGCCGACCTGGCCTGGGCGTTGGGCAGGGAGCCGCTTCCCGCCCTGGCCGTCCTCGATCTCGACCTCGCCGGCGCCGAGTTACAGCTGAGACTTCTCGGCGCCTCCCACCAGGTACTTCTCCAGGAGGAGCGGGGCGTCTGCTCCGAGACCGTCGCCTGCATGCCGGGGAGCAGCACGCCGCTGCCGCTGGGGGTGTCCAAGCGGCTCGGGGCGTGGGAGTACGAGTTCGCGGCGCGGGTCGAGACACTCTCGCGAGGATCGTTCGCCGGGCGGGCGCAGGAGCTGCTCGCGCTGGTCGCGGACCATCCGAACGGACTGGCCGGGACCTTCCCCGGTGCGCCCAACGCGTTCACGGCGATGCTCGCCCAGCGCGACGAGGGGCAGGTGCGGTGGCGCACGTGGCACGCGTATCCGCAGGAGAACAAGCTCGTCGTCACGCGGACGCGCGTGGGCGCGCGGATGCCCGCGATGCTGTAGGCGTCGCGGTGTGTCGTGGCTTTATGCGGAAGTTACACCCGTGTGGGTGACAAACCGCGAGGAAATCGTGACGTAGCGTTACCAGCATGATCGAGCAACAGTCCGTGCCGCCGCCCTGCCGAGGCCCCCGCGGGTCCCGGGGCGCCCGGTTCCGAGCGGGCCGCGCCCGGTCCCGCGGGGGCCGGGGTGAGGGACGGCCGCCTCTGCGCGCGGACGCCGGCCGCTTCCTGATCCTCGCGGTTGTGTTCATCTGTGCCGCGTGCGGTCTGGTGTACGAGCTGGAGCTGGTGGCTCTCGCCTCGTACCTGCTGGGCGACTCCGTCACCCAGGCGTCCGTCGTCCTCTCCGTGATGGTCTTCGCGATGGGCGGGGGCTCGCTGCTCGCCAAGCGGCTGCGCTGTCGGGCGGCGGTCGGGTTCGGGCTGCTGGAGGCGTCGCTGGCACTGCTGGGCGGCTGCTCGGCCCTCGTGCTGTACGCGGCCTACGCCTGGCTGGGCGAGACGCGGTACGCGCTGGTGGGGTTCTCACTGGGCGTCGGCATCCTCATCGGCGCGGAGATCCCGCTGCTGATGACGCTGATCCAGCGGGTCTCCCGGCAGGACGCGGAGGGGACGGTCGCGGACCTGTTCGCGGCGGACTACGTGGGGGCGCTCGTCGGGGGGCTGGCCTTCCCGTTCCTGCTGCTGCCCTGGCTCGGGCAGCTCACGAGCGCGCTGCTGACGGGCGCGGTCAACGCGGTGGCGGGCGGCGCGCTGGTTCTGTGGCTCTTCGGCCGCGACCTGACGCGGCGGTCGCGCCGGCTCCTGATCGTCGTCAACGCCGTCGTCCTGGCGCTGCTGGCCACCGCGACGGTCCTGGTCGGGGACTTCGAGCGGGCGGCGCGGCGCGCGGTGTACGGGGAGGGGGTGCGGGTCGCGGTCCGCACGGATGTGCAGGAGATCGTCCTCGCCGGTGGCCGGGGCGGGCCGTTCGACCTCTATCTGGACGGGCGACTGCGAGTGAGCGGGCGCGACGAGTTCCGGTACCACGAGGCGCTCGTGCACCCCGCGATGCGCGGACCGCACGCCCGGGTGCTGATCCTGGGCGGTGGCGACGGGCTGGCCGCGCGCGAGGTCCTGCGGTACGGGGACGTGCGGGAGGTCACGGTCGTCGAACTGGACGCCGAGCTGATACGGCTGGCCCGTACGGACCCGGCGCTGTCCGCCCTGAACGGGCACGCGTACGGCGATCCGCGGGTACGGGCGGTGTCGGCGGACGCGTTCACCTGGCTGCGGGGCGGGCGAGGCCGGGTTTCCGGGCCGAGCGGAGGGGGCGGTGCGGGCGATGCGCGGGTCGGGCCTGGTGCGGATACCGATACTGCCGGTGGCGGCCCCGGTGCCGGTGGCGGTCCTGACGGCCGGGGCGGATTCGATGTGGTGATCTCCGATCTGCCGAACCCGGGGATCACGGACAGCACGAAGCTGTATTCGGAAGAGTTCTACGGCCTGGCCACCCGCGTGCTCGCCCCCGGCGGCCGACTGGCGGTGCACGCGGGCTCGCCCTCGGCGAAGCCGCGCACGTACTGGACGGTGGACACGACGCTGCGGGCCGCGGGTTTCCGCACGAGCCCGTACCGCGCGGGGGGCGGCCCTGCCACCGCGCGCGACTGGGGCTTCGACCTGGCGCGTCTCGGCCCCCGCCCGCCGCTCCTGGCCCTGCCCGCCGACGTCCCGCGGCTGCGCTCGCTGGGCCCGTCGTCGCTGGCGGCGGGGGCCCGGGAAATGGAGCGGACGCGACTGGCCGGGCTGACGGCATCGACGCTGGTGCATCCGAGGTACGGGTAGACGTGGGGCGGCAGGTGACACGGAGCGCGACCGGAAAGGAAAGGAAGGTGCCGCGGGCCTGGAGCCGGATCGGAAAGGAGGGGCCCGAAGGGCCGGGGCCGGAGGGGAAGGAGCCGGAGCGGGAGCGGAGGAGGCCAGGGGCTGGGAGAGAAACCTGTGGCAGGACCAGGGCCCCGAGGAGTGGGAATGAGTAGGCTCGAAACCATGGAGCATGAGGTGTTCGTTCCGGTGGTGGCAGAGGCTCTCCGGCGGGCGCTGCGGGATCCCTCTCGAGTCGCTCGTTGCGTGCCGGGGATCCAGCAGGCCGCGGAGGAAGGGGCGGGGCCCCTTGTGGGGCGGCTCAGGTTCCGGGTCGGGGGGCACACGATCACCTATCGCGGGGCGCTGACGCTCGTCGAGCGGGACGGCGTGTTCACCGTCGAGGGAGAGGGCGCGGAGGTCCGGGGCAGCGGGACCGTGAAGGTCGTGCTCTCGCTCCGGCTGACCGAGCGCCCGGACGGCACGGCCCTCACGTTCACGGGCAGCTCCGGCACCGAAGGCCGGCTGACGGAGTTCTCCGACGAGACGACGACCGCTGCCGCGCGACGGCTGCTGGGGCGGTTCGCCGTACGGCTGGCCGAGGAGGCCGAGCCCGAGCCCGCGACGAACCAGCCCGCCCCGCCGCCGCCCGCGGACGCCGCCGCCGACCCGTTGCCCGCCGAGCGGTCCCCCGGGGGCGAGTCCTCCAGGGAAGCGGTCGGTGACGTGAGCGACGTGGATGATGTGGACGACGCGGGCGGTGTCGACGATGTTGACGCCCTGCTCAATTCGCGGGCCGAGGCCGACGGCGCCGAGTTCCTGGTGCCCGACACGCCTCCCGCCGAGGCCGCGCACGCCCGGCGCACCATGATCGGACGGAGCGCGGAGGAGGTCGACCACGCGCCGCCCCGTGGTCGTTACGCGCCCGTGCCCGCGCCCGACGCGGCCACCACCCGGGTCACTCTGCGCTGGGTCGCGCCCGCTGCCGCGCTGGCGCTGGCGTCCGCCGTGGTGGTCGGCCGCGCGCTGCGCCGTCGCAAGTAGTGTCGGAGTGTGAGTAGCAGCGAGAAGAGCATCCGACTCTCGGCCGGTGACGCCGAGTTGACCATCAGCCCCGACAACGGCTGCCGTATCAGCAGCCTGCGCATCGGCGGCACCGAACTGCTGCGCCAGGGCGAGCGGTACGGCTGCTTCCCGATGGTGCCGTGGTGCGGGCGGATCGAGCATGGCCGCTTCCGTAACGGCGAGGTGGTCCAGCAGATGCCCCTCAACTCCCCGCCGCACGCGATCCACGGCACGGGCCGTGACACCGCGTGGCGCACGGCCCGCGTCGGTGAGAGCGAGGCGGCGTTCACCTACGACCTGGTCGAGCCGTGGCCGTACAGCGGGCGGGTCACCCAGACGTTCCGGCTGACCGGGGACTCGCTGTCGCTGGCGCTCGGGGTGGAGACGTACGACACCTCGTTCCCGGCGCAGGCCGGCTGGCACCCCTGGTTCCTGCGCAGCCTTGACGGCAGCGACGTGGCCGTCGACTTCACCGCCGCCTGGCAGGAGGAGCGCGGCGACGACCACCTGCCCACCGGCCGCCGGATCCCGCCGTTGCCCGGCCCCTGGGACGACTGCTTCGGTATGCCCGACGGTGTGGACGTGACCCTGACCTGGCCCGGACAACTGGAGCTCAAGGTCGCGAGCCGCGCAGAGTGGGTCGTGATCTACGACGAGCAGGACGAGGCCGTCTGTGTGGAGCCCCAGTCAGGGCCGCCGAACGGGCTCAACAGCATGCCGCACCTCGTGACGCCCGTGGATCCGCTGGAGATCACGACGGACTGGACCTGGCGACGGCTGTGAGGGACGGCTGTGCGGGCCGGCCGTCGGCGGACCGCATAAGCTCGTGGCCATGAGCGACGTACGGGCCGAGCTGCTGCAGCTGATCAAGGACAAGGCCGTGGTGCACGGCAAGGTGACCCTCTCCTCGGGGATCGAGGCCGACTGGTACATCGACCTGCGCCGGATCACGCTGGACGGCCAGGCCGCTCCGCTGGTGGGGAAGGTCATGCTCGATGCGACGGCCGGTCTGGACTTCGACTGCGTGGGCGGGCTGACGCTGGGCGCCGATCCGGTGGCGACCTCGATGCTGCACGCCTCCGCCGCCCGGGGGGAGCGGCTCGACGCGTTCGTGGTGCGCAAGGCACAGAAGGCGCACGGCATGCAGCGCCGGATCGAGGGCACGGACGTCCGGGGCCGCCGCTGCCTGGTGGTCGAGGACACCTCCACCACAGGGGGTTCCCCGCTGACCGCTGTCGAGGCGGTACGGGAGGCCGGCGGCGAGGTCGTGGCGGTCGCGGTGATCGTGGAGCGCGGAGCGGCCCCGGCCATCGCCGAGGCGGGGCTTCCGTACGTCAACGTCTACGGGCTGGAGGAGCTGGGCCTGGCCTGAGCCGGATCTGGCCTGAGCCGGGCCTGGCCTGTGTGTCGCCGGCCCGCGCGCGTGGACCTCGCGTATTGCGGCCCGGGTGCCTGCCGTGTCCGGCCGGACCGGCCCGCACCTGCGCTTTTTGGGATCTCTTGACTGTTTCACGTGAAACGGCCAAGACTCCCGGTGGAGCCCCTCACCACGTCTGGAAAGATGGGGGCGACGATGATGTCGCCCCCAGGTCTGGGACAAGCACCTCACACCCGCACATCACAAGGAGCGGCCCGATGCCCATCGCAACCCCCGAGGTCTACGCCGAGATGCTCGACCGGGCGAAGGCAGGCAAGTTCGCCTACCCGGCCATCAATGTGACGTCGTCCCAGACCCTGCACGCTGCGCTGCGCGGCTTCGCGGAGGCCGAGAGTGACGGCATCATCCAGATGTCGACCGGTGGCGCCGAGTTCGCGGGCGGTCAGTACAACAAGGACATGGTGACCGGTGCCGTCGCCCTGGCCGAGTTCGCGCATATCGTGGCCGCGAAGTACGACATCAATGTGGCGCTGCACACCGACCACTGTCCGAAGGACAAGCTCGACGGCTATGTCCGGCCGCTGCTCGACATCTCCGCCGAGCGTGTGAAGGCCGGCCGTAACCCGCTCTTCCAGTCGCACATGTGGGACGGCTCCGCCGAGACCCTGGCCGACAACCTCACCATCGCCGAGGAACTGCTCGCGCAGGCCGCCGCAGCCAAGATCATCCTTGAGGTCGAGATCACCCCGACCGGTGGCGAGGAGGACGGCGTCAGCCACGAGATCAACGACGAGCTGTACACCACGGTCGACGACGCGCTGCGTACCGCCGAGGCCCTGGGCCTGGGAGAGAAGGGCCGCTACCTGCTGGCCGCCTCCTTCGGCAATGTCCACGGTGTCTACAAGCCGGGCAACGTCGTGCTCCGCCCCGAGCTGCTGAAGGACCTCCAGGAGGGGACCGCCGCCAAGTACGGCAAGGCCGCGGGCAGCCAGCCGTTCGACTTCGTGTTCCACGGCGGTTCCGGCTCCACGGCCGAGGAGATCGCGACCGCGCTGGAGAACGGCGTCGTGAAGATGAACCTCGACACCGACACCCAGTACGCCTTCACGCGCCCCGTCGCAGGCCACATGTTCAGCAACTACGACGGTGTGCTGAAGGTTGACGGCGAGGTCGGCAACAAGAAGACCTACGACCCGCGGACCTGGGGCAAGCTGGCCGAGGCAGGCATGGCCAAGCGCGTCACGGAGGCGTGCGCGGCGCTGCGCTCGACCGGTACGAAGCTCAAGTAGTCCCGCCGGCACGTTGTTCGTGGCTCGCGCAACTCGTTGCGCGCCACACGGGGCCCGCTTCATGCGGGCCCCGAGTGCATTCCGCCTCCGCCGGGCCGTGCTCGGGACCGTCCGTCCGAAGCCGTCTGGGACGGGGCGTCCGGTCGCCTTCCGAACGCGGGGCGAGGATGATCCCCCTATGGACATCAGGCTGTCCTCGGCACGGGGGCGCTGGGTCATCCTGACCACGGTGCTCGGCTCCAGCATGGCGCTGCTGGACTCCACCGTCGTCAATGTCGCCCTGCCGCACATCGGACGGGCGCTCAACGCGGATCTCGCGGCGCTCCAGTGGACCGTCAACGCCTATACGGTCACGCTGGCCGGGCTGATCCTGCTCGGTGGATCGCTCGGGGACAGGTACGGGCGGCGGAAGATCTTCGTTCTGGGGGTGGCCTGGTTCGCGCTGGGCTCGCTGGTGTGCGGCATCGCGCCGAACGCGGCCGTGCTGATCGCGGCCCGGGCGTTCCAGGGCGTGGGCGGGGCGTTGCTGGTACCGGGCTCGCTCGCGATCATCCAGGCGAGCTTCCACCCCGACGACCGGGCGCGAGCGGTCGGCCTGTGGTCGGGGTTCGGCGGGGTCGGCGCGGCGGTCGGGCCGTTCCTGGGCGGCTGGCTGGTCGACGGGCCCGGCTGGCGCTGGGTGTTCCTGCTGAACGTGCCGCTGGCCGCGATCTGCGCACCGGTGGCGCTCCGGCACGTACCGGAGTCCCGGGACCCGGTGGCGCGCGGCGGCTTCGACGTGCTGGGGGCGGCGCTCGGGGCGGTGTCGCTGGCCCTGATCACCTACGCCCTGATCGGCAGGACGGTCTGGACGGGGATCGCCGGGGTGCTGCTCGCGGTGGTCTTCGTCCAGGTCGAGCGACGGCGGTCCGATCCGATGCTGCCGCCGTCGATCTTCCGTTCCCGGCTGTTCACCGCGGTGAACCTGGTGACGCTGTGCGTGTACGCGGCGTTCGGTGGCTTCTTCTTCCTCGCCGCGCTCCAGCTCCAGGTCGTCGCGGGCTACTCGGCGCTGGGCGCGGGGGCGGCCCTGCTGCCGACGACGGTGCTGATGCTGCTGTTCTCCGCGCGGTCCGGCGCGCTGGGGGAGAAGACCGGGCCGCGCCTCCCGCTCACGGTGGGGCCGCTGCTGTGCGCGGCGGGGCTCCTGCTGATGCTGCGCGTGGGGCCGCACGCCGACTACCTCAAGGACGTACTGCCCGCGCTGGTGGTGATGGGCATGGGGATGGTCGCCCTGGTCGCGCCGCTGACGGCGACGGTCCTCGCGTCCGTGGACACCGCGCGGGCGGGCCTGGCCAGCGGCATCAACAACGCGGCGGCCCGCGCGGCCGGCCTGATCGCGGTGGCGGCGCTGCCGCTGCTGACGGGTTCGGGCCCCGAGGCGTACCGCTCGGCGGCGCAGTTCGACGACACCTTCCGCCGGGCCATGCCGATCCTGGCGGGAGTCCTGGTGGCGGGCGCGCTGCTCGCCTTCGCGACCGTACGTACCCCGAAGCCGCCGCGGGGCGCCGGCCCGGAGGCCGCGCTCCACCCGGAGTGCCGGATCAACTGCGGCCTCTCGGCCCCACCACTGGAACCGCCACGACGGACGAGGGGCGACGGGGGCGGCCGGACCGGGCGCACCTGAGGCGGGTGGCCGAGGCCACCGGTGACACAAGACGCGGGGCACCCGACGGTGTCGCGGCACGGCCGGGCGGGGCAAGGCAGACTGTAGGCATGGCCATCCATGAGAACCTCCTCGGAGGACCGCCCCCCACCCGGCTGCCCGATGATCCCGAGCCGCGTGAGCTGCTCGCGAACGGGACGTCGCCCACCGACGTCGCCGCGAAGTACCCGACCTCGTCGCTGGCCTGGGCACAGCTCGCGGACGCCGCGTTCGAGAACGGGCAGGTCATCGAGTCTTACGCGTACGCCAGGACCGGTTACCACCGTGGGCTCGACGCCCTGCGGCGCAGTGGGTGGAAGGGGCACGGGCCCGTGCCGTGGGAGCACGAGCCGAACCGCGGTTTCCTGCGTGCCCTGCACGCGCTCGCCCGCGCCGCGCAGGCGATCGGTGAGCAGGAGGAGTACGAGCGCTGCGCCACGTTCCTCCGGGACTCCTCGCCGCTGGCGGCCGACACGCTCGGCTGAGCACGAGCGCCCGCGTACCGCTCGAGCAGCGTCACGTACCGCTCACGTACCCCGTACCGCTCGCATACCCCGTACCGCTCAGGTACCGCAGAACCCTTGATGGCTCGCCCGGCTCCGACGGACTCCCGTCCCCGGGCGGGCCATCGGCGTGCTCGCGGCGGGCGGGCTGTCGGCGTATGTGCTCCCGCGCACTGACCCCGGTCCGTGCCCCCGGATTATGATGCGCACAGGGGACCGGGGCTCCACGGACGAACGGAAGGGGCGGACCGCTACCCGGCAGCGCATTCGAGGAGACAGCAATGTCGCAGACCCCCGATGTTCATGTGCCCGGAGCCGGTTCGGACGCCCCGAACCTCGATTTCGCCGGGACCACCCCGTACGAGGACTACGTCCAGGCCGACGTCCTGACCCACTTGCAGCATCCGCTCTCCGAGGATCCCGGCGAGATGGTCTTCCTGGTCACCACCCAGGTCATGGAGCTGTGGTTCACGGTGATCGTCCACGAGTGGGAGACGGCGTCCCGCGCGCTCCGGGAGGACCGGACGCGGGAGGCGATCGACGCGCTCGGCCGGTCGGTGCATGAGCTGGAGGCGCTCAACGCGTCGTGGAAGCCGCTCGGACGGCTGACGCCCGCGCAGTTCAACTCGTACCGGGCCGCGCTCGGTGAGGGTTCCGGATTCCAGTCGGCGATGTACCGGCGACTGGAGTTCCTGCTGGGCGAGAAGTCCGCGTCGATGCTCGTCCCGCACCGGGGCGCGCCGCGCGTGCACGCCGAGCTGGAGAAGGCGCTCCACCAGCCGAGCCTGTACGACGAGGTGCTGCGGCTGCTGGCGCGGCGCGGGCTGCCGGTCCCGGTGGCGGTCCTGGAGCGGGACCTGTCCCAGCGCTACGAGCCGTCCCCGGAGGTGGAGCGGATCTGGGCCGGCGTCTACGCCGACCCCGACCAGTGCTCCGAGC
Source organism: Streptomyces sp. NRRL F-5135 (assembly GCF_000719775.1). Lineage (GTDB taxonomy): Bacteria > Actinomycetota > Actinomycetes > Streptomycetales > Streptomycetaceae > Streptomyces > Streptomyces hebeiensis. The sequence continues at coordinate 163,699 of NZ_JOHR01000013.1, read as the reverse complement.
TCCTCCGGCTCGGCGAGGCGCTGACGGACGTCGGGGAACTGGTCTGGCGATGGCGGAACGACCATCTGGTGGCGACCCGGCGGGCGATGGGTTCCAAGACCGGCACCGGCGGTTCCGCGGGGGTGGCCTGGCTGGAGAAGCGGGCCGCGAAGAACGTGTTCCCCGAGCTGTGGACGGCGCGCAGCCATGTCTGATTCCCCTCTCGCGTCCCCCGCTTCCTCCGCTTCCTCCGCCAAGGGGGCCGCTGCCCAGCTCGTCGCGCGCGCCGCCGCGCTCGACGCCGCCGACGTGCTCGCCCCTCTCCGAGACCTCTTCGTCCTCGATCGACCTGCCACCACCTACCTCGACGGCAACTCCCTCGGCGCCCTGCCGCGCCACGTCCCCGCCCGTCTCCAGGACGTCATCACCCGGCAGTGGGGCGAGCTGGGCATTCGTTCCTGGACCGAGAGCGGCTGGTGGACCGCGCCGGAGCGGATCGGGGACCGGATCGCCCCGCTCGTCGGCGCGGCGCCGGGCAGCGTCGTGGTCGGCGACTCGACGAGCGTGAACGTGTTCAAGGCCGTGGTGGGCGCGGTACGCCTGGCGGCCCCGGCGGACGACGCGGCGGCCTCGGCGGACGACGCGGCGGTTCCGGCGGATGGCACTGCGGTTCCGGTGCGGGACGAGATCCTTGTCGATGCCACGACGTTTCCCACGGACGGGTACATCGCGCGCTCCGCGGCCCGGCTGACCGGCCACCGGATCGTTCCGGTCGACCCGGCGGCCGCCGCCGGCCCGGGCAGCCTGTTCGGCTCGCTCGGGCCCCGGACGGCCGTCGTGCTCGTCAACCACGTCGACTTCCGCACCGGGCGCCTCCACGACCTGCCGGGCATCACCGCCGCCGCGCACGACGCCGGCGCGCTCGTCGTCTGGGACCTGTGCCACAGCGCGGGGGCGCTCCCCGTCGGCCTGGACGCGCACGGTGTGGACCTCGCGGTGGGCTGCACGTACAAGTACCTGAACGGCGGGCCCGGGGCCCCTGCCTTCCTCTACGTCGCCGAACGCCACCAGTCCCGCTTCGACTCGCCGCTGCCCGGCTGGAACTCCCATGCCGACCCCTTCGCGATGTCCCCCGGCTTCACGGCGGCCGAGGGCGCGGTACGGGGCCGGGTCGGCACCCCCGACATCCTCTCGACGCTGGCGCTGGACGCGGCGCTCGACGTCTGGGAGGGCGTGCGGATCGAGGACGTACGGGAGAAGAGCCTGGCGCTCACGGACTTCTTCCTGGAGTGCGTGGCGGAGTACGCGCCGCCGGGGCGGGTGCGGTCGCTGACCCCGGCCGCGCACGCGGAACGCGGCAGCCAGGTCGCTCTGCGCTGCGCGGAGGCGCCAGCCGTGATGGCGGCGCTCATCGCCCGTGGCGTGGTCGGTGACCTGCGCAGACCGGATGTGCTGCGGTTCGGCTTCACCCCGCTGTACACCGGGTTCGCCGACGCGGAACGGGCGGCGAGGGTGCTCGGCGAAGTCCTGGCGGAGGTACCGGCGGAGGTACCGGCGGAGGTACCGGCGCAGGCGCCGGCCGAGACCTCGGTGGAGGTGTCGGCGGAGTCACCGGCGGCGAGGCCGCGCGCCGATGCGGAGCCCGGCGCGAACGAGTGACCGAGGGCGGGCCCCGCGCGGCCGGCGGGGCTGGTACGGTCCCGCTGATCAGGTCAATGGTCACCAGGTCAAGTAGGCCCGACCAGCGAAAGGTTGGCGCACCATGCCGGACGACGCCGCGCGCGGCGAAGCCGTTGCCCATGACGCCGTCGCTCAGGACGCGCTCGCTCGCGACGCGGCGGAGAGCGAATCGGCCCTCGGCCATGCGGCGGTGCCTCCCGATGCCACCGCGTCGTACGGTGACCACCCGGATCAGGTGATCGACTTCTACGCGCCCCGGTACGCGTCGGGTGCGCCGGGCGGGGAGGGGCGGGCCCCGCTCGTCGTCGTCCTGCACGGCGGCGCGTGGCGGGCGCCGTACGACCGTGGCCACGTGACGCCCTTCGCGGACTTCCTGGCCCGGCGGGGTTTCGCCGTCGCCAATGTCGAGTACCGGCGGGGGGCGGCCGCCGGCGAGCCCGGTGAGCCCGGCGAGCCCGGGGCCGGTCCGGTCGCCGGCCGGTGGCCCGAGACGTTCGACGACGTGGCCGCCGCGCTGGACGCGCTGCCGTCCCTCGTCCCGGACGCGCTGCCCATGGCCGATCTCCGGCGGACCGTCCTGACCGGCCACTCCGCGGGCGGCCAGCTCGCGCTCTGGGCCGCGGCCCGCCATGTGCTCCCCGCCGGGTCGCCCTGGCATCTGCCCCGGTCCCCGGAGCTGCGCGGTGTCGTCGCGCTCGCGCCCATCGCGGACCTTGTGCGGTCGGTGGAGCTGGCGGTGTGCGGCGGCGCCGTTCTCCAGTTGCTGGGCGGGGAGGCCGGGTTCAAGCGGCGGCGGGAGGCCGTGGACCCGGCCGTGCTGCTGCCGACGGGCATCGCGACGACGGTGGTGCAGGGCCGTGCGGACCTGACCGTGCCGTACGCCGTCCCCGAGTCCTTCGTGGAAGCGGCGGCGCGAGCGGGCGAGACGGTCGGGCTGACGCTGCTCGAGGATGTCGGCCACTTCCCGCTCATCGACCCGGCGGCGGACGCCTGCGCGGTGGTGGCGGAGGAGATCGCCCAGCTGGCGTGGTGAGCCGGACGTACGGGAGCCGGACGTACGGGAAGCCGGGCGTCGGGGCGGAACGGCGTCCGGGCGGGACCGCGTCCGGGCGGAAGGGCATCCGGGCGGTAAGGCGCCCGGGCGGAACGGCGTCCGGGCGGAACGGCCGCGCCCCGCCCCCGAGCCCGGCCCTCCGCCTCGTCCCCCTCGTAGTACCTGGGACGGACGCCCGCGGATCAGCTTCCCTGGTGACGACCGCTCCCCGCCCCGCCCCCTACCGTGGCAGCGTGACCCAGACAGACACCGGGGATTCCCGGGGCCCCGAGCGCCGCATGACCGCGCGAGCCTTCGGCAACGTGCGGCAGGACCTGTTCGACGACGCCTTCGCCTACCGTCCGCTGAAGCCGCTGGCGGCGGGCCACCCGTTCGTCCGCCGGCTCCCCGAGGGGCGGATACGGGAGATGGCGGTGTGGACACCGCACGGCCTGATCGTGGCAGCCGCCGTCCTCGTGATGTTCGTCGCGCGCCTCGAGACAGGCTTCGGCAGCGGTCTGTTCGCGTTCCTCCCGGTCATCCCGGTGCTGTTCACCCTGGTCAGGCCGGTGGGCGCGTGGTGGCTGGCGCTGGCGGCCTCCGGGATCACGGCCTTCTTCGGCAACCGGTACGAGGGTTTCCCCTGGACGCCCAGCGCCTTCTTCGGATACCTGGCGGTGCTGACGATCGTGGCGCTGCGCAGCCGGCTGAGCATCGGCCTCTCGATGTGGCTGGCAACCGCGGTGTACGCCACGGTGGTCCCGGCGCTTCTGTCCGGATACGACGACGCCACCGCGTTCCAGATGCTGTTCCTCTCCGCGCTCGTGCTGCTGGCCGTCGCCGTGTTCCACGTCCGGCGCGACGCGAAGGAGGAGGTCGCGGCGCAGCAGACCGTCACCGCCGTCGAACGGGGCCGGCGCACGCTCCTGGAGGAGCGCACCACCATCGCCCGTGAGCTGCACGACGTGGTCGCGCACCACATGTCGGTCGTCGCGATCCAGGCCGAGGCCGCCCCGTACCGGGTGGAGAACCCGCCGCCCGAGCTGGAGCAGGCGTTCGCCACGATCCGCGAGAACGCGGTCATCGCGCTGGCCGAGCTGCGCCGGGTCCTCGGCGTCGTACGGGCGGCTGACTACGAGGCCCCCGACGCCCCGCAGCCCACGCTCGCCGAACTGGACGGGCTCCTCGCGAACGTCCGCGAGGCGGGCCTGGCCGTCGACAAGACGGTCACCGGCTCGGTCCGTACGCTGTCGCAGGGCGTCGAGCTGTCGGCGTACCGGATCGTGCAGGAGGCGCTCAGCAACGCGCTGCGGCACGCGCCGGGGTCGAGTGCGAGCGTGGAGATCAGCTACGTCCTGGGCGGGCTCGGCCTGCGGATCGTCAACACGCCGCCGCGCGGGCTGGTCAAGCCGTCGCCCGGATCGGGGCACGGCCTCACGGGCATGCGCGAACGGGTGACGATGCTGAACGGGGAGCTGACGGCGGAGCCGCTTCAGGACGGCGGCTACGAGGTCGCCGCGTTCATCCCGGTACCGGCGGCCGAGCGCGACGCGGACAAGCACGGGAACAAGCAAGCGAACAAGCCGGGCGAGAAGCACGGGGAGAAGTCATGACCATCCGGGTACTGATCGTGGACGACCAGGTGATGGTCCGCGAGGGATTCTCCGTGCTGCTGGGCGCGATGCCGGACATCGAGGTCGTGGGGGAGGCGGTGAACGGCCGGGAGGCGGTCCGCCAGGTCGCCGCCCTGCGCCCCGACGTGGTCCTGATGGACATCCGCATGCCGGAGCTGAACGGCATCGAGGCGACCCGTGAGATCGTCGCCGCCGACGGGACCGCGAAGGTGCTGGTGCTGACCACCTTCGACCTCGACGAGTACGTCTACGAGGCGCTGCGCGCCGGCGCCTCGGGCTTCCTGCTCAAGGACGCCTCGGCGCGGCAGCTCGCGGACGGGGTACGGGTGGTGGCGGCCGGCGAGGCCCTGCTGGCCCCGACCGTCACCCGCCGCCTGATCACGGAATTCTCCAAGATCTCGGACTCCCCGCGCCCGCCGACGATGGCCCGCCTCGGGGACCTCACGGAGCGCGAGACGGAGGTGCTGGTGCTGATCGCGCAGGGGCTGTCGAACGGCGAGATCGCCGAGCACCTGATCGTCGCGGAGTCCACGATCAAGACGCATGTGAGCCGGATCCTGGTGAAGCTGGGCCTGCGGGACCGCACGCAGGCGGCGGTGTTCGCGTACGAGGCGCGGCTGGTGACGCCGGGGTGAGGACGGGGCCCGAGGCTCGGAGCCGCTGCCAGGCATCTGATCACTCGGTCGGGTGATCGACAGACGAAGAACCGTTTTGGCTGATGATGGGCCTGCCAGGGTGGTTTTCACCTGACAGGAGGTGCAGCATGACAGTTATGGCTGAGTACGCGGTTCAGATGTCTGTCGAGGAGTTCGAGAGGATCGCGAGGCTCGTCGAGAGAGAGACCGACACCGTCAGGTTGGAGTTCATCAACGGACGGATCGGATTCAAGGGCATGACGGACGGTGACCACGCCGAGATCATCAGGTGGCTGCAGCAGCGCTGTATGCAGGCTCGTCCGGATCTGTGGCTGTATGCCGGAGGTGAGATCGGTCTTCTGGTCGAGGCCTACCGCAAAGGGCGGGCCAAACCGGATGCCGTCCTCGCCCCGGAGGACACCTTCGCGGGACAGGGCGACTGGGCCGATCCGGCGCGTGTGCTGATGACGGCCGAAGTTACTTCGTACGACTGGGACACCGATCGCCGGGATCGTAAAGAGAAGCCGGCCGCTTACGCCGCCGCCGGAATTCCGGTCTACCTGCTGATCGACCGTCACCACTGCACAGTTACTGTGCACAGCGATCCCTCGGGCGATGGTTACGGCTTTCGCCAAGTGGCGGACTTCGGCAAGAAGGTCATGCTCCCCGACCCCGTCGGCATCGAGTTCGACACAGAGGCACTGAAGAAGTACGTCCGCTGACGCACCCGGCGTCACACTTCGGCCGCTTCATCCACACGTTGTGGATGAAGCGGCCGAAGTATGTCAGCTCTCAGGTCAGCAGATCCCTGCGCCGCAGCCCCGCCAGGCCGCCCGCCGTCAGCGCCGCCGCCAGGGCCGTCAGGACGAGCACCGGCGGCCAGGACATCTCCGGGCCCGGCAGCCTCGGCAGGTGGCCGAAGGGCGAGAGGTTCATCACCGACTGCGGCAGGTCGATCGCCGGGCCGATCCAGCCCAGGGCCAGGGCCAGGCCCGCGACCGCCCAGGCGGCCACGGACACCTTCGGCGCCAGCCCGTACAGGAACACCGCCAGCGCGCCCAGCAGCCAGACCGCCGGGAGCTGGACCAGGCAGGCGCCCAGGATCGCGGGCAGGTCCCGGCCGTAGCCGAGGGCCAGGCCCGCGCCGCCGAGGAGCATGATCAGGGCGACGCCGGCATACGCGATCAGCAGGTGGCCGGCGGCCCAGCGCAGCCGGCCGACCGGCCCCGCCAGGACCGGTTCCGCGCGTCCGCCGGTCTCCTCGCCGTACAGCCGCAGCACCGACGCGACGACGTACAGCGCCGCCACCATGCCCAGCATGGAGACCATCGCGGCGAGGAACGCGTCGGTCAGCCCCTGCTGGCCGCCCATGCGTTCGAAGATCTGCCGTGCCTGCTCGTTGTCGCCGACCACGTCCGCCACGCCGTCCGTGATGCCGCCGAACAGGATCCCGGTGAGCAGGAAGCCCGCGCCCCAGCCGAGCACACTGCCGCGCTGGAGCCGCAGGGCGAGTGCCCAGGCCGTGCCGAGTCCGCCGTGCGCCGGCCCCGGCCGGGCGGGCAGGAAGCTCATGCCGATGTCGCGCCGGCCCGCGAGGGTGTACGCGAGGACGGCCTGGACGGCGATCGCCGCGAGCAGGATGAGCATCACCCACCAGCGTTCGTCGTCATAGGCGCGTACGTTCTCCGCCCAGCCGATCGGGGAGAGCCAGGTCAGAAGGGACGAACCGTTCGCCGTCGAGGCGTCGCCCGCCGCCTTCAGCGCGAACGCGGCGCCGATGACCGCGCTCGTCAGCCCCTTCGCCAGCCGAGCGTTCTCGGTGATCTGCGAGGCGATCGCGGCCGTGCACGCGAACAGCATGCCGACGCCCCCGGTCGCGAGGCCGAGTGCCAGCGAACCGGTCGTGTCGCCGGTGCTCCCCGCCAGCCCGCCGGCGATCAGCAGCGCCAGCGCGGCATTGGCGGTCAGGGCCGTGAGCAGCGCGGCCGTCAGCGGCGCCGCCCGCCCGACCATCGCGGCGGACAGCATCTCCTGACGGCCCGTCTCCTCCTCCTCGCGGGTGTGCCGTACGACGATGATCAGGCTCATCGCGGCGGCGAACGCGCTCCCGAAGGCGATCATGCGCGCGGCGGTGAGCGCGCCGAGGGTGTCGTTGAAGAACGGGCCGTACAGGGCGCGCAACGAGCTGTTCGCCGTCATCGAGCGGACGATGTCGGCGCGCGCGGCGGCGGTGTCGTAGAGCGAGGCGTACGAGCTCGCCACCGACATGTACGACGCGCCGATGACCAGCACCCACGCCGGCAGCATGATCCGGTCACGGCGCAGGGCGAGCCGGAAGAGCGGCCAGGTGCCGGCCAGCCGGCGGGAGCCGCCGGTACGGGCTCCGGCCCCGGCGGCCGGCGCTGAGACGGTGGTCATCGGGACGCCACCCGCCCTCCGGCCTCCGGCCGGGCGTCGTCCGCCCCGGTGCCCCCGGCCGCCTCCGGCGCGTAATGGCGCAGGAACAGTTCCTCCAGTGTGGGCGGAGTACTGGTCAGCGAGCGGATGCCGGACGCGCTGAGCGCGCGGAGTACGGCGTCGAGCTTGTCGGTGTCGACCTGGAGCCGCACCCGGTTCCCCCGGACGTCGAGGTCGTGCACACCGGCCAGCCCGGCCAGTCCGTTCGGCGATCCCGCGAGCGGTTCCGCGAGTTCCGCGCTCACGCTCGTCCGCGTCAGGTGGCGCAGCTGGGAGAGCGAGCCGGACTCCACGGTCGCGCCCTTGCGGATGATGCTCACCCGGTCGCACAACGCCTCGACCTCGCTGAGCACATGGCTGGAGAGCAGGACGGTACGCCCCCGGTCGCGCTCCTCGGCGACACAGCTCTGGAAGACCTCCTCCATCAGCGGGTCGAGCCCGGAGGTCGGTTCGTCCAGGATGAGCAGGTCCACGTCGGAGGCGAACGCGGCGACCAGGGCGACCTTCTGGCGGTTGCCCTTGGAGTACGTACGCCCCTTCTTGGTCGGGTCGAGCTCGAAACGCTCGACGAGCCGGTCCCGCCGGGCCCTGTCGAGACTGCCGCGCAGGCGGCCGTACAGGTCGATGACCTCGCCGCCGGAGAGGTTGCGCCACAGGGTCACGTCCCCCGGTACGTAGGCCACGCGCCGGTGCAGGTCGACCGCGTCCTTCCACGGGTCCCGGCCCAGCACCCGGGCGGCGCCGGAGTCGGCGCGCAACAGTCCGAGCAGCACCCGGATGGCGGTGGACTTGCCCGCGCCGTTGGGCCCGAGGAAGCCGTGCACCTCGCCGGTCTCGACGGCCAGGTCGAGGCCGTCCAGCGCATGCGTCCGCCCGAACGACTTGTGCAGCCCGGCGACGCTGATTGCCTTTGTCATGATTTTGAACGTACGCTTTGTTCAGAAATTTGTGAAGTTAAGGAAGCGTAAAAAGGCCCGGGTAAGATCGAAAGGAGCCCGGGCGGGTGACAAGGTCGATGAGGGAGATGAGGACGATGAGCGGAACGGAGAACGCGGTCGGCGCGCCGCGCGACCCGGAGGCGGTGTCCCGCTTCACGGAACGCTTCGCGGCCGAGATGACCGAGGCCGGGATGCAGCGGGCGGCCGCCCGGGTCTTCGCCGCGCTGACGGCCTCCGACGACGCGAGCATGACCTCGGCGGAGCTGAGCGAGCGGCTCAGCATCAGCCCGGCGGCCGTATCGGGCGCGGTCCGCTACCTCATCCAGGTCAACATGATCAGCAGGGAGCGCGACCCGGGTACCCGGCGCGACCGCTACCGCCTGTACCCCGACATCTGGTACGGCACCTTCACGGCGCGGGACCGGATCATGCACCGCTGGGCGACCGTCCTGCGGGACGGGGCCGACACGCTGGGCAGGGACACGCCGGCGGGGGAGCGGATGGCGGAGTCCGTCGCCTTCTTCGAGTTCGTGCAGGAGGAATTGCTCGCGATGATGGACCGCTGGAAGGTCCGTCAGGACGAGCTACGGGCGCGGGCCGCGAAGACCGAGGTGAGGGCGCGAACGGAAGCGCACGCGGGAACGGAAGCGCCCGCGGAGACGAACGGAAAAGCGAACGAGGAGGCGGGGGCGGGGGCGGACCGGCGCTGACTCCCCTCAGCCGTCCCCGGGGCCCGGCACTCGCGCCGCCTCCGGCGCGGACGCCGGGAGCGTCAGCCCCCAGCCCGCCGGCCGCAGCGTCCACGTGCGCGTCCGTACCGGCCCCGTCACCCGCGCGTCCGCGTGGTAGCGGAAATCGGCCCCCGACACCGTCACCGACAGCGCGCTCGCCCGGCGCGGCTCCTCCGTGTCCTGCGTACGGATCACCACCTCGGCGCGCCCGTCGCGCGAGCGGACCGTCACGCCGGACACCGGCTCGTCCAGGTCGCTCAGCAGCACCCCGTCCGCCTCGACCCGCAGCCGGTGCGCCCGCGCGCCCGCCACGCCCGGGACCGGCCGTACCAGCGTGCGCACCAGCGAGCGGCACGTGTGCCACACGGACGACGCCGCGGGACCGAGACCGGCGGTGAACTCCTCGGCCCCGGCCCCGTCACCCGCCGCCCCCGTCCTCCGGTGCGCTCCCGTCCCCCGGTGCGTCCCCGGCGGCGCCGGGATCCGCAGGTCGCCCAGCACCACCCCGTCGCTGTCGTCCACCAGCAGGTCCAGCCGCCGGACCACCCCGTCCAGCACCGCACGCGCCGCCGCGACCGCGCCCGTCGGCACGCCCAGCGACCGCGCCAGATCCACGCACGTACCCACCGGCACCACCGACAGCGCGCCCGAGGCCAGCTCCCGCTCCCGGTGCAGCTGGCCGACCATGCGCAGCAGCGCCCGGTCGTCGCCGATCACCACCGGCCGCCGGCTGCCCCGCCGGGCCAGCGCCCGGGCGAATTCCTCCGGCCCGTCCGGAAGACAGATCTTCACGGCGGCACCCGCGCCCAGCACGTCTTTCGCGATCCGCACGGATTCACCGTCGGTTCTGCGGGCGACCGGGTCGATGAACACCAGAAGCTGCTGCGCGCCGTTTTCGGCGGGCTCCGGAGCCGACACCTCGGTCCTTCCTCGGGTAGCATCTTTGTGCAAGAGCCCCTTGCGCTATTGCGCCAGGGGCTTCGTCTATTCCGGGGCAACCGGTTCGACGGGCGGGCTGTGACGTGTCGTGTCGTACGACGTCGTACACCGCTGTGCCGCATGGCGCGTACGTACGCGGGTGATCGCGTACACGCGCACATCCGTGCACAGCCGTGTGCGCTGTCCTGCGCCACGGCGACGTGCTGCGGCGGGCATACGGCGTCCGCCCCCGACCTTGGACATGCCCCGCCCGGAAGGGGTGTACGCCTGTGCCCGCACTTGTGCTGCTCGGTGCTCAGTGGGGTGATGAGGGCAAGGGAAAGGCCACCGACCTGCTCGGCGGCTCCGTGGATTATGTCGTGCGCTACCAAGGGGGCAACAACGCCGGTCACACCGTCGTCGTCGGCGACCAGAAGTACGCGCTGCATCTCCTCCCTTCCGGAATCCTCTCCCCGGGGTGCACCCCGGTGATCGGCAACGGTGTGGTCGTCGACCCGGCCGTCCTGCTCTCCGAGCTGAGCGGGCTGGAGGAGCGCGGCGTCGACACCTCCAAGCTGCTGCTCAGCGGTAACGCCCACCTGATCACGCCGTACCACACCACCATCGACAAGGTGACGGAACGGTTCCTCGGATCGAGGAAGATCGGCACGACGGGGCGTGGCATCGGCCCCACCTACGCCGACAAGATCAACCGTGTCGGCATCCGCGTCCAGGACCTGTACGACGAGTCCATCCTGACCCAGAAGGTCGACGCGGCGCTCGACTTCAAGAACCAGATCCTCGCCAAGCTCTACAACCGCCGCGCCATAGAGTCCGGCCGCATCGTCGAGGAACTGCTCGGCTACGCTGACAAGCTCCGGCCGTACGTCGCCGACACCACGCTCGTCCTCAACGACGCCATCGACGAGGGCAAGGTCGTCCTCTTCGAGGGCGGCCAGGGCACCCTGCTGGACGTGGATCACGGCACGTACCCCTTCGTCACCTCCTCCAACCCCACCGCGGGCGGCGCCTGCACGGGCGCGGGCGTGGGACCGACGAAGATCAGCCGGGTCATCGGCATCCTCAAGGCGTACACCACGCGCGTCGGCGCCGGCCCCTTCCCGACGGAGCTGTTCGACGAGGACGGCGAGGCGCTGCGCCGCATCGGCGGCGAACGCGGCGTCACGACCGGCCGCGACCGCCGCTGCGGCTGGTTCGACGCGGTGATCGCGCGGTACGCGACCCGGGTCAACGGCCTGACGGACTTCTTCCTCACCAAGCTCGACGTCCTCACCGGCTGGGAGCAGATCCCGGTGTGCGTCGCGTACGAGATCGACGGCAAGCGCGTCGAGGAACTGCCCTACAGCCAGACCGACTTCCACCACGCGAAGCCGGTGTACGAGTACCTGCCGGGCTGGTCGGAGGACATCACGAAGGCGACGACCTTCGCCGAACTGCCCAAGAACGCGCAGGCGTACGTGAAGTCGCTGGAGGAGATGTCGGGCGCGCCGATCTCGGCGATCGGGGTCGGCCCGGGCCGTACGGAGACGATCCAGATCAACTCGTTCCTGTAGGAGCAGGATGTCGGGTGTCGGGTGGCGCGTAACGCGCCGCACGACACAAGAGACGCGGAGACAGCAGGAACAGCGACAACAGCGCGTACAGCGAGAACCGCCCCGGTGGCCAGGACGACAGGCCGGCCGGGGCGGTTCTCTTATGTCGCGGAATCACTCCGGCGGGTGAACTACCTTGATGCGTCTCCTGCGTTGCCGTGTGTGTCGCGCGGTGACGACATGGGAGGAACGGGCAGGTCAGAAGGGGTTTGATGCCCGAAGGCCCAGGGCCCGGGCGCCGGGTCCTGGCCGTGGGGAGGGAACTTGCGCTCGTCACGGTGCGTGGCGTTACAGTCACGCCAGTTGCCGAGCGGGGATTCCGCCCGGCCCCGACAAGCCATGAAAATGCCCCCGCGATGCGCCAACATCCGGGGGTTTGGCACCAGAGGAAAGCACCCACCTCCAATGCGCATTCACCGTACAACGCCCACGCGTTCCTTCTCGACCTTCGCCAACGCGCTGTTGCGCGACCACACCATCTCGTGGTGTGCGGCAGGCGTACTGATGTACCTGCTGAGCCTCCCGAACGGGGCCCGCAGTTCGATCCGTTCGCTGGCCGAGTTACGCAAGGAGGGCCGGGCCCGGATCGCCGAATCCCTGCGTGAGCTGGAGGAATCCCGCTATCTGCGCCGGGTGGTCGCCAAGGATCGCGAGACCGGACGGTTCTCCACGGTGTACGAGGTGTTCGACGCCCCGTACTCGAACGGGGGAGGCGGCGCGGCGGTCGACGACCAGGACGGAAATGGCCGAAACCTGGCCTCCGGAGAGGGGGACTCCGGCGGATCGGGCCCGCTTCCCCTGGAAGAAAAGACTGGGGGACAAGAACCTCCCTCCCCCGACCCCGCACCGGCGCCGGGTCGGAGTCGAGGCCGGGGGCGGGGGCGGGCGCGGGTGGCGCGTGCGGCGCGGGCACCAAAGGGTTCCGTCCCCGAACAGCTCAGGTCCGCCACCGAGTTGCTGCTCTCGCTCGGCCGCCGCGATGTACGGCTCGCACTCGGTACGGCCGAGGCGGTACGGCTGGCGCCCCTGGTCGAGGAGTGGCGGGCGGCGGGCGCGAGCGACGCGCGACTGCGCCAGGCGCTGACGGCCGGGCTGCCCGAAGACGTCCGCTCGGCGCCGGGCCTGCTCGCGAACCGCCTCCGCCGCAAGCTGCCGGCCCCGCCGCCTCCGCCGCCGGTACGCGACGAGTGCGAGCGCTGCGGCACACCCCTGCCGCCGTCGTCCGACTGCCGCGCCTGCGCGGCCCCGTCGTCCGCCCCCGCGCCCGAGACGCGCGGCTTCATGGACGCGGCGCGCAAGGGCGGCGCGCTGGTCCGCGCGGCGTTGGCGGGCGCGGTGACCGCGCCGACGGCGCCCTGCGCCACCGGCTGAAGCTTCCCGCCCCACAAGGAGGCGGGCCAACCCGAAGAGAGTGAGATGACCCTTCAACTGGAACGGCCGACCGAGATGGTATACCGCAGGTATACTGTGGTCATGGCTGACACCACCGTCAAGGTCGACCCCGCCGTCCGCGACCGCCTCATGGTCCTCGCCCGCGAGCGTGGACTGACGATGCGCGATCTGATCGCCGAACTGGCGGGCGCGACGCCGACGCGGGAGGAGCTGCGCAAGCGCTACGAGGAGACCAAGGCGTACTGCGAGACGCACTTCGGCGTCACGCTCACCGACGAGGACCACGACCGGGTGGAGAAGGTCTGGCAGGAGCTGGAGGCCGGCCGGCCTGTGGACAGCCTGTGACCGGTTCCACAGCGGTGATCTACGACGAGACCGCACTCCTCGCGCTGGGCGCGGGCAACCGGCTCGCCTCGCAGTTCGTGTCCAACCGCCAGCACGGCCCGACCCGGCACGTCTACGTACCGGCGCTGTCCCTCGCCGCCGCCGACGGCCTGCGCAAGGGGCTGGCCGACCACGTCGGCGCGCTCCCGGCCGCAGAGATCGTCGAGCTGGACTTCGCGGGAGCGTCGGCCGTGGGGGCACTGGTCCGCGACGGGGTCGAACTGCGTCTCGGCCAGGCGATCTACCTGTCCCGGCCGACGCTGGACTACCCGGACGGCCGCCCGGTGCTGACGACGATGCCGGAGCTGTACGCCGACATGCCGCTCGTACGGACGATCAGGCTGCCCGAGAGGAACTGACCGGAGGCGAACGGCGCGGGACCGGGGTGGTGTGCGCGCCCCGGGCCCGCGCCTGGCGGGCGGGCCGGTGGGGGCGAGGTCTCAGCCGGCCGCTTCCACGTACGACGCGAGGTTGGCCAGCGAGGCAGCGATCGCGGTCTCGTGGTCCGCCTGGTCGATGCCGGGCGGCACGTCCGTGGCGGTGACGGTCACCTCGGTTCCCTCGCCCGTGGCGGCGAGGTGCCAGGTCATCGTCATCGTGCCCGCGTACGACGGGTCGTCGGCCTCGAACACGGCCCGCTGCACCACGCGCTCCGGCGGTATCAGATCGGCGAACCTGACATCGACGACATCCGTCGCGTCCGACGTCTTGCCGGGACTGCCGGTGGGGTCGAGGTAGGTGAGGACCATCCGGAACCCGCCACCGGTCCGAGGGTCCCACCGCTCGATCCGCCCGCGCATGCCGTCCGGCGGCAGCCAGGCCTCAAGGGCCTCCGGGGTGAGGAGGGCGTCGTAGACGGTCGTCTGCGGCGCCGCGATCACCAGTCCCGCGCGGTCGGTCCTGTCGGTCCTGTCGGTCCTTCCCATGGCGTGATTCTAGGTTCGGGGTACGACAGCCGGTCCGCCCGTCGATGACGTCACCCTCCGGCAAGGACGGCGAGAGTCAGCGACGCGACGGCGAGCCCCAGGTAAGCGCCTGGGAAGGCGATGTTGTGGAAGACGCGGGCCCGCACGTGCGTGGCCACGGCGCCGATGAAGAACAGTACGAGCCCGGCCGCGGCGGCGATGCCGAGTGGGCGAATGCCGAGCAGGCCGATCAACAGCCCGACGGCCCCAGCGGCCTTGAGCGCGGCGAGCCACGGCAGCCAGGTGACGGGAACGTGGACCTCGGCCGAGTTGGCGAGGACGAACTCCGCGCGCAGCACGTCCGCGACGGCGATGGCCGCGTTGGCCAGGATGGTGGTGACGGTGACGACCACGTAGGCGGTGAACATGCGTGCGTCCGTTCCTCTCCGGGGGTTGCCTGGGGTGGGACGAACGCTGCCCCGAGCGGGGCCGAGGGCGATACGCGCTCCCGGCCCGGCCCCGCGGCGGGCGTCAGTCCGTCCAGGTGAGGAACGCGGACCAGGCCGTCGGGGTGACGGCGAAGGTGGGGCCCTCGCTGTTCTTCGAGTCGCGGATGTGGACGGCGTGGGGGCAGGCGGCGACCTCGACGCACTCGCCGCCGCTGGGGCTGCTGTAGCTGGACTTGTGCCAGTCGAAGGCGACCTCAATGCATTGGCCGCCGCTGGAACTGCTGTAGCTGGACTTGAACCACCGCAGGGTGTCGCTCATTGCTGCTCTCCTGCCAACTGCTCGATGAGGCCCAGCGATTCCCGAGGCCCCAGGGCCTGTGCTCGGATTTTCGCATAACGCTGGGCGTATGTGCTCACCTTTGCAGGGTCCTTGATCAGCAGGCTCTCGTCCTGCGGCTCCAGGTAGACGAGGTGGTTGTGATCCGGGGTCTCCAGCAGAGTCATGTCGCCGTATGCACCGGCATGCTCTCCGCTCAGCCCGCAGTGCTGCGGGAGCACCTGAATGGTGACATTGCGCCTGCGTGCGCAGTCGGCCAGGTATCGCAACTGCTCACGCATGATCTGCCAGTTGCCGATCGGCCGACGCAGCATCCCCTCTTCCAGGATGAGCTCGATCAGGGCCATCGGCTCCCGGTCGAAGAGTGCCTTCCTGGCCATCCTGGCTTCGACCAGCTCGTCCACCCGCTCGGCGGAGGGCGGCGGGTACCCGCCGGTGATCAATGCCTTTGCGTACTCCTCCGTCTGGAACAGGCCGTGCACGACCAACGTCGAGAACAGGTGCAGGCTGAGCGCGATCTGCTCCAGCAGCACGTAGTCCTTGAACTGCTTAGGGTACTTGTCCAGCCGTACGTACCGCCTCGCCTGCTCGAAGATTCCCATCCCCTCCCCGAGCACCCGCTCCAGCGCCACCAGCATGTCGTCGCTCGCCGGCTGCGCGCACGTTTCCATCGCGCTCACCGCCGCACCCGAGAATCCCAGTTGCTTGCCCAGTTGTTCCTGCGTCCAGCCCTTCCGGATACGCATCAGGCGGGCGATATCCGCCACCAGCCGTGTCGTCGGGCCCGCCGTTTCCTTGTTTTCCGCTCGCGCCATTTGTGATCACCATTCGTCTCGACCGGACTCAACCGGTCACAACCACTACGTACGGAACTTGACCTTCCGCTCGGGTAGTTGGCCCAGGTCGACCGGTGTCCGACGTACCCGCGCCGTCATGGAATACGTTAGTCGCGAGCCTTCAAAATGTCCCCATGGATGCGACAAGTCGCCACTTGGATGACATCGATTGGATTCCGCGTTATGGATTCCAACTACGGAAGGCGGGGGTGCAATTCGACGCGGTACGGGTCGACGGGGACGACGGGCGGCGGCTCGCCGACATGATGGAGGCGATTACCGGCGGGGATCCCGGGCCTATTGTCAGAGAATTGAATGGCCGCCGGGGAATGTACTTCTTACTTCCCGCCGGCAGTACCGTGCGCCGGTCGTGGCCACGCGCGGTCGTTCCCTTCAACGCCTGTTCGGGCCGGGTGAGTTACGTACCCGTGCCCGCCCTCGCCGAGCACACCTGGCCGCTGGCGTGGCACTTCCCGCCCACGGAGTACGGCCGGTTCGTGCATCCGCTGCTGCTGCTCAACGCCGCGACCGTACTGTTCAGCGACGCGGTCGTCCGACACCAGGACCTGGCCCGGATCGGGTTCCGGCTGTCCGTCCTCGAAGAGTGAGGGAGAAGAGCGAGAGAGGAGACAGGAGCCGACGGGCCGTCAGTTCCCCTTCGTGTAGATCAGGGACTCGCCGTTCGCCGTCGTACGCCGCAGGGTGCCGTCGGGCAGGAGCGTCAGTTCGGTGGCGGTGCCCGGCGTGCAGGAGGTCATCGGTTCGCCGACGGCGACCGTGGACGGTCCGATGCTGAGCGGGGATCCCGGGGCGGGGGCCGAGGCCAACGCGGCCTCGAAGACGCAGTGGTAGCTGCCGCTCCCTTCCCCCGGGCCGTCGGCGGTCAGGGAGAGGACCGTTTCGCCCACATTCCCCTGCTTGATGACGAGCCGGCGGGGGCTGTGGCCCGCAGCCGTGTTCACGCCGCCGGTCCAGGTCCCCACGTACTCGGCCGGCACGTCACCGGCCTCCGCCGAGGCGCTGGGGGAGGGGATGGGTGCGCCCGAGCCGGTGGACGACGGGTCCGGTTCGGTTCCGCCCGCCGAGGACTCCGAGGCGGCCGGGCTGATCGCCTCGTCGTTCTTGGCGTTCTTGCTGTCGTGGCCGCCCAGGAACGCGTACACGGAGAGGCCGGAGAGGATCGCGACGATCACGGTGGTGGTGATCAGGACCGCAGTGCCCCGGGAGGAGCGCTCAGGGGACGGGGGCTGGTGGAGGAACTGGGGCTGTGTGGGCTGCGGTATCGCGCCGTACGAGGGCGGCGGAGCGGCGCCGTACGGGGGCGTGGCGTAGCCGTGCGGTGCCTGTGCCGCAGCCGGTGTCTGTGCCGCAGCCGGTGCCGGTGCCTGTGGGTAGCCGTACGAGCCGGGTGGCGTCAGGTGCGGCTGGGGCGTCGGGTGCGGCGGGGTGCCGGTACCGGTATCCGCGCCTGTGCCGGTCGTCATCGGCGTCTTTTGTGTCGCTGGTGCGCTTGGACGCGCAACTGGACCCGTCGGACCCGTCGGACCCGTCGGACCCGGCACCGGCCTCAGCCGGGTGGTCCGCTCGACCGGCTTCTCGGGCGTCGGAACCGCCGTGGGAGCCTCAGTTGGAGCCCCGGCGGGAGTCGAGGTCGGAGTCGCTGCCGGAGCTGAATCCGCTGCGGGGGGCGTGGTCTCGGCGTCCGGCTCCAGTTCTACCTTGCGCATCTGAGCCGTCGCGTCGCCCTCGTACTCCAGCAGTTGGACCGCGTGCTGACCCAGTTCGGCCAGGAGCGGGCCCGGCAGCCAGGGGTCGCCGCCGCGTCCGGCCCCCGAGTCGATGGGTTCGCCCACCCTGGCCAGGATGTCGCGGGTGGTCGGCCGGACCGTCGGGTCCTTCTTCAGGCAGGCGCGCACCAAGACCGCCAGGTCTTCGGGCAGTCCGGACAGGTCCGGTTCCTCCTGCGCGATCCGGAACATCAGCGCGTGCGCGGGCGTGTCCTGCGTGCCGAACGGCAGCCGGCCCGTCGCCGCGTACATCAGGACCGACCCGAGGCAGAACACGTCGCAGGCCGCCGTCACCCGGTCCCCGCGTATCTGCTCGGGCGCCATGAAGCCGGGCGAGCCGACCACCGAGCCGGTGCGGGTCAGGTCGCCGTCCGTGACCGTCTCCAGGGCGCGGGCGATGCCGAAGTCGATGACGCGCGGGCCGTCGATCGTGATCAGGATGTTGGACGGCTTGAGGTCGCGGTGGATGAGGCCGGCGGCGTGGATGTCCTGGAGGGCGTGCGCGAGTCCGGAGGCGAGGATGCGGACGGAACGTTCGGGCAGCGGGCCGTGGCCGTCCCGGAGGCCCGGACGGCCGGGGCCACCGGGGCCACCGGGGCCACCGGGGCCGCCGGGGCCACCAGGCCCACCGGGGCGGTCCAGGCCGTTCTTCCCGCCGCTGCCGCTGCCGCTGCCGCCGCTGCCGCCCGTGCTGACGTCACCGCCGCCGTCGCGGCCACCGCCGGCCGAGACCACCGACTGGAGCGAGGGCCCCGCCACATAGCCCGTGGCCAGCCAGGGCACCGGCGCTTCGGTGTCCGCGTCGAGCACCGGCGCCGTCCACGCGCCGCCCACCCGCCGCGCCGCGGCCACCTCCCGCCGGAAGCGGTCGCGGAACTGTTCCTCCCGGGCCAGTTCCTCCCGTACGAGCTTGACCGCGACCGTACGACCCCGTTCCGAACGCCCCAGATACACGCGGCCCATCCCGCCGGCGCCCAGGCGGGCGAGCAGCCGGTAGGCGCCGATGCGTCGTGGGTCTTCTGCTGCCAGCTTCTCCATGGCCGCGCGGCCCTCCCGAATTGCCCCTGCCCCGTAAGTCCGCCCATTGTGACGTGTCCATAAGACGCCTCCGGTTCCGGCGCCCCGGTACGACGTCTCCGGTATGCCGCCGCCGGTTCGGCGGGCGCGTGTCAGCGCGCCGTGGGCACCGTGGAGCGCGCGACGCGGAATCCCACGTCGTCGATCCGGAGCGTCGGGTGGCTCCGGCGCCGTACCGAGGCCCGGCAGCTCCAGGGTTCGTCGAACCACCCACCGCCGCGCAGCACCCGGTAACTGCCGTAGACCTCGGCGTCGTAGACGTCCCAGCACCACTCCCAGACGTTGCCCAGCATGTCGTGCAGGCCCCACGCGTTGGGGCGCTTGCCGCCGACGTCCCGCAGCCGTTCGTCCGAGTTGCCGCGATGCCACGCGATCTCGTCGAGCCGACCGTAGCGCGCGCCTTCCGTACCGGCGCGGCAGGCGTGCTCCCACTCGGCCTCGGTCGGGAGCCGGTAGCCGTCGGCGGACGCGTCCCACTCGATGCCGGCCGCCGCCGTCCCGTCCGGCTCGGCGGGGTCCGTACGGACGCGATAGGCGGGCGTCAGCCCTTCGCTCACGGACAGGGCATCGCAGAACCGGACCGCGTCCAGCCAGGAAACGCTCTCGACCGGGAGCCCGTCGCCCCGCGCGGCGCTCGGCCGCCGCCCGGTGACCCGCTCGTACCGCGCCTGGGTGACCGGGAACGCCCCGAGCCGGTACGGCGCGAGCTCGACCGGCCAGCTGCGCCGCGTGCGCCGGTCCGACAGCGTCACCTGCCCCGGCGGCACGGCGATCATCGGATGTTCCCCGTTTACGTCCATGGACAGGGGAGCCTAGCCAAGGCCGTGCGAGCGCGGAGAGCTCGCCGGCAGGGCGGAAGTGGCCCAATCCATGCAACACTCCCGTACCGCCCGCCCCCTTCGCTTCTTACGCTGTCGGCATGACCACCACCGAGACCTCCGCACCGGCCCCCGGCCCGGCCCCCGACCCGGAGGCCGGCGCCGCCGTGAAGGCCGCCGACCGGGCCCACGTGTTCCACTCCTGGTCCGCGCAGGAGCTGATCGACCCGCTCGCCGTCGCCGGCGCCGAGGGTTCGTACTTCTGGGACTACGATGGCAACCGCTACCTCGACTTCACCAGCGGCCTCGTCTTCACCAACGTCGGCTACCAGCACCCCGCCGTCGTGGCCGCCGTCCAGGAGCAGGCCGGCCGGCTCACCACCTTCGCGCCCGCCTTCGCCGTCGAGGCGCGTTCCGAGGCGGCACGGCTGATCGCCGAGCGCACCCCGGGCGACCTGGACAAGATCTTCTTCACCAACGGCGGTACCGAGGCCATCGAGCACGCGGTCCGCATGGCCCGCCTGCACACCGGCCGCCCCAAAGTGCTCTCCGCGTACCGCTCGTACCACGGGGCCACCTCCACCGCGATCAACCTGACCGGCGACCCGCGCCGCTGGGCCTCCGACTCGGGCGCCGCGGGTGTCGTCCACTTCCACGCGCCGTTCCTCTACCGGTCCGCCTTCTACGCCACGACCGAGGCTGAGGAGTGCGCCCGCGCCCTGGAACACCTGGAATCGACGATCATCCTGGAGGGGCCCGCGACCATCGCCGCGATCGTCCTGGAGACGATCCCGGGCACGGCCGGGATCATGATGCCGCCGCCCGGCTACCTCACGGGCGTACGGGAGATCTGCGACCGGTACGGGATCGTCTTCGTGCTGGACGAGGTCATGGCGGGTTTCGGGCGGACGGGGAAGTGGTTCGCGGCCGAGCACTTCGGTGTCGTTCCCGACCTGCTGACCTTCGCCAAGGGCGTGAACTCGGGGTACGTCCCGCTCGGCGGTGTCGCGATCTCCGCCGCCGTCGCCGACACCTTCGCCACCCGCCCGTACCCCGGTGGACTCACCTACTCCGGCCATCCGCTGGCCTGCGCCGCCGCCGTCGCGACGATCGAGGTGATGGAGCGGGAGGGGATCGTCGAACACGCGGCGCGCCTCGGCGAGACGGTTCTCGGCCCCGGCCTGCGCGAACTGGCCGCGCGGCACGCGTCGGTGGGCGAGGTACGCGGTACGGGGGCCTTCTGGGCGCTCGAACTCGTACGGGATCCGGCGACGCGCGAACCTCTTGTGCCGTACAACGCGACGGGCGAGGCCAACGGGCCCATGGCCGCCTTCGCCGCGGCCTGCAAGAAGAACGGCCTGTGGCCCTTCGTGAACATGAACCGCACCCATGTGGTCCCGCCGTGCAACATCTCCGAGGCGGAGGCGAAGGAGGGGCTGGCGGCGCTCGACGCCGCGCTGTCGGTCGCGGACGAGTACGTGGCGTAGGGCCGAGCCCGTGGCGCGGGGCGAGTAGGCGGCGTAGGCCGAGTCCGTGGCGCGGGACGGCTGCGTGGCCCTGGCTGTGGGGCGGCTGATGCCGGCACGATCTGGCGTGATCCCATCAGTCTCAGCCGCCTCACCATCAACTTTCCGCGCCCCCGGCACCCCCCTGGCTTAAGGTGTCCCAAGCCGGACGAGGGGACGGAAAACCATGCCCGCCAGCGGAGCTGTGACCCGCAGTACCTTGCGGCAGCAGATCGCGGACGCGCTGCGTGACGAAGTGCTCGCGGGGCGTTTATTGCCGGGGCAGGAGTTCACCGTCAAACAGATCGCCGAGCAGTACGGGGTCTCCGCGACGCCCGTCAGGGAAGCCCTGGTCGACCTCTCCGCGCAGGACCTGCTCGACTCCGACCAGCACCGCGGCTTCCGCGTCCACCAGTTCTCGCTGGCGGACTTCCGGGGCATGGTCGAGGCGCGCGCCCTGGTCGTGGACGCGGTCTTCCGCGAACTGGAGGGCGAACACCTCGCCGCCAGGGCGCAGAGCACCGCGCTGGTGTCCGTACGACGCCGGGCCGAGGAGGCGACGCGCGCGGCCAGGAGCGGTGACCTGAACATCCTCATCGGCTACGACCTGCGGTTCTGGCGCGAGTTGGGCGCCTTGGTGGCCAACCGCTACGTCGCGGAGTTCCTGCACCGGCTGCGCGTCCAGGCGTGGGTGTTCTCCGTGCCGTACCTGCGCGAGGAGACGGCGGACGGGAAGTGGCTGTGGCACGGTCATGAGCGGCTCGTCGACGCGTTCACGCTGGGGGACGTGTCGCTGGTGCGGACGGTGATCCGGGAGTACGACGACCACTCGCGCGCGTGGGCGGAGAGGCTGGAGACGCCGGGGAGTTCACGGCGGTGAGCGGGCCGGACGGATCGAGAGAACCGAGCGGGGTGAGCGAGGACGGCGGGAGTGTGGAACGTATGAGCGCGGACGCGGAGGAATCCGTCGGGGCCGCCGTACCGGCCGGAGAGGCGCAGGCCGGACCTCGCGAACCGCTGGAACCAGTCGCTCCGGTCGAACCGCTGGAACCAGTCGCTCCGGTCGAACCGCTGGAACCGCTGGAACCGCTGGAACCGCTCGTACCGCTCGACCTCACCGTCGTGGTCCCCGCGTACAACGAGGAGCACCGCCTCCGCCCCACCCTCGACGCCGTCCGTGCCTATCTGTGCGCGGACCCCGCCCGCTGGGGCGACTGGGAGCTGATCGTCGTGGACGACGGCTCGACGGACGGTACGGCGGGGGTCGCCGCCGAGGCCGCCGCCGAGGAGCCCCGGATCCGCGTGGTCGCGAGCGACGCCAACCACGGCAAGGGGCACGCCCTGCGCCAGGGTGTACTGGCCTCGCGCGGCCGGCGCGTGCTCGTCACGGACGCGGACCTCGCGACGCCGATCGACGAGCTGGACCCGCTCGACAAGCGGCTCACCGCCGACGGGGGCGGCGCGGTGATCGGCTCCCGGGCCCATCCCGACGCCCGGATCGAGGTACGGCAGCTGGCGCTGCGCGAATGGCTCGGCCGACTGGGCAACCGGCTCATACAGCGCGTCGCGGTCGCCGGGGTGAGCGACACCCAGTGCGGCTTCAAACTGTTCGACGGCGCGCAGGCGCGAGCCGCGTTCGCGGAGTCGCGGCTGGACGGCTGGGGCATCGACGTCGAGATACTCCGGTACTTCCGGCGGTCCGGCTGGCCGGTGACCGAGGTTCCGGTGCGCTGGTCGCACCAGCCGGGGTCGAAGGTACGGCCGCTGGACTACGTACGGGTGCTGGTGGAACTGGTACGGCTGCGGGCGGGCCGTACCCCCGTGGGCGGTACCCCCGTAACAGGGGCCGGGGAAGGCACCGGGGCCGGGCGGGGGCGCGGAGACCTCCGCCGGAACCGCCCCCACCTGCGTACCGACCTGGCCGTCGCCGGACTCTTCCTCCTCTTCTCCCTCTACCTCTACAACGGGCTGTGGACGGACCTCGACCACGCCTATCTGCGCGACGCGGGGGCGGACCAGGACCAGTGGGAGTGGTTCTTCCGCGTCACCGCCGACAACGTCGCCCACCTGCGGAATCCGCTCTTCACGACGTTCCAGAACTATCCCGACGGCGTGAACCTGATGGCGAACACCGCCATGTTCGGGCTCTCCGTTCCGCTCACACCCGTCACGCTGGCGTTCGGGCCGCACGTCACGTGGGCGCTGGTCCTCACCCTGGGGCTCGCGGCGACGGCGGTGTCCTGGTACTGGCTCTTCGCGCGCAGGCTCTTCCCGGACCGCCCCGCGGCGGGGCGGTGGCCGGCGGCGCTCGGCGCGGGGCTCGCGGCGTTCGCGCCGCCGATGATCTCGCACGCCACCGCGCACCCGAACTTCTGTGTCCTGTTCATGATCCCGGTGATCATCGACAGGGCGCTGCGGCTCTGCGAGAGGGACGCCCGGGTCGTACGGGACGGGGTCCTGCTCGGCCTCTTCGCGACGTACCAGATCTTCCTGGGCGAGGAGCCGTTGCTGATCGCCGCGATGGGGATGGTGCTGTTCGCGCCGGCCTACGCGGTGGCACGGCCCGACGTCGCGAGGGTGGCCCTGCGCCCCCTGCTGCGCGGGACGGGGATCGCGCTGCTGGTCTGTCTGCCGCTGCTGGCGTTCCCGCTGTACTGGCAGTTCTTCGGTCCGCAGAGCTACCACAGCGTGCTGCACGGGGACAACGCCGGCAACAGTCCGCTGGCGTTCCTGGAGTACTCGGGGCGGGCGCTGTTCGGGAACGAGGAGACGGCCGACGCGCTGGCGATGAACCGCACCGAGCAGAACGCCTTCTACGGCTGGCCGCTGATCGCCCTCGCCGGCGGGATCGTGGTCTGGCTGTGGCGGCTGGCGGTGGTGCGGGCACTGGCCTGGACGGCGGCCGTGGCGGCGCTGCTGTCGCTGGGGCCCCGGATCCCCGTGCCGTTCACCGATGTCGTACTGCCGGGCCCGTGGCGCCTCCTCGTCCATCAGCCGCTCTTCGAGTCGGTGATCGAGTCGCGGGTGGCGATGATCTGCGCTCCTGTGCTGGGGGCGCTGCTGGCGCTGGCGGTGGAGCGACTGCGGGCGGGGGCGGGGGCGGACGAGTCCGGTCCTGAGAAGGCGCCCGTCGCGGGGTCCGCGCCCACGGGATCCGCGGCCACGGGATCCGCGGGCGCGGGTGCCACGGCGGGCCTCGGGGCGGGCCCCGCGGCGGGCCGGGCGCGGAACCGGCTGGTGGGTCTGCTGGCGGTGGCGGCGGCGCTGATCCCGATCGTGCCGACGGCCATGCCGGTACGGGAGCGGGAGGAGATCCCGCCGTTCATCGCGGAGGGCATGTACCGGTCGTACGTGTCGAAGGGCGAGACCCTCGTCCCCGTACCGCTCCCGGAACCGGGCAGCGCGGGCGCGCTGTACTGGCAGTCCGCGACCGGCATGGGGTTCTCGCTGCCGCGCGGCTACTTCAACGGCCCCGCGGGCGAGGACCGTACGGGCATCTACGGCGCCCCGGCCCGCTACACCTCCAACCTCTGGCGCGACATCCGCTTCGGCGGCGAGGTCCCGGAGATCGAGGCCCGCTGGCGCGCGCAGGCACGCTTCGACCTGGCCCACTGGAAGGCGGGCGCGGTGGTCCTGGCGCCGCAGCCCAACGACGCCGCGCTGTACGACGTGCTGGAGAAGCTCTTCGAGCGCCCCGGGAAGCGGATCGGCGGGGTGTGGGTCTGGGACCTCCCGCCGGGGTGGACGACGAGCACGGGAACGACGGGAACGGCCTGACGAACGCGCCGGCCCGACGACGCGTTCGTCAGGACGGCGGGACGGCGGGACGGCGGGACGGTGACGGGACGGCGACGGCGACGGCGAGATGACGACGGCGGGACGACCGGGCCGGACGACCGGCCTCCCGGCCGGGCCGATCGGCGGACGGTGCCCGCCCGGCCCCTACGCGGAAGCTGCCCGCCGCATTACGCTGTCCCGACGATCGCCACTCGATCGAGCACACGCGTACGCACCCGTTGGAGAGCGAGCCTCCCTTGGCCTGTGACCTGTGGTTGGTCCCCCTCGTCGATGTGCTGTGCCACAGCCCCGACAACCCCTTCGCCGAAGAGATCGCAACCTACGACAAGGCACTCGGCGACGCCGGGCTGCCGCCCGTCCCCGTCTTCGCCTACATGCCGGGCCTCTCGGGCGACGTCGCCCCGGTCGCCGGCTTCGACTACGACGCCCTGCACTTCCTGCGCCGCGCGTACCTGCTCCAGCTCTGCGGCCTCGCCGTGACACCCGTCGGTGAACTGGGCGGTGACTACGAGCAGTTGCTGGAGATGTTCGAGTCGACGGCCCAGCAGTCCCACCTCGTCTGGCACTACGACCACGCCGGCGCCTATGTCCCCGTCGACTTCTCCGCGCCGCTCTCCAACGAGGAACTCCTCGCGGGGGGAGGCCCGTTGGGCTCCACCCAGGGGTTGCTGCGGGAGCTGGAATTCGTCGCCCCGTCGATCGGCATCGACCCGGCCAACCCCCCGTCCGCCCCGACCCCGCCGGAACGGCCCACGTCCCTGGAGGAGCCGGCGACCTCGGTCCCGTACGACGACAGCCCGTTCGCCCGGGAACGGCACGTGTGGCTGGGGCTGCACGCGGCGGCCACCCGGAGCCTGGGCCAAGGCTCGATGATCATCTTCAGCTGACGGTGGAACGGGCGCGCGGCGTCACCGCGCCGACGACACCCGGAGCCACGGGGGCGCCGCCGCACCGCATGACCCGTCCGTCTCCGTGTTCCCGCCTCCGCCCCCGCGCGCCGCGCGGCGTCACCGTGCCTCCGGGGGGCGCTGCCGGGGCATGTTCGGCCGTGCTCCCGGCGGCAGCGGGAAACGCCCCGCCGGCGGTACGGCGCCCTCGCCCCGGCCGCCGCCCATCGGCATCGACTGCATCACCAGCGGCGCCGGTCCCGACCGGAACTCGATCAGCCAGTCCGCCGTCTCGGCCCGTACCAGCTCCGTCATGTCCTCCGTGAACCGGCGCAGCACGGTCAGGCACCGCTCGGCCGCCTCGCTCGCCGTGCCCTCCGTCGGGCCCAGGACCTCCCGTACGCACTCCGACGCCCAGTCGAACTGGAGCGTCTGCAACCGCCGCTGCACCGCCTGCGCCGTCGCCAGCGCGCGCATCCACCCCGAGGTCAGTCCCAGGTAGCGGTCGCACGCGAGCGACGCGGCGCCCAGCAGCAGCGCGACGTATCCCCAGCCCGCCGCACCCGGCAGCGCGCCGGTCAGGTCCAGCAGCGGCAGCATGGCGCCCGCCGTGCCGGTGAGGGCGGTCGCGCCGCGCAGGACGCGGGCGAAGCGCCGCTTGCGCACCCGGTCCGCCAGGTACCAGCCGACCGTGTGGAGCGCGCCCGCCTCCACCCAGCGGTACAGCTCGTCGAGCCGTTCGGCGGGCTCGCCCCAGTCGCCTTGCGGGAACGGGCCCCCCGTCAGATCGCCGGCGTGTCCGGGACGGCCCGGACCACCGCCGGGGCCGCTCGTACCTCCCGCGGCTCCCGTGCCCCCCGTACCGTTCTCCTCGCCGCCGCCGTACCAGGCACCGTGCGCACTGTGCGTACCTTGCGCACTCTGCGAGCCCTGTGCGCTCTGCGCACCTGGCGCGGTGCCCTCCTCGTTGGCGGGGCCTCCGGGCTGCATCTCCGGCTGGCTCACCGGGGCACTCCTCTACGGGTACGGCGACCGCGCCGCCGCTCGTGACGCACGCGGGACGTGACGTACGGCGACGCGTCGTTGACGTACGGCGACGGTCGGTTGACGCGCTGCCGCGCACCCAGTCCCGTGACCCAGGGGCCGAGGCGGCTGCGTGAACACTTCCTACCGCCGAATGGTGGGCGCTGTGTCCGAAATCCTGTTGATTTCCCCCTTCCGTGGGTCGTGATCAGGTAATGGGCCCGGGAAAAGTCCACTCACATTCACCCGAAAGAGTTGGTCACCGAGGGGTGCGGCGGGGTGCGCGGGGAACACGTAGGCTCGCTTTAGAGGTACGAGAAGGCGCGAGAAGGTTCGAGAAGGCACGTGAAACGCGCCAGGACGAGAAGACGACGAGAAGACCAGGAGTGACCGTGATCCCCGGTGGTGGCCAGCCCAACATGCAAGACCTGCTCCAGCAGGCCCAGAAGATGCAGCAGGACCTCGCCCGGGCGCAGGAGGAGCTGGCGGCCACCGAGGTCGACGGCCAGGCGGGCGGCGGTCTCGTCAAGGCGACCGTCAACGGCTCGGGAGAGCTGCGCGGCCTCGTCATCGACCCCAAGGCCGTGGACCCGGACGACACGGAGACGCTCGCGGATCTCGTCGTGGCCGCCGTCCACGCGGCGAACGCGAACGCGCAGGCGCTCCAGCAGGAGAAGCTGGGTCCGCTGGCGCAGGGCCTCGGTGGCATGCCTGGCCTGCCCTTCTAAGTCCCCCCGACACCAACTACCGTACGTACGGGCCGCATGTTCCGGCCTACGCGTACGAGCCGTACCCGAGAGGCGATCCCTTGTACGAAGGCGTGGTTCAGGAGCTCATCGACGAACTGGGCAGGCTGCCCGGCGTCGGCCCCAAGAGCGCGCAGCGGATCGCCTTCCATGTCCTCCAGTCCGAGCCGACCGATGTCCGCCGCCTCGCGCACGCGCTGCTGGAGGTGAAGGAGAAGGTCCGGTTCTGTGCCGTGTGCGGCAACGTGGCTCAGGAGGAGCGGTGCGGCATCTGCCGTGACGTGCGCCGCGACCAGGCGGTGATCTGCGTCGTGGAGGAGCCGAAGGACGTCGTGGCCATCGAGCGCACGCGCGAGTTCCGCGGCACGTACCACGTGCTCGGCGGCGCGATCAGCCCCATCGAGGGCGTGGGCCCGGACGACCTGCGGATCCGTGAACTGCTGGCCCGGCTCGCCGACGGCACCGTCACGGAGCTGATCCTGGCGACCGACCCGAATCTGGAGGGCGAGGCCACGGCCACGTACCTCGCGCGCATGATCAAGCCGATGGGACTGAAAGTCACACGCCTGGCCAGTGGTCTGCCCGTCGGGGGCGACCTGGAATACGCCGATGAGGTCACGCTCGGGCGTGCCTTCGAGGGGAGACGACTTCTCGATGTCTGACGCAACGCTGCACGCCGTGAACCAGGACCCGGACGACTTCGCGGTCCAGATCGCCGACCAGATCGAGAGCTTCATCGTCGCCGTCACGGAGGTGGCCAAGGGCGATGAGCCGGACAGCACGGTGCCGTTCCTGCTGCTGGAGTTCTCCCAGCTCATGCTGGCGGGCGGCCGGCTCGGCGCGCACGAGGACATCCTCCCGGAGGAACGGTACGAGCCCGATCTCGGCCCGGAGCCGGACGTGGACGACCTGCGCGAGCGCTTCGCCGTGATACTGGAGCCGATCGACGTCTACTCCGAGGTCTTCGACCCGTACGAGCCGCGCAAGGCGCCGGTGGCCTCCCGTATCTCCGACGACATCGCCGACGTGGTCACGGACCTGCGGCACGGCCTGGCGCACTACCGGGCGGGCCGGACGACCGAGGCGCTGTGGTGGTGGCAGTTCTCGTACTTCTCCAACTGGGGTTCCACCGCCTCGGCGGCCCTGCGCGCGCTCCAGTCGCTGGTGGCCCATGTCCGCCTCGACCAGCCGCTGCCGGCGCTGGACGGCCTGGACACGGACCAGGCGCTGCAGGAGGACCCGGAAGACCTCCTGGCGGAGGAGGCGGGCCAGGTGATGGCGGCGGAGATCGCGGCGCCGCTGGGGCTGCGCGGGCGCCGCTGACGCCGTCCGGCCCGGGGGCTGCGGGACGGTCGACCGCCGGCGCTCCGGGTGCGGGCTTTTGCGTCGGTGGTTGCGTTGAGCGCGCCACCCGGGGCCCGTGCCGTACGGGCCCGTACGGCACGGGCCCGTACGGCACGGTGTGGTTCCGGCTCGGGGCCGGCTCCGAGCCGGCTCGGAGGCCCGCTCAGCCCTGGCCCTCGACCGCGGCCGGGTCCATCCACACGACCTCCCAGATGTGGTGGTCCGGGTCCTGGAAGGAGCGGCCGTACATGAAGCCGTGGTCCTGCGGGTCGCCCGCCGCGGAGCCGCCGGAGGCAAGGGCGGTGTCGGCCAGCTCGTCGACCTTCTCCCTGCTCTCCGCGCTGAGGCAGAGGATCGCCTCGGTCGTGCGCGAGGCGTCGGCGATGTCCTTCTTCGTGAAGTCCTTGAAGCGCGGCTCGGTCAGGAGCATCACGTAGATGGTGTCGCTGATGACGACGGACGCGGCGTGCTCGTCGCTGAACTGCGGGTTGATCGAGTAGCCGATCTTGGTGAAGAAGTTCTTGGAGACCTCCAGGTCCTTCACCGGGAGGTTCACGAAGATCTTGGTCGACATGAGGGGTTCCGCCTTCGTCCGGGGCGCGATCGGTCCGCGCTGTTCGGAGGGGTGGACCGGGGGCCGCGGCAGAACTCATCGGTGGTACGGAAGTATTTTCGAATCCGCATGGAATCCGCATGGAATCCGCGTGGAAGCCGTGTGGAAGCCACGTGGAAGCCGCGTCGGGGCGGAGGCGGGACCGGCGTGCGCCTTGAGCCCGGCTCGGGCGCCGACGCCCGTCGCGCGACACGTCGTCGCAGGTCGTCCCGAAGCTCAAGCCCCGGGCCCCGGGCTTCGAGCCCTTACCCATGAGTGGGGAGGGAGATGGGTGACCACCCTCCCTCCCGGGCCCTCCAGGTTCGTCAACTGGCGGCCGTTGACCTGCACATATGACTTAATGTGCTCAACTTGCGCCTCAACGTGATGTCCGCTTGGCTTGTCCTTTAACCTCCGTCGGCGTTGTGCGGTGCCGACGGAGGTTGTGACGGTGTCGAATCCGGCCGGTTACTCGAGATCGAGGACGGCTTTGCCGTGGAGGCGCTGGCCCAGCAGAGCCTGCACTGCCTCGGAGTGGCGAGTCCAGGGGCCGCGCCAGCTGATGCCCGGATCGAGGCGGCCTGCGGCGATCTCTCCGGCCAGCCAGGTCAGATCGGCGGAGAAGTCGGTGGTGGGGTCGCCGAAGAGGAAGAAGGTGCGGATCGACCGGTCGTGCCGTCCTCCGTTGCCCAGCAGGGCATCCGGTGACAGCACCACGTCGGCCTCGGAGGAGCGGCCCACGCTGTAGAGGATGCCGCCGGCCGACAGGGTGGCGAAGGCGTCGACGAGGTACTGTCCGCCGACGTTGTCCAGAACGGCGGACACGGGCTGCCGCGCGGCGGCCGGCTCGGGGTGGACCTCGTGGGCGCCCAAGGCTCGCAGTCCCTCCGCCTGGGCGGGGTTCCGGCTGATGGCAACGACGTGCGCGCCCGAGCGGGCGGCCAACTGGACGGCGTAGCGGCCGACACCGCCGGAAGCACCGGTGACCATCACGCGGCGACCGAGCAGCGATCCCATCCGGCGCAGCACATGCAGGGCGCTCAGTCCCGCGACGGGGACGGTACTCAGTGCGCCGGGGTCGGCGTCCTTCGGTGCGATGCCGAGCCGGGCGGCGGGTACGGCGCGGAGCTCGGCCCAGCCGGCCTCGCCGAGGGTGACGACCCTCTCTCCCTCGGCCGGGCCGGAGCCGTCGGCGGCCGCCTGGACGACCACGCCGGCCGCGTCCCAGCCGAGCACGGTGCCGCCCGGCATCTGCGGGCTGGTCGCTTCATGGACCTCACCGAAGTTCAGCGATACCGACTCGACCCGCACGAGCGCCTCGTGGGCGGCGGGCCGCGGTGCGGGGACATCCGTCAGTGACAGGTGTCCGGGTGAGGTGTGGTCGACGACGAGTGCGCGCACAGGAACATCCCTCCATAAAGTGCCACAGTGTGGCGTTTGCTTCAGTAGAGCATATGCGCGATCTCGGCGTGCTTGGTAAAGTGCTCACGATGACCACCTCCGAACAGCCCGCCACCCTGCGCGAGCGGAAGAAGCTCCGCACTCGCCAGGCATTGGTCGACACCGCCGTCACGCTCTTCGGCGAACGCGGATTCGACAGCACTCCGCTGGACGCGTTGCTGGAGCAGGTGGAGGTGTCCCGGCGGACCTTCTTCCGCAACTTCCGCTCCAAGGAGGACGTGGCACTCACCGCCGTCAAGCAGCTCTGGGACGTCTACCTGGAAGTCTTGGACGGCATCAAGAAGTCAGGGCCGCTGGCCGACGTCTTCCTCGACGCCATGCTGACCACTCTCGAGCGCATGGATGAGGACTGGTACCGGCGCTTCCCACTCACACTGCGGCTGATCGCCGACTCGCCCGCACTCGACGGGTACACGCTGCGGCACTGCGCCGAAGTCCAAGCCGAGATCGCTCGCAGACTCGACGTACAGAGCCGTCTCGAGCTGCGGCTCCTCATCGAGTTCTTCGTGGCAACCTGGCGCTGCACTCTGGACGAATGGCTGCCCGACTGCATACCGGGCGAACTGCCCACACTCTTGCGCCGGTCCTGCTCATCCGTGAACTCCGCCCTCAGCTTGTCCTTCATGGCCTGAGGTCGAAATGAGCCTCGAACTTGCCTGCTCACCTAGGCGTTCGTCGGACGCTGGGGCGGCCTTCGTCTGATCATGTGCTCCGACCAAGGTGCACCGATCAAGACGAAGACCGTGAAGGTGAGTCTGCTGCCTGACACCGATCCCGGGGAAGCGTTCGCGCAAGCGTCACGCTTCCGGGACGACTTATTCGACTGCCTGACCGCGCGCGGGGACGAACTGTTCGAGCTCGTGGACGCGTTGCTCTGCGCGGACGGTCCGGTGACCTCGCCGGTGGACCTCACGCTCGTGGCCGAGCACCGACGCGGCCACGGCGCGATGTACGACGCGCTGAACCGCGGGATCGTGGACGTGCCCCGCTTGCGCCAGGTAGTGGCCGGCCTGCCCGTGCCGCAGGCCGCCGACGGGCGTCTGGTCCTTGCGGTCGACGTCAGCCACTGGCTCCGCACGCCCCAGGCGGCGGACCGGTGGACCTGGCTGGTCATCGCCGCCCACACCCAAATCCGCCTCGCCCGGCCGCTGGCCGCGGACCTCCGCCACCCCTGGGAGAAGCCAGCCGAGCCCGGCCGACTCACCCCCGCCCGGGTCCGCCGGGGGTTCAGGAACCTCCGCCCGAACCTGCCCTGCCCGGCTCGTGCGCCCAAACCCAACCGACCTGGCCCCGGACGCCCGCCCGGCTCGAAGAACCGGCACCCCGCCAACCGCTACGACGTGGGCAAAACCGTCAAGCGACCCGAGACCATCGCCGAACGTGGCCAGGTCAGACCATAAAAAACAAGCTTGGCGTTCGCAGCATTAAGCGGCCCCGGCTGGTGTACCACCACCAAATCCGGGGCCTCACCGGCGAATCGAAGAAAAGGTTCGATCGTGGCTTACCGCGAGCCTGGTGCCGCCCTGCCCGCTCCCGTGCACCCGTTGGCCAAAACGGGTTACGGCAAGCGCTCCGCGCCCGGACAACTCCCACGTGGCACGGCCGACTTCGCACATCTGCGCACGAGGGAAGCCGTCGTCGCCTCGTACATCGATCGGCTGCCCGACGGCGCCCTGATCGGGTACAAGGCGCTGGCCAAGCACGTGGCCGACTACGGCCGGGCCGCCTGCTCCAAGGCGCTCAAGTTCCTTTCCGACGCCGGGCACTTGCGGCGCGTACGGGAACACCTGGTGGTCGAGGACAACAGTTGTCGCTGGGTGACGCGGACGTACTTCTCCCGGACGGCGCGGGAGGACGACTGGTGGAAGGCGTACGTCGCGAGCCTGCGCGGCGTCGACCTCACGGAACTGGAGCGCGGAGCCGGGCAGGAGGCCGCACAGGGGCCCGTAAGCACACCGGACCCGGCGCCCGTACCCGTCCCGGACCCGAGGCCGACGTCACCGGAACGCACGCCCGAGGCGGGGCCCGAGACCCCGGTCCTTCCCGCCACCCCGTCCGTCGCCTACCGCACCCTCGCGCGGCTCGGCCGCGCCGAACCCCGTATGGCCCTGTCCGCGGCCGACTGCGCCGCGCTCGAGTCGCTCGCGGCCCAGTGGCTGGCGCGCGGGGCGACGCCGGACCACCTCACTCGCTCCCTGACCGCCGGGCTGCCGCATCCGATGCACAGCCCCGTGGCGATCGCCCGCAACCGACTGGAGACGAAGATGCCGCCCGAGCCGGCGAGCGCGAGTGCGCCCGCGCACATCAATTACGCGCTCATGGAGTGCGTCACCTGCGAACAGCCCGAGACGGTGGTGACGCTGATCAGAGGGGTCTGTGTCGAATGCCGGAAGGAGATGGCCGCCTACGACGTGGCGGAGGAGGCCGGGGTTGTCCTGGACGGGATCCCGGACACCTTCCGCGCCGTGCCGGTCGACGTCGGCGTGGCCCGGCGGGCCGCGGAGCTCCGCGCGCGGCCCGCCGGGCCGCGGAGCTCCGCGCGGCGGCCGGCTTCAAGGCCCGCCCGGTCCCCCGGCCGACCCAGAGCGCACTCCTCCGGCCGGGAGCCCTCGGAGCCGGTTCGCCCGGCGAGAAGCTCAAGGACTACGCGGACTTAAGGGCCGGACGCCCGCGGACCGGCGCCTCCGGCGCGTGTGACCCGTCACACGTTCCCGCGTGCCCTACGGCATCCGGGGCATGCATGGTCAGCGAGCGGCTGTGAGCCGACGTCGGCGTTCGGCACGTGAGCGGGTCATCTCACGATGCGATATGTCCGGGTCGTTCCGCGGTTGCTCGTTAAACTGAGCCGACAGCAATGGACTGAGCGAGGAGCGCACGTGGGCCTTGTCGTGCAGAAGTACGGAGGCTCCTCCGTCGCCGATGCCGAGGGCATCAAGCGGGTCGCCAAGCGGATCGTCGATGCCAAGAAGAACGGCCACCAAGTGGTCGTCGTGGTGTCGGCGATGGGTGACACGACGGACGAGTTGATCGATCTCGCCGGGCAGGTATCGCCGATCCCTGCCGGGCGTGAGTTCGACATGCTGCTGACCGCCGGAGAGCGTATCTCCATGGCTCTGCTGGCGATGGCGATCAAAAACCTGGGTCACGAGGCCCAGTCGTTCACCGGTAGCCAGGCGGGCGTCATCACCGACTCGGTCCACAACAAGGCGCGCATCATCGATGTCACGCCGGGCCGGATCCGTACGGCGCTGGACGAGGGCAACATCGCCATCGTCGCGGGCTTCCAGGGGGTGTCCCAGGACAAGAAGGACATCACCACCCTGGGGCGTGGCGGCTCGGACACCACCGCCGTCGCGCTCGCGGCCGCGCTGGACGCCGAGGTCTGCGAGATCTACACCGATGTGGACGGTGTCTTCACCGCCGACCCGAGGGTCGTGCCGAAGGCCCGGAAGATCGACCGGATCTCCTTCGAGGACATGCTGGAGCTCGCCAGCTCCGGCTCCAAGGTGCTGCTGCACCGGTGCGTGGAGTACGCACGCCGTTACAACATCCCGATCCATGTACGCTCCTCCTTCTCGGGCCTTCAGGGCACATGGGTCAGCAACGAGCAAGGGGACCGCAAGGTGGAGCAGGCCATCATCTCCGGTGTCGCCCATGACACCTCCGAGGCGAAGATCACGGTCGTCGGCGTCCCCGACAAGCCCGGCGAGGCGGCGACGATCTTCCGCGCCATCGCGAACAACGAAATCAACATCGACATGGTGGTGCAGAACGTCTCCGCCGCGTCGACGGGCCTGACCGACATCTCGTTCACGCTGCCGAAGGCCGAGGGCCGCAAGGCCATCGACGCGCTGGAGAAGACGAAGTCCACGATCGGCTTCGAGTCGCTCCGCTACGACGACCAGATCGCCAAGATCTCGCTCGTCGGCGCCGGCATGAAGACCAACCCGGGCGTCACGGCCGGCTTCTTCGAGGCGCTGTCGGACGCGGGGGTGAACATCGAGCTCATCTCGACATCAGAGATCCGCATCTCGGTCGTCACGCGTGCGGACGAGGTCAAGGAAGCGGTGCGCGCCGTGCACAGCGCCTTCGGGCTCGACAGCGACTCCGACGAGGCCGTGGTCTACGGAGGCACCGGACGATGAACCGCCGCCCGGCCGGAGGTCCCGTGCGATGAACGGCGGGCCGACGCTCGCGGTCGTGGGAGCGACCGGGGCCGTCGGTGCCGTCACGCTCCAGATCCTGTCGCAGCACGCCGACGTCTGGGGCGACATCCGGCTGATCGCCTCGCCGCGTACGGGCGTACGCGCCGATCCCCGTACGGCCGCCGGCCGCGGCGGTCACGCGCGCTCCGGCGGCCGGGCCCCCGCGCGTTCCGACGGCCGCGGTCCCGCGCACCCGGACGGTCGCGGTCCCGCGCACCCGGACGGTCGCGGTCCCGCGCACCCGGACGGTCGCGGCCTCCCGGACACTCGCGAGCTCTCCGTGCGGGGCGAGGCGATCGAGGTCGTCGAACTCTCCGAGGAAGCGCTCGACGGCGTGGACGTCGCGCTGTTCCTCGTACCGGACACCGTGTCCGCCCATTGGGCACCGATCGCGGCCGCGAAGGGCGCGGTCGTCGTGGACAACTCGTCCGCGTTCCGGATGGACCCCGACGTACCGCTGGTCGTACCGGAGCTGAACCCCCATGCCGTACGGTCCCGGCCGCGCGGCATCGTCGCCGGGCCGGGCTGCGGCACCCTGTCGATGATCGTCGCGGTGGGCGCGCTGCACGCCGAGTTCGGCGTGCGCGAACTGGTGGTCTCCTCGTACCAGGCGGTCAGCGCGGCGGGGCCTGACGGTGTCACCGCGCTGCGGGATCAGCTCTCCCTCGTCGCCGGTACGGAGCTGGGCACGCACCCCGGCGATGTGCGCCGCGCGGTGGGGGACGCCACCGGCCCCTTCCCCGCCCCGCTGGCGCTCAATGTCGTGCCCTGGGCCGGTTCGGCCGGGGAGGACGGCTGGTCGTCGGAGGAGCTGGCGATCCGGGAGGAGACCCGGAAGGTCCTGGGCCTGCCGGAGCTGAGGGTCACGGCCACCTGCGTCCGCGTACCGGTGATCACCGGACATTCCCAGACGGTGCACGCGCGTTTCGAGCAGGAGATCAGCGTGGAGCGGGCGCACGAGATCCTGGCGACCGCGCCGGGAGTGGTGCTGTTCGACGACCCGGAGGCGGGCGACTTCCCCACGCCGGCGGACGTGGTGGGGACGGACCCGGTCTGGGTCGGGCGCGTACGGCGCTCGCTGGACGACCCGCGGGCGCTGGAGCTGTTCGTCTGCGGCGACAACCTCCGCAAGGGCGCGGCGCTGAACAGCGCGCAGATCGCCGAGGCCGTCGCGGCGGAGCTGTCGGCGCGGCGGTAGGCGGGCCGACGGCCGGTGCGTACCGGCCCTGGACATAACCCGGGCGCCAGGGTGTCCTTAAACTTTGTAGGATTCGTGAACGTCCTGAACGTCCCGTGCGCAAGCTTGTGATCCGAACCGCTTGAGCTGGGACGTTCTTGTATGCGGCAACGCGCGTCCCGTCCTCCCGCGAGAGCACCTCGAAAACACTGCAACCGCCGGCGGCCGGGACGCGTCTCTGCGGTCACCCTTCAGGGGTGCCGCAGATATGGGGCATAGGGGGAGAGCGGGGCGTATGAGGCTAATTGGTGCAGCGTCGGACGAGATCGCGTGCACGTACAACCCTGACGGGGGGAAGCGTGTCCAACAGACGTGGCAGTGGCAGAGGTTCTCGATATCGCGGAAGCCGTTCCGGCACGCGACGCGGCGGTCGTCCCGGTGCGCGACGCGACCGTGCGCCCGCTTCGGCGTTCCCGTGCGTCCGGTGGCATGCCGGTGATCGCGCCCATGCCGGCCGCGCGGCCGGCTCGCGTGCCTTCGCCGGCGTCACCCGCGGCGCCGGCGGACGCGACGGATCCGTCGGGTGTGCCGGGGGCGCCGGGCGTTCCGGTCGGTCCGTCCGGGGCGTCGAAGAGTCCGAAGGCCGCGAAGTCGCCCCTGTCGCCGTCCTCCCGGCGCGGGAGTCCTGACGAAGCGATGGCTGCGGGCACCACTGTCGACCATCTCACCGAGACCTACCGTGCGCACTACCGTTCGCTGCTCGGTCTCGCGGCCCTCCTGCTGGACGACACCGCCTCCTGTGAGGACGTCGTCCAGGAGGCGTTCATCCGGGTCCACTCGGCGCGCAGCCGCGTACGGGAGCCGGAGAAGACGCTCGCGTACCTGCGGCAGACCGTGGTGAACCTGTCCCGGTCCGCGCTGCGCCGCCGTATTCTCGGGCTCAAGCTCCTCTCGAAGCCCATGCCCGACATGGCGAGCGCGGAGGAGGGCGCGTACGACCTGCTGGAGCGGGACGCGCTGATCAAGGCGATGCGCGGGCTCCAGCGGCGCCAGCGCGAGGTGCTCTCCCTGCGGTACTTCGCGGACATGACCGAGGCGCAGGTCGCCGAGACGCTGGGGATATCCCTCGGTTCGGTGAAGGCGTACGGCTCCCGCGGTATCGCGGCGCTGCGCGTCGCCATGGAGGCCACGACATGAGTGCCTGGAGGGACCGGCGCGGCTTCCGCGGCGGCGACGGCCGTGGGGGGAGCCGTGACGAGAGCCGGGGAAGCGATCCGGCGGACCGGGATACGCGGTTGAACGATCTGACTGGAAACGACATTGTGAACAACGGGCCGGAAAACGGACAGAGCGGCCTCGAAGGCCCCGCCGCGTCCCCAGCGGCGGACGCGGCGTCGGCCGTGTCACCGGACGAGCCTCTGAGCGCGACCGACGGCACAGCAGAGGACGCGGCACAGAGCTCGGCGCGAGGTAGGGCGGAAGGCCCGGTGGAAGCCACGGTGAAAGCCACGGTGGAAGCCACGGCCGACGGCAACAACGACGCCGGTGCCCCTGACCCTGATCGTGGCCCTGGCCTTGCCCCTGGCCCTGACCGTGATCGCGGCACGGGCGCTTTTCCGGGTGCCCAGTTGCACAGCGTCAGCCTCGACGGCTCGGACGGTCCCGACGGTTCGGACGGCTTCGACGACGACGAACTGGCGCTTCGACGCCTGATGCACAGCGCTGTCGCGGACCTCCGTCCCGCCGACGACGCCCTCGACCATCTGCGCAAGGCGGTACCGGCCCGGCGGGCCAGAAAGCGCCAGGCCGTCGTCGGCATGGCGGCCGCGGCCCTGCTGCTGAGCACGGCGGTACCGGCGTTCGTCCACGTCGCGAACTCCGGCACCGCGGTGAACAAGCAGTCCGTGAACGCGGGCCACGGCCAGGAGTCACACGACGACACGGACCCCGACCGGCGGCCCGACAGCCCGCACGACGACCCGGACCGTCCGTCCGACAAGGTGTCCACCGTCGACGAGGACGAGCCGGGGAAGAAGGCGAAGCCGGAGGAGCACGCCCCCAACACGTCGGAGGGCACCAAGGGCGGCGCGGACAAGCCCGGCGGGGGTTCCGTCGCGTCCTCGTCCCTCTGCGTCGCGGGCCAGCTCCAGGTCGCCGCCGCGGAAGCGGGCGCGCCGGACGCCTCCGGCACGGTGTACGGCACCTTCCGTATCGCCAATGTCTCGGGCACCACCTGTACCGTCACCGACTCCGGAACGGTCGGCACCCAGGCGAGCGGCGCGGCCGACGGAAGCAGGATCACCGTCGTGCGGCACGCGGCGGGAGACCCGGCACCCGGCCTGCCCGATCCGTCCCAGGAGGCGTCGACGCTGACGCTGGCGCCGAGCGGGGCGTACGAGGTGCGGTTCGCCTGGGTGCCCTCGGAGAGCTGTCAGCCCGTCGGGCCCTCGCCCGGTCCGACGCCCACCGAGGGCAGCTCCTCGGGTGCGGGCGGCGGAGGTACGGACCCGGGGGCGAACCCCGGATCGGGTTCGGACGGCTCGAACGTGGAGCCGCAGCTCGGCTACGACACGGGCGGGACGGCGGACGGCAGCGTGTCGGTGTCGCACGTTCCGCAGGCGGGCGCGCCCTTCGCGCAGACGACGATCCCCAACGCCTGCGTCGGCACGATCTACCGGACCGGAGCCATCGCCGCGTCATGACGCGGCGCCGAGCGTACCCGCCCGGTGGCGCGGCCGAGGCCGGAGGAGACGCAGCTGCCCCGCCCCGGTCGGCGCGCCAACGGTCGGCAACGGGCCGGCGCTCTCCGAAGGCGCTCTCCGAAGGCCCGCTCGGAAGGGGCGCCCCGCGGGCCCGCCGGACCCGAGCCCTTCCGGCAGGGCCCGGCGCCGCGCGCGGCGCCGGCTCAGGCCGCCGTTTCCAGGCCCAGCGCCCGGTCCTTCGCGGTCTCGACCTCGCGGCGGAACAGCCGGAACCACATGAAGACCACGAAACCGGCGAACACGAACCACTCGCCGGTGTAGCCGAGGTTCTGGAACGCCTTCAGGTCCAGTCCGCTGTTCTGCGGGGCGGACGCCGGTACGGCCCGCAGCCCGTCCGCCGCCCGGTCCACGGTGATCCAGGCGTTGTAGACGTCGTACGGCACGACATTGACCAGCGATGCCGCGCTGATCATGCCGAGCTGCCCCTCCGGCAGCCCGCCGCTCGTGTGCACCCCGTCCGACCCGGTGGACTCCGACGCCTGGAGCGCCCCGGTGACCGTGACCTCGCCCCGTGGCGGCGCCGGTGCCTTCGCGCCGTCGGCCAGCCAGCCCCGTACGACCGGCAGCGCCTTGCCGCTGTCGGTGCGCAGCATGGTCAGCACGTACGAACCCGTCGCGTCGTCCAGCCTCCGGTCGGGCACCAGGAACTGGTCCTCGTACCGACCGCTCGCGGTGGCGTGCCGTCCCGAGGTCTCCTGGTCGACCGGCAGCAGCGTCTCCACCGGGACCGCCGCGCGCTTTCCCGGGTCCGGCTGCCGCTCGGCCGCCCGGTGGGTGTCCACCCGGGCCTCGAAGCGGCCGAGCTGCCAGGTCCCCATGAAGATGCACACGGGGATGGCCAGCACGACGAAGACGTTGATTCCCCACCAGCGCGGAGTCACCAAGAACCGGTACACCCCTCTAAGGTACGGAACGCCGCCCCGCACCCGGGCGCCGGGGCCCGGGCCCACGGGCCCGAACGCGTGTACTCACCTCCCTTGTACTCGCCTCTCGCTCACCGGTGTGTCCGCGCCGTCAGGCCGTCCCCTTCCCCAGATGCCGTGCCACGAAGTCCAGCTCCAGCCGCACCTGCTTGATCCGTTCCTCCACCACCAGCGAGCCATGACCCGCGTCGTACCGGTACACCTCGTGGACCGCTCCGCGGGCCGCCAGCCGGTCCACGTAGTTCTCCACCTGGCGGATCGGGCAGCGCGGATCGTTCACCCCCGCCGAGATGTAGACCGGCGCCTTCACCGCGTCGACGTACGTCAGGGGCGACGACGCCTCGAACCGCTCCGGCACCTCCTCCGGCGTGCCGCCCAGCAGCGTGCGGTCCATCGCCTTGAGGGCCTCCATCTCGTCGTGGTACGCCGTCACGTAGTCCGCGACGGGCACGGCCGCCAGCCCCACGGCCCAGGCGTCGGGCTGGGTGCCGAGGCCGAGGAGCGTAAGATAGCCGCCCCAGGAGCCGCCGGAGAGGACCAGCTTCGCCGGATCGGCCAGGCCGGAGGCCACCGCCCATTCCCGGACCGCCGCGATGTCCTCCAGCTCGATCAGCCCGACCCGGTGCTTGAGCGCGTCCGTCCACTCCCGTCCGTACCCGGTCGAGCCCCGGTAGTTGACCCGCACGACCGCGTACCCCTGGTCCACCCAGGCGGCCGGGCCCGCGGCGAAGGCGTCGCTGTCGTGCCACGTAGGGCCGCCGTGGATGTCGAAGACCGTCGGGAACGGCCCCTCGCCGGCCGGCCGCTGCACCAGCGCGTGCACCCGGCCCCCGGGCCCCTCGACCCAGGCGTCCTCCACCGGCACGGACGCGGGCGCCTTCGGCCCCGGCGGATCCAGGACCACGCCGCCCGCCGTGGACCGCACCTCCGGCGGGCGGGCCGCCGACGACCACAGGTACTCCACGCTCCCGTCCGGCCGGGCCGTCGCCCCCGACACCGTCCCGGCCGGGGTCTCCACCTGGACCAGCGCGCTCCTGGCGAAGTCGTAGCGCCACAGCTCGCCCCGGGCCTCGAAGCTGTGGGAGATCAGCAGCCCCGAGCCGTCCGGATACCACTCGGCGTTGACATCGCCGGGAAGCTCGATCGCCGGCTCCGTCTCCACTCCGGTCAGCGGGTCCCAGATGACCGGCTCCCAGCGGCCCCGTCGCTGGTGGCCGACGAGCAGGCGGTTGTCGCCGCGCACCGGCGCGAAGCCCAGCACTTCGAGGCCCAGTTCGCGCGTGCCGCCCGCCGTGTCGTCCAGCTCGTTCACCACGGAGCCGTCCAGCCGCAGCACCCGCACCGCCGAGTGCATCGCGTCCCCGTGCTCGGTGTGCTCGATCGCGAGCAGCGTCCCGTCGTGCGACAGATCCCCGACGCCCGCCGACTCGCGGTGCCGGTAGATCTCCACGGGCCGCTGTCCTGGCCGCACGACATGGATCGTCGAGCCGTCCTCGTCGGTCGAGCGCCCGATCACCGCCGTGCCGTCCCGGCCGAGCGCCAGCCCGGCCGGATAGGAGGGAGCCAGGCCCGGAGCCGCGGGCTCGTCCGGCCCCTGCGCCCCCGCCCCGACGGCGTCCGAATCATCGGCGTCCTCGCGCGTGACGGCGTCTTCGCGCGCGGCGGTCTCCTCGGGTGTGACGGCCCCGGACGAGGCCGGCCGGCCGGTGAACGGCTGACGCATCCAGACCCCGAATTCGTCCCCGTCCGTGTCCGAGAACCACCAGATCCACTCGCCGTCGAGCGAGAGCACCCCGTCCGTGGTCCCGTTCGGCCGGTCCGTCACCTGGCGCTGCCGGCCCGTCGCGCGGTCCCACGCGTACAGCTCGTACGTCCCCGTCGCGTTGGAGACGAACAGCGCCCGCTCAGGCGCGTCCTCCGCCCAGTCGGGCAGCGAAACCCGCGGCGCCCGGAAGCGCTTCTCCCACTCCGGCATCGAACCGGTGATGTCAGTCATGCCCCCATTCTGCGCCCGGCCTCCGACATTCCGCCGGGGCCGGCCCCAGCCTGTGGACAACTCGGCCGCCGGGTGACCGGCCCGGCCGTTAGGAATCCGTATCGACTCGCCAGGAAGGCGCGTGAGGTGCGTAATGCGATCATTCTATGGGTATTCCGGCTGTGAGTATGAAAAAGGAATTAATAGCGATATTCCTGCTGAATTAATTTGAGTGTGTTTGAGGGACAAGCGATGGCTGCTTCACCCGCGCTCGAGGCCGAGCGATCGCGCCTCGGTGACGAGTTGCTCGCCGTACATACGATCATGCGCCGGGGTACCGCCCTCGTGTCCGAGGCGTTCGCGCGTCTCGCCGGCGGCTATTCGGTCGACGTCAAGGTTCTGGTCAACGCGACCCGCTGGCTGATCGCGTTCATCCACGGCCACCACGAAAGCGCCGAGCAGACGCTGTGGCCCGTGCTGCGCGACCGCTTCCCCGAGCGGGCGGTCGACCTCGACCTCCTGACAACCGAGCACCAGGCGCTCGAAGTCGAACTGCACGCGCTCGCCAGGGTGGTGGACGCGATCGACATCCCCCAGGTCCCCGGGGAGCGTGAGGCCGTGCTGGGGATCGTCGGCGCGGTGGCGCTCACGGGACTGCCCGCCGTGGAGACCGTCCAGACCTCGATGGAACGGCACGCCGACGCGGAGGAACCCGTGCTGCTCGATCTGTTCCCGAAGGTGGCGGACGAGGACGTCGCGCAGTTGCGCAGCGCCGTTTTCGACGGAGCCCCGCACGCCGGGCCCTCTCTGGTCTTCGGTCTGATGGGGGATCCGGAGCCGGTCGCGGGGTACGAGCGGATCATCGACGGCTTTCCCGTCACGGTGCGTTGGCTGAGGCCGGTGCTGCGGGCGCGGTACAAGGCGGTCAAGAAGGCGCTGTGCGCCTCTGAACAGCCGTATAGCCGTTGAACAGCAGCGCGCTCTTGAACGGGAGACCGCCGGGATGTGAATGCCGGGACGCGGGCCGGCGGCGGACCGGATGTGGATGCGGATGCGGCCGGATGCGGGCTTGTCCGGCCGCGTCCGGGTGCGCGATACTTCTACAGACCTGTAGATGCCGATGTGCCGCAAGCCGGACGCATCGGCCCCCGCCCCATTACGGATCCCGCCCCTCGCCGGGGCCCGCCTCTTCCGGGAGAGAGCACACCTCATGTTCGGCATTGGCGAACTGGCCCTGATCCTCATCGTTCTCGTACTGGTTCTCGGGGCGAAGAAGCTGCCCGAACTGGCCCGCGCGGCGGGCAAATCGGCGCGCATCCTCAAGAGCGAGGCGAAGGCCATGAAGGAGGAGGGGAAGAAGGACTCCGCGCAGGACACCGCCGCAGGCCAGGCCGTCGGTGGTACGCAGGGCGAATCGCACGTCATCACCGGCCGTGTCGTCGAGCGTGAGGACCCGCCCGCGCGCTCCTGAACCGGCCGGCCGCGCGCTGTTTCGGCGCCCGGCTCCGCCGTTGCCCCCGGCGCCCGGCCCCGGTGCCCCGGCGCTCCCGTACCGGCGCAGCACCGCGTCGCGCCCCGTATCCC
Organism: Streptomyces sp. NRRL F-5135; assembly: GCF_000719775.1. GTDB lineage: Bacteria > Actinomycetota > Actinomycetes > Streptomycetales > Streptomycetaceae > Streptomyces > Streptomyces hebeiensis. The sequence continues at coordinate 120,114 of NZ_JOHR01000013.1, read as the reverse complement.
CAGCCGCCCGGCCCGGCGTGGGGCGCCGACGCGCGCCCTAGACTGGGTGGCCGGTTCCGGTCAGTCGGGGCCGGGTGGGCACGCGGACGGGCCGGCCGGTGGCCCGCGGGACGGGAGAGTGATCGTGACGGCAGATGTCGGCGGCTTCGGGGACCCTCCCGCCGGAGTGCTGGCGGAGGCGGCCGCCGCGTTCGGGCTGCTCGCGTCCCCGGCCCGGCTGCACATCGTCTGGGTGCTGTCGCAGGGCGAGAGCGACGTGAGCGGGCTCGCCGAACGCGTGGGCGGCGCGCTCCCCGCCGTGAGCCAGCACCTGACCAAGCTGAAGCTGGCCGGTCTCGTACGGTCGCGCCGGGAAGGCCGTCGGCAGGTGTACTTCGTGGACGACCCCGATGTGGTGACGGTCGTACGGCTCATGGTCGGCCAGCTGACCGACCGCGTGGCCCGGACCCACGCCCAGGTGCCGCAGGCGCAGGGGCAGAGGCAGGCGAACGGACACGGGCACGGGCAGGCGCAGGGCCAGGGCCAGGTTCAGACATCCGCGCGGCCACAAGGCCGGTCACCGGCACCGGCCTCGGTACGGCGCGTCGATGACGTTGGTGCCTGAGTCCGCGGCGACCTCCCTCCAGGTCCTGCGGCGTCTCGACAGCGGTCCACGCGGTCTCACGGAAGCGCAGGCCGAGGAGCGGCTGCTCCGCTACGGCGAGAACATCGTCCCCGAGTGGCGCACGGCGTCCTGGCCGCGCCGGTTCCTGCGGAGCCTGCGGGATCCTTTCACCGCCGTCCTGCTCTGCCTCGGTCTCGTCTCGGCGGCTGTCGCCGCCTGGGGCACCGCCTTCGTCATCCTCTCCCTCGTCGCCGTCAGCTGCCTCCTGCGCTCGTCGGGCGAGTACCGGGCCGACCGCTCCATGGCCGCCCTGCGCGAGCTGGTGGCGACGACGGCGACGGTGCTGCGCCGTCCCGAGGCGCCCGGGGCCGACGGAAAGCGCGGAACGGGACCGGGATCGGGACCGGGAACGTTCGGTTCGGACCCGGGCGTGACCGGAACGTCCGGCCAGGGTGCGTACGGAACCGACCCGCGTGGCCGGGCGTGGGCCCGGGAGATCCCCGTCGACCAGCTCGTGCCCGGCGATGTGATCCGCCTCGGTCCCGGCGACCTGGTCCCGGCCGACGTACGACTGCTGCGCGCGAGCGGCCTCACCGTCCATCAGGCGCCGCTGACAGGGGAGTCCGCGCCGGTCGCCAAGTACCCGGTCGACGCGGGCGCCGGCGCCGAGGCCGCCCACGCTCCTTACGCCGCCCACGCCGCCCGCGCCGCCGGGACCGGTGGCGACCGCGGGGTGTTCGCACAGCCCGAGTTGTGCTTCCAGGGCAGCAGTGTCGCCTCGGGCAGCGGTACGGCGATCGTCGTCGCGACCGGGGCCCGTACCCGCTTCGCGGCGGCGCGCGGCGGGCCCGGGAAACGCCCCGCCAGCGCCTTCGACCGGTCGGTGCGGGGGATCTCCTGGGTCCTGATCCGGTTCATGCTGCTGACCCCGCCGCTCGTCCTGATGGCGAACGCCGCGCTGCGCGGGCGGGGTCTGGAGACGCTGCCGTTCGCGGTGGCGGTGGCGGTCGGGCTCACGCCTGAAATGCTGCCCGTGATCGTCACCACGGCGCTGGCCCGGGGCGCGGCCCGCCTCGCACGGGGACACGGGATCATCGTCAAGCGGCTGCCCGCGCTGCACGACCTGGGGGCGATGGACGTCCTCTTCCTGGACAAGACGGGCACGCTCACCCAGGACCGGCCGGTGGTGGAGCGCGCCCTGGACGCGCGGGGGGCGCACGACCCCGAGGTGCTGCGCTGGGCCGCGGTCAACGCGTGGTGGACGCTGCACCTGGCCGATCTGCCGGCCCCGGACGCTCTGGACGAGGCGATCCTGGACGCGGCGCTCCATGGGGCCGGGGACGACGGCCACGAGGGCGTGACGGCGCTCCCCTTCGACCCGGTACGACGGCTGTCCACGGCGGTCGTACGCCGCCCCGGCCGCCTCGGCACCCACACCCTCGTCGTCAAGGGCTCCGTAGAAGCGGTCCTGGACCGGTGCGCGCTCGACGAGGCGGAGCACGCCCGTCTCACCGCCCTCGCCGCTCAGGAGACGCGTGGCGGCCTGCGGCTGCTCGCGGTCGCCACCGCCGAGCGTCCGGCCCGTGCTCGCGCGCACACCCCGGCCGACGAACGGGGGCTCGACTTCGTGGGCTTCGTCGCGTTCCGCGACGCGCTCGCCCCGACCGCCGCCGACGCGCTGGGCGTCTTCGCCGCCCGGGGCGTCACGGTCAGGATCCTCACAGGCGACCACCCGGGCACGGCCGTCCGCGCCTGTCTGGATCTCGGCCTTCAGGACGCCGAAGTGGTCACGGCCGACCGTATCGACGCCCTTACGGATGACGAACTCGCCAGAATCGCTCGCCGTACGACCGTCTTCGCGCGCTGCACGCCTGAGCACAAGGCCCGTATCGTCGCCGCCGTACGAGCCGACGGGCACACCACCGGCTTCCTCGGGGACGGCGTCAACGACCTGCCCGCGCTGTACGCCGCCGATGTCGGGCTCTGCCCGCGCGACGCCGTCGACGTGGTGCGGGAGAGCGCGGACGTGGTCCTCGCGGAGAAGGACCTCACCGCGATCGACCACGCGATCGGGGCCGGGCGCCACTCCAGCGGCAACATCGCCACGTACCTGCGCATCACGCTCTCCTCGAACCTCGGCAACGTCCTCGCGATGCTCGTGGCGGGGCTGGCGCTGCCGTTCCTGCCGATGCTCCCGGCCCAGGTGCTCGCGCAGAACCTGTGCTTCGACGCGGCGCAGCTCGCCTTCGCGTACGAGAGGGCCCGGCCGGACGTGCTGCGCCGGCCGACGCGGCTGCGGTCCCGTACGTTCCTGCGGTTCATCACCGGCTTCGGCCTGCTCAACGCGGTCGCGGACCTCGCCACGTTCGGGGTCCTCGCGCTGGCTCTGAGCACGGCGGACGCGGCGGGTACGGCGGGCGGGGACGGCGGACAGGCGGCGTTCCACTCCGGGTGGTTCACGGAGAACCTGCTCACCCAGGCGCTGGTGATGCTGCTGTTGCGTCCGGGCGTACGCGGCGGCGGGCCGGCCACAAAGGACCGGACGGCCGGTCGAAGGGCCGCTCTCCGCGCGGCCGGCCCGGTCCGCTGGGCCGCCGCCGCGCTGGCCGTGACGGGTCTGCTGCTGCCGCTCTCGCCGCTCGGCCCGGTGCTCGGGATGCCCGCGCTTCCCCTGCCCTACTACCTGCTGCTCGCCGCGGTCCTCGGGCTGTACGCGGCGGGGCTGTGCCTGGCCAGGAACCGCTACGAACGCCGGTGGGCGGAGGCGGGCGAGGGCGGGGAAGAGAAGGGGGACGGCGAGGCGAAGGGGGACGGCGAGGTGGTGGTCCCGGCTCCCGGTCAGCCGTAGGAGAGATCAGCCGTAGGAGAGGTTCGAACAGGGATCGTCGTCCGCGGAACGGGCGTCCTCGGCGACGCCGGACGGCACGGACGACGAGCCCGATGACGACGCGGCCGAACCGGGATCCGAACCGGGGGCCGGCGCCGCCGGGGTGTCCTCCACCGCGGGCTGGTTCACGTACGCCGCGCCGAGCACGACACTGATCCCGGTGCCGGACACGGACCGCAGCTCCGCGCCCGGGAAGAGCCGGGCGACGGTGCGCGCCTCCTTCTCCTGGCCGGGCCCGTACTCGACCAGGGTGGTGCCGTGGTCCTGGGTGCTCGCGGTCGCGGTGTCCGTCACCGTGAAGGCGTGGCTGGTCAGCGCGGCGGCGGCGCGAGCGGCCAGGCCGTCGACGGTGGTGCCGTTGTAGACGGCGACGGATATGCCGTCACCGGACACGACGCCGCCGGACGCCCCGGTACCGGCGGACGGGTCGCCGGTACCGCTGCCCGAAGGAACGCTGTTGACCGGAGGGCCGCTCTTCGCCTTCCCGCCGCTCGCGTCGGTGCCGTCGATCGTACGGTCCGCCCTCAACGAGGCCCAGAGAGCGGACGCGTCCGGCTCGACGACCGCGACGCGCGACCCTTCGTAGCGCCAAGGAATGGTCACGAACTTGGTGTTGTGCAGATCGATGTCTTTGAGGGACATGGCGAAACTGATCAATTTGTCCGCTGAGCCCAGACCGGGATCGACCGTCATGGACTCTGTCGCGGCGTCCGCGAGAGGCAGCAGTTTCGTCGGCGTGAGGCCGTCGCTCTTCACCTTCTTCATCAGGCTCGCGACGAAGGCCTGTTGGCGTTTGATCCGGCCTATGTCCGAACCGTCGCCCATTCCGTGCCGTATCCGTACATAGTCCAGCGCCTTCTGACCGGACACCTCCTGGGGGCCCTTGGAGAAGATGCGTTCGCCCCGGGTGGTCCGGTTCGGGTTGAGGTCCTGCTGGTAGATGTCCTGCGGCACGCACACCTGGACTCCGCCCACGACCTCGGTCAGTTTCGAGAAGCCCTTGAAGTCCACGACGACGGTGTGGTCCACGCGGAGGCCGGTGAGCTTCTCGACGGTGTTCTGGGTGCAGGCGGGGTTGCCCTGGGGCGTCCGGCCCACGGAGAACGCCGAGTTGAACATGGCGTTGGTCTGCTCCTCCGTCCAGCTTCCGTCCGGCAGCCGGCAGGGGGGTATGTCCACCAGGGTGTCGCGCGGTACGGACACGGCGACGGCGTGCTCGCGGTCGCCGTAGACATGCAGCAGGAAGGCCGTGTCGGAGCGGCCGACGTCGTCCCTGTCGCCGCCGCCCAGTTCCTCGTTCCCGCCGGTGCGGGCGTCGGAGCCGATGACGAGCACGTTCTGGCCCTCCGACGAGCCGACGGGGCGGTTGTCGGAGAGGCCGCCCGCGCCGAAGGTGCTGATGTTGCCGTTCAGCCGGAAGTAGACCCAGCCGAGTCCGGCCGAGGCCAGGACCAGGAGGGCCAGGGCAACCCGGAGGCCGGACCGTACGGGCGCCGCCCGCTCCTGCTTCCGCCGTCGGCTGCCCGCCATCCGCCCACCCTCATCGCCGTGACCCACATACCGGTGGAGCCGTCCAACGGTTGTACAGTTGCGCAATGTAGCAATCTTATGGAGTGATGGTACCCGCGGCCCCGGCCGGTGGCGCGGGTGACGGATGAGATGGACGAGAGGGAGAGTGGGCACGGATGCTGCGAAACGGGCTGGAGCCCTGGCACCTGCTGATCGTGGCCATCGTGGTCATCTTGCTGTTCGGCTCGAAGAGGCTTCCGGACACGGCCCGTTCGCTGGGCAAGTCCCTGCGCATTCTCAAGAGCGAGACGAAGGCGATGAAGGGGGACGCCGCCGAGCGCGCGCCGTCCCCCGACGCGCCGCCCGTGCGGACCGTGACCGCGACGGGGGCCGAGGCCGAGGCCGTGCCGCGCGAGGAGCGGACCTCCAAGACGCCCTGACGCCCGCCGTGTCGGCGGTCGCGTTACGTCGTCGGCCGTCGTTCCGTCGAGCCGTTCCGCCGCCCGGCCTCTCGGTGGCCGGCCTTCCGGTGGCCGGTCGCCCGGCCGCCCCGTTCGGCCGCCGCTCATGTCACGGGCTGGCCCGGTCGTACCCGTACCGCAGCGGCGACTCCCGTACGCGCGGGTCGCGCCGGTACACGTAGAACGCCCCCACCTCGGCCCCACCCGTCGGCCCGTCGGGCTCGCAGGGATACGTCACCTGCACCACCGAGGGCCGGTCCATGACCCGCATCCGCACCCCGTCCGCCGGCCCGCCGTCGAGCACGGCGACCTCCGCGATCCCGTCGTACTCCCCGAGCCTTTCGCGCGGCCCGCGCGGCCCGCGCGGGTTCATCCTGCTGTGATCGCTCATACTTAATACTTTAAAGCTTGCGCAACTAATAAACCATGGCTGCCGACGCCCCAGCACTCCGCCCCGTCCCGGGGCGCCGTCTGCCGGCGGCCGGCCGGCCTCTGTTAGGCTCCCCGACGCCTCCCGCGGGGGAAGTCCGGTGAGAGTCCGGCGCTGACCCGCAACGGTGTGCGCGGCGTCCCCCGGACGTCCGCGTGAGCCCGATCGCCCGTGGACGGCGCCGACCCGATGACTGCTCGCCGTGGACTGCGAGAGGGGACCGCGCGGCCTTCGTACCGTACGGGCTGACTCCTCGTGTGACGCTTCCCAGGCGGCCCGAGGCGAAGGAGCGCCCCGACCGTGCGCCGAAATCCCGCTCCCGGGCGTGACCCCGCTGCCGGGCGAGGCCCCGCTCCCGGACGTAGTGGCCCCGCTCGTGGCCCCGGCCCCGCCCCTGCCCGCAGCCTCGCTCCCGGCCGGAATCCCGCTCCTGCCCGCTTAACCGCTCCCGGGCGCGTACCCCTGCCCGTCCTGGTGCCCGGGCTCGGGCTGCTGCTCCTGGTCTCGCTCGTGTGCGGCGTGGGGCTGGGGGCCGCCGGGATCGGCTGGGCGGACGTGTTCCGGTTTCTGTGGGCCGGGCTCACCGGCGGGACCGTACCGGCCACTGACGCCGCCGCGTACACCATCGTCTGGGAGATCCGGCTGCCGCGCGCCGTGCTCGGCGCGGTCGTCGGGGCGGGCCTCGCGACGGTCGGGGTCGCCGTGCAGGCGATGGTCCGCAACGCGCTCGCCGATCCGTTCGTCCTGGGCATCTCCTCGGGGGCCACGGTCGGCGCCAACGCGGTCATCCTGCTCGGGGCGTTCGCCGGGCTGGGGGTGTGGGCACTGTCGGTGTCGGCGTTCGCCTCGGCGCTCGCGGCCACGGCGCTGGTGTACGCCGTGGCCCGGTCGCCCCACGGGCTGACCCCGTTACGGCTGATCCTGACCGGGACCGCGCTGGCGTACGGCTTCGAGGCCGTCACCACGGTCATGGTGTTCGGCGCGGCCCGCGGCGAGGCGGCCCGCTCGGCGATGATGTGGCTGCTGGGCAGCCTGGGCGGCGCGACCTGGGCCCGGGTGCCGCTCGCCGCGGTGACCGTGGCGGCCGGGTGGGCCTGGCTGCGCCGGCGGGCCGAACCGCTCAACGCGCTCGCCATGGGCGACGAGACCTCCGCCGCCCTCGGCGTCCAGCCCGCCCGGCTGCGCCGGGAGCTGTTCCTCGTCACCGCCGCCGTGACCGGCACCGTGGTCGCGGTCAGCGGGGCCATCGGCTTCGTCGGGCTGATGGTGCCGCACGTCGTACGGATACTCGTCGGGGCCGACCACCGGCGGGTGCTCGCGGTGGCGCCCCTCGCCGGAGCCGTGCTGCTGGTGTGGGCGGACCTGCTGTCCCGGCTCCTGCTCGCGCCGGCCGAACTGCCCGTCGGAGTGATCACCGCGGTGGTCGGAGTCCCCGCCTTCCTGCTGCTCATGCGGCGCGGCGGCTACGCGTTCGGAGGCCGGTGACGATGCGGCTCGACATCGAGGACGTGACGGTCGAGGCCGCCGGGACCCGGCTGGTCGAGGACGTCCGGATCGCCGTGGACAGCGGCGCGTTCGTCGGGCTCGTCGGCCCGAACGGCAGCGGCAAGTCGACGCTGCTGCGCTGCGTGTACCGTGCGCTGCGCCCGGCCGGGGGAGCCGTCCGCCTCGACGGGGACGACCTGCACGCCATGGCACCACGGGCCGCCGCCCGGGAACTGGCCGCTCTGCCGCAGGAGTCGTCCGCCGAGTTCGACTTCACCGTCGCCGAGGTGGTGGCGATGGGGCGGCTGCCGCACCGGAACCGCACGTCCGCCGAGGACCGTGCCGTCTGCGCGCGGGCCATGGCACGCACCGGTGTGGCCCACCTCGCAGGCCGTGGCTTCCTCGCCCTGTCCGGCGGTGAGAAGCAGCGCGTCCTCATCGCCCGCGCGCTCGCCCAGCGGCCCCGGGTCCTCGTCCTCGACGAGCCCACCAACCACCTCGACATAGCCCACCAGCTGGACGTGCTCGCCCTGGTCCGCGGCAGCGGCCTCACCGTGCTCGCCGCCCTGCACGACCTGAACCTGGCCGCCGCGCACTGCGATCTGCTGTACGTCATCGACGGCGGCCGGATCGTGGCCTCCGGGCCGCCGCACGACGTTCTCCGACCCGCCCTGCTGGCCGAGGTGTTCGGAGTGCGGGCCCATCCTGTGCGGCACCCGGAGACGGGCACCGTACAGCTCCTGTTCGACCTTCTTCCGCCCGCCACGTGAGGACTGGTATGCGCCACATGCGCCACTTGAGGACTCGTACGCGCCCCTTGCTCGCCGCCGCCCTGTGCCTCGCCGTCGTAGCCACCGCCACCGGTTGCGGTGCGCGTGTCGAGTCGTCGTCGTCCACGGACGCGAAGTCCGGCGCCGTCACCGTCACCAACTGCGGAAGGAAGGTGACGTACGACAAGGTCCCGGAGCGCGTGGTCACCAACGACATCGGCATCACCGAGCTGATGTTCGCCCTCGGCCTGGAGGACCGCATGGCCGGCTTCGCCATGCCCGACGACAAGGGCGACCTGACCGACGTGCCGTGGAAGCGCGGCTACGACAAGGTCCCGTGGCTCTCCAAGTCCAGGCTCACCAGGGAGAACGTGCTCGACGCCCGCGCCGACCTCGTCTTCGCCGGCTGGAACTACGGCTTCAGCGAGGACAGCGGCCTCACACCGGACGCCCTGAAGAAGCTCGGTATACCGACGTACGTCCTGACCGAGTCCTGCCGCAACGGCCGTACGAAGACCTCGCGCGGCATCATGCCGCCCCTCGACGCCCTGTACGCCGATCTCACCAACCTCGGCAAGCTCTTCGGCGTCGAGGAGCGGGCCGCCGCGCTGATCGCCGGCTTCAAGAAGAGGATCGCCGCCACCGAGGCGAAGGCGCCCGCCCACCGCCCCCGGGTCTTCCTCTACGACAGCGGCGAGGACCAGCCCTTCACATCGGGCCGCTACGCCGCTCCCGGCGAGATCATCAGCAAGGCCGGCGGGGTCAACGTCATGGACGACATCGAGGACTCCTGGACCGCCGTCGGCTGGGAGTCCGTCGTCGAGCGGGACCCCGAGACCATCGTCATCTGCGACTACGGGGACGTCGGCGCGGAGCGGAAGAGGGAGTTCCTGCTGTCGTACGCCCCCTTGCGGAACGTTTCCGCGGTCAAGCACCGGAGGATCTTCGTCCTGGACTACGCCGACCTGGTGGAGAGCCCTCGTAACCCGTCCGCCGTCGCCCGGCTCGGCGCGTACCTGCGGACGGTGGCCCGGTGACGATGCCGTCCCAGTGAACCGTGCGGTCGCACCAGCGTCGCAGGAGTGTGTGGCCGTGGCCCACGGCGAGCAGCCCGGCGCCGGTGGCGGCGCGGTAGTAGAAGCCCGTCCTGGAACCTGTCGACCATGCCCCACCTCCTTTTGGCACCGGGTCTCGCATCGTGCCACATCAAGCCTCCCACCTGCGGGTGGACCGCACACCCGGCCACCGGCTCAGCCGGCTGCGGGGAGTTCGGCCCGGGAACGGCAGTCCCGGCAACGGTCGTGTTCCGCCGAACGGAAACCCCGCTCGCAGCCGTCGCAGTTCCGCATGGACACGGCCGCCGGAGGTACGAGGGGTTCAGTGCTGTCGGCCGGCTCGGGCAGCGGTGTCTCCCGCAGGCGGAAGGCGAGGATGCCGGCCGGGCGGGCCCGGAAGCGGTCGGGCAGTCGCGTGGTGAGCAGTTCGGTGATCTCGCGCGCTCCGATTCCGGCCGCCAGCCACTCGGAGACGGCGGGTGCCAGCCGGGCGGCCTCGCGCGCGGACAGGACGAGGCGGGGGTCGACGCGGCGCAGTGTGGACAGTACGGCGACGGCCTGCGGGTCGGCGTCGGCGAGCGGTGCCGGTTCCTCGGCCTGTTGCCGGGTGTCCGGGGCGGGGAGGGGAGTGGGAGCGGGCGCCGCAGGTAACGGGGCGTCGCCGCCGGTGGGCCGCCTGCGCGGCCGGGGCGGCTTCGGCGGCTCGGGCGGTACGTCCGCCCCGTCCGCCCCGTCCGGGTCACCCGACCCGACCGGGCCACCGGTTCCGTCGCCGTCGCCGTCGCCGTCGCCGCCGGGGACGTCGTAGAAGCACGTACGGGTACGGATCCGCCCGGAGGACAGGCGCTCGCGGCGGCGCTCCAGGTACCCGGCCTCCTCCAGCTCCCTGAGCGCTCGCGAGATCAGGATCTCCCCCTCGCTGAAGTGCTCGCACAGGGCGGCGATGGTCACGGGAGCGCCGTCGGGCAGGGAGAGGATGTACGCCGCGACACCGACCGTGACCGCGCTGCCGCGTCGTTGCGCGAGGGCGTTGGAGATCACGGTGAAGTCGGCGGTGAGCCGGGTGCGGACGTGGATCACGCCGGACGTCGGAGCTCCGGCGGAGGCGCGCAGGCGCGCGTTAGACTGCGGATCAGCCATTGGGAAGGGTCTGCTTCCTGTGTGGTCAGGCCCTCGATCGGGATGCCAGTCCCGGCCGGGGGCCGATGTCTGTGTGCGGTAGTCGCGGCGAACGTAACCGCTCGAATCCCACGCCTGCAAGCTGGTCACTCGGACGAGTGACGAGGGCTGGGCAGCAGGGGAGGGTGGGTGGGCGGGTAGTTCTTTCCCCAGGTTCTTTGAGGAGGTCAGCGGCGCGCCGGGCCCTCGCGGACAGGGGGCCGGTGGGCCCGGGGCGCGGACGGCGACCGGAGCCCGGCCGTCTCAGGGACGGCGGTGTCCGGCCTTCAACTCGCGTATGAAGGCGGCCCAGGCGGCGGCTTCGAAGCAGAGTGCCGCGCCGTGCGGGACCTTGCTGTCACGGACGGGGACGACGGCCTGGAGCCCGTCGGCGACCTCCACGCAGTCGCCCCCCGCCTGATTGCTGTAGCTGCTCTTATGCCAGTCGGCGCCCCGGAATCCGTCGGCGACTTCCACGCAGTTGCCGCCCGCCTGATTGCTGTAGCTGCTCCTGCGCCAGACGGCGCCGTTCAGTTCGGGACGGGAGATTCGCGCCACGGTAGTTGCCCTCCATGGTCGATCGGATCATGTCGAGCGACATGAGCGGGGGCACCGCTGCCGCCCTCAGCCGATCGTAAATCACCTTGTAGCGGTTGACATGGGCCGGTTCCTCGATGAGTTGGCCGTAGTCCGAGCCTTCCGTGTAGGCCACTTCCGAGCCGTCCGGCAGGGTCAGGATCGTCAGCGAGCCACCCATCGCCTCGTGTCCGCCTTGGTCGAACGGCAGTACCTGCACGGTGATGTGACGTTCCGCTGCCACACCGAGCAGTCGCGCCAACTGCTGCCGCATCACACCATGGTTGCCGATGGGGCGCCTCAGTACCGCCTCGTCCAGGATCACGCACAGCTCCGGGCGATCGGCCGAGCTCAAGCGTCCCTGCCGACCCATCCGGGCAGTGACTCGCTCGGCCAACTGCTCTTCGCCGTCGAGCAGCACGTCCAGGCTGAGCACCGCCCGCGCGTACGGCTCGGTCTGCAACAGACCCGGCACCACATGCGCCGCGTACTCACGGATGGCCACCGCCCGTTCCGAGTACGCCATGAACTTCCGCGACCAGTCCGGGAACGCCTCCCGGTACACGTACGGCCACAGCTCCACCAGCAGGTCGTCCGCGCCGAGCGCCGCGTCCAGCGCCCGTGCCAGCGCCAGTGTCGGCTTCGCCCCGGACGCCCGTTCGATCTGGGTGATCCGGGTGCTCACCACGTGCGTTCTGTCGCCGAGTTCGGCCTGGGTCAGTCCGGCCGTCGTACGGAGTCTGCGGACCCGCGCACCGAACAGTGCGGCCATCGACGCGCTGGGATCAATTGCGTGGGCCAAAGCGTCACTTCCGTTCCTTACGGGGTGAAAAGTAAGGCTGTGTCACCTGTTGATCGTAGGGCGGTCGGCCGATTCTTGAGTGCGGAACGTAATGGATCGCGCACATCGTGCGACACCCTCCTCTGCTCAACGAAACAAGGACGGAACAAGCCGTGCTGACAGAAACGACCGTCCCGGCGGACGAACCGGGGCGTGGCGCCGAGCCCGTGCCGGCCGAGGCGGGCGCCCCCGCTGACGTACAGGGCGAATGGCCACCCCTTGCCGTGCAATTGGCCTCATCTCCGCAGGGAGCGCGACTGGCCCGGCGGCTCGCCGTACGGCGCATGGACGAGTGGGGGTATCCGCCGGCGTCGGACGCGTCGTGCGCGGTCGCGCTCGTCGTCGCGGAACTCGCCGCGAACGCCGTGCGGCACGCCCGTGTGCCCGGACGTGACGTGGGCCTCCGGCTCGCTCTCGACACGGCGGCGGGTCTGGTCCGCGTAGAGGTCGCGGACGCGGCCTCCGCGAAACGGCTCCCCGCGACCGCGCCTTCGTCGGCTCCCGAGGGCGAGTCGGGCCGGGGGCTGCTCCTGGTGGACGTCCTGGCCGTGCGCTGGGGCTCGGCGCCACGTCATCCGCTGGGCAAAACGGTATGGGCGGAGATCTCCGTACACTCACCCTCACCCTCACCAACCACCGCCGGGACAGAGTGAATCGTGGTCACCCCGGTGAAGCCGGGGCGGCCAGCCGGGCGAAGGCAGGGCGAAGGCCGTGCGGAGCCGGCTCTGCCCGGGATGCGGTGGAAACGAGCCAGGGGCCCGACCCGCGATGGACACGCGATGCGGATCAGGCCCCTGACCTGGTGCTTCGCGGCAACCTGAGCAAATGCGGCCGCTCGCTGGTTTCCTTGGTCGGCGGTGGTTGCCGTTACGCCGGGTTGATGCGGGAGACGCCGCCACCGATGTCGAGCACGTACAGTTCGCCGTCACCGTCCTGCGCGAACGAGACGACCTGGCCGGCGTTGACTCCGAGGTCGCTCTCGCCGGTCACCTTGCCGTTCTCCATCCGCAGAGCGCGGACGGTGCCGTCGCAGTAGTCGCTGAACACGTACTGCCCCTGGAGATCCGGGATCGCCTCGCCGTGGTAGACGTATCCGCCGGTCACCGAGCAGCCCAGCCCGTTACGGTCGTACTCGTGGACCGGCGGCACGTGGTTCGCGGGCTCGGTGCCGCCCCGGTAGGGGTGGTTGCCCTCCATCGAGGACCAGCCGTAGTTCTCGCCGCCCTTGCTGTTCGCCGGGGCCCAGTCGATCTCCTCCCAGGCGTTCTGGCCGACGTCGCCGATCAGCAGGTCGCCCGTGCCCGCGTCGAAGGAGAACCGCCACGGATTGCGCAGCCCGTATGCCCAGATCTCGTCCTTCGCGTTCGGGTCGTCCACGAACGGGTTGTCCGATGGGATCGCGTACGGCTCGCCCCCGCTCGGGTCGATCCGCAGCAGCTTGCCGAGCAGCGTGTCGAGGTTCTGCCCGTTGCCGTGCGGGTCACCGCCCGAGCCGCCGTCGCCGAACGCGATGTAGAGGTAGCCGTCGGGGCCGAACTGGATGTCGCCGCCGTTGTGATTGGCGTACGGCTGCGTCTGAGTGAGGACGGTGCGACGGGTGTCCGGCTGGATCCTGCCGTCCCGCACGGCGAATTCGTCGACGGTGCTGGTGCCCTCACGGTCGGTGAACGAGATGTAGAAGTGTGCGAACTCCTTGTCGAACGCGACGCCCAGCAGGCCGCGTTCGCCGTCGGTGGTGGTCTCGCTGGAGATGTCCAGGACGGGCTCACCGAGCCCCTGATCGTCCAGTACTCGTACGGTGCCCGCGCGTTCGGCGATCCACACTGTGTCACCGGGGCCGGCGGTGCCGGCGACCGGATTCCGGGCGGTGGCCACTTCCTCGAGCGTGACCTCCGCCGCCCGAGCCTGACGCGGAGCGCTGGGCTCGTCGGCGTACGCCGTGGCTAAGGTGAGGGAGGCGACCATGCAGATGGTGCCGATGATCGCCGAGCTTTTCGTGCGAACTTTCACCGTGACCCTCCTAGAGGCAGCGAATGGGGGGAACCCGGCTGCTTGGGCAGAGTTGTGTGGGCGTCGCCCGCGCCAGCACGCAACCTGGGTGGGGGGAATGTGTGCCACTGGCCATGGATGAGGATAGAGGGACAGGACGTTTTGGCGTAGACCCCCGGGCCCCGCACGCAGGCTTCCAGCCCGGTCCTCCCGCGTGGCGGCTTTCAGCACGGGGCCCTGTGACAGAACGAGAACGTCGCGGTGGACCGCCTGTAACTCGGTGCGAGATACAAATACTTCCGACCGCACGCACCACGCCAGTCCTGGGGGACACCATGAAGTACACCCGCCTCACCGCTCTCGCCGCCATCGGTGTCGCCGCCACCCTCTCGCTCACCGCCTGTGGCAGCGACGGCTCCGGGAAGGACTCGTCCTCCAAGCGCTCCTCGTCCTCGTCTTCTTCGTCCTCGGGCGCCGGTGACTCGGAGGCCGGCAACATGAAGACGGACTCCGGTGAGAACACCGAGGCCCACGCCGGCACCGGCGCCGCGAACGGTGCGACGAAGACCGGTAGCAAGGTCACGTTCTGCAAGACGGAGGACCTGGCCATCGACGCCAGGGACGCCGCGCCCGACGAGACCACCGGCAGGATCGACATCACCATGATCAACCGGGGTTCGACCACGTGCTCGGCGACGGGCTTCGCGGGCGTCGACATCAAGGACGCCGACAACACCTCGAACCCCATCGAGCGCGGCCAGGCCCAGCCGCGCGTCACCACTCTGAAGCCCGGTGACGCCGCTGTCTTCAACCTCGCCTACGACATCGACAACACGGGCGAGAGCCTCTCGTCCCCCACCAACATCCTGGTGACGCCCCCGAACGAGACCCACACCGTGAGCCTGGAGTGGCCCACGGGCGCGGGGGACATCAAGGGCGCCTACACCGACGTCCAGGTCTACCCCACGCACACGACCGAGTAAGGGCGGTGCGCGGTGCGCTCGATGGCAGAACACCTCCCGAGGGAGCCACAGGGGAGCCGCTCCTGAAGTCGGCTCCCCAGTCGCTCCCAAAACGGGCCCGCAACGCACATCAGGCCCGGTACTGATCTCTCAGCACCGGGCCTGACCTGGTCTTACGGCTGTCGGGGTGGCGGGATTTGAACCCACGACCTCTTCGTCCCGAATGAGCTTCGGGCGTGATCGACACCAGCCTGTCTTCCGTTTGCGCAGGTCAGACCATTGGTGTCGATTGGTGTGGCGCGGTCTCGGAGGGGCTCTGGGAGAAGATCTTCTCCCAGATTCTCCCAGTTGGTCGAGTAGCGGGCTGCGATCGCTTCTGCTCGTCGCATTGCGCGCGGGAATTTGCATGGGCGTGGTGTCCAGTCCGGCAGTCACTTTGAGTACGGTGGCGCCGGCCAGGTCGTTCCTTTTGCGGCAGCGTCAAGGAGTACTCGCGCTCCATGCCGGACATCGCGGCGAGCACCGTGAACACGATCCCGGAGGGGTCGTGCGAGCCTTTGAGCTCCCCGGTGAGGAACTCCAGGCCGACGCCGCTCGCCTTCAACTCCTCGGCGAGCATGGCGAGTTCGATGCCGCGGCCGAGTCGTTTGTGTTTGTGGACGACGAGGGTGACGGCGAGGCCGGAGGAGCGAATCTCCCGGGCGAGCTTCACGGCGGCCTACCAGCTCGGGGCGCCGGGTGGCACGGGTGGAGATCTTCTCCGAGAAGACGCGTGTCACCCCGGCCTCGGCGAGGGAGTCGAGCTGTGCGTCGAGAGACTGCCGGGCGGTCGAGGCGCGGGCGTATCCGAGGCGGACGTGACCGACCGGCTCGGCGCCGGCGCTCACCGGCCGGGGAAGCTCGGTCCAGACCGACCCCGGCTTGCGTACGGCGGGGGTCGGCACGCTCAGGGCCTTGGCGAGTTGGGGTACCAGGCAAAAGCGGGCGGTGTGGTACTGGATCGCCACCTTGCCCTTGCCGGTCCGGCACGGGGACCCCGCGGGGCGGCGCAGGCGGACATCGGGCAGTCGTGCGATTCCACGCGCTTGAAGTTGTCACTCACAAGCCCGAACCGTTTCATGAGGGTGTTTCAGACGTTCAGTCGTTTGCAACGACTCATGAAACATGATCACCGCAGGCGGACGACCGCGCGGGCGGGTGTTTCACAAGCGACCCGTCTATGGAACACCCGGCCGCCGCACGGTCCTGCTCTCTGCCGAGCCGGTGAATCCGGGATGAGCGGGCTGCCGCTCACCCCGGAACGTTCCGAGGCTCATGGCCTGACATCACACATGATCAAGTTCAGTAGCGTCGCCCGGAGCGGGAGCTCGTCCCGCTCCCGCTCCGGGCGACGCTCAGCCCACTCCCGCGAGTTCGAGCGCGCGGTTCAGACGGGATCCGGACCGGTCCCGGGCGCGGTCCGCTCCTGCGGTACGGATCTCCCGCAGTTCGGAGCCGCTCCGGAGAAGGTCCAGGGCACGCTCACGGACGGGCTCCAGTTCCTTGACGACCACGTCGGCCACGGACTCCTTGAGGTCGCGGTACGTCGTAATGCCACTGGCGACGTCAGCAGGGCTCGTGTCGGTGCACGCAGCCATGATCTCGAGGAGGTTGGCGACGCCGGGCTGCTCCTGCGGGTCGTAGGTGACCTTGCTCAACCCGTCCGTCACGGCACGCCGGAACTTGCGGCGGACGACGTCCGGATCATCCAGGACGTAAACGATACTATCCGGTTCCAAGGACGACTTCGACATCTTCTTGGCGGGATTCGCCAGGTCTCGGACCCGGGCACCAGCCGTGGGCAGGACCGCCTCGGGGACCACGAAAACCTCGCCGTATGTCGAGTTGAACCGACGAGCCAGGGTGCGAGCGAGTTCCACGTGCTGGTTCTGGTCGTTGCCGACCGGGACTTCGGTCGTACCGTGCAGCAGGATGTCCGCTGCCATGAGCACCGGATAGGTGAGCAGACCCAGGCGTACTGAGCTGTTGCCGTCGGACTTCTCCTTGAACTGCACCATGCGCCTGGCCTCTCCGAAGGTGCAGGTGCACTCCAGCAGCCAGGACAGCGCCATGTGTTCCTGGATGAGGTCAGACTGCACGAACATGCTTTCTGCCGGGACTCCGGACGCGATGAGGATCGCGAGCTGGTGCTCGGTCAGCTTGCGCAGGCGGTCCGGCTCATGGGGAACCGTCATGGCATGCAGATTGCTGACGAAGTAGAGGTCCCCCTGGCCCGGTTCCCTGGCCCAACGCCGAATGGCTCCGAGGTAGTTACCCAGGTGCGCTTCGCCTGAGGGGGTGATTCCCGACAGCCTGATCATCACTTGCTCCCTTGCGAGGTCTTCGCCAGGGCCCGTGGAGTGGTCGACCGCCATGGCCAGCCACCGCGCGGGGCGTCTGGCCTGTAGGAGGAGGAAACAGGAGTCAGACCCGCTGGAAAGCGGGCCACCACGATTGACTTCTGCTCCACATGGCATCAGAGGCTAGCAGCAAGAGATCATGAGAGTGGTGCTTACAGGCCAGCAGTTCGCGATTGCGCCATTCGGCTTAATTTCATGTCTGTCTCGGACCGCTTGGCGGAACGAGATGGGGCGTGACCGCCAAGAGCCGATGGCCGATTCCTGGCACCGCGAGGGCTCTTGATCGAAAAATGCAGAGGCTTCCGTTCATCCGGCGCATCGCGGCAGGGCAGCGGTTTGATGAAGCGAACCGCATGAGTTTCCCAACTCGGGCACGATCTCGCGAGCCGGGCCGGACCGGGGTCGCGGCTGAACCGGCCGAAACATCGGACACCATCGCCCGGCGCCGTGCCAAACCGTTGGCGTGAACCCCGAGTATCTCGTGGCCGAAATGGCCCGGTGACCGATTGAACGGCACACCTTCCGGCCAAGACGCAACCTGAAGCGATCTTCATGGCACGGCCGTCTTGACGGTTGAGAAAAGATTCGATTACCGTCACCCTGGTTACTGTTCGCGCTGCTTTGCTTTTACTCTGATCTGAGCTTGAGTCATTCACACTCAATCCGATAGGAGAAGCACTTGAGCGGGACCGATTTCGCGCAATCCGAGATGGCATCCCTATTCACAGGAGCCATCGCCTCTCACGCTGCCGTACTTGCCGATGAACTTGGTTTGTTTGATGCGCTGAAAAAAGGAAGACTGCGGAATCGTGACCTTGATCGTTCCCCGTGGCTGCATAACCGAATACGAATATCGGGCGCGCTTGAGGCATTGTGCCGGGTGGGAGCAGTGCAGCGCTGCACCGACGGCTATGAACTCACCGACATCGGCACGGAGCTCGTAGGACAGGTTCCTGTCTTCCGTCTCTGGCTGGGCGGTTACGCGTCTGTCCTGGCCAGCCAGATTTCCAGCGGCGCCGATCCTGCGACCGGTGTGCACGGTGGAATCGTGGCCGAGGCATCCGCTGCGATCGGGGCCCGCTATCTCGACGACACCATCGGCAACGTGCTGGAGTCGCTGCGCCCCGAGGGCCGCATCTGCGACATCGGCTGCGGCACTGGCGCCAGACTCCTGCGTGTCTGCCGCCGGGTGAACCAGCCCGGAATCGGATACGACCTGTCCGCCAAAGCAGTTGAGGCGGCGCGGGACACCGTCGACGAGGCACGTCGGATCGGTGTCGACATTGAGGTCAGGCAAGGGGATGCGACCGCCCTCACTCAGGACCACCCCGACGTTGACATCGTCACTCAGGCATTCATGACGCATCACATCGCCCCCGATGAGTACTGCGCCGCTGTGCTGCGTTCCTATCGATCGCGTTTTCCTCGGGCCCGCTATCTCGTCATCTTCGACACGGTGCCGTCACAGGACAGTGAAGAACCAGAAATGTTCGCCCCGGGATTCGACTACATACATGCTCTCCAGAACATGGAACCGCGGAGCAGGGGTGCTGCTCGGAGAATGTTTACCGAAGCCGGATATATCTGCCGGGAGGAGGTTGAGCTGGCTGTTCCCAACAGCTACGCATGGGTTCTTGATATGCGTGACCGTGAGGGGGCGGCTTCATGAAGCTGGAAGACAAGAGGATTCTCATCATCGGCGCCGGCGAAGTGGGAAATGCTGTTGCCGAGGATCTGGTGAACAGATCCGATCCGGCCGAGATCATTATTCATACGTCGCGTCAGCGGACAATGGACATGAGAATCAGCCACCTGAAGGAGATGGCTGGCCCCCGAACGCTGCTGACCGGGTCGTGGGGAGACATTTTCGCGCCGTACGAGCTCACCCGCAGGTCTCGCTCGGAGATCAATGACCGGAACGTAAGACTGGCGCTGGCGGAATTCTTTCTGCAGCCGTCCGGAGCGGCTCAGTTGCGGCGGACAACCATCTACGAGCTGATCAGTCGCCATCGCCCGCACATCATCATCGACGCCGTCAACTCCGCCTCCGTATGCACCTACACCGAGGACCCGCACCAGACATACGGGGAACTGCTCGATCTCGCCCGGGGAACGGGCTGCTCCCGGAGTGCCGAAGCGCCGGCGGAACTGCCCGCGGTGACGCCCGACATCGCTGATGTGGCGACCGATGCGCTGTTGTCCCTGTCCACCCCAATTCTTCACCGCTACGTCGACTCGCTGCGCCGGGCCATGGCGGACTTTCAGGTGGAACGATTCATCAAGGTGTCGACGACCGGGCTGGGCGGCATGGGCTACAACTGTCCGTACACGCACGGCTCTGTCACCGAGTCCGGACTGTCCGGCGCTCTGGTGGGGAAGATCGGCTCCGCCGGTGTGCTCCACCAGCTGCTGTGGAACCTGCATCACACTGCGGGGTGCGATGTCCGCCTGGTGATCCCCGCCGCGCTCATCGGCTGGGAGTCCGTGCGCCACGGCGCGTACACCTCACGCGGGCGGCCGGTGGCAGTCCAGGACTGCGCCCGTCCCCTGCCGCTGCACTTGGACCGGCCGCTGGGCGAACACGCAGCGGCGTCATCGGTGACGGAGCCCGCCGCCGAGGACGAGCCGTCGGCGGAGATGGTCCATGTGCCGGCCGGTGACAATTCCACCTACAGCCGGGCGGAGATGAGCCTGAGCACGGCGCTTGGCCAGTTCGAAAGCGTGACACGTGAAGAAGTCGCCGCGGTGGTGCTGGACACACTCCTCGGCTCCACCCGCTTCGATCTCTTCACCGCCATGGACACCGCGTCATTGCAGCCCTCCTATCTGGCAGCCCAGATGCGCACCTCCACGCTCACGGCCATGAGGCAACTGGAGAAGGCGTACGACCGACCGAGCATCGTCAGCGGGAACCTCGGGCCCACGATCTCCAAGGACCTGCTGGAACTGCATGTCCTGTGCACGGCGGCCGGCTCCTTGGAGCAGGTGCGCACCATGAGCACCCCTGTCCTCGCCTCAAGCGCCTCGGCTCTCGTCCGCGAGGACGTGTATCTGCGGCAGCAGGCACTCTCCATCGGCCTGGCCGTGCTACTGCCCGACGATCAGTGGCTGGCCGGACCACACCTTTCGGTGCCGAGCCGGATTGACCCCGAGGCCAAGGTCACCCGCGCCGACATCGACGACTGGTCACGCCAGGGATGGGTGGACCTGCGACCGGCCAGGGTTCTGCACTGGCAGGAGAACCTCCGGCGGATCGAACAGGACGCATCTGCCGGGAAGACCGCGTTCGCGCTCGACGACACGGCGTACGACGTCGGAGAAGTACTCGCCTACCACTACAAGCTCACCGGACAGGCCCGTCGCATCAAGGGTCTGTGAAGGGTGCGAGACAGGAGCACAAAGTGAAGGACTTCGGCCAGGAACAGATTCGCAAGCTGATGGACGAGGCGCCGGAGCTGCGGCGGGAGCTGCGGCGCAACCAGTATCTGGACCGCTCCGAGCTGCAGCAGTTACAGGACACTGCCTTCGTGAAGATGGTCCGGCACGCCTATGTCAACGTCCCCTTCTACCGAAAGAAGTACGACGATGCCGGGGTCGACATCGAGTCGATCCGCGGGGCGTCGGATGCCTTCCGGCTGCCCATTCTGGAGAAGGAAGACCTGATCGAGGCGTTTCCGCACCGGTCGATCGCGGATGGCTATCGTCTCGACGACCTCACGACAGCGGTGACCGGCGGCTCCAGCGGGACGACGGTGCGTGTGGCGTACTCCGACGAGACCATGCGCAAGCGCGTCATGACGGCATACCGCATCTACGACATGATGATGGACGGCTATCACTCGCACCACGTCCAGACCTACGTCTACACGGGGAAGTACCCGCTGGAGGGGCTGCTCGACGGCAGCTACCCCCTGGTCCACATATGGACGCTGGATCCGGTGGAGGACGCCCGGCGGAAGCTGCTGGAAAGCAAGCCGCACATGCTCACTCTCTACCCCTCCCGTCTGGAGGACATCCGTAGGGGACTCACCCCGCAGGACGTGGCCGAGCTCCGCGAGAACCTCGTCGTCATCAACGTCAAGTCCGAGATGTCCACTCAGGCGCAGCGCGACGCGTGGGCGGAGTTCTTCGGCGTTCCCGTGCTGGACGAGTACGGCTCGGAGGAGATGGCGGGGACCGTCGCGGCCCAGTGCCCGGACAAGGGCTATCACATCTGGGAGGACATCGCGGTCGTAGAGGTGGTGGACGAGGAGGGGCAGCCGCTGCCGGACGGAGACACGGGAGAGCTGGTGGCCACCTGTCTCTACAACTGGGCGATGCCGATGATCCGCTACCGCCAGGGCGACATCGCGGCACTCCACCCGGCGGACCACGCCTGTTCGTGCGGGCGTACCCTCCGGCAGCTGAAGTCCTTCGAGGGACGACGCAATTCGTCGTTCACCCTTCCGAGCGGACGGTTCCTCTCCTCCGGCTATCTGCTCGACGTCGGCTACACCCGGCTCATGGCGTACGCGGATGCGCTGGACTCCTGGAGCCTGGTGCAGCGGGATCCGGATCTTGTGGTCTTCGAGTGCATTCCAGGCCCGGCCATGAACGACACGGTCCGGGAGGCCATTCAGCGTGAGGTCAGCGAACTGCTCTTCCGCGAGACCAAGGTCCAGGTCGAGTTCGTGGATGCGCTGCGCACCACCAACCGGGGCAAGCGCAATCAGATCATCAGCCTGGTCCCGTAATCCCGCCCCATCGAGACCGCGCCCGCAGCCGGCGAACAGGGAGAGCCATGCAGAAAGAGAATCGATTCAACAATCTGACGCGCTACGAGCATGTCGGCATCAATCAGGCCATCAATCTCGCCGATGGCCACGCCCATCAGGGCCAGAACAGCACTCAGCGGACCATCGTCGCGGACCTGCCGAACATCTTCGAGGCGGCCGAGAACGCTCTGCAGGCCACTACGGAGCGGGAGTTCCAGCGGGCCTTCTACACCCTGGCCGGACAGTACTCCGCGGTCGACCACCCCCGCACCATGCTGTGCTACTCGGCGTCCCTCGCCACCGACCTCGTGGCCACCTTCCTGGCCAGCCAAAACCTGAGGGTGGGTCTGCTGCAGCCGTGTTTCGACAACCTGGCGACCATCCTGCGCCGGAGGCAGGTGAAGGTCGTCCCTCTGGGCGAGGAACAGTTCCGTCCCGACTCACTTGACCGGACGTTCGCCGAGTCGGACAACGACGCGGTGTTCCTCACACTGCCCAACAATCCGACCGGCTTCCACCTGAACCAGGAACAGTTCCGCCAGGTCATCGACCTCTGCGCCGAGCACCGGAAGATACTCATCGTCGACTGCACCTTCCGATTCTTCGCGCCGACACCGTTCTGGGACCAGTACGCGCAGCTGGAGGAGTCCGGCATCAGCTACGTCGTGGTCGAAGACACTGGGAAGACCTGGCCGACCCAGGACCTGAAGTGCAGCATCCTCGCCGTCAGCGCCGACCTGCACGAGTCGGTCCTTGAACTGCACAACGACATTCTGCTCAACGTCAGCCCGTTCATCCTCCAATTGCTCACGGCCTATCTCCGTGACACGGAGAGAAACGGTCTGCAGCAAACCATCTGGAGTGTCGTACGGGCCAACCGCACCAGCCTGCGCAAGGCCCTGGAAGGGACCGTCCTCGTTCCCGCGCAGCCGGAGAGCACCATCAGCGTCGAATGGGTGCGCATCGACCATCCGTCGCTGCGCAGCGACGACCTGGTGGACATGCTGGCGAAGTCCCAGGTGGGCATCCTTCCCGGCGACCACTTCTACTGGGACGACCACGAGACGGGTTCACACTTCATCCGCTTCGCCCTGGCCCGCGAGGAACGCTGGTTCGCGACGGCCTGCCGAAGCCTGCGCGAGGCCCTGCTGGCCCGTCCCGAGCTCATCGAGGGTGCCGGTTCATGAGCGCCACGGGAAGTCCGCGCATCGTATGTCTCGACGAACCGACCTATCTGACCGCGGGCTTCCTGCGACAGCTGTCCGCCCTGGGCACGGTACGGGTGCACTACGACCGGCCCGACCAGCGGGAGGCTGTGCGCAGGCTCGCGACAGCCGATGTGGCACTCGTCGAGTGGACCCGACTGTCCGCGGACCTGCTGCGAGCGGTACGGAGCACAGCCGGATCAGGAGGCGTTCGGCACATCTCCACCCTGCTCTCGGCCACGGACCAGATCGATCTGGGCGCCACCCGTGAACTCGGTATCAGTGTGTCGCACTGCCCGGACTACTCGGTGTCCGCCGTGGCCGAGTACGTCATCGCGTGCATCGGAACACTGAGCCGCCGGATCCTTCCGGCGAGCCGTGCCGGCGCCGCCGGGGTGGCCCACCGCTATCCGCCCTTCCTGGGCGGGGACCTCCGCGGTTCGGTGCTCGGCCTCGTCGGTACGGGCAGGATCGGCAGGGCGGTCGCGCGCCGTGCCAGTGCCCTGGGCATGCGCGTGCTGGGAAGCAACCGGGAAGGACGCGCGGTACCCGGCGTCGAGGTCGTGGGCCTGGAGGAACTGGCACGACGCAGCGATGTGCTGTCCGTGCAAGTGCCGTCCAACGAGCGCACCAGTGAGCTGCTCAGCGAGGAACTCATCGGTCTGCTCAGGCCGGGCTGCGTGGTCGTGAGCGTCTCCCGCGCACAGACTTTCGCCATGCACGCCCTGGCAGACCGGCACCGGGCGGGCGAACTCGGCGGCATCGCCCTGGACGATGCCCCAGCGGAGCTCGTACCCACACTCTCGGCTCAGCCCAACACCCTGCTCACGCCCGGGATCGCGTGGTACAGCCGGGCTGCACGCCAGGACAACCTGACCGAAATCCTGGCAAATGTGAGCGGCTTCCTGAAGGGGGAACCGGTCAATGTCGTCCGATGACCAGAACAGGGACAAGACCCCGGTCGGCGCCTCCGCCTGGCTGGAGGACCAGCTCAGCCACACCGGCACCGCGGCCGTGGTGAGACGGACACCGGAGATGTCGAACGCTCTAGAGGTCCGCGTGCACGCCGATCGGGCTCCGGAGATCTGCGTGCTGTGCTGCTGGCACGAGCCGTGGACCGCCGGACCTCTTGGGATCGAGTCCGACGTCTCCATGTCCGCGCTGTACGTGCTGGAACTGCTCGACCACGCCTGCCGCGCCGCCGGACCGCCCCTCGTGGCGCACTTCATCGCCGACGACAACGAGCACTCGCGCACCTCGGCCTTCGCGGCCGGTCGCGCTCAGCTCGCGGAAGCACCCGCACCCGTACTGGCCGTCGTCGCGGCGGGCTGTGCGCCGGGGGGCGGGCTCGCCGTTCCCTCGACCGCGGGGACGAGGCAGCCGCTGTCCGTACCGCCGGCCCTGCCCCGGCTGACCGAAGGACTCGACCCCGATGTGATCGAGGCACTGGAAGTCTGTGCCAAGGCTGGGATCACGGCCTGCATCGTGGATCCCGCTGACCGCGATCACGATCTGTGGCCGGCCACCGAGCTGTACCGGACGCTGGCCGCCGCGGCCCGCCGAGAGGAGTTGAACCCGCATGCACACGGACTGGGAGACATCGGAGTCGGCTGAGGACTACTCCAGGAACACCGCAGCGGCACAGTGGGAACCCATGGGATATCCCGCGGTATTCCGCAGCCTCGCACTCGCCACGACGGACTCGGACAACGCCCCGCCCATCCTGGACTACGGATGCGGACCGGGCTTCGTGGACCGGCATGTCGCGGAGAAGTACGGCCGCAGGGTCATTGCCGTCGACATCTCGTCGTCGATGATCGATCTAGCCCGGTCCCAGCACTCCCACCCGCTCGTCACGTACCGGCATGTGCCCGACTCGCAGCTGGACTTCCTGGGCGACAAGGAAATCGGTGGCTGCATGAGCTGCTTCGTACTCATGCAGATGGCGGACAGCGACACCCAGGTCGAGATCTGCCGCCGGATCAGGAGAACCCTCGCCCCCGGAGCAACGCTCGCGGTGCTCAACACACACCCAGGCAGCGTGGGCATCCAGTTCGCCACCCTCCGCAACGGGGAGCCGGACCGGGTCTATCAACCCGGCGACCCGATGACCACCGTCCTGACCACGGAAAAGGGCGTACTGCGCCTACAGGACTACTACTGGCGCGTCACGGACTACGTACATGCCCTGGAAGCCGCGGGCTTCCACGAGGTCACGGTCGAGCACCTGCCACCGCCACCGGCCGACCCGACGCCCCACCCGCAGTTCCTCCTGGTGCGCGGAACAGCATGAGACGCCCGACAACGCCTGGCGCCCGCCCTCGCTCATCGACCATCGACCATCGACGGAGAGGAGGCCGTTATGTCATCGACACCCGCCCCCGGCTTCGGGAGAATTACCGAAATTGACCGCCTCCCCGCCTATCGACAAGAGGACGCGGCGGCAGAGGACGAGGACCGGTTCGTATGGGACCTGTCGAACAATGAATCCGCCCTGCCTCCGTTGCCCGCAGTGGCGGAGGCGGTGCGGCAAGGGGGCTTGCACACCAACCAGTACCCGGACCCCACCGCCGGCTCATTGGTACGGGCGCTCTCCCGGCACTTCGGCATCGACACGCGGAAAGTGCTGGTCGGCCCCGGCAGTGCCGGTGTGCTCCAGCAACTCCTGCTCTCCCTGTGCAGTGACGGTGACGAGGTGATCCACGCCTTGCCGTGTTTCGACGCCTACCCCCTGCTGATCGCCGTTGCGGGGGCGAGGCGCCTGCCGGTGCCTCTCACCGAACTCGGAGAGCATGATCTGCCGGAGATTCTGGCCAGAGTGACCCCCCGCACGCGAGTCGTTGTACTGTGCTCCCCGCACAACCCCTCGGGGAGCCGCCTGCCGGACACCGATCTGCGCGAATTCCTCGCAGACCTTCCCCGGCACGTGACCGTCGTTCTCGACGAGGCCTACATCGAATTCGACGAGGCGAAGGAGCCACGCGACCTCGATATTCTCCGCCGGGACCCCAGGGTCGTACTCCTGAGAACCTTCTCCAAGGCGTACGGGCTGGCGGGACTGCGAGTCGGCTACGCGCTCGCCGCGCCAGACATCCTGGAACGCGCTCGCAAGACCGCCATTCCCTTCTCTGTCACTCGCACCGCTGAGCTCGCTGCGATCGTCTCACTGGAACAACAGGACGCACTCGCCGAACGGATGGCGCACACGAGGAAACTGCGCACCGATCTGCACGCGGCCCTCGACGCCGAAGGGCTCTCGCCCCTGCCCTCGTGCGGAAACTTCATCTGGATCCCGCTCGGGAGCTCCGCGGAGAGCTTCGCTGCCACGGCTCAGGGCGCGGGGATCAAGGTGAGGGTCTATCCGGGACAGGGCGTGCGGATTTCAGTGGGATGTGAGTCGGCACACCGGCACCTGCTCGAAGCGGTACGGCACAGGGTCAGCGCCCTGAGCCAGGGGCAAGTTGCCCACCGCCTCAGGTAGGCGGGGGCGGGATCGTGTAGGGCGCATAGTCTGGTGAACAAGAGTGGCGAGAGGAATCTGGGGAAACTGCTGAGTGGTATGCGGCCGGAGTTGAATCCTGGGCGCCATGTCTTCACCACTGTCGATGGCGACAGGCCACCTGGCCTGACGCCCGTGGTGACGGTCGCAGAGGGAGAAGCCCGCCGAGCCCGGCCGGCTCACCCCGGCCCGCGTCCGCCGGGGGTTTCGGAACCTCCGCCCGCACCCGCACTGTCCTGCACGTGCAGCGAAACCCTCAACCCCCTTGTACCTGCAAGGCCACTTGGCTCGAAAAGCTGGCGGCCCGCCACCCGCTACGCCGTGGGCAAGACCGTGAAACGACTCGAGAGCATCATTGAACGCAACCGGCTCAGACCACTGCGCTAGGCCCGCCGCCTGGTGCCCAGGGTCACGCAAGGCAGCCGCGCCTTCCGCCAGGCGCTCAAGGGCGTCGACGGGATCAACGCCGACGAGTGGACGCCCCGGGAGCTCCGGCACAGTTTCGTGTCGCTGCTCTCTGACCGTGGCGTCCCGCTGGAGGAGATCTCCCGGCTCGTCGGGCACTCCGGTACGGCCGTGACCGAGGAGGTCTACCGGAAGCAGATCCGGCCCGTGATCCAGACCGGCGCAGTGGTCATGGACGGCATCTTCAAGCGGGCCCCGGAGCGGTAGTCACGCAGATAGACACGCAGGCAAGAGCAGGCGAGGCACCTAGGAACATTCCTAGGTGCCTCACCTGCTGTTATAGCTGTCGGGGTGGCGGGATTTGAACCCACGACCTCTTCGTCCCGAACGAAGCGCGCTGCCAAGCTGCGCTACACCCCGATGTCGCCCTTGTCGCGGCGACATCGATTACTTTAGCCCACCGCTGGCCGGAGACGAAATCCGGTTTACGGGGCCCGGTCCCGCCCGGGCCCCGGGCCCCGTAGGCGCTGGTCCCCCGGGCGCAGGGGCCGGGGGACCAGGCGCCCGGGGGCCAGGGAGTGCCGACGGGTCAGGCGCGGGCGGTCAGGGTCAGGAGGGTGGCTTCCGGGGGGCAGGCGAAGCGGGCGGGGGTGTAGCGGTTGGTGCCGCAGCCCGCCGAGACGTGGAGGTACGCGGTGTTCCCCTCGGCCCGGTGGGTGGAGAGGCCCTTGACGCGGTCCGTGTCCAGGTCGCAGTTGGTGATCAGCGCTCCGTAGAAGGGGATGCAGATCTGGCCCCCGTGGGTGTGACCGGCCAGTACCAGCGGGTAACCGTCCGCGGTGAAGGCGTCCAGGGTGCGCAGGTAGGGGGCGTGGACCACGGCGACCGAGAAGTCCGCGTCCGCCTCGGGGCCGCCCGCGACCCGCTCGTAGCGGTCCCGCTTGATGTGCGGGTCGTCGAGGCCGGTGAACGCGATCTCGCGGCCGTCCAGCTTCAGCCGGCCGCGGGTATTGCTCAGGCCGACCCAGCCCGCCGCGTCGAAGGCGTCCCGCATCGGTTCCCAGGGGTTGTGGACCGCCCCGACGACCGGCGGATTGCCGTTCAGACCGTGGCGTCCCTGCACCTTCTCCAGGAGGTAGCGGGCGGGGTTGCGGGGCCTGGGCCCGTAGTAGTCGTTCGAACCGAAGACGTAGACCCCCGGGAACTCCATCAGCGGTCCCAGGGCGTCCAGCACTTCCGGTACGCCCTCGGGGTCGGACAGGTTGTCGCCCGTGTTCACGACGAAATCGGGGCGCAGGCCGGCCAGCGACTGCAGCCAGCGCCGCTTCTTGTGCTGGCCGCTCACCATGTGGATGTCGGAGACCTGGAGGACCCGCAGATCACGCATCCCCTTCGGGAGCACCGGCACGGAAATCCGTCGTAGCCGGAACGATCGTGCTTCGAAACCGACGGCGTAGGCGAGGCCGGCCGCGCCGACTGCCGAGATTCCCAGAGGTACTGCGTAGCGTGCGCGCATGCGCCCATCGTCGCAGACGCCGTACCGGTGTGAAATCCGTGGGCGGCCACCTCGGCGCACCTGCCACACTGACCGCATGACCAGCCTTAAGTCCAAGCTGAAGGAAGACCTCACCGAGGCCATCAGGGCGCGTGACGAGCTGCGCTCCGCCACGCTCCGGCTGACCCTCTCCGCGATCACCAAGGAGGAGGTCGCGGGCACGTCGGCGCGCGAGCTCTCCGACGACGAGGTGCGCCAGGTGATCGCCCGGGAGGCGAAGAAGCGCCGGGAGGCGGCGGAGGCGTTCACGCAGGGTGGCCGCGCCGAGCAGGCCGAGCGGGAGAAGGCGGAGAGTGCCGTTCTCGACGCGTACCTGCCCCAGCAGCTGAGCGACGAGGAACTGGCCGCGATCGTGGCTCAGGCCGTGGCGGAGGCGAAGTCCGCGGGGGCCGAGGGGCCGCGGGCCATGGGCGCCGTGATGAAGATCGTCAGCCCGAAGGTCGCGGGGCTGGCCGAGGGAGGCCGCGTCGCCGCCCTGGTGAAGAAGTCCCTCGCCGCCGGATGATCAGGCCCCCTGTCCGCGGCTGATACCCCTTCTCGGGTGACACCTCTTCTCGGGTGACGCCGGTCGGCCTGCGGCTTCTGCACTCGGGTGCTCGGCGCCCCGTACCCGTACGAAAGCGCCCGGCCGGTGACCAAGAAATGTCACCGGCCGGGCGCCTTCGTTCAGGAATCGCCCTTGTTCAGGCGTCTCCTATGGATGGCCTACGGGAAGTTTCCGCCGCCGTCGTCGGGACCTCCGGGCCACCCGGGCCAGCCGTTCCCGCCGTTCCTGCCGTTCCCGTTCCCGCCGTTTCCGTTCCCGCCGTTCTGGTTGCCGCCTTCGGCGGGTGGCGGCCACGGGCTGCCGTCCTGATTGCCGTCGTCCGGCTTGTTGTCCTGATCGCCGTTGCCGTTGCCCCGGCCCGGGTCCTGGTTGTTCCCGCCGTCGTCCGGCTTGTCCTGGTCTCCGCCCTTCGGCCCGTCCGGGATGTTGACCGTCGTGAAGCTGGGCGCCTCCTTGCCGTCCAGCGCGCCCGTGACGGCGTCCTTCCAGATCGGTCCCGGCACCGCGCCACCGAACACCAGGTCGTGGTAGACGCCGCCGATGGTGATGTCCGTCATCTCCACCTGCTGCGACGGGCTGCCGACCCACACCGCGCCGGACATGTTCGGGGTGTAGCCCACGAACCACGCATTCTTGCGGCCGTCGGTCGTACCCGTCTTGCCCGCGTTGTCCCGGCTCGTCAGGCCGGCCGTCTTACCGGTACCCGAGTCCGTCACGCCCATCAGCAGGGTGTTGATCGTGTTCGCCGTGTTCTCCGACATGGCCCGGCTGCAGCTCGTCTTCGGCACCTTCAGGCTCTCGCCCGTCGCCGTCTTGATCGAGGAGACGGCGATCGGCGTGCAGTAGGTGCCCTGGTTCGCGAAGGCCGCGTACGCGCTGGCCATCCGCAGGGGTGAGATGCCCTGCGAGCCCAGCGTCAGCGCCGACGGCGACTCGGGAAGCTTCTTCCCGTCACCCTGGACCACGCCGAGCTTCGCGATCGACTCCGTCACCGGGCACATGCCGATCTGCCCGATCATCTGCACGAAGTAGGTGTTGACCGAAAGGGCCATCGCCTCCTTCAGGTCGTACGGACCGACCTCGGACTCGTTCTCGTTCTCCGCCGTGTCGTTGTCCGTGTTGACCCACGGCCTGCCGCTGCACGTCTGGATCGAGGCCGGGTACGGCATCTTGTACGGCGACGGGTACGACTGCGTCGCCGGTACGCCACGCTCGATGGCCGCCGTGGCCAGGAACGGCTTGAAGGTGGATCCCGTCGGGAAGCCGAAGTTCGAGCCGCCCATGTCGTGGTCGACCGACAGGTTGATCTCGGTCTCGTTCTTGCCATAGCCGTACGGCCTGGACTGCCCCATCCCCAGGATCTTGCCGCTGCCGGGCTCGACCAGGGTCACCGCCGTGGCGACCGAGTCACTCTGGTTCACATGGTTCTTGATCGACTGCTGGACCGACTCCTGCGCCTGCGGGTCCATGGTCGTACGGATCGTCAGGCCGCCCTGGTTCCAGAGCTTCGCCCGCTCCTCGCGGGTCTTGCCGAAGACCGGGTCGGTGAGGAACACCTTCCGCACGTAGTCACAGAAGAAACCGGCCCCGCTGACCGCCGTGATGCAGCCGCTCTTCGGGCGGGTCACCTTGAGCTTGATCGGGGTGGCCTTGGCCCGGTCGGCCTCCGCCTGCGAGATGTCGCCGACGGTGGCCATCCGCTGGAGGACGGTGTTGCGCCGCTTGGCGGCCTCCTGCTCGTCGTTCACCGGGTCGTAGCGGCTCGGCGACTGGACGAGGCCGGCCAGCATCGCCGACTCCTCCAGGCTCAGGTCCTTGGCCGGCTTGGAGAAGTAGCGCTGGGCCGCGGCCTCGATGCCGTACGCCTGCTGGCCGAAGAACGTGATGTTCAGGTAGTTCTCGAGGATCTTCTTCTTGCCCAGCTCCTCCTCGACCTGAATCGCGTACTTCAGCTCCTGGATTTTTCGGCCCAGGGTCTGCTGGGTGGCCTGCGCGACCTTGGTGGGGTCGTCCCCGGCCTCCTCCACGAACACGTTCTTCACATACTGCTGGGTCAGGGTCGAGGCGCCTTGCGCGACGCCGCCCGACTGCGCGTTGCGGTTGACCGCGCGCAGCACGCCCTTGAGGTCGATCGCCCCGTGCTCGTAGAAGCGCGAATCCTCGATCGCGACGATCGCCTTCTGCATGTACGGGGAGATGTCCTCGATCGGGACGACGGTCCGGTCACGGGAGTAGACCGTGGCGATACGGCCGCCCTCGGAGTCCAGGATGGTGGTGCGCTGGCTCAGGGGCGGGGTCTTGAGGTTGGCGGGGATCTCGTCGAAGCCTTCGACCGTCCCCTTGGCGGCGAGCCCCAGTGCTCCGAAGGCCGGCAGGGCGATTCCGGCGAGCACGGCTCCCGCGAGCACGCTGACACCGAGGAACTTGGCGGCCTGCTGGGTCCCGGACAGACCCCCGCCCGAACGCGTCTTTGGCATGGACGAAGCCTACGTTCTCAATCGCCGGACAGGCGTCAATGCTCTGGCCTAAGCTGCCCCCAACTGTCACAGCAGTGCGGTCGTGTATCAAGCATCCGCAAGCTTTCACCGGTTCTCACCAGCCGTCATCACAGATCTATGACATCTCTGGTGAACAATTCCGATGAGCCTGAACTGCGGGACATTGATGCCCGAGTCCTCCCCGCGTGTCATGGAACATTCCCTTTTGAGGTAACCGAAATCTCCGGCTCTGCCGGGTTGGCGAGTTATGCCCCTGGGTCACTCCCCTGGGTGATCTGCCGCGTACCCATAGTCCGTTCGGGCCATTCAAGATTGGGCCCGACGGGGGTGTTGCGCTGTGCCCACCTTCCGTAACGTCCTCAACTGGCAACGGTGAATATGCCGGTGCCGCCGTGGGGGAGCCTCAATTCGGGAGAGGACGGCGCCAGCATGGGCTGGGTAACCGACTGGAGTGCGCAGGCTGCCTGCCGCACTACCGATCCGGACGAACTGTTCGTTCAAGGTGCGGCGCAGAACAGGGCCAAGGCGGTGTGCACCGGATGCCCGGTGCGGACCGAGTGCCTGGCCGACGCGCTCGACAACCGCGTCGAGTTCGGTGTCTGGGGCGGAATGACGGAGCGCGAGCGCCGGGCGCTGCTGCGCAGGCGGCCGACCGTCACCTCGTGGCGACGGCTGCTCGAGACCGCTCGTACGGAGTACGAGCGCGGCGCGGGTCTGCTGCCGGTGGGCTTGGAGGATGACGAGACGTACGAGACCTACGCGGCGGTGGGGTAGGCCGGCCGCCGCCGACAAGGGCCGCGGGCCGAGCCCCGGGCGGCCGGCTGATCCGTACGGACGACCTGCGGGCGCGGGTGACCTGTTCGTACGGCTGGCTGGTGCGGCGGGTGGCGAGCGTCGGCGGGCTACGGTGCGGCCGGCGTGGTCCGTTCCGTACGTGCGGGCCGTGGTGTGTACGGACGGTGGCGCCGTACGGGCCATGCGCGTGCGGGCCAGGCGCGTTACGGGCTGTCCCGCGTAAGCCGCGCGAGCGACGGACGCTGGACGCCGAGTGCCTGTGCGCCGCACAAGGCAGGTGTCCGCCGGGTGCTTGAACGGCGGTGTGATCGGTCTGCCCAGGGCGGGCGGCAGTGCTCGGTTCGGTGTGCCTCGATCCCCAAGGCGCGTCGGGCCATGTGCGCGGTGCCGTCCGCCGCGGGCACCGAGCGGGACAGTCGTGGGCCTTCCGCGCTGTCCGCAATTCGGAGTCTTGCGCGTGCTCGTACGCAGCGCGTGTGCTCGTGCGCAACGTGCGTGCTCGTACGCAAAGCACGCGGTACGTCACGGCCGTCGCGGCTCGATCAGCCGCACCGGCCAGTGGTCACCGGCGACTGCCGTGGCTCAGGTCGCAGCCCGACCGGCCGCGAGACGGTCGCCGATCGCCCTCAGCCCGGCGAGGTCATGAACGTCGCCGGGCAGGGCGCCCACCTCGGCCACGGGCACCTCGGGATGCAGAGCGGTGAAGCGATCGCGCGTGCGCTCCTCGCGCGCGACGACCTGCATGCGCTCGGCGTGCAGCCGCAGCAGACCCGCAGTCAGCTGTTCCACCGTGGTGGCGGAGGCGGCGGACGTCGGCGCGGGCATGGACGCGGGCGCGCGCGTAGAACGCGTAGCAGACGGATCGGACGGCTCCGGTGGATCTGTTGACTCGGACGACTCGGACGGCTGGGAGGGCTCGGACGACGCGGTGGCTCCGGCGGATGCGGGGGCTTGGGGGGCCTCATGCGCCTCGAACGCTGCGGGGGAGGAGCTGTCCGGGGCATCGGCGCCACGATCAACAGCTTTCCCGCCCTGTTGATCCACAATGCGCCCCTCTTCAAGATTTTCTGCCGCGGCGCGCGCCCGCTCGGCCGACAGGCGCGCGGCGCCGCTGCCATGGACGCGGTTGAGCACCAGACCGGCCAGGGGCATCTCCTCGGCGGCCAGTCGTTCCACGAAGTACGCGGCCTCCCGCAGCGCGTCCCGCTCCGGCGCCGCGACCACCAGGAACGCCGTACCCGGCGCCTGGAGCAGCCGGTACGTGGCGTCCGCGCGCGTGCGGAACCCGCCGAACATCGTGTCCATCGCCGCCACGAACGTCTGGACGTCCCGGAGGAACTGACCGCCCAGCAGCTTGCCGAGCGTCCCGGTCATCATCGACATGCCGACGTTCAGGAACTTCATCCCGGCCCGGCCGCCCACCTTCGCCGGAGCCATCAGCACCCTGATGAACTTCCCGTCGAGGAAGGAACCGAGCCGCTTCGGCGCGTCCAGGAAGTCCAGCGCGGAGCGCGACGGGGGAGTGTCGACGACGATCAGGTCCCAGCCGTCGCGGGCCCGCAGCTGCCCGAGCTTCTCCATCGCCATGTACTCCTGCGTACCGGCGAAACCGGCCGACAAGGACTGGTAGAAGGGGTTCTCCAGGATGGCGCGGGCCCGGTCCGCGTCCGCGTGGGCCTCGACGATCTCGTCGAAGGTCCGCTTCATGTCGAGCATCATGGCGTGCAGTTCGCCGCTGCCCTCGACGCCCTTGACCTGGCGCGGTGTGTTGTCGAGCGAGTCGATTCCCATGGACTGGGCCAGCCGGCGGGCGGGGTCGATGGTCAGGACGACCACTTTCCGGCCACGCTCCGCCGCCCGCAGGCCGAGGGCCGCCGCGGTCGTCGTCTTGCCGACGCCGCCCGAACCGCAGCACACGATGATGCGTGTCTCCGGGTCGTCCAGCAGCGGATCGACGTCGAGCGGGGCGACGGCCGCGTCCAGGGTCATGCGAAGGCCTCTCCAAGTTGCCGTAGGTCCCCCGCCAGCCGGTAGAGCCCGGCGAGGTCCATTCCCTCGCCGATCAGGGGGAGTTCGTACGTCGGCAGTCCCAGCTTGGTCAGGACCGCTCGCTGCTCGCGCTCCAGCTCGACGCGCTGGGCGTGCTCCGCGGCCTGATCGAGGAGGGGGCCGACGAGTTTGGTGGGCGCGGCCACCCCGGTCGACGCGAGCGCCTTGGCGACCTCCTTGCGGCGGTCCCCGGCCGCCGCGCGGACGGCGGCCTCGTCGAGGAGGTGGGGCCGCACCATGTTCACGATCACATTGCCGATCCGGAGCCCGGCCGCCTTCAGCTCGGCGATGCCGTCCGCGGTCTCCTGGACCGGCATCTCCTCCAGCAGCGTCACCAGATGGACGGCCGTTTCCGGTGACTTCAGGACCCGCATGACGGCCTGCGCCTGATTGTGTATCGGCCCTATCCTGGCCAGCCCCGCGACCTCGTCGTTCACGTTCAGGAAGCGGGTGATACGGCCGGTGGGCGGCGCGTCCATCACGACGTAGTCGTAGACGAACCGTCCCTGCTTGTCGCGCCTGCGCACCGCTTCGCACGCCTTGCCCGTCAGCAGGACGTCCCGTACGCCCGGCGCGATCGTCGTCGCGAAGTCGATCGCGCCTATCTTCTTGAGCGCGCGGCCCGCGCTGCCGAGCTTGTAGAACATCTGGAGGTAGTCGAGAAGCGCGCGCTCGGCGTCTATGGCGAGCGCGTGGACCTCGCCGCCGCCCGAAGCGACGGCGATCTTCCGTTCCTCATAGGGAAGCGCCTCCGTCTCGAAAAGTTGTGCGATGCCCTGTCGGCCCTCGACTTCCACGAGGAGGGTGCGCTTGCCCTCGGTCGCGAGGGCGAGCGCGAGGGCGGCGGCGACCGTCGTCTTACCGGTACCGCCCTTGCCGCTGACGACCTGGAGCCTGCTCACGTATGCGAGCCTAACCAGTAAGGCCGTGGGCTACGCATGAGGAGGTCGGCGGACCGCGAGCGAGGAGGCCGGCGGGCCGCGAGAGAAGGAGGCCCGCGGCTCGGGCGGCTCCGGACGCGGGGAGGTCGGCGGGCTCGGCACGAGGCTGTCGGACGGTGCGGCTACAGTCGGCTGCATGACCAAGTGGGAATACGCGACCGTGCCCCTTCTCGTGCACGCGACCAAGCAGATTCTGGACACCTGGGGCGAGGACGGCTGGGAGCTCGTCCAGGTCGTCCCCGGGCCGAACAACCCCGAGCAGCTCGTGGCGTACCTGAAGCGGGAGAAGTCCGCGTGAGTGCCGCCTCCGGGGCCGTGGGCGCCCCGGGAGCCGTCGAGACCGCCCTCGCCGGGCTGGGGCTGACGCTGCCCGAGGTCGTCCCGCCGCTGGCCGCCTACCAGCCGGCCGTCAGGACCGGCGCGTACGTCTACACGGCCGGGCAGCTCCCGATGGTGGACGGCGAACTGCCGGCCACCGGCAAGGTCGGCGCGGAGGTCACCCCGGAGGAGGCGAGGAAACTCGCCGAGATCTGCGCGCTGAACGCACTGGCCGCGGTGAAGTCCGTCGTCGGCGACCTCGACCGCGTCGCGCGGATCGTCAAGGTGGTGGGTTTCGTGGCCTCCGCCCCGGACTTCACCGGCCAGGCAGGGGTCCTGAACGGCGCGAGTGAACTGCTCGGGCGGGCTTTCGGCGACAAGGGCGTGCACGCGCGCAGCGCCGTGGGCGTGGCCGTGCTGCCGCTGGACGCGCCGGTCGAGGTCGAGCTCCAGGTCGAGCTGACGGACGACTGAGACCGACGGGCCGACGGAACGACGAGGGCCGACGACTGGGAGGGACGCGGGCGGCGGGCGGCAGGGACGCCAGCCGCCCGACCTGTCGGGCGGCTGCCGGACCGCGGGCCGTCGTGGGCCCGGCGGACGCACGGCCTCGAGCGGACGACGGCTCCGGCGGATAGACGGATACACGGCCCCGGGCGGATACACGGTCCTGGGCGGGCATACGGTCCCGGGCGGACACACGGCCCCGACAGCCCCTCGAACATCCTGGCGTGAGCGCATAGCATCCGGCCATGCCCAATGGTCAGTGGTACCCGCCCGAGTGGCCCGAGCGGATCCGTGCCCTCGCCGCGGGGGAGATCGTGGCGGTGACGCCCCGGCGGGCCGCGACCGTCCTGCTGCTGCGGGACGAGCCGGGCGGGCCCGCCGTCCACATGCTGCGCCGCCGTACGTCCATGGCCTTCGCGGCCGGCGCGTACGCGTATCCGGGCGGCGGGGTCGATCCGCGTGACGACGGCCCGCTCGTCCGCTGGGCGGGCCCCGACCGGGCGGAGTGGGCGCGGCGCCTCGGCGTCGATGCCGCGTCCGCCCAGGCTGTCGTGTGCGCGGCGGTGAGGGAGACGTACGAGGAGACGGGCGTCCTGCTCGCCGGGGCGACCGCACGGACCGTGGTGGACGACACCACGGGTGACGACTGGGAGGCCGACCGGGCCGCCCTGGTCGACCGCGAGCTGTCCTTCGCGGACTTCCTGGACCGGCGCGGGCTGGTGCTGCGCAGTGACCTGCTGGGCGCGTGGGCGCGCTGGATCACGCCGGAGTTCGAGCCGCGACGCTACGACACCTGGTTCTTCGTGGCCGCCCTGCCGACCGGGCAGCGGACCAGGAACGCCTCGTCCGAGGCCGACCGCACGGTGTGGATCCGGCCCGCCGACGCGACGGAGGCGTACGACAGGGGTGAGCTGCTGATGATGCCGCCGACCATCTCGACGCTGCGTCAGCTCCAGCCGTACGGCACCGTCGCCGAGGCGCTGGCCGCCGCGGCCGGGCGGGATCTGGCGCCGGTGCTGGCGACGGCCCGGCTGGAGGGCGAGGAACTGGTGCTCAGCTGGCCGGGCCACGACGAGTTCACCAGACGTGTCGACGCGACGCCCTCGGCCCCCTCCTGGGACGTGGCGCCCGGTCGTACCGCCGTGCCCCGGTCCTCCCGGACCGCCGGCCATCTCGGGGAGGGGCGATGACCGACGCAGCCGCCCTCCCCGGTCAGCCACGCGGCTCGGTGCTGTCCGGACCGGCGACCGCCCGTGCCGTCAGCGTGCTCGCCCCGAATCCCTCTCCGATGACCCTCGACGGCACCAACACCTGGATCGTCTCGGAGCCGGACTCGGACCTGGCGGTCGTCATCGATCCCGGCCCGCTCGACGACGTACACCTCGAAGCGGTCGTCGCCGCCGTGGGAAAGGCCGGCAAGCGCGTCGCGCTGACCCTGCTCACCCACGGGCACGCCGATCACGCGGAGGGCGCGGCACGGTTCGCCGAGCTGACTCGCACGTCTGTTCGCGCACTGGATCCCGCGCTGCGCCTCGGAGACGAGGGACTGGCGGCGGGCGACGTGATCACCACCGGCGGCCTGGAACTACGCGTCGTGCCCACCCCCGGGCACACCGCCGACTCGCTCTGCTTCCATCTGCCCGCCGATCGCGCCGTCCTGACCGGTGACACGATCCTCGGCCGCGGGACGACGGTCGTCGCACATCCGGACGGCCGGCTCGGTGACTACCTCGACTCGCTCCGTCGCCTGCGCTCCCTCGCGGTCGACGACGGGGTCCGTACGGTCCTGCCGGGCCACGGCCCGGTCCTGGACGACGCCCAGGGCGCGGTGGAGTTCTACCTGGCCCACCGGGCGCACCGGCTCGCCCAGGTGGAGACCGCGGTCGAGAACGGACTCCGTACACCGTCCGAGGTGGTGGCGGAGGTGTACGCGGCGGTGGACCGGTCCCTGTGGCCCGCGGCCGAGCTCTCGGTGCGGGCACAACTGGAGTACCTGAGCGAACACGGCCTCATCTAGGGCCCCCGGCAGGGGCCTCCGGCTCCAGGGACTCCCGGGTCGCGAGGCCCCGGATCCGGAGATTTCCAGGGACGAGAGGTTCCCGGGGACGAGAGGTTCCCGGGAACGGCGCGTGATCAGCGCGTGATCAGCGCGAGCGCTTCGCCAGCCGCTCGACGTCCAGCAGGATCACCGCGCGCGCCTCCAGCCGCAGCCAGCCGCGCTGCGCGAAGTCGGCGAGCGCCTTGTTGACCGTCTCGCGGGAAGCACCGACCAACTGGGCCAGCTCCTCCTGGGTCAGGTCGTGCACCACGTGGATGCCCTCCTCCGACTGCACGCCGAAGCGGCGCGACAGGTCGAGGAGCGCACGGGCCACCCGGCCCGGAACGTCGGAGAAGACCAGGTCGGACATCTGGTCGTTCGTCTTGCGCAGCCGCCGGGCGACGGCGCGCAGCAGAGCGGTGGCCACCTCCGGGCGCGCGTTCAGCCAGGGCTGGAGGTCGCCGTGGCCGAGGCCGAGGAGCTTCACCTCGGTCAGCGCGCTGGCGGTGGCGGTGCGCGGGCCCGGGTCGAACAGGGACAGCTCACCGATCAGCTCGCCGGGGCCGAGTACGGCCAGCATGTTCTCGCGGCCGTCCGGGGAGGTGCGGTGGAGCTTGACCTTGCCCTCGGTGACCACGTACAGCCGGTCGCCGGGATCGCCCTCGTGGAAGAGCGCATCACCGCGGGCGAGCGTCGCTTCACTCATCGAGGCGCGGAGCTCCGCCGCCTGCTCGTCATCGAGCGCCGCGAAGAGCGGGGCACGCCGCAGAACGTCGTCCACGTGTTCTCTCCTTGTCGACCTGCTCAGGGAACTGTGGTCCCCACCTGCTCCGGGGACCGTCGTCCCCATGATGCCGTACCTGCCGCTTCTTCTCGGGTGGCTTGGCATCCTGGGCTGCTTCGCCCACCTACCGGATTCCGGTTGCGCGAAACCATGTGATCAGTCACAAGTCTGACCTATGGGCCCGCCCTGCCGGGCGCCGGGGGCCGATTCGGGTGGCGACCGGCCGGGCCCGGGACGGATGTCAGTGCCGGGCTTTACGCTGGCCGAGTGTTCCGACCAGCCGGTGACAGTACCGGTGACAGCGCAGGCCAAGGGGGCTGGAAGAGTGTCCGCGGAGCGTAATTCCGCTGTGGGCGAACAACCCTCGGCGAAACCGAAAAAAGCCGCGAAACGTGCGGCCGGTAAGCCGGAATCGAGACTGGCGATGGTCCGCCGGGCCCGCCGGATAAACCGTGAACTGGCCGAGGTCTATCCGTACGCCCACCCGGAGCTGGACTTCCGGAACGCGTTCGAGTTGCTGGTGGCGACGGTGCTCTCCGCCCAGACGACCGACCTCCGCGTCAACCAGACCACGCCGGCCCTCTTCGCGAAGTACCCCACGCCCGAGGACATGGCCGCGGCCGTGCCGGAGGAATTGGAGGAGGCCATCCGGCCGACGGGCTTCTTCCGCGCCAAGGCGAAGTCCCTCATAGGGCTGTCCACCGCTCTGCGGGACCGGTTCGACGGCGAGGTGCCGGGCACCCTGTCCGATCTGGTGACCCTGCCCGGCGTCGGCCGCAAGACGGCGAACGTCGTCCTCGGCAACGCGTTCGGTGTCGCGGGGCTCACTGTCGACACGCATTTCGGCCGCCTGGTCCGCCGCTGGAAATGGACCGAGCAGGAGGATCCGGAGAAGGTCGAGGCGGAGATCGCGGACATCTTCCCCAAGAGCGAGTGGACGATGCTCTCGCACCGGGTGATCTTCCACGGCCGCCGCATCTGCCACTCCCGCAAGCCCGCCTGCGGCGCCTGTCCCATCGCGCATCTGTGCCCGTCGTACGGAGAGGGCGAGACGGACCCGGAGAAGGCGAAGAAGCTGCTCAAGTACGAGATGGGCGGATATCCGGGCCAGCGCCTGAGCCCTCCTCCCGACTATCCGGGCAGGCCGGCGCCGCCCCTGGGCGCCACCGCGGATCCGGCATGAGGCCCGAGTCCACGGGGCGAGGTCACGGCCCGAGGCCACGGAGCGAGGGGCTGGAGCGAGGACCCGGCATGAGATCCCGCCGCGCGGGACATGCACCGAGGGAAGCCCGTACGGCGGGGAGGGACGCGGCAGCCCGGCGTGCGGCCCGGGAGGAACACGGGACGCACGCGGGACACACGCGGCTTCGG
This sequence comes from Streptomyces sp. NRRL F-5135, assembly GCF_000719775.1. Classification (GTDB taxonomy): domain Bacteria; phylum Actinomycetota; class Actinomycetes; order Streptomycetales; family Streptomycetaceae; genus Streptomyces; species Streptomyces hebeiensis. The sequence continues at coordinate 79,722 of NZ_JOHR01000013.1, read as the reverse complement.
ACCGTGCCGGTGAGCACGGACCGGACCGGGGCCGTATGAAGGCATGAAGGAGGGAAGTCGGATGGGGAGTCGGCCGGTGGAGCCGCGCTCGGGCGGAACGATCCGGTGGACGGCAGCCGTTGTAGGGTCAGGCGTTGTACGACAGGGGTGCCTATGACGTGCGCTGGAGAGACTTACGACGGACCCGCGGCAGAGGTCGCCGGTGCCGTCACTGTCACGGCCGACGGGCTGCCCGACTGGCTCGCGCCCGTCGTGCGCGCCGCGCGGACCGTGAAGCCGGAACAGCTCAGCCGGTTCCTGCCGCCGGCGGGCGGCGGTGGTCGGCAGTCCGCCGTGCTCATCCTCTTCGGCGAGGGCGACCGGGGCCCGGAGCTGCTGCTCATGGAGCGGGCCGGCAGCCTGCGCTCGCACGCGGGCCAGCCGTCCTTCCCCGGCGGCGCCCTCGACCCGCAGGACGGGGATCCGGAGGGAGCGGGGCCGCTGCGGGCCGCGCTGCGGGAGGCGGAGGAGGAAACCGGCCTCGATCCGTCGGGCGTCCAGCTCTTCGCGGTGCTGCCGAAGCTGTACATCCCGGTGAGCGGATTCGTGGTGACTCCCGTGCTCGGCTGGTGGCGCAGGCCCAGCCCTGTCGGCGTCGTCGATCCGGCCGAGACGGCCCGGGTCTTCACGGTGCCCGTGGCGGACCTCACGGACCCCGCCAACCGGGCGACCGCCCTGCACCCCAGAGGCCACCAGGGCCCCGCCTTCCTTGTCGCCTCGGCCCTGGTCTGGGGGTTCACCGCCGGCGTGATCGACCGTCTGCTGCACTTCGCGGGGTGGGAGCGGCCGTGGGACCGGGCCAGGCACGTCTCGTTGGACTGGCGGGCATGACAGGCTGACTCACATGCTCATCCCCGCCCTGCCCGGGGCTGTGACACGGGCGGCCCGTCGACGGCGCCGGGTCCGGGTCCGGTGACACCGCTCGGCCGGGCCGGACCCCACCCGGCCATCCGTCCGGGACCACCCGTAACGGGTGTTCGTACCGCCCCCGGGGCCAGGCACCCGGAGACCGATCCGCGAGGCAAGCGAGGCTATTGACGGTGAACGTGCTGGACATTTTGCTGCTGCTCGCCGCCGTATGGTTCGCGATCGTCGGCTACCGCCAGGGTTTCGTCGTCGGCATCCTGTCGGTGATCGGATTCCTCGGCGGCGGCCTCGTCGCCATCTACCTGCTGCCCATGGTCTGGGCGAAGATCACTCAGAATTCCGAGGTCTCCACCACGGCCGCCGTCGTCGCGGTGGTCATAGTGATCGTCTGCGCCTCGGTCGGGCAGGCGTTCACCACGCACCTCGGCAACAAGCTGCGCCGGCACATCACCTGGACGCCCGCCCGTGCCCTGGACGCCACCGGCGGGGCGCTGGTCAATGTCGTGGCCATGCTGATGGTGGCCTGGCTGATCGGCTCCGCGCTCGCCGGGACCCCGCTGCCCACGCTCGGCAAGGAGGTCCGCAGTTCACAGGTGCTGGAAGGGGTCTCGCGGGTGATGCCGACCCAGGCGTCCACCTGGTTCGCGGACTTCTCGTCCGTCCTGGCCCAGAACGGCCTCCCGCAGGTCTTCAGCCCCTTCACCAACGAGCCCATCCCCGAGGTCAGCCCGCCGGACCCGGCGCTCGAGGGCAGTGAGGTCGCGGCCCGAGCCCAGAAGTCCATCGTCAAGGTCGTCGGCACGGCCTCCAGTTGCGGAAAGATCCTCGAAGGCACCGGCTTCGTCTTCTCCGAGCGCCGCGTGATGACCAACGCGCACGTGGTCGGCGGCGTGGAGGAGCCCACGGTCCAGATAGGCGGTGAAGGCCGGCTGTACGACGCCAAGGTCGTCCTCTACGACTGGCAGCGCGACATCGCCGTGCTGGACGTGCCGAACCTCCCCGCGACCCCGCTCCAGTTCACGGACACGGACGCCAAGACGTCCGACAGCGCGATCGTCGCGGGGTTCCCGGAGAACGGGGCGTACGACGTGCGCTCCGCGCGCGTTCGGGGCCGTATCGACGCCAACGGGCCCGACATCTACCGCCGTGGTGAGGTGCGCCGCGATGTCTACTCCCTCTACGCGACCGTGCGCCAGGGCAACTCCGGCGGCCCGCTCCTCACCCCGGAGGGCAAGGTGTACGGAGTGATCTTCGCGAGGTCGCTGGACGACGCCCAGACCGGCTACGCGCTGACGGCGGACGAGATCCGCGAGGACATCACGCTCGGCCGGGCGGCCAACCAGCAGGTCGACACCCAGCAGTGCGCGCTGTAGCTCGGGCTGCGCGCGGCGAGGCCGTCACCGCTCGTCGTGGGCGTCGCCGACCTGCGGCGCCCACGAGAGGTGGTGACCTCGTCGCGCTCGCGAGCGCTCGGGAACCCGGGCGGCGGCAACCGGGCCCGAACGGGCGACAACACAGCGGTAATCGGTCGCACACACCCGACAACCGTTCGCGGAAGCGCTACGTACGCTGATGACGCAGCCGTGCCGACACCCAGCGGGCCCTGCGGCGGATGATGAGGGAAATACCGAGCCGGGGATCGTCTCGCTGGTCTCCCGGACCGCCCCTCTTGTGGGTGATCGGCGCAGAGGCCGAGCGGCGGTTGCGTGCTGCTGCGTCACCGTAGTCGTGCGTCCAGCCCATACCCCGACGTTTCCCGGGCCCCATGGTCGGTAACCGCCAGAGGGAGGGCCAATTGGCCTATGCGGGCGGCAATTGGCTGTTCGTAGGACAAGCGTTCACGCCATGGGGCCAGGCGGCCCACGGCCGCCGTGGTGGCCCCCGTCGGTTCGCGGCCGGAGGCCGACCCCTTGTCAGCTTGTCGGCTTGTCAGCGGTCCGGCTCGGGGTCCTTCAACCAGTGGATGAGCTCCGAGGAGAAGGAGACCGGGTCCTCCTCGTGCGGGAAGTGCCCCAGCCCGTCGAACAGCCGCCAGCGGTACGGCGCCTCCACGTACTCTGCCGACCCCGCCGTGCTGCGCGTCCGCATCGCCGGATCGAGCGACCCGTGGAGCTGGAGCGTGGGCACCCGCACTGGACGTTTCATGCGCCGGTTGAACTGGACGCCGTCGGGGCGTGCCATCGAACGCACCATCCAGCGGTACGGCTCGATCGAGCAGTGCGCGGTCGACGGGATGGTCATGGCGCGTCGGTACACCTCGACCGCCTCGTCGTCGGGGAGCTTCGGCCCCGACCAGTCCCGGATCAGCCGCCCCACCAGCGCCGCGTCGTCCGCGATCAGCTGACGCTCCGGCAGCCACGGCCGCTGGAAGCCCCAGATGTACGACCCGGCCCGGCTCTGCGCGAAGTCGGAGAGCATCGCCGAGCGCCAGCGGCGCGGGTGCGGCATCGAGGTCACGGCGAGCCGGCGCACCAGCTTGGGACGCATCACCGCCGCCGTCCAGGCGAGGTAGCCGCCCAGGTCATGGCCGACGAGCGCCGCGTCGGGCTCACCGAGCGAACGGACCACGCCGGTGATGTCGAGGGCCAGGTTGGCGGGGTCGTAACCGCGAGGCGTACGGTCGCTGCCGCCGACGCCGCGCAGGTCCATCGCCACCGCGCGATAACCGGCCTCCGCCAGGGCCGGCAGCTGGTGTCGCCAGGTCCACCAGAACTGCGGGAAGCCGTGCAGCAGCAGTACCAGGGGGCCGTCACCCATCTCGGCGATGTGGAAGCGCGCGCCGTTGGCCGCCACATCGCGGTGGGTCCACGGCCCGTCGAGGCGTACGGCCGAGGCGGGCGTCGTCGCGCCGGGCGCGGAGGGGCCCGGGGACGCCGACGATCCCGAGGGGACCGACGGGGCCGGGGGCGTCGACCGGTCCGGGGGTGTGCTGTCCGGCCGGTCGGAGTCAGGGGCGGTCATGTGGACGAGCGTGCCACAGTCCGGCCGTTGTCCTGGCCCTCGCGCGGATGCGGTTTCGCGTTCTGGAGCACGGCCGCCGTCTGCCTGGCGGAGGCGATGCTCTTCTCCGGCTTCTTGACCTTCTTGAACTTGCTCCTCGCGAGCAGCGCGAGCACCCCCGCGAGCACCAGGTAGGCCCCGCCCACGATCAGGAAGGACCAGGCGAGACCCAGCCCGAGGTTGTGGATCCCGTAGGCGGCGGCGAAGCTGAACACCGGCAGCGAGAACAGGGCGAGGACACCGGCGATGCTGATGGCCGCGCCGCCGGACGCGCCGCGCTTGACGTCCTGGCGCAGCTCGGCCTTGGCCAGGGCGATCTCGTCGTGCACCAGGGCGGACATCTCGGCGGTCGCGGTGGCGACCAGCTGTCCGATGGTGCGGTCGCTACTGACGGGCTCGACCACCGTGCCGGTCCTGACGGTGTCGGCGCCGTGCCTGCCGGGGTCGCTCATCGGTGACTCCCTCTTCTCGCTCTGCTCGACCATAGATCTCTGCTCGACCATCGGTCCGTGGTCAGATCATGCCGGACTGTCGTCGTCATCGTGCGACGGCCCCGCGTGTTCCGCCAGCCGGCGGCGTTCCGCGGCACGGGCCCGGTGCTCCGCGGCCTTCGCCTCGTACAGCTCGGCCATGCGCAGGTGGTACCCGGGATCGTCCTGTTCATAGACGTCCGGGACACCGTCCTGGTCCTCGTCGCGCTCCTCCTCCTCGTACAGCGCGCGGTAGGTACGGACCCGGAGCTTCAGCAGGACCGTCGCGAGGACGGCGGCGATCAGGGAGCCCGCCAGCACGGCGGCCTTCACCTCGTCGGTGAGGACGGGGTCGGAGGTGAAGGCCAGCTCGGCGATGAGCAGGGAGACCGTGAAGCCGATTCCGGCGAGCGCGGCGAGGGCGAGGACATCGGGCCAGGAGAGGTCCTCGTTGAGTTCGGCCTTGGTGAAGCGCGCGGCCAGCCAGGTACCGCCGAAGATGCCGACCGCCTTGCCGACCACCAGCCCGAGGACCACGCCGAGCGTCTCCGGCCGGGTGAAGACGCCGGCGAGCGCGCTTCCGGAGACCGAGACGCCCGCGGAGAAGAGGGCGAACAGCGGTACGGCGAGCCCGGCCGACAGCGGGCGCACCAGGTGTTCGATGCGCTCCCCGGGCGAACGGTCCTCGTGCTCGCGCCGTACACAACGCAGCATGAGGCCCATCGCGACACCGGCGATGGTGGCGTGGACACCGCTGTTGTACATCAGGCCCCAGATGACGAGGGCCAGCGGGACGTACACGTACCAGCCACGCACCTCCTTGCGCTGCAACAGCCAGAAGAGGGCAAGGCCGAGGAAGGCGCCGCCGAGCGCCGCGAAGTTCAGCTCCCCGGTGAAGAAGACGGCGATGATCAGGATCGCGAAGAGGTCGTCGACGACGGCGAGGGTGAGCAGGAAGGCGCGCAGCGCGGAGGGCAGCGAGGTGCCGATCACGGCGAGGACGGCGAGCGCGAAGGCGATGTCGGTGGCGACCGGGACGGCCCAGCCGCCGAGCGATCCCCCGCCGAGGCTGTTGACCAGCACGTAGATGAGCGCGGGCATGACCATGCCGGAGAGCGCCGCTACGACGGGGAGGGCCGCGGCCTTGGGGTCGCGCAGCTCTCCGGCGACCAGTTCGCGTTTGAGCTCGATGCCGGCGACGAAGAAGAAGACGGCGAGCAGGCCGTCGGCCGCCCAGTGCTGCACGGAGAGGTCGAGCCCCAGCGCGCCGGGACCGGCGTGGAAGTCGCGTACGGCTTCATAGCTGCCGCTCAACGGGGTGTTCGCCCATATCAGGGCGGCGACGGCGGCGATGAGGAGAAGTACCCCGCCGACGGTTTCGGTACGGAGCGCGTCCGCGAGATAGGTCCGTTCGGGCAGCGGCAGGCGGCCGAGGAACTTACGGCCGGAGGCAGCGGCCTTACGAGCGGGGGGGACGGGAGCGGGCACGGGCGGAGACCTCCTGGCCGGTAGGCGGACACGACTTACCACATGCCGACCAGACTTCCCGGCGCACCCTGAACGTCTTGTTGAGTTGTTGACGTGGAACTCACCCTACCCGCGACGTCGGACAACCGCTCAGGGTGATCTTCGACGGACGGGGGAGCCCCCGGTCCGGGACCGGAAGTGACGCTTCCCGAGGGGGCGCCCGGCGCGCGTCGTGCCGGACACCCCCTCGACCCCCGGAGGGGCCGGGCCGCTCAGTCCTCGCTCGCCGCCGACGGCAGCTGGCTCTGGATGAGCTTCATGACGGACGAGTCGGTGAGGGTGGTGACATCACCGAGCTCGCGGTTCTCGGCGACATCGCGCAGGAGGCGCCGCATGATCTTGCCGGAACGGGTCTTCGGCAGCTCCGCGACCGGCAGGATCCGCTGGGGCTTGGCGATGGGGCCGAGGGCGGACCCGACGTGGTCGCGCAGCTCCGCCACGAGCCCGTCGTCGACCGTGGCGCTGCCGCGCAGGATGACGAACGCGACGATGGCCTGCCCGGTGGTCTCGTCGGCCGCTCCGACGACCGCGGCCTCGGCGACCTTGGGGTTGGAGACCAGGGCGGACTCGACCTCGGTGGTCGAGATGTTGTGGCCGGAGACCAGCATCACGTCGTCGACCCTGCCGAGCAGCCAGATGTCTCCGTCGTCGTCCTTCTTGGCGCCGTCCCCGGCGAAGTACGCGCCCTCGAAACGGGACCAGTACGTGTCGACGAACCGCTGGTCGTCGCCCCAGATCGTACGCAGCATCGCGGGCCACGGCTCGGTCAGCACCAGGTAGCCGCCGCCTCCGTTCGGCACCTCGTTGGCCTCGTCGTCCACCACCGTCGCCGAGATACCCGGCAGGACGCGCTGTGCCGCGCCCGGCTTGGTCTCCGTCACGCCGGGCAGCGGGGAGATCATCATGGCGCCGGTCTCGGTCTGCCACCAGGTGTCCACGACCGGGGCCTTGCCCGCGCCGATGTTCTCCCGGTACCAGATCCACGCCTCGGGGTTGATCGGCTCGCCGACCGAGCCCAGCACGCGCAGCGAGCCGAGGTCGAACTTGGCGGGGATGTCGTCGCCCCACTTCATGAACGTACGGATCGCGGTCGGCGCGGTGTAGAGGATCGTCACCCCGTACTTCTGGACGATCTCCCAGAACCGGCCCTGGTGCGGGGTGTCGGGGGTGCCCTCGTACATGACCTGGGTCGCGCCGTTGGCGAGCGGGCCGTACACGAGGTACGAGTGGCCGGTGACCCAGCCGACGTCGGCCGTGCACCAGTACACGTCCGTCTCCGGCTTGAGGTCGAAGACGGCGTGGTGGGTGTAGGCGACCTGGGTGAGATAGCCGCCCGAGGTGTGCAGGATGCCCTTGGGCTTACCCGTCGTCCCCGAGGTGTAGAGGATGAAGAGCGGGTGCTCGGCGCCGAACGCCTCCGGGGTGTGCTCCGCCGACTGCCGGCCCACGATGTCGTGCCACCACACGTCCCGTGCCTCGTCGAACGCGGTCTCCTGGCCTGTACGACGGACCACCAGCACCCGCTCGACCTGCGGGCACTTGGCGACGGCAGCGTCGATGGCGGGCTTCAGGGCACTGGGCTTGCCCCGCCGGTAGCCGCCGTCGGCGGTGATGACCAGCTTGGCGTCGGCGTCCTGGATACGGGAGGCGACCGCGTCGGCGGAGAAGCCGCCGAACACGACGGAGTGGGTGGCCCCGATCCGCGCGCAGGCCAGCATGGTGATCGCGGCCTCGGGAATCATCGGCAGGTAGACCGCGACCCGGTCCCCCTTGCGGACGCCGAGTTCGGTGAGCGCGTTGGCGGCGCGGGAGACTTCGTCCTTCAGGTCCGCGTAGGTGATCGAGCGGCTGTCGCCGGGCTCGCCCTCGAAATGAATCGCGACCCGGTCGCCGTGACCGGCTTCCACATGGCGGTCGACGCAGTTGTAGGCGACGTTCAGCTCGCCGTCGGCGAACCACTTCGCGAACGGTGGGTTGGACCAGTCCAGGACCTCGGTCGGCTCGGTGGCCCAGGTGAGCCGCCTCGCCTGCTCGGCCCAGAAACCAAGCCTGTCCGCCGCGGCCCGGTCGTACGCCTCCGCCGTCACATTGGCGTGCGCGGCGAGTTCGGCCGGTGGTGCGAACCGCCGCTCCTCCTTGAGCAGGTTGGCCAGGCTTTCTTTGCTCACGACATCTCCCTTTCCCAGGGCGTCCTATGTGTCCCTGGCCAGCTCATCAGTCGAGTGGCCGGGTGACAAGGGGTCTTCCGGAAAATTGGTTTAGACCTGTATGGCACGGCGCGCCCTCTGAGGTGACGCCCGGTCCGGCGGAGGGCGGCCCGCTCCCCCGGGGCGCGGGGGAAGGGGGCACACACTCTCACGGACGGGGCGCGGGGGCGGTTCAGGCGCGCGACCGGCTGGGCCACGTCCGCGACCCGTACGCCACCTCGCGCGCGGCGCCGCCTGGAGCGGCGCGCTTCCTTGGCTGATTCAAGAATCGGTAAATGAATCGTAATGGAGGGTAAAGGCTTTGGTGGGATGTTCGGGGTAAATGGCGTAGTTATTCACCCATGGTAGTGATTAGTAATTTCATACGGCTTGTCGTTTATTCATATCTTCAGTCCTAATGGGACGTTGTCGGCGCTCGGCGCCGGCCGGATCGCCGCCGCCCGGCACTTCGGTACGAGAACTCGAAGGAAGAGGGTGCGCGGATGCTGGCCGCCACGAACAGAGTCGCTCTCGGTGCCGCCGTCACGGCGCTCGCCATCGGTGTCGCCGGATGCTCCGGTTCCGGCTCCCCGGAAAGACGTGCGGGTGCCCATGGCGCCAAAGGGGCACACGGGGCACCGAAGAACGTCGTCCGGCTCATCGGCGACGGCTCGACGGCGTACACCGGCCCGCAGCCGCACCGTGCCGAACAGGCACGCCTCGAGCCGGGCCGGAAACCACCGCAGTTCGTGGTGTTCTCGTGGGACGGCGCGGGCGAGGACAGCCAGAAACTCTTCTCCCACTTCCGGGAGGTGGGAAAGAAGTACGACGTGTCGATGACGTACTTCCTCAGTGGTGTCTACCTGCTCCCGGAGGAGAAGGCATCGCTGTACGAGCCGCCCCAGCACCCGCGCGGCAGCTCCGACATCGGCTTCAACGACCTCGACGGGATCAAGAACACGCTGCGGGAGCTGCGCGGAGCGTGGCGGGACGGCAGTGAGATCGGCACGCACTTCAACGGTCACTTCTGCGGGAAGGAGGGCGGTGTCGGACAGTGGTCCGTCGGGGAGTGGCAGAGCGAGATCAAACAGGCCAAGTCCTTTGTGAAGAACTGGAAGACCAATGCGGGTCTGAACAACGAGCCGCCGTTGCCCTTCGACTACGACAAGGAGATGATCGGCGGCCGAACCCCCTGCCTGGAAGGGCAGAAGAACATGATGCGGGCCGCGCGGACGATGGGCTTCCGTTACGACTCCAGCGGTATCGGCAACCAGGTCTGGCCGAAGAAGAAGGACGGCCTCTGGGACATCCCCCTGCAGTTGGTCCCGGTGCCGGGCCGTGATTTCGAGACGCTCTCCATGGACTACAACTTCATGTACAACCAGTCCGGCACCGCCAGCGGCGATCCTTCGCAGCACGAGTACTGGGGAGACCAGATGCGGGACGGCCTGCTCCAGGCCTTCGACCGCGCCTACAAGGGGAATCGCGCCCCCCTGATCATCGGAAACCACTTCGAATCCTGGAACGGCGGCACGTACATGCGCGCGATCGAGGAAACGATGAAGGCGGTCTGCGGGCAGAAGGACGTGCGGTGCGTCTCGTTCCGCCAACTCGTCGACTGGCTCGACGCACAGGACCCGAAGACCCTGGACAAGCTGCGCGCTCTCCGTGTCGGGCAGGCGCCCAAGGGCGGTTGGGAGCGGTACACGGCCACCCCGGCCCCGGCTTCCCCCGCACCCGCGTCGGGCCGCGCGGCCGCCCACGCCGGGCAGCACGTACGGAACTGAGCCGGGCAGCACGTACGGCACCGAGGTAACCCTGCCGCGCACCGCCACTTGAAACGCACGCCGTGCCGGCCCGGCCCCGGTCGCGACGAGCCGGGGCGGGCCGGGGCCGGCCGGACGGTGCGGATCCGGTGATGCCGCCGAACGGCGCGCCCGTGCCGTGTGGCCGGCGCGGCCGGGAGCGCGGTTCGGACGGCGCGACGGACTGGGACGGTCAGGTGGGCTGCGGGGCGGCCAGCGCCTCGCTCAGGACGAAGTCCGGATCGACCTGCGCCGCGAGATCGACGCCCGTCCTGGCATTGCCCCAGCTCTCGGCGTTGCGGAGATGGAAGTGCACCATCTGCCGGGTGTACCGCTCCCAGTCGCGCTGTTCGTACGAGTCCTCCGCCGCGTCCTGGAGGACCTGGAGCGCGCGGCGGTTGTCCACCTCCAGTCGGTCGAACGGGGCCGGCCTGCCCTTCTCCATCTCCCTGACCCATGGGGACTGCCCGACCGTCACCAGCAGGTCGTCACCGACCTCCGCGCGGAGGAACTCCATGTCGTCGCGGCCCTGCACCTTGTTCCCGACGACCTTCAGGCAGACGCCGAAGTCCCGTGCGTACTCCTTGTACTGGCGGTAGACGGAGACCCCCTTCCGGGTGGGCTCGGCCACGAGGAACGTCAGGTCGAACCGGGTGAACAGCCCGGAGGCGAAGGAGTCCGACCCGGCCGTCATGTCCACCACCACGTACTCGTGCGGACCGTCGACCAGGTGGTTGAGGCACAGTTCGACCGCGCCGACCTTGGAGTGGTAGCAGGACACCCCGAGGTCGGACTCGGTGAAGGGGCCGGTGGCCATCAGCCGGATATCCCCGTCGTCCAGCCGCACCGTACGCGCGCACGCCTCGTACACCGGGTTGTCCTCGCCGACGCGCAGAAGCCGCGATCCCTCGCCCGGCGGTGTCGTCTTGATCATCGACTCGGACGAGGTGATCCGCGCGTTGCCGCCCCGCAGGTAGTCCTTGATCAGCGGCAGATGCGCGCCCATCGCGGGCAGTGCCGCCACCTCCGCGTCGTCCAGCCCGAGCGCGGCCCCCAAGTGCTGGTTGATGTCGGCGTCCACCGCGATGACGGGAGCTTCGTTGGCGGTCAGATGACGGATGAAGAGCGAGGACAGCGTGGTTTTGCCACTGCCGCCCTTGCCCACGAAAGCGATCTTCATGTTCGCGTAGAGTAGTCGCTCTCTTGCGAAGGGTGAGGGTAATGGGTGAGGAAGACCACTCCAAGGTGGGGCGCACGCCCTGGGCGCGTAGCCTCCCTACCTATGAGTACGAGTGCCCCTGACGCTTCGTCCGCGCCACGGCCCGAAAGCCCCTTGGCCGCGCTTGCCTCGCTGCCCGGGGTCCCCGACGCGGTGGACTCCGTGCGGAGGGCCGTCGACCGTGTCTACGGTCACCGCGTGATGCGGCGTCGCGGCAGCGAGGTCGCCTCGGAGGCGGCCCTGCGCGCGGCGCGCGGCTCCGCGGCGCTGTCCGGTGCCGACTGGGCGCTCGAAGAGGTGCGCAGGCGTGGCGACTTCGGGGCCGACGCCGAGGCCCGTACGGTCGGTGCGGCCCTGCGGCTGAACGCCGAGGCCGGTCAACTCCTGTCCATCTGGAGCCAGTCCCCGTTGCGGGTCCTGGCGCGACTGCACCTGGTGGCGGCCGGGGGCGCCGGCGTCCCGGACGAGACGGTGGGGCGGCCCCGCCTGGCGGGCGAGTCGGTCGTGGAGGTTCCCGGTGGAGTTCCGGGCGGCGAGGTGACGGGTCCGCTGACCGAAGCTCCGCTGCCGACCGCGGTGGAAGTGGCCGGACGGCTGGAGGGCCTCTCGGAGCTGGTGCTGGCGGGGGGCGGGGCACCCGCGTTGGTGCTGGCGGCGGTCGTGCACGGCGAGCTGCTGGCGCTGCGGCCCTTCGGCTCGTACAACGGCCTCGTGGCGCGGGCGGCCGAGCGTGTCGTCCTGGTCGGCAGTGGCCTGGATCCCAAGTCGGTCTGCCCGGCGGAGGTCGGTCACGCGGAGCTGGGGCGCGCGGCGTACGCCGCCGCGTTCGAGGGGTATCTCTCGGGGACCCCGGACGGCATGGCCCGGTGGATCACACACTGCGGACGCGCCGTCGAACTGGGGGTGAGGGAGTCTACGGCGGTGTGCGAGGCGCTTCAGCGCGGCGCCGCCTGAGCGTCGGAACCCGGGGCGGGGCGGATGCCCCGGTCACGGAAAATGCGGCGGCACCTTCCGGCGCCGCCGCTGGCACGTCCACGGAGTTACCAGGCGTCCTCGATGTATTGCCCATCAGGCCGGGTACTTCGCCCGTCTCCTGGTGCGGCTGGCCCGTAATCGACGGGTCGACGTCGCGTGGGTGCTCCGTTTTCGTGCTCGGTCCGTGGGGCCTATGCGTTAACGGGTGATCCTCTCGGATGTCCACTGGTCTCGCGGGCCGTTGACTCCTTTGTACTCCTGAGCCCAGTGATGCGAAAGCCCTGCCCGAACTTCTTTACTTTTAGGTTCAAACAGGAGAAGGGGACCGGTCCGCGGGCTGCTCCCGAGAACCGTCCCGGCAGGCGCTCTTGGGGCCGGGCCACGGCCCTCGGGTGTCAGGCCCGCGAAGCGGGCGCGGACGGCCGACGGCGGCTGGCGTACCAGACCAGGCCGGCGGTCGCGGCCGCCGCGCCCACCGCCGCCGCGGCGACCAGCGCCGGGCGGGGCGGCATGCTGAACGTGGGCAACCGCTGCTTGAGCCGGACGGGCCGACTGAACACGAGAATCGGCCATTCCCGTGCGGTCGCCTCCCGGCGCAGCGCCCGGTCCGGGTTGACCGCGTGCGGGTGTCCCACCGTCTCGAGCATCGGGGTGTCGGTGATGGAGTCGCTGTACGCGTAGCAGCGGGAGAGGTCGTATCCCTCCGACTTGGCGAGCGCCTTGATCGCCTCGGCCTTGGTCGGTCCGTACGCGTAGTACTCGATCTCCCCGGTGAAGCAGCCGTCGGCGCCGACGACCATCCGTGTGGCTACGACCCGGTCGGCGCCGAGCAGCTCACCGATCGGCTCGACGACCTCCGCTCCCGAGGTGGATACGATCACCACGTCGCGGCCGGCGGTGTGGTGCTCCTCGATGAGGGACGCCGCCTCGTCGTAGATGATGGGGTCGATCAGGTCGTGCAGGGTCTCGGCGACGATCTCTCTGACCTGCTGCACGTTCCAGCCTTTGCAGAGGGCCGAGAGATACTCCCGCATCCGCTCCATCTGGTCGTGGTCGGCGCCGCCGGCGAGGAAGACGAACTGTGCATATGCGGTGCGCAGTACGGCGCGGCGGTTGATCAGGCCGCCTTGGTAGAACGACTTGCTGAAGGTCAAGGTCGATGACTTCGCAATGACCGTCTTGTCCAGGTCGAAGAAGGCTGCTGTGCGCGGCAAGGAGTGGTTTTCCACGGGGCCGAGCATATGCGCCCACCATTCGGCGTAAGGTGGGGCGCGTGGGTTTGCCTGAGAAGGCTCTCGGGTACACCATGGAAGTCACGGATCGTTCGCGACCGTGCTAACCCGGTCCGGCTCCTCCCCCCCCGAGTCGGCCGTGGGGACGACCCCCGCTCTCCCCCCCGGCGGGGGTCGTCGCATGTCCGGACGTGTTTTCCGGCCTCGAGACCCACTCTCCCTCCTTCCGCGCGCCGCGCGAGCCCGACGGTTGCCGGTCCTCTACCCGTCACTGTGCGTAGTTAATGCGCTGCTCTCCGGGAGTCACCGGTATGAGCTACCGGGATATTCACAACCGGCCGGTTGTCCACAGTTTTCAAGCAAGATCCACACGATTTTCCGTTCTGCCGCACGGTGATTCCGGCCGCGAGGTTCGCGGTAGCCGGAATCGCAGATACCGGATCACTCCGAGATCGCGCGAGAAGCACTCGCGCATCCCGGATCCGGACGGAGATAGGGGGGCGGAGATCGTGGCGGGATCCATGACTTCCGATCGTTCACCGGGCGCCGAAGAAGGGCGGGCCGGACCGCTGATCGTCACCGAGGACGCGGAGCTGCTCGACGATCTGCTGAGGCTGTGTGCCGCCGCGGGCGCCGAGCCGGAGGTGCACCACACGGTGCCCGAGCGGAAGGCGAGCTGGGAGGAGGCGCCGCTGGTGCTCGTCGGCGACGACGCCGCCGCTCGCTGCCGGGGCGCCGCCCGGCGGAGGGGCGTGCTGCTGGTCGGGCGGGACCAGGACGATCCGGACGTGTGGCGGCGGGCGGTGGAGATCGGCGCCGAGTGCGTGCTGCGGCTCCCCGACGCGGAGAGCTGGCTCGTGGACCGGATCGCGGACGCGGCCGAGGGCGTGGGGCGGCAGGCCGTCACGGTCGGTGTGATCGGTGGGCGGGGCGGCGCCGGAGCCTCCACCCTGGCCTGTGCCCTGGGGGTCACGGCTGCGCGAGCGGGCCGGCGGACGGTGCTCATCGATGGTGATCCTCTGGGAGGCGGGCTCGATGTGCTGTTCGGAGGCGAGCAGGAGGCCGGCCGAAGATGGCCGGATTTCGCCGCCTCCAAGGGGCGGGTCGCGGGCGGTGCGCTGGAGGAGTCGCTGCCCCGTCTGCATGAGCTCCGCCTGCTGAGCTGGGATCGCGGTGATGCCGTGGTGGTGCGGCCGGAGGCCATGCGGTCGGTGCTGGCCGCCGCCCGCCGAGGCGGTGGTGTGGTGGTCGTGGACCTTCCGCGCCGGGTGGACGAGGCCGTGGCGGAGGCCCTGGCGCAGTTGGACGTGGGGCTGCTGGTGGTGCCGGCCGAGCTGCGCGCCGTCGCGGCGGCGCGGCGGGTGGCCTCGATGGTGGGAATGGTGCTGCGCGACCTGCGGGTGGTGGTGCGCGGACCGTACGCGCCCGGGCTGGACGACCGGTGGATCGCCGACGCGCTGCGGCTGCCGCTGGTGGGTGAACTGCCCCTGGAGCCAGGGCTGTCCGACGCCCGGGACCAGGGTGCGATGCCACCGGGCGCCCGTGCGCGCGGGCCGCTGGCCGGGTTCTGTACGGCCTTTTGGGAGCAGGCCCTGGCCGGGGACGGGAGCGTGGTGTCATGAGCGCCGTGACGACGGGCGGCGGACTGCTCGACGCCGTACGGCAACGGCTCGCGGAGAGCGGGGCCGAGCCCACGCCGGCCCGGGTCGCGGCGGCGCTGCGCGCCCAGGGCCGGCTGCTCGGGGACACGGAAGTCCTGGGAGTGGCGGAGGAGTTACGGTGCGAGCTGGTGGGGACGGGACCGCTGGAGCCGCTGCTCGCCGACCCGTCGGTGACGGACGTGCTGGTCTCCGCGCCCGACCAGGTGTGGGTGGACCGCGGCGGTGGCCTGGAGCCGACTTCCGTGTCGTTCGCGGACGCGGCCTCCGTGCGGCGGCTGGCGCAGCGGCTGGCCGCCGTGGCGGGGCGCCGGCTGGACGACGCCCGGCCCTGGGTGGACGCCCGGCTGCCCGACGGCACACGGATGCACGCGGTGTTGCCGCCGGTGGCGGTCGGCTCGACGTGTCTGTCGCTACGGGTGGTGCGGCCGAAGGCGTTCTCGCTGGCGGAGCTGACCGCGGCGGGGACCGTGCCGCCCGGTGGGGAGCGGGTGCTGCGGGCGCTGATCGAGGCCCGGCTGTCCTATGTCATCAGCGGCGGGACGGGCACAGGCAAGACGACCCTGTTGTCGAGCCTTCTGGGCCTGGTCGGCGGGCGGGAACGGATCGTGCTCGCGGAGGACTCCGCGGAGCTGAGGCCGGACCACCCCCATGTGGTGCGGCTGGAGGGCCGCCCGGCGAACCAGGAGGGCGCGGGCCTGGTGACGCTGCGGGACCTCGTCAGACAGGCGTTGCGGATGCGCCCGGACCGGCTGGTGGTCGGGGAGGTGCGCGGTGACGAGGTCACGGAGCTG
Organism: Streptomyces sp. NRRL F-5135; assembly: GCF_000719775.1. GTDB lineage: Bacteria > Actinomycetota > Actinomycetes > Streptomycetales > Streptomycetaceae > Streptomyces > Streptomyces hebeiensis. The sequence goes on along the minus strand of NZ_JOHR01000013.1, from coordinate 63,950 downwards.
CTGGCCGCCCTCAATACAGGGCACGAAGGTGGCTGCGGCACTCTGCACGCCAATACCGCGGCGGACGTCCCCGCCCGGCTGGAGGCCCTGGGGACGGCGGCGGGGCTCGACCGGGCCGCGCTGCACAGCCAGCTCGCCGCGGCGCTGTCCGTGGTGATCCACCTCGTACGGGACCGTTCCGGGCGCCGGCGGATCGCCGAAGTGCATGTGCTGGAGCGGGACGACGTCGGGCTGGTGGTTCCGGTGCCCGCGCTGCGCTGGGGCGCGGAGGGGTTCGCGTACGAGCGGGGCTGGGCGCGGTTGCGGCGGCTGCTGGGCGAAACGCTGGGTGATGCGCTGTGACCGGGGGGTCGGTGGCGGCACTCGCGGGCGCGACGGTGTGCGTCGTGGCCGCGGTGTGGCCGACGGTGTGCCAGGAACGCGGCCTGCGGCGGGCCCGGGCCCTGTTCGGGGATGCCGGTGTGGCGGGTGGCCCGGCGCCGGGCGGAGTGCTGGGGGCGTGTGCGCGGGAGCGGTGGAGGCGGAGGGCGCGTGGGTGGGCGCGTCGGGTGCCCGGTGTGTGGCTGTGTCTTCCGGTGGCGGTGGTTCTCGCCCTGCTGGGGAAGTCGGTGTTGCCGCTGATCGGTGGCGTGCTGGCGGTGCCGCTGGTGGGGCGGCGGCTGCGGGCCGGGCGGCGCCGTAAGGCGGAGGATCTGCGAGCCTCCCAGGTTCTTGCCCTGTGCGGTGCCATGGCGGGGGAGTTACGGGCCGGTCTTCAGCCCGCGACTGCTCTGGCGGCCGCCGCGGGGTCCACCGGTGGCCTCGGTGGCGCGGAGGCCGCCGTCCTGGCCGCCGCCCGGTTCGGCGGGGACGTTCCCGGCGCGCTGCGACGGGCCGGGAGCGCTCCGGGGGCGGACGGTCTCGTGGGGCTGGCGGCCTGCTGGCGAGTGGCGGTGGACGGCGGGGCCGGGCTGGGCGCCGGCCTGGACCGGCTGGAGGCGGTGTTGCGCGCGGAGCGAGACCAGAGAGAGGGGCTGCGGGCCCACTTGGCCGGCGCGTGGTCGACGGTCGTCGTGCTCGCGTTCCTTCCCGTGGTGGGGCTGGCGATGGGCTGGGCGATGGGGGCGGACCCCCTTCGGGTGCTGTTCCACACCCCCGCCGGTCTGGGCTGCCTGGTGGTGGGCGGACTGCTGGAGGGCGCGGGTCTGTGGTGGGCGGCCCGGATCGTACGGACGGGGGAGACGGTGTGACGGGCGAGTTCATGCACAGGCTGTGGATGGTCGCCGCTGTCCTGGCCGCCGTCGGCGGGCTGGGCTGTGCGGTGGTGGCCGGCCGGCGGGAACGACGGGTGAGGGGACGACTCGCGGCGCTCCTCGATGTGGAGCGGGCGCGGCGTGGCGGGGACGGCACGTGGACGGGGATGCGGATCCGAGCGCGTCGCTGGGGCCCGCCGCTGGGCGCGGTGGCCACCGGCTGGGTGCTGGTCGGCGGTGCGGCCGGGTTGCTGGTGGGCCTCGTGGTGGCGCACGCGCTCCGTGGGTGGCTGCGGACGAGGAAGCCCGAGGACCGCGCCCGGACGGACGAGATGACGCGGCGAATGCCGCTCGCGGCCGATCTGCTGGCCGCCTGCCTCGCGGTCGGGGCAGGACCGCGTCAGGCGGCGGAGGCGGTGGGGGAGTCGCTGGGCGGGCCCGTCGGTGACCGACTGGCACGGACGGCCGCCGAGTTGCGGCTCGGAGGCGAACCGGCCGCCGTATGGGGGAGGTTCGGGGAGATACCGGGCGCGGCCGGGCTGGCCCGCTGTCTGGAGCGGGCCGGGGCAACGGGAGCGCCGGCCGCGGAGCCGGTGTCCCGGTTGGCGGAGGGCCTCCGGGCCGAGCGGTCCCGACGGGCCCTCGCCCGGGCGCAGCGGGCCCAGGTGCTGATCACCGCGCCGGTGGGGCTGTGCTTCCTGCCCGCCTTCCTGGCGGTGGGGGTGGCTCCGGTGGTCATCGGGCTGGCGGGCGGCCTGCTGGCAGGCGGCTGAGTGCCTGGCGGCGTGCCGCGCCGGACGAGCCGTGGCCGGCAGGTTCGGCCGCGTTGGACCGGGATTCATGTGCGAACGATCAAACGACCCAACGGGGAGGCAGACATGCGGACGAGTACACGGCAGACGCACCGGATGCGGTGGGCACGGTGTGTGCGACACGAATGGCGGGCGCGTCGCACGCCGGGGGCGCGATGGGCCCCAGGGGCGGGACAGGCGCCCCGGACACGGCATGTCCCGGGCCTGCGGCGGATGCCACGGGAGTGGCTGCGCCGGGCACGGACGGACGCGGGCATGAGCACGGCCGAGTACGCGGTGGGGACGATCGCCGCCTGCGCGCTGGCGGGGGTGCTCTACAAGGTGGCCACGAGCGGGCCGGTCGCCGCGGCGCTGGAATCGCTGATCGGGAAGGCGCTCAGTGCGCAGTTCTGAGACGGACCGGGATCCGCACCGCCCCACCAGCCGGGCCGGGCGGCGGTGCGGTGCGGACGAAGGGTTCGTGACGGCCGAGGCGGCCGTGGCGGTACCGGTGCTGGTGGGGTTCACGCTGGCGCTGGTCTGGGCCCTGACGGCGGCCGCGGCGCAGATCCAGTGCGTGGACGCGGCCCGGGCCGGGGCCCGGGCGGCGGCCCGGTCCGAGCCCAGGGCCGTGGCGGAGGCCGCCGCCCGTGCGGCGGCGCCGGACGGGGCGACGGTGACGGTCGAGCGCACGGACGGTCTGTGGCGGGTACGGGTGGACGCCAGAGCACCCGGGCCCGGCGCGCTGGGCCTGACGCTCACGGCCGAGGCGGCAGCGTCGGCGGAGGACGGGCTGGAATCCGCGGCGGGGGAAGGCGCCGCGGGCGGAGCCCCGGCTCCGGCCCCGGGGAGGTCGGCGTCATGAGGCAGGCGGCGAACCGCTCCATGGTCCCGTGCCCGATCCGTCACCGGCCCCGAAGTCAACTCCATCACCGTGTCCATCTCCGTGTTCGTGACCGAATCCGGTACCCGGACCGGGGTTCCGCGACGGTGTGGGCGGCCCTGGCGGCGGCCACGATGTGCGCGGTCTTCGCCGTCGTACTCGCCCTGGGGCAGGCGGTCGTCGCCCGGCACCGGGCCGGCGCGGCCGCGGACCTGGCGGCACTCGCCGCCGCGGACCGCGCGCTGCTCGGCCCGGCGGCGGCCTGCCGGGAGGCCGTCGACGTGGCGGCCGCGCAGGGGGCGGAGGTGGTGCGCTGTGCCGTGAGCGGCGAGACCGCAGAGGTGGCGGCCCGGGTGCGGGCCGGTCCGTACGGCCCGGAGGTCAGGGCACGGGCGGGGCCGGTGAGCCAGGGGCCGGTTCGTCCGGCGCCGGGGCCGACCTGAGCAACTCGGCCAGGAGGCGTACGGCTCCCCGCTTGTGCAAGGGGTCGTTGCCGTTGCCGCACTTGGGGGACTGGATGCAGGACGGGCAGCCGGCCTCGCACTCGCAGGAGGCGATGGCCTCGCGGGTCGCCGTGAGCCAGGCAGGGGCCGTACGGAAGGCGCGCTCGGCGAAGCCCGCCCCGCCGGGGTGGCCGTCGTAGACGAAGACGGTGGGCAGCAAGGTGTCGGGATGGAGCGGTACGGACACGCCGCCGATGTCCCGGCGGTCGCAGGTGGCGAAGAGCGGGAGTATCCCGATGGAGGCGTGCTCGGCGGCGTGCAGCGCGCCGCCGAGCTGCTCCGGACCCACCCGGGCCCGGTCCAGCTGGTCCTCGGTGACCGTCCACCACACGGCCCGGGTGCGCAAGGTCCGCGGGGGCAGGTCGAGCTTGCTCTCGCCGAGCACCTCGCCGGTGATGAGCCGGCGGCGGAGGAAGGAGACGACCTGGTTGGTGACCTCGACGGAGCCGTAGCACAGGCGTCCGTCGCCCCACGGGATCTCGGTGTCGGTTTCGAGGACGGAGATGGAGGTGGTGTCGCGGGCGGTGGTCGAGTACGGCGGGTCGGCCTGCTCGACCAGGGCGACCGAGTCGGCCAGGTCCAGCCGCTTCACCAGGTAGGTGCGGCCCTGGTGGAGGTGGACGGCTCCGTCGTGGACGGCGGTGTGGGCGGCCGGTTCGTCGACGGTGCCGAGCAGCCGGCCGGTCGCCGCCTCGACGATCTGGACCGGGCGCCCGCCCTCGCCCCGGATGTCGGTGAGGTCGGCGGCCCGTTCGCGGCGGGTCCAGTACCAGCCGGCGGCGCGGCGCCGCAGCAGCCCCGCGGTCTCCAGCTGCGGGAGCAGGGCGGCTGCCTCGGGGCCGAAGAGGGTCAGGTCGTCGTCGGTGAGCGGAATTTCGGCCGCCGCCGCGCACAGGTGGGGCGCCAGGACGTAGGGGTTGTCCGGGTCGAGGACGGTGGACTCGACGGGCCGGCGGAACAGCGCTTCCGGGTGGTGGACGAGGAAGGTGTCCAGCGGGTCGTCCCGGGCGACCAGGATCGCCAGCGCCCCCTGCCCTGCGCGGCCGGCGCGGCCCGCCTGCTGCCAGAGGGAGGCGCGGGTGCCGGGGTAGCCGGTGATGAGGACGGCGTCCAGGCCGGAGACGTCGATGCCCAGTTCCAGGGCGGACGTGGCGGCGAGGCCGAGCAGCTCGCCGGAGTGCAGGGCGTTCTCCAGGGCCCGGCGCTCTTCGGGGAGGTAGCCGCCCCGGTAGGCGGCGACCCGGCGGGGCAGTGAGCGGTCCACCTGGGCCAGGCGCTCCTGGGTGATCACGGAGATGAGTTCGGCGCCGCGCCGGGAGCGGACGAAGGCGACGGTACGGACGCCCTGGACGGTGAGGTCGGTGAGGAGGTCGGCGGTCTCGGCGGTGGCGGTACGGCGGACGGGGGCGCCCTTCTCGCCGTGGAGTTCGGTGAGAGGGGGCTCCCACAGGGCGAAGACCAGTTCGCCGCGGGGCGAGGCGTCGTCGGCTACCTCGTGCACGGGCAGACCGGTGAGCCGGCCGGCGGTCACGGCGGGTTCGGCGGCGGTGGCCGAGGCGAGGAGGAAGACCGGGTGCGCGCCGTAGCGGGCACACACGCGGCGCAGCCGGCGCAGCACCTGGGCCACGTTCGACCCGAAGACGCCGCGGTAGGTGTGGCACTCGTCGATCACGACGTAGCGCAGGGAGCGCAGGAAGGAGGCCCAGCGCGGGTGGGAGGGCAGGATCCCGCGGTGCAGCATGTCCGGGTTGGTCAGCACGTAGGTGCCGTACTGCCGGATCCACTCGCGCTCCTCCACGGCGGTGTCCCCGTCGTAGACGGCGGGGCGTACGCGGTTGCCCAGCGGGGCGGCGAGGGCCCTGACCGAGCGGCACTGGTCGGCTGCCAATGCCTTGGTCGGGGCGAGGTAGAGGGCGGTCGTGCCCCGGCCGTTCGGGGCCTCGGAGCCGTCGAGGAGCGTGCTGAGGACGGGAGCGAGGTAGGCGAGGGACTTGCCGGAGGCGGTTCCGGTGGCGATGACGACGGATTCGCCGTCCAGGGCGCGCTCGGCGGCCTCCGCCTGGTGGGTCCACGGATGGTCGATCCCGGCCCGCTGAATGGCGTTGATCACTTCCGGCCGGATGCGATCGGGCCAGACTGCATGAGCCCCCTCTCGCGGGGGCAAGTGCTCCATATGGGTGATGCGCATCGTTCGGTCCGCCGCTGCGGCGAGCCGGTCGAGGATCTCACCTGGGGAGGGGCGGTCGTCCCCGTTCCCGGGGGGTCCACTGGGGCGCTGATTCCTGGCCATCGGCATCGAGTGTGTCACTGGCGTGACGGACAATGGGCCCAAGGCGTCGTGCATGACTGCTGGTAAGTGATTGAATGCCATCGCGGCTGGCGATACGTCCCCTGGCTCCGTCGGGGAGACCCGAGGGGCGACCGCTCGATAGCAAGGTGCTGGAGGATCCGTGGACCTGTCCCTGTCGACTCGCAATGTGTCCGGCCCTGGTGGCGACCGTACGGTCGTCGAGGTCGGTGGCGAGATTGATGTGTATACCGCGCCCAAGCTGCGCGAGCAGTTGGTCGAGTTGGTGAACGACGGCAGCTACCACCTGGTCGTCGATATGGAGGGCGTGGACTTCCTCGACTCGACCGGTCTCGGTGTGCTCGTGGGCGGCCTGAAGCGCGTGCGCGCGCACGAGGGCTCGCTGCGTCTGGTCTGCAACCAGGAGCGCATTCTCAAGATCTTCCGGATCACCGGCCTGACCAAGGTGTTCCCCATCCACACCACGGTCGACGAGGCCGTGGCCGCCACCGACTGAGGGACGGCCACAGCCTTCCGGAGGAGAGGGCAGAGGCGCCGGGCTCCGTGCCCGGTCGCCCCGCCCGTGAGTACGTACGCCCGTACGTTCGAGGGGGATCGCATGGCCACCGTTGAACTCCGCTTCAGCGCCCAGCCGGAGCATGTCAGGACGGCCCGCCTGGTGGCGGCCGCCGTGGCGCGCCGGGCGGGCGTCGACGAAGCTGTGTTGGACGAGGTCCGACTCGCGGTCGGTGAGGCATGCAGCCGAGCGGTCGGGCTGCACCGCAACCACGGCATCACCGCTCCGGTGAGAGTCGTGCTGACCGAGGAGGAGAAAACCTTCTCCATCGAGGTCGGCGACGGGGTGCTGCCCGCCGGGGGCGGGGCCGGTGCGCCGGACGCGCCCGAGGGCGCGGGGCCGGGCGATTCCCACGAGGCCGACACCGAGGGCGAGGACCAGATGGGGCTCGCCGTCATCAGCGGCCTCGTCGACGATGTGGAGGTGACCACGGACGACGACGGTGGCGTCATCCGGATGACGTGGCCGACCACACCGGCCGTCGTATTGCCCTGATCGTTCGCGGACGGTTCCGTACCCGAATGGTGGATTCAGTCCCGGGAAAAGACCCTGCTGAGCAGGGTCTTTTCTTTTTTCCGGCCGATCGGCCGGGCGATGCTCCCATTCATTGATTAACGCGCTTATCGCATTACTCATTTCCAAGGTCGTTCCGGAAATCAAGGCCGATTTTTGATGTGGCGTGCTCTGTTTTGATCAGCTTTCCCTCCCTACAATCCGTCCATCTTGTACGCACGTCGAGCGTCAAGGAGGACGAATGGCGGGGCACGTTCACCCATACCTGTCCGAGCACTCCCCTTCTCTCGCGGCCGCGATACTCACCGACGGCAACCGGATCATCGTGATCGTCGTCGCGGTCGTCGCACTGGCGGCGCTGTTCGTGGCTCAGTTGCTGGTACGCCAGGTCCTGGCGGCCGGCCAGGGCACCGATTCCATGAAACGGATCGCGGCCGCTGTACAGGAAGGCGCGAATGCCTATCTGGCCAGGCAGTTGCGCACCCTCGGAATTTTCGCGGTCGTGGTGTTCTTCCTCTTGTCGCTCCTGCCGGCCGACAACTGGTCGCAGCGCGCGGGCCGTTCGCTGTTCTTCCTGGTGGGCGCTCTTTTCTCGGCGGCCACCGGATACATCGGCATGCGGCTCGCCGTACGCAGCAATGTGCGGGTCGCCGCTGCCGCGCGTGAGGCGACGCCCGCGCCGGGCGAACCGGAAAAGGACCTGGCGGTCGTTTCGCGCCGGGCCATGAAGATCGCATTCCGTACGGGGGGTGTGGTCGGGATGTTCACCGTGGGCCTCGGGCTGCTCGGCGCCTCCTGCGTGGTCCTCGTCTACACCGGCGACGCCCCCAAGGTCCTGGAGGGGTTCGGCCTCGGCGCCGCGCTGATCGCCATGTTCATGAGGGTCGGCGGCGGTATCTTCACCAAGGCCGCCGACGTCGGCGCGGACCTGGTCGGCAAGGTGGAACAGGGCATCCCCGAGGACGACCCCCGTAACGCCGCGACCATCGCCGACAACGTGGGGGACAACGTCGGCGACTGCGCCGGGATGGCGGCCGACCTCTTCGAGTCGTACGCCGTGACGCTCGTCGCCGCGCTCATCCTCGGCACGGCGGCGTTCGGGGACTCAGGACTCGCCTTCCCTCTGATGGTGCCGGCCGTCGGCGTGATCACCGCGATGATCGGCATCTTCGCGGTGGCCCCGCGGCGCACCGACCGCAGCGGTATGAGCGCCATCAACCGGGCGTTCTTCATCTCCGCGGTGATCTCCCTCGCCCTGGTGGCGGCCGCGTCCTTCCTCTACCTGCCGTCCTCGTACGCCGACCTGGCCGGAGTCACCGACCCGGCGATCCTGGCCCACGGCGGCGACCCCAGGGTGCTGGCGCTCGTCGCGGTCGCCGTCGGCATCGTGCTCGCGGCTCTGATCCAGCAGCTGACCGGCTACTTCACCGAGACCGGCCGGCGCCCGGTCCGCGACATCGGCAAGTCGGCCCTCACCGGACCGGCCACCGTCGTGCTCACCGGCATCGCGATCGGCCTGGAGTCCGCGGTCTACACCGCGCTGCTGATCGGGCTCGCGGTGTACGGGGCGTTCCTGCTCGGCGGTGCGTCGATCACACTGGCCCTGTTCGCGGTGGCCCTGGCCGGCACCGGGCTGCTGACCACCGTGGGCGTCATCGTCGCCATGGACACCTTCGGCCCGGTCTCGGACAACGCCCAGGGCATCGCCGAGATGTCCGGCGACGTGACGGGGGCCGGCGCCCAGGTGCTCACCGACCTCGATGCCGTCGGCAACACCACCAAGGCCATCACCAAGGGCATCGCGATCGCCACGGCGGTGCTGGCGGCGTCGGCACTCTTCGGGGCGTACCGGGACGCCATCGCCACGGCCGTCGCGGACGTCGGCGCCGGAGCCGGGGAGCTGACGCTCAGCCTGAACATCTCCCAGCCCAACAACCTGGTGGGCCTGATCCTCGGCACCGCGGTCGTCTTCCTCTTCTCCGGACTGGCGATCAACGCGGTGTCGCGGTCGGCGGGTTCGGTGGTCTACGAGGTGCGCAGGCAGTTCCGGGAGCGCCCGGGGATCATGGACTACAGCGAGCAGCCCGAATACGGGCGTGTGGTCGACATCTGTACCAAGGACGCGCTGCGCGAACTGGCCACCCCGGGGCTGCTCGCCGTCCTGACCCCGATCGCCGTGGCCTTCTCGCTCGGGGTCGGGGCGCTCGGGGCGTTCCTGGCGGGCGCGATCGGCACCGGCGCGCTGATGGCCGTCTTCCTCGCCAACTCCGGAGGTGCCTGGGACAACGCCAAGAAGCTGGTCGAGGACGGCCGGCACGGCGGCAAGGGCAGCGACGCCCATGCGGCGACGGTGATCGGGGACACCGTCGGTGACCCGTTCAAGGACACGGCCGGCCCCGCCATCAACCCGTTGCTGAAGGTGATGAACCTGGTGGCGCTGCTCATCGCCCCGGCGGTCGTCAGGTTCAGCTACGGCAGCGACGCCAGCGCGGGCGTGCGCACGCTCGTGGCGGTGCTCGCCCTCGTCGTGATCGTCGGCGCGGTGTACGTCTCGAAGCGCCGCTCGGTGGCCGTGGGCGACGAGGACGGCGGAGGCGGAGCCGGGGACGGGAGCGAGAAGTCGCCCGATCCGGCGGTGGCGTCGTAGCCCGTGGCCTCATGGCCCCGCGGCGCGGCGCGGCGCGGCGCGGCGGGGCGGGGCGGACGGCGTGGACCCCGCGTCGTCCGCCCGTCTCTCCGCCGGGCCTGGCCGCCGAGTTCGCACGCGGTCCGACGGGCTTCCGCAGGGACCAGGTTGGCGAGTTCCCGCCGGTCCGGGTGGCGAGTTCCCGCCGAGCCCGGTGGGCGAGCGTGAGGCGTCTCTCCCTTGGTGCAAATGGCTTCAATAGGGGTTATACGGCGCGAAGGGCGCGAGGTCGTCGCTCACTTGGCGTGTATGTTCCGGGGCCGAGAGCCTTGGAAGGGACCAAACCGGTGAACAAGAAGCTTGTGGCCGCACTGTCCGGCGGTGCGGTAGTGCTGATGGCACTGTCCGGATGCGGCGGCGATGACAGCGAGACCAAGACGAACGACTGGGCCAAGAAGGTCTGCGACCAGGTCCAGCCCCAGCTGACGAAGATCGCGGACGCCAACACCTCCATCCAGCAGGCGACCTCGGACAGCAGCAAACCCGCCGATGTGCAGAAGACCGACTCAGCGGCCTTCCAGTCCATCTCCGACGCCTACAAGTCGCTGGGTACGGCCGTGCACGGCGCCGGCGCACCGCCCGTCGTGGACGGCGAGCAGACCCAGCAGGAGGCCGTCAAGGAGCTGAACGCGACCTCGGCGTCGTACGCGGGCCTCAAGCAGAAGGTCGACGCGCTCGACACCAAGGACCAGGCGAGCTTCGCGGACGGCCTCAAGGGCGTCGCGGACGAACTGGACAAGCTCAGCAAGAACGGCGACCAGGCCCTCCAGAAGCTCCAGTCCGGCGATGTCGGCAAGGCGATGGCGAAGCAGCCCGGCTGCCAGAAGCCGACCCCGTCGGGCGGCGGTGCCGCGGCGCCGGCGGGCGAGTCGGCCTCGTAGCGCCCGGTACGAAAGCCGGTCGGCGCACGGCGGGCCGGGCCGCGGAGCCGTTGTCAGTGGGAGCCGACACAATGGGCGGGTGAGTACGACCAGCCTTCCCGTGCCCGACCGCTCGCCCCGACTCCGCGCGGCCCTGCTCGCCGCCGAATTCACCGCCGACGGCCTGCTCGACCTGCTCGGCGCCCCCGCCTACGCCGCGTTGGCCCGCGGTGAGACAGTCCCCGCGTTGCGCGCCACCCGGGGCGGCACGCCGCTCGAGACGCTCGTACGGCTGTTCCTGCTCCAGCGCCCGGTCCCCGAGGACCGGGCGGCGGCTGTGCTCCCGCTGGACGAGGCGCTCGCGGACGGCTGGGTCGTACGGGACGACGGGGCTGGCCTCCGCGCCACGGTGGACGTCCGCCCGTACGGCGGGCCCGAGGGGGAGGACTGGTTCATCGTCTCCGACCTCGGCCGCTCCGTCGGCGGGGCCGGGGGCGCCGGTGGCCATGACGCGGGAGTGGTGCTCGGGGTCGGCGGCGCGTCCACGACCCTGGCCGGGATCACCGTCCGCGCCCCCGTCGGATCGGCGCTCGACCTCGGCACCGGCTCCGGCATCCAGGCGCTGCACGCCACCCGGCACGCCACGCGGGTCACCGCCACGGACCTGAACCCGCGGGCGCTCGGCTTCACCCGGCTCACCCTGGCCCTCTCCGGCGCGCCCGCCGCCGAGCTGCGGGAGGGGTCGCTGTTCGAGCCGGTCGAGGGCGAGAGTTACGACCTGATCGTCTCCAATCCGCCGTTCGTCATCTCACCCGGCGCCCGGCTCACCTACCGGGACGGCGGGATGGGCGGGGACGATCTGTGCCGCACGCTCGTTCAGCAAGCGGGAGACCGGCTGAACGAGGGCGGGTTCGCCCAGTTCCTCGCCAACTGGCAGCACGTGGAGGGGGAGAAGTGGCAGGAGCGCGTCCGCTCCTGGGTGCCGCGCGGCTGTGACGCCTGGATCGTGCAGCGCGAGGTCCAGGACGTGGCGCAGTACGCGGAGCTGTGGCTGCGCGACAGCGGCGACCACCGGGACGGTCAGGGGGCGTACGAGGCGCGGTACGCGGCATGGCTGGACGAATTCGAGGCCCGGCGGACCAGGGCGGTCGGATTCGGGTGGATCACGCTCAGGAAAACGGGTGCGGAGCCGCCGTCGATCGTCGTGGAGGAGTGGCCGCACGCGGTCGAACAGCCGCTCGGCGAGACCGTGCGCGCACATTTCGACCGGCAGGACTTTCTGCGCGCGCACGACGACGCGGCGCTCCTCAGCGGTCACTTCGTGCTGGCACCGGAGGTCGTCCAGGAGCAGGTCGGGCTGCCGGGCGCGGAGGACCCCGAGCACGTGCTGCTGCGGCAGAACCGGGGAATGCGGCGGGCCACGAAGGTCGACACGGTCGGTGCCGGGTTCGCAGGGGTGTGCGACGGCGAGCTCAGCGCGGGGCGGATCCTGGACGCGATCGCACAGCTGATGGGGGAGGACCCGGTGGTGCTCCGGGACCGCACGCCGCAGGCGATCAGGACGCTGGTGGAGGAGGGCTTCCTGGAACCGGCACGGCGGTGACGACGGCGTCGGCAGAGCCCCGCCAACGGTAGGCGGTGGTTCACCCGGAGTTCGTGTCGCTGACGCTCCGGGGTGCCAGCCTCGGCCTTCTCACGTCCGGGCGGCGCCCCACGGCGAGCGCCGGCACAGGGAAGCGGGGTACGGCATGGAGAGCGGGCCGGCGGTCTTCGCGGGAGCGGTGTTCGTCCTGTTCGGGGCCGCGCTGCTGATATGGACCGCGGCCCGGGCCCGGCACGGCGCGCCGGTGGCCCTGGGCGTGCGCCCCGTCCCGGCCATCACCCTCGCGACACTCTCGGGCGTGGTCTTTCTCGTTCTCGGCGTGTGGTGCTTCGGTCGTATCTGATCCACTCGGCCGGGACTTCGATCCGGGCCGCGGAGCCGGAGCGGAATCCTCCGACCATGATCGTCCCGGTCCCGCGTTCCGTCCCGCCGTACGCGCCGGACCTGCATCGGATCCCCCGTGGCGGGCCGCGGGACGGCACCCTCCGCGGCCCGTGGCGGAAGCCGCGCCGACGCCCCGGAGCGGGCCCGTGGCCGGGGTCCGGGCGGCAGGAATGCCCGGAGTCGGGTTACCGTTCGAGTGGCCGTTGCGGTCTTTCGCCGTTTGACACGGGGGCGGGTTGTACCGTCACACTCCGCAGCGAAGCAGCGTCACCGCCGGGCCGTACCGGGCCCGACCGTGCCGCACTGATGTACTGAACGTACTGCCGAACGGGCCCATAGAGCGTCGACCGGAGAGAAGAGCGAAGTTGTCCCCGACCAGCGAGACCGCACATGGCGGCCGCCGACTCGTCATCGTGGAGTCGCCCGCCAAGGCGAAGACGATCAAGGGCTACCTCGGCCCTGGCTTTGTCGTCGAGGCGAGTGTCGGGCACATCCGCGACCTCCCGAACGGGGCCGCCGAGGTGCCGGAGAAGTACACCGGCGAGGTGCGCCGCCTCGGCGTGGACGTCGAGCACGACTTCCAGCCCGTCTACGTCGTCAACGCGGACAAGAAGGCCCAGGTCAGAAAGCTCAAGGAACTGCTGGCCGAATCCGACGAGCTCTACCTCGCCACCGATGAGGACCGCGAGGGCGAGGCCATCGCGTGGCACCTCCAGGAAGTCCTCAAGCCCAAGGTGCCCGTCCACCGGATGGTCTTCCACGAGATCACCAAGGACGCGATCCGGGCCGCCGTCGCCAACCCTCGCGAGCTGAACACGCGGATGGTCGAGGCCCAGGAGACCCGCCGCATCCTCGACCGCCTCTACGGCTACGAGGTGTCGCCGGTCCTGTGGAAGAAGGTCATGCGCGGCCTCTCGGCGGGCCGGGTCCAGTCCGTCGCGACCCGGCTCGTGGTCGAGCGGGAGCGCGAGCGCATCGCGTTCAGCTCGGCCGAGTACTGGGACCTGACGGGCACGTTCGCCACCGGCCGCGCCGGTGACTCCTCGGACCCGTCCTCGCTGGTGGCCCGGCTGAACTCGGTCGACGGGCGACGAGTAGCCCAGGGCCGCGACTTCGGCCCCGACGGCCGGCTCAAGACCGACCAGGTGCTGCACCTCGACGAGGTGAACGCGCGGGCGCTCGCCGCCGCGCTGGCCGATTCCTCGTTCTCGGTGCGCTCGGTCGAGTCCAAGCCGTACCGCCGCGCCCCGTACGCCCCGTTCCGTACGACCACGCTCCAGCAGGAGGCCTCGCGCAAGCTGGGCTTCGGGGCGAAGGCCACCATGCAGGTCGCGCAGAAGCTGTACGAGAACGGCTTCATCACCTACATGCGTACGGACTCCACCGTCCTCTCCGACACCGCCGTCGCGGCGGCCAGGGCGCAGGTCACACAGCTCTACGGGGCGGCGTACCTGCCGGACAAGCCGCGTACGTACGCCGGGAAGGTCAAGAACGCGCAGGAGGCGCACGAGGCGATCCGGCCCTCGGGCGACCGGTTCCGCACGCCGGCGGAGACCGGGCTGACCGGCGACCAGTTCAGGCTCTACGAGCTGATCTGGAAGCGGACCGTGGCCTCCCAGATGAAGGACGCGGTCGGCAACAGCGTCACGGTGAAGATCGGCGGCCGGTCCGCCGACGGCCGGGACGTCGAGTTCTCCGCGTCCGGCAAGACGATCACCTTCCACGGCTTCATGAAGGCCTACGTGGAGGGCGCCGACGACCCGAACGCGGAGCTGGACGACCGCGAGCGCCGGCTGCCGCAGGTCGCCGAGGGCGACGGGCTGACCGCCGAGGAGATCTCGGTCGACGGCCACGCCACCAAGCCGCCGGCCCGTTACACCGAGGCGTCGCTGGTCAAGGAGCTGGAAGAGCGGGAGATCGGCCGCCCGTCCACCTATGCCTCGATCATCGGCACCATCCTCGACCGGGGCTACGTCTTCAAGAAGGGCACGGCACTCGTCCCGTCCTTCCTCTCCTTCGCCGTCGTCAACCTGCTGGAGCGGCACTTCGGCCGACTGGTCGACTACGACTTCACGGCCAAGATGGAGGACGACCTCGACCGCATCGCACAGGGCGAGGCCCAGGCGGTGCCGTGGCTGAAGCGGTTCTACTTCGGAGAGGCCGGCGACTCGGCGGGCGCGGGTGCCGCCTCGGACGCGGGGAACGGCGACGGAGATCACCTCGGCGGGCTGAAGGAGCTGGTCACGGACCTCGGCGCGATCGACGCGCGGGAGATCTCCTCGTTCCCCGTGGGCGACGGGATCATGCTGCGCGTCGGGCGGTACGGGCCGTACGTCGAGCGCGGCGAGAAGGACGCGGAAGGCCACCAGCGCGCGGACGTGCCGGAGGACCTGGCGCCCGACGAGCTGACGGTGGCGTACGCGGAGGAGCTGCTGGCCAAGCCGAGCGGCGACTTCGAGCTGGGGACGGATCCTGAGAGCGGCCACCCGATCGTGGCGAAGGACGGCCGTTACGGGCCGTACGTGACGGAGATCCTTCCGGACGGCACGCCGAAGACCGGCAAGAACGCGGTGAAGCCGCGCACGGCGTCGCTGTTCAAGTCGATGTCCCTGGACACGGTCACGCTGGAGGACGCGCTCAGGCTGATGTCGCTGCCCCGGGTCGTCGGCACCGACCCCGAGGGTGTCGAGATCACGGCACAGAACGGCCGCTACGGCCCGTACCTGAAGAAGGGCACGGACTCGCGGTCCCTGGAGCGCGAGGAGCAGCTGTTCAGCATCACGCTGGAGGAGGCCCTGGCGATCTACGCACAGCCGAAGCAGCGGGGGCGGGCCGCGGCCAAGCCGCCGCTGAAGGAGCTGGGCACGGACCCGGTGAGCGAGCGTCCGGTCGTGGTGAAGGACGGACGTTTCGGGCCGTATGTGACGGACGGCGAGACGAACGCGACGCTGCGGACCGGCGACAGCGTCGAGGAGATCACGCCGGAGCGGGGCTACGAGCTGCTCGCCGAGAAGCGCGCCAAGGGGCCGGTGAAGAAGACCGCGAAGAAGGCGGCGAAGAAGGCTCCCGCGAAGAAGACGGCGGCGAAGAAGGCGACGGCGGCGAAGAAGACCGCCGCGAAGAAGACGACGGCCAAGACCGCGACGGCCAAGACCGCGACGAAGAAGGCGGCCGCGACGAGCGCGGCCACGAAGAGCGCCGCCGCGAAGAGGGTCCCCTCGGACGGGTAACGGGCGGTCGTACG
This sequence comes from Streptomyces sp. NRRL F-5135, assembly GCF_000719775.1. Classification (GTDB taxonomy): domain Bacteria; phylum Actinomycetota; class Actinomycetes; order Streptomycetales; family Streptomycetaceae; genus Streptomyces; species Streptomyces hebeiensis. Next base: position 48,387 of record NZ_JOHR01000013.1, on the reverse strand, counting down.
GCCAAGCCCCTTGACCGTACGACCGTATGTTCGGACGTGGTCGTCGAGGAGACCGTGGGGCCCGATAGGCTGGGCGGATGACGCGAGCCGAGCAGCCAACGGTCGTGAGCCCCACCTCCGACTCCGACGCACTTGCCGCAGACTCACGAGAGCGCGCCGTACGGGCCCTGTTGCGCCTTCCTCCGCTCCGGCGGTTGTGGGGCGCCCAATTCGCCGGTGGTGTCGGCGACGTACTGGCGATTCTCGTGCTTCTGCTGCTGTCGTTGCAGGCGGCGATCGCCGAGGGCTCATTCGGTGCTGGATACCGGGGGGTGGCGTTCGCCGTCGCCGCGGTGTTCGGGGTGAGGATCCTCGCCACGCTGCTGTTCGGGGCGATCCTGCTCGGTCCGGTGTCGGCGTTGGTCGCTCCCGGCAGCGGGAAGGGCGGCGGCGCGGGAGCCCGCGCACGTACGGCGGGGGCGGAGACCGGTGCCGGCAGTGCCGCCGGGGCCGACCAGGCCACCGCCGAGGGAGCCACCACCGATGAGAAGTCCGGTGAGGGGACCGGCAAGAAGCCGGGCAGGGCAGCGGGGGCGTCGGCCCTCCGGACCGGCGGCGCCGACCGGGACGGCGGCCCGCTGGACCGGCGCTGGACGATGATCGTCGCGGACGTGCTCCGGCTCGTCCTGCTGGTGATCGCACCGCTGTGGATCGAGTGGACCCCGGGCCGCGCCCTGCCCATCCTGCTCTCCACTGTCTTCGTCGTCGGGGTGGCCGAGCGCTTCTGGGCGGTCGCCCGGGAGAGCGCGGCGCCCGCGCTGCTGCCCGTTCCGCCGCTGGAGGGCGCGGTGGTGCGCCCGCTGCCCGACCACCTCGACGCGCTGCGCCGGCTCACACTGCGTACGACTTTCCTGGCCGTGCCGGCCGCCGCCCTGGCCCTGCTCGTGGCCACGCTGATCGGCAATCTTCTTGGCGCGGGCATCGCGTGGTTCACGGAGCACCAGGCGGCGCTCGGGTCGTACGTCGCCGCGGGACTGTTCGCCGCGTCGGTGTCCACGCTGTTCTTCCTCGAACTGCCCGACGGCAGGACGCCCCGCCCGAGGTCTCCGCTCGAAGGGCTGCGCCGCCCGACGGGCGGCGGAAGCGGTGACGCGTCCGACGCGTCCCAGCAGGACGGTGCGCGTACGGGTGACAAGACGCGTACGGGTGACAAGGGGCGTACGGGCGCGGTGCCGCTGCTCGTCCTCGCCTGTGGTGCGGTGGCGGGCGCGGTCGCGGCCGCCGTGGGCGTCTTCGTGCTCCAGGCCAAGGACCTCGGCGGTGGCCCTGTCGCCTTCGCGCTGCTGGTCCTCGCCATGACCGGAGGCACGGGGCTCGGCATCCGGAGTGCGGCCAAGGTGCTGCCGGCGCTGTCCCGCAGGCGTCTCCTCGCGCTGGCGATCATGCTGACCGGTGTCGCGCTGCTGGTCATGGGGCTGGTGCCGGACCTGGCGACGGTGCTGTTCCTCGCACTGTTCGCGGGCTTCGCCGCCGGTGTCGTGGCGAATACCGGACACACGCTTCTCGACCAGGAGGTCGAGGAGTACCGTCGACAGCGTGTAACTGAACATTTGCATGCTGTTGTCAGGGTCTTCGTCGCGCTCGGCGTGGTCATCGCCCCCCTCGTCGCCGCGGCCATCGGCCCGCACCGCCTCGTCGGCGGCTCGTTCGTCTTCGCGCATGACGGCGCGGCGTTCACGCTGATGCTGGTCGGCGCGCTGCTGCTGCCCGTCGCGGCGGTCGTGCTGGCGAAAACGGACGACCGCTCCGGCGTGCCGTTGCGGCGCGATCTGCGGGACGCGCTGCTCGGCGGGGCCGACCCGGCCCAGGCCCCTGCCGCCACCGGCTTCTTCATCGCGGTCGAGGGCGGCGACGGTGCCGGGAAGACCACCCAGGTCGAAGCCCTCGCGGAGTGGATCCGTGCCAAGGGCCACGAGGTCGTGGTCACGCGCGAGCCGGGTGCCACCCCGGTCGGCAAGCGACTGCGCTCGATCCTGCTGGATGTGTCGAGCGCCGGTCTGTCGAACCGCGCGGAGGCACTGCTGTACGCGGCGGACCGTGCCGAGCATGTCGACTCGGTCGTACGACCCGCCCTGGAGCGCGGCGCGATCGTGATCTCGGACCGCTACATCGACTCGTCCGTGGCGTACCAGGGCGCGGGCCGCGATCTCTCGCCGACCGAGATCGCCCGTATCTCGCGCTGGGCGACGGGTGGTCTCGTGCCGCATCTCACGGTGCTGCTCGACGTCTCCCCGGAGACCGCGCGGGAACGTTTCACGGAGGCCCCGGACCGGCTGGAGTCGGAGCCGGCGGAGTTCCACCAGCGCGTGCGGTCCGGCTTCCTCACGCTCGCGGCGGCGGACCCCACCCGCTACCTCGTCGTGGACGCGGGGCAGGAACCGGCCGCGGTCACCACGGTCGTACGGCACCGGCTCGACCAGATGCTGCCGCTCTCCGAGGCCGAGGTGAAGGCCCAGGAGGAGGCGCGGAAGGCGGCCATCGAGGAGGCCAGGCGCAAGGCGGAGGAAGAGGCGGCGCGCAAGGCCGAGGAGGAGCGGCTGGAGCGCGAGCGCCAGGCGCAGCTCGCCAAGCTCCGCGCCGAGGAGGAGGAGCGCAAGAGCCGCGAGCTGGAGGAGGCGCGGCAGCGCGAGGCCGCGCGGAAGGCCGAGGAGGCCAGGCAGCGGGCGGAGGAGGCGCGTCGGCAGGCCGAGGCGGAGCGCGAGCGGCGCGAGGCCGAGGAGCGGGCGTACGAGGCCGAGCAGGAGCGTCTGCGGAAGCAGGCCCAGGAGGAGGCCCGGCTGCGCGCGGAGGCCGCCGAGCGGCGCCGTGAGAAGCAGCGCAAGGCTGAGGAGGCGCTGCTGCGGGCGGAGGAGGCGCGCAGGCGCGAGGAGGAGTCGGCGGCCGAGACCACGCTGACCACGCCGATCGTCAGGCTGCCGGAGGCGGACGCCGGATCCCGGAGTGGTTCGGCCGAGGGCTCCGCCACGCGTTCCTCCCGCGGCTCCGTGGCGCCGGACGACGTGACGCAGGAGGTTCCGGCCGTCCGCCCCGAGGAGGAGACGACGGCCCTTCCGCAGGCCCGGCCGCGGCCCTCTGACGGCTCGGGCGAGTACGAGGACGGAGCCCGTGGGGGCGCGCGGGGCGCGGAGGAGGCGCGGGCTGCCGACGAGACCGCCGTGCTGCCGTCCGTACGGGGCGACGAGCCGGCGGCCGACCGGGTGCCGCGGGACTTCTTCCGCAAGGACGACGGACCGGCGCGCCGGGACTTCTTCCGCAAGGACGAGGGCCCGGAGCGGTCCGTGGAGCGGGAGAGCGAGCGGACCAGGGAACTGCCGCAGTTCGCGCCGGAGTCCGCTCCGGAGCCCGAGGCGGCGGACGAGCACGACCGTGCTTCCGAGCGCCCCCGCCGCCGTTCGGACTGGGCGGAGGAGACCCCGTTGGACGACCTGCCGACCTTGGCGGACGAACTGCTGGGACCGCGCGACGACGACGCCGCCGGGTCCGGCGGCGACGGCCGTGACCGCCGTGGTCAGGACGAGGAGAGCGACGGAGGGCGCCGCCGCCGTCGGTGACGCCGGACGAGTCGCCGCGAGACGCGAGATCCGACGGACGGCGTCGTGGGAGCCGGGCAGCCCGGCGGAGCGGCGAGGATCGGGCGGAGCGGGGATTGTCGGACCCCGGCCTCACAATGGAGTGCGAGACGACAAGGACCCGGGCGGCGTGCGCGCCCGGGTCCCGTACACGGCACGGAGGCGGTGACGGGGCATGACCGTATGGGAGGACCTGGTCGGGCAGGACCGGGTGCGGACGGCGCTCGCGGCGGCCGCCCGGGACGCCGACGCGCTCGTGACGGCCGATGCCTCCGGCACGGCTCCGCCCGAGGCCTCGAAGATGACGCACGCCTGGCTGTTCACCGGGCCTCCGGGGGCGGGCCGGGCCACCGCGGCCCGCGCGTTCGCCGCCGCGCTCCAGTGCACGGGGCCCGACCGGGCGCTCGGCGGGGAGCCGGGGTGCGGATTCTGCGACGGCTGTCATACGAGCCTGATCGGTACGCACGCCGACGTCGAGGTCATCCGCACCGACCTGCTCTCCATCGGTGTCAAGGAGACCCGCGAGCTGGTGCGGCGGGCCCAGCTCTCCCCGGCCGTCGGGCGGTGGCAGGTCATCGTGATGGAGGACGCCGACCGGCTCACCGAGGGCGCGGGCAACGTCCTGCTGAAGGCGGTGGAGGAGCCCGCGCCCCGTACGGTCTGGCTGCTCTGCGCGCCTTCCCTGGAGGACGTGCTGCCGACGATCCGCTCCCGTTGCCGCCACCTCGTGCTGTCCACGCCGTCGGTGGCGGCGGTGGCGGACTTCCTGATCCGGCGTGACGGGATCGAGCCGGAGGCCGCGCGGGCCGCGGCCCGGGCCACGCAGGGACACATCGACCGTGCCCGTCGGCTCGCCACCGACGAGCGGGCCCGCGCCCGCCGGGCGACCGTGCTCAAGATGCCGCTGCGGGTGGAGGAGATCGGTGGTTGCCTCAAGGCGGCCCAGGAACTGATCGACGCCGCGGCGGAGGACGCCAAGCAGGCGTCCGAGACCGTGGACGCGAAGGAGACGGAGGACATGAAGGCGGCGCTCGGGGCCGCGGCCGGCGGCCGGATGCCCCGGGGGACGGCGGGAGCGATGAAGGAGCTGGCCGACCGCCAGAAGCGGCGTTCCACCCGTACCCAGCGGGACAGCCTCGACCTGGCCCTCAGCGATCTCACCGGCTTCTACCGCGACGTCCTGGCCCTCCAGCTCGGCTCGCGGGTCGCGCTCGCCAACGAGGACGTACGGGACGCGCTGGACCGGGTGGCCCGCGCCTCGACGCCGGAGCGGAGCCTGCGCCGGATAGAGGCGATCGGCGCCTGCCGCCAGGCGCTCGACCGCAACGTGGCGCCGCTGCTGGCGGTCGAGTCCATGGCGGTGTCGCTGCGATAGGGCTGACCGGAGCGTGGCCCGACCACCGACGGCGCGGCGCGTGACCGGACCCGGACGCGGACCCCGAGGCGGACCGGACGCGCGTCGGACGCGGAGGGCCGCGTCGAACACGTAGGGCGCGACGGGTTCGGAAGAGGGACCTTACGAGTGCGGAGCGGGACCAGCGAGGCCCGAGGCAGGCCCGGCGGGACCCGAGGCAGGCCCTGCGGACTCGCGACGTGATCATAGGGGAAGTCACTCGTCCGTGAGCTGTCGGCGTTGGGTGACGGCTCGGCGGTTAGGCTCCGGGAATGGACACCAGGCGCCTGTCACGTTTCTCCGTCGCCACCTTCGTTGCGGTCGGTCTGCTGATCTCCGGCTGCAGTCCGGACAGTTCCTCGCCAGAGGCGTCCCCCTCGGACTCGGCCACGGGATCCGGCGCGGGCCCGGCGTCCGTGGACCAGGCGGCACTGCGGAAGTTCTACGAGCAGAAGCTCCGCTGGCGCGAGTGCGGGACCGCCGGTTTCCAGTGCGCCACGATGAAGGCCCCGCTCGACTACGCCAAGCCGGACGGGGCCGAGATCGACCTGGCCGTCGCCCGCAAGAAGGCCACCGGTCCCGGCAAGCGCCTCGGTTCCCTGCTGGTCAACCCGGGCGGCCCGGGCGGCTCAGCCATCGCCTACCTCCAGTCGTACGCGGGTATCGGCTACCCGGCGCCGGTGCGCGCCCAGTACGACATGGCCGCCATCGACCCGCGCGGCGTCGCCGGCAGCGAACCCGTCACATGCCTCAGCGGCAAGGAGATGGACGCCTACACCCAGGTCGACCAGACGCCGGACGACCAGGCGGAGACAAAGGAACTGGCCGCGGCCTTCAAGACCTTCGCGGAGGGCTGCCAGAAGCGTTCGGGCACCGTCCTCCCGCATGTCTCCACGGTCGAGGCGGCCCGTGACATGGACATCTTCCGGGCCGCGCTGGGGGACGAGAAGCTGTCGTACGTCGGGGCCTCGTACGGGACCTTCCTCGGCGCGACCTACGCGGAAATGTTCCCCCGGCGCACCGGCCGGCTCGTCCTCGACGGCGCGATGGACCCGTCCCTGCCGGCCGTCGAGCTCAACCGTGACCAGACAGCCGGTTTCGAGACCGCGTTCCAGTCCTTCGCCCGGGACTGTGTGAAGCAGGCGGACTGCCCCCTCGGCACGACGTCCGCGGCCGACGCCTCGAACCGCATGAAGGCGTTCTTCAAGACCCTGGACGCCAAGCCCGTGCCGGCCGGGGACGGGCGCCGCCTGGGCGAGTCCCTCGCCACGACCGGCGTGATCGCCGCGATGTACGACGAGTCGGCCTGGCCGCAGCTCCGCGAGGCCGTCGCCGGCGCCATGCGGGGCGACGGCGCCGCCCTGCTCGCCCTGGCCGACTCGTACTACGAGCGCGACAGCGAGGGCTCGTACGCCAATCTGATGTACGCCAACTCCGCCGTGAACTGTCTGGACCTCCCGCCCGCCTTCGACTCCCCGGAGGCGGTGACCAAGGCGCTCCCCTCCTTCGAGAAGGCGTCCCCGGTCTTCGGCACGGGCCTGGCCTGGGCCTCCCTGAACTGCGCCTACTGGCCCGCCAAGGCCACCGGCTCCCCCCACCGCATCGAGGCCGAGGGCGCCGCCCCGATCGTCGTCGTCGGCACCACCCGCGACCCGGCGACCCCGTACAAGTGGGCACGGTCCCTCGCCTCCCAGCTCTCCTCCGGCACCCTCCTCACCTACGACGGCGACGGCCACACCGCCTACGGCCGGGGCAGTGACTGCATCGACACGGCGATCAACACCTACCTCCTGGAGGGCACCCCGCCCGCCGACGGCAAGAAGTGCTCCTGACCTGCGACAACCGCTCCGGACCGGGCGTGTACGGAGCACCCCCGGAAACTGTGTAGACTTGGGCGCGCCGCAGATCGCACGATGGTGCGGCAGGCAAGCCGCCTTAGCTCAGTTGGCCAGAGCAACGCACTCGTAATGCGTAGGTCTCGGGTTCGAATCCCGAAGGCGGCTCCACCCTCTGACCAGGGAAAACAGTTCGAACAGAAGGCCCCCGCGAAGATCGCGGGGGCCTTCTGCGTGAGCGGATGGGAACAACCTGGGAACATGCCGTCAGGCAGCGTCCTGGGTGGGGCGGATGTCCGACGTGACGCGGATCGAGGAGTGTCCGAGCCGCCGCGGGACGGCGGTCATGGCTGCGTCCGCGCGCAGGGCGAGCGTGCTCATCAACGGTCACCTCGTGCCGGTCCCGGGCTCGGCCGGTCGGAGGAGCGGCTGTCGGCCCGGACAGGTGACCGGAGGAATTCACGAATCGCGGGAGCGATGGCGCAGGCGAGGTCTTCGGGCGTCTGAAGGTCGTTGCCGATCTGGACCATGGCCAACTGGCCGTTGGGGAGGGTGCCGGCGGCCTCTTCGGCAAGAGCGGTGGGGTGACGTGGGTCGGTGCCGGGGAAGACGAGGGTCGGCACGGTGATCCCGGCGAGTTCGCTGATGCTTCGGAATGAGCGGTCGTGGCCGATGGCGGCTGCGGCCACGATGCTGGCGGGATCCGAACGGGGGATGGCGTCGCGCACCATGGCCCCGACAACGGGCGGGAAATCGGCGAGTATGGGCTCCCAACCGGCCTCGATGCCGTCGGCCGCAACGCGGGCGGCGAACGCATCAAGGAAGCGGATCTCGGCGTCCTTCGATTCGTCGTCCTCGATGTCCTCCACCCCGATCAACACGGCGGCTCTCACCCGGTCCGGGTGTGCGGCTGCAGTCCTGAGCGCGATCGTGGAGCCAAGGCCCGCTCCGGCGAGTACGGCATCGGGGAGACCAATGTGGTCCAGGAGGCAGATCACATCCTTGGTGTACTGGGTCCAGGTGTGGCGGGCCGGGTCCCTGCAGACCGAACGGCCGTAGCCTCGCAGGTCGGGCAGTATGACCATGTGGCGGTCCGCGAGCCGTTCGGCCAGGGGAAGCATGCTCGTGTGGTCGGGGCCGCCGGCGTGCATGAGGACAAGGGCTTGGCCTTCTCCTATGACGGTGGCGTGCAGGGCACAGTCGTCGGCCGTCCGGTAGCTGATCTCTGCCATGAACCGAACCTAGAGCGGCTACAACGGCGTCCGGAACACAAAATCCGCCGATCGATGTCGTGATCCTGCCACCTTGGGCATCACCGCACCTCCCATCGCCACGACCACTGAACTCGGCGGACCTGCATGGAGGCCGTCGCAGAGGCGCCCTGGTCACCGCTGTCCTCACCGTGCCCGCCGCCCTGGTGCCCGGCCCCGCGGTGGCCGTCGCGGACACCGCGCACGGTGCGGAAGGCTACCCGTGCTGAGAGGCCCCTCAAGTACGTGTCCGAACGAGCCGGCGGCGCAGTCCTGTCGCTCCTGAGGGGGACCCGGCGACGCCGCAGAAGGCGCTTGGCCTACCGTGACCCCTGGATGAATACCCCCTCGGGGTATACAGTTGCTCGCGTGGGGGCCGGGAACGGTCTCCCGTACGGGATGGAAGTCGGGGAGGACGGTCATGGATCACGGCGCGCACCACCACACCGAAACCCACGGGCATGCCGCGCATGCCGGCCCCGGGGGCCACGGCGCGTACAAGGGCCACGCCCACCACCAGGGGGCCTCTTGGCCGATGGCCGCGAAGGCGACCTTGCACTGCCTGACCGGGTGCGCCATCGGCGAGATCCTCGGCATGGTCATCGGCACGGCGCTGGCGTGGGGCAACGGCCGGACGATGGCGGCCGCGATCGTGCTGGCGTTCGTTTTCGGCTACTCGTTCACGCTCTTCGCGGTCCGCCGGGCGGGCCTGGACTTCACCGCCGCGCTCAAGGTGGCGCTGGCCGCCGACACGGTGTCGATCGCCGTGATGGAGCTGGTCGACAACGGCATCATCGCGCTGGTGCCCGGGGCGATGGACGCCCACCTGAGTGAGGGGCTGTTCTGGTCGTCACTGCTGGGTGGCTTCGTGGTGGCGTTCCTGATCACCGCGCCGGTGAACAAGTGGATGATCGGCCGCGGCAAGGGCCATGCCGTCGTCCACGCCTACCACTGAACTCCTCGGTCACGCACGAGCTCTGCCCGGCTGTGCGCCGAGGCGTGCCGTTCGTGCGAGCAGGCTTGCGGCGAGCTCCTGCTGAGCCTTGGCTGACGCGCAAGGGCGCGGCGCTCGCTACTCGTCGTGGAGTTCCGCGCGGACGCGGCGCGAGGGCTGGAAGGCGTACAGGTCGAGGATGTCGGGCGGGTCGGTGACGCCAGGTCCACCGCCCTTGACCCACGTGGTGATGTCGGCGGTGGCGTCGGGGTCGTTGACCAGGCCGAGCCAGACGGGCCGCCCGCCGTTTCCACGGCCCTCGGCGGAGGGCTGGACGACGATGACGTTGGCGCGCTCGCACGCGTCGAGGCAATCGACGACTCGTACGGTGGCCGTGGCGTCGAGGGCTTGGCGCAGTTCGCGGAGCTGGGCGGTGTGATCGAGACCGGGGACTTTGGGAGTGCCGCAGCAGCAGCCGCGGCAGACGGTGACGGTGGGCCGTGCCGCCCCCGGCCCGGGGGCGGCACGGCGGTTGCGTATGTTCACGCGGTGTCCTTGGCGAATCGGGGCCGGGCGGCCTCGCGCGGCAGGCGCGGACCGTTGAGGCCGACAATGACGGTGGAGCCCTCGTGCCCGGCGACGCCGAGGGGCAGCGGGAGCGTGCCGATCAGGTCACGGCCTCGCAGCCTACTGCCGGGCGCTGTGGCCCGCGTGGCGGGGACCCGGGTCGGACCCCCGCGTGCGGCGGGGACCTGGCGGCGCCCTCGGACATGAACGGGTACCGCACACCTCATGTCCCGTCTCCACGGGGTCTCGCCCCGCCGGCCTCGCCCGGTGGGGCGACCGGCCTGCTCAGCGGTCGGCGCTGCCGGGCGGTACGACCCATGCGGAAGGGGTGTCCTGCCGGGGAGGCGATCATGTCCCGCATCAGGCGGCCCGGCCTCCGTCACGGCCGCCGTCGTGGCGCACCGGTTGCCTTCGTACGTCGTCAGCCCGTCCAGCGGCCCGTCAGGAAGGCCAGGGCGAACACCGTGCTCACTGGGGCGACCAGGCAGAGGTAGGCGGTTTTGACGCGGGGGCTGCGCAGGCTCCAGGCGGCCAGGGTGATCCACAGGGGCCACCACAGGAGGCCGGCGCGGGGGATGGACGTGTACCAGTACGAGGTGCCCAGGGCGCACAGGCTGAGTCCTATGTAGACGGCCTCGGGCCAGCGGCGTTTCCACGCCAGCAGCGCGAACAGTGCCAGACCGATGAGCATCGCGGCGAGTTCGGCCTGGAACATGAAGGCGTACCCGGTGCTCTGGGCCTGGTCGAAGGCGTTGCGCCAGGTGTTGGACCAGGCCTCCCAGGGGGTGTGGAAGGTGCGGTACCAGCCGCGCTCCTCGGCGTGCTTCCAGGCCATCCAGTCGCCGGTGTGGGACTGCAGGTACCAGCTGTAGAGGAACGCGGGGGCCGCGGGCAGGGCCAGCCAGGGCAGTTGGCGCCAGTTCCGGGTGGTGCGGAGGGTGAGGAGGAAGTGCGTGGCGAGGGCCGCGGCGAGGAACAGGCCACTGACGCGTACGGCGGTGGCCAGGGCCGCCAGCGTCATGGCCAGCGGCCAGTGGGCGCGTTGCGCGGCGAGCCAGGCGGGCAGGGCCAGCGCCAGGAAGAGCGCCTCGGTGTAGCCGACGGCGAGGAAGACGGCGCAGGGGGAGAGCAGGAAGAACAGGACCGTGCGCTGTCCCGCCCCGGCGTCGGGCAGGTGGTGCCGGGCGATACGGGCCAGGGCCAGTACGGCGACGGCGCCGGCGACGAAGGAGATCAGCAGGCCGGCGAGCGTCCAGTTCGGCACGATGACGTGGACCGCGCGCAGCGTGAGGGGGAAGCCCGGGAAGAAGGCCTCCCGGTTGTCCCACTCCCGGAGCCAGGGCCCTGCCTGGTCGGGGAAGTAGCCGTCGCGCGCGATGCCCAGGAAGTGCACCCAGTCCCAGTGCTCGAACGGCGTGAGGACCGGGCCGGAGTCCCGGGTTTTCGAGTTGGAGGGAAACAGCCAGCGGGCGCAGTAGGCCGTCACCCATATGGATATTCGGGTCAGCAGATACAGCCAGAGGACGTCCCGGTCGGCCGGGCTCGGGCGCCAGGCCAGCCGGCCGCGCAGCCCCTTGCGCACAGGAGGCGCCTGTCCGGCCGGGTTCGGGGGGCGGCGAAGGGCCCGGGCCCGGTTCTCGGTGCCTTTGGCTGCGGGGGTGCGCTCACGCAGATCGGGGGGCGTGGCGGGCATGTCGGACTCCTTGCGGACGGGCGGGTGTCGGCCGGGCGGGCCGGCCGATGGCGGTCCGCGGTTTTCGGGGAGAGCGAGTGCGAGGGAACGAGGGGAGAGCAGTTCGGTCAGGGGCTGGGGCTGGGGCTGGGGCTGTGGCTGGGCCTGATCAGGGCGGTGACGCGGTGGACGTACGGTCGGCGTCCGGCGCGTCGGTGTTAGGCGGCCCGGTGTCCGGCGGGTCCGCGGCCCCCCTGCTCGGTGATCCGCTGGGCGATCCGCTCGGTGAGCCCGTGCTCGACGGCGGAGGTGCGGGCGGGGGCGGGACCGTGCTGTCCGGGGTGGGATAGCTGCTGGAGGCGCTGGGCCCGGGCGACGGGCCGGTCTCCGGCGGTCCGCTCGGGACGGGGCCGTCGGCCGGGCCCGCGGACACCGGGTCGCCGGGCAGGAACGCGGTGGCGGTCGCCGCCCCGCCGCCGAACGCCAGGCATACCGCCACCACCGCGCCCACGCGGCGCCTGCGCTCCCGGCGCCCGCGCTCGGTGATGACGGGCGGCGGCGCGGTCACGGCCCTGCTCCGCCCGGTGTCGGCCGCCTGCCGGAACAGGGACCGCAGCGGGTCCTCGGGTTCAGACACCGGGCGCCTCCTCCATGCTCGGGTCGTCCAGGCGGTGGGCGAGCGCCTTGCGCCCCCGGCTCAGGTGCGTCTTGACGGTGCTCGCCGACAAGCCTGTCTCGCCCGCTATCTGGTCAACGGTCAAATCGCACAAGTAGTGCAGAGTCAGGGTGCGGCGCTGCTGGGCGGGCAGCTCGCGCAATGCCTCGACCAGCACGACCTGCTCCGGTTCGGGTCCGGCGACGTGCGGCGGCGCACCGCTGAGCTTCCACGCGTCGGCGCTCCGTCGCCGCAGCCGCCACCGGCTCACCGCCAGGCGCCAGGCGACCGTGCGGATCCACGCCTCCGGCCGGCCCTCCCGGTCGATCTGCCGTCGCCGGCTCCAGCCCTTGACGAACGCCTCCTGTACGACGTCCTGTGCCTCGTACAGGTCACCGAGCATCACGTACAGCTGCCCCGTGAGCCGCGCGACCGTCTGGGCGTAGAACTCCTCGAACTCCTCGACGGTCAACAGCCACTCCCGGATCTCTCGGTACACCCGACATACGCCCCGCAAGGAGTATTCGGTCGACACGGAGGACCGGGGAAGCGGCGTGAGGGTTGTCACAGAACCGAATCGCCCCGGTGCTCGTCCGGCCCGGGCCGGAGCTTGCCATACCGGCAAAGATGTTTGTCGTCCGGGGGCGGGTGGGCGCACATTGCGGTCATGAGGAGGTGGCGCACATGAGTGAGCCCACAATGCGGAACGCCGACGGCCTGCCGGACGGCGGTGGCCGGGGTTACGACGTGGTGGTGATCGGTGGAGGTGCCGCCGGACTGGGCGGGGCGCTCGCCCTGGGCCGGGCCCGGCGGTCGGTGCTCGTCATCGACGGCGGCGAGCCGCGCAACGCCCCCGCGGACGGGGTCCACAACTATCTCGGCCGGGAGAACACCCCTCCCGGTGAACTCCTGACGGCCGGACGCGAGGAGGCGCGGGCCTACGGCGTACAGATCAGGCACGGCCAGGTGGTCACCGTCGAACGGGACGCGGCGGGCAAAGGGGACTCGGCGGCCGGGCGGGACTCGGCGGTCGAAGGGGGCGCGGCGGGGTTCACCGTCCGGCTCGCGGACGGCGACGCGGTCCGCGCCAGACGGCTGCTGGTGGCCACGGGCCTGGTGGACGAGCTGCCCAAGGTGCCCGGTCTGGCCGAACTGTGGGGAACGGATGTCCTCCACTGCCCCTACTGCCACGGCTGGGAAGTGCGCGACCAGGCGATCGGCGTGCTGGCGACCGGGCCCCTGGCGGTGCACCAGGCTCTGCTGTGGCGGCAGTGGAGCGAGAACGTCACTCTCTTCCTCCACACGACTCCCGAGCCGGGCGACGACGATTACGAGCGGCTGGCCGCCCGTGGCATCGCGGTGGTGGACGGAGAGGTCGCCGCGCTGGAGCGGGAGGACGGCGGCGGCAGGCTGACGGGCGTACGGCTGGCGTCCGGCACCGTGCTCGACTGCCGGGCCCTGGTCGTCGCGCCGCGGTTCACCGCCCGCGCCGGCCTCCTGGCCGGCCTCGGCCTGGAACCGGTCGTGCAGGAGGTGGGCGGAGCCGTGATCGGGAGTTACGTCGCGGCCGACGCCACCGGACGGACCGCCGTACCGGGGGTGTGGGTGGCCGGCAACCTCGCGAACGTGGTGGAGCAGGTGATCGGTTCCGCCGCCGCGGGGGCCCGCGTGGCGGGAGCCGTCAACGCCGACCTGGTCGAGGAGGACACCCGCCTCGCCGTCGCCGCCCGGCGGGCCGGCGACGTTCTCTCCGCGTAGGGCGCCCTCTTCTCGCGGACGCCCGTGAGCTGTCCGGCGGTGGTCCGTGCGTCGCTGTCGGCCTCCGCTACCGACGCCGCTGTCCGGGGGCGGTCGGCCCGGTGATCCGAGGGGGCGGTCCGGCCCGACCGCTTCCCCCGATTCGCGTAGCGCGGAGGCTGTACCGGTCCGCAACACGGCGGTAATATGGGAGCGCTCCCATGCCGGATCCCCCACAACCGGAAATGGAGATCCCCCATGTATTGTCATGATCGGAACAAGCGTGCGCGCGGCGGGGCACGGCCCCGTCGGCTGTCGCACTTCGTCAGTCTGTTATCCGTCGCGCTGTTCTGCCTGGTCGCCTCGGTGACCTCGGCCGGCACCGCCTCCGCGCACGGGTCCGTCATCGACCCGGCCTCGCGCAACTACGGCTGCTGGCAGCGCTGGGGCAGCGACTTCCAGAACCCCGCGATGGCGCAGCTCGACCCCATGTGCTGGCAGGCGTGGCAGGCCGACCCGAACGCCATGTGGAACTGGAACGGTCTCTACCGCAACGGCTCCGCCGGCAACTTCCCCGCGGCCGTCCCGGACGGTCAGCTCTGCAGCGGCGGTCGCACCGAGGGCGGGCGCTACAACTCGCTGGACACCGTCGGCGCGTGGAAGACCACGGACATCCGCGGCAACTTCACGGTGAAGCTCTACGACCAGGCCAGCCACGGCGCGGACTACTTCCTGGTCTACGTCAGCCGGCAGGGCGTCGACCCCAGCAAGCAGGCGCTGAAGTGGAGTGACATGCAGCTGGTCAAGCGCACCGACAGGTACGCCCCCAGCCAGAACTACAACATCGACGTCTCCACGTCGGGGTACAGCGGACGCCACGTGGTCTACACGATCTGGCAGGCGTCGCACATGGACCAGACGTACTTCCTGTGCAGTGACGTGAACTTCGTCTGAGTCCGAGTCCGAGTTCGAGTCTGAGCCCGAGTCGTGAAGCCGGGCAGAGTCACCCGCCGAGTCACCCGCCGGGGCGCCTGACGGGGACTCACCTCCCGGCCGCGCGTCGCGCACGCGGTCACCTCCCGCGTACGCGACGCGCCTGATCCCCCGACCCGACGACCACCGGTCCCCCCGGGCGCGGCCCGCCCGCGGGGACCGGATTCATTCCCGCCGGGCGCGCTGCCCGGCGGGACGCGGAGTGCGCGGCACCCTCTTTCGCGGTGGGGTGTCACCGCCCCTCGCGGTGGGGCGTCACCGTTCCCCGGGCGCGGCTCCGAGCCGGAGCATGACCTTGCTGCTGCCGCTCGCCGGGTCGGCGGCGGTCGCCAGCGCCCGCGCCGCCTCCTCCAGGCCGAAGCGGTGGCTGATGACCGGCGAGACGTCCAGGCCGTCCCGCATCGCCAGCAGCGCGTCGTCGATCTCCTCGACGAAACGGTACGAGCCGATCCAGGTGATCTCCCGCGTGACGAGGTCCCCGAGCGCCGCGGCGACCGCCGCGCCCGGCAGGTTGCCGACCTGGACCACGGTGCCGCCCGGGGCCGTCGCCCGCAGGACCGGTCCCAGTGCGGCCGGGGCCCCCGACGCCTCGAAGACCAGCTCGACGTCGCGCGGGAGAGCCGTGCCGTCGCTGACGTCGACGGTCTCGTCCGCGCCCATCGCCCGGGCGACCGCGAGCGAGGCCGCCGAGACGTCGGCCGCGATCACCGTGGCGGCACCGCGGTGTTTGGCCGCCGCCACGACGAGCGACCCGATCGGGCCCGCGCCGTTGACGAGTACGGTCCTTCCCCGCAGGTCGCCCGCCCGGCCGTCGGTGACCCGGCCGTCGGGGGCCCCGCCCGCGAGGCCCCCGGCCGCGCCCGCCCGGCGCACGGCGTGCATCGCCACGGCGAGCGGCTCGGCCAGCGCGCCCTGCTCGGTGCTCACGCCCTCGGGCAGCGGCCTGACCTGCGCCGCGCGGACCACCCGGTATTCGCTGAAGCCGCCGTCCGTGTGCGGGTCGAAGGCGGCCGAGCCGAAGTAACGGACCCGGGGGTAGAGGTTCGTACGACCCGCGAGCCGGTCGGGCAGACGCCCGTCGCCGACCAGTTCCGCCGGGTGCACCGTGACGGGTCGACCTGCTGCCAGGCCGCTGACGCCGGGGCCCGTACCGGCTATCCGGCCGGCGACCTCGTGCCCGAGCACCAGCGGGTGCCGGAGCGTCGCGGTCCCGGACCCGCCGTGCTTGAAGTACGCGACGTCGGAGCCGCAGATCCCGCCCCACTCCAGCGCCAGCAGCACCTCTCCGGGTCCCGGCACCGGGTCCGGGCGCTCGTCGATCCGCAGATCGCCGGGGCCGTGTACGACGACCGCCCTCATGCCGCGTCCTCCAGACGGACCAGGTCGCGCCCGCGGGTCTCGGGGGAGAGCAGCGCGGACACCAGGGTGATGAGCGAGTAGACGACGAGCATCGCGGCGATCGGCCACCAGCTGCCGGTGACGGCGGTCAGCGTCGCCGCGATGACGGGGCCGATGGCCGTGGCGAGGATGCCGCCGATCTCCTTGGCCAGCGCGAGCTGGGTGAACCGGGTACGGGATCCGAACAGCTCGGCCATCGTGACGCTCTCCAGCGAGAACAGGCCGAGGACGCCCACGTTGAGGCCGAGGACCATGCCGAACATCAGGCCGATCGTGCTGCCCGAGGTGATGAGCAGCATCATCGGGAAGGCCAGGACCATGGTCAGCAGCGTGAGCGCGATGTACATGGGGCGGCGGCCGAAGCGGTCACCGAGCATGCCGACCAGCGGGACGACGGCGAAGCCCAGCAGCGAGCCGTACACGATGGCGTCCGTCGGGACCGACTTGTCGACGCCGAGCGTGGTGCCGATGTAGCCGACGAGGAAGGTCTGGATCAGGCCCGAGTTGCCGGCCTGACCGAAGCGCAGTCCGAGGGAGAGGAAGAACGCCTTGCCCTTGCGCTGGCGTACGCCGGCCTCCAGGACGCTGACGCTCTTGGTGTCCTGCGGGGCGGCGGCCGGGGGTGTGGCCTTGCCTGACCTGCCTGACGTGCCGGACGCCGGGCGCGGGGCCTCGCCGGCGGGCCGTCCCGTCGGCTCGCCCGCGGACTCGACCACCGACTCGATCTCGTCCCGGGACATCGCGACACCGTCCACGACGTCCGGGCGCTCCTCGAAGACCGGGCTCTCCTTCAGGTTCCGCCGCAGCCAGACCGCGAAGATCATGAGCGCGAAGCTCAGCAGGAACGGCAGCCGCCAGCCCCAGGACAGCAGCTGCTCCTCGCTCAGGACCGCGAGCAGGATCGCCCACAGTCCCGACGCCGCCAGAGTGCCAGAGTTGGTGCCCAGGGAGACCAGCGAGGAGATCAGCCCGCGCCGCTTGGCAGGGGCGTACTCGGCGAGCATCACGGTCGCGCCGGCGATCTCGGCGCCGGCGCCGAAGCCCTGCACCAGCCGGAGGGCGACCAGCAGGATCGGGGCGAGGATGCCGATCGTCGCGTACGTCGGCAGCGCGCCGATCAGCGTGGTGGAGGCGCCCATCAGCAGGATGGTGATGAACAGGACCTTCTTGCGGCCGATACGGTCGCCCATCCGGCCGAAGTAGAGGGCGCCGGCGAGCCGGGCGACGTATCCGACGCCGTAGGTGGCCATGGCGGCGATCAGGCCGATGGCCGGGCTGACGTCGGGGAAGAAAAGCTTGTTGAAGACGATGGCGGCCGCCAGCGAGTAGAGCTGGAAGTCCATGAACTCCATCGCCGTGCCGAGCCACCCGGAGACGGCGGCCTTGGTGAGGTCGCGCGTCGTCCGTGTCGCGACGCCCGTGGGCTCCGCTCGCGTGGTGTCCGTCATCGTGAACTCCGTTGTTCGGGACCGTGCTTGGTGCTTGGTGCCTTTTGGCTCTTGAGGTGTTCGGTGGGGGGTGGTGGCGAAGGGGGGATGGGGCGGATGGGAGGGAGCGGGTGAGGAAGAGGGGAGCCGGTGGTGGGGGTCAGCGGTCGGTCAGGTCGATACGGCCCGCACGCAGCCCGGGGAGCCGGGAGGTGACCCCGGACACGAGCGCGTCGTCCTCGGCCAGATCGGCCGCGCCGAGTACGCCCAGCAGCCGGCGGACCGTTTCCCTGCGGCCCTCCTCGTTGTCCGGCACCCCGCGCCAGCAGGCACCGAGCGCCGGGGCCGCCGGATCCGTCGTACCGAACAGCTGTCCGCCGTCGTCCGCCGGGCGCGTGGCGTTCGCCCAGGCGGCGAGCGCGAGTTCCAGCATCGGGGTGCTCGTGGTGGCGGCCGGGCCGGCCGGTGCCGTACCGGCGGTGGAGGCGCGCAGGGTGCGGAGCGCGTCGAGCCACCGTTCCGGGATCTTCAGCGAACCGTCCGAGCCGATCTGCCGGAGCAGGTGCCGTATCCCAGGATTGCGGAACCGCTCGACCAGGTCCTCGGCGTACGCCACCGGGTCCGGCCCACCGGCGGGCAGCGTCGCCGCGACCTCGGCGCACAGCCCCCGGACCAGCCGCTCGCCCCAGTCGGTCGCCAGCGCGTCGGCGACGGTCGCGCACCCCGCTGCCGCGCCCAGGTAGGCCAGAGCCGAGTGGGAGCCGTTGAGCAGCCGCAACTTGGTCAGCTGGTACGGCACGACATCCGGCACGAACAGCGCGCCGTCCAGCTCCCACGGCGGCCGGGGAGCGGCGAAGGAGTCCTCCAGGACCCACTGCCGGTACGGTTCGCCCACGACCGGAACGCCGTCGTCCACGCCGAGCCCGGCCCGGACCGCCGCGCGGTCCGCGTCGGTCGTCGCCGGGACGATACGGTCCACGATCGTCGAGGGGAAGGCGACCGAGACCGCCATCCAGTCCAGGAGGGCCCGCCGGTCGGGCCACGAGGACGCGTCGACGAAGTCGCGCACGACCGCTTCCAGCGCGGCGCCGTTGGCGGCCATGTTGTCGCAGGAGACCAGGGTGATCGGCGCACCGCAGGAGCGCATCCGGACGGCGAGGCCGGCGGCGACGCGCCCGACGACCGTCCGGAGACCGGCCGCGCCGCCCGGAGCCGCCCCCGCCGAGAGGCCCGCCGCGGGATCCGCGAAGGCACCCGCCGAGAGACCCGCACTGAGACGACCCGCCTCGGGACGCCCCGCCCCGAGACGTCCCGCCCCGAGCCCCACGGCGAGATCCGCCGCGACCTCCGGTGCCGCCGTGTCGAGCCGGCCCGTGTCGGGGCGGCGGTGGTAGCCCTTCTCCGTGATCGTCAGGGTCACGACGCCGACCTCGGGGTCGGCGAACAGCCGGTCGATCCGCCCGGTGTCCGTCCGCATCCCCAGCGCCTCCACGACCGCTCCGGCCACGCGGGTGGCCGTGGGCGAGGGGCGGGGCCCGGTCAGCGAGGTCACCGAGTAGAGGCAGTCCTGGGCGCGCAGCGCCTCCACCACGTGGGCCGAGCGCGGCGCGACGGCGGCGATGCCCCACGGCCGGCCCGAGCGGGCCGCCGCGTTCTCCGTGTAGACCGCCTGGTGCGCCCGGTGGAACGCGCCGAGGCCGAAGTGCACGACGCGCGCCCGCAGCTCCCGGGGGTCGACGGCCGGGCGCAGCTCCGGCGCGATCCGGCCGAGCGTGGCGAGGCCGAGCGTGGCGCCGCCAGGTATGGCGCCGCCAGGTATGGCGCCGCCGGGCGCGGCGGGGCGGGGCGCGGCGGGGCTGAGTGCGGCAGGGCCGGGCGTGGCGCGGGCGGGCGGCGTGGCCTCCTCGACCTCCCCGTTGTCCGAGGCGGCCGTGCCGGGCAGGTCGTCCGTGGGGCGCACGGGGCGTGCGGGGTGCATGGGGTCCATGGTGCTCACGGAGGTCACCAGTCGTGCACGGAGCCGTCGAGGCGCCGTGCGACGGGCAGGTACCGGGGCTCGTACGGGAAGCGCTCGGCGGCCTTCTCGTCGTACTCGACCCCGAGGCCGGGCTCCTCGGAGGGGTTCAGCATCCCGTCCGCGAACGTCACGCCGCTGTGGAAGACCTCGGCGGTCTCGTCCGGGTGCCCCATGTACTCCTGGACGCCGAAGTTCGGGACGGTCAGGTCGATGTGCACGGCGGCGGCCATGCTGACCGGCGAGAGGTCGGTCGCCCCGTGCGAACCGGTCCTGACCTGGTAGAGCGCGGCCAGGTCGAAGATCCGGCGCAGATGCGTGATGCCGCCCGCGTGCACGACGGTGGTGCGTACGTAGTCGATCAGCTGCTCGGTGATCAGGTGCTGGACGTCCCAGATCGAGTTCAGCACCTCACCCACCGCGATCGGGGTCGTCGTGTGCTGCCGGATCAGCCGGAACGCCTCCTGGTTCTCGGCCGGCGTCGGGTCCTCCATCCAGAACAGCCGGGAGTCCTCGACCGACTTGCCGAAGCGGGCCGCCTCCAGCGGCGTGAGCCGGTGGTGGACGTCGTGCAGGAGGTGGAAGCCGAAGCCGAAGCGCTCGCGCACGGCTTCGAGGTAGGTCGGGGCGAAGCGCAGGTACGCCTCGGTGTCCCAGGGCTGCTCGTCGGGCAGTGAGGTCGCGGCGGGCTCGTAGACCTTGCCCTTGCGCACCCCGTACGTACCGCCGACGTCCGGGACGGCGGCCTGCGCGCGCACGGCCTTGTAGCCGAGGTCGAGATAGCGCTCGACGTCGTCCAGCAGGGAGGGCACGTCCGTGCCGCTGGCGTGCGAGTAGACCATGACGCCGTCGCGCGACCGGCCGCCCAGCAGCTGGTAGACGGGCAGGCCGGCCACCTTGCCCTTGATGTCCCACAGCGCGGTGTCGACGGCGGATATCGCCGTCATCGTGACGGGGCCGCGGCGCCAGTAGGCGCCCCGGTAGAGGTACTGCCACATGTCCTCGATGCGCGCCGGGTCCTTGCCGATCAGCAGGGGGACGAGGTGGTCGCGCAGATAGCTCGCGACGGCGAGTTCGCGGCCGTTGAGCGTGGCGTCGCCGAGGCCGGTGACGCCGTCCGACGTGGTGATGCGCAGGGTGACGAACGTCCGTCCTGGGGACGAGACGAACACCTCGGCGCGCTCGATCGTGCTCACAGATCCCTCTCCTCGCGTCCTCGTCCGGCCTGCCCGTCCGGTTCCGCCCCGTCCGGTCTGCTTCGCCAGGTCTGGCGGTACTGGTCGGGCAGCCCTGGTATACAAGCACCGGTCGACCACATGCGCAATACTGCTGTTACGTGGAACACGCACGGGTGCCGCGTGATCGTGCGGGGTGGTCGGGGCGTACGGCTCGTGCGGTGCGGGGCGCGGCGTCGCGGGCGCGGCTGCGGCCCGGGCGCGGTGCGGGGTGCGCGGCGCACAGGCGCCAAGTGTGGGGCATACCCACCGATACGATGAGTGCATGGCTCGATCGAACCGGCAATCGAACCGGGGGCGGACCAGCCGCCGCGCCGTCTACGAGACGCTGCGCCGCAAGGTCCTCACCCTGGAGCTGCCTCCGGGCGCGGCCCTGTCCGAGAACGAACTCGCCGCCGCCCTCGGGGTCAGCCGCACCCCTGTCCGGGAGAGCCTGATCCTGCTGTCCCAGGAGGGGCTGGTGCAGATCTTCCCCCAGGTCGGATCGTTCGTCTCGCGGGTCGACCCGGCCAAGGTGGCCGACGCGCAGTTCCTCCGGGAGGCCGTGGAACTGGCCGCCCTCGGCGACCTCCCGGCAGAGCTCGACCCCGAGCTGGTCGACGCGCTGCGGCACAACCTCGCCGAGCAGCGGCGGCCGGGTCTCGCACTGGAGGAGTTCTTCGAGCTCGACGAGGCGTTCCACCAGACGCTGCTGCGGCTGAGCGGGCACGGCAGCGCCTGGGCGACGGTCGTCTCGGCCAAGGGCCACCTCGACCGCGCGCGGCGGCTGGGCCTCTACGACACCGCGTCACCCGCGGGGTTCGCCGACCAGCACGTCGAGATCTTCGACGCGGTGCTCGTGGGAGACCTCGCGCTGGCCCACGCGGCCATGCGCACGCATCTGCGGGCGGTGTTCGACGACGTGGAACGCATCCGGGCGCGCTCGCCCGAGCTGTTCGCGACGGACTCGGGGACGGTTCCGGTGCGGCGCAACGTGGTCGTCTGGGAGTAGCCCTCTCCGGGGCCATGGGTCATACGGGCCGGTCCCGGCGGCGGGGGACGGAAACCGCCGCACCCCCGTAGCCGTACGGGCCCGAGCGCGCGGCGCGGTCACTTCGCGTCCGAGTCACACCGCGCCCGACTCACTCCGCGTCCGGTTCACGCCGCGCCCGACTCCTCCGCGTCAGCGCCACGCCGCGTCCCGGTCACTTCGCGTCCGAGTAGCGCTCCACCGTGGCCGTGGTGAACGGGAAGCGCACCGGCGTCCGGCCGAACGTCAGCCGGCCGGCCAGCTCGCCCGCCGCGTCGATCGCCCGCGTCACCTCCTCGGCCTCCTCCAGCGGGCAGTGCACGATCACCTCGTCGTGCTGGAAGAAGACCAGCTCCGCCCGCATGCCCGCGGTCGACCGGCGCAGCGCCGCCAGCATGAGCAGGGCCCAGTCGGCGGCACTGCCCTGCACGACGAAGTTGCGGGTGAAGCGCCCCCGGGCGCGGGCGGCCGACGCGGCGGCTCCCGCACCTCCCGCGCCTTCCCCGCCTCCCGCGTCGCCCGCGTCGCCCGTGTCTCCGGCGTCTCGTGCGTCTCCCATGCCGTACGCGCCCGGCGGGGCCTCCTGCGGAAGCCCGGCCTCGTCCGTGTAGTCAGTGGCCCCGGCGGTCCCGGCGGTCCCGGTGTTTTCCGGGCCGACCGCCCGCGGACTCGTCCGGCCGAGCCAGGTCCGTACGATCCTGCCCTCCTCGCCCGCACGGGCCGCCTCGTCCACGTACGCCACCGCCCGGGGGAACCTGCGGCGCAGCGCCGCCAGGTTCTTCAGGCCGTCGCCGGACGTCTGGCCGTAGACCGCGCCCAGGAGCGCGAGTTTTGCGTGGTCGCGGTCGCCGGAGAACGCCCGGTCGGACAGTGCCGTATACAGGTCGCCGCCCTGCCCGGCCACCTCCATCAGGCCCGGGTCGCGGGAGATCGCTGCGAGCACGCGCGGCTCCAGCTGGTCGGCGTCGGCCACCACCAGCCGCCAGCCCGGATCGGCGACGACGGCCCGCCGGATCACCCGGGGGATCTGGAGGGCCCCGCCGCCATTGGTCGTCCAGCGGCCCGAGACCGTGCCGCCCGGCAGGTACTCCGGCCGGAACCGGCCCTCCCGCACCCAGTCCTGGAGCCAGCTCCAGCCGTGTGCCGTCCAGATCCGGTACAGCTTCTTGTACTGGATCAGCGGCTCGACGGCCGGATGGTCGATCCCCGCCAGCTCCCAGCGCCTGGTGGACCGCACCTTGACGCCCGCCCGCGCGAACGCCTTCACCACGTCCGCCGGCAGGTCCGGCCGCACCCGGTGGCCGAACGCCTCCGACACCTCGTCCGCCAGCTCGGCCAGCCGGCGCGGCTCGCCCCCGCCCGCGTACCGCTCGCCGAGCAGCTCGCCCAGCACCTCCCGGTGCACGTCCGCGCGCCAGGGCAGGCCCGCGCGGTGCATCTCGGCGGCCACCAGCATGCCCGCCGACTCCGACGCGGTGAGCAGCCGCATCCGTTCGGGGTGCTCGGCCGCGGCGTGTCTGCGCACCTGCTCCGCGTACACCTCCAGCAGGCCCTCGAAGGGGACCTCCGCCCCCGCGCGCGGCTCGAACAGCGCCGACTGCGCCCCGGGCGCCGCCGATCTCGGCGGCGGATCGGGCGGTACGGGACCGCCGCGCAGCCGGGCCCAGGCCGCCGCTGCGGAGCGGGGCTCGCCGGACCGTCTCTCGTGGCCGAGCAGCAGGGGCTCCGCCGCCTCGATGTCGTAGCACCGCTCGACCCGTATCCCCGCCGCGAGCAGCCGGGGGTACACCTCGGCGGTGGAGCGCCAGACCCACCGGACGGCCTCCGGGAGCCGCGCCTCGACCGCCGCGACGAGATCGGGCTCGCGGAGCACGGGACCCGCCGCCCGGCCCGCCGCGTCGAGCGGGGCGAGGAGCGCGCCACCGCCCTCCGTGGGGGCGAGGGCCCAGCGCCGCCCGACGGGCCCCGGCCCCTCCGGCGGATCGTCCGATGCGGTCATGGGGCCGAGTCTCCCAGGCGGGTCCGACAGTGGCCCGAACGTGGCACCGAACGTGGCCCCGAACATGGGCCTGACCATGGGCTTCACCAGGTCCTTGGCGGCGACCCCGGCCGGATTCCGGTGTGGATCCGGGTCGCCGGGCGCGAGCCGTTCGAAGGGCGGAGGGAAGAAGGTGCCTGCAGGACCGCCTTGGTGTGTAGATGTAGTTGGTGTCGTTGATGCGTCAGGAGCGGCGCCCCGATATTTCCCGTGACCGGAGGTTGGAATGCGAGCGATCGTCTTCGAGGAGTTCGGCGGCCCTGAGGTGCTGCGGTTCACGCAGGACGCCGAGGCCCCGCACGCGGGCGCCGGTGAGGTCCGGGTGGCGGTCCGGGCGGCCGGCGTCAACCCGATCGACTACAAGATCCGCCGCGGCTGGATGGAACAGATGGCTCCCACGCCGCTGCCCTCGGTGCCCGGCACGGAGCTGGCCGGGGTCGTGGACGAGGTGGGCGAGGGCGTGACCGGGTTCGTCCTCGGCGACGAGGTGGTGGGGTGGTCCGCGACCGGCGCGTACGCCGAGTACGCCCTGGCCGGGACGGTCGTGCGCAAGCCCACCGGGCTGTCCTGGGCGGAGGCGGCGGCGATCCCGGTGGCCGGTGAGACCTCGCTGCGGGTGCTGGACGCGCTCGCGCTGGGCGACGGCGAGACGTTGCTGCTGCACGGGGCGGCGGGCGCGGTCGGCTCGGTGGCCGCACAGCTGGCGGTGGCGCGCGGCGCGACGGTGATCGGCACGGCGTCGCCCGCCAATCACGAGTTCGTGGCCTCGCTCGGCGCGACCCCGGTGACGTACGGGGAAGGGCTGGTCGACCGGGTGCGCGAGGCCGCGCCGCGCGGGGTGGACGCGGTGTTCGACGCCTCCGGCATGGGCGTGCTGCCGGACTCGATCGCACTGCGCGGGGGCACGGCGGACCGCGTCGTCACGATCGCGGACGCCCGCGCCGGGGAGTACGGCGTGGCCTTCTCGGCCGGCGGGACGTCACCGGAGCGCAAGCGGGCGGGCCTGGAGGAGAACGTACGGCTGGCGGCGGGCGGCGCGCTGCGGCTGCGGGTCGCGCGGACGTTCGCGCTGTCAGAGGCGGCACGGGCGCAGGAGCTGAGCGAGAGCGGACACGCGGGCGGAAAGCTGGTGCTGACGCCGTGACGCCGTGACGCCGTGACGTCATGGCGCCATGTCATGGGGACCAGCCGTTTCAGGCGCGCGTCCGGCGGTTGTCCTCGGGGCGCTGGTGGCCATCGGGACGCCGCCGTCCAGCAGACGCCGGCACGCTACGTCTTCGTCCTGGACCACGGAGAGGAGATCCGAGCGGCCCGGCTCGGAGGAGCCGGGCCGCTCGCCACACGCTGACTCAGTCCTCCAGCCGCCGTACCACCCGGGCCGGATTCCCCACCGCCAGTACCCCCGCCGGCAGGTCCTTCGTCACGACCGCCCCCGCGCCCACCACCGTGTTGTCGCCGATCGTCACCCCAGGGCAGACGATCACTCCGCCTCCCAGCCACACGTTGTCCCCGATCGTCACCGGTGACGCCTTCTCCCAGCCCGCGCGGCGACGTTCCGTGTCGAGCTCGTGGGTGGGGGTGAGGAGCTGTACGTTCGGGCCGATCTGCACGTCCGCGCCGATGGTGATCGGCGCCGCGTCCAGGAAGACCGCGTTGAAGTTGACGAACGTACGGTCCCCGATGCTGATGTGGTGGCCGTAGTCGCACTGGAACGGCGGGCGGACGCGGACGTCCTCGCCCACCGAGCCGAGCAGTTCCGAGAGGATCCGGCCCCGGTCGGCGGGGGCGGCGCCCCCGTTCGCGTTGTACGCCGCGCACAGGGCGAACCGGCGCTCGGTGTCCGTACCCAGCTCCTCGTCGTCCGCGATGTACCACTCGCCGGCCAGCATGCGCCGCTTGTTCTCCCCCATCGGCCTGATGCCCCCTCGTCCCCTCGTCCGATTTCCCGGTCCCCGGTTCCCGGTCCCATTTCCCAAAAGGGTGTCCGCCACTGTAGACAGCCACTCGGCGTCCACAGCCTGTGGACGACGTTCCGTCGCGCCCGAGGAGAGCCCGTGCCCCGCCCGTTCCACACGTTCACGCGCGGTGCGTTCACGCGCGGCGCCGTGCCCGCCCCGGGCCCGCGCGCCGGGGCCCCCGCGTGACCGCCGCCGGAGCGAACACCGTCGAGCGCGCCCTCGCCGCCGTCCTCTCCGTACCCCCGGGCGGCGGCTCGCGCGACGCCCGCGCGGCCCGCGACGCGATCGACACCGGTGCCTCCCTGCTCGCCGCCGACCCGGGCGCGGACGCCGCGCTGCGCCGGCGCGGTACCGGCTTCGTGCGGCTGGCCTGGGAGCGCGGGTGGCAGCCGGCCGATGTCGTGCGTCTCGTACGCCGCGACCTCGACGGCCCCCACCTGCGGATCGTCGGAGGACTGATCGAGGAGGAGGTACGGCGGTACGAGCGGCTGCCGCCGCGCTGGGCCGCGCAACTGGCCGAGCTGGGGCGGCCGGACGACGCCGGGGCCCGCCCCGCGACGGACGCGCGGTCCGACCGCTCCGACCGGTCCCCTCTGTCCGACCGCCTCGACCGCTTCTCGTACGCCACCGCCGTACTGGAGCTGTACCTGCTGCTCATACGGCTGCCGGCGATCGAGCCCGTGGGGCCCGTGCCCGGCACCGAGCTCCACCTGCCCCCGGCGGAGGACGAGCCGCGCGTGCTCACCCGGATCCGCGCGCTCCTCGCGAAGGCGGAGGCGACCGGCTATCCGCCGGAGGCCGAGGCGCTGACGGCCAAGGCGCAGGAGCTGATGGCGCGGCACAGCATCGACGAGGCGCTGCTCGCGGACCGCACTCGGCGCGGCGATGTGCCCGGCGCCTGCCGGATCGGGGTGGACGCGCCGTACGAGACGGCCAAGGCGGTCCTGCTCGACGCGGTCGCCTCCGCGAACCGCTGCCGCGCGGTGTGGAACGACACGTACGGCTTCTCGACGGTCGTCGGCTTCGAGGCCGATCTGGCGGCCGTGGAACTGCTCCACACCTCGCTGCTGGTGCAGGGGACGACGGCGATGACGCGGGCCGAGGCGGCCCAGCGCGCGGGCGGGCGCAAGCGGACGAAGACCTTCCGGCAGTCGTTCCTGATGGCGTACGCGCACCGCGTCGGTGAACGGCTGGCCATGGCGACCGAGCGGGCGACCGCGGCGGCGACCGAGATCGAGGCGGCGACCGGAACCGGGCGGGCGACCGGCACGACGACCGGCACGACGACCGGCACGACGATCGGGACGATGACCGGAAGGGCGTCCGGAGGGTCAGCCGGAGAGGCGTCGGAGAACGCGCGGGTGAGGACGCCGGTGGAGCCGCCGGGGCAGGACGGCCGGCTGCTGCCGGTTCTGCCGGTGCTGGCCAGGCGCGCGGAGGCGGTGGCGGAGCACGCGGACCGGATGTTCCCGAAGACGGTGGCGACGCGCGTCCGCGGGGCGACGGACGCGGAGGGCTGGACGCACGGCACGACGGCGGCCGACGCGGCCCGCCTGACGGGCCCGCCGGGCCGGTGACCGGCCCGTTTGGCTACCCTCGGTCCATGAGCTGGCTGCGGGCGTTGAAGGAGACCGCCCGTTCGGGGTTCACGATCGAACGGGGGCAGCTGGAGCCGTTGGTGGCTCTGCGCGGGGCCGTCGGGCTCGCCGTGGTCGTGGGGGGCGCTTTCGTGCTCTTCGGGCCGACCGTCGCCGTCAGCGCCGCCTTCGGGGCGTTCCAGGCCGGCATCGCGATCCTCCAGCGCAGCTGGCGGCCCCGGCCGGTCCTCGCGCTTGCCTCCGGCGCGAGCCTGGCCGTCAGCACCTTCCTGGGGTACGTCACCGGCGCCGACTTCGTCCTCTTCGTCGCCCTGCTCGCCGTCTGGACCTTCCTCGCCGGGCTCGCCTGGGCGGCGGGCCCGACCACCGGGATCATCGCGTCCTCCAACGTGGCGATGATGCTGGTGACCGTCACGCTCCCCACCTCCGCCGCCACGGCGGCCGGTCACGCCGCCGTGATCGCCGCCGGCGGCGTCGTCCAGGCCGCGCTGATCGTGCTCTTCCCCGTCCGGCGCTGGGGCCGGCAGCGGGACGCGCTGGCCGACGCCCTCGCCGCCGTGGGCGACTACGCCCGTCGGCTGCGGTACGACCCGGTCGCGCCCTTCGACCCCCAGCCGCTGATGACGGCCAGGAGCGCCGCCGCCGTCACCCCGAGGGAGGCCCGCCGCCGCCCCGCCGAACTGCACGGCACCCGTGGGGTGGTCGAGCGGATCCGGCCGGTGCTCGCCTCCCTCGCGGACCCGGCCGTCGGCGCGGCGCCCGAGGGGCCGGAGCGCGACCGGGTACGCGAACTCCTCGCCGCCGCCGGTTCCGTACTGGACTCCGCCGCGCGCGCCATCCGGCACGGCGAGCCCGTCCGGCTCGAAGCGGCCACTCTAGGACTGGTCGACACCCCCGAGACCGAAACGCCTCTCAGCGGCCCCGCCCGCCGGGCCGCCGCCCGGCTGGGCACCCTGCTGGACGAGATCGTCGAGATCGCGAAGGGCGCGGGGAGCGAGTCCCGGGCGCGCGCCTCCACGAAGCGGTCCGGGGCCTTCATGAAGCGGTCCGGGGCCTCCACGAAGCCGTCGGGAGACGCGGCGGAACGGCCCGGAGACTCGGCCGAAGGGCCCGGAGACGCGGGGGAGCGGCCCGGCGGAGCCTCGGCCGGTCGGCCCGGGGCCCCGGTGCGGACATGGCGTCACGTCCTCGCCCGGGGCCTCCGCTCCCTCGCCCGGAGGACCCGCACCCTCGTACGCGCGACCGGAGCTCTCGTCCGGAGCGTCTCCCCGGCCGCCCGGCGGTCCCGCGCCGACCGGTACGAGAAGGTCTCCGGACACCGCGACCGGCCCGGTCTGCTCCAGCTCGTCCCCGTCGTCCTGCGGACCGTCCGCGACGAACTGCGCGACCGCGACTCGCCGATCCGCCGGCACGCCGTACGCGTCTCGGCCGTCACCTCCGCCGGCTACGTCCTCGCCTCCGCGCTGCCGCTCGGCCACGGCTACTGGGCGCCGATGACCGCCGTCATGACCATGCGCCCCGACTTCGGCCAGACCTACGGGCGCGCCGTGGCCCGGTTCGCCGCCACGCTCGTCGGGGTGGCCGTGGCCACCGGCATCGTGTGGCTCGCCCACCCCGGTGACGTCGTCCTCGCCGCCCTCGCCGTCGTCAGCGCGGGCCTGATGTACCTGGTGCTGCGCACCGGCTACGCGCTCGGCCAGGTCTTCGTCACCGGGTACGTCGTCTTCCTGCTCGGCGTGGCGGGCACGGGCGTGACGCAGACCGTACGGGAGCGGGTCCTCCTCACCCTGCTCGGCGGGCTGCTCGCGATGATCGCCTACGCCCTCTACCCGGCCTGGGAGACGCCCCGGCTGCGCGCCCGGCTCGCCGACTGGCTGCTCACCAACGGCCGTTACGCCACCGCGGTGGTGGCCCACTACGCCGAGCCCGCGGGCCGGGCCAGCCCCGAGGTGCGCGAGGCGCTGCTGGGCACGCGGGAGGCCCGGGCGGCCTGGCACGCGGCGGAGGCGAAGGCCACGCACGAGCCGGTACGGCACCGGGGCCTGTCCCTCAACGCGGCGGACGACGCGGAGCAGGCACTCGCCCAGTTCGCCCGGGCCGCGATGCTCCTGGAGGCGCACCTGCCGGAGCGCGGCACCACGCCCGTGCCGGCCGCCGCCGAGCTCGCCGAGGCGCTGCGCGAGGCGACGGAAGAGGGCGCGGTGGCCGTACGGGAACGCCGGGTCCCGCGCTGGGACCGGGTCCGTGACGCGGTGGCGCGCTGGGAGGGCGAGGGTGTCCCCGACGAGGTCGTACGCAGCGGGGCCACGCTGCTCCTGACGGCCCTGGAGGAACTGTCGGACGCCCTGGACGAGGGGCTGGACGAAGACGACGGGGACGCCGGGCGCGACGGGAACAGCGGGGAAAAAGGGGACGGCGCGGAATCCACGAAGGCCGGCCGCGCCGAGGAACCCGGACGCCGCGAGGGAGCGACCGAGCGCCTGGAGTGATGCCGGAGCGACGCTGCGGCGTCGGTCGGGTGGGCACGGGCGGGGCCGACGGCCGGACGCACGGGAAGCCCCGTCCGCCCGCCGCCGTCCACCGGCGGCCGACAAGGCAGCCGCCGCATCCCCGCCCTGTCCGCTTGTCAGTCCGTCAGCCGGTCGGCAGGTCCTTCGGCAGGTCCGTGGGCAGCCCGCCCTCGCCGGTCGGCAGTTTCCCGTCCGCCGTCTTCGTCAGCGTGTCCTTCTTGCCGCCCTCCCAGGAGACGACCAGCTTCTTGCCGTCGTTGGACTCGATCGTCCCCATGGTCCGGTCGGTGTTGCCGTCGTCGCAGGTGAGATTGAGCATCGGCTCGCCGCCCATGTCCTCGACCCCGCCCTGGCAGACGTGTTCGGCGGCGACGAGCATGACCTTCGCCTTCTTGACGCCCAGGACGACGGCATGGCCGTCGCTCAGCCCGGCCCACGAGCCTTCGAGGCCGCCGCTGTCCGCGCCCCCGTCCGGCCCGGAATCCGAGCCCGAGCCCGAGCCCGAACCGGAGTCCGCGCCCGCCCCGCTCGGTGACGCGGCACCGCCGCCGTCCTTGTCCGAGCCGTCGTCACCGCCGCCGCAGCCGGTGAGCGAGAGCGCGAGCGCGGCCACCAGACCGGCCGCGGCGACACTGGTTCGTACGAGCTTGCGCACCGTGCACATCCCCCAAGTCGATGATCGGACCGCGCCAAGCTACCAGGACGATTTTCGTACCCCGGGCAGGAATCCGGCGTGCGCCTGCTCCCGCAGCCGCACCCTCGACAGCCCGAACTTCCGCAGGTGCCCACGGGGGCGGCCGTCCACGGAGTCCCTGTTCCGCACGCGTGTGGCGCTCGCGTCGCGCGGCTGACGGCGCAACTCCCGCAGGGCCGCCGCCCGCTGCTCCTCGGAGGTGCCGGGGCGGCGCAGGATCTCCTTCAGTTCGGCACGGCGCGCCGCGTACCGCTCGACGATCCGGACGCGCCGCTCGTTGCGCACGATCTTGCTCTTCTTCGCCATCAGACCTTCACTCCCCGGGCACGGATCCGGGCCACGGCCGCCTCGATCCCGATCACGTCGACGGTCTTGACGGCCCTGGCGCTGAGCGTGAGCCGGACGTACCGGCCCTCGCTCGGCAGCCAGTAGCGCTTGCGCTGGATGTTCGGGTCGAAGCGGCGGGACGTGCGCCGGTGGGAGTGGGAGATCCGGTTGCCGAAGGCGGGCTCGGCGCCGGTCAGCTGGCAGTGGGCGGACAAGGGTGGGCACCTCTCTCGTTGTAAATGAAAACCATTTCCATATACTAGCCCCATGGCACGCGATGAGACACGCCCGGTGATCAAGCTCCGGTCCACGGCCGGGACCGGCTTCACCTACGTCACCCGGAAGAACCGCCGCAACGACCCCGACCGCATGACGCTTCGCAAGTACGACCCGGTCGCCCGCCGGCACGTCGACTTCCGCGAAGAGCGCTGAGCGTCGGACGCCGCACCGGCGGCGCCCGACACCACAGAGAGGACCAGGAGGACCGAGATGAAGCCCGGCATCCATCCCGCGTACCGGCCCGTCGTGTTCCGCGACAAGGCGGCCGACTTCGCGTTTCTCACCCGCTCGACCGCGACCCCGGCCTCGGGGCGGACGGTCGTCTGGACGGACGGGAACACGTATCCCGTCATCGACGTCGAGATCTCCTCGGCGAGTCATCCCTTCTACACGGGCACGGCCCGCGTCCTGGACACCGCCGGCCGCGTGGAGCGCTTCGAACGCCGCTACGGCCGCCGGACCGAGGCCCGGACCGAGCCCCGGACCGAGCCCCGTACGGAGGCCCGTTGATGTCCGGCACGGGCCCCGGAGCCTCGGACGGCCACCCCCACGACGGCCACCCCCACGACGGACGACGCCACGACGGACGGCTTCCCGTCGTGATCGTCGCCGGTCTGCACGGCGACGCCCGTCGGGCGGCCGCGCGCCGGCTGCTCGCCACCGTGCCCGGCAGCGTCGCGCTCCACCACGACCTGTCGGCCGCCGCCGAGCGTGGCACGGTCGTACGGGAGGTCCGCGACGCGACCGGCGTGGTGTCCACCGGCGAGGCCCCGCTCGTCAACGACTGCGCCTGTTGCGCGCTGCGCGAGGATCTGGTGCCGGAGCTGAGCCGGCTCGCCGACGACGGCCTGACGCGGCTCGCGGTCGTCGAGCTGTGGGACTCCGTGGAGCCACGGGCGTACGCGGAACTCGTCGCGGCGCACGGCGAACGGCTGGTCGTCACCCAGGTGCTGACCGCCGTGGACCCCGCGCTGGTGCTGCCGTACCTCGGCAACGGTGACGACCTCGCCGATGTCGGCCTGGCCGCCGCCCCGTCCGACCGGCGGACCGTCGCGGACACCTGGGCCCGGCAGCTGGAGTACGCGCCGGTGCTCGCCGTGACCGGCGATCCGCCGGCCGACGACGAGGACCGGGAGCTGCTGGCCCAACTCCACCCGACCGCACGCCTGATACGCGTCGACGGCTCCGGGGCGGTGGCCGGAGAACCGACCGGGACGCAGACCGGGACGTCGGCCGGGACGCCGGTCTGGGGATCGGCCGGGGCGTCGGCCGGGGAACTGGCCGCCGCCGCGTTCGCCGGGTTCGACGTCGAGGCCGCGGCGGCGCGCCAGCACCCGGCCTGCGCGTTGCTGCCGCAGGAGGCGGACGCGTCCGGCGTCGGCACGTACGTCTGGCACCGCACCCGCCCCTTCCACCCGGAGCGGCTCTACCGGGCGCTGGAGGACCTGACCTGCGCCGCCGCGCGCAGCAGGGGCCGGTTCTGGCTCGCCGACCGTCCCGACACGCTGCTGGCCTGGGACGCGGCGGGCGGCGCGCTCTGTGTGGAGAGCGCGGGCCCGTGGCTCGCGGCGCTGCCGGACGCCGCCTGGGAGGCGGTTTCGCCGGCCCGCCGGGCGGCGGCGGCCCTCGACTGGCACCCGCTGCATGGGGACCGCTGCCAGCGTCTGGTCTTCACCTCGCCCGGGCTGGACCGGGAAGGGATCGCGCGGCTGCTCGACTCCTGCCTGCTCACCGACGCCGAATACGCCGCGGGCCGCGCGGCCTGGAAGCGACTGCCGCCCGCCTTCGACGCCCTGCTGGAGGTCTGATGTCCCCCCGTCCCCCCGCCCCCCGCCGTGACAGGGCCGCGCCCCGCCCCAACCCCCTGGACCGCGACGGGATCACGTACATCGACTACAAGAACGCCGATCTGCTGCGGAAGTTCATCTCTGACCGGGGCAAGATCCGCAGCCGTAGGGTGACACGCGTGAGCGCGCGACAGCAGCGGCAGCTCGCCCGCGCGATCAAGAACGCCCGGGAAATGGGTCTGCTGCCCTACCGCTCGTCGCCCCACTGACGGGCGGGCCCGCCCCTTCCGCCTTCTTTTCCCGCTCCTTTCCCACTGGTGCACATGCGTACGGACAGCCCCGCCGCGGCCTTCGCCGAGGCGGGGTTTCCACTTCCCGCCCCGCCTTTTCTCTTAGTTCTCCGTGAGAAGTTCCGCACGAGTTCCGAGGGAAGGGGATCCTCCGCGGCCCCTCATGCGTCTCACCTTTCGGGGTACGGGGGACGTGGGGTCGGTCCACGCCGGACATGCCATGTCAGCGGGTGTATCTGTAACCACGGGAACACCCCTCGTGCACGTGCATCTGCTCATGCATCAGCACATGAACAGAGCTATGATCCGAGACAGTTCAAACCTGCACTTTGCAACTCGGGGAGCGACCTGTGCACCACGTGTACAACGGCATAACGGCCACAGAGCTTCACGGAGTCGTCTGGCAGAAGAGCAGGCACAGCAACTCCCAGGGCTCTTGTGTGGAGTTCGCCAAACTGCCGGGCGGAGAGGTGGCGGTGCGCAATTCGCGCCACCCCGACGGACCCGCACTCGTCTACACACCCGCCGAGATCGAGGCCATGCTGCTCGGTGTCAAGGACGGCGAGTTCGACCACCTGATCGCGACCGTTTGAACGCCGGTACCTGAACGCCGGTACCTGAACGCCGGTACCTGAACGCCGGTACCCGGCGTCGGCACCTGGGGACTGTCACCTGAGGGCGGTCACCTGAACCGGCGTGCGCCCGGCGCACGCCGGGGGATGCGTCTCTGTCCGGGCGGCCCGGTCGGGCTCCGGGGCGCCCGTACGTCCTTCGGTGCGCCCGAGTGCTTCCGGAACGGGGGCGTCGGCCCTAGGGGTTCGGCGGCCGGACAGCACGTTTCTCGACGTATGTTTTCGGCCAACTTTGCGCACTCCTTGGCCGAATGGGTATGTACCAGGAAGAGGCGAGCGCATGAACCGCGTTCCGTAAAGACCGCGAACCGGTCAACGGCGCCGCCGACGGCCCCCCGGCGGGCGGAGCCGGGGGACACGTGCGACCGCCTCGGGGCCGCGCGGAGTCACGTCGGGGCCGCGTGAGGGCGCGTCAGGGGCGCATGTGAAGTGTGCGCGAAGGGGTACCCCGCCCCGGGTGGCGGAGGCCGTCGGCGGTCAGGTCGGGTCCGGCGTCAACAGGTCCGGTCCGGGGGCAACTGGAACAGCGCCCAGACCACCTTGCCGCGCAGGGCCCCCGTCAGCGGATGCCAGCCCCACGTGTCACTGAACGACTCGACCAGGCACAGCCCCCGGCCGGACTCCGCGGCCCCGTCCTCCTCGGTCCGGCGCACCGACGGCCCCGCGTGGCTGGGGTCCCGTACGGCGCACACCAGGCGGGACGACCAGCGCATCAGGTGCAGTCGTACGGACAGGTCGTACGTCTCGCGGCCGATCCGGCCGGGCCGTTCGAGGTCCGGGCCCTCCTCGTCCGGAAGGGCGTGCCGCAGGGCGTTCGTGACCAGTTCGGAGACGACCAGGGCGACATCGTCGAAGCGGTCGCTCAGGTCCCACTGCTTCAGCGTCGTCCGCGTGAACTGCCGCGCGCCGCGCACCGCTTCGTAGCGGCCCGGCAGCGCGCACGACGCGGAGCCCGCGGCCCCCTTGGGATCGATGGGGGGAAGCCCTTGCCTTAAAGGCTTGAGCATGGTCGATCCATCCATCCCCATGCGAGGCACTCCCGGGAATCGCGGCCGTAGCTGTACTGCGGTGGTCCAGGCGGGTGGTCCGGCGTCACAACACGTCAAACACGAACGAGCACGCAGGTGCGCGAGGCCCATGGTTCCCAATGCGCAGGGCAGATGCAAGGGCAGATGCACGTGCACGCGCCTTGATTGCACCGGCTCATGCCGTTACCAGCTGTTTTCTTCTCGTGACCAATTTCGCTCTCTCCGCAAAGCCTTCTTATTTCCGTAATCGAATGCGTACGGGCTGAAGCGTTTTGATGGCAGAATCCGGCACTTGGAGTGCGGGGGTGCTCCGGGGAGAACCACATGCGATGGGGAGGGTTGGAGACGTGACCGCAGCCGAATCGGGCGGTTCCGTGGTGCGGCGCATCCTGCTTGGCTCACAGCTGAGGCGGCTGCGCGAGACGCGCGGCATCACGCGCGAGGCCGCCGGCTACTCGATCCGCGCATCCGAGTCCAAGATCAGCCGTATGGAGTTGGGACGGGTGAGCTTCAAGGCCAGGGACATCGAGGATCTGCTGACGCTCTACGGAGTCGCCGACGAGGGCGAGCGCGCGGCCCTGCTCGGCCTCGCCCGGGAGGCGAACGTCGCGGGATGGTGGCACAGCTACGGCGATGTGCTGCCCGGCTGGTTCCAGACCTACATCGGTCTCGAAGGAGCCGCCTCGCTGATCCGCATCTACGAGGTCCAGTTCGTGCACGGTCTGCTCCAGACCGAGGCGTACGCGCACGCGGTCGTCACCCGCGGCCAGCCCGACGCGCCGTGCGCCGAGGTCGAACGCCGGGTCGCGCTGCGGCTGGAACGGCAGAAGGTCCTCGTCTCCGAGCGGGCGCCGCGCTTCCACGCGATCCTCGACGAGGCCGCGCTGCGCCGCCCCTACGGCGACCGGGCGGTGATGCAGGGACAGTTGAAACACCTGATCGAGGTCTCGGAGCAGCCGAACATCACACTCCAGGTGATGCCGTTCAGCTTCGGCGGGCACGCGGGCGAGAGCGGCGCCTTCACCATGCTGCGCTTCCCCGAGTCGGACCTCTCCGACGTCGTGTTCCTGGAACAGCTGACCAGCGCGCTCTATCTGGACAAGCAGGAGGAAGTGGCGCAGTACGAACGGGTGATGGAGCGCCTCCAGGAGGACAGCCCGGGGCCGGAGGAGAGCCGTGACGTGCTCCGCGGCCTGCTCCAACTCATCTGAACAGCCCATGAAATCGGGCGGCTCGGAGGGCCCCGAAGCGCAAAAGGGATCAGTACGATGACGTCGTATCAGGAGTTTGCACCTGTCGTAAGGGATCGCATGTCCTACTTCACCGACCTGGCCCACCAGTACATCGACGGCGAGTGGCGGACCGGCAGCGGCTCGTGGGACATCATCGATTTCAACCCGTACAACGGGGAGAAGCTGGCCGCCATCACCGTGGCCACGGCCCTGGAGGTCGATGAGGCCTACCGCGCCGCCGAACGCGCGCAGCCCGCCTGGGCCGAGACCAGTCCGTACCTCCGCAGGCAGGTCCTGGAACGGGTGCTGGCACTGGTCGGGGAGCGCCGGGAGGAGATCGTCGAGGCGATCATCGACGAGCTGGGCGGTACGCGCCTGAAGGCGGAGCACGAGGTCCGCACCTCCGAGGAGTATCTCCGCGAGGCGATCCACCTTGCGCTGCGCCCCGAGGGCCGGATCCTGTCGACGTCCGCGGACGGCCGCGAGAACCGCGTCTACCGGCTGCCGGTCGGAGTCGTCGGGGTGATCAGCCCGTTCAACTTCCCGCTCCTGGTGGCGTTGCGGTCGGTGGCGCCCGCGCTGGCGCTGGGCAACGCCGTGGTGATCAAGCCCAACCAGAACGCGCCGGTCGTCGGCGGCGGGCTGGTGGCCAGGCTCTTCGAGGACGCCGGGCTGCCGGCCGGACTGCTCAACGTCGTCGTGACGGACATCGCGGAGATCGGCGACGCGCTGCTCGAACACCCGGTGCCCAAGGTGATCTCGTTCGCCGGCTCCGACCGGGTCGGCCGGCACGTGGGCGCGATCGCGGGGGCCAACTTCAAACGGACCGTGCTGGAGCTGAGCGGGAACAGCGCCTTCGTCGTCCTGGACGACCTGGACGACGCGGGCCTCGACCAGGCGGTGGATGCGGCCGTCGCCAGCCGCTTCTTCTTCCAGGGGCAGGTTTGTACGGCGGCCAACCGCATCCTGGTGGACCGGCGCGTCGAGCGGGAGTTCACCGAGCGGTTCATGGCGCGGGTGCGGGCGCTGAAGGCCGGTGACCCGCGCGATCCGGAGACCCGGATCGGCCCGGTGATCAGCACCTTCCAGGCGGAGGCCCTGACGGCGCTGGTGGACCAGGCGATCGAGGACGGCGCGACCGCGCTGGTACGGGGCCGTACCCGCGGCAATGTCGTGGAGCCGACGGTGCTGACGGATCTGGCGGAGGACTCCCCGCTGCTGCGGCAGGAGATCTTCGGGCCCGTGGCGCTGCTGGTGCCGTTCGACGGCGAGGAGGAGGCGGTACGGATCGCCAACAGCGGTCCGTACGGCCTGAGCGGGGCCGTGCACACCGCGGACCTGGCCCGGGGCGTGGCGTTCGCCC
The DNA here is from genome assembly GCF_000719775.1 of Streptomyces sp. NRRL F-5135. Classification (GTDB taxonomy): domain Bacteria; phylum Actinomycetota; class Actinomycetes; order Streptomycetales; family Streptomycetaceae; genus Streptomyces; species Streptomyces hebeiensis. The sequence goes on along the minus strand of NZ_JOHR01000013.1, from coordinate 10,924 downwards.
GGCGGATCGTCACCGGCATGATGCACGTCAACGACGTGACCGTGCAGGACGAGCCGCTGGCGCCGTTCGGCGGGGAGAAGAGCTCCGGGGTCGGGCGGCTGGGCGGGGACGCGGCGGTGGAGGCGTTCACGACCCAGCAGTGGGTGTCGGTACGGGCCGGCCGGTCGCGGTTCCCGCTGTGAGACGTGGGGCGTGAGACGTGAGACGGCGGGGCCCCGGGCGGGGTGCCTGCCAGGGCTCCGGTGTTCCGGCCCGGGACCCCGGGCCGGGAGCCGACGGCGAAGCCATAGCCTGGCCCCATGTCAGCGATCCGTTTGCTCGTGCTCGCGGCGGTGCGCCAGCACGGCCGGGCCCATGGCTACCAGGTCCGCAACGACCTGGAGTACTGGGGCGCCCACGAGTGGTCCAACGCCAAGCCCGGCTCGATCTACCACGCGCTGAAGCAACTGGCGAAACAGGGCGCCCTGCTGGCGCACGAGACCGCCCCCAGCACGGCGGGCGGGCCGCCGCGCACCGAGTACGAGCTGACGGACGCGGGCCGCGAGGAGTACTTCCGGCTGCTGCGCACGGCGCTGACCTCGTACGACCAGCAGATGGACGTCCTGTCGGCGGGGCTCGGCTGCATGGTGGACCTGCCGCGCGCCGAGGTGGTGGGGCTGCTCAGGGAGCGCGTGCGCGCGATCGCGGCCTGGCGGAACGAGGTGACCGAGAACTACGTCCCCGAGGACGGGCCCGAGCAGCTCGGTCACATCGGCGAGATCATGAACTACTGGGTCCACTCGGCCGACGCGGGGGCCACGTGGACGGAGGGCCTGATCGCACGCATCGAGGGCGGCGCGTACGCCTTCGCGGGCGAGGGCGAGCCGTTCGTCGGGGTGCTCGCCGAGGGGCAGGAGAACCCGTACGCGACCGGGATCCCCGATGAGGGAGACCGTCACTAATCAAGTTTGACCAACCGATCTCCGCGCGTTATCTTCGATCCATTAGTCAAGCTTGACTAATGGACTGGTGAACTGAAGGAGTGCCTGTGCCGATCACCGCTTCCGCCGTGTCCCTGAACGTCGACGACGTCTCCGCCTCCAGCGCCTTCCTCACCTGCCACTTCGGATTCCGCGAGGAGGCGGCCGCCGACGGGTTCGCGTCCCTGGCCCGCGAGGACGCCGGGATGAACGTCATCTACCTGCGGCGCGGTCTGGCCTCGCTCCCCGACGACCAGCGCGACGACCATGCCGGCGGGGTGATCCTCGCCTTCGTCGTCGACGACCTCGAAGCCGAACTGGCCCGCCTGACCGCCGAGGGAGTCGCCGTCACGATGCCGTTGCGCGAGGAGCCCTGGGGCGAACGCGCCTTCCAGGTCAGGGACCCCAACGGGGTCATCGTCCAGCTCGTCGACTGGAACGGATCCGCCGGCCGGTGAGCGCGTGAGCCGGTGAGCGCGTGAGCCGGTGAGGGAACACGCGGGTCAGTGATGGAAAGCGGTGGCGGCCCGCCTGTCGCGGCTCGCCGGACGTTCCTGGCGGCGCAGTTCGGTCAGGGCCTGCTCCAGGTCGGCCACCAGCAGTTCCGCCAGGTCGGCCGAGAACCCGTTGCGGCAGACCACGCGCAGGACGGACAGGTCCTCGCGGTTCGCGGGGAAGGTGTACGCGGGCACCAGCCAGCCGTGTTCGCGCAGCCGCCGCGAGACGTCGAAGACGTTGAAGTTGGTGACGTCCGGCGCGGTGGTGAAGGCGAACACGGGCAGCTCGTCCCCCCGGGTCAGCAGCCGGAACCCGGCCATCTCACCGATGCGGCCGGACAGCTTCGTGGCGATGTCCCGCGCGGTCCGCTGCACGGCGCGGAAACCCTCCCGGCCGAGCCGCAGGAAGGTGTAGTACTGCGCGACCACCTGCGCGCCCGGCCGGGAGAAGTTCAGCGCGAAGGTGGGCATGTCGCCGCCCAGGTAGTTGACGCGGAAGACCAGCTCCTCGGGCAGCTCGGCGGACGAGCGCCACAGGGCCCAGCCGACGCCGGGGTAGACGAGTCCGTACTTGTGCCCGGAGGTGTTGATGGACGACACCCGCGGCAGCCGGAAGTCCCAGACGACGTCCTCGTCCAGGAAGGGCGCGACCATGGCGCCCGAGGCCCCGTCGACGTGGACGGGCACGTCAAGCCCCGTACGCTCCTCCAGCGCGTCCAGTGCCGCGCAGAGGCCGGCGACGGGCTCGTAGGAGCCGTCGAAGGTGGAGCCGAGAACGGCCACGGCCCCGATGGTGTTCTCGTCGCACAGCTCGGCGGCGGCCTCCGGGGCGAGATGGAACCGGTCGCCCTCCATGGGCACGCACCGCGCCTCGACCTCCCAGAAGTCGCAGAACTTCTCCCAGCAGACCTGGACGTTGATCCCCATGACGAGATTCGGCCGGGCGGTGGCGGGGTACCGCGCCGCGTTGCGCCGGGCCCACCGGCGCTTGAGCGCCATCCCGGCGAGCATGCACGCCTCGCTGGAACCGGTGGTCGAACAGCCGATGGCGGCGGCGGGGTCGGGCGCGTTCCACAGATCGGCGAGCATCGCCACGCAGCGCCGCTCCAGTTCGGCGGTGCGCGGGTACTCGTCCTTGTCGATCATGTTCTTCTCCCGGCACTCCGTCATCAGGACGCCGGCCTCGGGCTCCATCCACGTGGTGACGAAGGTGGCGAGGTTCAGTCGCGCGTTGCCGTCCAGCATCAGTTCGTCATGCACGAGTTGATACGCGGTGGCGGGCGGCATCGGCCCGTCGGGCAGCCGGTGCATGGGCGGCGCGAGGGTCATCTCGCTGACGGGGTCGGCCTCCCCGTAGAACGGGTTGAGCGACAGCCGCCGCAGCTCGGCCCGCTCGTCGGGCGCGATGTCGACGGATCGGTCCGCGCCCCGGTGCAGTGGCATGAGCGGTCTCCTCACGCTGGAACGGTGCTGCCGAACCCCCTGGCGCGAGAATACGGACGCGGGGCGGGCCCCGCCCGGCGGACGGGGCCGGATGGCCCGCGGACGCGATCCCGCCGCCCGCCGTTTCCGTGTCGCGCGGTCACCGCGCCGGCGTGCCGTCCTCGTGGAGGCGCATCTGGGGGCGGCCCGTGACCAGGAGCCAGGCGGGGAGCGCGGCCACGCAGAGGAGGGGGAGGATGGTCGTGTCGGCCGCCAGGACCGCCGCCGTGAAGAGGCTGAGCCAGCCGTGGCGGGTGATCGCGAGGAGGACGCCCAGGACCGCGCACACCACCCCCAGGCTCGGTTGCACGGCCGGGACCAGGGCGTGGGCGCACAGGCCGAGGGCGGCGCCCGCGAAGACGGCGGGGAAGATCCGGCCGCCCCGGAAGCCGCAGGCCGCCGCCGTCGTCAGGGCGGCCAGCTTCACCACTGTCATCAGGGCGAACGAGCCGGCCGACCAGCCCTCCGGGTCCGCCGCGAGCGTCTTCACCTCGGCCAGCCCCTTGAACAGCGTCAACTGCCCGCCGAGCGTCCCGAGCAGGCCGAGCACCAGCCCGCCCGCCGTCAGCGCCGGGACGGGGTGGCGGAGAAGGGGGAGGGAGCGGAAGAGCGCGTGGACGTGAGGGAACGCGTACACCACCGCCATCCCCAGCGCCGCCGCGACCGGCGCGATCACCAGGGCCGCCGCCAGGTCACCCCAGCCGGTGCCCGGGTAGGGCGGCAGACCGAGGTCGAACGTCGGGTGGCTGACCAGGACCGTGGTCAGGCCGCCCGCCCCCGCCGCGATCAGCGGGCCGAACAGCTTGTCCCACAGGGAGCCGCGCGGGCCCGGCCCCGAACCCGCGCCCTGCCTCTGCCCCGGTCCCTGTCCCGGTCCCTGTCCCGGTCCCTGTCCCTGTCCCGGTCCCTGTCCCGGTCCCGGTCTCGGTCCCTGTCCCTGTCCCTGTCCCGCCGCCAGTGACTCCGAAAGGATCAGCGCCGCCGCCACCGGCGTACCGAACAGCGCCCCGATCGTCCCCGCCGCCGCGAGCGCCGGCCACAGAGCCACCGGGGCCCTGGGCGCCGCCCTGCGGCCGAGCCAGTACACGAGCGCGATGTTCACCGCCGTGATCGGATTCTCCGGGCCGAGACTCACCCCGCCGGCCAGCGCCAGCCCCGTGACCAGCAGCAGCCCCGGTACGACGCGGGCCGGCAGCGGCGCGTCGATCAAGCCCGTGGTGGCCGGGTCGGGTCCCGCGTGCCCCGGCACCAGGCGTACGACGATCCCCACCGCGAGCCCGGTGGCCGTGAGCGTCACGATCATCCAGAGCGCCGAGTAGCGGCCGATCCCGAGGGCGTCCGGCAGGCTCTGCCAGAGCACGTGTTCCAACCGGTCCGCGACCGCGCTCACGCCCAGCAGCACCAGCGCCGAGGCCACGCCCACCGCCAGGGAGGGCACGACCAGCGGCAGCAGCGTACGGGCGGAGGGCGCGGGGGAGGAAGCGGAAGAGGGAACGGCGGGACCGGACGGGGGAACGGGCGGGGGAGCGGCGGGCGGACCGTCATGAGCCACGCGCTCACCGTAGCCGCGCACCCGTCCGGCGCCCGGTCGTGCCTCGCCGGGTGTCACTTCGTTCCGGTATGCCCATGACTGCCACCCGGCCGTGTCGTCAAGCGGCCGGGTGGAACTGAGCACCGCGCGCGGGCGTTGATAGCTTGTGCGCGGCCGACCACGCCGAAACACGACGCTCGACCGATTCTCATGACTCAGGAGTCCGGTAACCGTGACCACACTTGCGCTCGGCCCCAGCTGGCTGGACCCGGACTATCTGATCCAGACGTTCGGACTGATCGGCGTTCTCGTCATCGTCTTCGCCGAGTCCGGCCTTCTCATCGGCTTCTTCCTGCCGGGTGACTCGCTGCTGTTCACCACCGGCCTGCTGGTGACGACCGGCCTGATCGACCACCCGCTGTGGCTCGTGTGCACGCTCGTCGTCGCCGCCGCGATCATCGGTGACCAGGTCGGCTACCTCTTCGGCCGCAAGGTGGGCCCCGCGCTGTTCAGGCGCCCCGACTCCAAGCTCTTCAAGCAGGAGAACGTGGAGAAGGCGCACGAGTTCTTCGAGAAGCACGGCCCCAAGTCGCTGGTCCTCGCGCGCTTCGTGCCCATCATCCGGACGTTCACGCCGATCATCGCCGGCGTCAGCCGGATGAACTACCGCTCCTTCATCATCTTCAACGTCCTCGGCGGCGTCCTCTGGGGCGCGGGCGTCACCCTGCTGGGTGCCTCGCTGGGCAAGATCGCGTTCGTCCGTGAGCACATCGACCTGATCCTCGTCGGCATCGTGCTCCTGTCCATCCTGCCGATCGTCATCGAGTTCCTGCGGGCCCGTTCGCAGTCCAAGAAGGCGGCGGCGGCCGGGGAGGACACGGCGGCGCCGATGGCCGGACCCGCCGCCGGGACGGCCGTCGGAGGACCGGAGGACCCGGGCGGTGCCCAGGGGCGCGGTCGCCACGCCAAGCGCTGAGCGGGACCGTACGACCCGCGTCGGCCCCCCGGGCCGGCCGTCCGAAGGGGAGCCCTGTGCCGGGCTCCCCTCGCCGCTTCCGCTTCCTTGACCCGGAGGCCGGCGCCCGAGGCCGACGTTCCCGAGGTCAGCGCTCCGGAGGGCGGCCCGGGCCGAGCCGACGGTCGAGCGAGGCTCCGGCCTCCGGGCAGTTCGCGCGCAGCACGGCCAGGAAGGCGGTCAGCACGGGCGAGCCGTCGTCCTCGGCGAACGACAGGACGAGGTCGGGCAGCCCGGTCCGCGGCGTCACCTGGCAGAACCAGGCCCCCTTGCGCGGGACCGACGTCATGCGGGAGGGCCCCAGCCCGACGCCCGCACCGGACACGGCCAGCCCGATGATCGTGTGGACGTCCCGGGCGATCGTGGCGCCGTGCAGGGCCGCCGAGTCCTCGCCGAACAGGGCGCGCAGGCCGGCGATCGTGGTCGGTTCGTCCTCGCCCGGCGCCACGATCAGCTGCTGCCGCCGGAGCTGCTCCACGCTGACCGAGGGGAGACCCGCGTACGGGTGCGCCGTGCCGACGACGGCGACCAGATCGTCGCGCCCGATCGTGACGGACACGAGTTTCTCCGCCCCGGGCCCGCGGGGCCGCCCCAGCCCGACGGCCACGTCCAGCTCACCGGCGATCAGGGCGGCGGTGCTCCGGCTGGTCCCCATCTCGTGCAGCTCCAGCCGTACCTCGGGACGGTCCCGGCCGAACCGGCTGAGCACGGCGGGCAGCGGACCGAGCAGGGCCGAGGCGATGAAACCCAGCCGCAGCCTGCCGGTCTCGCCGCGCGCGGCGCGCCCCGCGTCGGTCACGGCCGCCGCCATCTCCGTCAGCGCCCGGCGCGCCCGGTCCAGGAACGCCTCGCCCGCGGCCGTCGGGAAGACGCCCCGCCGGGTCCGGTCGAACAGCCGGGCCCCGACCTCCCCCTCGAGATCGGCGATCTGCTTGGACAGCGGGGGCTGCGCGATCCCGAGCGCGGCGGCCGCCCGGCCGAAGTGCTGGTGCTCGGCGAGGGCGAGCGCGTAGCGCAGATGCCGCGCCTCCATGACCGACCTCCGACTGCTGGTCCTTCGTCCGGAAGTCTTTCATCCGGACGCGGCGCGAGGAGCCGCGCGTCCAGACGCCGCGCGTCCAGACGCCGCGCGTCTAGAAGCCGCGCGTCCGCTTGGCCGCGCGGCGGCTGGTCGCCCGTACGTCCCCCGGGACCGTGAGGACCATCCGGGCGATCTCCCCGCCGAGGTTCACCCCGACGGCGATCGCCAGCGCCAGCGTCACCGCTTTGGAGAGGGACGCGAGCCCCCGGTCCAGGTCGTTCTGGGCGAAGCCCAGCAGACCGAAGTACGTGGCCGAACCGGGCAGCAGCGGGCCGATCGCCGCCGTGATGTACGGCAGCGCCGAGGCGAACTGGTAGCGCGAGAGCAGCTGTCCGAACAGGCCCACCAGCCCCGCCGCCACCGCCGTCGCGAGCACCGGCGAGATGTCGCCCGTCAGGTGCATCGCCGCGTAGACGATCCAGGCGACCCCGCCGTTCAGCGACACCATCAGCACGGTGGAACGTTCCTGCTGGAGCAGGATCGCGAACGCGAAGCTCATCCCCACCGACGCGGCGATCTGCACCAGCGGCTGCTTCCCTATGCCCAGCGCCGCGTCCGGGTTCAGCTGGGCGTGCAGCTGCACACCCAGGTACAGCACGATCAGCACACCCGTGACGATCGCGATGAAGAAGTACATGACCTCCAACAGGCGTGCGGCCGCGGTGATGTAGTAACCCGTCAGCCCGTCCTGCACCCCCGCCACCAGCGCCCGCCCCGGGAGCAGCGCGAACAGCCCACCGGTGATCACGGCGGAGGCCGGACCCGCCCAGGACACCACGGGACCGAGCAGCGTCAGCGCCACCCCCATCGCCGCCGGCGGCATCGCGGCCGCCATGAACTGGTAGAACTCCGGCAGCCCGCGCCCCGAACACAGCCAGGCCAGCCGGTCGCCGAGCATCGCGCCGGCCGCCGCCGCGAGGAACACCAGCACACCGCCGCCGACCAGCACGGACGCGCAGCCCGCCAGCAGCCCGCTCGCCACGGTCAGCGCCCAGCCGGGGTACGGGTGGCGGTTGCGCCGGATCTCCGCCAGCCGTCGGTACGCCTCCTCCAGCGTGACGTCCGTGTCCTCCGTGGTGATGTCGTCGATGAGCGTGTACACGGCCGACAGCCGGGTGTAGTCGGTGCCACGTCTGCGTACGGTCCGGTTGGCCGTCACCGGGTCGTCCACCAGCGAGGGCTGGTGCGAGATCGACAGCAGCGTGAAGGTGACGGTCGGCTCGCAGCGGTCCAGTCCGTACGCGCGGCTCACCGCGAACATCGCGGCCTCGACGTCCTCGGCGCCCTCGCCGCCCGCCAGCAGCAGCTCCCCGATACGCAGGGTGAGGTCCAGCACGCGCGGCACGGCGGGCCCCTGGTCGTCGTGGCGCTGCACCGTCTCCGGTACGGGGCGGTCGGCGGCGGGCATGCGCAGCAGGGTGCGCATCCGGTCCTGCCAGGGGCCGTGCTTGTTCAGCCTGACCATGGGGACGCCGTGCGCGGGCGTGACACCCGGCGCGCCGCCCCGGCCGCCGTACGCGCCGTAGCCGGAACCCGGTGCCCCCTGTACGCCCTCCGGGACGTCGAAGGCGGAGCCCTCGGGCTCGGGCGACGGCTCCGTGCTCAGCCCCTCCGGGATCGCGAACTCCGAGGTCGGCTGGTCGTCCTCGGGAAGCGGTGGCTGCTCCACCCCGAGCGGCGGGGTGAAGGCACTGTGCGCCTCGTCCGCCTGATGAGGCTTTCGGTCCTCGGGACCGTCCGGCTCGGCCACCACGTTCTGAATCCTCACTCCCTGCCGTCACCCGCCTGCTCTGGCTTCCCCGCTGTCTCCCCCTGCCCCGTCGTTCCCATGCGTAGTGCCGCGTCCCGGCGCGCGTCGCGCCGCTCCCGCCTCCTGCCGTGTGCCGTCCGTGGTCCGCCGTCCGCCCGGAGCCACCGCTCCGCGTCTGCCCAGTATGGGCACGTCCATGAGCGCCACACACGCGGACGGGAGCCGGCCCGGGACCGTACGCCCCGCACACGGACGGGCGGCACACCCCGTGCGAGGTGCGCCGCCCGTCGTCCGTCCGGCCGGGGCCCGGTGCCGAAGCACGCGCGGGCCCGCCGGTCACACGGAAAGGACCGCCGTCAGTGGGCTCCGCCCTTGGCCTCCAGGCGCTTGTACGACGCCTCGATCTCGGCCTCGGCCTCGGCGCGGCCCACCCAGTCGGCGCCCTCGACGGACTTGCCGGGCTCCAGGTCCTTGTAGACCTCGAAGAAGTGCTGGATCTCCAGGCGGTCGAACTCCGAGACGTGGTGGATGTCCCGCAGGTGCTCCACCCGGGGGTCGGACGCCGGCACGCACAGCAGCTTGTCGTCGCCGCCGGCCTCGTCCGTCATCCGGAACATGCCGATGGCGCGGCACTTGATGAGGCAGCCGGGGAAGGTCGGCTCGTCCAGGATGACCAGCGCGTCCAGCGGGTCTCCGTCCTCACCGAGGGTGTTCTCGACGAACCCGTAGTCGGCCGGGTAGCTCGTCGAGGTGAAGAGCCGGCGGTCGAGGCGGATGCGGCCTGTCTCGTGGTCCACCTCGTACTTGTTCCGCGAACCCTTGGGGATCTCGATGGTGACGTCGAACTCCACGGGTGTCTCCTCCTGGATCAAACACGTCATGACACTGACGAATGACACTAACGTCGGACGATGCTGCGTCTTCACGGAGGAGACCCCCCGGCCGGGGGCCGGGATGCCGTGCTCGTGGCAGAACGCAGTGGTTAAGTGTCCCCCACGCAGCTGTGTGATCGCGAAAGGGGCTGGTCAGCCATGCTTGAGCCGAAGGTGTGGCAGGTCACGGCGGGGTCCGTGGCACTCGGCCTGGTGTGCGCCGCGGTGGCCGTGGCCGCAGCGGGGCCCTGGGACGCGGGCCAGCGCAGGGCGGAACGCGAGCGGGCGGCGGCCGGGGCCCGCGCGGGTGGTGCGCATCACGGCCCGGCCGGCCGGAGCGCCCCCGCGCCCGCGCCCAGCGCCGCCGGAGTGCTCAGCGCGCTCACGACCGCCTCCACCGCTCCCGATGACGTCCCGGCGGGCCTCTCCGGCGACCTCGGCAGGCGGCTCGGCCCCCTGATGGACGACAAGGGGCTCGGCGCCACCCGTACGGCCTCCGTGGTCGACGTCGCCACCGGCACCCGGCTGTACGGCAAGGGGCAGGACAAGGCGATGGTCCCGGCCTCCACGGTCAAGATCGCCACGATGACCGCCGCGCTGTCCGCGCTCGGCCCCGACCACCGCATCGCCACCACCGTCACGGCCACCCCCGACCGGCGGCGGCTCACCCTGGTCGGCGGCGGCGACGCCACCCTGGACGCGGCGGGGCTGCGCGCCCTCGCCGACGACACCGCCCGCGCGCTGCGCGAGCGGGGGGACCGGGCGGTCACCCTCGCCTACGACACGTCCCTCTACTCCGGCCCGCGCAGGCACCCCATCGGCCCGAACGACAACATCGCGCCCGTCGTGCCGCTGATGGTCGGACAGGGCCGGGCCGACCCCTCCTCCCAGGGGCCGGCGCCGCGCGGCGAGGACCCCGCGGGCGACGCCGCCGACGCCTTCACCGGGCTGCTGCGCGACCGGGGCGTACGGGTCACCGCCGACCCGGCCGAGGGCCGGTCGCCCGCCGGCGCCGAGCCGCTGGCCAGGACGTACTCGCGGCCGCTCGCCGCCCTGGTGGAGCGCGCGCTGACCGAGAGCGACAACGACATCGCGGAGTCCCTGGCCCGCCAGACCGCGATCGCCACGGGCCGCCCCGCGAGCTTCGCGGGCGCGGGCCGGGCCGTCGGGGCGGAGCTGAAGAAGCTGAAGATGCCCCTGGCCGGCGCCCGCTTCGCCGACGGCAGCGGCCTGAACCGCGCGGACCGGGCCAGCGCGGCCCTGCTCACCGCCCTGCTGACGCGCGCCGCCGACCCGGCCCACCCGGAGCTGCGGCCCGTCCTGACCGGTCTGCCCGTCGCCGGGTTCAACGGCACGCTGCGCGGCCGGTACGCGCACGCCGCGCCGGCCGCCGGGCTGGTACGCGCCAAGACCGGCACGCTCACCGGGGTGAACACCCTCGCGGGCACCGTCGTGGACCGCCGCGGCCGGCTGCTGGCCTTCGCCTTCATGGCGGGCTCCACCCGCTCCCCCGGCGCGGCCCAGGACGCCCTGGACCGGCTGTCGGCGGCCCTGGTGCGGTGAGGGCGTCCCAGTGACGTCCGGGGTACCCACGTCTGCCGAGGGCCACATGGCCGGGTTCCCGTGACGTCCCGCTCAGGCACGTCCGCCGGCGAGTGAGCCGAAGGGGGCGCGGCCGCTGTCGAAAGGGAGAGCGCGCGGAGGTTTGTGAGGTACGAGCAAACCGAGCACGGTCGA
>NZ_JOHR01000012.1 GCF_000719775.1 Streptomyces sp. NRRL F-5135 | reverse complement strand
TGCACCCCGGCGTGAACCCCGGATCCACCAGCAGCTTGAACTTGTCGATCGTGATCACCCACGCGGCCAGCAACCCCGCCGCCCCCGTGACCACCAACAACAGCGCCAACGCCCGGCTCCCACCGACCGTGTCCGGGGTTCCTGTCGCGGTCACGGGCCCGGTTTCGGGTGCGACTTCAGGAGCGGTCTCCACAGCGACCGCGGTCTCGTTCTCGGTATCGGTCTCGGTCTCGGACTCGGTCTCGGTCCCGTCCAGTGACGGCATCTGGTGTCCGTCCACTCCGCCGTTCCCGGTTCCCCGCTCAGGCGGTCAGGGTGCGGACCGGCACCAGGCAGTGCGCGGCGGTGGACAGGACCTCGACGTCGCCGGCGAAGGAGCGCAGGCGCTCCTCCGTGACCGGCTGTCCGGGCACTCCGTCGGCCCAGGGCCGGGTGGCGACGATGAAGTGCACCTGGCCGCTCCGGTGCGCGTCCTGCTCCCACTCCGGCGGTACGGGACACTGCGCGTTCAGGTACGGCATCGTCAGGACGGCCCGGCCCGCCTGCACCAGCAGTTTGATCGCCACGTTGGGCATGTGCGCGATGTCCACCAGGTCGCCGCCGGGCGTCAGTCCGATCTCCGTGAGGACCGCGCGCATCGCCTGCTCGCCGGCTTCCGGGCCGTCCCTGCCGTCCCCGAGTGAATAGGCGAGCAGGAAAGGCGCCCCGCGTTCCTCGGCGTCCGGGTCACGGGTCCAGGGAAGCACGGAAAGCGTGCCCATTCGAGGGGCGTACTGGGCGTTGTCCGTCGCGGTGTGGGAAGAGCTCATGTCCGGTGACAGTAGTGGCCCATGAGGAATATCTGTGAGCCGGTGTCACCCGAGTGGGGGAATACCATGACTACTTCCGGCCAGTCGTTTCTCTCCACTCCTGGCCAGTCCCGGATATGAAACGCCTTTCCGTGGCAAGCTCCGTGAGCACGTGTGATGGGAAGCATTCCCGAACACATGTATGTCGTGCAGGCATATGGAAATACCGTTCCGCGCCCACCGAGAGGAATCGACATGACGCTTTCCCCGCGCTCCCCACGCCCGTTTCCCTCCTCCGCCCACTCCACGACGGCCCCTGTTCGGCCGGTTCCGGCCCGGAAGGAGCACCGGGAGAGACCGAACCTCACGGACCCGTCCTTCTGGCAACTCCCGCACGTGGCCCGGGCGGAGGCGTTCGCCCGGCTCCGGCAGTTCGACGAGCCGCAGTATTTCGTGGAGCGTCCGGGGAGCCGTTGGCGTTCCGAGCGGGGATTCCACGCTCTCGTCACACACGCGGACGTGGTGGAGGCGAGCCGTAACGCACAGGTCTTCGCGAGCGCGCCCGGTGCGACGACCCCCGAGCCGGCGCGCTGGGTCAGGGCCTTGTTCGGCGACTCCATGGTCAATCTCGACGCCCCGCGCCACACGCAGCTGCGCCGTATCGTCTCCCGTGCCTTCACCCCGCGGATCCTGAACCGTACGGAGGAGGACATCCACGCGGTGGCCACCCGCATCGTGGACGACCTCCTCGCGAGCCGGCCGGACGACTTCGTCACCGCGGTGGCCTCCCGTATGCCGTTCGAGGTCATCTGCAATCTGATGGGCATCCCGGAGCACGAGCGGCCGGGGATCCTGGACCAGGTGAACCGCGCCTCCGGCGACATCGGCGTGGCCCGCGACGCCCGCGCCCGGCTGCGGATGCCGGGCCAGGGCCTGCTGGCCCTGGCCCGGATGCAGGGGATGATCGCGAACCTCGGCCGCGAGCGGCGCAGGGCGCCCACCGACGACCTCATCTCCGCGCTCGTACGGGCCGACATCGACGGTCAGGCGCTGACCGGGCGTCAGCTGGGTGCGTTCTTCTCGCTGCTGATGGTCGCCGGGGTGGAGACCACGCGGAACGCGATCGCCCACGGCCTCGATCTGCTCAGCCGGCACCCCGAGCAACGCGAGCTGCTGCTGAGCGACTTCGAACGGTATGCGGACGGCGCGGTCGAGGAGATCGTGCGGTACTCGACGCCGATCATCCAGTTCCGCCGGACGGTGACCCAGGACCACCGGATGAACGGGCACGACTTCCGGCGCGGCGACAAGGTCGTCCTCTTCTACGCCTCGGCCAACCGCGACGAGTCGGTCTTCCCCGATCCGGACGCCTTCGACATCACCCGTAGCCCCAACCCCCATGTCGGATACGGCGGCGGGGGCCCGCACTACTGCCTGGGCACCTACCTGGCCAAGCTGGAGATGAAGGCGCTCTTCGGGGAACTGCTCACGCGCGTGCCTCAGTTGCGGTCGGCCGGCGACCCGGTGCTGGTCCCGTCGAACTTCGACAACCGGGTCCGCTCGATGCCCTGCGCGGGTGTCCCGGTCCCCGGCTGACCCGCGCCGGCCGCAAGAGCCACGCGACGGCCGCGCGGCGCCCCGCGACGGCCCACGACGGCCCACGACAGCCCACGACAGCCCACGGCGGTTGACGCTCCATGATCCCCTTGGGAATGTGGTGAGTCCTGATGGTTTCTGTCCGATTCTCGGGAGGCACCATGCACGGCTTACCGGCACGGGACGAGTCGTACGGCCGCAGGAGATTCCTCGGCGGGGCCATGGCGCTCACAGGGGCCGCCGCCCTGAGCGCCTGGCCGCACGGAGCGTACGCCGCCCCTGGCGCCCCGGCCCGGGAGGCGGCCTGGGAGGACGTGATCAACGGCTCCTTCGGCAGCTACAGCGCCCTGGAGGCCCACTGGGGCTACCTCTACCCCTGGGGAAGCGATCACAACGGCAGCGCCCGCATGTACGGAAGCGCCACCGACCACAACCACATCTACCTGAACTCGGGGGTACTGACCCTCAAGGCGACCCGGATCACATGGGACGAGGGCACGAGCGGCTCGACCCCGCACCTCCCCATTCGCTACCACTCCGGCGCGGTGCACGCCAAGCACCAGATCGTGGTGACCGACCAGTTCCCCAACTACGAGGTCAAGGGCGAGTTCCAGGCACCGAGCGCGGGCGGCACCTGGCCCGCGTTCTGGCTCACCGGAGTCAACAGCTGGCCACCGGAGAGCGACATCCTCGAGTTCAAAGGGAACGGCAACAACTGGTTCAACACCTTCCGGACGTCCTCGGACGTCTCGTCCACGATCGTCGGCGTCCCGTCCCCGGGCTCCTGGCACGCCTACCGCGCCTGGATCACCAAGGTGAACAGCACGGACGTGGACATCCACTACTACCTCGACGACACCTGGAAAGCGGTCCACCGAGGCACCGGCTTCGTAGGCAAGCCCCTCTGGCTCATCATCAATCTCCAGATGGAAGGCTCGTCGGGCTCCTCGGGCCCGACGGGCGACACCCTCTACCACGCCCGGAACGTATACGTAGGCCGAAGCCGCGCCTAAGGGCTGTCCGGTCGCGGCACCAGCCGTCGCTCATGAGGACGACACACGAAAATCCCGCCCGATCTCAAGGATCGGACGGGACGTCGCGTGCAAGAGGTGGACCTGAGGGGATTTGAACCCCTGACCCCCTCGATGCGAACGAGGTGCGCTACCAGTCTGCGCCACAGGCCCTTGCAACGAGTGAAACTCTAGCACCCCGGAAGCCGTGCTCGGAAATCGGTTGGCGGGCTGGTCACCGGCCGGGCTCGGCAGGAGCGGGGCCTCGGAAGGAGGCCGAGTCGGGAGGGGCCAGGGTCACTCGTTGGCGGCTCGGGGGCGATCGTCTTCGTCGTACTGGTCGAACAGCGGCGTCCTGCCTCGGTCGCGGGGGCGGCGCGGGGCGGGGGCCGGGGGAGGTGACGGGGTGTCCGCGACCGGTTCCGCCGGAGAGGAGCGGGCCGCGCTCCAGGTCTCCGGGTCACCGACCTCCACGCCGCTGCTCGCGCGTGGGGCGACCGGGGCGGTGACGTAGGTGGGCAGCGGGACGGGGACCGGCTCCCAGCTGTCGCCCTGGACGGGGCCGCGCTCGCGCTGCTGGTCCACCCACTCCGCGTGGTCGGTCTGTTCGACCAGGGCACGGCGGCCGGCTTCCTGCGGGGAGAGCGCGGGTGCGGGTTCCGGACCGGGGCGGGGCTCGGGCTCCTCATCGAGTTCGGCGGCCGTCCCGGCGGCCGGGGGGTGCGACCGACGGGGACGGCTCTCACGCAGCCGTCGGGCGGCCGCCTCGGCTCGGCGCCGGTCCATGGTGAAGGCGAAACGGCGGCGCTCCTGGCGGCGCAGATGAACGATGTACGTACTGAGGAGAACGGCCGGGACCGCCGGTGCCCAGAGGAAGGCGAGTCCGCCGACGGCCGCGACGACCGCGCCGAGCGTGAACGCGACGAAGAGCATCACGGTGGTACGTCTGCGGCGGGCCAGGACCTGGGAGCGCTGCGCGCGCCGGGCGCGTTCGGCCGCGGGTCTCGCGGACGGCGGCGCGGGGCGTTCCACCGAGGGCGCGTGCCGCTGGGGCGCCGGTACGTGCTGCGCCGGGGCGGGGCGGGATGCCAGGGGCCTGGGCGGGGCCGGAACGTCCGCGCGGATCTCCATCCGGGCTTCCGTGAGGGCCGGAGGCGCGGCGAAGGCCCGGACGTCGACGGAGCTCATGGACTCCGTGTGACCGTCCGGCACCCCGTCGGGCCCCGCCTCTCCGGCGGTGCGGTCCTGAAGCTCCTTGGCGTAACGACGCTCCATGCCCGCCCGTCCGGACAGCAGCCGGATGGCGGTGCTGAAGCGTTCCGTCGGACGCGCCTCGTTGAGTTCGTCCTGCCTGCGGAGCCACATCGGCACCAAGTAGGCGGCCCAGGCCCCGACGATGACTGCGTAGATGAGGCCGCTGCTGCTCACAGTTCACACCGTAGAGGGGTTTGCACGAGGGCATCCGCCAATTGGACCGGTGTGTCGCACGATCTGGCTGATATCACGGACCTTTTTTGTGATTGTTCAGATCAGATGATGCTCATACTGTGGCCAATATCGAACACGCATTTTATTTTCTGGTTGTTCCTGGTCGTGCGCGGCGCCAGCGGTTGAGGAGCCCGTCCGGTACCTCCTCGGCCGTGAGCACGAAAACGCGATGATCCCGCCACGCTCCGTCGATATGCAGATAGCGCGGACGCAACCCCTCCTCACGGAAGCCCAGTTTCTCCACCACCCGCAGGCTGGGGGCGTTCTCCGGGCGGATGCAGACCTCGACCCGGTGCAGCCCGACCATCCGGAAGCAGTGGTCGACGGCCATCGCGACCGCGGTGGGCATCACACCGCGGCCCGCCACCCCGCGGTCCACCCAGTAGCCGACGTGCCCCGAGCACATCGACCCCCAGGTGATCCCCGCGACGGTCAGCTGGCCGACCAGCCGTCCCTGGTATTCGACGACGAAGGGCAGCATCCGGCCCGCGTTGGCCTCGGCGCGCAAGTGGCGGACCATCTGGCGGTAGGTGGGGCGCTGGGCGGCCGGGCCACCGGGGGGCGGCGGCGGAATGGTCGCCTCCCAGGGGCGCAGCCAGTCGCGGTTGCGGCGGTTCACCTCACGCCAGGCCCGCTGGTCGCGCAGCCTTATGGGACGGAGGACGACATCGCCGTCCGTCAGGGTCACGGGCCAGGCCGGGTTCATCCGGAGGTACGGGGAGACGGAGAGACGGAAAGGGAGGCGGCGGGGGCGGACGAGAGCGCCGTACGAGGTGGACGGGATCCACCGGGCGGGTCCTGGCTCTCGGCCGGCGCCTTCGAGGGCTCCGCGGGGCGGGGGTGGTCGCCTCCGTGGATCTGGTCCACCGCGTGGACCAGCAGCCGGCCCAGTACGGCGAGACCGTCGCGTACCCCGCCGGTGGAACCCGGCAGGTTCACGATCAGGGTCCGGTCCGCGATGCCGGCGAGGCCCCGGGAGAGCGCGGCGGTGGGGACCTTCGGCCCGCCTTCGGCGCGGATCGCCTCGGCGATGCCCGGAACCTCCCGGTCGAGCAGGGGCCGGGTGGCCTCCGGGGTGCGGTCCGTCGGTGAGAGGCCCGTACCGCCGGTGGTCACGATCACGTCGTACGCGGCGGCCACGCCTTCGCGAAGGGCGCGCGCGACCGGATCTCCGTCGGGGACCACGCGTGGGCCGTCGACCTGGAAGCCGAGCGCCGTCAGCCCGTCGGCGAGAATCGGACCGCCTTTGTCGGGATACACGCCGGCGGCGGCGCGGTTCGAGGCGGTGACCACCAGTGCGCGGTACGGGGACGGGGCGGCCCCGGCCGCCGCGACGCCACGAGGAGCGGGGCCGTGGGAAGCGGGGCCGTGGGCCGTCGAAGCTCCGTGCTCGGGGGCGCCACGCTCCGGGGCGCCGGCGGCGCCGCTGTCCGAGGAGGCGCCCTCCTGCCCATGTCTTGCCGGGGTGCTCATGCCGCGCCCCCGTCCGCGGGGGCGGCACCGGGAGAGTGGGCTGTGCCGGGAGGCCCGGCGGCCCCGGGCCGGGTCCAGTGGCCTGACTTGCCGCCCGCCTTCTCCTCCACCCGTACGTCCGCGATCACGGCACCCTTGTCGACCGCCTTGACCATGTCCACGACGGTCAGCGCGGCCACCGAGACGGCGGTCATGGCCTCCATCTCGACCCCCGTACGGTCCGTGGTCCGTACCGTCGCGGTGATCTCCACCGCGTCGTCCGTGACCGTGAGGTCGACGGTCACGCCGGAGAGCGCGAGCGGATGGCACAGCGGGATCAGTTCCGGGGTCCGCTTGGCGCCCATGATGCCGGCGATCCGGGCCGTGGCGAGGGCGTCGCCCTTGGGCACTCCCCCGCCCCGGAGCAGCTCCACCACCCGCGAGGAGACCAGCACCCGCCCACTGGCACGGGCGGTGCGGGCCGTGACCTCCTTGGCGGAGACGTCGACCATCCGGGCCGCACCCGACTCGTCGAGATGCGTCAGGCCGGCCTGCCGGCTGTCCTGCCGATCCTGTCGGCTGTCCTGCTCAGAGGGGCCGGGGGTGCTGTCCCCCCGGGAAAACACAGTCATTGCCGCGGTACTCCCGGTCCGGGCCCTACGGGGCCTGTTGGGGAGCCACCGTACCGCCACCGAACAGTGATCAGCCGATCAGGATCACGTCCACCTCCGCGCCGGGCTCGACCGAGACGGTGTTTTCGGGGACGACGATCAGCGCGTCGGCCTGGGCGAGGGCGGCGACCAGGTGGGAGCCGGCGCCGCCCACCGGGGCGGCGGTGCCCGTCTCCTCGTCGTAGGTGGCCCGCAGGAACTGACGGCGGCCGGCCGGCGAGGAGAGCGGCCGCTCCGCCTCGATCCTGGCGCGGACGGTCGGCCGGTGCAGGTCCGTACGGCCCATCAGGGCCCGGATGGCCGGCCGGACGAACAGTTCGAAGGAGACGTACGAAGAGACCGGATTGCCGGGCAGCGCCAGCAACGGGGTGTGCTCCGGCCCGATCGAACCGAAGCCCTGCGGCTTTCCCGGCTGCATCGCGAGCGTACGGAAGTCGATACCGCTACCCGGCTCGTCCTCGTCGCCGACGGACGAAAGGGCTTCCTTGACGACATCGTACGCTCCGACGCTGACACCGCCCGTGGTGACGACCATGTCGGCGCGGATCAGCTGGTCCTCGATGGTGGCGCGCAGCGTCTCGGCGTCGTCGGTGACGGCTCCCACGCGGTAGGCGATGGCGCCCGCCTCACGGGCCGCCGCCGTGAGCGCGAAGCTGTTCGAGTCGTAGATCTGTCCCTCGTTCAGTTGCTCGTCCGGCTGGACCAGTTCGCTGCCGGTGGAGAGCACGACCACGCGCGGGCGGGGGCGGACCCGGACCCTGCCGCGCCCGATGGCGGCCAGCAGGCCGATCTGGGGCGGCCCCAGGACCGTA
Organism: Streptomyces sp. NRRL F-5135; assembly: GCF_000719775.1. Lineage (GTDB taxonomy): Bacteria > Actinomycetota > Actinomycetes > Streptomycetales > Streptomycetaceae > Streptomyces > Streptomyces hebeiensis. Next base: position 321,143 of record NZ_JOHR01000012.1, on the reverse strand, counting down.
CCCGCCTTCAGGGCGAGGTCGCCGGCCTGTACGTCGCTGCCGCGGGGGCGGACATGGGCGCGGGCCTCGGCCGAGCGGAAGACCCGGACCTCGCCGCTCGCGCCGTCCCGGCCCGTGGCCGCGGCCGGGTGCATCATGGTGGCCGCGCCGCCGCCCGAGCCGCCGTCGGTCCACTCCACCGGGACGACGGCCTCGGCCCCGGGAGGCAGCGGGGCGCCGGTCATGATGCGGGCGGCCTCACCCGGGCCGACCTCGGGCAGGGCACCGCTGCCGGCCGCGACGTCCCCGATGACGGTCAGCACGGCCGGGAACTCCGCCGTGGCTCCGGAGACATCGGCCGTACGGACCGCGTAGCCGTCCATGGAGCTGTTGTCGAACGGCGGGAGGGCGACCGGCACGGTGACGTCCTCGACGAGCACGCAGCCCTGGGCGTCGGGCAGTTGCAGCTCGATGGGTTCGAGCGGGTGGACGGAGGCGAGGATGTCGGCGAGGTGCTCGTCCACGGACCAGAGCCGCCCGGGCCCGGCCGGGCCCGCACCCTGTGCCGTGGCGGCCGCCGTGTCGGCTCCCGCCCCGGAATCACTGTCCGGCACCGCTCCCGCGGCGGGCTGTGAGCCGGTCGCTCCTGACCCGTCCGACTCCGGTCCCGCCGACGGTTCCGGTCCGGCCGACGGCTCCGGTTCCGTCGGACCGGTTCCCGCCGAGCCCGCCGGGCCCGAGCGCACCGGGCCGGCCCCCGTCGGACCGAAGCTCCCCGAGCCGTAACCCGTCGGCCCGCGTCCGGCCTGCTCCGGGTCCGGTCCCGGTGCCGATTCCGCCCTGTCGTTCAAGTGCTACATCTCCTCGCTGACGTACGAGCGCAGCCAGGTCCGGAAGTCCGGGCCCAGGTCTTCACGTTCGCATGCCAGTCTGACAATGGCACGCAGGTAGTCGCCCCGGTCACCGGTGTCATAGCGGCGCCCCTTGAAGACGACGCCGTGGACCGGGCCGCCGATGTCCTCGTTCGCGGAGAGCTGCTGGAGAGCGTCGGTGAGCTGGATCTCACCGCCGCGCCCGGGAGCGGTCTCACGCAGTATCCCGAAGACGGCCGGGTCGAGGACATACCGTCCGATGATCGCGTAACTGCTGGGGGCGTCGGCGGAATCCGGCTTCTCGACCAGGTCGCGCACCTTGACCACGTCGGCGTCGCGCGTGGGCTCCACGGCGGCACAGCCGTAGAGGTGGATCTGCGCCGGGTCGACCTCCATCAGGGCGACGACGCTGCCCCCCTCGCGCTCCTGGACCTCGACCATGCGGGACAGCAGCGGATCCCGCGGGTCGATCAGGTCGTCGCCGAGCAGGACGGCGAAAGGCTGGTCACCCACGTGCGGAGCGGCGCACAGCACGGCGTGGCCGAGGCCCCTGGGGTCGCCCTGGCGCACGTAGTGCATGGTGGCGAGGTCGCTGGACTCCTGGACCTTCGCGAGGCGCTCGGTGTCCCCCTTGCGCGTGAGGGCCTCTTCCAGCTCGTAGTTCCGGTCGAAGTGGTCCTCGAGAGGGCGCTTGTTGCGGCCGGTGACCATGAGGACGTCGGAGAGTCCCGCGGCCACCGCCTCCTCGACCACGTACTGGATCGCGGGCTTGTCCACGACCGGCAGCATCTCTTTGGGAGTGGCCTTGGTGGCGGGCAGGAACCGGGTGCCGAGGCCGGCGGCGGGGATGACAGCCTTGCTGATCCTGAAGGGCGAGTGAGTCATGTGAAGGAGCCTAACCGGTGCGTATGGGCGGAAGATGATGATCCGGTTAACTTTCTCCTCATACAACCGCTATAGAGGGGTTTGTGATGACCTGATGGGTCAAGACATGACCGGAAAGGCCGGGCTGCGCCGTGAACTTCTCGCGGCGCGCGGCCTGCTCTCGGACGAAGACGTACGGAAGACCGCGGAGGTTCTGGCGCGCCGCGCGCTGGAACTGCCGGAACTGGCGCGCGCCCGCACCGTCGCCGCGTATGTCTCGGTGGGCCGCGAGCCCGGCACGCGCGTACTGCTCGATGTCCTGCTCGCACGGGACACGCGAGTCCTGCTGCCCGTCCTGATGGCGGACAACGACCTCGACTGGGCACCGTACGAAGGGGCCGGGCGCCTGGTCCGCGCGGGCCGCGGCCTGTTGGAGCCGGCCGGCCCCCGGCTCGGCCCGGACGCCGTCCTGGCGGCGGAGGCCGTGCTGCTGCCGGGGCTCGCCGTGGACCGGCGCGGGATGCGGCTGGGGCGCGGCGGCGGCTCGTACGACCGGGTCCTCGGCCGGCTGGCGACGGCCGGCACCGAGCCCGCGCTGGCCGTCCTGCTGTACGGGAACGAGGTGGTCCCGCGCGTCCCGGACGAGCCGCACGACCGTCCCGTACACGCGGTGATCACCCCGGCGGGCATCAGACGTTTCCGCCCCGTCTGACGCCGCCTCCGCGACGGCCCACGACGGGGCGGACCGCGCCGGCCCGAGGGGCGACGCGGTCCGGGGCGGGCGCCCTGGGGCGCCCCTCTCGCCTCTGGCGGGGGTCACGTACCCGCCTGGGGCTTCAGGGTCAGCTTGTCGGTCGTACGGCGCTCCACCGCCGTCACGGAGTACGACCAGTCCAGCAGCTCGCCCTTGGCCCACTTGTCCGTCTGATCGGTGTAGTGCGCGCTGAACACGTGTCCCGACGCGCCGGTCAGATTGATCCAGCGGGACTTGTCCCAGTCCCCGACGTTGACGACCATCCGCATGGACGGGACCCAGACGACGTGGTATCCGCCCGCCGCGTTCCAGCCCGTCGCGTTGACTGCGGCCTCGCCACCGCCCAGGTTCCACGGGCCGCGGTTGAGTATCCGCCGGAGGATCTCGGGGCCGCTGGTGCCGAGGGTCGGGCTCTTCAGGGTCATCTGGTGCAGCCGGCCCCAGCTCCAGGTGGAGACGTCCTTGCCGAGCTTGGCGGTCAGCTCCCAGCGAGCGTCCTCCATGGCGCGCGCGAACAGCTCGTCACGGGTCTTGGTCTCGGGCTCGTTGCGCTTGGCCGGGGAGCTCCACCAGTCGTTGTCCTGGTCCTTGACGATGCCGCGCACGACCTCGTACCAGCGGTCCCCACCGTCCGGCTGCGCCTGGGACGGCACGCGCTGGCCGCACTCGCGCACCAGCTTGCCGGGATCGTCCACCGGGCCCGCTCCCGTCGGCGGCGGGACATTGACGCACTCGCCCTTGACCCGCACTTCCTTGGGGAGCTTGTCACCGAAGGCGAGCTTGAGGACGTTGCGCCAGACGGCGTTGAAGTAGGCGGCCGCTCCCGAGTCCGGTTCCTGGGTGTAGTCCCAGCCTTCGAGGAGCTTCTGCGCCTCGCGGACCGAGGGGTCCGAGACATCGATCTTGAGCAGGTAGGGCATCAGCAGCTTGGCGATCTCGCTGCTGTTGTCCATCTGCATGGTCTGCATGTCGTCGGTCGAGATCTTTCCGCCGTCCTTGATCTTCGACTCGATGAGGTCGTTGATGCGCTGGCTGCGGGCGCCGTAGCCCCAGTCCTCGGTGAGCGGGTACGGGTACTTCTCGGAGTCGACCACCGCCTGGTTGGCTGTGACGATGTAGCCGCGCTCCGGGTCGTACTCGTACGGCAGCTCGTCAAAGGGGATGTAACCGTTCCACTTGTACTTCGGGTCCCAGCCGGGGGCCGGTGTCCTGCCGTCGAAGCCTTCGGAACGGACCGGGATCCTGCCGGGTGCCTGGTAGCCGATGTGGCCCTTGGTGTCGGCGTAGATCAGGTTCTGCGAGGGGACCTCGAAGTTCCGGGCCGCCTGGCGGAACTGCTCGAAGTCCTTGGCCTTGTTGAGATCGAAGATCGCCTCCATGGACTTGCCCGGCTGGAGCGCCGTCCACTGCAGGGAGACGGCGTAACCGTCGCCGCGGTCGGGGGCCACGTCCCCCACGGGAGCCTTCTCGCCGACCTTGGCCAGCTCCGCGTTGCGGTCGGAGACCACGGGACCGTGGTCGGTGGAGCGCACGGTGATCTTCCTGCTGGCGCCGCCCGCGACCTTGATGGTCTCCTCGCGGGTCTTGAAGCGCTTCTTCTCGTCCCCGTACAGGTACGAGTCGCCGTCGACCTTCTCCAGGTACAGGTCGGTGACGTCGGCGCCGAGGTTGGTGAAGCCCCAGGCGATGTCCTTGTTGTGACCGATGATCACGCCGGGCGTCCCGGAGAAGGTGTAGCCGGCCACGTCGTACTGGCACTGCTCCGAGACGCTGCGGCAGTGCAGACCCATCTGGTACCAGAGCGAGGGCAGCTGCGGCGCGAGGTGCGGATCGTTGGCCAGCAGCGGTTTGCCGGTGGTCGTGTAGTCGCCGGAGACGACCCAGGAGTTGGAGCCGATGCCGCTGCCGCTCGGCCCCAGGAGCGCGGGAATCTCGTCGAGGGTGCTGGAGAGGGCACCGAGCTGGGTGTTGAAGCCCTGTGTGGCGCCGGACACGCCGTCGGAGGCGTTGCTCCCCGTACCGATACCCGTGCCCGTGCCGCTGCCGAGTCCGGTGCCCGTGCCCGCGCCGCTGCCGACCCCGGTGCCCGTACCGCTGCCGCTGCCCGTGCCGCCCGTGCTGTTGCCGCCCGTCACGTCACCGGGCTCGGCCTCGGGGTCGTACTTGCCGGTGACGGGGTCTATCCCGCCCTCCGCGACGATCGGCTTGTTGCGGTCGTACGGGTACGACGGGTAAAGGGAGTCGATCTGCTTCTCGCTGAGCCGACTGGTCAGCAGGGAGCGGTCTATCTCGTCCTGCATGTTGCCGCGCAGGTCCCACGCCATCGCCTTGAGCCAGGCCACCGAGTCGACGGGGCTCCACTTCGCGGGCTTGTAGCCGTTGGTGAGGTTCAGCGCGGCGTACTCCACCGAGATGTCCGCGCTGTTCCGTCCCTCGAGGTAGGCGTTGACGCCGTCCGCGTACGCCTGGAGGTTCTTCTTGGTCTCCGCCGACAGCTGAGTGTCGTATTCCTTCTGCGCCACGCCTCGCCAGTCCAGCGTGCGCAGGAAGGTGTCGGTCTTGACCTGGCCCGCGCCGAACATCTCGGAGAGCCGACCGGCGGTCATGTGACGCCGGACGTCCATCTCGTAGAAGCGGTCCTGAGCCTGGACGAAGCCCTGGGCGCGGAAGAGGTCCTCGTCACTGTTCGCGTAGATCTGCGGGACGCCGTAGCTGTCACGTCTGATGTCCACCGGCCCCGAGAGGCCCTTGAGCTCGACCGAGCCCGTGGTCTGGGGGAATGAGGCACGGACCGTGCTCACACTCCAGTACGTGCCGTAGCCGACACCCGCGACGAGCGCCAGCACCAGGACGATCACGATCAGACGGGCGCGTCGCCCCTTCTTTTTGCCGGAAGGGGGGGCTGTATTGGCGGGCATCGCTGTCCTTCGAGGGGCAGGGTGGTCCTGGGAATGCTGGAGCAACCATAGGCGCAGCGCCTCCCCGCTCCCGACGCGGTGTCATCTAGTGCGACTGATCGAACGGTCACACGACGGGTCATACGGGGATTCACCCGGATGCTCGCGGCGGGGTTCGCCGCCGATCGGGCGGTCGCCGCAGGCTTCCGGCGGTCATTTCGCCGCCATTGTCCCGGGTGAGCCCGGGTGGCCACGGGTGAATTCGAGGACTGCGCAGGGGATTTAATTCTCTATCCAGACAAAGCGTCACATCCTTTCTCGCACTGGCGATCGAAGACATCAAGAAAACGTTAAAGATTAGGTAAGGTAACGAAGTAACGGCGAAACGACGTGCCGATTGTCGGAGGAACGATCCGGCGCTTGCCAGAAGTCGGCACACGCGAGGGGAAGGACCGGCCGCTGACTGTCCACGAGCTCAATCAACTCCTGCTCATCAGCTCACTCGTGCTGCTGATCGCGGTCGCGGCCGTACGGATCTCCTCCCGGAGCGGGCTCCCCAGTCTGCTGCTCTATCTGGGAATCGGCGTCGTCATAGGCCAGGACGGCCTCTTCCACGTCAAGTTCGACAGTGCCGCCCTGACCCAGGTGATCGGCTATGCCGCCCTGGTGGTCATTCTTGCCGAGGGCGGTCTCGGTACGAAATGGAAGGAGGTCAAGCCCGCGCTGCCCGCGGCCGCCGCGCTGTCGACCGTCGGCGTCGGCGTCAGCGTGGGGGTGACGGCGACCGCCGCGCACTATCTGGTCGGCCTGGAATGGCGCCAGGCGTTGATCATCGGCGCGGTCGTCTCCTCCACGGACGCCGCGGCCGTCTTCTCCGTGCTGCGCAGGGTGCCGCTCCCGTCGAGGGTGACCGGTGCGCTGGAGGCCGAGTCGGGCTTCAACGACGCTCCTGTGGTGATCATGGTGGTCGCCCTCTCCGCGGCGGGCCCCGTGGACCACTGGTACGTACTGATCGGCACGATCCTGCTCGAACTGGCCATCGGTGCCTGCGTCGGGCTGGCGGTCGGATGGGCGGGCGCCTACGGGCTGCGGCGTGTGGCCCTGCCCGCTTCCGGGCTGTACCCGATCGCCGTGATGGCCATCGCCGTGTGCGCGTACGCGATCGGCGCCACGGCACACGGCAGCGGCTTCCTCGCGGTCTACCTGGCCTCGATGGTCCTCGGCAACTCCAAACTGCCGCACGCGCCCGCGAACCGCGGCTTCGCCGAGGGGCTGGGCTGGATCGCGCAGATCGGCATGTTCGTCCTGCTCGGACTGCTGGTGACGCCGCACGAACTGGGCGACGACGTACTCCCCGCGCTGATCGTGGGACTGGTGCTGACCGTGGTGGCACGGCCCTTGTCCGTGCTGATCAGCCTGCTGCCGTTCCGTATCCCGTGGCAGGAGCAGGCCCTGATGTCCTGGGCGGGGCTGCGCGGCGCGGTGCCCATCATCCTGGCCACCATCCCGATGGTGACGCACGTACAGGGCAGCCTCCGGATCTTCAACATCGTCTTCATCCTGGTCGTCGTCTACACACTGGTGCAGGGGCCGACGCTGCCCTGGCTGGCGAAGGCGCTCCAGCTCGGTGACCGGGCCGAGGCCGCCGATCTCGGCATCGAGTCGGCACCGCTGGAGCGGCTGCGCGGCCACCTCCTCTCCGTGGCGATCCCCGAGGAGTCGAAGATGCACGGCGTGGAGATCGCGGAGCTGCGGCTGCCCGCGGGTGCGGCCGTGACGCTCGTCGTACGCGACGGGAAGAGCTTCGTGCCGCAGCCGGCGACCATGCTGCGGCGGGGCGACGAGCTGTTGGTGGTGGCGACCGATCCGGTACGGGACGCGGTGGAACGCCGCCTGCGGGCCGTCGGACAGGGCGGCAAGCTGGCCGGCTGGCTGGGCACCGGCGAGAGCGGCCCCTCTGCCGCGAAGAACCCCCGCCCGGCCAAGGGCCATGGGAGCGGCCGGAACCCCGCGGGCCGGAGCAGTCCCGGAGGTGACAGGGGCCGGGCGGACGGCCCAGTCCTGGACACCGACAACGACCGGGACCCCGGCGCGAAGGCGGGCGGGCGGTCCGGCTGAATCACCTCCCGCTCCCCCAGGCATACGGCCCGTCCCGGCACCAGCCGTCCCGGCACGAGCTGTCTCCGCATGGGTCGTCCCTGCGTAGATCATCCCGATGCGGCGGGGCTTGTCCGCACAGGTTGCCTTTGTCTCCGGCACAGCGCTCCTCTCCTGAGAGCCGTTCGCAATCGAAGGTGCACGCGGCCACCACCTGGGCGTTCCCAGGTGGTGGGCGAGGCGGGCCTGTACGATGAAGCCGCAACTGATCGACCGACTCCGCCTGACGCAGTGCTGGCGCGACCGTATGGCGGCCGTGGCGCTTCCCGTAGTGGGCCCTGGTATCTACCGCAGTTCCGCGCAAGAGGACAGCTCTCGGCCGTCCCCGTGACTCTCGGGGCGCGCTACCAGGCGGCGGAAAGGCGAGGGCCGTGTCCGACAACACGGTCGACACCACCACCCGGAACGCCGGCGGTTCCCCGGAGGCCGACGACACCGCGGCACCCAGGCCCGGCTACGGGCGGCTGCTGCGGACACCCCGGGCCTGGACTTTCCTGCTGCCCGGCTTCGCCGCCCGTCAGCCGTTCGCGATGCTGACGATCGGCATCGTCCTGCTGGTCCAGCACACCACCGGCTCCTACGGCAGCGCGGGGACCGTCGCCGCTGTCACCGGCGTCTCGATGGCCCTGTTCGCGCCGCAGGGCGGCAAGCTCGCGGACCGTTTCGGACAACGCGCCGTCCTGGTCCCGGGCGTCCTGCTGCACGCGGTCTCCGTGGCGACGCTGATCATCCTGGCTCTGGCGGAGGCGCCCCTGTGGGCACTGTTCGCCGCGGCGGTACCCACCGGTGCCTCCACCCCTCAGATCGGCCCCATGGTCCGGTCGCGCTGGGTCGCCCTGCTGACCGGCTCCGGACGGGCCCCGGCGGCCGAGCGTGCTCCTGGCCCGGGCCCCCTGGCCAGGACCGGCCCGGGGCCCGACGCCCGGGGCCGAGACGCTTCGGCCCGCGCGCTGCTGCCCACGGCGGCCGCCTTCGAGTCCGTGACCGACGAGTTCACCTTCGTCATCGGGCCCGTGCTCGTGACCGCCCTGTGCACCGGCGTGCACCCGGCGGCCGGGCTGGTCGCCGAGGCCGCGCTCACGCTGGTCGGCGGCCTGCTCTTCGCCGCCCAGCGGGCCACCCAGCCCGCCCCCGGGCGCCCCACCACGGGCGCTGCCGGCGCTGGGGCCGACGCCCCGGCCGGTCGTCGCGTATCCGCCCTGGCGGTGCCGGGCGTGCGCGTACTGGCCGTGGCCTTCCTCGGGATCGGTTCGGTCTTCGGCGGGATGCAGGTGTCCCTCACCGCGTTCGCCGCGGAGATCGGCTCCCCCGGCGTCAACGGGGTGTTGTACGGCATATTCGCGGGCGGCAACATGCTCGCCGGGATCGTGTGCGGGGCCGTGGCCTGGAAGACCGGGCCGCGCCGCAGGCTGCTGGCCGGATACACGGGTCTGGCACTGACTTCCTCCGTTCTGTGGGCGTTGCACTCGGTGCCGCTGGTCGCCGCACTGGGACTTCTGGTCGGGCTCTGCATCGCGCCGGCTCTGATCTCGGGCTACACCCTCGTCGAGTCACTGGCCCCCGTTACGGCTCGTACCGAGGCCTTCACCTGGCTGACCGGTTCGGTCGCACTCGGGCAGGCCGCGGCGGTCACGGCTGCCGGAGGGCTGGCGGACGCCTACGGCGCCAGTGCCGGATTCACCGTGCCGCTCGTGGGCACGATCCTCGCCCTGATCACGCTGTTCGCACTGCGTTCCCGACTGCTCCCGAAGTCCGTAGGCCGGGTCTCCGCGCGTGGGCTGGGTCACCGCGCGCCGGTGACAGTGGACTGATCGCGCGGAATACGTCACTATGGAGCGTCGTTAGCACTCATCGAGTGAGAGTGCCAGGAGGAGCAAGTGCCGACCTATCAGTACCAGTGCACCGAGTGCGGCGAGGGCCTCGAGGCGGTGCAGAAGTTCACCGATGACGCCCTGACCGTGTGCCCCCAATGTCAGGGACGGCTGAAGAAGGTCTTCTCGGCGGTCGGCATTGTCTTCAAGGGCTCCGGTTTCTACCGCAACGACAGCCGTGGCTCGTCCTCGGGCAGCGCACCGGCCTCGACCGGCAACGGTTCGGGGGCGAAGCCGTCGTCCGAGTCGAAGACGACGGCGGCGGCCACGGCCTCCTCGTCGGACTCCGGATCCGCCGCGAGCTCCAGCTCTTCCGGCTCGTCGACGGGCTCCAGCAGTTCCTCGGCCGCCTGAGCAGGGCCCGACGCTCATCATCCGGGACCCCGTGCCGCGGCCGGGGTCCTCGGCATGATTCAGGGGCCTCGGACGGGGCCCGTTGCCGTGCGGCTACTGTGGCCGGATGGCTAACGCGGAGATCGGTGTGATCGGCGGCTCGGGCTTCTACTCCTTTCTGGAGGATGTGACCGAGTTCCATGTGGAGACCCCGTACGGGCCTCCCAGTGACGCGCTTTTCCTCGGTGAACTCGCGGGCCGCCAGGTGGCGTTCCTGCCCCGGCACGGACGCTCGCACGGTGTCGCACCGCACCGCATCAACTACCGGGCCAACCTGTGGGCGCTGCGCTCCGTGGGGGTTCGGCAGGTGCTGGGCCCCTGCGCGGTGGGTGGCCTGCGGCCGGAGTACGGACCCGGCACCCTGCTCGTGCCCGATCAGTTGGTGGACCGCACGAAGGCACGCGCACAGACGTATTACGACGGAGTGCCACTGCCGGACGGCAGCGCGTCGAATGTCATACACATCTCGCTCGCCGACCCCTACTGCCCGAAGGGGCGCGAGGCGGCACTCACCGCGGCCCGCGGGCGGGGCTGGGAGCCCGTGGACGGTGGGACGCTGGTCGTCGTCGAGGGGCCCCGGTTCTCGACGCGGGCGGAATCCCGGTGGCATGCGGCGATGGGATGGTCGGTGGTCGGGATGACCGGGCACCCCGAAGCCGCGCTGGCGCGCGAGCTGGGTCTTTGCTACACGTCCCTGACGCTCGTGACCGATCTGGACGCGGGCGCGGAGACGGGCGAGGGCGTTTCTCATGACGAAGTCCTCAAGGTCTTCTCCTCCAATGTGGATCGGCTCCGCACTGTGTTGTTCGACGCGGTGGGCGGGCTTCAGACGAACGACGCGCGTGACTGTCTCTGCTCGCACGCGCTGGACGGGTTGGACACCGGGCTGGAGCTGCCGTAACCACCGAGTGGTCGGCGGGGTCTTCCCCGCCGCACCGCGATCCTGTCGCTCGGCCGGCCCCCGGGCCGCACGCGCGGGCGGTTCGTGACGGACCGCCCGCGGACGGCTCCTCGCTCGTCGCCGCCCGCTCGGTGGTACTCACGGTCCGTGACGAGCTGCCCGATCCTGAGCTGCCCAGCCGCCGCGACGGTCATGCCCGGCGATCGAGGAAAAGTCCTGGCTCGAGCCTGAACCACTCGGGCGGGTGGCGGAGTTGTCCACAATCGCCCGCTCATCCACAGGCCCCGGCGAGATCACGGCCGGTGGTGGATCGTGAGGAGCGATCGCGAAAGTTCCTCACGGCAGGCGGTGGTAGCCATGTCCCACTCGTTCCCCCACGTCCCTTCTCCTTCTCGTCGGCCACGCACTCGGGTCCCGGCGCCCACCACGGGCTCGCCCGTGCCCGAGCCGCGCGGTGTGCCGGCGTTCGATCCCCTGCGCTCGCGGGGCTCGCGGCTGCGGCTGCGCCGGGCCGTGCTGAGGCAGCGGCGGGCCACCGCTGCCGGGCTGGCCGTGACGGCCGCCGCCTTGGCCGCGGCGGGTGCCGGCGGCGCGGTGGGAGCGGCCGGGGCGGGTTCCTCGACCGACACGGGAGCGGGGGCGTCGCCGGACGCGGCGGCGACGGCCCGGTCCGGCCGTGATCCCGCGCGCGGGGAGGTGGATCTGGTGTCGGCTCCGGTCCGTATCGCCGACGCGGCGACGGTCCGGCTGCTACGGCGGGGAGACCGGGTCGATGTGATCGCGGCGCCTCCGCTCTCGCCCGGCTCGCTCGGTTCACCGGAGCGGGAGTCCGAGGCACGGGTCGTGGCCCGTGGCGCCCGAGTGTCCGAGATTCCCCGGGCGGCCGAGAACGGGACGGACGGTGGGGCGCTGGTGGTGCTGAGTGTGCCGCGTAAGACAGCCGCTCAGCTGGCGGGGGCGAGTGCGACGTCCCGGCTCGCGGTGACGGTGTGCTGAGCCGCGCGGCCGAACCTCTGCGTCGCGTCGGCGTGCTGCTGAGCCGCGTCCTGCGGAGCCGTCTCACCTCGTGTGCGGATTGGACAGCACGGGCACGCACTGTCGTAGGTTGCGGAGCGATTCGTCATCCGTACGGCCCATGCGAGGAGAGGCTCACCCGTGAGCGAGGACAAGGAGAGCGTGCTGGCGGGCTTCAAGGCCTTCCTGATGCGCGGCAACGTGATCGACCTGGCGGTCGCCGTCGTGATCGGTGCCGCTTTCACCAACGTGGTGAACTCGGTCGTGAAGGGCTTCATCAACCCGGTCGTCGGCGCGTTCGGCACACAGGACCTGAACCAGTACAGCTCGTGTCTGAAGTCACCGTGCGAGGTCAACGCGGCGGGAGATGCCTCCAAGGGCATCCTCATCATGTGGGGGTCGGTACTGAGCGCGGTCCTGACCTTTTTGATCACCGCAGCGGTCGTGTACTTCCTGATGGTGCTGCCCATGGCCAAGTACCTCGCCCGGCGGGCCAGGCATCAGGCGGCGAAGGAAGAGGTCCAGGAGGTCATCGAGGTCAGCGAGCTGGAGGTGTTGAAGGAGATCAGGGACGCCCTGCTCGCTCAGCAGGGTCAGGGAGCCGGCCGGAACTCCGGTCCCGGCACGGTTCCGGACCAGACCCCCGGTTCCGGCACCCGGTAGCACGGAACGTGCCCGCGGCCGGGCCGGGGACGGTCCGGGGGTGCCTGGAGGGATCGGTCGCTGTGCCGGTCTCCCGGCGGCGCGGCGCTCCGTTGCCCGCCGTCCCCGCCCCGGAAGGGGCTCAGATGTGGTGGGGCGGCTTCTCGTCCAGGAAGCGGGCGAGGTCGGCGGCGGCGTCACCGCTGCCGGCGGGCCGCTCGCCCCAGCCTCGGTCCGTGTCGTCGGAGGAACGCTGGTCCAGCGGATCGTCGAAGATCAGCGCCACAGGTGGACGAGGGCGCTCCTCGCTGTGCGACTCGGGGTCGGGAACGGTACTCATACCTCCAGGGTACGGGGGTGTTCGACGGGTGGTCCGGAACCGGGCGTCCGTTCGCCGGCCGGGCGAGGGGGACGCGTCGGGCAGCGGGGCGGACCGGGGTCCGACGCGCCGGGAAAGACAGGCGTGGGCCGGTGGACGGGGCCGGTGGCGGGGGTGTTGGCTGGGAGCGTCCGGGTGCGACCGATGGGGGTTACGGCTGCCGATGAATGACGCGCTGACCGATGTGATGGGACTGCGAGTGGGGCACGCGCGGGTCGCCGGCGACCACGCGCTCACCGGGGCCACCGTGGTGCTCGCTCCGGAGGGCGGAGTGGTGGCGGCCGTGGACGTGCGAGGTGGCGGTCCGGCCACTCGGGAGACCGATGCCCTGGATCCCCGCAACATCGTCCAGCGCATCGAGGCCGTGGTTCTCACGGGCGGCAGCGCTTACGGACTCGACGCGGCGTCGGGTGTCATGGCCTGGTTGGAGGAGCGGGGCCGTGGCATACGGGTCGGGGCCGATCCGGCGCAGGTGGTGCCGGTGGTTCCCGCGGCGGGGATATTCGACCTCGGGCGTGGTGGCGACTGGAGCATCCGGCCGGACGCGGCGACCGGACGCGCCGCGGTGGAGGCCGCCGCCGCGACGGAGTACGGAGCGCCGGTCGAGGAAGGCGGGGTGGGCGCCGGTACGGGCGCACTCGTCGGACAGCTCAAGGGCGGGGTCGGCACGGCGAGTGTGGTCCTGGACTCCGGGACGACCGTGGCCGCCCTGGTCGTCGCCAATGCGGCGGGATCCGCAGTGGATCCGCTGACGGGTGTGTTGTACGGACGGTACGTCAGTGGGCGTCCGCCGTACCCGTCGCCCGACGTACATGACGCGGCACGGCGGCGGTTGGCCGAGTTGCGGGAGCGGAACGGACCGGCACCGCTCAACACCACCCTCGCCGTCGTCGCCACCGACGCCGAACTGTCCCGCGCACAGGCGCAGAAGCTCGCGGGGACGGCGCACGACGGTATCGCACGCGCTGTCCAGCCCGTGCATCTGCTCAACGACGGAGACACGGTCTTCGCGCTGGCTACAGGTCGGCGGCCGCTCACGGAGGGCGATCCTCTCGCGTTGAACGAGGTCCTGGGGGCCGGTGCCTCGGTCGTGACCAGCGCAATCGTGCGAGCGGTGGAGGCTGCGGAGAGTATTCAGGGGCCTGGCGGGGAATTCCCCTCGTACCGTGAGCTGTACAGGGTCGACTGAGGGGCGTAGTCACTTAGTTGAAGGGGGGCGTGCAGGAACTTCCCATACGCCCCCTTCGTTTTCCCAAACGTGGGACGCGATGTCAGCCCTAGGCGCTACGTTATGCAATCACCAAGTGACATGTGGCAACGGCCTGGAGACCCATCTTGAACGATCCCTACGAGACAACCGAGACGCACCTCTCGCGACTCCTGGGTCGGGCACTCAACTCCTTCGACCTGCCCGACGCACTGGTCGAGCGGCTCGACCGTGCGCTGGCGCACGCCAGTTCGCTGTGTTCCGCGCACCACAGTGCGGGGCTGCACCGCGAGACGTACCGGCACACCTATCTGCTCGACGACGGCGGCACGCTGACCCTGTGGGAGCTGGTGCACAACACCGGTCGGGACGGCGCGCGGCTGCATGAGCTGTACGGTGACGAATCCGAGGTGCGGCTCGCCGCCGCCCGGCTCTGCCGTCCCGGCAGTCCGGAGGCGCCTCGGCTCTCCTTCGCCGACCCGGAGGCGCCGGCCTCCGGGGAGGAACCGCCCATGGACGACGTCGCGGCCGAGTTGCTGTCGGAACTGGAGTCCGAGCGCACGGCGGAGATCGACGCCCATCTCGCCCTGCTGAGGGGACTGCGGGCACTGCCGCCGACTCCACGGAGCCGGATGTACTCGCCGGACAACTCCGCGGACCACGCCCGGCGGGTACTGCGCAGGGCGGAGAACGCCGACCGGCCGGGCGAGGACACCGCGACGCTGCTGCGCACGGCGTTCGCGCACCACATCACGCAGGTCTTCGGCCGTCAGTACGAGATAGAGGGCAAGGACGCGGGCTTCACCCTCTACGAGCACGCGTTCCTGTTGATTGACGGTAGTGAGACCAGCCTCTGGGAAGTGGAGCACACCGCGACGCCGGACGGCCGCCACATGTGCGAGGTGTATCTGACGGAACGCGCCGCGCGCGAAGCCATGGAGCTCCGCGCGCGGGTGCGGTGACGTCCGCCGGGTACGACGGTGGGGCGGTGTGCGGGTGGCACGTACGGCCGGTCAGGGGTGGGCGGGCGTAGGGCCGGAGGGTGAGGCGTGGGATCAGGCGGCCACCGGCACCTTGGCCTCGTTCCCGGCGCTGTCGTCGGGGCGGTCCGCCGTCCCGGACTGCTCCGGGCGGCCCGTCTTCCGGGCCCTCTTGAGCACGATGACGAGCCCGGCGCTGACACAGGTGCCGGCCACGATCGCGATCAGGTAGAGGAACGGGTTGCCGATCAGCGGGATCACGAAGACACCTCCGTGCGGCGCCCGGAGTGTGCACTCGAACAGCATTGACAGCGCGCCGGTGACCGCGCCGCCCGCCATCGCCGAAGGGATCACCCGCAACGGGTCGGCGGCGGCGAAGGGGATGGCGCCCTCGGTGATGAACGAGGCGCCGAGCACCCAGGCGGCCTTGCCGTTCTCCCGCTCGGTGCGCGTGAACAGCTTGCCCCGTACGGTCGTGGCCAGGGCCATGGCGAGCGGCGGGACCATGCCGGCGGCCATCACGGCGGCCATGACCTTGAGGCTGCCGTCGTTGGGATTGGCGAGACCGCCGACCGCGAAGGCGTAGGCGACCTTGTTCAGCGGGCCGCCGAGGTCGAAGCACATCATCAGCCCGAGGATGACACCGAGGATGATCGCATTGGCCCCGGAGAGGCCGGACAGCCAGTCGGTGAGGGCCTTCTGGAGTTCCGCGATCGGCTTGCCGACCACCAGGAACATCAGGAAGCCGACGACGGCCGAGGAGACCAGCGGGATCACCACGACGGGCATGATCCCGCGCAGGGCGGCGGGCACGTTCACCCGCTGGATGGCCATCACCGTGGCACCGGCGATCAGGCCGGCGGCCAGACCGCCGAGGAAGCCCGCGTTGATCGTGAGGGCGATGGAGCCCCCGACGAAGCCGGGTACGAGACCGGGGCGATCGGCCATGCCGTAGGCGATGTAACCGGCGAGGACGGGAACGAGGAAGCTGAACGCCAGTCCGCCGATCTGGAACAGCAGTGCTGCCCAGCTGGTGTGGTCGGTCCAGACGAAGTGCTCGGCGACGGAAGGAGCCTTGTCGACGGTGTAGCCGCCGATGGCGAAGCCGAGGGCGATGAGCAGCCCACCGGCCGCCACGAAGGGGACCATGTACGAGACACCGGACATCAGCCACTTGCGGAGCTTGGTGCCGTAGCCCTCGCCGGGTTCTCCCGCGTCGTCCAGGGGCGCGGCGTGGGCGGTGGTGGTGATCTCGCCGCGTTCGGCCTTGCCGCGGACCTCGTCGATCAGCTCCGCGGGCCGGTTGATGCCCGCCTTGACGCCGACGTCGACGGTGGGCTTGCCGGCGAAGCGTTCCTTCTCCCGTACCGGTACGTCGTGCGCGAAGATCACGCCGTCGGCGGCGGCGATGACGGCGGGGTCGAGCCGCTTGAAGCCGGCGGAGCCCTGCGGCTCGACGGTCAGCTCGACGCCGGCGTTCTGGCCTGCCTGCTCCAGGGCCTCGGCGGCCATGTAGGTGTGCGCGATGCCGGTGGGGCACGAGGTGACGGCAACGATACGGAAGACTCTGTTCCGGCCGTTCTCGGCGTCGGACGCGGCGGATGAGGCCGTCTCGGCCGAGGGGGCCTCGGAGGCAGCCGCCGTCGCGGGTGACGGCTCCGCCCGGGAAACCGGCGCGTCCCCGGCCGAGCGCTCCTCGGCCGGCGCCGGGGCCGCCGCGGCCGGGGCGGGCGCGGGGCTCTGCGGGGCGTCGGCATCCGGGGCGGTGTCCGTACCCGGGGCCGTGGCCTCCTCGCCCCGTATCAGCGCGGCTGCCGCCGTCGGGTCCGACGCCGAGCGCAGGGCCGTCGTGAAGTCCTCGTTCATCAGCCGGCGGGCCAAGGAAGACAGGATCGTCAGATGGGCGTCGTCCGCGCCGGCCGGGGCCGCGATCAGGAAGATCAGGTCCGCCGGACCGTCCGGGGCACCGAAATCGATGCCCCGCGACGAGCGGCCGAAGGCCAGCGTCGGTTCGCTGACATGCGCGCTGCGGCAGTGCGGGATCCCGATGCCGCCGTCCAGTCCGGTCGGCATCTGCGCCTCGCGGGCGGCCACGTCGGCGAGGAAGCCGTCCAGGTCGGTGACGCGGCCGAGCGCCACCATCCGTTCCGCCAGCGAGCGGGCCGCGGCTTCCTTCGTCTCGGCGGCCAGGTCGAGGTCGACCAGGTCCGCGGTGATCATTTCGCTCATCGCGGGCTCCTTTGCTCGCATATCGCGCGGGTCAGGTTCGGGGAGGTGAGAGGACTCGTAGCGCTCAGGGGTCTTGTGAAGCTCGGGGGACTCGTACAGCCCATGGGGTTCATGTGGCTCACAGGGCTCAGTGGGGCCATGGCTGTGGCTGTGGCTGTGGCTGTGGCTGTGGGGACGGTGGTGGTCGTGGGGCTTGTGGAGCGGCGCTCGCGGCTCGGGCTCATGGCACGGGCTCCGTGAGCGGACGGTCCAGCGGCACGTCCGTGGTCACCGTCACCGCCGAGGGCTCCAGATCCGCCGGGGACGGCATCACACTGCCCGGGAGCTGCACGGCGGCCGCGCCGTGGGCGACGGCGGCGGCCAGGGCGGCGGCCCCGTCCCCGCCCGCCGCCAGGAAGCCGGCCAGCGACGCGTCGCCCGCACCGACGTTACTGCGTACGGCGGCGACCCGGGCGAAGCCGAAGTACGTCCCCGCCGCCGAGACCAGCAGTTGCCCGTCCGCACCCAGGCTGGCGAGGACGGCTCCGGCGCCCTGGCCGCGCAGCTCCTCCGCCGCCTTGACGGCGTCTCCCACGGTCGCCAGGGGGCGGCCGACCGCCTGGCCGAGTTCCTCGGCGTTCGGCTTGACGACATCGGGCCGCTCGCGGAGAGCGGCCAGCAGGGAAGGCCCCGAGGTGTCGAGGGCGATCCGGGTCCCGGCGCGGTGCGCGCGGGCGACCAGCTCCGCGTACCAGTCCGCGCCGAGACCGCGCGGCAGGCTGCCACAGCAGGCGATCCAGGCGGCGGAGCCGGCGTGGGAGCGGATCGTGGAGAGCAGCGACTCCGACTCGGCGGCGGTCAGCTCGGGTCCCGGCGCGTTGATCTTCGTCAGGGTTCCGTCGGGCTCGGCGAGGGCGATGTTGGAACGGGTCGCTCCGGCGACCGGTACCCGCGCGACCTCGATGCCCTGCCCCGCGAGCAGGTCGGCGACGAGCGCGCCGGGAGCGCCGCCCAGCGGGAGTACGGCGACGGTAGGGTGACCGGCCGCGGCGACGGCCCGGGAGACGTTGACGCCCTTGCCTCCGGGGTCCATGCGCTCGGCGGTGGCCCGGAGCACCTCCCCTCGCTCGATCGCGGGGATCTCGTAGGTGCGGTCCAGACTGGGGTTCGGAGTGACGGTAAGCAGCATGGGGAGGCTCCTAAACACACAGCACTTCGGTGCCCGCGGCCTGGACCGCCGCGACGTCCGAAGGGCTGAGCCCGCTGTCGGTGATGAGCAGGTCCACGTCGGCCAGCGAGCCGAAGCGTGCGAAGTGCTCCTGCCCGTGCTTGGCCGAGTCGGCGAGCAGGACGACCCGCCGGGCTGCCGTGGCGACGGCCTGTTTGACGGCGGCCTCGGCCAGATCCGGCGTGGTGAGCCCGGCGTCCGGCGAGAAGCCGTTGGTGCCCAGGAAGGCGATGTCCGCGCGGATCTCCCCGTATGCCCGCAGGGCCCAGGCGTCGACGGCCGCGCGCGTACGGTGCCGTACCCGGCCGCCGACCAGGTGGAGGTCGATGCCGGGGTGGTCCGCGAGGCGGGCGGCGACGGGCAGCGCGTGCGTGACGACGGTCAGCTCGCACTCCAGCGGCAGCTCGGCCGCCAGCCGCGCGACGGTCGAGCCGGCGTCGAGGATCACGCTCCCGTCCGCGGGCAGTTCCGCGAGCGCCGCGCGGGCGATGCGGTCCTTCTCGTCGGCGGCCGTCGACTCGCGCTCGGCGAGATCGGGCTCGAAGTCGAGCCGCCCGGCCGGAATGGCGCCGCCGTGCACCCGCCGTACGAGCCCGGCCCGGTCCAGGGCCTTGAGGTCACGCCGTACGGTCTCGGCGGTGACCTGGAACTCCTCTGCCAGCGAGAGCACATCGACCCGACCGCTCTCGCGGGCGAGCCGCAGGATCTCCTGCTGACGCTCCGGTGCGTACATGTGGCTTTGCGTCCGTTCCGTGCCCGAACCTGTGGTTTCGGCGACACGCTACGCCCAGTTTTCCGGAAAGTAAACAGATCCGGGCAGCAAGGCGGACACGACCGGGCATCGAAATTGCCCCCGGGGCACCGGAACCGAAACCGGAATCGAAACCGGAACATCCTGACCGGGGCATCAGCAAGCGGTCGGCGACCAGTGGCCGGCGACAGCCGGCGGCCACGAAAAGCCCCGGCGCTCTTGGGGGGACTCGACGGATCTGTCGAGTCCCCCCAAGAGTGCCGGGGCTCAGTGCGTGGGCTCAGTGCGGGGACTCAGTGCCGGGGCTCACCGGCTCACGCCGGACAGCGGCGTGGGGACGCCGCCTTTCCGGCTTCGCGGCCCCCTCACGCCGCCGCGTCAAAACCCGTATCGCGGGCCATCTTCTTCAGCTCCAACAGCGCGTGCTTCTCGATCTGCCTGATGCGCTCCCGCGTCAGGCCGTGCTCCTTGCCGACCTCGGTGAGCGTCCGCTCACGGCCGTCCTCGATGCCGTACCGCATCCGGATGATCGAGGCCGTGCGCTGGTCGAGCTTGCCGATCAGGTCTTCCAGCTCCTCGCTGCGCAGCAGGGTGAGGACGGACTGCTCGGGTGAGACGGCAGAGGTGTCCTCCAGAAGATCACCGAACTGGGTGTCGCCGTCGTCGTCCACCGACATGTTCAGGCTGACCGGGTCGCGGGCCCAGTCCAGGACGTCATTCACCCGCTCCGGGTTCGACCCGAGCTCGGCGGCCACCTCGGCGGGCTCCGGGTCCCGGCCGTGCTCACGGTTGAACTCGCGCTGCACACGCCGGATCCTGCCGAGCTCCTCCACGAGGTGGACGGGCAGCCGGATCGTCCGGGACTGGTCCGCTATGGAGCGCGTGATGGCCTGGCGGATCCACCACGTGGCATAGGTGGAGAACTTGAATCCCTTGGCGTAGTCGAACTTCTCCACCGCGCGCACCAGGCCCGCGTTGCCTTCCTGGATCAGGTCCAGGAGGGGCAGACCACTGCGCGGGTAGCGGCGCGCCACGGCCACCACCAGGCGGAGGTTCGAGCGGATGAAGACGTCCTTGGCGCGCTCGGCCGCCCTGGCCAGCGCTTCGAGCTCTTCGCGCGAAGCGTCCTCCGCCGCCTCGCTCTCCACCTCCCCGTCGAGGATCCGCCGCGCGTACACACCGGCCTCGATGGTCTGGGACAGCTCGACCTCCTTGGCGGCGTCGAGCAGAGGCGTACGCGCGATCTCGTCGAGGTACATGCCGACCAGGTCGCGGTCGGCGATCTCCCCGCCTACGGCGCGAACGCTGTTTGCCGCTTTCGTCCCGCCGGAGGCGTCCGAGGCGCCGGGGGCGGTACGACGGGCGACGGCACGGGTTGCCATGCGAGCTCCCTTGCTGAACTGAGTAGGTCGCGACACCCTCCCGGGTGCCCTGCATCCGTTGGAAACAACGACTGGAATCCGGACAGAATTCCCATGCCGTACATCGATTTTCTGATCATGCAGTATCCTGTGCCGCCCACCGGTCGGGCCGACACCGCATGAGCACACGGATGCGCAGGTCAGGGCGGCAATGGAGGTGCTCCCCGGCGCGCTCGAGGACATCTTCACCACCCTTGCAGACCTGCCCCAGTAGACGACCCCCACCACCATTTGGTTGCCGTGCCCCCGATTGACGGGTACACCCCTCCGACCTCGGCCCGGAGACGCGGCCGATCGGTCTGAGAGTCTCAGCCGATCAACCCGGGAGACGCGGCCGATCGGCTTGGAGACTCAGCCGAACTGCACCGACCGCTTCGCCATTCCCATCCAGAAGCCGTCGATCACGCTGCGCCCCTCGCCCAGGTCACCCTCCGACGCCCCCAGCGTCACGAACAGCGGGGCGAAGTGCTCGGTGCGCGGGTGCGCCAGCCGGCCGGAGGGGGCCTTGTTCTCGAAGTCGAGCAGGGCGTCGACGTCCTGGGCGAGCAGCGCCCGCGCGCCCCAGTCGTCGAACTCCGACGACCAAGCGGGCACTCCCCCGCCCTGGTGGCGCAGTGCGGCCAGGTTGTGCGTGAAGAAGCCACTGCCGATGATCAGCACTCCCTCGTCGCGCAGCGGAGCCAGCTTGCGGCCGATCTTCAGAAGTTCACGCGGGTCCAGCGTCGGCATGGAGATCTGGAGCACGGGGACGTCCGCCTCGGGGAACATCTCGACCAGCGGCACATACGCGCCGTGGTCCAGACCCCGGTCCGGGATGTCCTGCACGGGCGTTCCCGGGGCACGCAACAACTTCCGCACGGAAGCGGCCAGTTCCGGCGCGCCAGGGGCGTCGTACCGCACCCGGTAGTAGTGCTCGGGGAAGCCCCAGAAGTCGTAGGTGAGCGGCACCGGCTCCGTGGCCCCCAGCGCGAGCGGCGCTTCTTCCCAGTGCGCGGAGACCATCAGGATCGCCTTGGGGCGCGGCAGTGTCGCGGACCAAGCCGCCAGCTCACCGGGCCAGACCGGATCGTCGGCCAGTGGCGGGGCGCCATGGGAGAGGTAGAGGGCGGGCATGCGTTCTGCGACGGCGGTCATGACGGCTCCCGGTTCGTGGACCTGGTGCGGGGCGGGCGGGCGGATCCAGACCCGCACCGCCCGGCCCCTACTGCTTGAAAGCTCAAGCGTTCACGAAACACAAGAATACGCTCACATAGTTTAACTTTCAAGAATGGGTACAGTGGATACATGAACACGGCATCCACCGGCAGCGACGCCGGAACGGGCGGGGAGCCGCGCTGGCTCGGCGACGAGGAACAGTGCGTGTGGCGGTCGTATCTGCACGCCACCAGGTTGTTGGAGGACCATCTCGACCGGCAGCTCCAGCGTGATGCCGGGATGCCGCACATCTACTACGGGCTGCTCGTGCTCCTCTCGCAGGCTCCCCGGCGCCGGATGCGGATGACACAGCTGGCGAAAGACGCCAAGATCACGCGTTCCCGCCTCTCGCACGCGATCGCCCGGCTGGAGCAGCACGGCTGGGTACGACGTGAGGAGTGCGACTCCGACAAGCGGGGACAGAACGCGTTCCTGACGGACCTCGGGTACGAGGTGCTGGAGCGTTCCGCGCCCGGCCACGTGGCCGCCGTACGGCAGGCCATCTTCGACCGGCTCACCCCGGATCAGGTGAAGCAGCTCGGGGAGATCACGCGGGTGATGGCGGAGGGGCTCCAGCCGGAGGGCACGGGCGCGGACCTGCCGTGGCGCCGCTGAGTCGGTGCAGGTGGTCCGGTGCAGGTGGTCCGGTGCCGGTGGTCCGGTGCCAGTGGTCCGGTGGTCCAGTGGTCCGGTGCCGATGGTCCGGTGCCGGTGGCCCGGTGCCGATGGTCCGGTGGCCGGCCGAGCAACGAGCATCGCGTACGGCCCGGAGTGGTCCCCGAAAGGGGGAGCGCTCCGGGCCGTACGTCCCTCAGGCCAGGCCCGCGGCACGAGGCATGAGCCGTACGGTCAGTGCATCACGACCGGCAGCCGCGCCTCGTCCTCGGCGGCCCCGGCACCCTGGAGGTCACCGGCGCCCGGCTTCGCGGACGCGGCTCCCGGGCGGCCGGCGTTGACGAAGGTCAGCGCGATCGCCGCGGCGACGGCCAGGATGCCGACCGCCCACCAGATGGCGCTGGTGAAGCCGTCGACCATGGCCCGCAGCTCCAGCAGCTTCGCATCACCGGCGGCCGCCGCGTGCGCCGTGATGTAAGCCGTCGTCGCGGAGGCCGCGATGGTGTTCAGCAGCGCCGTGCCGATCGCGCCGCCCACCTGCTGCGACGTGTTGACCATCGCCGAGGCGACACCCGCGTCACGCGGTTCGATGCCGTGCGTGGCGAGGGACATGGCCGGCATGAACGCCGTACCCATCCCGAGGCCGAGCATCAGCTGCGCGGGCAGGATGAGGCCCAGATACGAGGTGTCGATGTCCAGCTGTGTCAGCAGCAGCATGCCGACGGCGGCGAGCAGGAAGCCCGGCCCCATCAGCAGCCGCGCCGGAACGCGCGTCATCAGCCGTGCGCCGATCTGCGTCGAGCCCGTGATCATGCCGACGATCATCGGCAGGAAGGCGAAACCGGTCTTGACCGGCGAGTACCCGCGCACGATCTGGAGGTAGTACGTCAGGAAGAGGAAGAGCCCGAACATTCCGATCACGGCGAGGCCGAGCGAGAGGTAGACGCCACCGCGGTTGCGGTTGGCGACAACACGCAGGGGCAGCAGCGGGTGTTCGACCCGCGACTCGACGGCCGCGAACACGGCCAGCAGGACCACGGACGCGACGAAGAGGAGGATCGTCACGGCATCGGTCCAGCCGTCGGACTCGGCGCGCGTGAAGCCGTACACCAGCGACACCAGGCCGAGCGTGGACAGCACCACGCCGGGGACGTCCAGCGGGGAACGATTACGGTCGCCGGAGGGCTCGCGGATCACGAAGTACGCGCCGAGCGCGGCCACGATCGCAAACGGGATGTTGACGAAGAAGGTCCAGCGCCAGTCCAGGTATTCGGTCAGGAAACCGCCCAGGATCAGGCCGACGGCGCCGCCGCCACCGGCGATCGCGCCATAGATCCCGAACGCCTTCGCCCGCTCCTTCGCGTCGGTGAACATCACCGCGAGCAGTGACAGCGCGGCGGGCGCGAGCAGCGCGCCGAAGACGCCCTGGAGCGCGCGGGCGCCCAGCAGCATCGCCTCGTTGCCGGCGGCACCGCCGATGGCCGAGGCGGCGGCGAAGCCGAGCAGACCGACCACGAAGGCGCGCTTACGTCCCCACAGGTCGGCGACGCGGCCCCCGAAGAGCAGCAGACCGCCGAAGGCCAGGGCGTAGGCCGTGATGACCCACTGCTTGTTGGCCTCCGATATGCCCAGGTCCTGCTGCGCGGAGGGGAGCGCGATGTTCACGATCGTCGCGTCGAGGACGACCATCAGCTGCGCGAGCGCGATGAAGACCAGGGCCCTCCAGCGACTGGGGTCAGGGAGGCCGGTACGGCCTGAGAGGCCGACGGAGCCGGCAGGGCGGGCGGGGCCGTCGACGGATGCGGAGCCCGATTCGGAAGATCGGATTCCGGGTGATTGAGACATGGAGGTGTCCACCTAGCGATGCGTATGTATGAAAAACGGACGTACGGACGTAAGAGCAGGCGACGCTGCCTGTCTTACGAAGTCATGGAGTCGCCGGGAGCAGTCGATGACCAGGCGATGGAAGGTAGGCAGGAGATGGAAGGTAGGCAGGAGATGGGCAGGCGGTGGCGGTAGGCAAGGGACAGGCAGGGCGGTGGTGGCGAGAACGGGGGAGATGACGGGCCGACGGGGCCAGCCGAGAGCCGGGCGAAGGTCGGGCAGAAACGGGCGGGGATCGGGCAGGAACCGGAGGGAATCGGGTAGGAACCGGCGAGGGTCGGGCGGGAACCGGCGGGGATCGGGCAGGAACCGGCGAGGGTCGGGCGGGAACCGGCGGGGATCGGGGCGCTCAGCTGGCGACGTCGGCAGGGTCTGCGCGCATCAGCCGACCGCGCCGCGCAAGTCCTCCAAGGTCGCGGCGGAGCCGGGCAGTTCGGACCGGGCGGGCGCCTCCAAGCCGTCCAGGTAGAGCTGGAGGTGCCGGTGGGCGAACCTGTCCATGTCCAGGCAGCAGGTGCCGGGCAGCGGACGGGTGAGCTGCGACAGCGCGACCATCAGGTCCCCCACGGCGACGTCCGTACGGAGCCGTCCGGCCCGCCGCGCCCGCTCCATCAGCCCCTCCACCGCGCCCTCGAGGCGGGTGCGGCCTGCCTCCAGGATGGGGTCGGTCCGGTCGAACGCGCTGGAGAGCATGGGACAGAGCGCGCCGATGCGTTCGTCGATCGCCGCATGCGCGAAACGGCGCAGCGCGGCGAACGGGTCGCCCTCCTCGGTGACACTCCGCTCCGCCATGTCCCCGACACGACCCACGACGTACAGCACGACGGCGTGCACCAGGGCACTCCGGTCGGTGAAGTGCCGGTAGAGCGTGGCGTTACCGATGCCGGCGCGCCGGGCGATCTCGTCCAGCGGAGCGTCGGGGCCGTACTCCACGAAGATCTCCCGGGCGGCCGTCACGATCCGTTCCCGGTTGCGCAGCGCGTCCGCGCGAGGGCGGTGGGGCCGGCGCGCTTCGGTTGCGGCGGTGATGGTCACGTCGGTCCGGCCTTTCACTCCGTGTCGTTCGTCGTCCGGCCTGACGAATCGGGGATTCGTTCCCCGTTTCGACAGGACGCACAGGTAAACGGGGAAGCGATCCCCGGTTATTTCAGCGGGCCGCTGTGACCCGGGACACATATGCCTGGCCGACGAAAGAACCCACGATCGGCGCACCCAGCGAGCGCCGACGCGCCGCGCGAGGGAGGTTGATCGGACAGAGGGCAGTCCGGACGGCCGACTGCCGGTGGACCCGAAGGCGACCACATGCAGCACAGGATGCGGCACAGGCGTCGGATACAGAGCACCGGCGAGATAGCCGGAAGCGGTGGCCAGGGCTCCGGCCGGGCGAGCCCCACGCGGCCCGGCGCCACCCGCGCCGACAGGCACGACAGCCCCGGCGGACCTGACAGACCTGACAGAAACGCCGGGCGCGACAGGCCTGGCAAGCACGCCGAACACACTGAACACGACCAGCACGACCAGCACGACCAGCACGACCAGCGCGGCGGCCATGCCGACCACAGCGCCCCCGCCCCTTCCGGCAACTGCCGCGGCCCCCGCCGTATCGGCGCGCTCGCCGGCCTCGCGGCGCTCACCCTCGCCGCCCTCACCACGGGCAGTTCCTCGCTCTCCGCCCCCACCCGCGCCTCGGCCGGCCCCGTGGCGGGCACCGACGACGCCCCGCTCGACCCGTGCCGTATCTCCTCCACCGCGGTCGTCCAGATGTCGGAGGGGCTGCCCACACCACCGGGTTACGTCCGCTCCACCGGCCGGGTCCGGGCCCTCAACCTCATGATCGACTTCCCGGACGCCAAGGGCCGGGGCAAGGCGCTCGACCGGCTCGCGGAGTTCTTCCCGCAGACGTCGGAGTGGTTCAGGACCAGTTCGTACGGCCGGCTCGACTACCGTCCCGAGGCCCCGCTGAAGGACTGGCTGCGGATGCCGCTGCCCTTCAAGCAGTACGGGATAGAGCGCGGAGCACCGTACGAGCCCGGTTACCGGCGGCTGGTGGAGGACATCGTCGCCATGGCGGACCCGAAGGTGGACTTCAGCGCGTACGACCTGGTCAACGTCCTGGTCACGCCGAACGCCGGCCCCTCGGCGCTGGACACCGTCCTGTCCGTCACCTTCTCCGGCAACGCGGACGCCCCGCAGGCCGACGGCGTGCCGCTCGCGAACACGTCCTTCGTCTACGGCCGCCAGGACGACGGCTCGGGATCGTACGGCAGGACCGGCTACCGGGTGCTGCCGCACGAGAACGGCCATGTCTTCGGCCTCCCCGACCTCTATACGTCGGACGGCGGCGGCGCCGTGGGGCACTGGGACATCATGTCCGAGGACTGGGGGGCGAACAACGACCTGCTGGGCTGGCACAAGTGGAAGCTCGGCTGGCTCGACGACGAGCAGGTCGCCTGCGCCGCGGAGCCGGGCGTCAGCGAGCACGTCCTGGGGCCGCTGGCGGTCGCGGGCGGCCCGAAGCTGGCCTTCGTACCGGTGTCGGAGGAGTCGGGTTACGCGGTGGAGGTACGGACGCGTGCGGGCAACGACGAGGCCGTGTGCGAACCGGGCGTTCTGATCTACCGCGTGGACTCCGACGTCGACACCGGGCGCGGACCGGTCACCGTGTCGGACGCCAAACGCGACAGCGGGGGCTGTACGCGACGCCCGAACGTGCACGCGGAGCTGTCGGACGCGCCGTACCGGCCGGGCGAGACGTTCGTGGACGACGACAACGGCGTCGAGATCACGGTCGTCTCGGAGGAGGCGGACGGGACTTTCGCCATCCAGGTGAAGCGGTCCTGACGGCTCGCGTCCGGACGGGCGTACCACCTGGCCGCCGCCGAATCGCGGGGCGCCCCAGGTGGTGGTAACGGTGAGAGCACCGGCCCGGGAGCGGGCGAGGCCGGGGCCCCTACTTGCCGGGACGAGTGATGAGCGACGAGCGACCAGCGCCCCCGAACGGTACGGAACCACCCTCGGAAGGCCAGGACCAGGGCCGGGGCCGGGAGGACCAGGGCCGGGGCCGGGACGAAGGCCGGGGCCGGGCTCAGGGCGAAGACCAGGAGCGCGAGCGCGGCGCCCCGGCCGCTGCGCTCCGGGAGTGGGCGCTGGACCAGATGCCCATCCTCATCGGCATCTACGACGACGAGGGCCGCCTGACGGGCGGCAGCGCCGAGGGGCGGCGCGTCATGAACTCCCAGGTGGGCCGCCTCGACGGCCTTCGCCCGACGGAGATCTACCCGGGCCCCGCCGCCGAGCAGCTCGAGGAGATGATGAGCCAGGTGCTCCGTACCGGGGAACAGATGACCGCGGAGATGTTCACCGAGGCCCCGGGCGAAGGCCGGGCGCATGCCTGGTCGTCCATCGTCTACCCGCTGAAGGATCCCGCGGGGACGGTACGGGGCGTGGCGCTGGCCGCGCTCGACACCACGGCGCGGTACCGGGCCCGGCAGCGGCTGACCGTCGTGAACGCGGCCGGTGTCCGTATCGGCACCACCTTGGACGTGGCGCGGACGGCCCAGGAGCTGGCGGAGGTGGCGACCGAGCAGTTCGCCGACTTCGTCGCGGTGGACCTGCTGGAACCTGTCGTCTCGTACGGTCCGAACAACGTCCGAGGAACGACACCGCCGGCACCACCGGGCCGTCCGGCACCACCGGGCCGTCCGGGAACACCGGGCCGTCCGGGGCCGCGTTGCCGGCCGGGACCGCCAGGACAGCCGGAGCCACCGGGGCGACCTGGGCACGCGTCGCCGCCGCCCCCGAAGCCGATGGAGCACCTGGAGCACCCGGGACCGGATGAATTCCCGGAGCCGACGGAGCCCCCGGCATCGACGGAGTCTCCGTGGCCGGTGGGGCCCCATGGACCGGTGGGACCTTCGGAACCCGTCGAGCCCCTGGGACCGGTGGGGACCGCCGAGCCGGTGGTCCTGTGCCGGACCGCGCAGCACTCGGTACTGCCCGGCTGCCCGGAGGCCGCGATCCCGACGGGTGAGGCCGAGCGCTACCCCGAGGACTCCCCCATGGCCCGGACACTGGCCACCGGGAAGTCGGCGCTGTATCCGGTCGACAGCCCGGACACGCGGGCCTGGCTGGCGCGCGATCCGGCCCGCTCGGGGAAGGTGGCTGCGCACGGCATCCACTCGTTCCTCCTCGTACCACTGCTGGCGCGGGGCGTGCTGCTGGGGCTGGCCCAGTTCGTACGGCACCGCAGCCCGGACCCGTTCGACGCCGACGACCTGCTCCTCGCCGAGGAACTCGCCGCCAGGGCGGCCCTGTGCGTCGACAACGCCCGCCGCTACGCGCGCGAGCACGAGACCGCGCTGGCCCTGCAGCGCAGCATGCTGCCCCGGCGGACACCCCGGCAGGCGGCGGTGGAGGTGGCTTCCCGCTATCTGCCTGCGGGATCGGGCGCGGGGGTGGGCGGCGACTGGTTCGACGTCATCCCGCTCTCGGGCGCGAGAGTGGCGCTGGTGGTGGGGGACGTGGTGGGGCACGGCATCCAGGCGTCGGCGACCATGGGGCGGCTGCGTACGGCGGTTCGCACCCTCGCCGACGTGGACATGCCGCCCGACGAACTGCTCACCCACCTCGACGATCTCGTCCTGCGCCTCGAACGGGAGGAGGGCCCCGCCGCGGACGAGGACGGCGTACGGGGCACGGCCATGAGAGACGTGAGGGACATGAGAGGCACGGGGGGCGCGGGGGGCATGGGGCGTATGAGGAGTATGGGTGGCAGCCGGGGTACGCGAAGTGCCGAAGGCGCCGCCGAGGCCGAGCCGGTCGGCGCGGGCGGGACCGGCGCCACCTGCCTCTACGCCGTGTACGACCCGGTCTCCCGCCGCTGCACCATGGCCCGCGCCGGACATCCGGCCCCCGCCCTCGTGCGGCCGGACGGCACCGTCCACTTCCCCGACGTACCGGCCGGGCCGCCGCTGGGCCTCGGCGGGCTGCCCTTCGAATCCGCCGAGCTGGAACTGGCCGACGGCACCCTGATCGCCCTGTTCACCAACGGCCTCATCCAGACCGAGGCCCGCGACCTGGACATGGGCCTGTCCCGGCTGTCCCGCGTACTGGCCGCCGCCCCGCCCTCCCTGGAGCTGACCTGCGACAAGGTGGTGAACGCGCTGCTCTCCGGCCCGCCCTCGGACGATGTCGCGCTGCTGCTGGCCCGGACCCGCGGCCTGAACGCCTCCCAGGTCGCCACCTGGGGCCTGCCCGCGGACGCGGAAGTGGTGGCCCAGGCGCGGAAGATGACCGCGGCGCAGCTGTCGGTCTGGGGGCTGGACGAGGTCTCGTTCATCACGGAACTCGTGGTCAGCGAACTGATCACCAACGCCATCCGCTACGGCGTCCCGCCCATCCAACTCCGCCTCATCCACGACACCGCCCTGATCTGCGAGGTCTCCGACGCCAGCAACACGGCCCCGCACCTGCGCCGGGCCCGGGTCTTCGACGAGGGGGGCCGCGGGCTGCTCCTGGTGGCCCAGCTCACCGAACGCTGGGGTACCAGGCACACACAGCACGGCAAGACCATCTGGACGGAGCAGCCCCTTCCGTCGCCGTCCTCATCGGTGTAGCGCCTACTCGGTGTAGCGACCTTGGAGGCCGGTGACCCGCATGGTGATGTTCAGCCGCCCGGTCCTGAGCCCCGTGGCGGGGTCGGCGCTGCCTTCGTGGACCTTGGGCACGCCGTGGTAGACGTACCGGGACGGGCCTCCGAAGACGAACAGATCACCCGAGGCGAGTTCGATGTCGGTGTAGGGCTTGGTCCGGGTCTCGGTGTTGCCGACACGGAAGACGCATGTGTCGCCGATGGACAGGGAGACCACCGGGTCGGAGGACTTCTCGTCCTTGTCCTGGTGCATACCGAGCCTGGCCCGG
The DNA here is from genome assembly GCF_000719775.1 of Streptomyces sp. NRRL F-5135. Lineage (GTDB taxonomy): Bacteria > Actinomycetota > Actinomycetes > Streptomycetales > Streptomycetaceae > Streptomyces > Streptomyces hebeiensis. The sequence continues at coordinate 291,013 of NZ_JOHR01000012.1, read as the reverse complement.
CCGTCGTAGAAGTTGATCAGCGCGGTGTCGGGTGTGTAGGCGGCCGCGGCCGCCTCGTCGCCGTACGCCCGCAGGACGGCGCGGCGGCCCAGCCGGACCATCCAGTCGGGGAACGCGGAGACCCGCCGTCCGTTCACGTCGTCGGCGATGCGCGTGTACCGGTAGGGCCGCCAGTGCCAGCCGATGCACACCGTCCTGACCGACATGACGCCGCCGCGCGGCAGCGCCGTGTGCCGGATGGGGACCGGGCCGGTGGCCCACGCACGGCACGCCGCCACGAGCTCGCGCTGCTGGTCGAGGCCGAGCCAGCCGGGTACGTGCACCGCGCCCGGGGCGATCTCCATGGCCGGCCGTGGGATCAGCGCGCTCATCGGGCCACCCCGGCGGGCAGGTCGTTCCGCACTCGACGCCGGTCGTTCCTCCGCATTCGACGAGCGTACGTGTCGTACGGGTACACCGCGCGGGGCCGGTGGCCGGCCGCCGTCGCGATGGCCTCGTCGGCGACGGCAGCCGGCACGAGAGGCGTCGCGGGAGGAGTCGCGGGAGGAGTCGCGGGAGGAGTCGCGGGAGGCGTCGCGGGAGGAGTCATGCCGCGTCGTGGAAGACGAGGCCCAGCGTGTGCCGCCGCCCGGAGCGCACGGTGCTCACGCCGTGTCGCATCGGTCCGGTCGACCAGCCGCGCCTGCTCGCCACGGGCCGGTCGCGGGTGGTGAAGACCAGCCCGTGTCCCTGCGGCAGGGTGGTGGCCGATCCCCTCGACTGCGCCCGCGGACGCTGTTCGGTCATGATGAACTCGCCGCCGGTGAAGTCGGCTCCCGGCACGTCGAGGCCGACGACGACCTGGAGCGGGAAGAGCATCTCGCCGAACACGTCGCGGTGCAGGGCGTTCCAGTCGCCCGCTCCGTACCGCAGCAGGATCTGGGCGGACCTGGCCTGGCCGGCCTCGTGGCACATCGCGATCCACTCGCCCAGCGCGTCCGGCCACGGAGCGGGGTGTCCGAGCCTGGCCGCCCAGTCCCGGGCGATGGGCAGCAGCCTCGGGTAGAAGGCTTCGCGCAACTCCCGTACGGCGGCGGGGAGGTCGTGGGTGAAGTAACGGTACTGACCGGAGCCGAAGCGGTGCCGGGCCATGTCGACCGTCGTACGGAAGTGCTCGGTCTTCTCGTACAGCGCGGCGATGTCGTGGCACTCGTCGGGAGTGAGGAGCGGACCGGTCAGGGCGTGGCCGTACGCGTCGAGTTCGCGTGCGAGGGCGTCCCAGTCCTGTCGGCCGACGCGGTCGGCGAGGCGGCCGGCGGGGTGGCCGGCGACGCGGTCGGCGCCAGGACCGGTCGGGACGGTCATGGTGTCGGCGTCGGCGTCGGTGTCCGTGAGGGTGTCGGCGTCGGTGTCGGTGTCGGTGTCGGTCATGATCGAGGGTCCTCTGATCCGTGGTGATGTCACTCCTGGCGAAGCCACGGCGCTATGGTGCTGCGGCGCCGCAGTGTTACGGCGCTACGGCGCTACGGCGTTTCGGGCGCCGTTTCCGATGGCCTGGTGGTCCGGTGGGCGCTCTCCAGGTCCAGCAGCTGCCGCTTGCGCGCGAGACCGCCCGCGTAGCCGGTGAGCGCGCCGCTCGCGCCGATCACACGGTGGCAGGGCCGGACGACCAGCAGCGGGTTGGCGCCGATCGCGGTGCCCACGGCGCGGACCGCGGCCCTCGGGGCGCCGATCCGCGCGGCGATCTCGCCGTAACTGAGGGTGGTCCCGTACGGGATGGCCTCCAGCGCCGTCCACACGCGCCGCTGGAAGTCGCTGCCACCGGTGACGTACTCGATGTCGAAGCGGGTGAGTCCGCCCTCGAAGTACGCGCGGAGCTGGGAGGCGATCTCGCTGAAGGCCTCCGGCTTCTCGATCCAGTCGTCCTGGACGACGGCACCGCGTTTCTGATCGGGTACGGACAGCGAGACGAGCGCGGTGCCGCCGCGCGCGGTGGCCGATTCCTCGCCCACCAGCAGCAGGTCGCCCAGGGGGCTGGGGGTCGTCGTGCAGAGGGTCATGGGTCGTGCCTTCTTCCTGCTCTTCCGGCTCTTTCGGCCATTCCTGTCATGTCGTTCTCCTTGCGATCCTGGAGCGCGGCGGCCACGCGTGCTGGCGGATTTCGGACATCACACCGCGGGGGCGCGGCGCCGGTCTGCCGCGGCGTTCCAGAAATGGTGCATGGCGTACGTACGCCACGGCCGCCAGGCTTCGGCGTCGACCGGCTCGGCGCCCGCCAGGCGCATTCCGGCACGGGCCGCGACATCGCCCGTCAGCAGGACGTCCGGGTCGCCCAGCGCGCGCATCCGGACGTAGCCGGCCGTCCAGGGGCCGATGCCGGGCAGGGCCAGCAGGGCTTTCTCGGCCTCGTCCCGGTCGGCGCCCGCGTCGAGGAGGACCGTACCGGCGGCCAGCGCGCCGGCGACCCCGCGCAGGGTGCCTTTGCGGGAGTCGGGCATGCCGAGCTCGGCCAGGGACGCGTCGGCCAGGTCGTCGGGCGTGGGGAAGAGGTGGGTGAGGCCGCCGTCGGCCGCGGGCAGGGGCAGGCCGTAGGCGGCCACCAGCGCGCTGCCGAGTTTCCGCCCGGCGGCGACGGAGACCTGCTGGCCCAGCACCGCACGGACGGCCAGTTCGTGGGGGTCCGCGGCGCCCGGCGCACGGAGCCCGGGCCGCAGGGCGACCAACGGGGCCAGGGCCCGGTCGGCACCGAGGCGTTCGGCGACGGCGTAGGGGTCGGCGTCCAGGTCGAACAGGCGCCGTATCCGGTGGGTGGCGGTCGTCAGGTCGCGCAGGTCCGTCAGGTGGAGTCGGCACTCCAGCCAGCCCGCGCCGAGCCGCTCGGCGACCTCGGCGACACCGCTTCCGTGCGGCAGCCGCAGGGTGCGCCGGTAGGTACGCCCGCCCGGTGCGCCGGTGACCTCCTCGACACCGGTGACGGCGCGGGCGGCGAGGTGGTCGAAGACCTCGCGAACGGCGTAGGGACCACGGTGGGCCAGCCGCAACGGCACTCCGGCCGGGGCCGCGCCGGGCTCCGGGCGTGCTTTTCCGGGCGCCCTGCCCGCTCTTCCGGGCGCCGCGTCCGTGGGCCCGAACACCGGGCCGGCCGGGCCTGCTTCTCCGGGCACCCGGCCCGCTTCACCGGGCGCCGTATCCACGGCGCCGGACTCCGCCCCGGCCGAGCCCGGTGCGGCGAGCCGGCCCGAGCCCGCCGATCCGTGCCGGGAGGCCCCGGCCCCGTGCCGGGAGGTGCGGCCCGGTTTGGCAGCGCGCAGCGCGCTCGGGGTGACCGCGTAGATCGCGCGGACGGTGTCGTTGAACTGCCGCACGCTCGCGAACCCGGCCGCGAACGCGATCTCCGCGGCCTGCATGGAGGTGGTCTGCAGCAGTATCCGCGCGGTGTGCGCCCGCTGCGCCCGCGCCAGCGCGATCGGCCCGGCGCCGACCTCGGCGTTCAGCTGCCGCTGCACCTGCCGTGCGCTGTAGCCCAGCCGATCGGCAAGTCCGGCCACGCCCTCGCGGTCGACGACACCGTCACCGATCAGCCGCATCGCCCGGCCGACCACGTCCGCCCGCACGTTCCACCCGGCGGACCCGGGCACCGCGTCCGGCCGGCAGCGACGGCACGCCCGGAACCCGGCGCCCTGGGCGGCGGCAGCGGTGGGGAAGAAACGCACGTTCCGCCGCTTGGGAGTGGTGGCCGGGCAACTGGGGCGGCAGTAGATCCCGGTCGTGGCGACGGCGAAGAAGAACTCGCCGTCGAAGCGTGCGTCGCGGCTGCACACCGCCTCGTACCTGCTGTCGTCGTCGCTCGTCACCCTTCCAGCATGCGGCGCCTCCCGGCACGAAGCTGGCGGAAAACGGACATGACACTAGGCGGCGCCGAGTCGGCCCGGTCGCCGAAAGCGAGGCTCGCGCACCGGTACCGTCCCGGACCGCAGGACACCGGGAGCAGCAAGCCCAAAGCCTGTGCCGCCACAGACCTGACGCCGCCGGCCGGACCAGGAACACCGCTCCCAGACGACTGCCAGGACGGGACAGAGCATCGGCCGCCCCGGGCCCAGCGACACCGAGCCCCGGCGGCCCGGGCCGCGATCCCCCCGCTGACCTGGCCGCGCAGAACCCCTCCCAGGCCCGATGATCGCAAGGCCACCACCCGCTACACTGTCGGCGGTGGCACAGCCCCAACCGGCCGTACCACCACAGCGCTGTTGGGTCCACGCTGAGCGGGTTCATCCGTCACCGGTTGAATCGGGAAGCGCGCCCCTACAGATCCCCGCCTCCGTAGCTCAGGGGATAGAGCACCGCTCTCCTAAAGCGGGTGTCGCAGGTTCGAATCCTGCCGGGGGCACAACGCAGTACCGCTCTGACCTGGGGTTTATCCTCCAGGGAGGGGTTCTACTCGGCCTCGGACTCGTCGTCCGAGGCCGTTTGCGTGAGCGGTGCGTGAGCGGACGGAGAGTTGATCTCCGGAATTTCTCCCAACGGATCAGCACCGTTCGGCACGGACTCGGGGCCGGGATGCTCCGCGTCGTCGGGCTCGGCCTCCGCTTCGGGAGCGGCGTTTTCGGAGGCGGCCCGGGCGCGCGGGACGAGCCGGGCTGCGGCCTCGGCGATCGCCAGACCAGTCTCCGTCAACAGGCGCGTATAGGTGTCCGTCATGATGCCTTCCAGGCCGGCCTCGGCCAGGTGCGCCAGCGCCACGGCACCATGTCGCAGAGCCCGACAGGGCGGTGATCCTTACCGACGCGGCGAAGCCAGCGCCAGCCCCCTTCCCAGAACCAGCCCCTGCTGACCAAACACGTTCGTCTGTCTCGCGGCGCCGTTGCGAGCCGGCCACCGGCTGCCCACCCTCAACTCGAGCATGAACCCTCGGCCGCATCGCCGACCAGACGGCGGCACCGCGTCACGTCACGAACGCCAGCCCTTCGCCGCCATCGGCGGTTCCGGCAGTCGCCTATGCTCTCAGCGGCAGTCCGACTGATAGAGAGTCACATTAGTTACAGCATCAACTCGTTGCACACAATGTAGCCGCCTCGCTACCCTTGGCGCCGAGCGACTTGTTCGATGACTCCGCGCTATGACGGATCAGCTTCCTCGGCTTGTGCTAGACCGGGTCGAGCAGCGGAACCGTCTTACTGTGTCCCCTCGGGTATGAGGTTCATGTCCACCTCCCCCCTCGGGCCGGATGGTGCGTGGCTCGGACGGCACCAGAGGTCCCGGTGGCAACTGTTCCGCGGACCGACACGGGTGGAGGTCGGCGGTCGACATGTCCGCGCTCTCGCTCTGCCGGGCGCACCCGCGACTTGGCAGCACGACGCCGACATGCCGGTGCCTGCATCGGCCGACCTTCACGGAGAGCTGTTCCGTGTCCGACATCATCACTTTCTCCATCCCCCTGGACCAGGGCGAAGTTGGCCTCGTCGCAGCTGTTCTTCAACGGGCGGCCGACGAGTGCCGCGCCACTCCCTCACCCGAATCCCCAAGTGATCAGGGCTCCGAGATCACGCTCGGCCGCCTGGCATCGCACTGGGCCGGGATCGCAGAGCAAGAACTGAACTGCGGCATCGTCAACCTGCATGGCGAGCGGTTGTATATGGTCACCCTGTCTTCTGAAGGGTGGTACCAGGTTCGTGCGGCACTCAGCGAGCGCGCCGCGCGGCTTTCACTGACTCCCGTAGACACGCCAGCAGGTCGTGAGGATCGAAAGCAGGCGCGCAAAGCACTCCTCCTTGTGGATCGCATTACTGGAGCAAGCAGTGACCGATGAGTCCGTCGGCCATCCCTTCGACACGGGCGAAGGTTGGCAGCCAACGCAGTGGACGCTTCCCCGCGGCGCCGCCATCGACAACCTCGCCTCCTCGCTGATCGGGCAAGGTTTTACCGATGGAGTGGTCCGGGTTCTCTCACGCGCTGCAGTACGTCCCGATGAAATGCGCCGGAAACTGACCGAGTCGGTCGAACTGCGTGTGCAGGGTGCCACTTTGTTGATTGTCGAGACCAGGTTGTGGTCCGCATCAGTCGTGCCGCATCCGGCTAACCCACGGGAGTACGGGCGCCGGACCTACGCACTGGGTGGAGCCGGGACAGCATTGCCCGAGCCAAGGTCGGCACCGAGCAAAGGCGCGGAGCTGGAGATCCATGTGGAGGATCCGAGCGCACTCGCGCAGCGGCTGGAGGATGCCAAGGGCCGCTTGACGAAGGAGAACCCCCTCAGCGAGGACATTGCGGTGGAGGGGGTACTCCAACCGCTTACTGTCGTGCCACTGACTGTGAATCACCACAATGGTCATCCAGCTGCCTCGCTCTTGATTGCCGCCGACGGCTCTAGCCGCATCAGTGCGGTGCACGATCTACTCGGATTTGCCCCGTCGAAAGTCGCATACGAGTGGGGTGGAGACGACCGTAAATTCCGCCAGGAAGTAAACCGTTGGATCCGGCTAATCCAGAAGCAGGGTTGGGACAACCTTAGCGAGGAGGAGCAGGCAAAGGCGCGCGCCCTCACCATCCCCGCGCGTGTTGTCGTCGGGTTCCGTCCTGATGCTCGCGCAAACCAACTATTCCATACGGCTGTACGCAACTTCATCGGCTTGACGCATATCCGGCCGCCTAAGCCGTATGGCCCTGCCGTGGAGAACGAGGCCAAGGCAGACGCTGTTCTCGACGCCCTAGCACAACCCACAACCACGCGGCCTGCTCGTATCTCTGTATCAGAGAAACAGTGGTTCGCTGGAGTGATCACTGAACATGACGCCTTGGGCGAGGGATTCAGCCGACACCGTGATGTCCGGGCTGCAGAGATCGTCCGAGCTGTTCTGGGCGGGGGAATCGGCACAGCCCGTCGCGTCAACGACGGGATTCGCTCGTTGACAGCGAAGCAGCGACCAAAACGAGAAGATCGTGTAGATATTGCAGTTGAGCTGATTCTTCGCCCGGTTCGCACCGAGAAGAGTGATGCGCTCCAGTTCGTTCGGCCGCGCCGCGCGGTGCTGCAACGCGCCTACCGAATGCCCGAGATCGAGGCACTTCCTTCCGACTCGCCCCTGGAAGGGACTGCAGAGGACCCACGATCGCTTGAGGATCTGCGTGATGAAGCCCTAGAAGAGGTGGAGCATGGCCTCGGCGACAGCGGGCGTCTAGGCGTTGCCCAGACAGAACTCGCGGTCAAAGCGGCTTACTACATGGCGATTGCGGAACCCATGGCTTTGCAGCGGGAAGTTTTTGGTGGATCCGGTGACGAGGACGATCGCACTCTGCCTGTCGTGATACGCGCCATGCTCTCGCGCCGTCGGGGTGTATTCCAGGCATACGAAATCGTCCGAGCAGGCCGACTTGGCCAGAAGCTGTACGAGGTCGACGAAGCCGGGAAGCTGATGCTCACAGTCGGAGGCGAGGCCCGCGAGCTGACCGACTCGCTAGTGCGCCACACATACAACGGCGAGCCACTGGCAGAAGTCGCGAGCGGGTTCAAGGCTGCAAGTCTGTGCTGGGCCGACGTGACCACGACTGTCGAGGCCCTCAAAAAGGCCGTTGCCAGCATGACGATGGTCCCCATCCACGCGGGCGGGGCCAGCCTCGTGGAGCGGGACGGATGGGATTCAGTCCAGATCTCGTCCCTTCGCCAGAGGCTCGACCGTATCGACCGCACCCTGGCCAATTGGGCCGACCGGTATGACGACCTGGACGAGTCCGGCACTCAGGAGTCCGAGGAACACGCCTAGTCAACGGATGACTGCGCGAGGCCAGCCCCCTCTCCAATCTTGAAGGAATCCGTATATTCAACTGACGCCAGGGGTAGAAGTAATAATACATTGCTCCGGAGAGGGGTTTCATTCGGCCTAGGACTCCTCGTTCGGGGCTGTTTGTGTGAGCGGTGCGTGAGCCGGACCGCTTTGCCCAGGTCTTTCTCCGGGTCGCTCAGCGCCATCCGGCACTAGTTCCGGGCTGGGCTTTTTCGACTTGCCGGGCTCGGGCTCCGCTTCGAGGGCGGCCTCTTTGAAGTCGGGGCGGGCACGAGGTACGAGCCGTGCTGCGGCCTCGGCGATCGCCAAGTCCGCCTCCGGGAGGAGGCTCGTGTACGTGTCGGCCGTGATGGTGATCGAGGAGTGGCCAAGCATCTCCTGGATGTCCTTCAGGTCGGCCCCGGCCGCGTGGGCGAGGGTCGCGGCACCGTGGCGGAGGTCGTGGAGCCGGACCGGTGGGAGGCCGATCTCCTCGTACAGCTCGATGAAGTGCCGTGTGACGTTGGCGGGGTGGAGCAACTCGCCGTTCTCCTTGGTGAAGACGCGCCCCGTCTCCACCCAGGCGTTCTCCCACTCCTTACGGTCCTTGTCCTGCTGGGCGCGGTGCCGCTTGAGGGCCTGGACCGTGTCGGAGTCGAGCGCGATGGTCCGTGCGCCGGCGTCGGTCTTGGGGTCGTCCTCGTACACCTCCCAGCCGTCTACGACGAGTTGTTTGGCGACGGTGATGAGACCGGCGTCCAGGTTGGTGTCGGTCCACTTCTGCCCGCATGCCTCGCCCCGTCGCAGCCCGCGGAACGCGATCAGGTGGAACAGCGCGTACAGGCGGTCCTCCGCGACGTGGTCGAGGAAGAGCCCGGTGTGCTCCGGCGTCCAGACCATCACTGACGACGGCTTCTCGCCGGTGCGCTTCCAGTGGAGGATGCGTTCCTCGGTCCATACGAGGGCCTTGGGCCGCTTACCCGCCTCCAACTCGACGTAGGCGGCCGGGTTGAAGGTGATGAGCTGCTGGGCGATCGCGGCGTTGAGCGCGGCCCGCAGCGTGGAGCGGACGCGCTGGCGTGTGGCCGGACCGACAATGCGGCGATAGGGCTCCATCTCGGCGATGGCTACCTTCATCGCCTTACGTCGGGCACGGGGCTCGCGGCCCTTCCAGGGGATCTGGGCGAGATCCTCGAACGCCTTGCGGCGGGCCGCGTTGCCTTCGGCGATCTCGACGTTGGCCTCGGCGATGGCCTCGAACATCTCGGACAGGTGGGCGACCCGAAGGCGGTCGAGCCGGTAGTGCCCGATCCTGGGTTTGAGGTGCACCCTGATGTTGCTCTCGTCGCGGCTGATGGCACTCTGCCACCCCTTCTTGCCCGCCAGCCATATGTCAAGCCACTCGCCGACCGTGAGTCGGTTCGTCAGGTCCAGACCGTGGCTGAGGCGCCTGCGCGTCGCCGCGACGTTCGGCAACGGGGCCTTCTCGTCGGCCACCTTCTCCAGCAACTCGGCTATCTGGGCCAGGCCCTCGGCGTCGTCGGCGTCGGCGAGGCCGACGAGCGCGCGCACGTGGTCGAGGTCCGCCTGGGCGGCCTTGAGGGAGTCGTAGCCAGCGCGACTGAAGGAGCGGCGGGTGCCGTCTTCGCGGGGCGGGAGTTCCTGGCGTATGGAGTACGAGCCGTGCTTGCGGCTGGACAGCTTGGGGCATTTCTTGCCGAGCGGCTTGCCGGTGTGGAGGTCGCGGCAATAGCAGCGGCGGTGGGTGGAACCCTTCAAAGATCATTCTCCTCGGTGGCGTCGCCGACGGGTGGGTCGACGTCGGCGAGTTCTGGTGGCAGGGCTGGTGGTGTGCCGCCGTCTTCGCGGATGAAGGCGCGGGCGCTGCGGAGCCGGTACTTGGCTTCCAACACCCTTTCGGCGTAGTCGGCTTGGGCGAGTACGGCTTCCTCACGTTCGGCCTGGTTGGGTGCCGTCTCGGCCTTCCAGCGCTCGTGCTTCTCGCCCTTCAGGGCGGCCAGGGCGGCGCGCTGGTGGCGGACGTGGGCTCTGAAGGAGCGGAGCATGTCGTCTTCCATGCCGAAGTCCTCGCTGTCGCCGGTGAACCAGCGCATGGCATCCCACGTCGGGTCGGAGTGCTGAAGGGGCAGGCGCTGGACTCGGTCGACGTAGCCGACGGGGTAGAGCAGGCAGATCGGGTAGGTCCGCAGGGCTTCGGCGAGGACGAGGACGTCGACCAGGGGCAGGTGGGCGCGGCGGCCGGATTCCATGTTGGCGATCACGTTGCGCGGGATCGGATGGCCGATCTCCTCGCAGCGGTCGGCCAAATCCTGGGCGCTCATGCGCAGCTCCTTCCTTCGTCTGCGGACCTCGGCGGCCACAGTGGCCATCACCTGATCCACCCACTCCAGGACGTCGTCCTCGTCATCTCCAGGATCAAAACTGCATTGTGTCATGGAGACACATTAGCTTCCCGATGATGGTTAGTGATCGCCTGGAGCCGGACGTGATGCCGCGTTCGCCGAGGGCTCACTCATGGACGGAGCACCGCATGCGCAACAACGAGGCCGCCGAGCGGCCCAAGGGCATGACGCGGGAGGAGCTGCTGGCCCTGCCCGCAGCCGTTGACCTGGACACCGGCAACCGGGCGCTGGGGCTGGGTCGGAGCAAGGGTTACGAGCTGGCCAAGCGCGGCCAGTACCCGTGCAAGGTCCTGCGCCTGGGCAAGGCGTACCGGGTGGTGACCGCCGACCTGTTGAACCTGCTCGGCCTGGCCGCATGACCAGCCCTGCTCATAGCAGACGCTTCTGCGCTGAGCTGACACAGAAATGCTGGACTGTCGCCGGGGGTGGACGTACTGTCCGTGTTCCCTCGCCCCGGCCAAGGAAGCGAGAAAGCCCCCGGCGGGCCAACGCCGGAGGCTCAGCACACTCCACTGCCCGCATTCCAACGAACGACCTGCGTGAGTCGGGCCTGCATGCCCGACGCCACCGGATAAGGAGCTGCCCTGTGCAACCTACGACACCCGAGCCGCATTCCGCACCCGGCAAAGCGGTATGGCCGACGGTCGCCATGCCCCGCCGACCCGGCAAGCCCGGCCAAGCGACCGAACCCACCCCGGCGGCCGACGGCCGGGCACCGGATACGGTTCCGGTGGATCAGCCCGCCGAGGAGGCGGTACCGGACCCGGAGCCGACGTACGGCTCCGAGCTGCTGAACGAACTGCGTGCCCAGGTAGCCCAGTTCGTGATCCGGCCCTCCCAGCAGGCGCTGGACGCGGTCACGCTGTGGGTGGCGGCGACGCACCTGCAGCCCGCATGGCAGCACGCCCCGCGCCTGGCCGTGGTCGGACCGGCGAAGCGGTGCGGCAAGTCAAGGCTCCTGGACGTGCTCACCGAGACGGTCCACGAGCCGATGCTCACCATCAACACCACGCCCGCGGCCATCTTCCGCTCCATCACCGACGAACCGCCCACCCTGCTGGTGGACGAGGCGGACACCATCTTCGGCACCCCGAAGATGGCGGAGAAGAACGAGGAGATGCGCGGCCTGCTCAACGCCGGCCACCAGCGCAACCGGTACGTCACCCGCGTCGTCGGCAACGACCACACGCCCCACCGGTTCGCCACCTTCGCCATGGCTGCCCTGGCCGGGATCGGTGACCTGCCCGACACGATCATGGACCGGTCGGTGGTCATCCGCATGCGGCGCCGGGCCGAGGGCGAGAGCGTCAAGCCCTTCCGGTCCCGCCGCGACACCCCGGCCCTCCACGACCTGCGCAACCGCATCGCCGCGTGGACACGGCCCCTGCTCGATGAGGCCGCCGACCTGGAACCGGCGATGCCGGTGGAGGACCGCGCCGCCGACACCTGGGAGCCCCTGGTGATCGTCGCCGACCTGGCCGCCGGGCCCTGGCCCCGCCTCGCACGCGCGGCGTGCGCGCAGATGGTCACGGCCGAAGCGGCTGCCGAGGAGGACCACCCCAGCTCAGCGCGGATCCTGGCCGACATCCGCCGAGTCTTCGTCGCCCAGCGCGAGGTCGACAGCCTCTCCACGGACGAGCTCCTCCACCACCTGCGCCAGGACCTGGAAGGCCCGTGGGCGGAGTGGGGTCGCAACGGACTGAGCCCGCGTGAGCTCGGCTCACTGCTGCGCGACTTCGACATCCGGCCCGGCAACGTTCGCCTCGCCGACGGCACCCAGCGCAAGGGCTACACGCGCAACAAGTTCCTCGACGCATGGCGCCGCTACTGCCCGACCGTTCACTCAGTGAACGCCGAGCCTGCCGCCTCCCCCTCGGGCTGAGCCCCGCGTCCCCCGGTGGCCGTCCCTGCCGTCCCTGCCGTGATCTCGCAGGTCAAACGGCATGCGGTCGGGACGGAAACCGGGGGCAAGACGGCAGCGCGATCATGAAGACCACGCTGCCGCCAACAGGACGCTGCCTCGATCCGTCTTGTGCCGTCCCGGGCGTCCCCGCCGTATCACCGCAGGTCACAGCGCATGCCGCCGGGACGGCAAGACGGATCCGATCCGTCCACGGCCACCGAGCCGCAGCCTCACCGAGGCTGCGGGCCACCAAGACGCGAGGGCGCAGCCAAGACGGAACACCGCCACCCCTGCCGTACCGGCCCTGACCTGCGCTTGCAACGGCCAGGACGGCAAAGACGGACCACGCCACCACCGCAGGAGTATCCCGCGTGACCACCCTCGCCATAACCACAGACCGCACCACCGCACATCAAGCGCTTGGCGCGGACCGCGCCGCGATCCCCACCCTCGCCACAACCGGCTGCGCCCGGTCCTACGAGACGCTCAGGGGCGGCAAGTGATGACCAAGCACGCCGCCGAGCGGTATGCACTCGGCGCGGCGGGAGTCGTCATCATCGCCCTCACCGCCGGAGGGTTCTGGCTCTCGTACGCGCACCTCGCCGAGGTCGCCGGGCAGCACGGACTGGGGAACTCCCCGATCCGCCAGTGGGCGTGGCCAGCGACCCTGGACGCGTTCATCGTCGCGGGTGAGCTGCTGATGCTCCGCGCGGGCCTGCGCCGGGTACCGGACTGGTGGGCCATCGGCCTCACGGCCACCGGATCAGTCGGCTCCATCGCGCTCAACGTCGCCGGGGTCAGCCGTACAGGGAACGCCACCGCTGTCTCCCACCTCGACTACGTGGTCGCCGCGGTTCCCCCGAGTGCCGCGCTGCTGGCCTTCGGTGTCCTGATGCGGCAGATCCACCAGCTCGTTGCCGAGCCCACCGAACGCCACCACCCAGCCAACCACGGCCACAACCTCACCGTCGGCGCCCAGCCTGCTGCGCTTCCGGAAGACCACCCCGGTCTGCCGGAGCCAGCCGGTCTCGACGTGGCAGACGGCCAGGGCGACGTGGCGCGGGGGCCTGCCGAGGTGGCGCAGAAGCCCCCCGCTGTGTCCGACGAGTACCTCGCGATCGCCCGCACCGCGCCGCTGGGACGTGGAGGCCGCGCCTCGCGCCGCCACATCGAAGCGACGATCCGAGGCAAGGGCCTGTCCATCAGCAGGGCTGACGCGGAAACGATCAAGGACGTCCTGCAGGCCGAGCTCGACGAGGCCGCCTCTCAGCGGCAGGCCGAACGCGACAAGGCCCCCGCTGACGCCTACTGAGTCACGCAGCCGCTCCCATCACCCTTCGCGCATGACTCGCACCCCTCGTCCCCGCGCAGGCCAGCGCGGGGGCGAGTGCCCGAGCCGCTACGAGTCCACCTGACATCGCCGCCCCTCCCGTCCTTGCCCTGACCAGGCATGGGACGAGCGCGCTCAGTCACTGAGCGGCCACCAACACCCCACGGAGAAATACCCATGCGCAAGCAGACCCACGAACTCCCCACCAGCGACCAGAAGATGACCACCACCCCAGCCACGACGCCAGCAAGGTATCCCGCTGGACCGTCCAAGGGCCGGCTCAACGGGGATCCCTCCGCCCCGGGGGTGGCGGAGGGACTCGGGCACCAGGGGGCGCCCGAGAGGAAACAGCCCGCAGGCACCGCCGCCGCCCAGATGCCGCGTGCCGCCGACGCCGCCGCGCTGCACCGTGTCGCCCGCCGTCGCCAGCGCGAAGCCGTGCAACGCAAAGAACGCGTCGATGTGCGCTACAGCGTCAACGAGAAGGCCGACATCCTCCGTGAGGCTCGCTCGCTGAACATCGCCGGCGCCCACTACATCGGCGCCGTCGTCATGGCCCACGTCCACGGTGATCTCGCCCTGCCCGGCCAGCGCACCGAACTCGACGACTACATAGACGAGCTGACCGCCCTCCGTGGCGAGGTCGCCAAGATCGGCCACAACATCAACCAGATCGCCAAGAAGCTGAACTCCGGCGGTCATTCACAGCCTGGGGACACCGCCGTCCTGGCCCAGGCCGAACGCACCCTGACCGCAGTCGGCGCCACGGTCCGCCACATCGCGTCCGCCGCGAACCAGGCCGTCGCCACGAAGGCGCCCCGGTGATCGCCAAGATCAGCAGCGGCAAGGAGACCGCCGGATTGGTCCGGTACCTGTTCGACACGAAGAAGGCCAGGGACCACACCGACCCGCACCTGGTCGCCTCCTGGGACGGTTTCGCCCCCGACCCCGGCCGCAGTGACGACGTCGACGCCACCAGGAGGCTCCTCGTCGCCGACCTCGACCTGCACGTCAAGCAGGCCCGGCGGCTGGGCCTCGCGCCCGAGCAGCACGTGTGGCACTGCTCGCTCCGTGCCGCCCCCGAAGACCGCATCCTCAGCGACGAGGAGTGGGCCGACATCGCCCGCCGCGTCGTGGCGGCCACCGGCATAGCACCGGAAGACGATCCGGACGGATGCCGCTGGGTCGCCGTCCGCCATGCCCCCGACCACATCCACATCGCCGCCACCAAGGTCCGGGCGGATCTGCGCACCGCGCGGCACTGGAACGACTACCACACCGCCGACCGTGAACTAGCCGCCATCGAGAAGGAATACGGCCTGCTCCAAGTGGTCCGCGGGGACCGCACCGCCGCCAAGCGGCCCACCCGTGCCGAGCAGGAGAAGGCCCGCCGCACAGGCCAGGGCAAGCCCGCTCGCGAACGGCTGCGCGCCACCGTGCGCACCGCCGTGGCAGCCGCCTCCAGCATGGAGGAGTTCATCCACCTGCTCAGCCACCTCGACGGTGTGCTTGTGGAAGTCGTGTACTTCCCCTCCGGTGATGTGCGCGGCTACAAGGTCGCTGCCGAAGACACCACCACCGCCGGCAAGGAGCCCGTGTGGTTCTCCGGCTCCGAACTCGCCCCCGACCTGTCCTTCCCCAAGATCCGAAAGCGCCTGGAAAACAGCGATCCGCAGCCCGTCGGGCTGCCGGGCCGACGCAGGCCCAACCCCTGGCACCAGGCCGCCGCCGCAGCCGAACGCATCCCCGACCACCTTGACCAGGCCGACGACGAAGCCTCCCAAGCCCACCTCTCCGCCTTCGGCGAAGCCCTCGACGCCCTCCCACTTCTCGCACCCCAGGCACTGCGGCCCCAACTTCGCGAGGCGGCGACCGCGTTCGAGCGTGCCACTCGCTCCCGTATCCAGGCCGAACACCACCATGCCCGCGCACTGCGCGGCGCCGTACGGGCGATGGTCCGCGAGCCCGCCCCCAAGGACGGTGCCATCCTGTCGATGTTCCTGGACGCCGCGATCCTCGTCGTGATCGCCGCCGCCCGCTGGCACGAGCTGCGCTACCACGACCAGCAAGTCGCCGCCGCCCAGCAGACACTGCTCCACCTCCAGGCCGCCTACGACCAAGCAGCCGCCGCACCCCTGGCCGCTCTCGCACAGCGCCAGCCGCCCCAGCAGGCCGTGGAGCTGCAGATCCGCCGCCTACGCCAGGTCGTACCCGAGCACGCGGAACAGGTCATTCAAGACCCCGCTTTCGCAGCCCTCACCACCGCCCTCGCCGAGGCAGAAGCAGCCGGACACGACCCGGAACAGCTCCTCCAGCAGATCGCCGACCAGCGCGCCCTGGACGACGCCCGCCGCCCCGCACGAGTCCTGACCTGGCGCATCCAACGCCTCAGCGCAAGGCCGGCACCCAGCGCACAAGCCCGCGCAGCACAGGCCCACGCAGCACAGGCCCGGAGCACCACACAGCGCCCCACCGCCCCGGCCCACCCGGCAGCCGCCGTCCCAGCCCCGCAACCGCAGCGCACACGACGGCGCTGATCACGCCCTTGTGGACAACCTGGGGGCACGCAGCTCCAGCCCTTCGACGAGCTCCCAGGTTCGTTGCGTCCATCAGGCTCTCTCCATAGGGGCTGCACGCCCGAGATCTGAGGGGCACGCAAGGCTTACCCGGATCACGCTGTCGCTGGCGCGGAGTGCCGCCGTCAGCTCGCCCTTCAACTCGTCCGGCATGGTCCCTGCCTCGAGGGCGCAGGAACGCACCAGTGCACGGCAGTCCTGTACTTGCCGGTCCGTGGCGATCGCGGTGAACAGAGGGTGAGCCAGGTTCTCGCGGGCCGCGTAGCCGTCTTCGGCCTCCGTCGTCCTGCGGTGGAGGTCCTCGACGATGCGGTGCGCGGCGGGCGAATCAGCGGAACAGATCGCGTCGAGGACGGTAAGGCCGAGCCGGGCATCGAAGACAGTCATCCCAGGTTCAGACCGGCGCTCAAGATAGGCGGCCGCCAAGTCCGCCAGGTGGCCGTCGACCGTCTGCCCGGCGTCGCGGCGGCACAGGACGGTCAGGCATGCCGTAACGGCTTGCTCCCACGGATCGCCAGGCATCGTGTCGGCGAGGAGGACAGCGGCCCGTGCCGTGTCGCCCTCAACGAGAGCGGCGAGTACGGCGACCTGGCGCCCGTCGAGCATCCGCTTGCCTACGCCTCGGTGAGCTTCGATGTGCGTCAGGGCCTCGCCCCAGCCTCCCTCGGTCGTGAGCGTGCGTGTGCCGTCGGCGAGGAGCACGCGCCACAGCCACGCACGGACCTCGTGGCGGTCCTCGTCGGTCGCAGTGAGGTACGCCGGTACCGCGATGCCCTCGAACCGGGCAACCGCGCCCGCCTCGACGGCCCCGTACAGGTTGAGCAGTCGCTGGCGGCCTTCATCAGCGCGGCCCGCGCGGATCTGGAGGCGGGCGAGGTTGACGACGGGTTCCAGCCCTCGGATTGCGCTCATGCCGGGCAGGGGGCAGGCGTGGAGGTAGGCGGCGGCGTGCTGGTGGCACATCTGGCGTGCGAGGTCGGGAAGGTCGAGATCGGAGGCTATGAGCGCGGCCTGGTTGTAGACAGCTGATGCGAGCCCTTGGTCGGTCTTGTTCACCGCGGTGTCGGCCAGGTCGACGAGAGCGCGTACGCGCTCGGGCAGGGGCAGGCAGGCGGGCCGGAATCGGGCAACGAGCGGGAAGCGTTGGGCTGTGGGTCCGTGCGGGTCCATGGGTCCCCCAGGCATAAGTGAGAACTGGTGAGGCGACGGTGCCCGCCAGCCGTACGTCGGCGGGCACCGTCCGCTACACGTGGGGCGTCACTGCCAGTCGACGACGATGCGGTTCAGCGGGGTGTCGAGAGCGAAGAGGCCGGGGCACCGCTCGATGCTGGGGGCGTCGAGGGGCTGGATTTCGAACGTGGCTTCGCGGCTGCGGTATTCGCGGTCCCAGGTGCGGATGGCGTCGGCGACCTTCGCGGCCAGTTCGTCGCTGCCGGGACCGTGGCCGATGACGCCGAACTCCCAGAGTTTTCCGCCCTCGCGGGTCCTCTTCTCCGACAGCCGCCGCGCCAGGTAGGTGACGGTGCCCTTGTCGACGACGGCGGTCGACGAAGGGTAGGGATCCTCGGTGAGCAGAGTGCCCTTGGCACTCTGAGGGAACAGCATCCGGATCAGGCCGGAGGGAAGGGAGCAGGCCACGAACAGTTCCATCCACTCCGGCGACTCCATGGCCTGGACCGTCATGCCAGTCCATTCCTCGGTGCGGGGCTGCTCCAGCACACCAGCAAGGGCGTCGGTGTCGATGTGCTGCCCAGTGGGGGCCTGAAGCCGGACAGTGCCGTCCCCACTGAGCGGGATGACGCGGCGGTCGTCGTCGGCGATGCCCCGCCGAAGCGGCATGAAGGTGTTCATCTCGCTGCCGAGGGACACCCATCGGCCATCGCGCTGCTCGTAGGCGATGGAGCGGGAGACGGTGCCCTTAAGGCGCTGGGGTACGAGGAGCCGACCGCCGGGGGCGAGTTGCTGCAGCCAGGCGTGCGGTACGCCGTGGGCGCCGACGGTGGCGATGATCCGGTCGTACGGCGCTCCCTCGGCGTAGCCGAGGGCTCCATCACGGGTCACTGCCTCGGCGTTGGTAATCCCGGCGGCGGCGAGGTGCGTGCGGGCGCCTTCTACGATGTCGTCGTCGACGTCGAGGGTGGTCACGTGTCCGCTCTCGCCGACCAGGTGGGCGAGCAGTCCGGCGTTGTAGCCGGTGCCGGCGCCGAGTTCGAGGATGCGCTCGCCGGGCTGGACATCGAGCTGGTCCAGCATGAGGGCGACGACGCCCGGCTGGGAGGCGCAGGAGATCGAGGTGCCGTCGGTGTCGTACTTGATGTGCACCGGTGCGTTGGCGTAGGCGTCTTCGAGCGACGCATCGGGCACGAACACATGGCGGGGCACGGTCCGCAACGCGGTCTCGACGGCGGGCGTGCGGGCGTGCCCGTCCGCGCAAAGCTGGTCGACCAGGGCGTTGCGGAGGCGCTCGGCGTCCGCCGTGGGGGTGGTGATCGTGTCGGTGTTCACCGCGCTGACGCTATCGATGTCGGCTGTTGCCTCGGTGGGCGACTCGGTGTGGCCACTCGTTCCCATGACTACCTCTCGTGCGATGTGGGACAGGGCGCTCTGGTCGTCCTGGAGGAGACCGGCGCGGTTGGCGTGGAAGATCACGTGGTGGGCGATGACGGCTCGCAGGCCGCGGATGAGGGCGCCGCGGCCTGCGAGGTCTGCGAGCGTGGCACCGACCCGTTCGAAGGCGGTCACCCATCCCTCGTGAGCGTGGAGTGGGCCACCCGGGCGGCAGAGGCTGTGGGCATCGGCGGTCATGAGCTTGCGCATGGCCGAAGCCATTTCTGCGGCGTGTTCGGGCGGTTGTGGAGCGATGGCCGGTCGCAGGGCCGCGACCTTCGCCCATACGTCGCCCTGTTCGAACCAGTCGAGTCCAGCACCGCGCATCATGACGCTCGTCAGCAGGACGGCGGTCTCCCGGCGTCCCAGTTGCCTCGGGCTCGGCTGGTAGGTGAGCAGGTGGCGGGAGTCGCTGTGGAACAGTTCGTGAGCTGTGTCCATGGCCTCCGGGCCACCGAACGTGTCGGTCTCGGGCTCGTAGACGTAGGGCAGGCACGACACGGCCACGCCGTCGCCGATGAGATCGCTCAGGAGCGACTCAATGGCTGGTGAGGGCTTGTCGGCGAGGTAACGCAGAGGCCAGGGCTGCTTGTTCATGAACCACCAGTCGGTGAGCTGCCCGTCGGCCTCGGCCTCGATCAGGGTGGGGCCGAGGCGTTCGGCGATGGTGCGCTGGGCAATCTCGCGGTCGACGAAGGTGATGTTGTGCTGCTGCCAGCGGTTGGGAGGCATTGAGCTCCTTCGGTCGGTGGATCAAGCGATGATGAGGCATGCGTCCCAGGCGGACCGGGGTGGTGCGGCGGTGCTGGGCGCGAGGAGGGCCAGGGCTATGCCGGCGGCGCCGTCGAGGAGGCCGTGGCCGCTTTCCTCGTCCTGGATGAGCGCCGTGGCCATGAGTTCGAGGTCGGTGCCCGGTGGGATGACCGCAGCCAGGAGGGCCGGGATCGTGGCTCGGAGCTTCCCCGCGGTCGAGGGGTGGGCGTCGTCGGCCGTACGCGCGGCAGCGTGGGCGAGGCCGGCGAATCCGTGGCAGAGGCCGTTGTCCGTCGTGGCCTTCAGCTGTTCGGGGTCGGTGAGGGCGGCCACGAGTGCGTTCTCCGCGTCGATCTGACGGCGGGTGTCGCCGAGGGCGAGCGCGGCAAGTTGCTGGGCGCGGGCGAGGCCGGCGGTGCCGTAGCACCAGGATGGCCGCCTGGGGGCTGACGGGCCGAGACTCCCCCTGCGCAGCTCTCGCTGAGTGACCCAGTACGGCCAGACCGGTCCGCCGTCGGCCTTCTCCTTCCAGCGGTCCAGCCAGGCAAGGATGGTGCGCAGTGCCGCGTGGTGCCCATCGGTGACGGTGCCGTTCCGGGCGGCGAGGGCTAGGAGCGCGAGCACGCCGCCGATGCCGTGGGCCATACCGGTGTTGGCGTGCCCGCCGGGGAATCGGTCGTCCAGGCTGCCCGAGGGCCCGGTCTCCGCCCACCAGCCCGGCAGAGTCTCGCCGTGGTGGGTGATCGGTTCGGTGAGGCGCACGCAGTAGTCGAGGACGGCGTGCAGCGTGGGGCTGCCGGGGCTTCGGCGCAGTAGGTAGGCGCCGTATCCGGTTAGGCCCCCGGATGGTGTCGAACTCGGCGAGCTGCGGCAGGCGTCCGGCGTCGATGCGGCGGTGTGCGGCGTCGAGACGGCGTCCGACGTCGACGGCGATCTGTCCGTCCATGGCGTCGAGGGCGCGTTGGTAGGAGTCGGGAAGGTGGTCGGCCGCACAGGTCAGGGCGTGGGCGAAGGCGGGTACTCCGTAGAACGGATGGCTGTCCGGGCCGCTGGTGAGCGGCTGACGGGAGGCGGCGGCGAGCCAGTCGTGGGCGCGGTGCCACGGTGCGAGGCCGTTCGCGGCGAGCTCGATGTGCAGGAGCGCGATGCCGGGCGGGCCGTAGGCAAGGTGCTGCCGGTCCGAGGACAGCGTCCTGGAGCCGAGGGGCACGGTGTCGGGGTCGGCGAGCTGGGTGGCGATGGCGTCGACCAGGCCGAGCGTGGGGTGGGCGGTCACGAGGCCCTCCCCCTGGTGCGGGCGGTCCAGGCCAGGGCGGCGGCGCGCGCCAGGTAGAGGCATACCTCTTCCTCCGGGAAGTTCACGGCGACGTGGCGTACGAAGTGGACGTGCAGCAGGGAGGTCAGGACGTCGTCGAGGGCGATGCCCTGGGTGTCCGGGCCGGGCAGGTGCGGCCGGTACGCGGCGAGCGCCGTATCCCGGTCAGTCCATCCGGACACGATGGCGTCTCCGCCCGGAACGCTGCGCAGGGCCGACCAGTCGTGGCTCGGGTCGGCGAGCCGTACAGCCTCGGTGAACTGCGGGCGTGGAACGGGCACGGGTGCGGTCGGCGAGACATGGTCGATCAGCCATTGCATCCCAGCCTCGGTGGTGCCGAGGAAGGCGCGGGTGGTGGCGACCGTGTGGGCCGCCACCAGCGTGCGCTGGCCCGGACGTTGTGGCTGCGCAAGTTGGGCCAGGACGGCGCGCGAGTCCGCCCGGAACACCTCCTCGGCCGCCGCCCATGCGGTGCCGGAGCCCCAGCGGCCCATCTCGCGGTAGGAGGTGGGATAGCGCAGGTCGGCCAGTAGGCCGATGCTTCGTAGTTCGTCGGCCCAAGTGCCCACCGTTCGGGCCGTGTCGGCGAAGGCTTCCGGGTCGGGGAGGGCGATGCGTACGCGGAGGTGCTGGTCTGGGTCGCGGAAGCGGATGAACCACCACGGCGGGTTGCCGAGTTGTTCGACAAGGCCGGGCAAGTGCCGGGAGAGCAAGACGTCTTGGCGGCGGGGGTCGCCGTACAGGGCGGCCAGAAGTACCGAGGAAGCGGCAGGCGTCTGCATCTGGGCCGCAGACAGGGCACGGGCGCGGCTGGGGGCTGGCAGTGGCGGCCATGCCGACGGCCTGGTTGCTTTGAGGGGCACCACGACCTCGTGGGCTCGCCCACTGCACCAGCCGTACGCCTCCGGTGCCGGGGCCTCGACGAGCACGGCGAGGCGCGAATGGTCGAGGTGCCGGCGCAGGAGCGCACGGTTGCCGGCCTCGTCGAGGTCGAGGAAAAGGCGCCGGTCGTCCTCGACGAGATGGACGCGGCGCGGCAGCCTCCGCCGGGTACGCCAGTCGCTGAGCGCGGCGTCCCACTCGGCCCGAGGGTGGGCATGGCCGGGCAGTTCGGACGCTTCCAGCCGCCAGCGCGCCGGGGCCAGCACGGTCCGGCCGTAACGCAGACGTGGCAGGAACGGCATCGCCGCTGCGGCGCCCCAGTCGAAGACGGTGACCTGCGCGCACTGGGCGCGGGACAGTTCGGTGAGGAACCGCACCAGTGGCGGGGTGTGGGTGCGCAGGTTCAGCGCGTGCATCCCGACGGCTTCCACTCGGTGGCCTCTCTCGGGGACGGCGAGGTACATGCGGCGGCTGTCGCACCCCACAGCCAAGTCCTCCGGGGTGAGGACGGTGCCCTGCGGGGCGCGGTGCTCCTGAAGGCTGATCACGGTGGGTAGAACCTGTGGGGAGCGAGTGACGTGGGCGCTCTCGGGGTGCAGGGGCGGGAAAGAGAGCTGCGTGGGCATGGTGTTGCCGTCTGCGGCCGGAAGATCGGCAAGCTCTGCGACCAGGGCCTCTCGGTCGGCGGGGGCCAGCAAGCTGAGGAATCGGCCCGTGGAGACGCCGGCGCCACGGGACACGTTCACGACCTCCAGCCGGAACCGCCCGCGCTGCAACTCCTCCAGGCTGGCCGCATGCACCCGCACCCCGATCTCCAGGTGCGGCGGCAGCCGGAGCTCGTCGGGACCCACGTCTAGGGCCTCAATCTGTTCGTCCGTGAGGATCACTTCGTCACGACCATCGAGCGCGGCGGCCTGAGCCAGCCGTACGAGGGCGTCATCCCGAGCGGAGACGCGGGGCCTGCGGGCACCAGCCGGAGCGCCTGGGTAGCCGTCGGGATAGCCGGTGCCGCTGTCCGCCACGACCTCCGTGACCGGCACCATCGTGCCGATGCCGTACCGCTCGTAGAACCGCTGGTGGTACTTGTTCCAGGCGGCGGTCCCGTACGGACGGCTGCTCAAGCGGGTCAGGATGAGAGCGGCGCGCTCGATCTCTCGGGCGACCGCTTCCGGCAGAACGATCTGTGCGTCCAGGCGGAGGTCGAGCGCGACGGGGTGGCGGCGCAGGCCAGGCACGAGGTCTCGCATCCGCGCCGCGACGCTGTCCCGGCCCCCGTGCGTGGCACATTCCTTCAGGCCCGCCCGGACCGCGTGGAGTTCACGCACGGTCTCCGCGACCGGGGCGAGGCTTCCGGCGTCGACGACGTCGAGCTGGCCCACCAGATACCCGAGGACGTCGGTCTCGGTGCTCGGAGCGTGCAGGCACGTGATCAGCACCCGCTGCCGGATCAACTCCGCCAGCAGTCGACGCACCTTCTCGGGACCGGCGTTGGGGAACTCCGCCTGGAGCTTGTCCACGAGGGTGCTGCACCGGATCGGCAGTCGGGTCGCGGCAAGGACCGCGCGCACCGGTCCGGTCAGGGCCAGAGACGCCTCAACCGCGCGAGTCCGGTCGTCCTGGACGTCGGGCTGGAACGGCACGACGAGCCGGTCTCCCCGGTACGTCACGGTGTTGTTGATGGCGACGGGCAGCCGTTCGAGGAGGTCCGGACACGACTCCAACCGCTCGACCACGGCAGCCACCCACTGTGCGCCCGCGCGGCCGACGGCCATGTGCTCTTCGCCCCAGTCGGACCGTGCCTGCGGGCCGAACTCCGCGGTGGCCACGCCGGCGAACAGGCCGAAGGGTGTCGCCCGGTGCTGGGCTCGCAGCAGGTAGCGGGCCACAGACAGCGCCGCGCGCTGCACATCCCGGAGGGTGGGATGCTCAGCCGTGCACAGGGCCCCTACCTGCGCGGCCAGGACCGGGCTGGAGTGCTGGAGTGCCTCGGCGACGTCCTTGTTCGCCCAGACCGCGCGCAGCCACGCCACGCGGGCAGACGAACCACCGGGCGAGCGGTCATCGAGGTCGGGGCACGGAGGAAACGGCAGCGAGGGCCGGGCCACGGCACGCACGAGAGCAGTGGAACCGGTGCGGAACGCTGCGGGCGGAGTAACCACCGAGTACCTCCGTAAGGCGAGGGGACGGGCGGCTGGTGCCGCCGCGGAGACGCGGCGGCACCAGACAGGGGTGATCTGGGGTCCGGTCAGGCGACGTTGGTGGTGCAGGCGCCGCAGGTGGACCCGCAGTTGTCGTCGGTCAGGTTGACCAGGCCCGCCGGGTCGGCGATCTCGACAAGGGAGACGTCCAGGTCGAAGCCGTCCGATGCCCCAGGGATGTGCGGGCGTACTTCGGTGCGGCTGGGAACTACGGTGCTGCGCGTCATGCTTCAACTCCTTGTAATCGTTGTGGTGTTACTGGGCTGGAGTGCCCACCAGGTGCCGTCGGGAGCGTTGCCAGACGGCTGCTCACCGGACGGCTCCTGGCTGCCCGGCAGGAGGGGACGTGCTCCGCGTAGGAAGTCCTCGCGGGGTGCCCGCCTCACGCCGGGAAGTCGTGTGCCGGGATTCTGATCAAGCGGATGCCGGTCGCCGCTCCATGAAGTAGGCGAGCGCCTGGGCCTTGAGGCGATCGAGGCACGGCTCGCACGCATAGAAGGGGGCGTGCTGCCCGTCCCACTGCACCGGGCCGAGCCAGATCACCAGGACGCCGGTACGCCCGCAGCCGAGCCAGCAGTCACCGGTGATCCACGGCCACTCCATGGAAGGACGTCCCCTTTCTCAGCTGGTCGGGATAGTCGATCTGGCGGCCTGACAGTTGGGAGCACAGGCCCAGAGCTGGAACAGCAGGCCCCAGTGGCGTATCTCGCCCAGCCGTCGACCGCTCGCTCCCAGTTGCCGGGCGCAGAGGGCGCAGTCCATGGCCATCTGCTGGCGGGGCCGGAGTCGGGCCAGATCCGGAAGGGGCGAGGGTTCCGTGGCCGGGATGCTCACTTGCCGCCCTCGGCACGGAGTTCCGCCCAGACCTCTTTGCCCCAAGGGCGTCTGTCGGAGCCGTGCAGGTCGTAGCCCCAGCGGTCGGCGACAGCGTCGACGAGGAGCAGCCCGCGGCCCGACTCGTCGTCGTCAGTCGCCTGGCTGAGTATGGGAAGACGTGATGGTTCCCGGTCCACGACCCCGACACGCAGTCGAGTCGCGCTCGGCCGCCCAACCCTGAGGCGAATCTCGGGACACGGAGTGTGCCTGGAGGCGTTCGCGATGAGCTCGGTGATGATCAGCGCGGCACGGTCGGCGAGGCCGTCGAGGTGCCACACCCCGAGGATGTCCCGGACGAGTTCGCGGCCGAGCTCGGCCGTGGCCGGCTCGCACGGAAACGTCTGGCTGTACGTGGGGTGGCCAACGAAGCGGGCCTCAACTGGTGTTCTCAGACTCGTCATTGGGGTGGAGCCTTCGTGTCGTCTCGGCGCCCAGCCCGCCCCTGCGGGGGAACCTCAGGAGCGGGCCGGGCCGTCAACAGCCGCCCGCACGGTGGGGTGCGGCGGGCGACCAGCACCCAGACAACTCCCTTTCCCAACAGGTTGGTTAGGACGTTCAGGCGCTCAGCCGACGGACCGACCTAGGGCGTTTTGACCTCTCCTTTACCTGACGGGTGGGGATCGCGCGGGCTACCGTGCCCGCATGGACACCACCCGCAACACCGTTCTTGAGGCGTGGATGGCCGAACACGGTTACAGCTCCAACAGCCTCGCCGAGGCCGTGAACAGGGCTATTGAACGGTTGACCGGGCACCCTGGTGGACTCGACGGCTCATCGGTCCGGGCATGGAAAGCGGGCCGGGTCTCGTGGCCAAAGTCAGCCGCCCGCAAGGCCCTTGAGGATGTCACCGGACTACCCGCCGTCGCTTTAGGGTTCGTGCCACGGGGCCGGCCTTCGTCCACCCCGGCCCCACCGCAGCAGGAGGACCCCGACATGAAGCGCCGTACTCTCGTCGGCAGCATCGCGGCGGCTGCCGCAGCAGCCGCACCCGGTACCGCATCGCCGCGACGTATCGGCATGAGCGACGTCAACCGCCTCAACAAGCGCTTCGCCGAGATCATCGCCAGCGACCACCGCCACGGCGGACAACTCGGCATCGAACAGCGGGCCGCCGCCCTCGCCGACGAGGCGCTCAACCTCCAGAACGCCGGCAGCGCCACCCAGCGCGTACGAAGCAACCTCTACGCCTCAGCAGCCGCCTTCCGCTCCTCCGCGATGTGGGCCGCCATCGACGGCCGCCGCTACGACGTCGCCAAGGCGCACATGCGCGAGGCCCAGGCCCTCGCCGAGATGTCCGGCGACCAGGCCATCAAGTTCCGCATCTGGAGCCACGCCGGCACCATGTACCGCCACATGGGCCGACCGGCGGACGCGTTCGCCGCCAACGACGTCGCCCGCAACCTGCACCTCACCCGCCGTGACCCCCTGTTCGCCTCCCTCGGCCTGGCCCGCCAGGGCGCCATCCACGGCGCAGCACAGGACCGCACTGGAACCCGCCGCGCATTCGAGCAGGCGCAGGACGCCATGCTGCGCGCCGACCCCGCCGACTACCGGCCGGTGTGGATGCTCGCCTTCTACGACCAGGCCGAACTGGACTCCCTGGCCCTCTCCGCACACTTGGCCCTCGGCGCCTACTCGACCGCCGAGTACCACGCCCACCGCTGCCTGTCCGCCCTCCGACCCCACATGATCCGGTCCCGCGCCATCACCACCACCCGGCTCGCCCACGCCCAGCTCTCCCAAGGCGCCCCCGACGCCGCAACGGCCACCGCAATGAAGGTCCCCGCCGAAGCCGCCACCCAGCACGCCCGGGTCACGCGCATGCTGCAGGAGTTCGGCGCCGCACTGCGCGCCACCGCGCCGGGCAGCTCCACCGTGCAGACCTGGACCGAGCACACCGCCGCCTGGAGGATGGCTGCATGACCACGGCGCCCCCCATCGAACTGCGCACCTTCACCACCCTCGACACCGCCCGCGGCGACCTCCTCGACGTGTACGCCGACGTGCGCGCCCCGCTCCTCCACCTGCCGAACTACGCGGTCACCGCGTTCGGCGAACGCCTGGACCGACACGGCACCGAGCCGGGATTCACGGCCGTCCTCGCGTACGCGGACGGGCATCCGGTCGGCTACGCCTACGGCAACACCATCGAGCACGGCGACCGCTACTGGCAGCGCACCAGCCCGACGCCGGCCGAGAAGTACACCGAGCGCCCGGCGTTGGCCCTGAAGGAGATCGGCGTCCGGCCGGCCTGGCGGAAGACCGGCACCGCCCGCCGCATCCACGACGCCCTCCTCGCCACCCGCGACGAGCCGTTCGTCACCCTCATGGTGAACCCGGCCGCCGGGGACGGGAAGGTCCACGCGCTCTACAGGTCGTGGGGGTACGAGGACATCGGGCGGAGCCAGCCGTCACCGGCCTCGCCGGTTCTAACCGTGATGATCCGGTCAAGCCACTAAAAACCCGCACCCGTCACAGCCCGCCTTCTGGGTTCAGCGGCGCAGACGCTCCCTCTTCGGCCGAAGGCTCGCCCAGCAACAGATTTCGCAGAAGAGGGCAGATCAGGTCAGCCTCTCGTCGCCAACCGTCGAGGCGAAGGTCCGACCCCCTCGCCTGGATGAGCCTCCTTGGTACCCACGTGGGGTTGGTACGCCTCAGGAATTGGGACAGGCGCGACGGCACGCGGGACCCTCGGCTGACGCTCGGGCAGCAAAGACGGCGCTCCCGACAAGAGACGAGCTCTGGCTGAAGCCCCACCCAGTTCAAGGTCTCTCACGATTGTTCGCCCCAGCACCTCTGCAAGTAGCGGGGGGGTCGCGTTACCCACCATCCGCCGACCGGCGCGAAACGGCTGATCGATGCTCCATTCATCAGGGAAGGTCTGCAAGCGCATTTGCTCACGCACGGAAAGGGGCCGATTATCCCAGTGGAACGGCCCAGTGCTCGGCCCAGGAGAGGCCGGCAAGGTCCAGGACGGTCGGTCCTTGGCCAGCTTCAGCAGAAACGACCAGTACCGAGTTCGCCAGCCGAAGAGTTCCTCACCGTCGCCACGGGCGGTGAGATGGAGATAGTTGCCACCTTCCGGGATGGAAGGCAGTAGCGCTGCCCATTGCCCCGTAGCAGCAGGCTTCTCGTCCTCTTCAAGATCCCAAAGCACGTCCCAGGCCCGCATCGGGTCGCCTGCATGCGTCGCCTCTGGCAGGTGAACCTCTGCACCGTCCCGGTACGCAATGCCGATAGCCCGGCGTCGATGCTGAGGCACCCCGTAGTCAGCTGCGTCAACGACCTTGGCCACCATCCTGTAGGAGGTGCCATGCCGATCGTTGATACCCGCGAGCCCATCGTCAATGACCTCGGAGGCGTTCCCGTTCCCTCTCAAGAACCCCTCAACGTTCTCGACAAGTAATGCCCTAGGGAGGAAACCCTCAACCAGGTCGAGCATCCCATGCACAGACTTGGCGCGGTCGTCCTCCATGCCGCTGCGGGCAGTCGAAGCCCACTGCGCAGCCTTTGAAAACGGCTGACAAGGCGGCCCCCCCGCAATGAGGTCGAGTTGCCCTCGCTTCATCCCTAGCGCTCGGGGAGTCAGGTACTGGGCAGCAGTGTTGACATCGCCGTTGCCAGGCATGACCCATCCCGGCCGATTGGCTGCGAGCACGGCCCTGGCGTCAGCGGCAACTTCCATGCAAGCGACGGTAGCCAGCCCAGCCCTCTCCAGACCCACGTCAAGGCCACCCGCTCCTGTGAAGAGAGAGAGCACCTTCCCCATGGGCCGGGTTCGCGCTGACGATCGTGCGGCGGTCAACGGAGGCACTCCCCGAAGTAGATCTGCTCAATGTCTTGACAGAGGGAGCTCACCGGAGAAACCCGCGGTTGTCAAGGCAGTCGGGCAGTTAAGCAGGCACAGGCCCCAAGAGTATCCGACAGATGTTCGAAAAGCGACCAATGTCCTACCGATGGGCTAACGTCTCCCTACGCAGATGAGGGGGTTGCCCATGGACTATGACAGCTGGAACAAAGTTCTCACGGAACACTTCTTCCCTCTCCGTGAAGCAGCAGCCCCTGTGTACTTGTCGGTAGACGATGCCCTGCTCACCGAACTGCTGACCAGTCACACCCAGACTGCCACAACGGTCACGACCGCAGCCGAGAACTTCCAAACTGCCATCAGAAGCCGGGTCTTCGGGCGCGACCCCTTCGAAGGCATCGCCTCCCGTGCTCGCCGCTGGCGCCGACACGGGGCCGCGGGCGACCCGCCCTTCATCGCACTCCTCGCAGCGACAGTGCTCGCGGCCTCCAGGATGCACCGCTCCGACAACCCTGCAGTCGGCAAGTTTTCCTACTACGGCCCGCTCCGCGAGCTGCTCGGCCTGCACGAAGGCTCCGGCATACCGGACGGCTACGACGTGATCGTGCCCACCCTGTGGGGTCACCTGAAGTGGTGGCTGACCGAGCATGAACAGGGCCGCCGTGGCCTGCCCTCCGCTATTCCCCATGCGACCCAGGTCAACATCGGCTGGTCCCTGTCCCAAGCCGTTCTGGTCGGATCGGACCGCGTGCAAGTCGGGCTGTTCCTGTCAGCGATCGGGGCGCAGCCGGGAGATTCGGTCCCCGAAGCGGAACTCCTCGCCCGGTTCCAGGAGTGGGTACGGCTCAATCGGCCCAGCCCGCGAATCCAGCGCGCTCTGGCATCGCCGGAGTTGCGACCGATCCTGGCGAGCGTCCTACAGCAGGAACTCGCCCACTACGACGGGCTCCCGAGAAACTCCGCTGGCCTGCCGTATGTGCCCTTGTCTCTCACGACCGATGCCGGCGGTTTCCCCTACGGCATCGCAGCCCGCATCCCCTCCCACCTCCGTCTCGAATCGCTCAGTCTGAACGGCGACATCGTCAGGGTCCCCTCGGGCGCGGAATGGTTACCTCTCACGCCTCCGGACCAGAAGCTCACTCCGGGATCGGCGCTCGAACTGGCCGCCGACACCGCCACACTTACGCTCCCCGCTCGCGACCTCTACGTCCTCCAGGCCAACGACCTGGTCGGGAAGTGGACGTCCGTCAATACAGCGGAAATCGGCGTGCCGCATCGGGTATTGGTGAGAACAGCCTTCGCAGCGCAGGCCGAGGCGGTGATGCTTGCCTGTGGGTCAGACGCCGTACGCCAGCCCCGCAGAGTTCAAGTGCCGGACGGCTGGACGTTGTTCAGGGACTACACACCGACCCGAACCACGACGGTCCGAGGCATCGTCGGCCCGCTGGCCCCACTGCACCAGCAGTTGGCCCGTCTGTCCGGCGGCCTCCGCATCGATGGTGGCAAACAGACCTACCTCCTGGGGTACGCACCCGACCTTGTTCTGCCAGCGACTTCCGATGACCATCCGCGCACCGTCACAATCGACGGGGTGCCCTTGCCGCCGGTTTCCCCAGTGTCGACGGACGCGATCACGATCCGGCTAGCGGATCGAGTGCACTCCGTCGGCGAGCACGAGATCGAGGTCGAGAATCGCAAGCTCACCTTCACCCTGGTCGAGCGCTACCGAGAGAGGGTTGCCCTGCCACTACTAGCGCTCCCTCCGAGGAGCGACAAGCTGGCTACCATCCCCAGCAGGATCCCGAACGCGGCAAGTCCGTCGGCGCCCGCCCCCTGGCTGCCGCCCGGCCATTTGTCCGGCTCGTTCTTCGGAAGCTATCAACGCGACCCGCTCCCTTCGACGAGCCTCCTGCGCCTCGGCGGCTCGATCTACGCCCTGGGCAGGAATCGCCTCGCTGCCCAGCTCGCTCCCGAAGCGCCAGCCTGGATCGCCACCATGGACCACGTGCCTCACGCGATCGACATCGAACCGCTGCTCGCTGCTCTGCCTTTCCAAGCTCTATGGCTGCTTCAGGTGACCAGTTCCCAGAACGCCAGGGCCTGGCGAGCCCCGATCGTCCAACCCGGCTCGTACAGCGCGCCTTCAGGGAGCTGGACGATTCTGAGCCAAGCCGACTGGCGCAGGCTGACCTCGGGAAACATCACCACCACCGCAGTGGCTTGTGCACAAGACTGGACCGACTACACGGCAGGGAAGTGAATGGTGCACGACGAGCTGCTCCTGTGGTGCTCCGAACGCGGCGCCGGGAGCCTCGATGCCTTCCGCGACACGTACGCATGGCTGGGGAAGGGCAAGCAGGACAGTTCGACGCTGGACTGGCGCATCGCGCTGTACAACCTGCAGGTTCTCGGGCATGTCGAAGTGGACTGGGAAGCCCGGATCTGGAGTGTGACGCCACCGGTCCTCACCACCTTGCCCGATTCCGGAGGGCACGCGCTCCTGGTGGGGCAAAGGCCGCTCTGGCTCATACAGCGGCTGGAACGGCTGCACGAAGACCCTGACCCTGACATTGCCGCCCTCGCACAGTCCGTCGTACCACTTCCGCCATATCGACAGGCCGACGGCCCGTCGGTGCGGATGGTGTCATTAGCGGACCCTGATGAATGCCGCGCCCTCTGCGAGGTACTCGGCATCGCCTTCGAGGACCGCGCCGCGGATCAACTCGTTCTGCGTCTTCCCCGCTTCCAAGAAATGCTTACCGAGCGTGGCGTACAGCGAGGGCCCGGCGGCATCGAGCCTCAGAAGATGTCCGAGGGGGGCAGCGACATCTGGACAGATGTCGAAGGCCACGGCGAACCACCCCTCCACGGCGCCTACCGGTATCAGCGCTACAACACCCACCGCTATATCTACTGGATTGAAATGAGCGGCTTCATCGCCGACAAGCGCACGGTGATGTACGCGGAACTCGCTCGCGCAGAACGCTGGGTGCTGCGGTACAGCCTGCTGCGACAGGAACTTTACGCCCCGAAACGCATGCAGCTACCGCATCTCCACGCCCGCGCCGCCGTGCTGCGCAGCGGCCTGCTGCCGCAACTAACCGCGCTCGACCCGCAGATAGCGCCAGACCGGCAGTCGATCCCTGAGCACAAGAGCTACGTCAGATACGTGAACATCGACGAGGCATTCGCCAGCAAATTGGCCGAATCCCTATACCAGAAACTTCAACTCGTCCCCTAAGTCTGGCCCCCGTGAGGATCTTGATGTCTGGCATCTCCCCGTCGGCCGTCCACGGCCGACTTGCCGATTACTTCCAGCGGTATTACGACACCGCCTACTCCCTTCGCGACTCTTCGGTGGGCGAGGAACTCAGAGAGCTACTCCGCAGTCCCGGGGTCCTCTTTCAGGAGCCGTATCTGGAACTCTTGCCTCAATACGTGCAGTCAGCCCAGACCCTGGAAGAGCTAACGGCGGAAATAGGACTTCCGGAGTTCGCCGGACTTCTAGGATCCGGTCTGCTCCGGGGAATCCCCAGGCTCTATACCCACCAGGCGGAGGCACTGAAGGCAAACAACCACGGACGGGACATCGTGGTGACGTCGGGAACCGGTTCCGGAAAGACCGAAGCCTTCCTCGTCCCGGTGCTAGCCAGACTGACCGATGAATCCCGTCAGTGGGCACCGACAGGGCCCCAGGGTGCCGAGCAGCCCTGGTGGCGCACGTCACAGCACTGGCAAGCTCAGCGCCACGGGAGCGGTCGCCCCTCGGCCATGCGCGCCATGTTCCTCTATCCAATGAACGCGCTGGTGGAGGACCAGCTGATCAGGTTGCGACGCAGCCTGGACGCACCGGACGTACGCGACTGGTTCGACAGGCACCGTGACGGCAACTGCTTCCACTTCGGACGCTACACCGGCCGCACCCCGGTTGCCGGCCCGCTGGAGCTAGCTTCCAAGCCGAACTCCTCCAAAATGAAGGAATTGCGCAGGACTCTGGCCTCGATGGAGGACCGAAGCCGCCAACTGGAGCAGCGCATCGCGGACGGCCTTGTGGAGGACGAAGAAGCCCGCTACTTCCTCCAGCGCCCCTTCGGGGCCGAGATGCGTTCTCGCTGGGACATGCAGGTCGCTCCGCCGGACATCCTCATCACCAACTACAGCATGCTCAACATCATGCTCATGCGCCGAGACGAGGATCCGATCTTCGATCGGACCCGTGACTGGCTGGAGAGTTCCAAGAACCACGTCTTCAGCCTGGTCGTGGACGAACTCCACATGTACAGGGGCACTCAGGGCACTGAGGTCGCCTACCTCCTGCGCAAGCTTATCGACCGGCTCGGGTTGTCCACCGATTCCGACCAACTGTCCGTGATCGCCACCTCCGCCTCCATGGATCCGGAAAACCCGGTGGACCGGAAGTTTCTGAGCGACTTCTTCGGACGGTCAGCCGACCGCTTCTCCGTGCTGGCCGGTGAACGCGTCCGGACCACGGGCAGGACCGATCTCATGCCCTGGGCAGACACCGTTGGCCAAGGAACAGATGCCCTGCCGCCACTTCCTCACCGACACGCGGCGCTCCAGGCCGCGTTCAGAGCGAGCGACGAGGACGACTCCCCCCGAGCAAAGCCGCTGACCAACGTATCCGCCAAGCTCTTCCCTGGCCTCGCACCCGACAAGGCGCTGGACGCCACTGACGCACTCATCTCGCGCCTCGACGGGGAGGCGGATGCCGGCTCGCGATTCCGGCTCCACCTATTCTTCCGGAACGTCACCGGCATGTGGGCATGCGCGGATCGCAACTGCTCGGAGGTCCAACCACGCACCGCGGAGTCATCGGCGGAACGCCTAGTCGGAAAGCTCTACAGCCGACCCAGGTATTCCTGCGAATGCGGCGCTCGCGTCCTGGAATTGCTGTACTGCGACACGTGCGGAGAGGTCTTCCTCGGCGGATTCAATTCTCCGACCATCGGCCCTGATCCCACCAGGCGCTACCTGGTATCCACCGCAACCGATCTCGAATCCCTCCCGGACAAAGCTCGCTTCGATCGCACCGCCGATGTCTACAGCATCTTCCTGCCCACCGCGGGAGAACGCTCCGATCTCGACGTATCGCCGCACAAACACAAGGGTGGCCGACCGAAGGCAAAGAATCGGCCGGAATACACGTTCACCTTTGTTCCGGCCGTGCTGGATCCCGTGAGCGGCAAGGTTGGCAGCTACCCGAACGAGGAGAACAACGGATACCTGCTGGTGGCACAGAGCCAACCGCAGGGCCACCTCGGGAAGGTCCGCGCCTTTCCCACAGTCTGTCCCTGCTGCGGGGAAGACAAAGAGATCTTCAAGAACGTCCGCCAGTTCGAAGACCCGTCACGGTCCCGGTCCCCCATCCGCACCATGGGTACAGGTTTTGAGAAGTCCAACCAGGTCCTGACTGACGCCCTCAAAAGGCAGCTGCAGACGAAGATCGTCGTCTTCTCGGATAGCCGACAGGACGCCGCCCGCATCTCCGCCGGCCTGGAGCGATCGCACTATCAGGACTTGGTCAGGCAGCTCGTGATCGCCGCCCTCGACCATCCGCAGGATCTCGTGGCCCTAGCAGCAGAGTCCTTCAAGGGGAATCAGGCAGGCCAGGCCGCGCTAGCCCAGCTCGCTGCGACTGGTTCACCCGAACTGGTCGCAGCAGTGGTCGCCTTGGCCCATGACAGCCTCACCCCCGAGCACGAACGCGTGCTAGCGGACTACCGAGCCCAGCAGAAGGGCCCGACACTTGTCGAACTCGGTAACGGAGTCAGCACGCAAGCAGTCACATACGGCGTGCATCCCGGTGGACCCTCGTTTTCGCTGAGCGCAAGCACCGAGTCACGGAGCTGGACCAATCTCTACGATTGGAACAGTGGCGTCCCGGTCCAACGGCCCGATACCTCCCTCACCAACGATCTGCGTGTCCTGAGTTCCGAAATCCACCGGACAGTGCAGGCACAGGTCCAGCAGGCGGTCTTTGCGGGAGGCGGCCGCGACCTGGAGTCGCTCGGCATCGGCCATGCCGCTCAGGACATCACCTTCAAGAGCCGACTGCTGGATGACGAGGTCTTCCGCCAGGTGTGCCTGTCCACGCTGAGGCTGCTGGGTGTGCGCCGCCAGTTCCAGGAGCAGCGGCCTGAGCCGCCGGCGAATCTGCACACGGCAGCGAGAAAATACATCAACGCCGTCGCACAACGTCACGATGTATTCCCGGACGCGCTGGTCCAGGAGGTGAAGAATGCACTCGGTCTGAGCGACGCGGAGCCACGGATCGAAGGGCAGAAGATCAGGATCGTCCTGGCCAGCGGGACAGAATGGCGCTGTGAACGCTGTACCAGAAGGCACCTGCACGGCTCGGCAGGCGTCTGTGCTTTCTGCCTTAGCTCACATCTCGTTGCCCAACCCCTCGACCCGAATTCCGTCACCCTGGACGACTACTACACTTTCCTGGCCCGCGAGGCCGGGATCCCCTTCAGACTCCACTGCGAAGAGCTGACGGGCCAGACCGACAACGACGACGCGCAAGCCCGGCAAGCCCTCTTCCAATCGGTCTTTCTGAGCGGGAAGGACATCGAGTTGGTCGATGAGATCGACCTACTCAGCGTCACCACCACGATGGAAGCCGGCGTCGACATCGGCGCACTCCGCGCGGTGGTAATGGCGAACATGCCACCACAGCGCTTCAACTACCAGCAGCGCGTGGGCCGGGCTGGCCGCCGACTCGATCACCTGTCCATCGCCCTGACGCTCTGCCGTGGCACCAGGACCCATGACGACCACTACTTCCAGCACCCCTATCGCATCACCGGCGACCCCTCGCCGAGCCCATACGTGGATCTCGATCGCCTGGAGATCCTGCGCCGCTGCTATGCCGCAAGCCTGCTGACTCTCGCCTTCCGGTCGGTCGAGGGATCGTCCGACTGGGATCCGGGACGCAACGTCCACGGGCCCTTCGGGACCGTCAGCGGATGGCCATTGGTGCGGGATGACGTCCGTACCTGGCTGGCCGGCAACGACATCGCTAAGAGACACGCGGGCCAGGTTCTCCTGCAGGGGGCGTCTCCTGGCGCGCCTTCGCTGGATGATCTGGTCTCCTGGGCCACTTTCCGCCTCTACTCCGAGATCGAGGAAGTGGTGACGAACGCGCCGGACGCGGGGCCGCTCAGTCAATCGCTCGCGGAGCGTGGAGTGCTCCCCATGTTCGGATTCCCCACCCGGGTCCGCAATCTGCATCATCAGAGGCCGCACGGACCGGAACTCACCGACGTCATCGACCGGGACATCGACATCGCCATCTCGGAGTGGGCGCCCGGCGGTGAAGTGGTCAAGGACAAGGCGTTGCACACAGCAGTCGGCCTCGTGACGTACGAGCCCGCGGGCGGGCAGTGGCTTCCCGGCAAGGCCCCGGACAGTGATCGTCTGACGGTGGGCATCTGCGCCAAGTGCCTCTCCGTCAATCTCCGTGAATCCGAGCATTCGTGTCCTGTGTGTGGGGCTACCACAGGAGAAGCCGGCGACTACCGGATGCTCCCGTCGTGTCAGCCTCTCGGTTTTCGTACCAGCTACACCGCTCAGGATTACGACGGCACCTTCGAGTTCACGCCACGCGCATTCTCCGCGCGCCTTACCCTCGACACGACATCAGCGCTCGTCCCACGCTGCACTAAGGCCGCTGAATTCAAGAGTGGCCAGGGACGCATCGTGGTGGTCAACGCGGGAACTGGTGAGGGGTACCAGTTCGGCAAGGTCAAGGGACACGACGGTCTCCTGGACACGCAACTCCTGGCCGATGCCGACCGCGCGAGAGATCTGGGCCTGCCCACCCAGCCTTCCGTCAGCAATGAGGAGAAGCTGGCACTGGCCTCGGCAAAACTGACCGACGTTCTCTTGGTCGGTCTCCGCGAGCAGCCCGCCGATCTAGCTCTCGACCCTAGACGCATGGCCGCAAGGGCTGCTTGGCTCTCACTCGGTACGGTTTTCAAACTCGCTGCTGTCAGGCTATTGGACATCGACGGAAGAGAACTCTCGGCGGGTCTGTACCCCGTCCGGGGAGAAGAGGAGGGCAGTGTCCAGGCACAAGTCTTCCTCTCGGACACCTTGGAGAACGGTGCCGGATATTCGACCTGGCTGGGGAAGCGCCCTGCCGATTTCCTGCTCGCCGCGCGTGAGGTCGCGGCCGATCTCACCCATCACCGCTCCGGCAGCTTGGTGGCCGCACCCTGCGACTCGTCCTGCTACGACTGCCTGCGGGACTACAGCAACAGCGCCTATCACCCGCTGCTCGATTGGCGCCTTGCCACACAGATGGTCGAACTGCTCGATGGGGAGAACCCGGACTTCACTGCTGAGGAGGTCTATGCGTTCGAGCGCGTAGAGCAGTTCGCCAGAAGCTTCTCGCACTGGAAGGCCGATTCCTCCCACGGCCTTCCAGTCCTGAAAGACATCCAGCACGATGATCTCGCTGTCCTCATCACCCATCCTCTTGAGTCCTGGACCGGACCCGCCCGCTCGAAGCGTGTGGCCCGCGCGCTGGCCTCGCTGGAAGCAGAGGGCTTCGAGGTGTTCGAGGAGTTCGAAAACCCGGTCCTGGGCAGCGAACCACCACAGCGCGCGGTCGTCGCCGTCGATACGTTTGAACTGCTTCGACGGCCCGGCTGGATCGAGTCGAGACTACAGAGCCTTTTCGACTGACCGATCGGGCAGCGGGCAGGGGCACCTTTCTACCCCTGCCCGCTGCCACCGGCTCTCCCCGGGCTCGCGCACCTAGCAGTTCGCTTATATCGGTTCTGGTGGACACACGTCTGGAGTACGCCGATGCATTTTCTTGTAGTGCCTCGCAGCACGGGCTTCACCGTGCCGTCCAGTCTTCCGGCACTCGTTCTCCGGCGCGACCTCTGGGATGATTTTGGCTTCGAAACCATGTTTGATGCCTATCTGTACCCGTCTCGAACAGAAGCGTCCATCGACTTGGGATCCGTCAAGATCATCAAAAGAGGCCAGCAGGGCGGCGCCACCGAGATGCCCGACAGTTTCATCCAGCTCGACGACAGTTACTGCTCACTCGGGCAGGCATTTTCCTACTACGAAGCACTGCACGGACTTCCAGGTGAATTGCGCGACAGTATTCTGTTCGGGCTCCGCGATATCGCTATCGACCCCTCACTCAGGGAATCTTTCGCCAACGAGCCGGCGATGGCCGCATCACTCCTGCGCTACGGGAACGCCGAACTCGCACTGAGAGATGCCACAGCCCTGTTCGGAGGAGCGATGGCCCCACGGGACAGTGCGCTCGCGTTCACGTTCAGAACGAGTGTTGGGGGAGAACCCTTCCCCATTCACTTCGGTTTCGCGGACCGCCACCCCCTGCCCGGCCGCATCAACGTTGTCGTGGGTTACAACGGATGCGGAAAAACGCAGCTCCTTGCCAACCTAGCCAACACCGCACATGCGGACCTAACCGACCGAGCCGACGAGAGCTTCATCCGGCGGTACGGAGAATTCCCCGAAGGAGCCAGTGCTCCACGATTCTCCTCGGTCATAGCCATCTCTTACAGTGCTTTCGATACGTTCGACCTGCCAGGGAAGAACCGACAAGAAGAAGACCGGCTGCAATCAAGCGGCGAAGTCTCCGGATACACCTATTGCGGCCTCCGTAGGTACGATCGCAGTCTTAGTCCCGATGCGCCCCGCACCGGGTCACTCAAAGGTGCCGAGGAGATCCAGGGTGACATCATGTCTGCCCTCGTTAGGGCTAGCACACCCGAGCGTAAACAGAGGCTGGCAGCAGCCCTCTCTCCGCTGAGCCGCGAACCGTCGTTCAAACGGGTCGAGCTGTCCGACACCTTCGCCTTCGACAGTGATTCGTGGCGGGATTCCTTTTCCGGTCTCAGCACCGGACATAAACTCGTGCTCAACATTGTTGTGCAGCTTGTGGCCCACTTGGAGCCCGGGTCACTGGTCCTCATCGACGAACCCGAATCCCACCTGCACCCTCCGCTCTTGGCTGCCCTGCTCAAGAGCATCAACATATCCCTGGATCAGTTCAACTCCTACGCTGTGATGGCGACACACTCCCCGGTCCTCCTCCAGGAAGTCCCCAGACGTTACGTCAGGGTTCTGCAGCGATTCGGAGATCTCACACTCGTTGCCACTCCGGAGATCGAGACTTTCGCAGAAAATGTAGGACTGCTGACGCGCCACGTATTCAACTTGGATAGCAGCGCGACCGACTATCACTCCACCCTCCGGTCGATGCAGGAGAGCCTGCACCTGGATGAGATCATGGAACTGTTCGACGGCGAGATGAGCGCGCAGTCCATTTCTTACCTGGCGAGCATCAGTCGTGATCGGCCTGCTAGATGATTCGGCTCCCCCGTCCGGACAGGGATCGCCTGGCCGATCTTGATCTCGCTGTAAGCCGGAGACGACCGTCCTCTCGACGTGTGCTCATGGGAGTGCGCACGGGAATCATCGACGCCTATGGCAACTACGAAGACGTGCTACGAGATATTCGCCGGTTTACGTCGCTCGCCCACGGTTCCGATGTGCTCACCAAAGCCCTTCTGGGAAATTACGCGCTGTTGGACAGAGGTCGCCCCCTGGAAGATCTCAGAAACTCGATCTTCCGGACAGCTCTGTCCCGCAACTCTCGGTGCCCGCTATGCGAAAGAGCCCAGGTCTGCGCCCTGGATCACTTCCTTCCAAAGAATCACTTCCCGGAATATTCAATCCTAGCCGACAACCTTGTCCCCGTTTGTGAAAGATGTAATCGACTAAAGGGAGATGAGTGTGACAGGGTAGACGGATTACTCATGTTCCACGCATACTTCGACGAGTTCCCGGACACTGAAATGCTACTCGCAGAAATAGACGTCGACAGCACCGTCTCGATCAGATACACTTTGCATCGCTCCGACGAAATTGACGACCTCACCTTCGGGAGAGTTGAAAAGCAGTTCAAGATACTTGGCCTTTTCGATTTCTATCAGATGGAGGCCGTAGCAGAGCTAACCGATCAAATCGATCTATACGATGAAACATATACTTCGCTCGGCGATTCAGGGCTGCAATCAACCCTTAACGCCTTGGCTCGGGGAGCCGAAAGAAAGAGCGTAAATCACTGGAAGGCAGCACTTTACCGCGCCCTATCTAGAAATGAAGAATTCTGTAGCGGCGGCTATCGACAGCTACTCACATCGCCGATGAATTGACGGCTTCAATCCGGTGTGGGCCCTGATAGAAGTGGTCTGGGGTGCTAAAGGCAGTGCTGGACGGCCAGCCGCGTCGCAAATCAAGGCCCCCAGGACCTGACCGGGCCCTGGCGCTCATTCGGCTAGGTCGCCGACACCTGTATTCAGATGCGTGAGCGATGCGTGAGCGGACGGTTCAGCACAGCACATCCCAAGTGGGATCCCACACAACGTCACGGAGCGCTGATCAGGTCAAACAGTACTCCGAGGCAACACGGTGCACCCCCCGGCAAGGATTCAATCCCACTCCTAAAGCGGGTGTCGCAGGTTCGAATCCTGCCGGGGGCACAGCAAGAAGGGCCGGCCCAGGAGGGGTTTTCTCCTGGGCCGGCCCTCAGGCGTTCTGGGTGCCGCGCCACATGCCTGCCACTACCTCCGCTCGGAGCCCGCTCCGGGATGGTCCGAGGCCCCTTCAGTGTGCGGGGAGGTGGTAGTTGAGGACGTAGGCGTCGGCGGCCATGACCGTGTCGCACACCTCCACCGCGCGGCCCTTGGTGTCGAACGCGGTCCGGATGAGGTGGATCACGGGCACGCCGGAGGCGAGCCGGAGCGTCTTGACCTCCTGGGGCGAGGGCATGCGGGCGCGGATCTCCTCGTCGAAGTGGTCGAGCTGGTGGCCGAGTTCCTCGAGGCGGGCGTAGATGCCGCCGGGGCCCGGGTTCGGCTGGGCGATCGGGGTGTCACGGGCCAGGTCGAGCGGCAGGTACGACACCGCGAACTCGACAGGCCGGCCGTCCAGCAGATACCGGCGCCGCCGGGCCAGCACCTTCCGAGGGGCACCCAGCCGGGCGGACACGTCAGGCGTGGGCCGCTCTTCCGGCAAGATCACAAGGCGCTGCATTGAATAGGTCTAGATATAATAAGTGCACCTACCTATGAAGAGGTGCGCCGTGGACAAACCCGCCGAGATGTTCGACCGCGACTTCGAGTGGGCCGAGCTGACCCGCTTCGCCGCCCTGCCCGGCCCGCGTGCCACCCTCGGCGTGGTCTCCGGCCGCCGCCGCCAGGGCAAGACCTTCCTCCTGGACGCCGTCACACGGGCAAGCGGCGGCTTCATGTTCACCGCCACCGAGACCACCGAGGCCGATGCCCTGCGCCAGTTCGGCGAAGCCCTCGCCCGCCACCGCGACCAACCCACCCCGTTCCGCTTCACCCACTGGGACGAGGCGGTCACCGAGCTCATGCGCATCGCCGACAGGGGCGGCCCCACCGTCGCGGTCATCGACGAGTTCCCCTTCCTCGCCAAGGCCTCCCCCGCCCTCCCCTCGATCATCCAGCGCGCCCTCGACCCCGCCGCCCAGCACACCAACACCCCCGTACGGCTCCTGCTGTGCGGCTCCGCCCTGTCCTTCATGGGCGGACTCCTCGCCGGCAACGCCCCACTGCGGGGCCGCGCCGGCCTGGAACTCGTCGTCCCCACCCTGGACTTCCGCCTCGCCGCCGAGTTCTGGGAGATCACCGACCCGCGCACCGCGCTGCTCACCCACGCCATCGTCGGCGGCACCCCCGCCTACCGCCGCGAGTTCACCCAAGGCGACACCCCCGCCGGGCCCGACGACTTCGACGACTGGGTCACCCGAGCCGTCCTCAACCCAGCCCGTCCGCTCTTCCGCGAGGCCCGCTACCTGCTCGCGGAGGAACCCGAACTCCACGACACCGCGCTCTACCACTCCGTCCTCGCCGCCATCGCCGCCGGAAACGCCGCGCGCGGCGGCATCGCCGACTACCTCGGCCGCAAGTCCACCGACCTCGCCCACCCGCTCACCGTCCTTCAGGACGTCGGCCTGATCACCCACGAGGCCGACGCGTTCCGCCGCAACCGCTCTGCCTACCGCATCGCCGAACCCCTCATCGCCTTCTACCACTCGGTCATGCGCCCCGCCTGGGGCGATCTGGAGCGCCCCGGACGCGCCGCCACCGTCTGGCGCCGCGCCCAGTCCACCTTCCGTAGCAAGATCGTCGGGCCGCACTTCGAACAGGTCTGCCGCGAATGGGCCCGCTGGCACGCGTCCCCCACGACACACGGCGGGCACACCACAAGGGTGGCCAGCGGCACCGTCAACGATCCTGCCGCGAAGGCCGGCCACGAAGTCGACGTCGCCGTCCATGGCGAGACCGACGGCGGACGCGAAACCCTGCTCGCCATCGGTGAAGCCAAATGGAACGACGTCATGGGAATGGGCCACCTCGAACGCCTCCAGCACATCCGTGCCCTCCTCACCGCGCG
Organism: Streptomyces sp. NRRL F-5135; assembly: GCF_000719775.1. GTDB lineage: Bacteria > Actinomycetota > Actinomycetes > Streptomycetales > Streptomycetaceae > Streptomyces > Streptomyces hebeiensis. Next base: position 249,109 of record NZ_JOHR01000012.1, on the reverse strand, counting down.
CGGCACCGCCACCGACGCCACCCGGCTGCAGTGCTACAGCGGCACCGGCTTCACCTCTGAACTGCGCCGCCTCGCCGAGAACGACCCCGCCATCCAGCTGATCGATTCGGTGCGCCTCTACCACGGCGACTGACCCGGTCACAGCCACCTCCCCGGTACGGGGCCCATGGCCTCCGGAGGGGAGCGCGCCGGGAACCGTCGTCCGGCAGCCGCCCTCTCGCCGCCCGCCGAGTCGCAAGAACGAGCCGGCCGCCAGTCAGGCGGCTGACCTGTAGAAACCGTGCCCGGGGTCACGCCGTGCCTACCGACTTCAGCACCGCCAGCAGCGTACGGGCGTCCCGCACGGTGGGGTGTCCCTCACCGAGGTGGACAGTGGCGTCGTTCACGACCTGCTCGGCGTGGGAGACTCCGCCGGGCCGGTCGCAGCCGAGCATGGCGTGTGACACCCGCAGACGCAGGGTCAGGGGGTGGCGCGCGCCCAGCCGGGCTTGGGCCTCGTCGAGGAAGGTGCCGCATCCTCGACGCGCCTGCGCCATGGGCATGCCCTCCTGTTCGCGTTCCCAGCGATGGACCCGGGCCGCCAGCTCGTCGGCCGCTTCGTCGAGCGTCCCCGTGAGGGCAGCGGTACCGGCGTGCGTGTCGGACTCCCGCGAGGGCGTGGTGACCGCGGTGTCGACGGCGTCGACGGCGTCGACGGCGTCGGAAGCCTGCGGCACGGCCCATGTGGTGTCGTCGGCGGCATGGACCCGGGTGTGGGCGAGCGTCTCGTAATGGCGGGTCGCGGGCACGGTGGCGTGCTCCGCGACGAGAGCCCGCGCCCGCTCCGGCAGCGGCGGCGGATCGATCCTGCCCTCACCCGCTCCGGGAACCAGGGCCTCGGCCACCTCACCGGCCGTCGGCCGCCGGTCCGGATCGGGGCGCAGGCACCACCGGACCACCTCCGCGAAGTCCTGCGGCAGTCCGGCGAGGTCGGGAGTGCCGGCCCGGATGCCCGCGACCACGGACGGCGTGTCCTGGCCCCAGGGGCTGCGCCCCAGAGCAAGGCGGGCCAGGACGGTGCCCAGGGAGAACACATCGCTGGCAGGTGTGAAAGTGCGCTGCTCGCGCAGTTGCTCGGGAGAGGCGTACGCGTAGGTGCCGACGAAGCCGCGCCGTGGCTCGGTGAGCCGTTCGATCTGGGCGATACCGAAGTCGATGACGCGTGGGCCGTCCTCGGTCAGCAGCACGTTGGCCGGTTTGAGGTCGAGGTGCACGATGCCCTCGGCGTGGATGGCGCTCAGGGCGAGGGCGATGCCCGCCCCCAGCGTACGCACCAGGCCGACGTCCAGCCGTCCGCAGCGCTCGACGAGTTCCCGCAACGAGGGGGCGGCCACGTACGGCACCGCCATCCACGGGGTCGGCCCGTCGGTGTCCGCCGCGATCACCGGCACGGTGAACCGTCCGTCGACCCGCTGGGCCGCCCGTACCTCGTGGGCGAAGCCCCGCTTGATCGGGGGAGCCGCGGCGAGGTGCGCGTGCAGCGTCTTGACCGCGACCATCAGCCCGTCGGGATCCTGGCACAGGTAGACCCAGCCGAAGCCGCCCTCGCCGACGCTCTCCAGCACCTCGTACGTGCCGAAGGCCGGTGGCCGGTCCGCCCCGTCCGCCACGGCCGCGGGCCGCGCTCGCTCCATCTCGCGCCAGGTCCCGATGGCTGCGGCCCGGGGGTGCACCGCGATCCGGCCGTCACCCGTGGCCCCCTCGGGCGTCTCCTTCCACGCGTCCCGTTCACCCGTCGCTGTCCGCCGGCCGTGCTCGTCCTCCACCACGACGATCCGTGCCGTCTGCGGTCCGCCCTCCGTGAAGACGTACGCCTCGATCTGTACGTTCGCGTCACTCAGGCGGGACACGTAGACGGCGGGCAGCCCCAACTGATCGCACAGAGAGGCTTCTTCGGGGGCCGGCCGCAGGTCGCCGCCGCGGGCGAAGCAGAGGGCCGTCGCCTCGTACCCCTGCCGCGTCACGTCCCGCAGCACAGCCGTCCACTGCTCCGTCGTCCACGCGCGCCATGCCGTGTCGTCCGCGCCGTCGTTCACGACCGCGAGGCAGGTCGCGTGGGACGCGCCGGGCTCCCGTGCCAGCACCGCGCACGCCGTCTCCGGCGCGGCCTGCACCGTCTCCCCCAACAGCGTCGCGGTCCGTTCCGCGACGCGCAGCACCGTGCGCGCGGCCATCCGGGCGAGCTCGTCGCGCTGCCGGGACAGGGCGTCGTACGCCGGCGAGCCCGGCAGTTGGCCCTGAAGCTCCATGCACGCGAGCACCCTGCCGAAACAGTCGACAGCCGTCGCGTGGTCCTCCGCCGCCACGGCCGCCTTCGCCTGCGCGACGCGCGCGGAGAGGACCTGGGAGCTGCCCGCGCCGTAGAGCTCCTCGGACCGTACGGCCATCTCCCCGTACATCCGGCCGGCGCGCGGGAAGTCTCCGGCGGCTTCGACCGCGGCGGCCGTCGCGAGGAGGTCCCGCAGCCCTTCGTGGCCGCCCTCGTTGCCGAACGGCAGCACGCCGGCGACCTCGGCGTAGCGCTGACGGGCGATGTGGACGAGCTGGTGGCCGGGGCCGAGTTCCTGTTGGGCGGTCTGCAGCATCTGGGAGAACGCCCGGAGGGCGGCCGCGTTGTCGCCGCTCTTCTGCTGCCAGTAACCCACCTCGCACAGCAGGGTGAGCGCCTTCTCCGTACGGTTCTCCCGCTCGGCCGACCGGCGCATCGCCTCGTAGCGGCGTACGGCCTCCTCGGGCCGGCCCGACCGGCCGTGCCAGTGGGCGAGTTGGTGCCGGGCCAGTTCGGTGTCCGGGTGGCGTGGCCCCTGGGTCAGCTCCCGGTCGGTCAACAGACGGACGAACAGCTGGACCGCGGCTTCGGCCCGGCCCGACTCACCCGTCCAGTGGGGCAGTTGATGGCGCAACGCCAAGGTGTCGGTGTCTCGCGGCCCCAGAACGCTTTCCGCTCGCGCGACCAGTTCCGCGTAGCGTTCGGCGGCCTGCGCCGCGTCGCCCTGACGGCCGATCACTTCGGCCGCCCCCCGCCCCTCCCGCAGCGCCGCGACGAACTGCTCACGGGGAACCGCCGTCGTCTCGCGTCGTCTCCCCGGCCACCTCATCAAGCCACCCCCACTGCCGCCCCCGGACACGTACAGAGTGGCCAGTATGCTCCACCCAAACGTTTGGGCCAATCGTTTGGGCAACATTGCCCCTGAGGTTCCCCGGGCCTGAACTGACGGATGGCCAGGCGGAGTTACGCCTTCCCGCTCACCGCAGGCTCGGCCCGACCGGTGTGCCGGTGGAGGCCCGGACCACGAGCTCGGGCGTGAGCGCCTCGGAGGCGACGGACTCGCCCGCGATTCGGCGGAGCAGCAGCCGGACGGCGCGTCTGCCCTGCTCGGCCATCGGGGAGTGGACGCTGGTGAGCGGGACGGGCAGTTCCGCGGCGAGGGGGGTGTCGTTGAACCCGGCCAGCGCGAGGTCCTCCCCCAGCCGCAGGCCCAGGTCACGGGCGGCGCCCATGGTGCCGATCGCCGCGAGGTCGTTGACGGCGAAGATCGCGGTCGGCCGGTCGGACCCGCTCAGCAGCTCGGCGGCGGCCCGGTGCCCGCCGGCCGTGTCGAAGCGGCAGTGCCGCACCCGGTGGGCGGGCACGGGCAGCCCGGCCTCGCGGTAGCGGTCGGTGAAGCCGGTGGTGCGGTCGGTGCCGGTGCTGGCGAAGGGTTCACCGGCGATGACGGCCACCTGGCGGTGCCCCAGGGCCAGGAAGTGCTCGGCCACGAGCCGGCCGCCCCGGCGGTCGTCGCAGGTGACCGCCTGGTGGCCGGTGTCCGTACGGCGGTTGACGAGCACGAAGGGCGTGCCGTCCAGAGCCGGGTCGGCCACCGCGGCCCCGTCCAGGTGTGCGTCGCCGATGATGAGGCCGTCCACCCGGCGGCCCAGGACCATCGCGATCCGCTCGCGCTGGGTGGCGGGGTCGTCGTGGGTGTTGGTGACGAAGGTGGAGAGCCCCCGCCGGGTCGCCTCCTCCTCCACGCCCTCGTAGATGGTGGCCACCACGATCTCCGACAGCCGGGGGAAGAGCACTCCGACCAGATTGCTGCGGCGGGTGCGCAGGCTGGTGGCGTGCGGGTTGGGGCGGTAGCCGAGTTCGTCGGCCAGCTCGCGGATCCGTCGCGCTGTCTCGCCCGAGGCCGCGCGGCCCTGCTCCCCGGTCGAGCCGTTGAGGACTCGGGAGACCGTCGAGACGTGCAGCCCGAGCCGTTCCGCGATCCCGCGCAGTGTCACCGGACCGCCGTCGCCCGCCATGCCCGTCTCCCACCTCGTCGTTTTGAACCGCCCCCATTCTCCCCACGATGACAACCGGCCTCGGTACGCACGCGGTTCACGGGTTCGGCTACGACGGTTCGGCTACGGCGAGTTGCCTGATGGGTAACCTCGGGTCATCACTTCCGGAGGAACCGAGACGGACGGCGAGGGACTTGGACGGCATACAAGGCGGGGGCGCTGCCGACGCGCGGTATCAGAAGGCGGCTCCGGGAAGCGTGCGGCCTCTTACCGCCGTGCTGACGCTGTGGGGTCTCGCGCTGCTTGCGGGCGCGCTCGCGACGCTGGTGGTGCTTCCGGCCGCCCGGCATCTGCGTTCCTTTCAGGACGGCGAGCAGGTTTCCGCCACGCTGCACACGAAGGGTTCGTGCATGCTGGGCGGATGCCGGGTCGAGTTCGAGGCCGACGGCCGGACCGTGCTGGCGGACCTGCCGGTGGGCAGCAGTGGCGGCAAGGCCTCCGCCGGAACCCCGATGACCGTCCGCTACCACGCGGACGACGCACAGGTGGCCGTCCGTGAAGCGGATCTCGGGGGCGGCGGGGCGGCCGTGCTGGCAGCGATGCTGGGCGGAGCGGCCCTGCTCTTCCTGCTGACGTCAGTCGCGGTACCGGTCCACGCGCACCGGCGGCGGCGCGCGGCCGCCGCGCCTGACGAGGCTTGAAAGTCTGCCGCCCGGCGCCGAAGCGGTTTCCTCGGGCAGCACCGGCGCTCGGAGTCGACGCGCTGTCACGCGGTGTCCGCCCCGGGGCGGCGGCGGGGGAATGGAACGCCGCGGTGGCGAGCACCGATGTCGCGGCGACGTCGGCACCACGCGCCGGCGCGGTGCGTCGAGTGACGTTTTCCGTCTCCCCCACCTTCGCGGGGCGGCGACCGTTCAGCGGGTGGTGAGCGGTCCGCCGGAGGCACGCCAGTCGACGAGGCCGCGGCTCATGTTGACCGCTTCGAAGCCGTTCTCCACCAGCAGGTTCGCCGCGCCGGCGGAGCGGATACCGCCGGTGCAGAAGGTGATGAGCAGGCGGTCGTCGGGGAGTTCCAGGCAGCGTTCGGGCAGTTCCTCGAGCGGCATGTGCACGGCGCCCGGGATGTGCGCCCGGTTCCACTCGAACTCGCGCCGGACGTCCACGACGAGCGCGCCGTCCACGACGAGGCGGACCGCTTCGGCCGCGGTGACCGCCGGCGGCCGGCGCAGGTAGTGCCGGAAGCTCATGCCCGCCACGCCTTCCGTCGTACGTCGATCCCCGCCGGAGGGCCGCTCTCCACCCGTTCCCGTTCCGCACCCGACGGGGCGACGGCCATGGCGCGTACCGGGGAAACGGACTGGTGGTCACGGCGTGGTACCCGGCGAAGAGGACGCCCGCCACGACATGGACGGACCGGCAACAGGGGCTCCATAACCTTCAGCCTAGCTGAAGGTTAGTCGCTTCCCGCCACCGCCCGCGCCATAGGAGCGCGCAGCGCCTCGGTCAACTCCGGGTGGCGTACGGCGAACTCCGCGTCGAGACGGGCCACCACCTCGGCGGCCCGGGCCAGCAGCGACTCGCCCTCGGCCGTGACCCGCAGGCTCGACGCGGCCCCGGCGTGCGCGGTCCCGTCGTCGACGAGCCCGGCCTCGACGAACGCCGCCACCGCCGTGTGCGCGCTCTGCACGGTGATGCGCGAGCGCCGGGCGAGTTCGCTGAACGAAATGCCCGGGGTTCCGCGGACGTGCCCCAGCAGCCCGTACTTGCGGGTGGTCAGCCCGAGCGGCTTCAGCCCCTCGGCGAACGCGGCCTCCCACACCCGGCCCACCGTCAGCAGCGTGACGGTGGGGCTGAAGGGAGGCGGCTCGGACATGGGGGCAGGTTACCCGGCTCCCGTCACTGGCCCACCCTTCCGTCGACGCACTCGCGCAGCAGGTCGGCGTGCCCGCAGTGACGGGCGTACTCCTCGATCCTGTGCACCAGCAGTTCCCGCACGGCGATCCCGTCCTTTCCCAGCCGCTCACCCGGATCCGGATGCTCGGCCAGCGCCGCGTCGGTCGCTTCCTGCTCGCGCGCCAGATCGGCGTACGCGGCGTCGACCTCGGCCTGCTCGGCGACCGCTCCGTCGAAGTCCGCGTCGCGCTCGCCGTACAGCTTCGGCAGCGGATCACCGTCGCCGATCCAGTTCCGCCAGTCCCGTTCCACCTCGGCGAGGTGCCGGACCAGGCCGAGCAGGGACATCGTCGACGGCGGGACCGACCGGCGGGCCAGCTGCTCCGGGTCCAGGCCCTCGCACTTCATCCGAAGGGTCATGCGGTAGTTCGTCAGGTAGTCCCGCAGCGTCGCGAGCTCGCCGTCCGGACCGGGGCCTTCGTTGTCGCGGGGATCGTCGTCCGGGTCGGCCCACATGTCGGGGTAGACGGTTGCCCGGCTCCATCGTGCCGATTGGTCACTCATGCGGGCCATGTTCGTCCGCGGGGGGCCGCGCCCGCCATGGGTTATCGCGTCCCGACGACCGGTCGGGTACGCGACGCCACCGGTCAGGCAGGGGCGGTCGCGGCAGGGGCGGTGGTCGCGGTACGCCGGAACTCGCTCGGGTTGGCACCTCGGACCCGTTTGAAGGCCGCGCTGACCCCGAACGGGTCGGCGTAGCCCACCGCGCGGGCGATGTCCGCGATGGTCGCGGCCTCCCGCTCGACCAGCAGATCCGCCGCGAGCGTCATGCGCCAGCGGGTGAGGTAGGTCAGCGGCGGTGCGCCGACCAGCTCGGCGAACCGCTTGGCCAGCGTCGAACGCGACACCCCGGTCCGCTCGGCCAGCGCGCCCACCGTCCACGGTGCCGCCGGTTCGGCGTGCGGCAGCCGCAGCGCGTCACCGACCACCGGGTCCCGCTGGGCGGCCCACCAGGCCGGGGCCTGACCGCCCGGCCGGTCGAACCACGCGCGCAGCGTGCAGACCAGCATCCAGTCCAGCAGCCGGTCGAGTACCACCTGCTGGCCCGGCGCGTCGACGGCGACCTCGGCGGCGAGGTGGTCCAGCACGGGGTCGTCCGTGTCCCCGGCGCGGTCGCCGCTGCCGCTGTCGTGCCAGCCGCGCCGGTACCGGGTCCCGCCCCGCTCGGGCGTCGCGCAGTACTCGCCGCACGCGACCGGTTCGGCCCGGGTGCCGACCTCGTCGACGAAGGTGAACGTGGCGGGGCCGCGTACGACGACCGTCTCGCGGGCGCGAAGCGGCTCGGGCGGACCGTGCTCCGGCACGATCCAGCCCGCCCCGGTGAGGGCGGTGCACAGGGTCAGCGGCGCGCCGTCCACGAAGTGCGGCGCCCAGGGCGGGGACAGGGTCGAGCTGCCGAACAACGAGCCGTGGGCCCGCGCCCCACGGATCAGGTCGCTGAACACGTCCACCCCGGCGAGGTGAGACGAATACGCAGGCGATCCGGCTTCTCGCCTATGGGTTTGTCCGAGCCGGCCCTGTTCAATCGGCGTCATGAGCAACGACAACACTCTCGTCCTCGGCGCGACGGGCAAGACCGGCCGGCGGGTCGTCGCCCGGCTACGACTGCGCGGCACGCCCGTACGAGCTGCCTCCCGGTCCAGCCGGACCCGGTTCGACTGGACCGACCCCGGCAGCTGGGACGAGGCCCTGCGGGGTGTCGCCGTCGCCTACGTGGTGGCCCCGGGCGTGCCGGGGCCGGTGCACGAGTTCGTGGCCCGGGCCGAGGCCGCCGGAGTGCGGCGGCTGGTCCTGCTCTCCGGGCGCGGCGCCGACACCTGGGGCGACTCCACGTTCGGCCTGGACATGCGCTCGGCCGAGGACGCCGTGCGCGGCTCGGCGCTGGAGTGGACCGTCCTGCGGGCGTCCAACTTCGCTCAGAACTTCGACGAGGACGTCTTCCACGCCCCGCTGGTCGCCGGCGAACTGGCGCTCCCGGCCGACGCGGTGCCCGAACCGTTCATCGACGTGGACGACGTCGCCGACGCCGCGGCCGCGGTGTTGACGGAGACCGCCGGCCGGCACGCCGGACGGATCTACGAGCTGACCGGACCACGTGCGCTCACCTTCGGGGAGGCCGTCGAGCTGATCTCCCGGGCGTCCGGGCGGCCCATCACCTACCGGCGGATCTCCCCCGCCGAGTACGCCGCGGCGCTGGTCGAGCAGGGCTTGAGCGAGGACGACGCCCACCACGTCGCCGAGATGTTCGTGCTGATGGAACGCGGGCTGATCGCCGCGACGACGGACGACCTCGCCACCGTACTGGGACGGGCGCCCCGGGCCTTCGAGGACTACGTCGTACGGGCCGCGGCGGCGGGAGCCTGGCGAGGATGACCGCCGAGCCGGAACCGCCCGGCCGGGGACAACCTCCGAGCCGGAGCCGTCCGGCCGGGACAACCGCCGGGCGGCTACGGCCCTCGGGACGCCGATCGCCCGAAACCATGTCCCCTCATGCACCGGAAAGCACCGGAAGGACTGTGATGAGCACCGACGCCAGTTCGCTGACCACCGAGGACCTCGAGTTCCTCCGACGCCCCCTGCACGGGTTCCTGTCCATGGCCGGGGGGCCGCTCCCGCCACAGCCCCGGCCGGTGTGGTTCGAGGCCACCGCCGAGGGCACGATCCAGTTGTTCACGGGCCCGGACACGCTCAAAGTGCGCCACCTGCGCCGTGACCCCCGTGCCTCGATCGTCGTCGCCGCCCCGGTGGGCGAACGCGAACGCTGGCTGTCGGTCGCCGGCCGCACCACGGTGGAACCCGACGGAGCACACGACCTGTGCGCCCGCCTGGCCGCCCGCTACTGGGACCTCGGCGACCCGGCCCGCGCCGACGACCTCGCCGGGATCCTGGCCGCGGACCAGGTCCGTCTCGTCATCCACCCCGAGGCCGTACGCCGCTACACGCATTGACCTCCGCGTCTGGATCTGTCGCGCGGACGCTCTCCGCCCTCGCCGAACCGGTGCTCCAGGGGGCATCCACGGCGCCGGCCGAGGGCAGGCCGCCGACGGCTCCCGGTTGCCGGCGTCAGCGGCGCAGAGCGAAGCGGGGGTGCGGGGCTGTGCGGCCCAGGGTCAGGTCGGCGGTCATCGCTCCGATCAGCGGTGCGAACTTGGCGCCGTGGCCGGAGCAGGGCGAGACCACCACGACAGGGCCGTGGCGGTCCAGCACGAAGTCCCCGTCCGCGGTGGAGGTGTAGAGGCAGGTACTCTCCGCCACCGGCTCACCGCGCAGTCCGGGGAGGCGTGTTCTGACGAACTCGGTGACGGCGGCGCGCGAGGCCGCGTCGGGCACCCCGGAGCGGAGGTCGGCCGTGGTCGGGGTGCCGTTGCCGAGTTCCGCCACTTTGACCGCGGGCGCCGGACCGGCGTCGGAGCCGGAGGGCACCCCGAACACCTGCACGTCGCCCCTGTGCAGGAAGACCGGCCAGTCCGCGTCGGGCTCGTCCTGACGGAAGTGGAACACCTGCTGCTGGGTCACCTCCAGCGGGGGCACGGGGATGTCGAAGACCCCGGCCAGCACCGGCAGCCACGCCCCGGCGGCGACCACCGCCCGCCGGGCGGACAGTTCGGTGCCGGTGTCCGTACGGAGGCGGACCCCGCCCGACACCGGGTACTCGGCCCGGACGACCCGGGTCCCGGTGAGCACCTCCGCCCCCCGTTCCACGGCACGGCGCAGACAGGCCGCGACGGTGGCGGCGGGGTCCAGAACGCCGGCTTCCGGGTGGTGGAGGACGGGCCCCTCGAAACGCAGGCCGCGCCAGCGCAGGCCCGCCTCCCGCGACGTCAGCAGTTCGTACGGCACCCCGGCCCCCGCCAGGGCCCCGGCCAGCTTCTCCGGTGCGCTCCCGGCTCCCATGTCCAGGCCACCGGTGCGGCGGCGCAGGACCGTACCGGAATCGGACTCCAGCTCTCGCCAGTACTCCGCGGCCCGCCCCGTCAGACCAACGTAGAACGGGTCCTCGTAGGTGCGCCGGAAGATCCGTGAGCTGCCGTGCGAGCTGCCGTGACGGTGCCCGGCGCGGTACGCCTCCACCACCGCGACCGCCACCCCGCGCCCGGCCAGCTGCCAGGCGGTGGCCGCCCCCGCCAGCCCCGCGCCGACCACCACGACATCGACGTCGACACGGCTCATGACCGGAGCGGGGACGACGGGTCGGGCAGCGGGTCCGGCGGTGCGAAGAACACCTCGCCGACGAGGCCGACCCGGGTGCCGGGGGGCAGCAGTCCGACCGTCCTGGGCCAGTGGGAGGGAACGCCCAGGCCCAGTGCCCTGCCGAGGCGTGCCGAGAAGCGGGGCATGAGCGGCGCCGACCCGTGGGCCAGCAGACGGGCCGCGGCCAGCTCCAGGGCGATGACGGTCCGGTGGTCGTCGGACCACTCGGTGGCGGCCAGCGGGCTCTCCCGGCGGGAGAACCCGACGGCGTCCGTCACGATGCCGTTCAGCTCGGCGGCGGCCCGCCGCAGGGAGAAGCCGTCCGGGCTCAGGGCCGCGGTCAGCGCGGACAGCCGACCGCCCAGGGAGCCCAGGAAGGCCGAATGCTCCGGCGCCCAGTTCCCGGCGTCCGGTGCCACGCCGTCGAAGTCCTTGCCGAGGCGCTCGCCGAGGTCGCCCAGCCACTCCTGCCACGTTCCGATGAGCGTGTCACGCACCAGCGTGTCGTACTCCGCGCCCGCGAAGTTGGTCCTGAGCCCTTCCGGACGGGTGCTCGACAGGAAGTAGCGGACAGCGTCGACGCTGTCCGGGCCGAGGATCTCCTTGCCCCAGATGGCGTGGCGGCGGCTCGTGGAGAATTTGCTGCCCTCGAGCAGGTAGAACTCGTTGACGTGGTAGTCGATGTCGGGGGCCCACTCAGGGAAGGCCAGTCCGTAGAGCACGGGAGAGAGGACCGAGTGGTAAAAGCCGTTGTCGTAGCCCAGGAAGTGGACGATCTTCCAGTCCTGGTCCGGCTCGGACGCGCGCCAGTCCCTGCCCAGGCGGCTGCCGAGCGCCTGGATGCCGTACAGGAAGCCGTAGGACAGCTCAGGCCACGCCCAGATCACCTGGCCTTCCGTGTCCTCGTTCCCCTCGGCGGGCGTCACGCCCCATGAGGAGGGGTGGCTGACGGGCAGGTCCAGGACCGGCCGGGCGAGGACCCGGGCCGCGAGTTCCCGCAGGCGGGCCGGCACCCGGCCGACGCGGTGGTGCTCCCTGACGGTCTCGCGGAACTCGTGCAGCGGCAGCGAGTACCGGGTGACCGGACCGCGACGCGGCTCGGCCGCCGACCGCAGGGAAACGGGCTCGGCCAGATCGACGACGGTGTTCGGCTCACCGCACTGCTCGCACATGTTGCCGCCGGTGGCACCAGCACACGTCGGGCAGCGTCCGGTGACGTCGGCCTCGTAAAGATACTCGCCGGTCTCCGAGTCGAAGAGCGCCTCGCCCTCCCGTGGAGCCACCGCACCGGTGTCGACCAGACGCGTGAAGAACGACCGCAGTCCGCGGCGGTACGTCTCGTCCCGGTGGGGCACCGTGTACTGGTCCACGCGGATGTCCATCAGGGCGAGGGTGGCGGCGATCTCGTCGCTGTAATGGGCCGCCGTCGGGGCCGTCTCCCGGCTCTCGCCGCGCGCGGCGGCCCCTACGTAGCTCTGGAAGTCGTCGCTGCCGGTGACGTGCCAGGCTTCGACGCCGTTCATGCGCTGGAAGCGCACATAGGCGTCGGCCCCGATATACGGTCCCGCCAGGTGCCCGAGGTGCAGGTCGCCGTTGGGCGTCGGCGGCGGCGAGCACACGAAGACCGGACGGCCGCCGAAGCCCAGTCGGTCCGCGGACCGGGCCGAGACCAGCGCCCGGTCCGCGTCCCTCCAGTACTGGGTCAGGAAGACCAGGTCGGTGTCGCCGGTGTTCTCCAGTACGTGGGACTCGAAGGGCTCGAACAGCGCGAGCGTGCCGGGCGCGACCGGGTGGCGCACACCGTCGACGACCAGCTCGCCCCGTCCTCGCACGATCACGAACATCTCGGTCTCGTCATGCCGGTGCGAGAGGGACCTGCCGCCCGGGACGACCCTGCCCCAGTCGGCGCCCACGCCCAGCCCTTCGACGCCGGTCAGCCCGATGCCGAACCCTTCGTACCGGGGGTTGCCGTCGTAGACACTGATGATCACGTCCGATACCTCTTCTTCATCGTCGTCCCCGTCCCGCTCAAGGTCCGGTACTGCTCGGCCGACGCCTTCGACGACCAGGCGACGAATGACGGGAGCTGCTCTTCCGTCCGGACACCGCGCAGCCGGTCGGCGATGCGCCGGCTCCGCCAGGCGTTGAGGCTGAGGTTGGGGTCGGCCAGACCGCGCTGCTCGCGCACGGCGTTCTGCACGAAGATCCTGCGGTTCAGCGGACCGTCCCAGTGCACCGCGTAGTCCTGGTCGACGCGCAGCTCGTCGCCCTCGCGCTCCAGGCGGTCGGCGACGGGGGCGAGGAAGTCCATCGGGGCGGGGCGGAAGCCGGTCGCCCAGATGACGACGTCCGCCCTTTCGTGCTCGACGGCGCCCGGCTCGTCCTTGTGCCGGATCGTGAGGTGCCGCGGTTCGCTGTCGCCGCCGGTCACGTCGGTGACCTCGCGGTGGGGATAGAGGCTGGCCAGGCCGGGTGCGCCGGTCACGAAGGACAGGAGGTAGAGCTGCTGATAGATCTGTCGGAGCGTCACTTCGGAGATGCCGTCGCTGCTGAGGAGTTGCTCGACGTTGAAGGCGGACCGGGCCTCGGCCGGCAGGTTGTAGTGGTGCTCCGAGTGGCACGGCATGTAGAAGTCGTTGGTGAACGGCGAGTCGTCGAGCGGCAGGTAGTTGCGCCGCCGGGAGAACCAGGAGACCCGGTCCGGGCGCTCGGCGGCGGGACGCGAGATCAGGTCGAGGAATGCCTCCGCGCCCGACTGACCGCCGCCGATCACCGCGACCCGCTTGCCGCCCACGTCGCCGGCCTTCTCCAGGAACTCGCTGACGTGGAAGTGGCTCCTGCCCAGTCCGGCCCGCGCGTGCGGCGGGACCCACGGCCGCGTGCCGACCCCGACCACCACGTTGTCGGCGGTCACCCGGCGCCGGTCGGTCCGCACCACGTAGCGACCGTCTCCGGTGCTGTCGAAGTCGACCTCCCGCACCTCCTCCCCGAAGACGACGTTCTCGTTGCGTCTGCCGGCCCATTCCAGGTAGTTGCGGAACTCCTGGCGCGGCACCTCGGCGAACTGCGCGTTGAGGAAGTGGTACACCCGCCCCTGCTCGTGGAGATAGGACAGGAAGGAGAAGGGGTTCGTCGGGTCGGCGAGACTGACCAGGTCCTTGAACGTGGACACCTGGAGGGTCGTACCGGGTATCTGCTGGCTGTCGTGCCAGCTGAAGGCGGCCTTCCGGTCAAGGAAGAGGTTGGTCGTCTCGGGGTGGCTGTACAGGAGCGATGCCAGACTCAGGTTCGCGGGCCCCGCCCCGGCCCCGACGCACCGATAGTGCGCCTGGCCGGGGCGGGCGTTGTCGGACCCCATTGTGCGGACTCTCTTTCGGTCGACGGCGGGAGAAGGGCGGAGACCGCTCGGTCAGGCGTCACCGGCCAGCACGATGAAATCCACCGCGTCGCCCACCGTCTTGAGGTTCCTGGCGTCGTCATCCGGGATGGTGACGCCGAAGCGCTCCTCGGCCGCGACGATGACCTCGACCATGGACAGGGAGTCCACGTCGAGCTCGTCGACGAAGGACTTGGCCGGTTCGACGTCCGCGGTCGGGATGCCGGCGATCTCATGCACGATCTCGGCGATGCCGGCGAGAACCTCTTCGTACTGAAGGACCATGTCAGTTCACCTTTCAATCTGTTTCAGGACTTACGTCGGGCCGACGGGACGGCGTGCCACCGGGCGCCGGGCCGTCGACGGCGCGGCCGGAGCCTTCGGCTCGCGGCGGTACGCCGGAGAGGTGCGCGTCCGAGAGATGGTTGAACTCACGCAGGGCGGGGAGCAGCGACGCGCCCGTGACCAGGACGCAGAGCACCGAGGCGAGCAGCACGAACGACGTCCCGGGGCCGAGGCGTTCGACCAGCGGCCCACCGGCCAGGAACCCGGCGGGGCCCGCCACGTATCCGCACGAGGTCATGATTCCCATGACCCGGCCTCTGGTCCGTTCCGTGGAACGCAGCTGTGTGGCCAGGTTCATCAGAGGGCTGATGGGCCCGTAGGCGACGCCGACGACCACGGCGGCGGTCAGCAGCAGCGGGTACGGCGGGAGCCAGGACATGGCGAAGAGTCCGGCCGAGGCGGTCAGCATGGTGGCGGTGAACAGGCCCCGCCGCGGCAGCCGGTGCCCGTGGAATCCGTAGACCAGCGCGCCGACGACACCTCCGACGGTCATGGCGACCGTGAGCAGGCCGAGCCGCTGGGGAGTGCCCTGCTCGTGGAAGTAGGCGGGCAGGACGATCCCCGAGATCGGCAGGTAGATCATGAAGAGCACGCTGCCCAGCAGACCCACCACGCGCAGGAGCCTGTCGTTCCACACCATCACCAGGCCCTCCGCCGCACCACGCCTGACGGCGCGCCAGGGCGAGCCCTGTGCCGGTTCGCCGTGGCGCTCCGGCGACGGCAGCCGCATGCCGGCCTGCACGAGGGTGGCGAGCAGGGAGAGGACCGCGGCGGCCCACAGCGGCGCCACCGCTCCCCCGAACCCGATCAGCAGGCCGCCCACTCCCGGGCCGGCCATCAACGCGAAGGCCTTGGCCGACTCGTGGACGCCGTTCGCCTTTTCCAGCGACCAGCCGGCCCGGGCGGCCGCGGTCGGGAGCATGGTCTTGCGCGCGGTGACCCCCGACAGGTCGAAAACGGACCCCAGGACCGCCAGCGCGGCGAGCCACCACAGTGAGAATCCAAGGGCCGCGTCCGCCAGTGGTACGGCTGCCACGGACATTGCGGACATCAGATCGGAGCCGACGGCCGTACGGCGCCGGCCGAAGAGGTCGACGACGGTCCCCGCGAAGAGGGCGCCCGCCAGCAGGGGCAGGGTGACCGTCGCGGAGACCAGGCCGGCGTCGGCGGGACTGCCGGTCCGCTCCAGGACCAGCCAGGGCAGGGCCAGGGTCACCAGACCGTTCGCGCAGGTGGATGCCGTGGCCGCCACTTCGAGGAGCACCAGAGACCCCACGGTGGTCCTGGTTCGGTTCGCCGGCCCGGCCGCTGCCCAGTTCCCCACGGTCGGCTACGCCCCGTCCAGGTAAAGGGTGGTCTGCTCGGCGGTGCACGCAATCCGCCGGTCGTCCAGTTCCATGGCGACCGCGACGACGACCTCGGTGAATCCGCGCGGCCGAGGCCGCACCGAGAGCAGCTCCACCGAGGCACGGAGCCGGGCACCGACCGCCACCGGGGCCCGGAACCGTACCCGGTCGACCCGGTGGTTGACCGCTTGTACGACACCGCTGACGTCCAGCACCTCGGAGGTGAGCGCGGGCAGCAGCGACAGGGTCAGGAAGCCGTGCGCGACGGTCCCCCCGAACGGGCCCTCGGCGGCCCGGTCCGGATCGACGTGGATCCACTGGTGGTCGTCGGTGGCGTCGGCGAAGAGATTCACCTGCTGCTGGCTGATCCGGCGCCAGCCGCTGTACCCCAGCGGACCGATGTGCCGGGCGAGCTGGTCCAGCGTGGGACGCAGCGGGGTCACCGGACGGCCGGGGTGTGCGCGGGGCGGTCGCCGACCGCGTGGGCTCCGCCGTCGACGTGGACGATCTCCCCGGTGGTGGCCGGGAAGAGGTCGGAGAACAGAGCCACACAGGCGTTGGCCACCGGTTGGAAGTTCCGGGAGTCCCACCCCAGCGGCGCCCGCTCGGACCAGCCGCCGTCGAACGTGCCGGAACCGTCGCCCGCGGAGATGTTGCGGGCCGCCAGGGTGCTCAGCGGTCCGGCCGCGACGAGATTCACCCTGATCCCCCGCGCTCCGAGGTGCGAGGCCAGGTAGCGGGCGCATGATTCCAGGCCGGCCTTGGCCACGCCCATCCAGTCGTAGCCCGACCAGGTGTGGCTCGCGTCGAAGTCCAGACCCACCACCGAGCCGCCGCGGTCCATCAACGGTAAGAGCGATGTGGTGAGCGCCTGGAGGGAGTAAGTGGAGACATGGAGCGCGGTGGCCGCCTCTTCCCAGGTGGTGTCCAGAAATTTGCCGTCCAGTGCCCCGGGCGGGGCGTAGGCGACCGAGTGCAGCACCCCGTCCAGCCGGTCGGTGTGCTCGCGGACCCGGTCGGGAAGAGTGCTCAGTTGCTCCTCGTCGGTGACGTCGAGCTCGGTGACCGGGGCCGGCTCCGGCAGCCGTTTGGCGATGCGTTCGACCAGGGACACCCGGCCGAACCCGGTGAGGACGACCCGCGCCCCCTGTTCCTGGGCCGCGCGGGCGACCTGGAAGGCGATCGAGGACTCGGTGATGACGCCGGTGATCAGCAGCGTCTTTCCGGTCAGCAGTCCCATCAGTGCCCCATTCCGATTCCGCCGTCCACCGGGACGACCGCGCCGGTGATGTAGCCGGCTTCGCGGCTGGTCAGAAAGCGGACGGCGGCCGCCACCTCCTCCGGCCGGCCAAAGCGGCGCATCGGGACCTGGCCGGCGGCCTCCCGCCGTGTCCGTTCGGGGAGAGCCGTGGTCATGTCCGTGTCGATCCAGCCCGGCGCGACGATGTTCACCGTGATGTCCCGGCCGGCCACTTCGCGGGCCAGCGAGCGCCCCAGACCGATCAGGCCGGCCTTGGCCGCGGCGTAGTTGGCCTGTCCCGCGGCACCGGAGAGACCGGAGACGGAGGAGATCAGGACGACGCGCCCGTGGCGGCGCCTGATCATGCCCCGCAGAGCGCGGCGTACCACGCGTGCCGTGCCCAGCAGGTTGGTCTCCACCACGGCGCCGAGATCCTCGTCCGACATGGTGACCAGCAGGCCGTCGCGGGTGATCCCCGCGTTGGCGACCAGCACCTCGACCGGGCCGAACTCCTCCTCGACCTTCTTGAAGGCCCGCTCGACCTGCTCGGGATCGGTGATGTCGCACCGCACCGCGCGGCAACCGTCGGGCGCGGGATCCTTCCGGTACGTGGCCACCACCGTCTCACCGGCCTCGGACAGCGCCCGCACGGTCGAGAGACCGATTCCTCGGTTCCCTCCGCTGATCAGAGTTGTGCGTCCTGCCATGAAAGACGTTACCTCCCCGTTTCACCGACTCGCTTTGGATGCACCTGTTTCCGCGTCCATACCAAGAAGATTGGTTTTCCGGCAGACAGCGACAGACACGTCACGAGCGGTTCTGCAATTCCCCCGTCGCGGACCAGGGCTCATAGGACATGCCTGGTGCGCTCAACTTCGTAAAGCCCCCGTTGCGACGAGAATGATTCGGCCGGGCACAGTGGCGGCGTTCACCTCGTCGCGATGTAAGCGTTGAACCTAGGCAGACGTACGCGCGAGTGTCAAGCGACGCCGGCGCCCGACGGCAGCGAGATGATCAATCAGCCGATTATTCGGATGGGAACGCTCCGGATTTTCGCGGCACGCATTGTGTTGACGCGGCCGGATTGGACTTCGTACGCTCACCGGGAGCAGCCGTTCGAGCCCTCGTCACGAGGCGCCCAGGCTGCCCAACGGGGGTTCAATCGGGGGCAAGGACATGTCGTCCCTTCGGGGCGCGTGGAAATACTCGTTCTATCGCGTGCATTTTCACGTCAAATGTCCGATTCGCTTGCGGGCTGCGCGAGGTCGGAGAACGACCCACGGGCCCATCCTTCCGTTCCCTGCCGTGCCGGCTCCTGCTCAACACGCACATGCACACGCACACGGGAAGGAACAGCAATAAGCACATGCCAGCAAAGTTCTTGTCCATGGATTCCGTGCAGACCAGGTCCCAGTTACAGGGCACGGCACTGCGCGTCGCCGATGTTCTGCGGGAGCGGGGGGTTTCCGCCGGCGACCGGGTCGTCCTCAAGGCCGGCAACTCCGCGGGGTTCGTCGCGGTCCTCCTCGGCCTGATGCACATCGGGGCGTCCGTCGCCCTGCTCGACCAGTTGCAGCGTGCGGAGGAGAGCGGCCGGGCCGCCGCTCAGGCCAGGGCCCGGCTCGCGGTGGTCGACGACGACGCGCCCGAAGTGCCCGGTCCGCCCCGGCTGTTCGTGTACGAACTGCTCGCCGCGGCGGCGGAACGCCGGCCCACGGACGAACAGATCCGCTTCGACACCTGGGAACGGCTGCCGGACGCGCTGATCACCTGGTCCTCGGGCTCGACCGGCGAGCCGAAGGGCATCGTCAAGTCCGGCCGGCCGGTGCTCCGGAACCTGCGCCGCACCATCGAGTTCATGCGCTACCGCGCCGATGACGTGCTGCTTCCGCTGCTGCCGTTCTCCCACCAGTACGGGCTGTCGCTCCTCCTGATCGCCTGGCTGGCCGACGCCTCGCTGGTGGTCGCCCCGTACCGGCGGCTGGACCGCGCGGTGCGGATGGCGGGACAGGCCGGCGTCACCGTCGTCGACGCCACACCCGCGACCCACAGAAGCCTGCTCAACCTGGTCGAACGCCGGCCGGAGCTGGCCGCGGACCTGAGCGGGGTGCGGATGTACTGCACGGGCGGCGCTCCGCTGGACCAGTCGGCGGCCGCGCGGTTCGCCACGGTGTTCGGACGGCCGCTGCTCGACGGCTACGGCAGTACGGAAATGGGCAACATCGCGGCCGCGCTGCCGGAGAACCCGGTCGGCGCGGGCCAGGTGTTCCCCGGCGTCGTGGTGCGGATCACCGACGACGCCGCCCTGCCGCTGCCACCGGGCGCCATCGGCGAACTGCGCATCCGCACGCCCGACGCCTTCAGCGGATACCTGAGTCCGGGCGGAGAGATCGTCCCCGCGGTGTCCGAGTGGTACAGCCCCGGGGACCTCGGCTCGATGGACGGCGACGGGAATCTCTTCGTGCTGGGACGCAAGTCCGCGGTGCACCGCATGGGATACACCCTCTATCCCGACATCATCGAGCGCAAGGCGGCCGAGTGCGGTGCTCCCGTGCAGGTCGTCCCGCAACCCGACGAACGGCTCGGAAGCCGGCTCGTATTCCTGGTGGAGGACCCCGAGGAGCGCGCGTCACGGTACTGGCGCGAGCGCATCTGCGAACTCCTTCCGGCATACGAGCAGCCGAACAAGGTCGTGGTGGTCGGAAAGTTCCCGCTCAATCACAACGGAAAGACGGACACGCGCCGCATCCTCAGGCTGGCGGACTCCGCCGTCGACGAGAGAACCGAAGCCGCCGACGCCCTTTCCGGATGATCGACGCGCCACACGGAAATAGTTCTTACCGATGGGATTTCAGGTGGGTTCAGAACCGCAGGACCGACGAAAAGTGGTTATCACCGGCTACGGAGCAATTACTCCGGTCGGGCTCACGGTGGATGACTTCTGGGCGTCGCTCGTCAATGGACGCAGCGGCATCTCGGACATCAAGGGTTTCGACGCCTCCGATCTGCCGGTGCGCATCGGCGCGGAGGTCAAGGAATTCGACCCCGGCGTGTACATGCCGCACAAGGTGTCGCGCCGGATCGACGTCAGCACGCAGTACGGGGTGGCCGCGGCGATGCAGGCGGTCCAACAGGCGAAACTGGAAGTCGACGAGGAGTTGGCGCCGCGGGTGGGCGTCTACGTCGGTTCCTCGGCCGGCCCCGCCACGATGAACTACGACACCACCGTCAAGCTCCACGAACGGGGCGCTCGCGCCGTGAGCCCGTTCTTCTTCGCCACCAGCGGCTCCGAGGCCACGGCCGGGGAGATCGCGCTGTGGCTCGGCGCCTGCGGGCCGTCGGCCAGCCTGACCACCGCCTGCGCGTCGGGTGCCACCTCCATCGGCGAGGCCATGCGGCTCATCCAGTTCGGCGTGGCCGACGTGATGGTGGCCGGTGGCACGGAGGCGCCCGTCACCCGTCTCAACATCGCCGCCGCCGCGGCCTGCCGGGCCCTGTCCCGCCGCAACGACGCTCCCGGCCGGGCCTGCCGCCCGTTCGACAAGGACCGGGACGGCTTCGTCATGGGGGCCGGTGCGGGTGTCCTGGTCCTGGAGGAGGCCGAGCACGCCCGGCGGCGGGGCGCCACCGTCCTCGCGGAGCTGGTCGGGTACGGGGCCACCACTGACGCCTACCACCTCACGGCCCCGCACCCCGAGGGACTGGGCACCAAGCGGGCCATGCGGATCGCCCTGGAGTCGGCCGGTCTGAGGCCGGAGGACGTCGACTACGTCAACGCGCACGGGACGAGCACCGAACTCAACGACACGACCGAGATCGCGGCCCTGCGGGACGTGCTCGGCGACCGTGCCCTCCAGATCCCGGTCAGCTCCACCAAATCCATGACCGGGCACCTGATCTCGGGAACCGGTGCGGTCGAACTGATCGCATCCGTGAAAGCCATTCAGGACAGTGTCGTACCCCCTACGCTCAACTGTGAGGTTCCGGAGGACGACCAGCTGAACTTCGTACCGGACGTGGCCCAGAAGTGGGACACCGACGTGGCGATGAGCAACTCATTCGGTTTCGGCGGACACAACGCGGTTCTCATCGTCCGCCGCTGGGAACAGGAAGGGTCGAGTGCCGCAGATGAGGCATGAAAGTCTGGTTCAGGAAACGACGTTCCACGCCGGGGGCAAGGGGTACAACGCCCGGCGCGCCCTGCGCGTGGGAGAGGTGGTCTCCCCGCTGACCGGCAACGTCAGGACCGGGGAACCCACGGTGTACAGCGTCCAGGTCTCGCGCGAGGAGCACCTCGACCCCGAGAACCTCCACTTCCTGAACCACTCATGTGTTCCCAACACGTTCCTCGACACCGAGGCCCGGCATGTGGTCGCGATCCGGCCGATCGCCGTCGGCGAACCGCTCAGCTTCTTCTACCCCTCGACCGAGTGGAGCATGGGGAGCCCCTTCGCCTGCCGGTGCGGTGCCGACGCCTGCCTCGGCACCATCACCGGGGCGTCGGACCTGCCGGCGTCGGTCCTCGAGCGCTACGCCCTCAACGACCACGTACGGGAGCTGGCCGCGGAGCGCGACGGCGTCAAGGCGTCCGCCCTGGACTGACCGGACCACCGCCCGCCCTGTGTCCCGGCCCCGCGCCGGGACACAGGCCTGACCGACCACGGGGGAACGCATTGCCCACAGGCGGAGAATTGCTGGTCACCGCGCTACGCGCGCACCACGTCGATGTGGTCTTCGGTATCCCCGGCACCCACAACCTGGAGATCTACCGGCATCTCGGGCCCGGCCGGCTGCGGGTCGTCACACCGCGCCACGAACAGGGTGCCGGATACGCCGCCGACGGCTACGCCCGGGTGACCGGGCGCCCCGGCGTGGTGGTGACCACCAGTGGTCCCGGCCTGCTCAACGCCGCCGCGGCGGCCGGTCAGGCGTACTCGGACTCGGTGCCCATGCTGATCGTCTCGCCCGGCATGCCGCTGGGCCACGAGCAGGGGTCCGGCCTGCTGCACGAGGTCAAGGACCAGTCGGCGGCGATGGCCGCCGTCTGCGCGCGGAGCGAACGGGTCGGGACGCTCCCCGAGATGCTTCGCGTCCTGGCCTCCATGTTCACGGACTTCGCCACCGGCCGGCCCCGTCCGGTCCATCTGGAAGTGCCCTACGACCTGCTCGCCCGCACCGCCGACATCACCGTGCCGGCCGCGGCCCGGGTACTGCCGCGGGCTGCCGAGGAGAGCGGGATCCGGGCCGCCGCGGCGGCCCTGTCGGCGGCCGGGCGGCCGGCGCTGATCGTGGGCGGCGGGGCCCGGAACGCCGCCGCCGAGGTGCGCGCGCTCGCCGGACTGCTGGCGGCACCGACGGTGACCACCGCCAACGGCAAGGGGGTGTTCCCGGAAGGCCATCCCCTCTCCCTCGGGGCCGGACTGCACATTCCCGAGGTGCGGGAGTTCCTCCGCCGTGCCGACGTCGTGCTCGCCGTCGGCACGGAACTCGCCGAGACCGACACCTGGGACGAGCCGCTGCGGCTCGACGGCCGGCTGGTGCGGGTGGACATCGACCCGTCCCAGCTCCACCGCCCCACCGCCGCGCATCCGCTGGCCGGGGACGCGGCGCCCACTCTGGCCCGGCTGCGGCGGGCCCTGGCGCCCCGGGCGCCGGGCCGGCGGCGACGGGAGGTGACACCGCGGTCCGCCGTCACGGCGTACGGGCGGCGCTGGCGTCCGCTCATCGAGGCGGTCCGGGCGGCGCTCCCCGAGGACGCCGCACTCGTCAACGACAGCGCGCAGGTCTGCTACTTCGGCGCGCTGACCGGCTTCGCCGTGGAACAGCCCGGCCGGTTCCTTTATCCGACGGGCTTCGGCACCCTGGGATACGCGCTGCCCGCCGCCATCGGCGCCGCCGTCGCCGACCCCGGCCGCCCGGTGGCCGTCCTCACCGGTGACGGCGGGCTCCAGTTCACGGTGAACGAACTGGCCACGGCGGTGGAACTCGGCCTGCCGCTGCCCGTGGTGGTGGTGAACAACGGGGGCTACGGCATGATCCGTCAGGAGATGACGGAGCGGGGGTGCCCCCCGGTCGGGGTCGATCTGCACGGCCCGGACTTCCCGGCGCTGAGCCGGGCCTACGGCGGGGCCGGAGTGCACGCCGCCGGCCCCGCGGAGCTGCGGGCCGCCGTCGCGGTGGCCCTCACCACGCCCGGACCGACCGTCATCGAGATCCCCGAGCCGCCCGGCTGACGCCCGCACCCCCGTCGACCAGTCCAGCAATCCGTCCGACGGCTCCGGAGGAACCGTGCACCGAACTCCCTTTCTTCAACTGACCTGGTCCGACGAGGAGACCGGCGCCCAGGGTTATCTGGTGATCGACCGGCTGCTGCGCGGCGTCGCCAGCGGCGGGCTCAGGATGCGTCCCGGCTGCACGCCGGCCGAAGTCACCGAGCTGGCGCGGACGATGACCCTCAAAGAGGCGCTGGTCCACCAGCCCGGAGACCGCTATCAGCCCTTCGGCGGCGCCAAGGGAGGCATCGACTTCGACCCCGCCGACCCCGCGGCGCCGGGCGTCCTGGCCCGCTTCCTGGCCGCTGTCAGCCCGTTGATCGAGACGTACTGGGCCGCGGGCGAGGACCTGGGCACCCGTCAGGAGGCCATCGACGAGGCGGTCACCGCCGCCGGCCTCCGCTCCTGTGTCCAGCCCGCGCTCCGGCACGTGCCCGACGGCCCGGAGGCGGGACTGCGCCGGCTCGACGACGCCTTCGCGGTCCGGGTCGAGGGACTCGGCCTGGGCGACACGGTCGGCGGCTACGGTGTGGCCCAGGCCGTGCTGGCGACGCTGGCGGAACACGACGAGGACCCGGCGGGCCGGACCGCCGTGGTGCAGGGCTTCGGTTCGATGGGCGGCGCCGCCGCTCGCTACCTGGCCCGGGCCGGCCTGCGCGTCGTCGCCGTCGTCGACCGGGCCGGAGCGGTGGCCGATCCGGACGGCCTGGACGTGGAGGCCCTCCTGGCCGGCCGCAGCGCCGACGGTCTGATCGACCGTGACCGGCTCTCCCCCGGCGCCCGCCTGCTGCGACGCGCGCGGTGGCTCTCGGTGGCGTCGGACGTCCTGGTCACCGCGGCGACGTCCTACGCCGTGGACGACGAGAACGAGCCGGACGTACGGTGCCGGTACCTCGTCGAGGCGGCGAACGTCTCCGTACTGCCCAGCGCCGAGAAGGCGTTGCTGGACCGCGGTGTGGTCGTGGTGCCGGACTTCCTCGCCAACTTCGCCGCGAACAGCTGGTGGTGGTGGACGCTCTTCGGGGATGTCGGCGCGGACGCCGGGGAGGCCCTGGCGAAGATCGACAAAACCGTGTGGCGGCTCGTCGAGGACGTCTTCGCCGAGGTCCGGGCCACCGGCATGAGTCCCCGGCGGGTGGCGACCCGGATCGCCGAACGCCATCACGCCGGCCTCCGGGACCTCCCGCGCCCCTGAGCACCGCCCCGGAGGACGGGGCCGCTCGCCGGCCACGCCCCCGTGCCGTCCCCTCAGCGGCGCGCCGGGCGGGCCCGGGCGGTTCCGCGGGCCAGCCGCCTGACCCCGAAGGCCGCCGCGTGCACGCCGAGGATGCCCACCGGGAACAGGGCGGCGCTCGTCACCACGCCCCGCGTGTCGACCTCCTTGAGCACACCGCCGCGCCGCAGTTCCCGCCAGGCCCAGAGGGAGAACGGGGCGACCACCAGCGGCGCGGTGACCACTCCGGGCGTGTACCCGCGCAGGCCTGCGCTCTGCGCCACATGCGACACGGCGTGCAGCCCGAACCCGGCCAGTACGGTCTGGAAGAAGGCGGACTTCCCGCCGGTCCTCGCTCCGTCGGCCGAGGCCGCCGCGACCACCAGCCCCATCAGGCCGATGGCGGTGGCCGCGTGTCCGGGAGTCACCCGCATCGCGGACCAGACCCGTTCGGGTACCCGCGGGCAGGCCTCCCGCAACCGGTCGACTTGGGCCTCGGCCCAGCCGGGCATGGTGGCCAGCTCCTCCAGATCGTGCACCACGAAGGCGGCCAACAAGCCCCAGGTGACGGCGGGCGAGACACCTCCGGATTCCGTACCGCGCTCAGACATCCCGTCCCCGCCCCTCCGCCGTCCGCCCGGCCGGTACGGCGGACGCCGCGGAACCGCCGGGCGCGACCGGTTCCGGGGACTGCCGCTCTTCGGCCGACACCGAGCCCGCCGTCCCGTTCACCGTGACGGTCTGCCCCTCCGACAGCGCGGAGAGCACCCCCGGCACACCGACGACCGCCGGAATTCCGTACTCCCGTGCCACCACCGCGCCGTGCGAGTTCACGCCGCCGGTCTCCAGCACCACCCCGCCCGCCGTGAGGAAGAGCGGGGTCCACCCCGGGTCGGTCGACGGCGCGACCAGGATCTCCCCCGGTCGCAGACTGACGCCGACGGGGTCGTACACCAGCCGGACCGGGCCCGTGACGGAGCCGGGTGACGCGGGCGCGCCCCGCAGCGTCCCGTCCTCGCCGGCGGCCAGGGCCGGCTCGGTGCCGTCGGAGAGCAGCATCCGCGGCACATGCCGACGACGCCCCTCGCGGACGTACTCCTCGCGCCGTCGCTCGATCCGGTCGCGGACAACGGTTCCGGCCAGCGCCTCCCCGACCTCCCGCAGGTCGAGGAAACAGACGTCCTCGACCGCGTCGAGCCGCCCGGCGGCCACCAGGTGCTCACCGACCAGGAGCAGTTCACGACGGGCCCGGGCCACCAGCAGAACGGAGTAGAACTTGGTGATCTCGCGCAGTCCCAGCAACTGCCGGGCACGCCGGATGCCGAACCCGACCACGGCGGCGGACAGCCGACCGTGTGCGCGGGCCCTGGCGACGAGTTCCCCCGCGGTCCGCTCGGCCTGCTTCGCGCCGTCGGCGAACTGGCTCTCCGGAGACGCGGCACCGGCGGGCGAGGACAGGTAGCCGGCGAGGACCCCGAAGAGGTGCTGGGGGGCGTCGGCCCACCGCGGCGCTCCCAGGTCGATCTCGGCCACCGCCCGGTGGCCGAACCGGTCGAGGAACGCGGTCAGTCCCCGCTGGAGCGCGGACGGCAGCGTGCCCTCCCGGTAGGACCGCAGCAGTTCGTCGTGCGAGTGGTCTCCCAGCAGCCGTACGGTCCCGGGCTCCTCCCGGATCCGGACGGCGAGCCGCCACAGTTCGAGATCCATCTCGGTGGTGACGTTGTGGGGCAGGCCCCGCAGCAGGGCCAGGCCCTCCTCCTCCGTCACCTCCTCGCCCAACCGCTTCAGGGCGATCCCCAGGGCAGCCCCGCCGACGGCCGGGATCGGCACCATGCGGGGGAACAGCGCGGGAATTCCCTCCAGCAGGATGCGCCGCACCGTGTCCAGGCGCTGCCCGGCTCCGGCGGTCTCCGGGAGCACGAAACGCTCCGCCTGCCGGGCGCCCACCCGCGCGGCCCGGTCGCGGGCCGCAGCGGGCCGGATCACGGCCTCCGCCACCCTCAGCGGCACCCCGGCGCGCAGCGCGATCCGTCCGAGCCGTCTCACCAGTCCCGCCCTGGACGGGTCGGTCACCGCGAAGCGCGGGTCATCGAAGAGTTCGCCGACCAGCTCCGCCGTCTGGTGGTCCACCATCTTCAGCAGGCTGGGCAGCGCCGTCCGGCCGCCCGCCCCGCGCACCGCGGTGGTGATGTCCAGGAACATGCGGCCGCCGGACTCGGCGTAGGCGGCGGGACCGTCGTACGGGTCGGGGACGCGCAGTCCGGCGAGCCGCGCCATGCCGGAGGCGACCAGTCGCAGCGCGGACAGTCCCACCGGGGTCACCGGCCCCTGGATGCCCTGCCAGACCATGCTGTAGCAGAAGTACGCGCGGATCTCCTCGTCCCCGCGCGCGTTGGTGACGGGCAGCGGGTAGAGCGTGGTGACGGGCCGGGACTGGGTGAGCCAGAACCGGCCCTCCGTGTCCAGCGTCCACTCCACGTCCTGCGGGCCGCCGAAGAGCCGTTCGACGTCCCGGCCGAGTGCGACCAGCCGCCGCAGTTCGCCGGTGTCCAGGCAGGCATGGGCCGCCGTGTCGGGGTCGGTGGGTTCGACGTGCTCCGTGCCGCCTCCCGACAGGGGGCGCACAGCCAGCCGTTTGTCACCGAGCCGGCGCTCGACGACCCGGTCCTCGGTGGTGTCCACGACGAAATGGTCGGGGTTGACCGCCCCGGAGACGACGGCCTCGCCGAGCCCGGGCGCGGCGTCCACCGTGACCCAGTGCCGGCGTCCCGACACCGGGTCGGCGGTGAACATCACCCCGGCGGCCCGGGCGCCGGCCATCCGCTGCACGACGACGGCCAGCCGTACGCTGCGGTTGTCGATTCCGTTGGTGGCCCGGTAGGCGACCGCGCGGTCCGTCCACAGAGACGCCCAACAGTGACGGACGGCGTCGAGTACCGCGTCCTCGCCCACCACGTTGAGGTAGGTGTCCTGCTGGCCGGCGAAGCTCGCCGACGGCAGGTCCTCGGCGGTCGCCGAGGACCGCACCGCCACGGGCACGTCGCTTCCCAGCCCCCGGTACGCGGCCGTCAGCGCCTCGGTGACCGCTCGCGGGACCGGGGCGCCGAGCACGGCGTCGCGGATCTCCCCCGCCAGCTCGGACAGCGCCACGGTGTCGCCCGGCGGCACGGCGGACAGCTTCTCGGCCAGCACGGCGAACCTGGCTTCCCGCGTCACCTGGCGGTACGCCTCGGTGGTGACGCACACACCGTCCGGTACCCGCAGGCCCGCGGCGGTCATCACCCCCAGGTTGACCGCCTTACCACCGACGAGCGGCAGCATGCCGGTACCGGCCCGGTCGAGCGCGACCACCAAGGGCGTCCGGCCGTCGGCCGCGGAGGCGGTGCCGGCCTCGTGTACCTCACTCATAATCCACTATGCCTTCCGTCGCGCCAGGGCGTCGTTCCCAGTACAACGGCCGGGGCGGAGAGGGTCATCGTGGTCGCTCCGCAACGATTTCCGTAACCATGGGCGCGGCGCCGTCGCCGCCGTCCACGGGAACCTCGCCGAACCGCTCCAGGGCCTTGGGCAGTTGGCTCCTGCCGCGGATGCCGAGCTTGCGGTACACGCTCGTCAGATGCGCCTCCACCGTTCGGCGCGCGAGGTACAGGTGCCCGGCGATCTCCTGGTTGGTGGCGCCGTTCGCCGCCAGCCGGGCCACCCTCCACTCGCCGGGTGCGAGCGGCGGGGAGTCGCCCGGCCGGGAGACCCGGGGGCGCCCGCCCACCGCGAGGAGTTCCTCCCGTACCCGGCCCGACAGTCGTTCCGCCCCGCACTTCCCGGCCAGCCGGTACGCCTCGGTCAGCGCGTCCCGGGCCGGTTCGTGGGCGCGCCGCGAGCGGTGCAGCCTGCCCCGGGCCAGCAGGGCGCGGGCCGACTCCAGCGGGAACCGGCCGTCCGCCAGCAGCGACAGTGCTTCCCCGATGTCCTTGAGCCCCTGGTCACCACCGCGCAGCACGCCCCGCCGACGCAGGGCCACGGACAGGGCGCGCGGAGCCCCCCAGGCGCGCGCCAGCCGCACCTCCTCCTCGGCGAGCGGATGTGCCTCGTCGGCCCGGCCGAGGCCGGCCAGGGCCAGGGCGGCGGCCGACCGCCAGGCCGACATCGCCGGATTGAGACAGCCGATGTCGGTCAGCCGTCGGCCGGCCTCCAGCAGATCCGCCAGGCCCCCGCTCGTGTCGCCTTCGACCACGCGCAGCCGTCCCCGCCCCGCGAGGGCGAGGTCAGCGACCCACAGCCGGGGAAAGTCCCCGCCCGGCTCGTCCGCGAACGGTCCCGCGGCGGGCGCCGGTCCGCTCCCCCGCTCCTCGGCAAGACGCATGGCGACGACGGCCGGACCGGCCCGCCACACGTCCCAGGGACGTGCGCGCGCCAGGCCGGCCGCGGTCGCGGTGAGCGCCCCGGCCTCGTCGAGCCGGCCCGCGTTCACGCAGACGAGGCCGTGCAGCCACAGCGCCGTGTACCTGGGCAGGGGCGCGTTCCACCGCTCGGCCTCCTCCGCGGCCCGGCCGAACACCCGCTCGGCGGCGGTCAGATCGTCCGCCCACAGCAGGATCGATCCGATGGCCAGCCAGCCCATGCTGCTCTCGTCGGTCGGTTCCGGCCCGCTGGACAGCGCCTCGTGGATGCCCTCGACGAGTTCGCCGGACGGGCGGCAGGCGAACGCACCCGCGAGCGCCCTGGAGGCCCGGGAGAGCCGCACCGCCCGTGCGGGCAGCGGGGGTTCCTCCGGTACGGGCGGCTTCCGACGCCGTACGCCCCCGGGGCCGCCTTCGCCGGCCGGCCGGTGCCGTACGCGGGCGATGCCGTCGTCGCTCAGCGCGAGGAAGAACAGTTCCGCCGAGGCGCGCCGGATCAGCTCGTGGCTGCTGCGCAGCGGGGTCCGCTCCAGCTCCGACGACAGGACCCGGTGGGCCTCGGCGGCCTCTCCGGTGATCGCCAGAGCGTGCGCGAGCCGCATCTTCCACAACAGCCGCTCCTCGGGCGAGAGCGCTCCCGCCACCGCCGACCGCAAGTGCCCCGTGGCGGAGCGGGGGTCCCGGTACAGCTCGGCCAGGCCCAGATCGGCGAGCACCTCCGCCCTGCGGTCGTCGGCCGGCGGCTCCTCCAACGCCCGGCGCAGCAGCCGGGCGGCGTCCGGGTAGCGGCCGGCCGCCAGCATGCGGCGGCCGGAGGCCTGCAGGATCTCCGCGTGCCCCGCGTCGCCCTCGGG
Source organism: Streptomyces sp. NRRL F-5135 (assembly GCF_000719775.1). Taxonomy (GTDB): domain Bacteria; phylum Actinomycetota; class Actinomycetes; order Streptomycetales; family Streptomycetaceae; genus Streptomyces; species Streptomyces hebeiensis. Next base: position 219,617 of record NZ_JOHR01000012.1, on the reverse strand, counting down.
GAGCACCGCCAGCAGGTGCCCCGCCGCCTCGTTCAGCGCTTCGGGCCGGCCGGCCAGCACCCCGGCGGCCAGGCTTTCCGCCCGGTGCCGCTCCGACGGGCTCAGCCGCTGTCCGACGGCCCGCCGCAGCACCTCGGGCGCGACCAGCACCCCTTCGGGGCCGACCGACACATAGCCCAGCCGCTCCAGCAGGGCCAGCGTGTCGGCGGCCTCGGCGGGCCCCAGGTCCAGCAGCCGCGCCGCCTGCCGGGCGGGCACCGGACTACGCAGCACCGACAGGACCCTCAACCCGTGTGCGGCGTCCGCACCGTGCCGGGCGGCCCGTGACAGGGCGGCGGTGGCGACGGCGGGCGGCGCGCACCGTCGTACGGCCTCGGCGGGCGTCTCCCCGGCCGTCGCGCGGGGTAACGCGCGCAGGACCTCGGCGACCAGGCCGGGCACGCCGGCCGTCACGTCCAGACAGGCGTCCACCACCGCGTCGCCGTCGTCGTCGCGGAATCGCCGTACGAGCGCCGCGACATCGGAACGTCCCAGCGAACCGGGTGACCAGCACAGCCGTTGGGGGGCGTTCACCACGTCCGCCAGGAGCCCGTCGGCAGCGGACCGCTCCGCGGGGTCGACGGAGACGGCCAGCAGCACCGGCAGTTGGTGGAGTCGGCGCACCAGATGCCCCAGGAACCGCAGCGACCACGCGTCGCACCAGTGCACATCGTCGAAGGCCAGCACCAGTGGCCACTCCGCCGCCCGCTCCGCGAGCAGCCAGTACAGCCGCTGACAGATCTCCCAGGGGTCGTTCTCACGTACCGCCGCGAACCAGTTCTCGTCGCGCAGCGCGAGCCGGTGCGGCGCCCGGGACGGGTCGACGGGTCCGGGAAGCGCGTCGAGCAACTGCCGTACGACGCCCCAGTCGGACGAGGCTTCTTCCCGCCCGCACCGCACCAGCGCCGTGCCGAGTCCGTCCCGCTCCACGGCCGACGCCACCAAGCGGTCCAGTACGGTACTGCGCCCGCAGCCCGCCCCGCCTTCCACGGTCACCAGCCGCGACCGTCCCCCCTCGAGTCCGTCCAACAGCTTGCCGGTCCCGCCGGGGCCGGGAACGGTCCCTCGCGTCCGTGCGCCTTCAGCGCCCTCTGCAGACATGGCGGCACGCTATACGGTTTCCGCGCCCTGTCCGGCGTGGTTATGACGGTCAAGTCCAGGGCCGGTACGCGTAGCAGGGGCGGGGGTTCCCGGGAGATACCTGTACGTGGCCGGTACCGGCCGTCACACCCACCGGGAGGGGACCCATGGCGGAGGAGATCAGCCTCAGCGCCGAACAGCGCAAGCTGGTGCTGTATCACCGGCTCTACCCGGGGGACACCGCGTTCACCCTGGCGCACGCGGAGCGCGTCCGCGGCGACTTCGACGCGGAGCGGCTGCGGGACGCGCTCGAGTACATCCTCTCCGAGAGCGTCGGACTGAACCTGGTCTTCCGGCAAGGGCCCGACGGGGATGTGGGCCACCGGCACCCCGGGCGGCCGGTGGTGCGGATCCTGGACGCCCCCGGGGGGCCCGACGCCGCGTCGGAGGCCGCCGCGGTCGCGGCGGAGACCGGGCGCACGGCGGACCGGCCGAGGACCCCGGACGAGTGGCCGCTGTACGAGGTGACCCTCTACCGGGGCCGCCACGCCGGCTACCTGAGCGTGGTGTGCACGCACCTGGTCAGTGACGCCATCACGATGTTCAACATCGCGGAAATGGCGTCGCAGCTGTACCGGGACCAGCGCCTGAGCCCGGACTATCTGGCCGGGCTGCGGTACCAGCCGGTGAACACGATGAGCCCGCACCGGACGGCGGCCGCCGTGAGCGCGTACCGCGAGCTGCTCAGCGGGGTGTCCCGGCTCTCCCACGACGAGCTGAGCGAGAAACGGCGGGCCGACGGCGCGCTGCCCGGGGTGGTCCGGCAGATCGCGCTTCCGCCCGACCTCGACGCGGCCCTCCGCTCCAGTGAGCTGACCGTCCAGTCGGGGGCCTACACGTTCTTCCTCGCCGCCCACGCCGTGGTCGTGTCCGCTCTGACGGGCCGGCCGGACGTGGTGGTGGGCGTCCCCATGGCCACCCGGCGGAACTGGCAGCAGATGTTCGCGTTGGGGTACTTCATCAACACCCTCCCGCTGGCCCTGGACCTGGACGGCGTCCCCACCTTCGCCGACCTGTGCGACCTCGTCTCGGTGCGGATCCGCACCATGCTCCGGCACAAGCTGCTCGACCTCACGGAGCACGCGCCGCAGGTGTTCGAGGGGCGGCGGACACCGTCGCTCCAGATGGACAACGCGATCACGCATTACCGCAAGGCCTATCCGCTCGACCTGCCCGGCTGCACCACCGACACCCTCTTCGTACCGCGGAGCCTGGTGCGCTATCCCCTGGCGGTCAACGTCCGTGAGGGCGAGGGGGGTTTCACCCTCGGCGTCGAGTACACCGCCCGGCTGGCCCCGGCCGACCCCGCGGCCATGCTGGTCAACGTTCTGCGCGCCGCGGTGGCCGATCCGCTGGTGCCCCTGTCCGCGATGGCGGTGCTCGACCCCGAGGCCGACCGCGGGCTGGACGAACTGGTCAACGACTACCGGGCGCAGGACAAGCCCGAGAGCGTCGACGCGTGGTTCTCCGCCACCGCCCGAGAGCACGCGGAGCGAACGGCCGTCACCGACAGCACCGGAGCGTGGACGTACGCCGAGCTGGACGGCGCGGTCTCCCGGGTCGCGGACGCGCTGGACCGGGGCGGGCACGGAGCGCACGTGGCCGTGGCCATGCCACGCGGCCGGGAACTCGTCGCCGTACTGCTGGGGGTGTTGCGCTCCGGGCGGACGTACCTACCGCTGGACCCGAACGCACCCGCCGGCCGGCTGCGGCACATCCTGGGACAGTTCGACAGCATCACGCTGGTCGCCGGCGCCGCTCTGCCGGACGCGGTCGTCGGGCGCCGTCTCTCCCCGGCGGAGCTGCTCGAGGCGGCTCCCGGCCCGCGCGACCGGCCGGACCGGTACGGTCCGCGCGAGGAGCGCGCCGCCGGCCGGGGACCGTCCGCCGAGGACGTGGCCTACATCATCTTCACGTCCGGGTCGACCGGCGTGCCCAAGGGCGTGGAGGTTACCCACCACAACGTGACCCGGCTGTTCGCCGCCGCGTCGGAGCACTACGACTTCGACGAGAACGACGTCTGGTGCCTGTTCCACTCCTACGCGTTCGACTTCGCGGTCTGGGAGATGCTGGGCGCCCTGCTGCACGGCGGACGGCTCGTCGTGCCCGACGACGAGACCGTCCGTTCCCCCGTGAACTTCGCCAGGATGCTGGTGCGTCGGGGCGTCACCGTCCTCAACCAGACCCCGTCGGCGTTCCGCAGGCTCACCGACGCGCTCGACGAGGACCTGGCCGCCGGGCTGCGAGTGCGCTGGGTGGTCTTCGGGGGCGAGGCGCTCCGTCCCGGCACCGTGGGGCCCTGGACCGCGCTGCTGGGCGACCGGGCCCGGCTGGCGAACATGTACGGAATCACCGAGACCACCGTGCACACCACGTTCCACGAGATCGACCCGGCCACCGTGGACGACCAGGACAGCGGCGTGATCGGGAAACCGCTCGCGGACCTGCGGATCTCCGTCGTCGACCGCCACTTGAACCGCTGCCCGACCGGGGTGCCGGGAGAGGTACTGGTCGCCGGTGACGGTGTGGCGCGCGGCTATCTGGGCCGCCCCGACCTCACCGCCGAACGCTTCCTGACCGGGACGCCCTACGGGGACCGCGCCTACCGGACCGGGGACCGGGCCTACGTCAGACCGGACGGCAACCTCGTCTACCTGGACCGGATCGACCGGCAGGTACAGCTGCGCGGCTACCGCGTGGAGCTGGGCGAAGTGGAGACCGCGCTGCGCGGGGTACCCGGAGTGAAGGACGCCCACGTGGCGGTGCACACGCCCGACGGCGGCGAACCGCTGCTGGCCGCCTGGATCGTCGCGGACGAGCGGATTCCGGCCGAGGCCGCCGTCCGCGCCCGGCTGCTGGACCGGCTCCCGGTGTACATGCTCCCCGCCCTGTACGTCCGGGTCGGGGAACTGCCGCTGACGGTCAACGGCAAGGTCGACACGGGCGCGCTGCCGGCCCCGTCCGGTACCCGGAACGGCCCGGCGCCGGACCCGGCGGACGCGACGACGGGCGCCGTCGCCAGGATCTGGTCCGAGGTCATCGGACGGGACACGGTCGGACCCGACGTCAGCTTCTTCGAGGCGGGCGGCAACTCGATGCACGTCATACAGGTCCACCGCCGCCTGACCCGGGAACTGCGGGCCGAGGGGCTCGAGGTCGTCGAGCTGTTCGAGTACCCGACGCCCCGGCTGCTCGCCGCCCGCCTGAACCGGCCGGACGCGGACGGCGCGCTCACCGGAGGACGTCCGGGCGGGCGGACCGGCGGGCGCTCCGGCGGGCGGGCCGTCACTCGCAGGACACCGCCGGGCGGCGACCGCAGGCGTGCCGCGCGCGCCACATCCCGTAACGGGCCGGCGTCCGGCGGCGGCCCCGACCGCATGGGCGCGGACGGCCCCGACGGCTTCGGAGCGGGCGCGAACGGCCCCGACGGCATGGGAACAAGCGGCACGGAAAGGGAGATGACGGGTGAATGAGGAGACCAGCGGCCAGGACACGCCGACAGCCGTGATCGGCATGGCCGGCCGGTTCCCGGGAGCCGCGTCGGTGTCCGAGCTGTGGCGGAACCTGCTGAACGGCGAGCGCGCCGTCCGGCGGTTCACGGATGAGGAGCTTCGCGAGGCGGGCGTCCCGGACGACCTGGCGCGACACCCCTCCTACGTGCCCATGGCCGCGGCGCTGGAGGACATCGACCTCTTCGACGCGGAGTTCTTCGGCATCCCTTCGCGGGAGGCCCAGTTGACGGATCCCCAGCACCGCCTGTTCCTGGAGACCTGCTGGGCCGCCCTGGAGGACGCGGGCCACCCACCGGGCCGGTTCGACGGACGGATCGGGGTGTTCGGCTCCAGCAGCCTCAGTACGTACCTGCTGGGGTTGATCGCGGCCGGTGAGGAACTGCCGCCCGACGGCATCAGCTATCCGCTGCTGCTCGGCAACGACAAGGACTTCCTGTGCACCAGGACGGCCCACCGGCTCGGGCTCACCGGCCCGGCGGTGACGGTCCAGACGGCCTGTTCGTCCTCGCTCGTCGCCGTCCACCTCGCCACGCAGGCGCTGCTCGCCGGCGAGTGCGACATGGCGCTGGCGGGCGGAGTGAGCGTCACCGTGCCGCAGAAGGCCGGCTATCTGTACCGCGAGGGCGGCATCCTGTCGCCGGACGGCCGGTGCAGGGTGTTCGACGCCGGAGCGAACGGCACCGTGCGCGGCAGCGGGTGCGGCGTCGTGGTCCTCCGGCGTCTCGACGACGCGGTCGCCGACCGCGACCGGGTGAGCGCGGTGATCCGCGGCAGCGCGGTCAACAACGACGGGGCCGACAAGGTCGGGTTCACCGCGCCCGGCGCCGCGGGCCAGGTCGAGGTGATCCGCGAGGCCATAGCGGTGTCCGGCCTTCCGGCCGACGCCATCGGTTACGTCGAGGCCCACGGCACCGGCACCTCCCTGGGGGACCCGATCGAGGTACGCGCCCTGGCCTCGGCGCACGCCGCCGACGGGGAGCCCCCGAAGGAATGCCATCTGGGGAGCGTCAAGGCCAACCTCGGGCACCTCGACGCCGCGGCGGGAGTCACCGGCCTGATCAAAACGGTCCTGGTGCTCCGGGAGCAGGTCATACCCGGTCAGCCCGACTTCACCGCCCCGGGACCGGCCCTTGAGGCTCACCTGGCCGACTACCGGGTCTCGGCGGAGCCGGTACGGCCCGCCGCGCCCCTCCGCGCGGCCGCCGTCAGCTCCTTCGGGCTGGGCGGCACCAACGCCCATGTCGTTCTGGCCGCGCCGCCGCCGGTCGACGAACGGCCCGCTCCGGCCGGCTCCCGCCTGGCGCTCCTGTCCGCACGGGACACCGATGCCCTGACCACCCTGGCGGGGGAGTTGCGCGATCACCTGAGGGTCCGGCCCGACGCCCGCCTGGACGACATCGTCTTCACGCTCGCCCACGGCCGGACCGACTTCGCCGCCCGCGCCGCGCTGCGGTGCCGCTCCGTGGCCGAACTCGTCGATCTGCTCGGGGAGCTCGCGTCCGGCGGCACCCCGCCGGCCGATCCGGCCGCGGCCGACTGGCTGGCGGGAGGACCACGGGACCCGCGGTCGGCCGGTGACTGCTCGCACGCCCGTCGGGTGGCGCTGCCGGGCCACCCGATGCGCCGGCGCCGGCACTGGATCGACGCACGGCAGGCACAGCGGTCCGGGCCCCCGGCACAGCCCCCCGCCTCCGAGCCGGACCTCGCGGAGCGGGTCCGGGAGGTGATCACTCGGATGCTCGACGCCCCGGAGCTGGGGCCGGACGACGACTTCTACGACCAGGGGCTCGACTCGATGCGCGCGGTGGAAACCGTCACGCTGCTGAGGGACACCACCGGACTGCCGCTCAGCTTCGAGGAGTTCGACGGTCTGCGCACCCTCTCCGCCGTGGTGGCGCACATGGCCGGTCTCGCGGGCCCCGCTTCCGATGCCGGCTCTCCCGTCCCGCCCGCGTCAGCGCCGGTGTCGTCGGCCTCGGCGGCGGTGTCGGCAGCGACAACGCGAACGGCCGGGGCAGCCGGCTTCCGCCACCTCCTCTCCAGGATCCGGGAGGGCTCCGCACCGGGACACGTGTTCATGGTGCCGCCCGCCGGCGGCACCGTGGTGGCCTACATCGACCTCAGTCGCCACATGAGGGATGAACGGACCCTGTGGGCGCTGACGCATCCCTCCGGGCAGCCCGGCCGGCACCGCTCCGTCCGGGACCTCGCCCGGCTGTACACGAGTCTCGTCCGTGAGGTCCAGCCCCAGGGGCCCTACCTGCTCGCGGGGTACTCCTTCGGCGGCAGCGTGGCCCTGGAGATGGCGGCGGAGCTGGAACGGGACGGGGAGGAGGTGGAGCGGATCGTACTGCTCGACTCCCACCCGCCCGAGGCGTACATCGGCGGCTCGGCCGACGACGCCGCGTTCCTGGCCGCGTTCCCCGCCCTCGTCGGGAAGATCCTTCCCGGTTCGGCACCCGGGACCGGGGAGGCCGGCGCCGAAGCCGCGGAGACCGTCCCGCCCCGGTCCGTCGAAGAGGTCATCGAGCGGCTCGCCGACGGCACGTGGTCGGCGGCCATGAAGGCCGAACTGGCCGGGTTCTTCCACACATGGCAGGACAACCACGAGGCTCTCAAGCGCTGGTTCCCCGACCGGCCGCTCGCCGGGGACATCGTCGTCCTGGCCGCCGAACAGGAGGAGGACCGGGCCATCATGCGTGCCCTCGACATCCGGAGGACCGAACGCGGCCTCTGGGCCCGGCACAGCTCGGGCCGGGTGGAGGTCCGTCAGGTGCCCGGCGACCACTATTCGATGATCCGGAGCCCGGAGCACCTGCCGCACCTCGGCGCGGCCTTCGACCGCGCCCTGGGTCCCGCCGGCACGCCCTGAGCACGGGCGGCACGCCTCGGCACGGGCCCCGGCCGGCCCGCATCACCCATCCGACACGCATCACCCATCCGACACGCATCACTCGCCCCACGCACGTCGCCCACTCCTCGCACACCGCCCGTACTGCTCCACACATCGCCGTCCCGGGCTGAAGATCCGGGGAACCATGAGAGGAATCCCGTTGCCCGCTCGTATCGCCACCGGCCACGCCCTCAAGCGCACTCTGCTCGACCAGGCCGCGCGCACCGCCAAGGAGGCCGACGTGGTCCCGACCGTGGCACTGCTGCGAGTCGACCACGACGACCCGATGCTGCCGGTCAACTTCCGGCTGCACCAGCAGCTGTTCGCCGACACCGGGTTCCAGGTGCGCCCGTACGAACTCGCCGCGAGCACCGACTGGGACACGCTGCGAGCCCTGATAGAGCGGCTGAACAAGGACGACGAGGTGGACGTGATCCTCGTCCTGATCCCGCTCCCCGACCACCTCGACATCCGGTCCGTGCTGGCCGCCATCGACCCGGCCAAGGAGGCCGAAGGGCTGCACCTGGACCACGTCATGCGGCTCAATCCGCTGAGCGACCAAGCGCCCACCCGGATTCCCGTCGTCCCGACCGCCGTGGTGCACCTGCTCGCCGACATCGACTACGACCCCGAGGGGCACGAGGTCGTCGTCCTGACCGACCCGGAGCTGACCGAGACCAATCCGGTGGCGAAGATGGTGGCGCGGATCGCGGCGTTCGCCGCGCTCCCGCCCAACGCCTCGGGCTGTGTCGTCCCGGTCACCCATCCCAGGGCCCGCGAACTGGCGCGATCGGCCGACCTGTTGGTGGTCTCTCTCCAGCGTCCCGCGGTGGTGACCGCCGACTGGATCAAACCCGGGGCCGTCGTGATCGATTTCAACCCCGTTTTCACGGGCTTCAGGAGGAGCCGGAAGGACCCCGACCGGCAGCTGCCCCAGCTGGTCGGCGGGGTGGACGTGGACTCCGCCGGAACCGTGGCCGGTGTCGTCGTCCCCGCCCCGGGCGGCGTGGGCCCCGTCATGCTCGGTGCGCTGGCCCAGCAGATCGTCGCGGCCACGATCGCCCGCCGGTCCGAACCCGTGGCGCTGTCCGGAGTGTGACGCCGGCGGACCGGCCGCGCGGACCACGACCGGCCCCGCGACGAGACCCACGCCCCGCCCCGGGCGGCGGCCGGAGCCGGTCCCGGGCCGCCGGGGCGGGCCCCCGCGCCGTCCCGGGACGCGTCCGTCCTCGTACGCGTTCCTCGTACGTGACTCCCGGGACGCCACGGGTCCGGCCGGTGCGCGTCACCGGCAGTCGAGCCTCATCTGCGCCGCCGCGTGGTGGGCTCCGACCAGTTCCTCGCGGCCCCAGTCCTGCCCGCGGTCCAGCATCCGCACCGTGAAGGTGTCGCCCTTGACCGCGTAGCTGCCCACCTTCACCAGGCTGCCCCGGTGCACGGTCTGCCGTACGGCGAAGGCGGCGTACGTGGAGTGGTCGTCCGACGGGTCCGCCAGCACCTTGTAGAAGGTGGGCCGGCCGGCCACGTCGCGGTCGCGGCCGGTGTCCGGTACGTGGACGGCCAGGGCGCACTTCTCGTACGTCTTGTACGCCTTGCCGAGCTCGAACGACCAGGTGGCACTGGAGTCGCCGTCCCGGTCCTCGCTGCCGGACATCGGGACCGCGGAGAACCGGCCGTCGCAGGAATCGCCCTGGTGGCCGCCTTCGCGCACCGTGTACCACGCGGCCTCGCCGTTCTCGAACCTGCCCTCCTCCCGGTAGCGGCCGGAGGGGGCGGTGCAACCGGGACCCGCCCACATCGAAGGGGCCCCACCGGACTCCGAGTCCGACTCCCCGCCCGAGGACGGTTCGGACGACTGGTCCGAGGGATCGGACGACTGGCCCGACGGGTCGGACGACGGTGGTGGTGTGGCGTCGTCCGTCGCGTCGCCCGGCCCGTCCAGACCCGGCAGCTGCGGCGGCGCGACACGGGTCGGCGGTGTGCGAGCCGCGCCGCTGTCCGTGCCGTCGCCCGACCCGGCACCGGCGACGAGCACGACAGCCGCGCTCACCAGTCCGAGCGCCACCACCGTGGCGATCGCCGTGGCCAGCACGCGCCCGCGTGAGTGGGAAGGGGGGAAAACACCACCCGACCGGGCTTCACCGCCCTCGTTCCACCCGCCGCCGGACCCGCCGCCGGACCCGCCGCCCGGCTCGTCGCCCGGCTCCGTAGGAGTGCGTATCCGGGTCTGCGTCTGCGTCTGTGTCTGACCGCGCGTCATATCGCCTCACTATGGTCTACGGCGCGGTCGCCCGGCAGGTGAAGCGATTGATTGGTTGAACATTGATTGACCTTGACCCAAGGTCAAGGCCCACGGTCGGGCTCACCGGGCCGCGACCGGCCCGGTGACGGAGGATGTGACCTCGTGGAACGCGACCTCGTGGAACTGCTCGGTACGGCAACCGCTCCCGTCCTCAGCACAGTTCCTCAGCGCAGTTCCTCCGGGCAGCCCGTCCCGCGCGGCAGCTGGTACGGCGCGGCCAGCCGGTACACCCCGGCCCGCGGCGCCAGCAGCTCCGTCCACTCGTCGCCCTCCGCCGTCGGCTCGGCCTTCATCAGACAGCCGTTGGGATTGGTGAAGACCCTGGGTCCGTTCTCGTCGGCCCGCGACTCCGCCGTCTGCCGCGGCGGCGGCACGCTCTTGCCCTCCGCGTCGACCAGGCCCAGCCACGGGGAGTAGGGGATCCGGATCAGCACCCGGCCCGCCGACTTCACGTGGATCGTCAGCTCCCCCGCGCCCGCCCGGTCCACCGTCGCGGGCGGGTCGGCGAGCGGTGTGGGGTCCTCGACGGCGAAGAGGCGCCAGTTGGCGTCGCTCCAGACGGGCTTCAGGTACGGCTGGCCCCGCTCGACGAGTTCCGTCTCCTGACCGGCGCCCCGGTCGGGCCGGCCGGCGGGGAGAACGACGTAGTGCACCGCCCAGCGGTCCAGCCAGTCGCGGTAGCTGTCGGACGTCAGGGTGTCGTCGTAGAACAGCGGGTTGCGTTCCATGTCCGCCTGGCGGTTCCAGCCACGGGCGAGATTGACGTACGGGGCGAGCGCGGACGACTCACGGTGGCTGCTGGCCGGGACCACCTCGACCCGGCCCTTCTCCGCGCCCGCGCGCTGCAACTGGTGGACCAGGGGTGCCAGCTCCCGGGTCCAGGACGCCGTGGGAGCCGTACGCACGATGTCGTCCACCCCCTTGAAACCGATCCAGAAGGAGACGCCGGCGAAGGCGAGCACGAGGGCGTACCAGCGGCGTGAGCGCGGCGCGGTGTACGGCAGGGCCGCCAGCAGGACCACGCCGCCCACGACCATGGCGAGCCGGGAGACGTTGGATCCGATCTGCGAGTCGATCGCCCAGGTCAGCAGCGTGCCGACACCGTAGACCGCGGTGGCCGTGCGGACCGTGCGCCACCGCACGGGGACGAGGAGGAACACCAGCACCGCGGTGAGGAAGGGCAGGGACGTCGAGCCGATCGACATCGGCTGGGTGCCGGAGAAGGGGAAGAGCCAGGCGGAGAGCGCGACGACGGCGGCGGGGGCGAGGCCGAGCGCGTACGCCCCGGGCCGCCGCTTGTTGAGGAAGAGCGCCGCCGCGACGACCCCGAGGAAGAGCCCGGCGACCGGGCTGGCGGCCGTCGCGGTCCCGGCGAACACGGCGGCGACGACGGCCTTGGCCCAGCGTTTCGTGCGCCAGCGGTACGGCCAGCAGAACACCGCCGCGACGGCCCCGAGCGCGAACATCATGCCGAGGCCGAACGTCACCCGCCCCGACATGGCGTTGCAGAAGAAGGCGTAGACCCCGGCGAGGGAACACGCCACGGGGTTACGGACGGCCCGCACGCGGACGAGGACCAGCGCCATCAGGGCGGCGGACACGGTCCCGGCGAGCATCATCGTCGTACGGACGCCGAGGAGGGACATCAGGTACGGCGAGACGACGCTGTACGAGACGGGGTGCATCCCGCCGTACCAGGCGAGGTTGTACGCGGAGTCGGGGTGCCGGCCGACGAACTCGGCCCAGGCGTCCTGGGCGGCGATGTCGCCGCCGCTGTTGGCGAAGACGAGGAACCAGACGAGGTGGATGGCGGCGGCCACGACGGTGGTGAACAGGACGGGACGGGCGGCCGGCCAGGCGCGGAGGCGGGCGGTGGCCCTCGGGGCCGCGTCCGTTGCCGTGCGGGTGGCCGTGCCGGCGGCCGGGGAGCCGGTGCCGGTCGGGTCCGCTCCGGACGCTTCCTCCCGGACCGGGCCCGCTCCGGCGGCAGCACCGGGTGGCGGCGGTTCTATTCGCGGCCCGGTGGCGGCTTCGGAGACATCGGCGGTCACAGACGCACCGGCGGCACCGCGGGCATCAGGTGGGCCCGAGGCGCCGCGGGCATCGGAGGCGTCGTTCGTCCCCCCGTCGGAGTCGTTACCGCCCGTGGCGCGCGTCGGCTCAGCGGTGGTCACTGCGGCACTCCCCGTCCTTCGTCTCACCGTCCGGTCACTGCCCGGTGGCCGGTCACAGTCCGGCAGCAGGTCACTGCCCGGCGGCCGGCTGTCCTCCGACCGCCCGGTGTGCCGGCCGCCCGCCTTCGGCGCGGCCAGGTCATGGGTGGGGACGCCGTCCCCGCGCCCCGCAGTTGCCCGACCGGCCGGCCGTGAGCCCGGGACGGCTCACCAGATGGGTCGTTTTGGGACGCTAGCACGCGACGCGGCCGGGGCGGGCTCCGTAGGGATGCCCGCCCCGGCCGCGTACGCGAGTCGCGCGCCGACCGCGAACGCGGGTGGCGCAGACCGCCCGACGCGTCTCAGCCGGTACGACCGGGGCGCGTCGGAACGGCCGGATCAGCTGACGCGGGTCAGCTTCGCGCCGAACCCGGGCTCGGCCAGGTCGCTCTGGAGGGCGACCGGAGCGGAGACCTGACCGGGGCCGGAGCCGACCGTCAGCTTCCCGACGACCGTGCCCGCTTCCGCCGTGTGCGGAATCGTCTTTCCGCCGTCGGTCAGCTCCACGGCGACCTTGAGGCTCGCCCAGCCGGCCGCCTTCAGGTCCTTCGTGGCGACGACCGGGGTCAGGCCGCCCAGACCGTCGTCGACATGACCGACGACGTCCCCCTTCTTCACCACCGTCCGCGACTCCAGCAGCTCCTGCGTCGCGAGCATCACGGTCTTGCTCCGCTCGTTCGCGATGTCGATGATCGAGCCGCCGGTGTGCTGGCCGAGGATGGCTCCGACGAGATACTGGTCGGTCCCGCCGACATCCTTCTTCGCGGCGAAGAGCAGGTTGCCGCCCGCCTTGGTGGTCGTACCGGTCTTGATCCCGAGCGCTCCGTCGTACGGGACCAGGGTGTTCCAGTTGCGGTGGGCCTTGCCCGACGGGTCGGTCCAGCTCGGCAGCTTCGTGATGTCCAGCAGCGCCGGATACTTCACCACTTCCAGCCCCAGCTTGACCTGGTCGGCGGCGGTGGAGACGGTCGTCGCGTCCAGCCCCGAGGGGTCGGTGTACGTGGTGTTGGTCATGCCGAGCTGCTTGGCCGTGGCGTTCATCTTCTTGACGAACGCCTCCTGCGAGCCGGCGTCCCAACGCGCGAGCAGCCGTGCCACGTTGTTCGCGGACGGGATCATGAGCGCGCTGAGGGCGTCCTTCTGGCTGAGCTTGTCGCCCTCCTTGATCGTGTTCAGCGTCGATTCCTGGTCCGTCTGGTCGTAACCGCCCTCCTTCTCGGCCAGGGCGTCGACCGTGATCCGCGCGCCGTCCTGGCCGGGCTTCATCGGGTGGTCGCGCATGATGATGTACGCCGTCATCGTCTTGGTCACGCTGGCGATCGGGACCGGCTTCTCCTCACCGAACGCGTCCACCTTCCCCAGGCCGGACACGGACATCGCGCCCTGCCCCTCGTCGGGCCACGGAAGCGAGGGCTTGCCGCCGTCGAAGGTGTACTCGGAGTCGGCGGTCAGGCCGAGCGCCGGGTCGGGCAGCGGGCGCACCGCCTGGACGATCGCGAAGATGATCAGGACGAGCAGGACCAGCGGGGTCCAGATCTTGACCCGGCGGACCGCGACGCGGACCGGGGTCTCCGGCGGCGCGGGCTTGTTCGTCAGCTCGGCGAGCAGGTCGAGCGGGGGCTTGGGCGGCATCGGCTGCTGCCGGGTCCGCTCGGCCTCGGGGATCGCGGAGGTCACCGCGGCGGGGGGCTCGGCGCCCCCGCCGGGCTTGGGCGGCTCCGAGGGCTCCGAGGACGTGGGCATGGGGGCGGCGGCGGGCTGCGCCTTCGCGGCCGCCTTGGCGTCCACGGAGCGCACGTCGTCGTCCCGGCGCAGCGGCACGAACGTACTCGTGCGCTCGGCCGGGGACTCGGTCTTCTCGTCAGGCTCGGCCTTTACGCCCGGCTCGGCCTTTCCGTTCGGCTCGTGCTTCTTCTCGTCCCGGGACGAGGGGGGCAGCTTGAGTGCCGTGGTCGGCTGATCGGCCTTCGGCTTGGGCCGGGAGGTGAAGACGGCGGTCGGCTGATCGACCGGCGACTCGACGTCCCCGCCATCGGCCGTGCCGTCCCCGCCGCCGTCAGCCTTCGGCTTGGGCCGGGAGGTGAAGACGGCGGTCGGCTGATCGACCCGCGACTCGACGTCCCCGCCGTCAGCCTTGTCGCCCCCGGTAGTCCCGGTAGTCCCGGCAGCCGCGTCAGCGGCCTCGTCGGCCTTGCCGCTCGCGTCGCCACGGGAGCCGGTCCCCGTACCGGTGGTGCCGGCTCCGGTGGCGTTTCCGGCACCGCCTTCGCCGGCCGTCCCGCCGGGCGCGGCGTCCTTCTCGTCCGCCGCCGCGCCGGCCTTCTTCCGGCCCTCCGCCGCGCTTTCCCCGGCGTCGGCCTCCGTGGCCTCAGTCGCCGCGTCGGGCACCGGGCTCTCCGCCTTGTCGGACTCACCGGACCGGGTGGACTCGGCGGACTCTGCGGACTCTCCCGACATGGCGGGCTCGCCCGACTCGTCGGTCTCACCGAGCTGTTCGGCGGACGTCTCCCCGGACTTCCCCCCCGACGCCTTCCCAGGCTTCTCCCCGGCTTTTCCTCCGGACGTCTCCCGGGACTTCTCTCCTGACTTCTCCTCGGGTCCGTCCCCGGATTTCTCCGCGCCCCCCGCCCCGGCCTCGTCCGTCAACCCGTCCCCGGGCTTTCCGTCCTCGGACTTTCCTCCGGACGTCTCCCCGGCGCGGCTCTCCGGAACTTCCGAACGAGCCGCTATACGGCTGCTGTCCGGTTCTTCAGCCCCCTCGGAGACGGTGGAGTCCTCGTCTCCGGAATCCGCTCGATTTGCAGTCGCGACCTTTGTCGACACGGCGGAACGGGAGTCCGGCACGGCGGAATCCCGTTCCGCCGCCACGGTCGACGGCCCGCTGAACGCGAGCCGCGGATCCCGTTCACCTTCAGTCGTCTCCCCCGACGACTTCCGCTGTTCCGACTTGCCGGGGGACTCGCCCGCCACCGTGTCTCCTTCGTGTCTCATCCGTCGTACCGCCGTACCGCACGGTCCGACTGCCCGAACCGTCTACCAGTGTCCCGCTCCGACACCTCGGCCTACGTGCTAGACGAGAACGACATACATAACGGTTCCCGCACAAAGCACCCAGGCACTCTCGACAGACCATTGTGAGAGGGGTCACCCTGTCATTCATCCACGCGGGGAGGCATGGATGGGCAGGAGCCGCAGAACAATTCCGGAGGAGCTTCTGCTGCTCGCTCTGGACCCGGCCACGGGTACCACAGCGCAGCCGCAGTCGCTCGACCTCGGCCTGGCCGGAGCACAGCTAGTGGAGCTGGCTCTGGCAGGACGGATAGCCCCTGATGGGGATCGTATCGCCGTGGTGATGCCACGGCCGACCGGAGATCCGACTCTGGACTCCGCACTGGAGTTGCTGCGCAGGCGCGGCAGCCCGGTTCGGGCCGTCCACTGGATCGGCGGGCCCCGACTGGGGCTGCGCCAGACCTACCTCTCACATCTGGAACGGTGCGGCATGGTGCACGCCGTCGAGGGCCAGATGTGCGGAGTGCTGCCGACAACGCGCTACCAGGCGACGGAGACGGCGATCAGCCGGGAGATAAGAACCCGGCTGGACAGTGCGATCCGCACCGGTGTGCCGCCGGACCCGCGGACCGCGGCGCTCGCCGCGCTGGCCCACGCGGTCGGACTCGGCAAGCACCTCTACCCCGGCAACGAGGGGCGCTCCTCGCGCTCCCGGCTCCGGGACCTGATCCGGCACGACCCCATGGGCGGTCTCGTGGCACACGCCGTGATGGACGTCCAGAACGGTGTGGGCGCACAGCCTCGCCGCAACACCGCCCAGGGCGCGTCCGGCGCTCCCGCGGGCGGAGGCAGGGCGACGCCGTCGGCACCGGCGGTGCCGGCATCGGGGGTGCCGTCGCAGCCGCGGCACGGCAGCATGGCCCGCGTCCCGGCGCACTGACGGGCGCGGCACTGCGGGACCAGCAGGACCAGCAGGACCAGCAGGACCAGCAAGGCCGGCGTACAGCACAGCACGACGCCGTACAGCGGACGTCACCCAGCGCGACGCCGCACAAACACAACAGCACAGCCGGCACCGCGGCAGCATCACCACCGCAGCACACCGCACCAGTGTCCGTGCCCCCGCCACGTGTCAGCGCGACGCGGCGGGCACGCACGGCGGACGACGGATGATCCCCACCGCGACCCACCGCGACCCACCGCACGCACAACGCGACACACCGCGATACAGCAACACACCGATCCGCCGCACCGACGTCCCCAGAGCCGGTTCGGGAGCCGCACACAGCGCGCGGGGCGGTCTGGCCGACAGCCAGGCCGCCCCGCGCGCCGCTTGTCCGTCCACCGCCGTCCACCGAGGCCCCCGGAGCCCCGCAGGCCGCCCCCGAGAAGCCGCACCAAGGCGCGTACGGGCACCCGAAGTTGTTACGGACCTGTACCGAACCGTGGGCCGATACCGACCCCGACCTCGACCCGACCCCGGTCCCCGGGCCGGACCCGACCGGCCGCATCCGGCCCCGGCGCCCCAGCGCGCGGCCCGGCGCGCGGCCGTCTCCGCGCACCGTTGTATTCGCTTCTGTCGCCATTTCCCAGCGAGGCCAGGGCCTTTGGTGGCAATCTGCTGAGCAGTAGATACGTACAGCTATGCAGCCGGAGGTGCAGTTTCCGTGGCGTCCAACGTCAATCCCACTGTCAGGCGACGCCGATTGGGCCAGGAGTTGCGCCGGCTCCGCGAACTCAAAGGCATGACCGCCGAAGAAGTGGCGGAGCGCCTTCTGGTGTCCCAGTCGAAGATCAGCCGCCTGGAGAACGGCCGCCGTTCCATCAGTCAGCGGGACGTCCGCGACCTCTGCGGAGTCTACGAGGTCGAGGACCAGCGCATCGTGGACTCGCTGATGCAAATGGCCAAGGATTCGCGCCAGCAGGGATGGTGGCACGCTTTCGGTGACATCCCGTACAGCGTCTACATCGGCCTGGAAACGGACGCCGCCTCGCTCAGGGTGTACGAGCCGCAGGTCATTCCCGGGCTGCTCCAGACCAAGCCGTACGCGGAGGCGCTGATCAATGGCGCGCTGCCCGAGTCACCCGTGCTCGACGTCGAGAAACGCGTCGGGGTACGGATGCGCCGCCAGGACCGCATCACCTCGACCGAGGACCCGCTGCGCCTGTGGGCCGTGGTCGACGAGGCGGCGCTGCGCCGGGCCGTCGGCAACCGGACCCTGATGCGGGAACAGCTGGAACACCTCATGGAGCAGTCCGAGCTGCCGCACGTGACCGTGCAGGTACTTCCCTTCGAGATGGGCGCGCACCCCGGCATCACGGGCCACTACGCGATTCTCGAATTCCCCGACGCGTCCGACTCCAGCGTCGTCTACATCGAGGGTGTGACGAGCGACCTCTACCTGGAGAAGTCGAATGACGTCCAGCGGTACAGCGTGATGTACGAGCACCTGCGCGCACAGGCGCTGAACGCCGACCAGAGCCGGCAGTTCATTTCGAAGATCGCCAAGGAATACGCCCTCTGAGCCGTGGCGACCGCCGACGCCGCCGACGGGACGACCGGCACCGCCAAGGCCGTGGAAGGCTGCCGTGGAAGACCACCGGAGCAACCACGAACACCGGCCCCGTTTGGCCGGTTCCCGGGCCGCCGCCACCGCTGCCTCCGCTCCGCCACCCACCTTCCGCATTGCCCGGAAATGACGGGTATTTACATTAACCCCACAGAAGCGAGGGCACGGTACACCCGAACTCCCCAATCCGGTAAGACCTTTAACGCAAACGCCATCCGGAAGAGTGAACGCCGATCCCGCCCAACGAGTGAGACGAGTAGCGTTGATCAAGCCAGCGAGGTGTTGGCGCGCATTCACATCACTTGCTGAACCGGAGCGAACATGGCAATTCTTCAGGGCGCTACGGACACGTGGACCAAGTCCTCGTACTCCGGCGGAAACGGGGCGTGCGTGGAGGTCAGGTCTCCTGTCGTCCAGTGCATTGACGTCAGGGATTCAAAGGCTCCCGCCGGCCCCGCGCTCGCTTTCGTCCCCTCTTCCTGGAACGCCTTTGTGCAGGAAATGAACAAGGGCGCTTTCGACCTCGGCTGAGTTCGGCCGAGGTTGACCACCACCGCCCTGCACCCGCACCACGCGTAGAGCCCTCTCAGGCCCGCCGTCCCGGCCGAGGGGGCTCGGTCGTGTGCGCGCGTGCGCCGCCGCACGCAACCCGCGCCTCCGCTCGTTCACGGCTCCGCGACCCGTGCTTCCGCCCGCGCCTCACCCCCTTCGCGTCTCCGCGCGCGGGACCCGCATCCCCTGCGTCTGACCGAGTTCCGACAAAGTGCTCGCTCATCGTGTTGCGCGTGTCACGCACGCGACAACGTTTCGACCGGTCAAGAGACGGCAAAATCGTTCGCTTCTCTGATCTGCGTTCATACCTGTGACGGCCGTGCGATGCCCCGAGGGACCCTTGACCCGCCCTGCACCACGCTGTTCAATCCCGTTGTCCCCGCTCCCGCACGGGGAACCGCTGCTCCCGCACGGGGCACCGCTGCCCGGACGCCCCGTACCGACGAAGTGCTTCGAGTTCATCAGGCGGACCCCTGGAGGGGGCACATGAACAGCCTCGACTGGATCGTGCTCGTCGGTTACTTCGGTGTGATGATCGCGATCGGCCTCTGGTCGCACAAGCGTGTGGACAACGTCAGCGACTTCTTCACCGCCGGCGGCAAAATGCCCTGGTGGCTGTCCGGCATCTCGCACCACATGTCCGGCTACAGCGCCGTGATGTTCACCGGGTACGCGGGCATCGCGTACCTCTACGGCGTCACCTCGTTCGTGACGTGGTCACTTCCCATCGCCATCGGTATCGGCATCGGAGCGCAGCTCTTCGCGCCCCGGCTCAACCGGCTGCGTTCCCGGTTACACGTCGCGTCGCCGCTCGAATACCTCAAGAACCGCTACGACCTGAAGACCCAGCAGGCGCTCGCCTGGTCCGGGCTGCTGCTGAAGATCGTCGATGTCGGGGCGAAGTGGGCGGCCATCGCCACCCTGCTCTCCGTCTTCACCGGCATCTCCCTCAATCAGGGCATCCTGATCACCGGCGTCATCACCGGTATCTACTGCACGGTCGGCGGGCTGTGGGCCGACGCCCTGACCGAACTGGGGCAGTTCATCATCCAGCTCTTCGCCGGCCTCGCGATGCTCGTCGCCGTCATGAGCAAGCTCGGCGGCTTCAGCGCGCTGTGGACGGTCTGGGACAAGCTGCCCGAGGGGCACGCGTCGCCGACGGCGGGGCCGTACACCGTCACGTTCCTGCTCGCCTTCCTCTTCATCAAGACCTTCGAGTACAACGGCGGCATGTGGAACCAGGCGCAGCGCTACATGGCCACCGCGAGCGCCCGGGAAGCCACCCGTTCGGCCCGGCTGTCGGCGATCCTCTGGCTCGTCTGGCCGCTGGTCCTGTTCTTCCCGATGTGGTGCGCTCCGCTGCTCGTCGAGGCGCAGAAGCCGGATGCCTCCGACTCGTACGCCCTGATGACCGAACAGCTGCTGCCGCACGGCCTGCTGGGCCTGGTCATCGTCGGCTTCTTCTCCCACACGATGGCCATGTGCTCCTCCGACGCCAACGCCATCGCCGCCGTCTTCACGCGGGACATCGCCCCCACGCTCAGCAAGGCGGCGCGCAGCTGGTCGGAGCGGACGGGGCTGCTGGCGGCCCGGCTGTCCACGATCTCGTTCCTGGCGCTGTCGATGGCCATCGCCACCCAGGTCAACTCGCCCACGTTCAAGGACATCATCACCGTCGTCATCAAGTGGGTGGCCGGGCTGATGGGGCCGATCGCGATCCCGTTCATGCTCGGCCTGCTGCGGCCGTTCCGTAAGTCGGGACCGACGGCGGCGCTGGTGAGCTGGGCGATGGGGCTGCTCGCCTTCTGGCTGGTCAACTACCCGATCAACTGGAACGTGTCGGGCGGTGTCCCGCTCGAGTACCAGGTCTCCGTGCCGCTCGCCGTCTCGCTGGTGCTGTACATCGTGATCGGGTTCCTGAAGCCGGAGGACACCCCCGGCCGGGACGCGGTGCTGGCGCGCGTCAACGACGAGGACGACGACGGCGACGGGGCCGGCACCGGGGCCGGGTCGAACGGGCCTCAGGCCGCGGGCGCGGCGCGCTCCGGCCCGGCGGGTCCGACGGACTCACCGCTGAGTTCCTGACGGGGAAGGGCCGGGCGCCCGGACGTCCGGGTGCCCGGCCCCCTGGCCTCCCTGGCCCCCTGGCCTCCCTGGCCTCCGTACGCCCGGACGCCCGGTCGCCCGGACACCGTATGCATGCGGTGCGCCGCGCAGGGATGCGGGGCGGTGCCGCGCACGCACCGCCCCGCGCACGCACCGCCCCGCACACGCACCGCCCCGCACACGCACCGCCCCGCACACGCATCGCCCCACGTCCGTACGGTGGCCTCGACGCGTAGCGCTCCTCAGTCCCGCGGGTACCGCGCCAGCCAGCCCGACGTGCTCACCACACGGCTGTGCAGGGCCGGGCCCTGGGTCATCTCCATCGCGAAGTCGTCGGCGATCTCCAGCAGGGTGGGACGGCCCTCCACCTCGGCCAGCCAGGCGGGCGGCAGCGCCGTCTCGCCGTGCATCGCGCCCAGCAGCGCGCCGCACAGCGTGGCGGTGACGGCGGAAGGGCCGTCGTGGTTGACGGCGAGGCGCAGCCCGTGGCGTACGTCCTCGGCGGCCAGCGCGCAGTGAACGGCGACGGCGAGCGCGGACTCGGCCGTACGTCCCTCGCCCAGCGCGGCCAGGCGCTCGGGCACCGGGGCCCCGAGCCGCACGGTGCCGAGCGCCAGTTCTAGGCAGTCGGTCACGGGCTCGTGCCCGGGGCGGGGCCCGAGCAGCGCGGCGGCGCGCCCGACCCCTGTCTCGATGCTCTCGCCCCGGGCCACGGCGTGCAGGATCACCGCGAAGGCCCCCGGCGCGAGGTACGCGCCCGGCGCGCCGTGCGTCTGGACCGCGCACTCGATGGCGAGCTGGAAGACCAACTGCGGCTCCCAGCCGACGAGCAGCCCGAACGGCGCGGAGCGCACCAGCGCGCCCGAGTCGCGCGCAATGGGGTTCTTGGGGGTGTCGAGCGTGCCCATGGGCGGATCGCCGAGTCCGGTGAGGACGGAGATCACCGGGTCACGGCGCGCGTACAGCCATTCCTCCTGCGCCAGCCAGCCGTTGTCCTTGCGCCGCAGGTCCGGCCCCCAGTCGCGCTGCGTCGCGACCCAGCGCCGATGGGCGCGGTAGACGTCGGTGGGCGGATGCCAGGCACCGGTGTCCCGGCGCACCTGTGCGCGGATCAGCCCGTCCACGGTGAACAGGGTCAGCTGGGTGGACGCGCTGACGGCGCCCCTGCGGCCGTACGCCGGTACGTAGTCCACGACGCCGTCGGCACCGTGCGCGGACCGGATCTCCGCGAGCGTGAGCGCCCCGACACCGACGCCGAGCGCGTCTCCGATGGCACCGCCGAGCAGACAGCCCCGCACCCGGCTGCGGAAGTCCTGCTGCTCGGTACGGCCCCAGACGGCCCTGGACGGTGTGCTCACGCGCTCCTCCCTCCCCCTGAGCCTTGGCAGGTGGCCTCCGAGCCTGGCAGGTGGCCTCGCGGACGTCGGGCTTTTCGGAAGGACTGTAATCGAACGGGAACAGCCAGTTGAGGGGTGCGGTCGTAGCGTGTCCGGCAGTCCGGCCTCGGTGCGCGCGAGGTCCGACCGAGGCGTCACGCGCCCGGCCCGGCCCGGCTCCTCGGCACCCCGGGTCCCTGGGTGTCCCTGGGGTCCCTCAGCCGCCCGCTTCTGACGGCGGGGGCGGTATGAGATCCGGCGGTTCCGTCGGCTCGGGCGGGTTCGGCCGGTTCGACGGGTTCGGCCGTTCCGACGGGTTCGGCGGTTCCGTTGGCTCCGTGGTCGCCGGCGTGCCGGATCCCATGGCCCGTACCGTCCCGGCCCGGACCGCGTGCGCCTCGCTGTCCCGGGGGTCCAGGTCCAGCGCCCGGTCCACGTCGGCCAGCGCCTCCGGGAAGCGGCCCAACTCGCGGTAGGAGCAAGCCCGCTCGACCAGCGCCCAGACGTGTTCCGGCGCCTCGGCCAGTACCGCGGTCAGGTCCTCCAGCGATTCCTCGAAGCGGCCCGCGAGCCGTCTGTGCCGTGCCCGCTCGCTCCTGACCCATACGTCGGCGGGCCGGAGGCCGACGGCCCGGTCGAGATCGGCGGACGCCCCGGGACTGTCGCCCAGTTCCTCGCGGACCCACGCCCGGTGCACCAGCGCCCAGACGTACTCGGGAGCGTCGGCGAGAGCCTCGTCCAGGTCGGCGAGCGCCTCCTCGGCCCGGCCCAGCTCGTGCCGTACGGCTCCCCGGCTCGCGAGGACCGACGTGTAGCCGGGCGAGAGCTCCAGGGCGCGGGTCAGCTCCCGCTCCGCGTCCTCGTACCGTCCGGTCAGCCGATAGGCGTCACCGCGCTCGGAGGCGACCCACGCGTTGTCCGGCTCGACGCCCGCGGCGCGGTCCAGGTCGGCGAAGCACCGCTCGTACTCGCCCAGGCTCCGGAACAGCCGGGATCTGCGGACCAGCGCCCACAGATACTCCCCGTCCAGCTCCAGGGCCCGGCCGAAGTCGGCGAGGGCTTCCCCGGTCCGCCCCAGCGCCTGCCGGACGAAGGCCCTGCTCGCCAGGAAACGCGCCTCCGTCGGATCGAGCGCGACCGCGCGGTCCAGGACGGCGGCGGCTTCCTCCGACCGGCCGGCGCGCCGCAGCGCGTCCCCGTACTCGCGCAGGACCCAGGGGGTGTCGGGGGCCAGCTCGTCGGCGCGGCGCAGGTCGTCCAGTGCCGCCGAGACGTCACCGCCGCTCATCTGACGGGTGATGCCCCGCCCGAGGTGGGCCCCGTACCGCCCGGGAGCCAGCGCCAGCGACCGGTCGTACTCGGCGAGCGCACGCTCGAACTCCCCGGCGCCGCGCAGCTCACGGCCCCGCGCCTCGTGCGCCGCCGCCCGGCCCTCGGTGTCCAGCCCCGCCCTGTCCAGCAGCAGCCCCAACCCCTCGACCACGCCGCCCTCGTCGTCGCTCAGCACGGCCCCCAGCCGCTGCCCCCACTCGCGCAGCAGGCGGTCGTCGGTGTCCTCGCCGGCCTCGGCCACCACCCGCGCGGCCCGGCGGCCCGCCGCCGGGCCCTGCCCACACGCCTCGACCACGTCCCGCAGGGCGCCCGCGAGCGCGCCGCGCGGACTCGCGCACAGCGCGTGATACGTCTCCTCGAAGCGCAGCGCGCGCCAGGCGGCGGACTCCCACACCTCGTCGGCGCGCGCCCCGGCCTCGGCCTCGGTCTCCGCCCGCCAGCGGGCGAAGCACTCGGCCAGCGCGCCGTGCCGCTCGCTCCAGCCGCGCGGCGAGCGGGTGCGCTGGAGGCGCAGCATCGGAGCCCGGACCACGTCGTGGTAGCGGACCCCGGCGTCCTTGCGGGTGGCGAACGGCAGGGCCCGCAGCCAGTCGTACAGCCCCGCCGCCTCCCGCGGGGCCACCGCCCGGAACACGTCCTCGTCCAGGCGGCGCGGCAGCGCGCAGGCGAGCGCCGTGGCGCGCCGGACCGGGTCCCGCTCCCATTTGAGGAAGCGCTCCACGGCGGTCGCACTGGGGTCGCCCACGTCGGCGCGGTCCACGGGCTGGTTCTCGGCGAGCGTGGAGACGAGGACGGGCAGCCCGCCGGAGAGCCGCAGGACCTCCTCCACCACGGACTCGTCGGTGACGTCCTTCGCCGCCAGCAGCTGCCGCGCCTCCCGTTCCGTGAACGGCCCGAGCGGCATGTCCGCCATGAAGTCCTCGATGCCGCTCCAGCCCTCGCCGTCGAACGGCCGCTGTCCGGAGAGGGTGACCACGACCTGGGCCGGCAGCGCCCCGTACCGCTCCGTCGTCATCAGATCGCTCAGCCAGGCGTGCAGGAACGGCGCGGTGCGCTCGTACGTGTCGAAGAACAGCGCGATCCAGGGGGTCTCGCGCACCGCCTCGGCCAGCTCGGCGACCAGCACGGGGGTCAGTATCCGGTCCGGCGCCAGGACCAGTTGCACGTCCTCCTCGTCGCGGAACCGGGCGCTGAGCGCGGCCCGCAGCCGGTCGGTCCCGCGCGCCAGCCGCACGGGGTCCAGCGCCCCGGCGAACGGCCCGACGACCGGCACCATCCCGAGCCCGATCACGCCGGCCGTGGCCACGGCCGTGCTCCCGGCGGACGGTGGCGGGAGCGACGCGGCGGATCCGCCGCCCGGCCGGGCGGACGGGAGGCCGGCCCCGGCGTCCCCCTCCGCCGGGGCCGCCGACGCCGCCGGGTGCACGGGCACGGCCGCCGACTCCGCCTCGTGCCGCCGCTGCCGGTACGTCGCGAGCAGCCGGTCGAGCTGCTTCAACGGGCGCCCCTGACGCCCGAACTGCTCCGCCACCACCGCCAGCGCCTCGGGCACACTGCTCACGGTCTCGTCCACGTACGCCGTCAGCGCGCCGCGCTCCCCCGCCGCCTGCCGCATCTCCCGTACGAGGGACGTCTTGCCCACGCCGGCGTTGCCGTGGACGTAGAACAGGAAGCGGTGCCGCTCGTCGTCCGGCGCCAGGTCGAAATTGGCCCGGAACGAGCCCAGCTCGTCCTGGCGGCCGACGAACCGCGTCCTGCGCCGCCGCCCGATCAGCTCGGCCATCGACGGCCGCCGCACCTGCCCCGCCATCCCCGGCCCTCCCCTCCCGACGTCCGGGCCCCCTCCCCCGCGGAGGAGCCCGTTTCCGTCGTGCGGGCCAAGTCTGGCATCCGGGTCCGACAACGGTCCGGTACCGCTGCGTTCACCCGGCCGACGGCGGCAGCGGCGGCGGTCGGTCCGGCTCCGGTCGGTCCGGCTCCGGTCGGTCCGTCCCCGGTCAGTCCGTCAGCAGTGGCAGCAGCTCCGGCAGGTGTCCGTCCGAGGCCGCCGCCGTCCGTACCCGCTCCGCCGGGACCTCCCCGTACAGCGTCGTCCTCGGCCGCGCCGGGCGGCCCGCCGCGTCCGCGATGGCGATCAGGTCCTTGACCGAGCGGTACGAGCCGTAGCCGGACCCGGCCATCCGGGAGATGGTCTCCTCCATCAGCGTGCCGCCCAGGTCGTTCGCGCCCGAGCGGAGCATCTCCGCCGCCCCTTCCGTGCCCAGCTTCACCCAGCTGGTCTGGATGTTCGGGATGTACGGGTGGAGCAGCAGACGGGCCATCGCGGTCACCGCGCGGTTGTCGCGGTCGGTCGGGCCCGGGCGGGCGATGCCGGCGAGGTAGACGGGGGCGTTGGTGTGGATGAAGGGGAGCGTGACGAACTCGGTGAAGCCGCCCGTCTCCCGCTGGATCCCCGCCAGCGTACGGAGGTGGCCCAGCCAGTGGCGGGGCTGGTCGACATGGCCGTACATCATCGTGGAGCTGGAGCGGATGCCCAGCTCGTGGGCGGTCCTGACGACCTCGATCCAGGTCGCCGCGGGCAGCTTGCCCTTGGTGAGGATCCAGCGCACCTCGTCGTCGAGGATCTCGGCCGCCGTACCGGGGATCGAGTCGAGTCCGGCCTCCTTGGCGGCGGTCAGCCACTCCCGGATCGACAGGCCGGTGCGGGACGCGCCGTTGACGACCTCCATCGGGGAGAAGGCGTGGACGTGCATGCCCGGAACGCGTTCCTTCACGGCGCGCGCGATGTCGAAGTACGCGGTGCCGGGCAGGTCGGGGTGGATGCCGCCCTGCATGCAGACTTCCGTGGCGCCCACGTCCCACGCCTGCTGGGCGCGGTCGGCGACCTGCTCCAGGGAGAGGGTGTACGCGTCGGCGTCCGTACGGCGCTGGGCGAAGGCGCAGAAGCGGCAGCCCGTGTAGCAGACGTTGGTGAAGTTGATGTTGCGGGTGACGATGTACGTGACGTCGTCGCCGACCGTGTCGCGCCGCAGGTCGTCGGCGATCCGGGTGAGCGCGTCCAGCGCCGGGCCGTCCGCGTGCAGCAGGGCGAGCGCTTCGGCGTCGGTGAGCGCGGTGGGGTCGTCGGCGGCCCGGGAGAGGGCGGTCCGTACGTCCGTGTCGATGCGCTCGGGGACCATGCCCGGCGCGGCCGCCTCCCGCAGCGCCTCCCAGTCGCCGTACACGACGTCGAAGTCGTCGCGCCGGTCGTCCGTACGGCCCTCGGTGTCGATCGTACGGTGCAGATCCGTGCGGCCGGTGGCCGTGAAGCCCTCGTCGGGCTCCTGCCAGGGCAGCCCGGCCGGGCGGGTGTCCGGGCGGGCGAGGCCGGTGTCCGGGTCGGCCAGCGCGGTGACGTGCGGCAGGAGGCGGGGGTCCAGCCAGGGCTCGCCGCGCTGGATGAACTCGGGGTAGATGGTGAGGCGTTCGCGCAGCGCGAAGCCGGACTCGGCGGTTTTGGCGGCCAGTTCGTCGAGGTGCGGCCAGGGGCGCTCGGGGTTGACGTGGTCGGGGGTGAGCGGCGAGACCCCGCCCCAGTCGTCGATTCCGGCACCGATCAGCAGCGCGTACTCCGCGTCCACGAGGTTGGGCGGCGCCTGGATACGCGCGGACGGGCCGAGGACATGCCGGGTGACGGCGACCGCCGCGGCCAGTTCCTCCAGTTCGGCGTCGGGCATGCCGCGCATCGCGGTGTCCGGCTTGGCGCGGAAGTTCTGGACGATGACTTCCTGCACGCCGTGGTACGCCCGCTGCACGCGCCGGATCTCGAAGAGGGCCTCGGCGCGCTCCTCGTACGTCTCCCCGATCCCGATCAGTACGCCGGTGGTGAACGGGACGTTGGACCGGCCCGCGTCCTGAAGAACCCGCAGCCGTACGGCGGGTTCCTTGTCCGGCGAGCCGTGGTGCGGGCCACCGGGCTCGGCCCACAGCCGCGTCGCGGTGGTCTCCAGCATCATGCCCATGCTCGGCGCGACCGGCTTGAGCCGCTGGAAGTCGGTCCAGCTCAGCACCCCGGGGTTGAGGTGGGGCAGCAGCCCGGTCTCCTCCAGCACCCTGATCGCCATGGCGCGGACGTAGGCGAGGGTGTCGTCGTACCCCTCCGCCGCCAGCCACTCCCGCGCCTCGGGCCACCGGTCCTCGGGCCGGTCGCCGAGCGTGAACAGCGCTTCCTTGCAGCCCAGTTCCGCGCCCTCCCGCGCGATGTCCACCACCTCGTCGGGCGAGAGGAACATGCCGTGCCCGGCGCGGCGCAGCTTGCCGGGCACCGTGACGAAGGTGCAGTAGTGGCACTTGTCCCGGCACAGCCGCGTCAGCGGGATGAACACCTTGCGGGAGTACGTGATGACCCCGGCCCGCCCGGCGGCCGCCAGCCCGGCGTCCCGTACGCGCGCGGCGGACGCGGCGAGGTCGGTGAGGTCCTCCCCGCGCGCCTGGAGCAGCACGGCCGCCTCGTCGACATCGAGCGCGACCCCGTCCCTGGCGCGCTTGAGGGCGCGGCGCATGGCGTTGGCAGTCGGTCGTCCGGTCTGCTGTCCAGCCTGCTGATTCGTCATGAATCGAGCATATGAGCACGCGCCCGGTGGACGGGAAGACGGCCACCGGTACGCCGCGCTGTCGGCCGGGGACGGCCGACGCCCGGCCCCGCGTACCGCTGCGATCCTGCCCGCCACGAACGCGTGGAACGCAACGGACGACGCAAGAGTTGCGCGCTGATCCTTCGGCAACCCCGTGGGACCGCCGCGCGACACGCGTGCACCGCCTTTCCCCTTCACACGGACGTCCCCGGCACCTTGTGTACGCACTCCACCCACAGCAACTTTCCGCCGTGCCCCCACCGCGCGCCGCCGAGGCGGTACGCACCCCAAGCGTCGGCGTATATCTGAACGAGCTGTAGCCCTCTGCCGTTCTCGGCCAGCTCCGCCCCCGGGCCGGGCGACCGGGAGAAGGCCTCACCGAACGGAGACGGGATGTCAGGGTTGCCGTCACACACGCCGATCCGGAGCCGACGTGGTTCACGCGTGCTGATCAGGAGCGTGTACACGCCTGTGGAGTGCAGATGAGCGTTGGTCACCAGTTCGCTCGCCAGTAGTTCCGCCGTGTCGATGAGGTCGTTCATACGGTGGACCTGGAGCACACCACGGAGGGTGCTGCGGGCGATTCTCGGTGCGCGGGGGTCGCGCGGGAGGTGGAGCGTATAGGCCTTGGGCGGGGCTACGGTTGCCACGGAAGTCTCCGTTCTCGGGACAGTTCGACCAGGTGGATGTCGTGCGATGCCCGGTGACCAGGTCGCTCCGTCGAGCGGGGTGCTTCCAGGCGGCGGCCTGAACCCGACAGTAGACTGCCACCAAGTATTACTTGCGAGATTCCCAAGCAATACTCCCGAATCTCAGCCGAGTGAGTGACGGTCCGGAGCCATGTTCTGAAAGGCGATGCGAGCGATGGCCACCAAGCCCGCCCCTACCGCGAGGCGTCTCCGTCTGGGCTCCGAGCTACGGAGGCTCCGTGACCGTGCCGGTCTGACCTCGACCGCGGCAGGCGAACTCCTTGGGATGAGACCGGGACCGATCAGCAATATCGAGACGGCCCGGTTCGGCGTCAGCGGCGACCGAGTACGCGCCATGGCAAGCGCCTACGGATGCCGGGACGAAGCATTCATCACCGCGCTGGCGGACATGGCTCAGGAGCGGACTCGCGGGTGGTGGGAGGAGTACCAGGGAATTCTTCCCGCCGGGCTTCTCGACCTCGCGGAGTTCGAACATCACGCCATCGGATTCAGAACCGTTCACACAGCACACGTCCCGGGCCTGTTGCAGACCGCGGAACACGCACGCGAGATCTACCGCCAGGCCGTGCCTTCGTTCAGCCCACCGGAAGTGGAACATCGCGTCTCGCACAGAATCAAGCGGCAGACCATCCTGTACCGAGACGCCCCGGTCCCCTACCGGGCAATCATTCATGAGGCCGCTCTGCGAATGAGGTTCGGCGGCGCCGTGGTGGCCCAGGCTCAGCTGCGGCACCTGCTGGAGCTGAGCGAAATGGCTCACGTCACCATCCGCGTCATTCCCTTCGCCCTCGGCTCCTTTCCAGGGTCGGGGCAGACTGCCTGTTACGGCTACGGGGCTGTACCCCAATTGGACACCGTGCAGCTCGATCAGGCACATGGCGT
Organism: Streptomyces sp. NRRL F-5135; assembly: GCF_000719775.1. Lineage (GTDB taxonomy): Bacteria > Actinomycetota > Actinomycetes > Streptomycetales > Streptomycetaceae > Streptomyces > Streptomyces hebeiensis. Next base: position 190,368 of record NZ_JOHR01000012.1, on the reverse strand, counting down.
CACGTTCATCGATACCGAAGCCCAGCTGACCCAGTACCGCCTGCTCTTCGAACGGCTCGATGCCGTGGCCTTGGCGGAGACGGAGTCCCGGGACTTCATCCACCGCATCGCCGAAAGTCTGCGAAAGGAAGCACCGTGACCGAACCAAGCTGGCAGACGTCGTCGTACTGCGCGCAGGGCGAGGCCTGCCTGAACGTCGCAACGACCAACGACCGCACCGTCATACTCACCGAAAGCGCCGACCCCGACGGGGCCATACTTTCGACCAGCCCCGCCACTTGGGCGGCGTTCCTCCAATCGGTCAAGGAGACGTCCACGCATCATGGCGACGCACCGGCGGACGTACCCGCCCCGCTGAACTGGATCCGTGCCGCCGATAACCAGACCGGCCCCGGCCCGTGGATCGAGGTCGCGATGGGGCCCGGGGACCTTGTGCGTCTCCGCGAGACCAGCGCCCCCGGCCCCGTCGTGACCACCACCCGGGCGAAATGGGAAGCATTCGTTCAGGGCGTCCTGGCAGGCGAGTTCGACCACTTCGCCGAACGCGTTGGCGGCACAAGCCCCGTCATGTCCTGAATGGGGACGTCGGCTGCCTCAATCCTCGGTCGTGTTGGTTCGGTACGTCTGACGGACGGTGACGACATTGGGGACGCACACCACCGTGGCGCGGGCACTCTCTGTGGCGGCGTCACTCGGCGCAGGCGTGATCAAAACCCCCGACCCTCGCCCCAACGACCGGCGGGCTTCCGCTCGCGGGTTGCGTGCGCAGGGTGGCGGCTGAGGGGGGTCAGGGGTCCGACTGCCGTCTTCGAGCAGCAGGGTGAGCAGCGGGCCGCCGAGCGTGCCGGTCTCCAGCACGGTTCCGGTGTGACGGCCTATCGCTTCCATCACGGGTGTCAGGCCCGAGTAGTACTCCTCGTTCCACGCGTCGTACCGCTCCCGCACCGCGTCCCACCAAGGGTGCGGAGGACGCGGCCTGGTGGAACGGAAGCTCGGCTCGAATTGCTCGGTGCGCTGACCGTCACGCCAGTGAGCGAAGACGTTCATGCCGTCCCCGCCGCGCAGGACGCTGAAGGACTCCGTGCCCTGGGACAGTGCGGCCAGGGGGCCGTCCATCGCCCCCGTGATCCCGAAGTCCTCGTAGCAGAAGGACCAGTCGTCCAGCATCCCGGCCCGCAACACCGATCCCGCCGACTGGTCCGCGACGTAGAGAGGGCGGGCCTGCTGCCGGGTCAGGAACCGAGCGTTTCGGGGGTCGCCCCCGTAGCGGGCGAGCACGTCCTCCGGCGGGATGCCATGGGTGAAGGTCACACACCACATCACGGTGCGTTCGTCTCTGATCCACGACCATGGGTCGCCCGTGGAGCCCCTCACTTGTTCCCCCGTCGGGTTTCCGCGGGACACAGGCCCGGGAATTCATTCGGGGGGATCTTCCGGAACCTGTCGCTGTCGGTGTCCATGACTCCGCACCCTGCCACGCCCCTCTGACAATCGGATCCGAACGGAGACCGACCGTGAGCGCCGCCGAGCTGGACGTCCGCCGCTTCACTCACGCGGACCTGCCGCGGATCCGCCAGGTCCTCATCGACGTGCACGCCGAGGCCCAGGGCGTCGACGGGGACGACGAGTTCACGAAGCGCTTCCCCTGGTTCGTGGACCACTGGGGCGGCCGCCCGGACTTCTCCTGCGTGATCGCGTACGACGGTGCCGAGCCGGTGGGCTTCGCCTACGGAGCGCCCGCGACGCCCCGGCGGGAATGGTGGCGCGAGCACCTCGACCCGGCGCCGGAGAAGACCCGGACGTTCTCCTACTCGGAGCTGGCGGTCAGCACCAAGTGGCGCAAGAAGGGCGTGGCGAAGCTGCTCTCCCGCGCGCTGCTGGACGGCCGCGACGACGACCTGGCCGTCCTGCTGGTGGACGTCGAACACCCCCGGGTGCAAGCCCTGTACGAGTCCTGGGGCTTCCGGAAGGTCGGCGAGGACCGGCCCTTCCCGGACTCCCCGGTGTACGCGGTGATGCTCGCCGCACTTCCCCTGAACTTCCCCTGAGCTGATCCGGCACGCGTGCGGGCGCCGCCGCCCACGCCGCTCCCGGCGCCCGGGCCGGCGGCGGCCCCGCGTCACGCCTCCGCCCCGATTCCGCCACTCCGCTCCCGCCTTCCCTTGCCGTCCGGTTCACCGGCCGCTACCAGAGTTCGAGAACCCGACTCGTGGGACCCTCCGTGTCCCCTCGGCATCCTGGGAGCCGCCGGTATGTGCAAGGACCACGACAGCGCCTCTTCGACGGACGGGCTCGGCAGACGCGCGCTGCTGGTGACGGGAGTCGCCGGCGCCGTTACGTTGAGTACCGTGAGCTTCGCGAGCGCGGCCACCGGGGGTGGCGGGAGCGACGACGGCACCGGGAGCGGTACCGGAGCCGAGCGGACCGAGAGCCGGACCGTGCGGGGCACGCTGCCGCCCGGGTCGCCCGACTTCGTGTACCTGCCCGTGGAAGTGCCCCGCGGGGTCCGCGAGATCCACGTCGCGTACACCTACGAGCGGCCCGCCGTCCCCGCCGGGACGCAGGGCAACGCGCTCGACATCGGCCTCTTCGACGAGCGCGGGACGCGGCTCGGCGGGCGGGGCTTCCGGGGCTGGTCCGGCGGCGCCCGCACCGAGTTCTTCGTGCGCGCCGACGCCGCGACCCCCGGCTACATCCCGGGCCCGGTGCGCCCCGGCACCTGGTCCGTCGCGCTCGGACCGTACACCGTGGCGCCGCAGGGCCTCGCGTACGAGGTGACGATCACGCTCACGTTCGGGGCGCCGGGCGAGACGCCGGCGCCCGTCCACCCGCCCGAGCGCGCCAAGGGCCGCGGCCGGGCCTGGTACCGGGGCGACTGCCACCTCCACTCCGTCCACTCCGACGGCCGGCGCACCCCCGCCGAGATCGCCGCGCTCGCCCGCGCCGCCGGGCTCGACTTCATCAACACGAGCGAGCACAACACGCACTCCGCGCACGGCGCGTGGGCCGGCCTGTGGGGCGACGACCTGCTCATCCTGACGGGCGAGGAGATCACCACCCGGAACGGGCACGTGGTCGCGCTGGGCATGGACGGCGGTACGTTCGTCGACTGGCGCTACCGGGCCCGCGACAACCGCTTCGGCCACTACGCCCGCGAGGTGCGCCGCGCGGGCGGCCTGGTGGTCCCCGCGCACCCGCACGCCACCTGCATCGGCTGCAACTGGAAGTTCGGCTTCGGCGAGGCGGACGCGGTGGAGGTGTGGAACGGCGCGTACACGCCGGACGACGAGGTCTCCCTCGCGGACTGGGACAGCACCCTGGTGGCCGCGGCTCGTTCGGGCGGGGCCTGGACACCCGCGATGGGCAGCAGCGACGCCCACCGCGACCCCGACCCCGTCGGCACCCCGCAGACGGTGGTCCTCGCCGACGACCTCAGCCGCGAGGCGATCCTGGCGGGCATCCGGGCGGGCCACAGCTATGTCGCGGAGTCGTCGAAGGTGTCGCTCTCCTTCGGCGCGGCGGACGGCCGGGGCCGGCACGCGGGGATCGGCGACCGCCTGCGCGCCGCCGACGACAGCCCCGTGACGGTACGCCTGGAGGTGACCGGGGCCCCCGGCGGCACCGTCCACTTCGTCACCGACCAGGGCACCCTGCACACGGCCGCGCTCCCGGAGTCCGGCTCGGGGGCGGTCGAGTGGCGCACGACGCCCGCGTACGCCACGTACGTCCGGGCGGAAGTGCGCCGCGCGCCGAAGACCCCCGGCCTGCCGGGCGCGCTCGTGGCCTTCACCAATCCGGTGTTCCTGGGAGAACGGGGCTGAGGAAACGAGGGGTCCGGGCCTTCTCCATCGTGTCGAAGCCTTGTGCAGACCCTCACTCACTGCTGACGCGCCAACCCCCGACAAGGCAGACTGTCCACGGCGAATCCGGCAGCAGCGGAGGCAGGGGGAGCTATGGACCCAGACGGCGGGCCGCGCGTACCGGAGCAGAGGCATCCGGCCGGGCCGGGTGAAACCGGTGAGCTCCGCTTCAGCGTGCTCGGCCCGGTACGCGCGTGGCGTGGCGGCAAGGCGTTGCCGCCCGGTTCGCCGCAGCAACGAGCCGTGCTGGCCGCCCTGTTACTGCGCGAGGGACGTACCGCGACGTCCGCCGAGCTCATCGACGCGCTCTGGGGCGCCGAACCGCCCTCGCAGGCGCTGGCCACCGTACGGACGTACGCCTCCCGGCTGCGCAAGGTGCTCGGGCCGGAGAGCGGCGCGGGGGCGCCGGGGCCGGAGGCCGGCCCCGGCGGGCTGGTCAGCGAGTCCGGTGGATACGCCCTGCGCGTCGGTCCGGAAGCGCTGGATCTGTCGGTCGCCCAGGAACTGGCCACCGACGCCGACAAGGCCCGCGCCGCGGATCAGCACACCCAGGCACGCGCGCTGATCCATCAGGCGCTGGGCATGTGGGACGGTGAGTCGCTGGCCAACGTGCCCGGACCGTACGCCGAGACGCAGCGCACGCGTCTGGAGGAGTGGCGCCTCCAGCTCATCGAGACCCGGCTGGAGATGGACCTGGAGCTGGGCAGCCACATGGAGACGATCTCCGAGCTGACCGCGCTCACCGCCGACCACCCCCTGCGCGAACGGCTGCGCGAGCTGCTGATGCTGGCCCTGTACCGCAGTGGCCGGCAGGCGGAGGCGCTGGCCGTGTACGCCGACACGCGCCGGCTGCTCACCGAGGAACTGGGCGTCGACCCGCGCCCCGAGCTCGCCCGGCTCCAGCAGCGCATCCTGCGGGCGGACGCCGAACTCGCGGGCCCGGCGGAGGACGCCGACCAGCCCGCGGCCGTCCCCCGGCCCGCCCAGCTCCCGGCGACCGTGCCCGACTTCACCGGCCGCGTCTCCTGCGTCCGGGACCTGGGCGCCCAGCTCGCGGGCGCCGGCGGGACCGTGATGGCGGTGTCCGCGCTCGCGGGCATCGGCGGGGTCGGCAAGACGACGCTCGCGGTCCACGTGGCGCACGAGGCGCGACCGCACTTCCCGGACGGACAGCTGTACGTGGACCTCCAGGGCGCCGGCGGGCGGGCCGCCGAGCCGGAGACCGTCCTCGGATCGTTCCTGCGCGCGCTCGGCACGCCCGACAGCGCCATCCCGGACTCGCTGGACGACCGCTCGGCGCTCTACCGCTCGGCGCTGGACGGCCGTCGCGTCCTGGTCCTCCTGGACAACGCCCGCGACGCCGCCCAGGTCCGGCCGCTGCTGCCGGGCACCGAGGGCTGCGCGGCGCTGGTGACGAGCCGGGTCAGGATGGTGGACCTGGCGGGCGCGCACCTGGTCGACCTGGACGTGATGTCGCCGGAGGAGGCGCTCCTGCTGTTCACCCGCATCGTCGGCGAGGAACGGGTGGCGGCGGAGCGCAAGGCGGCGCTGGACGTGGTCTCGGCGTGCGGGTTCCTGCCGCTGGCGATCCGTATCGCCGCCTCCCGCCTCGGCGCCCGCCGCATGTGGACGGTCTCGGTCCTGGCGGAGAAACTCGCGGACGAGCGACGCCGGCTGGACGAACTCCAGGCGGGCGACCTGGCGGTCAAGTCGACGTTCGAACTCGGCTACGGCGCCCTGGAGCCCGCTCAGGCCCGCGCGTTCCGCCTGCTGGGCCTCGCGGACGGGCCGGACCTCTCGCTCGCGGCGGCGGCGGCCATGCTCGACCTGCCGCCGCGCGTGACGGAGGAACTGCTGGAGTCGCTGGTCGACACGTCCCTGCTGGAGTCGGCCGCCCCGGGCCGGTACCGCTTCCACGACCTGGTGCGGCTCTACGCGCGTGTATGCGCGGAACGCGACGAGGACGCGTCGTCGGTACGGGAGGATGCGCTGTCGCGGCTGCTGGACTTCTACCTGTCGACGGCGGCGCGGGTGTTCGCGCTGGAGCGGCCGGGGGACCGCGTGGTCGACGATCTGGAGCCGACGGCGCACGAGGGCCTGTCGTTCAACGACCGGCAGGCGGCCCTGGACTGGCTCTACACGGAGGCGGACTGCCTGCTGGCCTGCGCACGGCAGGCGGCCCTCGGGGGCCGGCCCCGGCGCGCCGCCGACCTGCTGTGGGCCGCCAAGGACCTGGCCGAGTCGGGCGCCAACGCCAAGCAGTACGAGGGCGTGGCGCTGACCGCCCGCAAGGCCGCGCACAGGGCGGGCGACCAGCGCGCCGAGGGACGCGCCAGGGCCATGCTCACCAACGTCCACCTGGTCGCGGGGCGTTACGACGAGGCGGACGAGGAAGCCCGGCAGGCCACCCTCCTCGCGCGGGCGGCCGACGACCGCACGACCATCCCCTGGGCCGACAACGACCGCGGGATGATCGCGCTGATCCAGGGGCGGTTCCAGGAAGGGGAGTCGTTCCTCCTCCGGGCGGTCGAGGCGTCCCGTACCGACGGGAACCTGATGCGGGAAGCGAGCGCCCTGGTCAACCTCTCCCGTCATCAACTCCTCGTCAACCAGACCGAGAAGGCGATCGAGCTGGCGGAGCACTGCATCGGCATATACGAGCGCATCGGGGTCCCGCTGCGCCTCGCGAACGCCCGCTACGCCCTGGGGCTGGCGCTGACCCGCGCCGGCCGTTACGACGCGGCCCTGAGCCAGCTCGACGAGGCGCTGTCCACCTTCGGCAAGAACCGGCAGCGTCTGTGGGAAGGCGCGTCCATGTTCCGGATGGCCGAGGCGCACCTGGCCGCGGGCCGGCCGGCCCGGGCGGCCCAGCACGCCGAACAGGCCCTCGCGTACGGCTGCATCGGCGGTGACCCCATCCGGGCCGCCGTGCTGACCGTACTGGGCAGGGCACTGTCGAGCCTCGGCCAGACGGACCGCGCCCGGGTCTGCTGGCACGAGGCGCTGACGCTGTTCGAGCAGTGCGGTTCCCCCGAGGCGGACGGCGTGCGGCGCCTGCTCAGCCCCGTCAGCGCGGCCTGAGAGCCCGCACCGCGTCGGGGCGTTCATCAATTGTTTATGCCAACCCGGCATGCTCAGGGCATCGATTCGTCGCGACGGGGGTCAGACGAGTCGTCGGAGGACACGGAGCGATGGTGAGCCTCCTGTTCCCTGTCGGGCGGCCTTCCGGGGGAGCCGCCTGGCAGGGGATGCCCAAGCCCGACCGCACGAGCAACGGGGGAGAGAAGACATGAGCGAGAACAAGGAAGCGATCAGGACGCAGGATAATCAGATGCCCGCGCCGCCCGCGGACGAGATCCTGATCACCATGGACAACCAGATGCCGGCCCCGCCGGCGGACGAGACCACGCGGGACAACCAGATGCCGACGCCGCCGCCGGCGGACGACGCGGTGACCACTCTGGACAACCAGATGCCGATCCTCCCGGCGGACGACGACGAGACGATCACCACGCTCGACAACCAGATGCCGATCCTGCCGGCGGATGACGACGACGAGACCATCACCACGCTGGACAACCAGATGCCGGCACCGGCCAGGCCCTGACCTTTCCTCAGGGGGAAGCGACCGCGGCGGCGCGGAGGGGGAGCCGCCGCGGTCGTGCGGACTCGCGGGGGATGCGAGAAGAAGGGGTCGAGCGCGACGCGCTCGACCCCTTTGCCGTGCCCGGACCCGTGCCCGGACCCGTGCCCGGACCCGTGCCCGGACCCGTGCCCGGACCCGTGCCCGGACCCGTAGCCGGTCGCGGACCCGGCCGCGGACCCGGCTGCCGCCTCAGACCTCGGCTTCCGCGCTCGCCTCGCACTTCCGTACCCGGGACACCTGGCGCGGGCTGTCCATCCGCACCTTGACCGTCTTCGACTCGCCGCCCGCCAGGGCCACTTCCGTGTCGCCCGTGTCGACGAGCGAGCCCGACGCGTCCCGGAACACCACGTCCACGTCGTACGTGTCCGTCAGGCCCGCGCTCGTCGGGGCCTCGACCGTCACCGTCGCGTACGTGACCGCCTTGCGCTTGCCCTTCGCCGTGCTGACGCAGCTGACGATCCACGCCTGGACCTCGGAGGTCGCGGCGGGCGTGGGCTCGCCGGTGTACGAGCCGCCCGACGAGCCGTGGTCGTCGTCATCGTCGTCGTGGTCCCGGTGCGAGCCCGAGTACGAACCGTTGCTCTTCTTGGAGCTGGAGCAGCCTCCCCCGCCGCTGTCGCCGCCGCCGCCGCTGCTGCTGCTTCCTGAGCCCCTGCCCTTGCTCTTGCTCTTGCCGTGCGCCGCCGACGAGAACCCCGTCAGCGCGAGCACCACCGCGACCAGTACGGCCGCGAATTTCAGACGTCTACGCGTCATGAAGGCCGAGCCCTCCCCCGTGTCCCCCAGCCCTGGCTGGATCTGTACCTGTCAACCAGCGCCGACACCCTAACAGCGCCGCCGCACACGCGTACGACGGCGCGCCGGGGCAGCGGAGCGCGGCGGCAGGGAGCCCGGCTCCGGCCCGGCTACCGTGCCGCCCGCCCCGTCGCCGTCCCCTTCTCCGCGTCCAGCGCGTACACGCACCGGTCCTTGCTGCACGCGTACACCACCCCGCGCCTGGCCACCGGCGATCCGGTGATCTCGCCGCCCGTCGCCAGCTTCCAGCGCAGCTGGCCGCCGCTCGCGTCCAGCGTGTAGAGGACGTGGTCGGCCGAGCCGAAGTGCAGCCGGCCGTCGGCGGCCACCGGGGAGCCGACGACCTCGCCGCCCGCCGCGAAGCGCCACTTGGGCGTGCCGGTGACCGCGTCCAGCGTGTAGAGCGCGCTGCCGCTGCCCACGTGCACGTTGCCGTCGGCGACCAGCACCGGCTCGATGGACTGCCGGGACTCGGTCGCGATGCGCCAGCGGTCCTTGCCCGTCGTGGCGTCCAGCGCGTAGACCGTACCGAGGTAGTCGGCCAGGTAGATCCCGCCGCCCGCGACGGCCGGGCCGGGCGCGAAGGCCGGCGGGGAGAGGAAGACGGCGGGCGCCTCGAAGTGCCAGCGCACATGCCCGCTCGCGATGTCGACGGACAGCACGCGGGCCCCGGCCGAGACGTAGAGGTGGCCGTCGGGGGCCGGTCTCATCCGTACCGGGACGCCCCCGCAGGCGGCGGCGTCCCCGATGGGGTACGACCAGAGCTCGGCGCCCGAGCGCGCGTCCAGCGCCCGCAGCCGGGCGTCCTGCCAGACGTACACCGTGCCGTCGAAGATCGCGGGTCCGGCCTCGGGGGTCTCGAAGTCGGTCTGGGCGCCGGACAGGTGCCACAGCCGCTCACCGTTCGACGCCTCCCACGCCTGGACCCCGCCGCCGCGCGTACCGGTGACGACCGTGCCCCGGTCGACCTTGAGCGAGTACACCCAGGCGTCGGTCTGGAGCCGCCAGCGCTCCGTGCCGTCCGTGCCGTCGAGCGCGTAGAGCGTCGGCCCGTCGGAGGCGTGAATGCGGCCGTCGGACACCGCCATCGCCCAGGCCACGTCCCGCGTCTTGAACTGGCGGCGCCCGCTGGCCACGTCCAGCGCGTGCACCTCGAAGGAGGTGACGTAGAGCAGGTCGCCGTCCACGACCGGGGTCCCCCAGACGTCGTTGGACATCCGGAACCGCCACGGCCGCCAGCGGACGGGCTCGCCGGCCGCGTCGGGCGGCCGGTTGGGCGGTGGTACGGGCGGCGCGACCGGGGACGGGGCCACGGCGGACGGGGCCGCGAGAGCCGCGTCCGCGCCGGTCAGCCCGGCCGGGGGACGGATCCAGCCGGTGGCCGGGCCCGCGTCGCCGGGGAACATGCCCCGGGTGTCGGCCGCGCGCGGTCCCGGCCCGATCGCGACGGCCGAGCCCGCGAGCCGGACCGGCCCGCCGGGCGACGCGTCGGCCGCGGCGGACGGCCCGGCCGGGGACGGCGACGGGGCCACGGCCGAGGGCGCTCCCCCGGCCGGCGCGAGCGCCGGCGCCGGGGCGGGCACGGGCGGCCGGTGCGCGGGCGGCGGCGGCACGGCGGGCGCCCCGCCGCGCGGCCCCACGGGCTCCTCCTGACGGACGCGCTCGCCCCGGCCGGCCGGGCTCCCGGCCCGCCCGGGAGCGCCACGGCCGCCCGCGCGCCGCTGCTCGATCATCGCCGTGGCCCGCCCCGGCAGCCAGGCCGACGCCGTACCGCTGTCGTCGTCACCGCCCGCCGCGAAGAGGTGCGGCGCGAGCTGCGCCTGGAGATCGGCGGGCGTCGGGCGCAGTGACGCGTCCATCTGCATGCAGGACTCGATGAGGGGTCTCAACTCGTCGGGCAGCCCCTCCAGGTCCGGGCCCTCGCGCAGCAGCATGAAGACCGTCTCGACCGGGTTCGCGCCGTGGTAGGGGGCATGGCCGGTGGCCGCGAAGACGAGGGTGGAACCGAGGGAGAAGACATCGCTCGCGCCCGTCACGCTGCGCGAGTCCCGCGCCTGCTCGGGCGACATGTACGCGGGCGTGCCCACCGCGACGTTGGTCATGGTCAGCCGGGTGTTGGAGACGCCGGAGGCGATGCCGAAGTCGATGACGCGCGGCCCGTCCTCGACCACCAGGACGTTCGACGGCTTCATGTCCCGGTGGACCAGGTTCGCGCCGTGGATCGACTGGAGGGCCTCGGCGATGCCCGCCGCCAGCCAGCGCACCGCCTGGGCCGGCATCGGACCGCACTCGTTCACTATTTCCTCGAGCGAGGGGGCGGGGACGTACGCGGTGGCCAGCCAGGGCACGGCGGCCCGGGGGTCGGCGTCCACGACGGCCGCGGTGTAGAAGCCGCTGACGGCCCGGGCCGCCTCCACCTCACGCGTGAAGCGGACCCGGAACAGCTGGTCCTCGGCGAGCTCGGTGCGTACGGTCTTGATCGCCACGCGGCGCCCGGACGCCGAGCGCGCGAGGTAGACCAGCCCCATGCCGCCGGCGCCGAGCCGCCCCAGCACCTCGAAAGGGCCGATGCGCCTCGGATCGTGCTGCGTCAGCTGCTCCACTTGCCTTGCCACCTCCCCGTGCCGGGCCACAAGGTACGGCCCCATGCCCCCTGATTCTTCCTGCCGAAGGCGGCGGTTGCGAACCCGGGGGCGGATCGGGGTGTCTCATGCCGATTCGGACACGTTCCGTCCCCGGCCGCCCTCCGGGACGCCCGACGCCGCGCGTTCCGACGCCGCGCGTTCCGACGCCCCCCGCCCGGATGTCACGCGTGGGGCTTCGGAATCGGTTCCGTATCAGTGAGGACCGCGAAAGACGCTCCCTGGTTGTCCACGAGGACCGCCGTCCTTCCGTGCTCGATACCGAAGGGCGGCGCGGTGACCCGGCCGCCGAGGCGTACCGCCGCCGCCACCGTCCCGTCGCAGTCCGCCACGGCGAAGTAGCTGAGGAAGTGCGCCGGCATCTCCGCCGGGAAGGCGTCCGTGATCACGCTCCGGCCGCCGATCGCGGTGTCGGGGCCCGGTTCCGTACCGGCCGGTGACCAGGTACGGAAATCGACGGAGGTGCCGGGAGGACCGGGCGGTACGGGCGGGACGCCGGAGCCGGAGGGGCCGGCGGAGCCGGAGGGGCCCGGGAGATCCGTCGCTCGGAAGCCGAAGACGGACTCGTAGAAGGGATCGACGCGATCCTTGTCGCGCGTGTAGACCTCGGTCCAGCGGAACGAGCCCGGCAGGCCCTTCTTCTCGAAGCCCTCGAAGTCGCGGGCCTGCCAGAGCCCGAAGACCGCGCCCGCCGGGTCCGCCGCCAGGGCCATGATCCCGGCGGTCCCGACGGCGACCGGATCCGTGATGAGCCGGCCGCCCGCCTCCCTGATCCTCCTGCCGGTCCGGACGACGTCGGGCGTCGCGAAATGGACCCCCCAGGCGGTGGGCATCCGGCCGTCCCGCTTGGCGATCAGTCCGGCGACGCGCAGGCCCCCGCTGAGCGCGTCGGTGTACCGCCCGTGCTCCGCGCTCCCTGGCGGGCCGAACGTCCAGCCGAAGAGTTCCCCGTAGAAGCGCTTGCCCGCCTCGAGGTCGGGGAGCGACACGTCCACCCAGCACGGTGTGCCTTCCGCGAACGCACCCATGGCCGGATCCTTCCTGTGCGGTGCCCCCTCGTAGCCGCGCGTGGCGCCCCTCACAGCCAAGCTACGGGGCGGGGAGCCGGGCCGCATCGGGGGCGCGGGCCCCGGCCGCCGAGTCCGGCGGGCTCGCCGGGGCCGCTGGGGCCGCCGGGGCCGCGCGCAGCGTGAAAACACAGCCACCCGGGGTTATCCACCGAAGTTATCCACAGGATGTTGATAACACTATTCCCTCGACGGTCCTCGTCAGGAACACTGCCGTCCGACCGCCGCCCGTTTGCCACTCCTCGACCGCCCGGTTACCGCCGACGGACGCCCGTCTGCCGCCCGGAGTGCCGGATCGTGGCCGAATCATGGCCGATTCCCCATTTGCACTCGGCCGAATCGCGCTCCAATCCCCCCTCGGTAAGCTGACGTCATGACAGGACAAGTGCGCACCGTCGACGGCCGCGTGGCTGGTCGACGCGGACAGGCGACGCGGCAGAAGCTGCTCGACTGTCTCGGCGAGATGCTCAGCTCCTCGCCGTACCGGGACGTCAAAGTCATCGATGTGGCCCGGCGGGCGGGCACCTCACCCGCGACCTTCTACCAGTACTTTCCGGACGTCGAGGGCGCGGTCCTCGAAATCGCGGAGGAGACCGCCAAGGAGGGTTCCGGACTCACCGGGCTGGTCGCCGGCCGCTCCTGGGCGGGCAAGGCCGGCTGGCAGACGTCGGAGGACCTGGTCGACGGGTTCCTCGACTTCTGGCGTAAACACGACGCGATCCTCCGCGTGATCGACCTCGGCGCGGCGGAGGGCGACAAGCGGTTCAACAAGATCCGCATGAAGGTCCTCAACTCCGTCACGCACTCGCTCACGGAGTCGGTCAAGGAGCTCCAGTCACGGGGCAGGGTCGACAAGGACGTCAATCCCGCGGCCATCGCCGGCGCGCTGGTGGTCATGCTCTCCTCGGTCGCCTCGCACCAGAAGGGCTTCCAGGGCTGGGGCGTGAAACAGGCCGAACTGAAGCCGAATCTGGCCCTGTTGGTCCACCTGGGCATCACCGGCAGGAAGCCCGCCAAATAGCCACGAACCGAGTCGGCGAAACGGCCGGCGGGCGCGGTACGGGCGCGCCCTCTCCTCCGTCCTGTCATGCCGGCGGTGGGTCAGCGAGCTGACTCACCGCCGGCGTTCCCGTTTCGGCCCCCGCGCTCCGGCCCGCGCGTCGCCGAGGACGACGGCCGTACGGAGCACCGCAGTATGGGCCCCATGAACGAGCACGAGCCCCGCGGCGGGCCCCGGACCGAGAACGAGCCCGACCAGGAGACCTTCCGCGCGCTCCTGCGCGCCCAGCCGGTGTGGGACACGGAACTGCCCGCCTTCGACGCGGCGGCGGCGCCCGCCGCCCCGCTGCCGCTGTTCCACCGGTGGTTCGCCGAAGCCGTGGCGGCGGGCCAGCCCGAACCGCACACGATGACGCTGGCCACCGCCGACGAACAGGGCGGGCCGGACGTACGGATCCTGATGCTGCACGACGCGGACGAACACGGCTGGCACTTCGCCTCGCACGCGACCAGCCGCAAGGGCCGCCACCTCGCCGCCCGCCCCCGGGCCGCGCTGGGCTTCTACTGGGCGGCGCAGGGCCGTGCCGTACGGATCAGGGGCGAGGCCGTGCCCCGCGGCCCGCGCGAGAGCAGCGCCGATCTGCACGCCCGTTCCACGGGGGCGCTCGCCTCCGCCCTGGTGGGCCGCCAGAGCGAGGTGCTCGCCTCCCTGGAGGAACTGGCCCGCGCGAGCCGTGCGGCCTGGGAACGGGCGGAGCGGGAGCCGACGGCCGAGGCGGCGTCCTGGACGGCGTACGTCCTCGTGCCGCACGAGGTCGAGTTCTTCCAGGGAGACGCGCGCAGGCAGCACGTACGGCTGCGCTACCGCCGTGAAGGGGACGGCTGGGCAAAGGAGTTGCTGTGGCCGTAGGGCGTGATCCTTTCGCAACCTTTTTCCTTCTTGACCGGGCCCCAACAAGTGAAGCGCCGATTACGCTCGGCTCTCATGGCCGCCGATCCCTCTCCCGCGCACGACCTTCCCGTCTACGTCATAGGGGCCGGCCCCGGCGGGCTCGCCGTGGCCGCCGTCCTGCGCCGACGAGGCGTACGCACCGTCGTCCTGGAGAAGTCGGACGCCGTCGGGGCGTCCTGGCGGCGCCACTACGCGCGTCTGCGGCTGCACACGACCCGCCGCGGGTCCGCGCTGCCCGGGCTGAGGATGCCGCGCTCCTTCGGCCGTTGGGTGGCCCGCGCCGACGTGGTGCGCTACCTGGAGAAGTACGCGCTGCACCATGGTCTTGACGTCGTCACGGGTGTGGAGGTGACCCGCGTCGAACGCGCTCCGGACGGCCCCGGCTGGCTGCTGCACGCCACCGGCGGACGGCAATTGCGGTGCCGCGCGGTGGTCGTGGCCACCGGCTTCAACCACACCCCGCGGCTGCCCGACTGGCCCGGCCGCGCGTCGTACGGCGGCGAACTGCTGCACGCGAGCGGGTACCGCGAGGCCGGGCCGTACGCCGGCAAGGACGTGCTCGTCGTCGGCGTCGGCAACACGGGCGCGGAGATCGCCGTCGACCTGGTCGAGGGGGGCGCGGCACGGGTGCGCCTGGCCATCAGGACCGTGCCGCACATCGTGCGCCGCACGACGGCGGGCTGGCCGGCGCAGTCGACGGCCATCCTGATCCGCCGCCTGCCGGCCTGGCTGGTCGACCCGGCGGCGGCGGTCCTGTGCCGGATCTCCCTCCCGAACCTCGCCGCCCAGGGCCTGCCGCGCCCCCGGACGGGCCTGTACACCCGGGCCCGCCAGGGCGCGATCCCGGTACAGGACGTGGGCCTGCTCGACGCCGTGCGCAAGGGGCTGGTCGAACCGGTGGCGGCGGTCGAGTCCTTCGAGCACGACAAGGTCGTCCTCACGGACGGCTCCCGCGTCTCCCCGGACGTCGTCATCGCGGCGACGGGGTACGTACGCGCCCTGGAGGGCCTGGTGGGCGACCTCGGCGTCCTGGACGCGCGCGGCAGGCCCGTGGTCCACGGCGCCCGCAGCCCCAAGGGGGCGCCGGGCCTGTACTTCACGGGCTTCACGAACCCGATCAGCGGCATGCTCCGCGAAATGGCGATCGACGCGCGGCGCATAGGCAGGCGCATAGCGAAGTCGCCGGCGGCCTGACCGCCGACCGCCGACGGGCTCCGGTCACGCCGTCCGCCGGCGGGCTCCGGTCACGCGCTCTTCTCCCACGGGACGCGCGCGGTCAGGCGGAAGACGCCACCGGGACGCCGTTCCGTGGCCAGTGTGCCGCTCAGCTCGGACAGGCGCTCCTTCAGCCCGGACAGGCCGGTGCCCGCACCGTCTTCGGCCTCGGGCGCGCCGTCGTTCTCCACCGCCAGCAGCACCGCCCCCGGACCGGCGGTACGCAGCGAGACATCGCAGCGCGAGGCGCTCTGCGCGTGGCGGAGCACGTTCGTCGTCGCCTCGCGCACCACCCACCCGAGCGCGGCCTGGATGTCGGCGGGGAGCCGGGCCGCCGGGCCGTCCTCGATGCGGCAGGCGATGCCGGCCGCCTCCAGTACGGATCGCGCCCCGACGAGTTCGGTGTGCAGGTCGGCGGTGCGGTAGCCGCGTACCACCGACCGGATCTCGCGCTGCGAGTCCTGCGCGATGCGCTGGACCTCGATCATCTGGTCCACCGCCTCCGGCCGTCCCCGCCGCGCCAGTTGGACCGCGAGTTCGCTCTTGAGCGCCACGACCGCGAGGTTGCGGCCCAGTACGTCGTGCAGGTCACGGCCGAAGCGCAGCCGCTCCTCCGCCACGGCGAGGCGTGCCTGCGTCTGCCGTGCCGCGGCCAGTTCCTCGATCAGCCGGACGCCCCAGCCGGTGGCCCGGACCGCCATGGCCATGAACGGTGCCATGAACACGGCGGAGCCGATCACGAGCGCCAGCGTCGTCCCGGAGAGCCCCGCCACCACGGTGCCTCCCGTGACGCAGAGCGAGACCACCACGACCAGCGTCGCCGCCGCGCGGCGCGGCAGTGCCAGCCCGGGAGGGCCGGCGTAGAACATCAACAGCCAGACCAGGTAGGGCGCCAGGACCGGGCCGTCGATGCGACCGGTACCCAGCAGCACCCAGCCCAGGACCGCCATGGCCACCGTCACCGCCGTGTACAGCGCGACGAGCCGGTCGGGCCGGGGGCCGACGCCGAGGTAGTGGCGCAGGCCGGCGCGCGTGAGCGGCACCTGGGCCGCGACATGAGCCACGCACAGTACGGCGACGGATGTCAGCGCGGGCGCGTCGATATCCGTCTGCGCCAGCCAGAGCGCCCACAGTCCGGCTTCGACGAGGGCGAAGCACACCAGGGTGCCGAGTGCGTACCGGCGGTACCGGCCGGGCCCGTCGGGACCGCCGAGCCGTTCCACCCAGTAGTTCACGTTCGTGATCCAAAGCTCACTCGTCACGAGTCCGTTGTACCCAATGGCGCGGGCCCCGGCGGAACCACCACCGCACCCCGAGGGCCGTCGGGCCGGCCGCCGCGCAGGGAATTCTTCAAGCATCACCGGCCACCCTCCCGCCGACACGGGACGGGTGGCAGTGCGGCCTGTCACGGGTTCGCATGACATCTGTCATGACGGTCCCGTCCCACGGCGGACGTCGCTCCGTCCCGGGCCCGCCGCGGCGCACGGACCGGCGCCGGAAGCGCCGTGGCCGGGTCTACCAGGTGGTGAGGTCCACCACGTGGACGCAGTGGGGATCGGACCTGTCCGTCACCCAGCGTTCCTCCTCGCCGATGAGTGAGGGCAGGGCAGCCAGCAGGGCGGTCAGCCCGCCGGTGTGCCGCACGGCGTACTCCTTGCCCGTCGGCGGATTCGTTTCTCCCTCGGACGCCGGGCTCACTCCGCGGCGGCCCCCGCCCTCGCCCCGGCGGCGGACCCGCGCCTGATCACCAGCGCCATCAGCGCCGCCGCCGCGCACAGTGCGCCCGACGCGTACCACACCACGTCGTACGACCCGAAGACGTCCCGCGCCACACCGCCCGCGAACGCCACCACCGCCGCGCCCACCTGGTGGGACGCGAGGACCCAGCCGAAGACGATCGCGCTGTCGTCGCCGTAGTACTCACGGCACAGCGCGACGGTCGGCGGGACGGTCGCCACCCAGTCCAGGCCGTAGAAGACGATGAAGAAGAGCATCGGCGGATGGACCGTCGGTGCCAGCAGCATCGGCAGGAAGAGCAGCGAGACGCCGCGCAGCGCGTAGTAGACCGCCAGCAGGCGGCGGGCGTCGAACCGGTCGGTGAACCAGCCCGAGGCGACCGTGCCCACCACATCGAACACTCCGATCACCGCGAGCAGCGAGGCCGCCGCCGTGATCGGCATGCCGTGGTCGTGCGCGGCCGGCACGAAGTGGGTCTTGACCAGGCCGTTCGTGGAGGCGCCACAGATCGCGAAGGTCCCGGCCAGCAGCCAGAACGGGCCCGTACGGGCCGCCGAGAACAGCACGCCGACCGCCCGCCGGGCGGCCCCCGTCACCGGCACCGGCTTGGGGACGAACTCGGCCGCCCCGTAGGGGGAGAGCCCCACGTCGGCCGGGTGGTCCCGCAGCAGCAGCCAGACCAACGGGACGACGACCAGCGCCGCCAGCGCGACCGTGACGGCCGCCGGCCGCCAGCCGTGCTGCTCGACCAGCCAGGACAGCAGCGGCAGGAAGACCAGTTGCCCGGAGGCGCCGGCCGCCGTGAGGACACCCGTCACGAGCCCGCGCCGGGCCACGAACCAGCGGTTGGTGACCGTGGCGGCGAAGGCCAGCGCCATCGAGCCGCTGCCGAGACCGACGAGGACGCCCCAGTAGAGGATCAATTGCCAGGGCTCGGTCATCCATACGGTGAGCAGGGAACCGGCCGCGATGACGCCGAGTGCGACGGCGACGACACGGCGGATGCCGAACCGGTCCATCAGGGCGGCGGCGAACGGCGCGGTCAGCCCGTACAGCGCCAGGTTGACCGAGACGGCGAGGCCGATCGAGCCCCGCGACCAGTCGAACTCCGTGTGCAGCGGATCGATCAGCAGGCCGGGGAGCGAGGCGAAGGCGGCGGCGCCGGTGATGGTCACGAAGGTGACGGCGGCGACGAACCACGCCCGGTGGACCCGCCACCGGGGCGCGCGCCCGGGCCCGCGTCCCGGCGCCCGGCGGGATTCAAGCGCGATCCCGGGCTCGGGCGCGAGGCCGGTCCCGGAAAGGGCGCCGGAGGCCGAGGAGTTCGCCGTCGGTTCCGCTGGAAGTCCGTTCGTCCTGGTCACGCCGGACAGCATCCGTTGCCCGGCCGGTCCGTACGAGTGGCCCGGAGGTCACCCTTCGGTACGATCGGGCCAACGACGGGCCAACGGGTCGCCGTGCGAAAGGGCCACCGGCCGACAGGAGCCACCCATGTCCGACCATCGCCGCCACGACCGCCACGACCGCCACGACCGCCACCATGCGCACCCCCCGCGCCACCGCGTCGTCGTGCTCGCCCTCGACGGGCTGATCCCCTTCGAGATGGGCATACCGCAGCGGATCTTCGGCCGCGCCCGTGACACCACCACGGGCCGGCGCCTGTACGAGGTGGTGACCTGCTCGACCCGGCCGCCGGGACCGGTCCGGACGGACGCCGACTTCGCGATCCTGGTCGAGAACGGCCCCGAGGCGCTGGCCACCGCCGACACCGTCGTCGTACCCGCGTCGTACGAACTCGGCCCCGTCCACGAGGAGGGCGTCCTCACCGGCGAACTGGCCGCCGCCCTCGCACACGTGCGCCCGGGCACCCGTCTGGTCTCCATCTGCACCGGCTCCTACGTGCTGGCCGCCGCCGGGGTCCTGGACGGCAGGCCCGCCACCACCCACTGGTCCTCCGCCGCTCACTTCCAGCGGCTGTTCCCGCGGGTGAAGGTCGACGCGGACGTGCTGTTCATCGACGACGGTGACGTGCTGACCTCGGCCGGGGTCGCGGCCGGGATCGATCTGTGCCTGCACATCGTGCGCCGGGACCACGGCACGGCGGTGGCCAACGAGGTGGCCCGCCGTACGGTCGTACCGCCGCACCGCGACGGCGGCCAGGCGCAGTACATCCAGCGCCCGCTGCCCGAGCCCCGGCGCTCGACCACCGCCGCGGCCCGGGCCTGGGCGCTGACCCGGCTCCACGAGCCCATCCGACTAAGGGACATGGCGGAGCGGGAGTCGATGTCGGTGCGGACGTTCACGCGCCGCTTCCGGGAGGAGGCGGGGCTCAGCCCGGGGCAGTGGCTGGTACGGCAACGTATCGAACGGGCACGGCAGTTGCTGGAGTCGACCGATCTGTCGATGGACCAGGTGGCACGGGACGCGGGGTTCGGCACGGCGCAGTCGTTGCGCCAGCACCTCCAGTCGGTGCTGGGCGTCCCGCCGACGGTCTACCGCAGGACGTTCCGCACGGGCTCGCCCTCGGACCGTACGGCCACGAACGGCGCGTGCCCGGACCCCGAGGGCGCGGACGGTTCGTTCCCCGACCGCGCGGACGCGGACCTCGCGGACGCGGACCTCGCGGACGCGGACCTCGCGGACGTCGGCCGTACGAGCGTGAGTCGGTGAGTCGGTGCGCCGGCGAACCGGGTGAACCGGTGGGCGCCGGACTACCGCCCAGCCCCCGGGATCCAGGATCCGGGGGCGGAGCGCCGGCGCCGGCCGCGACACGCTCTCGCCGAGGACGGCGAAGGCCGTGGCCCGCACGCCGCCCGCCGCTCCGCCCTCGACGTCCCCTCGCGGCGAATCGCTCATCCCAGATTGATCAGACCGGGTGACCTCGTCAACACGCACACGGCCCGGTCCGCGTCACGCGGTACGCGGCACCGCGCACGACGGCTCATGGCCGGTCAGGCCACATGCTTCCGCCGCGCCCCCCGGCGCGCTCGTGTCCGCGCTCGTGTCGACCTCGCACCAGATGCGTTTTCCGCCCCCTTCCGGCTGCCAGCCCCAGCGGTCCGCGAGTCCGTCCACCAGTTCCAGGCCCCGGCCGCCCGTCTCCTCGCTCCGCGCGTGGCGCGGCTCCGGCGGGCTGGCGCTGGCGTCGGCGACCTCGACCCGTACCGTGCCCGTCTCGGCCGCGCCGGGGCCGAAGAGCACCCGCAGGACGGCCGGACAGCCGGTGTGCACCACGGCGTTGGTGACCAGCTCCGAAATCAGCAGGATCAGCGTCTCGGCCAGCGGCTCGTCACTCTCCATCCCCGAAATCCCCGAACCGGCCAGCCGGGACCGGGCCCATCTACGGGCCCGTCCCACCTCCGCGGGGTCCGGTCCGACCTCCAGCTGAACCTGAAGCACCTGCACCGCTCACACCATCCGAACCGGCGGACACATCGCCTCGCGCCTCGACAGGGTCCTCGACAAGGCGTCACGCAACGTGACTCCCTTGCGAGAGAGCATGGTTGACGTACAGTCACCGCAACAAGCGCTTCGGGCATATTCCAGCGCGAAGGAGTACGCGTAGCGCATACTGTGCGACGCACGCTGCGGGGAGTCGAACAGGAACGCGTCGAGCGCCCCAGTACGGCGCGAACGGCGCGCATCCGGACTCCCGGCGCCGCCGTACCGGCAACACCGCGACCGTCGCGCATCCGAGCCATCCGCACCCGACGGAGCGTACCGGAGGCGGGGCACGACTCCGGGGTGTGACGGCCCGGTGTAAGGACACAACCCGGTATCGGCCGGGCACCGGCCTCGACACCACGGAGAGTGACACAACAGGACGTCGAGGCCGGGGCCTTCGGCGTGGTCGTCCTCGCGCGACAACGCCCCGTCGGCGAAGACCGAACCAGAGCCGGAGCGGAAGCGGAAGCGGAAGCGGGAGCCGAACCTGGAGCCCGAAACGGACACCGGAAGCGGAAGTGGCCGGTGCCGGTCAGAGCCGGCAAGGGCCGGTCAGGGCTCGGGCGTCACGTAATACGCGGCGAAGCCGGCCAGGATCTCCTCCTCGTGGATCCGGCCGTCCCCGTCCCCGTCCAGCCGCGCGGCGGCCGCCGCGGCGGACTCCGGTGCCACGCCGAGGACCCGCAGCGCGCGTTCGGCGGCCTTCGGGGTGACGCCCGCGCCGTCCTCGTCGACGATCGCGATCAGCGCGTGCAGGAACGGACGGGCGATCTCGGCGAACCGCCGCGGGTTGTCGCGCAGCCGCTTGACCGCGCCGGTGACGAACTCCTGCCTGCTGACCCGCTGGTCCCCGTCCACGTCCGCGATCCCGGCCATGCCCTGCCAGAACGCCTCGGCCCCGCTGTAGAGCGCCTGCCCCTTGTCGGAGCGGGCCGTCGTACCGAACTCGGCGAGCAGTGCCGCCGCCGCCCCGCTGAAGTCCTCACGGTCGATGTAGCCGCTGCCGTCCTGGTCGAAGGCGGCGAAGCGGGAGGCGATCTTGCCCTCGTATTCTGCGCTGTCCATGGCGGGAGAGTACGACGACGGGGCCCCGGTTCGTGTTCCGTTACGCGGAGAGCGGCTGGGCCCGGTCGTCGACGGCCGTGGAGACATCGGGATACACCTCGAACAGTCGGCGGACACCGAGAGCCGCGAGGACACGGTTGACGTGCGAGCCGTCCTCGGAGCCGCTGGCGGGCAGGATCAGGCGGAGCCGGCCCCGGCAGGAGTGCAGCAGCCGACGGGACGCGATCAGTACACCGACCCCGCTCGAGTCGCAGAAGAACACCCGGGAGAGGTCCAGCACCAGTTCACGCCGGCCCGCGGCGACGGCGTCGTGGACCCGCTGCCGTACCTCGGGCGTGGTCACCAGGTCCAGTTCGCCTGTGATGTGCAGCACGGTCCACGAGCCCTGCTCGGACTCGTCCACCTTGAGCGTCACGCGCCTGGCCTTTCCTCGGGGTGATCCGGAAGAGGCTGCGGAAGCGGCTGATCCGGAAGACGTCCTTCCTCATCCGCCTCTGCCCCACTGCCTTCCCACGAAACTAAATGAGCGACGCGCGCGACGGCAGAGGGCCCCGTACCGCACCCGGCCGCGGGAGGGGCGCACTTTGCCGTAAAGGGGCGTGCGCGATCTGCGCCTCCCACTACATTCGAAGTGACGGCGGGCTTCGACATGGCAGGGCAGGGCTGGGGGTCGTATGGCGAAGGACACACCTCCCCGCTGGGACCGCAGGATGCAGCAGCGGCTGGCACGGGGCGAGGCGGCGGCGCTCGGTGAGCTGTACGACCGCTTCGCGTCCTTGGTGCACGGCCTCGCCCAGCGCGTCCTGGAGGACGACGAGGCCGCGGACCGGGTCACGCGCGAGGTCTTCGGCCACGTCTGGGAGCACCCGGACACCTACGACCCGAAACAGGGCTCCCTGCGCGCCTGGGTGGCCAAACTCACACGGCGGATCGCGGTGCGGCACCTGCGGCAGGCGGAGGCGAAGGCGTACGAGGCGACGGGCGAGGGCACGGAGGAGGAGCTGGAGGGGAAGATCCTGCAAGCCGCGGCGGCGGCCCGCGCCGACTACATCATGCGGTCGATGCCCGCGCCGCTCTGGAACGCGCTGGAGTTGGCGTACGTCCAGCGCAGGAGCTACCGGCAGGCCGCCGAGGACCTCGGCGTCACGGAGGACGAGGCGCGCCGCCGCCTGCGGCTCGGCCTGCAGCTCCTGTCCACGGCCAACACCCGGGCAGTGGACGGCGCCCGGCCGCCGGGGAACGGACAGCCGCTGTGACGGGCCCGTTGGACGGCGGTCCGCATGAAGGCCGCGTACCGGACGGTTTCCCGGACTCCCCGCGCCCGGCCGAGGCCGGAGCGACGTCCACGCCCGCGCCCCCGCCCGCACCGGCACCGGCGCCGGCACCAGCACCAGCACCAGCACCGCCTCTGACGCACAAAGTGCTCGCGTCGCTCCTGGGTGCCTGGGCCCTCTCCGCCTGTTCCGCTGAGGAGACCGCCCTGGTCGAGGCGCATCTCACCGAGTGCGGCGCCTGCGCGGACGAGGCGCTCCGGCTGCGCGACGCCGTGGGGCTGCTGCACAGCGAACGGACGCTGGACCTCGACCCGATGCTGCGCGCCCGGGTGCTGGAGAGCTGCCTCGGCCGCCGGCCGGCGCGCGTGCCCGTCCCCGACTGGGCCGCTCCGTACGACGCCGAGGCCGCGCGGCTGGACGCGCTGTTGCGGGACTTCGGCGACGCGGAGTGGCACGCGCCCGTGCGGCTGAAGTGGTTCCAGGAGGAGCGGTCAGCCCGCCGCAGGACGACCGTCGCCGGGGTCATCGGCCATCTGATGACCGTCGACGGCCTGGTCGTCGGCGCGCTCGGGCTGGACGACCCGCTGGGCGCCGACGCGCCGGCCGACCCGACCGAGCGGACGGAGATCTACTGGGGTGCCACGACGGAACCGCCCACCCGCGCCGTGCACGGACCGTGGCGCGACCAGAGCCACACCCTCATCCGCACGGTGTCCTTCGCGGGCCGGGGCGTCGCGGACCTGTCGGTGTCGTACGGGGACCAATTCGCCCTGCCCTTGCGCGACGCGCTGCTCGACCGCGCCTTCGAGTGCTGGATCCACGGCTCGGACATCGCGGAGGCCGTGCACTACCCGTACGCCCCGCCCTGCGGCGCCCATCTGCACCGCATGATCGACCTGGCGGTCCGGCTGCTCCCGTCCGCGCTCGCCGCCCGCCGCCGGGGCGGCCTGGCCGGCCCGGCCCGCGACCTGGTCGCCGCCGGCTCACCGGGCCGGAGCCTACGGCTCGACGTCGAGGGCCCCGGCGGCGGCGAGTGGTTCGTCGCCCTGGACTCACCGGCCGCCATAGGCTGCCGCGAACGGTCCGTGGCCGAGGTCGCGCTGGACGGGGTCGAGTTCTGCCAGTTGGTGGCCGGTCACATCCCGCCGGAGGAAGCGGCGGCGGGGCAGGACGGCGACCGGGAGGCGATCCGGGACGTGCTGTACGCGGCGGCGGCGATGAGCCGGCTGTGACGGCGGTCGACAGGTGACCGGACAGCCGCCGGGCGGGCGTGCGGGTCCGGCCCGAACACCGAGTGCGGCACGAACACCGAGTGCGGCATGAACACCGGGTGCGGCATGAACGCCGTACGCCCCTGCCGACCAGTCGGCCGAAGACGCCCCCGGCCGGCCGAGCCGGGTCAGCCGAAGACGACCGTGCGGTGTCCGTTGAGCAGGATCCGGTGCTCCGCGTGCCACTTGACGGCGCGCGCCAGCGCCTGGCACTCCACGTCCCGTCCGACGGCGACGAGTTGTTCCGGGGTGACCTGGTGGCCGACGCGCTCGACCTCCTGCTCGATGATCGGGCCCTCGTCCAGGTCGGCCGTCACGTAGTGCGCGGTCGCGCCGATCAGCTTGACGCCCCGCGCGTGCGCCTGGTGGTACGGCTTCGCGCCCTTGAAGCTCGGCAGGAACGAGTGGTGGATGTTGATGATCCTGCCGTTGAGCTCCTTGCACAGATCGTCGGAGATCACCTGCATGTAGCGGGCCAGGACCACCAGCTCCACGCGCTCGGCGCGCACCAGTTCCAGCAGCTCCGCCTCGGCCGCCGCCTTGGTGTCCCTGGTCACCGGGATGTGGTGGAAGGGGATGTCGTAGGAGGCGACGAGTTCGGCGAAGTCCGTGTGGTTGGAGACGACGGCGGCGATCTCCACCGGCAGCGCGCCGGTGCTCGCCCGGAACAGCAGGTCGTTCAGGCAGTGACCGAACTTGCTGACCATCAGCAGGACCCGCATCCGCTCGTCCGCGCGGTGGATCGCCCAGTCCATCTGGAAGGAGTCGCCGACTGCGGTGAAGCTGGCGCGCAGCTTCTCCACGGTGGCCGGCGCGTCCGCGGAGAAGTGCACCCGCATGAAGAACAGGCCCGTGTCGTGGTCGCCGAACTGCTGGCTGTCCTCGATGTTGCAGCCGGTCATGAAGAGGTAACTCGACACGGCGTGCACGATGCCCTGCTTGTCCGGGCAGGACAGGGTCAGGACGTACTGACCGGAGGCGGCGGCGGAAGCGGGCGACGGGGCCGGCTGCGGGGCGGTGCTCATGACCTCAAAGGATCCCACATCCGGCGAACCCGTCCGCGCCCCGACCGCCGCATCCGTTTTGTCCGCCTTATCCACCTTGTCCTGGCGCCCCGGTCACGCGTCCCGGTCACGCGTCCCGGTCACGCGTCCCGGTCAGGCGGTCCTGGTCATGATCCGCAGCACGTCCAGTGACACGGGCAGCACGTCCGGGTCGTCGCCGTCGCTCAGCGCCAGCCGCACGTGCGCCTCCCGGGCCGCCTGTACCGCCTCCGGCCAGCCCGGGTGCTCCAGGTACGCGGAGACGGGCGCGTCCGCGCCGGCCTGGTGCATGATCCGCAGCACGCGCAGCACGGCGGTGTCGACCAGCGCGGCCTCCGTCGCGTCGCGGAATATCGTGCCGACGTACTTCTCGGCCGACCAGTTGTCCAGCCAGGTGTCCTCGACGAGCCGGTAGACGGCGTCGGTCACGTCGCCGTACCCCTCGAGGCCGGCCAGCCAGTAGTCCTGGTGGAAGACGGGATCGGAAAGCATGTGCAGCGCCGAGCGCACGTTGCTGCGCCAGCGCCACCACGGCATGTCTGTCAGCGGCATGCCGCCCATGGTGGAGGAGCGGCGGCCACGGCGGGAAGAGTTCTCGGTACCTTGCTGCACGATCGAAAACTCTACGGACCGTCCGGGAGGGATCCGGCGGACCCCCGTAATTCACCTCGGCGTCACCAACCGTCGACATCGTCTCGCCACACAGTTACCCGGCGGACGGAAGCGTGCATGGCTATGACCGGTTGGCGACGCTTCTCCCTTCTCCGTCCCGTCACCAGGCGTGCGACACGGGTCCTCTGTTCGGCGGTGGCGGGGGCGACGCTCGTCGCGGGCTGCGGAATCCTCCCGGGCGTGGCGGGTGGCGGCGGGGATCCCGTCACCGTCATGACCTGGGCCCCGATCGGCACCAACGCCACGAACATGCCGGGCATGCCGGCCATGGCCAAGGCGTACGCGCGCTGGGTCAACGCGTCCGGCGGCATCAACGGCCACGAACTGCGCGTCCTTACCTGCAACGAGCGCAACGACGGAGGGGCGGCGGCGGACTGCGCGCGGCGGGCCGCCAAGGAGAACGCGGTCGCCGTCGTCGGGTCCTACAGCCAGCACGGCCGCGAGTTCATGGCGCCCCTGGAGGCGGCGTCGATCCCCTTCCTGGGGGGATACGGCATCACCGACGAGGAGTTCAACAGCTTCCTCTCCTACCCCGTCAACGGCGGCCAGGCCGCGCTCATGGCCGGCAACGGCCGCCAGCTCTCGCGTGACTGCGACGGGACCGCGCTCGTACGGCCCGACACCATCAGCGGCGACGACCTGCCGGACCTGATCGACTCCGGCCTGGCGAAGGGCCGCCGGGCCCCGGCCGCGGACGTCCGGGCGGCGGAGGACGCGACGGACTACACCCGCGTGGCCGAGCGGGCGCGCGAGCGCGCGGGCGACGGCGGCTGCGTCACGGCCGTGCTCGGCGAACGCACGGAAACGTTCTTCGACTCC
Organism: Streptomyces sp. NRRL F-5135; assembly: GCF_000719775.1. Taxonomy (GTDB): domain Bacteria; phylum Actinomycetota; class Actinomycetes; order Streptomycetales; family Streptomycetaceae; genus Streptomyces; species Streptomyces hebeiensis. Next base: position 163,867 of record NZ_JOHR01000012.1, on the reverse strand, counting down.
TACCGACGGCTGCCCGAGGACGCCCGGGACATCCGGATCTCGTCGGTGCTCGGCAGCGTGGGCCAGAGCCTGATCAACCGCACGGGCGGCAAGGACGGCCCGTTCGAGGGCGCGTACCTCACGGGCTGGTACCCGGTGGCGAGCGACCCGGCGTGGCAGCCGATGCGGAAGGTGATCGACACGTACGCGTTCGGCGACGACGCCATCGATCCGGCGGACCCGGGGGTGCAGACCACCTGGATCGCGTACACGGCGCTGAGGGCGGTCATCGAGTCGATCGACGACGACGAGATCACGGCCGGCAAGCTCGTGGACGCGCTGGACCACGGCGTGAGCGTCGACACGGGCGGGCTCACCCCGCGCCTGCGGTGGCGCTACGAGGACATGCTGGGGGTGCCGGGCTTCCCGCGGATCGTGAACGCGGACGTGACGTTCCAGGTGGTACGCGAGGGACGGCTGGTGGCGCAGCGCCGGGGTTTTGTGAACGTGAGCGGGACGCTGGGGTGAGGTCGGCGGCCCGAGGCACCGGAGCGGCAGACATGCCCCCGGGGTCCGGGGCTCGCGCAGGTTACGAGAAGGACGGTGACGGGCCGGGACGGTGACGGGCCGGTCCGCGACGCGGGCGACCGGTCTCGCCCGCCCCCGGTCACCGCCCCACCGCTACAGCTGCGTCGGCTTGCGCGGCGTCAGCCCGTACTTCGTCGCCACCGCGTTCCACAGCTGCGACGCCTTCTGCTTCGCCGCCGTCGCCTCCCCGCTCGCCTTGTTCCCCTTCGCCGCTTCCTTCGTCGCCTTCGCGTGCCCGCCCTTGCAGACCTTCTTGCTCTTGGCCTGCTTGGCCCACTGCGCGTAGTGGTCGTCCGCCGAAGCCGACGCCTCCCACGCCTCGTTGAGCGACGACGTCAGTTCGGCGTGGTCGGGGAGCTTGTCGACGCTGAGGTCCTTCAGACGGGTCACCAGGTCCCGGCGCTGCTCCGCCGCCCCGTGCAGGTCGGTCGCCGCCTTGTCCAGGTTCTCGCAGGACTTGATGGACTCGACGGCGTTGATCACCGTCGACCGGCTGTTGTTGCTGTCCGCGAGCAGCTTGTCGAGCGCCTCGGCCTGCGGCTGCGCCGGGTCGGCGGGGGGTTCGCTGGTCGCGGGGGCGGTGGGTGAACTCTCGGCCGTCAGCGTCTGTTTCTCGTTCTGCGCCGACTTCCCGTCCCCGCCGCTCATCAGCGCGCCCGCGCCCAGGCCGAGCACCGCGCAGCCGATGACGACGGCCGCGACCACCGGCACCTTGGAGGAGCCGCGGCGGGCGTCGCCGCGCCCGCGGGACGCCCGCCTCTCCGGCGCCGGCGAGGGCGTCGGGACCGGTACCGGCGGCTGGGCGTGCGGCGGTGCGTGCGAGGGCTGCGCGTGCGGGGGCTGGGCGTGCGAGGGCTGTGCGTGCGGCTGAGGCTGCGCCCGGGACCGGGAGGCGCCCCCGGCCGCGCCCGGTCCCGGCGCGGCGGGACCACCCGCACCGTACGGCGGCAGCGGCCGCGTCATGTCCGCCCCCTGCGCCCCGCCGCCCTCCGCTCGGAAGAGATTGTCGAACTCCGGGGGCGGCTGCCGGTCCTCCGGCGCCCCGGGCCGTACGTCGTACGGTGCGGCCGCGGGCGGCTCGGGCGCGGCGACGGGCGGGAGGAACTGCGTGGCGTCCGAATCAGCGCCCTGATGCGGCGGCATCGGCGCCGGCGCCTCGGGGACCTGCGGCGGCCGCATCACCTGCGTGGCCTCCGCACCGCTCTCCGGCGGCAGCACGCCGGCCCCGACGGGGCCGGGGGCCTGCGGCACCGGGGCGATGAACTGCGTGGCGTCCGAGTCCGAGGTGGCGGCCACGGGCGGCAGGTACTGCGTGGCGTCCTCCACGCCCGGCACGGGCGGGGTCTCCGCAGGCAGCGGCAGGCCCTGCGCCGGCGGAGGCAGCGGGGCACCGTACGAACCGCCGTGAGGCAGGTCCCCCTGCGGAGCTCCGTACGGCTGCCCCTGCCTCTGGGGCTGCCCGTACGCCTGGGACTCCCCGTACGACTGAGGCTGCCCGTACGCCTGGGACTCCCCGTACGGCTGAGACTCTCCGTACGCCTGGGGCTGTCCGTACGACTGAGGTTCCCCGTACGCCTGCGGCTGCGGTTGCAGGGGCGGCTGCGGCGGTATCTGCTGCTGCCCGCCGTACGGCTGCGTCGCGGCCTGGCCGTAACCGCCCTGCCCGCCCTGACCGTCCTGCGCGCCCCAGGACTGCCCCCACTGCTCACCGCTCACCGGTCCGGGCAGCGGAGCGGAATCGGGCATGGGCGCGGCCGGGGGCGCGGAAGCGGGCGCGGGCGCGGACGAGCGCGCGGGCGGGTCCTGGTCCGCGGTCGAACCGGGGATCCAGGGCCCGCTGCCGTCGCTCGGCAGCACGATGCCTTCGTACGTGATCCGAGCGGCCGGTTGCTGCGGCTCATCCCTCTGTCCGCTGTGCGTCACCGGGACTCCTACGTGTGGAACGTGTGGACTAACCGAATCGTCGGCTCACGCTACCGGGTGAATCGAGCGCTCTGCCACGCACGTCGATCCGGTAACGAATCGGTCCCGGTGAACCTCGTCACCTGGTATGAAATCGCCCGGGACATCCGGAACTTGACCGTTCATTCGCACACGGCCGTCACCGTCTCCTCACGTCCCCCGCACGCCCGCCGGCCATCCCCCGGAGCACACAGCCCCGACCCGCCCCCGGATCCCGCGCCACGGACAGCTCGGCACCCCGGCGCGCCGGGTGCCCCCGGCGCCCCGCCCTTCACGCCGCCTGGATCTCCAGCCGCGCCCCGAACTCCCGTACCGCCGGCTCGCTCCCGTACGGCTCCAGCCGCTGCTGGAGGTCCTCCAGATACTCCGCCCCCCGGCTGGAGCGCAATGTCCCGAGCAGTTCGACCGCCCGGGTGCCCGTGTGGCACGCCTGCTCCACCTCGCGCTGCTGCACCTGCGCCGTGGCCAGCAGGACCAGCCCGATCGCCCGCCGCCGCGCCCGGGACTCCGGATGGCCGTCCAGCGAGTCCTGGGCGTGCTTGGCCGCCTCGTCCGGGCGGCCCAGGTCGCGGTAGCAGTGCGCCAGCTCGTCCGCGAGGTAGGCGTGACCGAAATGGGCGATCCAGTCGGGATCGTCCGTCCCGGACCCCGTCCCGGACCCCGCGCCGGGCCCTCCGCCGGAACCCCCGACGAATCCTCCCGCGCCCCCGGCGGCACCCTCCCCCGCCGTCTCTCCCGCGCGATCCAGCGCGGCGACCGCGCGGCCGATGGCCGTCTCGCAGGTACGGGCGTCGCCCATCAGCGCGTGTCCCCGCGCCTCGGCGGCGAGGAACATGGCCTGCGCGCGCGGCGGCACATGTCCGCGCGCGCCCTCCTGGGCGGCCCGGGCGAGCTGCGCGATCTCCCGGGGGTTGCCGAGCTGGGCGGCCAGATGGCTCATCGACGCGGCCAGCACATACCCGCCGTACCCCCGGTCGCCCGCCGCCTGGGCCAGCCGCAGCGCCTGGATGTAGTAGCGCTGGGCGAGGCCGGGCTGGCCCGTGTCGACGGCCATGTAGCCGGCCAGCTCGGTCAGCCGGGAGACCGCCGCGAACAGCCGGCGCCCGACCGATTCGCGGTACGAGCCGGACAGCAGCGCCGAGACCACGCTGTTCAGGTAGTGCACCACGACCGGGCGGACGTGGCCGCTGCCGAACCGGTGGTCCAGCTCGATGAGCGCGCTCGTCATGGCCCGTACGGCGTCGACGTCCGAATCCCCCACCCGGGCGCCCGTGTTGCGCGCCACGGCCGTGTCCGCGCCGGTGATCAGCCAGTCCCTGCTGGGCTCGACGAGCGCCGAGGACGCCACCGCCGACCCGGACAGGAAGTCACGGCGCCCCACGTCGCTGCGCCACAGCTCACAGACCTGCTCGATCGCGCCCAGGACGGTCGGCGAGAACTGCAGCCCCACGCCCGAGGCCAGGTTCTTGCCGTTGGCCATGCCGATCTCGTCGATCGTGACCGTACGTCCTAACTTCCTGCCCAACGCCTCGGCGATGATGCCCGGCGCCCGGCCGCGCGGCTGCTGGCCGCGCAGCCAGCGCGCGACCGAGGTCTTGTCGTAGCGCAGGTCGAGCCCGCGCTCCGCCCCCACCATGTTGACCCGTCGGGCGAGCCCGGCGTTGGAGCAACCGGCTTCCTGGATGAGCGCCTGGAGCCGTTCGTTCGGCTGACGCGCGACGAGTGGCCTGGCTGCCAATTGGAACCCCCTGTGACCGCGGTGATCGACTCAGTGATCACTGCCCGGCGAATACGCGGAGAATGCGCATATTGAATGCACATGTTCGGCGATGACGGAAATATTCGATGATTGAACTAAGAGGCTGGACCGATCAGTCGGAAGCCACGGCCGGGCTCGGCCGCGCGCTGCCCACGTGCTGCCCATATGTTGTCGGACCCCCGGGGGTGGCTACCCCCCTTCCGCCACACCCCTTCCCGCGCGCCCCCGCCCATGCCTCCATGCGCCCCGTATGCAGGATCGATGCGCCACGGCGCGTCGCCGTGCGCCCGTAACCCGGGGTGGTACGGGGAGTTGTGAATGCCGTGGAAGAGAGCATCGGAGTCACGGGTGAGGCACGGATCGCCCGACCGCCCGCGGACCGGACCGGGCGGATCCCCCAACAACGCGGTGACCAGCTGCTGGACAGCGCGGTGCGGTACGCGCGGGAGCGGCACTGGGACGTGTTCCCCGGCACCTGGCTGGAGGTCCTGGGCGGCGCGGAGCGGTGCTCCTGCGGCAGCGCCGACTGCCCCGCGCCGGGGGCGCACGCGGCGGGGGCGGACTGGGCGGCACAGGCGACGGGGAGCGCGGTGGGGGCGCGCAGGCTCTGGGCGGCGCGGCCCACGGCATCGGTCCTGCTTCCGACGGGGCGCGCGTTCGACGCGCTGGAGGTCTCGGAGTCCGCGGGCTGTCTGGCGCTGGCCAGGATGGACCGGCTGAAGGTGACGCCCGGCCCGGTGACCTGCACACCGCACCGGAGGATGCTGTTCTTCGTGCTGCCGGGCGCCGGGCCGAAACTGGACGACCTGGTACAGGGGCTGGGCTGGCCGCCGCACTCGCTCGACCTGCGCGCCCGGGGCGAGGGGGACTACGTCGCGGCCCCGCCGACCCGGATCGGTGGCCGCGGGGCGGTGCAGTGGGCGCGCAGGCCGACGACGGCGAACCGCTGGCTGCCGGACACGGAGGACCTGATCGGCGCGCTGGCGTACGCGTGCGGCCGGGAGGCCGCGGCGGAACGGACCCGGGAGCGGCCCCGCCCGCCCCGTCGTACGTAGGGTGGACCGACGGCGGCCCGTGGCCCGCCCACCGTGTTCGTGAGCGGGCTCGCGACGAGCGCGGACATCCGGCGCGGCGGTGGCCGGGGGAACGGCGAGCGCGGGCCGACGGGCACGCGGGCCGACGGGCGCGCGGGACTCTCTCAGGACACCGAAAGGCAGCGCACATGCCGGAGCAGGCACGGGACCACACACCGGACCGGGCACCGGAAGGAACCGGCGCCCCGGCGCGTATGCGGGACGACGGGGCACGGGACGACGACGGGGCGGGTGGTGCGCCGACGGCGCCGCCCGCCGTGCGCGTCGAGGGGCTGTGGAAGCGCTTCGGCGAACAGATCGCCGTCGCGGGCATCGACCTCGCGCTGCCGGCGGGCCGCTTCATCGGCCTGGTCGGCCCGAACGGCGCGGGGAAGACCACGACGCTGTCCATGGTGACCGGGCTGCTCAGACCCGACGGGGGACGCGTGACGGTCGCGGGCCACGACGTGTGGCGCGACCCCGTCGAGGTGAAGGCACGCATCGGCGTCCTGCCGGAGGGGCTGCGTCTCTTCGACCGGCTCTCCGGGCGCGAACTCCTGGGCTATACGGGGCGGTTGCGGGGCCTGCCGGGCGCCGAGGTCGACAAGCGGGCCACGCAACTCCTCGACGTACTGGACCTGGCGGGCGCCCAGCACAAGCTCGTCATCGACTACTCGACCGGTATGCGCAAGAAGATCGGGCTGGCGGCGGCGCTGCTGCACAACCCCGAAGTGCTGTTCCTGGACGAGCCGTTCGAAGGCGTCGATCCGGTCTCGGCGCAGACCATCCGGAGTGTGCTGGAGCGCTACACGGACTCGGGCGCGACGGTCGTCTTCTCCAGCCACGTGATGGAACTGGTGGAGTCGCTGTGCGACTGGGTCGCGGTCATGGTGGCGGGCCGCATCCGCGCGCAGGGCACGCTCGCGGAGGTACGGTCCGACGCGCCGTCGCTCCAGGACGCGTTCCTGGAACTGGTCGGCGCGCGGGGGCTGGACAGAAGCGAGTCGCTGGACTGGCTGGGAGGTGCGCGGTGACGCGCGCCGCGCGCCGGTCCCGGGACGACGAACCGGCCCGGGTCCCGGGGGCGGCGGACGCTTCGGGGCAGCCCACGGGAGACCCCGGCCCCGGGGCGGGCGCGGGGGCGCCCCTCGCCGGTGCCGCCTCCTCCGTCCGTACCGGCACTTCCCCGGTCGGTACCGGCACCGTCGCCCGTACCGCCCCCCGCGCCTCCATGGCTTCCGCCGCCTCCGTTCTCGTGCCGCTCAAGCTCTCCCTCCTGCGCAACGGGCTGCGGCAGTCCACGGGCCGCACCGCCGCCTACATCGCCTCCGGTGTCCTCGCCCTGCTCGTCGCCGCCGCGCAGTTGCTCGGGCTGGTGCTGCTGCGCGGGACCGCGCACGTCGGCACGGTGACCGTGCTGCTGACGGCCGTACTCGCCCTCGGCTGGGCGGTGATGCCGCTGTTCTTCCCCGGCGGCGACGAGACGCTGGACCCCACCCGGCTGGTGATGCTGCCGCTGCGCCCGCACCCGTTGACGGGGGCGCTGCTGGCGGCGTCGCTGGTGGGGATCGGTCCGCTGTTCGCGCTCTGCCTGCTGGTGGGTTCGGCGGCGGCGACGGCGCGCGGCGCGGCGGGCACGGCCGTCGCGGTGGTGGCCGTACCGCTGGCGCTGCTGCTCTGCGTGACGCTGGCGCGGGTGGTGGCGACGGCCAACATCCGGCTGCTGACCTCGCGCAAGGGCCGCGATCTGGCGGTGCTGAGCGGCCTGGTGATCGCCGTGGGCGTCCAGGTCGTCAACTTCGGCGCACAGCGCCTCGGCGAGGCCGGCGGGCTCGCCGCCCTGGACCCGGTGGCGGCGGTCGTACGGTGGCTGCCGCCCGCCGCGGCGACGGGCGCCGTGGCCTCGGCGAGCGAGGGCGCCTACGGGCGGGCCGCCGGGCAACTGCTGCTGTCCGTGGCCGCCTTGGCCGTACTGCTGCGTTACTGGCGGCGGTCACTGGTGAGGCTGATGACGGCGCCGGACAGCTCGACGCTCGCGGCCGGCGAACCGGCCCGTAAGGAGAGCGCGCCCGCCCTGGAACGGCTGTTGCCCGAGGGGCGTACGGGCACGGTGATGCGGCGCGCGCTGCGCTACGTCTGGCGCGATCCGAAGACGAAGGCGGCCTGGATCACCGCGCTGGCCATCGGGGTGATCGTGCCCCTGTTCAACGCGCTCCAGGGCAGGGGCACGATCTACTTCGCGTGCTTCGCGGCGGGGATGCTGGGGATCCAGATGTACAACCAGTTCGGTCAGGACACCTCCGCCTTCTGGATGGTGGCGATGACCATCTCCTCACCGCGGGACGCCTACCTGGAACTGCGTGCGCGGGCGCTGGCCCTGTCGCTGATCACGCTGCCGTACTCGGCGTTGGTCACGGTCGCCACCGCCGCCCTGCTGGACAACTGGCGCGCGCTGCCGGAAGCGCTCGGCCTCTCCTTCGCGCTGCTGGGCGCGATGCTGGCGACGGGGGCGGTGGCCTCGGTCCGCTTCCCGTACTCGATACCGCAGGACAGCGGCTACAAGAACGTGGCTCCGGGCCAGGCCGGGCTCGCCTGGATCTCCATCTTCGGCGGCATGCTGGGCGCGGCCCTGCTGTGCGCGCCGGTGATCGCGCTGACGATCTGGCTCCATGTCGCGAGCGCGGACGGCCCGACCTGGATCCTGCTCCCGCTGGGCACGGCGTACGGGGCCCTGGTCGCGGCCGTCGGCCTCCGCCTGGCGGCCCCGCAGGCGGCGGCGCGCCTGCCGGAGATCCTGACGGCGGTCAGCAAGGGCTGAGGCCGTACCGGAGGGGCCGTACCGGAGGGGCCGTACCGGACGGACGGGTACGGACGGGGCCGGGTGGGCGCGGGGGTCAGGCCCGGTCGTGGTGAGGGCGCGTCGAAGTCCCGGCGCCCCGCCCCTCCTCACCACGACCGGCCGCCTCCCGAGGCCCGACCGCACCGCCCACGGGCGAACCACCGGCGAGGCGACGCGCCCCACAGGCCAACGCGCCTCACGAGGCCGGCACGCCGTCCAGGAACGGTTCGATCACCGCGCGCCACGCCTCCGGCTGGTCGTAGTGCACCAGGTGCCCCGCGTCCGTGACCTCCGCGTACTGGCCGCGCGGCAGCACTCTGACCATCTCCGTGGCCTCCGCGCGGCCCAGTTCGCCGTCCAGGCCGCGCACCACCAGCGTGGGGCACTCCACATGCGCCAGCTCTTCCCAGTGGGCCTCGTAGACCCAGGTCTCCCTGGTGATCAGCATCTGGCGCCGGGAGAAGACCGGACGCCAGCCGTCCGCGCCCTCGGTCATCACCTCGGCGAAGAACTCGCCGCGCGACGGGCTGGGCCGCTCGACCCAGGGGTCGTCCTCCCCGAACCACTTCCTGACGTCCGCGAGCGTCGCGAAGGGCACCGGCCAGGAGCGGTACCAGTCCTCCCACTCCCGCTGCGACGCCGCGCCCAGCGCGGAGGCGCGCATGTCGCAGATCACCAGGGCCCGCACCAGGTCGGGCCGTCTCGCGGCGAGCTGCCAGGCCGTGAGCGCGCCCATGGCGTGGCCGATCAACGTCACGGGCGCCAGCCCGAGCTGCTCTATGGCGGCCTCGGCGTCCGCCATGTACGCCTCGCGCGTGTACGGGCCCTCCGGGGGTTTCTCGCTCCTGCCGTGCCCCCGCTGGTCGAGCGCGACCGCGCGGTGCCGGGCGGCGAGCCAGCGTGCCGTGGACGCCCAGTGCGAGGCGCGGCCCATGAGCCCGTGGAGGAGTAAGACGCCGGAGGTCCGCGCGGTCTCCTCGTCCCGTTCCGCTTCCCCGCGCCGCTTGGGCGGGTCGGCATACTCCCAGGCGGCAAGGCGTATGCCATCCGCTCCGGTGACATCGATGCGCTGCACCATCTGTCCCGGCACCCCTTTCTGAGTGGTCGAGTCGGATACAGCTGTGGCCAGGGGCGTCCAACTCCGCCAGACTATCGAACTCGCATTCGAACATGTGGGTACGAGCGGCAACACCGCTCGTTCGAGTGACCACGGTCAAGGATTGCCGGACGTCGCCCGGGGGAGATCTTCTGCGGGAGGCGGGCCGCTCGGGGATGACGGCCCGAAGGGGATGACCTTGAGAGCTCGGGGCTCCGGGTCAGCGCGGGGGAGGGCGGGCTCCGGTGCCTCGAGGCACCGGAGCCGCAGGCGCGCGGCAGCCGTGGGCGGGAGAGACGGCAGGGCCGGCAGGCTCGGCAGCCGGGAACACACTCCTTCGCGCGGCAGCCGTGGGCACCCGTGTCGAGGCTGTGTTCCGGAAGCGGCGCCGTCCACCCGAGGGGCGGGACTCCTGAGACACGGCCCGGGCCACGGACCGGCCGGCGTGCGCTCACCCCCCGGCGCATACCCCGCTCCCTCCCCGGCCACGGCTTCAGGGGCCCAGCCGACACCCTTCAGGTCATATGCCCCTGCCACAGCCTCCCATGTGATCCGCCCCGTCCGCTGCCCTTCGGACCGGATTCCGCCTCGGCCACCGTGCGCCCGACACGGGTGACACGGGTGACACGGCCAGGAGGCAAGAACACGGCGAGGGCCGGAACCACCGGTGCGGGCCCGGAGACGGCGGGGCCGGGCCAGCGACGGCGATGTCAACGGCCCGGGGACAGACGGCCGTAACGGCCCCGGAGACCGGTGTCAGCGCCTGTCTCCGGGCCCGGAGGCCGGTGTCAGCGCTTGGCCACGAAGACGTGCGACGCCACCTCGGCCGCCAGCTCCGCCGCCTCACCGCTGCTTCCGACCAGGACGCCGCCGGCGGACTCGGTCACACTCACCACGGAGCCCGGCTGCACGCCCGCGCGCCGCAGCGTGTACATCAGCTGGGCGTCGGTCTGGATCGGCTCACCGATCCGCCGCACCACCACCGTCTTGCCCTCGCTGCCCGGGTCCAGCTCCGCCAGGCTCACCATGCCCGCGTCGAGGAACGGGTCGACCTCGCCCTTCTCACCCAGCTCGGCGAGGCCCGGGATCGGATTGCCGTACGGCGACTCCGTCGGATGGCGCAGCAGCTCCAGCACCCGCCGCTCCACCGCCTCGCTCATCACGTGCTCCCAGCGGCACGCCTCGGCGTGCACCTGCTCCCACTCCAGGCCGATCACATCGACCAGGAGGCACTCGGCGAGCCGGTGCTTGCGCATCACGCGCGTCGCGAGCCGGCGCCCTTCCTCCGTCAGCTCCAGATGACGGTCGCCCGCGACCTGCACCAGGCCGTCCCGCTCCATGCGGGCGACGGTCTGGCTGACCGTCGGGCCGCTCTGGTCGAGCCGCTCCGCGATCCGGGCGCGCATCGGGACCACACCTTCCTCTTCCAGCTCAAGGATGGTGCGGAGGTACATCTCCGTCGTGTCGATCAGTCCGGACATACGTGCCCCTCGATAAATCGTGCGCTGGCCCTGACTCAATTCTGACGCATAGCACCGACAACCGTGCCGTGCCGCAGTCGGTTCCCGTCCTGCCGCCGCCCCGGGCGCGCGGCACCGGCGGGTCATTGACATGGCATTGACAGGGCAATGGTCCAGACCTCAACGTGATCCGCGGCACAGCCCGGCAACGGGGGGGGCGCGAGCGGGCACGAGCGGGCACCGGCGGACGCGGGACACGACACGGGACGGTCCCGAGCCGGTCACCTGCGGTACTCGCCCGCACCCGTCGGTGACCGGGCAGGCACGGCCACCACCCCGCGCGTCGCCCGGGCGCGCTTCCGTCCGCCCCGCGCACTCCCGCGCGCCCCGTCTCTTCCCGAAGGATCCCGATGAGCGAGAGCAAGCCGCTGAACGAGAGCAAGCCGGCCGAGCAGTTCTTCGACGCCGCGATCGGCCTGCTGCGCCGCGCGCGGGACGGCCAGTCCGAGGCCGTGGCGAAGGCCGGCTCGGCCATCGCCGACACCGTGGCCGCCGGGGGCCGCCTCTTCGCCTTCGGCGCCGGACACTCCTCGCTCGCCGCGCAGGACGTGGTGTACCGCGCCGGCGGCTTCGCCGTGATGAACCTGCTCGCCGTCCCCGGCATGGTGGGCGTGGACGTGCGCCCGGCCACCCTGGGCTCCGCGCTGGAGCGGGTCGAGGGACTGGCGAGCACGGTGCTCGACACGAGTCCCGCCGCCGCGGGCGACGTCCTCGTGGTCGTCTCCCTCTCCGGGCGCAACGCACTGCCCGTCGAGATGGCGTCGCACGCGCGGGAGAAGGGCCTGAAGGTCATCGGGGTCACGTCCGTGGCGTACGCGACGCGGACGACCCCCCGCAACCGCACCGGGATGTTCCTCAAGGACCACTGCGACATCGTCCTGGACAACGGGATAGCCGTCGGCGACGCGGAACTGACGGCCGACGGCATCGACGCGCCGTTCGCTCCCGCCTCCACGGTGGTCACCAGCGCCCTGATGCAGGCGATGATGGCCGCCGCCGCGGGCGAACTCGCCGGGCGCGGCATCGAGCCCCCGCTCCTGCGTTCGGGCAACATCGACGGCGGGACGCTCTGGAACGCCCGGGTGATGAGCGAGAACAGCGACCGTATCTTCTACGGCCACTGACGTAACGCCATCGGCGTACCGCCTCTGCCACCGCCGCCCTCGAATTCGAACACACAACCAGGACGGCCGCCTTAACCAAAGCAACGGAGGCATCCGGAGCAACGGTCTTCACCCCTAAAGGTAAAGCATTGGCCATGGGCTGCCGCGACTGCTCCCCGCACAACCCCTGTGCGCGCACCCCCGCGACCCGCGACTTTGCGTCACCAAAGGGATGCTTGGCGAGATTATGATCTTTCACGAGAAGGTAATGTTGAGGCAAAGTAGGAGAGGCTCCGGTGAGGCATCATCAGAGCCTGCGGCGCACTCCGCCCACAACGCCCCTTCGCGATGAGGCAAGGCCGCGGCGTGTGCGGAGAGGCCGCCATCAGCAACACGACGACGCACGACGGTTCGACACAGCACGCGAGCGACAGCACGAGCACGACAGCACGGAAGGGACGCGCCGTGAGACTCCGACCGGACCGTGAACCGCCCGAGCCCGCGGCCCGACACCGATCGCCGAGACCCGGCGAGGTGTGACGCCCCGGACGGCCCCCTCCGGTCACCCCCGGAGCCGCCGGACGCCCCGGGCCCGGAGCGCCGGCCGGCGCCCCCTCCCGCTTCGTCCTCGTACGTCAGCCCGTACCGCGCGTCGCCTCGTCGCACGCGTCAGCAGCACCTTTCCCACAGCAGTACTCCCCCACTGACCCGACCACACCGCGCCCCGGCAGGAACCGAGGGTGCAGGAGGCAGGCCATCATGAAGTCACTGATCGACAACGCCCGTTCGTTCTCCGTCCAGGTGGCGGAGCGTTCCGAGGAATTCCGCGAGCTGGCGGCAGGACAGTCCCCCGAAGTCCTGTTCATCACCTGCTCGGACTCCCGAGTCATCCCGTCCCTCATCACCGGCGCCCGGCCGGGAGAGCTGTTCGAGCTCCGCACGGCGGGCAACATCGTTCCCCGGTACGACGCGAGCCGGCCCAGCGGCGAGACCGCCACCATCGAGTACGCGCTGCGCGTGCTCGGCGTCCGTGACATCGTCGTCTGCGGACACTCCCACTGCGGCGCCGTCGGCGCCCTCGTCCGCGGCGAGGACCTGTCGGGCGTCCCCGCGGTCCGCGACTGGCTGGACTACTGCGTCACCGGCCTTCCGGAGTCCACCGACCTCCCCCACTGCGTACAGCACCATGCGGCGGCGCAGCTCGACACGCTGCGCGGCTACCCCGCCGTCCGGGAACGTCTGGCGGCCGGATCGCTGTCCCTGCACGCCTGGTACTACGAAGTCGACACGGGCGCGATCAGCACGCACCGTCCCGAGCTGGGCGGGGAGTTCAGAGCGCTGTGAGGACGACCTCCTCCCACGCGCGCACTTCCTGTCGTCCGTCCGCCCCGAGCGGACCACACAGCTAGGAACACCAACCCTCATGTTCTCGCTACTGAAGGACAAAACCGTCCTGAGGCGCGACATACTCGCCTCACTCGTCGTCTTTCTCGTGGCGCTGCCTCTGTGCGTAGGCGTGGCAGTGGCCTCCGGCGTCCCGGCCGAACTGGGCCTGGTCACCGGCATCGTCGGCGGTATCGTCGTGGGCTCCCTGCCCGGCAGCTCCCTCCAGGTCAGCGGCCCGGCGGCCGGTCTGACGGTGCTGGTGTACAGCGCCGTCCAGGAGTTCGGACTCGGTGCCCTCGGTGCCATCGTCCTCATCTCCGGACTCATCCAGCTGGCGCTCGGCGCGGTCGGCCTGGGCCGTTGGTTCCGGGCCATCTCGGTCTCCGTCGTCCAGGGCATGCTGGCCGGTATCGGCCTCGTCCTCGTCCTGGGCCAGGTGTACGCCATGGCCGACCTCGCGCAGCCCTCCAGCGGCCTCGACAAGCTGGCCGGACTGCCGGGGCTGGCCGCCGACATCGTCACCAGCGGTGCGGCGCTGACCGCGTTCCTCATCGGGGCCGGGACCGTCGCCGTCCTGGTCCTGTGGCCCAAGCTGCCCGCCAAGTTCCGGGTCGTCCCCGGTCCGCTGGCCGCGGTGGCACTGGCCACCGGTGTGACCGTGGCGTTCGGACTGCCGGTCGCCAAGGTCGAGGTCAAGGGTCTGCTGGAGTCCATCAGCCCGCCCGGCCTCGGGGACTTCGGCGCGCTGGGCGGCATGGCCGCGATCGGCACGATCCTGGCGTTCACCCTGATCGCCTCGGCGGAGAGCCTGTTCAGCGCCGCCGCCGTGGACCGTATGCACGACGGTCCGCGCACCGACTACAACAAGGAGCTCATGGCGCAGGGCGTGGGCAACACGGTCTGCGGCGCGCTCGGCGCGCTGCCGATGACCGCGGTCATCGTGCGCAGCTCCGCCAATGTCCAGGCGGGGGCGAAGACCTCGCTCTCCCGGATCCTGCACGGCGTATGGCTGCTGCTGTTCGCCGCGCTGCTCCCGGCCGCGATCGGCATCATCCCGCTGGCGGCGCTCGCCGGTGTCCTGGTCCACGCGGGATGCAAGCTGATCCCGGTCAAGGACCTGGCCCCGCTGTGGCGCGAGCACCGGGGCGAGGCGGTCATCCTCGCCATCACGGCGACCGCGATCCTGGTCACGAACCTCTTCGAGGGCGTGATCCTCGGTCTGCTGCTCGCCGTGGTCAAGACGGCGTGGGAGATCTCCCACCTGAACGTCGACGTGCGGGAACTCACGGGCGGCCGGCTGGTGGTGTCCGTCAGCGGCAACGTGACGTTCCTGCGACTGCCCCGGATCATGGAGCAGTTGGAGGAGTTGCCGAAGGACCGGCCGATCGAGCTGGACCTGTCCGAGGTCCGCCACCTCGACCACGCGTGCCGGATCTCCCTGGAGAACTGGGCCCTGCGGCACAACGACGCGGAGACGGAACCGGTCCGCATGCGCGGCCCGGCGCCCACCGCCCCGGCCACCGCGGGCGCGGCGCGTCTCGAGGAGTCGGTGCCCGGGACGAGGCCGAAGGCGGGGGCCTCCTGACGGCCGGCCTCACGGCCTGACGTACGGGCCGTGGCGGTCATACGGGTTGTGCGGCCCGTACGACCGGCACGGCCCGTACGCGTGTCGGCGGGCCGTACGGCCGGCACGGGTCGTCCGCGTCGGCGGGCCGCTGCGACCGGCACCGCTCGTCCGCCGGCGCGCTCTCAGTCGGACAAGGTCCGGAAGAGGTCCAGCGAACCCGCCATCCGGCCCGTCACATCCTCCGCGTACACCGCGTCCTGACGCTCGAAGGGCGGCCGGCTCGCCCCCCGCAGGAACGTCACCACGCCCAGCGACCGGCCCCGGCTGCGCAGCACCGTGCACAGGGCGTGCACCGCGTCCGGCGGCCACTGGCGGGCCGCCGCCCACGCGGACGGCGGGAGGGCACCGGGGGCCGCGCCCGCGCCGGGCCCGCCGCCCCCGTTCGCCGGTCCGGCCCCGGCCGGGCCCGATCGGCCGCGTCCCGCGTTCTCCTCCGCGGCACCGCCGGACAGCGGGGGCCCCGACGGGCCCGCCGGGGCGCTCGCGCGCACCGCGCCGTTACGGTCCAGCGCCTGGAGGGCCGGGTGCCCGGGCCCGTACCGCACCGGTATGCCCCCCGACTCCACCCGCGCGCCCGGCCCGGAGCCGCCGCCGGAGGGCGAGGCGGCCGCCCGGACCAGCCGTACGGGATCACCGGACCCGTCCCCGGCCACCAGATCGATCAGAGCGTGGTCGGCGAAGCCCGCCAGCGCGAAGTCCAGCTGGACCGTCGCCGCCTCCATGGGGTCCTCGCACTCGGCCGCCGCCCGGCCCGCGCGGTGCAGCTGGCTGGTGCGGAACCGCAGCCGGTCCGCGTCCTGCACCGATCGCCGCAGGTCCGTCACGTCGTGGAACATCCATCCCACACCCAGCGGCACGGGCTCCTCCGCCAGCGGGGAGGCCAGCCGCAGGAAGCCGCTGCGCCAGCACCGGCGCTGCTCCCCGCCGTTCGTACGGAGCGTGACCCACAGCTCGGCGGGCGACCTCGGCGCGCCCTCCGCGAGTACATGGTGGAGCGCGGCCTCCAGCTCCTCCACGCCGTGGCTGATCAGCTCACCGAGCGGCCGGCCCAGCACGGACGTACGCCCGGCGCCCAGGGCCCGCGCCGCGTACCCGTTGACCACCGTCGGCCGCAGATCCACGTCGACCAGGACGACACCCCAGGACGCCTCCTCGAACAGCGCCTCGCTGAGCGCGATCGTCCGCTCCAGGTCGATCTGGGCGTGCACCTCGCTGAAGGCCGAGTACACCCCGGCGGGCTTGCCGTCCGCCCCGCGCACCGCGGCGGTCTGGGTGCGCAGCAGCACCCGCCCGCCGTCCTTGCGGAGCAGCGCGAACTCGTCCACCTGGCGCCCGCGCGTGCCCATGACGGACATCAGCCGGGCCTGCACCGCGTCCGCGTCGGCGGTCCTGACGGCCCACCCCGCGAAACCGTGCCGTCCGACCGCCTCCTCGGCGGTCCAGCCCAATATGCGCTCCGCCTCGCGGTTCCAGTGCGTGATCACCCCACCCGCGTCGAGCGCGAACAGCGCCGCGTCCATCCCGTCGAGCAGGGACGCGAGCAGATCCGCCCCGGCCTCGTCCTTGTCCCGCTCCGGGTCGCCACCGGCGCCCGGGGCAGGGCCGCCACCGCTCACGACACCATCCTCCCGTCCGGCCCCCGCCCCGTGATCGGGCTCCGGGCCGTCCGGTCCTGCCGCATCGGTGGTCTCACTGCGAGAAGCACTCATCCTGGCACCCCCTGAAGGGCGGCTCCGCGTGGTGCGGACGTACGTCCGTTCATTCAACTCGAACGTGACTCAGCACACACCCCGTTCCCGAAAATGCCGCCTCGAACAGTTTTCTACGCTCTTCTCAAACCTCTCTCACCCTCTCTACCCTGCACGTTCGATTGTCAGGCACGGGCGAGCGGCCCGCACCAGCACGTCAATTTCTCCGAAAATCCCTTGAGACCCCGCGAACCGGTTCCTAGTGTGTGGTGCACACGAGAAGGGAGGTGGTTCGGCAGATGTATGCAATCCGGACGCGTGAGGTGGCTGCGGGCTAGCGGCCCGTTCGTCGCACTCTGTGCGGAGCCGGCGCCGCCGGCCGAAATCCCAAGCAGTCACCGCCCCGCGGGCTCGCCGGTACGTCCGGCCGGCTCCTCCCCGGAGGACCCGAGCCCGCGGGGTTCCGCTTTTTCCGGGCCCCGGTGACCGGGTCCCGACGGTCCGAGGGCGTCCGAAGGCGGGAACCGGGGGTCGGGGCCGTCTCAGGGGCAGAGCCGCTCCACGCGCCACCCGCTGCCCTTCCGGACGTACCGCAGCCGGTCGTGCAGTCTGTTCTCGTGCCCCTGCCAGAATTCCACCGTCTCGGGGGTCACCCGGAAGCCTCCCCAGTGCGGCGGAGCGGGGACCTGCTCGCCCTCCGGGTAGCGGTCCAGCAGTTCCTCGTAACGGCGCAGCAGGGCGTCCCGGGAGGCGATCGGCGCCGACTGGTCGCTGGCCCAGGCGCCGAGCTGCGAGCCGTGGGGGCGGGTGCGGAAGTACGCGGCCGTCTCGTCGCGGCCGATACGGGCCGCCGTGCCCGTGACCACGACCTGGCGCGCGAGCGGGTGCCAGGGGAAGAGCAGCGAGACGTGGGGGTTCGTATCGATCTCCCGGCCCTTGCGCGAGGTGTAGTTCGTGAAGAAGACGAAGCCCCGGTCGTCGTACCGCTTCAGCAGAACCGTGCGCGAGGAGGGCCGGCCGTCGGGGGTGGCCGTGGACAGCACCATCGCGTTCGGTTCGTGCAGGTCGTGCGCCGCCGCCGCGAGGTCCGTGAACCACCGGCCGAACTGGTCCATGGGGGCGGGCGCGAGGTCGGTCTCCAGAAGCGGCGTGGTGCGGTACTGCTCGCGCATGGCAGCGGGATCCGGGTTCTCGTGAGGCACGTCATGAGGCACGGGGGTCATCCTGCCGTAGGGCCCCGCGTCCCCGGTGAGCGGTGCCGCCAAACCCTGGGCACACCGTGGGAACGTCCTGGCCTCCTGGGGGTACGTCCGGGCCCGCGCGGGGATACGTCCGGGCCCGCGCCGGGGAAGGTCCGGACACGCGGGGAACGTCCCGGCACAGGCGGTCACGGATCGCAGATGTCCGGAACTGTGCTCGTTGTCACGCTTCACCACGCCGTACGGGCTGGCCAAAATCCGGGGGCCCACGGCACCCTGCCCGCATAAAGCCCGTCACCCGCATCACGAGGAGCCGCCCGATGTCCGACTTCGTCCCCTCCTTCGTACCCGGTCTCGAAGGAGTCGTCGCGTTCGAGACGGAGATCGCCGAACCGGACAGGGAAGGCGGTGCGCTCCGCTACCGGGGCATCGACATCGAGGACCTGGTCGGCCAGGTCTCCTTCGGCCAGGTGTGGGGACTGCTGGTCGACGGGGCGTTCGCCCCCGGCCTGCCGCCGGCCGAGCCCTTCCCCCTGCCGGTCCACTCCGGTGACGTCCGGGTCGACGTGCAGGCCGCGCTGGCGATGCTGGCGCCCGCGTGGGGCCTGAAACCGCTCCTGGACATCGACGAGCGCACGGCCCGCGACGACCTGGCGCGGGCCGCCGTGATGGCGCTCTCGTACGTCGCCCAGTCGGCCCGCGGCCAGGGCCTGCCGATGGTCCCGCAGCGGGAGATCGACAAGGCCGAGTCGGTGGTCGAGCGCTTCATGATCCGCTGGCGCGGCGAGCCCGACCCCCGGCACGTGAAGGCCGTCGACGCGTACTGGACCTCGGCCGCCGAGCACGGCATGAACGCGTCGACGTTCACGGCCCGGGTCATCGCGTCCACCGGCGCGGACGTGGCGGCCGCACTGTCGGGCGCGGTCGGCGCGATGTCGGGCCCCCTGCACGGCGGAGCGCCCTCGCGCGTCCTCGGCATGATCGAGGAGATCGAGCGCACGGGCGACGCGACGGCGTATGTGAAGCAGGCCCTGGACAGGGGCGAACGGCTGATGGGTTTCGGCCATCGTGTCTACCGGGCCGAGGATCCTCGGGCACGGGTCCTGCGGCGTACGGCCCGCGAGCTGGCAGCGCCGCGCTTCGAGGTGGCGGAGGCGCTGGAGAAGGCCGCGCTCGAGGAACTGCACGCGCGTCGGCCGGACCGGGTGCTGGCGACGAACGTCGAGTTCTGGGCGGCGATCGTGCTGGACTTCGCGGAGGTCCCGGCGCACATGTTCACGTCCATGTTCACCTGCGCCCGCACGGCGGGCTGGTCGGCGCACATCCTGGAGCAGAAGCGGACGGGACGCCTTGTGCGTCCGTCGGCGCGTTATGTGGGACCGGGGGCACGGGACCCCCGGGAGATCGAGGGGTTCGACGCGGCGGCGGGCTGAGACGCGGCCGTCCGGCCCGGGCCGGCCCGGACACGGCAGCCGCCCCGGGTGGGCGCGCCCGAGGAGTGCGGGGCGCCCACGCGGGGCGCGTGGGCGCCGGGGCCTCGGGACACCGGGACACCAGGACACCGGCCAGAACTCGGGCACCGGGTGCCTGGGGCACTGGCGCACTGGCGCACTGGCGCACCGATGCCGGTCGGCACCGGGTCAGTTCGAGGCGGAACGGCCCGTCCGGCTGCCGCCCGCACCGGACGGCGTACGGGCGTCCCGCGAACCCGCGCCCGCACTCGTGCCCACGCCCGCACTCGGCCCGGCCCCGCGCTCGCCCCGTGCCCGCGCTCGCTTCACACCCGCCCGCTTGCCCACCTGCGTACGCACCGCCCCCATGCTCGCCACGATCACCAGCGCGATCGCCAGCGCGTCCGTCGCCGACAGCGCCTGGTGCAGCACGAGGAAGCCCGCCGTCGCCGCGATCGCCGGTTCCAGGCTCATCAGCACGGCGAACGTCGGGGCCGGCAGCCGCCGCAGCGCGAGCAGTTCGAGCGTGTACGGGAGTACGGAGGACAGCAGCGCGACGACGAGGCCCAGCGCCAGCGTCGACGGCACCACGAGCTTCGACCCCGATTCCACGATGCCCAGCGGAAGCATGAGCAGCGCGGCGACGGCCATCGCCAGCGCCAGACCGTCGGCCTGCGGGAAGCGCCGTCCCGTACGCGCGCTGAAGAGGATGTACGTCGCCCACATGGCCCCGGCCGACAGCGCGAACACCGCGCCCACCGGATCCAGCCGGTCGAAGCCGCCCCCGCTCAGCAGCACCATGCCCCCGAGCGCCAGCCCCGCCCACAGCAGATTGACCAGCCGGCGCGAGACGATCACCGAGAGCGCCAGCGGGCCCAGCACCTCCAGCGTGACGGCCGCGCCCAGCGGGATACGGTCGGCGGCCTGGTAGAAGAGGCCGTTCATGCCCGCCATGGCGGCGCCGAAGGCGACCACCGTCCCCCAGTCGGCGCGCGAGTGCCCGCGCAGCGCCGGGCGGCACACCGCCAGCATGACGACCGCGGCGAGCGTGAGGCGCAGGGTGACGACTCCGATCGGTCCGGTCATCGGCATCAGCAGGACGGCGACGGCCGCGCCGAACTGCACGGAGAGCCCGCCCGCGACGACCAGCGCGACCGGCCCGAACCGGCCTCCGCGACCGGCCGCCTTGGCGCCCGCCCCCTCGACGCCCGCCCCTTCGGCGTTCGCGCCCCGGGCGCTCGCCGCTTCGGCACTCGCCGCACCACCCGTATCCCCCGACGCCATCGCCCCGGCCGCCTCCGGCACCGAAACAGACGCCGCCGCCGCGGCGGTCGCGGCGCCCGGCTGCTCTTCCACCGACACCCTCCGTTCCCTCAGATCCCTCGGATCACCGACGAGCACTCCCGTCGAAGTACATCACCATGCACCGACAGTCCAATGTACTGGACTGACGTACGCGCTACCCGGCGGCGCACTTCCACCGACGCTACGCTTCGGCAGCCGGCGGCACTGGCACGGGAACCGGCATCGGACGCGCCGGGCCGCGCCGCGACCCCTCCGGACCGTATGGGCCCTCCGGACCGTACGGGCCGCTCCGGCCGCTTGGGCCGTTCAGGCTCGTAACCGACCGTGACCAACCGGGCCGGCGCAGCACCCTTCTTTCGCCCGGTCAGTACCGTTCTCCGCAACGAGCGACACAAAAGACTCCCGTTTCGATTCACCGGCGGGCGGCGTGGTGTTGCGACCGACCAAAGGTTGCAAAATTGCCGCGAAGCAATATTGCCCCACGAACGAGTGACGCAGGTGGACCGGCACCGTCCTCGCACGCGACACTGAGCCCGAGACAGGGGAGGTCACCATGCCGGCGAGAAGCAATCCGACCGCGCGACAGGCGCGGCTCGGCGCGGAGTTGCGCAAACTGCGCGTCCGGTCGGGCAAACCTGCCCGCGAGGCGGCCGGCCTTCTCTCGACCGACTCGGCGAAGATCAGCCACATCGAGTCGGGGCGCCTGGGCGTCAGCGAAGAGCGGATCCGCAAGCTGGCGGTCCTGTACGAGTGCGACGACGCCGCGCTGATCGACGCCTTGTGCGCGATCGCTCGCGAACACCGCGGCCAGCACTGGTGGGACGAGTATCGCGGCATCCTCGGCCCGGGCTTCCTGGACATCGCGGAACTGGAACACCACGCCCGCTACCTGCGCTACCTCCAGCCGGTAACGTTCCCGGGCGTCATGCAGACAGAAGACCACGCACGGGCGTTGTTCGACAGCGTGCTCCCGAAGCTTCCCCCGGCGGAAGTGCAGGCCCGGGTCGAACACCGCATGAGGCGTAAGAGCATCTTCGACCGCGACGAGCCGCCCGAGATCGTGGCCGTCGTGCACGAGGCGGCCCTGCGCATGCGCATCGGTGGCCGCCGGATCGCGCGCCGACAGCTCGAACACCTCATGGAGATGTCGCAGCGGCCGGAGGTCATGCTTCGCATCATCCCGTTCACCAACGAGGACTTCATCGACCTCACCCGCACGGTGCTGTACGCGGCCGGTGTAGTTCCGCAACTCGACACGGTCTACGTCGACACACCGTTGAGCGGCCTCTTCCTCGACGCCGCCGCCGAGCTGGAAAAGAACCGAACGCTGCTCGACTTCGCCGAGCAGGCTTCCATGGAGCCTGACGAGTCACGCAGCTTCATCCACCACATCGCACGAGAGCTGTGAAGGACACAGGCATGAGCACCGAGATCGTTTGGCAGAAGTCGTCCCTCTCCGGCGAAGGGCCGCAGTGCGTCGAGATAGCCGACCACAACGGCGGCATCCTCATACGCGAGAGCGACGACCCCAACGTGGTCACCACCACGACGCGGACCAAGTTCGCCGCGTTCATCGCGGGCGTCAAAGCGGGCGAGTTCGACCACTTCGCGCACTGACGCCACCCCACGCCCCCCGTATGACACGAGACCGACAAGAGCCCTCCGCCGATCCGGCGGAGGGCTCTTTCGTTCATCAGTATGCACCGGTGCATACTTGCCGAGCCTCTTACCGTGACGCTATCGTCGCGGTACGTCGCCATTCAGGGCTGGATTCCCCGACGTATCCACGCTCTGAGCGGCCACAACTCTCCCCGTCCCACTGTCTTGTACGGGGAGGGGTCCCACAGGATGTCCCCTGTCGCCGTTCCGACGCCGGCCGCAGGCAGGGGACAACCCTGTCCCTGTCACGTCTGACACGAAGGGCACCAGGGCCATGGCGAACGAGACGGACTCAAGCCCGGACGCAGACGACACACGCGGCACACGCAGCACCGCCCGGCAGCGGCTGGCCACACTGATGGCCGCGTACGGCTCCAACGGCACCCTCCTGCTCCCGCTCAGCGCCCACCTCCCGGACGAGGCGGCCCCGGAGCACGCGGAAAGTGAAGCGGGGCGCGTCCCCTCCGGCACGTCCGCATGACGTCAGCACGCTCCGACGACCCGTGACCGAGGTGTTCGTCGACGCGTTGCGCGCCTCGGGCGGGACCGAGCCCGTACTGGTGACCGTCTCGCGCCCGGCCCGCCGCTGAGGCGGATACGCGCCGAGAACCCCGCACAACCCGTCTCCGAGGTCCGGCCGTCCCCTACAACTCGGGTATCACCGAGGGCGGTTGTGTCACTCCCAAGGTGGAGGGGAGGTGCAGCCCGGCGAGGGATCCGCGCGCGTGGCCGGTTCCTGAAAGATCTTTCCTGTCCGAACATGCGACCGGAAGGATCGATATCGTGCGCAGACGACGTCTCGCGCCCCTGTTGGCCGTGAGTGTCACGGCAACGCTGGCTCCCGTGCTCGCCACCTCGACGGCCACCGCCGCTCCGGCCGCCACCCCGTCGGCCTCCACACCGACGTCCCCCGCACCGACGGCCGGAGCGGCGGCGGCCGCCAAGGGCGCGCTGGACCGGTATGCGAAGCAGAAGCCGCAGTGGAAGCGGTGCGCAACCGACGCCGACATTCCGGCGGGGTTCGAGTGCGCCACGATCAAGGTTCCGCTGGACTACCGGGTTCCCGGCGGCAAGCGGATCGACCTGGCCATATCCCGGCTCAAGAGCACCGCGCCCGACAAGCGACGGGGCGTCCTGTTCTCCAACCCCGGCGGTCCGGGGGGCCCGGGGCTCTACATGCCGCTGGGGATGCGGGACAGTCTCCCCGAGTCCGCGCGGCAGAAGTACGACCTCATCGGCTTCGACCCGCGCGGTGTGGGACGGAGCACCCCGGTCTCCTGCGGCATGGAGCCGGAGGAGGAGAACTATCTGCGCCCGTACAAGGAGGAGACGTACGACAAGGACGTCGCCTGGGCACGCGAGGTCGCGAACAAGTGCAAGGAGAAGGCGGGCGACACGCTCCCGCACATCACCACGCGCAACACCGCGCGCGACATGGACCTGATCCGGGCGGTCCTCCGTGAGAAGAAGATCTCGTACGTGGGTTACTCGTACGGCACCTACCTGGGCGCCGTCTACACCCAGCTCTTCCCGGGCCGGGCCGACCGGTTCGTGCTGGACAGCGCGGTCGATCCGGCGCGCGCCTGGCGCGGGATGATCCAGTGGTGGGCGGAGGGCGCCGAGCCCGCGTTCGACCGGTGGACCGAGTGGGCCGCCGAGCGTTCGGAGAAGTACGGCCTCGGTGACACCCCGAAGGAGGTCGACCGGACGTTCTGGGACCTGGTCGCGCAGGCCGACGAGAAGCCCATCGAGTTCGAGGGGCAGCCGACCACCGGTGACGACATCCGGAGCGGCATGCGCGGGGCGGTCTTCACCCCGGAGTACGCCACCGAGGCGTTCGTGGAGCTGAGGAAGGCCGCGGCCGGGGAGCCCGTCTCCGCGAAGAAGCTCGCGGCGTTCGCCGGATCCGAGGGGACCGGGACGGCGGGCGCCGCCGCCGGTGCCGCCGAGATCCCGTCCGACAACATGACGGCGAGCTTCTGGGCCGTGGTGTGCGGGGACAACTCGGCCGCGTGGTCCCGCGATCCGGAGACCTACCGGCGGAACGCCATCGAGGACAAGGGCCGCTACCCGCTCTTCGGTGACTTCGCGTCCAGCATCAAGCCCTGCGCGTTCTGGGACAAGTCCGTGGAACCGGCCACCGAGGTGAACAACAAGGTCGGCTCCCTGGTCGTCCAGAACGAGTGGGACTCGCAGACCCCGCTTCCCAGTGGTCAGGCCCTGCACGCCGACCTGAAGGGCTCGAAGATGGTCACCGTCCTCGGCGGCGAGGGCCACGGTGTCTACCCGAGCGGCAACGCCTGCGCGGACGGCGCGGTCAACGACTACCTGCTCACCGGCAAGCTCCCGGCGAAGGACGTGACCTGCGAGGCGACGGCCGACTCGAACGCGGAGGCGCGGAAGGACCAGAAGCGGGACATGATCCCCGGGTCCCCGCTCCCGGAGCGTGCCCCGGACCGTTTCTGAGCCCGGTCGCTCGTCCCGTTGCCGCATGCCCCGTCGAGGGTGGCATGCGGCACACGCGTCGTTCAGGAAGCCACCGGGGCCGGTCTGCCGCGGCTGTGCAGTGGCAGAGCGGCAAGCGCGAGCAGCATCGCGAGTCCGAGCAGCACGGTCACCGCGGGCACGGTCCGCTCGGCGCGCCAGAGCTGGACCGGCAGCCCGATCCAGGGCACGCGGAACCGTGCTACGCCTTGGAGTGCCGTGGGCCGAACGGGGGTCGAGTCCGGTGCGGGGTTGGCGTCACCCTTGGTGATCAGGGCGTTGTCCGGACGTACCTGGTGGACCCGGTGGGTGAGCAGACGGCCGGGCCGGGTGGGGTCCCGGACCAGCACGATGTGACCCACGGCCGGTGGGCGGTCGCGCGATGGTGGCTGGTAGAGGACGACGTCGCCCGGCGTGAGGGCGGGACGCATGGAGCCGGACTGCACCACGCCCGCGGTCCAGCCCAGCGCCACCACGGGCACGTGCGTCCACACCAGCAGCCCGGCCATCGTGCCGAGCACGGTACGCGAGATGACCGAGGTGACCACGCGGACCGGATGCGGGACACCCTCGGCCATGGGCTGCCGGAGCGCGCCGGCGGCCAGGTCACTTGAGGGAGTCACTCGTGTGTTCCCGCGCTTCCCAGGTGAAGGACGCCTCGTTGGTGGCCGCTCCTTGCGAGCTGTTGGGTGCGCTCGGGCTGAACCTCCACGAGAAGCGGAAACTCAGCGAGTTGGGCGGCTTGCCGGGCAGGATCCAGGGGCCCACGCCGGTGCGGAAGTCGGTGTGCAGGGCGATGAACTGGTCCAGGGTGCCGTGGAACGCGGTCTTGTGCGGAGTGAAGCCCTTACAGTTCCCGAAGGTGCCGCCGCTGCCCACCTCGATTGTGAGGTTGATGAACGACTGGAAGTTGCTGGGCCAGTTCGGTGAGTTGCTGTACAGCTTGAGCGCGGTGGGGAAGCTGGCGTTCGACGTGACCGTGGTGCAGTTGGAGCCCGCGTCGCCGGGTCGCATGTTGTCGATGTGGAACATGGGCACCTTGCTGTCGTTGGCCAGTCCCAGCGAGCCGGCGACCCACGTGTTGCCGCTGTTGCTGCTGGTCCCACTCCAGTCGGCGTTGGTGGCACCCCAGACCAGAGCACCGCTGAGCAGCAATCCGAGCGGAACGGGCGCCACCCGTACCAGCACGTTCAGCCAGGGACGCGCCATCGCCCACTCCGTTCAATTCCATCTTTTTCGCAGCATATTGTCTCCTCCTGTCTCGCCTGCGGCGGGGCCGCTGCGTGTCGCGATCCGGGGCCGGTGAAGGTTCGATTCCCTGCGGAACCCGCCGCACATCAGCGCTCTGAGCGGGGGCGCACTGTCATGACATCGCGGCTGTCGATCACCAGCGACCGCTGTCGGCCGAACGACGTAACACGGTCCCCGTGGGCCAACCAGGGGGTCTCCTGGCGGGGCCCCGCCCTGTCCCCACCCCGTGTTCCGTGGTGCCGGGCCGCTGAAAACGGTTCGTACGGAAAACGGTTCGTCAGGCCGCCCGCCCATGTGCCACGGTCGGCCGGTGAACGCCTCTCGACGCGCCCTGCTCCGTAAACAGTTCGATCTGACCTGGTCGCTCTTCGACTACCACCTGCGACGGCTGGAGCCCGCCGACTTCCTGTGGGAGCCGGCCACCCCGTCCTGGACCGTACGGCCCGCCCCCGACGGGACCTGGGTGCCGGACTGGTCGGAGACCGAGCCCGACCCGGTCCCCGTTCCCACGATCGGCTGGCTGAGCTGGCACATCGGCTGGTGGTGGGGCGTGGCGACGGACCATGTGCGGGGGCGTACGCCCCGGGAGCGGACCGACGTCACCTGGCCGGGCGACGGCGAGTCGGCCGTCGCGTGGCTGCGCGGGCTGCGGGAGGACTGGCTGGACGCGCTCGACGGGCTCACCGACACCGGCCTGGACGCGCCGGCCTCGTACCCCGTACCGGACGATCCGGAGTTCACCGTGGCGGACATGCTCGCCTGGGCGAACGCCGAGCTGATGAAGAACGTCGCCGAGATCGGCCAGCTCCGCCTGATCCGCGCCACCGTCACCGCAGCCATCGCCACGGACCCGTCGGCCTCTCGTGCCTCCTCGATCGAGGGGTGAACCTCTCTTACTTACGTCAACGGGCTTCAGGGATGCAGGTTCCGGGGAACCGCGTAGGCTGGTGATGAAGCCACCTCGCGTGGCGAAATCCGCACGCAAAGGGCGGGGCCCGCACAGCGGTTGCCCTGGGCGGCTCGGGGGATTTCACGGGGGTCAACGGGGGGGGAGATCGCATAAGTCCTTCCGATGGAGGTCGCCATGAATGGCGCCACCTATGTCAACGCCACCTATGTCAACCCGAAGCATTCGATGCCTGAAGAGGTAATCAAAGAACTGGATCTCTCCCAGCAGGAAGAGCTGGAGGAGATGCACCAGCAGCGGGATCTGGCGAAGTACGCGCGACCCGACGAAGAAGCACGAGCGCATATCGCGGAGACGCAGCGGTCCGTCGCCCGCTCCCTCGGAATCGACCTGGACGATTACCGGGCAAGGGAAGCAGAGCACAGGGCGCGTCAATTGCGGAAGCTGGAAGAAGTGGCTGAGACGCACGTCGGCCTCGACCGGCACCTGAGCCCGCTCGACCTGGAACCGCCCGCTCCCAGGGCCGCTGATCCGAGCTTCTGGTTCGCGAGGGCCGAAGCGTCCGAGACTACTCCCTTCAACGGGAAATTCTTGGCCGACGGCCTGCATTTCACGGGCAGGGCGACGTACAACAGCGGCTCACTGAGTTTCCGCAACTTCGGGGCGCGATTCCGGTACGAGCTCCAGAGCAACAGGATTCCCCCGACCACCACGGGGCGCTGGCGGTCCGACCCCCACGTGGAACTCTTCGGCGGACTCCTGGGCTCCGTGGGCCCTCCTGACCTCTTCTCCGGCGACCGGTGGTCGAAGTGCTGGATGATCAGGAGGCAGACGCTTTTCCAGTTCGTGTTCGCTCCGCCCGGGGTCGACAACCGTCGCATACTCGGCCAGCGCGTAGACGCGCAGAATCTCATATTCCTCGAGACCAGCGGACTGGGCGGAAGCGGTACGCGCGCGGTCACGCTACCGGGCTTCCAGCCGATGCCTTCCCTCGTCATCAGCGCAGGGCGGGGCTCGCGGCGTCTGGTGCGTGCGATCGCAAGGCGGAGGATCGGCGTCGTCGATGGACCGGACGTACTTGGACGACTCCGACAACGCGGCGAGCGTTCGTGCCAGGCGTCGCGAGCCAGGCGGGACTTTCGAAACGCGCCCTAGTCGCCCTGCCCGTCGCCCTGCCCGTCGCCCTGCCCCTCCTCCCCCGCTTCCGCGTCCTCCCCGAGCGCCTCCGCCAGCACCTCCGCCAGGTGCCGCGCCCGGTGGCCGCCGAGCTGGGCCAGTTGCGTACGGCACGAGAAGCCGTCCGCCAGGAGTTCCGCGTCCGGAGTCGCTGACCGTGCCGCCCGTACGGACGGCAGGAGCTGATCCTCCGCGCAGGCCACGGAGACGTCCCAATGGCCCTTCTCGAAGCCGAAGTTGCCGGCGAGGCCGCAGCATCCGCCGCTCAGTTCGCCCGTCAGACCCGCCTGTTCGCGCAGGCGGCGGTCCGGCGCGTCGCCGAGGACCGCGTGCTGGTGGCAGTGGGTCTGGCCGGCCACCGGGCGGTCGACGCGCGGGGGCCGCCAGTCGGGGGCGCGCTCCTGGAGGACCTCGGCGAAGGTGCGTACGGACGCGGCGAGGCGGGCCGCGCGGGGGTCGTCGGGGAGCAGTTCGGGGAGGTCGGTGCGCAGCGTGGCGGCGCAGCTCGGTTCCAGGACCACCACAGGCGGGTCGCGGCGGGGCTCGTCGTCCATGAACGGAGCGAGCTGACGCAGGGTGCGGCGCATGACCGTACGGGCCCGGTCGAGCTGGCCGGTCGAGACGTACGTCAGCCCGCAGCAGACCCGTCGCCTGCCCGGCGGGGTCAGGACGCCCAGGCCGGCGGCTTCCAGTACGCGCACCGCCGCCTTGCCGACGGACGGGGAGAGGTGCTCGGTGAAGGTGTCCGGCCATAGGACCGCCACCCGGCTCCCCGGATGGATCCGCGTGCCCTGGGCCTTCGACCGCCGCCGCAGCCAGCGCGTGAACGTCTCGGGCGCCAGCTCCGGGATGTCGCGTTCCGGGGCGATGCCGCCGAGCCGTTTGGCCACGGCCGCCGCCGGGCCGAGGCGGGCCGCCGCGTTCAGCGGACGGGCGAACGGCGCGGCCAGGCGCAGCCACTCGGGCAGGCGCCCCATCGAGTGGTGCGCGGCGGGACGGCGGCGGCCCGCGTAGTAGTGGTGCAGGAACTCGGCCTTGTACGTGGCCATGTCGACGCCCACCGGGCAGTCGCTTCGGCAGCCCTTGCAGGACAGGCACAGGTCGAGGGCGTCCCGTACCTCCTCCGAGCGCCAGCCGTCCGTGACGACCTCGCCCGCGAGCATCTCGTGCAGCAGCCGCGCGCGCCCGCGCGTGGAGTGCCGTTCCTCGCCCGTGGCGCGGAAGGAGGGGCACATGACGCCCTCGCCCGTACTCGGCCCGGCGACCCGGCACTTGGCGACGCCCACGCAGCGGCGTACGGCGGCCGTGAAGTCGCCGCCGTCCGGGCCGTCGTGCGGGTAGCCGAAGGCGACGTCGACGCGTTCGCGCGGCAGCACGGCGAAGCGCAGGTCCGTGTCCAGGGGGGCGGGGCGGGCGAGGACGCCGGGGTTCATGCCGCCGCGCGGGTCCCACAGGTCCTTGAACCGGCCGAAGAGGCCGACCAGTTCGTCCCCGTACATCCTCGGCAGCAGTTCGGCGCGCGCCATTCCGTCGCCGTGCTCCCCGGAGAGGGAGCCGCCGTGCGCGACGACAAGGTCCGCGATCTCCTCCGAGAAGCGCCGGAAGCGCCGTACGCCGTCCTCGCGGAGCAGGTCGAAGTCGATACGGACGTGGATGCAGCCGTCGCCGAAGTGCCCGTAGGGCGTGCCGCGCAGCCCGTGGGCGCTCAGCAGGGCGCGGAAGTCGCGCAGGTACGCGCCGAGCCGGGCGGGCGGCACCGCGCAGTCCTCCCAGCCCGGCCAGGCCTCCGAGCCGTCCGGCATCCGGGTCGCGGTGCCGGAGGCGTCCTCCCGGACCCGCCACAGCGCCCGCTGCCCGGCCGGGTCGTCCACCACCTGCGCGTCGAGCGCGTCGGCCGCGCGCAGGATCGCGCCGGCGGCGGCGCGGGCCTCGTCGGGGTGCGCGCCGCCGGTCTCCACGAACAGCCAGGCGCCGCCGCGCGGCAGGTCGTGCCCGGCGCGTACGAGGTCCTCGGCCATGCCCTCGACGGTGAGCGGGCCGTACGGCAGGAGCCCGGCGGCGGCCTCGGCGGCGGCGCTCTCGTCGGGGTAGCCGAGGACGGCGAGGGCGCGGGCGGGCGGGGAGTCGACGAGCCGTACGGTCGCCTCGGTCAGCACGCCGAGCGTGCCCTCGCTGCCGCAGAAGGCGCGGGCGACGTCGGCGCCGGCCTCGGGGAGCAGCGCGTCCAGGGCGTAGCCGGAGATCCGGCGCGGCAGGCCGGGCGGGAACGCGGTGCGCAGCGGGGCCAGGTTGCCCGCGATCAGCTCGCGCGCCCCGGCGGGGGCGCCGGCCCAGTCCTGGCCGAGGCGGCGCGCGTCGCCGCCGTAGGTGGTGACGGCGAGGCCGTGGACGTTGTCGGCG
This sequence comes from Streptomyces sp. NRRL F-5135, assembly GCF_000719775.1. Lineage (GTDB taxonomy): Bacteria > Actinomycetota > Actinomycetes > Streptomycetales > Streptomycetaceae > Streptomyces > Streptomyces hebeiensis. The sequence continues at coordinate 133,415 of NZ_JOHR01000012.1, read as the reverse complement.
GTGGTGCCCCAGGCGACCGAGTGGGAGCCGCACGAGTTGTTGCCGATCATTCCGCCGAGGGTGCACCGGCTGTGGGTGGAGGGGTCGGGGCCGAAGGTGAGCCCGTGCGGCCGGACGGCGGCGCGCAGGTCGTCCAGGATCAGGCCGGGCTGGACGACGGCCGTGCGCGCCTCGGGGTCGACGGAGACGAGGGCGCGCATGTGGCGGGTGAAGTCGAGGACGACGCCCAGGCCGGTGGCCTGCCCGGCGATGGAGGTTCCGGCGCCGCGCGGCACGACGGGGACGCCGCGCTCGCGGCAGACGCGGAGGGCGGCGGCGACGTCCTCGGCGTCGCGCGGGGCGACGACGCCGACGGGGACCCGCCGGTAGTTGGAGGCGTCCATCGTGGTCAGGGCGCGGGCCGCGGCGGTGAAGTCGACCTCGCCGCGCACGGCCGCGGCCAGCTCGCGCGCGAGGTCGGTGGTCGTACGGGCGGTGGCGGGCGGAGGGCTGCCGACCGTGCCGGGGGGTGCGGCAGGGGTGTCCTGGTGAGCGGCACGGGCGGCGGTAGGTGTGGCACGCGTGGCGGGAGGTGCGGCACGCGGGTCCGGAGAGGGGGCGGCGTCCCGGCCGGCGGACTCGGCGTCCGCGCTCGCGGGCCCGGCGGCCCTGCCCGGGGACTCGGCGTCCGTGACCGGTTTTGGCGTTGCCTCGCGTCCGTCTCGCTGATCTCGCTGCTCAGCCATGAGTCCAGGATGCCCCTGTTTCGCGCCTGCGCCGCACCGATAGATGCGCATTCGCCCGGTTCAACGCGCCTGAAGCACAGAAGAAATGCGTCAGCAAGCCTCCCAAACTGATCGCCAATTCTCTTATAGTGGCGACCGTTTGAGCATTATTCAACAGCGCCCCGTCCCGCCGTCGATTCCCGCCGATATGTTCCCCATATCTGTTCCCGTCCCGTTTACGAGGTAGCCGACTTGCGCCCCTCACTCCGGTCAACCGCGCCGGCCCTGCTGATCTCGGCCGTCGTCGGCGGCCTCCTGTGCCTGTGGGCGGTGTCCGCCGCCCCCTCCTCCGTCCGGACACCGCTGGCCTGGGGCGCCGGCGCCGCGGCCGTGGCCCTGACCGCCGCGGTCACGGCCGCCGCCCACGCCCACGAGACGGCGAGACGGCTGCGCGAGCACAACGCCGCGCTCGCGCGCCGGGCCGATCAGCTCGCCGCCGACGTGCGGCGCGGTGACGAGAACCTGCGCCGTACGGTCGCGGAGTCCCGCCGTGCCGCCGACGAGGCCGCGCGCAGCGAGGCCGGCCGGGCCACCGCCGTCGCGGCCTGCGCCAACGCCGCCGGCCGGATGCAGGCGCTCGCCACGAGCATGCTCGCCGACCTGCGCGAGATGGAGCACCGGCACACGTCCGAGGACGTCCTCGAGGATCTGCTGCACCTCGACCACCGGACCGCCCAGGCGGGCCGCCTCGCCGACTCCATCGCCGTGCTGACCGGCGCGCGCTCCGGCCGCCGCTGGGGGAAGCCGATCGTCATGGAGTCCATCCTGCGCGGAGCCATGGGCCGGATCGGCGGCTACCAGCGCGTGCGGCTGCACTCCACCAGTGAGGTCGCGGTGGCCGGCCACGCGGCCGAGGGTGTCATGCACGCGCTCGCCGAGCTCCTCGACAACGCGGCCAACTTCTCGCCGCCGACCGCCGAGGTGCACGTGTACGTGGAGGAGGTCCCGGCGGGCATCGTCATCACCGTCGAGGACAGCGGCCTGGTGATGAGCGACGTGCAGCTGCGCCGCGCGGAGCGGGCCGTCACGACGGACCGCACGGACCTCAGCGGGCTGTCCGGCACCCGGCTGGGTCTCGCGGTGGTGGGCCGGCTGGCCCGCAAGCACGGGCTGACCGTCTCTTTCCGGCCCTCCGCGCGGGGCGGTACGGGCGCGCTGCTGCTGATCCCGCAGGAACTGATCACACAGCTGCGCGGCGCCGCGCCGGGCAAGGCGCTCGTCCTGCCCACGTCTCCGGCCGAGTCCGCCGTCGGGCGGGCCGCCGGTACCGGTTCCGTACCGGGCACGGCGTCGGCCGGGTCGCGCGCCGCCACGCCGGCGCGGCCGTACGGACCCGTCGTCGGGCGCGGCGGCGGGCGCGGCTCCCGGCTCATCGGCGGCTCGTCCCGTGTGCCCGAGCGCGCCCGGGCGAGCGCGGACCTCGACGGCGGCCTGGGCGCGGCCTTCGGTACGGGCACGGGGGCGGGAGCGGCGACCGGTACGGACACGGCCCCCGGCACACGTACGCACACCGACGCCGACGCCGACGCCCGTACGGACAGCGATGCCGGTACACCCGTGGACACCGGTCCCGGAGCCGACGGCGGCACCGGCACCACCAGCACCTCTGGTGGATCCGGCAGTACCGACAGCGACACGGAATCGGTCGAGTTGGGTGAGAGCGGCCTCCCCAAGCGCCGCAGGGGCCGTACCCTCGCCGCGGCGCTGCGCCGCGAGAACGGCTCCGCCGCCCGTCCCCGGGGTTCGGCCGGGGGCGCCGGCGGAGACGGCGACCGCGCCCCGGCGCCCGCGGTGAGCCCCGCCACCCAGGGAGCGCGGTTCAGCAGCTTCCGCAGGGCCGTACGAGGCACCCCGGACCAATCGGCCAACCCCACGCACCCGGAAGGCGAACCCCGATGACCGGCACCACGACCACGACCACGACCACCGCCACGGTCGACGACAAGCTCAACTGGCTGCTGGAGAGTCTGCTCCAGCGCACGCCCGGCGCGCGCCACGCGCTGGTCCTCTCCCGGGACGGTCTCAAGCTCTGCCGCACGCCCGAACTCTCCGTCGACCAGGCCGACCAGCTCGCCGCCATCGCGGCCGGCATCCAGAGCCTGGCGCACGGCGCGTCCGTCGAGTTCGGCAACGGTGAGGGCGGCGTGCGGTCCGCGATGACCGAGTTCTACGGCGGCCTGCTGCTGATCGTGGAGGCCGGTGACGGCGCCCATCTCGCCCTCGTCGCCGACGAGGACTCCGACGTCGGCCTGGTCGGCCACAACATGAGCGAGCTGGTCGAACAGCTCGGCGAACACCTGATCGCACCGCCGCGTCAGGACTCGGCCGGGCACGCCGGGAGCGACGGACTCGGCGGGCGGAGCGGGCCGGGCGGACCGGGCGGGCGAAGCGGACGCGGCGGAAAAGGCGGCGTACGGCTATGAGCCGGCCGGGCCGGGACGACTCCCCTGACCGCCTGTACACCCTCACCCAGGGGCGCAGCCGGTCCGACACGGACACCTTCGACCTCGTGACGCTGGTGGTCGCGGAGAGCGATCCGTCCCCGGGCATGCAGTCGGAGCACGCGGCGATCCTGCGGATGTGCCGGAGCCCGACGGCCGTCGTGGAGATCGCCGCCGAGCTCGGTCTGCCCGGCAGCATCGTAAGGATCATGCTTGCCGATCTGCTGGACACCGGCCGGATCAGCGCACGTCATCCCCGTACCGAGCGGGCGGCCGACCGCCTGCCCGATCCCGACATCCTGGAGCAGGTGCTCGTTGGACTCCGCAACCTCTGAGCGGGCCGCCGTCCCGTCCACAGCCCGGCCGTCACTGGCCAGTACCGCCGACAACGGCTTGAAGATCGTCATCGTCGGCGGCTTCGGCGTCGGCAAGACCACCATGGTCCGGTCCGTCAGCGAGATCCGTCCCCTGAACACCGAGGAGACGATGACCCGCGCGGGCGAGGGCATCGACGAGCTCGCGGATCTCGACGGGCTCCGCCGGAAGACCTCGACCACGGTCGCGTTCGACTTCGGCCGGATCTCACTCGACGCGCGGTCGGTGCTCTATCTCTTCGGCGCGCCCGGGCAGGAACGTTTCTGGTTCCTCTGGGACCGGCTCTTCTCCGGCACCCTCGGTGCCGTCGTGCTGGTCGACACCAGACGCCTGGCCGACTCCTGGTACGCCATCGACCGCCTGGAACACCACGGCACGCCCTTCATCGTGGCCTGCAACGACTTCGGCGGGCCGGTCCACACCGAGGAGCAGATACGCGAGGCGCTGGACATCTCGCCCGACGTGCCGCTGGTGGAGTGCGACGCCCGGGACCGGTCGTCCAGCAAATACGTACTGATCACACTGGTCGAGTACCTCCACGGCCTGTCCGCGCGCAGGCTGGCGGAGGCGGCCGGGGCCGCCGCTCCGGAGACCGCGGTGGAGGCCGGCTCGTGAGCACGTCCCCCGCCCCCGGTCCGGAACCGGATCCCGCCGCCGCTGCCCCGACGGACGCCCTCGACGGGCCCGGCGGCCCGGCGATCACCGCGGGCCCGACGGACACAGCGGACACAGCGGACGCGGTCGACACAGCGGACGCGGCGGACACAACAGGAGCGGCGAGCGCGACGGGGGCGGCGGGCCCGCCGCCCGGCTGCCCGGCCCACCAGGGCCCCGCCGTGGTCCGCCTGGGCGACCCCGTCTTCCAGACGGACCCGACCCGGGCGTACCGCGAGATGCGGCGCGACCACGGCCCCGTGGTCCCCATCGTCCTCGAAGGCGGCGTTCCGGCCTGGCTGGTCATCGGCTACCGCGAGCTGCACCAGCTGCTGGCCGACCCGGTCCTCTTCAGCCGGGACTCCGACCTGTGGAACCAGTGGGACCGCATCCCCGCCGACTGGCCCCTGCGGCCGTCGATCGGCCAGAAGCAGCCCTCCATCCTGTACACGGTCGGCGAGCGGCACCGGGTGCGGTCCGCGATGCTCAGCGACGCGCTGGAGGAGGTCGACCCGTTCGCCCTGCGCCGGTACGCCGAGCTGTACGCGGACGAGCTCGTCGACGGCTTCTGCACCGAGGGCCGTGCCGACATCGTCCACCGGTACGCGGCGCTCCTGCCGGTCCGTGTCCTCGCGAAGGTCTTCGGCTTCGCGGACGAGCTGGGCCCGGGCCTGGTCACCGCGCTCAACGACATGATGGACGGCGGTGCGCGGGCGCTGGCCGGCCAGCGGCACCTCGCCACCTCGATGTGGGAGCTGCTCGCCCGGAAGAGGGCCGCCCCCGGTGACGACGTCGCCTCGCTGCTGCTGGAGAACACGCACGGCTTCACGGACGAGGAGATCTCCGAGGACCTGATGGTGCTGGTCACCGCGGGCCACCAGCCGACCGCCGACTGGATCGGCAACTCGCTGCGGCTGATGCTCACGGACGAGCGCTTCGCGGTGTCCCTGGCGGGTGGCCGGCACAGCGTCGCGGAGGCCATGAACGAGGTGCTCTGGGAGGACACCCCGTCCCAGAACATCGCCGGACGCTGGGCCACCCGGGACACCTCGATCGGTGACCGCCTCATCAAGGCCGGCGACATGCTGGTCCTCGGTTTCGCCGGGGCGAACTTCGACCCCCAGGTCCGTACCGACGGCTCCACCCTCACCGGTGGCAACAACGCCTTCTTCTCCTTCGGCCACGGCGAACACCGCTGCCCCTTCCCGGCCCAGGAGACGGCCGAGGTCATCGCCCGCACCGCCATCGAAGTACTGCTGGACCGGCTGCCCGACCTCGACCTCGCGGTCCCGGAGTCGGCCCTCACCTGGCGTCCGTCGCCCTTCATGCGGGGACTGACGTCGCTGCCCGTGACCTTCACCCCCGCCCCGGTCTACGGAGACTCGCGATGACCTGTCCCCATGCCGGGCGGGCGGCGTCGCCATCCGCCGCCGTCCCGGCCCCGGTCGTCCTCGACCCGTTGGTCTCCGACCTGGACGGCGAGAGTTCCGCGCTGCGCGCCGCCGGCCCGCTCGCCCGCGTCGAACTGCCCGGCGGGGTGCCCTGCTACGCCGTGACCCACCACGCCGAGGCACGGCAGCTGCTCACCGACGCCCGGCTGGTGAAGGACATCAACGTCTGGGGCGCGTGGCGGCGAGGTGAGATCCCGCCGGACTGGCCGCTCATCGGACTGGCCAATCCCGGCCGCTCCATGCTGACCGTCGACGGCGCGGAGCACCGGCGGCTGCGCACGCTGGTGGCCCAGGCCCTGACCGTACGCCGGGTGGAACGGCTCCGGGAGAACATCGAACGGCTCACCCACGGCCTGCTGGACCGCATCGCCCGGCTGGACCCGGCCGAGCCCGTCGACCTCAAGGCGGAATTCGCCTATCCGCTGCCCATGGCCGTCGTCAGCGAGCTGATGGGCGTGGCGGCGGCCGACCATCCGCGGCTCAAGGACCTGTTCGAGAAGTTCTTCTCCACCCAGACACCGCCGGAGCAGGTCCCCGCCGTGCTGGCGGACCTCGACGCGCTCTTCACCCGCACCGTCGAGGCCAAGCGCGCCCGGCCGGGCGACGATCTGACCAGCGCCCTGATCGAGGCGTCCGAGGACGGCGACCACCTCACGAACGAGGAGATCGTCAACACCCTCCAACTGGTGATCGCCGCCGGACACGAGACGACGATCAGCCTGATCGTCAACGCCGTGGTGGCTCTCCAGACCCACCCCGGGCAGCGGGCCCGCGTCCTGGCCGGCGAGATCCCCTGGGAAGGCGTGATCGAGGAGACCCTGCGCTGGTCCGCCCCGACCTCGCACGTCCTCTTCCGCTTCGCCACGGAGGACGTCCAGGTCGGTGAGGCCGGCGCCGTGCTGCCCCGGGGCGAGGCCCTGATCGTCTCCTTCGGCGCGATCGGGCGCGACGAACGCCACCACGGCCCCACGGCCGGCGACTTCGACGCCACCCGCAGCCCCAACCGCCACATCTCCTTCGGTCACGGCCCGCACGTCTGCCCGGGCGCGGCGCTGTCCCGGCTGGAGGCGGCGGTGGCCCTGCCGGCCCTGTTCGCCCGCTTCCCGGAACTCGCCCTGGCGGTCCCGCCGTCCGAACTGCGCAACAAGCCCGTCGTCACCCAGAACGACCTCTTCGACCTCCCCGTACGACTGAATCCCTGAGAGTGCGTGCCGAGGCCGGCGTCGAAGCCCACGACGCGGTCCACGGCGCGGTCCACGGCGCGGTCCACGGCCTCCTCCCGGCACGGTCCCCCGACGCACCGGCGCCGGCCGCACAGGGACGCGACGCATGAATGCCCGATGTGCGGCATTCGCCCCTCGTTCTCACCTGATGTCTCACCGACCGGACGAGCTACCGGCCGACAGCCGCGAGGCACTAGGCTCCGGCCCGTGGCCGATATCGAGATTCCCGCTGACATCAAGCCCGCCGACGGCCGTTTCGGCGCAGGCCCCTCCAAGGTGCGGACCGAGGCGGTGGAGGCGCTGGCCGCGACCGGCACCTCGCTCCTGGGCACCTCGCACCGCCAGGCCCCGGTGAAGAACCTGGTCGGAGAGGTGCGCGAGGGCGTACGGAGCCTCTTCGCACTGCCCGAGGGATACGAGGTGATCCTGGGCAACGGCGGCTCCACGGCCTTCTGGGACGTGGCGACCCACGGCCTGATCGAGAACAAGTCGCAGCACCTCTCCTTCGGTGAGTTCTCCTCCAAGTTCGCCAAGGCCGCGAAGCTCGCCCCGTGGCTCGCCGAGCCGACCGTCATCTCCGCCGACCCGGGCTCGCACCCCGACCCGGCCGCCGAGGCGGGTGTCGACGTCTACGCCTTCACCCACAACGAGACCTCCACCGGTGTCGCGGCGCCGGTCAAGCGGGTCGAGGGAGCCGACGAGGGCGCGCTCGTCCTGGTCGACGCCACCTCCGGCGCGGGCGGCCTCCCGGTCGACATCGCCGAGACGGACGTCTACTACTTCGCCCCGCAGAAGTCCTTCGCCTCCGACGGCGGCCTGTGGATCGGGATCTTCTCGCCGGCCGCCCTGGAGCGCGCGGCGCGCGTCCACGGCTCCGGCCGGCACGTGCCCGAGTTCTTCTCGCTGCCGACGGCGATCGACAACTCGCGCAAGAACCAGACCTACAACACCCCCGCCCTGGCCACGCTCTTCCTGCTCAACGAGCAGCTGAAGTGGATCAACTCGCAGGGCGGCCTGGACTGGTCGGTGCGGCGGACCGCCACCTCCGCCAAGGCGCTGTACGGCTGGGCCGAGGCTTCCAAGTACGCGTCTCCCTTCGTGGTGGACCCGGCGAAGCGCTCGCAGGTCATCGGAACGATCGACTTCGCGGACGAGATCGACGCGGCCGCCGTCGCCAAGGCGCTGCGCGCCAACGGCATCGTCGACACGGAGCCGTACCGCAAGCTGGGCCGCAACCAGCTCCGGGTGGCGATGTTCCCCGCCGTCGACCCGTCGGACGTCGAAGCGCTGACGGCCTGCGTCGACTACGTCATCGAGCGCCTCTGACCGTCGGCCGTCGGCCTCTCCCGCGGCACCGGTCCTGGTCCGACCCGGTCGGGCTCAGGACCGGCCCCGGCCCTGCCGAGGAGCGGGCCCGGCCGCCCGCCGAGGACCGGGCCCCGTCCCGGCGCGGCGTGCCGCCCGTAGGCGCCCGTCAGCTCTTGCGCCGCAGCCGCTTGCCGCCGAAGTAGAGGACCGCCACCCCGGCCAGGACGAGCGCGCCGACCGTGGCGCTTCCCTGCCCGGCCCCGTCGCCCGACGCCCCGTCACCGTCCGACGACGCCCCGGACGAGGAACCCCCGCCGGTGCCGTCGCCCCCGCCCTCCCCCTTGTCCAGATCCACGCGCACCACCCCGCTGTTGGCGCCTTCCGAGCCGAACATCAGCGCACTGCCGTCCGTCGTGTACGTGACCGACTCCGCCTGCCCCTGGATCGGCGCCTTCACCCGGCGGTCCGCGCCCAGTCGGCCGTTCTTCCAGTCGTACGCCCGGGCGCTGAAGTACGAGCGCAGCACCAGCTCCGTGCCGTCCGGCGAGAACGCGCCGTCCGTCACCCACGGCACCTCGCCGACGCGCCGGAAGACGTTCGCCCCGGACGCCGTCAGCCGCTCCGGCCCCTCGTACAGTCCGCCGCCGTCCTCGTTCTTCGACGCGATGTAGACCCGCCCGGTCTTCGGATCGACCATCATCGCCTCGGCGTCGCGCGCCCCGTCCGCGTACCGCACCGTGAACTGCGTGGCGCGCACGGTCAGATCGCCCAGCCGGTCCGGCTCGGGAAAGCGGTAGATCCAGACGTGGTCCCAGCTGCCGTTCAGGTTGTCACCGATGTCCCCGACGTACAGATTCCCGTCGGGCCCGAGGGAGATGGCCTCCACGTCACGCGGTTCGCCGACGCCGCTCATCGTGACGGTCGCGACCGTCTCCCCGGTCCTGGAGTCCACGGCGTAGATGTACGGTCCGTCGTCGCTGTCGTTGTGTGTCCAGTACACGCCGGGATGTTTACGGCTGGCCGCCAGCCCGCTGGACTCCGTTATCCGCGAGTCCTTGATCGTGAAGCTCTGGTCGGGCTTGCCGTCGTCGGCCATGGCGGTGGTGGCGAGGACCGGCACCGAGGCGGTCAGCGTTACGGCGAGGAGCCCGGCCGAGAGGTGATACGGAAGCGAACGCATGCGCCCAGCCTGCCATCCGCCGGGACCCCTCACCGCCGCGCCGTCGTCAGGCCCGCCCCCAGGCCGTACTCGCGCTCACCGCTCCGGAAACCGCTCTCCGCAGCGGACACAGACCGTGGGCGACGGCTCGTCGGCCACCGCGTCGCACGCCGGGCACACCAAGGCCAGCAGGCAGGGTGGCTCGCCGCCCTCGTACGACGTCCCGGCGACCGTCACCGGCCGCGCACCAGGAACCACGACGGAGCCGCCGAGGGCCGCCACCCCCTGGTCGGCGATCCGCTGCCGCATCGGCCGGCGGTCCAGGGCCGCCAGCGCCTCGGCCACCAGCCGGCTCAACGAGTACGGCAGCTCCGCCTCGAAGGCCGCCGTCGCGGCGGCCGTCGCCGTCCATTCGGCGTCCAGTGCCGGAAGCAGACCTTCCGCCCTTTCGGTGAGCCGGACCATCCGATGGCGCGCGTCCTCACCGGCCTCGAGCACCACCAGCCCGTCCTTGGCCATCCGGGCGACGGTCTGGCTGGCCGCCGAGTGGGTCACGCCCGTCGCCCGTGCCAGCTCCTGGATCGAACAGGGCCGCCCCGCCCCGGCCAGTTGCCGGACGAGCGGGGTGTAACGCGGCCGGAAGCCGTCGAGCCCCAAGTCGCCGTACACGGCCGTGACATCGGATTCGAGACGGTCGAGGAGATGACGCAGACGGGTGCCGAGCAGTTCGGGACCCGGTCCGGCGGCCGGCCCGGGCTCCCGCTCCGGAACTGGCCCGGGAACCGGCTCGGGAACCGACTCGGGAACCGGCTCGGACGCCGGTGGCAGCGAGGTCATAAAATCCAATGTAACAGCGCTGTTGCATCTGTAGGGTCAGCGGTATGCCACAGCACCCGACACCGTCGTCGCCCCCGCCGCCCGTCCTGTACCCGCCCGTCGAGCCGTACGAGCAGGGCCTGCTCGACGTCGGTGACGGCAACCACATCCACTGGGAGGTCTGCGGCAATCCGCGCGGCAAGCCCGCGCTCGTCGTCCACGGCGGCCCCGGTTCCGGCCGCGGCCCGCGCTCCCGCCGCTTCTTCGACCCGGAGCGCTACCGCGTCGTCCTCTTCGACCAGCGCAACTGCGGACGCAGCACCCCGCACGCGAGCGACCCGGCCACCGACCTGCGCCACAACACCACCGACCGGCTCATCGGCGACATGGAGCGGCTGCGGACGCACCTCGGGATCGACCGCTGGCTGCTGTTCGGCGGCTCCTGGGGTTCGACGCTGATCCTGGCGTACGCCGAGACCCACCCGGAGCGCGTCTCGGAGATCGTGATCTCGAGTGTCACCACCACCCGGCGCTCGGAGATCGACTGGCTCTACCTCGGCGCGGGCCGCCTCTTCCCCGAGCAGTGGGAACGTTTCCGCGCCGGCGTCCCCGAGCCGGCCCGCGGCGCCGTGGCGAGCAGCCCGTACGACACGAGCGCCCCCGACGCGCCGGGCGGCGGCCTGCCGGCCGCGTACGCGCGCCTGACGGAGAGCCCGGACCCGGCGGTACGGGAACGGGCCGCCGCGGACTGGTGCGCCTGGGAGGACGCCGTCCTCTCCCAGGAGCCCGACGGCTCGCCCACCCCGTTCGGCGAGCGGCCGCCGGCCGACCGGCTGGCCCTGGTGCGGATCTGCGCGCACTACTTCTCGCACGGCGCCTGGCTGGAGGAGGGCGCGCTGCTGCGCGACGCGGGGCGGCTGGCGGGGATACCGGGCGTCCTGATCCACGGCAGGTTCGACCTGGGCGGCCCGCTCGGCACCGCCTGGGAACTGGCGCGCGCCTGGCCGGAGGCGCGCCTCGTGGTGGTCGAGGACGCGGGGCACAAGGGCAGCGACACCGAACGGCGCGAAGTGCGCGCGGCGCTCGACGCGTTCGCGGACCGGCCGCACGGAGGACCGGCCCGCTGAGCGCCACGACGCACACGTGCTTGCTTCGAGCGCACTCCAACGCGTTGGCTAAGGGACCATGAAGTACACGCAGCTCGGACGCACCGGACTCAAGGTCAGCCGACTCGTCCTCGGGACGATGAACTTCGGCCCGCTGACCAACGAGGCCGACAGTCACACCATCATGGACGCCGCGCTCGACGCGGGCATCAATTTCTTCGACACCGCAAATGTGTACGGGTGGGGCGAGAACAAGGGCCGTACGGAAGAGATCCTCGGCACCTGGTTCGCCCAGGGCGGCGACCGCCGTGACAAGGTCGTCCTCGCCACCAAGGTCTACGGCAACATGGCGGCGACCGAGACGGCGTGGCCCAACCACGACAAGCTCTCGGCCCTCAACATCCGCCGCGCGGTCGAAGCCAGCCTCAAGCGGCTCCAGACCGACCACATCGACCTGTACCAGTTCCACCACATCGACCGCGCCACCCCGGTCGAGGAAATCTGGCAGGCCGTCGACACTCTGATCCAGCAGGGCAAGATCCTCTACGCGGGCTCCTCCAACTTCCCCGGCTGGAAGATCGCCCAGACCAACGAGACGGCACGCCGACTCGGCTCGTACGGCCTGGTCAGTGAGCAGTGCCTGTACAACCTGGTCGAGCGCCGCGCCGAGATGGAGGTCATCCCGGCCGCGCAGGAGTACGGCCTCGGGGTGATCCCCTGGTCGCCGCTCGGTGGCGGGCTGCTGGGCGGCGCGATCCGCAAGGAGCGCGAGGGCGCCGGCTCGCCGCGCACGAGCGGCGGCCGGGCCGGTGACGCGCTGGCCGACCCGTCCCTCCGGGCCCAGATCCAGTCGTACGAGGACCTGCTCGACAAGCACGGCGTCGACCCGGGCGAGGCGGCGCTGGCCTGGCTGCTGACCCGGCCCGGTGTGACGGGCCCGATCGTCGGCCCGCGTACGGCGGACCAGCTGGACTCCGCCCTGCGCGCCGTCGATCTGGAACTGTCGGCGGAGGTCCTGTCCGGGCTGGACGAGATCTTCCCGGGCCCGGGCCCGGCGCCGGAGGCCTTCGCCTGGTAGCGGTCGTACGCGCCGGGGCGGCCGGTTCGATGGGTCGCCGAGCGGTCAACGGCCGGCCGCCACCGGTCCGCGGTCGGTCAACGGCCGGTCGCCGACCGAGCGGCGGCCGTCGGCCTCTGATCGGCCGCTAGCCGCTAGCCGCTAACCGCCGACCGCGGACGCCACGGCGACGATCGCGAACATCAGCACGAGCACACCGGCCATGATCCGGTTACGGGTTTTGGGATCCACGCTTCGAGACTAACGGTCCCGGGCGGCGGCCCCGGAGCCCGGGTTCCCCGTCCGGCCCCCGGCCCGGGCCTCCGTACGGGATCCGGCCCGGGCCTCCGTACGGGGATCCGCGTGGCCTTCCGTACCCGCCCGGCCGAGCGGACAGCGCAGCAGCGTCTCGTAACGCGGCCTGTCCCCGCGCACTCCGCTCACGGGCAGGTTGCTGCGTACGAGGGCCAGCTCGGCCACCTGCCACGCCGAGCCCTCGAATCCGCTCAGCGCCTCCAGGTACGGGCGCAGGTCGGTGGCGGGGGCCCGGCGGACCCGGGCGAGGGTGAGGTGCGGACGGTAGTGGCGGTGCTCGTCCATCGGCACCCCTGTCCGGCGCGCGGCGGCGTCGGCACGGTCCGCGAGCCGCCCGAGCCGGTCGGTCCCGCCGGCGACACCGGCCCACAGGGCGCGGTCGCCGAAGTGCCCGCCGCCGTGCAGACGCAGGGAGAACGGCTCCGTACGCGACGCGGCCCGCCCGAGCCGTTCCGACAGTTCGGGCAGCTGCCGCTCCTCGACCTCGCCCATGAAGGCGAGCGTGAAGTGCCACCCTTCCCGCCCGGTCCACCGCAGCTCCCCGGCACCGGGCAGCCCCTTCAGCCGCGCGACGGCCATGTCCAGCTCCGCGACGGCCGCGGCGGGCGGCAGGACGGCGGCGAAGAGTCTCATGCCTCCGAGTCTCGCAGCCGCCTCGGACATGCGCCCCGGACATCCGCCCCGGCCAGCCGGTGGCGGTCCCGCGGTGGCGGTTCCTGTCGCGTGCACGCCGCGTAACCCGAACGCCGTGCGTATCGTTGTACCGCGCGGATACCGCATCCCCGCGGCGGCGGGGAGGAGCGCCAGGATGACCGCCGTCTTAGAGACCGACAGGATCGCCATGGCCGACGAGAGCGACGAGCTGACTCTGGACAAGATGTTCGAGACGCTCGAGAAGATGCCCGTCCCCGAGGGAATCAAGGTTGAGATTGTCGAGGGGAACATCTTCATGTCGCCGCAGCGGGACACCCATTGGACGATCACGCTGGACATCATCCGGCAGCTTGATGGCACATACGCCTACAACAAGATCAAATCAGATGTCCGATTCGATTTCCCCGGGCATCTCAACGGCTTCGCCTGTGATGTCGTAGCGCTGTCCAAGGACGCCACCATGGACGCGAAGAAGCACTGGCATTACAGCGACATCGAGTTCGTCGCCGAAGTGATCTCCAAGGGAACCGCCGCCAACGACTACGGCCCGAAGAAGGCCACCTACGCCGCGGCCGGTGTCCCGGTGTACGTCATCGCCGACCCCTACACCGGCCGGTGCCATGTCTATACCGAGCCCAAGGGCGACGAGTACAGCACGGAACTGACCGTGGCGTTCGGCACGGACATCGACCTCACCGGCACCCCTGTCGGCCTGACCCTCAAGACCGGCGAGTTTCCCCGCGACTGACGGCGGCCGCCCCGCTCGTCACGCTCCGGTGGCCCCGACCGTCCCACGCCGGTCGGGGCCACCGTCACGTCATGCCACCATCACGTCACGCCGCCGTCGCGAGTTGCTCGCGCGGTACGAAACGCATGTGCGGGCGGCCTCCGCGCAGGTCGAACCGTACGCGGACGCCCACCACCCGGGTCAGGATCAGGCCGATCCCCGCCGCCGCGACCAGGGAGACCACGCCGCCCGTGGCGAAGGCGACGCGGGCGCCGTAGGTGTCGCTGACCCAGCCGAGGAGCGGGCTGCCGATGGGGGTGCCGCCGACGAAGACCATCATGAACAGGCTCATCACCCGGCCCCGCATCTCCGGGTCCGAGGCCATCTGCACGCTGGTGTTCGCGCTGATGTTGGTGGTCAGCGCGAGCACTCCGATGGGCAGGAGCAGCAGCGAGAACAGCCAGAGGGACGGCGAGAACGCCGCCGCGATCTCCAGGAGCCCGAAGCCCATCGCCGCCAGGATGAGCAGGCGCACCCGGCTGGAGCGGCGACGGGCGGCCAGCAGGGCGCCGGTGAGGGATCCGGCCGCCATGAGGATGTTGAAGAAGGCGTACATGCCGGCATCGCCGTGGAAGACCTCGTTGGCGAAGGCCGTCAGCCAGATCGGGAAGTTGAAGCCGAAGGTGCCGATGAAGCCGATGAGAACGATCGGCCAGATCAGCTCGGGCCTGCCGCGCACATAGCGCAGACCCTCCCGCAGCTGCCCCTTCCCCCGCCGTATTCGCACGGACTCGTGCAGCTCGTGGGTGCGCATCAGGAGCAGCCCGACGAGTGGGGCCAGGAAGGACAGGCCGTTCAGCATGAACGCCCAGCCGCTGCCGACCGAGGTGATGAGCACACCGGCCACGGCGGGGCCGATGAGCCGGGCGGACTGGAAGTTCGCCGAGTTGAGGCTGACCGCGTTGCGCAGCTGGTCGGGGCCGACCATCTCAGAGACGAAGGACTGCCGGGCCGGGTTGTCGACGACCGTCACCATGCCCAGCAGGAAGGCGATCAGGTACACGTGCCAGACCTGGACGCTGCCGGAGAGGGTCAGGACGGCGAGGGCCAGGCCGCACAGGCCGAGCGCGCCCTGGGTGATCAGGAGGATGCGGCGCTTGGGGTAGCGGTCGGCTATGACGCCGCCGTACAGGCCGAAGAGCAGCATCGGCAGGAACTGGAGAGCCGTCGTGATACCGACGGCGGCCGCCGAGCCGGTGAGGCTGAGGACCAGCCAGTCCTGGGTCACACGGGACATCCAGGTGCCGATGTTCGAGACGACGGCTCCCGTCGCGAACAGGCGGTAGTTACGGATCCTCAGCGACGAGAAGGTCCCGCCACCGGTCTTGGACGTGGCCTTGGGCCTGCTCTCGAGCTTGGTCTTCGGCTTGCTCTCGGGCTTGGTCCTACGGGGAGTTACCGCGGTGCCGCCGCCACTGGTGACGCCGGGCTCTTCGGCCGTGCGGGATGCCGGAGTGGGGGTCGGGGCCTGGCCCTCGGGTATCGCCGCTGTGGCGGCTGTCCCGGGGTCGCTCTCCGCGGTCGTGCTGTCGTGGGTGGATGTCGGTGCGGGGGCGGAGTCTGCTCCGGATCCCGTACTCAAAGTGGGTTCGCCTCCTTTAAGCGCGCGGACTACAGGTGGGCGAGCTTCTCCAGAACGGGGGCGGCTGCGCGCAGCTTCGCCCACTCGTCATCGTCCAGGCCCTCGGCAAGGGACGCCAGCCAGGCGTTGCGCTTGCGGCGGCTCTCCTCGAGCATCGCCTCGGCTCGTTCGGTCTGACTGACCACCTTCTGCCGACGGTCGTCGGGATGCGGCTCCAGCCTGACGAGCCCCTTCGCCTCCAGCAGCGCCACGATGCGGGTCATCGACGGCGGCTGTACGTGCTCCCTGCGGGCCAGCTCGCCGGGTGTGGCCGAGCCGCAGCGGGCCAGGGTGCCCAGGACCGACATCTCGGTGGGGCTCAGCGACTCGTCTACGCGCTGGTGCTTCAGTCGCCGGCCCAGCCGCATGACGGCGGAGCGGAGTGCGTTCACGGCGGAGTCGTTCTCGTCGTCTTCACCGTGGGACAGGTCAGGCATGTTTGTTAGCATAACTCATTACCCAACCTAAATACCAGTCGTGGGCGGCCCGCTTCCCCGACGGCCGACGGCCCGCTCCCGGAGCGGCTTCTCCCGCCTTCTCCCGCCGCTCGCGCTCCCCCGCGACGTACCGGAAATCCCGTCACGCGAATCACCCGTAGGAGTGAGGAGACGTCCCCTCGGAGTCCATGGGGGAAACGAAAGGAGCCGAGGCCGGCGCCCACGCGCCCGGCCCCGGCTCCCCCGCGTCGGTCGCAGCCGCCGCGTCGGACCCGCCGCGCCGCTACGTCAGCCCCAGGGCCGGCATCGCGTAGTAGAAGACGAAGACCGCGGACACCACGTACATCGCGGGCGGCACCTCGCGCCCGCGCCCGGCCGCCAGCCGCAGCACGCTGAAGCTGATGAAGCCGATGCCGATGCCGTTGGTGATCGAGTACGTGAACGGCATCATGACCATCGCCAGGAACGCCGGGACCGCGATGGTGAAGTCACTCCAGTCGATCTCCCGTACGGAACCGGCCAGGATCAGGAAGCCGACCGCCAGCAGCGCCGGGGTGGCCGCCTGGGACGGGACCATCGTCGCCAGCGGCGTGAGGAACAGCGCCAGCGAGAACAGCGCGCCCGTCACCACGGACGCCAGGCCCGTCCTGGCGCCCTCGCCGACGCCGGCCGTGGACTCCACGAAGCAGGTGTTGGCCGAGGCCGACCCCGCGCCGCCCGCCGCGACCGCTATGCCGTCGACGAACAGGACCCTGTTGATCCCCGGGAGGTTCCCCCGCTCGTCCATCAGCTTGGCCTCGTCGCCGACGCCGAGGATCGTGCCCATCGCGTCGAAGAAGCACGACAGCAGCACGGTGAAGACGAAGAGGACCCCCGTCAGGACACCGACCTTCTCGAACCCGCCGAAGGGGCTCAGGTGGAGGAACAGCCCGAAGTCGGGGGCGGAGACCGGGTTGCCCGGCCACTTCGGTGTGGTCAGGCCCCAGCTCGGCACCTTCGCGACCGCGTCGATGACCATCGCCACGATCGTCATCGCGACGATCGAGATCAGGATCGCGCCCGGCACCTTGCGGACGATCAGCGCGAGGGTGAGCAGCGAGCCGAGGACGAACACGAGGATCGGCCAGCCGTTCAGATGACCGCCCAGACCGAGCTGGAGCGGCACGGTGGTCTGCGCGGCATCGGGGATGCGGGAGACGAACCCGGAGTCGACGAGGCCGATCAGCATGATGAAGAGGCCGATACCGATCGCGATGCCCTTGCGCAGCCCGCCCGGCACGGCACTCATCACGCGCTCGCGCAGCCCGGTCGCCACCAGCAGCATCACCACGATCCCGGCCAGGAAGACCATGCCCATGGCGTCCGGCCAGCTCATGCGGGGAGCCAGCTGGAGGGCCACGATCGTGTTCACCCCGAGCCCGGCGGCCAGGGCGATCGGCACATTGCCGATGACGCCCATCAGCAGCGTGGAGAAGGCGGCGGTGAGCACGGTCGCGGTGACCAGTTGACCGTTGTCGAGCTGGTGACCGTACATATCCTTCGCGCTTCCGAGGATGATCGGATTCAGCACGATGATGTACGCCATCGCAAAGAAGGTGGCGAATCCGCCGCGCACTTCACGGGCGAACGTGGAGCCTCGCTCCGAGATCTTGAAGAAGCGGTCCAGGGCGCCGTACGGCTGCCCGGGAGTCGGCTGCGGGGCGTCGGAACCGACCGGAGCGGTGGCCGAGGGTGGCATGCGGGACCTCAGTCGTGATGCGGCGGACATGGGGATGCCGGCGGGGGGCGGGTGTCGTCTTGTGATGCGCTGCGCGACGCGTGACCGCGCGCGGTCGTGACCCGGCTGTCATGACCGCGCCGTCATGACCGCGCTGTCACGACTGTGCTGTCACCTGCCGGGCGACTGCAAGACTCGATCAGACTTCGATGCCCATCCGAGTCCGTCCCGGGTCCATCCGGTCCATCCGATGTCCATTGGATGTTCAGACGAACAAAACCGGTCAACAAGAAACCGTTTCAGTATGAACACATAGGACAAAGATCGCTATCTCCGCGCGTAGACCCTTGCGGCGACCGGCCTGCCCACCGTCCTCCGGCGCGTACCGACCCCCACATAGACTGCTGCCATGACCGGTTCACTGATGTCACCCCCGCGGCACGAGGCGCCCGAGCCTCTGGAAGGTCCGGTCGTCGGCACCGTCACGGGCGGCACGATCATCTGGTTCGTGCTCTTCCTGGTACAGCTGCCGTTCTACGGCTGGTACAGCGAGCACGGTCACGCCTGGTGGATCTGGACCTGCCTGGCCGGTGGCGGGCTCGGGCTCATCGGCCTCTGGTACGTACGGGGCCGGGACGCGGCGATCAAGCGGGCGTCGGCGGCCGCGGCGGAGAAGGCGGAGGCGGGCCGCCACGCCGAGGAGTCCGTCAACGGCGCCAACAGCGACGACGCGGCGAAGAGCTGAACCGCCGTCCAAGACCGCGCGGCGCCGCCGTCGTCCCCGACCCGCGTAGCGCCACCGCCGTCCGCGACCGCGCGGCGCCGCCGCCGTCCCCGACCCGCGTAGTGCCACAGGACGATCCTTCCCGTATCCGCTCGTACCCAGGTCTGATCTTCGGGCCGCTCGGCGGGTGAACCCCCGGCCCCGGCCGTACCGTCGAAACCATGACGCAGCGGGCGAAGACCGACGGTGACGGCCCCGAGCCGTACGGTTCGGGGCCGCACGGCCGTGGCTCGCACGGCGGACCCGGCGACACCACCGGCCCCGCCGACGCCACCGATCCCGCCGACGCCACCGATCCCGCCGACGCCACCGATCCCGCCGGACCCGTCCCCCCGCCCGGGCCGTCGGGACCGGCCCGTCGCGGCCCCCTCATCGACGCCGGCGCCGAACTCGACCCCGTACACCCGGTCGAACTCCCGCCGCCCGCCGGCCGGCCCGCCGGGCTGACCGCCGCCGAGGTGGCCGAGCGGGTCGCGCGCGGGGAGGTCAACGACGTTCCCGTACGCAGCAGCCGGTCGGCCCGTGAGATCGCCCGCGCCAACGTCTTCACCCGCTTCAACGCGATCATCGGTGTGCTCTGGGTGATCACGTTCTTCGTCGCGCCCTTCCAGGACACCCTCTTCGGCTTCGTCATCATCGCGAACACCGGGATCGGCATCGTCCAGGAGCTGCGCGCCAAGAAAACGCTCGACTCCCTCGCGGTGATCGGCGAGGCGAGACCGGTCGTGCGGCGGGACGGTGCCGCCACCGCGGTCCCCACCTCCGGCATCGTCCTGGGGGACCTCATCGAGCTGGGCCCCGGCGACAAGGTGGTGGTCGACGGCGAACTGGTGGAGGCCGACGGCATCGAGGTGGACGAGTCGCTGCTGACCGGCGAGGCGGACCCGGTGGTCAAGCGGCCGGGCGATCTGGTGATGTCGGGCAGTTTCGTGGTCGTGGGCAGCGGCTCGTTCCGGGCCACGAAGGTCGGGCGCGACGCGTACGCCGCGCAGCTCGCCGAGGAGGCGTCGCGCTTCACGCTGGTGGGCTCCGAGCTGCGGGGCGGCATCAGCACGATCCTCAAGTACGTGACCTGGATGATGGTCCCGACGGCGCTCGGGCTCATCATCAGCCAGCTCGTCGTCAAACAGACCGACGTCAAGAGTTCGATCGCCAGGACCATCGGCGGCATCGTCCCGATGGTCCCCGAGGGGCTGGTGCTGCTGACGTCCGTGGCGTTCGCCATCGGCGTCATCCGGCTCGGCGGCAAGCAGTGCCTCGTGCAGGAGCTGCCCGCCATCGAAGGGCTCGCGCGCGTCGACGTCGTCTGTCTCGACAAGACGGGCACGCTCACCGAGGCCGGCATGGACGTCCGGGAGCTGCGCCCGCTGGGCGGCGCGGACGAGACGTACGTACGCGGGGTCCTCGGCGCGATCGGGGCGTCGGACCCGCGTCCCAACGCCAGCCTCCAGGCCGTCCTCGACGCGTACGGAGACGACCGCGCGCGCTGGCCGGTGGCGGCCACGCTGCCCTTCTCCTCCGCGCGGAAGTACAGCGGCGCGGCCTTCGAGGAGGCCGAGGGCGCGCCGCCCACGCGCTGGCTGCTGGGCGCGCCGGACGTACTGCTGCCGGACGGCGATCCGGTCCTGCGGGAACTGGACGAGCTGAACGCCCAGGGCCTGCGCGTCCTGCTGCTCGCGACCGCACCCGGGGACCCGGCGGCGGCCGGGGTGGCGGCAAGGGACCTGGCCGCGCCCGAGGTGGCGGCGGGGGCGCGGCCGACGGCGCTGGTCGTCCTGGAGCAGCGGCTGCGCCCCGATGCCTCCGACACCCTCGCGTACTTCGACCGGCAGCAGGTCGCCGCCAAGGTCATCTCCGGCGACAACCCGGTCTCGGTGGGCGCGGTCTCCGCCAAGCTCGGCCTCCCCGGCGCCGAGCGCACGGTCGACGCCCGGCGCCTGCCCGCCGGGCGGGAGGAGCTGGGCGAGGCCATCGAGGCGGGCACGGTCTTCGGCCGGGTCACGCCACGGCAGAAGCGCGACATGGTCGGCGTACTGCAGTCACGCGGGCACACGGTCGCCATGACCGGGGACGGGGTCAATGACGTCCTGGCGCTCAAGGACGCGGACATCGGGGTGGCGATGGGCTCGGGTTCGGAGGCGACCCGGGCGGTGGCGCAGATCGTGCTGCTGAACAACAGCTTCGCGACGCTGCCCTCGGTGGTGGCGGAGGGCCGCCGGGTGATCGGCAACATCACGCGCGTGGCGACGCTGTTCCTGACGAAGACCGTCTACTCGGTCCTGCTGGCGATCCTGGTGGCGTGCTTCCAGGTGGAGTACCCGTTCCTGCCCCGGCACCTGACCCTGCTGTCGACGCTGACGATCGGCATCCCCGCGTTCTTCCTGGCGCTGGCCCCGAACAAGGAACGCGCGCAGCCGCATTTCGTGCGCCGGGTGATGCGTTACGCGGTGCCCGCGGGGATCATCGCGGGCGTCGCGACCTTCGTCACCTACCTGCTGGCGCGCTCCCACTACAGCGGTCCTGATGCCCTGAACGCGGAGACCAGCGTGGCGACGCTCACCCTGTTCCTGGTCTCGATGTGGGTCCTGGCGATCGTGGCCCGGCCGTACACCTGGTGGCGGGTCGGGCTGGTGGCCGCGATGGGCGTGGCGTTCCTGGTGGTGCTGGGTGTGCCGGCGCTCCAGCACTTCTTCGCGCTCAAGCTGGTCGGGACGACGATGCCCTGGGCGGCGGTGGCGATCGCGGTGGTGGCCTCGGCGGGGCTGGAGTACGTCTGGCGGTGGGTGGGGCGGAAGGCGCCGGCGTAGGCAGTCAGGCGGACGAGCGGCCGGAGAGGCGGACCGATGGGCAGCCGGAGAGGCGGACGGACGGCGCGGCCGTCAGGTGCCGGAGCGGCCGTCAGGTGCCGGAGCGGCGGCGCGCTTCCTCGATGTGACCGAGGTACTGGTGGGTCCAGCCGCACATGGCGTCGACCGTGGCGCGCAGGCCCCGGCCCGGCTCGGTGAGGGTGTACTCGACCCGCGGCGGCACGGTGGGGTGCACCTTCCGGTCGACCAGGCCGTTGTGCTCCAGCATGCGCAGGTTCTGGGTGAGCATCTTGTGGCTGATGCCCTCGACCTCGTTCCGCAGCTCGCTGAAGCGCAGGGTGCGCTCCCCGAGCGCCTCGATGATCAGGAACGCCCACTTGTTGGCGACGTCCGAGAAGATCTCCCGCGCCAGGGAGTCCGCGCGCCTCAGGTCCGCGTCCTCGGGGAGGCCCTTGAGCAGTTGTTTGGTCACCATGAGGTTCCTCAGTCACCGAAAAGTGCGTTCTTCCAGGTCAACTGTCACTCTCCTACAGTTTCCGAGTAACCACAAGAGAGCACGAGAGCGACACAGAAGGGCGAGCACCGTGACCACCATCGATGCCTTCCACTACGACGTGCAGGCCGAGAGCGACTTCGGCTATGCGCAGGCGATCAGGTCCGGCGATCTGATCCACGTCTCCGGACAGCTCTCGCTCGACGAGGCGGGCGAGTTCCGTCACGCGGGCGACTTCGCCGCCCAGCTGGAGCGGACCCACGCCAACACGGACAAGATCCTGGACCACTACGGCGCCACCCGGAACCAGGTCGTCTCGCAGACCCTGTACGTGGTGAACCTGCCGCGGAACGCCGCGGCGACGGCGAAGGGCAACCTGGCCTACTTCGGCGACCACCGCCCGGCCGCCACGGTCGTCGGCGTCACCGAGCTGACCTTCCCCGGCCAGGTCGTCGAGATCAGCTTCGTCGTCGACATGAAGCTGCCCGCCCGGACGGAAGAACCCGGCCGATCGGACCGGAAGCATGTCCGATCAGCCGACGCGGAGCAGGAGAACGCGAGCTAGCGTCCTTCTCGGCAGGCAACACCACGGAGGGGAAGGCAACCCGATGGATCAGCGAACGTCCGACCGCGACGCGGGCTTTACCACCGAGTTCGAGAAGGACGTCGCCAAGCTGTTGGTGGAGGCGATGCGCGCGGTGGCCCATCAGGAACGCGAGGACGTCGGTACGGAAAGCGTGCTGTACGCGCTCGTGTCGGGTGAATGGGACGCGGGTTCCGCGATCGCACCCGGAATGAGGGCCTCCGGCTCGCTGGGCGGTTCGATCGGGTGCCGCGGGACATCCGTGTGGGTCAGTGACGACGCGGGTGACGGCACGGCGGGAAGCCCGGACGACGAGCGAGAGATCGACGCCTTCTGGCGGGAGGTCCGGCACGAGGAGGCCAAGAGGCTGCGCTGGAAGAACCGGAAGAAGGAGGACGCGGCGGCGCTGGAGAGCCTCGAACTCCCGCCGATGACCGGCGCGTTGCGGACCTGTCTGCGCAAGGCGCTGGAGGCCGCACGGGAGGAGGGCACCATCGCGGTGCGCGTCCGTCATCTGGCGCGCGCCCTGGTCGAGCTGCCCGATACGCGTGCCCGTGAGGCCATGGTGCTGGAGAAGCTGGATGCCTCGGCTGCCTCGGCCGCGCTCGACGCGTTGCGGGGGAGCGACGAAGCGCCGGAGTCCGGCACGGTGTTCGTGCTGCGCAAGGCGGGGACGTTCGGGAAGAGCGGTAATCCGCTGGCCCGGAAGTTCAGCGCCTGGATATTCGGGGGCGGCGCCGGGTTCGGCTCCGCGGTCGTGAGCGCGGTGCGCGGGGAGGCGTCACGAGGGGCCGTGCGGCGCGGGGCGCCGGAGACGGAGCCCGTCGATGTGCTGCTGGGGATCCTGGCGCTGGACCGGTCGTTGACCGTCGCGGGGCGTGAGCTGCCCGAAAAACTGACGGGAGCGAACCAGGGGGCGGAACTCCTGCGCCGACACGGTGTGCGGCAGGATGCCGTCGCCCGCGTGCTGCTTCCCACCACCGGAGTCGCGGCGGAGGAGCCCCCGGAGGTCGACGGCCCCGCCGACTTCGAACGCCGGCTCCTGCACGTCACACAGTTCACCGCCGCCGCCCAGAACGCGCCCACGGTCGGCACGACCCACCTGCTGGCCGCGCTGCTGGACAAGACCGGGACGAACGCGGAGACCGCGGCGGAGATCGAGCGCGTGCTGACCGAGAGCGGGGCGGACGTCGCCGCGCTGCGGGCGGAGCCGGAGCTCCGGGTCCCGGGCGGAGCGGCACACGCTGCCTGATGCCGTAGCGGGTGCGGCCTCGTCGGCCTCCGGGAACCTTCCGGGCCCGGTGACACCACCCCCAGGTCATCCGTTCGGCAGGGGGCGAAGGTCATGCCGGGCCCGGAGGCCGGCGGCCCTCTCGCAGGACCGCGAAAATCATGACGGGCGGGTCACTTCACGTCGACGAAGTCACCCGTGGCGTTGACCGCCGGGGTGGAGGCCGTCCCGGCGAAGCTCCAGCGCCAGTAGCCGTCCACCGACGCCTTGACGGTCGTCTTGAGGGTGCCGGTGCTGGAGCCCTTGACCGTCTTGACGGTGGTGTACGTGGTGCTGTTCTTCTTGCGGAACTGGAGCTTCACCGACTGCCCCGCGTAGCCCTTGTACGTGCCCGTCTCCCAGTTGGCGCGGGAGAGCTTGCCGGTGACCGTGAGGGTGCCGTTCTTCTTCACCGGCTCCGGGGAGGCGTTGACGTCCAGCTTGGACAGCCGCTGCATACGGATCTTGGTGTACGCGTCCTTCTGGACGAAGTCCCCGTCCTTGGCGATGGCCAGGGCGCCGACCTTCCAGTACGTGGCGTCGCTGTTGAGCAGCCAGGCCGGGTCGACCGTGACGGTCAGCGTGCAGGTGGAGGTGGTGGCACTGGCCGCCTTGCACGTGGCGGTGTCCTCGTTCTGGTCGAACCAGAACGTGTTGTCGTCCGGGTTCTCGAGGCTGGAGCCGATCCACAGGATCGTGGCGGCGTCCGCGATGCCCGAGTCGTCGGACGCGGTGATCGAGATCGTCACCTTCTTGGTGGCCTTGGTGCCCATGACGATGGGCTTGCCGCCGTTCACCACGGCCTTGCTGATCGTCGGGGCCGTGTTCGCCCTGGCGGCGGCGATCCCCTCCGCCCGCGCCTTCGGGGCGGCGGGCCGGTCCTGGGCCGAGAAGCCGAACTGCGGCGCGTCGGCCGGGCGGTCCCGGTGGGAGTCGGCCGCCTGCGCGGCCGGCCCGACGAGAGCGGACAGGGCCAGGGCGCCGGAGACAGCGGCGACAGTGGCGCGAATACGCATGTGTTCCCCAAGTGGAGAAGGGGTCCCGCGGTGCGGCAGCCGCGTGTGCGGGCGCGGCGGGACCCGTCTGGTCTGCGAGTCAGCTGACTCGACAGACCAGACCCGGGGGGCGCGTGAATGGTTGTACACATTTTTGAAGTTGTTGCGAAGATCGCCGGATGTGACGTCAGAAGCGACGCCACGTCCGCACATCACCCGAACGGGGCCGCGGCCGGACGGCACCGCGCGACGCCGTCACCCGGTAACCACCCGCGGCCGGCCGCCCGTCGAACCACGCATCGCCACGCGTCAGTCGAACCAGCGGTTCCGCGCCAGTTCCTCCGTCCGCGACGGGTCCTCCAGCAGCGCCGCCACCTCGAAGCGCCGGGGCCACTGCCCCGCCGCCCATGCCAGGCCCGCCGCCACGCCCTCCAGTGTCGCCGCGTGCAGCACGCCGTCCGGGGTGCGGCGCCAGTCCAGCTCGACACCGCCCGCCAGCAGTTCCTCGTGCTCGACGTACGTGGCGGGCGTGCCGGGGCCCAGCAGGGCGTGGACCGCGGCCGGGACCGTGTGCTCCTCGCCGTCCGAGGTGACCTCCGCGGGGACCGCGTCGCTCAGCCGCCGCACCTGGAGCAGTTCCGCCAACTCGGCCACGCGCGAGGGCGACACGGGCAGCAGCGGCAGCCCGCCCGCCAGCGGCAGCAGGTCCGGGGCGTCCGCGATCAGCGCCTCGCCGGCGTCCACCACCCGTACCCCGCCGTCGACCACCGCGCGCAGTTCGTCGGGCAGGGTGACCTGTTCGGGGTCGAGATCGGCGAGCGCCGTGTACAGCCCGTGCAACTGCCGTTCGGTCACGGTCCGGTCCGGGTCGGCGAGCCGGCCCAGCAGCTCCGCCGCGCCGCCCGGCTCGTCCAGCAGCGCCGCGACCGAGGTCCGTACGCCCAGCGCCCGCAGCACCTGCGCGTCGTCGAAGCCGGTCGCGTCCACGGAGTCGTACAGCCCGGCCAGCAGCGGGTCGCCGCCCTCAGCGCGCAGTCCGGCCGGGCGCCGGCCGTCGAGCACCGGATGGTCGCGCAGCCACCAGGCCGTGTACGGGCGTACGGTCCGCGTCGTGCCGTCGGGGAGCAGGATCCGCACGGGCTGGGTCAGCGCGTCCCGCAGCGGCGGGCGCGCGAGCAGCGCCAGCGCGCGGGGCCAGGCGTCGTCGTCCACGAGGTCCAGGTCCCGTACGGCCACGATCTCGGTGGCGACCGGCGGCACGGGGCTCTCGTCCACCCTGTCCAGCACGTCCTCGCACCAGACGTCGACCGCGTCCAGCAGCCCGACGTCGTCGGGTTCGGCGTAATCGCCGTCGCGCGGCTCCAGTTCGTCGGGGTCCAGGACGACGTCGGTGGCGCGTACGAGCGTGAAGTCCGCCAGCACGCCGCACGCGGCCAGCGGCTGTTCGCCCCAGCGGTCGGCCAGCTCGGCGTCGCAGTACGCCAGTTCACCCTCGCGCACGACGGAGGCGAACGCGCTGCCCGGCAGCAGGAGTTCACCGGCCGGGGCCTGCTCGCCGTCCTCGTCGGTCAGCGCGAGCGCGCCCAGCCACGGCTCGTCGCCCGGCTCCAGGCCCGCGTCCCGTACCAGCGCGAGAACCGTCTCGGCCAGTTCCTCCGGGTCGAGCGCGGACGCGTCCTCGCCGTACCCGCCGCCCTCGTCCCACCTCTCGTCCGCGTCCAGCGAGGCGGCGACCGCGGCCCGCACCTGCGGAGTGGTCAGGACGGCGCGGGGCGTGGCGGGCAGCGCGCCCAGCTTCTCCAGCAGCGGGTGCGCGGCCTCGGGATGGGCGACCTTGAGGCCGAGCCGGGCGAGGTCGGCGGACGACCCGGAGTCCGGCAGGGGCAGCAGGACCTGGCGCGGTCCGATGGTCGTACGGCCACTGGCCAGCGGCACCGGCAGCCCGGACAGCCGGTCGGGGTCGACGCCGGCGAGGGACTCGTACAGCCGCCGCCACCAGGCGGGCGGACGTTCGATGCCCGCGATCCGCTCGATCGCCTCGCCGAGCGGCAGCCGGCCGACGCCGAGCGTGCGCAGCTCGGCCCGGCGCTCGAACCCGGCGGGCAGCAGCGTGGGCAGCACCTCCGCGAGGACGCGTACGGTGTCGGCGCCCGCGCCCTCCACCACCTCGGCCTCGAAGGGGCGCAGCGCGGTCAGTTCCTCGGTGGGCACGGCGGGCGCGAGGAACGCCACCCGGGGCAGCCGCTCCAGCACCGCCGCCCGCAGCCGGCCGTCCAGCTCGCCCTTGCCGAGCGGTCCCGGCACCAGGTCGATGGTGGCGGTGGAGACGGGCTCCCAGGCGCCGAGGAGTCCGGCGTACGCCTCGGCCGCCTGCCCGAGGAGGAAGTCGGTCAGCGGCCCGGGCGCGGGATGGCGCCGGGTGGTGTCCAGCGGCAGCGACGCGATCAGCAGGGCGGGCACGCCGAGGGGCTCGTCGGTGGGGGTGGGCGCGTGGACGACGGGCGCGGTGCGCGGGCGCGCGGGCGCGCCGTCGGCGTCCACGGGGACGGCCCAGGTGACGGCCCAGTGGGGGCGGAGGCGTTCCTCGACGGGGCGGTCCTTCAGGAGCGCGGGGTCGGTGGTGCCGTGGCGACGGGCGACCCGCCAGCGGCGGGGCGCGTCCGCCGCGCTGTCCTCGATACGGACGTACGGGCCGTCCTCGGCGCGGCGCAGGGTGCGGACGGTGTCCGCAGTCTCGACCACGACCTCTTCCAGGCCGGGGAGGGCGAGCAGCAGGGCGTCGTCGATGCCCGCGAGCAGCCGCTCGACCAGGTCCGTCGCCGTGCCGTCGCGCAGCGGCAGGATGACGACGGTGTCGTACCCCTCGGGCGCGGAGCCCTCGGCGGGCAGCGGCAGCCGCAGCAGGGGCACGTGCCCGTCGCGGCGGCGCAGTTCGTCCTCGAGCCCGGGGCTGGTCCCGGCGGCCTGCCGGGTCATTTCGCGGGCCTCGGTGAGGGACCAGCGGACACCGCCGTGCCGGCCGACGACCGCGGGCTCGTCACTGACGGCGAGGACGGCGGCGAACCCGACGCCGAACCGGCCGACGGCGCTCTCGTCGCCCTCGCGCTTGGCCGACGCGCGGAGCGTGCTCAGGGACTCGACCCCGGCGGCGTCGAGGGGCGCGCCGGTGTTGGCGGCCACGAGCACGGCGGGGCTGCCGGGCGCGCCGGGCCCGAGCGTCAGCCGGAGCCGCCCGGGCACCTTGGCGCGGGCGGCGGCGTCGGCGGCGTTCTGGGCGAGCTCGACCACGAGCCGGTCCCGGTACCCGCCGAGCGCGAGGTCCTCCTCGGCGTTGGCGTCCTCCCGGAACCGCGCGGGCGCGGCCCCCCACGCATCCAGCACCCCTCGCCGCAGCCGAGCCGTCCCGAACGGGTCGGCCCCTTCGGTCGTCCTGACGCTCACGCTGTGACTCCGCTCTGTCCGCCCGGTGGTGACCGGCCCTGTCGGGAACCTGCTCCGCGCGTACCCGCTCTGCCGCGTACCCGCTCTGCTCTTGCACGTGCCCCGCTCGTACGCACCCTGCTCGTACGCGCTCGGCACGTGCGGCCCGAAGGTACCGCGATGCGCCGTCCGGTGGGGGACGGGGTGCGCGTAGCATCTCCGGCGTGGCCAGCCCTGACGTCATCACCGAGCGCTCCGATCCCGCCGTACAGCGAATCATCGATGTCACGAAGCATTCGAGGTCCGTCGTCCGGACGGCACTGATCGAGGACGCAGAGCCTCTTCTGCACAGCATCAGTGCCGGAGTGGAGTTCATCGAGGTCTACGGACTGGAGACGGCTCCCCTGCCGGGCGAACTGCTCGCCGCCTGCGCGGAACGAGGTTTTCCGGTCCGTCTGATCGCCTCCTCCGTCGCGAACCAGATCTTCAAGACGGAGAAGAAGCCCAAGGCCTTCGGTATCGCCCGCGTCCCGAAGCCGTCCCGTTTCGCGGACCTGGCGGCCAGGTCCGGTGACGTCATTCTCCTCGACGGCGTGAAGATCGTCGGCAACATCGGTGCCATCGTGCGGACCTCGTTCGCTCTCGGGGCGGCGGGCATCGTGCTCGTGGACAGCGATCTCGTCAGCATCGCGGACCGCCGCCTGGTCAGGGCGAGCCGGGGCTACGTGTTCTCCCTCCCGATCGTCCTCGCGTCGCGGGCCGAGGCGGTCAGCCACTTCGGGAGCGGCGACATGCGGCTCGTGTCCTTCGACATCGACGGGTCGCTCACCATCGGCGACCTCGTCGGCATCGACGAACGGCTCGTCCTCATGTTCGGCAGCGAGAAGACCGGCGCCTCGGACGAGTTCTCCGGCATCTCGACCGAACTGGTGTCGATCCCCATGAACCCCATGGCCGAGTCGCTCAACGTCTCCGTGTCGGCCGGCATCGCCCTGCACGCCCGAGCCCACCGGAACCTCTCCGCGTGACGTGAGCCGAGGGTGCCGGTCACCCGTGCGACGAGTTGGTCGTACGGGCCCGTCGCAACGGATGGTCGTACGTACGTCCCGACGGCGCCCGACCCGAGGGCGCCCGACCCGACGGCGCCCGACCCGAGGGCCACGACGCGCACACGCGCGGCAGGCCACTCGGTCACCGCGCCACCTCTGCCCACACGGTTTTGCCGAACGGCCGGTCGACCACACCCCAGCGCTCCGCCAGCGCGTCGACGATGAACAGCCCACGCCCCCGCTCCCGTTCTCGCGACACGCGCTTGAGCGACGGCCGCCGCCGCACGGGGTCCTGCACCTCGACACGGACGCGGGCGGCCGTGCCACTCAGCCCGACAAGTACGGAGTCACCGGGCTCGGCCCCATACCGAACGGCGTTGGTGACCAGCTCCGACACGACAAGTTCGACGGTGTCCGCCCGATCCGTGCCCAGGTCCGGCAAGTGGTACGCGACGAACTCACGCGCGTAGGCGCGAGCGGCCCGGACGGACTCCGGGGCGCCCATCAGCATGAGCTGAGGCGGAGGCCCCTCCGGAGGCCGACATCCAGGGTTTTCGTACGCGAGGGTGGGCCGAGAACGCGTGCCCCCACGCAAAAGGCGTGGCAGTGACTTCATGAAAGCAGATACGTACTGCGACATGAAAGTTACGTTATGGAGTCGCCTGATTGCGGACCAGCGCCAGGCGGTCCCCGCTCACGGATCACCTAGGACGTCACGTCCTACCTGATCAGACCAAGTCGGTCGGCCAGTCCCAGAACCGCCGCGTCGCGACGAGGCGCGCGTCCGCGTAGCTCCTCGACCAGCCGGCGCGACGTGGAGTGGTACCGCATCCACTCCGGCGCGTCGGCCTCCGCGAGCAGCAGCGCGTTCACGGCCGGGCGGTCCTTGCCGAGGTCGCTGTAGGCCAGGGCCCGGTCCACGTGGAAACGGGCTCGCCAGGTGGGTGGCAGCGAACCAAGTCCGGGAATGGTGCGGGCCGCGCGGACGGCCTCGTCACTCTTCTCCATCTCCACCAGGAAATTGACCCGGGCGACGCCCGCGTTCGTCGGACCGAACGGCGTTGCGTGGACGAGGCGGTCCTCGCCCATGCTTTCGGCAGCCCCCGTCGCCAGCCGCAGCAACTCCGTCACAGTGTCGTGCTTCTCCTGCCGCACAGCGGCCGTCGCCGCCCGCAGCAGCAGAACGCCCCACAGCGCGAGCGCCTTAGGCTCCGAGCGGAACCCCGGCTCGATCCGCTCCGCCCGGGCAAGAGCCACGTGCTCGGCATCCGCCAACCGCCCCTGTTTGGTGAGCACCCACGCGAGGGTCGACGCGGCCAGCGTCTCCAGATCCGGCTCGTCACACCGCCGAATCGCGACGAGTGAACGCTCCATCGCTGTGAATGCCGCGTCTTCCTTGCCCAGCGCGGTCAACGTCGTCGCCGCCACTTGGTATGCCACGGCGAGCACGGAGTTGGCCGCCGCCCCCGCACTGCCCGTGTACGCGTGGGCCGCAACCCGCGCGTCCCGGATGAGCGAAGGGAGCAGCACACCGATCTCGCCGATGCGGCCTTCGCGGCGGACGGTCTCGGTCGACCGGAGGGCGGCGCGCAGATCTTCGATGCTCGGTGGTTCCTCGGGATCGGCTTCGCCGTCGAGCAGGTCGGTCACCGGAGACACGGCTTGCCGCAGTGCGAGCACGGACGGCAGGCCCTCGTTCGCCGCATCGTCCGCCTCGAAGGTACTGGGCTGCCCCACGAGATGACTGGGTTCGGTGTCCAATGCGGCAGCCAAGGCGTTGATGCTGGACAACCGGGCCGTCTTACGCCGCCCCTGTTCCAACTTGCGCACCACATCGACGGAGAGCCCGGCGCGCTCGGCCAACTGCTCCTGCGTCATGCCCCGTCGCAGTCTCAGCTCCGCGACGCGGTCACCCATGCCCGATTCAAATGCCTCGCTCATGGTCAATCCTCCGCGTCATCCTCCGCCAGGAGGCCGGTACTTCACCGTACTCCGGAGCGCGGGAGCCCCTTGCCACGTCGGCCGGAGACGCGTAGTTCGTACGGGCCTCCCATGGTGCCCGTGGCGTCCCGGCCGCGTCCGGGCGGCCTTTTGCGTCGTGCGTTGCGGAAGGCGCCTGAATCCGGGCAAGAGGCTTGGCAGCGCTTTGGCAACAAGCCCTTGCCACGCCGGCCCGGGTCGGGGGATTCCACGACCCGGTGGTCCGAGACCTACTGCCGCGCAGCCTGAAATGCCTTGAGGACCCTGGGAAACCACCCTCCCCAACCCTCCCCCCTGCCCCTCACTCGCACGGGTGAAGATGGCAACATCCGGTCAAGGCGGGGCACTTCGTGAGGTTACGGTTACGGTCGAGCGACACCACCCACGACCCCGCAAACGCAGACGGCCCCCGGCCGGGAGTGAAGATCCCGATCGAGGGCCTGACCACCAAGGAAGAGCAAGAGGCTTCCCCATGGCTGTGCAGCAGCTTAACGCGCCCACGCGCTCACAATCCGGCGTTCCCGCGCCTGGTTCGCCCGTTCCCGCGACAGGCGTGACACACGTCCGACACCGGCACGTCGAGCGGTTCACCGTCGTCGGCAACCACCTCACCCAGCACCGCGAGCTGTCCCTCACCGCGATCGGTCTCGGCGTTCACATCCAGTCGCTGCCCGATGGCGCGAAGATCGGGATCAAGGCCCTCGCCGAGCGGTTCGCCGAAGGCGAGATCCGGATCGCCGCCGCATTACGGGAGTTGGAGCGCCACGGCTATCTCGACCGCGAGCGGGTACGTACGGCGAGCGGCCACTGGGTGACGCGCACCGTGGCGTACGACGCCCCGCCCGGCCTCGTTCCCGAGCGGAGGGGCAAGCCCCCGGCCAGGCCGTCGGGCACCCCGACGCCGCCTCCGTCCCTGCGACCGGCACATGCGGCCGAGCGCCCCGTACCACCCGCCGTACCCGAGCAGACACCGTCGCCCCGGCCAGCACCCCTGCCGCCGCCCCTGCCCGAACCCGACCGCCCCGAGCCCGCACGCCACCGCGCCGCCACCGAACTCCTCGCGGGGCTCCGCCGCCACGACGCGCGCCTGCTGCTCTCCGCCCGCGATGTCGCCCGCCTCGCGCCCGCCGTATCGGCGTGGCTGGAGCGGGACATCGAGCCCGAAGCCGTGCGGCGCACCCTCACCTCACTCCTGCCACAGGACCCGATCCGCCATCCCGCGGCGCTCCTGACCCACCGGCTCACCGAGCTGCTACCGCCGCCCCTCCCCGCGGCCCCCGCCGCGCCACGCGTCCACCCGCTCCGCAACTGCGACAGCTGCGACCGCGCCTTCCGCTCGGAGGGGCCGGAGGACTGCCCCGGCTGCCGAAAGGCGTCGATGTGCGGCTCCGCCGCGCGGGCAAACCGAGCACGGTCGACCGTCGACAGGGCCCGCGGCCGGAGGCCGCTGATGGGTACAGCAAGCGCCCCGGAAGCGAACCGAGCCCCGAATATTACGAGTGGCCCAGTTCCTCCGACTCCTCGTCCGCCTCCGACGACACCGATCCGCTGTCCGCCGCCGGCCGCAGCGGGAACTCGTCCGCCGCCATCGAGTCCAGCACCGGCGGCGCGGGGCGCAGGGGCTTCGGCATGACCGCGGCCTCCGAGTGGCCGCCGCAGCCGTACGAGAGCGAGACCACCCGGCCGTCCGCCGGGGAGAACTCGTTCGCGCAGACGCCGAACGCCTGCTTGAGCGAGCCCGCCAGCGGGAGCAGGAAGCCGCAGGAGACGCAGGGCGCCGGGGCCGCCTGGGCCATGGGGGTCTTCGAGCCGAACGACTCGTCCCAGCGGTCCGCCGCCACGTGCAGGCCGTACCGCGACAGCACCCGCGCCCGGCGCATGCCGAGTTCCTCGGCCACGGAGGCGATCGCCCCGCGCGCGGCGCCGGGGGGCGCCTGTTCCCCGGCCGCGCCGTCGGTCGCCTCCTCGGCCGTCGCCTCGGATACCGGGCCGGCCATGGCCGCGGCCGACGGCTCCGGCTCCAGTTCCGCCTCCGGAACGGTCTCCGCCAGCACCGGCAGCGCCGCGTTCGGCGGCGGCTCGTCCGCGCCCGTGTAGCCCGGCTCCAGCCTGAGGTCGTCCGCCTCCGTCGGCAGCAGGTCCCCCGGGCCCATGTCGCCCGGCCGCAGGCGCTCGCTCCACGGCACCCACTCGGGCGCGCGCAGCGAGTCCGGGCCCGGCAGCAGGACCGTCTCGTCGAGGGTGACGATCTTCGCGCGGGACGCGCGCGCGACCGTCACCGCCCAGCGCCAGCCCCGGTAGCCCGGCTCCTTGCACTCGAAGAAGTGGGTGACGACCCGGTCGCCCTCCGCCATCATCGAGACGTGTTCCCCGACGACCCCTGGCGCGGCCGCCTCCTCGGCGGCCGACCTGGCGAGGTCTACCGCCTCGGCGCACAGGCGGTCAGGGGTACGGCTTCGCGTCGTCGCAGCACTCACAGGTCTCGCTTCTCTCTACGCGTCTCACGGGTGCGCCGGCCGATGCGCGATGCACGGGCGGTGGGCGGAGCGGACCTAGGGGCCGCATCGACGTCCACGCCCGATCACGCCTCGGGCACACCTGCCGTTATCCATTCTGCGGGATGACGAAGAGGCGCGCGGCCGAGTACAACCGCCGGTGGCGCGCTACGCACGCTACCCCGTCTCTCGTCCCCCGCCCACCTGCGTACCGTCTTTCCCGCACTTCGGCCGCCACCGCAACAAGCCCGTGACCCCGCCGAAACCGGGGCCACGCCCGCACGGAACCGGGCGCCGCCTCTGCCGAAACCGGGGCCCCGCCCCTGCCGGAACCCGGGCCGGACCCGGACCGGAACCCCGCTCGGCGCCGGCTCCCGCGATTCCCGACGGCCGCGTCACGGCCGGGATCGGTTCGCACCACCCGTCACTGGGGCACTATGACGAGGTGGCAGCCGTAAGGTCGTCCGGCTCGGGCGGCCCGCTCCGCGGGACGGGGCGGGCCGTCGGCCGTGCCCTGCGTTTTCCGTTCGCGGCCGCCGGCAGAGGCATCCGCAGAGCCACCCACGCGCACGGGGCGGGTGAGACCGGGCTCGGCAAGTTGATCGAGCTGCACGCCGTGAACGGCGCGGGCGATGTCATGATCACGGTCGCGCTCGCCTCCACGGTCTTCTTCTCCGTGCCGACGGACGAGGCGCGCGGCCGGGTGGCGCTCTACCTCGCCGTCACGATGGCCCCGTTCACCCTTCTCGCCCCCGTCGTCGGCCCGCTCCTCGACCGCCTCCCGCACGGCCGCCGCGCGGCCATGGCCGGGACGATGCTGATCCGGGCCCTCCTCGCGCTCGTGATGTCGGGCGCGGTGGCGACCGGCGAACTGGAGCTCTACCCGGCCGCGCTCGGCGTGCTGGTCGCGTCGAAGGCGTACGGCGTGGTCCGCAGCGCGGTCGTCCCGCGGCTGCTGCCGCCGCGCTTCTCGCTCGTACGGGCGAACTCCCGCGTCACGCTCTCCGGGCTGCTCGCCACCGGCGCGGCGGCCCCGGTCGGCGCGTTGCTGCACCAGCTCGGGCCGCCCTGGCCGCTGTACGGGGCATGTGTGATCTTCGTCGCCGGCGCGTTCCTGGCGTTCTCGATGCCGCACGTCGTCGACTCGGCGAAGGGCGAGCGCAAGGCACGGCTCGTCCCGCCCGGGGAGTGGGGCACAGAGCCGGAGCGGGAGCGGAACGAACGAGAGGGGCGGGGCAAACGCTTCGGCCGTGCGCGGGACAAGGAGCGCACCGGCGAGAGGCGCAGCGGTGAGAGGCGCCCCGGCCTGCGCACCGTCGGCCCGTCCGTGCTGCACGGCCTCCAGGCGAACACCTCGCACCGCGCCCTCTCCGGATTCCTGATCTTCTTCCTGGCGTTCTTCCTCCGCGAGCACCCGCTCGCCGGTCAGAACGCGGTCGTCTCCATCGGGATCGTCGGAGTCGCGGCCGGTGCCGGCAACGCGCTCGGCACGGCCGTCGGCGCCTGGCTCAAGGCGCGCGGCCCCGAGCTGATCATCGCCACGATGCTCGGTATCGCGCTCGGTACGGCGGTCCTCGCGGCGCTGTTCTTCGGGAGCGTGATGCTGGCCGTCCTGTGCGCCGTGGCGGGGCTGTCGCAGGCGCTGTCGAAGCTGTCGCTGGACGCGATGATCCAACGGGACGTGCCCGAAGAGGTGCGGACCTCCGCCTTCGCCCGCTCCGAGACGCTGCTCCAGATGTCCTGGGTGGTGGGCGGCGCGATCGGTATCGCGCTGCCGCTGAACGCCGTGCTGGGCATGTCCGTCGCCGCGGGCATCATCGCGACCGCGGCCCTGCTGTCGGTACGGGGACTGCTCGGCGCGGCCCGCCGCGGCGCACCGCACGCCCGCGTGGCCTGAAGGCGCCGGCCCGGTTCGCGCGGCCCCGCCGGGCCCCCGTCCACCGACGGCTCGCCGTACCCCCTCGTTCCGTGCGCACGGACGACCGATAGCCTTCGGCTCATGACCGCTGCGTTCTTCTCCGCCAAGGGCCGCCGGGCCGGTGCCGCTCTCGGCGCGCTGTCCGCCGGACTCCTCGTCCTCACCGCCTGTGAAAAGCCGACGCCGCTCGCGACCGTGACGGTCAACAGCGACTCGGTCAACACCGAGGCCACCTGCTACAACGACGGCAAGGCGATCAAGGAGAACGAGATCCAGCCCTGCCTGAACAAGAAGGCGGAGAAGACCATCACCGTCGCGATCGACGACAAGGTCCGCTTCGGAGTGGACCCCGAGCTCGCGGAGAACGGCTGGACGCTCTTCATCAACGGCCAGCAGGCCGAGCAGGAGCCGTACAAGAAGACGTACCGCACCATCCCCGCCAGCGCCTTCTTCACCAGCCAGACCGGCCAGACCTCGAACACCACCCAGGTCAGCATCGTGGAGACCAGCGGCAAGAAGCTCACGGGCATCTGGCACTTCGAGTTCAAGAAGGACTCCTGACGGAACTCCGGACGGAACTCCTGACGCGACCGGAGCCGACCCCGCCGGCACCGGAGCCGACCCGTCCGGTACCGGAGCCGCCCCGTCCGGCACCGATTCCGATTCCGAACCCGGCGTCGGTACCGGCGCCGACGGCGACCGCCCGGCCCTCGGGCACCCTGGAGGTCACGCCATGCGCGTGCTCGTCGTGACGGCGGTGGCGGCGGAGGCGAACGCCGTCGTCGCGGGCCTCGGCCGCTACTCGCCCGCCGGTGTCCGGGAGCTGACCGGCGGCTACGAGGTGACCACGCACGCCCAGTACACGCCCCGGCCGTCGTCCGTGCAGATACCGGTCGTGGACGTCCTGGTCGGCGGGGCCGGTCCGGCGGCGGCGGCCGCCGCCACGGCCACGGCGCTCGCGACGTCGCCGTACGACCCGCCGTACCACCTGGTGCTCTCCACCGGGATCGGCGGCGGCTTCACACAGCACACCGCGCTCGGGACGGTCGTCCTGTCGGACGAGATCGTCGCGGCGGACCTGGGCGCCGACACCCCGGACGGTTTCCTGCCCATCGCGGAGCTGGGCTTCGGCCGGGGCGTGCACCGTCCGCCCCCGGAGCTGACGGCCCGGATGGCGAAACTCCTGCTCGCCGACCCGCACCTGCACGCGGTCCACGCGCCGGTCCTCACCGTGTCCACGGTGACCGGCACGGCCGCCCGCGCGACCGAACTGAGCGCGCGCCATCCGCGCGCCGCCGCCGAGGCGATGGAGGGCTTCGGCGTGGCCGAGGCCGCCGCCGCCCATTTGGTACCGTGCGCCGAGATCCGGGCGGTCTCCAACGCCATCGGCCCCCGGGACCGCGCGTCCTGGCAGATCGGCCGGGCGCTGGACGCGCTGCGGTACGCGTTCACGCTGCTCACCCCCGTATTCGAGGAGCCTTCATGACCTCGCCGACCTCACCGGACCCGCTGCGCATCGCGCACTCTCCTTGCCCGAACGACACCTTCGTCTTCGATGCCTGGACGCACGGCCGGGTGCCCGGCGCCCCCGGCGTCGAGGTCACCTTCGCGGACATCGACATCACCAACGGCATGGCGGAACGCGGCGAGTTGGACATCCTGAAGGTGTCGTACGCCGTGCTGCCCTGGGTCCTCGACGAGTACGCCCTGCTGCCCTGCGGCGGCGCGCTGGGCCGGGGCTGCGGCCCGCTCGTCCTGACGAAGGAGCCGGGCGCGTCCCTCACCGGCACGTCCCCGGCCGACGCGTCCCCGACCGGCGCGTCCCTCACCGGCCGGACCGTCGCCGTGCCGAGCGAGCGCTCCACGGCCTACCTGCTGTTCCGGCTGTGGGCGGCGGAGGTCGTGCCGGGCGGGGTGGGCGAGGTCGTCGTCATGCCCTTCCACGAGATCATGCCGGCGGTACGGGACGGGAAGGTGGACGCCGGACTGGTCATCCACGAGGCACGCTTCACGTACCAGAACTACGGCCTGCACCGCCTCGCCGACCTCGGTGAGCACTGGGAGTCCACGACGGGCCTGCCGATCCCGCTGGGAGCGATCATCGCGAAGCGCTCGCTGGGCGACGCGACGCTCCGGCGGCTCGCCGAGTCGATCCGTACGTCGGTCCGGCTGGCCTGGGACGATCCGGAGGCCTCGCGGGCGTACGTCCTGGAGCACTCCCAGGAGATGGACCCGTCGGTCGCCGACCAGCACATCGGGCTGTACGTCAACGAGTTCACGGCGGACCTGGGCGAGGACGGTTACGCGGCGGTCCGGGGGCTGCTCACGCGCGCGGCGGCCGAGGGGCTCGTACCGCCCCTCGGCCAGGACGCGTTGCGTTTCGTCTGATCCGAGCCCGAGCCGTGCCGGGTCGGTCGGGTCGCGTCGGGTCGGTGTTCCCGTGTCTGCCGTACGTACGAGTCGTGCGTACGAGTCGTGCGTACGAAACGAACACGGGCGGGCGGCCGGCCGGACGACAGGCCTACACGTCGAGCTGGTCCGCCACCGCCCTGAGCAGGCCGGCGATCTTCGCTCCCTGGGCCTTGTCGGGATAGCGCCCGCGCTCCAGCATCGGCGTGACGTTCTCCAGCAGCGTCGTCAGGTCCTGGACGATCGAGGCCAGTTCGTCGGGCTTGCGGCGCTGGGCCGCCGCGACCGACGGGGCCGGGTCGAGGAGCGTCACCGACAGCGCCTGGTCACCGCGTTGTCCCGCGACGACACCGAACTCCACGCGCTGGCCTGGCTTGAGGGCGTCGACTCCGGCAGGGAGGACCGACGAGTGCACGAAGACGTCGCCGCCGTCGTCACGGGAGAGGAAGCCGAAGCCCTTCTCACCGTTGAACCACTTGACTTTGCCGGTAGGCACGTCTGTCCTCGCCCTCGTACTCGTCGGTGCGCTGGCGCGCACAAAAACGGCTCTGGATAGCACTACAGCGGGTCGACCGACCCGCCACCACCAAGGCTAATGGTCCAGGGCGTGGTGACAAGACGTCGCCGTCCGGTTCCTGTCCGCTGCTGTCGGCAGGGAACTACCCTGGTGGCGTGACTGATACTCCTGATCCCCGCGCCACGGCGGACGCGACGAAGGACGATCCGGGCCCCGGTGACGGGCTGGTGCGGATCGGCGCGATCGTGTTCATCGTCGGTGCCGTGGCCACTCTGGTCACCGTCGCGCCGCTGTTCCTCGGCTCGCGGCCGTTCCCGACCGTCGCGTACCTCGTCTCCATGCTGATGGGGGTGGGCTTCCTGGTCGCGGGCGCGGGCGTGCTGCGGTCCGTCGGGGCGCAGCGCAGGCGGGCGAAGGCGAGTCGGGCGGCGGGACAGGGCACGAGCCGGGCCGCTGGTCAGACCGCGACGTAGCCGTCGAGCCAGGCCGGGAACGCCGTCAGGTCCGGCAGGACCACATCGGCTCCGGCCGCCCGCAGTTCCTCCGCGTCGCACGGGCCCGTCGGCACCGCGACCGAGAGCGCCCCGGCCGTCCGTGCCCCGCGCACGTCGCCGGTGTGGTCACCCACGTACACCGTCGCCCCGTGCTCGCGCAGCGCGCCGCCCTTCGCCTCCGCCCACAGCCATCCGACGACCGCGTCCGGCTCGATGCCGAGGTGGCTGAGGTGGAGCTTGGCGTTCGGCTCGTGCTTGGCGGTGACGACGACCGCCCGGCCGCCGAGCGCCTGGACGGCGGCTATCGCCTCCCGTGCGCCCGGCAGGGCGAGGGTCGGCGCGATGGCGAATGTGGGATAGATCTCCCGGTAGCGGTCGCTCATGGCGGCGATGCGCTCCTCGGGGAACCAGTGCGCCAACTCCACTTCCAGCGGCGGTCCGAGCCGGGTCACCGCGAGGTCGGCGTCGATGTGCGTCCCGGTCTCGGCGGAGAGTGCCCGGTAGGCGGCGTGGATGCCGGGCCGTGAGTCGATCAGGGTCATGTCGAGGTCGAAGCCGACCGTGGGGGCGGGGCGGGACCCGCTCGCCACGTGGAATGCCTGGGGCGCCAGGGGTACCTGCGATTCCGGGGGTATCTGCGGTACCAGGGGCACCTGGGATGTCTGGGGCGCCGGGGAGACCGGGCTTGAGGGGGCCGAAGAAGACATGGTGGCCATTGTGCCCGGATGACATCGCATCCAGGCCGCTGGCCGGATTCGACCGGTGCGTAGACTTAGCCAAGCCTTACCGTGCCTCACCCGAGCCCCACCGTGCCTGGCCGAGCGTTACCGGGCCCTTCGCCGGCCGTACGAGATTGGTCCCGATGCCAGCCCACGCCCCGACGCCCGCCCCCATGGCCTCCGACCGGGCCGCCCCGAACCCGAACGCGACGAAGGGGCCGCGCGGCGCCCTGGTCGCGCGCCGTGTCGCCTGGACGGTCGGTGGTGTCGTGGCCGTCCTGCTCGCGGTCCTGCTGAGTCTCGCCGTCGGAGCGCGCGCCGTCGCCCCCTCCGCCGTTCTGGACGCCCTGCTGCACGGCGCGCGCGGCGACGACGCCGAGGTCATCCGGGAACTGCGCCTGCCGCGCACGCTGATCGGGCTGATGGTCGGCGCGGCGCTGGCCCTCGCGGGCACGGCGCTGCAGGGCATCACCCGCAACCCCATCGCGGACCCCGGCATCCTGGGCATCAGCCAGGGCGCGTCGGTGGGCGTCGTGCTGGCCATCGCGTTCGCCGGGGTGCACACGCTCACGGGCTACGTCTGGTACGCGTTCGCCGGCGCGGGGATCGCGTCGGTGGCGGTGTACGCGATCGCCTCGCGCGGACGCGGCGGCGCCACGCCCGTCACGCTCGCGCTGGGCGGCGCCGCGATCAACGCGCTGCTGGTCTCGGTGACGACGGCCGTGCTGACGACGGACGCGGCGACGATGGACGAGTACCGGTTCTGGCAGGTCGGGTCGCTCGCGGGCCGGAACGCCGAAGTGGCCGGTCAGGTCTGGCCGTTCCTGCTGGTGGGAACGGTGCTGGTGGTGTCCGTGGCACGGGGTCTGGACGCGCTGGCGCTCGGCGAGGACATGGCGAGGGGGCTGGGCCAGAACGTCGCGGCCGTACGGATCCTGGGCGGCCTCGGGGCGACCGTGCTGACGGGTGTGGGCGTCGCGGCGGCCGGCCCGATCGCCTTCGTCGGCCTGGCCGTCCCGCACCTGGCACGGGCGCTCGTCGGCAGCGACCACCGCTGGCTGCTGCCGATGGCGGCGCTGATCGGGCCGGTCATGCTGCTCGTGTCGGACGTGGTGGGCCGGATCGTGTTCCCGCCGGGCGAGGTGCCGGCCGGGGTGATGACGGCGCTGATCGGGGTGCCGTTCCTGGTGACGCTCGTACGCAGGAAGGCGGTACCGGCGTGACGGGGGACGGCATGACGGGGGACGGGGTGACGCGCGACGGCGCGATACGCGATGGTGCGGTACGGGACGGCGTGACGCAGGACGGCGCGACGCGGAACGGCTCGACGCGGAGCGGCGCAGCGCAGGACGGCTCGATGCGCGACGGCGCCGGTGCGCGCCTGCGCCCCGCCGGTTACGGGCGGCTACGGCTCGGCCGGGCCACCTTCCTGCTGCACCGTCGGGCCGCCGTGGTGGCGGGCGCGTTCGCACTGCTGCTGGCGGCGGTGTGCGTCGCGTACCTGAGCGTGGGCGAGAGCTTCGTGGCACCGGCCGAGGTGCTCAAGGTGCTGACCGGGCGGCCGTCGCCGGACGAACTGGTCGTCGGCACGCTCCGGTTGCCGCGCATGGTGGTGGGGCTGCTGGTCGGCCTCGCCTTCGGTGTGGCGGGCGCGCTGATCCAGACCGTCGCCCGTAACCCGCTGGCCAGCCCGGACGTCATCGGCATCAGCCAGGGCGCGGGCGCGCTGACGGTGGGGGCGATGACGTTCGGGGTCACCTCCTACGCGGTCCTGCCGTACGTGTCCGTGGCGGGCGGCCTCCTGGCGGCGGCCCTGGTGTACGCGTTCGCCTGGCGCGGCGGCCTGCACGCGACGCGCTTCGTGCTGATCGGCATCGGCTTCGCGATCGCGCTGCGTTCCCTCATCACCCTGTTCCTGACCAAGGGCGACTACCTGGTCGCGCAGCAGGCGCAGGTCTGGATGACCGGCTCCCTCAACGGCCGCGGCTGGGACGAGGCGGGCCCGCTGGGACTCGTCCTGCTCGTTCTGCTGCCCTTGGTGCTGTGGGCGGCGTACGCGCAGCGCACGGTCTCGATGGACGACGACACGGCGACCGGGCTGGGCGTACGGCTCGGGCGCGTACGGCTCGGTCTGGTGCTGGCCGGTGTGGTCCTGGCGTCGGTGGCGACCGGGGCGGCGGGCCCGGTGGACTTCGTGGCACTGCTGGCGCCGCAGATCGCGCGGCGCGTGACCCGTACGGCACAGATCCCGCTGCTGTGCTCGGCGCTGCTGGGTGCGGTGATCGTGGTGCTGGGGGACCTGTTGGCGCGCAAGCTGCTCGCACCGACGGAGCTGCCGGTGGGAGTGCTGACGGCGGCGGTGGGGGCGCCGTATCTGATCTGGCTGATCGTGCGCGGCCGTACCGGGCGCCCCGGCGACGCGGGCACGGGCTCGGCCAAGGGCAGGGGCAGGGGCAGGGGCAAGGGCAGGAGCGACGGCGTCGGTACGAGCGCGGGCGCCGGCGCGGGCTCGGGACCGGTGGCGGCGACGGGCGCGGGTGTGGGCGCGGGCGCGGGCGTGGGAGGCAAGGGATGAGCAGGCTCAGGGCCCAGGGGCTGACCCTGGCGTACGAGGACCGTACGGTCGTGTCCGACCTGGACCTGGCGGTCCCGGACGGGCGGGTCACGGTGATAGTCGGCCCGAACGCGTGCGGGAAGTCGACGACGCTGCGCGCGCTGGGCCGGCTGCTGCGGCCCAGGAGCGGGTCCGTGCTACTGGACGGTACGGAGCTGGCGAAGATCCCGACGAAGCGGATCGCGCGGTCGATCGGCCTGCTGCCGCAGTCGCCGGTGGCCCCCGAGGCGATCACGGTCGCCGACCTGGTCTCGCGGGGCCGGCAGCCGCACCAGCGGTGGTG
This sequence comes from Streptomyces sp. NRRL F-5135, assembly GCF_000719775.1. Taxonomy (GTDB): domain Bacteria; phylum Actinomycetota; class Actinomycetes; order Streptomycetales; family Streptomycetaceae; genus Streptomyces; species Streptomyces hebeiensis. The sequence goes on along the minus strand of NZ_JOHR01000012.1, from coordinate 90,700 downwards.
GCAGCAGTGGTCGGAGGAGGACGAGCGCGCCGTCAGGGACGCCATGGCCCGTACGGACGTCACCGCTCTCGCCGACCGGTCGGTGGACGAGCTGTCGGGCGGTCAGCGCCAGCGCGTGTGGATCGCGATGGCGCTGGCGCAGGAGACGGACCTGCTGCTCCTGGACGAGCCGACGACCTTCCTGGACATCGCGCACCAGGTGGAGGTCCTGGACCTGGTCCGCCGGCTCAACCACGAGCAGGGCCGTACGGTCGTGATCGTCCTGCACGACCTGAACCAGGCGGCGCGCTACGCGGATCACCTGGTGGCGATGAAGGCGGGCCGTGTGGTGGCGGAAGGGCCTCCGGCGGACGTGGTGACGGCGGAGCTGGTACGGGAGGTCTTCGGCCTGGAGTCGATCGTGGTCCCGGATCCGGTGACGGGGTCGCCGCTGGTGGTACCGGGGGCGCCGTACGGTCCCCGGCGGGCGGCCGAGGACGAAGACGCAGAAGACGCTGAAGACGCCGAAGACCCGATACGCACATAAGCCTATATGGAGTGCTTCGGGCGCCCCTGTTTCGCGCCCTGCCAGGCCATGGCCGTGCGGGGTGATGCTGACGACGGAAGGATCGAGCACCTAGGACCAAGGGGAACGTCCATGCGCAAGATCGGTACCCTCGTCGCCACCGCCGGAGCAGCGGTCCTGCTCGCCGGCCTGACCACGTCGCCCGCGCCCGCCACGCCCGCCGCCCCCGCCTACGGCAACTGCGCGGACAAGTACTTCTGCATCTACAGCGACTGGAACGGGGGCGGCACCCGATGCCAGTGGTCCCAGGAGAAGCTGGCGAACACCGCCGACAACTGCTCGTTCATCCAACGGGGCCAGAACGTCCGCTCGGTGTGGAACAAGACGGGACACCGGGTGCAGTACTACACGCAGACCAACTATAAGAACCGCGTGGGCTCCACGCCGAACGGCTCCGGCGGCAACCTCCAGGGCAACTACCAGATCCGCTCGTTCAAGCCGGACTAGCCTGCGGGCCACGGGGGCCACGGGCCGCGGTGGGGCCACGGGCCGACGGGGGTGACGGCGGCCCCGCCGCCCCGCGCGGCCGAAGGAATCTCTCGCGTCACAGAGCGCGTTCCTCGGCAGCCGGGACGCGAGAGAGCCAGAGGCGCGGGAGACAGAGGCGTGGGAGACAGAGGCGTGGGAGAGACAGGCCCCGGCTACCCCGTCGCCCTTTTCCCTTTCCTCGCACGCCAGACCAGGTACAGCGCCGACGTCACCGCCGCCGTGCGGACCACGACCGGCCAGAGGTCCGACCAGGCGTCGGCCATCCCGCCGTTCGGGATCGCGTCTCCCCAACGGCCTTCCAGCCGGCCCCAGAACCAGACCAGGCCGCCGACCGCCGAAACGCCCGGGAGGCCGAAGACGGCCCACTTGGCTTCGGCCTGGGAGAGGGTGCGGGAGGCATAGGCGAGGACCCAGCCGAAGGCCAGCGCCAGCAAGGAGCCCTGGACCGCGCCCACGCACAGGAGCGCCGCCGCCAGCAGGAGCAGGGCGTTGAACGTGGTCCTCGGCCTGCCACCGGCGTCCTTGCGGCGCAGGCCGCCGAGGAGAGCGCCCAGGCCGAAGCGCCGGCCGGAGGACCCCTTGGTTGCCTCGGCCGTCTCGGTCGTCTCGGCCGACGGGGCCGCCTCCGCCGCCGCCTTGGCCTTCGCCGGCTCGTCCTCGGCGTCCTTCGGCTTCTCCGGCGGTGGTTTCAGTATCTCCGGGATCTCGACCCCGCCCACGAATCCCCCGCGCGCCCCCGCGTCCGGGGAGAGCACCGCGCCCATCGGCCCCGGTTCGATGCGCCACCAGTCGGGCTGGCCGCCCGCGGACGGGCCCAGTTCGTCCATCCCCGCCAGGTGGGGCGGCGTGGTGGCTGAGCCCGTGCCGACGCCGGCGCCCGCGCCTCCCGCCGGCGCGGCCGACGGTCCCGGCGGCTCGGGCGTCCCGGGCCGCGCGGGCCGACCCGGCCGCTCCGGCCCCTTCAGCTTCTTCGTCCACTGCGTCAGCTGGGCCCGCTGCGTCCTCTGCGTCCTCTGCGTCGGTACCGTCGCCGGTTCGGACCGCTCGGACCGCTGGGACCGCTCGGACTCGGCCCGTCCCGGATCCGAGGACGCCGCGCCCACCACCTCCTCCGGCTCCCCCAGCCGCCCCAGGATCCGCCGCACCGCCGCCGGACTGTCACCGCCCGACGTGCCCCGCTGCCGGTCGATCTCGTTCCGCAGCGACGACACCAGGCGCATCCGCTCCGCCGCCGGCAGCTGACGCTGTTGCGCCACGTCCCCGACCCGGCTCAGGTAGTCGTAGACGAGCTGGTCGCTCTCGATCCCCACGCAGTCCTCCGCAGTCCTCCGCACGCTCACGCTCTCCGCAACCGGTACTCGCACGCGATGCTGTCGGAGTCGTCCGCGCACGTCCACCCCGTACGACGACCCCGTACGTCCACCCCGTACGAGGATCCCGTACATCGACCGCGTACGTCGGCCCCGCGCGTCCACCCCGGCACGTCCACCGCTCACCGCCACTCACGTCCGGCGCTCACATCCACCCGTACCGACGGTACGGTTCGGCCGCGCCGCGCACCCCGAAGCCGAGGAGCACCGGCGCGGCGGCACTCACGAGCTAACGTGGAACGGATGCGGACCCGCCCATCCCAGCAGGAGGCGCACGTGCCAGAAGCAACCGGCGGTACGCCACCGCGCACGCTCGCGGAGGCCCTGCGTGCCCAGGGCGACGAATCACTCGCCGCCCTGCTGCGCGCCCGGCCCGATCTGCTGAACCCCGTACCGGGCGACCTCTCACAGCTCGCCACCCGCGCCGCGACCCGCGCGTCCGTCGTCCGGGCCCTGGAGCGGCTCGACCGGTTCACGCTCCAGACGGCGGAGGCGCTGGCCGTGGCACCCGAGCCCGCGCCGTACGGGACGCTGCGCGCGCTCCTGACCGGCGACGACGGCAACGAGCAGGTCGAGGCCGCACTGCCGGCCGCCGTACGGACCCTCCGCGAGCGGGCGCTCCTCTGGGGCGGTGACGACCGGCTCCGGCTGGTCCGTACCGCGCGCGAGCTGCTCGCCCCGTCCGCCACCCACCCCTCGCCGACCGGCCTCGGCCCGACCGTCGCCGAGGCCACCTCGGGCATGTCACCCGGCCGCCTCCAGGAGATCCTGGCCGCCGCGGGCCTGCCGTCCACCCATGACCCGGTCTCCGCCGTCGCCGCGCTGACCGCGCTGTTCACGGACCGTACGCGCATGGCGGCCCTGCTCGACACCGCGCCCACGGAGGCGCTGGCGGTGCTCGACCGGCTGGTGTGGGGGCCGCCGTACGGGGAGGTCACGGCCAACCCGGCGCCGCCGGTGCGGTGGCTGCGCGACCGGGGGCTGCTGCTGCCGGCGACCGCCCGTACCGTCGTCCTCCCCCGCGAGGCCGCGCTGCATCTGCGCGCCGGGCGTGCCCACCGTACGCCGGAGCCCGTGGCGTCCGCCGTACGCCCCCGGGGCGCGGGCGGCGCGGGCTCCGACGTACGGCCGTATTCTCCACAGGTCGTGGACAGCGCGGCGGCCGGTCAGGCGTACACCGCCCTCGCCACCATCGAGGAGCTGGCCAAGGACTGGAACGAGGGCGGCCCGGGCGTCCTGCGCGCCGGCGGCCTGTCCGTACGCGACCTCAAGCGCACCGCCACCGCCCTGGAGGTCAACGAGCCCGTGGCCGCGTTCTGGGTCGAACTCGCCTTCGCGGCCGGCCTGGTGGCCTCGGACGGCGAGGCGGACGAACGGTACGCGCCCACCCCCGCCTACGACGCCTGGCTCGAACTGCCCGCCGCCGAGCGGTGGGCGTGCCTGGCCACCGCCTGGCTGACGGCCACCCGCACGTCCGGCCTCGTCGGCAGCCAGGACTCCAAGGGCCGTACGCTCTCGGCGCTCGGCCCCGACCTGGACCGGAGTCAGGCGCCCGAGGTACGGCGGCGGGTCCTCGACCTGCTCGTCACGCTCCCGGAGGGGACCGCGCCCGACCCCGAGTCGCTGCTGGCGCGGCTGCGCTGGGAGCGCCCGCTGCGCGGCGCGTCGGCCGCCGGGCGGTCGGACGACCTCCGGGCACGGATCGCGTCCTGGACGCTGAACGAGGCCGAGATGCTGGGCCTCACGGGGCGGGGCGCACTCGCGACGCACACCCGCGCGCTGCTGGGGGCGGGCGCGGCGGGGGCCGGGAGCGCCGAGACCCCACCGGGTAGCTCCGCCACCGGGACCACTGACGCCACCAACGCCACCGACTCCGCGACCGCCACCTCCACCGTCCCCGCGGCCACCGCCGCCGCGGCCGCCGCGTCCGCCGAAGCCGGGACTTCGGCCGTGGAACTCTCCGCCGCCGCACGGCGCGCCGCCCGCGCCCTCGCGCCGTACCTCCCCGACCCCCTCGACCACGTCCTGCTCCAGGCCGACCTCACGGCCGTCGCCCCCGGCCCGCTGCTCCGGCCGCTCGCCGAACTGCTCTCGGTCGCGGCCGAGGTCGAGTCGAAGGGCGGCGCGACGGTCTACCGGTTCACCCCCGCCTCCGTACGGCGCGCGCTCGACGCCGGGCAGTCCGCCTCCGACCTGCACGATTTCCTCAAGGCGCACAGCCGTACGCCCGTCCCGCAGCCACTCGCGTACCTCATCGACGACGTGGCCCGCAAGCACGGGCACCTGCGGGTCGGTGCCGCGTCGGCGTACGTACGGTGCGACGACGAGGCCGTACTCGACGAGATCCTGGCCGACAAGCGCTCCCAGGGCCTGCGGCTGCGCCGCCTCGCCCCGACCGTCCTGGCCGCGCAGGCCGATCCGGCGGCGTTGCTGGACGGGCTGCGGACGATGGGGTTCGCGCCGGCCGCCGAATCGGCCGAGGGCGATGTGATGATCACGCGGGCGCATGCCTACCGCACGCCGCCGCGGAGCGCGCCCGCGCCGGTCCCCGACGGACCGCCGGTGCCGGACGCGACGCTGCTGGGGGCGGCGGTCAGGGCGATCCGGGCGGGGGACAGGGCGGCGACGGTGATCCGCAAACCGACGGCGGGCGAGGCCGTCCCCGCGCCGGCCACCGCTTCCCCGGCTACGGGGCGGGGGCAGGGACGGGCAGGGGACGGCGTGCGCCTGCCCGAGCCGGGCCCGGGCGACGTCACAGGAACGGGCGCGGGCACGGGCGCGGGCACCGGCGCGGGCACGCACGGCGGCCGCCTGCCCCGCACCAACTCCGCCGAGACCCTCGCGACGGTCCAGGCCGCGGCGCTGACCGGCTCGGCGGTGTGGATCGGCTACGTGAACGCCGACGGGGCGGCGAGCCAGCGCGTCATCGCGCCGGTACGGGTGGAGGGCGGCTTCGTCACGGCGTACGACCACACGGCGGACGAGATCCGTACGTATCCGCTGCACCGGATCACGGGCGTCGCGGAACTGGCAGACGACCCGGCGTAGGCGCTGTCCGGGGCGGAGACGGCGCCGTCCGGTGCCACGCCGACCGGGAGCCGAGCCGCCGCGGCACCGCCCGGAGCCACGCGGCGCCGCCCGCCGCGCCCACGCGGCCCATTTCACCTACCTCGCACGCTTCACCCGAGTCGCGCGCTTCGGCTCCTTCGGCTTCTTCGGTTCCTTCGACTCGGCCCTCGAACGCGCGCCCCGCTCCCCCAGCGCGTGGAACCGCCGCCCGATCCGCCGCCCCAGCAGCAGGTACGCCAGCAGCGCCCCGCTCGTGTTGAGGATCACGTCGTCCACGTCGAAGGCACGCCCCTCGACCAACGCTCCCTGCGCCATCTCGACCAGCACCATCACCAGCAACGTCAGCAGCACCACCCGCACCATCCGCAGCCGACGAGGCACCAGCACCGGCAGGATCAGTCCGAACGGCGCTCCCATCAGCAGGTTGCCGCCGATCTGCTTGCACGCGGCGAGGAAGGTGTAGTCCTCCGCGTACTGCCGCAGCGAATGCCCCGGCCGGAGATTGGAGCCCGCCAGCTCCGAGGAGGCGGGCGACGGGGTCAGCGTCAACTCGGCCAGCACCGCCGCGAAGGCCACTAATCCGGCGAAGGCGACCACCGTGATGAGGATGCGCAACGCCGTTCTGCCGGCCCCGCGCCATGCGACGCCCGAGGCACGAGAAGTGCGTGAGATACGAGAGGTGAGTGAGATACGAGAGCCCGGAGAGTTACGTACCGGACTCCCGCGCCGCGCCGCGGCCCCGGGCCTTTCCGTCTCAGCCGTCATACGAGCCTGGTGCCCCGCCCCCGCCCGTATACGCGGCACCCTCCGGGGCCTCGCCCCCCGTATACGCGACGCGCTCCGGGTGCCCCGCACCCGGCATCCGCACGCGCCGGTCGGCACGCGGCCCGGTCGCCACACCCCGCCCGCACGGCCGTCCCCGAGCCGACACACCCACAACCGCCCGCGATGCGCGACACTGGTCGTTTGGCATACGGAAAGGGCGCGGCCGTGAACGGACCTCTCATCGTCCAAAGCGACAAGACGTTGCTGCTCGAAGTCGACCACGAGCAGGCTGACGCCTGCCGACGCGCCATCGCCCCGTTCGCCGAGCTGGAGCGCGCGCCCGAGCACATCCATACGTACCGGCTCACTCCCCTCGGCCTGTGGAACGCGCGGGCCGCGGGGCACGACGCCGAGCAGGTCGTCGACGCGCTGGTGGAGTACTCCCGCTATCCGGTGCCGCACGCCCTGCTGGTCGATGTCGCCGAGACGATGGCCCGCTACGGGCGGCTCACCCTCCTCAAGCACCCCACCCACGGCCTGGTGCTGACCTCCACCGACCGCCCGGTGCTGGAGGAGATCCTCCGCTCGAAGAAGGTCCAGCCGCTGGTCGGGGCGCGGATCGACCCGGACACCGTCGCCGTGCACCCCTCCGAGCGCGGGCAGATCAAGCAGACGCTGCTCAAGCTGGGCTGGCCCGCCGAGGACCACGCGGGTTACGTGGACGGCGAGGCGCACGCGATCGACCTGGACGAGTCGGGCTGGGGGCTGCGTCCGTACCAGAAGCAGGCCGTGGAGAACTTCTGGCACGGCGGTTCCGGCGTGGTCGTACTGCCCTGTGGCGCGGGGAAGACGCTGGTCGGCGCGGGCGCGATGGCGGAGGCCAAGGCGACGACGCTGATCCTGGTGACCAACACGGTCTCCGCCCGGCAGTGGAAGCACGAACTGGTGCGGCGCACGTCGCTCACCGAGGACGAGATCGGCGAGTACAGCGGTACGAAGAAGGAGATCCGCCCGGTCACGATCGCCACGTACCAGGTGCTGACCACCCGCCGTAAGGGCGTCTACCCGCACCTGGAGCTGTTCGACTCCCGCGACTGGGGCCTGATCGTCTACGACGAGGTACATCTGCTGCCCGCGCCCGTCTTCAAGTTCACCGCCGACCTCCAGGCCCGGCGCCGGCTCGGTCTGACCGCGACGCTCGTCCGGGAGGACGGCCGCGAGTCGGACGTCTTCTCGCTCATCGGCCCGAAGCGCTTCGACGCGCCGTGGAAGGAGATCGAGGCGCAGGGGTACATCGCCCCCGCGGACTGTGTCGAGGTACGGGTCAACCTCACGGACGGGGAGCGCCTGGCGTACGCGACGGCCGAGGCGGAGGAGAAGTACCGCTTCTGCGCGACGACGGAGACCAAGCGGAAGGTCACGGAGACGCTGGTGCGCAAGCACCAGGGGCAGCAGACGCTGGTCATCGGCCAGTACATCGACCAGCTGGACGAGCTCGGCGAACACCTCGACGCCCCCGTCATCAAGGGCGAGACGAGCAACGCGCAGCGCGAGAAGCTCTTCGACGCGTTCCGGCGGGGCGAGATCTCCGTGCTCGTCGTCTCGAAGGTGGCGAACTTCTCGATCGACCTGCCGGAGGCGACGGTGGCGATCCAGGTCTCGGGTACGTTCGGCTCCCGCCAGGAGGAGGCCCAGCGCCTGGGCCGGGTCCTGCGGCCCAAGGCGGACGGGCACGAGGCGCGGTTCTACTCGGTCGTGGCCCGGGACACGATCGACCAGGAGTTCGCGGCGCACCGGCAGCGGTTCCTGGCGGAGCAGGGGTACGCGTACCGGATCCTCGACGCGCACGAGCTGCTGGCGGGAGGCGCGGAGGGCACCGCCGGCACCGACGGTCCGGGTGGCACCGACGGTCCGGACGGCGCGAACGGCCTGGGCGGCACCGACGGCCCGGGCGGCGCGGGCCGCCTGGACGACGAGCTGGAGGGGTGACGGGGCGGCCGGCGGGGGACCACCGCCGCGCCGCTCACCCCCGCGTCCCGCCCCGCCCCGTCGTCCGGCCGGGGGCGGGGGCGCCGCGCGGGGCCGGGAGCGGGGCCACCGGCCGGTGCCCCGCCACGGTGGCCCCCGGGCCGACGCGCCACAGCGCGAAGCCCAGCAGCCCCATGCCGAACAGCGCGTACGGGGACACCAGCGGCTGCTGCCACCACGCGAACCGCAGGTCCAGGTCGCCGGTGTGCGGTACGACCCAGAAGGTGCGCGCCGTCCACACCACGCCCACCGCCGCCGCCGTGCGCCACCACCCCTCCGCGATCAGCACGGCCAGCAACGGTACGCACCACACCCAGTGGTGGGACCAGCTGATCGGGGACACGAGCAGCGCGGTCAGCGCGGTGACCAGGACGCCCCAGGTCTCCAGGCCCGCCCGTACGACGGCCCGGCGGGCGAGCAGCAGCCCGCCGGCTCCGACGAGGGCGGCGGTCACCGTCCACAGCGGGCCCGGGTCCGTGGTGTGCAGGGCGCGGGACAGCATCCCCCGGAGGGACTGGTTGTCGACGATCCACGACTCGCCGATCCGGTTGGTCTCGAAGACGCGGCGGGTCCAGAACTCGACGCTCGCCTCGGGGAGCACGAGCGCTCCCAGCAGCACCGTGCCGGTGAGCGAGGCGAGTCCGACGAGCCCGGACCGTACGCGGCCGGTCAGCAGCAGGTAGACGAGGAAGACGGCCGGGGTCAGCTTGATGCCCGCCGCGACCCCTAGGGCGAAGCCCTTGCCGATCGCGTGTTCCGGCCGCGAGAGGTCCCACAGGACCAGGCAGATGAGGGCGAGGTTGACCTGCCCGAACACCACGGTCTGGAAGACGGGCTCCAGCCAGAGCCCGAGGGCCACGGCGACGAGCGGGGGGACGGGCCCGGCGGGCAGCCCGGCGAACCGCCAGGAGAGCCGTACGAGCAGCGCCAGCAGCGCGGCGTTCCCGGCGACGAAGACCACCTTGAGGGCTCCCACGGGAACCCAGGTGGTCGGTACGAAGAGGATGGCGGCGAAGGGCGGATAGGTGGCGGGCAGATGCCATTCGGTGACCGTGAACCCGTAGAGAGCGGTGCCGTCGACGACGGCCGCGCCCTCGGCCCGGTAGACGAGCGTGTCGGCCATCGGGATGCGCAGGACGACGCACAGGGCGGCGAACACGGCGAGGGAGAGGACGAGGACGCCCACTGCGGTGAGTGAGCGTAAGGACACGGTCCGACAGGTCGCGGTCACGGCCGTGACCCTAGTGGATCGTTCGGCCGGGGGCCGGTCTCAGCGGCGCCGGATACCGGCCTCCTCGCCGTACTCCCCGAGGACGGCGACGCTGAACGCGGTGGTCAGGAAGACCCTGACCGCGCGCAGCGGGCCGCCGGAGCGGCGCGCGGAGTGGCTGGTCGAACCCCCGCCGTCGGCGCCGGACAGGGACGCGTCGGACGAGGCGTGGGCCGAGGTGAAGGTCGCTGAAGTCATGTCTCCAGCATGCTTTCCGGACCTTGCCGACACATCGCCCTGTGGTGTGAACCGGCTGAGAGGCGGCGTACGACTCAAGAGCCACCGGGTCCCCTACGGGGAGGAGCAGTCCTGCGAGGGAGGGGTGGTTCCGGAGGAGGAAGAGGAGGAGGAAAAGGATTCGCCGCCTTGTCACCCGCTGGCTACAATCACCCACCTTGCCCGCCTCCGCCTCGCGTCCGCGTGGTCAAGGAGTGCCGTCGTCCGGACGGAAACCGGACGGCCGACCGTCCTGGCGTGACACACGCCGAGCCACGCCGACCGGTTCCCGTCGCACCGCCCGTCCGGCGGGCTCGCGGACCCGTCGGCCCGCGTACAGCCCGGAGGCGAAAACCGTGCCCGCGCACGCCCCAGATTCCGCGACCACACCCCGTACCCCCGGGACGTGGCCGCCCGAGCAGCAGTCCCGCGAAGAGCCGGAGCCCGCTGTCCCCGTAGGTCCCGTAGGTCCCGTAGGTCCCGCCGATGCCCCCGATACCGGCGGCTCCTCTGATACCGCCGGCCCCTTCGAGATCGCAGGCCCCTCCGGCATCACCGGCACCGCCGACCCCCTTGCCCTCGAACGCGCCCACCTCGCCGCCTCACGCGCCGCGCTGCGCGCCATGCGCGAGGACGTGCAGGCGCTCGACATCAGCGACGTGACGGCGAACTGGGTCAACGCGGCCGTCCTCGAATCGCAGATCGAGGCGCGCGTCAAGGCGCTGGCCGATCTCGCCCACACCCCGCTCTTCTTCGGCCGCCTCGATTACCTGCACGCCATAGGCGCGGAGAAGTCCGGAGCCCCCGGAGCGGGGCGTCCGACGCCGAGCGGAGCGGCCGACACGGCAAGCGTGGCCGATATGGCTGCCACGGCCGACACGGCCGACACAACCGTGTACATCGGGCGGCGGCACGTCCACGACACCGACGGTGATCCGATGGTCATCGACTGGCGCGCCCCGGTCTCGCAGCCGTTCTACCGGGCGTCGAAGAAGGACCCGATGGACGTCGGCCTGCGCCGCCGCTTCGGTTACACGGCCGGTGACCTCACGGCGTACGAGGACGAACGCCTCTCCGAGCCCGGGGAGGCCGCGGGGACGAGCAAGCTGCTCCAGGCGGAGATCGAACGGCCGCGCGTGGGCCCCATGCGGGACATCGTCGCCACCATCCAGCCGGAGCAGGACGAGATCGTACGGGGCGACCTGGGCGGCACGGTGTGCGTCCAGGGTGGGCCCGGGACCGGGAAGACGGCGGTCGGGCTGCACCGGGTGGCGTACCTGCTGTACGCGCACCGCGAGCGGCTGGCCCGTACCGGCACGCTCGTCGTCGGGCCGAACGCCTCGTTCCTGCACTACATCGAGCAGGTCCTGCCCGCGCTGGGCGAGTTGGAGGTGAGGCAGTCGACGGTGGCCGACCTGGTCGCGTCGGTGGAGGTACGGGGCACGGACCCGGCGCCGGCGGCGGTCGTCAAGGGGGACGCGCGGATGGCCGAGGTGCTCGCGCGGGCCGTACGGTCGCACGTCACGCCGCCGGCCGAGCCGGTCGTGGTCGTGCGCGGGTCACGGCGGTGGCGGGTGCCGGCCTACGAACTGACGGAGATCGTCGAGCAGTTGCTCGCCCGGGGCATGCGCTACGGCGCGGCGCGCGAGGCCCTGCCGCAGCGGATCGCGCACGCCGTGCTCGTACGGATGGAGGAGGCGGGCGAGGCGCCCGACGACCGGGTGCAGGACGCGGTGGCGCGCAACCCGGCGGTGAAGGCGGCGGTCAAGGCGATCTGGCCGCCGGTGGATCCTGCGAAGCTGGTGCTGCGGCTGCTGTCCGACGCGGAGTTCCTGGCGGCGCACGCCGAGGGCGTACTGACGGCGGAGGACCAGCGGACGATCCTGTGGGTGAAGCCCCCGCGGAGCGTGCGGTCGGCGAAGTGGTCGGCGGCGGACGCGGTGCTGATCGACGAGGCGGCGGACCTGGTGGCCCGTACGCACTCGTTGGGGCATGTGGTGCTGGACGAGGCGCAGGACCTGTCGCCGATGCAGTACCGGGCGGTGGGCCGGCGCTGTTCGACGGGTTCGGCGACGGTCCTGGGCGACCTGGCGCAGGGGACGACGCCGTGGGCGACGGCCAGTTGGGCGGAGGCGCTGCGCCACCTGGGCAAGCCGGATGCGGCGGTGGAGGAGCTGACGGCGGGTTTCCGCGTGCCGCGCGAGGTCATCGCGTACGCGTCGAGGCTGCTGCCGGTGATCTCGCCGGGGCTGACGGAGGTGGAGTCGGTGCGTGAGTCCCCGGGCTCGCTGTCGGTACGGCGGGTCGATGGCGGCGAGCCGGCGCTGACGGTGGCGGTGGTCGAGGCGTGCGCGGCGGCGCTCACGCGGGAGGGGTCGACCGGCCTGATCGCGGCGGACGCTCGGGTCCCGGCGCTGGCCGAGGCGCTGACGGCGGCGGGCATGCCGTATCTCTCCCCGGGCGAGGAGACGACGGCGGACGCGCGGCTGACGCTGGTGCCGGCGTCGCTGGCGAAGGGCTTGGAGTACGACTACGTGGTACTGGACGAGCCGGCGGCCGTGGTCGCGGGCGAACCGGACGAACGCACGGGCCTGCGCCGCCTGTACGTGGCCCTGACGCGGGCGGTGTCGGGCCTGACGGTGCTGCACACGGCGCCGCTGCCCGAAGCGTTGACGTAACAGCCGGGGGCGTCGGCGGACCGGCCCGGGGTCGTCGGCGGACCGGTTCGGGGCGTTGACGGAGGCGCCGGGGGCCTTGACGGAAGTGCCGGGGCACGGGCGGCGCGCCCCGCTCGTCAAGCCGCCGAGCGGCAGGACGTTTCCGAGGCGGTGGCGTCCGGCGCCCAGGACCAGTCGTCCCGGCGGGCCGTCCGCGCCCGCCGGAAGACGTAGGGCACGCCGGAAGACGCGGCACGCCGTGTGAGCGCTCATCGGCCCTCGGCGGGACGCGGATCACGGCTCACCGGGCGGCCTCGGCCGGCTGCTCGGCGTCGACCGCCGCGCGCCACTCCCGTACCGCGTCCACGGAGACCCGCCCGGCCCATCCGCCGCTCCGGGCCGCGCCGCCGATGTGGAAGGCGGAGAGACCGGCGGCCAGAAGCGTCGGTACGTGGGACAGGCGGAGGCCGCCACCGACCAGCAGGCGCGGTCCGTAGCCCGGTTCGCCGCGCGCCGCCGCGGCCGCCTCCGCCCGGAGCGTCGGGATGCCCTCGGCCACGCCGGCCGGGGAGCCCGCCGTGAGGTAGGTGTCCAGGCCCGGCAGGCCCGCCAGTTGTCCGCGCAGCGCGGCCCGGTCCGCCGCGTGGTCGATCGCCCGGTGGAACGTCCACCGGCAGCCCGCCAGTTCCGCGAGCAGCCGTTCGACCGTCACCAGGTCCGGCAGGCCGTCCGCGTCCAGGAAGCCGAGCACGAATTCCTCCGCCCCCTCGGCCCGCAGCGCCCGCGCCGCCGCCACCAGCGCGTCCACCCCGACCGCGTCACCGCCGCCCGCCGGACGGCGCGCCGCACCCGCGCCGTTCACCGTGAACCCGTCCGACAGCCGCAACATCACCCGCAGCGGAACGTCCACGGCGGCCCGGACCCGTGCGAACGTCTCGCGGGACGGGGTCAGCCCGTCCGCGGCCATGTCGGTGACCAGTTCCAGACGGTCGGCCCCGCCGCGCGCCGCGGCGACGGCGTCCTCCGCGTCGAGAGCGATCACCTCAAGGACTGCGTGCCGGCTCAATGCGACCTCACTACGCGCGTAATCAATTGGACTAGACCTCTAGTTTACGAGCAACCCCTACCCCTCCCGCGCTCCCCGGTACACCTCCACCACCCACCGAACCGGAGCGCCACCCCTTGCGCTTCATACCCCAGGGGGGTATACAGGGATCACCTAATACCCCTAGGGGGTACAGTGGGACGCGAATCGATGACAAGGAGTCGTCAGCCATGAGCCCTACCCGGAGCACCGGCACGGCGTCCGGCACGCCCGTCGGCGCGGCGGACGGCACAAGCGCCGGCCGGACCGCCGAGGTCGAGTTCGCCATCGGCGGCATGACCTGCGCCTCGTGCGCCGCCCGTATCGAGAAGAAGCTCAACCGCATGGACGGGGTCGAGGCCACCGTCAACTACGCCACCGAGAAGGCCAAGGTGCGTCGTCGGCGTCGGCGTCGGCGTCGGCGTCGGCGTCGGCGTCGGCGTCGGCGTCGGCGTCGGCGTCGGCGTCGGCGTCGGCGTCGGCGTCGGCCGAGCCGACCGTACGCGAGGACGCCTCCGGACCGGACGGATCACCGGCGCCCTCGCCCGAGGACATCGCCCTCCGCCAGCGCCTCGTCACCGCGGTCGTGCTCTCCGTCCCGGTCATCGCGATGGCCATGGTCCCCGCCCTCCAGTTCGACAACTGGCAGTGGCTCTCACTGACCCTCGCCGCCCCCGTCGTCACGTACGCGGGCTGGCCCTTCCACCGGGCCGCCTGGACCAATCTGCGCCATGGCGCCGCCACGATGGACACGCTGATCTCCCTCGGCACCTCGGCGGCGTTCCTCTGGTCGCTGTGGGCGCTGTTCTTCGGTACGGCGGGCACGCACGGCATGACGCACCCCTTCGAGCTGACCGTCGCCCGTACCGACGGCGCCGGGAGCATCTACCTCGAAGCCGCCGCGGGCGCCATCACCTTCATCCTGGTCGGCCGCTACAACGAGGCCCGCTCCAAGCGCAAGGCGGGCGCGGCCCTCCGGGCGCTGATGGAGCTGGGCGCGAAGGAGGTCACGGTCCTGCGCGACGGGCGCGAGGAGACCGTGCCCACGTCGCGGCTGCGTGTGGGCGACCACTTCCTCGTACGCCCCGGCGAGAAGATCGCCACCGACGGCACCGTCGTCGAGGGTTCCTCCGCCGTGGACGCCTCCATGCTCACGGGCGAGTCGGTCCCGGTAGAGGTCTCGGCCGGCGACGCCGTCACCGGCGCGACCCTGAACGCCGGCGGCCGGCTCGTCGTGGAGGCCACCCGTATCGGTTCCGACACCCAGCTCGCCCGGATGGCGCGCATGGTGGAGGACGCCCAGAACGGCAAGGCGGCGGTACAGCGGCTGGCCGACCGGATCTCCGGCGTCTTCGTACCCGTCGTGATCGTCCTCGCCCTCGGCACGCTGGCCGGCTGGCTGCTGAGCGGGGCGGGCCTGACCGCCGCGTTCACCGCCGCGGTGGCGGTGCTGATCATCGCCTGCCCGTGCGCCCTCGGCCTGGCCACGCCCACCGCTCTCATGGTCGGTACGGGACGTGGCGCGCAGCTCGGCATCCTCATCAAGGGGCCGGAGGTACTGGAGTCCACCCGCCGGGCCGACACGATCGTGCTCGACAAGACGGGCACCGTCACCACCGGCCGGATGACGCTCCTCGCGACGCACACGGCACGGAGCGACACCGATGGCGGTGTGGACGAGCGGGACGTCCTGCGGCTGGCCGGAGCCCTGGAGAACGCCTCCGAGCACCCCATCGCCCGTGCCGTCGCGGACGGCGCGGCGGAGCGTGCCGGTGCGCTCCCCGCCCCCGAGGACTTCGCCAACGTCCCCGGCCTCGGTGTCCAGGGCGTGGTCGAGGGCCATGCCGTCCTCGTGGGCCGGCCCGCGCTCCTCGCGCGGTGGGAGATCCGGCTGCCCGAGGACCTGGAGCGGGCCCGGGCGGCGGCCGAGGCCGCGGGCCGTACCGCCATCGCGGTCGCCTGGGACGGCGAGGCGCGGGCGGTCCTGGAGGTCGCCGACGCGGTGAAGGAGACCAGCGCGGAGGCCGTGGGCCGGCTGCGGGCGCTCGGTCTGACCCCGGTCCTGCTGACGGGCGACAACAGGGCGGTCGCCGAGACGGTCGCCGCCGAGGTCGGCATCGACCGCGAGCAGGTGATCGCGGAGGTCATGCCGGAGGACAAGGTCGACGTGATCAAGAAGCTCCAGGCGGAGGGGCGTTCCGTCGCCATGGTCGGCGACGGGGTCAACGACGCCGCCGCCCTCGCCCAGGCCGACCTGGGCCTGGCCATGGGCACGGGCACGGACGCGGCCATCGAGGCGGGCGATCTCACTCTCGTACGGGGAGACCTGCGCGTCGCCGCGGACGCCATCCGGCTCGCCCGTCGCACCCTCGGCACGATCAAGGGCAATCTGTTCTGGGCGTTCGGGTACAACGTGGTCGCGCTGCCCGTCGCGGCGGCCGGGCTGCTCAACCCGATGATCGCGGGCGCGGCGATGGCGTTCTCGTCGGTGTTCGTCGTGGGCAACTCGCTGCGGCTACGGAGCTTCAGGGCGTCGTGAGGATCGTGAACGTCGTGAGCCTCGTGTCGTCGGGCCGGGCACGTGAGACGCCGCCCGCCCGGCGACGCGGGGCTCATCGGCCCGGCCCGGGAACGGCCCGGAACGGCCGGGAGCGCGTGAGCCCGGAGCGCACCGCGACGCCGGTCACCTATCGTCGTCCCCATGCCCGACCCCTCCGGCCCCACCCGCACCCCGTCCGCCGCCCCCGGCTCCACCGGGGGCGATCTCCGCGCCCGGTTCGTCGGCACGCTCGACGCCCTCCGTACGGTGTCCGGCGACCGGCCGGACGCCGGGGCCTACGCCGACCGGCTCCTCGCCCGGTGGGCCGAACCCCAGCGGCGCTACCACACCACCGACCACCTCACCGCCGTCCTCGACCACGTCGACACCCTCGCCGGCCACGCCGACGACCCCGGCCTGGTCCGCCTCGCCGCCTGGTTCCACGACGCCGTCTACCGCCCCGACCGCTCCGAGAACGAGGAGCGGTCCGCCCAGCTCGCCGAACGCGCGCTCGCCGAGGCCGGACTGGGCGAGGACGGTACGCGCGAGGTCGCCCGGCTCGTCCGGCTCACCGTCACCCACGCGGCCGAGCCCGGCGACCGCAACGGCGCCGTCCTGTGCGACGCGGACCTCGCGGTCCTCGCCTCGGACCCCGACGCGTACGCGGCGTACGCGGCGGCGGTGCGCGAGGAGTACGGCTTCGTACCGGACGACGCCTTCCGGGCGGGGCGGGCCGCCGTGCTGGAGCAGCTTCTCGCGCTGCCACGGCTCTTCCGTACCCCGTACGGCGCCGAGAAGTGGGAGGCGCCCGCCCGCGCGAACCTGGCGGCGGAGCTCCGGGAACTCACGCGTCCGGCGGGTCCGGGAGATCCGGAGGGCTGACGCCTGCCCGACGAGGACGCGAGCGGCCGTTCGAGGGGCAGCCTCCGACGGGCGGTCTCCGGCCGGGCCGCCCGCGCCCGTCGTCTCACGGACCGAGCCATCCGCCGTCCTCGGGAATCGGCCCTCCGACCAGGACGTTGGCACCTGACATGCCCGACTCCGCCGACCGCACGTCCCCTTCCCCGTCCCCCACCGTCGACGCCGCCGGCGCCGACGGCTCGACGGCCGAACCCACCGCCGCGACCAAGGCCGACGAAGCCGTACACCAAAGCCCCCGCGTCGACGGCACCGAGCGCGCCGCGAACACCGCGGGCGCCGGGAACACGGAGCGCGCCGCGAACACCGCGGGCGCCGCCAACGGCCCCGCCGACGGCCCCGCCCGGGCGCGCATGCCGATCGCCGTCTACATCCTCGGCCTCTCCGTCTTCGCCCTCGGCACCAGCGAATTCATGCTCTCCGGCCTGCTGCCGCCCCTCGCCGAGGACATGGACGTGTCCATCCCCACCGCGGGCCTCCTCATATCCGCCTTCGCGATCGGCATGGTGATCGGCGCACCGCTGCTCGCCATCGCCACACTGCGCCTCCCCCGCCGTACCACCCTCATCGCCCTGATCACCGTCTTCGGCCTCGGCCAGGTGATAGGGGCGCTCGCCCCCTCGTACGGAATCCTCTTCGCGTCCCGGGTGATCAGCGCCTTCGCCTGCGCCGGGTTCTGGGCCGTCGGCGCGTCCGTCGCCATCGCGATGGTCCCGCGGGACGCCCGGGCCCGTGCCATGGCCGTGATGATCGGCGGCCTCTCCATCGCGAACGTGCTGGGCGTCCCGGCCGGCGCGTTCCTCGGCGAGCACCTCGGCTGGCGCTCGGCCTTCTGGGCCGTCGGGGCGGCCTCCGCGATCGCCCTGGTCGGCGTGGTCACCCTCATCCCGCGCATCCCGCTGCCCGCCGAGAAGCCCCGGCTCGCCCGGGAGCTGACCATCTACCGCGACCGCCAGGTCTGGCTCGCCATCGCCGTGACCGCGCTGGCCGCGGGCGGGGTCTTCTGCGCCTTCTCCTACCTCGCCCCGCTGCTGACGGACGTGGCCGGGCTGGACGGCGGCTGGGTGCCCACGGTGCTCGCGCTCTTCGGGATCGGCGCGCTGGTCGGTACGGCGATCGGCGGCCGGTACGCCGACGCGCACCTGTTCGGCGTTCTGATCAGCGGTGTCAGCGCGTCGACCGTCCTGCTGGGCGTGCTGGCGCTGGCCGCCGGCAGCCCGGTCGTCGTGGTGGCCGTGGCCTTCCTCCTGGGCGTCTCGGCGTTCTACACGGCACCGGCCCTCAACGCCCGCATGTTCAACATCGCCGCCGCGGCCCCCACCCTCGCCGGCGCCACGGCCACCGCCTCCTTCAACCTCGGCAACACCAGCGGCCCCTGGCTGGGCGGCGTGGTCATCGACGCGGACTTCGGCTTCGCCTCGACGGCCTGGGCGGGCGCGGCCATGACGGCGGTGGCCATCGTCCTGGCGGCGCTGTCGCTGCGTCTGCACCGCACGGCCGCCCGCAGCCGGGTGGTGGCGGGCTCGGCCGGTACGGGTACGGGTACGGGTACGGGTACGGCGGGAACGCTCAACGCGTCCTCGTCCTCACACTCGCTCAGCACATGCTCGGCGTCCGCCGCACAGGCCGACCGCGCCTGAGCGTCCGGCCTGACGGCTCGACCTGGTGGGACCGCACACGTGGCGCCGTCCCGCCAGGCCGTCAAACCGTCGAGCCCGCCGGGACGCCGTGTCCCGTCGGGTCTCCTCAAGCCGCGGGCCGTCCCTTCGGGCGTCGTAGCCCCGCCTCCGTCAGCCGTCGGACCAGTTCCTTCGAGCCGACCCGCACCGCACCCGCCCGTACCGCGTCCGCGTAACGGTGCGACGGTACGTCGTAGTGGTCCCGTTCGAACGCGCGCGGCGGGCAGCCGATCGACGCGGCGAAGGCGTGCAGCTCACCGAACGAGACATCGCTGACCAGGTGCGACCACATCAGGCCGTGGCCGGGCCAGGTCGGCGGGTCGATGTAGAGCGTCACGACCCGCCCGTCCCGCCCGGTTCGCCCGGTCCAGCGGCCGCCCGCAGCGTCCCCACCGCCGCGACCACGACCCCGGCCTTGCCGCAGACCCAGTGCGGGTCGGGCCCCAGCTCCGGTTCGACGTCCAGGGCGTGCGGATCACCTTCGGCGCAGACCGGGCAGACCGGCCAGCGCCCGTACCGTTCCAGCAGCGCGTCCTGGACGTCCTGCGCGACCAGCCCGGACACATAGGCCACGCCCTCGGGCCACTGCTCCACCCACCAACGCCGGTGCGCCACCGACTCCTCCACCAGGGACACGATGTCCGGGCGGGCGACGTCCCCCGCCTCCAGGTCGGCCAGGACAAGGGCGCGGGCGGCGTGCAGCGCCTGTTCCAGCGGGGCCACGGGACGCGACGGGTCCGGGCCGGAGCCGGGGCCGGAATCTTCGGGGTTGTCGGAGTGCATACATCAATTGTCCACAGGGGTTGACCGGTCCCGAATCCCGGAAATAACTTTCACGCATGACTCAATCAGTGAAGGAAATTTTCAGCGGCGGGGACGCTCCCCCGGCCCCCGCCGCCCTCGCCGCCAAGGTGCGCACGCTCGCACCGACGATGACCCGCTCCATGCAACTCGTCGCCGAGGCCGTGGCCGGTGACCCCGCCGGGTGCGCGGCGCTCACGGTCACCGGCCTCGCCGAGCTGACGGGCACCAGCGAGGCCACCGTCGTCCGCACGGCCCGGCTCCTGGGCTATCCCGGCTACCGCGACCTGCGCCTCGCCCTCGCCGGGCTGGCCGCCCAGCAGGAGTCCGGGCGCGCTCCGGCCGTCACGGCGGACATAGCGGTCGACGACCCCATCGCCGACGTGGTGGCGAAGCTGGCGTACGACGAACAGCAGACGCTCGCCGACACCGCGGCCGGGCTCGACACCGTCCAGCTCGGAGCCGTGGTCAGCGCGGCGACGGCCGCCCGCCGGATCGACATCTACGGTGTCGGAGCGTCCTCCCTCGTCGGCCTGGACCTCGCCCAGAAGCTCCTGCGCATCGGCCTCATCGCGCACGCCCACACCGACCCGCACCTCGCCGTCACCAATGCCGTGCAGCTGCGCCCGGGCGACGTGGCGATAGCGATCACGCACTCGGGCTCGACCGGCGACGCGATCGAGCCGCTCAGGGTCGCCTTCGACCGGGGCGCGACGACGGTCGCGATCACGGGCCGGCCGGACGCACCCGTGTCGCAGTACGCGGACCATGTGCTGACCACGTCGACCGCCCGCGAGAGCGAGCTGCGCCCGGCCGCGATGTCCAGCCGCACGAGTCAGCTCCTCGTCGTGGACTGCCTGTTCATAGGCGTGGCGCAGCGTACGTACGAGACGGCCGCGCCCGCGCTCTCCGCGTCGTACGAGGCGCTCGCGCACCGCCACAGTCCACGCAACACCCGCTGATCCGACGACGCCCGGGCCGAAAGGACCGCCCGGAACGAAGCAACCCACCGGAACGAAGCAACCGCCCGGCGCACGACAACCGCCCGGCGCGGAAGAACCGTCCGAGTGCCCGGCGCTGAGCCCGCCCGCGCCGCCCGTCACACCGGCGCCGCACCGTCGAGCCCAGTCACCCCCGGCCGGCCCTCGTACGCACCAGCCCCCACGTACCCGCACCACAGCACTCGCCCCGCACCGCGCGACGCGCACCCGCACCCGTACCCGCTCACCCCCTGGCAGAGAGAGCGACCCCCTCATGACCTCCCAGCACCCGCACGGCCGGCCCGCGCAGCACGCCTCGTACGGCGAACTGCGCGCGGAACTGGACTCCCTCACCACCGAGGCGTTCCGCGCCGATCTCGCCGAGATCGACCGGCTGCCCACCCTGGACATCGCCCGGATCATGAACGGCGAGGACGCCACCGTGCCCGCCGCCGTGGCCGCCCAACTGCCGCGGATCGCCGCCGCCATCGACGCGACGGCGGAGCGGGCCGCCCGGGGCGGCCGACTGGTCTACGCGGGCGCCGGCACGGCCGGGCGGCTGGGCGTGCTGGACGCCAGCGAGTGCCCGCCGACCTTCAACACCGACCCGAGCGAGGTCGTCGGCCTGATCGCGGGCGGCCACGGCGCCCTCGTGACCTCGGTCGAGGGCGCCGAGGACTCCGAGGAGCTGGCGGCGGCGGACCTGGACGCGATCAAGCTGACGGCGGACGACACGGTCGTGGGCGTCTCGGCCTCCGGCCGCACCCCTTACGCGGTCGGCGCGGTCGAGCACGCCCGCGCGGTCGGCGCGCTCACGATCGGCCTGTCCTGCAACGCGGACAGCGCGCTCGCGGCGGCGGCCGACCACGGCATCGAGGTGGTGGTCGGCCCCGAGCTGATCACGGGCTCCACCCGCCTCAAGGCCGGGACGGCGCAGAAGCTCGTCCTCAACATGATCTCGACCATCACGATGATCCGGCTCGGCAAGACCTACGGGAATCTGATGGTCGACGTCCGGGCTTCCAACGACAAGCTGCGCGCCCGGTCCCGGCGGATCGTCGCCCTGGCCACGGGGGCGTCGGAGGCCGAGATCGAAGCCGCGCTCGCCGACACCGAGGGCGAGGTGAAGAACGCCATCCTCACCATCCTCGGCGGAGTGGACGCCCCCACCGCCGCCGCCCTCCTCACCGACTCCAAGGGCCACCTCCGCGAAGCCCTCCGCTCCGCCGCGGACCGTCCCATGCCATAGGCCCTCCCGTCTCGGGATCAGGCCGGAAAGTCTGCGGTGGGAATCGTCGTACCGAAGGGCTCGGGAAGGGCGAACGGCTTTCCGAACGGCACCGACTCGGAGTGCTTGTACGTGCCGTCACCGGGCTCGGTGAACACCGTCACCGTGGGGCCCCGCGTGTCGAACCTGTCGATCAGCAGGTAGACCGGAACGGAGGCGCGAGCGTAGGCACGGTATTTCTTGGTCCGGTCGTCCCGCGCGTTGCTCTTCGACGTGATCTCGGCGACGAGCAGCGCCTCCGAGGCGTCCACGGGGTCGTTGCCGTCCGGATCCGCCTCGTCGACCAGCCGGCTCGGCACCACCACCACGTCCGGCACATAGAGCCTGTCCAGCGGCGCGATGTGGATACCGAGAGTCTGGTAGATCTCAAGGTCGTCCGGGAGACACTTGAAGAGTCCACGGTGCACCTTGGCAGCGACGCCGTTGTGGTGCGCATGCGGCGGCGGTACCAAAACAATCTGCCCCTCGTCGATCTCGGCACGCCATCCTTCGGGCACGTCCAGACCACGCCATGTCTCAAGGAGGTAGTCCCACGAGCGGCGCTCGAGCGACTGGTGATTCTCGACCATCGCGGCGGTCATCACGGTCCCTTCTCCTGCGGTCTGAGGTGAGCGAGCGTAGATCGACGAACGCGCGGCAGAGAGCCGCTTTCCCTCAGCGTCCCACGATCGAGTGAGGAACGCACCGCCCGCCAATACCGATCGCCAGTTCGATATAGGCATCGCGTACACACCCGCACGCGGGCTCTACCACGGCTCACGTCCCGCGCGTAACACAACCCCCACCAGATTGGCCGGAAGGCCCGCACGGCAGCGCACTTCCGGACAACCATCAGGTCCCTCCGTCCCCACAGACAACCCGGTCTCCGGTCCCCCGCTCTCACAGGTGACTCATAGATCCGCCGGTCCGGACCGGAGAAGGCACACGCCCCGGCACGCCTCACCCGGCCCGCCGGCCCTCGCAGACGAGGACCTGATGAACAGACAGCACCTCGGCGGCTCCCCCCGGATACGCCGGTCGGCACTCGCCGCCACCGCCGCACTCGCCGTCATCGCGGGCGTGGCGGGCGCCGCTCCCGTCTCCTCGCCCGCCGCCGCGGCGGCGAAGGCGGGTACGCCCACGCTCAGCCTGCTCACCGCCACCGACTCCGTGACGCTGGACCGCTGGAGGGGTGAAGAGGGCGTCTACCTGGACCTCGGGACCTATGTCGCCGTGGAGGGGGCGCCGCTGGAGTTCGAGGTGAAGCGGGCCTCGTACAAGGAGCCCGTCGTCGCCAAGCAGATCATCCGCAACGGCAGGAAGACGACGGCCAGGGCCCTCCCCGAGGGCACCGTCAAGGACTTCTCCGGGCTGACGGACTTCCTCCAGGTGACCATCGCCGACGCGTCCGGCGCGCCGGTGACGCGGGTGTCGGAGACGTTCTGTCCGAACAACGCGTCCGGCCGCATCCACCCCGACGCCCCGGCGACCTCGAAGTATCCCGAGAGCTGCCCGACGAACCCGTTCACGCTCGGATCGGTGTGGGGCGTCGAGAACGGCTGGGCGAGCAACACCAACCTGGGCTACTACTCGAAGCCGGTGGACCTGTCGCCGGGTGAGTACACGGCAACGGTCTCGGTGAAGAAGAACTACCGGGACCTGTTCGGGATGAAGGACGAGCAGAAGACCATCAAGCTCACCGTCCGCGAGATCGGCGAAGACGGCGAGGGCGGCGAGGGCGCCGTGGGTCTCCGGGGCTCCGGCTCCTCCGGTGCCGCCGCGCCCGCCGACCACGCGTCCATGGCTGACCACGCCGGGATGACGGACCACTCGGGCATGACCGGCGCCAAGGGCGCCAAGGGCGACACCGGCACCGGCGGCCATGGCGCGGGCCACCACTACCTCCCGGACCGCGGTGCCGACGCACCCGCCCCGCCCGCGCTGCCGAACGCGCTGCTGGCCGACGGCAAGAGCGCCAGGTCCCCGCACCTGGGCGACGGCCCCGGCCACACGGACGGCTCGCGCATCGCCCCCGCGCTCAAGGCCGCTCCCAAGCGCCCGACCGGCCCGGCGCGCGTGCCGGACGTTCCCAAGCCCGACCTCCGCTCCCTCCCGGCGTACGACATCGCGATCTCCGACGGCGAGGAGGGTGACACCCCGGGCAAGGACTACATGGTCTTCAGCGCCAACGTCTGGAACGCGGGCCCGGCGCCCCTCGTCGTGGACGGCTTCCGCAGTCCCGGCAAGGACCTGATGGACGCCTACCAGTACTTCTACGACGCCGACGGCAAGCAGGTCGGCTACTCCCCCTCCGGCACGATGGAGTGGGACCCGCGCGCGGGCCACGAGCACTGGCACTTCACCGACTTCGCCAGCTACCGCCTGCTGAGCGCCGACCAGAAGGAGATCGTCCGCAGCGGCAAGGAGGCGTTCTGCCTCGCCAACACGGACGCGATCGACTACACGGTGAAGAACGCCAACTGGCACCCGGAGAACACCGACCTGTCCACCGCCTGCGGTGTGAAGAGCTCGATCTCCGTCCGTGAGGTGCTCGACGTGGGCTCCGGCGACACCTACACCCAGTACCTGCCCGGCCAGTCGTTCGACGTGACCGACCTGCCCAACGGCACGTACTACATCCAGGTCATCGCCAACCCCGAGAAGCGGCTGCACGAGACGAGCGTGGACAACAACGTGGCGCTGCGGAAGGTCACCCTCAGTGGCAAGCCGGGCGCCCGCAAGGCGGTGGCGGCGCCGTACGACCTGATCGACGTCCCCTGACCGACGTTTCCTGACCGACGTCCCCTGACCGGGACCCGGTGATCAGCGCCGGTTAGTGTGTCGGACCGGCCCGGTGAACGGCCGGGCCGGTCACGGCCACTGATTCGGATTCAACGGGGGCACGACATGCGCGTACGACGCATGAGCGAGAACGGCCAGAACGGCCAGAACGGCGAGATTCACAGGACCGGCAGGACGCGTACGGCGGTTGCCAGGCGTACGAGGCGTACGAGCCGGGCACTCGTCGCCGCCGCCGGCGTGGGCGCGCTCGCCGTCCTCGCCACCGGATGCGGCGGCGGTACGTCCGCGAGTTCCGGCGACGGCGACGGCGAGCAGGCGGGGAAGCGGTCCGGCGCGCCCGCCACGCCGGTGGCCGTAGCGTCCTCGCCCCAGGCGGCCACCTGGACCGACGGCGACGACAAGGCCCGGCCCGTCGAGCTGGCGCCCAAGAGCCTCGCCCGCGGTGCCGCCGCCGACCTGGCCCACGTCCAACTGGACGACGACATGAAGGGGATGGTCCCCTACTACCTGACCTTCTCCGTCACCAACACCGGCCCGGGCGCGCTGGACCGGCCCGATCCGGAGAGCGGCTTCGCGGTGGTCGGCGCGGACGGCCGGCCCGGTGAACGGCTCATGCTGATGGCCAACCCGCTGGCGACCGGTTCGGGGTTGCCGGAGAGTTGCGACAAGGGCGTCCCGGCCACGCTGGCGGCGGGCCGTACGGCCGAGGCCTGCCAGGTCTTCATGCTGCCGAAGGGCCAGGAGCCGACGGCAGTCTCGTACACGGACGACGATGCCGCGCCCCTGATCTGGAAGGCGGGCGACGGCAAGAGCGGGGCGTCGGGCGGGGTGCTCGCCGCGGGCGCGTCGGCCGGATCCGTCTGGCGGAACAGCGACGACCGTCCGGTCCCCGTGAAGATCACGCCCAAGAACGTGCGCGCCGGGGACATCGCCGACCTGAGCCGGTTCGACCTGGACGAGGACGAGAGGAAGCTCGTTCCGTACTACGTCACCGTCGAGTACCGCAACACCGGCGAGTACGACCTGTACCCGGGCCTCCAGGACGACCTGGAGCTGCGCGGCGCCTCCGGGCAGCCGTCGCGGCCGCTGGTCCTGATCGACATCGGCGGGCCGGGGGTCGGTGAGTGCCCGGACGCCACGCCGGACGAGATGGTGAAGCCGGGGGCCACGGTCACGCAGTGCTCGATCCATCTCCTCGCCAGGACCGACCGCCCGGCGACGTTCACACTGAGCGGCGACGACCCGAAGGCCCGGCCCCTGACCTGGACGGCCACCGTCACCGACTGACACCACCGACTGACACGACGGGCCCGGGGCCGCACGGCCAGGGCCCTGACGGACACCCGGCGGGCACATGACCGACGCCCGACGAACGCCGAGGGCGGCACCCCTGGGAGAAGGGGTGCCGCCCTCGGTTCAGGACGGTCGATCCGACCGGCGGCCGGGGCCGCGCCCCTGCCGCCGGGTTCCGGATCAGAAGTCCATGTCACCGCCCGGCATGCCGCCCGGAGCGGCCGCGGCGGCCTTCTCCGGCTTGTCGGCGATGACGGCCTCGGTGGTGAGGAACAGCGCGGCGATGGAGGCCGCGTTCTGCAGCGCGGAACGGGTCACCTTGGCGGGGTCGATGATGCCCTCGGCGATCATGTCGACGTACTCGCCGGTCGCGGCGTTCAGGCCGTGACCGACCGTCAGGTTGCGGACCTTCTCCACGACGACGCCGCCCTCGAGGCCACCGTTGACGGCGATCTGCTTGAGCGGGGCCTCCAGGGCCAGCTTGACGGCGGCGGCACCGGTGGCCTCGTCGCCCTCCAGCTCCAGCTTCTCGAAGACCGAGGCGGCCTGCAGCAGGGCCACGCCACCACCGGCGACGATGCCCTCCTCGACGGCGGCCTTGGCGTTGCGCACCGCGTCCTCGATGCGGTGCTTGCGCTCCTTGAGCTCGACCTCGGTCGCGGCACCGGCCTTGATGACGGCCACGCCGCCGGCCAGCTTCGCGAGGCGCTCCTGGAGCTTCTCGCGGTCGTAGTCCGAGTCGCTGTTCTCGATCTCGGCGCGGATCTGGTTGACGCGGCCCGCGACCTGCTCGCTGTCACCGGCACCGTCGACGATGGTGGTCTCGTCCTTGGTGATGACGACCTTGCGGGCGCGGCCCAGCAGGTCCAGGCCGGCGTTCTCGAGCTTGAGGCCGACCTCCTCGGAGATGACCGTGCCGCCGGTGAGGATGGCGATGTCGTTCAGCATGGCCTTGCGGCGGTCGCCGAAGCCCGGGGCCTTGACGGCGACGGACTTGAAGGTGCCGCGGATCTTGTTGACGACCAGCGTCGACAGCGCCTCGCCCTCGACGTCCTCCGCGATGATCAGCAGCGGCTTGCCCGACTGCATGACCTTCTCCAGCAGCGGAAGGAGGTCCTTCACGTTGCCGACCTTGGAGTTGACGATCAGGATGTACGGGTCGTCCAGGGACGCCTCCATACGCTCCATGTCGGTGGCGAAGTACGCCGAGATGTAGCCCTTGTCGAAGCGCATGCCCTCGGTGAGCTCCAGCTCCAGACCGAAGGTCTGGGACTCCTCGACCGTGATGACGCCTTCCTTGCCGACCTTGTCCATGGCCTCGGCGATCAGCTCGCCGATCTGGGTGTCGGCGGCGGAGATGGAGGCGGTCGAAGCGATCTGCTCCTTGGTCTCCACGTCCTTGGCCTGCTCGAGCAGGGCGCCGGAGACGGCCTCGACGGCCTTCTCGATGCCGCGCTTGAGGGCCATCGGGTTGGCGCCGGCGGCCACGTTGCGCAGGCCCTCACGGACGAGCGCCTGGGCGAGGACCGTCGCGGTGGTCGTACCGTCACCGGCGACGTCGTCCGTCTTCTTGGCGACTTCCTTGACCAGCTCGGCGCCGATCTTCTCGTACGGGTCTTCGAGCTCGATCTCCTTGGCGATGGACACACCATCGTTGGTGATCGTGGGCGCGCCCCACTTCTTCTCAAGGACGACGTTGCGGCCCTTGGGGCCAAGGGTGACCTTGACGGCGTCGGCGAGCTGGTTCATCCCGCGCTCGAGACCGCGCCGTGCCTCCTCGTCGAACGCGATGATCTTGGCCATGTGAAGTGGTCCTCCCGGACGGATGGGGTCTCCCCTGCTCGAACGCAGTTGAGAGCTTGGGGAAGGATTGCTCCGGACCGCGCTGGCGCCCGCGACGGACGGCCGGAGAGCTGGTGGTTCATTGCCCCACCGGCCCTCGGGCCTCACCGGCCCGGTCCTTTGAAGTTGTCACTCTCACTCGCAGAGTGCTAACCAATGATTAGCACTCGACCCCCGAGAGTGCAAGCACGAAGGCGACCGCCCGGCCCCGGATCCCGTCTCTCCGGGCGGGTCTCGAGGGCGGTTCCCGCCCGGCGCGGGGCCCGTCCCACCCCGTCCCGCCCCGCCTCGCCTCGTACGTGACGCGCTTACGCACGCACACACGTACGCACGCGAGGGGCCCGTATCCCAGTTCTGGGATACGGGCCCCTCGGAGTGAGTGCGTCGGTGGCCGATCGCGCCGGGATCAGACGGCGAGTTTGACCATGTCCGCCTGCGGACCCTTCTGGCCCTGCGAGATCTCGAACTCCACTCGCTGACCTTCTTCAAGGGTGCGGTAGCCATCCATCTGGATCGCGCTGTAGTGGACGAAAACATCCGCACCACCGTCGACCGCGATGAAGCCGTATCCCTTCTCCGCGTTGAACCACTTGACGGTGCCCTGAGCCATGCCCAACTCCCCTAGTACCGGCCCTTGCACGGGGCCACACTTCGCGCCGGAACGCGTCGACCGCGGCTGAATGTATCTGCCCAACTGCCCTCTGCAACAGGTCAATCGGACGAGAAATCTGGGGATGGCCGAACACGCATAGTGCTGAATCCACTGCGTTCCGGGGCAAGTCGGGCCGGGCAAAGCGCGCATCCCGCGCAAAGTTCACCCGTGTTTTCCCCTCAGGTTGTCGCGTTCTCGATCGCGTCCGAGGGGGGTTCGACCCGGCCGGCGGAGGGGTGTTCCCACACTCTACCGTGCTCAACCATCGGGAATGCCCCCCTCCGCTTCTCTCGCGGAGAGGGGCATTCCGAGCACGAGTGGCAACCCGTGCGGGCGGGAGACGGGGCGTCAGCCGCCGGCGACCGCGGGGATGATCGAGACGCCGGCGCCGTCGGGCGTGGCCGTCTGGAGCCCCTGCTCGAAGCGGACGTCGTCGTCGTTCACGTACACGTTCACGAACCGGCGCAGCTTGCCCTGGTCGTCGAGGACGCGCGCGGCGATGCCGGGATGGTCCTTCTCCAGGGACTGGATGACATCGGCGAGGGTCGCGCCCTGCGCGGAGACCTCGGCCTGACCGCCGGTGTACGTGCGGAGGATGGTGGGGATACGGACGTTGACGCTCATGGGAAGCCTTTCGTGAGGAGGGGGGCGGCGGCGGGAGGCGAGCCGGGACGCGAGCGACCCGGGGGCGGGCGAGGCCGTCGGATCGCCCGGGGGCGGGCTCGCCGCCGGACCGCCGGGACGGGCAGGGCCGCCGAACAGCCCGGGCGGGCACGGCCGCCGACGGACGACGGCCGTCGCGGTCAGCCGGCCAGACCGGCGGCGCGGAACGCGTCGAGGTCCGGCCGGATCGTCGCCGTCGGCCCCGTCGTC
Source organism: Streptomyces sp. NRRL F-5135 (assembly GCF_000719775.1). Classification (GTDB taxonomy): domain Bacteria; phylum Actinomycetota; class Actinomycetes; order Streptomycetales; family Streptomycetaceae; genus Streptomyces; species Streptomyces hebeiensis. The sequence continues at coordinate 61,541 of NZ_JOHR01000012.1, read as the reverse complement.
TCCGCCACGGCGTCCAGCGTCTTCAGCCCGTCTCCCGTGTTGAGGACCACGGTCGTCAGCGCCGGGTCGAGGACACCGGCCTCGATCAGCTTCTTGGTCACGCCGACGGTCACGCCGCCCGCGGTCTCCGCGAAGATGCCCTCGGTCCGCGCCAGCAGCTTGATCGCGGCCACGATCTGCTCGTCGTCCACGTCCTCGACGGCGCCGCCGGTGCGCCGGGCGATGTCCAGCACGTACGGACCGTCGGCCGGGTTGCCGATGGCCAGGGACTTGGCGATGGTGTCCGGCTTCTGCGGCCGTACGACGTCGTGCCCGGCCTTGAAGGCGGTGGACACCGGCGAGCAGCCCTTCGCCTGGGCACCGAAGATCTTGTACGGCTTGTCCTCGACCAGGCCCAGCCTGATCAGCTCCTGGAGACCCTTGTCGATCTTCGTGAGCTGTGAGCCGGAGGCGATCGGGACGACGATCTGGTCGGGCAGCCGCCAGCCGAGCTGCTCGCAGATCTCGTACGCCAGCGTCTTGGAACCCTCGCCGTAGTACGGCCGGAGGTTGACGTTGACGAAGCCCCACCCCTCGCCCAGCGGGTCGCCGATGAGCTCGGAGCAGAACCGGTTCACATCGTCGTAGTTGCCCTCGATGCCGACCAGCTCACCGCCGTAGACGGCGGCCATGACCACCTTGCCCTGCTCCAGGTCGTGCGGGATGAAGACGCAGGAGCGGAATCCCGCGCGGGCCGCGGCGGCGCCGACGGCCCCGGCGAGGTTCCCGGTGGAAGAGCAGGAGAGCGTGGTGAAGCCGAAGGCGCGGGCGGCCTCGACGGCGATGGCGACGACCCGGTCCTTGAAGGAGTGCGTCGGGTTGCCGGAGTCGTCCTTGATGTGCAGGGAACCGGTGACGCCCAGCTCACGGGCGAGGTTGTCGGCCTTGACGAGCTTGGTGAAGCCGGGGTTGATGCTGGGCTTCGTGGCCACGTCGGCGGGGACGGGCAGCAGCGGGGCGTAGCGCCAGATGTTGTCCGGACCCTCGGCGATGCGCTTCTTCAGCTCCTCCGGGTCGCCGCCGGGGAGGTCGTACGCCACTTCGAGCGGCCCGAAACACTCGGCGCAGGCGAAAATGGGACCGAGGGGGAACCGCTGGCCGCATTCGCGGCACGAGAGCGCGGCGGCGGGCCCGAGATCGACGGATGCCGGTGTGGAAACGGTGGTGGTGGCGGGGGCGCCGGCGGCGCTGTTGGTGTCGCCGGTGGGGGCGGTCTGCACAGCCATGGAGGCGAGGCCCTTTCTCCTCATCTTCCTCGCGACGTACTTCGCCACGAGCCGGAATTGGCACCTTCCCCACCGTGACCTCGAATGGTCGGCGGGAGGGTTGCCGGGACTTCGACGGGCCGTTCCCTCAGTCCCTCTGGATGAGCGCTATGGCACCGGACCCTGGGTCCGACGCGTTTGTTCACGTGTTCAAGACTGTAACCGAAGGGGTGGACGGTTGAGATAGCCGTCCGCACCGCGAGATGGATCACGTTTCATGGCAGACGCGCAGGGAGTACCGACCGTGCTGGAAGAGGTGGAGCACTGGCTGACCAGGCGTTCCTGGTCCGTGGCCGAGCGTCCGCTCGACCGGCTGCTGGCGGCGAAGGCCGCCCGGGGCACGACGGTGAGCGTCGTGCTGCCCGCCCTGAACGAGGAGGAGACGGTCGGCGGGATCGTCTCCGTCGTACGGCACGAGCTGATGGAGAGGGCGCCGCTGGTCGACGAGCTGGTGGTGGTCGATTCCGGTTCCACGGACCGTACGTCCGAGGTCGCTGCGGCGGCCGGGGCGCGGGTGGTGCACCGGGAGGCGATCCTGCCCAGGCTGCCGGCGCTGCCCGGCAAGGGCGAGGTGCTGTGGCGGTCACTGCTGGTGACGAGCGGCGATGTCGTGTGCTTCGTGGACGCCGACCTGCGGCGGTTCTCGGCCGACTTCGTCTCGGGGATCGTGGGACCGCTGCTGACGGACCCCGAGGTGCAGTTCGTGAAGGCGATGTACGACCGGCCGCTGGGCGCGGCGGGCACGGGTGTGGCGGCGGACGCGGGCACGGGCACGGCGGCGGGCTCGGACACGGGCACGGCGGCGGGCTCGGACACGAGCACGGCGGCGGGCTCGGGCTCGGGCGCGGCGGGGGCCGGGGGCGGCGGTCAGGGCGGCCGGGTGACCGAGCTGGTGGCCCGCCCGCTGCTCAACCTGCACTGGCCGCGCCTGGCCGGTTTCGTCCAGCCGCTGGGCGGGGAGTACGCGGCGCGACGCTCGCTGCTGGAGCGGCTGCCCTTCCCGGTCGGGTACGGCGTGGAGCTGGGCCTGCTCGTCGACGCCCTGCACACGGTGGGGCTGGACGCGCTGGCGCAGGTGGACGTGGGGGTGCGGTTCCACCGCCACCAGGACGAACGGGCGCTCGGGCGGATGGCGGCGGCGATCTACCGGACGGCCCAGGTACGGCTCTCGCGCGGGCACCTGGTCCGGCCGGAGCTGACGCAGTTCGAGCGCGGCGGGGACGGGTTCGTACCGCGTACGCACCCGGTGGACACGGAGGAGAGGCCGCCGATGCGGGAGGTCGCGGAGTACGCGGCGCGCCGGGCCGCGTGACCGAAAGCGACGGGTCCGGGGGCGCGGCGGCCGGCGGGACCGGGGTGTGACGGCGCCTCGGGCGGCGGTACCGGGGCGCGGCCCGGACGGCTCACCGATCCGCCGGCTCAGCCCGTCGGCGCGCGACCGGCGGCGTGACCGGCGGGCGGAACGGTCCCGGGTTCACCCGGGCCGGATCACATCCGTACGTTTGAGCGTTTCCTCGGCGGGCTAGGTTCGCGACATGGTCTCCGAGCACGCCGCCCAAGTCCTCGTCGCCTCCAACCGCGGCCCCGTCTCGTACGCGTTCGGTGACGACGGCACGCTGACCGCGAAGCGCGGGGGCGGCGGCCTGGTGTCCGGGCTGTCGGCCATCGGGCCCGGCACGGACGCGGTGTGGGTGTGCGCGGCGCTCGGCGACGGCGACCGGGAGGCCGTGCGGCGCACGGACGGCCGGATCGACCCGGCGGAGACGGGCGGCCGGCGGGTGCGCATGCTGGACATCGCGCCCGAGGTGTTCGCCGGGGCCTACAACGGGGTGGCCAACTCCACCCTGTGGTTCGTCCACCACCTGCTGTACCAGACGCCGCTGGAGCCGTCGTTCGGCCCGGAGTTCCGGGCGCAGTGGGCGGCGTACGAGACGTACAACCGCGCGTTCGCCGAGGCGCTGGCCGACGAGGCCGGCGAGGGCGCGGCGGTCCTGGTGCAGGACTACCACCTGGCGCTGGTCCCCGGCATGCTCCGCGCGCTGCGCCCCGATCTGCGGATCGGGCACTTCTCGCACACGCCGTGGGCGCCCGTGGACTACTTCCGGATGCTCCCCGACGACATCGCGCGGCAGCTGCTGCGGGGCATCCTGGGCGCGGACCGCGCGGCGTTCCTGACCCACCGCTGGGCGGAGGCGTTCCGCGCGTGCTGCGCGTCGCTGCTGGGCGGCACGGGCGACACACGCATCGGAGTGCACGGGCTGGGCGCGGACGCCGACTTCCTGCGCGAGCGGGCGCACCGCCCGGACGTGGACGAGCGGCTGGTGGCGCTGCGCAAGGAGATCGGCGGCGGCGACGCGGACACCGCGCCCCGGAAGACGATCGTCCGCGTGGACCGCACGGAGCTGTCCAAGAACATCGTCCGCGGCCTGCACGCCTACCGCCGCCTGCTGACCGACCGCCCGGAGTGGCACGAACGCGTCGTCCACATCGCCTTCGCCTATCCGTCCCGGCAGGACCTGGCCGTCTACCGCGACTACACGGCGGAGGTGAGCCGGGTGGCCCAGCAGATCAACTCCGACTTCGGCACGGACACCTGGCGCCCGGTCATCCTCCACGTCAAGGACGACTTCGCCCGCTCGCTGGCCGCCTACCGCCTGGCGGACGTCGCGCTGGTCAACCCGATCCGGGACGGTATGAACCTGGTCGCCAAGGAGATCCCGGTGGTCTCGGACCACGGCTGCGCGCTGGTGCTGTCGCGGGAGGCGGGCGCGTACGAGGAGCTGGGCGAGGACGCGCTGGTGGTGAACCCGTACGACATCACGGCGACGGCGTCGGCCCTGCACGAGGCGCTGACCATGGGCCCCGACGAGCGCGCGGAACGCACGAAGCGCCTGTCGGGCGCGGCGACGGCACTGCCGCCCCAGAAGTGGTTCCTGGACCAGTTGGAACAGCTGCGGGCGCCGCGCGGCGAATAGCTGCCGAAGCGGGCCGGCCCGCCGCGGCCGGAGCGGGCGACGGGCCGGCGACGGCCGGAATCGGAACGCCGGACTCAGCTCACGACGCGTGCGCCTCCCCGCACCGTACGGAAGCCGAGCGCGTGCCGGTAGATCTCGGGAAGCCGGTAGCGGCCGTCGAGGTCCATGGAGAGGGCCCCCGCCTCCATGAGTTCGGCGACGCCGTTGGCGTCCAGCCGGACGTCCTCCGCAGTGAACGGCATCGGAACGGTGGCGGCGAACTCCCCCAGGCTCCTGAGCCGTTTACCCAGGGCCGGGTTCTCCTGCGCCAGTTCGTCCAGCTTCGCCCGGCTGCACGGCACCAGTGCGTCGCGCATGGCCGCCGGGGTGAGCAGGCGGTCGGGCCAGTCGGAGTCTCCCCGGGAGCGTTCCGCCGCCTCGCTGAGGAACCGCACGACATCACGGGCCTGCACCTGCCCGTTGAAGTCGGCCAGCGCCGCCGGCACCCAGCGCTGCGACCTGGCCTGCCGGGACCTCTCACGCCCCATCTTGGCACCCCAGACGGGCACCAGCTCCTCCGCGATCCGGTCCTCGGAGAGGTCCATCAGATCCGTTCGGGGCGCGGCGACGGCACGCGCGGTCTCCGCCACCCACAGCGCGAGGCGCAGCGCCTCCTGTACATCCCAGCGCAGTTCGTACGATGCGTACCGGTCGAGGAACTGTCCCGTGTTCTGGCGTACGGCTCTGAGGACCAGATCACGCCGGGCGAAGATCACGATGCCGAGCGGGCGGCCACGCAGCGTCCGCAGCCAGTCGGGCACCTCGGTGAACAGGGAACGCAGCGCGGCGCGCTTGTCCTCGCCGTCCAGGACCTGGAAGAAGTCCTCCAGGCCGTCGATGACGAAGAGCAGACGCTGTCGCTTCCCGTGGTCGACGAGCAGCGTCTCGGGGTCCTTGTCCTTCGCCGCGGGTCCCAGGGCGGCCAGGGCCATGCACCGCAGCCACACCGTGCGCCAGTGGTCCACGTCCGTGCTGTGCGGGCTTCGGAGTCCCTCGTTGATGATCTGTCGGATGTCCTGGGCACTCGCTCCCTCACCTCCCGCGAGCGCGTTCCGCCGGTCCTGCGGGCCGGTGCGCCCCTCAGCCGTCTGGTCCATGTTCGTGGGATCGAGTACCGGCACGACCGGGGCCGTGAGCTGGACAGTTCCGTTGGCCTTCCCGGCGAATCGCGACCACTCGCCCTCCGCGCACAGCCTTGCGTAAGTGAAGGTCTTCCCCGCCCCCTTCGCACCGACGACGACAGCGACGGGCAGTGACGTGCGGTGATCCCCCACCAGTCGTCGCAGCGGTTCGGTGGCCAGGAAGCCCAGGGCCCCGTCCAGGGCCGTCTTCTCGGCGAAGATCAGTGTCTGGGCCCGCTCGTACAGGCGCTCCCGGCCGTCGGAGACATCGGTGACCGGCACCGGGTCCGGCGCCGTGAGGCGTACCGGTGCCAGTTCGGCCAGACGCTCCCCGACCCCGCAGCGGCGGACGACGTCCAGCACGTCGTCCCACGACCGGGGCAGGGCGAGCAGTTCCTCGCGGAAAGGGCTGAGCAGCGGCTCGGTGAGTACTTGAGCGTCCACCTCCGGTGTGGGGAGCCCGGCGTCGCCGGTCGGCTGTGCGACGCACAGCTCCTCCAGCGCCTCGGAGAGGCGTGCCCGGGCGCGGGTCACTTCCTCGGTGTGGGTGTCCAGCCGGTACTGGGTGATCACGCCCGCCGGCGACGGATCCTGGCCCGTGAAGGCGGGCGCGTCCACCGCCAGCTGCCGGATCAGCCGCTCCGTACCGTCGAGCGACTGACTGCTCAGGGTCGCGACGAAGACTCGCTGGACGCGAGAATCGAGCAGGATCGGCGCCGACAGTTCGGAAGCGCCGGCTCGGAGGTCCACGATCACGGTGTCCAGGCCCGCGGCGGCGGCCACGTGCGCCAGCGCCTCGGTCAGGAAGTGGCGGGGCCGGCCGGGGGTGTGCAGGTCCACCGGCTCGATGCGCGGCGGACCGAGCCGCGCCCTGCGGGTGGCGGGCAGAACCACCAGCTTCCCGTCGGCGTACCGGGCGGCCTCCTGGTTGAGCAGATAGCCGGCAGCCACCCGTGCGGCCTGTGCGGCGTCGCCGTCCGTCGACCCGTGCAGCAGCGCCAGCAGGTCCTCGTAGCTGACATCGCACGCGCCGCCCTGCGCCTGGTGCATCCAGGTGATACCGGGGGCCTCCAGGTCGCCGTCGACCAACAGGACGCCGTGACCACGGGCGGCCAGGAGATCGGCGAGGGCGACAGCGTGCACCGTGCGCCCCGCTCCTCCCTTGAACGAGTGGAAGGCGATCACTTGTACGTCGTGGGGAAGGCCCGGCTCCTCCCCCCGGGGCAGCGGCCGGGCGAGCTGCCCGGTGATCCTGCGCTGCCTCAGCCGGGGCGTGCGGTCCCCCGGATCGAAGGAGTTGTCCGGCGTCACCGTGACGGGCAGCCCTTCGGCGGGTACCCCCTGGGGCCGGTCCAGCATCAGGACGGGCTCCCCCGGCTCGCCTTCCACGGAACCCCTCCCGAAGGCGGCGTCCAGCCAGTCCCGCACCGTCGGCTCCTGAGTGCCGGGCGCGACCGTCAGTTCCAGGCCGTCCCACCAGGCACTGGCCTCCAGCAGCCATTCGGGCCATCGGCCCCCGACCGCCAGTCCGGCACAGCGTTCGTCGACATCGACCCAGGTCAACAGGTTCGTCGAGGCCGCCGTGGCCCAGCTGTCCACCATCGTTCCTCCGGTCACGGGCACGTGCGTGCCGCCTCGATCAGATTCCGCAGGGCCGCCAGTGCCTCGTTCTGCTCCTCGGGGTCCAGATCAGCACCGTAGCGCCAGGCTTCGTGCAGTTCCTTGGGCGCCACCAGGACCCGCGGCTGATCAGTGCGGCTCTTGCGCGTGCAGGACTTGACCGCGTCCTGAACGACCGCCGGCAGACGCAACTCCTTGGCGAGGACCCGCAGGTTGTGGGTCCTCAGTTCGGCGGGCAGCATCGAGGTGTCCCGCGCCTTGAGCACACGGTCCAGGATCTCTGCCTTCAGCCCGCACTCGGCGCTGTAGAAGAGCATCAGACCGGCGGTGGCCGGGTCCCCCGCCTTGTCGGCCTCGTCACCGCGCTGCCGCAACCGCTCGCGGCTCTTGCGTAATTCCCCCACCCGCACATCCACCACAGCCGGATTGTACGGCGTGCCAGTCAGCCCAGACGTCGGCCGATGTGCTCCAGGAAGTCCGCGAGCGCTCCCGGTCCCGGCAGTACCAGGTCCGCGCGGGCCGCCAGTTCGGGCACGTCCGTGCCGCTGCACACCAGCAGTCCGGTGTGGCCCTCCAGGCGCAGCTTCTCCACCGCCGTGTACGCCGGGAGGTCTCCCAGGTCGTCGCCCCCGTACAGCACCGTCTCCGCGCCCACCTCGCGGGCGTACTCGGTCAGCGCCACCCCCTTGTCGATCCCGGGCGGGCGCAGTTCCAGGACCATGCGGCCGGGTTCGACGATGAGGCCGTGGCGGGCGGCGAGTTCGGCCAGGGGGGCGCGCAGGGCGTCGAAGGCGGCCTGGGGGTCGGAGGCGCGGCGGGTGTGGACGGCGACCGCCCGGCCCTTCTCCTCGATCCAGGTGCCGTGCCAGGCGCCGACGCCGTCGAGGAAGCCGGGGAGTTCCGCCCGGACCGCCGCGACCCCCTCGTGTGTCGCGGGCGCCCGGACGGTGCCGGTGACCGCGTCCCAGCGCTCGGCCCCGTAGTGGCCCAGGACGACGAGTCGTTCCAGGCCCGGGACGTCGGCGAAGCCGCCGTAGCGGACCGCGACCTCGGCCGGCCGACCCGTGATCACCGCTACCGACAGGAGGTGCGGCGCGAGAGCGGCGAGGGCGGCCGTGGCGCGCGGGTGGGCGCGGGCCTGCTCGGGGTCGGGGACGATCTCGGCGAGGGTGCCGTCGAAGTCGAGCGCGACGACCGCCTCGCCCGGCCGGGCAAGCAGCGCGGCCAGGCCGTCGGCGCCGGCGATGGTCGTCGGCCGCGGCAGGGGGTTCGAATGGCTGCCCATAGGTTCGACTTTATCGGTGGAACCGGTTGCGTGGGGCACTGACCGCCCTGGTGGACCCTCTTGTGCCCGCGGCGTGCCGGCCGGGCGCCGGCCGGGTGCCGCCCCTCGCGCCGCCGCTGGTGAGACGCCCTCGCGGGACAGGGGTACGGGTCACGGGGACGGGGCTCATCGGCGGGCGCGGCGGGCGGCGCGGACCCTGCGCAGCCTGTTCACCGTCACCGCGTCGTACTCCAAGGCGCGCGGATCGTCCAGCAGCGCGTTCAACAGCTGGTAGTACCGGGTCGGGGACATACCGAGCTGTTCCCGGATGGCGCGCTCCTTCGCCCCGGGCCCCGGCCATCCGCGCCGCTCGACCGCGAGCACCGCGAGATCCCGCTCGGACAGCCCCGCGCCGCCCGTGCCCCCGGATTCCTCTTCGGGTCCCACCGGCACCGACGTCCCTTCCCCTGCTCCCGCCGCTTCCGCCGTTCGTGTCCCCGTCACGCTACTCCGCCACCTCGGCGGCCGACGCGTCCCTCGCTATCCGCCCCAGCACGTCCGCCGGCCTGCCGCCCGGCTCCACCGCACGGCCGATGTTCTTCTTGATGCTCTCGTTCACGCTCGACCACGACGTCTTGCCGTACGGGAACAGCTCCGAGCTGTCCAGCGCCGACCGGAACTTCTCCAGGTCCGCGTACTTCCGGTTCCCCGCCATCGACTCGTTCGCGCTGTAGGTGACCGGCAGCTGGTCGTACCGCCCGACGAAGTCCAGCACGTTCTTGTCCTCGTACACGTAGTCCAGGAAGGCGCGGATCTGCTTCCCGTGGCCGTTCTGCCGGAACGCCATCATCCAGTCCGCCGACCCCATGGACGACTTGGCCTTGCCGCGCACGCCCGGCAGCGGCACCGCGCCCACCTCGACGCCCCGCTTCCGCGCCGCCTCCAGCAGCGCCGGGTGGCCGTTGAGCATGCCCACCTGGCCGTTGCTGAACGCGCTGAACGCCGTCGCCCGGTCCAGCTTCGACGGCGGCACCGGGCCCGTCAGGCCCTCGCCGACGAGCCCCTTCAGCCAGGTGAAGGTCCTGACGTTCTGGGGCGAGTCGATGTTGTACGAGCCGTCCGCCGTCTCCGTGTAGCCGCCCCCGCCGCTCAGCAGCCACATCAGCGTCTCGCTCTGGGCCTCCTCCGACCCCAGCGGCAGCGCCAGCGGCGTCGTCACCCCGCGCTCGGCCAGCGCCCGCGCGTCCCGTTCGATGTCGTCCCAGGTCTTCGGGGCGCTCAGACCGGCGTCCCGGTAGAGCTTCTTGTTGTAGAAGAGCAGCCGGGTGGAGGCCGCGAAGGGCAGGCCGTACTGGATCCGGTTGACCCGGCCGGCCTCCGACAGCTGGGAGAGGAAGTTCGCCTGCGTCGGTACGGACATGACCTCGTCCGCGGTGTAGAGCTTGTCCCCTTTCGCGTAATCGGCGTACGAACTGCCCTGGGCCAGGTCCGGCGCCTTGCCCTCCGCCACCATCTCCGCGATGTCGCTGTCTATGGTCTTCCACGGCCGGACCCGCACGTCGACCTTGATGTCGGGGTGCTCGGACTCGAAGGCCAGGGCCAGCGCCGACCAGAACTTCTGTGTCGTGGTGTCCGAGTTCGTGCCGTACTCCGCGGCGACGAGCCGGAGCGTGACGCTCCGAGGGGTCCCTGTGCTACCGCAACCGGAAAGTGCAATTGTCATGCCCAGGGCGGCAATTGCCGCCGTCACGCCCACGCAGCGCTGTCGCACGCCCCAATCCCCCGTCCTTGATCCTTTTTTCCTAAGGACATGCGATTTTCCCCCGCCAGGAAGGGAGGGGTCCAGGCGACGATCATTTCGCTTTCGCAACAGCCTCCCCTTTTTTTTGGGGCTCGGTTCGCCTCCGGGGGCGCTCCAAGCCACTGTCGACCCACCCGCCGCCATACGTGCCCACCTCGGACGTCACGGAAAACCCGGCACACAGGGGCGCCCGGGACGCGTCGGGCATCGAAACCCCCGGACCCACGAGCCCCGGCCCCGCCGACGCGCGGCCGCGCCCCTTCGGCCCGCTCGTCGCGGTAGTGGACTAGACCTCTTACGATCTACGCGCCAGACTGTCACCGTGAGACATGTCATTGCCCTGGATGTGGGTGGCACCGGCATCAAAGCCGCCCTGGTCGGCGCGGACGGCGCGCTGCTGCGTCAGGCGCGGCGCGCGACCGGCCGGGAGCGCGGGCCCGAGGCCGTCCTGGAGACCGTCCTCGGTTTCGCCGCCGAGCTGCACGCGTACGGCGCGGAGCACTTCGGCGGGGAGGACGGTGAAGGGGCCGCCGCTGTCGGCGTGGCGGTTCCCGGCCTGGTCGACGCCGAGCGCGGCATCGCGCTCTACGCCTCCAACCTCGGCTGGCGCGACGTCCCACTGCGCGACCTGCTGAGCGCGCGGCTCGGCGGCGTACCGGCCGCGCTCGGCCACGACGTGCGCGCCGGCGGCCTCGCCGAGGGGCGGCTCGGCGCGGGCCGGGGCACCGACCGGTTCCTGTTCGTCCCGCTGGGCACCGGCATCGCCGGGGCCATCTGCATCGGTGGCGCGATAGAGGCCGGAGCCCATGGTTCCGCGGGGGAGATCGGGCACGTCGTGGTACGGCCCGACGGCCCCGAGTGCCGCTGCGGCCAGCGCGGCTGCCTGGAGACCCTGGCCTCCGCCGGGGCCGTCACCCGCGCCTGGGCGGCGGCGAGCGGCGATCCCGGGGCGGACGCGGCGGACTGCGCCGAGGCCGTGGACTCCGGTGACCCCAGGGCCGTACGGGTCTGGGACGACGCGGTCGACGCGCTCGCGGCGGGCCTGGTCACCGCGCTCACCCTGTTGGACCCGCGCACGCTGATCATCGGTGGCGGACTGGCCGAGGCCGGGGAAACGTTGTTCACGCCCCTGCGGGCGGCGATCGAGCGGCGGGTCACGTTCCAGCGGGTCCCCCGGGTCGTCCCGGCGGCCCTCGGGGACACGGCCGGCTGTCTGGGCGCGGGGCTGCTGGCCTGGGACCTGCTCACCGCCGGCGCCGACATGTACAGCTCCGCCCCGCCGTCCCGATCGACCGCCTCGCCCCCTGCCACCCCGGCACCTTCCACCCCGGCGTCTTCCACCCCGGCACCTTCCACCCCGGCGTCTTCCACCCCGGCGGCCCGACTCGCCCCGGCACCCACGGAGGTAAACCCCTGATGGCCGCTCGCGCCGCATGCACCGTTCTCGCCGGGGCCCGGGTGGTGCTGCCCACCGGCATCGTGGACGGCGGGCGGGTGATCGTCGAGGGCGGCAGGATCGTGGGCGCCGCCCCGGACGACGCCACCACGCTGGACCTCTCCGGGCACTGGCTCGTCCCCGGCTTCGTGGACCTGCACAACCACGGCGGGGGCGGCGGCTCGTTCGCCTCGGGACCGGTGGACGAGGTCCTCACCGGCATCCGTACGCACCGCGCCCACGGCACCACCACGCTCGTCGCCTCCACGGTCACCGGCGACACCGGCTTCCTCGCGCAGCGCGCCGGTCTCCTCTCCGAGCTGGTCGAGCAGGGCGAGCTGGCCGGCATCCACTTCGAGGGACCGTTCATCTCCCCCTGCCGCAAGGGCGCGCACAGCGAGGCCCTGCTGCGCCACCCCGACCCCGCCGAGGTGCGCAAGCTGCTCGACGCGGCGCGCGGTACGGCCCGGATGGTCACGCTCGCCCCCGAACTGCCCGGCGGCATCGAGTCCGTACGGCTCCTGGCGGAGCACGGCGTGATCGCCGCCGTCGGCCATACGGACGCGACGTACGAGCAGACCGTCGAGGCGGTCGACGCGGGCGCGACCGTCGCGACGCACCTGTTCAACGCGATGCCGCCGCTCGGACACCGGGCGCCGGGGCCGGTCGCCGCCCTGCTGGAGGACGAGCGGGTCACGGTCGAGCTGATCAACGACGGCACGCATCTGCACCCGGCGGCCCTGGAGCTGGCCTTCCACCGCGCGGGCGCGGCCCGCGTCGCGTTCGTCACGGACGCCATGGACGCGGCCGGCTTCGGCGACGGGCGCTACCAGCTCGGGCCGCTCGCCGTGGAGGTCCGGGGCGGGGTGGCCCGGCTGGCCGGGGACGGCACGATCGCCGGGTCCACGCTGACCCAGGACGTCGCGTTCCGGCGGGCCGCGACGGTGGACCGGCTGCCGGTCGAGGACATCGTCCGGGCGATCTCGGCGAATCCCGCGAAACTGCTGGGCGTGTACGACCGGGTCGGCTCGCTGGAGCCGGGCAAGGACGCGGACGCGGTGGTGCTGGACGCGGACTTCTCGCTCAAGGGCGTGCTCCACAAGGGCGACTGGGTGGTCGGTCCGATCGGGGCGACCGGCTGATCGGCCCGGTCCGCTCGGCCGGCTGATCGGCCCGGCCGGCTCGGCCGGCCCGAAGACGGGGGACGAGTAGGGGCGTATCGACGCGAACGAACACCCCTGCTCAGGGCAGGACAAAGGCGGTCGGCCCCACGTCTGGGCCAACCGCCCCGCCTTTGACATGATCTTTACGACGACAGCCGGCCGAACGAGGGCCGCTCCACGCTTTTACACAGGGGTGTGACGTAATGATCTTGACAGTCACGCTCAACGCCGCCCTGGACATCACCTACCGGACGCCCGCGCTGGTGCCGCACGGCTCGCACCACGTGACCGAGGTCAGCGAGCGTCCCGGCGGCAAGGGCCTGAACGTCGCGCGGGTGCTGGCGGCGCTGGGACACGAGACCGTGGTCACCGGCTTCGCGGGCGGCCGGACGGGCGATGTCGTACGGGAACTGCTCGACGGCGGCAGGGGAACCGGCGGCGCGGCGCCCGGCGCGGACCCGGGCACGGGGCCGGGCACCGGCGGGGGCGCAGGCACGGGCGGCGGTACGGGAGACGGAACGGGCACCGGCCCTGGTGCGGTCTTCAAGCCGCCGGTCGACGCGCTCGTACCGATCGCCGGGTCCACCCGCCGTACGATCGCCGTCGTCGACGCGGCGTCCGGCGACACCACCCAGCTCAACGAGCCGGGACCGACGGTCTCGGCCGCCGAATGGGCCGCGTTCCTCGCCTCCTACGACCGTCTGCTCGGCGATGCCGAGGCGGTGGCGCTGTGCGGCAGCCTGCCGCCCGGGATTCACGTCGGCGCGTACGGGGAACTGATCCGCCGGGCCCGCGCCGCGGGCGTCACCGTCCTCCTCGACACCAGCGGCGAGCCGCTGCGCCGGGGCATCGGCGCCCGCCCCGACCTGGTCAAGCCCAACGCCGACGAGCTCGCCCAGCTCACCGGGGCCCGGGAGCCCCTGCGCGCCGCCCGCGACGCCCGTCGCCGGGGCGCGCACGCGGTCGTCGCCTCGCTCGGCCCGGACGGGGTCCTCGCGGCCACCCCTGAGGGCACCTGGCAGGCGTCCCCGCCCGCCCCGGCCCGGGGCAACCCGACGGGTGCCGGCGACTCGGCCGTGGCCGGCCTGCTCTCCGCGCTGGTCGAAGGGCTCTCCTGGCCCGACCGGCTGACCCGGGCGGTGGCCCTGTCGGCCGCGACGGTACTGGCCCCGACGGCGGGCGAGTTCGACGCCGGCGCGTACGAGGACCTGCTCGCGCGCGTCGCCGTGACGGAACACCTGCCTGCCTGACCTCCGGCGGCCGGCCTCCGCGTCGCCGGACCGCCCCCTCCGTCCCTCCGGTACCGGCCCTTCGGCGCCGGGCGGCAACGACCGCGCCCCGGTCGGCGAGGCGACACGGGGCGACGGGCGGGGCGGCGCGAGGCGCCGGTGGGGCCGGGGGTGTCCGGCGGAGTCGAGCGGCGGACGGGGCGTGGTGGCGTGGGGCAGGGCCCTCAGCCCTTGACCTCGCCCTCCTTCAACGACACCTGGTCAAGGAGCGCCTCGCACTGGTTGCCGTCCTCGCAGGAGATCTTGAGGTCGTTCTTGCCCTCCTGGAGGTTGACGTAGACGTAGGTACGCGTCCAGCCCTTCTCCCAGTCGCCCTCCGACGCCTGCGCGAAGTTCGACATGTTTATCTTGCGAGGCTCCTGGTCGTTGAGCGTCAGCGACGTCTCCGCGTCCTTGCCCGGCACGCTGTACGTGATGAACATCGTGTACGCGCCCGCCTTGTCCACGTCCACCTGCCAACTGGCGGCTCCGCCGACCCCGTTGAAGGCGACATAGGCGCCGCCGGTGCCCTTCGCGCCCTTGATGTCCGTGCCGAGGGCGGCCGGCGGGTTCAGCTTCAGGGTCGCCGCGTCCTGCTTCGGGAGTTCGTTCGCGGGCTTCTCGTCCTTGCCGCCGTCGTCGGACGGCTCGGAGCTCGGCTCCCCGGTCTGGCCGGCCGAGGCGGACGGGACGGAACCGCCGCCCGTCGCCTCGTCCTTCTGGTCGTCGCTGTTCGACAGCAGCGCCGCGGTGATGCCCACCACGACCACCGCCACCACCGCGATCGCGGAGATCAGCAGCACCTTGGTGTTGGGACCGCCCCGGGAGCCGCCACGGCCACCACCATGGCCGTGGGAGGTGGCGGGCGCGCCACCGCCGGGGACCCCGCCGGGCTGCGTCTCGGGCGCCGCGTAGTGCGGGTTCGGCTGCTGCCCGTAGGGCGCCTGGCCGTACGCCTGCTGCTGGCCGTAAGGCGCCTGCTGCGGCGGAGCCTGGTACTGCTGCTGCCCGTACTGGCGCTCGCCGACCGCCCTGACCTGGTTGTACGAGGTCCTCGGCACGCCGGGTGACGTGGGACCGGGGTAGCCGTAACCGCCTTGGCGGCGCTGGCCCGCGCCCGCGCCCGCTTGGCCGTCCTCGTACAGATAGCCGAACGGGTCGTCGTCCTCGGGCGTGCTCGTGCCGTTGTTCCCGGCCGTCATCCCTGGTCACTCCTTACCATATCGCCAGCGTCGCCGACCGGCCGAGCCTACCTCGAACGGGTAAACGCATGGACGGGCCTTGACGGGTGGCAGCCATTCTGCGGCCCTCGGATGAACAACCGATCGCGGCTGTGTCCCAGCCCTGTCCCGAATGCCGGCGTGCGTCTTCCTGGATTCCCGATGCCCCACCGCGCACACACGACGCGGACGAGCCGGCAGCCTCGTGGCCACCCCCCTGGGGTGAGGCTACCCGGAGGAGGCGATTACCCGGCTCGCCGGTGCACCTGTTTCCGTGAGCGTTTCTCCACGTACATCCGCTGGTCAGCCGATTGCAGGACCTCCTCCACCGACATCCCGCAACTCGCCCAGCCGATGCCGAAGCTCGCCCCGACGCGGACCGCCCGGCCGTCCACCCGGATCGGCGGGATGATCGCGTTCCGCAGGCGCACGGCGAGATCGGCGGCGTCCGCCGCACCGAGACCGTCGGCGAGGACGACGAATTCATCACCTCCGAGGCGCGCGACGGTATCGCCGTCCCGAACCCCGGCGGTCAGCCTGCGAGCGACCTCGATCAGAACCTCATCGCCTGTGTTGTGCCCGAAACGGTCATTGATCGATTTGAAGCCGTCCAGGTCGCAGAAAAGGACAGCGAGTCCCTTCGTGCCGTCGTCGGCATCGGGATCGTCGCTCGGGGCGACCAGGTGCTCGTGGTGGTCGAAGGGGTCGCCGGAGAGCGGACCGAAGTCTTCGTAGCCCTCGTAACCGTCGCGGCCGTCGTAGCCCCCGCGTCCCTCATAGTCCGCGCGTCCCTCGTACCCCTCGTACGCCTCGTGGTTCTCGTATCCCTCGTAACCGCCGTACGCGGCGTCCACGGCCTGCACCGCGGCGTCCCGCGTACCCCGCGCCCCCCGCGCCTCCCGTACGGCGTCCGGGCGGGAGCAGAGCCTGGCGCTGAGCCGGGCGCGCAGTTCGGCGCTGTTGGGCAGGCCGGTGAGCGAGTCGTGCGAGGCGCGGTGGGCCAGCTGGATCTCGCGGCTCTTGCGCTCCTCTATGTCTTCGACATGGGTGAGCAGGAAACGGGGTCCGTCGGCGGTGTCGGCCACGACGGAGTTGCGCAGCGAGACCCAGACGTACGAACCGTCCCGGCGCTCCAGCCGCAGCTCGGCCCGGCCGCCCTCGGCGGAGGTGCGGAGCAGCGTCCTGATGTCCTCGGGATGGACCAGCTCGGAGAACGAGTAGCGGCGCAGCGTGGCGGCGGGACGGCCCAGCAGGCGGCAGAGCGCGTCATTGGTGCGCAGCAGCCGGCCGTGCTGGTCGCCGCCCATGTCCGCGACGGCCATGCCGCTCGGCGCGTATTCAAATGCCTGCCGGAAGGATTCCTCACTGGCCCGCAGCGCCTGCTGTTCGCGCTCGAGACGGACCAGGGCGCGTTGCATGTTTGCTCGAAGCCGAGCGTTACTGATCGCAATGGCCGCTTGGGAGGCATACATCTGAAGCGCCTCCTGCCCCCAGGGTCCGGGACGCCGGCCGCCGCGCGGCCGGTCGACGGAGATCACGCCGAGCAGTTCGCGCCCGCCGCCGCCCGGGGAGCGACCACCGCCGTCCGCGGAGCGCTCGGCGCCCTCGGGACAGTCCCAGCGGACCTCCCGGCCCTCCCGGCGGCCGTCCGGCCGGCCCTCCCGCCCCTCCGAACGGGCCGGGCGGCCGTCCCGGCGTGCCGGTGCGTACATCGGCGCGTAGAGCCGGTCCTGGGGGTGCCACTCGTCCTCGAAGCGCGGTTCGGGCCCCTCCGTGTACCACTGCGGGACGTCGTCCTCCAGCAGCACCCAGCCCTCGGTATGGGGTATGAAACGCAGATCGCCCCAGCTCTGGCCCATGCTCAGCCGCCGCTCCCAGGACTCGCGCGAGCCCACCCGGCCGGTGATCAACGCCTCGGCGGCGGGGCTGCCGGCGAAGGCGGCGACGACCAGATCGCCGTCGGCCTGGACGATGTTGACGCAGGCGAGTTCGTAGCCGAGCCCTCTGGTGACGCCGTCCGCGACGGTCTGGAGCGTGTCCGCCAGGCTACGGGCGGTGAAGAGTTCGGCGACGGCGTCATGCAACTGCCGCAAGGTCGCAAGGCGGACGTACGGCTCCGACTCGGTCTCCATCGCTCGCTCTCCCCGGGACCTCGACAGCAACTCCAGGATTCTCATCGACTCTCGTGTCGCACTCCCCGCCACTGAATCACAGCGAGCTGTGCACTCGGTACACAGGGTCAACAATTACCCCACTCTGTGACTCAAGTCACACAATCGTACGAGAGTGTGAAGTGAGCACCGGAACGTCTGATGGGAGCGGTTCCATCGAGCGTCTTCGACAGCCTCCGATCGTTTCCGACAGCTTTCGAACGCAAATACCAGGCGTGTACCAGGAAGCGCCTTCCAGGAAACCCGCTTCAGAGCCCGCGGCGGGTGCATCCTAGGGCCGCGTGCGGTGGTCCTAGGACCCGGCTGGTCCTGTGGCCCGATGCGGTGGCGGGAGAACCGCGGTTAGCGTCGACAGGTGCCCCAGACGACCCCAGACGCCGCGAACCGCTCCACGCCATCCGCCACGCCCCGCGCCGATGCCGTCCCCCATGCTGAAGGGGTGAGCGACGACGAGTTCCGCGCCGCCCTGGCCAGGCTGGCCGCAGGGGTGGTGCTCGTGACGGCGTACGAACCGCCCCTGAGCCCGGACGGCCCGCGCGGCGAGGACGCGGGCATGACCGCGACCGCCTTCATGTCGGTCTCCCTGGACCCGCCCCTGGTCCTGGTCAGCGTGCGCAACGGCTCCCGCATGGACGACCTGCTCCTCGAGCAGCCGCTGTGGGCGGCCTCACTGCTCGCCGAGAACCAGCGGCACATCGCGGGGCGGTTCGCGATGAAGGGCCGGCTCAGCGACCGGTTGCTCTTCCAGGACCTGCCCTGCCGACGGGGGGAAGTGACGGGAGCGCCGCTCGTCGAGGGTTCGCTGGCGGCCCTCGAGTGCCGCACGGAGCAGCGCGTCGTCGCGGGCGACCACACCCTCGTCATCGGCCGCGTCCTGACGGCATGGCTGCCGGCGGCGGAAGGCGGCCCGCTGATGTATTACAAGGGCCGCTACCGGCAACTGGACCGGGGTTAGGTCATTTCTTTCGGATCATCGGATCGTTGGTCCGGGTGTGTCGTTGGCTGACGCCCAGTGGGCCCGTATCGAGCCGTTGCTGCCGGACCGGACCCCTCGGCGGGGTGGGCGGTGGCGTGATCACCGGCAGGTGATCGACGCGATTGCGTTCAAGTACGGCCCGGGCACGCCGTGGATGGACCTGCCCGAGCACTTCGGCTCGTGGAAGGGCGCCCACCGGCTGCGGAAGTGGGCCGCCGACGGCACCTGGGGCAGAGTCTTCACCGCCCTGCTCGCCCAGGCCGACGCCGAAGGCGGCCTGGACCGGGCCGTCGCGGTCGACTCCATGATCGTGCGTGCACACCAGCCCGCCGCCGGGGCCCGCCAAAAGGGGCCCCGGCCGGCGAGCCCGCCGACCATGCCCTCGGCCGCTCCCGCGGTGGGCCGACCACGAAGATCCACCTCGCCGCGGACGGTCGCCGCCGACCGCCGGCGTTCGTCCGATCGGCGCGCCTGCTCAGCGCTCGGGATGTGATCGCGGATCGGACCGGCCCTCTTTCATGCGCAGGATCAAGGTGACCGCGTCCTCCGGGCGGGTTCCGGGAGTCAGGACCTCCTGCAGAAGGAGGCCGCGTATCGCGGCAACGGTGACGGTGGCCACATTCCGCGCCTCCTCCGTGTCGAGCCCTTCGCGTTCCGCGAGTGAGGACAGCGTCACGGTGAGGTCGCCGATCGACTCCACGAACTCACGGAATTTCTCAGGCTCGTACGCGGCCAGTCCGGCGACGTGGAAGAAGCCCCGGACACGAGACAGCTGTTCCGGCCGGGTGTACGTACGCCAGATCGCCGCGACGAAATCGTCGAAGGTGCCCTGCTGGGCTGCTCGCAGAAGCGTCTCGTTGTCACGGGACCGCTGTGCCGTGAGCATGGCGGCGAGGGTGCCCGAGAGCGACCCGAAGTGGTAGCGCAGCAGGGCGTGGCTGGTCTCGATCCGGGCGGCGATCTCACGGAGCGACATCTCCGGCGGGGGAAGGGCCTCTCCGAAGGCGTCGAGAAGCCGTGCCAGGAGCCGCTCGCGCGGCGCTCTGCCCTTGTGGTCCGAAGTTGACAGAATCACTCCTATGGTTTTTCCATTGGACAAGAATGATAGGCGATCCCGTGCTGCTTCGCACACGGTCGCAGTCAGCTCAAAACGGCGGAGGGTCGGCCTTGGGACCTGCTCAGGCAGTCGGCGCGGCGGTCATCGACGGATCGGGGCGCGGTCCCGGCAACCTCGACGTCACTGTCGAGAACGGCCGCATGCCCCAGCCCGGTTCCTCCAGCGCGACCCCGCCTACGCCGTCCTCGTCGTCCAGGCCGGCCCAATCGTGAAGGACTTCAGATGAGCACCATGTGGCAGGGCTGCCTCGCCGGCACCGACTACTTCGAGATGCGCTCCAGCGGTGGGCACGACTACGGCATCTGGGTCACCACCCCACCGAACTACGACCCTGCCGCGGCGCAAGCACCTGTCGTGTACGTCCTCGACGGCAACTGGACCGTGGGCCTGACCGCCCCGCTCATCGTCACGCAACTGGACCCCTTGCAGCCGATCCAGCCCTATGTCCAAGTCAGCGTGGGCTACGCGGGTGAGGAGGCGGAGCACTGGGAGCGGCTGCGCAACCGTGACCTGGTGCCCCCCGGCGAACCCATCGCGAAGGAGTTCATCGATGCGGTGGAGTCGAGGGTCGAAGCAGGCACGATGACGCGCGAACAAGCCGATGCCTACCTCGCTGAACTGAACGACAGTCGCGCGGACATGTTCCTGAACTTCCTCACCGACGACCTGCACCCGCGGATCGAACGCGACTACGGCACCGCCCCGAGCGGGCACGGCCTCTTCGGCTACTCCTACGGCGGACTCTTCAGCCTCTACGCCTGGCTCACCAAGAGCACCTTCTTCGAGAGCATCGGCGCGGGCAGCCCCGGCATCATCAACGAGGAGAGCCAGGTCTTCGCTCGTCTTCGAGAGATGGGCGACACCCTGCCCGCCACCAAGCTCCACCTGACACTCAACGACAAAGAAGTCCTCGGAGACCTGGCGGTCTATCAGACTCTCTCGAAGAACGCGGCCTCGTTCCTCCACCACCTCACCGCGCGCAACGGCTCCGTCACCAGCGCACTCATGCGCGAAACGCACGTGACCGGGCTGCAGGCATCGTTCCTCAGCTACCTCAGGACCTGCCGCGGCCAATAGGCGCCTGCTCGCCGCCGTCGTCATGAGCCAGGAGGCGCGCCGCCTCCTCCGACGTGCCCTGTGCGAGGCCACCGGGCCGACGCCGAAGGGCCTCGGCCGGATCGGCTTCGCCGGGACGGCGCGCGGGTGCCGCGCGGCTGGGCGCGTTACGTCCAGTCCCGGCCCGAGCGGCCGCGTTTGGTCTCGGCGCGCTGCTTCTTCTCGCGCAGCCTGCGCTCGTTGATACCCCGCGGGATCTTCGTCTTGCGTCGTGCACGCGGCGGCGGGGCCGTGGCCTCCGCCAGCAGGGAGGCCAGCCGTACCGCCGCCGTCTCGCGGTTGCGCCACTGGGACCGGTGTTCCGAGGCCCGTACGGTGATCACGCCGTCCACCAGTCGGTTCGCGAGACGCTCCAGCGCGCGCTGCTTCCAGACCGGGGGCAGTGCCTGGGTCTTGGCGAGGTCGAAGCGCAACTCGACCTGCGAGTCGCTGGTGTTGACATGCTGGCCGCCGGGGCCCGAGGACCGCGAGAAACGCCACATGAGCTCGGCCTCCGGCAGGGAGACCGAACCTCTGATGACATGAGCGGGTCCGGACATGACTTCATGGTCGCGCGCCGGCACCGTCCGCGTCACATCCTTTTGGGCGAGGCCTCTCAGGGCGGCCGGACATCCCGGGCGGGCGGGCTCTTCCAGGACGGGCGGGCGGTCCGCTCGGGGTGCCCGTGAGAGGGAAAGCAAAGAAAGTAAAGGAGCTGGAACCCGCCGACGGCCGACCGCGTTATGTGGGGTGACGGCTGCTCCGGACCACCCGGAGCCCGGACACACGACGAAAGGGACATCCCCATGGCTGTAAGCCTGTCCAAGGGCGGCAACGTATCGCTCACCAAGGAGGCACCGGGCCTGACCGCCGTCACGGTCGGCCTCGGCTGGGACGTCCGTACCACCACCGGCACCGACTTCGACCTCGACGCCTCCGCGATCGCGGTGAACTCGGCGGGGAAGGTCGTCTCCGACGGCCACTTCGTCTTCTTCAACAACAAGTCCACGCCGGACCAGACGATCGTCCACACCGGTGACAACCGCACCGGCGAGGGCGACGGCGACGACGAGGCCATCAACGTCAACCTGGCGGGCCTGCCCGCCGATGTCGACAAGATCGTCTTCCCGGTCTCCATCTACGACGCCGAGAGCCGCAGCCAGAACTTCGGCCAGGTGCGCAACGCCTACATCCGCATCGTCAACCAGGCCGGTGGCACGGAGATCGCGCGTTACGACCTGAGCGAGGACGCCGCCACGGAGACCGCGATGGTCTTCGGCGAGCTGTACCGCAACGGCTCGGACTGGAAGTTCCGCGCGGTCGGCCAGGGTTACGCCTCGGGCCTGGTCGGCATCGCCACGGACTTCGGTGTGAACCTCTGACGGTGACCGCACAGGTCCGTCGACCGGTTGTGACACCGGTCCGTCGCCGCCGCGCACAACGGGTGGCAGGCGACTGACGTGACGGGTGGGGCCCCGGCCCGGCCGAACCCCGGCTTCGGCTCCGGGCTCAGTTCCGGCTCCGGGCTCGGCTTCGGGCTCGGCTTCGGCAGGGCCTGGCGGGCCTTGGGCCCCACCCCGCGCACGGCAGTGCGGCGCGCGCACGGCTCACCTCGGCCCTGACGTGACAACCACCGCACGCCGAGCACCACGAGGCATCCCGCATCAGCCATCCGGCACCCGGCATCAGGCGTCCGGCATCAGGCGTCCGGCATCAGGCGTCCGTGGGTTTGTCGGGCACGAGGGCCACGCTGATGATGTGGCGAACGCGGCCGTCGCCCGGAGTGGCCCGTGCGCGGCGGGCGACGACGGCTTCGAGTTCCGCCACGAGATCGGTGAACTCCTCCTCGGTCAGCCATACACCGCCCTGCCGGTAGAGGACGCCTTCCCGGGCGGGTTCGCTGTCGTCCCGGGAGAGGTACCGGTCGAAGTCGGCCATCATGGCCCCGGTGAAGACGGTGAAGGCCTGCCGGTGGTCGTCCTTCGTCATGGTGCCGCGGGCGTCGACGTCGACGAGGGCTTGGTCCTGGCGGACGCGGTAGCTGCGTTCGAGGGTGCCGCGAACCGGCCTTTCGCCCACCACTTCCAGGACGCCGGCGCGGGTGAGGGTGGCGATGTGCCGGTACATGGTGGCCGGGGGGACGTCCGGCATCCGTTCGCGCAGTTGGGCGGTGGTCAGTTCATCGGCGCCCACCAAGGTCTGCAGGATGCGCATCCGGACGGGGTGGAGGAGGAGATTCGAGCTCGCCATGACCTCATGGTCTCACGACTGATAACGTTCTCATTATTGAGAGCAGTAAGGGAGGAGAGGCAGAGGCCTTGCACGACACCGACATGACGGTCACCACGGCCGACGGAACCGCCCTGGCCGGCACCCTGACCCTGCCGACCGGTCCCGGTCCGCACCCCGCCGTCCTGCTCCTGCACGGCTCCGGCCCCCTGGACCGCGACGGCAACACCCGTAAGGTCCCTGTGAACCTCGGCCCGCCGCTGGCCGAGGCCCTGGCGGCAGCGGGAATCGCCACGCTGCGCTACGACCGGCGTGGCGTCGGCGCCACCCCCGGGACCTGGCGGGCGTCCGGCTTCACCGACAACTACCAGGACGCCGCCACCGCCCTGCGCGCGCTGGCCGCCCATCCCGCCGTCCGCCCGGAAGCCGTCGGCGTCGTCGGACACAGCGAAGGCGCCCTGCACGCCATGGCCCTGGCCGCGCGCCACGAGGTGCGGGCGGCGGTGCTGCTGGCCGGCTACGCACGCACGGGCGAGGAGGCCCTCCGCTGGCAGGCCCGCTCGATCGCCGAGGGCCTGCCCGCGCCCGTACGCCTCCTGCGCGGCCCCCTGGGAGCCCTGGGCAACCGGGCTCTCGCCCGGGTCAGGAAGACCCGTACGGACGTGGCCCGTATCGCCGGACTCCCGGTCAACGCCCGCTGGATGCGCGAAAACCTCGTCCACGACACCCGTGACGACCTCGTCGCCATCCACGCGCCCGTCCTGGCCGTCACCGGCGCCAAGGACATCCAGGTCGACCCCGCCGACCTGGACGAGATCCACCGGCTGGTGCCGGGCGTCACCGAGGTCCATCGCCTCCCCGACCTCACCCACGTCCTGCGCCCCGACCCCGGGCACCACACGCTCCGTTCCTACCGCCGCCTCCTGCGCGGCCCCGTGGACCCCGGCGTCCTCGCCCTCGTCACCACCTGGCTCACCGCCCAACTGGACCCCTCCCCCGGGCAGCCGCTCGCCGAGGAGCGAACGAGCTCCGCCTGACCCGCCCGGCCCCAGTGAGACGCGGCAGGACCACCGCGTGATCGTCCCCGCGTCCGTGTCAGGGGCGGGCGGCGGAACCGGGCGGGCGGCCGGCTGTGACACCTGTGACACCATCGGGCAGTGCTCGACATCGGCTACTCCTTGTCCACCCGTTTCCCGGATCCCCCGCAGACCGACTACCGCCGCGTGGACGTCCGAACGCTGCGCCACGACCTCTTCTGCGGTGACGTCTATCTGGCGGACACGCACACGGACCGCGAGGTGTCCACAGCCTGGGGATGGGTGCCGGTACTCGACTTCGCGTGGGCGCTGTGCGACATCGTCGAGCAACTGGACCGCGATCCGCGCGGCAGCCGCGCGTCCCGGCCGCAGTACGCCGAGCTGGACTTCACGGAGTCCTCGGACCGCATGCTCTTCCAACGGCGGTTCGGCTGGGTGGACGTCACGGCCGACTGGATGCCGCGCGACGAGCCCCCGCTGACCTTCAGCCACCGGCTGCTGCGGCGTGAGGCGCGGGACTTCCTGCACGACCTGACGGCGGATCTGACCGACCTGCACGAGGACCTGGCCGACAACCCGGTGGTCTGGGACCTGCAAGCCCGCTTCCCCCGCGCCTGACCGACGGCCCGACGCCCGTCGCCCGTCGCCCCGTCGCCCGTCGCCCCGTCGCGGCGCAAGGCCGGTCCGAGGCCGCGGGCACCGAGCCCCCGGGCACCTGGGCACCCGGGCACCCTGGCACCCTGGCACCCGGAGCCTGCGGTCGGCTCGTCTACGGTCCCGGTCCGGGGCCGGTCGCGGCCCGGGTACGGTCCGTCCGGGGCCGACGCTTCGGGCGGCGGGCCGGACCAAGGCCCGGGCGCCGCCAAGGGCCCCTGGGCCGCGCCGGCCCGCGCGGGGTGGCGCGACCGTTCACACCCACCGGCCATGCGGCTCAGTCCAACGCGTCCTCCACCCTCACTCCTATCTGCGCCGCGAACGCCGGGGCCAGTCGCAGCAGCTGCGCCGAGCTGATCA
This sequence comes from Streptomyces sp. NRRL F-5135, assembly GCF_000719775.1. GTDB lineage: Bacteria > Actinomycetota > Actinomycetes > Streptomycetales > Streptomycetaceae > Streptomyces > Streptomyces hebeiensis. The sequence goes on along the minus strand of NZ_JOHR01000012.1, from coordinate 36,692 downwards.
CCGCGCCCGCGAGCCGGTCCAGGCCACGGGCGATGTCCAGCTCGGCCACCGTCCGCAGGTCGACGTCCTTCATCCGCACCCCGCTCAGATCCGCCCTCCTGAGCACGCAGTCCCGGAACTCCACCCGTACGAGCTCCGCACCGCCGAAATCCGCCTCCGACAGGACGCAGCCCTCGAACACCACATCCTTCAGCCGCGATTTCCGCAGGTTCAGGTAATCGATCTTCCCGCCCTTGACCAGCACCCTCTCCAACGTCGCGCCGTGCAGCTGCGCCCCGCCGAGACGCGCGTCCACCATCTCCACATCCCGCAGCGACGCCTCCGACAGGTCCGTCCCCACGCCCCGCACACCGCTCAGGACACAGTCGACGAAGCGCGCCCGCCGCAGCACCGTCTCGTCCAGACCGCACCCACGCAGGGCGCAGTCGATGAACCGCGCGCCGGGGCCCTCCTCGCCTCTCAGATCGAGGTTCGTGAACTCCAGCCCGTCATAGTCCCCGTCCGGATCGAGCCCGCCGCCGTACGGACTCAGCGGCGGCAGCCGCACCTCCGCCCGCTTCGCCACCGCGGCGGCCGCCGGCCTCCTCCTCGCCCGTCCCGCGCCCGCCGCGCCCGCCGCCGCGCCGGACCCCGTTCCGCCGTCCCTCATCGTCCTGCCTGCCATGCCCCCATGGTGACGTACGCCACTGACAACGCCCCGATGTCACATCCAGTTGTCCTGCATTCGTCACGTCAGGAGACGCGGGCACGAACACGGCACAGGCAGGCCCACGCACACGCACACAGCAGGCACGCAGCACGCAGCACGCACGGACACGACGAAGTCGATGAAGGCACGGGTGGGGACATGAAGGCCATGGATCACATCACCGTCATCGGAGGTGGCTTCGCCGGGCTCACCGCCGCGATCACCGCGGCCGAGGCCGGCGCCGCAGTCACCCTCCACGAGGCCCACCACACCCTCGGCGGCCGGGCCCGCACCGCCGACGGGCCCTACCTGACCAACGAGGGCCCGCACGCCCTCTACCACCGCGGCCCGCACTGGGCCTGGCTGCGCCGCCGCGGTCTGCTGGGCCCGATGGCGAGGGTTCCGATGGCCGCCGGCTCGCGCGTGTTCTTCCACCGCGACGGCGCGCTGCGCAGGATCCCGCCCCTCGGGATGGTCAGGCTCGGCCTGCGCGACCCCGTCCGTGCCCCGGTGGACACCGATTTCGCGACCTGGGCCACCGCGGGGGCCGGCCCCGCCGCCGCGCGTGCCGCCGCGCACTTCTCCGCCGTCGCCCTCTTCCACCACGACCCCGGCGCGCTCTCCGCCGCGTTCGTCCAGGAACGGCTGCGGCGGCTGACGGCCCTGCCTCCCGAGGCGCACTTCCCGCGCGGCGGCTGGGGGCAGCTGATCGGCCGGATGGCCGCGCACGCCCGGAACCTGGGCGTACGGCTGGAGACGGGGAGCCGGGTCGACGCCCTGCCCGAGAACACACCGGTGATCGTCGCGACGTCCCTGGCGGCCGCCCGCCGCCTCCTCGGCGACGAGACACCGCGCTGGACCGGCGGCCGGACCGTACTGCTCGACCTGGCGCTGCGTACCGCCGGCCGCGATCCGTACATCGTCTCCGACCTGGAGGCCCCGGGCTGGCTGGAACGGTTCACCGCCACGGACCCGTCCCTCGCGCCGGCCGGCGAACAACTGCTCCAGGGGCAGTTCCCCGTCGGTCCGGACGACGACAAGGGGGACGGCGTCGCCCGGGCCGAACGCCTGCTCGATCTCGGCTTTCCCGGCTGGCGCGAGCGCGTGGTCCGGCGGCGCGAGGCCGTCGCGACGGACCGTACCGGCGCGGTCGACCTGCCCGGCACCACCTGGCGCGACCGGCCCAGGATCGACCGCGGCGGCGGGGTGTTCCTCGCGGGGGACCAGGTCGCGGCGCCGGGGGTGCTGGTGGAGGTGGCGTTCAACAGCGGAATCGAGGCGGCCATGCTGGCGCTCCGCCGGGCACCGGGGAGGGCGGGACGCCGGCCGGCCGCGCCGAGGCCCACGCCGCGGGAAGGGCCGTGGGCCGCGTGACCGGTGGCCCGGCCGCCGACCCCGTGCCCCCTCTCGCCCGCCCGCCCGCCTCACCCGACCGCCCCGCCCGCAACGCTTCCCGCTCGCCCGTGCGGCCGAGGCACACCGCGCGCTGGAGACGCGCGGCACGGTCGGCAAAGTCGTCCTGGAGCCGTGACCGGCGCCGGGATGGGCGCGGATCCCGTACGGCTCCGGTACGGGGGTCCGGGGCCGATACGGGATCCGCGCCGGTACGGGGGTGCGGGGCCGGTACGAGATCGGGCCCAGGGGCGAACCGCCCCGCGAGTCGCCCTGACTCCTCGGCCCCTCGGACCGCCCGCCCGAACAGGAGGTCCACCTGATGGGCCCTCGCCGTCATCGCCACCGCGCGGCTGGTGGCCGTGACGGCCGCGCTCGGCGGCGGCGGATCGCCGGCCTCGCCGGCCGTACGCGCATCCGACGGGCCCGGGGACCCTGTCAGCCGGCTCCGAGCCTGGTCAGCGCGGCGTCCGTCAGACGGTAGACCGTCCACTCGTCCTGCGGCAGCGCGCCCAGGGACCGGTAGAAGGCGATCGTGGGCTCGTTCCAGTTCAGAACCGACCACTCCAGCCGCTCGTAGCCACGCTCGACACAGATCCGCGCCAGCTCCGCGAGCAGTGCTTTCCCGTGGCCGCCGCCCCGCTTCTCGGGGCGTACGTACAGGTCCTCCAGGTAAATGCCGTGCACGCCGCGCCAGGTCGAGAAGTTCAGGAACCACAGCGCGAAGCCCACCACCTCGCCGGGCGCACCGGTGGGGTCGTCCCGGCCGTCCGGGGCGTCCGGGACGTCCGAGACGGCGACGTGCGCGAACGCGGCGGGGCGCTCGCCGAACAGCGCCTCGCGCAGCTGTTCCTCCGTGGCCCGCGCCTCGTCCGGGAGCTTCTCGTAGGTGGCCAGCTCGCGGATCATCGCGTGGATCAGGGGGACGTCGGCGGCAGTCGCGGTACGGATCACACCGTCCAGCGTGCCAGAACGCGGCGAGAGCACGGGCGGGCACGGGCAGGGGCGTACCGGTCACGAGCGGGCACGTACAGGCAAACATAGGCGCATACAGGCACATACGGGTCAGGAAGCCGCCCGCGTGCCGCGCATCAGGTACAGGCCCACCCCCGCGCCGATGGTGAAGAGGCCGGAGGCCAGGTTGGCCACGAGCTGCGGGACGCCGGTCATGAAGATGCTCGTCGCGACGTTGGCGGCGAGGGCGGTCGCGAGCACCAGCCAGAGCAGAGACTTCATGAGTGGGGTTCCTTCCGTAAGCGGCGTAAGGGGGTCGGACGGCCTCGGGGCTCGTAAGCCTCGCCGCCGAACGTCTGTGACCAGCATGCCGCTCCGTGAACCCCCGTTCCATGGAGCGCTCTCCCGAACCGGAGGTGTAGCCCGCTCCACCTCCGATCGGGGAGAACGCCCGCCCGTGCCCCCGTCCCCCGGTCGCCTAATCTGACCGCATGACCGACGACTTGGACGAGATGGAGAGGGCGGTGGGCCGGGCGGGCCGGGCATCGGCGCAGCTCCTGACGGCCGCCGGGCTGGCGGTGGTCTCGTACTTCTTCCTCGCCCTCCTGGTGTTCACGGCCTGCACGGCGTTGCTCGTCATCGGTGCCGGAATGGTGCCCGAGACCGCGCTGCTGCTCCACCGGCTCACCGGGTACAAGCGCCGCAAGGTGGCCGCCTGGACGGGCGAGCCGCTGCCCGAGGCGTACGCGCAGCTCACCGGCACGCTGCCGGAGCGGGTGCGTACGGCGGTCAAGGACCCGGGAACGCGGCAGGACCTGCGGTGGTACGCCCTGCACTGCGTCTACGGCATGCTGCTGCCGTGCCTCGCGCTGCCCGTCTGGTTCACCGGCCTGGTCGTCGACGGTGTGTGGTGCGGGGCGTTGCGCCGCCGGGCGGTGGTCCTGCCGCTGATCGAGCGCCTCGCCGATCTCGACGCGGCCTGGTCGCGGGCGCTGCTGATGCCGTCGCCGGAGGCGCGGCGTACCGCCGAACTGGCAGAACGCGTCGAGGAGTTGACCGTGACCCGGGCGGGCGCGGTCGCCGCGCACGGCGCGGAGCTGCGGCGTATCGAACGCGACCTGCACGACGGCGCGCAGGCGCGCCTGGTCGCGCTGTCGATGCGGGTGGGGCTGGCGAAGCGGGCGTACGAGAACAACCCCGACATGACCCGCAAGCTCCTGGACGACGCGCAGGACCAGGCCGAGGAGGCGCTGACCGAGCTGCGGCACGTCGTGCGCGGCATCCACCCGCCGATCCTCACCGACCGGGGTCTCGTGGGCGCGGTGCGGGCACTGGCGGCGGGCAGCGGGCTCGACGTACGGGTGGACGTGGTGGGGCTGGACGGGGAGCCCGCGCCGGCCGACGGCACGGGCCCCGCCGAGGGCACGGGCCCCGCCGGCAACCCCGGCTCCCCCGGCGACCCCGGCTCCCCCGGTGGCACGGCCTCCGCCGCCGTCCCCGTGGGCGCGCCGCGCGCACCCGCGGCGGTCGAGGCCGCCGCGTACTTCGTCGTCGCCGAGGCCCTGACCAACGCCGCCAAGCACAGCGGGGCTGACCGCGCCTCGGTGCGGCTGGAGCGTACGGCGGACCGGCTGCGGCTCACCGTGCGCGACGAGGGCCGCGGCGGCGCCGACGACTCGGGCCGCGGCGGCTCCGGGCTGCTGGGGATGCGGCGCCGGGTCGCGGCGCTCGACGGAACCGTGGACATGACCAGCCCCGTCGGGGGCCCGACCGTGATCGAAGTGGAGCTGCCGTGCGTGTGGTGATCGCCGAGGACAACGCCTTGCTGAGGGAGGGCATGGTCCTGTTGCTCTCCTCCGCCGGGCACGAGGTCGTGGCGGTCGCGGCCACCGGCCCCGAGGTGCTGCCGACCCTCCTCGAGCACCGCCCGGACGTGGCGGTGCTCGACGTGCGCATGCCACCGGGCTTCCGCGACGAGGGCCTGCGCGCGGCGCTCGCGGCCCGGCGCGAGATCCCGGCCCTGCCGGTGCTCGTGCTGTCGCAGTACGTGGAGGAGACGTACGCGGCGGAGCTGCTGGGCGGCGGCGCGAGCGGCGTCGGCTACCTGCTGAAGGACCGGGTGGGGCGGGTCGACGAGTTCCTGGACGCGCTGGACCGGGTCGCCTCGGGCGGCACGGCGCTGGACCCGGAGGTGGTGACGGAACTCCTGACCCGCCGCCGGGACGACCCGCTGGAGTCGCTGACCCCGCGCGAGCGCGAGGTGCTGCACCTGATGGCGGAGGGCCAGGACAACGCGACGATCGCGAAGACCCTGGTGGTCTCGGACCGCGCGGTCAGCAAACACATCGGCAACGTCTTCGCGAAGCTGGGCCTGCCGCCGAGCGACAGCGGACACCGCCGGGTGCTGGCGGTACTGGCGTACCTGAAGAAGGACTGAACCGGCGGACCGGCCGTCGGTGGGCGGGGCGCGGACGGCCCCCGCGCCCCCGTCGGCGCGGCAAGGGTACGGGTACGTACCCGTATGCTGAGGGGTGGGAAGGAATACGACGATGCCCGATGCCAATGTCCGTATCCCCGAAGAGGCCAAGGACCGGCTCGCCGCCATAGCGGCCGCCGAGGGTCTGTCCCTGCGCGCCTACCTCGCCCGACTCGCCGAGAATCTGCTCACTCCGGCCGAGCGGGCGGAGCGTGCCGAGGCGGCGCGGGCGGCGCTGGAGGCGTGGACCGGGTATGCCCCGACCGCAGCCGAACGACAGGAGCAGGACCGCGAGCTGGACCGGCGTCTGGGACAGGCAGCCGACCGGTGAGCGACAGCATGCACATCGTCCTGGACGATACGGCGATGGCCGCGGCCGGACAGGGCAACGTCCTCGCCTCACGCCTCATCCACCGGGCGCACGCCGAATCCGGCTGGTTCCTGTACGCCCCGGCGTGCGCGCTGGTGGAAGCCGACCGCGCCCGGCCGGGAACGGCCGAGCACCTGGCGGCTCTGCCGGGTATCACCGTCCTGGATCTGGACCTGCCCGCCGCCCTGGCCCTTGCACGACAGGAGACCTGGGCGGCGGCGCACAGCCAGTACGCGGCGCGGCCCACCCCGGACCGTCCCGACGGAGCGATCATCGCGACCACCAACCCGAAGCGCTGGACGGGCGAACCCGTGCGCGTACTGGACCTCACTCCCTGACACAACCTGACGTCTTTTGCGTCGGTGAGCGCGTTGGACGCGCGTCCGGGCGCGAAACCCTCCCGGCACGCCCGAAGCGGACGGGTGCGGTGTTCAGCGGCGCGGCAGCGGTGCGCGGCGGGGGACGGTTCCCGGCTTCGGGCCGCACGGGGCCTTGTGCAGGTGAACCGGCGGGGCGGCGCCGGTACCGGTCTCGACGGAGTGGGTGGTGTATGTCCGGCCGGGCAGGATCGGCCGCCCGCAGCGGTCGCAGGACATGGAAGCTCCGGGGGATCGATGTCAAGGGATCAATGAGGGTGGCCCGGCGCCAGGCAGCGGTCGGCGGGGGCCGCGTGGTGGGCGTGGTGCAGGGTCAGCAGGTACCCGAGGCAGTCGCGGCACGCGCACAGCGGCGTCTCGTACGCCCGGTGCCCGGGGCCGCCGGGGCTGGCCATCGTGCCGATACGGACGGTCTCCGCCCCGGAGCGGCGGCACAGGAAGCAGGGGCCGAGGTGGAACATGGCCGGCCCCGGGACGGTGAGCCGCAGGGAGATCACCGCCCCGCGCCCCTGTCCGCGCCCCATTGCCCGCTCCCGTTCGCACCTCGACCCGTGTCCCTGTGCGCCTCCCGGCCCGTGTCCCCGGCCACGAGCGCCGCGCCGAATTCGTCGAGAAGCCAGCGGCAGTCCCTGCTGAGCAGTTGGACCCGCACGTGTGCGGCCAGCAGGCCGCTCGGTTCCTGTTCGGCGTCGACCGCGCGCCTGACACCTCCGAGCCGCGAGACGAGCGTGTACCACTCGACGCCGCCCTTCCACAGGCCGTCCGCCTCCGCCTGGGCCACCGGCAGCAGAACCCGGATGTGACCGCGCAGCTCACCGGCGAGCGCGTGCAGCTGCTCTATGGTCCCGTCGGACCGGCCGAGTTGTTCGGCGCGGTCGATGGCGGCCCGGACGGCCTCGGCGGTGACGGGTGCGGGTGCGGCGCTCATGGTCGGCTCCACGTGACGGGCTTTGCCTCACGTCACATGGTGGTCACTCGACAAGACCCTGGTGTCCACAGAGTGTGAACACTGACGGTGACACCCAGAACGGTACGCCCGACCCGCGCGCCGGGCGGACATGGCGAGCGCCGCCGCCCCTCCCGGGACCCGGCCCTGCGCCCCGCGACGCGTCTCCCATCGCGCCCACTCGGCCGTCGCGGCTACCATGCTTTCATGAAAGAAAGTTGCATCGAAGAAACTTTCTTACGAGAAAGCAAGGCGAAGGGCGCGGCATGGACGGATTCATCGGACGCCGAACCGAGCTGGACCGGCTGGACGACCTGCTGCGCACCGTGAAGACCGGTGGACGTGGCGGGCGGCCCGGGCGTGCGGTCCTGATCCGCGGGCGGCGTCGCGTGGGCAAGTCCCGGCTGGTGGAGGAGTTCCTGGAGCGGGCCGGGCTGCCGCACGTGTTCTTCACGGCTGTCGGCGGCTCCCGCGCGGAGGACCTGTCGGGCTTCCGCGCCGAGGTCACCGCCTCCGGCCTGCCCGGCGCCGACCGATTCTCGGATCTGCCCGCCCCCCACTCCTGGGACACGGCCCTGAGCCTGCTCGCCACGGTGCTGCCCACCGATGCGCCCAGTGTCGTCGTCCTCGACGAGATGCCCTACCTCGTACGTGAGGACCCCAGCTTCGAGGGCACTCTGCAGAAGGTCTTCGACCGCACCCTGTCCAGGCTGCCCGTCCTGCTCGTCCTCGTCGGCTCCGACATCGCGATGATGGAACAGCTCAACACCTACGGGCGCCCCTTCTACCAGCGCGGCACCGAGATGGTCGTCCCCCCGCTGAGCCCGCACGACGTCGCGACAATGCTCGACCTGCCCCCGGCCGAGGCCTTCGACGCCTATCTCGTCTCCGGCGGGCTCCCGCTGATCCTGGAGGAATGGCCGCACGGCGGGGGCCTCTGGGACTATATGCGGCAGGCCCTGTCCACGCCGACGTCCGCTCTGCTCGTCAGCGGTGAACGCGCCCTCGCCGCCGAGTTCCCCACCGAGGCGCAGGCCCGGACCGTCCTCGGCGCCATCGGCCACGGCGAGCGCACTTTCACCCTCATCGGCCGGGCCGCGGGCGGCATAAACCCCGGTTCCGTCAAACGTTCCCTGGAGTTCCTCACCGGCCGTCGCATGGTCGCCGCCGAACTGCCCCTGTCAACCCGGCCCAGCCGCGAGACCCGCTACCGCGTCGACGATCCGTACCTGCGCTTCTGGCTGTCCTTCGTCGGCCCCGGCATCCCGTCCGTCGAACGAGGCCGGGGCGACCGCGTCCTCGACGCCATCCGTTCCAGTTGGACGTCCTGGCGTGGCCGGGCCGTCGAGCCCGTCGTCCGCGAGGCCCTCTGGCGCCTCGCCGACGACCGCCTTCCTCCGGGCACCAATGCCGTCGGCGGTTACTGGACGCGCACCAACAACCCGGAGATCGACCTCATCGGCGCCGATCGCTCCCCCATCGCCAAGAAGATCACCTTCGTCGGATCCGTCAAGTGGCTGGAGAACAAGCCTTTCGACCACCGCGACCTCGCCCAGCTCGTCGGTCACCGCTCCCAGCTCCCCGGAGCGGACGAGAACACCCCGCTCCTGGCCGTCGCCCGTAGCGGCTGCACCGCCGGAGGCGTCCTCGTCCTGGCGCCCGACGACCTCCTCGAGGCATGGTCCTGACAGCACAGGGCACCTCGGCCGTGGGCATGAGGCCCGGGGGCCCCGGCGGTGGCGGCCGGGCCCCGGCTCAGCGGCGCTCCAGGGGGTACGTGCCCCTCAGCGTCGGGCGGAGCGGGAGCAGCGTGCCCGCCACGGCCGTCACCGCCACCACCGCCACCACCAGGCCGCCCACCACCGGCGGCAGGTACGGCAGCGAGCCCGCCAGGGCCAGGGCGAACGCGAGCAGCGGGACCGACGCCACCGTCACGCCCACCACCAGGCCCGTCAGCGCCACGGCCGCCGCTTCCAGGGTGAGCATGGACCGCAGGGGGCGGCGGCCGGCGCCCGCCAGGCGGAGGAGGCGCAGCTCCGGGCGGCGGCCCACCGCGATGAGCGACAGGGTGCTCAGCACGGCGATCACGGTGAAGCCGGCGATCGCGCCCACCACCGCCACCGTGACCAGCGAGACCAGTTCCGCGTCGTCCGTCGTCACTTGTACGGGTCCGGGCGACAGGTCCACCCGGGCGCCCGGCAGCGCCGCCGCCAGTTCCCCGCCCGTCCGCGCGGGGTCGGCGTCCGGGGCGAGCGCGACCAGGACCCGGGCCGGACCGGGGACGGACATGTGCCGCAGCAGCTCGTCGCGGGAGAGGAGGAAGTCGCCGAAGGCCAGGAAGCGTTCGTACGTCGCCACCACCCGCAGCCGTGCCTCCTGCCCGTCCCCGAACCGCAGGGTGACGGTGTCGCCGGACGTCCCCGGCCGTACGCCGAGCGACCGGGCCCGGTCCGCGCCGACCGCGACCGTGCCGGGGGCGAGGTCCGCCACGCTCCCCTCCGTCACCTCCGGATCCAGCGTCCGCTCCAGGCCCTCCGCCGTCACGCCCAGCACCGGCAGCGGTTCCAGCTCGGGCGCGCCGAGGGTCTTCCCCGCCAGTACCACCGAACTCCGTACGACGTCCGTCGCCGCGCTCACGCCCGCGGTCCGCCGGATCCGGTCCAGCGCGCCGCCCGGCAGCCCGCCCTCCGCACCGACCGTCAGGCCGGCGCGCAGCGCCGCGCGTGCCTGCTCGTCCGCCTGGCGGGCGACGGTGGCGCCGCTCGCGAGCTGCACGCAGACGAACGCCGTGACCAGCACGATCGGCGTGATGGCCGCCCCGAGACGGACCGCCGACGCCGCGGAGTCGGCGGCGGCCAGCCGTCCGCCGGAGCCGCCGAGCCGCCGCATCGGCGCCCCGAGCACCCGCATCGCGCCCGTGGCGATCCACGGCCCGAGCAGCGCACACCCGGTCACCATCGTGATGGTCGCCCCACCGGCCGCGGCGCCCGCCGCCTGACCGCTCTGGGTCGTGGCCGTACCCGCCGCCGTCACGCCCAGTCCCAGCAGCACCAGCCCGCTGATCCGCCGCCCCTGGCCGGGCTCCGTCTCGCGCAGCGCCTCGGCGGGCCGCGCCTTCACCGTTCCGGCGCAGGCGATCAGCGCGGCGAGCCACGCCATCAGCACCGTGATCCCCGCCGTGACCAGCGGGGCGGCCCACAGCCAGACCGGCGCGGGCAGGACGAGTCCGGCGGGCAGGGCGTCCTGGACGACCGGCAGGGCACGCAGTACGAGGTACCCGGGCACCGCCACCAGCGCGCCGCACGCCGCGGCGACGGCCGCGATCCGGCCCACCTCCCGGCCCACCGCGCCGCGCACCTGCCCCGGTGTCGCGCCCACCGCGCGCAACAGCCCCAGCTCGTACGAGCGTTGCCGCAGCGCCTGGACGGTGGTCGAGGCGACCACGAGCAGCGAGACGAGGACGACCGTGCCGGCCACGGACGCGAACAGGGCCAGCAGGGTCGAACGGGCGGGAGCGACACCCAGGTATGCGGCCGCGCCCCGCTCGTCCCCGGTCAGGACCCGCAGGCCGGACGGGTCGCCGTCGGCACGCCGGCCGGTGTCCTGGAGGCCGGCCTTCGCCAGGGCCTGCCGTACGTCCTCGGCCAGCGCGCCGGTGGACACGCCCGGCTCGGCGACGACGCCGACGGCGTCCAGCGAGTCCCGGTGCCCGGACAGCCGGCGCGCGGTCTCCTCGGAGAAGTGGATCACCGGGCTCGGCGTCGTGCCGGTCGCCGTGCCGGTCGCCGTGCCCGGCCCGTCCGTGACGCCCACGACGGTGTACGGCGTGTCCGCGCCCGCCACCCGCAGGACGACGCGCTCGCCGGCCCGGGCGACTCCCCGCTCCACGACGACCTCGTCCGCCCCTCGCGGCGCGCGTCCGTCCCGGAGCGCGTACGGCGCGAGCCGGGCGGCGGGCCACGGCCGTCCGACCGCGGCCGCCCCGCCGACGCCCACCTGGAAGACCCGGTCGGCGACGGCCGCCTCGACCCCGGGAACGTTCCGTACGACGTCGAGAGCCGCGTCCGGGACCCGTACCCGCTCGGTGAGCCCGGCCCGTACGGTCGTGGTTCCGCCCAGCTCCTTCGCGGTGTGCGCGGTGTTCTGGTTCCCGGCGACGACGAGGTCGGCAGCGGCGTACCGCTCGACGCGCGCGTGCCCGAGCACGGCGGAACCGAGGGCGAGCCCGAACGAGCCGAGCAGGAGGGAGGTGAGTGCCAGCGCGGCGAACACGGCGGCCCAGGCCTTGCGGTGCGTACGGGCCGAGCGGGCGGCCAGCAGCCGGGTCACCTTCACGTCGGGGCCGATGGTGCCGGGCCCGATGCCGCCGGGGCCGATACCGCCGGGCCCGTCGGCGAGGCGGGAGCCGGAGGCGGCGCCCATCTCTCGCCGTGCGCCCGTGCCCGTGGGTATGCCCGTGTCGGCGCCCGCGCCCGAGTTGTTGAGGGCGTCCTCGCTCATCGCGCCGCTCCCGCGTGCGCGGTCGAGAGGACCGGCGTCCGCGTGTCCGCCGGTGCCTTCACCGGTCCGGCCTGCCGTCGCTCCCCGTCACGGCCCAGTGCGCCCATGAACCGGCGCACCTGGTCGGGGTCCGCTCCCTCCAAACAGTCCACGACCCGCCCCCGTTCCAGAAAGAGGATCTCGTCCGCGCGGGCCGCGGCCACCGGGTCGTGCGTGACCATGACGACCGTGTGACCGTCCCGGTCGACGGCCCGGCGCAGCAGCGCGAGCACCTCCTGGGCGGTGGCGGGGTCGAGGGCTCCCGTCGGTTCGTCGGCGAAGACGATGTCCGGACGGGTGACGAGCGCGCGGGCGATCGCCACGCGCTGGCTCTGGCCGCCGGACAGCTCCGCCGGTGACGCGCCGGCCCGCTCGGCGAGGCCCACGGCGGCGAGGGCGTCCCGGGCGCGGAGTTCGTCGCCCGCGGCCGTGCCGCCGAGCATGAGCGGCAGCACGACGTTTTCGAGGACGCTCAGCGACGGGACGAGATTGTGCGCCTGGAACACGAACCCGAGCCGCTCGCGCCGCAGCCGGGTCAGCCGGGTCTCCGAGAGCGAGGACAGGTCCGTACCGCCGATGCGCACGGTCCCGCCCGTCGGCCGGTCGAGTCCCGCCGCGCACTGCAACAGCGTGGACTTGCCGCACCCCGAGGGGCCCATGACGGCGAGGAACCGCCCGGACGGGACGGTGAGGTCGAGGGGGCGCAGGGCGGGGACCCCGCGCTTGTACTCCCGGTGGACCCCTTCGAGCACCAGCGCGCCGGCCGGGGAACGGGTCCCGGACGCGGGCCCGGCTCCCGCCCGTCCGGCCGTCGCCGCCGCTGCCGCTTCAGCTTCCGTACGGGGGTGACCGCCGCGCCGCCAGAACATGCTTGTGCCCTCTCGCAGTTGAGGTGGATCGCACGGCGCGCCGCTGTCCTCGCCGTACCGTGCAGAACGCTACGAGAGCGGCCGGGAGGGCCGGGAGAGAGAACGTCCCCGTTTCCGTGGTGTAGCTGACTACACCTCGGAAACGGGGACGTGGGTCCGTCGGAGCGGGTCCGTCCTCAGACGATCCAGCGGTCGCCGAAACCGCACGCGGCGATTTCGAGCCGCGCGTCGTTGCCCGCCGTGGCTCCGCCGGTCGGGCGCAGGCACAGGTCGTTGCTGACGGCGTTACGGATCCAGTTGGTCCCGTCCCCGCGGGGGTCGAGCCACCAGAGCTGGTTGTCACCGGTCGCGTTGCAGTGGAACTCGCTGACCTTCGTGCCCGCCGACCTCGCCTTGTAGTAGCCCAGGTCCAGGCACAGCCCGTCCTTGCTGTTGCGGATCAGGAAGAGGGGGGCGTTCTGGGGGCCACCGTCCTTGTCCACGATGTCCAGGTTCCACAGCTGGTTGTCGCCGGTCGTGTCGTTGCACGGGTACTGGTTGACCGGCTCGTTGATCTTGCCCTTGTCGTAGTACCCGATGTCGATGCACTGGCCGGTCACCGCGTTCTTGATCACGGTGTTCTGCACGCCGGAGCGGCCGTTGGCCCACTGGCGGAGCTTCTCGGCCGCGGTCAGCTCCTTGACCTTGGGCTTGGGCTTGTCCTTGGGCTTGTCCGCTTCGGGCTTCTCGGACGCGCTCGGCGACGGCGCGAGCGTCTGCTTGTGGACCACCGGCGCGGGCGGCTTCTCCTTCTTCTCCTCCTTCTCCTTGCTCGGCTTGGGGGAGGGAGCCGGTGACTCGCTCGTGTAGGTGTCCGGAACGGCGGAGCGCTCGGCGTCCAGGACCGTGCCGGCCGCGTTCTGCGTGCGGGTCCGTTCGGGCTCGCGCTCGTCCTGCCCGGCCACGAGGAACGGGACCGCGATCAGTATCGCGCCGACGATCGCCGCCGCCGCCAGCATCGGCTTCTTGGGGCGGCTGCCGGGCGGTTCGTCGCCCGCGCGCGAGCCCGTGCCCGCGCCACCGCTGCCCGCCGCTGCCGCCGCCACGGCGGCGTCCGGCGCCGCGCCGCCGGCGGTGCTGACGGTCGCCTGCATGGCGGTCGGAGCCGAGGAGGACGCGGAGGACGCCGAGGAGTCGGGCGCGGACGCGGCCGATTCGGCATTGCCCTTGGCCGCCGCCTTGACCGCCGCCTGGGTCGCCGCCCTGTCCGCCGCCTTGGCCCCGGCCGGGGTGGCGGCCGACGACTTCGGGGCGCCGATGCCTCTCGCGGTGCCGGTGGCCCCGTCGGCGTCCGTACGCTCCGTGGCCTTCTTCCGGGCGTTCTTGCTCTCCGGGCCCTTGTTCTCCGGGTCGTCGCCTTTCGGGCTCTTGTTCTTCGGGTCGTTGCGCTCGGGACCCTTGTTCTCCGGCCCGTCGCCCTTCGGCCCGTCGCTCGTCGGTCCGTTGCGCTCCGTACGGGCACTCGCGTCCGGGGTGGCCGCGGCGGGCGACGCGTTCGTACGGCCGCGCTGTCCGCCGCCCGGCGTCAGAGCGCCGCCAGGGGCCAGAGCACCGCCCGGGTCCCCGGCCGCTCCCCGCATCGTCACCGCCCTGCGGACCGACACCGGCGAGCTTCCGGGCTTCCCGGAGGCGCCTGCGTCGGCGGACGTGCCGGACCGCGGCGGTATGCGGTTGGAAGGATCATGCTCACGTGCCATGCAACTTCCTTACTCATGTCTGGGTTCGGTGTCGCGTCACGGCCCGGCGCCCACGGCGCCGACGCAGCGCTCCGGCCAGTGGCCGGTGCCCTCCGGTGCCGCCGAGCGCCCGCGCACGACATCGTCCAACCGGGCGAGTACAGCGCGATCCGCTTCGGGATCGGGCGTGGCCGCCGCGGCAGGACCGGTCAGTTCACGCAGGAAAATCTGTACGGACGGGCCGTCGCGGCGGACGTCCAGCACCCGGAAGAGGGTCCCCGGGGCGAACACCACCTCCTCGGGCCCACGGCTGTGGTCGGACAACTGCCGTACGCGACGGCCGGTCGCCGACCAGATGACATAGCTCCCGCCCGGAATCATGGACGTACGGGTGGGATCGAGCGGCGTGGTGCTCAGCAGGGCCGCGTCGCGCAGCAGTGTCCCGCGACGGGGGAGGGCGGGGACGCCGGAGCCGTCGGCGGTGGGGTCACTGCCCGTGCCGCGCAGCACAGCGCCCCGGTAGGACGGCAGCCGGTTCAGCGCCGAGGCCACGCAGGCGCCGTACGGCAGCATGTCGGGCTCGTATTCGCGCAGGGCGCGGGTCACCGCGCCATGGCTCAACGGGCCTTCGGATGTGTGCAGATACATGCGCAGCGCGATCAGATCGGCGCGGGCCGCCTCCTGTTCCTTGCCGCGCAGCGCGGGCATCCGGGCGAGGGAGCGGGCGACGGCCGCGCCGTGCCGGTCCCACATGCCCTCCGCGAGCGCGCGGAAGGCGGTCCGTTCCACTTCGCTGCTGCGGTGTCCGGGGTCGAACGGGACGGGGGGCAGGGGGTCCTGGGGGACATCGGCGTCGTCGTCGGCCTCGGCGTCGTCGGCGTCGGCGTCGGACTCGGTGAGGGTGTCGGTGTCGGCGTCCGGGACCTCGGGTATGCCCGGGGCGTCAGGTACGTCAGGTACGTCAGGGGTCCCCGGGGTGCTGGGGGCCTCCGAGGCGTCGGAGGTCTGCGCCGCCTCGCCCGCTTCGTCCGCTTCGCCCGCCCCCGGAGACGTGGGGGGCGTGGGAGGCGCCGGATCGGCCGGCGTGCCGGATTCCGCGCGCACCGATTTCGGCGGGGGTACGTCGTCGGGCCGGCCCGGGGCCTCCGTCCCGCTCGGCCGGGGATCGCTCGCGGGCTCTTCGGCGGGACCTCGCGTCGCGGGCGGCTCCGGGCCGTCCGCCGACGCCGGATTCTCCTCCTTCGCGGGGCCGGAGGCGTCAGGGCCGGCGGTACGAGGACCGGCGGCGCGGGGGCCGGACGCCCCGGGGAGGTCGGCCTGGGCATCGCGCCCGTCTCGTCCGTCGCGCCCGTCGTGACCGTCGTGACCGTCGCGCCGGTTTCCTTGTGGCTCCGCCGGACCGGACGGTTCGGGCCGATCGTCCTCTACGGCCTCCTCGTGCGCCCCGGGGTGCGGAGCGCGGAACGGCCCTCCGCTCGGCCCCGGCTCGTCGGCCGGCGTGCGACCACCGGCCGCATCGGAGCCGTCGTCCCTCGTGGGGGCGTCGGCCCGGGCAGGACCGTCAACGCGCTCCGGACCGCCGGCCCGCACGGGACCATCCGCCGCCACAGCACCGCCGACCGCACCAGGACCACTGTCCCGCTCGGAATCCCCGGCATGGCCGGACCTCGCCCCAGGCCGGCTCGGTTCGTCCGGCCGCTGCGGGCCGTCCGCTCGGCGGGGGTCGGCGGTCCCCGCCGGGGCATCGGGCCCGGCAGGGTCCGGCTCGGTGCCGGCCCCGGGCTCGGACCCGGTGTCGTCGCCCGCACCCGGCCGCGCCGCCCGCATGGGGGCCGCGCTCCGGTCGGCGTCGGGAGTCGGCGTCCGGGCGTCCTTCTCCTCGGCAGGCTCCGGCGCCCCGTGGCGCTCGGCGGGTTCCCGCTGTTCCGCCGGTGCCGGGACGGTGGGGCCGGCCGCGGTGCCGGGCGCCGGTTCCCCGGCCGCGCCCGGCCTCCTGGGGCGTCCCAGCGACCCGATCGGTACGGGGTCGTCGGACCAGTCGTCCAACTCGGGCTGTCCGCCGAGGTCCGGGGGCGTCCCGGGCTTTTCGGGTGTACTTGGCGTTCCGGGCGCCCCAAGTGCCCCAGCGCCTCCGGGGACTCCGGCCGTGCCCGCGCCCGCGCCGGGGGTCCGTCCGGGCGCCCCGGTGCTCGCCGACGCACTCGCGTCCGTCCCCGCCGCCGTGCCCGCGGCCATGGCCTCCCTCAACTGCCGGGCACGTTCGGCGCGTCCATCTGTCGTTCTGTTCGCGCTCGCCGCCGCGGCCATGGCCTCCCTGAGCTGCCGGGCGCGTTCGGCCCGTGCGGCCCGGCCGGCGCCTTCCGCCAGGCGGGCGGGCCCGGATCCGGCGGCCCGACCCGGCTGCAGCGGCCGCAACGGCAGGTCCGGCTTCCCCGACGGACCCGGCCGGCCTGCCTGACCTGGCTGACCTGCCTGACCTGGCTGACCTGCCTGACCTGGCTGACCTGCCTGACCTTGCTGCCCCGACTGTCCCGGTCGCATCGGCAAACTCGACTGTCCCGGCTGTCCCGGCCGCAACGCCCCCGGCCGCGCCGACTCCGTCTGTGGTCCCTGACCTGGTCCGGGGCCCGTAACCGCCCCCGGGCGCCCCGCCGGTGCCACGGCCCCGGCCGAACCGGCCTCCGCCGCGGCGGCCCGCTCCGGCCGTCCGGTCCCCCGTACGGGCGCCGTCGCCGGCCGGGTTCCCCCGGTCGGCACCGGCACCGCCGACGGCGACGGCGACACCGGGGTGGACACCGGTGCCTGCGCAGGCCCGGGTGCGGGCGCGGGCGGCGCCCCGGCCGTGGCGGCCGTCGCGGCCTGGCCGGGCCGAACCTGGACCTGGGGCTGGGCCGGGGCCAGGGTCTGAGCCGTCGGCCTCGGGCGGGCCGGTGCCGGGGCGGGGGCGGCGTAGCGGAGGGTGCGCAGGCGGTACTGGGCGGCCAGTCGGCGCAGTTCGCGCCCGCCGTCCTGGGACACGCCGTGCACATGCAGCGTCGCGCGCTCGCGCAGGGCCGGTGTCAGGGCTCCCAGCAGGTTCGACAGGACCGGCCACAGCGACGCGTCCATGAGTTCGCCCGGCATGCCCAGCTCGATCACCGGGCCGGCCGCGTCCACCTGACGTGCCGTGGGGGACAGCCTCGGGCCGTTCCGAGGACCGAGCCACAGGCCCGCCCTGGTGACCGTGACCTGCCAGCGGTCGGTCAGGCCGACCACGCCCTCCTCCGGGCGCGCGGGGCCCGGCAGCGGCGGGGTCCAGCGCAGCAGCCGGGGCGGCCGGGCACGGCCTTCCCCGTCCGGCGGCCGGCACACGACGGCGTCCACGAACGGCATCCACTTCGGCGTGCCGTCCGGTGCGGCCAGCACCGACCGTACGGTGTACGCCCCCAGCGGACCGCCCGCGGCGACGAGCGGCAGACCGGTCATCACCTCCACGTCGGCGGCCAGCCGGTCGGACACCGACTGCGCCAGCGGCAGCACGTCACGCCGCCCGCCGGGCGCGAGCCGTACGCCGGACCTGACCTCCTCCGGCAGGGCCTCGAGCACCTCGGCGACCTCCTCGGCCGACACGTCCTCGCCGTAGGGCACGCCAACGACCACGGCCGGGCGCCGGGGGTCGACCGGCACGGCGTGGTAGAGGTCGCCGGGCTGGGCCGGAGTGGCCTCGGCGGGGCGTATCAGCAGCCCGGCCGGGATCTGTTCCACCACGCTCCCGCCGGCCGTACCCGACGGCACGCCGCGCAGCGCGGGCTGCCAGGACGGCTCCGGGCTGCGCGGGCCCAGGGGTTCCGGGTTCGCGCCCGGGGCGAACCGCCACCAGCCGCCCGCCGACGGCTTCCCGCCGGCCTCCGGTGCGGGCGGGACGAAGAGCGAGCCGCCCGGTACGACGAGGGGCGGCCCGTCCGGGGCCTTCACCTCGAATCCCCAGGCGTCGGCTATCCGGCGCGCCGTGGCGGGCCGGTCCTTGATGTCGTGCCCGGCACCGGCCATGACCAGCCGTACGGTCTCGGTGCCCGACTCGCTCAGGGAGTCCAGCAGTTCGCTCAGCCTCGGCCAGAAGGCGGCGGCCTCCATCCCCTCGGCGCCCGCGATGACGGTCACGGTCCCGTCGTCGTTACGCATGCTGCGCGCCAGATCGGCGACGTCGGCGGGGGTGAGCGTGTCGTCCGAGGGGGTCCGGAGCAACAGCAGGCCGTCGTGGTCCTCGACCAGGAGCCCTTCCGGCGCGTCCGGCATCTCCTCCTCGGCCGGTACCTCACCGGCCGAGGGCACACCGTCGTCCCGCAGGCGCTTCGCGACAGCCGCGGAACGGTCGCCGCGGCGCCGCGCGAAGGGACCACCCCAGGGTGTCACTCCTCCGGCCTCCTGCCGACCGGAGCCGCGCCCGCCTCGGTGGCGGCGGGTGCGTCGGGCACGCCGGCCCGGCCCGCACCGTCTTCCGCGTCAGCCGTGGCGATGTCCGCGCCCGCGGCCGTCGTCGGGCCGGCGGAAGCCGCCGCGCCCGCGGCCGCCTTGTCGTCCGCCCTGTCGGCCGCCCTGTCGGCCGCCTTGTCGTGCGGCTTGTCGTCCGTCGCCCGGACCGCCGGATCCGCCACCCGTACCGCGTGGATGCGCGGAGTCCTCGGCTCCCCCGTCCCGTCCACGCTCACCGGGCGGGCCTCGCCGCGCTCCTGGGCCGCGATCTCCTCGGCCAGCGCCTCGGTCTCCATGATCATCCCCGCCGGTCCGGTCGGGTTGACGTAGAGGGAGTGCCCCTCGGGCAGCCCCTCGACCACGTCGGGCACCGGCACCAGCCGGGCGGCGAACGTCCCGACGACGCGGTAATACGCGGGGCTGGTGAAGACGGGGATCACCGGCTCGCCCTGCGCCGACCGCACGGCCACCGGCTCGCCGTCGGGGCCGACGAGCACCGCGACCTTCGCGGCGGCCAGCGTACGGAGGACCTCCCCGGCGGGTCCGTAGCCGGTCACGGCGCGCTGGATGGCGGACTCGACCGGGTCGGTGGCCCGGGGCCAGCCGAGCGCGTCCGGGGAGGGGCGGTACTCCTCGTTGTCCTCCCACGCCACGACCGTGCCGGTGGAGTCCGTACGCCACCGGCCGGGGATCGCCCAGTCGGGCGGCGCGCCCTCGCCCGACCACGCGGGATCGGGAACGCTCAGCCACCGGTCGGGCAGGCCCCGGGCGGCCTCGACCACTTCCGGGGGCGGTTCGGGCAGGGACTCGGCCGGGCCGTCCGCTCCGTCGGCCTGGTCCTCGTCGGCCTGGTCACCGTCGGCCACGGCCGCCGGCCCGACGGTGGCGGCGGACTCGACGGCGGCGGACTCGGTGGCGATCTGCCCGTGCACCGGTATCGCCCCGGCGTCTTCGTCGGCGGGGAAGGGCTCTGGTTCGGGCTCGGGTTCGGGTTCGGGCAGAACAGGTATCTCCAGGACGGCCCTGTCGTCGTACTCACTCACCGGCGGGCACTCCAGAAACAGAAGACACGGTCCATCCTTTCGAACTCACCCTCATCAGTTAACAGTCTGGTGGTGCAGACCTCTAAGTCGGGGTTCCCTTCCATGACGTGCCGGGGTGTGGAACGTGAACGTCGTCTGACACGGCAGGATCGAGGTCCGGTCCGAGGACGACTCTGTTCCCGGCCGCGTCCAGCGGCGTGCTCCTGACGCCCCGTTCGTACGCCACGAGAGGTGCCGTGCTTCGAGGAAGACGCCGCCCGTCGCCTCCGCGTTCCACCGCGCGGGCAGAAAGCGGAATCGCCGACCGCGCGTGAGACCGCCGTCGGTTACGGGCTGGAGACCACCTTGGAGTACCGCCCGAGGATACCGTTCAAAGGGCAACCGTAGGATCACAGTTTCGAGTTCGCCGGCCGCGCCGGCCCGCCGTCCCCGTCCCTGTCCCTGTGCGCGGGTGGCCCCGGCGGTCTCCGCCGGGGCCACCCCGCGTATCAGTTCTCGTCCGCCGCTCCGGGCCCGGGCCGCTCCGGCTTCCCGGCCGGCCCGTCGCCGCTGCCCGGCCCGTCGCCGCTGCCCGGCCCGTCCTCCGCGTTCTCGTCCGTCGGCCACTGCGCGTCCGTGGGGAAGTCGGGCCATCCCTCGACCGACCCGAGGTCCGGCAGGTCCGCGATGCCCTCGGGCGAGCCGCCGGCCGGCGCGGGAGGGGTCGACCACACGTCGGCGGCCTCCTCCGCCTCGTACCGCTCAAGGTCGGACTTGGCCTCCCGCAGCGAACTCGCCGTGACGAGCTGTCCCACCGGGGCGGAGGAGCTGAGGAACAGCACCTCCTTCCCTTCCGGCAACCGGTCCAGGAGATCGGGTACGAACATCACCTCGTGCGGAGGCAGTTTGTCGTCCTCCAGCTCCGGTGACGGCGAGAAGACGGGCACGGCCTCGGTACCGTCCTCCGCGTCCGTCACCGCCAGGCCGCCGTTCTCGTCGAGACACACGGCCACCTCGGCGTCGGCGAGCATCAGGGCGAACAGATCCTCAGAGGCGTATCCGGTGGCGACCAGCTGCACGGCGGCGTCCACGGGGCTGACCGGCGGGGCCCAGCCGTGCGCGTCGGGTGAGGGACGGTAGTCGGTGTTCACCTCCCACTCGACGATCTCCCCGTTCTCGTCGCTGCGCCAGCGCCCGAGGCTCGCCCAGGAGGGAGTGGGCTCGCCCTCGTCACCGTTCCAGTGCCGGTCGATCACGGACAGCCAGTGATTGGGGGCCGCCTTGGCGGCCTTGATGTAGTCCTCGGGCGGCTCCCGGAACCCCGGTTGGCCCTTCAGCACGGCGGACGGACCGCCCTGGACGGGGCCGCCCGGGACGGCCGGGGGCGGGCCGCCCGGGCCCGCGCCGACGGGCCCGTCCGCGGTGTCCTCCTCGGCGGTGTTCTCAGGCTCGTGGTCCGGAGTACCGGAAGGGCTCGTCATGGGAGGCAACTCCATCGGTGTGCGATGTGCGGTAGGCGGTAGGCGGTAGGCGGTAGGCGGTAGGCAGTGTGCGGTACGTCGCGGTCAGTCGCCGAGGCCGGGGGCCGACCGGCTTTCGGTCTCCTCCCCGTCCGGCGTCTCCGCGGCTTCCTGGGCCGCCGCTTCGACCGCCCGGCGCAGGGCGTCGGTCTCCACGGTCATGCCGACCGGTCCGGAGGGGTTGAGGTAGAGCACATGGCCCGCCGGTATCCGGTCCACCACGTCGGGAACCGGCATCAGTTCGTAGCCGAAGCGCCCGGCCGCGTGCAGGTACGTGGGGGACGTGAAGACGGGCACCACCCAGGCCCCGTCGGGCGACGTGGCCGACAACGGGACGCCGCCGGGGCCGAGCAGGACGGCGACCTCCGCCATGGCCAGCGTCCGCGGCACCGCGTCACCCGGGCCGTAACCGGTGGCGGCGAGCTGGACCGCCTCGTCCACCGGATCGGTCGGCGAGGACCAGCCGAGCGCCTGGGGCGAGGGGCGGTACTCCTCGTTGGGGCGCCACTCCTCGATGTCGCCGTCCAGACCGGACCTCCACTGGCCCACCACCGCCCAGTCGGGCGGTTCGCCCTCCCCCGACCACGCGGGGTCGACCATACCCAGCCAGTGGTCGGGAGCGAGCCGGGCGGCTTCCTTGATGTCGTCGGGAACCGGCGGCGCGGTGTCGTCGGCGGCCCCGGCCCCGGCGGTGGGCGCCCCGGCGGCGGTGTTGTCGTTCATGAGCTCCTCGCTGGGATGTTACGCACGGTCGTTCAGTATGTGGCGGAGTTTGTCGGCCAGGGAACCGGACGGGTCCAGGCCCCGCGCACGGAACCAGGCGTCGACCAGGCGCTCCAGCCGGTCGGCCGTCAGGACACCGTCGTCCGAGCCGGGCAGACCGTCCGGGCCCGGTGAATCCAGCGGGCCCGGCGGACCCGGCGGATCCAGCGGCCCCAGGGCCGTCAGCACGTCCAGGACATCCTCCAGGACGTCCCGGTGATCCGCCGACCACTCGGCCGCCGCCGGATCGGCCGGGTCGGCCGGGTCGTCCCGCTCCCCGCCGGCCGGCCGACCCGCCGTCTCCGTCGCGTGCTCGTCGGGGAACTTGCCGTCGACGGCCACGTGCTCCCGCAGCTCCGCCTCGGTCAGCGGGGCGATGCGCCAGTAACGGCCCCAGTTGTTCACGTAGTCGAGGTCGGCCGGCACCGCGTCACCGCTCTGCCTCAGCCGGTCGAAGACCATCTGGGAGCCCCGCATGATCTCGTCCAGGGAGTGGTGCCTCGCCTGCAGCATCTCGGCCATCAGCGCGAGGCGCACCAGGCCCAGGTCGACGTCCAGGCCCCACGCGTCGCGCATCTTCGCGGCCTGCGACATCAGCCGGTGGGCCGAGCCCGAGGTGCCGGCCAGGACCAGGCCGCCGTTCAGCTCGGCCTCGGACTGCGGACGGGTGTCCATGGCGATGTCGAAGCGGTTCGTTCCCGGGATCCACGGGACGCCGTCGTCCGGCATCAGGGCCCGCTCGGCCTCGCTCAGCGGCGGCGACAGGTCCTCGGGGCGCACCGGCGTCCGCAGCGTCCGTTCGGCCTCGGCCATCCGCGCCTGCTCCTCGGGCGTCCTGTCCGGCCGTCCGCTCAGCTCCTCGTAGGCCGTCATCTCCTGCGACGGCGGCCTCGACGCCACGTACTCGGCGGTGATCACCTCCGGCGTGGGTTCAGGGCTGCCGAGCAGGTCGGAGATCAGTCCGCCCCGCCGGTCCGGTGCCTGGCCGCCGATCCACAGCATGCCCATGCGTTCCCGCAGGTTGCCCGACTCCACCACCGCCAGGAGCCGGTCCCGGTCGGTGCCCACGGCGCCGTCGACGGTGCGGTCGTCCGAGCCCAGTTCCGACCAGCGGCCCGCCCGCACGGCCCGCTCCCACAGCTCGCGCACCATCACGCCGAGCTGGGCGTTGGCCTCCTCGTGACCGCCGAGGTACCGGCCCAGCCGCTCCTCGAAGCGCACCGCCTCCTCCATGTAGCGGATGCGGGCCCGGACCCACTCCGGCGCCTGCCGGGCCGTCGCCGTACGCAGGACGGACACCGGCGCGGCGGACAGGGCGTCCGCCACCCGGCGCAGCCGTGCCTCGCTCTCGGCGGTGGTGTCGCCCGGTCCGTCCGGAAGTCCGGCGAGGTGGCGGTCCCCGTCCTGGACCAGGAGGGCGGGCGGCGTGCTCTCCGTGCGGTCACCGTGGAACGTCACCTCGCCGTCCGGGTCCGCCACGGCCACCGTCACGCCGAGCCCGCGGACCACCGCCGCCACGAGCGGTCCCATCGGCAGGTCCGCGCCCTCGGCCCCGTAGGAGGAGTCGGCGATCAGCACCCGGAGATGCTGGGCCGGGCTCAGGGAGACCCGCGAGACCGGGAACCGGTCGCCGAGAAGCATCGCCTCCGCGCGCTGGGCGGTCCCGAGCCCTACCCCGATCCTGTCCAGGAGCCGCAGCGGAATGTTCCGGTTCCCGTCGAGCGGCTCCACCGGCACGTCGGACACGTCGTCGTCGGTGAGGGAGCGGTCCAGCCAGCCGCGGAAGTCGTCGGCGGTCTCGATGCCCGCCTCCTCCAGGGCGTCGGCCGCCACGTACCGGAGGGCGAACAGCAGGGTGTCGACGCTCCGGTCGCCCTCGCCCGGCGACTCGTGGAGGGCGAAGACGGTGCCGTCGAGCTCGGCGGCGTGCGGGCCGGTGCGCCGGTAGCCGTCGACGGGCGCGGGAACCTCCGGCGCCACGACGGCGTTCTCGTCGTTCGCCGGTGTCGGATCCGTGTCCGTGTCCGCGTCGTCGTTGGCGTTCGCGTTGGCGTTGGCGTTGGCGTCGTCGTTGTCGTCGGTGAGTTCCACGATCCGCGGCTGCGGCTCGCCCTCGGCGTTGTGGTAGGCCGGGCGCGGGTAGGCGGGCGCCTCCCGGAACTCGTAGTCGGCGAACGGCCGCCCGGTATTGGGATCCGTCTCGATCTCGCGGACGACGACGTTCAGGGCCATGCCCGGCGGGTAGAGCACCTCGTCCTCTTCGAGCCACGCCGAGAACGGCGTCACCACGCGGGCGGTGGAGTTGTCCACGAACCCCCGCATCGGGTGCCGGTCCTGAGCGTCGCCGATCTCCTCGGCATCGCCCCGTGTGTAGCCGATCGCCGTCGCCGACTCCTCGGTGGTGCTGCGGAACCGCGGCATGTACAGCGTGTCCGCGGTGAGGAGCGGCGAGTTCCCCGGGAACTCGTCCAGACGTCCCGGCAGCCAGCCGCCCCACCACACCTGTCCGTTCAGCGGCGGCAGGATCTCCAGTGCCTCGACCGCCATGTCGACGTGCGCGGCCAGGTCGTCGTACACCCCGTCGGCGACCCGGTACACCCGGCGGCGCACCTCGGCGACGGCCGGGCCGGTCGCCTCCGGGCCCAGGTTCCGCAACGCCTCGATCGCGTCGATGAGGACGTCGTCGTTGATCAGCAGCTCCGGCAGGATCGGGTCGTCGGTCGTGGCGTCCCGTCGCGCGTACCGCCACACCTGCTGCCTGATCATCCAGCGGCCGACGGCCTCGCCGAAGCGGCCACCGGTGACATAGGTCTTGAAGAGCGTGTGGTCCTCGCCCGTGTAGAGGAACAGCGCGGTCAGATGGCCGGGGCTCAGTGCGCGCAGGGCCGCCACGCCCCGGTCCCCGAACCGCCGCAGCCACGCGGCGGCCGCCTCGACCCGTTCCTGCTGGTCCTCGTCGTCCAGCGAGGCCCCGGTCAGCGCCGCCGTCAGCGCCTTGCCGATGTCCTGGGGAACGGCGACGTCGTACCTGGAGACGAAGCGCGTCGTGCTGTCGTAGGCGTGGTGGTGCGGCAGGGACGGGCCGATGCCGAAGGCGCGCCCGGCCCACTGGTGCAGCCTCGCACCGTCGCGGGCGACCGCGACGCGCTCCGCCTCGGTGCCCAGGCCCGCCAGGTGCGAGACGCGCAGCACCTCGTGCAGGGAATGGGTGTCGGTCAGGATCGACCAGGACAGCAGCGCCTTGCGGAAGGCCATCAGCTCGGGACCGCTCGCCCCGATCGCCCGGTACGCCTGCAACAGCCACAGGGCCGGGCCCACCGTCCCGCCGACGTACCGGAATCCGCGCGGATCGTGCGCGGTCCGGTACGCCCCCTGCCAGGGTCCCGGCGGCCTGGGCGCGCGCGGCGAGCGGAGCCAGCCGGGCAGGGTGTGCCGCAGGGTGACGGGGCCCTGGCCGCCATACGCCGCGCGGGCGAACGCCTGCATCAGGTCGAGCACGGACGGCCCGGACGCCAGGAAACGGCGCACCGCGTCCGGCTGCCCCAGCCACCGCTCGGCCTCCGGCCCCTGGAAGAAGGCACCGTCCGCGGAGGACGCGCCGTGCCGCTGCGCCAGCACGTGGTGGAGCCGGGCGACGGCCCTCATCAGGCCCTGGACGGCCTCGGGGTCGACGGCCAGCTTCCGCGCCAGGGTCTGCTCGAACTGGAAGCTGAGCTGTCGCCACTCCCGCTCCTGGTACAGCGCGGCGAAGCGTACGGCGTCGGGCGAGCCGGCGACCCGCCATCCGGGCACCGACCAGGGCGGGCCGGTACGCGTGGGCGTTCCCGCCGCCACGAGGGAGGGCGCGGGCCCGGTCAGGCTCGGGTCCGAGCCGGCCCGGAACCTCGGGGGGACGCGCAGCCAGCCCGTGGGGCCGCCGTCGGCGGACTCCAGGAGGTGGATCTCGGCCGTCGGATCGCCCTCCTCGTCCTCACCGGGCGTGACCGCCGTCCGGCCGGTGTTGAGATACACGTCCAGGCCGGTGAAGTCGGCGATTCCCTGGGCCCGTTCGACGGCGCGCCGCAGGCTGTCGCCCTGTCCCTGGGGCGCGGTGCCGGTCTCGGTGGCGGTGCCGGGCCCGGTGGCGGCGCGAGGTCCGGTGGCGGGGCGGGTCTCGGTGTCGCACGCGAGGACCGTGATGCTGGTGAAGCCCGCCGCGGCCAGGTCCTGGCCCAGGACGCGCCCCACCATCTCGCTGTCCGCGCCGACGGGCATGTCGTTCTGACCGGCGACGGTGTAGCCGCCCTCCCGGCCGTGGGACGTCCAGAAGAACGTGCCGGATTCTCCCGTGGCGGGCAGCGGACGCCGCACGGCCACGTGTTCCCCGCCGGGGCCGCGGCTCCACTCGGTGTAGTGCGTGGCCTGGGACAGGTGGCCGTAGAAGGGCTCGCGCAGCGCCCAGTCGCGCCGGGTGAAGGACGCCTTGCCGACCGGCAGGCCGTCCTTATGAATCTCCTGGACGGCGATCGCTTCCGCGGAAGGCGCCGTCTCGTGGCCCGCCCACGGGGTGTTCCAGTAGTCGGACTTCGGATACGCGGGAGCCGGTGCGTCGGAGCCCGCGTCGGAGTACCCGTCGATGTCCGACCCGCCTGCGTCGGACAGGTCGGAGTCGGAGGGACCGAGGTCGAACATCTCGTCCACCGAGTCCTCGAACGCGGCCGGGGCGTAGGGCAGCGGGTCGTCCTGCGACGTCGCGGGGAGGCCGTCGGGCAGCGGGGTCGCCTCCTCGGCCACCTCGTGCAGCATCGGAGGCCGCCGGTGGGTCTCGACGAGCCGCCGGGAGACGACGTCGAACCTCATGCCCGGCGGATACAGCGCCTCGCCTTCCGACAGGTGCTTGAGGAAGGGAGTGCCGTCGCGCGCCGTCGAGTTCCTGACCTCGACCAGCTTGCGGTGCGTACGGGCGGGAACCGCCTTGTCGCCCAGGGCGAACTCGGTCGCCTCCTCGACCTTCAGCGACGTGCTGCGGAAGAACGGTACGTCGATCGTCCCGGTGCCGTACATGGGACCGTTCTCGGCCGGCGCGTCCAGGGGCCCGGGCGCCCCCCGCTCGCCCCACCAGGCGGTCCGCCCGACGGACGGCAGGATCTCCAGCGCCTCGATGGCCATGTCGATGTGCAGCTTCAGCTCGCCGTGCAGCCGGTCGGCCATCATGTCCACGCGACGCCGCAGCCGGGCCAGCTCCGGGCTCGGCGTGTCGAGATCGGGCAGTTCGGACAGTTCCTCGTACAGATCCATGAACTCGGGCTGGCTGACCAGGGTGAGCGGCGGCATCTCCAGCTCCTCCTCGCGCGCCGACTCGAGGATGTAACGCCAGGCGTGGAAGCGCACCAGGTGGCGGCTGAGGCCCTGGCCCAGCCGTTCGCCGTTGAGCACCGCCTTCATCAGCCGGTAGTCGTAGGAGCTGTAGAGGTACAGGGCCGTGATGTGGGCCGGGGTGAGCCGGCTGAGCGCGTCGGCGCCCCGGTCGCCGTACTTCTCCATCCACTCGGCCATGACCTGGAGCCTGCGGGACGAGGCTGGCGGCAGCTCGCCGCTGAGCACCGCGTCGGCCATCGTGACGAGGGCGTCCGGCACGTCCATCGTCCCGGTGAGCTCGAACGGGAACGTCATGCGCTGCTGGTAGAGGTCCTGGTGCGGAGGGAGCAGGGCGTCGAGCGTGTCCCTGTTGGTTTCGGGGCTGATCAGCCCGCTCTCGATGAAGTGGCGCACCGCCCAGGCGTGCAGCGAGGCACCGTCCCGGGTGGCGGCGGCTCGCTCGTCCGCGGTGCCCATCCCGATCAGGTGGGAGGCGCGCAGGATCTCGTGCAGTGACTGCAGATCGTACGGAACCAGCCAGGTGACCAGAGCGGCCCGGAACAGCGGCAGCAGGGTGGCCGGCAGCTCGAGCGCGGCGGCCATCCGCAGCAGGCGCAGCGCGGGGCCGCGCTCACCGCCCACCCGGCGGAGGCCCCGGCTGTCGAAGACGGCGCGGTAGGCGCTGTCCGCGTCGAACCGCCCGCCGCCGAGGGCCTCCTCGGCCTGAGGGGGCAGCCCCGGGCCGGCGTAGGCGGCGCGGAGGAGGGCCCTCATCAGCCCGTCCAGCGCCTCCGGTCCCGGGGTCGCGTCGAGCAGCTCCGCCAGCTCGGCGGCCGGATCGTCCGGCATCGCGTCCGGGTCGAAGAACGCGCGCACCGCCCGCTCTTCCCCGTTCCGCTCGGCGAGCTGCTCGTACACCCCGCGCACCACCTGCCCGACCGCCTCGGTGGGCTCGGGTGCGTAGCTCAGCGCCTCGGCGAGGTTGTCCTCCCAGTCGACGGCGGCCTGCCGCCACACACGCGACCGGTAGAGGCCGGTGAAGCGCGGCGTGTCCGGGGCCCCGGCCGGCCGCCAGGACGACACCGCCCAGGGCGCTCCCTCGGCCGCGTCGATGGCCTCGAGCTGCTCCGGGGTGGCGTCCCGCACGGTCCCCGTGACGTTGAACTGCTCGGCGGACGGATAGCCGAACGCGGTGCGCCGCCCGGTTTCCGCGCCCGGGGCCGGTACGCGCGGTCCCGACCAGCCGTCCGGATACTCCGTCACCCAGACCGTGGCCCGCCCGTCGGCGTTCTCCAGCAGGTGCGGCGACGCGTCGGACACCGCCGAGCGCCCCACCGGCAGATGGACCGGCAGCCCCGCCCCGTTCGCCATCCGCCTGGCCCGCGCCCGGGCCTCCGCCTCGCTGTCCGGCACATCGCCGGGACCGCACGCGAGCACCGTCACACTGCGGAAGCCGCGCCCTCGCGCCGACCGCAGCAGCCGACCCGCGTACGAGCCGTCGTCCCGCCGCACGCCACCGTCCTCGGTGACCAGCGCGAGTCCTTCGGCGCCACCGTGCGACGCGAAGAAGAACGTGCCGTCGGCCGTACCGCCGCCCGGCAGCGCCTGCTCCGTCGCGACCGGCCGGCCCGCGCCGTCCCGCTCCCACGAGACGAAGCCCGTCGCACGGTCCAGCCGGCCGTACCCCTCCTGTCGCGCCGCCCAGTCCGCGTCGTCGAACGACGCCACGCCGATGAGCTCGCCGTCCTTCCCGTGGATCGGCCGCAGCACCGGCTCGGGCCGCTCCCCGCCCTCGGCGCCGGCGGTCGCCGGACCGATGCCGAACAGCCCGTCCGGGGAGACGAGTCCGGGGGCCCGCCGAGCGGCGCCGGACGCGTCCTGACGCAGCGTCACCTCCCGGGCGTCGATGGACTCGTACGGCGTCGTCCGGGCGTCGGCCGGAACGATCGTCCGGGTGGAGATGTCGAAAGAGGCGCCCGGCGGATACAGGGCCTCCGTCTCCAGCGGCAAGACCGCGAACGGGTTGACCTCGCGGGCCGTCGAGCGCGCCACGTGCACCAGCCCGAGATGCGAGTCGCCGGGAGTGCCCTTGCTCCGGTACATGAAGCCGAGTGCTGAATCCTGCCGCAGCGCCGTGCTCCGGAAGAACGGCATCGTGATCCGGTCCCGGCCGTACACCGGACTGTCCGTCGACGGCGCGTCCAGCGGACCCGGCAGCCCCCGGTCGCCCCACCAGACGTCATCGTTCACCGGGGGCAGGGTCTCCAGCGCCTCGATCGCCATGTCGATGTGCAGCGACAGCTCCTCGTACACCGCGTCGGCCATCGCGTCCAGGCGGCGCCTCAGGCCGGCCACCTCGGGGGTCGATTCCTGGAGGTCGTCCACGTCCCACATCGCGTCGAACAGGGCGGCGAAGCCGGGTTGTGCGCGGAGCGTCATCGGCAGCAGGTCGGCGGCGCCGACCTCGGCCATCCGCCAGGTCGTCGCCCAGGCGTTGAGGCGCACCAGGCGACGCCCGAGCCCCGCCCCGAACCGCTCGCCGTTGAGGAACGCCTTCATCAGCCGGTAGTCGGGACCGCTGTAGAGGTGCACGGCCGTCAGGTGGGCCGGGTCCAGCCGCTCCAGGGCCTGCCTGCCCGCGTCGCCGTGGCGGTCCAGCCACGCGTGGAGCGCCCGGCTCCGGTCCGTGTCGGCCGGCAGGGTTCCGGCGAGCGCGGCGTCGACCAGGGCCACCAGGCCATCGGGCAGATCGAGCTTGCTGCGGGTGATGTCCCGGCCGAACGTCATCCGCTCGGCGTACAGCGCGCGGTGCGGCGGGACGAGCCGCGTGGAGGAAGGGACGTCCGCGTCGGTCCCGTGCGCGTCGGACGTCCTGACCGAGTCCGCCACCCAGGCGTGGAGTCCGGCGCCGTCGCGCAGCGCCAGGTCGCGTTCCGCGTCGGTGCCCAGGCCGAGTCGGTGGGAGGCGCGCAGGATCTCGTGGAGCGACTGCAGGTCGGCCGGGATCGCCCAGGCGACGAGCGCGTCGCGCAGCGCGAGCAGTTCGGCGGGCGACGCGCCGAGCGCCGCGTAGGTGCGCAACAGCCGGAGCGCGGGGCCGTGCTCGCCGCCCACCCGGCGAAGTCCCCGGCTGTCGTGCACTTCGCGGTACGCGCTGCCTTCCGTGTACCGCCCACGGCGGCCGGCCGGACGGGCCAGGGCCTCGGCCGCCTCGCGCGGCAGCCCCGGACCCGCGTACGAGGCGTACGTGAGCGCGGTCATCAGCTCGTCGACGGCGAGCGGTCCCGGGGGCAGCGTACGCAGCCGCTCCAGCTCCGCGGCCGGGTCCGCCGGAACCGCGTCCGGGGCGAAGAAGGCGCGCTGGGCCGCGTCCTCGCCGTGGCGCGCGGCGAGTTCGTCGTACATACGGGACACCGCGTCGCGCACGGTCTCGGTGAGCCCGTCGGTCCGGCCCGTGTGCTCGGCGAACGCGAGCTCCAGGTCCGCACTGCGACGCCGCCATTCACGGTCGCGGTACATGCTCGCGAACCGCACCGCGCCGGGTGATCCGGCGGGCCGCCAGGACGGCACCGCCCAGCCGGGAGTGTCGTCGGAGGCAGTCCCCGTGCCCGTGGGACCGGCGGTGTTGTCGGCGGTGCCCGCCTCCGGGGTGTCCGCCTGACCTGCCGGGGACACGGGAGTGGCGTTGATCTGGACGGGGGCCGGATAGGCGATGGCGGAGCGCTCGTCCCGTTCGACGGAACCGGTGCCGTCGCGGCCGCTGTCGTCCGGGCCGGCGCCCTTTCGGCCGGCGTCGACCGAGCCTACGTCAACCGGGCCGGCGTCCGGAGAGGTTCCGGGCGCGAAGTGGAACGTCCCGACGCCGGCGACGCCGGAGTCGTGCCGGGTCAGCGCCTTCGGCCAGGACGCGGTGGCAGCGGCGGCCGTGGGGGTGGTCCCGGCGGAGGGGGACGGCAGAACCGGCCGGGCCTTCCAGACGGTCGTCTTCCACTGCCCCAGCTTCTTCTCGCGGATGGTCGTGATGCGCAGCGGGTCGAACGGGTCTTTCTCGAGCAGCTCGATCGGTCCGGTGTAGGCCCAGGCGTTCCGGCCGGTGCGGTCGGAGAACGCCTGCGGCCGCTTCCCTCCGTCGGCCCCGAACTCGGGCATCGGGAAGACGACGGGGGTGCCGACGCTCACCTCGGTCACCAACGGGGCGAGGTCCAGAAGAGCCCAGAGTTCCTCGTCGGGTACGGGCATCGGAGGGTGTCCGGGCAGGTGGATCACCACGGTGCCCTGGTCGGTCCCGGTCCAGATCACCCTGGTTCTGCCAGGTGACTCGTCCGACTTCCACTGTGCCAGGCGAGGAACGGTGAGGATGTTGCCGCTGGGGCTGCCCTTCATCCGCGCGTACCAGTGGTCCACCTCCACACCGTTCGGGGCCGGACGGCCACTCCAGTTGTAGCCGGTCGCCTCCGTACCGTCGGTGAGGATCTCATCGAAGGCGCCCAGTTCCTTGAGGTGGTGTGCGGCCAGCGCGTGCCGGTCGGTGATGTCCAGGCCGCTCACGTGGGCCCGTGCCGCCAGGAGCGTCAGCTCCATGACCTGGTCATCGCCCCACGGGTCCGTGGCCGCCACGTGGAGAACGCCGCGGCCCAGGTTTTCCTGCTCCGCCTCCGACATCCGGAACAGGACCAGGTCGGCCGCGGCCACCGTGGCCCAGAAAGCCCGTGCGATGTCCTTCGGGCCCGCCTGCGTGGCATCGGGCAGGCCCAGCGTGCCCTGTACGAGGGTCAGTCCGTTGGCGCCCGAGAACTCGTCGAGGGCGTACCCCAGGGCGGTGTCCTGGACCATCTCGCCGAGCCGGGCGTCCGGCCGCGAGGTCACCTGGCCCCGGGCCGCGTCCAGGACCCCCAGGTAGGCGGACTGGTCCGGGGTGTCCCCGCCGATCCGCCGCGCGAGGAACGTCCACATCTCCATCCGGAACGGCGTGGCCGCCCGCAGGACCGGGTCGTTGACGCGCAGGGTCTCCAGCGCGCCGATGCCCTTCAGCACCCGCTCGTACCGGCCCCCCGGCACACCGCGGTCGTCCTCGACGGCGACGCCGAACGCCTCCCGCAGCGCACGCACCAGCCGCAGCGTGGCCGCGCGGATCTCCGGCGGTACGGCACCCGGGCCGCGGTGCAGCTCGGCGTCCCGCGCCAGCTGGTCCAGCTCGTGGTCCAGCGGCTCCGGGCGGACGCGGTCCACTCGGCCGACCACACCTCCCGGAGTGTCCTCCACGACGAAGAAGTCATCGTTCACCCCGGCGATCGAGGACTTCGCGTCGACGTCCAGTCGGCCGGCGTTGGCCGTGTGCTGCGCGAGCGACAGCCCCTCGTCGTCCAGGGGGTCCTCCACGCGGGGTACCGGCCGGCCCTCCCACTGATCGCGGTCGGGGTCGCCGGCCGACAGGCCGAAGCAGGCCTCCAGCCCGATCCGGTGGCCGGGGGGCAGCTCCCTGACCTCGCGCAGCCCGCCGATGTACCGCCCGCCGTCGGCCGCGGACAGCCACACCGTGCTGCCGTCGCGCAGGACGAGTGCCATCGCGCCCGGAGTCCCGTGGGCGTAGTACGCGTAGATCGCGCGGTCCGGGGTGAGCGTCTCGGAGCTGACGTGCTTGTCGCCCTCGCCGGTTGCCACGTAGTGGACGAGCCGCTTCTTGTGGAAGAAGTTCCGCAGCCGATCCTCGCGCACGGCCATGTCGTCGTCCATCGAGATGCGGCCGAACCGCTCGCGGCGGTCGAAGACCAGGGGATGGGTGTCCACGTCGCTGTCGCGGAACCGCGTGCCGTCGAGGGCGGTCCACTCGCGGTCCTCGAACGGCGCGGGCACCGCGGGCGCGTCGAACGGCACCCAGTCGCCGTGCCAGCCCTTGGTGTCCCGGACCATCATCATCGGCACATAGGCGCCCAGGTCGTTGTCGTACCGCAGCCGCCCGTCACCGCTGGGCGCCCATACCCGCCGGCCCAGCCGGATGGCGACCGCGCGCATCAGCTCCATGTTCTGCGACCCCGCGTACGGAATCGCCAGCACCACCGGCACGTGCGGCGGCAGCTTCGCCAGCTCCGGGTCGTGGGCCAGCTTCTCCGCGAACGCCTCGTGGCTCAGCTGCTGCCCGTCGAAGGCCCGGTCCCCGATCACGTACGCCTCGCCGCCCCACGGCGCGGACTGGTCCGGCTCCTCCACCTCCGGCTCGCCCAGCCCGCCCAGGACCACCCGCACACGGTCGATCCGCACCCGGTCGGTCACGGCCCCCGTCAGGTCGCGTCCGCGCACCGTGCCGGAGAAGTCCCGCACCAGGGCGTTCGGGTCCACGAACGGGTCCGTCGCCTGCGTGGTGGGAGCTGTGGGGCCGAAGACGGTCGAGTCGTCCTGGGTGGTGGCCCCGGAGGTGGTGGCCCCGAAGGCGGTGGCCCCGAAGGCGGTGGTCTGGGCGGTGGTGAGCTGCCGGGTGGCGGTGATCCACGGCCCCGGGGCGTTGGTGGCCGGGTCGAGGCGGGCGAGGATGCCGAGGGGGGCCGAGGGGTCGTCGCCGGTCAGCGTCATCGGCGCGCCGTAGCCGAAGCCCGGGCGCCCGGTGCGCTGGGAGAACCGCTGCACCAGCTCCGGGCTCAGCGCCCCGTCGCCGGTGGTCAGGAACAGCACCGGTATGCCCAGGGGGACCATGCGCAGCGCGGGAGACATGTCCAGCAACGCCAGGTACTCGTTCTCGGAGACGCGGACGGGGGGAAGGCCGGGCAGGTGCAGGACGATGTTCCCGGCCCGGTCGACCTCCACCACGTTCAGCAGCGGCATCGGAATGCCCGGGCGGGTCCAGTCCGGCTGGATCGGACGCGTGGCCGTCCCGTTGGGCCCGGGCGTCATCTGCCGCACCTTGCCCCAGTCGACCCCGGCCGGTGCGGCCGTCCCGGACCAGTTGACGCCCTGGATGTTCGACCCCTGCGTCAGCATCGCCGCCTGTTCGAAAGCACCACTCTCCTTCAGGTGATACGCGGCCAGCAGATCCCGGTCGGAGACGTCCAGGCCCTCCGCGATCGCCTTGGCCGTCAGCGCCCACAAGCCTTCCTGCCACGACCGGTTCCAGGCGACCGTCGCGTCGAGGTGCAGGACCTGGCGGCCCATCGCTTCCCGCTCCGCGGACGACAGCGAGCCGAAGATCTGCGCGGCACGGACCATGGCCCAGAGGGTGGACGCCACGTGCCGGGGGGTGAACGTCGCCGGGGCGGGCAGCGACTGCACGAGACGGGTTATCTGCTCACCCTGCAGGCCCAGCTGATTGAGCGTGATCTGGACAGCGGGCGCCGGCACCGCCTTCGTCAGCTTCGCACCCGGATCGGCCGCGGCCCGGGCCGCCGCGAAGTCGAGCAGGGACAGATACCCGGCGAGGTCCGGGGTCCGGCCGGTGTGCGCCTGGACGAAGAAGTCGAACATGTCCAGGCGGAACGGTGTGAGGTGGCCGATCGCCGTGTCGTTCGCCCGCATCCGTTCCAGCGCGCCGATGCCCTTCAGCACCCGCTCGTACCGGCCCCCCGGCACACCGCGGTCGTCCTCGACCTCAAGACCGAACGCCGAGCGAAGCCCACGCACGAGCCGCAGCATGGTCTCCCGCGTCTCCGGCGACACCGCACCCGGACCACGGTGCAGCCCCGCGTCCCGCGCCAGCTGGTCCAGCTCGTGGTCCAGCGGCTCGGGACGGCGCCGGACCCGGCGCCCGAGCTCACCGTTCGCCGCGCCCACGACCACCCGCTCGGTGTCGGTCAGACCGGTGTGCCTGGTACTGCCTTCCCCTTCCCGCCGGCTGTAGTTGAACACGAGCTGGTCGAGCGGAACATCGCCCAGCGGATCGTCGACGTGAGGCGCCGGAGCGTACTCGGGCTGGTCCCGCAGCGGATCGCCGTCCGAATCGCTCCAGCAGACCTCCAGATTCATCCGGTGCCCCGGCGGCAGCTCCCGCACCTCGGGCAGCCCCGCGATATAGCGCGCGGCGTCCTCCTTGCCCAGCGTCACCGTCCGGCCGTCACGGAGGGGAAGATGCATCCTGCCCGGCTCACCATGGGCGGCGAAGACGTACACCGCCGGATCCGGAGTGATCTCCTCGGTACTCGCCGTATAGCGCTCGTCACCGGACGGCAGCCTGTGCAGGAGCCGGCTCATCCGGCGGTACTTCCGGAAACGCCGCTCCCGCCGGCGCAGCCCGTCCTCCTGCGCGACGGCCAGCCGGCCGAGCCACTCGTGGGTGTCGTCCATCAGCGGACGGGTGAACACGTCGCTGTCGCGGAACGTCGTCCCGTCCAGCGCCGTCCACACACGGTCCACATACGGCCCGGTCGCCGCCGATGACGGAGGAACCGGCACCCACTCACCGATCGCCGCCTTCGGGTCACGGTCCATCAACACCAGCACAAGCCCGTTGCCGGTCCTGTCGGGGACCAGCCGCCCCTCGCCGCTCGGGCCCCACACGGTCCGGCCGAGGCGGTCGGCCACCGCCCGCAGCATCTCCTGGTACTGCTGCCCCGCGAACGGAATGGCCAGCACGACGGGGACGTGCTTCGGCAGCTTCGCCAACTCGGGGTCGGCCGCCAGCGCGTCGGCGACCGCCTCGGCGCCCAGCACCCGGCCGTCCGGCAGCCGCACCCGCCCGTTCTCACCCTCGGCCGCCACGACATACGCGGTGTCCGGCCACGGCGCCGGCTCGTTCGACACCTCATTCGGCACGGCACCGGGCCGGGGCTCGACGACGCGCACCCTGCCGGGCAGGACCCGGCCCACCACGGGCTTGCCCGTCCAATTGCGGCCCCGCCACCGAACGCCTCCCCGGCGGCAGGCCCGTCCCAGGCCCGCACGCTCTGATGGCTCGGGACGATCGAGAACCGGGACAGCTCCAGGTCCACACCAACCGAACCGGCCGCCGAGACCAGCAGGAACTGAAGAGCCACCGGCAGCGGAGGAACAGGCTGGCCGTTGGCGGCGAAGTACGAGCCCATCGCGAACCGCAGGTCGCTCCACGGGTCACCCGTCACCCGCTCCGCAAGCCGCCCCAGCATCGCGGTCGACGGCTCAGGACGGAAACCGACCCACCAGTCACCCTCCGCCAACTGCCACCGCGGCCCCACCTCCCCGTCACCAGGAACCAGCACCGGCTCAATACCACTGCCGGTCCCCCACACCCACCGGTCCAGACCGTTCGACAACGTCTGACCCGCCAACGGGGTCTCCAGCGGATCAGCCGCCGGCGGACCCGCCAGATCAGCA
>NZ_JOHR01000011.1 GCF_000719775.1 Streptomyces sp. NRRL F-5135 | reverse complement strand
CGGAAGGGGCCTCCCCTGGTCGAGCGAAGCCGAGACCTTGGGGATGACCGACGACAACGCCGCCGGGCGCCGCCCATCGGCACGCGACGCCGCCCCACCCATCCGCGCGACCTCAAGGCCCCTGGCCCCCTGTGACAGGCCTGTGACAGTCGGAGGACAGCGCCATGAAACTGCCCCGGCAAGCTCATTGGCACGACGAACGAGGCAACTCCAACTGACGGGGGGCGCGGGATGAACGCGATGGACGCAACGCACGGCGGCACCACCATGAACGCGGTGGTCACGCGTCTTCACGACCTCACGGTCACGCGGAGCGGCGAGAAGTCCGGCGCCGTGAACGGGCGGGGGTGCGTTCGCGGCGCCGGGCGTCAGCACAAGCCGTCGTACATGACGGTGGTTGACGCGGACAGGCTGGGCTCCGGGGGAGGCGCGTACGGGCGGCCGGCGGGGGAGCGCGGCGAGCGGCCGGAGCGCGCCGGCGGCCCTGACGGGACGGGCGGGACGGGCCGGGCGGACAGCGCGTCGGCCGAGGCCGAGGCCGCGTTCACCGCGTACGTGCGGGAGCGCCGCGCGTCCCTGTACGCCACGGCCTACCACCTGACCGGCGACCGGTACGAGGCGGAGGACCTGCTCCAGAGCGCGCTCTTCTCCACCTACCGGGCCTGGGACAGGATCAGCGACAAGGCGGCCGTCGGGGGCTATCTGCGCCGCACGATGACCAACCTGCACATCAGCGCCTGGCGCCGGCGCAAGCTCAACGAGTACCCGACGGAGGAGCTCCCGGAGACGGTGGGCGACACCGACGCCATGCGCGGTACGGAACTGCGCGCGGTGCTCTGGCAGGCGCTCGCCCGGCTGCCCGAACTCCAGCGCACGATGCTGGTCCTGCGCTACTACGAGGGCCGTACCGATCCGGAGATCGCGGACATCCTCGACATCAGTGTCGGCACGGTGAAGTCGAGCATCTGGCGGTCGCTCCGCCGGTTGCGGGAGGACGACGTCCTCAGCTTCGGCCGTGACGAGGAAGAGTCCTTCGGCGAACTGGTCGCCTGAGGGCCGTCCCGGGTGGACCACCGGGACACACGGGGGAGCGGGACCCGCCGTTCTCGGGGGAGACGGCGGGAGCACGGGGGAACACCGGGGGAACGACGGGGGGACCGAGGGGAAAAGGGGGAGGAACGCATCCTTCGCGCAGGCGGCGGATGTGCCACGAGGGGTCAGGGGAGACACGGGGGACCCAACGGGGGATCACGGGGGGCAACGGGGAGAGAGGCGGGACCGTACGGGCCGGGGGGCCCGTACGGTCCCGCCTCGCGTGTGCCGCCCGCCTCAGCGGCTGCCCGCGACCGTACTCGCGCCCGTACCCGTGCTCCGGCTCGTGTCCGTGCTCCGGCCTCTGGTGCCGCCCGGGCCCGCGACGGTCGTCGTGGTGGTGTCCGTCAGCCTGTGGGCGTGCCGACCTGGTTGCGTTCGAGCGCGGAGCGCAGCTTCGGGATGTCGCGGACGGCGGTCGCGGCCGAGGAGCCGTCGAGCGTGTCTCCGATCAGCTCGGCGAGTCCGTCGGCGAAGGTTTTCCCCGCCGCGTCGACGAGCTGCGAGCCGTCGTCGGTAGTCCAAGAAGCGAGACGCGCGGGCCTGGCCTCTCGTTGCTCGCTGCCCTCATCGCCCGCCCAGGACCGTGAACCCGGTAGGCCTGTCCGCAGCCTTCGACCGGTTCGACGGGCCACGCCGGGGGGCGCACACGCACACGCACACGCACGCGCAGGCGCCCATGGGCCGCCGCTTCCGTCGGCAGCGCGGGATCGGCCTGCCGGTAGGGTCCGGGCCCACGGACTGGATTCCGTACTGAATCAGCGGGCGCCCAGCAGACCTGCGAGGATGTGCAGGCGTTCGGCGTCGGGGCTGTCGTCGGCGGCGGTGCAGACGACAAGGGCGGGGCCGGGGTTGCCCGGTATCGGGTAGGCGTCCCAGTCCAGGTTCAGTTCACCGACCTGGGGGTGGTTGAGGTGTATCTGTCCGCGGGTCGGTTCCTCCACGTCGTGGAGGGCCCACAGGGCCGC
Source organism: Streptomyces sp. NRRL F-5135 (assembly GCF_000719775.1). Classification (GTDB taxonomy): domain Bacteria; phylum Actinomycetota; class Actinomycetes; order Streptomycetales; family Streptomycetaceae; genus Streptomyces; species Streptomyces hebeiensis. Next base: position 251,066 of record NZ_JOHR01000011.1, on the reverse strand, counting down.
GAACTCGTCGCTGCGGACGGCGAGTTCACCGACCAGTTCTACGGCGCGCGGATGTCCCGGATCGGCGGCGACCTGTGTCCGTAGCATTCCGATCAGCTCGGCGACAGTGGCGGCGCGATTGGGGCAGGTCCGGTCGGCTTCGGGGTGCAGGAACAGAGCCAGCAGGTTCCGCTCCCTCTGCGGCTGCCGGGTGAACTCTCCCAGCAGGGCTGCGCCGAGGGGGTTCCAGGCCAGCACGTCCAGGAAGCGGCCGACGACCAGAGCGGGCGAGGCCATGCCCCGCAGCAGCCGTAGCGTCGTGTCCGGTACCGTCTCCGGTTCGTACGCACGCGGCAGGCGGGCCGGGGTGCGAGCGGCGGCGGCGAGACCGTGCAGGTGGCGCGTCTCCTCGGCGGAGAAGTCGAGGGCGCGGGCGAGGGCGTCCAGGACCTGGTCGGAGGGGCGTACGTCGCGTCCCTGCTCCATGCGCTGGTAGTAGTCCGAGCTCACCCCTGCCAGCAGGGCCAGTTCCTCCCGCCGCAGCCCGGCGACGCGTCGCCGCGGGCCGGGCTCCAGGCCGACGTCCTGCGGACGCAGCCGGGTTCGGCGGGTGCGCAGGAACTCGGCCAGTTCGCGACGGGGATCGTCGCTCATGGCGGGGGAGGCGTCGGTCATGACGCCAGTATGCCGTCGGCGCCGCCCCCGAGGGTGGGTCTGCCGGACCCAGGATAAGGAGAACGTCCGTGATGCCGCGTGCGGGGTCCAGCATCGGACACACCACAGCCGGTCACGGAAGGACACCGACATGAAAGCTGTTCAGATCACGGGTTTCGGCAAGGCGGACGTACTGCGGATCAATGACGTGGACCGTCCCGCTCCCGGCGCCGGTGAGGTGCTGGTGTCGGTCGAGGCGTCCAGCGTGAACGGGCACGACGTGATCGTCCGGGCGGGGGAGTTGAAGATGGTGTCGGGGCGCCGGTTCCCGATCGGTGTGGGGCTGGACTTCGCGGGGACGGTCGCCGCGGCCGGCGCCGATGTCGCGGGTCATCGGGTCGGGGACCGGGTGTGGGGCATGGTGCATCCCCGGGAGCGGCACACCACCGGTGGGGCGGCCGAGTACGTCGTGGTCCCCGCGGACCGGATCGCACCCGCCCCGGAAGGCATCTCGCCGGTCGAGGCGGCCTCGCTGACCGTCGCGGGCTCCACGGCACTGCTCGCGCTGCGTGACAGCGCGCATCTCACCAGCGGGGAACGGGTCCTGGTCCGGGGCGCGGCCGGCGGCGTCGGCACAGCCGCCGTGCAACTGGCGCACGCGATGGGCGGCCATGTGACCGCGCTGGCCCGCGACCGCCACGCCGAGCTCCTCACCGGCCTCGGAGCCGACGAGGTCCTGGACTACCGCGCCACCACCTCGGACCGGATCGGGCCGTTCGACGTCATCGTCGACACCGTCGGCTCGGAACTGAACTGCTACCGGAGCCGATTGGCCAAGGGCGGCCGGATGGTCACCGTGGGACTGTCCGCTTCGGCCCTGGCCGCGATCGCCGCGTCGAGCGTGTACGGTGCCCGCCGGATCCGCGCTTTCAGTGCCAATCCCGATACCGCCGTGCTCCGTGACCTGGCCGGTCATGTCACGTCGGGTGCGCTGCGCCCGGTGGTCGACAGCGTGTATCCGCTCACGGGCATCGCTGCCGCGCACCGGGCGTTCGAGCGCGGCGGCGTCGTGGGCAAGCACGTGGTCGCGGTGGCGGCATAGCTCCGTCGTTCTCGTGCGCATCCGGTCTGAAGGGCGCCAACGGCCAGTTGCGGAGGTCGTGCCGCTGACTGCTCCGAGTGGCCCGGGTCGAATCAGAGCGGTTTCCTCTGACTGCCTCCGATCGCCTCTGCAACCCGTCCTAGCGGGTCCCAGCCTCATCGCCTCGCATAAGTGCGGGTCAGAATGGTGTGCTAGGCCCTGTCCGGTCGATCTCCGCGGAGACCTGGGCGGGCACGGAACGCGCCATCACGCAGCGTCCGGCCGCGGCGGCGGTGATACGGCTCAGCGCCTCCGCCTTTCCGCACGGGTACGCGCCCAGCGCCGTCTGCCGCGCCACGATCGCGCGCTCGCCGCGCATCAGCCGCCAGCCCCGCCGCAGCAGGAACGGCACCGACTTGCGCCCCTCGCGCAGATCACGTGCCAGCCGCCGCCGGAAGGTCGTCGACGGGCGCCCGCGCAGGCAGAGCGCGTCGGCCAGCACGCCCAGCTCCTGACACCGGGCGACGATGTCGGCGGCGAAGATGCCCTCCGCGAGGAACAGGGGCGTGCGTCCGATGTCGAGCGCCTCCGTGCCCACCCGTGCGCTGGTGGCGATGGAGTAGACGGGAACGGCCGTACGCCCCCCGCGGCACAGCTCCGCGATCGCGGCGACGGCGGCCTCCGTGTCCCAGGACCGCGCGGAGTCCCAGTCGACGTCCGTCGTGCCCGGGACCAGGGGCAACGTCGGATCGTCGCCCTCCTTGTAGAAGTCGTCGAGCCGCAGCACGGGCAGGCCGGTACGCGCGGCGAGGGACGACTTTCCGGAGCCGGAGGGCCCCGCGAGCAGCACGACCCTGGTCGGCAGGGAAGGAGAAGTCACGGGACACCAGTGTGCGGCATGAATCCTGACGGTGGACACCGGAAGGCGGATTGGTGAGGCGTGGTGGCGCGAACCACGCGGAGCGGCTACGGTGCGTGCCGCTACGATGACGGTGTGTATGCCGCATCTCTCGCAACGTCCGGCATCACCCTCATCTCTCCGCATCTCTCCTCATTCCCCGCACTTCCGGCAGGCAGGACATCTCATGGCACGTCATGCAGCTCGTACCTCCCAGGGATCCCCGCGCCGCGCCCTGCTGCGCGCCGGGCTGACCGTCACCGCCGCGGGCGCGGCCCTCGGGCTGGGCGGCGGTACGGCGGCGCAGGCGGTCGAGCCCACCGGCGCGACCGTGGCGAACGGTGACACCGAACTCGCCACGGCGGCCACCGCCGCGGGCCAGGGTGTCTTCGGCGCGCTCGGTCACGCGGCGGCCGGGGCGCTGGGTCCGGTCAAGAACCTCAAGCTCAACCCGCTGGCCGGCACGGGCGTTGATCCGCTGGACAACGCGGTGGGCACCCGGATCGCCGACTTCAAGCCGCTCTCCACCGCGTCGTTGACCGACCCGCTGACCAAGGGCAGCGCCTCGCTCAAGGACTTCCCCGTGATCGGCGGCGTGCTCGGCGCACTGCCGGGCTGACGGGCGGCGGCGCGCGCCCGTCGCGTACAGAGCAGTGAAAACGTCCCGCTTCCCCTTGAACGGGGGAAGCGGGACGTGGCGTTGAGTCGCCGGTACCGCCGGTAGGCCGTTGCCGTCAGTACGCCGTTGCCGTCAGTACCCCGAGCCGGAGGCTCCCAGGCTGCCCGTCGGGTGCCAGACCGTCTTCGTCTCCAGGAAGGCCGTCAGGCGGCGCGTGCCCGGGTCGGCGGACCAGTCCGCCGGGGCGCCGGCGGGCGAGGGGCGCAGGACGCGCTTGAGGTTGTCCGCGGCGGCGGTCTCCAGGTCCTTCGCCGTCCCCTCGTCCGCCCCGGTGAGGTCGATCCCGTTCACGTCCTGGTGCGCGGCGAGCGGGGCCGCGAGCTCGGCCGTGCGGCCGGAGAGGATGTTGACCACCCCGCCGGGCAGGTCGGACGTGGCGAGCACCTCGCCCAGGGAGAGCGCGGGCAGCGGAGCCTTCTCGCTCGCGACCACCACCGTCGTGCAGCCCGTGGCGATCACCGGGGCGATCACCGAGACCAGGCCCAGGAAGGAGGACTCCTGGGGCGCCAGGACGGCCACCACGCCGGCCGGTTCGGGCGTGGAGAGGTTGAAGTACGGCCCGGCCACCGGGTTCGCGCCGCCGATGACCTGGGCGATCTTGTCGGTCCAGCCCGCGTACCACACCCAGCGGTCGACCGCGGCGTCCACGACCGCCCCGGCCCGCTCCGGCGACAGGCCCTCGGCGTCCGCGACCTCGGCGACGAACTGCTCCCGGCGGCCCTCCAGCATCTCGGCGATCCGGTAGAGGACCTGGCCGCGGTTGTACGCGGTGGCCCCCGACCAGCCGCCGAACGCCTTGCGGGCCGCGACGACCGCGTCCCGGGCGTCCTTGCGGGAGGACTGCGGCGCGTTCGCCAGCCAGGTGCCTGCGGAGTCGGTCACTTCGTACACCCGGCCGCTCTCGGAACGGGGGAACTTGCCCCCGACGTACAGCTTGTAGGTCTTGAACACGCTCAGCCGCGCGCGGCCCGGCTCCGCGTCGGACGCCGGCTTCTTCTTCGAGGTCTCAGCGGTCCTCGAGGTCTCAGCGGTCTTCGCGGTTTTAGCGGTCTTCGCGGTCTTCGCGGTCTTCTCGCGGGGGGTGTCAGACATCGAGGTACGCCTCCAGGCCGTGGCGGCCGCCCTCGCGGCCGTAGCCCGATTCCTTGTAGCCGCCGAACGGCGAGGTCGGGTCGAACTTGTTGAACGTGTTGGCCCAGACGACACCCGCCCGGAGCTTGCCCGCGACGGCGAGGATCCGCGAGCCCTTCTCGGTCCAGATGCCCGCCGACAGGCCGTACGGCGTGTTGTTGGCCTTGGCCACGGCCTCGTCCGGGGTGCGGAACGTCAGCACGGAGAGCACCGGGCCGAAGATCTCGTCGCGCGCGACCGTGTGCGCCTGGGTGACGTTCGTGAAGAGCGTCGGCGCGAACCAGTAGCCGGCGGACGGCAGCGCGCAGTCGGGCGACCAGCGTTCGGCTCCCTCGGCCTCGCCCGTCTCGGCGAGCGCGGTGATACGGGCCAGCTGCTCGGCCGAGTTGATCGCGCCGAGGTCGGTGTTCTTGTCCAGCGGGTCGCCCACGCGCAGCGTGGCCAGCCGCCGCTTGAGCGAGTCCAGGACCTCGTCGTGGACCGACTCCTGCACCAGCAGCCGGGAGCCCGCGCAGCAGACCTGCCCCTGGTTGAAGAAGATCCCGTTCACGATGCCCTCGACGGCCTGGTCGACGGGGGCGTCGTCGAAGACGATGTTGGCGCCCTTGCCGCCCAGTTCGAGCGTGACCTTCTTGTCCGTGCCCGCCACCTGGCGGGCGATCGCCTTGCCCACGCCGGTCGAGCCGGTGAACGCCACCTTGTCCACGCCCGGGTGCGCGACCAGCGCCGCGCCGGTCGCGCCGTCGCCGGTGACGATGTTGACCACGCCCCGGGGAAGCCCGGCCTGGCGGCAGATGTCGGCGAAGAACAGCGCGGAGAGCGGGGTCGTCTCGGCCGGCTTGAGCACGACGGTGTTGCCGGTGGCCAGCGCCGGGGCGATCTTCCACGCGAGCATGAGCAGCGGGAAGTTCCACGGGATGACCTGGCCCGCCACGCCGAGGGGGCGCGGGTTCGGCCCGTGGCCGGCATGGGCCAGCTTGTCGGCCCAGCCCGCGTAGTAGAAGAAGTGCGCCGCGACGAGCGGGAGGTCCGTGTCGCGGGTCTCCCGGATCGGCTTGCCGTTGTCGAGCGTCTCCAGGACCGCCAGTTCGCGCGAACGCTCCTGGATGATGCGCGCGATCCGGAACAGGTACTTGGCGCGCTCGGCGCCGGGCAGCGCGGACCACGTCGAGAACGCCTTGCGGGCCGCCCGTACGGCGCGGTCGACGTCCTCGTCGCCGGCCTGGGTGTACTCGGCCAGGACTTCCTCGGTGGCCGGGTTGACCGTCTTGCGCAGGCCGCCGCCCGTGCCGCCGCCCGTGCCGCCGCCGCGCGTGGCGTCGGAGCTCTCGGTGAACTCGCCGTCGATGAACAGGCCGTAGGACGGCGCGAGGTCGACGACACCACGGGACTCGGGCGCCGGGGCGTACTCGAAGGGAGACGGGGACGTCGTCGGGCGCGGGGAGGTCATGGGGGTCTCAGGGGCCATCGGGGTTTCAGGGGCCATGGGGGATCAGTCCACCGTCACGTAGTCGGGGCCGGAGTACCGGCCGGTGCTGAGCTTCTGGCGCTGCATCAGCAAATCGTTCAGCAGGCTGGAGGCGCCGAACCGGAACCAGTGGTTGTCCAGCCAGTCCGCGCCCACGGTCTCGTTGACCAGGACCAGGAACTTGACCGCGTCCTTGCTGCTGCGGATGCCGCCCGCGGGTTTCACCCCGACCTGAACGCCGGTCCGCTCCCGGAAGTCGCGCACCGCCTGGAGCATCAGGAGCGTGTTGGCGGGGGTGGCGTTGACCCCGACCTTGCCGGTGGACGTCTTGATGAAGTCGGCCCCGGCGAGCATGCCGAGCCAGGAGGCGCGGCGGATGTTGTCGTACGTGGAGAGCTCGCCGGTCTCGAAGATGACCTTGAGGCGGGCGGCCCCGGCCGCCTCCTTCACCGCGCGGATCTCCTCGTACACCTTCAGGTAGCGCCCGGAGAGGAACGCGCCGCGGTCGATGACCATGTCGATCTCGTCGGCGCCGGCGGCGACCGCGTCGCGGGTGTCCGCCAGCTTCACCCCCAGCGCGGCGCGGCCGGCGGGGAAGGCGGTCGCGACGGAGGCGACCTTCACCCCGGACCCGGCGAGCGCGGCGGCGGCCGTCTCCACCATGTCGGGGTAGACGCAGACGGCGGCGGTCGCCGGGGCCGTACGGTCGGTCGGGTCGGGACGGAGGGCCTTGGCGGCGAGCGCCCGGACCTTGCCCGGGGTGTCCGCGCCTTCGAGTGTCGTCAGATCGATCATGGAGATGGCCAGATCGATGGCGTACGCCTTGGCCGTGGTCTTGATCGACCGCGTCCCGAGCGAGGCGGCGCGCGCTTCGAGGCCGACGGCGTCGACGCCGGGCAGCCCATGGAGGAAGCGGCGCAACGCGCTGTCGGACGCGGTCACGTCTGCGAGTGCGGAGGTGATGGTGGGCATGGTCACCAGGTGAGCATATCTACGCGCGTAGTGGAATGGGTAGGGGGTCCCGGACCGGGGCGGTGTCCGGTGCGGTTACGAGGGCGGGCCCGGACGGGGCGCGGGGGTGCCGGGGGCCGTACGGCAGAATCGGCGTATGACGAGCCCCAGCCCCGAGCAGCAGCCCGCCGAGGAGCGGGACGCCGAGCAGCGGTCCGGTGAGCGGCCCGCCGAGCAGGCGCCCGAGCAGCGGTCCGGTGAGCAGCCGCGCGAGCGTCGGCCCGCCGAGCGGCCCGCCGAACGATCCGCCGCGCGGTCCTCGGCCGAGCGGTCGTCGGCGGAGAGGTCCTCGGCCGTACGGCAGCCCGCCGGGCAGCCCTCGGGCGCGGGGCAGTCCGCCGGGCCCGCCTACGCCGATCGCGTCTACCGGTCGGCGGGTGGCATCGCGGGCGGCGCGATGATGCTCCTGATCATCCTCTGGCTCGGCGGCGACGCGCTGGTCCGGGGCACGGGCCGGACGCCATGGCTGGCGCTCGCGGGGATGCTGTTCGCGGTCCCGCTCATCGCCGCGTACACCGTGCGCCCGGCGGTCTTCGCGAACCGGGACCGGCTTCGTGTCAGGAACCCGCTGCGGACGATCACCCTGCCCTGGGGAGTGGTCACGGACGTGCGGGCGCGGTTCTCGTGCGAGGTGTTCACCGAATCGGGGAAGTACCAGATGTGGGCGGTGCCGGTGTCATTGCGGCAGCGCAAGCGCGCGAACCGGGGCCAGGGCGCGCCCACGCGCTCCGACCCCTTCGCCGCGCCCGGCACCGAGACCCCGCGGACGCCGACGCCCGCACTGGCGGACCAGGCGGTGGCCGACCTCCGTGACCTCTCGGAGCGCGCCGAGTCCCGCCCCGAGGCGCAGGGCGAGCCGGTGGTGCGCTGGGCGTACGAGGTCATCGCCCCGGCGCTGGCCGGACTGGTCCTCCTCGTGGTGCTGCTGCTCACGGGCTGATCGGTGGTCCTTGCGGGCGCGCGCCCGGGCCGTCTTTTGTGTCCCCGGTTGCGCTGAAGCGCACAAAGGACACAGGTCCCGCCGTGGACGCGGCCGGCGGGCCGCCTCCGCGCTTGACCTTGTCGCAGCGGCAGGGTTTCTACTGGCGCCATGCGCATCGGAGAGATCGCCGCGCTCGTCGGAGTCACCTCCCGGGCCGTGCGGCACTACCACCACATCGGTCTCCTGCCCGAGCCTCTGCGACGGGCCAACGGGTACCGCGTCTACGGCATCCGCGACGCCGTCGTGCTGGCCCGGATCCGGCGGCTGACCGAGCTCGGACTCGCCCTGGACGAGGTACGGGACGTCCTCGCGGACGACTCCGGGCGCGAATTGGCCGAGGTGCTGCGCGAGCTGGACGCCGACCTCGCGCGCCAGGAACACGAGCTCCGGCGGCGCCGCGAGGTACTGGCGGGTCTGCTGGAGGGACCGCTCACGCCGGACGCGCCGCTGTCCCCCGCGCTCGCCGAGCTGTTGAGGGCAGCGCCCGCCACCGCGTCGCCGGCCGCCGCCAAGGACCGCGAGCACCTGATCCTGCTGGACTCGACGGTCGGCAGTGACGCGGTGTTCGCGGCGCTGCGGCACATCGCCGAGGACCCCGCCGTGCTGTCGGCGTACGGACGGCTGGACGAACTGGACGGGGCGGCGACGGACGATCCGCGCGTCGCGGCGCTGGCCGACGAACTGGCCGCCGCCGTACCCGACGCGGTCCTGGCCGCGATCCCGGACGGCGGCCCGGTGGCGACGGGGTTCGGAGAGGCGCTGCTCGCCGACTATCCGCCCGCCCAGGCCGAGGTGGTGCGCCGGGTGATGGCACGGCTGGCCGTCCGGATGCGCGAGAGGGCGTCATGAGGAAGGGGGCCAAGAGTCAGGGGGCCGAGAGTCAGGGGGCCGAGAGTCAGAGGGCCGAGAGCAAGGGGGCCGGGAGTCAGAAGGGCATGAGCACGGGGGGCATGAGCCTGCGCGCCGCGCGGGCGGCGGCCGGGGCGGTGCTGCCCGCCGAGGCGGCCGTCCTGGTGTGCCTGGCGGCCGGCGTACGGATCCCCGGAGCGGTCCTGGTGGTGGCCGAGGCACTGGTGGCGACCGTGCTCGTGCTGGAGGCCGTGGTCCTGTGGCGGCTGTACGCCACGCGGCGACGGGCCGGCGCCGGCCGGCGGCACGCCGTGCGGGGCGCGCTGCGGACGCTGCTCCCCGTGGGCGCGCGCCGGCTCGTCGCGTACGAGATCCGGGCCCTGCGCAGCCTCGGGCTGTGGCTGCTGCGCCGCCGCCACCAGGTCCCCGACGGCGCGCTGGCCGTCGCGTACACCGGGCCGCAGACGGCCCTGATGTACGGGCTGCTCTTCGTCTCCGTCGTGGAGACGGTTCTGCTGGCACTGGTGGTCCCCTGGCCGGTCGTGCACGCGATCCTGCTCGTCGTCGACGTGTACGGGGTGGTGCTGATCCTCGGCCTGCACGCCTCCTGCGTGGTCCGGCCGCACGTCGTGGGAGCCGACGGCTCGCTGCGCGTGCGGTACGGCGGACTGTTCGACCTGCGGGTTCCCGCCGCCGCCGTCGCCGTCGCCAGGGTCGAGCGGCGCTACCCCGACGGGCGGCTGCTGGAGCTGAGCGCGGACGGGGTGCTCGACCTCGTGGTGGGCGGGCAGACCACGGTGACGGTGGAGCTGACGGAGCCGGTGGAGTTCGTACGGCCGCTCGGCGCGCGGGGCTTCGCCCGGACGCTCCGGTTCCACGCGGACGACCCGCGTGAGACGGTCGCCGCGCTCACCCGAGCCCGGACGGATCCGGCGCGGGGGACGGCGGGGCCGACGCCGCGCTGAGCGTCCCGTAGGGATGTCCGCTCCCGACTCCCCGGGCGGGCCTGGGGGATGCCCCTGAGAACGATCAGGGGGAGAGCCGTCTTCGATGAGGATCCGGGAGGGCCGCGCCCGTCGCCAGGATGAGGTCGTTCGGACACCATCAGCTGGAGAGGCAGTCCCTTATGCGCGTTACCCCGTTCAACCGCCGTGCCGTGCTCGTGACCGTATCGGCCGTCCTCGCTCTCGGAGTGGGGGCGGGATCCGCCGTGGCCCTGCCCCGGCAGGAGCGCGTACCCGGGGCCGGCGGAGGCGCCGTGTCACGGGTCGCCGAGCATCCGCGGGCCGAGGCGCTGCGGGCCGCGCTCGTGGGCCTGCCGGACGGTGAGGCGACGAGCGCGGTCGTGCGCGCCGGCGGACGGGACGGGCGGTGGGAGGGAAGCGCCGGGGTACGGGAGACGGGCAGCCAGGACCCCGCCGTCGCGGACGGGCGGTTCCGGGCCGGGTCGGTGACGAAGGTCGTGACGGCCGCCCTGGTGCTGAGGCTCGCCGCCGACGGCAAGGTGAACCTGGACAGACCGGTGCAGAGTTATCTGCCGGGCCTGCTGACGCCGGAGTTCGAGCCCGTCTCCGTACGGCAGTTGCTCAACCACACCAGCGGCATTCAGCCGGGGGACGGCTTCGGCGATTCCTGGGAGGAGCAGTACGCGCACCGGTTCGACACGCTGAACCCCGAGGACGTGGTGGCCGCAGGGGTGGCGAAGGGACCGGAGTTCGGCCCGGGGACGCGGCAGCACTACCTGAACGTCAACTACACGATCCTCGCGATGCTGGTCGAGAAGGTGACGGGGCGGACGTACGAGGAGGGGGCGGCCCGGTACGTCCTCGGGCCCGCCGGCATGCGGCGGACCTCGTTCCCCGGCACCGACCCGCGTCTGCACGGCCCGCACAACCGCGGCTACCAGCTGGTCGACGGGAAGCTCGTGGACGTGACCGAGTGGAACGTGTCGGACCGGTGGGCGGCAGGCGACATGATCTCGACCATGGACGACCTGGAGCGGCTGATGACCTCGCTGTTCCGCGGCAGGATCGTGCCGCGACCGCAACTGGAGGAGATGTTCACCGTTCCCGCGGGCGTCGCGGGCGCCACCAAGTCGGCCGGACTGGAGCGGTTCGAGATCGACGGCGTCGAGGTGTGGGGCAAGACGGGCGCGCGCCCCGGTTACAACACCGCCATTGTCGCCACCCGGGACCTCTCCCGTACGGTCGTCTACTCGGTGACCGGCACCGACGCACACGCCCAGGGGCTGCGGATCGGCCAGCGCTTCGGCTTCCCGGCGTTCCTCCAGGATTAGGTCCTGTCCGGAGCTGCTGTCGCGTGATTCAGCACCTCCTCGTCCTGGCCGCGCCCACGTTGCCTGCGCCGACCGGCGTGCGGGCGGGACGGCCGGCGGCAGCCGTCCCGTACGCGCGTGGCCGAACAGGGCCGCGTCAGATGCCGGCGGCCGTCGCCAGGTCCTTCTTCAGCGCCGCGAGCAGCTCCGTACCCGTCGTCCGGGCCGACGGGAGGGCCGGCGCGTCCTCGACCGGGACCACCACCTCCAGGTAGCACTTGAGCTTCGGCTCGGTGCCGCTGGGGCGGACGATGACGCGGGCCCGGTACGCGCCCTCCAGGTGGTAGCGCAGGCCGTCCGTGGGCGGCAGGCCGCCGGGGCCCTCGGTGAGGTCTTCGGCGGAGACGACGTCCAGCCCGGCCAGGGCGCGCGGCGGTGTCTCGCGCAGGCGCCGCATCGCCGCCGCGATCAGGGACAGGTCCTGGACGCGGACCGAGAGCTGGTCCGTGGCGTGCAGGCCGTGGGTGACGGCCAGGTCGTCGAGGAGGTCGGTGAGCGTGCGGTCCTTGGCGGCCAGCTCCGAGGCCAGCTCGGCGACCAGCAGCGCGGCGGTGATGCCGTCCTTGTCGCGGACGCCGTCGGGGTCGACGCAGTAGCCGAGCGCCTCCTCGTAGCCGTACCGCAGGCCCGGCGCGCGGGCGATCCACTTGAAGCCGGTCAGCGTCTCCTCGTGCCGGACGCCCGCCGCCGCCGCGATCCGGCCGAGCAGCGACGACGAGACGATCGACTCGGCGAACGTGCCCGTCGCGCCCTTGTGCACCAGGTGCGCGGCGAGCAGCGCGCCGACCTCGTCGCCGCGCAGCATCCGCCAGCCGCCCTCGGCCGCCTCGTCGGGGACGGCCACGGCACAGCGGTCGGCGTCCGGGTCGTTGGCGATGACCAGGTCGGGCCGTACGCGCCGGGCCGTGGCGAAGGCCAGGTCCATCGCGCCCGGCTCCTCCGGGTTGGGGAACGCGACCGTCGGGAAGGCCGGATCCGGCTCGGCCTGCTCGGCGACCAGCGCGGGCGCGGGGAAACCGGCCCGTGCGAAGGCCGCGAGGAGGGTGTCCGTGCCGACGCCGTGCATCGCCGTGTACACGACGCGCGCGGTACGGGGCGTGCCCGGCGTCAGGACCGCGTCCGTACGCTCCAGGTACGCCGCCAGGACCTCGTCCCCGAGGGTCTGCCAGCCGCTCTCCGGGCGGGCCACGCCGGCCAGCGCGCCCACCGCGTCGATCTCGGCCGCGATCTCGCCGTCCGCCGGCGGCACGATCTGGGTGCCGCCGCCGAGGTAGACCTTGTAGCCGTTGTCCCGGGGCGGGTTGTGGCTGGCGGTGACCTCCACGCCGGCCACGGCGTTCAGGTGCCGTACGGCGAACGCCAGGACCGGGGTGGGCAGCGGGCCCGGCAGCACGGCCGCGCGCAGGCCCGCCCCCGTCATCACGGCCGCCGTGTCGCGCGCGAAGTCGGCCGACTTGTAGCGGGCGTCGTAGCCGATGACGACCAGGCCGTCGCCCTCGCCCCGCTTCCCGAGGTACGCGGCGAGGCCGGCCGCGGCCCGGATGACGACCGCGCGGTTCATGCGCATGGGGCCGGCGCCGAGCTCCCCGCGCAGCCCGGCGGTGCCGAACTGGAGCGTGCCGGCGAACCGCTCGCCCAGCGCGTCGAGGTCACGCGCCTCGATGAGCCGGGCCAGTTCCTCGCGGGTGTCGTCGTCCGGGTCCTCGGCCAGCCAGGCCGCGGCGCGGTCCATGAGGCCCTGTGCCTCGCGGTCCTCCGGGGCGCGGTTCCGGCTGTCGCCTGCCTCGGGGGCCTCGGGAGCCACGGGCGTCCCGGGGGAGACCCCCGCGGGCTTCGGGTCCTGTGCGTCCCGAGTCGTGTGCGCGTCCCGCGGTGCCCGCCGGTCCCGCTCGATCCTGTCGTCCTGCTGCACGGTGGACGTACCTCCTCGTCGTGGCTCTCGCCGCCGTCGCGATCGCTGTCGTCGTGATCGCCGTCGTCCGGAGTCCTCCGACCCCGTGTCGACCCTCGGGTGCCCCGTTCCCCGGATCCTCAGATCCGGTGCAGCACCCGCCCCAGCAGCTCGCCCATCCGTGTCGCCGAGTCCCGGCCCGCCTGGAGGACCTCCTCGTGGTTGAGGGGTTCGCCCGTCAGGCCGGCCGCCAGGTTGGTCACCAGCGAGATGCCGAGCACCTCGGCGCCCGCCTCGCGGGCCGCGATCGCCTCCAGGACCGTGGACATGCCGACCAGGTCGCCGCCCATGACCCGGACCATGTTGATCTCCGCGGGCGTCTCGTAGTGCGGGCCGGGGAACTGGACGTACACGCCCTCCTCCAGGCTCGGGTCGATCTCCTTGCAGAGCGCGCGCAGCCGGGGCGAGTAGAGGTCCGTCAGGTCCACGAAGTTGGCGCCGGTGATCGGCGAGACCGCGGTGAGGTTGATGTGGTCGCTGATCAGTACGGGCTGGCCGGGGCGCATGCCCTCGCGCAGGCCGCCGCAGCCGTTGGTCAGGACGACGGTCTTGCAGCCGGCCGAGACGGCGGTACGGACCCCGTGCGCGACGGCCGCGACGCCGTGGCCCTCGTAGTAGTGCGTACGGCCGAGGAAGACCAGCGCGCGCCGCTCGGCGATCCGGTACGAGCGGATCGTGCCGCCGTGCCCCGCCACGGCGGGCGGCGGGAACCCGGGCAGCTCGGTGACCGGGATCTCCGCCTCCGGCGTCCCGAGCGCGTCGACGGCCGGTGCCCAGCCGGAACCCATCACCAGGGCGATGTCGTGCGTCGCGGCGCCGGTGAGCTGTCTGAGGCGCTCGGCGGCGGCGTCGGCGGTGGCGTGCGGGGAGGCGGGGCCGTCGGCGTCGGCCGGAATAACAGATGCGTTCACGCGGACGAGGGTAGCCGGTCATGCCCTACGCGCGTAGATGCTTCCGGCGTGATCTTCCGATGATCTGCGGATCGTTACCGTCCTTGGGCGCGTCGCGCGCCCGCCGCCTTGTGCGCCTCGCGCGCCCCCCGCCCTCAGCAGGGGCGCTTGCGCAGCTCCATCACGTAGTCGTGCGGCGCGCCCGCCGACTCCGCCGCGTCCGCGATCTCGCCCAGGTAGCGCGCCGACGGCAGCCCGCCCTCGTACCCGTTCAGGACGTACAGCCAGGCCGGCTCCTCGCCGTCCAGCGTGTGCACCCGTACCCGCATCCGCCGGTAGATGTCGAGGCCCACGCCCTCCCAGCGGTCCATGGAGTCCTCGTCCATCGGCGCCAGGTCGTACAGCGCGACGAAGACCTGGGAGCGCGGGGCCTCCACGATCGTGGCCAGCGCTCCCTCCCAGCCCATCTGCTCGCCGCCGAAGGTCAGCCGCCAGCCGTTGAGCCAGCCCGTGCCGCGCAGCGGGGAATGCGGGGCGCGGCGGGTCATCAGCCGCGCGTCGAGGTTGCCGGCGTACGCGGCGTAGAGCGACATGGGTCGAGAGTACGGGAGGTACGGGCGTGGTCGCCGGTGCACCGGCCGGTGCGGTGTGGTGGCAGGGCCGGGCGCGGCACCGGCGGCGACGGGGCCGGCGTCGCGGCAGGGGCGTCGCGGCAGGCGCGGCCCGCGGGGCCGTGGCAGGGGGCGTGCGGGAGCGGCCGGACCGGGGCGGGCGGAACCCCGGCCGGGGTCCGAAAGGCTCCGGCCTCGTCGATTCCCGGATGGCGGGCCCCGGCGGGAGGCCGCGTGAAGCGTGCGGGACAATGGAGTGCGTACTGCATCCCCCGGGGGTTCCTCCCCCGGAACCCCGGCCGGGGCGGCAGACGGGCCGGGTCGACAACGCGAGGCGGACTTTTTCGTGACCCGGATCGTGATCATCGGCGGCGGACCCGGCGGCTACGAGGCGGCCCTGGTGGGCGCCCAGCTCGGCGCGGAGGTGACCGTCGTCGACTGCGACGGCCTCGGCGGGGCCTCGGTGCTCACCGACTGCGTACCGTCCAAGACCCTCATCGCGACGGCCGAGGTGATGACCACCTTCGACTCCTCGTACGAGGAGCTGGGCATCATCGTCGCCGACGACACGCCCCCGCTGGCGCGGTCGGCCCGCGTCGTCGGGGTCGACCTGGGCAAGGTCAACCGGCGGGTGAAGCGCCTCGCGCTGGCCCAGTCCCACGACATCACGGCCTCGGTCACCCGGGCCGGCGCGCGCGTGCTGCGCGGGCGCGGGCGGCTCCAGGGCCGGCAGGGCGTGGACGGTTCCCGCCAGGTGGTCGTGACGGCGGCGGACGGCAGCGAGGAGACGCTGACCGCCGACGCCGTGCTGATCGCGACCGGCGGCCATCCGCGCGAGATCCCCGACGCGCTGCCGGACGGCGAGCGGATCCTGAACTGGACGCAGGTGTACGACCTCGACGAGCTGCCGGAGGAGCTGATCGTGGTCGGTTCCGGCGTCACCGGTGCCGAGTTCGCGGGCGCCTACCAGGCGCTGGGCTCGCGCGTCACCCTCGTCTCCTCGCGCGACCGCGTGCTGCCGGGCGAGGACCCGGACGCCGCGGGCGTCCTGGAGGACGTCTTCCGGCGGCGCGGCATGAACGTGATGTCCCGCTCCCGCGCCGAGTCCGCCAAGCGCGTCGGCGACCGGGTCGAGGTCACCCTCTCCGACGGCCGGACCATCTCCGGTACGCACTGCCTGATGGCCGTCGGCGCCATACCCAACACGGCGGGCATGGGCCTGGAGGAGGCCGGCGTCCTGCTCAAGGAGTCCGGCCACATCAAGACGGACCGGGTCTCCCGCACCTCCGCGCCCGGTGTGTACGCGGCCGGTGACGTCACCGGCGTCTTCGCCCTCGCGTCGGTCGCGGCGATGCAGGGCCGGATCGCGATGTACCACTTCCTGGGCGACGCGGTGACGCCGCTCAACCTCAAGACCGTCTCGGCGAACGTCTTCACCGACCCCGAGATCGCCACCGTCGGCCACAGCCAGGCGGACATCGACGCGGGCCGGATCGACGCCCGGGCCGTCAAGCTGCCGCTGCTGCGCAACCCGCGCGCCAAGATGCAGGGGATCCGGGACGGCTTCGTCAAGATCTTCGCCCGCCCGGGGACCGGGATAGTGGTCGGCGGCGTGGTCGTCGCCCCCCGCGCGAGCGAGCTGATCCACCCGATCTCGCTCGCGGTCGACAACAACCTGACCGTGGAGCAGATCGCGAAGGCGTTCACGGTGTACCCGTCGCTGTCGGGTTCGATCGCGGAGGTCGCGCGGCAGCTGCACACGCGGAAGACGGGCGACGAGAGCTGATTCCGCGATGCCCGCGTCTGCGCGGTTACGCCCGGTTCTGTCCGGGCGGCGGAGCCGCCGTTTGGGCCGGTTGACCGTCGGAACGCCCCTTATACCACTGAGCGTGCCCGTCTGTGCGCAACTTCTGTTTTTCGGCGCAAACTGCTGAAAGCGGATGGTCGTTGGCGTTACTGTCAGTTTCGTGTTCGCTGCAGAACGTCGTCAATTGATCCTCGAAATGGTGCGCGCGAACGGAGCCGTGTCGCTCCGTGAGCTCGCCCGTGTCGTCCAGACCTCCGAAGTGACCGTACGGCGGGACGTGCGGGCTCTCGAGGCAGAAGGACTCCTCGACCGCCGGCACGGCGGTGCGGTGTTGCCGGGTGGATTCACGCGAGAGTCCGGCTTCCCGCAAAAGTCCCATCTCGCAACGGCGGAGAAGACGGCCATCGCCGATCTCGCCGCCGGCCTCGTCGAAGAGGGCGAGGCCGTGGTGGTCGGCGCCGGTACGACCACGCAGGAGCTGGCCCGCCGGCTCGCGCGGATCCCCGGGCTGACCGTCGTCACCAACTCCCTGCTGGTCGCCCAGGCGCTGGCCCACGCCAACCGGGTGGAAGTCGTCATGACGGGAGGGACGTTACGCGGCTCGAACTACGCGTTGGTCGGCAGCGGCGCGGAGCAGTCCCTCCAGGGCCTGCGGGTCACGCGCGCGTTCCTGAGCGGGAGCGGGCTGACCGCGGAGCGCGGCCTCTCCACGTCCAACATGCTCTCCGCCAGTGTCGACCGGGCGCTGGTGCAGGCGGCGGCGGAGGTCGTGGTGCTCGCCGACCACACGAAGCTCGGTACGGACACGATGTTCCAGACCGTGCCGACCGAGCTGATCAGCCGCCTGGTGACCGACGAACCGCCCGCGCACGACGACCGTGCCGGGACCGAGCTCCAGGCGCTCGCGGACCAGGGCGTGCAGATCGCCGTGGCGGGGGCCGGCGGCGCGGCCGGCTCCGGTGGCGCGGGGATCGGGGGCGGGCTGGGCGGAGCCGGTACGTCCGGCCTGTCCGGCGGCCCGGGCGGGTCCGGTACGGTCGGCGGCCCGGGCGCCGAGGGCGGCGGCCTGTCCGGCCGGCAGCCCCGCCGCGACCTCCCCCTGCCGGGCCAGCGCCGCACGCACCCGGGCGGCCCGGCGGGCGGCCCCGGGGCCGGGCTCCGGAGCACATCGGGCCCGTCGGCGCAGGAGCCCGGCGAGCGGGCGCGGGTGGCGGACATACGGCGGCGATAGCGGCCGGCCGGAGGGGTGCGGCGCGGGCGATCGGCGTGGCCCTGCCCGCGCGGGGCCCGCTCCAGCCGCGCCCGGCTCGAAGAGGCGCGTCGGCCCGCTCTCGATGAACAGTTCGGCCGGCCGCGCCGAGTTCGGTCCCGACCGTCATCCCGGCCGGGCTGTCGGCCGCGTACGTTCGGCGCCGGTTGACAGCGCCGGTGAAACCGTCGGCCGAAGCGCCGTGGAGGCGGTCCTGTCCCGGCGCTCGCTCAGGGCTTGAGCCCCGTCAGCGTCAGTCTCAGCAGCCGGTCCGCCAGCTCCGGGTCGTCCGGGGCGCCTTCCGCCGCCAGGGCGATCGCGTTCGTCAGCTGCATCAGGTCGTCGATGGACACCTCGGCCCGTACCTGACCGGTCTCCTGGGCGCGGACCAGCAGGCGCTCGCCCGCGCCGCGCAGGGGGATGTTGCACCGGGACAGGGCCGAACTCTCGTCGTGCGAGGCGGCCATGAGCGCGCGGGAGAGGCCCCGGTACTCGCCGGCGTGGGCGATCAGGGCGCGCAGCCAGGCCACGAGGGCGCCGCAGGGCCGGTCGTCGGAGGCGGCCAGTTCGCGCGAGCGCTCCAGCAGGGCGGTCAGGGCCTCCTGGAAGACCGCGCTGAGCAGGGCGTGCCGGTTGGGGAAGTGGCGGTAGAGCGTGCCGATGCCGACTCCGGCGCGGCGTGCCACGTCTTCGAGGGAGGCGTCCGCGCCGTGTTCGGCGAAGGTGGCCCGGGCCTCGGTGAGCAGCCGGTCGTAGTTGCGGCGCGCGTCGGCACGCATGGGCCGGGGCGGCGCGGCGGCCGTTGCCGTGGGCCGGGCCGGGAGCTGCGTCGGGGGCTGGGTCGGGGGCGGTGCCGTACTCCTCGCCATGGCGGTCGGTCCTTCCTGTCCGTGGCGCACCAGGATGCCACCGCCGGACCCCGACATGCCGCCGGGTTCGGACACCTGTCCGAACCCGGCGGCTCCTTTTCAGGAGGCGATCAGCCAACGGTCAACTGCTGACCGGAAGGCGGTCAGCAGTTGACCTGAAGGCGGTCAGGAAATGGCCTTGATGGCCTGCCAGCCACTCGTGCCCACGGCCGACGGCGTGCCCACGCCGTCCTTGCGACCCGGGACGAACTCCAGCCCGGCCGTGGTGTTGGCCGTCGTCGTCCACAGGTCCGCGATGCCGTCGCCGTCCACGTCGCCCGGAGCGGTGATCAGCGGCCGGGCGGCCGGGGTCCAGCCGGTGGCGTGGACGGTGCGGTTGATCGGGGCGCCGAAGGCGGCCGGGTCCGTACCGCCGTCCGGAACGCCGTCGGCGTCCACGTCCCGTGCCGTGCCGTGGTAGACGTACAGCGTGCCGTCGGTATGACGGGCCATCAGGTCGACGAGTCCGTCCCCGTCCACATCGCCCGGGGAGACCAGGGTCATGGCACCCCAGCCGCTGTTGCCGATCGGGTAGCCGGACTCGACGGTGCCGCCCGAGTAGCCGGGCAGGAACCACAGCTGGTCGCCGATGACCGCGACGAAGTCCGGGTTGTACTGCTCGGTGTCGGGCGTCAGGTCGCCCACCGACACGATCTGCTTGATCGCGGCGGTGTCGGTGACGGCGCCGGTGTCCTCGTCAGGGAAGACGTACACCTGCTGCCGGGTGTCCTCCGAGACCTGGCCCAGGCCGTCGTTCGGGAACAGCCACAGCTTGCCGTCGTTCCGGCGGGCGACCAGGTCCTCGTACCCGTCCTCGGTCCAGTCGCCCCGGTGGGTGAGCAGCGCGCCCTCCCAGGCCCCGTTCGTGGACAGGAAGGAGGCGGCGGCCACGTTGCCCTTGGTGTCCGTACCGGAGTACAGCCGCAGGTTGTTCGTGCCGTCGACGGCGTAGAAGTCGGGCGCGCCGTCGCCGTTCACGTCACCGGGCTCGTCCCGCACGCCGGGGCTCGCCGCGTAGAACTTGTACGGGTACGTCGGGCTCGTGTTCTTCCCCGCGTCCACGCTCTGCACGTACACCGTGTGCGGGCCGGGGGAGAGCGGCGTGACCTTGATGCTCACGCCGCCGCCGGGCGCGGCCGGCTTGACCACGATGTTCGCGGGGGTGCGGTCCAGGCTCCACCGGTACTCGGTGACGTCCGCGACGCCGCCGGACCCGATGGTGAAGGTCCCCTCCGTGCGGGCCAGGGCGCCGTCGGTGTCCTCCGGGTACTCCGCCGAGGCGACCGTCGGCGACACGGCCGGGGCCGTCGGGTCGAAGGCGAAGCGGCAGCCGGGCGCACCGAGGGTCGGGGTCCAGTCGGAGGCGAAGGAGGCGTCGTTCGGGTCCTCCGCCTGGGCCTTCCAGGAGAACTGGCCGCTGCTCAGGCCCTTGTACTGGTTGAGGAGCGTCTTCGGTACGACGACCGAGGCCCGCGCGCCCTTGGAGTCGGAGGCCTTCACGGCCACCTTGACCTTCTTGTCGAAGAAGACCCCGGGGTCACCGTCGTGCTTGCCGGTCGCCCACAGGTGGAACTGGACGTTGACGTCGCCGCCGTCCGGGTCCCAGACCTGGGCGGTCAGCGTGACGTCCGTGTTGCCGACGGTCACGTACGAGCCGTTGTTGCCGCAGTCGTTGAGGGGCGACTTCGTGCTGGGGATGGTGTCCAGCGCCCACGGGTTCTTCGGCAGCCGGTTGTACTCGACGATCAGCTTGGCGTCCGGCTTGAACTTCTTCCAGCTGTACGTGTCCTTGTTGTCCTCCGCGCTCTGCGGGGCGCGCAGGCCGAAGGTGATGCTGGGCCAGTTCTTGGCGGCGGCGTTGACCGCGGCGCTCTTGGCGTTGAAGTCGACGGCCTTGTCCGGGCAGCCGACGCCCTCGTTGCCGTGCGCGTAGTTGCGGGTGTCCTGGCGGTCGGCCCAGGACGGCTGCTTGTTCCAGGTCGTCGCGGAGCTGATCGCGCCGGTCTGCCACAACTCGACCGGCTTGGGGGTGCAGGACCAGGAGTGCGTCTCGGTGATCTGGAACTGCGCGTCGATCACCTTGACCCCGGCCAGCGCCTTGGAGTCGATGCGGAAGAACGACCGGGCCGTGCCGCCGGACGAGCTCTCGTAGCCGACGCGCGCCTCGTTGGTGGTCTTGCCGTCCCAGCCCGTGCCGTTCCAGTAACTGTCGTTCGGGTGGGGCTTGTACGCGATCGTCCACGCCTGGCGCTGGCCGGTGAAGCGAGGGTCGATGTAGACCGGGTAGGTCGTGGTCGGGGCGTCGAGCAGCTGCTGGTCCGGTTCGAGGCGGAGGGTGCCGTCCAGGACGGTGACGCCGACGCTCGCGCTGTTCGCGCCGGGGGTGAGGCCGCCGCCGGCGGTGTCGGGGGCGGTGGCGGTGTCAGGGGCGGTCGCGGACGATTCGGCGGCCGTCTTCGCCGCCGTCTTCGGACCGGCTGCCGTGGGTGCCAGTGCCGGCGGTGCCGACTCCGGCGCGGTCGTGGAGTCCCACATCCGTGCCGACGAGGTGGCGAAGACGGTCTGCCCGGCCGGGTTGACCGCCTTCAGGGAGCCGCTCTCCGGGTCCTTGCGCAGATCCAGACCGTCCGACGAGAGACCGAAATCGATCGTTTCCAGCTCAGGATTGTTGGCTGCTTCGGCCGTCTTGACGATCAAAGCTTGGCTGAAACCATCCACATCGGCCTTGAGCGCCAGGTCGACCCCCGGCAGCACCTCGCGGTAGGTGGCGGTCGCCCCCTCCAGCACCGGGGCGGGCAGGGCGTTCGGCCAGGTCAGCGACAGGGTGCGGCCCTGGTCCCGGAGTACGACGAGGGGTTCGGAACCGCCCGCGGAGAAGGTCACGTGGCCCGCGGCGGCCTTGGGCGCGATCCGGTCCTGGGCCGGGGCGAGGGTGGTGTCGATCGCCTTCCAGGCCCCTTCCCTCTTCACCCGGACCGGCATGGTGTGCTGGGTCAGCTTGAGCGTTCCGCCCGGCTGCGCGTAGACCTCGCTGGTCTCCGTACGGGCCGACACGACCTCGACCGGCTCACCGCTGCGCTGGGCCCGCGCGAGCGCGTCGGCCTCCGAAGTCGCGGGAGTGGCAGGTGAGTTGGATGCCTTCTCGGGTGCCGCGGCGGGCGCGGCGCCCGGTGCGGCGACGGCCGTCGGCGTCAGGGCGAGCGCGCCGCTGACGACAAGTGCGGTGATCGTGGTGCACGCGGAGCGTCTCGCCGCTCCCCGTCTCCTCCTGAACATCTCTGGCATGGGTGAGTCCCCCGGTTCCTTTCGGCTCTTGGGCGAGTTCGGCCGAACAGTACACGTCGCACATGCCAACCCTTTGCTGTCTTTTCGCAACTCGGGTGTCGAAGGTTGGCCAACTTCTTACTTGATTCTCACATTTGTTGACGCTTAGCGTCTGCGCGATCACATCGTTCAGATGCTTAAGATGGGGGAGAGCTGTGCAGCAACTGTTGAGGCAGTTGCGCTATTTGGGCCACTGGCATAGATCCGTGTCATTCGTGGTCTTCATGGCGTTTTTCATCAACTTCATACCGGCGGACCCGGCAGCGGCCGGA
This sequence comes from Streptomyces sp. NRRL F-5135, assembly GCF_000719775.1. Classification (GTDB taxonomy): domain Bacteria; phylum Actinomycetota; class Actinomycetes; order Streptomycetales; family Streptomycetaceae; genus Streptomyces; species Streptomyces hebeiensis. The sequence goes on along the minus strand of NZ_JOHR01000011.1, from coordinate 228,987 downwards.
TCCGGCAAGGTGCGGCTGGCCGAGTTGAAGCGGGACAAGTCCGTCTCCGGCCGCGAGTTCACGCCGGACCGCCCGCGGGTCAAGGACGACGCCGCCCAGGACTGGCGGCCGGACCGGGCGAAGGTCCCGGTCGGCGAGTACCTGGTCCAGGTGGCCGGCGCCGGCGACGGGAAGTCCGCGGAGCAGTCCGGACGGAAGCCCGTCGGCAAGGGCCTCGGTGCGGGCTCCGACGCGGGCCTCGGCTCCGACACCGGCACCGGCCTCGGTTTTGGCTCCGGTTCAGGTTCCGGTTCCGGGCTGGGTGAGACCCCGGCGAGCGGTCTCACCACCGCCCCGGTGACCCTGCGTCCCACGCCGTCTTCCAAGGCCCAGTCCTCGGCCAGCACGCGCGGCGCCGCCCCCGACGCGTCCGCCGCGCCCGCGGCCCCCGGCACCGCCGCGCGCGTCGCGATGAAGGACGCCGCCACCGCCCGTAAGGCCGGTGTCGACGGCATCGTCCTCACCGCCGCCCCGGCCGGCGAGTCCGCCGAGCGCGCCGCCTCCGGAGCCGTCGAACTGGCCCTGGACTACGCCTCGTTCAAGCACCTCTACGGCGGCGACTGGGGCTCCCGGCTCCGCCTGGTCCAGCTGCCCGGCTGCGCGCTGACCACTCCCGAGCTGGAGCGCTGCCGTACCCGTACGGCACTGCCCAGCACCAACGACGCGACTGGCGAGACCGTCTCGGCGACCGTGGACCTGACCGCACCGGCGCAGGCCAAGGCGGCGTCCGGCGCGTCCGGCGCCTCCGCCGCCCCCGTCGTCCTCGCCGCCGTCGCGGACGCCTCCGGCCCCGGCGGCAGCCACGAGGCCACCTCGCTCTCCCCCTCCGGCTCCTGGATGGCGGGCAGTTCGTCCGGCGGCTTCTCCTGGACGTACCCGATCGAGGCGGCCGAGGTCCCCGGCGGACCGCAGCCCGAGGTCGAGCTGTCGTACTCCTCGCAGGCCGTGGACGGCCGTACCGCGTCCACGAACGCGCAGTCGTCCTGGATCGCCGAGGGCTGGGACTACGAGCCCGGCTTCATCGAGCGCCGCTTCCGCTCCTGTTCCGACGACAAGGGCAAGGTCGACGACAAGGCGCCCAACAACACCGGCGACAGCGGTGACCTGTGCTGGGGCTCCGACCACGTCGTGATGTCGCTCGGCGGCAACTCCACCGAGCTGGTCAAGGAGGTCAAGGACGGCAAGGAGACCTGGCGTCCGGCCGACGACGACGGCTCCCGCCTGGAGCACGCCTCCGGCGCCGAGAACGGCGCCAAGGACGGCGAGTACTGGATCCTGACCACCACCGACGGTACGAAGTACCACTTCGGGCTGAACAAGCTGCCGGGCGCCCCCGCCGACAAGCGGACCAACTCGGCACTGACCGTCCCGGTGTTCGGCAACCACCCCGGCGAGCCCTGCCACGCCACAGCGTTCATGGACTCCGACTGCGCGCAGGCGTACCGCTGGAACCTCGACTACGTCGTGGACCCGCTGGGCGACGCCATGTCGCTGTGGTGGAACAAGGAGACCAACTACTACGGCCAGAACATGAAGGCCGACCAGCAGATCGCCTACACCCGCGCCGGCTACCTCGGCCGGATCGACTACGGCCAGCGCTCGGACACCCTGTTCACCGCGCAGCCCGCGGGCCGGGTCGTCTTCGACACCGCCGAGCGCTGCATACCGGCCGCCGGGGACACCTTCGACTGCGCCGTCTCCAATCGGACCAAGGAGAACAACGCCAAGTACTGGCCGGACGTCCCGCTGGACCAGGAGTGCAAGTCCGGCGAGAAGTGCACCGACAAGTACTCCCCGACCTTCTGGTCCACCAAGCGGCTGACGAAGATCACCACCCAGGTGCTCTCCGGCACCGCGCTGAAGACCGTCGACTCCTGGGCGCTGGAGCAGTCGTACCCGAAGACCGGTGACGGCACCTCCCCGGCCCTCTGGCTGGAGTCGATCACCCGCACCGGTTACGACGCCGCGGGCGCCACGGCCGCCATGCCGAAGGTCACCTTCGCGGGCGTCGAGATGGACAACCGCGTCGACAAGGTCGAGGGCCTGCCGCCCTTCTCCCGCAAGCGGATCCACGCCATCGACACCGAGACCGGCGGCCGGATCGCCATCACGTACTCGCAGCGCGAGTGCTCGGCGCTGGCCCCGGTGAAGATGCCGGCCTCGCCCGAGTCGAACACGATGCGCTGCTTCCCGCAGTACTGGACGCCCAAGGGCGCGCTGAACCCGGTGAAGGACTGGTTCCACAAGTACGTCGTGGAGCAGGTCCGCGAGGAGGACCTCGTCACCGACAGCCCGGCCAAGGTCACCAGCTACGAGTACCTCGACGGGGTCGCCTGGGCGTACGACGACAGCGAGTTCACCGAGAACAAGCACCGCACCTGGTCCCAGTACCGGGGCTACGAGCGGGTCCGCACCCGCCTCGGCGCGGGCGACGACGTCAAGCAGCTCTCCGAGCACCGCTACTTCCGCGGCATGCACGGCGACAAGCTGCCCTCGGGCACCCGTACGGCCCGGATCGAGGACTCCGAGGGCGGCACGTACGACGACCTGCCGCAGTACCAGGGCCAGCTGCGCGAGCAGATCACCTACGAGTCCGACGGCGGGCAGATCGACTCGACGGTCGTGACCACCCCCTGGTCGGTCAAGACCGCCACGCGTCCGCGCACCGGGACCACGCCGCTGGAGGCGTGGATGACCCGGCCCGCGACCGTACGGACCCGGGAGCGCGTCAAGGGCGAGACCTGGCGCACCTCGACCGAGACCACCAAGTACGACGAGTACGGCATGCCGTACGAGGTGGACGAGACGACGCCGGGCGGCACTCGCAAGTGCGCCACGACGACGTACGTCCGCAACGAGAGCGCGTATCTGATGGAGTCGGAGTCCCGCGAGGTGACCCGCCTGGGCGCCTGCGGCAGCACCACCGGCGAGGTCATCGAGGACACCCGCACCCTCTACGACGGCAAGGCGTTCGGCGCCGCGCCCACCAAGGGCCTGCCCACCGAGGTGCAGGAGCTGGACGAGAACGGCACCGGCTACCTGACGATCGACAAAACCGAGTACGACATCCACGGCCGCGAGAGCGCGACCTGGGACGCCGAGAACCGCAAGACGTCCGTCGTCAACACGCCGGCGACGATCGCGCCGCCGGTCAAGACGGTCTCCACCGACCCGCTGGGCTTCACCGAGACGACCGAGTTCGACCCGCTGCGCGGCCTGCCGCTCGCGGAGACGGACACGAACGGCAAGCGGTCGGCGATGGAGTACGACCCGCTGGGCCGGCTCCTGAAGGTGTGGGAGATCGACCGTGACCAGAAGACCCAGACGCCGAACGCGACGTACGACTACACCGTCCGCCGCGACGGCCCGACGGTCGTCACGAACCGCTCGCTGAAGGACAACGGCGAGTACGCGGTCTCCTACGAGCTCCTGGACGGCCTGCTGCGCGAGCGGCAGACGCAGGACGCGGCGGTCGCGGGCGGCGGCAGGATCGTCAACGACACCTTCTACGACTCGGCCGGCCGGGAGTGGAAGACCAACGACGGCTACTTCAACAGCGCCGAGCCGGAGCCGAAGCTGCTCCAGGTCGGGGACAACGAGGTACCGGCCCAGACCCGCACCGTCTTCGACGGTCTCGGCCAGCCCAACGCGGAGATCAGCTACCACAAGGGGAACGAGCAGGTCCGCAGCACCACCGAGCGGGACGGCGACGTCACCACCAGCATTCCCCCGAAGGGCGACACGGTCACGGCGACCTTCGAGGACGCCGAGGGCCGGACGGAGAAGCTCCGCGAGTACACGAAGGAGGACCGCAGCGCCTGGCGGGACACGCTCTACGAGTACGACGCCCTGGACCAGATCAAGAAGATCACCGGTCCCGGCGGCGCGGTGACGACGTTCGAGTACGACAGCCGGGGCAGGCAGAAGTCGATCACGGACCCGGACGGCGGCACCGCCACCTTCGGGTACGACAAGACCGACAACATGGTGTCCACGACGGACCCGCGCGGCAACACGCTGGTCACCACGTTCGACGCGGGCGGCCGGCCCACCACGCTCCGCGAGGGCAGCGAGACCGGGCCCAAGCGGATCGAGTGGACGTACGACACGCTCGCCAAGTCCCTGCCGACGGCAACGATCCGGTACGAGAACGGCCGGGAGTACCGGGACGAGGTCACGGAGTACGACAACGCCTACCGGGTCAAGTCGACCAAGACAGTGATCCCGGCCGAGGAGACCGGCCTCGGGGGCACGTACACCTACAGCTACGACTACACCCCCACCGGACAACTCGCCTGGGCGCAGGTTCCCGGACTCGGCGGGCTCACCACGGAACGAGTGGTGTTCCGGTACAACTCCGACGACCTGCCGATCTACATCGGCGGCGCGTCGACGTACCTGAACGACGTGCAGTACTCGGCCTTCGGCGAGATCCTGCGCACCGAGGCGGGGCCGCTCAACCGGAAGGTCTACGGCTCCTACGTCTACGACGAGTTCACGCGCAGGCTCAAGCAGTCGACGTTCGACCGCTCGACGGCACCGGCCAGGATCACCGACACCGGCTACACGTACGACCAGGCCGGCAATGTCACCAAGATCGTGGACACGCCGGGAGCGGCGACGCCGGGTGACGGCAAGACCGACACGCAGTGCTTCGTTTACGACCAGCTGCGTCAGATGACCTCGGCGTGGACGGCCACGGACGGTTGCGCGGCGGCTCCGTCGAAGGAGACCGTCGGCGGGCCGGACGCGTACTGGCACACGTACGAGTTCGACGAGGCGGGCAACCGCAAGAAGCTGGTCGAGCACGACACCACCGGTGACACCGCCAAGGACGTGACCCGTGACTACACGTACGGCAAGTCCGGTGTCGGCGGCCCGAACGCGCTCGCGGAGGTGAAGTCGGCCGGCCCCGGCGGGGAGCGGCTGAACACGTTCGAGTACGACAAGGCGGGCAACACCACCAAGCGTCAGCAGAACGGCACCACCCAGACGCTGAAGTGGGACATCGAGGGCCAGCTCCAGTCGGTCTCCGAACCGGTGGAGGGCGGCGGCACCAAGACCACGTCGTACCTCTACGGCGCGGACGGCGAGCGGCTGATCCGCACGGGCGCGGACGGGGCGAAGACCCTCTACCTGGGCGAGGCCGAGCTGACGGTCAGCGCGGACCAGCTCTCGGTCAAGGCGGAGCGCTTCTACGGCCACCCCGACGGGTCGACGACGGTCCGTTCCACGGGCGGTGGCCGCCAGCTGATGCTGGCCGACCACCACGGCACGTCGAACACGGTGATCGACATGGTCGGCGCCGCCATGGAGGTCACCCGGCGCAAGTCGATGCCGTTCGGTGACGAGCGCGGTGGGCAGCCGGACTCATGGCCCGGTCATCGGGGCTTCGTGGGTGGCACGGTGGACCAGGACACGGGGCTGACCCGGCTCGGTGCCCGTGACTACGACCCGGCGACGGGCCGGTTCATCTCGGTCGACCCGATGGTCGACTACGCCCAGCCGGCCACGATGAACCCGTACGCCTACAGCAACAACGCGCCGGCCACGTTCTCCGACCCCGACGGGCTGTTCTTCCCGATCCTGATCGGTATCGCGGCCCGGATCGCCATCCAGGCGGCGATCCGCGCGGCGGCCCGCCGCGCGGCGCAGATCGCGGCTCGCAAGGCGGCCCAGGCACTGGCCAGGCGGCTCGCGGCCCAGGCTCGCAAGCGGGCGCTGGCGCTGGCCCGGAAGAAGGCGGCGGCCAAGGCGCGGCGCGAGGCGGCCAAGCGTGCCGCGGCGCGTCGAGCAGCGGCCAAGCGGGCGGCCCAGCGCGCGGCGGCGAAGCGTGCCGCCCAGCGCAGAGCGGCGGCACAGGCCAGGGCACGCGCCCAGCGTGCGGCGGCCAAGCGCGCGGCGGCGCGTCGTGCGGCGGCCCGCAAGGCGGCGGCACGACCGAAGCCGAGGGCGAAGCCCAGGAGCCAGCCGAAGCCGAGGCAGAAGCCGTCCCAGGCGAAGAAGCCGGCGCAGAACCGGGGCTCGAAGATCCGTGAGGAGATCAAGTCCGAGGCCAAGGACCAGGCGGCGGACTCGGTGCAGCAGGACATCGAGCGACGGTCGCAGGGACCCAACCCGCCCTCTTCGTCGGCCGAAGGCGACCGACTCAACGAGCACCTCAGCCAGACGCAGAAGTACGGCAAGGCGGGTGTCCGTGAGCTGGAGGACGGTAGGATCCGCTACTACGGGGAGATCAAACCCCCCAACACACCTGGTGAGATGATCGGCCGGCGCACCGTTCGGGAATGGAATCCGGCGAACGGAAACAAGCGCACGTGGCAGGAGACTCTGGACGGTGAGGGGAGAATCCGTCAGGTCCGGCCGCAGGAGTCGATCACTGGAGGCAAGAAGGTGCATTACGTGTTCGACCGGCTCGGAAAGTTCATCAGAAAATGGTGAGCGACGAGATTCCCACGCTGGACGTGGTCAGGGACAAGCTCGTCGGTCTGATCAACGGGACGATGAACCGGGAACAGGTTGCGAGCTGGGCGTGGCAGTGGATTGCCGAACGGGACGACGAGGTCACGGACCTTCGGCTGCACGACCACTTGGACACGTTGAGCGGCGCTGACAGCAAGGTGGATCCGGAGACGTATCTGTACGACCAATCGGACTTCGAGGACTGGCTCAGAGATCTCCCGACGGAGCAGTGACCGTATGACCGTGTGAACAGGTGGCCGGCCGTCGATATCGATGGCCGGCCACCTTCATACCCGCACGACGACGGAACGCCGGCCGTGACCCTGCCTGCGGATGTCGCAGTGCGACACGCGCGGGCGCCTTCAACGGCGGGTGTATGACGGCTGTGTTCGTCAGCGCGGCGAGATGCCCAGGGGCGAAGCATTGCAACTGAGGCTACTGCGGAGAAAACCATGATGAGCACAGCGCATTACGGAACGCACCCGGAGGTGCTGTCACGTCTCTTGAGCGATCTCACGCCGAAGGAGCGGCGACGGGTGCGCTATCTCGACGCGGCGGAGAACGCGTGCGTCGAGGAACGCAGCCTGAACAGGTACCCGCAGACCGGCGGAAGGCTTGAGTTCCAGGACGAGTCGGTCCTCGAACGGCGCGAGGCGGACACGGAGGTGGTAGTCGCGGAGCTGCTGGCCGAGTGGGTGAACACTCACATCGATCCGGAGACGGAGGTGGTGGCGATGTGGGGCAACTACGTTGTGCCGTCACTCGCGATGCCGTCAAATGTTCTGGCAGATCACGCTGGAGCGGTGGTGGCGTCGAGCAGCGACGTGTGGGTCTATGCCGATCGAGAGAGCCTGATCACCGAGCGCTTTCATGACGGACGCACAACGCTGGCGCGAGTAGAGTGAGTCCACTCCCATCTCATTGCCCCTGGCCGGGACAGGACAGATGAGCGCCCGTCGGAGATGTCCGTCCGGTCTTGCGTCCTGTCTTGTGTTCTGTGTTGCGTTGTGCGCTACGTTCCGCCCGACAGGGCGGTGACAGGCGTCGCGATCGCGGGCCGCGGGGCGGCCCCGGGCCGGAGGGGCGGCGGGGCTGCCGCGCCCAGCACGTGGTGGCTGGTCGGCCGAGTGCCGATGGGGAGGTATCCGGTGAGCAAGAGCTTGGCCGAAATCGAGGTCTCACGGATCGCCTGGGAGGAGTTCCGCACGCTGGGAGACCGGTCGGAGGGCGTCCCGGGCGCCCTGCGGCGGCTGTTCGCCGCGCGGACCGAGGACGAGGCGGCGAGCGCGTACTGGGAGCTTGAGAACGTGGTCGTCGTGCAGGGGCAGTTGTACGCGGCCGCGCTGCCGACGGTTTCCGTGCTGCTGGCGGCGTTGCTGGACGATCTCTCCGCCGACGCGCGGGATCTGGTGCTGGAGCTGATCCACCAGATCGTCGCGGGCGAGGCCGCGGAGGACGAGGTGGCGCGCGGCAACGGGGATCTCGGGGACCGCTGCCGGGAGGCCGCCCGTGCCGGACTGTGGCTTGTGTACCGCGAGTTGGGGACCCGGCGTCGGGAAACGGCGGAGGCCGTCCTGGAGCGGATCGAGGCCGACGGGGCACGGCGCGCCGCGTTCCTCGCGGGGCTACGAGGTAAGTGAGTCAGCCGGGCGGGGGAGGGCTCGTGGACTACGACTGGGCAGCTCTGCGCTGTTTCGCGGGGAGCGCCGAAGGGCTGCCGGCGGCCGTGCGGGATCTGCTCTCCGCCGCGACCGGGGCGACGGCGGAGGAGGCGTACTGGCGTATCGACGGCGTCGCGCTGGTACAGGGCCGGCTGTCGGAGTCCTGTACGGCGGTGTGCGCTGTCTTGGTGAACGGGCTGCCCGGCGCGACGGAGCACGGCCGTCGGCAGGCCCTCGACCTGCTGGCGCAGATCTCGGGCGGCTACGAGGAGCATGTCGATTCCACCGTCGTGGGGCCTGTCTCGTACGCGGCGTGCATGCGGGAGATCGTGCACGGGTTTCCGCTTTACCGGGAGCGTGTTGAGACGGATCTCGACGCCAGTTGTGTGGACCTCGTCCTTATGTGCGGTCTGGCCGACGAGCGGCTGCGGGGCGAGGCGGTGCGGGTGCTGGAGCGCGCTCTGGATGCCGCGTCCGGCCGCGATGTGAGGGGGCTGATCGTCAACTCCCTGGAGGATCTGAGGGGTGAGGCGTTCGACGCGTGAGCCGTTGCGACGGTTCTCCGTTGTTCGGCGCCGACGTACTGGCGGTGGTCGTCGGGTCTTGTGTCCTGCGTTGCGTTACGCGCTACGTTCCACCCGCTTGACGGTGACAGACGTCGAGGAACAGCAGTACGGACAGCAGCCAGGCGACGGTGAGCCCGAGCGTCGTGGCCCCGCGCCGCAGTCGGCGCGCGTGGGCGTGGCCGTGGGCGACGTCCCGCGTGCGGCCCCGCGTGCGCGTCATGTCAGGTCGGCGATGAGCAGGGACGCGGTCGGTGCGAACGCGCCTCGGCACTCCCGTTCGTACACGGTGCGGATCACCGGCGCGACCTTCAGCCGGAAGAAGACGGCCTTGCCGCCGTCCACCGGGCGCGAGCCGTAGTCGGCGGCCAACTCGGCAACCAGGGCGAGGCCGCGACCGCCCTCGTCGTCCCCGGCGGGCTGTCTGGGTACGGGGACGCCGCGCCCGGTGTCGACGACCGCGAGGGTGAACACGTCGGCTGCCACACCGAATTCGACGCGGCAGCCGAGGGTGCCGTGGGCGTGCAGTACGGCGTTGGTGACCAGTTCCGAGGTCAGGAGGGCGGCGGTGTAGGCGGTGTCGCGGTCGTACTCCCAGGCCAGCAGGGCGAATTGGACGGCCCTCCGGGCCTTGCCGGGGGCCTCGTCGGTGGCGTCGAAGCGATAGCCGCGCCAGATGTGGACCTTCATCTCGCTCTCCCGGTGGATGAAGTCGGCCGGCTCGGGCCACGAGGCCGTGAGCGGGCATGGGACGACCCGGCATCCGTTCCGGAGAGTGTCCGTTCGGGTGCGAAGGGTTACCTGTCTGGGGTAACGTAGGGCCGAAACGGATGGAATAGCAAATGATCGATCTGCACTTGTGCAGATCGGGCCGCCTCTCCCCGTCGCAGCGGACGGGCGAGTGGGTGCGCCGCAGAAAGGGGAAGGGCTGTGGCGAGTACGGTGCGAAGCCGTCGACTTGGCGCTGAGCTGCGTAAACTCCGCGAGGCGAAGAAGCTCAAAGCTGACGCCGTCGCCGAGGAGATGGGCTTCTCGCGGCCGAAGCTGAGCCGCATAGAGTCGGGCGAAGTCCGAGTCTCGCTCAACGACGTCAAGGCGCTTCTGCAAGCGTACGGAATGGACGACGAGGCGCAGGTGCGGTACTTCCTGACGGCCTCGCGCGAGGCGCGGAAGGCCGGCTGGTGGCACCGTTACCAGGACTCGCTGCCGCGTGAGTACGCCGAGTACATCGAACTCGAGGCTGCCGCGAGCGAGATCAGGAACTTCGAGCCGATCATGATCCCCGGCCTGCTCCAGACCGAGGCGTACACGCGCGCGGCCATCCTGGCCAACCCCGCGATCCTGCCTCCGGCGGACATTGAGGCACTTGTCGCCATCAGGATCGAACGCCAGAAGGCCGTCGGCGGTGAGAGCCCGGTGCGGCTGTGGACCATCGTCGGTGAGTCGGCGATCCGCCAGGCCGTCGGGGGCGCGGCCGTCCTCCGCGAGCAGCTGCACCACCTTGAAGAGCGCGCGAGGCAACAGCACGTGGTGGTTCAGGTCTTACCGCACCGTGTCGGCGCGCACGCCGGTCTCAACGGTGCGTTCGTAGCCTTCGGATTCCCGAGCGAGCATGAAGCGGACATCGTGTGCGTGGAGAACATGACGGGCACGCTGTACATGGACGAACCAGGGGAATGCGCGGCGTACGGGGTGGCGTTCGACCATCTTCGGGCGACCGCGTTGAGCCCTGACGACTCGCTCACCCTGATCCGGCATGTGGCACAGGAACTTGAGGACGATGAGACGAACGGAACCCGGTATAGCCAGCGTCCCATGGCGTAGGAGCAGCTACAGCGGAGCCAATGGCAACTGTGTCGAAGTTGCCCTTTCTGCCAATGGCCACGTCGCCGTCCGGGACAGCAAACAGCCCGGCCGCCGTACTCGGTTCCAAGCACGCGAGGCATGGCAGTGCTTTGTGTCGGGGGTGTGCTCCGGTGAGTTCGGCGGGTGAGTCGTACGCGGTGAGCGGTGACGTTCCGACGCTGGAGGGCATCAGGGCCCGACTCGTCGGGCTGGCCGACGGCACCGTGGACCGTGAGTCCGCCGGCGGCTGGGCCTGGGTGTGGGTGGCCGAGCGCGACACCGAGGTCACGGATCTGCGGGTCTGGCGTCATCTGGACACGCTGAGCGGGGCCGACAGCAGGGTGGACCCGGACACCTACCTCTACGACCGCACGGACTTCGAGGACTGGCTCCGGAGACTGCCGCCACCGGGTTGGTTCCCGGCGGGTCCGGACTCGTACCGGCTCCTGCTGGACCTCGCCCCGGCCGGGAGCCCGGAGCGTACGGTCGTGACCGCCTTCGGCGCCCCCGACGCCGACGGAGCCTCCGCCGTGCTGGACCTTCTCGCCGAGCGGCTCGTGAGCGTCGGGTACGACGGGGACTGGGAGGAGCCCAACATGACCGGGCGGCGGATCGAGGCCCTCATCGACGCGTTCGGCGGCCTGGGCGAGGAGTGAGGGGGCGATGCGGCGCGGAACTCGCCCGCACCGATGAGGCGGACGGGCCCTGACGGGCCGCCACCACCCCGGCACGCCGATGCGCGGGCGCTCCCGTCGCCGCTGACGACCGAGCCGGGACGCGGCTGTGCCCCGCCGGGTCACCAAGGGCCCGGCGGGGCACAGCCGCGATCGTCGGACCGGACGTCAGTCCTTGATCTCGCAGATCGTCGCGCCCGACGTCACCGACGCGCCGACCGTCGCCGCCAGGCCCTTGACCGTGCCCGAGCGGTGCGCGTTCAGGGGCTGTTCCATCTTCATGGCCTCCAGGACGACCACCAGGTCGCCCTCCTTGACCTCCTGGCCCTCCTCCACCGCGATCTTGACGATCGTGCCCTGCATCGGGGAGGTGAGCGTGTCACCGGACGCCGCCGAGGCGGACTTCTTGGCCGCCCGGCGCTTGGGCTTGGCGCCGGCGGCGAGGCCGGTGCGGGCCAGGGACATGCCCAGGCTGCTCGGCAGCGACACCTCCAGGCGCTTGCCGCCGACCTCGACCACCACCGTCTCGCGGCCCGGCTCCTCGTCCGCGTCCGAGCCGACGGGGGCGGCGAAGGGGGCGATGTCGTTGACGAACTCCGTCTCGATCCAGCGCGTGTGGATCCGGAACGGGTCGGACGTGAACGCCGGGTCGGTGACGACCTTGCGGTGGAACGTCAGCGCCGTCGCCATGCCCTCGACGGTGAACTCGTCCAGCGCGCGCGCCGCGCGCTGCAACGCCTGCTCGCGCGTCGCGCCCGTGACGATCAGCTTGGCCAGCAGCGAGTCCCAGGCCGGGCCGATCACCGAACCCGACTCGACCCCCGCGTCCAGCCGGACGCCCGGGCCCGCCGGCGGGGCGAAGGCGGTGACCGTGCCGGGCGCGGGGAGGAAGTTGCGGCCCGGGTCCTCGCCGTTGATACGGAACTCGAACGAGTGCCCGCGCACCGGCGGGTCGTCGTAGCCCAGCTCCTCGCCGTCCGCGATGCGGAACATCTCACGGACCAGGTCCAGGCCCGTGACCTCCTCGGTGACCGGGTGCTCCACCTGAAGACGCGTGTTGACCTCCAGGAAGGAGATCGTGCCGTCGGCGCCGACGAGGAACTCGACCGTCCCCGCGCCGACGTAGCCCGCCTCCTTGAGGATCGCCTTGGACGCCGCGTACAGCTCGGCGTTCTGCGCGTCGCTCAGGAACGGCGCCGGGGCCTCCTCGACCAGCTTCTGGTGGCGGCGCTGGAGCGAGCAGTCACGCGTCGAGACGACGACCACGTTGCCGTGCTGGTCGGCCAGGCACTGGGTCTCCACGTGCCGGGGCTTGTCCAGGTAGCGCTCCACGAAGCACTCACCGCGGCCGAACGCCGCGACAGCCTCGCGCACCGCCGAGTCGTACAGCTCCGGGACCTCTTCGAGCGTACGGGCGACCTTCAGGCCGCGACCGCCGCCGCCGAAGGCCGCCTTGATGGCGATCGGCAGGCCGTGCTCCTCGGCGAACGCGACGACCTCCGCCGCGCCCGAGACCGGGTCGGGGGTGCCGGCCACCAGCGGGGCGCCGGCGCGCTGCGCGATGTGGCGCGCGGCGACCTTGTCGCCGAGGTCGCGGATCGCCTGCGGCGGCGGGCCGATCCAGGTCAGGCCCGCGTCCAGGACGGCCTGGGCGAACTCGGCGTTCTCGGACAGGAAGCCGTAGCCCGGGTGGATCGCGTCCGCCCCCGAGTCCTTGGCGGCCTGGAGCACCTTGGCCATGTCCAGATAGCTGGCGGCCGGGGTGTCACCGCCCAGGGCGAACGCCTCGTCTGCGGCGCGGACGTGCAGGGCGTCCCGGTCCGGGTCGGCGTAGACGGCTACGCTCGCGATCCCGGCATCCCGGCAGGCACGGGCGACGCGGACAGCGATTTCGCCACGGTTGGCGATGAGCACCTTGCGCACGATGGCTCCCTCCTTGAATCGAGCTGAGTTTAGGGACTGCCGACACGCCCCATCGAGCAGTCCCCACTGGTGAGCTTGCCCACACGGAGCGTGATCCGGCGCGATCCTGGGCGTGCCCAAGCCGGGAAATCCCTTGTGACCCCACGGTACGCCGGGAATCCCCGTCGCACAGTAGCGGGCGAGTGTGCGACGACTCTCTGTCCGAGTGCCCCTCGGCGCGCGGGGTTTCTTTGTCGAGTCCCTACGAACGGACCAATGAATCTTTGCCGTCGGGCGGACCCTTGTCCGACGGTTTACCCGTGAGTAGCGTGCGTGACGGGTGCCGTACCGAGGTCCCGTCGACGGTGACACGAGAGGAAGGGGCGGCCGTGATGAGCGGACGGACACGCCGGGCCGTGGCCGGGACGACCGCGGTCGTCCTGCTGCTGGAGGCCATCGGCGTCGTCTTCGTCAACGGCGTGCTGGCCACGGTCGTCGACAACCAGCGGATGTCCCTGGCCGGCCTGGACCCGTCGGCCATGTCCGCCGGCACCTGGGTGACGGGCGGCGGCTTCGGCGGCTGCCTGTTGCTGTGCGCGGGGGTCCTTGCCCGTACGGGGATACGGGACCGGGCCCCCGGCCGCTTCGGCAGGACCGTGCTGGTCGGCTGCGCGGTGGCGCACGGGGTGCTGGGTGCGGTCGCGGTGGGGCTGGTGGGCTGGACGGCGTTCGGGGTGCTGATGGTGGTCCTGGGGCTGTTGGTGCTGACGTTGCTGGCGTACGAGCCGACGCCGACGCCGATGCCGTCCCCGATGCCGACGCCGTCCCCGGGCAGGTCTGCCGAGGGTCCTCACGGTCCCGACGACACCCCGGACGCGGTCAGACCCACAGGTCCGTGATCGTGACCCCGTGCTCCCCGAGCAGCCGACGCAGCAGCGGCAGCGACAGGCCGATCACATTGCCGTGATTGCCCTCGATCGCGTCCACGAACGGCGCCGAGCGGCCGTCCAGCGTGAACGCGCCCGCGACGTGGAGGGGTTCGCCCGAGGCGACGTACGCGGCGATCTCGGCGTCGGACGGGTGACCGAACCGTACGGTGGTCGACGCCGTCTCCGCCGCGTCGGCGCCCGTCACCGTGTCGATCACGCAGTGCCCGGTCCGCAGCACGCCCGCGCGGCCGCGCATCGACTTCCAGCGCGCCGTGGCCTCCTCCGCGTCGGCGGGCTTGCCGAGCGCGTCGCCGTCCAGTTCGAGGACGGAGTCGCAGCCGACGACCAGCGCGCCCGCCGCCTCGGGGCGGGCCGCGACGGCGGTGGCCTTGGCCCGGGCCAGGACGAGCGCCAGCTCGGTGGGCGTCGGCGCGGACAGCGCGTCCTCGTCGACCCCGCTGACGATCACCTCGGGGGCGAGCCCGGCCTGTCGGAGCAGCCCGAGGCGGGCGGGGGACGCGGAGGCGAGCACGAGCCGGCGGCGCGGCGCGGTCTGCTGATCGGTCATGGGGCCATCGTAGGAGCTTCGTGCTCGGCGCCGGTCGGCGGAGTGGTTCCGTACGGACGCCGATGCCGGGGGCCGCCCGCACCGCGCCCGCCGGGCGCGGCCCCGTACCCGCCTTTGGCGGGGGCCGAGGAGCCCCCGTACCGCCCGTCCTGCTGGAGAAGCCGCCGCCTCTCAGCGCAGGCCCAGAACCACCATCGCCAGCACCACCGCCAGCGCCAGCAGCGGCCCGGCGCGGCGCATCATGCCCTGCGCCTCGCGCATGTCCTCGGGGGGCCTGTTCTCGGGTTCGGACCACAGCATGTCCTCGATACTCCGGCCGATGGGGCCCTGACGCCTGAGTACCCGTACTCAGGGTGCGGCCGGGCGCCCCACCCGCTCAGGGAGCGCCCTGCCGGCCCCTGCGGCCCCGGCCCCCGCCCGCACCGGCGCCCGCCGCCACTCCCGTACCCATGCCCGCGCCCGCACCCGCGCTCATACCCGCGCCCGTACCCGCGCCGACCGGTGTGCGGCGGCGCGGGTGGGGGATGCCGGGGAAGCCGCCCGTGCGCCGGGGGAGCACCGACTGGAGGCGGATGACCGCCTTGAGGCCACCGCCCGGCGCCGGGAGCAGAAGCGCCTCGCCGCCGCCGGCCAGGGTCAGGCGCTGGACGAGGGCCAGGCCCAGGCCCGTACCGCCCTTCGGCGAGTCCGGCGCGCGCCAGAACCGGTCGAAGGCGCGGCGGCGCTGTTCCGCCGTCATCCCCGGGCCCTGGTCGGCGACATGCAGCTCCGCGCCGGTCGTGCGCAGCCGCCGGCCGACCGTCACCGCGCTGCCCCTCGGGGCCACGCGCAGGGCGTTCGAGAGCAGGTTGTCCAGGATCTGTTCGACGGCGCCCGGCACGGCGAGGGCGGTGCCGATCGGGTTGCCCACGGCCACGAGCCGTACCCCGTACCGCTCGAACAGCCCGGACCAGGCAGCCACCCGCTCCTCCACCGCCAGGTCCAGGTCCACGGGCTCCGGCGTCAGCGCCTTCTCCTCCATGCGCGCCAGCGCCAGCAGGCCCTCCACCATCCGGGCCAGCCGCTCGGTCTCGGTCATCGCCGCGGTGAGGTTTCCGCGCAGATGGGGCGGGACGTCGGCCTCCAGGTTGTCCAGCCGCAGGCGTAGCGCGGCGAGCGGGGTCTTGAGCTGGTGGGACGCCTCGCCCGCGAACGCGCTCTGGGAGGCGAGCAGTTGTTCCAGCAGCGCGGCCGTACGGTTGAACGTGGCGGCCAGGACGCGCACTTCGGGCGGGCCCGTCGTGACCGACGCCGGGGTGGCGAGGCTGCCGCTCGCCAGTGTTTGCGTGGCCCGCTCCAGTTCACGGATGGGCCGGCCGATCCAGCGGGCGAGAGCGAAGGCCACCGTGGCCACGGCGACCAGCACCCCGAGTCCGCCCAGCGCCAGGCCCAGCCACACGCGGTGCACGTCGGAGGCGATCGCCTCGGTGGGAACGGCCAGGCGTACGGCACCCTGCAGCGTCCGGCCGTGCTTGACCGGGACGGCCACCGAGAGCCAGCTGACGCCCCCGACGCTGGTGGTGTGGACATCGGCGCCGCTGCCGCCGCGCAGCGCCTCGGCGATCTCGGGGCGGTTCGCCAGAGCAGCCTGTTCGTCGGCGGCGAGCGGGTGCGAAGTGGCGATCAGGCCACCGGCGGCGTTCACGACGAGGACCTGGCCGCCGATCCGGTTCGCGCAGGTGACGACCCGTGCGGCGAGTTCGCCCGAGCCGTCGTACGCGAGGGAGAGGGAGGCGTAGTCGGCGACCGACTCGGCCTCCTGGTGGGCCGCGTTGGTGGCGCGCTCGCGCTCGGCCCGGCTGTAGACGTAGCCGAGCGGCAGCTCCAGGCAGAGGAGGACGAGGGCGGAGAGGGTCAGGTAGCTGAGCAGCAGTCGGCGCGTCATCCTGCCCGCTTCTCCCGGTAGTCGGAGCCCGTGTACGTGCCGGAGCCCGTGTACGTGCCGGAGCCCGCGTACGAGCCGGAGGCCGAGGGGGAGCCTGACGGGGATTCCGCGCCCGGGGCGGGGACACGGACGGCCAGGCGCAGCCCGACCCCGCGCAGGGTCTGGATCCAGGCCGGGTTGCCCAGCTTGCGCCGCAGGGTGGCCACGTGCACGTCCAGGGTCTTGGTCGGGCCGTGGAAGTTCGGGTCCCAGACCCGGTCGAGGATCTGCTGCCGGGAGTAGACCGCTCCGGGGTCCTCGGTCAGCAGGGCCAGCAGGTCGAACTCCTTGGGGGTGAGGCTGACCGGCGTCTCGCCGACCCAGACCTGGCGGGTCCGCCGGTCCACGACCAGGGCGCCGGCGGGGGACGACGCGTCCTGGCCGGCCGATGACGCGGTGCCGGTGCCGGTGCCGGTGCCGGTGCCAGTGCGGGTGCTGGTGCCGGTTCCGGGACCGCTCTCGGCGCCGGGGGTCTGCTTCCGGCGCCTCCGCTGCCCGGACTCCCGCGCGGCTTCGGACCCTGGCTGTGGTTCCCGTGTTTCCCGTGGTTCCCGCGTTGCCCGCGCTTCCGGTGCTTCCGTCACGGGGGCCGGCCCGAAACCCGGTCCGGCCCCCGGTCCGGGCGGCCCGTAGCCCGGCCCGAAGTCGTGCCCGTAGCCCGGGCCGTACCCCTGGCCGACGCCCTGGCCGGGGTCGCCCCAGCCCGGAGCGGCCGGCGGCCGCTCCGGGCCGGCGGTCGCGTACGGCGAGGACGCGACGGGCGGGAAGGGGGCCGAGTACGGGAAGGTCCCCGTGACCTCGACACCGATGGCGGCCTGCGTGCCCCCGAAGGCCCCGGAGCCCATGGACGGGGTGCCCTGGGGAGGCGTTCCGCCGCCCGGAGTGCCGACCGGAGTGCCGACCGGAGTGCCGTGCGGAGGAGTGCCTACGGCGTGCTCCCGGCCCTGGCCCTGGAGCGGCGGTGTCTGCCCTTGGAACGCCGCCTGCCCCGTGTTCGCCCAGGCCGCCGTGCGCCGGGTCACGGCCCGGATGCGGGCGATCAACTCCCGTACGCTGAACGGCTTCGCGAGGTAGTCGTCCGCGCCCAGTTCCAGACCCAGCACCCGGTCCGCCTCCGTGCCCCGTGCCGTGAGCATGATGATCGGCACGTCGGAGACCTGGCGGATGCCCCGGCAGACGTCGATGCCGTCCATGTCCGGCAGCCCCAGGTCGAGCAGGACGATGTCCCCGTACGGGCCGCTCAGCCCGGCGGCGCCGGTGGACACGTGGTGCACCGTCAGCCCGTAGCGGCCCAGCCCCTCGACCAGCGGCTCGGCGATCGTCTCGTCGTCCTCGATGAGCAAGGTCCTCAGTGTCATTAAGTTCCGTCTCTCCGTGAATTCGGACGACGCATGTTCCTGGATATGGCGCGCCGGGCGAACACCGTACAAGAATCGAATTCGATCCACACGTCTTTTGCTCGACTGGGAGGCAGGTCACAGTTCCTGGTCAAATTATGGCGTCGCGTTAGTGTCCTTCTAACCTTCGTCTTGCATGACACTCTCTACGGTGTTGAGGCAGGTCCAAGCCCCAACAGGTCGCTGGGAGGCATCACATGCAGGCTCTGCTCGAACGCGCCCGCTCG
Source organism: Streptomyces sp. NRRL F-5135 (assembly GCF_000719775.1). Lineage (GTDB taxonomy): Bacteria > Actinomycetota > Actinomycetes > Streptomycetales > Streptomycetaceae > Streptomyces > Streptomyces hebeiensis. Next base: position 210,757 of record NZ_JOHR01000011.1, on the reverse strand, counting down.
TTCCGTCGCCGGGTGGATTTCGAAAGCGATACATACCGGAAACTGGCCGACGGGCAATTCCCGGAAGCCCTTTTCGTGGCATGCTCGGATTCCCGTGTCATTCCTGCTCTGATCACGGGTGCGCGGCCCGGCGAGGTATTCGAGATCCGCAATGCGGGCAACATCGTGCCCCCGCACCGGCCGGACCAGGCGTGCGGTGAGGGCGCCACCGTTGAGTACGCGGTGGAGGTGCTGAACGTTCAGGACATCGTCGTCTGCGGTCACTCGCACTGCGGCGCCATGGGCGCGCTGGCCAGCCACCAGGACCTCTCCGCCCTGCCCGGGGTCGGCGCCTGGCTGGACGTGGCGCGGCCCCGGCTGGCCTCCGTACTGGAACGCGAGCCGACCGGACCGGCCGCGACCTCGTCCGAGGGGTGGAAGGAGCTGGTCACCGAACTGACGCAGCTCAACGTGCGGGCGCAGCTCGCGGCACTGCGGGAGTACCCGGCGGTACGGCGGCGGCTGGACGAGGGCAGGCTCCGGCTGCACGGCTGGTACTACGAGGTGCACACGGGCCGGGTCTGGGAGCTGGACCCGAGCGGCGAGCACTTCCTGGTGCACGCGTCATGAGCACCGAACGGGACTGGGGCCCGGCCGGCTACCCCGGACAGGGGCCCGGAGGCCGGGGCGGCTCCGGCGGCACCAACGGTGGTGGCGGCGGCGGTGATCGCGGCCCGGGCCGGGCGTACGGCGACGGCCGGGGCGGTGAACGGGCGTACAACGGCGGCGACGCGTACGGGGAGTCGTACGGGGAGTCGTACGGCGGCCCGTACGCGGACGAGGCGTACGGGGGCGGTTCACCGTACGCGGGCGGTCCGTCCTACGGCGCGGACGGGGGGTACGGCGAGTCCTACGGCCGGCCCTACGGCGCGGCGGAACCGCACGGACCGGCCCCCTCCTACGGGCCGGACCCCTCGCACGGACCGGGGGGCCCCTCCCACGGAGGCGGCTCCCGGCCCGGCTACGTCAGCCAGGGCTACGTCGGCGAGGGCCACCCCGGCACGGCGGGCGGTGGCCGCCACCGCGCGGGCCCGGCGGGCCGGGGGCCCGCGGCGCCCCCCGTGCCGGGGGCCGGCTCGCTGCCGCCCGACCCCTTCGAACCGTACGACTCCTCCTTCGAGGCATCCGTCGCCGCCTTCGACGGGTTCGACGCGTTCGGCTCGCACGGTGCCTCCTCCTTCGCGGAGGGCCGGGAGGCCGGGCCCTCCCACGGGAAGCCCCCGTCCGAGCCGCCGCGCCAGGACCGGGCGCCGCGCCAGGCGGCCGACGGGGCGCGGCGGGGCGGGCGGACCGGTGCGGAGCCCGGCGGCGGAGCCGCGGGCGGCGGGCCGGGCGGGAAGTTCCCGGGCGGTACGTTCGTCGAGGGGCTGCTGGGCAACACCCAGGGCGTCAACATCACCAACGAGATCGTCGCGTCCTTCGTCGTCTTCCTCGTGGCGCTCCCCCTGTGCATCGGCGTGGCCGTGGCCTCCGGCGCCCCCGCCGAACTCGGCATCATCTCCGGGGTCATCGGCGGGCTGGTGGTCGGCGCGGCGCGTGGCAGCACCCTCCAGGTCAGCGGCCCGGCCGCCGGTCTCGCGGCGCTGGTGGCGGAGGCGATCGCGCAGCACGGGCTGGCCATGCTCGGTGTGATCGTGCTGGCGGCCGGTGTGCTCCAGATCGGGCTCGGCCTGATCCGGCTCGGCCGGATGTTCCAGGCGACGTCGATCGCCGTGGTGCAGGGCATGCTGGCCGGTATCGGACTGCCCCTGATGTTCAGCCAGGCGTATCCGATGATGGACGCGAAGGCCATCGGCGTGGCCTACGAGAACATGCTCGGCGTCCCCGGGCTGATCGCGGACACGCTGTCCGATCCGCAGAAGACCATCGCGGCGGCCCTCGGCATCGGTACGGTGGTCCTGAGCTTCATGTGGAAGAAGGTGCCGGCGCCGCTCAACAAGATGCCGGCCGCGCTGGTCGCGGTGGCCGGCGGCATGATCGTCGCCGCCCTGCCCGGGGTCCAGATCAACACGCTCCAGGTCGGCAACCTGCTGGCGTCCGTGCAACTCCCCGGCCCCACGCAGTTCGCGGCCCTCGCCAACGGCGCCGTCCTGACCACCGTGGTCACCTTCACGATCATCGCCTCGGCCGAGAGCCTGTTCACCGCCGCAGCCGTGGACCGGATGCACAGCGGCGAGCGGACCCGCTACAACACCGAGCTGATCGCCCAGGGCGCGGGCAACACCGTGGCCGGCCTCCTCGGCGCGCTGCCGATCACGGCCGTGGTCGCCCGTAGCTCGGCCAACGTCGCGGCGGGTGCCAAGACGAAGATCTCCCGCACGCTGCACGGTCTGTGGCTGCTCGCCTTCGCGCTGCTCCTGCCGAACGTGCTCGCGCTGATCCCCATCTGCGTGCTGGCGGGGGTGCTGGTGCACAGCGGCTGGAAGCTGTTCGCGCCCGCGGAGTTCCCGAAGATGTGGAAGCAGGACCGGGGCGAGTTCGCGGTCATGACCGTGACCACGGTCGTGATCGTCGCGACCGCGCTGCTGGAGGGCGTCCTGGTGGGCCTGGCGGCGGGCATCGTCCTGGCCGCGCTGCGGATGTCGCAGACGTCGGTGCGCACCACCGTCGAGGGCGACACCGCGAAGCTGGTCATGACCGGGAACGTGACCTTCCTGCGGCTGCCGAAGCTGATCGACGCCCTGGAGGAGGTCGCGTCGGCGGGGATGCCCAGGATCCGGCTGGACCTGACCGGGGTGACGCACTGGGACCACGCCTGCCGCAGCCAGGTGGACGAGTTCGTGGCGCAGCAGCGCGGCACGGGCGAGGTACGGGTGGAACTGCTCCGCCCGAACCTGCCGAACGCCCCCACCCCTCCGGCGGCCCCGCCCGGCCCGGCGGGCGGCCCGGCGCACGAGCCCGGCCCGACGGCGGAGTGGTTCTACCTCGACCCGACGCCGATGGAGGACGTCATGGAGTCGATGGGCGCGGGCGCGGGCGCGGGCGCCGGAGCCGGCGCGGGAGGCGGATACGACGGCGGCCAGGTACGCATGCGCTGAGCCGCCCCGTGCGGCCGGCGGCCCCCGTACCCCGTGAACCCGTAGGCCTTGGTACGCCCGGTACGCCCCCACGGAACAGAAGGCGCCGTCGCCCCCATGGACGGCGCCTTCTTCACGCCCGCTCCTGTCAGCGCCTCGCGCCCCCCGTCCGCTAACCGGGCCAGTACGTGCGGGCCCAGGCCCGTGGCCCCGGGCGGGGCAGGGGGCGGCGGGCGATTCTGTCCGGTGCCGACCAGGCGGCGGCGGGGCGCCCGCCCGCCGGGCCCGGCGACGGCGCCTCGGCAGCCGCGGTGGCGCGGGCCCGGACCACCGCCAGCGCGGCGGCCAGTTCCTCGCGGGTCGGGTTGCCGCGTACGACCTTGATCATCAGCAGCTCCTGAGCTCGGCGCGGGTTCACAGCGGGATGTTGCCGTGCTTCTTCGGGGGCAGGCTCTCGCGCTTGGTCCGCAGCTGGCGCAGCCCCTTCACGATGTGCGCCCGGGTGTCCGACGGCATGATCACCGCGTCCACGTATCCGCGTTCCGCCGCCACGTACGGATTGAGCAGGGCGTCCTCGTACTCCTCGATCAGCCGGGCGCGGGTCTCCTCCCGCGCGGCCTCGTCACCGGCGGCGGCGATCGTCCGGCGGTGCAGGATGTTCACCGCGCCCTGCGCGCCCATGACCGCGATCTGCGCGGTGGGCCACGCCACGTTGAGATCGGCGCCCAGGTGCTTGGAGCCCATGACGTCGTAAGCGCCGCCGAACGCCTTGCGGGTGATGACCGTGATCAGCGGGACGGTGGCCTCCGCGTACGCGTAGATCAGCTTGGCGCCGCGCCGGATGATCCCGCCGTACTCCTGGTCGACGCCGGGCAGGAAGCCCGGCACGTCCACGAACGTCAGGACGGGGACGTTGAACGCGTCGCAGGTACGGACGAACCGCGCCGCCTTCTCCGAGGCGTTGATGTCGAGGCAGCCCGCGAACTGCAGCGGCTGGTTGGCGACGATCCCCACCGGGTAACCCTCGACGCGGCCGAAGCCGGTGATGATGTTCGGCGCGAACAGCGCCTGGGTCTCGAGGAACTCGCCGTCGTCCAGGACGTGTTCGACGGCGGTGTGCATGTCGTAGGGCTGGTTCGCGGAATCCGGGATCAGCGTGTCCAGCTCGCGGTCCTCGTCCGTCACCGCCGGCTCGGCCTCCTCGGGGAAGGCGGGCGGCTCGGAGAGGTTGTTGGAAGGGAGGTAGGAGAGCAGGGACTTGACGTACTCGATGGCGTCCTTCTCGTCGCCCGCCATGTGGTGGGCCACGCCGGAGGTCGTGTTGTGCGTACGGGCTCCGCCCAGCTCCTCGAAGCCGACGTCCTCACCCGTCACCGTCTTGATGACGTCGGGCCCCGTGATGAACATGTGCGAGGTCCGGTCCACCATCACCGTGAAGTCGGTGATGGCGGGGGAGTAGACGGCGCCTCCCGCGCACGGGCCCACGATCAGGCTGATCTGCGGGACGACCCCGGACGCGTGCACGTTGCGACGGAAGATCTCCGCGAAGAGACCCAGCGCGGCCACGCCCTCCTGGATGCGGGCGCCGCCGCCGTCGTTGATGCCGATGATCGGGCAACCGGTCTTCAGCGCGAAGTCCATGACCTTGACGATCTTCTCGCCGTAGACCTCGCCGAGCGAGCCGCCGAAGATCGTGAAGTCCTGCGAGTACACGCAGACCGGGCGGCCGTCGACCGTGCCGTAACCGGTGATGACGCCGTCCCCGTACGGGCGGTTCTTCTCGATGCCGAAGCTGGTGGAGCGGTGCCGGGCGAACTCGTCCAGTTCGACGAACGACCCCTCGTCCAGCAGCAGCCCGATCCGCTCGCGGGCCGTCAGCTTGCCCTTGGCGTGCTGTTTCTCCACGGCGCGCGCGGATCCGGCGTGGGTGGCTTCCTCGATGCGGCGCTGTAGGTCCGCGATCTTGCCCGCGGTGGTGTGGCTGCTGGTGCTGGCTTCCTGCTGGGACATCGGGGTGCGGCTCCCTGCGGGTGTCGAGGTCGGTTCCTGCTGGGCCGTTCTGCTGATCCGTCGCTGATGAACGGTGCTGGTCGCTGCTGCTGACGGTGGAGCTGACGGTGGAGCTGATGGCGATCTGGTGGTTGCTACTGATCCGTAGCGTATAGCCGCGGATGCGGGATCGGCGGTGCGGTGTTTGCCACATCTAGGGTGGCTCGTATGACGGAGCCGAACACCCCGGGGGAGACCCCGCCGAGTACCCCCGCCGGCCGCTGGTCGGACCTGGAGCGCCCCCCGCTGAACGCGCGCTCGCTGCGCCGCGGGCTGATCAGGCCGGGCGGGCTGTGGACCTCGTTCGACGTGGTCGACGCGACGGGCTCCACCAACTCGGACCTCGCCGAGCGCATCACGCGGGCCGCCGCGCGCGGGGAGCCGGCCCTGGCCGAGGGCGCGGTGCTGGTCGCCGAGGAACAGACGGCGGGCCGGGGCCGACTGGACCGCCGCTGGTCGGCGCCCGCGCGCTCGGGCCTGTTCTTCTCCGTCCTGCTCCGGCCGGGCCCGGCCGTGCCCGTCGAGCGGTACGGTTGGCTGCCCCTGCTCGCCGGGGTCGCCGCCGCGACCGGGCTGGCGCGGGGCGCGGGCGTGGACATGTCCCTGAAGTGGCCGAACGACCTCCTGGTGACCGTGGCGGGCGAGGAACGCAAGGCGGGCGGCATCCTCGCCGAACGCGCGGGCGAGGACGCCGTGATCATGGGCATCGGCCTGAACGTCTCCCTGCACGCCTCGGAACTGCCCGTCGCCACGGCCGGTTCGCTGGCCCTGGCCAACGCGGTGTCCCTGGACCGCGACACCCTGCTGCGGTCCGTCCTGCGGTCGCTGGAGAGCTGGTACGAGCGCTGGCGCGAGGCCGCCGGCGACCCGGCCGCGTCGCGCCTCCAGGAGGCGTACGTGGCGGGCTGCGCGACGCTGGGCCGTACCGTACGGGCCCAACTGCCGGGGGACCGCGAACTGGTGGGGGAGGCGGCGGCGGTCGACGGCGACGGCCGCCTGGTGGTACGGACGGCGGACGGCACCCGGCATCCGGTGGGGGCGGGGGACGTGGTGCACGTACGGGGGGTCTAAGGCGGGCCGTTCGGCGGCGGGGGTCCGGTCGCGCGGCGGGCGTGACAGGCGGACAGGCGTGAGCGGTGACGGCGTGAAGCCCGGCCGGGCCGTCACGCGTCCCGGAAGCGGCGGCGGTCCGCGCCCCGGCGCGGCGGCGTCTCCGCCAGGCGCAGCACCTCGTCGTCGCGGCCCGCCACCACCAGCGCGCCCCGCGTCCGAGCCGCCTTCGCCCGGTACTGCGCCGCGTCCGCCAGGCGGAACAGACGGCGGGCCGAGCGGACCTCGCCGATCGGGTCGCCCGTCGACGCCATTCCGCACGCGACGCCCTCGCCCGTCTCCAGTTCGTCCGCCCGCGCGCACAGCTCCGTGACCGCGGCGATCACCTCGTCCGGTCCCGGCCCCACGGCCACGAGGCAGAACTCGTCCCCGCCCAGCCGCCCCGCCAGCGCCCCCGGCAGGCGGGCGCCGCATACGGACAGCAGCGTGGCGAACCGTTCCAGCAGCCGGTCGCCCACCGCGTGGCCCTGGGTGTCGTTGACCCTCTTGAGGCCGTTGAGGTCGCAGACGACCAGGCTGACCACGACGTGTTCCGTGCGGTGCCGGCCGATCGCCTCGTCCAGCAGCCGGTCCACCGCACGCCGGTTCGCCAGCCCGGTCAGCGGGTCGGTGAAGGCGAGCCGGCGGACCTCTTCGAGCCGTTCCGTCTGGGCGATGCCCGCCGCGACCGCCGACGCGACGACGGTGGCGAAGTCCGCGTCGTCCGCGTCGAAGACGGCGGCGCCCCGCGGCCGGGCCACGTACAGCTCGCCCCACGCCCGGCCGTGGCAGACGACCGGCGCGACGACGCAGCTGCCCCGTCCGCGCCGCCACAGCGCGGCGGCGCGCTCACCGCGCCCGTGGGGGGCGGCGGTGGGCTCCGCGGCGGCGGCGAGCGGCGTGGTCCGGCCGGTGGCAAGGCCGGTGGCACGGCCAGGGGTGGGCCCGCCGTTCCCGCCTCCGGTACGGCCGGCCGCCGGGTCCGGCGGCGGCAGGCCCCCGCCCGTTTCCGCCTGCTCTTCCGCCTGCTCGGGAAGCGGCAGGCTGTCGCCCGGCTCCACCTGCTCGGGCCCGGCCGGGCCCGGTCCCGTGCCCTCCGCTCCCGGCACGGTCCGCTCCGGTCCCGGCTCCGCCGTCTCCACCCACGCGCCCGGCGCCGCGTCCGTGATCTCCGGGAACCGGTGGACCGGGTAGGTCTCGTCGTCCGGGAACTCCTCCTCGCCCTCCGCCAGGGCCCCCACGTTGACCAGCACCCTGAGCCGGCCCAGGTCCCGCTCCCACAGCGACAGCGCCGCGAAGCTCCCGCCGAGCGCCTCGCACGCGCCGCGCGCCGCCGCCCGCCAGACGTCCTGGGGTGTGACGGCCGACGCCATCGCCTGCGACAGGGCCACCACGGCGCGCAGTCGCCGATCCACTGCCATCACCCCAGCCTAGGGCGTGTTTGAGAGGTCCCGCCCGCTCGGCGAGGCGTGGCACGCGTCCCCCGGCTGCCGCTGAGAGGGGTCCCCTGCCGCGTTGTCGGAGTCGCCCGAGTGCGTCCGGTCCGTCGGCGACGCCGATCCTCCGTCTCGCGATCGCACGCGCCGGACGCCGCCGAACCCGCCCTTCGGGCGCACGGCGCCACTCAGCGCACGCTGAGCTTCGAATCTGCCGCGACGAGAGCGACCGACTCTCTGACCGCCTCCAGCGCCGCTGCCCTTTCCTGGTCGGTCATGCGTGCCGGCCCATAGGTGACCACGGGGTCGAGGACCTGGTAGCCGACGAACTCGAGCATGCCGCGGTGGATGTGAAACAGGAAGTCGTCCATCGGTCCGAAGGCACCGCCGGGCAGGAACGACTCACTGGGGCCGCCGGTCGTGAGCAGCAGCATCGCTCGCTTCCCGGCGAGCGCCGCGTCGCCGAAGAGTCCGAAGTCCCCGCCGAAGACCCCGCCCATCACGAAGACCCGGTCCACCCACCCCTTGAGGATGGCCGGCAGCGAGAACCACCACATCGGGAACGACAGCACGAGCAGGTCAGCGGCGAGCAATCGGTCGAGATGGGCCTTGACGGCCGCGTCGAGCGTCCCGTCCTCGACCGCGCGCATCTGCTCGGCTTGCGGCTTGAACGGGCCGTCCGCCGGCGCGAATTCCTCACGGGAGAGTGCCGGGGCCCAGGCATCGGCATAGAGGTCGAGGACGTCGACGCGGTAGCCGGCGTCGCGCAGGGTCTGAGCCGCGGTGGCCATCTGGGCGGTGCTGAACGAGCGGGGCTCGGGGTGGGCGTGAACGAACAGGGCGGTCGGGGCAGCCTCAGAGGTCGACATGAGGAAATCATATCGACATATTGCGATGTGTCAATCAGATGGTGGTGCTGATCGCCCGTGCCACCTGCTCCAGCCGCTCTTCATCGCGCCGGAAGTGAGTCCACTTGCCCACCCGGGTGGGACGCACGAGTCCCGCCCGCTCCAGCGTGCTCATGTAGCTGGAGACGGTCGACTGTGCGAGCCCCGACTTCGCCTGAATGTGGGTGACACACACACCGACCGACTGGCGGTCCGCGATCGGCTCGTACTCGCGGAAGTGCGTGTCGGGATCCTTCAGCCACCGCATGATCTGCAAACGGGCAGGGTTGCCGAGAGCCTTGAACACCTCGATCAGATCCGCCCCCGACCCTGGTCCCGCCGTCACGGCCATGAGCCGCCTCCCTCGCCAGACACTCCGACACACCACGATATCTCGATGCCTGCTCGTTGCCTAAGCTGCGTCGATGCCCGAGGAAACAGACACCCGGCCATGGGGTGACGGCTTCGTACGACCGTCCGAGGCCGCCGATTGGGAGCATCTCCTGAGTGCCGTGACCGATCTGCCGTGGTCGCTGCGCTTTCCGTCGCCGTCCCCGCCATCACCGCCGTCCCCGTCCCCGCCGTCGGACCCGGACCGGGGCCGAGCGGTGGTCCGGCGTCGTTGGATCGATGACATCGCCCTGGTGGACTGGGAGTCCGGCCCGTTCAGTGGTGTACGCGGCGCCCGTCAGATCGCGGAGACGGGAGACGACTACCTGATCGTCTCCGTGATGGGCGCGGGAAGCGCGGTCTTCCGTCAGGACGGTCACGACTGGCTGCTGCGCCCGGGCGACGCCCTCTTCTGGGAGAGCCGCCGTCCGGCGCGGGTGACGGCGCGCGAGCCCGTCGTCGCGCGCAGTGTCATGGTGCGACGCCGTCTCCTCGAGGACGCGGGGTGCTGGATGGGCGGGGGTGAGCCGGCGCGCGGCCCGGTGCCCGAGACGCAACTGCTACGGAGCTATCTGGACTCCCTCGGCGCATCGCTTCCCCGGCTGTCGGGCGCGGCCGTGGTCGCGGCGCGCAACGCCCTGCTCGAGCTCGGCTGGGGTGCGCTTCAGTCGGCGTCCCCACCCGCCCGGCGGGTGGCGGTGGAACGCTACCTGGAGAGCCACCTTGGCCGCAGGGACCTGTCAGCCGAACAGGTGGCGGCGGCGAACAGCATCTCGGTGCGCACCCTCACGCGGCTGTTCCACGATGCCGGTGACACGTTCACGGGGGTGCTGCGCGCCAAGCGGATCGCCCGGGTGCGCGAGGAACTGCTGACCGGGGACGCGACGGTCGCGGCGCTGGCGCGGCGGTGGGGCTTCGTCGACAGCAGTCATCTGAACCGGCGGTTCCGTGCCGTGCACGGGATGTCCCCGCAGGAGTACCGCGACAAGGGCGCGCGCACGCGCGAGGCGTCACTGGCCGAACCCTCCGAGCGGGCCTGAGCGGGTCCGGCAGCCGGGACGGCCCGCTCGTACCGCCCCGCGGCGTGCGCGTACACGGTGGCGCTGGCCGGGCCCGCATACGTTGGCGGTGGCGGCCCGGAGCGGGACGCCGCGGTCGGCGCGTGCGGGCCGCAGGTGCCGGTCCGGGCGGCTTCGCCGCGCCCGGACCCGACAGTGAACGAGGAGACGCGGATGCCCGCCGCCGAGAGGAACCGAGCGTTCAGGCTGAGCAAGCGCCCCACGGGGCTCACCGAGGAGCCCGGCCTGGAGCTGGTGACGACGGAGGTACCCGAACTGGAGGACGGCCAGGCCCTGGTCCGGACGCTGATGCTCTCCGTGGACCCGTCGAGCCGGATCTTCATGAGCGACATCCGCAGCGACCTGCCTCCGGTGCGGGAGGGCGCGGTGATGCGCGGAGTGGGGATCGGCCGGGTGGTCGCCTCACGGCGCACCGATCTGCCGGTCGGCACGCACGTGCTGGGGTTCACCGGCTGGCAGGACTATCAGGTAGCCGATGACGCCGAGCTCGAGATGCCGTTCACCGTGCTGCCCGAGCCTCTGCCCGCATCGCTCGAGGACCTGCTGGGTGTACTGGGCCTGACCGGCATCACCGCCTGGCTCGCGGTCGAGATCGCCGACCCGCGGCCGGGCCGTACGGTCGTGGTCTCCGCGGCCGCCGGCGCGGTGGGGTCGATCGCCGGCCAGCTCGCGAAGGAACGCGGCGCGCGGGTGGTCGGGCTGGCCGGAGGGCCGGACAAGTGCCGTTACGCCGTCGAGGAACTGGGCTTCGACGCCTGCGTCGACCGACGCGACCCGCACTGGCGCGACCGGCTCGACGAGGCCACCCCCGACGGCATCGACGCGGACGTCGAGAACGCCGGCGGGGAGATACTGGACCATGTGCTCAGCAGGATCAACACCGGAGCGCGGCTCGCGATGTGCGGCATGATCGCCGACTACAGCGCCGACCCCGCCCAGCGCCACGGCATCCGGAACCTGGTGGAGCTGGTCGAGCAGCGTGCCACCGCGCGCGGTTTCCAGGTCGCCGACCATGTCGACCGCTTCGACGAGATCACCGGGGAACTGGCCGTCCGGCTCGGCGACGGCCGACTGCGGCACGAGCGGGTCGTCCTGGACGGGCTGGAGCACGCGCCGGAGGCGCTCGCCCGCATCTTCCGGGGCGACAGCCGCGGCAAGGTCCTCGTCCGGGTCGCATCCGACGATGCCCCAAGCGGCACCGACTGACGGCGGACCGACGCGGCCCGGGCGCCTGGCCCCCCGGTTCAGGCGCCGGGCCACTCCGGCGTGCGCTTCTCGTTGAACGCCGCCACGCCCTCCGCCCGATCCCCGGAGAACGCCACCGTCCGCCACGCGGCGTCCTCCACCTCCAGGCCCGCCCGCAGGTCGAGCCCGTGCCCGAGCCGCAGGGCGCGTTTGGCGGCGCGCAGGCCGACGGGGGAGTTCGCGGCGATACGGTCCGCCAGGGCGAGGGCCTCGTCCCGGTCCGCCCCCTCGTCCACCAGCCGGTCGACCAGCCCCAGCCCGGCCGCCTCCGCCGCCGCCACCCGCCGGGCCGTGAACACCAGCTCCGCGGCCCGCGCCGCGCCGACCCGCCGGGGCAGCAACTGCGTACCGCCGCCCCCGGGGATCACCCCGACCGACACCTCGGGCAGCCCGACGACCGCCGTCCCGTCCGCGACGATCAGGTCGCAGGCCAGCGCCAGCTCGAAGCCGCCGCCCAGGGCGAAGCCGTGCACGGCGGCGACGGTCGGCATGGGCAGCTCCAGGACGCCGGTGTACGCGGCGCGGGCGGTCGGCCGCTGCCGTACCAGTTCGGCGTCCGTCAGCGCGTTGCGCTCCTTGAGGTCCGCGCCGACGCAGAAGGCGCGCGCGTGCGTCGAGGTCAGGACCGTGACCCGTACGGTCCGGTCGGCGGCCAGCGCGTCGCACGCGGCGGTGAGACACCGGGCCATCTCGGTCGAGACGGCGTTCATGGCCCCGGGCCGGTCCAGGACCAGTTCCGCGACGTGCCCGCGCCCGTGCCGCCGCACGGCGACGAACTCGCCGAACCGCTGCTCGGCCCCGGGCCCCGGGCCGGCCCCGGCCTCGTGCCCGGTCCTGTGCCCGTCCTCGTGCCCCTGCTCGGTCCCAGTCACGTGCTCGGTCCCAGTCACGGCGTCTCCCGGTTGCGTTAACGACGGTTCACGTGTTGCACCGGGAGGAGAGCCTAGCGCCGGGAGGGCCGCCGGCCGGGTTCGTTCGGATCGTCAGATCGTTGATCGAAACGAAACCGCACAGTCGTGGTCAGTGGTCAAGCGTCTTCGGGATCCAGCTCGAACGTGAAATAGACGCTCAGACAGTAGGGCTCGTCCTCGTCGTGGAAGAAATCCCACGACACGTCTGCCACGCGGATTTTTTGTTCCCGCACCCACTCATGGGCTTTCTTGAAGACTTCCGCGGCGGTTGTGGCGAGGAACAGCTTCCTGGCGATGGGATGCACCCCGGTCTCAGCGTCCGAGTCGTCGAAACCCTCCGGAACATCCAGGCAGAAGTTGGGATCCAGCACCATGGAGTACGCCCTTCCCGTCGGTCTACCAGTACGAGTCGACAGAGGCCGATCCTCTGAGCACGACGCCTGGTAAGACCGCCGCACGCCCAGGAAGGGTTGCTTCCGCCGACTGTGCGGCGAGGTGACACAGCCGGTGCGACGCGCGGTGATCCGAACGACGCGGCCTGGTGCCGCGACGGGGCGAACCTCGCCGGGAGAGGTACTGGCTAGGACTCGCGTCGGCCCAGGAGCCATGGCTCGACCACGCCGAGCCCGCGCACCGGCCGCTGCCACATCGGGCGGAGCCCGAAGCGGTACTCCGGCGCGGTCTCGCCCTCCTTCTCGGCCTTCGCCGCCGCCTCCGCCGCCTCCGTCTCGGAGGCGGGCGCGTCGCCCGTGCGGATCAGTTCCTCCGCGAACGCGCCGTCGACCAGGACCGTGTCCTTCGGCGCTATCGAGGTGAGCCGGCTCGCCAGGTTCACCGTGGTGCCGAAGACATCGCCCATCCGGGTGGTGACCGTCCCGAAGGCGATGCCCACGCGCAGCGCCGGCATCGTCGCGTCGTGCTTGAGCGTCTCGATCAGCCGCAGCGCGATCTCGGCGGCCGTGCCCGCGTCGTCCACCGCGTACAGCACCTCGTCGCCCAGCGTCTTGACCAGTCGGCCGCCGTGCGCGGCGACCAGGTCGGCGGAGGTCGTCTCGAACGCCTCGACCAGCTCGCCGAGCTCCTCTTCCTCCAGCCTGCGGGTCAGTCGCGTGAACCCGACGAGATCCGCGAACCCGACCGCCAGCCGACGGTCCACCATCTCCTCGTCGTCGGCCGCCTGGACCACCCGGCCGGTCGCGGCGGCGAGCTGGCGCCGCCAGACGTAGACGAGGAACTCCTCCAGTTCCGGCAGCAGCAGCTCGACGAGGGGGTAGGTGACCTCGGTGCGGGTCATCCCCGGCTCGGGGGGCTCGGTGAGCCCTTCCAGGAACGAGTCGATCTGCCACTCCGCCAGCCGGGCGGTCGTCTGCCCCGTCGACCGGGCGACCTGGATGGCCATCGGCTCGCTGAGCAGCCCCGCCTCCACCAGACCCGCCAGCCGCCGCAGCGCCAGGACGTCGGCCTCGGTCAGCGCGCTGGCCTGCCCGATGTCCGCGAAGCCCATGGCCCGCCAGAACCGGGAGGCGAGATCCATCGAGACCCCGGCGGTCCGGGCGGCCTGGAAGGGGGTGTAGCGCCGTTCCGCGCCCAGGATCAGCTGTTCGAGCCGGATGGCGAGGGGATCGTCCGTCGGCGCGGCCGTGTGGTCGACGTCGTGGTGCGGGGTCGGATATCCGGCGGAGTCCGACGGCGGCGGGGTGTCCTCTCCGGAATTCGAATCGTCGACGGTCACCAGCCGCCTCCTGCCCGTTCCCTGCGCACTGCCCTGCCGATCTGTCGTGGACCGCCTCAACGATACGGCAGATGTGCCCTGGCTCACGTCTCGCGTCCCCACCTGCCAGCGTAGGCGGCGGCCGTGCTCCGGCGCCGGGATATGGAGATACGCGGCTTCGGGGAGGGCGGTGACGAGGCTTTACGAGGGCGGGGCCGGGGTCTCCGGGGAGCGGCGGGAGCCGGCCGCCACCGGCGGCCGGTGCCCGCCGACGGCCGGTGCCCGTCGGCGCTCGGTGTGCGCCGGTGGTCGGTGCCCGCCGGTGGTCAGTGCCCCGTACCCGCCGCCCACAGCGGTGGTTCGTTCTCCCGGCCGACCACCACGTCGCCGTTCGCCTGGAGGATCAGGTTCGCGCCGTCGTTGCCCGCCGTGTTCGAGGCCCAGACCGGGCTGTTCTCGGCGTTGTAGACGACCAGGTTGCCGTCCGGCTGGAAGAGGGCGCGGTTGCCCTCGCCCATGGCCATCGAGGCCCAGCGGACGGTGCCGTTCTCGTCGTGGACCACCAGGTTGCCGTCCACCTGCATGATCAGCTTCGCCCGGGCGGACTCCAGGAACGTGCCCGCGGTCAGTTCACGCGGCGCCTGGACGACCAGGACCTCCGGGGGTCCGGCCGGTTCCTGGGGAGCCCCTGCGCCGGGCGGTGCGGGGGCGTCGGACGGGTCGGTCCGCTCGTCCTCGTCGGCCGGGCCGTCCACCTTGGCCGGGACCTTCGCCGCGGACGAGGACGTGGCCCGGGGCTTCTTCGGCCGGTCGTCCGCGCGGTCGTCCGAGCGGTCCCGGGCGATGAGCAGAACGGCTGTCGTCGCCATGATCGCCATGACAACGGCCAGCGCTAACACAGGCCATATCCATCGTCTGCGCCGGACCGGCTCCGTATCCGCCGGCGCCTCACCCGGTACCGCACCGACCGGTACCGCACCGACCGGTACCGCACCCGCCGGTACCGCACCGCCGGGCACCGCCCCGGCCGGCATCCCGCCCGCCGTCCGGGCCGGGGGCGTCGCGACCATCGTCGCGGCCATGTCCGTCGGCTCGACCCGCGTCGGGATCTCCGCCACGTCGACCCGGGTCGGGGTTTCCGCGACCTCGACCCGCGTCGGGGTCTCCACGAAGGCGCGCACCGGCTCTTCCCGCGCCTCCGCCTCCCCCTCCAGCGCCGGGGGACACACCTCGGACCACCGGCCGGGCACGGCGCCCACCCGCTCCAGGCGCTCGCCGAGCTGGTCGGCCGTGGGCCGGGCGGCCGGGTCCTTGGCCAGGCAGTCCCGCAGGATGGGCAGGAGCTTCTCCGGTACGCCCGCGAGGTCGGGCTCCTCGTGCACGATCCGGTAGAGCAGCGCGGGCGCGGCCGAGCCGCCCGTGCCCGTGGGGGAGAAGGGGCCGCGCCCGGTGGCCGCGCAGGCCACCACGGCCGCCAGCGAGAACACGTCGGCGGGTGCCCCCACGTCCGTGCCGACGGCCTGCTCCGGCGCGAGATAGCCGGGCGAGCCGATCACGCCGCCCGTCCGTGTGTGCCGGGGATCGTCGGCGGCGCGCGCGACACCGAAGTCGATCAGCCGGGGCCGCTCGCGCGCCAGCAGCACGTTGCTGGGCTTGACGTCCCGGTGGACCATGTCCGCGCCGTGCACCGCCCGCAGCGCGCCGGTCAGTTCGGCGGCCAGCGACAGCAGGGCCGGCTCCGGCAGCGGTCCGTACCGCTCGAGCCACTCGCCCAGCGACGGCGCGGGCACGTACTCGGTCGCCAGCCACTGCGGGCGCGCGCCGGCCGGGCTGTAGTCCACGACCGTCGCGGTCCAGGGCGACCGCACCCGGTCGCTGTTGCGTATCTCCCGGACGAACCGCTCCTCGAACCCCGGCTCGTCACCGAGTTCGGCGCGGATCGTCTTCACCGCCAGCGGCCGGCCCGAGGCCGTGCGCGACAGGTACACCTGCCCCATCCCGCCACCGCCGAGCCGGGCGAGCAGCGGGTAACCGCCCACAACGGACGGGTCCGCGGGATCCAGGTCTTCCATGGGGTGTGCGTCCTCCCGGTCCTCGCGCGCCGATCCGGTCCGCCGCGCGTCGTAGCGTCGTAGCCCCAGCAGAGTACGGGCTGGCTCGGACACCCGTTGACGCGCTCCCCGGCGCCTCGCGCCCGGCTTCCGGGGGCCGCCACAGCCGTTCCGGGGCCCCGCGCAGCCGTAGTGACACCCCCGGATTCAATCCGTAGGCTCCTGAATATGGATATGCACACAGTCGTGGTGGGGACGTCCGGGGTCACCGCCGAGGACGTCGTCGCCGTGGCCCGGCGCCGGGCCCGCGTGGAACTCTCCGGGGAAGCCCTCGACGCGCTCGCCGCCGCGCGCGAGATCGTGGACGCGCTCGCCGCCGAACCCGAGCCGGTGTACGGGGTCTCCACCGGGTTCGGCGCCCTCGCCACCCGGCACATCGGGCAGGACCTGCGCGCACGCCTCCAGCGCAACATCGTCCGGTCGCACGCCGCCGGCATGGGCCCGCGCGTCGAGACCGAGGTCGTCCGCGCGCTGATGTTCCTGCGGCTGAAGACCCTGGCCTCGGGACGCACCGGCGTACGCCCCGAGGTGGCACGGGCCATGGCCGGACTGCTCAACGCGGGGATCACCCCGGTCGTCCACGAATTCGGCTCCCTCGGCTGCTCCGGCGACCTCGCGCCGCTCTCGCACTGCGCACTGGCCCTCATGGGCGAGGGCGACGCGGAAGGGCCGGACGGTACGGTGCGCCCCGTCGCCGAACTCCTCGCCGAGCACGGCATCGAGCCCGTCCGGCTCCGGGAGAAGGAAGGGCTCGCCCTGCTCAACGGCACCGACGGCATGCTCGGCATGCTGGTGCTGGCCATCGCCGACCTGGGCCGCCTGTACACCTCGGCCGACATCACCGCCGCCCTGACCCTGGAAGCGCTCCTCGGCACCGACCGGGTGCTGGCCCCCGAACTGCACGCCATCCGCCCGCACCCCGGCCAGGGTGCCAGCGCCGCCAACATGCTGCGGGTGCTCGCCGGATCCGAGCTGACCGGCCACTTCCAGCAGGAGGAGGCGCCCCGCGTCCAGGACGCCTACTCCGTGCGCTGCGCCCCGCAGGTCGCCGGAGCCGGCCGGGACACGCTCGCGTACGCCTCCGTGGTCGCCGGCCGCGAACTGGCGTCGGCCGTCGACAACCCGGTCGTCCTGCCCGACGGACGGGTCGAGTCCAACGGGAACTTCCACGGCGCGCCCGTCGGCTACGTCCTGGACTTCCTGGCCATCGCCGCCGCCGACCTCGGCTCCATCGCGGAGCGGCGTACCGACCGGCTCCTGGACCGCAACCGCTCGCACGGCCTGCCCGCCTTCCTCGCCGAGGACCCCGGGGTGGACTCCGGCCTGATGATCGCCCAGTACACCCAGGCCGCCCTGGTCAGTGAGATGAAGCGGCTCGCGGTGCCCGCCTCGGTCGACTCCATCCCGTCCTCCGCGATGCAGGAGGACCACGTCTCGATGGGCTGGTCCGCGGCGCGCAAGCTCCGTACCGCCGTCGACAACCTGACCCGGATCGTCGCCGTCGAGCTCTACGCGGCCACCCGCGCGATCGAACTGCGCCACGGCCTGACGCCCGCGCCCGCGTCCCGCGCCGCCATCGCCGCGCTGCGCGCCGCCGGCGTCCAGGGGCCGGGGCCGGACCGCTTCCTCGCCCCCGACCTGGCGGCGGCGGACGCGTTCGTACGGGAGGGAGCCCTCGTCGCGGCGGTGGAGCCGGTGACCGGGCCGCTGGCGTAAGGACGACGAGTGCGACGGGGCGGCGGGTGCGACGGGGCGGCGGACAGGTGGGCGGGCCGGACGGACCTGGCGTCGATCGTGTCGATGGACGTCACATCGGTGTCGACGGACGTCAAGGGGCAGGCAAGAGACGTCAAGGGGCAGGCAAGAGACGTCAAAAAGACCCTAAAAAGGCGCCAGGGACGTCACGCGGGCCGAAGTCGCCGGACGCCGAAGACGCGTCAGAGCGGGGTCCGGGCTCCCCGGTGGACGGAGTACGTCACGAACCCCGCGCCGACGAGCAGGAAGGCGGTCCCGCCGAACAGGTACGGCGTGGTGTCCACGGCCCCCGTGTCCGCGAGCACCGGCGGCGGGGCGTCGCCCGACTCCCCGCCGGTGTCCGCCGCGTCGTCACCGGTGACCTCCGCACCGGCCGCCCCGGCTCCGCCCGTCCCGCTCGTCGCGCCCGTCTCGCCGGTGGCGTTCGCGGACGGAACGAACCACAGGGCGCAGAGCAGGGTTCCGGCCGCGGTGGCCGTCAGCAGCGGTCGGCGTGCGACGGACACGTGATCGATCCCCCTTGTGGCGGCCTTGTGTGACGGCCCTTGTGACGGTGCTGAATTGGGCCGAGCGCCGATGCTAGTGAAAGCGGCGGGTCAGGGGAAAGTCGCGGTGCTCCGGAACCTTCCGGTCCCCGTCACGGAAGGCAGGGGAGATGGAGGTCTATGGGGCGATATGTCCTGGCGTGAAGATGTCCATGGTGGCGACGGCTGTTCGGGGGTGGTGCGCGGACGTGACACTCTGGTAGGCCCGGACGGTCGCGACAGGCGGGCCGAGCCTGGCGCATTCCCGTCGGCGAGTGGTGTCCACCACACCTCCCGCCGGAGTGGAACCGGACGAACCGGAACAGGCGTTCTTAACGATTATCGGCAGGGTAAGCGGCGATGATGGAGAAGCGTGTGATGACGGACAGCAAGCGGCGCAAAGGTCTGATGGCCGCGTCCGCACTGCTCGGCGGCGTTCTGGTCCTTTCAGCCTGCAGTGACGAGGGCGGCGACAAGAACGCCGACGACTCGAAGAACTCCTCGTCGCAGGCCCAGGTGGACGAAGCGGCCGCCAAGGAGACGTCCGAGGCCCAGATAGCCATCTCGCCCAAGAACGGTGCGACGAACGCGGGCATCAACAACGACGCCAAGGTCACGGTCAGCAAGGGCACGCTGACGAACGTGACCATGACCACCGCGGACGGCACCGATGTCAAGGGCACCCTGTCCGGCGACTCGAAGAGCTGGAAGCCGGACGGCCAGCTCGAACGCTCCACCGGCTACAAGATCGTCGCAACGGCCAAGGACGCCAAGGGCCGTGAGGCCCACGAGAACTCCTCCTTCACCACCGTCTCGCCCGACAACAGCTTCATCGGGAACTTCACGCCCGAGGACGGCTCCACGGTCGGTGTCGGCATGCCGGTCTCGATCAACTTCGACAAGGCGATCACCGACAAGAAGGCCGTGCAGGACGGGATCGAGGTCACGTCGAGCAGCGGCCAGGAGGTCGTGGGCCACTGGTTCAGCCAG
Organism: Streptomyces sp. NRRL F-5135; assembly: GCF_000719775.1. Lineage (GTDB taxonomy): Bacteria > Actinomycetota > Actinomycetes > Streptomycetales > Streptomycetaceae > Streptomyces > Streptomyces hebeiensis. Next base: position 191,524 of record NZ_JOHR01000011.1, on the reverse strand, counting down.
CAGCGCCTCGACTTCCGCCCGGAGGAGTACTGGAAGGGCGGCTCCACGGTCACCCTCAAGCTGAACCTGGACGGGGTCGAGGGCGCCCCGGGCGTCACCGGCGTCCAGCAGAAGACGGTCACGTTCAAGATCGGCCGCAACCAGGTCAGCACGGTCGACGCCAAGAGCAAGATGATGACCGTCACCCAGGACGGCAAGACGATCAAGACCATCCCGATCTCCGCCGGTTCGCCCGAGAACACGACCTACAACGGTCAGATGGTGATCTCCGAGAAGTTCAAGGAGACCCGGATGAACGGTGCCACGGTCGGCTTCACGGACGACGACGGCAAGGGCGAGTACGACATCAAGGACGTCCCGCACGCGATGCGGCTGTCCACGTCGGGCACGTTCATCCACGGCAACTACTGGGGCGCCAAGTCCATCTTCGGCAAGGTCAACACCAGCCACGGCTGTGTGGGCCTGTCGGACACGAAGGGCGCGAACGACCCCAACACCCCCGGCGCGTGGTTCTTCAACAACTCCATGGTCGGTGACGTCGTCATCGTCAAGAACTCCGACGACAAGACCATCAAGCCCGACAACGGCCTCAACGGCTGGAACCTGAACTGGGCCGACTGGCAGGCAGGTTCGGCGGCCTGATCCGGCCTCGTAGCCTTCCCTCCCCTCCTGACACCTCGACGGCGGCGGCACCCCACGGTGCCGCCGCCGTTCGCATGCGGTCCGCGTTCCCGTCGCGTACCGGGAGGGCGGTGCCGGCAGGGCGGCCAGGGACGGATGCCCGGGGCGCCGGTACGGGTACGGGGACGACGGGCACGGGTACGGGCCCCAGGGCCGGTCAGCCGCAGCCCGCGCCGCCTCCGAAGCCGTCACGGAGGCGGTCGGCGTACCCCGAGCCCAGGCGGTACTCGCCCGCCGTCCGGACCGTCAGCCGGGTCCAGCCGTCCGCCGCGCGGCCCACGCACGCGCCCGGGGCCGTGAGCCAGGGGGAGTACGCCACACGTACCGTCACCGACCCGGCGGCCGGCATCCGCACGACCAGGTCCGCCGCGCCGGTTCTGACGACGGTGCCGGGCGCCGACACCAGCGGTACCGCGTCGCGGACGCGGTAGACGGTCCAGTCCTCGTCCTGCCAGAGCCGCTCCAGCCACTCCGGTTCGCTCCGTACCAGCGCGGCCTCCGCCTCGGCCGGCCCGTCCGGCCGCCCGTGGTGCAGGACGACCAGCCCCACCGCGAAGCGGTCCAGCCAGGCGCGGTACGTGGCCGGCGTCAGCGTGCCGTCGTAGAACAGCCGGCCGCGTTCGACGTCGAGCTGCCGGTTCCAGCCGCGCGCCATGGTGATGTGCGGGGCGAGGACGTCGGCCTCGCGGTGGTTGCGGGCCGGAACGGCCTCCACCCGGGTCCGGTCGGCGCCGAACCGCTCCAGGGCGGCCAGCAGACCGTCGGTGCGCGCGGCCCACGAGGGCACGGTGTTGGAAACGGCGAGGTCGTCCTCGGTCTTGTCGACCAGCCAGCCCGTATTGACGCAGACGGCGACCGCCAGCACCAGCCCCGGCAGAGCGGCCCGCGCGGTACGGAACCGGGGCGCGCCGTCGTTCGCGGCCCGCCCGGCGGGGGACCGGCGCCCGCCCGGCCCGGTCACCGCCTCTCCGACAGGGCCCGGCACACGGGCCAGCAGCGCCGCGAGCAGCACCGGCGGGCCCGCGAGCCCCACCAGCCGCTCCACGTTCGTCCCGATCGGCGAGCTGACCAGGAACGTCAGGACCACCCCGACCGCGTACACGGCCGCGCCGTAGCGCACCGTACGCCAGCCGCGCGGCACCGCGAGACACACCGCCGCGCAGACGAGGAGCGGCATCGTGAGCTTGCCGGGCGCCATCGGCTGCTCGCCGTGGAAGGGGAAGAGCACGGTGACCGTGGCGACCACGGCGAACGGCGGCACGATCAGCGCGGCGCCCCTCGCCCACCGCCGCTCCAGCAGGTACGCCGCGCCCGCCACGACCAGGAACAGCCCCGCCACCGGACTGGCCAGGGCGGTCAGCGCGGCGGCCGACCACGCCTGGACGGGGCGCCGCAGCCGGCCCAGCGCGACCAGCCCGAGGGCCGTGCCCAGCGCGAACGTCGTCCGCCCCGACGCGACGTTGCACCACAGGGCCGCCGCGCCGAGCAGCGCGGGCCACACCGGGTGCCGCACCCCCGCCCGTACGAACAGCTGCGCCAGCACCCAGGTCCCGGCGAGCCCGGCCGCGACCGACACGGCGCGCACGCCCAGAAACGCCATCAGCGGGGGAGCGAGGACGCTGTAGTTGACGGTGTGCGTGCCGCCGTACCAGGCGAGGTTGTACGCCGATCCCGGGTGCCGGTCCGCGAAGGACGCCCACGCGAACTGCGCGGCCAGATCGCCCCCGCCGGTGGCGAGCACGGTGGCCCACAGGACGTAGGCCGGCACGGAGAGCGCGGTGACGAGGAGGGGGACGCGGGGGACGCGGGGGACGCGGGGCAGCCGTCGCCAGGCCCGGCGGGCGGCCGGCTCGCGACCGTCCGCCGTACGATCCGTCAGGAGCCCCGCGCTGCTCCCCGTACGCTCCGTGCGCTCCGCCGCCGGCACCTGGGCCCGCGGGAGCAGCACCCCTTTTCGCACCCACTGGAAGATCTCCACCGCGCCCACACTATGCGGTGCCGCCGCACGCCGGTTCGGAGTCGGGCACAGGGCCGGGGCTCACTCCGGAGGCAGCGCCTTCCCCTCCCGCAGCTCCAGCCGTGTCCCCGCGAAGCCGTCCCGGAAACGGCGGTCGTGGGAGACCACCACGATCGTCCCCTCGTACCCCCGCAGCGCCTCCTCCAACTCCTCCACCAGGGACAGCGCCACGTGGTTCGTCGGCTCGTCCAGGACCAGCAGACCGGCCGGGCGGGTCACCAGGCGGGCGAGAGCGAGCCTGCGGCGCTGGCCCGCCGAGAGCGCGGCCACCGGCACGGACAGGTCGTCGGGGCGGAACAGCCCGAGCGCCAGCAGTTCGTCGGCGTACTGCTCGTAGCCCGCGTGTTCCCCGCGTTCCCCGCGTCCCCCGTGTTCCTCCGTTACGCCGGGGCGTCCGGCCGCGAAGGCGTGCAGCAGGGGGAGCGGAGAGGGCACGGCGGGCAGTTCCTGCGGCAGGTAACCGACCCGGGCGGTGCGGCGCACCGTACCGCGGTCGGGCAGCAGGTCACCGGCCAGGACGCGGAGCAGCGTGCTCTTGCCGGCGCCGTTGGGGCCGGTCACCAGGAGCCGTTCGCCGGCTGCCAGTCGCAGGGCGGACAGCCGCAGCCGGTCGCCGACCACGATGTCGGTCAGTTCGGCGACCAGGCTGCCACCCTTGCCGTCCCCGCTGTCTCCGCCGTCCCCGCTGTTGCCGCCCGTACCGCTTCCGCCCGCACCGCCTCCGTCGCCGTCGGATGTGAACGGCGCCGTGAACCGGAGGGGTTCCGGAGGAGGCGGCACCGGCGCGGCGCGCAGCCGCCACAGCCGCTGCCTGGCCGCCCTGACCTGCCCCGACAGCTTCGCCTCGTGCGAGCGGCGGTGCTTGCCGAAGCCTTGCCCGGGGTCCTTTCCGGTGGCCGTGAGCCGCTTTCCGGCCGCTGCGAGAAGCTCCTCGGTACGGGCCAGTTCGGCCAGGTACTCCAGGTGGTCCTGTTCCCAGCGGCGGCGGGCGGCGGCCTTCGCCGTACGGTAGCCGTGCCAGCCGTCGCCGTACCGGGTGACCGCTCGGGTGTCCCGGTCGACCTCCAGGATCGTCGTCGCGATCCGCTCCAGGAACACCCGGTCGTGGGTGACCGCGACCACCGTGCCCCGGTGCGCCCTGAGCTGGTCCTCCAGCCAGGTGGTGGCCCGCAGGTCGAGGTGGTTGGTCGGCTCGTCCAGCAGCAGCAGTTCCGGCGCGGCGGCCAGCACACAGCCGAGCGCCAGCCGGGACCGCTCGCCGCCCGAGAGCGTGCCGAGCGGGCGGTCGCGGCCGGTGCGGGCGAGGCCGAGGGCGTCGAGCGCGGCGTCGACCCGGGCGTCCGCCTCGTAGCCGCCGCGTTCCTCGTACGCCGTCAGCAGGTCCCCGTACGCGGCGAGTTCCGCCTCGTCCGCGTCACCGAGTGCCGCCTCGGCCGCCGCGATCCGGCGCTCCAGCTCGCGCAGGTCGGCGAGGGCCGAGTCGACGGCGTCCTGGACCGTCAGGGCGGGGTCGAGGTCGAGGGTCTGGGCGAGGTGGCCGACGCCCCCGGGGAAGACGACGGTGATCTCGCCGGTGTCCGGCCGCTCGGCCCCGGCGATCAGCCGGAGCAGGGTGGACTTGCCGGAGCCGTTCTCCCCGATGACACCGGCCTTCTCGCCGGGCCGTACGGTCAGGCCGACCTGGTCGAGGACCGACCGGTCGCCGTACGTCTTCGAAACGTCCTTCAACGCCAATTGGGCGCGTTCGCGCATGACTTTCTTCCTGTGATGTGCCGCCCGGGCATGCCGAGGCGCCCGCGTCACGGCGGGGGCCGGTGCCGGGCAGGGCTGATTCCGTCAGGGCCTGAAGGGAAGGCCCGGAATCACAGGAAGTAGTAGTGCGCGAACATGGGGCAGATGGTAGCGGCGCGTTCCCGCACGCGGCCAATGGTTATCGCGGGGCGCGGGGCGCGGGGCGCGGGGCGCGGTGCGCGGGCCGGAGGCTGGGCGTGGGCCGGGAACGCCGGGTGGACGTGGGTCTAGGCGTGCGCTCGGGGCACGGCGTGCGCCGGGGGCGCGGCGTGGACCGGGGGCCGCGCGTGGGCCGGGGGCCGCGCGTGGACCGGGGGCCGCGCGTGGGCCGGGGGTCGGCCGGGGCGGGGAGGCCGTACCGCCGGGACCCGGTTCCGGTAGTCGAGGGCGTAGGCGAGCTTGCCCGGCTTGGCGTCGGTGAGCGGCGCGCTCAGCTTGCCGAACTCTCCGCCGGTCGGCTTCTTGCCGGCGTTCCACTCGGCCATGCGCCCCAGTTCGTCGGCCGTGCGGCCGTCGGCGATGACGGTGTCGCCGTCCGTACCGGACATCTCCTCGGAGGCGGCCCGGACGGCCGACAGGTACGAGGCGTGGTCGGTCAGGTCGTACGCCTTGAGGTCCACCCGCCCGCGCAGCCAAGTGCCCCACAGGAATTCCAGGTACTCCGCCGCGTCGTCCGGCGCCTGGTAGCCGATGTCGCGGGTGAAGTAGACGAGACCGCGGTAGCGGTCGTCGTGGAACCGGGCGAGGCCGAGCCGACGGGGGAGCTGGTCCGTGGTGATGGGCCGGTCGTTCTCGTCGCGCAGCCAGACCCACTTCCGCTCCCGCATGGTCCGCCAGAAGGCGTCGGGGGTCAGCGCGCTGAGGTTGTCCGCCACCAGCAGCCGGATGTGCAGACCGGGGCCGCCGTCGGGCGTTTCGAGGAACGAGGTCAGCGTGTGGTGCCCGTCGGTGAGGTAGAGCGCGCCACCGGGGCCGACGACGACCGTCTTCATCGCCGCCCGGGTCTCGTCCGTCTCCTCGCCCACGGCGACGGTGCAGCGGAAGCTCGCGGGGTCCGAGAGCGAGGCGCCGGGCGGGACGCTCGCCGCCTCCTCCTGGCCGTTGGTCTCGCACCAGTCGTCGAACCGCTTGTTGACGTTCCCGGCCTGCTCGTCCTTGGTGCTGCCGTAACGGCCGAGCTTGTAGTAGATCTGGTCGAATCCGACGGAGGGCTGGGTGGGACGCAGCTGGTCCAACGTCACATCGAGGAGGTCACCGGCCCGCGCGCACCGGGCCGACGCCACCGCCGGGCCCGGGCGCGGGGAGCAGCCCGGGGCCTGCGACGAGCCGTGTGCGGTGCCGCGCGTGGGGCCGTACGCGGCGGCTGTGGCGCCGCCCGCGGGGAAGACGCTCCCGAACGCCACGCTCCCGAGGGCGATCGCCCCCACGAGCAGACGGCGGGCGAGGGGCCGGAACCGGTGCGCACGCGCTTCCGAGTGGGTGCGGATGCCGGGATCGGCACCGACGGCGGCGGTGGTAACGGTGGTGGCTGTGGTGATGGTTGCCGTGGCGGCGGATCTCGGGCCGGAGCCGGTCATACGGCCTCCCCTGTCGGGCGTTGTCAGGACCGCGCCATCCACTCATCCCCGCCCCGACCACTCGGTGTGCGCGAGGCGTCGCACGGATGAAGGCGGGGTTAACTCCGCTCCGAGGAGAGGGAGTTGGCGGTTCCGGGTGTACGGGCGCCTGTGCGGGCGTACGGCACCGCCGCGTACGGTACAGCCTCCGCGGCCCCCTCAGCGGTGGGTGCCGAGGAGGCTGTACGCGGTCCGTCGCCGGACCACGACCAGTGCGCCGAACGCTACGAGGGCTCCCCAGACCGGCAGGGCGTCCGCTTGGAGGGCGACCGGTGTTCCGCCGACGGCCATGGTCGGCGCGACGATCACACCCGCCCAGGCCGCGACCAGCGCGATCGCCGCCCTGGTCATCCCGATCAGCCCGCCGAGCGCGAGCGTGCCCGTGGTGAATGCCAGGCAGGGCAGGAGCCACTGGCCCACCGTGGTGCCGGTGACGGCCCCCGCGAGCAGCAGGGCGGAGCCCACCACGGCGAGTATCGCGGTCGTGCGCCGGAGGACGAGTTCCAGTCCGGCGCGTGGGGTCGCGGCGATGAGTTCGTACGCCGGGTCGACACCACGGGCCCAGGCGGTGGCGACGCCCAGCACGGGCAGTACGGGAGCCACCAGGAGGACGGGCGGGACGGCGGACGCGTCCATCCGGTCGAGGACCACGGCGAACAGTGTGACCAGGACCGTCATCCCCAGCCACGGCAGCGTCACCGGCGACGCCCACGCCGAGAGGGCCGGCACCCAGCGGCGGCGTCGGCGCGCGGGCGGTGTCGTCGGCAATCGGGCCGCCAGTTCCGCCCAGACGCCCTCGACCAGCGTGTCCACGGTCGGCGCGGTGATGCGGGCGGCGGTGCCGAGCCGGGCACGGCAGAGCGCGCAGCTTTCCAGGTGGGCCTCGACGGCCCAGAGCTCGTCGGGGTGGATGTCGGAGTCGCCGCGTGCGTACCGGCTGATCAGCGACTCGGAGACGTGGTGCGGGCGGGGAGGAGCCGTGGGCCCGGGGAGACCGGGTACGTGCGTGCTTCCGGCAGGTTGCCGGTCTCCCGCACGCCCTGTCTGTTCCGTACGCCCGGCCTGTCCCACACGCCTTGCCCGTGCCGCACGTCCCGCCTGTCCCGTACGCCCTGCCTGTCCCTTCGGATCTTCTGTGCAGTCCTCTGCGCTCATGACAGCATCTCCCGCATCACCCTCCGTGCCCGCCGCGCGCGAGTCTTGACAGTGCCCTCCGGTACGCCGAGCAGGACGGACGTCTCCCGTACCGACAGTCCGTCGAGCACCATGGACCGCAGCACGTCGCGCAGTTCCGGCGCCAGCCGCCGCAGGGCGTCACCGACCTCGCCCTCGATCCCGGCCGCGAGCACCTCGTCCTCGGCGGCGGGCGCCACGGTGCCGGCCGGGGACGACGCCGCGATGGCGCCGGGCAGCTGTGCCTGGTGCGCGCGGCGGCGGAAGGCGTCGACGAGCCGCCGCGCCGCGATCGTCCACAGCCAGCCGACGGCCGTACCGCCCACCGCGGACCCCGCGAACGCGCTCGCCGCGCGCCACACCGCCAGATAGGTCTCCTGCATGACCTCGGCCACGATCTGCTCGTCGGAGCAGCGCCGGCGCAGCCGTACGGCGAGCCAGGGCGCGGTGCGCCGGTACAGCTCCTCGAACGCGCCGCGGTCGCCCTTGGCGATCAGCCGGACGAGGCGCGCCTCGTCGAGTTCCGCCGGTGTTCTCCTGAGTGGTCCCACACCGGCAAGACGCCGGGGCCCGGCGCGAGGTTTTCGAACGGGTGTGGCGTGTGCCACAGCATGGCGGACGGGCGTCTCAGGCCGCCCGTACCGGGCGCACCCGCCGGATCCGGTCCAGGTCGCCCGCGAGCAGCGCGTCGTGGCCGAGCGCGAAGTCGCCGTCGGGCAGGGCGCGGCCGGTGACGTACTCGCCCATGACGGCGTCGGGGAGGAAGCGGCGCAGACTGTGGCGCATGTCGGCCCGGTACCGTACGAGGGCTCCCCTGGATGTCTGCGCGTGCCTGTGCGCGGCTCAGCCCCGGTCCGCCTTGAGCCGCGTGGCGAACTCCGCGCGCCAGTAAGGATCCTGGCGCCGTATCAGGATGTCGGCGGCGGCATCGCGCGGTGGCAGGCGAAGCAGGCCGAGAAGTGCGGTGGCGGCAGCGGCCCGGTCCTCCCAGGCCCGGTACTCCTCGTAGCTGACCAGGCGTTCACGGTTCTCGTCAACGGGGTGGTGGCGGCAGGCCGCGGTGTCCGCGAGTACGGTGCGCAGACGGACACCGAGAGGTGATTCGTCCCCGGTGTCCCCATCGCTGAGCTCTTGCTCGCGGTGCAATCGGTTCAGCACGTCCGCCACCTCGGGATACGCGTCCAGACCGGTCTCGGTGGCCAGGGCGGCCATCTGGGCGGCCAGCGCGGTGCGCAGGCCTGGTTCCGGCACCGCGGCCATGCGGTCCTCGAGGCCGGTCGGCCGGAGCCGTCTCACCTGCGGTGCCGGCAGCACCGGAAGCAGTGTGGCGCTGGTCAGCGGGCCTTTCAGCGACTCCGGTGGGAGGTCGATCCCGAAGTGGTCGGCGACCACCCGGCACACCTTGCGGCAGATGTCGCGCGGGCCCGTGGTCGCGTCCGCCTTGCCCGGCGCGACACCCCTGCCGAGGAGAACGCGGCCGTCCGCCAGCCGCCGGCTCGCGTGCCGGCTGTGCGGGGGCAGTCCCGGCAGCAGGCTGAAGGGGTCGCCCTCGCCCGGCATCCGGTAGGAGCGCCGCGTGTCGTAGACCGTGACCAACTCCCCGTCCTCGTACCAGGACATCTCCGTGAAGTGCCCACTGAAGAAGATCGAGACCGCTTGCGTGCCCCGGGACAGGCGGCGCATCACCTCGCTCCTGCTGCCTTCCCAGTGCCCCTGCTCGATGCCGAAGGCCCAGTCCCCGCAGCGGCCCGCGCGCACCACGGGCAGGAAGCCGGAGGTCCACCGCCGGGAGTCCTCGTACGCCTGTTCCCGGGTGCGCGGACGCGTCCGCGGTCCGTCGGCGTCGGTGAGTGCCCCGAACCGGCTCAGCACCTCCCGCTCGTCCACGCCTCGCACGAAGCTGAGGCAGAACTCGCCGTATTCCCCTGCCCAGCCGTCCTCCTGGACGGGACGGACGCGATCATCATCGATGTCGGGAGGCGCGGGTGCCGTGGCGCTCGCGCCGAGTTCGAGCAACGAACGGAGAGCCGGCCGCGGGACGGGCAGGGGTTCCCAGATCAGCTCGCCGTCCCAGGCGATGGGCACGTATTCGTCCGCCTTTCCGCAAGCCAGCGGCGACCCGCTCTCCAGGCTGTTCGCGAGTTCGTGGAGGAGGACCGCGAGCGAGGCCCAGTGCCGGAAGGTCGTCCCTCCGCCGTTGAAGAACAGACCGACCGCGCCGAAACGGGGGCCCCGCCGGCAGTCGAGGACCAGCCCGTCCGCGGTGACCCGGCGCGTGAACATCAGGAACTCCGGGTGCCAGTAGTCCTCGTCGGGAATCTCCTGGCTTCCTTCCTCACCCCACAACTCCTTGTGCATCCGGCCGGTTTCGAGCAGTCGGTCGACCCCGAGCAGCTCGTCGCCGGAGGGTATGAGGAAAGCGCCCGCGCTCTCCCGCGTGACACCGTCGTGCCGCAGCAGAGAACGGACGAGGTCGGCCGGCGGCTCCAGCCCCAACTCGTCCCCCAGGGCCCGGACCGCCTCCGCCGTGGCCGGCGGCCGGAGCGACTCGTACGTACGCGGCGCGTGCTCGGCCAGCCACGCGTCGATCCGGTCCCAGGATCGGTCCACAGATGCGACAGTCATGTCTGGATGATCACACCCGCCACTGACATCCGGACCGGCTCGATCACCCCGACCACGCGTTGCGGAGCCGACGTATGAGGGTGCGGACGTGCGGGGGCCGCCCGTTCCACCGCTCGCCGGCCATGGATTTCGCCGGGGGCGGAACGCCGCTCGGGGCCGGTCCGGGGGCGGGCCTCATACTCTGGAGCGGTGAGCAGCCACGCGCCGAAGCAAGCCCGCGTCATTCCGTTGCGCCCGGTTCCCTCGGCGCCCGAGCCCCCTGCGCGGCGGCCCGGTGTGCGGCAGCCGATGGGGCGGGAGCCTCTGTGGCGGCATGTCGTGGGTGGGGTGTTGCGCCGTGAGCGGCTTGCTCAGGAGCGGACGCTCAAGGACGTGGCCGAGGCGGCGCGGATCTCGATGCCGTACCTCTCCGAGCTGGAGCGCGGTCGCAAGGAAGCCTCGTCGGAGGTCCTCGCGGCCGCCGCTCGTGCCCTGGGGCTCGGGCTGGCCGAGCTGCTCTCCCTGGCACAGGGTGAGTTGGCCCGGGCCGGACGGGCGAGGCGTGGCCGCGGTGACGTCGCGCCGGGCGGGGCGGCCGGGCGGCGTCCCGGCGGCCCGGACCGGGGGCACCCGGAGGCGGGGGCGGAGGCCGAGGCGGAGGCGCCCGCGTCGAGGGCCACGTCCGTCGTCGAGCCGTCCCCCGAACGCGCCGGGAATCACCGGGCGACCACCTCGCGGCACGACGGGCTCTGCCTCGCCGCCTGAGCGTCGTACCGCGTGGGGAGGGCCCGTACCGCCAGGACGTCAGGCAGGACGTCAGGCAGCGCGTCGGGCATACGCCAGACCGCGCGTCAGGCAGTACGCGCGGCAAGGCGGCGCCTGTGGTCAGGACGTCCCATACGCATGGGTAGCGGTGGCGGCGGGCGTCAGACGCTGACGGCCCGGCGTCCGAGCACCTCGTCGGCCAGCCCGTACGCCACGGCCTCCTGGGCCGTGAACACGCGGTCCCGGTCCATGTGTTCGCGCAGCGTCGCCACGTCGTGGTGCGTGTGCCGGGACAGCACCTCCTCCACCTGGGAGCGGATCCGCATCATCTCCTTGGCCTCGAGCGTGAGGTCGGACACCGTTCCCCGCCGGCCGCCGCTCGCCGGCTGTCCCAGGAGCACCCGGGCGTGGTCGAGGACGAACCGCCGCCCGGGATCGCCACCCGCCAGCAGCACCGCCGCGGTTGAGGCCGCCTGCCCGACGCAGTACGTCGATATCGGTGCCCGGACGAAGGTCATCGTGTCGTAGATCGCCATGAGCGAGGTGTACGAGCCGCCGGGTGAGTTGATGTAGATCGCGATCTCGCGCTCGGGGCTCGACGACTCCAGGTGGAGCAGTTGGGCGATGACGACGTTGGCCACGCCGTCGTCGATCTCCGTGCCCAGGAAGATGATCCGCTCGGACAGCAGCCGGCTGTAGATGTCGTACGCCCGTTCCCCCTGCGGTGTGCGCTCCACGACCGTCGGGATCGTGTACTGCCCCATGTCAGAGCCCCACCTTCCGCGGCCGCCCGGCCGGGCGCACGTCCTCCAGCGACTCGACCACGTGATCGACCATCCCGTACGCCTTGGCCTGTGCGGCCGTGAACCACCGGTCGCGGTCGCCGTCGCGCGAGATCGTCTCCTCGGTCTGGCCGGTGTGCTCGGCGGTGATCCGTTCGATGGCCTTCTTGGTGAACTCGAGGTTCTCGGCCTGGATGGCGATGTCGGCGGCGGTGCCGCCGATGCCGGCGGACGGCTGGTGCATCATGATCCGCGCGTTCGGCAGCGCGAAGCGCTTGCCCGCCGTGCCGACGGTCAGCAGGAACTGGCCCATGCTCGCGGCGAACCCCATGGCCAGCGTCGACACGTCGTTCGGGATCAGCCGCATCGTGTCGTAGATGGCCAGCCCCGCGGTCACGGAGCCGCCGGGGCTGTTGATGTACAGGCTGATGTCGGTCCGCGGGTCCTCCGCGGACAGGAGCAGCATCTGAGCGCAGACCCGGTTCGCCGACACGTCGTCCACCTGCGTGCCGAGCAGCACGATCCGCTGCGTGAGGAGTTGCGCGGCGAGGTGGTCGTCGAACCGGGTCGCGGGCGTGTCGCCCTCCGCGGCGCGAGGGACCGGGGCGGAGCCCAGGCCGGTGAACAGTGGTGACATCGGACCTCCCGAAGTGGCGCGGCGCCCGTCGCCGCGGTCCCCTCCACCCTTGCCCCGCCCCGCCGTCGGCGTCGGAAATCTCGGCCGGGAGCAGATTCGCCGAGGGCAGAGCGCGCGGTCGGCGTGCCACGGGCTCCGGGGCCCCTGACGCGGCCCGAACCGTCGGAGGGTTCCACCTGATCTGGGGGCCGGGCCCCGCCTGATGCCCGTACACCTCCTATCGGACGTCAGCGCCGCGCCAGCGCCAGCACGCTCAGTCCGAACATCAGGACGCCCAGGGGGAGATGGAGCGACGGGATGTGCGCGATGCCGAGCACGACCTGGACCGAGGCGAGGGCGAGGAAGCCGGACGCGTGCCGGATGGGCCGGGGCGAGCCGCCGCCCGGCTTCCACGCCAGCACCGCCGCGAGCACGTACAGCATCGACGCCCCGTACATCACGCGGGCTCCGGCGCTGTGCAGGGCCTCTCCGTAGGACGAGGTCAGCAGCAGCCCGGCGGAGACCGCCTGGAGGAAGATGGTCAGGGTCTGCAGGGTGATCGCGATCCGCAGATACGAGAAGCGGCGCTGTGCCGTCGCCTGGGTTGCCATGTCACGGTCCCCATTTCTTTTCCGCCCGGGGGCAGTGGATCGATAAGGTCTCACCAACCCCGACGACGCGGGCCGGCGAAAGGTAAGGCGAGGAGGCGCGGTCGGGAGCATGGGGACGGATGGGGCGGTTGATGCCGCTGGAACGGCTGAAGCGGCTCGAACTGCTGGGGCGGTTGGAACGGCTGGGGCGGGCGCCGACGGGACAGCCGGTGAGGTGGCCGGCGAGCGGCGCCAACTGATCAATGTCGCCTATCGGTTGCTCGGTTCACTCGCCGAGTCCGAGGACGCCGTACAGGAGGCCTACGCGCGTTGGTACGCGCTGCCGCGCAGCCGGCAGGACGAGATCGTGTCCCCCGGCGCCTGGCTGACGACGGTGACCGGCCGCATCTGCCTGGACGTGCTCGGTTCGGCACGGGCCCGGCGTGAACGCTATGTCGGCGCGTGGTTGCCCGATCCGCTGCCCGACCACGCCGAGTGGGACCACGGCCACGCCACCGGCCCCACCGACCCCGCCGACCAGGTGGTCCTGGACGAATCGGTGACCATGGCCTTCCTCGTCGTCCTGGAGTCGATGACACCGGCCGAGCGGGTGGCGTTCGTCCTGCACGACGTCTTCCGGTACCGCTACGCCGAGATCGCCGGCATCCTCGACCGGACCCCGGCGGCCTGCAAGCAGCTCGCGGCCGCAGCCCGGCGGCGGGTGCGCGTCGCGCGGGCTCCGGTGACGGCGGCCGGGCGGGCCGACGCGGTGCGGCAGGTCAAAGAGGCGTGGGAGGCCAGGGACATCGTGGCCCTCGTCGACCTCCTCGACCCGGCCGCCGTGATGACCGCCGACGGCGGCGGCATGGCCGGCACCGTCCTGCGCCCGATCGAGGGCGGCGCGCGCATCGCCCAGTACATGGTCGCCATCGCCGACAGGGCTCCGGGACTCCAACTCCTGGAACGGTCGGTCAACGGTGCGCCGGGTCTGGTGGCCCGGCGGGCCGGCACCGTACTGACCGTGGCCTCGTTCGATGTCGTCGACGGCCGCGTCACCCGGATCTGGGCGGTCCGCAACCCGGAGAAGCTGCGGCCGTGGGGACGGGACGGCTAGGGCGTGTTTCGAAAGTAGACGCCGCGAGCCCCGCCCTGCGGGCGGACGGCGCTACTTTCGAAAACGCCCTAGGCCCTGCCCGGCGCGGGGCGCGGCTCACGGGGACGGGCCGGTGACGGACCGGGGCCGGACCGGGGCCGGCCGGAGCCGAGCCGTCCCTCGGGCCGGGGCCGGGGCCGGGGCCCGGGCATGGACCTGGGCCGGGCGGTGCGGCGCGCTGATCCTGTCGGGTCCGACCACGCCCTTGACGCAACGCCTGACGCAAAAGACTCGATACGTCCGGTCTCAGCCCTCTGCCAGCACCGCCCGGATCACGTGCCGGGCGTTGTGCGCCATCGCCGGGTTCGTGTTCCGGTAGTACGGAAGGGCGACCAGCGCCTGCGAGAGCGTCCGTCCTCGGCCGCGGGTCCAGGTCGCGTCGTCCGCACCCAGCGCCTCGCGGAAGACTTCCCTCGCATCGGCCGGCAGCAGATTCCACGCCGGGAACAGATCGCAGGCCGGATCGCCCGTCCCCAGGCATCCGAAGTCGATGACCGCGGTCAGCCTGCCATCGTTCACCAGCAGGTTGCCGGGCATGAGATCGCCGTGCAGCCATACCGGCGGCCCGTCCCAGCCCGGGGCCCGCAGCGCCTCCTCCCATACGGCGGTGGCGCCGTCGCAGTCGATGCCCTCCTGCGGGATCCCTCGCAGTTGCTCGATCGCCGCCCGGGTGTCCGCGTCGAGCGAGGCGACCGGCCCGCCGCGGTGGGCCCGCGGCGCGCCCGGCAGGGTGACGCGTCGCATGGCCGCCACGAACCGGGCCAGATCCCCGGCCAGCGGCACCGGCCGGCTCAGGGCTCCCGCCTCGGGATTGTCCCCCGCCAGCCACCGGTACACCGACCAGGGCCACGGGTACCCCTCGGCGGGCTTTCCGTCCCCGAGCACCTCGGGCACGGGCGTGGGGAGGTGGCGCGCGAGCCGGGGCAGCCACGTCCGCTCCAACGACACGTCGTCGGCCCCGCCCCGCACCAGCGGCAGCCGTACGACCATGTCGTCACCCAGCCGGTACATGGCGTTGACCGTGCCGCCGGACGGAAAACGCTCGATCGCCAGGTCCGCCCACTGCGGGAACTGCCCGGCGACCAGCCGCCGTACGAGGTCGTCGTCGATGGGGTGCGTGCCGGGATGCATCTGCCCTGCGTCCATGGCACGTCATCCGACCGCCGGACGCCGGCAGGCGTCAAACCCATTTCCGTCGGCAGCACACACTCGACGCCGCAGGTGATCAAATCAACGGGGACGGGCGCGGGCGGTTCAACCACCCGCCGCCGTCAAGCTCTCCGGGCCGGGCACCCACACCACGCGCGCGCTGACCTCCGTCCCCCACCCGACCCTCCCGGCGGCGCGTTCCTTTCGGACGGGCGCATCGCGTTCCGGGACAGCGAGAATCCGCAGGCGGGTGTCCTGCTGTTCGCCGGTGCGTCGGCGGCGTCGTGGCGCGAGAGGGTCAAGTCGGGCGCGTACGGGGGCGCAACGGCTGAGCTCAGCGAATGAGGTGAGGGGCTGTTACGGCAGTGGATCAAGGGCGCGAGCAATCGGGTGCTGAGGCAGTTCGTGGACTGACATACTCCGCGGCGTGACGACTGACGGCAGTTCCGCTCCGAGCTGACCACCGGCGAACGCGATCTCGAGTTGAACGACCGGCTGACCGAGAACTGATCGCCTTCAACACGTCCGCCACCGGTGCGGCCGATCGCGGCTCGTTCTCGGTCAAGGTCACCGATGAGGCCGGTGAACTGGTCGGCGGGTTGGCCGCCTGGACCTGGGGTGGCCCGTGCGGCATCGAATTGCTGTGGGTGCGCGAGGACAGCCGAGAGGACGGCTGGGGCAGCAAGATCATTCGAACCGCCGAAGCAGAGGCGCGGCGGCGTGGCTGCGACCGGGTGGCCGTTTCCTCCTTCACCTTCCAGGCCCCTGGCTTCTACCAGCGCCACGGCTATGTCGAGACCGGACGGACCCTGGGCATTCCCGGCGGGTACGCGGACGTGCACATGTTCAAGTCGCCGGCATGGGACTCCACGTCTTCAGGTCGGCCATGAACGCCACGAGCGCTGTGGCCCGACACGGGCGGAAGGACACCTTCACGGCCTCTTCCGAGCGGTATCCAGACGGGCCGGGCCTCCCAGGCGCGGAGGTCAAGCGGCGCGCGGCACGAAGGACAGCTGCGTTTCTTCCGTGTCGATGGATACGTCCAGCTTCGCGTCCAGCGCCAGCGCCAGGGCGCGCATCAGCTGGAGTGTGGGAGCGATTCCGCCGCCCTCAATGCGCTCGATGTCCTCCATGGAGAGGGCCGCCCGTTCGGCGAGTGCTGCCTGGTCGATGCCCAACGCCGTGCGGCGGTCGTAGACAGCCTGCCCCAGAGCGATGGCAGCGCCGGCCTCGATGTACGACTCGTCGGCCCGGTGTTCCTCGGGAACGGTCCACGAAGAGTGGTATCCCCTGCTCATCCTTGCTCCTCGAACGTCCGGTGGTACATGGCTGTTGCAGTCGGGTGTGACCCTTCACATTCCTTCTGTGCCCACAGCGCTCGCTGGACCTGCCGTTCTTCGCGCATCCGCGATTTCCTGAAGACCGTCAGGAACACGATACGTCGCCCGGACGCCAGCCAGTAGGTGAGCCGGACGGCATCGGATCCCAACTGGAAGCGAAGTTCCCTGACGGGGCCGCTCAGGTGCCTGGACTATGGTTCGCCGAGCGTGGTCGGTGACTCGGCGAGCCGATCGGCGTGCCGTTCCACCACGCGGTAGTGCTCGCGTGGCAGGCCTGCCAACCAAGCCCTGACCTCGGGTTCGATCTCGATGCTGTAGCGGTGCTTCACCGAAGAGAGCCTGGCGACGACTTAGGCGATTGTCCGCCGATTCGGGCGGTGATCACCCGAATGGGGCGTCCCCGGCGCTGCGGAGGGCTCGGACTACTCCCCGGCCGGGGCCACGCCGATCGGGCAGGAGACGCCCGTGCCGCCCAGGCCGCAGTAGCCCGCCGGGTTCTTGTCCAAGTACTGCTGGTGGTAGTCCTCCGCCGGGTAGAACGCGCGGCCGTCCGCCGGCAGGATCTCCGTCGTGATCGTGCCGTAGCCGGAACCCGTGAGGACCCGCTGGTACGCGGCGCGGGAGGCCTCGGCCGCCGCTGCCTGGGCGGGGGAGTGGGTGTAGACGGCCGAGCGGTACTGCGTGCCCACGTCGTTGCCCTGGCGGAAGCCCTGGGTCGGGTTGTGGGACTCCCAGAACAGCTTCAGCAGCTCATCGTACGAAACCGTCTTCGGGTCGAAGACGACGCGAACCGCCTCCGTGTGACCCGTCAGGCCCGAGCAGACCTCCTCGTAGGTCGGGTTCGGCGTGCTGCCGCCCTGGTAGCCGACCAGGGTCGTCCACACGCCCTCACGCTGCCAGAACGTACGCTCAGCGCCCCAGAAACAGCCGAGGCCGAAGTCCGCGACCTCCAGGCCGTCCGGGTACGGGCCGAGCAGGGGGTTGCCGAGGACCGTGTGGCGGGAGGGGACGGTGAAGGACGGCTCGGGACGGCCCCGGAGCGCCTGCTCGGGGGTGGGGAGCTCGGGGGTGCGGCGGGACAGGAACATGGGGGCGGTCTCCTCGACGTCTCCTCGGCGGCTTTCGGGCCTGTCCGGACAACGCGCGAGGGCGCCGGGACATTCCGCTCGGCGCGTGGCGGCCCGGCGCGTTTCCGCTCGTCGCGCCCCCACGTCCGTGTCCCGGCGCGTCGCGTTCCCACGCCCGTCCCGGGTGCCCGGTGTCCAGGGCGCCCCGCGTCCCGGGCGCCCGGCGTCCAGGCTCCCGGCTTCGGTCTCCCGCCCCGCCTCGGGGGCGTGGGTCACTGCGGCAATGTCGCCGGGCTCCCGCCGTTCGCCTCGTACCCCGCCACCGCCAGCGCGCGGTACACCGCGTACTCCGCCGCCGGATCGCCGTCGTGCGTCCACGGCAGCGCCCCGACATGGCCGTCCACCCGCACGATCTGGTTCATCGCCTCCGCCCAGCGCTCGCTCCGGACCAGGAACAGCACCAGCAGGTGCCGTACGTGCGCGAGCATCGGGTCGTCCGGGCGCGCGGCGTGCACCGCGTAGAGCGCGCCCTCCACCGCCTTCGTGACCGTCTCGCCCTCGTAGAAGCCGCGCACGAGATTGACCTCGGGCAGGTGCTCGAACAGCGCGAACAGGGGCAGCGCCGCCAGCAGCGAGCCCTGTGGGGCGCGGGCCGCGGCCGCCGTCGCGAACCGCTCGGCCTCCTGGCGCGAGCCGTGCCACTTCTCGCACCAGTAGTGCAACGCGGCCAGATGCGCCCCCATGTGCGCCGGCGCGCGGTCGATCACGTTCGCCCACAGCTGGTCGAACTGCTCGTGGGAGTAGCCGAGTCCCCGGGCCACGGCCAGTTCGATGATGTACGGCACGGGGTCGCCCGGCGCCGCCAGCGCCGCTTCCCCGCAGACCGTACGGGCCTCCTCCAGGATGATCCGGAACTCGTCCGTACCGCTGGACGAGGACCGCCAGGCCTGCTGGACCAGGAACTCCGCGTACACCGCCGCGCAGCCCGCGTCCTCGGGCGCCTCCGACCGCCACGCCCGCAGCCAGGCGCCGCCCGCCGGCCGTCCGGCCGCCGCGTCCGCCCGAGGCTCCTCGTACGGCCCGTCGTGCTGCCCCTTGCGCAGGTCGACCCGTCCCTCGTGTCCCTCGCCTCCCTGGTGCGGGGGCCGCTCCTGGAGCTCCAGCGACGCCGCCCCGGCGAACGCCTGCACCCGCTGCCAGCGCACCTCCCCCTCCTTCTCGGTACCGGCGAGCAGCTGCGAGGCGGCCCGCCAGTCCTGAGTGCGCTGAACGAGATCGAGCACGTCGAGGAGATCCTGGTCGGGGCCGGGCAGCCGGACGTCGAGCTCCTCCTGGCGTGCGAAGCCGTACGCGGCCGGATCGGCGGCATCGGGTGAACCGGGCGCGACCAGGCGAATTCCGCCACGGCGACGTCGGACGTACGGGACGACGACCGCGGCCAGCAGGCCCATGGCGATCAGGAACCAGAGAATCTCCATGGCCCCATTGTCCCGGACGGCGTACCGACCCGGGTCCGGGCCCGGCGGGCCACCAGGCGGGCCGCCACGACAGGCCGCCACGACGGGCCGCGGCTCCGGCCACGACGCGCCGCGGCTCCGGCCACGACGGGCCGCCACGGCGGGCGCCCTCTCGGCGCTACGCTCGGGACCCATGAGCCAGCAGCACAACAGCGAGCAGAACCACGGCGGTCAGCGTCCCGGCGGTCAGCGCGACAGCGCCGAGTCCCGGCACTTCGAAACGCTCGCCATCCACGCGGGCAACACCGCCGACCCCCTCACCGGCGCGGTCGTACCCCCCATCTACCAGGTGTCCACCTACAAGCAGGACGGGGTGGGCGGACTGCGCGGGGGCTACGAGTACAGCCGCAGCGCGAACCCCACCCGTACCGCCCTGGAGGAGAACCTCGCCGCACTGGAGGGCGGCCGGCGCGGGTTCGCCTTCGCCTCGGGGCTGGCGGCGGAGGACTGCCTGCTGCGTACGCTGCTGACGCCCGGCGACCATGTGGTCATCCCGGACGACGCGTACGGCGGTACGTTCCGGCTCTTCGCCAAGGTCGTCTCGCGGTGGGGCGTGGAGTGGTCGGTCGCGGACACCTCCGACCCGGAGGCGGTCCGGGCCGCGCTCACCCCCCGTACGAAGGCGATCTGGGTCGAGACGCCCTCGAACCCGCTCCTCGGCATCACCGACATCGCCGCCCTCGCCGGTATCGCGCGTGCGGCCGGGGTGCGGCTCGTCGTCGACAACACCTTCGCCAGCCCCTACCTCCAGCAGCCGCTCGCGCTCGGCGCGGACGTCGTCGTCCACTCCACGACGAAGTACATGGGCGGGCACTCCGACGTCGTCGGCGGCGCGCTGATCGTGAACGACGTCGAGCTGGCGGACGCACTCGCCTTTCACCAGAACGCGATGGGCGCGGTCGCCGGGCCCTTCGACGCGTGGCTGGTGCTGCGGGGCATCAAGACGCTCGCGGTCCGCATGGACCGGCACAGCGAGAACGCGACCCGGATCGCGGAGATGCTCACGGAGCACCCGCGCGTCTCGAAGGTCCTCTACCCGGGCCTGCCCGAGCACCCGGGCCACGAGGTGGCCGCCAAGCAGATGAAGGCGTTCGGCGGGATGGTCTCCTTCCAGGTCGCGGACGGCGAGGAGGCGGCGGTCGCGGTCTGCGACCGGGCCGAGCTGTTCACGCTGGGCGAGTCCCTGGGCGGGGTGGAGTCCCTGATCGAACACCCGGGGCGCATGACGCACGCGTCGGCGGCGGGGTCGGCGCTGGAGGTGCCGGCGGACCTGGTACGGCTGTCGGTGGGGATCGAGTCGGCGGAGGACCTGCTGGCGGACCTCCGGCGCGCGCTGGGCTGAAGGACCGCGCCGGGACGTGCCACCGCGTCGGGCCGCGCCACCGTGCGGGGACCGATGCGGGCCGCGCCGGGCGTGCTCCCCGTGTCTCCCGGCCGCCGGAACGTACGCCGACCGAACGTACGCCGACCGAACGGACGGCGTGCGGCTCCGGCCGGGGCGCGGGACGGTGCGGCGGGCCGTACTACCAGCCCTCCAGCGGTGGCGTCATGTCCGTGGGCGGCACCGCCCACGGGTGCACCGCCCAGGCCCAGACCGCGAACAGCACCGCTGCCGTGGCCAGCACCGTCCACAGCGCGGCCCGAGCGGCCCGGCGCCCGCGACGGAGGCGTACGCCGCGGGCGGTGGCCCGGGGGACGAGGCCGGGCGGGAGGGACACCGGGAGCGTCGGCTCCAGCAGGCCGCGGAGCACCACTTCTTTCCGGTTCGCGCCGCTCACGGGCCGCCCCGTCCGTCGGGCCGCGCGGTGGCGTCGATTCGTTCGGCGGCGGGGGACGGGCGCGCGGGCGCGGAGCCCGGGCGGGTGCCGCACGGAGTCGCGCGCGGCGACGGCTCCGGCGCCGGGGGCGAGCGGTCGCCCGCCCTCCCCGTGCCCCTGTCCGCTGCCGGGCCCCCGCCGCCGCCGCGCCCGGACCCGCGCCCGGCCCCCGTCACACCGGTCCGGCGGGCCGTCGCGTAGCCCCGGGCCAGCGCCCGCGCGTAGACCGCGTGCACCCGTTCCGCGGGAAGGCCGATCAACGCGGCCGTCTGTTCCTCGGGCAGGCCCTCGTACAGGCGCAGCACCAGCACCAGCCGCTCCTGCGGGCCCAGGCCGGCCAGGACGCCCGTGGCCGGGCGGCGCCGACGGGTGTGCCAGGCGGTGGCGGCGAAGCGGCGGACCAGTTCCCCGCGAGTGCGGTCGTACGGGTCGTCGTCCGCGGGCCTTTCCCATTCCGCGTACGTACGGGCCAGCGCCGCGACCAGCAGCCGTTCCGCACGCGGGGCGGCGCCCGGCGGCTCGCCCGTGAGGAGTCCGGCCACATGCAGCAGCCGGCCGGTCGCGCCCGCCGCGAATGCCTCGAACTCCCGGGCCCGCCGGCGGTCCAGAGCCGCCCGCCGCTCTCGCACGACCTCATATCAGGCCGACGGGGGCGCCGTGGTCAAGAGGGCCTCCTGTCCAGGGCGGGCCCGGGCGCCTCTCCCGGCCACCCGGGCCCGCCCTGGACGGGACCTGGACAGGCCCTGGACGGGACCTGGACAGGCCCTGGACGGGACCTGGACAGGCCCTGGCGGGACCTGGACGGGACCGGGACGGGGCGGATCCGGATCCGTCCTACCGGCCGCGGCTCTCTCCCGCACCGGACTCCCCGGGCGCCTCCTGCTCCGCTCCCGGCAGCCTCGCCGCCCGGGCCGCCAGCGCCCCGTTGAAGCGGGTGAGCAGCGTCGTGAACGCGTCCCGCTCCTCCTCCGTCCAGCCGTCCGTCACCTGTGCCATCAGCTCGCGCCGCGACGAGCGGACCTCTTCCAGCCGGGCGAGCCCGCGCACCGACAGCTCCAGGACGACCGCGCGGCCGTCCTCCGGGTGCGAGGTGCGCATGACCAGGCCCGTGTCGACCAGCGGGGCGACCTGGCGGGTGACGGTCGAGGAGTCGATGCCCATGCCGGCGGCCAGCGCCTTGACGCCCATGGGCCCCTCCTGGTCGAGCCGGTTGAGCAGGAGGTACGCGGCACGGTCCATCGAGTTGCGGACCTGCCCGACGCCACCGAGCCGGGTCTGTTCGGCCCGCCGGGCGAAGACGGCCACCTGGTGCTGGAGGGCATCGAGGAGTCCGGCGTCCGCGAAGGGGGCGGCGGACGTGTCCGGGGCTGTCGTCCCCGAGGCCGGGGACGCCGGCTCCGGGGACGCCGTCTCCGGGGGTGTGGCCTCGGGGGTCGGTTCCTCCGAGGATGCCGTCTCGCGGGAGGCCGACGCAGCGGAAGTCATGTCCTGAATGGGGGGCATGGCTGGGGGCTCTCTCGTGCGGGGGTCGGTTGGTGGGGGCAAGGGTACGCGGCCCTGCCCCCGCCCGTACCAGCCGCGTACGAAGGACGAACGAACGACGAACAGATGACGGCGGACGTCCACGGACGACCGCCCCGGATCCGCCCGCTTCGCCGCTCCGGGCTGCCCTCCGCGCCGGAACTGCGAGACTTGCCACCATGAGCTTCGGTACGTCCCGCCCCACGCGTCCCCTGATCCTCGATGACATCCGTGGCGCGCGGAAGATGCTCTCCGGAGTGGCGCGGATGACCGCGATGGAGGGGAGCAGGTACCTGACCGGGCTCGTCGGCTCCCCCGTCCACCTCAAGTGCGAGAACCTCCAGCGGACGGGCAGCTTCAAGCTGCGCGGCGCGTACGTGCGGATCGCGGGGCTCTCTCCCGAGGAGCGCGCCGCCGGGGTCGTGGCAGCCAGTGCCGGGAACCACGCTCAGGGTGTCGCCCTCGCGTCCACCCTGCTCGGCGTGCGGTCCACGGTCTTCATGCCGGTCGGCGCGCCCCTGCCCAAGGTCGCCGCCACGCGCGACTACGGCGCCGACGTCCGGCTGCGCGGCCAGGTCGTGGACGAGACCCTCGCCGCCGCGCAGGAGTACGCGCACGACACCGGCGCCGTCTTCATCCACCCCTTCGACCACCCGGACATCATCGCCGGACAGGGCACGGTCGGCCTGGAGATCCTGGAGCAGTGCCCGGAGGTGCGGACCGTGGTCGTCGGGGTCGGCGGCGGCGGGCTGATCGCGGGCCTCGCGCTGGCCGTCAAGGCCGTACGGCCCGACGTGCGGGTGGTCGGGGTGCAGGCGGAGGGGGCCGCCGCGTATCCGCCCTCACTGGCGGCGGGCCGGCCCCTCGTGGTCGGCGAGCCGCAGACCATGGCCGACGGGATCAAGGTGGGCCGCCCCGGGGACGTACCGTTCCAGCTGGTCCAGGAGCTGGTGGACGAGGTGCGCACGGTCACCGAGGACGAGCTGTCCAGCGCGCTGCTGCTCTGCCTGGAACGGGCGAAACTGGTCGTGGAGCCGGCCGGGGCCAGCCCGGTGGCCGCGCTGCTGAGCGACCCCGGTGCCTTCAAGGGACCGGTGGTCGCGGTGCTGTCGGGCGGCAATGTGGACCCGGTGCTCATGCAGCGCATCCTGCGGCACGGCATGGCGGCGGGCGGGCGCTATCTGAGCCTTCGGCTGCGCCTGACCGACCGCCCCGGAGCGCTCGCGACGCTGCTCCAGGCGCTCTCGGCGGCCGACGCCAACGTCCTCGACATCAGTCACGTACGGACCGATCCGCGCCTCGGACTGACGGAGGCGGATGTCGAACTTCACCTGGAGACGAAGGGCCCCGCCCACTGCGCCCAGGTCGCGGCGGCGCTGCGCGAGGCGGGCTACACGATCCTGGGCTGACGCGGCGACGGCTCGCCGGAATCATTCCGGCGAGCATCATTCCGGCGAGCATGACGAAAGGCCGGTCCGTGCGGCGGCGGACCGGCCTGTTCGATCGGGCGTTCGATGCTGGAGTGGTTCAGCCTTGGTACGGCTTGGCATCGAGGATCTTCACGGTGGCCGTCCTGCCGTTCGGCAGTTCGTACTCCGCGTCCTCGCCGATCTTCTTGCCGTTCACCCCGTCGCCCAGCGGGGACTGAGGTGAGTACGTCTCGATGTCCGAGCTGGCGTACTCGCGCGAGGCGAGCAGGAATTCCAGGGTGTCGTCCTCGTCGCCGTCGAACGCGATCGTGACGACCATCCCGGGAGCCACCACGCCGTTCGCGCTGGGGGCCTCGCCGACCTTCGCGTTCTCCAGGAGCTGGGTGAGCTGGCGCACTCGGAGCTCTTGCTTGCCCTGCTCTTCCTTGGCCGCGTGGTATCCGCCGTTCTCGCGCAGGTCGCCCTCTTCGCGAGCGGCCGCGATCTTCAGAGAGATCTCCTGTCGCGCGGGACCAGACAGATACTCCAGCTCGGCCTTGAGCTGGTTGTACGCCTCCTGGGTGAGCCAGGTGACGTTGTCGCTGGTCTGGGTCACAGGTGCTCCTCGTAGGTACCGGGAATACAAAGCAACGCCCTACCCAGAAGGATGTTCCTTCTCGGGTGGGCGAAACCACGAGCCTAACAATTGTGCGGTGGAAGAGGGAGAACAAAACCGATCGACGGCGCGTCGCAGCAGGTCAGAAGCGTACGGGCCGGGGATTCCGCAGGTGTCGGCCGGGCGTCAGCCGGACGTGCAGCCCATCAGCTCGGTGCTGGTGGCGCTCTCCGTCGTCCGTACGGTTACGATCTGGTCGATTCGCGTCTTTCCCGGACCGAATCGGAAGTCCTTGCGGCCCACTTCCGCGCCGTTCTCGGCGAGGGAGCGCAGCGTGCAGCTGCCGCTCGCGTCCTGGTCCTTGCGGACCTCCAGATGGGCCTCGACCTCGGTCGCGGAAATCCGCTTGAACTTGATGAGTTCGCCGGAGACGCTCTGGTCGACCACGTAGTGATAGCCGAACCAGGCGATCAGGGCGATCAGCCCGGCACCGAGCACCGCTCCCAGAGCCTTCAGCTTCCGGTCCGCGTCCCGGTCCGCCGTGCGGCCGTAGCGGCCCGGGGGGAGCTGCTCGCGCACCACGGCCATGATCGTTCCCTTCGTCGGGCGGCCCTGTCGCCGGGCGGGACCCCTTCGAGCCGGGCCGGAACCGTGCGGCCTGATCGGGCGCCCGGAATTTCCGTCCCTCGGTATCCGTCACTATAGAAGCCGTTCGATGCGACAAATCACTGAGGATCGAGTCTTGACTGAGCAGCTTCGACTCATGGCCGTGCACGCCCACCCCGACGACGAGTCGAGCAAGGGTGCGGCCACGATGGCCAAGTACGTGTCCGAGGGGGTGGACGTGCTGGTCGTGACCTGCACGGGGGGCGAGCGCGGCTCCATCCTCAACCCCAAGCTCCAGGGGGACCCCTATATCGAGGAGCACATCCACGAGGTCCGCAAGAAGGAGATGGACGAGGCCCGGGAGATCCTCGGCGTCAAGCAGGAGTGGCTGGGCTACGTCGACTCCGGGCTGCCCGAGGGCGATCCGCTGCCGCCGCTGCCGCAGGGCTGCTTCGCCCTGGAGGACATCGACGAGGCGGCGGGCCGGCTGGTCCGCTCCATTCGCTCGTTCCGGCCGCAGGTCATCACGACGTACGACGAGAACGGCGGCTACCCGCACCCCGACCACATCATGACCCACAAGATCTCGATGGTGGCGTTCGAGGGGGCGGGCGACAAGGAGAAGTACCCGGAGGACGAGTTCGGTCCGGTCTGGCAGCCGCAGAAGCTCTACTACAACCAGGGCTTCAACCGGCCCCGCACGGTCGCGCTCCACGAGGCGCTGCTCGCGCGCGGGCTGGAGTCCCCGTACGGGGAGTGGCTGGAGCGCTGGAAGGAGTTCGAGCGGGCGGAGCGGACGCTGACCACGCACGTGCCGTGCGCCGACTTCTACGAGATCCGTGACAAGGCGCTGATCGCGCACGCGACGCAGATCGACCCGGACGGCGGCTGGTTCCGGGTGCCGATGGAGATCCAGCAGGAGGTCTGGCCCACGGAGGAGTACGAGCTGGCGAAGTCGCTCGTCGATACCTCCCTCCCCGAGGACGACCTCTTCGCGGGCATCCGGGACAATGCCTGATATGTATGCGACTCAGGCCATGGCCCACGCACTGCCGCTCGCCCAGGAGCTGGACCCCGACAAGGTGACCCCGGGAGCTCTCGGGTTCGTCGTGTTCGCGGTGATGGCGGGAGGTGTGTGGCTGCTGATGAAGTCGATGAACCGCCACATGGGCAAGGTCGACTTCGAGGAGGCCCCGGCCCCGGCCCCCGCCCGGGCCCCGGCCTCGGCGGCCCCCTCGGCCAAAGCCGCCGGTCCCGCCCCGGGGCAGAGCGACACGGAGTGACGCCGCCCCCTCCTCCGCCGGAACCGGGACCGGAATCGGGACCGGAATCGGCAGGTGAGGGTGGCAGGTGAGGACGGTCGGCACGCCCGCGCCGTCACGCCACGGCGCGGGCGCGACCGGGTCGGTACGCGCTCACGCCCGTACCGTCGTCGGCCTCCGCACACCCGCGTACGCCCGCGCCGCGCTCACGCCCGCGCCGCGCTCGTCCCGCGCTCAGGCTCGCGCCGCGCTCGTCCCGCGCTCACGCCCGCGCCGCCTCCACCGGTACGCCCAGAACGTCCCGGGCCTGCCGGTCGGGGACCATGCCCAGCTGCCACGCCTGCCAGCCGTCCTCCAGGCTGACCCCGCGCGCCAGCATCACCGACAGTGCCGCCGCGCTCTCGGACAGCTTGGGGTCGCGGGCCGCGTGCGCGGGGTCGCCGGTCTCCCGCCGTTCCACGGCCGGCGTGGCGAGCAGTTCGGAGAGTTCCTGCTCCGCCACCACCGTGCCCACCTCCGTACCGCCCGCCGAGGCGTACGGCAGCAGCGTGCAGCGCAGGAAACGGGACCAGTCGGTGCCCCGGTCGTCCCCGTACGAGGTGAAGAGCGCCGTCGCCTCGTCACAGAGCTGGAGCGCCTGGGCCGGGCGGTTGTTGCCCGCGTCGATGACGGCGAGCTCCAGGCAGGTCCACGCCTCGCCGTGCGCGACGCCGATGCGGCGGAAGTCCGCGCGCGCGTCCATCAGCAGCTGGCGGGCGAAGCCCGAGTTGCGCAGGTTGCCGGTCCGTTCCGCGCGCTGGTCGCGGGTGACGCGGCCCGAGTGGTGCCGGGCGCAGGCAAGGCCGTAGACGTCCCGCATCCGGGAGAACATGGTGCGCGCCCGCTCCAGCTCCCGTACCGCCTCGTCCAGGTCGCCGGTCTCCTCCAGCGACTGGCCCAGGTAGTACAGCGTCCACGCCTCGCCGCGCGCGTCCTCGTTGTCCCGGTGCCGCGCGAGCGCCTCACGCAGCTGCTCCGCCGCCTCGGCCGGCTCGCCGTCCATCAGCCGGGCCCGGGCCAGCTGGGTCGTCGCCCATGCCTCGCCCCGGCCGTCGCGCGTCCTGCCGTACAGCTCCAGCGCCGCGCTCAGCTCGCCCTCCGCCCGCGCCGCGTCCCCCGCCCGCAGGTACAGCTGGCCCAACTGGAAGTGCGTCCACGCCTCGCCGTGCACGGATTCGCTCTCCCGGTGCAGCTCCAGCGCCGACGACAGCAGCGACCGCGCCTCGGCGAGGGCGCCCCGGTCCCGTTCCACCGCCGCCAGCGCGTGCATCGTCCAGCCCCGGTCGCCCGCCAGCTCCTCCGGCGCCTGGAGCTCCAGCGCCTCGCGCAGCTTCGCCGACGCCTCGGTCAGGTTGCCCTGGTGGTGCAGGGTGATGCCCAGCGAGCACAGCGCGCGAGCGGCGCCGGCGTTCTGCTGCGCCTCCCGGTAGAGGTCGACCACCGAGGTCAGCGTCGTACGGGCCTTGTCCAGCTCGCCGAGCTGGCGCGCCGCGATGCCCGTACGCCACTGCACCGAGCGCACCAGCAGGCCCTGGTCGACCGCCTGCGTCAACTCGCTGATCTCGCCCAGCCGGTACAGGTCGCCGCGCAGCAGGCAGTAGTCGCACAGCGCGCCCAGCAGGTTCAGGACGGTCTGCTGGTCGACGCCCTCCGCGTGCCGCAGCGCGGCCGTGATGAAGCTCGACTCCTCGTCCAGCCAGCGCAGTGCCGAGTCGAGCGAGGTGAAGCCGTGCGCGCCCGCCGCGCTCTTGAACAGGTCGGCGCGGGTGGAGGTCTTGCCGTCGACGAGCCGGATCACGGAGTCGGCCAGTTCGCCGTAGTTGCGGATCAGCCGTTCCTGCGCGGCCGTCCGCTCCGCCGCCTCCTCCTCGTCCCGCAACCGGGCCTGCGCGAAGGTCCGCACGACGTCGTGCAGCCGGTAGCGGCTGGCCCGTACGTGGTCGATCAGGCCCGCCCGCGAAAGCTCCCCGAGCAGCCGCCCGGCCGTCCGCTCGTCGGTCTCCAGCAGCGCCGCCGCCGCGGCCGCGCCGAGTGAGGCGCGGCCGGCGAGCGCCAGGCGGCGCAGCAGGCGGCGGGCCTGTTCGCCCTGGTCGGTGTAGCGCAGCCACAGGGCGCGCTCGACGGGCTGGACCGGGCCGTACGCCGAGAGGTCCGTGGCGAGCTGGTGTGTGCTGCGCGCCCCGGGGGACGTGCCGAGCGACGATCCCGCGATGCGCAGCGCGAGCGGCAGGCCGCCGCACAGGTCACGTACGAGGTCGGTGGACTGGGCGTCGTAGGGAACCTGTTCGGGCGACGGCCCGGGCTCCGGGGCCGTGGTGCCCGCCGGCCCCGCAGACGCGTCCGGCCCCGCAGACGCGTCCGGCCCCGCCGACGCGTCCGGCCCCGCCGACGCGTCCGGCTCCGTCGGCGCGTCCGGCCTCGCCTCCGCGGGCGCACCCTGAGCCGTGCCTGTTACCGCCCTGTCCGTCACCGACCGGCCCGTCGGCGCCCTGCCCGGCAGTGCCCGGTCCGTCGGTGCCCTGTCCGTCACCGCCCGCAGCAGTTCCTCCGCGCCCGCGCCGTCCAGTGCCTCCACGGGCAGCCGGTGCACCCACGCCGGCAGGTCCTCGGGCAGGTCGAGCGGCTCCCGCGCGGTCACCAGCACCAGGCTGTCCGACCGCTCCGGGAGCAGCGTCCGTACCTGCTCGGGGTCGGCGGCGTCGTCCAGGACGACCGTCACCGGAAGCCCCGTCAGGTGCTGGTGGTACAGCTCGCTCAGCCGCCGCACCTGCTGCTCGGGCGACGCGCCCTCGCGGAACAGCAGCTGCTCGCGCGGCGCGCCGAGGCGGTTCAGCAGGTGCAGCAGCGCCTCCCGCGTCGACAGCGGCACCTCGGCGGCGCCGCCCCCGCGCAGATCGACGACGCACGCGCCCCGGAACTGGTCCTTGAGCTGGTGCGCCGCCCGTACGGCCAGGGTTGTACGGCCCGAGCCCGGGTCCCCGTGCAGCACCACGACCGTCGGCTTCGTCTCCGTCGACGCGCGGGCCGCGTGCACCCACTGCGCGATCCGGGCCAGTTCGGCGCGGCGGCCGGCGAACGGCCCGTGAGGTTCGGGGAGATGGCCGAACGACTGCTCCAGCACGGTACGCCGCCGGGCCGCCGCGCTGCGGTCGGCGCCCCGGAGCGGACGCACGGCCGACGGCTTCTTGGCCGTGCGCCGGGTCGCGGACGTCAGGACCCGCTGCTGGTCGAGGAACGGGCGGATGCCCCGTACCTCCAGGGCCGTCAGCCACTGGAGCTTGAGCTGTTCCGTCCCGCCGGGCTGGCCTGCGGCGGCCGCCCGCTGGTGGGCGGCCGGCCAGTGGGACGCGGTCACCTTGGCGACGGTGGCCGCCGCTCCGGCGGCGGCGACCACCGCGCCCGCGCCGAACGCCACGCCGGTCGCCGTCCCCAGCGCCACGTCGGCGCCGACGGCCGCCGCGGCGGCAACGACGGTGACGACGGCCGGAGTTCCGAGCGACTGCCTGGTGAAGCGCTCGGACAGCGGACGGTCCTCGGCCTCGGCCGCGTCCACGGCCCGTACGTAGACGGCGTACTCCTCGCTCGCCCCGGCCGCCATCGAGTCCAGCGCGGCCCGCGCCCGCGTCAACAGCACGCTCCCGTCGGTCCGTCCGCCGGAGCGCCGTACCTCCTCCTCCACGGCGCGCGCCAACAGCCGCTCGGCCTCGGCCCGGTGGCTCTCCCGCATACGTCGCCCCTCCACGGTCGGTTCCGGGTGAGAGGACATTGTCCCGGTCCGGGCGTCTCCGCGCGAGGGGAGCGCGAGGGAAGCGGAAGGCGCGCTTCGCGCGCGGACGCGCGCCGGGCGCCGTGCGGCGGTCGACCGCGTCGTCGCCGGTGAGGTCCTTCGTGCCGCTGAGCGTGGCGACGGCCAAGCCGCAGGTGGTCGCGTCGAAACCCGGCACCTGCGTGGCGCCCTGCCGCAAAGAGGCCAGGTCATGACCGACGGCGGGGCGTGCGGTCCTCGGCCGGCAGCGGGCAGGTGGCCTCGTCGACGATCTCGATCCCGTGCTTCTCGGCGTTGATCTTGGCGTCGAGAACAGGATTGCGGGAGAACCCGGCGTCCGTGGAGACGAGCGCCACGGACGCCGGCCGCGGGTCCTTCCGCGCGGCGCGTTCGAACCCCCTCGATCAGCGCGGGGTTGGGATCTGCCCGGTCGGGATCGTCCTCGCTCCGGATCTCATGGGCGAGACGGGTCGAAGGCTGGTGTCCGCGAGCGGACCGTTCGGCGGCGGGCGGTCCCCGATACGGATCGGGGCCCGCGCGTCGTCAGGTCAGACGTTGGTTCCATCGCGTCCTGTGGCGAGCAACTGCGTCTCCCAGGTGAAGGCGACGCCGGTTGCGCCCCCGTGCTCCAGCAGCACGTCGGTGAGGCCCGGGAGGGTCTTCTCGCGGGCGTAGTCGCGCTGCCACTCACTGAGCACGGCCAGCCAGGTGATCGGTGTCACGCCCGCCTGGACCATGCGCCGCACGGCCATGTCGTGGGTTTCCTTCGAGGCACCGCCCGAAGCGTCGGTGACGACGAAGACGTCGAAGCCCTCACCCGCCGCGTGTATCGCCGGCATCGCGACACAGACCTCCGTCCAGAGACCGGCGATGATCAGCTTCTTGCGGCCGGTCGCCTTGACGGCGTCGACGACGACCTGGTCTTCCCAGGTGTTGATGATCGTGCGGTTGATGGGCTTCTGCTCCGGGAACACGTCCTGCAGTCCCTTGATGAGGTAGCCGCCACGCTCCTCCAGGACGGTCGTCAGGATGGTCGGTACATCGAACGCCTTGGCGGCCTTGGCGAGGCCGACGGAGTTGTTCACGACCATCGTGGGCTCGTGGCTGTGCAGGTTGGCGAACTGGAACGGCTGGTGGTCGATCAGGACGACGACGCTCTCCTCGGGCGTCAGCAGTGCCTGCAGCCCGGACTTCGCTTCCTTGCTCATGGGATCTCTTTCCTGGTGTCTGTGTCTGCGTGCTCGGACGGGTCATCGTCGATACGGCCGTACACCGCTCCTCGGGCCGAGCCGGCAAGCCGTCACGCTGAACGCTCCGCGAACCGGTTCGGACCCCGTGCGGAGAGACGGCCCCCGGCGTCAGAAGCAACCGGCTCGACCAAGTAGATGACGTGTCATCTATATTAGCGTTGGAAGTTGATGCGTCAAGTAGCTGCGGGAGAGGGGAAGTTGGTGACGCCGGCCTGGGGGCGAAGCCGGTGGTCGGCCGCGTACGCCGTTGTGTGGCCGGTGGCAGTCGCCGTCTCGGCGGGGGGAGCGCGCGGGGCGCCGTGTTCGGCCGTCGCGAAGCTGTACGACGCTCATCGGAACGTCTTCACAGCCAACGAGATCGAGGTGATCGCCGGACTCGTGGATCACCGACGGCACTGAGGTCCGGGCGCACTGCCGACCTGCTGGTCACTACCGTGCGATGAAGCGGGACGGCCGGCTGCCTGCGTCGAATCCGAACCTCCGGACCGCGCGGGTGTACCTTCTCGCCGCGCCCGGCCGATGGGGGGCGGACAGCCGATGCCCGGCCGGGGCCGGCAAGGGGATGCCCCGCGTCCGGGCCGGCTCACCCGCTCAGCCGAGCTGTGTCTCCAGCCACCGCAGGGTGTCGGGTGTGACCGGGTCGGTGATGTCCGCGAACTCGTCGTGCCGCTTGAGGAACTTGGCGACGTAGGGGCAGACCGGGACGATCCGCATTCCGGACGCGCGCACGTCGACGAGTGCCCGGCGGACCAACTGTGCGCCCAGTCCCTGGCCGGCGAAGGCCTTGTCCAACTCGGTGTGGAAGAAGACCCGCCGCATGCCCAGGTCGCGGTAGGCGGTCAGGCCGGCGTGCCGGCCGTCGACCATGATGTCGTACCGGCGCTCGGTATCCATCCGCTTGACGACCGTGGTGGTGGAGGACTCGCTCATGGTGGGCCTTCGGTGAGGGAGGTCAGCGCGTCGGAGGGTTCCGGCGCGGTGTGATGACGGCGTTCGGCAGAGCCGGTGCGGGAAGGCGGCCGCCGGGGAAGTCCTCGATGACGCCGAAGCGGTCGGAGGAGGCCTCCCAGTCCTCGCGGGCTTTCACGATGTCTTCGTGGCCGCGGCCGATGAAGTTCCACCACATGACGATCTCCTCCTCGAAGGGAGGCCCTCCGAGGAGGATGGCCCGCGCCGGGGCGTCCGTCTCGTTCACCATCGTCAGAGTGTCCGCGCCGCGAGGGGCGTAGCCGAGTTCGGCGGGCCGCAGCACCGTGTCGATCAGGCGGATGTCCCCACTGTCCACGAGGAGGCCGTGCTCGAAAGCCGCGTCCACGGCGAGAGTGAGCGTCGTGTGCGCTTCGATGACGATCTCGGCGCCGAGCAGCGGCGTGAAGGTCCGGACCGGGGAGGTCCGGCCGACGAGCGAGCCCAGGAAGACCCTGATCTCGGCCCCGTCGACCTGCGTGAGTTCGGGCGCGTGGTGCTGGAAGTCCCGGGTGGTGTCGCGGTGTTCCTCGGGCAGCGCGACCCACAACTGGACGCCGTGGATGACGGTCGTGTCCGGGGTGGAGACCTCCGAGTGGGCGATGCCGTACCCGCCGGTCATGACGTTTGTCTCGCCGGGCCTGACCAGGGCACGGGTGCCGAGGGTGTCGCGATGCTCGACCTCACCGCTGAACAGCCAGGTCACCGTCTGCAGTCCGGTGTGCGGATGCGGAGGCATGTTCATGCCGCCCGACGCGGCGACCTGGTGCGGCCCGTAGTGATCGGCGAAGCACCAGGCGCCGATGAGTGTGCGCCCCCGCTGGGGCAGCGTCCGCCGCACGCGCATAGCGCGCGGACCACCCAGGGGGACCTCACGCGCCGACAGGACATCGACCCGCGGCGCTCCGGTCGGCCGCTCGCGGTCGAGGAGCGCGCCGCACCGCAGCGCCGCGGCATCGGTTTCCGCATTGCTCACCGAGAGCACCTCCCACACAGTCTGGTTGTCACGTCAACCATGGTGTCACGAGGGCGGGCCGATGGCCACAGCACCTGTGGGATGGCAGTCACCATCAACGTGTTCCATCGCGTGCCGACCATGAGCAAGCACCCGGTACCGCCGCTTCACGACGAGTGGAGGCCGTCGGCCCGCCACACCCCTGGCCTTCGGCGTGGCCGGTGCGACGGAGACGTGGTTGACGAGTCACGTAAATGCCACTGCGGCGACGCTCACGCCGACCGCGTGAGGCCCCCCGGGCCGCCCGTTCCGGTCAGGACGATTCCTCGTCCAGCTTCTCCACCACGCGCTCGGAGATCCGGGCCAGCAACCGCAGCTCCGACGGCGTGACGTTGTCGAGGAAGAGCTCGCGCACCGCCTCCACGTGGCGCGGGGCGGCGGCTTCGATCATCGCTCGCCCCTCATCGGTGATCACCGCGAACGCGCCACGGCCGTCCTCGGCGCACTCCTCCCGCACCACCAGCCCACGCTTCACCATCCGGGCGATGTGATGGGACATCCGGCTCTTCTCCCACTCCAGCGCCCTGGCGATGTCCAGAATCCGTCGCCGCCCGTCCGGTACGTCCGTCAGCTCGACCAGTACGGCGTAGTCCGCACGCGACACGTTGGACTCCGTCTGCAACAAGCGGGACAACCGGCCCATGAGCCTCTCGTGCATGTTGACGAAGCTCCGCCACGCAAGCTGCTCCTCCGCGGTCAGCCAACGCACTCCCTGTTCCATGAAGCGAGTTTAAACATAGTTGACAGTTCACTAAGGAGGCGCGGGGCGCCGACCGCATGCGCGGCCCCGTCTCGCCCGGCCGCGTTCGAGGGCCACCACGACTTTTCGAGGGCGCGGTATGACACCGTCCGGTGTCGACGCCGTCATCGACGTGTCCGGCCGGGCCCGCCGATCGTCGCGTCGGTCGTGTACGGCTGCCCGAGCCTTGGCGGCTTGGGCAGCCGTCTCCCCTTCCGCCGCCTGATCCGGGCGTGCTCCCGGGCAGGAGGGATGCCGGCTACCGGGCCCGTCGGAACCGGACCCGGCGTGGACAGACCGGCGTCCCGAACGGCGTCCCGAACGGCTCAGGCGGCGGCCGTACGGAGCGGCGCCAGTGCCTGGCTCCAGGCGACGACCTGGTCGAGCAGGGTGTCGAGGGCCCGCACGTTGTACTCGCCGGGCTTGAGGACGCTGAAGTTCTCGAACTCGGTCATCAGCGACAGCGCCACCTGCTGGCGGACGTCGGCCATCTGCAGCTCGCCGGCGACCAGGCGCAGGTGTTCCACAGCCCGGGCACCGCCGACACCGCCGTACGACACGAAGCCGGCCGCCTTGTTGTTCCACTCGGTGTAGAGGTAGTCGATGGCGTTCTTGAGCACGCCGGACGTGCTGTGGTTGTACTCCGGGGTGACGAAGACGAACCCGTCGAAGGAAGCGATCTTCTCGGCCCACTTCTTCGTGTGCTCGCCCTGGTATTGGCCCATCGACGGGGGCAGCGGCTCGTCCAGGTGCGGCAGCGGGTAGTCACGCAGGTCGACGACCTCGAACCCGGCGTCGCTGCGCCGAGAGGCGATGTCGTAGACCCACTTGGCGACCTGCTCACCGTTGCGGTTGGGGCGGGTGCTGCCGAGGATGATGCCGATTTCGGTCATGGATTTCCTTAAGGGTGCGGATGGTAGTGCCGTCCTGAACGAGACGTCAGGAGGTGTGAGGGAGGTGGTGGGCGACGGTGTCCGGCGGTGACGCATCAAGGTAGATGACGCATCAACCCGAAGTGGGATATCTGTCCGGCGACCGTCCCGGGGCCGTGAATCCGGACCTCGGTGCGGACGGCGGCCATCTCAGGGGCGGGGGATGTTCCGCAGGTTGGCGCGGGCCAGGTCGAGCATCTTGCCGACGCCCCCGTCGAGCACTGTCCGGCCCGCGGCGAAGGCGAATCCCCTGACCTGGGAGGCCGAGACGCGCGGCGGGATCGACAGCGCGTTGGGGTCGGTCACCAGGTCGACCAGGAACGGTCCGTCGTGGGCGAATGCCCGCTTGAGTCCCTCGGCGACATCCCCGGGGCGCTCGATGCGGATCGCCTCGATACCCGCGCCGCGGGCGATCGCCGCGTAGTCCACCGGCTCGTGATCGGTCTCGTGCTCGGGCAACCCCTCGACCAGCATCTCCAACTTCACCATGCCCAGGGAGGAGTTGTTGAAGACGATCGTCTTCACCGGCAGATCGTGCAGCTTCACTGTGAGCAACTCGCCCATCAGCATGCCCAGTCCACCGTCACCTGACATGGAGATCACCTGGCGGCCGGGGTAGGCGAACTGCGCGCCGATGGCGTGCGGCAGCGCGTTGGCCATCGTGCCGTGCACGAACGAACCGATCACCCGGCGTCGCCCGTTGGGGGTCAGATAACGCGCCGCCCACACGTTGGACATGCCGGTGTCCACGGTGAACACCGCGTCGTCGGCGGCGAGTTCATCCAGCAGCGAGGCCGCGTACTCAGGGTGGATCGGGGTGTGCCGGTCGACGTCGTGGGTGTAGGCGGAGACCACCGTCTCCAGCGACTTGGCATGCTTGTGCAGCATCCGGTCCAGATAGGTGCGGTCCCGCTTCGCCTCGACCAACGGCAGCACGGCCCGCAGCGTCTCCCGGACGTCACCGTGGACCCCGAGTTCCAGCACACTGCGACGGCCGAGGCGGCCCGCGTCGTGGTCGATCTGCACGGTCCGCGCCTGCGGCAGGAAGTCGTCGTACGGGAAGTCGGTGCCGAGCAGAACGACCAGGTCGGACTCGTGCATCGCGTCGAAACAGGCGCCGTAGCCCAGCAGACCGCTCATACCGACGTCGTACGGGTTGTCGAACTGGATCCACTCCTTGCCCCGCAGCGTGTGCCCGACGGGGGCGGCAGCCTTCTCGGCGAGCGCCATGACCTCGGCGTGCGCGTCCCGCACCCCCGCACCGCAGAACAGCATCACCTTCCGTGCCGCGTTCAGTTTCCCGGCCAGCGCCCGCACCTGTCTGTCCGGCGCGACGACCCGGCCGCGCTCAGTGACCAGGTCGCTGCTTCCCGTCGGGTGAGTCGCCCCGTCGTGCGCGACATCGCCCGGTATGACCAGGACCGACACCGCGCTGTTGCCGAGGGCCCGCTGTATGGCGATCCGCGGAACCCGGGGCATCTGCTCGGGGGTGCTGACCATCTCGCAGTAGTCGCTGCACTCGGTGAACAGCCGTTCCGGGTGGGTCTCCTGGAAGAAACCGGTGCCGATCTGATGGGACGGGATGTGCGAGGCGAGTGCCAGCACGGGCGCACCGGAGCGGTGCGCGTCGTACAGTCCCTGGATCAGATGCGTGTTTCCGGGGCCACAGCTTCCGGCGCACACCGCGAGCCTGCCGGTCAGCTGTGCCTCCGCTGCCGCGGCGAAGGCGGCGGCCTCCTCGTTCCGTACATGCACCCACTCGATGCCGTCGGTACGGCGCACCGCGTCGACCACCGAGTTCAGGCTGTCACCCACCACGCCGTAGATCCGCTCCACGCCCGCCTGGCGCAGGATGTCCACCAGTTGCTGGGCCACGGTCAGATTCCGCATCGTCGTACTTCTCCCCTCGGGCTGCACACCTGTCTCGGGTGACTCTCGACAGCCTCAATATAGTTGATACGTCCACCATGGGGGGCGTGGGTGCGTGGGTGCGTGGGTGCGTGGTCGTCGTGGGTCCTGCGGCGGGCCGGGATCTGCTGAGGAGGGTGGTGCAGAGGGCGACGGCGATGAGGGCGGTGCCGGCCAGGACATGGGTGGTGAGGGGTTCGTCCAGGAAGAGGGCGCCCGACAGGACGGCGATCACCGGGGCGACGAAGGCGTAGCTCGTGGCCAGAGCCGGGCTGGTGCGGGCGGTGAGGTGGCGGTAGGCGGCCATGGCCAGCGGGGACCCGAAGACCACCAGGTAGGTGAGGGCGAGCCCGGCGCCCCAGGTCGGCCGCGGCGGTGACGCGAACTCGCCCCGGACGGCGGCCGCCACGGCCGGCGCCGCGCCGCCCGCGAGCAGCTGCGCGGCCGGCCCGCGCACGCCGGCCGAGTGGTCGTCCAGATGGGAGCCGAGTACCCAGCGGATGGCGGCCGGCAGGAGGATCGCCGCACCTGTCAGCCCGCCGCGTCCGAGTCCGGCCGACAGCACGGCGACGCCCGCCGGGCCGAGCCGGACCCCCGCCCATTCCGCGCCGCGCGTCCGCCGTCCCCTTGCGGTGTTCAGCGGCGCGCTCCACAGCGGAACCGTGGCGATGAACAGCGCCGTCGTGCCCGGCGGTTCCTCTGAACGTCGGCGACACGCTCAGTCGCTGACCCTGCTGCGGGACTGGTACAGGAGGTCCTGATACTCGGGATGCCGGGCGATCCAGTCCGCGAAGAACGGGCATGTGGCGAGAACTCGCAGGTTCGTGGCCCGTGCCTCGTCAAGGGCTGTGCGAGCCAGCGCGGACCCCACTCCTCTGCCCCCGTACTCCGGCGCGACCTCGGTGTGCACGAAGGCGATGAGCTCCGTCGTACGGATGTATTCAGCGACGCCCGCGACCTTGGACTCTCCGTCGACGCGGGCCTCGTAACGCTTCGCATCGGGCACGTCGCCCACTTCGACCGCCATGTGACCTTCTCTCGGGTGCGATCCCGCTCGACTCGGCGGGAGTTCCGTCAGTCCGGACAGCACCATAGCCCCGTTCGGTTGACGTATCAACTTAATTCTCCGCAGGTGAGCTCGCGTCGCGGACGCGCCGGCGGCTGAAGCGGGAGCGGGCCGGGAGCCGTCCCCGGCGGGGTGAACCGCTGCTGCTCCATCGAGGACCACCGCCGGGCCACGCGAAGCCGGGCTCGTGGGTCCGGATCATGCGACGATGCGCGTATGAACCGACTTGCCGATGAGCAGTCGCCGTACCTGCTGCAGCACGCCTCCAATCCGGTGGACTGGTGGCCGTGGGGGGAAGCGGCGTTCGCGGAGGCGGCCCAGCGCGACGTGCCCGTACTGTTGTCCGTCGGATACTCCGCGTGCCACTGGTGCCACGTCATGGCGCACGAGTCCTTCGAGAACGATGAGACCGCCGCGTACATGAACGAGCACTTCGTCAACATCAAGGTGGACCGCGAGGAGCGGCCCGATGTCGACGCCGTCTACATGGAGGCCGTGCAGGCCGCCACCGGGCAGGGCGGCTGGCCCATGACCGTGTTCCTGACGCCGGACGCGAAGCCCTTCTACTTCGGCACCTATTTCCCTCCCGAACCCCGGCACGGCATGGCCTCCTTCCCGCAGGTACTGGAGGGCGTGAGCACCGCCTGGGCCGGGCGGCGCGCGGAGGTGACCGAGGTCGCGGGGCGGATCGTACGGGACCTGGCCGGGCGGTCGCTCGCCCTGGCGGGGGACGGGGTGCCCGGCGAGGAGGAGCTGGCGGGGGCGCTGCTGGGGCTGACGCGGGAGTACGACGACCGGCGCGGCGGGTTCGGGGGAGCGCCCAAGTTCCCGCCGTCGATGGTCCTGGAGTTCCTGCTGCGCCACCATGCCCGCACGGGCTCCGAGGGCGCGCTCCAGATGGCCGCCGACACCTGCGAGGCGATGGCCAGGGGCGGGATCTACGACCAGCTCGGCGGCGGATTCGCACGGTACTCGGTGGACCGCGAGTGGGTCGTGCCCCACTTCGAGAAGATGCTGTATGACAACGCGCTGCTGTGCCGTGTGTACGCGCACCTGTGGCGGGCGACCGGTTCCGACCTGGCCCGCCGGGTCGCGCTGGAGACCGCCGACTTCATGGTCCGCGAACTGCGCACCGCCGAGGGCGGCTTCGCCTCCGCCCTGGACGCGGACAGCGACGACGGCACCGGCCGCCATGTCGAGGGCGCCTACTACGTCTGGACCCCGGAGCGGCTGCGCGAGGTGCTGGGCGAGGCGGACGGCGAGTTCGCCGAGCACTACTTCGGTGTGACGCGGGAGGGGACGTTCGAAGAGGGCGCCTCCGTGCTCCAACTGCCGCAGGGCAACGGGGTCGTGGACGCCGAGCGGGTCGCCTCCGTACGCCGGCGCCTGCTCGCCGCGCGCGAGGAGCGGCCCCGGCCCGGCCGGGACGACAAGGTCGTGGCCGCCTGGAACGGGCTGGCGATCGCCGCGCTGGCCGAGACAGGCGCGTACTTCGACCGGCCCGACCTGGTCGAACGCGCCACCGAGGCCGCCGACCAGCTCGTACGGCTGCACATGGACGAGGCGGCACGCCTGGCCCGTACCTCGAAGGACGGACGCGCGGGCGCGCACGCCGGAGTGCTGGAGGACTACGGCGATGTCGCCGAGGGGTTCCTCGCGCTCGCGGCTGTCACCGGCGAGGGCGCCTGGCTGGAGTTCGCCGGCTTCCTGCTGGACAGCGTGCTGGACCGGTTCGTCGGGGAGGGCGGTGAGCTGTTCGACACCGCCCATGACGCCGAGCGGCTGATCCGCCGCCCGCAGGACCCGACGGACAACGCCACGCCGTCGGGCTGGACGGCGGCGGCCGGGGCGCTTCTCTCGTACGCCGCGCACACCGGATCCGAGGCCCACCGGGTCGCCGCGGAGGGGGCGTTGGGCGTGGTCAAGGCGCTGGGGCCGCGGGCGCCACGCTTCGTGGGGTGGGGGCTCGCGGTGGCCGAGGCGCTGCTGGACGGGCCGCGCGAGATCGCGGTCGTCGGGCCGGCGGACGGTGGCGGCGGTGGCGGCGGTGAGGGAGAGGACGGCACGGCGACCCCGCGCCGTACCGCCCTGCACCGCGCGGCCCTCCTCGCCACCGCCCCCGGGGCCGTGGTCGCCACCGGGGAGGCGGAGGGCGGGGAATTCCCGCTGCTGGCCGA
This sequence comes from Streptomyces sp. NRRL F-5135, assembly GCF_000719775.1. Taxonomy (GTDB): domain Bacteria; phylum Actinomycetota; class Actinomycetes; order Streptomycetales; family Streptomycetaceae; genus Streptomyces; species Streptomyces hebeiensis. The sequence continues at coordinate 151,574 of NZ_JOHR01000011.1, read as the reverse complement.
CCGTCCGCTGGTGGACGGCCGGCCCGCCGCCTATGTGTGCCGGCGGTTCGTGTGCGCGGCGCCGACCACCGACCCGGCCGTGCTGAAGGCCGAGGTGGGCGTGCGCGCCGAGTGACGCGTGGTCCCTCTTCGGTTCTCGTGCCGCGAGGGGCACCAGGCTCCGCCGCGCATGTCACCATGCGCGGCGGTGGCCTCAGATCGTGGAGGTGTCGATCACGAACCGGTAGCGGACGTCACTCGACAGCACCCGCTCGTACGCCTCGTTGATCTGGTCGGCGCGGATCAGCTCGATCTCGGCCCCGAACCCGTGCTCCGCGCAGAAGTCCAGCATCTCCTGGGTCTCCGCGATGCCGCCGATCATCGATCCGGCGAGGGTCTTGCGGCCCCCGAGCAGGGCGAAGAGGTTCAGCGACACCGGCTCCTCGGGCGCGCCGACGTTCACCAGCGCGCCGTCCGTCTTCAGCAGCGACAGGTACGCGGCGAAGTCCAGCGGGGCGGAGACGGTGGACAGGATGATGTCGAACGTGCCGGCCAGTTCCTCGAAGGTCTTCGGGTCGCTGGTGGCGTAGTAGTGGTCGGCGCCGAGCTTCAGCCCGTCCTCGCGCTTGCGCAGCGACTGGCTGAGGACGGTCACCTCCGCCCCCATCGCGTGCGCGATCTTCACGCCCATGTGGCCCAGGCCGCCCATGCCGAGGACGGCGACCTTCTTGCCCGGCCCGGCGTTCCAGTGCCTCAGCGGGGAGTACGTGGTGATACCCGCGCACAGCAGCGGCGCGGCCACGTCCAGCGACAGGCTGTCGGGGATGCGGACGGCGTAGTTCTCGTCGACGACGACGTGCGTGGAGTAGCCGCCGTAGGTGGGCTCGCCGTTCTTGTCGAGGGCGTTGTACGTCGCGGTGTTGCCCTTGACGCAGTACTGCTCAAGGCCCTGCCGGCAGTACTCGCACTCGCGGCAGGAGTCGACGAAACAGCCCACGCCCACCCGGTCACCGACCGTGTACTTGGTGACACCCGCGCCGACCTCGGTGACGACGCCGGCGATCTCGTGGCCCGGCACCATGGGGAAGATCGCCTCTCCCCAGCCCTCGCGGGCCTGGTGGATGTCCGAGTGGCAGATCCCGGCGAACTTGATGTCGATCAGGATGTCGGACTCGCCGACCGGGCGGCGTTCGATCGTGGTGCGCTCCAGGGGAGCCTTGGCGGCGGGAGCGGCGTATGCGGCAACGGTACTCATCGGGAAAAGTGCTCCTCAGACGTGGTTTCCGTGTGCGGCCGACTGCTTTTCCGCCCGCACACTGTCCCCCAGCGTGCCTCCGTCGTACGCGGCCAGCCAGGGCCCCGTTCTGCGTACGCCTGCCGGTCCTACCACTGACCGGGTCAGGCTCGGGTGCCCACCGCGCGGAATACTGGACACCATGAGCGACCAGTCTGATGCCGGAAATGCGGTGAATCATCCCGCGAGTGCCGCGGCGGCGCAGGGGGCTACGGCGCAGGCGGCCACGGGGCAGGGGGCCACGGGGCAGGGTGCCTCGGAGCAGGGGCTCGACAGTCGGGTCGAACTCAGCGAGTACCTGCGCAGCCGGCGGGCCCGGCTCAAGCCGGAGGACGTCGGCCTGTCCGGGGCCGGGCGGCGCCGACGGGTACCGGGGCTGCGCCGCGAGGAGCTGGCCCAGCTCGCCGGGGTGTCGGTCGCGTACTACACGCGCCTGGAACAGGGCAATGGACGCGGTGTGTCGGCGGAGGTGCTGGACGCGGTCGCGCGCGCCCTGCGGCTGACGGACACCGAACACGCCCACCTGGTGCACCTCGCCAGGCCGAAACGCCACGCGAGAAAACCGGCGGCCAGGCAGCAGAAGGTGCGGGTGGCCCTGCGGCAGCTCCTCGACACCCTGGACGGCGTCCCCGCCTACATCGTGGGGCGGCGTTCGGACATCCTCGTCTGGAACCGGATGGCCGCGGCCGTCTTCGGCGACTGGGGCCGGCTGCCGCCCCAGGAGCGCAACTGGGCCCGGCTGGTCTTCCTGGAGTCCGACTCCAGGGAGCTGTTCGTGGAGTGGGAGACCAAGGCCGCCGACATCGTCAGTCACCTGCGGATGGACGCCGGGCGCCACCCCGAGGATCCGCAACTGTCCGCGTTGGTCGGCGAGCTCTCCGTGAAGAGCGAGGAGTTCCGTCAGCTGTGGGCCACGCACGACGTCAAGGAGAAGGGCCACGGCGTCAAGCGGCTGCGGAACCCGCTGGTGGGGGAGCTGACCCTCTCCTTCGAGACGTTCACGCTCCCCGACGACCCGGAGCAGTCCTTGATCGTGTACCACGCGGAGCCCGGCTCCGCGTCGCAGGAGAGCCTGCGCCTGCTGGCGAGCTGGGGCGCGGACGCGACCCGCGCGGGGGCCGGCCGCCGCGCGGGGAACTGACCCGGACGGAGGCCGGTCGGCGCGCCGGGAACTGACCCGGGCGGGCCGTCGGCGCGGGACGAGGGCGGACCTGGGCGGGGGCCGGCCGGACCTTCCGCCCGGTCAGCCGACCGCCTGGCGTGTCTTCCACCAGGTGGCCGCCCCGACGACCTCCGTGCCGTTGCCGGAAAGCGCGGTCCTGCTTCCGGCGTGGAAGCGTACGGAGCCGCCTGCCTGGACGGCCTACAGGTCGGGGACGGAGTCGCCGTTGGCGTCGGGGGTCCCCAGGATGAACGGGACGGCGCCGCTGGACCAGCCGGACGCCCCGTACTGGGTGTCGCCCCCGCCCGCCGAGCCCCCGGCGGTGGCGAGGGACGCGAAGTCGACTCCGCCGGACGCCGCCTTGATCCCGCCGCGCAGCAGCAGGCGTCCCGTCTCGTCGGTCCGGTAGAGCAGGTCGGTGACACCGTCGCCGGTGATGTCCTGGACGGTCACGACGTCGCGGTTCGCCCATGAGGCGGCCGACAGCCGCGTGGCCCGGTCGACCGTCGCGCCGTTGTAGCCGGTGAGGACCCACAGCGCGTCGCCGACGGTGACGAAGAAGTCGGCTTTGCCGTCCCCCGTGGCGTCGCCGGCGGAGACGATCTGGGTGAACGTACTGGGGTCGGGTGCCCCGTCCGGGAGCAGGATCTCGCGGCGCCGGTCGATGTTCACGGCGCCGTAGCCGTCGCCCGGGTAGACCTCCTCCCAGCAGGGCGATCCGGAATCGCAGTCGTACACCGTCACCCGCTTCTTCCAGGGCACGGGCGGCGCGGTCAAGGACTCCAAGAACGCCGTGGAGCTCCTGGCCGACGACGCCCCGCAGTTCGCGGGCATGGCGGCGGAGACCCTCACGTACGAGCATTCCGAGGGCAAGCTCCTCAAGCGGGCCCTGACCTTCCCCAAGTCGAAGCAGACCGCCTCCCGCGCCCGTCAGGCCGAGGACGGCACCGCTCTCGACCCGCTGCTCGCCCACCGCACCTGGGTCGCGCGTGCCGACGCGATCCAGACCGTCGACACCAGCTGGCAGGCGATCCGCACCGAGACGACGGCGGACGACACCTACGGGCTGCCCACGCAGCTCCAGATGTCGGTGGTCAAACCCAACGGCACCGGCGAAACCCTCAGCGACCAGGTCTGCATGCGGACCGCGTACGTGCACAACACCGCCGACTGGATCATTGGCAGGGCCAAGGAGACGCGTTCCACCGCGACGCCCTGCTCCGGCTTCGACACCGCCGATCCGAAGACCCAGCTGCTGACCTCGACGCGTACGTCGTACGACAACCAGGACTGGGGCGCGGCCCCGACCAAGGGCCTGGAGACCTCGGTCGCGGAGATCAACGGCGCGGGCACCGCCCACTCGGTGGTGACCACCACGACGTACGACCCGCTGGGCCGGGTCCGGAAGGTCACCGCGCCGCTGACCGGCACCACCGAGACCGTCTACACCCCCGGTGACAGCGGCGGCCCGGTCACGTCCGTCAAGACCGTCAACCCCAAGGGCCACACCGCCACCACCACATACGATCCCGGCCGGGCCCTGCCGCTGACCGCGACCGACACCAACGACCGGGTCACCCGCACCGAGTACGACGCGCTCGGACGCCTGGTCAAGGGCTGGTCGCCGTCCCGTTCGTCCGGCGGGAAGTCCCCCGACACCGAGATCTCCTACCAGCCGGCCGTCGCCACGGGCGACGAGACCAGGCCGGCCGCCGTCACCGTCAAGACGCTCCAGGACGACGGCGGTTACGACCGGGCGGTCACCCTCTACGACGGCCTGATGCGCCAGGTGCAGACGCAGAGCGAGGCCCATGGCGCCGGCCGGATCATCACGGACACCAAATACGACGACCACGGCCTGGTGTGGGAGCAGACCAGCGGCTATCTCGCCAAGGGCGAGCCGGAGACCACGCTCTTCGCCCGCAGGTCGGAATCGCTGGTGCCGAGCAAGACGAAGACGCGGTACGACGGCCTGGAGCGTGTGGTCCGCTCGTCGGTCTACCACGGCGCCGACTACCAGTACGCCACCTACACCTGGTACACCGACACCTCCGTCCACGTCGACCCGCCCGGCACGACCGCCCCGTCCACCAAGAGCTTCACCGACGCGCTGGGACGGGTCACCTCGATCCGGCACTACACCGAGGCCGGGGGCACCACGTCCTTCCGGACGACGAACTACCGCTACGACGCGCGGGGCAACCGCACCGAGGTCACCGACCCGGCCGGCAACACCTGGACCTATGCCTATGATGTCCGAGGCCGGCTGACGAGCTCCACCGATCCCGACACGGGCGAGTCCTCCTCCGGGTACGACGACGCCGACCGCAGGACGCGGACCACCGACGCCCGCGGCAAGAGCCTGTACACCGACTACGACCAACTGGACCGCCCCACCGCGGTCCGGGAGGGCTCGGCCACCGCGGCGCCGGTCAAGGAGTTCACGTACGACAGCCTGCCCGGAGCGGTCGGGCAGCCTGTGGCGTCGATCCGCCACGACGCGTCCGGCGACTACGTCAACCGGATCACCGGCTACGACACCGACTACCGGGTCACCGGCCGCGAGACCGTCGTCCCCGCCCATGCCATGACCACCGGCCTGTCCGGCACGTACGCCTACTCCTATGCGTACACACCGACGGGCAAGCCGCTGTCGGTCACGCTGCCCGCCAAGGGCGGCCTCGCGGCCGAGAAGGTCGTCACGCGTTATGACGAGGACGGCCTGGCGGAGTCGACCTCCGGCATCGACTGGTACACCTCCGGCGTCACGTACTCCCCGTACGGCGAACCCCTGCGCACCGTCAGCGGGGCGCAGCCGGCGCGGGTGTGGACCACCAACTTCGTCGACCAGCACTCGGGCCGGCTCCAGCGCACGGTCGCAGACCGGGAGACGGCGGGCAGCCACCGGATCTCCGACAGCTACTACTCCTACGACACCTCGGGCACCATCACCTCCAACGCCCGCAAGCTCACCGACGCGACCGGCTCCACCTGGGACAATCAGTGCTACACGTACGACGCGCTGGGTGAACTGGTCCACGCCTGGACGTCGAACATCGCCCCGGGCACCTCGGGCACCGGCTGCCGCTCGTCGGGCGGTACGAACTGGGGCTACCGGGCCGACGGCAAGCCCTCCGGCGGGCCGGTCGCCGACGCGGCCGACGTGGCCACGGACACGACGGCCCCCGACACGGCGCTGGCCGACTCGCTGACGGCGGCCGGTCCGGCCACGGCCACGGTGTCCACCGGCGCCACCGCCTACCGCCAGTCCTTCACCTTCGACTGGATCGGCAACCGGGCCTCCCTCACGGAACACGACACCGCGGACCCGGCCAAGAACGTCACCTACACCTACGGGTACGGCCGCCAGGAGACCGGCAACGGTGTCATCGAGCCGGTCACGGTCCAGCCGCACGTCCTGACCAGGGTGTCCTCCACCCCGGCCGGGAAGGGCAGCGTCTACACCAACGACGTGGTGGGCAACGCCACCGTCCGCGACCTGCCCGCCACCACGCAGACGCTCGACTGGACCACGGAGAACAAGCTCGACACCATCACGGACGACGGCATCACGACGCGGTACGTCTACGACGCCGACGGCAACCGCATCCTGGAGAACTCACCGACCGGCTCCACCCTGTACCTGGGCGAGACGGAGCTGACCACCGACTCCGTAGGCAAGATCACCCGGGCGTCCCGCGCCTACGGCCACGACGGCGCCCCCACCGTGGTGCGTACGACCACGAACGGCGCGAGCACGGGTCACCAGCTCAACGTCCTGATCGCCGACCATCTCGGCACGGCCAACACCACGGTCGGGCTGGGCGGCGCGCAGACGGTGACGCGGCGGGCGTTCAAGCCGTACGGCGAGGCTCGCGGTCCGAAGCCGGCGAGTTGGCCGAACAAGCGGGGCTACCTCGGTGTCGGTATCGATGACGCCGCGACGGGTCTGACGCACCTGGGTGCCCGGGAGTACGACCAGGCGGCGGGCCGTTTCCTCTCGGCCGACCCGGTCATCGACATCGCCGACCCGCTCCAGATGAACGGGTACGCCTACAGCAACAACAGCCCGGTCAGCACGAGTGACCCGACGGGTCTGTGCCCGGCCGAGATCTGCGGCACGGGTACGGCGAACCCGAGCACCGTCGCGTCCCAGCAGGCCGCAAGCGGCGGGGGCGGCGGAGGCGGTGGCGGCGGTGGCGGCGGCTCCAGTGCCCCGCCCCCCAGCACCTACAGCGGCACCACGACGACGGTCACGTACACGGTCACCAAGACGGTCACGGTCACCAAGCCCGCGCCGTGCGACTGGTTGTGCAAGGCGAAGGGCTGGTTCAAGAAGCACGTCACCGTTGTCACCGTCGTCACCGAGGTCGTGGTCGGCGTCACGTGCGGGGCGGTCGCGGTCGGCGCGGGAGCGGCCACCGCGGGAGTCGGTGCCGTGGCGGTGGGGGCGGCTTGCGGGGCTGTCGCGGGGGCCGCGGCGGGAGTCGTGGGCAACGCGCTCGACGACAAAGCCGACCACAGCCTGGGCGGCTACACGGCCGCCGCGGGCAAGGGCCTGGCCATCGGGGGAGTCAGTTCCGTCGTCGGCGGAGCAGTAGGAAAAGCGGTCGCCAAGGGAGCCAAGGCCGCCGCGTCCAAACTCCTCGGCAAGACAGGCGGCGCGTCGTCGGCAGCAGCCAAAGCGAGCACCAAACCGGCCGCTAAAGCAGGCATAGCACAGTGCTTCCTGGCCGGCACCCTGGTCCTCCTCGCTGACGGCGCGTCCAAGAAGATCGAGGACATCAAGGTTGGTGACAAGGTCCTTGCCACCAACCCGATAACCGGCGAGACCAGCACCCAGCCCGTCACCGAGCTCCTGCCCTCCGAAGGCGACAAACAGCTCAACGAGCTCACCATCGCCACACCCGGCGGAAACAAAAAGATCACGGCCACCGCCGAACACCCCTTCTGGGTGCCCAAGGAAAACGCCTGGGTCAACGCAGCCGCCCTGAAGCCGGGCACCACCCTCAAGACCTCCAACGGCGCCACAGCGAAGGTCACAAGGAACCGCGCCTACAACGACCACGTCCGCACGTACAACTTCAGCGTCGCCAACCTCCACACGTACTATGTGCTGGCGGGCAACGCCCCGATCTTGGTTCACAATTCTTGTGGCCCGGATATGGGTGCTGCTGCGCGCGCAGCCGCTAAGAAGGCTCCAGAAGATGCCACGATGACGTCGGTTGCGCGAATTAAGAATACGGGCATAATGGAGCCTGGTTATTCAGGAGCCGCCTCTCGCCCTGCCTACCTTGAACCTGAGATCCAGGAAGCTGCCGCAGACGGCGGGCAGATGTTCCAGGGTGATGCGTTGAACTGCGCGGAGATGCGTGCGTGTAATGCTCTGTTTGCCAATCATGCGGCAGGCTTTGAGGACACGTTCGGGCGTCCACTTGAAATCAGCGATGTCGAATTTCTCACTGTCAGGAGCTCTACTGGCCTACCAGAGGCAGCGTGTCTATCCTGTCAAAGCGCACTCGTGAGACGCGGTGCCACTGATCTGTCGGTCGGATGATGAGCATGGAGATCGCTATCCACGGTCGAGGTCGCTTCTTGGCTGAAGCTTCAGGCTGGAGGCCTGGGCGTGTGGTCGACGTCTCTGGACTCGTCCACGAGATGAATCTCGTCGGCTTCGACGTATCGGCTGCAGCACGTCGATTCCTGGAGACGTTCTGGAAAGTACGGATTGAGCATCCGCCCAGCATCGAGTTGAACGGCAGAGAGATGTTCAGTTGGACTGAGTTCGATCCCGCGCGAGTGTGCACTGAGCGTGACGCTAGAATTGCGGGTCGCTGTGCTGGGGTGGCTGGTGAACCTCTGTGCCCATTGGGAATTGACGGGTTTCATCTCACCGTCTACATGTCGCCCTCCGGGAAATTTTTTGCCGGGATGGACTCTTCGCTGTTCTCCTATGCGGACCGCATCGACGAATTTTTTGCGAAGCTGGCAGATGGATCCAGGCCACAGCTCGTAGGGAACTGGGAGCTGTAAGGCACGTCCAGCGCTTTGCAAAGAGGTGGGTCGTCGGCGTCGTAGGGACGGGCGAAGGCGTGGCCACTGTCGATCCCGTCCGTTTCGGCCTGCTGCCACTACTCGGACGCTCCGAGCAGCGCAGACTTCCTCGATTACGTCGCCGGTAGCTTGAGCTCTGGCGGACGCGGCTTCAGACGTAATAGAGCAGACCTTCTGCAGGCTGCGCTGGCGAGCTCAGCAACGGTTCATCGGAGCAGATTTGGGCGACTATGGTGCAATTTAAAACAGTTGTGTCACATGCTGTGTGGCAATAATGAGAGCGGGTGGCGTGAGCATACCGGTCGGGGCGCGCCGAATGATCGCTCTTCGGGGAACTCTAAAGTGAGGATCGCTGTGACCTGGCAGGCTGAACATTATAATGCCGTGTTGACTGAAATCCTGCTGAGCCGGAAGGTTGGCGTCGCGCATGTTCGGCATATCGGCGATCTGATCTCGGTCAGGGCGCAGTTGAGCATGGGGATGCAGGGGGCGGTCGGACTTTCCTTCGATCGGCGCGCGGATATCGCGGAAGCAGTGTTGGGGTTTGAAGAGGCTTGCCAGCAAGCCTGGAGAGCGGTTGCTGGCGAACCGAATATTGATCGACGCGTCTCAAAGTTGACATGCTTGGAGCAGGCATTGGAGAGCGCCGTTGCGGGCATAAGAGGAATCGCCCATCGGAATGGAATCAGGTGCGACGCTGCCCGCCTGGATGGATGAGGTGGGCAGCGTCGCTACTATCGTGGGAAAGGCCTTGCCATCCAGGTCGATGTCTTCCCAGGGAGGTGAAGTATATCTGCGCAGTCTTGCCAGCGCCTTGTCTCTTGCGAGGATGCGGCCCGTTCTTGAGGTTGCGAGAATCTCTTCATTGAACCAGATTGGCCGCATCGTTACTGAGTGCAGTGATCGAGAATTCGCCGACTGTACGAAGGAGTTCACTTCACTGCGGATGCAGCGAAGTGAACTCGGTATGCTAGAAGATTCAAGCCCGTGTGGTCGGTGTGCGCGATTGCTGGACAACCTCGATATCGGTTAGCCGTCGTGATCAGCTTTGACTCGCTGCGCCCTGATCTGGTTCAAGCTCTTCGGGATGCGGGCTGGTACTCCCAGAGGAGAGTGGACGCCGCCCCCTGGCTCGAATCTTTGCGGCAAGAAGGATACGTTCCGAATTCGAAAGCTGAAGAAATTCTTGCCTCGCTGGGAGGGTTGGTGATTGAACCGACAGCTAAGTGCGGCCCAAATTTCAGCAATGATGAGCCTTTCAATTTAGACCCCATTTCGGCAGGGGCTGGTCAGCGGGGCCTAGCGCTGGAAATCGAAGCTGCTCTGGGTGGGCAATTTTTTTCCGATCGGTGAATGGCTCAGCTATTCAAGTGTCTTCGTGGAGGCCAGTGGGAGGGTGGTTGCCGCTGGTCTCGGGTGGGTTTGGGGTATGGGTTCCACGTTCGAAGATGCTTTGGAGTTGGCGATTTGCTCAGATCGGCCACTGGTGTGTCTGTACTCTGACCCGGGGCTAGATGCGTGGCCTCGCTGAATCGCGCCAGTAAAATGACGCACTATTAGGCGCGTCCTGGCGGCGCTTCTGCGTGGTGTGCGTTCAGATGCTGCGCCTGGCGGGTGGCCATAGCAGGCGTCGGGGGTCCGCTGGAACTGTGGGGCAGCCCTTTTCCGGCTGGGGTGGCGGACGCGGTGTCAGCCGTTGTCCGTGTCCACCACTCCGAACTATCCCACGGGGCATCCTTGATTTTCGGCTACTCGTCGGCGGTCGCTGGGGTCGGTGAGTTCCATTCGGCCCAGACGAGTTTGCCAGGGCCGGTCCGGTGGCTGATGCCCCTTCGATCTGTTGCGAGCGGCGGCCCTGGACGTAGGCCCTTCGCACGACATGATCGAGCGCCGAATTGGGGAACAGACGTGATTCACTCCACCGGCCACCACCACACAGGCCTCAGCCGCGCGCACTGGCGAAAGAGCAGTTACAGCGGTGACCAGGGCAACTGCATAGAGGTGTTCGACGGCCTGCCCGGGCGGGTGCCCGTGCGGGACAGCAAGGTGCCGACCGGGCCGGTTCTGGTTTTCGGGTGGCGTGCCTGGGCCGCCTTCACCGCGCAGGCGAAGCGCTCGGGCTGAACGCGGTAAGCCAGGGCGCCGCCGCCGCGAGTTCGTGAGGGTGCCCCCATCGCGGTGCGCTGGAGTCTGCATGCCAGGTGTGTGGCGCACTCTTGCGTCAGCTGTTGCGTTCAGCGCTACGGAAGTGGGGGCTATCGATTCTGGTGGGCCCGGCGGTGCTGGTTCTCGCGGAGGCTGTGGCCGACGCCGGGCGGCACGTGCGGGGGCAGGGGCGGGGCAGGGGCGGGGTCGGGGCTCGTGGGGCGGGCCCCCTCGGCTGGGCGGATGCGGCGGGACCGGGTGCCCCCGCGCATCGGGCCTGCTGGCAACTCCGGCCCGCAACTCCGTCTCGTACGCCGCCCGTTCAGCTCGTTCACATCTGGACGTCGTATTTCGCGTCCCCGGTGTTCCGGGACGGGGCTTACGATGCGATCGTGTTCGGCAGCGCGAGGGGGGCGTTGATGGGGGATCGGGGAGCGAGACCGTGGGCGGGGCCGGGCGGGGGTGCCGGCGTCGTCCGTGACGGGTACCGGGCGGTTGCCCGTGCTCGGGGTGGTGTCGGGTGGCGCCGTCGAGGCCGGGGGGTCGGCTGCGCGCTCGTTCCCCGTTTCGTACGGGAACGCCTCGCCGCGACGCCGCGACCGGCCGCCTCCGTGCTGGAGGGCCCGCGATGATATGCCCGCACTGCTCCCAGTCGCTGCTCTACAAGGAACGCACCGGCCAGGTCTGCTCCAAGTGCAAGCGCGCGTACGCCTTCGAGCCGAAGACCCACCCCCTCGGCCTGCACGATCTCCGGATCCGCCGTCTCGTCCAGAAGCTCGGCGACGACGGGAAGATCAAGATCACGGTCGACCAGCTGTGGTTCGCGGTGACGCGCAAGACGCGGAAGGCACGCAAGAGCGGCGGCGAGGCCTCGGCCGCCGCCGGGTGTGCCGGGTGCGGGGTGCCGGTCGGGCTGCTCATGCTGGTCGCCGGCCTCACCATAGGCGGCGGCGCGGGCGTACTCGCCTTCTTCGGTTCCTTCCTTCTGATAGCTGTCGTCATCACCGTCGTCTCCACGTGGAGGTCAGGACGGCGTACCACGGCCGCCCTCCCGCGTGAACGCTTCCGGAGCGAGGACGTGCGGCGGTGGAAGCACATCTACGGCTCGCTCCCGGACGGGGTCGTGGAGGGGACGGACGCCGCCGCGTTCCGGCCCGCGGAACCGAAGGCCGTACGAGCCGCCCTGCTCTGCCAGGACCCGGACATCGCCCTCTTCCTCGCCGCCAACGGCGTCCCCCAGCGGTACGGAGTCGTCCTCGTCCCCGATGTCCGGCAGGTGCCGGACTCGGTGCCCGTCGTCGTCCTGCACGACGCCGACCCGGCCGGCTGCCTGCTGGCCGGGCAGACCCGGCATGCGCTTCCCGGCCGACGGGTCGTCGACGCGGGCCTGCCGCCCCGGGCCGTGATGAAGGCGGAGAACGCGCTGCCGCTGCAAGGCCCGGAACCCGGGGCCGAGGTGGTGGAACAGTTGCGCGCGGACACCTCGCTGACCCGCGACGAGGTCGACTGGCTGGCCAAGGGCTGGTCCACCCCCCTGGTCGGCGTGCCACCCGCCAGGCTGCTGGCCGTCGTCACCAAGGTCCTGGAACGCGCCACCGCATATGCCGACCCCGGCACGGACCCCGACCCCGACCACCGCAAGGCCGCGTCCATCGGCTTCCTCACCTGGCCCGGCGAGGCCGCCCGGTGAGCGCGCTCCACGACATCGGGGCCGCTGGTGCCGCCCGGACCGTCGGGGACCTGCTCCTCGACCGCGCGCTCGCCAAGGCGGTCGTCCGGGTGGCCGCGCCCGGCGGAATCCGGTTCACCGACCGGCAGCTGTACTACGAGGCGTGCCGCGTGCTGCGCCCGCTCGGGGCCCTCCCGCGCCGGGTCCCGCTCTCGCCGGCCCCGCCCGTACGGTACGAGAGCTTCGCGCGCGCCCTGCGCCGGTACGAGGAGCGGTACGGGAAGGTGCCGGGGCTGCTCGGGCCCGTACCCGTACCGGAATCCGTACCGGAATCCGTACCCCCGCTCCCGTCCGCGCCCCGGCAGCCCGCGCCCGACCTCTACGACTACGGGCTGCCCCGGCTGCTCGTCTGCCAGAACCGTGCCGTGGCCCGGATGCTCCTCGCGAACGACGTGCACCTGGAGGCCGCCTGTCCGGTGCTCGCCGCCGAGGATCTCCCGCTCGACCACCGGCTGGTGGCGGGCCTCGTCCGCGCGGGCGAGGGCTCTGGTTCCGGCACCGGCACGGGCACCGTGTACGTACTGCACGACGCCGACGCGTCCGGCCTCGCGCTGGCCGCGCGCATACGCGGCGAACTCCGTCAGGACGCCGCGCGCGACGGCGGCCCCGCCGTCCGGGTCTCCTCCCTCGGCCTCGCGCCCCGGCACGCCCTGGCGCTGCACCTGTTCTCCGCGCGCGGTCCCCGGCGACAGCTCGGGGCCGACGACCGGCTGCCCGCCGCGCTGACCCCCCGTGAGCGGGGCCGGCTCGCCCGGGGCCGGACCGCCGAGGTGGAGGCCGTGCCCCCGGCCAGGTTGCTGCGCACGGTCCTGCGCCTGGTGCGCGGGCCCAGGACACCGCACCACTCCGCATGGACCTGGCCCGGCCTCCGGGACCTGCGCGCGGCGGGCTTCATGACCTGGCCGGACGACGAACCGGCCGGACGAACCGAGGACAAGGTCACGTCACGATGAACCGGCCACGCGAGATTTCCTACCGCGACGAACTGCTCGCCGACGGCAGCGTCCACCGCATCTACGAGGACGGCGAAGGACGCGAGGAGTGGCGCACGCGCGTGCCGGGCACCGCCGGCGTGCGCTGGCGCGACAACCGGGGCGCCAGCGGCACCGACGAACTGCTCGGCAACCGGATCATCAAGCGCAGTCACGCGGACGGGACCGTGACCTACGGCCGCGACATCGGCTACGGCCGTACGGTCTGGGGCCAGGGCGAGTCGGTCATGCTCAACCGGACCTCGTACGGCGCCCGCATGGGAGTGCTCCTGGGCACACTGGGCCTGGCGACCCTCGCCGTCACCGCCGCCCACTACCCGCCGGTCAGCCTCACGCCCGAAGAGGAGGAGGAACTGCGGCAGCAGGCGGCGGCCCAGAGTTCGGGCGGGGGAGGGGACTACCAGTACGACGGTGACGACGACGGCAGCGGCAGCGACGCGGGCGGCGACTCGGGTAACGACGACTGGGACTCCGGTGACTCCTGGGACTCCGACGGCGGCGGCGACTGGGGCGACGACGACTTCGGCTGACCCGTCCGTCCCATGCGTCCCATGCGTCCTGTGCATGCTGTGGGTCCTGCTCATCCCCCGCGTCCCGTGAGAGGACAACCGCCATGGCGCGCTTCTGTGCCTGCCTCGCCCCCGCCCCCGGCCGCGCTGACGACCACCTCGCCGCGATGGGCGCCACCGTACGCCCGCAGGCCCCCGGCCTCGCGCTGGTGGAGGGGGAACCGGGCCACGCCACCGGCCCGTTCACCGCGTACGGCCGTACCGCCGTCGGCGAGGTCACCCTGCACAACCGGCCCGAGCTGTTCGCCGCCCTGGCCGCCGCCGGCGCGCCCGCGCCGCCCGACTGCCCCGACGGCGAACTGCTGCTGCGCTGCTGGGCCCGGCTCGGCACGGCCGGGATCCGGGCGGCGGACGGCATGTTCGCCCTCGCCGTACGCGACGGCGCGGAACTGGTCCTGATCCGGGACCACGTGGGCGCCCGCACCCTCTTCTACGCCCGTGCCGACGGCTGCTGGGCCGCGTCCACCTCGCTGCGCGCGCTGCGGCGCTGGCCCGCGCTCGGCACGGGGCTGGAACTGGCCGCCGTACGGTCGTTCCTCACGTTCGCGTACCTCCCGGGCGAGGAGACGCTGCTGCGCGGGGTGCGCGAGGTGCTGCCCGGCCGGGTGCTGCGACTCCGGGCGGACGGGTCCCCGGCGGACGGGGCGCGGACGCCGGTGGAGCCGGTGGAGGAGACGTACTGGGAGCCGGAGGAACGGCTCGACGCCGGGCCGGCCGGCGACGGCGGCGCGGCGCGGGGGCCCGGGGAAGGACCCGGCCCGTACGCCGCGCGCCTGCGCGAGCTGCTGGAGGCGGCCACGGCGCGCCGGTTGCCGCCGGCCGAGGCCGTGGGCGTCCTGCTCTCCGGTGGCGTGGACAGCTCACTGGTGACCGCGCTCGCGGCGAAACTGCACCCCCACCCCGTCCACACGTACTCCATCAGCTTCGGTACCGAACTCCCCAACGAACTGGGGTACTCGGGACTCGTCGCCGCCCACTGCCACACCCGCCACCGGATCCTCACCGTCTCGGGCGCCGCCGTCGCCGCGCGCCTCGCGGAGGCCGCCGCGCTGCTCGACAGCCCGGTGGGCGATCCGCTGACCGTGCCCAATCTCATGCTCGCGGAGGCCGTGGCGGGCGACGGGCTGAGCGTGGTGCTGAACGGGGAAGGCGGCGATCCGGTCTTCGGCGGACCGAAGAACCTGCCCATGCTGGTGTACGAGATGCACCGCGACGACCCGTACGCGAGCGGGGTCGCGGACGACCCGCGCGAGACGGCGTACCTGCGCTCGTACCGCAAGTGCTACACCGACCTTCCCCGCCTGCTCACCGCGGACGCGCTCGACGCGCTGGCCACGGCGCCGCGCCCGGAACGGTTCGTCGCGCCCTACCTCAGCCCCGGGCCCCGGGACGGGCGGATGAACCACCTGCTCAACCAGCTCCTGCACTGCAATCTCCGCACCAAGGGCGCCCACCACATCCTCACCAAGGTCGAACGCCTCACCGCCTCCCAGGGCATCGAGGGCCGCGCCCCGCTCTTCGACCGCCGGGTGGTGGACCACGCCTTCGCCACCCCGCCGCGCTGGAAGCTGTCCGGCACGGTCGAGAAGTGGGTGCTCAAGGAGGCCGTACGGGATCTGCTGCCGGGCACGGTGGTGGACCGGCCGAAGAGCGGGATGCGCGTACCGGTGCAGCAGTGGCTCGGGGGGCCGCTGCGGGAGCTGGCGGAGGACCTGCTGCTGGGGCGGGCGGCGCGGGAGCGCGGGCTGTTCCGGCAGGACACCGTACGGGAGTGGCTGCGGGGCGAGGGCGCGTTGCTGCCCCGGCAGGGCGGGAAGCTGTGGCTGGTGCTGACGCTGGAGCTGTGGCTGCGGGCGTACGACGTCACGTGAGCCGGGCCGGTCCTGCTGCCGGGCCGGTGGCCGGGCCGGTCCTGGAGCCGGGCCGACCGCCGGCACCTGTCCGGTCCTGTCGCCGGGCAGGCCCCGACACCTGCCCGGCCCCGGACCGGTTTTCGTCAGGAGTGCTGGTACGCCACCAGCGAGATCCCGATGAAGTGCACGACGAACGCGGCCAGCGTCAAGGAGTGGAACACCTCGTGGAAGCCGAACCACCGCGGTGACGGGTTCGGCCGCTTCAGCCCGTAGATCACGCCGCCCGCGCTGTAGAGCACCCCGCCGACGATGACCAGGACGAGCACGGCGATCCCGCCGGTCCGCAGGAAATCGGGCAGGAAGAAGACCGCGGCCCAGCCCATGGCGATGTAGCAGGGCGTGTAGAGCCAGCGCGGGGCGCCGACCCAGAAGACCCGGAAGGTGATACCGGCCACGGCGGCGGCCCACACCGCCCAGAGCAGGATCCGGCCGGACGACTCGGGGAGCAGCAGCATGGTCAACGGGGTGTAGGTGCCCGCGATGATCAGGAAGATGTTCGCGTGGTCGAGCCGGCGCAGCACGGCCTCGCCGCGCGGGCCCCAGGTGCCCCGGTGGTACAGCGCGCTGACGCCGAAGAGCAGGCACGCCGTCAGGACGTAGATGCCGCACGCGATCCGGGCCCGGGTGGAGTCCGTGAGCGCGATCAGGGCGAGGCCCGCTATCACCACGGCGGGGAACATGCCGGCGTGCAGCCAGCCGCGCAGCTTCGGCTTGACCGGGCTTGGCAGTTCGATCTCGACCGGGCCTTCTCGGCCTTCTGAGGTGTTCGCGGTCGGCTCGGGCACGGCGGCAGGAGTCATGGAGGTAATGCTACCTACGGGTGCGTAGGTTCGGTCCGGGGACTGTGGCGTACGAGCAGTGCGACGGGCGATGAGTGCGACGTGCGAGCAGGGCGACGCACGAGCGCCCCACGTGACGCACAGGTGGCGTCCACGTACCGTCCGCGTTCCTTACGCCTGTATCGCGAGTGGCGATGCTCACGTGTGCGGCCCTCTGGACAGATGGGCGGAAGCGTCGGATGATCAAATGAGTGCGGTCGGCACCGGATGAGCGGCTACGAAGCATCCGGGTCGCAGCCCCCAAGGGGCACAAAACCTCAAAACCCTCACCAAGGAGCAATCGTGGCGCGCGACATCGCGGCTCCCACCACCGTCCCCACCCCCGCCCCCACCCGCCACCAGGAGCTGATCTCCTGGGTGGACGAGATCGCGAGCATCACCGAACCGGACAGCGTGGTCTGGTGCGACGGATCCGAGAGTGAGTACGAGCGCCTGTGCGGGGAGCTCGTCGCCAAGGGCACGTTCACGAAACTCGACCCGGTCAAGCGGCCGAACTCCTACTACGCCGCGTCCGACCCCACCGATGTCGCCCGGGTCGAGGACCGTACGTTCATCTGCTCCGAGAAGGAGGAGGACGCCGGGCCGACGAACCACTGGAAGGACCCCGCCGAGATGCGGGAGATCTTCACCGGTGAGCAGGGCCTGTTCCGCGGCTCGATGCGCGGTCGCACGATGTACGTCGTGCCGTTCTGCATGGGCCCGCTCGGCTCGCCGCTCTCCGCGCTCGGCGTCGAGATCACGGACTCCGCGTACGTCGCCGTCTCCATGCGCACGATGACGCGCATGGGCAGCGCCGTGCTGGCGGAACTCGGCGAGGACGGCACGTTCGTCAAGGCCGTGCACTCGCTGGGCGCGCCGCTGGAGCCGGGCCAGGCGGACGTCCCCTGGCCCTGCAACTCGACCAAGTACATCTCGCACTTCCCGGAGGCCCGCGAGATCTGGTCGTACGGCTCCGGGTACGGCGGCAACGCGCTGCTGGGCAAGAAGTGCTACGCGCTGCGCATCGCCTCCGTCATGGCGCGCGACGAGGGCTGGCTCGCGGAGCACATGCTGGTCCTCAAGCTCACCCCGCCGCAGGGGGAGCCGAAGTACGTGGCGGCGGCCTTCCCGTCGGCGTGCGGTAAGACGAACCTCGCCATGCTGGAACCCACCATCTCCGGCTGGACGGTGGAGACCATCGGTGACGACATCGCCTGGATGCGGTTCGGGGAGGACGGCCGGCTCTACGCGATCAACCCGGAGGCCGGTTTCTTCGGCGTCGCGCCCGGGACGGGCGAGCACACCAACGCCAACGCGATGAAGACCCTGTGGGGCAACTCCGTCTTCACCAACGTCGCGCTCACCGAGGACGGTGGCGACGTCTGGTGGGAGGGGATGACCGAGGAGCCGCCGGCGCGGCTGATCGACTGGAAGGGCAACGACTGGACGCCGGAGTCCGGCACGCCCGCCGCGCACCCCAACGCCCGGTTCACCGTCCCGGCCGGGCAGTGCCCCATCATCGCGCCCGAGTGGGAGGACCCCAAGGGCGTCCCGATCTCGGCGATCCTCTTCGGCGGGCGCCGCGCCTCCGCCGTACCGCTGGTCACGGAGTCCTTCGACTGGCAGCACGGCGTCTTCCTCGGCGCCAACGTCGCGTCCGAGAAGACGGCGGCGGCCGAGGGCAAGGTCGGCGAGCTGCGCCGCGACCCGTTCGCCATGCTGCCCTTCTGCGGCTACAACATGGGCGACTACATGGCCCACTGGGTCAAGGTCGGACAGGACGCCGCGCGGGACGGGGACCGGGCCGGCCTGCCGAAGATCTACTACGTGAACTGGTTCCGCAAGGACGAGGACGGCAAGTTCGTCTGGCCCGGCTTCGGCGAGAACAGCCGCGTCCTGAAGTGGATCGTGGAGCGCCTGGACGGTACGGCCGAGGGCGTCGAGACGCCGATCGGCGTGCTGCCGACCAAGGAGTCGCTGGACACGGAGGGGTTGAAGCTGTCCGAGGCCGAGCTGGACTTCCTGCTCTCGGTGGACAAGGAGGTCTGGCGAGAGGAGGCGGCGCTCGTGCCCGAGCACCTGAACACCTTCGGGGACCACGCGCCGAAGGAGATGTGGGACGAGTACCACGCGCTGGTCCAGCGCTTGGGCTGATCCCGCGCAGCGGTACGAAGACGCCCTCGGCCGGGGTCGGCCGGCCGGGGGACCCGCTGCCCGGCCGCCCCGGGAGGATGTCCTTCCCGCGTGGGGCGAGCTGGGGCGGTGGCGTGACGGCGGCGGCCCCTGCGGAGTGTTGTCCGCGGGGGCCGCCGCTCCGTTCGGGCCCCGCCTCGGGCCCCGAGGGTCCGGGCGTATGGGCGTGTGGGCGCCCGGCGGGAGAACGCCGTGCTCAGTCGAGGACCGCGACGGCCTCGATCTCCACCAGGTGCTCGGGGATGTCCAGCGCGGCGACGCCCAGCAGTGACGCCGGCGCGAGCGGGGTGGTCCCCAGCTTCGCGGCGGCCCGGGCGATCCCCTCCAGGAACAGGGGCATCTTGTCGGGGGTCCAGTCGACGACGTAGGCGGTGAGTTTCGCGACGTCGTCGAAGGAGCCACCGGCCTCGGCCAGCGCGGTGCCGACGTTGAGGTAGCACCGTTCCACCTGGGCGGCGAGGTCGCCCTCGCCGACCGTGACCCCCTCGGCGTCCCAGGCGACCTGCCCGGCGACGAAGACCAGCTTCGACCCGGTCGCGATCGACACCTGCCGGTAGACGTCGATCTTCGGCAATCCGGTGGGGTTCACCAGGGTGACGGCCATGCTGCCTGCCTTCGTGTCATGAGCGATCGTGCTCTCTCGTGGTTACCCTGGAACCGTAAGAGAGTGGCCGCTGACATGGAAGAACGCACTTTTCGGTGACTGGGGAACCTGAAGGTGACCCAAGCAGCTCAACAGTTCAGAGGCTCGCCCGAGGATGCGGACCCGACCCGACGCGCGCGGCCTCTCCGGCGAGGGGGTCTCGCGGGCGGGGCCCGGGGCCGGCTTTTCGGCCGGTTCCGGGCCCCGCCCTTCGGGGATCACCGGGGAGGTCAGGCCGCCGGGGTGTGGAAGACGTAGGTGGCGCTGTACGGGACGGCGGTCTGGGTGCCGTCGGCGCAGGTGCCGGCGGGGGCCACGCCGCCGCGCGTCTCCAGGCGCTGTATGTACGAGACCTTTGAGAACACGCCGGTACCCCGGTGGTCCGCGGCCTTCAGCAGGAGTTCGGGGACCGCCCCCTCGCGCGGGGAGTTCGCGACCGCCGTGGCGGTGACGGCGCTGCCGTCCGTGGTCGAGACCCACACCGGGCCGCGCGAGTGCAGCGCCACCGGCGTCTTCGTGCGGTCGCCCTCGCGCCAGAGAGTGGCGGCGGGCTCCAGCAGGGTCCAGCCGCCGCCCGCGCAGGTGTAGACCTGCACTCCGCGCGCGGAGAGCACCGGACCCCGCTGGTGGCCGTCCGGGACGCGCAGCGTCTCCGGAACGTCCCGGACGTGTGCCCGCGCCGCACCGGAGGCGGCCACGGAGGCCCCGTCGGCGCCGGCGACGGCGTCGGTGGTGCCGACGGTCGCCGAGCTCGTGCTCGCCCCCGCCACCAGCAGTCCGCTTGCCAGCGCGAGACCGCCCGCGACCCGGGAGAGACGTTTGCCGAGCTTCATCTGTTCTCCAACACTGTTGGTACGAAAGGGACTTGGCGTAGACCGCCCGCCCCGCGCAAGAGTATGGCCGCGATCCGTACCACAGGCATCACCGGCCCCACCGGCCCCGGCGCGCGGGCCCGCTCGCGGTGGTCAGGGGGGACCGTGGGACGCGCGCGCCCGGCTCGTCCGTCCCGCTGATCGGCGGTCAGTTGCAACCGAGCGCCCATTTGCCGCATCTTTACTTTCCGGGGGTTTCAAGCGGACGAGCGTACGGCCATGGCGCGTGCGCACGAGAAGTGGGGCGCGATGAACAAGCCGTTGAGACATATAGCCGTCTTCTGCGGGGTGCTGGTCCTGGCCCTGCTGATCCGGTCGAACTGGCTCCAGTTCGTCAAGGGGGAGGAGCTGGCCACGCACGAGAACAACTACCGCGTGCGCATCGAGCAGTTCGCCCAGCCCCGCGGCGACATCATCGTGGACGGACGCCCCATCACCGGCTCGTCGAAGGACGAGAAGGCGGACCTCAAGTACAAGCGGACCTTCAAGGACGGTCCGATGTACGCCCCGGTCACCGGCTACGCCTCCCAGGCCCAGGGCATGTCCCTGCTGGAGAACACGTACGACGACATCCTCAGCGGCCGCGACGACCGGCTCGCCTTCAACCGGGCCATGGACATCCTCACCGGCGAGGACCCGCGCGGTGGTGATGTGATCACCACCATCGACCCGGCGGCCCAGAAGGCGGCGTACAAGAGCCTGACCGACCTCAAGGCCCGGGGTGCCGTCGTCGCTCTCGACCCGAAGACCGGCAAGGTCCTCGCGCTCGTGTCCACACCTTCGTACGACCCGTCCGTCTTCGCCGGTATGTCCTTCAACGAGGGCGACAAGTTCCAGGCGATGAACAAGGACAAGAGCAAGCCGCTGGCCAACCGCGCGCTGCGCGAGACCTATCCGCCCGGCTCCACCTTCAAGATCCTGACCGCCGCAGCGGCCCTGGAGAACGGTGTCGTCACGGATGTCGACGCCAGGACCGACGCGGTCTCCCCGTACCCCCTGCCCCTGTCCACCAACAAGATCGGCAGCGAGGCGGGCGACGCGGTGTGCGGCAAGGCGTCGATGAAGACGGCCATGCAGCACTCCTGCAACAACGTCTTCCTGGACGCCGCGTCCAAGGTGGGCGAGGAGAAGATGCGGGAGACGGCCGAGAAGTTCGGCTTCAACACCGATGTCTACGACGAGGACTTCGGCGACATGCTCGCCACGAAGAGCCTCTACCCCGCCGAACTGGACAAGCCCGGTACCGCCCTGACCGGCATGGGCCAGGGCAGCCTGACCAGCACGCCGATGCAGATGGCCATGGTCACGGCCGCGCTCGCCAACGACGGCAAGCTGATGCAGCCGTACATCGTCGACGAACTGCGCGGGCCCGACCTGTCCACCCTGGAGAAGAACGAGCCCAAGCTCAAGAGCCAGGCGGTCTCGGAGGAGACGGCGCGCAAGGTCCAGGAGATGATGGAGTTCACGGCCGCGGAGGGCAGCGCGAAGCGGGCGCTGATCGACGGCATCACGGTCGGCGGCAAGACGGGCACGGCGCAGCGGGGTGTGAACGTGCGGGACGAGGTGCCGTACGGCTGGTTCGTCTCGTACGGCAAGAAGGCGGACGGCCAGTCGGTCGCCGTCTCGGTGTTCATCGACCCGACGGACATGGACATCTCGCGGTCGGACATCTCCGGCGGCAAGCTCGGCGCGCCGATCGCGAAGAAGGTGATGGAGGCGGTCCTGAAGCCCTGAGCGCCGGGCGGGGGCGCCGCCGGTACCCGGGTTCGAGGTGTGGCCGATCACAGCTCGGACCCGGGGAGCGCGCACGGCCAGTCGTGTGCTTCGTGGCCCCCGACGCAACGGCTGACGCAAGACCCGGCGGCGCGGGCCGCGGCGGCGGGCCGCGCGGGTCCGCGGCCGCCGCCGAGCCCCGCCCCGCCGGAGGGGCTACGCCTCGACCAGTTCCGCGGTCGCCAGCGCCGCCGTGTGCGCGTCCATCCGCTCCGCGGTCAGGATCGCCGCCGCCGTGTCCGCGCGGGACGCGGCCACCACCAGGGCGCGCCCGGCGAGGTCCAGGGCGCGGTGGTGCAGCTCCGCCGTGGAGGCGCCGGTCAGGCCGGCGCGCCGGGCGGGCGGGGCGCCGCGCAGCCGGGCGATCTGGGTCGCTATGGCCTCCGCGGCCTCGTCCAGACCCAGCTCGTCGGTCACCGCGAGCAGCGCGGCCAGATGCCCGGCGAGCTGGATCCGGAGCTCTTCCTCGCGGCTGCGGTGCGGGATGTCGGTGGGGGCGTCGGCCATCGCGTGGACCGACTTGCTGCGGATCGGCTCGTACATAGGATGGCCTCCTGGCATCGTCAGGAGGCCATCCTACATTGGATCGAGTCTAAAGTTGAGTGAAGTCGAGCAGAGTCCGGTGATTACTGGTTTGATTACTGGGCGTAGCGCTCCAGGAACGTCCCGATCCGCGTCACCGCGTCCTCCAGATCCGTCACCGACGGCAGCGTCACGATCCGGAAGTGGTCCGTGTCCGGCCAGTTGAAGCCCGTCCCGTGCACCACCATGATCTTCTCGGACCGCAGTAGGTCCAGCACCAGTTGCCGGTCGTCCTCGATCTTGTAGACGTTCGGGTCGAGCCGGGGGAAGAGGTACAGCGCCCCCTTCGGCTTCACGCAGGTCACGCCCGGGATCCGGGTGAGCAGCTCGTACGCCACGTTCCGCTGCTCCAGGATCCGGCCGCCCGGCAGCACCAGGTCCTGGATCGACTGCCGGCCGCCCAGCGCCGTGGCCACCGCGTGCTGCGAGGGCATGTTCGCGCACAGCCGCATGTTGGCCAGGATCGTCAGGCCCTCGATGTACGAGGCGGCGTGCGCCTTCGGGCCGCAGACCGCGAGCCAGCCCGAGCGGAAGCCGGCCACCCGGTAGTTCTTGGAGAGGCCGTTGAAGGTGAGGGTGAGCAGATCGGGCGCGACGGCGGCGGTCGGGGTGTGGGTCGCGCCGTCGTAGAGGATCCGGTCGTAGATCTCGTCCGAGCAGACGACCAGGTTGTGGCGCCGGGCGATCTCGGTGAGGGAGCGCAGCATCGGCTCGTCGTACACCGCGCCCGTCGGGTTGTTCGGGTTGATGATCACGATCGCCTTGGTGCGGTCGGTGATCTTGCGCTCGATGTCCGACAGGTCCGGCATCCAGTCGGCCTGTTCGTCGCAGCGGTAGTGCACCGCCGTGCCGCCCGCGAGGGAGACGGACGCCGTCCACAGCGGATAGTCGGGCGCCGGTACGAGCACCTCGTCGCCGTCGTCCAGCAGCGCCTGCATCGACATCTGGATCAGCTCGGAGACGCCGTTGCCGAGGTAGATGTCCTCGACGCCGAGGTCGATGCCCTTGGTCTGGTAGTGCTGCATCACCGCGCGCCGGGCCGAGAGCAGCCCCTTCGCGTCCCCGTAGCCGTGCGCCCCGGCGAGGTTGCGGAGCATGTCCTCGAGGATCTCGGGCGGGCACTCGAAGCCGAACGCGGCCGGGTTGCCGGTGTTCAGCTTGAGGATGCGATGGCCCGCCGCCTCCAGCCGCATCGCCTCGTCGAGGACCGGGCCCCGGATTTCGTAGCAGACGCCTGAGAGCTTGGCCGACTGGGTGACTTGCATGTCCGCGAGCTTACGACCGTGTGACGCGGAGTGCTCGGTGTTTTCGGACACGTCGGGCCATCCGGGCGGCCGTCTCCGCCGGTGGGGTGAAGGGTGAGGCGCGCCTGCGCGCGCGACCGGCACGCGCTCCGACGGCCGCCCGCCCGGCGGGGCCGCCGCCGGGGCGCCAGGCGTTCTGCGCTCCGACGGGTCGGGTGTGGCTGTTCACGCAACGCACGACACAAGAGCGCCTTCCGCGCGCCTGCGAACGGGCCGTCGGCTCGGCATCGGGCCGGCCCGATCCGCTACCGCGCCCCGGACCGCGTTCCCGGCCCCCGCACCGACCTGCCCGCCAGGACATCCGTGCGCCGGCCGTCCTCGATGACGAAGCGGCCGTCGATCAGCACGTACGGGATGCCCACCGGCGGGGTGCGCGGGGCGTCGAAGGTGGCGCCCGACGCCACCGTGGCAGGGTCGAAGAGGACCAGGTCCGCGCGGTGGCCCTCGCGGACCAGGCCCCGGTCGCGCAGGCCGAGGCGGGCCGCGGGGCGCGAGGTCAGGTGGGCCACGCACTCCTCCAGCGTGAGGACGCCCAGGTCACGGGCGTACCGGCCCAGGTAGTGCGGGAAGGTGCCGTACGCGCGCGGGTGCGGCTTCGCGCCCTGGAGGATGCCGTCGCTGCCGCCGGTGTGGACGCGGTGCCGCATGATCAGGCGGACGTTCTCCTCGTGACCGACGTGCTGGAGGATCGTCGGGCCGAGCCCGTCCTCGATCAGCAGCCGGCGCGCGGTCGTCCACGGTGCCTCGCCCGCTCGCGCCGCCGAGTCCGCGACCGTACGCCCCACGTGGTCCGTCAGGTGCGGGGCCGTCACTCCGGAGATCTCGATCGTGTCCCACTCGATGGGCACGCCGTGGCAGCCGTCCGCGCCCACCTCCTCCAGGTGGTACCGGATCCGCTCCGCCGTCCCCTCGTCCCGCAGCCGGCCCAGGACCGCCTCGGGGCCGCCCTCGCTCGCCCAGCTCGGCAACATCGCGACCAGCGTCGTACAGCCCGGCGTGTACGGATAGGTGTCCAGCGAGATGTCCGCGCCCGCCGCCAGCGCCCGGTCGAGCAGGGCGAGCAGCTCGGGCGCGCGGCCCTCGTTCACGCCGAAGTTCATGGTGGCGTGGGCCAGGTGCAGGGCGCAGCCCGCGCGGCGCGTGAGCGTCACCATCTCCTCGTACGCCTGGAGCGCCCCCGCCCCGTAACTGCGGTGGTGCGGGCAGTAGTAGCCGCCGTGGCGCGCCACCACCCGGCACAGCTCGGTCAGTTCGGCGTCGTCCGCGTACATCCCGGGGGTGTACGTGAGCCCGGACGACATGCCGACCGCGCCCTCCTCCATGGACCGCGCCACCAGGTGCCTCATCCGTTCGAGTTCGGCGGCGGTGGCGGGCCGGTCGTCCCAGCCCACGACGTGCATACGGACCGTGCCCTGCGGGACGAGGTAGGCCGCGTTGACCGCGATGCCCCGGCCGTCGAACCCGTGGTCGAGCCGGTCCAGGTACTCGCCGACCGTACGCCAGTCGAAGTCGACGGAGTCGTCGCCCGGGCCGCTGCCGTTCCAGCCGGCGATGGCCTGCCGTACCTGGCCGAGCGTCGTGTCGTCCACCGGCGCGTACGACAGCCCGTCCTGGCCGATCACCTCCAGGGTCACGCCCTGTGCCGCCTTGGCGGAGTGGTCCGGGTCGCGCAGCAGCGCGAGGTCGCTGTGCGCGTGCATGTCGACGAAGCCGGGGGAGAGGGCCAGCCCGGCGGCGTCCAGGACGCGGGTACCGGTCGGGCGGCGGCCCCCGGCGGCCGTGCCCTCGCGCCGGATCTCCGCGATCCGGCCGTCCTCGACGCCCACGTCCGCGCGGTACGACGGGCCGCCCGTGCCGTCGATGACCCGTACGTCGCGTATCACGAGATCCATGCCCGCTCCCGGTCCTCTCGGATGATGTGCCGGCTTTGCCGGTGGCCGGTGTGTCCGTGGCCGGTGTGTCCGGCGTCCGTGGTTCCTGGTTCGTGGTCGATGGTTCGTGGTCCGTGACGGCGGCCGGCGTTCCCGGCGGTGGTCGCGGTGCGCGACGGCCTCAGAAGAACGTGCGGATGAAGTCCGTGACCGTGCCGTCCGCCTCCACCAGCGGGATCAGCTGCCACTTGTCGAACGTCGTGCACGGGTGCGACAGCCCCATCCCCACCCAGTCCCCGACCTCCAGGTCCGCGCCCGGCTCCGTGGCCAGCCAGCCGTGCTGGTCCGACAGGCCCGTGACCGTGATGCCCGTGGCCGGGCGGATCTCGCCGGTACGGGCGTCCCGTACGGCCTGGGGCTCCGGCAGGTCGATGTCGTACGGCGCGTCCCGCTTGCCCGCGTTGACGAACGCCTGGCCGGGCGACGGGCGGGAGACGACCTGCGCCCACAGCCGGAACGCGGGCTGGAGGCTGCCTTCCTCCGGGACGCGGTTGAACGGGGTGACGCGCCGGTAGTGGCCGTCGTCGTGCGAGACGTACGCGCCGGAGCGCAGCAGCTTGAGCACCGGCCGGGACAGCGCCGGGATCTCCCCGAACACCTCGGCCACCGTGTCGAACCACGCGCTGCCGCCCGCGCTGATCACGATCTCCTCGGGGCCCCCGGGCCCGGCGGAACCGTCCGTGCCTGCGAACCGGCCCTCCCCGTCGAACCTCGCCGCCAGGGCCGTCAGCCGGCGCAGATAGGCGCCGACCCGGTCGCTGTCGGGGGAGGGGACCTCGCCCTCGTAGCCGGCGACCCCGGCCAGCCGCAGCGTGGTCACGGCGGCCACCGCGTCCGCGACGGCCGCGCAGTCCGCCTCCGTACGGGCGCCGGTACGGGCGCCCTCGCCGGCGCCCAGCTCGACCACGACGTCGACCGGACGGCTGGCGCCCGCGTCCCGGAGCGCCTCGTCCATCAGCTCCACGCCGCGCACGGAGTCGACGTAGCAGAGGAACCGGAAGCCGGGGTCGCGGTCCAGCTCGGCGGCGAGCCAGCGCAGGGCGGCGGCGTCCACCAGCTCGTTGGCCAGGAAGATCCGCCGGATCCCGAAGGCGCGGTAGACGCGTGCCTGGTGGGGGACGGCGGCGGTGATGCCCCAGGCGCCGCGCGCCACCTGGCGGTCGAAGAGCTGCGGGGACATCGAGGTCTTGCCGTGCGGGGCGAAGGCGAGGCCGTGGCGCTCCGAGTAGGTCTCCAGCAGGGCGAGGTTGTGCTCGACCGACTCGGCGGAGAGGGCGAGCACGGGCGTCGTGAAACCGCCGGTGAACAGGGACCGGCGCTCGGCGGCGAGCGCGGCGACGGTCAGCCCCTCGGCGTCGGGCGGGAGCGCCTTGAAGCGGTGATCGACCCGCTCGTCGCCGAGCCGGTCCTGGTGCGGCGGATCGTCGTGACGTCGCTCGGCGTGGTGCTCGACGGCCATGAAGTCTCCCCTTGGGGCCTGCGGCCCGGTCCCGGCGTCTTTCATTGCGTATGCTGCAACGACCATTGCGTATTGCGCTGCACGCTGTCTAACATCCCAGCCGACAGCGGGTCAATGGTGCCCCTCTGGAAGACAGCTGTGGACAGGCGAACGCCCAGGAGCCCCAAGTGACCGATCCCGTCGAACCCGCCGACACCGACACCGCCGCCCTCCCCCTCCCGGACGGCGCGGGGGCCGACGGGGTGGAGGTCGTCTGTCTCGGCGAGTCCATGGTCACCTTCCTGCCGTCCCGGCCCGGCCGTCTCGCCGACGTCCCCTCCTTCGCCCGTACGATCGGCGGCGCCGAGTCCAACGTCGCCTGCGCCCTGGCGTCCGCCGGACACCGGGTGCGGTGGATCAGCCGGGTCGGCACGGACGGCTTCGGGGACCACCTGGTCGACGCGGTCGGCGCGTACGGCGTCGACGTGTCGGGCGTCCGCCGCGACTCCGGCCGGCCGACCGGTATCTACTTCCGCACGGCCACGGACCGGGACACCGCGGCGCACGAGGTCGCGTACTACCGGGCGGGCTCGGCGGCGTCCGCGATGTCCCCGCGGACCATGGCCTACGACGACCTCTTCGCCGGCCGGGTGCTGCACCTGTCGGGCATCACCGCCGCGCTCTCGGCCGACTGCCTCGCGCTGATGCGCGACCTGACCGCGCCCCGCCCCGGGCGTCCGCTGGTCTCCTTCGACGTCAACCACCGCCCGGGCCTGTGGCGCGACGGGTCAGGACCGGATGTCCTGCTGGAGCTGGCCCGGGGCGCCGACCTCGTCTTCGTGGGCGAGGACGAGGCGGCGTCCGCCTGGGACCTGCACGGGGCGGACGCGATACGCGCGGCGCTCCCCGAGCCGCGCACGCTCGTGGTCAAGCGCGGCAGCGCGGGGGCGACGGTCTACACAGGCGACACCGTCACCTCGGTCCCGGCCCTCCGCGTCGACGTCGTCGCGCCCGTCGGGGCCGGGGACGCCTTCGCGGCCGGTTTCCTCTCCGCGACCCTGCGCGGCCTGCCCGCGGCCGCCCGGCTGCGCCACGGACACCTGATGGCCGCAGCCACCCTGACCGTCGCCGGCGACCTCGGCACACCGCCCTCCCGGTCCCGCGCCGACCACCTCGCCGCACTCGACGCGGACGCCTGGGGCACACTGCGTCTCGGGCCCGGCTGGACGGCCGAGGCCCCGGCGGAGGTACGTACCCCATGAGCCAGACGGTCGACCGCGCCCTGAGCATCCTGCCGCTGCTCGCGGAAGGCCCCGCCGACCTCGGGCAGGTCGCCGAACGGCTCGGCGTCCACAAGTCCACCGCGCTCCGGCTGCTGCGCACCCTGCACGAGCACGGACTCGTCTACCGCCAGCAGGACCAGCGCTACCGCCTCGGCGCCCGCCTCTTCGCACTCGCCCAGGAGGCGACGGAGAACCTGGACGTACGGGAGATCGCGCACCCCCACCTGGTCGCGCTCAACGAGCGGTGCGGCCACACCGTCCATCTCGCCGTCCGCGAGGACGACGAGGTCCTCTACATCGACAAGGTCGACAGCCGCTACCCGGTCCGCATGTACTCACGGATCGGCAGACCGGTCGCGATCACCGTCGCGGCCGTCGCCAAACTGCTGCTCGCCGGCGCGCCCGAGGCCGAGCGCCGCGCGCTGGCCGAGCGGCTCGACTACCCCATGTACACGGCCCGTTCGACGCCCGACGCCGCCTCCTACCTCAAGGAGCTGGCGACCGTACGCGAACAGGGCTGGGCCACCGACCTCGGTGGCCACGAGGAGTCCATCAACTGCGTCGGCGCGCCCATCCGCGGTGCGGACGGCCGGGTCGTCGCCGCCATGTCGGTGTCCGCCCCGAACGTCGTCGTCAGTGCCGACGAACTCCTCGCCCTCCTCCCGCTGGTGCGCCGCACCGCCGACGCGATCAGCCGGGAGTACTCCGGCACCACCCATCCCAAGGACCCCGAGGAAGCCACGCATGAGTGAGCAGACCCCCAAGACCGCGCTGACCCCGGCTACGCACACCACCCCGCCGGCGAAGTTCTCGCACGGCGTCCGCAAGGGCAACATCCTCCAGGTCGCGGGCCAGGTCGGCTTCCTGCCGGCCGTCGAGGGCCAGGCGCCGACCCCGGCCGGCCCGACCCTGCGCGAGCAGACCCTCCAGACCCTCGCCAACGTCAAGGCGATCCTGGAGGAGGGGGGAGCGAGCTGGGACGACGCCATGATGGTGCGGGTCTACCTCACCGACGTCGACCACTTCGCCGAGATGAACGCGATCTACAACGAGTACTTCGAGGGACAGGGCCTGACGGAGCCGCCCGCCGCGCGGACGACCGTCTACGTGGGTCTGCCCGCGGGCCTCCTGATCGAGATCGACGTGCTCGCGGTCCTCGGCTGACGGCCGGAAGCCCGCCGCACCCGCGCCCGCACTCACCGCCCGCGTAGGCACTCACCGCCCGCGCCCGCACTCACCGCCCGCGTAGGCACTCACCACTCGCGCCCGTACTCACCACTCGCACTCGTCACCCGTACACGTCACCCGCACCACTCGAAAGACCTTGCCCTCACGCATCTCACCGCCCGTCGGCCCGGGCGCCCACCCCTGGGCGCCCGGGCCGCGGTCCCCCTTCGCCGCCGCCCGGAACGCGAGGTCCCCCTCCCATGCTGCTCGCCGCCGACGCGCCACCCCAGACCCCGCCCCACACGGGCGGTCTGCTCCTCCTCATACCCGGCACCGCCGGCCTGCTGACCGTCGCCGCCCTCGGTATCGCCCTGCTGCTCGTACTGATCATCAAAGGCCGGCTCCAGCCCTTCGTGGCACTGCTCGGCGTCTCCATAGCCGTCGGCCTCGCCGCCGGCCTCTCCGTCACCGAACTCTTCGGAACGGTCCAGAAGTCCGCCGCCGTATCCCTGATCGAGTCCGGCATGGGCGGCATCCTCGGCCATGTCGCGATCATCATCGGCCTCGGCACGATGCTCGGCGCGATCCTGGAGGTCTCCGGCGGCGCCGAGGTGCTCAGCGCCCGCCTGCTGCGGCTCTTCGGCGAGAAGCGCGCGCCGCTCGCGATGGGCGTCACCGGTGTCGTCTTCGGCATCCCGGTCTTCTTCGACGTCGGCATCTTCGTCCTGGCACCGATCGTGTACGCCGCCGCCAAGCGGTCCGGCAAGTCGATCCTGCTGTACGCCATGCCGCTGCTCGCGGGTCTCTCGATGACGCACGCGTTCCTGCCGCCGCACCCCGGTCCGGTCGCCGCCGCCGGGCTGTTCGGGGTGGACCTGGGCTGGGTCATCCTCATGGGCCTCGTCGTCGGCGTCCCGTCCGTCATCGCCGCCTGGGCGTACTCCGCCTGGATCGGCAAGCGGCTGTTCGTGGGAGTGCCGCAGGACATGATGGAGGCCGCGGAGGAGTCCAAGGCCGCCGTCGCCGCCGAGCAGCGGGCGTCGGGCACCGCGCCGGCCGAGCGGCCGGTCTCGCTGGCCACGGTCCTGTTGATCATCGGCACGCCGCTGGTGCTGATCCTGATGGCCACGTTCTCGTCCGTCGCGCTGGACCCGTCGACGGTCCGCTCGGTCCTCGAGTTCTTCGGCCACCCCTTCGTCGCGCTGACCATCGCGCTGCTGCTCGCGTACTACCTGCTGGGCATCCGCCGCGGCTGGTCCCGCCAGTCCCTGGAGACGGTCTCCACCTCCTCGCTCAAGCCGGTCGGCAACATCGTGCTGGTCGTCGGCGCGGGCGGGGTCTTCGGCGCGGTCCTCAAGGGCAGCGGCATCGCGGACGCCCTGGCCGACACCTTCAACGACGTCGGCCTGCCGGTCATCCTGCTGGCCTGGCTGATCTCGGTCGTCCTGCGGGTCGCCCAGGGCTCCGCGACGGTCGCGATCGTCACCACCGCGGGCATCGTGGTCCCGCTGGTCGAGGGCCAGGACCTCTCACAGGCGCACCTCGCGCTGATCATCATGGCGATCTCGGCGGGTTCGATCTTCGCCTCGCACGTGAACGACGGCGGCTTCTGGATGGTCGCCAAGTACTTCGGCATATCCGAACGCGACACGCTCAAGTCCTGGACGGTGCTGGAGACCGTGCTGTCGGTGGCGGGCTTCGTGGTGGCGGCGGCGCTGAGCCTGGTGATCTGAGCACACGGGGCCCGCTCCTCGGCGCGGGCCCCGTCGTACCTTCCGTATCCCCGGTACCCCGGACCCCCGTTGCTCCGGACCCGCGTATCCCCGTACCCCCGTACCCCCGTTCTCCGTATCCCTTCAGAGCTCCAGCACCGCGCGGTAGCGGGAACGGCCGCGGCGTACGTGCTCCAGCGCTTCGTCCAGGCGCTCGGCCGGGAAGGTCTCCACGTCCGCCCTGATGCCGTGGCGGGCCGCGAAGTCGAGCATCCGCCTGCTCTCCATCGGTGTCCCGACGACGCCGCCCACGAGGCTCTTCTCGGCCACCAGGAGGTTCAACGGCTGAACGGCCAGCGGCCCCTCGGGGACCCCGACCACGCACAGCGTCCCGTGCGGCCGCAGCGCCGCGAGATACGCGTCCCAGGGCAGATCGGCCGAGACGGTCGAGAGGATGAAATCGTATGAGCCGGCGACCCGTTCAAGCCCCTCGTCCGCGACGACGAACTCGTGTGCGCCGAACCGGCGGGCGTCGTCCGCCTTCGCGGAGGTCGAGGAGATCGCGGTCACGTGGCAGCCCCATTTCGCGAGGAACTGGATCGCGAGATGGCCCAGGCCGCCCACCCCCACCACGGCGACCCGGTCCGTGGGCCGCACTCCGTGCCGTGTGATCGCCGAGAACACCGTGATGCCCGCGCACATCAGCGGTGCCGCGTGCTCGGAGGCGAGGGCGTCGGGCAGCGGGTGGACGTACCGCCAGTCACTCGCGCGCACCCGGGTGGCGAACGCGCCGCGGTCGCCACGGAAGACAAGATCGTCCTTGTCCGCGCACAAGTGCTGCCGGCCGCTGAGACACCACTCGCAGGCGAAGCACGCCCCCGCTGTCGCGCCGACTCCCACGCGCTGCCCGACGGCCAGGCGCGTGCGGTCGACGGCGCCGCCCACCGCCGTCACCACGCCGACCGCCTCATGGCCGGCGACCAGGGGGTACCGGGAGAGGCCGTGCTCGTCGTCGACCATGGCGACATCGGTCTGGCAGACGCCGCAGTGCGTCACGGCGACGTCCACCTCCAGAGGGCCCAGGGGCTCCGGCTCGTAATCGAGCCGCTGAACGGGGCCGCCGGCCTGTTCCACCGCGTATGCGCGCACCAATGACACGTCTCTCCACCACTTTCTAACTAACTAGTTGGTTTCCGTTACCGCACGCTAGCCCGACGCGCGCTCGTTCGGCAACTGACCAGTTGGTAACCTGGCGGCGTGTCCACTCGGCCCACTCGGAAAAGCGACGTCACCCGCCGCCGTCTGCTCGACGCGGCCACCGTCGACTTCGCCGCCCATGGGATCGCGGGAGCCCGCGTCGACCGCATCGCCGCCGCCGCGGGCGTCAACAAGGCCCAGCTCTACGCCTACTTCGGAGACAAACTCGGTCTCTTCGGCGCCGTCTTCCGCCTGCACGCGGACGCCGTCGTCGACTCCGTGCCGTTCACGGCCGAGGACCTGCCCGGCTACGCCGTGGGGCTGTACGCCGCCGCCGCTGAGCGGCCGGAGCTTGTCCGCCTGGCCGCCTGGGCGAGGCTCGAAGGCGTGGTGACCGAAAAGCTGGTGACCGACACCTCGGCGGTCGCCGCCAAGCGCCGGGCGATCTCCGAGGCGCAGCGGGCCGGCCCCGTCACCGCCACGATGGAGCCGGAGGATGTCCTCACCCTGGTGATCGCCATGGCCCTGGCCTGGTCCCCGGGCGGCCCCTCCGCCCCCGCTGCCGCCTCCGACGACCCGTCCTCGGACCACGCACGCCGCAAGAAGGCGCTCTTCGCGGCGGTCTCCGGCGCCTTCGCCCCGGCCCCGCGGGGACCATGAGCCCGCACGCCGAAGGCCGTTCCCGGGTGTCCGTCCGGGAACGGCCTTCGTGGTGGCCGGAGCGTGCGGCCGGGCAGGCGGTCGGGCCGTACGCCGTCCGGCCGCCGCGCGGTCGCGTCGTCAGCTCGCGCAGTACGTCGCTTCCTTTCCGATGGACCGGTACATGCAGTCAGCGTTCTCGACGAGCTGGAGCACCGCGTCCCTGTTCCGGCTGGTCTCGCGCTCGATCACCTCGTCGGGCGGGTAGAAGCCGCCGCCCGAGGCGCCCTTCGGGTACATCTCGAAGGTGTACGCGAAGATCTTCTGGTTGCCCCACAGCCAGTCGTCGATCGAGCCGTCCGTGATGTACAGGTCGCTGGACTGCTCGGGCGTGTAGCCGTTGCTGGCGGCCATCTCGCGGCCCACGGTGGCGAAGGCGTCGCGGTCGTCCTGGGTCAGCCCGGGGGCGGTGTCGGCGGTGGTGTAGCCGTACGGCCAGAGCACCAGCTCGCTGTAGGTGTGGAAGTCGATCGCGGCCTTGATCTGCTGCTTCCCGCCGACGACCCGGGAGCGCACGAAGTCCGCGATGACCTTGACCTCGGGGGCCGACTCGCCGGCCGCGCCGCGGTAGGTCTCGGAGCCGGTGGAGCCGGACGAGCCGCCGCAGCAGCCCCACTTGAAGTTCCAGTTGCGGTTCAGGTCCGTGCCGACGGACGAGGAGCCGGAGTTGGGCTGCCGGTTCTTGCGCCAGCTGCGGTACGAGCCGGTGGCGATGTCGTACTCGCCGCCGTCCGGGTTCAGGTCCGGCACGATCCAGATCTCACGGTTGTTCACCGCGCTGGTGATCCGGCTGTCCGAGCCGTACCCCGCGCCGAACTCGCGCAGCAGGTACAGCGCCATCTCGACGGTGAGGTGTTCGCGCGCGTGCTGGTGGTGGGTGAAGAGGACCTCGGGCTCGTTCTGGTCGGCCGCGACATTGTCGCTGATCTTGATCGCGATGATGTCGCGGCCCTCGTGACTCTTCCCGATCACCCGCTTGCTCATGATCCCCGGGTACGCGGCGATCCGCTGGTTGATCTCCGCCGCGGCCTCGGCGTAGTTGTGGTAGCGGGAGTCCGCGGACGGGAAGTCGAAGGGCTGGGCGGCCAGGCCGTTCGTACGCGCCGGGGGCGCGGCGAGGGCCTTGAGTCCGTAGCCGAGCGCCCGCAGCCGCGCCGCCTCGGTGCCGTCGGCGCTCACGACGACGGAGTGGTCGCGGACCTCGTCGATCGACACGCCGGTGGAGGCGAGAGCGGTGCGGTCGGCGACGGTGGCGGGGCCGTTGATCTCGTACTGCCTGATCTCCTGGTCGCCGAGAGCGATGGAGGAGGCGGACGCGGCGGAGGCGGCGGAAGAGGTGGAGGCGGT
Organism: Streptomyces sp. NRRL F-5135; assembly: GCF_000719775.1. Classification (GTDB taxonomy): domain Bacteria; phylum Actinomycetota; class Actinomycetes; order Streptomycetales; family Streptomycetaceae; genus Streptomyces; species Streptomyces hebeiensis. The sequence goes on along the minus strand of NZ_JOHR01000011.1, from coordinate 116,778 downwards.
CGCCGGGGGCGCCGGGGCGGAGGTGGCGGTCGCGATGAAGGGGGTGCCCACCGCGAGGGCCACCAGGGCCGCGAGGACGGTGGATCTGCCACCGGGAGTGCGACGTCGCATGCTGTCTCCTGGGTGTGGAGTGTGGGGGTGGGGCGTGCGTCGGCGTCTGCGGGCGCGGAGTCGGTCACGCTGTGCGTTCCCTGTGCGCGCCGTGGTCCGCGCACATCGTGAGTGGGATGGCATGGACGGGTCAAGATGGCGCCTCCGGTCATTCAGTCATACTGTTCGGCGACGGGAGAACGGCGGTACGCCGCCGGCCTGCGACAGGCCGGCGGGCGAACGGGGCGAGGCGGGGCGTCATATGACGGACAGCGGGTGGAGCGACGGGGACCGGAGTGAGCGGGCGGCGCCGCCCGGGAGCGCCGACTCGGAGGAAGGCCCCCGGCCCGGCTTCGGCCCGCCGCCCTCCGGGCCCGCGCCGGTGACACCGCCGTCCGGGCCCGCGCCCGGCGCCCCGCCGAACCACCCGGCGTACGCTCCGCCGCAGTCGCCGCCTCCCCACGCCCCGCCGGGCGCTGCTCCGTACGGACCGCCCGCGCCGCACGCTTCCCCGTACGGTGCCCCGCCGCCGTACGGACCACCCGCGCCGTACGGACCACCCGCGCCGTACGGACCACCCGCGCCGTACGCCCAGCCGTACCCGGCCCACCCGCAGGGGCCGGGACAGCCGCCCTACCCGCAGGGCCCCGGGCAGTCGTTCGCCGCGCAGCCCGCGGCCGTACAGCCGTCGACCGGGCCCGACTTCCTGGCCGCCGACCGCCGCAGCGCCGTCGTGGTCGACGCCGCCGGGGTGTCCTTCGAGTGCAACGGCCACACCCTGGACTTCCCCTGGCAGGACATCGCCACGGTCCACTACAAGGCGGGCAGTCCGGGGCACGTCCTGATGGTGGCCGTGGTGCTGCCGGACGGCAGGTTCTTCGAATGCGCGGTGATCGCCCGCAACCGGGGGAAGCTCCAGCAGTGGTTCGCTGACCTCGCGCCCGTGCTCGGCTTCCACCTCGCCGGCCGGGGCCGATAGTCCAGGCCAGTGTGAGCTGCGGCGGCCGCCGCGTTCCGGCGAAGGTCCGTACAGGACGGAACGGGCGGAGGGCCGTCCGGCGGCCAGCCTGATGTGAACGTGCGTGCCACTAGTGGCAGTTGGGACCCCTGTGCTCAGTGGGATGCGGTGGCGCGATTCCTATGGGTAGGGTGCCCGTCAAGAACGGGATGTCCGAACGAAGGGCGCACGATGGCCGCACGGATCAGCGTCGACCGTCACGCCTGCGCGGACCATGGTCTGTGTTACGGCGCCGCCCCTCGATCCTCGACTGTGACGACCAGGGCGATCCCGTGGTGACGCTCTCACCGCTGACGGGGGAGGCCTCGGCGGTCGCGCGGCACGCCGTGGAACTCTGTCCCGAGCGGGCGCCGAGGGTCGAGGATGGCGGCCGTACACCCGGCTCCTGACGCGCCGTCAGCGAAACCGCGGTCCCGTCTCCGTCAGTCGCGACGACGTCCCCCGTGAGCCACGAAGAATGTCCCGTCAGTCACGACGAACCCGCCGTCAGCCACGACGCGGATCCGCCCGCCGAGGGGAACGGGATCCGTGCGGGGATCCCCGTACCCGACCTCGGAGGTACCACAACGATGACGCCGACCGACCCCACCGCCCAGAGCGCGGAAGAGCTCGCCCCGCCGCCCGGGTGCCCGGCGCACCAGGGCGGGGACGCCCCGCACGGCGGGGACCATGTGAGCCCCTTCGCCGTCTCCCTGAACGGCCCCCGTTTCCATTCCGAACCCCACCGCCTCTACGAGGAGATGCGGCGCGAGCACGGCGCGGTGGCCCCCATCGTCCTCGAGGGCGGCATCCCGGCGTGGCTGGTTCTCGGCTACCGCGAACTGCACCAGGTCACCGGCGACCCCGTGCTCTTCAGCCGGGACTCCGAACTCTGGAACCAGTGGGACCGCATCCCCGAGGACTGGCCGCTGACCCCGCTGATCGGCCGCAAGCAGCCGTCCATCCTGTACACGACCGGCGAGCGGCACCGCGAGCGGGCCGCGATGATCAATGACGCGCTGGAGTCGGTCGATCCCTTCGCGCTCCGCCAGTACGCCGAGCGGTTCGCCGACGAACTGATCGACGGCTTCTGCGGCGAGGGCAGCGTGGACGTCATCTCCCGGTACGCGATGCCCTTCCCGGTGCGCGTCCTCGCGAAGCTCTACGGCTACCCGGACGAGATGGGGCCCGGACTGGCCGCGGCGGCCATCGACCTGGCCGACGGCGGTGACCGCGCCCTGGCGGCCCAGGTTCATCTGGCCGAGGCGACGGCCGCCCTGATGGCCGACCGGGAGGCCGGGAGCGGCCCCCGCGACGTCGCCGCCCAACTGGTCGGCAACACCTACGGCTTCACGGAGGAGGAGATCCTCCACGACCTGATCGTGCTGGTCATCGCGGGCCACACGCTGACGGCGGACTGGATCGGCAACTCGCTGCGGCTGATGCTCACGGACGAACGGTTCGGCGCGTCCCTGGCCGGTGGACGCAACAGCGTCTCGGAGGCCATGAACGAGGTGCTGTGGGAGGACACGCCCGCTCAGAACGGTTCGGGCCGGTGGGCCTCCCGCGACACCAAGCTGGGCAACCGGCAGATCAGGGCCGGCGACATGGTGTGCCTCGGCCTGGCCGCCGCCAACAAGGATCCGCGGATCCGGCCCGACGGATCGTCGCTGACCGGCGGGAACAACGCGTTCTTCTCGTTCGGACACGGCGAGCACCGCTGCCCGTTCGCGGCGCAGGAGATCGCCGAGACCATCGCCCGTACGGCCATCGAGGTGCTGCTCGACCGGCTGCCCGACATCGATCTCGCCGTCCCGGCCGAAGAACTCACCCGCCGTCCGTCCCCCTGGGCGCGGGGCATGACGGCGCTGCCGCTGACGTTCGCGCCGACGCCGGCGCTGGGCGCGGGCCACGGCTGAGCCGCGGTCGCCACCGGCGCGACGAGGAGCGCGGGCACGGTGCGGGGACGAGTACGGGGAGCGGTGGCGCGCCCGTGCCCACCGAACTCTCACCCCGCGCCCCCTTGCGCGATCACCGTCACCAGGATTTGGTGACTTCGATCACGTAGGTACGCAGGACGAGCGGGAGGCGGCGACACGTATGGCGGACACCGCGGACAGCACGAACACCACCGACGGCACCACCCCCGACCCCACCACCGGCGTCACTGGCGCCACCACCGGTACCGGCCCGGACGCGGCCGTCTCCCGGCCGCGCAAGTCGAGTTGGACGTACATCGGCCCGGGCATCGTCGTCGCCGCGACCGGCGTGGGCGCCGGCGATCTGGTCGCGACGCTGATCGCGGGCAGCAAGTTCGGCTACACCCTGATGTGGGCGGCGGTCATCGGCTGTGTCGTCAAGATCTCGCTGGCGGAGGCCACCGGCCGCTGGCACCTCGCCACCGGCCGCACACTCTTCGACGGCTGGCGCAGCCTCGGCCGCTGGACGACGGTCTACTTCGCGGTGTACGTCGTCGTCTGGGGCTTCGTCTACGGCGCGACCGCGATGTCCTCCAGCGCGCTGCCCCTCGCCGCGCTGTTCCCCGACGGCCCCGGGCTGAAGACCTGGGCGGTGATCACCGGCCTGATCGGGCTGGTCTTCGTCTGGTTCAACCGGTACGCCGTCTTCGAGAAGGTCATGACGGTGCTGATCGGCGTCATGTTCGTGGTCGTCATGTACGTCGCGATCCGCGTCACCCCCGACATCGGCGCGTCCTTCGCCGGCCTGCTGCCCGTCCTGCCCGACGGCTCCCTGCTCTACACGCTGGGCCTGATCGGCGGCGTCGGCGGCACGATCACGATGGCGGCGTACGGCTACTGGGTCAACGCCAAGGGCTGGACCGACACGGGCTGGATGAAGGTGATGCGGCTGGACAACCGGGTCGCGTACATCACCACCGGCCTCTTCGTCGTCGCGATGCTGATCGTGGGCGCCGAGCTGCTGCACGCCTCGAACATCGCCCTGACCCAGGGCGACCGGGGCCTGATCGACCTCGGCAAGGTCCTGGAGGACCGCTTCGGCGCCACGACGGCCAAGCTGTTCCTGGTCGGCTTCTTCGCGACGTCGTTCTCGTCGCTGATCGGGGTCTGGCACGGAGTCAGCCTGATGTTCGCGGACTTCGTGGCCCGGATGAGGCGGAACGAGACCGCGGACAGGGCGGAGGCGGTCTCGGCCGAGGAGGTCACCTCCGGGGCCGGCGCGACCACCGAGGTCGCCTCGGGCGCCCGGGAACGTTCGCTTCCCTTCCGCGCCTACCTGTTGTGGCTGACCTTCCCGCCGATCACCCTGCTCTTCCTGGACGAGCCGTTCGGCCTGGTGGTCGTCTACGGCGTGCTGGGCGCCTTCTTCATGCCGTTCCTGGCGCTGACCCTGATCTGGCTGCTCAACTCCTCCCGCACCCCGAAGGAGTGGCGGAACGGCATCCTGAGCAATGTGATGCTGGCGGCGGCCGGGCTGCTGTTCGTGGTGTTGTGCGTGCAGCAGGTCCGGGACCTCTTCTGACCGGGCGCCGCCGCCCCAGCGTCCGGCGCGTGCCCAGCCGATCGCAGAGGGCATCGTGCCGGCGGAGGCTGGCGGCGGGGGCGTCACGGCAACAGCGCGGGATGAGGCGTTCGTAGTCCCTCGCGTGGCGGCGGGGCGACACGGCCATCCCCGCCGACGTCCTGTGGGCGGTGGAATCCTCGACGCGGAGCCGGAGGGGCCGACGGGGCTTGCCGCCCGTCCTGCCCACGTCAGCGGGGCGTCCTTCGCAACGCAGAGGCGCGGCTGCCTCTTTAAACTCTCGCAACATCCCTCCGGCTTGACTGCGGGAGCCGGCCCACCTGGGGTCCGCAGAGAGGATTCATCATGCAATTCACGCGAAGCTGGGGCATCGGTCTGGTCACCGCCGCCGTGCTGATCGGCGGCGGGGCGACGATTGCCAATGCCGCATCCGGCGCCTCCTCCCACGACGGTGGGGACCAGCCCGCGGTAGTTCTGCCCGAGGGGGACCGTCCCGGTACGCCCGCGGGCGACGAGACGTACCCCCTGCCCGAGGGGGACCGTCCCGGTACGCCCGCGGGTGACTCCCAGGCGTACCCCCTGCCCGAGGGCGACCGTCCAGGTACGCCCGCGGGCGACGAGACGTACCGCCCCTGATCTCGCGTAGCTTGAGGCAGCTCGGTGCCGGGGCGGCTGCCCCGGCACCGGGTATGACGGTCCGCGAAGCTATTGCTGGGGCCCGTTACGAAAGGAAGAGCTCGGAAGTGGTGCGGGGGACGAGAGGAGCAGGGACGTGAAAGTCCTTGTGGTCGAGGACGAGCCTCTGCTCGCGAAGGCGCTGCGGATCTGTCTGCAGCGAGACTCGATGACGGTCGACGCGACCGGTGACGGTGGATCAGCTCTGGAGATGCTGGAGCTCAACGACTATGACGCCATGGTTCTCGATCGTGATATCCCGGTCGTGCATGGTGATGAGGTGTGCCGTCGCGCCGTTCATGCGTACCCGCAGGTAGGGGTGCTGATGCTGACCGCCGCTGGTCGGCTGGATGACCGCGTGGAGGGTCTGCGACTCGGTGCTGATGACTACCTGGCCAAGCCTTTCGAGTTTCCTGAGCTCATTGCCCGGCTCCGGGCGATCTCGCGACGTACGGGGCCTCGACTCCCCACGCTGCTCCGGGCCGGTGACCTGAGCCTTGACCCCTTCACCCGCCAGGTCTCTCGCTCCGGCGTCCCGCTGAGCCTGACCAACAAGGAATTCGCCGTCCTCGAGCAGCTCCTGCGCGCGGGCGGCGGAGTGCTGAGTGCCGAGGAACTTCTTGCCAAGGCATGGGACCGGAACGCCGATCCGTTCACCAACTCTCCCCGGGTGGTGATCTCCACCTTGCGTCGCAAGCTCGGCCACCCCTGGCCCATCGAGACCATCGCCGGCGCCGGGTACCGCATCATCACCGAGCAGGCCTCGTGTCCTCAGAAAGATCAGGACGCCGCCCGATGACCTCTCGGCGATTCTCGGTGAAGGCGCGGGTCACTATCGTGTTCGGTGCGTTGCTCACCCTCAGCGCCGCCCTGCTCATCATGCTGGTGGTGGCTCTTATGGCCTATGTGCCGCGGTACACCCTCACCCCGGTCGATGTGACGCTCGTCCCGGGTCAGGCACCGAGTTCGGCCAGATCCTCCAGTGTTCCGACCACCGTGTCGAGCCCCGCCGATTTCCTGCGCCTCCTGACCATCTTCTCCTCTCTCGCCTTTCTCGTCGTCATCGTGATCGGCGCCCTGCTCATGCGCACAGTGGTCGGCCGAGCTCTGGCACCCCTCGCCGAAATCGACGCCGCGGCACGCAGCGCGGTCGCGGGCGACCTCAGTTCCCGCGTGGACGTGGACGGCCCGCCCGACGAGGTCACCAGCCTGGCCCGCACGTTCAACGCGATGCTGGCCCGACTGCAGCGATCTTTCGACACCCAGCGCCAGTTCGCCGCCAACGCCTCGCACGAACTCCAGACACCGCTCGCGACCAGCCAGGCGGTTATCGACGTCGCCCTGGGCGACCCGAATCTGGGCCATGTGCACGACCTGCTCACTGATCTCCGCCAGCTCAGCACCCGCAGCACACAGACAGTGACGGCACTCCTCGATCTCGCGGCGGCGGAAGACGGCGAACTCAACCGGCAGACGGTCGCGCTGGACGCCGTGGTCCAGCAGGTGCTGAGTGAACAACGGCCCCAGGCAGCTGTCGTGGACGTCGAGCTCCGACTTGCCCCAACCTCTCCGGTCCCGGTCAAGGCCGACCCGGTACTCCTGCGACTGATGCTGGACAATCTCGTCAGCAACGCCATCCAGCACAACACGAAGCCGGGAACGGTGGATGTCAGCCTCACGGTCGACGCCGAGCAGGCCCTCTTCAGCATCAGCAACTCCGGACCCGCCCTCTCTCCCGAACAGGCCGCCCAGGTCACCCAGCCGTTCTACCGAGCCGAGGGCCGGACGGTCAGTGTCACCGGCAGAACTGGACGCGGGCTGGGCGCCGCGCTGGTCGCCCACATCGCGAAGCGGCACAGCTGGCCCTTGGGCGTGACCGCGCGACCAGCCGGCGGCCTTCTTGTCACTGTGCGAATACCGTGTAGCCCCATGTCACCGTACGGGGAAACCGAAGGAGTACCCCTGCTGCTTCAGCCAGGGCAGCACCTCGCGCAGGGCGGCCACGGTCTGAGCGCGATCCCCGCCCGCGTCGTGGAAGAGGACGGTCGGTCCGCCTGAGATCTCGCGCTTGACGGTGGCGACCATGGCGTCCGCGCCGGGACGCTCGAAGTCCCTGGAGTCGACGTTCCAGCCCAGCGGCCGCATCCCGTGGGACGCGGCGAGCTGCCGGCTGTACGGGGTGAAAGCGCCGCCCGGGGCCCGGTAGTACTGCGACCGGACGCCTCCGGACGCCTTGGTGATCATGCGTTCGGCGTCCAGGATCTGCTGGGACTGGTAGGCCTCCGGCTTGGTGTCCATGGTGGTGTCGTGGGAGACCGTGTGGTTGCACAGCCGGTGTCCGGCCGCCACGATCTCCTTGACCAGGTCCGGGTGCGCTTCGGCCTGCGGGCCCACCATGCAGAACGTGGCCTTCGCACCGTTGTCCTCCAGCAGTCGCAGCACCTGCGGCGTCCAGGTCGGGTCCGGTCCGTCGTCGATGGTGATGTTGACGCCCCGGGCGCCGGCCTCCGAGGCGTGCGCGATCTCCGCCGACACCTTGGCCGGGGCCCGGTCCTGGGCGGCCGGAGCCGAGGCACGGGCTTCCGGCTGCCGGCCCCCGGCGGGGTCCGCCTGCGCGGTCCACACCGAGGTGGCGGCCGCCACCGCCGTCACCCCGAGCGCCGCCGCGACAACCCGGCCGTGCCAGCCCCGTCCCTTGTGCCTCGCCACGTCCGCCCGCCCCTTTGCTGTCTCCGCCGATGTCGTGCACCCATGAAGACACACGAACCCGCTTGGGGGCTCCCGCTGTTACCGATCACGGACACACCCGCAGGCGGTCGGCGACAGTCGCAGGAGTTCCGCGACAGATGGGACGGGGCTCGGGACGGGGCTCGGGACGGGGCCGATGGGGACGGGCCCCGGCACGCCGGACGGCGCGCTGGGGCCCGAGGGGTTGTCGCGGCGGTGCCGCCCGACGCCCGTACGGCTACGGGAGGCCGTGGACGTGCGGGCCGACCGCGTTCGACCAGGCGTTGCCGGCCGTCGCGTCCCAGTTGGTCGACCAGGTCATCGCGCCACGGATGCCCGGGTAGGTGCGGGACGGCTTGAACGAGCCGCAGTTGGTGCCCCGCGCCAGGCAGTCCAGGGCGCTGCGCACCACCGACGGGTCGACGTAGCCGCTGCCCGCGCCCCGGGTGGAGGCCGGGACGCCGATGCCCACCTGGGACGGGGCGAGGCCGCCTTCGAGCTGGATGCAGGCGAGGGCCGTCAGGAAGTCGACGGAACCCTGGGAGTAGACCTTGCCGTCGCAGCCCAGCATGGAACCGCTGTTGTAGTACTGCATGTTGACGACCGTGAGGATGTCCTTCACGTTCAGCGCGGTCTTGAAGTACTCGCCCGCCGTCGACTGCATGTCGATCGTCTGCGGCGCCATGGTGAGGACCATCCCGCTGCCCGCCTTCGCCGACAGCTGCCGCAGCGCCTTGGTCATGTACGTCGAGTTGAGGCCGTTCTCCAGGTCGATGTCGATGCCGTTGAAGCCGTACTCCCGCATCAGCGCGTACGCGCTGTCGGCGAAGGCCGTCGCGGAGGCGTCGCTGTTGACCGACACCGTGCCCCGCTCGCCGCCGACGGAGAGGATCACCGAGACACCGGCGTTCTTCTTCGCCGCGATGTCCGCCTTGAAGTCGGCGACCGAGGCGTAGCCGACGGCCGGGTCCAGGGTGAAGCCCAGGCCGCCGGGCGTCGAGGTGGCCTCGGCGAAGGAGACCGCGATGATGTCGTACTGCGACGGGACGTCACGCAGCTTCTGGACGGCCGCGCCGTTGTCGAAGTTCTGCCAGTAGCCGGTCACCGCGTGCTTCGGGACGGACGGGCCGTTCGGCTCCGGGTCGCCCGGGCCGGTGCCCGGCGCGGTCCGCGCGGTGACGGCGGCGGACTTCGCGGACTCGCCCGCCGCGTTGGTGGCGCTCACCTGGAACTGGTACGAGGTGTTCGCCGCGAGCCCCGTCACGGTCGCCGAGGTGCCGGTCGCCGACTGGACCTTCGTACCGCCCCGGTAGACGGAGTAGCCGGTCGCCCCGGCGGCCGCGCCCCAGTTGAGCGTGGCGGAGGACGAGGTCACGGAGGCCACGGTGACGCCCGTGGGGGTGGCGGGCGGCTGGGGGTCGGGGTCGCCGCCCCCGCCGCCGTCGGGACCGAGGACGGAGACGTCGTCGACGTAGTACGGGCTCTGCCCGTACCAGCCGTGGGTGTAGACCGTCACGGAACGGGTGGCGGGGCCCGTCCTGAAGCTCGTGGTGAGCTGCTTCCAGCCGGAGCTGTCCGGGGTCCAGGTGGACACGTCGGTGGTGCCGGTGCCCTCGGCGCCGAGGTAGGCGTAACCGCCCTGGACCCAGGCGCTGAGCGCGTACGCCGAGTTGGGCCGGACCGCCACGGTCTGTACGCACTTGGCGTTGTCCTGCCCGGCGGGCGTGGCTTTGAGGGCGGCGCCGCCGCCGTGCGCGGGGGAGCTGACGGCGCTTCCGCTGCCCGCGGAACAGCTCCAGCCCGACAGCCCGGACTCGAATCCCGCGTTCTTGACCACATTGACGTCGGCGGCCTGGGCTGTCCCGCTCAGGCCGGTGATACTCAAGGCGCCGACGGTGACCACGGCCGCCGCGGCACCGAGCAGTGATTTCAGGCGTGCCGGTATCCGAGGGGCCGGCAGTCGTGCGGGGGCGCGTCTGCCGCCGCCGTTCATTGACGTAACCGCGCGTTCCACTTGTTGCCTCCGCTGGGTCGTGGGGGGACGGTGGCCATCGCCCATACAGTTGGTCCAGACCAATTGCCTTGTCAAGACCCCTGCGACCAGAGGGGATTGGAACGGCCCGCGCGCGGGCCCGGAACGTACGGCCGGGACCTGCGCCCGGGACCCGCGCCCGGGGCCTACGGCTGGTACCCGAGGCCGGGGCCTACGGCCGGGCGCTGGGCTCGGGGCCGGGCGGTGCGTCGGGCCCGGGCTGGGTGGTGCGTGGCTCGGGCATGGTGTCGCGCCCGGCCCCGGATTCGGCCGCTCTCTGTTCCGCGGACGGTTCGTCGGACGCCCTGGCCGCCGCGTCCGACGGGGTCCGGGCGCGGTCCGCGGGCTCCGCCGGGCTGCCGGGGCCGGAGGCCCGTGACGGGTCGGTGGGGCGGTCGTCGGTGGTCGGGCCCTTCTCGGCGGGCCGCGGTGACGCCGACGGGACGGGCGCGGCCGGCTCGCGACTGGGCGGCGGCGGTGGGGCGAGCGGCACCACCGGGGGCGCGGGTGCCACCTGGGCCGACAGCCGCAGGGGCAGCACGATGAGGGCGGCGACGGCGCAGGAGGCGCCGACCGCGGCCCCGGCCCGCAGCAGCCGCCGCCGCGCCGCGGTCCGGCGGATCGTCTCGTAGCGGCCCGGGGGCGGGGCGAGGTGGTCCGAGGGAGGTCGCAGGACGAGTGCGAGCGGGTCGTCGGGCTCGTGGTCCCGTCCCTCGTCAGCGGGTGTGATCAACGCTTCTCCTCAGGTGGGCGCGGAGCCGTTCGCGGGCCGCGTGGAGGTCGGCCTTGATGGTTCCTTCCTTGCGCCCGGTCAGCGCGGACACCTCCCGGAGCGGCATGTCAGCGTAGTAGTGCAGCAGGATGGGGACGCGCAGCCGTTCCGGCAGCGACTGCACGAGCATGCGGACGGAGGGGTCGGCCTGCTCGGCGTGCGGGCGGACGGCGGCTTCGGCGGTGGCCCGGCGGACGGCCTTGCGTTCGCGCTCGAGCTTGCGCCAGTGGTCCCGGACGAGGTTGGCCGCCGTGACGTAGAGGAATCCCTGGGGCTCCGAGACGGAAGTCCAGCGGGCCCAGAGCCGGGTGAACGCCTCCGAGGCGATCTCGTGGGCCGTCTCGTCGTCGTCGACCAGCCGGCGGCACCAGCCGGCGAGGCGCGGGTAGAGGGCGGCGAACAGTTCGGACGCTGCCTTCTCGCGGGACCGTTTCAACGCTCTCCATGGTCGTGGGGGCACTCGTGGGGGCAGGGGGGGGAAGACCCCGGGCCGCCGGAACGGGTTCCGGCGGCCCGGCGCCAGGGGTACGGGTGGGGCCGGTGGCCGACGGGGAGCGGGCCGCGGGCCGCACGCGGCGGGCGCTGGACTCGGTGGGTCAGCGGCTCACCGAGTCCAGCGCCGCGAAGACGATCACGTTGTCGCGGTAGCCGTCGTCGCTTTGAGGGCCGCCGCAGGTGATGAGCCGCAGCTCGGGGCGGTCCACGTTCCCGTAGACGTCGTCCGCCGGGAAGCCGGCCTTGGCGACCGTCCGTACGGTGCCGACGGCGAACACCGCCGTCGTCCCGTTCTCCAGGCGCGCCTCGATCCGGTCGCCCCGCCGAAGCCGCGCGAGGTGGCGGAAGACCCCGTCCCCGTAGTCGCCGACCGTGACATGACCGAGGATCACCGACGGGCCGGTCTGACCCGGTGTCGGCGAGTGCCGGTACCAGCCGGCCCGGTCGTCGGCCGTGGCCGGGGGCACCTCCACGCTGCCGTCCGAAGCCAGCCCCAGCCGCATGACCGGGGTGTCGACCTCGATGGCGGGGATGCGCAAGCCGACCGGGACCGAGCGTCCGAGGGGCCGCGCGGCCTTGGCGGGGGAGCCCGGAGGCGGCGGCGTGGCGCCGGTGCGTGCGGTCGTCTTCCGGCCGGACGCGCCCTGATCGGCCGCGGCACGGCCGGACGTGTCCCGACCGGACGTGTCCCGACCGGACGTGTTCCGACCGGTCCCGGGGCCGCCGCACCCGACGAGCAGCGAAGCCAGCGCCGCGGTGGCGAAGGCGCGCCTGGAGAGCGGTGTCATGCCCCGGTCGCCTGCCGGCGGCGTACGAGGAAGAACCCGGCGCCGCCCAGCGCGAACGCCGCGGCGGCCCCGCCACCGATCAGCGTGCCGTCGGTGCCGGCGTTCGCCGACTCGGTCACCACACCGGTGTTGGGCGCTCCCTCGGGCACGACGGAGACCTGGTCCCGGGCCGGTGCGGGTGCGACGGCGGGGCCGTCCGAGTCCTTGGCGGGCTGGTCGGCCGGCCGGGCCTGCTCGGGGACCGCGCTCGGGGCGGTCTTCTCCGCGGGCCTCGCCGCCTGCTGCTCGGCGGCCGGTGCCTTGGGAGCATCGTCCGAGGCCTGGGCCGCCTGGGCCGCCTGGGCCGCCTGGGCCGCCTGGGGAGCCCGCTCGGCCGGCCGGGCCGGGGCCGCGTCGTCGGCGAACGCGGGCACCGTGCTCGCCAGCACGGCGGTGCACGCGAGTGCGAGGGCACTGAGGACAGTTCGGCGCATGAACGCTCTCTCTCGTCGGCCCGCCCGGTGACGCGGGCGGGCTGCGTTACGGATCGAGCGGAGAGACGAGGCGCCGCCCGGACCGGTTGTAAAGAGAAGGCAAAGTCATGCGCGGGGCGCGTGGGTACGGGGGTGGCCGTCGCCCGGCCAAGAGGCGAGCGGAGATCGGCCCTCGTCCTGCTACAGGGCCGTGACCACCAGGTCCGCCGCCGACCGGCCCGGGGCGACCAGGCGGGCGTTCGCCTCGTCCGAGGTCAGGACGAAGCGTTCGGCCTCCTCCCGGCTCTTGCCGAAGCGCTCATGGCGGGTGATCAGCCTCCGTACCCGCTCCTCGGTGGCCAGATCCACCCACCAGGTCTCGTCCAGCAGCTCGCGCACCGCGCCCCACGGGGCGTCGTCGAGCAGCAGGTAGTTGCCCTCGGTGATCACCAGGGGCACCTCCGGGAGGACCGGAATGCTCCCCGCCACGGGCTGCTCCAGCTCGCGGTCGAAGCCCGGCGCGTACACCGGCTCGCCCGGCCGCGCCGCGCGCAGCCGCCGCAGGAGCGCGGTGTAGCCGTACGGGTCGAACGTCTCCGGAGCGCCCTTGCGCCCCATCAGGCCGAGCCGGCGCAGTTCGGCGTCGGCCAGGTGGAAGCCGTCCATCGGCACCAGAACGGCGCGCTCGGGGCCCAGTTCGGCGACCAGGTGCGCGGCCAGCGTGGTCTTCCCGGCGCCGGGCGGGCCGGCGATGCCGAGCAGCCGGCGGCCGCCGGACGCGGCCAGGCGCTCGGCGCGCTCCAGGAGTTGCCGGGGAAACATGTCAGTCCTCCTCCTGGAGCCGGTCCGCCACGTACCCCGTCACGCACCCGACCACCAGCACCGCGTTCGACAGCGACAGGTCCTCCACGGTCATCCGTTCCCACTGGAGCGCCAGATTCAGCGCCTGCGCCGCCACGGGGACGGTCAGGACCGCCACCAGGTGCCGTGCCGCGCGGTCACGGAACGGGTCCCGGTGGAAGCGGCCGGCGGCCCAGGCGGCGGCCGCGACACACAGGGCGTTCGGCAGGTGGACCAGCGTCAGACGGCCCGCGAACGTGTCCAGGCCCTCTCTCGGGGCCAGTTCTCCGTAGACCAGGGTCGCCTGGACGTACTCGGTGACGAGCAGGACGACGATGCCGGCCGCCCAGGCGACGGCGAGTGCGAACACCGGGGCGCCCGGCCCCTCGTCGCGCCCGGAGCGCGTGCCCGGGTGGTCGTACCGGGTCATCGGCTCCCGCCTCCCCTCGGCGTGCCGCACGGCCGGGCCCCGTGCGGCTCGGATCCGTATGTCTCGCACATCTCGCACATCTCGCACACCTCGCACATGCCGCGCGTTTCGCGCCTCTGACCCCGCCCGCACCGTCCCGTCACTCCCGCCGCCTCACAGCACCGTGAAGACGTACACCACCGCGAATCCGGCCGCCCCCAGCCCGCATCCCGCCACCAGCAGCGCGTACTGGAGCACGGGCGTCCCCGAGCCGCGGCCCGTGACCGTCGCGGTCCGGTCGGGGGCGGCCGGGTCGTAGGCCACCGTGACCCGCGTACCGGCCCGCACCGACCGGGTCGCCAGGTCCTCGAACTCGATCTCCCGCCCGTCCTCGGTCCGGAAGGTGAAGAAGTACCGTCGCGTGTCCGAGCGGTTGTACGGCTCGGTCTCGACGCGCGCGCAGGTGCCGGGCACCCGCACGCCCCGGCGCAGCGCGCGGGTGACCGCGGCCAGCCGGCGCGCGTAGTGCGTCGCGAGCCAGCCGAAGAGCAGGACCATGCCGAGGAAGAAGAGGTGGTCGCCACCGGGAATGTCCATGGTGCCCGCCTACGTGACCGTGATGGAGCGGAGGATCTTCGTCAGGTCGCCGTCGCCGAGTCCGCCCTTGCGCGCGTCGACCCGTACCGCGTACGTCTTCTTCGCCGAGTCCAGTCCCGCCACGATCACTCCTTCGACGCGCGTCCCCTTCTCCGTGAACGCGAAGTCGGTGCGCCGGGCCTCCGCCGGGCCGTCGGGCCCCGCGACCTCGATCGCGCTCTGTTCGCCCAGCGTCGAGCCCAGGGCGACGGCCGCCTCGGCGCCGATCGCCGCCTCCTCGGCCGAGTCGGCGTCGGTGAAGTCCAGCTGGACGGTGATCATCCCGATGTCCTCGCCGCCCTCGGTGAGGGTCGCCGCCGCGGCGTTGTGGCGGCTGCGCTCCTTCTCGCCCTGGGGGACGAAGCCGGGCGGGTGTGCGACGGTGACCGAGGAGGTCTTCAGCGTGCCCCAGCCCTCCGGGACCGTGCCGCCGCCCGCGTCCGTGGCGCCGCAGCCCGCCGCGGTCAGGACGACGGCGGCGGCGACGGCGAACCGGGCGGCGACGGCCAATCGGGCCCCGGTGGTGGCGGTGGAGAAAGAGTGCCTGCTCATCACGGATTCGCTCCTGTCACCCGTCTTCACTCCTGTCACCCGTCGGCCGTCAATTCGCACAGTAGCTGTACGGCACATAGCCGCGGCTGTCCCCGTGCGGCGCCCCCAGGAACCGCGCCTCGTCCAGGGTCTCTTCCTTCCGCTCGGTCGACACCGAGAAGCCGAGACTCAAGCCCAGATTCAGCTCGAAGCCGTACTCCGCCGCGTCGGTCCGCCCGGTGTAGCGGAGCCTGCTGGACAGCCCCTCGTCGAACAGCAGTCGCCCGAACGGGTCGTCCGCGCCGGGACGCTTCGTCGGCGCGTGGTCGTCGAACATGTAGGCGAAGGGCGCGGTGTTGTCGCCGTGGCCGTCCAGCCACTCCTGGGCGATCCGGCGCTGCCGGTCGCCCTCGGAGCCCTTCGGGATGATCACCGAGTTGGAGACGACCTCGATCCCGGACTCCTGGTCGCCGCCCTTCGCGCTGCCCTTGCCGCCGCGCTTGTCGGCCCCGTCCTTGCCGTTGCCGCCGTCGAGGCCGGCGCCGTCCTTCGCGCCGCCCTTCTCCACCGTACGGGTCATGTCGATGCGCACCAGTTCGCCCGTCTTCTTGTCGTAGGAGACGGTGATCGTGCCCGTCTGTGTGGTGGAGGCGGACGACTCGCCGGTCAGGCGCCCGGCCTCGTAGCCCGCCTTCGAGCCGTACTCGACGGCCGCGCTGTACGTGTACGCCTTGGTGCCCCGGAAGTCGTTGTTCGTCCAGGTCGCTTCGGGCGAGAAGGTGAAGTTGCCGCCGAGGGTGGCGCTCAGCTTCTTCTCGTCGCCCGCCGACAGCTTGAGCCCGCCGGCCACGCCCGTCTCCAGGCCGACCTTGCCGTAACTGATGTGCCTGTTGCCGAGCTTGTCCTCGATCCGGTCACGCAGCTTCTCCTCCTCGGCCATCGGGCCCTTGCCGAAGAGATAGAGGATGCTGTTGCCGAGGCCGCCGCCGCGCGCGCCCGACTGCCGGTTGGCCAGTTCGTACGTCTTGAGCTTCTCGATGTCGTCCCGGAAGGCGGCGGCCTCCTCCTCGCTCTCGAAGACCCAGGTGTCGCCGTTGGTCACCTTGAGCCCGGCGCCCAGTTCGACCTTGTCCGCGCCGAACTTGCCGACCTTGGCGCCCGGTTTCCAGTCCTTCTTGGCGGCGGCGGACGCGGCGTCGGTGAAGGTGAGCATCACCAACTGGTCCTTCCCGTCCACCTCGCCGTCCCCGTCGAGGTCCTTGCCGGAGGCGAACATCTGCTGCTGGAAGCCGTACTCCTGGCCCCATTCGAAGAACAGGACCTTCGCCTTGCCGCCCGCCTTGTCCGTGACCGAGGAGATCTGGCAGAGGGCCGGCTCGTAGTCGGCGTCGCTCCTGGGTGCCGACTCGTCCCGGTCGCCGCCACCACCGCCCGCGGCGCAGGGGCCGCTGAACGTCACCAGGCAGCGGAGTTCGGCCGCGATCCGGGTGTCGACTCCCGTGCCGACCAGGGCTCCGGCGACCGCGGCGACGACCACCAGCACACCCACGTACTCGGTGGCGGTGGCGCCGCGGTCGCGCGCCACCGGCTTCTTTCCCGTTCCCCGTCTCACCCGACGTCCCCCTCGTCCGATGCGCGTCCCCCGTGGGACTCCGGTGCCTTTCGCACGCGGAATCGGAATGGGAGCGTACGGTCGCGGCCCGCGCCATGGCGTGGGCCCGTGGGCCCAATCCGGGCCCAAAACGGAGCGCTTGGTTACCGAAACGGAACGAGTTGGTGCTGGAAGCAAACAAACCGAATATTCATTGAAACGTGGGTTAACTATTGACTGCTTCGCCCGACTTTGCTGGTTCTTGTTACTCGGAGCTGCAGGACTGTCATCCGATAGGTGTTCTCTAGCCCTTAACTCGTGGATAAAGTGCTCTGCCAGAAGAGCCGAACAGGCGTGAACCGTGGCCGACGGGTTCCCGACGGCTGGATCGGAACGGGGAATCACCGTGCCCACCGCGATCGCAGTCACCAGCCCCGATCTGGTGCTACCGCCCACGGACCCGTCGACGCCCACCGCCGCCCTGGTGCAGCCGCCGGACGCCCAGCCCCTCGACGCGGCCCTGGCCGACATGCAGGTTCTGGTGGAACAGCACGGCTACGTCGTCGTGCTCTGTCCCGCCTCCCTTCCCCTCGCTCACGAACGGCGCCTGCACACGGTGCGCGGCATCCTGGAGAGCGACCGCATCGCTCTGCTGAAGCTCGATCTGCCGCCGCTCGGCGTGGCCGTACTCGTGCGTCAGCTGCGTCAGTTGTCCATCTGCGACTTCAGCGCCGGCGTCATCGCCTCGGCGGCCCGGCTGCTCACGCACTACATCCACGCCGGGGCGCTGCTCCACTCCGTGACCAAGCTCGACCGGGTTCCGGTGAGCCTCAAGACGCATGCCAAATCATGGTTGCCGGGTACGCAGTTCGGGGTGGTCGCGAACCCCGAACCCCAGTTGATCAGGATTGGTGCCGGAGAACTCGCCGGACCGGACTTCGCCACCCAGATGGTGATCGGAAAGGGGCAGTCGCAGTCGGACTGGGTGACCACGAAGCTGGCTCCCGCCTGGCAGGTGCGGGGAATCCAGGAGAGCGCTCTCCTCGCCGATTCACCGCGCTGGTGGGGCACCGCCAAGATGGTCGAATTCGCTGCCTTCCTCCCGGACATCTCCGTCCTTTATCAGCTGGTCGCCTCCGTCCGCCGGGAGAAGTGCCCCTGGTGCGGTATCGAACTGATAGGGGACCGGTGCGGATTCTGTTCGGCGCCTCTCGTGCCGTACGAGAACCGGGTCCGGCCGGCAGGCGTCCTCAGCCACGGAACGCCCATGCAGCCCGACTCCTAGCGCCCGTAGCGCCCGGCGCCCGGCCGGTCCCGGCGGCCCGCCCGTGGCCGGTACTCGGAGACGGTGGCCGCTCCCGGGGGTTGCTCCCGGAAACCGCTCCGGGGAGGCCGGTGGCCCGGACCGCCGCTTACCGGACACCGCTTCCCGGGCCCCGGGAGCACCCTCGCCGCCGACCCGGCCGGACCGGCTCCGGAGCCCGCCGCCAGGGCCTCGGGAGCGCCCCGCCGGCCCGAGCGCACCGTACCGCGCGACCGCGCGACCGGCCCGTCCGCACCGCGGCGGTACCGCACCGGTGGCCCGCCGCCCGCCCTCCACCCGTCCCTCCGCACTCTGTCACCGAACGAGGTTCTACCGCCCATGAATTCACGGCAGCGCCGCGGCGTCATACTCCTTCTTCTCTCGGTCCTGTGTGCCTTCGGCGCTTTTGTCGGCGTCCTTTCGGTGATCAGCGACGTGAATTCGAAGGTCGGCCCCGTGGTCAAGGCGTACGAGCTGAAGGAAGACGTGGCGCCGTACACGGAACTCAAGCCCAATCAATTCGCCAAGGTCACCATGCCCAGGCGGTGGCTTTCCGAGAACGCCGTGACCGATCTGGGAGTGCTGAACGGCAAGATCGCCGTCACCCAGCTGAAAAAGGGATCCCTGCTCCAGGACGACATGATCGTCCAGCGGCCGGAACTGGCCAGTGACGAGCAGGAGATCGCCATCATGATCGACGCGGAGACGGGGGTGGCGGGCAAGATCACCCCCGGCGACCTGGTGAACATCTTCGCCACCTTCGAGGGCGACGGCCAGGCCGCCAGGGCCCAGTCCCGGATCATCGTCTCCAACGCCAAGGTGCTCGACGTCGGCAAGATCACCGCGCTGGAGCCGGGCAGCGACAACAACAGCCGCAGGGCGGCCCGGCAGGCCGTGCCCATCACGTTCGCCCTGAAGACCAAGGACGCCCAGCGCGTGGCGTACGCCGAGTCCTTCGCCTCGCACGTACGGCTCGCGCTCCTGGCCGACGGCAGCCCCACCACCCTGAGGCCGGGCGAGAACACCTACACCCTCGAAGGGGACAAGTGAGAGACACCGACGCCTTCGGAGGGGAACGAGTCGGAGGGGAACAAGTGAGGGACGCATGACCACCCGAATCCTGCCGGTCGTCGGCGACGCCGACGCCGCCCGGTCCATCACCACACTGCTCAGTCAGCTCCCCGACGCGGAACCGGCCGGTCCGGTCGGTGACTCGACCTCGCTCATCGACACCCTGGCGCGGCTGGCCGCCGAGTCGGTCGAGGAACTGCCCGAGGTGGTCCTCGTCCATGAGCGGATCGGCCCCGTACCGGCGCTCGAGCTGATCCGGGAAGTTGCCCTGCGCTTCCCCGCCGTCGGTGTCGTCCTGGTCACGACGGACGCGAGCCCGGGCCTGTTCTCCGCGGCGATGGACGCGGGGGCGCGCGGCCTGGTCGGGCTGCCGCTGTCGTACGAGGAACTCGCCCAGCGCGTCCAGGCGGCGGCCGGCTGGTCCGTGGGCGTACGACGCCACCTCGGCCCGGGCGGGGACGTCTTCACCGGCCCCGGTGGCACGGTCGTCACGGTCAGCGGGGCGAAGGGCGGTGTCGGCACGACCGTGACCGCCGTCCAGCTGGCGCTGGCGGCCCAGGCGTCGGGCCGGACGACCGGACTCGCCGACATGGACCTGCAGTCCGGTGACGTCGCCTCGTACCTCGACGTGCAGTTCCGGCGTTCGATCGTCGACCTGTCCACCATCCAGGACATATCCCCGCGCGTGCTCCAGGACGCGGTCTTCAGCCACCAGAGCGGGATCGGCCTGCTGCTGGCGCCGGCGGAGGGGGAGCGGGGCGAGGAGATCAACGAGCGGTCCGTACGGCAGGTCGTCTCCGCGCTCCGCAACCGTTACGAGGTCGTGGTCATCGACTGCGGCACGCAGATGAACAGCGCGAACGCGGCGGCCATCGAGATGGCGGACATCACCTTGCTGGTGACCACGCCGGACGTGGTGTCCGTCCGCGCTGCCAAGCGCATGGTGCGGCTGTGGGACCGGCTCCAGATCCGCAAGGCGGAGGAGACGGTGACCGTGGTCAACCGCTTCACGCGGAACACGGAGATCCAGCCGCCGCTGGTGGAGCGGATCACGGGCACGCGGGTTTCGCGCGTGACGATCCCGGCGAACTTCAAGGAACTGCAGGCGTCGGTGGACGCGGGCCGGATGCAGGACCTGGAGGCCAAGTCCACGGTGAAGCAGGCCCTGTGGGGCCTCGCGGGAGAACTGGGACTGGTGAAGATCCCCGAAACGGGGGAGAAACAAGGCAGGTTCAAGGGGGACCGCGGGTCGATCGGGGTCCTGCGAGGACGGTCGAAGTCACGGTGACTGCGGCGGTTTGGCGACGGACGAGGACCGAGGGGGCGCGTTGAACCATGAGAGTCCAGGAACCGGCAGAACGACGCGAGCGACGCGGGCTACGCGGGCGACACGGAAGGCGTGAACGGCGCGAGCGGTACGAGTGGCGCGAGCGGTACGAATGGGGTGAGCGGCCCGGGCGCCGGTCACGTCCGGGGGCGCGGCCCGGGGCGCGGCCGTTGTCCCGGCTGTCGGCGCGGCTGAAGGACGACCGGGGCCAGGCCGTCATCGAATTCGTCGGGACGGCCCCCCTCATCCTGGCCACCTGCGTCCTGCTCTGGCAGGCGGCGCTGGTGGGCTACACCTTCTCGCTGGCGGGCAACGCGGCGGACGAGGCGGCGCGGGCCGGGGCCGTGGCGGACCCGGGCAACCGGAACGCCGCGTGCCACGAGGCCGCCTCGGACAAGCTCCCCGGTGCCTGGAGCCTGGGCGACGTCAGGTGCCCGGAGGCCGGTGACCTCGTCGAGGCGACCGTCCCGGTGAGGATCCCGGTCCTCGTCCCCGGCTTCGACCTCCCGGTCGGCCTCGAGGGCCGCGCGTCCGCGACGAAGGAGAGCTGACCCATGCTGAAACGTCGTCCGAACGGCGAGGCGGACACGGGCCAGGCCGCCATCGAGTACGCGGGCGTGCTGACGCTCCTGATCTTCGTGGGGCTCGTCGGCGTCCAGCTCGGCCTCGTCGCGTACGCGGCCCAGCAGGCGGGTACGGCGGCGCGGGCGGCCGCCCGTACCGCGTCGTACGCCGAGACCTCGATGAGCGCCGACGCCGCGGCCAAGGCCGCGGTGAGCGGCTGGCTGGACGCCGGGATCGATGACATGAACACGACGTCGGAGGCGGTCACGGTCACGGCGCGCGTCAAGGTCCCGGAAATCCTGCCCGTCTTCAACTTCGGCGATGCCAAGAGGACGTCGACCATGCCCCGCGACTGACCGACGTGCGACCGAGGAGCGTCGGACGCGCGATCGACACGCGACGTACGCGCGGGACCTACGCGCGGGACCTAGGCGCCCGACGAACCGACAGCGGCGGTCGCGGCGGCCGCGGTGAACGTGACACCGCGACAGCGACAGCAGAGACAACAGAGACAACCGAGCAGCAGTACACCAGCACACCCTGGGAGTTGAGGACATGAGCCTGCGGGCGCGCATCAACAGCCCCGAGCCGGCCAAAGGGCAGAGCGAGGAGAGTCTCCTCGTCGGGGTCTACCGCGCCAAGCTCCTGGAGGAGATCGACCTCGCGGAGATGTCCGCGCTGGCGGCGGCCGAGCGACGGGCCCGGCTGGAGCGGGTGCTCGGCCACATCATCAGCCGCGAGGGCCCGGTCCTGTCGAGCGTGGAGCGCACGCAGCTGATCCGCCGGGTGGTCGACGAGGCCCTCGGCCTCGGCATCCTGGAGCCACTGCTGGAGGACGCGTCCATCAGCGAGATCATGGTGAACGGCGCGGACCAGGTGTTCGTGGAGCGGGGCGGCCGGCTGGAGCTGCTGCCCATGCGGTTCACCTCCAACGAGCAGCTGATGCAGACCATCGAGCGCATCGTCTCCACCGTGAACCGCCGGGTGGACGAGGCCAATCCGATGGTCGACGCCCGGCTGCCGTCCGGCGAGCGCGTGAACGTGATCATCCCTCCGCTCTCGCTGACCGGGCCCATCCTCACCATCCGGCGCTTCCCTCGGGCCTTCACGCTGCACGAGATGATCGCCCTCGGCTCGCTGGACGAGCACATGATGCTCCTGCTGTCCGGCCTGGTGCGCGCCAAGTTCAACGTGATCGTCTCCGGGGCCACCGGCACCGGCAAGACGACGCTGCTCAACTCGCTCTCCGGGCTGGTCCCGGACGGCGAGCGCATCGTCACCATCGAGGACTCCGCCGAGCTCCAGCTCCAGCAGTCCCACGTCATCACGCTGGAGAGCCGGCCGGCGAACGTCGAGGGCAAGGGCCAGATCACCATCCGTGACCTCGTCCGCAACTCCCTGCGTATGCGCCCCGACCGCATCATCGTCGGCGAGGTCCGTGGCGGTGAGACGCTCGACATGCTCCAGGCCATGTCCACCGGTCACGACGGCTCGCTGGCCACCGTGCACGCCAACAGCGCGGAGGACGCGCTGATGCGGCTCCAGACGCTGGCGTCCATGTCGGAGGTCGAGATCCCGTTCGTGGCGATCAAGGACCAGATCAACAGCGCCGTCGATGTCATCGTGCAGCTGACCCGGCACGCGGACGGTTCCCGCCGGGTCACCGAGATCGCCATCCTGGACTCGCACGGCCGGGAGGAGTACCGGATCGTCTCCGTCTGCCGCTTCCTGGCCGAACCGATGGCCGCCGACGGGCGCGTGCACGGGAAGTTCGCGTACTACCCGCTGCCCCGGCGCATCGCCGACCGCCTCTACCTCAAGAACGAGCCCGTGCCGCCCGCCTTCGGGGTCGCTGAGGCGGAGTCGGACCTGACCGTACGCAAGTCGGTGGCCTGAGCATGCGCCCGGCCCGCCACTCGCGCACGCGCCCGGACCACACGCGCCCGGACCACACGCGCCCGGACCACACGCGCCCGGACCACACGCGCCCGGACCGTCGCCCGCTCGGGCGTCCGGCCCGTCGCCGTTCCGGCCCTCCCCCCACAGCGCGCCGCGCATGTCCCGCCCACCGAAAAGGTCCCCTCCGCCATGGCTAACCTCCCGCTGCTGACGATCGGCGTCACCCTGCTCACCTGCGTGCTCGCCGTCATCGGCCTGCACGTCTACGCGTCGGGCAGGGCCCAGGGGCAGGTGCTCTACGAACGCATGTCCCAGACGGGACCGCCGAGAGCCGGGAGCGGCCGGCCCCGGCGGTTCGTCGCCCTCGACCGCCGGCTGCGCGCCACCTCGGTCGGACGGCGTATCGAGCGCAAGATCGCCGCCACCGGCCTGGACCTGACCCCGGGCGAGTACGTGGTGTACGCGGCGGCCGGGGTGCTCGGCCTGTACTTCGCCGTCGGCGCGGTCTTCGCCCCGTTCTTCGGGGTCCTCGCCGCGCTGATCGGCATATGGGGAGGCAACGCCTTCCTCAACTACCAGCGGGCCAGGCGCACCGAGGCGTTCATCAACCAGCTGCCCGAGCTGACCCGCGTGCTCGCCAACGCGACCCAGGCCGGTCTGGCGCTGCGGACCGCCCTGGCGATGGCGGCCGACGAACTGGACGACCCGGCGGGCGAGGAACTGCGCCGGGTCGCCGACCAGCTCGCCGTCGGACACTCCATGGAGGACGCCCTCGGGGAGCTCTCCGACCGGCTGCCCTCGCGCGAGCTCGTCGTCCTCGTCACCACGCTCGTACTCTCCAGCCGGGCCGGCGGCCAGGTGGTCAGTTCCCTGCGCAACCTCACCGAGACCCTGGAGGAGCGCAAGGAGACCCGGCGTGAGGTCACGACGATGCTCTCCCAGATCAAGGTCACCTCGGTCGCCGTGCCGGTGCTCGGTCTCGGCTTCCTTTTGCTGATCAATGGCATGGGAGACGGCGCGCTGGACAAGATGACGGGGTCGGTCCTGGGCCAGGCGGCGGTCGTCGCGGCCTTCGCCATGTACGCGGTCGGCTTCGTGCTGATCCGGCGGCTGTCCCGGGTCCTGGTCTGAGAGGGGGGACGACACATGACAGGTCTGCTGCTCGCGGTCGCGTTCGGACTGGCCGTCTACGGCGCCTTCTTCGGGGTACGTCTCATCCGCGCCGACGCCAAGCTGCCCAGCGACCTCGCCATCGCTCTGGAGGTCGGCGCCGGCCGTACCACCGCGGTCGGCTCCGGCATCGACCGGCTCGGGATGCGCTACGCCCCGGCCGTGCTGCGGATGATGGGGCCCAAGCGGGTCGAGGCGCTGCGCCGCCGGCTGGACATGGCGGGGAATCCGGGCGGCATCACGGTGGACCGGTACGCGGCCCGCCGCGCGGTCTACGGGTTCCTCGGGATCCTGGCGGCGCTGGCCCTGGTGGTACGCGGCCAGCCGGTCATCGCACTGCTCGCGCTCGCGTTCGGACTGGTGTGGACCGATGTGATCATCCGGTCGGCCATCCGCCGGCGCAAGGACGACATCGAACGGACCCTGCCCGACTTCCTGGACGTCCTCGCGGTCGTCGTCTCGGCCGGGCTCGGCTTCCGCCAGGCCCTGGAGAGGGTCGCGGAGAAGTACCAGGGACCGTGGTCCGACGAACTCCGCATCACCCTGCGCCAGATGGACATGGGCGTCAGCCGCCGCGTCGCGTTCGAGCAGTTGCGCAAGCGCAACGCGTCCGAGCAGGTGTCGATGTTCGTGACGGCCCTCCAGCAGGGCGAGGAGCTCGGTGCCCCCATCGTGGACACGCTCATCCAGATCGCCAACGACATGCGCCGCACCGACGCGCAGAACGCCCGGCGCAAGGCGGCCCAGGCCGTTCCGAAGACCACGCTCGTGGTCACGATGGTGATGCTCCCGGCCACGCTGATGCTGATCGTCCTGGGCTTCTACTACGGCTCGGGGGTGGACTTCGGCGACATCCTGGGCGGGTGACGTACGGGACCGCCGCCGACGTGGCGGGACCGCCGCACAGCACGTCGTTCGAACCACCCGCCACCACGGACCCACGACCCCGACCGACGACCCCGACCCACGACTCCACCGACCTGCACGAAGCGCGATCCAGCCCCGCACAGGAGAACGGGAGGTGACCCCACCATGTCCCCGAAGACCGTCGCACTCACCGGCGGCGCCCACGACGACGCGTTGTCGACGGCGGCGAGAGGCGCCGCTCCGCGCCATGTCCCGCCCCTGGCGATCCAGGTCAACGCCCTCCAGGCGCTGTGCCGCCAGGTGTTCGCCTTCAGACTGGCGATGATCGCCCTCGCCACCCCCTTCGCCCTCTCCCGCACCGCCGCGGGCGTGGGCCTCTGGCTTGTCGGGGCGGCCGTCCTCGCCACCTTCATGGTGTCGTACGCCCTGCTGCGGGACTGGGAGCGGTTCGGGCCGTTGCTCCTGCGCCATCCCCTCCTGCTCGGCATCGACATGATCTTCGGCGCGCTGCTGCTGGTGACGGCCTCCCCGGACTCCACGCTGGCGTACGTCACCATCTGCACGCCCCTGCTGGCCGGGCTCGTATACGGCTGGCGGGGCGCGGCGTTCTTCGCCGTGCTGCAGTCGCTGTTCGTCGCCGGGGCGTACGCGGTCAACAGCGCCGCGGAGCCCGCTTTCACCGCCCTGCTGCTGCCCGGTCTCTGCGTGATAGCCGGCGCGATCGGCAGCACCCTGCGCAACCTCATGCTCGGCTTCGGCACCGCGAGCCAGGCGCTCACGGAGGCGCGTGCCCAGCTCGCCGTGACCGGCGCCGTGGAGGCCGAACGCGCCAGGCTCGCCCGCGAGATGCACGACTCGGTCGCCAAGACGCTGCACGGCCTCGCCCTGGCGGCGGACGGCCTGGCGTGGTCGGCGGACCGGATCGACCCCCAGGACGTCAAGCGGCAGGCGGAGCTGGTGGCCCGCTCCGCGCGGCGGGCCGCCGCGGAGTCGCGCGAGCTGCTGTCGGACCTGCGGCGCGAGTCGGGACTCGACGGCGGGGTCGACGTACTGAGGGAACTGGATTCGCGGACCAAGGACTTCGCCCGCCGCCACGGCGTACAGGCCACCTTCCTGCTGATCAGCGGTACACCGGTGCCGCCCGTCCCGCACGCCGTGGCCCGGCATGTGCTGACGATCGCCACCGAGGCCATGGAGAACGCGTACCGACACGGCCGCCCGAGCCATGTGAACGTCTCGGCGGGACCGGTGGGCCCGGTGCTGAGGGTCAGCGTGTACGACGACGGTGCCGGACTGCCGCCGGGCACGACCCTGGCCGACCTGCGGCGGGCGGGCCATTTCGGCCTGGTCGGGATGGTGGAGCGGGCGGCGTCCATCGGCGCCCGGATCCGGATCGGCCGGGGGCGGGCCGCCAAGGGCACCGAGGTACGGCTGGAGCTGCCGATGACCGCCCTGCGGCCCGTGACGCGGAAGCAGCCGGCCGGGCCCTCGGCCGCGCCTCCCACCCCGGCACTGCGGTGACGCCGCACGTGCCGCGCCGGGCCCCGGCCGCGGTGCCGCGGCTGCCGCCGGTCCGCGGAAGCAGTGAGGCCGCGGAAGCCGTGAGGCCGCGGAAGCCGTGAGGTCGCGGGGCACATCCGGACCGAGAACACATCCACCCATTCGCTCACTGTGAGAGGAGGCCGCGGCCATGACGCACGAGATCCCCGGTGACCCGGGTCCGTACGCGGCACCCCGGCATCCCGCACCGACAGCACCGCCGGAACGACCGGGGCGACCGGGCCGACGAGAACAACGAGGGCGGCCCGGACGGCCCGAACAGGTGTGGGCGCCCGGCGATCCCTTCCCGCAGGCGATGCCGGCCGCGCCGCCGATGCGGGTCGTGGTCGCCGACGACAATCCGGTGGTTCGGGCGGGGCTCACCGTCCTGCTCTCCGGCCGCGACGACATCGAGGTCGTCGCGGAGGCGTCGGACGGCCGCCAGGCGTACGACGAGGCCCTGCGGCACCGGCCGGACGTCATCCTGCTGGACGTGCGCATGCCGGGCGTCGACGGCATCTCCGCGCTGCCGCACCTGGTGGGCCTGGCCCCGGTGCTGATGATGACGTACAGCCGGGAGAGCGAGATCGTGCACGAGGCCCTGCGGCTGGGAGCAGGCGGTTACCTCGTGCACGGGGAGTTCACCGCCGACCAACTGGTCGAGGCCGTACGGGACATCAGACAGGGCCGGGCCCACTTCACCCACTCGGCGTCGAGCGCGCTGCTGGCGTCCGTACGGGACGGGGGCGCGAGCGGCGGACCGGACGGCGGGCCGGTGGTGCCGCTGCCGGACGGCCTGGGCACGGCGTTCACCGGGCGGAGCCATCCAGCGAATACGCGACAGCAAACATCTGCAAATACGTATGAGGTGCCATCTGGTCATCCTTCCCTGTCTACCGCAACGAATCGCCAGGCGGGGGGCGTTGGACAAGAATCGGCCGCTCGGAAATTTCCTCAAAGTGCTTCGCTTTCGCAAGTTGATGTGGCACATTCTTCCCAGGGTCGGCAGCAGACCGGTGCCGCCGGGACCCCTGCCCTGTACGCGGAGCTGAGCCAACGGGAGGTGGAGATCATGGACCTGATCGCGTCCGGTATGACGAATCAGCAGATCGCCGCCGCCTGCTTCATCAGCCAGAAGACCGTCAAGAACCACATCAACCGGATCTTCGGCAAGCTGAACGCGGGAAGTCGCGGCGAGGCGATCGCCCTGTGGCACGGCATCGGCGGAAGGGGGCCGGCGACCCATGGCTGACCGCGAACGGCGCTCCCCGCGCGGCCATGACGGAGACGAGCCGCGCACCTGCGACGGGCAGGGCCCGCGCGGCTACGGCGTACCCGCCCCGGACGCCCGCCCCGCCCCGGGCGCCACACCCGTCGCCCCGTCCTGGCGGGCCCAATCCCCGAGTTGGGCCCGGAGTTGGGTCCTCGGGCCCATGGCCGGGAGCGCCTCCCCCGCGTACGTTTCTCATGCCGCCAGCGAGACCGGCCGGGAGGAAGCCGGAACCGCGAACGGCACCGAGAATTCGTATGCGTCGGCCGACAAGGGGCCGGCCGGCACCGGAGGGGTACCCCATGTCGAACATCACGCTGAAGGCCGCCGCCCACGCCAAGGTCTACGTCGGCTCCTGGGCGAACACCGCCGTGTCGGCGATCAAGAGCCGCCGCGACCAGGGCCAGGGCGCCGTCGAGTACGTGGGTGTGATCGTGCTGGTGGCGCTGATCATCGTGGCCATCGTGGGCTCGGGCGTGGACGAGACGATCGCCGACGGTCTGACGGAGAAGGTCGAAGAGATCCTGAGCGGCGAGTAACCATGCGCCACGCTCGTGAGTCAGGGCAGGCCGTCCCCATCTACATCACGATGGTGGCGGGCCTGCTCTTTCTCGCGCTCGCGTTCTTCACGGTCGGTCAGGCCGGCGCCGCACGCAATGGCGCGCAGGGCGCGGCGGACGCCGCGGCCCTGGCGGCGGCCCAGGAGTCCCGCGACCAGTTCCGTCTCGATCTGGAGGCCAACCTTCTCGACCCCGGCTGGCTGGACGACGTCTTCAACGGAAATCCGCTGGGCACGTACGACGGCTGCCGGGCCGCGAGTCAGTTCGCCGCGCTCAACGACGCCCAACTGGTCGACGGGGACTGCCGCGCGCTGGGGGGCGGCCGGTGGGGCTTCACGGTCCATGTCGAGAACCAGAAGCCGATGGGCGAGAACATCCTGTCGGCGGCCGAGAACAAGCGGGCCGATGCCCACGCCACGGCCGTCGTCGTGCCCCGGTGCTCCTTCGAGCCCGCGGAGGAGGACGAGGAGCCGCCCGCGGACGGGGAGGACGGCGACGACGAGGGTGGCGAGGGTGACGACACGCCGACGTCACCCGGCTCCCTCGTTTGCGACGACGACTTCGAGTGGACTATCGAGCCGGAGCATCTCGACCTTCTCCCGGACATGGCCGACCTGTTCTCCGTCCGTCTGGACGAGGACTGACCGCGAGCGAACGCAAAGGAACCGGATTCATGAGTGTGTGGCACGGGGCGAAGGCCCGTAGGGCGGTGGGGGCCGCCCTCGCCGTGGTGGCGCTGAGCGTGTCCCTGACCGCTTGTGGCGGCGGCGACGGGGGCGGTGACAAGGCGAAGAGTGCCGACTCGTCGTCCTCGTCCTCCACCCCCGGCGACGCGAAGCCGAAGGAGAGCGACGGCCCCACGGTGCCGGACACCAGCAAGACGCTGGCGACGATCAACGGGAGCAAGGGGCTCCAGTTCGTCATTCACACGGCCACACGTGACGAAGGCGGCTTCCTCACGATCACCGGGACCCTGAAGAACACGTCCAGTTCGTCGGAGACGATCCCGATCGCGTGGAACGGGTCGGAGACGCAGGTCCGCAGGACCGGCCGCTCCCTGGCCGGGTTCACGATGGTCGACAAGGCGGAGAAGAAGCGCTACTACGTCCTGCGCGACACCGACGGCTACCCGCTGACGACCACCGGCATCAGCCGTCTCGACGGCGGGGCCGCCGAACCGTTCTTCGCCCAGTTCCCGGCCCCGCCGGCCTCCACCACTCAGGTGGATCTCCAGATGCCGCTGATGCCCACCGCGACGATTGAGATCTCCTGATGCGTGCCACGACGCCCCGCGCCCGCGGGGCCTCCGCGCTCGCGGCACGCCCGGCGGTGACGGCGCTCGCGGCGGCGGTGCTGTTCACCGGCGTCCAGTTCACCCTGGCGGACGGGGCCCGCGCCGACGAGACGCCGAGCGTCCCGCCGGGCACCGAGTCGACCTCCCCGCCGCCCCAGGTCGACGCCAACGCACCGGGCCTCAAGCTCCGGGGCGGCGCCACCCTCGCCCCGGCGAAGGTGCTCGACATCATCTCGGTGGTCGAGTCCCAGGGCGGCGAGGAGCGCCGCGAGGACACCCCGGAGAACGTGAAGATGGCGCTCCAGGCCGAGGTCCTCTTCGGCAAGGACAGCGCCAGGCTGACCTCGTCGGCGAACGCGCGCATCGCCGAGATCGCCGCGGAGATCAAGAAGCAGAAGGCCACCAAGGTCCGCGTCTTCGGCTTCACGGACGACCTCGGCACGTACGAGCACGGAAAGGTCCTCTCCAAGCAGCGCGCCGACGCCGTACAGGGCGTCCTGAACGATCAGTTGGGCTCCGCCGGGATCACGTACGAGGTCCGTGGCTACAGCGAGGACTACCCGATCGCGGACAACAGCAGCGAGGAAGGCCGCAAGAAGAACCGCCGCGTGGAGGTCTCCTTCCCGCGCGGGGAGAGCTCGTAGACCTTCTTCCAGGTCCCACACCGAGGGGCGGACCCGCCGGGGGCCGCCCCTCGGCACGTCGCAGGGGTGTCGGGGCCGGCCGGATGAGTCCGGTTTTGGGCCCTGGGGCCCAAGACCGGGGGTGTATGCGCCCATAACCTGCCGCGTATGTCGCCATCGGGGGTAGTGCGTCGTTTTCGTCGTCGTGCGCGTCGGCTCGTCCCGCGTACGGATGTGAGATTGCCGGGGCTGCGCGGAAGGCAGCGAGGTCAGGGAGCCATCGAGTA
Source organism: Streptomyces sp. NRRL F-5135 (assembly GCF_000719775.1). Taxonomy (GTDB): domain Bacteria; phylum Actinomycetota; class Actinomycetes; order Streptomycetales; family Streptomycetaceae; genus Streptomyces; species Streptomyces hebeiensis. Next base: position 86,468 of record NZ_JOHR01000011.1, on the reverse strand, counting down.
CGTGGGGGTGGCGGCCCTCGTGGCCGGCATCGTCGGCGCGCTGGTGCTCACCGGGGTCGGGCCGACGCTCGCCGAGGGGATCGGTACGCAGGTGTGCCGGATCACCGGCGGTGACAACTGCGGCGGGGGAGCGGCAGGCAACGACGAAGCCGGCGGCAGCGACGAAGCCGGCGGGAACGACGAAGCGAGCGGCGATCCCGGTGCAGGCGACCGCGATCCCGGTGACGGGGACACCTCCCGGGCCCAGATCGACTACGACGCCGCCCTCAAGGAACTCCAGGACGCCCAGGCCGCCGAGCAGTCCGACTCGGACAAGGCCAAGGAGGCCGCGCGGGAGCTGGCGAAGATCCTCGCCGAAGAACTGGGCATCACCGACGCCCTGAACTGCGTCACCAAGGGCGACATGGGCGCGTGCACGGAGACGCTCATCAACGTGCTCACGAATCTCGTCGGCGGCGCCGTGGGCAAGCTCGCGGCGAAGTACGGCGCGCCGTGGAAGTGGAAGAAGGCCGTCGAACTGGTCAGAAAGCTGAAGAAGCACGGCGGTGACCTGTACGACGGCCTGAAGAACCTGGTCAAGAACCGCAAGCGGGTGGGTGACGCGGAGGACCGGCTCGCCGACGCGAAGAAGAAGCTCGACGCCGAGCGCGAGAACAAGCCCGAGGACCGGCCGGGCGAGAAGAAGCCGGTCGCCTGCCCCGTCCGGCACAGCTTCCTCCGGGGCACGCCGGTGCTCCTCGCGGACGGCACCCGGGTCGCCATCGACCGGGTTCCCGTGGGCGCTCGGGTCCTCGCCACCGACCCCGTGACCGGCCTGACCCGGGCCCGTGCCGTCGAGCGGACCATCGTCACCCACGACGACAAGGACTTCACCCGGCTCACGGTCCGGGCGGCCGGTACGTACGCACAGCTCACGGCCACGGACACGCACCCGTTCTGGCTGAGCGGGGAGCGCCGTTGGGCACCGGCCGGCGAACTGGCCCCGGGGGACGAGCTGCGCACCCCCGGAGGCGGGACCCTGGCGGTCACCGCCGTCGCCCGCCACACCCAGCGGCAGACCACCTACGACCTCACCGTCCAGGGCATCCACACGTACTACGTCGGGGCCGGCGCCGCGAACGCGCTCGTCCACAACAACGACTGCGAGATGACTCCGGAGGAGGCCGAGGGCGCCCGGAAACCGACCGTGGGCGAGGGCGACGCGAAGAAGTTCAAGGACCACTTCCTCCGGCACAAGAAGCTGATCGAGGACGCGCTGGGGACCAAGTACAAGAAGCTGAAGGACGACGGCCCGCGGTTCCGGGAGGACATCGCGAACGCCATCAAGGACGGCACGTTCGAACTGGTCGGCAAGGGAACGCTGAAGAAGGGCGAGCCCGAGGGCCTGATCTATCGTGGCAAGGGCGTGACCGTCGTTCTCAGGGAGAACGGCGACTTCTGGACGGCCCTCAAGAGCGGTGAGGGGCTCGACACCTCGATCGAGATCACCAAGAAGGTGCCGAAGAAGAAGGGCGACGGGTGAAGCACGAAGAAGTGGTGAGGCACCGACACGCGGTGAGGCGCGAAGCCGCGCTGAGGCCCGGAGCAACCGGCGAGACGCGCGAAGGGCTGGTGAGGTCGTGAACGCGGCGAGCACGCACCGGACCGTGGAGGAGACCCTTCGCGACCGCCGGGTCCGCGACGTCCTCGTCCCCGGCTGGGTGGACCGGGACGGCGACGTACCCGAGTTCCGCCCGCAGCCCGTGGTCGTATGGCTGCGACTGGACGAGGGCGTGCTGAGGTTCGCGTCCGCCGGCGGGTCCGCCGGTCTGACGGCGGCCCGCGCGGCGGCCGTGGACTGGTCGGACATCGAGCTGCTGGTGGACGCCGAGGACGAGGTGATCGTCGCCTCGTACGGGGAACAGCTCTTCGGCGACGGCCGGGAGGAACTTGTCTGCACGCGGCTGCGCGTCCACCCCGGGGACGGTACGGGGACGTCGCCCGGCACGGAGACGCGGGCCGGCGAGGGGACACCGCCCGGCACGGAGACGTCGGCGGTCGCGGGAACACCGTACGGACCGGCCGAGTGCGGCTGCCTCGCCCTCGACTTCGAGGGCGGGCACACTCTCTTCCTCGACCCCACCTGGACCTTCGGCATCCGGCTCGGCAACGGGGCGGACGAGAGGCGCCGCCTGGAGCTGTACGGCGGCGGCCCGGCCCCCCTCGTCACCCTGTTCCCCCGGAACGGCGCATGACGCGCGGGGCGCGGGGAGCGCGGACGGCGGTGCCGTTCGGGGACGAGCTCCGTGACCTGCTCGGCGAGCCCCGCCGGGCCCGGGAGCTGGCCAGCAGCCCGCGGTCGCGCGTCTGGCGGGTCGACCTGCCGGACCACGGGCCCGCCGTCGTCAAGCAACTGGTCGGGGGGAACGGGGCGGCCGGACGGTACGCCCGTGAGGTCGCCGCGCTCCGACTGGCGGGCGACGCCGCGCCCCAGGTCGTCCCCCGGCTGCTCGGCACGGAGGACCGGGCACGGCTGCTGGTGCTGGAGCGGCTGGAGCACGGCCGCCCGGCGGAGGGATGGCAGGTTGGCTACGCGGCGGCGCTGGCCAGGCTGCACGCGGCCGGGCAGGCGGCGCCACGGAGGCGGTCGTCGGCGACGCCGGTGACCGCGGCGGCGACAGCGGCGAGTGCGGACCCGGCGAGTGAGGCCTCGGTGACCGACGACCTGCTGACCGAAGAACCGGTGACCGAAGTCGTGGTGACCGAAGACCTGATGACCGAGGCATCGGCCGACGAGGGCGCCCTGCCCCGTTGGGCCGCCCCCACACGCACCGACATCGACTCCTTCCTCGCCCTCGCGGACACCCTCGGGGCCCCGCCCGTGCCTTTGGTGGCGAAAGCGGTGGAGGACAAGGACGGCGACGACACGTCGCTCGACGGACTGGGAAGGCTGTGCGGCCAGATGGCCGACCGGATGACGTCCCGCTGGCCGCGCCTGGGCCCCGTGCCCGCGCTGCGGCCGGACGATTCGGCCTGAGCCGCCGGTCCGACCGCCCACGGCGAACGAGGAAAACGAGGAAAACGACGAACGAGACGGGGGAGAAGCGGACATGAGGACACGCACCGCGTACAGGACCGGGGCCGCCGTGGCGGTCGCCCTGCTCCTCGGACTGACCGGCGCCTGCGGAGGCGGGCAGGGCGACGGCGGAGACGGCGGGAAGGACGGGACCGACGACCGGGCGAGTACGACGACAGGGGCGACGACGGGACCGCCGGAGCGGGCTCCCGCACCGGCCGCCGCGAGTCCGCGCCCCGGTCCGACCGGCATCGGGGCACGCGACGGAAGGGTCCTGGCGCAGGGCGAGCTGGACCGCGCCGTCCTCGCCACCGGCGACGTGTCCGGTTTCGAGGTCCGCCCGATGGACCCGCCCCCGGCGCGGGGGGAGACCGCCGACAGGCGCGCGTGCGCACCACTCGTCGGCCTGATCAACGGAACACCGGAACCGCGGGCCAAGGCCGTGGCCTACCGTCAACTCGTGGGCGGGGACGGCAACGGCGGTCCGGCCGTGTCGGAGTTCCTCACCGCCCACGGCGTCGGTGACGCGCGCACGCTGCTGAGCCGGCTCAGCACCGCCATCGGCTCCTGCGCGGACGGCTTCACCGCACGCGGCGGCGACGGTCCCTCGACGTACACCGGTGTGCGCCGCCTCGACGTGGCGAAGACGGGCGACGACGCGCTCGCGTACGAGGTCACGGGAGACTACGAAGGCGATCCGGTACCGCTCGTCTTCCATCTCGTACGGGTGGGAGGCACGGTGGCCACCTTCTACACGGCGAACTTCGAGAGCGGCACGACGCCGATCCTCCCGGCGGGCCTGCTGACCGCCCAGGCCGCCAAGCTCGCTTAACCCGCCGCTCCCGCCGCTCCCGCCGCTCCCGCCGCGCCACCGGCCCCGCCGGACGCGGTGCCGCCGTCCACGCTGATGCTCACGCGCGCGCCCGGCCGCAGGCCCCACCGCTCCATGGCTCCGGCCTCCGCCTCCAGGACGTGGCGGGCGCGCAGGCGGGGGAGGGGGAGCCGGCCGGGCTTGAGCGTCTGCACGTCGAGGACGGCCAACTCCTTGTCGAGATAGGCGACATCGATGGCGAAGCGCATCCGGAAGGTGTGGACGCTGTTGCAGGGCGTGATGAGCAGCGCGCCCTCGATGCCGTCCCGTCCGAGAAGCCCGCGCCGTCGGGTGCCGTACGACGCCGCGATCTCCAGGGCGATTCCGGTGGAACGATCCGTGGGACTCTCCGCCGGGGCCCCGTTCCGCCCGATGACCGTCAACTGACCGCTGCCGTTGCGCCACATGCCCATGGGGGTAGACCGTAGCGGTCCCGCGGCGGGATGTTATGGGCCCCTGGGCCCATGACCGGGCCCGCCGTTGGCCCTAGGGTCGGTGTCGTGTACGCCACGCTGATCGTCGTCGCCGCTCTCTGGGGCGGAGCCACCGGACTGCTGCTGCCGCGCGCGGCGTACCGGCTCTCGGTCGAGCCGGACGAACCCTGGCGCCAGGGCTGTCCGGCGGACCACCCGTTCACCGGCCCGGCCCGGGGCTGGCTGGGCCCGGCGACCTGCGCCACCTGCCGTACGCTCCGGGCGGCCGCGGCGTCCGGCTCCGGCGGCGCCGCCCCGTACCCGGCCCGCTCCGTGTCCGGCGGCGGCCCGGAGAGCTTCGCCGCCGCCCCGCCTCCCGTCCCGGACTCGCCTCCCGCCGCCCCGCCTCCTGTCCCGGGCCCGTCCCCCGTCCCGGACTCGGACAGTGACAGTGCCTCGGATCCGCTTACCACCCCGGACCCGGAACCGACCCCCGCCTCGGCCTCGGCCGCCGGCACCGAGCGGGCCCCCCGCCCCGACCCGGCCGCCGTCGCGACCGGGCCCGGCCGGGCCGTCCCGTACCGGCCCTCCCCCCTCGTGCCGCTCCTCACCGCCCTCACCTGCGCGTTGCTCGCCGCCGCGGTCGGGGCCCGGCCGGAGCTGGGTGTCTGGCTGCTGCTCGCGCCCTTCGCCGTGCTGCTCGCGCTCGTCGACCGCAATGTCCACCGGCTGCCCGACCAGCTCACGCTCCCCCTCGCCGGAGCGGCCACCGTGCTGCTCGGGCTCGCGGCGCTGCTCCCCGGGCACGGGGGAGCCTGGCACACCGCCGTGCTCGGCGGACTCGCCCTCGGTGCCTGTTACTTCGTGCTGTTCCTGATCAACCCCAACGGGATGGGCTTCGGTGACGTCAAGCTCGCCCTCTCGCTCGGCGTGGTCCTCGGCTGGTACGGCTGGCCGACGCTGTTCGTCGGCGCGTTCGTCGGATTCCTGCTGGGCTCGCTGTACGGGATCGGGCTGATCCTGCTGCGCCGCGCGGGCCGCAAGTCGGCGATCCCCTTCGGCCCGTTCATGATCATCGGGGCGTTCCTCGGTATCGTCCTCGGCGCCCTCGCCGCCCCCTGACCGACGGCACCGCCCGCCCCGTGACCGAGGCCGTCCGCCGATGACCGACACCCGCTCGCCGATCACCCACGGGACCGCCCGACGACCGGTGCCGCCCGCCGAGTCACCGCCCCAAAACCGTTCGCCGCCGCCGGATCCCCTCTGCCACCATCACCCCCATGGAGCCGTCCGACCGCCGCTTCGAAGAACTGATCGCCGAGGCCGAGGCCTCTGCCGTCGACGGCTGGGACTTCTCCTGGCTGGACGGCCGGGCGACCGAGGAACGTCCTCCTTGGGGCTACGCCCGGTCCATGGCCGCCCGCATGGCACGGGCCACCGCCGCGCTGGACCTCCAGACGGGCGGCGGTGAAGTCCTCGCGTCCGTACCGAAGTTGCCGCCGCTCACCGTGGCCACCGAGGGATGGCCGCCGAACATCGACCGGGCCGCCGCCCGGCTGCGGCCCCGCGGGGTGCGTCTGGTGGCCTGTTCCGACGACTCGCCGCTGCCGTTCGCCGACGGCGCCTTCGACCTGGTCGTCAGCCGGCACCCCGTACGCGTCCGGTGGGACGAGGCCGCCCGGGTCCTGCGGCCCGGCGGTACCTATTTCTCCCAGGAGGTCGGGCCCGCCAGCGTCTTCGAACTGGTCGAGTACTTCCGCGGCCCGCAGCCGCCCGAGGTACGCGACCACCGCGATCCCCGCCACGCCGTGCGCGGTGCCGAGGCGGCCGGGCTCGAGGTCGTCGATCTGCGGACGGCGCGGCTGCGCACCGAGTTCTTCGACGTCGGAGCCGTCGTGCACTACCTGCGCAAGGTGATCTGGATGGTGCCCGACTTCACGGTCGAGCGGTACCGGGATCTGCTGGCCGGGCTGCACCGGCGCATCGAGGCGGAAGGCCCCTTCGTGGCGACGACGACCCGCTTCCTGATCGAGGCCGCCAAGCCGGACCGGGCCGCCCCGTAGCCCGCGCCGACGACTCCGATCCGTCCGGCCCCGCCCCGGTGGCCCCGCCCGCTCCGGCCGCCCGGTCACGCCTCCGGCTTCTCCACGTCCCCGGTACCCGATCCGAGTCAAGGCCGGCCGAGAGACGCTCGCTCCTGTGGGTGACGACACGCCATGGCGACTATGTGCCATACCGCCATCCGAAAACGTCATCAAGCCCGACATACCTGGCCACGGGACACCCTTTGGTCATTCCATCACGACTCCCCGGCACGCCAAGGGCTCCATCCGCCCTTACGAAGGGTTATGGTGGAAACCCCCCCTCGGGCCGGTCCGTATCCCCCCCACGGACCGGCCCGGTTTTCTGTCGCGGGACCGGCCGGTTCCCCGCCTCGCCGGTCCCGGCCGGTCCGGGCGCGGCCCGTCGGCCTCACACCGGCCCGCCGACCCACCGACCTCATGCCGGCCGTCGGCCCCGGACCGCCCCACGGCCCAACCGGACCGGCCCGTCGGCCCCCGGCCCCGCGTCAGCTCGGCGCCGTCAGCTCCGCGCCGCCCAGATGTTCGTCCCCGCCGTGTCCACCGCGAACGCGTCGATCTCCCGCAGTTCCTCCGCGCTCAGCGCGGGCCCGGCCAGCGACGCCACGTTGTCCTCCAGCTGCCGCACGCTGGAGGCACCGATCAGCGCGGACGTCATCCTCGGGTCACGCAGCACCCACCGCAGCGCCAGCTGGGCCAGCGACTGGCCCCGGCGCCGGGCGATCTCGTTCAGCCCGCTCAGCCGCCGCAGCACCTCCTCCGACAGCAGGCCCGGATCCAGCGACGTGTCCCGCGCGGCCCGGGAACCCTCCGGGATCCCCTTCAGGTACTTGTCCGTCAACAGGCCCTGCGCCAGCGGGGCGAACGCGATACAGCCCATTCCGGCCGTCTCCAGGGTGTCCAGCAGCCCGTCGTCCTCGATCCAGCGGTTGAGCATCGAGTACGACGGCTGGTGGATCAGGGCCGGTACGCCCATCTCCGCCAGCAGGGCGGCGGCCTCCACGGTCTGCTCCGCCCGGTACGACGACACCCCCACGTACAGCGCCTTGCCCTGCCGGACGGCGGACGCCAGCGCGCCCATCGTCTCCTCCAGCGGAGTGTTCGCGTCGAAGCGGTGCGAGTAGAAGATGTCGACGTAATCCACCCCCATCCGCTTCAGGGACGCGTCCAGCGACGACAGCAGATACTTCCGGGAGCCCCATTCGCCATAGGGGCCGGGACGCATCCGATATCCGGCCTTGGTCGAAATGATGATTTCGTCCCGATAGGCCGAGAAATCCTGGGCGAAGAGCTTGCCGAAATTCAGCTCGGCCGATCCCGGCGGCGGTCCGTAGTTGTTCGCGAGGTCGAAGTGCGTGATCCCGAGATCGAAGGCGCGGCGCAGGATCGCGCGCTGTGAATCCAGCGCGCGGTCGTCGCCGAAGTTGTGCCACAGGCCCAGGGAGATCGCGGGCAGTTTCAGGCCACTGCGCCCACTGCGCCGGTACTCCATGGCGTCATACCGGCTGTCGGTCGCGAGGTGAGGGGGAAAATGAGTCACGCTTCTCTCCTTATCACGGACTTGTGACATACCGGGTTGGGTGCCGGTGGCACCCGCGCAGTAGTGTGACGGCTTCGGGGTCCCAGGACCGGCCCCAGGATCCCGTGAGCGGACGCGCCGGTCCCCCTCAAAAACCGAGCCGGTCCCCGTCAAAAGTCGAGAGGTGGACTCAGTGAACTTGCGCGACCTGGTGTACAGGCTCTACGCACGCCGCGTGGAGGGCCGTCTCGACCACACCCAGGTGCCCAAGCACATCGGGGTCATCCTCGACGGCAACCGCCGTTGGGCCCGGGCCTCCGGCGGGACCGCCGAGCAGGGGCACAAGGCCGGGGCCAGCAAGATCCAGGAACTGCTCGGCTGGTGCTCCGAGACCGACGTCGAGGTCGTCACGCTCTGGATGCTCTCCACGGACAACCTCAGCCGTCCCGAGGAGCAGCTCAAGCCGCTCGTCGCCATCATCGAGGACGCCGTCCGTGACATCGCGGCCGACGGCCGCTGGCGTGTGCACCACGTCGGCACGCTCGACCTGCTGCCCGCCGGTACCCAGACCGTCCTCAAGGAGGCCGAGGAGGCCACCGCCGGCAACAAGGGGATACTCGTCAACGTCGCCGTCGGGTACGGCGGCCGACAGGAGATCGCGGACGCCGTCCGCTCGCTGCTGCTGGACCACGCGGACAAGGGCACCAGCTTCGAGGACCTGGCCGAGATCGTCGACATCGACATGATCTCCTCCCACCTCTACACGCGCGGGCAGCCGGACCCGGATCTGGTCATCCGGACCAGCGGCGAGCAGCGGCTGTCGGGGTTCATGCTCTGGCAGACCGCCCATTCGGAGTACTACTTCTGCGAAGTCTTCTGGCCGGCTTTCCGTAAGGTGGACTTCCTCCGTGCCCTGCGCGACTACGCGGCACGCGGCCGTCGTTACGGCGGCTGACCGGGTCTGACCGGCCCTGACGGGCCTTGACCGGCCGCCGAACCCTCGGCGGCCCGCCCGCTCGTGACTGGAAACGCCCGGTTCCGCGGCGCCTCGCCCGGGCCCTTCACCATCGGTTCACCCGCTGTCCGCCGTCCGCTCCGGCATGGCGGCGCGCGTTCGAGGGAATACCTCCCCCAAGCCGGTGTCCGAAAGTAAGAGGGACATCGCGTCTCAGCGGACGGCATGGGGCCGTCCGCCCGGGAGGCCCTTTGCACCAGGACGACCGTGCGGTGAGACGTACGGGCGACTCGGAGGGCCGGAGCTCGGCCCGCGCAGGGGTCCGTGCCCGGCCCACCCGCCCCGCGACGCCGTCGCACCCCGACCTCATCCGAGGGGGTACGTCCTTCCGTGGTGACCAGCACAAAGCGCCGCACGCCCGACAGGCGCACCTACGTTCTCGACACCAGCGTCCTGCTGGCCGATCCGAACGCCATGTCCCGCTTCGACGAGCACGAAGTGGTGCTCCCGATCGTGGTGATCACGGAGTTGGAGGCCAAGAGGCACCATCCGGAGCTCGGCTACTTCGCCCGGCAGGCGCTGCGCCTGCTGGACGACTTCCGGGTCAGGTACGGACGTCTCGACGCCCCCGTCCCGCTCGGCGACCTGGGCGGCACCCTGCGCGTCGAGCTCAACCACTCCGACCCCGGCATCCTGCCCGCGGGCTTCCGGCTGGGGGACAACGACTCCCGGATCCTCGCGGTCGCGCGCAACCTCCAGGCAGAGGGGTACGACGTGACGGTCGTCTCCAAGGACCTGCCGCTGCGCATCAAGGCGTCCTCCGTCGGTCTCCTCGCCGAGGAGTACCGCGCGGAACTCGCCATCACCGACTCCGGCTGGACGGGTATGAGCGAGCTGTCGCTCACCGGGGACCAGGTGGACCTGCTGTTCTCGGAGGAGACGCTCTACGTGCCCGAGGCGGCGGACCTGCCCGTGCACACGGGGCTGGTCCTGCTGTCCGAGCGCGGCAAGGCGCTCGGCCGGGTCACCGCCGAGGGCAACGTCCGGCTGGTCAGGGGCGACCGCGAGGCGTTCGGGATCCACGGCCGCAGCGCGGAGCAGCGCATCGCCCTGGACCTGCTCCTCGACCAGGACGTCGGCATCGTGTCGATGGGCGGCCGGGCGGGCACCGGCAAGTCGGCGCTCGCGCTGTGCGCGGGGCTGGAGGCCGTGCTGGAGCGCAGGCAGCACCAGAAGGTCATGGTCTTCCGGCCGTTGTACGCGGTCGGCGGCCAGGAGCTCGGCTATCTGCCCGGCACCGAGGCCGAGAAGATGAGCCCCTGGGCGCAGGCGGTCTTCGACACGCTCTCCGCGGTCGCCGGCCGCGAGGTGATCGAGGAGGTGCTGGGGCGGGGCATGCTCGAAGTGCTGCCGCTCACGCACATCCGCGGCCGGTCCCTGCACGACGCGTTCGTCATCGTCGACGAGGCCCAGTCGCTGGAGCGGAACGTACTGCTGACCGTTCTGTCCAGGATCGGGGCGGACTCCCGGGTGGTCCTCACTCATGACGTGGCGCAGCGGGACAACCTGCGCGTGGGGCGGTACGACGGAATTGTCGCGGTCGTGGAGAAACTGAAGGGGCATCCGCTCTTCGCGCATGTCACGCTCACCCGCTCCGAGCGCTCCCGCATCGCCGCGCTCGTGACCGAAATGCTGGAGGACGGACAGATTTAGGGAGTTGTGCGGGGCGCTGTACGGTGATGTGCCCGTCACGCGTATTGCGCCCCGTATCACCGCAGTTGGCGCCGCCCGGCAAAGGCGATAGAGCCTAGCCGGGCGGCGTTGTGCCGCGCGCCTTTTCCTCGAATCCCTTGCCACAAACGGAGTGTGAGCTTTCCCACGCGACGGGGAATTGCCTCGCGGCGGCGCCGTCCGGCAGAGTCTTGCTTCCGTCAGGCCCCGCATGCGGCACACGCACACCTCCATGGGTGTGGCACCACACAACTCAAAAGCTGTCGCCGCATGCCGCCCGCGAACCACGCGGCAGCCCCGTATCGGGGTTGCCCGCCGGGCCCGTGTCTCCCGTGACCAGTAGCAGTGGAGGCCAGTGCCAGGGGCACGATCCGCGCCCGCGAGGTCACCTAGGTGCGGGCGATGCTGGAAGGACACCGTGTGAGCCGGATCTCGGTCCGGGGGTTCGCTGTGGCGTCGGCCACCGCGGTCACCACCGTCGGCGCCGTCGTCGGCGTTGCCTCGGGCAACACCGCCCAGGTCGCGTCGGACGACAACTTCGAGACGACCGCAGCCGATACGACCCTCCTCGCGGACATCCCCGCGGGGCAGCAGGCGCAGGTGCAGACCGCGTCACTGGCCCAGCAGGCGGACGTGCAGGCGGCCGCCGCCGACGCGACGGCGAAGAAGTCCGCCGAGGAATCCGCTCGTATCCAGGCCGCCAAGGACGCCACCTCCAAGAAGAAGGCTGCCGACAAGGCGGCCGAGGAGGAGCGCAAGGCGGAGGAGGAGCGCAAGAAGGCGGCGGCGGAGAAGGAGCGCGCCAGCCGCGACGAGGTCCGCTCCACGGCCTCCTTCACCCAGCAGAGCTCCTACACCGTCGCCGAGGTCCAGGCGATCGCCCGGCAGATCGTGCCGGCCGACCAGTTCCAGTGCTTCAGCAACATCGTGAACCACGAGTCGACCTGGAACTACAAGGCGCAGAACCCCTCTTCGGGCGCGTACGGTCTGGTGCAGGCGCTGCCCGGCTCCAAGATGGCCTCCGCGGGCGCCGACTGGCAGACCAACCCGGCCACCCAGATCAAGTGGGGCCTGAACTACATGAACGAGCGCTACGACAGCCCCTGTGGCGCGTGGTCGTTCTGGCAGGCCAACAACTGGTACTAGGCGTCCGAGTCCGCCGGAACCTCTCTGTCCGGCGCTCAACCCCACGCAGCCCTCCGCCGTCCTACGGTGGGGGGCTGCGCACGTGTACCGTCGGTCCCGACGACCCCCGGGACCGAGCGTGGGGAGAGCGACAGGGGGAAGAGGAAGCATCATGTCGAAAGTGCCGGGGTGGCTCGGTCAGGTGGGCGCGGAGCTGACCCGTATCGGCGAGCGCCTGGAAGAGCGCAGGGCCGAGGCCGAACGCAGAGCCGAGGCGGAGGCCGGCGAACCGGCCGCTCCGGCGCCGGCCGACGGAGCGGTCCCCCCGCCCCCCGCGTACGCCCCCGCGGTCTCCGCCAGGCCCGAACCGGTCGAGGCCATACCGTGGGGCATCCGGGTCGCGGCCGAGGCCGGCTGGCGGCTGCTCGTCCTCGCGGGCACGCTGTGGGTGCTGATGCACGTCATCAGCGCCGTGCAACTGGTCGTGCTGGCCTTTGTCGCGGCCCTGTTGATCACGGCGCTGCTCCAGCCCACGGTCGCCTGGCTCAAGCGCACGGGCGTGCCGCGCGGTCTCGCCACCGCCCTGACGGCGGTGGCCGGCTTCGTCCTGATGGGGCTGGTCGGCTGGTTCGTGGTGTGGCAGGTCATGGAGAACATCGACGACCTCTCCCACCGGGTCACGGACGGTATCGAGGAGCTCAAGTCCTGGCTCCTCAACAGCCCGTTCCATGTGACCGAGGACCAGATCAACGACATAGCGAAGAATCTGAACGACTTCGTCGGCTCCAACACCGAGGCGATCACCTCCGCGGGGCTGCAGGGCGTGACCGTGATGGTGGAGTTCCTGACCGGGATGTTCCTCGCGATCTTCTCGACGCTGTTCCTGCTGTACGACGGGTCGAAGATCTGGCAGTGGGCGCTCAAGCTGGTTCCGGCGCAGGCCCGGGAGGGCGTGGCGGGCGCCGGACCGCGCGCCTGGCACACCCTCACCGCGTACGTGCGGGGCACGGTGCTGGTGGCCCTGATCGACGCGCTCTTCATCGGGCTCGGCCTGTACTTCCTCGACGTCCCGCTGGCCGTGCCGCTGGCGGTCTGCATCTTCCTGGGCGCCTTCGTGCCGCTGGTCGGCGCGGTGGTCTCCGGGGCGCTGGCCGTGGTCGTGGCTCTGGTCACCCAGGACGTGTTCACGGCGCTGATGGTGCTGCTGGTCGTCCTCGGGGTGCAGCAGATCGAGGGCCATGTGCTCCAGCCCTTCATCCTGGGCCGGGCGGTACGGGTGCACCCGTTGGCCGTCGTGCTCGCCGTCGCGGTCGGCGGCCTGGTCGCGGGCATCGGCGGCGCGGTGGTGGCGGTGCCGCTGGTGGCGGTGACCAACACGGTCGTCGGCTACCTCCGCGCGTACAGCCAGGGCCTGGAGCCCCACCACCCGCCCGCACCGCCCGCACCCGCCTCCGCCGCCGCTTCGGCCCCGGAACCGGCGGTGGCCGGCGGCCCGGCTGCGTCGGCCACGCCTTCGGCGGCGGCACCGGGGAGCGCGCCCGGGTCCGACAGCACGGCGCGGGCCCAGGAGAGCACGTAGGCCGCTGCGGCGGGCGGCCGGTACGGACACGAGAGACCGACGCGCGGGGCCCCGGTGGACGGATGAGTCCACCGGGGCCCCACGGGCGTGTACGCGCGCCCGCTGACGTTCCGCGAGGCGGAAGCCTCAGCCGGCCGCGTCGGCCAGGACGGCCTCCGCGTCCAGGGTCGTGCCGACCGCCTGGATCACCGCGGCGATCTTGAAGGCTTCCTGGATCGTCTCGCGGTCGACGTCCGCCTTGCGCAGCACCTGCTCGTGCGAGTCCAGGCACTGGCCGCAGCCGTTGACGGCGGAGACGGCGAGCGACCAGAGTTCGAAGTCCACCTTCTCCACGCCCGGGTTGCCGATGACGTTCATCCGCAGGCCCGCGCGCAGCGTCCCGTACTCGGGGTCCGACAGCAGGTGCCGGGTCCGGTAGAAGACGTTGTTCATGGCCATGATCGCGGCGGCCGACTTGGCGGCCGTGTACGCCTCGGGGCTCAGGTTGGCCTTGGCCTCCGGCTCCAGCTCACGCAGCACGCGCGGCGAGCGCGAGGCGATCGCGCAGGCCAGCACCGTGCCCCAGAGCCGCTGCGGCGGCAGGTCGCTGTTGCCAATGACCGAGCCGAGGTTCAGCCGCAGGTCCTTCGCGTAGTCCGGCAGCGCGGACTTCAGTTCGTCGAGTGCCATCGGATATCACTCGCCCGACAGGAGCTTGACCGGGTCGAGGGTGTCCTCGCCCTTGCTCCAGTTGCACGGGCACAGCTCGTCCGTCTGGAGGGCGTCGAGGACCCGCAGGACCTCCTTGGGGTTACGGCCGACCGAACCGGCGGTCACCATCGTGAACTGGATCTCGTTGTTCGGGTCGACGATGAAGACGGCGCGCTGCGCGAAGCCGTCCTCGCCCTCGATGCCCAGGTCGCGCATCAGCTCGTGCTTGGAGTCGGCCATCATGGGGAAGGGCAGGTCACGCAGGTCGTCGTGGTCCTTGCGCCAGGCGTGGTGGACGAACTCGGAGTCGCCGGAGAACCCGAGGATCTGGGCGTCGCGGTCGGCGAACTCGTCGTTCAGCCGGCCGAAGGCCGCGATCTCCGTCGGGCACACGAAAGTGAAGTCCTTGGGCCAGGCGAAGACGACCTTCCACTTGCCCTCGTAGCTCTTGTGGTTGATCTGCTCGAACTCCTTGCCGCTCTCCAGCGACACACAGGCGGTCAGATCGAACGAGGGGAACTTGTCACCAACAGTGAGCACGTGCTCTCCTTGCAGGGTCGGAATTCCCCTTTTCGGGGTCTTCCAGGGGGTTGGACAGATCACCGATGGTGGCACAGACGCCATTGATCATAGAAATAGCTAGACTCGGTCGCCGCGATCGGAAGGACCTATCAGTGGTGGCCACGCAATACGTCAAGCTCTCCGGCCCCCGGCCCGGCATGCACGCCGGCCCTCGGGCCAGGCAGCCCAGCCTCTCCCAGCTGCGCGCGTTCGTGGCGGTGGCCGAGCAACTGCACTTCCGGGACGCGGCCGCCGCGATCGGGATGAGCCAGCCCGCGCTCTCCGGCGCGGTCTCGGCGCTGGAGGACGTCCTGGGCGTGCAGTTGGTGGAGCGTACGACACGCAAGGTGCTGCTCTCGCCCGCGGGGGAGCGGCTGGCGGTCCGGGCCCGGGCGGTGCTGGACGCGGTGGGGGAGCTGGTGGAGGAGGCCGAGGCGGTACGGGCGCCCTTCACCGGGGTGCTGCGGCTCGGCGTGATCCCGACGGTGGCGCCCTACCTGCTGCCGACGGTGCTGCGCCTGGTCCATGAGCGGTACCCGGACCTGGACCTCCAGGTCCACGAGGAGCAGACGTCGTCCCTGCTGGACGGGCTGGCGGCGGGGCGTCTTGACCTGCTGCTCCTCGCGGTGCCGCTGGGGCGGCCGGGCGTCACCGAACTTCCCCTGTTCGACGAGGACTTCGTCCTGGTCACCCCGCGCGGCCACGAACTCGCGGACCGCCACGACCTGCCCCGCGACGTGCTGCGCGAGCTGCCGCTGCTGCTGCTCGACGAGGGGCACTGCCTGCGTGACCAGGCGCTGGACATCTGCCGGGAGGCGGGCCGCGGCGAGGGGGTGGCCGCGACGACCACCGCGGCCGGACTGTCGACGCTGGTGCAACTGGTCGCCGGCGGGCTCGGGGTGACGCTGCTGCCCCGTACGGCGGTGACGGTCGAGACGGGCCGCGACGACCAGCTGGAGACGGGGTACTTCGCGGACCCCGCGCCCTCGCGCCGGATCGCGCTCGCGATGCGTACGGGCGCGGCGCGCGGCGGCGAGTTCGAGGCGTTCGCGGGCGCGCTGCGGGACGCGGTCGAGTCGCTGCCGGTACGGGTGGCGGAGGCCCCGCCCGTACGCGAGCCGGCGGCCCCGCCCGCGCCGCGACGGCCGGGACCGGCGGCCTGACGGCGGTCCCGGCCGTCGCGTCAGGACTCCCGTCGAGGGCCCGGACGCCGGTCCGCGGCCGGCTGTCGGGGGGCGCCCCCGGAGGCCGGGGCCGGTCCTGGGACCGGGGGCTCGGCGCGGGGCGGCTCGCCCGCTGTCCCGGGCGGCGGGACGGGTGCCGGGACGGGCGGCGGGACGGGTGCCGGGGCGGGTGCCCCGGGCGTTCCTGGCGCGGTCCCGGCCGCCTCCGGCCCAGGTGACGCCTCGGGCGGTGTCCCGTCCGCCACCGGCTTCCTCGGCCGGCCCCGCCGGGGGATCGGCTTCGCGTTCCCCGGCAGCCGGCCCGCCTCCGCCAGCGATCTGCGCAGCAGGAACTCGATCTGCGCGTTGGCGCTGCGCAGTTCGTCGGAGGCCCAGCGCGCCAGCGCCTCGTACACTGCCGGGTCCAGCCGCAGCAGGATCTGTTTGCGTTCCGTCACTGGTAGAGAGAGCCCGTGTTGACCACCGGCTGCGCGGCCCGGTCGCCGCACAGGACCACCAGCAGGTTGCTCACCATCGTCGCCTTCCGCTCCGAGTCGAGCTCCACGATCTCCTCCTCGGTGAGCCGCGTCAGCGCCGCCTCGACCATGCCGACCGCGCCGTCCACGATCTCCCGCCGCGCCGCCACGACCGCGCCCGCCTGCTGGCGCTGGAGCATCGCGGAGGCGATCTCCGGGGCGTACGCGAGGTGCGTGAAGCGGGACTCGATGATCTGTACGCCCGCCGCCTCGACCCGCGCGTGCAGTTCGACCGCCAGCTTCTCCGTGATCTCCTCGGCGTTGCCGCGCAGCGACAGCTCGCTGTCGTCGTGGGCGTCGTACGGGTACTCGATGGCGATGTGGCGCACGGCCGCCTCGGTCTGCGTGGAGACGAACTCCAGGAAGTCGTCCACCTCGAACGTCGCCTGCGCGGTGTCCTCGACCTTCCAGACCACCACCGCGGCCAGCTCGATCGGGTTGCCGTAGGCGTCGTTGACCTTGAGGACGGCCGTCTCGTGGTTCCGGACGCGCGTCGAGATCTCCGTACGGGACGTCAGCGGGTTGACCCAGCGCAGCCCGTCCGTGCGGATCGTGCCGCGGTAGCTGCCGAAGAGCTGGACGACTCGCGCCTCGCCGGGCGAGACCATGTTCAGCCCGCCCATCGCGAAGAGCGCGGCCAGGGCGATCAGGACGCCGACGATGATCAGGGCCGCCTTCGCGCCCCCGGCCAGGGTGGTGCCGAGGACGATCAGCCCGACGCCCGCGGCCAGCCCGATCAGCCCCAGCAGCAGGGCGAGCCCGCCGCCGATGTCGTGCGCCGGGAATTCCCGGACCCGGGGCGCGGGCAGCCGCACCGCGTCGCCGGCGGGCGCGCCGGACGTGGTGCTGGAAGCGCTGGAATCAGTGGAGTGTGTGCTGGTCACGGCCATCCTCATGCCCCGTTTTCGGCTGCGTGCCGCGGGCGTGCCGCGGCTGTCATGTCCTGCGGTCGCCACTGCGGCGACCGCTATCATTGTGATTACACATTAATTGTTTTGGCAACCCTGGGGCGGTGTCGCGAGTCGGTTCCAGTGCGGGCGGGTGCTGATTGTCACGTCCGGAACGACCGGATCGGGTGGGCTTTGTCGGGGCACGCGGTGTTAGCTTGCTGCGATGTTCCGGACCCGGGCGGAACGGCAGGAACGGCCGTGAACCGGTCCCGGACGCGCGTAAGGCACGTAACCGCGCCGCACGTACACGCAAGAGACGGACACAGACGGACGCGCACAGGTCGCGGCGATGCGCGGCGGGGCGTGCCGCGCACGCGGCGCGGAGGACACCCGTACCGCGTGCGCACCACGGAGACGGAAACGAAAACGGAGCGAGACGGCCATGGCCCGAGCTGAGAACGGACGCGCGGGGACCGGGCACTCCCGGCGCGCGTCACGCGGTGGCGAACGCCGTTTCCTCACACCGAGGAAGCTGCTCGGCACCTTCTTCGGGCTCTGCCTGCTCGGCATGGGCGGACTCTTCGTGATCTACCTGATGGTCCCGGTGCCCAGCGCCAACGCGCAGGCCGAGATGCAGAGCAACGTCTACAAGTACAGCGACGGCACGGTCCTGGCCCGCACCGGCGAGGTCAACCGCGAGATCGTCGGCCTGGACCAGATACCCAAGGACGTCCAGCACACCTTCGTCGCCGCCGAGAACAAGACCTTCTACAAGGACGCGGGCGTCGACATCAAGGGCACCGCGCGGGGCCTGTTCAACACCCTCTCCGGCAAGGGCAAGCAGGGCGGCTCGACCATCACCCAGCAGTACGTCAAGAACTACTACCTCAACCAGGACCGGACGGTCACCCGCAAGCTCAAGGAGCTGGTGATCTCCCTGAAGGTGGACCAGCGCAAGAGCAAGAGCGAGATCCTCGCCGGGTACGTCAACACCAGCTACTACGGCCGTGGCGCGTACGGCATCCAGGCGGCGGCCCAGGCGTACTACGGCGTCGACGCCTCGAAGCTGAACGTCGCGCAGGGCGCGTACCTGGCCGCACTGCTTCAGGCCCCCAACCAGTACGACTGGGCCCAGGGCGGCGCGACCGGCAGGAAACTGGCCACCGCGCGCTGGAACTACGTCCTGGACAACATGGTCGGGCAGCGCTGGCTGGACGCCTCCACCCGCTCCGGCCTGACCTTCCCCGTCCCGCGGGAGCCGAAGGCCGCGCAGGGACTGGAGGGCCAGACCGGCTATCTGGTGGAGGCCGCGGACGACGAACTCGCGCGGCAGGGCGTCGACAAGGCGGCCATCGACGCCGGCGGCTGGACGATCACCCTCAACATCGACAGGAAGCGGCAGGAGCGGCTGGAGAAGGCGGTCGACGACCAGCTGGAGAGCAAACTCGACCGGAAGAACAACAAGACGGACGCGACCGTGCAGGCCGGCGCCACCTCGGTCGACCCCGCGACCGGCCGGGTCGTGGCGCTCTACGGCGGCAGGAGCGCCACCGAGCACTGGATCTCCAACGCCACCCGGGCCGACTACCAGCCCGCCTCGACCTTCAAGCCGATCGTCCTCACCTCGGCCCTGGAGAACGGCTCCGAGACCCAGGACGGCCGGGCCATCGGCCTCGGCACGGTCTACGACGGCACCAGCGAACGGCCCGTCGTCGGCAGCGACATCCCCTTCGCCCCGCAGAACGAGGACGGCCGGGACTACGGGAAAATCGACGTCCAGAGGGCGATGAACGACTCCGTCAACTCCGTCTTCGCGCAGATGGTCGTGGACGTCGGCCCCGCCGCGGTCAAGCGGACCGCGCTCGGCCTCGGGATGCCCGACGAGAACTTCCCCGCGACCCCCGCGATCACCCTCGGCACGATGAACGCCTCCACCTGGGACATGGCCGGGGTGTACGCCACGTTCGACCACCACGGCCGGAAGGTCACCCCGTCGATCCTGAAGTCGGCCACGCACAAGGACCGTACGGTCGACCTGCCGGACCCGGTCGGTGACCAGGTGATCGACCGGGAGAGCGCCGACACCGTGACCCGGGCGCTCCAGGGCGTCGTGGACAACGGATCGGGGCGCGAGGCCGACACGACCGCCTACGACGCCGCGGGCAAGACCGGTACGTCGGAGAACAACAGGTCCGCGTGGTTCGCCGGATACACCCCCGAACTGACCACCGTCGTCGCGCTGTTCGGCGAGTCCCCCAAGGACGGCGGCGGCCAGGTCACTCTGACCGGCACGGCCAACTCCGGCCGGGCCAACGGCGGCGGCTTCCCCGCCCGGATATGGGCCGACTACACCCGCGGCGCGCTGAACGGCGGCTCCGACGCCACGTTCGACCTGGACGTCCCCCAGCCCCTGCCGACGGCTCCCGTCACGCCTCCGACCGCGTCCTCCCCGCCGAGTTCGCCCTCGGAACAGCCCTCGCGGAGCCCGTCGCCGGAGTCACCCGCCGACCCGCCGCCCGTCACTCCGAGCCGGCCGCCCTCCCCGACGCCGTCGGAGAGCTCCGGATCGTCGCCGTCGATCGAGCCTCCGCCGGACGGCGGCGGCGAGCAGCCGCCCGAGCCCGGCGGCTCGCCCAGCGGTGAACCGGACGTGGGGCAGGGGCCGCTGACGGGCCGGTGACGGATGGCACGGATGACGGGGATGACACGGATGACGGGGGCGGCCGTGCTCGCCCCTGCGCCCGGGTCCTCACGCCCGGGTCCTGACCGCCCGAGTCCTCAGGCCCGGGTCGGGAGCTCGAACCAGACGACCTTGCCGGTGGACAGCCGCGTCGCTCCCCAGCGCCGCGCCAGCCGGTTGACCAGGAACAGCCCGCGTCCGCCCTCGTCGGTGTCCCGGGCCCGGCGCTGGCGCGGCAGTTGCGGTGAGTCGTCCCCCACCTCGCAGCGCAGGACGTCCGTACGGAGCAGCCGCAGCGTCACCGGCCGCTCCGCGTACCGGACGGCGTTGGTCACCACCTCGCTGATCAGCAGCTCCACCGCGTCGCTCAGGTCCTCCAGGCCCCAGCGGTCGAGTGCCCGCCGGGCCAGGCGTCTCGCCCGGCCCGGAGCGGCGTCCTCCGGGTCCAGGAACCAGTACGCCACGTCGCTCGGCGCGATCCCGTCGAAACGGGCCGCGAGCAGCGCGATGTCGTCGTCCCGGTCGCCGGGGCCCAGCACGTCGAGCACGTCGTCGCAGAGCGCCTCCAGCGGCGGCGCGTGGTCGGGCCCGGTCAGCTGCGCGGTGGCCGCGAGCCGTTCCCGCAGCTGCTCGATGCCGGTCCACACGTCCCGCAGCCGCGACTCGACCAGCCCGTCCGTGTACAGCAGCAGCGTCGCTCCCGAGGGCGCGTCCAGCTCGACCGCCTCGAAGTCCACCCCGCCGACGCCGATGGGCGCGCCGGGCGGCACCCGCAGCACCTCGGCCCGGCCGCCCAGGTGCAGCAGTATCGGCGGCGGGTGACCGGCGTTGGCGATCGTGATCCGGTGCGCGACGGGGTCGTACACGGCGTACAGGCAGGTCGCCATCCGGTCCGAGCCCAGCCGCTGCGCCTGCTCGTCCAGGTGGTGCAGCACCTCCTGCGGCGGCAGGTCCAGACCGGCCAGCGTCTGCGCCGTCGTGCGCAGCTGGCCCATGATGGCCGCCGAGGTCATGGAGTGGCCCATGACGTCGCCGACGACGAGCGCGACGCGGCTGCCGGGCAGCGGGATCGCGTCGTACCAGTCCCCGCCCACCCGGGCCGTCTCGGCGGCCGGGAGATAGCGGGAGGCCAGCCGGACCCCGGTGGGCTGCGGCAGGTTCTCCGGCAGCATCGTGCGCTGGAGCTCGTCCGCGATGTACGCCTCGCGGCCGTAGAGCACCGCCTTGTCGATCCCCAGTGCCGTGTGCGTCGCCAACTGCGCCGCCACCAGCAGGTCGTTCGGTTCGAAGGCGGCGCGGTCCGGCCGGCGCAGGAAGACCGCCGCGCCGATGACCCGGCGCCGCCCGCGCAGCGGCGCCAGGATCGCGCGGTGCCCGCTCGGTACGGCACGGTCGGCCCCCAGCAGCTCCGGCAGCGCGGCGCGGGCCGCGGCCGAGTCGCCGAACACCGGACGCACGCCCCGCAGCACCTCCGAGAGCGCGCCGCCCGAGTGCACCTCGCACAGCTCGGGCGCCGGGATCACGTCGGACTGCGGGTCCAGGATCGGCAGCCGCAGGGTGTCAACGGTCTGCGGCGGGATGGTGGCGCCGGGCGGGCCGTTCTCCAGGTCCTCGTCGGTCAGCCGCAGCCGGTCCGTGCGCCGCAGCCGCAGCACGAACGGCAGCACCGGCCGCTCGTCACCGACGGGCAGCGGATCGCGGAGGTAGACCAGTATCGCGTCGGAGAACGTCGGCACGGTCGCCCGGCACAGCCCCAGCACGATCTCGTCCAGGTCTATGCCGCGCGCGATCCGGCGGGTGGCGGCTCCGACGAAGCGCAGCCGGTCGCCCTCGCGCCGCGCGAGGCCGGCGAGGTCCGTGGCCGGGCCCGGTACGGCGGGCTGTGGCGCGGCCGGCTGCGGCGGCGCGGAGGCCGCCGCCTCCGTCCGCGGCCGGGTGCGTTCCTGCGGCCGGGCAACCAGGGGCTGCCGGCCTTCGTGGGAGGGTGGATGCTCCGTCACGCGTGGGGTTCCGTCCGTCCGGGCCGGTGGTGCGATGCGATCGCCTGGGCAGGGTGGCAGCCCTCCCGCATGGCTCCACCCCCCTCCTGGTGACTCGCGATCGTTGTGCTGCACGGTCGTCGTGATGTGCGTTCGTAGCGGCTAACGGTGTGGGCAACGGTGTGACGCAGGATGTGACTGCTGGTCAGGCCGCTTGCTGTATACACTTGTTGGGACAGTCTTCGGTGTTCCGGAGGACGATCCTACGTTTGCACCCAGGGGGCACATCAAGGGTCTCATGGCGGGGCCGGACGCGCCCGGGTGATCACGACCTCGGGTGGCGCGCATTCGGACAGTCACCGTCGCGGTCACGAGGCCGTCGCCTCCGCCCGTACCGGCGCCCGGTCCCAGCCCTCGGGGAGCTCCGGCACCGTCCAGCCCGGATCGGGCCGCCAGCGCTCCCATCCCTCGCTGTACGGGGCGCTCCAGGCGCTGATCGCCTCGACCGCGGCCCGCCCGGCCTCGCGCACCCGGCGCGCCTGCGCGGGCCCCATCAGGCCGTCCCGCTGTGCCTGGGCGAACTCGTCCTCGTCGCGCCACCGCCAGCTGTGGTCCGGGTAGACGTCGATGTCGAGGAAGTGGTCCTCGGAGTCCACACCGCCCGCCCAGCGGGTACGGGGCTCCTCCAGGTTCACGTACCAGTTCTGGAAGCGCCAGTCGCGCTCCCACCACAGCCACACCGACCAGGGCTCGCCGGGCCGGGCGAGCTTCAGCACGCCCATCCCGTACCAGCGGTCGCGCACCACCGTCCGCGGCTTGGTGTAGCGGGTGGCCAGCGGCTCGTGGTTGACGGGCGTACCGTCCGCGAGCACCGGGCGCACGCACGGGGTGTCCGGGGCCAGCCAGGCGGCGAGCAGTTCGTCGGTGTCCTGTACGACCGTGACGGGACGGCAGATGTGCACACGGTTCCCGGCGTTCTCGCGGTACCGCCACAGGATCTGGGTGCCGGGAGCCCAATGCCGGCCGTTCGCTTCCGTCGCTGTCATGCGCAGATCTTAGGGCTTCCGCCGACGATCGGGCCGGTCGGTGGTCCGGGTGGTGGCTCGGGGCGTCGGCTCGGATCGTCGTCGGAGTGGCGCCCCGGGCGGCGGCCTGGGTGTCGGCCCGGGTGGCGGCCCGGGTGGCGGCCCGGGCCGAGGGCCGGTCGGTGGTCAGGGCCGGGTCATGCGCAGCACGTCCAGCGCCTCGTCCAGTTGCTCCAGCGTGAGGACGCCGCGCTCCACATAGCCCTCGGCCAGCACCGTCTCCCGGATGGTGCGCTCCTCGGCCAGGGACTTCTTGGCGACCTTCGCGGCCTCCTCGTAGCCGAGGTACCGGTTCAGCGGGGTGACGACGGACGGCGACGACTCCGCGTACTGCCTGGCCCGCTCGGTGTGGGCGACGATGCCGTCGACCGTACGGTCCGCCAGCAGGCGGGAGGCGTTGGCCAGCAGCCGTACGGACTCCAGCAGGTTCTTGGCGATGACGGGGAGCATCACGTTCAGCTCGAAGTTACCGGCCGCGCCGGCCGCGGCGACCGTCGCGTCATTGCCGGTGACCTGGGCCGCGACCATGAGGACCGCTTCCGGGATCACCGGGTTGACCTTGCCGGGCATGATCGAGGAGCCCGGCTGGAGGTCGGGCAGGCTGATCTCCGCGAGGCCCGTGCGCGGGCCGGACGCCATCCAGCGCAGATCGTTGGCGATCTTGGTCAGGGAGACGCCGAGCGTACGCAGCTGTCCCGAGGTCTCCACCAGCCCGTCCCTGGCGCCCTGTGCCTCGAAGTGGTTGCGCGCCTCGGTCAGCGGCAGTCCGGTCGACCGGGCGACCTCGGCGATGACGGCGGCCGAGAAGCCGGGCGGGGTGTTGATGCCGGTGCCCACCGCCGTGCCCCCCAGGGGCAGCTCGGCGAGGCGGGGGAGCGAGGCGGTCAGCCGCTCCACCGCGTACCGGACCTGGGCGGCGTAGCCGCCGAACTCCTGGCCCAGTGTGACGGGCGTGGCGTCCATCAGGTGCGTACGGCCCGACTTGACGACGTCGCGGAACTCCTCCGCCTTGCGCTCCAGGGCCGCGGCCAGGTGCTCCAGCGCGGGGATCAGGTCGCGGGTGACGGCGGCGGTCGCGGCGATGTGGATGGAGGACGGGAAGACGTCGTTGGAGCTCTGCGAGGCGTTCACCTCGTCGTTGGGGTGCACCGGCCGGCCGAGGCGCTCGGAGGCGAGCGTGGCGAGCACCTCATTGGTATTCATGTTCGAAGAGGTACCGGAGCCCGTCTGGAAGACGTCCACCGGGAAGTGGTCGTCCCAGCGGCCCTCCGCCACCTCGGCCGCCGCCTGCCGAATGGCGTCCGCGACCTGGGCGTCGACCACCCCGAGCTCGGCGTTGACCTTGGCCGCGGCGGACTTGATCCGGGCGAGCGCCTCGATGTGGGCGCGCTCCAGGCGGGCGCCCGAGATCGGGAAGTTCTCCACGGCGCGCTGCGTCTGCGCCCGCCACTTGGCGTGCGCGGGGACCCGTACCTCGCCCATGGAGTCGTGCTCGACGCGGTACTCGCCGACGTCCGTGCGGGTGTCCGGGCTCGTGCCCGCCGGCGTGTTCGCGGGCGGGTTCGCCGGCGTGTTCGTGTTCGCGTTCGTGTCCGCCGGGGGGTTCGCGGGCGGGTTCGCCTGGGGCCGGCTCTCGTCCGTCGTCATGGTCGTGCCTCCTTGGGGATCCCTGGGGACAGCGTGTGTGCCGTCCCCAGTGTTCCCGCTTCCCCGGTGGCCACCCGAGGGTGACCACCGGAGCGAGGCCGGGAGCGAGGAAACATCGGTGGCTCCGATCTAGTCCTTCGAACTCAGCGGGCACCCGGCCGGCGCCGGGTGCCCCTGGTGGTTCTTGTTTAGCCGAGAATCGGAGGAACTGGGTTTCCTGGTTCATCCAGCCATATGGTTTCGCCGTCCACAGTGGCCGTGAGCCCGAATCGTTCGAAGCCGGGACAACCTTGCTTCTCCCACCAGCGGTACGCCTTTTCGACCTCGTCCCACAGTTTCCTGGGACCAGACTGCACGACTGCGAACTCTGTCCGATCCTTCTCGAAGTCGGCCGTAGCCCACGACGTGACCGCCGTGTCTCGAAGCCACAGGGTGTAAGAGCCGTCCTTGTATGTCTCCACCCAAGGGAATGCGTCGGCCACCTGAACCCCGATGGCGAACATGACGCGCCAGTCGCCCACGTCATCCGGGGAGAGCGCCGTGGTCGACTTGACGCCGTCGGCTGGCCACGGCTTGCCCTTCAGGTACTCCCGAACGTGTTTTCGCTCCGTGCGCTGGGCACGAAGCCGCATGAACGCCGAGGACCCGAGGAACTTCCCCGACGCCGATCCATCCGACTTCACCGTGAGCCTCACGACCGCTTCTCCGCCGTACGTCGGCCCCCAAGGGGCCACGATCACCCCGCCCGGCTTCGTCTGCTCGATCCAGGCGTAAGGGATCTGGCCAATCGAGCACGTCGCAATCACCCGGTCGTAC
This sequence comes from Streptomyces sp. NRRL F-5135, assembly GCF_000719775.1. GTDB lineage: Bacteria > Actinomycetota > Actinomycetes > Streptomycetales > Streptomycetaceae > Streptomyces > Streptomyces hebeiensis. The sequence continues at coordinate 61,092 of NZ_JOHR01000011.1, read as the reverse complement.
GGGGCCTCCAGCCCGAATCCGGCTGCACCGTCACCGACCACGGCCAGCGGTACGAACCCCGCGTCCTGAAGACGCTTCCTGGCGTCCGCCGCCGTGGCTTCGTCCACCTCGACCGTGACGAGGTTCTCAGGGCCTACGCGGTGCGACAGCAGCGCGGCGTTCCAGCCGGTACCCGTCCCGATCTCCAAAACCCGATGGCCTTCATGGACGCTCAGGGCGTCGAGCATCGAAAAGACCATGGTGGGCATAGAGTTGGAAGACGAAGGGATCTTGCCCTTATCGGGACCCGTGTGGGCGCCGTCGTCCCATTGCGTCGTGATCGGCGCGTCCGTGTAAACGGCGTCCCACCACGCCCGAGAGTCCTCGGAACGGATGATCCGGCTCTTCTGCCGGTTGCCGCCCGCAGTACCCGGCCAGATCACATCCGGTACGAACAGATGGCGCGGCGCCCGCTTGAAGGCGGGAAGCCAGTCAGACGTCAGGGCGCCCTTCTCCATCAGCGCGGACGCCAGCCGCTCGGGGCTGGCGTCCGTTCCTTGCTGCTCGGTCATTCAGCGGCCGTCCGCCGGTCCCTGGCCGTCGTTCGTGTTGCCGCCCTCGTCGGACCCGCCGCCGCCGTGCTTGTTGCCGCTGTCGCTGTCGTCCTGGGGGTTGCCGGGGTCTTCGGCCGTGAGCCACTGCTTGCGCATCTGGTTACCTCCAGTTGGATGGTGCCTCTTGAACCGTCCCGCTGTATGCGGAACGGGGTGTTGCCCGCCCCCACCGGGATTCCGAGCCATGGGGGAGAGGGGATCGGGTCAGACCCGACAGGGGCGGAGATCAGCGAGAAATGATCAACAGACGTTGGGCAGGAGCTGACCGCCGGCACACGTAGGGCAAAGCACTTTCCGCCGGTTGTTGCAGCCCGAGCAACCCTCGAAGCCGAAGCAGAGGGGGCACCAGATTTCGCGGTGTCCGGCACACGTTCCGCAGTACTCCCCGTGCGACCACAGATTCTGAGTGATCGTTCTGGGGCGGCGCGGTTCGGTGCGCGCCATCAGAGGATTTCGCCACGGCTCCGAGCATTGGCCTCGGCGACCCGTTCCCGCAGGCTCGTACGGCCCACTCCCGAATGAGGCGGAGCGTCCGCCCCCTCAGCCGTCGTTCCCAACGGATCATCCGAGTCGTGGAACACCAACAGCATGCCGTTGCTGCCGAACACGTCGAACGCCTCAGACAGTCGGGCTCTTGCGTCGCTCGCCATGATCGCTCGCCCCTCCTCTGGTCGTGCAGGCCACGTTAGGAACGGGCCACATCGGGGCTCTACGAAGTTCTACGAAATTGCACGCGCGTTAGCCGAGTGCCTCGATGGCCTTCGCGATCAAGGTTCGTGCCGTGGCCCCGTAGACAGCCGCTTCCGACAGTCGTTCGAAGGCTCTCGCGTACTGCTCGATCTCCGATGGCGCTGTCACGTTCACAGCCGCTGTCAGCAGCTCCACCTGAGCTTGCGCGCTGTCGTAGATCGAGAAGGTTTCCAGCGGCCACATGTGCCGGGAGGCGCTAAACGGCACGACTCCGAGGGAGACGGCCGGCAAGGACATGATCGACAGCAGATGGCCCAGTTGCCCGGCCATGACTCCGGCGTCGCCGATGCAGTACCGCAAGACGGCTTCTTCAACGAGGATGGCGAATCGGTGATCTCCTTCGCGGAGAACACGCGCCCGATCCATGCGGGCGGCCACGGCCTCCATGACGTCATTGGGCGTTTGCCGAAAGTCGGTGATCTCACCCAGCAGCGCGGTTGCGTACGCGGGTGTCTGGAGCAGACCGGGCACCACGTTGGAGCAGTAGATTCGGAAGGTTCGGGTGCGCTCGAAGAGCGGTACGTACGACTCCTGGAGTCGGCGTAGCCCGGTGCGCTGGAGCCGTCGCCACTCGACGTACATCGACTCTGCCGACCGAGACGCGGCGATCAAGTCGGCTGCTTGATCGTCGGCTCCACAGATGCGGCACCAATCGCGAATGTCGGCGTCCGAAGGGGGCGTTACAGCGTTCTCCAGCCGACTCGCCTTGGAGGGGTGCCAGCCAGCCTGTACGGCCACCTCGCGGGCCTTCAGGCCAGCGTCCAGGCGAATATCCCGAAGGCGTGCTGCAAGCGCCTCACGGGCCGCCTGGACGCTGGACGAAGGGGAACGGGCCATTGGTGCTGTGTGTTCTCAGATCCTGTAGCGGTCGTGCGGAACGGCCCGGTCCCAGACGGCTTCGAACGCCGAGGCGCACAGCTTGACCACCTCGGGGCGGTCGTCCACTTCGTCGCCGAGGTACACGCCCTCACCGGAGAAGTAGCCGAACCTCACCAGTCGGTCATCGAAGCACCAGAAGTCATTGCCGGGGAGTGCCAGATCCGACGCGTTCCGGCGGGGAAGCCAACGGATCTGCTCACCGGCGGCGATGTTGGTGAACGTGCCGTCGTAGAGGTAGCGGGTGTACTCGCTCACCGGCTCGGAGACGATCCGGGCGCGGCGGATGACGACGCCACGGGAGACCGCCTCGGACACCATGTCGAGCCAGGGACGCCACCAGGACGCTCGGTCGTTCGGGTCCGCCCGATGCCCGGCCTTCCACGCGGCCACGCGCGGAGCTTCGTCGGGGTCGTCGTAGAAGTCGCGCATCTCCAGGTGCACGGCGGATCGCTGGCAGTTCGCCAGCAGCTCACTGAACGGTGGGGCCGTCTGCGGCACTGCAAGCCATCCCTGATGGCGGCGACCATACGCATAGGCAGCCGGACGACGGTCTCACTGTCGGGCATGGGGCCGGTCTTCAGGCACTCGGCGCGCGTCGCCTCATCCACCGTCCAACCCTGCAACACGATCTCTTGCTTCTCCTCGTCAACCCACACCGTGGGGCAGTTCGCCCCGTCCGTGTTCGGGTCCTTGGCGATGAACCGTAGCGACACAGCAGCCTCCCGGGCTACGCGGATTGCACGGACTTCTACGCACGGACCCTTCCGATGCTGCCGCGTTGGCGTCAAGGGTGCCCTTTAAGCCACGGGAGCGGGGGACTCATAGCGCCGCCAAGGCGCGCAACAGCAGACCCCCCGGCGACGCCGAGGGGTCTGGGAGGCTGTTGGTACACCGCTGCTGGAGTATTAGGGGTGACTCAGGACAGGCCGGGGCCCCGGACCGGGATGCTGGTGAATGTCGGGGCCGGTGCGGGCTCGGTGAAGAAGTCGTTGCCCTTGTCGTCCACGACGATGAACGCGGGGAAGTCCTCCACCTCGATCTTCCAGACGGCCTCCATGCCCAGCTCCTCGTACTCCAGGACCTCGACCTTCTTGATGCAGTCCTGCGCGAGCCGGGCGGCGGGGCCGCCGATCGAGCCGAGGTAGAAGCCGCCGTGCGTCCCACAGGCATCGGTGACCTGTTTCGAACGGTTGCCCTTGGCGAGCATGACCTTCGAACCGCCGGCCGCCTGGAACTGCTCCACGTAGCTGTCCATCCGGCCGGCCGTCGTCGGGCCGAACGACCCCGAGGCGTAACCCTCCGGCGTCTTGGCCGGGCCCGCGTAGTAGACCGGGTGGTCCTTCAGGTACTGCGGCATGCCCTCGCCCGCGTCGAGCCGTTCCTTGATCTTGGCGTGGGCGATGTCGCGGGCGACGACCAGCGGGCCGGTGAGCGAGAGCCGCGTCTTCACGGGGTACTTCGTCAGCTCGGCGAGGACCTCGTCCATCGGGCGGTTCAGGTCGACCCGTACGACGTCCCCGCTCTCGTCCAGGTGCTCGTCCGTGGTGTCCGGGAGGAACCGCGCCGGGTCCTTCTCCAACTGCTCCAGGAAGACGCCCTCGGCGGTGATCTTCGCGACGGCCTGGCGGTCCGCCGAGCAGGACACGGCGATCGCGACGGGCAGCGACGCGCCGTGCCGCGGCAGGCGCACCACCCGCACGTCGTGGCAGAAGTACTTGCCGCCGAACTGGGCGCCGATGCCGATCTTCTGCGTCAGCTCGAAGACCTGCTCCTCCAGCTCCTTGTCCCGGAAGCCGTGCCCGGTGGGCGAGCCCTCGGTGGGCAGTTCGTCCAGGTAGTGCGCCGAGGCGTACTTGGCGGTCTTGAGCGCGAATTCCGCGGACGTGCCGCCCACGACGATCGCCAGGTGGTACGGGGGGCATGCCGCCGTACCCAGCGAACGGATCTTCTCCTCCAGGAACTTCATCATGGAGGTCTCGTTGAGGACCGCCTTGGTCTCCTGGTAGAGGAACGACTTGTTGGCGGAACCGCCGCCCTTCGCCATGAAGAGGAACTTGTAGGCGCCGCCGTCGGTCGCGTACAGCTCGATCTGCGCGGGCAGGTTCGAGCCGGTGTTCTTCTCCTCCCACATGGTGAGCGGAGCCATTTGCGAATAGCGCAGGTTCAGCTTCGTGTACGCGTCGTAGATGCCGTGCGACAAGGCCTCCTCGTCGCTCCCCCCGGTCAGCACGTTCTGCCCGCGCTTGCCCATGACGATCGCCGTGCCGGTGTCCTGACACATGGGCAGCACGCCGGCCGCTGCGATGTTCGCGTTCTTCAGGAGGTCGAGCGCCACGAACTTGTCATTCGAGGACGCCTCCGGGTCGTCCACGATCCGCCGGAGCTGCGCGAGGTGGGCGGGGCGGAGGTAGTGCGAGATGTCGTGCATGGCCTCGGCGGCGAGCGTCCTGAGCGCCTCCGGCTCGACCTTGAGGAAGGTACGCCCGTCGGCCTCGAAGGTCGAGACGCCTTCGGCGGTCACCAGCCGGTAGGGCGTGGTGTCCTCTCCCAGCGGAAGCAGGTCGGAGTACGCAAACTCTGGCATGTCGGCCATTCCTCACTCGACGGACGTGGCGCGGCCCGCTTCGGCGGCGCCTGTCCAGCGTAGGACGCGGTACCGACAGCGCTGCTGTGAGGTAAGGCTCAGTTCGGGGATCGGGGATCGGGGGGTGGGGGCCGAGAGTCGGGGGGCCGGGGGCTGGATTCGACTCCGGGTGTCCGGCCGCGCGGCTTGGTTCCGCCGTCCGGCGCGCCGTACGGCACCCTGCCCCTAGTCGCGATCTATCGCGTTTCGCTACCCTGTGGCCGTGGACCTCGAAAAGCAGCCTCAGAAGCCGGACGCGCCGGTGCGGCCCGCCGCCGACCCGGCGCCGCCTCCCGCCGCCATCAGGGCCTCCGACGCGGACCGGGACCGGGTCGCGGACATCCTCCGGGAAGCCCTGGCGGAGGGCCGGCTGGACGCCGAGGAGCATGCCGAGCGGATCGACTCGGTCTACCGGGCGAAGACCGTCGGTGAACTGGAGCCCCTGGTGCGGGACTTGCCCGCCGTCGGCGCCGACGGCCGCGCCGCCGCCGGACCCTCGGCTGCGGTGTCGTACGGCTACGGCCCCGAGGAGTCCGGTGCTCCCGCCGAGAACCTGGTGGCGGTCTTCAGCAGCACGACCCGCAGGGGCCGCTGGCGCGTGGGCCGCAAGACGCAGGCGTTCTCGCTCTTCGGCAATGTCGAGATCGACCTGACCGAGGCGCTCTTCAGCCAGCGGACGACGGTGATCAACGCGACGTCCATTTTCGGCAATGTCGAGGTCTACGTGCCCGAGAACATCTCCCTGCGCGGCAGCGGTACGGGCATCTTCGGGAATTTCGAGGTCGTCACGCTGGAGAGTTCGGAGCCCGACGCGCCGGTCGTCGTCGTGAACGGCTTTTCCGTGTTCGGCAATGTCGAGGCCAAGCCCAAGCGCGGCAAACTGATCACCGACCTGCGCCGTCACCTCCGCAAGCACTTCGGCTACTGAGCTCGCCTGCCCGCCCGCGCCGGCATGAGGTGGCCTCTCGCTTCGTCCCGAGGTGGCTGGGATCGCGTCCGAAGGGTGCGGCGTTTTCCGGCCAAAAACGTCCGGCGGGCTCATGTTGTCCGGAATTCCGCACGGTATTCCGAACTCCGAACTGGGTAGCACTCAGTGCATAGGAGTGCGTACAGCGGGTAGGGAAGGCTGCATCGTCTCTCGCTCGCGAAGCCGTCGTCAGGAGTAGACCGTGCTGCAACTGCCGCATCAGCCCTTGCAGGTCGCCGCCGTCCCGCCACAGCGGAGTCCCACTCGGGAGGATCAGGCCGGCCCCTGGCATTCGGAGGCGGTGTGCCGCCGGGACGAAGCCGGACTGTTCTTCGCCCCGTCCAAGGAGCCGACGGCCGCCAGACTGGCGCGGGAGGAGGCCGCGAAGCGGGTCTGCGCCCGCTGTCCGGTCATGGTCGACTGCCGGGAACACGCGCTGCTCCAGCCCGAGCCGTACGGGGTGTGGGGCGGACTCACGGCCGCCGAGCGCAGAGTGGTGCTGGCCCGGCGGAGGCGGCGAGAACTGGAGCTGAGGAAGACGGCGGCGTCGGCGGGCGGCAGGGTCGCCGCGGCCGGCTGACCCCCTTTTCAAGCACAGCCTCCCTTTCGACAGCGGCGCGCCCCTTCGGCTCACTCGTCGGCGGACGTGTCTGGCCGGAACGTCACGGGCGCCCCCGGCACCACCCACCGGGCACCACCCACCGGGCACCACCCACCGGGCACCACCCACCGGGCACCACCCACCGGGCACCACCCACCGGGCACCACCCACCGGGCCCCGCCGCCCGGCGGGCACCGGCACCACACCGCCCGGGCCCACTCACCCGGTCCCGCCGCCCGGCGGGAACCGCGCGCGGAGCGTCACTTCGCGCGGTCGAAGTCGATCGTGCTGTAGGCCCGCAGCTTCGAGAGCCGGTGCGTCGAGTCGATCTGCCGGATCGTGCCCGACTTGGAGCGCATCACCAGGGACTGGGTGGTCGCCGTCTCCGAGCGGTAGCGGACCCCGCGCAGCAGCTCGCCGTCCGTGATGCCGGTGGCGACGAAGAACACGTTGTCGCCGCTGACCAGGTCGTCGGTGGACAGAACGCGGTCCAGATCGTGCCCCGCGTCGATCGCCCGCTGCCGTTCCGCGTCGTCCTTGGGCCAGAGCTTGCCCTGGATCACGCCGCCGAGGCACTTTATGGCGCACGCCGAGATGATGCCCTCCGGCGTGCCGCCGATGCCCATCAGCAGATCCACGCCGGTGCCCTCACGCGCGGCCATGATCGAACCGGCCACGTCGCCGTCGGAGATGAACTTGATCCGGGCGCCGGTCTCCCGGATCTCCTTGACCAGGCCCTCGTGCCGGGGCCGGTCGAGGACGACGACCGTGACGTCGTCCGGGGCGGATCTCTTGGCCTTGGCGACCCGGCGGATGTTCACCGACACGGGCGCGTTGATGTCGACGTAGTCGGCGGCCTCGGGCCCGGTGACCAGCTTGTCCATGTAGAAGACCGCGGACGGGTCGAACATCGCGCCCCGGTCGGCGGCGGCCAGGACGGCGATCGCGTTCGGCATGCCCTTCGCGTTCAGGGTCGTGCCGTCGATGGGGTCCACGGCGATGTCGACCTCGGCGCCGGTGCCGTCGCCGATGTGCTCACCGTTGAACAGCATCGGCGCCTCGTCCTTCTCGCCCTCGCCGATGACGACCACGCCGTTCATCGAGACGGTGGAGACGAGGGTGCGCATGGCGTTCACCGCGGCGCCGTCCGCGCCGATCTTGTCGCCGCGCCCGACCCACCGGCCGGCTGCCATGGCCGCCGCCTCCGTGACCCGGACGAGTTCCAGGGCGAGGTTGCGGTCGGGTGCCTCGGGAGACACCTCGAGCGGGGGAGGCAGATGATGCTCGGTCATCGGAACGCACCTTTCTGTACGGCGACGGCCGGATAAGAGGGTGATATGACTCTATCCGTACATCGACAAGTTGAGCAGTGGGGCCCACGGATGAGCGCCGGACCGTGATGCGACCATGGTGGGGTGGCAGGTATGCGAGGCAAGCAGACAGTTCGGGACATGATCCTGTCGATGGCGGTCATCGGAGCGGTCGTCGCGGTCATCTATGTGTTCATTCCGCACGACGACGAAGCGGCTCCGGTCCAGCCGGTCGACTACCGCGTCGAGCTGCTGACCGCCCGGCGCGCCGCGCCGTACCCGGTGCTGGCCCCGGCGGGCCTGCCGGAGGGCTGGAAGGCCACGTCGGTCTCGTACAAGACCGAGAGCGACGACGCCTGGCACCTCGGCTACCTCGACCCGGACGGCGAGTACGTCGCCGTCGAGCAGTCCACGGCGCCCCCGCGGAAGTACGTGCCGGAAGTCAGCCAGAAGGCCGCGGACTCGGGCCGGACGCAGCAGGTGGCGGGCGAGGAGTGGGGGCGCTGGGAGGGGCCCAAGTACGACGCCCTGGTCCGTACGGAGGACGGCGCGACCACGGTCGTGACCGGTACCGCGTCCTTCGAGCGGCTGGGTGAGATGGCGGCGGCGCTCGAGGCCGGGAAGGACGCCGCGCCGGCCCAGGAGCCGCAGGAGTCCCGGAAGCCGCAGGGTGACGCCTGACAGTCCTGATGAGGGGGCTGGGGCCGCTGAGGCCGGGCCACGTACGACGACGAGGCCGCCCGTCCGTGGAAGGACGGGCGGCCTCGCCGCGTCGTACCGGCCCCGCCCGTGTGTACGGGCAGGCCGCCGCGGACGGGTGTCAGACGGTGGTGACGACGTCCTCGTAGGCGAGTCGCGGGGAGCGCGGGAACCAGGCGTTCTCGCCGGGCCTGCCGATGTTGACGATCATCAGCGGGGTGTGGTCGTCGTCCAGGAACTCCTTCTGGACTCCGGCGGGGTCGAAGCCGGTCATGGGCCCGGCGGCCAGGCCCGCCGCACGCACGCCGACGATGAAGTAGCCGGCCTGGAGCGCGGCGTTCAGCGCGGCGGCGCCCTCGCGCACCGGGCGCTCGGTGAAGAAGTCCTTGGCCTGCGGGTAGTGCGGGAAGAGCCGCGGCAGCTCCTCGTGGAACTCGTTGTCCGCCGCCAGGATCGCGACGAGCGGGGCGGTGGCCGTCTTGGGCCGGTTGCCCTCGGACATCAGCGGTACGAGGCGCTCGCGAGCCTCGGCGGAACGGACGAGGACGACCCGCAGGGGCGACTGGTTGAAGGCGGTGGGGCCGTACTTGACCAGGTCGTAGACGGCCCGGATCTGCTCCTCGGTCACCGGCTCGGCGGAGAAGGTGTTGGCGGTCCGGGCCTCCCGGAAGAGGAGGTCCTGGGCGGCGGGGTCGAGGGCGAGGGACATCGGTGCACCTTCCGGAACGTGCGGGATCGCGTGATCGTGGGATCAAGAATTCGGCTTCACCGTACATATTGTTGGGTGAAGCTTCAACTAAATCCGGACCTGGGTGTTCCGATTCACAGGCGCGTGGAGCCGTCTCCTGCCCTCTCGCGGGCCCGCGGGGTTCGGCCGGCCCGTACCGCTGACGCGCGCCGGGCCCGTCCTCCCGTCGAGGCGGAACCCGGGACCTGGTGACGCGACGGGGCAAACGTTGCCGGGAGGGGCACTACGCGCCGGGCTCGCCCGTCCCCCTGTCGGCGGCCCGGGAATCCGCCTCCGCTTCCTCGGCCTCGTGGGCCAGCGACGCGTCCAGCCTCGCCCGGGCCCCCTCCAGCCAGCGGCGGCACACCTTCGCCAGCTCCTCGCCGCGCTCCCACAGCGCCAGCGAGTCCTCGAGCGACGTGCCGCCGGCCTCCAGCCGGCGGACGACCTCGATCAGCTCGTCCCGCGCCTGCTCGTAGCCGAGCGTCGTCCCGCCCACCGCCTCGCCGGCCGCTTCTCCGCTCGTCCCCCGGCCCGCTTCTCCGCTGGTCTTTCCGGTCGTCACTTCGTCCGTCCTGGCCATGTGTCCACCCTAGGTACGCGCCGCACGGCGGGGCGCGGTCCGACAACGACAATTCCATGGGCCGGGGCGCGGCGGCGCGCCCGGGCTCGGCACCCGCCGCGCTCGCCGCGGGGGTCCCACCGGCTCACTCCGACACCCGCACCGAGAACTCGCCCTCGGCCACCCGGGCGCGCAGCTCCTCGGCCGCGGTGACCTCCCGCGGGGACCGTACGACCGTCCCGTCCGGCCGCTGCAGCACGGCGTACCCCCGCTCCAGCGTGGCGGCGGGCGACAGCGCGACCACGCGCGCCAGCGTGTGCGACAGCTCCGAGTCCGCGCGGTCCAGCAGATGGCGCAGCACCCGGCGGCCGCGGTCGGTCAGCGCGTCCACCTCGGCCCGGCGCTCCTCGACCATCCGGTGCGGTCGCTCCAGCGCGGGCCGGGCGAGCGTGTGCGCGAGGCCGCGCTCCTCGCGGTCGAGCAGCCCCCGGACACAGCGGAGCGCACGCTCCCGCAGCGCCTGTACGCGCTGCAGCTCCTCGCCGACGTCCGGCACGGTCTTCTTCGCCGCGTCGGTGGGCGTCGAGGCGCGGACGTCCGCGACGAGGTCGAGCAGCGGTGAGTCCGGCTCATGGCCGATGGCCGAGACGACGGGCGTGCGACAGGCGGCCACCGCCCGGACGAGCTGCTCGTCGGAGAACGGCAGCAGGTCCTCCACGCTGCCGCCGCCGCGCGCCACGATGATCACGTCGACCTCGGGGAGGGCGTCCAGCTCCTTCACCGCCTGGACCACCTGGGCGACCGCGTTGACCCCCTGCACGGCGGTGTTGCGCACCTCGAAGCGCACGGCGGGCCAGCGCCGCCGCGCGTTCTCCAGCACGTCGCGCTCGGCCGCGGACGCGCGGCCGCAGACCAGACCGATCAGCTGCGGCAGGAAGGGCAGGGGCTTCTTGCGGTCCCGGGCGAAGAGCCCCTCCGCGCCCAGGGACTTCTTCAGGCGCTCCAGCCGGACCAGCAGCTCACCGATCCCGACCGGCCGTATGTCCGTGGCCCGCAGCGACAGCTGCCCGCGCGGCGCGTACCACTCCGGCTTGGCCAGCACCACGACCCGCGCGCCCTCGGAGACGACATCGGCGATCGCGTCGAAGACCTGCCGGAAGCAGGTCACGCTCACGGAGATGTCGTGCGACGGGTCCCGCAGCGTCAGGAAGACGACGCCGGCGCCGGGCCGGCGCGAGAGCTGCGTGATCTGCCCCTCGACCCAGACGGCCCCGAGCCGGTCGATCCACCCGCCGATGAGCCGGGACACCTCGCCGACGGGCAGCGGAGCTTCCGCGGTTGTGTGGAGAGCCATACCGAGGAGCGTATAGGCCGGGTACGACACCGCCCCGCGCCCGGCGGATCGGCGCCGGTCCCCGTGCCCGGCGGCACGGCGCCCGGCCCGCGCCGAGCGGCACGGCGCCCGGGTGCCGTCCTCCCGCCCGGGCGGGGCAGGCACCGTCAGTGCTCGCCCTCGTCCTTCCCGGATGCCGGAGGCCGTGGGGCGGCACCGCCCCGGCGCCGTTGCGCCAGCACCACGACGACCCCCAGCACCAGCCACGCCGCTCCCACCAGCTGCGCCGTCCTCGCCGCCGCCGCGATGACGGCGATCAGGATCGCCGCGCCGATCACCGGCAGCACCACCTGCGCGACCGGGCGCGGGGAACCGGCCGCCCGGCGTACCGCGAACCAGCCCACCACCGACGCGTGCAGCAGGACGAAGGCCGTCAGAGCGCCGATGTTCACGACGGAGACCAGCTCGTCCAGGCCGTCCGGGCGGCGCGCCGCCCAGACCGCCGCGACCAGCGTCACCACCGCCGCCAGCAGCAGCGCCACCCGCGGTACGCCCGAGTCCGTGCGGGCGAGCGCGCGCGGCAGGCGGCGTTCGCGGGCCATCGCGAAGAGCAGCCGCCCCGCCGCCGCCTGCCCCGCCAGCGCCGCGAACGCCGCGCCGATCGCCTTGCTCACCGCCACCAGATCGTGCAGCCAGCCGCCGACCGACCGGTCCACCGCGTCGTAGAACGCCGACCCCTGCTTCGCGGGGTCGGCCGCGAGCTGCGCGGACGTCACCGGTTCCAGCAGCGCCACCAGGTAGGTCTGTACGACGAACAGCACGCCCGCGAGCGCCAGACACGCCAGCAGGGCCCGCGCAACCTGCCGTGACCCGCCCGCCCCTTCGTCCGCCCGCCCCTTCGCCGCCGCCGTGCCCTGTGTCGCTGTCGTCCCCTTCCCCGTTGCCTTCCCTTCCTTTTCCGCCCCCTCCCTCGTCCCTTTCACTTCCTCCGCGAACGAGGCGATCGCGTCGAACCCCAGATACGACAGCACCGCCACCGACACCGCGCCGAGCACCGCCGTCACCGAGAAGACCGTGTCCCCGGTGAACGGCGTCGCCCAGCCGCGCTCGGCACCGTTCCGTACGAGCACGACGAGCGCCGAGACGACGAACACCAGCAGCACCGCGATCTCCATCGCCAGCACCGCGAATCCGACCCGCGCCGCCGCCCGCACCCCCCACAGGTTGAGAGCCGTGGTGACGACGACGGCCAGCGCCGTCCACACCCACCGGTCGACGGACGGCACGAGTGCCTCCATGGCGATCCCGGCGAACAGGTAGGCCACGGCGGGGATCAGCAGATAGTCGAGCATCGCCATCCACCCGGCGATGAATCCGGGCCCTTCGCCGAGCCCCTTGCGCGCGTACGCGAACACGGAGCCGGCCTGCGGGGCGACCCGCACCATCTGGGCGTAGCTGAACGCCGTGAACGACATGGCGACCGTCGCCACCACGTAGACGAGCGCGACGGAACCGTGCGAGCGGGCGTCGAGCGTGCCGTACACGCCCACGGGCGCCATGGGGGCGATGAAGAGCAGCCCGTAGACGACGAGGTCCCGGAAGCCGAGCGTCCGCCGCAGCGTGCCGCCCCGTACGGCCCCCGCGCTCCTTCCGCTCCCGCCGTTTCCGCTCGCGCCCTTGCCGCTCGCGCTGTTGCTGCTCGCGCCGTTGGCGCTGCCGTTGCCGCCGCTGCCGTCGTCGATCCCGTCGCTCATCCCGGCCCTCCAGCCACTTCGTCCGCGCCGCCGGTCTCCGCGCACCGTCTCCCCGTCCGCCCAGTGTGCGACGGACGGCCGATCATCAGCCTTGCTCACACGGCCTTACGATGGGACGCATGACTGCTACGTCCCGCCCGTCGCCCGCCGCCACCCCCCGTGGAGACGCCGCGCGCCGCGCCGGCAAACGCGTCCTGCTCGCCGCTCCCCGTGGCTACTGCGCCGGGGTCGACCGCGCCGTGATCGCCGTGGAGAAAGCCCTGGAGCAGTACGGCTCCCCGGTCTACGTGCGCCACGAGATCGTCCACAACAAGTACGTCGTCAAGACCCTGGAGAAGAAGGGCGCGATCTTCGTCGACGAGACGGCGGAGGTCCCCGAGGGGTCGATCGTCATGTTCTCGGCGCACGGTGTCGCGCCGGTCGTCCACCAGGAGGCGGCCGAGCGCAAGCTCGCCACCATCGACGCGACCTGCCCCCTGGTGACGAAGGTCCACAAGGAAGCCGTCCGCTTCGCCAACGAGGACTACGACATCCTGCTCATCGGCCACGAGGGCCACGAGGAGGTCATCGGCACGTCGGGCGAGGCTCCGGACCACATCACGCTGGTCGACGGCCCGAAGGACGTGGCGAACGTCGAGGTGCGGGACGACTCGAAGGTCGTCTGGCTGTCCCAGACCACGCTGTCCGTGGACGAGACGATGGAGACGGTCGACGCGCTCAAGGAGCGCTTCCCGAAGCTGATCTCGCCGCCGAGCGACGACATCTGCTACGCCACGCAGAACCGTCAGATCGCGGTCAAGCAGATGGGCGCCGACGCGGACCTCGTGATCGTGGTCGGTTCCAAGAACTCCTCCAACTCCGTTCGGCTGGTCGAGGTCGCCCTCGGCGCCGGCGCGGGCGCCGCGCACCTGGTGGACGGCGCGGAGGAGATCGACGAGAGCTGGCTGGACGGGGTCTCGACGGTCGGCGTCACCTCGGGCGCGTCCGTTCCGGAGGTGCTGGTCGAAGGTGTGCTGGAGTGGCTCGCCCAGCGCGGTTTCGAGGATGTCGAGATCGTCAAGGCGGCCGAGGAGTCGATCACGTTCTCGCTGCCCAAGGAACTGCGGCGCGACCTGCGGGCGGAGGCCGCGGCGCTGGCCGAGAAGGCGTGACGAGCGGGCGCTGATCAGACGCTTCTGGGCCCGGCTGCCGGTGCGCGCGCCGATCATGGTCCGGGCGCCCCGCCGTGATCCGGGCGCCCCGCCGTGATCCGGGCGCCCCGCCGTGATCCGGGCGCCCCGTCATGGTCCGGGCGCCCCGTCATGGTCCGGGCGCCCCGCCATCGTCCGGACCCCGGCCGTCGCGCCCCGGGTGCCGCACATCGCTCCGGGCACCGGCCGTCGTCGGCCTCCGCCGCCTCCCGCGCTCGCGGGCCGAGCCCTCCCGGACGTCGCTGTCGGCGGCTGGCCGTAACGTGGCTTCCATGAACGTCTTCGGAGTGGACATCGGCGGCTCGGGCATCAAAGGCGCGCCCGTTGACCTGGACCGCGGCGACCTGGCCGAGCCGCGGCACAAAGTGCTCACCCCGCACCCGGCGACGCCCGACGGCGTCGCCGACGGCGTGGTGGAGGTGGTGCGGCACTTCGGCTGGGCGGGCCCGGTGGGCGTCACCTTCCCCGGGGTGGTCACCGGGTCCGTGATCCGTACGGCCGCCAATGTCGACAAGTCGTGGATCGACACGGACGCGGGCGAGCTGCTCGGCGACCGGCTGGGGCAGCGGGTCAGTGTCCTGAACGACGCGGACGCGGCAGGCGTCGCGGAGATGGCGTTCGGCGCGGGGCGGGGCCGCAAGGGTGTGGTCTTCCTGCTGACCTTCGGTACGGGCATCGGCAGTGCGCTCTTCATCGACGGCAAGCTCGTGCCCAACACGGAGCTGGGACATCTGGAGCTGCACGGCCACGAGGCGGAGAAGCACGCGTCGACCAAGGTCAAGGAGGACGAGGACCTCAGCTGGCACCACTGGGCGCACCGGGTCCAGAAGTATCTGGAGCACGTGGAGATGCTCTTCTCGCCTGAGCTGTTCATCATCGGTGGCGGAGTGAGCCGCAAGGCCGACAAGTTCCTGCCGCTGATCGAGGGCATCAGGGCCGAGATCGTCCCGGCGGAGCTGCAGAACAACGCGGGGATCGTGGGCGCGGCGATGGCGGCGTCCGAGAGCTGATCGTCACCCGCCGGGACGTGCCGCGCGCGCCCGAACGGTCGGGCACCCGGCACGTGTACGTGGAACGGGCGGCCCGGCAGGTCCGGGGAGGCCGGTCCGGGCGCGCGCGGTCGGCAGGCGCGGCAACGTGTGGCCGAGGCGTGCCCTGGCCCGGCCGGGGCGCGCGGCCGGACGTGTCAGCCGTGGCGGGAGGCCCGGAAGGCGGCGACAGCCGCCCTGGTGGCCGCGGCCTCCCGGGCTCGCTGGCGACGGCCCATGTCCTGGATCTTCCGTACGGTCGCGATCAGACCCGCGACGAGCGTGCCGCCGTACAGCCAGCCCGCGTGCACGGCCAGGGTGGTGACGAGCGCCATCGCGTGTCCGCCGAAGCCCCCCGCGCCCCCGGCGATCGGGAGCGCCCCGACCGCGAAGGCGATCGGCACGCTGATCGGGGCGGTCACGAGGTCGGCGGGGCGTACCCACAGCGCGGTCACGGCGCTGACCGGCAGGAACATCGCCCCGTACACCGCCTGGGCGCCGTCGAAGAGCAACTGGTCCGCGTAGGCGCAGAAGAGCATGGTGGCGGTGGCGAAGAGCCCGGCGCCGAGCCCGGTGAACCGGGGGTTGGGCAGGCCGCGCGGCCGCGTCGGCCCGGCAGCCCCCCGCCGCCGGGACACGGCGGCGGTCCGGGTGGGCCCGCCGGCCCGGGTGGATGCGCCGGTCCGGGAGCCACGGGCCCGGCCGCCGTCGGCGGACCCCTCCGACCACGCGGCCGGGCCGGGCCCGCCGGGTCCCGGCACGGCGCCTCCCGACCCGGCGCGGCCCGTGGTCACACGCCGCCCCGTCGTGGCACCGCCGGCCGGGGGACCTGACAGCAGGGGCCGTGCGGGCAGGGCGTTGTCCGGCAGGGAACCCCCCGCCGTCATGGCGCGCCGCTGCGCCGGGGCGCGCTGCGGGCGGGGGTGCCGCTGGGGCTGGTGGGTCCTGCGCTGCGCCATCGGTGCCGCTCCGTCCTGTGCTGCTCCACCGGACCAACGTAGGCGCCGGAGGGGGACGAATCAGGCATGGGACACGCCCTTGGAGCGACCTTGCCCCGGCGTTCGAGGCACGGAGACGCCCGGGCGGGCCCCGGACCGCTCGGGCGGGCCCGTACCGCCGTGCCGGAGTCCGGGCGCGGCGGGCAAGGCGGAGTCCGGCCCGGCGGCCGTACGCGGTGAGGCGCCGCGGCCGTACGCGATGAGGCGCCGCGGGGCGGGAGGCGCTGGGCGGCGCCGCGCGGCGAACCGGTCATCGGCCGCGGCGGGCCGCCCGTAAACTGGGGGATCGGGCCCGCCGGGGCCGCGCTCAGTACCCACTCCAGGAAGTCGCCAACGTGTCGCTCACGATCGGAATCGTCGGCCTGCCCAACGTCGGCAAGTCGACCCTGTTCAACGCCCTGACCAAGAACGACGTGCTGGCGGCCAACTACCCGTTCGCCACGATCGAGCCCAACGTGGGTGTGGTCGGCGTACCGGACCCCCGCCTGGACAAGCTCGCGGAGATCTTCAGCTCTCAGCGGGTCCTCCCGGCGACCGTCGACTTCGTCGACATCGCAGGCATCGTGCGCGGCGCCTCGGAGGGCGAGGGCCTGGGCAACAAGTTCCTGGCGAACATCCGTGAGTCGGACGCGATCTGCCAGGTCATCCGGGCCTTCCAGGACGAGAACGTCGTCCATGTCGACGGCAAGGTCTCGCCCAAGGACGACATCGAGACGATCAACACCGAGCTGATCCTCGCCGACCTCCAGACCATCGAGAAGGTGTTGCCGCGGCTCCAGAAGGAATCGCGGATCAAGAAGGACATCGCGTCGAAGGTGAAGGCGGTCGAGGAGGCCAAGGAGATCCTGGAGAGGGGGGACACCCTCTTCTCCGCGGGCATCGCCCAGGGCACGGAGAAGTCCGAGCCGCTGCACGACCTGCACCTGCTGACGACCAAGCCGTTCCTCTACGTCTTCAACGTGGACGAGGACGAGCTGACGGACGAGGCCTTCAAGGACCAGCAGCGCGCGCTGGTCGCCCCGGCCGAGGCCATCTTCCTCAACGCCAAGCTGGAGGCCGACCTGGCGGAGCTGGAGGCCGACGAGGCCCTGGAGCTCCTGCAGGCCATGGGACAGGAAGAACCCGGCCTCGCCACTCTCGCCCACGTGGGCTTCCGCACCCTCGGCCTGCAGACCTACCTGACGGCCGGCCCCAAGGAGTCCCGCGCCTGGACGATCAAGAAGGGCGCGACGGCCCCCGAGGCGGCAGGAGTGATCCACACCGACTTCCAGAAGGGCTTCATCAAGGCCGAGGTCATCTCCTTCGCCGACCTGGTCGAGACGGGCTCGGTGGCGGAGGCCCGCTCGGCGGGCAAGGCCCGTATGGAGGGGAAGGACTACGTGATGCAGGACGGGGATGTGGTGGAGTTCCGCTTCAACGTGTAGCGGCTGACGTATCACGTTGTAGATCTCGCAAACGTGCAGGTCAGATAGGGTCCGGCTCTTCGGGGTCGGACCCTTTGGTTTTCCCGTGCTGGGATTGTGCCGGGGCGCCTCCTGGGGCGAGGCGCTCAAACTTGAAGCTCAAACCTCCGGAAGGTGATCGATATCCGGCGCTGTACGCCTGCCTCTGATCTGTGTCCTCGGCACCCCCGCATCCTGATGTCATTCCTGTCTTGAAATTGATATCATTGCCGGGTTGTCGATCTGCGGAGGGATAACTGATGGCCAGGACTGTGATCGATCTGGACGACGAGATTGTCGAGCAGGCGATGAGGGTGTACGGCGTGAAGACCAAGGCCGCCGCAGTGCGCGCGGCCATGGAGGACGGTGTGAAGCTGCGGCTGCGCCGGGAACTGTTCGACGCTATTGACGAGGGAGAGTTCGAGGACGCGTTCGCGGAGATCCGGTCGCAGACCGGGCCGCGGAATTCGGACGGCTCGCTCAAGCGTGAAGGCGGGGCCTCGGCGGCGTGAAGGGGCGTTACCTCATCGACAAGTCCGCGCTGGCCCGTCGGGGCAAGCCGGAGGTGCGGGCGCGGCTGGACGTGCTGGACAGGGACGGACTCCTCGCGGTATGCGCCCCGACCGAGTACGAGGTTCTGTACTCGGCGCGCGGCAAGCCCGAGGCGCTGCGACTGCGCACCCTGCTCCGCGGTCTCGACTATCTTCCCTGCAACGACGAGGAGTTCGAGCGGGCGCTGGAGATCCAGAGCCTGGCCCTGAACGCCGGCTTTCACCGGGCACTGTCGCTGGCCGACGTCCTCATCGCGGCAACCGCCGAGCGGCACCGGGCCACTGTCCTGCACTACGACGGCGACTTCGACATGATCGCCTCGGTGAGCCGGCTGCGAGCCGAGTGGGTCGTGGAACCCGGCACCGCCGACTGAGCCAGGAACAGGCATGCTTCGGCTGAAATTCAGGCCAGAGCTTCGACCATCCGTACACCGGCGTCCCGCCTGGTGGGTAGCGTTCCCGGCGGCGGGTCTCCTCGTGCTTTGTCGCGAATCCGCTGGGACGCCGTCGTCATCGACGAGTCCCACAACCTGATCAACCCCGGCAGTCGGCGCCGCGCCTTCGCCGAGGCCCTCGTCCCGCGCACGGACGCCCTGCTCCTCGCCGGCGCGGCCCCGCACAACGGCGACAAGCGCTCCTTCGCCGACCTGATCTCGCTGCTCGACCCGGCCGCCATGGCCGGTGTTCCTCGTCCAGGGCATCCACTCCAACGCCCTCGGATGGCCGTGACCGGGCTCGGCGCCGACGGCACCGGGAGCGGCACCGGCACGCCCGAGGTGCGTCCCATGGCGGACGCGCTGCACGACGCGAAGGCCGGCCCGAGGCCCGCCCGCACCGGCGGCCCCGGCGACCCGGACCGGCTCCAGGCCCTCGTCCCGGCCGCCGTCGCCGCGGCCCGCGCCCACCTGGACGCCGGGCGGGCCGCGTGGAGGGAGGCGATCAGCGAACCCCTCGCCACCTACCGCGACCACGTCGCCCACCGCGACCACGTCGCCCAGTGGCGTACCGACTCCCTGCTGCCCGGCGTACCGAGGCGGCGAGACGGAGCGGCGCCGCCCGCACCTGGACACCCGGCTGCGCAACGAGACCCTGCACCAGAAGAAGGAGTGCCCCGAGCCTCCCCCGGGGGTTGCACCGCCCCCTTCTACAAGGCCGAACGAGAGAAGGAGATGCGTGACGCGCACGCGCACTTCTCCGTGCGGTTGAGGAAGGCGAACGACACCGCCCCGTGCCGGACGGATCCGGCACGGGCCGGGGCGTGAGGGTCAGTTCTGGGCGGCGTAGCTGACGAAGTCGTTCCACGCGGTGGGGGAGAGGGCGAGCTCGGGGCTCCGCAGGTCCTTGGAGTCCCGGACGTGGATCGCCTGTGTGCCCTGCGCCACCTCGACGCAGTCGTCTCCCTGCGAGCCGCTGTAACTGCTCTTGAACCAGGTCAGGTCGGACGTGGTCATAGCGCTCCTCGCAATCGCTTCAGCAGGCCCACGGAGTCCTCGGGGGGCAGGGCCTGCGAGCGCAGTTTCGCATACCGCTGCTGAAGCAGGCTGATCTCTTTCGGGCTGGAGATCAGCCGTAGGCCGGATCGTTTCTCGTCGTCGAGCACGGCGGGGCACGGTTCCGCTACGACGGCGGCAACTACCGGCTGACCACGTCAAGGCAGCCTTAACGGCGAGGGCCTGGCGTCTCTGCGAGTGCCCGCAGGTGCTGTCCGCCGGTGTGGACGTGCTGGAGCGTGGGTGTCCTGCCTCGACGTGGCCGAGCACGCCGGTGACCGGTGCGGTCTCCGCGCGAGATCTCGCCGGGGCCGGCCGACCATGATCTGCCGGGGCTCCTCCCGTACTGGGGACGGGCCGGTGACGGGGCCGGGACGCGTTTGTCCCGGCCCCGCCGATCCGGGCGCCACACCGGTGGTCGATCGGACACGTCCCCGTCGTCACAGCTTCGCCGCCGCCCGTTCGATCATGCGGGCCGACTCCTCCGGGTCCAGTGCCTGGGAGCGGACCATGCCGAAGCGCATCGCGATGTCGCTCACCTCCGCCCGTTCGGTGACCAGGGAGCCGCCGTCCCAGGACTCCACATAGGCCAGTTGCTCCCGTTCCACCGTCTCCACCAGCACCAGGGGGCCGTGCACGGCCGCTTGGCCCGACCGGATCAGGGGGAGGACCTGGATCTCCACATGGCGCAGGCGACCGCACTCCAGCAGCCGGCCGAGCTGTTCCCGCAGCGCGTCCCGGCCACCGATCGGGCGGTGCAGGACGCTCTCCTCGATGACGAAGACCAGCAGCGGCGGCGGGTTCCCGCGGGTCAGCAGCGCCTGCCTGGCCAGGCGGGCCGCGACGTGACGGTCCAGGTCCTCGCCGTCGAGCGGCGGGAGGCGCGAGGCCATCAGCCTGCGCGCGTAGGCCTCCGTCTGGAGCAGCGGCGGGACCATCATCGGATCGTACGAGTAGCGGGCCATCGCCGCCGCCTCGATCGCCGAGAAGCTGCGGAAGAACAGCGGACGCTGGGCCAGGCTCACCTGGTCCTGGAGCACCGCCAGCACCCCGCCCGCCTTCAGTAACGTCTCCGCCGTGTCCGTGAAGGCGGGCTTCGCCGGTCTGCGGCCCTCCTCGATCGAGGCGATCTGCCGGTACGAGCACCCCACGGCGTCCGCGAGGTCCTGCCGGCTCAGGCCGGCCCGTTCCCGGAGCAGTCCGACGAGTTTGCCGTACCCGATCCAGATGCCCGGACGGTCGGCGTCCCGGGCCCGCTGGGGCTTCTTCTGGCGGCTCGTTCCCATGTGCCGTGCACACCTCGATTCATTACGTACGTCCCTCCTGGTCAGCGTATGTACGAGGCGGGCCCGGCATCCGGCGAAGCCGGAAAGTCGCCCGCGCAACCGGAACTCCGCCGCACACGTCCCTCCTCGTATGGGCGACAGTGAATCGAGAGTGCGCACGGCGACGAGCGGCTGGAGCGGCGCGCTCGCCGTCGTGGGCGGCTTCCTGACCGGGTTCGCCGTATGGGGACTCGGCGCCGCGCCCGGCCTGCGCGGCACGTTCGAGAACGAGCGCGACCTCAGCCTGCTCTACGTCGATCTGCCGCTGACGCTGTTCGGCACGCCCGCGCTCGCGCTCGGCGCCTGGGCGCTCGTCGCCCGCACCCGGGCCGGCCGCGGACGCGAGGGGAGGGCCGCCCTCGCCGTCGTCGCCGCGCTCGCGCTCGCCGCGTGGGGCGGTACGGAGTGGCTTCAGCTGCGCACCGCGGCGTTCGTACGCACCGAGGCCTGGTGAGCCGGCGCACCGGGACCCGGTGAGCCGCCCGCGCCCGCCGCACTTCACCTCCCGCGAGCCGCCAGCCGCGAGCCGCGAGCCGCGAGTGCTACGACGTCCGCACCGTCAGCTCGCCGATCCCCGTACGCGTCCGCCCCGCCGGCGCGCGCACCCGCACCCGTACGTGCCGTACCGCCGCCCCCGCCCGCCACGGCTGCCAGCGCGCGCCGTCCCGCGACGTCTCGATCTCGTACGCGGCGGGCTTCGGCCCCGTCCAGCCGGGCGTGACCGACGCGACGGGCACCGTGCGTCCCAGGTCCACCGTGAGCGCGGCCGTCGCGTCCGCCGGGACCCACGCGGTGGCCGGGCTGCCGTCCACGGCGGCCGGCGCGTACCGGCCCGGCTGCTCCGAGGACGCCGTCGCCGCGCGGCACCGGGCCGCGTTGTCCGTCGGCGCCAGGTCCGGGCGGCGGGTGGGCAGCGTGAGCGTGGACTCCAGCAGCCGCTCGCCCGCCGGGGTGTGCACGGTGAACGGCTCGCCCGACCGCAGCCGGACCGTCGTCTCGCGCGCGCCGAGGGCGATGTCGTACACGCGCCCCTGCCAGCGCAGGCCGCGCACCGTGACCCCGGCCGCCAGCTGCGGCGGCAGCAGCGGGTCCAGCCGTACGCCGTCCTCCCGCGGCCGGAGCCCCGTCAGCCCGTGCGTGAACACCTGGAGGAAGCCGCCCTTCGCCGTCAGGAAGTCCTGCGCGGGCGAGCCGGAGAGCGGGTCGTCCGCGCCCGCCCGGTCGCCCTTCGCCTCCGAGAACAGCGCGAACGGCCCCCGGACGAACGGCTCGACCGCCCGGCGCAGATACGTGTACGTCGCACAGCCCGGCGCTCCGACGACCGCCGCGTCGATCGCGTGCACCGAGTCCGTCATCGCGGGCCCGTCCGGGTCGGTGCGCGCGGCGTAGTAGTCGAGTGTCGCGGCCGCCGCCCCGGCCGGCATCGGCCACTCGAGGGGGTACGTCAGCAGGACCGTGTCGGCCTGTTTGATGGCGGAGCCGGTGTAGCCGGCGTACTGGAGGTAGATCTTCCGCTCCGCGTCGTACGGGATCCGGATCCGGTCGGCGATCCGCGTCCACGATCCGGGGGCCGGCTCGCCGACGAGCGCGGCGGCCCTGGTCGCGGCCCGGAGCGCGGTGGCGGCGCCCGCGTTGGTGAAGACCGCGTCCGTGACGCCGTTGCTGTACTCGTCGGGGCCCGCCACCTCCCGCACCGAGTAGCCGCCGTCGGCGGTGGCGGTGACCCGCGACGCCCAGAACTCGGCGATCCCGCGCAGCAGCGGCCAGCCGCGCTCGCGCAGCCAGGCGCGGTCACCGGTCGCCAGGTAGAACTGCCAGGCGGCGAGGGCGACATCGCTCTGGAGGTGGTTCTGGGTGACGCAGTGCGGCGGGTACCAACTCTGGCACTCCGTCCAGACGTCCCCCGTGCCGCCGCTGGTCCAGGGGAAGAACAGGCCCTGGAAACGGAGCTTGTCGGCGTTGCGGGCCGCGGCGGGGCGGGTGCGGTGGCGGTACTCCACGACCGTGCGCGCCAGTTCGGGGTCGGTGGCCAGCAGGCCGGGGAACATCCAGGTGTCCGCGTCCCAGAAGACCAGGCCCGCGTAGTCGTCGCTGCTCAGGCCGGCCGGCGCGACGCTGTCCGCGGCGCCCTCCCGGACGGCCGTCAGCAGGCCGTAACGCGCGGCCCGCAGCCACAGTTGGAGCGCGGGGTCGCCGGGTACGTCGACGCCGGCCGCCCACAGCTTCGCCCAGGCGGCCGCGTTGGCGGCGTACAGCGCGTCCCAGCCCCGCCCGGCGGCCCGCCGCGCGGCGCCGAGCGCGGCCGGTCCCGGGGCGGTGGCCGTACGGGAGGTGTCGACGCCGACGTACTTGACGACGGTGTACGTGACGCCGGCCCGGAGCGTGACGGTGTGCGAACCGTCGGCCCGCGCCACGGAGGGGATCGTGCCCGGCGCCGGGGAGGAGTCCGTACGGCTCGGCTCCCCGGGCGCGTTCGTACGGGCGCCTCCGGACGGTCGCGGGAGCCGGAGGACGGAGGCGACGGCACCCGTCGTTCCCGTGCCGTGCGCGCGGAAGGACACGACGCGCGCGCCGGCGCTCCCGTCCGTGCCGGTACGGGTGAGCCGCCGTGCCCCGCGCCAGTCCGGGTCCGCGCCGATGACCGCCGTCCCGCTCCAGCGCGGGGTCAGGGTCAGCCGTACGGCCCCGACGTGCGGGTCGGAGCGGTCGGTGAGGACCTCGTACACCAGATCCGTGGCGCGGCCGTCGGCCGTGGTGCGGCGCAGCCGGGTGACGACCACCCCGCAGCGCAGCAGCAGACTCTGGCGGTAGGCGGAGATCCGGGCCCGCCCGCCGGGGGCCGAGGCGGACGTCCCGTCCCCGGCGCGCACGTCCAGTGTCGTCCACGTGGGCAGCGCGGCGAGCACCTGCCGGCCGGCGGTGGTGGCCGGTTCGTGGGCGTACAGACCGGTGACGAAGGAGCCGTCGTAGCGCGGGCCGTACAGCGGCCAGCCGGTCGGCGTGCCCTCCTCGGCGTATCCGGAGCCGGACGGCGGGATCCGCACGCCGAGGTAGCCGTTGCCGGTGTAGGCGTGGTGGCTGTCGGCCGGGTCGACGCGGACGGCGGCGGGGGACCAGCCGCGATCGGACTCCCGGCACCGGTCGGCGTCGCGGGCGGGGGAAGGGCGGACCGCCGGGGCGTGGTCGTCGTCGGCGTGCGAGAGGGGAGGGACGGTGAGGACCAGCGCGCCGGTGGCGAGCGTGGAGACGAGGAGCGGGGCGCGGAAACGGAGCAGGCGGGCGGGGGAAGGAGCGCGGCGGGTGCGGCGGGTACGCGGGAGACTCACGGGAGGACGGTACGAACTGCGGTACGGCCGGGGGCATGGGGCGCGCGTGGTGAACGGCTGATTCCCGTCGCCGGACCGGGGCCCGGCCGGGCCGGGCGTGTACGGCGCGGGCTCGGCGTGTACGGCGCGGCCCGGCGAGGCGGTCGTCGGCGCGGAGCGGCCCCGTCGGGCGCGCGATGGCGTCTGCACGCCGAGCACGAGCGCCTCGCGCGGGCCTCCGGAAGGGGGTCCTCCCTGCGTACACCCAACTCATTACTTCGGGTTAATCTTTGGCCCGTGCTTGCGGTCAACAACCCACGGTTGCCAATCTGTTGCTGTCTGTCAACCTGATGGGTGTCCTGAGGGGAGTGGCCCGTGGCCTTCGGTGAGCAGCCCGCCTATCTGCGCGTTGCGAGCGATCTGCGCGAGAAGATCGTCAACGGTGCGCTGCCGCCGCACACCCGACTGCCGTCGCAGGCGCGCATCCGCAAGGACTACGGAGTCTCCGACACGGTCGCGCTGGAGGCCCGCAAGGTGCTCATGGCCGAGGGGCTGGTCGAGGGGCGCTCCGGCTCGGGCACCTACGTACGGGAGCGGCCCGTTCCGCGCCGGATCGCGCGCTCCGGCTACCGGCCGCCGTCCGGTGCCAGCCCGTTCCGGCAGGAGCAGGCGGAGGCGGGCGCGCGCGGCACGTGGGAGTCCCGGAGCGAGCAGGGGGAGGCGCCCCCGGAGATCGCCGTCCGGCTCGGCATCGCGCCGGGGGACCGGGTGATGCGCACGCGGTACGTCTTCCGGGACGGCGGCGAGCCGATGATGCTCTCCACCTCCTGGGAGGCGCTCGCGCTCACGGGGCGCACGCCGGTGATGCTGCCCGAGGAGGGCCCCCTGGGCGGTTGCGGCGTGGTGGAGCGGATGGCGGCCATCGACATCGTCGTGGACAACGTGCTGGAGGAGGTCGGCGCGCGCCCGGGGCTGGCGGAGGAGCTCCTGGCGCTCGGCGGTGTCCCGGGGCATGTGGTGATGGTGCTGGAGCGGACGTATTACGCGTCGGGCCGGCCGGTGGAGACGGCGGACGTGGTCGTGCCGGCGGACCGGTACCGGATCGCGTATCACCTGTCGGTGAAATGAACGCCCGAGGGGACGGGCGACCGGGTCGTGGCGGGCCCGTGCGCCTCGCGTGGTACGGAGGGCTGCGTGGGGCGGGTCGGTTGATGCGTCCGCAGAGATTTCGCGGGGGGCACATGGCTTGAACTGGCTTCTGTAACACGAGTCAACGAAGGGGGCGCGCGGGGTCGCGGTTTTTGGGCGCATTGTTGGCCGGATGCGCACCTGTTTGTGCGTCTCGATAACCGCTGAGTGAAGGTCAGGCGTAGGCTCCGGCATATGCGCATTGCGGTTTCCTGGAGAAGCTCACTGAGACACGGTCCGGCCGTGGGAGACGCCCGATGAACGACACCGGAGCCGTGCTCCCCTGGCTGGTGATACGGCAGGACGCCAACGGCAACCGCTACCGCGTCGGTCAGTACGCCACCGAGGACGAGGCGCGGAAGATGGCGGACAGCCTGGACGGCCGCGCCGACGAGCGGCTGTACTGCGTGGAACGGGTCGGACAGGCCGCCGGTTAGGTGCCGCGTTACGCTCCCGCGTATGAGTGAGCGAGTCGTGGTGGCCGGTGCCGTCTGTGACCGTGGGCGGCTGCTGGCCGCTCGCCGCAGCGCGCCCGAGGAGCTGGCCGGCCGGTGGGAGCTGCCCGGCGGCAAGCTGGAGCCGGGAGAGGAGCCCGAGGACGCCCTGGTGCGCGAGCTCAGGGAAGAACTCGGCGTGGTGGCCCGGCCGGTGGAGCGGATCCCCGGTCGCTGGGCGCTCAAGCCCGGCTATGTGCTCGAGGTGTGGACCGTCCGGCTGCTCTCCGGCGATCCCTTGCCTCTGGAGGACCACGACGAACTGCGCTGGCTCGGTCCCGACGAGGCGTACACGGTGGACTGGCTCGACCAGGACCGCCCCGCCGTGGCCGAAGTGGTCCGCAGACTGCGCGCGGCCGCGCCGGCGAATCTCTGAGGCGCCCGATGGACCGCCCGGCCACGCGACGGACACCTGAGCCCCTGAGTCGCGTGAGCCGCTGAGCCGCGTGAGCTCCTGAGTCGCGTGAGCCCTTGAGCCGCGTGAACCCCTGGGCCGCGCCGACGAACTCCCGGGCCCGGGGCGACGCGCCCCTCGGCCGCACGGCCCGCCGCGACCGCCCGGCGGCCCCCGCCTCCGCGCGTCCCCGACGACCGTGCTTCCGGCATACTCCCCCGTACCCCCCTCCTATGCGCCCCTCGTCGCCCGTGCTCCATTGGTGCCACCGTGCGCCCGCCGTGGCGGTAGCCGCTTTGAATATCGGGTATGTGCCGATTAACCGCCCTATAAAGGATGCGGCCCCTTCCGTCGGTCTCGGGAAGTGATCGGCTTGATCGACACAGAGGGTGGCGCGAGCGCCGAGTGGACCTTCCCTGCGGTGCTCGACACGGCGCACGACGCCCGGCACGCCGTGCACGACGCGCTGGATGCCTGGGGCCTGCCCCCCGCGCTCCGCGAGATGGCGATCCTGCTGGTCAGTGAGTTGGTGACCAACTCCCTCCGGTACGCGACGGGCCCGATCGGGGTGCGGCTGGCGGTCCGCCCCGGCACCCCGGGCCCGTCCGCCGCCGGCCGCGCGGGCCCCGGGCCCGACGGCTCCGGACCCGATGGCTCCGCCCCGGCCGGAGCCGGCCGGGACGGCGGCGGCGCACCCGGTGGTTCACAGGGCGCACAGTGCGGGACAGGGAGCGCCGTCGAGGGGGAGGGCGCCGCTCTGCTGGTCGAAATCTCCGATGCGTTGCCCGATCCACCGGCCGCGCGGCGCGTGGGCCCCGATGATGAAGGGGGGCGCGGTCTTCAGCTCGTGGCGTGTTCGTCACGCCGATGGGGAACACGTCGGGGGAAGACGGGAAAGACTGTGTGGTTCGAGCTGCCGCTCCCTGGTTAGAAGTCTGAAGGGACAACGATCACGTCGACACGTCTCAAAAGGAGCGAGAGTGTGCTGTGATCGTGAACGCCGTGTCGACCGCAGCCGTAGTGCTGAATACTGCGGGTTAGGCCGGTCCGGTGCGTGAGCTGGAGGGGACGGTCGCGTGAGCGAGATATCTGGGACGGCGGGCGACGTCGTATGGCAGAGCAGTCCGCCTGGCTCGATCTATGACTACATAAGGGTCGCTTCTTTCTCGATCGACCCCGACGGGCTGGTCGATCAGTGGAGCGACCGGGCCGCCGAACTGTTCGGCATCGGCCCGCACGAGGTCAGGGGCAAGGACCCGGTCGAGGCGTTCATGCCCGCCGAGCTGTGGCCGCGTGGTCGCCGCAAGGTGAGGGAGATTCTCGACGGCAAGGAATGGACCGGTCTGGTCCCTTTCGCGACGGGCGGGGAGCACGGCGTCGCCGAGATCTACGTCATGCCGAGCGAGACGGCGGCGGGCGAACGCGGTGCCCTGTGTCTCGTCGTCGACGTACGCGCGCTGCGCGGGATCGAAACCGACCTGATGTCCGCTCAGGCGATTTTTGGCCAATCTCCTTTTGGATTTATGCTCTTCGGTACCGACTTCACTATGCAACGAGTGAACGAGCGGTTCGCGACCGTCTTCGGCGGATCCGTCGAGGACCACCGCGGCCGTACGGTCCACGACTACCTCTCCCGGCCCGAGGCCGACCGCATGGCCGACGCCCTCGCACAGGTGATGGAGAGCGGCAAGTCCGTCACCGACCTCCAGATCGTCGGTATCGCCCCCGGCGTCGGCGAGCGCCGGCACTGGTCCGTCAATCTCTACCGGGTGCACAGCGGATCCGGCCGCACCGTCGGGGTCGCCGTCGTCGGCACCGACGTCACCAACCGTCAGAACGCCGCCCGCGAGGCGGCCAGCGCCCGGCGCAATCTCGCGATCCTGAACGAGGCGAGCGCGCGGATCGGTAATTCGCTCGACCTGGAGACCACCTCCCGCGAACTGCTCTCGGTCGCCGTCCCCGGCTTCTGCGACCTCGCCTCGGTCGACCTCTACCAGTCCCTGATCACCGGCGAGGAGGCGCCGCCCGGGCGCTGGAGCTCGTCCCGCGCGGACTCCGGCGGCGGCAGCGCCCGGCTGCGCAGGGTCGCCTTCGCCAGCGCCGTCTCCGACGTACCGCTGTCCGGTTCGGCCGGGGGGTACGACGGCGGGTACGTGCCGCCGGTGCTCGGCGCGGTCCACCGCTTTCCCTTCAGCTCCCGAAGGGCGGACGCGCTGCGCACCGGCCGGGTGCAGACGGTCCCGGGCGAGCTGGGCAGCCCGGTCCAGTCCACGCTCGCGGTCCCGATGGTCGCGCACGACAAGGTGATCGGGCTCGTGCAGTTCTCCCGTACGAAGGGCAGCGAGCCGTTCGGGGAACGGGACCAGGCGCTCGCCGTGGAACTGGCCGCGCGGGCCGCCGTCTGCATCGACAACGCCCGCCTCTACCGCCGGGAGCACGAGCGCGCGCTGATCCTCCAGCGCAGCCTGCTGCCCCCGGGCGACCCGGAAGCCGCGGGACTCGACATCGCCTGCCGCTACCTGCCGGGCAACACGGCGACGGAAGTGGGCGGCGACTGGTTCGACGTCATCGAACTGCCCGGCCACCGCACGGCGCTGGTCGTCGGCGACGTGATGGGACGCGGACTGCGGGCGGCGGTGGCCATGGGCGAGCTGCGCACGGCCGTGCGGACGCTGGCGCTGCTCGACCTGGAGCCCGCCGAGGTGCTGTCCGCGCTGGACGAGATCGCCCGCGGCCTCGGCTCGCCGAGCGGCGCGCAGCACGCCTCACGGGTCGCGCACAAGTCCCGGGACGCGGACCTCGCCGAGGTCTACCTCGCGACGTGCGTCTACGCGGTGTACGACCCGGTCACCGGGCGCTGCACCTTCGCCAACGCCGGGCACCTGCCGCCCGTCCTGGTCGAACCGGACGAGGAGGCCCTGATGCTGGACGTACCGCCGGGCATGCCCCTGGGCGTGGGCGGGGAGCCGTTCGAGCAGGTGGAGGTCGATCTGGCGGAGGGCGCGTTGCTGGCCCTCTACACGGACGGGCTGGTCGAGTCCCGGGACCATCCGCTGGACGAGGGACTGAGCGGACTGCGGGGGGCGCTGACCCGGGCGGAGCGACCGCTGGAGGACGTCGCCGACCATGTCCTGAGCACCTTGGACACCCGCCACGGCGAGGACGACATCGCGCTGCTGATGGCCCGTATCCAGGGACTCCCGGCCGACTCGGTGGGCGACTGGCGGCTGCCGCGCGAGCCGCGCTCGGTGGGACGGGCGCGGGAGCTGGCCCGTACGCAGCTGGTCGCCTGGGATCTCGAACCCCTGGTGGACACCGTGGAGCTGCTGGTCAGCGAGCTGGTCACCAACGCGATGCGGTACGGCGAGGGCGAGATCAGGCTGCGGCTGCTGCTCGACCGCACGCTCGTGTGCGAGGTCTGGGACGCCGGGCTGGTGCAGCCCAGACGACGCCGGGCGCGGGACACGGACGAGGGGGGGCGGGGGCTGCAACTGGTGGGGCAGCTGAGCGCGGCCTGGGGCTCGCGCCGTACGCCGCGCGGCAAGACGGTCTGGTTCGAGCTGTCCCTGCCCGACGGGAAGCCGCTGCCGGAGCCCACGGTGGAGCAACTGCTCAGCATGTTCTGACGGTTCTGATCGTCCGGACCGCTCTTAGAGGTCGCGCGGCCCGGCCCGCGTGCGGCTCCGCGCGGTGGACGGCAGGGCCGGGGAGGGCTCAGCCCCGGTCCCGCCGCCCACCGCCCGGAGTCGTACGGGTCCGTGCCCGCCGTTTGCGCTTGCGGAAGGAGTACGTGGCGACCACGGCCACCACCACGACGACGGCCACGGGCAGCACCAGATTGCTCGCGGCACCGGCCTCGGGGGCGGTGTCGCCGGTCAGTGCGACGGCCAGGGCGCCGGGGGCGGATCCGGCGACCGGCCACCAGGCCAGGACCAGCACGGCCGGAGTCACCTCCAGGACCGGGCGCGGCCGGCCGGCTATGTGCGGCGGGGATCGGTGTGCGGGGAGCGTCACAGTCGGAGGCTAAGCCCGTATCCGTACGTCCGCGACCGGACGGGTGCGTACGGAGCGACGGCGGCGGGACAGCCGCGACCGTGCGGACGACGGCGCCCCGGGGCCGCTTGGCCGTGCCGGCCCGTCCGCCGTGGCCTACGGCGGACGGGCCGACGACGCCGGCGCGCGGCCCCGGGCAGCCGGACCGGGGGCGGGGCCGGTCCGGCCCCGCCCCCGGTACGGGCCGCGCCGGGAGCTACTCGCCGCGGCGCCGGATCTTGTTCCCCAGCCACACCAGCGGGTCGTACTTCCGGTCCGCCGCCCGCTCCTTGAGCGGGATCAGGGCGTTGTCCGTGATCCGGATCCCTTCGGGGCAGACCTCCGTACAGCACTTGGTGATGTTGCAGTACCCCAGGCCGTGCTCGTCCTGGGCCGTCCGCTTCCGGTCGAGCCCGGACCGCTCCGCCGCGTCCAGCGGATGCATGTCGAGCTCCGCCACCCGCATCAGGAAGCGCGGCCCGGCGAACGCCGTCTTGTTCTCCTCGTGGTCCCGGACCACATGACAGGTGTCCTGGCACAGGAAGCACTCGATGCACTTGCGGAATTCCTGCGACCGGTCCACATCGACCTGCCGCATCCGGTACTCCCCGGCGGCCACCCCGGGCGGCGGCACGAACGCCGGTACCTCCCGTGCCTTGGCGTAGTTGAACGACACGTCCGTCACCAGGTCCCGGATCACCGGGAACGCGCGCAGCGGAGTCACCGTGATCGTCTCCTCGCGCGAGAAGACCGACATCCGGGTCATGCACATCAGCCGCGGACGGCCGTTGATCTCCGCGCTGCACGAACCGCACTTGCCCGCCTTGCAGTTCCAGCGCACCGCCAGGTCCGCGGCCTGGGTGGACTGCAGGCGGTGGATGATGTCCAGGACGACCTCGCCCTCGTTCACCTCGACGGTGAAGTCCCTCAGCTCGCCGCCGTCCGCGTCGCCGCGCCACACCCTGAACCGTGCCTCGTAGGCGGTGGACCCACTCGCAGTCACTCGTGCAACTCCTCTTCGGCGAGGTACTTGACCAGCTCCTCCTTGTCGAACAGGGCGAGCAGGTCCGGGCGGATGGGCTCGGTGGTGTGCCGGGACAGCGCGATCACGCCGTCACCCGGACCGACCGGGTCCCCGGGGGCCTCTCCCGGTGACAGGGGCCGACCGGGGTCTTCCGGTCTCCCGGGCTCCTGGGACGCGGGCTCCACCAGGCGGCAGTGCAGGTTGATCCGGCGCCAGACGTGGTCCATGCCGGGCCGGTCCTCGCGGGTGTGGCCGCCCCTGCTCTCCGTACGTTCCAGGGCCGCCCGCGCCACGCACTCGCTGACCAGGAGCATGTTCCGCAGGTCGAGCGCGAGGTGCCAGCCGGGGTTGAACTGCCGGTGCCCCTCGACCACGACGCGTCCGGCCCGTGCCCGCAGCTCGGCCAGTTTCGCCAGTGCGTCCCGCATCTCGTCCTCGCGCCTGATGATGCCCACCAGGTCGTTCATCGTCCGCTGGAGTTCCTGGTGGAGCGTGTACGGGTTCTCCGCGGGCTCCGTGGCGCTGTCCGGGCCGTTCCCCGTACCGCCACCGAACGGGCGCAGTGCCTCGGCCGCCGCCGCGTCGATCAGCGCCTCGTCCGGGACCGGCCGGGCGTCGTCGAGCCCCATCGCGTACTCCGCCGCGTACAGCCCCGCCCGTCGGCCGAAGACCAGCAGGTCGGAGAGCGAGTTCCCGCCGAGCCGGTTGGAGCCGTGCATGCCGCCGGCGACCTCGCCCGCCGCGTACAGGCCGGTGACGCCCGGCGCGGCGGCGGTCTCCGAGTCGACCGCGACCCCGCCCATGACGTAGTGGCAGGTGGGCCCGACCTCCATGGCCTCCGCCGTGATGTCCACGTCCGCCAGCTCCTTGAACTGGTGGTACATCGACGGCAGCCGGCGCCGCACCACCTCCGCCGGCATCCGGGTCGACACATCGAGGAACACCCCGCCGTGCGGCGAGCCACGGCCCGCCTTCACCTCGGCGTTGATGGCACGGGCCACCTCGTCACGGGGCAGCAGCTCGGGCGGCCGCCGGTTGTTGTCCGGGTCCTCGTACCAGCGGTCGCCCTCGTCCTCGGACTCCGCGTACTTCTCCTTGAAGACGTCCGGGATGTAGTCGAACATGAACCGCTTGCCCTCGGAATTGCGCAGCACCCCGCCGTCCCCGCGCACCGACTCGGTGACGAGGATGCCCTTCACGGACGGCGGCCAGACCATGCCGGTCGGATGGAACTGCACGAACTCCATGTTCAGCAGGGGAGCGCCCGCGAGCAGCGCCAGCGCGTGCCCGTCGCCGGTGTACTCCCAGGAGTTGGACGTCACCTTGAAGGACTTGCCGATGCCACCGGTGGCGAGGACGACGGCCGGTGCCTCGAGCACGAAGAAGCGGCCCGACTCCCGCTCGTAGCAGAACGCGCCGGCCACCCTGCCGCCGCTCGCGGGGGCGCTGCCCGCCGGAGCGCCGGCGCCCCCCGTGTCTCCGGCGTCGTCCTGGAGGACGGCGTCTTTGAGGACGCGCGTCACCGTGCACTCCTGATAGATCTTCAGCCGCGCCTCGTAGTCGCCGTACCGGCGGAAGTCCTCCTGTTGCAGGGCGACGATCCGCTGCTGGAGGGTGCGGATCAGCTCCAGGCCCGTACGGTCGCCGACATGGGCGAGGCGGGGGTACTCGTGTCCGCCGAAGTTGCGCTGGGAGATCCTGCCGTCGGGCGTCCGGTCGAAGAGCGCGCCCCAGGTCTCCAGCTCCCAGACCCGGTCCGGTGCCTCCCGCGCGTGCAGCTCGGCCATCCGCCACTGGTTGAGGAACTTCCCGCCGCGCAGGGTGTCGCGGAAGTGCACCTGCCAGTTGTCGCCGGAGTTGACGTTGCCCATGGAGGCGGCGATGCCGCCCTCGGCCATCACCGTATGGGCCTTGCCGAAGAGGGACTTGCAGATCACGGCGGTACGGGCGCCGCGTTCCCGCGCCTCGACGGCGGCCCGGAGCCCCGCGCCGCCGGCGCCGACCACCACGACGTCCCACTGATGGCGTTCGAGTTGGGTCATGGGGGAAGGTTCTCCGTCTCTCGCCCTCTGTCGGACAGGTCGGGTCGGCTCAGGTCGGCTGGGGTCGGCTGGGGTCTGCCCGGGTCCGCTCGGGCCCGCACGGTCGGGTCGGGTCCGCACGGTCTGCCCGGGTCCGCCCGGGCGGGTCAGAACAGGCGCGGGTCGTCGAAGACTCCCGTGGCCAGCAGGTAGACGTACAGGTCGCACAGCGCCACGCTGACCAGCGACGCCCAGGCGAGCCGCATGTGGCGGTTGTTCAGCTTCCCCACCCAGCCCCAGAGCCGGTAGCGCACCGGGTGCTTGGAAAAGTGCCGCAGCCGGCCGCCGATGACATGCCGGCAGGAGTGGCAGGAGAGCGTGTACGC
Source organism: Streptomyces sp. NRRL F-5135 (assembly GCF_000719775.1). Taxonomy (GTDB): domain Bacteria; phylum Actinomycetota; class Actinomycetes; order Streptomycetales; family Streptomycetaceae; genus Streptomyces; species Streptomyces hebeiensis. The sequence goes on along the minus strand of NZ_JOHR01000011.1, from coordinate 27,426 downwards.
CCAGATCAGCGCGGCGTTCACCAGGAAGATCAGCGAGCCGAGGCCCATATGGCCCCAGGCGTACTCCGCGTCGCGGAAGGTGAGCACGGTGTCGTAGGTGAGGACGCCCGCGACCGGCACGGCGGCGTAGAAGAAGTACCGGTGGGCGTTCTGGAGGATCAGCGGGAAGCGGGTCTCGCCCGTGTAGCGCCGGTGCGGCTCGGCGACGGCGCAGGCGGGCGGGGAGGCCCAGAAGCCGCGGTAGTACGCCTTGCGGTAGTAGTAGCAGGTCAGCCGGAAGCCCAGCGGGAAGATCAGGATCAGCAGGGCGGGGGACAGGCCCCACCAGCTGCCGAACAGTTCCCAGTTGGGGCCGTGCCGCATCGGGACGCAGTTCTCCGCGAGGCAGGGCGAGTAGAACGGGGAGACGTACGGCGCCGCGTAGTAGTCGGCGTTCGCGAACGCCCGCCAGGTCGAGTACACGACGAAGGCGAGCAGCCCGGCGGCGGTCGCGGCGGGCGCCAGCCACCAGCGGTCCGTACGCAGGTGGCGGGGGGCGATGGCGGCGCGCGAGGCGCCGCGGACCCCGGCCCCGCCGTGCGCGCCCGGGGCGGACCGGGGTGTGGTGCTCACATCGGGAGGTTCCGTACCGGTGGCCAAGGGAGATCTCCAGGGGCTCCTAGGGGGGCGGAACGGCAGAACGGTGCGGGGGCCGCGTCGCGGGGGAGTGCGGGGCGGCGGTGGCTGTCGAGGGGACGCGGGCCCCGGCTACGGCGCGCGTCGGTCCCGCACGCCCAGACCCTCGTCGTCCGAGTCCGTCCACAGGGCGGTGTTGTACGGGGCGTCGGAGATGGTGACCAGATCGTCGGCGCGGCGGACGGGCTGGGGCCGGAACTCGTTCTCGTTCGCGCGGGCCAGGTTCCGCTCCAGCTGCGCGACCGTGCGGACCAGGTCGTCCAGGCAGCGCCTGACCGCCGTCAAATCATCTTGCAGAGACACGAGTTGCCCTCACTTCCACTGTTTGGGTGGCATGCGGGGAGCCGTCGGGCGGCAGCCTCGGACGGCACTCTGGTGCGTCTAGCGAGTGTTCCGCGTCACATTTCTTTTTTCAAGGCCGGGTTCACCCCCGGGGGTGGGTGAGGCGCGGCTCGGGAAACCCCCGGCCCGGCCGGGACGTATCGGGCGCCCCGGTCTCCGCCCCGCGCGGTTCCGCTCTCCGGGTGAGGTTGGGGGCCCTCTCGCCGTGTCGGCCGCGCCGGAGGTCGCCCGTTCCCCTTCAGTGGGTGGACATGTGTGTGTGATCATCTATAAATTCGACAAACAGGACGAAGAGGTACACGTCATGTCCCACGTCGGCGCCCCACGCGGGAGGACATGCTCCCGAACACTCCGCTCCGTCGCCCTCGTCACCACCGGTGTCCTCGCCCTTCCCGGGCTGTCCGCCTGCTCCTCGGACCAGGACGGCGGCGACGCCTCCGCCGCGCCGGACATCGCGCCCGCCGCGCGGGACGTGGTCTCCCAGGGCGGCACCCTGCGGTGGGCGGTCGACTCCGTGCCCGCCACCCTCAACGTCTTCCAGGCCGACGCGTCCAGTGCGACCAGCCGGATCGCCGGGGCGGTGCTGCCCTCCCTCTTCACCCTCGACAAGCGGGGCCGGCCGCAGCACAACAAGGACTATCTGGAGTCCGCCAAGGTGGTCGAGCGCGAACCCAAGCAGGTCGTGCTCTACAAGCTCAACCAACAGGCGGTCTGGAGCGACGGGCGGGAGATCGGCGCGGCGGACTTCGCGGCCCAGTGGCGGGCGCTGCGCGGCAAGGACTCCGCGTACTGGACGGCCCGTAACGCCGGTTACGAGCGGATCGAGAAGATCGAGCGCGGGGCGAGCAACCTGGAGGTCCGGGTCACCTACGCCAAGCCCTATGCCGACTGGAAATCCCTCTTCACCCCCCTGTATCCCAAGGACATCACCGGTAAGCCCAACTCGTTCAACGACAAGGCCAGGTCCGCGCTGAAGACGACGGCGGGGCCGTTCAAGGTCAAGTCGGTGGACCGCAAGGACAAGAAGGTCACGCTGGTCCGCAACCCCCGCTGGTGGGGCGACCCGGCCAAGCTGGACGCGATCGTGCTGAGCGCGGTGCCGAGGAACAAGCGCGCGTCCGCCCTCGCCGACGGCAAGATCGACCTGGCGGAGCTGGACACCAAGGGGGCGGAACGCGTCTCCTTGGCGCTCGCCGACACGGGAACCGAAGGCCAGGCGCTCAACCACGGCCCCGGCGCCGAGATCACTCCCGCCTCCGCGCTGCGTTCCTGGGCGCTGGCCCACGGGTCCGACGACGAGAAGGCCGAGGAGGCGCGGATCGCGCGGGAGCAGACGGCGGCGGCGATCAAGCGGTACGCGCGGGAGCAGAAGGCCCTGCGCCGCTACGAGCTGCGCAGGTCGCTGGAGCCCGCCTACACCCAGCTGGCCATGAACGGGGAGTCGGGGCCGCTGGCCGACGAGCGGGTACGGCGCGCCATCGCCCGCGCGATCGACCGCCAGGAGCTGGCCGACCTCGTCCTCAAGCCGCTCGGGCTGCCCGCGCGGCCGCTCGGCAGCCACCTGGCCCTGCTCGGGCAGGAGGCGTACGCGGACAGCAGTGACGCGCTCGGCGAGCAGGACACGAAGGAGGCGCTGGCCCTGCTGGCGGACGCCGGCTGGACGCCCGGCGGGGCGCTGAAGAAGGCCGGGGTCAAGGCCGGTTCCGAGGGCAAGAAGAAGAAGGCCGCCGACGCGGACAAGGAGGACGGCGGCGACGAGGGGAACGAGGACGGCGGCAACTCGGACGAGAAGCGGTCGGGGACCGAGGGGGCCGCCCCGGGCGAGCGGCAGGCGCGGCCCGGGCCGGTCGAGGAGCGGCCGTCCGAGCGGCGCGCGCCGGGGCGGGGCACGGCCGAGGAGGAGCGGGCCGGGGAAGGACGGCGGGAGAGGGCCGAGGCGGACGGCCGCGAGCAGGAGGCGCGGCGTCCGGCCGAGCGGGCCGACAAGGCGCAGGCGCGTCAGCAGCGCCCGGCGGAGCGCGAGCCGGAGCGCAAGCCCGGCACGGGGAAGAAGCCGGTGGAGCAGAGCGCCGCCGACGAGGCGGCCACCGACGAGGGCACGTACATCGTCGGCCAGGACGGCAAGCCCGGCGAGGCGCGCCGGGACGGCAAGCCCGGCGAGGAGCGCCAGGACGGCAGGCCGCCCGCCGTGGCGCACCAGGACGACAGGCCCGGCCGGGCCCTTCCGTACAGCCCGTTCGCCCCCGAGTTCTCCCCGGGCAGGGCGACCGACACCCACTTCCAGGAGGCCCCGCTCCAGGGCGGGTCCATGCTGCGCAGGGGCGCGTTCTTCGAGGACTCCGGCAGCCGGCAGCAGCCGGCGCGGGCGGCCCAGGAGCCGCAGGACAAGAAGCAGAGCGGCGTGACGGGCGCCTACGCGCCCCGGGGCACCGCCGCCCCCGCCCCGGTGGGCGGGCCGCTCGGGAAGAACGGCAAGCGCCTCACCCTCCGGTTCGTCCTGCCCAAGGGCGAGGGGTCGGAGTCCCTGCGCGCGGTCGGTGAGCGGATCGCGCGGATGCTCGACCGGATCGGGATCGGTACGGAGATCACCAAGGTCGACGACGCCTCGTACTTCAAGGACCACATCGCCTCGGGCGTCTACGACCTGGCCCTCTACTCCTGGCCCGCCACCGCCTACCCGGCGACCGACGGCCGGCCGATCTTCGCCAAGCCGGTGCCCGCGAGCGACGGTTCGCTGCTGGTGGAGCAGAACTACACGCGGGTCGGCACCAACCACATCGACCAGCTCTTCGACCAGGCGGTCGCCGAACTGGACGAGAAGGCGGCCCGAGATCTCGTACGGCGGGCGGACGCGCGGATCTGGGCGGCGGCCGGTTCCATCCCGCTCTACCAGCGCCCGGAGCTGGTGGCCGCCAAGCCGGGGCTGGTGAACGCGGGAGCCTTCGGCCTGTCCACCCCCCGCTACCAGGACATCGGCTTCCAGAAGGCCGGATCGGCCGGGCCGGACGGCAAGAAGAAGTAGCGAACACCCGCCGACGCGCAGGGGGCGGGCAGGCGAGGGACAGGAGAGGCAACGGAGAGAACAGGCGGAGAAAAAGCGGAGAAACCGATAATCGACTTGCCCGTCGGCCGTGCCGGCGGGCAAGCTCGTGCCCGTCCCCGACCCGGGCCGTTCCCTGCGGTTTCTCCTCCTCGTGGCGCCCCCCACGCGCCCCGCGCCCCCCGTCCCGCTCCACCCTCGCGCCCAGGCCCTCGATCGGGGCGGGAAGCCCCTCTCCGCCCGGCCCCGTACCATGGGACGAGCCGTGGCGTGTCCGCCCGGCGGGCGTACGAGGAACACCACGCGCCGCACCCACGATCGAGAGAAGCCCCAGCCAGCATGCCCACGCGCCACGACATCCGTAACGTCGCCATCGTCGCCCACGTCGACCATGGCAAGACCACTCTGGTCGACGCCATGCTGAAGCAGGCCGGGGCCTTCGCCGCGCACGCCGCCGAGCACCTCGACGAACGGATGATGGACTCGAACGACCTGGAGCGTGAGAAGGGCATCACGATCCTGGCGAAGAACACCGCCGTGAAGTACCACCCGAAGTCGGGTGGCGACCCCATCACCATCAACATCATCGACACCCCCGGCCACGCCGACTTCGGCGGCGAGGTCGAGCGCGGACTGTCCATGGTGGACGCGGTGGTCCTGCTGGTCGACGCCTCCGAGGGCCCGCTGCCGCAGACCCGCTTCGTGCTCCGCAAGGCGCTCGCGGCCAAGATGCCCGTCATCCTCTGCATCAACAAGACGGACCGGCCGGACTCCCGGATCGCCGAGGTCGTGGACGAGACGTACGACCTCTTCCTGGACCTGGACGCGACCGAGGAGCAGATCGAGTTCCCGATCGTCTACGCCTGCGCGCGGGACGGCGTGGCCTCGATGACCAAGCCGGAGGACGGCACGGTCCCCTCCGACAGCCAGAACCTGGAGCCGTTCTTCACCACGCTCCTGGAGCACGTGCCGGCGCCGGAGTACGACGAGTCCGCGCCGCTCCAGGCCCATGTCACCAACCTGGACGCCGACAACTTCCTCGGCCGTATCGCGCTCTGCCGGGTCGAGCAGGGCGAGCTGCGCAAGGGGCAGACCGTCACCTGGATCAAGCGTGACGGCTCGATGTCCAACGTCCGCATCACCGAGCTGCTGATGACCGAGGCGCTGACCCGCAAGCCGGCCGAGAAGGCGGGCCCCGGTGACATCTGCGCCATCGCCGGCATCCCGGACATCATGATCGGCGAGACGCTGGCCGACCCGGACAACCCGATCGCGCTGCCGCTGATCACGGTCGACGAGCCCGCGATCTCGATGACGATCGGCACGAACACCTCGCCGCTGGTCGGCAAGGGCGGCAAGGGCCACAAGGTCACCGCGCGCCAGGTCAAGGACCGCCTCGACCGCGAGCTGATCGGCAATGTCTCGCTGCGGGTGCTGGACACCGAGCGCCCCGACGCCTGGGAGGTGCAGGGCCGGGGCGAGCTGGCGCTGGCGATCCTGGTGGAGACCATGCGCCGGGAGGGCTTCGAGCTGACCGTCGGCAAGCCCGAGGTGGTCACCAAGCAGGTCGACGGCAAGACCTACGAGCCGATCGAGCGCATGACGATCGACTCGCCCGAGGAGCACCTGGGCGCCATCACCCAGCTGATGGCGGCGCGCAAGGGCCGTATGGAGACGATGACCAACCACGGCTCCGGCTGGATCCGCATGGAGTGGATCGTTCCGTCGCGCGGCCTGATCGGTTTCCGTACGGAGTTCCTGACCCAGACCCGCGGCACGGGCATCGCCCACTCGATCTTCGAGGGCCACGAGCCGTGGTTCGGCGAGCTGCGCACCCGTAACAACGGCTCGCTGGTCGCGGACCGCTCCGGTTCGGTGACCCCCTTCGCGATGATCAACCTCCAGGAGCGGGGCGTGATCTTCACGGAGCCCGGCACCGAGGTCTACGAGGGCATGATCATCGGTGAGAACTCGCGCTCCGACGACATGGACGTGAACATCACCAAGGAGAAGAAGCTCACCAACATGCGGGCGGCGTCGGCCGATTCGACCGAGAACGTGGTCCCGCCGCGGAAGCTGTCGCTGGAGCAGTCGCTGGAGTTCTGCCGCGACGACGAGTGCATCGAGGTGACCCCGGAGACGGTCCGTATCCGCAAGGTCGTCCTGGACCAGCGGGAGCGCGCCCGCGCCGCCTCCCGGGCCAAGCACGCCTGACCCGGCCGCCCGGGCCGAGGCGCCCGGGCCCGGAACCGCTCGGCGCGTGAGGCGCCCGGAACCGCTCGGCGCGTGAGGCGCCCGGTCACCCCTTGAGTTCACGGGGGTGGCCGGGCGCCTCACGTCTTTCGCCGGGGCGCGGAGCGACACATCGGCGCAGCAGAATTGGCGTTTTCACGTCAAGCGCGTTTTCACGAGTGACGTCCGATTATCGACCTGTGATCACCGGATGATGTGTTAACGGTCCGTTTCGCGGGTGTCTGCCTGGACTAACTTTGTCCGGATTTCGGGCGGACAGGGGGTGACGATGTTGTCAAAACGAGACCCTTTAAGTGTGGTTTACGGCCCGGCCGTACTTAATAGTTGGCCATTGAGCTCGGGTCAATGGGTCAGTGCGCTGTGGGGGTGCGTCGGCTCACGAGCACACTTCGGGGTCTTGGGAACACCGCACTGCGCAGAGTTGTCAGCGCGCGTAGACCGGGCCTCTCTGGCAGTGACAAGTGGACTCATGAGGAGGACCCCATGCGTGGTGCCGTCAGCACCGGCCGGGTCGGGCACACGGCCGTGGGCACGGTGGTGACCGCGGCAGTGATCAGCGCGGGGGAAGGACGATCGTGACCAGTCCCGTGCAGACCGAGGGCGACCGCACGTCCGCAGTTCCGGACGCGGCAGGCCCCAAGGACGGTTCCCAGGAGGCCAAGACGCCGGCCGGGCTCTCTCCCGGCCAGTTGATGTGGCGTCGCTTCCGGCGCGACAGGACCGGGGTCGTCTCCGCCTTCGTCGTCCTCTTCTTCTTCCTGGTCGCGCTCGCCGCACCGTTGATCAAGATGGTGTACGGCAAGGACCCGTACACCCTCTACGGCCAGGACAGCCTGGACCTGCTCGACGAGTTCAACATGCCGACCGGCACCTTCGGCGGGATGTCCCCGGACCACTGGTTCGGCATCGAACCCAACCTGGGCCGCGACGTGTTCATGCAGCTGGTCTACGGCATGCGCACCTCGATCTACACCGCCCTGGCGGCCACCGTCCTGATGGTCCTCGTCGGCGTGGTGATCGGACTCGTCGGCGGCTACTACGGCGGCAAGGTCGACTACTGGCTCGGCCGGCTGACGGACTTCCTGCTGGGCTTCCCCAGCCAGCTCTTCTTCATCGCCTCCATGCCGGTGGTCGTGGCCGCCTTCGTCCGCCCCGACGAGGAGACCCCCACCGCGCTGCGCGCGGCGGCGATCATCGTCGTGCTCTCCACGCTGGGCTGGATGGGGCTCTCCCGGCTGATCCGGGCCGCCACCCTCTCGCTGCGCGAGCGGGAGTTCGTGGAGGCCGCGAAGATCGCGGGGGCCTCGCCCTGGCGCATCATCCGCAAGGAGCTGCTGCCCAACCTGGTGACGCCGATCCTGGTGCAGGCCACGCTGCTGCTCCCGTCCACCATTCTCTCGGTGGCCTTCCTCTCCTTCGTCGGGGTCGGGTTCGTCGAGCCCACGCCCGACTGGGGCCGCATGTTCGCCACCGGCGCGAGCATCTACGAGCAGGACCCGGCCTACATGGTCTTCCCGGGTGTCGCCATGGTGATCTTCGTCGTGGCGTTCAACCTTCTCGGTGACTCGGTCCGAGACGCCTTCGACCCCAAGTCCGGACGCTGACGTCCAGCTGGGGGGGAGCGCTGCCCCCCGGGCGCCGGGACGTACGTACCGGACGCGCCAGGCAGCACAGTTGGATCACTACTGACAGATGGGGACCCTCATCATGAGCATCTTTGGCACGCGCAGGACACGTGCTGCCGTCATCGCCCTGGCGGCCGGGTCGCTGGTGCTGACCGCCTGCGGCGGGAGCAATGACAGCGGCTCCAAGGACAACAGCAAGACCCAGGAGGACGCCGCCAAGCAGTCGGCGGCCGTCACCTACGGCGACGCGAAGGCGTCCACCGGCCCGGCCGCCGAGGTCCCGGGCGCCAAGCCCGGCGGGACGATCTCCGTCCTCCAGGAGGACGACTTCTCCCACCTGGACCCGGGTCAGACGTACGTCAGCGACGGCAAGATCCTGGACCGGCTCATCCAGCGCGGCCTGACCCAGTACCAGGAGGACGACGAGGGCAAGCAGACCCTCGTCGGCGACCTGGCCACCGACTCCGGCAAGCAGACCGACGGCGGCAAGACCTGGACCTTCACCCTGAAGGACGGGCTGAAGGACCAGAACGGCTCCGCCATCACCTCCGCCGACATCCGGCACACCATCGAGCGGATGTACGCCCCGTTCATCACGGACGGCCCGACCTACATCCAGCAGTGGCTCTCGGGCTCCGGCACCACCTACCGCAAGGCGCTCCCGGACGGACCGTACAAGGGCAAGCACCTGCCCGACTCGGTCCTCGCCACCCCGGACGAGAAGACGGTCGTCTTCAAGTTCAAGGAGCCCCAGCCCGACCTGCCGCAGGCGCTCGCCATGCCCGGCTACTCGGTGGTGCCCGAGAAGACGGACACCAAGGAGAAGTACGACACGGCCCCCGTCGCGACGGGCCCGTACAAGATCGCCGAATTCAAGCCCGGCAAGTCGCTGAAGCTCGTCAAGAACACCAACTGGGACCCGAAGACCGACTCGGTCCGGCACCAGTACGTGGACGGCTTCAACATCGGGTTCAACCACAGCGACGACGACCAGACCAAGACGCTGCTGGCCGACCGCGGCGAGGCCAAGAACTCCATCATGTTCACCGGCCAGGTCGCCACCAACCAGGTGCGCAACGTCGTCGAGGACCCCGAGGCGATGAAGCGCACCATCCAGGGGTACGCACCGTACGTCTGGCAGCTGAACTTCAACCTGGACCGGATGACGGACAAGAAGGTCCGGGACGCCATCACCTACGCGCTGCCGAGCGCGCAGATCTACAAGCTCGACGGTGGCGCGTACGGCGGTGAGACCGCGACCGGCCTGATGTCGCCGACCACGCCCGGCTACGACAAGACGTACGACCCCTTCGGCAAGCTGAAGAAGCCGAACGGTGACGTCGAGAAGGCCAAGCAGCTGATCAAGGAGGCCGGCGCCGAGGGCAAGAAGGTCGTCTACGCCTACGCCAACACCCCGGTCCGCCAGCAGCAGTCCGTCGTCATCGCCGACCGGCTGAAGGCCATCGGCCTCGAGGTCGTGAAGAAGGAGATCGACCAGGCGACCTGGTACGAGCAGGTCGGCAAGGTCGACAACGGCCTGGACCTCTACATGACCGGCTGGGGCCAGGACTGGCCGTCCGCCTCCACGGTCTTCCCGCCGCTGTACGACGGCACGCAGCTCCAGGACGGTTCGTCGGTCTACTCGCACATCAACGACGAGAAGGTCAACAAGGAGATCGCCCGCATCCTGAAGATCACGGACCCGGCCGAGGCCCAGAAGGCCTGGGGCGCGCTGCACCGTGACATCGTCGAGCGGATCAACCCGGCGGCCCCGATCTACTACACCAAGGTGTTCCAGATCTTCGGCTCCAACGTCGGTGGGCTCCGTTACTCGGCGGACTCCAGCTACGTCGACGTGACGCGTCTGTACCTGAAGAAGTAGCGCGCGCGGGCGGACCCGGAGGCGCGCACCCGGCGGAGTGCGCGCCTCCGGTCCGCCCGGCACCACCCTCGACCCCCTCACAGCCGCCGTCCTGAGAGCAGCGACCTGCCATGCTTCAATTCCTCATTCGCCGGACGTTCGGCGCCATCCTGACCCTCTTCCTGATCAGTGCGGTCACGTTCTTCATGTTCTTCGCCATCCCGCAGGACCCCGCCCTGCTGGCCTGTGGCAAGAACTGCACTCCGGACGCGCTGGCTGTGATCCACCAGAACCTCGGCCTCGACAAGCCGGTGCCCGTGCAGTTCTGGAACTTCCTCGTGGGGATCTTCGCCGGCCGCGACTTCGCCGTCGGCCACTGCTCGGCCCCCTGCTTCGGTGTCTCCTTCAGCAACCAGCAGAACGTGTGGGACACCATCGTCGACCGGTTCCCCCTGACGCTCTCGCTCTCGGTGGGCGGCCTCATCGTCTTCCTGATCGTCGGCCTGGGCGCCGGCCTGATCGCCGCCAAGAACAAGGGCACCGCGATCGACAAGGTCTTCAGCTCCGCCTCGCTGGTGCTCACGTCGATGCAGATCTACTTCCTCGGCCCGGTCGTCCTCGGCCTCTTCGTCTACAGCACCGGCTGGCTGGACAAGCCCAGCTGGGTCCCGATCGGCGAGAGTGTCAGCGGCTGGTTCATGGGCCTGCTGATCCCCTGGCTCGTGATGTCGGTGATCTTCACCGCCAACTACACCCGCATGTCCCGGTCGACCATGATCGAACAGCTCCAGGAGGAGCACGTCAGGGCCGCCCGCGCCAAGGGCATGAGCAGCCGGTACGTCTTCTTCCGGTACGCCTGGCGCGGCTCGCTCATCCCGATCGTCACCATCCTGGGCATGGACCTCGGCGCCCTCTTCGGCGGTGCGATGGTCACCGAGATCACCTTCGGCCTGCCCGGCATCGGCCGGCTCGCCCGTGACTCGGTCATCGACAAGGACCTGCCGCTGACCATGGGCGTGATGATCGTCAGCGCCGCCTTCATCCTGCTGTTCAACCTGATCGTGGACGCCATGTACGCCGTGATCGACCCGCGCGTGCGCCTGTCCTAGGAGAGAAGACCGTGACCACACTCACCAAGACCGAGGACGCCCCGGCCCCGACCGACCCGGACGCCTTCCTGTCGGTGCGCGACCTGCGGGTGCACTTCTCCACCGAGGACGGTCTCGTCAAGGCCGTGGACGGGCTCTCCTTCGACCTGGAGCGCGGCCAGACCCTGGGCATCGTGGGCGAGTCGGGCTCCGGCAAGTCGGTGACCAACCTGTCCATCCTGGGTCTGCACAACCCGCAGTCCAGCACCATCACGGGCGAGATCCTGCTGGACGGCCAGGACCTCACCGACGCCTCGGACAAGGAGCTGGAGAAGCTCCGGGGCAACAAGATGGCGATGATCTTCCAGGACGCGCTGACCGCCCTGTCGCCGTACTACACCGTCGGCCGGCAGATCGCCGAGCCGTACATGAAGCACACCGGCGCGAGCAAGAAGGAGGCCCGGGCGCGGGCCATCGAGATGCTCGGCAAGGTCGGCATCCCGGACCCGAAGAACCGGGTGGACGACTACCCGCACCAGTTCTCCGGCGGTATGCGCCAGCGCGCCATGATCGCCATGTCGCTGGTCTGCAACCCCGAGCTGCTGATCGCCGACGAGCCGACGACCGCCCTGGACGTGACCGTCCAGGCGCAGATCCTCGACCTGCTCAAGGACCTCCAGCAGGAGTTCGGCTCCGCGATCATCCTGATCACCCATGACCTCGGAGTCGTCGCCAACGTCGCCGACGACCTGCTGGTGATGTACGCGGGCCGGGCCGTCGAGCGCGGCTCCGTACGCGAGGTGCTCAAGCGGCCCGAGCACCCCTACACCTGGGGCCTGCTGGGGTCGATGCCCCGCCTGGCGTCCGATGTGAGCGAGCCGCTGCGGCCCATCCCGGGCTCCCCGCCCAGCCTGCTGAACCCGCCCGCCGGCTGCGCCTTCAACCCCCGGTGCGACTATGTCGACCTGGTGGGCGGGGGACGCTGCACCAGCGAGCGTCCGCTGCTGCCCGCGGGGCGCGGCTCCGCCTGCCACCTGGAGGCGGAGCGCAAGCAGCAGGTTTTCATCGAGAAGATTCAGCCCCGGCTGGGCTGATGTACCGGCGACTGGGGCAATGACCATGAGCGAGAAGAACACGAACACCACCGTCGAGGACGCGGTGCCGCCGCCCCGCGCGGCCGCCTCGTCCGAGCCGCTGCTCGAAGTGAAGGGCCTGACCAAGCACTTCCCGATCTACGGCGGCTTCCCCATCAAGCGCAAGGTGGGCGCCGTCCAGGCCGTGGACGGGGTGACCCTGAGCGTCTACCCGGGCGAGAGCCTCGGGCTGGTCGGCGAGTCCGGCTGCGGCAAGTCCACCACCGGCCGGCTGCTCACCCGGCTGCTGGAGCCGACGGACGGCTCGATCACGTACAAGGGCCAGGACATCACGCACGCGGGCCGCAAACAGCTGGCGCCCATCCGGTCCGAGATCCAGATGATCTTCCAGGACCCGTACGCCTCGCTGAACCCCCGGCAGACGGTCGGCACGATCATCTCCAGCCCGATGGAGATCAACGGCATCAATCCGCCGCAGGGCCGGGAGGCCCGGGTCCGGGAGCTGCTGGAGATCGTCGGTCTCAACCCGGAGCACTACAACCGCTTCCCGCACGAGTTCTCCGGCGGTCAGCGCCAGCGCATCGGGGTCGCCCGCGCGCTCGCGCTGGAGCCCAAGCTGATCGTCGCCGACGAGCCGGTCTCGGCGCTCGACGTCTCGATCCAGGCGCAGGTGGTCAACCTGCTCCAGGAACTCCAGCGGGACCTCGGCATCGCCTTCGTCTTCATCGCCCACGACCTGTCGATCGTGCGGCACTTCTCCGAGCGCGTCGCCGTGATGTACCTCGGCAAGGTGGTGGAGGTCGCGGACCGCGACTCGCTGTACGAGCGGCCCCGCCACCCGTACACCCACGCGCTGCTGTCGGCGGTGCCCGAGGCGGACCTCGACCAGGAGAAGCGCGAGCGCATCCGGCTGGCCGGGGACGTCCCGTCGCCGATCATGCCGCCGTCGGGCTGCCGGTTCCGTACGCGCTGCTGGAAGGCGCGGGAGAAGTGCGCGACGGAGGAGCCGCCGTTGATCCAGCTCTCCGGCAGCCGCGAGGGACACCTGACGGCCTGCCACTTCCCGGAGGAGCCGACCACCGAGGCGCGCGAGACGGACGTCGTCATGGACCCGGCGCTGGTGGCGATCGAGAAGGAGCTGTCCGGCGAGGAGTGACGCGGCGCCGGCGGAGCACGTCGGGCCGCACCGCTCGCACGGACCGCCGGGCCGTCCGGGCGTCGGTACGCGTACGGGCCCGCACCCGGGGAGAGCCTCGGGTGCGGGCCCGTACGCTTACCGTGTCCTACCGGGCCAGCACGCCGGTGATGGCAGATCGCACGAACGTCCGGGCCAGCTCGCCGCGCCCGGCGGGCCGGCCGGGCGCGGTGTCCGTACCGGCTCCGTCCGCAGCGGTTCCGTCCGGGCCGTACCTGCGCCGCCGGATGTCCTCGACCACCGCCTCCGGGGCGCCCAGCGCCCGCAGCTCGTCCAGAGCCTCCCGCTTGGTGACGAGCCGGCCGTCCCGCAGGGTCACCGACGCGCGTGCGAGGGTCAGCATGCCCAGGTCCACCCAGATGTCCTGGTGCCACAGCTCGGGCCGGTCCGCCGCGCGCAGCCAGTAGCCGCCCAGTTCCTCCCGGATGAACCCCGTCAGCTCCGCGTCGCTCACCGGCGGCAGCAGACCGACCGGGGGAGGACCGTGCAACACAAGTGCGCCGACGGCCAGTTCGCGTCGGCTCACCGGGCTGACCGGCCGCTCGAACCACTCGCCCTGCGCCCACGTCGGATGCTCCCGCCCGGCGTCCGCCAGATCCGTCCGGGACAGGTAGGCGCAGTGCAGCGTGACGGCGAGCGGGTCCTCGGCGACGAGCCCGCGGTGCACGGCGCGCAGCCGTTCCCCCTGTACGTCCGTCAGTTCCGCGTCGGCCACGGCCACCAGATCGAGGTCGCTGCGGCCCGGCCGGAAGTCCCCGAGGGCCAGCGATCCGTGCGCCCAGAGCGCGACCACGGGCACCACGGCGCTGATCTCGGCGGCGAAACGTTCCAGGAGCGGGGCCACGGCGGCATGGGGGGCGGTCACACGGGTCACTCTCGCACGGGAGCGCGTGCGGCGGGAACGGGCCGGAAGGCCGCGGGCCGCCCCGCCGGGACGGAACGCGTGGCCTGCCGGGCGCGGGGCCCGTGCCGCCGGGCTCGGGGCCCCTGTCCGCCGGGCGCGGCGCGGCCCGACGCCCGTACAGCCGTCCCCCGCGTGCGGGGCGGTGCCGTCCGGGGTCTATTGGGGGCACACGCCGCCCGCGTCCGACGAGGAGGGCCCATGCGTCTCGCCCTGCCCGGTCCGCTGCCGCGGTCCGTGTGCGCGGGGGCCGCGCTGGTGCTGACGGGGACGGTGGGGGCCGTGGGCTGCGGCGGGGGAGCCGGGGGCGCCATCGGCAGCGGGGTCACCGGGATCGTGCGCGCCTCCTGGGGCGACCCGCAGAATCCGCTGGAACCGGCGAACACCAACGAGGTCCAGGGCGGCAAGGTCCTCGACATGATCTTCCGGGGGCTCAAGCGGTACGACCCCAGAACCGGACGGGCCGAGAACGCGCTCGCCGAGAAGATCGAGACCACCGACTCCACGCATTACACCGTCACCGTCAAGGACGGCCGGCGGTTCAGCGACGGTGAGAAGGTCACCGCGAAATCCTTCGTGACCGCCTGGAATTACGGCGCGTACCTCAAGAACAACCAGAAGAACGCCTACTTCTTCCAGTACATCGACGGATACGACAAGGTCCACCCGGTCTCGGGCGAACCCACCGCCACCACCCTCTCGGGGCTGCGGATCACCGGCCCCCGGACGTTCTCCGTCACCCTGTCCCAGCGGTTCTCCACCTGGCCGGACACCCTCGGCTACGCCGCCTTCGCGCCCCTGCCCACCGCGTTCTTCGAGCACCACGACGCCTGGCTGGCCAAGCCCGTCGGCAACGGACCGTACCGCGTCGAGAAATACACCAGGGGCGCCCAGATGTCCCTGCGCGCCTGGAAGGGATATCGCGGGCCGGACGCGGCGCGCAACGGCGGTGTGGACCTCGTCGTCTACACGGACAACAACACCGCCTACACCGACCTCGTCTCGGGGAACCTCGACCTCGTCGACGACATTCCGGCCGCCCAGCTGAAGAACGTGCGCAAGGATCTCGACGGCCGGTACCTCAACACCCCCGCCGGAATCATCCAGATGCTCGCCTTCCCCTTCTACGACCGGAGGTGGAACACCCCGGGAGCGGCCAAGGTCCGCACCGGCCTGTCCATGGCCATCGACCGCGAGCAGATCACCAGGACCATCTTCCGCTCCACCCGCACCCCCGCCACCGACTGGACCTCCCCGGTCCTCGGCGCCGCCGGCGGCTACCGGCCCGGGCTCTGCGGCCGCGCCTGCCGGTACGACCCCGCCGCCGCCCGACGGATGGTCTCGGACGGCGGCGGCATCCCCGGCGGCCGGCTCACGATCACGTACAACACCGACACCGGCTCCCACAAGGACTGGGTCGACGCCGTCTGCAACAGCGTCAACAACGCGCTGCGCGACGACCACGCGTGCGTGGGCAGCCCCGTCGGCACCTACGCGGACTTCCGCAACAAGATCGGACGGCACAAGCTGACCGGCCCGTTCCGGGCGGGCTGGCAGATGGACTACCCGCTGATCCAGAACTTCCTCCAGCCGCTCTACTACACGGGCGCCTCGTCCAACGACGGCGGCTGGAGCGACAGGAGGTTCGACGCCCTGGTCGACCGGGCGAACGCGGAGACCGGGACGAAGACCGCCGTCGCCACCTTCCGGCGCGCGGAGGAGGCCGTACGGGACGCGATGGCGACCATCCCGCTCTGGTACCAGAACGGCAGCGCCGGGTACTCGGACCGGATCCGCCACGTGGAACTGAACCCCTTCAGCGTGCCGGTCTTCGACGAGATCGACGTCAGGTGAGGGGGCGACCGGCATGGGGCGGTATGTGACCCGGCGGCTGCTCCAGATGATCCCCGTCTTCGTCGGCACGACCCTGCTGATCTTCCTGATGGTCCATGTGATGGGCGACCCCGTCGCGGGCCTGTGCGGGGAGCGCCAGTGCGACCCGGCGACCGAGGCGCGGCTGCGCCAGGAGTTCGGCCTCGACCAGCCGGTGTGGCGGCAGTACCTCACCTACATGGGGAACGTCTTCTCCGGCGACTTCGGCACCGCCTTCAACGGGCAGCGGGTCATCGACCTGATGGCCACGGCCTTCCCGGTCACCCTCCGGCTGACACTCGTGGCGGTCGTCCTCGAGATCGTCATCGGGATCACCCTGGGCGTCGTCACGGGCCTGCGCCGGGGGCGGCCCGTCGACACCTCCGTGCTGCTGCTGACCCTCATGGCCGTCTCCGTGCCGATCTTCGTGACCGGTCTGCTGGCGCAGCTCCTGCTCGGCGTCGAGTGGCGGCTGGTCCCGCCCGCGGTCTCCGCCGCCGCGCCCCTGGACGAGCTGATCGTGCCCGGGCTGGTGCTGGCCTCCGTCTCCCTCGCGTACGTCACCCGGCTCACCCGTACCTCGGTCGCCGAGAACGCGCGCGCGGACTACGTCCGTACCGCCGTCGCCAAGGGCCTGCCCCGGCACCGGGTGATCACCCGGCACCTGCTGCGCAACTCGCTGATCCCGGTCGTCACCTTCATCGGGACGGATGTCGGCGCGCTGATGGGCGGGGCCATCGTCACCGAGCGGATCTTCAACATCCACGGCGTCGGCTTCCAGCTCTACCAGGGCATCCTGCGCCAGAACACCCAGACGGTCGTCGGGTTCGTGACCGTGCTCGTGATCGTCTTCCTGCTGGCGAACCTGCTGGTCGACGTGGTGTACGCGGTGCTCGACCCGAGGATCCGCCATGCCTGAGCCGCGCGTGTCCCCGGCCGGTGACGGAGCCGTCGCGGCGACCGGCGCCGGTGGCGCGATGGACCTCGCGACCAGTGAGGGCGCCGCCCGGGAACGCGGCCCCGAGGGTCCCCCCGTCCCCCGGGGAACCGCCCCCGGCGACGCCGGGCCGGGCGGCGGCGGACCCGTGGGGCGGCCGCGCGGCCTGTGGGCGGACGCCTGGCGCGATCTGCGCCGCGACCCCGTCTTCGTGGTCTCCGCGCTCGTCATCGTCTTCCTGGTGGTCATCGCCGTCCGGCCGTCCCTGATCGCTGGCGGCAACCCCCTCTCCTGCGACCTCGGCCGCGCCCAGGAGGGAGCCCGGCCCGGCCATCCCTTCGGCTTCACGGCACAGGGCTGCGACGTCTACACCCGTACGGTGTACGGCGCCCGGACCTCGGTCGTCGTCGGTGTCCTCGCCAGCCTCGGCGTCGCCCTCATCGGGTCGGTCCTCGGCGGACTCGCCGGTTTCTTCGGCGGGTTCTGGGACGCGGCCCTGTCCCGGGTGACCGACATCTTCTTCGGAATCCCCGTGGTGCTCGGCGGACTGGTGCTGCTGTCGGTGGTGACCAGCTCCACCGTCTGGCCGGTCATCGGCTTCATGGTGCTGCTCACCTGGCCCCAGCTCTCCCGGATCGCCCGCGGCTCCGTCCTCTCGGTCAAGCAGAACGACTTCGTCCAGGCGGCCCGGGCACTGGGCGCGTCCAGTACGCGGCTGCTGCTCCGGCACATCCTGCCGAACGCCGTCGCGCCGGTGATCGTCGTGGCGACCATCGCGCTGAGCACGTTCATCGCCCTGGAGGCGACCCTCTCCTACCTCGGGGTGGGCCTCAAACCGCCGGCCGTGTCCTGGGGGATCGACATCTCCAACGCCTCGCCGTACATCCGCAACTCGCCGCACATGCTGCTCTGGCCGGCCGGCGCGCTGGCGGTCACGGTGCTCGCGTTCATCATGCTCGGCGACGTGGTACGCGACGCCCTCGACCCCAAGCTGAGGTGATCCGTGGCACTGCTGGAGGTGACCGGCCTGCACGTCGAGTTCCGTACCCGGGACGGGACCGTCCCGGCCGTGAGCGGCGTCAGCTACCGGGTGGACGCGGGGGAGACCCTCGCCGTCCTCGGCGAGTCGGGCTCCGGCAAGTCCGTCACCGCCCAGGCGGTCATGGGCATCCTGGACTCGCCGCCGGGCCGGATCACGGCCGGCCGGGTGCTGTTCCGGGGCCAGGACCTGCTGACGCTCAAGGAGGAGCGGCGGCGCCGGATCCGGGGCGCCGAGATGGCGATGATCTTCCAGGACGCGCTCTCCGCGCTCAACCCCGTGCTCACCGTGGGCGCCCAGCTCGGCGAGATGTTCACCGTGCACCGGGGCATGTCCCGCAAGGCCGCGCGGGCCGAGGCGGTGCGGCTGATGGACCGGGTCGGGATCCCGGCGGCGAAGGACCGGGCCGGGGACTACCCGCACCAGTTCTCCGGCGGCATGCGCCAGCGCATCATGATCGCCATGGCGCTGGCCCTGGAGCCCGCGCTGATCATCGCCGACGAGCCGACCACCGCCCTGGACGTGACCGTTCAGGCCCAGGTCATGGACCTGCTGGCGGAGCTGCGCCGGGAGCTGGCCATGGGGCTCGTCCTGATCACCCACGACCTGGGCGTCGTCGCGGACGTCGCCGACCGGATCGTGGTGATGTACGCGGGCCGGATCGTCGAGAGCGCGCCCGTGCGCGACATCTACCGGCGCCCGGCCCACCCGTACACCGAGGGCCTGCTGGAGTCCGTCCCGCGCGTGGACCGCAAAGGGCGCGAGCTGTACGCCATCAAGGGGCTGCCGCCGAACCCGCGCCGGATCCCGCCCGGCTGCGCCTTCCACCCGCGCTGCCCCCGCGCGCGGGAGGTGTGCAGGACGGAGGTGCCGCCCCAGTTCGAGGTGGCGCCGGAGCGGACGAGCGCGTGCTTCTTCTGGAGGGAGACGCCGGGCGGGACGGGGGCGCCGGACGGGACGGAGATGCGGGGTGGGACGGAGATGCCGGGCGGGACGGAGACGCCGGGCGGAACACGTGCGCCGGGCGGGACGGAGGAGGGCGATGGCTGAGCGGCCGGCCGAGCCGATCCTGGAAGTGCGGGACCTCGTCAAGCACTATCCGCTGACCCGCGGAGTCCTGTTCAAGAAGCGGACCGGGGCCGTACGGGCGGTCGACGGCGTCTCCTTCGAGCTGGCCGCCGGCGAGACCCTGGGGATCGTGGGGGAGTCCGGCTGCGGCAAGTCGACCGTCGCGCGGACGCTGGTGCACCTGGAGCGCCCCACGGCGGGCCGGATCCGCTACCGGGGCGAGGACATCACCAGGCTCTCGGGCCGGGCCCTGAAGGCGGTCCGGCGGAACATCCAGATGGTGTTCCAGGACCCGTACACCTCGCTCAACCCGCGGATGACCGTGGGCGACATCGTCGGGGAGCCGTACGAGATCCACCCCGAGGCCGCGCCGAAGGGCGACCGGCGGCGCCGCGTGCGCGAACTGCTGGAGGTGGTCGGGCTGGACCCCGACTACGCGGGCCGCTACCCGCACCAGTTCTCCGGCGGCCAGCGCCAGCGCATCGGCATCGCCCGCGGCCTCGCGCTGCGCCCGGAGATCATCGTCGCCGACGAACCGGTCTCGGCCCTCGACGTCTCCGTCCAGGCCCAGGTCGTCAACCTGATGGAACGGCTCCAGGCCGAGTTCGGCCTGGCGTACCTCTTCATCGCCCACGACCTCTCGGTCGTCCGGCACATCTCGGACCGGGTCGCGGTGATGTACCTGGGACGGCTGGCCGAGACCGGGACGGACACCGAGATCTACGAGCACCCCACCCACCCCTACACGCGGGCGCTGCTGTCCGCCGTGCCGCGGCCGGACCCCGCGGCGCGGGCGCGGCGGGCGCGGATCCCGCTGGCGGGGGAGGTGCCGTCCCCGGCGCACCCGCCCTCGGGCTGCCGGTTCCGTACGCGCTGCTGGAAGGCGCGGGAGAGATGCGCGCGGGAGGTTCCGGAACTGGCGGTGCCGGAGGCGTACCGGGCCTCGGGCGGTCCCGCCGCGCACCCGTCGGCCTGCCACTTCGCGGCGGAGCCGGACGAGCCGGATGAGCCGTACGGGACGGGCGAGGCCGGACGGGGCGCGTGAGGACGCCGGGCCACCCGGCCGACCACCCGTAATGTCCCCAACGTCGTTAACGCGAGCGCAACTTGGCCGACCCGGTACCGATATACGGACGCGGCACGCTTCTCGGTGTACGGCCGTGCGGGTGCCGTAGACCGGCCGGGACTCCAGGGTCCCGGCCGGTCGCCCGTTTCCGGCGCCTGGCGCCGGAGCCGGTTTCCGGTTTCTGTCCTGGGGTGTCTGTTCCCCCGGGGGGCCCGTTCCCGGGCGCCTGTTCCGCCTCTCAGGGCGCGGTGCGTCCGGACATGCCCAGCGAACGCTTAAGGAAGTCCACCTGGAGCAGCAGCATGTTCTCCGCGACCTCCTCCTGCGGCGTCATGTGGCTCACCCCGGTCAGCGGCAGCACCTCGTGCGGCCGGCCCGCCGCGAGCAGCGCCGCGGAGAGCCGCAGCGTGTGGGCCATGAACACGTTGTCGTCGGCGAAGCCGTGGACGAGCATCATGGGCCGCGCGGGCTCGGCGGGGGAGGAGAGCCCGTCGTCCGTGATCAGGGAGTGGGCCGCGTACACCTCGGGCGCCTCGCCGGGGAGGCCGTAGTAGCGCTCCATGTAGTGCGTGTCGTACAGCCGTACGTCGGTGACGGGGGCGCCCACCACGGCCGCGTGGAAGACGTCGGGGCGGCGCAGGACGGCCAGCCCGGCCAGCCAGCCGCCGCCCGACCAGCCGCGCATCGCCACCCGGCCGGTGTCCAGCGGGTACCGCCCGGCCAGGTCGTGGAGCGCCTCGATCTGGTCGTCCAGCGCGAGCAGCATGTTGTTCTTGACGGCCTTCTCCCAGGCCGGGGAGCGGCCGGGGGTGCCCCGGCCGTCGGCGACGATCACCGCGAACCCCTGGTCGGCGAACCACTGGGACGTCAGGTGCGGGTTGTGCGCGGCGACCACCCGCTGGCCGTGGGGGCAGGCGTAGGGGTCCATCAGGACCGGCAGCGGACCGTCCGACTCCTGGTAGCCGGTGGGGAGCAGGACGGCGCAGGGAATGCGGGTCGCGCCCGCCTCGGTGAGTTGTGCGCGCGCCGTGAGCGCCGGCCGCTCGGCGTACGAGGCGATGACGGCGACCCGCTTGCCGTCCCTGAGCACCTGTACGGAGGCGCCGGGGGCGTCCGGCCGTGCCGAGACGAGTACGGTCACGGCGCCCGTCCGCACGGCCGAGTGCAGCCCCGGTCCTTCCGAGAGCCGCTCGACGCCCAGTTCGTTGACCCGGTACACGTGGACCTCGCCGATCTCGGGCTCGGGGGCCTCCTCGCCCGCCGACGCGGAGATCAGGATGTCGTCCTCGCCGATGTCCAGCACGGCGCGCGGGTGCAGCCGCGCGCCGGTCAGCGGGCGGTCGCCGACCATCAGGACCCGGGCGCCGCCCTCGTCCGCGAGCCGGACGAGCCGCCCGTCGGCCGCCCAGGCGGGGGCCCCGGCGGAGAGCTCCAGCCAGGCCGGGTCCTCGTCGTGGTGGACGGTGCGGGTGGCGCCGGTCTCCGTGTCGACCGCGAGGTGGAGCTGGGTGCGCTGGTCCCGGCTCTGGACGAGCAGCAGCGGGGCGCCGGCCGAGGACCAGTGGACGCGGGCGAGGTAGGGGTAGCGGGCGCGGTCCCAGAGCACTTCCGTACGGCTGCGGGAGGGGCGATCCGCGGGTACGGACGACGCGTCCGGGGCACCTGGGGCGTCCGGGGCAGTTGTTGTGCCTGTCGCATCCGGGGCATCCGTGGGATCCGGGGTGTTCGTCGGCTCCGGGGCGTCCGTGGGCTCCGTTGCGTCCGTGGCGTCCCCCGCGTGGAGATCGACCAGAAAGAGCCGCACGTCCGCGTTGGGGGTGCCCGCCGCCGGGTAGGCGACGGAGGCCGGTTCGCGGTCGGGGTGCGCCGGGTCGGAGATCCACCAGCGGTGCACCGGGGCCGTGTCCGCCCGTTCGACCAGCAGCCTGTCGGATCCAGGAGACCACCAGAAGCCCCGTGTGCGGCCCATCTCCTCGGCCGCGATGAATTCCGCCAGCCCGTAGGTGACATCGCCTCCAGCGGCCTCCTGCGGCGTTTCGTGGCCCGCGAGTTCGCGGTCGCCCGTGCCGTCCGCGCCGATCACCCGCAGCGTGCCCCGCGACACGTACGCGATGTGCCGTCCGTCCGGCGCGGGTCTCGGGTCGATCACCGGCCCCCGCGCGGGCAGTTGGCCGGCCGTCCCGGCGCGCAGCTCCGCGGCGAAGAGCCGGCCCGAGAGCGTGAAGGCGGCCAGTTCGACCGCGCTGTCCACCGCGTACCCGACGATCCCGGCCGACCCCTCGCGGCCGCGTTCGCGCCGGGCCCGCTCCTCGGGCGTGAGCCGCTCGACGCCGCCGCCCAGCAGCACCGCGGGGTCCGCCGCGACCCGCTCCCGGCCGCCCCCGCC
Organism: Streptomyces sp. NRRL F-5135; assembly: GCF_000719775.1. GTDB lineage: Bacteria > Actinomycetota > Actinomycetes > Streptomycetales > Streptomycetaceae > Streptomyces > Streptomyces hebeiensis. Next base: position 4,984 of record NZ_JOHR01000011.1, on the reverse strand, counting down.
GGCGGCGGAACCGTCCGGGGCGCGCAGGTCCAGCACCCAGAGGCGGTTCGTCAGGTCCGTGCCGCCGGCGGACCGCAGGAAGACGACCCGCTCTCCGTCCGGGGACACGGTGAAGGAGCGCGGGGCGCCGAGCGTGAACCGCTGGGTCCTCGCCGACTGCCGCGGAAACGAGACGTGCTGGCTCAAGGTCATACGACCGAAAGTAGCGCTCGTGCGCCCCCCTGTGCTGCCATGCACCGATCGATGCGTGGGTACGGATAGTTATGATCTGTGGCGCTAGGTGGGTAGGAATCTGCCGGCACATGCACGCTGCGATATCCCGATCGAATATTTACGGAGGTGAACCGCCGTGGCACTCTCGATTTCGGCGGTGGTGCTGCTGGCGATCATCGTCTTCCTGCTGGTCCGGAAAGCCGGACTCAAGGCCGGACACGCGGTGGTCTGCATGCTGCTCGGGTTCTACATCGCCAGTTCCTCCATCGCTCCCACGATCAGTGAACTGACCACGAACGTGGCCGGGATGATCGGCGGGATCAAGTTCTAGGGCGTGCTTCGAAAGTAGCGCCGTCCGCCCGCAGGGCGGGGCTCGCGGCGTCTGGTGCGTGCGATCGCAAGGCGGAGGATCGTCCTCGTACTGGACGTACTTGGACGGCCGGCCGGTCCGACCAGCCTTGACCAGCGCAGTCTGGTCCTGACCGCCGCGACGGCCGAACTGGTCCCACCCATCCCCGCCCATCCCCGTTCAAGCCCTTTCATCCCCCACTCGCCCCCGCCGACCGCCATCCCCTCGATCCCCCATCCCTCATCTCTCACCCCGTTCTCGAGGCTTCGGCTGTTCGAGGCGGGTCCCCCCGACGCCGGTGATCGCGCGGATCCCGGATGTCCGGCCACCGAGCCCGGCGCCGTACGACCGGCGACCGGCGCCCGTACGAGCAGCGATCGTGTGCCCGGCGACCTCGGCCAGTGACCGCACTGGCCGAGGTCGCGTGCGACGGTCCGCCGCGCGCCCCCCGGCGGTCCGCCGGACAGGACCGCGCCGGACAAGACCTCGGTCTCACGCACGTCCCTTTCGTGCCGCCTCGTAGGCTGTCTCCATGACCGATCTCCCCGCCCGCCGTCTGCTGCTGGTGCACGCGCACCCGGACGACGAGTCGATCAACAACGGCGCCACCATGGCCAAGTACGTGGCCGAGGGCGCCCTGGTCACGCTCGTGACCTGCACGCTTGGCGAGGAGGGCGAGATCATCCCGCCCGGGCTCGCCCATCTGGCGGCCGATCGCGAGGACACCCTCGGCCCTCATCGCATTCGCGAACTCGCCGCCGCCATGCGGGAGCTGGGCGTCACCGACCACCGTTTCCTGGGCGGGCCCGGCCGGTACCGCGACTCCGGGATGATGGGACTGGAGCAGAACAGCCGCGCGGGCGCCTTCTGGTCCGCCGATCTGGACGAAGCCGCAGGCCACCTGGTGGATGTGATCCGGGAGGTCCGGCCGCAGGTGCTGGTGACGTACGACCCGGGGGGCGGGTACGGCCACCCCGACCACATTCAGGCCCACAGGGTTGCGACGCGGGCCGCGGAGCTTGCCGGCACCGCCGATTTTCGGCCAAATTCTTCAGGCCCGCACACGATCTCGAAGATCTACTGGAACCGGGTGCCGCGCACGGTCGCGGAGGAGGGTTTCGAGCGGCTGCGCGCGGCGGGCGCGGCCTTTCCTGGCGTCGCCGCGCTCGACGACATCCCGGGTGTGGTCGCCGACTCCGAGATCACCGCGGCGATCGACGGGACGCCGTACGCCGAGCGCAAGGCCGCCGCGATGCGCGCGCACGCCACCCAGATCGCCGTGGACGGGCCCTTCTTCGCGCTCTCCAACAACCTGGGGCAGCCGATCTTCGCCACCGAGTTCTACGAGTTGGTCCACGGCCGCTCCGGGGCGCCCGCCGGCGAACGCGAGAGCGACCTCTTCGCGGGGGTGGACGCGTGAGCGCGCGGCAGGGGGCGCCGGAACCGGGCTCCTGGTTGACATCTCCGCCCAGACCCGGGCGAATTGCCGCATACCTCGGCCTGGCCGTGCTCGGCGCCCTGGTCGGCACGGCCGGTTCGCTCGTCCAAAGCGGCTGGTTCCCGGGCGGCTTGCTGCTCGCGCTGCTCGCCACCACCGGCCTCTTCTACGGCGGCCGGTACGTCACCGGCACCCAACTCGGGGTCGCGGCGCCCGGCATCGGCTGGCTGGCCGCCGCCATCGGTCTGAGCATCGGCCGCCCGGAGGGGGACGTCGTCTTCTCCGCCGGCCTCGGACCGCTCGCCTACCTGCTGGGCGGCATGGCCATGGCTGTGATCTGCGCCACCATGTGGCGGTTGCCGCAACCGGGTTCGAAACCCGGCCGACTTGAGGAGTGAAGCGCGCTCGGCGGGCGCCGAATCGGCCCTGTCAGGACGGTGTGCCGGGGCGACGCTCACTCGGTCGTCAGGTGCGTGCCCGCCGAGGCCAGTATGGTGGTGCGCGCTCCGGGCCATCCCCTCGCCTTCGGTATTGGGGGACCTGAACAGTTGAGTACCAGTAAGAACGGGCGGCGGAGCCAACCGGGAGAACCTGCCTTGAGTCGTGAAACTGACAGTTCGTCCTCCGGGCCCCAGGGGCGCGGCGGAGCCGCGTACCCGTCGGGCACACCGCCGTACGGATCCCGCCAGTACCCGTCGCTGCACCCCCAGCAGGACGCCCAGGAGGAGGCCGACGCGGAGCCCGCGCCACCGGCGGACCAGCCCAGAACGGAAACCACGCTGACCACGCGGATCCGGATCAACATCCCGGGTTCGCGGCCGATCCCGCCCGTCGTGATGCGTACGCCCATGAGCGACGTGGACGCCCAGGGCGAGAGGACGGCCACCCGTACGGCGGAGCGCACGGGAAGTGTTCCGCGTCCCGACCCCGCCAAGGCCGCCCAGGCACCCGCGGAGACGCAGCGGCCCGCCGAGGCGGCGGAAGAGCCGAAGCCGGCGGGGGAGAAACCGACGAGCGACTGGTTCGCGCCCCGCAAGGCAGCCCAGCAGGGCCGGACGGGCTCCGGCACGGGCGCCGCCGCCATCGCGGGTGCCGCCGCCCCGGCGACCGCTCCGGGCGACCAGCACGGTCAGTCCCCGTACTACGCGGACGGCGCGCGGCCGTCGGCCGGCGACGGCGCGCTCGCCGACCTCGCCGCCGGCGCCGGGACCTCGACGGGAACCAACGGGTTCCCGTCCGGTGGCCCGACCACCCCGCCGCTCGGCATCCGTACGCCCGGCGCGTCGGGCGCCCCCAACGGCCCGACCACGGGACCGGCCGCCGGCGACTCCTCGCTGGGCGCGCCCCCGTCGGCCACCCCGCCGCTGGGGACCCCGTCGCTGTCACCGATGGTCCCGCCCGCCGAGGGCGGCGGCCGGGGGCTGTCCGACGACACCGCCGAACTGACCCCGCAGCCGCCCGCGCCCGAGCCCGGCGGTCATGTCTCCGGCGCCACGCTCAGCAGCGGCATCCCCGTGGTGCCGCCGGAGCACCGCTCGCCCTTTGCCGGCCCGGTCCAGCCGGGCGGTACGCCGCAGGCCGGGCCGTCCGCCCACCCCAGCGGAATCGAGGGACCGGGCCAGGGCGACGGGTTCTCCGAACCGGACCGGCCGGGCCCGGTCGAGGGCAAGCCGCCGGCCGGCCCCGCCCCCGCGGCTTCCGCCAAGCCCGCCAAGCCCCCGAAGAAGGGCCGCTCCAAGCTGATGCTGCTCGGCGTGGCCGTCGTCGTGGCCGCGGGCGGTGTCTACGGGGCCGGTCTGCTGATGAACCACTCCGACGTCCCCAAGGGAACCACCGTCCTGGGGGTCGACATCGGGGGCGGCACCCGCGACGAGGCGGTCATCAAGCTGGACTCCGCCCTCGGCAAGCGCGCCGCCGCGCCGCTGCGGCTCACCGTCGACGGCAAGACCCAGGAGCTCTCCCCGGACAAGGCCGGCCTGCGGCTGGACAGCCAGGCGACCGTCCGGGCCGCGGCCGGCAGCGACTACAACCCCGTCTCGGTGATCGGCTCGCTCTTCGGCGGCGCCCGGGTCGCCGAGCCGGTGATCCCCGTGGACGAGGAGAAGCTGAGCGTGGCGCTGACCGACCTGGCGGGCACGTCGGGCACGGCCGCCGAGGGAACGATCAAGTTCGAACCCGGCAGGGCCGTCGCCGTCCCCGGCAAGGCGGGCAAGGCGCTGGACGTCAACCACTCGATCATCTCCGTACGGGACGCCTACCGGGCCCAGGTCCAGACCGGGCGGACGGAGAACGTCGAACTGCCCTCCACCACCCGGGAGCCGACGATCAGCCAGGCCGAACTCGACCGGGCGATGAAGGAGTTCGCCGAGCCGGCCATGTCCGGCCTGATCACGATCAAGGCGGGCGACAAGCAGATCCAGTTCGGCCCGGCGAAGTCGTTGCCCAAGATCCTCTCGATGAAGGCGGTCGACGGGAAGCTGGTCGACGTCTACGACAGGGACGCGATCGACCAGCTGCTGGAAGGCGTCTTCGACGGCATCACGATCACGAGGGCCGACGGCAAGCAGCACCCGGTCTCCTCGGCCGACGTGGCGGTGGCGATGCGGCAGGCGCTGCGCGGCACGACGCCCGAGGAGCGCACGCAGGTGATCGATCTCGACCCCAGCTGATCCCCCTTTTGTGGGGCTCGGTTCGCCTCCGGGGGCGCTTCAAGCCACTGTCGACGGTCGACCGTGCTCGGTTTGCTCGTACCTCACAAACCTCTGCGCGCTCTCCCTTTCGACAGCGGCCGCGCCCCCTTCGGCTCACTCGCCGGCGGACGTGCTCGGCCGGGACGTATCGGGCGCCCTGGTCTTCGGCTCACTCGTCGGCGGGCGTGGCACGGGCCCCGGGCGGGAGGGGTGGGGTCGTAGGAGGTGCGTGTCCGGACACTAAAGCGTGATTTGTGACGCGCGACGTACGCCCGAGTCCATACGTACGCCTCC
>NZ_JOHR01000010.1 GCF_000719775.1 Streptomyces sp. NRRL F-5135 | reverse complement strand
AGCCCTACACCCCCGACGAAGTACGCGAAGCACTCCAGATCGGCCCCGACACCCCCATCATCACCACCGACGCACGCCACCGCGCCGACGCCAAAAGCGGCCTGATCACCCTGGTCGAACACGCCCTCATGGCACGACTCCGGTAGGTACCGGGCGGCCCGTACACGCCGAACGGCCCCGCACTCACAAGGAGTGCGGGGCCGTTCGGCGTACGCGTGCGCGTGGGGCCGTGCCGCCGGGGTCAGCCCTGCCAGCTGTGCGGGGCACGGAAGCCGGGCGTGCGCTCCAGGCGGCGCCAGCCGGCCGTGGAACGGCCCCGGTGGACGGCGCCGGGGGCGGCGGCCGGAACGGCGGCGGCGCGCGCCATCAGGACGGCGGTGATGGCGGCGAGTTCCTCGGGGCCGGCCTGCCCCTTCTCGACGCGCAGCAGGGACGTGTCGGTGGTGTCACTCATGGCGGTGTTTCTCCATATGGAAGGCGGAAGGCTGGCGGCGGGCGGCACGGGCCCCGGGGCGGGTGAGGCGGACAGTCGCGGCGCGACCCCGGGAACACGAGCCGTCGAGGGGGTTACTGGGGCGGGTTGCCGTGCTTGCGGGACGGCAGGTCCGCGTGCTTCGTACGGAGCATCGCGAGCGCGCCCGCGAGGAGTTCCCGGGTCTCGGCGGGGTCGATCACATCGTCGACCAGGCCGCGCTCCGCCGCGTAGTAGGGATGCATCAGCTCGGCCTTGTACTCCTTGACCATGCGGGCCCGCATGGCGTCGGAGTCCTCGGCCTCGGCGATCTGCTTGCGGAAGATGACGTTGGCGGCGCCCTCTGCGCCCATCACCGCGATCTCGTTGGTGGGCCAGGCGTAGGTGAGGTCGGCGCCGATGGACTGGGAGTCCATGACGATGTACGCGCCTCCGTAGGCCTTGCGCAGGATGAGGGAGATCCGCGGCACGGTGGCGTTGCAGTACGCGTACAGCAGCTTGGCGCCGTGGCGGATGATGCCGCCGTGCTCCTGGTCGACGCCCGGCAGGAAGCCCGGGACGTCCAGCAGGGTGACGATGGGGATGTTGAACGCGTCGCACATCTGGACGAAGCGCGCGGCCTTCTCGGACGCCTCGATGTCCAGCACCCCGGCCAGCGACTGCGGCTGGTTGGCGACGATGCCGACGACCTGCCCGTCGATCCGGGACAGGGCGCAGATGATGTTGCGGGCCCAGCGCTCGTGGATCTCCAGGTAGTCGCCGTCGTCGACGATCTCCTCGATCACCTTGTGCATGTCGTACGGGCGGTTGCCGTCCGCCGGGACGAGGTCGAGCAGCGCCTCGGAGCGGCGGTCCGCGGGGTCGTCGGAGGGGACCGAGGGCGGGTTCTCCCGGTTGTTCTGCGGGAGCAGCGAGAGCAGGTAGCGCACCTCCGCGATGCACGTCTCCTCGTCGTCGTACGCGAAGTGCGCGACGCCGGAGGTCTCCGCGTGCACATCGGCGCCGCCGAGACCGTTCTGGGTGATCTCCTCACCCGTGACGGCCTTCACCACGTCGGGGCCCGTGATGAACATCTGCGAGGTGTCCCGGACCATGAAGACGAAGTCCGTGAGCGCCGGGCTGTAGGCGGCGCCGCCCGCGCACGGGCCGAGCATCACGCTGATCTGCGGGATGACACCGGAGGCGCGGGTGTTGCGCTGGAAGATCCCGCCGTAGCCGGCCAGCGCGGAGACGCCCTCCTGGATACGGGCGCCCGCGCCGTCGTTCAGCGAGACCAGCGGGGCACCGGCCGAGATGGCCATGTCCATGATCTTGTGGATCTTGGTGGCGTGCGCCTCGCCGAGGGCGCCGCCGAAGATCCGGAAGTCGTGCGCGTACACGAAGACCGTGCGGCCCTCGACTGTGCCCCAGCCGGTGACGACTCCGTCGGTGTACGGCTTCTTCGCCTCGAGGCCGAAGCCGCTGGCGCGGTGCCTGCGGAGCTGCTCGACCTCCCGGAACGACCCCTCGTCGAGCAGCAGCTCCACGCGCTCGCGGGCCGTCAGCTTGCCCTTGGCGCGCTGGGCCTCGGTCGCGCGCTCGCTGGGGCCTTGGTGGGCCTGCTGGCGCAGGGCGTGCAGTTCGGCCACGCGGCCCCTGGTGTCTGCGGGCTCGCCGGTCGTCTCGTCCACTACGGTCATGTGCCAACCCTACGAACAACACGAAGGAAAACACGCCGTCGACTCCACACAGTCTCCCGACGGTATTCCTGGTGGGCCTTGACAGAACCGGGGTGTACACCGGCTGCCCGCACAGGAACGTACCCCTGCTACTTGTGGGGTTCCCCCAGATGGGGTGGTGCGCGGGCGTCGGCCGTGCGGCGAGTGGAGGCCGGCTCAGCGGAGTGTCATGGCGCAGCCGTGGGTGGCGCCGGCCGTGCCCGGGGTGATCCGTAGCCGTACCGTACGCCCCTCCGTCAGCACCTCGACCCCCGGGTCGTGGCTGGTCACCCGGGTCACGGAGCGGTCCCAGCCGATCTCCAGCGGCCGGCCGGTACGGGTGGGCTCGCTCACCCGGAGTGTGGCCGTCCGGCCGTGGACGACGGCGAGCACGCTCGCGGGGGCGGTCGCGGTGAGCGGACCGGCCGTACCGGGCTCCCAGAAGTTCGCGGCGACGCAGCCGAGGGAGGGCACGGCCACGGCCTGGACGGCGGGGGTGTTGGCGAGGACGGAGAGCCAGTGGCGGTCGGCGGCCCGGGCGGCGACCCGGGCGCGGGTGGCTCCGGGCATCAGGAGGTAGAGGTAGGAGGCGTCCACCGGGTCGGTGCCGTGATCGAGCCAGAGGGTGCGGTAGCGGCGGGTGCGGCGTTCGGGGGTGCCGCCGGTGTTGATGTCCGACCAGGAGCCGGCGCGGTCCTCGGTGCGGGTCCGTACGGGTGCGCCACCGGGGAAAACCCAGCCGCCGTGCCCGGCCAGGTGGGCCCAGCGCGGCAGCGGCAGTCCTCCGGGGCCGCCACCGGAACCGGCCTCGGGTCTCGAACCGTCCTCGGCTCCGGGATCGAGGTCGTCGGGGCCGGGGCCGGCTCCGGCCCGGGGGCCGGTCCCGGCCCGGGAGTCGAGCGTGAAGCCGTCCGGGCCCCGCTCGCCCTCTGCCGGCTCCCCCAGGTTGCGGTTGTCCACGACGGTCTCCACCGGTACGCCGTCGGTCGCGGAGATCCCGGCGCCCAGGCAGATCACGGCGTCGTCCACGCAGAACCAGGACTTGTGGGCCCGCAGGCCGGAGCCGAGTCCCTTGAGGTGCTGGCCCACGGCGGCGAACCGGCCGTCCGTGGTGCCGCCGACCCACCGTACGTCCGGTTTGGGCTCCCCCCACTCGCCACCGGCCCCGTCCGCGAGCCGGCGGGTGGAGACGGTCGTGCCGGGCAGCCGGTACGGGTCGACGGTGGGCCAGAACCAGTCGGTGTACTGGTCGTCCCGCTCCGGCGCGGCCCACCAGTAGAGCATTCCGGCGCCGGTGTGCCAGCCGCGCGGGTTCTCGCCGTTGCCGCACTCGTAGTGCGCGATCCGGTCGGAGGCCATGGCGATGTTCGCGGCCCAGCCCCCCGGTCCCCGGTGCACGGCCCGGCCCATCGCGGGGAACAGCCGGTGCCCGGCCGACTCGGGAGCGGCGGGCACGTCGGAGGCGGCGACGGCGTGCAGCCGGGCCAGTTCCGCGGTGTCGAACTGCCGGGCGCCGAGGACCGGGGAGACGGTGTTCCGCTCGATCCAGCCCTTGACCAGCCCCGTCCAGCGCTCGCGCTCGGCGGCCGAGGCCACGCCCATCAGCAGCGGCAGGGCGGCGATGATCCCCTGACCGTGGAAGTGGTCGCCGCGCATGACGTGCCGCTCGTCGCCGAGGAGACGACCGCGGCTGACGGCACGGCCGTTGACGCTGTCCATCATCAGCCCGTTGTGGATGAGCGGCGCGTAGGCGTGCTCGACACTGTCGAGGATGTTCTGCCGCGCCGGGTCCGTGACCTCCCACTCCGACCCGGCGAGCAGGCTGAACAGCCGGCCGAGGCCGTCCAGCAGGACCTGGCCGTAGGTGCCGGAGTACGCGACCCAGGTGTGCTGCACGTACGAACCGTCGGCGTAGAGTCCGTCGCCCTTCGTGACGTACGGGAAGACGGGCGACAGGCCGTCCCGCGCGAGGGCGGCCTTCGCGGGCGCCCGGCCGAGGATGCCGCGCAGGGCGACCGAACGGCAGAGGTCGACGCGGTTGGCGCCGGTGCTCACCCCCGAGTAGTCGGTGAGCAGGGAGTCGGGCAGGAAGTGGTCGACGGCCGCGCAGGCCGCGGCGCGCTGCGCGTCGGTGAGGTGGTCGTACAGGACGGCGACGAGGTCCATCAGCAGGCGGGGGCTGCCGATCCGCCACTCCCACCAGTTGCCGTAGGGGGTGGTGCCGGGCCGGTAGACGGTCGCGGCGAGATGGTCGAGGCCGCACGTGACGTCGGCGAGGAGACCGGCGTCCCCGGTGAGCCCGGTGCCGGGCTGCGCGTACGCCCGGGCCATGGTCCACAGCCGGCCGTAGCCGCGGGTGATCCCGCTGGGCGGGTCGTACGGCAGGTCGGGCCAGAGGTGAGCGGCGGCGGGTGCCATCGACGTCCGGAACCCGGAAGCGAGCGCGCCGGTCTCGGCGAGGCGGGAGGCGTACGGTTCCGCCTCCGGGTCGTAGCCGGTGCCGAGCAGGAGGTCCACCCAGCGCGCCCGTAACGCGTCGTGGACGTCCTCCGCCCCGCCGCCGTGCGCCGCACGTCCCGGGAACGCGAGCCCCCCGGCCGCGCCGGTGAGGAGGAACAGACGGCGGGACCAGTCGGGCGACGGCGACACGGGGCCTCCACGGGCGGGGCGTCGATCGGCTGACGCTTGTTTAGCACGGCCCCCGGGACCGGGCAACGGGCCCGGACGCCCCCTCCGGCCGGCTCCCTCCCCGCGCCCGCCGCGCCCCTGGGCAGTCTCGGCTACGCCCGGCCGTCCCGGGCCGCCTCGTCCGCCGGGCGCTGGAAGGTGGTGTAGAGGAGCCAGAGCGAGGGGATCAGGAGCACGGCGCCCACGGCCGTGGCGATCAGGCACGCCGCCAGCACCGAGTCGACCGACGCCGAGGCCGCGACCGTGGTGCCGGGGACCAGCATGTACGGGTACTGGGCGACGCCCCATGCCCAGATGATGGCGGCCACCGCGAGCGCCGCCGCCGCGCGGGCGAGGACGTAGCGGTGCCGCAGCAGCAGGCCCAGGCCCACGACGCCCGCCACGGCGCTGACGATCACCACACCGAGGGCACGGTGGGTGAGGCCGTGGAAGAGGACGGGCGCGTCCTGGTGGAGGATGCCGATGCCGGCGAGGGCGACCAGGCCGCTCAGCAGGCCGCTGGTCACCGCACGGCGGCGGAAGCCGCCTACCAGTTCGTGGTCGCCCTCCCGCGCGGCGTCGGCACACAGGTAGACCGCCGCCAGATGCGCGCAGGTCAGCACGGAGAGGACACCGCCCAGCAGGGACGTCGGGTTGACCCAGCCGGTGACGACGTCGCCCTTGGCGATGCCCGACGGCACCCGGCCGGAGGCGACACCCCCGGCCACCGTCCCCAGGAAGAACGGCGTGACCACCGACGACACCGCGAAGCACGCGCCGAACAGCCGCTGCTGCCACAGCTCCGTACTGGCCTTGCGGAACGCGAACGCCGCGCCGCGCGCGATGATGCCGAGTGCCGTGAGCGTCAACGGGATGTAGAGCGTGGACAGTACGGCGGCGAAGACGGGCGAGAAACCCGACCACAGCAGCACGAGCACGAAGATGAGCCAGACGTGGTTGGCCTCCCACACCGGGCCGATACTGTGCTCGATCAGCCGCCGCTGCGGGAGCCCCCGCCGCGACCGTCCGGCGAGCAGGTCCCACAGTCCGGCTCCGAAGTCGGCCCCGCCGAACAGCGCGTAGCAGGTCAGGCCGGCCCACATCACGGCCAGCATCACGTCGGCGAGCACAGTCGGTCACCTTTCGGGTCGGTGGTCGCGTTACGGCGTACGGTCGGCGCGGCGGGCACGGCAGGACCCGGCGATCCCGGTAAGGCCGCGTGGCCCGGGCGGCGCGGGTGCTGGTGGCGCGGGTGGCATTGGTGGTGCGGAACGCTCACACCACCGGATAGCGCTCGACATCGCTCTCCTGCGGCGCGACCGGGACCGGCGTGGCGCGGACCAGTCGCCTGAGCACGTACACCGTGGCCGCCGTCATCGCCGCGTAGACGATCAGTACCAGCCAGAGCCCCGCCATCAGGCCGGGCGCCGGGTTCACGGCCTCGCGCACGCGCATCACACCCCAGACGACCCATGGCTGCCGGCCCAGTTCCGTGACGCACCAGCCGCATTCGAGGGCGACGACGGCGGCGGGCCCGGCGATCGCCGCGAGCAGCAGGAAGAGCCTGGTCCAGGGGGAGCGCGCGGCCGCCAGCGGGCGGGCCGTGCGGCGGGCGTGCCACCACGCGGCCAGCAGCCAGATCCCCATCGCGAGGAGGAAGAACCCGACGGCGACCATGATGTCGAAGGACAGGTGGACACCGGTCACGGCGGGCCAGTCGCTCCGTGGCACCTGGTCGAGGCCCTTGATGACGGTGTCGGGGCTGTAACCGACGAGCAGCGACAGGCCGTCGGGGATCTCCAGCCCGTACCGCAGTCGGTCGTCGCTCGTCGCGATGCCCCCGATGGTGAGCGGGACGTGGGAACCGGTGTGGAACACACCTTCCATGGCGGCGAGTTTGGCCGGCTGGTACGTGGCCAGGAAGCGCGCCGCCCAGTCCCCCACGACGATCTGGAACGGTGTGACGACGGCTCCCAGGACGAAGGGGAGGGCGAAACCGGCCCGGTGGTAGGGGTCGTCACGGCCGCGCAGCAGCGCCACGGCGTACACGGACGCGGTCAGGAACGACGCCACCATCAGCGCGGCGAGGATCATATGGACCGTCTGCGGCGGACTGGCCGGGTTCATCATGGCCGCCCACGGGTCGACGTCCACCACCTTGCCGTCCCGCAGTGTGTAGCCGCGCGGCTGGTTCATCCACGCGTTGGCGCACACGACGAAGAACGCCGAGGCGATCCCGGCGACGACGATCGGGACCCCCATCAGCAGGTGGCGCCGGGGCGGCATCCGGTCCCAGGCGTACAGGTAGATCCCGAGGAAGATCGCCTCGATGAAGAACGCGAACCCCTCCAGGGCGAACGGCAAGCCGATGACCTGCCCGAACGTGCCCATCAGCCCCGGCCACAGCAGCCCCATCTCGAAGCTCAGGATCGTGCCGGAGACCGCCCCCACCGCGAACAGCACACCCATGGCGCGGGCCCAGCGGCGGGCCAGCAGCCGGAAGGCGGGGTTGCCGGTACGGATGCCGTACCACTCGGCCATCAGGGTGAGCAGCGGCAGGCCGACTCCCAGGCACGCCACCACGATGTGCCACGCGAGCGAGAAACCCATCTGGGCCCGTGCGGCGGCCAGGTCCCCCGGGGAGACGGCGGCCAGGACCGATGCGGCCGAGGCCGAGGCGTCGTGCGCGGACGCGGACGCGGACGCGGCGAGAAACGCGCCGCCGGGCAGGTTCATGGTGCACTCCCGGGCCGGGCATACGGGTGGATGCCTGTTGAATTCGATCCGCGCCCAGAGGTACCACCGAACGGTGGTCGGGCACGCGCGACAGGCGGTCCGACCCGGCGCGGAATCGCGTACACCACTCCCGGCCACATCGGCGCCGGGCCCGCCCGGCCGCGTTCACCCGCGCCTCGCCGGCCGGGCGGGCCCGCCGCGCGTGTCAGGAAGAGATGACGGGACCGTTGGGAACGGCGTCCAGCACGACGGCGCTCACGGTGACGATCTTGTCCCAGTCGAAGCTGTACTTGTCGAACACGGCGGCGCTGGTGATCCCGCGCTTGACGCCGTTGCTGACGAGGTAGACCGTCGCGGAGGACGGGGTCTTGGCGAGCATGGCGCCGTCCGACAGGTTGCCGCCGTCGTCGATGCGGTCGATGTCGATCACGTTCTGGATCCCGTCCCAGCTGCGGAACAGGTTGAAGTACGTGGCCTCGTTGGGGATCCCGCGGCGCTTGCCGTCGAGGACCAGGTAGACGGCGGCGTTGTTCACCGTCTTGACGCGGTAGCCGTTGAGCTCCGGGTGTTCGCCCTTGACCTGCGCGGACGTGCCGTGCGTGGGGGCCGGCGCGTCGGCGGCGCTCGCCACGGGCGATGCGCCGAGTCCGAGCAGTGCCGCCACCGTCAGGCCGGCCGCGCCACGTAAGACGGGTCTCTTGATCATGGGTCCTCCAAAGCGTCGGGGACGTGTGCGGGCCGGGGCGCGTGCCGCTCCCGGTCCGGTTCACTCCGGTACACGTCGACTGGGGATCTGGCCGGGCAATCGTCACGCACCGGGTACCGCGGGGAAAGGCCAAAGCGAGTCAATGACGCCGAAGCCCGGGCAGCGACGGGCCGAGCACGAGCGCGGTGCACAGGCCGCTCATATAGTGGGGCATACGCCATTTTCACGAACATACTTTCAGCGGAAGGCATGTCATGAAGTGCGCAGTCATCGGTGGTACCGGTCTGATCGGGTCGCAGGTCGTCAGGAATCTGAACGCGGCCGGGCACGAGGCGGTACCGCACTCGAAGTCCACCGGGGTCGACGTCATCAGCGGTCAGGGACTGGACGAGGCGGTGGCGGGAGCCGACGTCGTCGTCAACCTGACGAACTCCCCGACGTTCGACGAAGCCTCCCTCGCCTTCTTCCGGACCTCGATGGACAACCTCCTGGCCGCGGCCCGGGCGGGCGGTGCCGGCCACTTCGTCATCCTTTCGATCGTCGGCACGGACCGCGTTCCGGAGCTGGACTACTACCGTGCCAAGGCTCTCCAGGAGACGATCCTCGCCGCCGGGCCGATCCCCTACTCGATCGTCCGGGCCACGCAGTTCATGGAGTTCATGGACGCGGCCCTGTCGTGGACCGCGGACGGTGACACCGTCCGGCTGCCCGCCACGCCGGTCCAGCCGATCGCCGCCAAGGACGTGGCCGCCGCGGTGGCGGAGGTCGCCGCGGGCACCCCGCTGAACGGCATCCGCAACATCGCCGGTCCCGAGGTCCTCCCGCTGGACGAGCTGGGCCGGATCACCCTGTCCCGCAAGGGCGACAACCGAACGGTCGTCACCGACCCCACCGCCGGCATGTTCGCCGCGGTCAAGGGTGACGTCCTCACCGACGAGAACGCCCACCTCGCCCCCACCCGCTACACCGACTGGCTCTCCTGACCCGCCACCGCCGGGTGGCGGCCCCGGCACCGCCAGGGTGGAGCGGCGGCCCAAACTCCCCCGTATGACGCCATGTTGTGAACATCACCCGCATCAGAGAGCGCTCTCAGCCTCAACTCTTGACGCGTCCGGCACAGATCGCAAGAGTGTTGGCCATCGCAGGCGCGACCCCCCACACATCGCGCACCTCTGCGTACCCCCACACAACAGGAGATCCTTCGTGATATCCCGCAGACTGTTTCTGACCGGAACGGCCGCTGCCGCGACGGCGGTCTCGTATCCCTTCTGGGGCAGCGCGCTCAGTCCCAAGGCATCGGCCGCGCCGGAGACCTGTGAGATCGCCCTCCAGAACACCTCGCTGCCCGGATCGGTGAACGCGTACGTCACCGGTCATGACGCCACCACCAACAGCTGGGTGCTGCTGCGCGCCGACGGGAGCGTCTACCGGCCCGAGTCGCCCGGAGCACCGCAGACGCCACTGCCGGTCGACTGCGCGATCCCCCTGAACGCGGCGGGAGCGGCACCCGTCGTCCTGACGCTGCCTCAGATGTTCGGGGCGCGGGTCTACTTCGTACGGGACGACAAGCTCGACTTCTTCCTCAACCCGGGGCCCGCCCTCGTGGAGCCCGCCTTCGCTACCGAGGCGGACCCCAATTACGGCCGCACCTGGTCGTTCGCCGAGTTCACCTTCAACACGGACCAGCTCTACTCCAACATCAGCTATGTCGACCTGGTGACGGCCCTGCCGATCGGCATCAAGCTGGAGGGCGACGCCACGCACACGGTGGCGCCGCTGCCCGAGGGCGCGCTGGACAAGATCGCCGAGGAGCTGACGGCGCAGGCCGCCGTCGACGGTCACCCCTGGGACAAGCTGGTCCTGCGAGCCCCGGACGGCAAGGTGCTGCGGATCATCTCGCCGCAGAACCTGGCGGGCCAGACACCCTTCGGCAGTGTCTTCGACAGCTACGTCGACCAGGTCTGGGAGAAGTACCGCACGACGGACCTGACCATCGACCTCCAGGGCGGCCGGGGCGTGTTCACCGGACGGGTCAGCGGGGACACGCTGACCTTCAACGGCGGCCACACGTTCGCCAAGCCGACCTCGATGGACATCTTCACCTGCAACAGCGGGCCGTTCGCCAACAACCCGAACGACTCCGACGACAAGAAGGGGCTGCTCGCGCGGCTGGCCGCGGCGTTCAACCGGTCGACCGTCCTGAGCCACCCCGAGCAGCCGAACGGCGCCACGGCGGCGGACTACTACAAGGACCCGGTCACCAACCACTACGCGCGGGCCCTGCACGCCCACACGCCCATCGGATACGCGTTCCCGTACGACGACGTGCAGCCGGACGGCCAGCCCGACGTCTCCGGGGCGGCGCACGACGGCAACCCGCGACGGTGGACGGTGTCGGTCGGGTCCTGACCCCGCCCGGCCCGGGATGCCCCGGCGCGGTGCCCCGCTCCCCCGGCGATCGGAACGGGAGGGCGGGGCACCGCCATACGGCACTACGGCATTACGGCACGCGTGGGCGCGGGCGAGCGGGCCCGGCGGGCAGGCTCAGCGGGGCAGAGCTCAGCAGCCGCCGCAGTTGTAGAAGGTCACGTCCCAGTGGTTGCCCTCGTCCGCGTAGACGTTGCCGGCGCCGGACTGCCACTGCGGGGCGCCGTCACCGCGCACGCCGATGTAGGTGAAGGTGTTCTTGACGTAGTTGGTCAGGCAGGTCGCCTTGCCGAAGTCGAGCTTGTAGCCGTTCCAGTGCGAGTACGTACCGCCCGCGTGGCCGGTCTCCGTACCCCCGGTGATGTTGATGGCGCAGCCGCTGGCGCTCCGGAGGGTCTGCGCGCCCTTGGCCGTGTCCAGGTTGAGCTGGTCGAACGACGTACAGGTCGGCGTGTTGCGGTCCGAGCAGCCGCCGGACGAGGACCAGGTGATCCCGGACGAGCGGAACATCGAGGTCGCCGTGGCGTGGCTGATCTTGGTGACCGCGACGGCGGACGGGGCCTGGGTGACGGACGGGGCCTGCGTGGCGGCCTCGGCGGCGGTGGCCGTGGCGACGACACCGAAGCCGGGAGCGAAGAGCCCGCCGACGGTGAGGGCGAGAGCGGTGAGAGCCGAGCGGATTCTCATGGGGCGTTGCCTCCTGGTGGAAACCGTTGGACGAAACCGTTGGGACACGACGCCGCGATCGTGCCCGACGTCTACGCGCGTCCGCCAGGGCCCCTCGAACTCAATCGGATGACGTTGTTGAGCATTGAATTACCTGCCCGGTGCCGGAACGCCCCGCCGGCCGTCAGAAGCCGCCCCCGCCGTCGAACCCTCCGCCGCCTCCGAAGTCCCCTCCCCCGCCGAAGCCCCCGCCCCCGAAGTCGCCCGGGTCGAAGTCGGACCCCGAGTAGTCGCCCCCGCCGAGGCCCCCGTCCAGGCCGCCGCCCCCGTCGCCGTACCCGAAGCCGTCCCCGTAGCCGAAGCCCGCGCCGTACGCCGGTGAGGACAGCATCGAGCCGAGCACCGTGCCCACCAGCAGGCCCGGCAGCAACCCGCCGCCGAAGTAGCCGCCCGCCCAGGGCCCGTACGCCGGTCCCGCCTCCCAGTACGGACGCGGGCCCTGCTCCGTCCGGACCGTGCGCACCATCGGGTCGTCGCCGTCCGCCAGCCGGGCGGCGTCGGCGGCGCAGACCGGAACGGTGCGCGGGGCACCGGCCGGCGGGGCCCATTCCGCGTCCGCCACCGACGGGCCGTGGCGCGGGTCGAAGAAGCACGGCGCGCGCCGCTCCGGCAGCGGGGCGCCCCGGCGGCGCGCGTCGAGCACGGCCAGCGAGAACCGGCCGTCCTGGAGCGTCTGTGTCACCGGCCGCACGTCGGCGGGCCGTTCGGCCGCCGCCATCAGGGACTTCGCCCGTTCGTACGCGTCCAGCGCGTGCTCGTAGTCCTGGCGCATCGCGGCGTCGGCCCCGGCCTCGGCGGGGTGGAAGTCCAGCCGGTCCAGTTCCTCGCCGAAGGCGGTGATGTCCTCGTCCACGACGACCCGCAGCTTGCCGAGGGCCTCGCGCTCGCGCCGCGCCTGGACGCGACGGCCGCGGTGGATCGCCGCGTAGGCGCCCGCGCCGCCCAGCACGACCACCGAGCCGAGCACGATCAGGCCGGTCGAGGAGCTGCCCACGCCGCCCGTGCCACCCGTGCCGCCCGTGTCCCCCGAGTTGGAGCCCCGCCCGTCGCCCCAGGAGGCCGGAGCATGGCCGCGCACCTGCGGGAGGGCCTGGTCGACGAAGTTGTTCAGCTCGGTCGAGGCGTCGACGGGACCGCCGGCCTTGACCGCGTCGACCAGGTTGCGGACGGCCTGGCGCGACATCGCCGCGGAGTCGGCCCCGGCGTTGAACCCGTCGCCGAGGCGTATCGCGTACAGCCCGGTCACGCCGGTGTCGGCCCGTACCGTGCGCAGCACACTGGACGCGGGGAAGTCCGCCGAGTTCGGCAGCACCGCCACGAACAGCGGCTTGTCGGCGTCCTTGATCTTCTTCGCCAGCGCCCGCGCGTCGGACGACGACAACTGGTCCGAGGCCCGCGGATCCACGTAGACGGGACTCTTCTTCAGCGCCTCGCCGACGGCCGCGGGGCCGGTGGCGGGGCCGCTCGCCGCGTGAGCGTCCGGCGCCGCGAACCCGGTGACCGAGAAGGCCGCGGCGACGACGAACAGCAGCGCGGCCAGGAGGGAGGAAAGCCCCGGCCACCCCGACCGCCCTGACCGGAGCGATCGCGCCGTCAGCTTCGAACGCCTCGTTCTCATACCTCTTGACGCTACCCGAACGGGGGCAATCCCGTGCGAACGGGAGTGCGGTACTCGATCTTGACGCCGATACGGGTCGGCCCCGGGCCGGCCGCCGCGGGGAGCGGGGCCGTCCGGGGCCGGTGCGCGCGGATGCGCGGGGAGCTACTCGGCCGGTTCCACGCCGGCCCTCAGCAGGCCGTAGGTGTACGCGTCCTGAAGCGCCTGCCAGGACGCCGCGATGACGTTGTCCGCCACCCCCACCGTGGCCCAGTCGCCCGCCCCGTCCGCCGTGGTGATCAGCACCCGGGTGGTGGATCCGGTGCCGTGCCGGCCCTCCAGGATGCGGACCTTGTAGTCGACCAGCTCCAGCTTGGCCAGCTGCGGGTAGATCCGCTCCAGTCCGGACCGCATGGCCCGGTCCAGCGCGTTGACCGGGCCGTTGCCCTCGGCCGTGGCGACGATGCGCTCGCCCTTGGCCCACAGCTTCACGGTCGCCTCGTTGGCGTGCGAGCCGTCCGGACGGTCCTCGACGATCGCGCGCCAGGACTCCGTACGGAAGTAGCCGCGCGGCCGGCCCTCCACCTCCTCGCGCAGCATCAGCTCGAAGGACGCGTCGGCGGCCTCGTACGAGTAGCCCTCGAGCTCGCGCTCCTTGACCCGGCTGACGACCCGGCCGACCAGGTCGCGGTCGCCGCCCAGGTCGATGCCCAGCTCCTTGCCCTTGAGCTCGACGGAGGCGCGGCCCGCCATGTCGGAGACGAGCATCCGCATGCTGTTGCCGACCAGCTCGGGCTCGATGTGCTGGTACAGGTCCGGGTCGACCTTGATCGCGGAGGCGTGCAGGCCGCCCTTGTGGGCGAAGGCGGAAACTCCCACGTACGGCTGATGCGTGGAGGGCGCCAGATTGACGATCTCGGCGATCGCGTGCGAGATCCGGGTCATCTCGGCGAGCGCGCCGGGCGGCAGGACCCGCTTGCCGTACTTCAGCTCCAGCGCGGCGACGACCGGGAAGAGGTTGGCGTTGCCGACGCGCTCGCCGTAGCCGTTGGCGGTGCACTGGACATGGGTGGCGCCCGCGTCCACGGCGGCGAGGGTGTTGGCGACGGCGCAGCCGGTGTCGTCCTGGGCGTGGACACCGAGCCGGGCGCCGGTGTCGGCGAGCACGGTGGAGACGACGGCCTGGATCTGCGCCGGCAGCATGCCGCCGTTGGTGTCACAGAGGACCACCACATCGGCGCCGGCCTCGGTGGCGGCCCGTACGACGGACTTGGCGTACTCCGGATTGGCTCGGTAGCCGTCGAAGAAGTGCTCGCAGTCGACGAAGACGCGTCTGCCCTGCTCGCGGAGGTAGGAGACGGTGTCGCGGACCATCGCCACGTTCTCGTCGAGGGTGGTGCGCAGCGCCAGCTCGACATGGCGGTCATGGGACTTGGCGACCAGCGTCACCACCGGCGCGCCGGACTCGACCAGCGCCTTGACCTGCGGGTCCTCCGAGGCCTTGGCGCCGGGGCGACGGGTGGAGCCGAAGGCGACGAGCTGGGCGTGCCGGAAGTCGATCTCCTGCTGGGCGCGGGCGAAGAACTCGGTGTCCCGCGGATTGGCACCCGGCCAGCCGCCCTCGATGAAGCCCACGCCGAAGCCGTCCAGGTGCCGCGCGATGGCCAGCTTGTCGGCGACCGTCAGGTTGATGCCCTCGCGCTGCGCGCCGTCGCGCAGGGTCGTGTCGAAGACGTGGAAGCTGTCGTCGACACGGAACCGGTCGTCGGTTCCCGTGGACTCGGGGGACTCAGTGGTCATGGTGTCCGTCCTGCTCCTGTCGAGTGGAATGTCTGGCTCCACTTGCCCCCATCATCGCGCGCCGCCGCGTTCCGCCCGGGATGGGGGCCGGAAAACGAAAAAACCCCTCGCGGGTGCGAGAGGTCTGCGCGCGGGTCTGGGGCACGGTGGCCACGCCGTACGGGTGGTACGGGGCGGTCACTGCGGACCGGCGCGCTTGCTGCCGATAATCATGGCGAGCGAGAGCACGGGCCGATTTTCGCATGCCCGGCGCGAGGAGGAAGAGGCGTCTCACGATACGAGCGGAACTGGTCCCTCCGGGTGAGGTGCCGCAGGGGGCCCCTGGGGCCGGGGCGCTACGAGACCCGCGGGGAGCGCTCGATCGCCCGGGCCCCGCACCGGGCGTCCCGGCCCGGGGCCCGGGACCCGCGCCCCGGCGGGTCGCGGGCCCGGTGGCCCCCACCGGGCCCAGTCGCCCCATCGAGCCCGGTGGGACCGGCCCGGAAACCAGGACGCCCCGCGAGGCCCCGCGCCTCAGCCCAGTTCGTGCATCCAGCCGTGCTCGTCCGCCACCGCGCCCGTCTGGATGTCCAGCAGGGCCTTGCGCAGCTTCATCGTGACCTCGCCCGGCCGCCCGCCCGACTGGGTCCACTCGCCGTTCGCCGTCTTGACCAGCCCGACCGGGGTGATCACCGCCGCCGTGCCACAGGCGAAGACCTCGGTGAGCGTGCCGTTCTCCGTGTCGCGGCGCCACTGTTCGGTGGAGACGCGGCCCTCCTCCGAGGTGTAGCCCAGGTCGCCCGCCAGCTTCAGCAGGGAGTCACGCGTGACCCCCGCCAGCAGGGAGCCGGTCAGCTCGGGGGTGACGATGCGGTCCCCGTACACGAAGTACAGATTCATCCCGCCCATCTCCTCGACCCAGCGGTGCTCCAGCGCGTCCAGCCAGACCACCTGGTCGCAGCCCTTCTCCGCCGCCTCGGCCTGGGCGAGCAGGGACGCCGCGTAGTTGCCGCCGGTCTTGGCGAAGCCCATGCCGCCGGGAACGGCGCGGACGTAGTTCTCCGAGAGCCAGACCGAGACCGGCTTGACCCCGCCGGGGAAGTACGCCCCGGCGGGCGAGGCGATGACCATGAACAGGTATGCGTTCGCCGGGCGGACCCCTAGGCCGACCTCGGTCGCGAACATGAACGGGCGCAGGTAGAGCGACTCCTCGCCACCGTGCGGCGGCACCCAGTCCTTGTCCTGCTGGACCAGCGCGTCACAGGCCGCGATGAACAGTTCCTCGGGCAGCTCCGGCATGGCGAGCCGACGGGCCGAGCTCCGGAACCGGCGCGCGTTCGCGTCCGGGCGGAAGGTGGCGACCGAGCCGTCGGGGCGGCGGTACGCCTTGAGGCCCTCGAAGATCTCCTGCGCGTAGTGCAGGGTCATGTTGGCCGGGTCGATCGACAGCGGACCGTAGGGGACGAGTTCGGCGTCGTGCCAGCCGCGCCCCTCCGTCCACCGGATGGTCACCATGTGGTCGGTGAAGTGCCGGCCGAAGCCCGGATCGGCCAGGATCGCCTCCCGCTCCGCGGCGGACAGCGGGTGCGCGGAGGGCTTCAGCTCGATCGCGGGGGCCGCCGCGGGCGTGGTCGCCGCGGGCGAGCCGGGCGAGGCGGCCGCCGTGGCGGGCGTGGCCGTGGGCGTCGTCGTGGTCATGAATACTCGTCCTTCACGTCTGGAGTGTGACGGACCGCGTTCACGTCATTACTAGGACGTCCGAGCATTCCCGCATGGCGCGGCCCACGCCGATTATCGCCCGGCGGGGACGGCAGGAGGAAGCGGGGTGAACGGGATGAACGCGGTCAGGGGCTGTCGGTACGGGGGGTGAGGCGCCCGGTGGCCGCGCACAGCGCAGCCGCCGGGCTCCAGACCCGGCGGCTGCTCACAGGAGTCCGACGGGTCAGCCCGCTACTCGTACGGCGAGCGCGTCGCCGATCTCGTCGGTCGTACGCGTCGTGGTGCTCCGCCCGGCGAGGTCGGCCGCGACGGCCTCCTCGACACGGCCGGCCTCGGCGTCGAAGCCGAGGTGCCGCAGCAGCAGGGCGACGGAGAGGATGGTGGCCGTGGGGTCGGCCTTCCCCTGGCCCGCGATGTCCGGCGCGGACCCGTGGACCGGCTCGAACATGGACGGGAAGGTGCGGTCCGGGTTGATGTTCGCGGACGCGGCGAGGCCGATGCCGCCGGTCACGGCAGCGGCCAGGTCGGTGAGGATGTCACCGAAGAGGTTGTCGGTGACGATCACGTCGAAGCGCTCGGGCTGGGTGACGAAGAAGATCGTCGCGGCGTCGACGTGCAGGTAGTCGGTGGTGACCTCGGGGTACTCCCGGCCGACGCGGTCGAAGATGTTCTTCCACATGTGACCGGCGTAGACCAGGACGTTGTTCTTGTGGACCAGCGTCAGCTTCTTGCGCGGGCGGGAGTCGGCCCGCTCGTACGCGTCACGCACGACACGCTCCACGCCGTACGCCGTGTTGAGGCTGACCTCCGTGGCCACCTCGGCGGGCGTGCCGGTGCGCAGCGAACCGCCGTTGCCCGTGTACGGACCCTCGGTGCCCTCGCGCACGACGACGAAGTCGATGTCGGGGCGGCCGGCCAGCGGGGTGTCCGTGTTCGGGAAGAGCTTCGACGGACGCAGGTTCACGTAGTGGTCGAAGGCGAACCGCAGCTTCAGCAGGAGCCCGCGCTCCAGCACCCCGGAGGGCACGCTCGGGTCTCCGATGGCGCCCAGCAGGATCGCGTCGTGCCCCTTGAGCGCCTCCAGCTCCGCGTCCGGGAGGGTCTCTCCGGTACGGTGCCAACGGGCGGCGCCGAGGTCGTAGTTCTTCGTCTCCAGCTTCACATCCTGCGGCAGGACCGCGCTCAGGACCTTCAGGCCCTGCGCCACGACTTCCTTGCCGATGCCGTCACCGGGGATCACTGCGAGATTGATGCTGCGAGACATGCCGGTACCCTACTCCTCGTCCCATTGCCTGACATGGCGCGTCCATCCTGTGGACACATTGCCATTCGGTCGTCCGTTGTACGCCCTGCCTCCACGCCCGCGCCACCCGGCGGTGCGACCGTCGGGCCATGGATACTCCGCGCGTCGGAATCCCCGACCACCTCGCCTCCCGCATGACCATGGCGGAGCAGCACGAGTACCTGCGTGACCGGATCGGCCGGCGGCGGCTGCTGCGGGTGGGGGCGCTCGCCGCCGGCACCGTGGCGGGCGCCGGACTGCTCAGCTCCGGGGGCGCCACCGCGGACACCACGACGAGCCCCGCCGGGACGGGCGGCGCCGCACCCGGATTCCTGCCGTCCCCCTCCGCCACCCGGGTGAACGGATCGCTGGTGGCGCCCTTCGGCCGCCATCTGGCGTTCGGCTCGGACCCCAGGACACGGATGACGGTCTCCTGGCAGGTGCCGCTGCCGGTGCGGAACCCGTACCTGCGGGTGGGTCTGAAGCCGTGGGACCTCGGCCGGAAGGTGGGGGCGGAGGTACGGCCCCTGCACACGCCGTCGCTGACCGCGAAGCTGCCCGCCGTCGACCAGTACTACCTGCACGCCTCGCTGGAGCGGCTGCGCCCGGGGACGACGTACTACTACGGCGTCGGGCACGACGGCTTCGACCCGGCGGACGCCCGCAACCTGGGCACGGTCGGCACCTTCCGTACGGCACCGGCGGGCGCCGAGCGGTTCGTCTTCACCGCCTTCGGCGACCAGGGCGTCTCGTACGACGCGCTCGCCAACGACCAGCTGATCCTCGGCCAGAACCCGGCGTTCCACCTGCACGCGGGCGACATCTGCTACGCGGACAGCAGCGGTCACGGGTCGCCCTCGGACACCTACGACGCGCGGGTGTGGGACCAGTTCCTGGCCCAGACCGAGACGGTGGCCTCGCGGGTGCCGTGGATGGTGACCACCGGCAACCACGACATGGAGGCGTGGTACTCGCCGCACGGCTACGGCGGGCAGAGCGCGCGCTGGACCCTGCCGGACAACGGGATCGACCCGGAGAAGTCGCCCGGGGTGTACTCCTTCCGGTACGGCAACGTCGGCGTGGTGGCTCTGGACGCCAACGACGTCTCCTACGAGATCCGCGCCAACACCGGCTACACCGGCGGCGCCCAGACCCGCTGGCTGGACCGGCGGCTGGGCGCACTGCGGGCGGAGAAGGACATCGACTTCGTCGTGGTCTTCTTCCACCACTGCGCCTTCTCGACGACGAAGGCGCACGCGTCGGACGGCGGGGTGCGGGACGCGTGGGTGCCGCTCTTCGACAAGCACCGGGTCGATCTGGTGGTGAACGGCCACAACCACGTCTACGAGCGCACGGACGCGCTGCGCGCCGGCGCGGTGCGACGGCGGGTACCGGCCGGCGAGTCGGTCAGCTCCACGCATGACGGCATCGTCTACGTCACGGCGGGCGGCGCCGGCAAGGCGCTGTACGACTTCCCCGTGCCGGACAGTCACGAGGGGCATGTCGCGGACCTGGAGAGCGTGTCGTCGTACCACTGGGAGAAGGGCGGCGCGAAGGCCGCGGAGGAGGTGGAGTGGTCGCGGGTGCGCTACACCGGCTTCTCGTTCCTGGCCGTCGAGGTGACGACGGGGAACCGCCCGGAGCTGCGGGTCACCGCGCTCGCCGAGACGGGCGAGCGGGTGGACCACTTCACGGTGACCCGCTGACGGCGGCGGGCGCCCGGCCGCGGCCCCGCCCATCCGGCCCGGCGGATCCGGGCCGACGGCTCCGGACCGGCGCGACCGGGCCAGTGGGCTCCGGCTCAGTGACCGGTGGCTCAGTGGCCGGTGGCGCCGCCGTTGTCCCTGCGGTCGAGCGCGCGCTGGAGCGCCGCGGCGGCGTTCTTGCGCTCGGACTCGCCCGTGGACTCGTTCGTACGTGCGGTGGTGTGACGGACGCGGCGGATGGTCGTCTCGGCCATGGGTGATCGACTCCTTGGGATCGTGAGCCCGGCGGCGGAACCGCGGAACACGTGCACGAGGCGCCGGAAAGGGGCGGGGGGCGTGCGCGGCAGGGATCGCCTGCGTGGGGGCGCGGGCCCACGTCCGCCGTTCGCTCGATGGAGCGATACGTTCGGCGATTTCCACGCTAAGCGAGTGGCGGCTTCCTGTCCTCCATTTACTCGGACTTCCTACTATCTGAGACGACGATCACTGCGGCCTGCGCCGACACGCCCGCACGAGCGAGCAGGGCACGCGGGGCGCGGAGGACACATGGGCGTGCCCCGAGCGCGCCCGGGCTCACACCACGTCGCCGTCCCGCCAGTCGAAGACCAGCGGTCCCGCCTCGGGCCCGGGCAGGGCGTGGCCGGCCGCCGGGCGCAGATACGTGTTCCCCTCCTCGTCCGGCAGCCGCCGCACCCCGCCGGGGGCCAGCACCTCGATCCGGCCCGGCCAGGG
Organism: Streptomyces sp. NRRL F-5135; assembly: GCF_000719775.1. GTDB lineage: Bacteria > Actinomycetota > Actinomycetes > Streptomycetales > Streptomycetaceae > Streptomyces > Streptomyces hebeiensis. The sequence goes on along the minus strand of NZ_JOHR01000010.1, from coordinate 226,706 downwards.
CCGCCAGCCGCGCGCCCGGTACAGCGACTCGCCCTCGTCGGAGGCGGACAGGGCGCCGGCCGTGTACGCCCCGTCGATCACCGCCTCCAGCGCCGCCATCACCTGCCCGCCGAGCCCCTGCCGCCTGCGGTCCGGCCGTACGGCGACGGCCTCGACGTATCCGACGCGGTAGGACCGGCCCCCGAGCAGGACGCGCCGCTGCGCCACACTGCCGTGCGCCACGATCGCGCCCGCCTCGTCCCGTACGAGCGCGTGCACCCCGCCGAGGCTGTGGTCCCAGTCGTCGTCCGAGAAGTCCCCCTCGAAGACCTCGTCCAGGAAGGCACGGATCTCCGCGAGGGCGGCCGGGCCGAGTTCGCATGTGTGCGCGGTGTGCGGACGTTCCGTCATGGGACCACTGTGTCACCCGGGTCCGACACGTACGGCGATGCCGGCCGGCCGTCCCGCACAGGCGGGAGGACCGGCCGGCCCACCGGGTCCGGGCGGGACCCGGACGCGCCTCAGACGAGCTTGAGCAGCACCTTCACGTCGTGGCCCTTGTGCCAGCCGGTGTTCACCTTCGGGCTGTGCTTGCTCTCGTCGCTCCAGTAGTAGTACTTCTCCCAGCTCTGCTTCCAGCTGCCGTTCACGTTCGACCCGGTCGCCGTGTACACCTGCGCGGCCTTGCCGTCGTGCTTGTTGTCCCAAATGTAGAATTCGGCCCGGGTCTGTGTGTTGGAGCCGCTGTACCGGTCGCACTCGCGGTACTTGACCGCGCCCGCGTTGTTGTTGACCTGGATGGTCCGCCACGCGGTGCAGGCTTCCGCGGCGCCGCTGGGTGCGGCGGAGGCCATCGGGGCCGCCGCGGCCACGGTCGTCAGGGCGAGCGCCGAGGTGAGCAGGGCGCAACGCTTGCGTACGTTCATGGGATCCCCCTGTGTTCTGTTTGTCGGTCGATGTCGGTCCGGCCGGGGTCCGGCCGGTTCGTCACCGACTCTGCCGGTCCGTGCGCCGTCCGGGCCACGGCTCGGCGGAGAAGGGGACCGTACGGGACGGGCACCGCGCCGACCTGCGGGGACGCGGGCGCGGCTGAGCACCTGGTGGGACGCGGGACGGGGGCGGGCCCGTTGTCCGGCCGGTGTCCGGGCCCCGGACATGGAGCCGCCCCCGGGCCGGTCGGGGGAACCGGTCCGGGGGCGGGGGCGGGGGTGGCCCGGCAGCACCTCATCGGGTCGGGGCTCCGGGGCCGGGCGCCCGGCGCCCAGGCGTCAGCCCATGTGCGGGTAGCGGTAGTCGGTCGGCGGCACCAGCGCCTCCTTGATCGCGCGGGTCAGCGTCCAGCGCATCAGGTTCTGCGGCGCGCCCGCCTTGTCGTTCGTGCCGGACGCGCGGCCGCCGCCGAAGGGCTGCTGGCCGACGACCGCGCCGGTCGACTTGTCGTTGATGTAGAAGTTGCCGGACGCGTAGCGCAGCCTCTCCATCGTCCGGGCCACGGCCGCGCGGTCGCGCGCGATGACGGAGCCGGTCAGGGCGTACGGCGCGACGGACTCCATCTGGGTCAGCACCGCCTCGTAGTCCGCGTCGTCGTACACGTGGACCGCCAGGATCGGGCCGAAGTACTCGGTCGTGAAGACCTCGTTCGAGGGGTCCGTGCAGACGATGACGGTCGGCCGGACGAAGTAGCCGACGGAGTCGTCGTACGTACCGCCCGCGATGATCCGGCAGGCCGGGTCGGCGGCGGCGCGGTCGATCGCGGCCTTGTTCTTGGCGAAGGCGCGCTCGTCGATGACGGCGCCGATGAAGTTCGACAGGTCGGTGACGTCGCCCATGGCGATCCCGTCGACCTCGGCGGCGAACTCCGCCTCGAAGCCGTCGTTCCAGATGGAGGCGGGAACGTACGCGCGCGAGGACGCCGAACACTTCTGGCCCTGGTACTCGAATGAGCCGCGGGTCAGCGCCGTCTTGAGGACCGCGCGGTCGGCGCTCGGGTGGGCGACGACGAAGTCCTTGCCGCCGGTCTCGCCGACGATGCGCGGGTAGGAGCGGTACTTCTCGATGTTGTTGCCGACCGTCTTCCACAGGTGCTGGAAGGTCCTGGTCGAGCCGGTGAAGTGGATGCCGGCCAGCTCGGGGTGGTTCAGCGCCACCTCGGAGACCGCGATGCCGTCGCCCGTCACCAGGTTGATGACACCCTTGGGCAGTCCTGCCTCCTCCAGCAGCTCCATCAGCAGCACGGCGGCGAGGGTCTGCGTCGGCGACGGCTTCCACACCACGACATTGCCCATGAGCGCGGGCGCGGTCGGCAGGTTGCCCGCGATGGCCGTGAAGTTGAACGGCGTGATCGCGTAGACGAAACCTTCCAGCGGGCGGTGGTCGAGGCGGTTCCAGACGCCGGGCGAGTTGGCCGGCGGCTGCTCGGCCAGCAGGTCACGGGCGTACTTGACGTTGAAGCGCCAGAAGTCGACCAGCTCGCAGGGCGTGTCGATCTCGGCCTGCTGGGCGGTCTTGGACTGGCCGAGCATGGTGGCGGCGGCCAGCGTCTCGCGCCAGGGCCCCGCCAGCAGTTCGGCGGCGCGCAGCAGGATCGCGGCGCGGTCGTCGAAGGACGTCGCGCGCCAGCCGGGGGCCGCCGCCAGGGCGGCGTCGACGGCGTCGCGCGCGTCCTGCTCGGTGGCGCCGGCGAACGTACCGAGCACGGCCTTGTGGTTGTGCGGCTGGACGACGTCGACGCGCTCGCCGCCCCCCATGCGCTTCTCGCCGCCGATGGTCATGGGCAGGTCGGTCGGGTTCCCGGCGAGCTCCTTGAGCTTGGCCTCGAGCCGGGCGCGCTCGGGGGAACCGGGGGCGTAGCCGTGTACCGGCTCGTTGACCGGCGCGGGGACCTGGGTCACGGCGTCCATGGTGGCGAATCTCCTTGATCTGCTTGATCTGCTTGATCTGGGTCGATCTGCTTGATCTGCTCGGTCCGCTCGACCTGAGCGACGTTTCACTCCGCGATCGGGCTCGGTGCTCCGTGCGGTCTGCCGGGGCGGTCGGTCGGCGCCGCCCACCGGGCGGGCCGACGGCGGGGGCGGGGCGGTTCAGCCACGGGTGACCAGCGAACGCAGGAAGAACGCCAGGTTGGCGGGGCGCTCGGCGAGCCGCCGCATGAAGTATCCGTACCAGTCGGTTCCGTAGGCGATGTAGACGCGCATCCGGTGGCCTTCCGCCGCCAGCCGGTCCTGCTCGGCCGCCCGGATGCCGTACAGCATCTGGAACTCGTATGCGTCGATTTTACGTCCGGCACGGCTTGCGAGGTCCTGGGCGATCGCGATAATCCGCGGATCGTGCGTTCCGACCATCGGATAACCCGTTCCCGCCATGAGAATCTTCAGACAGCGGATGTACGCCCTGTCGACCTCGCCCTTGTCCTGGTACGCGACGGAGGCGGGCTCCTTGTACGCGCCCTTGACCAGGCGCACGCGCGATCCGGCGGCGGCGAGGGCCCGGCAGTCCTCCTCCGTACGGAAGAGGTACGACTGGACGACGGCGCCCGTCCCGGGGAAACGTTCCCGCAGCTCCCCGTGGATGGCGAGGGTCGAGTCGAGGGTGGTGTGGTCCTCGGCGTCGAGCGTGACGGTGGTGCCGATGGCGGCGGCCGCCTCGACGACGGCGGTGGCGTTCTTCAGCGCGAGGTCGTGCCCGCCGGGGAGGGCCTGCCCGAACGAGGAGAGCTTCACGGACATCTCGGCGCGCGGCCCGAGTCCCAGCGGCGCGAGGGCGTCGACCAGTCGCAGGTACGCGTCGCGGGCGAGCAGCGCCTCGGCCGGGTCGGTGACGTCCTCGCCGAGGACGTCGAGCGTCACCTCCAGGCCGCGGTCGGCCGCGGCCCGTACGACGGGCGTCGTCTCCGTGATCGACTCACCCGCGATGAAACGGTCCACGACGGGCTTGGTGACGGGGGCCGCCGAAACGGTCCGGCGCAGGGCGTCGCTGCGGGACGCGGCAAGGATCACGGGACCCAGCACGGGGTACCTCCATCGTCTGTTTCGTGCGACGAGCGGGGCCGGCCGACGGCGCGGGCGGACCACGGGTCGTGGCGGCGGTTCACTGAGAAATCTATGGACGGCCGCGCGGGGGTGCCATCGACAGCTGTCACGCATCCGTGGCCCAGATCTCAGACATATGTCTGAAGGGGGTGGGAGAATGTCCGAGTGAAGGGCGAATACGGCGATTACCAGGACCTGGTGGACGAGATCTCGGCGCTGCTCGGCGTGCCCGCGACGCTGGAGAACCGGGACTTCGGTCTGATCGCCTTCGGCGCGCACGACAGCGAGGACGCCTCGGCGACGGACCCGGTCAGGACGCGCACGATCCTGACACGGAGGTCCACGCCGTCCGTGCGCGCGTGGTTCGAGGCGTTCGGCATCACGCGCGCCACGGGACCGGTCAGGATCCCGGCGGCCCCGGAGGCGGGGGTCCACCGGGCGCGGATCTGTCTGCCGGTACGGCACCGGGGCATGGTGCTCGGATACGTCTGGCTGCTGGACGACACGGAGGGGGGCGGCGGCACGGAGCGGGGCGGCATGCCGGAGGTCGCCGCGCCGGGCGAGGGAACGGCGGAACCCGGGTTCGAGCCGGGGACCCCGTTCGCCGGACCGAGCGGGGCGCGCCTCGCGGCCGCCATGGAGGTGACGTCCCGGATCGGCGATCTGCTCGCCGAGGACGTGAAGGCGGGCGCGGACCTCTCCCGCGAACTGCGCGCCGTCCTGACGGCGGAACCGGGCTGGCGGCGGGACATGGCGGTGGCCACGCTCCGTACGGCCCTGGGGCCGGGCGCGGACGGACCGCACATGGTGGTGTGCGTGTCGCCGTGGACCGACGAGGAACCGGGCCTGCGGGCGGTACCGGGAACGGCGGCGCTGTGCACCGTCCCGTACGGGTCCCTCCCGGACGGGTCCGAGCCGTACCGGGCCGGACCGCGGGAGTCCTGGCCGTACGGTCCCGGGCCGGAGCCCCGGTACCCGCCCCCTACGGACCCCGGGCGCCCGGGGTCCACCGACGGCGCCGGCGCCGGTCGCCCGGGCCGCGCGGAGGCGTCGGGCGGCGCCCGGGCCCTGGCCCTGCTCGTCCGGCTCCGCTCGGCGGACGCGCCGGAGCCGGTGCTCGCCTCGGTGACCCGGCTGCGGGAGCACGCGGGGCCCGCGGCGGCGGCCGGTGCGGGTGCCCCGCGCCGCGGCCTGGCCGAGCTGCCCGCCGCCTGGCGGGAGGCGGTCGCGGCGGCCCGGGCGTCCGTGGCCCAGCCCCGCCTCGGACCGGTCGCGCGCTGGTCGGGGATCGGCCCGTACCGCCTGCTGACGGCCCTGCCGCCCGGACCGGACCCCGCGGTACGCCCGCTGCTCACCCCGGCCCACGCGGAACTGGCGCACACCGCCGAGGTGTTCCTCGACCGCGCGGGCCAGGCGGGGCGTACGGCGTCGGCGCTGGGGATCCACCGCCAGACGCTCTACTACCGCCTCTCCCGGATCGAACAGCTCACGGGCCTGGACCTGGACGAGGGCGAGGACCGGCTGCTGCTCCACATGGCGCTGAAGGCCGCCAGGCTCTGACCGGCCCCGGGCCGACTACGGTGCGTTGACCACAGGGCTGATCCGGCCCCGATGCGTGCCGTATATGCGTGAAGGGCCCGGTATGTCCACCGGGCCCTTCTTCCGCGCTCGCGGCCGAATATGGCCGAATCAGTCGGTCAGGTTCACCGAGCGTGCCGACGCCGCGCCGATCTCCGCCGAGATCTCGGCGAGCACCGGCGTCGGGACCGTGTCATCGACGGTGAGCACGACCAGCGCCTCGCCGCCCTCCTCCGCGCGGGAGACCTGCATGCCCGCGATGTTCAGCCCGGCCTCGCCGAGGATCCGGCCGACCGTGCCGACCACGCCGGGGCGGTCCTCGTAGCGCAGCACGATCATGTGGTCGGCCAGCGCCAGGTCGGTGTCGTAGTCGCCGATCGCGACGATCTTCTGGAGGTGCTTGGGGCCCGCCAGCGTGCCGGAGACCGAGACCTCCTCGCCGTCGGCGAGCGTGCCGCGCACCGTGACCACGTTCCGGTGGTTCGGGGACTCGCTCGACGTGGTCAGGCGGACCTCGACACCGCGCTCCTGCGCGAACAGCGGCGCGTTGACATAGCTGACGGTCTCGGCGACGACATCCTCGAACACGCCCTTGAGCGCGGACAGTTCGAGCACCTTCACGTCGTGGCGGGTGATCTCGCCGTACACCTCGACGTCCAGCCGGACCGCGACCTCGCCCGCGAGCGCGGTGAAGATCCGGCCGAGCTTCTCGGCGAGCGGCAGGCCGGGGCGGACCTCCTCGGCGATGACCCCGCCCTGGACGTTGACCGCGTCCGGGACCAGCTCACCGGCGAGCGCGAGGCGGACGGACCGGGCGACCGCGATGCCCGCCTTCTCCTGCGCCTCGTCGGTGGACGCGCCGAGGTGCGGGGTGCAGACGACCTGGTCGAACTCGAACAGCGGGGAGTCCGTGCAGGGCTCCTTCGCGTACACGTCCAGGCCCGCGCCGGCGACCCGGCCCTCCTTGAGGGCGGCGGCCAGCGCCTCCTCGTCCACGATCCCGCCGCGCGCGGCGTTGACGATCCGTACCGACGGCTTGACCTTGTGCAGGGCCTCGTCGCCGATCAGGCCGATCGTCTCGGGGGTCTTGGGCAGGTGCACGGTGATGAAGTCCGACACCTCCAGCAGCTCGTCCAGCGTCAGCAGCTTGACGCCCATCTGGGCGGCGCGGGCCGGCTGCACGTACGGGTCGTACGCGACGACCTTCATCCCGAAGGCGGACATGCGCTGGGCGACCAGGACGCCGATACGGCCGAGGCCGACGACGCCGAGGGTCTTCTCGCTCAGCTCGACACCCGTGTACTTCGAGCGCTTCCACTCGCCGTTCTTCAGCGCCGCGTTCGCCTGCGGAATGTTGCGCGCGGTGGCCACCAGCAGGCCGCACGCCAGCTCGGCGGCGGTGACGATGTTGGAGGTCGGCGCGTTCACGACCATCACACCGGCCTTGGTGGCGGCGGAGACGTCGACGTTGTCGAGACCGACGCCCGCCCGGGCGACGACCTTCAGCCTGGACGCGGCCGCGACGGCCTCGGCGTCGACCTTGGTCGCGGAGCGAATCAGGATCGCGTCCACGTCGGCGATGGCCGGCAGCAGCTCACCGCGGTCGGCTCCGTTGCAGTGCCGGATCTCGAAGTCCGGACCGAGCGCGTCGACGGTGGCGGGGGAAAGCTCTTCAGCGATCAGTACGACAGGTTTCGAGCTCACGTGGGTCCTCACTAATCCCATTGCGGACGGCCGTCCCGACGGCCGCATGCGGTGGAGGGTTCTGGCCGCGTGGAAGACGCACGACACTGTGGGCCTGACGCGTATGTGCTGTGCAGTGTAGTGCTGTCATCGCGCTTCGATACGCCCAACAGCGGGATCACTCTTCCGTGCGGTCCATCTGGCGTTCACGTTTCCGTATCCGCCGCGCCCGCGTCGCCCGTACGTGCGCGTACCCGCATGTGGAGAGGCGCTCACGCGTCGTCGTGCGGTCGGGTGCGGGCGCGCCGCGCGGCCGGTCCCGGCCCGGGCCTCCCGGGGTACGGGGGCGGGGCGGGACCGGCCGCGCACGGGCGTTACGCGTCCTCGTTGTCGACCCAGCTCATGAGCTTGCGCAGCTCACGGCCCGTGGTCTCCAGCAGGTGCTCGCTGTCGGCCTTCTTGTACTCGTTGTACTTCTTCAGACCGCCGTGGTACTCGTCCATCCAGTTCTTGGCGAACGTACCGTCCTGGATCTCGGCCAGGATCTTCTTCATCTCGACCTTGGTCTGGTCGGTGATCACCCGCGGGCCGCTGACGTAGTCGCCCCACTCGGCGGTCTCGGAGATCGACCAGCGCATCTTCTCCAGGCCGCCCTCGTACATGAGGTCCACGATCAGCTTCAGCTCGTGCAGGCACTCGAAGTAGGCGATCTCCGGCTGGTAGCCAGCCTCGGTCAGGGTCTCGAAGCCCGCCTTGACCAGCGCGGCGGTACCGCCGCAGAGCACGGCCTGCTCACCGAACAGGTCGGTCTCGGTCTCCTCGGTGAAGGTCGTCTTGATGACGCCGGCGCGGGTGCCGCCGATGCCCTTCGCGTAGGACAGGGCCAGCTCGAACGCCTTGCCCGAGGGGTTCTGCTCGACGGCCGCGATGCACGGCACGCCGCGGCCCTCCTCGTACTGGCGGCGGACCAGGTGGCCCGGGCCCTTGGGGGCGACCATCGCGACGTCGACATTGGCCGGCGGCTTGATGAAGCCGTAACGGATGTTGAGGCCGTGCCCGAAGAACAGCGCGTCGCCGTCCTTGAGGTTGTCCTTGACGGACTCCTCGTAGACCTTGGCCTGGATCGGGTCCGGCACCAGGATCATGATGACGTCGGCCTCGGCGGCGGCCTCCGCCGGCGTCACCACGCGCAGGCCCTGCTCCTCGGCCTTGGCCTTGGACTTCGAGCCCTCGTGCAGACCGACCCGGACGTCGACACCCGAGTCACGCAGCGACAGCGCGTGGGCGTGGCCCTGGCTGCCGTAGCCGAGGACCGCGACCTTGCGGTTCTGGATGATGGACAGGTCGGCGTCGGCGTCGTAGAACAGCTCGGCCACTGGATTTTTCTCCTTGATGTGCTTCGAAGGTGCGCTTCGAAATGTCGCAGCTCGCGTCCCACCGTACGGCGGGGCGGGCGAAGGTGGTGTGCCGGTCTCGGTATCCGAGCCGGACGGTTGTCACATTCGATTCAGCCGATGAGCTCGCTCGAGTCGGGCGGGCGTGCCCGTGGTCACGGGGCCGTGGGGAGGGCCACGGGGCCACGGGACGGCCCGGGGGCCGTGCGGACCGCTTCGCTCACGCGCTGCGGTCGAGCGCCCGCAGGCTGCGGTCCGTGATGGACCGCGCGCCGCGCCCTATGGCGATCGTCCCGGACTGGACGAGCTCCTTGATGCCGAACGGCTCCAGCATCCGGAGCATCGCCTCGAGCTTGTCGCTCGAACCGGTGGCCTCGATCGTGACCGCCTCGGGCGAGACGTCCACGGTCTTGGCGCGGAACAGCTGGACGATCTCGACGATCTGGGAGCGGGTCTCGTTGTCGGCCCGGACCTTCACCAGGACGAGCTCGCGCTGGATCGCAGCGCCGGGCTCGAGTTCGACGATCTTCAGGACGTTCACCAGCTTGTTGAGCTGCTTCGTCACCTGCTCCAGAGGCAGTTCCTCGACATTGACCACAATGGTGATGCGGGAGATGTCGGGGTGTTCGGTGACACCGACGGCGAGTGAGTCGATGTTGAAGCCGCGCCGGGAGAACAGCGCGGCGATCCTGGCGAGGATGCCGGGCGTGTTCTCCACCAGGACGGAGAGCGTGTGCTTGGACATGGGTCGGGTGCCTCGGTCTCTTCTCTCTGTGCTTCCTGGGTCCTTCGTCGGCCGGCTCAGTCGTCTTCGCTGTCGCCGAAGTCGGGGCGGACGCCCCGTGCGGCCATCACCGTGTCGTTGGAGGTGCCGGCGGCGACCATCGGCCACACCTGGGCGTCCTCGTGCACGATGAAGTCGACCACGACGGGGCGGTCGTTGATGGCGTTGGCCTTGGCGATCACCGCGTCCAGCTCGTCCGGGGACTCGCAGCGCATGGCGACACAGCCCATGGCCTCGGCGAGCTTGACGAAGTCGGGGACACGGGTGCCGTTGCCCGCCGCGCCGGCCTGCTCCTGGCCGGCGTGCAGCACCGTGTTGGAGTAGCGCTGGTTGTAGAACAGGGTCTGCCACTGGCGGACCATCCCGAGCGCGCCGTTGTTGATGATCGCGACCTTGATCGGGATGTTGTTGAGCGCGCAGGTGGTCAGTTCCTGGTTGGTCATCTGGAAGCAGCCGTCGCCGTCGATCGCCCAGACGGTACGGTCCGGCTGCCCGGCCTTGGCCCCCATGGCGGCGGGGACGGCGTACCCCATGGTCCCGGCGCCGCCCGAGTTCAGCCAGGTGGCGGGCTTGTCGTAGGTGATGAAGTGCGCCGCCCACATCTGGTGCTGGCCGACGCCCGCCGCGAAGACGGTGCCCTCCGGGGCCAGCTCACCGATGCGCTGGATGACGTGCTGGGGGGCGAGGCTGCCGTCCGCCGGCTGGTCGTAGCCGAGCGGGTAGGTCTCGCGCCACCGGTTGAGGTCCTTCCACCAGGCGGTGTAGTCGCCCACGTGGCCGTCGGTGTGCTCGGCCTGCACGGCCTGGACGAGGTCGGCGAGCACCTCGCGGGCGTCGCCGACGATCGGCACGTCGGCGGCACGGTTCTTGCCGATCTCCGCCGGGTCGATGTCGGCGTGGACGATCTTCGCGTACGGCGCGAAGCTGTCCAGCTTGCCGGTGACGCGGTCGTCGAACCGGGCGCCCAGGGCGACGATCAGGTCGGCCTTCTGGAGCGCGGTGACGGCCGTGACCGAGCCGTGCATGCCGGGCATGCCCACGTGCAGCGGATGGCTGTCGGGGAACGCGCCCAGCGCCATCAGCGTGGTGGTGACCGGCGCCCCGGTCAGCTCCGCGAGCACCTTCAGCTCGGCGGTGGCCCCGGCCTTGAGGACGCCGCCGCCGACGTAGAGGACCGGCCGCCGGGACTGGGTGATCAGCTTGGCGGCCTCGCGGATCTGCTTGGCGTGCGGCTTGGTCACCGGCCGGTAGCCGGGCAGGTCCTGGGCGGGCGGCCAGGAGAAGGTCGTACGGGCCTGGAGGATGTCCTTGGGGATGTCGACCAGGACGGGCCCCGGGCGGCCGGTGGAGGCGATGTGGAAGGCCTCCGCGATGGTCCGCGGGATGTCCTTGGCGTCGGTGACCAGGAAGTTGTGCTTCGTGATCGGCATGGTGATGCCGCAGATGTCCGCCTCCTGGAAGGCGTCCGTGCCGATCGCCGCGCTCGCCACCTGGCCGGTGATCGCGACCAGGGGCACGGAGTCCATGTTCGCGTCGGCGATCGGGGTGACCAGGTTGGTGGCGCCGGGGCCCGAGGTGGCCATGCAGACCCCGACCTTGCCGGTGGCCTGGGCGTAACCGGTGGCCGCGTGGCCCGCGCCCTGCTCGTGCCGGACGAGGACGTGGCGCACCCGGGTGGAGTCCATCATCGGGTCGTAGGCGGGGAGGATGGCGCCCCCTGGGATGCCGAATACCGTGTCGGCCCCCACTTCCTCGAGCGAACGGATGAGGGACTGCGCACCCGTGACGTGCTCGACGGGCGCGGTGGACGATCCGCCGGTGCGGGGCCGCGGCTGCGGATGGTGGGCCCCGGTGGCCTGCTCGGTCATCGGCATTCTCTTCTCGAAGCTGAGTTTTGCGAGGGTTTGGGCGGTGCTGGTGCAACAAAAAACCCCTCGTGCCAAGTGGCAAGCGAGGGGAGCGCGTCGGTACGGTCCACAGAGCGGGCATGGGCTCTGCTTCAGCCGACGCGCTGTCCAAGTACGAGAATTTCGGTGCGCATGGGACTGACCATCCTCCCGGCGCACCCCGCATGTCAAGTGGGTGGGACGGGGGTCTCACTATGTGAGCGGGTCGGCGGCGGGCGGGAAGTCGGCGGGCACGTAGGACAGGTCGGCGACGCCGCTCCGGGCGGGGCGCCCGGGCAGGGCCCCGCCGCCGCCCCGGGGGGAGCCGGTCGCGCTCGCCGTGAGGACGGGCAGGGCCCGTTCCCCGGGAACTCCGCCACGGCCCCCGCCGTGGCCCGTGCCCGGGGCTCCGTGCGCGCCGCCGTGCACGGAGGCGTGGGCGCCGCCGTGCAGACTTCCGGCCAGCCCCCCGTGGACGCCGTGGAGGCCCGTGTGGACGCCCGCTGATCCGCCGCCTGAGCGCGCGCCCGCCGGCAGCGCCGGCGGCGTCCCCGCCCGGCCCGGCGCCGTCGACGTGGGCAGTGGATACGAGCCGCGCACCAGGGCACGGCGCAGCCGGTACTCGTCGAGCGGCCCGGCGAACGCCATTCCCTGGCCGTGCGTGCAGCCCATGGCGCGCAGGGCCAGGACCTGTTCGGGATGGTCCACCCCCTCGGCGACGGACTGCATGCCGAGGTCGCCGGCGATCCGCAGCAGTCCGGCGGTGATCTTGTGCAGCCTGGCGGACTCCACGACGCCCTCCACCAGGCAGCGGTCGAGCTTCACCACGTCCACGGGGAGCCGGCGCAGCGCGTTGATCGACGCGTGGCCGCTGCCGAAGCCGTCGAGCGCGATCCGTACGCCGAGCCGGCGCAGCGCGACGAGGCGGTGCTCCAGCTCGTCCAGGGAGCCGCGTGCGTCGCCGTCGGCCAGCTCGATCGTCAGGGCCCCCGGCGGCAGGCCATGGCGGGCCAGCACCCCTTCTACGGGGCCGACGGCTCCGAGGGAGCCGACGGAGCCGAGGGGCGGGGAGGCGGCGAGCAGTCCACGGGCCGGGAGCCGCACGGTCACGGGCACGTGATGGCCGCTCCTGGACCGCTCGGCGGCCTGGGCGACGGCTTCCTCCAGCAGCCGGCGGCCGAGTCCGGCGGCGCGCTCACCCTCGTCGGCCCCGCGGCCGGAGCCGCGCAGGAGCTCCGCCGGGGTGAGCGGCAGGCCCGGCGCGGAGCGGCGGCGGGCCTGGGCGGAGACAGCGGTGATCCGGCCGGTGGACAGCTGGACCACCGGCTGGTGGAGCAGCGCGAACTCGCCGTCGCGCGGCGCCGTGCGCGCCCGGGCCGCCCGTTCGGTCCGCCGGACGGCGTCGGCCTGCATCTGCATCTGGGGCGCGTACATCTCGACCCGGTTCTTGCCGCCCGCCTTGGCGCGGTACATGGCGAGGTCGGCGTTGCGCATCAGGGTGGCGGGGCTGGTGCCGGGCTCGGCGAAGGCGACGCCGATGGAGGCGGCCACCCGGACGTCGTGGCCGTCGATGCGGTACGGCTGGGAGAGCCTGAGCCGCAGCCGGTCGGCGATCTCGTGGACCTGGTGCTCGCGGGCCTCGCGGTCCGAGCCTCCGTCGCCGAGGACGATCGCCGCGAACTCGTCACCGCCGAGCCGGGCGGCGGTGTCCCCGGCGCGGACCGACTCCTGGAGCCGCTGGGCGGCCAGGATCAGCAGTTCGTCCCCGACCTGGTGGCCGAGGCGGTCGTTGACGGCCTTGAAGCCGTCGAGGTCGATGAAGAGCACCGCGGTGCCCGGGTCGGTCGTACGGCGCCCGGAGAGCGCCTGGCGGACCCGCTCGGTGAACAGGGCGCGGTTGGGCAGGTCGGTCAGCGGGTCGTGCTCGGCGTTGTGCTGGAGCTGCGCCTGGAGCCTGACCCGTTCGGTGACGTCCCGGCTGTTGAAGATCAGGCCGCCCTGGTGGCGGTTGACCGTGGACTCCACGTTCAGCCAGTCGCCCGTGCCGGACCTGAACCGGCATTCGATGCGGGTGGTGGGCTCCTCGGAAGGGGGCGCGGCGAGGAAGCGCCGCACCTCGCGGACGACCCTGCCGAGGTCGTCGGGGTGGATGATCGAGGCCAGTTCGGCGCCGACGAGGTCCTCGGCCTCCCGCCCGTAGACGCCAGAGGCGGCGGGGCTGACATAGCGGAGTATGCCGGAGGGCGCGGCGATCATGATGACGTCGCTGGAGCCCTGGACCAGGGACCGGAAGTGGTTCTCCTTCTGGGCCAGTTCATGGGTGAGCGCGATGTTGTCGACGAGCATGATGCCCTGCCGGACGACCAGGGCGAGCACGACCGTGCAGCCGGTGAGGACGACCACGCGGTCGACCCGGCGGCCCTCGATGACGTTGTAGAGGATCCCGAGCGTGCACACGGCGGCGGCCAGGTACGGCGTGATCGCCGCGAGCGAGCCGACGAGCGGTCGGCCCGGGGGACGGTTCTGGCGCACGGCGGGAACGCTCTCGGGGAGACGGCGCACGCCCCAGGGCGCGTACGCGAGGAGCAGCGAGCCCGCGAACCAGCCCGCGTCCAGCAGCTGTCCCGAGCGGTAGCTGTCGCGCAGCAGCGGTGAGGTGAACAGGGCGTCGCACAGCACGGTCAGGGCGAGCGCGGCGATCGCCGTGTTCACCGCCGAACGGCTGCCCGTACCGCGCCGGAAGTGCAGCGCCAGCACCATGCTGACCAGCACGATGTCCAGCAGTGGGTAGGCGAGCGCGAGCGCGGACTGCGTGACGCTCTCCCCCTCGAACCGGGTGGTGCGCGCGAGGGCCAGGCTCCAGGAGAGCGTCAGCAGCGAACCGCCGATCAGCCAGGAGTCCAGCGCGAGACAGACCCAGCCGGCCCGGCTGACCGGGCGCTTGGCGAGGACCAGCAGGCCCACGATGGCGGGCGGGGCGAAGCAGAGGAAGAAGAGGTCGGCGAGGGAGAAGGTGGGCACGGGGCGGCCGAGCACGACCTCGTACCACCCCCACACCGCGTTCCCGGCCGAGGCCATGGCCGAGGAGAACGAGAACAGCAGCCAGGCGGGCCGACAGGGGCGGCCGTGGCCCCGTCCGTAGAAGTAGCAGGAGACGGCGGCGATCGCGGCGGCGAGACTGAGCCCGAAGTCGCCCATGAACAGTGCCAGTTCGGTCGACCCCCAGCCGAGCGCCGCGCCCGCCGCGTAGCCTCCGCAGATCAGCGCGAGGAGGAGCTGGGCCGGCAGGCCCGTACCCCCGCCGGCGAACGGACGCCTGCCCGCCAGCAGGCCGTCCGCGCTCACCGGACCGCTCCGCTGCCGGTCCCTGTCACCGCCGCCGGGCCCCGCCTGCGCGCCGGGGTGTCCGGAGGCCGGCGTCGGCGTACCTGCCGCGTCGGATCGTTCGTCCATTGGCCGTGCATCGCCCGTCGCCCCCCTCGGATTCTGATCTTTCCGCCGCGCCGCCCCACACGTGGCGCAGCCCCCAGATCGGGACGATACACCAGACTCGTCACTCAGGGACATAGTTCTTCTACTCTCCGTGACCGTCGGCGGCGACGCCGCGCCCGTATCCGGACGACTGCGGAGCGTGTCCGCCGGTGGGTCTTGGGCCACCCTCCCGTGAATCACCGCCGACACCTTCCGCAGACGCCTTCCGCGGGCGCTTTCCGAAGACACCTTCCGCGGACGCCTTCCGCTGGCGCGTTCCCCAGCCGCGAGGGCGCCCTGGTGGCGCCACCGGCTCCCGGCTACGGCGTACGACCGGCCCGGCTACGGCGTACGACCGGCTCCGGGCGCCCGCCGCGCGCCCGTCCGGCGTCTGCTTCGTACGTATCCCGCTCCGTACGGGTCCGTGCTGCTCCGCGTCTACTCCCCCGCTCCTGCCGGGCGAGTACCCCCTTCGGTCGTGAGTACGACATTGTCCAGCTCTTCCCCGGCGGCGAACCGGGTGAGCTGACGGGCCAGCAGCCGCTTGGCGCGCGGCAGGAAGGCCGAGGTCGATCCGCCGACGTGAGGGCTGATGAGGACACCCGGAGCATGCCAGAGCGGATGCCCCGCCGGCAGCGGTTCCGGGTCGGTGACATCCAGGGCTGCCGTGATCCTTCCCCTTTCCACCTCGGCGAGCAGGGCCTTGGTGTCCACGACGGCGCCGCGCGCGACGTTCACCAGCAGCGCCCCGTCCTTCATCCGGGCCAGGAAATCGGCTCCCGCCAGGCCCTTCGTCTCCGGGGTGAGCGGGGTGGAGAGGATGACGACATCGGCCTCGGGAAGCAGTTCGGGGAGATCGGCGAGCGCGTGCACCGGCCCGCGCTCGGTGGTACGGGCGGAGCGCGCGACGCGCACCACCCGCGCGCACTCGAAGGGCGCGAGCCGGTCCTCGATGGCGGCACCGATCGAGCCGTGGCCGACGATCAGGACGGACTTGTCGGCGAGCGCCGGATAGAAGCCGGAGCGCCACTCCTCCCGCTCCTGGCCCCGTACGAAACCGGGTATGCCGCGCAGGGAGGCCAGGACCAGGGCGAGGGCCAGCTCGGCCGTGCTGGCCTCGTGGACCCCCTTGGCGTTGCACAGCCGCACCCCGCCGGGCAGCCCGCCGAGCGCGGGCGCGACGTGGTCGGTCCCGGCGGAGAGGGTCTGGACGACGCGTACGGAGGTCATCCCGGCGAGCGGACGGACCGAGATCTTCGGCCCCTTCAGGTACGGGACGACGTAGAAGGCGCAGTCGGCCGGGTCCGCGGGGAAGTCGTCCTGTCCGTCCCAGTACCGGTAGTCGAGCCCCTCGGGGAGCCCCTCGATCTCGTCGGCGGGGTACGGCAGCCAGATGTCTGAAGTCATGGTCACGAGGCTATGCGAAGCGTTCGGGGCCGATGGGGTTAGCTTGTGGACGGCACGAGGAGGGGTACGGCAGTTGGAGCGGAGGACCATCGGTGCGGCGGCACTCGACGTGGGTGCGATCGGGCTCGGCTGCATGCCGATGCACTGGGCCTACACCAGCTCCGAGCAGCGCGGCGACCGCTCGCTCCGGACGGTCCACGCCGCACTCGACGCCGGCGTGACCCTGCTCGACACGGCCGACATGTACGGCCCGTTCACCAATGAGCTGCTGCTCGGCCGGGCCCTCGGCCGGCGGCGGAAGGACGCCTTCGTCGCCACCAAGTGCGGACTGCTGGTCGGTGACCAGCACGTCGTCGCCAACGGCAGACCCGGCTATGTGCGCCGGGCCTGCGACGCCTCGCTGCGCCGGCTCCAGACCGACGTGATCGACCTCTACCAGTTGCACCGCGCGGACCCGGAGATACCCGTCGAGGAGACGTGGGGCGCGATGGCGGAGCTGGTACGGGCGGGGAAGGTCCGGGCGCTGGGACTGTGCGCGCTGGGCGCACGCGGGGCGCGAACCCTCCGGCGCAAGCCCGGCGCCGATCCGCACGACGCGACGATCCGGCAGTTGGAGCGCGTGCAGCAGGTCTTCCCGGTGAGCGCGGTGGAGGCGGAGCTGTCGGTCTGGTCACCGGAGGCGACGGGGCGGCTGCTGCCCTGGTGCGAGGCGCGCGGGATCGGGTTCCTGGCGGCGATGCCGCTGGGCAGTGGCTTCCTGACCGGCACGCTGACCCCCGGGCAGGGCTTCGAGCCCGATGACGTACGGGCACGGCATCCGCGGTTCACGGCGGAGATCATGGCGGCGAACCAGCCGCTGGTGGCCGGGTTGCGCCGGATAGCGGACCGGCACCGCGCGACCCCGGCGCAGGTGGCGCTGGCCTGGGTGCTGAGCCGCGGGCGCCATGTGGTGCCGCTGCCGGGGACCAAACGCGAACAGTGGGCGGTGGAGAACGCGCGCGCCGCGGAACTGCGGCTGACGGCGCGAGATCTGGCCGAAATAGCCTCCCTCCCCCCGGCCCGGGACTCCTGGTACTGACCACTCCGGGTGACCGTTACCGGTCTCCTCGCTTCCGGATCCGGTGGAGGAATCGGGGAGGGTGTGGGGGAAGAGGGGAGAAGACGGCGCGGGGAAGACCATGAGGAGAACCGGGAAGCCGGGGAACGGGAGAACGGGGGAAATCAGCGTGAGGGAAGTGGCGAGGCCGGGAGAAATCAGCGGGGGAAGCGGGGAACGATGAGGAGACCCCGCCGGGGAATCGATCAGGAATGCCGCCGTCGAAGGGATCGAAGACCGTGCAACGCTCGAACGTGACCGCTGTACTGGCCGCCGCCGCGCTTCTCGTGGTCACGGGGTGCTCGTCCGACGACGGCACGGACCTGCCGGGCGGCGCGCGCGCCGCCTCCTCCCCCGCCGCCTCGGCCGCCGCGCCCTCGCCGAGCCCGTCCGCGCCGCCCGCCAAGGGATCGGCCACGGTACTGTCCACGGCCGCGGAGGGGCTGAACTCGCCCTGGGGGCTGGCCGAGCTGCCGGACGGCGGCCTGCTGGTCTCCTCCCGCGACGAGGGCACGATCACCCGGGTGGACCCCAGGACCGGGAAGAAGACCGTCGTCGGCTCGGTGCCCGGGGTGGCGGCGGCGGGCGAGGGCGGGCTGCTGGGGATCGCGCTGTCCCCCTCCTACGGCTCGGACCACCTGGTGTACGCGTACTTCACCACTGAGTCGGACAATCGCATCGCGCGCATGATCTACGACGAGAAGAAGCCGGCCGGGCAGCGGCTGGGCGCCCCGGACACGGTGCTGCGCGGCATCCCGAAGGGCATGATCCACAACGGCGGGCGCATCGCCTTCGGGCCCGACGGGATGCTGTACGCGGGCACGGGCGAAGCCGGGAACAAGGAACTCGCCCAGGACGAGAAGTCGCTGGGCGGCAAGATCCTTCGGATGACCCCGGACGGACAGCCCGTGCACGGCAACCCCCGGGCGGATTCGGTGGTCTATGCCCTGGGGCTCCGTGATGTGCAGGGGCTCGCCTGGGACTCCCGCAAACAGCTGTGGGCGTCGGAGTTCGGTCAGGACAAGTGGGACGAGCTGAATCTGATCGAGCCGGGCAGGAACTACGGCTGGCCGGAGGCGGAGGGCAGGAGTGACAAGCCGGGGTTCGTGAATCCGGTGGAGGAATGGCGGCCGAAGGACGCCTCGCCGAGTGGCCTGGCCTTCGCGGAGGGTTCCCTGTGGATGGCGGCGCTGCGCGGTGAACGGCTCTGGCGGATTCCGCTGGCGGGCCGGGAATCCGCCGCGGAGCCGCAGGCGTTCTTCACGGAGAAGTACGGCCGCCTGCGGACGGTGCTGCCGGCCGGCGGCGCCAAGGTGTGGCTCGTGACCAGCAACACGGACGGCCGGGGCACGCCGAAGCCGGGGGACGACAGGATCCTTCAGCTGGAGATCTCGTAGCGCCGCGCGCAGGGGCCGCGGCGACGCGCACGAAGAGGTGGGCTGTCTGTGTTCAACATGTTCGAGGAGCTTTTCTCACCGGGCCGCAAACACACCCATGACGAACGCAAGAGGCTGGAGCTGAGCCGGTACGACGTCAGCGACAACGACCCGGGGCGGGGGCCGATAGACCTCGCGTCGGGGAAGGTGACGATACGGGTGCCGGAGGAGCCGACGGAGCCCGCGGAGCCCGCGGAGCCCGCCCAGAACTCCGGAGGGCGGGCCGAGGAGTCCGGTGGGTGCGGCAGGGCCGCCGAGCCCGGGGAGGACGTCGGGCGGCCACGCGAGGACTGACCGCGCGCGGGCAGGGGCAGGACCGCGTCGGCGGGACCGAGGCCCCGCATCGGCCGCGGGCCGCCTCTGTGAGCCCGATGCCGACACTGCCTTCGCCTTCGCCTCGCCCTCGCCCTCGCCCTCGCCGCACGGTCCGGCTGATCGACCTAATCGGCGAAGAGGTTGAGCCGGTGCGACAGCGCCGCCGCTTCCGTGCGGCCCGAAACTTCCAGTTTGCCGAGGATGTTGGAGACGTGGACGCTCGCGGTCTTCGGCGAGATGTACAGCTCCTCGGCTATGCGGCGATTGCTGTGGCCCGCGGCGACCAGACGCAGCACGTCCCGTTCGCGCGGGGTCAGACCGAGCGAGGCCGCGGGATCGGCCCCGTCGGTCCCCGCGGCCCCACCCCCGCCGACCGTGCCCGGGCCCGTTCGGGCGCCCTTGGCCGTGCGCGCCCCGCCGGTCGTCGAGAGGCTGATCCTGGCCCGGCCGGCGAGCAGTTCGATGTCCTGCGTCAAGGGGCGCGCGCCGAGCCCGAGGGCCGTCGTACGGGCCCGTAGCAGCAGGCCCGTGGCCTCCGCGCGGTCCCCCTGGGTCTCCAGCAGGGCGTCGGCGAGGCGTCTGCGCGCCTGGGCCAGCTCGTAGGGGCGCGCGACCTCCTCGAAGGCGGTGACCGCCCGCGCCCACAGCTCCGGTGCCGGGCGGCCCTCCGCCCGGGCCAGCTCCGCCTCCAGCATCAGTCCGTACGCGCGCCAGACGGGCACCGGCGTGGGCAGCCGCTTGAGATGGGCCCGTACGGCCCGGAGCACGTCCGTCCGGCCGGCCTCCGCGCCCGGCAGCCCCCTCGTGTCGGCTTCGATCGAGGCCGCCGTGCAGAGGAACGGCAGCGCGTAGCGATGGGTGCCCAGCGGGAACCCGTGCGAGAGGGTCTGTTCGAACTCCGTCCGCGCCTGCTCCGGATTCCCCTTCCGGGCCGCCAGGACCATCGCCAGTCGCGCGGGGGTGATGAAGTGCTGGGGCTGGAAGTCGTGCCGGCCGAAGGAGCCGCGATTGAGCTCCACCTGGCGCCCGGCCTCCGCGTAGTCGCCCCGCGCGAGGGCCAGTTCGGCACGTCGGACGGCGACCAGGCCGCGCGCCTTGAGGGACTGGGCGATGCCCGCGGCCGCCTCCACGACGGCGTCCGCCTCGGCCCAGCGGCCGAGTGAGAACAAGGACTGGGCCTGGTTCGTGCGGATCCATGCCTCCGTGTCCGCGAGGCCGTACCGGTGGCTGAACTCGATGCCCTGTTCGGCGGTGGTCACCGCCTCCTCCGAGCGGCCCATGCTCTCCAGCGTGGAGGGCAGGTTGATGCTCGCCCGGCCCAGGACGCCGACGGCTCCCAGCTCGACGGCCCGGTCCCGCGCCGCGTACATCTCGGCGATGCCCCCGGTCAGGTCGCCCGCGTCGGCGGCGAGCCAGCCCCGGGTGAGGCGGGCGTGCAGCTCGGTGTGGGCCGCGCCGACCAGCCGGGCGTACTCCACCGCGCGGTCGGCGGCGGCCAGGCTGTCAGGGCCCGGCTGGTGCAGCGCGCCCCAGCTCGCCACGGAGGCGAGCACCTCCGCGTGCACGCCGGAGGGCTGGAGACCGCGCACCAGGTCCTCGGCGGTGGCCAGCTCCTGCCGGCCGTCGCCCCGCGTGAGGTCCTGCGTCAGCCGGGAGCGCTGGATCCAGAACCAGGCGGCGCGCAGCGCGTCGCCCTCCCCCTCCAGGCCGCGCACGGCCTTCTTGGCGATCGCCAGGGCCCGCTCGCGCTCGCCGCCGAGGCGAGCCGCGACCGTGGCCTCCGCCAACAGGTCCAGGTAGCTCAGCGGCGCCGCCTGCCGGCCGCCCCCGCAGGGCGGATAGACCTCGACGTCGTCCGGGGGCCGCAGGGTGCTCCGTACCTCCTGGGGCGTGTCGTCCCACAGCTCCATGGCCCGCTCCAGCAGCCTCAGCTGCTCCGAGTAGGCATAGCGACGGCGGGCCTCGACGGAGGCGCTCAGCACGGCGGGGAGGGCCTTGGCCGCGTCGTGCGCGTGGTACCAGTGACTGGCCAGTCGGGTGGTGCGCTCATCGGCCCGGACGAGCGAGGGATCGGCCTCCAGCACCTGCGCGTAGCGGCGGTTGAGCCGGGACCGTTCGCCGGGCAGCAGGTCGTCGCTGACCGCCTCCCGCACGAGGGAGTGGCGGAAGCGGTAGCCGTCGCCGTCCGCCGTGGGCAGCAGGATGTTGGCGTCGACGGCGGCCCTCAGCGCCTCGATGAGGTCGTCCTCCGTCAGCCGCCCGACGGCCAGCAGCAGCCGGTACTCGACGGTGGTGCCGCCCTCGGCGACGATCCTGGCGACCTGCTGGGTGTCCTCCGGCAGCGCCTCGACCCGGACGAGCAGCAGGTCGCGCAGGGACTCGCTGAGGCCGGGGCGACAGCCGGACCCGATGGAGCAGGCCAGCTCCTCCACGAAGAACGCGTTCCCGTCGGAGCGTTCGAAGATCTCGTCCAGCACGGCCGGGTCCGGGTCGGCCGCCAGGATGCCGGCGAGCTGGTGACGGACCTCGGCCCGGGTGAAGCGGGCCAGCTCGATGCGGCGGACGGAGCGCAGCCGGTCCAGCTCGGCGAGGAGCGGACGGAGCGGGTGGCGGCGGTGGATGTCGTCGGCGCGGTAGGTGCCGACGACGACGAGCCGGCCCCGGCGCAACGCCCGGAAGAGATAGGCCAGGAGATGGCGGGTGGACGCGTCCGCCCAGTGCAGGTCCTCCAGGACGAGCAGGATCGTGCGGTCCGCGGCGAGCCGCTCCAGCAGCCGGGCCGTCAGTTCGAAGAGCCGGGCCGTGCCGTCCTCGCCGAGCGCGCCCCGGTCCGCCTGCCCCAGCTCGGGCAGGATCCGGGCCAGTTCGTCCTCCTGGCCCTCGGCCGCGGCGGCCAGCTCGCCGGGCAACTGGCGGCGCAGGGAGCGCAGGGCGGTGGAGAAGGGCGCGAACGGCAGCCCGTCCGCGCCGATCTCGACACAGCCGCCGATCGCGACCACGGTCCCTTCCGCGCGGGCCGCCGCACACAGCTCCTCGAGGAGCCGGGTCTTGCCGACCCCGGCCTCGCCCCCGACGAGCAACGCCTGCGGCTCACCCTCGGCGGAACGGACGAGCGCATCACTGAGCGCGGTGAGCTCGCCGGTCCGACCGACGATTTGCCCGCGCGGCGGAGCCGCACATCGACACTGCCTCACAAACCTCCGCCCACGCGGCGGAGCCGCACATCGAGCACAGCCTCCCTTTCGACAGCGGCCGCGCCCCTTCGGCTCACCCGCCGGCGGACGTGGCCACCCGGGACGTATCGGGCGCCCCGGCCCTCGGACCACCCGCCGGTGGGCGGGGACGCCCCGGACGTCGCGGGCACCACCCGCCAGGCGGCCCCCGGCGGACGTGGGCGTCCCGGGTGTATCAGGTGCCCCGCGGCGCCTCCTCCCGCTTCGCGTCGCGGGCAGCGCGGCGGGCGCGGCGGATCTCGCGTGCCAGCCGGTGGCGCTCGGCCCTGCGGATCAGCTCGGCGGCGTGAATCTTGTGGAGTTCGTACTCGAACATCGGTCCCCCGGAAGTGCGGCGTTCAGCCTGTTCTGACGCCTCCACCTTCCGTTCTCGGAAGGTGCCGCCGCATCGGGAGAGTGCCGCATCTTGGCCGTCCTCGGGGCCTTAGAGGTCCTGGGAAAGCAGGGGGCCGACGTAAGTGCGCCCCTAAGTTCCCGGGCCGGGGGCCGGGAACTCAAGGGCGCACGCTTATGCGGCCGGTCGGTGGGGCTCAGGTCCCCGGGGTCGGCAGGGGGACCAGCAGGTCGAAGTACATGCCGAAGGAGACCAGCAGGCCCAGCAGGCCGAGGACCGCCCCGGCGACGGCGACCGGGCGGGCCCAGTCCGTACGCCGCGGCAGGGTCATCACCACCACGCCGACGAGGAGCGCGATCAGCGCCACGACGCCGTTCACGGCCGCCGTGGCGTGCCAGGCGTCCCCGTACAGGGCGGAGATCTGCTCTTCCGGGCCGGCCGTCTGACCGGTCGTGAGCTGGCCCACGAGAGTGGTCCGCTCGCCGATGACCCGGCTGGTCCAGGTGCCCGTGAGGGCGACGATACCGAGGGCGGCCGAGATGACGGCCGCCGCGGCGGCGGCGACGCCGGACGGGCGGTGCCCGGCGGACACGTCGTCGTCCTCGTCCGGGTACTCGGTGGCCGCGTCGTCGGCGGTGGCCGAGTCCCCCGCCGCCGGGTCGCCGGTGGTCGCGTCCTTCGCCGCGGGGCGCGCGGCCGCCGTGTCCTCCGATTCCTCGCTCGTGGTCTCCTTCGCCTCTGCGGACCCGGTCCCGGGCGCGGTCGCCTCGGTGCCGGCCTTCGTGGTGTCCGCCGTGGCCTCGGTCGTCTCCGGCTCGGTGGTCCGGGTCTTGGGAGTGGGTGTCATACGGCGCACGCTAGGGGCCCCGTATGAGAACTCCCTGAGAGCCGCGGTCGCCCTCGTACAGCGGTACGGACGCGGCGGGACAAGGGCTCTACGCCCCTGCGCCCCGGCCTCCGGGCCCGGTCAGTGACGGGGGCCGGGTCCCGGGCCCCGGCCCCGGCGCCACTCGGATGCCAGCACCGACCAGACCTCGATGTCGTGCCGGACGCCCCGGTACGGAAAGGACTCCCGCAGGACGCCGTCCCGCGTCATGCCGAGCCGCCGCGCGACCCGGACGCTCGCGGCGTTCGTGGCGGCGACCCGCCACTCCACCCGGTGCATCCCGCGCTCCTCCACCGCCCAGTCGATCAGCGTCCGCGCGGCGCGCGTGACCAGCCCGCGCCCCGTCGCCGCGGGCTCCAGCCAGCAGCCCACCTCGCAGGTCTCCGTCGCCGTGTCGAAGACGCGGAAGAGGACTCCGCCGACGAGCGTCCCGTCCACCCAGATCCCGTAGATCCGCCCGGTGTCCGCGGCCTGCTTCTCCGCGTACGACGTGAGCAGCGCCCGCGCGGACGGCAGATCGGTGGCGGCCCGGGCCAGCTGGATGAATTCGTCGACGAACTCCCGTGCCCGGTCCAGGTGAGCG
The DNA here is from genome assembly GCF_000719775.1 of Streptomyces sp. NRRL F-5135. Classification (GTDB taxonomy): domain Bacteria; phylum Actinomycetota; class Actinomycetes; order Streptomycetales; family Streptomycetaceae; genus Streptomyces; species Streptomyces hebeiensis. The sequence continues at coordinate 202,613 of NZ_JOHR01000010.1, read as the reverse complement.
AGGAACTCCTCGCTCCGCCACGGCTCCAGAGGGCGCAGTTCGGCCCCGTCCCCCAGCGATGTCGCGAACATGCGCGGCCCTTCCGTACAGATGTGCGTTTCGGACGGATTTTCGCACGTCTTTTCGCACGTCATGGCCCCGCCCGGTCAGCCGGAGACGCTCACCCGCCCGTTCTCGATGTGCCCCATGAGCCGACGGCGGAAGCGGGTTCCGGGCTCCGTCGGCCCTCCGCCGGGCCGGTCACCGGACTCGGTGCCGGCCTCCGCGGTGACCTCGATGTCGTACCAGCCGTGCGCGTCGGCGGCGGAGTGCACGACGGTCCGGCCGCGGCCCGGCTTCACCGTGATCCGCCGGCTCCAGCCGTCCAGGTCGGCCTCGTCCACGTAGCCCAGCGGCCGTACGGTGAAGGTGACGGGCCGGTCCCCGCCGTTGCGCAGGGTGAGGTGCAGATCGCGGTCGTGGTGGTCGACCCTCGAGGAGACCTCGGCGCCGAGTCCGGAGACGGGCCCGGCGAACTCCCGGCGGAAGCCGTTCGGTCCGGTGATCGTGAAGCGGTAGCCGTCACCGGTGACGCCGGTAAGGGGCACGCTCCATTGCGCGCTGCCCCTTACATCGCGGTGCTGCGGTATCTCGAACTCCCCGGCGTACGGATAGAGCGCGAAGTGCGCGCTCGCCCGCCCTGTATTGCGCAGCGTGACCTGGAAGTTCCGCCCGTCCGCGGCCACGTGCCCGTACGCGTCGGTCTGGTACGGCAGCGGCCTGGCCGGACGGGTGCCCTTCTCCTGGACGGGCATCCGCTGCTCGGCGGGCGGTACGGGCTGCCAGCGGCCGGTGAACGGCGGTACGGCGGCCGGCCGCGTCACCTCGGGCTGCCGGGTGGTCCGCTCGAAGTCGAAGGCAGACGTCAGATCGCCCACCACGGCCCGCCGCCACGGGGTGATGTTGGGCTCGGCCACTCCGGTCCACCTCTCCAGGAAGCGGACGACCGACGTGTGGTCGAAGACCTGCGAACAGACGTGGCCGCCGACGCTCCAGGGCGAGACGACCAGCAGCGGGACCCGGATACCGAGGCCCGTGGGCCGCCCCTGCCAGCGCTCCTCGTCGGCGCCGGGGCCGTCGACGGGCGGCACCGGCGGCGGTACGTGGTCGAAGAAGCCGTCGTTCTCGTCGTAGTTGATCAGCAGGACAGTGTGCCGCCAGACGTCCGGATGGGCGCCGAGCGCGTCCAGCACCTGGTAGACGAGCGTGGCGCTGGCGACCGGCGACGAGGCGCTGGGGTGCTCCGAGTCGGCAGCGGAGGGCACCAGGTACGAGACCTCGGGCAGCGTTCCGGCGGCGACGTCGGCCCGGAACCGCTCGGCCAGCGTGCCCGTCTCGACCCGCCGCAGCCCGCGCTCGAACAGCGAGCGCTCGCGGGCCGGCAGCGCGGCGACGCCCTCCTCCAGGGCACCGAGCAGCCGTGCGCGCAGGGCGGCGTCCCGGGTGTCCCGTACGGCGGCGTAGAAGCGCTCCATGTAGGTGAAGCCGTCTGCGCCGGGCACGCCGGGCAGGGCACGCGCCTTCGCGAGCGCCTTGCGCGCGATGTCCTTGAAGACCGTGAAGAACTCGATGTTGTTGTCGGTGAAGTTCTCCCACTCGGTGTACGTGCGCCAGCTGCGGCCCGCGTCCTGGAGCCGCTCGGCGTAGGTCGGCCAGGCGTAGCCGGGGTGGGTGGCCTCGTCGTACGCGTCGTTGCCGACGGCCCGCCGTCCGTCGGCCTCGAAACCGGTCCAGCCGCTCCACAGGTGGTTGCGGTTCGGGCTGGTCGAGGTGTGGACCGAGGAGTGGTACGCGTCGCAGACCGTGAACGTGTCCGCCAGCTCGTAGTGCAGCGGGATGTCCCGCCGGTCGTAGTACGCCATCGTGGCGGCGGACTTGGCGGGTATCCAGCGGTCCATCCAGCCGTCGTGCCAGGCCCGGGCCCCGCCGTCCCAGGAGTGGTCGAGCGCTCCGATGTACTGCGAGTCCTTCTTCTGCGTCGTGGCGGCGTCCCGTACGGAGAAGGGCAGGACGGTGCCGTCCGCGCCGTCCGTCCCGCCGGTGCGCGTCGCGTCGTCACGCGGCTGTTCGAAGACGGAGGTCCCGGAGGGAAGCTCGATGGCGTTGCGGTCCCCGAAGCCCCGGACGCCGCGCAACGCGCCGAAGTAGTGGTCGAAGGAACGGTTCTCCTGCATCAGGACGACCACGTGCTTGATCGCCCGCATTCCACCGGCGGCCGGCTCGGCGGCCAGCGCGGTCCGCAACGACGGCGGCAGGAACGATCCGGCGGCGGCCGTACCGAGGGTGCCCGCGCCGAGGGCGAGCATTCTTCTGCGCGAAACTTCCGGTGACATGGCGGGGACGGTAGCGAGGGTGGGTGGCACGGGAAAGGCCCCGGGCCGTCCAAGAGGTGAACGTCCCCGGAGCCGCCGGGGCCCGCGCCCAGGTCAGACGGCTCCCGGACGGTGGGGCCGAGGTGGGGCGGGCGGGTCAGATCCCTCGCCCTCAAGCGGCTCGAACGGCTCAAGCGGCTCATGCGGCTCAGAGAGATCGGCCGGCTCGGGGAGATCGGCCGGCTCGGGGAACTCCGTGGCGTCCGGCCCCTCCGGTCCTCGCGGCCAGACCAGCAGCACCGGGCATCGCGCGTGGTCGACCACGAAGCGCGTCGCCCGGCCCAGACTGTGCGGACCGGGCCGGGTACGGTCGCCGTCCCGCGCGCAGATCAGCAGCTTCGCGCCGGCCGCCGCCCGGACGACCCGGCGCTCCACGCGGCCGTGGTGGTCCAGCAGTTCGCAGGGTCGGCCCAGCCGGTGCGCGGCGGCCTCCAGCAGATCGGCGGCGGCCGTGCCGGAGAGCGCTTCGAGCCGGGCGCCCGGATCGCGCTCCGGCCGGTGGCCGCGCCCGAGGAGCCCCGCGTAGGCGTGGTGCGCGGCGGCGGCCACCTCGTCATCGCTGACGTGCAGCAGCACGATGTCGTCGTGCGGGGCCCAGACGCGCGCCGCGTCGACGCAGGCCGGCCAGGTCGATTCGGTGATCCACACGACGACCTTCGCGGCCGGGCCGGGTGTCGGTCCGGACGGCGGGTCAGGTGTCGGTCCGGGCACCGGACTCAGCCTCCGATCATCAGCCGCCGATCAGCCACAACGTGCCCCACAGCGCCACGGTAGAGGCGACCAGCGTGGCAGGCACGGTCAGCAGGCCGAGCCGGGTGAAGTGGCCGAGTCCCGGCTCGGTGTCGTGTTCGTGCAGGATGCGTCGCCACAGCAGGGTGGCGAGCGAGCCCACGTACGTCAGGTTCGGCCCCAGGTTCACGCCGATCAGCGCGGCGAGCACCGGGCCGGGGCCGGCCGACGCCACCACCGGCAGCAGGGCGAGGATCGCGGGCAGGTTGTTGATCAGGTTGGCCAGTACGGCCGCCACGACGGCGACCGCCAGCAGAGCGGGCAACGAGGAGCCGTCCGGCAGCAGGCTGCCGATGCCGGCGCCCAGACCGTTGTCGACGACCGCCTTGACCACCACACCGAGCGCCAGGACGAACAGGCAGAACAGCGGGGACGCGGCGCGCACCAGCCCGCCGGCTGTCGTGCGCCGCCGGAACAGGGCCCGTACGGCGAGGACCGCCGCGCCGCCGAGCGCCGCCCACAGCGGTTCCACCCCGGCGAACGAGGTGACCACGAACCCGGCCAGGGTCAGCCCCAGCACCATCACCGTGAACACGGGCATCGGGCGCCGCTCGTCCGTCCCCGGAACATGGGCCACGGCGGCCAGATCGGCGGCGAACCACCGGCGGAAGACCGCGTACTCGACCGCGATCGCCGCCACCCACGGCAGCGCCATCAGCGCGGCGAAGCGGGTGAAGGACAGCCCGCTGGCGGTGAACGCCAGCAGGTTGGTGAGGTTGGAGACCGGCAGCAGCAGGGACGCGGAGTTCGCCAGGTGGGTGGTGGCGTAGACGTGCGGCCGGGGACGCGCGCCCACCCGGGCGGCGGTCGCGAACACCACGGGCGTGAGCAGGACGACCGTCGCGTCCAGGCTGAGGACGGCGGTGATCACGGCTGCGACGGCGAACACCCCGCCGAGCAGCCGGCGCGGCCTGCCCCCGCAGGCCCGCGCCACCAGATCGCCCGCCGCGGTGAACAGCCCGTCCTCGTCGCAGAGCTGGGCCAGGACGAGAACCGCCGCGAGGAAGCCGACCACCGGCAGCAGGCTGTGCGTCTGCCGCCATGCCTCGGCGGGCGAGACCGCGCCGAGGCCGACGACCAGCGCCGCCGCGGGCACGGCCGCGACGGCCTCGGGCAGCCGCCGCGGGCGTACGACGGCGAACGCGAGGACGCCCAGCAGCAGGACGACGGAGACGGCCTCGGCCACGGCGGTACTCACCGGACGACAGCACTCACCGCGGCCTCACCGGTACGCGTGGGACGGTTCACCCGACGCCGAGCTTCTCCAGGATCAGCTCCCGTACCCGCGCCGCGTCCGCCTGCCCGCGCGTGGCCTTCATGACGGCGCCGACCAGCGCGCCCGCGGCCGCGACCTTGCCGCCGCGGATCTTGTCCGCGATGGCGGCGTTCGAGGCGATCGCCTCGTCCACGGCCGCGCCGAGCGCGCCCTCGTCGGAGACCACCTTGAGCCCGCGCTGCTCCACGACCGCGTCGGGTCCGCCCTCGCCGGCCAGGACGCCCTCGATGACCTGCCGGGCCAGCTTGTCGTTGAGGTCGCCGGCCGCGACGAGCTCGGCGACCCGGGCGACCTGCTCGGGGGTGATCGGCAGCTCCTCCAGCGGGGTCGCCGACTCGTTGGCGTGCCGGGCCAGCTCGCCCATCCACCACTTACGGGCCTGGTCGGCCGGGGCGCCCGCGTCGATCGTGGCGACGATCGCGCCGATCGCGCCCGCGTTCAGGATGGACTGCATGTCGTGCTCGGACAGCCCCCACTCCTCGCGCAGCCGGTTGCGGCGGACGCGGGGCAGCTCGGGCAGCGCGGCCCGCAGCTCCTCGACCCACTGCCGGGAAGGAGCGACGGGCACGAGGTCGGGCTCGGGGAAGTACCGGTAGTCCTCGGCCTCCTCCTTGACCCGCCCGGAGGTGGTGGACCCGTCCTCCTCGTGGAAGTGCCGGGTCTCCTGCACGATCGTGCCGCCCGAGTTCAGCACCGCGGCGTGGCGCTGGACCTCGAAACGCACGGCGCGCTCGACGCTGCGCAGCGAGTTGACGTTCTTCGTCTCGGAGCGGGTGCCGAACTTCTCCCGGCCGTGCGGGCGCAGCGAGAGGTTGACGTCACACCGCATCTGGCCCATCTCCATGCGGGCCTCGGAGACCTGGAGCGCCTTGATCAGCTCGCGCAGCTCGGCGACGTACGCCTTCGCGACCTCGGGGGCGCGCCCGCCCGCGCCCACGATGGGCTTGGTGACGATCTCGATCAGCGGGATACCGGCGCGGTTGTAGTCCAGCAGCGAGTGGGACGCGCCGTGGATGCGCCCCGTGGCCCCGCCGACGTGCGTCGACTTGCCGGTGTCCTCCTCCATGTGCGCGCGCTCGATCTCGACCCGGAAGATCTCGCCGTCCGCCAGCTGGACGTCCAGGTAGCCGTTGTAGGCGATCGGCTCGTCGTACTGCGAGGTCTGGAAGTTCTTCGGCATGTCCGGATAGAAGTAGTTCTTCCGGGCGAAGCGGCACCACTCGGCGATCTCGCAGTTGAGCGCGAGGCCGATCTTGACGGCGGACTCGACACCCGTCGCGTTGACCACCGGCAGCGAGCCGGGCAGGCCCAGGCAGGTCGGGCACGTCTGCGAGTTGGGCGCGGCGCCCAGCTCGGTCGAGCAGCCGCAGAACATCTTGGTCTTGGTGCCGAGCTCGACATGGACCTCCAGGCCCATGACGGGGTCGTAGGTGGCCAGGGCCTCCTCGTACGACACCAGGTCGACGACGCTCACAGGAAAAGCAACTCCTTCATTACCGCTCTCAGATCGTCAGACCCGACGGCCATCGGCCGGGACCTGCCGCACTATGTGTCAGGACATGGGTCAGGGACACGGACTTCCCAGCCGGCCGGAACCCGGCTCGGCGTCCGGGCGGCCGCCCACGGTGGTGGCCGCCCGGCGGCCGGGCCGGAAGGGGTCCGACGGGACCCCGCGGGGCCCGGCCGGCAGGGATCCGGTCCGGCCGGGCCGCGTCAGCCCAGCAGCACGTCGTCGTCGCCCAGCCGCTTCAGCTCGCGTACGAGCAGTGCCAGCGAGGTGACGATGGCGACCGCGGAGACCGCGGCGTCCACCAACCGAAGGGTGTCGTTCTCCTTGCGGGCGGTCTTGAGTTGCTTGGCGACTCCGAACGCGCCGAACGCGGTGGTGCCGATTGACAGGTACGTGCCGGCCTTGGACTTCTTGAAGCCCTTCGCCTTCTCCATAGCGCTCACAGTGACGGTGCCTCCTCCAAAAGCGGGTGTCCCCACCTTTCCACGAAGGCCGCTTCGACGGCGGCACCGACCTTGTACAGGCGGTCGTCCTTCATGGCCGGGGCGATGATCTGGAGTCCGACCGGCAGGCCGTCCTCCGGCGCCAGGCCGCAGGGCAGCGACATGGCGGCGTTGCCGGCCAGGTTGGTCGGGATGGTGCACAGGTCCGCGAGGTACATCGCCATCGGGTCGTCGGCGCGCTCGCCGATGGGGAAGGCGGTGGTCGGGGTCGTCGGGGAGACGATCACGTCGACCTGCTCGAAGGACTTCTCGAAGTCCCGCGTGATGAGCGTGCGGACCTTCTGCGCCGAGCCGTAGTACGCGTCGTAGTAGCCGGAGCTGAGCGCGTACGTCCCGAGCATCACGCGGCGCTTGACCTCGTCGCCGAAGCCCGCCTCGCGGGTCAGGGCCGTGACGTCCTCGGCGGAGTGCGAACCGTCGTCGCCGACGCGCAGGCCGTAGCGCATGGCGTCGAAGCGGGCCAGGTTCGAGGAGCACTCGGACGGCGCGATCAGGTAGTACGCCGCGAGGGCCAGGTCGAAGGACGGGCAGTCCAGCTCGACCACCTCGGCGCCGAGCTCCTTGAGGAGCTCCACGGACTCGTCGAAGCGCTGGACGACGCCGGCCTGGTAGCCCTCGCCGCGGAACTGCCTCACGACACCGACGCGCATCCCGGCCACCGAGCCGTTGCGGGCGGCCTCGACCACCGGCGGGACCGGGGCGTCGATGGACGTCGAGTCGAGCGGGTCGTGTCCGGCGATCACCTCGTGCAGCAGGGCCGCGTCCAGGACCGTACGGGCGCAGGGGCCGCCCTGGTCGAGGGAGGAGGAGAAGGCCACCATGCCGTACCGGGACACCCCGCCGTACGTCGGCTTGACACCGACCGTGCCGGTGACGGCGGCGGGCTGGCGGATGGAGCCGCCGGTGTCCGTGCCGATGGCCAGGGGCGCCTGGTACGAGGCGAGGGAGGCGGACGAGCCACCGCCGGAGCCGCCGGGGATCCGGGTCAGGTCCCAGGGATTGCCGGTGGGGCCGTACGCGCTGTTCTCCGTGGAGGAGCCCATGGCGAACTCGTCCATGTTGGTCTTGCCGAGGATGACGACGCCCGCGTCCTTGAGCCTCTTGGTGAGCGTCGCGTCATAGGGCGGCAGCCAGCCTTCGAGGATCTTGGAACCGACGGTCGTCGGTACGCCCTCGGTGGTGAAGATGTCCTTGAGCGCGAGCGGCACACCCGCCAGCGGGCCGAGCTTCTCGCCCGCCGCGCGCTTGGCGTCCACGGCGCGGGCCTGCGCGAGCGCGCCCTCGCGGTCGACGTGGAGGAAGGCGTGGACCTTCTCGTCCACGGCCTCGATCCGGGCGAGGTGGGCCTCGGTGACCTGGACGGCCGTGAGCTCGCCCGAGGCGATCTTCTCGGCGATCTCGGCGGCGGTGAGCCTGACGCAGCTCTCGATGGTGTTGATGTCCGTCATGACGGTCAGTCCTCCCCCAGGATCTGCGGCACCTTGAAACGCTGCTGCTCCTGGGCAGGGGCACCGGAGAGCGCCTGCTCCGGGGTGAGCGACGGACGGACCTCGTCCGCGCGCATGACATTGGTCAGCGGCAGCGGGTGGGAGGTCGGCGGGACGTCTTGGTCGGCGACCTCGGATACGCGGGCGACCGCGCCGATGATGTCGTCGAGCTGACCGGCGAAGTGATCGAGCTCTTCGTCCTTCAGCTCCAGACGCGCCAGCCGGGCGAGGTGGGCGACCTCCTCGCGCGTGATGCCAGGCATGCAGCGATCCTCAGGGGTGAGTGTGTTGGTTTTGGCCCAATCCTATGGGGCCGGACCCCCTCCTCACGAAACGGTTGCCCCGGCCTCCCGCTCGCGCGGGGATCGGAGCGCTCGGCCGGGCGGTCCGGGCCGGGTCGCGGGGCGTGTGGGCGACGGGTCACGGTCACGGAGCGGCCGACGCTCGCCCCGGCCGCCCGGCCGCACCCGGCGCGAGCCGTACGCCCCGCGACCGGCGGCTACTGCACGACCTGGCCCGACTGTTCCCGCTGCTCCCTCTGCTCCCGCGCCGCGCGGGCGGCACGGGCCTCGCGGGCCGCTTCCAGCTCCGCCGGGCGCTGCCAGCCGTGCTCTCCCCTGGCGCGCAGCCAGGCCGTCGTCTCGTTCGGCGGCATCGCGGCGGCGACCAGCCAGCCCTGCACCGCGTCGCAGCCCAGGGCCCGCAGCCGCTCCCACGTCTCGTCGTCCTCGACACCCTCCGCGACCACCAGCAGACCGAGCGAGTGCGCCAGGTCGACGGTGCAGCGGACGATCTCCGCGTCCTCGGTGTCCACCGCGAGCCGGGCGACGAACGAGCGGTCGATCTTCAGCTCGCTGACCGGCAGGCGGCGCAGGTGCACCAGCGAGGAGTAGCCCGTACCGAAGTCGTCCAGGGACATCTTCACCCCGTGGCCGGTCAGGCCGGCGAGGGTGTCGGCGGCCCGCTGCGGGTCCTCCAGCAGGACGTGTTCCGTTATCTCCAGCTGCAGCGAGCCGGCCGGCACGCCGTGGCGTGCCAGCCGGGCGGCGACCGCGCCCGCGAAGCCGGGGGTGTGGACGTCGCGCGGCGAGACGTTGACCGCGACGGGCACCATCAGCTGCTGGGCCCGCCAGCGGGCCACCTGGGCCAGCGCCGTCTCCAGCACGTACTCCGTCAGGTGGGGCATCAGGCCCGAGGACTCGGCGATCGCGATGAACTCGTCGGGCGGGACCCGGCCGCGCTCGGGGTGCACCCAGCGCACCAGCGCCTCCAGACCGGCCACCTGACCGTCGAAGCGGACCTTCGGCTGGTAGTGCAGCTCCACGTCGCCCGCGTCCAGGGCACGCCGCAGGTCGCCCAGCAGGCCGAGGCGGTCCGGGGTGTTGGAGTCCCGCTTGGACTCGTAGACCTCGACGCCCGTCCGGTCCCGCTTGGCCTGGTACATCGCGACGTCCGCGCGCCGCAGCAGCCCCTCGGCGTCCAGCGCGTGCTCCGGGTAGACGGCGACACCGGCGCTCGCCTCCAGGACGAGCGTGAGGCCGTCCAGGTCCAGCGGCGAGGAGAGCTGGCCCACCAAATGGCGGGCCACCCGCTGGGCACTGGTCGCCGAGTCGCACGTCGGGAGCAGTACGGCGAACTCGTCGCCGCCGAGCCGGGCCGCCTCCGCACCGCGCGGCAGGGCCAGCCGCAGCCGCTCGGCTATCTGCAACAGCAGCCGGTCCCCCGCGAGGTGGCCCAGCGTGTCATTGACCGAGCGGAAGCGGTCGAGGTCGATCAGGACCAGGGCGGACCGGGCGCCGAGGCCCTCCGCGTCCTCCAGCGCCGACCAGGTGCGCTCCAGCAGCCACTGCCGGTTGGGCAGTTTGGTCAGCGGATCGCGCAGCTGCTCCTCGGCGCGTGCGCGGGCGATCCGCAGGGTCGAGTCGAGGGCGATCAGCGGAATGGCGAACAGGGGCAGCAGGACCGGTACGGACATGGCGACCACGCAGATCAGCGGAGCGATGCCGAGTAAGGCGACCGCCACGAGCCCCTGCCGGTACAGGGCCGTGCGGGCGACCTTGGGCAGCCCGCCGCCCTGCGGTGTCAGCGCATACCACAGCAGCAGCCGGGAGACGGCGAGATGGCCGCCGGCCGCCAGGACGATGTCCGGGACGCTCGCGATGCCCCAGTCGAGCGGCTGCCACGGCCGCTCGACACTGGGCGTCTCCCCGAACGCCGCGAGGACGAGCGCGGCGGCGCCGATGCCCAGCATGTCGGCGGCGCCGTTCACCACGCCCTGCCACCAGCGGTTGCGGCGGGCGGCGCCGACCACCCCCAGGACGGCCAGGCTGACCAGCAGGGCCGGCACCCAGCCGTACAGCAGCAGCACGGCGAGGGTGAGGGCCGCGCCCGACCCCGTGCCGCCCCACCAGCGGTCGCGCCCGGTGGCGACCAGATGGCCGACGATGACACCGGCCAGCACCGCCAGGGCCCAGCCCGCCGTGCCGCCGGGGAAGAACTGGCGGCCCTCCTGGACCGTACGGACGAGCCCGGTCACCAGCAGGACCGCGGCGAGTCCCACCACCAGTACGGGGGGCCTGGTCACCGCGGCCGCGATCCCCGCGAAGCCGCGCGGGGGTGAGACCGGGGCAGCGCTCTCGGTCGGTTTCATTCCCGTCCCTCTCACAGCCGGCGTAGCCGATGCCAGGTGATGGCACGTCGTCACCGCGCGATGGCGTTCGTTGCCATGCGACGGCGGTCGTTGCCATGTGATGGCACGTCGTCATGTCCTGACGGCCGAGCATGACGACCGATCGCGGACCATGCAGCCGTGCACGACAGGCGCACATCCCCACAGTAGGCTGCCGAACGCGTCGACGGGCAGCGCTCTACAGCTGTTGCCCGAATGCGGCCTGCCCATCCTTAACCATCTGGTATGCGCCGAACGGGTGAGCTGTGCGGCGCGAATTCGACGATCCCCTCCCTTATTCCTCGGCCGTCAGTGCGACCTCGCGCGCCGCGTCGACGCCTTGTTCGAGCAGTGTTGTGAAGCCCTGTTCGTCGAGCACAGGGACCTTCAACTGCATCGCCTTGTCGTGCTTCGAACCCGGGTTCTCCCCGACCACCACGAAGGCGGTCTTCTTGGAGACGGACCCGGTCACCTTGGCGCCCTGTGCCTGGAGCGCCTCTTTCGCGCCATCTCTCGTGTACCGCTCGAGGGTGCCGGTGACCACCACGGTCAGTCCCGCGAGTGGCCGGTCTCCGACGTCCTCACCCGCGCCCTCGTCCTCCATACGGACCCCGGCCGCCCGCCACTTGCGCAGGATCTCGCGGTGCCAGTCCACTTCGAACCACTGCTTGACCGAGGCGGCGATGATGCCGCCCACCCCGTCGACGGCGGCCAGTTCCTCCTCCGTGGCCTGCTCGATCCGGTCGATCGAGCGGAATTCCCTGGCGAGCGCCTCGGCCGCGACCGGGCCCACATGGCGGATGGAGAGCCCGGCGATGATCCGGGCCAGCGGGCGCTGCCTGGCCTCCGCGATGTGCTCCAGCATCGCCAGCGCGTTCTTCCGCGGCTCGCCCTCCTGGTTGGCGAAAACCGTGGCGATCTTCTCCTCGCCGGTCTCCGGGTCCCGCTTGGGCAGCCCGCTGTCGGAGTCCAGGACATACGCCCTGATGGGCAGCAGCCGCTCGATGGTCAGGTCGAACAGGTCCCCCTCGTCCACCAGCGGCGGTGTCTTCGGCTCCAGCGGCTTGGTCAGGGCGGCGGCGGCCACATAGCCGAAATTCTCGATGTCCAGGCACTTGCGGCCCGCCAGGTAGAACAGCCGCTCCCGCAACTGCGCGGGACACGTGCGCGCGTTGGGGCAGCGGAGGTCGACATCGCCCTCCTTCATCGCGCGCAGTGGCGTGCCGCACTCGGGGCACTCGGCCGGCATCTCGAACTCGTACGCGTCCTCGGGCCGCAGGTCGACGACCGGGCCGAGGATCTCCGGGATCACATCGCCCGCCTTGCGCAGCACGACGGTGTCACCGATCCACACACCCTTGGCCTTCACCACGTCCTGGTTGTGGAGCGTGGCGAACTCGACCTCGGAGCCGGCCACCACGACCGGCTCGACCTGGGCGTACGGCGTCACACGCCCCGTACGGCCCACGCCCACCCGGATGTTCACCAGCTTCGTGTTGACCTCCTCCGGCGCGTACTTCCAGGCGATCGCCCAGCGCGGGGCCCGGGAGGTGGAGCCCAGCCGGCCCTGGAGCGGGATCTCGTCGAGCTTGACGACCACTCCGTCGATCTCGTGCTCGACGGAGTGGCGGTTCTCCCCGTAGTACGCGATGAACTCACGCACACCGTCGATGCCTTCGACCACCCTGTTGTGCCGGGCGGTGGGCAGGCCCCATTCGCGCAGCAGACCGTACGCGTGCGAGAGGCAGTCGATGTCGAAGCCCTCGCGCGCCCCGATGCCGTGCACCACCATGTGCAGCGGGCGGGTGGCCGTGACCTTGGGGTCCTTCTGGCGCAGGGAACCCGCCGCCGCGTTGCGCGGATTGGCGAACGGCTTGTCGCCCGCCTCCACCAGCCGGGCGTTCAGCTCCTGGAAGCCCTCCATCGGGAAGTAGACCTCCCCCCGGATCTCCACCAGGTCCGGGACGCGGTCGCCCTTCAGCCGGTTCGGGATGTCCGCGATCGTCCGCACGTTGGGCGTGATGTCCTCACCGGTGCGGCCGTCCCCGCGGGTGGCGGCGCGGGTCAGCCTGCCGTGCTCGTAGGTGAGGTTGACGGCGAGCCCGTCGACCTTCAGCTCGCACAGGAAGTGGTACCCGGGCGTGCCCACCTCCCTGGCGACCCGGTCGGCCCAGGCCGCCAGCTCCTCCTCGTCGAACGCGTTGTCGAGCGACAGCATCCGCTCACGGTGCTGGACCGCCGTGAACTCCGTCTCGTACGCCCGCGCCACCTGCTGGGTCGGTGAATCCGGCGTGCGCAGCTCCGGATACTCCTCCTCCAGCGCCTCCAGCGACCGCAGCAGCCGGTCGAACTCGCCGTCACTGATGACGGGCTGGTCCTTCACGTAGTACCTGAAGCGGTGCTCCTCGATCTGCTCGGCGAGCTGGGTATGCCGCTCGCGCGCCTCCGAGGGCACCGCTGTCCGCTGTTCGCCGGCCACCGTCCACGTCCTTCCGCTCCACCAGGGACCGTCACCGGTCCACTGCCGCCTCGTCCGGCCGCCGGTCGCCCGGGGCCGTCACTCAGGGTTGTCCGCGAGGGATCTCGCGGCCCTGACGCAGTGCGCCTGCGCGGCACGGGCGTACGCGGGGGAGGCCCCCGCCAGCCCGCACACCGGGGTGAGCACCACGGACTCCGCCAGAGTCCCCGGATTCAGCCCCAGCCTGCGCCACAGCGTCCTGACACCCATGACGCTACCGGCAGGGTCCGACAACGGGCCGTCCGTGCCGGGCACGATTCCGGCGAACAGTTTCGTACCGCCTTCAACCGCCTCACCGATCGCCTCGTCGTCACGTTCCGTGAGCAGCCCCGCATCGAACGAAACGGCCGCCGCGCCCGCCCGGCGCAGCAGGGCGAACGGCACGTCGGGCGCGCAGGAGTGCACCACGGTCGCGCCGGCGCGAGCGATCCCGGCCGCTCGGCCCGTGACGCCGGCGTCCGTGCCGGCGCCGACGACCGCCAGCACCTCGCGCAGCACCCCCTCCACCACCTGCCGGTCCACCGCCCGGTGGGTGCGGTAGCCACTGGCGGTCCTGACCTGTCCGCGCAGGACCGCGGTCAGGGACGGCTCGTCCAGCTGCAGCACCGGTACCGCCCCGGGCACCCGCCGCCGCACCTCCGCGAGGTGCGCGCCCACGCCCTCCACCAGCGAGGCGGTCAGATCCCGACACGCCCCGGGGTCGCTCAGCGCCGCCTCGCCGTTCTTCAGCTCCAGCGCGGCAGCCAGCGTCCACGGGCCGGTGACCTGCACCTTCAGCGGACCCTCGTAGCCTTGCGTGAACTCCTCCAGCGCGTCGAGGTCCTCCCCCAGCCAGGACCGCGCCCGCCGGGTGTCCCGGCCGGGCCGGTCACTGATCCGCCAGCCGCTGGGCTCGACGTGCGCGTAGACCTCGACGAGGAGGCCCGCGGTACGCCCGATCATGTCGGCGCCGGGGCCGCGCGCGGGCAGTTCCGCCAGGTAGGGGAAGCGCTCGAAGGTCCCGGTGACGGTCCTGGCGCTCTCGCGCGCGTCGCCGCCCGGCATCGAGCCGACGCCGGTGGCGGAACCCCAGGGCACGGTGAGGGGACCACCCGCGGAGGCTGCGGAGGCGACGGAGGTCTCGGGGGCTCCGGCGGAGCCGGCGCGGGTGCCGGCCGGAGTACGGGCGCCGCTCATCGGCCCGGCCGTACGGTCAGATCGTCGATCTGCGCGTCGCGCGGCAGATCGAGCGCCGTGAGCACGGCCGTCGCCACCGATTCCGGGTCGATCCACCGGGACGCGTCGTACTCCTTGCCCTCCTGCTGGTGCACCTTGGCCTGCATCGGGCTCGCCGTACGGCCGGGATAGACGGAGGTCACGCGCACGCCGTTGGGCTTCTCCTCCTGGCGCAGCGCGTCCGCCAGGGCCTTCAGGCCGTGCTTGGACGCCGCGTAGGCGCTCCATCCGGAGTGCGCGTACAGCCCGGCGCCGGAGTTGACGAACACCACCTGTCCCTGGGAAACCCTCAACTGCGGCAGGACGAGCCGGGTCAGCTCGGCCGGGGCGATCAGGTTCACGTCGAGCTGGGCGCGCCAGGTCCTGGTGGTCAGCTCCCCGACCGCCCCCAGGTCGACCACGCCCGCGATGTGCAGGACCGAATCGAGCCGGTCGGGCAGCGACTGGTGGGACAGGGCCCAGGAGAGCCGGTCGGGGTTGCCGAGGTCGCCGACGAGGGTACGGGCGCCGGGGAAGGCGGCGGCGAGTTCCTTCGCGCGGCCGGCGTCGCGCGCGAGCAGCAACAGGCCGTCGCCGCGCGCGTGCAGCCGGCGCGCGACGGCGGCGCCGATGCCCGAACCGGCTCCGGTGATGAGGTGGGTAGGGGTAGCCATGCGGTCATGGTCGCATCACCCCGGCGCGGTCACCGAACACCCACCGACTCTTCGAGGTAGGCGAGGACGCCGACCCCGTCCTCGGCGAAGAAGACCAGGTCTGTGAGGGGCATCGGCAGGAACCCCTCCTCCTCCATCCGCCGGAACTGCTCCTTGAGCCCGTCGTAGAAACCGGCCGTGTTGAGCAGGACGACGGGCTTGGTGTGCAGGGAGTGCTTCTTCAGCTCCAGGATCTCGGTGGCCTCGTCCAGCGTGCCCGTGCCACCGACCATGACCACGACGGCGTCGGCCCGGGAGAGCAGCAGCGCCTTGCGCTCGGCGAGGTCCTTGGCGACCAGCATCTCGTCGGCGTCCGGCCGCGCCACGTCCCGGAGGAAGTCCACCGACACCCCGACCAGCCGCCCGCCGGCCTTCTGGACCCCGTCGGCGACGACCTTCATCAGGCCGCTGTCGGAGCCGCCCCAGACGAGGGTGTGGCCGCCCTTGCCGATGAGCTCGGCGAATTCGCGGGCGGGGCGGGTGTAGCGCTCGTCGAGGTCGGCGGCGGAGAGGAAGACGCAGATATTCATGGGGCAACGGTACGCATCGGGCGGGCGCGGGACAGCGGGCGACTGCGGGGCGGCCTGTCGGCGTGTGGCGGTACGTTCGGTAGGTGTGGCCGCGTCCCGGGAAGAGGACACGGCCCGCCGGTGCTGAAGAGTGTGGGCCCGTGGCCCGGGAGACAGGGCCCGAGAGCCACCCCACCTCCCCCCTGAAACCGGAAAGGGACGAGCGACGATGACCGAAGGACACCGCATCACGGTCGAGCAGGGCACCGAGCACGTACGCGTCGTACGCGACGGCCAGGTGCTGGCGGACAGCCGCGGACCGCTGCTGCTGCGCGAGACGGGCTGCCCCGTGCGCTACTACCTCCCGCCCGAGGACGTACGTACCGAGCTGCTGATCCCCTCCGACACGAGCACCCACTGCCCCTTCAAGGGCGACGCCTCCTACTGGTCGCTGCCCGACGCCCCGGATCTCGTGTGGGCCTACACCGAGCCCAAGACGGAAGTCGCCGGGATCAAGGGGCACTTCTGCTTCTACGACACGGAGGTCGTCGACGACTGACAGCGACGACGTTCGTGTGACGCCACGGCGATCCGGAAAACTTCCCCGCCGGAGCGATGAGTTGAGGCGCCCGCGCCGGTCCGTCTCTGTATGGACAACATGTGCGCGGTGCGGTCGGAGTCGAAGGCGTCGAAGTCGAAGGTGACATCACGGGACGGCACGCGGATCGCCTACCGGCGGTCGGGCCGTGGCCGCCCGGTGATCGTGGTGGGCGGTGCGTTCAGCACCGCCGAGTCGTCGGCCACCCTGGCCGGGCTGCTCGACCGGCGCTTCGACGTCATCACGTACGACCGGCGCGGGCGCGGCGCCAGCGGTGACACCGCGCCGTACGCGGTGGAGCGGGAGATCGAGGACCTGGCGGCGCTGATCGCCGAGGCGGGCGGCACGGCGTCGGTGTGCGGCGTCTCGTCGGGCGCGGCCCTGGCCCTGGAGGCGGCGGCCGCGGGCCTCCCGATCAGCCAGCTCGCGGTGTACGAACCGCCGTACGGGTCCGACGCCGCGGACCTGGGGGCGGCCGGGGCGTACAGGGAGCGCCTGACCGCGTTGCTGGCGGCGGGCCGCAGGGGGGACGCGGTCGAACTGTTCCTGTCCCGGGCGGGCACCCCGCCCGAAACGATCGCCGTGATGCGGCAGGCGCCGGTGTGGCACGCCATGACGGCCCTGGCACACACCCTCGCGTACGACGACGCGGTGATGGGGACGGGTCTGGTCCCCACGGAACGGTTACGGGTGACTCGTACCAGGGCGATGGTCACCGAGGGCGGATGCAGCCCCGCGCCCCTGCGTTCGGCGGCGAAGGCGGTGGCGGAGGCACTCCCGCGTGGCCGTCACCGCACCCTGACGGGCCAGACGCACGAGGTGGCCCCGCAGGTGCTGGCGCCGGTGCTGGAGGATTTCTTCGCGGCGTGAGGCGTAGGTCGTGGGAACGCGCCTCCGAGTCTGGAGGCGAAGCAGACACCTGCCCATCCCCCGCCGCAACCGGCAGAACCATTACACCTCCACGTTTTAGTCACAACATGATTACTACCCGCGCACACCCGTCACGTACCGCACGACTCCCTCGTTAGGGTCATCGTCCACAAACCACTCGGGGGGACTCATGTCGTACCAACAGCCGCATCAGCCCAATTGGGGCCAGCAGCCACCTGCCCCGAAGAAGGTGGGCGCCGGCAAAATCATCGGTTTCAGCTGCCTCGGCATTGTCGGCCTGTTCCTCCTCATCGGTATCCTCGCCGCGCTCGTCGGCGGAGGCGGCGACGACGCCTCCTCGGCCTCCGGCAACAGCGATCCCGCGGCCACTCAGCCGTCGAAACCTGACAAGGCCGACGACAAGGCCGATGACGGCAAGGCCGACGAACCGAAGGAAGAACCGGCCGAGGACGCCCCGGTCAAGATCACAGCCAAGAAGACGGCGTTCAAGGCGAGCATCATCGCCGACGGCACCAACTTCACCAGCGTGCAGGTCACCATCACCAACGACAGTGAGAAGGAGATCAGCGTCAACCCGCTGTACTTCTCCATCACCGACACCAACGGCAGCAAACACACTGCTGAACTGGGCGCCGACGAGAACCAGATCGACACTGTCGACCTGGCGCCTGGCGAGAACCTGACCGGCACCGTCACCGGCAAGGGCGATTTCACCCCGAAGTATGTGACCTACACCGACGGCCTGTTCAGCGACGGCGTTCGCGGCAACGTCTCCTGACGGACACAGGGATGCTCCCGCCGCCCGATAGGGGCAGCGGGAGCATCCGCGCATCAGACTCCGGTCAGCCGAGGCCGATGGAGTACTGGTGATTCGCCAGGCTGACGGGTCAGTTCAACGACGACTGATCGAGGACGTACAGGTCCGGCCCAGTCGCATCGCCCTTCTCCCGGACTCCCGACTCCTCATTGCAAGCGGTCGCGCGGGCAAGGAGGACACGGGCTCGTGGAAGCCGAACGCTGTGGTGTTGCCTCTGAAGAGCGGCGAGCAGGAGGCCACCTTCTGCATCGGCGATGACATCCCTTCTCTGGTGACCGATCACGGCGGATCAATCTGGACGGCTTACGGGGATGAAGGCATCTACGGAGGGCATCCGGAGCCGGCAGCCGGGCTCGTCGGCTGGAGCACCGAAGGTGGAGCGATCTGGTGACCGGAAGGTCGCCTTCCTGACGCGCCCTTGAAGGGCTGCGCCACCGCCGCCAAGGGCGACCGGGTGTGGCTGATCTGGTACTGCGGCAGTCGGCGTGGCGGTACGTTCCTGACGCGGATTACCTTGGGACGAGCTGGGCGGGTTGGGTGCGGCGGAGGACGGACGACGGCCACGCGGCGGCAGCCGGGAGCGGTAGCCACGAGGCGGGCCAGGAGATGACAACCGGTCCACGGTTCAGGCGACGAGTGCCGCTCCGCCACCCGGACCGATGTCAGGCGTATGACGGGGACAGGTGTGAGGACCGGCGACACCGGCAAGGCCGGCAGCAAGCTCAGGCCCGTCGCCGAGTGGAGGCGGAGGATCCGCGGTGAGCGCGAGTTCGAACCAGATGGTCTTACCGCCAGGGCCGTATGGTCCTTCCCTTATGGTGCACCCGCCCCACCGATCCGCGACGAGATCGAGGATCGCCAGCCCTCGGCCGCCGTCTGCCTCCGCGTGCGGGCGGCGAAGCTCGGGCAAATCGGGACCCATGTCCCAGACACTGACGCGGAGTACGGGGAACAGCCAGTGCAGCCGGACGGACGCGGGGCCCTTCGTATGACGGACGGAGTTGGTGGTCAGCTCCGACGCCAGTAACTCGGCGCGGTAGGCGAGTTCGGCCAGGCCATGGGCGGTGAGCACGGCCCTCAGTGTGGTGCGGGCGACACGGGGCGCACGAGGGTCGCACGGGAACCGGAGTTCGTACTGCCAGGGCTCAGCGAAGGGGATGGGAACGGGGTGCGGCCCCGGGGCCGGTTCCGTAAGCGATCGCGAGGCGGGGTCACCGCCGCCGTCCGGGGCGGGCGACGGTTCGGGGTCAGTGCCGGGGGCGGGTTTCTCGTGTCGATTCGTGCACACGATGCACCTCCTGGGGCGCGAGTTCTTGACATGAGACGGACGGACGCGGCACACGTGTGTCGGCGTCGCAGGCTTGGCGGAGCGCGGGTGTGCGCCTTGCTGTTCCGGGTGGGCAGGCGCGTTCGCCGGGTTTCCGCTGACGTACTGTGAGCGGTCCGCCGCTGACAGTAGGGCAGAATCTATAACTCGTGCTACCCGCTTCACTCAAACGGGTTTTAATCCTGCTTATGGTGACCTGCGCAGCGGACTCCTCATCAGACTGTGTGCGAACGAGGAGAGGAACACATGGCACCCCGACAGACCCCGACCATCCGTCAGCGCCGATTCGGGGCGGAACTTCGCAGACTCCGCGAGGCGGCGGGCATGTCCGGGCCGGCGGCGGCCGAACTACTGGGCTCGGACCGCACGATGATCTCCAACATCGAAGCCGGACGCTTCGGCGTCAGCGAGGATCGGCTGCGCCGGCTGGCCAGCATCTACGAGTGCGACGACCCGGAGCTGATCAATTGCCTGGCGGCCATGACCGGCGGGCGCAAAAGCGGCTGGTGGGACGAGTACCGAGGCAAGATCCCGCCGGGCTTTCTCGACATCTCCGAACTCGAACACGACGCGGTGCGACTACGGACGGCACAAACCGCCCATCTGCCCGGCCTCTTCCAGACCGAGGATCACGCACGAGCCGCGTTCGAACTTCCTGTGCCGCCGCTGCCCCGTCTTGAGGTGGAGCTTCGTGTGGCGCATCGAATGGCGAGGCAGTCGGTGGTCTGCGGCGAGAACGCCACGCCCTACACCGGTGTCATCCACGAAGCCGCGCTGCGGATGCAACTCGGCAGCCGGGAGATCGCCCACAGGCAACTGCTCCACCTGTTGGACGCGTGCGAACGCCCCAACGTCACATTGCGAGTGATTCCCTTCGCGGCAGGAGGGTTCGCCCTCCTCGACACCTCACTCCTGTACATGGAAGCGGCCAACCCGCACCTGGACACGGTCCAGATGGACGCGCCCACGGGGCCGGTGTTCATCGACTCCCCGACCCAGCTAGCCAACTTCCGCACCCGCCTGGACTTGGCCGAGCAGACGGCATTGACTCAGACTGAGACGAGAGACCTCATCCACTCCATTGCCAAGGAGTTGTAAGGCATGTCGTTCGAGGCGGAGTTGTGCTGGGTGAAGTCGTCCTTCTCAGGTGACGGCGGCAACAACTGCCTCGAGGTCGCGCTCAGCGGCACCGGCCGCGTGGCACTACGCGACAGCACCCGGCCGGATCGGACCGTGACCACCCCCAGCACCGCGTTCCGCGCGTTGGTGCGGGGGCTCAAGTCCGAGGCATTCGCTCGCCCGTCGGCCTGAGCTCTCGGCGGACCGCCGAATACGGGCCCCCGAGTGGACCCGACAGTGGCACTCCCTCCGAGGAAAGCACTCCGAGCACTCCGCCTCGGCGAGCCGTCCCGGGCCCCATGTGCCTGTGATGCCCTGTTTCTCCTGGGTGCGATCGGGTTCAATATGGAGCGATCCGACCGCGTCTGAAGGGGGCAGAACGTGAGCGAGGCATTACCACCGAGTGGGATACCGCCGGTTCCCGTGGATCCCCCCGCCCCCTCGACCGGCCCCGCGCCGGTCCCGCCGGTTCCCCCGGCACCGATGCCGGATCCGGCACCGCCGCCCCCCGGCCGCAAGCTGGGTGACGTCGCGGCGCTGATCTCCTCCTTGGCGGCCGTGGCCGGTGTGCTGCTCGGTTTCTTCGGCCTGCCGGCGGTGGTCGACTCGCCCACCGCGCAGACCGCGACGCCCGCCACAACGGCAACCGCGACAGCGACAGCGACGGTCACGGTGACAGCGCCCGCCCCGCCCGCGTCCGGCTCCGACAACGACGGCACGGCGAAGCCGCCTGCTCCGGCGCCGCTGCCCTCGGGCTCGGTGCCGCTGACCGACCTCTCGCCGGTGAGAGGCGCCGACTCGTTCACCCTCCGGTCGGTGACCATGGGGTCCAAGTCCTACGAGAGTGCCATGGTCCTGGCCCTGCCCTGCTCCGGAGCCCCCATCGACTACAGCGTCAACGAGCGGTACACGTCACTCACGTTCACCGTCGGACTGGACGACAACGGTGTGGCCGAACTGATCAAGGTGACGATCCAGGGCGACGGCATGGACCGGAAGACTGTGGGCGCGGAGATCAACCGGCCGCACGCCGTGACCGTGGACGTGACGGGTGTCGTCAGACTCCGGATCACCTCCACCGGCGAGTGCGGCGAAAGCGACAGACTCGTCGTCGCGCTGGCCGACGCCACGCTCCACTCCTGATCCGGGCTTCGCCCTACGGAGCGCATGCCACGAACCGCCGGTTACGGACAGCTCCTCGGCGATACGCTCCGGAACGTACCCGTGTCGCCCCCACCGTGGCGACCGGCCATCCGTACCCCGAGGAGTCGCCGATGCGTGACGCAGCCGTCGCCATCTCACACGCTCAACTCGCCCGCGGTGTCGTGGAGCGGCTCGCCCCCGACGAGACGGCCTCGTTCGAGCTGATCGCCCAGCCGTATCTGGACGATCCGTCGTTCGGCGGCCGGGCGGCGCGTGGCCGGGGGCGCGGCGGGCCCCCGCTGGCGTCGGGGCTCGACCTGGCCGGGGCACTCACACCGACCGTCGTGGTGGTCACCGGATGGGCTCTCGGGGCGCTCGCGCAGGGGGCCGCCGCGGAGCTGGCCAACCAGGGCGCCCGGCTCACCGGCTCCCTCCTGGACCGGTTCCGGCGCGAACCCCGGACCGGCGGCGCCGCGGTCAGTGTCCCCGTGGCGGAGCTGGCCCCCGGCCGGCTCGGCGCCGTACGCGACTCCGTACGGGCCAAGGCCGAGGCCCTGGGCGTGGGCCCGGACCGGGCCGCGGTGCTCGCCGACGCCGTGGTGGGAGAACTGGCCCTGCTGCGCGAGGAGAACGAGGAAAGAGACGAGAGCGGGGAGAGCCGGGAGAACAGGGACCACACGCGCACGGAGCGCGCCGGCCGGAACGCGCCGGACCCCGGCCCCGAGGCGGTACCGGAGCCACCTCGGTGACGCGCCACGACACGAACGGGCAGATCGACGTCCGCGCCTTCCCCTCCGACCTCACTCTCCTCTTCCTGCTGCTCGCGGCGAGCGTGCTGGCAGGCGACTTCTTCTTCGCCCGCTGGCTGGCCGAGTTACAGGCCCCGGTGGACTGCTCACGGGCCTCCTACGCGCCGAGCGGTCCGGTCCTTTCCTGTCCGAAGGACGCCGGAGCCGTGTTCACCGGCACGCTCACCGGCCTCTTCCAGGTGCTGGTACCCGGCGTCGCGGGATTCGCGTTCGCCTCCCGGCTGCGGATCCGGCGGCACGTGCCGTTGGAGACGAGCCCTTTCCGGGGCGCGGCGGAGACCGTACGCGCGCTGGTCGCCGCCGCCGCGCTGCCCGCGTCGCCCACGCTGCTGGTGGGACAGCGGCTGCGGGCGGGCGCCCACGTCGCGGGGCCGCCCGGCCGGCCCCATCTGGTCCTCGGCCCCGAACTGCTGGCGATGCACGACAAGGGCGGGTCCGCGCGCCGGGTGTTCGACGTGGTGGTCCGGCACGAACTCGCGCATCTCCAGGCGCGGGACCTGTGGCTGCACTTCCTGGTGACCGTGCTGCGTTGGTCGAACATGTACGCCGGCGCCTTCGTCCTCTTCGCCGTGATCCTCGACCTCGGCCACGGCAACGGCGCCACCGCGTCCGACCTGCTGGCCGCCGTCTCACGCGTCGTCCTGCTCACCCTGCTCGGCGAGCTGATCGCCCGCGCGTTCCTGCGGCTGCGCGAGCACGAGGCCGATCTGCGGGGCGGTGCGGCGGACCGCGAGGCGCTGATCGCCGCGGTGCGGGACGGTGTGGCCGGACAGAGCACCGCCAGGCTCGGGGCCTGGCTGCGGCATCATCCCCTCGGCGCGGACCGGCTCGGTGTGGCGCTGGCACCGGGTCGGATCCTGGCGTCGTCGCCCGGCCGGCTGTTTCTCGGGGCGACGGTCGCCGGGGTGCTCTTCGAGACCCTCCAGGACATGCTCCGGCGCGCCGCGGACGACGCGGGGAAACCGGCCACCACGCTGGTGACCGGGGTGGTCGTCGGGCTGCCGCTGACGCTCTTTCTGGCCTTCGCCCTGTGGCGGCATCACTGGTACGGCGGGCGCACCGGCCCGGGACGGCTCGTGGCGACCGCCGGTGTGCTGACCGCGGGCGTGGCCGGGGGCAGTCATCTGGCTCTGTTCACACAGGTGTCCGGCTTCAGCGAGTCGGGGTATCCGCTGGACCCGCTGCTGTTGGCGGGCCTGTTCTGCGGTCTGCTGCTGCTCTGCGCCTGGACCACCGCGCTCGGCGCGCTCCACCACCGCACCGATCCGGCCGCGACCCGTATGCCGGCGTTCCTGACCCTTGCGGTACCGGCGGTGTCCGTGGTGGGCGGCTGGCTGTTCGCCCTGCTGTGGACGTGGGCCGCGCGGCTCCAGGGGGTACGGCTCGGCTGCGCGGCCGAGGAGAACCGGACCGTCCCCCTCTGCCTGTCCGGCTCACCGGGACGGGACATCGCCGTTTCGGTCGTCGAGACGTTCGACTCCGTGCCGGTGCTGGTGGTGGTCATACTGGCCGCCGTCGCCGCACCACTGCTGATCCGGGCCGGGGGCCGGGCGCGGCGAGGACGGCCGGTGGCGCCGGACGCCAGGGACACGGTGGAGTAGGGCCGGTGCCGGGAGCCCGGTCCCGAGGGGGCCGGGCCCAAGAAGACCGGTCCCGAGAGGCCCTGCCCGGTGGACACCCGTGAGTACCGGGCGCCCGGAGGGCGGACGGGGCCGCTCGGGACGTCACGGGCGGCCCCGGTTCCCGGGCGAGCGCCCTCTCACCGTCACCGCGTGTCCCACACCGGCTACGCTACGAGACTCCCCCCGTTCCGGAGGCCGTTCATGCCGTTCGACATCGTGACCGCCAACGCTCACCACATCCGGCAGCTCACCACCTGGGCCGACGAGGAGGGCTGGAATCCGGGCCTCACCGATGGCCATGCCTTCTTCCCCACCGATCCCTCGGGGTTCCTCTTCGGGCGCCTGGACGGCGAGGCCGTCGCCTCCGTCTCCGCCGTGCGGTACGGGAGCGGTTTCGGGTTCATCGGGTTCTACATCACCCGCCCCGAAGTCCGGGGGCAGGGCTACGGCATCCAGGTGTGGCGCGCGGCGACGGCGCGGCTGGCGGGCCGGAACGTGGGTCTCGACGGCGTCGTGGACCAGCAGGAGAACTACCGCAAGTCCGGGTTCCGCAGGGCGTGGAACAACATCCGTTACGAGGGTGTGCCGAGCCCGGACGGGCACGACGGCGCGGACGGGGTGGCGTTGGCCGATGCCCGTACCGTCCCCTTCGACCAGCTCGCCGCGTACGACCGGCGGTTCTTCCCCGAGCGGCGCGACGCCTTCCTCGCCTCGTGGATCGGGCTGCCCGACCGTGTCGGCCTGGTGGCCGTACGGGACGGCGCGCTGCACGGCTTCGCCGCCGTGCGGCCCTGCAGCGGGGCGTCCCGGATCGGGCCGCTGTACGCCTCCGGCCCCGGCGTGGCGGCGGCGCTGGTGCGCGGGCTGGCCGCGGCCGTGCCGGGCGCGCTCGTGGCGATCGACGTGCCCGACGTCAACCGGCCCGCCGTGCGCCTCGCGGAGCGCCTGGGGCTGACACCGAGCTTCGAGGCCGCGCGGATGTACACCGGGGAGACGCCCGACGTGGACCTCTCGGGGCTGTACGGCATCACCAGCCTCGAACTCGGCTGACGCCCCCGCACGCCGGCTCCCGCCCTTCGCCGGGGGCGCCTGATACCGCTCGGGCGGGTTCACACACCGCGCCCCCGCCTCACCCCGCCAGTGCCTGTGCCCGCGTCCTCCGCTCCGTCGTCGCGATCGTCGCCGAGCCGACCACGCGCGTCGCGTCGTACAGCACGATCGCCTGGCCCGGGGCCACTCCCCGTACCGGCTCCGCGAAGCGGACGTGGAGCGTGTCGTCCCGCAGCTCCGCGGTGACCGCGGTCTCACCGCCGTGGGCGCGCAGCTGGGCCGTGTAGGCGCCGGGGCCCGTGGGGGCGGTGCCGCACCAGCGGGGCTTGACGGCCGTCAGCGCCGTGACGTCCAGCGAGGCGGCCGGGCCGACCGTGACCGTGTTGTCGACGGGCGAGATGTCCAGTACGTAACGCGGCTTGCCGTCGGCGGCCGGGTGGCCGATGCGCAGGCCCTTGCGCTGGCCGACGGTGAAGCCGTACGCGCCGTCGTGGCTGCCCACCTTCGTACCGGACTCGTCGACGATGTCGCCCTCGGCCTTCCCCAGCCGGTTCGCCAGGAAGCCCTGGGTGTCGCCGTCGGCGATGAAGCAGATGTCGTGGCTGTCGGGCTTCTTCGCCACGGCCAGGCCCCGCCGCTCCGCCTCCGCGCGGATCTCGTCCTTGGTGGTGAGCGTGTCCCCGAGCGGGAACATCGCGTGCGCGAGCTGCCGCTCGTCCAGCACCCCGAGGACGTACGACTGGTCCTTGGCCATGTCGCTGGCGCGGTGCAGCTCCCGGGCGCCGTCCGGGCCGGTGACGATCGTCGCGTAGTGGCCCGTGCACACCGCGTCGAAGCCGAGCGCGAGCGCCTTGTCGAGGAGCGCGGCGAACTTGATCTTCTCGTTGCAGCGCAGGCAGGGATTCGGGGTCCGGCCCGCCTCGTACTCCGCGACGAAGTCCTCGACGACGTCCTCGCGGAAGCGCTCGGCGAGGTCCCACACGTAGAAGGGGATGCCGATGACGTCGGCCGCCCGGCGCGCGTCGCGGGAGTCCTCGATCGTGCAGCAGCCCCGCGCGCCCGTGCGGAAGGACTGCGGGTTCGCGGAGAGCGCCAGGTGCACTCCGGTGACGTCGTGTCCCGCCTCGGCGGCGCGGGCGGCGGCGACGGCGGAGTCCACGCCGCCGGACATGGCGGCCAGGACACGGAGGGGGCGCTGGGAGTTCTCAGTCATAGCTCCACCAGGGTACGGCCCGGAGGGAACCACATGCGTGTGAGTATGCGTTGTCGTCCATATGGACGAGCACGTGGACGAGCGCGCCGGGATGAACCCGGCCACCCGCGCGACGGCTGCCGGCGGCCCCGCCGCCGGGCCCGACAGCGCTGCCGACGGCCGCGCCGACGGCGGATTCGCCGGTGGTCACGGCCGCGGGGGCACCGCCGGCGGCCCGGGCGACGGCGGCCCCGGCGGGAGCCGCTCGGGTGGCGGCGGCCGGGGCGGCCGGCGGCGTGCGCCCGCGGACGGCCGTCGGCGGATCGGGCGCCGGGCGGTGCTGATCGGCGGCGCCGCCGCGGTGGTCGGCGGCGGTGTGGCGGCCCGTGACGAGCTGGAGCGGTACTGGTACCTGATGCCGGGCGTGGAGAAGCCGCGCAAGGAGGGCGAGCTGGACCACGCGGGCGCCCAGTGGGTCGCGGCCTCGCGCGCCAACTACCGTCGGGCGGACCGCCCGGAGGACTACACGATCGACCGCGTGGTGGTCCATGTCGTCCAGGGCAGCTACGAGGTGGCGCAGCGCGTCTTCCGCAATCCCACGCACGGCGCCGCCACGCACTACGTGGTCGGCAAGCGCGGCCAGGTGGCGCAGATGATCCGCGAGCTGGACGTGGCGTACCACGCGGGGAACCGCCCGTACAACGAGCGGTCGATCGGCATCGAGCACGAAGGCTGGGTGGACCGGCCGGAGTCCTTCACGGACGCGATGTACCGCGCCTCGGCCGAGCTGACGGCCGGGATCTGCGCGCGGTACGGGATACCGGTGGACCGGGAGCACATCGTCGGCCATGTGGAGGTGCCGGGCACGGACCACACCGACCCGGGGCCGCACTGGGACTGGGACCGGTACCTGAAGCTCGTACGGGAGGTGCGGCTCCCCCGGGACGGCGCGACGGCCCCCGGGGCGGCGTAGGCCCGCCCGCGGCGCCATGGGCCCCGCGCCGCGGCCGCGTGGGCCTCGCCGGGGACGGCTCGTCGGGCGGGATGCGGGCGGCCGTCACAGGGCACCGGCGCACCGCGTGCCCGGGGGGCCGTTCACGCCCGGCCCGCGCTCAGGGGCCCTTGGAGGTCGCCCCGCGTACTCAGCTCAGCCCGGCGCTCCTGGCGCGGTCCACCGCCGGGCCGATGACCTTCGCCACGGCCTCGATGTCGGCCCTGGTGGTGGTGTGACCGAGCGAGAAGCGCAGGGTGCCCCTGGCCAGTTCGGGGTCGCTGCCGGTCGCCAGCAGGACATGGCTCGGCTGGGCGACCCCGGCCGTACAGGCGGAGCCCGTCGAGCACTCGATGCCCTGCGCGTCGAGCAGGAGCAGCAGGGAGTCGCCCTCGCAGCCGGGGAAGCTGAAGTGCGCGTTGGCGGGCAGCCGGTGCTCGGGGTCGCCGCCGAGGACCGCGTCCGGCACGGCGGCCCGGACGGCCTCGACCAGCTCGTCCCGCAGCGCACCGATGTCCCGGGCGAAGTCCGCGCGCCGCCGTGCGGCGAGTTCGCCCGCGACGGCGAAGGCGGCGATCGCGGGGACGTCGAGGGTCCCGGAGCGCACATGCCGCTCCTGGCCGCCACCGTGCAGTACGGGTACGGGGCTGTGCTCACGGCCGAGCAGCAGCGCGCCGATGCCGTACGGCCCGCCGATCTTGTGGCCCGACACGGTCATGGCGGCGAGCCCCGAGGTGCCGAAGTCCAGCTCGGTCTGGCCGAACGCCTGGACCGCGTCCGAGTGGGTCGGCACCCCGAACTCGGCTGCCACCGCTGCGAGTTCGGGCACGGGCAGGATGGTGCCGATCTCGTTGTTGGCCCACATGACGGTGGCGAGGGCGACACTGTCCGGGTCGCGCTCGATCGCCTCCCGCAGAGCCTCGGGCCGCACCCTGCCGTACGTGTCCACGGGCAGGTACTCGACGGTCGCGCCCTCGTGCTCGCCGAGCCAGTCGACGGCGTCGAGGACGGCGTGGTGCTCGACGGGGCTGGCCAGCACCCGTGTCCTGGCGGGGTCGGCGGCGCGGCGCGACCAGTACAGGCCCTTCACCGCGAGGTTGTCGGCCTCCGTACCGCCGGAGGTGAAGACCACCTCGCTGGGCCGAGCGCCGAGAGCCGCCGCGAGCGTTTCGCGGGCCTCCTCGACGGTGCGGCGGGCCCGGCGCCCGGCGGCGTGGAGCGAGGACGCGTTGCCGGCGCGGGCGAACTGGGCGGTCATCGCCTCGATCGCCTCCGGCAGCATCGGAGTGGTCGCTGCGTGGTCGAGGTAAGCCATGGTGATCCCGATTCTACGAGCCGTACGCGCACGGTGACGCCGCCGGTGGCCGGGACCCCGGGCCGGGGCCGCCCGGCCCCCGCGCCGGACTCGCCGGGCCCGCGCGGACCGGGGCCCTCCGGAGCCCGTGGCCGGACCCGCCCGGGCCTCGCCACCGCCCGTCGGGACCTCGGAACCTCCGGCCGGGCCCGCCAGGACCGCCCCGCCCGGGTCTCGCCGCCCGGCCCCCGGCCGCCGCCCTCGCCGCCCAGCCCCGGCCGCCGCCCTCGGCGCTCCGTCGGCTCAGGCGCGCGGCGCCCGCGCCAACTGGCGGGACTGGCACACCAGCCGGTCCGCGCTGTCCCAGACCTCCGCGTCCTCCTCCAGGAAGCCACCCGCGAGGTTGCGCGTCGTGATCGCCACCCGGAGCGGGCCGGGCGCCGGACGGCAGCGGATGTGCGCGGTCAGCTCGACCGTGGGGGCCCAGCCCAGCAGGCCGAGGTCGAACGCGGTCGGCGGCAGCGCGTCCACCGTGAGCAGCAGCGAGACCGGGTCCGGGGCGCGCCCGTCCGCGAAGTCGAACCAGGCCCGTACCTCCCCCCGGCCCGACGGCTCGCCGAGCGCCCAGCCGACGGTGGCCGGGTCGAGCCGCAGCGCGAGCCGGTCGATCAACGCGAAGTCGCCGGGCAGTCGTGGACCGTCGTCGGGTGAGACACACCGCTCCGACGGCGGCATCACGGGCGGGGTCGCCGAGGTCCGTACGTCGTCGGGCAGGGCGGCCAGATCCCCGTACGAGCCGAGCACCCGGATCCGCTCGACCTCCCGGCCGTCCTCGCCCGTCTGGAACAGCGACGCCTGGCCGGTGGCGAGTGTGCGCCCGGCACGGACCGTCTGCGTCCGTATGACGGCGGGCCCCGGTACGGACGGCGACAGGTAGTGCGCCGAGAGCGCGAACGGGTCGGGGTGCGGCAGCGCGTCCGCCAGCGCGCGCCCCAGGACGGCCAGCAGGTAACCGCCGTTCAGGACGTTCGCCACCGTCCAGTCCGGCGAAAGGTCCGCGTCGTACACGCCTTCCCCCGCCGTGTTCTCTCCCGCCGCGTTCTCCACGGTCTCACGGCGGGTGACGACCGTGCTCCGGTCGAACTCACCGTCACCGACCGGTGCGCGGGTGACCGATGTCGGGGCTTTTGATGCCTGTGCCATGGCGGAACACGCTACAACACGGCTTTACTGAGCGGTAGCTTAGGTTGGTGAACACCGTGTGACGCATACGGCGAGGGCCCGCGGGTCCGGTGTGTGGACACCGGACCCGCGGGCCCGTCGTGCTGTGGAGCGCCTACTCGCCGCCACTCCCGCCGTTGGACGCCTCGGTCTCCTTGGAAGCCTTGGCCTCCGTGGTCTCCTTGGCCCCCTCGGCCTTCGTGGACCCCTTGGCCTCCGCCAGTTCCACCGTCTCCCGCGCGCCCGCGCCGCCCGCCCCGGGCGCCTGGTCGGGCGCGTTCTCCGGGTGGTGGCAGGCCGCCTGGTGGCCCGGTGCCAGCTGGATCAGCGGCGGCTCGGTCGTCCGGCAGACCTCCGTCGCCTTCCAGCACCGGGTGTGGAACCGGCAGCCGCTCGGTGGCGAGATCGGCGACGGCACGTCACCCTTGAGCAGGATCCGGTCGCTCTTGCCCCCGCGCCGGCTCGGGTCCGGCACCGGCACGGCCGACAGCAGCGCCTTCGTGTACGGGTGCTTGGGCGACTCGTACAGCGAGGTGCGGTCCGCCAGTTCGACGATCTTGCCGAGGTACATCACCGCGATCCGGTCCGAGACGTGCCGGATGACCGAGAGGTCGTGCGCGATGATCACGTACGTCAGGCCCAGCTCGTCCTGGAGGTCGTCCAGCAGGTTCACGACCTGCGCCTGGATCGACACGTCCAGCGCCGAGACCGGCTCGTCCGCGACCACCAGCTTCGGGTTGAGCGCCAGGGCGCGGGCGATGCCGATGCGCTGGCGCTGGCCGCCGGAGAACTCGTGCGGGTAGCGGTTGTAGTGCTCCGGGCTCAGGCCCACCAGCTCCAGCAGCCGCTGGACCTCCTTCTTCACCCCGCCCTCGGGCTCGATGCCCTGGAGCTTGAAGGGGGTGCCGACGATCCCGCCGATGGTGTGGCGCGGGTTCAGCGAACCGTACGGGTCCTGGAAGATCATCTGGACGTCGCGGCGCATGGGCCGCATCGCTCCCGCGGACAGGTGCGTGATGTCCCGGCCCTCGAACTCGACCTTGCCGCCGGTCGGTTCGAGCAGCCGGGTGATCAGCCGGCCCATGGTCGACTTGCCGCAGCCCGACTCGCCCACGACGCCCAGCGTCTCCCCGGGGCGTACGTCGAAGCTGAGCCCGTCGACCGCCTGGACCGCCCCCACCTTGCGCTTGAGGACGCCCTTGGTGATCGGGAAGTGCTTGACCAGACCGGTGACCTTGAGCAGCGGTTCGGCCGTGTCCCGGCCGCTGCCCCGGGCACCGTTCTGGTCGCCGCCCCGGTCCCCCTGCTGCGGAATCGTCTTCTTCGGCTCAGTCACAGCTTCGGCGCAATCTCTTCGGTCCAGATCCGTTCCCGCTCCGCGGGCGACATGTGGCACGCGGAGTGGTGTCCGTCCGTGACCAGCCGCAGCTCCGGACGCTCGGTGCGGGTGATGTTGTCCTTGGGCACGTCGGCGTACGGGCAGCGCGGGTGGAAGGCGCAGCCGGACGGGACGTTGATCAGGCTGGGCGGGGTGCCCTTGACGGGGACGAGCCGGTCGGTCTGCTCCCGGTCGATCCGGGGCATCGAGCCCAGCAGGCCCCAGGTGTAGGGGTGCTGGGGCTGGTAGAAGACCTTCTCCGCGGGGCCGCGCTCGATGCACCGGCCCGCGTACATCACCAGCAGTTCGTCCGCGATCTCGGCGACGACGCCCAGGTCGTGGGTGATGATGACGACCGCCGAGTGGAACTCCTTCTGGAGGTCCCGGATCAGGTCGAGGATCTGCGCCTGGACGGTCACGTCCAGGGCGGTCGTCGGCTCGTCGGCGATCAGCAGTTCGGGGTTGTTCACCAGCGCCATCGCGATCATCGCGCGCTGGCGCATGCCGCCGGAGAACTGGTGCGGGTAGTCGTGAAAGCGCCGGGCCGGCTCGGGGATCCCGACCCGGTCGAGCATCTCGATCGCCCGCTTCTTCGCGGTCTTCTTGTCGACGGCGTTGTGGACGCGGTACGCCTCCACGATCTGCGCGCCGACGCTGTAGTACGGGTGCAGGGCCGACAGCGGATCCTGGAAGATCATCGCCATCTTGTGGCCGCGCAGCTCGCGCACCCGGTCCGGGCCGGCCTCGACCAGGTCCTCGCCGTCCAGCCAGATCTGACCGGAGATCCGGGCGCGCTGGGAGTTGTGCAGACCCATGATCCCGAGGGAGGTCACGGACTTGCCGGAGCCGGACTCGCCGACGACGCCGAGGGTCTGGCCGGCCTTGAGGTCGAAGCTGACGCCGTCGACGGACTTGACTAGGCCGTCGTCGGTGTCGAAGTGGATACGCAGGTCCCGTACGGACAGGAACGCGTCGGCGGGGGCGCCCGCGGGCTTCGCGGCGGCCGTCTCCGAACCCGAGGCCGCGCCCGTACCGGTGTCCGTTCCCTTGCCGGTGTCCGTGTCCGTCTTGCGCACGTTGCTCATGAGAGCCTCACCCGGGGGTCGATCGCGGCGTACACGAGGTCCACCAGCAGATTGCAGACAACGATGAAGAAGGCGGCGACCAGGGTCACGCCCATGACGATGGGCAGGTCGCTGCTCTTCACTCCTGTGATGGCGTACTGCCCCATGCCCTGGAAGGAGAAGACCGTCTCGGTGATGACCGCGCCGCCCAGCAGCAGCGCGAAGTCCATGCCGAAGATGGTGACGAGAGGCGTGAGCGCGGCGCGCAGGCCGTGCTTGACGACCACCTGACGCTCCCGAAGGCCCTTCGCCCGCGCGGTTCTGATGTAGTCCTCGCCCATCGTCTCCAGCATCCCGGCCCGGGTGAGCCGGGCGTAGAGCGCGGAGTACAGGAAGGCGAGCGTGCACCAGGGGAGGATCAGGTTCCAGGCCCACTCACCGGGGTTCTCGGTGAACGGGACGAACTCCAGGTTCTGCCAGATCGTCCAGTGGTAGCCGAACAGGGCCAGCGAGACCAGACCGGTGAAGAACATCGGCAGCGAGACGCCGGCCAGGGCGACGGCCATGGCGATGCGGTCGAGGATCGTTCCCCGCTTCAGCGCGGAGAGCACGCCGATGGCGACACCGGACAGGACCCAGATGACCGCCGCGCCGACGGCCAGCGAGAGCGTGACCGGAACGCGCTGGAGGATCTCCGGCCAGACCTCGACGTGCGTCTTGAACGAGTAGCCGAAGCACGGTGCGTGGCACACCGAGGGGTTGGGGCCGAAGTTGTACTCGGCGCCCACCACGATGCCCTTGACGAAGTGCCAGTACTGGAGGTAGACGGGCTGGTCGAGCCCCAGGTTCTTCTTGATCGCGGCGATGGCGTCGGGATCGGCGCCCTTGCCCACGTACTGGGCGGCCAGCGAGTCGATGGTCTGCCCGCCGAGGCGGGGGACCAGGAAGAAGATCGCGAACGTGACTGCGCTGACCACCAGCAGCAGCAACACCGCGGCGAAGACGCGTCGGATGATGTACGCAGCCACAGCCGTGCGGTGTCGGGTCGTGCGGGCGGGATACGCCCGCACGACCCGACACCTTCACCTGCCTTTCGGGGGGTGCTGATTGATGTACAGGTGCGTGTTACGAGAAGTACGGATGACGGAACGGCCGTTGCCCGGCCGAGCCGGCCCTTACTTGGCCGAGCCCATCAGCACGTAGTCGTACATGCCCAGGTACGCCTCGGCGACCGTCACATTGGTGGCGGACTCGGGACGGTAGAGCAGGTTCTTCTTGTAGAAGAGCGGCACGACGGACGCGTTCTCGGCGACCAGCTTGTCGACCTCGCCCCACTTGGCCTGGCGCTGAGCGTCGTCGATGGTGCCGATGCCGTCCTGAAGCGCCTTGTTGATCTTCGGGTCGTCCAGCTCCATCAGGTTGGTGCCACCCGAGGGCTTGATCGCCGAACCGTTGACGATCTGGTCGAGGTAGCCGAAGCCCGACGGCCAGTCGGCGCCCCAGGCCATCATCATCATGCCGGCCTTGTTGTCGTGCACCCACTTGGGCGAGCCCGCGAAGTCGGTGAAGTACTTGTCCGCCGGGAAGGTCTTGATCTCGGCGGTGATGCCGACCTTCTTCAGGCTCTCCTGGAGCTGGGTGGCGGCGGTGACCTCGTCGGGACGGTCGGAGCGCGCGGTCAGCACGGTCTTGAAGCCGTTCGGCTTACCGCACTTGGTCAGGTGCTCCTTGGCCTTGGCCGCGTCGCCCTTGCCACCCGCGGACGGGTACGTGTCGAACTTCGTGTACCCGCTCACGGACGGCGGGATCAGCGTGGTGGCCACCTCGCCCTTGACCTCGCCGCCGATGGCGTTGACCATGCCGGCCTTGTCCGCGGCGTACTGCACGGCCTTGCGGCAGTCGGCGTTGTTGAAGGGCTCGACGTTGACGTTCAGCGCCAGGTACTGCGTGGCACCCGCGTACGGGTTGTCCGTCTTGGCCTTCTCGGCGGGCTTGACGAGAACCTTCGGCTGGGTCTTCGACTGGAGGCCGGTGCCCGCGATGTCCGCCGTGCTCGTGTCGGCCAGCAGGTGCTCGTCGACCGTGGTGGCGTTGACGTTGAACTTCAGCTCGATCTTGTCGGGCAGCGCCTTGCGGATCGGGTCCGACTTCGGGTCCCACTGCGGGTTGCGCGACAGCGTCGCGCCCCGGCTCTCGCTGTACGAGTCGAACTTGTACGGGCCCGAGGAGACGATCTTCTGGACGTACTCGGCGCCCTTGTCGGACTTCCGCGGCACCGGGGCCGTCTGCGAGAAGGCCGCGAGGTAGTCCATGTCCGCGAACGGCTTGGCCAGCTTGAAGACGATCGTGTAGTCGTCCGGGGTCTCGATGGACTTGATGCCCGCCTCGGACTTGTCCTTGTACGGACCCTTGTACTTGTCGCCACCCTCCAGGTAGGCCTTGAAGTACGTGGGGCCGTTGGACAGGGCCTCGGGCGCGAAGTTGGAGCGCTCGACGGCGTACTTGACGTCCTTCGCCGTGATCTCCGTGCCGTCCTCGAACTTCACGCCCTTGCGGATCGTGTACGTCCAGGTCTTGGCGTCGGGGCTGGCCTTGCCGAGCGAGGTCGCGAGGTCGGGGACGACCTGCAGGCCCTCCTTGCCCGCGGCGGGCTTGAAGGTGACCAGGGAACGCGCGTAGAGCCGGGAGAAGTTCTGCACCCAGCCGTAGTACGTGTTGCCCGGGTCCAGGGAGTCGGGGCCACTGGAGTGCTCGTAGGTGACCGTGCCCCCCTTCTTGTCCGACGCGTTGACGATGCCGGTCAGCCCGGCGTCGGCCTTGGCGGAGCCGCCACCCTTGCCGTCACTGTCCTTGTCGCTGCTCCCGCAGGCGGTGGCACCCAGGGCCAACGCGAGCGTCACGGCGATGGCCGATGCCGTCTTTCTGTTGTTCATCTCTGAGGAAAGCCCCCTCGGTTGACCGGTTGCGGCAGGGCCGCGATTACTTGCCACGCGGGTCGAGCGCGTCACGCAGCCCGTCCCCCAGCAGATTGAAGGCCAGCACGGTGATGAAGATCGCCATGCCGGGGATGATCATGAACATCGGGTCGACCTGGTACAGGTCCACCGCGGTGGAGAGCATGCCGCCCCAGGACGCCTGCGGCGGCGCGATGCCGACGCCGAGGAAGCTCAGGGACGCCTCGAAGAGGATGTTGGTGGGGATCAGCAGCGTCGAGTAGACGAGGATCGGCGCGATCAGGTTGGGCAGCAGCTCGCGGAAGAGGATGAACGGGCCGCGCGCGCCCAGCGACCTGGCCGCCTCCACGAACTCCCGCTCCCGCAGGCTCATCGTCTGCGCCCGCACGATCCGCCCCATGTACGGCCAGTTGAAGAAGCCGATGACGAAGATCAGCACGGCGATCCGCAGCGGCAGGCCCTCCAGGCCGAACGCGTTGCCCTGGAGGGAGGCCGAGATGGAGATCGCGAAGAGGAGGAGCGGGAACGCCAGGAAGGTGTCCATCATCCGGCTGATCGCGCTGTCCACCCAGCCGCCGTAGAAGCCGGCCACGACGCCCATGATCACGCCGATCACCACCGACAGCAGCGTGGAGCCGGCGGCGACCACGAGCGAGACCCAGGAGCCCTCGATGATGCGGGCCAGGATGTCGCGGCCGGTCTGCGGCTCGACGCCGAGCGGGTGGTCCCAGCTCATGCCGCCGAAGCTGCCCTTGGGGGCCAGGAGGGTGGGATCGACCAGATCTTGGTTGAAGGCGTTGGGGTCGAGCCCGAAGACCGCCTGGATCGGCTTGGAGAGCGCGGCGACGAGAATCAGCAGGACCACGACCACGCCGCCGGCCATGGCGACCTTGTCCCGCTTGAACCGCGTCCACGCGATCCGGCCG
The DNA here is from genome assembly GCF_000719775.1 of Streptomyces sp. NRRL F-5135. GTDB lineage: Bacteria > Actinomycetota > Actinomycetes > Streptomycetales > Streptomycetaceae > Streptomyces > Streptomyces hebeiensis. The sequence continues at coordinate 166,639 of NZ_JOHR01000010.1, read as the reverse complement.
AGCGAGCGGCCCTCGATCTGCTTGCTCCCGGCGCCCTCCAGGACCGCTTCCGGCTGCGCCGTGGCCGCCGACCCGGTGGTCTCGATAGGTGCCGTCATTACGCTGGAGACCCCTCTCGGCCGACGGTGGCCGGCCCATGACCGCCGCTGTAGCGGCTCGTTCGCTGTCCGTGTGGAGCAAGTGACCCCACCACGGCGGGAACTGTGTTCTGTCAGCGCGTCGCACACAAGGCCGGGACAACTTGCTTGACGGAGTCTTCTGCCACGGCGCGATCACCCGCCAGCCCTCACGGGGAATGGTTGCCCAACCGTGATGCGATCAGAGGATTACCGTTATGCGGACGTGGAAATCACGTCAGCGGACCAACCCGGCCACTATTCCCCCACATCAAACATCCGGCGCAGATATATCCAGAGAGCCTGAAAAAGGGGCGAATTACTGCGCCTGACGGCCTTTTACGTGACGCCCAGCCATCGCGTCGCCGCCGTGAGTGCCCGAGGCATGTGGTCCGGACCATCGGCGCACGGGTGCGGTGTGCGGGTCGGGACGCGGCTCAAAATGTACGTTGCGGGAGCGGTACGTGTGGAGGGGCCGCGGGGCCGGAACGGCGTCCTCGCCACGCCGGAACGGGCCCGGATCGCGCGACAGGAACCCCCCGGCGCGGGGAGCGGACATCGGGGAGCGAACCCGAGGGCGGCACGCCGAGAGGCCGGACGCCGAGGGGCGGAGGGCCGAGGGGCGGGACGCTCCAAGGCCCCGGTGGGGTCAAGGAACCGGGGCGAGGGCCCGAGCGAGGCGGCTCCGGGCGCCCGCGGCCCCGGGCTCAGAACGCGTGTGACGCGGGCGGCGGGTAGCCGTAGCCCGGGGCGGGCGCGGCGGCGGGCGCGGGCGCGACATGCGCCTCGCGGTCGTAGAACGGCCGGGAGTTGGCCCGCAGCCACATCGTGACCGGGTCGTACTCGTCGGACATCGCGACGGTGGAGACGGGCAGTCCGTCCGGCACCGCCGAGACGGACTGGCTCATCATCGAGCGCACGGAGTCGACGGACGCCGGGCTCGTGTCGTACAGGTCGAGGCCGATCGCCAGGTACGGGGCGCCGAGCGACGGCTGCACCCAGGCGCGGCGCAACGAGCGGACGGCGGGCGTGCGGTGCGCGTTCTGGGTGAGCAGGGCGTAGAACTGCGGCAGCTGGATGGCCGGCTCGGACAGCCGCAGCGGCCCGGCGGGCATCCGGTCCAGGCCGGTGGCGATACGGCGCAGATCGAGCCACGGGATGCCGACGCCACCGCCGGCGGCGTGCGGATTGAGCCAGATCCCCCACCGGTCGGGATAGAGGATCCGGGCGATGTCCCGGCCGGAGACGATCTCGTGCGCCCGGGTCCAGCCACTGGCGGCGAGCTCCTGCCCGGAGGTGACGCAGGGGGCGTAACCCAGCCCGTCGACCTCCATGTTCCCGTACTGGGCGTCGGGGGAGCCGGCCTGGCCGTGCCAGAGCAGCATCCAGACGCCGCCGTCGGCGAGGGCGTGCAGGAGCGCCTCGTACGCGTCGTAGCGGCCTGGGGTCACCTGGCGCAGCATGTGCTCGACCTGCCCGGCCGCCGCGGTGCCTGACGCGCTCACTCTGGGTCCCGCCCCTCTTCGTTCCACCATGTCCGCCCCCGCGGGGGCCTCCGCCGGCCCGCACGACGGCAGGAGTCCCCAAGGTGTACGGCGCGGCGGCACCGCTTTCGCGGCACTCCCCCGTCATGAAACCAGCTTAGGCGGCCCTCACGGCACCGACTTGACGCCGGATGCGCCCGCCGCGTAGGCGGAACGGGACCGACGGTCCGCCGCACACGTACCCGCGATGCGTGACGGTATCCGTGACGGAGTCCGGAAGCGGTCCATACCTTCGCAGGATCTACGCGATTCCTCCCCGAGGCGGCCACCTCCGCGCCGTACGCCCCCTCGCCGTACGCCCCCTCGCCGTACGACCGCCTTGTCCGAGGCTAACGCTGGTAGAAGGGCCGCACCTTCGCCAGCAGCCAGTCGGCGACCGGGTCCTGGGCCAGGTCCAGCAGGACCAGGTTGACCGGCCAGGCGGCCTGCGCCCGGCCGAGCGCGCGGCCGAGCGCGTCCATCGGGGCGTTGCGGTCGCCCGCTTCCCAGGACGAGAGCTGGACGCCGACGACCAGGACCGGCGTCTCCCCCTCGACGCTGGCGAGGGCACGGCGGGCGCTGACCACCATCCCGGTCGCCTCGAACTCGGCCGCGGCGGCGGAGAGGAAGTCGACCGGGTCCTCCTGCCAGTCCGGCTCGAAGAGCCGCACCCGGCCGCCGCTGGCCGGACCGTCGAGCGGCGTCCGCCCGACCCGGCACAGCTCGGCGACGGCCCCGGGAGGCAGCGGCACGCCGACGGCGCCGCCGGGATTGACCGCGATTCCGAGCTGCGGGGGCAGGCCACGGGCGAAGTCCCGGGCCGGGGCCACGGTGAAGGACATGTGGGGGCCCACGCACTGGCGGAACTGCTCCTCCGAGCTGAACACCGGCACGTACGCGGCGCCGCCGATGTCGACCGTCGGCAGGTCGAGACTGCGGCTGTCGGGACCACCGCCGTTGGGCAGCGGCACCCAGATCCGACTCCGTCCGAGCACTTCGACGAGCCGTCCGCCCGCCGCGTCACTGCCGAGCGAGGCGACCAGTACCTCTTCCAACTCGTTGCCCGGCCACGCTGTGTTCACTGTTTACCCCTCCGCGCCGAAACCTGCCGGAGCACCCTAACGCCGCGCGTGCGAGCGGTGCAGCCACCCGACGGGGGCCTGGCGTCCGCACCACACCGCCCCGCTGACCGCCCCACTGTCCGCCTCGTTCACCGCCGCGTGCCCGGGGCCGGGAACATGATGCGCGCCAAGGCCGTCGCCGAGGCCCGGTCCAGGAGCACGGCCGAGGCGCAGCCGGGCGGCAGGCGGCCCTCCTCCGCGTCCGCCAGGAGACGGCCGACCGCGCCGCGATGGCGGGCGAAGGCGTAACCGGAGACACCTCTGCCACGCTCCCGCTGCCCCGCGCGGGCCACCTCCGCGGGGACGTCCAGCAGGACGAGGTGCAGGCGGGACCCGCGCGCACGGGCCTCGCGGGCGAGCCAGCGCCGTACCCACGACTGCGTGCCGCAGTCGTGCACGACGACGCTCCCGCCCGAGCGCAGCGCGCGCCACAGCCTCGCGTAGTGGGCGACCCGGACCAGGGGGCGGTAGACCGCGTACGGCAGCACGGCCGGCAGGCGCCGCTCCCAGCGGTCCCTGGTGTCCTGGGAATCGATGGCACGCCCCTCGGCCGCCCGCCGGATCAGCGTCGATTTCCCGCTGCCCGGCAGACCGGAGACCACGACCAGGTCCCCTTGCGCGAACGCCAGTCCCTTCGGCCGTCCGCTCCGTCCGCCGCGTCGGCCCTGTCCCCCGCTTCCGCGCAGGTCCCGGACCACGGCCGGCACGCCCTCGGACCGCCCGGCGCCCCCCGGCGCGGCTGCGGGCGAGGCGACAGCGGACGGCACCGCGGCGGGCGAGGCGACAGCGGACGGCACCGCGGCGGACGACGCGGCAGCGGACGGCACCTCGCCGGACGACGCGGCAGCGGACGGCGCTGGCAGCGGCGCGGACAGCACGGCCTTCACGCCCTGCGCGCCCTGTGCGGGCCGCCCCCCGGAGGCCACCGGCACACCGACGCCCCCCGCCGGCGCCCCGTCCGCCGCGTCCCCCGCGTCCGTCTCCGCCTCAGCGCCCTCCTCGGCCCCCGCCTCCGTCACATACGCGCCGGACCCCTGCGACATCATCGCCGTCCCCCTGTCAGCTCAGTCGACCTGGTCCCCAGAACCCTTCCCCGAAAGTGTAAAGAAATGGCAATGCGCCACAACCCTTTCCGGACGTGGCGCCCGTATGCCAGGAACACCTCGCACGGTTCCACACGCCGGTCCGCCGTCCGTGGTTCCCACCGGGTACCCGCCGGGCTCCCGCCGGCCCACCGCCTCGCGCCGCCCCCGCCGACCGGCGGATTCCGACCGTTTCCCACCGGCCTCACCACACCGTCCGCGCACATGCGATGATGTGCCCGCCAACTGCATACCGGCCGTTTGAATCCACGCGGGAGAGTCCCGGTCGCCGTGTGCGCCGGGCGCCGAAGGAGCAAGTACCTCCCTTGAATCTCTCAGGCCCCGTACCGCGTGGATGAGGCAGATCTGAAAAGCGGGCCGCGCTCTCGTGGCCCCACCCAAGGTGCAAGTCACGCCGCCCCGCGACGGTGTACGTGTCCGACGTACACGACGTGTGTCCCCGTGGTCGTGACGAACCTCTCAGGTTCCGATGACAGATGGGGAGGGCCGATCGCACCCTGTCGCCCCGTCGCCCGTCATCCCGACTCTCGCCTCACGCCCTGGGAGCCCCACCGATGAGCACTGTCCCCCCGAGCCCGACTCCCCGTACCCCCCGCAGGACGGCGCTCGACGCCGTGCACCGCGCGCTGGGCGCGACCATGACCGACTTCGCGGGCTGGGACATGCCCCTGCGGTACGGCAGCGAGCGGGACGAGCACCAGGCGGTCCGTACGAAGGCCGGCCTGTTCGACCTCTCCCACATGGGCGAGATCACCGTCACCGGCCCCGCCGCCGCCACGCTCCTCGACTACGCGCTGGTCGGCAACATCGGCGCCCTCGCCGTCGGCCGGGCCCGCTACACCATGATCTGCCAGGAGGACGGCGGCATCCTGGACGACCTGATCGTCTACCGCCTCGGCGACGAGACGTACCTGGTCGTCGCCAACGCCTCCAACGCGCAGACCGTGCTCGACTCGCTGACCGAGCGCGCGGCCGGCTTCGACGCCGAGGTCCGCGACGACCGTGACGCGTACGCGCTGCTGGCCGTCCAGGGCCCCGAGTCCCCCGGCATCCTGGCCTCGCTCACCGACGCCGATCTGGACGGCCTGAAGTACTACGCGGGCCTGCCCGGCACCGTCGCGGACGTCCCCGCGCTGATCGCGCGCACCGGCTACACGGGCGAGGACGGCTTCGAGCTGTTCGTCGCGCCCGAGCACGCCGAGCGGCTGTGGCGGGCGCTGACCGAGGCCGGCGAGGGCGTGGGCCTGGTCCCCTGCGGCCTCTCCTGCCGGGACACGCTGCGGCTGGAGGCCGGCATGCCGCTGTACGGGAACGAGCTGGGCACCCATCTCACCCCCTTCGACGCGGGCCTCGGCCGGGTGGTCAAGTTCGAGAAGACGACGAACGGCGGCGAGTTCGTCGGCCGGATGGCCCTCGCGACCGCGGCCGAGCTCGCGGCGGTCTCCCCGCCGCGCAAGCTGGTCGGCCTGGTCGCCGAGGGGCGCCGGGTGCCGCGCTCCGGGTACCACGTGATGTCCGGCAGCGCGACCGTCGGCGTGGTCACCTCCGGCGCCCCCTCCCCCACGCTGGGCCGGCCGATCGCCATGGCGTACGTGGACGCCGCGCACGCCGCCCCCGGCACGGCGGGCGTCACGGTCGACATCCGCGGCTCGCACGAGCCGTACGAGGTCGTGGCACTGCCGTTCTACAAGCGCCGCACATGACACTGCGACCGACGACACCGCGGCCGTGCACGCGCACGACGCCCGCGGCCGGCGCCGTGTCCCTCGTGGCCGCCGATACCGGCCGACAGGTCGGTCGTCGTCTCGGTTCGTGAGACAGCCGTTCCGTAGTTCCGCACCACACCCCCGCGTACAGGAGAATTCAGGTCATGAGCAACCCCCAGCAGCTTCGTTACAGCAAGGAGCACGAGTGGCTGTCGGCCGCCGAGGACGGCGTGGCGACGGTCGGCATCACGGAGTTCGCGGCGAACGCCCTCGGTGACGTCGTGTTCGCCCAGCTCCCGGCGGTGGGCGACACGGTGACCGCGGGCGAGACCTGCGGCGAGCTGGAGTCGACCAAGTCCGTCAGCGATCTGTACTCCCCGGTGACCGGCGAGGTCACCGCGGCGAACCAGGACGTCGTGGACGATCCGTCGCTGGTGAACACCGCTCCCTTCGAGGGCGGCTGGCTGTTCAAGGTGCGCGTCGCCGAGGAGCCGGAGGACCTGCTCTCCGCCGACGCGTACACGGAGTTCTCCAACGGCTGACCGCGACGGACGGCCGGCCGCGACAGCCGTCGCGGTCAGCCGACCACGCCGGCCGACCGCGGCAGCCCACCGCCCCGGCGCGGCGGCGACCGCCGATCGCCCCCGGTACCCATCAGCATCAGCATTCAGACACCCAGGGACTGAGATGTCTTCGAAGCCGCTTCTCACCGCCTCGCTCCACGAGGTCGACCCCGACGTCGCCGCCGCCGTCGACGCCGAACTCCACCGTCAGCAGTCCACCCTCGAAATGATCGCCTCGGAGAACTTCGCTCCGGTCGCGGTCATGGAGGCGCAGGGCTCCGTGCTGACCAACAAGTACGCCGAGGGCTACCCGGGCCGCCGCTACTACGGTGGCTGTGAGCACGTCGACGTCGTCGAGAAGATCGCGATCGACCGCGTCAAGGCGCTCTTCGGCGCCGAGGCCGCGAACGTACAGCCGCACTCGGGCGCCCAGGCGAACGCGGCCGCGATGTTCGCGCTGCTGTCCCCCGGTGACACGATCATGGGCCTGAACCTGGCGCACGGCGGCCATCTGACCCATGGCATGAAGATCAACTTCTCCGGCAAGCTCTACAACGTGGTCGCCTACCACGTGGACGACGAGACCGGCCAGGTCGACATGGCCGAGGTCGAGCGCCTCGCCAAGGAGTCCCGGCCGAAGCTGATCGTCGCCGGCTGGTCCGCGTACCCGCGCCAGCTGGACTTCGCGGCCTTCCGCCGGATCGCGGACGAGGTCGGCGCGTACCTGATGGTCGACATGGCGCACTTCGCCGGGCTGGTCGCGGCCGGTCTGCACCCCAACCCGGTGCCGCACGCCCATGTCGTCACCACCACGACGCACAAGACGCTCGGCGGTCCGCGTGGCGGCGTGATCCTCTCCACGAAGGAGCTGGCGAAGAAGATCAACTCCGCGGTCTTCCCCGGTCAGCAGGGTGGCCCGCTGGAGCATGTCATCGCGGGCAAGGCGGTCTCGTTCAAGGTGGCGGCCTCGGAGGAGTTCAAGGAGCGCCAGCAGCGCACGCTGGAGGGCGCCCGGATCCTCGCCGAGCGCCTGGGCCGGCCGGACGTCGCCGAGGCGGGCGTGTCCGTCCTGTCCGGTGGTACGGACGTCCACCTGGTCCTCGTGGACCTGCGGAACTCGGAGCTGGACGGGCAGCAGGCCGAGGACCGGCTGCACGAGGTCGGGATCACGGTCAACCGCAACGCCGTCCCGAACGACCCCCGCCCCCCGATGGTCACCTCCGGTCTGCGCATCGGCACCCCGGCGCTGGCCACCCGCGGTTTCACGGCCGAGGACTTCACCGAGGTCGCGGAGATCATCGCGGCGGCGCTGAAGCCGTCGTTCGACCGCGAGGCGCTGGCGGCCCGGGTCACCGCGCTCGCCGAGAAGCACCCGCTGTACCCGAACCTGTGACCGGCGGGCGGTAGCAGCAGCCGCGCGCCGTGCGGACCGTAACCCGGTCCGCACGGCGTCACCCGGTCGATGCGGCGTCACCCGGTCGATGCGGCGCCACCCGGTCGGTGCGGCACCACACCCGGTCCGCGCGGCACACGCACCGACCGGCACCCGCCGGGCCGCACCACCCCCGCGGCCGGCGGCGTCCCACCCACCAGCAAGGAGTCATCCCGTGGCCATCTCGGTCTTCGACCTGTTCTCGGTCGGCATCGGCCCGTCCAGCTCGCACACGGTCGGCCCGATGCGCGCGGCCCGGCTTTTCGCCGCCAGGCTCAAGAACGAGGGCCTGATCGCGCACACCGCGTCCGTACGGGCCGAGCTGTACGGCTCGCTCGGCGCGACCGGCCACGGCCACGGCACCCCGAAGGCGGTCCTGCTCGGCCTGGAGGGCGAGTCGCCGAGGACGGTGGACGTGGAGGGCGCCGACGATCGGATCGAGGCCATCCGCGCCGGCGGCCGGCTGAACCTGCTGGGCGTGCACGAGATCGCCTTCGACGCCGACAAGGACGTCGTCCTGCACCGGCGCAAGGCGCTGCCGTACCACGCGAACGGCATGACGGTCCGCGCCCACGACGCCGAGGGCGGCACACTGCTGGAGAAGACGTACTACTCGGTGGGCGGCGGCTTCGTGGTGGACGAGGACGCCGTGGGCGAGGACCGGATCAAGCTGGACGACACCGTCCTGAAGTACCCGTTCCGCACCGGCGACGAGCTGCTGCGGCTGGCGCGCGAGACGGGCCTGTCGATCCCCGCGCTGATGCTGGAGAACGAGAAGGCGTGGCGCACGGAGGACGAGATCCGGGCCGGGCTGCTGGAGATCTGGCAGGTGATGCGCGCCTGCGTCTCGCGCGGCATGTCCCGCGAGGGCATCCTCCCCGGCGGCCTGAAGGTCCGCCGCCGCGCCGCCCACTCGGCCCGCCAGCTCCGCGCGGAGGGCGCCCCGAGCACGCACGCGATGGAGTGGATCACGCTCTACGCGATGGCCGTCAACGAGGAGAACGCGGCGGGGGGCCGCGTCGTGACCGCCCCCACCAACGGCGCGGCGGGCATCATCCCGGCGGTCCTGCACTACTACATGAACTTCGCGGCGGGCGGCGCCACGGAGGAGGAGAAGGAAGAGGGCGTGATCCGCTTCCTCCTCGCGGCCGGCGCCATCGGCATGCTCTTCAAGGAGAACGCCTCCATCTCCGGCGCGGAGGTCGGCTGCCAGGGCGAGGTCGGCTCGGCCTGCTCCATGGCCGCCGGCGCCCTGGCCGAGGTCCTGGGCGGCACTCCGGAACAGGTCGAGAACGCCGCCGAGATCGGCATGGAACACAACCTCGGCCTGACCTGCGACCCGGTCGGCGGCCTGGTCCAGATCCCCTGCATCGAACGCAACGGCATGGCCGCGGTGAAGGCCGTGACGGCCGCGAAGATGGCCCTGCGCGGCGATGGCAGCCACAAGGTGTCCCTCGACAAGGTCATCAAGACGATGAAGGACACGGGCGCGGACATGTCCGTCAAATACAAGGAAACGGCCCGCGGCGGCCTGGCGGTCAACATCATCGAATGCTGAGCCCCCGCGCCGGAGCGGCCGAATAGCTACGCATGCCCCAATCGACTGACCCATCTGACGGCCCCGCCAGGCAGCGGGCTGGCCGCCGAGTAACTGGTGGCGACGAGCAGGCCGGTCATCTCGGAAGGCTGAATCGCCAGCCCCGTCTGGCGTGTAGCGCATAATGTCTCACATGACCTCTCTCGCCCCCACGGACAATCAGGGCCTACTGCGTTTTCTGCGGAGATGGTATGGCGCTCCTAAATCACCCAATCCGAGATTGGAGGAATCACCTGAAACACCTAGGGAGCTTGTCGAGTGGCATGAAATCTCCGCCCAGTGGGACGGGGCGATCGCGTCACACAACTACGCCATCCCTCTGACGGAACTGGCAGTAGAAGACGGAAAGATTCCGTTCTGGGTTGAGAACCAAGGAACTCGGGTTTGGGCATTCGACCCGAACGATGAAGATCACTCCGTGTACGAGCGAGAACCGTCCGACGAACCGGCCCCTTGGAAGCGGACCGGCGAGCGGCTCTCAGAATTCTTGATTCACGCCACAGTCTTGGAAGCCATCCTCGGTGCTCCTGCAACGAAGGTCACGCAAGGAGTACAAGCGTATTGGCTCTGGTCCCAGGAAGGGGTTCGTGAATTCCCCTTCCCTGCATGGAACTGGCCAGCCCCCGGTTCACGAATCCTCATCGGCGAGAGCTGGCTTGCTCTCGTCCACCCGAGCGACGACCCTGAGGCAGGCCAGGACATCACCCTGGCAGCGATTGCGCCAGGGGATCTTGCTTGGGCAGAGAACCTAGCAGGAGTCAAGTGGCGCTCATACTCTGGGGTTCAGGACTACACAACCGATGAGCCACTTCCCTGGTAGGCAACCAGAACATTAATTGGCGGCCGGTCCAACGGATCGGCCGCCAATTAATTCCCTTGACTCAATCAGGAAGTCCGGTGAATTTCTCAGTCCTTCGTGGCGATATCACCCACAGTTGAGTACCCTTGGGCAACATGCCAGGCAAGGTACTTTTGCATGTTGGACACGCCCCCGTTGGGTAGTCGATGTAGAGCACGGCCTTTCTGATGCCTGGGTTCATGCGCAAGAACGCTGCCGCGTGCGTCTCCACATGCTCTCCGTTGGCCTTCGCCCTGCCCGGAAGATTCTTGAGGAGCCCTGACTGCCCGCCTGGACCACTGATCATCGGAAGCTGATCGTTTCCGACATCAAGGATTCCCACTGTGCGCCGAGGGTAGTCCTTCTGCAAATCCTTCAGTGCCGGGCCACAATTTGAATTGTGAACCAAGACCGGCGTAGCCCCCGCCAGCACATAGTACGTGTGCTACGCGACCCCTCTCCACCTGCATATTCGCAGGTCAACGGCAGTTTCGCAGTCCGCTGGTGTCCGTGGATGTGCGTGGAAATCCGTGGCTGTTGCCGTCGCTACTGCCGTCAGCGGCTTGGGCCGCATAGTCGCGTTGCCGCTGGCGTGGTGTCGGCGCAGGGGGACTTTACTGCCATGCGCCGGGTTCGGCGCGGACGAGGGCGCGGACGGTCTGCTCGTACAGTTCGTGGCCGCTCTGGGCGCAGTGTCCGGCAATCCAGCGGGTGAGTTCGTCCGGGGTGTGCAGCGTGCCCGAGGTGGCGCCGCAGTTGCGCTCTTCGCCAGTGACGCAGACCGCCTCGAACGCTGGTAGCGCCAGGGGGGGCGGGGACGGTGGTCACGTGGTACTCGCGGAAGCGGTAGCGTCCCCGAGAGGCGTTGCGTGCTGGTGCGCCGACGTTCGGAGAGTCAGGCATCCTCGGCCGCCTCTTCCTGACCCGGGATGCGCTGTCCGCGCGAGTCTGCGACCCTGAGCGCGTCCGCCAGGGCTTCTGCCAACCGGCAGGCCAACCAACGGTATTCGCTCGCCGACAGGGATTTCGCGCCGGGCGACGTGACATCGCGGGAGTACTCCAACAGCTCTTGGCCCATGCTGAGCTGTACCGTCTCGATGCTGTCGGCGAGGGTGGAGAGGTAACCCCGGCCGTCGCTGCTCAGGTAGCAGGGCTTCCCCTCCGGGCTGGTCCACGGCAGTAAGCGGGGACCTCCCCCGCCCGACGCGGCGTCGTACAGCTCTCTGCGGCGCATGCGGTCGGCTTCGCTCCTGGGCTGGCTCACTGGCACTCCCGGGCCTGGGTCACTGACGGTGGACACACTGACCGTAGGCGCTGGCTGATCGTCACCCCAGGTGGGAGCCATGGCAGTTCGCGACTCTTGGTTTACGAACTGCCACGTTGCGTGGCAGCTACCCGACAACGCCCAGGTAGTCGGCCATTTCGCGCATCTCCGTCGTGAGGGTGCGCTTGCGCTTGCGCAGGATCTCCTGCATGGTCTCGGCGGCCCCGTTCTGGTGCCGCAGCCACTGCGGGGCGGCTTCCCTGGCACGGGTCAACTCGTCCATGGCGGCTGACAAGTCGCCGGTCCGGGTGTGGGCGCGCGCCACATCGAGGGTGAAGCGGTTCCCGTCGTTAGTGCTGGGCCTGCCCAAGCGCTTCCACGCCTTGGGCGACAACTCCTCCTGCTCGCCTGACTTGCGCACCACCGCGCGGGCGTCGCCGATCACCATGTCGTCTTCGAGTGCTTTGACCGCGGCTGTGACCGGCCCGAAGACAGACCAGTGCCGGGAGACGTTGCGATGCGCCGTCCCGATAGCGGTTGCCGCGACCCGGGCGGCTTGACGGTACTCCTTCGCCTCGTCGGGACGGTTGTTCCTCGCGGCTGCGGCGGCGGCCTCCATCGCCAGGCCACCCCACACCGCGTAGTGGTCCGGCTCGGCCCCGGTGATCTTCGGCTCCACCGCGTCCATGCTCTGGGCGGCGACCTGTTCCGCCTCGTCCAACCGTCCCTGCCTCACCAGCAGCCAGCACATGCAGCCGACACCGGAGCCCGCCGCGAGCATGTCTCCGGCCTGACGGGCGTCCATGATGGCGCCGCGCACAGCGGCGTACGCGATGTCGTACTGCCGTACCTGGGTGAGGTAGGTGCCGGCCAGACGCAGCGCCTCGGCGCGGGCCAACAGGGCCTGCCGGTGCTCGTCCCCACTGTCGTAGTAGGCGACGGCTTGAGCTGCATCGCGCAGCAGGCCCGGCAGTTGAGCCGCGACGCTCTTGTAGCTATCGGAGAAGTACAACACCCGTGCGTCTAGCAGCATCCGCTGGAAGGTGCGCAGGTTCGGTTCCTCGGTCACGGCTTCGATGTCCTGGTCCACGAGTCCGACGGCTGGGGTGAGGGCAGCGCGGAGCTGGATCAGGTTGACACGATTCGGCTCCTCGGCCCGACCGACGGGCTCCGGTGCGTCTGAGGCCATCAGCGCGGCCGTGGTCACCCCCAGCGCGCGGGCAAGCGTGTGCAGGGTCTCCATGCGGATGGTGCCGCCCTGCTCGGCCTTGCGCACGGTGCCCGGCGATACACCTGCGGCGTGGGCGAGTTCCTCCTGGCTCATCCCCGCGCGACGCCGGTACTTGCGGACGTTGTCAGCCAGTTCCGTGGTCATCAACTCACCACCTCCCACTCCACGGTACGCCCGGCCGGCACATCAACCGGGGTGATCCGGTCGGCACCCGCCCACAAAGGTGCCCCACTACGCGGCGGGCCGGGCTCCGGCAAGGCCGGGGCCTGAGCGGGTGGGGTCCCTCGTCGGTCGGGCAGCTTCGCCGAACCAGGGTTCTCCGGGGGCCGCCAAGGCTCACATCGTGACGCGTGCGCTCGGCCTTGGCGGCCCCCGGGGGTTCCTGGTACGCCTCCGGTGACCGGGCGGCGAGGGACACCACCCGCGACCCGCGACCGCTCACCACGACGAAGCCGCACCCGCACTCGGCCCCACTGCCCCTCGGAGGGAGGGCCGGGGTCTGGGGCAGAGCCCCAGGTGGTTCGCTGTGTCGGCTGTTGCGCGCCCGGACCGGCGGGGCCGACGGCAAGCGGGGCGGAGACAGGAGCGGGCGGCGGCCCCGCAGGGCCGGAGCGCGCGCGGCCCGCGCCAGCGGGCCGCCTTGATCAAGTAAAGAAACTCTGAACAGCTCACCACTGGTCGATCTGTCAGGCTGTCGATCAGGTGCGCTGCTGCCGGCGTTTCCTCGACTCGGCCAGTGCGGCCTCCAGCTTCTGGCTCGGCGACACGTCCGACGTGGTGTCGTCGTCATGGAGGGGTGGCAGGAACAGGCCGCGTCGGCTCTTCTCGCGTTTTACCTTCCGGCGCTCGTTGAAGACTCGCTGATGCTCCTCGCGGATCGTGACCCATCGCCGGTCCAGCTCCGCTTCCCGCTCCAGCAACTCGTCATCGCTGAGGTCGGCGAACTCGGCGGCAGCCGCACGGGCCTCGCGGGCGATCTCGTCTCGCAGCAGGTAGTTCGTGATCGGCCCGCGGTGCTTGCCCGGCTCCGGGGCCTGGCGCACGAAGACACCGCGCCCCTTGACCGCGTACACAAGTCCTGCCTGCTTGAGGCTCCGGTAGGCGTTCTGTGCGGTGGAGTTGGCGACTTGGAATCGCTCCTGGATCTCACGGGCGGGAGGAAGCTGAGAGCCGGGCGGATAGGTGCCTTCCTCGATCTCGCGACGGAGGATGTCGGCCACCTGAACGTACGGCGGGCGGCTGTCTTCGTTGTGGATGAGGTCGACCGGCCAGTCCGGGCCTTCGGACTCGGCATCGCCGTGGTCGTCGTCAGCTGGTCCGGCACTCTGGCCGGCTGAGGCGCTGACGTAGCTGCCCCGACCGAGCTGGGAGTAGACGAGCCCTTCCTGCTTGAGCACACGCAGGGCGTTTTGGACGGTGGAGCTGGAGACACCGAACCGGTCCCGCAGCACGTTGGCCGAGGGCAGGCGCTCGCCGGGGCGGAACTCACCGTTCAAGATCGCGTCCCGCAGAGCCTCGGCGGCCTGGAGATACGGCGGCCGGGAGTCCTCGTCCAAGGGCAGGGTCATGCCACCACGGTATCGCCAGCCAGCCGTAGCGCTACAGGCACATCCACGTGTTCCCCGCCTGACCGCCTCACAACCTGATCGCCTTCACGATCTAATCGACCTTGCAAGTTGAGCGATGATCTCCTTATGCTCCTAGCGAGCCGATCAAGCGGCTCTATCGATCAAGGGATGTGATGGCATGGCCATGTCTCGAATTCGTGTTGCTCTGCTGCCGTCGGCGGTGTGCATCGCGGGCACCGAGCCGGTGCTGAAGATCAAGGACCAGCAGACCGGGGAGGTCGCCACCGACCGGGAGACCGGCGCGTCGCTGTACACCGTGACCGTGATGCTCATGGAGGACGGCCGGGCCGAGGTCCTGAAGATCACCGTCCCGGAGGCGGGCCTCGCGACGGGGCTGAAGCCGGGCGTGATGGTGCGGCCGGTGGAGTTGTTCGCGACCCCGTGGGCGCGGATCTTCAACGGGCAGCTCTCCGACGGCATCGCCTACCGCGCCGCCCGCCTGGAGCTGGTCGCGGCGGAGGCGGCCCAGTGATCCGACCCGACAGCCGGGGGGCCGCAGCGGAGGCTGCACGCGCTGCGCCCCTTGCCGGGCACCGAGGGCAAGGCGACGTTCGCCGCCTCCGGTGCTGTGCTCGCCCGGCTCGGCCTGACCCCAGTGGACGCGGCCGGGCTGGGCCTGGCCGAGATGCTCCGCCTGATATCCGATACCGAGGGGGACTGACGTGGAGGACCTGACCGACCGCGCGCCGCAGGTGCTGCTGATCGTAGCCGTGCTGGCGGGCACGCGGCTGCTGTGGGCAATGGTGCGCTATATCCGTGCCGACCGGGGCACGCGGGTCAGCATCCGGCAGGCCATGCGGGTGCGTTGGGGCTGGGTACGGCTGGCGCGGATGGCCGGACTGACGGTCACCGACAAGACCCCGGGCCTGCTGGCACAGATCACCGCGCAGAAGGACAGTCCTGCCCCCGCGCCCCGGGTGCTGACTCCCAGGATCAAAGTCAAGCCGGACCGGTTCGGCGTGATCGTGCGGGCCAGGACGCTGCCGCAGGTGGGTCTGGAGGAGTACCAGAGGGCAGCGCGATTCCTGGCCGACGCCTGGCGGTGCACGCGGGTCTCCGTGCTGCCGGACGGGCCCGGCCGGGTGGTGATCCGTGGCGTGCGCTCCGACCCGTTGACCACGCCGACCGAGCACCGTCCCACCGGCCGCCCGCCGGAGGAGGTGTCGCGCTGGGAGTTGGGCGTGGACGAGTACGCGGCACCGGTGTGCGTGTCCTTGGCAAATGTGCCCGGGGTGACCGTGGCCGGCACCCCGGGCGCGGGCAAGACCTCGGCAGTGAACAAGTTCGTCTGTGACCTCGCGCCGTCGGCGGCCGTGCAGATCGTGGGCTTCGACGGGAAGGTGTCGCGGGCCGAGGAAGGCGACTACGCGGATCTGGTCAAGCGAATGTTCGCATTCTGCGGTGACGACCTGGACGAGGCCAACGCGCTGTTCAAGCGCCTGGTAGCGCTGCGTCGGCGTCGGTCCTCGCTGATCCGCGACATGCTGGGCGTGAAGAACATGTGGCACATCGGCCCCTCGCGGCTTTGGCCGCTCACGGTGGTGCTCATCGATGAGGCGCACACGTTCTTCCGTGAGTACAAGGGCAGCGACGCCGAGACGAAACGTTTGGCCGCGCTGACGGCGGAGAACGCCCGCCTGGTGGAAGACCTGGTCAAGAAGGGCCGCAGCGTCGGCATCCTCGTGATCCTGATCAGCCAGAAGACCACCGGGGATGCCATCCCGACCTTCATCCGTGACGTGTGCCCAGTCGGGCTGTCGTTCGCGCAGAAGACCGTGGAAGCCGCCGTGGCCGCGCTGGGCGACGACATCCGCAACTGGCCGGACGCCAGCCCGGTCACCTTGCAGGACCCCGCCTATGTCGGGGTAGCGGTGATGGCGATGCAAGGCCGCCCCGGCTTCACCCGCATCCGCACCCCCTACGTCTCCGACACCGACGCCGCCCGCATCGCGGAAGCCACCTCCCATCTGACCGCCGACCCTGTCCTGTGCCTGGATGCCCTCCTCGACGCCACCGGCCACACGAACCCCGGCGACGACGACGGGCCGGACGGTCCGGTCGTCTCCCTGTCCAAGCCCTGAACGCCCCCGATCCCACGCATTGAGAGGAGGTTCCGCGCATGGCGGAGGAACGGTTCACCCGGCGCACCGTGACCGTGGTCATGGCGGTCATCGCGGTCTTGGCCTTCGTCTTCTCCTTCGGGAACGTCTGGGCGCTCGCCCTGCGGCTCGGCGTCCCCCGCCCTATCGCGCCGCTGATCGCGCCCATGGTGGACCTGTCCGTCGTCGGCCTCCTGGGCGCGCTCCGGTACCTGGCCCTGCGCGGCGCCCCCAAGGCGGAGCTGAAGGCCGGCACCCGGCTGCTGCACCTGTGCGGGCTGCTCACCCTCGCACTGAACACCGCCGAACCCCTGCTGACCGGACGCTACGGCCGGGCCTGCCTGGACACCGTCGCCCCGCTCCTACTCCTGGGCTGGGGCCACGTCGGCCCCACCTTCCTCGCCCACTTCCACACCGCCGCACACCAGGAGGACGCCACCACAACCACCCCAGCCCCCGCGCCCATCGCCGAGCCGGTGCCCACTACCGCGCCCGCTCCCGAGACCGCGCCCCCGGCCCCGGCCCCTGAACCGGTCCCCACCGCGACACCTGCGCCGACCCTGGCCGAAGCACCCGCCGTGATGGAGGCGCCCGGCTCCGCCCCGGCCGTCGCCAAGGCCCCTGCCACCGGCCCTCGCCCGGCCCTGCCCGCCGCACTGCTGAGTGCGGCCCGGCGCATCGCGGACACCCACCACGCCGAGCACGGAACACCGGTCACCGCCGCCCAGCTCGCTACCCGCATGGGCATCGCCCTGCCGGTGGCCACCGCCGCCCTCGCGCAACTCTGAGCCACCCGGCCACCGGCCGGATCACCCCTCCGAAACCCACGCCCTCGATGGGCCTGGTTCGTCATGCCCCGAGCAGCACCAACACGCCTACGACCGTGGCCGGTTGCTGCTCGGGGCCCCATCCCGACAGAAGGGACACGCCCCGAATGGTCACCCTGGACCTGCGCCACGTGGCAAGCCCCGCCGTACGGGACCTGCTCAACCTCGTGAACCACCCCGACTTTAACCACGCACACCAGCAGATCGAACGCCTCGGCGGCTGCACCGAACCCGTCCGCCTGACCGGCCGCACCACCACCGTCGACACCACGACCGGCGAGGTCCTGCGCGCCTACAGCACGTCCGAGGAGCCCACGGGCAGCCTGCTCACCGCGTGCGGGAACCGCCGCGCCTCCCGCTGCCCGGCCTGCTCCCGCCTCTACGCCGCCGACACCTACCACCTCATCCGCGCCGGCCTCTCCGGCGGCAAGACCGTGCCCGACACCGTCCGCACCCACCCCCGCGTCTTCGTCACCCTCACCCCGCCGTCCTTCGGCCCCGTCCACAACCGCCCCACCACCCCCGGCGGCGACATCCGCCCCTGCCGCTGCCGCAAGCTCCACGAACCCACCGACGCCCTGCTCGGTACGCCCCTGAACCCGGCAACGTACGACTACGCGGGCGCGGTCCTCTTCAACGCCCACGCCTCCGCGCTGTGGGCCCGCTTCACCACCTACCTGCGCCGGGAGCTCGCCGCCCGACTCGGCATGACCCAGAAGGCCGCCCACGCGGTCCTGCGGGTCTCCTTCGCCAAGGTCGCCGAGTACCAGCAGCGCGGCCTGGTCCACTTCCACGCCGTCATCCGACTCGACGGCCCCGACTGCACCAGCCAGCCCCCGCCGCCGTACGCCACCGTCGCCGTTCTCGCCGACGCCGTACGGGCCGCCGCCGCACGGGTCCGCGTCACGGTCGAGTCGGACGCAGTCGGGGAACGAGAACTCTCCTGGGGCGAACAGCTCGACGTACGCGAGATCGCCGCCTTCGGCGCTGACGCCGACTTCACCGACCAGGCCGTGGCCGCCTACGTGGCCAAGTACGCCACCAAGTCCGCCGACGCCTCCGGCACCCTCGACCGCGCCCTGTACTGCCGCCCCTGCCAGGGACGCGGCGCCACCCTCCTGCCCCACGGAACCCCGCTCCCCTGCACCGCCTGCGACGGCACCGGACAGGCCCGCCCACTGCCACGGCTCGCGGTCGCACGCCATGTGCGGCAGATGATCCGCACCTGCTGGGAGCTGGGCAGGCTGCCGGAGTTCGCTGGCCTGAAGCTCTGGAAGTGGGCGCACATGCTCGGCTTCCGGGGCCACTTCTCCACCAAGTCCCGCTCCTACTCCACCACCCTCGGCGCATTGCGCGACGCCCGCCGCGCCTGGCGCACCGAACAGGCCCGCACCCACGCCGGCCTGCCCAAGCCCGACCCGGACACCACCCTCGTCGTCGGCCACTGGGCCTACCTCGGCTCCGGCTACAGCCCCGGCGCGGCCCTCCTTGCCGCCTCCGTATGGCACCGCAGAGAACTCGCACGGCAGTTCATCGCGGAAGGCGGCTGCTGATGACCACGCATGCACCCGCCCCGCCCCACCAGGGGCCGAGCACGGCGGAAGAGTTGCTGACGGTGCCGCAGGTCATGGCGCGCCTCCAACTCGGCCGCTCCGCCGTCTACGACCTGCTCCGCACCCGCCAGCTCGCCTCGATCACCCTCGGCCGCGCCCGTCGCATCCCCGCCCACGTGCTGGCCGACTTCGTCCGCACCCGCCTCGAAGAGGACCCTGCCTGATGACCACGCCCCGAGACACCCCCGCCTCCCGCCGCGTGCGCGCCAACGGCGACGGGACCGTCTACCAGCGCAAGGACGGCCGCTGGGAGGCCGCCGGATACGTCCTCGCCCCCGGCAACACCCGTCGCCGCGTCCGCGTCTACGGCACCACCCGCAAGGACGCGCTGGCCAAGCTCACCGAGAAGATCGCCGCCAGCAACCGCGGCGTCCCCGTCCCGTCCGCGCAGGGCAGCGTGGCCGCGTACCTGACGTACTGGCTGGAGAACGTCGCCGTCCACGACCTCCGCGAGAACACCCACACCCGCTACACCACCTGCGTACACCGGTACCTCATTTCCGGCCTCGGCAAGAAGAAGCTCACCAAGCTCACCGCCAAGGACGTCCGCACCTGGCTCAACCAGCTCCGCACCACCTGCCAGTGCTGCGCACGCGGCATCGACGCCCGGCGTGATCAGCCCCGATGCTGCGCCACGGGGGCCTGCTGCCGCAAGCTGCTGTCCCCGCTGACGCTCACCTACATCCACTCCGTACTCAAGTCCGCCCTGGAGCACGCGGTGCGCGAGGAAGAGATCCCACGCAACGTCGCCCGCAACGTCCGCACCGGCACCCCACGACCCCGACGCTTCGAACCCCTCACCGCCGACGAAGCCCGCCAACTCCTCACCACCGCACACGCTCACCGACTGCACGCGCTGTTCGAACTCGCTCTCCACACCGGGCTCCGCAAGGGCGAACTCCTGGGCCTGCGCTGGGAAGACCTCGACCTCGACGCCGGCACCGCCGCCATCCGCCGCACACTCCAGCGCACCAGCACAGGCGGGCTCACCACGCTGCCCACCAAGACGCGGGCCTCCGAACGCCGCATCGCCCTCCCAGCCCGCTGCCTCCAGTCGCTGAAACTCCACCATGAACAGCAGCAGCGCGAACGTGAGGCCGCGGGCACGGCGTGGCAGCACAGCGGGCACGTCTTCACCACTGCCCAGGGCAGAGCGATCGACCCGACCAACCTCACCCGGACCTTCACCACGCTCCTCCACCGCGCCGGCCTCCGCCGCATCCGCTTCCACGACCTCAGGCACTCGACCGCGACCTTGCTCCTGGAGCAGGGAGTCGAACTCGTCGTGATCAAGGAACTCCTCGGCCACGCCCACATCGGCGTCACCGCCACCGTCTACGCCCACGTCCGACTCCGCCTTCAGCGCCACGCCATCGACACCCTCAGCACCGCACTCGGCAGTCCGGAGACCATCAAGACAGCACGCTCCGACGGCGACGAACCGCCACCTTGCGCCGCCCTCGTCCGCTGACGTTGCCGTCAACTACTGCCGTCACCCCACGCAGAAGCCCCGTCAGGACGCACCTGGCGGAGCTTCTATTTACTGAGGCGAACCTTCAAGAACTATTCGAGCAGTGCCACTTCAAGGTGGTATTCCCGCCACAGGTCCTCCACCAGCCGCCTCCGCGCAAATTTCACCACGCCGCGCGCCCACCAGGATTCCTCAGAGATTCTTGGGAACGCATCTGGCATCAGGAGTGCGCGGAATCTTGCGTCTACCGCTTCCACTTCTGCACGAAGTAGCGCAAGCTCGGGAAAGCGTTGCAGTTCCGCAGCATCAAGAGCTCGCGCCAGCGAATCCCTCGACGTCAGATCATTGAAGTAGTCTTCGGCGTCATCCCGATAGCCCTGTTCGCAACTTTCGACGAAACCACGCCAGCGAGACAGGAGTGCCTCCGGTTCAACGTCACGCCACCGACCAGACTCTCTGACGAAGTTGGAGAACGCGTCACGGAAGTCCCAAGCGCCTTGAGTCATCGGGCCGCCTCTCTCTGGAAGTATGCGAGCGGATCATCTGGCCGGAAATAGGTCGTGATGGTGTTCCCGTCTCTCATTCCAATTCTCCCTTGGGAGTCCATTCGAATGATGACACCGTCACTTCTGACAGCTTCACGTGCAGCAGCGGGACAGCTACCGGGACACATCAGCGCCTGCGCGTCCGCAACGTATCTTTCAAAGCCATCATCCGTATCGTATTCCGGCATATCAGGCCTACGGGTCGGATTCCCGGAATCATCGAGCCCCAAGACATGCTTGTCATATTTCTCGTCCGCAACCCCAATCTTGAAGTCACAGTTGCTGTTGTGAACGAGGACCGGCGTCTGCCCCGCCAGCACATAGTACGTGTGGAGGTCGTCGACTGTGAGGTTGTAGGTGCGGGCGTGCTTGGTGAAGGCGCGGTTGGCGGTGACGATGACGGTGGTGCCGTCGTCGGTGAGCAGGGTCATGCCGGGTGTGAGGTCAGATGCCTCGACCCATTCTTGCTCCGAGGGGGACCAGAAGGGATGCTCGTGCGTAGCCGTCAGGGTTTCGATTCCGTCGCCTGTGGCGATCGACAGCTTATTGAAGTGCTTGTCGTCCTCGGTGACGATCAACCGGGTTACCGTACGGGAACCCGACTCGCCGGTTTCAGGGTCCGTCGCCAGGACCTTGTCCCCGATTTCGACGTCCTCAATGTCCTTGGTTTTTCCGTCGGCCATGAGGACGTCGGTACCAGCCAGGAAGCACTGGGTGCAGCCCGCCCTGGACCCGAGTTTCCCTCTGATTCCCCTTGCGCCAGCCCCCGGCCCCATCGCCGCCATCTCCGGCGTCACACCACGCAGAACGTTCGCCCACAACTCTCGCGTGTCGGAACAATGAGCGGCGCCACACGCAAAAAACGCGTTAATGGCGATTTGGTATTCGTCCGGATACTCGACCAGGCAGTTTACCCCGCCGCCAAATCCGCTGCACACCTTTTCAATTCGAGAGTAAAACTCCGCGATGAAAGCCCGCGTGACCTTCGGGGACCATTCCCACTTCTTGGGAATTATGACCCCCGGAAACACATTCACATATCCGTCATTGTTGAGGTCAGCCGCCGAATTACCTTCCGACTTCCAGCTTCCACATTCCCATTTACACTTGACGGCTTCGCCGGGACGTCCGTTGCCGGGCTTTCCCTCTGAGGTCGTGGGGCAGGCCTCGGTCGATCCGCCGGCACCACCGCAGGCAAGGCCGAGGCCGCTCGGGTCGGTGTTGGTGTGGGGGTTCTGGGCCGCGTAGGTGTAGCCGTTGAGGGTTTGCGGGATGTCGGTCTGGAGGAGCGGGTCGACGCTGATGAAGCGGCCTGTGGTGGGGTCGTATTCGCGGGCGCCGAGGTGGGTGAGGCCGGTGGCCTTGGTGTCGTCGGTGCCGCCGACGAAGCCCTTCGTGCCGGGCCAGGATGTGGGTGCGTCGCCTCGGATGGCGCCGAAGGGGAGCGTGCGGCGCTGGGTAATGCTCAGGTCGGTGGCCTTGACGGCGAGTTGGCCGGTGCCGTGGTGGTCGCCGATGGTGAAGGTGGTGGTGCGGTCGTCGTTGTAGACGGCCATCTGTCCGCCGCCGATGTCGGCGTAGCGGGTGCCTTTGGGCTTGTCGGCACCCTTGGCCAGGGTGATTTCCGTGTGGCCGAGGTAGAGGGTGGTCTCGGTCGGGGTGCGGCCGATGAGGCGGTTGCCGTCGGCGTCGTAGAGGTATTCGGTGGTCTTGGTGCCCTCGGTGACCTTGGCCAGGTGGCCTTCCGCGTCCCAGTCGAACTGCTGGCCGGGCCGGGCGGTGGTGTTGCCGGCCTTGTCGTAGGCGTACGCGTCGGTGGTGGTGCCCGAAGCGCCGGAGGTGGTGACCGAGGTCAGGGAGTGGGCCTGCGGCTTGCCCTGGCCCGGGTAGGCGTAGGTCCGCTTGACGTCCTTTGCGCTGTCACCGGTCGTGTTGTGCTGTGTCTCGGTGGCGCGGTTGCTGGCCTTGTCGTAGGTGTAGCTGTGCCAGTAGGGAGCCGGGCCGCCGATCGATCCCCCTGCCGGCGCCGGCGAACAGGACGAGGTGTTCTGGGTCCAGGCTTCGGTCAGGCGGGCGAGGTGGTCGTAGGTGAAGCACTGGTTGTCGGTCCCGGTGCGCGAGACGTCCGACATGGACAGGACGTTGCCGACCTCGTCGTACCGGTAGGTGAGGAAACGGTCGACGCCGTTCTGCTCCTCACGGTCCACCCGTGTCGTGGCCAGACGTTGCGTCCCCCACTCGTACGTGTTGGTGACCTGCGTCTTCTTGCCGCCACCGGACTGGTACATGGAGTACTGCAACGGCTTGCCGGTCAGGCTGTAATTGATGGCACCCACCGACCCGTCGCCACGGACGGCGTTCAAGCGCAGCGTCGCGTCGTCGTAGTCGTAGAGGGTCGAGCCACCGGGAAGCGACCCGGCCGACGAGTAACTGGTGGCCACGAGCAGGCCGGAAGGCTGAATCGCCATCCCCGTCTGGTAGGTGCCTTGCAGCTTTCCTTCAGCGGCCGGAATGACCACAGCGGTCTTCTTGGGCCGGTAGAGCCTGTCGTATTCGGTGACCCGGGACGTGTACGCCTCACCTCCCACGTACCGCGTGGCTTCGGCGAGCTGTCCCTTGGCGCTGCTGACCGTGTCGTACACCCATGCGGCGCGCAGCGTGCCGGTCGGGGTGCCCTCCCGGAGTTCCCTCTTGCGGCCGAGGTTGTCGTAGATGTTGACGAGGGTCGTGCCACGCGCGTCAGTCGTGGAGGTCAGCTGTCCACGGTCGTCGTACGTGCTCGTCGTGGTGCCCTTGTCGGGGTCGACGTCCTTGATCTTCCGGCCGAGCTGGTCGTACGCGTAGCTCCAAGTGCTGCCGGCCGGGCCGGTCACCTTCGCCGTCTCGCCGCGGGGCGTGTACGCGTAGGACGTGGTGTCGTACGGGGCGCTCGCGCTGCGCTCGTGGTGCTGGCGCAGTTCGGTGGTGCGGCCTCTGGCGTCCGTCAGCGTGGTGGTGGCGATACCGCCGACCGGCGGGATGACGGTCGTGCGATCGCCGCCGTAGCTGGTCGTGGTGGTGGCGAGTACGGTGCCGCCGTCGCCGTTGCCGGCGATCTGACGGGTTTCCGTCGGACGGCCCAGGCCGTCGAAGCTGGTGCGGGTCTGGGTCTCGACCGACAGCGCGTTCTCGGGCTCGAACAGGGTGAAGGTCGGCTTACCGGTCGCGTAGTACGGAGCGAATGTCTTGGCGGCCAGGCCACGCTCGTCGTAGAAGACGTCCGTCAGAACGCTTCCACCGTCCGGCCCCGGAGTCTGAGTCTGGCGTTCCCTCAAGAAACCGTCGTAGATGGTCCACGAGGTGACCTGACCACCGTTATTGTTCAGAACTTTGGTCGCGACCGCCGCGGGTTTGCCCTCCTCGACGCGATAGACGAATTCGCGGCTCGGTGTCAGGTCGCTCGGGCGGTCGGCGAGCCACACCTTGGTGGAGCGGCCGAGGGCGTCGTAGGAGGACTTGGTGACCCTGCCGTTGGCGTCGGTCTCCGTCAGCACCAGACCACGAGGTCCGATGCTCTGAGTGGTGGTCAGCGCGGTCGACGTGTCGCCGGCCTTCGCGGGCGGTGTGGTGGTCTTGACCTGGGTGGGCAGGCCGGTAGCCGGTGCGTAGGCGGTGGTGGTGGTACGGCCGTCGGCGCGTGCGGTGCGTACGGGTGCGCCGTCACCGCTGACGGTGACGTCTGCGGTCAGGTCGGTGCTCGTCAGCCCACGCCCGTAGCCGTCGTAGGTGGCGCCGGATTCCAGGTAGGTGGCCTTGGTCCCGTCATGGCTCTTCAGCGTCGCCGTCGCCGTCACGTCGCCCTTGGCCGGTACCGCCCCGTAGGCGCCACCGTCATAGGCGGTGCGGACGTCGGAGATCACGTCCTTGGAGCGGTCGGTGGTGGCGTCGCACGCCTTCGCCACGGTCTCGACGCGGGAGGGGAGGACGAGGATCGTATCGTCGGCGTTTGTGGCGTAGGTGGTGCGGGTGCACTGATTGTCGTCGGACGTGGTCGTGTCGCCGAAGTCGTCGACCTGGATCACCCGCCCCGCGACGGTGTCCTGCTTGGTGGCCGTGGACGTGGTGCGCCACGAGCTGCCCGCCCCCTTGTCGAGGGACGTCCACTCCTTGGTGCTGGAGGTGCCGGTGAAGTTGGCGGTCACCGTGCCCCAGTCACGTACCTTTTTCGCCGTCTCGTGGTGCCAGGGGCGGCTGACCGACTTGGCGAGGACGTTGCCGCCGGGCTTGTCGAAGGTGACTGTCTTGTAGCTGAAGCCGGCCGCGGACGAGTGATCGGTGATCGGGTCACCTTCGCCTTCGGCGAGGGAAACCGTCACGGCCTTGGTGCCACCGCTCGTGTCCTTGCGGTCGCCGTCCATGCCCCGGAGGAAGTACGTGTCCTGCTGGGACTTCATGGCCGACGCGCCGCCCTGGCCGCCGGTCTGGACGCGGACCTGACCGTACCCGCGCCATTGAGACCAGGTGCGGTGCTTCTCCTTGGTCAGGCCGTCGTCATCGTCGAAGTGCCAGGCCGCGCTGCCCAGGTACTGGTACGTGGTAACCGCGTCGGGAGCGCCGCCCATGCGGTCCGTGGTGGTCGTGGAGGTGACGACGTACTTGTTGAACCACTGCCGCTCGGGATCGTCCGAGCTGTCGCCACCGATGTACTGCGGGAAGCAGCGGGTGGTGTTCGTCTGCGGTGTCGGGAGCGCGTTCCAGTCGCAGGTGGGAGCCGAGTAGTTGACGTCGACCTGACCGCCCATCTCGTCGGCGACCGTGGACAGACGGTCCTTGATGAACGGCGCGTAGCCGTCGCCGGTCTTGTCCAGCCGGTTCTCCAGCTGGGTGTAGGCGAAAGTCGTCTTCGGAAGGGTGATGGCCGGGGTCGCGGACTGGCCGGTGTGCTGAACGGAGTCGAGCAGCAGCTGGTAGTCGGTGTCCGCCATTCCCCAGCGGTGACCCAGCTTCCAGGAGTCCACCTGCGCGTAGCTGCCGTCGGCGTTGAGGGTCTGCGTGGTGACGTCGGTCAGGCGCTTACGGGTCCAGAAGGAGGGCGACAGCCGTCCGTCGTCACAGGCTGTACCGGCCTTGCAGTTCAGGTCCCAGGGTGTGTCGTACCAGTAGGGCGCCTTGTCGTCGATGGTGGACGGATCGCAGGTGACGCCCGAAACGGGGAGGCAGCGTTCGGCGTTGCCAAAGACGACCTGGGCCTGCGGCTTGTCCGCGTACATCCGGTCGGATTTCACGCCGTAGTCGATGCGGTCGAGGTAGCCGCCACGGGTGTACGGAGTGTCGTCGTCCTTCTTCAGGTTGCGACCGTAGGAGTTGGACTCCTTGGTGTAGTGGTAGCCGATCGCGTTGCCGTGCGGGTCGACGACGTAGTCGAGGTTCCAGCGCCAGGCCTGCTGGCACCAGGAGCCGGCGAAGTCGGAGGCGTGGCAGGGCTCGCCCGAGTTATTGCCGTAGACGGGAACCGTCCAGGTGGAGTCCGTGGCCTCCTTGCCCTCCGTCCAGCCCGGAAGCCGGTGGTAACCGAAGTAGTAGCGGGTACCGTCGGGCACGGTCAGCCGCCAGTACTCGCCGTCGTTGTCCCCGTTGCCACGGTCCGTGGACTTCAGGCGCGTGATCTTGGTGCCGTCGTCCTGCTTCAGCTTGAACTCGTCGCCGCCGAGCGGTACCAGTTCACCGCCCTTGCCGTTGAAGGTGAGGAAGGCGTTGTCGTACGCCCAGCACAGGTCACCCGGTTTGTTACCGTCGGCGTTCTTCTGGCCGTCGTCCGCGCACGGCTTGTACCGGCGCTCGATGAAACCGGGCCAGAGGTCGAAGCCGTCACCGGCCCAGGACGCCTGGTTGTTGGTGCCGCCCGCGCGGCCGTCGATCGTGGCCGACGAGTAGGAGAGACCGACCGTCGGCGCCAGGCCGCCGGGAACGTCCGGCGTCGGCATGTCGTACGACCAGCTGAAGTCACCGGTGTTGAGGTTCGTGCTCCACGAGGCCGAGGGCGCGAGCGAGGTGGCCTTGTAGTCGCCCTTGTCGCCGTCCGTGTCGGCCGCAGCCGCGAGGACCGTCGGCGCACCGTCCGGGAGGCTGAGTGACTTCGCCGTGAGTGTCCGCTTGACGGTGTCGTTGATGGCGGCGACGGGTGTCGCGGTCCGGCAGGCGTCCTTGGCCGGGGAGGTCAGCGCGCAGGCGGGCAGCTGTACCAGCCGCATCCGGGAGGCGTACGAACCGCCGAAGGCTCCGGCGAAGTCCCCGTAGTCAACGGTGAGTGCGACGGACGCGGGCGTCGGCGTGGGGTCGGGGGCGGGGGCGGCTGCGCTTCGCTTGTGCGCCGTGGTTGCCGTTGTCGCTGTGGGCTGAAGGGAGAACAGCAGGCCCTTCACACCGGCCTTCTCAGCCTTCTTACGATCGTGTACGCGCGCTTCGACACTGGCAGGCTCGGTCTGCGCGCGGGTACCTCGTGCCGAGCTCGACGCTGCGGCACCGGACTGCTCGGCCGCCGCGAGGCCCAGAGGTGTGTCGTTGACCTCAGTGAACCGTGCTGCGCCGCCGTTCTCGGCAGGCGTCACCGTGACCGTCCGGGTGACGGCTCCCGGCCACTCCGCACGAGGAGGCGCCTCGGGCCTCCTGACCTCCGGCGGCGTCGCACGCGGGACGGTCTTGCCGCCGTACGTCCCCGGCACCGGTTTCTCCGACGCGGGCGGGCCGGGGAGGTTGCTGTCCGCCACCGCCGGTGCGGGTATCGCGGCGTTCTGCAGGATGGTGCCGATCAGCACCACGGACAGCGTTATGGATGTCCGTCGGAGCAGAGAGCCGGATCTGGATCGGGGGAACTGGACGAAGCTGGATCTTCTCATGTGTGGTATCCATCGCTGCCGGGCGTCGGAAGCCAACGGGGGCAGTCCCGACGCGGACCGTGAACGAAAAGAATGGATCGTTGAAATGGCCGCGCCCGAAAATCGGCGGCGCGCGGCCCGTTGAGGTCAGTCGCCGGGAGGCGGCACCTCGGTCGGCAGCTCGAACCACGTCTTCGCCAGCCGCTCAACCTGACTGTCGTCAAGGGCACCCTGGAACGCCCAGACGTCGTCGACCGAACCCGAGAAGTGCTCGCCCCAGGCGCCGTCGGTCTTGGCCCTGCCCACTTGGAGGGACCTCCCGGCCTTGAAGGTCAGTACGTCATCGGCCCACGCGATCAGGTCCTCACATGCGACGTCGTCCGCCTGGCCGTCGCCGTCCTGGTCGCCGCACGCGCTCTCCTGGAGACGTCCGTTGACGTACAGACGGGCCTCCTTGGCGAAGCCGTCGTACACCACGGCCAAGTGGTTCCACTCCCGTACGTCGATGAAATCGCTGTTGCCGACGCGCTCCACGGAAGCCTTGGAGCTGTCCTCGTCCGGCAGCGCCAGCTCCCATCGCCCCCGGCCTTCCGGATCCTTCGCGTCCGGGACGAAACGCACCGTGAACGCGCTCCCGCTCGTACCTTCGCCACTCACCACCGCCGCCGGGCGCTCGGGCAATGCCGCGGCCTGCGCCCACGCGGTGACCGTGAAACTGGCGCTGGTGTCGACGGGCACGAGGCCTGTCGCCGCGGAGGCTTTCACCCCGTCCAGTTGGAGCCCCCTGTCGCCGATCATTCCCGCCCCGAGCGCCGCTCCTCCGGAGAGGGTCATGGGGTTCTTCTCCTCGGACAGGTCGGGCGTGGTGGGTGACGTACCGCTGGTGGCTTCCTCGAAGCTCCACCGCCCCTTGAGCACCGCGGTCCGCTTGAACAGCTGCCGCACCTCGTCCGCCGAGACCGGCCGGTCGAAGAGCCGTACGTCGTCGATCTGGCCGGGGAAGTACGAACCGGGCTTGCCCTCGTAGGAGCCGGCACCGATCTGGACCGGGCCCCCGGCGTACCAGGTCTGGGAGACATCTGCCCGGCCCGCTTCGACCCCGTTGACGTACAGGGTCAGCTGGTCGGCGACCGTGTCGTGCACGCCCACCAGGTGGGTCCACTCACCGCCGTACGCGGTCTTGCCTTCGGCCTGCATGGCCCGGATCGCGCCGGAGTCCGAGGTGTCGGAGATGAACTGGTTGAAGACCCACCGGTCGTAGGCGCTGGAGTAGTACAGCTCGAACCCCGACTTGTGCACTCCCGCCTGGGTCGCGATGATCGCGGCGTGGTCGGGCTTGGCCTTGGGGAGCTTCGCCCAGGCCGAGACGGTGAAGCTGCGCTGGTTGTTCAGGTGCGGTGCGCCGGCGACGGCGTGGTCGTCCTTACCGTCCAGAGTGAGCGCCTTGCCAGCCACACCGGGCTGTCCCGGGGTGGCGCCGCCCTTGAGGACCGCCGGATACACATCGGCGCGGCCGGTGATCCGGGTGGCGTCGGCCGGCTCGTCCATCGGGAAGACCGCGCGGGCCGGGCGGCCCGCGCCGATGGGCTGCTTCTGGTGCAGGTTGGCGACTTCGGTCTCGGAGATCGGCTTGTCGTAGATCCGTACGTCGTCGATGGTGCCGGGGAAGAACGAGTCGGGCTTCCCGCTGTAGGAACCGGCCCCGATCTGCAGGCCGCGCCGAGCGTCCCAGGGACTGGTGTGCGTCGTGGTGCCGACCAGCTTCCCTTGGACGTACAGCTTCAGCTCCTTCGAGGCCGAGCTGTAGGTGCCCGCCAGGTGCGTCCACTCCCCGGCCTTCGCGTCGCCCGGGGTCGCGCTCATGGCACGTACGGCATCCGCGGTCGGTGAGTCGGACGTGTACTGGTTGAAAACCCACCGGTCGTAGGACTTGGAGTAGTAGAGCTCGAAGCCGGGGCTGTGGTTGCCGGGCTGCGCGGCGATGATCGCGGCGGCGTCCGGCATCTTCGACAGTTTCACCCAGGCGGCGGCGGAGAATCCGGTCTCCGTGGCCACGGTGGGGATGTCGGTCTGCGCGTAGTCGTCGACGCCGTCGAACGACACCGCCGTTCCGATCTGCCCAGGGACGCCTGGGGTGGCGCCGCCGCGCAGCTCGGCCACACGTGTGCCGCCCGCTCCCTGCGCCTCTGCCGCGCCAGCCGCATCGTCCATCGTCCAGGTGGCCTTCTCCGGCTGGCCCGCCTTGACCCGGTACTGGTACGTGCGGATCTCACTGCCGTTGCCGGCCGTGTCGAAGGCCTGGGCCGTGAGGAAGTTCAAGCCCGGCTCGGACGGCAGGACCCGCACGGTCTTCGCCGCGCCGCCGGTGGTGGTCACGGTGTTCTTCGACGTCGGGTCGCCGTTGACGCCGTACCAGTACTTCGTCACGTCACCGTCGGCGCCCTTCAGCTCGAACGCACCGTACTTGCCGACTCCGTCCAGCCAGGGATCCTCCGGATTCTCCGGGTCGGAGGCCGGATAGTCACCGGAGCTGATCGTTGGGGCCTTCGGGACGCTGGTGTCGTAGGTGAAGTAGCAGCCCGTCGGGTCACCCGCGGTCGACCAGGCTGAGTACTGGGCACCGTCGTAGGAGCGTGCGTACCACGCCACCTGCTTGTTCTTCGGTATCGAGGACGGCAGGCTCACCGCGAAGCTCGAACCGGACTTCTTGGCCGAGGTACGGGCCGGGCTCCAGCGGGCGACCATGCCCTTGCCGTCCCCGGTGTCCCAGGACGCCTGGAACTGCACGGAGACGTTGTCCCCGTCGGGGTCGGTGACGTTGTTCGCGTAGATCTTGCCGAGGGTGCGCACCCGGGCGGCGTTCGCCGGCTTCTTGCAGGTGCCGCCGTACTCCATCGCCAGCTGGGACATTTTGATCTGCGGCGGTGGCCGGTTGTACTTCACCCGCAGGAACGCCTTGTCCGAGAACCGCTTCCAGCCGTACGCGTCGGACTCGCTCGCCGCCCGCAGGCCGAACGTCATGGTGGACCACTTGCCGTTCGCGGCCTCCTGCACGGCGGACTTCACGTCGAACTCGGCGTCCTTGGCCGAGCAGCCCTCGTAGCCGTAGGCGAAGGACCGCGACGACAGTTCCTTGATCCAGAAGCCTGCGGCCTTCTGCGAGTTCCATGTCGTGGACGACGAGATGTCCTTCGTCCGCCACAGCTCCACGGAGCGCGCGTCGCACGAGGCGGACCAGGTGTTCCGGACCACGAACTCCGCGCTCAGGACGGACTTCCCCGCGAACTGCGAGGTCGGGATCCGGTAGAAGAGCCGCTTGGTGTCGTTCGGTTTGCAGTAGGACCAGTTGCAGTAGCCCATGCCGGCGGTCGACTCGCCGTTGAACTTCCACTGCGGAGACGACGCCCAGTACTCCGACGCCATCGTCCAGGCCGAGGCCTTGGGCGAGTACCACTGCGGGTCGATGAACACCGGATACACCGTGTCCTCACCGGTCAGCACATCCGCGTCCGGGGTCAGGACCAGCGCGTCGCCGGTGGCGGGAACGTCCACGTCGACGGCGGCGAGCTTGCCCGTCTCGCCCGCACCCGGTTCCGTCACGCCGTCCGCCGCATCCGCACTCGTGCCCGCATCCGTGCCGTCCGCGGCGGTGGCATTCTCGGACTTGGCCGTCCTGGCGGACCGGGCGTCCTCGCCGGCAGGGGCGCTGGAGTCCCACATCATCGGCTTCGGCGCCTCGAACACCGCGCCCTTCGCGCCCTGGTCGACCGCTTCCAGGCCGCCCTCCGCCGTCTCCCGCACGTCCACACCCTCGGCCGCGAGTCCCAGACGGAGGGCCGCGAGCTTCTCACTGGCAGCCGCCTCGGCCGACTTCACCACGAGCAGTTGCGTGAAACCGTCCTCCTGCGCCCCCATCCGCAGGTCCACGCCCGGCAGCACCTCGCGGTACGTGGCCGTCGCACCGTCCAGTTCCGGTGCCGGCAGCTCGTCGGGCCAGGACAGTGCCACCTCGCGTCCGGCCTTTTCCATCCGCACCAGGGGCTCGTCCCCGCCCCCGGAGAACCGCAGCGCCACCGTGCTCGCCTTCGGGGCGACCGCTCCGTCCGCGCTCTTCGCCAGCTCGGTGTCGACCGGTTTCCACTCACCGCCGACCCGGGCCCGCACCGGACGCAGATACTCGCGCGCCTCCAACGAGCCGTCCGGCTGGGCGAACACATCGCGGCGCTCGCCCCTGGCCGAGCCGACCTCGACGGGCTTTCCGATGCGCTTTGCCTCGGCCAGTGCCTCGTCGGTGGTCAGGGCCGGCTCCGTGCTCCCCTCGCCGCTCCTCTCACCACTGCGAGCGGAGCTCTCGGAACGCTGCGGCTGCGGCGCCGCCACGGCCGGAAGGGCGGTGGCCGGCACGAGTGCGGCCGACAGCGCCATCACCACACCGCACGCCACCGCTCCCCACCTCGACCGACCGCCCTGACGTCTCGGCACCCGGACAGCACGAATCTCCCCCATCTCACCCACGAACCCCGCCCCAGTCTTCACGCAAATCACACAACTTCGCAGAGTTAACGCGGAGTCGCACAGAGTTGTCAATAGTGATCAAGAGGATGGCGGAATTTGTCTCTCCACGCGCCCGTCACTCCTGGGGGGGAGCGGTCGGCGTCACTCCGAGGGGGCCGAAATGTGCTGGTCGGCGCCCCAGGAGGCGAGGAGAGTCCACCGGCGACGGGGTGGTGCACGCGCGATTGCGCGACGCCGGCGCGTGCGGCGTTTTCCAGTCGGCGTACCACGTCCGCGTCGCCGGATCGGGTGAAGAGAAGAGGGAACTGTCCGCCGCACGGCGGTCCGCCCGAGTGTGACGCTGGACAGCGAACGTCAAGAAGAACAGCCTTCGACCGGGAAACGGAAAGAGAAGGAAAACAGCCGTGGCGGAAAAGGAGTCCCCGCCCGGTCCGGTCCCGCTCAGGCGTCAACTGCGACTCGAGCGTCAACTGCCAGGAATACGGGGCACGTCGGAGATCATTGGCAGTCCGCCGCCCGGCGCCGCCGCCCGTACCGCTCGTCCCGACGGCCGAGCGCCGGGAACCCACACGAGAAGAAAGCGAGTCGTCCCCATGCGGGCCACCTTCTTGTACGAAGCCGGCGACGTACGCGTCCAGGACGCGCCCGACCCGGTCATCGAGCAGCCCACCGACGCGATCGTGCGCGTCGTGCGCTCCTGCGTGTGCGGCAGCGACCTGCACCCGTACCACACCATGTCCGCCGCCGACGGGCCCGTTCCCATGGGACACGAGTTCCTCGGCACGGTCGAGGACGTCGGCTCCGAGGTCTCCGGCTTCAGGCGCGGCGACCTCGTGGTGGCGCCGTTCGCGTTCGCCGACAACACCTGCGAGTTCTGCCGCGAGGGCCTGCACACCTCCTGCCCCCAGGGCGGCTTCTTCGCCGCCGGGGTCGGCGGCGCCCAGGCCGAGGCCGTACGCGTCCCCCAGGCCCAGGGCACCCTGGTCCGGCTCCCCAAGGACGTCGACGAGAAGCTGCTGCCGTCCCTGCTGACCCTCGCCGACGTGTACGCCACCGGCTACCACGCCGCCCACCGGGCCCGTGTCGAGCCGGGCGACTCGGTCACCGTCATCGGCGACGGCGCCGTCGGCCTGCTCGCCGTCCTGTCGGCCAAGCAGCTCGGCGCCGAGCGCATCATCCTCATGGGCCGGCACAAGGACCGCACCGACCTCGGACGCTACTTCGGGGCCACCGACGTCGTCGCCGAACG
Organism: Streptomyces sp. NRRL F-5135; assembly: GCF_000719775.1. Lineage (GTDB taxonomy): Bacteria > Actinomycetota > Actinomycetes > Streptomycetales > Streptomycetaceae > Streptomyces > Streptomyces hebeiensis. Next base: position 133,344 of record NZ_JOHR01000010.1, on the reverse strand, counting down.
CGGCGAGGAAGGCATCGCCAGGGTCCGTGACCTGACCGGCGGGCACGGCACCCGCGCCGTCCTGGAGGCCGTCGGCCACATGCCCGCCTACGAGATGGCCGTCGGCACCGTCCGGCCGGGCGGTGTCATCAGCCGCGTCGGTGTGCCCCAGTACGAGGACGCGCCCGTGGGCTTCGGCAGCCTCTTCGGCCCCAATGTCACCCTCACCGGCGGCCCGGCGCCCGCCCGCGCCTATATCGAGCCCCTGCTGCCCGGCGTCCTGGACGGCACCGTCGAACCGGGCCGCGTCTTCGACCGCGCCCTCCCCCTGGAGCAGACCCCCGAGGGCTACCGGGCCATGGACCAGCGGGAAGCGCTCAAGGTCATTCTCACCCCCTGAACCCCCTGAACCCGGCGTCACCTGGCCGGGATCAGCGCCGGGACCTGGGGGGACGGGGACGGGGCCGTCGCCGCCGCGACGTATCTGGGCTCGGACCGGCGGGCCAGACCGGTCGGGCCCGTGGGCATGCACGCCTGCAGCGCGGTGAGCAGGCGCTGGACGTCCTCGTGCGGGCGGACCACCAGGCGCAGGAACTGGCTGCTGCTGCCGAGCTTGTTGCCGCACTCGCGGATGAAGACACCGTGCTCGGTCAGCAGCCGGTCGCGCAGGACCGCGCCGTCGATGCCGTCGGGCAGCTTGACCAGCAGGAAGTTTCCCTGCGAGAGGAAGACGACGAGGTCGGGGATCGCGGCCAGCGCCTGGGCCATGTCGGCGCGGTCGCGGGAGAGCAGTGCGAGGCTCTGGTGGTACTCGACGCCGTACTCCCTGAGCATGAAGACGACGTACTCCGCGAAGGAGTTGAGGTTCCACTTCGGCAGTGCCTTGCGAACGGTCGCCGCCAGGGCGGGGTTGGCGACCATGTAGCCGAATCTGATGCCGTGCAGACCGAAGTTCTTGCCGAGGCTCTTCAGAACGATCACATTCGACCGGATCGCCGCCTCGTCCGCGACGGACGGGGCCCGTTCGGCGTCCACGAAGTCGATGAACGACTCGTCCACCACGACCAGGTCCAGGTCCGACAGCTCGTCCAGCAGCCACAGCACCTGGTGCCGGCGCAGATAGCCGCCGTCCGGGTTGTTGGGGTTGCAGATCACGGCGACGCGGGAGCCGCGGCGCCGGATGAAGCGGACGTACTCCTGGAGGTCGAGCGTGAAGTCCTGGTCCTCGTGCAGGGGGAACATGTCCACCCGCTTGCCGGTCTCCAGCGGCTGGTCGGTCCAACGCCCGAAGGTGGGGATCGGGATGGCCAGGCTCTCCCGTACGAGCAGGTGGTCGATCCAGGTGATCAGCTCGGTGGAGCCGTTGCCCATGGCCACCGTCTGCGGGTTGAGGCCGAGCACCGAGCAGAGTTCGGCGGTGACCGTGTCGGCGTCGCTCGGGTAGTACTTGAGGATCGTCTCCAGCGAGCCGCGCATGCGGGCGAACATGTCCGGCGTCGGGAAGTACGGGTTGCACGGAATGCAGAAGTCGACCCGCTCGCGCGGCGGCTGGGGAGTGTGAGCCCGGAGCTCGCGCCCCGCCTGCGGTTCGGAAACCTCGGCCGGGATGCTCGGAGCGCTCGGCGTGAGGCGGCTCAGCATGGCCCAGGACGGGCTGTGCGCGGCACTGCGCAGGATGCCCGCTTCGGGGGACTGGGACACGGCGAAGTCTCCTTACGGTCGGTGCTTACGGGACGGGCCCACGGCCGCCGCCGCGCGCCGCCGACGCGAGGCGAACACCGCGATGCCCGCGGCCACCAGCGCACCGCCCGCCGCGATCGCCACGTAGTCGAGCTGGGTACCGGCGGCTACGGGGAAGGACGGCGTGGCCCGCTGAGGAGAGGTGGGAGTGGCGTCGGCCTGGGGAGCGGCGGCATCGGCGGACGATCCGGAGGTGGTGTTCCCGGGTCCGTCACCCTCGGGGACGGACGGCGGGGCGGAGGCGGCGGGTGAGGCCGTGCCGGAGGCGTCGGGCCGCGGCGGCACCGTCCCGGTGACGGCGGCGCTGTTGCCGACGCCGCCGAGACCGTTCCCCGCGCCACCGGCGCCGGTGCCCGCTCCGGTGTCGGCTCCGTTCCCGGTTCCGTCACCCCCCGCGGACGTGTCGCCGTCGTCGCTGCCGGCGCCGACGCCGTCGAAGACGACGTCGGAACAGGAGTAGTACGTGTCCGGCGTACTGGTGTTGCGCCAGATCGTGTAGAGCATGTGGCGGCCCGTCAGACCGGTGGGAAGCGTGCCGGAGACGCGGTAGGCGCCGTCGTCCAGGGGTGGGTTGTCGACCGTGAGGAACGGCTGCGGGGCCAGGTCGGACCAGGTCAGCGGGGCGGTCGGATCGTAGCCCTCCGTGGTGAGGTAGAGGCTGAAGGTGCCCTCGTGGGGAATGGTGGACACGTACGTCAGCGTGAAAGCGTCCCCTGCGCGCAGCCGCGTGGCGGGCCAGTCGGTGCGAGCGACGTCGAGCCCCTTGTACGCGTCGAGGCCGCCACTGCACAGCTTGCCGTCGGGGATGACCTCGCGGTCCCGGCCGTTCACACCGGCAACGCGCATGTTGTCGAACTCCTCGAAGCCCCGCCCGCCGTTGGCGGCGACGGCCGCCCGGCAGGCGTCCGTGCGCGCGAGCTGTCCCTGGGAACCGCAGGCGGCCACCCGGCTGACCGGATCGGTGGGAGCGCCGTGGGCGTACGCCGGGCTCGTGGTCAGCGCCACCAGCGCCGTCGCCGTCGGCACCGTCACCGCCAGGATCGCGGAGACGGCCCGGACAGCCCGGACGGCCCGGACAGCCCGGACAGCACTGGCAGCCGTGACGGCCCTGACGCCCTTGACAGTCCCGACGGTGCTCACAGCGGCTGCTTCACCGTCCCGAGCCCTGCGGCCGACAGCGGTCTCGGGAACAACTGCGGCGGTGCGGTGGCGGAACATCCGTGACTGACCTCCTCGGCGACCCGGGCGGCCTCGGACCCGGCAGCCTGCCGTGTATTACGGCGTCCGCCCGCCGGGCGTTCAGTACGTCGGCGGAAAGTTGGGCCGGGCCCGTCCCGCCCGCCCCGGAAGGGACGGCACGGCACGACACGTTGACGGCACGACACGTTGACGGCACGACACACGGCACAACCGGGCGCGTGCGGGCGGGCGCGTCCGCACACGAGCAGGTCCGCGTGCGGACGTACGCCGCTCGCGTCCGTCGTGGCCTCAGCGCGTGCTGAGCCAGTGCGGGTCGGGGACCACCGTCAGGACCGCGGAGACCACGACGACCATCCCCAGCACGACCAGTTCCGCCCGCGCGAGCCGGGCCGCCCCGGCGACGCCCGTCCCGTCCGGCCACGCTTCCGCCGTCCCCGTGCCCACGCCCGGGATCGCCACGCCCACGCTGCCCGCCGCGCCGGCACCGGCTTCCCCGGCGCCCGCTGTCGCCGTACGCGCCCCGGCCGCTCCGCGCAGCCGGGCTCCGGCCCTCAGGGCCAGCGCGCTCGCCACCGCCACCAGCAGCAGCTTCGCGATGAGCACTCGCCCGTACGCCGTCGTGAACACGACGTCCGCGGGGAGTCTGCGCAGCGTGGAGAGCGTTCCCGTGGCGGCCAGGGCGACGAAGAGCCACCCGGCCGGCCGGGCGTAACGGCGCAGCACCTCCCTGGCACCGGCCGGATCGCCCCGGCGCAGCCACAGGGTGCGCAGCACGTACAGCAGCCCGCCCGTCCACAGCGACGCCGCCGTCAGATGTACGACGGTGAGCGCCGCGCCGAGCAACGGGGTGTACGCCTCGGGGTGTGCGCGCAGCGCCTCCGCGCCCACGACCACGGCCAGCGGGACGGCGGCCGTCCGGGGCCGGCGGGTCGCGGCGCACGCGGCGGCCAGCAGGAAGCCGTTGGCCATGACCAGCAGGAGGCGGCCCTCGGCCGTGCCGTACACCGATGTGAGATCGAGTGCGCTGACCCGCGCCAGCAGCCCGATCTGCCCGGCCGAGGCGAGGGCCCCGGCGCCCGCGGCGGCGACGGACCAGCCGCGCGGTAGCGGCCCCGCCCCGGCGAACCGCCGTCCGGCCAACTCGCCCAGGTGGAGGGCGAGGGCCACGAAGACCACCGTGCGCAGTGCGGTGGTGGCACCCGCCGCCGGGATCCGCAGCTCGCCCGTGCCCCGGGCGGCGGTCCCCGCGCCGAACAGCGCGACGAGGAGGGCGGTCGCCGTGCCGCCCGCCACGAACACGGCCCGTGTCACGGCCGTCGTGCGGAGCCCGGCGCCACCTCCCTCGCCGACGCGAAAGCCATCGCCATCGCCAGGGCTACGGGGGCGGGCGCCGCGACCCCCGGATCTCCCGGCTCCCCCGTTCACTGCTCCTTGTTGCGAGCGGCCCAGAACTCGTCGAACGTCAGCAGCCCGTCGCCGTTGGCGTCATGGGCGTTGATGACGGCCTGCGCCACGGTCTCGGTCACGTGGAAGTCCCCGAGCTGCGCCATCGCGCTCTTGTACTCGGTGGCCGTGATGAGCCCGTCGCCGTTCACGTCGAACCGCTCGAACGCCTTGCGCGCCTCGTCGATGTCCGCCACTGTCCCGCCCCTTCGTGGTGCTGTTCCGATGGGGTCAGATTATCCGCTCGCGTTCACTCGTACGGCGGTGGTCCGGCACCAGGGGATGCCGGGCCACCGCCGTACGCGCGCGAACGTCAGCCGCGCCAGGGCTCGTAGTGCGGATTGTCGAGGCACTGCGCCATGATCTCGATCTTCTTGTGGCGGTCCACCGGGCAGACCCCGACGATGCGCTCCCGCGAGACGCCACCCGGGAAGGCGACCTCCTCCTGGGACGCGTACTTGTGGGTGTCCCCGATCGTCTTGTTGATGTCGATCCCGCCGGGGGCGTCGATGTAGTAGTTGAACCCGCTCTTCGAGAACTGCTTGTAGAGGTCGTGGTCGTACGAGGTCGAGACGTACGGCGACGGCTGGTTGACCAGGACGTACTTCTCCAGGTCGTACTGCCCGTCCATCGGCGCCTTGGGGTGGAAGCCCTGCTCGAAGACGGCCTCGGGGCCGCGGCTGTCGGCGCGGTAGAGCTGCTTGCAGTCGGTGCGCCAGGCGGGCTTCGGGCTGATCCGGGCCACTTCGACACCGTGGTCGGCCGCGGCGAACATGGGGTCGGCGACGGCGGGGCAGCGCTCGCCCTTCTTGCCGGCGGCGGAGGCGTGGGCGGGGGCCGGAGCGGGGGCGGTGGCTCCGGAGGGCGGCGCGGGCGCGGCCTCGGTGGCGGCGGCGGGCACCAGCAGGGCGGCGACGGACAGGGTGACGGCAGCGGCCCGGCGTCGCGAGCGAGAGATGGTCATGAGGAGCACCTTTCACGCCGCACGGCGACGGGCGGTGGACCGTCACCCGAATGGGGGCGTGTCAGACCGCCGTTCCGCCGCTCGTGGCCGCCGGGGGGTGTCCTGCGCGTGGACGGTGCCCCTCAGCGTCCCGAACGCCCAAACGCCCGAACGCCCGAACGCCCGAACGCCCGAACGCCCGAAAAGCCTGGACCTCTGGGCCCGTCCCGGGGCGCGGGCCCCGGGCGCCGGGCGCCGGGCCTCAGCGGAAGACCCCCGTGTGCCCGAGCGAGTAGCGGCCGGGCTGCGGGTACACCGCCAGACCGTGCGGGCCTCCGCCGACCGGGATACGGGCCAGTTCCTTCCCGTCGGTGGTGTCGATCGCGTACACCTCGGAGTCGTACCGGCCGGACAGCCACAGGACCTTTCCGTCCGCCGAGACCCCGCCCATGTCCGGGCTGCCGCCGTCCGGCAGCCGCCACTTCTTCACCAGGCGGTCGCGTGCGAAGTCGAAGACGGAGATCGTCCCCTCGCCCCGGTTGGAGATGTACATGACCTTGGAATCGCGGCTCACATAGACGCCGTGGGCGCCCTCGCCCGTCGGCAGCAGCTTCGGGACGGTGAACTTCGCGCCGTCCAGCACCCATACCCCGTGCGCCATCATGTCGGCGATGTAGTACCTCGTGCCGTCGGGCGAGAGCTTCACGTCCTGCGGCATCGCCCCCTCGAAGGGCAGCTTGAGCTTCGCGACGACCTTCATCTTCGTCGTGTCCACCTTCAGCAGTTCGCCGGAGAACTCGCACGAGACGATGAAGTAGCGGCCGTCGGCGGAGAAATCGGCGTGGTTGACGCCCGCGCAGTCGACGGGCTCGGTCTTCCTCACCTTCATCGTGTGCGGGTCGCGGAAGACCAGCTCGCGGTCCAGCGAGGCCATGACCACGGCGTACTTGCCGTCCGGCGTGAAGTAGAGGTTGTACGGGTCGTGCACCTCGACCGGCTCGCCCGCCTTTCCGGTGGCGGGGTCGATCGGTGTGAGGGTGTGCCCGCGGTTGTTGTTCACCCACAGGGTCTTCAGGTCCCAGGAGGGCACCACGTGCTGCGGCTGGCGGCCGACCGGGATGGTCTCGATGACCTTGTACGTCTTCGGGTCGATGACCGAGACCGTGTCGGAGTTGGTGTTGGGGACGTACACCCGGGACGGGAACTTGCGCACGACGGGCGAGAGCATGCCCGGCCGGTCCGCCGCGTAGATGTCCTTGGGGTCGCGCACCGGTGGCATGCCCGGGAGGGCGGCCGACCTGGACGGCTCGGACCGCTCCGGGGTGACGGGCCGGGCGGCCGCCCGGGTGGCGGCGTCCGTCGCCGTACGGTCCGGTCGCGGCCCGTCCGAACCGGCGCAGCCGGCGAGCGGGGACAGCAGCGCCACACCGGCGAGCAGGGCGGCGGCCGGGACGGTGGTGCGGCGCGTGGGGGGAGACATCCGGTGCATCAGGTCAGCAGCTCCGTGGTCGTCACCGCGCGCAGGTCGCGGCGTTCGAGTGCGTCGAGGAGGGCGGGCAGTGCGGCGACCGTGTCGGCGTAGCCGAAGTGCAGGCTCACGATCGAGCCGTCGCGGACACGGCCGGTGACGGTACGTGTGACGGCCGCGGCGCCCGGCGAGGTGAAGTCGAGCGAGTCGACGTCGTAGGACAGGACGTGCGGGTAACCGGCCCGCCGGGCCAGCCGCTGGACGAGCGGGGTGGCGTGCTGGGTGCGCGAGGGGCGGAACCAGCTGCCGATCGAGCCGGTCAGCCGCCGCAGCCGCGTGGCGCACCCGGTGATCTCCGCGAACGCCTCGTCCTCGTCCATCGCGGAGATGTCGGTGTGGTGCAGGGTGTGGTTGCCCAGGTCGTGGCCGCCGTCCAGGATCCGGCGGGCGAGTGAGGGGTGTTCGTCGAGCCAGGTGCCCACGGCGAGCACGGTGATCCCGGCCCCGGCCCGCTCCGCCTCCTTCAGAACGGCGGTGGCGGTGGCCGGGTCGCCCTGGCCGTGGAAGGTGAGGGCGACGCGGCCGCGGTCGCGGGGGCCGTGCGCGATCTCGACGGGCTGTCCGGGGAAGCGGCGGGGGGACGGGGCGGACCGGGCGGCAGGGCGGCCGGTGTCCGTACGGCCGGGTGTGTCCGTACCGCGACCACTGTCCGTGCCACCGCTGCCGCTGCCCGTGCCGCTGCTGCCGCCGTGCGTGTCACCGGTGTCCCCCTGGCCGGTGGCGGCTCGGCCGGTGTGCTCGTGGCCGGTGTCCGTACGGCCGCCGCCCGTACAGCCGGCGACGACGGCTCCCGTACCGCCGGCGGCGAAGGCGCCCGCGAGGGCCGCTCCGGCCGCACCGCGCAGCGCGCGGCGGCGGTCCGGGGGGTCTGCGCGTTCGATACGGTGGCGGTCGTCGTCGATCACGCCCCCATTTAAGGGCGGATCATGTCAAAAGGTGATGATTGACCCGATAGGGGATCCTGCGGGTCGTCAGGTGGACTGGCGGTCCGCAGCGATCCTCATCTCGAACCAGGTGGTCTTGCCGCGCGGCAGCAGATCCACGCCCCAGCGGTCGGACAGCCGGTCCACCAGGAAAAGCCCCCGCCCGCTCGTGTCCAATTCCTGTACGGGCATCAGACACGGCAGTCCGCGGGACGGGTCCCGGACCTCGATCCTGATCCAGCCGCGGCGGCGCAGCATCCGCAGCCCGAATACCCGGGCGCCGGTGTGCCGCACGGCATTGCCGACGAGTTCCGAGACGAGCAGCACAGCGGATTCCGCCGTCTGCGGGGAGAGTGCCCACTGGCGCAGAACAACACTGTGGGTGATGCGACGAGCGGCGGCGGCGGATTCGGGGCGGGACGGGAGCTGGACTTCGGCGTCTGTCGGATTTCCGTACAATTCAAGGGCCTTACGGCCCAGTTCGTCTTCGACGGACGGTATCCACCGCACAGTGGCCGCATCACCGCACTGCCGCGGCTGCTCCCTACCCTCCAGGCCCGCCATGTGCACCATCATGGCCGCCCAGCAGCTCCCCCGTGGCCGTTCCAAGGGAATCGCCCCTGCGGAATGAATCATTCCAAGGGGCGCGACGGCATATGCCCAAGGCACTGGATACCCCCGGTGATGACACTGAGCTGCGTCGACGCCCTCTGATTCAATGATCACCGATGCCGATCGGATCCGATTTCCTTAATGCTCCCTTAAGGCCACGCCAAGCCGTGCACCCGGTTGACGCACGGGTGTCCGCGGACGACGGAGGGCGCCCCGGTGTGCCTGCGGGACACACCGAGAGGTCACAACTGGTCACGGGTCAAAGGAACTTCGCCTTCCCCGGACCGTCCTCGACGAACGACCGCATCCCGCGCTCGCGGTCCTCGGTCGCGAACAGGCCGGCGAACCAATTGCGTTCAATGGCGAGCCCCGTCTCCAGGTCCGTCCCGAGCCCCGCGTCGACCGATTCCTTGGCCGCGCGCAGCGCGAGCGCGGGCCCCTGGGCGAGCTTGGCGGCCCAGGCGTGCGCCTGCTCGTACACCTCCGCGTCCGGGACCACCCGGTCGACCAGGCCGATCGCCAGCGCCTCCTCGGCCTTCACCTGACGACCCGTGAAGATGAGGTCCTTGGCGCGCGAGGGGCCGACCAGCCGGGCCAGCCGCTGGGTGCCGCCGGCGCCGGGGATCAGCCCCAGCAGGATCTCGGGCTGACCGAGCTTCGCACCGGCCCCGGCGATCCTGATGTCCGCGCAGAGCGCCAGCTCACAGCCGCCGCCCAGCGCGTAGCCGGTGACCGCCGCGACGACGGGCTTGGGGATCCGGGCGACGGCGGTGAACGACTCCTGGAGCGCCCGGGAGCGCACGACCATCGCGGCGTGGTCCATCGCGCGCATCTCCTTGATGTCGGCGCCCGCCGCGAAGACCTTCTCACCGCCGTACAGGATCACGGCGCGCACGTCCTCGCGCCGCCCCGCCTCCTCGGCGAGCTCGCGCAGCCGGTCCTGGACCGCGGTGTCCAGCGCGTTCATCGGAGGGCGGTCGAGCCGGATCGTGCCGACGCCGCCGGAGACCTCGAGGGTCACGTATGCCTGAGCCATACACAGCAGGTTAACGTCCGCTCACGACAACGGGCCCGGCGCGGCGTGCCGCCGTGCGCCGGGCCCGTTGTCGTGAGCGGACGGTGTACGCCCCCGGCCGGGGCGGGTGCTCCTACTCGGTCCACTCCGACCAGGACATGTTCCAGCCGTTCAGGCCGTTGTCCGGGGCGATCTGCTTGTCCTTCGAGTTCTTCACGATGACGACGTCACCGATCAGCGAGGAGTTGTAGAACCACGCCGACGGGGTGCCGTTGTTCCCGCCGCCGCGCAGGTCCCGCAGTCCCACACACCCATGGCTGACGTTCGCGGAGCCGAAGGTGCCGGAGGACGCCCAGTAGTTGCCGTGGATGAAGGTGCCCGAGGTGGACAGGCGCATCGCGTGCGGCACGTCCTTGATGTCGTACTCGCCGCCGAAGCCGACGGTCGCACCGTTCATCCGGGTCACGGAGTACTTCTCGCTGATCACCATCTGGCCGTTGTACGTGGTGGTCGACGGGGCCCCGGCGGTGATCGGGATGTTCTTGATCTGCTTGCCGTCCCGCACGACCTTCATCGTGTGGGCGCTCGCGTCGACGGTGGAGACCTGGCTGCGGCCGATGGTGAAGGAGAAGCTCTTGGCCTGCTCGCCGTACACCCCCGGACGGCCCTCGACACCGTCGAGGTCGAGTTCGACGGTGACCTTCGTGCCGGGCGCCCAGTACTTCTCGGGCCGGAAGTCGAGCCGGTCGTTGCCGAACCAGTGCCCCTCGACCGGTACGGACGGCTCGGCCGTCACCTTGATGGCCTTCTCCACCGCGTCGGGCTCGGTGATGCCCCGGGTGAAGTTGATGGAGACCGGCATGCCGACGCCGACCGTCGCCCCGTTCTCCGGCGTGTACTGGCCGATGAAGGTGTTCTTCGGGACAAGGGTGGTGAAGCTCGTGTCCTTGGCGGACTCCCGCCCTTCGGAGTCCTTGGCGACCGCGTGCACCTTGTACCGGGTGGCGCCGGCGAGATGCTGGAGCGGCTCCCAGCTCGCGCCCCCGGCGGACAGCTCGCCGTCGACCGGGTTGCCCTTGTCGTCCTGGACGGTGACCGTGGTGAGCCTGCCCTTGTCCGCGGTGACCTTGAGGGCGCCGGTGGTGGCGACGCCCTTCTCCTTGTCGTCGGGGGCGATGGTCACGACGGCCGCCGACGCCGCGTTCCTGACCTCCGACGCCCCCTTGTCGCCGTTCTTGCCGGGCGTGCCGCCCTCCTCGGAGGACCCGCCCCCGCCACAGGCGGTCACCACCAGGAGCAGCGCTCCGGTCGCCAGCGCGGCGAGGGTACGGGGCGCCCGCGCGCGCCGTCCCCGCTCTTCTCCCCGTCCCCGCTCGTCCTGCCGCCCCCGCCGTCCCGGCCGTATCCCCCGTACGCCCCGTGTCCCCCGTATGCCCGGCTCGGCGCCTGCCGCCTCTGCCGCCCCCGCCGTATCCGCCGTCTCCGCTGTCCCAGGTGTTCCCGCTGTCCCAGGTATTCCCGGTATCGGCAGCCCGTTCACTATGGTCTTCTCCCCTCGCACGGCCTGGCCCCGCCACGGCCCGTACTCCCGCGCGTCGAGTGCGCGCGTATGGCGCAAGATAATCACACCGCGAGCAGGGGTGAGTGCTCCGGAATGTCACCGTTCGGTCCCAACACCCGTCTCCTCCCGTCCCGTGACGCCCCGTACCGCCCCGGTGGTCGCATCCGGGACGGCACAGGTCAGCCATGGGTCGAAGGCGGAACCGGGCGGGAGGACGAGAACGGCGGGCGGTGCGCGGGGGGTTCGGGGGGCCGGGGGCGTCGTGCGGAAGGGGTGCGGCAGGCGTCCGCTCAGCGGAGCGCCGAACCCGCTGTCCACTCCTCCCAGTTCATGTTCCAGCCACCCAGCCCGTTGTCCGGAGCGACCGTACTGTCCTGGGAATTGACCACTTCCACCACGTCTCCGATCAGAGTCCTTTCGAAGAACCATCCCGCGGGGGTGTCCGTTCCGCCGCCCTTGGTGTCGCGCAGACCGACACAGCCGTGGCTGACGTTCTTGGTGCCGAACGTCTCGGCCGGCGCCCAGTAGTTGCCGTGCAGGAACGTTCCGGACGTGGTCAGCCGTACCGCGTGGGGCACGTCCTTGATGTCGTACTCGCCGCCGAAACCGACCGTCCTGCCGTCCATGCGCGTGACGTCGAACAGCTCGGAGACCACCATCTTTCCGTTGTACGTGGTGGTTCCGGGCGCGCCCGCCGTGATCGGCAGCGTCGAGGTCAGCGTCCCGTCGCGCCACACCCGCATGGTGTGCTCCGCCGCGTCCACCAGCGACACCTGGGAGCGGCCGATCGTGAAGCCGACGGTCTTGCGCTGGATCCCGAACACGCCGGGCGCCGCCTCGACGTCGCGCAGGCGCAGCTCGACGGTCACCCGGGTGCCGGGCCGCCAGTACGTACGGGGCCGGAAGTCGAGACGGTCGTCGCCGAACCAGTGGCCGACGATCTCCACGGGGGGCTCCGAGGTGACGCTGACGGCCCGTTCGACGGCCGCGCGGTCCTGGATCCTGCGGTTGAAGTCGAACGAGACGATCATGCCGGTACCGACCGTGGACCGGTTCTCCGGCGCGAAGTAGCCGATGAACCGGTCGGTGGGCACGAGCGTGGTGAAGGTCGTGTGGCGGGCCGAGCGACGGCCCTGCCGGTCCACGGCGACCGCGTCGACGCTGTACTTGGCGGCCAGCGCGACGGTCGCGCCGGGCTCCGGGGTCCAGGACCGGCCGTCCGCGGAGAGCCGGCCGGGCAGGTCCTCGGGGGTGGCGTTCTCGATCTGCCGGACCTCCACCCGCTCCAGCCGGCCGTCCGCCACCCTGACCTCGATCCGGTCCGTGAGGCCGACGCCCCGGGCGCCGTCCTCGGGAACGACCCGGATCGTGTCACCGGGAGCGCTTGCCTTGCCCTCGCTGAGGGTCTCCCCCTGGGAGCAGCCCGCCAGGCAGGCGACCAGCCCGGTCATCAGTCCTGCCCATGTCAGAACGACGGCCATGCGGGCGCCGGCCCGCTTCAGTACGTGTCTCACGCCCCGCCCAACGACCACCCCCCTCCCGGGGAAACGTGAGCGGGGCGCTCCTTGCGGGCAGAACAGGGAGGAGGACCGCGCGAGGGGGCGACGGCCGGGACGCCGTAGGCACCGATCCGCGGGGTCCGCGAGCCGCGGGAGGCCGGAAGGTGGCGAGCGCAGCCGAGCGTCGGTCAGTGCCGGAGGCACTGCGAGGGGCGGTACGGGAATCGGCCGGTGGGGTCGTCGGGGGCCACGCCGTGGACACCGGAAGGCCGAGGGAGGAAGGGGAAGCGCCCCGGGTGATCCGGCAGAGGCCCGCCCCGCCCGTGGTCCGGCCCGGCTCGCCCACTCCCCTGGGCGCGCGCTACCGCGTGGGCCCCGACGGCGTGGCGGGCACCAACTTCGCGCTCTGGGCGGGCGGCGCCGAGGCCGTCGAGCTGTGCTTGTTCACCGAACGCGACGGGCCTGCGGGCGGCGAGGACGTCGAGACGCGTCTGCCGCTGACCGAGCTGACCGACGAGATCTGGCACGGCTTCGTCCCCGGCGTCCGGCCTGGCCGGCGGTACGGCTTCCGGGTGCACGGCCGCTGGGACCCCTGGACGGGCGCCCGCTGGAACCCCGCGAAGCTGCTCCTCGACCCGTACGCCCGCGCGGTCGACGCCGCCGGGGGCAACGACTACGGCGCCCTGCCGCCGGAGGTCTACGGCCATGTCCGCGACTGGCCGCAGCAGCAGGTCGCGGACACCGTGCGCGACGAGCGCGACTCCGCCCCGTACGTGCCCAAGGGGGTCGTCGTGCACGACGGCGTGCCCGGAGACGCCTGGGCCGACGACCGGCGGCCCAAGACGCCGTGGGCGGACACCGTCATCTACGAGCTGCACGTGCGGGGCTTCACCAGGCGCCACCCGGGCGTGCCGGAGGAACTGCGCGGCACGTACGCCGGCCTCGGCCACCCCGCCGCCGTCGGCCATCTGCGGCGGCTCGGGGTGACGGCGGTGGAACTGCTGCCCGTCCACCAGTTCGCGCACGAGGACCATCTGCTCCGGCGCGGCCTGCGCAACTACTGGGGTTACAACTCCATCGGCTACTTCGCCCCGCACGCGGCCTACGCGGCGAGCGGCACGCGCGGGCAGCAGGTCGAGGAGTTCAAGGGCATGGTCCGGTCGCTGCACGCGGCCGGGATAGAGGTCATCCTCGACGTGGTCTACAACCATTCGGCGGAGGCGGGCGAGCGGGGGCCGACGCTCTCCCTGCGCGGGATCGACAACCGCGCCTACTACCGGCTGCCGGCCGACGCCCGGCGCTACGCGGACTACACCGGCTGCGGGAACACGCTGGACGTGGGCCGGCCGCAGGTGCTGCGGCTGATCACCGACTCACTGCGCTACTGGGTCACGGAGATGGGCGTGGACGGTTTCCGCTTCGACCTGGCGGCGGCCCTGGCCCGGTCCGGGCACGGCGTCGACATGCTCTCGCCGTTCCTCGCCGTGATCGCCCAGGACCCGGTGCTGCGCCGGGTGAAGCTGATCGCGGAGCCGTGGGACGTGGGGGCCGGCGGCTACCAGGTGGGCGCGTTCCCCCCGCTGTGGACGGAGTGGAACGACCGCTACCGCGACGCCGTGCGGGACTTCTGGCGCGGCGCGCTGCCGGACGTACGGGACCTCGGCTACCGGCTGTCCGGGTCGAGCGACCTGTACGGGTGGGGCGGCCGGCGGCCGTACGCCTCCGTCAACTTCATCACCGCGCACGACGGTTTCACCCTGCGCGACCTGGTGTCGTACGAGCGCAAGCACAACGAGGCGAACGGCGAGGGCAACCGGGACGGCACGGACGACAACCGCTCCTGGAACTGCGGCGCGGAGGGCGGGACGGACGATCCGGGCGTCGCCGCGCTGCGCCGCCGGCAGCTGCGCAACCTGCTCACCACCCTGCTGGTGTCGACGGGGGTGCCGATGCTCGTCGCGGGCGACGAGATGGGCCGTACGCAGCACGGCAACAACAACGCGTACTGCCAGGACAACGAGGTGAGCTGGCTCGACTGGTCGCTGCTGGACCGGACGGACGAGGAGGGCGGCGGACGGGGCCTGTACGGGCTCACCGCGCGGCTGCTGGCCCTGCGGCGGGCCCACCCCGTGCTGCGGCGCAGCGCGTTCTTCTCCGGCCGGCCGCAGGCGCCGGACGGGCTGCGGGACCTGGCCTGGTTCACCCCGCGCGGCACGGAGCTGACGGAGCGGGACTGGTACGCGCCGACCTCGACCATCGCGTTCTTCCTGTCCGGACGGGACATCCCGGGACGGGACGCGCGCGGACGGCGGATCGTGGACGACAGCTTCCTGACGGTGCTGCACGCGGGGGCGGAGCCGGTGGAGTTCACGCTGCCTGGGCCGCCCTGGGCGGAGGCTTACGAACTGGTGGTGGACACGGCGCGGGAGGAGCAGGAGGAGGCACCGGGGACGGTGTGTCCGGCGGGTACGACGGTGACGGTACCGGAACGGTCGGTACGGCTGTTCCGGGTGCGGCGGTAGGACGGCCGGACCGGGCCGGGCCGGGCACGGCGAATGCCTCACCCCGCTCAGCCGATCGGTTGATATGGCGGTACGACCACGAGCGCCGGCCGGGAAAAACGCGTGGGCGATGTCAGTGGCGAACCGTAGGCTCGCGGGTGATGACGACCACAGACGCGGAGACGAACGAGAGAGGCCCGTCAGGCCGGGTCCGAGCCCCGGGCCAGGACCACGACCACGACCAGGGCCGAAGATGTCCGGACGGATGTCCGGGCGGGCCCGACGGGCCTGCGGACGGGCCCGGCGCGCCGCCCGGCGAGCAGGCCCCTCGTCGGTCCTCCTTCCGCTCCCTGCTGCGGCTGTGGCCGTACGTACGCCCTGTGCGGGTGCGGCTGTTCGGCGCGGCGTTCGTCGCCATCGTCGCGTCCTGCCTGGGGCTCCTGATCCCGATCGTCCTGAAGTGGATGGTGGACGGGCCGGTCACGGACCGGGACCTGCCGGGCGTGTGGTTCGGCGCGCTGATCCTGCTGCTGCTCGGCATCGCCGAGGCGCTGCTGTTCGGCCTCCGGCGGTGGCTGGTGGCCCGGCCGCTGGCCGGTGTGGAGGCGGCGATGCGAGCCGATCTCTACCGCCATCTGCAGCGGCTCCCGGTGTCCTTCCACGACCGCTGGCCATCGGGGCAGCTGCTGTCGCGCGGGACGACCGACCTGATGCTGCTGCGGATGTTCCTGGCCTTCCCGCTGACCTTCCTGCTGGTCAACGGGACGACCATTGTCGTCGGATTCGTCATCCTCTTGATGCAGGACTGGTCGCTCGGGCTGGTCCTCCTGGCGCCGGCCGTTCCCCTGGTGGTTCTGCTGTCGCTGTTCGAGGCGCGGTACTCCCTGGTCGCGCGCCGGGCGCAGGACCAGGTCGGTGATCTGACCACGGTGGTCGAGGAGGGCGTTCTCGGCATCCGGGTCGTCAAGGGGTTCGGCCGCCACCGCAGCCAGTCCCTCGCCTTCCACGCGCTGGCCGAGCGGCTGCGCGCCACCGAGCTGGTCAAGGCCCGGCTGCTGGCGGGCATCTGGGCGCTGATCATGACCATCCCGGAGCTGGCGATCGGCGCGGCGCTGGTGCTGGGCACGATCCAGGTCGCGGACGGCGACCTCTCGGCGGGCACGCTCGTCGCGTTCCTGTCGACGGCGCTGGCGCTGCGGTGGCCGGTGGAGTCGATCGGCTTCCTGGTGGCGATGAGCCAGGACTCGGCGACGGCGACCGAGCGGTTCTTCGAGGTGATGGACGTGCCGGAGGAGTCGGACGAACGGCCGGGGACACGGCGGGACGAACTGCCGGACCAGCGGCCGGACGAGCGGCCGCGTGAACGGCCCCCCGGGCGGGGGGAGGGCGCGCGCCCGGAGCGGGACGGAATGCGGTTCGAGGGCGTCACGTTCCGCTACCCGGACGCCGACGCGGCCACGGGGCCCGTCCTGGCGGGCGTCGATCTGCACGTCCGGCCCGGCGAGACGATGGCCCTGGTGGGCGCGACGGGTTCGGGCAAGACCACGCTGACCGCGCTCGTACCCCGGATGTACGACGCGACCGAGGGCCGGATCACCCTGGACGGCGAGGACATCGCCGCGATGGAGCGCGCGCGGCTGCGGAAGCTGGTCTCGGTGGCGTTCGAGGAACCGACGCTGTTCTCCGCGAGCGTCGCGGACAACGTGCTGATGGGTGCGGCGGACGCCGGCGACGACGCGTTGGCGCGGGCGCTGCGGGTGGCGCAGGCGGGGTTCGTGCACGACCTGCCCCAGGGGACCGCCACCCAGGTGGGTGAACAGGGGCTGAGTCTGTCGGGCGGCCAGCGCCAACGGCTCGCCCTGGCCAGGGCGGTGGTGGGACAGCCGCGCTACCTGGTCCTGGACGATCCGCTGTCGGCGCTGGACGTGCACACGGAGGCCCTGGTCGAGGCGGCGCTGCGCGAGGTGCTCCAGGAGACGACGGCCCTGGTCGTGGCCCACCGGCCGTCGACCGTCCTGCTCGCGGACCGGGTCGCGCTGCTCTCGGGCGGCCGGATCGCGGCGGTGGGCACCCACCAGGAGCTGCTGCGGAGCAGCGAGGAGTACGCGTGGCTGATGTCCGGCGCGCGCCACGACGGGGAGGCGGGGCCCGGGGCCGCGACCGCGGCCGGCCGTGCCCCGGCCGCCGTCGCCGCCCCGGACGCCGATGACATGGCGGGCCGCTCCGCGGACGACTCGGCGGTAGAGGAGAGCGTGCGATGACGACACCGGCCACCACCGGGCCGGGCTCCGGCTCGGGCCCGGGCTCCGACCTCGCCGGGCGGGCGACGTCCGCGGCGGCCACCGACACCGAGGCCACCGAGACGGCCGAGACGGCCGAAGTCGCCGGGACGACCGGTGCCACCGCCCCGGCCGCGTCCGGCGACCCGTTCGACCGGGACGACCTGCCCACTCCCCCGGGCGCCACCGGCGCCCTCCTCCGGTCGCTGCTGCGCGCACGACGGGCGAAGGTGATCGTCGCCGCCGTCCTCCTGCTGTTCCAGCAGGCCGCCGCCCAGGCGGGGCCGCTCCTCGTCGCGTACGCCATCGACCGGGGCGTACCCGCCTTCCGCGACGGCGACCACGGTCCGCTGATCGCCGTCGGCACGGGATACCTGATCTGCGCGGTGGGCTCCGGCGTCTTCCAGTACGCGTTCATCCGGGCCTCGGCCCGGCTCAACCAGGACGTGCTGCTCGATCTGCGCGGCCGGATCTTCCGTCACGCGCAGGCCCTGAGCGTGGACTTCCACGAGCGTTACACCTCCGGACGGCTGATCTCCCGCTCGACCACCGACGTCGAGTCACTGCGCGAGCTGCTCAGCGAGGGGCTGCAGGAACTCATCGGCGTGGTCCTGGCGTTCGTGTACATCTCGGCGATGCTGCTCTACCTGGACGTCGGACTCGGTGCCCCCGCCGTGCTCTCGTTCGTGCCGCTGTACCTGCTCGTACGGCTCTACCAGCGGCGGGCGGGCCGGATGTACACCCTGCGTTCCACCGCCATCGCGGCGGTGATCGTGAAGTTCGCGGAGACCGTCAACGGCATCAGGCCCGTACGGGCCTTCCGCCGCGAGAACGCCAACGACAAGGACTTCCGGGCGCTCAACCACACGCACGAACGCGCCAACGGCGGGGCGCTGCTGGAGATGGCCCGCTACGTGGTCGGCTCGCGCCTCGTCGCCAACACCGCCGTCGCCGCCATCGTGCTCTGGGGCGCGTACCGGGTCGCGACGGGCACGCTCGCCCTCGGCGTGCTGGCCGCCGCCGTGCTGTACCTGCGGCGGCTGTACGACCCGATAGACCGGCTGGGGATGTTCCTGAACTCGTACCAGTCCGCCGCCGCGTCCCTGGAGAAGATCGCGGGGCTGCTGGCCCAGCGGCCCTCGGTCCCGGAGGCGAAGGAGCCCCGGCCGCTGCCCCCGCGCGCCGGGGACCTGCCCGGCCGCACGGCCGTCTTCGACGGCGTGAGCTTCGCGTACCGCACGGGCGGCGAGGTCCTGCCCCGGTTCGACCTGACGATCCCGGCCGGGCAGACCGTGGCCGTGGTCGGTTCGACGGGCGCCGGCAAGTCGACGCTGGCCAAGCTGCTGGCCCGCTTCTACGACCCGTCGGCGGGCCGGATCCTGCTCGACGGTGTCGACCTGCGGGCGCTGTCGACGCCCGAGCTGCGGCGCGGGGTGGTGATGGTGACACAGGAGGCGTTCCTGTTCTCCGGGACGGTGGCCGAGAACATCGCGATCGGCAGCCCGGACGCCACCCGGGAGGAGATCGAGCGGGCCGCCAGGGCGATCGGCGCGCACGACTTCATCAGCGGTCTGCCCGACGGGTACGACACGGACGTGCGCAAGCGCGGGGGCCGGATCTCCGCCGGTCAGCGCCAGCTCGTCGCCTTCGCCCGGGCGCTGCTCGCGGATCCGGCGGTCCTGATCCTCGACGAGGCGACCAGTTCGCTCGACATCCCGGGCGAGCGCGCGGTGCAGCGCGCGATGGACACGGTTCTGCGCGGCCGCACGGCGGTGGTGATCGCGCACCGCCTCTCGACGGTCGAGATCGCGGACCGGGTGCTGGTGATGGAGCACGGCCGGATCGTGGAGGACGGCCCGCCGCGGGAACTGATCGCGGGCACGGGCCGCTTCGCGGGCCTCCACCGCGCCTGGCGCGAGAGCCTGGCGTGACGACGTGGTGAGAGGCTCCGCTGGGCGGTGCGGTACGAGGAAAGGCGCGTTCCCGTGCTCCTGCTGCTGATGTCCGACACCCATGTGCCCCGGCGCGCTGGGCGCCTGCCCGACGAACTCCTCGCACGGGCCGAGCGCGCCGACGTCGTCCTGCACGCGGGCGACTGGGTGGACGTGGCGACCCTGGACCTGCTCGGGGCCCGGGCCCGGCGGCTGGTCGGGGTGTGGGGCAACAACGACGGCCCGGAGCTGCGGGCCAGGCTGCCCGAAGTGGCGCGCGTCGAGCTGGGCGGGCTGCGCTTCGGTGTCGTACACGAGACGGGGGCCGCCCAGGGCCGCGAGCGGCGGTGCGCCGAGCGGTTCCCCGGCCTCGACGTCCTGGTGTTCGGCCACAGCCACATCCCGTGGGACACGACCGCGCCGGGCGGGCTACGGCTGCTCAATCCCGGTTCGCCGACGGACAGACGCCGTCAGCCGTTCCGCACCTATATGACGGCCGAAGTGGCCGATGGACGGCTCACCGAGGTCACGCTGCACCGTCTGCCGCCCCGGCACCCCTGAACACCGGTCTTCACGCGGGCCCGCACGTGGTCACGGAACACACGGCCCACGGCACACGGCTCGGCCGAGTGCGCAACGAACCACCGCGCGAAACGCGCCACAAAGCCGCGCGGCCGGCCCGTACCGCGCCTCCGCCCCGCTCAACGCCCCGTTCACAATCGTCAACCCGCGCACCGACAAGCCGACTTACCGCACCCTCGCACCTTCGGCCCGCGATGAACGCCCGTCGGCGCACACGTGATGATCGACGAAACGTCCGCTTAACGAACAGGCAATTTCGGGCAGCGAACCATTTCCGGCCAACTTATTGACGCGCCCCTGACATGAGCGCGTTCCTGCTGCGACTCTTCCCCCGTCCTTCGCTCCGCCCCGCTCCACCGGCACCGCGTGTACCGTCCCGGCGGCCCACCGAGCCGCCCGGTCCCCCCTCGCAGAAGGAGTCCGTGTGAGACCCACGCCCAGCCGTCGCGCCACCGCGACCGGCGCTCTGATCGCCGCAGCGGCCCTGCTCTCCGTCGGCGTGCAGGCCGGCACCGCCACCGCACAGCCGGACCGCGCACCCACCGCGCCGGTCGCGGGCAAGGCCGACCCCGGGGCCCTGCCGCGCGACCTGTCGCCCGCGCAGCGCGCCGCGCTGATCCGCGAGGCCGACACCGCCAAGGCCGAAACCGCCAGGAAGCTCGGCCTCGGCGCGCAGGAGAAGCTCGTCGTACGCGACGTCGTCCAGGACGTCGACGGCACCACCCACACCCGGTACGAGCGCACGTACCAGGGCCTGCCGGTCCTCGGCGGCGACCTCGTCGTCGCCTCCTCCGGGGCGGGTGCCCCCAAGTCCGTGAGCAAGGCGTCCACGGCCGTCCTCAAAAACGTCGACACCACGGCGGACATCGCCCCGGCCGCCGCCGAGAAGCAGGCGCTGGGCGCCGCCAAGGCGGAGGGTTCGACCAGGACCGAGGCCGACCGCGCGCCGCGCAAGGTCGTCTGGATGGCGCAGGGCTCCCCCACCCTCGCGTACGAGACCGTCGTCGGCGGCCTCCAGCACGACGGCACCCCGAACGAGCTGCACGTCGTCACCGACGCCGCCACCGGCGAGAAGCTCTACGAGTACCAGGCCGTCCAGAACGGCGTGGGCAACACGCAGTACAGCGGCCAGGTCACGCTCGGCTCCACGCTGTCCGGCTCGACGTACAACCTCACCGACGGCGGCCGCGGCAACCACAAGACGTACAACCTGAACCGCGGAACGTCGGGCACCGGCACCCTCTTCTCGAAGTCCACCGACACCTGGGGCAACGGTGTCGCCTCCAACCTGGAGACGGCGGGCGCCGACGCCGCCTACGGCGCGGGTCTGACCTGGGACTACTTCAAGAACGTGCACGGCAGGACCGGCATCCGCGGCGACGGCGTCGGCGCGTACTCCCGCGTCCACTACAGCAGCGGTTACGTCAACGCCTTCTGGCAGGACAGCTGCTTCTGCATGACGTACGGCGACGGCTCCGGCAACGCCAAGCCGCTCACGTCCATCGACGTAGCCGCCCACGAGATGTCCCACGGTGTCACCGCCAACACCGCCAAGCTGGTCTACAGCGGCGAGTCCGGCGGCCTGAACGAGGCGACGAGCGACATCTTCGCCGCGGCCGTGGAGTTCTGGGCCGCCAACCCCAGCGACCCGGGTGACTACCTCGTCGGCGAGAAGATCGACATCAACGGCAACGGCACGCCGCTGCGCTACATGGACAAGCCGAGCAAGGACGGCGCGTCCAAGGACTCCTGGTACTCCGGGATCGGCGGCGTGGACGTGCACTACTCGTCCGGCCCGGCCAACCACTTCTTCTACCTGCTGTCCGAGGGCAGCGGCGCGAAGACCATCAACGGAGTCTCCTACAACTCCTCGACCTCCGACGGGCTGCCGGTGACCGGCATCGGCCGGGCGAAGGCCGAGCAGATCTGGTTCAAGGCGCTCGCCACGAAGTTCACCTCCACCACGAACTACGCGGCGGCCCGCACGGGCACGCTCGCGGTCGCGGCCGAGCTGTACGGCACCACCAGCGCCGAGTACAAGTCCGTCCAGGACGCCTGGGCCGGCATCGCCGTGGGCGCCCGCCCGGGCGGCGGCACCGGCACGGGCCAGACCTTCGAGAGCACCACGCAGGTCGCCATCCCGGACAACGGCGCGGCGGTCACCTCGTCCCTCACGGTCAGCGGTGTCGCCGGCAACGCCCCGGCCACCCTCCAGGTCGACGTCGACATCACCCACACCTGGCGCGGTGACCTGGTCATCGACCTGGTCGGGCCGAGCGGCGCCAGCTACCGCCTGAAGGCCAGCAGCGGCAGCGACTCGGCGGACGACGTGGTGGAGACCTACCTGGTCAACGCCTCCTCCGAGGTCGCCAACGGCACCTGGCAGCTGAAGGTCCAGGACGTGGCGTCGCAGGACACCGGCCGGATCAACGGGTTCAAGCTGACCTTCTGACGCTCAGGCGTTCTGCCGCTCGGAGCTTCCGGCCTTCTGGCCTTCTGGCCTTCTGGCCTTCTGGCCTTCTGGCCTTCTGGCCTTCTGCCGGATCTCCCTCTCGCGAGGAGCCGCCCGGGGTGTACGGACACCCCGGGCGGCCTCGCGCCCGTGGCCGAGAAATCGCGTGTGCGGCATTCCGCTTCCCGCGCGATTTCTTTTACGCGATCCCACGGCGTACGCGAACGGTCCGCCGAATGAACGGGCCGTGAATTCCGCCCCGGATGAGGGGCGTCGCGGCAACTCCGTTCCCTTTCCGTACAGTCCAGTCGTGACACGAAACTCTCAGACCCCGGAAAGACCTTCCGCGGGCGCTCGGTTCCGCCTCGACGTGCAAGGGCTCCGCGCCCTGGCCGTCACGCTGGTCGTCCTTTCCCACGCCGGGGTGGGCGCGTTCGCCGGCGGCTATGTCGGGGTCGACGTCTTCTTCGTCATCTCGGGCTTTCTCATCACCTCCCTCCTGCTGCGTGAACTGACTACCACCGGGGGCCTGTCGGTCAGGAGGTTCTACGCCCGCCGGGCACTGCGTCTGCTCCCCGCCTCGACACTGGTCGCCGTGACCGCACTCGCCGGTTCCTGGCTGTTCCTGTCGAAAGTCCGGTTCACGGAATACGCGGGCGACGCGATCAGCAGCGCCCTCTACACGGTCAATTTCCGTCTGGCGCTCTCGGGCACCGACTATCTCGCCCAGGACAGCCCGCCCTCCCCTTTCCAGCACTTCTGGTCGCTGGCCGTGGAGGAGCAGTTCTACCTGGTGTGGCCGCCGCTCCTGCTGCTCAGCTGGAAGGCGGCGGCGCGACGGCGCGGGCTTCTGGCCGCGCCGCTCGCCCTGCTGTGCGCGGTCTCGTTCGGGCTGAGCGTGTACGCGACCGCGTACGCGCCTAGGGACGCGGCGTCGTGGGCGTACTTCGGCACCCACACCCGGGCCTGGGAACTCGGTGCCGGGGCGCTCCTGGCCCTGTTCCTCGCCCGCCGGGAGCCGGCCGGCGCGCGGGGGCCGCTGCGGCAGGCCCTCGCCGCCTCCCTCACCTGGGCCGGTCTGGCCTGTGTCCTCCTCGCGGCGGTCCTCTTCGACGCCGACACCCCGTTCCCCGGGTACCACGCGCTCCTGCCCGTGCTCGGCACCGTGCTCGTCCTGGCAGGCGGCGCCCGGCCGACACCGTTCGGCGCGGAACTGCTGCTCGCGCGGCGGCCGGCGGTATGGCTGGGCGGGCTCTCGTACGGCTGGTACCTGTGGCACTGGCCGCTGCTGGTCGTCGGCCCGATGGCACTCGGCAGGCCGGCCTCCGTCCGGCTCGCACTGGGCTTGAGCGCGGTGGCGCTGGTGCTGGCGTGGGGCACGCTCCGGCTGATCGAGAACCCGGTGCGCTTCCACACCGCGTTCCGCCGCCGGCCCCGGCGGGCCATGGCGTTCGGGCTCGGCCTGTCCGCCGTCGCCGCGTCAACCGCCCTGGTGGCGGCGGCCTTTCCGCCGCCGATCAGCTCCGACGCGACCGCGCCCGCGGTCTCCGAGACGCTGGCCTCGGCACCCGGCCCAGGGGCGCGCGGGGCGGAACTCGCCGATCTCGTCGCGCGCTCCGGCGCCGGTCTGCCGAGCAACCTCACCCCCGCGCTCGGCGAGGTGAAGAAGGCGCGATCGGCGGTCTACCGGGACGGCTGTCACGTGCCGTACGGCCCCACGCGGTCACCGGCCTGCGTGTACGGCGACCGGTCCTCGGACACCGTCGTCGTCCTCCTCGGCGATTCCCACGCGGCGCAGTGGTTCCCGGCGCTGGACCGGCTCGCGCGGGAGCGCGGGTGGAAACTGGTCTCCCTGACCAAGGCCTCGTGCAAGGTCGCCGCGGTGACCGTCGTCGATCACCGGAAGCCGTACACGGCGTGCGATGCCTGGCGGCGGACGGCCGTCGAGCGCATCGGGCGGCTGCGGCCGGCGCTGGTGGTCGTCTCCTCCTCGGACGCGGGCACGCCGGCCCGGCCGGCCGGTGATCCGGTCCGGCAGTGGACGGCCGGCTTCCAGGACACGTTCCGGTCCCTCACCGCCACCGGCACCCGGGTGGCCGCCCTCCTCGACACGCCCTGGCCCAAGGTCGACGCGGTCGACTGCGCCGCCTCCTACCCGCTGCGGCTGGGGCGCTGCGCGAACCACCTGCCCCAGGCGATACGGGACGAGCGCCGGCAGCGGGCGGAGAGGGCCGCGGCCGCCACGACCGGTGTCACGGTGATCGACCCCACGCCCTGGCTGTGCGACGCGCGCGGCAACTGCCCGGTCGTCGTGGGCGACCGGTTCGTCTACCGCGATGACAGCCACCTGGCCGAGGGCTACGCGGAAGCCCTCGCGCCGGTTCTCGGCGACCGGTTGCCCGAGCCGGTGCGGCGGAAACCGACGAGCTGAGGAACCCGTCCGGCGAAGGCCCCGGAGGACGTGCTCGGTCGAACGCCCCGGGAGTGGAGCCGGAGGGACGGGCCCGAGGGTGGGGCCGGAGGAAGGGGCCGGAGGAAGGGGCCTGACGGGGGCCCGGTCAGCGGCCGGGGTCCGCGGCCCGGACGAGCTGACGCAGCGCGCCGTGGAAGACCTCGTGGTCGGTCACGGCGGGCACGATCGCGGCCAGGTGCCCGGTCAGTACGGGGAACTCCTCGGGATCGAGCGAGGCCAGCGCCGTCCGGGTCAGGGCCATCGATCCCTTCGGGTCGCGGTGGTCGACGAAGGTCGCGCTCCCCAGCGTGAGCAGGTACATCCGCCGGTAGGCGGCGATCGCCTCCCCGGCCGTCATGCCCGCGGCGAGGCTGTCGGCGAGCTGCGGCTCCACCAGCCGTCCCAGCAGCCGGGGGCCGAGCCAGGGCCGGGCGCCCCGCAGGGCGAGCAGGCCGGGGTGGGCGATCAGCACCTCGTACAGGCGGCGGAACCGCTCCTCGGTGGCCTCCGCCCAGCCCGTGCCCGGCGGGATGTCGGGCAGCTCGGCCGCGAGCTGGTCGGCGCACAGGTCGAGCAGGCCGGCCAGGTCGACGCACCGGCGCTGGACGGTGGCGTGCGCGACGCCGAGCCGCGCGGCCACCGTACGGAAGCTGAGCGCTCCCGGGCCGTCCCGGTCGAGGAGGGCGAGGGCCGCGGCGGCGATGCGCTCGGGGGCGGCGGGGTCGCTGGAAGCCATTTGCCCGGTCATGCGAGCCAGCGTACGGTACACCGTATCGCAGACGGAACGGAGCGGTCTCAATGCAGGACTGGGAACTCACCTACGACGAGGTCGGGAGGGCCGCCGGGCGCATCGCCGGACAGGTGCGGCCGGTGACCGTCGCGCCGGTGGAGCCGGGGGCCTACGGGACGGGCGCGTACGGGACGGGGCGCCGGTCCGGCGATCCGAACGTCCGAGGCGGGGCCGCGGGCGCGTCCGGCGCCGCCTCACCTGTCGCGTCCGGCGGCCGGGGGAACGCGACGGGGGACGCAGAAGACGGGCCCGGGGCCCCGGCCCGGCTCTGGCTGGCCCTGGAGCACCTCCAGCACACCGGCAGTTTCAAGGCGCGCGGCGCGCAGAACTTCCTGCGCGCCCACCGCGAGGCCGGTGCCCTGCCGGACGCCGGGGTGACGATCGCCTCGGGCGGCAACGCGGGGCTCGCCTGCGCCTGGGCCGCGCGGCAGCAGGGCGTACCCGCGACGGTGTTCCTGCCCGAGACGGCTCCCGCGGTGAAGGTCGGGCGCCTGCGCGCGTACGGCGCGGACGTACGGCTCGCCGGGAACACCTACGCCCAGGCGCTGGCCGCGTGTGAGGACTTCGCCGCGACGGCGGGCGCGCTGCGCTCGCACGCGTACGACCACCCGCTGATCGCGGCCGGGGCGGGCACCCTGCTGGAGGAGATCCACGAACGGCTGCCGGACCTGGACACGGTCGTGGTCGCGGTCGGCGGGGGCGGCCTGTTCGCGGGCGTGGCCACGGCGGCGCGCGAGCACGG
The DNA here is from genome assembly GCF_000719775.1 of Streptomyces sp. NRRL F-5135. Lineage (GTDB taxonomy): Bacteria > Actinomycetota > Actinomycetes > Streptomycetales > Streptomycetaceae > Streptomyces > Streptomyces hebeiensis. The sequence goes on along the minus strand of NZ_JOHR01000010.1, from coordinate 107,172 downwards.
CGTACGGGTCGTGGCGGCCGAGCCGGAGAACTGCCGCGCCCTGAACGCCGCGGTCGAGGCGGGCCGGGTGGTGGAGGTGCCCGTCGACTCGGTCGCCGCGGACTCGCTGGGCGCGTCGCACGCCTCCCCTACGGCGCTGGCCGCCGCGCTCCACGGAGACGTGCGCTCCGTCCTCGTACGGGACCCGGAGATCACCGCGGTCCGCCGCGCCCTGTGGGACGACCGTCGGCTGGCGGTGGAACACGCGGCGGCCACCGCCCTGGCGGCCCTCACGAGCGGCGCGTACCGGCCGGAGCCCGGGGAGCGGGTGTGCGTGGTGCTGTGCGGCGCGAATACGGATGTGACCTCGCTGGCGCGAGAGGCGTAAGAGAAGCGAGAGACGCGAGAGACGCGACAAGTGGCGCACCAGGCCTGACCGACGGCGCGAGGGCCGCCCCGCGCGAACGGCTCCCGCGGGCGGGTTCCGGCCACTTGGCTTGTCAGGACACGTGTCACGTAGCGTGGCCGGGCTGAAAGGAGCACCTGATGAACTCACCCGTCTCCCGCCTGGTCAAGGCCATTCCCCCATCCGCCGCCCCGCAGCCGAAGGACTGGCAGCGGGTCGAGACCCAGATCGGCGCCTCGCTGCCGAACGACTACAAGGAGCTGGTCGACGCCTATGGCGGCGGGGTGTTCGACGGCACGCTGTGGCTCCTGGAACCGTGGTGTGCCAACAAGCACTACGACCTGGTGACGGAGAACAAGGAACGCCCGCACGCCCTGGAGCGCCTCTGGTCGTTCGGCGAGCCGAAGCCTCCCGAACTGGAAGAGGAGGGCACCCGTGTCATCGCCTGGGCGCTGACGGAGGCCGGGTCGTATCTGTACTGGCTCGTGCGCCCCGGGCAGAAGCCGGACGAGTGGACCGTCATCCTCAACGGTGCGCACGGCCCGGAATGGGAGACACACGAGATGGCTTGCGGGGAGTTCCTGGAAGGCGTCCTGCTGACCGGGAGCGTGGCGTCGGACTACTGCGGCCGACCGTCGGCCGGTTCACACGAGTTCCGTCCCAGCTCCGCCTTCGTCTGAACCCGGCGACGGCGCGGCGCCGCTCGGTCGAGCCGCCGCCGCTCCGCCCATGACGGAAGCCCCGTGGTGAGCGCACCGCGCCGCGCGCTCACCACGGGCCCGGCGGCCGCCGGGCTCACGGCACGGCTTCGAGGCCGCGCCCCCTCACCTCAGCAGGACGCCCGCGCCCTCCCCCGTCGCCTCCGTCGGCAGTGTCACCAGGCCCAGATCCGCGCCCGTCGCGAGCAGGGGGTGCGCGGGCAGCACCCGGACCGTGTAGCCGTACGGGCCCGTGCGGTCCAGCGCGAGCGGGCCCTCGTACACCCAGCGGCCCTCCATGTCGGGCCCGGCTGCCGGTTTGAGGGGGAAGGTGCGGGCCTCCGCGAGCGCGTCGTCCGAGCCCACCCGGCCCGCGACGGCCTGCACCTCCACGTCCTCCGGGCGCAGTTCACCGAGACCCACGCTCACCCGCAGCGAGAGCGTGGAGCCCAGCTCGGCCCCGCCCGCCGCGCCACCGGACGAACCACCGCAGCCGCCGGGCCCGCCACCGGGTGTGCCGGCCGCCACCGCCTCGACGTGGTCGACCGAGACACGCGGCCAGAGCGTGCGCGTACGGTACTTCCAGGCGGCCAGCTCCGCGGCCGTGCCGGCGTCCAGGGCCCGGTGGGCGCGGGCGGCGGGCGCGTACAGCCGCTCCACATACTCGCGCACCATGCGTCCCGCCAGGACCTTCGGCCCCAGAGTGGTGAGGGTGCGGCGCACCATCTCGATCCAGCGGCCGGGCAGTCCCGCCTCGTCGCGGTCGTAGAAGCGGGGTGCGACCCGGTCCTCGATCAACTCGTAGAGCGCGCCGGCCTCCAGGTCGTCCCGGCGGTTCTCGTCGGTGGAGAGGCCCTCGGCGGTGGGGATGGCCCAGCCGAAGTCCGGCTCGAACCACTCGTCCCACCAGCCGTCCAGCACCGACAGGTTGAGACACCCGTTGAGCGCGGCCTTCATTCCGCTCGTGCCGCACGCCTCCAGGGGGCGCAGCGGGTTGTTCAGCCACACGTCACACCCCGGGTAGAGCTTCTGCGCCATGCCCATGCCGTAGTCGGGGAGGAAGACGATGCGGTGCCGCACCCGGGCGTCGTCGGCGAACCGCACCAGTTCCTGGACCAGCCGTTTGCCGCCGTCGTCCGCCGGGTGCGCCTTGCCGGCGACGACGATCTGGACCGGGCGGTCGGGGTGCAGCAGCAGATCCATCAGGCGGCTCCGGTCGCGCAGCATCAGCGTGAGCCGTTTGTACGAGGGGACCCGGCGGGCGAAGCCGATGGTGAGGACGTCGGGGTCCAGTACGCCGTCGATCCAGCCCAGTTCGGCGTCCTGTGCGCCGCGCAGCCGCCAGGACGCGCGCAGGCGCTCCCGTACCTCGGCGACCAGTCGGGCCCGCAGCTCGCGGCGTACGTTCCAGATCTCGGCGTCGGGGACCCGGGCGAGCGCGTCCGTCGAAGCACCATGGTCCAAGGCGTCCGCCGAAGCACGTTCCATGGCGTCCGCCGAGGCAGGGCGGGCGTCCGCCGATGCGATGTCCGGGGACTTGCCCGGTGTCGTGGCCGGGGGCTCCCCCGACGCGGTCTCCGGGCTACACCCCGGCCCGGCGTCCGGGGCATCCGCCGACACGCGGTCCCGGGCCTCCGCCGACACCCGGTCCCGGGCCTCCGGCGACACGCGGTCAGCGGCGTCCGCTGGTTCGGCATCCGGAGCGTCCGGGGCGTCCGCGGGCCCGTCCCCGGCTGCCCGGCCCGCCCCGCCCCCGGGTGCCCGGGGCGCCTCGGCCTCCGGCGCCCCGGCCGCCCCGTCGCCGTACGTTCCGGGCGCCGCCCCGTCGCCGTGCCTGCCCAGCTCCGCCCCGTCGCCGTTCCTGCCCAGTGCTGCGATCTCCGGTGCCACCCACGTCGGCGCGTGCACCCCGTTGGTCACGGAGGTGATGGGCACCTCCTCCGGGTCGAAACCCGGCCAGAGCCCGGCGAACATCCGCCGGCTCACCGCGCCGTGCAGCGTGGAGACACCGTTGGCCCGCTGGGCGAGCCGCATTCCCATCACGGCCATGTTGAACAGCCTCGGGTCGCCGCCGGGCTGGGTCTCCAGGCCGAGGCCGAGCACCCGGTCCACGTCCACGCCGGGCAGTTCGCCGTCGTCCCCGAAGTGCCGGGCCACCAGCGCGCGGTCGAAGCGGTCGATCCCGGCGGGCACGGGCGTGTGCGTGGTGAAGACCGTCCCGGCCCTGACCGCCTCCAGCGCGGCATCGAAGCCCAGTCCGGCGGCCGGGGCCGTACCGGAACCGCCGCGCCCGTCCCCCGCCCCGGTGGGCGCCGTGGCCCGTGCAGTCCCCGTACCACCACCGGCACCCGCGCCACCCCCGGCGGTTCCGCCGGTCACCAGCTCCCGGATGCGCTCGAGGCCCAGGAACCCCGCGTGCCCCTCGTTGGTGTGGAACACCTCGGGCGCCGGGTGGCCGGTCAGCCGGCAGTACGCCCGTACCGCCCGCACCCCGCCGATGCCCAGCAGCATCTCCTGGAGCAGCCGGTGTTCACTGGCACCGCCGTAGAGCCGGTCGGTCACGTTTCGCTCGGCCGGCCCGTTCTCCTCGACGTCCGAGTCGAGCATCAGCAGCGGTACCCGTCCGACCCGCGCCTGCCAGACGCACGCGCGCAGCGACCGGCCGCCGGGCAGGGCCAGCACCACCTGCGCCGGGGCGCCACCGTGTTCGCGCAGCAGCGTGAGCGGCAGTTCGTCCGGATCGAGGACCGGGTACTGCTCCTGCTGCCAGCCGTCGCGCGAGAGGGACTGGCGGAAGTATCCGTGCCGGTAGAGCAGTCCGACGCCGATGAGCGGAACGCCGAGGTCGCTGGCCGCTTTGAGATGGTCACCGGCGAGGATGCCGAGCCCGCCGGAGTACTGCGGCAGGGCCGCCGTGACCCCGAACTCGGGGGAGAAGTAGGCGACCGCCGCCGGCAGCTCCCCGTCCTCGCCGTCGCGCCGCTGGTACCAGCGGTCGCCGCGCAGGTAGGTGTCGAGCCCGGCCGCCGCCGCGGCCAGTCTCTCCAGGAAACGGCGGTCCGCGGCCAGTTCGGCGAGCCGGGCGGCGGACACACCGCCGAGCAGCCGCACCGGATCCCCGTCGGCCGCCCGCCAGCCGGCCGGGTCGACCGACTCGAACAGGTCACGGGTCTCCGTGTGCCAGGACCAGCGCAGGTTACGGGCGAGGTCGCCGAGCGGTTGGAGGGGTTCCGGCAGGACGGGGCGGACGGTGAACCGACGAATTGCCTTCACGTGTTCCACCTTCGCAAGGACATACGAGTGGCAGCGGACATATGAGCGGGACATATGAATCGGACGGGGCCACACGGAGGCGCCCCGGACACGAGCACAAGAGCGGGCACGAACACAGGCACGGACACAGGCACGGGCACGGGCACGCATACGAGCGCGGGGGCGCACCCCGTTGTGCGCCCGCCGTCTGTCCGACGTTAGCCTCACCCCGCCCTGCGCAAACACGGCGCATTCGCGCACTCACCCCCGGGTCTTCGCGCCCTTCCGGGGCAACCGACACAGCAGTGGGTCGCGTTCGGCCCGTGCCCACGGCTCGGCCCACGGTCCCCCGGAGCAGTTACCAGGTGATCATCATTACGTCCTAGTAGTTAACAAACCGCCGGATTGCCCACCCGAACAGAGGGGGAAGGCTTCTCCGGTACGCACGGCGCACAACACGCTCAGGCGCACGCGTACGGCTCGTGCCGCACACCCGCACGGCACGGACGCACGGCACGCCCAGGGCTCATATGCACGGCGCACACGGCACCGGACCGGCGCGCGAACACACCACGCGCGACCCCTCGCGCGACGGCACGACGCACGGCAACGCCCCGCACGGCGACACCGCACGAGAGCACGCGGCACGACAACGCGATTCGTGTGTACGGCATACGAGCGCGTCACCACACAATTCCACCGCTATTCGAGTGAACGCGGACAGGAGCGGCCATGCCCGCAGCCTCCCAGTCGTCTACCGAGCAGCTACAAAGAACACCCGGCCATCACACCGGAGCCGGTCCGCAGGCCGATTCCGCTCGGCCTGCCACCCGTGCCCAGCCCGATCCCCCACCGGCCCCGCTCTGCTCGCCACGCCTGCCATCACCGCAACACCCCTCACGCCTGCCATCTCCGCCTCCCCCGGCACGACTGCCACGCCTGCCACGTCTGCCTCGCCCGGCCCATCTGTCATGCCCGTACCACCCTCGTCAGGTGATCCAGTGAAACCACTGATTGGTCGCATTCCCGTCCTGGACGTACGCCCGTCGGTCGACGGCGGCAGACGCCCCGCGAAGGCGGTGAGCGGTGAGACCTTCCAGGTCACCGCGACCGTCTTCCGCGAGGGGCACGACGCCGTCGCGGCCGATGTCGTCCTCGTGGACCCGGCCGGCCGGCCCGGCCCCCGGACCCCCATGCGTGAACTGGCTCCCGGCACGGACCGCTGGGGCGCCGAGGTCACCCCCACCGAGGAGGGCCGCTGGAGCTTCACCGTCGAGGCATGGAGCGATCCGGTCACCACCTGGCGGCGCGCCGCCCGCGTCAAGATCCCCGCGGACATCGAACCGGAGCTGGTGCTCACCGAGGGAGCCGAGCTGTACGAACGGGCCGCGGCGGGCGTCCCCAAGAACGACGGGCGGGAGGCCGTGCTGGCCGCCGCCGACCGGCTGCGCGACACCTCGCTGACCGCCGCGGACCGGCTGGCGGCGGCGTTCGCCCCCGACGCCGACGCGGCGCTCGTCCGGCACCCGCTGCGCGAACTGGTGACCGCCTCGCGCCCCGCTCCCCTGCTGGTCGAGCGGCGGCGCGCGCTGTACGGGTCCTGGTACGAGCTGTTCCCGCGCTCCGAGGGCGCCGTGGTCAGGCAGGGCGAACCGCCGGTCAGCGGCACGTTCCGGACGGCGGCCAAGCGGCTGCCCGCCGTGGCCGCCATGGGTTTTGACGTCGTGTATCTGCCACCGATCCACCCCATCGGCACCACCCATCGCAAAGGCCCCAACAACTCCCTGACACCGGGCCCGCACGACGTCGGCGTGCCCTGGGCGATCGGTTCGGCCGACGGCGGCCACGACGCGATCCACCCGGACCTCGGCACGATCGAGGACTTCGACCACTTCGTGGCGACGGCGCGCACCCTGCGCATGGAGGTCGCCCTCGACTTCGCGCTCCAGTGCTCACCCGACCACCCCTGGGTCACCCGGCGTCCCGACTGGTTCCATCATCGGGCCGACGGCTCCATCGCGTACGCGGAGAATCCCCCGAAGAAATACCAGGACATCTATCCGATCGCTTTCGATCGCGATATGCGCGGAATCGTTCGCGAGACGACCAGGATTCTTCGTTACTGGATGTCCCACGGAGTACGGATCTTCCGCGTCGACAATCCGCACACCAAGCCGGTGGTCTTCTGGGAGAAGGTCATCGCCCACATCAACCGCACCGATCCCGATGTCGTCTTCCTGGCCGAGGCATTCACCCGGCCGGCCATGATGCACACGCTCGGCGCGATCGGCTTCCAGCAGTCGTACACGTACTTCACCTGGCGGAACACCAAGCACGAACTGACCGAGTACCTGACGGAACTGGCCGGTGAGTCGGCGGCCTGCATGCGGCCGAACTTCTTCGTGAACACGCCGGACATCCTGCACGCCTATCTCCAGGAAGGAGGGCGCCCCGCATTCGAGGTGAGGGCCGTACTGGCCGCCACGATGTCACCGGCGTGGGGAGTGTACGCGGGATACGAACTCTGCGAGAACGTACCCGCGAAAGCCGGGAGCGAGGAGTACGTTGACTCGGAGAAATACCAGCTGCGCCCCCGGGACTGGGCGGCGGCCGAGCGTGAAGGCCGCACGATCGCCCCGTTGATCACCACGCTCAACCGGATCAGACGACGGCACCCCGCCCTGCAGCAGCTGCGCGACATCCATTTCCACCACGCCGACAACGACGCGGTCATCGCGTACAGCAAACGGTCGGGCACGGACATCGTTCTGGCGGTCGTGAACCTCGACCCCCACCACACCCAGGAGACGACGCTCTCGTTGGACATGCAACGGCTCGGCCTCGAACCGGACGAGACCGTCACGGTGCGCGATGAGCTCACCGGCGAGACCTATCACTGGGGCAGTGCCAACTATGTGCGCCTCGAGCCGGGTGTCACGCCCGCGCACATCCTGGTGCTGCGACCGTCCCCGCCGATCGGAGGGTCACCCACATCATGATCGTCAATGAGCCCGTCCACGACACGTTCGAGGACACCCCGGCCAAGGACCGCGATCCCGACTGGTTCAAGCGGGCCGTCTTCTACGAGGTCCTGGTGCGCTCGTTCCAGGACAGCAACGGAGACGGCGTCGGCGACCTCAAGGGTCTGACGGCCAAGCTCGACTACCTCCAGTGGCTGGGGGTCGACTGCCTCTGGCTCCCCCCGTTCTTCAAGTCGCCCCTGCGCGACGGCGGTTACGACGTGTCCGACTACACGGCGGTACTGCCCGAGTTCGGCGACCTCGCCGACTTCGTCGAGTTCGTCGACGCCGCGCACCAGCGCGGTATGCGCGTCATCATCGACTTCGTCATGAACCACACGAGCGACCAGCACGAGTGGTTCCAGGCGTCCCGCGAGGACCCCGACGGACCGTACGGCGACTACTACGTCTGGGCCGACGACGACAAGCAGTACCAGGACGCGCGCGTCATCTTCGTCGACACGGAGAGCTCGAACTGGACCTTCGACCCGGTCCGCAAGCAGTACTTCTGGCACCGCTTCTTCTCCCACCAGCCGGACCTCAACTACGAGAACCCGGCGGTGCAGGAGGAGATCGTCTCCGCGCTCCGCTTCTGGCTGGACCTCGGCATCGACGGCTTCCGGCTGGACGCCGTGCCGTACCTGTACCAGCAGGAGAACACCAACTGCGAGAACCTGCCCGCCACCCACGAGTTCCTCAAGCGGGTACGCAAGGAGATCGACGCCAACTACCCCGACACGGTGATCCTCGCCGAGGCCAACCAGTGGCCGGAGGACGTGGTCGACTACTTCGGCGACTACGCCTCGGGCGGCGACGAGTGCCACATGGCGTTCCACTTCCCCGTCATGCCGCGCATCTTCATGGCGGTGCGGCGCGAGTCCCGCTACCCGGTCTCGGAGATCCTGGCCAAGACCCCGGCCATCCCCACGGGCTGCCAATGGGGCATCTTCCTGCGCAACCACGACGAGTTGACGCTGGAGATGGTCACGGACGAAGAGCGCGACTACATGTACGCGGAGTACGCCAAGGACCCGCGCATGCGCGCCAACATCGGCATCCGGCGCCGGCTCGCCCCGCTGCTGGACAACGACCGCAACCAGATCGAGCTGTTCACCGCCCTGCTGCTGTCGCTGCCCGGCTCCCCGATCCTGTACTACGGGGACGAGATCGGAATGGGCGACAACATCTGGCTGGGCGACCGGGACGCCGTGCGCACGCCCATGCAGTGGACGCCGGACCGGAACGCGGGCTTCTCCTCCAGCGACCCCGGCCGGCTCTACCTGCCGACCATCATGGACCCGGTCTACGGCTACCAGGTCACCAACGTGGAAGCGGCGATGGCCTCACCGTCCTCGCTGCTGCACTGGACCCGGCGGATGATCGAGATCCGCAAACAGAACCCGGCCTTCGGACTCGGCTCGTACACCGAACTGCCCTCGTCCAACCCGGCCGTGCTCGCCTTCCTGCGCGAGGCGCCCTCCCCGCAGGGCGACGGTGACGACGTGGTGCTGTGCGTGCACAACTTCTCGCGCTTCGCGCAGCCGACGGAGCTGGACCTGCGGGAGTTCAGCGGACGCCATCCGGTGGAGCTGATCGGCGGCGTGCGCTTCCCGGCCATCGGGGAGTGGCCGTATCTGCTGACGCTCGCGGGGCACGGCTTCTACTGGTTCCGGCTCAGGAGAGACATGCCCGCTCTCGGATGACAGGCGTTACACGGAGTTGACCTGTGGGCCCTGTTCGAGGCGTTTTCCATGACTCGAACGGGGCACTCTCCCCGACATCGGTTCGATTCATACGGATCTGCTCGATCACCCGCGCACTCATTCGTACGAAAAAGATCCGTACGGATCATCCTCACCCGACACGTCCCGCACAGCCGGACAGCCATTGCCGCAATCCGGGACACTCTGCGCATCCTGTGGTGTGCCCGGGGAAAGGACGCGAGGCCATGTCGAAGGCTGCATCCACCCGGATCACGCCGCGTCCCGTCACCGCCTCATCCTCCGTACCCGCCTCCCTCCCGCCCCACGACGCGAGGGTGCTGGTCGGCTCGATCGCCCCGTTACTGCGTGACTGGCTGCCCGGCCGACGCTGGTTCGCGGGCAAGGGCCGCCCCGTCACCGGCTTCACCCCGGTGGCGGTCACCGAGCTGCTGCCGTCGGACACGGGCGGTCCGGGGCTGCTGCATCTGCTCGTGCGCGTCGAACAGCGCGGGCCCGCCGGGCCGCCGCCCGCCGTCCCGCCCACGATCCCCTCCTCCACCCCCGCCCCCGATCCCGCGGGCGACTGCTACCAACTCCTGCTGGGCGTGCGCAAGGCGCTCCCGCCCCGGCTCGCGCCCGCGCTGATCGGACACGTCACCCAGGGCCCGCTGACCGGCCGCACGCTGTACGAGGCGCTGTACGACCCGCGCCTGGCGGACCTTCTGCTGGAACGATTGCGCACGCCCGGCACACTGGGTCCGCTGCGCTTCGAGGGGTCGGGCACCGTGTCCGCGGGACTCCCCGGCCGGCCGCTGGGCGCCGAGCAGTCCAACTCCTCGCTGGTGTACGGGGAGGAGTACATCCTCAAGATCCTCCGCCGGGTCCTCCCCGGCCCGCACCCGGACCTGGAGCTGCCGCTGGCGCTGGCCGCCGAGGGCTGCGGGCGGGTGCCGGCCCCGGTCGGCTGGTTCGAGGCGGCCGACCCCTCGGGCAGCGGGGACACCCTCACGCTCGGGGTGCTCCAGCCGTTCCTGCGCGGGTCCCAGGACGGCTGGCGACTGGCCCTGGCGGCGCTGGCGCGGGGCCGGGAGTTCACCGGTGAGGCGTACGCGCTGGGGCGGGCCACCGCCGAGGTGCACACCGCGCTCGCCACCGCCCTGCCCACCGTCACCCTGGGGCGCCGGCAGACCGCGCAGCTGGCGGGCGGCATGGCCGAGCGCCTGGACGCGGTCGCCCGTGCGGTGCCCGCGCTCAAACCGTACGTCCCCGGACTGCGCACCGCGTTCACCGCGGTCGCCGGGCTCGACGAGGCGGGCCGCGCCAGGCCGGCCCAGCGCGTGCACGGCGATCTGCACCTCGGCCAGGCCTTGCGCACCCCGGACGGCGAGTGGTCGGTCATCGACTTCGAGGGCGAACCGGCCAGACCGCTCGCCGAGCGGCGGCGCCCGCAGCCGCCCGTCCGCGATGTGGCGGGCATGCTCCGGTCGTTCGACTACGCGGCGCGTTCGCACCAGCCGTGGCGCCCGGAGTGGGCGGCGCGCTGCCGGGCGGCGTACTGCGAGGGGTACGCGGCGGCCTCGGGCACCGACCCGCGCGCCGAACCGGAGCTGCTGCGGGCCTACGAGACGGACAAGGCGGTGTACGAGGTGCTGTACGAGGCGCGGCACCGGCCCGACTGGCTGCCGGTGCCGATGGCGGCGATCAGCCGGCTGGCCGGTGGTGCCTGATTCGGTGTCCGGGAGACACGGCGGCGGCCACGGTGGTCGTGCACACGACGGACGTCGGGGCCCACCGCGGTCGCGTACGCGGGCGGTCCGCCCGGCGTGCGCTCCGGCGCGACGCGACCGTGCCGCTCCCCCACCGTCGGAGGGACGGATCACCACGGTTGGCCGGTCGGACCGCCACCGTCGGGCGGTACGGGCGTTACGCCCTGGGGCCCGTCCCGGAGCGGCGGGCCCCGGTGGCGGGCTCCCGGGACCGGCGGCCGGGTTCCGTCCGCCGCGACCGTCCCGCCGTGCCCCCGGCGGGCGGGCACGACCGGGACGTACGCCGGGCCCGCGCCCGGCCCGTCCCCGTAGCCGGCCCCGCCCGTCAGCCCGACCGCACCGACCCCGCCCCGTACCGTCCGGCCCTCACCGGCCCCGTCCCCCTACCGGCCGCGACCGGTCCGGCCCCGCGCCCGTACCCGCTCCGACCGCCCCGCAGTGAAGCCCGCCGAGGAGGCAGCACCCCGTGACCGCCCGCCCGCCGTCCGACCAGCCGTCGGACCGCCCGTCCGAGCCCGGCACACCCCGTGACTCCGTCCCGGGACCGATGCCCGCACCGGCCGCCGAGAGCAAGCCCGCGGCCAAGCCGCCGAAGCCGCCGAAGCCGCCGAAGAAAACCACGACGAAGAGCGCGTCCAGGGCGTCGAAGAAGGCTCCGAACACCCCCAACAACGCCCCGGCCCGGACTCGCTCGAAGAGCACGAAGGCGTCCGCGCCCGCCCCCGTCCGCGCCGCCCCGGGCACGGGCCCGGCCACCGCCGACTCCGGTACGACCGCCGCGACCGGCACGAGAGCCGCCGCCGGAACGCCCGGGCCCCGCAAGGCACCGGCACCGGTCGCCGCACCGGCACCCGCGGCGGCGACGCCGGCACCGGCGTCCGCGTCCGCTTCGGCCGGCCGCCCCGTACGAGCGGTACGAGCGGCGGCCCCCCTGGCCGACGGCGACCGGCAGCGCCTGCTGTCCGGAACACACCACGATCCGCACGCGCTGCTGGGGGCGCGCCCCGTGCCGGGCGGTGTGCTCGTCCGGACGCTGCGGCCGTACGCGCGGGCCGTGACCGTCGTCGTCCGGCAGCCGCACACGCGGGCCCTGCTCAACGACGAGGGGGACGGCTTCTTCTCCGGGATCCTGCCGCTGCGCGACGTGCCGGACTACACCCTCCTCGTCCGCTACGGCGACGACGACGCGCCCGCCGGGGAACGGGACGAGCTGGAGGTGCACGACCCCTACCGCTTCCTGCCCGCGCTCGGCGAGCTGGACCTGCACCTGATCGGGGAGGGCCGGCACGAGGAGCTGTGGAAGGCGCTCGGCGCCCGGCCGATGGCCCACCAGGGCGTCACGGGCACCCGGTTCACGGTGTGGGCGCCCAACGCGCTGGGCGTGCGGATCGCCGGGGACTTCACGTACTGGGACAGCACCGCCCTGCCGATGCGCTCGCTGGGTTCGACCGGGGTGTGGGAGCTGTTCGTCCCGGGGGTCGGTGAGGGCGCGCTCTACAAGTACGACATCACCCGTCCCGACGGCAGCCACACGCTGCGCGCCGACCCGATGGCCCGGCACACGGAGGTGCCGCCCGCGACCGCGTCCGTCGTCACCGAGTCCCACCACGTCTGGCACGACGACGAGTGGATGGCCGGGCGGACGCGGCGGCCCGCTCACGAGGCGCCGTTCTCCGTGTACGAGGTCCACCTGGGGTCCTGGCGACCCGGCCTGACGTACCGCCAGCTCGCCGCCCAGCTTCCCGCGTACGTCAAGGACCTGGGCTTCACCCATGTGGAGCTGATGCCGGTCGCGGAGCACCCGTTCGGCGGCTCATGGGGGTACCAGGTCACCGGCTTCTACGCGCCGACCTCCCGGATGGGCACCCCGGACGACTTCCGGTACCTGGTGGACGCGCTGCACCGGGCGGGCATCGGCGTGCTGGTCGACTGGGTCCCCGCGCACTTCCCGAAGGACGAGTGGGCGCTGGCGCGGTTCGACGGGCCGCCGCTGTACGAGCACAGCGACCCCCGGCGGGCGGAGCACCCGGACTGGGGCACGCTGGAGTTCGACTACGGCCGCCCGGAGGTGCGCAACTTCCTGGTGGCCAACGCGGTGTACTGGTGCGAGGAGTTCCATGTGGACGGGCTCCGGGTGGACGCGGTCGCCTCGATGCTCTACCTGGACTACTCGCGCCAGGAGGGCCAGTGGGTGCCCAACGAGCGCGGCGGCCGGGAGAACCTGGACGCCGTGGCCTTCCTCCAGGAGATGAACGCGACCGTCTACCGCCGCTGTCCCGGTGTGGTCACCATCGCGGAGGAGTCCACGGCCTGGAACGGGGTCACCCGCGCCACCCACCACGTGGGCCCCGACGGCTTCGGCGGCCTCGGCTTCGGGCTCAAGTGGAACATGGGCTGGATGCACGACTCGCTGGAGTACGTCTCCAAGGAGCCGGTGCACCGCAAGTACCACCACGGCGAGATGACCTTCTCCATGGTCTACGCCTACAGCGAGAACTACGTCCTGCCCATCTCGCACGACGAGGTCGTGCACGGCAAGCGCTCGCTCGTCTCCAAGATGCCCGGCGACTGGTGGCAGCAGCGCGCCAACGAGCGGGCCTATCTGGGCTTCATGTGGGCCCACCCCGGCAAACAACTGCTCTTCATGGGGCAGGAGTTCGCACAGGGGGCGGAGTGGTCCGAGGGGCACGGCCCCGACTGGTGGCTGCTGGACCCGTCGTACGAGGCCGAGGCCGACCACCGGGGCGTGCGCGACCTGGTCCGCGACCTGAACGCGGTCTACGCGGCCACGCCCGCGCTGTGGCAGCGGGACACCGCGCCGGAGGGCTTCGCGTGGGTGGCCGGCGACGCGAGCGAGGACAACGTCTTCGCGTTCCTGCGCTACGACGCCGAGGGCGCCCCCCTGCTGGCGGTCTCGCACTTCTCGCCGGTGGTGCGCCACCAGTACCGGCTCGGGGTGCCGGAGGAGCTCGCGGCGTGGACGGAGGTCCTCAACACGGACGCGGCGCGGTACGGGGGCGGCGACGTGCTCAACGACGAGGCGCTGAAGCCGGAGTCGGTGGGCGCGCACGGCCGGCCGGCGAGCATCCGGCTGACGCTGCCGCCGCTGGCGACGGTGTGGCTGCGTCCGGCCGGCTGATGGACCGTCCCCCGGCGCGGCCGCGCCGGCGTACGGACGGCCGACGGGACGGGGCCGGGGTACGCACGCCCCGCAGGACGGCGCCAAGGCACGAACAACTACGGAACGGCATTACTGACGTGCCCTCACGTGCCGACTGACGTAGCATCGCGGGCACCGCGTGGCCCCCGCCGGATCCGCTCTCCGGCGGGGGCCATGGCGTCTTCTCCCTCATGGCGTCCTACGGCGCCAGGGACGCCGGCCGGGGCGGCACGTCGCGGTCCCGGACGATCCCCAGCCGCTGGGTGGCCCGGGTCAGTGCCACGTACAGGTCGTTGATCCCGCGGGGCGAGCCGTCCAGGATGCCTTCCGGGTCCACGACCACGACGGTGTCGAACTCCAGGCCCTTCGCCTGCCGCGCGTCCAGCAGGACGACCCGCCGGGTGAGGTCGGGCGTGCGGCCCCAGGAGGCGTCGGGCAGTTCCGCCGCCAGCACGGGCAGCAGGCCCTGCGGGGCGATCACCGCGAGCCGGCCCTCGCGCCCCTCGGCCGCCTGTTCCTTCACCTGCTCGGAGGTCAGCTCCGCCGCCGCGTGGGCGAGTTCGGGCCGGGGGACGGCGCGGACCACCGGGTGCGCGCCGGTCGAGCGCACGGACCGGGGCGGCTCGAAGCCCGGCTCGGCCAGTCGCCGCACCTCGGCCGCGACCGCCATGATCTCGGCCGGCGTACGGTAGTTGACGCCCAGCCTGGTCAGCTCCCAGCGCTCCCCCGCGTACGGCCGGAGGATCTCCTCCCAGGTGTCGCAGCCGGCCGCGTCGCCGGTCTGCGCCGGGTCCCCCACGAGCGTCATGGACCGGCTCGGCGAGCGGCGCATCAGCAGCCGCCAGGCCATCGCGGACAGCTCCTGTGCCTCGTCCACGACGATATGGCCGAAGGCCCAGGTGCGGTCGGCGGCGGCGCGTTCGGCGGCGCTGCGGGTGTCGATCTCCTCGTGCCGGTCCGCGAACCGCTCGGCGTCGATGATGTCGTGCGCGGCCAGGACCTCCGAGTCCTCGTCCTCCTTGTCCTCGAACTCCTGGGTGCGGGAGCCGTAGGACAGCTCCAGCACGCCCTGGGCGTACTCGATCCGCTCCTGCCGCTCCCGGGCGGCGGCGGCCCGGGCGGCGCTGTCGTCCTCGCCGAGCAGTTCGGCCGCCTCGTCCAGCAGCGGCACGTCGGCGGGGGTCCAGTCGATCCTGGCGTCCGTCCCGGTGCGGGGCGCGGGACGGCGTACGGCGGCGGCGTCCTCCGGGTCCAGCCGGGCCGGGTCCTCGAGGAAGCCGGCCACGAGCTCCTGTGCTGTCAGGCTCGGCCAGAGCGCGTCGATCGCGGCCTGCACCTCGGGGCTGCCCGCGATCTCCTTGCCGAGCTGGGCGATGTCCGCGGGGTCGAGGAGGTTGGGACCGCCGAGCGGGTCGGCGCCGATCCGGTCCGCGAGCTGCTCGGTGAGGGCGTCGATGATCCGGAAGGCGAAGGCGGGGCGGGCGAGGTTGTGCGGCAGCCCGGTGTCCCGGGCGCGCCGCCGGGCCTCCTCGGCCGTGGCGCGGTCGAGCACGAGCGTGCCGTGGTCCTCGTGCGCGATCTCCAGGACGGGATCGGGCAGGGTCTGCCGGTCGGCCAGTTCCCCGGCCAGCACCCGCGCCATCTCGGCGCGGCCCTTGATCTCGGCGGCGCGCGGGGTGTCCGTACCGGTGGCCCGTACGCCGGGGAACAGCTCGCCCACCGTCGCCAGCAGCACCCCGGTCTCGCCGAGCGAGGGCAGCACCTCGCCGATGTAGCCGAGGAAGGCGGGGTTCGGCCCGACGATCAGCACGGCGCGGCGGGCGAGTCGCTCGCGGTGCGCGTAGAGCAGGTAGGCCGCCCGGTGCAGCGCGACGGCGGTCTTGCCGGTGCCGGGGCCGCCCTCCACGACCAGGACGCCGCGGTACGGGGCCCGGATGACGCGGTCCTGTTCCGCCTGGATGGTCTGCACGATGTCGCTCATCCGGCCCGTACGCGCGGAGTTCAGGGCGGAGAGCAGCACCGCGTCGCCGTCGGGGTCCTCGAAGCCGGTGCGGGTGGTGTCGGCGAGATCCATGATCTCGTCGTGCAGCGCGGTGACCTCGCGCCCCCGGGTGGTGATGTGGCGACGCCTGCGCAGCCCCATCGGGGTGTAGCCGGTGGCGAGGTAGAAGGGGCGTGCCACGGGGGCCCGCCAGTCGATCAGCAGCGGGGTGCGCTCCTGGTCGTCGCGGCGCATTCCGAGGCGCCCGATGTGGTGGCTGACGCCGTCCGCGAGATCGATCCGGCCGAAACAGAGCCCGGATTCCACGGCGTTGAGCGTGGCCAGCCGTCCGGAGTGCTCGGCGACGCTGATGTCCCGCTCGACGCGTGCCTGCCGCACGGTGCTGACCTGGCCGGCCGACACCTCGACCGCGGCCTCGGCCTGCTCGCGGAGTGTGTCGAGGCGCTCGTAGAGGACCGAGACGAATTGCTGTTCGTGTCGCAATTCCCGCGCTTCCCGCAATTCCTCGTTTGACAATTCAGCCCCTGTTCGATACGCTGCTCAGAGCGAGTTGGTCTTATGTTTCACGCGAAAGGCGTGCGGCAATCATCCAATATACGCAGGGAAGAACCCCGGCCGTCAATTCGGACCGGGGTTGTTTTGTGTGATCAGCGCCGCGTGAAACCGTGCGCCCGGGCGGGCCGTGGGCGCGCGAGGGGACCCCCGGCGGCACGGGCGCCATTGACGGGCGGTACCGACCCCCGCTACAAGACGTACTGACACGTTCTGAGAGCGCTCTCAGCAGACGTGGGGCCTCGGACACGAGACCTCTCGTCCCCTCGGCACCATCCGCACCGCACCGGAGGTGTTTCCTTGAGATCGACCCCCACCTGGCCCGTCCGGCCGGCCCGCCGTACCGCGCGCACACCGGTCCTCGCCACCCTGCTCGCCCTGACCGTGGCCCTGGCCGGCTTCGTCGGCGTGACGGGCGCGGGAACCGCGCGCGGCGCCGTACCGCCGGCGCCCGGCTGGACCTTGCAATGGAGCGACGACTTCAACGGCGCGGACCGCACCCCGCCCTCCGCCGCCAACTGGATCACGGACACCGGCCACAGCTACCCCGGCGGTCCCGCGAACTGGGGCACCGGCGAGGTCCAGAGCTACACCGCCAACCCGGACAACCTGAGCCTCGACGGCAACGGGAATCTCCGTATCACCCCGCTCAGGGACGGCGCGGGCAATTGGACCTCGGGCCGGATCGAGACGCAGCGCTCGAACTTCAAGCCCCCGGCCGGCGGCACCCTGCGCATCGAGAGCCGTATCCAGATGCCGAATGTGACGGGGAACGCCGCGCTCGGCTACTGGCCCGCTTTCTGGGCGCTCGGCTCACCGTACCGGGGCAATTACTGGAACTGGCCCGGCATCGGTGAATTCGACATCATGGAGAATGTCAACGGCATCAATTCCGTATGGGGCGTGCTGCACTGCGGGGTGAGCCCGGGCGGCCCCTGCAACGAGTCCACCGGCCTCGGCGCCAGCCGCGCCTGCCCGGGGGCGAGCTGCCAGTCCGCGTTCCACACCTACCGCTTCGAGTGGGACCGCGCGGCCACCCCGAACGAGCTGCGCTGGTACGTGGACGACCAGCTCTTCCACACCGTACGGCAGAACCAGATGGACGCCGCGAGCTGGGCGAACATGACGGACCACGCCGGCTACTTCATCATCCTCAACGTGGCGGTCGGCGGTGCCTTCCCCAACGCGCTGGGCGGCCAGACCCCGACGGCCGAGACCGTGCCCGGCCGTCCGATGCTGGTCGACTACGTGGCCGTGTGGTCGCGCGGCGGCACGTCCGAGCCCCCGCCGACCGACCCGCCGCCGTCCGGATCCTCGCAGCTGTACGCGCGCGCCGGAGGCGGCCTGGGCGACTCCACCGGCTCGGCGTCGACGGCCTCCCTGGCCTCGGCGGGCGGCGGGAATTACGACGGTACGGCGCACAACCCGCAGGTCTTCACCTCGGGCCCGATCACCCGGAAGTACAACGGCGGCGCGACGCAGTTCGACCTCTTCGTGGACGCGGGCAGGACCGTGGGCAACGGGCAGCAGGTCCGGGTGAGTTATGACCGTACGGGCGACGGCACGTGGGACCGCACGGAGACGTACCGGTACTTCGCCACCGACCCCGAACCCGGATACGAGCACTACACGCAGGCGAGCGGGCAGGCGTCGGCCACCGGGTCGCAGGGCGACCTGGTGAACGGCAAGGTGCGGGTGGAGGTGTGGAACGCGATCGGCAACGGCGCGAGCACACTGGGCATCGGCAACCAGTCGGTGGTGCGTATCCCGTTCGGCTGACCGCCGGACCAACGGGCCGGTACGGCCGGTACGGGTCGTCTCCGCCCGTACCGCCCGTACCGGCCCTCGCTCGGTGGCGACTCGGGCCCGCCGCCGTCGGGAGCGCCGGTCAGCGGCAGGCGGCGACGTCGTCCGCCGTGCCGGGACTGGCCGCCGCCCGCACCTGGGTGAAGTTCGCCAGGAACGCGTCGTACACGGACGGTGTGGTGACGCGCAGCATCGCCTCGTCGTTGTCGCGCAGTGCGGGCCCGCTCCAGTTGTGGCTGCCGGTGAACACGAGCTTCGACCGCTCCCCCGCGTACATGCCGTCGATCATCATGTTCTTGGAGTGGACGATCCGGTTGGGTGTGTCCTTGTCCGCGTCGTGGTCGTGCTGGTAGCAGCGGACGGTCAGGCGGCTCTGCCCGTGCAGGGCGTTCCAGGTCCCGCTGTCGGTCTCGCTGTAGACGAGATCGACCGCGCACCCCTCGGCCGCCTTGGCGCGCAGCGCGTCGGCCACGCCCTGCCGGGTGACCTTGAGCATGGCGGCGCGGATCACCGTACGGTGCGAGCCGGCCGCGTCCGTCCACGTACAGCCGACGTTGTCCAGCGTGTTCACGACCGTGTCGCTCGCGTCCGTCGTACCGGCGCGCGGGAAGAAGTAGACCTTGTAGTCGCCGGCGTTGGCGTACGTGTACGACCAGTTGGCCCGGTCCTGCTTGCCGAGCTTGACGAAGTAGTCGCTGTACGCGGAGTGGAGCGCGGCGTTCCCCGCGACGACGACGGCGCTGTTCCAGTAGCGCGCGTAGTTGGACGGGGTGAGGTTGGAGGACGTCTGGAGGACGACCTGCCGGGCCGCCCCGCCGCCGACGCTGCTGAAGAGCAGGAACTTGTTGTGGTTGATGCCGCCGCTCGCCGAACCGAGACAGGACCGTCCGGCGGCGCACAGCTTCACGTACGACGACGCCGCGATGTCGGTGCCGAGCGCGGCCTTGAGGGTGTTGTACGAGACGGCCGGGTTCGCCACGTCGGCGCTGATCGTCGACTCGTCCAGGACCACCTGCACCTTGACGGAACGGTCCCGGTGCGCGGCCACGAGGTCCTGGGCGACCGTGTTGTCCCAAAGGTGGTACAGCCCCATGCGGATGGTGGAGCCTTCGTCGGCGGCGGCGATCAGATCGCGGACCCGGTCACGGATCGCATTCTGCCGGGCCGCGTCCGCCGAGGTCGGATCGTTGAAGACGGTCCCCATCGGCGGCACATCGGCGGCCGAGGCCCGGGCCACCGGGCCGGTGGCCCCGAGCCCGACGGCGGCAAGCACCAGAGCCGACCCCACAGCGGTCATACGAGCACGTACGCGCGAGAACACCGCGTCTCCCCCCAGAGCGTCGATTGAGCTGTGCACATGCCATTTTCCGCCCGCGACCCTACCGCCCCGGGAGTGCCGGGGGCAGGGGGCCGGGGCGGCTCTCTCGACGGGCGACGCGACGGGCGACGCGACGGGCGACGCGACGGGGCACAGGACCACGGCCTCCACCATTGAACTGAACGTTCCCCAATCCTATTTACATTGCCGCCACCATTTTTTAATTCGAGCGAGAACGTCCTCCAAGCGACAACGCCCTGACATGAAGGCGCCATTGAGTACCCGCACGGGTGAGAACACCCGATCTCTCTGGATTTCGCACCACTCGACCCGGGATAAAGGAGAAGAACATTTTCCCCGCCCAGAAGAGAGAGGGAACAATGTACGAACTGCGGAACAAGGCCAGGGCATTCGCCGTCGTCACGGCATTCGCGGTCGCGAGCGGCGGAGTCGTGGCGGCCACCTCGGCCACGGCCGAACCGGCCTTCGACGCCGCCCGTACCGTCTCGGCGCCACAGCCGGACGAGCACACGGCAGCGGTCAGGGCCCAGATCAAGAAGGGGCCGAACGCGATCGTCCGCAAGACCCCCACTCGCGACGGCGAGCAGTGGGGAATCATCTTCGACCAGGAGTTCGTCAACCTGGACTGCCATGTGATCCGGGACAAGATCAAGTGGTTCCGTATCTCCGGTCAGGGGCCGGACAGGTACATTCGCGCCTCGCTCGTCAAGGACGACCCGGTAACTCCGCGGTGCTAGTGACGACAGTCCGGCAACGCGGAAAGGATCCGGGCTCGACTGCTCCTGTCGGGCCTGCCTGAACGGCCGCGGCGTCGTCGGCGCGATCGCGCGTCGGCGGCGCCGTTTCCGGTGGCGGGTTTCGCGCGTCCGCGCCATGAGGTCATGGAGCGATGACGGCGCCCGCCACCGGCCCGGTCACCGGCCGGGCCCGCCCCGCGCCCGCACCGGATCGACGCGGCTGCGGCTTCACCGATGATGTCCGACCCGTATGACAGTCTCCCTTGCCGTAACCGCTGAAGCAGCGCGAGCAAGAGGAGCCGTTCTCATGCGCATCCTGATCACCGAGTTCATCAGCCTGGACGGCGTCGTGCAGGCACCCGGCGCGCCCGACGAGGACACCGACGGCGGATTCGCGCACGGCGGCTGGTCACACGCCTTCTTCGAACCGGAGGTAGTGGGCGGCTCGTTCGCGGGCGCGCTCGCCGAGGCCGAGGCATTGCTGTTCGGGCGCCGCACCTGGCAGACGATGGCCGCCGCCTGGCCGGAGCGGGCCGGTGACCCGTTCGCCGACCGGATGAACGCGATCCCGAAGTACGTGGTGTCCGCCACCCTCGGCGACGACGAGCTGACGTGGAACAACACCACGCGCGTCCCCGGCGCCGAAGCCGTCGCCCGTATCCGGGAACTGCGCGGGGCCCAAGGCGGCGACCTGGTGGTCATGGGCAGTCCCACGCTCGTCCGCACCCTCCTGCGCGAGGGTCTGGTGGACGAGCTCCGGCTCGTGGTCATGCCGGTGCTGCTCGGCGGCGGCAAGACGATCTGGCCCGACGACGCCACGCTGCGCACGCTGGAGCTGGTCTCCACGACCACCAGTGACACGGGCGCGAACGTGTGCACGTACCGGCCGGCGGCCGCCGGGTAGCGGCCGCCCCGCGGGCACCGGCAGGACGGAGGCGGCCGGGCCCGTGGGAACGGCCGCCGCGACTCAGCCGCTCAGGAGGTGGCGGCGTTGCGCCATACGGTGAGGTCCACGCTGACGAACCGGCTCGGTGACTCCTTCGGCGCGAACTCGCGCACGGTGACCAGGCCGTAGTGCCCCGAGCCGGTTTTCACGCAGATCCGGGACCCCTTGCTGAGGGTTTCCCGCGGGATGGACGTGGTGTACCGGGTGTTGGAGCGGCAGCCGGCCAGCGAACCCGGCTCACCGGAGTCCAGCAGTGCCATGGTGTTGTCGGAACTGTTGGTGGCGACCGTTTCGTCCTCGAACAGGTCGATCGAGTACCCGAAGTCCCCTTCGTAGTTCACATCGAGGTCCTCCGGGCGCGGCGGCTCGTCCGCGAAGGTCACCGAGTACCCCTCGGGAATGCTGATGTTCTTGTACACGGCCCCCTTCGGATCCGCCGGAGCCTTGGCCTTCCCGCCGGAGTCACCAGCGTCCGACGCCGCTCCTGAAGCCTCCCCGGAAGCCCTCCCTCCGGGCTGCGACGCGCCGCCCCGCCCACTGTCCTTCGCGCTCTCCGAGCCGTTGTCGGCACCGTACTGTCCGGCTGCGTAGGCGCCGCCGCCGATGAGCGCGCCGACGGCCACCGCCGCGACGATCAGCCCGGCACGGTTCCGCTTGCGGGAGGGCTGGGGCGGCACCGTCCCCGGGTACCCCGGGAAGGCACCGGGCGCCGGATACCCGGCGGCCGACGGGTAGGTGTGACCGCCCGCCACCCCGGGACGCGCGGACTGCGGATGTGCCGCCCGGGGAGCTACCGGCTGCGCGTGTACGGGCTGGGTCGGCGGATGGACCGCCGGTGGGCGGGGGGTGTTCGCCGGCCCGGCCGTCTGCGTCTGGGGATAAGCGGGCGGCGGGGTCGGGGCCGCGGCCTGGGTGAGGTCGGCGGCGTAGGAGGACGGCAGCCAGCCGTCGGGACGGCGCAGCGCCGGGTCCTGGGACGCCCGGCCGCACCATTCGATGATCCTGGCGGGGGACGGCCGCAGCGTCACGTCCTTGCTGAGGCACCCGGTGACGATCTCGCGCAGTTCGTCCGGCAGCCGGGACAGGTCCGGGTCCTCGTGCACGATCCGGTAGAGCACCCCGTGCGAGGGCCCGTCGCCGAAGGCGGCGGCGCCCGTCGCGGCGAAGACCGCGATCTGGCCGAGCGCGAACACATCGGTCGCCTCGGTGCAGTTCGCGCCCGTCGCCTGCTCGGGCGACATGAAGGACGGGGTACCGATACTGGCGCCGGTACCGGTGAGCGCGGTGGTGTCGGCAGCCCGCGCGATACCGAAGTCGATGACGCGCGGGCCGTCGGCCGCGAGCAGCACGTTGGAGGGCTTGAGGTCACGGTGGACGATGCCCGCGCCATGGATGACCTGCAAGGCCTCGGCTATCCCGGCCACGAGCAGGAGAACGCTCGCCACCGGCATCGCGCCGTGCGCGTCGACCGCCGCGTGCAGGGAGGGCCCCGGTACGTAGGCGGTGGCCAGCCAGGGGTGCGGGCCCTCGGTGTCGCTGTCGATCACGGGCGCGGTGTAGAGGCCCTGCACGCGCTGGGCGGCCCGCACCTCCCGCTGGAACCGGCGGCGGAATTCCGCGTCCTCGGCGAACTCCGGGCGGATCACCTTGATCGCCACCGGGCGCCCGCCGGGCGTGTAGGAGAGGTACACCTTCCCCATGCCACCGGCGCCGAGCCGGGCACTGAGCACGTACCCGGCCACGGTACGGGGATCGTCCTCGCCCAGCGGCTGGAACACCTCCGAATCCCCGGCCGAAACACCGGCTCCGTCGGCGCGCAGCGGTTCCCGCTGATGTTCCGTCATGGTCTCCCCCGAGTTTTTCTTTATTCGCCTCTTAGGTCGCTGAGCCTACCGAAGCTCGGCGCGGGCACGGCCAAGGCGTCGGCAGGGTGCGCGGCGGCGCGGCTTTCGACACGTACGGCCCGGAGCCGAGGAACTCGCGCGTATCACGCGCCGTCGTCCGGAACCCTCCCGCCCGGTACCGCGTCTCCGCTGTCACACGCCAACCACAGGGGGAAGCATGACACGTTGGAAGCGGACAGCCGCGAGCGTCACCGCGCTCGCCGCGATCGGCACGGCAGGCATCGCCGCCGCACCCGCCGCCTTCGCCGCCGGGCCCGCGAAGTCCTGGGGCCCGTTCACCGACTCCGCGGCCGTCAAGAAGGCCATCAGCCTCTGCCGGAGCGTCGGAAACGACGGCGTCGAGGCGAAGAAGTGGCGCAGTTACACCTGCGAGGTCGAAGCGGGCAAGGTCGGCGACTACGTCAGCCTGTACGTCAAGATCTGAGCGCGGACAGCCCCTCGGGGCGGCGCGGCGGCTCCCGGCTCCCCCGGCCCTTCCGGTGAGCCGGGAGCCACCCCCGCCTTTGGTGTCGTGTGTTGCGTTACGGGGGTGATCGGACGCACGAGTGTCCGCCCGGTCCCGGCTCCGGCCGGAAGGCAGGCCCCACCCCGGGCGTCAATAACCGATGCCTCAATTCGCCCATATGGGCGATGATGCGGTGTAGTACCACCAGGCGGCCATATGGTTCGACCACGTCATCTCCGACGAGTCGTAGCCATTCGCGCACGGACCGGCATATACGGGAATCGAGGGCGGTACGTATGCCCGGGTACCTGTCCCCTCAGCATCTGCCCCTCGTCGACGTGCGCGCTCACCCGCCCGCCCTGGAGTACGCGATGACCGAAGTCACCGAAACACCCGTCCCGACCTGTCCGTTCGATTTCAGCGAGGGGCTGGACTTCGATCCGGTGCTCGCCGACCTCGCCCAGCGCCCCATCACCCGCATCCGGCTGCCCTACGGAACGGCCGACGCCTGGCTGGTCACCGGGTTCGAGGGGGTCCGGCAGGTGACGACCGACCACCGGCTCAGCCGGGCCGGGATCATGGGACACGACTATCCGCGGCTGACGCCGGAGCCGATCGTCTCCCCCGAGTCGGTCAACGTGATGGACCCGCCGCGCAGCGCCCGGCTGCGCCGACTGGCCTCGCAGGCGTTCACCAAGCGGCATGTGGACCGGATGCGGCCCGCCATCGAGTCCATCGCGGACTCGCTCCTCGACGAGATGGCCGAGCGGGGCGCGCCGGCCGACCTCGTGCACCACCTGTCGGACCGGCTGCCCCAGCACACGATCTGCGAACTGCTCGGCATCCCGGCCCAGGACCGGCCCCTGATGCAGGAGTACGCGCACCGCCTGCTGGCCACGGCCCCCGAGGCACGCAAGGCCGCGGCGGGCGCCAAGGCGAGTCTGCGGGAGTACTTCGGCGAGCTGGTGCTCGAGCGCCGGCGCGCCCCGGGTGAGGACCTGCTCAGCGCGCTGGCCGCCGCCAAGGACGGGGACGACGTCTTCGACGACCAGGAGCTGGCCGTCATGGCGCTCACGCTCATGCTGAGCGGGCACGACACGGCGACCTGCGAGATCAGCAACATCTCGTACCTGCTGCTGACCCGCCCCGAGCTGATGGCCCGGCTGCGGGAGAGGCCCGAGACGCTGACACCGGTGCTGGACGAGCTGCTGCGTTACATCCCCTTCCGCAAGGGGGTGGGGATCCCGCGGGTGGCCCTGGAGGACGTGGAGCTGCTGGGCGCGCGGATCAAGGCCGGCGACTTCGTGCACGTCTCGTACCTGACGGCCAACCGGGACCCGGAGCGGTACGCCGACCCGGACGTGATCGACGTGGACCGGCCGCCGAGCCCGCACATGACGTTCGGCTGGGGCGGACACCGCTGCATCGCCGCCCCCCTCGCCATGGCGGAGCTGGAGGCGACCATCGGACGACTGGTGGCCCGCTTCCCCGCGCTGCGGCTCGCGGTGCCCGCCGAGGAGGTGCGCTGGGACACGGAGACGATCCGGCGCTTCCCGCACGAGCTGCCGGTCGCCTGGTAGGAAGCCGGCCGGGAGCCGGCGGGCCGCAGGCCGGGAGCGGGGCCGGGGGCTCGTACGGGTGATCGACCCGACAACCCCGCCGGACAGCGGGCGGATTACGATCTGGGCAGGTCCGGCACTGCGGCCCGGCCTGCGACCGGAGATCCGACGGGGCAGGGCCGCCGAGCACCCGGCGTCGAAGGGAACGAACCACATGTCACGGCCCATCACCGTCGTCACGGGCGGCAGCCGGGGTATCGGCGCCGCGACCTGCCGCCGGCTGGCGGCGGACGGGCACGACATCGTTCTGGCCCACATCACGAACAGCGCGGCGGCGGAGGAGACGGCGACGGCCGTACGGGCGGCGGGGGCGCGTTGTGTCACGGTGCGGGCGGACACCTCCGACGAGGCGGACGTGGAACGGCTCTTCGACACCGCCGCGGCCGAACTCGGGCCGGTGACGGGGCTGGTGAACAACGCGGGCGTGACCGGCCCGCTCGGCGGGCTCGCGGACGCCACCACGGATAACCTGCGCCGGGTCGTGGAGGTGAACCTGCTGGGCTACCTGTTCTGCTGCCGCCGGGCCGCCCGGGACATGACGGCGCTCGGCCGGGGCTCGATCGTCAACGTCTCCTCGGCCGCCGCGACGCTGGGCAGCCCCGGGGAATACGTCCACTACGCGGCGACCAAGGCGGCGACGGACGCGCTGACGGTCGGTCTGTCGAAGGAACTGGGACCGGCGGGCGTCCGGGTCAACGGGGTGGCTCCCGGCGTCATCGACACCGGGATTCACGCCGCGATGGGTGACCCGGACCGTCCCGTGCGGGTCGCGTCCCGCATCCCGCTCGGCCGGGCGGGCGAACCGACCGAGATCGCCGGGGCCGTGGCCTGGCTGCTCTCGCCGGACGCCTCGTACACCACGGGTACGGTCATGCGGGTCTCCGGCGGACTCTAGTGCCGCGTCAGCCAAGGCTGACGCGGCACTAGAAGGTCGGACGCGGGAGCCGGCCCGTGGCCCGACGGTGCCGTCAGGCGCCCCGCATGGACAGCGAGCGGAGGATGAGCGAGAGACCGTAGTCGAAACGCTCGTCGAACGTTCCGCTCTCGAAGTGGCCCACCACCCGGTTCAGCGCGGGATAGCTCACCGGCCCCACCGCCCCGCCCAGCCGGTGGCCGCCCGCCTCCGGCGCGGCCTGCTCCTCCTGGACCAGGCCCAGGACGAAGTAGATGACGGTGAAGCAGGCCCACGCCGCCTCCCGCTCGGAGAGTCCGCCGTCGAGCAGCGCCCGTACGACCTCCTCGGCCGCACCGAGCGTGGCGGGCTCGGCGACGTACGTACCGGCCACGACCGCCGCACCGTCGCGGTGGGCCAGCAGGGCACGCCGGTAGCGGTGGGCGAGTTCGCGCACCCGCGCCTCGCACGGCTCGGGCAGGTCGTCCAGCGAGACGCCTGCCACGATCGCGTCCGCCATCAGGTCGAGCAGGCGGGCCTTCGACTTGGCGTGCCAGAGCACCGTGTTCATCCGCACACCCAGACGCTCGGCGATGGCGCGCATCGAGACCGCGTCCATCCCCTTCTCGTCGAGCAGCTCCAGCGCCGCCCGCACCACGGTGGCGGTGTCGAGCCGCGCCTTGGCCGAGGCGCCCGAGGAGGCGTCCGGAGAGGCACCCGACGAGGCGTCCGAAGAGGCGTTCGATTGATTTTTGGTCACTGACCTAGTCTACTGTCGCAGTCATCATTGGTCACCGACCAAGAGAGAGGTCACGCATGCATCCGACCGCGGAAGAGGTCGTCGTCGTCGGCGGCGGCCCCGTCGGACTCTGGCTGGCCGCCGAACTGCGCCTGGGCGGGGTGGCCGTCACGCTCCTGGAGACCCGCGAGGAACGGAATCCGCACTCGAAGGCGCTCACCCTCCATCCCCGGACCCTGGAGATCCTGGCGTTCCGCGGCGCGGCGGAACCCCTCCTCGCCGAGGGCCGGCCCATCCCGAACGGCCATTTCGGCTCGCTGGACGACCGGATGGACTTCGGCGCGCTGGACACGCCGTTCCCGTACACGCTCGCGCTGCCCCAGGCCCGTACCGAGGAACTGCTGGAGGCACGGGCCCGGTCGGCCGGGGTACGGATCCGGCGCGGCCACCGGGTCACCGGCCTCGTCCAGAAGGCGGACGCGGTCACGGTGACGGTGGAGGGGCCCGGGGGTGAGACGTACCCGCTCCGGGCGCGGTACGCCGTCGGCTGCGACGGCACCCGCAGCACCGTCCGCGAGGCGGCGGGCATCGGCTTCCCCGGCACCGACGCCACGGTGTGGGGCTGGCTCGCCGACGTCTTCCTGGACAGCCCGCCGCCGGGCCCCGGCCTCAGCGTGTCCAACAGCGAGGGCGGGATCATGGCATTGCGGCTGCCGGGCGGGCTGTACCGATTCGTCGGCGCCACCCGCGAGGACATGGGGGCGCGTCCGGCCGCGGCACCGACCCTGACGGAGCTGCGGGCCAAGATCGCCCGGGTCGCGGGCGACGACTTCGGCATGCGCGACCCGGTCTGGCTTTCCCGCTTCGGCAACGCGACCCGGCAGGCCGCGCGCTACCGCGCCGGGCGCGTGCTGCTCGCCGGGGACGCGGCGCACACGCACTTCCCGGCCGGGGGCGTCGGGCTCAACGTCGGTCTCCAGGACGCCACCAACCTCGGCTGGAAGCTGGCGGCGGTCGTACGCGGGACGGCGCCGGAGAGTCTGCTGGACAGCTACCACGACGAGCGGCACCCCGTCGGCGCGGAGCTGCTGGAGAGCACCCGCGCGCAGACCGCGCTGATGACGGCCTTCACGCCGGAAGGGCAGGCGCTGCGCGCGTTCCTCGGCCGGCTCATCGCGACCAATCCCGCGTTCTCGCGGGACCTGGCCGAACGGCTGTCGGGGCTCTCGGTCGCGTATCCGCCCGCGCGCGGGACGGCAGGGTGGGGGACGGCAGCGCGGGGGACAGCGGGGCCCGGGGCCGCGGTGGCGGTGGACGTACACCCGCTCGTCGGCCGGCGCGCACCGGACCTGGCGTTCGCCGGGCGGGACAGCGACGGCCACGGCGAGGGCGCGGAGACTTCATTGTTCACTCTGCTGCACGCGGGCCGTCACGTTCTGCTCGACCTCACCGGCGAGGCTGGTGACGCGCTCGCGGCCCCGTCCGGCCCCTCCTCCGGCCTCCCTGTCCCGGCCGGGAGAACCGTCGTACACCACGCGCCCCTGGCACGTCCGCACCCCGGCTGGTCCGGCGTACGGTCCGCTCTCGTCCGTCCCGACGGGCACGTGGCCTGGGCGACCGGCTGACGACTGGGCGGACCGGACGACTGGGCGGACCGGACGACTGGGCGGACCGGACGACCGCGCGCGGGCCATCACGCGGACCGGCCCGCACGGAAGCGTCTCCGTGCGGGCCGGTCCTTGGCGGGGCCACAGGTGTGGGGAAAGCACCCGGCCCCGCTCATTCGCGAAGGTTCATGCGGTTGTCCGGGACCGTGTGTCCGGGACCCGGGGCCCTCAGACCCCGGCCTTGTCCCTGCCCTTGTCCAAGTCGGCGCCGGCAGGCTCCACCGGGGCGGCGGCCTCGGCCTCCGCGGGGCCACCGTGACCGTCGTCCACCAGGGTCTTCTCGTCGAACGGAATCTTCCCGGCCAGCACCTGCTCCGCCCGCTCCTTGTCGAACTCCTTCGTCCACGTGCCGATCAGGACCGTGGCGACCGCGTTGCCCGCGAAGTTCGTCATGGCGCGCGCCTCGCTCATGAAGCGGTCGATACCGACGATCAGGCCCACGCCGTCGACCAGCTCCGGCCGGTGCGACTGGAGGCCGCCGGCCAGCGTGGCCAGGCCGGCGCCGGTGACGCCCGCCGCGCCCTTGGACGCGATGATCATGAACAGCAGGAGCGAGAGCTGCTCGCCGATGGAGAGCGGGTCGCCCATGGCCTCGGCGATGAAGAGGGAGGACATCGTCAGGTAGATGGCGGTGCCGTCCAGGTTGAACGAGTAGCCGGTCGGCACGGTGATACCGACGACGGGCTTGCTCACGCCGACGTGCTCCATCTTCGCGATCAGACGCGGCAGCGCCGACTCGGAGGAGGAGGTGGAGAGGATCAGCAGGAACTCGCGGCCCAGGTACTTCAGCAGCGAGAGGATGTTGATGCCCGAGACCACCCGGAGCAGCGCGCCCAGCACGAGGAAGACGAAGAGGGCACAGGTGACGTAGAAGCCGATCATGATCATGGCCAGCGACTTCAGCGCGTCGAGGCCCGTCTCGCCGACGACCGCCGCGATGGCACCGAAGGCACCCACCGGCGCGGCCCACATGATCATGGCGAGGATCCGGAAGACCAGCCGCTGGATGTGCCCGATGCCGCGCAGGATGGGCTCGCCCGACGAGCCCATGGCCTGGATGGCGAAGCCCGCGAGCAGCGCGATCAGCAGCGTCTGGAGGACGGAGCCCTCGGTGAAGGCCGAGACCATCGTCGTCGGGATGATGCCGAGCAGGAAGTCCGCGGTGGACTCGCTCGCGCCGCCCGCCTGGGCGGCGCCCGCGCTCCGGGCGGCCTCCGTGATGTGCAGGCCGGAGCCCGGCTCCAGGATGTTGCCGACGACCAGGCCGATGGCGAGCGCCACGGTCGACATGATCATGAAGTAGCCGAGGGCGAGCCCGCCCACGGCGCCGACCTTGGCGGCCTTCCTGACCGATCCGACGCCCAGCACGATGGTGCAGAAGATGACCGGGGAAATCATCATCTTGATGAGGTCGACGAAGCCGGTACCGAGCGGCTTCAGCTCGACAGCCACACCGGGAGCCGTGAAGCCCACGAGAATGCCGAGCAGTACAGCGGCGATCACCGCGATGTACAGGTAGTGGGTACGGTCCCGTTTTGCAGCGGCCACGGGTCCTCCTTGACTCGTCCCTGGGGTGACCCCCGGTCCCTGTCCCGGATTCCCTGTCCCGAAGGGGGTCCCGAGGACTATCCACCACAGCTGTGACGCCGGTCACCCTTACGTTCATTTCGTTCATATGAATCCGGCCAGGCATTCTTGTTGCATGCACCTGCCCCGACCGCGCAGCCTCGCCGGTCAGCTGTTCGCCATGCAGGTCGTGCTCGTCGCGGCCGTGGTGGCCGGATGCGCTCTGTTCGCCTACCTCACGGGCCGCGACCAGGCGGAGGACTCGGCGCGCAAGGAGGTGCTCGCCGCGGCGCACTCGCTGGCCGATTCCCCCTCTGTACGGGAGGCCATCCGCGAGCCCGATCCGACCGCCCGCCTCCAGCCGTACGCGGAGCGGGTACGGCACGACACCGGCATCGACTTCATCACGATCATGAACCCGAAGGGGATCCGCTGGACGCACCCCGACCCGGACGAGATCGGGATGCGTTTCCTGGGCCGTACGGAGCCAGCGCTGCGCGGCAAGACCTTCACCGAGACCTACACCGGCACGCTCGGCCCCTCCATACGGGCCGTTACGCCGATCAGGGACGGCGGCCAGATCACCGGCCTGGTCAGCGTCGGCATCACGGTGGACCGGGTGTCCTCGCAGGTGACGCGGCAGGTCAAGATGGTGTCGCTGATGGCGGGCGGGGCGCTGGTCCTCGGCGGCGCGGGTACGTACGTGATCAACGCGCGGCTGCGCCGGCACACCCACGGGATGAACGCGACCGAGCTGAGCCGGATGCACGACTACCACGAGGCCGCGCTGCACGCCGTCAGCGAGGGACTGCTGATGCTCGACGGCGGACGGAGAATCGCGCTGATGAACGACGGCGGCCGGGAGCTGCTGGGGCTGGACGAGTCCGCCGTGGGCCGCCCGGTCGCGGAGCTGGGCCTGCCCGCGTCGCTGACCGGCGCGCTGCTGGCCTCCGAGCCGCGTACGGACGAGGTGCACCTGACCGCCGACCGGGTCGTGGTGGTCAGTACGCGTCCGGTGGTGGGCGGCGAGCGGCACGGCACGGTGGTCACCCTGCGCGACCACACCGAGCTCCAGGCGCTCTCCGGCGAGCTGGACTCCGAGCGCGGTTTCACCCAGGCACTGCGTTCACAGGCGCACGAGGCGGCCAACCGCCTGCACACGGTCGTCTCGTTGATCGAACTGGGCCGGGTGGAGCAGGCGGTGGACTTCGCCACGGCGGAGCTGGAGCTGGCGCAGGCGCTCACGGACCGGGTGGTCGCGGCGGTCGGCGAACCCGTCCTCGCCGCGCTGCTGCTGGGCAAGGCGGCCCAGGCCAACGAGCGCGGGGTGGAGCTGGTGCTGACGGACGAGAGCCGGATCGACGACGGGGTGCTGCCGGCGTCGCTGCCGGACCGCGACCTGGTGACCATCCTCGGCAATCTGATCGACAACGCGGTGGACGCGGCGCAGGGCGGCGAGGGCGCGCGGGTCACGGTGACCGCGCTGGCCGAGGACGGGGAGCTGCTGCTGGGCGTGCGGGACACGGGCGCGGGGGTGGCACCGGACGCGATGGACGACGTCTTCCGGCGCGGCTGGTCGACGAGGGGACCCGGACGCGGGCTGGGCCTGGCGCTCGTCCGGCAGGCCGTGCACCGGGCGCGGGGGACGGTGGCGCTGGCGCGGGGCGCGGAGGGCGGTGCGGAGTTCACCGTACGGCTGCCGCTGGACGGCCGCCGGGGGCCGGCGGCGACCGTGCCGTCCGTCGCGGCAACGCCCGCGACCGTGACAACCGCGGCCGCGACCGGCATGACGGAAACAGGCGGCGCGAACGTGAACGGCACGGGCGGCTCGAACGGCTCGGACGGCGCGCACGTGGACGGCGCGGGGACGGAGGTGCGGCCATGAGCATGGACGCGCGGGGTCCGTCGGGCTCGTCGGTACCGTCGAGCGGTGCGCAGGGTCCGTCCGGACCGTCGGGCGCGTCGAACGCGCCCGGCCGCCCCGGGCCCTCGGGGCCCTCCGGCAGCCCCATCAGGGTGCTGGTGGTCGAGGACGACCCGGTCGCGGCCGACGCCCATCAGCTGTACGTGGGCCGCGTACCCGGGTTCAGCGTCGAGGGCGTCGCCCACTCGCGCGTGGCGGCCGGCCGGCTGCTGGACCGTACCGACATCGACCTGATCCTGCTCGACCTCTACCTCCCCGACGGCCACGGCCTCCAGCTGCTGCGCAGCCTGCGCGCGGCCGGGCACCACGCGGACGTCATCGCCGTGACCTCGGCGCGGGACCTCACGGTCGTACGGGAGGGGGTCTCGCTGGGCGTGGTGCAGTACGTCCTCAAGCCCTTCACCTTCGCCACCCTGCGGGACCGGCTCACGCGGTACGCCGAATTCCGCGCGGCGGCCGGGGAGGCGAGCGGCCAGGAGGAAGTGGACCGGGCCCTGGGCGCCCTGCGCGCGCCGCAGCCGTCCTCGCTGCCCAAGGGCCTGAGCGCGCCGACGCTCGAGGCGGTGACCCGGACGCTGCGCGCGTCGGTCGAGGGACTGACGGCGGCCGAGGCGGGCGCCCTGGCCGGGATCTCACGGATCACGGCACGCCGGTATCTGGAGCACCTGGTCACGAGCGGCCGGGCGGAGCGGAGCCCGCAGTACGGGCACGTGGGGCGGCCCGAGTTGCAGTACCGGTGGGTCTCGACGACGCGCTGAGCCGACGCGTGCGCCGACCGGATCCGCGCGGACCTGACTGACCTGCCCCGGCCCGGGCCAGGGCCCGGCGCGGCATACGCACGAGTGCGTGCCGCGTGCACCCGTACGGCGCACGGCGGGCCCGGTGCGCCAGGGGGCGCCAACTCCTCTCCTTTGCAAGGGGATTGACCTTCCTCCCGGCCCGGTCCTACGGTCGCCGAGCGGCCCGTGGCGGCTCAGCGGCTCGGCGGGCGGCTCCCAGCGGCTCAGGAGGACGTCGTGCCCGTGCGCCCCACCGCCCCACTGCTCCTCGCCGGCGTGCTCGCCGCCTGTTCCCTCGCCACCGGGTGCGGTGGCGGATCGGGCGGCGATCCGGACACGGTGAAGGTCGCGTACAACCGTTCCACGGACAACAAGGTCCGGTTCAAGGACGCGTTCCTGGAGTCCGTGAAGAAGCAGTTCGAGCGGGCGCACCCGGGCAAGAAGGTCCAGCTCGTCCCCATCCAGGCGCCGGACAACGACTACGCGACCAAGGCGCAGCAGATGATGCGGTCGCCGAAGACCGCGCCGGATCTGGTCTACGAAGACACGTTCCGTGTCAACGCCGACATCGAGGCGGGCTACCTGCGGCCGTTGGACGACTACCTGGCGAAGTGGCCCGCCTGGGGGCAGTTCGTCGACACGGCGAAGGCGGCGGCGCGGGCGCAGGACGGCAAGACGTACGCCGTGCCGGACGGCACGGACACGCGGGGCCTGTGGTTCAACAAGAAGATCTTCGCGCGGGCGGGCCTGCCGGCCGACTGGCAGCCCAGGACCTGGGCGGAGGTCCTGGACGCGGCGCGCACGGTCAAGCGGAAGGTTCCGGGCGTCATCCCGCTGAACGTCTACACCGGCAAGGCGGCGGGCGAGGCGGCCGTCATGCAGGGCTTCGAGATGCTGCTGTACGGCACCGGGGAGCGGGGCGAGGACCCGCTGTACGACGCGAAGGCCAAGAAGTGGGTGGCGGGCGGCAAGGGCTTCCGTGACGCGCTCGGGTTCGTCCGCACGGTGTACGCGGAGAAGCTCGGCCCCGAGGTCTCCGACGCGCTGGACCCCAATGTCGGTACGCGCGTGGGCACGGAGTGGTTCCCGGAGGGGAAGCTGGCGATCTCGCTGGACGGTTCCTGGCTGGGCCAGTTCTGGCTGGAGGGGGGATCCAAGGGCTGGCCCGGCTGGTCGGAGGAGCTGGGGCAGGCGGCGATGCCCACGCGCACCGGCCGGCCGCCGGGAAAGGTGTCGATGTCGGGCGGCTGGGCGTGGGCGATCCCGCGGCGGGCGAAGAACCCGGATCTGGCGTGGGAGTTCCTGAAGACGATGCAGACAAAGGACAACGCGGTCCGGTGGGACATCGTCGACGCGCAGGTCGCGGTGCGCGAGGACGTGGCCGCCGACCGCCGCTACCTGACGTCGATGCCGGGCATCGAGTTCTTCACCGGCCTGGTGCGACACACCCACTACCGCCCGGCGCTGCCGGTGTATCCGCAGGTCTCGGCGGCGATCGGCGAGGCGATGGAGACGGTGACGACGGGCGACGGCTCGCCGGAGCAGGCG
The DNA here is from genome assembly GCF_000719775.1 of Streptomyces sp. NRRL F-5135. GTDB lineage: Bacteria > Actinomycetota > Actinomycetes > Streptomycetales > Streptomycetaceae > Streptomyces > Streptomyces hebeiensis. The sequence continues at coordinate 72,723 of NZ_JOHR01000010.1, read as the reverse complement.
GCGAAGGAGTACGACGCCCAGTTGACGACGCTGGTGGACGGCGCGGTGGTGAAACGGTGAGGCGGCAGGGCGCCCTCCACGGTGGTGAGGCGGGAGGACATCGCGGTGGTGGGACGGTGAGGCGGGGCGACGTCGCGGTGGGGCGCGCGTGACGGGGGCCGCCGCCCCGGCGCGCGGCGCCGGCGCGCTGACGACCGGACCCGCCGGGGCCCGGCGCGCACGGCGGCGGTTCCTGCGCTGGCTGCCCCTCGCGCCCGCCACCGTCCTGCTGCTGCTCTTCCTCGCGGGCCCCATCGTCTACTGCGTCTGGATCGCCTTCACCGACGCCCAGCTGACCGGCTCCGCCGGTGCCGATTTCGTGGGCCTGGCCAACTTCCGGCGCGCCTTCGCCGACGCGGACTTCCGTAACGCGGTCCTGCTCACCCTCGTGTTCACCGTCGTCTCCTCGATCCTCGGCCAGAACACGCTCGGCCTGGCCCTGGCCGGACTGATGCGCGCCGCCTCGCGCCCGGTCCGTACGCTCACCGGCGGGCTGGTGATCGCCGCGTGGGTGCTGCCGGAGATCGTCGCGGCGTTCCTCCTCTACGCGTTCTTCCGCCGGGAAGGCACCCTGAACGCGATCCTGGACCAGCTCCATCTCCCCTCCCAGAACTGGCTGTTCACACTGCCGATCCTGGCGGTGTCCTTCGCCAACGTCTGGCGCGGCACGGCGTTCTCCATGCTGATCTACTCCGCCGCGCTCGCCGAGATCCCCCGGGACGTCACCGAGGCGGCGCAGGTGGACGGAGCGGGCGGGGTGCGGCGGGTGTGGCACATCACCCTGCCGATGATCCGCCGCTCCATCGGCACGAACCTGATGCTCAACACCCTCTCGACGCTCTCCGTCTTCGGCCTGATCTGGGCGATGACGCGCGGCGGCCCCGGCAACCGCAGCCAGACGCTGCCGGTGTTCATGTACGACCAGGCGTTCCTCAAGAGCCTGATCGGGTACGGGACGGCGGTGGCGCTGCTCCTGCTGCTCGTCGGCGCGCTGTTCTCGCTGGTCTACCTGCGCCTGATGAAGGTGGAGGTGTGACGTGCCGAGCCCACGCGTCGGGGACGGACGCCTGCCGAACCGGCACCGCCGGGGCCGCCTCGCCGCCGACGGGGCCCTGCTGCTGACCGCGGCGGCGTTCGCCCTGCCGCTCCTCTGGCTGGTGCTCGCCTCCGTGGACGGCGAGGCGGACCTGCGCGTACGGGCGCCCGCCTCCCCCACCACGGACAACTACGCCGCCGTCCTCACCGACGAGATCACGTTCACGCCGATGCTCAACAGCCTGATCCTGTGCGGCGGCGCGACCCTGCTGACGGTGGTCTGCGCGGCCCTCGCGGCCTATCCGCTCTCCCGCTACCGTTCGCGCCTGACCCGGCCGTACCTGCTGACGGTCCTGTTCACGACCTGCCTGCCGATCACGGCGGTCATGGTCCCGGTGTACGGACTGTTCGTCCAGGTCGATCTGGTCGACACGCTCCACGGCACGGCGCTGTTCCTGGCCACCTCCCAGCTCCCGTTCTCCATCTGGCTGATGAAGAACTTCATGGACGGCGTGCCCACGGTCCTGGAGGAGGCGGCCAGGACGGACGGCGCGTCCGGCCTCCAGACGCTGACCCGGGTGGTGCTGCCGCTCATGGGGCCGGGCCTCGCGGTGGTGACGATCTATACGTTCATCCAGCTCTGGGGCAACTTCTTCGTCCCGTTCATGCTGCTGCTCACGCCGGAACAACTGCCCGCGTCCGTCTCGGTCTTCACGTTCTTCGGCAACTACGGGTCGGTGATCTACGGGCAGCTCGCGGCGTTCTCGATCCTGTACTCGGCGCCGGTGCTGGTGCTGTACGTCCTGATCTCGCGCCGCCTGGGCGGCGGCTTCGCCCTGGGCGGCGCGGTGAAGGGCTGAGAGCCGGCAACGGAATCTCCGCCGGCCCTCGGCCCTCGGTCCCCGCCCCTCAGCGGGTACGTTTCGGCGCCGCCCCGCGCGGTTTCCTCGCGAGGGCGGTCACGGAGGCGATCGTGAGGATCAGCCCGAGCACCCCGATCCCCGCGAGCGCGACGACGTCGAGCGTGTCCGCCCCCGCGCCCGCGCCCCCGACGGCGCCCGTGATGCCCGCGACGGACGCGAGGATGCCCAGGACGAGGGTCCGGTGATTGCTGAGGAAGGCCTCGAAAAACGTTCTGTTCCCCGGTCCGGTGTCCGGCCGGTCGCCGCCTCGGGGCTCCGTGCCCCGCCGGTCGCCTCGGGGTCCCATGTGTTCGCTCACTTCCAATGCACCTTGCCCGGATCCTTGGGGGCCATGATCTTCGCGTCGGGCCCCTCGGACGCGTGCTGGGCAGGCGTGTAGTAGAAGTCGAGCCCGGTCGCGACCACGGCGGCCGGAAAGCCGAAGATCTTCCCTCCGACATTGCCCACTTTGTTCATCAGGGTCGGTTTGCGGTGCCGTCCGCCGCCACCGGAGGTCGCCAACAACTCGGCCTCCATGCCCGCCAGGTACGCCGGCATGCCGCCGAGGAAGTACGTCTTGGCGTCGGCCCACTTGCCTTTCTGGAGGCTGTCCGCACTGTTCAGCCAGGACCGGTAGCCGAGGAACTCGGCCGCCGGTTTGAGGGTGTCGCTGCCGAACTTGCCCTTGGAGGCGTTGTCCAGCCTGGTCTGGATCTCCTGGTCGGAGATCTCCTTCAGCGAGATCTTCTCGCCGGTCTGCCGCGCGCTCTGCTCCCGGCTCCGCCGCGCCTCCGCGAGGCCCGTCGGAGCCGCCGGGAAGAATCCCGTGCCGTAGCACTCGCTCAGCTCGCGCAGGGACCAGCGGAGGGTCGTATCAGCCTCCTCGGCGTCGTCGACGGCCTGTCGGGTCCTGGTCCGGTACGACTCGACCGTGGGCTGGTACGACTTGTTCAGCGGCCCCAGCTGCTCGGGCTCCACCTTGTCGGCGTCCACGTACACCGAGCCGTCGGCCGCGTTGAGCGAGAGATGTTCGTGGCCCGCGACCTCGTCCGCGATGTCGTCCAGTACCTTCTTCGTCCTGCGGAATTCCTTGAGGCAGGCCTGGAGGAAGGTGTGGATGTTCTTCGCTTCGGATTCCGCGTGGTCGATCTCGTACTCGAGGGTTTCGAGTTCGGTGCACGCCGCTTCCGCCGTGTCCCCTTTCCAGTCGGACTCCCGCAGCCCCTTGGCCACCTCGGTGCGGAACGTGCTGCCGGCCTCTCCGATCTGCCCGGGCAGCTTGCCCCAGGCGTCGACCGCCGTCGAGAACGTCGCGAGGTCGACGCCCCTCACGTCCTTGTACGTCAGCGTCATGCTTCCCCCTAGATGACGTCGCCGGGCTTGTACGTGTACTCCTTCTTGAAGGACTTCTTGCGCTCGTCCTCCTCGTCGTCGAAGGAGTCCGCCGCCGATCGCAGGGCCGTCGCCAGCCCGTCCTTGCCGATCTGGCCGGCCACGTACGCGGCGCCCTTCTTCCAGGAGGTGATGAAGTCCGCGAAGGCCTCGTCACACGAGAAGCCCCTCATGGAGCCCGGCACCTCGGACGTCGTCGTCACGGCGCTCTTGTGGGCGTCCCGGAACTCCTTGGCCGCCTTGTTCTCGGCCTTGCCCGCGCGACCGCGCAGCACGGAAGGTGTCACATGCAGCTTCTTCTTCGTTCCCCGGTCGCCGCCACCGGCCGAGTCGAGCCGCGTTCCCACGTCCTGCTCCGCCTGGGCGTCGGCCTTGTGCCGGGCCCATTCCTCGTCAAAAGACATCAGTCCCCCGTTCGTCCGGCTACGGTGCGCCCGCCTCGAACAGCTGCGTGGCGGATGCACGCATACCCATGCACCGTAACCCGATGATCCGTTCGGGCGCACACCCCCTTCGGGCGCGCCCGCGACCACCGCACCGGAAGACGAACCGCCCCTTCAGCAGGCGCACCGAACCGTCACAGGACGCACCGATCGTTCAGGACGCACACCGAATCCTCAGAAGACGGACTCCGCCTCGAACATCCGGTCCTCCGGCACCGTCTTGAGCCGCGTCACCGCCTCCGCCAGCGGCACCATCTCCACCGCCGTGCCCTTCAGCGCCGTCATCTTCCCGAACTCGCCCCGGTGCGCCGCCTCCACCGCGTGCCAGCCGAAGCGGGTGGCCAGGACGCGGTCGTACGCCGTCGGGGTGCCGCCGCGCTGGACGTGGCCGAGGATCACGGGGCGGGCCTCCTTGCCCAGCCGGCGTTCCAGCTCGGCGGCCAGGCGGTTGCCGATGCCCTGGAAGCGCTCGTGGCCGAACTGGTCGATCTCGCCCTTGCCGTACTCCATGGACCCCTGCGCCGGGTGCGCGCCCTCGGCCACGCAGATCACCGCGAACTTCTTGCCCCGGGAGAAGCGCTCCTCGACCATCTTCACCAGGCTGTCCACCTCGAACGGCCGCTCCGGCAGGCAGATGCCGTGCGCGCCGCCCGCCATGCCCGACTCCAGCGCGATCCAGCCCGCGTGCCGGCCCATGACCTCGACCACCATCACCCGCTGGTGGGACTCGGCCGTGGTCTTGAGGCGGTCTATGGCCTCGGTGGCGACCGTGACCGCGGTGTCGAAACCGAAGGTGCGATCGGTGGAGGAAATGTCGTTGTCGATGGTCTTCGGCACGCCCACGACGGGCATCCCCGCGTCCGACAGCAGTCGCGCCGCGGTCAGCGTGCCCTCGCCGCCGATCGGGATGAGCGCGTCGATGCCGTAACGGCGGGCGAGCTGGGCGCAGTTCTCCGCGGCCTCGCGCAGCCGCCCGCGCTCCAGCCGGGCCGAGCCCAGGATCGTGCCGCCACGGGCGAGGATGCCGCTGACGGCGTTGAGGTCGAGGGGGCGGAAGTGGCCGTCGAGCAGGCCCTTGAACCCGTCCTCGAAGCCGATGACTTCGTCTCCGTGCCCGGTCATGGCCCGGTGCACGACCGACCGGATCACTGCGTTCAGGCCGGGGCAGTCGCCGCCTGCGGTGAGAACTCCGATACGCATCGTGCTGTATCTCCTGCTCGCTAGTGCTGTGGATTCCCGGGGTCGGGGCTCCGGCCCCGCACAGGATCCGGCCCCACGCATGAGCCGGCCTCGCGTATGAACCGTCCCCGCGCATGAGCCGCTGTCCGATCCTCCCACGGGTGATGCGCACCACGTACCGGCGCGAAGGCCCGGGCCCGGCTCGTACCCCCGTACCGCGCGGGGTATACACCACAAGGCGCCTTTATCACCCCCAGAGGTATTGTCAAGGGGGCATCGCCACCCTAATGGAAATTTTTGTCCAGACATGAGTTCGCATATACCGGGACCTCGCCCGGGCCTCGGGGCGCGCCCCCGTACGGCTCGCCGAGCCGTCCCACGAGTACGGACGGGAGAGCGCGCGTGACGCGGAGCGTGTACGTGACCGGGATCGACCGGGGGGACGGCCGCCAGGTCGTGGAGCTGGGAGTCATGGAACTCCTGACACGGCAGGTGGACCGGGTGGGGGTGTTCCGGCCCCTCGTCCACGACGGGCCCGACCGGCTCTACGAGCTGCTGCGCGCCCGCTACCGGCTTTCGCAGGACCCGGCGGACGTGTACGGGCTCGACTACCACGAGGCGTCCGCCCTCCAGGCCGAGGAGGGCACGGACGCACTGGTGTCCCGGCTGGTCGAGCGGTTCCACCGGGTGGCGCGGAACTACGAGGTGGTGCTCGTCCTCGGCACGGACTTCGCCGCCACCCAGCTGCCCGACGAGCTGTCGCTCAACGCGCGGCTCGCCAACGAGTTCGGCGCCTCGGTGATAGCCGTGGTCGGCGGCAAGGGCCAGAGCGCGGAGTCCGTCGCGGCCGAGGCCCGCAACGCCTACCGCGCCTACGAGGCCCTGGGCTGCCACGTCCTGACCATGGTGGTCAACCGGGTGGCCCCGGGCGACCGGTCGGCGATCGCCGAGGCCCTGACCGACCAGCCGCCCGTCCCCACCTACGTCCTGCCGGACGAGCCGGCGCTGTCCGCGCCGACCGTCGCGCAGGTCACCCACGCGCTGGGCGGAAAGGTGCTGCTGGGCGACGACTCCGGGCTCGCCCGCGACGCGCTCGACTTCGTCTTCGGCGGCGCGATGCTGCCGACCTTCCTCGCCGCCCTGACCCAGGGCTGCATGGTGATCACCCCCGGCGACCGGGCCGACCTGGTGGTCGGCGCCCTCGCCGCGCACTCGGCGAGCACCCCGCCCATCGCGGGGGTCGTCCTCACCCTGGACGAGCGGCCCGACGAGTCCGTCCTGGCCCTGGCCGCGCGGCTCGCGCCCGGCACGCCCGTGATCTCGGTGCCGGGCGGCTCCTTCCCGACCGCCGCCGAGCTGTTCGGCCTGGAGGGCAAGCTGAACGCGGCCACGCCGCGCAAGGCCGAGACCGCCCTCGGCCTGTTCGAGCGCCATGTCGACACCGCGGATCTGGTGGCCAGGATGTCGGTGGCGCGCAGCGGCCGGGTGACGCCGATGATGTTCGAGCACGACCTGCTGGAACAGGCCCGGTCGAACCGCCGCCGGGTCGTCCTGCCCGAGGGGGCCGAGGAGCGCGTGCTGCGCGCGGCGGACGTGCTGATCCGCCGGGGCGTGTGCGACCTGACCCTGCTCGGCGACACCGACGTCATCCGGAAGAAGGCGGCGGACTTCGGCATCGACCTGGGCGACACCCAGCTGACCGACCCGGTCACCTCCGAGCTGCGCCAGGGCTTCGCCGAGCGGTACGCGGCGCTGCGCGCGCACAAGGGCGTCTCGGTGGAGCTGGCGTACGACGTGGTCTCGGACCCGAACTACTTCGGCACGCTGATGGTGGCGGAGGGCCTGGCCGACGGCATGGTGTCCGGCTCGGCGCACTCGACGGCCGCGACGATCCGACCGGCCTTCGAGATCATCAAGACCCGGCCCGACGCGTCGATCGTCTCGTCCGTGTTCTTCATGTGCCTGGCGGACAAGGTGCTGGTGTACGGCGACTGCGCGGTGAACCCGGACCCGGACGCGGAACAGCTCGCGGACATCGCCGTCCAGTCCGCCGCGACCGCCGCCCGCTTCGGTGTCGAACCGCGCATCGCGATGCTCTCGTACTCCACCGGCACCTCGGGCTCCGGCGCGGACGTCGACAAGGTGCGGGAGGCGACCAAGCTGGTCCGCTCCGCCCGGCCCGATCTGCGGATCGAGGGCCCGATCCAGTACGACGCGGCCGTGGAGCCGTCCGTGGCCGCCACGAAGCTGCCGGACTCGGAGGTGGCGGGGCAGGCGACCGTACTGGTCTTCCCGGACCTGAACACCGGCAACAACACCTACAAGGCCGTCCAGCGCTCGGCGGGCGCGGTCGCGGTCGGCCCGGTGCTCCAGGGGCTGCGCAAGCCGGTCAACGACCTCTCGCGCGGCGCGCTGGTGCAGGACATCGTCAACACGGTCGCGATCACGGCGATTCAGGCGCAGGGCGAGCCGGCGTGAGCACGTCGGCCGACGACACCGTAAGAGGTCGCGCGGCTGCCGGGCCCCCGGGCGCCGCCCGCACGGCTGCCGACGCCTCCATACCCGCCGGGGGCGACACCACCGCCTCGGCCGGGGGCGCCATTTCCGCCCGCTCCGTGGGTAGCCGCACCACCGGACACACCCGTATCAGCACCAGCACCAGCACCAGCACCAGCACCAGCACCAGCACCAGCACAGAAGGCGCCACCTCCGTGACCGAGAGTTCCCGACCCACCCGAGTCCTCGTCCTCAACTCCGGCTCCTCCTCCGTCAAGTACCAGCTCCTGGACATGGCGGACAGCTCGCGCCTGGCGGTCGGGCTGGTCGAGCGCATCGGCGAGGAGACCTCCCGGCTGGTGCACACCCCGCTCACCGGCGGTCCCGACGGGGCGGGCAAGCGCGAGCGCACGGGCCGGATCGCGGATCACACCGCCGCGCTGAGGGAGGTCGCGGACGAGCTGGCCCGGGACGGGCTCGGGCTCGACTCCCCCGAACTGGCGGCCATCGGCCACCGGGTGGTGCACGGCGGGCTCAAGTTCAGCGAGCCGACCGTCGTGGACGACGCCGTGTGCGCGGAGATCGAGCGGCTGGTGCCGGTGGCGCCGCTGCACAACCCGGCGAACCTGACCGGCATCCGTACCGCGCGCGAGCTGCGTCCCGACCTGCCCCAGGTCGCGGTCTTCGACACCGCGTTCCACACGACCATGCCCGAGCACGCGGCCCGCTACGCGATCGACATCGAGACGGCCGACGCCCATCGCATCCGGCGCTACGGCTTCCACGGCACCTCGCACGCGTACGTCTCCCGCAGGACCGCGGAACTGCTGGGCAAGGACCCCGCCGACGTCAACGTGATCGTGCTGCACCTGGGCAACGGGGCGTCGGCGTCGGCGGTCGCGGGCGGCCGGTGCGTGGACACCTCGATGGGACTGACGCCCTTGGAGGGGCTGGTGATGGGTACGCGCTCCGGGGACATCGATCCCGCGGTGACCTTCCACCTGGAGCGCGTGGCGGGAATGTCCACGGACGAGATCGATGAACTTCTCAACAAGAAAAGCGGTCTGGTCGGTCTCTGCGGGGACAACGACATGCGCGAGATACGCCGCAGGGTCGACGAGGGCGACCCGCGGGCCGCCCTCGCCTTCGACATCTACATCCACCGGCTGAGGAAGTACATCGGCGCCTACACGGCGGTGCTCGGCCGGGTGGACGCGGTGGCGTTCACGGCGGGCGTCGGGGAGAACGCGGCCGCCGTACGGGAGGCCGCCGTCGCGGGCCTGGAGGCATTGGGCCTGGCAGTGGACGCCGAGCGCAACGCCGTACGGTCCGACGAGCCCCGGATCGTCTCGCCGGACTCCGCCGGGACCGTGGTGGCCGTGGTCCCGACCGACGAGGAGCTGGAGATCGCCGCGCAGACCTTCGCACTGGTCGGCGGGGACCGCGCGGGCGGTGAGAACCGGGCCCGCGCGGGTCGGGCGGACGACGCCTGAGCGGCCCCCCGCCCATTTGTATCTTCCGCCAGACGGAATATTCCGAGTCGAAACAAACCGATAGGATCCGCCTCATGCGCCGTTCCAAAATCGTCTGCACGCTGGGCCCCGCCGTCGACTCGTACGAGCAGCTGAAGTCGCTCATCGAGGCCGGTATGAACGTGGCCCGTCTGAACATGAGCCACGGAAGCCACCCGGAGCACGAGGACCGCTACCGCCGCGTGCGGGAGGCGGCGCAGGACACCGGCCGCGCCGTGGGCGTCCTCGTGGACCTCCAGGGGCCCAAGATCCGTCTGGAGACCTTCGCCGAGGGTCCCGTCGAGCTGGTGCGGGGCGACGAGTTCACCATCACCACCGAGGACGTCGCCGGCGACAAGTCGATCTGCGGCACCACCTACAAGGGCCTGCCCGGTGACGTCTCCAAGGGCGACCAGGTACTGATCAACGACGGCAACGTCGAGCTGCGGGTGGTCGACGTCGAGGGCCCCCGGGTCAGGACGATGGTCATCGAGGGCGGGGTCATCTCCGACCACAAGGGCATCAACCTGCCCGGCGCGGCCGTCAACGTGCCCGCTCTCTCCGACAAGGACGTCGAGGACCTGCGCTTCGGGCTGCGGATGGGCTGCGACATGGTCGCCCTGTCGTTCGTCCGGGACGCCCACGACGTGGCGGACGTCCACAAGATCATGGACGAGGAGGGCCGCCGGGTCCCCGTCATCGCCAAGGTGGAGAAGCCGCAGGCGGTGGCCAACATGGAGGCCGTCGTCGCGGCCTTCGACGGGGTGATGGTGGCGCGCGGCGACCTGGCCGTCGAGTACCCGCTCGAGAAGGTCCCGATGGTGCAGAAGCGGCTCATCGAGCTGTGCCGCCGCAACGCCAAGCCGGTGATCGTGGCGACCCAGATGATGGAGTCGATGATCACCAACTCCCGCCCCACCCGCGCCGAGGCGTCCGACGTCGCGAACGCGATCCTGGACGGCGCGGACGCGGTCATGCTCTCGGCGGAGTCGTCGGTCGGCGCGTATCCGATCGAGACGGTCAAGACGATGTCGAAGATCGTCGCCGCCGCCGAGGAGGAGCTGCTCTCCAAGGGCCTCCAGCCGCTGGTCCCGGGCAAGAAGCCGCGCACGCAGGGCGGTTCCGTGGCCCGCGCCGCCTGCGAGATCGCGGACTTCCTGGGTGGCAGGGCGCTGGTCGCCTTCACACAGTCCGGTGACACGGCCCGCCGGCTGTCCCGCTACCGCGCGTCGCAGCCGATCCTCGCCTTCACCACGGACCATGCGACGCGCAACCAGCTCGCGCTGAGCTGGGGCGTGGAGTCCTTCATCGTGCCGTGGGTGGCCAGCACGGACGAGATGGTCGACCTCGTGGACGAGGAAGTGCTCAAGCTCCAGCGGTACGGCGAGGGCGACATCATGATCATCACGGCGGGCTCGCCCCCCGGGGTCCCCGGCACGACGAACATGGTGCGCGTGCACCACCTGGGCGGCGGCTCCGACACCGCGACCGCCTGACGTCCGCCTGACCCCCTTTCAGCTCCCCTGGGCCCCGTCGGCGTCCCGACACCGGCGGGGCCGAGCGCGTTCTCGGTCCTGCCGGTGGGCGACGTCCACGTACGGGAGTTAGCGCTGGGACAGCAGTGGTTCACCGAGACGCTTTTGTGCGCTGGGGCCCGCCGAACGCGGCGCAGGACGCAAGAGCCGCCCGAACCCTCGCTCGGGCAGGTGGGTCGGTGGCATGGTTGTGGCCCACACCGACCGGTCGGTGTGGGCCACAACCACATAACCGGCGCGTGAAAGCACCTGGCCCGGGCGTCGGGCCCGAGCCCGCCGGGCGTCAGTCCGTGAGGTAGTTCCGCAGGCCGGGGACGGTCAGGGTGCCGCCGAACTGGCCCGCCTGGATGACCTCCACGTCCGTGAAGAAGGCGTACGGGACGTTCAGCGGCGGCGGGGTCTCCGGGCTGAAGGTGATCGGGACGATGCCGAAGAGATTGCCCGTCAGCTTCTCCGTGTACATCGTCACCTCGCCGTCGCGGAAGGTGGACGTCGAGCCCTCGGCCGCCTTCACGTTCCCCGTCTTTCCCTCGGGGTAGACGACGGTCTGGTGCAGGTCCTTGATGTCGATGGAGGTGGACGTGAACTTCAGCGCCTTCTTGACCTCTCCGGCGGCCGTCCGCACCTCCACGATCCCCTTGTAGTCGAGCCCGCGCAGCGTGAGCAGCGTGCTGTGCAGCGTCCAGGGGTCGTCGGGCAGCAGCGGAATGCCCGGCTCCTCCTCTGCCGCGGCGAGGGCGTCGGGGTCCGGGGTGGGGCAGGGGAAGGGTTCCTTGCCGCTCGCCGCGGAGGGGATGTCGTCGTCCTTACGGGCTTCGAGGCCCTTGGCGGCGTCGTCCAGTTCCTCGACGGAGGCGCCGGCCTTCCGGGCCGCTTCCTCGATGGACTTCCGGGTCTCGTCCGCCGCGTCGTCGGCGTCGTCGGAGGCCCTGCCGTCGGAGGCCGTGTCGTCGGAGGCCGTGTCCGAGCCGTCCTTCTTCTTGCCGGAGCCCTTGTCGGCTCCCTCGTCGGTGCCGTTGTCCGCGGCCTTGTCGGCGTCCTCGGCTCCGGCCTTGTCCTTGTCCTTGTCCTTGTCGGCAGCCTCGCCCGATGACGTGCCCGGGTCCGTGTCCGTGGGCCGGTCCGCCGTGGCGCCCGGCTCCGGGCCGGCCGTCTCCTTCTTGCCGTCACCGCCGAACAGGCCGCCCAGCGCGTCGCCCAGGCCCAGCGGATCGAGCGGGTTCCTGGTCTTCGTCGGGGTGGGTGCCGGTGTCGGCGTGGGAGTCGGTGCGGGACTCCCCGAGGGCGACGGCGACGGTGCGGTCCCCGGCCGCGACGCGCCCGTGTCGGCCGCGTCCCCCGTATCCCCCGTACCGCCGTCACCCGAGGGACTCCGCTCCCCGTCCGGCCGCTCGTCCTGCCCGCTGCCCGACGGGGCCGGGCTCCCGGAGGGGGACCCGTCCGGCTTCGAACTGCCGGACGCGGACGGCGAGGGCGACGCGGAGGCGTCCGGCCCGTCCGAGCGCGTCACGCACGGGCCCGGCGCGAAGGGGATGTCCTTGCTGTCCTCGGCCAGCGCGAGCCGGGGGGTGAGCCCCATCCCCACGAAGACCGCCGTCGGCATCGCGGCCAGGGCCATGGCCTTGCCCGCGGGTATCTGGAGCTTCGTCAGGAGCGACTTTCTCGGTGCCGCGTGACGCGGCCCCTTTCTCGTACGGGGCGTCTCGCCCCCGGCCGCGTCGCGCGGCGCACCGTCACCCCGCACTTTTCCTCCCGCCGTTCGCTTGGGCAGTCATATCCGGGACGTTCGGGGCCTCCCCGTCGCGCGGCTCGGGGAAGAAGGGGTCGTCGTCGGGGACCGGCGCTCCGCGGGGTGTGTCCGGACCGGCCGCCGGTCTGACGGGGGCGCCGGGGGCCCAGGAGATGGAGAGCGCGCCGCCGATCAGGGCGAACAGGAAGCCCAGCAGGAAACCGCCGATGTTGGACACCGGGATCGACACCAGCGCGAGCAGGATCGCGGCGACACCGGCGAAGACGCGGACGATGCTCTGGAACCACATCGTCAGACCCAGTGTCACCAGCAGGACGCCGATGATCAGCGATCCCGCGCCCGCCGTGGTGGACATGGCCAGGGTCAGGTTGCCGAGATGGAGCTGCGCGTAGGGGAAGTAGGCGATCGGCAGTCCGCCGAGCAGGGTGAACAGGCCCGCCCAGAACGGCCGGGTGCCTCGCCAGGCGCGGAACCGAAGCCGCCAGTACGTGAATCCGCGGGAACCTGTGGACTCGGCGCTCATGGAAAACAGCTCCCTGGAAAGCGGTGTTGCGGTGAGAGACAGGGCCGGGCGGGCCGGGCGAGCCGCTGGTCCGGGCCGCCCGCCCCGCCCGGAGGGTGCCTAGTAGCACTCGTATTTCTTGGGATCGCCGACCTTGAGCCGCAGACTCAGGTCAGGCAGTTTGAACGTGCCCGCGGTGGTGGCCCAGGCGGTCTGCTTCACATCGGTCAGCGTGGCGGTCTCGGACTCCTGGCTGAAACCGTTCGGGTTGGCCTTCGTCCCCGGCTGGATGCCCGGCGACTTGTTCTGACCGGCGGCCACGCCGATGTTGATGTTCTTGAACTCCGCGTCGGCGTCGAGGGACTCGACGTCGAGGTACAGGTTCTGCGCCTCGATGTCCCGGCCCTTGTCACCGGCGTTCAGCACGAGCGTCACACTCGTGCCGAGGACCGGCAGCGGGGTGACCACGGACTGGCACATTTTCGTGATCTCGGCGGTCTTGAAACCGGAGACGGCGACCGGGTGGATGGCCTTGTTGCCCTCCATGTCCACGCCCTCGGCGACCCCGCCGTACTGGACGAAGTCGTGACCGACGAGCTTGGCGGCCCGCACCTTGAAGCTCTGGCCCGACACACTGAACGACGCCGCCAGCGCCCCCTGCGCGAGCGCGACACCTATCGCTGCCGTGGCGGCGACACTTGGCACCATGACGACGGCGAACCGCCGCCATCTGGTCCCGCCACGAACTTGGGACTCCATGAATGTCCTCCTTCTCGGACGTACATCTCCGGTCGGGCCGGAGCCCGTCCTGGGATGGGAGAAGTGCTACGTCCTCGGGAAGGAGAGCGCCCGTTCCCCTCAGGCGCGACTGCGTCCGAAAGCACCGGCGATCACCCCCGAGCGACAACCACTGGCCACGCCTTCGCGCAACCTCTGGACAGGCCCTGCCCCTTGGGCAAGGACCCCCCTGTCCGGGCCGGCGGACGTGCCACCGGTCCGCCCGGTGGGGACCCAGGACCGCGACCGCGGCTGGCTGCCGCGCCGGCGCGGTGATGGAACCGAGCGTCGCCGATCGTGGTGCATTCGCGCCCAGGACACAAGGGGGTTCGTTACTGGCTAGTAACGGCCTGACAGCCGGGGCACGACCCCGTGATATCGGGCAGGCACGCACGGTGCCTCCCCTCGCGGCGACAAAAGCGGCAAGGTCCCCCACAGCAGGACAGAGGAAGTGGGTTGATTTACTGCGAGTAACAGTGCCGCACTTTACCAAGTTTCGGTAAAGTGCGGACGCCGATGTCACATTGTCGCCAAATCCATGGCGGTGTCACGGTGGTGACGGCGCTACGGGGCGAAAACGTCGGCGCCCGACACTATGTCAGGCCCTCCGCACCGCCGCCACGCCACCCCCACCACCGGTCCCGGCCCCGCCGGGGCTGTCGGAAAGGCGACGCCGGAGCCGTCGCCAGAGCCGTCCCCGGGGTTGTCACCGGGCTGTCAGAAGAGGACCCTCGCCAGCGCCGAGCGGGCGGCGGTCACCCGTACGTCGTCCGGGCCGATCACCTCGAACAGCTCCAGCAGCCGCACCCGGGCCGCCTCCCTGTCCTCGCCGGCCGTCCGGCGCACCGCCTCCACCAGCCGTCCGAAGGCGTCCTCCACATGCCCGCCGACCAGGTCGAGGTCGGCGGCGGCGATCTGCGCCTGCACGTCGCCCGGCCGCCGCGCCGCGTCGTCGCGCACCTTCTGCGCGTCCATGTCCCGGACCCGGCCGAGCAGTTCGGCCTGTGCGAGGCCCAGCTTGGCCTCCGTGTTGCCGGGGTCGTCGGACAGGACGTTGCGGTACGCCTGGGCCGCGCCGGCGAAGTCGTCGGCGTCCAGCGCGCGGACGGCCGCCTCCAGCAGGGCGTCGTACGGTCCCGGCGGCGCCGCCTGCGGTTCCGCGCCGGCCGCCGCGTCCGCGTCCGCGTCCACCGCGATGCCGGTCAGCCCGAAGCGCTCCTCGGCGACCTGGATGAGCTGGTCCAGGGTCTGCCGGATCTGGGCCTCCGGCGCCGCGCCCTGGAAGAGCGGCAGCGCCTGGCCCGCCACCACCGCGAAGACGGCCGGGATGCCCTGGATCCCGAACTGCTGCATCAGCATCTGGTTGGCGTCGACGTCGACCTTGGCGAGCACGAACCGGCCGTTGTACTCCCGCGCCAGCCGCTCCAGCACCGGGCTCAGCTGCTTGCACGGCTCGCACCACTCGGCCCAGAAGTCGACGACGACCGGGGCCTCGGTGGAGCGCTGGAGGACATCGCGCTCGAAGCCCGCCTCGTCGACGTCGATCACCAGGTTCGACGGGGACACGGCGGGGGTCCCGCCCTGGCGGGCCGCCTCCGCGCGGGCCTGCTCCGCCTTCGCCTTGGCCTCACCGGCCGCTTTCACCGCGGCGAGGTCGACGACGCCGCTCATGGACATGTTCCTAGGCTGCATGAGTACATCCTCCCCCTTCCGCGCACACTTGAGAAAAGCGGTGCGTTCACCGACGTTTCGCGAGTCGGCCGGCGGCTTCCGCCACACGGCTCCCGCACGGTGCGCGTCCACCACACGCTTACGCTACGGCTCGTAGCGTAACGTGCCGCCCCGGGCCGGGACACGGGACACCCGGTGACCTGGCTCACAACACATCGGCCGCCGCCCGCTATCGTCGGTCGTCATGCCCCGCCGTACCCATCCCGCAGACGACGCGCGCGCACCCGCGGCGACGTCGTCCCCCGTGGGCCGCCCCGGCCGCCCGCGCAGGCCGGAGACGGATTCCGCGATCCTGGCGGCGACCCGGGCCGCGCTGGTGGAGCTGGGCTGGTCCAAGCTGACGATGAGCGACGTGGCGAAACGCGCCGGAGTCGCCAAGACCACGCTCTACCGGCGCTGGTCCGGCCGGTGCGACCTGGTCGTGGACGCGGTCGCGGTCCTCTTCGACGATCTCGAACTCCCCGACCGGGGCAGTCTCGCGGCCGATGTCGAAGGAGTGGTGCTCCAGTTCGCCGCGCTGCTGGCGCGGCCGGAGGCCGGGGCCTCGCTGCTGGCACTGGTCGCGGAGTCCACGCGCGACCAGACACTGCGGCAGCGGATCCGTCACTCGATCGTGGACCGCCAGAAGCGCCTGGTACTGCTGGGCCGGGAACGCGCCCGGCTGCGCGGTGAGCTGCCGTACGAGCCGGACCCGGAGGCGGCCGGCCGCACCGCGGACCTGGTCTTCGACGTGATCGCCGGGGCGGTGCTGCACCGCGCGCTGGTCAGCGCGCGGCCGGTGGACGAGGGCTGGACGCGCGCGTTCACCGCGCTGCTGCTGGACGGCCTGTCGCCGACGGGGGCGCGGGGCTGACACCGGAGCCGCCGGAATCGGCGGTGCGGTCGGAGCCGGAGCCGGCGGTGGGGCCGGAGCCCGCGCAGCGCCCCCGTCCCGTGTCCACCGGCAC
Source organism: Streptomyces sp. NRRL F-5135 (assembly GCF_000719775.1). Taxonomy (GTDB): domain Bacteria; phylum Actinomycetota; class Actinomycetes; order Streptomycetales; family Streptomycetaceae; genus Streptomyces; species Streptomyces hebeiensis. Next base: position 56,484 of record NZ_JOHR01000010.1, on the reverse strand, counting down.
GATCCGCACCTTGCCCGCCGGGACCTTGAGCGTGTCGCCGGATTCCCGGTCCCGGAGCACCGCGTCGCCGCCCGCGACCCCGAACGACAGATAAGGGCGCGTGGGATCGAGCCGCCCGCCCTCGCCGGGCAGCGAGGCGAGCGGGACGGTCGGCTCCAGGCACGACCACTCCGGCTCGACACCGAAGTACGAGGGAGCCGGGTCGCCCTTCCGCGCGGCCTCCGCCGTCCGGCGTGCCGCCCCGGTCGCGTCGTCGACGGCGATCCCGCCCGCGGTGACCAGGAAGACGGCGAGCAGCGCGAGGTACATCAGCCCGTTCATGCGCTCGTCCGGCTTCACGTAGTGGAAGTGCTTCGCGATCCCCCAGACCGCGGGCAACAACAGGACGGGCAGCAGGAAGGAGACCAGTCTGAGTGCCGAGGCGAACTGCCAGATCGGCGGTACGTCGAGGTCCCCGGGCGAGAGCGAGAGCGCGTCCGCGTAGAGCGCGTGCAGCACCGAACCGGCCCCGACGAAGGAGGAGAACACCAGCGTCACCACCAGCGGCACCACCCAGGTCGCCCACTCGCCCCAGCTCCACTGCCGCACCAGCAGCCACAGCGCGGCGGCCAGGACCAGTCCGTAGAGGTTGGTCGCGGCCTGTGACGTGGACAGGCCGCCGTCGGAGAAGGAGATGCCGAGGAACACGACACCGAGGAACACGGTGAGCAGCAGATTGGTGGACCGCTCGCCGACCCGGTCCATCGTGAGCCCGGCCCACGTGCCGACACCGAGAGCGATCAGGGCCACGCCCGCCCAGCCGTAGCGGGCGGCGCCGGTGCTGTGGACCGCGATGACCGCGGCCATCGCCATCACGAAGAACGACAGCGCCAGCCGGGCGAGGCGCCGGTCGAGCTGGCCCTCGGGACGCCGGGACGAGGCGGGCCGCCGCCTGCGCCCGTCCATGGGCCGTACGGAGACGTCGCCGCGGGCGGCCGCGCCGCCCGGGAGATCCGCGCGGGCCAGCCGCAACGCCTCCAGCGGGGCGCCGGAGACCATCGTGCCCGTGTCGTACGCGCCCGTCCGGGCGGCCCAGCGTCCGAGCCGGCGCCTCACACGGGTGACGAGCCGGCCCCTGGCGGGCGAGCCCGGGGGGCGCGCGGTGCGCCGGGGCGCCGAGTGGGCCAGCCACTCCGGCAGCAGGTCGACGTCGCGCTCCAGCCGGTCGGCCCGCCGCACGTACATCTCCAGCTGCGCGGCGCGCGCGGCGCGGCGCACGTGCCAGGCGGCCCCCCGCTCGGCGCGGCGGGCCGAGCCGTACAGCCGTACCTCGACGCGGTAGAGCCGGGCGGCGGGGTCCGGGCGCAGGGCCGCGCCGGGACCGCTCGCGCCGCCGGGCGGGGAGTGGTCGAGGACGAGCCAGCCGTGGGCCTCGAAGACCTGCTCGGCCTCGGCCCAGTCGCGGTCCCCGCCCCGCACCTCGACCAGCGCCAGCACCCGCTGGTCGTAGCGTGCCCGTGCGATACGCCCTGCCATACGCCCCCCCGTTCCCCCGGCTCCTGGTACCTGGCCCCGGTCGTCACCTCTCGTCGCACCCTCGTCGCGGGCGCGTCATCATCTGGCCAGTCGGCCCGGCAACGCCGAAGCCGCCACAATGCCCGCGACCGCCGCCGCCGGCAACGCGCCGTGGTCCAGCAGCAGATGGGACGGCGTGCCGAGCAACAGCCCGCGCAGGGCGTCCACCTGGTAGCTCAGCGGGTTCGCCCTGCTGACCGCCTGGAGCCAGGCCGGCATGATCGCCACCGGATAGAGGGCGTTGGAGGCGAAGAACAGCGGCATGGTGATGGCCTGGCCGATCCCCATCAGCCGGTCGCGGGTGAGCACGATCCCCGCGATGGTCATCGAGAGGCAGGAGAAGGAACGCCGAGCCGAGGACGACGACGACCGCCACGCCGTACCCGCCCGGGCAGGCCCGTCAGCCCAGCAGCGCGAGCAGTCGCCCCAGCGCATCCATGACGGGCCTGCCCACCTCGCCCACGGTCGCCGCGATCTGCGAGACGGACGCCAGGGTCATGCCGCGCTCCCGCAGGGCGGCCCGGTCGGGGGTGAGCGCGGGCAGCGCGTTCTCCACGGTCTGGGCCTGTTCCGGGGTGAGCTCCGGGCGCAAATCCTTGAGGAGGCCCCTGAGGTCCGTCACGGCGGCTTGGAGCTCGGCGTCCTGAGCGGTGCCGTCGTTGTGGACGACGGTGCCGTGGTTGATGCCGATGACCTTTTCGCCGTTGTTCACGTTGACGACGTCGCTGTAGTAGTGCGATATGTCGCTCATAGTGTGATCCCCGTGTTTCCTCTGCCGCCGTTCATGTTGACGACGGAACCGAAGTTGTTCGTGGTGTTGTGCTGCTCGAGGACGGCGGAGAACTCGTATTCCGGGTGGTCGATCGCGTACACGATCTGCCCGGCGATCACCCGCAGTTCGTCCATGGTCGGCAGGGTCAGGACCACCCTGGAACCGCTGTTCATCTCGACGACCAGCACCGGCTTCCTCGACCAGAGCAGGACGATGCAGACAAAGACCAGGATGAACAGGGTCAGGACGCCCGCGGCATAGCCGCCGCCCCCGCCGCCCCCGCCGCCCCCGTCCGTGAAGTCGAGCTGGGCGGAGACCACGGAGGCGAAGACCACCAACAGCAGGAAGTAGGCGCCGGCCTTGCCCCAGGCGGGCTTCAGCCTGAACGCTTCGACCCAGCTGACATTGCGCAACGGAACCGCCGCCGACCCCACCCACAGGATCTGCCGCTGGACCCGGAGTTCCAGCGGCTTTCCCCTGCGGGGAGGCGGCGGCATCGGCGGTATCCGAGGAGGCGGCTGCGGCGGCTCGGGGGGCCGGGGCGGAAGCTGTGACGGAGGCCCGGGAGGAGGTACGGGAGGAGGTACGCCAATGCCGCCTGTGTGATCCATGAGCCCCCCGTACTGCCGTCACAACCATCCGCGCGGCGCGCAATGCGCGGCGCGGGAGCCTCATTAAGCCTGTGTGGGGTCGTGGGACGGCAGACGAGATACGGCCAATTTGCCTGGCTCCCGCACGGGTTGGCTGGGGTTCGTCGTCAAGCACAAGGGACTCGGCGCAAGCAACTTCGGTGCGCGCTGACCGGACGCACGGCCAGGAGCCGCTCGGTGACGTCCAGCTCGTGGATCTTCCGGTCGGTGCCGGCGCCGACGTGTCCGCCCGCGAGGTGGCTGTGCCACCGTCGATGGCACAGCACGCGTCGTGGATGTCCATCCTCCGGTCGACGGCAAGGTTCTCGCGGTGAACCAGGCGCTCGTCGATGACCCGAACCTTTTGACATCCTCCCCTCCCTGAAGGGAGGGGATTCCTGGCTCAGGCTGCCTCCGGGAGCAGCGCCCCCGGAGGTCTTGCGCCCTCGGCACCAGCCGGGTTGAGACCAGCCCGGACCAGCATCACGTGCGCGGAGTTCTTGTCCCGGGGCGAGTCGGCTCCGCACGCGGTGCAGGTGTAGATACGCTCTGAAAGAGGTAGTGCGTGCTTGGTTCTCGCTCCGCACGACGCGCAGTCCATGGTGGTGTGCGCGGGATGCACGAGACGCACATCGCGTCCGTGCTTGCGGCCCATCTCGATCAGGGCCGTCTTGGTGGCGCCGATCGCCGCGTCAGCGGCTTTACGGGCCATGGTCGTCTTCGTCAGGAACTTCGGCCGGAAGTCCTCAACGGCGATGGCGTCGTGGTCGGTCACGACGCGCTTGGCCCACTTGCGGGCGGTGTCCTGGCGTTGCCGGGCCACCTTCTTGTGCAGCTTCGCCGTCTGCGCCTGGGCCTCCCGGTAGCCCTTCGAGGCGGCTTGCCCGCGCGCGGGGCGGCGGCGGGCCGTCATCCGCTGGTAGTGGGCGAGTCGCCGCGCCGCGCGCTTGCCGTGCTCGGCGTGCGGGAGGTCGTGGGCGTCGGATGTGGTGGTGGCGGTCTCCTTGACGCCCCAGTCCACGCCGAGCATACGGCCGGTGGCCGGGAGAGGCTGGGCTTCGGTGGCGACGACGAACGACGCGTACCAGTGCCCCACGGAGTCGCGGTGGACGCGCACCGAGGAGGGAGCGGCAGGCAGTTCGCGCGACCACACCACGGTCAGGACGATGCCGCCCGCCAGGCGCAGGCGTCCGTCCTTCAGCCGGAATCCGCGCCGCGTGTAGTTCAGCGTGGGCAGCGCGTCCCGTTTCCGCTTGATGCGGGGCATTCCGGCGCGCTGCCCGACCGGCAGCTTCGCCTTGATGTCCTTGAGCGCCTTGGCCCGGGACGTGGCGAAGTCCCGGATGGTCTGCTGCTGCGGAACCGAGGCGCCTTCACGCAGCCAGGCCATGGCGTTGCGGGCATCGGTCAGCATCTTGTCGAGCTGCGCCGGACCGCACGTCGCCTTCTCAGCCACGTCGCGGTTCGCGGCGTGGACCTTGCGGGACATGGCCACGCACTCGTTCCACACCCACCGGCAGCGCGCCCACTCCGCGAGGAGGCCCGTGCGGGCGGTCGACGACACGCGGAGCCGGAAGGTGTACCGGGCGTGCCCGGTACACCTTCCGGCATCTGCGGTGTCGTCATGCCACCATTCTACCACTACAGTTGAGGCATGGATCATGAAGTGCGCATCACACTCAGACTGCCCGCCGACCTGCACGAGTGGCTGGTCTCTGAGGCCAAGTCCGCCCGCAGGTCCCTCAACTCCGAAATCCTGCACCGGCTCGAGGCCGGGCGCGGCAACGCCTCGGCAGAAGACCAATCGCCCTGAAGGCGATCCGGCCTGAAGGCCGGGGCATCCTCGGAGGTGTCAGGTGAACGAGGACCCGTATGACGCGCGGTTCCGCAAGATCGAACCCTCCGACGAGTCCCAGTACGACAAGCTCCTCGACGCCGACGCCGACGTCAAGGCGCACATCGGCTGACCGGGAAGCGGGGATCTGCTCCGGCTAGAACCCGGGCGGTTCCGTGTACGTTCCCCACTCGTCGCGCAGCGCGCCGCAGATCTCGCCCAGGGTCGCCTCCGCCCGTACGGCCTCCAGCATCGGCCCGATCATGTTCGAGCCGTCCCGGGCCGCCTTCAGCATGGCGGCGAGTCCCGCCCGCACCCGGGCGTCGTCCCGCGCGCCCCTGCGGGCCGCCAGGACGCCCACCTGCTCGCGCTCGACCTCGTGGCTGACCCGGAGGATCTCCAGGTCGCCGGTGACCGAGCCCTGGTGGACGTTGACGCCGACGACCCGCTTGTCGCCCTTCTCCAGTGAGCGCTGGTACCGGAAGGCCGACTCGGCGATCTCACCGGTGAACCAGCCATCCTCGATCCCGCGCAGGATGCCGGAGGTGACTGGGCCGATCGGGTGCCTGCCGTCGGGGTGGGCCCGCAGGCCGCGCTCCTTGATCCGCTCGAAGATCTTCTCTGCGTCCGCCTCGATCCGGTCCGTCAGCTGCTCCACGTACCAGGAGCCGCCGAGCGGGTCCGCCACATTGGCCACGCCGGTCTCCTCCATGAGCACCTGCTGGGTGCGGAGCGCGATCTCGGCGGCCCGCTCGCTCGGCAGGGCGAGCGTCTCGTCCAGCGCGTTGGTGTGCAGGGAGTTCGTCCCGCCGAGGACCGCGGCCAGCGCCTCGACCGCCGTCCGCACGACGTTGTTGTACGGCTGCTGCGCGGTGAGCGAGACGCCGGCGGTCTGGGTGTGGAAACGCAGCCACTGCGCCTTGTCCGTGCGCGCCCCGTACACCTCCTTCATCCAGCGCGCCCAGATCCGGCGCGCGGCGCGGAACTTCGCGATCTCCTCGAAGAAATCGAGGTGGGCGTCGAAGAAGAAGGACAGGCCGGGCGCGAAGGTGTCCACGTCCAGGCCGCGGCTGAGCCCGAGCTCCACGTAGCCGAAGCCGTCCGCCAGCGTGTACGCCAGCTCCTGCGCGGCCGTCGAGCCGGCCTCGCGGATGTGGTAGCCGGAGACGGAGAGCGGCTTGTATGCGGGGATCTCGCGCGCGCAGTGCTCCATCAGGTCGCCGATCAGGCGCAGATGCGGCTCGGGCTGGAAGAGCCACTCCTTCTGCGCGATGTACTCCTTGAAGATGTCGGTCTGGAGCGTGCCGTTGAGGACGGCCGGGTCGACCCCCTGGCGCTCCGCCGCGACCAGGTACATGCAGAAGACGGGGACCGCGGGACCGCTGATCGTCATGGAGGTCGTGACGTCACCGAGCGGGATGTCCCCGAAGAGGATCTCCATGTCGGCCGCCGAGTCGATGGCGACACCGCAGTGGCCGACCTCGCCGAGCGAGCGCGGATCGTCGGAGTCCCGGCCCATCAGCGTCGGCATGTCGAACGCGACGGACAGGCCGCCACCGCCCGCGGCGAGGATCATCTTGTAGCGCTCGTTCGTCTGCCGGGCGTTGCCGAAGCCCGCGAACTGCCGGATGGTCCAGGAGCGGCCGCGGTAGCCGGTCGGGTGGAGGCCCCGGGTGAAGGGGTACTCACCGGGCCAGCCGATGCGCTCGAATCCCTCGTACGTGTCACCGGGCCGGGGCCCGTAGACGGGCTCGACGGAATCACCCGAAAGTGTGGTGAAATCCGCGTCGCGCTTGCGGGCCTTGTCGTACCGCGCCTGCCAGCGACGGCGCCCCTCTTCGATGGCGTCAGCGTCCATGCGCCAAATTTACTTGGACGTCCTACTATCTGTCGACAGCGGACAGCAGACCGCCCGCACGACTGTGCGGGCGGAGGGGGACGGCCGTCAGGCCTTGGCGGTCTCCGGGTCGGCGTCGGCGTCCGCGATCAGCGCGCGCGTCTCCCGGGTGATCTTCGGTTCGACGAAGAACGAGGCGGCCGGGATACAGCCGGCGGCCAGCACCCAGAGCAGCTTCCCGAACGGCCACTTCGCCTTGGAGCCCAGATCGAAGGCGAAGATCACGTAGATGATGAAGAGCACCCCGTGGATCTGGGAGATCAGCATCGTGTCGCCGGTGTCGAACCCGTACTTCAGGATGATCGCCACGGTGAAGACGAGCAGCCAGACGGCGGTGACGTAGGCCATCACCCGATAACGGGACAGCACGGTTTGTTTCATGGCTACGAGCGTAACCGTCCGGAATTCGCGGCAGGACGCCGGGGAGCGTGCCGTCGGCCGGTCGGGCGGGTGCGGTTGACGGCACGGCGACGCGGAGAAAAGCGCCCCGAGCCACCCGGGACCGGCACCCCGTCCGCCGACCGGTCCAGGGTCCCCTCCAGGCCCCGGGTCCTGGTCCAGGTCCAGGTCCCGGTCGGTCCGCGCTCCCTCAGTCCGCGTCCTCGAAGTCCTGGGCCGCCACCCGCAGGGGCCGCAGCATCGAGAAGATCTCCGCGCACTGGTCCGTGTCGTACACGCCGAGCCCGAAGTCCATCTTCATCAGGTCCTCGGTGGCCGCCTCCACCACTTCACGGCCCTTGGCCGTGATGGAGGCGAGGATGCCCCGGCCGTCGTTGGGGTTGGGCCGCTTGTCGACCAGACCGGAGGTGACGAGCCGGTCGACGGTGTTGGTGACGGACGTGGGGTGGACCATCAGCCGCTCACCGATCTTGGACATCGGCAGCTCGCCCTCCTTGGAGAAGGTGAGCAGCACGAGCGCCTCGTACCGCGCGAAGGTCAGCCCGTACGGTTTGACCACCGCGTCGACCTCGGCGAGCAGGATCTGGTGCGCGCGCATGATCGAGGTGATCGCGCCCATGGACGGTGTGGACCCCCAGCGCCGCGTCCAGAGTTCGTCGGCGCGGGCGATGGGGTCGAAGGGAAGGCTGAGCGGCTTGGACACGGCATCGACCTTACCCACTGGTCACATCGGGGTCAGCACCGTCTCGCACTCCGGTCCGGCTCGCGGCCGGCACCCGGTTCCCAGGCAGTCGGGCCGCCGGGCAATCAGGCAGTCCCCGACCCCGCGCCGGGACACGGCACGGGGTCGGGGACGGACGTGTGACGGTCAGGCCGACAGATGCCGCTCCACCGTCTCGACCTTCGAGGTGAGGCCGTCCGTCACACCCGGCCGGACATCGGCCTTGAGGACGAGCGAGACGCGCGGCGCCCGGGCCTCCACGGCGGCGACGGCCCGCTTGACCACGTCCATCACCTCGTCCCAGTCACCTTCGACGGAGGTGAACATGGCGTCGGTACGGTTCGGCAGCCCGGACTCGCGGACCACGCGGACGGCGTCGGCGACGTACTCGCCGACGTCCTCCCCCACACCGAGGGGAGTCACGGAGAAGGCGACGATCACGCGTTGACCGTCCCCTCACGACGGGCGCGGGCCGCGATGATCTCGGCCTCGGCCTCGCGCTTGAGCTTGCGCTCGGCGAAGAAACCGCCGGCCGGCAGGACGGAGAGGACGAAGTAGAGCGCGGCGGTGCCGAAGGACCACTTCGTGCGGTTCCAGGCGTCCAGCCAGAAGACCACGTAGAGGATGAAGAGCACGCCGTGGATCGCACCCATCACCGGAACCGCGTTGAAGTCCGTCGTGCGCTTGAGCACCGAGCAGACGAGGAGCAGCAGGAACGAGACGGCCTCCGGCGCGGAGACCAGGCGGAGGCGGTGGAGGGAGGAGGCGGTCTTGATGTCCACGAGGCAACACCTTCGTCATCGGGGGGACGCGATCTTGTGAATGCGCGCACAAGCGTTGCCCCATTGTGACAGCCGGACTTTGCCGGACCGTGATCCGGGGTCCTCGATTCGCCGGACGGACGCCCGAGCACCCCGGGCACGACGCCCCGGGCACCCCGGGCACGACGGCCGGGACGGCCGGGACGAACCGGCGGAACGCGGAACGCGGCCCGGTACGGCCGGTACGCGCGCCCGGCCCTGTTCGCTGTCAGTGGTGCCGGTTACCTTCGATCCGTGGCTCAGTTCCGACTGCAAGGCAGCAAGGTGCTCGCCGTCGACATGTCCGGCGACGCCGTCAAGGCGAAGAACGGCTCGATGGTCGCGTACGACGGCCGGATGACCTTCAAGAAGATGTCCGGCGGCGGTGAGGGCCTGCGCGGGATGGTGACCCGCCGCCTCACGGGCGAACAGATGGAGGTCATGGAGGTGAAGGGGGAGGGCACCTGCTATTTCGCCGACCGCGCGAGCGAGATCAACCTGGTCTCGCTGCACGGCGACAAGCTCTGGGTCGAGGCGAGCAATCTGCTCTGCGCGGACGCGGGTCTGCGGACGGGCACGAGCTTCACCGGCCTGCGCGGCGGGGCGAGCGGGAACGGCCTGTTCACGACCACGGTCGAGGGCACCGGCCAGGCCGCCCTCATGTCGGACGGCCCGGCGGTGGTGCTGCGCGTGTCGCCCCAGTACCCGCTGCACGTGGACCCCGGCGCCTACATCGCGCACCAGGGCCAGGTGCGGCAGCACTTCCAGGCGGGGGTGAACTTCCGCACGCTCATGGGCGAGGGCTCGGGCGAGGCGTTCCAGATCCGGTTCGAGGGTGATGGGCTCGTCTACGTACAGCCGAGCGAGCGGAACACGATCGGGGGCGATGTCTGATGCCGTTCCGGGAGATCAACTCGAAGATGGTCGAGGCGACGGTGGCGCCCGGCCAGAAGATGTTCAGCCAGCGGGGAGCGATGCTCGCCTACCGGGGCGACGTCACCTTCACGCCGAACATCCAGGGCGGCCGGGGCGGGCTGATGTCGATGATCGGCCGGCGCGTGGCGAACGAGGCGACGCCGCTGATGACCGTGGAGGGCAGCGGCACGGTGATGTTCGGCCACGGCGGCCACCACATCCAGGTCGTCAACCTCTCCGGGGACACCCTGTACGTGGAGGCGGACCGGCTGCTCGCCTTCGACGGGACGCTCCGGCAGGGGACGATGTTCATGGGCTCGCAGGGCGGGGTGATGGGGATGGTGCGGGGCCAGGCCACCGGCCAGGGCCTGTTCACCACGACGCTGACGGGCCACGGCTCGGTCGCGGTGATGGCGCACGGCGGGGTGATCGAACTGCCGGTCACCCCGGGGCGGGCGGTCCATGTGGACCCGCAGGCGTATGTCGCCCACCACGGTGACGTGCGCAACAAGCTCTCCACGGCGCTGGGCTGGCGCGACATGGTGGGCCGGGGCTCGGGCGAGGCGTTCCAGCTGGAGCTGAGCGGCAGCGGTGCGGTGTACGTCCAGGCGTCGGAGGAGAAGCTTTGAGCACGCCCGTCATTCATGACCCGTTGACGCTGCCGAGCGACGACAACGTCAACCCGTACACCTTCTGCGTGGAGCTGGCGGGGAGCCAGTGGTTCCTCCAGAAGGGGAAGATGATCGCCTATTACGGGCAGATCGAGTTCGACGGGATAGGCCACGGCCGGTTCGAGCGGCTGCTGCGCACCAGCTTCCACTCGCCGCTGCACGCGGCGGACTGGGTGGTGGCGGAGGGCAGCGGCAAGATGCTGCTCGCCGACCGGGCCTTCGACGTCAACTCCTACGACCTTCAGGACGGAAATCTGACGATCCGCTCGGGGAACCTGCTCGCGTACCAGCCTTCCCTGGCGCTCAAGCAGTCGATCGTGCCGGGCTTCCTGACCTTGATCGGTACCGGGAAGTTCGTGGCGGCGTCCAACGGGCCCGTGGTGTTCATGGAACCACCGATCCGGGTGGATCCTCAGGCGCTGGTGGGCTGGGCGGACTGCCCGTCACCCTGCCACCACTACGATCACGGCTATATGACCGGCGTACTGGGCGGCGTCCGTTCGCTGACGGGTCTCGGGGGCACCTCGGGCGAGGAGCATCAGTTCGAGTTCGTGGGGGCCGGGACGGTGCTGTTGCAGTCCACGGAGATGCTCATGGCCGAGCAGCCGACAGGAGCGGTGACACCGGAGCCGGGGGTGCCCGGCGGCGGATCGGCACCGGGGGGCGCGGGGCCGGGCCAGCAGGGGTCGCTGCCCCGGATGCCCGGTCAGTTCGGGGACCTCCAGCGTCGCTTCGGTCTGTGAGCGGTACCCTGCGGAGTGTGACGTCGAACGCTTGCGCCCGCGCGAGCGGCCGGGTGCGGCGGGCTTCACACCCCTACTTCGTCCAGAATTCAACATCTTAGGTAGAATCCATACATGGAGACCGAGACGGCCACGCGCTGGCTGAGCGACGCGGAGCAGTGCGCCTGGCGCACCCACCTGGATGTCAACAAGCTGTTGACGCATCAACTGGAGAAGGACCTCCAGCCGTTCGGGCTGACCATGAACGACTACGAGATCCTGGTGAACCTCTCCGAGTCCGCGGAGCGGCGCATGCGGATGAGCGACCTGGCGGCCACCACGCTCCAGTCCAAGAGCCGTCTCTCCCACCAGATCACGCGGATGGAAACGGCGGGCCTGGTGCGCCGGGAGAACTGCGAGTCCGACCGGCGCGGGCTGTACGCGGTGCTCACGGACCAGGGGATGGAGACGATGCAGAAGGTGGCACCGCACCATGTCGAGTCGGTGCGCAAGCACTTCATCAGCCTCCTCACTCCGCAGGCGCTGGCGGACCTGCGGGCCTCGCTGACCCCGGTGGCGGAGCACCTGCGCGGGCGGCGCGGCAAGGGCTGAGACACCCCGGCCGGGTCACACCCGGCCTGGTGTCGTGGAGCGGATCAGCCCGTGGCCGCGCCCGCCGGCGGCAGGCGCAGTTCGAACAGGGCGCCGCCGGCCGGGGACGTGCCCACCGTCAGCGTGCCGCCGTGCCGTTCGGCCACGTCGCGGGCGATGGCCAGGCCCAGGCCGGCGCCGCCGTCGTCCCGGCTGCGGGCGTCGTCCAGTCGCACGAACCGCGCGAAGATCCGCTCCCGTTCCGCCTCCGGCACCCCGGAGCCGTCGTCCGCGACGCCCAGCACCACCCGGCCGTCCGCCCCACGCGTCACGGACACCCGTACCGACGCGTGGGCATGGCGCTGGGCGTTGTCCAGCAGATTGCCCAGCACACGCGCCAACTGCCCGCGTGAGCCGGCGACTTCGGCTGCCGCGTCCGCCGGGTCCGGCAGCTCCGATGCCACGGGCACCCGGTCCGTGGCCCGCTGGGAGACCTCCTCGCGGACCAGCGCCGCGAGATCCAGCCGGCCGGCCCCGGGGGTCTCCCCCGCGTCCAGCCGGGCCAGCAGCAGCAGATCGGCGGCCAGCCGCTGGAGCCGTACGGTGTCCGCGACCGCGCCCGGGACGTCCAGCAGCTCCGGATGCGCGTCGCCGACCTCGAGCTGGGTGCGCAGGGAGGCGATGGGGCTGCGCAGTTCGTGCGAGGCGTCCGCGACGAACCGGCGCTGGCGCTCGACGGCGGCCTCCAGCGCGGCGAGCGTCTCATTGGTCGTACGGGCCAGCCGGGCCACCTCGTCGTGCGTCGCGGGCTCCGGCACCCGCCGGGACAGGTCGGCCGAGGCGGTGATCGCCGCCATCTCGCTCCGGATCCCCTCCACCGGCCGCAGCGCGCGCCGGGTCACCAGCCAGGTCACCCCGCCGACCACCACCAGCAGCACGGGCAGGCCGGTCAGCATCGCGACGGCGGCCGTGCCGACCGCGTCGTCCCGGGCCGTCAGCGACGCGCCGGCGTGGACGACGACCGTACGGCCCGAGCGGTCGGTCACCTCCAGGGCGGCGAAGCGGTAGTCCCCTGCCGCACCGTCCACCGTCGCGGTACCGGTCGTGTGCCCGAGGACGTCCCCGATCTCCCCGACACCGGGTTCATCGTCGTCCCCGTCACCCCCTTTGTCATCCTCCCCGTCGTCGTCCTCGCGGTCTTCTCCGCCCCGCACGGCACCCGGCCGCCCCGGAGTGACGGCACTCACTCCCGTACCGCTGATGCGCTCCAGCTTCTCGCTGGCCGCGAGGAGCCGCCCGTCCTCGTCGGCCACCTGCACCGGGTGGTCCTCCTCGTCCGGCAGGTCCAGACCGGCATACGCGGCCGGGCCCCGGACCCCGGCGGCGATGTCCAGCGCCACCTCACGCGCGACGGAGTCGGCCTGCCGGTCCGCCTGGTCGGTGAGGTTCGCGCGCAGCGACAGCAGGACGGCGGTCCCGGCGGCCACCAGCGCCACCGCCACCACGGCCGTCGCGCCGAGCGCCGCCTTCGCCCGTACGGACGACAGCCACCGCCTCACGACGCCACCAGCCGGTAGCCCGCGCCCCGCACGGTCTGGATGAGCCCGGCGCCGAGCTTGCGCCGCAGGGTGGAGACGTAGACCTCGATGATGTTGGGGTCGCCGTCGTACGCGAAGTCCCAGACGTGCTCCATGATCTCCAGCTTCCCGACCACCTCGCCCGCGCGCACCGCCAGTTGCTCCAGCACCGCGAACTCCTTCGTGGTCAGGGCCACTTCGGTGCCGTCCCGGAAGACCCGGCGGGCCGCCGTGTCCACGCTGAGCCCGCCCACCCGCAGCACGGGCGAGGCACCGGCGGAACCACGGCGGCGCAGCAGCGCCTTGACGCGCGCGACGAGCACGACGTACGAGAACGGCTTGGTCAGGTAGTCGTCCGCCCCGGTGTCGAGCCCTTCCGCCTCGTCGTACTCGCCGTCCTTGGCGGTGAGCATCAGGATCGGCACCTCGTTGCCGGCGGCGCGCAACGCCGCGCAGACCCGGTAGCCGTTCATGCCGGGGAGCATGATGTCGAGAACGACCAGGTCGTAGACGCCCTCCCCCGCCCGGTGCAGCCCCTCCAGGCCGTCGTGGACGACGTCCACGGCGAAGCCCTCGGCCGTCAGCCCCTTGGCGAGCGACACCGCGAGCCGCTTCTCGTCCTCCACGATCAACAGGCGCATGTCCCCCACCCTCCCAAACGGAACCTGAAAGTCTCTTCAGGTGGCTTCAGGCCGGCTTCAGCTCCCGGCGGCCACAGTGAGGGCGTTGGCAAGGAAGAGGCTCGACCGACTCGGGAGGACCCCACATGAAGCGCAACCTCGTCATCGCGGCCGTCACTTCGGCGGCGCTGATCGGCGGCGGCACGTACACCGCGGTCTCGATGGACCGGGGCTCGGCGGGGAACGGCGTGGCGGCGCCGCCGGTGGCGACCCTGACGGCGACACCCACGCAGACCGCGTCCGCGACCCCGTCCGACGACCCGTCCGACGACTCCGGGGACGACTCCCGGGACCGGAGCACGCCCGGAGAGCGCGGTACGAAGCTCACCGCGAGCGACGCCGCCGCCGCGGCGCTCCGGCAGCACCCGGGTGCCGTGACGTCCGTCGACCTGGACGACGACGATGCCGGGAACGGCCGCTGGGAGGTCGACCTCCTCGGCAAGGACAACCGCTGGTACGAACTGGACGTGAACGCCACCACCGGCTCCGTCCGCACACACTCCGACGACGACGGCGGCGACGACTCCGATGACGACGACCGCGCCGCCCTGCGGTCCGCCACGGTGACCGCCCGGGAAGCGGCGTCCGCGGCCCTGGGCTCCGTACCCGGGACGGTGACGTCCGCGGAACTGGACGACGACGGCGGGAACCGGTGGGAGGTCGACGTACGCGGCAAGGACGGCCGGTCGCACGAGCTGCACGTGGACGCCAGGACGGCGAAGGTGAGCGCGGACCGCGACGACGACGGTGACGACGACTGAGCGGTGCGCGAACGCCCCGCGCCGGCGGGGCCACCGTGGGCCCGTGGGTGACCACCGGCGGGAGCGGGCCGGGGCCGTAGGAGGTGCGTGTCCGGACACGCACCTCCGGAGACCGCGGCCCCCGCACCCCCACCGGCCCAGCGGACCCCACCGCGCAGCGGATTCCGCCTACCCGCCCCGTCGCGAGACGCCCGTCACCCCCGCCACCAGCGAGTCCGCCGCCGCGTACACGTCCAGTTCCCCCGCCACCACCCGCTCCGCCAGCGCCCCAAGCCGCCGGTCCCCGTGCAGGTCCCCGATCCGCTCGCGCAGGGCCGTGACCGCGATCGTCTCGACCTCACGGGCCGCCCGCCGGGTCCGGCGGGCCGTCAGCTCGTCGTGTTCCTCCAGCCAGGCCCTGTGCTTGTCCAGCGCCGCCACGACCTCGTCCACGCCCTCGCCCCGCGCCGCGACCGTCCTGACGATGGGGGGCCGCCAGTCGCCCGGCGCACGGGCCTCGCCCAGGCCCAGCATGTGGTTCAGCTCCCGGGCCGTCGCGTCGGCGCCCTCCCGGTCCGCCTTGTTGACCACGTAGACGTCGCCGATCTCCAGGATCCCCGCCTTCGCCGCCTGGATGCCGTCGCCCATGCCGGGCGCCAGCAGCACCACGCAGGTGTCGGCCTGGGCCGCGATCTCGACCTCCGACTGGCCGACGCCGACCGTCTCCACGAGGACGACGTCGCAGCCCGCCGCGTCCAGCACCCGGATCGCCTGGGGCGCCGCCCAGGCGAGGCCGCCGAGGTGGCCGCGGGAGGCCATCGAACGGATGTAGACGCCCGGGTCGGAGGCGTGTTCGGACATCCGGACGCGGTCGCCCAGCAGCGCGCCGCCCGAGAAGGGGGACGAGGGGTCGACGGCGAGGACGCCGACCCGTTTGCCCGCCTTCCGGTACGCGGTGACCAGCGCCGACGTCGCCGTCGACTTGCCGACGCCGGGCGATCCGGTGAGCCCGACCACGTACGCCCGGCCCGCGAGCGGGGCCAGCGCCGCCATCACCTCGCGCAGTTGCGGGGACGCCCCCTCGACCAGGGAGATCAGCCGGGCCACGGCGCGCGGCCGGCCGGCCCGTGCCTGGGCCACGAGCTGGGGGACGTCCTGCATAGACACTCCTGTAGCCATCCAGTTCACCGGGCGACCCGACCGCCGGGCCACCCCGCCGGCCAGGGAACCCCGTCGGCCGGGCAACCCCGCCGGCCGGGCCACCCGCTCCGACCCGTTACCCCGCCACCCGCAGGATCAGCGCGTCCCCCTGCCCGCCGCCCCCGCACAGCGCCGCCACGCCCGTCCCGCCCCCGCGCCGGCCCAGCTCCAGCGCCAAGTGCAGGACGAGCCGGGCGCCCGACATGCCGATCGGGTGGCCGAGGGCGATGGCCCCGCCGTTCACGTTCACCTTTTCGGGGGTGACCCCGAGGTCCTTCATTGACTGGACGGCGACGGCCGCGAACGCCTCGTTGATCTCGATCAGGTCGAGGTCCTCGACCTCGATCCCCTCCTTCTTCAGCGCGTGCCGGATCGCGTTGGACGGCTGGGACTGGAGCGAGTTGTCCGGGCCCGCCACATTGCCGTGCGCGCCGATCTCCGCGATCCAGGTGAGGCCCAGTTCCTCGGCCTTGGCCCGGCTCATCACGACGACCGCCGCCGCGCCGTCCGAGATCTGCGAGGACGTGCCCGCCGTGATCGTGCCGTCCCGGTCGAAGGCGGGGCGCAGCCGGCTCAGGGACTCGACCGTCGTCTCCGGGCGGATGCCCTCGTCCTGGGCGAAGAGCACGGGGTCGCCCTTGCGCTGCGGGATCTCGACGGGGGTGATCTCGGCCTCGAAGACACCGTTCTTCCGGGCGGCGGCGGCCCGCTGGTGGGAGAGCGCGGCGAACTCGTCCTGCGGCGCACGGGCGATCTTCAGCCGTGTGTTGTGCTTCTCGGTGGACGCGCCCATCGCGATGTGCTCGAAGGAGTCGGTGAGGCCGTCGTACGCCATGGAGTCGAGCATCTCGATCGCGCCGTACTTGTTCCCCTCGCGGGACTTGGGGAGCAGGTGCGGGGCGTTGGTCATCGATTCCTGGCCACCGGCGACGATCACGTCGAACTCGCCCGCGCGGATGAGCTGGTCGGCCAGCGCGATGGCGTCGAGGCCGGAGAGACAGACCTTGTTGACGGTCAGCGCGGGCACGTTCATCGGGACGCCCGCCAGGACCGCGGCCTGGCGCGCCGGGATCTGGCCGGCCCCGGCCTGGAGCACCTGGCCCATGATCACGTACTGCGCCTGTTCCCCGGCGATGCCCGCCCGCTCCAGCGCCGCCTTGATGGCGAAGCCGCCGAGCTCAGCGCCGGAGAAGGACTTGAGCGAGCCGAGGAGCCGTCCCATGGGGGTGCGGGCCCCGGCGACGATGACGGATGTGGTGGTGTTCGGGTCCGGCATGAGACGCGATCCCCTTTGCGAGCGGCGTGCGGAGTGAACGACGGTTTACTTTTCAGCGTACTGAGCAGTATCGCGGGGGTCACCAGGCAGTGCGTGTGACGGCGCGCACGTTGCGTAACCGATCCGGGAGCGCTGCACTGTCCTCATGCTGACGCGAATCGACCACATCGGAATCGCCTGTTTCGACCTCGACGCGACGGTCGAGTTCTACCGGGCCACGTACGGCTTCGAGGTGTTCCACGTCGAGGTCAACGAGGAGCAGGGCGTCCGCGAGGCCATGCTCAAGATCAACGAGACGTCCGACGGCGGTGCTTCGTACCTCCAGCTCCTGGAGCCCGTCCGGGACGACTCACCCGTGGGCAAATGGCTGGCCAGGCACGGTGAGGGCGTCCATCACATCGCTTTCGGGACGCCGGACGTCGACGGTGCCGCGCGGGCGGTACGGGACAAGGGCGTCCGGGTGCTCTACGACGAGCCGCGCACCGGTTCCATGGGGTCCCGCATCACCTTCCTCCACCCGAAGGACTGCCACGGCGTCCTCACGGAACTGGTCACCACCGCCCCCGAGCAGTGACTGAAGGTTTCCGCCCGAAGGATTCCCGGCCCGGTAGAGTGGGGCGCTCCGGGCCGGGGCCGGGCCGGGGCCGCGCCCCCGTCGTCGATCTGTCACCATTCCCCGGGGGGCCGTTCGCCAGGAACGGTGCTCAGTTGGGCAGTTGCGACCAGGGGACGGATGGGACCGCGCAGTGCGGGGCTACGAACGCCAGGAGAGCCACCGAGCTGACGACGACCACCTCTCGCGGTTCGAAGCCGAGATGGACCGGCTGAAGACCGCTCGGGAGAAGGCCGTCCAGCACGCCGAGGACCTCGGTTACCAGGTCGAGGTCTTGCGTGCCAAGCTGCACGAGGCACGCCGCGCCCTGGCCAGCCGGCCGTCGTCGTACGACGCCGGCGATCTCGGATACCAGGCCGAACAGCACCTCCGTAACGCCCAGATGCAGGCCGAGCAGATGCGCGCGGACGCCGAGCGCGAGCTGCGCGAGGCCCGGGCGCAGACGCAGCGCATCCTCCAGGAGCACGCCGAGCACCAGGCCAGGCTCCAGGCGGAGCTGCACGCCGAGGCCGTACAGCGGCGCCAGCGGCTGGACCAGGAGCTGGCGGAGCGCCGGCAGACCGTCGAGTCGCACGTCAACGAGAACGTCGCCTGGGCCGAGCAGCTCAGGGCCCGTACGGAGGCCCAGGCCAGGCGGCTGCTGGACGAGTCGCGCGCCGAGGCGGAACAGGCCCTGGCCGCCGCCCGCGCGGAGGCCGCGCGGGTCGCCGAGGAGGCACGCCGACGGCTCGGCTCGGAGGCGGAGACGGCCCGTTCCGAGGCCGAGGCGATCCTGCTGCGGGCCCGCCGGGACGCCGAGCGCATGCTGAACGCGGCCTCCACGCAGGCCCGCGAGGCCACCGACCACGCCGAACAGCTCCGTACGTCCACGGCCGCCGAGGCCGACCAGTCCCGCCAGCAGGCCGCGGAGCTCGGCCGCGCCGCCGAGCAGCGGATGCAGGAGGCGGACGAGCGGCTGCGCGAGGCGCGCGCCGAGGCCGAGAAGGTCGTCACCGAGGCCAAGGAGACCGCCGCCAAGCGGCTGGCCGGGGTGGAGTCGCAGACCGAACAGCGCACGCGGACCGCCAAGTCGGAGATCGCCCGGCTGGTGGGCGAGGCGACCAAGGAGGCGGAGGCCGCCAAGGCCGAGGCCGAGCAGGTGCTGGCGGACGCCCGCGCGGAGGGCGAGAAGCTGGTCGCGGAGGCCGCGGAGCGGGCCCGTACGGTCGCGGCCGAGGACTCGGCCGCCCAGCTGGCCAAGGCGGCCCGTACCGCCGAGGAGGTGCTGACCAAGGCGTCCGACGACGCCAAGGACACCATCAAGGCGGCGAGCGAGGAGGCCGAGCGGATCCGCCGCGAGGCGGAGGCGGAGGCGGACCGGCTGCGCGGCGAGGCCGCCGAGCAGGCCGACCAGCTCAAGGGCGCGGCCAAGGACGACACCAAGGAGTACCGCGCCAAGACGGTCGAGCTCCAGGAGGAGGCGCGCCGGCTGCGCGGCGAGGCCGAGCAGCTGCGCGCCGACGCGGTCGCCGAGGGCGAGCGGATCCGGGGCGAGGCGCGCCGGGAGGCCGTCCAGCAGATCGAGGAGGCGGCCAGGTCCGCCGAGGAGCTGCTGACGAAGGCCAAGGCGGACGCCGACGAGCTGCGCTCGGGGGCGACCACCGAGAGCGAGCGGGTACGGACCGACGCCATCGAGCGGGCCACGACGCTGCGCCGGCAGGCCGAGGAGACCCTGGAGCGCACCCGCGCCGAGGCCGAGCGGCTGCGGGCGGAGAGCGAGGAGCAGGCGGAGGCCACCAAGGCCGCCGCCGAGCAGGCCGCGGCCGAGCTGCGCGAGGAGACCGAACGCGGCGTCGCGGCCCGCAAGTCGGAGGCGGCCGAGGAGCTGACCCGTCTCCACACGGAGGCCGAGCAGCGTCTCGCGAGCGCCGAGGAGGCGCTGACCGACGCGCGCGCCGAGGGGGAGCGGATCCGCCGCGAGGCGGCGGAGGAGGGCGACCGGCTCCGTACGGAGGCGGCGGAGCGGGTCCGTACGCTCCAGCAGCAGGCCGCGGAGGAGGCCGAACGGCTGCGCACGGAGGCCGCGGCGGACGCCTCGCAGTATCGCGCCGAGGCGGAGAACGTGGCCGTACGGCTGCGCTCGGACGCCGCCAACGAGGCCGAGCGGCTCAAGACCGAGGCGCAGGAGACCGCCGACCGGGTCCGCGCGGAGGCCGCGTCCGCCGCCGAGCGCGTGGCCGCGGAGGCCGCCGAGGCGCTGACCGCCGCGCAGGAGGAGGCGACCCGCCGCCGCCGCGAGGCCGAGGAGACGCTGAGGTCCGCCCGTACGGAGGCGGACCAGGAGCGCGAGCGCGCCCGCGAGCAGAGCGAGGAGCTGCTGGCCTCCGCCCGCAAGCGGGTCGAGGAGGCGCAGGCCGAGGCGGTACGGCTGGTCGAGGAGGCCGACCGGCGGGCCACGGAGCTGGTCGCCGCGGCCGAGCAGACGGCGCAGCAGGTACGGGACGCCGTCGCCGGGCTGCACGAGCAGGCCGAGCAGGAGATCGCCGAGCGGCGCGCCGCGGCCGAGGCCGCCGCCGACCGCACGACGTCGCAGGCGCGGGAGGAGGCGGAGCGGCTCCGCGCGGACGCCTACGCGGAGCGGGAGCGCGCCGCGCAGGACGCCAGTCGCGTGCTGGCCAGGTCCCGCGAGGAGGCCGAGGCCGCGCGCGAGCTGGCCGAACGGACCGTGGCCGACGCGCTGGCGGAGGCGGAGCGGCTGCGCGCGGACACCTCCGAGTACGCGCAGCGGGTGCGGACCGAGGCCTCGGAGGCGCTCGCGGCGGCGGAGCGGGACGCGTCCCGGGCCCGGGGCGAGGCCCGCGAGGACGCCAACCGTATGCGCGGGGACGCGGCGGCCCAGGCGGACCGGCTGATCGCGGAGGCCGCCGGCGAGTCCGAGCGGATGCGCGCCGAGGCCGCCGAGACGGTGGGTGCCGCGCAGCAGGCCGCGGAGCGGCTGCGGGCCGAGTCGGAGCAGTTCAAGCGTGACACCGAGGCCGCGGCGGAGCGGTTGCGGGCCGAGGCCCAGGAGGAGACGGACTGGCTCCTGGACGAGGCGCGCAAGGACGCGGCCAAGCGCCGTGCCGACGCCGCCGAGCAGGCCGACCAGCTCATCAACAAGGCGCGGGAGGAAGCGCTGAGGGTCGCCACCGAGTCCGAGAAGCGGGCCGATACGATGGTGGCGGCGGCCCGCAAGGAGGCCGGCCGGATCACTTCCGAGGCGACCGTGGAGGGCAACTCCCTCGTGGAGAAGGCCCGTACGGACGCGGACGAGCTGCTGGTGGGCGCTCGACGCGACGCGACGGCCACCCGGAGCCGGGCGGAGGAGCTGCGGGAGCGTGCCGAGCGGGAGATCGAGCAACTGCACGAGCGGGCCCGCCGGGAGACGTCCGAGCAGCTGAGGACGGCCGGCGAGCGCGTGGACAAGCTGATGAAGGCCGCCGACGAGCAGCGCGCCGAGGCCGAGGCGAAGGCCAAGGAGCTGCTGGCGGAGGCCAATTCGGAGGCGAGCAAGGTCCGTATCGCCGCGGTGAAGAAGGCCGAGGGGCTGCTCAAGGAAGCCGAGCAGAAGAAGGCCGAGCTGATCCGGGAGGGCGAGAAGCTGCGCTCCGACGCCGACCGGGAGGCGAAACGGACGGTGGACGAGGGGCAGCGCGAACTCGACGTCCTGGTCCGCAGGCGTGAGGACATCCAGGCCGAGATCTCCCGTGTCCAGGACGTACTCGAAGCCTTGGAGTCATTTGAGACACCCGGAGCCTCCACGAAGGAGAACCCCGTCAAGGCGGGCGCGGCGGCGGGCAACGCCCGTCCGAGTGGCAAGAGTTCGGGGAACTAGAACCCGTCCGGTCGACTTCGCATCGACTCCGGATCCCCTCCGGGAGCCCTTCCGGTCTCTGTCCGGTCGGTCTCCGGCGATCCGGCGGTGTGGTCCGCAGCGAGGCGGCCGGATGACATCTGTTCACCCGAAAGAGTGAGGGTATTTCCTCTGAGCGTCACCCAGTTGACGCGTGGTCGGCGCAGATCGACGCTCCCTCGACTGCATATCAACTACAGAACAGCCTCAGATCAAACCCGCATCCGCTCGATTACACGCCGCTCAGGCCCCTAGGATTCCCCCTATCACCTCACCGGTCTCATTCGACAGGAACCCCATGAGCGACACTTCCTCCCCATTCGGCTTCGAGCTCGTGCGGCGTGGGTACGACCGCGGTCAGGTGGACGACCGCATTACCAAACTCGTCGCCGACCGTGACAGCGCTCTGACCCGTATCACCGCTCTTGAGAAGCGCATCGAGGAACTCCACCTCGAAACGCAGAACGCCCAGGCACAGGTGGCCGACGCGGAGCCGTCGTACGCCGGCCTCGGTGCCCGTGTCGAGAAGATCCTCCGCCTCGCCGAGGAGGAGGCCAAGGAGCTCCGCGACGAAGCCCGCCACGCCGCCGAACAGCACCGTGAGCTGGCCGAGTCGGCCGCCCAGCAGGTGCGGCACGACGCGGAGGAGTTCGCCTCGGAGCGCAAGGCCAAGGCCGAGGACGAGGGCCTTCGCATCGTCGAGAAGGCGAAGGGCGACGCCCAGAACCTGCGGTCGGAGGCGCAGAAGGACGCGCAGTCCAAGCGCGAGGAAGCGGACGCGCTGTTCGAGGAGACCCGCGCCAAGGCCGCCCAGGCAGCCGCGGACTTCGAGACGAACCTCGCGAAGCGGCGTGAGCAGTCCGAGCGCGACCTGGCGGCGCGTCAGGCGAAGGCGGAGAAGCGGCTGGCGGAGATCGAGCACCGCGCCGAGCAGCTGCGCCTGGAGGCCGAGAAGCTGCGGACGGACGCGGAGCGCCGCGCCCGGCAGACGGTGGAGACGGCACAGCGCCAGGCCGAGGACATCGTGGCCGACGCCAACGCCAAGGCCGACCGGATCCGCAGCGAGTCGGAGCGCGAGCTGGCGGCGCTCACCAACCGCCGCGACTCGATCAACGCGCAGCTGACCAACGTCCGCGAGATGCTGGCCACGCTGACGGGTGCCGCGGTGGCCGCCGCCGGCTCCCCCGAGGACGAGCCGATCTCGCGCGGCGTGCCGGCGCAGCAGTCCCGCTGAGCCGGTTGTCCGGCCGGGAATCGCCGAGCGGGTTGTCCGTGTTCGGAAACCGCTGAGCGGATCCGGCCGGAGCTGAACGGTTCCAGCCGGAAAAGTTCGATTGAATAACGATCGTACGGGCCCCCCGTCACTCCGGTGGCGGGGGGCTTTGTGCCGCTTTAGGTTGGCGGCATGATCGAGATAGAGAGGCTGACCAAGCGCTACGGCCGCAAGCTGGCGGTGGACGATCTTTCGTTCCAGGTCAGACCGGGGGTGGTGACCGGCTTCCTCGGCCCCAACGGGGCGGGCAAGTCGACCACGATGCGGATGATGCTCGATCTCGACAATCCGACGGGCGGCTCGGTACGCATCGACGGCAGGCACTACCGCGAGCTCGCCGAGCCGCTGAAACACATCGGTGCCCTGCTGGAGGCCAAGTCCATGCACGGCGGGCGCACCGCGTACAACAACCTCCTCTGCCTGGCCCAGAGCAACCGCATCCCGGCGAGCCGGGTCTCCGAGGTCCTGGAGATGGTCGGGCTGACCGCGGTGGCGAAGAAGAAGACGAAGGGCTTCTCGCTCGGTATGGGCCAGCGGCTCGGAATCGCGTCCGCGCTGCTCGGTGATCCCGAGATCCTGATGTTCGACGAGCCGGTGAACGGGCTGGACCCCGAGGGAATTCACTGGATCCGCAATCTTATGAAGGCGCTCGCACACGAGGGCCGCACGGTCTTCGTCTCCAGTCATCTGATGAGTGAAATGGCGCTGACCGCGGACCATTTGATCGTGATCGGTCAGGGCCGGCTGCTGGCGGACACCTCGATGGCGGAGTTCATCCACGAGAACTCCCGCAGCTTCGCGCGGCTGCGCTCGCCGGACCGGGAACGGCTGAGGGACGTCCTGCACGCGGCGGGATTCACCGCGGTCGAGGCGGCCGACGGGGTGCTGGAGATCGACGGAGCGACCACGGAGGAGCTGGGGGAACTGGCGGCGCGCGAAGGGCTCGTGCTGCACGAGCTGAGCGCGCAGCGCGCGTCCCTCGAAGAGGCGTTCATGCGGATGACGGCGCAGTCGGTCGAGTACCACGCGCATTCGAACGGGGCCCACGGGCCGGGTCCGGGACCGGTACAGGGCTGGGGACAGCCTCAGCGGCCGGCCCCCGGGCACCTACCGGGAGCGGGACCGGGGCCGGAACCAGGATCAGGACCGGCGTCGGGGCCGGGGCCCGGTCCGGCTCCGGGGACCGGCGGGGGACTGCCGGCGGCCGGCCCCCGGTGGGGCGAGCGGCGACCGGACGAGGGGGCCTGACATGGCATCGATACCCGCGGTCCTCCGCTCGGAATGGACCAAGATCCGTACCGTCTCCTCCACCACCTGGACCCTGATCAGCGCCCTGGTGGTGACCGTGGCCCTGGGCGCGGCGCTCTCGGCACTGCTGAGTTCGACCTTCGACGAGCTGCCGCCCACCCAGCAGGCGACCTTCGACCCCACGTTCACCAGCTTCTCCGGGATGGCCCTCGGACAGCTGGCCATGGTGGTCTTCGGCGTCCTGGTGATCGGCTCCGAGTACGGCTCGGGCATGATCCGCAACTCGCTGGCCGCCGTCCCGCAACGCGCCACCTTCCTCTTCTCCAAGGTCCTGGTGGCGGGCGTGCTGGCCCTGGTCGTCGGGCTGGTCACCGGGTTCCTGGCGTTCTTCCTCGGCCAGGCGCTGCTCGGCGACCACGGCACGACCCTCGGCGAGCCGAACGTGCTGCGCGCGGTCGTGGGCAGCGGGCTCTACATGGCGCTGATCGCCGTCTTCTCGATGGGCGTCGCGGCGATGCTGCGCAGCTCCATGCTCTCGCTCGGCATCCTCATGCCGTTCTTCTTCCTGGTCTCGCAGATCCTGTCGGCGGTCCCGGTCGCGAAGAAGGTGGCGCGGTACTTCCCCGACCAGGCCGGATCCAAGATCATGCAGGTGCTGCCCGACGCCATGGACTCGGCCAAGGCGCCGTACGGGCCGTGGGGCGGCCTGGGCATCATGGCGCTGTGGGTGGTCGCGGCCCTGGTGGGCGGCTACGTGGTGCTGAAGAAGCGCGACGCCTGAGCGGGTCCGGACGGCGACGGCCCGGCCGGAACGCCCCGGCAGGACGGGAACGGCCCGGCCGGATCGGAGCGACGTGGCCGGAACCGTCGGCGCGTGGATATCCTCGTAACTCTTACGGGGGCCCGCCCGGCCGGTTCCGGCCACGGTCCCAAACGACCTGACCTGTCGATGGGGCTGGAGAATGATCGAGGCAGTCGGCCTGACGAAGCGCTACGGCGCCCAGACGGCCGTGGACAACCTTTCCTTCCAGGTGCGGCCCGGGCATGTGACCGGGTTCCTCGGCCCCAACGGCTCCGGCAAGTCCACCACGATGCGGATGATCGTCGGACTCGACAATCCGACGGCCGGCCGGGTGACGGTCGGCGGGCACCCCTTCCGCCTGCTGCCCAACGCGCCGCGCCAGGTCGGCGCCCTGCTCGACGCCAAGGCCGTGCACGGCGGACGCAGCGCGCGCAACCACCTGCTCTCGCTGGCCCAGCTCTCCGGCATCCCCGCCACCAGGGTCGACGAGGTGCTCGGGGTGGTCGGTCTGAGGGACGTCGCCAAGAAGCGTACGAAGGGTTTCTCGCTGGGCATGGGCCAGCGGCTCGGCATCGCCGCCGCACTGCTGGGCGACCCGCAGGTGCTGCTGTTCGACGAACCGGTCAACGGCCTCGACCCCGAGGGCATCCTCTGGGTCCGCAACCTGATGAAGCAGCTGGCCGCCGAGGGCCGTACGGTCCTCGTCTCCTCGCACCTGATGAGCGAGATGGCGCTCACCGCCGACCATCTGATCGTGATCGGACGGGGGCGGCTGCTGGCCGACATGAGCGTCAAGGACTTCATATCGGCCAACTCCGCGGACTTCGCGCGGGTGCGCACGCCGGGGACCGACCCGCGGGAGCGGGAGAAGCTGACGTCGTCGCTCACGGAGGCGGGCGGCCAGGTGCTGTCCGAGCCGGACGGGGCGTTGCGCGTCACGGGGCTGCCGCTGCCCCGGATCAGCGATCTCGCGCACGCGGCGGACGTACGGCTGTGGGAGCTCTCCCCGCACCAGGCGTCCCTGGAGGAGGCGTACATGCGGCTGACGCAGAGCGCCGTGGACTACCGCTCGACGGCCGACGAACTGGCGGGGTTCGAACCGCCGGACCTCGGCCCGTACGGCGGGGTGCCCCAGGGGTACGGTCCCGCCCCCGTGCCCGACGTACCGCACGAGGCCTTCTTCGCCCCGCCGCCGCCCGGAGCGGTCGTGCCGCGGCGGTACCCAGACGGTACGACCGGCACGACCGGCACGAGCGCGCCCGCCGCCGCCCCCGCCGGCCCGACCGCCGACGGAGACCCGACGCGACACGACGGCCGCGACAGCAACGAGGACGCCCGATGACCACCCCGCCGATCCCGTCCACCCCGTCGACCCCGTCCATCCCGTACCAGCAGCGGGCGGAGGGCGCTCCCGCCGACGGCTACACCTCGCCGATCCCCGTCCGCCGGGCCCATTTCGGCGATGCGCTGCTCGCCGAGTGGACCAAGATCCGTTCCGTCCGGTCCACCCTCTGGACCCTGGGCGTCATGGTCGCACTGATGCTCGGCCTCGGCTTGTTCATCGCGCTGTCGCTCGCCTGGACGGACAGCGGGTATCCGGAGCAGACGGTGCTCCCCCTGGGGTTCTTCGGGGTGATGCTGAGCTCGATCTGTGTGATCACGCTCGGTGTGATCACCATGACGTCGGAGTTCGGCACGGGCCTGGTCCGCACGACCCTGACCGCGTGCCCCAGCCGGACCAGGGTGCTGGGCGCCAAATCGGTGGTCTACTTCGCGCTCGTGTTCGTGATCTCGCTGATGACCACCACGCTGGTGGGCGCGCTCCAGACCTCGATCCTCAACGGGCCGCCGCCCACCGGGAACGAATGGCTCCAGGCGACGGTCGGTGTCAGCCTTTTCCTGGCCACCCTCGGCCTGTTCGCCCTGGCGATCGGTACGCTGATCCGGCACTCCGCGGGGGCCGTCACGATCATGATCGGCCTCGTCCTGCTGCCGCCCGTGCTGGGCCTGTTCATGGCCGGCAGTCCCTGGCTCGGCCCGGTGCGCGACTTTCTGTACCAGTACTCGATCCCGATGCTGCTCGTGTCCTTGTACGAGAACCCCACCGGGCTGCCGGGCCCGTCCGGCTGGTGGTCGCTGTGGCTCATGATCGCGGCGACGGCGGCCGCCATGGCGGGCGCGCTGTGGTCGCTCCACCGACGCGACGCGTGAGGGCGAGGGGTCCTCTGACCGCGTGAGCGTCTGACACGGCCACGGCTCCCGTAAGGGGTCCTCAGCGGCCGCCGCTCAGTACCGGGGCGCGTTCCTGGACCGCCGCACCCGGGTGGTGCGGCGGTCCTTCGCGTTCCAGCACGCCTGGTGCCAGTGGCGCCGGTCGTCCACGCCGCCGTACTCCGGCCACGCCACCACGTGCGGTACGGCGGACAGGATCTCCTGGTCGCATCCGGGGCAGCGGTAGCGCTTGCCCGCCGCGCTCGCGCCGGCGACATGGCGAACGGCCCACTCCTCGCCCTGCCAGGACTCCGTCCGCTGGAACCCCCCGTACCGGTCCCCCGGCTCCGGGGCTCGGCCGGGCGTCTTCTCGCCGCCTCGGGGGCGGTTGCGGCGCGGGGACACAGGACACCTCACGGGGCAGACGGCACGGTTCCACTCCAGCGTACGGCGCGATCGCGGGGGCAGGCGCCGCCCGGAAGGGGGGATACCGCAGCACGCAGAAGGCACTTACCGGACAATCGCAAGAACTTCAGGGCCCGGCCGTGCCTTTGGCACGTGTCAGACGTTGTTGCCCGTAGGGGGAGCCGCGTCGGCCGCGAGGAGGCAAGAGGCGATGCGCGTTGGAGCTTTTGTACTGGCCGCCCAGTTCCCGGGCCAGGGACAGGGGGAGGCGCTGCACCGGGCGGTGCGCACCACGGAGGTCGCCGAGGCGTCCGGGCTGGACTCGGTCTGGCTGGCGGAGCACCACTTCGTGCCGTACGGCGTCTGCCCGTCGGCCGTGACCCTGGCCGGGGTGCTCCTCGGCCGTACGCACCGGATCCGGGTCGGCACGGCGGTCAGCGTGCTGCCCAACGTGCACCCGGTGGCACTCGGCGAGCAGGCGGCGCTGCTGCACCTCCTGTCCGGCGGACGGTTCACGCTCGGCGTGGGCCGGGGCGGCCCCTGGGTCGATCTGGAGGTGTTCGGCACGGGCCTGCGGGCGTACGAACACGACTTCCCCGAATCGCTCGATCTATTGATCCGCTGGCTGCGGGAGCCGCGCGTGTCGGCTTCGGGAGAACGATTCAGCTTCCGTGAGGTACCGGTCGTACCGCGCCCGGACGAGTTGGACGCGCTGTGGGCGGTCGGGGCGGGAGCGCGCCCGGCCGTCGCCCGCGCCGGCGGCGCCCCGGGGCGGGTCCCGGGCCCCGGACCCGGCCCTGACCCCGGCGCTCGGTCCGGCACCGGCGCGCGGCCAGGCGCCGACGCTCGGTCAGACGCCGGTTCCGGCCCCGAGACCTTGATCGCCTGCACCTCGCCGAGGACGGTGAAGCTGGCCGCCGAGCGCGGCCTGCCGATGCTGCTCGGAATGCACTGTGGCGACGAGGAGAAGGCGGACATGGTCGCACTGTGGCGCAGGCACGCCCGTGCCGCGGGCCGCTCGCCGGGGGAGATCGCGGACGCGCCGCACGTCTCGGCCGGTGTCGCGCAGATCGCGGACTGCCGGGGCGCGGCGGTGGAGGCACTCGCCAAGTCGATGCCCGGCTGGCTGCGGCAGGGCCTCGGCGCCCATGTCACGGTCGACGGCCGGGCGCGGAGCATGCGGGACCCGATGGCCTACACGGAGTTGCTGTGCCGCCTGCATCCGGTGGGGACGCCCCGGCTGGCCGCCGACCGCCTCACGACGACGGCCGAACGCACCGGCATCCGGCGCTTCGCGCTGCTCGTGGAGGGCTCGGGGGACCTGGCGGTCACGGAGGAGAACGTACGGCGGCTGGGAGCCGAGGTCCTGCCCCTGCTCGGCTGAGCGGCGGCCGTCCCTGGACCGGCGCGCGGAGGGCGTCGCGAAAGGCCTCCCGGCCGACGGGCGGCGCGGTGCCGGAGTCCCGCTCCGGGCCCGGCCCCGAGTTCCCTGCCGAAGTGTCCCGGCCAAGAGTGCCGGCCGAAGTGTGTCCCGCCCGGATGTCCGTCTCCGGGACGCTGCCGCTCCAGCACCCGGGTGCCTCGGCGATGCGGAGCGGCAGCACGATACGTCACACGCGCCGGCGATCCCGCGCGTCAGCAGTCCCGCAGTTCCGGCGACTGGTTGAGCAGCTGGGCCCGGACGGAAGTGAAGCGGCCCAGCCGCTCGTCGACCGAGGTGTCCAGTGGGAACACCGCGACACGGTGGCAGTTCTGGAACGCCAGACGCACTCCAAAGTGCCGTTGCAGCGCGCCGCGGATCGCGTCGCTGGCGAGCGCGCGCAGCAGTTGACCACGTGCCTGCTCGTCCGGCGGGGGCGTCTGGTTGTCGGCGAACTGTCCACCGTCCACCTTCAGCTGTGCCACCAGAGAACTGATCATCTCCCATGCATAGGGCAGGGAGGTCCGGACGCAGTCGACGAAGTCCGCTTCGTCGACCTCGCCTCGCTCGGCCTGCTCCAACAGTGCCGGTGAGACGTCGAGCGACATGGGTTCTCCTCTCGCGACCCCGGGGGCGGGGCCTTACGGGCAGGGAAGAAGGCACCGACACGCAGCGTGCACGGGCGGCGACCTGCAGCTGCCACGTTATGCGCGCTGTCCGGACCGCACCAGGAGATTGGGAACACAACCGGCCATTAACGAACGGGGCTTCCGGGGCGAATCGCGCGCCGGGGCGGAGGTCGAGTAGCGTGCCGCCCATGCGCCTCGTCATTGCCCGCTGCTCCGTCGACTACGCGGGTCGTCTCACCGCCCACCTGCCCTCCGCCCCCCGCCTCATCCTGGTCAAGGCCGACGGCAGTGTGTCCATCCACGCCGATGACCGGGCGTACAAACCCCTCAACTGGATGTCACCGCCGTGCACGCTCAAAGAAGGTGCGGGCGAGAACGAGGGCGTCTGGACGGTCGTGAACAAAGCGGGCGAGAAATTGATCATCACGATGGAGGAAGTTCTCCACGATTCCTCGCACGAGTTGGGCGTCGATCCGGGTCTCATCAAGGACGGCGTAGAAGCGCACCTTCAGGAGCTTCTGGCGGACCGGATCGAGACACTCGGGGACGGCTACAGCCTCATCCGCCGCGAGTACCCCACGGCCATCGGCCCGGTGGACATCCTGTGCCGGGACGCCGCCGGCGCGACGGTCGCCGTGGAGATCAAGCGACGCGGCGAGATCGACGGTGTCGAGCAGCTCACACGCTATCTGGAGCTGCTGAACCGGGATCCCCATCTGGCCCCGGTGAGGGGGGTGTTCGCGGCCCAGGAGATCAAGCCACAGGCCCGGGTACTGGCCACGGACCGGGGAATCGGGTGTGTGGTGCTGGACTATGACGGGCTGCGGGGCATCGAGGACGACAAGCTGAAGCTCTTCTAGAGTTCCGGGCGGTCCTTCCCGTTGTAGTCCTCCGGGAGCGAGAGGGCGACAGGCCCCCTGCCGGTGTTTCCACCATCGGCAGGGGGCCTGTCCCCGTGTCGTGCCGCTCCGGGGCCGTCGCTCGGACGACCCGGCTCGGACGACCCGCTCAGACGACCTGCTCGGACGGTGCCGTCTCCGTCGCCGTCTCCATCGCCCCCGCGGTGAGGCTCGGGGACGTACCGCTCGCCGTGGTCTCCGGGGAGGACGGGGGCGGTTCCTCGGACTGGGTGGGCTCCGGGTCCGACGGCTCCTCCGACGGCGGCGGGTCCTCCGAGGTCGGCTTCGGGTCCGAGGGCTCCGCCGGGCCGGACGGCGACGAGGGTTCCTCGGGCGGGTCCGCCGGGGCGTCCGGTGTCGTCGGGTCGTCGTCCTCGGAGGAACCGCTCGGCGAGGGGCTGTCCGACGGCGACGGCGAGCCGGAGGGGGTGCCACCGCTCGGGCTCGCCACACCGGTGGCGCCCGGCTCGGGCAGGAGGTCGCCGGGGCCCGACGTCGTGTCGTCCACGGGCTGTTCGGCCGGCACGCCGCCCTCGCCCTCGTCGGTGCCGGTGGACTGTTCCGTACGGACCTTGTCGTTCTTCGCGTTGTCGTTGCCGGAGGTCGCGCCCAGGGTGACGACCGTGCCCAGGACGGCCGCGAGGACCGCTCCCGCGCCGGCCGCCACCAGGTTGCGGCGGGCTCCGGTGAACGCCGCGCCGCGCCGGGACGCACCGGGCCGCCGCCCGGCCGGGGTGTGCGGCACCGGGCCGGACCTCATGGCGGAGGTCGCGGCGGCAGCCGGAGCGACCACCGGGATGTCGCGCCTGGTCACCAGGGTCACGTCCGCGCCGGAACCGGTGTCGTCCGGCCCGGTCGCTCCCGTCCCCGGCGCGCCGGCCGGGCCGAGCGAGGCGGGCGGCCCCGGCAGGGCCGCCACGGCCGGTGCGGCCCGCTCGTCGAGCCGTACGGCCGGCGACCGGCCGCCCGTACCGGCCGCCGCGTTCTCGTGGTCCGTGACCAGGGCCAGCGCCCGCCGGCCGGCGACCGTACCGCTCTTGTCGGCGACGGCACCGCGCATGCCGATGGACGCCTCCAGCTCCGCGCGCGCCCGCTCGGGGTTGCCCACGCACAGTGCCAGGACACCCAGTTCATGGTGGAGGTACGCCTCCTCGGCCACCTCCCCGGCCAGCCGCGCCGCCTCGCAGCCGGAACGCAGCGCCCGCTCCCAGGCGCCCCAGTGCAGCCCGGCGAGGAACGCGGGCGCGGCGCTGCGGACCAGCAGTACGGCCGCGCTCGCCCGCCCCGGCTCCTGCCCGGCGATCAGCGGGGCCAGCGTGGCGAGCACCGCGTCCGCCTCCGCGCACACCCGCTCGGGCGTGACCGAGGGGTGCCCGGCCCACCAGGCGTAGTGCTGCGCGGCGGTCAGCGCGTGCGCCACGGCGTCGTCGCCGTACCCCTCCCGCTCCAGCTGTCCCGCGACCCCGGGGGCGAGCCGGTAGCGCGGGCCGACCGGCGTCAGCAGCCCACAGCTCATCAGTTCGCCGACGGCGGCGTCCGCGTGGGTGTCGCCTGTCAGGGCCGGCAGGTGCGCCTGGTGCGGGACCTCGCCGCCGAGCGCGACGGCGAAACGCAGGGTGGCCCGGGCGGACTCGCTCAGCCGGGACGCGAGCAGAGCGGCGGGCGCGGCGCCCTCGCCGACACTCGGCAGCGGTGTGTCGTAGGACTCGGGAGCGCCGAACTTCGCGTCGTCGGCGGGGCGTTCGAACGGTTCGAACTCGTCCGCCGCGTCGGCCGCGCCGCGCAGCCGGTCGCGCTGGCGCAGCAGCGCGCCCGCCTGGACGAAGCGCAGCGGCAGCCCCTCGGACTCGAACCAGAGGTCACCCGCCCAGTTCGCCTCCTCGTCGGTGAGCGGCCGGTCCACGGCGCGCTCCAGCAGTTCCAGCGAGGCCCCGCGGCCCAGCCCGCCGAGGGCGACCTCGTCGAGGCCCGCGTCGGCGGAGGGCGGATCGGCGTCGGGAGCGGGCGCCAGCAGGTAGGCGCACTCGGGCGTGGCAGCGAGCAGTTCGTCCAGCGCCTCGCCGCCCAGCTCCAGGTCGTCGAGGACGACCACCGCGCCGATCCCGCCGACCAGTTCGAGCAGTACGGCCCGGTCGGGCCGGCGCAGCGCCGAGTCGAAGACGGCCGCGTACAGCTCGTACAGCAGCTCGGTGGCGGTGCGGTGGTGGCCGGAGAGGCGTACGACCCCGTCGGGGGCGAGATCCGCGCAGTCCGCGGCGACGGCGTCGAGCAGCGCGGTACGTCCGGAACCGGCGGGGCCGACCAGCCGGACGGAACGGCCGCGCGAGACCAGGCCGACCAGCCGCTCCCGCTCCTCGGCGCGCTCCAGCAGGGGCAGCGGCGGGGCGACGGGCCCCGCGGGCACCGGCGGCCGGCCGGCCCGCTGGTGATCGACGCGCTCCTCCGCGGTGCGCCGGACGGGCGCGCCGGGCCGGCGGCCGGGCGGGCAGAGTTCGATCTCGCTGCCGTCGACGGGATTGACGGTCAGCAGGAAGTCGCCGGAGACCAGTTGGCGGGTGCGGACGGGCGGGGGCACGGCTCCCGCGAGGTGGGTCAGTCCGCTCCCGGCGGGGACGGCGGGCGTGGCGGGCGGCGCCAGGGGCGTCACACCGGGGATGATCAGCGCGCGCGGCGGTCGCTCCGGTTCGGTGTCCTCGTCGGCCTCCGCGCCCGAACCGCCCTCGCCGAGACCGCCGTTCGGGACGCCCGTACCGTGCGAGCCGCCCGCGTCGAACGCGGAGCCCGTACCGTACGAGGCGTCCTTGCCGTCCGCGCCGTGCGGAGCGTTCGTGCCGTACGGGTCGCTCGCGCCGTGCCGCTCCCGCGCCGCGGAGTCGTCGTGCCCGGCGGCGTCCGCACGTGAACCCGCCGCCGGGCCGGTGCCGGTGTCCGCGGCCGATGTCCCGCTCTCGCTCCCCACGAGGCGTTCGCCATCGCGACGTTCGCCCCCGGGGCGCTCGTCGCCGTGACCGCCGTCATGGCCGTACTCTTCAGGTCCCCGGTTTATCGGGTCCATGGTGAAAGCCCCCCAGATCGTGGCATGCGGTCGCCCCCGGCCGCGCACGCCCATCTGTCGCTTCTGGTCCGGTGCCTGCTCTGTCGGTCGGTCCGTCGGTCTGCGGACACGCCGAACTCCAGTGCCCAGTATCCATGAACAGCGGGGGCCCGCGGGGTCCTGAAGGTCACGGTCCCGTGAGGATCGTGCCGAGCGGCCCGGTCACAGGCCGTCCTTCCCTGAGCGGTCCGGTCAGACCCACGGCAGGGACTCCGCGGCGATCCCGCCCTCGATGGCGAGGATGCGGTGCAGCCGGGTGGCCACCAGCAAACGCTGCATCTGCGGCGGAACGCCGCGCAGCACAAGCCTCCGGCCGCACCGCCCCGCTCGTCGGTGGGCTCCCATGATGACGCCGAGTCCCGTGGCGTCCCAGGAGTCCAGTTCGGTCAGGTCGAGCACCAGGTCGCCGGCGCCGTCGTCGACGGCCGAGTGCAGGACCGTACGGGCGTCCGCCGCGCTGCGTACGTCGAGGCGGCCCCCGACGACCAGCTCGGCGTGGTCGCCCCTGATGTGCATATGCGCTCCCCGAGAGTGCTGCTGTTCTCCGTAGTCTGTTCTGTCTTTCAACAACTGACTGTCACGCGACCGAAGAAGTTGCCGTCCGTGAGCGAACCGATACCGAATTCACCCAGAGGGGCGAAGGGCGGCGCGGCAGCGCGGCCGGGCCGGCGCGTGACGGGTCAGCGGGTGTTCCGCGCGGGCTCAGTGCGTGTAGAACCCCTGTCCGCTCTTGCGCCCGATGTCACCGGCGTCCACCATGCGCCGCATCAGCTCCGGCGGCGCAAACTTCTCGTCCTGGGTCTCCGTGTAGATGTTGCCGATGGCGTGCAGCAGGATGTCGACACCGGTCAGATCGGCGGTGGCGAGCGGGCCCATCGCGTGGCCGAACCCCAGTCGGCAGGCGGTGTCGATGTCCTCGGCGGACGCGACCCCCGACTCGTGGAGTTTGACGGCCTCGACCACCAGCGCCGAGATCAGCCGGGTGGTCACGAAGCCCGCCACGTCGCGGTTGACGACGACGCAGGTCTTGCCCAGGGACTCGGCGAACTCCCGTGCGGTGGCGAGCGTTTCGTCGCTCGTCTTGTAGCCGCGCACGAGTTCGCACAGCCGCATCATGGGCACGGGCGAGAAGAAGTGCGTACCGACGACCCGCTCCGGGCGCCCGGTCACCGCCGCGATCTTGGTGATCGGGATGGCGGAGGTGTTCGAGGCGAGCACGGTCCGCTCCCCCACGATCTTGTCGAGCGTACGGAAGATCTCGTGTTTCACGTCGAGCTGTTCGAAGACCGCCTCGACCACGATGTCCACGTCCGCGGCGGCGTCCAGGTCGGTGGTCCTGCTGATGCGGGCGAGCGCGGCATCGGCGTCGGCCTCCTCCAGCCTGCCCTTGCCCACGAACCGGGCGAGCGAGTCCCGGATGGCGTCCGTCCCCTTGGTCAGGGCCGCGTCGGTGACATCGCGCAGGACGACTTCCCAGCCTGCCACCGCGGCGACCTGGGCGATCCCGGATCCCATCAGTCCGGCCCCGATGACGGCGAGTTTCCTGGCCACGACGCACCCCACGTTTCGTTTTCGGTTCTTCTCGGACTGCGGCTGAGCGAGCGATCGAGCGGGAGGGGAAGCGGAGCCCGGTCGGCGCGGAGGCCGCGTGGCGCGAACGGCCCCCGCGCGCGGGTCACTCGGCGGGGAGCCGCGCGACGGAGGTCACGCCACGCGCGGGCCGCGTGCGGGCGCACACGGTCCGGCACAGGTCGTAACGCCTGTTCACTTCTGCCCTCCAGAGCGGAGATTAGCGTCAGCAAGTGCTTGCTGTAACGGTGTAGAGATGCGCGTCACGTCTCACATGACGGACGTCACACCGGTCCGGCCGCCGGGACACCGGTCAACGGCGCCGGTCGACGACGCCGGTCAACCCTCGCGCACTCCGTACGTACGGACCGGCTCGCCCAGGATCTCCTCGATGTCGTCGAGCAGTACGAGGGCTTCCCGCGACACCGCCTCGGGCTCGCGTCCCCGCA
The DNA here is from genome assembly GCF_000719775.1 of Streptomyces sp. NRRL F-5135. GTDB lineage: Bacteria > Actinomycetota > Actinomycetes > Streptomycetales > Streptomycetaceae > Streptomyces > Streptomyces hebeiensis. The sequence goes on along the minus strand of NZ_JOHR01000010.1, from coordinate 21,023 downwards.
CCATCTGCCCGCCGATCCACCCCATCAGCGTGCCGTGCGCCCAGGCCAGCTGCCCCGCCACGAGTGTGGGCAGCATCTCGTCCTCGGCGGCGCCCATCTCCTCCTTGAGCGCCGTCTCCAGCCGGGTCAGGACCTCCTGCTGGATGAACCAGAGGCGGGATCTGAGGGCGTGCGAGTCCTGGACGACCCGCATGAAGCGCGCGTACCCGTCGAAGAGACCGACCTTCGGTGAGACCGCCTCGACCTCCTCCCGCAGCCCGCGCAGGATCGCGTCGGCCGCCGACTCGCCCACCTCACGGCCCCGCACGAGGCGGGGCAGCCGGTCGACGATGCCCTTGCTGCGGTCGAGGAAGAGGTCTTCCTTCGCCTCGAAGTAGTTGTAGACCGTGTTGACCGAGACGTCGGCGGCCTCCGCGATCTCGGCGATGGTGACCGCGTCGAAGCCGCGCTCCAGGAAAAGCCCCGTGGCGACATCCGAGATGTACTGCCTGGTCTGCCGCTTCTTGCGCTCTCTGAGGCCCTCGGACATGCCTCCCATCCTAGGCTTCGGCGCAGCGGATGAAACTTTGGGGTCATTGCATTTTTGGGGTGACTCTGTTTTCCTGGAGTCATGGCAATCATCAGCACCGCCGGGCTCGCCCGGACCTTCCACACCAAGACCGGCCCCGTGGAGGCCGTGCGCGGGATCGATCTGACCGTGGAGCCCGGCGAGATCCTCGGCTTCCTCGGGCCGAACGGCGCGGGCAAGACCACGACGCTGCGGATGCTGACCACACTGCTGTCGCCGACCGGCGGTGCCGCGACCGTCGCGGGCCACGACCTGGTGCGCGAGCCGGAGGCGGTGCGGCGCGAGATCGGTTATGTCGCGCAGTCCAGCGGGACGGACCCGCAGGTCTCGGTGCGGGAGGAGCTGATCACCCAGGGCCGGCTGTACCGCCTCGGCAAGGAGGCCGCCGAGGAGCGCGCCGCCGAGCTGGCGCACGACCTCGGCCTCACCGACCTGCTGGACCGGTCCTGCGGAGCGCTCTCCGGGGGCCAGAAGCGGCGCCTGGACATCGCGATGGGTCTGGTGCACCGGCCCGCGCTGCTGTTCCTCGACGAACCGACCACCGGACTCGACCCGGGCAGCCGGGCCGACCTGTGGGACCTGGTCCGCCGGATCCGGGACGAGCAGGGCATGACGGTCTTCCTCACCACGCACTACCTGGACGAGGCGGACGAGCTGTCCGACCGGCTGGTGGTCGTGGACCGGGGCGTGGTGGCGGCGGAAGGGACACCGGAGGCGCTGAAGCGGCGGTACGGAGGCTCGGCCGACGCCTCGCTCCAGGACACCTTCCTGGCGATCACCGGCCGGGGACCGGCGCCGGTGGACACGACGCCGGTGGCCGTCTGACGCGCGACGTCGGCCCGGGCCCCGGCTCCTGACGTCGAGCGGGTCGCTCCCGCCCTCCCGCCCTCTGCCCCCTCATCACCCAGGAGTTCCGCCTTGTCCTCGCTGTTGTCCGACACCGCGCTGATCTTCGGGCGCTATGTCCGCCAGACCCTGCGTTCCAAGTTCCAGATCTTCTTCGGCGTGCTGATGCCACTGCTCTACCTGCTCTTCTTCGGCCCCCTGCTGACCGGTCTGCCGCTCGGCGGCGACGGCGACTCCTGGCAGGTCCTGGTGCCCGGACTGCTGCTCCAGCTCGGCCTGTTCGGCGCGCTGTTCTGCGGCTTCGCGATCATCATCGAGAAGCAGCACGGCGTGGTCGAGCGCATGCGCGTGACCCCCGTCAGCCGGCTCGCGCTGCTGCTGGGCCGGGTGCTGCGGGACGCCGCGCTCTTCGTCTTCCAGGCGGTCCTGCTGGTCGTGGCCGCGCTGGTGATGGGGTTGCGCGCACCGGTGGGCGGCCTGCTCATAGGGTTCGCGTTCGTGGGCGTCCTGACGGTGGCACTGGCATCGCTCTCGTACGCCCTGGCCATGAAGGTCAGCGCGCCGCAGGCGTTCGGCCCCGTGATCAACGCGGTGAGCATGCCGTCGATGCTGCTCTCCGGGCTGATGCTGCCCATGACGCTCGCTCCGGCCTGGCTGGACGTGCTGTCGCACTTCATACCGTTCCGGTACCTGGTGGACGCGGTGCGGGCCGGATACGTGGGCGAGTACACGGGCACGGCGATGCTGTACGGCGTCGTGGTGGCCCTCGCCTTCGCCGCGCTCTCGCTCGCGCTGGGTACGAAGGTCTTCCAACGGGCGGGCGCCTGACCGGCGCTCCTCGCCGGACTAGGCTGGCCCCATGGTCAACCTGACGCGCATCTACACCCGGACCGGGGACAAGGGCACGACGGCGCTCGGCGACATGAGCCGTACGGCCAAGACCGACCCGCGCATCGCCGCGTACGCCGACGCGAACGAGGCCAACGCGGTGATCGGCACGGCGATCGCCCTCGGGAACCTCCCGGAGGACATCGTGAAGGTGCTGGTCCGCGTCCAGAACGACCTCTTCGACGTGGGCGCGGACCTGTCCACGCCGGTCGCCGAGAACCCCGAGTTCCCTCCGCTGCGCGTCGAGCAGTCGTACATCGACAAGCTGGAGGCGGACTGCGACCGCTATCTGGCGGACCTGGACAAGCTGCGCAGCTTCATCCTCCCCGGTGGCACGCCGGGTGCCGCCCTGCTGCACCAGGCGTGCACGGTCGTTCGCCGCGCCGAGCGCTCCACCTGGGCGGCGCTGGAGTCGCACGGCGCGACCATGAACGAGCTGACGGCGACGTATCTCAACCGGCTCTCCGACCTGCTGTTCATTCTGGCGCGCGCGGCGAACAAGGAGCTCGGGGACGTCCTCTGGGTCCCGGGCGGCGAACGCTGACACCGCGTCGAGCGCCGCGACCGCCGCTCAGCGCTTCGTCTCCGACGGCGGCCGTTCCACCCGTACCGGCTCCCCGGGCTCCTTCGGGGCCTTCTTCGGGGCCTTCTTCGGGAAGACGGCGTACGTCAGGGCGATCAGGCCGTGGATCCCGGCCGCGCGGGCCGCGGTGAGCTGCCAGCTCGTCAGCGAACCCGTCCGGCCCGCGTCACCCACGTACCACGCCGCGAGCTGGAGCAGGGCGATCGCGACGGCCGCGGCCAGGACCGTGCGCAGCCACAGCTTGCCCTCGTGCACGGCGCGGGCCCTGCCGTACGCCGGGGCCGGCACCGGTGGCGGTCCGCCGAAGAAGCGGTGGGCGACCCGGGCGTCGGCCCAGCTGATGGTGTAGTGGCCGTAGGCGACGGTGAAGCCGATGTAGAGCGCCGCGAGACCGTGCTTCATGTCGGGCTCCGCGCCGTTCTTCAGGTCGATCGCCGTCACGATCAGCAGGACGACCTCCAGCAGCGGCTCCAGCAGGAGCACCCCCGCGCCGAGCCGGGGCATCCGCGCGACGTAGCGCAGGGCCAGCCCCAACGCCAGCAGCACCCAGAAGCCGACCTCGCAGATCACGATCAGCGTGACGATCACGGCTGTGCTCCTTCCCTCTCCCCCGTCTCCCCGTACAACGCCTCCAGGCTCCCGCCCGCCCGGCCGCCTGTCGTCGTCGGCGGTGCCGAAACGTGACGGCGCGGGACTGCACCCTTCGATGTAGCGCGCCCTCACCCCCACTGAGGAGGTCCCCGCGCGGCGGGACGTGTTTGATGGACGGGTGATCGCCTTCTTCCGGCCGCTCCGACCGGTCAGGCCGCACCGCGACGACATCGCCATCGCCGTGCTCGGGCTGCTCGGCGGCCTCGCCCTGTGGGCCCTCGGCCTGCACACCCAGGGGGGCATGCTGTTCCCCGGGCCCTGGGTCCTGGTGCCGCTCGTCGTCGTCGCCGGTCTGGAGCTGCTGCGCCGGAGCATGCCGTCGCCCGCGCTGCTCGTGGGCACGGTCGCGCTCGTCGCGGATCTGTTCACGACCGGCAGCGTGGCGACCGTACTGATGTTCACGGATCTGATGTACGCGGCGGTGGTGTACGGGACACCCGCCGCCGCCCGCCGTATCCCGTGGACCACGGGCCTGATCACGATCGCGATGACGATCGGCTTCTTCGGCTGGCTCCAGAAGCCGGAGAGCCTGCTGATCGGCGTGGCCACCGGCGTGGTGAGCTTTCTGCCCGCCATCACCGGCTCCGCCGTCCGCGGCCACCGGGACGCCGCCGAGACCGCGCGGCTGCGGGCCGAGCAGACCGCGCTGCTGGCGGAGATGGACCGGGTCCAGGCGGTGACGGCGGAGCGCGCCCGGATGGCCCGGGAGCTGCACGACATGGTCGCCAACCACCTCTCGGCGATCGCCATCCACGCCACGGCCGCGCTGTCCCTGGACGACGAGCGGACCACGCGGGACGCGCTCGGGGTGATCCGGACGAACAGTGTGGAGGGGCTGGCGGAGATGCGCCGGCTGATCGGGCTGCTGCGGGACCCCGGAGACGAGGCGGAGCCGTCGGCCGCCCCGACCCTGGCGGCGGTGGACTCGTTGCTGGAGCAGGCCGGTACCAACGGCGCGTCCAGCGGGCTCAGCTTCACCCTGGACGACCGGCGCGACACGGCCGCCCCCCTGCCCGCGCCGGTCGAGCTCGCCGCGTACCGGATCGTTCAGGAGTCCCTGACCAACGCGCTCAAGCACGCGGCGCCGGGCGCGGTGACCGTCGCGCTGGCACGGTCCCGGCGGGCCCTGACCGTACGCGTCGACAGCCCGTTCGGCGACCGGCCAGGACCGCGCGCACCCGGCTCCGGGTCCGGGATGGTGGGGATGCGCGAACGGGTCGAGCTGCTGCACGGGGCGTTCGAGGCGGGTGTCGTCACCGGGGACGACGGCGGGAAGATCTGGCGGGTGCGGGCCGAACTGCCCGTCGACGAGGCGTGGGAGACGGCATGACGATCCGGGTGCTGGTCGCGGAGGACCAGTCGGCGGTACGGGCGGGGCTGGTGCTCATCCTGCGCAGCGCGCGGGACATCGAGGTCGTCGGGGAGGCGGCGGACGGTGAGGAGGCGGTCGCGCTGGCCCGCGCGCTGCGGCCCGATCTGGTGCTGATGGACGTGCAGATGCCCCGTCTCGACGGGGTGTCGGCGACACGGCGGGTGGTCGAGGAGGGGCTGGCGGACGTGCTGGTTCTGACGACGTTCGACCTGGACGAGTACGTCTTCGGCGCGCTGCGGGCGGGGGCGGCGGGCTTCCTGCTGAAGAACGCCGAGGCCGCGGACCTGCTCACGGCGGTACGGACGGTGGCGCGCGGCGAGGGCCTGATCGCGCCCGCCGTCACGCGCCGGCTGATCGCGGAGTTCGCCGCTCCGGCCCGGCCCGCGCGCGACGAGGACGCGCCGGACCTGTCGGTGCTGGACCCGCTGACCCGCCGGGAGCGCGAGGTGCTGGCCTGCCTGGGCGAGGGACTGTCGAACGCGCAGACGGCGGTGCGGCTGGAGATGGCCGAGGCGACCGTGAAGACGCATGTGAGCCGGCTGCTCGGCAAGCTGAACCTGCGCAGCCGTGTCCAGGCGGCGGTGCTGGCCCAGGAGTTGGGCCTCCCAGGGGCCCGGCGCCAGGCGCCCGACTGACGGCGGACGGCGGACGGCCGACGGCCGACGGCCGTCACCGGCCCCCGGACGGTGCGGCCACGGCCCGCCCGGCACGCTCCGGCCCGGTCCGAACCCACCCCGGCCTGGTCTGGACCTATTGACGAGTGGTCCAGACCTCTTTACTCTCGCGGCACACACCGGCGTACGCCGACCCCGGTGTGAGCAGTGCACGGACCATCCCCGTTCTCCTGTCCTGTACTCATGTCACGAGGAGCACACCCGTGAACACCCGATCAGTCCCCCACGGACGCCGTCTCAGATCCCGAACCGTCGCGGGCCTCACCGCGCTGCTGCTGCCGTTGGCCGCCCTCGTGGGGCTGGCCACGCCCGCACAGGCCGCCGCCTCCGCGACCGCCACGTACACCAAGGTCTCCGACTGGGGCACCGGTTTCGAGGGCAAGTGGACGGTGAAGAACACCGGCACCACCTCCCTGGCCTCCTGGACCGTCGAGTGGGACTTCCCGTCCGGTACCGCCGTCACCTCCGGCTGGGACGCCGACATCACCGGCTCCGGCACCCACTGGACCGCCAAGAACAAGTCCTGGAACGGCACCCTCGCCCCCGGCGCCTCCATCAGCTTCGGCTTCAACGGCACCGGCACGGGCTCCCCCGCGTCCTGCAAGCTCAACGGCGCCTCCTGCGACGGCGGCCCGAGCGTGCCCGGTGACGCCCCGCCCTCCGCGCCCGGCACCCCCACCGCGAGCGCCGTCACCAACACCTCGGTGACCCTGGGCTGGAGCGCCGCCACCGACGACAAGGGCGTCAAGAACTACGACGTGCTGCGTGACGGCGCGAAGGTCGCCACGGTCACCGGCACGACCTACACCGACACCGGCCTGCGGGCCGGTACGGACTACTCGTACACCGTCCAGGCGCGCGACACCGCCGACCAGACCGGCCCCGCCAGCGGCGCCCGCGCGGTGCGCACCACCGGGAACACCGACCCCGGTACCGGAAGCAAGGTCAAGCTCGGCTACTTCACCGAGTGGGGCATCTACAACCGGAACTACCACGTCAAGAACGTGGCGAGCTCCGGTTCGGCCGGAAAGATCACGCACATCAACTACTCGTTCGGCAATGTCACCGGCGGCAAGTGCGCGATGGGCGACTCCTTCGCCGCGATCGAGAAGGCGTACACCGCCGACCAGAGCGTCGACGGTGTCGCCGACACCTGGGACCAGCCGCTGAAGGGCAACTTCAACCAGCTCCGCAAGCTCAAGGCCAAGTACCCGCACATCAAGGTGTTGTGGTCCTTCGGCGGCTGGACCTGGTCCGGCGGCTTCGGCCAGGCGGTGCAGAACCCGGCGGCCTTCGCGCAGTCCTGCTACGACCTGGTGGAGGACCCGCGCTGGGCGGACGTCTTCGACGGCATCGACCTGGACTGGGAGTACCCCAACGCCTGCGGCCTGTCCTGCGACTCCAGCGGCCCGGCCGCGTTCAAGAACATGATGCAGGCCATGCGCGCCAAGTTCGGCTCGAACAACCTCGTCACGGCCGCCGTCACCGCCGACGCCTCGGCCGGCGGCAAGATAGAGAAGTCCGACTACGCGGGCGCGGCCCCGTACATGGACTGGTTCAACGTGATGACGTACGACTTCTTCGGCGCGTTCGCCGCCCAGGGCCCGACGGCCCCGCACTCCCCGCTCACCTCGTACGCGGGCATCCCGCAGGCGGGCTTCAACTCGGCGGAGGCGATCGCCAAGTTCAAGGCCCAGGGCGTGCCGGCGAGCAAGCTGCTGCTCGGCATCGGCTTCTACGGGCGCGGCTGGACCGGCGTCAGCCAGGCGGCCCCGGGCGGCACCGCGACCGGCCCGGCCCCGGGCACGTACGAGCCGGGCATCGAGGACTACAAGGTCCTGAAGAACACCTGTCCGCCCACCGGCACCGTCGCCGGCACGTCGTACGCCAAGTGCGGCAGCAACTGGTGGAGCTACGACACGCCCGCCACGGTCACCTCGAAGATGGCCTGGGCGAAACAGCAGGGCCTGGGCGGCGCGTTCTTCTGGGACTTCACCGGTGACACGGCGAACGGCGAGCTGGTGAGCGCGATCAACGGCGGCCTCGGATAACCGCGCGGCACGACACAGCACCCGTGTGACACCAAGGGGGCGGCGCCGGCACCATCGGCGCCGCCCTCCGCCGCGCACGCCCCGGGTTCGGCCCGGGTCAGGCCACGTTCACCCGCTGGCCCGGGGGCGCCGCCTCCAGCCAGGCCAGGAAGCCCGTCAGCGCGTCCTCGCTCATCGCCAGCTCCAGCCGTACCTCACCGTGCGCGCAGCTGAGGACGACCGCGTCGGAGAGCAGCGCCAGTTCCTCCTCGCCCTGCGGCGCGCGGCGGGCCAGGACCTCGATCGCGGAGCGCTCCAGGGTGCGGCGCGGGCGGGGGGCGTAGGAGAAGACGCGGAACCAGTTGATCCGGTCGGAGTTGTAGCGGGCCACGCCGTACACCCAGCCCTTGCCCGAGAGGTCGGGCTCCTCGGGCACGTCCCAGCGCAGGCTGCAGTCGAAGGTGCCGCCGGAGCGCTGGATGAGGCGCCGTCGCAGTCCGAAGACGAACAGACCCCCCGCCACAGCCACGACGACCAGTCCGCAGACAAGCAGAGCGAGGACCATCACCACCGACCTCCTCGCCTCGTCCACGTACCGAACAGGAACCGCACCTCCATCGCCTCAGCCGCGACCCGGTCCGGACGAGTCCGGAACGAGCCGCGGCTGAGGACGCCGCACGTCCCGGGCGGACCCGGGCCGTACGGCGGTAACGCTATCGGCGCCGTGCGCTAACGCACCGCCACCGCACGCAGCCGGACGTCGGCGCGCCGCTCCGCGGCGTCGTCGTCACCCGACTTGGCGCGCTCCAGCGCACGCTCGGCGCGCTGGGTGTCGATCTCATCCGCCAGCTCGGCGATCTCCGCGAGCAGCGACAGCTTGTTGTCCGCGAACGAGAGGAAACCGCCGTGCACCGCGGCCACGACCGTCCCACCGTCGCTCGTACGAATGGTCACCGGGCCCGACTCCAGCACACCGAGCAGCGGCTGGTGACCGGGCATGACGCCGATGTCGCCGGACGTGGTGCGCGCGACGACCAGGGTGGCCTCGCCGGACCACACACTGCGGTCCGCGGCGACCAGCTCGACATGCAGCTCAGCAGCCAAGGGTGGCTCCTCGGGTCACCACCCGGCCGTTTCGCCGGGTGTTGGGATTGATTCTATGGGGTGTCGTCGGGTGCGTCGGAGGGGGGCGGGTTGCGACCCGCCCCCCTCCTCGGAACGCGACGGAACGCGGCGGTCAGGAGACGCCGAGCTCCTTGGCGTTGGCCTTGAGGTCCTCAATGCCACCGCACATGAAGAACGCCTGCTCGGGGAAGTGGTCGTACTCGCCGTCGCAGATCGCGTTGAACGCGGCGATCGACTCGTCGAGCGGCACGTCCGAGCCGTCCACGCCGGTGAACTGCTTGGCGACGTGGGTGTTCTGCGACAGGAAGCGCTCCACGCGACGGGCCCGGTGGACGACGAGCTTGTCCTCCTCGCCGAGCTCGTCGATACCGAGGATCGCGATGATGTCCTGGAGGTCCTTGTACTTCTGGAGGATCCCCTTGACGCGGGTGGCCGCGTCGTAGTGGTCCTGCGCGATGTACCGCGGGTCCAGGATCCGGGACGTGGAGTCCAGCGGGTCCACGGCCGGGTAGATGCCCTTCTCCGAGATCGGACGGGAGAGCACCGTCGTCGCGTCGAGGTGGGCGAAGGTGGTGGCCGGGGCCGGGTCGGTCAGGTCGTCCGCGGGGACATAGATCGCCTGCATCGAGGTGATCGAGTGACCGCGGGTCGAGGTGATGCGCTCCTGGAGCAGACCCATCTCGTCGGCCAGGTTCGGCTGGTAGCCCACCGCGGACGGCATGCGGCCGAGCAGCGTGGACACCTCGGAGCCGGCCTGGGTGTACCGGAAGATGTTGTCGATGAAGAAGAGCACGTCCTGCTTCTGCACATCGCGGAAGTACTCCGCCATGGTCAGACCGGCCAGGGCGACGCGGAGACGGGTCCCCGGCGGCTCGTCCATCTGGCCGAAGACGAGCGCCGTCTTGTCGATGACGCCGGACTCGGTCATCTCCTCGATGAGGTCGTTGCCCTCACGGGTACGCTCACCGACGCCCGCGAACACCGACACACCGTCGTGGTTGTTGGCGACGCGGTAGATCATTTCCTGGATCAGCACGGTCTTGCCGACACCGGCACCACCGAACAGACCGATCTTGCCGCCCTTGACGTACGGGGTCAGCAGGTCGATGACCTTGACGCCGGTCTCGAACATCTCGGTCTTCGACTCGAGCTGGTCGAAGGTCGGGGCGGAGCGGTGGATCGCCCAGCGCTCGGTGACCTCGGCCGTCGCCTCGGGCTTGTTCAGGATCTCACCGAGGGTGTTGAACACCTTGCCCTTGGTGATGTCGCCGACGGGAACGGTGATGCCGTTGCCCGTGTTCGTCACCGTGGCCTGGCGGACCAGACCGTCGGTGGGCTGCATGGAGATGGCGCGGACCAGGCCGTCACCCAGGTGCTGGGCGACCTCCAGGGTCAGCGTCTTGAGCTTGCCGTCCTCGGCCGGGTCGGCCACCTCGACGGTCAGCGCGTTGTAGATGTCGGGCATCGCGTCGACGGGGAACTCCACGTCGACGACCGGGCCGATGACCCGGGCGACGCGGCCCGTGGCTACGGCCGTCTCAACTGTCGTCGTCATTACCTGTCACTCCCCGCGGTCGCGTCGGCCAGGGCGCTGGCGCCACCGACGATCTCGCTGATTTCCTGGGTGATTTCGGCCTGGCGGGCCGCGTTGGCGAGCCGGGAGAGCGTCTTGATGAGCTCTCCGGCGTTGTCGGTCGCCGACTTCATCGCGCGGCGGGTGGCCGCGTGCTTGGAGGCGGCGGCCTGGAGCAGCGCGTTGTAGACCCGGCTCTCGACGTAGCGCGGCAGCAGGGCGTCGAGGACGTCCTCCGCCGACGGCTCGAAGTCGAACAGCGGAAGGATCTCGCCCTTCGTGCCACTCTCCTCCGCCGCCTCGTCGAGGCTGAGGGGCAGCAGCCGGTTCTGGACCGGCGTCTGCGTCATCATCGAGATGAACTCGGTGAAGACGATGTGGAGCTCGTCCACGCCGCCCTCGGCCGTCTCCCGCTCGATCGCCGCGATCAGCGGCTCCGCGACCCGCTTGGCGTCCGCGTACGTCGGGTTGTCGGTGAACCCGCCCCACGAGTCCGCGACCGCGCGCTCACGGAAGCTGTAGTACGCGACACCCTTGCGGCCGACGATGTACGTGTCGACCTCCTTGCCCTCGCCGCGCAGCCGCTCGGTGAGCTGCTCCGCGGACTTGATGGCGTTCGAGGAGTAGCCGCCGGCCAGACCGCGGTCGCTCGTGATGAGCAGGACCGCGGCCCGGGACGGGGACGCCGCCTCGGTGGTGAGCGGGTGCTTGGTCGCCGATCCCGTCGCCACCGCGGTGACCGCGCGGGTCAGCTCGGTGGCGTACGGGGTGGAGGCCGCCACCTGGCGCTGCGCCTTGACGATGCGCGAGGCGGCGATCATCTCCATCGCCTTGGTGATCTTCTTGGTCGCGGTGACGGATTTGATGCGACGCTTGTAGACCCGGAGCTGGGCTCCCATGAGTCAGGTCCCTTCCGTCGTCACTTCGAGGCGTTGGCGGCCGGCGCGTCGTCGCCCAGGAGCTTGCCGTCCGACGTCTCGAACTGACGCTTGAAGGCGGCGACGGCGTCGCCGATGGCCTGGATCGTGTCGTCCGACATCTTGGCGCCCTCGGCGATGCTGGTGAGCAGTTCCTTGCGCTCGCGGCGCAGGTTCTCCAGCAGCTCGCTCTCGAAGCGGCGGATGTCCTCGACGGGGACGTCGTCCATCTTGCCGGTGGTGCCGGCCCAGATGGAGACGACCTGCTCCTCCACCGGGTACGGCGTGTACTGCGGCTGCTTCAGCAGCTCGACCATGCGCTTGCCGCGCTCCAGCGACGCCTTGGAGGCCGCGTCCAGGTCGGAACCGAAGGACGCGAACGCCTCCAGCTCGCGGTACTGGGCGAGGTCCACGCGCAGTCGGCCGGAGACCTGCCGCATGGCCTTGTGCTGGGCGGAACCACCGACGCGGGAGACCGAGATACCGACGTTCAGCGCGGGCCGCTGGCCGGCGTTGAACAGGTCGGACTCCAGGAAGCACTGGCCGTCGGTGATGGAGATGACGTTGGTCGGGATGAACGCCGACACGTCGTTGGCCTTCGTCTCGACGATCGGCAGACCCGTCATCGAACCGGCGCCCATGTCGTCGGAGAGCTTGGCGCAGCGCTCCAGCAGACGCGAGTGCAGGTAGAAGACGTCACCCGGGTAGGCCTCACGGCCCGGCGGGCGGCGCAGCAGCAGGGACACGGCGCGGTAGGCGTCGGCCTGCTTCGAGAGGTCGTCGAAGATGATGAGGACGTGCTTGCCCTGGTACATCCAGTGCTGGCCGATGGCCGAACCGGTGTACGGGGCGAGGTACTTGAAGCCGGCCGGGTCGGACGCGGGGGCGGCGACGATCGTCGTGTACTCCAGCGCGCCGGACTCCTCCAGGGCGCCGCGTACGGACGCGATGGTCGAGCCCTTCTGGCCGATGGCGACGTAGATGCAGCGAACCTGCTTCTTGGGGTCGCCCGAGCGCCAGTTCTCGCGCTGGTTGATGATCGTGTCGACGGCCAGGGCGGTCTTGCCGGTCTGGCGGTCACCGATGATCAGCTGACGCTGGCCACGGCCGATCGGCACCATGGAGTCGACGGCCTTGTAGCCGGTCTGCATCGGCTCGTGCACGGACTTACGGATCATGACGCCCGGAGCCTGGAGCTCGAGGGCGCGGCGGCCTTCGGTCTCGATCTCGCCGAGACCGTCGATCGGGTTGCCGAGCGGGTCGACGACGCGACCCAGGTATCCCTCGCCGACAGCGACGGAGAGGACCTCGCCGGTACGGGTGACCGGCTGCCCCTCCTCGATGCCGTTGAACTCACCGAGGACGATCGCACCGATCTCGCGCTCCTCGAGGTTGAGGGCGAGACCCAGGGTGCCGTCCTCGAACTTCAGCAGCTCGTTCGCCATGGCCGAGGGCAGTCCCTCGACCTTCGCGATGCCGTCGCCGGCCACGCTGACCGTACCGACCTCCTCGCGCGAGGCCGCGTCCGGCTTGTACGACTGGACGAAGGTGTCCAGCGCGTCCCGGATCTCCTCCGGCCGGATCGTGAGCTCCGCCATCTGGGTTCCCTGCTCTCCTTGTTGGGCCCGAAGTTTCTTTGGGGGTCTGGGGGTGACCCCAGGAATCTTCTGCAATCTCTGCACGGCCCAACCGGGCCGCTGTCTTGCCGTATTTCTGTTGCCTGCCGGTGTCCGCCGGTCCGGGCCCGCTCGCGATCCCGTGCCGTCGGCCGGTCCGTTCCGTGCGCCGTCGGCGCGCGTCACGTCCGTGTGCCGTCAGCCCGCCAGCCGCCGGGTCGCCTCGTCGAGGCGCTCCGCGACCGTGCCGTTGATGACCTCGTCACCGACGCGGACCGAGATCCCGCCGAGGACCTCGGGGTCCACGTCCAGGTTCAGGTGCATCGGGTGGCCGTACAGCTTCGACAGGGCGGCGCCGAGGCGCTGCTTCTGCCGGTCGGTGAGCGGCACCGCCGACGTGACGACGGCGACCAGCCGGTTCCGGCGCGCCGCGGCGAGCCGGGACAGGGCCTGCAGGCCCGCTTCCAGGCTACGTCCCCGCGGCCGCGTCACAAGACGCTCGACCAGGCGTTCGGTGGCCGGGTTGGCGCGCCCGCCGAGGAGGTCCCTCAGCAGGCCGGTCTTGGCGGCCGACGTCGCCGACCGGTCGGTCAGCGCGGAGCGCAGCTCGGGGCTGGACTCGACGATCCGGCCGAACCGGAAGAGCTCGTCCTCCACGTCGTCCAGCGCGCCGACCCGCTCGGCCTGCGTCAGCTCGGCGGTGGCGGACAGCTCCTCCGTCGAGTCGACCAGGTCGCGCGCCTGCGACCAGCGGGAGCGGACCATGCCGGCGACCAGGTCGACGGCCGCGCCGCCGACCTGTCCGGTCAGCAGCTGCCGCACCAGTTCGGCCTTGCGCTCGGCGGCCTGCGCCGGGTCGGTCAGGACCCGGCGCAGCGACACCTCGCGGTCGAGCAGCGCGGTGACGGCGGCCAGGTCCTCGGCGAGCCTCGCGGCGTCGGCCGAGGTGCTGTCGGTCAGCGCGTCGAGACGCTCACGCGCGGCGGCCAGTGCCTCGCGGCTCGCTCCGTTCATCGCGTGGCCTCGGCCTTCGATGCGCCGTCCTCGAGCTCGTCGAGGAAGCGGTCGATGGTGCGGCTCTGCCGGGCGTGGTCCTCCAGGGACTCACCGACCAGCTTGCCCGCCAGTTCGGTGGCGAGCCTGCCCACGTCCTGACGCAGCGCGCTGGCCGCGGCCTTGCGGTCGGCCTCGATCTGGGCGTGCGCGGCGGCGATGATCTCTTCCCGCTGCCGCTGCCCTTCCGCCTTCATCTCCTGGATGATGACGGTGCCCTGCTCGGTCGCCTCCTGGCGGAGCCGCGCGGCCTCGTGGCGGGCCTCGGCGAGCTGGGCCTTGTACTGCTCCAGGACGCTCTGCGCCTCGGTGCGGGCCTCCTCCGCCTTCTCGATGCCGCCCTCGATGGCCTCGCGGCGCTCGTCCAGAACCTTGCTGATGTTCGGGATGAGCTTCTTGGCGAGGAAGAAGAAGACGATGGCGAAGGCGATCAGCCCGACGAGGAGCTCCGGTCCGGGCGGGACGAGCGGGTTCTGCTGCTCCTCCGCCGCCAGGGTTACCAGCGCGTTCACATCAGTGCCTTTCGTCGTAATGGGCTATGAGTCCCAGAACGTCAGCTGCCGTAGACGAACGGCATGACGATGCCGATCAGCGCCAGCGCCTCACAGAAGGCGAAGCCGAGGATCTGGTTGGTACGGATCAGACCGGCGGCCTCGGGCTGACGGGCCAGGGCCTGGGTGCCGTTACCGAAGATGATGCCGACGCCGACGCCGGGGCCGATGGCCGAGAGGCCGTAACCGATGGAGCCGAGGGCCTTGAGGTCTCCGGAGACGGCGGCCAGGTTCGAGAGAGCGGACATGCCGGTTCTTCCTTCTCTTTCACGGACCGGTGGGGGTTGGCCACCGGACGACTGGAGGTGTGTGGGAGGGGGCTCAGTGGTGCTCGGCGAGCGCGCCCTGGAGGTAGGTGCAGGCCAGGAGGACGAACACGTACGCCTGGATGGCCTGGACGAAGAGCTCGAAGCCGATCATCCCCATGGTCATCACGAACGAGATGCCGGCGGCCGGGATCAGCCAGCTGTTCAGCAGGTACCAGCTCGCGACGGTGAACATCACGAGCAGCAGGTGACCGGCGAACATGTTGGCGAAGAGCCGGACCATGTGCGTGAACGGCCGGACGAGGACGTTCGAGAAGAACTCGATGACCACGACGAGCGGCAGCACCGGGCCGAGCGACTTGTCGTAGCCGGTGACGTTCTTCAGGCCGCCGACGAAGCCGTGGCGCTTGAAGGTCACCGACATCCACATCAGGTAGACGATGATCGCGAGGCCGGCGGGGTAGGCGATGACGGACGCGACCGGGAACTGCGTCAGCGGCACGACCGACCAGATGTTCATGACCCAGACGAAGAAGAACAGGGAGACCATGAACGGGACGTACTTCTCGCCCTCGCGCTTGCCCATCGTCTCGTAGACGATGCCCTTGCGGACGAAGTCGAAGCCGGCCTCGCCGATCATCTGGATCTTGCCGGGCACCAGCTTCGGCTTACTGAAGGCCATCCAGAAGAAGCCCACCACGACCAGCGAGGTCAGCAGCGCCAGCAGCATCGTCTTGTTGAAGTAGAAGCCGCCGGCCTCGAAGATCGGCTTGAATAGGAAGGAGTGCAGGCCCGGAGCCGGAAAGCCGCAGCCGTTATCGGCCATGATGCGGCAACTCCAGTCGAAGGCGAGCGTCGTCTGGTCAGCACTCACCGCGGGCTCCTTCAGCGTGGCGCATAGGTACGGCAACCTCGTTGTGTCGGTGCGGCGCACGGCCGCGGGTCGGCACCGGACAGGTCTTACAGGTGTGGGGGCGGCGGCTCTCGGGCTCCAAGCCTCGCGTGAGTACAGGCGTCAGCTCGGATGCCCGCGCCCGCAATGCCGCAGTTGGCACCGGACGATAGCAGTTTCCCGAACAGGCACTTATCCCGGCCCTACCTCTCACGCCGACGTTCCGGTCTTCTCGGCGTTCTTGGCCGTCGAGGACTCGGGTTCGACGTAAGCGATCTTGGCCGTCATGTGGGCGCGCGCCTGTGCGGCGACCCAGGCGACGGTGGCCGCGATCAGGGTGAAGGCGAAGGCCTTCGGGTGGAACAGCGTGGTGTCCTTGAACAGCGCCACGAAGATGAAGAGCAGCAGCAGCTGGGCGGTGTAGAGCATCAGCCCCATCGCCTGGAAGAGCTGCGGCAGCGACTTCGCCGTCCGCTGGAGCACCACCATCCCGATACCCATGAACACGATGCACACCAGCGCGCCGACGACCGCGCCCAGTGCTCCCTTGCCGCCCGCCACGACCCCGCTGATCACGGCGGCGACGGCGCCGACGGCGGCAGTGGGCACGGCGGTGTGGAGGAGGTTCCGGGCGTCGTTGGACGGCATGGCGGCAGCTCCGCTGAATGGGTGGGGCAGATGGTGTCGTCATGGACGAGCGTAGGCCCGGTCCGGGAGGAAGTTTCCCGGGCCAACGAACCGTCGTACACAAGTTCTTCGGCGTCGGTGCCGGGCTTCGTGAACAGTATCACAAACTATTTGATGCGGACTTTACCATCGAGGTGTGCCAACTGTCACACATGAGGGTGATCCTGCGCGCGTGAGCACCATGCAACGGTGAGTTGTGTGGTAAGGGGGCCTGCTGAGGCGTGTGGCCGGTCGCTCACGGGCGGGAGCCGGCCTTCCTGCGGTCGGGAAAACGCGAATGGGCGCTCAGGGCGGTCGCTCCGTTGACGCCCGCTGGAACGTGTGTGTGCTCCCCGTGCGGCGCCCGCGGGGCTCCCGTTGCCACCTCGCCCGCGGCGACGGCCGCACCCGGCTCACCGGCCTCACCGGGCTCCTGGCCCTCCTGGGCTTCCTGGCCCTCCGGCACCCGCGCCCGGCGCCGGTAGCGCGGCGGTACGAAGGGCTGCGCCCAGAGCGGCACCCGCGGTGTGAAGCGCGGCAGCAGCAGGAGCACCAGACCCACCGCGCTCAGCATGACGACGATCAGCAGGATCCACATCGACGCCGAGTGCACCGAGTACGCGACCACACCGAAGGCGATCAGCGCCGACCAGAAGTACATGATCAGCACGGACCTGCTGTGCGAGTGGCCGATCTCCAGCAGCCGGTGGTGCAGGTGGCCGCGGTCGGCGGCGAACGGCGACTTGCCGTTCCAGGTACGGCGCACAACGGCCAGCACCAGGTCCGCGAACGGGATCGCGATGATCGTCAGCGGCAGCAGCAGCGGGATGAACACCGGCAGCGCGGCGTGCGTGGCCTCCCGGCTCGACCCCTCGAAGATCTTCAGCGCGTCCAGGTCGACCTGGCCCGTCACCGAGATCGCGCCGGCGGCGAGCACCAGACCGATCAGCATCGACCCCGAGTCGCCCATGAAGATCCGCCCGGGGTGCATGTTGTGCGGCAGGAAGCCCACGCACATGCCGATCAGAATGGCCGAGAACAGGGTGGCGGGGGCGGCCGCCTCGATCCCGTAGCCGTACCAGATCCGGTACGTGTACAGGAAGAACGCGGCGGCGGCGATGCACACCATCCCGGCGGCGAGGCCGTCGAGACCGTCCACGAAGTTCACCGCGTTGATGGTGATCACCACCAGCGCGACCGTGAGCAGGGTGCCCTGCCAGTCGGTCAGCGAGACCATCCCGACGCCGGGCACCGGGATCCACAGGATCGTCAGACCCTGCATCACCATCACACCGGCGGCGATCATCTGCGCGCCCAGCTTGATCAGGGCGTCGATCTCGAACTTGTCGTCCAGGACACCGACCAGCCAGATCAGCGCGGCACCGGAGAGCAGCGCGCGGGGCTCGTTGGAGAGCTCGAAGACCCCGTTGAGGTTCTGCAGGTGGTCCGCGACCAGCAGTCCGGCGCACAGCCCGAAGAACATGGCGATGCCGCCGAGCCGCGGTGTCGGTTCATGGTGCACGTCTCGGGCGCGGATCTCCGGCATCGCTCCGGTCGCGATGGCGAACTTACGCACCGGGCCGGTCAGCAGATAGGTCACCGCAGCCGTCACGCAGAGCGTCAGCAGGTAATCACGCACGGGCTGCCCCACAGGAATCGCTGGCCATCTCAGCCCCACACCCTAGCCCGCGCGGGAGCCCCGGTCGGATTCGGAGTCACCATATGAACGAGATATCAACGAGGACGAGTGGCCGAAGAGCTTGGTTGCACGTCTTCCCGGCCACGCCCTTGGCATACGGGAACATCCGGCCGGAAGGGTCACAACGGGCGGGGCCGGCCGTCCCGGCCCCTCAGGGAACCCTTCCATACGGCGGGAAAAGCCCCACCAGCTCACGCACCTCGGCACGGACGCCGTACGCGTCCTCACCGTCCGCACGCAGCGCCGCGACGAAGAGGGCCGCGATTCGCGCCATTTCCGTCTCCGTCATGCCCTGGGTGGTCACGGCGGCGGTGCCGAGCCGGACGCCCCGGCCGGCCGCGCCGCTCGCCTCCGGCAGCGCACAGGTGTCCAGCACCAGCCCGGCGGCGGCGAGCCGGCCACGGGCCGCCCGCGCGTCCACTCCCAGGGGTGACGGGTCGGCGGTGATCAGATGGGTGTCCGTACCGCCGGTGGTGATGCGTACGCCCTCCGCCGCCAGCGCGGCGGCGAGCGCGCGGGCGTTGGCCACGACCTGGTGCGCGTACGCCGTGAACGCCGGTGTGGCCGCCTCGCCGAAGCCGACGGCCTTGGCGGCGATCGTGTGCATCTGCGCGCCGCCCTGGGTGAACGGGAACACCGCGCGGTCCACCCGGGCCGCGTACTGCTCCGCGCACAGGATCATCCCGCCCCGCGGCCCGCGCAGCACCTTGTGCGTCGTCGCGCACACCAGGTCCGCGTACGGCACGGGGTTGGGCGCCGCTCCCCCGGCGACCAGGCCGATCGGGTGCGCGGCGTCCGCGATCAGGTACGCGCCCACGTCGTCCGCGATCGTCCGGAACGCCGCGTAGTCGATGTGGCGCGGGTACGAGATGGAGCCGCAGACGAGCGCCTTGGGCCGGTGGGCGCGCGCCAGGGCGTGGACCCGGTCGTAGTCGATGAGGCCGCTGACCGGGTCGACGCCGTACCCGACGAAGTCGAACCACCGCCCGGAGAAGTTCACCGGCGCCCCGTGCGTGAGGTGCCCGCCGTAGGCCAGCCCCATGGCCAGCACGGTGTCCCCGGGCCGCAGCAGCGCCGCGTAGGCGGCCAGTACGGCGGAGGAGCCGGAGTGCGGCTGCACATTGGCGTGCTCGGCCCCGAACAGCGCGCTCGCCCGGCGCACGGCGACGCGCTCGGCCGCGTCGACGAGCTCGCAGCCGCCATGGTGGCGGGCGCCGGGATAGCCCTCGGCGTACTTGTTGGCGAGAGGTGAACCGAGGGCCGCGAGGACGGCGGGCGAGGTGAAGTTCTCGGCGGCGATGAGCTGGAGGCCCTCCGCCTGCCGGTGTGCCTCCCCGAGGATGATTTCGGCCATCTCGGGATCCGCCCGCAGCAACAGGTCCGCACCGGCCCCGCCGCCCGGTGCACGGGGGCCGGCGGGGGCGTCGGGAGGGGCGCTGGCGGGGCTGACGACCGGCATGGCGAACTCCGGACCTGGGAGGTACTTGCCATCCAATGTAGGCGCGCCGGAGCCGCGGCGCGCGGCCGTACGCCGCGGGAGGCGGCAGGCGCGCGCCTGCCCGGCGGGAGACCCCTTACGACGCCGGGACGCCCGTCAGCGCCGTCACCACCGGGTCCAGCGCCTGGTGGATCTCGTCGCCGATGGACCGGAAGAACGTGATCGGTGCCCCGTACGGGTCGTACACCTCGTCCGCCTCCGCCGTCGGTGCCAGCAGCCACCCGCGCAGCGCCGCCGCCGCGCGTACCAGGGCGCGGGCGCGTTCGACCACGCCGTCGTCCAGCGGGTCCGGCAGCGTCGCCGGGTCTATGGCCCGTACCAGGCGCGTGAACTCCTTCAGCGTGAACGTGCGCAGCCCCGCCGAGTGCCCCATCGAGATCACCTGCGCGCGGTGGTCCCGGGTCGCGGTCAGGACCAGGTCCGCGCGGATCACGTGCTCGTCGAGCAGTTCGCGGCCGACGAAGCCGGAGGCGTCCGCCCCGAAGTCGCCGAGGACGGTCTCCGCGTTGGCCTCCATGGGCGCGCCCTCGTGCCCCCAGGTGCCCGCGCTCTCCACGATCAGGCCGCCCGTGAGCCGTTCGCCGAGGCGCGCGCTCAGGGCATGCCGGTTCAGCCGCTCGGTGATCGGCGAGCGGCAGACGTTGCCGGTGCTGACGTGGAGGATGCGGAAGGTGTTTCCGGCGCCGGCGCCGGCGCCGGTACCGGTGGCGGTCCGGGTGGAGGCGTCGGCCTCGGCGCCGTGGTGCCCGGCGCCCGTGTGTGCGGTCTCCGCTATGCCACGCCCCTCAGGGGCGGTCAATTGGCCACCTCGAGGTCGGGTACCACCTTGCGCAGCTCCTCCGCGTCGATGGCCCCCGCGCGCAGCAGCACCGGCACCCGGCCGGTCACGTCCACGATGGAGGAGGGCACGTTGCCGGGCGTCGGGCCGCCGTCGAGGTAGACGGAGACGGCGTCGCCGAGCATGTCCTGGGCGGCGTCGCAGTTCTCCGGCGCCGGGTGACCGGTGAGGTTGGCGCTGGAGACGGCCATCGGGCCGAACTCGGTGAGCAGTTCGATGGCGACGGGGTGCAGCGGCATCCGGATCGCGACCGTGCCCCGGGTGTCGCCGAGGTCCCACTGGAGCGACGGCTGGTGCTTGGCGACCAGCGTCAGGGCGCCCGGCCAGAACGCGTCGACGAGTTCCCACGCCTGCTCCGAGAAGTCCGTGACCAGGCCGTGCAGGGTGTTCGGGGAGCCGATCAGGACGGGCGTGGGCATGTTGCGGCCCCGGCCCTTCGCGTCCAGCAGGTCGGCGACCGCCTCCGAGCTGAAGGCGTCCGCGCCGATCCCGTACACGGTGTCGGTGGGCAGGACGACCAGCTCGCCACGGCGTACGGCCGACACCGCCTCGCGCAGACCCGTGGAACGGTCGGTCGCGTCGTTGCAGTCGTATCGCCGTGCCATTTAACGGGCCTCCTCGTGCGTGTACACGGTGTAGGTGGTCGGGGTCGGGGTGCTCAAGGCGGAAGAAGGAACGGAAGGGGCGGGGGTGGACAGGGGGCGGCGGGGGAAGGGC
>NZ_JOHR01000009.1 GCF_000719775.1 Streptomyces sp. NRRL F-5135 | reverse complement strand
ACCCTGTGGGAGAGTAGGACGCCGCCGAACAATTGTTGTGGGTATGCCCCGTGTTGAAGGAGCCTGTGGTTTCTTCGGTGCGGGGCATACCTGCGTTTATGTGCGGTTTGGCCGGACACTCCTGCTGGTCCGGCAGCGATCCGCCGGCGCAGTCGAACACCGCGTCCACCCCGGCCTGTGCCATCGCGCGGATCCGCTCGACGAGACCCGCCCCCGTACGTCGTCGGCTCTGCTCCGAGGGAACTAAGGAAGTCGTGGAACTGTGAAGTCGGCATGGGCTCCACGCGCGACCGGACTGGTCATACCGAACACCTTGTCGCCCATGGCGACACCTGTGACGCCGCCGCCGACCTGGTCCACGACACCTGCGGCGTCGAATCCGGTCCGATACGGGAACGTCATGGGCACCACGTCACGTAGCACCCCGGAGCGGATGCGCATCTCGCCGGGTGATACGCCGGATGCTCTTACGGCGATACGGACCTCGTTCCGTCCGGCATTCGGAGCTTCGTCTCGGCGACGTGAACAACGTTGGGCGGACCGTACTCGGTGAATTGAATGGCTCTCATGCGGGCTGACGGTAACGGAGCACCCCGTCCGCTTGGCTTCTTTCCCGAGGCCAGTAGCAGGACGCCACCTCTGTTGAATCACGCCGTGGGCTGCGCCGGGCGCAGGTCAGCCGCCGGCGGTTCCACGTACCCCTCAGAGGCGCCCAGCAGCTTTGAGTGCGAGATATGCGTCAGCCAGGGCAGGAGCGAGCTTGTCCGGAACGGTGTCCACGACGGTGACCCCGTGGCGCTGCAACTGTTCTGCCGTCCGGCGCCGCTGACTCTGTGCTTGTGCCCCTGCCGCTGCCCCGTAGACGGCGTCCACTGTGCCTCGTCCCGCGCTCATTTCCTCGATGTAAGGGTCGGCGACCGAGGCGACCAGGACCGTGTGGCGCTGGGTGAGCCGCGGAAGGACGGGCAGCAGGCCCTCCTCGACGGGAGCCGCCTCGAGACTTGTGAGAAGGACGACGAGCGACCGACGCCGCGCGTGTCCGAGCGTGGCCGCGCCGAGGCCGCGGGCGTCCGTCTCGATCAGCGCCGGTTCGAGCGGGGCGAACGCGTTGACCATGGCGGGCAGCACATCGCTCGCCGAGCGGCCCTGGACGTGGGCGCGGATGCGCCGGTCGTAGGCGAGGAGGTCCACTCGGTCGCCGGCGCGGGTGGCGAGAGCGGTGAGGAGAAGCGTGGCGTCCATGGCCGCGTCGAGGCGTGGCACATCGCCGACCCGTCCGGCTGAGGTGCGGCCGGTGTCGAGCACGACCAGGATGTGGCGGTCGCGTTCGGGGCGCCAGGTCCGTACGGCGAGACCGGACTGGCGCGCCGTGGCCCGCCAGTCGATGCTGCGTGTGTCGTCGCCCGGCACGTAATCCCGCAGACTGTCGAACTCTGTTCCCTCGCCGCGTGTCAGCACGCTTGTACGGCCGTCGAGCTCGCGAAGTCGGGCGAGTTTGGACGGCAGGTGCTTACGGCTGGCGAACGATGGCAGAACCCGCACGGTCCAGGGCACGTCGTGGCTGCCTTGCCGGGCCGCCAAGCCCAGCGGTCCGAACGAGCGGACCGTGACGCGTGCCGCGTGCCGGTCGCCACGGCGCGTGGGACGGAGGAGCGTGGTGATCCTGCGGCGTTCTCCGGCGGGCACGGTCGTTTTGTGCCGGGACGAGGCCTGATGAGCCTGTGGAGCCTGCTGGGCCGGGGCCGGCCAGCTGCTGGGGGGCCAGGCGTCGCGGAGCTGGGCGCGCAGCGGTCGGCTCGACGTATTGGTGACGGTGAGGTGGACCTCGGCCTCGTCACCCAGTCGAACTGACGTGTCACCGCTTCGGGTGAATCGGAGCTTTCGGACTGGTGCGGCCAAGGCGTAGTCGTACAGAATTGCTAGGGCGAGCGGGGCGTTGACGGCAAGGAGCCCGACCCAGCTGGGGGCGAGGAAGCCGATGGGGAGAGTGCCAAGAGCGGCGAGAAGCGCGGTGCGTCCGGTGAGGGCCATGGTCGTTCACCGCATCAGCGCGGAACGGGGACATGGGCGAGGATCGCGGTGATGACGGAGTCTGCGGTGACTCCCTCCATCTCGGCCTCGGGGCGCAGGTGGACGCGGTGGCGGAGTGTGGGGAGCGCCAGCGCCTTCACGTCGTCGGGGATGACGTAGTCGCGACCGGTGAGCCAGGCCCAGGCGCGCGCGGTGGAGAGCAGGGCGGTGGCGCCTCTCGGTGAGACACCGAGAGTGAGTGAGGGGGATTCAC
Source organism: Streptomyces sp. NRRL F-5135 (assembly GCF_000719775.1). Classification (GTDB taxonomy): domain Bacteria; phylum Actinomycetota; class Actinomycetes; order Streptomycetales; family Streptomycetaceae; genus Streptomyces; species Streptomyces hebeiensis. Next base: position 478,165 of record NZ_JOHR01000009.1, on the reverse strand, counting down.
GAGTGGCACGGCAGATATCGACGACATAGCCCGCGATCTCGGGCGAGACGGAGGTGCGCGCGACGGCCGCCCGTGCGCATTCCAGGTCGGCGGGCCCCGCGACGGGCCGTACCCCCGCTCCCTGAAGATCACGTGGGTTGAAGCCTTCGGCATGCCGCGTCAGCACATTGATCTCGTCTTCGCGGGTGGGCAGGGGCACGGTCAGTTTGAGGAGGAAGCGGTCGAGCTGGGCTTCGGGAAGGGGATAAGTGCCCTCGTACTCGACCGGGTTCTGGGTGGCGGCGACCAGGAACGGGTCGGGCAGCGAGCGCGGCGTGCCGTCGACCGTGACCTGCCGTTCCTCCATCGCCTCGAGAAGCGCTGATTGTGTCTTGGGCGGCGTGCGGTTGATCTCGTCGGCCAGCAGGAGATGGGTGAACACGGGGCCGGGCTGGAAGGAGAACTCGGCGGTCCTGGCGTCGTAGACGAGGGATCCGGTGATGTCGCCGGGCATCAGGTCCGGGGTGAACTGGACGCGCTTCGTGTCGAGTTCGAGAGACGCGGCGAGCGCCCGCACCAGAAGGGTCTTGGCGACACCGGGGACTCCTTCGAGGAGAACGTGGCCACGGCAGAGAAGAGCGACGACGAGCCCGGTGACGGCGGGGTCCTGGCCGACCACCGCCTTGGCGATCTCGGTACGCAGCGCCTCCAGGGAAGCACGGGCGTCGTCCGAGTTCTCAGCGGTCTGTGTGGTCGGGGCGGTCATGAGGTGCGTACCTCTCTTTCGAGGGCGTCGAGTTGGTCCACCAGGCTGATGAGGGCGGCGTCGTCGGACGGCGTCGGGCCGAAGAGCAAGTCGCTCAGGTCCCTCTCGGTGGTGGGGAGTCGGGCGGAGAGCGCCGGGAGCAGGGCGTCGGGGCGGTGGGCCTCGGTGGGAGGCACTGCCAGGAGGGAGGCGAGACGGTCGCGGGCGGCCGAGCGCAGGACCGTGGCGGCGCGGTCGCGCGCGTTCGCCTTGCGGTAGAGACGGGCGCGGCCCTCGGCCGACTCCGATGCCCTGATGGCGACGGGGAGCCGTTCGGATACGAGGGGGCCGAGTCGGCGTGCGCGCCAGACCGCGGCGAGTACGGCTGCCAGGAAGAGCTGGAAGGCGCCCCAGAGCCAGCCGGACGGAATGAGTTCGAGGAAGCGGCTCTCGCCGCTGTTCCCACCGCCGTCACCGCCTTCGGTCGCGGAGGCGTCACTCAATGAGGGGAGGTACCAGACGAGATGAGGCCGGGAGCCGAGGAGCTGCAGGGCGAGGGAGGCGTTGCCCTGTTCGTCGAGAAGGTCGTTGTACAGAAGGTCCGGCGAGCCGAGCAGGACGGTGTCGCCGGGTTCCGTGCCGGAGCCGTTGTCCGCGGCGGGCGCGGGGCGCTCGATTCTGAGCAGGGTCGGCGCGCCGTCGTTCCGGTAGCAGGCGTCGGCACCGGCGAGCCGTGTGACGTACCGTTCGCCGCCGAGTTCGACCTTCCCGGCCCGTTGGGCGGCGGGCAGGGAGCACTCGGGGGACAGAACGCCGACCGGGGCGGGGAGGTCGGTACGGACACCGGGGGCCAGCTCGCTGATGGAAGGGGCGCCGGCGCCGAGCAGGACGGTCCGGCCACCCGAGGGGGCCGTCGCGGCGTGCAGGGTGCGCTGTTGGTGGGGGGTGAGCAGGTCCGGATCGGTGACCAGCAGGGTGGTGTCGGGGCCCACTGCGGCGGTGGCCTCGTCCAATGTGCCGGCGACGTCGACCGAGACCCCACTGCTCTTGAGCAGTTCGGCGGCGGCGCGGCTGCCGTACCGGTCGGCGGAGCGCGGGTCGAGACGGCCGTGCTGGTCTCCGGAGCGGAGGGCGGCCATCGTGATTCCGGCCGTCAGCAGGATGAGAAAGGCGACGAGCAGGCCGCGGCCCCGGTTCCAGATCTGGCGGGGGGTGGGGGCGAGCGAGGTGGGACTGGTGGAGGAGGTCACGTGGCGTTTCCTCCGGACACGGTGCTCAGTCGCGGTGTGGCTCGTTCCAGGTCGACGTCGAGGTCTCGCAGGCGCAGGTACGTCCGTTCGTCGGCGGCATGGCCTCCGTACGCGATGGCACCGAATTCCCCGGCGGCGGCGCGCAGTCGGTCCGCGTGGTCGGGGAGTGCGCGGCCGGCTTCGGACGCGGCTTCGTCGGCGGTGCGGCCAGGGCGCGGGTCGAGCAGGGCACGCTCCTCCAGGGAGCGGACGATGGCGCGCATTCGCTCCTGGACCGCCTGGGCCCAGCGGCCGGTGGCGGCGTGGGTGTCGGCGGCGGCGCGGTGTTCCGCCGCGCTGCGGGGGGCCTGGTCGAAGAGCTCCGTCCGCCGCCCGGCCGACCGGCGGGGGGTGCCGAGACGCCACCAGAGCGCGGCGCCGAGAGCCACGACGAGTGCGGCGATGACCAGGAGGCCGAGTGGGCCGCCGGGAGCGATGCCGGAGGCGGAGTCGAAGAGTTCACCGACCCATTCCCAGAAGCGGTCGATCGCACGCCGGAGGAGGTTGGGGTTGTTCTCGTGGTACATCGGCTTGGTCAGCTCGCGTTCCGCCGCCTCGCGGGCGGGAACCCGGGGGGTGTCGAGCGGTATGTCGTCGCTGACGCGGATCAGCCTTCGCGCCGTGGCTCCCCCCGGGGTGAACACCGCATCAGCTTCCGGTCGGACCGTGGCCGGGACGGTCGGATCCGTAACCGGGGACGCCCGCGGCCCGGGCCAGTTCGAGGTCGAGAGCCTCGCGGCGGATGCGCTGGTCCACGTAGAGCAGGGCGGTCACGCCGGCGGAGATCGGGTAGGTGATCGCCGACGCGATGACCGCGCCGATGCCGCTGATGATCAGGTACGGCCAGCCGAATTCCGGGCTGCTGCCGGAGAGCAGTCCGCCGAGACCGTCACCGTCCACCGCCATGGCGATGATCCCGAAGGGGATGCCGATGACCAGGGAGACGAGGAAGGTCAGCAGGAGGGTGATGGCCTGGACGCCGAAGACGCGCCACCAGGCGTTGTGCACCAGTTTGGCGGAGCGGCGCATGGAGGCGATGACGCCCTGGCGCTCCAGCATGAGCGCGGGGGAGGCGAGGCTGAAACGGATCATCAGCCAGATGGCCACGACGACGGCGGCCGTGCCCCCGAGGAAGGTGAGGGCGACGCCCCCGGCCGATCCGATCAACAGTCCGGGGCCGATGCCGACCATGGTGATGGCCACGCTGATCAGTGGCAGCAGCAGCGTGAGACCGAGGAGTTGGGGAAGACGGGGCCGGGCCTCGCGCCAGGCGTCGGAGAGGGTGACGGGGCGTCCGAGCACCGAGCGGCTGATCACCACGGTGAGGACCGCCGTGGTGAAGAGAGTGCCGATCAGCGTGATGGCCAGCGAGGGGGCCAGTGCGACCAGGCTCGCCTTGGCGGAGTCGGCCGCCTGGTCGAGGGCTTCCGACGGGCTCGCGTTCGGGTCGACCTCTACCGGCGCGGGCAGGAGGTAGCGCTGGACGAGGATGTCGCCGATCTGGGAGACGACGGCGACCACGAGGGTGACACTGAGCACCGCGCGCCAGTGGGCGCGCAGGGTGGAGACGGCACCATCCAGAATCTCACCGATACCGAGCGGGCGGAGCGGGATCACGCCGGGCTTGGCGGCGGGGGGCGCTCCCCAGCCGTGATGCGGTCCGTTGTGGCCGGGGCCGCCGGTGTGGGACGGGCCGCCCCAGCCCGCGGCCGGTCCGGGCGCGGGGGCAGGGGCGCTGTCGGGGCCGCTCGGCGGCGACCACTGACCGGCCGGCGGCTGGGCGGCGGACCACTTCGAAGAGGCGCCGCCGCCATCGGCGGGCTCGGAGGGCCGGGGCACCGTGGCGTCCTGGCCGTCGGACGGGGCGGATCCGGGCGAGGCCCAGCCCGGAGTGTCGTTCACGGTCGTCCACCTCGTGGCTTCTCTGCGGGGCCGGCTCGGCGAGCCGGCGTTTCGTCGGTGCCTTGCCGCGGGGCGGGGCGGCGGCCCGGTTGCCATCGTGCCACGTGCCGCGTTCCGGTGGACCGGGGGCTGCGTCTCCTTCTTGGTCTCCTACTCGCCGTCGCGCTGACCTTCATTGTCCGTGTGGCAGCGGGCAGACTGAGCGGATGTCTGAGCAGAGCGCACGAATCGCGGTCGGCGCGGAGCCGTCCATGCTGCCTTCGATCCGCTGGGACGAGCCGCCGGAAGGGCCCGTCCTGGCACTTCTCGACCAGACCAGGCTTCCTGGCGAGGAAACCGAACGGGTCTGCACCGATGTGCCCGCGCTGGTGCGGGCGATCCGGGAGCTGGCGGTGCGGGGTGCGCCCTTGCTGGGCATCGCCGGCGCGTACGGGGTGGCACTGGCCGCCGTACGCGGCTACGACGTGGAGGACGCGGCGGAGCAGTTGGCAGGGGCGCGGCCCACCGCGGTGAACCTCGGTTACGGGGTGCGGCGGGCGAGGGACGCCTACCGGGCGGCTCTGGAAGCGGACGAGGACCTGGCGCGGGCGGCGGCCGCCGCGCTGGCCGAGGCGAGGGCGTTGCACCGGGAGGATGCCGAGGCCAGTGCGCGGATGGCGGCCTTTGGGCTTAGTCTCCTCGATGAGCTGCTGCCGGGTGGCGGCCACCGGATCCTGACGCACTGCAACACCGGAGCGCTCGTCTCGGGTGGGGAGGGCACCGCGTTCGCCGTGGCGCTGTCCTCCCACCGGGCCGGCCGGCTGCGGCGCCTGTGGGTGGACGAGACCCGTCCCCTGCTCCAGGGCGCCCGGCTGACGGCGTACGAGGCGGCCCGTAGCGGGATGGCGTACACGGTGCTCACGGACAATGCCGCCGGCTCGCTGTTCGCGGCGGGGGAGGTGGACGCCGTCCTGATAGGGGCGGACCGGATCGCCGCCGATGGCTCGGTGGCCAACAAGGTGGGGAGTTATCCGCTGGCCGTGCTGGCCAAGTACCACCATGTGCCGTTCGTCGTGGTCGCCCCGACCACGACGGTTGACCTGGACACGCCGGACGGCGCGGCGATCGAGGTGGAACAGCGGCCGGGACAGGAGGTGACGGAGCTCACGGCGCCGCAGGCGGCGGTGGCGGGAGCGGAGAAGGGAGGCGGGGTGCCGGTGGCGCCGTTGGGATCGCAGGCGTACAACCCGGCTTTCGACATCACACCCCCGGAACTGGTGACGGCCGTCGTCACCGAATGTGGCGTGCTGTCCCCGGTGACCAGGGACGGGATCGCGCAGCTGTGTGTCAGGTCACGCCAAGGTAACGATGAGCTAATGGGATGATGTCGGTATGAAGGGACGTGTCCTTGTCGTCGATGACGACACCGCACTGGCCGAGATGCTCGGGATTGTGCTCCGTGGTGAAGGTTTCGAGCCCTCGTTTGTAGCGGACGGGGACAAGGCGCTGGCCGCCTTCCGGGAGACGAAGCCGGATCTGGTGCTGCTGGATCTCATGCTGCCCGGGCGGGACGGTATCGAGGTGTGCCGGCTCATCAGGGCCGAGTCCGGGGTGCCGGTCGTCATGCTGACAGCCAAGAGCGACACGGTCGATGTGGTGGTCGGCCTGGAGTCCGGCGCCGACGACTACATCGTCAAGCCGTTCAAGCCCAAGGAACTGGTGGCCCGGATCAGGGCGCGGCTGCGCAGGTCGGAGGAGCCCGCGCCGGAACAACTGGTCATAGGTGACCTGGTCATCGATGTCGCGGGGCACTCGGTGAAGCGGGACGGGCAGTCCATCGCCCTGACTCCGCTGGAGTTCGACCTGCTGGTGGCGCTGGCGCGCAAGCCGTGGCAGGTGTTCACCCGTGAGGTGCTCCTGGAGCAGGTGTGGGGCTACCGGCACGCCGCGGACACCCGGCTGGTCAATGTGCATGTCCAGCGGCTGCGGTCCAAGGTCGAGAAGGACCCCGAGCGGCCGGAGATCGTGGTGACCGTCCGCGGTGTCGGGTACAAGGCAGGACCGAGCTGACATGACCGGCGGCGGCGCTGCGCCGAAGTCCGGGAAGCAAGGGGGCCGCATGGGGCGGGCCGCCGGTCCGGGGCGTGCGTTCGTGTGGTTCGCCCGGCTGGTGCGCAGCGGTCGGTTGCTCCAGGACGGTTCGCCGGGCGGGCCGGTGCTGCGGCTGCTGGTGCGCTGGGTGAGGCGCCCGCTGCTGCCGGCCGTCCGGTTGTGGCGGCGCAACATCCAGTTGCGGGTGGTCGTGACCACGCTGCTGATGTCGCTCGGCGTGGTGCTGTTGCTGGGGATCGTCGTCATCGGGCAGGTGCGCAACGGCCTGCTCGAGGCCAAGGAGAAGGCGGCACAGAGCCAGGCGGCCGGTGGGTTCACCGTGGCGAAGGAGAAGGCCGACGCGTCGGCCGCGATCGGTGGCCGCGACGGCGACTCGGGCGGCGGGAAGACGCAGAACTCGGTCAACTGGCGGTCCGACCTGGTGGAACAGCTCGCCAGTGGCGGCCCCGGGGCGTTCAACGTGGTGGCGCTCAGCACGGACACGCAGGACGTGGCCTCCACGAGCAGGGCGCCCCGGGTCTCGGGCGGGGTGGATTTCTCCAGCGTTCCCGCCGATCTGCGGAGCGCGGTGGCCCAGGGCACCGGGGTGTACCAGACGTACGCCAAGATCAGTTACACCGGCGCGACCGAGGCCCGTGAGCCGGAGCCGGGGCTGATCATCGGCAAGCGGCTGAACGACATCGACGGCAACGCCTACGAGCTCTACTACCTCTTTCCGCTGACCCAGGAGCAGCAGTCGCTCAACCTGGTCAACGGGACGATCGCGACGGCGGGGCTGTTCGTCGTCGTACTGCTCGGGGCCATCGCCTGGCTGGTGGTGCGGCAGGTCGTGACGCCCGTACGGATGGCCGCCGGGATCGCGGAGCGGCTCTCGACCGGCCGGCTCCAGGAGCGGATGAAGGTCACCGGCGAGGACGACATCGCCCGGCTCGGCGAAGCGTTCAACAAGATGGCGCAGAACCTCCAGCTCAAGATCCAGCAGCTGGAGGAGCTCTCCCGGATGCAGCGGCGCTTCGTCTCCGACGTCTCGCACGAACTGCGCACGCCGCTGACGACCGTACGGATGGCCGCCGACGTCATCCACGAGGCACGCGGTGACTTCGATCCGGTGACGGCGCGGTCGGCGGAGCTGCTCGGGGACCAGCTCGACCGTTTCGAGTCGCTCCTGTCGGACCTGCTGGAGATCAGCCGGTTCGACGCGGGGGCGGCTGCGTTGGAGGCCGAGCCGATAGACCTGCGGGACGTGGTACGGCGGGTGATCGGCGGCGCCGAGCCGCTGGCCGAGCGCAAGGGCAGCCGGATCCGGGTCGTCGGGGACGATCAGCCGGTGGTCGCGGAGGCCGACGCCCGCCGGGTCGAGCGGGTGCTGCGCAACCTGGTTGTGAACGCCGTCGAGCACGGGGAGGGCCGCGACGTCGTCGTACGGATGGGCGCGGCGGGCGGGGCGGTCGCGGTGGCCGTGCGCGACTACGGGGTGGGGCTCAAGCCCGGCGAGGCCACCCGGGTCTTCAACCGCTTCTGGCGGGCCGACCCCGCCCGGGCGCGTACCACCGGAGGCACCGGGCTCGGGCTGTCGATCGCCGTGGAGGACGCGCGGCTGCACGGCGGCTGGCTGCAGGCCTGGGGCGAGCCCGGCGGGGGCTCCCAGTTCCGGCTGACCCTGCCCCGTACGGCGGACGAGGCGCTGCGCGGCTCGCCCATACCGCTGGAGCCCGAGGACTCCCGGCGCAACCGCGAGCGCGCGGGCGCCCCGGAGCGCAAGGAAGGCGGCCAGCGGCTGTCGAGTGTGCCGGCCCAGCCACGGCCCGACCGGCCCGTACTGCCGGGCGCCGCCTCTCCGGCCGTCGGCGCGGCCGCGGCGGCGGTGGATCCGGCGGCGTTGCCCGGCAGCGGTGCCCGGGTGGTGCCGCGCCCCTCCGCGGAGCGCCACACGAACTCCTCGGGGCGGCGTTCGGGCGACTCCTCCGGGCAGAGCGGTCCGGAGGGCCGGGACACGGCGGCGAGCGGGACGGACGACGAGAAGCGTGAGAAGCACGAGCGGCATGGGGCGCCGGATCGGGAGGACACGGTACGTGGGCGCTGACCGCGGTCGTCGGTACGGCTTGGGCCGGAGGCGGCGTATCACCTCGCCGGTGGTGCTGCTGGGAACGCTGGGGCTGCTGCTGAGCGGTTGCGGCTCGGTCCCGGACAGCGGCGAGGTGGAGCCGGTCAAGGCGTCACCGGCGGGCGAGTCGCAGGTCCGGGTCTATGCCGTGCCGCCGCGTGAGAAGGCGGAGCCCGACGAGATCGTCGATGGCTTCCTCGAGGCCATGACCAGTGACGACCCGGATTTCGCGATGGCCAGGAAGTATCTGACGAAGGCGGCGTCGGACTACTGGGAGCCGGGGGCCGGTACGACGGTGCTGCGCACCGCCCCGGACCCCGCGGGCCCCAAGGAACCGGCCAGTGGTCAGGGCCCGGGTCTCACGTACCCGCTGTACGGCGACCGGATCGCCGATGTGGACGCCTCCCACGTCTACCACCCGGCGGAGCCCGCGACGTACAACCAGGCCATCCACCTCGTGCAGCAGACCGTGGCGGACGGCAAGAAGGAATGGCGGATAGACAGCCTGCCGCAGGGGCTCGTGCTGGGGGAGTCGGACTTCCAGCGGAACTACCGTTCCGTGAACAAGTACTACTTCGCCTCGGAGCAGAACTCGCTCGTCGCCGACCCCGTCTACATCCGGCAGCGGATAGACCCCACCACGCGGATGGATCCCGTCACCCAGGCGGTGAAGGTGCTCCTCGACGGTCCGACCAACTGGTTGAAGCCGGTTGTCGAGTCGGCCTTTCCCCAGGGCACGGGGCTGGAGAAGGACACCAGAACGCTGGAGTTCGACGACCGCAACGCGCTCAAGGTGCCGCTGAACGGCAAGGCGGCCAAGGCGGGGCGGACCCAGTGCCGGAAGATGGCGGCGCAGCTGCTGTTCACCCTGCGGGACCTCACTGCCACCCCTGTCGGGCAGGTCGAGCTGCTGGCCGACGGATCCTCGCTCTGTGTGCTCAGCGGGGATCAGGCCGAGGAGTTCGCCGCCGACCGTGGTACGGGACGCGGCGACGATCCGTACTACGTGGACGAGCCCGGACGGCTGGCCCTCCTGCGGGCGGGTAACGAGGAGCCCGGCAGCCCGACGCCGGTGGCCGGGCCGTTCGGCGACGGGACCGTGAAGCTCGGCGCGGTCGGGGTGGCGCGTGACGAGAGGCGCGCGGCGGGGGTGACCGGGGACGGCAAGTCGCTGTATGTGTCGTCGATCCTCTCGGACAGCGAGCTGGGCGACCCGCTGGTTTCCAGTCATGGCACCGGGCCGGAGGACCGGCTGACGGCACCCAGCTGGGACGGGCGCGGCGATCTGTGGGTCGCGGACCGGAACCCCGACGAGCCGCGCCTGCTGCGATTCGCCGGCGGCAAGGGGACGCCGCAGACCGTCACCGTCGAGGGACTGGACGGTGCGCGCATCAAGGGGCTGCGGGTGTCGGCGGACGGCGTGCGGATCGCGCTGCAGCTGTCGAAGGACGGGCGCACCATGCTGCAGATCGGGCGCGTGGAGCGGCATGCCGACGCCACCGACCCCGTGGTCTCGGTGGCGGAGCTGCAATCGGCGGCACCGCAGATGGAGACGGTGACCGCCATGTCGTGGGCGGGGCCGAGCCGCCTGGTCGTGGTCGGCAAGGAGGCCGGCGGAGTGCAGCAGGTGCGCTACATACAGACCGACGGGTCCACGTCGGCGTCCGGTGTGCTGCCCGGCGTGAACCAGGTGACGGCGATCGCGGCGGGGGATGACGAGAACCAGCCGCTGGTGGCGGATTCCCAGGATGCCGGGATCGTACGGCTGCCCAGCGGGGCGAACTGGCAGACCATGGTCGAGACGGGGTCGTCACCGGTGTATCCGGGCTGACCGGAACTGTCCCCGCCACCGGTCGGCCCGGCCGACGGGGATCGTGCCGGCCGGCCCGGCTGACCGGGTTCGTCCCGGCCGGCCTGCGGCGTTCCGGCTCGTCGGCCTTGTCCGGCCACGGTCCGCCGATGCCTTTTCGGCCGTCGGTTCCGTGCCCCTCCCCGGTCTGTCCGCCCGGGGAAGTTGTCCACAGGGGGTTGGCCGGGGCGCCCGGTCGTTGGCACAGTGTCTGGCATGCGCGGGTGGTGGCGGGAGATCACCGGCCTGGTGCTGCCGGCCGCCTGTGGCGGCTGTGGCAGTCCCAGGACACCGTTGTGCGACGACTGCGGTCGTGCGCTGTACGGGACGTGGGCGGGCCGGGTGCGCCCGGCGCCGGAGCCCGCGGGGCTGCCGGTGGTCCACGCGGCCGCGCCGTACGAGGACGCCGTACGGGCCGTGCTGCTGGCGCACAAGGAGCGTGGGGCGCTCGGGCTGGCGGCCCCGCTGGGGCGGGCGCTGGCCGGTGCGGTGCAGGCGGCAGTACCGCCGGGTACGGGCGTGGGGCCGCTGCTGCTGGTCCCGGTGCCGTCCACCCGGCGCGCGGTCGGGGCGCGTGGTCATGACGCGGCACGGCGGATCGCGCTGGCCGCGGCGGCCGAGCTGCGGCGCGCGGGGCGGCCGGGGCGGGTGCTGCCGGTGCTCGGACAGCGACGTACGGTGGCGGACCAGTCGGGCCTCGGCGCGCGCCAGCGTGCGGTGAATCTGTCCGGCGCGCTGGAGGTGCCCGTCGGCGGCGCGCGGTTGCTGGCGGCCGGCCGGGTCGTGCTGGTGGACGACCTCATGACGACCGGTGCCTCGCTCGCCGAGGCGGCGCGGGCCCTGCGCGCCGCGATGGTGCCGGTGGCCTCGTCCGTCTCGCCGGCGGTTGCCGGGGCGGCGCTGCCCGGGGCGGCGATGTCCGCCCGCGTACAGGTGAGCGCGGCGGTCGTGGCCGCGCCGGCGCTCTCCTTCGAAATCAACCGGAACTGACCTGGATCTTGCTTCGTTTCAGATGGAGAGGGAAGAAAACAGCTGAACAGAGGTACGTGCCGGTAGCGGGTGTCGGCACGGGCCCGAGAGGGCTATGTTCGGTTATGAGGAGTGGCGGAATGCCGTGACCCGTGGAATGCGGTGGTGTTGCCTTCGGCGTTTTCAGACCTCGGGATTCGTGGGGGTGGGGATCATGCCGACGGGGGAGGAGGAGGTGAAAGTCGCCAAGTCCGAGGCCCCGGAGATGACTGGGGTCTGGTGCAACAGGGAGTAACTCCGCGATGAGGCGGAGTGATCCGGGAACGGAGTTCTGCGTGGACATCGTCGTCAAGGGCCGCAAGACCGAGGTGCCCGAGCGGTTCCGCAAGCACGTGGCCGAGAAGCTGAAGCTGGAGAAGATCCAGAAGCTCGACGGCAAGGTGATCAGCCTCGACGTCGAGGTGTCCAAGGAGCACAACCCGCGGCAGGCCGACCGGTGCGACCGAGTGGAGATCACGCTCCGCTCCCGCGGCCCCGTGATCCGTGCGGAGGCGGCGGCGGCCGATCCGTACGCGGCGCTCGATCTCGCCACGGGCAAGTTGGAGGCCCGGCTGCGCAAGCAGCACGAGAAGCGCCACAACCGCCGTGGAAACGGGCGGCTGTCGGCGGCCGAGGTACCCGATGTCGTTCCTGGCGTGGCCCAGTTGAACGCGAACGGCGCGAGCCCCGAGCCGCAGCCCGACGAGGCCGCCGTACCCACCACGATGGTCGGCCCGCTCCGGGTCCAGGGCGAAGGGCCGCTGGTGGTCCGTGAGAAGAACCACGTCGCCGCGCCCATGACCCTCGACCAGGCGCTCTACGAAATGGAGCTGGTCGGTCACGACTTCTATCTGTTCATCGACTCCGACACCAAGGAACCGAGCGTCGTCTACCGGCGCCATGCCTACGACTACGGCGTCATCCACCTCCGTACGGACCCCCTGGCCGATTCGGAGGTCGGCGGGGCCGGAGGCGCTCTCGGCGGCTGAGGGCCGTGCTCGGACGCGTGCCCCGAATGCTCCCGCGCGCTTCGGGGCCCGTCCTGTTCTCCCCAAGGATCACCGCTCCCCCTCGCGGCATGAAATCATGGGGGCGCACGCCAACGGCTCGCCCGAGTACTGCGGTTGGGCAGCACTCATGACCTTCGGGCCCCGGCCTCCAGGGGGAGGAACGATGAACAGCTTCGGACCGGTGCAGCGCGCGGACGGTGCCGACGGGACGTTCGGCGGTGCCCGGTCCGATGCCGAGCGGGACCAGGACGGGCGGGACGGTTCCCGCAAGGAGCCGATCCGGGTCCTGGTGGTGGACGATCACGCGCTCTTCCGGCGCGGGCTCGAGATCGTTCTCGCGCAGGAAGAGGACATCCAGGTCGTCGGGGAGGCCGGGGACGGCGCGGAGGCGGTGGACAAGGCCGCGGACCTGCTGCCGGACATCGTGCTGATGGATGTCCGGATGCCCAAGCGCGGCGGTATCGAGGCATGCACCTCCATCAAGGAGGTGGCACCCAGCGCGAAAATCATCATGCTGACGATCAGCGACGAGGAGGCCGATCTCTACGACGCGATCAAGGCGGGCGCCACCGGCTACCTCCTGAAGGAGATCTCCACCGACGAGGTGTCCACCGCGATCCGTGCGGTGGCCGACGGGCAGTCACAGATCAGTCCGTCCATGGCCGCCAAGTTGCTCACCGAGTTCAAGTCGATGATCCAGCGCACGGACGAGCGCAGGCTCGTCCCCGCCCCGCGCTTGACCGACCGGGAGCTGGAGGTGCTCAAGCTGGTGGCCACGGGGATGAACAACCGTGACATCGCCAAGGAGTTGTTCATCTCCGAGAACACCGTCAAGAACCATGTCCGCAACATCCTGGAGAAGCTCCAGCTGCACTCCAGGATGGAGGCCGTCGTCTACGCGATGCGCGAGAAGATCCTGGAGATCCGCTGACGGTCCCCGCGAGTGGCGGCATTCGCGAATGAGGGCAGTCGCGCGAGCCGGCTTCGGCGGACGACTGTTCCGCCGGGCTTTCAGAGCGAGGTGAGTTCCTCGACCAGGGGCGCGCGCAGTTCCGGGGCGTCGATCCGGTCCACCCGTACGTCCGAGCAGCCCACCCACTCCGCCGCCTCGCGGAGCGCTCGGGCCATGGGGCGCACGGCCTTCGGCCCGGTCAGCGACACCTGCTTCGCCACCAGGGTGGCGCCCTCGCGGGCCGGGTCGACCCGGCCCAGCAGCCGGCCGCCGGACAGCAGCGGCATCGCGAAGTAGCCGTACACCCGCTTGGGTTTGGGCACGTACGCCTCCAGCCGGTGCGTGAAGCCGAAGATCCGCTCCGTACGGGCCCGCTCCCAGATGAGGGAGTCGAAGGGGGACAGCAGGGTCGTGCGGTGCCGGCCACGCGGGACGGTCGCCAGCGCCTCCGGGTCGGCCCAGGCCGGCTTCCCCCACCCCTGGACGGTCACGGGTACCAGCCCCGATGCGGAGATCACCGCGTCGACCTGCTCCCCCTTGAGGCGGTGGTAGTCGGCTATGTCGGCGCGGGTCCCCACACCGAGGGCCTGGCCCGCGAGCCCCACGAGCCGGCGCAGGCACTCGGTGTCGTCGAGGTCGTCGTGCAGCAGCTCGGCCGGGACGGCCCGCTCGGCGAGGTCGTAGACGCGCTTCCAGCCGCGCCGCCCCGTGCACACGACCTCGCCGTACATCAGCGCGCGCTCGACGGCGACCTTCGCCTCGGACCAGTCCCACCACGGTCCGCCGTTCTTCGCGCCGCCCAGTTCCGTGGCGGTCAGCGGACCTTCCGCGCGCAGCTGCTTGATCACGGCGTCGTACGCGCCGTCCGCCAGCTCGTGGTACCAGTGCGGGCGGGCCCGGTAGGCGCGTCGGCGGAAGGCGAAGTAGGGCCACTCCTCGACCGGCAGGACGCAGGCCGCGTGCGACCAGTACTCGAAGGCGTGCGGCCGGGGCGGGGCCGTGCCGTCGGCGGGCGGCGTCCAGTACGCGTCCTCGACCGCCTTGCGGCCGACGGCGCCCAGCCGCGCGTACGGGATCAGCTCGTGCGACCGGGCGAGCACCGAGATCGTGTCGAGCTGGACCGCGCCGAGGTGGCGCAGCACCCCGCGCACTCCGCCCCGCCGGTCAGGGGCGCCGAGGAATCCCTGGGCGCGCAGCGCGATACGGCGGGCTTCGTCGGCGGACAGCTCGGCGGTGGCGGGCGGCACAGTCGTCATGGACCGCACGATAGACGGCACCACTGACAGCGGGCCCGTCCCGGGTCCGTCCGGGACCTTCCGTCGGAGCCGGTCGGAGCCGGTCGGAGGCGGTCGGTGCCGCGCCGGCCGCGCCGCGCCGGCCGCGCCGCGCCGGCCGCGCCGCGCCGGCCGCGCCGCGGCGGACACGGCGCGACGCGCGCCGGACACCATGCGACGCGGTCGTCACTCAGCGCCGTTCGGCTCGGCGGACCGCTCCCGGTCGGGGGCGGGCAGGTACGGCCAGGGGGCCGGCAGACCGAGGTCCGAGGGGAGCAGTCCGCCGATCCAGCAGTCACGCAGCGTGTTCTTGTTGAGCAGTCCGCCGCGCAGGATCCCCTCCACCACGAAGCCCGCCTTCTCCGCGAGGGCGCGCGAAGCCGTGTTGCCGGCCTCGGCGCGCCATTCGACCCGTACCGCGCCCAGCCGGGTGAAGGCGAAACGGCACATCGCCGTCACGGCCTCCGTCATATAGCCGCGACCCCGGTGCTCCCTGGCGGTCCAGTAGCCGATCTCCCAGGTCCAGGACCGGGGGTGGTGCAGGCTGAGCGCCGCGATCACCGGCCCGCCGGCACGGAGTTGTACGACGAGCGCGTACTCCGTGTCGTCGCGCCAGCCGTCCGGGACCATCCGGCCGACGAAGTCCTCCGCGTGCCCCCGCTCGTACGGGGAAGGGACGGTGGTCCAGCGCTGGATGGCGGGGTCCTGGCACGCCGCGTGGATGGCATCGACGTCCGAGGCCACGGGCGGGCGCAGCAGCAGGCGCTCGGTGGTGAGTGTGAGAGGCTCCATGAACGGATTCTGCCGACCGGATTCCGGCGTCACGAGTGCTTTTCCCCGGCCACCGGCACCTTCCGGGGGTTCCGCGCGTTGTCCTTGTGGGTGACAGCGGGCTCGCTCGGTGGCGGCCCTCCCGGCGTGGCCATGTCCTCGCTTACGATGGCCGGTGCGGTGGGGCCCGCCTGCCGTGCCCGCGCCCGTGTCCGCAACCACCCACGTGCCAGGCCCGACCGGCAAGGAGACCAACCTCAGTGTCCGTCTTCAACAAGCTCATGCGTGCAGGCGAAGGCAAGATCCTGCGCAAACTGCACCGCATCGCGGACCAGGTCAACTCCATCGAAGAGGATTTCGTCTCCCTCTCCGACGCCGAGTTGAAGGCACTCACCGCCGAGTACAAGGAACGGTACGCCGACGGTGAGAGCCTGGACGACCTGCTCCCCGAAGCGTTCGCGACCGTCCGTGAGGCGGCCAAGCGCGTCCTGGGCCAGCGCCACTACGACGTGCAGCTGATGGGCGGTGCGGCGCTGCACCTCGGTTATGTCGCCGAGATGAAGACCGGCGAGGGCAAGACCCTCGTCGGCACGCTGCCCGCCTACCTGAACGCGCTGTCCGGCAAGGGCGTGCACCTGATCACGGTGAACGACTACCTGGCGGAGCGCGACTCCGAGCTGATGGGGCGCGTCCACAAGTTCCTGGGGCTGACGGTCGGCTGCATCCTGGCCAACATGTCGCCCGCGCAGCGCCGCGAGCAGTACGGCTGCGACATCACGTACGGCACGAACAACGAGTTCGGCTTCGACTACCTGCGCGACAACATGGCGTGGTCCCAGGAAGAGCTCGTGCAGCGCGGCCACAACTACGCGATCGTGGACGAGGTCGACTCGATCCTCGTGGACGAGGCGCGTACGCCGCTGATCATCTCCGGCCCCGCCGACCAGGCCACGAAGTGGTACGGGGACTTCGCCAAGCTCGTCACCCGGCTGACCAAGGGCGAGGCAGGCAACCCGCTCAAGGGCATCGAGGAGACCGGCGACTACGAGGTCGACGAGAAGAAGCGCACGGTCGGCATCCACGAGTCCGGTGTCTCCAAGGTCGAGGACTGGCTGGGCATCGACAACCTGTACGAGTCGGTGAACACCCCGCTCGTCGGTTATCTGAACAACGCCATCAAGGCCAAGGAACTGTTCAAGAAGGACAAGGACTACGTCGTCATCGACGGCGAAGTCATGATCGTCGACGAGCACACCGGCCGTATCCTCGCCGGCCGCCGCTACAACGAGGGCATGCACCAGGCGATCGAGGCGAAGGAAGGGGTGGACATCAAGGACGAGAACCAGACCCTCGCCACGATCACCCTCCAGAACTTCTTCCGCCTCTACGGCAAGCTCTCCGGCATGACCGGTACGGCCATGACGGAGGCCGCCGAGTTCCACCAGATCTACAAGCTGGGCGTCGTGCCGATCCCGACGAACCGGCCCATGGTGCGCATGGACCAGTCCGACCTGATCTACCGGACCGAGGTCGCCAAGTTCGCGGCGGTCGTGGACGACATCGTGGAGAAGCACGAGAAGGGCCAGCCGATCCTGGTCGGCACGACCTCGGTCGAGAAGTCCGAGTACCTCTCGCAGCAGCTCAACAAGCGCGGTGTGCAGCACGAGGTGCTCAACGCCAAGCAGCACGACCGGGAGGCGACGATCGTCGCCCAGGCCGGCCGCAAGGGCGCCGTCACGGTCGCCACGAACATGGCCGGACGCGGTACGGACATCAAGCTCGGCGGCAACCCGGACGACCTGGCGGAGGCGGAGCTGCGCCAGCGCGGCCTGGACCCCGTCGAGCACGCGGAGGAGTGGGCCGCCGCCCTGCCCGCCGCGCTGGAGAAGGCCGAGCAGGCGGTCAAGGCGGAGTTCGAGGAGGTCAAGGCCCTCGGCGGGCTCTACGTCCTGGGCACCGAGCGGCATGAGTCGCGCCGTATCGACAACCAGCTGCGCGGCCGCTCCGGGCGTCAGGGCGACCCGGGCGAGTCCCGCTTCTACCTGTCGCTCGGTGACGACCTGATGCGGCTGTTCAAGGCGCAGATGGTCGAGCGCGTGATGTCCATGGCGAACGTGCCGGACGACGTCCCGATCGAGAACAAGATGGTGACGCGCGCCATCGCCTCCGCCCAGTCTCAGGTCGAGCAGCAGAACTTCGAGACCCGTAAGAACGTCCTGAAGTACGACGAGGTCCTCAACCGCCAGCGTGAGGTCATCTACGGCGAGCGCCGGCGTGTGCTGGAGGGCGAGGACCTGCACGAGCAGGTGCGTCACTTCATGGACGACACGATCGACGCGTACATCCAGGCCGAGACCGTCGAGGGCTTCGCCGAGGAGTGGGACCTGGACCGGCTGTGGGGCGCGTTCAAGCAGCTCTACCCGGTGAAGGTCACCGTCGAGGACCTGGAGGAGGCGACCGGCGACCGGGCGGGCATCACCGCCGAGTTCATCGCCGAGTCCGTCAAGGACGACATCCACGAGCAGTACGAGGAGCGCGAGAAGCAGCTCGGCTCGGACATCATGCGCGAGCTGGAGCGCCGGGTCGTGCTGTCCGTCCTGGACCGCAAGTGGCGCGAGCACCTCTACGAGATGGACTACCTCCAGGAGGGCATCGGCCTGCGCGCCATGGCGCAGAAGGACCCGCTGGTCGAGTACCAGCGCGAGGGCTTCGACATGTTCAACGCCATGATGGAGGGCATCAAGGAGGAGTCCGTCGGCTACCTGTTCAACCTGGAGGTCCAGGTCGAGCAGCAGGTCGAGGAGGTCCTGGTGCAGGACGAGGCCGAGCGCCCGTCGCTCGCCAAGGAGGACGCGGTGCCGGCGGGTGCCGCTGCCCGGCCGGAGATCCGCGCCAAGGGACTGGACGCCCCGCAGCGGCCGGACCGGCTGCACTTCTCCGCTCCCACGGTGGACGGTGAGGGCGGTGTCGTCGAGGGCGACTTCCAGAGCGCGGAGGGGCCCGCGCGGTCCTCGTCGGACGGGATGACGCGTGCGGAGCGGCGCAAGGCGCAGAAGGGCGCGAGCGGTGGGCGGCGCCGTAAGAAGTAGGTCCGCTACGGCCGGGGGCGGGCCCGGGATGTCCGACATCCGTCGTGTCATCCGTCCTTCTTCCGTCCTGTCGTCGGTCGTGTCACCGGGTCTTGTCGTCGTTTGACGCCGTCCGGTTGAAGTGCCATCCGGTCCGGGTACGGGCCGGTGGTTCGGGTGCGGGCCGGGACGCGCGTGGGATGCGCGGGTCCCGGCCCGTACGCGTGCGGTGCCGCCTGCCGCCTGCCGCCTGCCGCGGGCCCGCTCGGCGCGGGCGGTCAGGCGTCGGCGCGGGCCGGAACGCGGTCGCCGCCCAGCTCGACGGCGGCGCAGCGCCAGCGCAGATCGGTGCCCCGCTCCAGCCGGAACGCCATGGCGCGGACCTGTTCGCCCGCCGCGACGCTGGCAGCGGCCTCGATCACGCCGGGCCGGGGCTGGAAGCCCCGGCAGGTACGGATCACGGGCACCGCGCCGCGGGCCCTGAGCGGGGTGCCGGGAGCGAGCCGGACGAGTTGTTCGTACGCCGAGCCGATGGTCTGGCCGAGCATCCAGTGGACGGGGCGCAGGCCGCTGAGGACGGCCAGCAGGCGCTCGGCGAAGAGCTCGTGCGGCGGTGGTCCGTGCGGGCGCCGCCGCGGCCGTACGGTGCCGGGCCCGCGCTGGTCGCGGCGGCCGGGCGGCCTGGCGGTGGCGGTGGCGGTGGCGCGTGGCCCGGTCGCCGGCCGGGCGACGGCGGCCCGTGGCCCGGCCGGCCGGGTGGAGAGCGGACGCGGTGCTGTGCCGGGTGCGCCGCCGGGTGCCGTCGTACTCGTACCGGCGATGGTCCTGGCCGCCGCGCGGTCTCTCGTGGTGTCGCGGGGAGTGGTGGAATCGGTCGTGCTCATGCAGATCGCCCCCGTTCTGCCGACCCGGCAGCGATACCGGGCAGTAACTTGTGGTGGGGCATCTTTTACGGTGTGCCGACGGGCGGTCGCAAGGGCCGCGCCCGGTGCGGCCGGGCTGCCGTGAGGTCACCTATCCGGGTGAACGGGGGCCCGTGTCCAGGCCGGGAGCGGTGCGATGCGCCGGCGGAGGGCGGTACGGGGTGGACGTCCGAGGGCGGTGGAGCGTCACTCCGAAGAGGGACACCCCGGACGTATCCTTAGATGCTCTTCCGGACGACGAAAGTGGCTTGATCATGCGCGTCTACGTTCCCCTGACCCTGTCCCGTCTCGCGGAGGCGCACACGGCGGGGGAGCTGGGACCGGGCCCGCTGACCGCGTACGCCGTGACCCCCGGGCTGCGGGAGTGGTACGTCTCCGACGACATCGAGGAGCTGGAGTACGCGGCGCTGAACCGGGCGGCCGCCGCGTCGCTGCGGCTGCTCGCGGCCGACCCCGGTACCGGGCGCCGCCGGGTGGTCGTCGCCGCGGACGTGCCGGACCGCGAGGCGGTCGCGGACCCCGACCGGGGGCCGGGGGACCCGGACGGCGCGGGCCTCGGCGAGGTGCGGATCGCGTCCCCCGTCGCCCTGTCGAAGGCGGCCGCGGTGCACGTCGACTCGGACGAGGCGGAGGCGGACGTCGCCGCCGCGGCGGCCGCGCTGGGCGCGGCGGACCACGGGGACGACGACGCGCGGTTCACGGTGGACGGAGCGGAGGACCACGAGCTGCTCTGGTACGGGGTGCAGGAGATTCCGGGGCTGATCGGCTGACGGCCGGAGCGGGCCCGGCCCCGCCCGCTCCGGCCCCCGCCCGCTCCGGCCCTCGGGGGCGGCGCGTCGACGCGGCGGCGGTCCCGCCGTGTGCGGCGTTCGGAGCGCTCGGCCGGGGCGTTGTCGGACCCTGCCGGTACGGTTTTCGGCATGGGGAAGCAGAGCACGCATCTGGTCTGGGACTGGAACGGCACGATTCTCGATGACATCCAGGCCGTCATCGGCGCGACGAACGCGGCGTTCGCGGAGATGGGCCTGGAGCCGATCACCCTCGACCGGTACCGCGAGCTGTACTGCGTACCGGTGCCCGTCTTCTACGAGCGGCTGATGGGGCGGCTGCCGACGGACGCCGAGTGGGCCGTCATGGACGAGTGCTTCCACCGGCACTACATCGCGCGGCGGACGGTGTGCGGACTGACGGCGGGGGTCCGGGAGCTGCTGGCGCGGTGGCGGCTGGACGGCGGCAGTCAGTCGCTGCTGAGCATGTACGGGCACGAGGAACTGGTGCCGGTCGTGCGGGGGTACGGGATCGAGGAGCACTTCGTCCGGGTCGACGGGCGAACGGGGCCGTCCGGGGGCACCAAGGCGGAGCACATGGAGCGCCATCTGGCCGCGCTGGCGGCGGGGGGCGCGATATCCGCCGAGCGGACCGTGGTGATCGGCGACGCGGTCGACGACGCGGTGGCTGCGGCGCACGTGGGGGCGCGGGCGGTGCTCTACACGGGGGGTTCGCACAGCCGGAAGAGCCTGGAAGCGGTGGGGGTGCCGGTGGTGGACACGCTGGGGGAGGCGGTGGACATGGCGCGGGGGCTGGTGGGCTGAGGGGTCCTTTCACTATGAGCGTGCGACCCGGACGGGCATAGTGAAAGGACCCCTGAGGCGCGGGGCCGGCGCCGACGGCCCCGCCGCTCGGGAATCCCGCCGCTCAGGAATCAGGGCTGGGTCAGCGGGGCCTTCCGCCGGAGGACCTTCAGGAATTCGCGCATCCACGCGGGGTGGTCCGGCCAGGCGCGGGAGGAGACCAGGGTGCCGTCGACCACCGCTTCGGCGTCCTGGTAGGTGGCGCCCGCCGACTGCATGTCGATCTCAAGGGCCGGGTAGGCCGTGACGCGGCGGCCGGCCAGTTCTCCGACCGCGGCGGTCAGGAGCGGACCGTGGCAGATCTGGGCGACCGGTTTGTCGGCGTCGAAGAAGGACTTGAGGATCTTGCGGAGCTCCGGGTCGGCCCGGAGGTATTCGGGGGCGCGGCCGCCCGGGATGACGACGGCCGCGTACTGCGCCGGTTCGACCTCCGCGAAGGCCAGGTCGGCGGGGAGGGTGTAGCCCGGCTTCTCGGTGTACGTGTCGAAGCCCGGCTCGAAGTCGTGGACCACGAACTGGAGCTTCTTGCGGGACGGAGCCGCGACATGGACCTCGTACCCCTCCTCGCGCAGCCGCTGGTAGGGGTAGAGGACTTCGAGGGATTCGGCGGCGTCGCCGGTGACGATCAGGACCTTGGCTGCCATGACGGCTCCCGGTGAGGAGTGCGGTGAGTACATGTGTCGCGGTGAGTGGATGTGTGTCGGGACATGAAGTGTGGCAGGGCGGGGCGGTCCGTCCTCCTGCCGACCAGTCTCGTCCTGACCCCGCCCATCTGCGAGAGGTTGGTCACACCCGAGCGTGTGCCGGACACATGTCGCACGGGCGTACTGGCCAGCGCGCCCAACGGAACGGCGGGTTCCCGCACCCGTACGGGTCATGTCGGGCCCCCGGACCGGAGAGATAGCCTGGCCCCGTGATCAGCGCGATACGCCGTGGGGGCAGCGGAGCCCCCGGCCTGCGCCCGGAGCGCCACCGCCGCCGCCGGGCGATCGCTGATCCCCATGGACCCGTCTCTTCGGCCCTCGTCGACCGGTCCGGCGTTCCGGGACCCCGACGGCCGGAAATACGGGGCCATGACCTGGGCAGGCTGTCAAAATTGGCCAATAAGGCCCCGGGAATCGCTCATCGCGGCCTAACGTCGAATCCGAGCGGAGAACCCGCGTCGTGGCGTTGTGTCGCTTCCTTCACCTACGTCACGCAATGGCGCGCGACAGGAGCCAGAGGACATGCAGACCAAGCTGGACGAAGCCAAGGCCGAGCTGCTCGAACAGGCGGCCCGGGTCGCTGAGAACAGTCCTGTGGGGGGAACCGGGGGACCAGGGGGAGTCTCTCGGGCGGACCGGGCCGCCACGGCCGGGCCCGCCGGTTCCGGCCACACGGGCGGCGCGCCCGGTCAGGACACCGACACCCTTCTGGCGTACCTCCAGCGCTACTACCTGCACACCGCCCCCGAGGACCTGGTCGGCCGCGACCCCGTGGACGTCTTCGGTGCGGCGCAGTCCCATCACCGGCTGGCGGCGCACCGCCCGCAGGGCACGGCGAACGTCCGGGTGCACACCCCGACCGTCGAGGAGAACGGCTGGACGTGCAGCCACACGGTGGTCGAGGTCGTCACCGACGACATGCCGTTCCTCGTGGACTCCGTCACCAATGAGCTCTCCCGCCAGGGCCGGGGCATCCATGTCGTGATCCACCCGCAGGTCGTCGTGCGCCGGGACGTCACGGGCAAGCTGATCGAGGTGCTTCCCGGCGGCGAGGCCCGGCGCACCGGCGAGGCCGTGCGCACGGGTGAGGCCGGCGGGGACGGCAAAGGCGGCAAGGCCGGCAAGGGCGGCAAGAGGGCCAAGGCCGACAGCGACAAGGGGAACGGCGCGGACGGGGCCCCGCCGCGTCCGCACGACGCGCTCACCGAGTCCTGGATCCATGTCGAGATCGACCGCGAGAGCGACCGCGGCGATCTCCAGCAGATGACCTCCGACCTGCTGCGCGTCCTGTCCGACGTCCGCGAGACCGTCGAGGACTGGGAGAAGATGCGCGGGGCGGCGCTGCGCATCGCCGACGAGCTGCCCGCCGAGCCGATCGCCGACGACCTGCGCGAGCAGGAGGTCTACGAGGCCCGCGAACTGCTGCGCTGGCTCGCGGCGGACCACTTCACCTTCCTCGGTTACCGCGAGTACGAGCTGACGGACGGCGATGTGCTGGCCGCCGTGCCCGGCACCGGCCTCGGCGTCCTGCGCTCCGACCCCAAGCACGACGAGGACGAGGACCACCCGGTCAGCCCGTCGTTCAGCCGGCTGCCCGCCGACGCCCGCGCCAAGGCCCGGGAGCACAAGCTCCTCATCCTCACCAAGGCCAACAGCCGCGCCACCGTCCACCGGCCCAGCTACCTCGACTACGTCGGGGTGAAGAAGTTCGACGAGAAGGGCAACGTCGTCGGGGAACGGCGGTTCCTCGGGCTGTTCTCCTCGGCCGCGTACACCGAGTCCGTCCGCCGGGTGCCGGTCATCCGGCGCAAGGTCGCCGAGGTGCTGGAGGGCGCGGGCTTCTCGCCCAACAGCCACGACGGCCGCGACCTGCTCCAGATCCTGGAGACCTACCCGCGCGACGAGCTGTTCCAGACGCCCGTCGACCGGCTCCGCTCGATCGCCACCAGCGTGCTCTACCTCCAGGAGCGCCGCAGGCTGCGGCTCTACCTGCGCCAGGACGAGTACGGGCGCTACTACTCCGCCCTCGTCTACCTGCCGCGCGACCGCTACACGACCGCGGTCCGGCTGCGGCTGGTCGACATCCTCAAGGAGGAACTCGGCGGCACGAGCGTCGACTTCACCGCCTGGAACACAGAATCGATTCTCTCCCGGCTCCACTTCGTGATCCGGGTACCGCGTGGCACCGAGCTGGCCACGCTCACGGACGCCGACGCGGACC
Organism: Streptomyces sp. NRRL F-5135; assembly: GCF_000719775.1. Taxonomy (GTDB): domain Bacteria; phylum Actinomycetota; class Actinomycetes; order Streptomycetales; family Streptomycetaceae; genus Streptomyces; species Streptomyces hebeiensis. The sequence goes on along the minus strand of NZ_JOHR01000009.1, from coordinate 454,644 downwards.
GCATCGAGGCCCGGCTGGTGGCGGCCGCGCGCTCCTGGGCCGACGCCTTCGGCGAGGCGCTGAACGCCGAATGCGGTGAGGAGCGGGCCGCCGAACTGCTGCGCCGCTACGGCAACGCCTTCCCCGAGGGGTACAAGGCGGACCACTCCCCGCGCGCGGCGGTCGCCGACCTCGCCCACCTGGAGAAGCTCAACGAGGAGGGCGAGGACTTCTCGCTCTCCCTGTACGAGCCGGTCGACGCCGGTCCCGGCGTGCGCCGCTTCAAGATCTACCGCACGGGCGAGCAGGTCTCGCTGTCCGCCGTGCTGCCCGTGCTCCAGCGCCTCGGCGTCGAGGTCGTCGACGAGCGTCCGTACGAACTGCGCTGCTCGGACCGTACGCACGCCTGGATCTACGACTTCGGGCTGCGGATGCCCCCCGGCAGCGGGTCGTCCGGGGGCGACTACCTGACGGACGACGACCGCGAGCGCTTCCAGGATGCGTTCACCGCCGTCTGGACCGGGGCCGCGGAGAACGACGGCTTCAACTCCCTCGTCCTGCGCGCCGGGCTGACCTGGCGCCAGGCGATGGTGCTGCGCGCGTACGCCAAGTACCTGCGCCAGTCCGGCTCGACGTTCAGCCAGGACTACATGGAGGACACCCTCCGGAACAACGTCCACACCACCCGGCTGCTGGTCTCGCTGTTCGAGGCCAGGATGTCGCCGGGCCGGCAGCGCGCCGGCACGGAGCTGACCGAGGCCATGCTGGAGGAGCTGGACGGGGCCCTGGACCAGGTCGCGAGCCTGGACGAGGACCGGATCCTGCGGTCGTTCCTCACCCTCATCAAGGCCACCCTGCGCACCAACTTCTTCCAGCGGGCGGGCAGCGGCGAGCACCACGGCTACGTGTCGATGAAGTTCGACCCGCAGGCCATCCCCGATCTGCCCGCGCCCCGGCCCGCGTACGAGATCTGGGTGTACTCCCCGCGGGTGGAGGGCGTCCACCTGCGGTTCGGCAAGGTCGCCCGCGGCGGCCTGCGCTGGTCGGACCGGCGGGAGGACTTCCGTACGGAGATCCTCGGCCTGGTCAAGGCACAGATGGTGAAGAACACCGTGATCGTGCCGGTCGGCGCCAAGGGCGGCTTCGTCGCCAAGCAACTGCCCGACCCGGCCGCCGACCGGGACGCCTGGCTCGCCGAGGGCATCGCCGCGTACAAGATGTTCATCTCGGCGCTGCTCGACATCACCGACAACATGGTCGGGGGCGAGGTCGTGCCGCCCGCCGACGTGGTGCGGCACGACGAGGACGACACGTACCTGGTCGTCGCGGCCGACAAGGGCACCGCGAGCTTCTCCGACATCGCCAACGAGGTCGCGGTCGGTTACGGCTTCTGGCTGGGCGACGCCTTCGCCTCCGGCGGCAGCGCCGGCTACGACCACAAGGGCATGGGCATCACGGCCCGGGGCGCCTGGGAGTCCGTCAAGCGGCACTTCAGGGAGCTGGGCCACGACACCCAGACCCAGGACTTCACGGTCGTCGGCGTGGGCGACATGTCCGGTGACGTGTTCGGCAACGGCATGCTGCTCTCCGAGCACATCCGGCTGGTCGCGGCCTTCGACCACCGGCACATCTTCCTCGACCCGCGCCCGGACGCGGCCACCTCGTACGCCGAGCGGCGCCGCATGTTCGCGCTGCCGCGTTCCTCCTGGGCCGACTACGACACCTCGCTGCTCTCGCAGGGCGGCGGCATCCACCCCCGTACCGCCAAGTCCATCCCGGTCAACGCGCAGGTGCGCCAGGCGCTCGGCATTCCGGCGGGCGTCACCAAGCTGACGCCGGCGGAGCTGATGAAGGCCATCCTCCAGGCGCCGGTGGACCTGCTGTGGAACGGCGGGATCGGTACGTACGTCAAGGCGTCCACGGAGACGCACGCCGACGTCGGCGACAAGGCCAACGACGCGATCCGCGTCAACGGCGAGGACCTGCGCGCCAAGGTCGTCGGCGAGGGCGGCAACCTGGGGCTGACCCAGCTCGGCCGGATCGAGTTCGCCCGGCGCGGGGCCGGCGGCTCCGGCGGCAAGGTGAACACCGACGCCATCGACAACAGCGCCGGCGTGGACACCTCCGACCACGAGGTGAACATCAAGATCCTGCTCAACGGCCTGGTCACGGAGGGCGATCTGACGGTCAAGCAGCGCAACAAGCTGCTCGCCCGGATGACCGACGAGGTCGGCCGGCTGGTCCTGCGCAACAACTACGCGCAGAACACCGCGCTCGCCAACGCCGTCTCCCAGGCACCCTCGCTCCTCCACGCGCACCAGCGCTTCATGCGCAGGCTGGAGCGGGACGGCCACCTGGACCGGGGACTGGAGTTCCTGCCGACCGACCGGCAGATCCGCGAGCTGCTGAACGCGGGGAAGGGCCTCTCGCAGCCCGAGCTGGCCGTCCTGTTCGCGTACACCAAGATCACGGTGGCGGACGAGCTGATCGGCACGGACCTCCCCGACGACCCCTACCTGCGCAAGCTGCTGCACGCGTACTTCCCCGAGGAGCTGCGGGAGCAGTACCCCGAGCGGATCGACCAGCACGCGCTGCGCCGCGAGATCGTGACGACGGTCCTGGTCAACGACACGGTGAACACGGGCGGTACGACCTTCCTGCACCGGCTGCGCGAGGAGACCGGAGCGTCGGTCGAGGAGATCGTCCGGGCGCAGACCGTGGGCCGGGAGATCTTCGGTCTGGGTGCCGTCTGGGACGCGGTGGAGGCGCTGGACAACCGGGTCCCGGCCGACGTCCAGACCAGGATCAGGCTGCACTCGCGCCGGCTGGTCGAGCGCGGCACGCGCTGGCTCCTCGGCAACAGGCCGCAGCCGCTGCAGATCGCGGAGACCATCGAGTTCTTCTCGGCGGGCGTGGAGCGGGTCTGGGACAAGCTGCCCACGCTGCTGCGCGGCCCCGAGCTCGAGTGGTACGAGCGGATCCGGGCGGAGCTGACGGAGGCGGGCGTCCCGGAGGAGCTCGCCACGCGGGTGGCCGGGTTCTCGTCCGTCTTCCCGGCGCTGGACATCGTCGCCATCGCGGACCGTACGGGGGCGGACCCGCTGTCCGTCGCCGAGGTGTACTACGACCTCGGTGACCGGCTGAGGATCAGCAAGCTGATGGACCGGATCATCGAGCTGCCGCGCGCCGACCGCTGGCAGTCGATGGCCCGGGCCTCGATCCGGGAGGACCTGTACGCGGCGCACGCCGGGCTGACCTCGGACGTCCTGACCGTGGGCGACGGGAACGCGACGCCGGAGGAGCGGTTCGCGGCGTGGGAGCGGAAGAACGCGGCGATCCTGGGCCGTTCGCGGGCCACGCTGGAGGAGATCCAGGGCTCGGACTCGTTCGACCTGGCGAACCTGTCGGTGGCGATGCGCACGATGCGGACGCTGCTGCGCACGCACCGCTGACCGGCGGCGGACGAGGGAGGGGCGGCCGGCTCGTACGGTGAGCCGGCCGCCCCTCCCACTCCCTTCGGACGCCCTCGCGCGGTCGGTGCCGGGGCGCTACTTCTTCCTGCCGCCCGTGAAGCGCTCGTACGCGGCGACGACCTCCCGCGCCGGGCCGTCCATCCGCAGCGTGCCCGACTCCAGCCACAGCGCCCGGTCACAGGTCTCGAGGATCGACTTGTTGCTGTGGCTGACGAGGAAGACGGTGCCGGCCTCCTCGCGCAGCGCGGCGATCCGTTCCTTGCTGCGGCGCTGGAACCTCGCGTCACCGGTGGACAGCGCCTCGTCGATCAGCAGGACGTCATGGCTCTTGGCGGCCGCGATCGAGAAGCGCAGCCGGGCGGCCATACCGGAGGAGTACGTCCGCATCGGCAGCGTGATGAAGTCCCCCTTCTCGTTGATGCCGGAGAAGTCGACGATCTCCGCGTAGCGGTCGCGGACCTGCTCCCGCGTCATGCCCGTCGCCAGTCCGCCCAGGATGACGTTGCGCTCACCGGTCAGGTCGTTCATCAGGGCCGCGTTGACACCGAGGAGCGAGGGCTGGCCCCGGGTGAAGACCTTGCCCTCCGTCGGGGGCAGGAGCCCCGCGATCGCCTTGAGAAGAGTCGACTTGCCGGAGCCGTTGGAGCCGATCAGTCCGATCGCCTCGCCCTTGTACGCGGCGAAGCTCACGCCGCGTACCGCGTGCACCCGGCGCGCCCCGGGGACGGCGCGCCGCCGCGAGACGATCCGGCTGAGCGCGGAGGTGGCGCTGCCCTTGCCGCCCCGGGAGCCATGGACGGTGTAGGTGATGTGGACACCGTCGACGACGACGGTGGGGACGGGATCGGCCGTGCCCGTGCGTTCGGCCGTGTCCGTACCGCGCCCAGTCGTGTCCGTCCCGCGTTCGGTGCTGTCCGTCCTGTGCTCAGCCACGTCCGTACTCCTCCTCCGCCTTCCAGAAGAACAGGAACCCGCCGACCCCGACGAGCACCGCCCAGCCGAGCGCGACCGCCCAGACGTGCGGCGGGAGCTGGGCGCCGGTGAAGCTGTCGATGAGCGCGAAGCGCATCAGGTCGATGTAGACGGCGGCCGGGTTGTACTGGAGGGCCGTGACCACCGCGTGCGGCAGCCGGTCGCTGCCCGCGAGCTTGTCGAGGCTCCACATGACGCCCGACACGTACATCCAGGTACGCAGGACGAACGGCATCAGCTGGGAGATGTCCGGGGTCTTCGCGGCCAGCCGGGCGAAGACCATCGACAGCCCGGTGTTGAACAGCGACTGGAGGGCCAGGGCGGGCAGGGCGAGCAGCCAGCTGAACTCCGGATGTACGCCGAAGCAGAACAGGATCACCACCAGCGCGCCCATCGAGAACAGCAGTTGCTGGAGCTGTTGCAGGGCCAGGGCGATGGGCAGTGCGGCGCGCGGGAAGTGCAGCGCCCGGACGAGGCCGAGGTTGCCGGAGATCGCGCGGGTGCCCGCGGTGACCGAGTTGGAGGTGTACGTCCAGATGAAGACGCCCGTGACCAGGAACGGCACGAAGTCCGGCACGCCGTTCTTTGTGTCCAGGAGCAGGCCGAAGATGAAGTAGTAGACCGTCGCGTTCAGCAGCGGGGTCATCAGCTGCCAGACCTGGCCCAGCTTCGCCTGGCTGTACTGGGCGGTCAGCCGAGCGGTGGCGAACGCGGTGATGAAGTGACGCCGCGACCAGAGCCGGCGGACATAGGCGGGCACCGAGGGGCGGGCGCCGCTCACGGTGAGTCCGTGCCGAGCGGCGAGGGCGCTCAGGTCCTCGGTGGCGGCGGGCCCGGTGACGGTCTCCGGGGCCTTGGAAGCCGGTGGGGGCGCTGAGGACGGTGGGGACGGTGCGGCTGTCTGGCTCACGGCGGATCGCTTTCGCGGAGGGGGCGGGAGCGGCTCGACGACGGGACGGCTCCGTATCGTCGCAACGCCAAAGGTAGGACGCAGAGCGTCGCAACGCAACCGTCTCGTCGTCACGTGGATGTCCGCTATGCTCGGGGCGATGAGCACTGACGGCGAGAACTCGCGTGACAACGTGCGCGGCACCGACCGCGAGACGGCCGCGCCCGCCGCGCCCGCCGCGCCTGGGACGGGAGCCGGAGCCGGAGGCGCGCGGGGGGCCCGTACGAACGAGGCGTCGCGCAAGCGCACGCCCGGCGATTCCCGCACGCCCGGCGCTTCCCGCACGCCGGGCGGCTCCCGTACGCCGGGTTCACGCACCCCGCGCCGTACCCCCGCCGGGGCGGCCGTTCTCCGGGAGGACGTGACCGACGCCATCCGGGCCGCCGTCTTCGAGGAACTGGCCGCGGTCGGCTTCGCCCGGATGTCCATCGAGGGCATCGCGCGCCGGGCCGGGGTCGGCAAGACCGCCGTCTACCGGCGCTGGAAGTCCAAGCTGGCGCTCGTACTCGACCTGGTCTCCGCCTTCGCCGCGCAGGGGCTGCCCGCCCCCGCCACCGGTTCGCTGTACGGCGATGTGCGCGCCCTGCTCGAGGTGGCCGCGCACGCGCTGCGTCACCCGGTGGCCTCGCAGGTCATCCCGGACCTGCTGGTGGAGGCGGCCCGGCAGCCGGAGATCTCCGAGGCGATCAAGGCGGCGCTGCTGGACGGGCAGCGGGGCATCGCCGCGGTGATCGTCCGCGAGGCGGTCGAGCGGGGGGAGTTGCCCGCGGACACGGACGCGGACCGGGCGCTGGACCTGATGATCGGTCCGCTCTACTGGCGGCTGGTGGTGGTGCGGTCCGGCCTGCCCCAGGGGTACCTGGACGATCTGGCGGCCTCGGCCGTCGCGGCGCTCACGCGCGATTGAGTACGGAGAGAGGGCCGGCCCGTGGACATCAGTCCCGTGGGCCGGCCCCCTTCGCGCGTCCGTGGCGCGGCGCTACTTGACGGCTCCCGCCATCACTCCCGTCACGAACTGGCGCTGGAACGCGAAGAACACGACCAGGGGAATCACCATCGACACGAAGGCGCCCGGCGCCATGACGTCGATGTTGTTGCCGAACTGCCGCACCTGCTGCTGGAGCGCCACGGTGATCGGCGGGCTCTTGGAGTCCGCGAAGATCAGCGCGACCAGCATGTCGTTCCAGACCCACAGGAACTGGAAGATCCCCAGCGAGGCGATCGCGGGTCCGCCGAGCGGCAGCACCACCCGCGTGAACAGCCGGATCTCGCCCGCGCCGTCGAGCCGCGCCGCCTCCAGCAGCTCCCTCGGGATCTCCGCGAAGAAGTTCCGCAGCAGGAAGATCGCGAAGGGCAGGCCGAAGGCGACGTGGAAGAGGACCACGCCGAAGGTCGTCTCGAAGATGCCGATGGCACCGAACAGCTTCGACACCGGCACCAGCGCCACCTGCACCGGCACCACCAGCAGCCCCACCACCACCAGGAACCACCAGTCGCGGCCGGGGAAGTCCATCCAGGCGAAGGCGTAACCGGCGAGCGAGCCGATCACCACGACCAGGACCGTCGCCGGGACGGTGATCGTGACCGAGGAGAGCAGGGAGCCGGTGATGACCTCGTTGTCCAGGAGCCGCGCGTAGTTCTCCGTGGTGAGCTGGGCGGGCGCGATGAAGATCTCCCACCAGCCGCTCGCCGCGATGTCGGAGGAGTCGCGCAGCGAGGACAGCAGCAGGCCGATCGTCGGCATCAGCCAGAACAGCGCGACCAGGATCAGGAAGATCCGCAGCGCCCCGCCGCTCGCGCTCGCCACGAGACGGCTGCCGAGGGACGGCCGGGCCCCCGGTCCGGCTCCCGGCCCGGCCCCCGGCGCGGACGCCGTTCCCTTCGAGGACGCGTCACCCGTCGAGGCGTCCGCGCCGCCCTTCCCGGATCCCGCCGGGACCCCACCGTCGTACACGTCCGTGCTCATCGGCGGGTCTCCCTTCGCATGCGCCGCACGTTGAACAACATCACCGGGATCACCAGCAGGAGCAGCAGGACGGCGATCGCGCTGCCGACCCCCAGGTCCGCGTCCGTGCCGAACGACGAGCGGTAGAGCTGGAGCGCCAGCACGTTCGCGTCGTCCTGGGACGAGCCCGGCGCGATGATGAAGACCAGGTCGAAGATCTTGAGCACATTGATCATCAGCGTGACCATCACGACCGCGAGCACCGGCGCCAGCAGGGGAACGGTCACCCGGCGGAAGACCTGCCACTCGTTGGCACCGTCCACCCGGGCGGCTTCCATGAGCTCGCGCGGCACACCCGCCAGACCGGCCGCGATCAGCACCATCGCGAAGCCGGCCCACATCCACACGTAACTGCCGATGATGGCGGGGGTGACGAACGTCGGGCCGAGCCAGTCCACGCCGTTGTACGGCTCCCGGAAGTTCGTCGCAGGCAGCCGCAGCTGTGCCCCGTCGGCCGCCGCCGGCAGGCTGAACGTTCCGTCGGCCGCCGCGGTCGCCGAGGCCACCACCTTGCCGTCCTTGACGGCCTCCACCTTGATGCCCTTGAGGCCCAGTTCCTCGGGGTCGACGACATTGGGTCTGCCGCCGCCGCCCCGGGTGAAGTCCAGCCAGGCCGTGCCCGTGACCTCGCCGTCGGCCGGCTTCGCCGCGGCGGCCGGCCGCGCGTCCGACGGCATCTTCGCCGGAGCGACGCCCACCAGCGGCAACTGGGCCGGTGTGCCCGCGCGTACGGGCTCCTTGGTGACGAACGAGCCGCCGCCGCCCGGTTTCAGCGGATGCACCGGCAGGGGACGGGCCTTGGGGAAGCCGGCCGACTCGTTGAACGTGTCGTGCACGCCCACCCAGACCGCGTTGGCGACGCCCCGGTTCGGGTCCTGCTCGTACACCAGGCGGAAGATGATGCCCGCGGCGAGCATCGAGATCGCCATGGGCATGAAGACGACCAGCTTGAACGCCGTGCCCCAGCGGACCCGTTCGGTGAGGACGGCGAAGATCAGGCCGAGCGCGGTGGCGACGGTGGGCGCCACCACGACCCAGATCGCGTTGTTCCGCACCGCCGTGAGGATGGTGTCGTCGGTGAAGATCTCGACGTAGTTGCCGAGCCCGGCGAAGGAGTCCCCCGACTTGTCGAAGAAGGACCGGTAGACCGAGTACCCGATCGGGTAGACCACGAGCGCGCCCAGCAGCACCAGGGCGGGCAGCAGGAAGCCGGCGGCGATCAGTTTCCGCGTACCCGTCACGCTCTTGCGCGCGTTCGGGGGCGTGTCCCGGTCCGGAGCGGGGGCGGGGGCGGGGGGCACCGGCGCGGCGGCGCCCCCCGTGGCCGTCGATTTCATCGCCGTCAGCTCTGGTACGCCTTGGCCGCGGCCGACTCCAGCTGCCGCTGGGCGCCCGCCACGTCCTTCGGGTTCTTCAGGAAGTCCTGGAGCGCCTTCCACTCACCCTTGCCGGGCGTGCCGCCGAACGACTGCGGCATCTGGTCCGACATGTCGAAGCGGAAGTCGTCGCCCGCGGCGATCAGCGCCTTGGCGATGTCGCGCTGGACGTCGTTCGGGTACGCGGCGGTGTCCAGGGACTTGTTCGGCGAGACGAAGCCGCCCGCCTCGGCCCAGATGTGAGCCGCGTCCGTGGAGGCCAGGAACGTCAGCAGCGCCTGCGCGCCCTTGGTGTCCTTCAGCGCCACGGCCGCGTCGCCGCCCGTCACGACCGGCGAGTCGGCACCCACCGCCGGGAAGGGGAAGACCTTCGCGTCCTCACCTATCTTCGCGTCGGTCTCCGCGATGTTGACGCCGACGAAGTCCCCTTCGAAGACCATCGCCCCCTTCGGCTGGTCGCCGCCGGTGAACGTCTGGGTGACGGACGCGGGGAACTCCGTCTGGAGCGCGCCGTCCGCGCCGCCGGCGATCAGGTTCGGCTTGCCGAAGAGCTGGCCGAGTGTGGTGAGCGCCTCCTTCACGGAGGGGTCGGTCCACTTGATCTCGTGCCGGGCGAGCTGGTCGTACTTCTCCGGACCCGCCTGGGAGAGGTAGATGTTCTCGAACCAGTCGGTGAGGGTCCAGCCGTCCGCGCCGCCGACCGAGACGGGGGTGACCCCCGAGGCGGAGATCGTCTCGGCGGTCGACAGGAACTCCTGCCAGGTCTTCGGAACCGACGCGCCCGCGTTGTCGAACGCGGCGGTGTTGTACCAGACCAGGGACTTGTTGGCGGCCTTGAAGTACACGCCGTACTGCGTGCCGTCGACCGCGCCCAGGTCCTGCCAGCCCTTGCTGTAGTTCTTGGTGAGCTGGGCCTTGGCCTCGGCGCCCGCGGGCTTGGCCCACTTCTTCGCCACGGCCTGCTGGATCGCGCCCACCTGCGGCAGCATCGCCACATCGGGCGGGCTGCCCCCGGCGATCTTCGTACCGAGGAAGTTGACGATCGGGTCCTGGGCGGGGACGAAGGTGACCTTCGCGCCCGTGCGCTTCTCGAACTCGTCGAGGACCTTGGTGAAGTTGGCCTGTTCCGGACCGGTCCAGACGGCCGCGACCTGCACGGTCTCGCCCGTCAGCTTGGGCAGCTGGACCGTGACCGCGGGCTTCTCGGCGCCGTCGCCCGAGCCCTTCGCCCCCTTGTCGTCGTCCGAGCCGCCGCCGCAGCCGGAGAGCGCGAGGGCGGCGGTGGCGGCGAGGGCCACGGCGGCCCGTCGGGTGCCGGACCGGCCGGACCGGCCGGACCCGCGAGGTGCGCCGTGCGTGCGTATGTCAGGCGCGGCGGTTCCGCCGGCACCCAAAGGTGCGTCTGCTCCGCGAGTTGTGCGCATCACTGTCCCGTTCTCTCCCGTGTGCGTACGGATCTACGCATGCGGGACCGGCCGCGCGGCCGTCGACGTAGCGGCGCTGCTCCCGTCCCGTGGCACAGTCCTACGCCGGGGGGCCGGGGGCCGCAATACCGCTCCGGGCCACAAGTCGTTGATCGTGATGGGCTCGTGATGTGGCCCGGGGATATACGTCCTGACCGGGGGTGTTATCGGCGGGACCAGGGGCCTCTCAGAGGTGGACCGAGGTCAGTGGGGCGACCGGGACGGCCTCGACCGAACGCGCCGCCCGTTCCAGCGCGCTGGCGAGCAGGGCGAGATCCGTCGGGCCGTTGCCGAGCTCCCTGACCGGTCGGCGGGCCGGCGGGTCGCCCATCCGCTCCCACTCCAGCACCACGACCGTGGGCCGCAGCGTCGCCGTGCGCGGGATGCGGCCGGTGACCCGGCCGCCCTGGAAGGGGGTGACCCGGCCGTCGGGATGGCCCAGCCGGCCCCGCCCCGGGGCCGGTTCGTCCGGCGCGGGCGCGACCGGGGGTATGTCCAGCACGATCCGCAGTCGCGCGCTCTGGGCCAGTTCCGTGTCGACCGTACGGTCCGGGCGGGCCGAGGTCGCCACCAGGTGCACGCCGAGCCGCTCGCCGTCGCGGGCCACGGCCTCCAGCGCCCGGACGACGGAACCGGCCGCGGGCCGGCCGGGGCTGCCGAGCGCGGGTGCGACCAGGGCGTCGAAGTCGTCGACGAGCACGACGAGCCGGGGCAGGGCCGCGGCTTCGGCGGCGGGTTCGGCGGCGGGCTCGACGGAGGGCGCCGGTCGCCCGGAGCCCTCGGCGCGCGCTTCGGGGCGGTACTCGGCACCGGACCGGGGGTACGGCTCGGGACGCTGCTCGGAGCGGCCCCGGCCCTGGTCCGCGCGGCCGGTCCGGTCCGTACGGGCCTGGCCCGCGCCCTCCCGTGACGCACCGGGCTGCGGGGCACCGGGCTGCGGGACACCGGAACCGGTCCGGTCCGCCCGGGCCGGTGTGGTCCGCAGCCGGAGCGTGCCCCGGGTCTGGGAGTCGAGGTCGGAGCGGGGGGCGAAGCCGGACCGCGGGTCGGGAGCGTGGCCGGCGCGCGGCCGGTCCATGGCAGCGGCGGCGTTCGTACGGGACTCGGCGATGTACGGATCGGCTGCGCGGGATTCGGCTGTGCGTGGACCGGCTGTACGTGATTCGGCTGGGCGCGGATCGAATGTGCGCGGATCGGCGGTGCGCGGATCGGCGGTGCGCGACTCCGGCGTGAACGACTCGGCTGTACGCGAAGCGGCCGCACGCTGCTCGGCCGCACGCTGCTCGGCCGCGCGCTGCTCGGCCGCACGCTGCTCGGCCGCGCGCTGCTCGGCCGCGCGCTGCTCGGCCGCGCGCTGCTCGGCCGCGCGCTGCTCGGTCGTACGCGGCTCGGGTGTGTACGGTTCGGTCCGCCGGGGAGGCCGCTGTCCCTCGGCGCTCGTGACGCTCGGCGGACGCCGGCCGGACATGCGCTCCGCCGCCTCCCGCCGGGCGTGCCACTCGGCGAAGTCCAGTCGCCCCAGCAACTCGGCGCGCCGCTTCAGCTCGGCCCCCAGGGCCTGGGCGAAGGCGCGCATCCTGACCGGGTCGGAGGCGACGAGGTGGTCCGTCACATGCGGCAGTTCGGTGGCGGCGGCCAGCCCCTCGCCGCGTTCGCCCCCGGCACCGTCGACCAGCAGCAGCGCCAGCCGGTCCGGCCGGGCGGCGGCGGCCAGGGAGGCGGCGACGGACCGCAGCAGTTCCGTACGGCCGCTGCCCGTCGGGCCCTCGATCAGCAGATGCGGGCCCTCCTCCGTCAGGTCGACCCCCACCGGGCCGTGCGGCCCGGCACCGAGGACGGCCGTGCAGTCGCCGGCCCCGTCGGCCGCGGACGCCCAGCGGGCCATCAGCGAAGCGGGGGTCGCCCGCGCCAGGCCCAGCTCGTCGAGCAGCCGGGCCGTCCGGGGCAGCGCGGCGGCGGGTCTGCCCCGGACGCCGCCGACGGACGCGCGCAGCGGCGCCAGCGCCCGTCCGAAACGGTCCGCCCAGGCCAGGGACACCGCGTCCACGACGGCGACCGTGCCATGGCCCGCGGGCCGGCCCACCGCCGTGCGCAACAGCCGCAGCGCCGTGGCCACGTCGCCGCTCAGCAGCGCCACGGCCCCGCACTCACGGAAGGGCAGCGAGGCCGCGCAGGCCTCCTCGTAGGTCGCCGCGACCGGCGAGGACGGCGAGGCCGCAGGAGTCTCGGCGAGGCAGAGGAGATGGATCCCGGCGGCGGATCCGGCCGCGGCCAGCCGCGCCGTCGCCTCGCGCAGCGCGGCCGTGCCGGGGTCGCCGTCCACGATCACCAGCGTGCGCGGCCCGTCGTGGCGGGCGGCGGCCTCGGCGATCTCCTCCGGACCGGCGGACGCCCAGCTCGGACCGAGCGGGCCGGTGTCGAGGCGGCGCGTCAGCTCGCCGGTCCTGGCGGCGGCCTGGTCCCGGTCGTAGGCGAGCAGCAGCCGGCAGTCCTGGCCGTGGGCGGGCCGTACGTGCGGCAGCCAGCCCAGCCAGCCCCAGTCCTGGCACCTGGCCTCCACGCCGCGCGTCCGGTCCGCGCCGATCAGCACGATCTCCAGGTCGGCGGGCGAGTGCAGCGCGGCGAGCTGGGCCACGGTCCACCGGGCGAGCCCCGTGAGCCGTTCCCTGGGCCCCGCCAGACCGAGCGAACCGGCCTCCCGGAAACCGACGGTGACCGGCACGGCGGGCAGCGGGCCCTTTCCCTCCGGGCCGCCGCCGACGGGGCGGTCGGCCGTGCCCAGCCGGGCGACGAGCGCCTCGGGGTGGTCGCTGTCGCGCTCCCACAGGCGGGTGCCGGGGCCGAGCGCGGTGAGCAGCACCTCCGCCGGGTCGGGCCAGGTGTCCGCGCGGTGGGCGGTGCCGGTGGCACCGTCGGCGCCGCGGGGGCCGGGGACGGACCGTGTCGTCTCCCCGTCGCGCCCGCCGGCCAGCCGCCGGGCCCAGGCGCCTATGCCGCCGCTCCTGCGCCGCCCGGAGGCTTCCGCGGCGACGGCGGCGGGGACTTCGGTGCCACGGGCGGGCGTGCCCTGCCGCCGTGACCCGGGCGTACGGGCGTCGGGCGTACGGACGTCGGTACGGGAGCCGGAGGGCGTACGGGCGTCGGACGTGCCGGAGTCCGGCGTACGGGAGTCGGGAGCGCCGTCGCCGGCCGTCGGCTGTCCGGGCACATGGGAGCCCGACGTACGGGACGCGTGCGGGTCGGACGCGCGGGGGCCGGGCAGACCCGGGGCGGGAGCGTCGGCCGTACGGCTGTGGGCGCGGGGACCGTCGGCCCCCGGCGCGCCGTCCACCTGCCACCGGGTGCCGTCCGCGCCGTCCGCACGGCCCACGTGCGTGTGCGGGTCGGAGCCGCGCGGGTCGGGCACGCGCGGGGCGCCCGGCGGGCTGCCGTAGCGCGGGCCGCCGTACTGCGCTCCTGGCGACCGGCCGGGGATCGGGCTGGAGGGCCTGGGGCCGTAGGCCTGGAGCGTGCGGCCCTCGCCCTGGCCCTGGCTCTGAATCCGGCCCTGATTCCGGGCCGGGCCGGAGCCGCCCGCGCCCGAGTGCCGCACGCTCACCGTAGGGGTGTCGGTGCCGGAGCCCCCGTACGGCGGGCCGGCCGCCCGGGGACCGGCGCCGCCGTGGGCGGTCCGGGAGGCCTGTGCCATGTCGGCGGAGTCCTGCCCGTACCCGTAGCCGTCCTGCCCGTGGTCCCGCCGGGGGCCGTGGCCGTGATCGGGGCCATGCCCCGGGGACGGGGATCCTGAGCGTCGCGGGGCGTCCGTACGGCCCGTCGCGCCCTTCGGGCCGGCCGGCCCGAAGGGCCCGGCCTCGTCGCCCGGGGCGGGGCTCGTCCCAGGCGCTACGGGGTCGCCGGGGCCGGTGGCTCCGGCCGTGGTCCCGTACGCGGCCTGCCCCGCGCCGTCCGGTCCGGCGGAGCCGTCCGGGCCGGGACGCGTGACGCGCAGATGGCCCTCGCCGTCCGGCGTGGTGGGGAGCGCGGGCCGCCGGCCACCGGTCGTCAGGCGCAGCGCGGACTCCCCGAGCCGCAGCAGCGCGCCGGGGGCGAGCCGGACCGGCCGCTCACCGACCCGGGCACCCTCCAGGGTCGTCCCGTTCGTGGAGCCGAGGTCCGCCACGGAGACGCGGCCGTCGTCGCCGACCGTCACCGCGCAGTGCAGCCGTGACACGTCCGGATCGTCCAGCGGCACGTCGGCGTCGGCGGACCGGCCGATCCTGACCCGCCCGCCGTGCAGCAGGTGCACCCCGCCCGCGTCCGGGCCCGCGACCACGTGGAGCTGGGCCGGCACGTCGTCGACGGGCACGTCGTCCTCGCCGGCCACCTGGAGGGAGAGCACCGCGCCGTCGATCAGCGGGGGCTCGCCGAGGGCGCACCGCTGGGCGTCGAGCCGCTCACGGCCCGAGTACAGCACCACCCCGCCGGAGGCGTCGGGCCCGGCGGCGGCCGTGGCGAGGCCGGAGGCGACAGCGGCGAGCGCCGTCCCGGCGGGGGCGGTGACGAGCACGTCGCACGCGCGCGTGCCGGCATGGCCGCTGCGCGGCGCGAGGACGGTCAGCCGGATCTGCATCGCCGTCAGCGGTCCCTTCTGCGCGGGGTGCCCAGCGGGGGCCATGCTCTGTGATGCCCCCCACCACGCACGGACGCGTCGCCCGGTACTTGTCGGCACGGACGGGGCGCGGTCCCCCCGCTCCACACCCCACGTGCTGGGGGCATCTTCGCACCTGCCACTGACAACACGCCCGGCGACCAGCTACAAGTGATCTTGAATGGTCCGCTGTTGGCGCAAAAGTGCCTGCTTGGGCGAGGCTTCAGTGCTGTTTTGGATCATCTGTGATGTCCTCGGGCGCTCCACAAGAGGGCAGACCGGCAACCATCCGTACAGCGGAGACGTCTTTCCTGCCAACGGCGCCCGGGAGCCGTCCAAGCGTGATCCGATTGCGATCGGACCCCCGTCGGAAGACGACCGAACCGTGCGGTGTTCGGCAATGCATTGCAGGTGTTTGTCGGTTTTTGTCAATGTTCATCGGGCGGTTTTTTGAACCGCGCTCATCCAGGAATGGCCGGGAACGGCCGGGAACCGGCCGGACCGAGGTGTGACGGAGGGCGAAACCGACGGAGGAACGATGAGGGACGGCAGAGGAACCGTGGCGGACACGTGCCGGGGCGGCAGCCGTCGGCCCGCGTCGCCACCACCCCGGTCCCGGCCGGTTTACAGTGGGCCGGAGACCCGGCACCCGGGACGACGAGAAGATCCCCGATCAGCAGGGAGCGCATGACGTGCGGCCGGTAGGCAGCAAGTACCTGCTCGACGAGCCGCTCGGACGCGGCGCCACGGGCACCGTCTGGCGCGCCAGCCAGCGCGAGACCGCGGGAGCCGAGGCGGCCGTGGCGGGCCGGCCCGGCGAGACCGTAGCGATCAAGGTCCTCAAGGAGGAGCTGGCGAACGACCCGGACGTGGTGATGCGCTTCCTGCGGGAGCGCTCCGTCCTGCTCCGCCTCACCCACCCCAATATCGTCCGCACCCGCGACCTGGTCGTCGAGGGTGATCTGCTCGCGCTCGTCATGGACCTGGTCGACGGTCCGGACCTGCACCGCTACCTGCGCGAGAACGGCCCGTTCGGCCCGGTCGCCGCGGCCCTGCTGACCGCCCAGATCGCGGACGCGCTGGCCGCCAGCCACGCCGACGGCGTCGTCCACCGCGATCTCAAGCCCGCCAACGTGCTGTTGCGGACCGACGGTGAGCAACTGCACCCGATGCTCACCGACTTCGGCATCGCGCGCCTCGCCGACTCCCCCGGCCTGACCCGTACCCACGAGTTCGTCGGGACGCCCGCCTACGTGGCACCGGAGTCCGCCGAGGGCCGCCCGCAGACCTCCGCCGTCGACATCTACGGCGCGGGCATCCTGCTCTACGAACTGGTCACGGGACGGCCGCCGTTCGCCGGCTCGACCGCCCTCGAAGTGCTCCAGCGCCACCTCAGCGAGGAGCCCCGCCGCCCCTCCACCGTGCCCGAGCCGCTGTGGACGGTCATCGAGCGGTGCCTGCGCAAGAACCCGGACGAGCGGCCGAGCGCCGAGAACCTGGCCCGCGCCCTGCGGACCGTCGCCGACGGGGTGGGAGTGCACTCCACGCCCGCCCAGGTCGACGCGGCGCTGGGCGTGGCCGCGCTCCTCGCGCCCGACCCGGCCCCCGCGCCCGTACCGGACGCCCCCGGCGCGCCGGGAGCCGCCGACCCGACGCAGGTCCTGCCGACGGGCGCGGGCGCCGGCTCGTACGACCCGAGCGCGGCGACCAGCGTCCTGCCCGCCACGGGCGGGCCCGGTGGCCCCGGCACCCCGGGGCAGGGCGCCGATCCGACCGCGGTCATGCCGCCCGTACCGCCGGGCCAGGACGGTCCGCAGGGTCCCGGGGACCCCAACCACCCCTGGCAGTCCCAGCTCCAGGGCGTCCGGGACCGCAACGAGCAGACGCAGGTGCAGTACCTCGACCCGAGCGAGGACCCGCTGCGGCGCCGTCCGCAGCGGCAGCCCGCCCCCCAGCCGCCCGCCGGACCCCGGCAGCAGCAGCCGCAGCAGCGCTACGCGCCTCCGCCGCAGCAGTACGCCGCGCCGCCCCCGCAGCAGTACGCGCCTCCGCAGCAACAGCAGTACGCCCCACCCCAGCCCCAGCGGCCGGAGCCGCGCCCGGCACGTGAACCACGCCCGCCGCGCGAACCGCGCCCGCCCCGGCAGCGCAGCGCGAACCCGATGCGGATCCCGGGCCTCGGCTGCCTCAAGGGATGCCTGTTCACGATCATCCTGCTCGTCATCGCGGGCTGGCTGATCTGGGAGCTCACCCCGCTCCAGGACTGGGTCGCGCAGGGCAAGGGCTACTGGGACGCGATCGGCGACGCGATCTCCACGGTGACGGAATGGATCTCGCAGTTGACGGACGCGGGGAGCAACTTGTAGACGAACAGGGAGCGAGGCGGGTCCGGGCCTGCCCGGGCCGGGGGCGGAAGCAGGCATCAGGGGGCCGGACGGACCCACCGGCCGGCCGGGCCGCTTCAGCCGCCCCGCTCCGACCCGCCCGGTCCGACCCGCGGCACGCTTCGGCCGGTCCGGAGCAGCCGGCCCGGACTGTCCGGCCGGGCGGCCGGACCGGTCTCTCCGCCCGGGCCTGTCGCTCCCGTCGGCCCCGTCCGTCACGGGCATCCGTTCGCGGACGGTCCGTCCCGGTCCGGGACGGCCCCGGATCATCACTTTCACCCCGCGTATGTGAGGGGCGGTGCCAACCTGGGCACGGAACACCCCGTCACCCACGTACGTTGATGGGCAACGCCAGCCGCTGAGGGAGCAGTCTTGGCACGGAATATCGGCAGCCGGTACACCGCCCATCAGATCCTGGGGCGGGGCAGCGCCGGCACGGTGTGGCTCGGCGAGGGACCCGAGGGCCCGGTCGCCATCAAGCTGTTGCGCGAGGACCTCGCGTCGGACCAGGAACTGGTCGGCCGGTTCGTCCAGGAGCGCACCGCCCTGCTGGGGCTCGACCACCCCCGGGTGGTCGGCGTCCGGGACCTGGTCGTGGACGGCAACGACCTGGCACTCGTCATGGAACTGGTCCGCGGCACGGACCTGCGGACCCGGCTCGACCGTGAGCGCCGGCTCGCCCCCGAGGCGGCCGTCGCGATCATCGCCGACGTCGCCGACGGCCTCGCGGCCGCGCACGCGGCCGGCGTCGTGCACCGCGACGTCAAGCCCGAGAACATCCTGCTCGACATGGAGGGCCCGCTCGGCCCCGGCGGCGCGCACCCCGCGCTGCTCACCGACTTCGGCGTGGCCAAGCTGATCGACACCCCCCGGCGCACCAAGGCCACCAGGATCATCGGCACGCCCGACTACCTCGCGCCGGAGATCGTCGAGGGGCTGCCGCCGCGCGCGGCCGTCGACATCTACGCGCTGGCCACGGTTCTGTACGAGCTGCTCGCCGGGTTCACCCCGTTCGGCGGCGGCCACCCCGGAGCCGTACTGCGCCGGCACGTCACCGAGTCCGTGGTGCCCCTGCCCGGCATCCCCGAGGAGCTGTGGCAGCTCCTCCTCCAGTGCCTGGCCAAGGCCCCGGCCTCCCGGCTGCGCGCCTCCGAGCTGGCGGCGCGGCTGCGGGAGCTGCTGCCGACGCTGGCCGGGATCCCGCCGCTGGAGGTGGACGAACCGGAGACGGAGCCCACCGAGCAGCAGCCCGAGGCGCCCGGCTCGCCCGCGCCGGAGGAGCCGCGCCGCCGGGGCGCGGTCCCGCTGGTACCGGGCGCGGCGCCGGACGGCAACCGGGACACGCACACGAGCATGCGCGTCCCCGCCCCCGACGAGCTGGCAGGCGGCGCCCGCGGCACCGCCCGCGCCCCGCGCACACCGGGCCAGCGCCGACCGGGCTCGGCGCGCAACAAGGCGGGCGCGGTGCGTAAACGGCGGATCACCCTGGGGGCGGCGGCGGTGCTGCTCGTCGCGGCGGTGGGAGTGGGCGGCTGGCTGGCGACGAGCGAGGGCGGGGAGGAAACACCGGGGAACCCGGTGCGGACGACGTCGCCGTGAGGCCGTCCCGGCCGGTGCCGGTGACGTCCCGGGTGCCCACGTCCGCCTCCCGAGGTGCCGATACGTCCGGGCTGCGCACGTCCGCCGGCGAGTGAGCCGACAGGGGCTCAGAGCGCCCCCGGAGGCGAACCGAGCCCTGGGAATTGGCCCCGGGGTGGGTTTCGGCTCTCAGCCGTTACGCTGGACCCGTGGCAGTCGTCGATGTATCCGAAGAGCTGAAGTCCCTCTCCTCGACCATGGGGTCGATCGAGGCCGTCCTCGACCTCGACAAGCTGAGGGCCGACATCGCCGTGCTGGAGGAGCAGGCCGCGGCCCCGTCCCTGTGGGACGACCCGGAGGCCGCGCAGAAGATCACCAGCCGGCTCTCGCACCTCCAGGCCGAGGTCCGTAAGGCGGAGGCGCTGCGCGGGCGTATCGACGACCTGGAAGTGCTGTTCGAGCTGGCGGAGGCCGAGGACGACTCGGACACCCGGGCCGAGGCCGAGACCGAGCTGGAGGCGGTGCGCAAGGCGCTGGACGAGATGGAGGTCCGTACCCTCCTGTCCGGTGAGTACGACGAGCGCGAGGCGCTCGTCAACGTCCGCGCCGAGGCCGGCGGCATCGACGCGGCCGACTTCGCCGAACAGCTCCAGCGCATGTACCTGCGCTGGGCCGAGCGCCACGGCTACGGCACGGAGGTCTACGAGACGTCGTACGCGGAAGAGGCCGGCATCAAGTCGACCACCTTCGTCGTCAAGGCGCCGTACGCGTACGGGACGCTCTCCGTCGAGCAGGGCACCCACCGGCTCGTCCGTATCTCGCCCTTCGACAACCAGGGCCGCCGACAGACGTCCTTCGCGGGTGTCGAGGTGCTCCCGGTCGTCGAGTCCAGCGACCACGTCGAGATCGACGAGTCCGAGCTGCGCGTGGACGTCTACCGCGCCTCGGGCCCCGGCGGGCAGGGTGTCAACACCACCGACTCCGCGGTCCGTATCACCCACCTCCCCACCGGCATCGTGGTCTCCTGCCAGAACGAGCGCTCCCAGATCCAGAACAAGGCGAGCGCCATGAACGTCCTCCAGGCGAAGCTGCTCGAACGCCGCCGCCAGGAGGAGCAGGCGAAGATGGACGCGCTCAAGGGCGACGGCGGCAACTCCTGGGGCAACCAGATGCGTTCGTACGTCCTGCACCCCTACCAGATGGTCAAGGACCTGCGGACGGAGTTCGAAGTCGGCAATCCGCAGAGCGTGCTCGACGGGGAGATCGACGGATTCCTCGAAGCCGGAATTCGCTGGCGCAAGCAGCAGGAGAAGTAGAAACACGCTTTGTCGACAAGGGAACTGCCGTCCGTCGGGCGGCAGTTCCCTTTTATGTCACAGTTGCATCCCCGCGCGATGGACAACTAACTCCATAACGGTCATCGCACGCGCAACGACCTTGACGCATATATAAAAAATGGCAAAGCTGACGCGGCATGCGTATGCGAGGGGCGCGTGAAACCGGGGGCGGCGAGACATGTGACCCCCAGCGGCCGCAGCCCCGGACGCTACGCCAATGACGTATCAGCTACTGGGGGTAGCAGGCAGATGACCAAGAAGACGCGGATCCGCGTCGCACGGCTCGCGGCCGGTGCCGTGATCGCCGCGGGCGCTTCCCTGACCGCCGCGGGTGCCGCTTCGGCCACCGACATCGATCTGGGCATCGTCGGCGTGAACGTTTCCCTCGGCGACGAGGACCCGACGGACCCGCCCACCGACATTCCGGAGCCGCCGACCGACCCGGAGGACCCGCCGACCGAGCCGGAGGAGCCGCCGACCGAGCCGGAGGAGCCGCCCACGGAGCCGGAGGAGCCGCCGACCGAGCCGGAGGAGCCGCCCACGGACCCGACCGACCCGTCGGACCCGCCCACCGACCCGTCCGATCCGCCTACGGACCCGACCGACCCGTCGGACCCGCCGGCCGGTGACCCGTCGGAACCCTCGGACCCGTCCGCCCCGACCCCGAACACCCCGGGTGAGAACGGCGGCGGCGCACCCGGCGGCAACGGCTCGGACGACGAGGGCGCGGGCACCTGCACCGTCGACCTGGACGGTGCCGAGTGCGCCGACAACACCGGCACCGACAGCGCCGGCTCCAAGCCGGTCGAGCAGAGCGTGGGCAAGGAGGAGCTGGCCGAGACCGGTGCCGGCGACACGACCACGTTCCTGCTCATCGGTGCCGCCACGATGATCGCCGGTGGCATCGGCTTCCGGATGCTGCCCCGTCTGGTGGGCGGTGGCCGTACCGCCGCCTGACGACGTACGCCGGGTGCCCCGCGTACCTAGGTGCTTCCCGCGCCTAGGTACGCGGCGGCCCCTGCGGTGACGCGGTGAGGCGCGGCGAATCGGTCGCACGAAGCCAGTCGCACGAAGGGCCCGGACGCCATGAGCGTCCGGGCCCTTCCCGTTGCCGCGTCTCAGGCGGGCTGGTGCGCCGCCACCAGCGCCACCGCCGCCATGAGCAGCACCACCAGCGTCAGCAGCGCCACCGGGCTCAGGGAGCCCAGGGGGCCCTGCTGCTGCAACCGCTCCCGGTGGGCCCGGCACACCCGGCACCTGCCCTCGGTGACCGGCCCCGCGCAGTTGGCGCACACCAATCGGTCATAGGTCATGCGCTTTCCTCCTCACCGCGCGGCGGAGCTGTCGGTCCTGTCGGTCCTGCCGGTCCTGTCAGTGCTGTCAGGGGCACTGTCACTCCGCTCAACGCTCCGGGAAACACGACGGTTCCCTCCTCCACTGTGCCAGTTCCCCGCGCTTTCGGCGCGGCCGTCCGGATCCCGCCACGGGTGCCTCCGCCGGAGCCCGTACCGTATCCATGACAAATCGCCCAAGCCGGTCCCGTGTCCGGGTGGTAACCGCGGACGCCGACTGCGCGGCCCTCTCCGCTTCGCGTAAGGTCTCGCTCACCTACTCCCGGCCGACCCTGGTGCCTCCGTGATCCGATTCGACAACGTCTCCAAGACCTATCCGAAGCAGAACCGTCCCGCCCTGCGTGACGTCTCCCTCGAAGTAGAGAAGGGGGAGTTCGTCTTCCTGGTCGGCTCGTCCGGTTCCGGGAAGTCGACCTTCCTGAGACTTCTCCTCCGTGAGGAACGTGCCACTCATGGCATTGTGCACGTCCTCGGCAAGGATCTCGCCCGGCTGTCCAACTGGAAGGTGCCGCAGATGCGCCGCCAGCTCGGCACGGTCTTCCAGGACTTCCGGCTGCTGCCGAACAAGACCGTCGCGGAGAACGTGGCGTTCGCCCAGGAGGTCATCGGCAAGTCCCGTGGCGAGACCCGCAAGTCCGTCCCCCAGGTCCTCGACCTCGTCGGCCTCGGCGGCAAGGAGGACCGGATGCCCGGCGAGCTGTCCGGCGGTGAGCAGCAGCGCGTCGCGATCGCGCGGGCGTTCGTCAACCGGCCGATGCTGCTGATCGCGGACGAGCCGACCGGCAACCTCGACCCGCAGACCTCCGTCGGCATCATGAAGCTGCTGGACCGCATCAACCGTACGGGCACGACCGTCGTGATGGCGACCCACGACCAGAACATCGTCGACCAGATGCGCAAGCGCGTGATCGAGCTGGAGAAGGGCCGACTGGTGCGTGACCAGGCCCGCGGCGTCTACGGCTACCAGCACTGAGCCGCCCGGCGGCGGGCATGGGCCGCGTACCGCGTGCGCGATGCGCGAGCGCCCGGCATCGAGCATCAAAGCTGAATCAAAAGCGGAAAGCTGAAAGCTGAAAGGACGCCATGCGCGCCCAGTTCGTCCTGTCGGAGATCGGCGTCGGTCTCCGCCGAAACCTCACGATGACCTTCGCGGTCGTCGTCTCCGTGGCCCTCTCGCTCGCCCTGTTCGGCGCCGCGCTGCTGGTGAGCGACCAGGTCAACGCGATGAAGGGGTACTGGTACGACAAGGTCAACGTCTCCATCTACCTCTGCAACAAGACCGACGCGACGACCACGCCCAAGTGCGCGAAGGGTGCCGTCACCGGCGAGCAGAAGAAGGAGATCGAGGCCGACCTCGACAAGATGTCGGACATCGTCGAGACCGTCCACTACGAGACGTCCGACGAGGCGTACAAGCACTACAAGGAGCGGTACGGCGACTCGCCCATCGCCGGCACGATCACCCCGGACCAGATGCCGGAGTCCTTCCGGGTCAAGCTCAAGGACCCCGAGAAGTACAAGGTGGTGGCCACCGCCTTCGAGGGCCGGGACGGCGTCGAGTCGGTCCAGGACCAGCGGGACATCCTGGAGAACCTGTTCAACCTGATGCGGAGCATGAACATCGCGGCGCTGCTCGTGATGGGCCTGATGCTCGTGATCGCGTTGATGCTCATCGTCAACACCGTGCGCGTGTCCGCGTTCAGCCGTCGGCGTGAGACCGGGATCATGCGGCTCGTCGGCGCCTCCAGCTTCTACATCCAGATGCCGTTCATCCTGGAGGCGGCGGTGGCCGGGCTGATCGGCGGCGTCGTGGCCTGCGTCTTCCTGCTCCTGGGCCGCTACTTCATCATCGACAACGGCTTCGCCCTCGCCGACAAGATGCAGTTGGTCAACTTCATCGGCTGGGACGCGGTGCTGACCAAGCTTCCGCTCGTGATCGTCATCGGTCTGCTGATGCCCGCTCTGGCGGCCTTCCTGGCGCTGCGCAAGTACCTCCGGGTGTGACAAGTCCCGCCCGGTGCGAGGGGTCACAAGCGCCGTCCGTAAGGCCCCCGTTGTCCTAGACTCGGCGCCATGGCGGGCTCAGAGTCGCACGAACGGCCCCGTTGTTCAGCGCGGGGCCCGCGAAGACCGAGGGGCAGGGCCCAGGGGCTGGGCCGCGGGGCGGTTCTGACGTTGGTCTTCGCGAGCGTGCTCGCGACGGGCGCGGCGACGAACTCCCTGCCCCGGGAGGAGGACGCCTCCGCCGAGCGCGCGAACGCCGCCTCGAGGGCGGGCGTCGGCGGCCGTGACGGTACGGGCCCGGGCTCGGGGACGGCCGTCCCCGAGGAGGTCACCAGAGCCGCGGCCAAGGCCCTGGCGGAGGGCAAGTCCCCCACGGAGGCGGCCGAGGAGGTCGTCAGCCGCAGCGGCGACCGCTGGGGCGCCGTGTACGACAAGAAGGAGTACGAGGAGTTCGAGCAGGCCCTCGACGGCGAGTACACCGGTGTCGGGCTCTGGGGCAGGCGCACCCTCGGCGGGCTCGTGGAAGTGACCCGGGTGCAGCCCGGGGGCCCCGCGGCCAGGTCCGGCATCGGGCCGGGGGACACCATCAGGACCGTGGACGGCGCGAGCGTCGCGAAGAGGCCCGTCACGGAGGTCATGGCGCTGCTGAGGGGCGAGGCCGTCCCCGGCGCCGGTACGGGGGACGGCCCGGGCTCCGAGGCCGCCGCCGGCACCCTCGTCCGGGTCGGTCTGGAGCGGGACGGCCGGCGCTGGACCGAGAGCCTGCGCCGGGCCCGGCTGAGCACCGAATCCGTCTCCGTCGGCAGGATCGAGGGCGGGGCGCTGCGCATCAGGGTCGAGTCGTTCACACGGGGTACGGGCGAGCGGGTCCGGGACGTGGTCCGCGACGCCCCCGAGGGCACCGGTGTCGTGCTCGACCTGCGGGGCAACGGCGGCGGGCTGGTGTCCGAGGCCGTCGAGGCGGCTTCCGCCTTCCTCGACGGCGGGCTGGTCGCCACGTACGACGTGGGCGGGGAGCAGCGCGCCCTGTACGCGAGGCCCGGCGGGGACACCGACCGGCCCCTGGTCGTCCTGGTCGACGGCGGCACGATGAGCGCCGCCGAACTGCTCACCGGCGCCCTCCAGGACCGTGGCCGGGCGGTGACCGTGGGCTCGCGCACCTTCGGCAAGGGCTCGGTCCAGATGCCCAGCAAGCTCGCGGACGGCTCGGTGGCCGAGCTGACCGTCGGCCATTACCGCACGCCGGCCGGTCACGCCGTGGACGGCCGGGGCGTCGCCCCCGACCTCGCGGTCAGGGAGGGCGTGCAGGAGCACGCCAGGACGGTGCTCGGCGGTCTCGGCGTCACACCGTGAGGTGAGCGCCGCGCGCCCCGGGCCGACCGGTGAAAAGAAGTTGCGCCGGGGTGCGAAAATGGCGGGACTATGGCGAAGGAAAAAGGGCGCAAACTCATCGCGCAGAACAAGAAGGCACGGCACGACTACCACATTCTCGACACATACGAGTGCGGTCTCGTGCTGATGGGCACGGAGGTGAAGTCCCTGCGCCAGGGACGCGCCTCGCTGGTGGACGGTTTCGTGCAGATCGACGGGCACGAGGCATGGCTGCACAACGTGCACGTGCCCGAGTACAGCCAGGGGACCTGGACCAACCACAGCGCCCGGCGCAAGCGGAAGCTGCTGATGCACCGGCTGGAGATCGACAAGCTGGAGTCCAAGTCGCAGGAGACGGGTCACACGATCGTGCCGCTCGCCCTGTACTTCAAGGACGGCCGGGCCAAGGTCGAGATCGCGCTGGCGAAGGGCAAGAAGGAGTACGACAAGCGCCAGACGCTGCGGGAGAAGCAGGACCGGCGCGAGGCGGAGCGGGCGATCTCGGCGGTGCGGCGGCGGCAGCGGGCCTGAGCGCGGGCCCGGCCGCGGCCGCTCGGGACGGTTCCGTCCGGCCCGTCGGCGGGGACGGCCGCGCGGAAATAGGCTGGCATCGTCGTGCGTTGTTCACGTACGATGGACTCGCACCTCACAGCGGGTGTGCGTGCCCGGGCCGACCGGGCACATTTGAAAAATCAACATGGGGATGATCGGTTTCGACAGCGGATGTCGAAGCAGGGGAAGCGAGCCGAGGAAGCGGCAATGATCTCGTTAACCATATGTCGCAAACAATAATCGCCAATTCCAAGCGCGATTCCTCCGCCTTCGCCCTCGCTGCCTAATTAGCAGCTAGCGAAGACTCTGCGGAGTGTCAGCCCGGGGTTGTTCCCGACCCGGATCCTGGCATCAGCTAGGGAACTAAACCTGTACGCCCGGTCACGGGGTGTACAGGGAAACCAAACAGTGACTGAGCCCGTCGGAGACTTGTCCGTGTGATCTCCGGGGCCGAGAAAATCGCAGCGGACTGCGCTCGGAGAAGCCCTGGTTCCGCACCGTTGGACGCGGGTTCGATTCCCGCCATCTCCACAATTCCCATGTGAGCGAAGGTCCCGCAGCCCTGGTGGCTGCGGGACCTTCGTCGTGTGCGGCTCACATGCGGCTCACGTTCGCGCCGAAACGCGGCCGGTGCCACGTGGCCTGTTCGACTTCGCGCGGGGTACGGCATCGAGATCGCGCCACCGGCGCCCATGGCGGTGGGGACCGCGGAAATCCGGCGAGTGAGGGCGAACCACCGCAATTCGCCGCCGGCCGTCGTGGAGTTCCCGGTGATGCCCGACACAGTGCCGCGCCCGCCGACCGCCCCCGTACCGCTCTCGCCGGCGCCCCTGGCGCGGCGCACGGGGAGCGGTCACCCAGGACTGATCGCGCTGCGTACGGCGGCCGGCGAACTGGCTGAACAGGAGGGCCGGTTGGTCCGTACTCCGGGGAGCCTGTTCCCTACCACGGCTCCCGGGAGGGCGTACGGCAACTCGTGAAGCGGAACTCGGCTGTCAACGGCGTGCGCTACATTCATCTCCCGGGTGCGGAGTGACAGGGGGGCGGCCGGTTCGGGTTGGGGAACCTGACCGGTGGAGTAACCAGCCGTTCATGCGTGCGCCCATGTCATTAAGTGGTGGGGGATGTGCGTACACCTGTGGATAATTGGCCTGAAGACGCCCGTGATGGGCATACGCATGAGCCGAATGACGTCACCGTGGAACTGGATGTCCGGGGGCGTCTCCACTCCGGCCCGCCCGACCGGACGCGTCCCCTGCCGATGGTGGGCGACGGGTCGCGGAGCGAGCAGCGGGTCGGGAGTGAGCCGCGGAACAGGGACGAACAGCGGGTCGAGATCGGTGCGGCACCACCGGCCGCCGCCGCCCCCGGGGACGCCGACGGCCCGGTCTTCGTCGACGCCAGCGGTCGCCGGAGCAAGAAATTCCGGCGGGCCGGCTGGGTCATCACCCTCGCCTGCGCCGGTTACGCGATGACGGTGATAGGCACCCTGCTCGGCGGGAACTCCAGCGCGCCCTGGCTTCCGATACCCGGTCTCGCCGAGGAAAAGGGCAGGTCGGAGACCGTAGAGATACAGCCCACGCCCACGGTCGGCGCCTCCCTCTCCGGGGCGCCCGGCGCCCCGGACGCCTCGCCCTCCGCGACGGACCCGGCGGCGGGCGGCGAGATCGCGCGGGAGTCCACCGGCGGCGTCACCCCCGGCCCCGACCGGCAGCCGGACCCGGGGGCGGGCGGCCCGACCGCCCCGGACGCCCCGCCGCCCGGGGAGGGGGAGGAGAAGCCCGGCTCCGACACATCACCACCGCCCGGCGGTGACCCGGACACGGGGCCCGGCGGAACGGGCGACGGTGACCCGTCGCCGCCGCCGTCCCCGTCGAACAGCCCGGATCCGGGTGAATCGGGCGACCCCGTGCAGACATCGCCACCACAGCTGAACAACCAGGCCCTGGCCGCGGAAGGCGCACAGTAGATGACCCCCACCGGAAGAGGCGCCCGTCGGCGCGACGACGGAGACGGGCCGGTGTCCGGCAGACATGGGGCCGGCAGACATGGGGCCGGCGGACATGGGGCCGGCTGGGCCGCCTCCGGCACACCGGCCTCCGGTACACCCGCGGACATGTCCTTCCCCTCGCAGACAGGCACGCCCGTCCCGCCGACGGGCGGCCGGAAGGCGGCCCGGCGCAAAGCGTCCGCGCAGCGGGTGAAACGGCGTCGGCTCCCCATGCGGTACCTGCTGCCCTCCCTCATCCTCGTCGCCCTGCTCGCCATGCTGATGCTGCGCGGATACGTGCACAGCGAGATCCTGGCCGACCACCGCATCCGCCCACCGGCCGCCACCGACCAGGTGCCCGAACGGATCCTCAAGGGCGGCCCGGTCATCGACGCACGCGGTTCCGGCGACGCACGCGCGCTGACGATCCCCGACCACAAGCTGGTCATCACCTTCGACGACGGCCCCGACCCCGAATGGACCCCCAAGGTCCTCGACAAGCTCAAGCAGTACAACGCGCACGGGGTCTTCTTCGTCACGGGCACCATGGCCTCCCGTTATCCGGACCTGGTCAGGCGGATGGTGGACGAGGGCCACGAGGTCGGCCTGCACACCTTCAACCACCCCGACCTCGCGTACCAGACCAAGGAGCGCATCGACTGGGAGCTGTCGCAGAACCAGCTGGTCCTCGCGGGCGCGGCCGGGGTGCGGACCTCGCTCTTCCGACCGCCGTACTCCTCCTTCTCGTCCGCCATGGACAACAAGTCCTGGCCGGTCACGCAGTACATCGGCAGCCTCGGCTACATCACCGTGCTCAACCACACGGACAGCGAGGACTGGAAGCGTCCCGGCGTCGACGAGATCATCCGGCGGGCCACGCCCGAGGGCACCAAGGGCTCGATCGTGCTGATGCACGACTCGGGCGGCAACCGCGCGCAGACCGTCGAGGCCCTGGACCGCTTCCTGCCGGACATGCAGAAGCGGGGGTACGCCTTCAGCAACCTCACCGAGGCCCTGGGCGCCCCCAGCGCCCACACCGAGGTCGCGGGCGCGGACCTGTGGAAGGGCAAGGCGTGGATCGCGGCCGTCACCCTCTCCGAGGACCTCACCGGCGTGCTGGTCGGCGGGCTCGCCGTGATCGGGGTGCTCGTCATGGGCCGGTTCGGCCTGATGCTGCTGCTCTCGTTCCTGCACGCCCGCAAGGTGCGCCGGCGGGACTTCAGCTGGGGCGCGCCCGTGACCGAACCGGTGACGGTGCTGGTCCCCGCGTACAACGAGCGCGAGTGCATAGCCAACACGGTGCGCTCCCTGATGGCGAGCGACCATCCGATCGAGGTCATCGTCATCGACGACGGCTCGTCGGACGGGACGGCGGACATCGTCGAGGAGCTGTGGCTGCCGAACGTCCGTGTCGTGCGCCAGCAGAACAGCGGCAAGCCGGCCGCGCTCAACAACGGCATCGCGCACGCCCGGTACGACCTGATCGTGATGATGGACGGCGACACCGTCTTCGAACCGTCCACGGTGCGCGAGCTGGTGCAGCCCTTCGGCGACCCGCGCGTGGGCGCGGTCGCGGGCAACGCCAAGGTCGGCAACCGCGACACCCTCATCGGCGCCTGGCAGCACATCGAGTATGTGATGGGCTTCAACCTGGACCGCCGGATGTACGACGTCCTGCGCTGCATGCCGACCATCCCCGGCGCGGTCGGGGCCTTCCGGCGGCAGGCGCTGGAGCGGGTCGGCGGGATGAGCGAGGACACCCTCGCCGAGGACACCGACATCACCATGGCGATGCACCGCGACGGCTGGGAGGTCGTCTACGCCGAGCGCGCCCGCGCCTGGACCGAGGCGCCGGAGTCCGTTCAGCAACTGTGGTCCCAGCGGTACCGCTGGAGCTACGGCACGATGCAGGCGATCTGGAAGCACCGCCGCGCCCTCGTCGAACGCGGCCCCTCGGGGCGCTTCGGCCGGGTCGGGCTGCCGCTGGTCTCGCTGTTCATGGTGCTGGCGCCCCTGCTGGCCCCGCTGATCGACGTGTTCCTGCTGTACGGGCTGGTCTTCGGCCCGACGCAGAAGACGGTCGTGGCGTGGCTCGGTGTACTGGCGCTCCAGGCGGTGTGCGCGACGTACGCCTTCCGGCTCGACAAGGAGCGCATGACGCATCTGATCTCGCTGCCCCTCCAGCAGATCCTCTACCGGCAGCTCATGTACGTGGTGCTGCTCCAGTCCTGGATCACGGCGCTCACCGGTGGCCGGCTGCGCTGGCAGAAGCTGCGCCGGACGGGTGCGGTGGAGGCACCGGGGTCGATCCCGACGCAGCGGCGGCGGGACGCGGACGTCGATCGGAGGCCGGTCGGATGAGTACGCGACCTCTCGACCCGTTCGGCCCGTCGACGGCGGGTGCGGGCGGTCCGGACGACCCGGATCCGGCGGGCGCGGGCGCGGCTGGCGCGGCGGAGTCCGTTCCGGACCCCGCCCGGGCCGCCGCCCCCGCTCCCGCGCGGACCGGTGGCCGGGACCGCTACCTGGACCTGCTGCGGGCCGTCGCGCTGGTGCGGGTCGTGGTGTACCACGTCTTCGGCTGGGCGTGGCTGACCATCCTCTTCCCGTCCATGGGCGTGATGTTCGCGCTGGCCGGGTCGCTGATGGCCAGGTCGCTGTCGAAGCGCCCGCCGTGGAGCGTCATCCGCGGGCGGCTGCGCAGGCTGCTGCCGCCGATGTGGGCGTTCGCGGCGCTCGTCGTGCCGCTGATGTTCGTGATGGGCTGGCAGCCGGGCACGGACGAGGGGGCCTGGGGGTGGGCCAAGGTGGCCAACTACCTCGTCCCGGTTGGGGCCCCGCCGTACCCGTGGGAGAGCGGTTCGCCGGGCGGCCTGCTGGACTCCACCTGGGCCGACCAGGCGGCGGGTCCGCTCTGGTACATCCGCGCGTACCTGTGGTTCGTGCTCGCCTCGCCGCTGCTGCTGTGGGCCTTCCGCAGGCTGCCCTGGGCGACGCTGGCGTTCCCGGTCGCGCTGACGGCGGTCATCGGCACCGGGCTGGTGGAGATACCCGGCGAGGCGGGCCGGGCGCTGACCGACTTCGCGGTCTACGGCGCGTGCTGGGTGCTGGGTTTCGCGTACAACGACGGCCTGTTCGAGAAGGTCCCGCGCTATGTGACGGTCTCCGTGGCGTTCTTCACGATGGCCTTCGCCCTGTGGTGGGCCTCGGGCCACCTCACCGAGGAGGGCTGGAACCTGGACGAGATCCCGCTCGCCCAGGCGACCTGGTCCCTCGGCTTCTGCGTGATCCTGCTCCAGTACAGCCCGTCCTGGAAGGAACTGCCGGGCCGGCTGGCGCGGTACGACTCCGTGATCACGCTCGCCAACAACCGTGCCGTGACGATCTATCTCTGGCACAACCTCCTGATCATGGCCACGGTCCCGCTCGTCGACCAGCTCTGGAACATCCCGGGCATCGACGCCTTCTCCGCCCAACTGGACGCGGCCTACTCGACGTTGAGCCTGGTCCTGGTCTTCCCGCTGCTGGCGCTGATGATCCTCGCGATGGGCTGGGTCGAGGACGTCGCGGCCAAACGGAAACCACGTTTGTGGCCGAACGGCACGAAGCCCGCCGGGTCCGGTGCCCGCCGGGGCAGGCCGGCACACGGCTGATCCCGCGCCCGCGTCGACCGGTCCGCCGTCGCCCGTCGCCCGCCGCCGCCCGGCAAAATCCGTTGCCGGGCGGCGGGCCGGTGCACGAGGCTTCCGGCCATGTCCGACAACGCGACCGCGGGTGCGCGCGGGGTGGCCGATCTGTTCTCCGGCGGCCGGCTGACCGTGATCCCCCGCCGACCGGCCCGCCGCGAGCAGTTGCTCGTCCACCTCACGGAGACGCTCTTCGAGCGGGACCGCGCCTACACCGAGCGCGAGGTCAACGACGCGCTGCGCGCGGTGCACGACGACTGCGCGGCCCTGCGCCGCTACCTGGTCGTTGCGGGCCTGCTGGAGCGCCCGCGCGACGGCAGCAGCTACCGGCGGGCGCGGTAGCGCGTACGTCCGCAGCGAGAAGCGCGCCGGGGGTTCGTGTCGCGATGTCGGGTCGTGCCGTGCGCTGTTCGCGACAGAGGACACCGGAGACAGGGGACACCGGAGACCGTGACGCCCACGGCTGACGTGCCGCCGGCCCCGAGCGGGTGGCGGGCGTGCGTCAGTGGGCGGTGAGTTCGTCCAGCAGCCGGCGGCTCGCGGCGGTGAAGGGGTGGTCGGGGCCGAGCGCGTGGGCGCGGCGGGCGACGACGTCCGTCATCAGCTCGATCCCCGAGTCCGTCCGGCCGAGTGCCGACCGGGTGCGGGCGAGCAGTTGCTGGGCCGCGAGCGCGATGGGGTAGTCGGGGCCGAAGCGGTCGCGGTAGGCCGCGGTGACGTGCTGGATCTCTTCCTCGGCCGCCTCGTGCCGGCCCAGGACGTACAGCGCCCACGCGTGGTTGTGCCGGGCGCCCAGCGTGACCGTGTGGTCGGGGCCGAGGTGGCGCCGGCACTCGTCGGGCAGGGACAGCAGCGACCGGCCCTCCGCCGTGGCCAGTTCGGCGGCGGTCAGCATCGTCAGCAGGCTGGAACGGGAGCGCAGGGTCAGCGGGTGCTCGGGGCCCAGCGTCCGGTGGCGGGCCGCTGCCGTGGTGCGCAGGAGGGCGAGGGCCTCGTCCCGGCGGCCGAGGTTGACGAGGACGAGCTGGAGGCCGTGGCAGCTGTCCAGCGTGTCCGGGTCCTCCGGGCCGAACAGCCGTTCCTGGGTGGCGCGGATCCGGCTCAGCAGGGTCTCGGCCTCCGCGTACCTGCCGAGCCGGAACAGGGCCCGGCCCTGCCTCGACCGGGCCGCCAGCACGAGGCGGTGTTCCGCGCCGAGCGCGCCGGCGCCGAGGTCGGCCGCGGCGTGGGCCGTCTCCTCGGCGGAGGGGTAGTCGCCGGTGCGGTGCAGCGCGACGGCCAGCCGGGTCGCGACGGCCAGTACGCAGGCCGCCGCGGACGGCTCCGTGACCCGGCGCAGCAGGGCCAGGACATGGGGCGCGAGGAGGCGTGACACGGGGTCGTACGGACCGGCGTCCGGCCGGGCCGGTACGGCCGCGTCGAGGAGCCGGGCCGCCGTCGCGTCCAGCGTGCCGCGGAGCGCGGGCGGCGTCGCGGCGGCCACGCTGTCGAGCAGGACGCCATGGCTCCGCACGCAGCGCACGCCGATGTCGACCCGTTCGGTGAGCGAGTGGTCGAGCAGCGCCCGCAGCGCCGTCTCGGCCCGGGCGCGCGGCAGTACGTCGCCGATCTCCGGGCGGCCCAGCAGCGACAGAGGCAGTGGCTCGGGGGCCAGCCGGGCCAGCAGCCGCAGCAGCACGGCCGCTTCGGGCAGGCCGTTGGTCTCGAAGGCGTCTAGGGTCAGTTGCCAGGTCCGGCCGACCAGCTGCCGGGGGTCCTCGTCGGCCAATGCGTCAGCTCCTTGATCGATGAGCGCGACCCGCTCGCCCTCGTCCAGCCGGCGCCCGTAGGCGTCCATGGTCCACGGGTCGATCACTTGGTGGGAGAGGAAGCCGCCCGCGAGCGTGAGTGCCAGCGGCAGCCGGCCCAGCCGGTCCGCGACCTCGGCCGCCTGGGCCGGTGTGCCGCTGTGCGGCGCCAGGTCGCACAGGACGCGCGCGGCGTCCTCCCGGGGCAGTACGCCGACGTGCTGCAACTCCGCGCCCGGCCACCAGCGCGCCGCCGATCTGCGGGTCGTGACCACGACCGTGCCGCGCGGGCTGCCGCGCAGCCAGCTGCCGTCGCGCAGGATCGCCGGGTCGTCGGCGTTGTCGAGCACCAGCAGCCAGGGCTCGGGGGAGTGGTCGAGGCGCTCCCAGACCAGGTCGGCGGCCGACCGGTAGCCGTTGCGGGCGGCCAGCAGTTCGCCGTCGCCGGCTCCCCGGTCGGCCGCCACCGCGAGCATGCCCGCGCGCAGGCTCGCCCGGTCGGAGGCGTTGACCCACAGGCCGACGCGGGCTCCCCCGGCGGTGGCGTACTCGAAGAACGCGGAGGCGACGGCCGTCTTGCCGCAGCCGCCCATGCCGTGCAGGACGTAGACCTCGTCGCCCCGGCCCGGCGCGACGCTCTCCCGCAGGCGCGCCAGCACCTCGGCACGGTCGCGCAGGACGACCGGGGCGCGGCCGACGGTCGGGCGGCGGACGGAGTCGGGGGCCGCCGGGTGCCGATCGCGGTCGTCGAACCGCCCGTCGAAGCGCGCGCCGGAGCGGCTGCCGGCGCGGTCGGCGCTGTCGGGGTGTCCGCCGTCGGCGCGGTCGCCGGGCCGGTACCCGTAATGATGGTGCTCGGTGATGTGCTGGTCGCCGGACGCCTGGTAGACGCGGCCGTCGTTCGCGGCGCGGCCGTCCATCGCGCCGCCGCGGCCGTTCGTCGCGCCGCCGCCGCCGCCGTCGTCGTCGGTCGCGTCGTCGTCGTCGGTCGCGCCGCCTGTCGTCATCGCTCGGTGCTGTGCTGGTCTCGTCCCGCCTGGTAGACCCGGGCCTGCCCGGAGGCCGTCGCGTGCTGGGTGACCGTCGGGGCGGCGCCGGCCGACGCCGGATCGATCGCGTCGAGCAGCCGGCGCAGTTCCTCCGCCGCCTCGGGGTGGGCGACGAGCAGCCGCCGGAGCCGGCCCTGCCACTGGGCGCGCAGCTCGTCCATGCTCTGCCGGTCGTCGGCGGCGTGCGCGGCCAGGACGTCCTCCCGGCTGACCTCCAGCTCCGCGGCGACGGAATCGGCCCGCTCGGGCTGGACGTGGCGCCAGATCCGGGTGACACCCTCGCGGGCGCGCTCCCAGGCGTCGGTGACCATCAGCGTGACCAATGTGGCTCCCGCGCCCTGCGCGAGTGAACTGATTTCCGGATCCACAGCTTCAGCTCCCCCGTACCGTGTCGCCGCCCGTCACCTCTCCCCTGTACGGCTCTCGCGTGTATGTAGATCCGATAATGAGGCGAGTGGCGAGGTGGGCGGTACGATCTTTTCCTGATCAAATATTGATACACTCTTGAGCCCTGTGTGGCAAGGAGGCATTCTCCTGGCGCGACGCAGAGGGAGATTCCGTCATTCCGCGTCGGATTGCGGACTGTTTTGGACAGAGTTGGTCGACGAGCAGGGGTCCGGCGGGTGCCGAATGATAAGGTGCCGTCGAACAATATTCGGCGACAGGAGACGCTATGGCCAGGCCATGGGAAGCTGATCCGACGACGGGATTCAAGAAGCGGTTGGGGAAATCTCCACAGGAATTAGGCCACACGACCGACACCCCCGACTGCCCCGACATCTGGGAGCTGGAGAACGGGGACGTGGCGGTGATCGGCCGGGATCTCACCGATTCCCTCGGCAGGAACCTGCCCGCGGGCGTCTCGATCGGCCTCGACGAGCGGCTCGTGGTCATTCCCAGGAACATGCTGATCGCGGCGAAGCCGGACATCCCCGGTGTTTGATTCCTTCGCCCAAGGCGTATCCGACCGACTCGACCGGCCGAGCTACCACGAGGACTTCTACCGGATCTTCCGGAGCGGAATCCGGTACCTGAACAAACTGGAACGCGGCCAGCAATTCAAGGAACGCGGCTTCCCGAGCTGGGAGGCGTTCGCCGCCGGGGAATGGGAAAACGCGCTCTCGCTCATCGAGGAGAAGCGCGAGATCTATACCCGGCAATTGGCGGAGGTGGCGGACCTCGGAATCACGCAGCGCCGCCTTCGGGTGGTGGAATTCCCGGTGACCCCCTATGTGCAATGGGAATTCCATGTGCTCCGGCTGCGCCAGGAGCTGGGTGATCCCGTCAGGGTGATGGACGCCCGGCGGATCGCGGACATCGAGCGGACCGGACCCGTACCCGAAGTGGTGATCCTCGGGGACCGGGCCATGTACGAGGTGGTGTACGACGACGACGGGAACGCGGACGGGGCGCGCCGGTACACCGACCCGGCGCTGATCGCGGAGACCTCGGCCGGATTCGACACCCTGTACGGCAGGGCCGAACCCTTCCAGG
This sequence comes from Streptomyces sp. NRRL F-5135, assembly GCF_000719775.1. Classification (GTDB taxonomy): domain Bacteria; phylum Actinomycetota; class Actinomycetes; order Streptomycetales; family Streptomycetaceae; genus Streptomyces; species Streptomyces hebeiensis. The sequence continues at coordinate 419,216 of NZ_JOHR01000009.1, read as the reverse complement.
AGTTCTTCGAGCGGGAGATCCTGCCGCTCGAGGCACCGGCCGTCAGCGGTTCCTCCGTCTGATCGCGGTTCCTCCGTCCGATCTCCCGCACGTTACCGATCCCGGCCTTCTGACATCGATGTCAGAAGGCCGTGCGGCGTACCCGGGGCCGGGCGGCGCCGGCGGGCCCGCTCACAGCACGCGGCGCGACCGGGTGAGAGCAAGGTTGCCTTCCGGTCACCTCGTGAGGCACGGCGGTGAAACGCGACGTACCTACGGTCGGGACCACCAACCGATCCCCGTCCGGGAGGCGTGATGACTGCCCCGACCACCACCACCGCACGTCGTAAAGGGGGCCGCTGGATCGAGCGGTGGGACCCGGAGGACGAGACCTTCTGGCGTGACACCGGCGAGCGGATCGCACGGCGCAACCTGCTCTTCTCCGTACTCTCCGAACACATCGGGTTCTCCATCTGGACCCTGTGGTCGGTCATGGTCCTGTTCATGGGCCCCGAGTACGGCATCGACCCGGCCGGGAAGTTCTTCCTGATCGGCATGGCCACCCTGGTCGGCTCGATCGCCCGCGTGCCGTACACCTTCGCCGTGGCGCGCTTCGGCGGGCGGAACTGGACGGTGATCAGCGCGCTGCTGCTGCTCGTGCCGACCGCCGCCGCCTTCGCCGTGATGGAGCCGGGGACCTCGTACACCAACTTCATGGTCGTCTCGGCGCTCACCGGGGTCGGCGGCGGCAACTTCGCCTCCTCCATGACCAACATCAACTCCTTCTTCCCGCTGCGGAAGAAGGGCTGGGCCCTCGGGCTGAACGCCGGCGGCGGGAACATCGGGGTACCCGTCGTGCAGCTGATCGGGCTGCTGGTGATCGGCACCGCGGGCGCCGCGCACCCGCGGATCGTGCTCGGCGTGTACATCCCGCTGATCATCGCCGCGGCCGTGTGCGCGGCCCTGTTCATGGACAACCTGGCGCCCGTGAAGAACGACACGGGTGCGGCGGCCGAGGCCGTGCGCGACCGGCACACCTGGATCATGGCCGTCCTCTATATAGGGACGTTCGGTTCGTTCATCGGCTACAGCTTCGCGTTCGGCCTGGTCCTCCAGACCCAGTTCGGCCGCACCCCCCTGCAGGCGGCGTCCCTGACGTTCATCGGACCGCTGCTCGGTTCGCTCGTCCGGCCGGTCGGGGGCAAGCTCGCCGACCAGTACGGCGGGGCGCGGATCACGCTGTGGAACTTCGCCGCCATGGCCGTCGCCACCGCCGTCGTGATCTACGCCTCCCTGATCGAGTCGATGGGCGTCTTCCTCGTCGGGTTCGTCGCGCTCTTCCTGCTCACCGGCCTCGGCAACGGCTCCACCTACAAGATGATCCCCGGCATCTTCCAGGCGAAGGCGCTGCGGAAGGGGATGGCGGGCGAGGCCGCGGCCGCGTACGGGCGCCGGCTGTCCGGGGCGTCCATGGGGCTCATCGGGGCCGTCGGCGCGCTCGGCGGGCTCGCCATCAACCTCGCCTTCCGGCAGTCCTTCCAGAGCGCGGGCACCGGGACCGCGGCCTTCGTCGTCTTCCTGGTCTTCTACGCCGTCTGCTTCACCCTGACGTGGGCGGTATACCTTCGCCGCACGGCACGGGAGGCGACACGGGAGGACGCCGTGACGGAGCAGACGGAGGCCCGGCTCAGCTACGCCGAGGTGTGAGCCGGCGGGAGCGGGCCGGAGCAGGTGGGATGCCGGGAGCACCGTTCGCCGCTCCTGCCCCGGCCCCGCCGCTGCCCCGACGCGGCCCGACGTGGTGATGCGGTAGTGGTGTACGTATACGTAACGGCCGGGAAATGACAGCGAACCGAGTCCGTCATCTGTTGTTGACAGGCTCGGTCGTCACGTCCGTTGTCGCCAGAAATGGTCACCGGAAACGGTCACGGGGAAGTCATCACGGGGAACGTCGTCACGGGTAACGGGAAGCCGGCAGACGTAGCGACAGGGAGGAGCGGGCATGGACGACCAGCGAACCGGCCCCGGGCAACCCGGCGCCGAGCGAACCGGTGCCGAGCGGCACGGTGCCGAGCGGCACGGCTCGCCACCGCACGGCCCCCTCGCCGGTTTCACGATCGGGGTCACCGCCGCCCGGCGGGCCGACGAACTCGGCGCGCTGCTCCAGCGGCGCGGCGGCTCCGTCGTCCACGCGCCCGCGCTGCGCATCGTGCAGCTCGCGGACGACACGGAGCTGCTCACCGCCACCAAGGAGCTGATCGACCACGTCCCCGACGTGGTCGTGGCGACCACGGCGATCGGCTTCCGCGGCTGGGTCGAGGCCGCCGACGGCTGGGGCCACGGCGAGGCCCTCCTGTCCACCCTGCGCGGTGTCGAGCTGCTGGCCCGCGGCCCCAAGGTCAAGGGCGCCATCCGCGCCGCCGGGCTCACGGAGTCCTGGTCGCCGTCCTCCGAGTCGATGGCCGAGGTGCTCGACCGGCTGCTGGCGCAGGGCGTCGAGGGCCGCCGGGTCGCGCTGCAGCTGCACGGCGAACCCCTGCCCGGCTTCGTCGAGGCGCTGGAGGAAGGGGGCGCCGACGTGGTCGTCGTGCCCGTCTACCGGTGGATGCCCCCGGAGGACCTCGCTCCCGTCGACCGGCTCATCGACGCGGTCGTCGCACGCACCGTGGACGCCGTCACCTTCACCAGCGCGCCCGCCGCCGCCTCGCTGCTCTCCCGGGCCGAGGAGCGCGGACGGCTGCCGGACCTGCTCGCCGCCCTGCACCACGACGTACTGGCCGCCTGCGTCGGGCCGGTCACCGCGCTGCCGCTCCAGGCGCACGGCATCGACACGCTCCAGCCGGAGCGCTTCCGCCTCGGGCCGCTCGTCCAGGTGCTGTGCGCGGAGCTGCCGGCCCGTGCCCGTACGCTCCCGGTGGCCGGGCACCGGGTGGAGATCCGCGGCCATGCCGTCCTGGTCGACGGCGACCTGCGGCCCGTGCCGCCCGCCGGGATGGCGCTGCTGCACGCGCTGAGCAGGCGCCCCGGGTGGGTGGTGTCGCGGGCGGAGCTGTTGCGGGTACTGCCGGGCGCCGGCCGTGACGAGCACGCGGTGGAGACGGCGATGGCCCGGCTGCGGACCGCGCTGGGAGCGCCCAAGCTGATCCACACGGTGGTCAAGCGCGGCTACCGGCTCGCCCTGGACCCGTCGGCGGACTCCAAGTACGCGGACGTGTGAGCACACGGCTCCGCGAGCCGTACCCGCGTTCGCCGCGGCGGTGTGAGCCGTACCCGCGTCAGCGGTCCGCCCGGTGTCCGCGGCCCTGGCCGACCGAGGGGGTTACGTCGGTGCCGCCGGACGGGCACGCTGGGAGGACCGACAAGCGCGGCACCCACCGGCGACCAGGGTGGTGGCAGGGACATGACGACGGGCACGGGCTCGTACGTATGGCGGTTCGACTCCGGGCGCGTCTGCCTGGATCTCCTGGCGACCGGCGAACCGGTCGCGGGAAGACAGGAGCGGATCGACGGCGCCGTGCCGCTGGGCCAGTGGCTCGTCGGTGCCGGGCTGGTGCCGGAAGGGACGCCGCTCACGGCCGTCGACGCCCGCTGGGTGCGGGCCTTCGCCGAGCTGAGGGGCCGTCTCGGGGAGCTCGTGCGCGCCGAGTTGCGCGCCGAGCGCGACGGCCGGCCGTCCCGGGACGCCACCGCCGCCCTGGCCAGGGTCAACGCGCTGGCCGCCGGGGCGCCGCCGGCGCTCCGGGCCGTACGCAGGGCGGACGGCACGCTCGTACGGGCGCTCGACGCCGAGCCCGACTGCGCCGCGCTCCTGGCGGTCGTCGCGCGGGACGCCGTGGAACTGCTCACCGATCCGGCCGCGCGGGCTCGGCTGCGGCAGTGCGAGGGCGACAGCTGCCGCCGGGTCTACCTGGACACCTCCCGCGGGCGGCGCCGCCGTTGGTGCTCCAGTGAGGTGTGCGGCAACCGCGAGCGGGTGGCCAGACATCGACGTCGTGCGGCCCTCGCGCGTGCCTGACGGGCAAGTTGGGTAGTCCGTTCCGTATACGGGCACGCGCCATGGGCGCCCGTACATCTCGGCGAATCGGTGCGAATCGCCGTTATTCCCTGAGGTTTGGTGCGAGGGGGACAGTAGGTACCCCTAAGTAGGGCGGCCGAACCCTCGCTTTATGTAAGGTCGTTGAGCGATTTTCAGCCAAGTCTGCACGGTTTCTACGCGGCTACCGGACAGTATCTCCATGGAGTCTGCATTGATTTGACACAGGTTCCGGATCGGGGCGGACCAGCCCATGCCGCCCTCCCGGGCCCCGTAAAAGATCTTGAAACTTTTTCCCGGCTTGTTGAGTGGCCTCCGGCGCACGTCCGTAGTGATGAGGGAGAAGCAGCCAACAAGGTGTCGACCGGGAGGTTCAGGTGCGCAAGGATGCGGCCGTGGCCGATGACCGACCTCGCCGGGCCCGACACCGGAACGAGGCACAGCGCACCAACATCCCCGTCGCCGACGAGGAGTTGATGCGCGCCCTCTACCGGGAACACGCCGGACCTCTGCTCGCCTATGTCCTTCGCCTCGTCGCGGGTGACCGCCAACGTGCCGAGGACGTCGTGCAGGAGACGCTCATCCGTGCCTGGAAGAACGCCGGTCAGCTCAACCGTGCGACCGGCTCTGTCCGACCCTGGCTGGTGACGGTCGCCCGGCGCATCGTCATCGACGGTCACCGAAGCCGGCAGGCCCGGCCGCAGGAGGTTGACCCGTCGCCGCTGGAGGTCATGCCCGCGGAGGACGAGATCGACAAGGCGTTGTGGCTGATGACGCTCTCTGATGCACTGGATGATTTGACCCCTGCCCACAGGGAAGTGCTCGTAGAGACGTACTTCAAGGGACGTACGGTGAACGAGGCGGCCGAGAAGCTCGGCATACCCAGCGGAACCGTACGATCACGCGTGTTCTATGCGCTGCGTTCGATGAAGCTCGCGCTGGAGGAGAGGGGGATCTCGGCATGACCACACACGAGCGGAATTACGGACTGGGTGACGACAGTACGGTGCATGAGGCCGTCGGTGCGTACGTTCTCGGAATTCTGGATGAGACCGAGGCCACCGCCTTCGAGGCGCATCTGGCCGGCTGCCACGTGTGTGCTGTCCATCTGGAGGAGTTCTCGGGGATGGAGCCGATGCTGGCTCTCCTCGCCGACAACCCCGATCCCTTCGGCTCGCTCGCGCCGCCGGGATCACCCCTCTCGCCCGGGGCGACCGCGCCGATGGCGTCCGTCACCCCGCTGCGCCAGGTGCCGACGCCCGCCGTGTCCGTACAGCCCGGCCCGCAGATGTTCGACCGGCTGGTCGACGAGGTCGCCGTGAAGCGCGCCAAGCGCAAGCGGCGCGGACTCTATCTCGTCGCGGCCGCGGCGGCGCTGATCATCGGAGGCCCCGTCGCCACCGTGGTCGCCACGACCGGCTCCGACAGCGGGTCGAGCAACCTGGCGTCGCCGCGCACGGCGGATCCGGCCGCCGAGCTGAAGGCCATGGAGGACAAGGCCTCGGCGACCGACCCGTCGACCAAGGTCAGCGGGACCGTCGGCATGGAGGAGAAGGCGTGGGGCACGTTCACGGCCCTGGAGCTGAGCAATGTCACGGGACCGCAGAAATGCAGCCTGATCGCCGTCTCCAGCAGTGGTGAAGAGGAGGTCGTCACCACGTGGTCGGTGCCCAAGTGGGGGTACGGCATCCCCGGCAGCACGCACGAGGAGGGAAAGAAGCCCCTCTATGTCCAGGGCGGCACGGCCATGAGCAAGGCGGACATCGATCACTTCGAGGTGCGCACGTTCGACGGCAAGCGGCTGGTGGAGATCGACGCCTGAGCGTGACGCCTGACATACCCGCCCCCTTCGCGTACGGTTGACGGCTGCCCGACGCACGTCATGAAGGGGGCCTCGGTGGCCGCGCAGGATGCCGCTGTTGATTCCGCTGGACCCGTAGCACCCGCAGGACCGGCCGTCGGTCGCGCGGGCGACTCCGGACGCGATCCGCGTCCGGATTCCGGTCACGACCCGCGTCCCGACCCCGGCTTTGCCCCCGGTCGTGGCGCCGCTCGTGACGCCGCCGGCGATTCCGGTCGTCTTGGCGATCGTGGCCCCGTGCACGCGGCGGAGCGCGACGAGGCCGTGCGCGCGACGGAGCCCGACGACGCCGTGCGCGTGACGGGGGGCGAACCCATGCGTGTCACGGGGGCCGAACCCGTGCGCCTCACGCCGCACGAATCGGTCCGCGAGCGCGAGATCGAGGTCGAACAACTCCACCTGGACCAGGTGTACCGCCGCCTCGAGGAGAAGATCGACGAGGCGGAGTTCCTGATGCACGACGCCGCCCAGCGGGGCCAGGTCGGCACGCCCGGCGCCCTCGCCGAGCGGGACGCCCAGGTCTTCCGGGCCGGAATCCACCTCAACCGGCTGAACAACGAGTTCGAGGACTTCCTCTTCGGGCGGATCGACCTGCTGCCCGGCAAGGACGGCGAGAAGGGCCCGGACGGGGCGTACACCTCGGTCGAACCCGCGGACGACGCCATCCGGGCCGACAACACCGCCGACATCGCCGAGAGCCTGCACATCGGCCGCATCGGCGTCCTGGACTCCGACTACGCGCCGCTCGTCATCGACTGGCGTGCCCCCGCCGCCGCGCCCTTCTACCGCTCCACCCCGGTCGATCCGGGACGGGTCGTACGCCGCCGGGTCATCCGCTCCAAGGGCCGCCGGGTCCTCGGGGTCGAGGACGACCTGCTGCGCCCCGAGCTGACCGCGGCACTGGACGGCGCCCCGCTGGCCGTCATCGGCGACGGCGCGCTGATGGCCGCGCTCGGCCAGGCGCGCAGCCACACCATGCGGGACATCGTCTCCTCCATCCAGGCGGAGCAGGACCTGGTGATCCGGGCGCCCGCCGCCTCGGTCACCGAGGTGTCGGGCGGCCCCGGCACGGGCAAGACGGCGGTCGCGCTGCACCGTGCCGCGTACCTGCTCTACCAGGACCGGCGGCGCTACGCGGGCGGCATCCTGATCGTCTCGCCGACGCCGCTCCTCGTGGCGTACACCGAGGGCGTGCTGCCCTCGCTGGGCGAGGAGGGACAGGTCGCGATCCGGGCGATCGGGTCGCTGGTGGACGGCGCGGACGCCACGGTGTACGACGAACCGGCCGTGGCCCGCGTCAAGGGCTCCGCGCGGATGTCGAAGGTGCTGCGCAAGGCCGCCAGGGGAGCGCTGGAGCAGGCCGCGGGCGCCCCGGCCGTTACGGGGGCGACGCGGGGGGCGAGGAAGCGGCCCGCCGCCCCGGCCGGACAGCTCACCGGGCAGCTCGCCTTCGGGGACGACGACCCCGCGGACCAGGGACCAGGCTCCGGTGCCGACGGCGACGTGCCCGTCGGGGCGGTACGGACCGATCGCCTGCGGGTGGTCGCGTTCGGCCGCCGGCTGGAGCTGGAGGCCGACGAGCTGGACCAGATCCGCCGGACCGCGCTCGGCGGCACCGCGCCGGTCAACCTGCTCAGGCCCCGGGCGCGAAGACTGCTGCTGGACGCCCTCTGGGCGCGGTCGGGAGCCGCCGCGCGCGCCGACTCGTACACGGCGACGGGCGACGCCGAACTCGCCGCCGAACTGCGCTCGGGTTTCGACGACGACGTGACCTCGGACGACGCCTTCCAGCGGTTCCTGGACGCCTGGTGGCCCGAACTGACCCCGCGCGGGGTGCTCGCCGCGATGGCCGACGAGCGGCGGCTGGCCCGCTGGTCCCGGCGCGTCCTCAACCAGGGCGAGACCCGTCGGCTGGCCCGGTCCCTCAAACGGCTGGGCGCCGACGGCTCCGGCCCGCTGTCCGTGCACGACGTGGCGCTCCTGGACGAGTTGGAGACCGTGCTCGGCGCGCCGCCCAGGCCCAGGAAGCGCCGGGAGGCGGATCCGCTGGACCAGCTGACCGGGCTGGAGGAGCTGATGCCGCGGCGCGAGGAGACCCAGCGCGAGCGCGCGGAGCGGCTGGCGGCGGAGCGTACGGAGTACGCGCACGTCATCGTGGACGAGGCCCAGGACCTGACGCCCATGCAGTGGCGGATGGTCGGCCGCCGGGGCCGGCACGCCACCTGGACGGTCGTCGGGGACCCGGCGCAGTCCTCCTGGTCGGACCCGGACGAGGCGGCCCAGGCGCGCGACGAGGCGCTCGGCACCCGCACGCGCCGCCGCTTCACGCTGACCGTGAACTACCGCAACCCGGCCGAGATCGCCGAACTGGCCGCCCGGGTCCTGGCGCTGGCGATGCCGGGGGCCCGGTCCCCGAGGGCGGTGCGTTCCACGGGGGTACGGCCGGTCTTCCGCGTCGTGGAAGGCGGCGGCCGGGGCGGCGAAGGCGCGCGCGGGACCGCCGGGGGCCGTGGGCCCGAAGGCGGGCGCGGACCGGACGGCGGGCGCGGGACCGACGGCCGGGCGGCCGGAACCGGGCGCGGCCGGGCCCGTGGGCGCCGGTCCGGCCAGGGCCCGGCCGTCGGTCCGGCGGAGAGCCCGGCCGAGGGGCTGGCCGAGGCGGTGCGTGCCGAGGCCGGGCGGCTGCTGGAGCAGGTGGACGGCACCGTCGGCGTCGTCGTGGCGATGAACCGGCGCGCACAGGCGGCCCGCTGGCTGTCCGGCCTCGGTGACCGGGTGGTGGCGCTCGGCAGCCTGGAGGCCAAGGGGCTGGAGTACGACGCGACGGTCGTGGTGTCCCCGGCCGAGATCGCGGACGAGTCCCCGGCCGGGCTGCGGGTGCTGTACGTGGCCCTCACCCGGGCGACGCAGGCGCTCACGGTCATCGCGGCGGACCGGGACGAGCCCGACGCGCACGGCGTACCGGACCTGCTCCGCGATTGACCCGCTCGTGCCACGGTGATTGACCGCAAGTCAACCCGTGGTGGGGGAATCGCTTACCGGAGTGGTTTGTTAGCCTGGGTGTGGCACCGGCCCGATCCAAGCCCCCGGGCCCAACCATCGTCGCTCAGAGCGACCACTTGCCGCGAGGCGAGCATGGCGGGTCGGTGTCGCCAACGTGAAGCGAGCGGGTCCTCATCCCTCACGGATGAGGACCCGCTCGTTTGTGTCGGGGTGGGTGGCTGCTTCTGTCGCGGGCGGCGCCGCTCCCCCCGGCCGCGCCGCGCCGGCATCTCATATGATGGAAAACACTTTCCTGAGGCCCTGGCCTTTACCTGCTACCCGCCGGTAGGTGCGACCATCGGTAGGCGCCGCCGGGCGTCGACCGGGCGGGGCGGCAATAAGGCTTGAGGAAAGTAGAGGAACACGGTCATGGCAACGGCGCCCAGCGTCTCGTACTCGATGACGGTCAGGCTGGAGGTGCCCGCGAGCGGTACCGCGGTCTCGCAGCTGACCACGGCCGTGGAGTCCTCCGGCGGCTCCGTCACCGGCCTCGACGTGACCGCCTCCGGCCACGAGAAACTCCGGATCGACGTCACGATCGCCGCGAGCTCGACCGCCCACGCGGACGAGATCGTGGAGCGGCTGCGCGGCATCGAGGGCGTCATCCTCGGCAAGGTCTCCGACCGTACGTTCCTGATGCACCTCGGCGGCAAGATCGAGATGCAGTCCAAACATCCCATCCGCAACCGTGACGACCTCTCGATGATCTACACGCCGGGTGTCGCCCGCGTCTGCACGGCGATCGCGCAGAACCCCGAGGACGCCCGCCGCCTGACCATCAAGCGCAACTCGGTCGCGGTCGTCACGGACGGTTCCGCCGTGCTGGGCCTGGGGAACATCGGCCCCAAGGCGGCTCTGCCCGTCATGGAGGGCAAGGCGGCCCTCTTCAAGCGTTTCGCGGGCATCGACGCCTGGCCGCTCTGCCTGGACACCCAGGACACCGACGCCATCGTCGAGATCGTCAAGGCCATCGCGCCGGGCTTCGCGGGCATCAACCTGGAGGACATCTCCGCGCCCCGCTGCTTCGAGATCGAGGCCCGCCTGCGCGAGGCCCTGGACATCCCGGTCTTCCACGACGACCAGCACGGCACGGCGATCGTGGTGCTCGCCGCCCTGACCAACGCGCTGCGCGTGGTGGGCAAGGCCACCGAGGACGTACGGGTCGTCATGTCCGGCGCGGGCGCCGCCGGTACGGCCATCCTCAAGCTGCTCATCGCCGCGGGCGTCAAGCACGCCGTCGTCGCCGACATCCACGGAGTGGTGCACGCGGGCCGCGCGGACCTGGTCGACGCCACCCCGGAGTCCGCGCTGCGCTGGATCGCCGACAACACCAACCCCGAGGGCATCACCGGCACCCTGAAGGAGGCCGTGGTCGGCGCGGACGTCTTCATCGGCGTCTCGGCCCCGAACGTGCTCGACGGCGACGACGTCGCCGCGATGGCGGACGGCGCGATCGTGTTCGCGCTCGCGAACCCGGACCCGGAGGTCGACCCGGCCGTCGCGCGCGAGACGGCCGCCGTCGTGGCCACCGGCCGCTCCGACTTCCCCAACCAGATCAACAACGTGCTGGTCTTCCCCGGCGTCTTCCGCGGCCTGCTGGACGCCCAGTCCCGGACGGTCAACACGGAGATGATGCTGGCCGCGGCCGCCGCCCTCGCGGACGTCGTCACGGAGGACGAGCTGAACCCGAACTACATCGTTCCCTCGGTCTTCAACGACAAGGTCGCGGGCGCGGTGGCGGGCGCGGTGCGGGACGCCGCCAAGGCGGCCGGCGCGACGGTCGCGGACGCCGGCACGCACGGCTGACGTCGCCCTGCGGCGCCTGCCCTGGGCCGGGAGGCCGGCCCTGGGCCCCTGGGCCGGGTGGCGGCCACGGGCCACGAGGCGGGGCCACCCCGGCCGCGAGGCGGGCCACCCACGGGCCACGAGGCCGGTCACGTGCTATGAAGGCCGGTCACGGGAGCGGGGACGGCGCAGTGTGGCGAGTCCCACTCCCGGCCCCGGTGTGCGTGTGTTCCGCCACAATGCCCGGCCACCTGCGAGGCGGGAGTGTGGTGTGGGCGGGGGCGGGCAGGTGTCGCTTGTGTGACACATCCGCGGTGCGCGTGTGCCGGTCCAGGTGATCGACGGTGCGCGACGCGGTGTGTTCACACCGTGTCCCGGCCCGCCCGGCCGGTGCCACGGCGTCCCGCCGGCGTGCCGTACGCGGCTTTTGTGCCCGGCGCGTCGCGATTCGCGGGGCCCCGCGACCCCCTTTAGGGTGGCGGGAACCAAGAGCCCCCGCCGGTCCGGCGAGGTTTTCAGGGCCTCCGAAGGGGTTCAGGGCTCGGGACCCCGGGCTCCGAGGAGTCCCACCGGGGCGACGGAACGTCACGACGACGAGGCGGTGGCGCTTTTCGTGTGACCCCGGAGGGTGCCGGATTGGCTTTCCCGCCGCTGGTGGGGGCAGGATGCGTATTCGGGCGCGAGGGTCTGTCAGCAGACCCGGGTCCGGGGACTGTCCGAGGGCCCTGGCAGCATCGGCTTCGATCTCACGCCTCACAGGCAAGAAGAACACGGGAGTAACAACATGAACCGCAGTGAGCTGGTGGCCGCCCTGGCCGACCGCGCCGAGGTGACCCGCAAGGACGCCGACGCCGTGCTGGCCGCGCTCGCCGAGACCGTCGGCGAGATCGTCGCGAAGGGCGACGAGAAGGTCACCATCCCCGGCTTCCTGACCTTCGAGCGCACCCACCGTGCCGCTCGCACCGCTCGTAACCCGCAGACCGGCGACCCCATCCAGATCCCGGCCGGCTACAGCGTGAAGGTCTCCGCGGGCTCCAAGCTCAAGGAAGCTGCCAAGGGCAAGTAAGACACCACGTACAGGGGCGGCCACCCGGATCGGGTGGCCGCCCTTGGTGTGTGCCGGTGTCGGTGTGTCCGTCGCGTCTGTCGCGCGTCCGTCGTGTCTGTCGCGTCCGTCGCGCCCGGGGGCGCGTCCGCGTACACCGTCACCCGCACGTACGCGTACACGTACGCCGTGGGGCTCCGGCGCGCGCCGGAGCCCCACGGCACTACAGGGTCACAGCGGTGTGCCGCCCGGCAGCTCGACCTTCGCGCCCAGCTCCACGAGCTTCTCCATGAAGTTCTCGTAGCCGCGGTTGATCAGGTCGATTCCGTGCACCCGGGAGGTGCCCTGCGCCGCCAGCGCCGCGATCAGGTACGAGAAACCGCCCCGCAGGTCGGGGATGACCAGATCGGAGCCCTGGAGGCGGGTGGGGCCCGAGACGACCGCCGAGTGCAGGAAGTTGCGCTGCCCGAAGCGGCAGTCGGAGCCGCCGAGGCACTCCCGGTAGAGCTGGATGTGCGCGCCCATCTGGTTGAGCGCGGACGTGAAGCCGAGCCTCGACTCGTACACCGTCTCGTGCACGATGGACAGGCCGGACGCCTGCGTCAGGGCCACCACCAGCGGCTGCTGCCAGTCGGTCTGGAAGCCGGGGTGCACGTCCGTCTCCAGCGCGATGGCGTTGAGCGAGCCGCCCGGGTGCCAGAAGCGGATGCCCTCGTCGTCGATCTCGAAGGCGCCGCCGACCTTGCGGTAGGTGTTGAGGAACGTCATCATCGAGCGCTGCTGCGCGGCGCGCACGTAGATGTTGCCCTCGGTGGCCAGCGCGGCCGACGCCCAGGACGCCGCCTCCAGCCGGTCCGGCAGGGCCCGGTGCGTGTAGCCGTCGAGCCGGTCGACACCGGTGATCCGGATGGTCCGGTCGGTGTCCATGGAGATGATCGCGCCCATCTTCTGGAGCACGCAGATCAGGTCCTCGATCTCCGGCTCCACCGCCGCGTTCGACAACTCGGTGACACCGTCGGCCAGCACGGCCGTCAGCAGCACCTGCTCCGTCGAGCCGACGGACGGGTACGGCAGCCGGATCTTGGTGCCGCGCAGCCCGCGCGGGGCTTCCAGGTACTGGCCGTCCGCCCGCTTCTCGATCGTCGCGCCGAACTGCCGCAACACGTCGAAGTGGAAGTCGATCGGCCGGCCGCCGATGTCGCAGCCGCCGAGGCCGGGGATGAAGGCGTGGCCGAGCCGGTGCAGCAGCGGACCGCAGAAGAGGATCGGAATGCGCGACGAGCCCGCGTGCGCGTCGATGTCGGCGACGTTGGCGCTCTCGACGTGCGTCGGGTCGAGGACCAGCTCGCCCGGCTCGTCACCGGGGCGTACGGTCACGCCGTGCAGCTGGAGCAGTCCCCGGACGACCCGTACGTCACGGATGTCGGGCACGTTGCGCAGCCGGCTGGGGCCGCTGCCGAGGAGCGCGGCGACCATGGCCTTCGGCACCAGGTTCTTCGCACCGCGGACGCGGATCTCGCCCTCCAGCGGGGTTCCGCCGTGGACAAGCATTACATCGTCTGTGCCGGTCATGAATCTCGCGTTCCGGAGTGGGCGGGCAGGTGGCCAAGGAAAAGGGTAAGGGGCCGGGGCCCCTGCCCCGTAGGGCCCGGGAGGGGTGGAACGGTGATGGTTCTCGCGCGGCGGCGGAGCGTTCCCGCTCGGTCGCTCACGGTGACGTGTCCGGTGGGCGGGGGCCCGGCGCGGTCGTCGTTCCGGGGCCGCGCTGAGCTGCGTTCCCGCCGAGTGCGGCGGGCGTGTCCCGCGGCGGACGAATATGCGGGATCATGTCTCGCATGACCGAGGTGTCCTCGCTCACAGGGCGGCTGCTCGTCGCGACCCCCGCTCTCGCCGACCCCAATTTCGCGCGCGCGGTGGTCCTTCTGCTCGATCACGACGGCGAGGGGTCGCTCGGCGTGGTCCTGAACCGGCCCACCCCGGTGGGCGTCGGCGAGATCCTGGAGCCCTGGGGGGAGTTGGCCGGGGAGCCCGGGGTGGTCTTCCAGGGCGGCCCGGTCTCGCTGGACTCCGCGCTCGGCCTCGCCGTCATCCCGGGCGGTGACGGACCGCTCGGCTGGCGCCGGGTGCACGGCGCGATCGGCCTGGTCGACCTGGACACCCCGCCGGAACTGATCGCGCGGGCCCTGGGCTCGCTGCGGATCTTCGCCGGGTACGCGGGCTGGGGCCCCGGGCAGCTGGAGTCCGAGCTGCGTGAAGGCGCGTGGTACGTGGTCGAGTCGGAGCCGGGTGACGTGTCGTCGCCGCGGCCGGAGGGGCTGTGGCGGGCGGTGCTGCGCAGGCAGCGCGGAAAACTGGCCATGGTGGCCACATACCCGGACGATCCGTCGCTCAACTGACCGGCCGGCGCGCGGGGTCCTCGTGGCCGCGGGGCGTGTCGGGGCGGGCCTCGGACGAAGCGGCTCCGGGGCGCGGGTCCCGGAGCCGCCGGGACGGCCCGGGCGTAGGTACCCTTGGCAGCTATGAGCACTCTTGAGCCCGAGCGCGGGGCAGGTACGGGCACCCTCGTGGAGCCGACACCGGAGGTGTCGCACGGCGACGGCGACCACGAGCGCTTCGCCCACTACGTCCAGAAGGACAAGATCATGGCGAGTGCCCTCGACGGCACTCCCGTGGTGGCACTGTGCGGGAAGGTCTGGGTACCGGGGCGCGACCCCAAGAAGTACCCGGTCTGCCCGATGTGCAAGGAGATCTACGAGTCCATGGGCCCCGGTGGGGACAAGGACAAGGGCGGCAAGGACAAGAAGTGACGCCACGTCGCCCGTGACGGTTCCGCGTCGCTTGTGACGGTTCCGCGTCGCCCGTGACGGGCCCGCGTCGCTTGTGACGGTTCCGCGTCGCCCGTGACGGTCCGGCGGGCTCGGCGGTCGTCGCGGACGGGGTGGATGTCGCGGTTGTCGCGTATGCGTGTGGTGGACGGCCCCTCGGGGCGCGCGGATTCCCGTGCGCCCCGGGGGGCCGTCTGTCATGGGCGGTGACCGGTCCGGCGGTCACGGATTGGTCGAGACCACTTGTCGGCAGGCTCCGGCCGCGCTTAATCTCCTGCGAGTTGTGCAGCACGGAACGCCCGTTGCGTATCGCGCAACGCCGACTCGTAGGGACAAGGATGAAGCTTCGGCCCAAGCTCTCTGCCCGTCTCGGCGGCCCGGCAGCGGCCCTGTTGCTGCTCGCGGGCCTCACCGCCACCGCCTGTGCGCCCCAGACCTCCGACACCGGCGCGACGAAGGACGACAAGAGCGGGACGCTGCGCGTCTGGCTCTTCCAGGAGGTCGGCAACGGCCCCAAGGAACAGGTCGTCGACGCCGCGGTCGCGGCCTTCCGCGAGAAGCACGCGGGGACGGACGTCGACATCGAGTACATCCCCGTGGAGACCCGCGCCCAGCGGGTGAAGGCCGCCTTCAACGACCCCGGGAGCGCCCCGGACCTGATCGAGTACGGCAACACCGACACCGCCGGCTACGTACGGGACGGCGGACTCGCCGACGTCACCGCCGAGTTCGACGCCTGGAGCGAGACGAAGGACACCGACGCGACCGCCCGCCAGTCCGTCACGGTGGACGGCAAGGTCTACGGGGCGCCGCTCTTCGTCGGCGTCCGGGCGCTGTACTACCGGACGGACGTCTTCCGGGAACTCGGCATCAAGGCCCCCAGGAGCCAGGCCGAGCTGGTCGCCGCGGCGAAGAAGATCCACCGGGCGAAGCCCGGGCTGTACGGGCTCGCGGTCGGTGGCGCCTACACCTATGGCGCGTTGCCCTTCGTCTGGGCGCACGGCGGCGACCTCGCCGAGCGCGACGGGGGCACGTACCGGGCCGCCGTCGACAGTCCGGCCGCCCGCAAGGGCATCGAGGCGTACGCGTCGCTCTTCGGCGACGACAACTGCCCGGCCGCGAAGTGCGCCTCCATGGGCGGCAACGCGACGGTCACGGCGTTCGCTTCCGGGAAGGCCGCGATGGCGATCGGCGGGGACTTCAGCCATGCGGCGGTCGAGGCGGGCGCGGTGAAGGGCGACTACGCGGTGGTGCCGCTGCCGGGGGTCGCCGAGGGCTCGGTGGCACCGGCCTTCGCGGGCGGCAACAACATCGGTGTGCTCAGGAGCAGTTCGCACCGGACGCTCGCGGTGGAGCTGATGAAGTCCTTCGCGGGCAAGGAAACCCAGGCGAAGCTCTTCGACACGATGGGCTTCCTGCCGACGTTCACGGACGTACGGGCGGAGGCGGCGCGGAAACAGCCCTACGTCAAGCCGTTCGTCGAGACGCTGGAGGCCGGGGCCAGGTTCGTCCCGGCGTCGCCCGGCTGGGCACAGATCGACGCGTCGCTGGTCCTGCCGACGATGTTCCAGGAGATCGTGAGCGGCCGTAAGGACGTGGCGGCGGCGTCGGGCGACGCGGCGAGGAAGATGGACGCGGCGTTCGCGGCGGCGGGCTGAGGGCGGTGGGCGCGGAGAGTGCGGTGAGCGCGACGGCGGGTACGAGGGCCGCCGTGACGGGTGCGGGAGCCCTGGAGGGCGCCGGGGCCGCACCGGGCGGCGGCGCCGTGCCGGGCCGTCGGCGAGGGGCGGCCGGGGGCATACCTGGCCGTCGGCGAGGGGCCGCCGGGAGCGTGCGGCGGGGCGGGTGGACGCCATGGCTCTATCTCGCGCCCGCTCTGGTCGTGCTCGGCGGGCTGCTGGTCTACCCCGTCTACCAACTCGGCCTGATCTCGTTCCTGGAATACACCCAGGCGCAGGTCAGCGGCGGCCGGCCGACCAGCTTCCAGGGCTTCGGCAACTACGCCGCGCTCTTCCGGGACGAGCAGTTCTGGCAGGTCCTGCTGGCGACCGTGCTGTTCGCCGCGGCATGCGTCGTGGCCACGCTCGTCGTGGGCTGTGCGCTCGCCGTGCTGCTGACGCGCGTACGGGCCGTGCCCCGGCTCGCGTTGATGCTCGCGGCCCTCGGCGCCTGGGCCACCCCCGCCATCACCGGGTCCACCGTCTGGGTGTTCCTCTTCGACCCGGACCACGGCCCCGTCAACCGGCTGCTCGGACTGGGCGACTTCTCCTGGACGTACGGGCGCTACAGCGCGTTCACGCTCGTCCTGTTCGAAGTCGTCTGGTGTTCCTTCCCGTTCGTGATGGTGACCGTCTACGCGGGCATCAAGGCGATCCCCGGCGAGGTGATCGAGGCCGCAGCGCTCGACGGCGCGTCCCCATGGCGGACCTGGCGGTCGGTCACCGCACCCCTGCTGCGGCCCATTCTGCTGGTCGTCACGATCCAGTCGGTCATCTGGGACTTCAAGATCTTCACTCAGATCTATGTCATGACGAACGGCGGCGGAATCGCCGGGCAGAATCTCGTGCTCAATGTCTACGCCTACCAGAAGGCATTCGCTTCCTCCCAGTACAGCCTGGGCTCGGCGATCGGCGTGGTCATGCTGCTGGTGCTGCTCTCGATCACGCTCGTCCATCTGCGGCTGCTGCGACACCGGGGGGAGGAACTGTGAGCATGAACCTGTCCCGCCTGGGTGTCCGCCGCCCACGGCGGCTGCTGGCCGAGGCATCCGCCCTGGTCATCGCCGTGATCGTGGCCTTTCCGCTGTACTGGATGGTGCTGTCCGCCCTCAAGCCCCAGGGCGAGATCCAGTCGGCCGAGGCCCGGCCCTGGACCCTCTCCCCGTCCCTGGACTCCTTCCGCCGCGTCTTCGAACAGCAGGAATTCGGACGCTACTTCCTCAACAGCCTGTTCGTGGCGGGCGCGGTGGTCGTCGGCTCCGCCCTGATCGCGTTTCTCGCGGCGACGGCCGTCACCCGCTTCCGCTTCCGATTCCGGACGACCCTGCTCGTGATGTTCCTCATCGCGCAGATGGTGCCCGTCGAGGCGTTGACGATCCCGCTGTTCTTCCTGATGCGGGACGCCGGGCTGCTCAATACACTCGGCTCGCTCGTCCTGCCGCACCTCGCGTTCTCGCTGCCCTTCGCCATCTGGATGCTCCGGGGATTCGTCAAGGCCGTCCCCGAGGCACTTCAGGAGGCCGCCGCCATCGACGGGGCGAGCCGGACGCGCTTCCTGTGGCAGATCCTTTTCCCGCTGGTCTTTCCGGGACTCGTCGCGACGAGCGTCTTCTCCTTCATCTCTACGTGGAACGACTTCCTCTTCGCCAAGTCCTTCATCATCAGCGACACCTCGCAGTCGACGCTTCCCATGGCGCTGCTGGTCTTCTTCAAACCGGACGAGAACGACTGGGGCGGAATCATGGCCGCGTCCACCGTGATGACCCTTCCGGTCCTGGTTTTCTTCGTGCTCGTACAGCGGCGTCTGGTCTCCGGGCTGGGCGGCGCCGTCAAGGACTGAGGGCCCTGACCGTCTCCTCGCACGCCGCGAACGGACGGGCGGGACAGCCCCGGAAGGCGGGACAGCCCCGGAAGGCGGGACAGCCCCGGAAAGACCGGCGGACCGGCGGACCGGCGGTCCGGCGCAGAACGCCGGCGGCGCTCCACGAAAGACCTGTCAAGGACGAGAGACGAGAACGGACAAGAACGGACGTGATGGACCTCATGGACCTGATTCCCGACCCCCGGCACACCTGGCCGGCGCCGCGCGCCGCGGACGGCTTCCCGATCGACGGCGATACGGCCATCGAGGCGGGCCCCGGAACGGAAGGCGTCGCCCGGTGGTTCCGCGCCGCCATCGGGGGCGCCACCGGGCTCTCCTTCCCGGACGCGGCCGGCGGCGACAATCTGATCGCGCTGTCCATCAGCCCTGACGTCGCCCGTGAACTGGGCGTCGAGGGCTACCGCCTCACCGTCGACGACCACACGGTCCAGATGGCCGGCGGCAGCGCGGCCGGCGTCTTCTGGGCGGCGCAGACCTTCCGCCAGATGCTCGGCCCGGACGCCTACCGCGTGGCCCCGATCGACCCCGGACGCGCCTGGTCCGTACCGACCGGGGTCATCGAGGACGCGCCCCGCTTCGGCTGGCGGGGCATGATGCTCGACGTGGCGCGCCACTTCATGCCCAAGGACGGCGTCCTGCGCTATCTGGACCTGCTCGCCGCCCACAAGCTGAACGTCCTTCATTTCCACCTCACGGACGACCAGGGCTGGCGCGTCGAGATCAAGAGCCGGCCGGGACTGACCGGCATCGGCGCCTGGCGTCCGCGCACCAAATGGGGCCACCGCGCCTCGGACCTCTGGGACGAGAAGCCGCACGGCGGTTACTACACCCAGGACGACATCCGCGAGATCGTCGCGTACGCCGCCGAGCGGCATATCACCGTCGTCCCCGAAATCGAGATCCCGGGGCATTCGCAGGCGGCCATCGCCGCGTATCCGGAACTCGGCAACCGTGATGTCATCGACACGTCCTCCCTCACCGTCTGGGACACCTGGGGCGTCAACGAAAACCTACTCGCCCCCACTGACAACACCCTTCGGTTCTACGAGGAGGTCTTCGAGGAAGTCCTCGGACTCTTCCCTTCCCCTTTCGTCCACATCGGCGGCGACGAGTGCCCGAAGGGCCAGTGGAAGGAGTCCGCCGTCGCCCAGGCCCGGATCCAGGAGCTGGGCCTGTCCGGCGAGGACGAGCTCCAGTACTGGTTCGTCCGGCACTTCGACCGCTGGCTCGCGGCGCGCGGCCGGCGGCTGATCGGCTGGGACGAGATCCTGGAGGGCGGCCCGGGCGACGGGACCGGGTCGCAGGCCGGTGCCCTGGAGCCGGGCGCCGCCGTCTCGTCCTGGCGCGGCTACGCGGGCGGAATCGCCGCCGCACGGGCGGGACATGACGTCGTCATGTGCCCGGAACAGCAGGTTTACCTGGACCACCGGCAGGCGGCCGGCCCCGGCGAGCCGATGCCCATCGGTTACGTCCGCACGCTGGAGGACGTCTACCGCTTCGAACCCGTGCCCCCGGAGCTCACCGAGGCGGAGGCGGCACACGTCCTGGGCGCCCAGGCCAACGTCTGGACCGAGGTGATGCAGGACCGTTCCCGCGTCGACTACCAGGTCTTCCCGCGTCTGGCCGCCTTCGCCGAGGTCGCCTGGTCCGCCCTGCCGGCCCCGGCCGAGCGGGACTTCGCCGATTTCGAGCAGCGCATGGCCGAGCACTACCGGCGCCTCGACGCACTCGGGGTCGAATACCGGCCGCCCGGCGGCCCGTTGCCGTGGCAGCGCAGGCCGGCCCCCGACGGGAACGACGCCGGCCTCGGACGCCCGATCGAGGGGCCGCCCCCGAACGTGTGAGTCGGGCCCGGAGCCCCACTCCGCAGGCCGGTCCGTGGGCGCGGCCGCGAGCCCCGCCCACGGGCACCGGCCCTGTGCCCGCGTTCGGGGCCCCTGTGCGTCCTGACCCGGGGCGCGGGGCAGTGGCTCCCGCCCGCGGCTCCGGCCCGTGGCTCCCGCCCGTGGCTCCCTCTCAACGCTCCCGGCCGGGGCCCCGGTTCGCTCTTGGCCGAAATCCTGGTTCGCTCCCGGATGCGTGAACTCCCGCGATCTTGGTAATCGGTAGGGATAAGTCGCACGAGGGGCGGCGAAGTGTGGCATTCCGTATGTGACGGGTAAGGGGTACGAAAGCGGACCTTCCCCCTGGTGGGGGACGGATGCGTCCTTCGCGGACCCTCGCGTCGGACGGCCCGGAAGATGTGCCAGAGTTGCCACGTCCGGGCTGTGAGCACGTACGGTACGGCAACACAGGCGGGACACCGGGACACCGGAAAGGGGCAGCTGGGTTGACCACGCACGCACCGCAGACGGCGCACTCCGTGACGCTTCCGGCCTCGCTGGACGAGGCCGTGGCGGCGCTCACCGCGATGCCCGCCGCCGTGCCCGTCGCGGGCGGCACCGATCTGATGGCGGCCGTCAACAAGGGCCTCCTGCGGCCCGCCGGACTCGTCGGCCTCGGCCGCATCAGCGAGCTGCGCGGCTGGCACTACCAGGACGGCCACGCCGTACTCGGTGCCGGGCTGACCCACGCGCGCATGGGCAGGCCCGACTTCGCCGCCCTCATCCCCGCGCTCGCCGCGTCCGCGCGCGCGGCCGGCCCGCCCCAGATCCGTAACGCGGGCACGCTCGGCGGCAACATCGCCAGCGCCGCGCCCACCGGTGACGCGCTGCCCGTCCTGGCCGCCCTGGAGGCCGACCTCGTCGTCGCGGGCCCCGGCGGCGCGCGCCGCGAGGTCCCCGTCTCCCATCTGCTGGCGGGCCGCGAGATGCTGGCCCCCGCCGAACTGATCGGCTTCGTACGGGTACCGCTGCTGCACGCCCCGCAGGTCTTCCTCAAGGCGACCGGACGCACCGGCCCCGGCCGGGCCACCGCGTCCGTCGCCGTCGTGCTCGACCCGGCGCGGCGCGGGGTGCGCTGCGCGGTCGGGGCCATCGCGCCGATGCCCCTGCGCCCGCTGGACGCGGAGCGCTGGATCGCCTCGCTGATCGACTGGGACGGCGTGCGGGGACTGGCGCCGGAGGCCCTCGCCGCGTTCGGGGAGTACGTCGCGGCCGCCTGTATCCCGGACCCGCCGCCACCGGCGGACGGGACGCAGGTCCCCCCACCGTCGCCGGCCGTACTGCACCTGCGGCGCACCGTCGCCGCGCTGGCCCGACGAGCACTGGGGAGGGCGCTGTCGTGACCACCAATGAGAACTCCGGCTCGGGCCCGGGGCAGGGGCCCGGCCCCCACGGCGAACCGGGCACGCCCGGCACGCCCGGCATTTCCGAGGGGCACGGCGGCTGGCAGCCGATCCCGCACGGCGGCGAGTACGACGCGGAGGCGACCGCGTTCGTCCAGCTGCCTCCGGAGGACACCTACGACGCGCCGCTGGCCGCCCCCGGACACGGCTACGTACCACCGCACATCACGACGCCGACGGTGGACCCGTCGGCCGTCGACCCGTCGGCCGGGGCCGGGCCGTCCTACGGAGGCGGCTGGGTGGAGCAGCCCCCGGCGGCCGGGGAGGGCGGCGCGCAATGGCCGGATCCGCAGGCGATGGGCGGCTACGGCCCGCAGGGAACGCAGGGAACGGGTCAGTGGAATGTCGCGGCCGACGAGCCGGGCCCGGTCGGCGATCCGGGCCTGGCCGGCGACCCGGGTACGGACGGCGGCGGCCGGCCGGCCGCTGGCGGTACAGAGGGCGGCTCCGACCTGACCGGCCGGTGGACGATCCCGGTCGCCCAGGGCGATCTCCCGGACGAGTCGGGGGAGTTCAGCACCTCGGTCCTGGCGGCCCAGTGGGGCGGCGGCCCCGCGGCCACGCTTCCCGGGGGTACCGCCGAGCCGTGGTCGGACCCGTACGGAACCGGCGCGGACCAGCAGCCGTACGTACCGGGCGCGGGAGCGGACGGCGGCCCGGGGCCGGAGACCGGTTCCGTGCCCCTTCCCGGTCTCGTACCGGACCAGGAGTACGGGCACGGGCCCGGCCCCGCGCCGGTGCCTGGGCAGGAGTTCGCGTACGGGCCGGGGGCCCCGGCCGAGGCGGAACCGGCACACGGCCCGCAGGAGGACGCGCCGCGGGAAGCCGTGACCCACGAGGCGGTGCCGCACGAGGCCGGGCCGCACGAGGCGGTGACGGGCACCGCTCCCGAGGTGGCCGCGTCCGAAACGGCCGGCGCCGACGTCCCCGCGCCCCCGGCACCCGGCCAGGACCCGGCCGCGCCGGGAGCCGCCGTGCCGGAAGAGCCTGCTCCGGGCGGCGCCGCGGTGGAAGCCCCCGCTCCTGACGCGTCCGCTCCGGACACATCCGTTCCGGACACCGCGGGCCCGGCCGCCGCGGCCGGGTTCGACCCCGCCCCGCTGACCACCAGCGGCGACAGCGTGGAACACCCCTCCGGCTCGTACGTGCTGCGCGTCAACGGCACCGACCGGCCCGTCACGGACGCCTGGATCGGCGAGTCGCTGCTGTACGTGCTCCGCGAGCGGCTCGGCCTCGCGGGCGCCAAGGACGGCTGCTCACAGGGCGAGTGCGGTGCGTGCAACGTCCAGGTGGACGGCCGGCTGGTCGCCTCCTGCCTCGTACCCGCCGCCACGGCCGCCGGTTCCGAGGTCCGTACGGTCGAGGGCCTGGCCGTCGACGGCGAACCGTCCGACGTCCAGCGCGCCCTGGCCAAGTGCGGCGCGGTGCAGTGCGGCTTCTGCATCCCGGGCATGGCCATGACCGTCCACGACCTGCTGGAGGGCAACCACGCCCCCAGCGAACTGGAAACCCGTCAGGCACTCTGCGGCAACCTGTGCCGCTGCTCCGGCTACCGGGGCGTCCTCGACGCGGTGAGCGAAGTCGTCGCCGAACGCACGGCGAGCGCGGAGGCCGCCGCCGCGGCCCCCGAGGAAGCACGGATCCCGCACCAGGCACCCCCAGGGGCCGGCAGCGTCCAGCCCCCGCACTCGCCCGACGGAGGCATGGCGTGAGCAACGACGTGGCCACCGAGGCCCCCGCGCCGGCCGGCCCCGAACAGGAGGCGCCCGCGCACGGACTCGGCGCGTCCCTGGCCCCGGCCGACGCGCGCGCGAAGACCGAGGGCACGTTCCCGTACGCGTCCGACCTGTGGGCCGAGGGCCTGCTGTGGGCGGCGGTCCTGCGCTCCCCGCACCCGCACGCCCGGATCGTCTCGATCGACACGGCGGCGGCGGCGGGCATGCCCGGCGTCCGGGCGGTCGTCACGCACGAGGACGTGCCCGGCGACCCGTCGTACGGGCGGCGGATCGCGGACCGCCCGGTGTTCGCCGCCGAGCTCGTACGGCACCACGGCGAGGCCATCGCGGCGGTCGCCGCCGACCACCCCGACACGGCCCGCCTGGCGGCGGCGGCGATCGCCGTCGAGTACGACGTGCTGGAGCCGGTGACGGACCCGGAGAAGGCGTTCGCGGCCGAGCCGCTGCACCCCGAAGGGAACCTGATCCGGCACATCCCGCTGAGCTACGGCGACCCGGCTGCCACCGGCGAGGTGGTGGTCGAGGGCCTCTACCGCATCGGGCGTCAGGACCCGGCGCCCATCGGCGCCGAGGCCGCGCTCGCGGTGCCGAGACCGGACGGCGGGGTGGAGATCTACACCGCCTCCACCGACCCGCACACCGACCGCGACCTGGCCGCCGCCTGCTTCGGGCTGGACCCCGAGCGGGTCAAGATCGTCGTCACCGGGGTCCCGGGTGCGACGGGCGACCGGGAGGACCCCGGCTTCCAGATCCCGCTCGGACTGCTCGCGATGCGCACGGGCTGCCCGGTCAAGCTGGCCGCGACCCGGGAGGAGTCCTTCCTGGGCCACGCGCACCGCCACCCGACGCTGCTGCGCTACCGCCACCACGCGGACACCGAGGGCCGGCTGGTGAAGGTCGAGGCCCAGATCCTGCTGGACGCGGGCGCGTACGCGGACGACTCGGCGGAATCGCTCGCGGCGGCGGTGTCCTTCGCGTGCGGCCCCTACGTCGTACCGCACGCCTTCATCGAGGGCTGGGCCGTACGCACCAACAACCCGCCGTCCGGCCATGTCCGGGGCGAGGGCGCGATGCAGGTGTGCGCGGCGTACGAGGGCCAGATGGACAAACTGGCCGCCAAGCTGGGCCTCGACCCGGCCGAACTGCGGCTCCGCAACGTCCTGGCCACCGGCGACATCCTGCCCACCAGCCAGACGGTGACCTGCCCGGCGCCGGTGGCGGAACTGCTCCAGGCCGTACGGGAACACCCGTTGCCGCCGCTGCCCAAGGACACCCCGGAAGAGGCCTGGCTGCTGCCCGGCGGCCCGGAGGGCGCGGGCGAACCGGGCGCTGTCCGGCGCGGCGTCGGCTACGGGATCGGCATGGTCCACATGCTCGGCGCCGAGGGCGCGGACGAGGTCTCCACGGCCACGGTGAAGGTGCACGACGGCGTGGCCACGGTCATCTGCGCGGCCGTCGAGACGGGGCAGGGATTCACCACGCTGGCCCGGCAGATCGTCCAGGAGACCCTGGGCATCGAAGAGGTCCACGTCGCCCCGGTCGACACGGACCAGCCCCCGGCGGGCCCGGCGGCCCACGGCCGGCACACCTGGGTCTCGGGCGGGGCGGTGGAGCGGGCGGCCAAGATGGTCCGTACGCAGCTGCTCCAGCCGCTGGCCCACAAGTTCGGCATGTCCACGGAGCTGCTCCAGATCACCGACGGCAAGATCACCTCGTACGACGGCGTGCTGTCCACGACGGTGACGGAGGCGATGGACGGCAAGGAACTGTGGGCGACGGCCCAGTGCCGCCCCCACCCCACCGAGCCCCTGGACGAGTCGGGCCAGGGCGACGCCTTCGTGGGCCTCGCCTTCTGCGCGATCCGCGCGGTCGTCGACGTCGACATCGAACTCGGCTCGGTGCGCGTGGTCGAGATGGCCGTGGCCCAGGACGTCGGCCGGATCCTGAACCCTGCCCAGCTCGCGACCCGTATCGAGGCGGGCGTCACCCAGGGCATCGGCACGGCCCTCACGGAGAACCTCCGCACCACCCGCGGCCTGATCCGCCGCCCGGACCTCACGGGCTACGCCCTGCCGACCGCGCTGGACGCCCCGGACATCCGCATCGTCAAACTCATCGAGGAACGCGACGTGGTGGCCCCCTTCGGAGCCAAACCCGCCAGCGCGGCCCCGGTGGTGGCCTCCCCGGCGGCCGTGGCCTCAGCGGTCCGCGCCGCGACGGGCCGCCCGGTCAGCCGCCTCCCGATCCGTCCGCAGGCGGCGGTGGCGGTACCGAATTCGTAGTGGTGCGATCCTCGTCGAGCGTGCCAGCCTGGGGGTGTGGTGTGTCGGAGGCGCTCGTTAAGCTTGCCTCGGCAGCCATGAGCGTAACGGGGAGGCAGCTGTGGCGGAGAACAACGGGGTGGGCGGACTCTGGGGAGGGATCCTCGGCGCGGTCAGCGCCGTTCAGGACCTCATCTACGAGGCCGGTGAACTGGAGTCCTTCAAGAAGCGGGTCGATGAACTGCTGACCGAGTTCAAGGAGTCGCCGGCGGCTCCGGACAAGGTGGGCGAGGACCGCCTGAAGCGGTCCCAGCTCGGAGGCGCGGGATTCCAGGAAGCGGACTTCCTGTACACGGCGTACGACACGGTTCACACCGAGCTCGAGAACCTCTCGAAGGTCCTGGGGCTGCAAATAGAGAGCATGTACCTCGCCGTGCGCGCTTCGGGACAGGACTACGACAGTCTTGACGAGGACATCCGACGGCGGATGCGTACGCTGAACGCAGAGATCACGGAGCACTACGACAGGGACCGCGATCCGACCAGGAACGAGCCCCGGCGTGGTGAGGAAGACTCGGAGACGCGGGCCCAGCGGGCCGACGGGGGCGGCGACAGCGGTGGCTACGAGTCACCGGACGGTCAGTGACGGGGGGATGATGAGACATGGGTGAGCAGGTCGGCGGAGAGCCCGGAGAAACACCTTTCGACTCGATGACACACGCGGAGCTGCGGGCTCTGCTGTCGCCCGCCAGCAAGGAAACGGCGATGGCGCTCGCCGAGAAGCTGGAGAAGGCGGCCCAGAAGATCAGCGAGATCGGCGAAGACCTCAAGACGCGTGTGTCGATCCTGAGGTGGGAGGGCGATGCCGGTCAGAGCTTCCGTGAATGGGGCGACCAGACCGCCAACGCCACGATCAACCTGGCCAGTTACACACACAACGCCAGCAAGTGGATGACCCAGGTCACGCAGGCGATCGCCGAGGCCCATCAGAACATGCCTCCGGCGTCCGAGACGGAGGACGCCGAGGAGTCCCTGCGGACCGCGAGGGAGAACTACACCGCGGCCACCACGGGGCCCGGGAAGAAGGACACTGACGCGCGGACGGTGGCCACGACGTCGAGGACGGACATGGCGAGCGCGCAGGCGTCGATCGACGCGACGCGAGCGGAGGCCGCGCGGCAGCTGCGCAAGTTGGCGCAGACGTATGTGCTGTCGGCCAACCAGGTCAACAAGGAGCCGGTGCCGACGTTTCCGCCTCCGGCCATGTACATGGGCCAGGACTGGGTCATGCCGGAGAGCTATAAGTCCGTGCCTGGACAGACGTACAGCGGCGGCACCTCTTCGGTCGGTGGGGTCGCCTACGCAAGAGGCGGCGGCGGGGGCGGCTCAAGCGACAGCGACTATGTTGTGCCCGGTGGGATCGACGGCGTCGGGCGCGCAGTGGGAGGGGTGACCGTCCCGAGCCAGACGCCGGTCTCGATGGAGATCGACGGCATTACCACGCTCCCGGACGCGCCCACGAACTCTCCCACAACCCCCGTCACCAACCAGCCGGTTGCCCGGCCGGAAACCACAGTGCCGACTCCTGGCTTGATTCCACCTACTTTCAGGGGATCCGCCCCGCCGGTGCCGGGTCTTCCCGGCAACATGCGGCCTGTCACAGGAGCCGTCCGAAATCCTGCTCTTCCTGGAGGCGGGCTGAACTCGCGTGCGCCGTTGGCCCGGGAAACCGGCATTGTCGGCGGCCGTCCAGTGCCACCCAGCTCGGGAAGGCCCGCAGGCGGAATCCCGCGAGGCACGGTTGTCGGGGGCGAAACGTCCCAGGGGCGTGCGCCTATGGGCCGAGGCATGACGCCGGGGATGCCCGGAGCGGGCGGAGGCAGTGCGAGTCAGGGCGGTCTCACCGGCGGGCGGCGGCTGGCTTCGGAGACTGGCGGCGTCGTCGGTGGGCGGAACCAGCGGCCGGGGGCGAACCCGGGGCGTGCGTTCACCCCAGGTGGTTCTGGTCTGATTCGTGGTGGGCGTGGGCCGGCACGCGCCCGTGACGAGGAAGAGCAGAGTGGAGAGCGTCCCGACTACCTGGTTGAGGACGAGGAGACCTGGCAGCAGGGCAGCCGGCGGATCGTGCCGCCTGTTGTCGACTGATCTCGTATGAATTGGCTTGAGGGGAAAATGCGCATCAACTCTGAGCGGTCGGCAGCTGCAAGGGCCGTGGCGTCGGCCGCTCTGGGGATGGCGTTGCTGGCGATCGCGGCAACTCCCGCTCATGCCGAGACAGTGCGAGAACAGCAGTGGCATTTGGACGCCATGCAGGCCGACGAGGCATGGAAGATCAGCAAAGGGCGCGGGGTGACCGTCGCCGTGCTCGACTCGGGTGTTGATGACACGATTCCTGATCTGAAGGGGCAAGTCCTCGAAGGAAGGGATTTCTCGGAACTGTCCGGCGATGAGAACAATGACATCGACAATCACGGTACGGGAATGGCTTCGCTGATCGCGGGAATGGGCGGGCGGGGACCGGCCCAGGGGTCCTACGGCCTTGCTCCCGAGGCCAAGATTCTTCCCGTTCGGATCCAGTACAGCCAGGAGCGGATGCGGGAGAAATCTGCGCGCGACACTTTCGCGGGCAGTATGAGCGAAGCCATCCGCTTTGCCGCGGACTCTGACGCACAGATCATCAACATCTCGGTGGCCGGTAACGGAGGATCCGCTGAGCTCACGAAGGCCGTGAAGTATGCTCACGACAAAAACAAGCTGATTTTTGCTGGCGTGGGTAATGGTGGCGAATTGGGATACGATCCGCAGTATCCGGCGTCCACGCCGGGTGTGGTCGGAGTTGGCGGGCTGGATCGAAAAGCCTCTCGTATGAGCGTGTCCCAGTACGGTCCAGAGGTGGATATTTCGGCCCCCGGTGAGGAAATCACCAATGCCTGCACAGGTGGAACTGGACTTTGTGAGGGCAGCGGAACAAGTGCCGCCACCGCCCTCGCTTCCGCCTCCGCCGCCCTCATCTGGTCCAAGCACCCCGACTGGACCAACAATCAGGTGCTGCGCGTCATGCTCAACACCGCCAGCGGCGTCAAGGGTGGCGACAGGCGAAGCGACCAGGTCGGTTACGGCGCTGTACGTCCCCTCCTCGCACTGACTAATCCGGGGGACCCGGGGCCGGCCGGTGAGTATCCGCTCCCCGACCTCAAGGAGGCGGCTTCCGCATCTCCTTCGCCCAACGCCTCCGAGGCGGCAGGCGATTCCAGCACCGACGAGGAGAATCCCGCGGCGGCAGCCGCTTCCGACGAAGGCGGTGGCACAGGGCTGTGGATCGGGCTCGGCGTCGGCGCGGCTCTGCTCATCGGCGGAGCTGTCGCGGTGGCTGTAGTCCGTTCCCGCCGCAGGGCCGCGCTCTCGTCGCAACAGCCGACGGCTCCGGCCTTCCCCCCGTACCAGCAGCAGCCCTACCAACACCAGCCCTACCAACACCAGCCCTACCAGCACCAGCAGACCAACCCGCCGTATCCGCCCTACGACGGCTCGCCTCACCGCCCCGGCTCGACGCCGCAGACTCCTCCCGCCCACCCACAGGGACCTGGTTCATAGGGCTTCACCAGCTGAGCCGTGCCCTGTGTGAGTCGGCCGGTGGCACCAGCCGGGGCCGAGGCTGCCCGGATCCAGGCCCGGATACGGAACCACCGGGAGGCGCTCGTCGGCCTGCGCACGCGGGTCGGCGCATGCGGGCCGTACGCGGAAGAGGGTTTGCGGCTGGGACCGTGTGCATCGGTGTCATAAGAGGTCAACGGCCGTATCCGAGGTCGTTAAGGTAAGGGGTCGATGTGCTGGTGCGTGGGGGGAGACCATGTCGATCGCAGGTGGTGGCTGGGGCTGGTCGTCGGGGCCGCTGAGCCCGGAGGAAATCGAGCGCAGGGTGAACAGCCCTGTGGCGACTTCGGTGGTCTACGACCCGGAGTCGATGCGTTCGTTCAAGAACCGGGTGGATGAGCTGATCACCAAGCTCGAGGGTTCACCGGCGGGCCGGAAGAAGGTGGCCGCCGAGCCGCTGGAACGTGGACAGTTCGGCGGTGGAGGGGGCGCCTGGACCGAGGCGGCGGGCCTGTTCACGTCGTACCAGACGGTCATCGACCAGCTGAAGCAGTTGTCCGGGCTGCTGTCGAACTCTCTGGAGGGGATGGGGATCGCGGTCGTCGCGTCGAAGGACGGTTTCGGTCAACTCGACGACGATATCCGTCGGCGCATGCGGATGATCTACCAGAACGCCGAGGAACACTACGATCCGCGGCGCGATCCGCACCCTCCGGAGACTGTGGCGAACGCGAACAAACCGCAGAACGAGCCCAACGAGCCCACCCAGCCCAGCGAGCGCGCCGACGGGTCGAGCCCGGGCGACGCCGGTACGGCCGGGGTCGGCGGGTTCGCGTAATTCGGTCGACGGATTCCCGTAGCGGTACGCGGTATGCGGGTTTCCACAGTGGTGGTGGCGCGTCGGGCGGTGCGACGATTACGTCGAGGGGCGCGAAGACGGACGGGGCAGGTGAGTGGACCAGCAGAACCGCAGCGGGGGCGGCTCGACCCCCTTCGAAGACATGTCGCACGAGGACATGCTTTCTTGGCTCGACCGAGCCGACAGCGGGGCGGTGCAGGGAGCCGCTGACACGCTGAGCGCGGCGGCCGGCGAGATCCGCGAGATCGCGGAGCAGCTCAAGGCCCGTCCCGAGCGGGTGGAGTGGCAAGGAGAGGGCTACAAGGCGTTCATCGAATGGAGCGCGAGCCTGGCGAGCGCGACGTTCCGGCTGGCGGAGTACAGCGACGGCGCTTCGCAATGGCTGGGCCACGCCTCGAACGCGATCGCCGAGGCGCAGAGCGCGATTCCGCGCGATGTCGCGGGGGCCAAGGCGAACCTGGCGGCGGCCTTGAACGCGCCCAACGACCCGGATTCGGACCTGGTGATCGGCAAGTCGTCGTCGACGTTGGCGACGGATGCGGAGCGGAACCGCCTGGAGGCGGCGACTCAGATGCGAAGGCTCGCGAACGTGTACGAGCACTCGCAGACGCAGATGGGCAAGCTGGAGGTGCCGACGTTTCAGCCGCCGCCGACGGAGTTCGTTCCGCGTGGGGAAGCACGGATCTCCACCCACGACCTGGCGCGCTCTGGTGGGGGCGGCACTGACACAACCGCGAACCTCGGTGGGGGACCGACCCATACGATGGGCGGCGGCAACGGCAGCGTCGAAGGAGCGGTGACTCCCGCGATTTACGGGAACTCGCTGTCCCCTACTCAGGTGACACGGCCGGACGTTCCGGTGGCAACCGAGATCGCCAGTGTCGATACACAATCGCCGGTGACTGCTACTCCCACAACGCCCAATGCTCCGCAGGCCGTCGGCAAACCTGAGGGGCTGGCGCTCCCCGTCCCGCCGAACATACCGCCGGCTCTCGGCAGGAATGGCTCCCCTCCGCAGAACTTGCCAAACGTTGGGCGGACGGGGGGCGCACGTCCTCCATCGCTGACCGGACAGACAGGGCCCAATGCTGGACCTGTCGGGCGCGCACCGGCTGAGCGAGGAATCACCGGAGGCCGTCCGGTCCCCCCTGCTTCCGGCCGCTCGGGTGCCCTGCCACGAGGGATGGTTGTCGGCGGAGAGAGCCCTGTCCACGGCCGTCCACCGATGGCACATGGTGCTGGTGGTGGCCTGGGTGGAGGGCCTGCTCAGAGCGGCATGACCGGGCGTCGGCTGGCAGGGGAGAACGGTGGCATCGTCGGAGGACGCCCGCAGCAGCCGGGTACCGGTGGTAGAGCCTTCACTCCTGGAGGGACAGGCCTGGTGCGAAACGGAGCGACACCGCCACGTGTCGGCAAGGCGCCGAAACGTCGTGACGAGACGACAGGCGAACGGCCGGACTACCTCGTGGAGGACGAGGAGACCTGGCAGCGGAGCGGTCGGCGCATTGTGCCGCCGGTTATCGACTGATCTCGCAGAAAGCGGAGCGAACGAGCGTATGCGCACCAACACCCCCTGGATGGGCCGAGGCCCGGCAACTGTCCTTGCTGTACTAGGGGCTCTGCTGGTGGGCAGCGCGCCGGCTCCGGCTTATGCGGATTCCATCCGCTCTCAGCAGTGGCATCTCGATGCCATGAAGGCGGATGAGATCTGGAAGATCAGCAGGGGTGAGGGCGTGACTGTCGCGGTCATCGACTCCGGGGTAGACGCTACGAACCCGGACCTCCAGGGGCGGGTCCTGAAGGGCAAAGACCTTGCCTCGGACTCGGCGGGTGATGAGCGTAACGACTATGACGGCCATGGGACGGGAATGGCTGGGCTCATTGCTGGCACTGGCAAGAGCGGGGGAGGGGACGGAGCTTACGGGCTGGCCCCGGGAGCAAAAATCCTTCCGGTCAGGATACGGGACGCGGATTGGGATGCCAATCGCGTTTCCAAGGTGCAGGAGTTCAACAAGTCCGTGTCGATCGCCATTCGCTATGCGGCCGATAATGGTGCGAAAGTCATTAATATATCAATGGGGTCACGAAAGGGGTCGCAGGCACTGGCGTCTGCTGTCAATTATGCCATTGAAAAAGGAGCGTTGATCTTCGCCTCGACGGGCAACACTGCCGATGAAGGGAATGGGCTGGAATTTCCGGCCGGGACTCCAGGCGTCGTCGGGGTGGGGGCCCTCGACAAGGAGGGGAAGAAGACCAAGGAGTCGCAATACGGACCTCAAGTGGATGTCTCTGCACCTGGCGAAGAAATGGTCCACGCCTGTGGCGGAAAGACCGGGCTGTGCACGGGACACGGCACCAGTGCCGCCACCGCCATCGCCTCCGCCAGCGCCGCTCTGATCTGGTCCAAGCATCCGGACTGGACCAACAACCAGGTCCTCCGGGTCATGCTCAACACCGTCAGCGGCCCCACCGACGGCGTCAAGCGGAACGACTACGTCGGCTACGGCGCCGTCCGGCCGCTGCGTGCGCTCACGACGCCTGGTGATCCCGGGCCCGCGGACGAGTACCCGCTGTCGGATCTGGCCGAGGCCGAGGCCGAGGCGTCGGCGTCATCGTCGGCTGCGGCCGGGGACAACGACGCCCAGGCGTCGCCCTCGACGGCCGCCGTTGAGGCTGACAAGAGCGGCGGCGCCGGTCTGTGGATCGGCCTGGGTGTCGGTGCCGCGGTCGTGCTCGGTGCGGCCGTTGCCGTACCCGTCATACGTTCTCGGCGCGGGTGAGTCTCTGGCGTCCGGCGTTGCGCTCGACGCGCTCGGCCACGCCGGAGCCGGGCCTGAGCCGCGTACCGTGCTCGGGAGACCCGGCAGTGCCGTCAGCGGTCACGCGGCGATGGCGAAGCCACCGTTCCCTGCCCACGGGCCCACAGGCCCACAGGCCCACGGGCCCACAGGCCGCAAGTCGCAAGGCGCCGTGCGGAACCGGCCCTCAGAGGCGTACCGAACCGAGCCGGGGCATCGCGGGAACCGCGGCCCCGTGTCCGCCGGGCCGGGGGCACTGCTCCGGGCGGCCCCCACTCCGGGCCCGGCCGCGCCGCCTCGCCGTGACGGGTGCGTGCGGTGCGTGCGGGGGGCCGTGACGGGTGTGTATCAAGAGGCGGACGGCGTTCGCGGGGCGTTGCTCACGCAACCTGTGGGCCCGTAAAGTCGGCGCCGTCGACCGTGGCCACCGCCTTCGGGGGCCCGGGCGGCAACAGGTAACGGGGGCGTCGAGCGAGCGCGGGTCCGCGCGTGTTGGTGAGGTTCGAGGACGGAGACGTCCGAGAGCGTCGACAGCCGGGCGGGGCCGCCGTGGAACGTCTCCGGCCGGTGTTCTTTGTGACAGGTGTGACAGGTCCGAGAGTTCCGACCGGCCTGACGGCTCGCCGTAGCCGGGGTGGCCGAGTTCGGTGAAGCACGGGGGAAAGCGTGTCATTCGACCAGGAATGGTCTCAGGCCAAGAGTGCCGCGGCCGAACAGGCGACATCTCAGACGCGGCTCAACCAACTGGACGGGGGGCCCACGGGCCCGATCCCGGAAGGGGACCTGAAGGTCACCCAGACCGATCTGGCGGCGATCGGCGACGAGGCGTTCAAGCTGTACCAGCGGCTGGACACGGACGGCGATCACGCCAAGCAGACCAGCTACGAGGCCGCGACCTCGCTGAAGCCGGACTTCGCCCTCGGCACGGCGCTCTCGACCGTGACCGACACATGGAAGACGCAGGTCGACACCCTGCTCGAAGCCTGTGCCCACATCTCCAACCACCTGGACTACACGGAGAACGCGCACGCGGAGGACGAGTACTACATCGCGACCCGGTTCCGCTACGCCGAACTGGACCAGGGCTTCGCGGAAGGGACCAGGCACTGATGGAACTCGACGCGCTCCGGCACGCCAATTTCTCCAAGCTCAGCACCGCCGTCGGTGACTGGACCACCATGATCACCAAGTTGGAGGAGCTGAAGGAGGACGCGAGGACCCAGCTCGACGGTGCCGCCAAGAAGGCCAACTGGGAAGGTGTCAACGCGACCGTCACCAAGAGCTTCATCCTGAAGACGGCCACGGAGTTCGCCGACGCGGTGACCGAGGCGACCACCATCCGCAACATCCTGCGCGACACGCACGACGAGCTCGTCGACTACAAGGACAGGCTCGGCACCGCCATCGAGAACGGCCTCAAGAAGAACCTCACGGTCGTCGGTACGGGCGACGGCGGTTTCACCGTGACGATGAACATCCACCCCGACCGGGCCGCCGAGGGCACCGAGGTGCCCGACCACACCCCCGAGGACGCGGAGAACCTGCGCGACGAGGTCCAGCGCATCCTCCAGGGTGCGACGGAGAGCGACAGGACGGCGTCGGACGCGCTGGTCGCCATCGTCACCCAGTCGCCGTACGGCTTCTCGGACGCCTCGTACGCGGACCGCGACGCGGCGGCCAAGGCGATCAAGGACGCCGAGCGGTACGCGAACCTCATCAAGAACAAGGGGGACGACATGTCCCCCGAGGAGTTCGACGCGCTCAACCGCGACCTGGCCCAGTACCGGGACGACCCCCTCTTCCAGGAGCGGTTCGCGACGACCCTCGGCCCGCGCGGTCTGCTCGATTTCTGGGCGGACCTGTCGGACCCCTCCGACGGCGGCGACCTCCAGCGTGCCCGCCGCGAGCAGCTCGGCGACTTCCAGCAGAACCTCAGCATGACGCTCGCGGGCGCCACGCAGTCGGACAGCCCCGCCATGCAGCGCTGGCAGGACGACATGGTGCGGCTGGGCGAGGAGCGCATCCAGACGCGCGGCGCGAACGTCTACGGCTTCCAGATCATGAGCAACCTCATGCGGGTGGGCGACTACAACGACGAGTTCCTGAACAAGTACGGGAACGCGCTCGTCAAGACGGAGAAGGACATGAAGATCCCCTCCCACTACTGGGTGGCGGGTCTCGGCGGTCCTTCGATGCCGAAGATGAACTTCATGGGGGAGGAGTTCGGCCGCGATCCCATGACGGGATTCATGAGCGCGCTCTCCAACAGCCCGGAGGCGTCCACGCAGTTCTTCAACACCACTCAGCCGCAGGACAACGCGCAGTACGTCCTGAAGGACCGGGAGGTCATCGAGGACACGCCGCTGGACGACGGCGACGCCAACCACGCGCGGGAGGCCACTGGCAAGGCACTCGTCGCCGCCACCACCGGCGTCAACCCCAATGACCCGGACGCCCGCCCCGTGCCGCACAGCCCGCAGAACCGCGAGGCCCTCGACCGCTCGCTCCGGTTCCTCTCCGAGGCCGGCGACGACTTCCCGTCGGAGATGCGCGACGACATGGCCGCCGTGCTCGTCAACTACGGCGACGAGACCCACCACACCGCCAGCTCGCAGGCCGACGACGCCAACGACCCGAGGCTGCTCGACCGCCACCACCTGATGGAGGTCACCAAGCAGGTCTCCCGCGACCAGAACGCCTACGGCATCCTCAACGACGGCCTCAACCAGGAAATGGTCCGGGACATCCACACGGACAAACCGAGCGACCCGAAGGAAACGCTGCAACGGGCCGGAGCCACGGTCGGGTTCTTGGAGGAGGCCCGCTACCAGGCGCTCAAGACGGACAAGGAGGATCCGTCCTGGGACGCGAAGTGGGCGTACCACGGCTTCGGTGGTGCCGTGAACTTCATCCCGGTGGTCGGCGACGCCGCCCAGCGTGGCGTCGACGCGCTCGCCTACCAGTGGCAGCTCGACGAACAGGACAGGATCAACCAGGAGACCCAGCGGGAGAACGGCAAGACCTTCACCGCCCGCGAGAACCAGTTGCAGGCGCTGGCGGACCAGTGGTCCGCCGCCAACCCGGGTCACACCAACAACCGGTACACGCTGACGCAGGAGATCAACGAGGCGGCCTTCGCCGGCAACGACCGCGCACAAGGTCTCGCGGGAGACCAGTGATGCCAGTGATGCGAGTGATGCGAGTGATCCCAGTGAAACGGCCCCGACGCGCTCGGCACACCGCTGCCGTCGTCACCCTGGGCGCGCTCCTCCTGGGAGCGACGGCCGGTTGCTCCGGCGCCCGGGGGTACGAGGTCCCCGCCGAACTCTGCGGCGTGCCCGCGGACACCGGCAGGCTCTCCCCCCTGCTCCCGGACGGTGACGCGATCGAGCAGAAGGAGAACGACCTGGGACAGGGGAGCCGGAGCTGCCGGCTGTCGGTGGACTCCCGGCAGGTGCTGTACGTACGGGCCGACGTGGTACCCGCCGACACGGATCCGGTCAAGGTGAACGAGCACGCCCTGACCGGGCTGGGGAACCCGCGGCCGGCCGGCATCGGCGACGACGCGCGGATCGCGGACAAGGGCGCGCTCGCGGTCGTCGCCTGCCCGGCCGACCCGCAGAAGCGGAAGTTCGTCCTGGAGGCGGACCTCGCCACGAAGACGCCCGAGGACACGGCCGACCGACGGCGGGCGCTGACCCGTTTCCTGGAGGCGTACCTCCCGCAGGCCCTCAAGAAGCGGGGCTGCACGGCCTGAGGCCCAGCCGTACGACCTTGAGGCGGGGCGGCCCGGCGTGACGCGGACCGCCCCGCCAAAGGCCCCCGGCCCCCCGGCCGCCGAGCCGTGCGCGCCGCCGAGCCGTGCGCGCCGCACGCGCCGTACCGCCGCACGCGACGAAGCGGCCGCCCCGGAACCTGACCCGGGAAGCGGCCGCTTCGTACGTGGAGGCCGTGGCGGGAATCGAACCCGCGTAACTCGCTTTGCAGGCGAGTCCCTGAACCACTCGGGCACACGGCCGTCGCTGTCCTCCACTGCTCATGACCGTACGCGGGTCCCGCAGCACGGCCAAGGGTTCCGGACGGCGTGCAACGCGACTGCCATACGCCGTTCACGGTTCCCCCGATTCCCTCCGGTTCCCCCGGCTCCCGGTCCGGTCGTACGACCAACGGACCAGCCGTGATCCACCCCGCGACAGGGCCGAAACCCCATGACGACCCTTACGCTGAGCCCATGACCGCCCTGGAGCCAGGCGACGCCGAAGCCGCCACCGCCGAACCGCCCGCACCGGTCGGGCCGCTGAAGCCCGCGGCGCCCGTCCCGGCCGGGGATTCCACCTCCCGGCCCACCGGCGTGCTGGGGCCGGAGCACCGGGCCCTGAGCGTCGGCATCGTCTCCGTCGTCCTGCTCATCGCCTTCGAGGCGACCGCCGTGGGCACCGCCATGCCGGTGGCCGCGCGGGAGCTGGACGGGGTCGCGCTGTACGCCTTCGCCTTCTCGGCGTACTTCACCACCAGCCTCTTCGCCATGGTCCTCGCCGGTCAGTGGGCCGACCGCAGCGGTCCGCTCGCGCCGCTCGCCACCGGCATCAGCGCCTTCGGCGCCGGGCTGCTGCTCTCGGGCACCGCCGTCGGCATGTGGCCGTTCATCCTGGGCCGCGCCGTGCAGGGGCTCGGCGGCGGGCTCGTCATCGTGGCGCTGTACGTGGTCGTCAGCCGCGCCTACCCGGAACGCCTGCGGCCCGCGATCATGGCCTCGTTCGCCGCGGCGTGGGTGGTGCCCTCCGTCGTCGGGCCGCTCGCCGCCGGCACCGTCACCGAACACATCGGCTGGCGCTGGGTCTTCATCGGCATCCCGGTACTCGTCGTACCGCCGCTCGCGCTCGCACTGCCCGCGATACGCCGCCGGGCCGCCGGGCCGGCCGACCCCGCCGCGCCGCCCGTCGCCTTCGACCGGCGCAGGATCCGGCTCGCGCTCGGGATCTCGGCGGGCGCGGGACTCCTGCAGTACGCGGGCCAGGATCTGCGCTGGCTCTCCCTCGCCCCGGCCGCCGCGGGCGCCGCCCTGCTGATCCCCGCCGTGCTCGGGCTCCTTCCGGCGGGCACCTGGCGCTCGGCCCGCGGGCTGCCGTCCGTGGTGCTGCTGCGCGGGGTCGCCGCCGGGGCGTTCGTGGCGGCCGAGAGCTTCGTCCCGCTGATGCTCGTCACCGAGCGCGGCCTGTCGCCGACGCTGGCCGGGCTCTCGCTCGCGGCGGGCGGCGCGACGTGGGCGTTCGGCTCGTACGTACAGTCCCGGCCGCGCCTGGAACCGTACCGGGAGCGGCTGATGGCCGGTGGCATGGTGCTGGTCGCGGTGGCCATCGCGACCGCGCCGAGCGTCCTGTTCGAGGCCGTGCCCGTGTGGATCGTGGCGGTCGCCTGGGGCGTGGGCTGCCTGGGGATGGGCGCGGTGATCGCCTCGACCAGCGTGCTGCTGCTGAAGCTGTCGGCGCCGGAGGAGGCGGGCACGAACTCCGCCGCGCTCCAGATCTCCGACGGCCTCTCGAACGTCCTGCTGCTGGCGGCGGGCGGCGCGGCCTTCGCGGCCCTGGGTGGCGGCGCGGCGGGCGGCCACGCGGCCACGGCCACCGCCGCGGCCGGCGCGACCGCGGCCGCCACGGCCTCCCACCCGGCGGCTTTCGCCGCGGTGTTCCTGCCGATGGCGGCGGTGGCGCTGGCGGGGGTGTGGGTGGCGGTCCGGGTGCGCGTTCCCGCCGGAACGGGGGCAGGAGCCGGGGAACGACAGCATTAGTACCGCTTGGTACCGCGTGGTACCGTCCTGATATGGCTGGTCTGAATCTGAGGTTCACCGACGAAGAGCTGGACGCGCTGCGCGAGCGTGCCGAGGCCGAGGGGCGGAGCATGCAGTCGTTCGCCCACGAAGCGGTCATCTCCGCCATAAACGAACGTTCACGTCTCTTCAACGAGGCGGCGGATCACGTACTGAAGGCGAGTGAGGAGCTGAACCGGAGGCTCGCCTGATGCAGTACGTGACGCTTCCCGAGCTGCTGCGGCTGGCCGAACGCCTCGGCACCCCTGAGGTGCGTGACTACGGACTGCTCGACTCCGCGCTGACCCGTCCGCAGTCCAGCGTGTTCGGGCAGGACGCCTATCCGGATGTCTGGCGGAAGGCCGCCGCGCTGATGGAGTCCCTGGCGCGCAATCACGCGCTCGTGGACGGAAACAAGCGCCTCGCCTGGTATGCGACGTGGGTCTTTCTGCACCTGAACGGTCATCCGCTTGACCCCGGCTTCGACGTGGACGAGGCGGAGCGGTTCGTCCTGGCCACGTGCCAGGGTGAGCTGGACGTACCGAAAATCGCGGAGTCGCTGCCGCGTTTCGCCCGCTGAGCGAGTGCCCCGCACGCCTGAGCGGCGTCCCCATACATCGTCCCGGGACACCGCCGCCCGCCACGCACGGGATCGCGTGATGTGGTCCCCGTCCCACCTTCGGTCGCGAAGGCCGGTTCCTGGGAACGCGCGACCGGGCCCCCGGTAGGGTGGCCCGGTTGTCGTACCTAGCCCAGCCACCCAACGTGTTCGAACCGGAGACCGTGACTACCACCGCCGCCTCCTCGCACCATCTGTCGCCCGCCTTCCCCAACCGCGCTCCCTGGGGCACCGCCAACAAGCTGCGCGCCTGGCAGGAAGGCGCACTCGGCCGTTACCTCGAGCAGCAGCCCCGTGACTTCCTCGCCGTCGCGACCCCCGGAGCCGGGAAGACGACCTTCGCCCTGACGCTGGCCTCGTGGCTGCTGCACCACCACGTCGTCCAGCAGGTGACCGTCGTCGCGCCGACCGAGCACCTGAAGAAGCAGTGGGCGGAGGCCGCCGCGCGGATCGGGATCAAGCTCGATCCCGAGTACAGCGCGGGCCCGCTGAGCAAGGAGTACGACGGCGTCGCCCTCACCTACGCGGGCGTCGGCGTCCGGCCCATGCTGCACCGCAACCGCTGCGAGCAGCGCAAGACCCTCGTCATCCTCGACGAGATCCACCACGCGGGCGACTCCAAGTCCTGGGGCGAGGCGTGCCTGGAGGCGTTCGAACCCGCCACCCGGCGGCTCGCGCTGACCGGTACGCCGTTCCGGTCCGACACCAACCCCATCCCCTTCGTCGCGTACGAGGAGGGGAACGACGGCATCCGCCGCTCCGCCGCCGACTACACGTACGGATACGGCAACGCCCTCGGCGACGGGGTCGTCCGGCCCGTCATCTTCCTCAGCTACAGCGGCAACATGCGCTGGCGCACCAAGGCCGGTGACGAGATCGCCGCCCGGCTCGGCGAGCCCATGACCAAGGACGCGGTCTCGCAGGCCTGGCGCACGGCGCTCGACCCGCGCGGCGACTGGATGCCGAACGTGCTGCGCGCCGCCGACCAGCGCCTCACCGAGGTCCGCAAGGGCATCCCGGACGCCGGCGGCCTGGTCATCGCGACCGACCAGGACTCGGCCCGCGCGTACGCCAAGCTCATCCGCGAGATCACCGGCGCGAAGGCCACCGTCGTCCTCTCCGACGACGCGGGCGCCTCGCAGCGCATCGACGACTTCAGCCAGAGCGACGACCGCTGGATGGTCGCGGTCCGCATGGTGTCGGAAGGCGTCGACGTGCCCCGCCTCGCCGTGGGCGTGTACGCGACGACTATCTCGACCCCGCTGTTCTTCGCGCAGGCGGTGGGCCGTTTCGTACGGTCCAGGCGGCGCGGCGAGACGGCGTCGGTGTTCCTGCCCACCATCCCCAACCTCCTGGGCTTCGCCAACGAGATGGAGGTGGAGCGCGACCACGTCCTCGACAAGCCGAAGAAGGAGGGCGGCGAGGAGGACCCGTACGCGGAGTCCGAGAAGGAGATGGCGGAGGCCGAGAAGCAGCAGGATGAAGACACCGGCGAACAGGACATGCTGCCGTTCGAGGCGCTGGAGTCCGACGCCGTCTTCGACCGGGTCCTCTATGACGGCGCCGAGTTCGGCATGCAGGCGCACCCCGGCAGCGAGGAGGAGCAGGACTACCTCGGCATCCCGGGTCTGCTCGAACCCGACCAGGTGCAGTTGCTGCTCCAGAAGCGGCAGGCCCGCCAGATCGCGCACAGCCGCAAGAAGCCCGACGCCGAGGCGGACCTGCTCGAACTGCCGGCCGAGCGGCGGCCGGTGGTCTCGCACAAGGAACTGCTCGAACTGCGCAAGCAGCTGAACACGATGGTCGGCGCGTACGTCCACCAGAGCGGCAAGCCGCACGGCGTGATCCACACGGAGCTGCGCCGGGTGTGCGGCGGCCCGCCGAGCGCGGAGGCGACGGCCGGACAGATCCGCGAACGCATCGCGAAGGTGCAGGAGTGGGCGACCCGGATGCGGTGACCGGGACCTGGGAGCCCACCGGCGACCGGGGGCGGGGCCGGGGGCTCGGGCGCGTCGGCCCCTGGCGCCCCCATCCGCTCGCCGACCGCCGGGTATCGGCTGTATGAGTCGTTCCGCATGCGGCGAAGCGGTGGAGGTATCGGCGAGAAGCCGTACGAGTTGTCGGCGGGGCCATCGCACGGGAGGGGCCGCGGACCGAACCGGCGGCGGCCTCCGCTGCCTTCGGACGGCCCCGAACGGACCTCACCCGCGCCTCGGACACTCCTGCGACGCTCCCGACCACTCCAGGGCGCCCGGTATGCGGTGAATGATCAGAAGAAGTCGCCCATGTCACTACTACATCCCTCTTTGGCTGCGCTTCTGACGATGAATGACGACTGATGATCCGCTCTGACCGGATTCTGGACGAGGACTTCCACTGAGCGGTGCGTATCGCTACTCTCCCGGCACACAAGGTAAACGCTCCGTGGCAATCGCCATGGACTTCGTGAGAGTGCCGTCGTCACTCACTCCGAAGCATCCGAAGGAGAGGGCGTCGTGACCGCGGAGACCTCCCAGACGCTGGACCGGGGACTACGTGTCCTGAAACTGCTCGCCGACACCGACCACGGCCTGACGGTCACCGAGCTGTCCGCCAAGCTCGGTGTCAACCGGACCGTCGTCTACCGCCTGCTCGCCACCCTGGAGCAGCACGCCCTGGTCCGCCGCGACCTGGGCGGCCGGGCCAGGGTCGGCCTCGGGGTGCTGCGCCTGGGCCGCCAGGTGCATCCGCTCGTACGGGAAGCGGCCCTGCCCGCCCTGCGCGCGCTGGCCGAGGACATAGGGGCCACGGCGCACCTGACGCTGGTGGACGGGGCGGAGGCCCTGGCGGTCGCCGTGGTGGAGCCGACCTGGACCGACTACCACGTCGCCTACCGGGCCGGTTTCCGCCATCCCCTGGACCGGGGCGCCGCGGGCAAGGCGATCCTCGCCGCCCGCCGGAGCGCCCTGACCGAGCCGCACTGCACGCTCACGCACGGAGAGCTGGAGGCGGGCGCCAGCGGCGCGGCGGCGGCCCTGGTGGGCGTGACGGGGATCGAGGGGAGCGTGGGCGTGGTGATGCTCGCGGACTCCGTACCGGAACGGGTCGGGCCGCGCGTGGTCGACGCGGCCCGGGAGGTGGCGGACGCGCTGCGGTGAGCCGGATCCCGAGCTCGTACCCCTGAGCGTCGCGCCCCGGAACGGAAGGCGCGGTGAAGGCCCGGCGGAGGGAGGGCGGAGGCCGGACGGAGTCAGGCGGACGGCCCGACCGGCGCATCCGCCCGGAAGATAGATTGACACCCGTGTCTTCTCGTCTCTCCCGCCCCGGCGTCCTCGCCCTCTGCGCCCTGCCCATCGCCGTCCTGTTCGCGCTCGTCGGCGCCGCGCCGCTGCCGTACGCCGTGGCGCAGCCCGGGTCGACCGTCAACGTCCTCGGCAAGGACCAGGGCAAGCCGATCGTCTCCGTCAAAGGGGTGCCCGAGCGGACGACCAAGGGCCAGCTGCGGATGACGACGATCGTGGCGACCGGCCCTTCCATGAAGGTCGACTTCGGCGACGTGGTCGAGGCGTGGTTCCGGACGGACCGGGCCGTGCTCCCGCACGACGCCGTCTACCCCTCGGGCCAGACCGACCGGCAGATCGAGAAGCACAACATCCGCGACATGGTCC
Source organism: Streptomyces sp. NRRL F-5135 (assembly GCF_000719775.1). Taxonomy (GTDB): domain Bacteria; phylum Actinomycetota; class Actinomycetes; order Streptomycetales; family Streptomycetaceae; genus Streptomyces; species Streptomyces hebeiensis. The sequence goes on along the minus strand of NZ_JOHR01000009.1, from coordinate 376,440 downwards.
AGTCGCAGGACTCCGCGACCCGGGCCGCCCTCGGCTATCTGGGCAGGAGCCCGCGAGAGGTCGACGTCAAGCTGCACCTCGCGGACATCGGGGGTCCCAGCGCCGGGCTGCTCTTCGCCCTCGGCATCGTCGACAAGATCGAGGGCGACGGTTCGGGCGGCGAACTGACCGGTGGCCGCTCCATCGCCGGTACGGGCACGATCAGCGCCGACGGCACGGTCGGCCCGGTGGGCGGCGTCTCCCTCAAGACCCAGGCGGCCGGCCGGGACGGGGCGACCGTCTTCCTCGTACCCAAGGCGGAGTGCGCGGACGCGCGGGCCGAGCTGCCGGAGGGGATGCGGCTGGTCCCGGTCGAGACGCTCAAGGGCGCGGTCTCGTCGCTGCGGGCGCTGGAGAAGGGCGGCGAGGTCCCGGCCTGCTGAGCCGCCGCTCGGAGACGTCCGGCGGGTGCGGGGACGGGCGACGCCCGCGCGCCCGCGGGACCGTTCCGCCGGGCGTCCCGCGGCTCCCGGAGGCTCGCGTGGCCCGCGCGTCACCCCCGGCCGTCGGCGCCCTCGGCCGCCGCCTGCTCGACCAGCGGGATGATCCGCAGCGGTACGGGGTTCTCCATCACGATGGCCGTGGCCGCCCGGACGATGCCGTCGAAGCCGACGACCCGGTCGATCACCCGCTGGAGGTCCGCGTTGGAACGGGCGACGAGCCGGCAGAGCATGTCGCCCTCGCCGGTGGTGGTGTGCAGTTCGAGCACCTCGGGGACGCCGCTGAGGTGTTCCCGTACGTCCGCGCCCTGCCCCTGCTTGATCTCCAGCGTCGCGAAGGCCGTGACGGGATACCCGAGGGCGGCCGGATCGACCGTCGGGCCGAAGCCCCGGATCACCCCGCCCGACTGGAGCCGGTCGAGCCGTGCCTGTACCGTCCCGCGCGCCACACCGAGCCGGCGCGACGCCTCCAGCACGCCGATCCGCGGCTCGCGCGCCAGCAGCACGATGAGCCGGCCGTCCAGTCCGTCGATACCCGTGTCCGGGCCCGTGCCCCTGCCCATGCCGTATCCCTTCCCCTCCCCGGCCGCATCCCGCCATCGCGGGCCGACGACAAACCATGGTCACCCTGTGCACATAGTCCGGTCATTCTGGCATTCGACTGGGCAACATGCCCAGTGACAGCGCCATCTGTTGCGCACCTTGCGGACCGGCGGGACGCTGAGTTCATGGCTGACACCTCGACGCACACCTCGACGCACCTCGGCAGCGCTCCCGACACCGCGCGCGAGGCCGACCCGTTCCCGGTCAAGGGAATGGACGCGGTCGTCTTCGCCGTCGGCAACGCCAAGCAGGCCGCGCACTACTACTCCACGGCCTTCGGCATGAAGCTCGTCGCCTACTCCGGACCGGAGAACGGCAGCCGGGAGACCGCGAGTTACGTGCTCACCAACGGCTCCGCCCGTTTCGTCTTCACGTCCGTCATCAAACCGTCCACCGAGTGGGGCACCTTCCTCACCGAGCATGTCGCCGCCCACGGCGACGGCGTCATCGACCTCGCGATCGAGGTGCCGGACGCCCGCGCGGCGTACGCCTACGCCACCGAGCACGGCGCGCGCGGCATCCAGGAGCCGTACGAGCTCAAGGACGAGCACGGCACGGTCGTGCTCGCCGCGATCGGCACGTACGGCAAGACCCGCCACACCCTGGTCGAACGCTCCGGCTACGACGGCCCCTACCTGCCGGGCTTCGCCCCCGCGGAGCCGATCGTGGCACCCCCGGCCAAGCGCGTCTTCCAGGCCATCGACCACTGCGTGGGCAACGTCGAACTGGGCCGCATGAACGAGTGGGTGGACTTCTACCACCGGGTCATGGGCTTCACGAACATGAAGGAGTTCGTCGGCGACGACATCGCCACCGAATACTCGGCGCTGATGTCGAAGGTCGTCGCGGACGGCACGCTGAAGGTCAAGTTCCCCATCAACGAACCCGCCGTCGCCAAGAAGAAGTCCCAGATCGACGAGTACCTGGAGTTCTACGGCGAGGCCGGAGTCCAGCACATCGCGCTCGCCACGAACGACATCGTCGCGTCGGTACGGGCGATGCGCGCGGCGGGCGTGCAGTTCCTGGACACGCCCGACTCGTACTACGACACCCTGGGGGAGTGGGCGGGCGAGACCCGGGTGCCGGTCGAGACGTTGCGCGAGCTGAAGATCCTGGTGGACCGGGACGAGGACGGCTACCTGCTCCAGATCTTCACCAAGCCCGTGCAGGACCGGCCGACGGTGTTCTTCGAGATGATCGAGAGGCACGGGTCCATGGGGTTCGGCAAGGGCAACTTCAAGGCGCTGTTCGAGGCGCGCGGTGGGGGCCTCCGGCCCGGTGCGGGGGGTGTGGCGCTGGGCGGTGGGCGTGTGCGGGTTGTCGCCGGGGGCCGTTCCGGGGCTCGCGTCCGGGACTGCATGATTTACGACGCGCATCAGGCCAAAGTCCAATGGCGAGCGGACGTCGCGCGCCACAAATCACGCTTTACGTCCCGGACACGACCCCTGCACGACCCCCTTCAGCACCCGCCACCGACCACCCGGGACGGGCCGAGCGCCGTGGCCGACCACCGGCACCCACACCCCACCGGCCGGGACCACCCGGCGGCCGCGGGCGACCACCGGCGGGAGGGGGCCGGGGTCGCAGGAGGTGCGTGTCCGGACACTAAAGCGTGATTTGTGACGCGCGACGACCGCCCGCATCCAGACGTATGCCTCGTGCGCGTCGTACGGGGGCCTGGGGGTGTCCCCCAGAAAGCACAGCATGCCCGTCCGGACATGTACCTCCGGAGGCCCCGGCCCCCGGCACCCACCACCGGCCGGCACCGCGCCCCCGCCGGAGGCGACCCCGCCGGGAGGCCAACCCCTACCCCCGCAACCCCTCCCGCGCCCTCGGCGCCAACAGGGGCGAGAAGTGCGGATTCGTCCGCAGCGCCTCCTCCAGGTGCAGCCGCGCCGCGCTCCGCATCCCGAGCGCCCGCTCGATCTCGCCCCGGTGGTACGCGTACAGCGCACTGCGCGTCCCCTGCCCCGTCGCCCTCTTGGCGTACGCCAGCGCCTCCTTCGTCTCGCCCGCCCGGTACAGCGCCCAGCCCAGCGCGTCCGCCACCGCCAGGCTCCGGCGGCCGTGGTTCCACTCGCCGCGCAGCCGTCGGACCGCCGACCGGGCGTCGCCGTGGTCCGCCTCGTAGCGGGCGAGGACCAACTCCTCGTTCACGCCGTCGCGTCGCGCCCGCGCCGCCTGCGCGCGCAGCCGCGCGTACTGCGTCCGCGCGTCCCCGTCCAGCCGCTCCGAGTCGTACAACTCGCCCAGTTCCAGCATGATCTCCGGGCTCGGCAGCCGGTCCAGCGCGCTCAGGTAGTCGGTGTACGCCTCGGCCGTCCTGCCCAGCGCCGCCAGCGCCCGCGCCCGTCCGGCCCGGGCCGCGGGCTCGTCGTGGACGGTGGCGAGCGCCGCGTCGTAGTGGGCCAGGGACACGGCCGGTTCGCCCCGTTCCCAGGCCAGTTCGCCGAGCAGACGCAGGGCCGCCGCCTTCTCGGCGGGCGAACCGGCACGGGCGGCGGCCTCGTCCGCCTTGGCCTCCGCGTCCTCGCGCCAGCCCCGGTCACAGAAGACCCGTGCCGTGCGCAGGAGCACCGGGGCGCCCGAGCGCAGCTTCGTCAGCTCGTCCAGCGCCCGGCCGGCCGCCCGGTGGTCACCGAGGCCGGTGTACGCGTCGACCAGCACCGCGTGCGACGTCCACAGCCGGGGCTGCCGCGCGCGCAGCGTCTCGCCCCAGCGCTTGGCGGTGGCGTAGTCGTGCCGCGCGACGGCCAGGGAGGCGAGCCCGGCCAGTCCCTCCCGCAGCGCCTTCGCCGGTACGGCGGCCGGGCCGCCCACGCCACCCCGCTCCCGGGGCTTGGCGTCCTCACCACGCCCGGCCGCCCCCTTCGGACCGGCCGGCTTCTCCGAGGCGTCGACGGACCCCACGGACCCCACGGCACCGGCGGAACCGGAAAGCCCCGCGGCACCGGCGGAACCCGCGGCACGCGGACCGTCCAGCGCCCGCCGCAGCGCCCGTTCGGCCTTCGGGAAGTACGCCGAGTCCGCCCGCGCCGCCCCGCGTGCCACGTACGCCGAGCCGAGCACCGCCCACGCCCGCGCGTCCTCCGGGTGCGCGCGCACATGGGCCTCCCGGTCGCGGATGAGCGCGCCCAGCTCCTGTACCGCGCTGCGCCCGCCGGGGCCCACGGCCCGTACGTCCGACGACGGCGCACGCTCCGGGCGCGCGCCCTCCTCCGGCGCGAAGAGCGCCGCGCCCCCCACCAGCACCGCTCCCAACCCGGCGGCCAGCAACGTCCTCCTGGCCTGACCGGACCGCCCGGGACGGCCGTTCAGGTCCCTCTCCGCCGCATCCACGGCGTCCGTCGCATCCATGGTGATTACTGTGCGTCAATATGATCAGTACACTGTGTGTGTCGGAACGGATCGCAGACGGGTTCACACCGATGGCCCCGGGTGCGACTCTGGGCTCATGGACGATCTCCTCGCGCGGTTGCGGTCCGGGCTCCCCTCCGAGGTCCTGCTCACCGACCCCGACGTCATGGCCTCGTACGCCAACGACATGGCGAGCTTCTGCGCCGCGGGCGCGCCCGCCGCGGTCGTGCTCCCGCGCACGGTCGAGCACGTCCAGCACGTCATGCGCACGGCGACCGCGCTCCGCGTCCCCGTCGTCCCGCAGGGCGCCCGTACGGGGCTGTCCGGCGCCGCGAACGCCTCGGACGGGTGCATCGTCCTCTCCCTGACCAAGATGGACCGGATCCTGGAGATCAACCCGGTCGACCGCATCGCCGTCGTCGAACCGGGCGTCGTCAACGCCACGCTCTCCCGCGCCGTCGGCGAACTGGGCCTGTACTACCCGCCCGACCCCTCCAGCTGGGAGATGTGCACCATCGGCGGCAACATCGGCACGGCGTCCGGCGGCCTGTGCTGCGTGAAGTACGGCGTCACCGCCGAGTACGTCCTCGGCCTCGACGTCGTCCTCGCCGATGGCCGCCTCCTGACCACCGGTCGCCGCACGGCCAAGGGCGTCGCCGGTTACGACCTGACACGGCTCTTCGTCGGCTCCGAGGGCAGCCTCGGCATCGTCGTCAAGGCCGTCCTCGCGCTCCGGCCCAAGCCACCGCGGTCCCTCGTCGTCGCGGCCGAGTTCGGCTCCGCGGCGGACGCCTGCGACGCCGTCTGCCGCATCATGGAGCGCGGTCACACCCCCTCGTTGCTCGAACTGATGGACCGTACGACGGTCCGCGCCGTCAACGCCATGGCGAACATGGGGCTTCCCGACACCACCGAGGCCCTGCTGCTCGCCGCCTTCGACACCCCCGACCCCGCGCCCGACCTCGCCGCCGTCGGTGACCTCTGCGCCGCCGCCGGCGCCACCGAGGTCGTCCCCGCGGAGGACCCGGCGGAGTCGGAGCTGCTCCTCAAGGCACGCCGGCTCGCCCTGCCCGCGCTGGAAACCGTCCGGTCGGCCACGATGATCGACGACGTGTGCGTCCCGCGCTCGCGCCTCGGGGCGATGCTCGACGGCACGGCCGCCATCGCGGACAAGCACGGTCTGACCATCGGCGTCTGCGCGCACGCGGGCGACGGCAACACCCACCCGGTCGTCTGCTTCGACCCGGCCGACCCCGACGAGTCCCGGCGGGCCCGTACGTCGTTCGACGAGATCATGGCGCTCGGCCTGGAACTGGGCGGCACGATCACCGGCGAACACGGGGTCGGTGTCCTGAAGAAGGAGTGGCTGTCCCGCGAACTTGGCCCGGTGGGTCTGGAGTTGCAGCGCGGCATCAAGCGGACGTTCGACCCGCTGGGCCTGCTCAACCCGGGAAAGCTCTTCTGACCGGGACAGGTGCCGCCAGTACGCCCGAGTCCCGGCTGACAAGCCCAGGCAGGCCGCCGAGTACCGATCGCCCGGCCGGCGAGTCCCGGTCGGCGAGTACCCGACCGCCGGGTTCCTGCCACCGACTCCCGACCGCCGGACCCCCGGCCGCCCGGGCCCGGCCGGCCGGCTACGCCTCGCCCTCGCGCGACTCGTCCGACGGCCACGGATCCCGCGACCGCGGGTCGTCCGAGGGGGTCGGGGCCAGCAGGTCGGCCAGCTCGCCGTCCAGCCCGAGCCGCGCCGCCTCCGTTCCCGGCGGCACGATCCGCAGCGTCCGCTCGACCCAGGCGTACACCGCGTCCGAGGGCGCCTCCAGCAAGGCGTCCCCGTCGGGCGAGCTGAGCGCGAAACACAGCACGCTCCGCCCGTCCGCCTTCGTCGGCCAGACGCGCACGTCCCCCTGCCCGCACGGCCTGAACACTCCTTCCACCAGAAGTTCACGGGCGAAGGTCCACTCCACGGGGCTGTCCGAGCCGATGTGGAAGGTGACGCGCACGGCGTACGGATCGTCCGTGCGGTAGGCCAGCCGGGCCGGGACGGGGACGCTGTACTCCGGTGACAGCACCAGATTCAGCTCCAGTTCGCGTTCCACCACGGTGTCCATGAACGGCACTTCCTTTCCCCTGCGCTTTCCCGGCGCTTTCCTGGCGAGGGCCCGATGACGGGTCGTACCGGATGAGAGAGCGGAAGGACCTGCCTATGACGCGACTTCCGCGACTTCCGGCAGGTGAATTTTTCGTAAGCGTCGGCAGGTGACCGCGCGCGGGCGTCGACGGCGCCCGGACCGGCGCGTGCCGGCGCGTGCCGGTGCCTGGGGCCGGTACGAGGGCCGCCGCCCGGGACGGCCCCGACCAGCGGGTACGGGCGGGGCGCGCCTGTACGAGGACGTGCGCCACCCTGATGGGGGTGCGTGCGACCCTGATGGGCGAGCAGGGGCCGCGACGGTTGACTTTTGTGGGGATCAATCGCTTCTTGTAGGTACTGGCGTGCGACTCTTCGCGCACCCTGTCGAAGGGATTCCACCCCACAGCCTTACGCTTCGCCTCGACGTCTTCGGTCTGCCGCTCGAACACGGTCCTGTCCACCGGTCCTCTTCTTCAGGTATCCGTGTTCTTCGTTACTGTCTTCCATGGACAAGCGGCGGTACGCCCCGTCAGGCGCCGCGCGGGGCGATGCGAGGCGCAGCCCGAGGACATGTCCGATCAAGGTGTGAGTGAACGGAGTTGGGGTCAGTGGCTACTCCTCCTGGTGACGGCGGGAACGTACCCAGGGAAGGGTTCTACCCAGACCCGTCCATCCCGGGATATGTCCGGTACTGGAACGGTGCCGCCTGGGTGCCCGGCACGAGCCGGCCCGCGCCCCCGGGCGACGAGGCGGGGCCCGGGACACCGGCGGTCCCGGACCGGCCCGCCGTCGACGAGACGGGGCCGGTCTTCCTGGACGAGGAGCCGGCCCAGGACCCCCGGCGGGAGTCTCAGGAGCCGGCGTCCGCGTGGCAGGCCGACGTCTCGCGGCAGGGCGGCTTCGGGGACGAGCGCGACGCCCGGGTCTCGTGGGGAGCGCACGGCCCCGACCCCCGGGTGCCCGCCCCCGCTCCGGCCCCCGTGGATCCGGCGCGGGAGCCCGGCGCGCGGGACGGGGAGGGCGACCCGACCGGTGGCGCCCTGCCCGGTGTACGGGGCCTCGGGCCCGGCTCGCCGGACGACCCGCCGCCCACGGACGGCACGGTCGCGATCCGCGCGATGCGACGCGGTGTCAGGCCGAACACCGGAGCAGGACCGGGCGCCGGTACGGGCTCCGGCGCCGGTACGGCCACGGGGGCCGCGTCCGGGACCGGCCGGCCCGGCCCCGACGGCCAGGAGCCCCCGGCCGGGGCGGCAGCACTGATGCCCGCCCCGCGCGACGGCGACCGGCCGCCCGTCGACAGCACGGTCGCCATCCGCGCTCTGCGCGCCGCCCGCCGCGCCAAGGACGAGGAAGCCGCGTCCGGGCGCCCGGGCGCGTCCGAGGGCACGATGGCGATCCGCGCGCTGAGCCAGGGCGCCGCCGGGGCACGGGCGCTGCCCCCGCCGCCCACCAGGCCGAAGCCCCAACTGCCCGGTCGGGTCGAGCCGATCACCGCACCATCGGCCCAGCCCCAAGCACAACCTCAGCCCCAGGCACAACCTCAGACTCAGCAGCCCCCGCGGATCCAGCAGCCCCAGCAATCTCAGCCGCCGGAGAGCCCGGTCCCGTCGGCCGGCGTGCCGAACACCGTCATCAGCTCCGGAGCGGGCGGCGGCGCCGCGTCCTGGGCCCAGCAGCCGCTGCCGCGGGACGGCGGCGACCAGGCCGTCCTGCCGTGGAAGCCGCCCGCCGACGACCCGTTCCTCCGCCACGCCCAGGCCCAGGCGGCGGCCAGGCCCGCGGGACTCGGCAGGCGGTTCGCGGCCCGGCTGATCGACAGCGTCGTACTGGGCGCCGTCGTCGGTGCCGTCGCCGTCCCGCTGGCCGGACGGGCGCTCACCCATGTCGACGACAAGGTGGAGGCGGCCCGGCAGACCGGTCAGACCGTCACCGTCTGGCTGCTGGACGCCACGACGGGCGCCTATCTCGGCGCGGTGCTCGCCGCACTGCTGGTCGTCGGGGCGCTGTACGAGGCGTTGCCGACCGCCCGGTGGGGCCGCACCCTGGGCAAGAAGCTGTGCGGCCTCGAGGTGCGCGACATCGAGACCCATGAACCCCCGCCGTTCGGCGCCGCGCTGCGCCGCTGGCTGGTGTACAGCGTGCTCGGGGTCCTCGCCGTCGGTGTCCTCAACGTGCTGTGGTGCCTGTTCGACCGCCCCTGGCGGCAGTGCTGGCATGACAAGACGGCCCACACCTTCGTGGCGGGCTCGCGCTGAGGACATGACACGGAGGCTCCGTTTCGGAGCCTCCGTGCACCGTGCGGGGCTTTGGCGCCGCCTCCGCGGCAGCGGTCCGACCGGGCGGCCGACCGGTCGGCTGGGCGGCCTGCTGGGCGGCCCGGGCCCGTGTTCCTCCGAACGGCGGCACGCCGGGTGCGGGGCCATGACCGGCGCGGTGCACTGCCCCCATGAGCAATGACCAGCCGCCGCCCGGTGAACCGCCCGAGGACGATCCGTTCCTCAAGAGACCCCGGCCGCCCCGGCAGCCGGACGAGCGTCCGGGGCCGGAGGGTTCACCGGGCGGCGGTCCCCCGCCCGAGCCTCCCGGAGAGGCCGGCCCGGCGGGTCCCGCAGGCCCGCCCGGCTCTTCCGGCCCGCCGGGCCCGGAGGCCACCCCGCCCGAGCCGCCGCGCGAACCCCCGCCGGGTCCGCCGCCCGGCTCCCCCTACGGCTCCCCTTACGGCGCTCCGTACGGCGGCGACCACCCGCCGCCCGCCTCCGGACCCGGACCGTACGGCTCGGGACCGTACGGCTCCGGGGCCTTCGGCGGCGGCCGGTACGGCGAGGACCCGCTGGCCGGGATGCCGCCCCTCGCGCCGTTCGGCAAGCGCTTCCTGGCCCGGCTGATCGACGCCTTGATCATCTTCATCCCGCTGGCGCTCATCTCGACCTTCGCCGGCGGCGGCTGGACCGCGACGCCGAACAGCGGCTCGAGCGGAACCTGGAACGACTTCTCCGCCCAGGTGAACACCGGCCGCCAATGGCTGTGGTCGCTGATCTCGGTCGTCGCGTTCGTCGGTTACGACACCCTCATGACGCGGAAGTACGGCCAGACGCTCGGCAAGCGCTGGCTCAGTCTGCGTACCGCGATGCTCAACGACGGGTCGGTGCCGGACACCGGCTCCTCGCTGGTGCGGGCGCTCGTGCTCTGGGTGCCGGCGCTGGTGTGCTGCTTCTGCGTCTGGTGGTTCATCATCATCGTGTCGATCGCGGGCAGCAGACCGTACCGGCAGGGGCTGCACGACAAGGCCGCGCGGACGGTCGTGGTGACGACGGACCAGGACCAGGGACAGGGCCGGGAACCCCGCCCCGGACAGGGACAGGACTACGGCCCCTAGAGGCACTACGGCCCCTGGAAGCGGAAGCGGAAGCGGAAGCGGAAGCGGGAAGCAGGCGGCAGCCGTCCCGCTGCGCCTCAGCGGCGCAGCGAGTGCCGCTGCTCGGCCGGCACGCCCTCGCCGCTCGCACCGACCCGCTGCTGGGGCACTCGGATGTCCCTGGCCTCCGTCTGTGCGGCGCCGCGGCGTCCGTACGCCGCGGCGCGCGCCGGCGCCCTGCCCGGCAGCGTGAGCACCATGGTGACCAGGAGGCCCAGCGCGAGTGCGGCGATGCCCGTCATCGCGATGCCGACACCGGTGGTCGTACCGGAGAGCAACAGGATGACGAGGGTGGAGCAGACGACGGTGGCGGAGCCGTAGGCGATCTGTGCGGCAGTCGGACGCGGCATGGCGGAAATCCGTCCCTCGGGGCATGGAAAGTCGGGGGTGGCTCTCGGGGGCGACTCGGGGATTTCCCGGGTCAATGGTGCCTATGGGGCCTGTGGTGCCTATGCGGGGGGTATCCGGGTGTCCCGGGCTGTCTCGCGTGATCGGACGCGTAGTTCGCAACTCGGTCGCACTGTCAGCCGACTCTACGACGCTGGATGCCCCGACGGAATGCGACGTATGCGTCGGCCGTCCACCACCCCCGTTGCACGGGGGGCGCATCGAATCACCCCGCCCGTCAATCGGCCGATTTCATACGCCTGTTGTCCGAAATTCACCATGTTCGGATAGTGAAGTTACATGGACACATAGTGCAGTTGACCAGCTCAAGTCAAGGACTGTTTTTTCTCCCGCGACTCCGGTCGAATGTCGTCACTGATGACGCGCATGCGCGCGCGGATCCCCAACTCCCTGGTCCGCGGACCGTATGCGCCGGGGAGGACAACACCAAGTGATCAGAAACCGACGTGCGAGACGCGCCTCGGCCGCGCTCGTGGCCCTGGCCGCGACCGCCGCGACCGCCTCGGCCTTCACCACCTCGGCCCAGGCGCAGGACAATCCCGCCTCCGGCCCGTCGAGCGTCGAGCGCCGTGACCCGGCGCCCCAGGAGGGCCGTGTCGAGCACGACCTGGAAGGTCCGTTCAGCAAGCAGCAGGAGCAGCAGCGCGAGGCCGCGCTGAAGCAGGTCATATCCGGGGACGCCAAGCCGGAGAAGCGCGGCGGCTCGCAGGTCGTCAAGCTCGGCGGCAAGAAGTACGTCGAGCTGGGCCGGGAGAAGACCGACAAGATCTTCACCGTCCTCGTGGAGTTCGGCGACCAGGTCGACGACACCACGATGTACGACCCGGACGGGCCCGACGGCCCGCAGCCGCCGGTCGAGAAGTACGGCGGCGACCCCGGTCCGCTGCACAACCAGATAGCCGAGCCCGACCGCAAGGTGGACAACTCCACCGCCTGGCAGGCCGACTACAACCAGCAGCACTTCCAGGACTTGTACTTCGGCGAGGGCAAGGACGCCAAGGGCAAGAAGAAGGAGTCGCTGAAGACCTACTACGAGAAGACGTCCTCCGGGCGCTACTCGGTCGACGGCGAGGTCTCCGACTGGGTCAAGGTCCAGTGGAACGAGGCCCGTTACGGCTCCAACTACTGCGGCGGCTCGACCTGCGCCAACTCCTGGGACCTGGTGCGCGACGGCGTCAACGCCTGGGCCGCGGACCAGAAGGCGCAGGGCAGGACCGACGCCCAGATCAAGGCGGACCTCGCCCAGTACGACCAGTGGGACCGCTACGACTTCGACAACGACGGCGACTTCAACGAGCCCGACGGCTACATCGACCACTTCCAGATCGTCCACGCGGGCGAGGACGAGTCGGCCGGCGGCGGCGTCCAGGGCGAGGACGCCCTGTGGGCGCACCGCTGGTACGCGTACGGTACGAGCGCCGGCAGCTCCGGCCCCGCGAACAACAAGGCGGGCGGCACCCAGATCGGCGACACCGGCATCTGGGTCGGCGACTACACCATGCAGCCGGAGAACGGCGGGCTCGGGGTCTTCGCCCACGAGTACGGTCACGACCTGGGCCTGCCCGACCTGTACGACACCGCGGGCGGCGAGAACTCCACCGGCTTCTGGACCCTGATGTCGTCCGGCTCCTGGCTCGGCACCGGCCGCGACGCGATCGGCGACCTGCCCGGCGACATGACCGCGTGGGACAAGCTCCAGCTCGGCTGGCTGGACTACACCACCGCCAAGGCCGCGACGAACTCCACGCACAAGCTGGGCGTCTCGGAGTACAACACGAAGAACCCGCAGGCGCTCATCGTCGAACTGCCCGAGAAGCAGCAGACCACGACCGTGGTGAAGCCCGCCGAGGGCACCCGGCAGTGGTGGAGCGGCATGGGTGACGACCTCAAGAACACCCTGACCCGGCCGGTCGACCTGACGGGCAGGTCCGCCGCCGCGCTGGAGCTCCAGGGCTGGTGGGACATCGAGGCGAACTACGACTACCTCTACGCCGAGGTGTCCACGGACGGCGGCGCCAACTGGACGCCGCTGGACGGTACGGCGAACGGCAAGGCCATCACGCGCGACGCCGCCGACAAGCCCGCGCTGACCGACGTCTCGGGCACGCACCAGAAGCTGGTGTACCCGCTGGACGCCTACGCGGGCCAGAAGTTCGACCTCCGCTTCCGCTACCAGACGGACGGCGGCGTGGCCGGCAAGGGCTTCACGGCGGACGGGATCAGCCTGACCGCCGACGGCGCGCCGGTGTTCACCGACGGCGCCGAGGGCGACGACGCGGGCTGGACCGCGAACGGCTTCTCGCGGATCGGGGAGTCCTTCACCGAGGACTACGAGCAGTACTACATCGCGGAGAACCGCCAGTACGTCTCGTACGACACGACCCTGCGGACCGGCCCGTACAACTTCGGCTTCACCGCGCCGAACGACAACAAGGTCGAGCACTACGCGTACCAGCCCGGTCTGCTGATCTGGCAGTGGGACACCTCGCAGGTCGACAACAACACCAGCCGGCACCCGGGTCAGGGCCTGATCCTGCCGATCGACGCCCACGCCAAGCCGCTCAAGTGGGCGGACGGCACGCTGATGCGCAACCGCGTCCAGGCGCACGACTCGGCGTTCAGCTGGTGGCCGACCAAGGGCTTCACGCTGCACAAGGCGGACCAGCCGACGCGCGTCGCGCCGCAGCTGGGCGTGCCGGTCTTCGACGACCGCAAGGGCACGTACTGGAGCGAGGAGAACAAGACCGCGAGCGTCAAGGTTACTGACACCAACACCAAGATCAGCATCATCAGTCAGCCGCTGGACGGGCGGACGATGACGGTCAAGGTGGGACCCTCCGGTAAGTAACCGAAGGTAATCGCAGGTCACGAGCATGATCGGCCGTCGCCCCCTAGCGGGCGGCGGCCGTTCGTGTTTAGGTGCGTCCTACGAACTCTTATTGACACGGGGTCTTACGGGAGGTGTGGGAACCCATGGCGGGCGGAGGCTTCAGCAGACTCCCCAGCGGCACGGTGGTGGTGGCACTGACCATGCCCAGCCCGGCCGCCGACGGCGGTACGGTCCGGGTCCTGGTCCACGCCGCGAACCGGGCCCGCGCCCTGACCCGGCTGCGGAACCTGGGTCTGCGGGCGGTCTACCTGCGGGGCAACGCGGACCCGCCGACCCCGGACGAGATCACCGCGGTCCTGCACCACCCGGACGGCGTGCTGTGGCGCCGTACGGGCCCGGACGTGCTGGCGCAGCTCTGGCAGCCGATCAGGGCACTGGCACCTATTTTTTGAGGCTCGGTTCGCCTCCGGGGCGCTTGCTGTACCCATCAGCGGCCTCCGGCCGCGGGCCCTGTCGACGGTCGACCGTGCTCGGCTCCTCGTTCCTCGGAGCCTGCGCGCGCTCTCCCTTTCGACAGCGGCCGCGCCCCTTCGGCTCACTCGCCGGCGGACGTGCCCGGCCGGGACGTCACGGGAACCCGGGTGGGGAGCCGTCGGTGGACGTGGGCACCCCGGACGTGTCAGGCACCCCGGCCAGGCGACGCGCACACCCGGGACGTCACGGGCGCCCCCGGAGGCGAACCGAGCCCTCAAAAAAAGGGGAGCCCTCACACCACGGGCTTGCCCGTCAGCCGTACCCCCGCATCCCGCAGCTCGCCCAGGGCGCGTTCCGTGGTCTCCGGGCTCACCCCCGCCGTCAGCTCCAGCAGCACCGTCGTCGTGAAGCCCTCGCGGGCCGCGTCCAGGGCCGTGGCGCGGACGCAGTGGTCCGTGGCGATGCCCACCACGTCGACCTCCGTGACCTCGCGCGCCCGGAGCCAGTCGGCCAGGCCGACGCCGTTCTCGTCGGTGCCCTCGAAGCCGCTGTAGGCCGCCGCGTACGCGCCCTTGTCGAAGACCGCGTTGATCCCGCCCGAGGCGACCGCGGGCGCGAAGTTGGGGTGGAAGCCCACGCCCTCCGTACCGGCGACGCAGTGCACCGGCCAGGAGCGGACGAAGTCCGGGACGGCCGGCGGTACCGCGAAGTGGTCGCCCGGGTCGATGTGGTGGTCGCGGGTGGCGACCACGTGCCGGTAGCCGGCGCTCGCCTGGCCGACGAGATCGGTGATCGCGGCGGCGACGTCCGCGCCCCCGGTCACCGCGAGGCTGCCGCCTTCACAGAAGTCGTTCTGAACGTCGACGACGATCAATGCGCGGTGCATGGCGGTAGTCCTTCGAGATGGGGGGACGGGCTACGGGAAGAGAGGCGGGGAGAGGCGGGGCGGCGGGGAGCTGGAGGCGTACGAGCAGTGCGGACGCGGACAGACGTGAAGGTGAGGGTAAGGAATCCGGTCGCCTTGCGGGAGGGGGTACGGCACTCGTATCTCGTACCGCGTCCCTCGTCCTTCATACGTACACACGTATCTCACGCTTACCCGGTTCTCACACGTGCCCGAGAGGCCATTCCAGGAGGGCAGGGAAGCGAGAGAGGCCGGGGCGGCCGGTAGGCCCGGGAGGCCCGAGAGGTCCGGGAGGCCGAGAGGTCATTCCCGGGCGGGCTCCGTTCCCCGCACGTACTCCGTCGGGAGCACCGGCTCCCCCCGCGACAGCTGCGTCGCCGACAACGGAAGCCGCGCCCGCGCCGCGATGTGCCGCTCGCGCACGGTGTCCAGCGACTCCCGCGCCACCACCTCGCCGCCCTTGACCAGCTGCACCAGCAGCTGCTGGTCCAGCAGGTCCGGCGGTACGGCGCCGGTGCCGATCACCTCCGCCTCGGCCGTCCCCTCCGCGTCCGTGCGCCGCGCGGCCCACTTGCGGCCCCCCATCGACGTCTTGGCGCCCATCGACTTCTTGGCCACGGGCAGGAGCGGCGCCTTCGGGTCCCCCGACCGGGCCCGGGCGACGATCTTGTAGACCATGGCGCAGGTCGGGTGCCCGCTGCCGGTGACCAGCTGGGTGCCGACCCCGTACGCGTCCACCGGCGCCGCCGCCAGCGAGGCGATGGCGTACTCGTCCAGGTCCGAGGTCACCACGATCTTGGTGTTCACCGCGCCCAGCTCGTCCAGCTGCTGCCGTACCCGGTGGGCGACCAGCAGCAGGTCGCCGGAGTCGATCCGGACCGCGCCCAGCTCGGGCCCGGCGATCTCGACGGCCGCGCGGACCGCCTCGGCGACGTCGTACGTGTCGACCAGCAGCGTCGTCCCGCGCCCCAGCGAGTCCACCTGCGCCCGGAACGCGTCGCGCTCGCTGTCGTGCAGCAGGGTGAAGGCGTGCGCGCTCGTGCCCACCGTGGGGATGTCGTAGCGGAAGCCGGCCGCCAGGTCCGAGGTCGTGTCGAAGCCCCCCACGTACGCGGCGCGGGCGGCGGCGACCGCGGACAGCTCGTGCGTACGGCGCGCGCCCATCTCGATCAGGCCGCGGCCACCCGCGGCGGACGACATCCGGGAGGCCGCCGCCGCGATCGCCGAGTCGTGGTTGAGGATCGACAGGATCACGGTCTCCAGCAGCACGCACTCCGCGAAGGAGCCCTCCACGCGCAGGATCGGCGAGCCGGGGAAGTACACCTCGCCCTCCGGATAGCCCCATACGTCTCCGCGGAAGCGGTACGACGCCAGCCAGTCCAGGGTCCGTTCGTCCACGATCTCCCGCTCCCGCAGGAACCGCAGGACGTCCGCGTCGAAGCGGAAGTTCTCCACGGCGTCCAGCACCCGGCCGGTGCCCGCCACGACCCCGTACCGGCGCCCCTCGGGCAGCCGCCGGGTGAAGACCTCGAAGACGGAACGCCGGTCGGCGGTACCGGCCTGAAGCGCCGCACGCACCATCGTCAGCTCGTACTGATCGGTGAACAGCGCGGTCGACGGCACGTCCACCGGTAGCCCGCCACCACCACCCTTCTGAGGATGCGCTTCGCGCGCTTCTCCTTCCGGTAGCCCACCCCCGCTCCGGGGACGTCCTTCGAGCACTTTTCCTCCCGGCAGCCCCCGGCCCTGGTCCGCAGTGTTCATACGACGATGCTACCCCGCATACTCGTCAGTCTGACGATTTCACAAAGCCGTTTGTGCGGCAGGGCCTCGTGGGTGGCAGCATGGTCATGTGAGGCTGTGAAACCGGCGCGCGCGAAGCCGGCGGTCCGACCCGGCGTGCGCGACGCCGGTCCCGGCAGGCTCATGGCAGGTCCCGGTCACAGATCCCGGCTATGTCCGCACGCCCCGGCAGAGAAGAAGGTCATCCCGCACCGTGAGTGTTGCTCCGACTGAGATCGAACGCCCCGAATCGGCCGAGGAGACCTTCGCCGTCCCCGAACCCGATGTGCCATGGGTGACGATCGTCCACAACGATCCGGTCAATCTCATGAGTTACGTCGCGTACGTGTTCCAGACCTATTTCGGCTACCCCAAGGACAAGGCGCACAGGCTGATGCTGGACGTCCACCACAAGGGCCGCGCTGTCGTCTCCAGCGGCAGCCGGGAGGAGATGGAGCGCGACGTGCAGGCGATGCACGGCTTCGGGCTCTGGGCCACCCTCTCCCAGGACCGCGTCTGATGGCCGGGTACTTCGAAGCGATCCCGGGCGGCGGGGCGGCCATCGCGCTCGACGAGGTCGAGATCTCGATCCTGCGCTCCCTGGCCGTGCAACTGCTGGAGCTGATCGGACCGGGCGAAGAGCCTGCCCAGGGCGAGGACCCGCTGGCCGCGCTCTTCGCGGAGGGACCGAGCGAGCCGCCGAGCGACCCGGCGCTGGCCCGGCTGTTCCCGGACGCCTACGGCGACCCGGACGCGCCGGACGAGGACGACGAGGAACTGCGGGGGTATTCGGCGGAGTTCCGCCGGTTCACGGAGAACGACCTGCGCGGCCGCAAGCGCGAGGACGGCCTGGCCATGGTCCGTACCCTCGACTCGCTCAGCACGGCGGGCGAGGGCGGCGCCGTCCTGAAGCTGACCCCGGAGGACTGCCTGCACTGGCTCGGCGCGCTCAACGACCTGCGGCTGACGATCGGCACCCGCCTGGACGTCTCGGACGAGGACGAGGGCGGCGAGCTGTACCGGCTGCCGGACTCCGACCCGCGCAAGCCGATGGTGATGGCCTACCTCTGGCTGGGCGCGCTCCAGGAGACGCTGGTCGAGACGCTGATGCCCTGAGCCGGCGCGTCGAAGCCCCCGCGCCCGGCCCACCGCCGGTGCGGCCCGCCGGAGCGCACATTCACGGCCGGCCCGCCGGAGGCCCCCGACCCGGGACACGGATGCCCCGGGTCGGGGACAACGGAACTCCGCGGTCGGAACGCCGAATGCCACCCCCGCTGCCGCGGAGGCCGGCGCCCCGCGACCGGGACGCAGATGCCCGGGTCGGGGGCCTGCGCCGCCCTGTGCGCGGAGCGCCGCCGCCCCATCGCCGTGCACCGGCGGTCCGCTGCCGGCGCGCAGATGCCCCGGGCCGGGGCCCTGCGCCGGCGCCCTCCCGCCGGGGCGCAGGCGCTCAGCGGCGGGGACCCGGATGACCGGGGCGGGGGCCGGACCCCTGCCCCCGGACCCTGGCCCCCCGGCCCCCGCTCCCCGGCGGCTTCGCCGCCCCCGCGTCCGCTCAGCGGAGGCTCAATTCCTGATAACGATCCCGTCACCACTTCGGTGAGGTTTGTCACCTGGCGGGGTGTTTTTTCCGCTTCTTCGTGTGTCCTGTGACACGGTTGTGCGACGAGGTGCGCGCGCCCGGCGTGATAAATCTTCTCGATCCCCCGGGGGCTCCACCCCTGTCCCCGGGGGTGTTCACGCCGGCCGACCGCCGGTCGCACTCCAACCAGTCCGGGGGGGGGATCAGCAACCGATCCGCGGCCGGCGAGCGGCTCGGACCGGCGTGGAGAAAGGGCGCAGGACCATGACCTCTCCGCAGGTCGACACATACGGCGGCGACAGGCCCACGGGCGGGACGACCGGCGCCCGCGGCGGACCGCCGGGCGGCCCGGCCGAGGAGGGCTACGAGCGAGGGCTCGGCAGTCGCCAGGTCCAGATGATCGCGATCGGCGGTGCCATCGGCGTCGGCCTCTTCATGGGCGCCGGGGCGAACATCGCCAAGGCGGGCCCCAGCATCATCCTCATGTACGCCCTCGCCGGCGTCATGATCTTCTTCATCATGCGGGCGCTCGGTGAGCTGCTCCTGTACCGGCCGGTCTCGGGCTCCTTCGCGGAGTACGCCCGCGAGTTCCTCGGCCCGTTCATGGGCTTCGCCACGGGGTGGACGTACTGGCTGATGTGGGTGGTCACCGGCATGGCGGAGCTGACCGCGGCCGCCATCTACATCCACTTCTGGTTCCCGCAGATCCCGCAGTGGGTCAGCGCCCTCGTCTTCCTCGTGGTGCTCTTCGGCGTCAACCTGATCTCGGTGAAGATCTTCGGCGAGGTCGAGTTCTGGTTCTCGATGATCAAGGTAACCGCGATCATCGGCATGATCGTCATCGGGCTCGGCGTGCTCACCCTCGGCTTCTCCGACGCCGGTGAGACAGCGCGGGCCTCGAACCTCTGGGCCCACGAGGGCTTCTTCCCGACGGGCATCGGCTCCAGCCTGATGACCCTCCAGGGCGTGATGTTCGCCTACCTCGCCGTCGAACTCGTCGGCGTCACCGCGGGCGAGTCCGAGAACCCCGAGAAGACGCTCCCCAAGGCCATCAACACGCTGCCCTGGCGGATCATCGTCTTCTACGTCGGCGCGCTGACCGTGATCCTCGCCGTGGTCAAGTGGACCGAGTTCTCGGCGGGCACCAGCCCCTTCGTCTACACCTTCGAGAAGATGGGCATCCCGCTCGCGGCGGGCATCGTCAACTTCGTCGTCCTGACCGCGGCGCTCTCGTCCTGCAACTCCGGCATGTACTCCACCGGCCGGATGCTGCGCGACCTCGCCGCGAACGGGCAGGCCCCGCAGGCGCTCGGCCGGCTCAACGTCCGCAAGACGCCGGCGCTCGGCATCACCGTCTCCGTGGTGCTGATGGGTATCGGCGTGGTGCTCAACTACATCGTGCCGGAGAAGGCGTTCGGCTATGTGACCTCCGTGGCCACGGTCTGCGGCATCTGGACCTGGATGATGATCCTCGTCAGCCATATCCGCTACCGGCGCGGCGTGCGTGCGGGCCGCCTCCCGGCCTCGTCCTTCCCGGCCCCCGCCGGCAGCGTCTTCAGCTGGGTCGCGGTGGCCTTCCTGACCGGCGTCACCGGCATGATCGCCTACGACCAGGAGGCGCGGGTCTGCCTGTACGTCGGCGCCGTGTGGGCGGTCGGTCTGCTGATCGGCTGGCAGTTCCTGAAGCGGAACGACCCGGGGCAGGCGCGGGGGCCGGTCGTCGCGGGCGCGGCGCGGAAGTAGCCCGTGCGCGGATGAAAGACGCGTGGCGCTCGCGGTGACACGCCGCGCATGTCGCGCCGCTGACGATGCCGACGAGGCCGGAACGCCCCGGACCGCCGAGAACCGCCCACGCGGGATCTCACGCGCACGGTCCGGGGACCGGTCCGCCACCCGGACATTTCCTCGACAGCCGCCCCGCGGTCTCCCGCCGTTTGCTCAGTAGGCCCTCAAATCGGTATAACGATGAAGTCACCAGCCGCCACACCCTTTCGGGTAAGGGCGGCTTTTTCGTGGTTTGGCGGCTTCTCGCCCCGCTTCCGCTCTCCCGGATCTCTGGGTAAGACTGCACACTCCGCGACCGGCACCACCCCAGGCCGGGCGGCGAAAGGCCGGCAGACCGCCGCCGCGCACCACCAAGGCACCCCTCCGGTCCAAGTCCGTGGATCAGGTCGCCTTCGCTCGCCGATCGGACAACGGCGTTCACCCCAGTCCGAATCCGCGCTCGCCGCGCCACGCGCGCGGCAAGCCCGTGCCATGAGGTAGCCAGATGTCACTGGAATCCATGACCGAGACCGTCGACGCGAAAGTCAGCGCCTTCTTCGAACCCGTAGCCACCTGGCTGACCGAGGTCGTCTTCTACACCGTCCCCGTCGCGGGCACCGATCTCCCGCTCATCGTCGCGTGGCTCGTGATAGCCGGGCTGGTGTTCACCGCCTGGTTCGGGCTGCTCCAGGTGCGCAAGTTCAAGCTCGCCCTCGACGTGGTGCGCGGGAAGTACGACGAGAAGGGGGCGGCCGGGGAGGTGAACCACTTCCAGGCGCTCACCGCGGCGGTCTCCGGCACGGTCGGCCTCGGCAACATCGCCGGTGTCGCCGTCGCCGTCAGCATCGGCGGCCCCGGCGCGACCTTCTGGATGATCCTCTGCGGCCTGCTCGGCATGGCCACCAAGTTCGTCGAGGTCACCCTCGGTGTGAAGTACCGCGAGGTCCACGCCGACGGAACCGTCTCCGGTGGGCCGATGCACTACCTCCCCAAGGGGCTCGCCGACCGCTTCGGCGCCCGCGGGGCGACGCTCGGCAAGATCCTCGCCGGCCTGGCCTCCGTGATGATCCTTTTCTTCGGCCTCTTCGGCGGCAACCTGCTCCAGGTCAACCAGAGCTACGAGCAGCTCGCGGCCGTCACCGGCGGCGAGGACGGCTTCGTCGGCTCCTCCGCGGGCGCGATCCTCTTCGGCCTGCTGATCGCCGCACTCACCGGCCTCGTCCTGCTCGGTGGGATCCGCTCGATCGCCTCGGTCACCAGCCGACTGGTCCCGGCCATGGCGGGCCTCTACATCGTGGCCTGCCTGGTCGTCATCCTGGTCAACATCAGCGCCCTGCCCTCCGCCGTCGCCACGATCGTCGAGGGAGCGTTCAACCCCGAGGGCGTCGCCGGCGGCATCATCGGCGCGCTGATCGTCGGCTTCCGGCGGGCGGCCTTCTCCAACGAGGCCGGTCTCGGCTCCGCCCCGATCGCGCACTCCGCGGTGAAGACCAAGCACCCCGCGAGCGAGGGGCTGGTCGCCCTCCTCGAACCGTTCATCGACACCGTCGTCATCTGCACCATGACCGCGCTGACGATCGTCATCGCCAACCCGGCCAGCTGGGCCGAGGCCCGGGCCGGCGAGGACATCGGCGGTGTCACGATCACTTCGGACGCCTTCGAGACCGTCCTGCCGTGGTTCCCCTACGTGCTGACCGTGGCGGTCCTGCTGTTCGCCTTCTCCACCGTGCTCACCTGGGGCTACTACGGCCTCAAGGCGTGGTCGTACCTCTTCGGTCGCAGCCGGGCCAGTGAGACCGTCTTCAAGGCGATCTACGCCGTCTTCGCGGTCACCGGATCGCTGTTGACGCTCTCGACGCTCATCGACATGGCGGACGCGGCGCTCTTCCTGCTCTCCGTCTTCAACATCATCGGGCTGTACCTGCTCGCCCCGGTGGTCAAACGAGAACTCAACGCCTTCCTCGAGTCCGTCCGCGAGCGGAAGTCGGCAGTGGACGACGAGCAGGGCGAGAAGGCTCCCGCGTCGGTCGGCTGAGGGACTCGGCAGACCGGGACCCCGCACACCGCCCGTCCCGGCCGTGCCGGGACGGGCGCCGGGTCCGTACTGGTGCTCGGCGGCCCCCGCCGAGCCGCCTCGTGCCCTTCCGCACCTCCGCCACGGCCTCCGGATCCGGCTCCCGGCTCCGGAGGCCGGCCGGCCTGCCGGTCGACGGATCCTCGTATCCTCGTCCCATGCTCGAAATCACCCAGGACCTGCACGACCAGATCGTCGCGCACGCGCGCGCCGACCACCCCGACGAGGCGTGCGGCGTGGTCGCGGGCCCGGCCGGCAGCGGACGGGCCGAGCGGTTCATCCCCATGCTCAACGCGGCCCGCTCACCCACGTTCTACGAGTTCGACTCGGCCGATCTGCTCAAGCTCTACCGCGAGATGGACGACCGGGACGAGGAGCCGGTGATCATCTACCACTCGCACACGGCGACCGAGGCGTACCCGTCCCGTACGGACATCAGCTACGCCAACGAGCCGGGCGCCCACTACGTGCTGGTCTCCACCGCCGACACCGACGGCGCGGGCTCGTTCCAGTTCCGTTCGTACCGGATCGTGGACGGCGAGGTCACCGAGGAGGACGTCGAGATCGTCTGACCGCGCCGCCGGGGTGTCCCCCTCCGCCACCGTGCCCGCGACCCGGCCGTCCACATGCCGATCCGGAACCGTCCACGGGGTGGGATCGCATGCCGGGGCGCGGATCGGGAATCGATACGATGACCGCATGGTTCCCTTCGACGTGAGCGACAAGACGCCGAGCACCCCGCTGCTCGTGGCGCGGTTGCACGTCGACCTGTGCCGCCTCGCCAGCGCCATCTGTCCGGCCCGTTCCGTCCGCCTCGCCGCCTAGGCCGGCTCCGGCCGGCCGACGGCCCCGAGCGCGGATCGCCGTATCCGCGTGTCCGCACCACCCCCTCGCGCGGGGGTCCGAGCCGCGCGCCCTGCACGCCATCTCCCGACAGGAGTCCACGCCATGGCCATCGAGGTCCGCATCCCGACCATCCTCCGCACCTACACCGGCGGCGCCAAGGCCGTCGAGGGGACCGGAACGACCCTCTCCGAGCTGTTCGCCGACCTCGAGACCCGGCACGCCGGCATCCGGGAGCGCCTCATCGACCCGGCGAAGGGCGACGAACTCCGCCGCTTCGTGAACGTCTACCTCAACGACGAGGACGTCCGCTTCCTGGACGGCATCTCCACCAAGGTCGCCGACGGCGACAGCGTCACCATCCTGCCGGCCGTGGCCGGCGGCGCGCACGGGACGATCGCGGTCTGATGCGGTACGACTCCCCGCTGGCGGCGGTCGGCAACACCCCCCTGGTACGGCTCCCACGGCTGTCCCCGTCGGCGGACGTGCGCGTCTGGGCCAAGCTGGAGGACCGCAACCCGACCGGCTCGGTCAAGGACCGGCCCGCCCTCCACATGGTCGAGCAGGCCGAGAAGGACGGGCGGCTCACCCCGGGCTGCACGATCCTCGAACCCACCAGCGGCAACACCGGCATCTCGCTCGCCATGGCGGCCAAGCTCAAGGGCTACCGCATCGTGTGCGTCATGCCGGAGAACACCTCGCGGGAACGGCGCGACCTGCTCGCCATGTGGGGCGCGGAGATCATCTCGTCCCCCGCGGCGGGCGGCTCCAACACGGCCGTGCGGGTCGCCAAGGAGCTGGCGGCCGAGAACCCCTCGTGGGTGATGCTCTACCAGTACGGCAACCCGGACAACGCGGGCGCCCACTACGCCACGACCGGCCCCGAGATCCTGGCGGACCTCCCCTCCGTCACCCACTTCGTGGCGGGCCTCGGCACCACGGGCACGCTCATGGGCGTGGGCCGCTACCTGCGCGAACACAAGCCCGACATCAAGATCGTCGCCGCCGAGCCGCGCTATGACGACCTGGTCTACGGCCTGCGCAACCTCGACGAGGGCTTCGTCCCCGAGCTGTACGACGAGTCCGTGCTGACCACTCGCTTCTCGGTCGGCTCGGCGGACGCGGTGACCCGCACCCGCGAACTCCTCCAGCGGGAAGGAATCTTCGCGGGCATCTCGACGGGCGCGGCGCTGCACGCGGCGATCGGGGTCGGCAAGAAGGCGGTGAAGGCGGGCGAGAGCGCGGACATCGTGTTCGTGGTGGCGGACGGTGGCTGGAAGTACCTGTCGACGGGCGTGTACACGGCGGAGACGACGGACGAGGCGATCGAGGCGCTGCAGGGCCAGCTCTGGGCGTGATCGCCTTCCGGCTGGGGCGCGGGGCGCGGTGCCGGCCGGTGGTGGGTGCGGGGTCCGCTGCGCGGTGCGGGGTCGCCTCCGGCGGGGGTGCGGTGCGGCCGGGGTGGGTGCCGGGGGCCGGGCCTTCGGAGGTACATGTCCGGACGGCATGCTGTGCTTTCTGGGGGACGCCCCCAGGCCCCCGTACGACGCGCAGCAGGATGACGTTGATGGCGGGCGCGACGTCCGCCCGTCATTGGACTTCGGCCTGATGCGCGTCGTAAATCATGCGGCCCCGGCGACAACCCGCACACGCCCACCGCCCAGCGCCACACCCCCCGCACCGGGCCGGAGGCCCCCACCGCGCAGCCGGCGCCACCGGGGGCCGGGGGGCGAAGCCCCCGCAACGGGGCCCGGGGTCCCGCCCCGGTTGTGGGAAGGGGCGGGGAGGGGAACAGCCCGCCGCAGGCGCCACCCCGCCCCCCCCCCCGCCGGAGGCGAACCGCCCCCGAACCGGTGACAGCCCAGGTGAGTTCGCCCACAACGGCCCGCCCTGAAGGAGCGGCCCGCCCTTTCGCGCTTTACGCTCGACAAACCGCACAACCCCGCCACGCCGCCCCGCTCCGCCCGCACGGCCCCGCCCCGCACCGCCGTCCCCCGTCCCTGCCACGGAGGTACACGCTCAATGAAGCTCACCGTCGTCGGCTGCTCGGGCTCGTTCCCCTCCGTGGGCTCGGCCTGCTCCAGCTACCTCGTAGAGGCCGACGGCTTCCGGCTGCTGCTCGACATGGGCAATGGCGCCCTCGGCGAGTTGCAGCGACACATCGGTCTTTACGACCTCGACGCCATCTTCCTCAGCCATCTCCACGCGGACCACTGCATCGACATGTGCGGGTACTTCGTCGCCCGCTACTACCGTTTCGACGGCGGTCGCTGCGACGCCATCCCCGTCTACGGCCCCGAGGGCACCGAACAGCGGCTGACCACCGCCTACGCGGACACGCCCTCGGACAAGTCGATGAGCGAGGTGTTCGACTTCCGTACGCTGGAGGCGGGTTCGTTCCGTATCGGTCCGCTGTCGGTCCGTACGGAGCGCGTCGCCCACCCCGTGGAGACGTTCGCCATCCGGATCGAACACGGTGGACGGTCCCTCACCTACTCGGGTGACACCGGGGTCTGTGACCCGCTCGTCGAACTCGCCCGGGACACGGACCTCTTCCTGTGCGAGGCGGCGTACACGTACGGCAAGGAGGACATCGCGGGCCTCCACCTCAACGGCCGCGAGGCCGGCGCGCACGCGGCGCGGGCGGGGGCCCGGCGGCTGGTGCTGACGCACATTCCGCCGTGGACGGACGCGGAGCGGAATCTGGCCGACGCCCGCGCCGTCTTCCAGGGGCCGGCGGAACTGGCCGTGCCCGGCGCGGTGTACGAGATCTGACGGGGCGTCGGCACCACGGCCGTGCGGCCGACGCCGTACGGCAGTACGCGGAGCGGAGGCGGCGGGCGGCCGGAGCCGACAACGGCCCGGCCGCCCGTCCGCCCCGCGACGCCACGCCCGCGCTTCAGGTCTTGACGTTCTGCTGTTCGCCCTCCTCCTCCAGGCTCTCCGGCTCGCGCCCCGGCGTGGGAATGTCGAACAGCAGGATCGCGAACCGGAACACCACGTAGTACACGACGGCGAAGCACAGGCCGATCGGAATGATCAGCCAGGGCTTGGTGTCGAGGTGCCAGTTGACCACGTAGTCGATCAGCCCCGCCGAGAAGCTGAACCCCGCGTGCACCCCCAGCGCCCAGGTGACCGCCATCGACACCCCCGTCAGCAGCGCGTGCGCCCCGTACAGCAAGGGGGCCGCGAACAGGAAGGAGAACTCCAGCGGCTCGGTCACCCCCGTCACGAACGAGGTCAGCGCCAGCGAGAGCATCAGCCCGGCGATCCGCTTGCGGTGCCGCGGCCGGGCGCAGTGGGTGATGGCGAGCGCGGCGGCGGGCAGGCCGAACATCATGATGGGGAAGAAACCGGACATGAACTGGCCCGCCGAGGGGTCCCCCGCGAAGAACCGGGTCAGGTCGCCCTGGACGACCGTTCCGTCCGGCTTGGTGTACGAACCGGCCTGGAACCAGAAGAAGGTGTTCAGGAACTGGTGCATTCCGACCGGAAGGAGCAGCCGGTTGGCGACCCCGAAGATTCCCGCTCCCCAGGCGCCCAGACTGATCAGCTGCTTCCCGCACCAGGTCAGCCCGTCGCCGACCGGCTGCCACAGCAGCCCGAAGGCCACGCCCAGCACGACACAGATGAAGGCCATCAGGATCGGCACCAGCCGCCGGCCGTTGAAGAAGCCGAGCCAGTCGACCAGTCTCGTACGGTGGAAGCGCTGCCAGACGACGGCCGTGAGCAGCCCGATCAGGATGCCGCCGAGGACCCCCGGATTCTGCGGGACGCCGTTCGGGGTCGCCTTGGTGACCGAACCACCGACCGGGAAGGCCGCGAGCACGTTGTGGTAGACGAGGAACCCGACGACGACGGCCAGCGCGGTCGACCCGTCCGCCTTCTTGGCGAAGCCGATCGCGACCCCGATGGCGAACAGCAGCGGCAGCCCGAACGCCCCGTCCAGCACCGCCGTGCCGCCCTGGACGAGCACCTTCGCCGTCTTGTCCCAGAACGGGCCGTGCAAGTAGGCGGAGAAGAGGCTCCCGAGGCTGATCAGCAGTCCGGCCGCGGGCAGTACGGCCACCGGCAGTTGCAGGCTGCGCCCGATCTTCTGCAGTCCCCGCAGCAGTCCGTTCCAGGGCTTCGGGCGCGGCCCCGCCGCCCCTGACGCCCCGGCCGGCTCCGGCGGCTGTGCCGCTGCCGTGCTGTCGGCACTCATCGGCGTCCTCCCGTACGGGCTACGGGCTACGGACCGTGGGCCGGTCCCGCGTCCTGGCCGGCGACCGGGGGCCGCACTGCTGTCATCATTCGCCATGCTCCGGCGGCATGCCTGTGAAGTTGGTCCAACCGTGCGTTACGGTGGCAAATCGGACCGTACCGGGTTGGATCGTGGACCACAGAGCCGCCGAGAGTCAGGGAGACAGACATGGCCACCAAGGACGCCACCAAAGCCGAGAAGATCGTCGCCGCGCTCGGCGGGCTCGACAACATCGAAGAGGTCGAGGGCTGCATCACCCGTCTCCGCACCGAGGTCGTCGACTCCTCCCTCGTCGACGAGGCCGCCCTGAAGGCGGCCGGGGCGCACGGCGTCGTCAAGATGGGCACCGCGGTCCAGGTCGTCATCGGCACGGACGCCGACCCGCTCGCCGCCGAGATCGAAGACATGATGTGACCGCGTGAGCGACCGCGCGCGGGGACGCGGAACGCGCCCGGTGGTGCGCGCCGGGAGTGTGAGGGGCTCGGTCCGGACGACCGGACCGAGCCCCTCCACGCTGTCCCGATAGGCTCGTGCCCATGTCTCGAATCGACGGCCGCACCCCCGAACAGCTCCGCCCCGTCTCCATCGAACGCGGCTGGAGCAAGCACGCCGAGGGCTCCGTCCTCGTCTCCTTCGGTGACACCAGGGTCCTGTGCACCGCCTCCGTCACCGAAGGAGTACCCCGCTGGCGCAAGGGCAGCGGCGAAGGCTGGGTCACCGCCGAGTACGCGATGCTGCCCCGCTCCACCAACACCCGTGGCGACCGCGAGTCCGTACGCGGCAAGATCGGCGGCCGTACGCACGAGATCAGCCGCCTCATCGGCCGGTCCCTGCGCGCCGTGATCGACTACAAGGCGCTCGGCGAGAACACCGTCGTCCTCGACTGCGACGTCCTCCAGGCCGACGGCGGCACCCGCACCGCCGCCATCACCGGCGCGTACGTCGCCCTCGCCGACGCGGTCGCCTGGGCCCGGACCAAGAAGATCGTCAGGCCCGGCCGCCGGCCCCTGACCGGCACCGTCGCGGCCGTCAGCGTCGGCATCGTGGCGGGTACGCCGCTGCTCGACCTCTGCTATGAGGAGGACGTGCGGGCCGAGACCGACATGAACGTCGTGTGCACCGGCGACGGCCGCTTCGTCGAGGTCCAGGGCACGGCGGAGGCCGAGCCGTTCGACCGCGAGGAGCTGAACGCGCTGCTCGACCTCGCCACGGCGGGCTGCACTGATCTGGGGAAGCTCCAGCGGGCCGCGCTGGACTCGGCGTCGTCCTGAGCGGGCGGCGCCCGGTGCGGACCCGCCGGTCCGTTCGGTGTGGGCGTACGGACCGGGCCGTGCGCCCGGCCCCTGCCGCCTCCGGGGCACCCGCGCGCGGGAGGCCCCGCCCCGGGGCCGATACTGGGACGCATGACCCGCTTGATCCTCGCCACCCGTAACGCCGGGAAGATCACCGAACTCGAGGCCATCCTCGCCGACGCCGGCCTGCCCCACGACCTCGTCGGGGCGGCGGCCTACCCCGACGTCCCGGACGTGAAGGAGACCGGTGTCACCTTCGCCGAGAACGCGCTGCTCAAGGCGCACGCCCTGGCCGCCGCCACCGGCCTGCCCGCCGTCGCCGACGACTCGGGCCTGTGTGTGGACGTCCTGAACGGCGCCCCCGGCATCTTCTCCGCCCGCTGGGCGGGCAGCCACGGCGACGACCGGGCCAACCTCGACCTCCTGCTGGCCCAGCTCGGCGACATCGCCCCGCCCCACCGCTCGGCCCACTTCGCCTGCGCGGCGGCCCTCGCCCTCCCGGACGGCACGGAACGCGTGGTCGAGGGCCGCCTCGAAGGCACCCTCCGCACGGCCCCGTCGGGCACGAACGGCTTCGGCTACGACCCGATCCTCCAGCCCACGGGGGAGACCCGCACCTGCGCGGAACTGTCCCCCGCGGAGAAGAACGCGATCAGCCACCGGGGCAAGGCGTTCCGCGCCCTGGTCCCGGTGATCCGGGAACTCCTGGGCTGACGATCAAGGAGCCGACAGCTCAATGGCCTGCAAATCATTCCGTTGATTCGCAGGCCATTAGTGTGCGGCGGAAGGGATTCGAACCCTCAAGCCCGATCAAGGGCCACAGATCCTAAGTCTGCTGCGTCAGCCGTTGCGCCACCGCCGCGAGCCGGGTGCCATGCTACCGGGCCGGCGGCCGGTGGTCGTCTGTGGCCGAGTTCTCCACGCTTGTCCGACGCTCACTCCGTCGGCTCCGGCACCACGTGTCCGTGAGCGCGTGGCAGTTCGGGCACAGGTACCGCAGGTTCTCGGCCCGGTTGTCGCGCCAGTCTCCGTTCACATGGTCGATCTGCAGGGCCATCGGATGCCCGAGCCATTCGCCGGTGTTGCCACATGACGCGCAGTGGTAGGGGACGCCGGTCTCCCGCAGGGCGCGATGGAGGCGGGCACGGTTGGTACGCGGGGAACCCTCGGGCAGTTCGACGAGGGTGCGCCGTGCCACAGGTGCCGAGGGGCGCGCGCGGACCGGCCCCCACGGGAGCCGCTTGAAGTGGCGTGTATCGAGGCCGAGTTGCCCCACTCGCCGCCGGACGCGCCGATGGTTCGTGTCGTTCACGGGGAGTCCGAGGGCACGCATGACGTCGGCGTAACTGGACGCGGTCGGCACTGCCTCACGCAGCGCCGCCTCCGGGATCGCCAGTCGCGCGTTACGGAAATGCGTGGTGTCGACGCCCTGTTCCTTGAGCATCCGGCCGAGGGCGGCACGGGAGCGGCCGTCGTCGGGCACGCCGAGTGCCCGCGCCACGCCACGGATGCTCCGGGCGGACGCGGCGGCGGCCGTCAGTTCGGCGGCCGTGAACGGCAGATCGAGCCGTGAGCGATCCATCCCCGGGAAATGGCCGACGTCGATCCCGGCCGCCGCGATACGCCGGGCGATGTGCGACATCGTGCCCGTGGCCGGCGTGGCGCCCAGCTTGAGGACGACCTCGCGCAGTGTCGTGGACGTCGCGACGGCCGCTGCTATCGCCTCGTCCGGGTACTTCCGCCATGGACTGCCCTGCTTGAAGTGGCTGGTGTCCAGCCCTCGTTCGGCAACCTGTCGCTGGAGCGCGCGCCGCCGCCCGCCGCTCTCCTTCAGCCCGAGCCGCCGCATCAGGTCCGCCCAGGTGCGCGCCTGGGTGACGGCCGCGGCCAGACGTTCCTCGCCCGTCGGGTCGCCGCCGGATTCCTCGGCAGCGCGATCCTGGGCCTGCCGGGCGCGTTCCGCTGTCATCGTTCCCCCCTCGGACCCGCCGTTCCTTGACGGCCGCGGTCTCGCGGTCTCGCGGTCTCGCGGTCTCGCGGTCTCGCACTGGGTAACGAACCGCATATCGAGCGGTCACGTCCGGAAAGCGGCGAGAAGCGGAACGTCCCGCACCGCTTCTTTCGCGGTGCGGGACGTCGCCGGGCGGGTCCGGGTGGTCAGAACTTGGGTTCCGGGGCCTGGGACTGGACCAGTTCCACGGCTTCCTCCTCCGTCCCCACCGACGGCGGCGAGCCCTCCAGCGGCTGCCGCGCCGTCTCCTTCATGCACGCCACCGCGATCACGCCCACCAGCGCCGCCGCCATCGCGTAGTACGCGGGCATCAGGTTGCTGCCGGAGACGTCGATCAGAGCCGTGATCACGAAGGGGGTGGTGCCGCCGAAGAGGGAGACGGCGACGTTGTAGCCCACGGACAGCGAGCCGTAGCGGACCTCCGTGGGGAACAGCGCGGGGAGCGCCGCCGACATCGTGCCCAGCAGGCAGACCAGGGACAGCCCCATCATCAGCAGGCCCGCCGTGATGGCCACGATGCCGCCCTGGCCGATCAGGAGGAAGGACGGCAGGGAGAGGAAGAGGAACCCGAGCATGCCGGCCATCAGCAGCGGCTTGCGGCCGTAGCGGTCGTTGAGCCGGCCCACCTGGTTGATGATCAGCATCAGGAAGACCATGACCACCAGCAGGATCATCAGGCCGTGGGTCGGGCTGTAGCCGAGTGTGTCGGAGAGGTAGGTCGGCATGTACGACAGCAGCATGTAGTCGGTGATGTTGTACGCGCCCACCAGGGCGATGCACAGGATCAGCGCGGGCCAGTACGTGCGGAAGATCTTGGCCAGGTCCTCCCGGGTGGTGACCTCCACCGCGTCCGCGGCCTCCGAGGCGCGGGCGCTCTCCGCCTCCAGCTTCTGGAAGGCCGGCGTCTCGTCGAGCCGTAGCCGCAGGTACAGGCCGACCAGCCCCAGCGGGCCCGCGACCAGGAACGGCACCCGCCAGCCCCATGCCTCCATCGTGTCCGCGCCGAGCGCCGCGGTGAGCGCGGTGACCAGACCGGCCGCGCCGACGTAGCCCGCCAGCGTGCCGAACTCCAGGAAGCTGCCGAAGAAGCCGCGGCGCTTGTCCGGGGCGTACTCGGCGATGAAGGTGGACGCCCCGCCGTACTCGCCGCCGGTGGAGAAGCCCTGGACCAGCCGGAAGAGGATCAGCAGCGCCGGCGCCCAGAAGCCGATCGTGGCGTACGAGGGGATCAGGCCGATGGCGAAGGTACCGATCGCCATCATGATCATCGTCAGGGCGAGGACCTTCTTGCGGCCGATCTTGTCGCCCATGGGGCCGAAGACCATGCCGCCGAGCGGCCGTACGAGGAACGCGACCGCGAAGGTCGCGAAGGAGGAGAGCAACTCGGCCGTGGGGTTTCCGGACGGGAAGAAGACATGGCCGATGGTGACGGCCAGATAGCTGTAGATGCCGAAGTCGAACCACTCCATGGCGTTACCCAGGGAGGCGGCCTTCACGGCCCGCTTGACCGCGCGCTCGTCGGTGATGGTGATGTCGGACCGGCGCAGTTTGGGGTTCTTGCGCTGTCTGATCGTTCGGAAGAGGGTGGGATGACGCTTGACCGCGGCGGGGTCGGCCACCTCGTCATGCTCCTGGCCGGCCATGGCGTGGTCCTTTCTCCGGCGGCGAAACACTTCGATGGGAGCTTCTGCGCGATCGTGGCGTTCGCAAACCAGAGTTCTGTGGAAGTGTGACCCCGGTCACGGGTCGGGGCCGCCTCGGGGGCGAGGCGGCCCCCTCCCTCAGGGCGCGGGGCTCAGATGCCGAGGTCCTTGATGATCTTCGCGACATGACCGGTGGCCCGCACGTTGTAGAGGGCGCGCTCGACCTTGCCGTCCTCGTCCACGACGATCGTCGAGCGGATCACCCCGGTCACGGTCCTGCCGTACATCGTCTTCTCGCCGAAGGCGCCGTACGCGGTCAGCACCTCCTTGGAGGGATCTCCGACCAGGGTGACCTTCAGGTTCTCCCGCTCACGGAACGTGGCCAGCTTCTCGGGCTTGTCCGGTGACACTCCGATGACGTCGTAGCCCGCCTCGGCCAGCAGGTCGAGGTTGTCGGTGAAGTCGCAGGCCTGCTTGGTGCACCCGGGAGTGAGCGCCGCCGGGTAGAAGTAGACGATGACCTTGCGGCCCTTGTGGTCCGCGAGCGAGACATCGCGGCCGTCCGCGTCGGGCAGGGTGAAGGCGGGGGCGGTGTCGCCGGGCTGGAGTCGCTCGCTCATGGTTCTCGGGTCTCCTCGTCGTCGGTCACGTGGGTGGGTCGGCCGGACAGGGCCTACGGGCCGAGCGTAATCGGGGGTGCCGTCGGGTGCGGTGACGGCGGAGCTGACAGACTGCTCCTGGAGCATCACCATCGACAATCGGACACGACCACGGAGGCAGCGCGGTGTCGGATTCCAGGACCCCGGCGCAGATCGAGGCGGACATCGTCCGCCGGCGCGATCAGCTCGCCGAGACGCTCGACGAGATCGGTGTGCGCGTCCACCCGAAGACGATCGTCGGGGACGCGAAGGCGCGGGTGGCCTCGCGGGTGGACCAGACGGCGGGGCGCGCGTACGTCGCCGTGAACCGGACGCTGTCCGGGGTGCGGACGCAGTTCGTCAGGACGGACGGCGGGCCCCGGATGGAGCGGCTGGTTCCGGTTGCGCTGGTGGCGATCGGACTGGTGGGGCTGATGGTGGTGTCGACCAGGCGGCGCCGGGGCTGACGCGCCCGGCGGTGGCCGGTCGGGCGCTGGTCGGTCGGCGGCGGACGGCCCGCGGTGGTCGCCCGGCGGGCCGGGAAGCCCGTTCCCGGGCGGGCGTTCGGTGACCCCTGAGGCGTACGGGCCGCGCGCGGGCAGGTAGGTTCGGAGACGTGAGCGAGAACACCCACGACAAACTGCCCATCCGGATGCTCCACGACCGCGTACTGGTCAGGACGGACATCCCGGAGGGCGAGCGGCGTTCGTCCGGCGGCATCGTCATCCCCGCGACGGCGGCGGTCGGCCGGCGGCTGGCCTGGGCCGAGGTGGTCGCGGTGGGCCAGAACGTACGCACGGTGGAGCCCGGGGACCGGGTGCTGTACGACCCCGAGGACCGTGCCGAGGTCGAGGTGCGCGGGGTGGCCTACGTGCTGATGCGCGAGCGGGACCTGCACGCGGTGGCGGCGGACCGCTTCGAGGGGTCCGAGGACTCCACGGGCCTCTACCTGTAGCCGCCCCGTAGCCACGCCGCAGCCCCGCTCCCGTGGCCGTTCCCGTAGCTGTCGGTGCCTGTCCGGGCCGGCCAGTAGCTGCCGGTGCGGTCAGTAGCCGCCTCCACCGGCCTGTGTAGCATGGGGACCCCCGACGAGACGCGCCGTACCGGGTGAAGCGACAAGACGACGCATCCGCTGTCCGCGTATCGCGTCGGAGGTTGCGTCATGGCCTGGGTTCTGCTGATCGTCGCCGGTCTGCTGGAGGTCGGCTGGTCGATCGGGATGAAGTACACCGAGGGGTTCACCCGGCTGTGGCCGAGCGTGTTCACGGCCGCCGGGATCGTCGCGAGCATGGTGTTGCTGGCGCAGGCCGTGAAGACGTTGCCGATCGGTACGGCGTACGGGGTGTGGGTCGGGATCGGCGCGGCCGGCGCGGCGGTGCTGGGCATGGCGGTGCTGGGGGAGCCGGTGACGGCCGCCCGTGTCTTCTTCGTCTGTCTGCTGCTGGTGGCGGTGGTGGGCCTGAAGGCGACGTCGGGGCACTGACCTAGGTGTCCGAGGCCGTCGCCTCCGGCGTCCGCGCGGTCGCCGACTCGGCCGAGCCGCTTCCCTTGCCGCCGCTCTTGCCGCTTCCCCTACCGCTGGAGCCCTTGACTCCGCCGCTGCCGGCGCCACCGGCCGTCCCGTCGGCGCCGCTGCCGTCGTCGTTGTCGTCGTCGGTGTCGGCACTCGTCGTCCCGCCGCCCGCGCCCCCCTCATGGGGTCCGCGTGGCCGGCCGTCGTCCCGCGGGCCCTCGCCCGGTGGCCGCCCCGGGTTCCCGTCCGGGCCCCGCCCCTCGGGGGACGGGGCCGGACCGCCGCGGTCGTCACCGCCGCTGTCGCCGACGCCGCCCGTACCCGGCCGGCCGCCGTTCCCGCCTTCCCCGGTGTCGCCGCCGTCCGTCCGGCCGCCGGTCGTCCCGTCCTCCTCCGTGCGGCCCTGTTCCGACGGGCCGGGGGAGCCCGACGCGCCGGGGGGGCGGGACGCGCCGGGGGAGCGGGACGCGCCCGACCGCTCCGGGTCCGGCGACGCCGACTCCTCCGCGCCCGGTGCCAGCCGCAGGTCGAAGTTCTGTACGGCGGTGCCGCGCAGCGCGGCGGCCGTGTACTGGCCCCAGATCTGCGCGGGCGGCCCGCCGCCGTTGATCCTGGCCTGGCCGAGCGCCCCGTACAGCGGCTTCTGCTGGGCGGTCTTGGGGTCGGCGCCCATCAGCGAGACCACGGTGGCCAGTTCGGGGGTGTATCCGGCGAACCACGCCGCCTTGTCGTCCTCCGCCGTGCCCGTCTTGCCCGCGGCCGGCCGGCCCGCCGCCCCGGCCGCGGTACCGGTGCCGCCGCGGACGACGCCCTGGAGCACCGAGGTGGTGGTGTCGGCGGCCTCACGGCTGATGGCCCGGGTGGCCGGGCGGTCGGGCAGGGGGACGGACGTACCGTTTCGGGTGATCTTCGCGACCAGGGTGTACGGGACGCGCTCGCCGTGGTTGGCGAGGGTCGCGTACGCCTGCGCCATGTCCAGCACGCTCGCCGTCGCGGGGCCGAGCGCGATGGAGGGGGAGGCGGTGAGGTCGGGGGTGGCCGGGGGGATGCCGAGGGCGATGGCGGTGTCCCTGACCAGGGCGGGGCCGACGTCCTGCGCCAGCTGCGCGTAGACGGCGTTGACGGACTTGTCGGTGGCCTCCCGTACGGTGATCGAGCCGTAGTCCTTCTCGTCCTCGTTGGCCGGGGAGTAGTCGGTGGGGCCGTCGCGGCCCTCGACCATGCGCTCGTTGGTGCCGTCGTACATGGTGTTGGGGGTGACGCGCCGGCCGTCCAGGGTCCGGGCGCCGTGCTGGACGGCCGCGGCGAGGACGAAGGGCTTGAAGGTGGAGCCGACCTGGTAGTCGCGTCGGGTGGCGTTGTTGACGAACTGCTTGGTGTAGTCGATGCCGCCGTACATGGCGACGACCCGGCCGGTACGCGGATCGATGGAGGCGCCGCCGACCCGGACGTTGCGGTCGGGCGGGCGTTCGCCGTCGAGTTGCGAGGTGACCTGGTCCTTGACGGCCCGGCCCAAGGCGTCCTGCTTCTTCCGCTCCAGGGTGGTGGTGATCCGGTAGCCGCCGCGCGCCAGCGTCTTCTCGTCGAGGATTCCGTGGCTGTGGAGATAGTGCTCGACGACCTTGACGACATAGCCCCGCTGGCCGGAGAGGCCGACGGTCGTGTGCTTGATCTTTCCGGGTACGGGGAATTTCTGGACGGCCCGTTCGGCGGGGGTGAGCCAGTTCTCCGTGACCATGCCGTCGAGGACGTAGTTCCAGCGGGCGACGGCGGACTGCCGGTTCTCGGGGTGGACGACGACGTCGAACTCGCTGGGGGCGTTCAGGAGCGACGCCAGGTACGCGCCCTCGGCGGTGGTGAGGTCCTCGACGTCCTTGCTGTAGTACGCCTGGGCGGCGGCCTGGATGCCGTACGCGTTGCGGCCGAAGTAACTGGTGTTCAGATATCCCTGGAGAATGCGTTCCTTGCTGACCTCGCGGTTCAGCTTGATCGCGATGAAGAATTCCTTCGTCTTGCGGACGATGGTCTGTTCCTGGCCCAGGTAGTAGTTCTTGACGTACTGCTGGGTGATGGTGGAGCCGCCCTGGGTGCCCTTTCCCATGGCGGTGTTCCAGGCGGCGCGGATCATGCCCTGGGGGTCGACGGCGGGCTCGTTGTAGAAGCCGCGGTCCTCGGCCGCGAGCACGGCGTGCTGGACGGTGTCGGGGACCTGGACGAGCCTGACGTTCTCGCGGTTGATCTCGCCGTCCCGGGCGATGTGTGTGCCGTCCCGGTAGAGGTAGACGTTCGACTGCGCGGTGGCCGCGACGTTGGCCGCGGGAATGTCGACGACCTTGTAGCCCACGACGAAGCCGGCGACGAGGGCGAGTCCGCCGACCAGGAAGGCGCACAGCGTCACGCGCCAGGTGGGGACGAGCCGGTGCCAGCCGGTGCGCCGGGGCCGCTCGCGCTTCTTCGGCCGCTTGGTTCCGTCCGCGCCGGTCGCACGGTCCGGGGCTGCGTCTGCCTCTGCCGTACTGCCGGGCTGGTCAGCCTGGTCAGCCTGGTCGGGGTCCGCTGGGGCCCCTTGGCGCTGTGGCTCGTCACTCTCCGGCATAACGGGTGTCGTATCAGGTGATTCACCTACAAGAGACAAGAAACGCTGTGCTTATTGACGAAATGCTGCCGGAGCGGGGCAGATCTGACGCCGTACGGGGGAGCGCCGCCGGGGCGTGGCCGGAGTGTGGCCGGGGTGTGTCGGGGCGCGGACGGGCTCGGACGGGCTCGGACGGGCTCGGGCGGAGCGCGACGGCGCGGGGAGGGCGCCGCGGCGGGACACGGAGCGGCGGTGGCCACC
This sequence comes from Streptomyces sp. NRRL F-5135, assembly GCF_000719775.1. Classification (GTDB taxonomy): domain Bacteria; phylum Actinomycetota; class Actinomycetes; order Streptomycetales; family Streptomycetaceae; genus Streptomyces; species Streptomyces hebeiensis. The sequence goes on along the minus strand of NZ_JOHR01000009.1, from coordinate 339,615 downwards.
GAACGCGGATATTCGGTAGCGCGGAGTGACCGGTGTCCGCTAGGGTCGGCCGCTTTGGCGCGGACAGGAGGGGTGGTCAGTGGGCGTGAGCGGGGTGAGCGGGGTGAGCGGGGCGCTGCGGCTGTACGCGGCGGTGGCCGCGGGCGGTTTCCGGCGCTACGCGACGTACCGCGTGGCCACGCTGGCGGGCGCGTTCACCAACACGGTCTTCGGCTTCATCGTGGCGTATACGTACATCGCCCTGTGGGACGAGCGTCCCCGGCTCGGCGGCTACGACCTCTCCCAGGCGGTCACCTATGTGTGGATCAGCCAGGCGCTGCTGATGACCTGCGTCCTGATGGGCGGCGGTTTCGAGGACGAGCTGATCGAGCGGATCCGTACCGGCGCGATCGCCGTCGATCTCTACCGGCCCGCCGATCTCCAGCTCTGGTGGCTGGCGAGCGACCTCGGCCGGGCGGTGTTCCACCTGCTCGGACGGGGGATCGTGCCGCTGGTGTGCGGCGCGCTGGTCTTCGACCTCACGCTGCCGGCGAGCCCGCTGGTCTGGGCGGCGTTCCTGGTGGCCGTGACGCTCGGCGTGGTGGTCAGCTTCGCGATCCGTTTCCTGGTGGCGCTCTCCGCGTTCTGGCTGCTGGACGGGGCGGGGGCGGCGCAGGTCAGCTGGCTGGCGGGGTCGTTCTTCTCCGGGCTGCTGCTGCCCCTGAACGTGTTCCCCGGTGCGCTGGGCGAGGTGGCGCGGGCGCTGCCCTGGTGCTCGCTGCTCCAGATCCCGGCGGACGTCCTCCTCGGCCGGCTCGCGGGGTGGGAACTGACCGGGGCGTACGCGTTCCAGGCGTGCTGGGCGCTGGCGCTGCTGGGGGCCGGCCGGCTGGTGCAGACGGTCGCGACGCGGAGGGTGGTGGTCCAGGGTGGCTGAGGAGTCCGAGGTGGCTGAGGAGACACCGCCGGGCGTGGCGGAGAAGGCGTTGCCGGGCATGACCGGCAGGACATCGTCGTCGGACGCGGTCGGCAGGACGTCGTCGGACGCGGCCGAGGCGTCTGAGGCGGCCGACGCGACCGCCGTGGCCGACGCGAGGTTGCCGCGCCGGGGGCCGGACCCGTGGGGCCCGCGGTCGTCCCGGGGCGCGGCCCTGCGGGACGGTCTGCGCGCGTACGGCCTGATCGTCGCGATGTGGGTGCGGTCCACGATGGCCTACCGGGCGTCCTTCGTGATGACCGCGTTCGGCAACTTCGCGGGGTCCGCCCTCGACTTCGTGGCGATCCTGCTGATGTTCAGTCATGTGGACACGCTGGGCGGTTACTCGCTGCCCGAGGTCGCCTTCCTGTACGGCACCTCCAACACCGCCTTCGGCCTCACCGACCTGGCGCTCGGCTCGATGCACCGGCTGGGCGGCCGGGTGCGGGACGGCACCCTCGACACGCTGCTGCTGCGGCCCGTCCCCGTCCTCGCGCAGGTGGCCGCCGACCGGTTCGCGCTGCGCCGCCTCGGCCGGATCACGCAAGGGCTGCTGGTGCTGGGGTACGCGGTGGCGTCGGTGGACGTCGACTGGACGGTCCTCCGGGTGCTGATGGTGCCGATGATGGTGCTGAGCGGGGCGGCGATCTTCGCGGCGGTGTTCGTGGTGGGCGCGGCGTTCCAGTTCTGGGCGCAGGACGCGTCGGAGGTGCAGAACTCGTTCACGTACGGCGGTACGACCCTGCTCCAGTACCCGCCGACGGTCTTCGCGCAGGACCTGCTGCGCGGGGTGACCTTCCTGGTGCCGCTCGCGTTCGTCAACTGGCTTCCGGCGCTGTACGTCCTGGGGCGGGAGTACCCGTTGGACCTGCCGGTCGCGGTCGCGTTCCTGCCACCGGTGGTGGCGGCGGGGTGCTGTGGGCTGGCGGGGCTGGCGTGGCGTACGGGGCTCAGGGCGTACCGCAGTACGGGGAGTTAGGCGGACACGGCGGTGGGGCGAGGTCGACGGCGACGGCGAGTGGAGACGAAGGGAGACGAGGGGGCAGTGGCAGTGAGCTGGGGCGAGAACGACGACGCGGACGACGACGCGGACGCCCGCTTCATCGAACTCGACGGCCTGGAGAAGGTCTTCGACGTCCGGCGCAGGGCGGGCCTGCTGCGCCGGGAGAAACACCAGGTACGGGCGGTCGACGGCATCAGCTTCCGGGTGCCGCGCGGCGAGATGGTCGGATACATCGGCCCCAACGGCGCGGGCAAGTCCACCACCATCAAGATGCTCACCGGCATCCTGACGCCGAGCGGCGGCCGGCTGCGGGTCGCGGGCATCGACCCGTCCCGTGAGCGCACGAGGCTGGCGCGGCGCATAGGCGTCGTCTTCGGCCAGCGGACCACGCTCTGGTGGGACCTGCCGCTGATCGACTCGTACCGCCTGATGCACCGGATGTACCGGGTCCCCGACGCGCGCTTCCGGGCGAACCTGGACCGCTGCGTCGAACTGCTCGATCTCGCCGAGCTGCTCGATGTCCCCGTACGGCAGCTCTCGCTGGGCCAGCGGATGCGCGGCGACATCGCGGCGGCCCTGCTGCACGATCCCGAGGTGCTCTATCTGGACGAGCCGACCATCGGCCTCGACGTGATCTCCAAGGCGAAGGTCAGGGAGTTCCTGCGGGACCTGAACGCGGAGCGCGGCACGACGGTGCTGCTGACGACGCACGACCTGACCGACATCGAACAGCTCTGCCGGCGGGTGATGGTGATCGACCACGGCAGGCTGCTGTACGACGGTGCGCCGGCCGGGCTGCACGAGGTGGGCCGGAGCGAGCGGACCCTCGTGGTCGATCTGGAGCGCGAGCTGGCGCCGATCGGGCTGCCCGGCACGCGGGTGGTACGGGTGGAGGGGCCGCGGCAGTGGCTGGCGTTCCCGGCGGCGGAGTCCGCGGCTCCGCTGGTCGCGCGGATCGCGGCGGACTTCCCGCTGGTGGACCTGTCGGTACGGGAACCGGACATCGAGACGGTCATCGCCGCGATGTACGCCGGTCGATCAACCGTGTGACTGCGTTGGCGCGGATGGCTAGTGTGCCCGTATGACGAGCGAACCGCCCGGGGGGCGGCCTGACATGAGCCCGGAAACGCGCCCGGAGACGCGCCCGGACGTGCGGTCGGAGACACGGGCTTCCGATGCCGAGCGCGAGCAGGTGGCGGAACGGCTGCGGGAGGCCCTGGCCGAGGGCCGGCTCGACATGGTGGAGTTCGACGAGCGCTTGGAGGCCACGTTCAAGGCGCGCACCCATGGGGAGTTGGTGCCACTGGTGCGGGACCTGCCGGAGCCGGGGACCCTGCTGACGCCCGGGGCGGCCGTGGCCGCGTCCGGCGCGGCGTCCGGCGCGGCGGTTTCCGAGCGCGGCGCCGACGGCGGCTGGGCGGACCGCGTGGGCCAGGGCCCGGCGACGTCGAAGGGCGCGTTCGCGTTCTGGAGCGGGTTCCGGCGCAGGGGAAGGTGGACGGTCGGCCGTATGTTCACGGCGGCTGTCTTCCAGGCGGGCGGCGAGATCGATCTGCGCGAGGCGAGCTTCGAGGGCCGTGAAGTCGTGATCCGTTGCTTCGCCCTGATGGGCGGGGTCCATGTGACCGTGCCGCACGACCTGGACGTCGAGGTCAGGGGCTTCGGCCTCATGGGCGGTTTCGGCGAGGCGGGGGATGTGCGGAGCGAGGTGGCGCCGGGGGCGCCGAGGGTGGTCATCACGGGGTTCGCGCTGATGGGCGGGGTCGGCGTGGAGCGCAAGCTGAGGGAGTCGGAGAAGCGCCGACTCAAGGAGGAGCGGAAGCGGCTGAAGCTGGAGAAGAAGGCGGACCGGGAGGAGCGGCGGGACGAGTAGGGCGGCGGACCCGGACCGACCGGTTGCGCGGGACCGAGGAGCGCGTCCTGGCGGCATCGTCGCGAGGCGTGCCGTCGCGAGGCGAGGCGCGTCCTCCCGAGGCGAGGCGAGGTACGGCGTCCCGAGGCGAGGTATGGCGCGATGCGGTGTGGCGGGGCGTCGCCCGCTTACGAGCCGCCCACGGCCGGGACGAGATCCGGGGTCGCGCCGGCGTTCCGCCGTACGACCTCGGCGAAGTTGGCCGCCAGGCGTCGCGTGCTCCGCGCGGACTCCGGCTCGGCACGCTCGGCCTCGGCCCGTAGCGCCCGTAGATCCAGACCGGCGTCGGCCAGGGCCGCCTCGTCCCAGCCGGCGAGGCGGTCCGCGCCGGCCTCCGGGTGGAACTGCACGCCCCAGGCCCGCCTCCCCACCCGGAATCCCTGAACCGGACAGGCCGCGCTCCCGGCGAGCAGGGCGGCGCCGGGCGGCAGCGCGGTGATCTGGTCGCGGTGGTTCTGGATGACCCGGAACTCACCGGGCAGGCCGGCGAACAGCGCGTCCTCGGCGGCTTCCGGATTCAGCGACACTGCGCAGGAGCCGCGCTCCGGGCGGCCGTACGCGCCGCGTACCGTACCGCCCGTCGCCAGCGCCAGCACCTGGGCGCCGAGGCAGATGCCGAGGAGCGGAACCCCGTCGGCCACCGCCCGGCGGGCGAGTTCGCGTTCGGCCGGCAGCCAGGGCGCGTGGTCGTCGGCGTCGGGCAGGAAGCCGCCGCCGAGCAGGACGACGGCGTCGTAGCCGGCCGGGGAGGCGGGAGCCGATGCGCCGGGGACCTCCACCACGGTCAGGCCCATCTCCTCCCACCAGGGGAGGAGGCGCCCGGGGCCGCTCCGGTCCGAGTTGCGGACGACGAGGACGCGGGGGCCGGACGGAGCGGGAGTGTGCGCGGACGGAGCGGGAGTACGGCCGTACGGGGATGTCACAGCTGGGCCTGGATCTTTCCGGTCAGGGTCTGGAGGCTGAGGTGGCGGCCCATCGCCCGGTAGCCCGCGTCACTCGGGTGCAGGCCGTCCCCGGCGTCGTACAGCGGCCGGATCCGGTCCGGCGCGTACGGGTCGCGGATCACGCGGTCGAAGTCCACGACCGCGTCGAAGACCCGGCCCGACCGGATCTCCTCGTTGACCCTCTCGCGTACGGACTCGGTCACCTCGTTGTACCCCCGGTGCGCGCCGAACGGCGTCAGGGTCGAGCCGACGACGCGCAGGCCACGGGCGTGCGCCTGCCGGGTCAGGTTCTTCAGGCCGTTCGTGATCCTGGTGGGGTCGGTCTCGCGGCCGCGCAGGATGTCGTTGATGCCGAGGTCGATGACGACGACCTTGACGCCCGACCGGTCCAGGACGTCGCGCTGGAAGCGCGAGATGCCGCTGGAGCCGGCCCGGGCGCGCGTGCCGTCGCCGAGGACCTGGTTCCCGCCGATGCCCTGGTTGAGCACGCCGATGTGCTGGTCGCGCAGGCGGTCGGCGAGGACGTCGGGCCAGCGGCGGTTCGTGTCGGGGGTCGAGCCGACGCCGTCGGTGATGGAGTCGCCGAACGTGACGACCGCGCCGCGCGCGTCGCGGTTGAGGACGTCGACGGCGGTGAGGTAGCGCCAGACGCGGGAGGACGGGGCGTACGAGGCCCCGGCGGGGTCCTCCGTACGGTCGCCGACGGCCATGTACGAGGTCTGCGCCGCGTGCGGATGGTACGTGACCGGGCCGCCGGCCGCCGGGGTGTGCAGCGTGACCAGCAGATCGCTGTCGTACGGCACCCGCAGCCGGACCGGGTCGCTGACGATCTGACCGCCGGCCGGGATGGTCACGGCCTGGTTCCGGCCGAAGGTCAGCCGCCGCATCGTCCCCGGGGCGGCCTGGGCGCCCCCGCTCCCGTCGCCGACGGCGACCGAGGCATGGCCGATCAGCAGGGCCCTGGGGCTGTAGAGGTTGGAGAGGGTGACCCGGACGCTGGTGCCGCCGATGCTGGTGTGCACGACGTTGCGGATGGTGCTACCGGGGTGGCCGATAGGTGCCCTCGGTTCGACACCGGCGGGCGCGGCGGCCCAAGTGCCGACCCAGGCGCCGGCGGAGGCGGGCTCGGCGGCGCCCACGGGGTTACGGGCCGGATTGCGGGCCGGGTCGCGGTCACCGGTCCCGGTGGGCGCACCGGCCGGGCCGCCGCCAGGACCGCTCGGGCCGTCCTGGCTGCCCTGCCCGTCCTGGCCGTTCCGGTCGTTGTCGGGGGAGGCACTCCAGAGAGGGCTGTTCCAGAACGACGAGGCCGAGCCGGGCCCGGAGCCGCCGCCCAGCAGCCCGACGCCGCCGACTATCGTCGCGCACACCAGTGCCACGACGCACACAAGCCCCCCGAACAGAGCGAAAGCGCGATATCTGGCCATGGCCCCCGTGTCTCCCTCACACCGACGTTCTGAACACATCATCCGGCATCCCCCGGGAACTCGACGCGCGCCCCGGGAGTAACTGAGGGCAGAGAGAATGAGTACGGGTGGGTTTGGGACAGGACGCGCAAGCGGACGGGCGGAGCGGATGGAACGTACGGGGCCGGAGAAACCGGAAGAACCGGAAAAGGGGGCGCCTGTCGCGCGGCCCGCGCATCCCTCGGGCGGGGCCGGGCCCTCGGGCAGGGTCGGGCCCTCGGGCGGGCCTGGCCGCGCGGGCGGGGCCGGGACTTCCGCCGGACTCAAGGGCAAGGGCAGGGGCAAGGGCACGGACAAGAGCTCGGGCGGTGGGCCCCTGGGCCTGGGATCGTTCTCGTACACGGCCGCCGACGAGGAGAAGCGGCGCGGCGTCCGCCGGATGAAGACGACCGCCACCGCCCTGCTGGGGCTCGTCGCCGTGATCTACGTGCTGGCCACCTGGGCGAAGAACTCCGGGGTGGAGGGCTGGCCCGGTTATGTCGCGGCGGCGGCCGAGGCGGGCATGGTCGGCGCGCTGGCCGACTGGTTCGCGGTGACGGCGCTGTTCCGGCACCCGCTGGGCGTGCCCATCCCACACACGGCGATCATCCCGAACAAGAAGGACCAGCTGGGCGCGTCCCTCGGTGCGTTCGTCGGGGAGAACTTCCTGTCGCCGGAGGTCGTACGGGCCCGGCTCGGCGGCCTCGGTATCGGCGCCCGGCTGGGCACCTGGCTGGCCGACCCCGCCCATGCCGACCGGGTCACCGCCGAGCTGTCCACGGCGCTGCGCGGCGCGCTGACGGTCCTGCGGGACTCCGACGTACAGGCGGTGGTCGGCGAGGCGATCACCCGCCGCGCGAACGCGGCCGAGATCGCGCCCGGGCTGGGCAAGACCCTGGACCAGGTCGTCGCGGAGGGCGCCCATCACCGCGCCGTCGATCTGGTCTGCGCCCGTGCGCACGACTGGCTGGTCAAGCACGAGGAGTCGATCACGGACGCGGTCCAGGGCGGCGCGCCGGGCTGGACGCCGCGCTTCGTCGACCGCAAGGTCGGCCACCGGGTCTACCGGGAACTCCTGCGTTTCGTCGTGGAGATGCGCGACATGCCGGAGCACCCGGCGCGGGGCGCGATCGACCGTTTCCTGCGGGACTTCGCCGCCGACCTCCAGTCGGACACGGACACCCGGGCGCGTGTCGAACGCCTGAAGTCGGAGCTGCTGGCCCGGCCGGAGGTGCAGGACGTCATCGCCTCGGCCTGGTCCTCCGTACGGTCGATGATCATGGCGGCGGCGGAGGACGAGCGCAGCGAACTGCGGCTGCGGGCGCGCGCGTCCCTGCTGTCCCTGGGCAGGCGGCTGGCGACGGACGAGCGGCTCCAGGGGAAGCTGGAGGGCTGGATCGAGGACGCGGCGGCGTATGTCGTGTCGACGTACCGGAGCGAGATCACGTCGCTGATCTCGGACACGGTGGCGAGCTGGGACGCGGACGACACCTCGAAGAAGATCGAGGCGCACATCGGCCGGGACCTCCAGTTCATCCGGATCAACGGCACGGTGGTCGGCGCGCTGGCGGGGCTGGTGATCTACACGGTGTCGCACGCGCTGGGCGGCTGACGCGGCGGGAGCGGACGCGGGGGCACCGGCGGTACGGGGCGCGGGGGACGTGGTGGTACGGGCGCCGGGCCGGTGCTCGTGCGGTGACACGTGCCGACCGAAAAGAGTGCTGGGCGCGTGACGCGGACCCTGTCGTCCGTTCACGCGCCCAGCCACCATGGGGGAGTGCCCATAAGTACGGCGGGTACGGCGGCCGTGTTCAAGCTCCCCGAAAATATTTTTCGGCTCAGCTTCGGGCTCAGCTTCCGGCAGCGGACCCGGTGCGGCGTCCGGCGCGGCGGGTGGCGGCCCACGAGGCGGCCGCGACGCCGCCGGCCACGCCGAAAACGGCAGGCCAGGCGCCAATTTTCTTGGCGAGGGGGTGCGACCCGGCGAACGCGGCGACGTACGCGGCGCTCAGCCCGGCCGCGGCCTTCGTCCCGCCGGCCACGTACCACTGCCGTGCGGCGACGGCCCCGGCGGCGACCAGCGCGACCCCGCCGAGGGGACGCTTCTTCGTCCACCGGGCGACGGCGTACCCGCCGACGAGCCCGCCGGCCGCCACGGCCTCCGCCGGAATCCGCAACTCCGCTGTCATCTTTTCCGCCTTTCACCGTTCTGGACGGGATCGAGCCTAACCAGGTTCGCGGCGGTCACTGGCGTGGAGGGGATGCGTCAACGCAACGGAGGACGCAAGAGATTGTCACAGCACGCCGACGGATGTCCGATTCGGGCCGGGGGCGGGGCAGCACGTACCCATGCCTCGTACCACCGCCGCGGACGCGGCCGTCGCTCATCTCTCCCGTACGCAGCTGCGCCTGGCGACAACCCGCCAGCTGCGCGCCACCGGCCTGGCCCCCAGCACCACCGCGCGCCGCTGCGCGCCGGCCGGGCCGTGGCAGCGCCTGCTCCCGGGCGTGGTCCTGATACAGACCGGAGCCCCCGACCCGCGCCAGCGGCTGCTGGCCGCCGTCCTCTACGCGGCGGCCGGCCCGGCCCCCCTGTCCGGTACGACGGCCGTCCTGACCGGCGAGGCGGCACTGGCCCTGTACGGCGTACGGGGCGCGGGCACCCACCGCGCGGACATCCTGGTCGGCGCGCACCGCGGCCTGCGCGACGCGGCGTACGTACGCCCGCGCCGCACCACCCGCCGGCCGCCCACCCTGCTGGTGGAGGGCATCCCCTGCGTACGCCCGGTCCGCGCGGCGTCCGATTTCGCGGCCCACGAGCCGTCGACCGAACGCCTGCGCGCCCTCCTCACGAGCACGGTCCAGCGCACCAGCTGCCACCCGGAAGACCTCCGCGCCGAACTCCGCGCCTCACACGCCCTGCGCAATCCGGCGGTCCGCACCGTCCTGGACGACCTCCGCGCCGGCATCCACTCGATCGCCGAGGGCCAGGCCAGAGACACCCTCCGCACCGCCGGCCTCCCCCACCCCCTGTGGAACCCCACCCTGCGGACCCTCACCGGCGCCTTCCTGGCCCGCCCGGACGCCTACTGGCCGTTCGCGGGCGTCGCCCTGGAAGTCGACTCGGAGGAATACCACCTGGGCGTCGCCGAATACCGCGCCACCCTCCGCCGCCGCCTGCGCCTGGAGGCCCACGGAGTGGACGTGGTCACGGCCTGCCCGGCCCTGATCCGCGACCACCCCGCCGTACTGGTGGCGGCCCTCCGCACCAAACTCACCCAGGCCCCCTCCCGCCCCCGCCCCAACATCATCGTCCGCCCCTGACGTCTGACCCACCCCGGCGTTCGGCTACCCCTGGCCGGGGTCAGTGAGTCGCCCCTGTCGTAGAGCCCCGACGAACCCCTGCCAGACATCACGTGGAACGGCGATCAGCCCCCCGCCTGGATCCTTGGAGTCCCGTATGGCCGTACGACCCACCAACGCGGCGACCTCGACGCACTCGGTGCCGCTCCCACCACTGTGCGACGACTTGTACCACCGTGCTTCTTCGTCACGCACTACAGCTCCTCGCAGACCCGATTCACGAGCGCGACGGACGCTTCGATGTCCAACGCCTGTGCGCGCAGATACTCGAACGCCAACCTATAGCGGTCGAGTTCCGGCGGCTTCTCCATGAACAGCCCTCCGCCGAGGATGTCCACGTACACGACGTCGAGTTCGGGGGTCGGCCCGCCGAGAACGACGAAGCTGCCGACTGCCGCGGCATGGGCTCCGGCGTCGAACGGCAGAACCTGAAAGGTGATGTGTGGTTCCTGCGTCCGCGTGAGCAGATAACGCAACTGCTCACGCATGACATCCCGGCCTCCGACTTTCCGGCGGACGACCGCCTCGTCGATCACGGCCCAGAGGTGCGGTGGTTGCGCCCTGTCCAACAACTCCTGTCGCTTCATACGAATGTCGACCATGTGCGTGAGCTCCTGCTTGTCACAGCGCATCTCCGACGCGCGGTGCACCGCCTCCGCGTAGGCTCGGGTCTGGAGGAGCCCCGGCACGTACACGGAGGCGTAGTGGTCCTCGCGTACCGCCTCGTCCTCCAGGGTGAGCATGAGGTTCATGGACTCGGGGATCGGATCGGCCAGTGAGTGCCACCAGCCGCGGATCTTGGCCCCCTTCGCCAACTCGACCAGTGCCGACCGCTCCTGATCGGTGGCCCCGTACTCACGGCAAAGCGCGTCCACCACCGGCCACTTGACGGATCCTTCCTTCGTCTCATACCCGCTCAGAGTCGCTTTGGAAATGCCGACAGAGTCCCCTGCCTCCTCAAGAGTGAGGCCCTTCTTCTCACGCAAGCGACGGAGGTCCGCGCCGAGTTGGCGCCTGCGTGTTATTGGTCCGACAGCCATGCCCGTGGCCCTTCGCGTTGATCCTCCAGAGCGTGCAACTGGTCACCCGAGCCCTCCCCACGCTGCTGGCCGCCTCCGATGAGGCGGAGGGAGGGCGGGGCCTGTCGCTGGTGGACGCGACGGCGGAACGGTGGGGCGTGATTCTGCGCGGGGACTCGAAAGTCACGTGGTGCGAGCTGGCCACGGAGCTGACCTCGCATGACGGTCACACCGACCGACCCGAAGTGCTCAGATCCGAAGCCTTGCTGACGCTCTATTCCCGTCGAGGGCCCCTCGTGCCTTATCAGCACGATCGGCTGAGCGTGGAGGTGGCCCGGGAGGCCGCGATCGGCGTGGTCGTCGACCTCCTCCACTGGCTCCGCGCCCACGGCTGCGACCCGGACGAGGCATTGGACCGCGCCCAGGCGTGCTTCGAGGCGGAACTCGGTGCGGGAGCCGTGTCCTTTCGGGCCGGAACAGCGATCGATATCGACTATTCGTAGTGGCCATGACTGATGCTGCCGCAACGCGACGGTGTGCAGGCGTGGTTCTGTACGTGCACAAGAACGGAATCGCTGCGCGACTAGATCACGCGGCGTGTCGAACCAACAGAGACTCCGGGATGCTCGAAACGATGGCCGGCTCCCGGGGACCTCGGTAAGCGAAGTAGAGGTCTTCGCGGGCGCGAGTGCACAGCATGAGGAAGCGAAGGCGTGCCTCCACGCTGGTCGGGTCCTCGGTGTACGCGTCCAGGTCCGGGACGAAGACGCTGTCGAACTCCAAGCCCTTCACGCTGCCGGTGCTCACAAGGCGGATTGGCCGTACTGAAAAATCGATGGTGTCCCGATATCGATCGCCGGACGCATATGCCTGGGTATGCTTGGCCAGCTTGCGTTCCGTGAGTGCGCTCTGGATGCCGCGCAGCACTTGAGTCGACCTGCAGATAATTCCGATGCTTCGGTTGGGATGGGCGCCGAAATACTGAGTGACTCCGCTGAGGAGATGATCCAGCGAGGGAACTTTAAGGATCGTCGGGGTACGCCCCACGCGTGTCGGTGAGGAAAACTCGTCCCGGGTATCCGTACGGAACTCCGATGCCAGAGTCGCGATCTCCCGTGTGTTCCGATGGTTCTCGCTCAGTACTAGTGGGGCGGCGCCCACGGCGAGGGCTCGGCAAATTTCGGGGAGAGTGCTCTGATCTTCGTCGATCCGTTGGTTCTCGTCGGCGCACACGGTAACACCGACACCAACGATCCGGCACCACTGATAGAAAGCGACGGGCAGCTTCTGGCCCTCGTCGATCACAAGGTGTGCGCTCGACTTGAAGCCTCGCATGATGCAGTTCCGCTGCATCTCGATCCAGTCGTAGCTGAAGCCCCCCTCGTCGGTGCTCGGCGGGTCGGTTTCGAAGTGCCGGCTCCAGAAACACCTGACCCATCGATGGTAGGTGGTGACTTTGATCGCTTCCGTGAGGTCCGGCGCGACTTGAGCGAGGTACTGATGGAGCGGATTGGAGTGTGTGAAGAGGGATACGTCGCGACCGGTGGCCGACAGTGCCCAGGCACGGTAGACCGCCATTATGGTCTTTCCGGAACCTGCCGCACCGGTGATGACGTGATTTCCGTGAAAGGGGAGATCGATCGCGGCCCGTTGCTCGGTGTTCAGATCCAGCAGGGAAGGAATCCTCATGGCAGCTCGACGGCGCCTGCCGATTCCTCCAGCGCGGCCTGGATGACACCCCGAAAGAATCCTGGGATTTCGCCGTCACCGATCAACAGGGTTCTGTCCAGAAGAGAATTGTCGACCTCGCAGCACGTCTCGGGAAGGAGCGTGCACGCGTGGCATGCAGCGCGGTTGAGGTTCGCCAGCGACCTGCCGGTCGAGTCGGCACACAGAGGGTCCTGCGAGCACCACTGAGCGGATTCGAGCAACCTGATCAAGGTCTCGGCGAGGTTGGGAGGTTGCCCCTGGCGGACGAGCCCGCCCAGCGTCCCTTCCGCATCCCCCGCAGCCGTATAGACGAACACTCCGGCCTGTGCTGGTAGCCCGCTTCCCGGGGCGTGGCTTCGGGCGTAGACGCGTTCTCGAAGCGAGGCCGCGTTGTATCCACTGTCGTACGAGAGCTGGCGGATGAAGTGATGGGCCAAGGTGTGCAGCATCACGAAGCGAGGGAGGAGTTTCGGACCTGATTTCTCTCTGAGGCGGTCGGCCTTGTACGAGGCGGTCAGGTTGCGTTCGATGCGCTCTGTCCAGTCGCGCACCGACGGAAGCCGTTCCCAGGTGCTCAGACGGTCCTCGTCGACGGCGATGAAGATTCCTTCGCCGTAGGTCTCTATGGCAGGCAGCCATTGAGTGCGAGAGCGTGTGTCGACCGAGACGATGCGTCCGCCCTCGGACCCCTCACCATCGCCGGAGCTGGGCTCGTACCGGGTGAACCCTTCGAGGGCGCGCACTTCGCGCACCCGGTCCGCGACGACCACTGCGGAGATGTTCGAATCCAGTTTTCGCATCGACTCAGGGTGTTCGTGATCGATTCCCAGGTGAGTCCGACGTACGGAGAACGTATCCGAGTTGGCAACGGATCCTGGTACGGAAAGGGCTGTCCATTCGGCGATGCTCAGGTCGTCTTCCGAATGATCCGGATACGACGTCGCCGTGGCTTCTTCGGTCTGGCGGCGTCGCAGCGCCTCCACGAATTGCTCCGGAACCTCGCACTCCTCGGCGATGGCCTCCCTGAAATGATCGGCCATCGGACTGTCGCCTTCGTCGATATAGTACGGCCAGAAGCGATGGTTGACGATGTTCTGGGTGGCTTCGTCGTCCTCGGTGAGCTCCGAGGGTTCGGGGATGTCGAGTGCCGAATGCGTGATCGGGAAGTAGACGTTCGAGGCGCCGCGCTGTACCGCCTGCGGTGGCTCCTCGCAGGAGTCTGCCTCATCGGCCTCGGATTGCCAGGGGTGGGTCCCCGGGCATTGCAGGCCCATCTTCTGCAAAATGTTCTTCTGGCTGATTCCCGCCAGATTACGCCCGGCGCGACAGACGGCGCAGATGACGCGAAGGGCATCGAGCCCGGAGGATTCGGGTGTGGCGACGAATCGCAGTCGGTCGACCTGGCATTGGCGCTGTGCATGCCCTTCACTCCTGGAATGAGCCCATCGACGCCAGTCGATGTCGGCCATGTGGCCGGCCCTGCATACCTGGATGAAACGCATCGGGGCCAGTGTCGACTTCCCTGCGCATCGCCCGCACGTCGGTTGTTTGTCCCTCATCTCGCGATCCGTGAGCCAGAGCTGCATCTCTCGGCACTTCGGGCAGAAGAGCCACTTGGGAAATCGCACATATGAGGGGCCGACGCGTGTCGCGTGGGCCGCTTTCCCGGAGGGGATGACAGGGGCCGAACGAAACTGTGCGACCTTCAATTTCCTTGCGAGCCGGGGCGACTCCACCAGTTCTGCGTTTCCCGGCCAGCCTCTGATATCGCCGGCGACGAACGATTCGCCCCGGAGATCAAGGATCCCGCCGACGCCGAAGGGGACGATGGTCTGTGCCCTGCGGACCTTTCGCCGAATATTTCTCACCGCGCTCACGCTCCCTTCACGGCGACGAGGCACTCGCGATCGACGTTGCGCATCGACTGGGCCGTCTCCCACATGCCGTCCTGCTTGCCGAAATCGGTGAGGAGCGCGGAGTACATTCGCCCCTGGGGCTGGTAGTGGAGCCGGCTGCCGTCACCACGCGCGATCTCGGCCTCCTGCCGCCATTCCTCGATCCGCGCGTCCAAGTGTTCGGCGGCGGCCTCGGCCTCCTCCGGATCGGCCCGCCGCACGTGATCCACCACAAGGTCACGGATCCGCGCGACTTCGGATGCGTGGTGGACGATGTCCCCGGCCTTGTCCTCCGCGTCCAGGCCGATCCCATGTCGTACCAGGATGGTGAGCACGGCGTGCAGTGCTCGCTTGCGCGAGGGCATGGACCACGGCGTGACGCTGGTCGGTTCGACGTGCCGATAGAGCGAGCGGTGGTAGACGCCGAACGACTCGTAGTGGGACCGATCGCGGGGTTTGGTCGAACGGAAGAGTGTGACGATCAGCCCTGGTACATGGCGACGGCCGACGCGGCTGGTGGCCTGGATGTATTCCGAGGTCGTCTTGGGCTGCCCGTTCATGATCATGAGGCCGAGTCGCGGTACGTCGACACCCACGGAGAGCATGTTGGTCGTGGCGAGGAAGGAGACGCTGTCGGGACTCTTGAAGTTCTTGCCCAGACGTTCGAGGAGTCGGGGCTGAGCAGCACGGGGGATGTTGCTGGTCAGCTCGACCACCGAGTCGTCGTTCAGCTGGCGCCGCAGTGTGTCGTCCTTCGTCAGATGCTCAAGGCGTGCGGGGATGTCGTCCCTCGCGATCGTGACGGTGCGTCCGAGTTCCCGCAGGCTGTTGTGATAGGCGACCGCGGTCCAGTAGGCGTCGCGGAGCGTGTCGTCCTCGCAGATCTCCTTCGGGGCCTGCAACGCGGCTGCGCCCACATGAACGGTGGAGGTCGAGGCGGTGTGCCCCTGCGCCATCACGCCCACGTACAGTCGCCCGGGCCTGTCCTCGTCGGGCGAGGCGAAGTAGGAGCTGCCGGCTTTGATCCCCGCCGGGGGAAAGAGTTGCGCCGGACGACCGTAGAGGCTGCGCACTTGGTCCTGCGAGCGGCGGATGGTCGCTGTCGACGCGATGACCTTCGGTACGGTGCCGTCCCAAGCGCACAGTTCGAGGATGGCCGATTCGTAGAGACCGACCGTTGTTCCCAGCGGGCCTGCCAGCAGGTGCAACTCGTCCTGGATCACCAGAGAGGGGGCGCGTTTGCCGTCCTTGCCGAACAGGTTCCCGGCCTCCCGCTCCCACGCCAGGCGGGCGAACTTGTCCACCGTGCCGAGTACGAATGTCGGAGGTTCTCGATAGATCTGTTCGTCCACGACGGACACCGGGAGCAGGTCGTGGAAGTCACAGGCCTGACGTGGACAGAAGAACGAGGTGGTGACACCATCCGCCCGGATGCCGAAGTCCTGGTCCTGCCCCGCGCGTGCCGGGACGATTTCCGTACCGCACCAAGGGCAGCGTTCCAGGAGGAAGCGGTCATCGGGTTCGTTCATCTGCTTCAGAACCCCGAGTTCGTCCTGCGCGACGGAGATCCGGTTGGGAGTGGTCTCCTTGCCGACCCAGAGCCCGATGGAGATGGGCTCCTCCCCCAGGTCATAGAGGAGCGGCCTGTCCTTTCCGCGCCTGATGTACTCAAGTGCGCAGACGGCCGTCGCCGTGCGTTGGAACTGCTGTGTAGTGAGCAGGCTCAGGGTGTACCGGCTCAGCACGGCAGTGCCGCCTCCGAGGGCACCGAACCGCAAGCGCCGCCACAGGATCTCGAAGCAGGCGGTGAGGAGGTACGCCTCCGTCTTGCCGCCTCCCGTGGGAAACCAGATGAGGTCGACCGTTCTGCGATCCTTGTGCTCAGGATTCATCAGCCCCTCGACCACCAGGAGGAAGTAGGCGAGTTGGAACGGGTGCCACGCGTAGTCGCTCCCCGGTTCCGACAGCTCGACCACTTCGCTGTTCCTGCGCCGACGGCTGCCCGCGAGTTCCGGGCGGCTGTGGAGCATCTGGAGAGCCATGGCCCGGTTGGACAGACGAAACGCTTCGCGTGCCTTCTCTCCCGCGGGTGTCGCCGCGGTGAGGGCCGCCACCCCCGACGCCATTCGGTCGAGTACGGTCTCGATGCGGCCGAGGATGCGTGCGGTGGGCTCGGAGGCCCACCGCGGCACGTTCTCGGCCTGTGACCGCTGGGTCTCGAACCACTCGCGATACCCCAGAACGAAGGCGTCGAGTTCAGCCCGGAGGTCTTCCACCGTGAGATCGGTCCGGGACAGACGCGCGAGCTTGAGTATCGGCAGATCCTTGGGACCGTCCGGTTTGATGTGTTCGACGACCTGCTGGGGCATGACCTGCGCCCGCAGGGTGGTGACCGCGTCGGAATCGGAGTCCCACTCGACGGCGCATCCATGCCCCACGGCCCTGGTCACGATGTGCCGGTACTGGACACGAAGTTCCTGCTCCTCCTCGTCACGGCTGTTGAGGCGGGTGCTCGGATACTCCAATACCTGGCCGCCGAGCGTGGTCGCCCGAAGCGCGGCCTGGAAGAGCATCAGATCGCGGTCCTTGTAGGTGCTCTCCTCCTCGGTATGCGCGTTGGCGAGGACACACGTGACGAGATGTCCGGCGCCGAAGGGGCGCCACCGCACGTGGAGACGGCCATGTCCTTCCAGAACGGGGATCGGGGCCGTATCGTCCGCCGTGACAGTCTTCGTGGTGGAGAGTCGTGGCTGTCTCTGCCAATGCCGGCGACCGCCTTCGCGGGACGTCACGTAGCGGGACGCCTCGCATGTCACGTCCAAGTGGGACGCGTCGGTGAAGAAGGAGAAACCGAGCGACGACGGGAGCCAAGCGTTCGCCTCGGCGACGGGGTCGTCGGCGAAGCTGTCCTCCTCCCCGTTTCCCGACGCCGTTTCGTCGAAGGCCTGTTCGCCGTCCTGCTGTGAGTGCTCCAGCAGCGAGGCGCCACGCGGATACAGCGTCCCCATCAGATAGCGACGGTCCGGAGGGTCGCTGAGGGTCTCGTTCTCGGCGACGGCGGGGCCGACCAACTGCCGACGCAGGTAGGCCACGAACTCGGTGCGGTGCTCGGAGAGCCGTGCTTCCGATTCGTTCACCGGAGCCCCTCCTCTCGCGCCAGGACGGCAACGCCGAGATCTTTCAGTGTGCGGCGGGTGTCGGGGCGGCAAGCGACCCAGAGCTGGGCACGGGCCCTGGTCCAGGCTACGTAGAGGGTATCGAGGCGGCCTTTGAGCTGCTCGGCTTCGAGGTCGATCAGGCAGACGACACGATTCTCATGACCCTTGAAATCGGAGACGGACGACCAGGTGAGCCGATGCTTCGTCCGATCCGTCCCGACCACGTCGACGAATCGCTCGATCTTGGTGGCGCGCTGGGAGAGACGGGCTGAACTCGTCTCCCAGTTCCCGGAGGCGGAGAGCACCGTGATGTCCCGCAGTGAAACACCATCCCGGACCAACTTGTCCACGTAGGCGTCGAGAGCGGCGGCCTCCTCCTGAGGGGCTTTCACGTCGGTGAAGCGGACCGGTTCGCCCTCACCTGCGGAGGCGATACCCGGGTCCGCCCCCGTGTAGCGACGAACCTGTTTGACGATCTGCACCGTGTTCCGGCAGTTGCGCCTCAGGGGGCCGTAGGGTGTCCCGAGCTTGCTCAGGTAATCCCATGCCTCGGGGTCGTAGGCGTCGGGCGTCAGGACCTGGTTGTTCTGGTCGAGCATGAAGACCCATCGGCCCGAGTCGAGGCCGCCCGAGACCAGATTCTCCAGGACGTCGAGATGGTCGAGAGTCATCAGATCCTGCGCCTCATCGACGATCAGGTGATCGAAGGTTCGGTGCCCGACCTCGTCCAGCCGCTCAAAGGGCAGGACGGTGATGGAACGGTCGGAGAGGACTCGGCGCAGGTGGGTGGCAAGCGTGGTGCTCGCGCAGGTGAACAGGACACTGCCGGCTGCGGACTTTCGACGCGCGGCCTCGGCGGCAAGGAACGTTTTTCCGGTGCCGGCGCCGCCGGTCCAGGTCAGGCGAGGATGAGTCTCCAGATCGTCCAGTCTGGCGAGTTGTTCGTTTGTGAGTCGTTCGAACGTCGCCTCGAGGTGCGTCAGTCGGGAGTGCAGATTGGGTACGAGGTCGAAATCCGGGCGGACCGCTTCGAGCATCCTCTTGCGCAGGGCGGCGGATACGGGAGTCCGGGCCCAAGGGTTCCGGGTCGACCAGAACCGGGTCGCCCGCTCCAGGCCCTGCGCCAGACCACGTCCGCCGTCGTAGGCGGTGGCGCTCAGATACTGCTCGGGCTCGAACTCTGTCGTGCGCGGGATATCGACATCCGGCGTGATCACCAAGTAGCCGCTGGGGACGCCGTGGTCCCTCAGGTCACCGATCAGCGTGCCGATCTCGCGGTCGAACTCGTGCATCCCTCCGTTGGCCTGGGCGAAAGGGCTCTCTTTGGGGCCGTCTTGGCGGCCGGGTGGGCCGTAGTACCACTTCCCGTCGCGCTGTTGGACCTGGCCGCCCTTGACCTCGATGAAGAGCAGGATGTCCGGCATGATGACGACGAAGTCGATCTCGCCGACACGTTTCCTGTGGTGTCGGGGAAGATGCACCGAGTGCAGCGCGACGCTCTCGTCGTCCGGAATCGCCTTGAGGGCCGTGAACACACTTCGCTCGGCTTGACTTCTGGTGTTGTTCGAGATCTCGCTCGGAATGATCCGCATCCACTCTCCCCATGGTCCCACCCTCGGTTCCTTAAGATACCGGTGATGGATCTCGCGGTATGAAACCTGGTGAGGAAGTGCCGGCGGCGACGGCTCGATGAGTGATGGACTACGAGGCAGGGGCACACGGCGCGTGATGCGGGGGACGAGGGAGTGAGGGACGAGGAGCGGGACGACGGGGCCGGCAGACCGGCGGATGAAGCCGGGTGGGATCTGCTCGTTCGTCTCGCACGTCGATTCACGGCCGAGGGGGTCGACCATCGCGCGGCTCTGGAGCAGGTGATGAAGGCCGCGCGCCTCGATGCGCAGGAGGCCTCGACGCTGTACGAAGCCGTGACAGCTGCAGCGCTGGCCGACGAACCCGGCGAAGACGACACGGACTTGTCGCAGAGCGTGACTGTCGACCATCGGGCCGGATCCCACGACGACTTCGACGACCCGGATGTCTCCGAGGAGGAAGAGAGAGACGAGGACCCGGACCCGGAAGCGTTTCGAGGAACCGTGCGCGTCCACGACCTGGCGGCGGCTCGCCGTGCCGCTCGCAAGGTGCTCGAAGTCGATCGAAGGAGAGCGAAGCCGCACCTTCGCCTGCTGAGCCCGGAGGAGGAGGTCGGACTCTGCCTCCTGTTCCGGGGGGCCGGAAGAGCGTCGGAGTCTTTGCCCGACGGCTATCTGGCGACGCTCCCGAGAGACGGTGAGCCATACAGAGCTCTATCCGCGATGGTCATGCACAACCAACTTCTTGTCCGCAAGATCCTTCATGGTTTCGGGCGTTGGCCGGACAACCCCATGTACGAAGATCTTCTGCAGCACGGCATGATAGGCCTCATCCGCGCTGTGGAGAAGTTCGATATCTCCCTGGGGTGCAAGTTCTCCACCTACGCCACGTGGTGGGTTCGGCAGAGAATCACTCGGGCCGTGGTCAACGAAGAAGCGGCGATCCGTCTCCCGGTCCATATCTGGGACCATGTGGAAAAAGTACGGAAAGCGGAGAGAGTGTTTCTCGATCAGGGCAGGACACCCAATGTGGATGATCTTTCCTTGGCCTGCAAGCTCGATCCCGAAAAGGTGAGGAAGTATCTGGATCTGGGCCGCCGTATGGTTCTGTCGCTCGAACGGCCCGTCGGCGAGAACGTGACCATCGGTGACCTGGTCGTCGACGCGTTCCGTCCGGTGCCGGGCCCGGAGCAAATGCTTCGGGCCGCATTCGAACGTCAGGAGTTGATGCAGATCTTCGACGCCTGCGTGTTCACGAAGAGAACGCGTGAAATTCTTCTGCTGCGATTCGGGTTCATCGACGGGACACCCTGGACGCTGGATGAAATCGGTAAGCGGATCGGGGTCACACGTGAGCGCATCCGGCAGATCGAGAAGCGCGCGCTCAAGGATCTGAGGATCCAGATGGGTCTTGAGCCCGACGACGAGGACGCGGAACGCCGTCGGCGGAACGCCACTCGGCGGATGGCGCGGGAGGTGGCGGGCGAGTCGCCGCCGAACGGCCGTACCGGTGGAACGGGGGCGGAGAGCAGCTCCGAGGGGAGAGAGGGAAGGGTGGCCGTGAACGGCACGGAGTTCGATCGATGGTTGGCCGACCGCATGCGGGAAAATGGGACGGATGAGAGTGAACTGGCGCGCCGCCTGGGAGTGCCCCGAGCGCTTGTCGAGACCTGGCTCCAAGGTCGCTCCGTTCCCAGTCCGGACCATGTGACCAAGGTGCGGGGGGTTCTCGAGATCAGAGGCGAAACCGGGCAGGGCTCGGCGGTTGGTCTGGAACAGCAGGTGGAACCCGTGGAGACACCGGCGGTCTGGTATCACCGTCCTGGACACGACGATGGTGGGCGAGAGTTCGGTAATGCGGCGGCCTTCGCTTTCGAGGCCGATTTGGAGATCCTCGCCCGCGAGGCCACCCAGAACAGCCTGGACGAGCGCGACCGGAGGAGTGACCGTCCGGTCAAAGTCCGTTACACGCTGCATGAACTGTCCGGCGACGCTCTGGCTCGGTTCCGTGCCGCGATCCACTGGGACGCTTTGCGCCCGCACTACGAGGCCGCCGCTGCCCAGGATCAGAAGGTCGGACGCGTCATCGGTGCCGGTCTGCGAGAGATGACCGAGCGGGATCGACTGATTCTTCTGCGTGTCGACGACTACAACGCCAATGGTCTGACCGGCGACGATTATGAGGACGGTCGATTCGCAGCCGTTGTGCGGCGGCAACTCGACAGCCACAAGTCGAATGCTACGGCGGGCGGTTCATACGGCCTCGGCAAGGCAACCCTCTGGTCGACCAGCCGCCTCGGCCTGGTCCTCATGAATTCCACGCTCTCCGAGCCGCACGAGGGGAACACGCGGCGGCGGCTGATCGGACGCCTCGACCTGCCCTGGCGCGAGGTGGACGGAAAGCGATTCGCCGGTCCTGCATGGCTGGGCCGGCCGGACGCGGAGTCCGACAACGCGGAGGTCGTTCGCTCCTGGTGGGCCGACGAGGACACGGTCGAGAACCTGTACCTCACCCGCGAGAGCGATGAGCCCGGCACGTCCTTCTTGATTGTCGGAGCCCACGACGTCGCCGGCCTCGCCGGGGACGGACGGGATCAAGAAGGGGACTTGGGTGACGACGACAGCCTGGAGCGCATGCACCAGAGGTTGGTCCACGCGCTCGGGCGTAACTTCTGGGCCGCCATGACAGCGGGAGGCGACCGTCGGCCACTGCTGGAGGCATCGGTGCGGACACTGCGCAATGGCGTGGAAGTTCTTGAGGAGGAGCAGGTCGATCCACATGCTCATCAACCCGCGCGCTCGCGTGCTCTGCATGCCTTCCTGAGCGGGACCACGGTCGACCGCCTCACAGAGGCAGGTCAAGTAGCCCTGGTCACAGTTCCGTTGAAGGTTCCCGCAAAAGACAATCTCGCCGATACGGCCGGCGAGCATCGGGCGGTACTTCTCGTCACCGAGGCCACCGACCAGGACGGCAAGATCAACCAGGTGACCGCGATGCGTGGTAATCGCATGACGGTCAAGACCAGTTGGGTGCCCGGTCTCCCCTTGGGGACAAATCCGTTCCAGGCGGTCCTGCTCGCGGGACTCGCGGCGGGAGATGACGCACCGTTTGCTGCCGAGGCGGAGGAGTTCCTACGTGCCTCCGAGCCACCGGAGCACAACAAGTGGGGGCAGACCGAAGAGTTGCGGATGCGGTACTCGCCCTCGGCTCATCGGCGGATCGCGACCTTGACCACCGAGACGAACAAGGCCGTACAGACGCTTGTGGCGATCCCCAAGGAGAAAAAGCAGAGCGGCATGAGCAGGGCGAGCAAGAGGTTCAAGATCTCGGGCAAGCGCGCCGTCAAGGCCAGGGGGACGGTGGCGCCGCCGAAGCTGGACGATCTGAACGCCGTCGTCGATGTCTCCGGTGCCTGGCAGGTGACCGCGGAAGTCAAGGTGCCGCCCGGGGGAGACCACTGGTACATGAGCCCCGTTGCCAAGCTGGACGTACGCTCCGGCACCCGGCCCGTCGTCAAGTGGGCCGAACTCGTGGCCGTGAGCAACTGCGAAGTCTCCGACGGCATGCTGCTCTTTCCGCCGGGTGTACGCCGTGCCAGTTTTCGAGGCGTCACGGACGTGTCCACGCATCCGGTGCGGGCCGCGTTGACGGGACTCGTCGTCGAACTGCGGGAGAGCAAGGGAGAAGTCGCGTGAGGGCCTATCCGTACCACCGACCGACCGGCGCTGTGACGGCGCGCGTCACGGCCGTGCGGCTGAGCGGCCCCGGCGGTCATCGGGAGCAGCTCGACACCAGGGCGTACTCGGTTGTCGAGCAGGTGGTGGCACTCGGCAGGGCCGAGCGTGACGACTGGCAGACGGCACGGCTCACCCTGACCGCGACCGTACCGGCCCGTGAGATCGAGACGAAGGGCCACTGGTCCGATGTCACGGTCGTCGCCGTTCTGACGGAGGGGGCCACCAATACACGTACGGTCGCGCGGTTGACTCCCGACAGGGAGGGCGGGAGGGAATGGACAGGGGAGATCGAACTCGACCGGGACGACCACCTCGACCGTGCGTCCCTCGTTGTGCACGTGGTGGCCACTGTGGGCGGGGTCGAAGGGCGGCTCATCGCCTCCACGGACCAGGAGTGGCTGATCGACATGACGGCCGAGGCCCCGCTCAGGGATCGCGACATCGACCTGAGCACGGTCAGTTTCGCCCGCGGCTCCGAGTGGTTGCGCAGCTTCCGGGACGCGCCCTGGATCCTGGACACCGCAGGCCGGATGCCCGTCGTACGCCTGAACTCGGATTTCGAGGGCATCGTGGCGCTGGTGGAAGGCCAGGGCTCGAAGGTGGAGAGCGTCATACGAGAGATGCTGCTGGCCCAGATGGGCACCGATGTGTGGACCGCCGTCTTTCACACCGCCATCGGCGACCTGGAGATCGAGGACGATGGGACGCCGCTCCTTCCGCCGGACTGGCGCGGCGAGGTGCTCCGCGAAATGCTGCCGGACATCGTGCCCGGGCGGTCGGTGGAGGATGCTCTCCGCGAGGTCCACATCCGACGCACGGGTGAGGGGGGTTGGGCGGATCTGCAACCGCGCATCCAGTACGCGGCATCCCGCCGGGCCGAGGTCCCCAGAGCCCTGGCCGATACTGTCCGTGACATCGAACGACTCGACCAGGAGACCCGAGCGTGACTTCCCGCCCCGAGTACCTTCCGGAGCGACTTGCTCTGCTTTCCGACGTGCAGGCCGCCGAGTACATTTCCGCAGGGCTGCTCGAAGGACGCGAGGACGTTCCTTCCATCGCGTTGAACAAGGTCGCCGAACCGCTGCCCGGCGACGAAGCGCGACTGGGCCTGCACCGGGTACGAGATCTGATCGACCACGCCCTGGCGAAGTTCCAGGGTGAGCGCCCCACGGCAGCCGATGCGTGGCTGGCTCCGCGGCTGCACGAGACTCTTCGGTTGACTCGCCGGGAGGCAGCCGAGAAGAGACTCTGGACGTATATGGCCCTTGGGGTGGCTCCGGACTACGTCGTCTGGCGTCACCTGTCCGATTCGAAGGCCGACAGTTCGCGCGGACGAGTGGCTCGGGACAAGTTCGTCGGCCCGCACTACAAGCAGGCATTCGCGCGACTCTGGTGGGCGGCCGAACTCTTCCGTAACGGTTCGGACTACCGGCCCGCAGTCGTGGCCTGCGGTAGTCAGGACATGCTCAACTCGGCTCTTCGGCTGGACGTCATCGATCACCGCCCAACCGCTCTTGCTCTTGTCAGACTCATAGAGGGAGGGGTTGTGCGCACCGGTCGCGAGGTCAACGCCCTGACACCCGCGGTCAATGCCGCTGCGGCGACACTGATGTACGACGTCATCGCCCCGGATGTGGAGCGCGACGGGGAGCCCATGCGTGACTGGATCGAGGGGGCCGAGTCAGCCCTCCCGTCCCCCCGTAACAGCCTTCCTGAAGGTCCGGAGGAGGAGGGCGTCCCGGAGAAGGCGGTTCAGAGGCTGGTTGCCCACTTTGAGGACCTTTTCGCGGATGCACCGGTCAGGGGGCGGACTTCCGATGAGAGCGGGTGACCTTGTGTGAATCCGGTGGGCATTGGCCCTGATCGCCGCAACCGATGACGCGCAGCTCAGCCGTGGTGGTCGGGGGCACATGGGGCCAGGTGACCGAGGCCGCCAACTCGTCGTCCGAAGGAGCGTTCCCACGCAGCGCCCGGCTGAGCACGTGCATGCCCAGCCGGGGGGGTACTGCGTTTCCCACTTGCTGTGCCTGGTCGCTTCCCGACCACGGGAAGTTGTGCGGGAAGGTCTGCAGAACCCCCGACTCGGGGATGGTGAAGCGATCTGACCTGGCCGCCTCGTAGTCCTCGGTGGACGTGTACACCCTGTTCCGGGAGATCTTCCCGGTGACCGTGAAGGCGGGCTCGGAGGACAGACGCCGGCCTCGATTCTTCGGGTCGCCCCCGGATCCGTAGTTCGAGACGACGAAGAACTTCATCTTGCCGCCCCTCCTGAGCCGGGACGGGTCCAGAGGCGAACCTTTCAGCTTACTGGCAGCGTCGAGAGCATCTGCCATGGAGAGCCAGCGCTGCTTGCTTCCCGAAGTGTCGGAATCGGCCGAGAACAAATCCGGCTGAGAGGTATTGCGCTTCCCGCGATGCAGGTCGAAGGGCAGATGGGTGGTCTCAAGCGGTTCGATGGCCCCATGCCCCGGGCGTCGAGCGACGAGTACGGCGCGTGTACGCGTCTGTGGGATCCCGAACTGCTCTGTCTTCAACTGCCAGCATTCGGCCTCGTACTTGACGCCGTTGAGCCGTCCTTCGCCTCCGCGCAGTAGCTTCGCGTAGACCTCCCAGAGAGGCAGGGCCGCAGGCACCTGCTCCAGAACGATCACCTTGTACGGATCACGTCCGTCTGTCTCGATCGCTTTGAGGAGCCAGCGAAGGGGCTCCAGGACCAAGGCGGTGCGTGAGTCGTCGAGTGCGCGCAGGTCTTCGTCGATCCTCGCTTCGTCATCCCCGTCCACAAGGCGGTGGATGAACTCCTTCACTTCGTTCAGCGCTCGCCGTCCCTTGCCCTTGCCCGCGACGGAGAAGGACTGGCAGGGCGGCCCCCCGGCCAGGACGTCGACCGATTTCGGGATCTCGTCGAAGCGACTCGTACGCATGACGCTCACATCGGCGTGAATCGTCGGCAGGCCTGCGGCGTAGCGGGTCTCGCACGCGTTGCGGTCCCACTCGATCCCGATGCTCTTGAAGCCCAGGAAATGCGCGGCCACGTCAAGTCCACCAGGACCTGCGAAAAGGTCCAGAATCCGGACTCCGTCGAGGTGGCGAAGCTGTGTTACTGGGCTGTTCATGGGGTTGAAGTGTAGCCGGCGACGGGTGTTGCAGTTGCCAACAATGCGGCTCGGATCGCCAGTCCGAGTGCCTTGGCCACTGGCGGTGGGGAGGCATGCCCGATCTGGCGGTAGCGGGCCGTCTTTCTTCCGGCGAAGCCCCAATCGGACGGAAAGCCCTGCAGGAGCGCGGCCTGGTCCATCGCGATCCTGACCATCCCGTCCCGCCCCGCCTCTGGCGCCCAGACGAAGTCCGGGCCGGGAACGTTGTCGGCCACGGTGCTTCCATCGACTCCCATCCGGGCCCAGGCCTTCCTCGTCCCCGTCGGGCCGAGGTCCGCGCCTCCCCGCCTGTCCGACCCGCCCACCAAGGTCGGTGCCACGCTGAGCGCTTGGGCTGCCCACCGGTCGGCGTCCCGCCAACCGCCCATGGCCATCGATCGTCGCAGGGCTCGACCTACGGACAGATGCTCGCGAACCGTTGGTTCTGGTGGACGGAACGCATCGAAATACTGCTCCTTGAGTGCGACGAGCAGCCCTTGTCTCCGGTTCTGGGGCACCCCGAAGTCGGCTGCGTTCAGAAGGAGCCACCGGAATCGGTACCCGAGATGATTCAGCTCGTTGCTGATGAGGTCGCGTATCGGCTCGAAGTGCGGTGCGTTCAGCAGCCCCGGCACGTTCTCGATGACCAGAGCTCGGGGCTGGACGGCATGTGCCAGGTAGACGGTCGCTTCCAGCAAGCGCAGTTCGGCTTCGGTCTCGCTGCGTGCGATGGTCGATCTCACCCGGGGCGGTCCGGCCGATAACAGATCAACGTCGTAGATCTCCGGGTACATCGAAGGGGAGAAGTCCAGCAGGTCCGTCTCCAGAACCTGCCACGTCGGACGGTTCCGGCGAAGGGTGTCGCAAGCCACAGGGTTCTTGTCCAGGAGCAGTACGGGTTCGAAGCCTGCGTGCTCCAGCCCCAAGGCCAATCCACCCCCGCCCGCGCACACGTCGACGAATCGCAGTTCGCTCACCGGCCCCGCCCTCCGTGGGTCATTTCTGCCTGCTTGCCTTCTCCCGGTCCACAGCCGCGGCCACCTCACGCATAACGGCGACCGGTGATTCGTGTTCCCAAAAGCGCAGAACCGTCCAACCCTCGGCCAGCAACTGCGCGTTCGTCTCCTGGTCCCGCTCGATGTTGCGAGCGAGCTTCCGCCGCCACCATTCCGCGTTCGCCTTGGGGCTGGTGGCATGCTCGGGGCAGCCATGCCAGAAGCAGCCGTCGATGAGGACAGCCAATCTGGCACGGGTGAACGCGATGTCGATCTTCCGTCTGCGCATGCCCGGCACCGGATAGTGGGTCCGGTATCGGTATCCGGAGGCATGGAGAAGTTGCCGCACCGCCCATTCGGCACCGGTGTCCTGGTTGGTCTGCCGGCTCATCCGAGCCGAGACGTCGGGGCTGGACGGGGGTGCGGCACGCATGGTCCCAGTGTCCCATTTTCCGACGTTGTTTCGGTCCACGATGACAGGGTCACGGTGGAAGGATCGATGACCTTGTCAGCTGGGTAACTCTCGGTGCCCTAAGCCGCCCCGTGGCAGGCGCCGTAGGGCTTGGTGGAGGCGCACCAGCAGGTGGCGTTGCGGGCGGGGGGCCAGGGGGTGGCTCGGCCTCGGGCGGCGAGGGTGGTGGCGTATTGGGGGAGCAGGGTGGTGTTGGTGGGGGCGGACTGTTCCGAGGCCGCGAAGGCTTCGTAGGAGGGGACCGTGGCCGTGACGATGCCCAGGTTGGGGGTGCCGGTGGCGGAGAGGTCGCGGAGGGAGGCTTCCAGCTGGGTCAGGTGGGCCTCGTGGGAGGGGTACTCGGCGGCGAGGGGCGGGTACGCGGCGACGAGTTCGGCCAGTTCCGCCGCCGGCCAGTGCAGGACCGCGACCGGGAAGGGGCGGGAGAGGGCGGAGCGGTAGGAGCCCAGTTCGGCGCGGAGGCGGGTGATCTCGGCCCGGAGCTCGGCGGGGTTGTCGGAGCCGAGGGCCCACAGGCGCTTCGGGTCGTGCAGCTCGTCCAGGGTGACCGGGGCGCGGTTGACCTGGTCGGCCAGGCCGTCCCAGTCGTCGTGGGCCAGGCCGAGCAGCCGGCGGACCCGGTGGCGGCCGATCAGCAGGGCGTGCGTCGGGTACGGGACGTCCTCGCCCGGGGTGAGGAGCAGGTTGAGCGCCGCGGTGAACGCGTCGTGGGCCGCCTCCAGCTCGTCGTGCGACTCCAGGGTCTCCGCGACGATCTCCCAGGGCGCCGGGTCCAGCGGGGCCGCCGCGCGCAGGCCGTCGATGATCGCGCGGGCCTCGGCGTCGTGACCGTACTCCCACAGGTTGGCCGCCTTGAGCGCCTTCACCAGGTGGGGGTGGTCGGGCGACGACGCCAGCAGGGTGTCGTAGAGGCCGGCCGCGCGGTCGCGGTGCCCGGCCAGTTCCAGATGGGCCGCGGCCCGGAGGAGCAGGGGCTCGTGGTCCTCGGGGTACTGGTCCGCCGCACGCAGCAGGCGCTCGGCTTCCGTGGTGTGGTCGGCAGGCATGTCGGGGCGCATGGTGCACACCGTACTGCTGTACGGGGCGGGGGCGGAGGGGATGCGCCGGGCCTGGTCCGTACGGGGTCCCATAAGGTCTTCGGGTGTTCAGACCGCGTCCGCATCTGCTCTGGCTGCTGGTTCCGTTCGTGCTCTTCCTGGGGGCGGTGCCCTGGGTGAACCGGGTGGATCCGGTCGTCCTCGGGCTGCCGTTCTTCTTCGTGTGGACGCTCGGGGCGACCGTGGTCACGCCGTTCGCCGTCTGGTTCGCCTGGCGCGGCGACCGGCGACTGAAGAGGAACGGTGAGGGCTAGTGAACGCCGTCGTCGCCACCGGCGTCTTCGTCGCCTTCATGGTGCTGACCGTCGTCCTCGGACTGCTCGCCGTACGGGGCCGGGGCGGCGGCGGAGGCGGGCTCACCGAGTGGTCCGTGGGCGGGCGCAGCCTCGGCGCGGTCCTCATCTGGGTCCTGATGGCGGGCGAGAGCTACACCAGCTTCAGCTATCTGGGCGCCGCGGGCTGGGGCTACAACCACGGCGCGCCCGTCCTCTACGTGGTCGCGTACATGTCGTGCGGCTACGCCGTCGGCTACCTGGTCGGCCCCCTGCTGTGGGAGTACGCCCGCCGCCACGACCTCGTGGGCCTGACGGACATCCTCGCCCACCGCTACGGCCGGCCCTGGCTCGGTGCGGCGGTGGCGGTCCTGGCGACCGTCTTCCTCCTCCCCTACATCCAGCTCCAGATCACCGGCATGGGCGTCGTCGTCTCGACGATCTCGTACGGCGCGATCAGCCTGAACTGGGCCTACTTCGCCGCCTTCGCCGTCACCACCGGATTCGTCGTGGTCAGCGGGCTGCGCGGCAGCGCGTGGGTGTCCGTGCTCAAGGACGTCCTGGTGATCGGCACGCTGGCGTTCCTCGCCGTGTACGTACCGCTGCACTACTTCGACGGGTACGGGCCGTTCCTCGACCGGCTCGTCGCGGAGAAGCGCGCGTGGCTGACCCTGCCGGGCGGGAGTGGTGGAACAAGCGGTTCCGGCGCTGGGGGCGGCGGGCTGGGCGGGGCGTGGTACGTGACGACCTCCCTGCTCAACGCGCTCACCGTGGTGATCTTCCCGACGACCGTCGCCGGCTACCTGGGCGCCCGCGACGCGGACGCGCTGCGCCGCAACGCCATCTGGCTGCCCGCCTACAACGTGCTGCTCTTCGTCCCCATGTTCCTCGGGATGGCCGCCCTCCTCGTCGTCCCCGGTCTGACCGGGGTCGGCTCGAACCTCGCGCTCTTCGAGCTCGTCGTCGACTCGCTGCCCGCCTGGGCCGTCGGGGTCGTGGGCGTGGCGGCGGCGCTCTCGTCGATCGTGCCGATGGCCGTCTTCATGCTGGTCATCGGCACGATGTGGGGGCGCAGCGTGTTCCCGTTGCTGTCGCGTCGGCGGGCCGGGGAGGCGCGGCCGGCCCGGGAGGTCCGGCAGAAGGGCGCGGCACAGGTGGTCGTCGTGGTCGCGGGCGCGGTCGCGCTGATCCTGACGTACGCGGCGCCCACCACGCTCGTACGGCTGTCCCTCATCTCGTACGAGGGGATGGCGCAGCTGCTTCCCCTGGTGCTGCTCGGGCTGGTGTGGAAGCGCTTCACCCTGGCGGCCGGGCTGAGCGGGCTCGTGGTGGGGGTGGCGGTGGTGTGCGCGCTGGTCTTCACGGGACGGGACCCGGTCTGGGGAGTGAACGCCGGGATCGTCGCGCTCGGGGCCAACCTCGGGGTCGCGCTGGTGGTGATGTACGGGACGTGCGGGGTGTACGGGACGCGCGCGCGGCGTGCGTGGCGGCGCGTACCGGCCCAGCGCCGTACTCGCACCGCGCTGGAGGGCGACGACACCGCCCGGTGACGGTAAGCCTGTCGTTTGTCGTCCCGGCGTCGAACGGCCCTCGAACTTGAGCCGGGCGCCCCTCGGACGTGAGGCAACTGGCGCGGCGTCCGCAACCGGCTGCGGACGCGGGCGGCCGACGACACCCGGGAGCGCGTGTTCATCGCGCTGCCGGCCCGGGCCGACAAGGAGGAGGGAAACGGCCTTCTGGGCAGCTCGGAGGTCCCTCACTGCCCGCGGTGGGGAGAACGGCACGAACAGGGGTGCTGTCGGAGCCGGCGGTGGCCGTCGCGCCCGCCGCGCCTGGCGCCGGCGAGCCCTCTTCGCCGGTCGGCGAGAGCGCGATGCCGAGGCGATCCCGGGCGATCTGAAGGCCGTCCACCACGAGGCTCGGGCTCTGCCACTCGACGCGGAGGGAGCACGGGCGGTCGTCCAGCCTGCGCAAGGTGAGCGAGGACGGCCGGCTTCCGGGCGAGGCGGGCCGGTCGAGGTCGATGCCGGGGCCGACCCCCCTGTCGTTGCCGAGGGTGAACCGGGCCGGCGGCTCGCCGGACAGCGTCAAAGTCACCTGTACCCGGCCCCCCTCACAGCCGGAGGCATTGAAGAAACCTCCCCAACCGGTGAAGGAGGATTGACGCGACAGCGTCGGCATCCAGTCCGTGTGTCGGGTCGACCCAAGGGGCACCTTCCACATCCAGATGGTCGGCGGTCTGCACGGAGTGCCGGCCGCGCAGCCGGTCGAGGCCAGGACAGGGGCCGGTCTGTCCCCGGAGCGGTAGGTCAACTCCAGCCGCGTGCTGTCGGCGAGTACCGCTGCGATGAACAGCAGCGCGGCCAGCGAAGCTCCGACTTGGGCCAGACTGGCGAAGGTGGGCAGCACCGGTCTCCAGCGGAGCCACTTGGCGGCCCACTTGCCGTGCACCGAACGGCCCGGGTCCTGAGCCGTGGCGCCGCCCAGTTGGCTGAGAAGGCGTTCGTGGCGGAACTGGTGCACCGCGCCGGTCTGCCGCAGCACGCCGAGTTCGCGGGCGTCGTCGAGGAACGACAAGGGCTTTCGGGGGAGTCTGCCGGTCAGCCAGAACCAGCACCGGCTGATCGCGTACGATCCCGATGCCGAACCGAGCATGACGGCACAACCCGACAGCACCCCGACGACTGCCCCGTAGAACGCCGACAACGGCAGGTCCGCTCCCAGCGCGTCCGACATCCACAGCCCGACGCCGACCCCCGTGACAGCGCCCGCCAGCAGAGCCGAGGCGGCGCCCACACGCGCGTAATGGCGTGCCAGACGCCCCGGCCCGTGCACCCCTTCCTTGGGTACGAACACCTGCTTAAGGTCGGCTCTGACGAACTGGTGAGCGGCGAAGCTCGTGGCTGCCGTGAGGAGCCCGGCGGCGACTCCGATGGCCGGACCGAACAGGGCATACAGAAGAGCGCCCCACACCGCCCCGTACATCAGGCCCACGAGGGGACCGGTGATCCGGGCGTTGATCTGCCACCAGGCGAAGTCGACCGTGCGGTCCCGGCGCATCTGGCGTGCTATGAGTCGCAGGTAACGCATCGCCGGTTCCGCCGGATAGCGGCTGGGTGGGTCCTTGGTGTAGACGGCGGGCAGGTAGCGCTTCAGCAGCTCGTCCTCGATGGCTTCCCGGGAGGGATACGCCTCTTGGGACAGCAGTTCACCGGGATCCGTGGATTTCGCGTCGTACGCGGTCTGCGCGAGGTGCAGCATCAGGGGTGACGTCAGTGTGCGGGACAGGGCGCAGTCCGGGTCGCGGCGCATCGCCTCGAAGACAGGGGTCCAACGGCGGTCACCGGCCGCTTTTGCCTGCTCGAGGTAGCCGATCGCCAACTCGGCCTTCACTTCGTCGAGCTCCACCACCGCGGCACGGGTGAGGTGTGCCCCGGTCTCGTGTGCGGTCTCGTACTCGGTGGCCCGACAGGTGACCAGCAGCCAACAGCCACGGTGAATGGCCGCGTCGATGGCACGGACCGCGTCGGAGCGCAGCTGGTCGGGGAGCTCGTCGAGGCCGTCCAGCACGGGCATCACCCGGCAGGCGTCGAAGAGGTCCGCCGCCGCGTCCGTGCCGAATCTCTGTTGGTCCGTGAGGTGAGGACTGGCCTGCCGTATCTGCCGGAGTATCCATTCGCGCATCGGGACGGCCGGCCGCCACGACGACAAGGACATGAGTACCGGGACCGGATCTCCGGGCTCCGGATGGTCGGCCATGTCGTGCACGAGCCGGACAGCCAGGATGGTTTTGCCCGTGCCCGGGTTGCCCAGAGCCACCATCTGGTGACGGGGCAGACCTCTGCAGGCCTTCGCGATCTCACTGACCGTACCCACGAGTTCCAGCGGATCGACGCCCAGCACCTGCCGTGCCGGCTGCAGAGGCCGTGCACAGCCCCGCCACGGCACCTCGATGGTGGCCGGCTGCTCCAGGCGCATCCGGGCCACCGTCAGCCGGACCTTGGCCAGCACGTCCTTGCGTAGTTGGGCCACCGCCCGGTCCAGGACTCTCTGCTCATCCGGGTCGTCGAACCCGCCCATGGCGAGGTTTACGTCCCCCCGGACCAGGCTCCACTTCACCTGCTGGAGCATTCTCCGCATGCGGTTCCCCCGAAAGCTCA
The DNA here is from genome assembly GCF_000719775.1 of Streptomyces sp. NRRL F-5135. GTDB lineage: Bacteria > Actinomycetota > Actinomycetes > Streptomycetales > Streptomycetaceae > Streptomyces > Streptomyces hebeiensis. Next base: position 306,751 of record NZ_JOHR01000009.1, on the reverse strand, counting down.
ACTGATGGACAATGGTAACGAATTGATGGCCCGACAGGGAGCGTACGGGGAGGCTGTGGCCATGAATACGATGCGGGCTTGGGCGGTTGGAGGGTCGGTCGTTCTCGCGGGAGCGGTGAACGTCGCCACCGGCATGCTGACGCAGAACTGGTCCGTCGCGTGGGGCGCTTGCGCGGCAGTGCTCCTGATGATCTCGGCGGCCCTCGCCATATGGCATGCGCGGTCGGAGGAAACGCCCTCCGGGCCCGGTTCGCCGCCCCGGCGCCAGGAAGTCCGGGGTGTGAAGAGCGGCGGCTCCGTGCGGGTGACGATGAAGGGGAAAGGTGTGCAGATCCTTCGCACCGCCAAGGCGAAAGGCGACATTACCGCGGAGCAGAACGACTAGGACTCGTCCGGGCGATCTTTGAGGCAACGGCGTTCAACACCGTGAATCTCGTTATCGAAGGTCTCGCCGGGTGAGGTAGAGGGGCGGGCACGGATACCGCCGTACTTGAGCAGATGTCGGACGAGACCTTCGATCACGCTGTCGTGCACCGCGGATACGCCAACTGCTTTTCCCGGGCCTTCAGCTGAGTGAGGTTCGGCTCAGAGGCAACAGATCGCGCTGGATTTTTACGACCGGATCGTCGGCCTCGTCCTCGATCAGATCGCCGTCGACGGCTCCCTCGCCAAGGCACCCGGCGGCGGCGAGGCCGCCGGACGCTCACCGGTGGACGGCCGGATCGCACACAAAGGCCAGAAGACGCCGATCCAGGCAAGTCAGCGGTGGCACGTCGAGCGCACCCACGCCTGGCAGAACGCCTTCCACCGCCTCGCCCGCTGTTGCGAACGCCGGGCCGCCGTCATCGACGCCTTCTTCGACCTCGCCGGCACGATCATCACCATCCATAGCCTGATCCGTCAGGCATGGACGACTCTCCGTTGGGGCGAGCGTCCTGACCGCCGACCATGACCGCACCCCTGTCCACTTGACCTCTTACAGACTCCAACCCGGCGGATCGTGGAAGATGTCAGACAGGGAGCAATTTGGGCGCGCACTGCACGGCGCGGAATATTTCACCGGAGGAAAACCAGAATATTGATTCAGGCAGCCCGACGCCTAGTCGTCCGCCGCGTTCGCCAGAAAGTTCCGATTTACGTCAATCAGGTGATCAAGTGCTGCTCTGGCGGCGGCCAGGCTGTCTATTGTGGACGAAAGGCGATTTCGCTCCTGATTCATTGCGGTCAAAGCTTCCCGGGCTCTGTCCATGTTGGGCTCCGTCATGCAGGGGACCATCTGAGCGATGGTTCTGCTGGACATTCCGGCGGCCAGGAAGCTCTGAACCAGCGCCACCCGCTGGACGTGATCATCGTCGTAGCACCGCTGGCCGCTGGGGGACCTTGTGCTGACCAGCAGGCCCTGCTGCTCGTAGTAGCGCAGTGATCGACGGCTTGCTCCTGTCCGGGCGGACAGTTCACCGATCCGCATCTCAACCCCTCGTGTGCATTGGGTCACGGCGACTTGCCCTTGACGTCGATGTGAGCGTTTAGGTTAACCCCATGGCTCGCGATCCGCCGCCGGGGCATCTGGTTGCCGAACTCTCGCGTCCGCGAGCATGAAAAGGAGAAGTCCGTGATCAAGTTCGCTTTCATGATCAACCGTATCGATGGAATGACCTTCGAGGAATTCGTCGAGCATCACCGAAATCGCCACGCCCCGTTGTTCACCTCCATTCCAGAAGCGCGGCAGTACGTGAAGAAGTACACCGTCTCCCACCCGGTACCCGCCGAAGGGTATCCGAGCCCCGCCTACGACGGCCTCACTGAAATCTGGTTTGAAAGCTGGGCGGATCACGACGCCTTCTTCGCGTCCAAGAATTACAAGGAGTTGGTGAACCCGGACGAGAGTAAGTTCATCGATATGAATTCGGTGTCAGTAATGGTCACTGAAGAAAGGGTTGTGGTCTAACCCTTTGGGTGCTTTGTGCCGCGGGCGATGTGGCAGGCATCAACGCCAGGTCGTGGGGTCGCCGAAGACGAACTCGCCGCCTTACAGCGGGGGGCTTGACGTAGACCGACTGTGCCAAGCCTCGGGCGCCCCAGCGGGGGACGGCGCCCTCGAGGACGTCGAACGTTCCGGAATCGATGACCTCCTGCCAGTTGAGAGGGGCCACGACCAGGCAGATGTGATCGACGTTGGACTGGCCTCGTCGGTTCTCACTCCGGAGGAGTGCGAGCAGATCGTCCGGTCGGGGAGGCCTTGGCACCTGCCCGGGGCCCGTCGGCGCCCGACGCCGTACGATGGCCGTGGGCCCGGTGCCGATGCCCGGGCCCGGTGGGTGGGGCCGATGAGTGCCCGAGGGAGCCACAGGAAGGGGAGACGCATGGTCCGCAACGCACTGCGTTCGTCGCGACCGCTGCGCCCCGCCGGGCTCCTGCTCTTCCTCCTCACCGAAGTTCTGCTCGTCGACGCGGGCCTCCTCTCCGCCACCGTCGCGCTCGCCGCGACCGCCGCCGTGGGCAGCGCGCTCGCCGTCTGCGCCGTCATCAGCGCGCGCTCGGTGCCCGCGCACCCGCCGCACCGGGTACGGACGGCGATCCGCGACCGCGAGCAACGCACCGCCTTCCTGCCGCAACGGGATCCCGACGCGGCGGGTCGTACCCGGCCGCGAGCCCCGGGCCGTCCGTCGCCGACGGCCGCGTAGGCCGGTCAGGCGCTGCGCTCGACCCCGCGAGTTCCCGGGGGCCGGGGGCCGTGGCCAGGCTCGGGTTGGGGTTCGGGTTCGGGTTCGGAGTCTGGGCCCGGGGTTCATGGTCTGGGCCTGGGCTTGGGCCTGAGCCCGGGGTCCGCGTTCGGGGTCCGGGTCCGGTTCTGAGGTCCGGAGCCGGTCGCCCTCTGGTGTCCGGTACTCCGGCCTCGTACGAGCCTCGTACGAGGCGAGACGACACCCCCCGACACGTCGCAGCCCTGCCCGCCCCCTCGCGGGTCGTCATACGCCGTATCCCTCACCGGCACGACGAGACCCCACGGAGGGCTCCGCCACCATGTCCGTTCTGATGTCCGCCTTCGCCACCCTGGTCGGGGGCCTGGCCGACCTGCTCCAGCCGCTCTTCCACGCCGGCTCGGCCGCCGCGGCGATCATCCTCTTCACCGCCGGTGTACGGCTCGCCGTCCATCCGCTGTCCCGGGCGGCGGCCCGTGGCCAGAAGGCCCGTACGAAGCTCGCGCCGCAGATCGCCGAGTTGCGCAAGAAGCACGGCAAGGACCCCGAGCGCATGCAGAAGGCGCTCATGGAACTGCACGCCAAGGAGAACGTCTCGCCCCTGGCGGGCTGCCTGCCCAGCCTGGCGCAGATTCCGGCGTTCTTCCTCATGTACCACCTCTTCTCCAGCCGCGAGATCGGCGGCGAACCCAACGAACTGCTCGGCCACTCCCTCTTCGCCGCGCCGCTCGGCCACCGCTGGGCGGACGCGCTCACGCAGGACGGGGTGTTCACGGGCGCGGGGCTGGTGTACGTGGCCCTCTTCGCGATCGTCGCCGCCGTCGCCACCTTCTCGTTCCGTATGACGAAGCGGCAGATGGCCGCCGCGCCGACGCCCGCGGCTCCGGAGGGGCCCGACGGCCGGCCGCTGCCCGGCATGGGCGCGATGACGAAGGTGATGCCGCTGATGTCGTTCGGCACGCTGCTCACCGTGGCCGTGGTGCCGCTGGCCGCCGGGCTGTACATGGTGACGAGTACGACCTGGGCGGCCGTCGAGCGGTACTTCCTCTACCGGGAGATGTGGGCCGAGGCGGCGGCGCCGAAGGCATCCGGGGCCGCGAGGAGCGCCGGAGGCGCCGAGGCCGCGTAGGCGCGGTGCGCGCGGTGCGCGCGGTGCGCAGGGTGGGCGGCGCGGGGGTCCGGGGCGCGGCGTGCGCAGGTGCGGGCGTGCCGGGCCGGCGGGGCGGCGTGTGGAGCCGCGGGCGCACGGGGTGGCGGCCGCGCGCTTCGGTCCAGTACGTGAACCGGGTCTTGCGGAGTGATCCGATGTCTTGGAGGATCAGCCGGGTCCCGGAGATCGGTGGCCCCGCCCCGTACCTCCCCTGACAGCCCGAGACAGCTCAAGACAGCCCGACCGGACGGAGACGGACCATGAAGTTGCTGCGTGTCGGTGCGGCGGGTGCGGAACGCCCGGCGCTCCTCGACCCGGACGGTACGACCCTGCGGGACCTGTCGGGCCTGGTCAAGGACATCGACGGGGCGCTGCTCGCCGACCCGTCCGCGCTCGAACGGATCGCGTCGGCCGCCGCCTCCGGTGAACTGCCCGTGCTCGACACCGGCGGTCCGGACGGAACCGGCGGGCCGCGCGTCGGGCCGCCGCTCGGCCGGATCGGCAAGATCGTGTGCATCGGGCTGAACTACCACGACCACGCGGCCGAGACCGGTGCGGAGATCCCCACCGAGCCGATCATCTTCTTCAAGGCGCCGGACACGGTGGTCGGGCCCGAGGACACCGTCCTCGTACCGCGTGGCAGCGTGAAGACCGACTGGGAGGTCGAACTCGCCGTCGTCATCGGGCGCACCGCCCGCTACCTCGACTCCGTCGAAGAGGGCCTGGCGCATGTCGGCGGGTACGCCGTCTCGCACGACGTCTCCGAGCGCGAGTTCCAGATCGAGCGCGGCGGTACATGGGACAAGGGCAAGAACTGCGAGACGTTCAACCCGTTGGGGCCGTGGCTGGTGACGGCGGACGAGGTGCCCGACCCGCAGGCGCTGTCGCTCAGGCTGTGGGTCAACGGCGAGCTCCAGCAGGACGGGACCACCGCGCGGCAGATCTTCGGGGTCGGGGAACTGGTGCGGTACGTCAGCCAGTTCATGACGCTGTACCCGGGCGACGTCATCAACACGGGGACACCGGCCGGGGTCGCCCTGGGCAAGCCGGAGCCGAAGCCGTTCCTCCGGGCGGGAGACGTGGTGGAGCTGGAGATCGGAGGACTGGGCCGGCAGCGGCAGGTCCTCGCGGACGCGTAGGGGGCGGTGACGGCCGGTCGACGGGTGTCGCTCCGCCAGGGAAGTGCCGGCGCTGACCGAGAGCGCGCGGCTGGGCGCTGACGCTCAGTCGCGGTAGGCGGCCTTCGCGATCCGGACGAACGATCCGATCAGCGGGTTCGCGTCGCCCTTGTTCCACGCCACGACCACCCGGCTCGGCGGCATGCCGACGACCGGTACCACGGTCAGCCCCTCGGGTGGTTCGTGCCCGAGCGGGGTCATGCCGACCGTGCCGTTCCAGAGCACGGCCTGCCGGCACTCCTGGACGGCGCGTACCACCGGGCCCTCGCGGGGCTCGCCGCCGTTCCAGTACGACTGCCAGACCGGGTCGGTGCCGTCCGGGAACCGGAACCAGCGCCGGTGGGCCAGGTCGGCCGGCTCCAGGTGGGCGCGGCCGGCCAGCGGATCGTCGGCGCGCAGCACCGCGCCCACCGAGTCGGCGCGCAGCTCGCGCACCGTCAGGCCGGTCTCGTCGAACGGCCCTCGGGTCAGGGCGACATCGACCCGTCCGGCACGCAGCCCGCACGTCGGATCGGTCAGGTCGGTCTCGCGGACGTGGACCTCGACGTCCGGATGGTGCCGGCGGTACGCGGCGGCCAGCCGCCTCGCGCCCAGGTCGGAGCCGTCGCCCAGGATGCCGACGGCGATGGCCGGGGCGCCGGCCGCGGCGGCCACCCGCGCGCCCACCCGGTCGGCGCGGGCGAGCAGGCCGCGCGCCTCTTCCAGCAGCGTCGCCCCGGCCGGGGTGAGCGTGACGCCCGCGGCGGAGCGGTGCAGCAGCGCGGCGCCGACGTCGGTCTCCAGTCGCTTGATCGCCCGGCTCAGCGGCGGCTGGCTCATGTGCAGCCGGGTGGCGGCCCGGCCGAAGTGGAGTTCCTCGGCGACGGCCACGAAATAACGCAGCGTGCGTAGCTCCATGAACGCGGACGATACCCGTGCGGTATCGGCCCCACTCGATCGGTCTTGGACGGCCGCGTCGACCGGGCGGTGGAATCGGAGCATGAACGACGAGCTGATGAGCGACGAGCTGATGAACGACGGGCCGGTGGGCAATGGGCCGGTGGGTAATGGACCGGTGGCCGACGGGCCGATGGCCGACCCCGCCGTGCGGGTCGCCGACGCCGAGGAGATCGCCTCCGACCTGCTGGTGATCCCGAACCACCGGGTCGGTCTCGTACCCAACATCGGTGTCATCGGCGGTACGGAGGCCGTACTGGTCGTCGAGACGGGCATCGGCAACGCCAACGCAGAGCAGGTCCTCGCCTTCGCGACCGAGGTGGCGAAGGGCCGTCGGCTGTACCTGACCACGACGCACTTCCACCCCGAGCACGCGTTCGGCGCACGGGTGTTCGCCGACCGGGCGACGTACCTGGTCAACCGCGCCCAGGCGGACGACCTGAAGGCGAAGGGACCGGGCTACCTGGAGATGTTCCGGGGCTTCGGCGGGCCGGTCGCCCGCCGCCTCGAGGACGTCCGGATACCGGTCCCCGACGTGGTCTACGACGACGCGTACGATCTGGACCTCGGCGGCCGGGCCGTACGGCTGCGGCCCACCGGCCGGGGCCACACGAAGGGCGACCAGGTGGTCGAAGTGCCGGACGCCGGCGTGCTGTTCACCGGGGACCTGGCCGAAACCGGACAGTTCGCCATCTTCCCGTGGTTCCCGCCGTACGACACGGACGTCTCCGGTGTGCGCTGGCTCGCGGTGACGGACCGGCTGGCCGCCGCCGGCCCCCGGGTGGTGGTGCCCGGCCACGGCGACCTCGGCGGTCCGGAGGTGCTGGTCGGCGTCCGCGACTACCTGCGCGAGCTGCGCGACGAGACGTGGCGGCGGCGTGACTCCGCGATGGGCCGGGACGAGATCGTCGCCGAGGTCCGGGCGTTGCTGATCGAACGGCATCCCGAGTGGGCCGGCCAGGAGTGGATCGAGCCGGGCGTCGGGTGCCTGTGCGCCGAGCACGCGAGTCCGGCCCCAGGCCCCGGCCTCACCGGGTAGCGGGGCGCCCTCCGCCCTGTGGCGGGGCTCGTGTCGCTCCGTGGCGGGCCCGGCCTCACCCGCCGGCGGGGCCCGGTAGCGGGGCCGGTTTCACCCGGTAGGGGGGCCGGCCTCGCCCCGTGGTGGGCCCGGTTTCACCCGGTGGCGGGGCCGGCCGCCAGGCTGATGGCCCCGCCCTCCCGGGCCGACCGCCGTGCCGCCTCCAGGACGTCCAGCGTCGCCGCCGCCTCGTACGCCGTCACCGGCGGGGCCGTGCCCTCGCGCAGCGCGGCGACGACGGCCGCGTAGTACGCCGGGTAGTCGCCCGGCTCGCTCTCCACCGGGTGGCCGCCGCCGGTCAGCGGCGACTGGCCGGCGCCGTACCGCCCCCACAGCGACTCCGGCTCCACTCCCCAGCCCCCCGCTCCCGCGCCCGGCCGTTTGCCGTCGCGCAGGTCGGCCTCCTGCGGGTCGAGGCCGTACTTCACGTAGCCCGCCTCCGACCCCAGCACCCGGAAACGCGGGCCGAGTTGCGCCGTGGTGGCGCTGACGTAGAGGTGGGAGCGGACACCATTGGTGTGCGTGAGCGCGATGAAGGTGTCGTCGTCGGCCTCGGCGCCGGGGCGGCGTACGTCCATCTCCGCGTACACCGTCGCCGCCGGCCCGAACAGCACCAGCGCCTGGTCGACCACATGACTGCCCAGGTCGTACAGGAGTCCCCCGATCTCCTCCGTCGCGCCCGACTCGCGCCAGCCGCCCTTGAGCCGGGGCCGCCACCGCTCGAAGCGGGACTCGAAGCGCTGTACGTCGCCCAGCTCGCCGCCCTTGACGAGGCGGGCCAGGGTACGGAAGTCGTTGTCCCAGCGCCGGTTGTGGAAGACGGAGAGCAGGAGCCCCCGCTCGTCGGCGAGCGCGGCCAGCGCCCGCGCCTCGGCCGCGCTGCCCGCGACCGGCTTGTCCACGACCACCGGCAGACCGGCTTCCAGGGCGGCGGTCGCGAGCGGGACGTGGGTCTTGTTGGGGGAGGCGACGACGATCAGGTCGAGCTCGCCGGCGCGCTCCCACAACTCCTCCGGGGACGCGGCGAACCGCACGCCGGGGAACTCGGCGCGCGCCTGCTCCCGGCGCTCGGGGGCGGTGGTGACGACGGTGTCGAGGGCGAGTCCCGCGGTGGCGGCGATCAGTGGAGCGTGGAATACGGAACCCGCGAGGCCGTATCCGATCAGTCCGACGCGTGAGGGAGTGCCGTTGCCCGTGTCATTGCCAGTCATGGAGTTCACTTAAGCAACGCCGTTTCCAAAGTGCAAGGTCGAGGCACAATGGCCGGTGTGAACAAGGGTGACGGCAGCGGCGTGGGCGACAGCGGGGGCGAGAGCGGCAGCCGGGGCGGGGGCGGTCGCAGGGGCGAGGGTGACCCGGCTGTCGTGGCGCCCCGCCCCGCCGTACCGCGCGGGCCCAACGCGGCCCTCGTCCTCGACCTGCTCCGTACGGCGGGCGAAGCCGGCATAAGCCGCCTCGAACTCGCCGAGCACGCCGGTCTCACCCCCCAGGCCGTCAGCAAGATCACCGCCAGGCTGCGCGCGGACGGCCTGGTGGCGGAGGCCGGCCACCGCGCCTCGACCGGGGGAAAGCCCAGGACCGTCCTGCGGCTGGTGCCGTCCGCGGCGCAGGCCGTGGGGGTCCACCTGGACCGGGACGAACTGACGGTGGTTCTGGTGGACCTGGCCGGCACCCCGGTCGCCGCACGGTCGGTGCCGCTCGACCTCGGCGCGGGGACGGACCGGGTGATCGCGGCGGTGGTCGAGCAGGTGGCGGCGGTACGAGGGGCTGCGCGGGCGGTACGTGGCGAGGCGCGGGCGGTACGCGGGGACGGGCTCCTCGGCGTCGGGGTCGCCATGCCCGGCCCGCTCGACCACACCACCGGCGTACCCCGGCGGGTGACCGGCTTCCCGCAGTGGAACGGTGTGCCGCTGCGCGACACCCTCGCCGCCCGCCTCGGATTCCCCGTCGTCCTCGACAAGGACACCAACGCCGCCGCGCTCGGCCTCGCCCTGCGCGGCCCCGCCGACACGTTCGCGTACCTCCACCTCGGTACGGGGCTGGGCGCGGGCCTCGTCATAGACGGCGAGCTGCACCGGGGCGCGCGCACCGGCGCGGGCGAGTTCGGGCACCAGGTCATCCACTTGGACGGGCCCGCCTGCGACTGCGGCAATCGCGGCTGTATCGAGGCCATCTGCCTGGCCGCCGTCGCGCGCGGCGATCTCGCCGGGGCGGCCCGGGTGCTCGGGGCCGGGGCGGCGAACCTCATCGGGCTGCTCGACATCGACCGGATCCTGCTCGGCGGCCGTACGGTCACCGCCCACGAGGAGCGTTTCGTGCGGGGGGTGGCCGCCGTCGTCGCCGAACGCGCCCGGTGCACGTCGGTCCAGGTGACGGCCGCCGCCGGCGGTGGCGCGCATCCGGTCGCGGAGGGTGCGGCGCAACTCGTCCTCGCGCCGGTGTTCGGACGGGCCGAGGGCAGCCGGGGACGGCGCTGACGCCTCGCGGCGTCGGGCTGCTCGTGGCGTACGCGGCTGGTCGGCGGTGCGTCGCGTCGGGCGGTTTGTCGCGTCAGGCGGTGCGGTGTACGCGTCGGTGCGCCGGACAGGCGGGCGCACCGACGCTGTTCGTATGACTTACGGGGGCACAGGGCCCTGCCGCCCGGTACGGCCGGGCCCGGCATGGCAGCGTCGGCCCGACGCCGGCCGTCCGGACGCCGACGGTCCGGTGGCCGCTTCGTACGCGACAGTCCGTCACCAGCTCCACGAAGGCCGTTCACATGCCCCTTGTGCCAGTCACGCGACCGCGTCAAGGCCCCGCCCGTGCGGTCGCCGCCAGTGGCGCCGTCACCGCCGTCGTCGCGGTCGCCTCGGTCGCCGTGGTCCCCTTCTCCCTCGCTGCCCCCGCGACTACCGCACGACACGCGCCCGCACCCGTACTCGCACCCGTACTCGCGCCCGTGTCCGTGTCCGTACCGGTGTCCGCGCTCGGCTCCCCGTCCGAGCGGCGGCAGGTGTGCGGCAAGGGGGCGCGGTCCACCGGCGAGGACTTTCCGATCTCGGCCCATGTCCACGGCGGGCCTTCGTCCTTCTCGCCCGGAGGCGCCCCGGGGATCTGGTACCTCGACCTCACCAACACCACCCGGCACGCCTGTGAGGACATCCATCCCGTCGTCGTCCTGGTCGACCGCGAGCGGACGCTGACCACCTCCCAGGTCACCCTGGAAGCCCGTGAGGACAAGGGATGGCGGTCCCTCTCCCTGGAGAAGACCGATCACGACGAGATCGTCGGGGTACTGGACGACGGCTCCCCCGGGTTCGCCGTACCACCGGGCCGGACCGTGACCGTACGCGTACGGCTGGCCTTCGCCCGGGGCACTCCCCGGAACGAGGTCGTGGCCACCGCCGCGACCGTACAGCGGCGCGGGGACGACGGAGAGTGGGTCGGGGAGTCGGGCACGTACCGCTTCGGCGTCGGCAGGAGCGGTCCGGGCGGCAGATACGCCGACGACACCGAGCACGCCGACGGCTACGACCGGCCCGAACGGTACGGCGGCGGAGCCGGTGACCCCGGTCGCGGGGGTCACGCCGGCCGGGAGGACCATGCCGGTCACTCGGGTGACGCCGGTGACACCGTCGATCTCGACTACTTGGACCCGGTACCGGCCGTCCGGCCGGAGCGGCACCGGCCCCGTGGCGGCTCGTCAGCCGTCTTCGTCCTCGCCGGATCCGCTGTCTCCGGTGACCTCCTCGGCCGCGCCGTCGCGGCGCTGGCGCTGGTCACGGCCGGGGCCGTACTGGCCGCGGGCATGCTGCGCCTGCGCACCGGCCGGGCCTGATGCCCCGGGCCTGAGCCCCGGGCCCGACGCCCCGAGCCCAACATCCCCCTCCCGCGGCCTGTGGTGTCACGCGTTCGCCCGGGCACACTCCGCCGTGCCCGAGCCGTGGTGGCCGCCCCTCCCGCCCGCTCGCCGCCCTCGTTACGCTGGGCGGCGTCGGACCGTCCAGTTTTGGCCACCGCAGAGCGGAGAACAGTCCAGTGGCAGAGCGCAAGCCGATCGAATCCTGGCTCACCGACATGGACGGTGTCCTCATCCACGAAGGGGTGCCGATCCCCGGCGCCGCCGAATTCATCAAACGGCTGCGGGAGTCGGGGCGGCCCTTCCTGGTCCTCACCAACAACTCCATCTACACCCCGCGCGACCTCCAGGCCCGCCTCGCCCGGATGGGCCTCGACGTGCCGGTGGAGAACATCTGGACATCGGCGCTGGCCACCGCGAAGTTCCTGGACGACCAGCGGCCCGGCGGCACGGCGTACGTCATCGGCGAGGCCGGGATGACCACCGCCCTGCACGACATCGGTTACGTCCTGACCGACCACGAGCCGGATTACGTGGTGCTCGGAGAGACTCGTACGTATAGCTTCGAGGCGCTGACCAGGGCGATCCGGCTGATCAACGGGGGCGCGCGGTTCATCTGCACCAACCCCGACTCCACCGGCCCGTCCACCGAGGGGCCGCTGCCCGCCACCGGGGCCGTCGCCGCGCTGATCACGAAGGCCACCGGCAAGGAGCCCTACTTCGCGGGCAAGCCGAACCCGCTCATGATGCGGACGGGCCTGAACGCGATCGGCGCGCACTCCGAGACCAGCGCGATGATCGGTGACCGGATGGACACGGACGTCCTGGCGGGACTGGAGGCGGGGATGGAGACCTTCCTCGTGCTGACGGGGGTCACGACGCGGCCCGACATCGAGAGGTACCCCTTCCGGCCCTCAACGGTCGTCAATTCGATCGCGGATCTCGTCGATCGCGTCTGAGCGCGGCAGCGGCGGGACGGCCGCCGCCCGGGCCGCGGCCGGTCGTGGGGGCAATCCAGGCCCGGTCGCGGGGCCAATCCAGGCCCGGTCGCGGGGCCGGTCCGAAGCCGGGGCGCGGCGGGGCCGGGCACGGCGGCTCCGACGCGGTGACGCCTTGGCGCGGCGCGTACGGCGCGTACGGCCGCGAGGCGCCGCCGACCGCTGCGGATGCGGAAATGCGCCGGGTGGGTGAGTCTCTTCTACAAGGAGGTTCACCATGCGTCCATCCTTGCTCGCTCTGCGTGCCGCGACGGCCGTCACCGTACTGGTGAGCACGCCTGGCCTCGGAACCGCCACCGCCGAGGCCATCGCCCGGGCCGCCGACCCGGTCACCGTCATGGTCATCCCGTCCAGCGCCGCCCCGGGGCAGCGGATCGAGATCCGGGCATCGGGCTGCGCGGGCACCTCGGCCGTCGCCAGGTCCGACGCCTTCGTGGCCGATGTGGATCTCGCCCCCCGTGCCTACGGCGAGGACTGGATCCGGGACCAGGAGGAACTGGCCAGGAACCCGAAGTACAAGATCCCGCTGACCGGTCTCGCCAGGCTCAGGTCCTCGGTGACTCCCGGGCAGCACGAGATCGCCATCAGCTGCGGCGGCGGCCGGGTCCGCTCGGGCTCCGGCACGTTCGAGGTCGTACGCCGCGCCGCCGCCCGGCCCGAGGCCCACGCGAGTCCCACGGCTCCGGTACGGGCCGGGGGCGGCGGTACGGCGAAGTCCACCGCGGACCGCCACGACGACGAGGCGGGCGTCGCGGACTCCAGCGACTCCGGAGACTCCAGCGACTCCACCAACCCGAACACCTCCGCCGGCTCGGACACCTCCGCCACCACGTCGGCCCAGGCGCAGGGGAGCGCCGCGACGGGTGGCCCGGGGACGCGGCACGCCGTGATCGGCCTGGTGCTGACGGGGGTGGCGGCGGTCGCCGTGGCGTTCAGGAGCGTACGGCGGCAGCGCGGGGCGGCCGGACCGGCCGCGCGGGACACGGACTGAGATGTCCGGCGGGCTGCCCTACGGGGCGCACGGGCTCGCCGGGGCCCCGGCGGCCTCCGGCACTCCTCGGGGACCCACCGGGTACGGGTCGTCCTGGGAGGCCGCCCGAGCGGCCTCCCGAGGACTCGCCCGGAGCGGCTTCTCCCGGGGCATTGCCCGGCGCCGCGTCGCCGGACCGCCGACGGGCTCCGCGGGCCCGTCGGCGGACAGCGCGTCGGCGGACCCGGCCATACCCATACGCTCGGCCCAAGCCGTACGCCCGTCGCGCCCACCTTGGGCCGGAACGGGCATCGGCCGGCCGTCCATAGCAATGGCGGGTGCCGTCCTGCTTCTGGCACTGGGCCTCGCGAGCCGTGACGCGGGCGTGGGCCCGATGGCCGTCGTCGCCTCGCCCGTCACGAGCGGTTCCTCGCCCGCCACGAGCGGTTCCTGGCCCGTCACGAGCGGTTTCTCGCCTGCCGCCAGCGGCGTCGCCGCCGTAAGTCCTCGGCCCGGCACGCCGCCGCTGCCCCCGCCCCACGCCCCGCTGCCCGCCGCGCGCCCGCTGCGGGTGGCCGTCCCGGCGCTGGGCGTCGCGGCACCGGTCGAGGCGCGCGGGCTGGACCGCGCCGGGGCGGTCGACCCGCCCCCGTACGCGCGGCCGGGCGCGGTCGGCTGGTACGGAGACGGCGTCGCCCCCGGCGCCGAGGGCGTCGCCCTCTTCGTCGGCCACGTGGACACGGACACGGGACCGGCCGTCTTCTACGGTCTCAGCGGCGCGCGGCCGGGCGGGCGGATCCGGGTGACCCGGGCGGACGGTTCGCTCGCGGAGTTCACGATCGAGGACGTACGGGTCGTTCCCCGCGACCGTTTCGACGCGCACGAGGTGTACGGGCCCCGGGTGGCGTCCCGGGCCGAGCTGCGGCTGATCACCTGTGGCGGAACGTTCGACCGGAAGGCGAACGCGTACACGGCGAACGTGGTCGTGTCGGCGTACCTGACGGGCGTGCGCGCACCACGCGACGGCTGATGACGCCGACGCGGCCCGGAGCGCGGGCATACGGAGATCGCGCACCACCGGAATGGCCCTGACGGCCGGAGACGGTGTGCCAGGATTGATCCGGTCGGTGGTTCGATCTCCGACCAGGGGGATCAAGGTGAGGCGAGGCGAGGCGCCGGGGGTGTGGCGCATCAAGGGGGAGTGGATGTACGGCAGTTACTCCGGAACCGGTCGGGTCCGGCTCGTGGCGACGGCTGCCGCGACGGCCGCGGTGCTGCTGGCGGCGGGCTGTTCCTCGGGCGGTGACGGAGAGGACGACGACAAGGGCAAGAAGTCGCCGTCGCTCGGCCAGCGGCCCAAGGCGGAGGACCCGTACTGGGTCAACCCCGACGGCACCGCCGCCCGCCAGGTCGCCGCGTACGAGGGCCGAGACGGTGGCGAGAACGCCAAGAACGCCGCGCTGATCAGGAAGATCGCCGAACAGCCGGTCGCCGAGTGGATCACCCCGGAGAACGCCCAGGAGCAGGCCAAGGGCTTCACGGAAGCGGCGGCGAAGGCCGACCGGGAGGCGCTGTTCGTCCTCTACAACATCCCGCACCGCGACTGCGGCCAGTTCTCCAAGGGCGGTGCCGCCGACGGCAACGCGTACCGCGCCTGGATCGACGAGGTCGCCAAGGGCATCGGAGACCGCCCTACGACGGTGGTCCTGGAGCCGGACGCCGTACTGCACCTGGTGGACGGCTGCACGCCGGACGAGTACCACGAAGAGCGGTACGACCTGCTCAAGGGCGCCATCAAGCGCCTCAAGCAGCAGCCGGCCACCACGGTCTACCTGGACGCGGGCAACGCGGGCTGGCAGAGTCCCGACGCGCTCTTCGAACCGCTCCAGTGGGCGGGCATCGCCGACGCCGACGGCTTCTCCGTCAACGTCTCCAACTTCTACCCGACCGACGCGAGCAAGGACTTCGGCAAGCGCCTCTCCGCGAAGGTCGGCGGCAAGCCGTTCGTCATCGACACCAGCCGCAACGGCAACGGCCCGGCCACCGAAGGCGATCCGAGCGAACGCTGGTGCAACCCTCCGGGCCGCGCCCTGGGCGAACGGCCGACGACGAAGACCGGCGACCCGCTGGTCAAGGCGTACCTGTGGATCAAACGCCCCGGAGAGTCGGACGGCACCTGCAAGGGCGGCCCCAAGGCGGGGGAGTGGTACGAGAGTTACGCGCTGGACCTGGCCCGCAACGCGAAGTAGGGCCGCCCGGAGCCCTGCGGTCCCGGCGGGCCGGTCGCCCTGGCCCTCACGGTCCCGGCGGCCGGTCCCGGTTGGGCACCTCCACCGACTTTCTGGAGGAAAGTCCGTCCATGAGCGCGTCCGGCGAAGTCGTCGTCGTTCCTGACAGCTTGGCCGCGTCGTACACCGTGAACGGCGGTGAGCGGGAGCGGGCCTGGGTCGCCGCGCTGCCCGGGCTGGTCGCGGAGTTCCTCGACCGATGGGAGCTCAGGAGAGAGGGCGGCGTCGGTTCCGGTGAGGCATCCCTCGTGGTGCCGGTGGTCCGCGCGGACGGCACCCGGGCCGCGCTGAGGTTCCAGATGCCCCGGGAGGAGACCGCGGCCGCCCTGCTCGGACTGCGCGCCTGGAACGGCGACGGCATGGTCCGGCTGCTCGACCACGACCCGGAGGGCGGCGCCCTGCTGCTGGAACGCCTCGACGGCGCGCGCACCCTGGCCTCCCTCGACGACGATGACACGGCCATGAGCGTCCTGGCCGGGCTGCTGGCGCGGCTGCACTCCGTTCCGGCGCCCCCGGGGCTGCGCGGTCTCGGCGATGTCGCCGGCGACATGCTGAGGGAAGTGCCGCACGCTCTGGGCGCGTTGCGCGACGGGGAGGACCGGCGGCGGCTGAGGGGCTGGGCGTCGGCCGTCGCCGAGCTGGTCGGCGACCCCGGGGAACGGTTGCTGCACTGGGACCTGCACTACGGGAACGTGCTGGCCGCCGAACGTGAGCCCTGGCTGGCCATCGATCCGGAACCGCTGGCCGGCGACCCGGGTTTCGACCTGTGGCCCGCCCTGGACACCGGATGGGGGGAGAGCGGCGCGACCGGGGACACCCCACGGGTGGTCAGACGCCGGTTCGACCTGCTGACCGAGGTGCTGGAACTGGACCGCGAACGTGCGACCGGCTGGACCCTCGCCCGGCTGCTGCAGAACACCCTGTGGGACATCGAGGACGGGCGGGCCGGGATCGCCCCGTCCCAGATCGTCGTGGCCGACGCGCTGCCGCGGGGCTGACGCGCGGCCCTGTGCCGGTCCGGCCAGAGCGTTCAGGCGCTCGCAGTGGGCCCGGGACAGGTGAAGGCGTTCCGGGTCCCGGCTCCGTAGGCAAGTGCATGGCCCCGAACCCGAGCCGTCGTACTTCCAGCTCCCCGCCGATACGGAACACAGTCGTAGTCACGTGGCCTCTTCCCCCCCCATCGCTCAACGCGCGCTCTCCCTAGTGCCGTTGGACCTGCCGTGGTCGGAAAAAGATCCTCCCGCACACCGAACCTCCCCCGGGCATTACGCATCTTCACGTGCGTAGGCGCGCACCGACTTCGCGCGCCGCTTCGCATTCGAGGGGAACCCGGAACTTCATGAAGAGCAAGCTGACCGCCGTCGTTCTTGCGGCCGTCGTCGTCGCCGGCACCGCCGCCACCGCCATCCCGGCCTCGGCCGCCCCCGCCAAGGCCGAGCCGACCCGCTGCCACACCGCCGACCTGAAGGCCGGCTTCGCCACGGGCGAGGACGCGGCGCCGGAGATGGGGCAGACCGAGAACCAGACCCAGGCGTACATCTGGTTCACCAACAAGAGCAAGCGCACCTGCACCCTGTCCGGCTTCGCCGGTGTCGACATGGTCGGCGCTCAGAACACCGACGGCACCTGGTCCCTGGCGCGTTCCTCCGAGAAGCCCGTGAAGTTCACGCTGGAGCAGGGGGACACGGTGGACTTCAGCGTCACCCTGCTCCCGGTGGCCAGGTCCACGCCGCAGAAGGAGAAGTTCGTTCCGGCGACGTTCCTGGTCACCCCGCCGAACGAGACGGAGCACTTCACCCTGAAGTGGCCGTTCGGCGGCCAGATCCTCAAGCAGGACGCCGCCACCCACCCGGCCACCTACCTCAACCCGGTCGGGCCCCGGGGGTGAGGGAGCACGTGGTTACGGCACGTCCACCCAGACCGCCTCCGACGGTGTTCCCTTGTCGTCCGTCACGAAGAGCATGTACCAGCCCGACGGCACCAGCGCGCTGTTCTCGGGGACAGTGACCTCGATGCCCTCCGCCGTCTTCTTCATGTCGAGCGCGATGGAGCGCTGTTCGACGTCCGTGACGTGCGTGACCGCGCTCGGGCGCATCAGCTTGGCCGTCTTGATGGACGCCGCGTCCTTCGTCGTGAAGACCGCCGAGCCGCCCCGCTCGATCTCCTTCGGGCCGTCCGTCAGCTCCGGGCGCTCGTCGCGGAAGAGGTAGGGCGGGGTGTAGATCTCGATGCGCTGCTCGAAGGTGCCCGGCTTGGTGTTGGCCTTGTCCGAGAACAGGGGGTCGGAGCCGAAGATCATGACGCGGCCGTCCGGGAGCAGGACCGAGCCCGAGTGGTAGTTGCGGCCCACCGCCGGGTCGGCCACGCGCTTGTAGGTGTCGGACTTCGGGTCGTACAGCCGGGCCTGGAGGATGTCCGTGCCGCCGCGGCCCCGGTAGTCCTCGGAGCCGCCCGTGACGAGCAGGCTGTCGTCGGGCATCAGCGACGCGCTCGGGTAGCGGGTGCCCTTGTCGAGGGCCGGGCCGTCCTTGAAGCGCGGATCGGCGTCCTTGAGGTCCACCAGGCGGGACTTCTCGCTGGACTTCTTCGACTCGCCGACCCCGCCGCCGCCGATGACCATGAACTTCTGGTCCTGCGCGGGCGGCAGCATCACCGTCGCCGAGGTCTCCATCTGGTCGGCGTCGCTCAGGCCCGGGATCTTGTCGAACTTGTTGGTCTTCAGGTCCCAGACGCCCGGGTCACGGCCGACGTCGGCCGGACCGTACCCCGCGTTGGACCCGCTGTAGAAGAGCTTCCCGTTGTCCATCAGGAAGATCGCGGGATACGTGGGGAACTTCCGGATGATCCCGGTGTACTCCCACTTCTTCGTCTCCGGGTCGTAGATCTCGTCCTTGCCGGGCACGATCTGGCCGATCTCGTCCAGTCCGGACAGCGCCAGCACCTTGCCGTCCTCGAGCGTGGTCAGCGTCGGGTACCAGCGCGCCTCGTTCATCGGGTCGACCTTGATGTACTTCTCCGCCACCGGGTCGAACTCGAAGGCGTCCCTGATGCCCTGGAAGTCCTTCTTGTCGAGTGCCAGCTTCTGCGCGATGCCGTAGACGTTGCGGGCGTCGGAGCCCTTCATGCCGTGCACGCGGTAGTTGTCCTCCGTGCCGGTCTCGTACCGCGCGCCCGACTTGCGGGCCTCCACGTAGATCCGGCCGAGGCCCGGCTCCGTACGCAGGAACGCGCCCGTGTCCGGGTCGAAGATCTTCTTCGCCTTCTCCACGAGCACCGGGTCCTTGGAGACGAACGTCTTGCCGTTCTCCTTGCCGGTGAACATCGTGCCCGCGGGCAGCGTGATCGGCTTGTCCGGGTCCTCGTTGTGGACGATCATCAGTCCGCCGGCCTTGGTGACGTCGCCCTTGAGCTTCTCGTACCGCTTCGTACCGCCCGCCACCAGCAGGTTCCCGTCAGGGAGCTGGGTGTGCCCGGAGCAGAACATGTCCTTGGGCGTCGGGATCATCTTGTACGAGTTGTCCTTGGGGTCCCAGAGGATCGACTCGAACTTGCCCGCGTCGAAGTTCTTCTGGTTGTTCCCGGAGCCGGCTATCAGCAGCACCTTGCCGGTGTGCAGCAGCGAGGCGTGGATCGAGTTGATCTTGAACTTCGCCGGCACGTCCAGGAAGCCCCAGTGGCCGTTCGCCGCCTTGTAGTCCGGGCGGTTGATCTTGTACTCGTGGTACTGCTCCGAGCTGAACCGGTAGAGCGCGGGCCCGTTCATCCCCGCCACCGCGACCACGACCGCGGCGCCGATCGCGAGCCGGCGCGCACGGTTCTTGCGGTGGTTCTGCCGGACGGGAATGGCGCTCATTGCTTAGGTCCCCCAAGGGAAATCTGGGCTGTCTGATCGGGATCGTCGGGCGCCGCGTGCCGGGCGCGTCCGGTGGCGGGACCGGCCGTCGAGTCGGTCATCGGGCGGGCCGTCCGCGCGGCCGGTTTGCGGTACGGGACGCTCAGCGGCACTCCCGCCATCGGGCCGACGAAGGAGTCCGCCGTCGGGTCGGCCCCCGGCGCCTGCGGAAGCGGTTGAGTCGTCCGGAACTGCTGGGTCTGCTGCAACTGCGGGGTCTGCTCGGCCTGCTGGGCCGACTGGAACTGCTGGGGCTGGGGGAGCTGCTGGGTCTGTCGCGCCTGCGCTGCCTGCGGCGTCGCCATGGCGCCGGGCTGCGTCCCCGCACCGCCGCCCCGGTGCGCGCCCCGCTTCCGCTTGGTGTTCTTCTTCTCCTGGCGCATCCCCCAGCGCCAGATGAGGATCGGCGCGGCCGTGATCAGCATGGCGAGCGTCGCCCACGTGATCATCGCCGGGTGGTCGTGGCCGAACACGAAGGACGCGACCAGCGAACCGCCGAAGACCAGGATGAAGAACAGATGGATGCGGAACGTGCCGAAGAGGGTGTCCGGGCTGGACGAGTCGCCCTTCGGCGTCACCACGAAGGAGCTCTTGCGGCGCAGGACCGAGTCCGTCAGCGAACGCGCGTACAGCGGCGCGGACATCGCGGACATCGCCATCCCCGCCAGGCCGCCGGAGCCCTCCGGCTCGTGCGGTGAGACGTTGTGCCGGCGGTTCCAGATGTAGAGGCCGATCTGGAGGGCCGAGGCGTTCCCGTACAGCATCATCCAGATCGCCGGGTCGATCTGCACACCCGAGGCGCCCATGCCCAGGAACAGCGCGCAGCTCAGCGCCGCGAGGATCCAGTTGAGGGCCGACATCGGGTAGAAGATGATCATCATCGTGTAGTTGAAGAGCTTGCCGGGCGGCAGCGTGGTGAAGCCCTTCCAGTACTGCTTGAGGATCGTCTCGTACGTGCCCCGCGACCAGCGCAGCTGCTGGGTGAAGAAGTCCGTCCAGGCACTGGGGCCCTCGCCCACGGCCAGCACGTCCGGGGTGTAGACGGAGCGCCACTTGTTGCCCGTCGCCGGGTTGCGGTGACGGTGCATCTCGAAACCGGTCGCCATGTCCTCGGTGATGGAGTCGTACAGACCGCCGATCTGCTTGAGCGCGGAGATCCGGACGGCGTTGCTCGTGCCGACGAACATGGGCGCGCCGTAGCGGTTGCCCGCGCGCTGGATCAGGGCGTGGAAGAGGAACTGCTGCGACTCGGCGGCCTTCGTGACGAACGTGTCGTAGTTGCCGTAGACCTGCGGGCCGATGACGAAACCGACGTCCGGGTCGCGGAAGTAACCCAGCATCCGCTCCAGGTAGTTGGGCAGCGGCACGTGGTCGGTGTCGACGGAGGCGAAGTAGTCGTAGTCGCCGCCGTGCGCCTCCAGCCAGGCGTTGTAGTTGCCGTGCTTGGTCTTGGCCCGGTGCGCGCCCTTGGGCTGGTTCCACTTCGCTATGCCCTTGCGGGAGAAGTGGCGTACGCCGAGGCGGGCGCAGACCGCCTTCACCGCCGGGTCGTCGCCCTCGTCCAGCAGCCATACGTGCATCACGCCGCGGTGCCGGATCCGCACCGCCGCCTCCAGCGTCTTCGTCACCATCTCCAGGGGCTCCTTGCCCGGCACGAAGGAGGTGAGGAAGGCGACCCGGGTTCCGTTTTCGGGTACGACGGGTACGGGGTCGCGCGCGACGAGCGTCGCGTGCGCGTTCGACAGGACGTTCATCGTGCGGAACAGCTCGATCAGTCCGATGGAGACGAGCATGATGATGTCGAGGACGAGGAGCGTGTCGTTCTTGAGGTTCGGGTCGCGCTCGGTCCAGTGCTGGGGCTGCATCAGCCAGACGAAGAGGCCGAGCGAGAGCAGCGGCGCCGCTCCGAGGAGCAGCGCGGCGCGTATCCGGTGCGTCTCCTGGGAGAGCAGCGAGCGGTACCGCACCGTGTACGGCTCGGTCGGGTCGGGCTGGGTGAGCGGGCCGGCGAGCCGGCTGTAGTGCTCGTAGTCGTACTTGGGCAGGGGGGCCTGTTTGCGGGCCCGCTGCCGCTGCGCGGCGTTTCTCAGCTGGGAGGGAATCCGGAGCTGGGTGGTCCGGGTGACATCACTGTCCTGCCGGGCGCCGTCTGGCGTAGACGTCATGTCCATCCCCCTGCACGCACGCGAGCGGCGTGCTGACTGAATCGATCGTTTCCGCCCGGATGACCCCTCGGCCATCGGCCCGGACGGTGTCCCTTGCGAGCGCCGTCCTCATGGAGATGGCGGACAGCGGCCATCCGGTTGCATGAGGCCGCGGACGGCCGCTATGCGTGAACCGGGTCCCCCTGCCCCACCTGACGACCATGGGGGCATTCCCTCGCATCGCGTCCAACTGTTCGGACCGCATGCCCCATTGGGTCAATGGGCTCAGCTTAGGTTGTCCGACCGCTGCCGGGATCGCAAGGAAGAAAAAGGACGTTTACCAGCTGTTTGGGTGCTTTGAGCGGCTGGTGTGACGGATGCTTTGGCGGTCGCGCGGTGTCTGTGAGGGTCATGGCGATCCTGTGATGACGTACGGCGGGGGCGTGTGGAGTGTGCTCGGGGGTGCGTGGGGCCGGCGGGTGCGCGTACCGCGTCGTCGGACACGAAAGAAGCCCCCTCACGTGGAGTGAGAGGGCTTCTTCGCGATGCGTGCGCCGCCAGGGACTCGAACCCCGGACCCGCTGATTAAGAGTCAGCTGCTCTAACCAACTGAGCTAGCGGCGCCTGCTGACCTGGACAACTTTACCCGACCGGCGAGGGTGCCTCCGACCAATTGGTGGTAGCTGCGGCCTGTCGCATTGTCCTTTCGTCCCTTTGATACGTAAAAATGCGCTTCATTCAGTCTCGTGTGACAATGCCGATTTTTTGTGGAGAGGATCGTATGACCGTCCCGGTCTTCGAGGAGTACGAGCCCGCTCCCGACTGCCCCTGTGCCGGGTGCGGGCGGCGGCGGCGCGAGCTGGCCAGGGGCCTGCCGGTGAGCGCGGGCGGTCACCGGGCCGCGCACGGCGCCCGGCGTGCGCTGGTCGCGGTCACGGCGGCGGGGGTCGCGCTCGGCGCGACGGGCGCGGCGGGAGTGGCCGCGGCGGTGGAGGCCGACGTCGCCCGCGCCGACGGTGCCGCACGGGCCGACGTCGCCCGTGCCGTCGGTGACGCCGGTCCTGACGCGCCGCCCGGCGACCAGGGGCCGACGAGCCCGCAGGGCGACAGCACTCCCCTCTACGGCCGGCCCCTGCCGGGACCCCGCCCCGACTCCGGCCCCCACGAGGCCGAGACCAACAAGATCACCCGCGCGGAGATCATCAGCCGGGCCAAGGTGTGGGTGAACGCCGAGGTGCCGTACAGCATGGAGACGTACTGGTCCGACGGGTACCGCCAGGACTGCTCCGGATATGTCTCCATGGCCTGGAACCTCGGCAGCAACGAATGGACGGGCAGCCTCGCCAAGTTCGGCGAACGGATCGAGCGGGAGGAACTCCAGCCCGGGGACATGCTGCTCTTCCACAACCCGGAGAATCCGACCAAGGGGTCGCACGTCACGCTCTTCGGCGGCTGGGCCGACTACACGCACTCCTACTACCTGGCGTACGAGCAGACCAAGCCGCACGCGCGTGCCCAGGCCACGCCCATGGCGTACTGGAGCAACTCCGACAGCTACGTGCCGTACCGCTACAGGGGCGTCGTCGCGGACCCCGACGGCAAGAACCCCGGCGAGGGCGTACCGGCCGTCTTCCCCGGCGAGGAGTTCTTCGGGCCGGGTGCGAACAACGCGTACGTGACCCAGCTCGGCGAGATGCTCGTCAAGCGCGGCGGGAAGCGCTTCTACGAGGTCGGCCCGGGGCCGCGCTGGAGCGAGTCGGACCGGCGGGCGACGGAGGCGTTCCAGCGCGCGCAGGGCTGGCGCGGTTCCGACGCGGACGGTCTGCCGGGCCCGACGACCTGGCTGTACCTGGTGAACGGGCTGGGCAAGGACATCCCGGCCGCCGAGCCGGACGAGCGGGGGAACGGCCAGGGCGCGCACCCGGCACCCGGCTTCCCCGGGGCCGGCCACTTCCGGCCCGGCCGGGCGAACACGCACGTCGAACAGCTCGGTGAGCAGCTCGTGAGGAAGGGCTTCGGCAGGCACTACGCCGTCGGCCCGGGGAGGCGCTGGACCGAGGCCGACCGGCGCAACGTCCGGGACTTCCAGCGCGCCCAGGGCTGGCGCGGTTCAGACGCCGACGGCTACCCCGGCCCCCACACCTGGCGGCGACTCTTCGCATGACGGAGGCAAGGATGACGACGACGGCCCCGCAGCCGGGCGACGAAACGGGCACCCGGCCCGTGCCCGCCCCGACCGACTACGCGTACGCGGCCCGTGGCGCGCGCCCCGTCCGGCAGGTGAAACGGCCTGCCGCCCGGCCCGCCCCGTACGGGGCGGCGCGGATGGTGCCGGACGAGGCCGGGGGCGCCGGCCGAGACGACCGGGAGGCGGCCGACGCGGCAGCAGGTCCGGGCGCCGCCGGCCCGGGCGCCGGCCCCGGCTCGGACAGCGACTCGGGCCATGAGGGTCGTCCGGCCGGCGAATCGGGCAGACAGGGCGGCGGCGATCGTACGGGGCCGGTGCCGGTGCCGGGGCCGGACCGGGGCGGCGCCGATCGTGGCGGACCCGCCGCCGGGGACGCCCCGGAGGCGAGGGACGGCTTCGCCCGGAACGAGGCCGCCGACGCGGAGACCGCCGAACCCGTCCCCGAACCCGGTCCCGTTTCCGAGCGCGGACCCGTCCCCGAACCCGTATCCGGGCCCGAGGCCACCGGCGCGGACACCGTTGCCCTGGAGGGCACTCCGATCGCGGGGGGCTCCGCTGCCAAGGAGGCCCGGGGACCGGACGGTTCACGAGGGTCCGTGCCCCAGCCGTCCTCCCGGCCGTCCGCCCGGCAGTACCCGTCGGCCGGCACCGACGGCCCGCCCCCCGGCGGGGAGAAGACGGCGCGGCGCGGCCCCCTCATCGTGGCGGGGTCCACCCAGGAGATCCCCGTTCACCTCCTCTTCCGCGACGACGTTCCCCCGGGAGCCGGGCGACGCGGCGACGGTGCACCGGGCCAGGGCGCGGAAAGCCGTGGCGCACAAGGACGCGGCGTGCGTGGCGAGGGCGGCCTGGGCGGTGGCGACGACCGGGAGAGGGAAGCGCCCCGAGTGCAGCGGGCGCCGGCCCCCGCCGGTGCCTCCCCGCGCATGGCCTCCCGCCCCGATTCCCCGCGCTCCACCCCTCCGCGCCCCGCTTCCCCGCGACCCGCCGCGCCCCGCTCCGGCTCGGCGCGCGGCGTGCCGGTCGTGGACTCCGGACTGGCCGAGCGGCCGGGGCCCGTGCTGCCCGGGCTGCTCGCCGTGTGCGCCGGGGTGTTCGTCCTGCTCGGCTGCGCGGCCGTGCTCTGGTGGACCGGTGCCGTCCCCGGCGTCGTCGCCGACGCGCTCCATCTGCCCGCCCGGCCGTACCACGGCTTCGGCCCCGCGCAGTGGACTGTGCTCGGGCTCGGAGCGGTCCTGCTGCTCCTCACGTTCGGCGGCCTCGCGCGGGGTGAGGTGGGACAGGCGTGGGTGCTGACGCTCTTCGGTGGCTACCGGGGCAGCGTGCGCCGTACGGGGCTGGTGTGGATGAGCCCGTTGCTGCTGCGCCACCTGGTGGACGTACGGCTGCGGCACTGGCGCAGCGAGCCCATGCCCGCCGTCGACGCGAACGGCACCGCGCTGCGGGTCGTCGTCCTCGTCGTCTGGCGGGTGCGGGACACCGTGCGTGCGGTCCTGGGGGTCGAGGACCACGAGGAGTACCTGCGCGAGCAGGTGGAGGCGGCACTCGCGCGGGTGCTCTCCCAACTGCCCGCCGACGCCTTCCACTCGGACGCGGCGACGCTGCGCGACGCCGAGAGGCTCGGTGCGGAGCTGTCCCGGATCCTGGCGGCCGAGTGCAAGCCCGTCGGCATCGACGTCTTCTCGGCGCAGCCCACGCGGATCGAGTACGCGCCGGAACTCGCCGCCGTGATGCAGCGGCGCCGGATCGCCGCCATCGACGCCGAACACCGCGACAGCGTGCTGACCTCGGTGGTGGACGCGGTGGACGACACCGTGGGCCGGCTGACCTCCCGCGGGCTGGTCGAACTGGACGACTATGAGCGCAAGGCGCTGGTGAGGGACCTGACCATCGCCTTCTACACCGGGCGGCAGGGAGCCGGTGAGCCCGTGTGACCGGCCGGTGAGCCCGTGTGACCGGCCGGTGGGCCTCTGCGACCGGCCGGTGGGCCTCTGTGACCGGCTTCCGACCGCTGGTGTGTTTGTTATGGACATGCCTAACCGCTGGCCATAGTCTGGGACTTGGTCTAGACCGCAGCGCCGCCACCACCCCGGGGTTCCCCCGCACGCGTGCACCACACAGCTCACCGAACTCCCCACGTTCTCTGGAGCGAAGCATGCGAAAGAAGATGGGCGCGGCCGTCGTCGGCCTCGCCGTGGCGGGCGCCTCCCTGCTCGCCACCGGAAGCGCGAGCAGCCATGGCTACACCGACTCACCCCTGAGCCGGCAGAAGCTCTGTGCCAACGGCACGGTGACCAACTGCGGCGACATCCAGTGGGAGCCCCAGAGCGTCGAGGGGCCCAAGGGCTTCCCGGCCGGAGGCCCCGCGGACGGGCAGATCTGCGCCGGCGGCAACAGCCGGTTCAGCCAGCTCGACGACCCGCGCGGTGGCACGGGCTGGCCCACGACGAAGGTGTCGAGCGGCCAGAACTTCTCGTTCCGCTGGCAGTTCACCGCCCGCCACGCCACCAGTGACTTCAAGTACTACCTCACCAAGAGCGGGTGGAACCCGTCCCAGAAGATCACCCGTGCGTCCCTGGACACCCAGCCGTTCCTGACCGTGCCGTACAACAACGCACAGCCGCCGGCGACGCTCTCGCACTCGGGCACGCTGCCGTCGCGTTCGGGGCGGCACGTGATCGTGGCGGTGTGGACGATCGCCGACACGTCGAACGCCTTCTACTCCTGCTCCGACGTCCAGTTCTGACGTCCGGACACCGGGCGGCGTGGCACCGCCGCGCCACGCCGCCCGGGCCACCGCGTCCCGCCGGCGCGCCGAGCCTCTCCCGGCCCGGCGCGCCGCTTGTCGTTCCGCGGCTCGTCCGTCCCGCCGAGTGGTCTTCCTCATCGCGGGCAGAAGAGAGTTCACAAGTGAACATGACGAGAAATGAAGCGACATGAACGAGATTCGGGAGAATCGGATGCTCGGTTACGGCAACTCCTCCACGGCCTCGACCTCTCGGTCCCGCGCGAACGGCCTGTCGATCGCCTCTCTGGCCAGCGGAATCGTGGGGCTGTTCGCCTTTCCCGCGATCCTGGGGCCGATCGCGATCCTCTTAGGCATGTTCGGGCAGAAGCAGGCGCCGCCCTCCGGCGGGAAGGCCGGCCTCGCCAAGGCGGGGATCGTCCTCGGCATCGTGGACCTCATCCTCTTCGCCGTACTCCTCTCCGTGGCCGCCGCGCTCAGCGGCTGAGCGTCGCCGCGCGGGCCAAAGCCCCACTCGGCCCGGACGTGAACGTCCCTTCCGGGGGCGTACGGTCCGGCCGCGATCAGCCCCGGGTCCTCTTGGGCCCGGGGCTGATTTCCGCCCTTGCCCGTATGCCCTCCCGGGCGTCCCGGACGTCCCCCTGGCGTCCCTGGTCGTCCCCCGTGCGTGCCGCCTCGCCCCGTACACCCTTTCCGTGTCGACCGCCCGGGTGCGAGCGGTGAAGATACGCGACAGATGTGCGTCGCCCTACCACATGTCGGCCTCCAACTGAGGTTTTTCGTAGACGTGTTCGCGCCTAAAAGGTTTGTCGGTGCCGGGATGTGGGGGACCATTTCCGTACCGGTCATCGCGCGTAGACCCCAGCGACAGCAAGGCAGTTCACGCTGAGGACGCTCCGGCCGCCCCGGGCCCGAGCGTCTCCCCCCACCAACCTCACGGAGGCTGTTCCGTCATGCGCAGACGCCTGGCAATTCCGCTCGCCGCCGCGATACTCGCCCTGCCCGCCACGCTGCTGACAGCACGTCAGGCGGCGGCCGCCCCCGCCGACAAGCCGCAGGTCCTCAGCAACTGGACGCAGGAGTCGGCCGCCAGCTACAACACCTGGCTCGCCGCCCGCGGCAACCAGGGAGCCTGGACCGCCTACGGCTTCGACTGGTCCACGGACTACTGCTCCTCCTCCCCGGACAACCCCTTCGGCTTCCCCTTCCAGACCGCCTGCGCGCGCCACGACTTCGGTTACCGCAACTACAAGGCGGCCGGCCAGTTCGACGCGAACAAAGCACGGCTGGACTCCGCCTTCTACGCCGACCTGAAGCGGGTGTGCTCGGCGTACTCCGGCGCTTCGAAGGCGTCCTGCGACGCCACGGCGTGGACGTACTACCACGCGGTGGACATCTTCGGCGTGACCCCGATGGTGGACGGCTCGCGGTCCGTCACCTGAGCCGCCCGTACTCGACAACGCGCTGCGCTTCGTACCGCCGCACAGCACGATCACCCTGGCCACCGTGGTGGGGAACCCCCCCCCGGGCGTCCCGGGGGGCCTGGTCGAGTTCCATGTGACCGACCAGGGACCGGGCATGAGCGGGCAGCAGCGCGACCGTGCCGTCGACCGGTTCTGGCGGGCTCCGGGCTCCACTCACGAGGGGGCCGGGCCCGGGCCGGCCACCCGGCTGTCGGGTCTCCAGTGCGCCACACATCCGATGTATTGACATGTTCGCGAAGTGTCCCTATCGTCCAGGCCGACCGATTCGGTCGATATCGGGAACTGCGTTCTCATTCGTGAAGAGAGGTCATCGGATGACACGAACCAGAACCGTGCGGTTAAGTGTTCTTGGCGTTCTCGTCCTGCTGGCCGGTCTGCTGAGCCTTCAGCTCACCGGTCCTGCCCCACGGGCGACGGCCGCACCGGCCGCCTTCACCCACCCCGGGGTGCTGGTGAGCCGGGCCCAGCTCGACCACGCCCGGTCGAAGGCGCAAGCCGGCCAACAGCCCTGGAAGGCCGCCTACGACTCCATGATGGCCAGCTCCTACGCCTCGCTGTCGCGCACCGCCAAGCCGCGGGCCGTCGTGGAGTGCGGCTCGTCGTCCAACCCCAACTACGGCTGCACCGACGAGCGTCAGGACGCGATAGCGGCCTACACCGACGCGCTCGCCTGGTACTTCACCCGGGACAGCAGGTACGCCAAGAAGTCGATCGAGATCATGGACGCCTGGTCCGCGACCATCACCGATCACACCAACAGCAACGCTCCGCTGCAGAGCGGCTGGTCCGGGGCGACCTGGCCGCGCGCCGCCGAGATCATCAAGTACACCTACGACGGTGGCTGGCCCAACGCCGGCCGCTTCGCGACCATGCTGCGCGACGTGTACCTGCCCGAGGTGATCAACGGCGCGGCGACCAAGAACGGCAACTGGGAACTGGTCATGACCGAGGCGGCCATCGGCATCTCGGTCTTCATCGAGGACCGTGCCGCCTACGACAAGGCGGTCAGCACGTTCCTCGCCCGGGTCCCGGCGTACGTCTACCTGACGGGCGACGGCGACCTGCCCGAGCCGCCCGCGGGCAGCGGCATCGACACCAGCGCCGAGATCATCAAGTACTGGCAGGGCCAGAGTACGTTCACCGACGGCCTGGCCCAGGAGACCTGCCGCGACTTCGGGCACACCGGCTGGGGCCTCGCCTCCCTCGCGGACGTCGCGGAAACCAGCCGCATCCAGGGCCAGGACCTCTATCCGAAGATCCGGGAGCGGCTGCGCCACGCGCTGGGCTTCCACACGTCCTACGAGAACGGCACCGCCGTGCCGTCCTGGCTGTGCGGCGGCTCCGTCGAGAAGGGTCTCGGCCGGGTCACGGAGGTCGGCTTCAACGCGCTCCACAACCGCCTCGGCATCGCCATGACCAACACCCAGAAGTACACCGAGGCGCACCGGCCGTCCGGTACGGACAACTACTTCAACGCCTGGACGACTCTCACGCACGCCGACAACCCGTACTGATACCGGGCCGGCGCCCCCGCCGGCCCGAACCTGTCCCGTACGGGCTCACCACACGCCGAAGGGCGTTCTCGGAAACCGAGAACGCCCAGGTCAGCTACATGATCGCACGTGCGCCGCCAGGGACTCGAACCCCGGACCCGCTGATTAAGAGTCAGCCGCTCTAACCAACTGAGCTAGCGGCGCCTGCTGACCGGAAAATCATACCCGGCCCGCGGGGGTGCTCGGGACCACAGCCGGTCCGGCGGTCCCGAGCAGCGCCGCGAGCCGCTACAGCGTCAGCGAGAGCGCCATCGGCGCGGCCCGCCGGTGCAGGGTCTCCGCCGCCGCGCGGAGCCGGTGCGCGTGCTCGACCGGGAGCGAGAGCGCGAGGCAGCCGACCGCCGCCCCGGCGGTCAGCGGGACCGCCGCGCACACCGTGCCCACCGCGTACTCCTGGAGGTCGAGCACGGGCACCGTCGGCGGCTGGCTGTCCAGCCGGGACAGCAGCAGACGTTCGCTGGTGATCGTCCGGGAGGTGAACCGGGCGATCTTGTGGCGGGCCAGATGGTCCCGGCGGCCGTTCCGGTCCAGCTGGAACAGCAGGCACTTGCCGATCGCGCTCGCGTGGGCCGTGGAGCGGAAGTCCACGTACTCGTTGACCGCGGGGGTCAGCGGGCTGTCCGCGATCTGGGTCACCTTGATCTCGCCGTCGATGTAGCGGCTGAGGTAGACGGCGGCGCCGACCGAGTCGCGCAGCTCGTGCAGCGTGGTCTCCAGCCTGGCCGCGAGAGCCTGCCGGCCCGCGGCGCCGGAGCTCAGCAGGGCCAGGGAGTCGCCCGCCACGTACGCCCCGTCCGCCAGCCGCTCCACGTACCCCTCGCGGCGGAGCGTGGCGAGCAGGGGCGCGAGGTGGGCGGCGGGCAGTCCGCTCTCCCGGGAGATCCGTGCCTCGGTGACCCCGCCGCCGTGTTGGGACACGGCTTCCAGAACGCGCAGGACATGACGCGCCGAGTGGAACGGCGCCGTCGAATCCGGCTTCAGCACCACGGTTCCCCCCAGCAGGTTGTGACCGCAAGCTCGAGCCCACGATAGCCGTCATGGGCCGTTCGCGGGGTGGCCGTCGGGCGGCGAAGACGATGCGGCCCGGCGCCGCACGCTGGGCCGCATCGCGCTGGCATATGCCAGCGGCACACTACTTCGCGGTATGGGGAGGTCAGAGCACCGCGCTCAGGAATTCGCGGGTACGTTCCTGTTCCGGGTCGGTGAAGATCTTCTCCGGCGGGCCGGACTCGATCACCTTTCCGGAGTCGAACATGAGGACGTCGTCCGAGATGTCGCGGGCGAAATTCATCTCGTGCGTCACGCAGAGCATGGTGATGTCCGTGGTGTGGGCGATGTCCCTGAGCACGTCGAGCACCCCGGCGACCAGCTCGGGGTCCAGCGCCGAGGTGACCTCGTCCAGCAGCAGGATCCGCGGCCGCATCGCCAGCGCCCGCGCGATGGCGACCCGCTGCTGCTGGCCGCCCGAGAGCTGGGTGGGCTTGGCGGCGCAGCGGTCGCCGAGGCCGACCATGTCGAGCAGTTCCCGGCCGCGCTCCTCCGCCTCGTCCCGGCTGAGCCCGAGGACCCGGACCGGCGCCTCGGTGATGTTGCGCAGGACGTTCATGTTGGGGAAGAGATTGAACTGCTGGAACACCATGCCGATGTTCTTGCGCACTTCGCGCACGTGCCTTCTGTCGGCGGGGTAGAGGTTTTCCCCGTCGATGGTGATGGTGCCCTCGTCCGGTGTCACGAGGGTCATCAGCAGCCGGAGGATCGTCGTTTTCCCCGAGCCGGACGGGCCGATCAGGGTGACGTGTTTTCCGGGCCTGGCCGAGAAACAGAGATTGTCCAGGACGGTGTTCTTCCCGAACCGCTTCGTCACTCTGTCGAATCGGATCAGCTCACCGTCCGGGAGGTGCTTCGCGGCCGGGTCACCCGCGGTCTTCGGTGGTGTGATGTCAGCGGACAAGACGACGCTCCAGGGCTCGCATGAGAAGAGAAGCCGGATAGGCGATGAGGATGAAAGCGACACCGACCACGGTCAGCGGCTCCGTGTACTGGAAGGTGGCCGCGCTCTCCAGTCGCGACTGCTGGAGCATTTCCAGCACGCTGATCCCGGCGAGGAGCGGAGTGTCCTTCAGCATCGAGATCACATAGTTGCCCAGCGCCGGGACGATCCGCCGGATCGCCTGCGGCAGGATCACCGCCGTCCAGGTCCGGCCGGTCGGCAGACTGAGCGCCGTGGCCGCCTCCCACTGGCCGGGCGGCACCGCCTCGATACCGGCCCGGTAGACCTGGGCGGTGTACGTCGAGTAGTGCACGCCGATGGCGATCGTGCCCGTCGTCAGCGCCGAGAACTGCACACCGAACTCGGGCAGGACGAAAAAGAAGAAGAACAGCTGCACCAGCAGCGGCGTGTTCCGGATGAATTCGGTGACGGCGTGCACCGGCCAGCGGATGAAACGCGTCGGCGCCCGGAACCCGATGGCCCAGATCAATCCGAGGGTGAAGGAGAGGAGCGAGCCGAGCACCAGCACCTGGAGGGTGACGAGCAGGCCGTCCAGGAAACGCGGCATGAAGTCCGCGACGGCGGACCAGTCCCAGGTTTTCACCGGGCACCCCCAGGAGTCGCGGTGATACCGATACCCGCCTTGGTCCTGCGTTCCACGGACCGCATTCCACGGGCGAGGACGAAGGCGATCACGAAATAGATCACCAGGGTCACCGAGTAGATCTGCGCGCTTTCCTGGGTGGCCAGGCGCACCAGGTACGCGGCGAACGACACGTCGGCCACCCCGAGCAGGGAGACCAGCGCGGTGCCCTTCAACAGCTCGATGAGGAGGTTGCTGAACGGCGGGATCATCTCCGGCACCGCCTGCGGCAGCTGGATCAGCCGCATCTGCTGCCAGCGGGTGAAGTTCAGGGCGATCCCGGCCTCGCGCTGGGCCGGGGCCACGGAATTGAGCGCCCCGCGCACGACCTCGGCGCCGTACGCCCCGTACGACAGCCCCAGCGCCAGGACGGCCGCCCACATCGGGACCAGCGCCCAGCCGAACAGGCTCGGCAGCACGAAGAACAGCCAGAACATCAGCACCAGCGCCGAGGTGCCCCGGAAGACCTCGGTGTAGAAGCCCGCGAGGAAGCGGACGACGCGCGAGCGATGGGTGCGGGCCATGCCCACGGTGAAGGCGACCGCGGTGGCCAGGGCGGCGCTGTACAGGGTGAGTTGCAGGGTGATCCAGATGCCGGGGAGCACCCAGTGTGTCCAGAGGCCCGCTGTCATGCGCACAGCTCCTCTGCGGTGAGGGTGGTCATCTCGGCCTTGGTGAAGCCGAACGGCTGGAGGATGCGGAAGAGCTCGCCGTTCTTCTTCATCTTGTGGATCTCGACGTTGAAGGCGTCCCGCAGGCCGGTGTCGGTGGGCCGGAACGCGAAACCGCCGCCGTCGATCTTCTTCTTGCCGTCCACGATCGGCGCGAAAGGCTTGGTGGCCTCGGCCCTGCGGCTGTTCTTCACCACGTTGCGGCTGGTGAGCGCCGTACCGGCGAAGACGTCGACGCGGCCGGACTCGACGGCGTTCAGGCCGGCGACGGGATCCTGGAGGATCACCAGCTCCTTCTCGGGGACACCGGCGGCGATGGCGTAGTCGATCTCCGCGTAGCCGGTGCCGGTGGCGATCTTCGCCTTGGTGCGCACCACGTCCTGGTAGGAGTGCAGCCCCTTGGGGTTGCCCTTGCGCACGATGAACGAGTCGAGCATCTGGTACTCGGGGTCGGCGAAGATGACCTGCCGGCAGCGCTCTTCGTTGATGTACATCCCGGCGGAGACGACGTCGAACTGCTGTGAGTTCAGGCCGGGTATGAGCGAGGAGAAGTCGGTGGCCACGGGCTGCACGGAGCCGATGCCCAGACGCTTGAAGATCACTTTGGCGAGCTCCACGGCCTCGCCGGTGAACTCGCCCTGGTCGTTGATGTACCCGTAGGGGACCTCGCCCGCGATGCCGAGCCGCACGGTGCGCTGCGACTTGAGGCGGGCGAGCGTGTCGCCGGAGGGGACCCGGCCGCAACCGGCGGCGCCGAGCGCCCCCGCGGCGCCCAGCGCGGCCGTGCCCAGGAGCAGAGAGCGTCTGCCCATGAGGCGATTCGGGATGCTTGGCGCGTGTGGTGTGTTCGGCGTATTCGGCTGATTCTTCGTTCTTCTCTTGTAGTGCTCTGGTGGTGGAGCCATGGGCGCGCGGCTACCCGACTCCACGCGTCTTATGCCCATCATTTCGAGCCGATCTTCGGCCTGGGCCTTGACGTGGGTGCGGCACGGCACATTCCTGATCCTGCGCTCCCTTGACGCATGGCGCCAGGCGAGGACCATGAGGAGATGACCGACCGATTCGTGACTGTGTCACTGGACAAGCGCGGCGTGAGCTGTACCGCGAAACTCCTCGATGACCGGGCTCCGGTC
The DNA here is from genome assembly GCF_000719775.1 of Streptomyces sp. NRRL F-5135. GTDB lineage: Bacteria > Actinomycetota > Actinomycetes > Streptomycetales > Streptomycetaceae > Streptomyces > Streptomyces hebeiensis. The sequence continues at coordinate 273,169 of NZ_JOHR01000009.1, read as the reverse complement.
ACCTGCGCGGCGGTGTGGGAGGCGCTGCCACTGGGTTCGGACGTGTACCACGCCAAGTACGCCCGCAATGAGATCTACGCGCTGTTCCCGGCCTTCGCGGCCGAGGAGCCCCCGCTGGAGAACCCGACCGTGACCCCCATCCCGGGGGACCTGTGCTACTTCACCTTCTCCGAGACGGAGCTGGGCACGGCGTCGTACGGCTACGAGGAGAAGGCCGTGCGCGGCCGGCGCACGGTCGTGGACCTCGCCCTCTTCTACGAGCGGAACAACCTGCTGATCAACGGCGACATGGGCTGGGTCCCCGGCATCGTCTGGGGCTCGGTGGTCGAGGGCCTGGAGGAGATGGCCGACGCGTGCCAGGACCTCTGGCGCGCGGGCGCGGTGGGGGAGACGCTCAGCTTCCGTCGGGCGTAGCCGCGGCCGTAGGCGCGGCCGTAGCCGGGCGGGAGCCGCGACCGCCGGCTCGAGCGGGCCCCGACGGGGCGCCTCGCCGGGCCGGCTCCGGCGGGGCCACAGGCAACCGGAAGTCCCGGAACGGCGCTGCCGGGCCGCGTGGGCCCGACACCGCGGACGCGGCCACGGGCCCTCCCGGGCTCCGACGGGCAGGCGTTCCGTCAGCCTCCCGTCGGGGGCGGGACCTGGGCCGCTCCCGACTCGTAGAGCGCGTGGGCCGCCCGCATCACCAGGACATCGGCATGGCGCGCCGCGATCAGTTGCGCCCCGATCGGCAGCCCGGCCTCGTCCACCCCGCACGGCACGGTCGCCGCGGGCTGCTGCGTCAGGTTGAAGGGGTACGTGAACGGCGTCCAGCCCGTCCAGCGCCGGTACCCCGACCCTCGCGGGACCTCCGCGCCCGCCTCGAACGCCGTGATCGGCAGCGTCGGCGTGACCAGCAGGTCGTACGACTCGTGGAAGCGGCCGAGGCGCCGGCCCAGCTCCATCCGCGCGTCCACGGCCGCCAGGTAGTCCAGCGCGCTGTAGCGCTCGCCCGCCGCCACGATCTCCCGCAGTCCCGGGTCGAGCAGCTTCCGCGCCCGCGCCCCGAGCGGCTGCACCACCCGGGCCGCGCCGCTGAACCACAGGGTGTGGAAGGCTTCCACCTGGTCCGTGATGTCCGGGTCGGCCTCCTCGACGTACGCGCCGAGCTCCGCCAGCCGCTCCGCCGTGCGCCGCACCGCCGCGGCCACCGCCGGGCGGACCGCCACCTGGCCGCCGAAGGAGGGGGAGTACGCCACCCGCACCCCCTTGACCAGCGCGCCGGCGTCCCCCGGGGCCGCGGTGAGCGCCGCCGCGACCGCCGGCGCGGGGGCCAGCTGCGACCAGTCGCGCCGGTCCGCGCCGCTGATCACGTCCAGCAGCAGGGCGGCGTCCGCCGCGTCCCGCGTCATGGGACCGGCGTGCGCCAGCGTGCCGAACGGGCTGGACGGATACAGCGGTACGCGCCCGTACGTGGGTTTGAGACCGAAGATGCCGCAGAAGGAGGCTGGGATACGGACCGAGCCCCCGCCGTCCGTCCCGATCGACAGCGGCGCCGCGCCGAGCGCCACCGCCGCCGCGCTGCCGCCGCTGGACCCGCCCGAGGTCCGGGACAGGTCGTACGGATTGCGCGTCACCCCGTCCAGCGGTGAGTCCGTGACCCCCTTCCAGCCGAACTCCGGGGTGGTCGTCTTGCCCACGAGCACGGCGCCGTGCTCGCGCAGCCGCGCCACGGCCGGCGCGTCCTCGTCCCAGGCACCTCCGGGCGAGATGGTCCTGGAGCCGCGCAGCGTCGGGCCGCCGCGCTGGAGGAAGAGGTCCTTCACCGACACCGGCACCCCGTCCAGCAGTCCCCGCGGCTCGTTCGCGCGCCACCGCCGCGCCGACGCCTCGGCCTGCGCCAGCGCCGCCTCGGAGTCGACGCGTACGAAGGCGTTGACCAGCGGCTGCACCGCCTCGATCCGCTCCAGGACGGCGCGGGCCGCGTCGACGGGGGAGAAATCCCCTCTCTCGTAGCCGGCCAGGAGCTGCCGCGCGGTGAGGCCGGCCAGGCCGGTCAGGCCTGTCGGGGCGGCCGGGCCTGTCGGGTCGGCCGGTCCGGCCGGGGACGTGTGATCACTCGTGGGTTGATCAGTCATGGGGCGCCGCATGTGATCAGTCATGCATGGGCACGTACCCACGTTTCTTGTCGACCACGTTCGGAAGGGGCTTTCCAGCTGCCCAAAGTTCATACAGGTCGACGAATTGTTCGCCCAGCCGGTCACGCCAGCCGATCGTGTCGCCACTCATGTGCGGAGAAATGATCAAACTCGGCACGTCCCACAGGCGACTTTCCGGATCCAGAGGTTCCGCTTCAAAGACGTCGAGGGCCGCTCCCGCGATCCACCTTTTGGTGAGCGCCTCGATCAGATCCGGCTCGACGACGAGTTGGCCGCGGCCCACATTGACGAAACGCGCGGACGGCTGCATCAGTCCGAAGAGCCGCGCGTCGAACATCCCGCGCGTCGCGCCGGTGAGCGGAGCCGCGCAGATCACCCAGTCGGCGCGGGTCAGCAACTGGTCCAGCTGATCGGCCGCGTGCACCCCCGGGCGGGCGGTACGGCCCGTGACGGCGACCGTCACGTCCAGCGCGCGCAGCGTGGCGGCGATGGCCCGGCCGATGGGTCCCGCGCCGACGACGACCGCCCGGCTGCCCGCGACCCGCAGCCCTTCGCGGTGCCGCCACCGGCGCTGGCGCTGCAGCTCCAGGGTGCCGGGAAGGTCCTTCGCCATGGCGAGGACCAGACCCGCCACGTATTCGGCGATGGGCTCCTCGAAAACGCCCCGGGCATTGGTCACGACGGTGTCGGAGTGGATCAGTTCGGGACAGAGCAGCCGGTCCACCCCCGCGCTCGCCGTGTGCACCCAGCGGGGCCGGGGGCCGGGCCCCGGCCAGGCGTCGCGTACCGCGTCGGAGGTGAAGTCCCAGACCAGCAGGGCGTCGGCGGAGGGGAGTTGCGCGGCGAGGGTGCTCTCGTCGGCGTACCGGACATGGGCGCGGCCGGTGAGCCGGCCGAGCCGGGGCGGCGGATCCGCGTTCAGGACGAGGAGCGTGGGCACGGACGGCACGGATGACGCGGACGACACGGATGATGAGGACGGTTCAGGCATGGGGGGCACCCTTCTGCCGGGGCTGAGCCCGCCGGAGGCCGGGCCGCGGGGACCGGGCCGGGCCAGGTGGGTCCGCCGGTTCGATCAGGCCACTCCCGGGGCCGGTATCCGATCGGGCCCGGGGCGAATCCCTTGGTACGACGATGCCCCGGCATTTCCCGGAGGCAAATTCCGTGCAACATGAGATGGGCCGATTGACCACGCTCGCACCTGGCTCCTACCGTCGTCAACAAGGGCTTGATTAGGGGGCAAGACATGGAAGTCTCCTTTCTGGGCGGGCCGCAGCCGCAGCGTGGTGTCGGCGTGGTCGCTCCGTTCGATTTCGCACTCGACCGCGAATTGTGGCGGTGGGTGCCCGACGAAATCTCGCTGCGCGTGACGCGAACCCCTTTTGTGCCGGTCGAGGTCTCCCTCGACCTGGCGCGGCTGGTCAGCGAGCACGAAACCCTGGGCGAGGCCGTGCGGGCCCTGGGGGCGTCCGAGCCGGAGGTCATCGCGTACGCCTGCACGTCGGGGAGTTTCGTCGGCGGAGCGGCCGGTGAGCGGGCCATGTGCGAGGCCATGACCCGGGCCGGCGAGGTCCCCTCGGTGACCACGTCGGGGGCGCTGGTCGAGGCCCTGGAGGAGCTGGGCGCGAGCCGGATCGCGCTGGTGACGCCCTATACGGAGTCGGTCACCCAGTCACTGGAGGAGTACCTGGCGGAAGTGGGGGTAACGGTCACGGGTCGCGCTTTTCTGGGGCTGACCCGGCACATCTGGAAGGTGCCGTACCGCTCGGTCGTGGACATGGCGCGGCAGGCCGTCGTCGGGGCGGCCGACGCGCTCTTCATCAGCTGTACGAACCTGCCGACGTACGACGCGATCCCGCAATTGGAGGCCGAGCTGAGGATGCCGGTGCTGTCCGCCAATCAGGTGACGATGTGGGCGGCGCTGCGCAGGCTCGGGGCTCACGCGGTCGGTCCGTACCAGGGGCTGCTGCTCGACCGGCCGCTCGCGAGCGAGGTGCTGCCGGTGCCGCCGGTGCTGCCCGTGCTGCCGGGACCTTCGGTGGAGCCGCTGCTGGCGGACGACGACCGGGTCGCGGGCGAGCGGATCGTGGCCGACGACCGGGTCATGGCGGACGGCCGGCTCGACGCCCTCGACGCCATGGAGACGATCGACGCGGTCGTCCCGGTGGAGTCCCTGGGGCCCGTGGAGTCGTTCGAGCCCCTGGGGGCGGTCGAGGTGTTCGGGACCGGGGACACGTTCGGGACCGGAGACACCTTCGGGACCGGGGAGGCGCTGGGACCGGGCGAGCCGTTCGGCACGGCGGAACCGTACGGAGCCGCCGATCCGCCGGCCGGAGCGGTCGGCACGGTGGATCCGGTGGGCGCGGTCGGGCCGGTGGGTCCGTCGGCGGCCGGACCGATTCCGCCGACCGGACCGGTGGCGCCGGTCGATCCCCCTCCGCCGGGTGACGCCCGCCCGCCGTTCGAACCGTTGCCGTGGGTGCGGGCCCTCCCGCCGGTGCTCCCCGGCGGACCGGTCACGCCCGTGGCCCCCCTCGGCCCGCTCCCTCCGGGGCACGGCCCGGGGCAGGGACCGGGTCCGGGGCAGGACCGGGCGACGTCGGAGTCTTCGGCGGAAGAGCCGCCACCGTTGCCGGACGACACGGAAGGATGGACATGACCACCGTCGGCTTCCTCTACCCCGGACACTCCGCCGAGGACGACTACCCGCGCATGGAAATGCTCTTCGGCAGCGACATCAGGCTGCAGGTGGTCCACACGGACATCGGGGAGGACGCCCACCGCGTCGACGCGCTGCTCGAGATGGGCGCGGACGCACGGCTCGCGGCGGGGGTGGAGGAGCTCCGGCTGGCCGGTGCCGAGTCCGTCGTCTGGGCCTGCACCAGCGGAAGCTTCGTCTACGGATGGGAGGGCGCGCACGCGCAGACGCGCGCCCTGGCCCTGGCGGCGGGGCTGCCGGCGTCGAGCACGTCGTTCGCCTTCGCCCACGCCGCGCAGGCGCTGGGCGCCCGGCGGGTGGCCGTCGCCGCGACCTATCCGGAGGATGTCACGGCCCACTTCGTCGCCTTCCTCAAGGAGGCGGGCATCGAGGTCGTCGCCGACCGGGCGAGCGGGATCATCACCGCCGCCGAGGTGGGCACCTGGGAGTGGGACCAGGTGCGCGCACTGGCCCGCGCGGGAGACCATCCGGACGCGGAGGCCGTGCTGATGCCGGACACGGCCCTGCACACGGCGGCGTACCTGCCGGCGCTGGAGGAGGAACTGGGCAAGCCGGTTCTCACGGCGAACCAGGTGACGGTCTGGGAAGGGCTGAGGCTGGCGGAGCGGCGCGCGTGGGCGCCGAAGCTGGGCACGCTGTTCGCGCGCCGTCCGTGACACCCGCCGTCCGTGACGCGAGGTGGATGGGGCCCTGTGGCCGGCCGAGTGCCGTCGGTGAGTGGTGGCGGGGAATAACCGGAGATGCCCTCCTGTTGGGCGTGGCGACACGTGACGCCATACGCGGGAGGGTTTGACCGGTGGACGACGAGAGCCGAGGGGCGACGGGCGCGCATCCGGACACGGACACGGCGGCGGATCCGGCCGTCCGGACCGGGCGGGCCGCTCCGGACGGGGCGGGCCGAACCACCGCCGACCCGGCGACCGGCCGTGCGACCGACGCGACGACCGAGGCGAGGGACGGGATCCGGGGCACCGCGTACGGCTCCGCTCCCGTACCCCTGTCCGTACTGGACCTGGTCACGGTGGGCAGCGGCTCCACCGCCGGCCACGCCCTGCGCACCAGCGTCGCCCTCGCGCGGCTCGCGGAACGCCGCGGCTACCAGCGGCACTGGATCGCCGAGCACCACTCCATGCCCGGGGTCGGTTCGTCCTCCCCGGCCGTGATCCTCTCCCACCTCGCCGCCCACACCGACCGCATCCGGCTCGGTTCGGGCGGCGTGATGCTGCCCAACCACGCGCCGTTGGTGATCGCCGAGCAGTTCGGCACGCTGGAGGCGCTGGCGCCGGGCCGGATCGACCTCGGACTGGGCCGCGCGCCCGGCACCGACGGCGCGACGGCCGCCGCCCTGCGGCGTACGGACCGGCTGAACGAGGGCGCCGACGACTTCCCCGAGCAACTCGCCGAGCTGATCCGCTTCCTGGACGACGACTTCCCGGACGCGCACCCGTACTCCCGTATCCACGCGGTGCCCGGACCGGTCCAGGGGCCCACCGGCCGGCCGCCGGTGTGGCTGCTCGGCTCGTCCGGCTTCAGCGCGCGGCTGGCCGGCATGCTGGGGCTGCCGTTCGCGTTCGCCCACCACTTCTCCGCGCAGAACACCATCCCGGCGCTGGATCTCTACCGCGATTCCTTCCGGCCCTCCGCGGTGCTCGACGCCCCCTACGCCCTGATCGGTGTCGCGGCGCTGGCCTGCGAGGACGAGAACGAGGCCCGGCGGCAGGTGATGACCGGGGCGCTGTCGATGGTGCGGCTGCGCACGGGCCGCCCGGGGCTGGTCCCCACGCCGGAGGAGACCGAGGCGTACCGGTTCAGCCCGATGGAGCGGGAGTTCGTGGACTCGTGGCTCGGCAACATCGTCCACGGCACACCGGACGCGGTACGGGACGGCCTGAACGACCTTCAGAAGCGCACCGGAGCCGACGAGTTGATGATCACCGCCAACGCGCACGGCGGTGACCTGCGCGTACGCAGCTACGACCTGATCGCCGACGCGTACGGCCTGCCGACGGAGGGCTGAGCCCCGGGACCCAGGGGCTCCACTTCCGCGGCTGTCCGAGGGCCGATTGTCAGTGCCGTCTCCTAGCGTGTTCGTAGTGGGAGGCGGCGCGGACGGAAAGCCGCTCCCGGAACAGGAGAGGTCTGTCATGACGCGTGCGACGACGTACCTGGAGCTGTCCCAGGAGGGCGGCGGGGCGCACAAGTTCTACGAGGTGACCGTGGAGGGGACGGTCGTCTCGGTGCGCTACGGGCGGATCGGCGCGGGCGGTCAGACCCAGGTCTCGTCCTTCCCGACCGTCGCCAAGGCGCAGGCGGCGGCGCAGAAGAAGATCGGCGAGAAGGTCCGCAAGGGTTACGCCCCGGCGGTCCAGGGGCAGCGGGCGGCCCGTCCGGTGACCCGCCGCCAGGTCACCTCGGCGCCGTCCACGGCCCGCCGTGTCGCGCCCGTGCTCTGGCGGTTCCGGACGGGATCCGCGGCGTTCGGCATCCACATCGACGAGGACCGCTGCTGGGTGGGCAACCAGGAGGGGGACGTCTACACGCTGAGCCACGGCGGCGAGGTCCTGGCCCGCTACCAGCTCCCGAACGGTGTCAAGTGCCTGGTGGCGGACGACTTCTGGATCTACGCGGGGTGTGACGACGGCAAGGTGTACGACCTGTCGTCCAAACTGCCGCACGCCGCCTACGACATCGCGGCGGATGTCGACATCTTCTGGCTGGACATCCACGAGGGCGTGCTGAGCGTGTCCGACCACGACGGCGGTCTCACGGTCATCGACCACGAGGACGAGCACCAGTGGGCGCGCAAGTCGACGGGACGGTACGGCTGGATGGTGCGGTCGGACGGCAGGGCGGTCTACCACGGGCACCTCGAGGGCGTGACGGCCTACGAGGCGGGCGGCTCGGCGGAGTTGTGGCACACCCCGACCAAGGGCGCGGTGCTGTTCGGCTGGCAGGAGGACGACTCGGTGTACGCGGGCATGTCCAACAACGTCGTCCAGCGGCTGTCGAAGACGAGGGGCACCATCGAGGCGACGTACCGCTGCGACGCCTCCGTGTACTCCTGCGCGACGGCGCCGGACGGCCGTTTCGTCTTCGCCGGGGACAGCTCCTCCTCGGTCTACTGCTTCGCGGCGGACGGGACCCGGCTGTGGAAGCTGGGCACGGGCGACGGCTCGGCGCTGTCCATGCAGTACCTGGACGAGAAGCTGTACATGGTCACCACGTCCGGCGCGCTGCTGTGCGTGGACGCGAGCGACGCCGCGATCCGGGCGGCGGAGCAGGGCTCGGTCCCGGTGCCCGTGGACATCAAGTCGGCGGCGGCGCTGCCCACATACACCCCGGCCACGACCGTGCAAGCGGTCTCGTCGGTGTCGTCGGTCTCTTCCGACGCGGCCGGCGGGGTGGTCGTGGAATGTATCCAGGACGGCGGGCGACTGCGCGTGCACGTGGTCTCGGAGGGCTACGAGCCGACGTGGAACGTCCAGTTCCCGCGGGCGATACGCGAGGCGGGCACCCGCTACGTCGTGGACGCCCTGCACCCGGCCCAGGCCGGCTTCTACCGGGTACGGGGCGAGATCAGGCGCCTGGTCTGAGGGCCGGGCCGTCGGACTTGACGGGTACGGGCGGGGGCGCCCGTACCCGTACGACGCGAGGCGTGAGGCACGAGGATCAGGAGGTGGTGCCTTCGGCATCGTCCGCGGGTGTGGCCGGCTTGTGGGCCAGGAGGTACGCCTGGGGGGTGCGTTCCCCGCTCTCGCGGGCGCGCTCCAGCCGGGCGCCGATCTCGAACCCGGCCTTCTCCAGCAGCTCCGCGAGCCGGTCGGGCATCCAGCGGTGGTAGTCGAGGTCCGTCCGCTTGTCGAAGGCCGTGGGCAGGTGGAAGATCCCGTCGCCCACCTGGAAGGCGAGCAGCAGGCGGCCGCCCGGGGCCAGCACGCGGTGGAACTCGTCGAACAGCTCGTGGACGGCCTCCGGTGGAGTGTGGATGACCGAGTACCAGGCGACGATGCCGCCGAGCGCTCCGTCCGCGATGTCCAGGGCGGACATCGACCCCACCTCGAACCGCAGGTGCGGGTGGGCGCCCCGGGCCACCTCGATCATGGCGGGTGACAGGTCGACGCCGAAGACGTCCAGGCCGAGCTCGTTCAGGTGCGGCGTCAGGCGGCCGGGGCCGCAGCCGAGGTCGGCGACCGGGCCGGAGCCGTCGGCGATCACGAGCTCGGCGAAGACGCCGAGCATCGCCCGCCCCCAGGTGTCGGCCTCCAGCGCCCGGCCGAAGGCCTCGGCGTACTCGACGGCGATGGCGTCGTAGCCCGCCCTGGTGGTGCGGAGGTAGGAAGGATCGGTCATGACCGAGGACAGTAGCCCCCCGCCCGGCGTCGCCGCCGGGAGATTCCGCGGGCGCGGGGCAACCTTTGGGAGCGCGGCGGAGACAAGGGGATGTGAGCCGGCGTGACAGCGTGACAGCGTGACAGCGCGGCGGACCGAGGACTGCTCCACGGGCCGACGTCGGCTCCGTACCCCCCACTCACAGGAGGAAGAGCCGCCATGTTCTTACGCCCACTCCGCTCCGCGGTGATCGCCGTCGCGGCCGGGGCCCTCTCCCTGATCGGGTTCAGCGGGCCCGCCCTCGCCGCGCCGGCCGCCACCGCCACCACTACGGGCACCGCCGCCTCCGGCGCCCCGGCCGTGGCCGCCGCCTGGAACCCGCCGAGCAATCTGGTCCAGCCGCTGGACCAGGTCTGGCGGCACGTCGAGTCGACGTACCCCAACCTGTACGGCTTCAAGAACTACGGCTGGGACCAGGTGATGGCCAACAGGGGCACCCTCAACTACTGCGTCCGCTGGGACAGCGACCAGCCGGTCACCGCCCAGATGCGGGACGAGATCCACACCGCCCTCCAGCGGCAGTCCAAGAAGTGGATCGACTCGGTCGCCGGCTTCGAGGGCTTCCCGTACGCCACGGTCCCGGTCAAGATCGTCGGCTGGGCGGTCAGGAACCGTTCCACGCTCCAGTGGACCGACAACTCGGTCGACATCTACACGAACATCATCGGCGAGGGCGCACCGCAGTGCGCGCCCGACTGCGGGCGGTTCTTCCACCAGGACGGCGACTACTCCAAGTGCCCCGGTGGCGCGGCCCGCCACTACGACCAGTCGCTGTGGCTGACCAAGGGCTTCGGCGGCGGCGCGGGCGGAGACTGGGGACAGCGGATCGGCAGTGAGTACATGCTCGGCGCCCGCAACCAGGACAACATCCACATCCTCCTGCACGAGATAGGGCACACCTACGGGCTGGACGACTTCTACGACTGGACGCCGACCGGTGTCGGCGGCTTCCTCATGCAGGCCGGGACCGCCGACCGCATCACCGAGTTCGACAAGTGGATGTACCGCGACTTCTGGCGCCACCTGAAGAGCCGCTACGGCCTCTGACGGAGGCCAGGTCACACCACGCCGGGCCCCGTGGGCACCGCGCCCACTCTCGTCGCACCGCGCGGACTCACGTCGCACCGCGCCGCCGGGCGTCTGAGCGGGCGCTCACGGGCGCTCAGACGTTCGGCGGGCGCACCGCGATCATCTCCGCGATCCGCTCCGGCGCCACGGGGCGCGAGAACAGCCACCCCTGCCCGGTGTCGCAGCCGATCCGCTGGAGCCGTGACGCCTGCCCGGAGGTCTCCACGCCCTCCGCCGTGACCGTCAGCCCCAGCCGGTGCGCCAGCTGGACCATCGCCTCCACGATCGTCTCGTCGGCCGGGCTCGGGTGGACTCCCTCGTCGTAACGGAAGCCCCGTACGAACGAACCGTCCAGCTTGAGGACCGAGACCGGCAGCCTGCTGAGGTAGGCGAGGTTCGAGTAGCCGGTGCCGAAGTCGTCGATCGCGATCCGTACGCCCATGTCGCTCAGGGCCTGGAGCGCCTGGAGCGGACGGCCCGCCGAGCCCATCACGGCCGACTCCGTCAGCTCCAGTTGCAGCAGGTACGGGGCGAGCCCGGTCTCCGCCAGGATCTCGGCGACGTCCGCGACCAGGTCGGAGTCCCAGACCTGTCGCACGGCCACGTTGACGCTCACGAACAGCGGTTTGGTGTCCGGGTGGTCGCGCTGCCACTGCCGCGCCTGACGGCATGCCGTCCGCAGGACCCACCGCCCGAGCGGGACGATCGAACCGTCCTCCTCCGCGATGCCGATGAACCGATTCGGCGACAGCGTGCCGAACTGCGGGTGGTTCCAGCGCACCAGCGCCTCCACCCCTCGTACGACCCCGTCGGCCATCCCCACCAGCGGCTGGTACTGGAGCGTGAACTCCTCGCGCTCCACCGCCGGCCGCAGCGTCGAGGTGAGCGCCTGACGGGTCATCCGGTGGGCGTTGCGCTCCGGGTCGAACAGGGTCCAGCGGGCCTTGCCGTCCGCCTTCGCCCAGTACAGCGTGGTGTCGGCGGCCTGCATCAGACCCGTCGGGGTGGTGCCGGCCACGGCCCGCTCCACCACACCGATGGAGGCGGAGACGGCGAGCCGCTGCCCGCCCAGGTCGAACGGCCGCTGGAGCGCGGCCAGGACGGAGCGGGCCAGCCCCGCGAGCTGTTCCGTGCCGGTGGAGTCCTCGACGAGGATCGCGAATTCGTCGCCGCCGAGCCGGGCGACCAGATGGCCGCCGCTGCGGGTGTATCCGTCGTGGTCGGCGCACTCGGTGAGCCGGGTGGCGACGGCGGCGAGGAGCTGGTCCCCGGCGCGATGGCCAAGCGTGTCGTTGATGGCCTTGAAGCCGTCGAGGTCGAGGTAGCAGAGGCCGATCCGCCCCGTTCCGCCGTGGCCGGGACCGTACACGTCGGCCTCGGCGTCGGTATCGGCGTGCGCGTGGGCGGGGTCGTACGGTCTCGTGCCGCGGGGTCTGCCGCCCCCGTACGGTCCGCTGTCGGCGTGGGGCCTGTCCGCCTCGTGCGGTCTGTCGGTCTCGTACGGTCTGCTGTCGCCGTACGCGCCATGGCCGTAGGGCCCCTCGCCGCGGTGCTGCTCGCCGTACGGCAGGCCGCGCTCGTAGGCCCGGCCGCGGTCGTAGGTCCGGCCACGCTCGTACGACGTGCCTTCCAGCGCCGCCGTGAGCCGTTCGAAGAACAGCGTGCGGTTGGGCAGCCGCGTCACCGGGTCGTGCATCTGGAGGTGGCGCAGCCGCGCCTGGAGGTCGCGCCGGTCGCTGATGTCCGCGATGGACAGCAGCACCGTGCCGCTCTCCGGCAGCGGTGAGACGGTGACCTCGGCCCAGAGCGTGCGCCCGTCGGTGTGCTTGAGGCGGCGCGTGCAGCGGAAGCGCGCGCGGCGGCTGTCGAGGACCGCGCGGTAGGCGTGCCAGGTGCGGCGGTCGGAGGCGAGGTCGACGAGGTCGGCCGCGTCCTGTTCGATCAGCGTGCCGGGTTCGGCGCCGAGGAGCGCGCCGAACGCCTCGTTGGCGCCCAGGACCGTGCCCTCGCGGTCGAGTACGGCCATGGCGAGCTGGGCGGTCCGGAAGGCGGCGCGGTAGTCGTGCGACTCGGCGGCGGTCGTGCCGGTGACATGACGCTCCGGGAACGAGCCGGCGTCCGGCGCGGCCGGGGGTGAGGACGGGACGGCCGGCGGTTCCACGGTGCCGGACGTGGCGACCGTCGCAGGATGCGGCCCTTCGGAGGTTCCGCTCACGGATCGCTCCCGCGGTGCAGTCGTGTCGTACATGGGGGGTGTCGGTCGGCCGGAGAAAGTGTGCCGATCATAGAGGGAGGCCGGGCGGCCATTCCAGCTCCGCCCCCCGGAACAGGCCCGTAGCCGGTGGCGACGGTCACTGCGCGAACGTTTTTGCGCGACCGTGGCCTGAGATTGTTCGCTTTAGACCGGTTGTGACATGTCCTGTATGCGTGGAGCGCGGGCGCGGGGCGCGAGTCTCACCTGGATGGGGCGCCAAAACAGGACGGTTCACAGCCCCGGTGCACAGGGTGGGGAAGGTGTCCCCCCATTCCCTGGCCGGAGGTCGATGTGGAGCGTCCGCAGCCGCTCGGGGGCGTGGTGCCGACCGCCCGGCCGCCCGGCGGCGTGCTGCCGCCCGGCCGTACGCCGGTGGGCGGCGGGGCGGAACGCCCGCGTCCACGCCGGTTCGCCGCCGCCGTCACCTCCCTCCTGGCGTTCGCCGCCACCTCCCTGGTGGCGGGGCCCGCCGCGGAGGCGACCTCCGAGGGGCCGTGCGCCCTGCCCCGTACCGCCGCCCACCACTCCCTCGGCCTCACCACCTGGAACAAGGCCTACCCGCGCCCGGTCCGTTCCCTCGACGCCGTCATGATCTTCCTCTCCTTCCCCGACTCGACGCCCCGGTCCGACCCGGCCGAACTGGTGGCCGACCACTTCCCGGCCACCAGCCGGTTCTACGAGCGGGCGTCGTACGGGGCCTTCACCCTTCACCCCCACCCACAGCTCCGATGGCTGCCGATGCCGCGCGCGTCCACCGCCTACGGGATGCGCCGCGACTGGGAGCCCGCCCGGCGCACGGCCTATCTGCGCGACGCGCTGGCCGCCGCCGACCCCTCGGTCGACTTCTCCCGCTACGACCTCGTGTACCTGGTGGCCGACCCGGACGCGCCGGGGGTCGACTCCGACGCCACCAAGGTCGTCAACTTCGACCGGCCGATGCGGGCGGACGGGACGGACATCCGGCGCGTCGTCACCGTCTTCGAGCGCCATCCGCCGGACCGCAACGTGCTGGCCCACGAGACGGGGCACATCTTCGACCTGCCCGACCTCTACCACCGGCCGACCGACGGCAAGGGGGACTGGGACACCTACGTCGGGGACTGGGACGTGATGGGCAGCCAGTTCGGGATGGCGCCCGATCTCCTCGCCTGGCACAAGTGGAAGCTGGGCTGGCTGGACCGGCGGCAGGTGCGGTGCGTGGCGGCGTCCGGCCCGAGCCTGCTCACCCTGGAGCCGGTGGCCGCGCCGCCCGTCGCCGGCCGGCGTACGGGCACGAGGCTGGCGGTCGTCAGGACCGGCGAGGACACGGCCCTCGCCGTCGAGGCGCGCGCCGCGACCGGCAACGATCTCCACACCTGCAAGGAGGGCGTCCTGATCTACCGGGTGCGCGGCCGGGTGCCCTCGGGCGGCGGTCCGGTCGAGGTGGTGGACACCCACCCGGGCAGCCGGGCCTGCTGGGACCGGTCGGTGTACCCGCCGCTGGCGGACGCGCCGCTGGGGGTGGGCGAGACGTTCACGGTGCCGGGGGAGCGGCCGGGAGAAGGGACGCGGGTGGAGGTCTCGGACCGTACGCCGGCGGGCGCCTGGACGGTCAAGATCACGCCGGGCGTGTGAGGGGCGGGCCGGCGAGGCCCCCGGGCTTCACCGCTCGGCCCGGCCCCGCCCCGGTGCCACGCGGACGTGCGCGCGTTCGCCCTGTTTGCCGATGAGGCTCAGGAACTCGACGGGACCGGCGCCGGCGGCCCCGAACCAGTGCGGGGTGCGCGTGTCGAACTCCGCGGCCTCCCCGGGGCCGAGCACCAGGTCGTGTTCGCCGAGTACGAGGCGGAGCGTTCCGTTGAGGACATAGACCCAGTCGTAGCCCTCGTGGGTGCGCGGGTCGGGTTCGGCGCCGTCGCTTCCGGCCGGGAGGACGAACTTGTAGGCCTGGATCCCGCCGGGCCTGCGGGTCAGCGGCAGGACGACCGAGCCGTCGCCGCAGGGGATGGGACGCAGGTTGACGCGGGGGTCGCCGGTCCGCGGCGCGTCGACGAGCTCGTCGAGCGTGACCCCGTGGGCGCGGGCGAGCGGGAGCAGCTGCTCCAGCGTGGGACGACGCAGACCCGCCTCGAGCCGGGACAAGGTGCTGATGGAGATGCCGGTCTCCGCCGCGAGGTCGGCCAGCGTGGCGTTCCGACGCGTCCGAAGACGTTTCAGCCTCGCTCCGACAGCGTCAAGAGTGCGGTCGATGGCTTCGTCCATCCGGCCATTTTGCCATTCGGCAACGACGTTTGCGTATTCGCCTCCCCCGTCAGCACCATCGAGAACCAACCGGGGAACGCACATGTACGACGAGGGAGGACGACCTGTGGCGCACGGCTTCGACAAGGACTTCTGGGAGCGGCACTGGCAGGAGGGGCGAGCCGAGGGCCCGGGATCGATGGGCGGCAACCCGCCGAACCCGTACCTCGCCCGTGAGGTCAGCGGGCTGACACCGGGCACGGCGCTGGACGCGGGGTGCGGTGCCGGTGCCGAGGCGATCTGGCTCGCCTCCCACGGCTGGGACGTCACCGCGGCCGACATCTCGTCCGAGGCCCTCGCGCGCGCCGCCCGGCGAGCGGCGGCGAGCGGGGCCTCCGAGCGGGTGCGGTGGGTGGCGGCGGACCTGGGCGTCTGGCACCCGGACACGCGATTCGACCTGGTCATGACCCACTATGCCCACCCGGCGATGCCCCAGCTGGACTTCTACGACCGCATCGCCGACTGGGTGGCTCCCGGCGGCACGCTGCTCATCGTGGGACACCTGCACACCCCGGAGTCCACCCCGCACGCCCCGGACTCCGCCGGCCACGGGCACCACCCTCCCGCCGAAGCGTCGGTCACCTCCGCGGCCATCACCGCGCGCGTGGACGGCACGGAGTGGGAGATCGTCACCGCCGAAGAACACCGCCGTACGCTCACCGGCGGCGGGGGCCGGACGGTCCCCCTCCACGACGTCGTCGTGCGCGCCACCAGACGGCGAGGGTGACCGAAAAACGAGGGTGACCGAAAAAAGGGGAGCCCCCTCGCGTGTGCGAGGGGGCTCCCCTTCGTCTGTGCGCCGCCAGGGACTCGAACCCCGGACCCGCTGATTAAGAGTCAGCTGCTCTAACCAACTGAGCTAGCGGCGCCTGCTGACGTCGTAGACATTAGCACCCGGATCGGCATGGAGAAAAATCGCTGTCCGCAGGCCGGAACCGGGGGCGTTCCCGCTGGTCGGAGCGGTGACCGTGGGAGCGGGCGGAAGGGTGGTCACCGGGCCCGGAGCTGTGCCGTCCGCCACGTGGGGGAGGGGTACGCGGTCCGGCCCGGCCCTGCGTACGGGGGCGCGGGTGAGTGCGCGGGAGGCGTGGCCGGGCGCGGTACGGGGCCGGCGGAGGCCGTCGGTCCGGCCGGGCTCGTACCGCGGCCCGGACTCCGGTCGCCGCGCGGGCCCCGTTCTTCGCGTTCTCCGTGTTCCCTGTGTTCTCCGCTCCGGGCGCGGGCCGCCCGTACACAGGCCCAGAGCAGCACGTCCGGTCCGGGCAGCCAGGGGTGGCGGACGTCGGGTGCCACCACCCAGCGCGGCCCCGACGGGGCGCCGGGCGCGAGCGGCGGTACGGTCACGGCGTCGCCCGTGCCATGACACAGTAGCGCCGGCAGGACGTTGTCCCGGCCTCCGTGACCAGAGCCGCCCCACTCCTCCCAGGAGAGCAGGGACGGCAGCCGCTGGGCGGTACCGGGCGTGGCGAAGAGCAGCGTACGGCCGCGGTGCGTGGCGACCGGGCCGGAGCCCGGACCGTCGAACCACAGGTGGTCCAGCATGCGCCGGCCGAAGACCGCGGGCGCGCTCACCACGTCGAAGGCCGTACCGCAGGGCAGGACGCCGGGCGTGCGGGGACGGGCGGCCCAGCCGGAGAGCGTGGCGCCGGGAGCCGCACCGGCGGACGCGAGCCAGTCCGCGCCCGCCGGGGTGACACGCGCGGTCAGGTGCCGGGCCGCCTCCCACGGGGCGCCGAGGAGACCGGCGCGGCACGCGTCGTCGCCGGCTCCTGGGCTCAACGGGTCTTCATCTCGTAACCATGCGCTCATGACGTCAGGTGTACCGGGAGGGATGGTTCCTCTCTCGGTACTTCGGGGAAAGCGCGGCAGACCGGGGCGAGAGGGAGTAACCTGCCCCGCCCTCGGCATATGCCATACGGGTACGGTGTCCGGCCCAGGCCGCCGACCGGGTAACCGGCGCCGCTCCTCGACGGGCAGACCTCACCGGTCGCGGCACTGAGGGCTCCCCTTAGATGTCGGCCAAGCCGTTGCCCCGCAGCAGGTCCCGGCCGAACTCGACCATCTTCTTGGCATAGTCCTCGGTCCATTCCGCGCGTTGCGCGATGTCCGCGGTCGTGAGCCGGTCGAAGCGGCGCGGATCGGCGAGCTGGGCGGCGGCGACGGCCTGGAACTCGACGGCCCGGTCGGTCGCCGCCCGGAACGCGAGCGTCAGCTCGGTCGCCCTGGCCAGCAGCTCCGCGGGGTCCTCGATCGATTCCAGGTCGAAGAAGTGCTCGGGGTCGGCGACCGCCTCCGAGGGCTCGAAGAGCAGCGGCGCGGGCCTGAGCCGCCGCTCGCTCCGCTCGGGATCCGCCATGTGTGTGTCCTCCTGCTCGTGCTCTCGTGCTGTTCGTGCGCGTACCGGCCGACTTGGGCCACCTTCCATTGTCCCGCCCGCCGCAAGGGGGCCTTCGGGGCGTGCGGTCTCCGGCGTGCGCGCGGGCCGCGCGGGGCGCGGGGCGTGCGGGCGCGGCGCGGGAGCGGGAAGTGGACGCCGCGGACGCCCGCGGCCACCGATGAGTTTCCGGGCCCGCACCGGTCGACAGTGGCAGGAAGCGCGCCCGCGCCCCGCTGCACCCGTGACAACGACAACGGCTGACGGAGGTACCGATGGTCACCGAAGGATTCACCACCTGTCTCTGGTTCGACGGACAGGCGGAAGAAGCGGCGAACCACTACATCTCGATCTTCAAGAACTCCCGGCTCGGCCGCATCACCCGTTACAACGAGGCCGGGCCCGGGGAGGTCGGCTCCGTCTTGGTCGTGGAGTTCGAGATCAACGGGCAGAAGTTCGTCGGGCTGAACGGCGGTCCGGAGTTCACGTTCAACGAGGCCGTCTCGTTCCAGATCCGCTGCGCCGACCAGGACGAGGTGGACCACTACTGGACCGCGCTCGGCGAGGACGGCGAGGAGGGCCCGTGCGGTTGGCTCAAGGACAAGTACGGCGTGTCCTGGCAGGTCGTCCCGGAGGCGCTCATCGACATGATCGCCGACGCGGACCCGGAGAAGGCGAGGCGGGCCACGGAGACGATGATGACGATGGGCAAATTCGACATCGCGGCCCTCCGCGCGGCCTACGAGGGCGAGTAGCGAACGAACGGAGCCGCCCCGGGCCCGGGGCGGCTCGTACCGCCTACGGCTGCCAGCTCACCCGGTGCTCCGACAGCCGCGCCAGCACCGCGTGGTTCGCCTCCCAGCCGTCCGGGAATTTGATCGTGACCCCGAGCTGGACGGGCTCCGTCGAGGGGTGCTCGTCCAGCAGCTCCGACACGCCGGCCCGGCACACCACGACGCAGGCGTGCCGGTGCCGGGAGGCGAGGACGCACAGCCGTCCCGTCTCCAGGTGGAACGCCGTCGCGTCCGGCCGCCCGGACAACGGGTGGAGCACGACGGTGACGTCGAACTCCCGGCCCTGGAGCCGGTTCGCCGTGTCCACGGCGACCCCGCTCACGCCCAGTTCCGCGAGCGCCGCACGGACCGCCGCCGCCTGGTCGCGGTGGGCCGTGCCGACGGCGATCCGGTCGGCCGTCACCGGCCGCGGGCCGGGGGAGCGCTCGCTGGTCGCCGCCGCGCCCCGGTCGAGCAGCCGCCGTACGACCAGGGCCACGGCCCGTACCGCCTCGGGGTCCGTCCGGGGCGTACGGCGGGCGGGCAGCTCCAGCAGCCCCCAGCCCGACTCCGCCGCCTCGTCCAGCACCCGGTCGGGGCCCGAGCCGTCGGACGGCACGCCGAAGGCGAGGGTCCGCTCGCCGGGCGCCGTACCGCTGCGGAAGGGCGTGTACGGGTAGAACGCGTCCGACACCAGCGGCGCCGCCGACGCGGGCAGCCGCCAGGAGACCGGCAGCCGGTGCTGGGGGAGGTCCGGGTTGTGCGCGAGGAGCGTGGACACGGCGCTCGCCGAGGGGTCGTACGACAGCCCCGCCCACTGGTCCGCGCCGACCACGCTGAACGGGTCCAGCTGGCCGGGGTCGCCGACGAACAGCGCGCGCTCGAAGAGCCCGGCGACCGCGAGCAGCGCGTCCGAGCGCATCTGGTACGCCTCGTCCACGATCGCGTGGCTCCAGGGCTCGACGCCCTGGACGTGCGCCCACTTCGCGGCCGTCGAGATGACGATGTCGAGCCCGGTCAGGTCGGCGGCCTTCGCGGACTTGCGGACGTTCGGCAGGTCGTCGAGCACCTTGTCGTAGGGATCGGGGTCGTTGCTGTGCAGCCGGCCGACGGGCAGCTCCGGGTCCTTCTCGGCGAGCCGCACGACGAGGTCGTCCACCTGCGCGTTGGTCTGCGCGACGACCATGAGGGGCCGCCCGGCCGCGGCCAGTTCGCGCGCCGCCCGCACGACGAGCGTCGACTTGCCCGCGCCGGGCGGGGAGTCCACGACGACGCCGCGGTGCGGGCCGTGGAGGGTGTCGCGCAGGATCGCGTCGGTGGCCCGGCCGGCGGCGGCCCCGGGGTCGAAGCCGGCGGCCGTGTCGTCGGGTCCGGCGGAGCCGGATGACCGGCCGCCGGCCGACGGGGGACCGGCGTTCGGACCGTCGGCCGACCGGCCCGCGGGGTCGGGGCCGTGAGTGGCGGGCGCGGTCAAAGGAAGTCCTCCTCGGTCATGGGGTCGGGGCCGACGGCCGCGTCGGTTCCCGTACGGCCGTACGAACCGCGTGCCGCCCCCGAGCCGTCCGGCGCGCCGACGCCCGGCGTCCCGTCCGCGCCCGGCGGGCCGCCGTGGGTCCAGGGCGTGTCCTCGGGGTCCGGCAGCTTCGGCCCGCCGCGCTGGTCGTGCTCGAACAGCGTCCAGGCGATCCGGTCGCCCTTCTCCGGCACCGAGCCGGGCGCGGGATCCTTGGCCCGGCCCATGCGGTCGGTCAGCCGCAGCACCGGCGAGCCGTCCTCCTCGTACCGCACGAACTCGGCGGACTGCGGTTTGCCGTCCAGCGAGCGGTACACCTTCACGCCCTCGCCCAGCTGCGGCCGGTCGTCGGTGCGGACGGTGACCAGGGGGCGGGGGCTCGGGCGCCTGCTCTCGCTGTACGCCATCACCACCTCCGTCACCTCGCTCAGGAACGCCTCACCGGACAGCCTGCGGCCCGCGAGCACCAGCGGATCGTCCAGTGCCTCCTGCGCCTCCAACTGGCCCTGGGCGCTCTCGCGCGAGGCGAGCTTCTGCGCGGCGGTCACCGCGTCGTCGTGGCGGGGCTGAGGTGGCTCCCCGGCCCGCACCCGGTCGCGGTGGCCGGTGAACGACCAGCGGTCGCGGGTCCAGCGGTCGGCGACCCGCCCGCCCTCCGGCAGCTCCCGCAGCAGGTCGAGGGCGTGCCAGACCGAGTCCCAGGTGGGCCGCATGACGTCCGCGAGCAGGGCGCGGATCGCGTGCTCGGCGGCGGTGAGCCGGGCGAGCCGCTCCTCCGCCCGGGGCCCGTCCTCCGCCGCGGCGAGAGCCTGGCGGGCGCGGTCGTACGCCTCGACGGCCGGGGCGAGCAGCTTGTTGTCGAACGCCGGGTCCGTCGCCGGTCCGGCCGGCGGGCACACCAGCTGACCGGCGGGGTCCCGGTCCAGCTCCGCGTGGAGCGCCGCGTCGGCGCCGCTGAGCGACCCCGGCGGGTCGATCCAGGCGAGCAGCGCGCCGAGGTGCTGGTCCTCCAGGCTCGACTGGCCGGTCGCCCAGTGCCGGTTCAGCAGGTCGGTCGCCGCGAGCAGCAGCGAGGAACCGGGCACCCGGGCGCGCTCGCCGTAGTGCGTCAGCCAGCGGCCGAGCAGGGGGACGCGGGGCGGGGCGGGGTACGCGGCGTCGGGGTCCTCCTCGGCCGTGCGCCGGAACCGCATCGAACGCCCCAGCAGCCGTACGAAGTCGATCCCCGGCCGGCTGGGCACGACGATCTGCGGCGCGTCCGCGCACAGTTCGACCGTGACCTTGACGCGCTTGCCGGTCTCCGGGTCGGCCTCGGACCGCTCGGCCGGTTCCACGGCGTCGGCGTACTCGTCGAGGTACGGCAGGACGGCCTCGGCCAGCTCGCCGAGGAACGCGAACCGCAGGTCGCGGTCGCGGGGCTGGGCGACCGTCAGCAGCCGCGGGGCGTCCCGCTCGGTCCCGACGAGCGCCCCGAGCGGTGCCCCGGCCTCGCCGGCGGTCGTCAGCGGTACGAGCACGAGGGGCCGGTCGGAGATCCGCCGGTGCCGGACCGTGGCCAGCGGCTGCGCGCTGCCGCTCGCGACGGCCTCCATCCGGGCGAGCGTGCTGATCAACGACATCAGGACTCCGTCCGGGCCGAGGCGGACCGGCCATGGCCGTGGCCGGTCGCGGCCGCTTCACCGGTGCCGGCGCGAGAGCGAGTGCGGGTGCTTGTGGTGGTCGCGCCGGACGAACTGGTCCCGCCCGTCGACGCGGCCTCGCACGCCGAGAGGCTCCCGGCCGGCCCCGGGCCGTCCCGGCCGTCCCCTCCTCCGGTGCGCCCGGGGGCCGCCGCCGCGCTCGCCAGGGCCTCCGCCCGCAGCTCCGCCGCCCTGCGCAGCGCCGCCACCGTCGGGTCCCGGGGGTCCCCCGACTCCCCGTGGGCCGCCGCCAGCACCGACGCGACCGTCGTCAGGCCGCCCAGCTCGCCCCGTACGCCCCGGCCCAGCGCCTCCACCGCGTCCGCCTCCCGGGACCGGGCGCGGCAGTGGAAGGCCAGCTCGCAGGCCGCCAGGCACTCCGGCGCGTAGGAGGCGGGGACGGAGTCGACCGCCGCCGTCAGCTCGTCGCCCGAGCAGTGCTCCAGGTCGAAGGTCGTGCCCTCCGGGACCGTGTCCGCGATGTCCTCGATCCGGGTCAGCCGCGCCAGCTGCCGACGCGTCACGGAGAGCTGTTTGCGCACGTCCACGACCGACGCGGTCGGCAGGTTCGAGAAGTCCCTCGGACAGACCAGCAGCACCCGGTCGGCCACCTCCGCGCCCGCCGTGCGCGCGGCGACCCGCTCCAGGGCCAGCACGTACACCGCCGCCTGCCGCGCCGCCGCGCCCACCTTCGACGGGTCGGCCGAGCCGTCGATCATCGGGAAGGACTTGATCTCCACGACCGTCCACCGCCCGTCCGGGCGCACCACCACCGCGTCCGGCTCCAGATACGCGGGCGAGCCCGCCACCTCCAGCGCCAGCAGGGGATGGTCCAGCAGCGTCCAGCCCCCGGACCCGGTGGCCTCGCGCAACGCCAGGGCCGTACGGGCCACCCGTCCCTCCGGCCCGGACGCCGACAGATCGGGGGTGGCGGCGGCGCCGGGACCGGGCGGCGGCTCCGTGCCGCCGAGCCGCTCCACCAGCAGCCGCAGCAGTTCCGTACCGCCGTCGGCCTTCACCTTGGCCTCGAACGCGTTCCCCCGCATGAAGGCGAACTGGGACTGTCCGAACGGCGCCGGCGCGCCCAGCGCCGACGCGAGCGCCCCCTTGTCGACCCCGGCGCTGTCCAGCAGCGCCCGTCGTCGGCAGCCCGGGTTGGCCGCGAGGGCCGCCAGCGCGCGGGCATCGAGGGGATGCGGCGCGAGGGTCGGCCCGCGCAGCTCAGCGAGCCGTCGCCGGAGTGTCGTCTGCGGAAGGGGCGCCGACGGCGTCCTCGGCTCCGGCACCGGCCGTGCCGCCGGTGCCGGTGGGGGTGCCGGCGCGGGTCCGCTGCCCAGGGAATCGCTCACCCGCCGAAGTCTCGCATCCGCCGCTGACAATGGCGGCGGGACGGGTCGGGAACGGCGCGGTCACCGGCGCCGCGCCGGGTTCGGGAGCGGCGCCGAGCGCGTCGGAGAGCCGCCCCTCGGACCGTGCGCGCCGCTCGCGTACGCGTGCTCCCCAGAGGCGGTCGGCAGCCCGCGTCACGGGCTTGACCAGCAGCCCTCCGAGCACCACCACCGCGGCACCCCCCACCGCGTCCAGGAAGTAGTGGTTCGCCGTCCCCATCACCACCACCGTGATGACCAGCGGATAGACCACCCCCAGCCACTTCACCAGCGGCGTGCGGGCGTACCGCCACATCATGACGCCGCACCACACCGCCCAGCCGACGTGCAGGCTCGGCATCGCCGCGTACTGGTTGGTCATCCCGCCGAGACCGCGCGGGGCGCTCGCCTCGCCGCCCCACCACCCGTACGCGCTGTACTGCGCCATCGTGTCGACGAAGCCGTACTCCGCGGCCAGCAGCCGGGGCGGGCACGTCGGCATGAGGACGAAACCGGCCAGGCCGAGGACCGTGACGCACAGGATCCAGACGCGGGCGCTCCGGTAGACGTCCGGCCGGCGGCGGAACAGCCAGACGAGGATGCCCGGGGTGACCACGTAGTGGAGCGCCGCGTAGAGGAAGTCGGCGGGTATGCCGATGGCCGGGGTGCTCGTGAACAGCCGGTTGAGCGGGTGCTCCAGATTGAGGAAGAGCGCCTGCTCCACGCGCAGGATCGCCAGCCCGTGCTCGACGGCCGTCGACACGTCACCGCCGGCCAGCAGGCGGACCGCCGAGTACGCGGCGTAGATCACGAGAACCAGCGGCAGCTCCGCCCACCAGCGCGGCCGGTGTCCCGCGGTCGGCGTGGGGCTGGCGGCGGCGCTGGCGCTGTACGGCAACGGCATCCGGGCGGTCTCCATCGTGAGTTCATACAGCTTTGGGCCGGCGTTCAACCGTACGGCGTACGTCCTCGGGGCCTTCGCCCGGGTGTCTCCGGGACACCCGTTCGACAGCATCGGCCGACGGAGAGTGGGACGCCGGGATTCCGCCCGCGGTTGCCCCCGAAAGGCCGGCCTTCGTTCAGGTGCGCGATGATGGGGCGGCATCAGTTGTGAACTTTCAGGGAGAGCCCTCCATGGCACCGCGCATCCTGCTCGCCCGGCACGGCCAGACCGCCTGGTCGCTGTCCGGACAGCACACCGGCAGGACGGACATACCGTTGCTCGAGGAGGGCCGCCGGGGCGCCAAGCTGCTCGGGGAACGGCTGCACCGCGCTCCCTGGTCCGGGCTCGCCTACGCGGAGATCCGCACCAGCCCGCTGGCGCGCGCGAGCGAGACCTGTGCGCTGGCGGGCTTCGGGGAGCGGGCGGACGCGTGGGACGCGCTGATGGAGTTCGACTACGGCGCGTACGAGGGCATGACACCGACACAGATCACGGCGGACCGTCCGGACTGGTTCATCTGGCGGGACGGCGTCCCGGACGGCGAGAGCCTGGCGGAGGTGTCCGCCCGCGCGGACGAGGTCGTCGCCTGGGCGCGATCGGCGGACCGGGACGCGCTGGTCTTCGCGCACGGCCACATCCTGCGCGCGATCGGCGCGCGCTGGCTGGGCGAGGACATCTCCTTCGCGGCGCGCATCCGGCTGGCGCCCACGTCGCTGTCGGTCCTGGGCTGGGCGTACGGGAGCCCGGCCATCGAGGTGTGGAACGACACGGCGCATCTGGAGGTCTGACGGCCGGCCGCCGGCCGCTGACCGGCGACGGCAGTCCGACGGCAGGCCGCCGACCGCTGACCGCCCCGCCGTACCGCCCTTCCGCCGTACCGCCCTTCCGCCGTACCGCTTGGTGCGTCTCCGGATGACGCGTGTCCGGCCTCTCCGTGTCCGCCTTCCGCGTGTCCGGCTCCCGCGTGTCCGGCTTATGCGTGTGCGCGCGCGGTCACGCGCGCGGGTCCGTCGCGGCGTGCCGCTCCAGGAACGTCGCCACCTCCGGCAGCCGCCGCTGCGGCAGCAGCGCGCGCACCGTTGCCGCGAGCCGCGTGTGGATGCGCGACGACTGCACCTGGTCCAGGAGGTCCAGCGCCTGGTGTCCGGCCGTCGCCGCCTCGTCCGGCGCGCCCGCGCGGGCCAGGTTCGTGGCCAGCTCGGCGCGATAGAGCGCGAGGTTGCGGGCGAAGTGCGGGTCCTGGAGGGCGGTGGCCCGGTACACGTGGCGGGCCGCCCGCCGCGCGTCGCCGAGCGCGGCGTGGCAGAGCGCCTTCTGCGCCTCCAGTTCGGGTTCGCCGAAGAAGGACATCCACTCGGGATCCGCGTCCGACGGGCCACGGTCGAAGTACGCGATGGCCCGGGCCAGCGTCCGTTCGCAGCCCGCCCGGTCGCCGACCTTGGCCCACCCGGCGGCCTCCCGCAGGGAGAGCAGCGCCAGCAGCCGGGACGAGCCGAGCTGCGCGGCGGCCCGCAGTCCCGCCTGGGCGGCGCGTACCGCTTCCCGGTACCGGCCCGAATCCCGGGCCAGGAACGAGGTGTTGGCGAAGGCGTGTGCCTCGACCGCCGGGTCGTTCGCGACGCGCGCCGTCGCGAGCGCCTCGGCGTAGTGGGAGCGCGCGTCGTCGAACCGGCCGGAGTCGTGGGCGAGCCAGCCGACCGAGATGGACAGCTCGCCGGCGCCGGTGTGCAGCCGCTCGGCGGTGGACCGGCGGGTGGGGGTGCCGGCGTCCAGCAGCGCGTACGCGGCGCGCAGCGGCTGGGCCGCCTGCCGGTAGAGCCCGTCGGCACCGTGTCGGTCGTCGAGCAGCCGGATCCGTCGTACGGCCTCCTCGACGGCGCTGACCTCGGCCTCGCCGACCCGCCGTGAGCCCGCCTCGCGGGGGCCGGGAACGGCGGCCTCGGCGGATCCGCCGAGGCCCAGGGACACGGCCACCACGGTGGCGGGGCCGGTCGTCATGAATGCGCGACGCAACACGTCGCTCTCCTCGCTGGTGTCGCCGGTGTGGTTCGTCGCCGGGACCGGGGCGGGGGCAGGGGTACGGGCGGCTCTGCCGCGTACCTGCTCCCGTGGCAGGAAACCCAGGTCCCTCAGGGTCAGTCCGGGAAACATGTGCAGGAAGACCCGTTCGTACGCGTAGTTGGGACAGCGGATCTCGCCTGCCTCCACCCGTCCGATATAACGTGCGTCGCAGGCGACTTGCTCACCGATCTCCCGCGCGGCCCTGCGCACGGCGGCGGCGAACTCCCCCGGCGACCGCTGGGCGCGCAGCCGACGGAAGGCGAGATTGGGAACTGACCGAGATGACGCCATGGCCGAGAGCCCTCTCCTGGTACAGCCGTTGTTCCGGCGGGCACGAACGTACCGGGTGTGACGGGCCGTTTACCCAGGGTTTGCCCACAAAACCGGATATCTCACCCGTGATCTGCCATGAACTGCCATCCTTTGCGGCGGCGTGCCGCCGTAGCCGTTGACGCCGCCCCGCCGTTGAACCGTGCGGAGACGCCGCTCGACCGTGTCTCCGCAGGTTTCAACGCGTCTGTCGTTTCAACGCGTCCGTGCTCGACGAGGAGGGTCCCCTTGTTGGAGTTGCAGTCGGAGTCGGAGTCGGTGGCCGGTGCGGAAGGCGGCCGCGCCGCACGGACGGCGGACCGGCACGCGCCGGGCCGGGAGGCGGGTCCCGCGCGGGCGGACGACGAGGAGCCCTGTGATCTGGTGACCGTTCCCGTCCGGCAGGGCCTGGAGGCCGTCGACATCCTCCGCCGCGCCGCCGCCCCCGAGGTCGGCCCCGTCCTGCTCGACGACCTCTGTGACACCGTCGGCTTCCTGGTTCCCCCGGGCACGGCGGCCGCCTGGGACCTCCCGGGCAGCGCTTGTACCCGGATGAACGGCCGGGGCCTGTGGGTGCGCTCGTGCTGGTTGCTGCCGCCCGAGACGGCGGGGAAGGTGACGGATCCGGCGATGCTGAGGAAGGCGCTGGGGGAGGCGGCGAGGCTGATCGAGGCGGCGGACGGGGGCCATGAGGGCCGCCGGTAGGGGGCCGGTACCGGGACCGACGCCGGAACCGAGGTGAGGAACCGGTGCCGGGAGACCGGTGTCGGGAGGCCGGGACGGGAACCGCCCGCGCCGGGCACGGCTCCCGCCCCCGGATAATGGCACCGTGGCCAAGAACACCCGCCGCGCCGCCCCCACCGCGGCCCAGGACGTCGACACCGGCGTCGCCCAGCTCATACCCGACCCCGACCGGCGCCGGGCCTGGACGCTGCTCGTCGACGGGGCGCCGCAGTCGCACGTCGACCTCGACGACCCCGCCCACCTCTCGTTCGCCTACCAGCGCCGGCTCGGCCATGTCGTCGACCTGTTGGCCCCCGCCCGCCGTCCGCTGCGCGTCGTCCACCTCGGCGGCGGGGCGTTCACCCTGGCCCGGTACGTCGCGGCCACCCGGCCCCGTTCGACCCAGCAGGTGGTGGAGGTGGACGCGGGGCTCGTCCGGTTCGTACGGGAGTGGCTGCCCCCGGCCGCCGACGCGCGCATCCGCGTCCGGTCCACCGATGCCCGCGCCGGGCTGGCCAAGGTGCCGGACGGCTGGGCGGACCTGGTGATCGCCGACGTCTTCGACGGCGCCCGCACCCCCGCGCACCTCACCAGCGCCGAATTCCTGGACGACGTACGACGGGCCCTGGCCCCGGACGGCTGGTACGCCGCCAACCTGGCCGACGGGCCGCCGCTCGGCCACCTGCGCGGACAGGTCGCCACCGCGGGCACCGCCTTCGAACGGCTCGCGCTCGTCGCCGACCCGGCCGTGCTGCGCGGCCGGCGCTTCGGCAACGCGGTGCTGGTCGCCTCGGACCGGGAGCTGCCCGTGGCCGAGCTCACCCGCCGCGTCGCGAGCGATCCGCACCCGGGCCGCGTCGAACACGGCCGGGCGCTCGCCGACTTCACCGGAGGCGCCGTCGCCGTACGGGACGCGACCGCGAAGGCGTCCCCCGCGCCCCCGGCCGGCGCGTTCGACTGAGGGGTCCCTGAGCCGGATACGTTCGGCGGAGCGGACATGGTGCACCGTCCGCTCCGCCGGCCGGTCAGCTGGTCAGCTGGTCAGGACGCGGGGCAGAGCGTGTCCTTTCCGGGCATCTTGCCCTCGACGAGGAAGCGCGTGGTGGTGTTCAACGCGCAGGGGTTGCCGCTGATGACGTAGGCGCCGTGTCCGCTGGCGTCGACGCTGAGCAGCCGGGACCGGTCCGTGAACTTCTGGCGCAGCAGCTTCCCGCCCTCGTGCGGTGTCGCCGGGTCGCGCAGGTTCTGCACGATCAGCACGTTCCGCGGTCCGTCGTCGTTGATCGCGACCGGTCGCTCGGCCTTCGTCCAGAAGGCGCAGGGCGTGATGTTGGCGGCGGCGGCGCCGAACAGGGGGTAGCGCTCGCGGTCCTCGGCGACACCCCGCCGATAGGTGTCGACGTCCTCGGGCCACTCGACGTCGTTGCAGGTCACGGACGCGAACACCGACAAGGGGTTGTCTGCCGGTGACGGCGCCCCGCTCGCCGTGGCGTTCTCCGACCGCAGGCGGCGCAGCGCCGCGTCGTCGCCGCTGTTCAGCGCCCGCCACTGCTCGGCCAGCTTGGGGTACTGCGCCTCGTTGAACAGGAAGGCGAAAGTGAGCTGGCGGAACAGGCCGCCGTCGAAGCCCTCCGTCGGAGCCTTGTCGAGCCGCTCGGCGAGGGCGAAGTAGGTCGCGCGGACCTCCGCGGGAGTGCGGCCCAGGCCATAGTCGTCGTGCCGTGCGGCCGCCCACTTCGCGAATTCCGGGAACGTCTGCTCCACCCCCAGGGCGTAGCGGCGCATGCCGTCGCGGTCGAGGTGGGTGTCACCGATGTTGCTGTCGAGCACGATCCGGTCGGAGCGCCCGGGGAACATCGACGCGTAGGCGGCGCCCAGTGCCGTGCCGTAGGAGTAGCCCAGGTAACTGGTCTTCTCCTCGCCGAGCGCGGCCCGGATCCGGTCCAGGTCGCGGGCGGTGTTCGCCGTCGTCATCCGGCGCAGCCGGCCGTCGTGGTCATTGCGCGCGCACTGCTCGGCCACCTGCTCGGCGACCTTCGCCCGCGCGGTGACCGCCGCGTCGTCGACCGCGTAGGGCGGAACGTTGGCGATGTAGGGGCTGTCGTCCGTGAACCCGCAGCTCACCGGTGCCGAGTGCCCGATGCCGCGGGTGTCCATCCCGATCACGTCGTACCTGTCGGTGACGCTGCTGGGCAGGCCCAGGGACACCAGCTGCGCCGACAGCGCCAGCCCCGACCCGCCGGGGCCGCCGGGGTTGAGCATGAGTATGCCGCGCCGCTTGTCCGGGTCCGTGCGGGCCAGCCGGGAGATCATGAGGTCGATCCGGGCGCCCCCGGGGTCGGCGTAGTCCACCGGCACGGACACGGTGCCGCACTGCAGCGTCGTCGGAGCGGCTTCGGCCACCACGTCCTCGGGACAGGCGCCCCACCGCACCTGCGGTGCCCGCGGCCCGTCCGCCACGGCGGGTGCCGCGAGCAGCGAGCCGCCGAGGCCGAGGACGACCGCCAGGACCGAGCTCCGGCCAATACCGTGTTGTCGTTTCATGTCACGTCTCCCCATCCCCGTCTCACGGCTGTGGTCGTCGCCATCTCACTCCGTGCCCCGAGGGCATGGTCAACACGGTCCCGCCCGGGTAAGAGGTCGCGGGTTGACCATGCCCCAGGGGCATGGTCTTGAATGGATCCCCTTCGCGGAGCCGAGCCCGCCGGCCGACCGGCGGCGGGACACCGGCGGTGATGAGGAACGGAGCACCCCCAGGAAAGGGCCCGCCGGTGGCGTGGAGCACGAGTGAGCTGGCCGAACTCGCCGGCACGACACTGAAAACCGTCCGGCACTATCACAAGATCGGCTTGCTGGACGAGCCGGAACGAGCGGCCAACGGCTACAAGCGGTACGGCGTCACGCACCTGGTCCGCCTGCTGCGCATCCGCAGGCTGGTCGGCCTCGGCCTGCCGCTGTCCGACGTCCCCACGGTCGAGGCCGCCGACGAGAGGGCGGAGGAAATCCTGCGCGCCCTGGACGCGGAACTCGCGGCGAGCATCGAACGCCAGCAGCGGACGCGACGGGAACTGGCGGCGATCCTGGACAACCGGGGCTCGATCGACCTGCCGGCGGACTTCGAGGCACTCGCCGACGACCTGCCGGAGGGACAGCGATCCTTCTTGGTGGCGTACTCCAGCATTCTCACCCCCTCGGCGATGTCCGCGCTCCAGAAGCAGTTCTCGGAGCCTCGCAGCGATGTGGGCGCGCGGTTCGAGACCCTCCCCGCGGACGCGCCCGAGGACGTGCGGCGGCAGCTCGCGCGACGCCTCGCGCCCGAAGTCCGCAAACAGCGGGAGGACCATCCGATCCTGAGTGACCTGGAGGCTTCCTCCCGTCGGAGTGGGGCGGTCACCCAGTCGGTTGTCGTGCAGTCATTGGTCGAGTTCTACAACGAGGCCCAGCTCGACGTCCTGCGACGCTTGCACGCGTTGCTCGCGGAGGACGAAGCCGCCGGAACGTGACGACGCCGGGCGCGGGGACGCCGGAACGTGACGGTGCCGGGCGCGGGGACGCCGGGCTCAGCGCTCGTCGAACTGCACCATCGGCGGATGCCCGTTCCACGTGCAGAACACCGACACCTCCCGGCCGTCCCGGGTGAACGTCACCCGGATCCAGGCCGGTTGGGTCCACACCTGCATCTGCCAGCCCGCCTCCGGCGTCGCCGAGACCAGTTCCGCCGACGTCTCCCCGATGTCGAAGACGACCCGCCCGCCCTCGACCTCGTAGCTCTTCACCTCGCCGTCGGCGCCGCCCTGCGCGGAGGCCGCGCCCGGCTCCTCGTCCGGGCGGTCGCGCGGCGGGTTCTCCGACGCCCGCGCCGACGAACTCGGTGAGCGGGGCGGGCGGTTGTCGGCGTCGTCGTTCCGCCGGTCGTCCGCGGACGCCGAGGGGCCCGGCGGGCGCGCGGTCGGTGCCGGGCTCTCCGGGCGGTGCGTCGAGGAGGCCATGGGGCTCACCTCGGCCGCCGACGGGAGCGGAAGCGCGCGCGGCGGATCGTAGGCCGTGCCGGACATCACCGTGTGGACCCCCCACCACGACAGCGTGACCGCCGCGCCCGTGGCGAGCGTCCATGCCAGAGCGTGTACGAGTCCAGTGCGCATCGGGGCCATAGTGCACCACTCGCGCCTCCGCTGTCCCACGGACCCCGCGGACCGGCCGGATGGCGTACGGTGCCGCCCATGCCCAGTGTGCTCGTGGTCGAGGACGACCAGTTCGTGCGCTCCGCCCTCATCAGGCACTTGACCGAGGCGTCGCACACCGTACGGAGTGTCGGCACCGCCCTGGAGGCCCTGCGCGAGGTCGCGCACGTCCCGTTCGACGTGGTGATCCTCGACCTCGGGCTGCCCGATCTGGACGGGGCGGAGGCGCTGAAGATGCTGCGCGGCA
The DNA here is from genome assembly GCF_000719775.1 of Streptomyces sp. NRRL F-5135. Classification (GTDB taxonomy): domain Bacteria; phylum Actinomycetota; class Actinomycetes; order Streptomycetales; family Streptomycetaceae; genus Streptomyces; species Streptomyces hebeiensis. The sequence continues at coordinate 242,154 of NZ_JOHR01000009.1, read as the reverse complement.
TCACGGACGTGCCCGTGATCATCGCCACCGCGCGGGACGACGAGACGGAGATCGTACGGCTGCTCAACGACGGGGCGGACGACTACCTGGTCAAGCCGTTCTCGGTGGAACACCTGTCGGCCAGGATGGCGGCGGTCCTGCGGCGGGCACGCGGCGCCGCCGAGAGCGCCTCGCACGCACGCGTCATCCGGGTCGGCGGACTCGCCGTCGACCCGCTGCGCCGCCAGGCCGAACTGGACGGCGTGGCACTGGAGCTGACCCGGCGCGAGTTCGACCTGCTGGCCTTCCTGGCGGGGCGGCCCGGCGTCGTCGTACCGCGCAAGGAACTGCTCGCCGAGGTGTGGCAGCAGTCGTACGGTGACGACCAGACCATCGACGTCCACCTGTCCTGGCTGCGGCGCAAGCTCGGGGAGACGGCGGCCAGTCCGCGCTACCTGCACACGCTGCGCGGGGTCGGGGTGAAGCTGGAGCCGCCCCCGCCGGAGCCGCCCGCGGGGCAGTCCCCGCCCCCGGCGCCGTTCCCGCCTCCGTCCCCGTTCCCGCCTCCGGCCGGCGGGCCCGCCGTATGAGATGGGCCGTGGTCAAGGTGGCCCTGGCGGCCACCGTCATGGTCGTCGTGGCCTTCGCCTTCCCCCTCGGTCTCGTCGTCAAGGAGATGGCCAGGGACCGGGCCCTCACCAACGCCGAGCGCCAGGCCGCCGCCATCGGTCCCACCCTCTCCATCACCACCGACCGCGACGAGCTGGAACGGGCCATCGCCTCCACGGGTTCCGCCGGGCGGATGGCGGTGCACCTCCCGGCCGCCGACGGGCCGGGCGACGGGGAGGGCGGCGGGGAGGGCGACGGACCGGACGACCGGCTCGACGACCGGGCCGGCCCGTCCCTCCACATCGGCCGCGGCCGGGCGGCCGAGCGGGACGTGCGCGACGTGCAGCGGCTGGGCCGGGCCTCGCTGGCCGAGGTGGCGGGCGGTTCCGCGGTGCTCCAGCCGACGGCGCTCGGCTCCGGCCGGATCGCCGTCGTGGAGATGTTCGTACCCGAGAACGAGGTCACCAACGGCGTCACCACCGCCTGGCTGGTGCTCGCGGGCGTCGGGGTGGCGCTGGTCGTCGGTTCGGTCGCCGTCGCCGACCGGCTCGGCGTACGGATGGTCGAGCCGGCCCAGCGGCTCGCGGGCGCCGCGCACGCCCTCGGCGAGGGCAAGCTCGGTGTCCGGGTGCCCGAGGAGGGCCCCGCCGAACTGCGTTCCGCGGCGGTCGCGTTCAACTCCATGGCCGACCAGGTCGTCCAGCTTCTCGCGAACGAACGCGAACTCGCCGCGGACCTGTCGCACCGCCTGCGCACCCCGCTCACCGTGCTGCGGCTCAACGCCGCCTCGCTCGGCGACGGCCCGGCCGCCGAGCAGACCAGGGCCGCCGTCGAGCAGCTGGAGCGGGAGGTCGACACGATCATCCGCACCGCCCGGGAGGCCAAGCCCCAGACGGCCGCGCCCGGCCCGGGCGCCGGCTGCGACGTCTCGGAGGTGGTCCGGGAGCGGATGGACTTCTGGTCCGCGCTGGCCGAGGACGAGGGCCGTACGGTACGTGTCGCGGGCGTCGGCCGGCCGGTGCGCATTCCGGTCGCCCGGGCCGAACTGGCCGCCGCGCTCGACGCGTTGCTCGGCAATGTTTTCCGCCACACACCGGAGGGCACGGCTTTCTCCGTCGACGTGCACAACGCCGAGGACGCGGTGATCGTGCTGGTCTCGGACGCGGGCGGCGGCATCGCCGACCCACGTGCCGCGCTGGAGCGCGGCAACAGCGGTGACAAGGAGGGGTCGACCGGGCTCGGCCTCGACATCGTGCGCCGGGTGGCCGAGTCGACCGGCGGGGACGTACGGATCGGGCGTTCGGTGCTCGGGGGCACCGAGGTACGGATCTGGATCGGGCTCGACGGGTGGCGCGGCCCGGACGGAAGGCCCGGCCACCGGCTGCGGCGGGGCCGTCGGCGGGCGTTCATTAAACGATTCCGATGGGCTCCTTAAGGCCGCCATAAGAACATCAACTCCCGCCCGGAACAGCCGCTTTGTCCGAGTGCGGCCCGGGTCGGAAGGGCTAACGTGAGGTCACACGGGCTGCTCGCTCGGCCCCTCGCTTCCGTCCCGGCCGGTCTCACATTCCCCCCACCCGGCCGGGGCGGAAGCTCTCCTGAACGGCCCGCTTCGCGCGGGACACCCGGCCCGGCCCTCCCCTCCCCGGCCCGACCTTGTGCCCCTCCCGGCACCTGTGCCTCCCCGGCACCAGTGCCCCGCTCGCGATCCGTCCAGGCGATCAGGTGATCGGCTCAGCCGATCGGCACCTCGGGGATCACTCCCGTACCGGCCAGCCGCGCGTACCACAGCGCACTCGACTTCGGTGTGCGGCGCAGCGTCTCGTAGTCCACGTGCACCGCGCCGAAGCGCTTGCCGTAGCCGTACGCCCACTCGAAGTTGTCGAGCAGCGACCAGAGGAAGTAGCCCCGGACGTCGGCCCCGTCCGTGATCGCGCGCCGTACCGCCGAGACGTGGCCGTGCAGGTAGCGGATCCGGTCCGGGTCGTGGACCGAGCCGTCGGCGGCCGGCTTGTCCGGGTACGCGGCACCGTTCTCGGTGATCATCAACGGCAGGCCGGGCGCCTCGCGCGTGTACCGCATGAGCAGGTCGTACAGCCCGCTCGGATCCACCGACCACCCCATGTCGGTGAGTTCGCCCGGCGCCGGGTGGAAGGCGACGTGCGAGTCGGCGCCGGGCCAGGGGGAGTGCTCGCTGGCGCCGTGGCCGTCGCTGCCGTCGTGCCGGGCGCCGGCCTCGCCGGTCGCGGCCGAGACCACGGTCGGCTGGTAGTAGTTGATGCCCAGCGAGTCCAGCGGCTGGCGGATCGTGGCCGTGTCGCCGTCCTGTACGAAGGACCAGTCGGTGAGGCGGGCGGTGTCCGCGAAGAGGTCCTTGGGGTACGCGCCGGTCAGCATCGGGCCGGTGAAGATCCGGCTCGACAGGGCGTCGACGCGCCGCTTGGCGTCCAGGTCCTCCGGCGAGTTGGTCAGGGTGCGCACGGCGGACGGGTTCAGGCTCACCGACACCTGGCCGCGCGCCGGGAGCACGGAGCGCAGCGCCTGTGTGGCCAGACCGTGGCCGAGGTTGAGGTGGTGGGCGGCGCGCAGGGCGGCGACCGGGTCCGTACGGCCGGGGGCGTGCACCCCGGAGGCGTAGCCCAGGAAGGCGCTGCACCACGGCTCGTTGAGGGTGGTCCAGCGCGTCACGCGGTCGCCCAGTGCCTCGCCGACCAGCCGCGCGTACTCCGCGAAGCGCTGGGCGGTCTCGCGGGCCGGCCAGCCGCCCGCGGACTCCAGCTCCTGGGGGAGGTCCCAGTGGTAGAGGGTGAGGACGGGCTCGATGCCGTGGTCGAGGAGGTCGTCGACGAGTTCGCGGTAGAAGTCGAGGCCGCGCTGGACGGCCGGTCCCCGGCCGGTGGGCTGGACGCGGGGCCAGGAGACGGAGAACCGGTAGGCGTTCACGTCGAGGTCGGCCATCAGCCGGACGTCCTCGGCGCGGCGGTGGAAGTGGTCGACGGCGGTGTCACCGGTGTCGCCGTTCTCGGTTTTTCCCGGTGTATGGCTGAAGACGTCCCAGATGGAGGGGGTACGGCCGTTCTCCCGTACCGCGCCCTCGATCTGGTACGCGGCGGTCGCGGTGCCCCACAGGAAGCCGGGCGGAAAGGTGTCGGACATGGTGCAGCTCCTGTTGACCGTAGGGATGGGGGGTGGGGTGGTGCGACGGTGGCGAGGGGCGCGGCGCCCGGCCGGGGGGTGGGCCGGGCCCTCGGCCGGCCGCTGCCCGAGAGCGCCCGTGCGGCTACGGGCCCGACCAGGCGTACGACCGGCCCGGGCTTATGGGCCCGGCCCGGGGTCGCGGGCCCGGCCCGGCGTTACGGGCCCGGACCGAGCCCTTCGGCGGCCATGGGATCAGCCCTTGACCGCGCCCTGCATGATGCCGCCCACGATGTGCTTGCCGAACAGTACGAACGCGATCAGCAGGGGCAGCGTGCCCAGCAGCGCTCCGGCCATGATCACCGACTGGTCCGGGATGTAACCGCGGCCGAGGCCGGTGAGCGCCACCTGCACGGTGGGGCTGCCGTTCTGGGTGAGCGCGATGATCGGCCAGAAGAAGTCGTTCCAGGCCATCACGAACGTGAGCATGCCCAGCACGGCCATCGCGGGCCGCGCCGCCGGGAACACCACGTGCCAGACGACGCGCAGACTGCTCGCGCCGTCCACCCGGGCCGCCTCGACCAGCTCGGAGGGCAGCGCCCCGATCAGGTACTGGCGCATGAAGAACACACCGAACGCGCTGACCAGGGTGGGCAGGATGACGGCCTGGAGCTGGTCGGTCCACTCCAGTTCGGCGACCAGCATGTACAGCGGTACGACGCTGAGCTGCGGCGGCACCATCATCGTGCCGATCACCAGCAGCAACAGCAGGTTCTTGAACCGGAAGCGCAGCTTGGCGAAGGCGAAGCCGGCCAGGGTCGAGAACAGCACCGTGCCCAGGGCGATCGACCCGGCGACGATCGTCGTGTTGAGCAGCGCGCTGCCCATGTTGGCGTCGGTCCAGGCGATCTCGAGGTTCTTGAAGAGGTTTCCGCCGAACCAGAACGGCGGCGGGGTCTGGGCCAGCCTGGTGTTGTTCCGGGAGGCCGCTATCGCCGTCCAGACCAGCGGGAACAGGGAACCGATCGTGAAGACGATCAGCACGGCGTAGGTGAACCGCCCGGCGTGCAACTGCCGGCCGGCTCCCTTCTTCTTCCCGCCGCCGGACTTCCCGACGGGCCCCTGAGCCCCGGTGGTCCCGGTTTCGGCGAGTGCGGCGGAGTGTGAAGTCGTCGCCATCTCTCCTCAGCGCTCCTTACGCGTTCTTGCGGAGACGGCGGCCGACGAGCCAGTTCACCGCGCCGATGATCAGCAGGATCAGGAACATGGTCCAGGCGATCGCGGAGGCCCGGCCGAGGTGCAGGTTCACCCAGCCCTGCTCGTACAGGTAGAGCCCGAGCGTCTGGAACTGGTGGTCCCCGCCGCCCGTCGCGCCCGCGTTGCCGTTGAACAGCAGCGGTTCTCCGAAGAGCTGGGTGGCGCCAATGGTCGAGACCACCACCGTGAACAGGATCGTGGGCCGCAGCGACGGGATCGTCACATGGACGAACTGCTGCCAGCGTGACGCCCCGTCCAGCGCCGCCGACTCGTACAGATCTGCCGGGATCGCCTGCATCGCCGCCAGGTAGATCAGCGCGTTGTAGCCGGTCCAGCGCCAGATGACGATCGTCGAGACGGCGATCTGCGAACTCAGGGTGCCGTTCTGCCAGTCGACGGGATCGATGCCCACGAGCCCCAGCGCCCAGTTGATCATCCCGTAGTCACGGCCGAACAGGAGCACGAAGACCAGGGCCGCCGCGGCCACCGAGGTGGCGTACGGCGTGAGCACGGCGACCCGGAAGAACATCGAGCCGCGCAGCTTGTAGTTGAGCAGGTGCGCCACACCCAGCGCGATCAGCAACTGGGGCACGGTGGACAGCAGCCCGATGGTGAGGGTGTTCTTCAGCGCGTTCCAGAAGAAGTCGTCACCCATCAGCCGGGCGAAGTTCTTCAGGCCCACCCACTCCATGTCCGTGGGGGCCGTCAGCTCCACCCGGTGCAGCGAGGCCCAGCCGGTGTAGAGCAGCGGGAAGAGGCCGAAGGCCAGGAAGAAGACGAAGAACGGCGCGATGAAGGCGTAGGGGCTCCACCGCACGTCGCGGCGGTACCAGCGGCTGCGCCGGGCCCGGCGGCGGTCCTCGCGCGGGTCGGGGGCGCCGCCGGGCGCCGCGCCGCCCCCGGCCGGGCCCCCGGCCCGGGGGAGGGCCGCGCCCCCCTTCCGGGCGGGCGCGGCGATACGTGCGTCACTGCTGGTCATCGGTCACTTGTCCAGCGCGTTGTCGATGGCCTTGGTCGCGGCCTTCCAGCCGTCCTCGGAGGAGACGCCCTTCTGGTCCACCTGGAGCATGCCGACGTCGCTGATGTTCTGCGAGATCACCAGGTCGCCGGGGCCGACGGGCTGGACCGGCACTCCCTTGGCCGCGTCGGTGAAGATCTGCCCGATCGGCGCGTTCGCGAAGTACGGGTGCTTGGCGCCGGAGACCTGGGGCAGCGAGTAGACGGCCTGCGCGCTGGGGAAGCTGCCGCGCTTCTCGAACAGCTTGGCCTGCTGCTCGGGGGCGGTCAGCCAGACCGCCAGCTTGGTGGCCTCCTCCTTGTTCTTGCCCGCCTCGGGCACGGAGAGGAAGGAGCCGCCCCAGTTGCCGGGCTTGGGTGCGGGGGCGACGTCCCACTTGTCCTTGCCCGCGTCGCCGGCCTTGTCCTGGATGTAGCCGAGCATCCAGGGCGGGCAGGTGACGGTGGCGAAGCGGCCGTTGGCGAACGCCTGGTCCCAAGGCGGGGTGAACTGCTGGACCTTGCTGGTCAGTCCGGCCTCGGAGAAGGCCGCGGCGGTGTCCCAGGCGTCGCGCACGGCCGGGTTCGTCTTGTAGACGAGCTTGCCGTCCTTGTCGTAGAAGCGCTCGGCGCTACTGCCCAGCATCGCGTTCATCACACCGGACGCCGCGTCCACGAAGGTGGCGCCCTTGACGTTCTTTGACTTGAACTGCTTGCCCACCTCCAGGTACTTCTGCCAGTCGCCGGCCCACAGCTTGCCGACGGCCTCCCGGTCGGTGGGCAGTCCGGCCTGCTCGAAGTAGTCCTTGCGGTAACAGATACCGGTGGGGCCGACGTCGGTGCCGAGCCCGACGGTCTTGCCGGCCTTGGTGGTGCCCTGCGCCCACTTCCACGGCAGGAAGTTGTCCTTCTTCACCCCCTCGGCCTTGCCGAGGTCGACCAGCTTGTCCCCCTGGGTCTCGGTGATCTCGGCGACGTAGTTGACCTCGATGGCCTGGATGTCGGCCAGCCCGCTGCCACTGGCGAGGTGGGTGAGCAACTGGGGGCGGTAGTTCTCACTGCGCTCGATGGACGTCTGCTCGATGACGATGTTCTTGTGCAGCTTCATGTACTCGTCGTAAAGGCCGGCCTCCTTGAGGCCGAAGGCACCGAAGACGCCGACCGTGATCTTCGTCTTGCCGCCTGCGTCGGTGCCGCCGGAGGGGCCCGAGGAATCGCCGTCGTCGGCGCAGCCGGCCAGCAGGCCGGCCCCGAGCGCGGCGACGGTCGCGAGGACCGCCACCCGGCGTGGCGAACGGATACGTGTGCGCATGACGACCTCCTGAGGCACCGACGTACCGCTTCGGCCAACTGCGGCCGTTTTCCCTGTCGTTGATCAGGGGACAGTACGGTCGGGAAGTGTGCGGGGCATGTAGGGGTAACTACCGGTGGGAGCGCTCCCATAAGTGATGTCTTGAAGGGTCGCCGGTCGCTGATGGGGTGTCAAGGGACCTGACAGGCCGGAGAAGAGTCGGTTATCTGTTTGTTGGATTTACGACTGTGCGTCGACGGTGGAGGGTGAACGGCGCACGGAGAGAGCGGAATAAGCTCGTCCGTGTGGCCGGATCCGGTCGCGTGGCGCCGTGCCCGTACGACACGGTCCGCGAGTGTGATGGGGGAGGTAGGGATGGTGACGCGAGGACTGCGTCCGCGCGGCGGGAAGCTGCCCACGCTCGAAGAGGTGGCCGCCCGGGCGGGCGTCGGCCGGGGCACGGTCTCCCGGGTGATCAACGGCTCGCCCCGGGTGAGCGCGGCGACCCGGGCGGCGGTCGAGGCGGCGGTGGCCGAACTGGGGTACGTACCCAACCGGGCGGCCCGCGCGCTCGCCGCCAACCGTGCCGACGCGATCGCCCTGGTGGTGCCGGAGTCCGAGACGCGGTTCTTCGCGGAACCGTACTTCTCCGACATCGTCCGGGGCGTCGGGGCGGCGCTGTCGGACAGCGGGATGCAACTGCTGCTCACCTTCGCGGGCGGCGAGCGCGAACGCCGCCGGCTGGCCCAGTACCTGGCCGCGCACCGCGCGGACGGGGTGCTGCTGGTCTCGGTCCACGCCGACGACCCGCTGCCCGAACTGCTGACCCAGCTCGGCATCCCCACGGTCATCAGCGGCCGCCGCTCGGCGGCCGAACCCCTGCTCTCGGTCGACTCCGACAACGCGGAGGGCGCCCGTACGGCGGTCGCGCACCTGCTCGCCCGGGGCCGTACGGCGATCGCCACGATCACCGGCCGGCTGGACGTCTACGGGGCCGCCTGCCGTCTCGACGGCTACCGCCGGGCCCTCGCCGAGGCGGGCCGCGCCCCGGACGACTCCCTGACGGAGATCGCCGACTTCACCGAGGAGGGCGGCCGCCGCGCCATGCGCGACCTCCTGGACCGCCGGCCGGACGTGGACGCCGTCTTCGCCGCCTCCGACGTCATGGCGGCGGGCGCCCGCCAGACCCTCCGCGCGGCGGGCCGCCGCGTCCCGGACGACGTGGCGCTGGTCGGCTTCGACGATTCGGCGATAGCGCACCACATGGACCCGCCGCTGACCAGCGTCCGCCAGCCGATAGAGGACATGGGCCGCGCGATGGCCCAGCTGGTCCTCGCGGACATCGCCGCCCGCGCGGAAGCGGCCGAGCCGGCCCGGCGGAGCCTGGTGCTCCCGACGGAACTGGTGGTACGGGAGTCGTCCTGACGCGGGAGCCGTCCGGATACGGGAGCCGTCCTGACGCCCGGAGCGCCGGGCCCGGGGTGTGGGCGGCCCCGCCGACGGCCTCCCCGCTGTGCCCCTGTGCCCGGCGTGCCGACTTCCGGCGGTGCCGTGGGCCGGGCTGGTGTGTCCGGAGGCGCGATCGACGCAACGGCTGACGCAAGAGAGCGTACGAGTACGAGGGCGAAGGCGGCCGTCGGTCCGGGGACGGCCCCGTCGGCAACCGAGGCGGGGCGGCCGTCGGCCGGCGGCCCGTGGTGCCCGGGAACGCGATCGCCCCCGTGCCGCTCTCGCGGCCACGGGGGCGATCACCAAGGGTGAGTAACGGGACTCGAACCCGCGACATCCTGGACCACAACCAGGTGCTCTACCAGCTGAGCTATACCCACCACGACCGGTCCTTCTTCCGACCGGCCGAGAAAAAGTGTACAGGGTCCGCGAGGGTGCTCGCTCCCCCGTTACCCGGGGCGGTGCGGGGGCCGGGCGGCCTCGGGGGAGGCGGCGCGGGCGGGGCCGTTCCCGTACCCGCTCCGCGCCCGCGCCGGGCTCATTCCGCGCGCAGGACGTGCTTCGCCGCGATCTGCCGGGCCGCGTCCGAGTCCGGGCCCGGCTGGGGGACGAAGACCGCCTCCCGGTAGTAGCGCAGCTCCGCGATGGACTCGCGGATGTCCGCCAGCGCGCGGTGGTTGCCGCTCTTCTCCGGGCTGTTGTAGTAGGCCCGCGGGTACCAGCGGCGGGCCAGCTCCTTGATCGAGGAGACGTCGACGATGCGGTAGTGGAGGTGCGCCTCCAGCTCCGGCATGTCCCGGAGCAGGAAGCCGCGGTCCGTACCGACCGTGTTGCCGCACAGCGGCGCCTTGCCGGGCTCCTTGACGTGCTCACGTACGTATGTCAGGAGCTGCTCCTCGGCGAGGGCCAGGGTGGTGCCGCCGGCCAGCTCGTCGAGGAGGCCCGAGGCGGTGTGCATCTGCCGCACCACCTCGGGCATCGTCGCCAGCGCCGCGTCCGGCGGGCGGATCACGATGTCCACGCCCTCGCCGAGCACGTTCAGCTCCGAGTCGGTGACCAGCGCGGCCACCTCGATGAGCGCGTCGTCCGTCAGCGAGAGCCCGGTCATCTCACAGTCGATCCACACCATTCGATCGTTCATACGGCTTACCCTACGGGGCGCTCCGTTGACCGGGCAGGCCAGGACGGCCGGGACCTGTCGCGTACATGTCGGTCCCCAGCTTGCCGTGGTCCGGCACCGTCGACGAGGCCGAGGCCCCGCCGGACGGGCTGGAGGCCGCCGCCGTCCGCCGGGAGTGCACGGACGCCTGGGCCGGTACGACCGACTCCATCACCCCCGGTGGCATCGGGTCCCCCTGCGGGCGCCGGGCCCGGTAGGCGGACCTGTACGCCGCGGGCGAGGACCCGAGCTGCCGCCGGAAGTGCCCGCGCAGCGCCACCGGTGAGCGGAAGCCGCAGCGGCCCGCGACCTCGTCCACCGAGTAGTCGGAGGTCTCCAGCAGCCGCTGTGCCTGGAGCACCCGCTGGGTGATCAGCCACTGGAGCGGCGCGCTCCCGGTGAGCGACCTGAACCGCCGGTCGAAGGTGCGACGGCTCATGTACGCGCGGGCCGCCAGCGTCTCCACGTCGAACTGCTCGTGCAGATGCTCCAGCGCCCAGGCCACGACCTCCGCGAGCGGGTCGGAGCCGATTTCCTCTGGTAAAGACCTGTCCAGATAGCGCTCCTGTCCGCCGCTGCGGCGCGGTGGTACGACCAGCCTGCGGGCGAGCGCGCCCGCGGCCTCCGCGCCGTGGTCCGTCCGGACTATATGCAGGCACAGATCGATTCCGGCCGCTGTGCCTGCCGAGGTGAGCACATCGCCGTCGTCGACGAAGAGCTCCCTCGGATCCACGTGGACGGACGGATAGCGCTTGGCCAGCGTCGGCGCGTACATCCAGTGGGTGGTGGCCGGCCGGCCGTCGAGCAGGCCGGCCGCGGCGAGCACGAACGCGCCGGTGCACAGCCCGACGATCCTCGCGCCCTCCTCATGCGCCCGGCGCAGAGCGTCCAGCGCCTCCGGTGGTGGTGGTGATGTGATCGACCGCCACGCCGGTACGACCACCGTGCCCGCCCTGCTGATCGCCTCCAGCCCGTACGGCGCGCTGAGTTCGAGCCCGCCGGTGGTACGCAGCGGTCCGTCCTCCCCGGCGCAGACGAGCAGGCGGTAGCGGGGAACCCCGGCGTCCTGGCGGTCGATTCCGAACACGGAGAGCGGGATGGAGCTCTCGAAGATGGGGCCGCCGCTGAAGAGCAGCACGGCGACAACTTCCCGGCGGCGACGCCCGGACAGTTTCCGTCCTGACTCCGGTGCGGCAGTGGAGTCCTGGCTCATGGCGCTAAGCCCCCCTCGGTGTTCTCGTCTCCCCGTTCTTGTCGGGCCTCTCGCTCCTGCACGATTCCCCTCGGTTTTGCACGGGTCCCCAGCCTTCGATACTCATGATCGAATCTACTGTGTTCCGTGGTGTCGGCGTGACAAGTTCTCCATCCGCCGCTATGTCGACAAGGCAACTTGGCGCGAAGCATTCGATCACGAAGCGTTCCACTCGTGGGCCCCGAGTGGAAGTGGGCCTCGCAGGCATGGCCCGTCCCCGTAGGGTGCGGACGGCCGTATTGGTCCTTTCTTCCCTGGTGGCAAGGGGGTTGACAGGCCATTTCACCAACGGTTCTCCCCCCGAGGGAAGTTGGCTGAAAAGTGATGGGTGCGTTTGTGTGACGCTCAAAATCCCCCGGCGCACTACTTTGCCGTATGCGCGCCCCGGAGCGCGCCCTGGGTCTGGCCGGGTCCGGCCAGGGCCGGTTCTGCGACCGCCGGCTTCCGGACGTTCCGTACGTTCCACGCATACGCGCCCTCCATCGCGCGCCCGCGTGTAGCGCAGTGCCCGAGGTGGGGGCGAGATCCCGGGCCATAGTGGCTTCGGCGAGTGGTCAGGACCAATGATCGGCGGTTCAAGGGGCCGGTTCGTTTCGGCGGAACGGAGGGGCGGTACGGGGTCGGCCGGTGTCCGGTGTCCGGTGTCCGTACGGGGCCGGGACGGGGTGCGGCCGTCGCTGTGCCTTTCCGGGCCGGGGGCGGTTTCGCGAGCCGGTCAACGCGCCAGCGGATTCGTCGGTGGCGGTGGCGGTGGCGGTGGCGGTGCCGGTGCCGGTGCCCCGCCGGCCGGCGGGGCCGTGAGGGCGTGAGGGCCGTGGGCGGCCCGTGCGGAGTCTCTGGCGGGCCTCCGGGCACCCGCCGGGCTCCGGGGGAGGGGAAGGGGAGGTCCGGGCTTCCAGGGCCGCGGAGAGGCCCTGCCGGCCTCCGCCCGCGCCCGGCCCCGCGCGGCGATGGCTCCGAGAGCGGTCCTGGGACGGCCCGTGCCGGGGCTCGCGCCCGGGTCACGCGTCGTCCCGGAGCGGGACTACGCGCCCCGGCGCGTCCCGCGCCCCTCGCCGCCCGGGCATGGTTTCCGGAGCCGGGCTCGGCCGGGAGCGGCCTCGACGCGGCCTTCGGGACGGCCGGAGCGGCCTTCGGCGCGCCGCCTGGCCGGGCCGCCCGCTCGCGCCCCTTTTCGCGCCGGGCTCCGCTCCGCCCGCAGCTGTTCCGCCTCCATGCGCGGGGCGCTGAGCCGCATGTGGCCAAAGCGCTTCGAGTGGCCGGTGAGGGACGGCCGCGTGACCGGCGGCCGACAGTCGGCGGGCGGCGGCGCAGCCGTCGCGCGGCTCGTGCGGCGGCCATGGGACAGCTGTAGTTGCCAACCGGCATTGCCATACGGGGCGGCCTCGTGCATGCTCCCTGGAACGCCGCGTGTGGGGCAGCTGTCTCTGGGTATGAGAGGAGTGTCGCCGTACCCTTTGGGGTACGGGCTTGGGAAGATGATTCCCGGACACAGCTCCGCCCGTCACGCCAGTTGTCCTCCTTCATCAAAGGACTTCCCTCGCCGAGACACCAATGGCCGGTCACGAAATCCCTGAACCCGCAGACCGCAAACGGGTAGCCGACCCCCTGTCGGGCCTGCGAGCGGCGGAGCAGAGGCGTGCCTCCTGCGATCCCGCCTTCCGGCACGGAGTGGTGGTCGGCTTCGACGGCTCGACCTCCAGTGAACGGGCCCTGGCGTACGCCATCGGCATGGCGAAGCGCCTCGGCTCCGGTCTGATCATCGTCCATGTCGCCAACCGGCTGCCGACCACCGTCTGGGCGGGCTGCGAGCCCCCGGTGTTCGTCGACGTTCCCGACCATCGCACCGAGGTTCTCGGCCTGGAACTGGCCTGCGCCGACTATCTCGCCGAGGTGCCCTGGATCCTGGTCGAGCGCGGCGGCGACATCTGCCACGAGCTCGAAGAGGTCGGCCAGGAGTACTCGGCGGACGCGATCGTCGTCGGCTCCACGAGCGGCGTCGTCGGGCGCATCTTCGGCTCGGTGGCCGGACGCCTCGCACGCCGCGCGCAGCGCCCCGTCGTAGTGATCCCGTAGGGATTCCGTAGGGATTCCGTAGGGCCCGCACGGCACGCCGCGCTGTCCGGCTTCTCCGGTTCCTCGGCCCGACTTCGTTTCCTGAGTACATGTCAACTCCATTGTCAGCGGCGGGGATTCACTCGTGCGAGCGGTGCACCACGCGCCCGCCGGGGGTAGGAACTCCGCCGCTGGGACACAACGTGACCGCACATCAGGAAGGGAGCCCGCCGTGGACCGTGCCGTCTCCGGGGGAAGCGCCACATCGACGTGGGTGCTCGGCCATCTCGCCCTCGGACTGACCCTGCTCGCCTTCGGAATCGGTCACACCGGCGTCATACACGGTGTGACGGCGGTCGCGGCGGTCTCCCTCGCGCTGTACGTCGGCGGGATCGGGCTCTTCGTCGCGGGGCTGTTCCAGTTCCGCGCGGGTGACGCGTTCGCGGGCACGGCCTTCGCGGGGCTCGGCGCCTTCTGGTTCACCTGGGGCACCGGCGTGGGGCACCAGATGTCCGCGCAGGCGGCGGGTCTCTTCCTGGTCCTGTGGGCGCTGCTGGTGGTCAGCCTGACCGCCGGTTCCGCGGCGGCCGGGCCCGTCGTCCAGTGTGTGTACGGACTGTTCGCCGTGGCCCTGCTGCTGCTCGCCGTCGGTCAGTTCGCCGGCAGCGCGGGCGCCGTCCGGGCGGGTGGCTGGTTCGCGGCCATGGCGGGGCTCTGTTCCTGGTACGGGGCGACCGCCGCGCTCGCCGACTGGCCCCTGCCGCTGCCGCGCCGGCGTGCCGCCGCCCAGGGTGTGACGGCCGGGGCGTGACGGCCTGCGTGTGTGACGGCCTGCGTGTGACAGCCGGGGCGTAACGGCCGTCGGCCTTCCCGATGGATGTCCACCGGGAAGGCCGACGGCGATCCGCTGCTCGACTGTTCGACTACTCGACGGTCACGGACTTCGCCAGGTTGCGGGGCTTGTCGATGTCCCGGCCCAGTGCCAACGCCGTGTGGTAGGCGAGGAGCTGGAGCGGGATGCCCATCAGGATCGAGTCCAGTTCGGTCTCGTTCTTCGGCACCACGATCGTGTGGTCCGCCTTCTCCTGCGGCGCGTGCGCCACCGCCAGGATCGGGCCGCTGCGGGCCTTGATCTCCTCCAGCGCCGCGCGGTTCTTCTCCAGCAGCTCGTCGTCCGGGACGATCGCCACGGTCGGCAGCGCCGGCTCGATCAGCGCGAGGGGGCCGTGCTTCAGCTCCGAGGCCGGGTACGCCTCCGCGTGGATGTACGAGATCTCCTTCAGCTTCAGCGACGCCTCCAGCGCTACCGGATAGCCGCGCACCCGGCCGATGAACATCATCGAGTTGGCGCCGGCGTACTCCTGTGCCAGCTTCGCGATGTCGTCCTCCGTCGCCAGGATCTCGGAGATCTGCGCGGGCAGCTTCCGCAGCCCCTCGATGATCCGCTTGCCGTCCGCCACCGACAGGTCGCGGATCCGCCCCAGGTGCAGGGCCAGCAGCGCGAACGAGACCACGGTGTTGGTGAAGCACTTGGTGGACACCACGCAGACCTCCGGGCCCGCGTGCACGTACACCCCGCCGTCCGTCTCCCGCGCGATCGCCGAGCCGACGACGTTGACCACGCCCAGGACCCGCGCGCCCTTGCGCTTCAGCTCCTGCACCGCCGCGAGCACATCGTACGTCTCACCGGACTGCGAGACCGCCACGTAGAGCGTGTCCGGGTCCACGACCGGGTTGCGGTAGCGGAATTCGGAGGCCGGCTCGGCGTCGGCGGGGATCCGCGCCAGCTCCTCGATCAGCTGCGCGCCGATCAGGCCCGCGTGGTACGAGGTGCCACAGCCGAGGATCTTGACCCGGCGCACCCCGCGCGCCTCCCGGGCGTCCAGGTTGAGACCGCCCAGGTGCACGGTGGAGAACCGGTCGTCGATCCGGCCGCGCAGTACCCGGTCCACGGCGTCGGCCTGCTCCGAGATCTCCTTGTGCATGTACGTGTCGTGGCCGCCCATGTCGTACGACTCGGCCTCCCACTCCACGGTGGTCGGCGTGGCCGAGGTGCGGGAGCCCTCCGTCGTGTACGTCCGGAAGTCGTCGGCCTTCAGCGTCGCCATCTCACCGTCGTCGAGCGTGACGACCTGGCGCGTGTGG
Organism: Streptomyces sp. NRRL F-5135; assembly: GCF_000719775.1. GTDB lineage: Bacteria > Actinomycetota > Actinomycetes > Streptomycetales > Streptomycetaceae > Streptomyces > Streptomyces hebeiensis. The sequence continues at coordinate 226,827 of NZ_JOHR01000009.1, read as the reverse complement.
GACACCAGCGCGGCCACGTCGGAGGCGACGAACATCTCCTTCTCGCCGATCCCGAGCACGACCGGCGAGCCGTTGCGGGCGACGACGATGCGGTCCGGGAAGTCGGCGTGCATCACGGCGATGCCGTACGTGCCCTCGATCGTGCGGACGGCCTGCCGGACCTTCTCCTCCAGCGTGGGGGCCTGGGAGCGGGCGATGAGATGGGTGACGACCTCGGTGTCGGTCTCCGAGAGGAACACCACGCCGTCCGACACGAGCTTGGTCCGGAGCTCGTCGGCGTTGTCGATGATCCCGTTGTGGACGATGGCGACCTTGCCCTCGGGGTCCATGTGGGGATGGGCGTTCTCGTCGCTCGGGGCGCCGTGGGTGGCCCAGCGGGTGTGCGCGATGCCGGTGGTGCCCGCGAAGCGCTTGGGGACCCGGGCCTCCAGATCGCGGACGCGGCCCTTGGCCTTGACCATCTTGAGCGTGGCCGATGTCTTGCCCGCGGCCGGTTTTCCGGTGATCACCAGGCCGGCGGAGTCGTACCCGCGGTACTCCAGCCGCTGCAGGCCCTCCAGCAGCAGCGGAGCCACGTCACGCTTGCCGATGTATCCGACGATTCCGCACATATGGTCCTACTCCTCGCGATGAACGTTGTGTGCCCGGCCGGTGAGTGCGTCGGGCGGGAGCGCCGGCCGGGCACGTCGGCCGGCGCGGATCAGCCGTAGACGATCCGGCGCAGCTGCCGGAGCGTGAGCTCCGGAGGCGCCACCGCCCGGTGCGGCAGCTCGGCCGCGATCCGCTCGAAGATCTCCGCGTTCGTGCCGCCGCCCGACTGGATCTCCCGGTGGCGGCGGCGGACGAACTCCTCGGTCGTCTCGTCGAAGTACGCCAGTACGTCGAGCACCACCCGGGCGGCCTCACCTCGCTGGAGCGAGGTGCTGCGGACCAGATGGTCGATGAGGTCGTCGTGGGACGCGCGGCGTTCGAGCACCCGTTGATATTGCGGGTACGCGGGGCAGTTTGCAAGAAATCTGCCCGGAATCGGGCAGGGGATGCCTCTTTTCGGGGGTTGGATAAGAGCCGAGTGAGGTTTCGGTGAGAGGAGGGAGGCTACGGCCGAGGTGTGGAGGGGCCGAGCGGCGGAGCAGCGGCCGGGCAGCGGCGGGGCGGAAGAGCCGAGCGACGGAGGGCCGAGCGGCGGTCGGTGGGAGGGCGGTCGGAGCGGTCAGAGCCGGCGCAGCACGGCCTGCTTGGCCGCGCTGAACTCCTCGGCGGTCAGGATCCCCGCCTGGTGCAGTTCGCCGAGCTCCCGCAGGCGGCGCAGCAGGGCGTCGGGGTCGTCCCCGCCGGTGGGGGCGGGGGCGGCGGCCGCGGCCGAGTCGGCCGGTGGCTTTGCCAGGGATGTCTTCGCGCCCGCGAGGGCCTCGGCCGACGGCGCTCCGGTCGCCTCGTACCCGGTGGTGCCGGACGCGGCGGGCGCTCCGGCCTGCTGCCCGGCGACGGTGGCGCTGCCCGCGCCCGTACTCGCGCCCATCCCTGTGCCTGTGCCTGTGCCTGCGGGGGTGTGGGTCCCGGCGGTCTCGTCGCCCGGCCGGGCCGTCCCGGGCGGTGCCGCGCGGGTCCCCGCCGTCCCGGTGCCGGGTACGGCGGCGCCGCCCGTGGCGGCCGTGGCGTGTCCGGTGGTGCCGCCCGCCGGCCCCGGGGCCGTGCCGAGCACCGGGCGGGTGCCGTCGGCGCCCGTGACCGGTGTCGAGCCCGTCCCGTACGGGTGCGGCAGCCGCGCCACCACCGCCGCACCCACGAGAGCCATCAGCGGATCCTTCTTGAAGCCCCACAGCTCCACGGCGTTCGGGTCGTACTTCGGCGGGGTCGACGCGGGTGCCCGCGTCACGAGGAACCGCAGATAGCCGTTCTCCAGCCCCGCGCTGGGCAGCCACTCCACGGCTGCCACGTCGCCGAGCGCGAGGGTCCTCGGACCGCCGGACGCCTTGGCGCTCTCCGTCTTCCAGTTCCACTCCAGCCGGATCCGCTCGCCGTCGAACCCGACCGTCCCGTCGCCCGCTCCCACGGTGATCGGCAGGGCGGGCCCCGGCAGCAGATAGCGGTCCGTGGGCCCGGCGGGGACCTGGTCGAGCAGCAGCGCGTTGCGCACCTCGTCCACGAGGTACTCGGCGACGCCCGCTCGGCTGTTCTCCACGGTCAGCCGGTACGGGTCGGAGCCGCCGTCCAGCCGGCCGCCCGTGATCGCCAGCAGCGGATCGGCGCCGTCCCGCAGGCGCAGCCGCAGCCGACCGGACTTGCGGCCCGGCTCGAACGAGATCCCGGCCAACGCTCCCAACGGTACGGCGATTTCACCGAGCGTCCTGCGGAGCAGGCTCACACCCTTGTCGTTGCCCGGCACGATGCGGACCGTCTCGCCGTCGAAGGTCCAGGTGCCGTCCTTCTGGATGATTTCCGCCATGCGGGGATTGTTTCACCGGACCGCCGGTGTCCGGCATTCCGTGGGAATTGGTCTACACCTTGACCGCGAACGGGCCGCCCGGGTCCCATGGGACAGTTCGTTCGCCCGTCGGCGCGCGTGACGTCCGGAACCGCGAGCATCCTCGACCGACACCGCGGGCGCCGTCCGGCACCGCACGTGAGTACCCGTAGTACCCGTCGAAAGTGCCCATCAGCGTCCGTCGAAGGGAAACCTTGTGAGACCTCGTGGCACCCTGCCCCGTCTGTTCGGTTCGCTCCTGCTGGTCGTCGCGGCGGTCGCGTCCGGCGTGGCGGCCGCTCCGGAGCGCGGCTCCACCGGCTCCGGCAACGGCGACGGCAGCCGTGTCGGCAGCCGCGCCGGCACCGGAACCGGATTCGGTACCGCCCTCGCCGCCGCCTCGGCCTCCTCCGCCGGCACCTCCGCCGCCCGCCCGCTCGGCCAGGTCGTCCCCGCTCCCGCCGAGGTCCGGCCGGGCGGCGCGCCGTACGCCCTGAGCGCGCGGACCCGGATCCTGGCCGACAGCCGCGAGGAACGCGGTGTCGCGTCCTACCTGGCCGGGCTGTTGCGGCCCGCCACCGGCTACGCCCTGCCGGTCACCGACCGCCCCGGCGGCCAGGGCATCCGGCTGCGGATCGCCTCGCGCGCCGGGAAGGACGGCCGGGACCTGGGCCGGGAGGGCTACCGGCTGGAGTCGGGGCCCGGCGGCGTCACCCTCACCGCTCGCGCGCCCGCCGGGCTCTTCCACGGCGTACAGACCCTGCGCCAGCTGCTCCCCGCCTCGGTCGAGCGGCGCTCCCCGCAGCCCGGCCCCTGGCGGATCGCCGGTGGCACCATCACCGACACCCCGCGCTACGCCTACCGGGGCGCGATGCTGGACGTCTCCCGGCACTTCCTCACGGTGGACCAGGTCAAGCGCTACATCGACCAGCTCGCGCTCTACAAGATCAACAAACTGCACCTGCACCTCTCCGACGACCAGGGCTGGCGGATCGCGATCGACTCCTGGCCGCGGCTGGCCACGTACGGCGGCTCCACCCAGGTCGGCGGCGGGCCCGGCGGCCACTACACCAAGGCCCAGTACCGCGCCCTCGTGAGCTATGCCGCGTCCCGCCACCTGGAGGTGGTCCCGGAGATCGACATGCCCGGCCACACCAACGCCGCGCTCGCCTCGTACGCCGAGCTGAACTGCGACGGTGTCGCGCCCCCGCTCTACACGGGCACGGCCGTCGGCTTCAGCTCGCTGTGCGCGTCGAAGGAGGTGACGTACGACTTCGTGGACGACGTCGTGCGGGAGCTGGCCGCGCTCACCCCCGGGCGGTACCTGCACATCGGCGGTGACGAGGCGCACGCGACCAGCCACGCCGACTACGTCGCCTTCATGGAGCGCGCCCAGGCCGCCGTGGCGAAGTACGGCAAGACGGTCGTCGGCTGGCACCAGCTGACCGGGGCGACGCCGGCCGAGGGAGCCGTGGCCCAGTACTGGGGCTACGACGCCACGGGCGCCGCCGAGCGCGCGCAGGTCGCGGCCGCGGCGAAGAAGGGGACGCGGCTGATCCTGTCCCCGGCGGACCGCGCGTACCTGGACATGAAGTACGACAAGAACACCGCGCTGGGGCAGGCGTGGGCCGGCTACACCGAGGTGGACCGGTCGTACGACTGGAACCCGGCCACCTATCTGGCGGACGCCGGAGTGCCCGAGGACGCCGTGCTCGGCGTCGAGGCACCGCTGTGGACCGAGACACTGGCGACGAGCGACCAGCTCGAGTCCATGGCCTTCCCGCGGCTGCCCGGTATCGCGGAGCTGGGATGGTCGCCCGCCGCCACCCACGGCTGGGAGGGGTACCGGAGCCGGCTGGCGGCCCAGGGGCCGCGGATGACGGCGCTCGGGATCGACTACTACCGCTCACCACTGGTGCCGTGGCCTGCCGGGAACGGGGCCGGGCACGGGGTCGGGGCCGGCGACGAGTGACGCGTATGGGCGGGCGCCGCGGGTGCTGCCACACCCACGGCGCCCGCCCGCTGGGGATCCCCGGTTCCTCTCGCGTCCGTTATGTGCGGTGCGTCTGTTACGTCCGTGCCGCGAACGGTGCGATCGGGTTCTCCAGCGTTCCCGCGAACTGGAGACCGCCCGCCGGGTCCTGGAGGTCGACCATCTGCTTGTTGTCACGCAACTGGATCCGGTTCAGGCAGGAATGCGCGAACTCCTCGGCGAAGAGGTCGTACTGCCGGAACTTGTCGGCCAGTTCGGGCACCGAGTCCTGGTAGGCGTGGACGCGGTCCGCCACCGTGCGCCAGAAGGTCTCCTCGTCCAGCACCCCCTCCGAGACCAGCGACACGCTCAGGAAGCGGAGGAAGCAGTCGAAGACGTCGGTGAAGATCGACAGCGCCTTCTTGTCCTCCGGCACGTCCACGCGGATCCGTTCCACCGCCGGGGGCAGGACGGCGTGCGGGTCCATCACCGCGATCTCCTCGGCGATGTCCTTGAAGATCGTCCGCTTGACGACCCCGTCCTCCAGGACGAGGATCACGTTCTCGCCGTGCGGCATGAACACCAGGTCGTACGCGAAGAACGTGTGCAGCACGGGCACCAGGTACGCGTCCAGGTAGCGGCGCAGCCAGTCGGCGGGCGCCAGCCCCGACTCGGCGATCAGCGCGCCCGCGAGGGACGCGCCGTCGCGGTCGGTGTGCAGCAGCGACGCCATGGTGGCGAGCCTCTCCCGGCCCCGGAGCGAGGGCACCGGGCTCTCCCGCCAGAGCGCGGCCAGCATTTTCAGGTACGGGGAGCCCTTGGCGGTGACCGCCTCGTACTGGCGGTGGTGGTAGCCGACCGCCGCCCGCTCCCGGATGATCGAGAAGCGGGCCGCGCGCAGCCGCTCGTCGCTCTCGACCAGCCCCGCGAGCCAGTCGTTGATGGCCGGGGTCGCCTCCATGTACGCGGCGGAGAGCCCGCGCGTGAAGCCCATGTTGAGGACGGAGAGAGCGGTCTTGACGTAGTGCTTGGCCGGGGCGCTCGTGTTGAAGAACGTACGGATCGACTGCTGGGCCAGGTACGCGTCCTCGCCCTCGCCCACGCAGACCAGGTGCCGCTGTGCCAGTTCGGCGGCGAAGGTGACGGACAGTTTGTTCCACCACTGCCAGGGGTGCACCGGGATCAGGAGATAGTCGTCCGGGTCCAGCCCCTGGCCGCGCAGGACCCCGTCGAACCGCTCCCGCGTGGCGGCCGGCAGCTCCTCGCCGATCAGGGAGGCGTAGTCGAGCCCGGCGCCCACGCTGAAGGTGGCCCGGTCCCGGCGGGCCGCGAGCCAGACCAGCCGGACGTGCCGCGCCGCCTCGGGGGCGTACGCGCGGTACTCGTCCACGCCGAACCCGAGCCGGCCGTTGTTGGCGACGAAGCAGGGGTGGCCCTCGGTCATCCCGGTCTCGATCTCCTGGAAGCCGGCGGTGGCCAGCTCGGCGGAGGACACCGGCTTCTTGGTGAGTTTGTAGGCCGTGCCCGCGAGGGTGGAGGAGATCTCCTCCAGGTACACGGGCAGCACCTCGGCGGACAGCCCGAGCGCGCCGCGCAGCTCGATGAAGAATTCCAGCGGATCCAGCGGGAGTTCGGCGCCGTCGACGGCGCGGAAGCGCCGGACGGAGTCGGCGGAGACCTGCCAGTGCTCCAGGGCGAACCGCCGCGCGGTGAAGCGGTACTCGACGTCCTCGGCGTCAGTGAGCACCCGGTAGCGGCCCCCGCCCAGCGGTTCGGGTGTCAGCAGGCGCTCGTGCGAGAACTCCGCGAGGGCTTTGCGGATGAGCAGCCGTCCCGCCCGGTCCCAGAGATCCGGGGTCAGGTGGGAGACGCTCGCGGTGATGTCGGGGGACCGGCCGGTGGTGCTCGCCGGGCTCGCCGGACTCATCGGGCTCGCCGGGCTCGCGGGACTCATCGGGCTCATCTGACTCATCTGACTCATCGGGTGACTCCTTGCGCGGCTGATTGCGTGGCCGATCGTGCGTCCGCCGACGCCGCCCGGAACATCTCGCGGGTGCATTCGCTGAGGTACGCGTCCTTCTCCGGTTTCGCGATCCTCTCCACGATCCGGAAGCCGACGGCCTCGTTCAGCGCGTGCACGGAGGTGTTGCGGACGTCCGGCTCGACGACCACCCGCCGTACCGACGGGTCGTCGAACAGCAGCTCCATCACCGTGGTGATCACGGCCCGGGTGAAGCCGTGCAGCCGCTCACCGGCGGCGACGGGGGCCACCAGGAAGTGCATGCCGATGTCGCCCGGCAGCGCGTCGTACAGACCCTTCAGCTCCACCTCGGCCGGGTCGTACCGCTCGATCAGGAAGGCCGGCCGGCCCTGGTGCAGCCCGATGAAGGCGTCGTGGTCGTCGGCCGCCGCGATCGCCATGTACTCCCGCTCGACATCGGTCAGCGTGGCGCCCTGCATCAGCCAGAAGGCCGCCCTGGGGTGCGTGACCCAGCTGTGCAGCAGTTCGGCGTCGGCGATCGGGTCGACGGGGCGCACCTCGAAGAGGCCGAGCCGTTCGTCGGTGCGCGAGAAGATGATCTCGCCGGTGCGCTCGCTCATACGGCCGTGCCTTCCGGGGCCGCGAAGTCCTGGAACGCGATGGACTTCTCGATCGGGTAGTACGCCCGTCCCAGCAGCTCCCGGATGATGTACGCGTTGCGGTACGGGCCCATCCCCAGGTCGGGGGAGGTGACGCTGTGCGTGTGCACGGCCGCGTTCTGGAGGAAGATCCCGCGCCCGGTGGTGTCGATGCTGTAGTTGCGGGCCACGTCGAACCCGCCCTGCCCGTCCCGGCGGATCCGGCCTTCCACGGGCGCCAGGAACTCGGGGGCGACGTACCGGTAGCCGGTGGCGAGGACCAGCCCCTGTGTCGCGAGCGAGAAGTCGCGTCCCTGCTCCTCCTGGCGCAGCCCGAGGGTGTATGTCCCGTTCCCGTTTCCGTCACACGCGGGCTCCTCGTACGTGGCGGACACCAGGGCCGTGTTGGCCAGCAGCCGCGTGGGCACGGGACCGTTCAGGTTCTTCCGGTAGAGCAGGTCGAAGATCTCGTTGATCAGGGCCGAGTCGATGCCCTTGAACAGGTTCTTCTGCTCCGACTCCAGCCGGTAGCGGGTCGTCTCCGGCAGCGCGTGGAAGTAGTCGACGTACTCCGGAGAGGTCATCTCCAGCGTGAGCTTGGTGTATTCGAGGGGGAAGAAGCGCGGGGAGCGGGTGACCCAGTTGAGCCGGTAGCCGTGCGTGTCGATCTCGGAGAGCAGGTCGTGGTAGATCTCCGCGGCGCTCTGCCCGCTGCCGACGATCGTGATCGACTCCTTGGCCTGGAGGGCGGCTTTCCCTTCCAGATAGCGGGAGTTGTGCAGCACGTCGCCGCCGAGGCCCCGGCACGGCTCCGGGACGTAGGGCGGGGTGCCGGTGCCCAGTACGAGGTGACGGGCGCGGTAGGTCTCGCCGTTCCCGGTGCGGACGGCGTACAGCTCGGTGTCCTCCTCGTACGAGACCGAGGTCACCGTCCGGCCGAAGCGGACGGAGGACAGCCGGGCGGCGGCCCAGCGGCAGTAGTCGTTGTACTCGGTGCGCAGGGGATAGAAGTTCTCGCGGATGTAGAACGAGTACAGCCGTCCGGACGCCTTGAGGTAGTTGAGGAAGGAGTACGGGGAGGTCGGGTCGGCCAGGGTGACCAGGTCGGAGAGGAACGGCGTCTGGAGGTGGGCGCCGTCGAGGAACATCCCCGAGTGCCAGTCGAAGTCCGGTTTGGACTCCAGGAAGATCCCGTCGAGGCCGGGTATGGGCTCGGTCAGGCAGGCGAGGCCGAGGTTGAAGGGGCCGAGTCCGATGCCGATGAAGTCGTACGCGCCGCTCGGGCCGCCGTCCGGGCCGCCGTCCGGGCCTGCGCTCAGGCCGGCGCTCGGGCCGGCGTCTTCACGAGGGCCGGGACGTTGGGAGCGCGCGAGGGGTACGGAGCGCTCAGGACGCGTGGACAAGGTTCTCTCCCAGGTACTGCTCGGCGTGGCCGGCGATCAGATCGAGCACGGCGGAGATGTCCCGCACGGTGGTCTCGGGGTTGAGGAGGGTGAATTTGAGGTACTGGCGGCCGTTCACGGACGTACCTGCCACGACGGCCTCGCCGGAGGCGAACAGCGCCTTGCGCGCGTGCAGGTTGGCCCGGTCGATCAGCGTCGGGCCCGTGACGCGCTCGGGGATGTAGCGGAAGACGAGCGTGGAGAGGCTGGGGCGTACGACGACGTCGAAGCGCGGGTCGGCGGCGAGCAGCTCCCAGCCCTCGGCCGCCAGGTCGCAGACCTCGTCGAAGAGCTCGCCGATGCCGTCGGCGCCCATGACGCGCAGGGTCATCCACAGTTTGAGGGCGTCGAAACGGCGGGTGGTCTGGAGGGATTTGTCGACCTGGTTGGGGATGCGCTCCTCTACCGTCCGGCGGGGGTTGAGGTAGTCCGCGTGGTAGGTGGCGTGGCGCAGCGTGGCCCGGTCCCGTACCAGCACGGCCGAGGAGCTGACCGGCTGGAAGAAGGACTTGTGGTAGTCGACGGTGACGGAGTCGGCGTGCTCGATGCCGTCGAGGAGCGTGCGGCGGGTGGTGGAGGCCAGCAGTCCGCATCCGTAGGCGGCGTCCACGTGCAGCCAGACGCCGTACTGCGCGCACAGGGCGGCGACCTCCGGCAGCGGGTCGATGGAACCGAAGTCCGTGGTGCCGGCGGTGGCGACCACGGCCATCGGGGTCAGGCCCTCGTCCCGGCAGCGCGCCAGCTCGGCGGCCAGGGCTACGGTCCGCATGCGCTTGTCGCGGTCACAGGGGACGGAGACCACGGCGTCGGGGCCCAGGCCCAGCAGGGTCGCCGACTTCTCGACGCTGAAGTGGCCGCACTCGGAGGCGAAGACGCGCAGATTCGCCGGCTCGTCGGTTTTGGCCTCCTCGCGGGCGAGCAGCAGGGCCTGGAGGTTGGACTGCGTACCGCCGCTGGTGAACACTCCGTCGGCGGACGCGCCGAGTCCGATGCGGCCGACGGTCCAGTCGATCAGCCGGCGTTCTATCAGGGTGCCCCCGGCGCTCTGGTCCCAGGTGTCGAGGGAGGAGTTGACGGCGGAGAGCACGGCCTCACCGACCACGGCCGGGATGACGACCGGGCAGTTGAGGTGGGCGAGGTAACGGGGGTGGTGGAAGTAGACGGCGTCCCGCAGGTAGACCTCCTCCAGCTCGTCGAGCGCGGCCGAGGCGTCACCGAGCGGGCGGTCCAGATCGACGGCGGACACCAGCGGTGCCAGGGTGTCCGGCGTCGCTCCGGTGAACGGCTTTCTGATCGAGGTCAGTTTCGCCGCCACCCGCTCGACTCCTTCGATGACGGAGCGCCGGTAGCGCTCCGCCGTGGCGTCGTTGAGCAGGTGCGCACGCATACGGGTTCCTCCCGGGAGTGAGGTCGATGAAGTTAGGTTAGCCTAACCTAACTGAAGGGCCAATGTGGCGACCCGTCAGTTCCCTCTCCCGGTGTGGACCGGTCCCGGTGTGGACCGGTCCTGGCGTTCCCCCTTGCGCGGACCGGGTCGCCGCCGTGGCGGCGTCCGGGGCGCGGGTGCTCGCCGTCTACGCCGTTGCCCTCGTCGCCTCCTCCCGCAACTGCTCCTCGCACAGCCCGCGTCGCCAGTAGCCGACGAAGGTGACCCGGCGCCGGTCCAGTCCTCGCTCGTGCACCAGGTGGCGGCGCAGAGCCTTGACGGTCCCCGACTCGCCGGCGATCCAGGCGTACGGCGCGCTGCCGCGCGGCTCGGCGGCCCGGATCGCGTCGAGCGCGGCGGGCGCGCCCTCCTCCCGGACCAGCCAGGTGATCCGGGCGTCCGCGGCGGTGCGCAGGGGCTGTCGGTCGCCACCGCGCGGCACTTCCAGCCAGACATCGGCCCGCATGCCGGAGGGGAGCCATTCGAGAATCGCGGAGGCCGCGGGGAGGGCGGTCTCGTCGGCCCAGATCAGGACGGAGTCGGCATCGGCCGGCGGCCGGAAGCGGACGGCCGTGTTGTCCTCGACGGCCGGTCCGAGGACCAGTACCCGGTCGCCCGGCGCGGCCCGCCCCGCCCAGCGGCAGGCGGGTCCGCCGTCGGCGTGCAGGGCGAAGTCGATGTCGGCCTCGTCGGGGTTCCGGCGCTGTTCCCGCACGGTGTACGAGCGCATCACGGCCCGTATGCCGTCCGGCATCGCCCGCCAGGCGGCCCACCATCCGTCGCCGTGCTCGACCGGGACGACGGGCTCGCTCTGGCCGGGGTGGGGGAGGAACAGCGACAGGCTCTGGTCGCGGCCCCCGGCGGCGAAGCCGGCGAGGTCCTCGCCCCCGAAGGTGACGCGGACCATGGACGGGCTGACGCGCCGCGTCCTGACGACCTGAAGGGAGAAGAAGCGGAACGGGGCGGCCATGGCCGTCGTCATGGGGTCGGCTCACCTTCTTCGGGGGGCAGCGATGGCAAAGGTAGGTTAGCCTAACCTACCTATCTGCGACCCTGGGGGCTCTGGACTGCCGCGCGTGCACGCCACTCGTGTGCTCCGCCGCGCGTCCGCCCCACCGCGCGTCCGCCCCACCTCGGGTGTGCCCCACCTCGGGTGTGCCCCGCCGCGCGTCGCACCGGCGGTCGGGCGGGCGGATGCGGCCGGCGTCCGGGCGATCGGATACCGGCCGTGAGCGCGCGGCTTCGGGCGTGTCAGCTCGTCAGACCGAGCTCCCGCGCGATCAGCATCCGCTGCACCTCGCTCGTCCCCTCGCCGATCTCCAGGATCTTGGAGTCCCGCCACATGCGGGCGACCGGATACTCGTTCATGAAGCCGTAGCCACCATGGATCTGGGTGGCTTCCCGCGCGTTGTCCACGGCGACCGTCGACGAGTACAGCTTCGCCAGCGCCGCCTCCTTCTTGAACGGCTCACCGCGGGTGAGCCGCGAGGCCGCGTCCCGCCAGCCGACCCGCGCCATGTGCGCGCGCATCTCCATGTCGGCGATCTTGAACTGGATGGCCTGGTTGGCCGCGATGGGCCGGCCGAAGGCGTGCCGCTCCTTCGCGTACGCCACCGACTCGTCCACGCATCCCTGGGCCAGCCCGGTCGCCAGCGCGGAGATCGCGATCCGCCCCTCGTCGAGGATGCGCAGGAACTGGGCGTATCCGCGGCCCTCCTCGCCGAGCAGGTTCGCGACCGGCACCCGCACGTCGGAGAAGGACAGCTCGCGGGTGTCCGACGCGTTCCACCCCACCTTCGAGTACGGGGCCGCGACCGTGAACCCGGGGGTGCCCGAAGGCACGATGATCGCGGAGATCTCCGGGTGTCCGTCCTTCCGGCGGCCCGTGACGGCGGTCACCGTGACCAGTCCGGTGATGTCCGTTCCCGAGTTGGTGATGAAGCACTTGCTGCCGTTGATCACCCACTCGTCGCCGTCCCGGACGGCCGTCGTACGCGTACCGGCCGCGTCCGAGCCGCCGTCCGGCTCGGTCAGCCCGAACGCGCCCAGCATCTCGCCCGCGCACAGGGGCGGCAGCCATGTGCGCTTCTGCTCCTCCGTGCCGAAGCGGAAGACGGGCATGGCGCCCAGGGAGACCCCGGCCTCCAGGGTGATCGCCACGGAGGAGTCGACCCGGGCCAGCTCCTCCAGGGCGATCCCCAGGGCGAGATAGTCACCGCCCATGCCCCCGTACTCCTCGGGGAAGGGCAGCCCGAACAGGCCCATCCGGCCCATCTCCCGCACGATCTCGTACGGGAATTCATGCCGCTCGTAGAAGTCGCCGATCTTGGGAGCCACGACCTCGTGGGCGAACTCCTCGACCGTGCGGCGCAGTTCTTCGTGCTCCGCGGAGAGCCGGTGGTCCAGGGACATCGGTGCGTCACTCCTTGTGGGAGAGGGCGGTGACGGTACGTGAGGGGCTGGGGCGGCCCAGCCGGTCGGCCAGCCAGACGCTGGTGGCGGTGAGCCGGCCGAGGTCGACACCGGTTTCCACACCGAGGCCGTCGAGCATCCACACGAGGTCTTCGGTGGCGAGGTTCCCGGTCGCGCTCTTGGCGAACGGGCAGCCGCCGAGGCCGCCCGCCGAGGAGTCCACGGTGGTCACGCCGTGCTGGAGCGCGGCGAGGGTGTTGGCGAGTGCCTGGCCGTAGGTGTCGTGGAAGTGCACCCCGAGGGCATTGGTCGGCACGCCCTCCTCGTTCAGCTCGGACAGGAGGGTCTGCACATGCCCGGGAGTGGCCACACCGATCGTGTCGCCGAGGCTCAGCTCGTCACAGCCGAGGTCCAGCAGTGCCTTGGCGACCCGCACCACCTGGTGGATGGGAACGGGGCCCTCCCAGGGGTCGCCGAAGCACATGGACAGATAACCGCGTACGTGCATGCGGTCCTCGCGGGCGCGGGCGACGACCGGCGCGAACATGGCCAGCGATTCGTCCACGGTCCGGTTGAGATTGGCCTTGGCGAAGGATTCGGTGGCGCTGGCGAACACGGCGATCCGGCGGACGCCGAGGGCCATGGCGCGCTCCAGCCCGCGCGCGTTCGGCACGAGCACGGGCAGCGCGACGCCCTTCAGGTCGTCGAGCAGCGGGAACAGCCGCTCGGCGTCGGCCAGCTGGGGCACCCGGTCGGGGCGTACGAGGCTGGTCGCCTCGATCGTGGTCAGCCCGGCGTGCGCGAGCCGGTGGATGAACTCGGACTTGACCTCGGTGGGTACGACGGTCTTCTCGTTCTGCAGGCCGTCGCGGGCACCCACCTCATGGATCCGGATCCGGGGCGGCAGTTCCTGCTCGGGGACGGCCATGGGCAGTCCGGCGGTCATGACTCCTCCTTCCGCGGGCTCGGGTCCTCCCGCGAGCCCGCGTGCGGCACGACGGGTGTGAGCGCGCCCTCGGCGGTCGGGGCACGGTCGGCGACGGGGGCACTCTCGGCGGCAGCGGCAGCGGCAGCGGCAGCGGCAGCTTCAGGGACAGGGGCAGCTGCGGTGGCGGTGGCGGTGGCGGTGGCGGTGGCAGGTTCGGAGGTGGGGGCCTGCTCGGCGGTGGGTGCGACGGCCGCCAGTATCTGGTCCATGGCGACGGTGGTGCCGGGAGTGACGTCCAGTTCGGTGACAACGCCCGCGTGCGGCGCGGAGATGACGTGCTCCATCTTCATCGCCTCCACGACGAGCAGGCTCTGCCCGGCCGTGACCTCGTCCCCGACAGCCACCTTGACGACGGTGACGGTGCCGGGCATGGGCGCGGTCAGGGCGTCCACACCGCCCGCCCCGGCGGCCGACCGCAGGGCGTCCGCCACCGGATCGTGGTCCCGTACGTCCCAGCTGTCGCCGTCCCGGCCCAGCCACACGCCCTCCGGCCCCGGCACGTGGGCGAAGGCATGGGTGAGGCCGTCCCACTCGACGGTCACGTCCGCCGGGCCCGTGCGCAGGAGACGGGCGGGGACGGCCGGGCCGCCGTCGAGCCGGACCTCGGCGTCCACCGCGCCGCCGCGCAACCGGACCGTCACGGGATCGTGCCCGGGCACGCGCGCGTGGTGGACGGTCCAGGCGGGCTCCCCGCCGAGCCGCCAGCCGCTGGGCACGGAGAACGGATCGACCCAGCGCCGCGCCGCGTCGGACGGCTCCGCCGGACCACGGCCGGGGCGCCCGCCCACCGCGCCGGAAGCCGCCGCCTGGCGCAGCAACGCCGCCGCCACGTACACCTCCGGCGGGACCTCCCCGGGGACCAGCGTGTCCGCCTCGCGCTCCACCAGGCCGGTGTCGAGGTCGCCCGCGGCCACGGACGGATGAGCCAGCAGGCGGCGCAGGAAACCGGCGTTCGTCGGGACGCCGAGCGTGACCGTCTCCGCGAGCGCGGCGCACAGCCGGCGCAGGGCCGTGGCGCGGTCCGGGCCGTGCGCGATGACCTTGGCCAGCATCGGGTCGTACGCACTGCCGACCGCCGCGCCCTCGACGAGGCCCGAGTCCGTCCGTACGCCGACACCCCGCGGCTCACGCAGCCTCAGCACCGTTCCCCCCGAGGGGAGGAAACCGCGGGCGGGATCCTCCGCGCACAGGCGCGCCTCCACCGCGTGGCCCGTGAGGGCGATGTCGTCCTGTCCGAAGGGCAGCGCCTCGCCGGAAGCGACCCGCAGCTGCCACTCCACCAGGTCGAGACCGGGCGCCCCGGCCAGGGACACCACCAGCTCCGTGACCGGGTGTTCGACCTGGAGGCGGGTGTTCATCTCCATGAAGAAATATGACGCCGGGGCGTCGCCGGGGACGATGAACTCGACCGTGCCCGCGCCCGTGTATCCGCACGAGCGGGCCGCCCGCACCGCCGCCGCGCCCATTGCCGTGCGGGTCGCCTCGTCCAGCAGGACGGACGGCGCCTCCTCGATGATCTTCTGGTGGCGGCGCTGGAGCGAGCACTCCCGCTCTCCCAGGTGCACCACGTTCCCGTGGGTGTCCGCCAGGACCTGGATCTCGATGTGGCGCGGCCGGTCCACCCAGCGCTCCACCAGGAGCGTGTCGTCCCCGAAGGAGGATCGCGCCTCCCGCCGGGCCGCCGCGATCTCCTCCGCGAGCGCCGCCTCCGCGCGCACCAGCCGCATGCCCTTGCCGCCACCGCCCGCCGAGGGTTTCAGCAGCACCGGCATGCCGATCTCGGCCGCGGCGCGGGCCAGTTCCGCGTCGGTGAGACCACTGCCCGAGGACCCCGGGACGACCGGGACGCCGGCCGCGCGCACCGTCTCCTTGGCCCGGATCTTGTCGCCCATCAGCTCCACGGCGGGGGCGGGCGGGCCGATGAAGACCAGTCCCGCGTCCGCGCAGGCCCGCGCGAACGCCGCGTTCTCCGCGAGGAAGCCGTAGCCCGGATGGATCGCCTGCGCGCCGGTGCGCACGGCGGCGGCCAGCAGCCGGTCGGCCGAGAGATAGCTCTCCGCTGCCGCCGCCGGGCCGATGCGGACCGCGGTGTCGGCCTCCCGGACATGCCGGGCGTCCGCGTCCGCGTCGCTGAACACCGCGACCGAGCGCACACCGAGGGCGCGCAGCGTGCGGATGACGCGGACCGCGATCTCGCCCCGGTTGGCGATCAGAACCGTGTCGAACATGCCCACCTTCCCTCTTCCGCTCCCTCGATCGGTTCCGCTTCCACAGCCGGCACCCGCGTTCCGTTCATCGGTGACGACCGCCTCACATCCGGAAGACGCCGAAACCGGGTTCACCCAGCGGCGCGCTGGCGCAGGCCGTCAGCGCCAGCCCCACGACCTGCCGGGTCTCCAGCGGATCGATCACCCCGTCGTCCCACAGGCGGGCCGTCGCGTAATAGGCGTTCCCCTGCGTCTCGTACTGGGCGCGGATCGGGGCCTTGAAGGACTCCTCGTCCTCGGCAGTCCACTCCTCGCCGCGGCCCTCCAACTGGTCGCGCTTGACGGTCGCCAGGACGGAGGCGGCCTGCTCGCCGCCCATCACCGAGATCTTGGCGTTGGGCCACATCCACAGGAAGCGCGGCGAATAGGCCCGGCCGCACATCGAATAGTTGCCCGCCCCGTACGAGCCGCCGACCACGACCGTCAGCTTCGGCACCCGTGCGCAGGCCACGGCCGTCACCATCTTCGCGCCGTGCTTGGCGATCCCGCCCGCCTCGTAGTCACGGCCGACCATGAATCCGGAGATGTTCTGGAGGAAGAGCAGCGGGATGGAGCGCTGGTCGCACAACTCGATGAAATGCGCGCCCTTCTGGGCGGATTCGGAGAACAGGATGCCGTTGTTGGCGACGATCCCCACCGGATGGCCATGGATCCGCGCGAAGCCGGTGACCAGCGTCGTCCCGAACTCGGCCTTGAACTCGGCGAACCGCGACCCGTCGGTCAGCCGGGCGATGATCTCCCGGACGTCGTACGGCGTGCGGGAGTCCACCGGCACCGCCCCGTACAGCCCGGCGGGATCGGCCTTGGGCTCCTCGACCGGCTCGACCGGCCAGGGGAGCTCCCCGCGGGCGGGGAGGGTGGAGACGATGGTCCGCACGATCCGCAGGGCGTGCGCGTCGTCCTCCGCGAGATGGTCCGTGACCCCGGACGTCCGGGCGTGGACCTCGCCGCCGCCCAGCTCCTCCGCCGTGACGACCTCGCCGGTCGCGGCCTTCACCAGCGGCGGACCGCCCAGGAAGATCGTCCCCTGGCCCCGGACGATCACCGCCTCGTCGCTCATCGCGGGGACGTACGCCCCGCCGGCCGTGCACGACCCGAGCACGGCCGCGATCTGCGGGATGCCGGCGCCGGACATCCTGGCCTGGTTGTAGAAGATCCGGCCGAAGTGCTCCCGGTCCGGGAAGACCTCGTCCTGCATCGGCAGGAAGGCGCCGCCCGAATCCACCAGATACAGGCAGGGGAGCCTGTTCTCCAGGGCCACCTCCTGGGCGCGCAGATGCTTCTTCACCGTCATCGGGTAGTACGTACCGCCCTTGACCGTGGCGTCGTTGGCGACGATCACCACCTCACGGCCGCTGACCCGGCCGATCCCGGCGATGACCCCGGCGGCCGGGGCCGCCCCGCCGTACATCCCCTCGGCCGCGAGCGGCGCCAGCTCCAGGAAGGGCGAGCCGGGGTCGAGGAGCGTGTCCACCCGGTCGCGCGGCAGCATCTTGCCGCGCGCGGTGTGCCGGGCACGGGCCTTCTCGCCCCCGCCGAGCCGGGCGGCGGCGAGCCGGCCGCGCAGCTCGGCGGCCAGCTCCTCGTGCGCTTCCTCGTTGGCCCGCCAGGCCGCGGACGCCGGATCCGCGGCGCTGGTCAGCACCGGTGCCTGCTGCATCGCTCGTGGCTCCCCTGTGTCGTCTCTCTCGTCCCGCGATCGAGTCGTCCGCACCCGTCCCGCACGATTCGTGCCGTATTCGTGCCGCATTTGTGTTGGATCCACACAATTCAGCACGAATCGCGCGGACCGTCGCGTTAGTGGTCGTTAACTTCCTGTCCAGGTTAACGACCGCTAACACCTCTGTCTAGAATGATTTCCCATGAGCACCAGGACCGCCGCCCCGACCCGCCGCGAGCAGATCCTCAAGCAGGCCGCCCGTCTCTTCGCCGAGCGCGGCTTCCACGGCGTCGGGGTGGACGAGATAGGGGCCGCCGTGGGTATCAGCGGCCCGGGGCTGTACCGCCACTTCGCGGGCAAGGACGCGATGCTCGCCGAGCTGCTCGTCGGGATCAGCGGCCGGCTGCTGGACGGCGGCAGGAAGCGGGTGCGCGGTGCCGCTCAGGGCGACCCGGCCGCCGTTCTGGCCTCGCTGATCGACGGCCACATCGACTTCGCCCTGGACGACCGTCCGCTCATCACCCTCCACGACCGGGAGCTCGACCGCCTGCGGGAGAGCGACCGCAAGCTGGTGCGCCAGCTCCAGCGGCAGTACGTGGAGCTGTGGGTCGAGGTCGTACGGGAGCTGTACCCGCGCGTGCCGGAGGCGCAGGCGCGCGGCGCGGTCCACGCCGTGTTCGGGCTGCTGAACTCGACGCCGCACCTCGGCTCGTACGGCGGCGGGCCGGTCGGCCGCGAGGCGACGGAGGCCCTGCTGCGCCGGCTCGCCCATGGTGCGTTCGCCTCCCTGGGCGGGGACGGTCACGAGAGCCACCGCCCGCACGAGAAGGTGCGTGGCGGGCGTGAGGGGGCCGCCGGCCGGGCCGCCCGTACGGAACCCGTGGACCGGGGTGCCCGCGAAGGGTCCGTGGGCCACGCGCCCCTCGGTGTCTACGAGGTCTCCGAGGGCCTCGAGGGCTTCGAGGCATCCGATACCTCGGGCGCCTCGGATGTCCCGGGCGTCTCGAACGTATCGAATATCTCGGATGTCTCGGGGGCCTCGGGAGGATCGGGCGTCTCGGACGGTGAGTCATCGGTGTGACCCGCCCGCCACCCCGCCGCCGCGTCAACGGCCGCGCACGCCGTGCGGCGGAGCCGGCGTCGCACGCCACTGGGCGGTGGCGTGCGAGCGACTGACGGCACAATGGGCGCATGCCGATACCCAGCCGCGCCGCCCTCGTCGACCATCTCGTCCGCACGCGCATCGCCGGGGACGTCGCCACGCCCCGCGACAACAACCTCTCCCATTACCGCAAGCTCGCCAACGGCGACCGCCACTACTGGCTCGGGCTGGAACTGGGCGACCGCTGGACCGACGAGCAGGACGTGCTCGCCGTGATGGCCGAACGGTGCGGTGTCAGCGACGACCCGGAGCACCGGGCGGGTCAGGACACCATCGACCCCGAACTGACCGTCGACGCGCTGGAGCGGATGGCCGCCCGGCTGCGCAAGGCCGCCGAGGGGCGGCAGCGCGTGCTGTTCGCGACCGGCCACCCGGGCGGGCTGCTGGACGTCCACCGGCAGACCGCCGACGCCCTGCGGGCCGCGGGCTGCGAGATCGTACGGATCCCGGGCGGACTGATGGCCGACGAGGGCATGGTCTTCCAGTTCGCCGACGTGGCGGTGCTGGAGCGCGGCGCGACGCTGTGGCACACGCACTCCCCGGAGCCCATGCGGGCGATCCTCGACGGCCTGGAGCGCGGGGGCAGACCCCAACCGGACCTGGTGGTGGCGGACCACGGCTGGGCGGGCTGCGCGGGCCAGCGAGGGCTGGACTCCATGGGGTACGCGGACTGCAACGACCCGGCGCTGTTCCTCGCCGAGGCGGAGGGCACGCTCCAGGTGACCGTCCCCCTGGACGACCACGTCATGGACCCGCGCTTCTACGACCCGATGACGGCCTATCTGCTGAACGCGGCGGGGCTGATCTGATCGCCGGGACGCCTCCGCCCCGACGGCGGTGACGCGCTCCGCCCTCCTCAGCCGCGCGGCACCCGGACCACGCCCTCCTGCGCCACCGAGATCGCCGACTCGCCGTTCTGGGTGAAGATCCGCGCCTGAGCGAACGCGCGGCCGCCCGCGGACGACGGCGACCGCTGGTCGTACAGCAGCCACTCGTCCGCCCGGAAGGGGCGGTGGAACCACATCGCGTGGTCCAGGCTCGCGCCGACCACGTCCCCCACCGCCCAGCCGCCCCTGCCGTGCGCCAGCAGGACCGGGTCCAGCAGCGTCATGTCGGAGATGTACGTCGCCACGCTCGCGTGCAGCAGCGGATCGTCCGGCAGCTTCCCCGCGGTACGGAACCACACCTGCGAACGCGGCTCGCGCGGCCGTCCCGCCGTGCCGTACGGCGGCTCCGCCACATACCGGAGGTCGACCGCCGACCACGCCTGGAGCACCCGGTCCGCCAGGCGCGGATCCGCGAACCGGTCGGCGTACCGCGGCAGTGTCTCCGCGGCCGTCGGCAGCGTCTCGGGGTCCGGTGCCGCCGGCATCTCCTCCTGGTGCTCCAGCCCTTCCTCGGCGCGCTGGAAGGAGGCCGTCAGATGGAAGATCCGCCGGCCGTGCTGCGCCGCGACGACCTGCCGGGTGGCGAAGGACCGCCCGTTCCGGACGCGGTCGACGGTGTATTCGATCGGCGCGCCGGGGTCGCCGAGGCGCAGGAAGTACGCGTGCAGGGAGTGGGGCGTACGGTCCTCGGGCACCGTACGGCCCGCCGCCACCAGCGCCTGCGCCGCGACCTGTCCGCCGAAGACGCGCGGGACGACGCCGAAGCGGCCGCTGCCGCGGAAGACGTCCTGCTCGACCGGCTCCAGGTCGAGCAGGCCGAGCAGGGTGTCCAGGGCCTCACTCATAGGTGTCCAGCGCCTCGCTCACCGCGTTCGCAGGGATTCCGGAATCCGCGCGTTCCGTATCCGGCTCAGAGCCCCATGGACTTGGCGATGATCATCTTCATGACCTCGCTGGTCCCGCCGTAGATCCGGTTGACCCGGTTGTCCGCGTACAGCCGGGCGATCGGGTACTCGTTCATATAGCCGTAGCCGCCGTGCAGCTGGAGGCACCGGTCGATGACCCGGTGCGCGACCTCGCTGGTGAACAGCTTCGCGGACGCGGCCTCCGCGGCGGTCAGCTCGCCCAGGTCGTGGGCCTCCAGCGCGCGGTCGACGACGGCCTCGGCCGCGTCCACCTCGGCCTTGCAGGCGGCCAGCTCGAACTTGGTGTTCTGGAAGGCGGCGACCGGCTTGCCGAAGACGGTGCGCTCCTGGACGTACTCCTGGGCGAATCGCACCGCTGCGGCGGCCTGCGCGTAGGCGCCGACGGCGATGCCGAGGCGTTCCCGCGGCAGGTTCTGGCCGAGGTAGGAGAAGCCCTTGTTCTCCTCGCCGAGCAGGTCCTCGACCGGGACCCTGACGTCGGTGAACGACAGCTCGGCGGTGTCGGAGGTCCGCAGGCCGAGCTTGTCGAGCTTGCGGCCGACCGCGTACCCCTCGGACCTCGAGTCCACGACCAGCAGCGAGATGCCGAAGCGGCGGTCCTCGGCCGTCGCCGCGGCGGTCCGCGCGCAGACGATGACGCGGTCCGCGTGGACACCGCCGGTGATGAACGTCTTGGCGCCGTTGAGGACGTAGTGCGTGCCGTCCTCCGAGAGCCGGGCCGTGGTCCTCATGCCGGCCAGGTCGGAACCGGTGCCCGGCTCCGTCATGGCGATCGCGAACATGCACCGGCCACTGACGAAGTCGGGGAGCCAGCGCTTCTTCTGCTCCTCCGTGGCGTACGCCTTCAGGTACGGCAGGCAGAGCGCGACATGCACGCCGGAGCCGCCGAAGGAGACACCCGCGCGGGCGCACTCCTCGGACAGGACGGCCTGGAACTTGAAGGAATCCTGCCCGGCGCCGCCGTACTCCTCGGGCACCTCGATCCCGAATATCCCCAGGTCACCCAGGGTGTGGTAGAAGTCGCGCGGCACTTGGCCCGCCGCGTACCACTCCTCGTGGACGGGGACGACCTCGGCCTCGATGAAGGCGCGGAGGGTCTCCCGGAACGCCTCGTGGTCCTCGTTGTACACAGTACGGCGCACGGCGGAGGGCTCCTTCGCGACGGGCGAACGGGACGGATTAAGCGCTTGCTCAGGGAAAAGTTACCCGGGCGTTCGCAAGGGTGTCCAGAGCCGTCCGCCCTGCCCGCCGCCGCCCGCCCCCGGCCGCCGGAACCGGCTCCACCAGCCCGTCCCGGCGCGAGCGACTGGTGTGCCGGGAGTGCGCCGAGTGTGTGCCGAGCCATATCGCCGAAGCGTACGTATATGCATCATGGCTCCCGGCGCACGGCGAGAAGTGCGCCTTCCGACACGAAAAGGGCGGGAAACCACCGTTGACTCACCACCGAATAGCCCGGCGCGCCCGGGGCCCGCTCTCGGCTGCCCTGCTCGGCGGCGTCATCCTGTCGCTGGTCACGGGCGCCACGCCCGCGTCGGCGACGACCGCCGTGCCGGGCGTTTCGTGTACCTCGGGCAAGGCCGGCCTCGCCGCGAAGCTGAGCAAGGACATCAACGCGGCGCTCAAGAACCGCACGGCCACGACCGCGATCGCGTTCGACGACCGCACCACCGGCACCACCTGCGCGCTGCGGGGCACGCAGCGGTACGACTCCGCCAGCGTGGTCAAGGTGACCGTCCTCGCGACCCTGCTCTGGGACGCGCAGAAGACGAACCGCCCGCTGACCAAGCGTGAGACCGGTCTCGCCACGGCCATGATCACCAAGTCGGACAACGCCGCGACGACCAAGCTGTGGAAGCAACTGGGCGCGGCGAAGGTCAACGGTTTCCTGAAGGCCGCGGGGATGACCCGCACCACTCCGGGCGCGGACGGCTACTGGGGCCTCACCCAGATCACCGCCGGGGACGAGCAGCGGCTGCTGTCGCTGATCACCGACAGGAACCGGGTGCTCACCGACGCGTCGCGGGCCTTCATCCTGGACCGGATGCACAAGGTCATCCCGTCCCAGCGCTGGGGCGTCCCGGCCGGAGCGCCCTCCTCGGCCACCACCGAGCTGAAGAACGGCTGGCTCCAGCGCGATACCCAGGGCTGGCGTGTCCACAGCATCGGCGCCTTCACCGGCAAGGGCCACGACTACCGCATCAGCGTGCTCACGCAGAACAACAACACGATGCAGGACGGCGTCAACACGATCGAGGCCGTCTCCCGAGCCGTACACAAGGACCTCACCGCGGCCGCCTCGTAGTCCTGGTCCTAGGTCCCGCGCGGGGACGGCCTCGTTCCCGTCCACATCCGGCCTAGGTCTCCCGACCGGTCTTCGGCCGTCGAACGTTACAGCGGGATGAAATCCGTCCCGGCCCGCGTTGGTGTCTTTCGGCAGGTCAGGACGGTAAGCCGGGGGATCGGGAGGCTTCAGTGGCGGATGCGGGAGCGGGAGCGGGAGCGGCGGCCGACGCCGGAGCCGCGGCGGGGGCCGGTTCCACGGCGCGTGGTTCGACGGCGCCTGGTCCGACAGCACCAGGCTCGACGCCACCGGGCCCGGCGGTGGCGGTGGACGCCTCGCAGGGCTGGGCCCGGCGGCTGAGCGGATACGCGTGGCGCCACCGGCGTGACGTGCTGCTCGCGCTCGGCTCCTCGCTCGGCGGCATGGCCGTCATGGCCCTCGTCCCGCTGATCACCAAGGTCGTCATCGACGACGTGATCGGCACCGGCGAGCGCTCCCTCGCGGTCTGGACCGGCCTCCTGCTGCTCGCCGCGCTCGTCGTCTACGCCCTGACCTTCGTACGGCGCTACTACGGCGGCCGGCTCGCGCTCGACGTCCAGCACGATCTCCGTACGGAGATGTACGGCACGATCACCCGCCTCGACGGACGCCGCCAGGACGCCCTGTCCACCGGCCAGGTCATCGGCCGCGCCACCAGCGACCTCCAGCTGATCCAGGGCCTGCTCTTCATGCTGCCGATGACCATCGGCAACGTCCTGCTGTTCCTCGTCTCACTTGTGATCATGGCCTGGCTGTCGCCGCCGCTGACCCTGGTCGCCCTGGCCGTCGCGCCGGCCGTCTGGTACATCGCCCGCCGCAGCCGGGCCAGGCTGCACCCGGCCACCTGGTACGCCCAGTCCCAGGCGGCCGCCGTCGCGGGGGTCGTCGACGGGGCCGTGTCCGGAGTCCGCGTCGTCAAGGGCTTCGGCCAGGAGGAGCAGGAGACCGGCAAGCTCCGCGAGGTCGGCCGCGCGCTGTTCGCCGCGCGCCTGCGCACCGTACGGCTGAACTCCCGCTACACCCCCGCGCTCCAGGCGGTCCCCGCGCTCGGCCAGGTCGCCATGCTGGCACTCGGCGGCTGGCTGGCCACCCGGGGGCAGATCAGCCTCGGCACCTTCGTCGCCTTCTCCGCCTATCTGGCCCAGCTCGTCGGCCCCGTCCGCATGCTCGCCATGGTCCTCACCGTGGGCCAGCAGGCACGGGCCGGCGTCGAACGCGTACTGGAACTGATCGACACCCGGCCCACGCTTCAGGACGGCACGAAGGAACTTCCGGCGGACGTCGAGGCGTCGGTCGAGTTCGACGACGTCTCGTTCGGTTACGCGGGCGGACGCCCCGTGCTCGACGGCCTGTCCCTGGAGATACGGCCCGGGGAGACCGTCGCCGTCGTCGGCTCCTCCGGAAGCGGCAAGTCCACCCTCTCCCTCCTGCTGCCCCGCTTCTACGACGTGACGCGCGGTGCGGTTCTCGTCGGCGGCCATGACGTGCGGGAACTGACCTTCTCCTCGCTGCGCGCCGCGATCGGGCTCGTACCGGAGGACAGCTTCCTCTTCTCCGACACCGTCCGCGCCAACATCGCCTACGGCAAGCCGGACGCCACCGAAGAGGAGATCCTGCGCGCGACCCGGGCCGCCCAGGCCCACGGCTTCATCAGCGAGCTGCCCGCCGGTTACGACACCAAGGTCGGCGAGCAGGGGCTCACGCTCTCCGGTGGCCAGCGCCAGCGCATCGCCCTGGCCCGCGCCATCCTCACCGACCCCCGGCTGCTCGTCCTCGACGACGCCACCTCGGCCGTCGACGCCCGGGTGGAGCACGAGATCCACGAGGCGCTGCGCTCGGTGATGGCCGGACGTACGACCCTGCTCATCGCCCACCGCCGCTCCACCCTCGGCCTCGCCGACCGTATCGCTGTACTGGACGGCGGCCGGCTCACCGACATCGGCACCCACGAGGAGTTGCAGGAACGGTCCGCCCTCTACCGACGGCTGATCACGGAGCCCGACGCACCCGACGCCCCCGACGCCTCGGACGCGTCCGACGAAACCGGCGGACCCGGCGTGGCCGCCGGAGCCGACGAAGCCGACGAAGCCGAGAAAACGGATGCGGCCGCCGGAGTCGAGGCCACCAAGCCCGGTACCTCGAAGCCCGGTACCTCGAAGGCCGACAGCGCGAAGGCCGACAGCGCGAAGGCCGACAGCGCGAAGCCCGACACTGCCGGGGCCGGCCGAGCGGGTGAAGCCCCGCCCGCGAGGGCCCTGGAGGACGGCCGCGCGCTCCTGGCCGAGATCGACGCCGAGTTCGACGCCGAGCGCGGTGTCACCCCCGCCCTGTGGGTACGGGACGGAGCTCCCGCCGGCCCCCGCGACCCCGCCGCGCTCGACGCCACCGCCGGTGCCACCCCCGAACTGCTCGCCCAGGTGGCGGCCCTGCCCCCGGCCACCGACACCCCCGCCGTGGACGAGGCCCGCGCCGTCGCGGCCGAGGAGTCGTACGGACTGCGCCGTCTCCTGCGCGGGTTCGGACTGCCCCTGCTCGGTGCCCTCGCGCTGGTCGCCGTGGACGCGGGCATGGGCCTGCTGCTCCCGGTGCTCATCCGGCACGGCATCGACCAGGGCGTGGAACGGCTCGCCCTCGGTGCCGTATGGGCGGCGGCCTCGCTCGGTCTGCTGGTCGTGCTGGTCCAGTGGGCCGCGCAGACGGGCGAGACCCGCAGGACCGGCCGGACCGGTGAACGGATCCTCTACGCGCTCCGGCTCAAGATCTTCGCCCAGCTCCAGCGGCTCGGACTCGACTACTACGAGCGCGAGCTGACCGGTCGCATCATGACCAGGATGACGACCGACGTGGACGCGCTGTCGACCTTCCTCCAGACCGGTCTCGTCACCGCCTTCGTCTCCGTCGTCACCTTCTTCGGCATCCTCGTCGCCCTGCTCGTGATCGATGTCGAACTGGCCCTCGTGGTCTTCGCGACGCTGCCCGTGCTGATCCTGGGCACGGTCGTCTTCCGCCGGGGGAGCGTACGGGCGTACGAGCTGGCGCGCGAGCGCATCAGCGCGGTCAACGCCGACCTCCAGGAGTCGGTGTCGGGGCTGCGGATCGTGCAGGCGTTCGGGCGCGAGAAGGACGGCGTCGAGCGCTTCACCGGTCGCAGCGCCCACTACCGCGCGGCCCGGGTGCGCGGCCAGTGGCTGATCTCGGTGTACTTCCCCTTCGTGCAACTGCTGTCCTCCGTGGCCGCGGCGGCCGTGCTGATCGTCGGCGCCGGCCGGGTGGAGGCCGGGACGCTGACCACCGGCGCGCTCGTCGCGTACCTCCTCTACATCGACCTGTTCTTCGCCCCCGTGCAGCAGCTCTCGCAGGTCTTCGACGGCTACCAGCAGGCGACCGTCTCCCTGGGCCGGATCCAGGAACTGCTGCGCGAGCCGACCTCGACGGCCACTCCCCGGGAGCCGGTGGACGTGCTGTCGCTGCGCGGCGAGATCACGTTCGAGGACGTGCACTTCGCGTACCGGGCCGAGGAGGCCCCCGGTGCGTCCGACACGACGGCGCGCCCGGAGCCGTCCGACACGGCGGCGCGCGCGGAACCCCCCGCTGCGAACGAGCGCGCCGAGGCCGCTCTGACCGGCGTCGACCTGCGGATACCGGCAGGTCAGACCGTCGCCTTCGTCGGAGAGACCGGTGCCGGGAAGTCCACCCTGGTCAAGCTGGTCGCCCGGTTCTACGACCCCTCGCGGGGCCGGGTCGCGGTCGACGGCACCGACCTGCGCGCGATGGACCTGACCTCCTACCGGCGCCGGCTCGGCGTCGTCCCGCAGGAGGCGTACCTGTTCGCCGGTACGGTACGGGACGCCATCGCGTACGGCCGCCCGGAGGCGAGCGACGCCGAGGTGGAGGCCGCCGCCCGCGCGGTCGGTGCCCACGACATGATCGCCACGCTGGACGGCGGCTACCTGCACGAGGTGACCGAGCGCGGCCGAAACCTCTCCGCCGGCCAGCGCCAGCTGATAGCCCTGGCCAGGGCCGAGCTGGTGAACCCGGACATCCTGCTGCTCGACGAGGCCACGGCGGCCCTGGACCTGGCGAGCGAGGCGCTGGTCAACCAGGCCACCGACCGGCTGACCGGCCGCCGTACCGCCCACCCGTCACCGAGCGCCGGCGCGCGCACGACCCTGATCGTCGCGCACCGGCTGACGACGGCGGCACGCGCGGACCGGGTGGTCGTCCTGGACCACGGCCGGGTCGTGGAGGACGGCACGCACGACGAACTGCTCGCGCTGGACGGCCGGTACGCGGAGCTCTGGCGGAGCTTCATCGGCGAGGCGCGGCCCGCCGACGAACTGTGCGAGGAGCCGGCGGCCGTGTCGTGAGTCCGGTGGCCTGGTGACCGCGGTCACCAGGCCACCAGGCCGTCGGGCCGTCGGGCCGCGGGACGACCGCGTGGTCCCCGGGGCCCCGACGCGGCCTCGTCGGCCGGGGCCTCGGCGCAACCGATTCCGGGCCCCCGCGCGTCGTACAGGCGTGCGCCTTCGTGTCCCGCGTGTCCACGTGTGCGCGGTGTGCGCGCACGCGTATGCCCAACTGACCGCAGGAGAAGGAAGCACACGTGTTCAGTCGCGCCGGGACCGACAGCCGCACGACCGGCGGCCCCGCCCACGGCGTCACGCGCAGCGTGACGTACGGCCTCCTGCTGCCTCTCACCGCCGGCGCCCTGGTACTGGCCGGTCCGGGGCAGAGCAGTGCCGAGGCGATGTCCGTCTGCTCCGGGCGCCCGCAGCAGACGGTGCGCTTCGCCACCGGTGAGCTGCGCGTCTTCAAGAACCGCGACTACGCCTGCGCGATCACCGTGGCCAAGAAGCCGGGGGCGAAGCGGACGATGTCGGTCAGTCTCCAGGCGCGCGGTGCCTCGCCGGTGGTGGACAAGGGGACGTTCACCCGGCAGGCGGGCCCGGTCACGGTGCACGCCCTCAACCGGTGCGTACGGGCCTCGGGGGCCGTGTCCGGGAAGGGCGGCTCGACGGGATGGATCCTGTGCTGACGCGCCTGTGCTGACGCCGTGCCGCCGCGTCTGTGACGTGGCGGTTCATGGGGCCGAAGGGCGGTCAGGGGTGGCGGCGGGTTCCCGACCGGGCTAGGTTCGCGGCGTCTGTCATGAACACAGGGGAGTGTGAATGCGCAAGGCGCTGAGATGGCTGTTGTCGTTCGTGCTGGTGATAGGCACGGTCGCCACGGCCGGTGCGGCCACCGCCGCCGAATCCGGTGGGGGCACCGACACCACCGACATCAAGGACCGGATCCTCGCCATCCCGGGGATGAAACTCGTCCAGGAGAAACCGTACGAGGGGTACCGCTACTTCGTCCTGACGTACACCCAGCCGGTGGACCACCGGCATCCGGCCAAGGGGACGTTCGAGCAGCGCGTCACGCTGCTGCACAAGGACACCAGCCGTCCCACGGTCTTCTTCACGGGGGGCTACAACGTCTCCACCAACCCGAGCCGCAGCGAGCCGACCCGGATCGTCGACGGCAACCAGGTCTCCATGGAGTACCGCTTCTTCACCCCGTCGCGCCCGCAGCCGGCCGACTGGTCGAAGCTGACCATCTGGCAGGCGGCCAGTGACCAGCACCGGATATTCACCGCGCTGAAGCGCATCTACTCCAAGAAGTGGCTGGCCACGGGCGGCTCGAAGGGCGGCATGACCGCCACCTACTTCGAGCGCTTCTACCCGGACGACATGGACGGCGTCGTCGCGTACGTCGCGCCCAACGACGTGGTGAACCACGAGGACTCGGCGTACGACCGGTTCTTCGAGCGCGTCGGCACCAAGGAGTGCCGCGACCGGCTGAACGCGGTGCAGCGCGAGGCGCTGGTCCGGCGCGCGCCGCTGGAGAAGAAGTTCCAGGAGTGGGCGGACGCCAACGGCACGACGTTCACCACCATCGGTTCGCTCGACAAGGCCTACGAGGCCACGGTGCTCGACTACGTCTGGGGCTTCTGGCAGTACAGCCTGCTCGCCGACTGCGACGGCATCCCGGCCGCCGCCACCGCCTCCGACCAGGAGATCTACGACAGCGTCGACACGATCTCGGGCTTTTCCGCGTACACCGACCAGGGCCTGGCCACCTACCAGCCGTACTACTACCAGGCGGGCACCCAGCTCGGCGCGCCCACGATCAAGCTGCCGCACCTGGGCAACCTGAGCCGGTACGGCTACCAGCCGCCGCGCAACTTCGTGCCGCGCGACATCGCGATGCGCTTCGAGCCGTCGGCGATGCGGGACATCGACAACTGGGTCCGCCGGCACGCGAACCAGATGATGTTCGTGTACGGGCAGAACGACCCGTGGGGCGCGGAGCCCTTCCGGCTCGGGCACGGCGCGCGCGACAGCCATGTGTACGTCGCGCCGGGCGCCAACCACGGCGCCAACGTGGCGGGCCTGGTGCCGGACCAGCAGGCGAAGGCCACGGCCCGCATCCTGTCCTGGGCGGGCGTGGCGCCGGAGGCCGTGCGGAAGGACGCGACGAAGGCGAAGCCGCTGTCACCGTTCGACGCCCAGCTCGACCGGCAGAAGCTGGAGCGGCGTCAGACGCTGAGGCCGTAACGCGCGGGAAGCGGGGGACGGGGGTGGTCCGTTGCCGCCGGAGAACGACGGCAGCGGACCACCCCGACGCAACCGGACACCCGGACACCCGGACACACGGACACACGTGTCCGCACCCGCCCCCCGCGCCTGACCCCGGCGCCATGCGCCTGACCGCGGCGCCATGCGCCTGACCGCGGCGCCATGCGCCTGACCGCGGCGCCATGCGCCTGACCGCGGCGCCATGCGCCTGACCCCGGCTCCACACGCCGCTACGACCGGTAGCCGAGCCCGTGCCCGATCGGATACAGCACCCGCGCGGGATCGTCCGCGCGCTGGACGGGTACGGGCAGCCGCCCCCGGGGCCGGGTCCGGCCGGCGATCACCCGGGCGGCGGCGCGCAGTTCGACATCGGTCCAGGAGTACGTGGCCAGGGACGCCCGGACACCGGGCAGGTACGCGATGTCGTACGGGTTGCGGACGGCGACCGTGATCACCGGCACCCCGCTCGCGACCAGCGCGTTCACCAGCGTGCGCTGCGAACTGGCCGTCGAGACGTTGTACGTGGCCACGACCACCGCGTCCGTGCCGCGCGCCGCGGCGACCGCCTGGTCGATCCCGGCGGCGGTCGGCGCCGTACCGGTGGACCGCGCGGTCGCGCTGAAGCCCAGCTCGGTCAGCGCCTTGGCGAGGACGGTGGTCGGCGGCCCGGTCGTCCCGGAGGGCGAGGCCGGGTCGGCACCGACGACCAGCACCTTCTTCTCCCGCCGCCGGCTCAGGGGCAGCAGATTGCCCTCGTTGACCAGGAGGGTGGTGGTCGCGTCGGCGATCCGGTCGGCGGCGGTGAGGTGCGCGCGGATGCCGACGACCCGGTCCACGCCCGTCCGGGAGACATAGGGCGGATGGCGGAACAGGCCGAGGCGGTCCTTCAGTTCGAGGATGCGCAGAACCGATTCGTCCAGCCGCTTCTCGCTGATCTCGCCGGATCTGACCGCCGTCAGCACCGCGTTCCAGGCGAGTGACAGGTCGGGCGGGTCGAGCAGTTGGTCGACGCCCGCCTTGAGGGCGAGGACGGGCACGCGGTCGTCGCCGTACTTCTTGCGGACGCCCTCCATCCTGAGCGAGTCGGTGGTCACGACCCCGTCGTAGCCGAGCTGTTCCCGCAGGACGCCCGTGACGATGGGGTGCGAGAGCGTGGCCGGGTCCTCGTCGGGGTCGAGCGCCGGGACGACGATGTGCGCGGTCATGACCGAGGTGATGCCGGCGGCGATCGCGGCCCGGAACGGCGGCGCGTCCAGCTCCGTCCACTGCTCACGGGTGTGATGGATGGTCGGGAGCGAGTAGTGGCTGTCGTCCTTGGTGTCGCCGTGCCCGGGGAAGTGCTTGGCCGCGGTGGCGATTCCCGCGCCCTGGTAGCCCTTGACCTGGGCGGCCACCCGGTCGGCGACGGCCTGTGGATCGGCGCCGAAGGACCGTACGCCGATGACGGGGTTGGCCGGGTTGACGTTGACGTCCGCGACCGGCGCGTAGTTCTGGTTGATGCCCATGGCGGCCAGCTCGGCCCCGGCGATCCGCGCCGCCTCGCGCGCGTCCGCGGGTGAGCGGGACGCGCCGAGCGCCATCGCGCCCGGCAGCAGCGTGGCCGGCTTGCCGACGCGCGCGACGATGCCGTGCTCCTGGTCGGTGGCGATCAGCAGCGGTACGGGGGTGGGCTGGGCGAGGCCCGCCTTCTGGATGCCGTTGGAGAGGCCGGCGATCTGGTGCGGGTCGCGGGTGTTGTGCGCCCAGGCGAAGTAGATGATGCCGCCGACGTGGTACTTCTCCACCAGCTCCGCGGCGGTGCGGACACCGATCTCGGCGAGGTTGGCGTCGATGTCGGCCTGGTCGGGGGCGGTGGCGGAGTGCCCGTACACCCGCATGACGAAGACCTGGCCGACCTTCTCCTGGAGGCTCATACGCGAGACGAGCCGGCGGAGGCGGTCCCGCCGCGCGGCACCGGCGGCATCGGCGGCATCGGTGGGACCGGTGGGACCGGTGGGGCCGACTGTGGAGAGGGCGGACGCGGGGGCAGGGACGGCGGTGACGGCGACCGCCGCCGCTGCTACGGCGGTCGCGCTGAGGAGGGTGCGTCTGGGGATGGTCCGGTCGTGCACTGGTGCTCCTTCCGGCCGTGCGCTGCGAGGGAAGTGAAGAAAACTTCCAAAGCCCCACGCATATAAGGAAAGTAAGTGCCAGTCAAGGGATGACCGCCGACGCGCCGACGCGTCGCGCGGCGGGGGCAGTGCGGTCTACGCCAACGCCTGTGTCTCCGCCGTCGCCACCGCCGGCCAGTGCCGCCGGAGCGTCTCCACCGTGGCCGTCACGGCCGGGCGCCGTGCCGCGCCCGTACGCCACAGGGCGTACAACCGGCGCATCGGCACCGGATCGAGGGCGACGGCGTGCACCCCCTCGGGCAGCGGCCCCCGCCCCAGGCGCGGGATCATGGCGATGCCGAGGCCCGCCGCCACCAGCGCCAGTTGGGTGTGGTTCTCCTCGGCCTGATGGGCGAGGTCGGGTACGCAGCCGGCCGCGCGCAGCGTACGCACCAGCCAGTCATGACAGACCGTGCCGGGCGGCTGGCAGATCCAGCGCTGCCCCGGCAGGTCCTCCCGCCGCACGCGCGACCGCGCGGCGAACGGGTGCCCGGCCGGGACGAGCACGTCGCACAGGTCGTCGCCGATGACCGCCTGCTCGACGCCCTCGGGGGCGGGCAGCGGGGCGATGTCCCAGTCGTGGGCGACGGCCAGGTCGATCACTCCCCGGGCCACCAGGTCCACGGACAGGTGCGGATCGATCTCCCTGAGCCGGATGTCCAGCGTCGGGTGCAGCCCGGCCAGCTCGGCCAGTACACCGGGGAGCAGCCCCCGGGCGGAGGACGCGAAGGCCCCGACCACCAGCCGGCCGGTGGGCTGCCCCCGGCGCTCCTCCAGAGTGGTCTCGGCGCGCTCGACGATGCCGAGCAGTTCCTCCGCCGTGGTGGCGAGGTGGCGGGCCTCGTCGGTGAGGGCCACCCCGCGGCCGCGCCGCTCCAGCAGGGTCGTACGGGTCTCCCGCTCCAGCTTGGTGATCTGCTGCGACACGGCGGACGGGGTGTAGCCGAGCGCCGCGGCCGCCGCGGCGACGGAGCCGTGGACGGAGACGGCGTGCAGCGCGCGCAGCCGGGCCAGGTCGAGCACGGTCAGCCCCTCCTTCAGTGTGATTAAGCAATGCTCAATTGCATCATGAAGAAGTCGGCGCTGGTGCTACATGGTCACGGTCGCTGATGCTCTCCGTATGCGCGCCACACACAAGGCTCTCGCCGTTGCCGTCGCCGCCGTCTGGGGGGTGAACTTCGTCGTCATTGAGGTGGGACTCGGCCACTTCCCGCCGCTGCTGTTCTCCGCGCTGCGGTTCCTCGTCGCCGCAGTGCCGGCCGTCTTCTTCGTGGGGCGGCCGAAGGTCGCCTGGAAGTGGGTGATCGGGGTGGGCCTGGCGCTCGGCGTGGCCAAGTTCGGCCTGCTCTTCATCGGCATGGACCGTGGCATGGACGCCGGTCTGTCGTCGCTCGTCCTCCAGATACAGGCCGTGTTCACGGCGCTCTTCGCGGCGGTCGTACTGCGTGAACGGCCGGGCGGGACGCGGCTGCTGGGCATGGGCGTCGCGCTCGCGGGCATCGCGGTCGCGGCGGCGGACGAGGGGGTGTCGGGGTCATCGGCCGCGTTCGCGCTGGTCATCGCCGCCGCGGCCTGCTGGGGAGTCTCGAACGTCCTCACCCGTAAGGCGTCCCCGCCGGACGCCCTGAACTTCATGGTGTGGGTGTCGGTCGTGCCCGTGCTGCCGCTGCTCGGTCTCTCCCTGGTGTTCGAGGGGCCGGACGCCGACGCCGCCGCGATCAGGGGGATCGACCTGACGGGAGCGGGGGTGATCCTCTACGTCGCCTGGGTCACGACCGTCTTCGGCTTCGGCGCGTGGGGCTGGCTGCTCCGGCGCCACCCCGCCTCGTCCGTGGCCCCGTTCTCCCTGCTCGTCCCGGTCTTCGGGATGTCGTCGGCGGCGCTGTTCCTGGACGAACCGATCGGCCCGCTGCGCTGGTGCGCGGCGGCCCTGGTGGTCGGGGGCGTGGCGCTCACGTCGCTCACGTCACTTACGTCGCTTACGTCGTTCAGGTCGCTCACGTCATGGAGTGTCCGGTCGAAGGGGAAGGGCGCGCGGGAACAGGCCGAGGGACCTGGAGGCCGGGAGCGGGAGGCCGCCACGGCTCGGGCGGGAGGAGCCGGCCACTCCTGAAGGGCGGGCGGGGCCGCGCCCGCCCCGGGGGCGGGCGCGGGCACCCCGTATCTCAGCGGTACGCGGCGATCAGGCCCTCCAAGTGTTCCCTGCCGGGCGCCAACTGCTCCGGCAGCTCGCGCGCCTGGGGGTACCAGCGCTTCTCGTACTCCCAGCACACCCAGCTGTCGTCGTCCAGCAGCGCCAGGCACTCGCCCAGGGGCAGCACGCCCGCCCCCAGGGCCAGCGGTGTCCTGTCCTCCGCCGAGGCGATGTCCTTCACCTGTACGTAGCCCAGGTGCGGCGACAGCACCGCGTGCGTGGTGACCGGGTCCTCGCCCCCGAGCCACGTGTGCATCACGTCCCACAACGCCCCCACCTGTGGGTGTCCCACCGGGCCCAGCACCCGGGCCGCCGCCACGCCCGTCCGGTGCGAGTCGTGCGTCTCCAGCAGGATCCGTACGCCGAAGTCCGCCGCCAGCTCCGCCGCCGCGCCCAGCCGGCGCGCCGCCACCGCGTCCGCGTGGGCCGGATCCTGGTCGCCGCCGCCCGGGAACACCCGTACGTTCGCCGCGCCGAGGTCCCGGGCGAGCCACAGCAGCTCCTGCAACTCCGCGCGCAGCGCCTCCTCGTCCGTGCCCTCCTCGTCCCCCTCCGCCTTCGCCACCCGTACGTATCCGGCGACGGTGAGGATCTCGACGCCCGCCCGCCGGAACTCGTCCACGACGGCGGCACGCTCGGCCGTTCCGATGCCCGGGTGCACGGGCTCCTCGGGATGGCCGCGCAACTCGACGCCCTGGTAACCGGTCGCGGTCGCGAGCGCGACGACCTCGGGGACGGGCAGGCCGGGGACTCCGAGGGTGGAAAAGGCGAATTTCATGGCGCAGATCCTTTCTGAGCGAGGGCCCGGGAGGGAAGAGGGCGGCGCGACGTGATCCCGCACCCTGCCGGTACGTGCCGCGCCCGACCGCCCGCCACGTGGGTACCCGGCCCCACGCGTGCCAAGCACGTCGTCCTGCCCCACGCGTGCCAAGCACGTCGTCCTGCCTCGCGCGTGCTGAGCACGTCGTCCTGCCTCGCGCGTGCTGAGCACGTCGTCCTGCCTCGCGCGTGCTGAGCACGTCGTCCTGCCCCACGCGTGCTGAGCACGTCGTCCTGCCTCACGCGTGCCGAGGTGCCGCCGTGGACTCCCGCGCCTTGAGCTCCGCCCCGATCGTCGCCACCCCGCCCGGCGGCGGCGCCTCCGTCCCCATCGCCAGCCGCCCGGCGCGCGCCCCCGCCTCGTGCAGCGGCAGCCGTACGGTCGTCAGCGCGGGCACCGCGTCCACCGAGAACGGCAGGTCGTCGAAGCCCGCCACCGAGACGTCCGCCGGGATCCGCAGCCCCCGTTCGCGCACCGCCGCACACGCTCCCAGCGCCACCGTGTCGTTCGCGGCGACCACGGCCGTCAGCTCCGGGGCCCGGCTCAGCAGTTCCAGCGTCGCCGTGTAGCCGGCGTCGCGGGTGTACGGACCGTGCACCGTGAGCGGCCGCCCCTGCGCGTCCCGCGCCTCCGGGACGCCCGCCGCCGCCAGGGCCTCACGGTGGCCCTCCAGCCGGTGCCGGGTCGTCGTACGCTCCGCCGGGCCCGCCACGTAACCGATCCTGCGGTGTCCGAGCGCGAGCAGATGCTCCGTCAGCCGCCGTGCGCCGCCCCGGTTGTCGAAGGCCAGCGCCGCCACGGCCGCGTCACTGCCCGGCAGCGGCGGCCGGCCGCAGAGCACCACGCGCGTCCCCGCGTCCGCGAGTTTCGCCAGCTTCGTGGTCATCGCCTCGATGTGGCCGGGGTCCTCCAGCGCGCCTCCGGTGAGCACGACCGCCGCCGCACGCTGGCGCTGGAGCAGGGTCAGGTAGGTCAGCTCGCGCTCGGGCGAGCCGCCGGTGTTGCAGACGACGGCGAGCTTCTCGCTCCCCGCCCGCCCGGCCGCCCGGCCGGCGCCGACCGGGCTTGCCGCGCCCACGGTGCCCGCCATACTGCCCGCCGTGCCGCCCGTCGCGCTTGCCGTGCCTGCTGTACCACCCGCCGTGCCCGTCGCCGCGGAGCCCTGCCGTCCGCTCTCCGGGGCGACCGCTCCTTCCTGCCCGCCGATCTCGGTCTGGGCCGCTCCCGCCATGATCCCGAAGAACGGGTCCGCGATGTCGTTGACGAGGATGCCCACCAGGTCGGAGGTGGCGGCGGCGAGCGAACTGGCGGGCCCGTTCAGCACGTAGTCCAGTTCGTCCACCGCCCGGAGCACGCGTTCGCGGGTGGCGGCGGCGACCGGGTAGTTGCCGTTCAGCACGCGGGAAACCGTCGCGGGCGACACCCGGGCGCGGGCTGCCACGTCCGACAGTGTGACTGTCATCGCTCTCCTCCGGGTGAGATCAGGTCCGGCCCCTTGTACCGGCCGCTGTCGCAGGCTAGCGTTTTACCCCGTAGAAAGCGCTTGCTACGGCTCTGTGGAGGGAACTTTCGTGACACGCAGGACAGTGCGGATCGCCATGAACGGCGTCACGGGGCGGATGGGGTACCGGCAGCATCTGGTCCGCTCCGTCCTCGCGATCCGAGAGCAGGGCGGACTGGACCTCGGGGACGGTGAGGTGCTGTGGCCCGAGCCCGTTCTCGTCGGCCGGCGGGAACACGCGCTCGAAGAGTTGGCGGGACGGCACGGTCTGACCGAGTGGTCCACCGACCTGGACGCCGTGCTGGCGGACGAGACGGTGGACGTCTACTTCGACGCCCAGGTCACCTCCGCCCGGGTGGAGGCCATCAAGAAGGCGATCGCCGCGGGCAAGCACGTCTACACCGAGAAGCCGACGGCGACCGACCTCGACGGCGCCCTCGACCTGGCCAGACTCGCCGATGCCGCCGGGATCAAGCACGGTGTGGTCCAGGACAAGATCTTCCTGCCGGGCCTGCTCAAGCTGAAGCGCCTCATCGACGGCGGTTTCTTCGGCGAGATCCTCTCCGTAAGGGGGGAGTTCGGCTACTGGGTCTTCGAGGGGGACTGGCAGGAGGCGCAGCGCCCCTCCTGGAACTACCGCGCGGAGGACGGTGGCGGCATCACCGTCGACATGTTCCCGCACTGGGAGTACGTCCTGCACGAGCTGTTCGGACGCGTCACCAGCGTTCAGGCGCACATCACCACGCACATCCCGCAGCGCTGGGACGAGCGGGGCAAGCCGTACGCGGCGACCGCCGACGACGCCGCGTACGGGATCTTCGAACTGGCCGGCGGGGCCGTCGCGCAGATCAACTCCTCCTGGGCGGTCCGCGTCAACCGAGACGAACTGGTCGAGTTCCAGGTCGACGGCACGCACGGCTCGGCCGTCGCGGGACTGCGCCGCTGCCGGGTGCAGCACCGCAGCGCCACGCCGAAGCCGGTGTGGAACCCGGACCTGCCCGCCACCGAGTCGTTCCGCGAGCAGTGGCAGGAGGTTCCGGACAACGCCGAGTTCGACAACGGTTTCAAGGCGCAATGGGAGCTGTTCCTGCGCCATGTCGCGCTGGACACGCCGTACCACTGGGACCTGCTCGCGGGCGCGCGCGGCGTCCAGCTCGCCGAGCTGGGCACGCGGTCGTCAGTGGAGGGCCGCCGCTTCGACGTACCGGAGCTGACTCTGTGACCCTGCGACTCCCGTCCGCCGATGGCGGATTCAGGACATACGTCCCCCGATCGGAACCGGCAGCGTTCCTGATGGATACGGCGGCGAGCGCCCCGGCGAGTACGGCGGCGAGCGGCTCGGCGAGTACGGCGGCGAGCGCCCCGGCCGGCACGGCGGCGAGCGGCTCGGTGGTCGGCTCGGCAAGCGGCTCGGCAAGTGGATCGACGGCCGGTCCGCCTCTCGCCTCCCGTACGGTCTTCTCCGCGGCCCACGTCGTCGCCGACCCCTACGCCGACGTCAGCCCGGACGGGCCGGCCGCCGTCGACTGGGACGCCACGCTGGCCTTCCGCCGTCATCTCTGGTCGCACGGGCTCGGGGTGGCCGAGGCCATGGACACCGCGCAGCGCGGCATGGGCCTGGACTGGGCGGGCGCGGCCGAGCTGATCCGGCGGTCCGCCGCCGAGGCCGAAGCCGTCGGCGGACGCATCGCGTGCGGCGTGGGAACCGACCAGCTCGCGCCGGGGCCGCACGACCTGGGGACGGTACGCGCCGCCTACGAGGAGCAGTTGGCGCTCGTCGAGGAGACCGGATCGCAGGCCATCCTGATGGCCTCGCGGGCCCTCGCGGCGGCCGCGAAGACACCGGACGACTATCTCGACGTGTACGCGCACCTGTTGCGCCAGGCGGCGGAACCGGTCGTCCTGCACTGGCTCGGGCCGATGTTCGATCCTGCCCTGGAGGGGTACTGGGGCAGTACGGATCTGGACGCCGCCACCGAGACCTTCCTCCAGGTCATCTCCGACCACCCGGACAAGGTCGACGGCATCAAGATCTCCCTGCTGGACGCCCGGCGCGAGGTCGAACTGCGTCGGAGGCTTCCCGACGGCGTGCGCTGCTACACGGGGGACGACTTCAACTACCCCGAGCTGATCGCGGGGGACGAGCGCGGTTTCAGCCATGCCCTCCTCGGCATCTTCGATCCTCTGGGGCCACTGGCCGCGCAGGCCGTCCGGCTCCTGGACACCGGCGACGTCGCGGGCTTCCGCGACCTGCTCGACCCGACCGTCGAACTGTCCCGCCATCTCTTCCAGGCGCCGACGCGCTTCTACAAGACGGGCGTCGTCCTGCTCGCCTGGCTGGCCGGCCACCAGGACCACTTCGCCATGGTCGGCGGGCTCCAGTCGGCACGTTCGCTGCCGCATCTGGCGCGGGCGTACGAACTGGCTGACGGGCTCGGCCTGTTCCCCGATCCCGTGGCGGCCGAGGCCCGGATGGCGTCCCTTCTCAGGGTGTACGGGGTGGACCATTGACGGACACGGACACGGACACGGGCACAGGCACGGACACGGACACAGGCACGGACACGGGCACAGGCACGGACATGGATTCGGATACGAACGCGGACGTGGGCCGGGGGGGGGCGAGCGTGGACGGTGACGGTGGCGTGGAAGCGCTGGTTGCCCCGGGCGACCTCGCCCGCTTCAGCATCAACCAGATGACGGTCAAACAACTGCCCCTGCCGGA
Source organism: Streptomyces sp. NRRL F-5135 (assembly GCF_000719775.1). Classification (GTDB taxonomy): domain Bacteria; phylum Actinomycetota; class Actinomycetes; order Streptomycetales; family Streptomycetaceae; genus Streptomyces; species Streptomyces hebeiensis. The sequence continues at coordinate 188,272 of NZ_JOHR01000009.1, read as the reverse complement.
GCTGACGGAGGCGTGCGTACGTCTCGGAGTGCCCGGCGTCGGCCTGTGGCGCGAACCGGTCCAGGCGTACGGCGTCGAGGCCGCGGCGAAGCTCGTGCGGGACGCCGGCCTCGCGGTCACCACCCTCTGCCGGGGCGGCTTCCTGACCGCCACGGACCCGGAACTGCGGGCCGCCGCGCTGGCCGACAACCGCGCGGCCGTCGACGAGGCGGTGGCGCTCGGCACGGACACCGTCGTGATGGTCTCCGGCGGCCTCCCGGAGGGGAGCAGGGACCTCGCGGCGGCCCGTGAGAGCATCGCCGACGCGCTGGCCGAGCTGGCTCCGTACGCGGGCGACCGCGGTGTGCGCCTGGCGATCGAACCGCTGCACCCGATGTTCGCCTCGGACCGCTGCGTGGTCTCGACCCTCGACCAGGCTCTGGAACTGGCCGAACGCTTTCCCGCCGACCAGGTCGGGGTCGTCGTGGACACCTACCACATCTGGTGGGACGACCGCGCGCCGGCGGCCGTCGCCCGCGCGGGGGAGCGCATCTTCTCCTTCCAACTGGCCGACTGGACCACGCCTCTTCCCGAGGGCGTCCTGAACGGCCGCGGCCAGCTCGGCGACGGCTCGGTCGACTTGAGGGCCTGGCGTGAACGGGTGGAGGCTGCGGGCTACGACGGGCCGGTCGAGGTGGAGCTGTTCAACGAGCGGCTGTGGCAGGGGGACGGCGTGCGACTGCTCCAGGAGGTCGTGCGGCGGTACGTGAGACACGCGTTGTGACGCGCGCGTTGTGATGCGCGCATTGTGACGCGTGTTCGGTGACATACGCGTGGTGGGCACGTGGTGACGCACGCGACGCGGGGCGAACTCGTTCCGAGGTACGGCCGACCGGGCGGCCGGCGGTCATCCGGCCGCCTCCCGGTCGGTCTCTCCCGGCCCCCGGAACGTCCTCCTGTACGCCGTCGGGGTCACGCCCGTGGCCTCCTGGAGGTGGTGCCGGAGCGACACCGCCGTACCGAAACCGGAGTTGGCCGCCACCCGGTCGACGGGGAGGTCGCTCTCCTCCAGAAGCTGGCGGGCCCGTTCGACGCGCTGGCGTATCAGCCATTGGGCCGGTGAGAGCCCCATCTCCTCACGGAAGCGGCGTGTGAACGTCCGTACGCTCATGGACTCCAGGGCGGCCAACTCCCGCAGCGGCAGCGGACGGTCGAGGTTGTCCACGGCCCAGGCGCGCGCCCTGCGGGTCGAGGAGACCGTCGGCTCGGGGACCGGGCGGCGGATGTACTGGGCCTGGCCGCCGTCCCGGTGCGGGGGCACGACGGTGGTACGGGCCACGGCGTTGGCGACCGCCACCCCGTGGTCGCTCCTGATCATGTGCAGGCACAGATCGATCCCGGAGGCCACGCCCGCGGAGGTGAGCACATCGCCGTCCTCCGTATAGAGGACGTCGGGATCGAGCAGCACATCGGGGTGCAGCGCGCGGAACTGATCACAGGACTGCCAGTGGGTCGTGGCCCGCCGGCCCTTGAGCAGCCCGGCGGCGGCCAGGACGAACGAACCCGTGCAGATGGAGGCGATCCGTGTGCCGGGCCTGATCAGCCCCAGCGCGGCGGCGAGGGGCGCGTCGAGCCGTCCGTCGCCCGGCGTGTAGTCCTCGTCCGAGGTCGGCACGATCACCGTGTCCGCCTCGGCCAGCACCTCGGGGCCGTGCGCCACATTGACCGTGACATCCGCGTCGGTACGTATCGCCCCGGGGGAGAGCGTGCAGGTCAGCACGGTGTACAGCGGCTCGCCCGAAGCGGACACGGCCTTGCCGAACAGTTGGTGCACGATCCCCAGCTCCATCTGGAGCAGGCCGGGACGGACGAGCACGGCGACACGGTGGGAACCCGGACGGCCGGGACGGCCGGGACGGCCGGGATGGCGAGGACCGTGAGAACGACGAGAAGCTGCCATGGCCCGATTCTTTCCCGTCCTGACTGTCGGGCAACTCGAACAGCCGAACCGACGGGCGCACTGTCGAGTGCATGGGATCAACGCGATCAACAGGCGAGACGCGCACGACGGAGGCGGCCACCGCGGAAACGTCCCTGCCCGGGACCCGCCCACGCGGCGGAGACGGCCCTGGCGGAGACGGCCCCGGCGGACACGGCCCTCGCGGGCGCGTCCCGCGGGTGCACCGCGCCTGGTGGGTCGCCCTCGCCGCGACCTTGGTGATCGTCGCCGCGGGAAGCTTCAGCACGCTCTCCGGAACACTGGTCGGTCCCCTGCACGGCGCCTTCGGCTGGTCGCGCTCCACGATCGGGGTCGCGGTCTCGCTCAACATGGTGCTGTACGGGCTGACGGCTCCGTTCGCGGCGGCGCTGATGGATCGTTTCGGCACGCGGCGGACCGTGCCGGCCGCCCTCGCCTGCCTCGCCGCGGGCGGCCTGCTGACCACCGTCATGACGGCCCCCTGGCAGTTCGTCCTCAGCTGGGGACTGCTGGTCGGGCTCGGCAGCGGCGCGCTGGCGACGACGTTCGCCGCGGTCGTCGCCCAGCGCTGGTTCGTACGGCGGCGTGGCCTGGTCACCGGGGTGCTCACCGCCGCCGGGGTGTTCGGGCAGTTCGCGTTCCTTCCGGTGCTCTCCTGGGTGGTCGAACGCCACGGCTGGCGCCCGGCGCTGATGGCGGTGGCGCTCGCCGCGCTCGTCCTGCTCCCGCCCGTCAGGCTGCTGATGGCGGACCGTCCGGCCGACGCGGGGACACGTCCGTACGGTGCCGGGTCGCGTCCGTACGGCGCCGAGGAGGGGGACGGGGAGGACGCCGCCCGCCCGGTCCCCGCGCGCGGCGCGGCGCGGCGCACCGTGCGCGTCCTGCTGGACGCGGCGCGTACGCGCGGCTTCTGGCTGCTCGCCGGCGTCTTCGCCGTGTGCGGTGCCTCGACCAACGGCGTCATGTGGAGCAGCTTCACGCCCGCAGCGCACGACCACGGCATGCCCGCGACCGCGGCGTCCTCGGTCCTCGCGCTGATCGGTGTGTGCAACGTGGCGGGCACGGTGGGCTCCGGCTGGCTGACCGACCGGTTCGACCCCCGGCGGCTGCTCGCGGGCTACTTCGTGCTGCGGGGTGTCTCGCTGGTGGTGCTGCCGTTTCTGATGAGCGCCACGGTCCGGGCTCCGCTGGTGCTGTTCGCGGTGTTCTTCGGACTCCTCGACGTGGCGACGGTCCCGCCGGTGATCGCGCTCTGCCGGGAGTTCCACGGCGACGACAGCGCGATCGTCTTCGGCTGGGTCAGCGCCGCGCACCAGGTCGGGGCCGGGCTCATGGCGGGCGCCGGCGGGGTCGTACGGGACACGTTCGGGTCGTACGACCCGGTGTGGGCGGGGTCGGGCGCGCTGTGCGCGGCGGCCGCGCTGCTCGCGCTGGTGGTGCGGCGGCGTCCGGGCCGGACGCCGAGTTGTCCACAGGGGCGACGGGCTGTCGGAGCCGGGCGGTAGCGTCGGGTCATGTCCAATCCAGCGGTCCTCGAAGCGGTCCTCGAGCGGATCACGTACGCCAACGAGGAGAACGGCTACACGGTCGCCCGTGTCGACACCGGACGCGGCGGCGACCTCCTCACCGTGGTCGGCTCGCTGCTCGGCGCGCAGCCGGGCGAGTCCCTGCGCATGGAGGGCCGCTGGGGCTCGCACCCGCAGTACGGCAAGCAGTTCATGTGCGAGAACTACACGACGGTCCTGCCGGCCACGATCCAGGGCATCCGCCGCTATCTCGGCTCGGGCCTTATCAAGGGCATCGGACCGGTGTTCGCGGACCGGATCACCGGACACTTCGGCCTGGACACGCTGGACATCATCGAGAAGGAGCCCGGAAGGCTGGTCGAGGTCCCGGGCCTCGGCCCCAAGCGGACGAAGCGGATCGCCGCCGCCTGGGAGGAGCAGAAGGCGATCAAGGAGGTCATGCTCTTCCTCCAGGGCGTGGGGGTCTCCACCTCCATCGCGGTGCGGATCTACAAGAAGTACGGGGACGCCTCCATCTCGGTCGTGCGGAACGAGCCCTACCGCCTGGCGGCGGACGTCTGGGGCATCGGCTTCCTGACGGCGGACCGGATCGCGCAGGCCGTCGGCATACCGCACGACAGCCCGGAGCGCGTCAAGGCGGGCCTTCAGTACGCGCTGTCGCAGTCCACGGACCAGGGCCACTGCTATCTGCCGGAGGAGCGGCTGATCGCGGACGCGGTGAAGCTGCTCGCGGTGGACACGGGCCTGGTCATCGAGTGCCTGGCCGAACTGGCGGGCGAGGAGGAGGGGGTCGTCCGGGAGAAGGTGCCCGATCCGGAGGGCGGTGATCCGGTCACGGCGGTCTACCTGGTGCCGTTCCACCGCGCCGAGGTGTCCCTCTCCGGTCAGTTGCTGCGGCTGCTGCGGACCGGCGAGGACCGCATGCCGGCCTTCCGCGACGTGGCCTGGGACCGGGCGCTGACCTGGCTCGCGGGGCGTACGGGCGCGGAGCTGGCGCCCGAGCAGGAGCAGGCGGTGCGGCTGGCGCTCAGCGAGAAGGTCGCGGTCCTGACCGGCGGCCCGGGCTGCGGCAAGTCCTTCACGGTCCGCTCGATCGTCGAGCTGGCGCGGGCCAAGAAGGCCAAGGTGGTGCTGGCGGCCCCGACCGGGCGGGCGGCCAAGCGGCTGGCCGAGCTGACCGGTGCCGAGGCGTCGACCGTGCACCGGCTGCTGGAGCTCAAACCGGGCGGGGACGCCGCGTACGACCGGGACCGGCCGTTGGACGCGGACCTGGTGGTGGTGGACGAGGCGTCGATGCTGGACCTGCTGCTGGCCAACAAGCTGGTGAAGGCGGTGGCGCCGGGAGCGCACCTGCTGCTGGTGGGGGACGTCGACCAGCTGCCCTCGGTGGGCGCCGGCGAGGTGCTGCGCGATCTGCTCGCCGAGGGCGGCCCCGTGCCGAGGGTCCGGCTGACGCGGATCTTCCGGCAGGCGCAGCAGTCGGGCGTGGTCACGAACGCGCACCGCATCAACTCCGGGCAGCAGCCCCTCACTCAGGGCCTCGCCGACTTCTTCCACTTCGTGGAGGAGGAGACCGAGGACGCGGGCCGGGTCACGGTCGATGTGGCGGCGCGCCGGATCCCCGCGAAGTTCGGCCTGGACCCGCGCCGGGACGTGCAGGTCCTGGCGCCGATGCACCGGGGGCCGGCCGGCGCGGGCGCGCTCAACGGGCTGCTCCAGCAGGCCGTCACGCCCGCGCGGCCGGACCTCCCGGAGAAGCGGGTCGGCGGCCGGGTCTTCCGGGTGGGGGACAAGGTCACTCAGATCAGGAACAACTACGAGAAGGGGGAGAACGGGGTCTTCAACGGCACGGTGGGGGTGGTGACCTCCCTCGACATGGATGAGCAGCGGCTGACGGTGCGGACGGACGAGGACGAGGAGGTGCCGTACGACTTCGACGAGCTGGACGAGCTGGCGCACGCGTACGCGGTGACGATCCACCGGTCGCAGGGCAGCGAGTACCCGGCCGTGGTCATCCCGGTGACGACGGGCGCGTGGATGATGCTCCAGCGCAACCTGCTGTACACGGCCGTCACCCGCGCGAAGAAGCTCGTCGTCCTCGTCGGTTCCCGCAAGGCCATCGGGCAGGCGGTACGGACGGTTTCCGCGGGCAGACGCTGTACGGCGCTGGCCCACCGTCTGGGCGCCGCGGGCTGAGCGCGAGCGCCGCACGGGGCCGCCTGCGGCCGTCCGGGGCCGTCCCGGGGAGCGGGGGCGAGGGGCCCGGCGGAGTGCGAGCCTGGGAAGAAACGGTGATGCGGGCTTTCGTAACCCGGGGCGAAGGGGGCAGGATGGGCAGGCTGGCGGCACTGAGTGCCGCCAAAAGGCCAAATGGCCGACCCCGAGTGCACTCTCCTGAGCCAAATGGGGGATGGTAGAGACAGTCAGGGCACCTCGAAGAAGAGGCACTACGTCGGTGAGGGATGACGTGAGCGAGAAACGCGACAACGCGGTAGTTCTGCGGTACGGCGACGGCGAGTACACCTACCCGGTGATCGACAGCACCGTCGGTGACACGGGCTTCGACATCGGGAAGCTCCGTTCTCAGACCGGTCTGGTGACTCTGGACAGCGGGTACGGCAATACCGCCGCCTACAAGTCCGCGATCACCTATCTGGACGGCGAGCAGGGCATCCTCCGCTACCGCGGCTATCCGATCGAGCAGCTGGCGGAGCGGTCCAGCTTCCTCGAAGTGGCGTATCTGCTGATCAATGGCGAACTGCCGACGGTCGACGAGCTCGCCGCGTTCAAGAACGAGATCACCCAGCACACGCTGCTGCACGAGGACGTCAAGCGGTTCTACGACGGGTTCCCGCGTGACGCCCATCCGATGGCGATGCTGTCCTCCGTGGTCAGCGCGCTGTCGACCTTCTACCAGGACAGCCACAACCCGTTCGACGAGACGCAGCGCAACCTGTCCACGATCCGGCTGCTGGCCAAGCTGCCCACGATCGCCGCGTACGCGTACAAGAAGTCGATCGGCCACCCCTTCGTCTACCCGCGCAACGACCTCGGGTACGTCGAGAACTTCCTGCGGATGACCTTCTCGGTCCCGGCGCAGGAGTACGTGCCGGACCCGGTCGTGGTCTCGGCGCTGGACAAGCTGCTGATCCTGCACGCGGACCACGAGCAGAACTGTTCGACCTCCACCGTGCGCCTGGTCGGCTCCTCGCAGGCGAACATGTTCGCCTCGATCTCCGCCGGCATCAGCGCCCTGTGGGGCCCGCTGCACGGTGGTGCCAACCAGTCGGTGCTGGAGATGCTCGAGGGCATCCAGGCGTCCGGCGGCGATGTCGACTCCTTCATCCGCAAGGTGAAGAACAAGGAGGACGGCGTCAAGCTGATGGGCTTCGGGCACCGCGTCTACAAGAACTTCGACCCCCGGGCGAAGATCATCAAGGCGGCGGCGCACGATGTCCTCTCGGCGCTCGGCAAGTCCGACGAGCTGCTCGACATCGCGCTCAAGCTGGAGGAGCACGCGCTGGCCGACGACTACTTCGTCGAGCGCAAGCTCTACCCGAACGTGGACTTCTACACGGGTCTGATCTACCGGGCCATGGGTTTCCCGACCGAGATGTTCACCGTGCTGTTCGCGCTCGGCCGGCTGCCCGGCTGGATCGCCCAGTGGCACGAGATGATCAAGGAGCCCGGCTCCCGCATCGGGCGTCCGCGCCAGATCTACACCGGCGAGGTCCTGCGTGACTTCGTTCCGGTGGAGGGTCGCTGAGCACCTCTGAGCCCCGCTGGGAGCCCCCGGGTCTCCGAGCGCCCCCGGGTCTGTGAGTACTCCGGGTCTCCGAGCACCTCCGGAGCTTCCGGGCCACCGAAAAGCGCCCCGCCGCCGATCCCCCCACGGGTCGGCGAGCGGGGCGCTTTCCATATCCCCGGAGCGGATTCCCCCCACGGGATCCGGGCCGGGCGTCTGCCGTAACCAGCAACGGCTACTCGCGCGGTCGGACCGGGGTACGTACGGGAGGGCCGCTCAAAGCTCCCCGGTGCACGTGCCCCGGCCAATCGCTTGTCCGGGATGTCCCCCAAGACATCCCCTGACATGCCGCTGAACGTCCCCCAAGACGTTCTCTGGCATCGTCCTCTTAGACTCGCGAGCTGTCCTCATGGTTACCCATCAATCTATGTGATCTAGATCTCTTTGTGAAGGTCTTGTGGTTCATGTGAAGGCTCTTCGGTGCAAAGAGTTGGTAACCGACGGGGCGCGGGACGGCTCAGGCCGACGCGGCCAGCTCGTAACCCGCCTCGTCCACGGCGGCGCGCACGGCGGTCTCGTCCAGCGGGGCCTTGGAGACGACGGTGACCTCTCCGGTGGCGGCGACGGCCTGCACGGAGGTCACGCCCCCGATCTCGGAGATCTCGGCGGCGACGGCGCCTTCGCAGTGTCCGCAGGTCATGCCGGTGACACGGTAGACGGTGGTGACCTGGTCGGGGGAGGTGGTCCGGTCGGTGGTCTCGGGCTGTGTCTCGGCGGCCATGGTGATCTCCTCTTCGGGCGTTGCTGGGGAGGGCTGTGGGGCGCCGGAGGGTCGCGGGAACCCGGTGGCGCCGAACCACGGATTCGACTTTACCCCCAGGGGGTATAAAAACGAAGCCTAGAAGGTCGATGAGGCGGGTCGCGCCCGGCAGTCCTCGACGAGCGGCTGCAGGTAGCGGAAGAGGAGGGTCTTCAACTCGGTGATGTACGCGTCACGCTCGTCCGGCTCGACGGAGAGGGTCAGGTCGAGTCCGGCCTTGAAGGTGGCGAAGGCGAGCCGGGCGATCCGGGAGACCTCGGCCGGCGAGGCTTCCGAGAGGTAGCCGCTCAGGATCCCCTCGACCTGCGGGACCAGGGACGAGTGCAGGTCCGCGTGGTCCATCGCGATCTTTCCGGGAACGTCGGGGCCGTGCATCAGGACGCCGAACGCCGGGTTCTCGTGGTTGAACCGGATCAACGGGTCCAGGACCGCTTCCAGCAGCTCTTCCAGGGGCAGTTCGAGGTGGGCGGGTGTGAGCGCCCGGCCGTAGGTGGCGCGCCAGCGTCGCAGCAGCTGATCGCCCAGTTCGACGGCGATGGCCTCCTTGTTGGGGAAGAACTGGTAGAGCGTGCCGGGGGAGATGCCCGCCTCGCGGGCGATGGCGTTGGTGCTCGCGCCCGTGTAGCCGGCGGTGGAGAACACGGTGGCCGCGGCGTCGAGGATCTGGGCGATGCGGCGCTCGCCGCGCGCCTGGCGGCGGCGCGGTCGCGCGGTCGTGGCGGCGCGGTCCGGAACCTTCCGTCGCGTGCCCTCGGCGTCGTCGCTGTTCGCCTCCGGCATATCAATCCCCCGGCTTTCCTGGATCCGTTGACAAATGCGAGAGGTAACTCGCATTCTTGTATTGCGAGCGATGGCTCGTGTTTTCAGTCTATGTGGTACTGGCCGACCCGTGCGGAGACATGGGTCACGGTGAAGGGGACACCGCACCATGTCCGAAGTCAACACGGCGCCGCCGCTCGGGGGGTGGACCCGTTTCGTCACCGCGCGTCCGAGGCTGACCTTGCTGGCCGCGCTGGTGATCACGGTGCTCGCCGTGTTCGCGGGAGGCGGCGTCGGGGACCGGCTGAGCAGCGGCGGCTGGGAGGATCCGGACGCCGAGTCGACCTATGCGACCAAGGCGCTGGAGCGGGAGTTCCCCGCTTCCCAGCCGAATCTGCTGCTGCTCGTCGACAGCGGGACCCGCGTCGTGGACGATCCCGCCGTGGCCGCCGAGGCGAAGAGGATCACCGAGCGGCTGGCGGCGGAGAAGGGGATCACCGGCGTCGGGTCGTACTGGCAGACCCGGGCACCCTCGCTGCGCGCCGAGGACGGGCGGCAAGCGCTCGTCGTCGCGCGGCTCGAGGGGGACGAGAAGACCGCCGCCGCGACCCTGGACCGGATAGCGCCCGCCTTCCGCGGCGAGCGGGGGCCGGTGGAGGTCTCGTTCGGCGGTCCCGTCGCCATCCGGCACGAGGTGCAGACCACGATCCAGGAGGACCTGCTGCGGGCCGAGCTGGTCGCCCTGCCCGTGACGCTGGTGCTGCTGGTGATGGTCTTCGGCAGCGCGGTCGCCGCCCTGCTGCCGCTGGGGCTCGGTGTCGTCGCCATCCTGGGGACAGACGCGGTGCTGCGCGGGCTCACCGAGCTCACCGAGGTCTCGATCTTCGCCCAGAACCTGACGACTGCCCTGGGCCTCGGGCTGGCCATCGACTACGCCCTGTTCATCGTGCGCCGCTTCCGCGAGGAGCTGGCCGGGGGCGCCGAGGTGAGAGCGGCCGTCGGCACCACGCTGCGCACCGCCGGGCGTACGGTGCTGTTCTCCGCGCTGACCGTGGCGGTGTCGTTGGCCGCCATGATGGTCTTCCCCCAGTACTTCCTGCGTTCCTTCGCCTATGCCGGCATCGCGGTGGTGTTGCTCGCGGCCGCCGCCGCGCTGGTCCTGCTGCCCGCCGCGCTCATGCTGCTGGGCCACCGGGTCAATGCCCTGGACCTTCGGCGTCTGCTGCGCCGCGGGCGAGGCAAGGGCCGCGAGGGCACCGGTGCGGGCGGGGCGGCCGGCGACGGCAGTTCCGGTGCCGCCGGGGCGTCCGGTGCCGTGGCGCCCGGGGCGGGGTGGGGGCGCACGGCCGCGCTGGTGATGCGCAGGGCCCCGCTCTTCGCCCTCGCCACCACGGCCGGGCTGGTACTGCTCGGGACGCCCTTCCTGGGCGTGAAGTTCGGCACGGCCGACGACCGGCAGCTGCCGTCGAGCGCCGAGTCCCGGGTCGTCCAGCAGGAGATCCGCGACAACTTCCCGGGCAACCCCAGTGGTGGCCTCCAGGTGCTCACGAAGGGCGATGCGACGCCCGCCGAGTACGCCGACTACCGCGACCGGATAGCCGCCCTTCCCGGGGTGGCGAGGGCCGACGGCCCCGTCCCCGGCGACGGCGGGCACGCGTACTTCACGGTGCTGCCCAGGGGGGAGGCCGTGAGCGAGGAGGCCCAGGACCTGGTCCGGGGGATCCGTGCGGAGCCGGCGGAGTTCGACACCTCGGTCACCGGTACGGCAGCGGTCCTGGTCGACTCCAAGGACGCGATAGGGGACCGGCTGCTGCTGGCCCTGGCCCTCATCGTGGTGGCGACCCTGTTCCTGGTCTTCCTGCTCACCGGCAGCGTGCTGATACCGATCCAGGCGGTCGTGCTCAACGCCCTCAGCCTGACCGCGATGTTCGGGGCGGTGGTCTGGGTCTTCCAGGACGGCCACCTCTCCGGTCCGCTCGCCTTCACGGCCACGGGGGACATAGAGACGACGCTGCCCGTCGTGATGTTCTGTGTGGCCTTCGGGCTCTCCATGGACTACGGGGTCTTCCTGCTCTCCCGGATCAAGGAGGAGTACGACCGCAGCGGTGACCACGAGCGATCGGTGTCGTTCGGGCTCCAGCGCACCGGAGGGCTGATCACTGCGGCCGCCCTGCTCCTGGCGGTGGTCATGGTGGCCATCGGCACCTCGCGGGTGACCAGCACGAAGCTGCTGGGGCTCGGCATCACACTGGCCGTGCTTATGGACGCGATGGTGGTGCGCAGTCTGCTGGTTCCCGCGGTGATGAAGCTGACCGGCAGGGCGACCTGGTGGGCGCCGGGCCCGTTGCGCCGGTTCCATGTCCGGTTCGGGCTGAGCGAGGGCGAGTCCGCCCCGAGGGCGGAGGAGCGTCATCCCCAGGCCGACGGCCGAGGGGCGGAGACAAGCGGTACGTCCGACGGGCAGCAGGGCTCGGACGAGCCGGAGGGATCGGAAGGGACGTCCGGACCGGGCAAGGAGCTGGAGTCGGGGGCGCGGAGCAAGAGGTGAGCGAGAGCGAGCGGAACAGGGGGCGGGCGACGGCGTAGAAGGCGGAGTTGGAGTCGGAGGCGGGCCGGTCCTCGGGGGCAGTCCGGGACCGGGCCCGTCGGCCGAGACGGGCGACGCGATCGCGTGTCCGCCGTCAGACTCCGCAGCCACGCAGGAAGCGGCGCGTACGTTCGGCGATCGGGAAGGGCTTGTCCGGCGGGCAGGGGTACATGTCCTGCTCGACGATGGCGAAGAGGTCGACGTCCAGCCGCCTGGCCGCCGCCAGTACCGGCTCCAGCGCCGGTACACCGGCCGGCGGCTCGCACATCACCCCGCGCCCCACGGCGGGCCCGAAGGGCACCTCGTTCGCGACGACGTCGGCCAGGATCTCCGGGTCCACCTGCTTCAGATGGAGGTAGCCGATCCGCTCGCCGTACGTCTCGATCAGCTTGACGCTGTCACCGCCGCAGTAGGCGTAGTGGCCGGTGTCCAGGCAGAGCGAGACCAGGGAGGGATCGGTCGCGTCGAGGAAACGGCTGACGTTCTCCTCCGTGTCGATGTGGGTGTCGGCGTGCGGATGGACGACGACCCGCAGCCCGTACCGGTCCCGCACCTCCCGGCCGAGACGCTCGGTCTGAGAGGTCAGATCGCGCCATTGGTCCGGCGTGAGCGTGCGGTCCTCCAGGACCTTCCCGGTCTTGTCGTCGCGCCAGAACGAGGGGATGACGACCAGGTGGTCCGCGCCCATCGCCCGGGTGAGCGCGGCGATGTCCGAGACGTGCGCCCAGGTCTCCTCCCAGACGGCGGGCCCGCGGTGGAGCCCGGTGAAGACCGTCCCGGCCGACACCTTGAGCCCGCGCCGGCCGGTCTCCTCGCCCAACCGGGCGGGATCCGACGGCAGATACCCGTACGGGCCGAGCTCGATCCACTCGTAGCCCGCCTCGGCGACCTCGTCGAGGAAACGCCGCCAGGGCACCTGGCGCGGATCGTCGGGAAACCACACCCCCCAGGAGTCGGGGGCCGATCCGACCCGGATGCGGTTCTGCGAGGGCGCGGAGGAGGTCATGCCGACCAGCTTTCCGGCCCCGCGGAAAAGGTGTCAAGGCCTTGGTCCGAATGTAAGGACAAAGCGTTGACAGGGTTCCGCCGGGAGCATTAAACCTGGCAATGGCCGTCGCACCGAAGGGTCGAACGAAGGGGCCTGCATGCCTGCGCACGACGTCATCACCATGGGCCGGATCGGGGTCGATCTCTACCCGCTGCGCACCGGGGTCCCGCTGGCGCAGGTCGACGCCTTCGGGAAGTTCCTCGGCGGTTCCGCGACGAACGTGGCGGTCGCCGCGGCCCGGCTGGGCCGGCGCGCGGCGGTCATCACCCGCACCGGACGCGACCCGTTCGGGGACTACCTCCACCAGGCGCTCCGGGAGTTCGGGGTGGACGACCACTGGGTGACCCCGGTCGACGCGTACCCGACGCCGGTGACCTTCTGCGAGGTCTTCCCGCCGGACGACTTCCCGCTCTATTTCTACCGGCAGCCCAAGGCGCCGGACCTGGAGATTCACCCGGACGAGCTGGACCTGGACGCGATCAGGGCGGCCCGCGTCTTCTGGATGACGGGGACGGGGCTGTGCGCCGAGCCCAGCCGCTCCGCCACGCTGGCCGCGCTCCGGGCCAGGGATCGCCGGGGCACCACCGTCTTCGACCTCGACTGGCGGCCGATGTTCTGGGACGACGCCGGTTCCGCCGCCCGCGCCCACTACGCGGAGGCGCTGCGGTACGCCACCGTCGCCGTCGGCAATCTCGACGAGTGCGAGGTCGCCGTGGGGGAGCGGGATCCGGACGGGGCGGCGCGGGCCCTCCTCGACGCCGGGGTCGAGCTGGCCGTCGTCAAACAGGGACCGAAGGGCGTCCTCGCCGTCCACCGGGACGGCACCCGCGCCGAGGTCCCGCCCGTCCCCGTCGAGGTCGTCAACGGGCTGGGCGCGGGAGACGCCTTCGGGGGCGCGCTGTGCCACGGGCTACTGGCGGGCTGGGGGCTGACACGGGTCATGCGGTACGCCAACGCGGCGGGCGCGATCGTCGCCGCCAGGCTGGCCTGCTCCTCCGCCATGCCGTACGACGACGAGGTCGGCCAGGTCGTCGCGGGCGGCCCGGTCCCGGATCAGCGACCGGATCAGCCCCCGGCCCAGGAGCGGCAAACGGTCCAGGAGCCGGCCCGAACGGCGGCGCCGCTCCCGGCCGCCGCACCGGCTCCCGCGGACCCTTCGACCGCGCCCTCGGCCACCTCCCCGGCCGCCGGACCCGCCCCGGAGGCCGGAGCGTGACCCGCGTCGATGTCGCCGAGCTCGTCCGGCTGCGCGCGCACCACCCGGAAGCCGTCGCCGAGGCCGCCGCCCGCCGGGTCCGGCGGCCCCTGCTGCGCCCCACCGGCCGTCTGATGATCATCGCCGCCGACCACCCGGCCCGGGGCGCGCTCGCGGTCGGGAACAGCCGGTCCGCCATGGCCAACCGTCAGGAGCTGCTGGAGCGGCTGTGTCTGGCCCTGTCGCGCCCCGGTGTCGACGGCGTGCTGGCCAGCGCCGACATCCTCGACGACCTGCTGCTCCTGGGTGCCCTGGAGGACCGCGTCGTCATGGGCTCCATGAACCGCGGTGGCCTCGCGGGCGCGGCCTTCGAACTGGACGACCGCTTCACGGGGCACCGCCCCGAGGACCTCGACCGGCTCCGGTTCGACGCGGGCAAGCTGCTGCTCCGCGTCGACTACGCGGACCCCGGCTCGCTGACCACCCTGCACTCCGCCGCCCGCGCCGTCGACGCCATGGCGGCGCTGCGGCTGCCGGTCTTCGTCGAGCCGTTCATCTGCCGACGGGCCGACGGACGGCTCGTCACGGACCTGAGCGCCGAGGCCGTCACACGGTCGATAGCCATCGCCTCCGGGCTGGGCGGCACCTCCGCGTACACCTGGCTGAAGCTGCCCGTCACCGAGGATCCCGACGACATGGCGCGGGTGCTGGAGACCTCGACGCTGCCCGCCGTCCTGCTGGGCGGCGAGACGGGGGGCGACCAGCAGGGCGCGTACGAGAGGTGGCGCAAGGCGCTGCGACTGCCCACCGTCCAGGGGCTGGTGGTGGGGCGCTCGCTGCTCTATCCGGTCGACGGTGACGTGGCCGGAGCCGTCGACACGGCCGTGGGACTGCTGTGAAGGGTAGGGGAGAGAGCATGACGACCGTCCATGAACCGAGCGGACCGGCCCGGCCGGCCGGGCCCGGCGCCCCGGCCTCCGGGCCGCACGACCGCTACGTGCCCGCCGGGAGCGGTGCCCGTGGCCCGTACGCCCTCGACATCGACCCCGAGCGGGCCGGCTGGGCCTACAGCAGCCTGCGCGTTCTCGAACTCCCGCCCGGCGGCAGCCACACGCTGGCGACCGGAAACAGCGAGTGGATCGTCCTGCCCCTCGAGGGCGGTTGTACGGTGCGCACGGAAGGTGAGTTCTTCGAACTGCTGGGCAGGCGAAGCGTGTTCGGCGGAGCGACCGACTTCGCCTATGTGCCCCGCGACGCCCACGCACAGATCGCCTCCGGTGCGGGAGGCCGCTTCGCCCTGGCAGGAGCGAAGTGCGAGCGACGACTCCCCGCTCGCTACGGCCCCGCGCCGGAGGTTCCCGTCCTGCTGCGGGGCGCGGGTGTCTGCTCGCGCCAGGTCAACAACTTCGCCATGCCCGACGGCTTCGCCTGCGACCGGCTGCTCGCCGTCGAGGTCATCACCCCCGGCGGCAACTGGTCCTCCTACCCGCCGCACAAGCACGACGAGCACATCCCGGGGGCCGAGTCCGAGCTGGAGGAGATCTACTACTTCGAGATCGACCGCGGCGGGGTCGGCTACCAGCGTGTCTCGCCCTCCCGCCCCGGCGGCACGGACGTCCTCACCGAGGTCCGTACGGGCGACACGGTCCTCATCCCGGACGGCTGGCACGGCCCGGCGATCGCCCCGCCCGGCCGGGACATGTACTACCTCAACGTGATGGCGGGCCCCGGCGAGAAGCGGGAGTGGCTGATCAGCGACCACCCCGACCACGGCTGGATCAGGGACACCTGGCCGGACATCCCGGTGGATCCCCGTCTGCCGCTGTACGGGACGGGCCCGGGCCCCGCGGCCGAGGAGGACGCGCGATGACCACGACCCCGTACCCCGGCGAGGACGCGCGCGCCGGCGATGCCCCGGGCCTCGGCGCGGACCCGCTCCCGGAGGCGGACCCGCTCCCGGAGGCGGACCCGCGCACCGGTGAAGGGCCCGGCACTGGCGCGCGCCCGCACACCCGGCGCCTCACCGTCGCCCAGGCGCTGATCGCCTTCCTCGCCCGCCAGTTCACGGAGCGGGACGGCAGTCGCCGGCGTTTGATCAACGCCACCTGGGGCATCTTCGGCCACGGCAATGTGGCGGGTGTAGGACAGGCCCTTGTCGAGTCCCGGGCGGACATGCGGTACTTGCAGGGACGCAACGAACAGGCCATGGTGCACGCCGCCGTCGGCTACGCCCGCCAGAGCAACCGCCTCTCCGCCCATGCCGTGACCACCTCCATCGGCCCGGGCGCCACCAACCTCGTCACCGGAGCCGCCCTCGCCACCATCAACCGACTCCCGGTCCTGCTGCTCCCCGGCGACGTCTTCGCCACCCGGCCCGCCGACCCCGTCCTCCAACAGCTCGAAGTCCCCTCGGCCGGCGATGTCTCCGTCAACGACGCCCTGCGCCCCGTGTCGGTGTACTTCGACCGCGTCACCCGCCCCGAGGCGCTGATCCCCGCCGCGCTCGCCGCGATGCGGGTGCTCACCGACCCCGCCGAGACGGGCGCCGTCACCCTCGCGCTGCCCCAGGACGTCCAGGCCGAGGCGTACGACTGGCCGGAGGAGTTCTTCGCCGAGCGCGTCTGGCGGATCCGCCGTCAGGCACCGGACCCGGAGGAACTGGCCGAGGCCGTCACGCTGGTACGCGCCGCCCGGCGCCCGCTGCTGGTCGCGGGCGGAGGGGTGCGCTACAGCGGGGCGGAGGACGTACTGGCCGCGTTCGCCGACGCGACGGGCATCCCCGTGGCCGCCACCCAGGCGGGCAAGGGATCCCTGCGCCATGACCACCCCTGTGACGTCGGCGGCGTCGGCCACACCGGCACGGCCACGGCCGACGAACTGGCCAGGACCGCCGACCTGGTCATCGGCGTCGGCACCCGCTGGTCGGACTTCTCCACGGCGTCCGCCACCCTCTTCCAGAACCCGGAAGTCCGCTTCCTGAACCTGAACGTCACGGGGTTCGACGCCCACAAGCTCGCGGCGCACCCGCTGGTGGCCGACGCCCGTACGGCCCTGGAGGGACTGCTCACCGCCCTGGCCGGGCCGGCCGGCGGCAGGGGTGAGGGCGGTGAGGTCGGTCAGCGGCTCGAGGGCGGAGAGGCGTCGCCGTACCGCGTCCCCGCCTCGTACGAAGCCGAGTTCCGCGCGTCCAAGGAACGCTGGGAGCAGCGCGTCCAGGCGGCCTTCGACGCGGAAGACGAACTGCGCCCGCCGACCCAGGCGCAGGTCCTCGGCGCGCTCGACGCGCTGGCCACCGGTGAGGACATCGTCATCAACGCGGCCGGTTCGCTCCCCGGCGACCTGCACAAGCTGTGGCGGGCCCGCTCGCGCGACCAGTACCACGTCGAATACGGCTACTCCTGCATGGGCTACGAGATCCCGGCGGCCCTCGGAGTGCTGCTCGCGGCCCCCGAGCGGCCGGTCTGGGCCTTCGTCGGGGACGGCACGTACCTGATGAACCCCACGGAGATCGTCACCGCCGTCCAGGAGCGGCTGCCCCTGAAGGTCGTGATCCTCCAGAACCACGGCTACGCCTCCATCGGCGGCCTCTCCGAGGCGGTGGGCGCGGAGCGCTTCGGCACGGCCTACCGGTTCCGGGCCGAGGACGCCACGTACACCGGCGACCCGCTGCCCGTGGACCTCGCCGCCAACGCCGCCTCTCTCGGAATGCGGGTGATCCGCGCCAAGACGGTCCGTGACCTGCGCGAAGCACTGGCCCGGGCGCGGGCCGCCCGGGAGGCCACCTGTGTTTACGTGGAGACAGGGACGGGCGACACCGGGCCGGGGGTCCCGCCGGCGCAGGCGTGGTGGGATGTTCCCGTGGCCGGGACGGCGACCCGCGCGTCCGCCGTCAACGCCCGTGCGGACTACGACCGCCACGCCGCCGCCCGGCGCCGTCATCTGTGAGGGTCACCTGTGAGGGAGTACGCGATGAAGACCGTCCACCACTGGATCGGCGGCAAGACCGTCGAGGGCACGTCGGGCGACTGGGGCCCGGTCACCGACCCGGCCACCGGCGCCGTCACCACCCAGGTCGCGCTGGCCTCCGCCGAGGAGGTGGACAGCGCGGTAGCCGCCGCGAAGGCCGCGTACACCACCTGGCGGACCTCGTCCCTCGCCCAGCGCACCGCCGTCCTCTTCCGCTACCGCGCGCTGCTCGACGCGCGCCGTGACGACATCGCCGCGCTGATCACGGCGGAGCACGGCAAGGTGCACTCCGACGCGCTCGGCGAGGTCGCGCGCGGGCTGGAGATCGTCGAGCTGGCCTGCGGGATCACCACCCAGCTCAAGGGCGAGCTGTCCACGCAGGTCGCGGGCCGGGTGGATGTCGCGGCGATCCGCCAGCCGCTCGGCGTGGTCGCGGGCATCACGCCGTTCAACTTCCCGGCGATGGTGCCGATGTGGATGTTCCCGCTGGCCATCGCCTGCGGCAACACCTTCGTGCTCAAGCCCAGCGAGAAGGACCCGTCGGCGGCCAACCTGCTGGCGGAACTGGCGGCCGAGGCAGGGCTGCCCGACGGCGTGCTCAACGTCGTGCACGGCGACAAGGTCGCGGTGGACACGCTGCTCGCGCACCCGGACGTGGCCGCGGTCTCGTTCGTCGGATCGACCCCCGTCGCCCGCCACATCCACGCGACGGCCACCGCCCACGGCAAGCGCGTCCAGGCGCTCGGCGGCGCCAAGAACCACATGCTGGTCCTGCCCGACGCGGACCTCGACGCGGCGGCGGACGCGGCGGTCTCGGCCGCGTACGGGTCGGCCGGTGAGCGCTGCATGGCCATCTCGGCCGTCGTCGCCGTGGGGTCGACGGGGGACGAACTGGTCGCCAAGATCCGCGAGCGCGCCGAGAAGATCAGGATCGGTCCCGGTACCGACCCGGAGTCCGAGATGGGCCCGCTGATCACCAAGGCCCACCGCGACAAGGTCGCCTCTTACGTCACGGGCGCGGCGGCCCAGGGCGCCGAGGTCGTCCTGGACGGTACGGGACACACGGTCGAGGGCTACGAGGACGGCCACTGGATCGGCCTGTCGCTGCTCGACAAGGTCTCCACGGACTCCGACGCGTACCGCGACGAGATCTTCGGCCCGGTGCTGGTCGTGCTGCGCGCCGCGACGTACGAGGAGGGGGTGGCCCTGATCAACGCCTCGCCGTACGGCAACGGCACGGCCGTCTTCACCCGCGACGGCGGTGCGGCCCGCCGCTTCCAGCTGGAGGTCGAGGCCGGGATGGTCGGGGTGAACGTGCCGATCCCGGTGCCCGTCGGCTACCACTCCTTCGGCGGCTGGAAGGACTCGCTCTTCGGCGACCACCACATCTACGGCAACGACGGCGTGCACTTCTACACGCGCGGCAAGGTCGTCACCACCCGCTGGCCGGACCCCTCGGAGGCACCGGCGGGCGTGGACCTGGGATTCCCGCGCAACCACTGACGGGGCGCACGGCCCGGCGGCCGAGAGCCCACGGGCCCGGCAGCCGGGCCACCGACCGGGCAAGCCCGGGCCGACGGCGGCACCAGCGAGCGGCGGTGGCCCGTACGACGACCTGACGTCGTACGGGCCACCGCCGTTCGTCGTGTCCGCCGCCGTTCGTCGTGTCCGCCCGCGTTCGTCGTGTCCCGAAACGACCGGCCACCGACGGGCGGATTCACCCGACCCCGTGACCGACGGCACGACGCACGCGTTGACCGGACGCAGTCGTACGCGTCGCGCCGGTGCCCAAGACGCCGGCCGCGACTGATTCGCTCCGGTGGCCCGGCCGGACCGGAGACAGGAGGACAAAGATGTGTGGCATCGCCGGCTGGGTCTCCTTCGACCACTCCTTCGACCGTGACCCGCGTACCGCGTCCGCGACCCTGGACGCGATGACGGAGACGATGTCCTGCCGGGGCCCGGACGACTCCGGTACCTGGGCCGACGGCCCCGCCGGCCTCGGGCACCGCCGCCTGGCCATCATCGACCTGCCCGGCGGACGCCAGCCGATGACGCTCGGGACGCCGCGCGGACCGCTCGCGCTCGTCTACTCGGGGGAGACGTACAACTTCGCCGAGCTGCGCCGCGAACTGACCGGCCGGGGACACCGGTTCACCACCGACTCCGACACCGAGGTGGTGCTCCACGGCTATCTGGAGTGGGGCGAGTCCGTCGCCGAGCGGCTCAACGGCATGTACGCCTTCGCCGTCTGGGACGGCCGGGACCAGAAACTGGTGATGGTCCGCGACCGGATGGGCATCAAACCGCTCTACTACCACCCGACCGGTGACGGCGTCCTGTTCGGCTCCGAGCCCAAGGCGATCCTCGCCCACCCGCTCGCCCGGCCGCGGGTCGCGCTGGACGGGCTGCGCGAGCTGGCGGCCTTCGTCAAGACGCCCGGACACGCGGTGTGGGACGGCATGCGCGAGGTCGAACCGGGGACGGTGGTGACCGTGGACCGGAACGGCCCGCGCCGGAGCGTCTACTGGTCGCTCGAGACCCGGCCGCACGGCGACGACCGGGACGCCTCGGTGGCCCGGGTCCGCACCCTGCTGGACGACATCGTGCGCCGCCAGCTCGTCGCCGACGTACCCCGCTGTGTTCTCCTGTCCGGCGGCCTCGACTCCTCCGCGCTGACCGCGCTGGCGGCGCGTCAGCTGGCCCCCACGGGCGAGCGGGTCCGCAGCTTCGCCGTCGACTTCGTGGGGCAGGCGGAGCACTTCGTCGCGGACCGGCTCCGAACGACCCCGGACGCGCCGTTCGTGCACGACGTGGCGAAGACCGCCGGCACGGACCACCAGGACATCGTCCTGGACACCGACGCGCTGGCCGATCCGTCGGTCCGCGCCAGGGTGATCAGGGCCCGGGACATCCCGATGGGCCTCGGCGACATGGACGCGTCGCTGTACCTGCTCTTCCGGGCGATCCGGGAGCACTCGACGGTCGCGCTGTCCGGCGAGTCGGCGGACGAGGTCTTCGGCGGGTACCTCCAGTTCTTCGACGAGGAGGCGCGGCGGGCGCGGACGTTCCCCTGGCTGGTGCAGTACGAGAGGTACGTCGACGAGGCGGAGGTCCTGCGCCCCGAGCTGAACACGGCCCTGGACATCCCCTCCTTCCTGCGCGACAGCTACGCCACGGCGGTCGCCGGCGTCGAACGGCTCGGTGGCGAGAGCGACTTCGAGTACCGCATGCGCGTGATCTCCCATCTGCACCTGACGCGCTTCGTCCGCATCCTGCTGGACCGCAAGGACCGCATGAGCATGGCGGTGGGCCTGGAGGTCCGGGTCCCCTTCTGCGACCACCGGCTGGTCGAGTACGTGTACAACGCGCCGTGGTCGCTCAAGTCCTTCGACGGCCGGGAGAAGAGCCTGCTGCGCGAGGCGACGGCGGACGTACTGCCGAAGTCGGTGTACGACCGGGTCAAGAGCCCGTACCCGACGACGCAGGACCCGAAGTACGCGATCGCGCTCCAGAACCACGCCAAGGACCTGCTGGCGCGTCCGGCGCACCCCGTCTTCGACCTGGTGGACCCGGCGGCCCTGCGGCGACTGGCGGAACGGGAGAGCCCCCAGGTCACGACGGCGTCGAGGCGCGGTCTGGAGCGTGCGCTGGATCTGGCGCTGTGGCTGGAGATGTACGAGCCGGAGCTGGTGCTGTCCTGAGAGGGGGCGCCGCCCGGGGCCGGCCCCGGAGCCGGGGCCCCGGAGACCGGCACCTGGCCGGTGGCCGCTCAGTCGCCCCGGCGGCCCGCGGCGGACGCGTCGGTCCGGAGGTACTCCGCCAGCTTGCCTATGAGCCGGGCCGCGTTGTCCAGGCCCTGGGCCGTCTCGCCCAGTTCCCCGGCGAGCAACTGCTCACGCGGACCGCCCGGCTGATGCCCCGCGTCGGACTCGGGGCCGGGCACGGTCGTACCCCGGTAACCGACGGGCGAGCCGCCGGCCGGCGCGTAGTAGCCGATGAAGTCGGACCCGGCGCCGTCGGCGGAACCGCTGGCGGCGCCGCCGCGGGTGAAGAACTGGACCCGGGAGAGCTGGGTCTCGTTCGAGCCGCCGTTCCGGGTGACGAGCAGCCGGTAGCGGCGGTAGGCCGTGGCGTTGGCGAAGGTGAAGTCCTTCGTCTCGTGCCGGTGTGCGAAGCGTTCGCCCGAGCGGGAGTCCAGCGTCGTCCACGTACTGCCGTCGTGCGAGCCTTGGAGGTCCCAGGCCCGCGGGTCCCGGTCCGGGAAGTCGTTGGCCGAGGTCAGCTGGTACCCCACGACGGCGGCGGGCTGTCGGAGGGTGAAGTCCAGCTCGGGGGTGTCGTCGTGCGCCAGCCACTTGTTGTGGGCCTTGCGGAGCAGGTTGCTCGCGACCTCGCCCATCATCTCGAACTCGTCGCTCGCCTCGACGTCGGTGACCGTGTCGGTGATGTCGAGCAGTTCATCGACGCTGGTCGGTGCGGGGCCGCCCGAACCGGCCGGTCCGCCCGGTTCGGCGTCGGCGGCGCGCACGGTCACCGAGGCCGCGTTGCCGCGCCGGTCGCTCCAGGACACCCGCTCCACCGGTGCACCGCCGTCGTCGAGCAGCAGCCGCAGCTCCCCGGCCGGGCGCCAGTCCCCGTCCCGGCCCTCCTCCGTGGAGAACCGGTGCAGCGGCGCGCCGGCGGTGCCCTCGGGGTAGGCCCAGCGGTCCGCCAGGGTGCCACGGAACTCGCCCATGGCGCCGTCGGCGGCCCGGTAGTGCCCCTGGAAGCCGGCCAGGTCCTCGCGTAGCCCGATCGCCGCCTCCGCACCGTCGGCCGTACGCCAGCCGAGGTGCGCCGGGACGGCCCGGTCGCCCCGGTCGAGGTGGAAGAGCAGCCGGGGCGCGGGCTGCCAGGCGGTCGCGCCCGGCACGCGCCGCTCGGTGCTGAACGCGAAGACCGACCGGCGGCTCGCCCTGGCCTCCAGCGCGCGCCGCGCCCCGCCGCTGTCCCGGGCCGGGTCCACGGTGACCGCGGTCAGCCGCAGGATCCCCTCCTCGTCGGCGGGGCAGCGTATGGTCAGGATGTTGTCGCCCGGCGTCAGCACGCCCTCCGGAACCGACAGGACGGTGTCCTGGGACACGTCCCGGCCCTCGCCCCCGGACACCCCGTACGCCGCGGGCACGGCGAGCCGCTCCGCCACCAGCGCGCCGTTGAGCAGGACGTCCATGGGGACGCTCGCGCCGAGGGTCGTCACGGTGACGACGGCCTCGAAGCTCTTCTCCTCCCGGCCCGTCGAGAAGTCGAGCTTGATGTAACCGCCCGCGCCCAGCGCGAGGTGCGAAGGGGCGACCCCGCACCGGTGGTGGCCGACGACGGCGTTCGACAGTCGGGCCGGGGTGGTGGAGAAGTCCGCGAAGACCGGTTCCATCTCTGTTCCTCAAGGTGTCGTCCAGTGGTGACCGACAGAAGGCCGCGCAGCGCGGTTCCGCCGATGTGAGGAAGCTACCGGGCCCCACTGACAATCCGGCGGCGTGACCGCGTACAGCCAACGCGCCCATGCACACGGGGCGTTGGCCGCGAAGCCCCGTTCCGGGACGTCGTCACAGGTCACCGTCGGTTCACGGGACGGCGTCCGGAAGGGACAGCGTCGCCCACACGACCTTGCCCGGCCCGTCCCTGTCGTCGGCGCCCCACGCGTCGGCGAGCGCGGCCACCAGCATCGGCCCCCGCCCGTCACACGCGTCCTCGTCCGGTGTACGTCGCACGGGGCGTTCGGCGGAAGCGTCGTGCACTTCGATACGGAGACCGTCGGGGACCGGAAGGTAACGCGTCTCGATCCGCCGGCCCGGCG
The DNA here is from genome assembly GCF_000719775.1 of Streptomyces sp. NRRL F-5135. Classification (GTDB taxonomy): domain Bacteria; phylum Actinomycetota; class Actinomycetes; order Streptomycetales; family Streptomycetaceae; genus Streptomyces; species Streptomyces hebeiensis. Next base: position 164,833 of record NZ_JOHR01000009.1, on the reverse strand, counting down.
AGACCCGGGCGTGCCGGGCCGCGTTGGTGAGCAGTTCCGAGAGGACCAGCACGGCCGAATCCTCCAGCGCGGACAACCCCCACTCGGTGAGCGCCTTGCGCAACTCCAGACGCGCGAGGCTCACGCAGCGGGGATGCCGGGTCCAGCGCAGCACGACGGCCCGGTTGCCGTCGGACTCCCGCATCACCGGGTGCCGTTCGCCGAAGAGTGCGCGGCCCGCCGCTTCATTGCGATTAATCCATTGAGTGGCATGACGAAGAAACGGGAAAAGAACGGTCCCATTGTTGACGCTCCTCACAAGCGTTGGCCACGCCCCGGACCGATAACGGCGGCAGCGGGGGCAGGTCTTGCGCACGGACGCTCTGTTGTGCGCTAGTTGTCACCACTATCAACGGCCGCTGGCCGCAAGAGACATATCCGCACTGTCACCAAACAGCTTTGGAGAAAGCTGGTCACGCGAAAGAAGGTTCGACCGGGCGATGGAACTCAACAATGAAGGTGGGAAGCTCACGCCGCGAGTACGCTTGGCGATGCGGGTGCGCAGGCTGCGAGAGCGGAAGGGGCTGTCTCTCCGGCAGCTGTCGGAAAGGGTCGGGGGCTATTCGCACAGTTATCTGGGACGGGTGGAGTTGGGTTCCCAACTTCCGTCCGAGGCCCTGGTGAACATGCTGGACGATTTCTTCGACACGGACGGAGTTCTGGCTGATCTGCTGGAGATGGCGCACGACTCGGTCATCGCCGACTACAGCAGGAAAATCGTCAACAAGGAACCGGAAGCCGAGCGAATCCAGGTCTTCACGAGCAGCCTTGTACCCGGGCTTCTCCAGACCCCGGCCTACGCCCACGCGTTGTTTCCGGCGGTCATTGCCCGACGAGAGTGAAGAAGAGGTACACGAGCGGGTCACCGTCCGTATGCGGCGCCAGCGCATCTTCCACGGGGAGACCCCGCCGTACTACTGGGCGATCATGGACGAAGCCGCGCTGAAGCGGCCGGTGGGGGGCGCCGCGTGCATGGTGGAACAACTGGAGCGTTTACTGCGGGCCGCCGCTAGGTCTCGGACAACGGTTCAGGTGCTCCCGTTCGCCAGGGGCGCGCACCCGATGCTGGGTGGCGGGCTCACCCTCATGACCTTGAAGGACGGCGCGACGGTGGCCCTGGTCGAGAGCTTCGACTCCGGTGAAGGGGCGGATTCACCGAAGCGGGTGGTTCAGCTGACGGACCGCTTCGATCTTGCTCGCTCATTGGCGCTGACAGATGATGAATCCATAGAGCTCGTGCGCAGGTACCTGAAAGGGTATGAAGATGACGACGATTCCTGACGCATCCGCGCTGGCGGCTTGGCGCAAGTCGAGCTACAGCGACAACGGCGGGGGCGGTTGCGTCGAGGTGTCGGACGGCTGCCCCTCCGTCGTTCCGGTCCGTGACAGCAAGGCGCCGCAAGGTCCGGCCCTTGTCTTCCGGGCGACCGACTGGGCGGCCTTCGTCGGTGCGGTCAGGGCCGGGGACCTGTCCGCCTGACCGGTCCGGACGCGTGGCGGTGCCGCCCGCACGATTATTCGGTGGCCCGACCTGGTGGCCGCGCAGCAGGGTGGCCGTATGCAGGAGATCTCATCGCGTCGCATCCGGGCCGTGCACACCGCGTCCACCATCACCGTGTACCAGGCGTACCCGCCCGCCATCGGGCTTCCCGCCGTGCGCGACGGGCGGTTCCCGGCGGCGTGGAAGCGGGATCGGATGACGTGGGTCAAGCCGTCGTTCCTGTGGATGATGTACCGCTGCGGATGGGGGACCAAGGAAGGCCAGGAGACCGTCCTCGCCGTCGAGATCGGCCGGGAGGGGTTCGACTGGGCCGTCGGGCGGGCGTGTCTGTCGCATTACGATCCGGGCGTGCACGCCGACCGGGACGCCTGGAGACGGGAGTTGCGGCAGTCGCCCGTCCGCGTGCAGTGGGACCCGGAGCGGGATCTGCGGCTGAACGCGTTGCCGTACCGCTCGCTCCAACTCGGTCTCTCCGGCGAGGCCGCGCGGCGGTACGCGGACGAGTGGATCGTCTCCGTGACGGACGTGACATCCCTCGCGCACCGGATCCACGGGCTCGTACGCGTGGGCGGGCCGAGTGAACTCGCCGAGGCGGCGTCGCTGTTGCCCCGGGAGACCGACTACCCGGAGCCGTAGGCCCCCGCCACCCCGTGCGGCCGGAAACGGGCGGTTCCCGCGCTGTTTTCGGACCATGAGGTGTGTTTCGCCCGGACGGCCCGGCCCCCGGGTCACGCTGGTCGGTGGCGAGTGCCGCGACCGGCACGAGCACACCACCTACCGGGGAGCGGCCGTGAGCCATGCACCGGGTACCTCAGCTTCTCCGGCGCCGCCGCCGGACATCCAAGAGGCGGAAGATCTCGCGGACGTCGTCGTCACCGGGGGAGCCGGCTTCGTCGGCCGTCACCTCGTCGCGGCCCTGGCGCGTGCCGGTGCGAAGGTCACCGCCGTCGATCACGCCCCGCTCGGCCAGGACGTCGCCGCGCTGCCCGGTGTCCGCTACGTAGGGGCCGACCTGCGGGACTACGGCGAGACCCTGCTCGCCCTCGAAGGCGCCGACACCGTCTTCCATCTGGCCGGCAACGCCAGCGGGAACCTCTCCGTCGAGAATCCCCGGCTCGACTTCCACCTCAACGCGCTCGCCACCAGCAATGTGGGCAACGCCGCCCTCGAACTCGGCGTGCCGCGTCTCGTCTTCCTCTCCTCCGCCATCGTGTACGGCACCCCCGTGCACACGCCGATCGGCGAGAGCCACCCGACCGGGCCCTTCCTGCCGTACGGCGCGTCCAAGCTCGCCGGTGAGTTCGCGCTGCTGAGCCTGCACCGTACGGCCGGGCTGCCCGTCGTGATCGGCCGCTCCTTCGTGATCTACGGGCCGGGGGAGGACCCCCGCCGGGCCGGGGGCGAGGTGTCCCAGTTCCTGCGGTGGCAGCTCAACGAACGGCCGATCCCGGTCGTCGGCGACATCGACCGCAAGACGCGGGACTTCGTCCATGTCCACGACGTGTGCCGCGCCCTCGTCGCGTTGGCCGTTCGTGGGGCGGACGGCGAGATCTACAACATCGGCAGCGGTACGGAGGTGTCCATGCGGGCCCTGGCCGCCGCCGTCGCCGACGCCACGGGCCGGCCCGCCCGGCTGGAGGCCGACGACCGCAGCCTGGCGGACAGTTTCGCCCTGGTCGCGGACATCGCCAAGCTGTCCGCGCTCGGCTTCGCGCCACGGGTCACCCTGGAGGCGGGGCTCGCCGCGCTCGCTGCGGAGCTCGGCCCGTACCCGGAACTTCCCTCCGTGCGAGCCGCCTTCCGCAGGGAGCCGTACGCACGCAGGCGGCGGCTGCGCCCCGCCGTGCTCGAGGCCCGGATCGAGGACCCGCGCGAGGACCGGCGCGAGGCCCGGACTGGGGAACAGTACGAGGCGGAACGTGCGGGGCAGCGCGACGCGCACGGTACGGACGGGGTGCCGGCGTGCTCGCGCTGACCGGCGGCCGCGCCGTCATCCCCGAGGGCGCCGTCGCCCCCTGGCCCTGGATACGCGACGAGGACCGGACGGCCGTGCTCGGCGCGCTCGACCGGGCGACGCCCTGGCACTGGCCCATGGCCGCCGTCGAGGAACTGGAGGCGGCCTGGGCAGACTTCACCGGCATGCCCTACGTTCTCGCCGCCAACTCCGGCACCGCCGCCCTCCACATGGCTGTCTCCGCCGCCGGGGTCGAGCCGGGCGACGAGGTGCTGGTACCCGCCGACACCTTTCTCGCCTCCGCCTCTTGTGTGCTCCAGGCCAATGCCGTGCCGGTCTTCGTGGACACCGACATAGAGACGTTCAACCTCGATCCCGCCCGGATCGAGGAGCGGATCACCGACCGTACGCGCGCGATCGTCGCCGTGGACCTCAACGGCCTGCCCGCCCCGTACGACCCGCTGCGCCGGATCGCGGACCGGCACGGCCTGGCCCTGATCGAGGACGCCGCGCAGGCGCACGGTGCCACGTACCACGGACGGCCGGCGGGCGCGCTCGGCACGCTGAGCGCGGCCAGCCTGAACGGCTCGAAGTGCTTGTCGGCTCTCGGCGAAGGCGGGCTGTTCGCGACGCGCGACCCCGACGAACACCGGCTCGCGCGCCGGGTCCTGATGTTCGGCGAGGAACTGCCTGGTCAGGGGCGCGACTACAACGCCCGCATCATGGGCTGGAACTACCGGATCGACGTCCTCGCCGCCGCCTTCGCACGCTCGCAGCTCGGCCGGCTGCCCGAGATGTCGCGCGTACGGCTCGCCAACGGCGCCGCGCTGACCGCCGCGCTGGCGGGCGTCCCCGGCATCAGGCCGCCGGTGGTGCCCGACGGGCTGACCCACGTCTACTTCTTCTACCCCCTGCTCGTCGCGCCGGAGGAGCTGGGGCTGGCCGAGGCGGACGTGCCGGTCGCGGCCTTCCGTGACGCCGTCGAGCGCGCGGTGAACGCCGAGGGGCTCGGCATCATGCGCTGGCAGCCGCGGCCGGTGCCCGCGCAGACGCTGTTCCAGGAGATGCGTGGTTACGGGCGCGGCTGCCCGTGGACCTGCGGTCACGCGCGACCGGGGCACCGGTACCGGGCCGAGGAGTACCCGGTGGCGGAGGAGATCTGCCGACGGCGGCTGGTCCTCGGCCAGAGCTTCAGCTCGCTCGGGCCGCCGAACGACGAGGGCACCATGCGGCTGTTCGCCGAGGTGTTCCACAAGGTGCTGGTCGAGGAGCGCGACGCGGTCGTGGCGCTCGCACGCGGCTTGGCGCGTGACGGGGCGTACGACGATCAAGGGACCGCGTGACAGGGCGTACGACGATCACGGGGCCGCGTGACGCGCGTCGGGGCGTGCGAAGAGGGCGCGTGCGTGCGAAAGGGGCGTGTGACCTGACCGTGTGACGGAACGGGCGACCCTTCACGCTCCCCCTTCCGTGTCCGCGCCGTCCCACGTCCGTGTGCCGTTCGGCCGGTTCCAAGCCCCCGAGGGGAGCCGGAGCCGAGACTTCAGAAGGAATCTGGAGATCGTCGGCAACCGGAAGGACGCACCACTCGATGCGGAACGAGGCGGACGCCCAGGACAGCCGGCCCGCGGACCGGCCTGCGGACCGGGCGGAGGGCCGGACCGGTGATCGGGCGGAGGGCCGGTCCGGGGCTCGGGCCGGCGCCACGGTCACGACCATGGCCGCGCCGGACCGGGGCCCGGCACTCGCGCCACCACGACGCGCGCGCGTGGCCGTGTGCGCGGTCTTCTTCCTCACCGGAGCGGCCTTCGCCACCTGGGCGGCCCGGGTCCCCGCCGTGCGGGAGGGCCTCGGACTGTCCGCCGGACAACTGGCCGTGGCGCTGATCGGGCTCAGCGGTGGCGCGTTCCTCGGACTGCCGTTGGTGGGCGGGCTGGTGGCACGCCACGGCAGCCGCCCGGTGCTGTGCACCGGCATGGCGGCCTACCTGGTCGCCCTGGCGGGCCTGGCCTTCGCCCCGAACCTGCCGCTGCTCACGCTCACCCTGGCGGTGTTCGCCTGCGGCAACACGGCCGTCGACGTCGCCATGAACACCCAGGGCGTGATGGTGGAGCGCGCCTACGGCCGCGCCGTCCTGGGCGGCTTCCACGCCATGTTCAGCCTCGGCGGGATCACGGGAGCCCTGGCCGGCTCCCTGGCGGCTGCCAAGGGCGTGGGGGTGACGGCCCATTTCACCGCCACGGCCCTGGTCCTGTGCGCCGCGGCGGGCGTGGCGGCGCTCGCGCTGCTCCCCGACGAGCGGGCGGCGGCCGAGGATCCGGGGCCGCTGTTCGCCCTGCCCGGCGGCGCGCTCTGGGTTCCCGGCCTCGTCGCCTTCTGCGCGCTGATGGGGGAGGGCGTCATGAACGACTGGGGAGCGGTCTACCTGCACGACGTGACCGGTGCCTCCCCGGGGGCGGCAGGCGCCGGATTCGCCGTCTTCTCCGCCGGGATGGTCATCGGGCGGCTCTCGTCCGACCGGATCCGGGCGCGCGCCGGCACCGTGCGCTTCACCCTCGGCTGCGCCCTCGTCGCCGCCTTCGGCGGAGCGGTCTCGGTCTCCGTCCCCGTCCCGGGCGCGGGCTTCGCCGGGTACGCGCTCCTCGGGCTCGGCATGGCGTCGGTGATTCCCGTGGTCTTCAGCCACGCGGCCCGGGTCAGGCCGGAGCGCCCGGGCCCCGCGATCGCGGCGGTCTCGGCGGTCGGATACGTGGGCTTCCTCGCGGGCCCGCCCCTGATCGGCGGGATCGCCGAGGCGGCGCACCTGCGGGTCGCCATGCTCGTCCTGCCCGCGCTGATGGTCACGATGGCGCTGCTCGCGCCGCGCCTGCGACGCGTGTGACGCCGCACGGCGACCGCGCGCACCACACGGCTCGCGCCATAGGGCGTGACGCGTCTGTACGGCCCGGGGCGGACCGTACAGACGCCGTCCGGCGTCAGATCTGGTTCTCGCCTCCGTCGACGTACAGGTTGGCTCCGAGTATGAAGCTGCTCTGCTCGGAAGCGAGGAAGGCCACCACGTCGGCGACCTCATCGGCGCGCCCGATCCTGCCGAGTGGGACACCGGCGGCGAACCGCGCCTTGAGGGCGGGCGCTTCGTCCGCGCCCACCATCCCGTCGAGCGCGGGAGTGTCGATCGTGCCCGGGGAGATCGCGTTGACCCGGATGTTCCGCTCCTTGAGCTCGTTGGCCCAGGTCCGGGCGAAGGACCGGACCGCTGCCTTGGAGGCCGCGTACGTGCCGAACGCCGCGACACCGTCATCGGCGCGCACCGAGGCGTTCAGGATCACCGAGGCGCCGTCGTTGAGCAGCGGCAGCGCCTTCCGCACCGTGAACAACGTGCCCCGGACGTTGACGCCGAAGGTCTGGTCGAAGTGCTCCTCGGTGACCTGCTCCAGTGTCGCGAACGAGGCGGTCGCGGCGTTGGCGAAGACCACGTCCAGGCCCCGGCCCCGGGCGCGGACCGCGTCGTAGAGGCGGTCCAGGTCGGCGAGGTCGGAGATGTCACCCGCCACCGCGGTGGCCCGGGCCGGGCCGATGGTTTCCACGGCCGCGTCCAGCTCCGTCTTGCGCCGGCCCGTGATGAACACGTGTGCGCCTTCGGCCGCCAGCCGGACGGCGGTGGCGAGGCCGATCCCGGTGCTGCCGCCGGTGATGACGGCGGTCTTGCCTTCAAGCTGTCCCATGGTGCATGACCTCCACAGAGTTTGATACCAATCGGTACCGAATGAGGACCGTAGCACATCTGCACCGTCCAGTACGGAAGGGGTAGGATGGCCCGCATGGAGACGCGGCGGAAGGCACCGATCGGTCGGCCGAGAGGATTCGACGCCGACGAGGCCCTCGAACACGCCATGCGGGTCTTCTGGGAACAGGGTTACGAGGGCGCCAGCCTCACCGACCTGACCAGCGCCATGGGAATCACCCGCACCAGCATGTACGCGGCCTTCGGCAACAAGGAGGAGCTGTTCCGCAAGGCTCTGGAGCGTTACACCGAAGGTCCCGCCTCGTACGGGGCCCGGGCCATGCGGGAGCCGACCGCCCGGCAGGTGGCCACCGCGTTCCTGAACGGCTCCGTCCGGGCCACCACCCGCCCCGGCTGCCCCACCGGTTGCCTCGGCGTCCAAGGCGCCCTCGCCGCCGGCGACCCGGGACGCCCCGCCCGGGACACCCTCAGCGCCTGGCGCGACGAGCACACCTCCCGCCTCCGCGATCGGTTCCGGCAAGCCGTCGACGAAGGCGACCTGCCTCCCGGCACCGATCCCGGACTGCTCGCCCGCTACCTCATGACCGTCGCCAACGGCATCGCCGTCCAAGCAGCCGGTGGTGCGACCCGCGACGACCTTCAGGGGGTGGCCGACATGGCCCTGCTGAACTGGCCGCCGCCTGAGTGATCAGGGCGGGCCGCAGGCCCCCGGTCGGCCGACAGGCCCCCGGCCGGTCGACACGACCCCGGGTCCCGGCCCGGTTCAGGCACCGACACGGTCCCGCCCCGCCCCCACCGCGGCCACGCCCTTCCGTCTCAGCCGGAGAAGTCCCAGGTCAGCACGGAGCACGTGCCTTCCTCCCGCGCTCCGGCCGACCGGTAGGTCGCGAGCGCCGGGTCGTTGCCCGTCTCCACGCCGACCCACATGTCGTAACAGCCGCGCTCACGTGCCTCCGCCGCCAGTGCCTCGGCCAGCGCCCTGCCGATGCCCGCCCGCCGGTACGGCTCCGCCACCGCCAGCTCGTACAGGCACATCTCCGTGCCCTTGTCCGGGTGCGTCATCTCCACACCGGAGGCCATCCCGACGGGCCGGTCGTCGGCGTAGGCGATCAGCATCAGATGACCCGGGGACGCGAGGAAGCACTCCGCCCAGTCGATACGCGGCGGGCCGTCGAACAGCGTCCCCGCCGCCATCAGCTCGGCGACCGTCGTCGCGCGACGGATCATGGTGTCCATGTGCCGTTGCCCCCTTCGGCTTGGCCGCGGCAGCCGACGGCCGGCGGCCGGCAGCGCGGCGGACGGCGGGTACGGCAGCGCGGCCGCGGAACACCGTGGCGCATACCGCGTCCGGTGTACGGAGACGGTATCCCGTACGCCTCGAGGATGCCTCGCGGTTCCGACCGGGGACAGCGGTGGTGCGCCGGAACCACGTTTAGGGTTCACGCATGGAGACCCGAACCCCTCTCAGGTCCCGGCCGCGCGCACGCCTGCTCGCGGGCCTGGCCGCCGTCGCCGTACTGGTCGGCGCCGGGACCTGGACCGCAGTCGCCTCGGACCGGCCGCCCCCGGTGCACCGGGCGGACCAGACACTGACGATGCCCGGCGCCCGGATCGACACCTCGTACTTCACCGCGGGAGGCGGCGGACGCCGGCCCGCGGTTCTCATAGGCCACGGCTTCGGCGGCAGCAAGAACGACGTACGGGCCCAGGCCGAGAAGCTCGCCCGCGACGGCTACGCGGTACTGACCTGGTCGGCCCGCGGCTTCGGGAAATCCACCGGAAAGATCGGACTCAACGACCCCGACAACGAGGTCAAGGACGTCTCCCGGCTGATCGACTGGCTCGCGAAACGTCCCGAGGTGAGCCTGGACGCCAAGGGCGATCCCCGCGTCGGCGTCACGGGGGCCTCCTACGGCGGGGCCGTCTCGCTCCTCGCCGCCGGGTACGACGACCGCGTCGACGCCATCGCCCCGCTGATCACCTATTGGAACCTCGCGGACGCCCTCTTCCCGAACGGGGTCTTCAAGAAGCTCTGGGCCGGGATCTTCATCTCCAACGGCGGCGGCTGCGCCCGCTTCGAGAAGCAACTGTGCGACATGTACGAGCGGGTCGCCCTCTCCGGGAAACCGGACCCCGCCGCCCGTGACCTCCTCGAGCGGCGCAGCCCGTCCGCCGTCGGCGACCGGATCGACGTGCCCGCGCTGATCGTCCAGGGCCAGAACGACTCGCTCTTCCCGCTCGGCCACGCCGACGCCATGGCGCGCGCGATCCAGCGCAACGGGGCGCCCGTCGACGTCGACTGGATGGCCGGCGGGCACGACGGCGGGGACCCGGAGGCCGGCCGTCTCGAAAGCCGCGTCACCCAGTGGTTCGACCGCCATCTCAAGGACGACCAGGAGGCCACCACCGGTCCCGCGTTCCGGGTCAGCAGGACCGGCGGCGTCGACTCCACCGACGGCCGGGCGCAGCTGCGCGGCGCGAGCGGTGACCGCTACCCGGGCCTGACGAGCGGCACCACATCCGTCCCGCTCACCGGCCGCGCCCAGACCTTCGAGAACCCGGCGGGCGGCGCGCCGCCCGCGATCTCCGCCGTACCCGGGCTGGGCGGCGGGCTCGCCCAGCTGTCGTCGGCCGGTGTCGGACTCTCCCTCGACTTCCCCGGCCAGTACGCGCGTTTCGACTCGGCGCCCCTCGACCGCTCGCTGCGCGTCACCGGCTCGCCGACCGTGCGGGCCACGGTCCGCTCCAGCACCGGTGAGGCGGTCCTCTTCGCCAAGCTCTACGACGTCGGTCCCGACGGCCGCAGCCAGGTACTGCCCTCCCAGCTCGTCACGCCCCTCCGGGTCGAGGACGCCCGCCAGGACAGGACCGTCGAGATCACGCTGCCCGCCGTGGACCATCAGGTCGCCCCGGGACACCGGTTGCGGCTGGTCCTCTCGGCCACCGACCTCGGCTACGCCTCGCCGGCCGCCCCCGCCGACTACCGGGTCTCCGTGGCGGGCGCCCTGGCCGTACCGACCGTGCCCGCCCTCACCACCGGCGCCACCGGGCTGCCCTGGTGGACCTGGGGACTGCCGGCCGCCGGAGTCGTGATCGCGGCCGGGCTGCTGCTCACCGCCCGGCGCCGCACCGCCGCGCCCGCGCCCGACCCCGCGCTCGCCGAAGTGCCGCTCCAGATCAGCGGGCTGACCAAGCGGTACGCCAAGTCGTCCGACCGGTACGCGGTCCGCGACCTCTCCTTCCGGGTCGAGAAGGGCCAGGTGCTCGGCCTGCTCGGCCCGAACGGCGCCGGCAAGACGACCACCCTGCGCATGCTGATGGGGCTCATCGGCCCCGACGCCGGCGAGATCCGGGTCTTCGGACACGCCATCAGGCCGGGAGCGCCGGTCCTCTCCCGCGTCGGGGCGTTCGTGGAAGGCGCCGGTTTCCTGCCGCACCTGTCGGGCCGGGCCAACCTGGAGCTGTACTGGCAGGCCACCGGCCGTCCGGCCGAGGACTCCCGCATCGACGAGGCCCTGGAGATCGCCGGCCTCGGTGACGCGCTCGCCCGTGCCGTACGCACCTACTCGCAGGGCATGCGGCAGCGCCTCGCCATCGCCCAGGCCATGCTCGGCATGCCGGACCTGCTGATCCTGGACGAACCGACCAACGGACTCGACCCGCCCCAGATCCGCGAGATGCGGGACGTGATGATCAAGTACGCGGCCGGCGGCAGGACCGTCATCGTCTCCAGCCACCTCCTCTCCGAGGTCGAGCAGTCCTGTACGCACCTGGTCGTCATGGACCGGGGGCAGCTCGTGCAGGCGGGACCGGTCGAGGAGATCACCGGCTCGGGCGACACCGTGCTGGTCACCACCGCCGAGCCGGTGTCGGACCGGGTGGCCGACGAGGTCGCCGGCCTGGCGGGGGTCGGCTCCGCCGTCCGGACCGAGGAGGGGCTGCTCGTGGGGCTCGACGGCATGACCACCCAGGCCCTGATCGCCGAACTGGTCCGGCTGGACGTACCGCTGACGGGGGTCGGGCCGCACCGACGCCTGGAGGACGCGTTCCTCACCCTGATCTCAGGAGGCTCCGCATGAGCGCGCTGACCGAATCGGCCCCCGGCTACCGTCCCCGGCGCACCCTGCCGCTGCGGGTCGAGACGCTGCGGCAGCTGAAGCGGCGGCGGACGCTGGCCATGGGGAGCGTCCTGGCCGTCCTCCCGTTCGTGATGATCGTGGCCTTCGCCATCGGGGGCACGCCGGAGGGACGGGAGAACGGGCGGGTGACCCTGATGGACACCGCGACCGCCTCCGGTGCCAACTTCGCCGCCACGTGTCTCTTCGTCTCCGCGGGCTTCCTCCTGGTCGTGCCCGTCGCCCTGTTCCACGGGGACACCGTCGCCTCCGAGGCGAGCTGGTCGTCGCTGCGCTACCTGCTGGCCGCTCCCGTGCCCCGGATCCGGCTGCTGTGGAGCAAGCTGGCGGTGGCGCTCCTGATGAGCGCCGGGGCGATCCTGCTGCTGCCGCTGGTGGCGCTGGTCGCCGGCACGGCCGCGTACGGCTGGGGGCCGCTCGAACTGCCGACGGGCGGCTCCCTGGCCCCGGCCGAGGCCATGCCCCGGCTGCTCGTCGTGGTCGCGTTCATCTTCGTCTCCCAACTGGTCACCGCCGCGCTCGCCTTCTGGCTGTCGACCAGGACCGACGCCCCGCTGGGCGCGGTCGGCGGCGCGGTGGGCCTCACGATCATCGGTAATGTGCTGGACGCCGTCACGGCGCTCGGTTCCTGGCGGGACTTCCTGCCCGCCCACTGGCAGTTCGCCTGGGCCGACGCGCTCCAGCCGCAGCTGGAGTGGGGCGGCATGGTGAAGGGGGCGGCGATCTCGGTGACCTACGCGGTGGTGCTGTTCGCCCTGGCCTTCAGGGGCTTCTCCCGCAAGGACATCGTGTCTTGAGGCCCATCGTGTCCGCCGTCGCGCCGTGAGGGCCGTCGCGCTCTGAGGGCCGTCGTGCCGTGAGGGTCATCGTGCCGTGAGGGTCAGATCCAGCCCCGACGAGCCGCTTCCGCGCCTGCCCGGAAGCGGCTCGTCGTGCCGAGCGCGGTGAGCAGGTCGCCCACCCGTCGGCTGTAGGTCCGGGTGGACATGCCCAGGCGTGTCGCCGCCGTCTCGTCCGTCAGCCCCGCCAACAGCGCCTCCAGCACCGGCCGCAACTGGCTCGGCAGCACCCCGGGGGCCGGGAGCGCGGCCGTCGGCAGGTCCTCGCCCGTCTCCCACCACATCTCGTGCGTACGGACGAGGGCCTGGACGACCACCGGGTCCCGGATCAGCAGCAGTCCGTGGTAGTGCAGTTGGAGATCGAGGGGCACCGCCGCCACCGAGCGGTCCACCAGGATCATCTTGAACGGGATCGAGTCCGTCTGGCGTGCGCGCCCCGGGAGCTGGCGGGGCAGCGGGTACGGGAGCCCCGCCAGCCCGTGCCGGGGCACGATCCGCCGGACGGAGACCGCGGGCAGCCGTCTGCGCCGCCGGCCGCCGGCCCCCCGGCCCTCCTCCCACGCGCGCTCGCCCGCCGCCCGCACGCAGGCGCCCGCGAAGTCGAGGAACTGCTCCGGCACGCACTGGTTGGCGCAGCCGGCCGGATCGTCGAAGATGAGCAGTTCGTGGCGGGCGGAGCGGACCAGCGCGGTCAGGGTGGCCGTCACCTGGCGCACACCGCGGATGGGCCTGCCCGGAGGGTGGGGCGTGTCCACCACGTCCTCCCGAACGACGTCCACCGACAGCGCAGACCTGTTGAGTACAGAACCTGGAACATCCCCCACGTGGACCACCCCCGCCATCCCCTCGGAGCCGTACGCAACTCCATGTACGCACATGACTTCGTTGCGTGACAAGAGCCAGTTCAGAGAGTGGCGACTCCATGCCAGTTCTGTGCGCCTGATAGGTGTTTGTCGGGGCGGGTGACGCCGGGAGTGACCCGGTTTACCTCAGGTGTGAGTGGCCGGCGCCTGCTCGGGCGGGAGCGGCAGTGTCGCCCATACGGTTCGCCCGGTGCCGCCCGCGCGCGGGACGACCCCCCAGGCGTCGGCGAGGCTCTCCACGAGCAGCAGCCCCCGCCCGTTCTCCGCGCGGGAGTCGGGCCGCCGGGGGCTGAGCCCGGCGCCGGCGCCCTCCGCGGTCCGCTCCCGCGGGGCGCGTACGCCCTGGTCGTGCACGTCGAGCCGGACATGCGCCGCCGTGACCCGTACCTCGCACGTGATCAGCGCGCTGTCCGTGTGCAGGACGGCGTTCGTGAACAGCTCGGAGATCACCAGCACCGCGGTGTCGCACGCGTCCGCGCACACGCGCCGGTGGCGGAGCGAGGACTCCAGTCGCTGCCGCGCGTCGGCGACGCACTCGCGCCTGCTGGGCAGCAGGAACACCGTGCTGTGCTCCGGCGCGCTCGCGCGACTGTCGAGCCTGTCGTGCCCGGGGGGTCGTGGTCGATGGTGATCCGGACGGTCCGGGCCGCCCACCGACGCGCTCCAGGCGTCCCAGAGGTGGCGGGCACGGGTCTGCAACTCACCAGCGAGTGACTGGTGTTTCGTGCGTGCACCATGATCCGTGATGTGAGCCACGAGTTCACTATGCTGCTGAGGCGCTCAGGCCGCAACCAACCGTTCTGATAATTTCAAAATGCTCACGGTCCGTCTGGATGGTGAGTCAACTTCCTGTCAGACTTCGGGGAATGAGCCTGAGCCTGAGCCCGTGCCGGGAGGTCTGTCCGAAGACGCGGCAGAAGGAGGCGGTCGCGTGAACGAGGCCCGTTCGGGTACCGCGCCCACGGTCCTGCGCATCGTCCTGGGAAAGCGCCTCGGCGCGCTGCGGGAGAAGGCGAAGGTGACGCGAGAGGCGGCGGCCGAGGTTCTCGACGTCACGCCGCTGACCATTCGGCGCATGGAGAATTCGGAGGTCAGCCTCAAGCTTCCGTACGTCAGGCTGCTGCTCCAGGCGTACGGCGTCGGCGAGCCGGAGGCGAGCGAGTTCGTCGAACTCGCCAAGGACGCGAACAGACCCGGCTGGTGGCACCGCTTCCGCGACGCCCTGCCCGGCTGGTTCAGCGCCTACGTCAGCCTGGAGGACGAAGCCGGCCTGATCAGGACGTACGAGCCCCACTACGTGCCCGGTCTCCTCCAGACCGAGGACTACGCGCGGGCCGTCCTGCGGGTGGGCGCCCACGGCAACGCCCGGGAACTGGAACGGCGCGTCGCCCTCCGGATCAAGCGGCAGGAACTGCTCACCAAACCGGACGCGCCGACCCTGTGGATCCTCATGGAGGAGGCGGTCCTCCGCCGGCCCGTCGGCGACGCGGACGTGATGCGCGCGCAGGTCGACAGACTGCTGGAGGCCACCGACCTGCCGAATGTGACCCTCCAGGTCATGCCCTTCTCGGTCGGGCCGCACCTCGGCGCCTTCGGCCCCTTCCACCTCTTCCGCTTCGACATCCCCGAACTGCCGGACATCGTCTACACCGAGGGACTGACCGGTGCCGCGTACATGGACCAGCGCTCCGATGTCGTCGCCTACCTCGAAGTCCTGGACCACATGTCCGCCCGGGCGGCCCCCGTTGACGAGACAAGAGCTTTTCTCCGAGTGATACGCAAGGAACTCTGATGCGGGAGATTTTCAACGGCATGCCGGCCGAGGGGCTGGGCGCCGACGGCTGGGAGAAGCCGTGGAGCGGCCCCAACGGCGGCAGTTGCGTCGAGGCGAAGAGGATGGGCGGCGGGCTCGTCGCGATCCGCCAGTCCACCGACCCGTCCGGGCCGACGCTGATCTGCACCACCGCGGCCATGGCCGACTTCATCACCGGCGCGAAGGACGGACTCGCGGACTTCCTGCTGGAGCCGCTCCAGCCGCGGTAGCCGCTGGAACCCGCTGTGCCTGTCGCGGCTGTTCCAGCTCTTCTCCGCTCGATCCGTGCGACCTGATCCACCTGTGCTCCACCTGCTCCACCAACTCCACCAGCTCCACTTGATCGACCAACCCCCCTCGCAACGGCCAGAATTGGACGGCTCAGCATGACGGACCTCGACCGGTCGTCGGTCGTCGAGATCGACACCACCCGACCGCACCCCGCCCGTATGTACGACTACTACCTCCAGGGCAAGGACTACTACGAAGTCGACGAGGTGGCCGCGGCCAACGTCGAGAAGGTCCATCCGACCGTCAAGATCACCGCACGGACGAATCGTTACTTCATGCACCGGGCGACGCGCTACCTCGCCCGTGAGGCCGGCATCCGTCAGTTCCTCGACATCGGTACGGGAATTCCGACGCGTCCCAACCTCCACCAGATCGCCCAGGAGATCGCCCCGGACTCCCGGGTCGTCTACGCCGACTACGACCCGGTCGTCCTGCGGCACGCCGAGGCCCTGATGCGCAGCACGCCCGAGGGCCGTACCACGTACATCCAGGCGGACGTCCGGGACCCGAAGAGCATCATCGAGTCGGAGCGGCTGCGCGACACGCTGGACCTGTCCCGGCCGGTCGCGCTCTCGCTCAACGCGCTGCTGCACTTCGTGCCGGACGAGGACGGACCGCACGAGATCGTACGGTTCCTGCTCGACGCCCTGCCGTCCGGCAGCTATCTCGTCCTCTCCCACTGCACCCCGGACTTCGAGCCGGAGACCTGGGCGAACGTGGTCGCCGTGTACCGCCAGGGCGGCATACCCGCTCAGGTGCGGTCCCGGGACGAAGTCCTCCGTTTCTTCGACGGCCTGGAGCTCGTGGAGCCGGGCGTGGCCGTGGCGCACCGGTGGCGGCCTGACGGGACTGCGCTGCCGGAGGGCGTGAACGACGCCTCCGTCTCGATCTACGCGGGCGTCGCGCGGAAGCCCTGAACCGGGGGGCCGAGACCGGTAGCGGGACCGAATCCGGGACCGGTCCCGGGGGCCGTCCGGTCCAGGACGTCGAGACGGTGTACGGGCCCGTGCTCGATGTCGAGTTCCGGCCGCCAGGCCGCGAGGACCTGCGCCGAGGGCGTGAACAGCGGGCTCGGCAGCTCGTCGGCGCGGGTCCAGCGCCAGTGCCGGATCAGCTCGGGCTCGGCGGCCAGGACCGCCCCGTCGTACACGGTGACGACGGCGGCCATGGTCACGCGCGCGAGGCCGGCGTCGGTCCCGTCGGTCCAGTGGGTGTCGCCGCCCTTGTCCGGGCGGTCCTCCCGCGGCGCGCCGACGGCCGTGTCGAGCAGCATCGCGAAGACGGTCACGTCGTGCTCGTGGGCGCGCAGCCCCGTCTCCTCCCGCAGTTCGCGCACCGCGGCGGCGGCCACCGACTCGCCGGGCTCCAGCGCGCCGCCCGGCAGCTCCCACGTTCCGCCGCGGTGCAGACCGAGCAGGACCCGCCCGGCGCCGTCCCGCACGATCACGCCGACCCCGATCATGGCGTGCGCGGTGGGCGGCCGGGCGCCGACGCGGGGTGAACTGGCGACGCGGGGGTACGGGGGCCGGTCGCGCCGCCGGGCCCGGATCAGGCGATGCCCGCCGGGACGACCGGCGGTGCCCATGCCGACGACGGCGTCGGCGTCGACGGTGTCGTCGGCGTTGACGGTGTCGCCGGTGGTCATGTCGTCAACGGTGAAACCGGCCTCCACGAGCAAGTCCTCCCACAGCTCGGGGGTGAGGTCGTCGGTCCGCACGGTGAGGTGCAGCAGCCCGCCGGGTCCGATCGCGGGTGCCAGTTCGGCCGGCAGCCGACGCGGGTCGCTGTGCGGGGAGCAGCGGTGGGACACGTCGCGGAGGTCGAGCGCGAGGACACCGACGCGATGCGCCCCGGCCGCCCGCACGTCGCGTGCCTCGTACGCCGCGCACACGGCACACCGCGCGACGGCGGCGGACTGTCCCGTCGGACGGCCGTTCATCCGAAGACCCCCCGCTCCAGCCGGTCCAGCGTGCGCAGGCCGCGCGCGGTGACGTCGTGTTCGCCATGGGCGGGTCCGTACGCCAGACAACTCGCCGCGTCCAGAGCGGCCAGGCAGGGCAGCGCGTACCGCTCGGTCCCGGTCAAGGACCGGCCGTACCCCTGGAGGAACGCGGTCCGCAGGTCGTCGCGGCCCTGCCACGCCTCGCAGGCCAGCCGTACGAAGTCCTGGACGGCCGGCGCGTACCGGGACCGCTCGAAGTCGATGACGGCGAGCCGCCGGCCGGTCCACAGGGCGTTGCGTTCCTGAGCGTCGCCGTGGACATGGCCGGGAACGAGCCGGTCGGCGAGCCCGCGCAACTGCTCGGCGGCGTGCCGGACGAGCGCGCGGCGGGATTCGGACAGCAGGTCACCGGCGCGTACGAGGTGTTCCTCGGCGTCGGTCGCCGTGCGGACGGCGCTGTCCACGGCGGCCCGCCGGGCGGCGACCGACAGCTTCTCCGTGCCGTGCAGCAGCCGGAGCAGGGCGCCGAACTGGCGGTGCGCGGCCCGGTGCGCGGCGGCGCCGAGGCTGAGCCGCGAGAGGGGGGTGCCGGGGACGGCGGTCAGCAGCAGGGCGAGGTGGTGGGCGTCGCTGTCGACGAGGCGGGGAGCGCGGTCGTACCCGAGGACGGGAACGGCGGAGTGGTACCCGAAGGTCTCACGCTCGTAGAACCCCGGGGTTGGCGACTGCTTGAGGTAGAAGCGCCGGTCGCGGCCGTCGGTGACCTCCCACACCCGGGAGGTCCGGCGGGGATGGGACGCGTCGCGTACGGAGGCGAGCGGACCGACGACATGCTCGGCCCAGGCGCGCAGCGCGGCCGGGAGTGGCGCGGGGCGCGGCCCGGCGTGGTCGCCGGGGCGTGCGGTGGCGCCGGTCGGCGAGGCGAGGGCGGACCGGGCGGGCCGGGGAGACCGGGCGGGCCGGACGGGCCGGGCGGATTCAACCGGCTGGGCGGGCTCGACCGCCGCCGCCGATGCCGCCGGTCCGGCCGGTGCCGCGGTGGCGGTGTCGTGGCGGTGACTCATGCGCCCCACCTCGGTGACGGTCGTGCTGCCAGCCCCGCGCGGCGGCCGGACGCGTCAACCGGGCGGACGGCGAGGAGGCGCGGGACCCCGCCGTACTCGAACGCGGGAGGTCCGGCGACCACGGCAAGGGGAGCGGGGACAGGTCGCATGATTCCTCCTGGGCACAGAGCAGTAGGGGCAAGCGCCCGGACAACGGACCTGATCAAGGGCCTGTTACGGGGGACGCCGGGGGAATCATAGAACAGACGTTCGAGGGTGCCGTGGAGGCCGTGCGCCGTGGGCGGAGTCGGCCGAGGGGGCCCGTTCGAATCACTCGTGAGGTGGGTGGCCACACGATCGGGGGATTGCGCGGGAGGTGGTGTTGCCGAGCGTACGGGACGAGCCGCCGGCCGGGCGCCGGAACCGGGGGTTCGGTTCTCCCCCTCTCGTGAGGGCGGACACGGGGAGCGAGGCGGCCCGCGAGCTCATCGGCCCATAGGGTCGCCACGTTCCTCGTCGAGTCCGGTTGATGCACGAGTCTCTTGCGTGGAGTGTTGCGTTGAGCGCTCCGGAACGCGCGACGGACGACCGGCCGCCCCGTCAGGGTCTGTTGGCGCCCGGCGGGGCTTCCTGCTCGGCTGGCGCACGGCAGCCGACAGACCCCGTGCGTTCGCGAGTGCTCGGACGACAGCTCGTGGCGGAGTCGGACGGGCGGCGCGGGATTCATCACTTCGGGTGACCCTGGCTCGGTCGGCCGGGCTGCGCGGCAGTTCAGGGCATGCGGGGCCGTCCTGGAGGAGCGGGAAATCACCGTCACTTGCGGTATTTCGGGTCTGCGCCCGCACGTCGGCCGACACAATGCGTGCATGGTCAATGACTGGAAGCGACAACTCGACGCGCTCCACGCGGGGCTGGTCCGCCGTGACGACCCCGCGGCGTGGGTGACCGAGGCCGACGCGGTGGACGCGTCGCTGCGCTATCCGCACATCGCGCTGCGAGGGCCGGTCTTCGGGGTCGCCGTCCGGGATCCCGCGGCCGGGCCCGAGTGGCGGCTGCTGAAGCGGGTGTTGGACGGCATGCCCCAGCAGGCGCGGGACAGTCTGAACTCCTACCTGTGGTTCAAGGCGAAGGACGACACCGAGGACCCCGGGGCGCGGCGCGAGCTGCTGGCGGCGGTGTCGGTGCTCGAACGGGAGCCGGTCGACGAGCTGGAGGTCCTCGGCGTGCGCTACCGGGTGGCGCGCGGGGAGGAGTTCGCGCGCAGCGGGGACGACGGACTGGAGCCGCCGCGGCCCACCGACGTCGAGCCGGTCGGCGCGTCCTGGAGCGTGCGGCGCGACGTCCCGTCGCCGGACGAGGGCTTCGTCCTCGACGCCGGCCGGGAGGACGGCCTGATCGCGGGCGCCATGAAGCTGGCGCTGCGGGACTTCGCGTACACGGGGTCCCGGTTTCCCGCGAAGGTGCGCGCCGAATCCGTGCGGGCGACCAGGACCCACCCGCATGTCGTCCTGCTGCCGGTCGGTTTCAGTGTCGCCGAGCGCAATGAGCACGGCTGGCGGCCCCGGGGCACCCTCATGCCGACCCCGCACGACGCGCGACGCATGCTCTACGACGCGATGACCGAAATCTGGCCGCTCGTCCACGAGTTCAGCGAGGACGAGAAGGCCGCGTACGCGAAGGCGGCCAAGAGGTTCCGGGCCGCCGGCCGGGCCGACGAGGCGCGCGTGGGTGACACGCTGTACCGGATCTGCCGGATCGAGCGGATGGTCCGCCTCGGCCCCGACGGGCCGGAACCGCCCCGGCCCTCGGACCACGACGAGTACGGTCCGATGAAGATGCATCCGACCATGGACGCGGACGGCACGATCCACTACAGCTGAACTCTCCGGCGGGTTCCGCCCCGTCCGTTCCCGCTCCGTCCGTTCCCGTCCCGTCCGTTTCCGCCCCGGCCGGTGCCGTCCCGTCCGTTTCCGCCCCGCCCGGCCTGGCGTCGACCGACGCGCCTGGCCGGGATCAGGGTCTTGAGAACACGTCACACTTCACGTCGTTCAGTTCGCGGTCGTCGAGGCAGACCATGACCCGATCGGCCCCGCCTTCGATGTCCGCGGGGACGGTGAGGTCATAGGCGGCGGTGCGGGCGCACACGAAGCCGATGCCCTTGGAGCCCAGTCTGTTTCCTCCGGCGTCGTAGGTGTACACCCAGGTCGCCCGGCAGTCGTCCGAGCTCGGGGACGAGTGCTCCCCGGTCACGTTGACGGACCGGTCGTTCCAGGTCAGCACGCCCCTCGTGTACGTGGTCGCGTCGGAGACGTCGAACGGACTGGTGGGGGCGGCCGCGGCCGCCTGGGCGGCGACTCCTGGAAGGGCCAGGAGCATCCCCGTGGCCAGGGTGGTGACACCGAGACCCGTGGTGATCCGAGTGCGCATGCTCTCTCCCGCTGCGGTTGAGTGGAGCGACGAGTGGTGGGCGATTCAGTGTCGTGGGGCGGGAGTTACCGCGACCATGGCGTAACGCGCCATATGCGGCGCGGCCCAGGTCCGCTCGGCCGCACCCGCCGCGAGGGCGGACGCGGACTGTGAACCGCTCCGAGCCTCTTCGGCGTGCAGCCGGTCGCTTTTCGGCGTGGTGTGGCCGGACGGCGGTGTGGCCGGACGGCGGTGAGGTCGGACGGCGGTGAGGTCAGACGGCGGCGATGTCGATGGACTTCTCCTTGAATCCCTTGGCCATCAGGGACTTCATGACGCTCTTGCCGACGCGGTTGCCCAGCACCTTCTGCGTGGCGGTGCGCATGGCCTTGTCGCGGCGGCTCTGCGGGACGAACATCGTCAGGCCCTGCGTGCGGCCGGACTTCTGCTGGACGGCGATGAACGGGCGCAGCTTCTGGTCCCATTCGCGCAGGGCCCGGGCGGTGTTGCGGGGGTTGCGCTGGAGCAGGGTGCCGAGGAGGTCGGCGCCGGCGAGGGCGGTGGAGGCGCCCATGCCGGAATAGAGGGTCAGGCACCATGCGGCATCGCCGAGCAGGAGGATGCGGTCGGTGTGCCAGGTGTCCATCTCCACCTGGTGTACGGAGTCGAAGAGATGGTCGTCGGCCTTCTCGAACTGGTCGAGGAGGTGTGCCAGGACCGGCCCGGTGGGTTCGGGGCCGAAGGCGGCGCGCAGGGATTCGACGGGCGGGCGGCGGAACTGGGCGTCCTCGTCGTCGGTGCGGTAGTTGAACAGCACTCCGGGCTGGTGGTCGGTGAAGGGGAAGGTCCATACGGAGCGGCCGGGTTCGGCCAGGACGACGCCGTCCTGGGGCCGGTAGCCGGGTACGGGTTCCTTGATGACGGTGGCGGCGATGATGTGGTTCAGCGGCCGCATGAACTCGGTGTCGGGGCCGAAGGCGAGGCGGCGCACGGTGGAGCGCAGGCCGTCTGCGCCGACCACGAGGTCGAAGCGCTCCGTGGTCTCGGTGGTGTTCTCACCGGTGGTGGCACGCAGGGTGACGTCGACGCCGTCGGGGTGTTCGTCGATGGCGACCGGGGTGGTGCCGTAGCGGATCTCGGTGGCGGGGGCGACGGTCTCGTAGAGGGCGCCTTCGATGTCGCCGCGGAGTATCAGGCGGGGGCCGCCGGGGAGATCGCCGTAGCCCATGCCGGGGCGGCGGCGGCCGGTCCGCTCGATGTCGTACGTGATGCTGGTGGGGTCGGCCCGGTTGCCGATGGCGTCGAGGACACCCATGCGCTGCGCGGTGGCGCGGCCGGTCTCGAAGAGCCCGACGAAGTACCCGGCGGGGCGGCGTCCGGGGGCGCGTTCCACGAGTACGGGCTCCCAGCCGATCTCGTGCAGGCGCATCGCGGCGGCCAGTCCGCCGATGCCCATACCCACGATCAGGGCGCGCGGGGTGTTGTTCATGACGGTCCTGTCTCTCGGCGTTCGGAAGGGGTGGGTCACGTGCGGACAGTGGGTGCGGCGTCGGGGTCCTGCCGGGGCGCACCGCGGCGGCTGCCGGCCTGGTCGCCGGCCTGGCCCGCCTGCGGCGGGCTCGCTTCCTGGGGAAGGGCACTCACGGGCTTCTCCGAACACGGGACCACGAAATGGAGAGATGTTCTCCGTTTGCGGAATCCATCGTAGCACCGAAGTGGAGATGAGATCTCCACTTGCCTGGGTACAGTAGGAGCCATGAGCCGTCGGACCACCCCCGCCCCGCCCTCCGGGGACCGCCCCGCACGCCCGCTTCGGGCGGACGCGGAGCGCAACAGGCGGCGGATCATCGCCGCGGCCCAGGAGGTCTTCGCCGAGCGAGGCGTCGACGTCACTCTCGACGACATCGCCCGCCACGCGGGCGTCGGTGTCGGCACCGCCTACCGCCGTTTCGCGAGCCGAGACGAACTCGTCGACGCCGTCTTCGAAAACGCCGTGCAGCACCTGGCCGACTTGGCCGAACAGGCCTTGGCTCACGAAGACTCCTGGGAGGGCCTCGTCCAGCTCTTCCATCTGGCCGGCCAGCACTTCGCGGACAACCGCGGGCTGCGCCAAGTTCTGCTGGAGGGCGCGCGCGCCAAGGAGCGGGGCACTGCCATGCGGGAGCGTCTGACTCCCGCCGTCGGTGCCGTCATCGCCCGCGCCCAGCGGGCCGGCCGGCTGCGCGACGACATCGAACCGACCGACTTCCCCCTCATTCAGCTGATGCTCGGAGTGATCGTCGAGCAGAGCGGCGCCACCGCTCCCGACCTGTGGAAGCGCTACCTCACCCTCATCCTCGACGGCCTCCGCCACGACCGCGACCGCCCGACCGCGCTGCCCCACCCCGCCCTCGCCCAGGCCGAATTCGACCGGACCATGACGTGACCGCGCCCGTGGTGGGACGGGGTCCGCGAAGACTGGGCGGCATGCGAAGCGGCCTCGGAGCCCCGCGAAGGCGGGGGCCCGAGGCCGCTTTTGCCTCGTAGGCCTGCGAGAAAGCCCTCCCGAAGGAGGGCTTCGCATCGCGCGTAGACGCGCCCCCGGCAGGACTCGAACCTGCGGCCAAGCGCTTAGAAGGCGCCTGCTGTATCCAGCCAAGATCTGCTCTGACCTGCGCTTTGTCGAATACGTGATGGGTAGTCAGGCGCTTTGTGGGACGCATGTGGGATCTGGCCGTTCGAGTGTCCCTGTGGGATGGGAACGTCCACTATGGCCTTGGCCCGCGTCCTTACTCCACCTTCACACGCTCCCGGCCGCTCATGGAAACAATCCGGCACCCCCTCGGCGTTGGTGATCTTTGAGCCGAGGAGGGGAAAGGTGTCGGGCCTGAAGCTGTTCCGTACGGACACGACGAATAGTGGCATGACGGAGGTCATGCCACGTCTTGCTGAGATCGAAGCCGATGTACAGGGTCTCGTCGAGATGCACATGGAGACGCTGCTGGGCGTCCGGTTCCTGGCGAGCGAGTACAGCACCGGACCGGTGCACGGGGGCCGGATCGACTCGCTCGGGCTGGACGAGAACGGATCGCCGGTCATCGTCGAGTACAAGCGCGGCACGGATGCCGGCGTAATCAATCAGGGCCTGTTCTACCTGGCCTGGTTGATGGACCACCGCGCCGAGTTCGAGCACCTGGTCCGCGACCGGCTCGGGGTGACGGCCGCGGACCAGGTCTTGTGGAGCGGCCCACGCTTGATCTGTATCGCCGGCGACTTCACCCGCTATGACGTGCATGCTGTGCGCGAGCACCGGCGGTCGATCGACCTGGTCCGCTACCGACTCTTCGGCGACCTGCTTGGCCTTGAGACCGTGGCCTCAGTGAGCGGCGGCATGCACGTGGCCCGCCGGACACGGCGCCAGTCTGTTGCCCAGGCAACGGCCGACGTCCAGGGCGCGGCGATGGTTGGACTGGCGGGCGCGGTCGACGAGGTCCTGCTCGGGCTCGGGGACGGCGTGAACCGCGTGGAGCGCAAGACCTACCGGGCGTATCAGCGGCTGCGGAACTTCGCCTGCCTGTGCCCGCCGCAGCGGACCAAGCTGCTGGTCTACCTGAAGGTCGACCCGAAGGACGTAGACCTTGTTCCGGGCTTCACCCGGGACGTGTCCGGTCTCGGTCACCACGGGACGGGCGACCTGGAGGTCCAGCTCCGTACGCCGAGGGACGTGGAGCGGGCGCAGGGTCTGTTCCGGGCGAGCTACGCGGCGGCGTGAACGGCTGCCGCTGCACGGCACCTGGCGGGCTGCGCTTCGAGATGTCTCTGCGGTCGTGGGCGGGTCCTTTCGACGTCCGGGCAGGGGGTGGCGGTGGACTATCTATGGTCCGCGGTTGTCGCTGCTTTCTTGGCGTGTCTCACATTCCTCAACTCCCGTTGATCAGGCGTGGGGTTAGCAGTTGATGAGGGTCGCGTCGCGGACGTAGCGTCCCGCCGCGTGTTGGTGCACTTCTTCTCTGCCGCGGGCTGGCAGTCCTGGGGGCTCGACGGCGAGCCGTTGATCCCTGAGCGCATGCCGGTGCTGGTCGACGACGACTTTCTGTTCGAGGACGAGGTCGGTCCACGGGCGACGCGGGCGGTGGCCTCCTGGCTTCGTACGCTTCCGTCGAGCGGGGCGCCGTCCCCCGAATTCGTGGCGGCGTACGCGTTGGCGGCCCGGGACTGGCTGCTGCATCTGCGGCGGCACCGTGTCGCGCTGTTCGGTACGCGGCCGGAGCTGGTCGCCGCGCTTGCTACGTACGCGGACGGTCGGTTGTCGGGGCCGTTGGACGAGCGGGTGGAGTTCTCGTCATGGGAGTTGCAGGTTACGGCGCTGAGCCGGTTCTACGACTGGGCCGAGGGTGTGGGCCTGGCCACGGCGGTGCCGTTCACGGTCGCTACGGGCAAGCGGATGGTGCAGGGCCGTCTGGTGGAGGCCCGGTACAACCGGGCCCGGCTGCGGCGGCCGAAGCCGCACGTGAAGGTGCAGCACCTGGGGTCGGATTTCGCCGATCTGTTCCGCTACGGCCTGGCTGGGCTGGGCCCGGACGGGCTGGAGGATGCGACGTTCCGCGGCCGGTGACCGGGCCGGAACGCAGCGATGGGTGGCCTGGTGCTGGGCACCGGGATGCGGAGCCGGGAGTTCACCCACCTGCTGGTTCATGAGGTTCCGCCGCTGCCCGCTGAGCCGACCGAGGTGCCGATCCCGTGGGTAGTCCCGGAGCTGGCGGCCAAGGGGCGGAAGTTCCACACGACGTGGATCGACTACTCCTCGCTGGCGGCGGTGCACTCATCCGCCCGACCCCCGCGAGGCCCGCATCACACGGCTGCGGAGTCTCAACCACCGGCTCACCAGCAAACTCGCCCACACGAGCACCGAGTTCACCCACCTCAAGGAACGACACCGGGTGCTGTTGTCCGTCCTAGCGGCCAAGGACGACGAACTCGAACGTCTCCGCCGCGAGCTGAGTACGTTAGCCGGTACGCACCCCGCCCCGGCTCGCAACCACGAGCAGGGGGACAACGACACGCGCGTCTTCCCCCTGCACCGCCGCTGATGTCACACCGCGGTGATCAGTAGAGCCGAGACCAGCAAGGCAGTCTGATGAAGAGCCCTGATCGGCGATGCATGCCGTCGGTAGGCGACTCTGCTGGGGGCCTTGGTTCGGCCGGGTTAAGTTCCCGATCTCGGACACCGGCTGTGCTCAGACGAGGCTCCTGCAGTCATCGTCACAGTGGCAACTCGCATCCCAGCGCGTCGGTGACGAGCAACCGACCCAAGCAGAGTGAGACGCTACCGCTTTGCGTCGCCCAGCTTCGCGCCGTGTAGCTTCGCACTGCGCAGGTCCGCGCCGCGCAGGTCCGCGCCGGTAAGGTTCGCGCCGCCCAGATCCGTGCTGGCCAGATTCGCGAGGGACAGGTCCGCGCGGGCCAGGTTCGCGCTGCGCAGGTCTGCAGGGGACACGTCCGCAAAGTACAGGCTCGCGCCGCGCAGGTCCGCGCGGAACAGGAGCGCGCCTCCCAGATCCGCGCTGGCCAAGCTCGCGCCACCAAAGTTCGCGCGATTCAGGAACGCCAGGCTGAGGTCCGTATCGCGCAAGTTCGCGCCGTGCAGGTTCGCGCTGGGCAGGTATGCGCCGCGCAGGTACGCGCCGTGCAGGTCTATAACGGCGTTGCCGTCGAAGTGCGGGTTTCGGTAGCCGAGTGCGGTGAGGGCCGCCTGGATGTCACTGGGCAGGTCCCAGCCATCGGAGATGACCGTGTCTCGTTTCGGTTCCTTGGCGTGGTTGCGGATATAGGCGGACAGGACGTTGATGATGGAGGGCTGGTCGCGAGGGGAGTCCTCCATGATGCGCTGCAGGGCGTAGATGCCATTCAGGCGAATCTCCTGGGAGTCCTCGCCGATGTCCTCGACGGCGGCGTTGTAGCGGTCGGTGACCTGCCCCTCGCGGGTGAGGGCGTGCTCGCTGTTGACCTGCTGGATCGACAGCCAGGTGAAGACGATCACGACGAGGGTGCCCAGGGCGGCCGCAGTGTTCACGAGCTGCTGAATGCGCGTCCACCAGTCCGTCGGTGAGGCAGCAGACGGCTGCCGGGCTGCAGGGGACATAGGAGCGAGGGGGCGGCGACGTCGGCCCGGCGGGCGGGGGCCGATCGGAGCGGCGAGGCGGCGGGGCGCGGGCCGGGTGCGGCGACGGGCGGCACGCTTCAGACGGGCGGCTCGACCAGTTCGGCGGGGCGGGATGGTAGCCATGAAGACGTTGATACGGGCTACAGGCAGCCAGGCGCGCTCAATGTTGCGAAGCTGTAGCAGTGCGTGAGCGACAGGTTCGTCCAACTTCCACCGGAAGGCGCGAACTTCGGCGCGGAACGTCGACGCTCGACGACCGCGACACAGCTGCTCGGCCCGCGGTTGGTCTCGGACACCACCTTCCGGCTGGGGACCGAGACACCAGGGAAGGTGGACACAGCCTTCGCCGCGATAACCCAGTGATCGCCGGTTTGGCCAACCGGCGATCCCGCGCTATGTTGCACCGCTCGTGCGGGCCGGTGATCAGCGTGAGCGGCTGGCGGGACGGTCGGCGGCTGTCGGAGCCGCTGGCGCACTGGAGGTGAGGCGGACTCCGTGCTCGCGGCCCGGCTGGACCTGGCGTGTGCCGGTCTCCTGGGCGAGGGTTTCTGCGAGACCCGCCAGTAGCGAACTCGGGTTGTGCGGGGACGCGGTGATGGCCCAGGTGGGCCGGTCCGGATTGGCGCGGGCCCAGATGGTCCAGGTGGCAGGGTTCTGGGGGTGCTGCGCGCTCAGTGGGGCGAACTGGACGCCTGCTTCCCCGTCGGGGGACGTCCAGCGGATCCCGTGCCCGGTCAAGGGGTGCTTCCACCCGGCGTCCGTGAGCGGCTGAGTGGCTGTGGTGACCGTCTTCTCGTCCACCGAGGCGCCGGTGATCGTGTCCGGGCCATCGCCGTCGGCAAGGTGTATCAGGAGGTCCTGCAGCACAGGGGCGGGGGTGTCTCTGGTCGCGGTGAGGTGCCACATGCGGTCGGAGACGGGTGTCTCGTAGGCGGCCACGGTCCAGGCGGTCTCGCGGGCCTGGGTTTCGTGGACGCGCTCGATGCGCAGGGTCTGCGACTCGTGGATGGCGTGGGTCGTTTCATCCGACCAGGTGCGCCACTTCTCGAACTCGCCGTGCGCGTTGAGGAAGCTGTCGAGGAGCGCGTCGTGGTCGCCGGCATCGGCCAGGTAGACGGGTACAGCCTCCGGCTCCGGGCGGGACGGTCCGGACTGGGCTGTGGTGACGTCGAAGACGGAACGCGCTGCGATGGCGGCGCGTTCGGTGTCGGTCAAGGGCGCCGGGCCGGGGCGCATCTCGGCCGCGTGGACCTTCTCGAAGGCCGCCAGTGCCTGCGCGGGTGAGTCAAACGTATCGGCGATCTGACGCAGGTGGTCCTCGCCGTGCAGGTAGACGGACTTGCCGCCCCGGTGGAGGTAGGTGCCGACCGCGACGGTGGTGTGGCCGTCGTGGGCGTGGGCGTGGATGAGGAGCTGGCCGTGGAGGATGTCGTCGTGGATCTTCTGCGCCTGGTTGGAGATCTCGCGGATTTCGCTGCGGGTGCACCAGGGCATCGGGTAGTTCGGCCAGGTCCATTGCTCGTCGATGGCCTCCTGGAGGCGTGGGGTGATCTCGACGGTGATGCCTTCGGCGGTCAGGTGCTTGGCTGCGTCGGCGGCCCAGTAGGGCTCCTCGTGATCGATGCGGGCCAGGACCAGGACGTTGGTGGCGGCGATATTCCAGTCGGCGGCCTCCAGAGCCATGGAGGCGACGCGGGCCTGGGTGCCGGTCAGGACGGCCTGCACGGCGCTCGGGTGAGTGGGGTGGGTGTCGAGGCGGACGTGGGCGTCGATGGCGGGAGTCACGTGGGGGTCTCATCTGTTCTGCCGGTGGTCGGGCCTTCGGGTCTGGCCACCGGCGTACTCGGGAGTTATCGGGTTGCTCGTGTGGGCCGGGTGGCGTGTGCGGCCGTGGTGGTCGGCGGGCTGGCGCGGGTGGTGGGCGCCGCTCGTCGCTGCTGTAGCGGGGTGGTTCCGGTGGCGTGCTGCCAGCGGGTGCGGACGGCGGCGATGTCGGCGAGGGCGCGGGCGCCGACGACGAGCTGGAAGGGGGTGTTCGCCGGGTCGCCGGCGTATGCCTCGATGCGCCGGCCGGTGTGCTCGGCCGTCGCCAGGAGGGAGCGCTGCAACGCCCGCGCACTCCAGTGCTCGACGGAACCGGCGGGCTTCGCCAGCATGCGCAGGACCTCGCCCGGTTCACTTCCGGCGTCCAGTAGGCCGCGCTGCTGTGCTTCCCACAGGACGGTGACGGGGGCGACGGGCTCGTTGCGGCGGGTCAGGGTGGTCAGGCACTGCCATAGGCCGGCGTGCAGGGGCAGGGTGAGGTCGTCGGGGAGTAGCCACCGGACGGCGTCGATGTCGGCGGGGTGGGCCGTGGCGGTGGCGAGGAGGATCTGCTCCTCTTCGATGGCCTCGGCGGGGTCGGGTGCGGCGGGCGACGGTGGTGCTTTGGTGCGGGGTAGCACGCCTGCGCGGGGCGGGAAGCGGTGGGCGATGTCGTTCACGACCACGGTGAGCGCGTCGGCCTCGGTGAGCATCGTCTGGACGGGGTGCGGGAGGGTGACGTCGTGGACGGTGTGGATGAGGCGTTCGGCGGCCGTCTGCAGGCGGTGGCGGGCGTGTTCGGCCTCGACCATCCGGGCGTAGGCGGGGGCATGGCTGGGCCAGGGGCAGACCTGGATGAGGGTGTGCAGGTAGGAGGCGGTCAGCTCGCGCGCCTGCTCCCGGGCTGTGGCGAGTACGCGGTCGAGCCACTTGGTGTTCTTCGCGTGCTCGGCGGGGTCGGGGCGCGGCAGGGTGGTGATCGCGGCGTACAGGGCGGCGTGCGCGGCGGTGGAGAAGGAGTCGGCGGCGATGCCGATCACGTCGTCCGCTCGGTGCGGGTCGAGGAGGAGGGCACCGAGGAGGGCCTGCTCGACGTGGAACATGGGTTGGGGCGGAGCGATGACGTCGAAGTCGTCTTCGCCGGGTTCGGGGGCGTGGGGCATCAGGCGGCGAGGCTGAAGTCGTCGGGGTCGAGAGTGACGCCGAGGTGCGGGGCGAGGAGGTGGCCGGCGAGCAACGGGGGTACGGCGTTGCCGATCTGGGAGAACTGCTGGCCCTTGTTGCCGGCCCAGGGTTATCTCTAGGCCGAAGTCGGGGACTGGTACGTGGGTTTGGGCCGTAGCCCTCAGGTGTGCCTCGTTGGTATCCACTAGCTCCTTGCTGCGTTGGGTACATGTGTTTTACAGAGCGGAGAGGGAGATTTCTCCTGCGGACGGCAGCGTCCAGGGGGTGATCGTCGACGAGAGGTACACCATCCACACCGAGGGCTCGGTCTACCTTGCCGGGCTGCGAGCGGCGGACCGGTCGCCGAACACCGAGCGCGTCTACGCCAGCCGCGTCGCGCTCTACCAGACGTACTGCAGGACGGTCGGCCTCGACTGGTGCCGACCGACGTTCCTGGAGCTGGCGCGCTTCGCCCAGTGGCTGATCACCGAACCGCTGCCGCCGCGCGGGCCACGGTCCACCGTCGTGCGGTTCCGGACCAAGAAGTCCGCGAACGCCGTGCTGACCACGGTGTTCGAGTTCCTGCGGTTCGGCACCGCGCACGGTTGGGTGCCAGCCGAAGTGGTCGATCGACTCTCTGCTCAGAAGTACCTTTCCTTCCTGCCGCCGGGCTACGACGCGGGTGAGGATGCCCAGTACCGCACGGTCAACGGCCGGACGATCAAGTTCGTGGTGGCTGACGACGGCATCGAATGGCTGGCCGACGCGCAGATCGAGGGATTGCTGGAGCTCACACCGCGGGCCCGTGACCGCTTCCTGGTGGCTCTGCTGCGGTGCACCGGGATCCGTATCGGTGAGGGCCTGGGGCTGCGCCGGGAGGACATGCACTTTCTGACCCGGTCGGAGATCTTCGGCTGCCAGGTCACCGGCCCGCACGTGCATGTCCGGCGGCGGCTGAATCCCAACGGGGCCTTGGCGAAGTCTGCGTACTCCCGATGGATCCCGGTCGCTGAACAGGTGGTCGGCCTCTACGCGGAGCAGCCCGGAGGTCGAGGTCTGGGCCCGCACCTGGCCAGTACCGCTCACCGACACCCTGCAGGCTTGCGTGATCGACCGGTGCGAGCAAGAGCGGTCGGGACTGAAGACGCTGTGCTCGTACCACGTCGCCAAGCACCGGCGAGACGCATCGGACGAGCCCGTCGAGGCGTGGGCTCTGCGGCAGACGCCGTTCCTGCGTGCCCACCAGTTCTCGCTGATCCCATTCCAGCCGGTGATGCGCTGGGAGATGCTCTATGCCCTTCAGCAGCGCGATGCCCGCGGCGGAAAGATCGACCCGACTCTGGTCCGGATGCTCGCCGGCCTGTTGGGTGACCGGCCGCGTCTGCTGGGCGCTGACCGCAGCGAGCTCATGGCGCTTGCGCACACGAAGACCTGCACCGGCGCTTCGGCACACATCAACGAGATCTACCGAGCGGTGCACGTCGGCCACGAAGAGATGTGCGGCATCAAGCCCACGGACAAGCTGGTCTGGCACCTGCCCTCCATCAAGGCACCCTCCCGGAAGTCCAAAACCGGGCGGGCCCGGTCCACGCACGGCGAGCTGGGCTTCACCGCCATCACCCAGCCATGGCTGCGGGGTCTCACCCTGGAATGGGCCCGCCACATCGACCCCTCGCTGGAGGTCCTGCGCGACACCTTCAGGGTCTCCGTGCTCGTCTCCGGCGCCTTGAACCAGCGGCCTGGCGGCGCCATGGACCCGGCCCGGCTCACCGCCGCCGACATGGACGCCGCGGTGGACGCCATTCGTAGTGCCCGTCGCAAGGACGGCGAACTCTTCACGCGCAACAGTGCTCGCAGCATGGCGCACAAGTTGTTCAGCCTGCTCGACTTCGGCCGCCGGACGGGCTTGATGGCCGATGCCCCTACCGCCTTCGCCCGCCACCACCGGCGGCACAGCATCGGACACGACGACGAGGACGAGAACGGCAAGGCAATCCCGGAGCCGGTTATTGCCCAGCTCGACACCCACCTGGAGACGCTCGGCGTCGGCATCCCTTACGGGCACCTCACCGACGACGAAGTCCGGCACATGCTCCGCACTGCCTATGTGCTGCTGCGCGACACCGGCAGGCGCCCACGCGAGATCTGCAGCCTGCGTTCCAACTGCCTGGAGCACTCCGGTGACGACTACGAGCTGATCTGGGACAACTACAAGAGCAAGCGCCACCGGCGCCGCCTACCGATCACCAGGGAGACCGCCCAAGCCGTACAGGAATGGTTGCCGGTTCGCAGCCGGCTGCGGACGCCGCCGGTCAGCGAGGGCCATCTTTTCCCGACGATCACCGGGGATCACATCGATCCCTACCTCACCCCCGGTTACCCGTCCAGGTATCTGCGGCGCTGGGTGGACGCCATTCCGAAGCTCGACTCCAACACCACCGGCCCGGACGGCAGTCCGCTGCCTTTCGACCGGACGCTCATCTACCCCTACGCGTTCCGGCACTCCTATGCCCAACGTCACGCTGACGCCGGCGTCCCGATCGACGTGCTGAGAGAGCTCATGGACCACCGGCAAATCAGCACGACCATGGGCTACTACAAGGTCTCGTTGAAGCGGAAACGCGCCGCGGTTTCCACGATGCGCCTGCACGTCATCGACCGCGCAGGCAACCCCGCCCCTATGAGCTCCAACACTGGATACGAGGCCCGCTCCGTCGCGGTCCCGTTCGGCAACTGCATCGAGCCGTCGAACGTCAAGGCTGGCGGAAGCGCCTGCCCGATCCGCTTCCAGTGCTCTGGCTGCGGCTTCTATCGCCCGGACCCGTCCTACCTCCCTGCGATCGAGGAACACATCAACTCCCTTCGCGCCGACCGCGAGATCGCCCGGGCGATGGATGTCGACAGCTTCGTCATCCGCAACCTCACCGAGCAGATCGCCGCATTCCAGCAGGTCATCGCCACCATGCAGAACGAACTGGCCAGCCTGCCCGACGACGAACGTTCCGAGATCGAGGAAGCCAGCGCGGTCCTGCGGAAAGCCCGTGCAACCCACGGCCGCACGACGTTGCCCCTGACCGTCGTCAACCGGAGGCCAGCGTGAGCCCTCACCCCACGGCTTCGTCCACCAGCGGTTCGGCCAGCCGAACACCGACCCAGGTCCTGCGCGAGGCCCGCCGTCGCGACAGCCGCACGAAACGCGCTCGCGTCTTGGAGACCGTCCAAGAGATGGCGAGCAACGGTGACCCCATCACCTTCGCCGCCGTGGCTCGCGCCGCCAACGTCTCAACGTGGCTCACCTACGCCGACGGAGTGCGCGAACACATCGCGTCCGCCATCCACCAGCAGCGGTCCACGCGACCGCAGTCGGCCACGATGGCTCAGGTCAGCCCTGCGGGCCTTCGCGCCGACCTTGCACTCGCCCGCGAGGAGATCCGCCGACTCCGCGACGAGCGCGACCAGCTGCAGCAAACCGTCCGCCGCCACCTCGGCCAACAACTCGACCAACTCGGCACGCGGGACCTTGCCACCCGCGTCCAGGAGTTCACCGAGGCCAACACCCGCCTCCAAGCGAACCTGCACGAAGTGACTGTCGCGAAGTCCGGCCTCGAGCGCCATGTCACCGATCTGGAGCACGAGCTCGGTGCGGTACGGACCAGCCTCCGCCGAATGATCAAGGCCCAGAGCAACGGAGAAGCGTCGCCAACCTGACTCACAGTTCCATCGCGGCGCGGTCATCGGCGTCGCTCGGCTCACCAAGGAAGGTGCGGACTGCCTGAGAGATCAGCTCGTACGGACCGATCCCCCTACGCTTGGCCTCTGCGATGAGCCGCTGATCAAGGTCGTCGCCCCAAGCCCTGCGCATGTGCTCGATGTTCTTCCGTTTTGTGATCCAGCGGCAGTTTTCCGGACAGTAACCGGCATCGGGATCGACACGGTCGCACTCCAAGCCAACGGCGTAACCGTGCTTAAGAGCCCATGCTTTGAACGCGGAGAAGTCGTTCCTCCACTCTGCACAGATACTGATGCCGCGGCCGCCGTACCGCGGCCACGCCGGGTGTGTCTTCCGATTGCACCGGTCCTTGATACCTTGCCAGATGGTGTAGAGCCGTGCGCTGTCTGGGTCGTCGACCTTGCCACGTCGGGCCACCGTCGCACCGTGAAGGGTGTTCGCCGCTGAGGCGATGTCTCGCTGCAGACAGCCGCAGGAGGCCGAATTGCCGTTGAGCAGGTTGTTCGCGGTGATGGTCCGCTCGCTCCCGCAGTCGCATCGACACTTGACCACCGAGTGCCTACTGCCGTTCCCGCGTGTTTGCAGGAACGGCGGTTCGAGTGTCGTAAATCGGCCGAAGCGCGTCCCAACCTCGATCTGCACCGTTCGGTAGTTCCCGGTCCTGGTTGTGCCCTTCAGCGCTGAGATGCTCTCGCTGCGCTGGCAGCCGCATGAACGACTGCGCTGCCGCAGATTGTGCTCGCGTAGACGGCGTCTGGTTCCGCAGTCGCAGATGCAGTCGTAGAGAGCCCGCTGCGCGTACGGCCGGCCGGGGATCGGCTCCCAGACTGGCGCGCTCGCGATGGACCAGCGCCCGAAACGGGTGCCGATGGCAAGGGCCTCCCTCGCCGAAGATCCCCCGGCTAGGGCACACCCGCATGTTGTGCTGTGCCCGCTGCGGAGATTCTCAAGAAGGATCTCCACAGCCCTGCCGCAGGCACAGCGGCACTTCACGTACCGGCGCCGTCGCCCGGACGGGGTGAGGACACTTGTGGGCTCGGCAACGGTGACGAGGGCTCCGAAATCTGTGCCGATGGGAACACGCGCGGGTGCTGGCATGCCGTCACATTAGCTACCTCAGAACGAATGCTGCGGCTTCTTCGCCCAGTTCGTGAGATCGCATTTCAGGTAGAAGGCTCGCTCCAACTGGCCCTGGGCTCGTCGTGGCTCTACCGGCGCCAAGCGCACGACCGAGCGCTCCGCAACCTGCTCCCTGCCACGTAACTCACATGCCATAGGAGGCGACGCGTTGCTGACATGCACAAAGACCTGTCGAACTCTAGCCTCCCCGTTTCGTTTCGGGTGGCTGAGCTGGAGTGATGGCTGTGAAGTGGGGTTTCTGATCGTTGGCTGCCGGGCGGGCATGGTCGAGGCCCGACGCGTGGGTCGGTGTCTCCAGGGTTCCTCGGGTCGTGGGCGTGCAGGGATGGTGCCGACGTTCAGGTGGCTGGCCGTGGCAGCGCCGCTAGGCGGGCGAATGCGCTGGTCAGCTCGTTTCGCCAGGGCCAGGTCGCGGCGATCCGCAGGTTCATGCGGCGTCCGCCGCGGGTGATGCGGGCAGTTGCGTGCAGCAGCCGGTAGCGGAGCTTCTTCGGCTCGGCGGCTGCCAATTCGCCCTCCAGCAGCAGGAGGCGAGTCCAGGCGAGCAAGTCGAGGGCGGTCAGGGACAGCTCCAGCCACGCTTGGTTGACGTGGAAGTGTCGGGAGGGGAAGCGGCCGAAGCCGGTGGTCTTGCCGCAGCGGATGCGGTCCTCGACGCGGGCGTGCGCGCGGTGGCGGACTTCCAGGTGCTGCAATGAGCCTTCGCCGTAGGGGGTGTCGGTGAGGAAGACCTGGTGGCGCATGCCTTCGTCCAGATCGAACAGGGACAGCTGGGCGCCGGGATGCGGGCGCTCGCGGCGGACGATGATCCGGGTGTTTTCGGGCAGGCTCGGTAGGTCGACCAGGCCGGTGAGCTCGGCGACCTGGGCGCCTTCCCGCAGGGTGCCGTCCTGTTCGAGGGCAGGGTGCCAGACCTGGTCGGGCAACTGGCGTATGGCTCGGCGGACCGGTTCGGTGATGGACCATCCCACGGAGAAGGATGTGTGGATCCCGCCCGAGCGCAGGGCGCGGATGTGGGCCAGGAACGCTTTGGCGGATCCGGCGCTGTCCGCACGGATGAGGATGTTGGTGCCGTGGCGGTGGGCGTCGGGGAGCTGGGCGAGCGCGGCGTCGAGCAAGGTGATGTGGTCCTCGGCGGTGTTGGCCGCGGCGTTGCCGGGCCGCAGCAGGCCGGCCAGGGCCTCGCCGGTGTTGTCGAGGAAGCACAGCAGTGGGTGGTAGCCGAAGCCGTGTTTGTAGGTCGGCGCCGCGTGCTCCTTCTCGGAGTGGCAGGTGACCAGGGTGGCGTCGATGTCCAGGACCAGACCCGACAGTTCGCGTCCGCCTGCACGGGAGGCCGGTATTGCCTCCCGCCTCTCGTCGGCTTGCAGCCAGGCGACCTCGCGGGCGGCGGCACGGGCCGCGCGCAGAGCGCCGAGTGCGGCCGGATTGATACCCGCCAGCAGTCGCCACGCGGTGGGATTGGACGCGACCGGGCCGAACACCTCGGCCTGGTCCCGCAGCAGGGCCAGGTCGGTGATCGCCTCCCCGCCGTCGGCCAGCATCACCGCCAAGTCCAAGACGATCCGGCCGGGGGCGTGACCGGTGCCGCGCGGTCGCAGATGGCGCAGCGCGTTCGTGAAGGCCGTGGTCAGGCCGGTGGCATCGGCGAGATCGGCCAGCAGACGGGACCCGGCATGACTGACCACCCCGCGACCGTCGGCTGATACGACGAGCTTGGGACGCGACCCGGTAGTGTGCACGCAGAAAGTGCCTTCCTGCTGTGGTGACAGAAGCCCTAGACAAGCCTCATCATCCCAGCTCAGAAGGCACTTTCGCGTTTCCGCTCAAGATCCGGACACGGCCGCAAGTGAAACGCGGAGGTTAGCTCTGGTGGATCTCCTGTTTCAGGAACCTCCCTATGCGATTGTCAAGCCGCGGACGCGGCTGGTTGTGCGGCTTACTGGCTCTAACAAAAGCTGCTGATCATGAGACTGTCGGCCTCTCTACTCGTATGTCCGAGTATGGGAAATCGTCAGTCGCGGCCGTGGATCGTGTCGGATGAACTGGCGGTCGCTGGTAGAGCCGTTGCTGCCGAAGCCGGGTCCGAAGAAAGTCGAGGGCAGACCACGGGCGCCGGACCGGCAGGCGCTGTGCGGGATCCTCTTCGTCCTGCACACCGGCATCCAATGGGAGTACCTGCCCCAGGAGCTGGGCTTCGGCTCGGGCATGACCTGCTGGCGGCGCCTTGCGGCCTGGAACGAGGCCGGCGTATGGGACCAGCTCCACCAGCTGCTGCTGAACGAGCTGCGGTCCAGGAACCAGCTGGACTGGGAGCGGGCGGTGATCGATTCCTCGCACGTCCGCGCGGCCCGGCGGGGCCCAAAAGCGGTCCCAGCCCGGTCGACCGCGCACGGCCGGGCAGCAAGAACTGAGCTGCCCCGACTTTCGTAGAGTCCGGCGGTCTTGTTTCAGGCGGACTGCGGGGTGGTTCCCTGTTGTCGCCACCAGTCGCGTTCGTACTCGGCGGGCGATACGTAGTCGAGTGCGGAGTGCAGGCGTTCTTCGTTGTACCACGTGACCCACTGGAAGATCGCCCGCTCGACCTGGTCGAAGTCCCGCCATGGCCCTTGCATCTCGATCAGCTCGGCCTTGAAGGTGCCGTTGAGCGCCTCGGCCATCGCGTTG
The DNA here is from genome assembly GCF_000719775.1 of Streptomyces sp. NRRL F-5135. Lineage (GTDB taxonomy): Bacteria > Actinomycetota > Actinomycetes > Streptomycetales > Streptomycetaceae > Streptomyces > Streptomyces hebeiensis. The sequence continues at coordinate 127,615 of NZ_JOHR01000009.1, read as the reverse complement.
TCGTAGCTGTCTGCGACGGAGCCGACCGAGGCAGCGGCGCCGATCCCGGCGAGCCGGTCGGTGTAGCGAATGGATACGTATTGCGAGCCGCGGTCGCTGTGATGGATCAGTCCGGAGCCCTTCTTGATCCGTCTGCGCCACAGCGCCATCTCCAGCGCGTCCAGCGGGAGTTCGGTTCGCATGTGGGTTGCGACCTGCCATCCGACGATCGTCCGGGAGAAGACCTCCAGGACGAACGCCATGTACACCCAGCCCGTCCAGGTACGGACATAGGTCATGTCGGCCACCCAGAGCTGGTCGGGCCGGCTCGCGGTGAAGTCACGGTCGACCAGGTCCGGCGGCCTGGGTGCCGACGGCTCCGGCACGGTGGTGCGGCGCCGCCGGCCGCGGATGACGCCCTCCAGGCCCAGCTCGGTCATCAGCCGCTCGACGGTGCAGCGGGCCACGTGGACGCCCTTGCGCCGCAGTGCGCGGGTGATCCGGCGGACGCCATAAGAACTCCTGACGGAATGCCTTTCAGGCGACAGTGGCTGTCGAGCAGCAGCAGTTCGCCCAGGGTGTCGCGATGGTGCGGCGAGGGCCGAGCTCATCCTGGCTATTGGCCCGGATCGGCTGGGCGATCGTTGGTACGGGTCTGACCCTGGCCGCACACAGCGAACGGCTCGGCATCACGAGTTGGGGGTTCTGGCACCGTCCTGCGCTGGACACGCCGGGATGTCACTTGTCCGCACGTCGCTTGTCGTAGTGACAGCGGGCGGCTTCGACCGCGTCGAGGTGGCCGACGGCCCATTCCAGTACGGCGTGCACAGGGGGCCGAAGGGTTCGGCCCAGGGGAGTGATGCGGTATTCGATCGCCACCGGTTCCGTGGATACGACCGCTCGCTCGGCCATGCCGTTGCGCTCCAGTCGTCGCAGGCATGCGGTCAGTGACTTCGGGGTGACAGCGGGCATGTGTTGCCGGAGTTCGTTGAAGCGTCGGGGACGGTCGCACAATGCGGCCAGTACCAGCAAGGACCACTTGTCGAAGACCTGGTCGAGCAGCTGCCGGCCGTCGCCGTTGAGCTCCACTTCGGGCACGTCGGTCTCCCTCGCGATACCTGATTTCGTTGAAGTGTATCCGTACTACTAGATATACATCAGATACCTAATGACCTGACAGCGGAACGGGAATCATGACTGACGCGTACTCGACCCTCAAGATCTCTCTCACCAGCGGCGTGGCGCACGTCGTGATCGACAACCCTCCCGTCAATCTGCTCGATGCCGCCCTGATGACGGACCTGGACCGCTTCGCGGACACCATGTCCGGCGACCACGACATCCGGGTGATCGTTTTTGACAGCGCGGATCGGGACTTCTTCGTCGCGCACGGCGACATGACGACTGCCGACGACCCCGCGGCGTTCGTTGCCCTCCCCGTCGCACCCGACCAGGACCAGTCCCTCAACCCGATGATGCGGCTCCACGAACGCATCCGGTCGCTGCCGCAGATCACCATCGCCAAGCTGCGCGGACTGGCACGCGGCGGCGGTGCGGAACTGCTGTCCGCGATGGACATGCGGTTCGCATCGCTCGAGCGCGCCGGAATGGCCCAGATGGAGTGCCGACTGGGAATCATCCCGGGCGCGGGGGGCACTGCATACCTGCCCGGTCTCGTGGGTCGCGCACGCGCTCTGGAGATCATCCTTGGCGGGCAGCTGATCGATGCCGCGACCGCGGAACGGATCGGATGGGCGAACCGGGCCGTGCCGGACACCGAACTCGACCACGTCGTCGATACTCTCGCCGCCCGCATCGCCGCTCTGCCGCCGGGCGTCGCCCGCGCCGCGACCGAAGCGGTCGACACCGCGGCCGAGTCGACCACCGACGGCCTGAGGAAGGCCGACGAGCTTCTCAGCGGACTCTTCAGTGAGCCCGCTGCAACCCGCCTAGCGAAGGCTGCACTGGCCGCCGGCGCGCACACCCGCGACGGAGAGCGCCACCTTGAGGCTCTTGTCGACGACATCACCTGAGCACTCCTACCGGGATGCCTTCAGGCGTCGCCAGCAGATGAGTGCGCATCCGAGGGTGAGGAAGGCTTCGTGGATGTCGTCGCGTATCTCCCAGCGGATCCGCAGTCGACGGAAACAGTGCAGGTGAGCGAACGCGCGCTCCACGACCCAGCGTTGGGTGCCCAGGCCGGAGCCGTGCTCGGTGCCACGGCGGGCGATCAGCGGTTTCACGCCGAGGTCCCAGACGAGTCGGCGGTATTTGTAACATGGACCTCGACAATCCTCATTCTTGCTGGTCAGGGGCACTTTCAGCTTTCCTGACCGCCTGCCGGACAGCCCCCTTCATGAAAGCGCGAGGCTAGGCAACGTCCGGCACGTCATGCGGCTGGGTCCCGGGGCAGCCCGGGACCCAGCCGAACGGCGCCGGTGGGACTGGTCAGGCGGAGGGCCGGCCGCGCCGGCGCAGACGGCTGCGGAGTTTGAGGAGAAGTCCGCCCAGAACGAGAGCCGTCATTGACAGGACGAAACCGTTCCCGCCCGTCATTCGGACGGCGTCGTCCTTGAGGCTGCTCCAGAAACCCTCCTCCGCGGGGATGGTCGAACCACCCAACCAGACGGAACCGTCGGCGGCGGTCACCTGCCGTTCGACGGAAGCCTGTGCGGATTCAACGAACTGCGGGTACCGCTCGCGCATGTCCACCTTCCCGACAGTGGTGAGATCGACCCGGGTGAAGTCCGCGCCGCCGTATACGTACCGGGTGACGCGCGTGACCCGTCCCTCGGTCGTCCTGCGGGTGACATCGAACTCCTTGTGCCGGTAGGAGTGGACGTAGTCGTCGAAGACATCCTTGGGGCTCCGGCCACCGTGTGTGGACTCACCCGGTTCCTCGCTGTCGATCACACCGTCGAAGGACGTCCGGTGGCCCTGCTGGTGACGCTTCCTGACCCACTGGGCGATGATCCTTGCCAGGAACGCCCGGCGCAGGGGCGCGTACTCGGGTGCGGTGTTGACCGCCTTCCTGATCTCGGGCAGGACGAGGGTCCGTTCCAGGTTCTCGTTGTGGGCGTCGGCCACGGGGTCGGTGTCGCACGACCCCGCGTCGGGGTCGTCGACGTTCAGGGACTCCGTCTTCACGTCGAGCGGCGCTTCGAGGATGTGCAGCGCCTCGCCGTTCTCATGGACCTCGATCTTCCCCGGCACGATCCACATGCGGGAGGAGAGGCAGAGGGAACCGTTTGCAGACGGCCGGATGTCCCGCCAGAAGCGTTTTCCGGTTTCCGCATCGGGGTGAAGGATCTTCGCCTTCGTCCGTTTCATCTGGAGGTCGGCCTCAAGCATCACCCGGCCGGCGTTGGTCCGTCCGAGGGCGGCGTCGACGATCCGGTCCGGTTCGGCGGGATTGAGATTGACCCAGAACTTCTGCGGGTCCAGTGCCAGCCAGGTCCGCAGATCCGTGCCGAAATCCTGGACGACCCGCGCGCCGAGGCCGGGGTCCTGCTGGTACTCGTCGGGGAGCGTCGTACCGGAGTAGGCATAGCTGAGGCCGTCCAGCCCGTCGGAGATATACCGCATCTCCAGGGTGGAGAAGTCCACACCGCCGTAGGCGTCGGCCCCGGCTGGGGTTTCGAGAGCCCGCCCGAGAGCCCCCGAACTGACCCTGCTCCCGCCCTCACCGCAGTCGCCCGCGGCGGCGAGGGGCAGGGTCATCGCCATGACGGGCAGGGGGCCGCTGCCCGCCTTCTTCGAGACGCAGTCGGTGGCGGAGCCGCCACTCACCGGCATGGCCTGTTTGGCCTTGGCCTCCTGCTCGCCCTTGTACTCCCTGACAATCTTCGTACCGCTGGCGATGATGGCACCAACCCGGTTCGTCCGCTCCGGCTTCTCCTTGGGGTCGTAGGACACGATCGACGCGAACTTGTCCGCGGGGATCCTGATCGTGATCCTGTGGCATGCGGGACAGCGCGCCCGGTCGGAGAATCCCCCGACGGCCTTGCCCAGGAGCGTGTCGACCTCTCCGGCGGACAGACCGAGTTCCCGCAGGAACGGCCGCAGGATCTTCTCGTAGATCAGGGCCTCCGAATGCACTCCGGCCGCGTCGTACGCCCCCTCCGCACGGCTCACCGGAACGTTGACCGCAGTAAGTTCCAGGACGGTTCGGTCCGGCGACATCCCCAGGCGCTCGAACAGCGCTTCCTTTCCCGCGTGACGCAGCACTCTTCCGCGCCCTTCGTAGCGGCGCCGGTCGGCCTTCCTCCTGCTGCCAGGAAATCCGATACTGAAGTCGAGGTTGTCGAACTGCTTGGTGATCCTCCGGTAGACGTGGCGGGGGAAGTCGGTCACGTCGAACCAGATGATCGCGAGGTTGCGGCCGCCGTCCTCCACGTGGAGCGACTCGTGGGCCTCCATGCCCGCCCGGCCGAGCGGGTCCGCCATGACCTTCCGGGCGATCTCCGAGTGTTCGCGTCCCGGGTCGGCCGGCGACGCGGCGACGGGCAGCCTCGCGGCTGCCGCACTCGACACCTGCGCGGAAGGCGTCAGCAGGCCGGCGGCCAGGACGCCCGCCGTCAGCAGGGCGGCACCGGACCGGAGGGCCCGGGCGCGGGGGCCGGAGCGACGTGTCCTCATGATGGCTGCCTGTTCCGTGCTCACCGCTCACACCCGCTCGCCGTGCCGAGTCACCGCTGCCGCCCATCCGGCACCGGGCGTCCGGCGCCGCAGCGGCTGCGCCGCCCTGTCCCTGACGAGGAACAGATGCAGCGCCAGCGGGCACAGGAGGAGAGGCAGGGCCCCCCACATCAGCCCCGGCAGACGCAACCGCCCCAACGGCGTGAAGGAGTCGGCCCGGTAGCCGAGGGTCACGTACGCGTCGTCCCCGACGGCCCGGGTGTCCAGGAAGACCAGAGTCGGGTCGTTGTCGTCTCCGGTCTTGTAGAAGCCACCGAGCCGGTAGTAACGCCCGTAACGGTCCCTGCCCTCCGGGCTGAAGTGGACGGCGACCACCTGACCCTGGGCGAAGGCGGGGGACGACCCGTGCTGAGCCTCGTCCCACGTGATTGCGCACCCCATCCCCTCGCCCACCACGCAATGGGAGGGCAACGGCATGCGCACGGGGTACCCGAAGCGCATGGCGTAGCCCGGCGAGTCGTACACGGAGTGCGCGATCGCGCCGAACACGGCGACCAGCACGGCGACGGCGACCGGCACCACGGTGAGCGTCACCTGTGCCCGGACCAGGGCCAGGACGGACGTGGTGGCCACACCTGCCGCGACGACGGCGAGCAGAATCCAGCCCGTCGCGTAGGGCGGCGGTCCGGTGACGAAAGCGGAGACGCTCAGACACGCCGCTGCCAGCGCCAGCGCGCCCGACGCGTGCACCGCCAGCAACAGACCGCGTGCGCCCTTGCGGTATCGCAGGACCGGTACCGCCGCCGCCATCAGCACCGGAATGGTGGCGACCGCCCGGACATGGCCATCGTTCGGCCCTGGGTCGGCCACCGCCAGTTCCACCAGCACGACGGCCACGGCGACGACGAGGGCGACGCAGCAGCCCAGGGTCGCCTCGCCGTCCCAGCCGTCGCGAGTGTTCGCCGTGTCCTTGTCCAAAGTGACGCGCTTGACGTCCGTGGCGGATCCGCCGCCCCGGGGCGGGCTCGCTTCCGGTCCCGTGTTCCCGAACCCCCAGCCGGCGATCAGGCTCGCGAAGGGCACGCCCACCACAGCTGTGACGACCGCCACAAAGATGCCCTGGCCCAGCGTCATTTGTGCCCTCCGTACCTCGCATGGGTGGTCGGTGAACCAACGAGGATCACCGGCCGACAGTCACGTCCGAGACGGCCTGACGACCATCCTCCAAGCCCTCACAACCCCGGATCGCGCGCTCGTCGCGCTGGAGTCGCTCCAGGAAGCAGACGCACATCCGGGCCCCAGTCGAGTGGTCGTTCGAAGAGTTCATCATCCGGTCCCTCCAACCACTCCTGCGAACCGACATCCGCAAGATCATCGAAGGGAAGCAGTAGAACGAGTGATCCAACATCACCACCACGTCACGGACATGCACGCCATGTTCCAACCTCGATCTTTCGCGGGGGTCCGGCGACGAAGTCGGTGGACCCTTTCTCTTTCCGGAGCTGATGGTGGGCAGGCCGGCGGCGCGGTTGTCGCGTCGGGTGGGCGCCGGGTTCCACTGCCCGGGGCGGGTGATGTTGTCGTCGGGAGGGTGGAGAGTTGCTGGTCAGCCAGGGGTGGGCAGGAGCGCGAGTCGTTCGAGGGCGGCGGTGATCTCCCTGGTCCAGGGCCAGTGCTGGGCGAGGCGGAGGATTCTGCGGCGGCCGGTGGTGACGAGTTGTGCGGCTGCGGAGAACAGGCGGAACCGCAGTCGGCGGGGTTCCCAGAGTCGGGCCTTGCCGGTGAGGGCGAGCATGGGCATCCAGGCCAGCAGGTGAGGGCAATCTGGACGATCTCCAGCCAGACCTTGTTCTGGGCTGTTGTGTGGAGGGGCAGGTTGCGCAGGCCGGTGGACCGGGCGGCCCGGATCCGGTCCTCGGCCCTGGCCCGCAGCCGGTGACGGAGCTCGAGCTCGGCGATCGGCCGGTCTGGGGTGTTGGTCGCGAAGCACGTGATCCGCATGCCGTCCGCGTCCGTGATCCTCAACTGGGCGCCGGGATGGGGTCGTTCCTTTCGGACGATCAGTCGCATGCCTTTGGGCCAGCCGTCCATGAGCTTGCCGGTGAGCTCCGCGACCCAGGCCCCGTCACGGGCCTCGCCATCGGTCTCGACGGCCGGGGTCCAGGCTGAGGCTGGGATCTGCAGTACGTGTTCGTGGATCGCCTCGGTGATCACCATGCCGACCGAGTAGGACAGCCATCGGCCTCGCCTGGTGAGCCAGGACACGAAGTCGTGGGTTCCGCCGGCGGAGTCCGTGCGGATCGGCGTCTGCCGCCCTCGCCGGTACTTCTTCGGCAGCTGGGCGAGGGCCGGCTGGGCGGTGGCAATGTGGTCGGCAGCGGTGTTCGAGCCGGCGTTCCCCGGTCGGAGGAGGGCGGCGACCGGCTCACCGGTTCCGCCCGGTCCGTGGTCGACGAAAGCCGTCAGTGGGTGATGGCCGTAGGTCTTCTTCCAGGTCGCCGCTGCGTCCTCCTTGTCAGAGTGGGCGATCACGAGGACGCCGTCGAGATCGATGACGACCTGGCCGTCGGCGTCCGGGGCGTTCTTGCCGCCAACGACCAGGCACGATGGCGGACTTCAGACCGTGCGGACCGGATGGCATGCAGGGCTTTGTCGCCGGAGGCGGCGAGGGTGTCGATCAGGCGTGAGATGGTCGGGTCGGAGGCGACCGGGCCGAAGACGGCCGGCTCGCACCGCAGCATCGCCACGTCCGCGAGAACATGGACCTCGACAATCCTCATTCTTGCTGGTCAGGGGCACTTTCAGCTTTCCTGACCGCCTGCCGGACAGCCCCCTTCATGAAAGCGCGAGGCTAGTCGCGGAGATGCTGGACTGGATAGGTGAGCGACCTCGTCGCGGACACCTCTATCGAGCCTTCTTCGCAACCATTTACTACGCGGCGCTTCGCCCGGAGGAAGCCGTTGCCCTCCGCGTGAGTGACGCCACGCTGCCGGAAACTGGCTGGGGGGAGTTGCTCGTCCATCAGGCCCAACCCGAGGTCGGCAGTCAGTGGACCGACACCGGGGACGTGCACGAGGAACGCGACCTCAAGGGGCGGGGAGAAGGCGACACACGCCTCGTGCCCATCCACCCTTCCCTTGTTGTGATCCTTCGCGAGATCATCAAGGAGTACGACCTCAAGCCGGCTGGCCTTCTCCTCCCAGGCGAACGGGGCGGCATGCTCGCGGGGTCGGTGTTCCGGCGAGTCTGGGCGAATGCGCGCAAGGAGTTCCTGTCCGACCACGAGTTCAAGGCGCCCACAGGAAAGCGCGTGTACGATCTGCGCCACACCTGCCTGACGACCTGGATGAACGAGGGCATCCCGCACGCACAGGTCGCTGAGTGGGCAGGCAACAGCGTGCCGGTTCTGCAGGCCATTTACGCCCGCTGCATCGTCGGTCAACAGGCCGTCTATCTACGGCGCGTCGAAAGCGCCCAAGAGCTTCCGAAGGCGGTTGTCCCTGCGGCGAGAGCTGGAGGGAAGGTCTCGGCAAGGTAAGGCAGGGAGCGCAGAGCGGCTTCGGGCCCCGCGAGGGGGTCTCGAAGCCGCTTTGCCTTGTGCCCGGAGGGGGGATGGGCGGTTCGCGCCCTCTGGTTCTGTGGGACGTATGTGGGACGACCACCCGTAGAAGTCCGGTTTTTGCCGGTGCCAACCGGACTTCGACCTGCGAGAAAGCCCTCCCGAAGGAGGGCTTCGCATCGCGCGTAGACGCGCCCCCGGCAGGACTCGAACCTGCGGCCAAGCGCTTAGAAGGCGCCTGCTCTATCCACTGAGCTACGGGGGCCGGTGGTGCCTGTGTGGCCCGGAGTCCGGATGGTGGCTCCGTTGCCTTGACGGGTCAAGGATAGGGCTCCGATCACCTTGGCCCGGTTGCTTCACGTGCGTGGCACGTTGTGGAGGTTCAGTGAAGCGAACCGATAATCGCAGGCCGGTGCGATTCGTGCATCGCTTTTGGCCCCTGGCGCCCCGGGTGTTGTGCAGTCGTTATGCCTGCGCCCCACTCGTCCCGTCTGTCCTGTGCGCTTAATCGGCGCGCAGAGGCACCCATACGCTTCAAAAAGGCTTCAAAATTGGGCATTCTTCGCATGTGGTGACCTTGGACGTACGGCCTCAGCTGATCGACGCACTTTCCGCACTGCGCGACCGTGTCGCGGCCGTGCGTCTTCCCTTGCCGCTTCCCGGGGCTCCGCGTGCTCGACAGACCAGGACCGAGCTGCTCGCACAGCTCGACGACTATCTGCTGCCGAGGCTCAGGGACCCCGAGGCGCCCCTCCTCGCGGTCGTCGGCGGGTCCACCGGGGCCGGAAAGTCCACGCTCGTCAACTCCCTTGTGGGACGGCGGGTCAGTGAGGCGGGGGTGCTGCGGCCGACCACCCGGACGCCCGTTCTCGTCTGCCACCCCGAGGACCACCACTGGTTCGCCGGGATGCGGGTACTGCCGCACCTCACCCGCGTCTGGTTGCCCCAGCAGGAAGATGACGAGGCGGCCGAGGGGGCGGGCGGGCACGGCGCGGAGGAGGCGGAGAAGAACGCGCTGCGCGTCGAGACCGCCGCCGCCCTGCCCCGCGGGCTGGCCCTGCTCGACGCCCCGGACATCGACTCGCTCGTCGTGGACAACCGGCTGCTGGCGGCCGAGTTGATCTGCGCCGCCGACGTGTGGGTGATGGTGACGACCGCCTCCCGCTACGCGGACGCCGTGCCGTGGCACCTGCTGCGTACCGCGAAGGAGTACGACGCCACGCTCGTCACCGTGCTCGACCGGGTGCCGCACCAGGTGATCGACGAGGTGTCGCGGCAGTACGGCGCGCTGCTGCGCCGGGCGGGCCTCGGTGACGTGCCCCGCTTCACCATCCCGGAACTGCCCGAGTCGGCCGGCGGCGGGACCGGGCTGCTGCCCACCACCGCCGTGGCGCCGCTGTTCGCCTGGCTCGCGCACCGCGTCCAGGACCCGGCCGCCCGCCAGCAGGCCGTCGTACGGACCGCCGCCGGCGTCATGGACTCGCTGCGGGTACGGATGCCCGAGCTCGCCGGGGCCGTCTCGGCGCAGTACGCCGCCGCCGTACGCCTGACGGGCGCGGTGGAGGAGGCGTACGCGGCCGAGGGCGAGCGGGTGCGCCGCCAGCTCCAGCAGGGGGCCGTACTGGCAGGGGACGCCCGGACCCGCTGGCGGGCCTTCCCGAGGGACAGCACCGCGCGCGAGCTGCTGGACTCGCTGGTGGAGAGCCTCGGCGCGCTGTTGCAGTGCGCGGTCGCCGCCGCGGACGAGCGGCTGGCCGCGGCCTGCGAGGGCGAAGCCGCGGCCCGCGTCCTCGGCGGCCCCGGGCCCGACGGCGAGTCGCCGGAACGGGTCGGGATGGCCGTCCGCCGCTGGCGCCGGGTCCTGGAGGAACTGGCCGAGGAGGAGGTACGGCAGCTGGAGCGGACCCCCGCGCCCGACCCCGAGACCGTGGCCGCGCTGCTCGCCGCGTCCCTGCTCGGCGGCAGGCGGGCACGGCAGGCGGGGCAGCGGCTCGCGGAGCGTATCGGCGTCCGGGCGGCGGTACGGCTGCGTGACCGGGGCGGCGAGCTGGTGACCGCGTACATCGACCGGGTGCTGCACACGGAACGCGACCGGCGGCTGGCGCCCCTCGACGCGCTCGGCGTGACCCCCGAGTCACAGGCCGAGCTGATCGCCGCGCTGTCCGTCGTACAGAAGGAGAGGTGAGAGCCGGATGACGCACACGTCCTCCGCCGCCGTGGATGACGGCGGCGCGAAGACCCCGGAGGCCGGGGATGCCGGAGGGGCCGAAGAGGTCTGTGAGGTCCGTGAGGCCGGAAAGATCAGTGAGATCAGTGAGGCCGGAAAGGTCCGTGAGGTGGGAACGAAGGGGGCGCCGCCACGCCCCGCCGTGGGCAGGGAGGGTGGTTCCGGCGCCGGTGGCCGACCCGGTGGCGTACAGGACGGCGCGCGCCCCGTGCCCGCCGGACCTGTTGCTCCCGCCGGACCTGTTGCTCCCGCCGTGCCTGTCGCCCCCGCCGTGCCTGTCGCTCCTGCCGTGCCTGTCGCCCCCGCCGGACCCGTGGTCCCAGCCGCATCCGGCGCCTCGCCCGGCTCCAGCGCCCCATCCGGATCCGGCGCCCCACCCGGGCCAGTCGCCACGCCCGGATCCGGCGCCTCATTCGGCCCGGTACCGGCCGATGAGGGCCTTGCCCCTGAGCCCGTCTCCTTCTCCACCGGCTCCTGGAACGACGGGCTCATCGCCCGCCGCGTACCCCCGCGGGCGGTCATGACCGACGACGGCGGGGACCTGGCCGTCCTCGGGGGAACGCGGCGGGCGGAGCGGCCGCGTGACGGCCGGGCCGACGCGCACACGCCCATCGGCGGGACGTACGAAGGCCCGCTGCGGGCCCGTCTCGACGCGCTCGGCGAACTGGTGGGACTGTCCAGGGCCCGCCTCGACGGCGCCATCCTCGCCGAGGCGGGCCGGGTCCTGGACGAGGCGTCCGCCCGGCAGCGGCTGTCCTCACGGCACACCGTCGTCGCCATCGCGGGGGCCACCGGCAGCGGCAAGTCGACGCTGTTCAACGCGATCGCGGGCGTGCCCATCTCGGAGACCGGCCTGCGCAGGCCCACCACCTCCGCACCCATCGCCTGCACCTGGTCCGACGGGGCCGCGGGACTGCTCGACCGGCTCGCCATCCCCGGGCGGCTGCGGCGCAAGCCGCTCGCGGGCGGGGACGGTGCCGAGGAGCTGCACGGCCTGGTCCTCGTCGACCTCCCCGACCACGACTCGGCGCTGGCCCGCCACCGCGAGCAGGTGGACCGGGTGCTCGCGCTGGTCGACGCCGTGATCTGGGTCGTGGATCCCGAGAAGTACGCCGACGCGGCGCTGCACGAGCGCTATCTGCGCCCGTTCGCCGGGCATGCCGAGGTCACCTTCGTCGTGCTCAACCAGATCGACCGGCTTCCCGGTGAGGCCGCCGACCAGGTGCTGGACGACCTGCGCCGGCTGCTCGACGAGGACGGGATGGCCCTCGGCGAGCACGGCGAGCCCGGAGCCACGGTGTTCGGACTGTCCGCGCTGACCGGGCAGGGCGTGGGCGAGCTGCGGGAACTGCTCGCGCGATTCGTCCAGGAGCGCGCCGCCCCCGCCCGGCGGCTCTCCGCCGACGTGGACGCGGCGGCGGCACGGCTCCGGCCCGCCTATGTCGCCGAGGGACGGGCCGGACTCGGGGAACGGTCCCGGGAACAGTTCCTGGAGCGGCTGGCCCGGGCCGTCGGCGCGGTGGCGGCGGGTGAGGCGGCGGAACGCGAATGGCGCAGGAACGCCGGCCGCGCCTGCGGGACACCGTGGCTGCGGCTGTGGCGCTTCTACGAGCGGTCCCGCGTGCCCGGCGGCCGGCCCCCGAAGGCCCCGGCGGTCGTGGAGGAGGAACTGACGGCGCGGCAGCGGGTGGAGCAGGCCGTGCGCACGGTGGCCGAGGAGGCGTCCGCGGGGCTGCCCGCGCCGTGGGCACACTCCGTGCGCGAGGCGGCGGTACGGGGCGCCGAAGGGCTGTCCGAGACACTGGACGAACTGGCGGCGAGAGCGGCGGCGCCCGCGGGCGCGCCGGACGGCCGGCCGCCACGGCCCGCCTGGTGGCCGGCCGCCGTCCTGGCCCAGGCGTCGATGACGCTGCTCCAGATCTTCGGCGCGCTCTGGCTGGTCGGCCAGATCTTCGGCGTCCTGGAACCGGGGCTCCTGCCGCCCGTGCTGGTGATGTCCGCCGGAATCGTCGGCGGACCGCTCGTCGAGTGGGCCTGCGGCGCGGCGGCCAGGGGGCCGGCACGGCGGTACGGGCAGGACGCCGAGCGGCGGCTGCGCGAGGCGGCGGCGGGGTGCGGACGGGCGCGGGTGCTCGATCCGATCGCCGCGGAGCTGATGCGGTACCGGGAGGTGCGGGAGCAGTACGTGACGGTGTCCGGCGGAAACGGATGACGCCGTTTCACGGTGGGCCCCACGTCACGGGCCCCACGTCACGGTCGTGTCGTCGGCCGGCCGAGGTCGCCGAGCAGATCGTCCAGTACCGATTCCTCCTCCACCCGGACGCCGAGTTCGGTGAGGGCGGCGGCCAGGGAGGGATCCCAGGCGGACTCGGCGGGCGGGCCCGACAGCCGGTCGGGGCCGGGCGTCGCGGCGGCGGCCGCGCGGTAGTCGGTGGCGCCGTAGCGCCACGGCGTCCAGGGCACGGCACGCCGCAGCGCGGTGGCGATCCGCAGCCCGCCCCAGTCGAAGTCACCGTGGTAGTGGAGCGTGGCTCCTCCGTGGGCTCCGCCGTGGACTCCCCCGTGGGACAGGTGCCGCAGCAGGACGAGCGCGGCGGCCGATGGCTGGCCCTGGAGACACACCAGGGGCGGACAGGCCGGACCGTACGCGTCGGCGGCGGCGGAGAGCACGGCGGGGTTCTCGCACACGTACACGTCTGTCGTCACGGGCGCGCCGTCCGTCACGCGTACGCCGTCGCTCACGGGCACGCCGCCTGTCGCGCGTACGCCATCCGTCACGCGTACGCCATCCGTCGCGCGAACGTCTTCCGTCGCGCGAACGTCTTCCGGCACCTGAGCGCCGCCGGTTGCGCGGGCCCCCTCGGTCGGGCCCTGGCCCGGACCCGTGAGGTGGCGGGCCAGGTGGCGCAGCGTGAGGACGGCCGGTTCGCCCGCGTCCGCCATCGCGTCCAGTACGGGCGTACCGCGCACGTTGAGCACGAGCACCGTCGACGAGAGATCGTCCTTGAGCAGGCCGGCCGAGGCCCACGCCTCCCTGCGCCACTCGGCTCCCGTGCCGTCCGGGAAGCCGCCGAGCGCGCGGATCGCGGACAGCACCAGCGTGGCCAGGGGCGTACCGTCGTCCAGCGCGTGGGAGCGGCCCAGTACCCGCGCGGCGAAGGCGGCCAGGGAGGTCGGAGGCGCGGCCGGCAGGGCCCGTAGGACCCTCGCCGTATCGCGCAGCAGCGGCCCGGCGGCGCCCGGGGAACGGGCCAGCCGCCGTACGAGCCCGTCCCGGCGTATCCGGCGGATCCAGTCGGTGTACGCGGGGCCGAGCGCTGAGAGCGGCGCGTACGCCTCTTCCCACTCCCTGTCCTCCGCCTCCCGTTCTTCGGCGAGCGGCCGTACCGGGCCCGTGAGAGCGACCACGGCGGCGGCGAGCCCCTGCGGGCTGATGCCGGAGTGACGCAGGACGCCGTCCAGCGCGTCGAGGCGGACCGTCAGCGAGCGACCGCCCCGCGGAGCCCGGCCCAACAGGCGTTCCACCGCCTCTCGCTGGGTCTGTCGCGGCGCGCTCAGGGTGAGGACGCCGGTGAGCGGCCGGCCGCGTGCCATCCGGTCCCGGATCCGGTCCACGAGCCAGGACAGTTCGGGACGGCCGAGCAGCCGTACGAGCCGGTCCGTGTCGACTACGACGCCGGGTGCCGGCGTCGTAGTCGACTCACCCGTTATGTGTGCCGGAGCTGCCGGGACTGACGGGGCTTTCGGGGCCGGCAGGGCCGTCAGGGGGGTTGCGCGCGCATCGTCGTTCCCGCCGCCGTTCACGTCCACAGCGACTCCTGACCTCCCGCTCCGGTACCGGTCCCGGCGCCATCCGGGCCCCGCTCCGGCTCCTGATCCGGCACCGGCGTGGGATCCGTACCGCGCAGCCGCCTCGTACCGTCCCACTCCCAGCGGGTCACGAGAACCGCCGGGATGTCGTCCACGCGCGAGAGTTGGGCGATGGCGATCCCCGGGACCTGCGGGTAGCAGGCCCACTCGCGCTCGCTGGTCATCACCACATCCAGGTCGAACGCGTGCAGCAGGCCCAGACACTTGGCGCGGGAGTCGTCGTCCACCCCCGCGAACGCCTCGTCCAGCGTCACCAGGCGCGGGGCGTGCTCCCCGGCCGCGCTCGCGTAGTGGGAGGACGCGGCGGCGAACAACGGTACGGACACGGCGAGCACCCGTTCCCCGCCCGAGGCGGGACCGGTCGCGGGAACCCACTTGCCGTGCTGGTGGCGTTCGACGCCGAACTCGTGCCAGGCGCGGTAGTCGAGCGCCGCCGTGAGGTCCTCCAGCCAGCTGCCCCCGCTGTCGGCGGCCTGCCGGCGCGCGATCTGCGCCTGGAGGAACTCACCGACGGCGGCCCGGTCGTCGGGCGACCAGGCGTCCGCCGACTGGCGCAGCCGCTCCCGGGCCTGCGCGAGGCCCTGCGGGGCCTGGCGCGAGGCACGCCACACCAGGCGCAGCCTCATGCCCGTGGAGGTCGGGCGTTCCGCCAGCTCGTCGTTCATCAGGCGCACCTGCCGCTCGGCGGTGCCGATCAGCTCCTGGAGGGTGCCGGCGACCTCCGTGATCAGGTGGGTCTCCAGGACCTCGCGCTCGTGGGCGGACAGGATGCGGGTCAGTTCGCCCACCTCGGCGGCCAGCGCCCCGGCGAGTTCCGGTACGGCGCGCTCCCGCCCCTGGTAGACGATCGTGACCCGCATGCCGTCCTCGCCCGGGTGCGCGGAGGCGGTGTGTCCGTGCCGCGACAGCGCGTCCTGGAGCTTGCCGAACTCCTCGCTGAGGCGCTTCTGCACCCGCTCCCAGGCGCCGTCCGAGTCGTCGACCGAGGCGAGTTCGGCCTCGATCGCCCGGGCCAGCGTGAT
The DNA here is from genome assembly GCF_000719775.1 of Streptomyces sp. NRRL F-5135. Lineage (GTDB taxonomy): Bacteria > Actinomycetota > Actinomycetes > Streptomycetales > Streptomycetaceae > Streptomyces > Streptomyces hebeiensis. The sequence continues at coordinate 112,320 of NZ_JOHR01000009.1, read as the reverse complement.
CGCCGGCCTGGCAGCCCAGGGCGTGCCGTCCGTACGCGGCACCGGCAGCTCGGGCAGGGCGACCGCGAGCAGCCCGGTCGCCTCGAACCGCTGGAGGGCGGCGACGGCCCGCTCCCGGGCGGCCGTGGCGTCGGTGACGTCCTCGCCGAGCCGGTCGATGCGGCCCTCGGCGCGGCTGGCGCGCCGGTCCGCCTCGCCGTACGCGCCCCTGGCGCGCTTCTGCTCCTCCACGCACTCCCGGGCCTCCCGCGCGGTGTCCGCCAGCCGCCGCTGGAGTTCGGCGACCGCCGTGCCGACGGTGGACCGCAGGGTGGCGTGGCGCGCGTCCGCGGCGGCGGCCTCGCGGGCCGCCTCCCCGGCGCGCGCGGTGAGTTCCGCCAGCCGGGCGTCGGTCCGCCCGGCCTCCGTCCGCTCGGCCGTCACGGCTCGCAGGGCGTCGCCCCGTTCGCGCAGCGCGGGCCAGAGAGCCGCGAGGAGAGCGGTGTGGTCGGCCAGGGCCTGGCGTACGGCGGCGAGGCCCGCGCGGTCGGCGGGCAGGTTCATGTCCGCGGCCGCCGTGGTGAGTTCCACGGCCGCCTTCTCCGCCCTGCCGGCCGCCTCGGCCAGTTCGGTGGCGCGTTCACCGCGGCGGGTGCCCGCCCGGTGCGCCGCGTCCGCCGCGGCCGAGGCCAGGGCGTGGGCGTGCCGGAGAGCGTCGTCGTCGGGCAGGGCGGCGAGCTCACCGTCGAGGGCGCGCCGGCGCCCGGCCACCGTGTGGTGCGCGGCGGTCAGGTGCTCCAGTTCACCCTCCAGCCCGGCGAGTTCGGCCCGCGCGGCGCCGATCCTCGCCCGGCGGGCCTCCTCGCGGGCGCCCTCGCCCACGTACTCGGCGCTCTCCTTGGCCCAGCTCCCGGTCAGCTCCCCGACCCGGAACCGGCCGTCCGTCGCCACCCATGTGCCGCTCTGCCAGCCGCCGTCACTGAAGAGCCCGATCGCCTCCAGCACCCGCGCCACCGTGCTCTCCCCCACGGCGACGGCACGCGGGTCACCGTGGTCGACCGCCGGACGCAGGGCGTCGGCGAGGCTGGGGCCACCGACGGCGGCGGAGGGGGCGAGCAGGACGTCGTGGGTGTCCGCGCTGATCGCGGCGCCGTCGGGGCGTACCCAGGCGTCGAGGAGCCCGGACGCCTCCAACGCGGCCTCCAGGCCCGCGCGTTCCGCCGCGGTGACATGCGTACGGAAGTCGACCAGCCGCCACAGGGGCGCGCCGACCGCGTCGTCCCTGGCCCCGGGGGTGCGGGTGCGGGGTGCCTCGGGGCCTCGCTGTCCCCCTTCTTCGAGAGCGGTGAGCTCGCGCAGGGTGCCGGCCCGCCGCTCCCGGGTGACGGAGGCCCGCTGCATCAGGACGGCGGCCTCGTCGGCCAGCCGGGCCGTCAGCGCGCGGTGTGCGGCGTCGGCCGCCGTACGGGCCGGGTTCGGGCCGTCCAGCCGGCGCACCCAGTCCTGCGTCACGTCGAGCAGGCCGGGCAGGTCGGGGAGCGCCAGTTCGGCGCAGCCGGTGAGGTGCGTCCGTACGGCGGAGAGGAAGGCGCTCGCCTCGCCGCGCACGCGTTCCGCCGCCTCCGCCCGGCGGCGCGCGGTGTGGGAGACGTCCTCCTCGGCCTCGTCGGCGCGCCGGAGGGCGGCCCGGCGCTCGGCCTCCGTCTGTTCGGCGCGGGTCGCCAGCGTCTCCAAGTGCTCGATGGTGCGCAGCCTGCGGTCGGTCGCCTCCCGTGCCCGGCGGCGGAGTTCGGTCTCGGAGACCTCGTCGGGTACCTGGTGGGGTGCCTGGCCGGGTGTCCGATGGGACGCCTGATGGGATGCCTGATCATCAGGCGTCCGGTCGGGCGCCTGGCCGGTCTCCTGGTCGGGCGCCTGGCCGGTCTCCTGATCGGGTGTCCGGTGGGGCGCCCGGGTGGTTGTCCCGTCGGGCGTACGCGGCTCCTCGGGCAGCCGGGCCGCGGCGGCGGCCTCGCGCAGGGCGTCCCGGAGCTCCGCCAGCGCCCGCTCGGCGGCGGCCAGCCGGTTCTCCGCCGTACCGAGCCGGCCGGTGGCCCGGGTGTGGTCCTCGACCGCCCGTCGGCGGTCGTCCTCGACCCGGGACAGCTCCCGCGCCGTACGCCCGGCGTCGGCCGCCGCCCGGTCCAGCTCGCGCGCGTCACGCATCTCGGGCCCGGCGCGCAGGGCGGCCTCCTGCGCGGCCAGCCGGGTGGCCCGTTCGTCCAGCTCCGTGATCCGCCGCTCGGCCGCCTCCCGGTCCTCGACCGCGTGCAGGCGCTGGGCCTGTGCGTCACCCAGCTCGCGCTGGAGGTGCTCGTAACGGGCGTGTTCGCTGCGTGGCAACCGGGCCCTGCGCCGCGCCGCCATCCGCGCGTAACGCCGGTAGTGGTCGAGGAACGCCGACGACGCGCGCTCGGCCTCCGTCGCCGCCCGCAGCTCCTCCTTCTCCTCGTCCAGCGAGCGGAACGCCTCCGCGACGTCGGCGATCACCGCCTGGTCCAGCGGCGGCAGCGCCTCCGTCAGCGCGCGGGACAGTGCCGCCTCGTTGGGACGCTTGGACAACTGCGGCTGGCGCAGCTGGATCAGCAGGTCCACCAGCGCCGCGTACCGGCGTTCACCCAGGCCGAACAGCGCCTCGTCGACCGCTCTGCGGTAGGCCTTCGCCGTGTCGTACACCATGCCCCGCCCGGCGACCGCCTCCGCGAACCGGTCCCGGGACAGCGGGGTCCCGGTGGCGTCGAGGAGACTCAGGCCGGCGCCGATCCGCTGCTCGGTGACCGCGAACCAGTGGCGGGCGATGCCGCGCCCGCCGACCGCCTTCAATCCGCAGACCAGAGTGCGGAAATGAGCCTGCCCCGTCGCCTCGTCGAGCCGCCCGAACTCGATCCAGGTGTAGCCCAGCCGCTCGGGATGGGGGTGCTCGCCGCCGAGCAGCAGGTTCCACTCCATCCGTTTGCCCGGGTCGCCGTCGGGCTCGACCCGGCGGGCCGACAGGTCGCCGTCCAGCAGGAAGGGCAGGGTGAGGGCCAGCACCTTCGACTTGCCGGTGCCGTTGTTGCCCCGGAGCAGCAGCCGGCCGTCGCGGAACCAGAACTCCTCCGCGTCGTAGTGGAAGAGGTCGACGAGCCCGATGCGCAGGGGACGCCACCGGCCGGGCGCGGGGCTGGGGAGGGCGGTCAACGGGGGTATCGCCTTTCGCTCTGGCTCTGTGGCTCTGTGACTCTCTGTGGCTCCGATTCCGGCTCCGGTTCTGGCTTCGGCTCCGGTTCTGGCTTCGGCTCCGGATCTGTGGCCTTGCGGGCCTGTCGGGAGCCGCGCGCACGAACGACCGGCTCACCGACCGCGTACCGCGCGAGCGCCGGGCGCGGCAGGACACCTCGTTCCGTACGGGTCACCAGGCCGAGCGCCACCAGCTTCTCCACGGCCCGCTCGACCAGTTCCGGTTCCGCTCCCGGCTCCCTGGCCGCCTTCGACCAGAAGCCGCCGTGCTCCGCGGCCAGCTCCCGGACGCGCCGCTCCAGCTCCGCCGGTTCGACCGCGCGGCCGGCCGCCGCCAGATACCCGGCGAGCAGCAGGGTGATGTGGCCGTGGGTGCCCTGCTCGGGCATGCGGACGTCGGTGAGGTCGTCCAGCGGGTCGACCATCGCGATGCCCTCGGCCCGGACCTCGGCGACCAGGCCGGTCAGCTCGCTGATCCTCGCGGTGATGAAGCCGCGCTGCCGGGTCAGGTAGGCGAGTTCGCCGTCGGTGAGTTCGTCGTAGTAGAGGACCGGATCGTCCAGCAGGCAGCGGGTCAGCTTCCAGCGGATCGCCCGGAACCTCAGCTCGTCGCTGTCCAGCGCCGTCTCGGCGGTCAGGCGTACGAGCCGCTGGTCGAAGCGCTCCGAGGGGACGGCGGAGACGGGGGCGACCTGGGTGCCCTCGGCGTCGGCGTCGGTGCCGGGGCGGGGGGCGGTGCCGGGGCGGGCGCGCGTGCCGGGTCGCTGTGCGTACGGCTCGTGCCGCTGTCCGCTGCCGTGCCGCTCCTCCCCGCTGCCGTACTCCTCATCGCCGTACCGCTCCTCGCCGTGCTGATCCCCGCTCTTGAGGTCCGCCGCTTCCTCGGCCGCGACCATGGAGGGGCCGCGCCGGGTCGCGGGCAGGCCGGCCAGCACGCGGCGCCGCACGTCGTACAGCGCGTCACCCGCCCCGTTCACGTACGCCTCCTCGTCACCGGCCACGCGCCGCAGGACACCGAGCGCCAGCAGCAGCCGCACGACGGCCGCGAGGTCGAGGCGTTCGTCGCGCCGCTCCAGCGTGAACGTGACGCCGGCCGCCGCGAGGTGCGGGTCCGCCGCGGCGAGCACCACCTGTTCCGCCAGTCGGCCGAGCGCGACCTGTGCCTCGCCGCGCTCCAGCACGGCCAGTGCCAGGCAGAGCAGGACGTAGCGGCGGCGGGTGAACGGCAGCGCGGTCCTGGTGGCCTCGCGCGCCGGGTGCGTGGCATCGGAGAGCACTCCGGGCGTCTTGCGCAGCCGGGCGGCCTCCGCGTCCACGCCCAGGGACCAGCCCGCGTTGCGCTCGAACCACTCCCGCAGTTCGGTCGCGTGCTGCCGTACGAGCCGGAACTCGTCAGCGCGGGGGCCGTCCGCGGTCAGCAGCGGCTCCTTGAGCAGGGCGCGGGCGGCCCGCTGGACATCGGCGGCGCGCTGGCCGTCGAGGACCTCGGCCAGGGGCGTTGTCATGGAGCCGCTCCTTCGTTCCTGACGCGGTCTTCCGTTTCGAGGACGTCCGCCGTTCCCGGACGGCCCGCCGGCCCGGAGGCCGGTCCGGGGTGGTTCGCCGGCTCCGGCCGGCCGGCGGCGAGGTCGGTGATCTCCACCAGGTGGTCCGGGCCCCGGAAGACCCCGCCCGGGGTGCGGATCTCGGCCGTCGCGCCGTCGTCCAGAGCCGTCAGCCGGATCTCCATCGAACCGTCGCCGCTGGTCGTCATGGTTGTCGTCATCCCCGGCCGCCAGGTGGCCAGCGCGTCGCCGAGCAGCCGCAGGAACAGGTCGAAGGCGAGGGGGTCCAGCTCGCCGAGCCGCGACAGCCGGATCTCGCCCCCGGTCGCGAGCCGGGCCCGGGCCCGGGCGGTCTGGCGCGCCTGGTGTGCGGCGATCTCGGCGAGCCGGGCTCTGGCCCCGCTCCGGTCCGCCACCCGGCGGGGTTTGCCGCGCCGCTCGTAGCTGCCGGTGCGGCGGAGCTGCGGACTGATCCGCAGCGGATTCGCCCCGGCCCAGGGGGTGGCGGCCGGTATCGGCTCCGCCCTGCGTTCGGCGAGGGTGTCGGCGTCCACGGTGAGGTGGCGGGAGGAGTGCAGCCCGAAGGCGACCCGCCACAGCCGGTGCCGCGTCGCGTCGTCCGGAGCCTCGGCGAACCAGCGGGCCAGCGTACGGAAGTCGGCCGAGCGGTCCGAACGCCCGGCCCGCCGCTCGTTCAACTGCCGTACGACGGCCAGCAGCTGGGGGATAGCCCCCAGCGCCCGGCCGCGCAGCAGCCGCGCCTGCGACTCGCGCCCCTCCCCGGACACGAACCAGTCGGTCAGCCCCGCCCAGCGGTCCCGCCACCTGGCGTAGGCGGCCGCCTCGGCGTCCGCCGCCTCCTCGGGGGTGGCGTCGGTGGCCTCGCGGGCGGCGGCCAGCCGCAGCAGGGGATCGATCCGCCCGCCCGTCCCCCACGACCGGTCTTCCGGCGAGGGCCGTGCACCCGCCACCCCTGCCACTCCCGCCACCCCTGCCACTCCCGCGGGCCCTGTCGACCCGGCCGCCCCTGCCGCCCTCGACGGCCCTGCCGCCCCCGCCGACCCCGCCGAGCTCATCGAGCTCATCGAGCTCATCGAGTCCGCCGGGCCCTCCGTGCCGTCCAGCTCCGCGATCAGTCCGGCGATGCGCCCGCCGAGCGTGATCAGGTCCTGGATGAACCGCTCCAGGTACTGGATCAGCCGGTCCTTGTACGCGAGGAACGCCTCCACCTCGACGTCGTGCAGGTCGATGGTGCGCTGGAGCGACCCCATGAAGGCCCGGGCGTTGTCCGCGAGGGCGGCGAACCGGGCCGTCAGCGCGGAAAGCGCGAGGTGCGCCTTGGCCGGGTCGGGCTCCTCGTCCGCGGCGATCACCAGCAAGGCCCGCAGCTGGGTGACGATGTCGTGGAGCGCGACCGCCTGGAGTTCGCCGCGCCGCCCGAGGGCCTCGTCGTACGTGCCGAGAGCGGCCTCGGCCGCCTCACCGGCCCGCGTGAGCTGGTAGATGAACCGCTTGCGGTAGAAGTCCTCCACCGCGGTGACGCGCGCGGTGTCCGGATCGGCCCGCAGATTGCCCCACTCGACGAGCCGGTCCAGCGTCCTGGCCACGGTCTCCACGTCCGCCGGCCGGTACCGCGCGGGCAGCGCGGCCTGTACGTCCTCGGGGCGCAGGTGCACGGCGAAGCGCTCCTTCGCGTCGAGGAAGGCGTGCATGACCTGCCGGTACAGGGCGGCATTGGGGGCGGTCAGATGCGCGAAGGCGGCGTAGTCGGCACGCCCCGGGCCGGACGCCGGCGGCTTCGCGGCCGTCGGCCGGGATATCGGCTGAGATGTCATCGTCCGTGCATCCTCCCCGAACCCGGCCCGTTCCCATGCATGATGCGCGCTTTTGCCGGTGGGGCGGGAGCGCGGCAGGGACCGGGGAACGGCCGGGACCGGGGAGCGGCGGGGACCGGAGAACGGCGGGGACCGGGGAGGGGAGACTCCGCCGGTACGGTCCGGGATGGCGGGGAACAGGAGCGTATTCCGCGTATTTCCTCGGCCGGGTGACGACGTTTTCCACAACTGGCGAGTAATGCACAGGCTTCAGCCCGATTCCTCCGCTTGAGCCAGCATGGAACCAGTCAACGCAACGGCCCGGAGGGGGAGTGGACGAGTTATGAACGACACCGTGGTGACGCTGGTGGGCAATGTCGCGACCGGCGTGGAATTCAGGGAGTCGGCCACGGGCGGGGTGGCGCGGTTCAGGTTCGCGGTGACAGGGCGTCGCTGGGACCGTCGGCGGAGCGTCTGGGCGGACGGTCCGACGAGCTTCTACACCGTGTGGGCGTGGCGGGCCCTGGGAGCGAATCTGGCCGCGTCGGTCTCCGTCGGCGAGCCGCTCGTCGTGCACGGCCGGCTGCGGGTGCGGGAGGACGAACGGGACGGGCAGCGGCGGACGTCCGTCGAGATCGACGCGGTGGCGGCGGGCCACGACCTGACCCGGGGGACATCCGCGTTCAGGCGTCCGACCAGGGCCGCTCCCGCTCTGACCGAGCGTCATGAAAATGCTACGGACAGGCAGGGGCAGGCGGAGGGGCCGGGCCGGCGTCCGGAGGAGCGGCCTCCGGAGCCGACGGCGCGTGCGCGGGAGCGGTCGCCCGAGCCGGACCGGAGCGCGGGCCAGGGTCCCGCGGGAGGCTGGGCCGTGGACGCGGCGCGCGCTCCCGGGGCCGTCGTGGAGCCGGTAGGGGTGCTCGCGTGAGCGACCGGACGGACGGCCGTGCGGTGACGCGCAGTTGTGAAGGTTTGTCGATATTGCCAGTCCTATTCCGGGGTCGCCTCGGCGTGTCGGTAACGATTCCGATTCGGAACGGGCCCCGCGGGCTCGACCGAGCGATGGTGGTTCGCGCCGTCCATAGGATTTACGCCTACTCATGGGGCACTTGAGTCTGCCGGCAAGGCATCCCCACCCTGTGCGCCCCGCGCGACACGGCCTTGCCCGAAGGGGAATTCTGTGTTTTCTGCGATATCTGCGTCATCGGTACGGAGGCGGGGCGCCGCCCGGCTCGCCGCCGCGGTCGTCACCACGGGGCTGCTGGCCATGGGATCCCTGGCCGGCGCCGGCACGGCCACCGCCGCCGACGAGGCCCCCCAGCACGGGGGCGGCGCGTCCGCCACCCTGGACGGGCTGACGATCTACGACGACGCCGTGCTCCATGAGGACGGCGAGGACCAGCGACTGCCCGCCGGACTGTTCGAGATGACCGTCGACGGGGGCGGCAATCTCAAGACGTACTGCATAGACATCCACAACCCGACGCAGGACCAGGCGGCGTACGTGGAGACCTCCTGGGGCGAGACCTCGCTCGGCGGCAACGAGAACGCGGGCAAGATCCGCTGGATCCTGGAGCACTCCTACCCGCAGGTCGACAACCTCGCGGCCCTGGCGAAGAGCGCGGGCACCGGCCCCCTCACGGAGCGGACCGCGGCGGCCGGTACCCAGGTGGCGATCTGGCGGTACTCGGACGGTGTCGACGTCGAGGCGCGGGACGCGCAGGCCGAGAAGCTCGCGGACTGGCTGGAGAAGAGCGCGCGGAACGTCGCGGAGCCCCGGGCGTCGCTCACGCTGGAGCCCGCGGCGGTCTCCGGCAGGGCGGGGGAGCGGCTCGGTCCCGTCACGGTGCGTACGGACGCGGCAGGCGTCACGGTCTCACCCCCCGTGGACGCCGCCGCCAGCGGAGTGAGGATCACGGACGAGTACGGCGTCGCGGTGGACACGGCCAAGGACGGGGCGCGGCTGTACTTCGACGTCCCCGAGGACGCCTCGGCCGCCTCCGGCCGGCTGACCGTGCAGGCGACCACCTCCGTGCCGGTCGGCCGGGCCTTCGCCGGGGTGACGAGGAGCCAGACGCAGATCCTCGCGGGCTCCAGCGACTCGACGGTCTCCGCCACGGCGAGCGCCAACTGGGCCGAGGGCGGCGCGATACCCGCGATCACCGCGAAGAAGAACTGCGCGGCCGGGGGTGTCGACGTCAGCGTCGTCAACCAGGGGGACGAGGCGTACGTGTTCGAGCTGGCGGGGGAGGAGCACACCGTGGCGGCCGGCGCGTCCAGGACCGTCACCGTCCCGGTCGGCGAGGACGCGGCGTACGACTTCACCGTCACCGGACCCGGCGGCTTCTCCCAGAACTTCAAGGGGGTGCTGGACTGCGTGACCACCAGTGACGCGGGCCCGGTGACCCAGAAGGCGTCCTCGCAGCCCCTCCCGGCCTCGGCGGGCGGTCCGTCCGCGCTCGGCGGCGGGGACAACCTGGCGGAGACCGGCTCCTCCGGCGCCACGCCGGTGATAGCGGGCCTGGCGATCGCCCTGGTGGTGTTCGGCGGTGCCGCCGTCTTCCTCCTCCGGAAGAAGAACGCTGCCGGGACGGACGGGCCCGCCGACGGCGAGTGACCGACGGGCCCGGCAACGGTGAGTGACCGCGCGCGCCCGGCGTGTGAGCGTTCGGGCGCGGCGGCGACCGGCGGTGTCGGCGAATCGCCGGAACCGACGGTGAAAGCCGCTGTTCGGAGGGCTCCGGTGATACGGGTTTTCGCCCAGGGGCGGCGGTCGGGCAAGATGGCTGTATCTGCCCTCACGCGGCGGAGCCGCACATTGGCCCTTCTCGATTGCCGGACGGTTTCTCTTGGCTGAGTACATCTACACGATGCGCAAGACGCGCAAGGCGCACGGTGACAAGGTCATCCTCGATGACGTGTCGCTGAGCTTCCTGCCGGGCGCGAAGATCGGTGTGGTGGGCCCGAACGGCGCGGGTAAGTCCACCGTGCTGAAGATCATGGCGGGTCTGGAGCAGCCGTCCAACGGTGACGCGTTCCTGGCTCCGGGCTACACCGTGGGCATGCTCCTCCAGGAGCCGCCGCTGGACGAGTCCAAGACGGTCCTGCAGAACGTGCAGGACGGCGCCGCCGAGATCATGGGCAAGCTCAACCGCTTCAACGAGGTGGCCGAGCTGATGGCGACGGACTACTCCGACGCGCTGATGGAGGAGATGGGCAAGCTCCAGGAGGACCTCGACCACGCGAACGCGTGGGACCTGGACACCCAGCTGGAGCAGGCCATGGACGCGCTCGGCTGCCCGCCCGGCGACTGGCCCGTCACCAACCTCTCCGGTGGTGAGCGCCGCCGCGTCGCGCTCTGCAAGCTGCTGCTCGAGGCGCCCGACCTGCTGCTGCTCGACGAGCCCACCAACCACCTGGACGCCGAGTCCGTGCAGTGGCTGGAGCAGCACCTCGCCAAGTACCCCGGCACCGTCGTCGCCGTCACCCACGACCGGTACTTCCTGGACAACGTGGCGGGCTGGATCCTGGAGCTGGACCGCGGCCGCGCCATCGGTTACGAGGGCAACTACTCCACGTACCTGGAGACCAAGCAGACCCGCCTCAAGGTCGAGGGCCAGAAGGACGCCAAGCGCGCGAAGCGGCTCAAGGAAGAGCTCGAGTGGGTCCGCTCCAACGCCAAGGGGCGGCAGGCCAAGTCGAAGGCCCGACTGGCCCGTTACGAGGAGATGGCCGCCGAGGCGGACAAGATGCGGAAGCTGGACTTCGAGGAGATCCAGATCCCGCCGGGCCCGCGGCTCGGCAATGTCGTCGTCGAGGTGGAGAACCTCTCCAAGGCGTTCGGCGACAAGGTCCTCATCGACGACCTGTCCTTCACGCTGCCGCGCAACGGCATCGTCGGGGTCATCGGCCCGAACGGCGCCGGCAAGACCACGCTGTTCAAGATGATCCAGGGCTTCGAGGAGCCGGACTCCGGCACCATCAAGGTCGGCGACACCGTCAAGATCAGCTACGTCGACCAGGGCCGCGGCAACATCGACCCGAAGAAGACGCTGTGGGCGGTCGTCTCGGACGAGCTGGACTACATCAACGTCGGCCAGGTCGAGATGCCCTCGCGCGCCTACGTCTCCGCGTTCGGGTTCAAGGGCCCGGACCAGCAGAAGCCGGCCGGGGTGCTCTCCGGAGGCGAGCGCAACCGCCTCAACCTGGCGCTGACCCTCAAGCAGGGCGGCAACCTGCTCCTCCTCGACGAGCCCACCAACGACCTCGACGTCGAGACCCTGTCCTCGCTGGAGAACGCGCTGCTGGAGTTCCCGGGCGCGGCCGTGGTCGTCTCCCACGACCGCTGGTTCCTCGACCGCGTCGCCACGCACATCCTGGCGTACGAGGGCGACTCCAAGTGGTTCTGGTTCGAGGGCAACTTCGAGTCCTACGAGAAGAACAAGATCGAACGGCTCGGCGCCGACGCCGCCCGCCCGCACCGGGCCACCTACAAGAAGCTGACCCGGGGCTGACATGGCCCGGCACATCTACAGCTGCCCCCTGCGCTGGTCGGACATGGACGCCTTCGGGCACGTCAACAACGCGGTCTTCATCAGTTACCTGGAGGAGGCGCGGATCGACTTCATGTTCCGGCTGGCGCCGGGGGACGGCTCGCCGTCGTTCTCCGGCGGGTCCGTGGTCGCCCGCCACGAGATCGACTACAAGCGTCCGCTGGTCCACCGGCACGAGCCGGTGACCGTCGAGTCCTGGGTGACGAAGATCTCCGCCGCGTCGCTGACCATCGCGTACGAGATCAAGGACGAGGACCAGGTGTACGTGCGGGCCTCGACGGTCGTCGTGCCCTACGACCTCGAGGCGGCGCGGCCCCGGCGGATCACCGCCGAGGAGCGGTCGTACTTGATGGAGTACATGGCCGAAGACGCTGACGGGACCGAAGGGACCGGCCGGGCGGACGAGAAGGACGCGCTCGCGGCATGACGGCGGCGGTTCGGACCCTGGAGTTCGCCGACGGGCGCGAGGCGGCCGACCTCGGCGCCTTCCTCGCGCGGCTGATCCACTACGACCGCGCCGCCGCCGTCCGGCTCCAGGCCGGCGGCGGCGCGCTCGCGGTGTTCGGACGGCCCCCGTCCTTCGAGGTGCTGGCCATCCGTACGGCCCGGCTGGCCGCGGCGCCCGAGTTCGACGTCACCGTCTCCGCCGGGGAACTGCTGGAAGCCCTGGACGAGTCCACCGGCAGCGCGCTGGTGCCGGCGGCCGTCACGGGCCCGCCCTGGGCAGGCGTGCTGCCGCCGCGCGGCGGCTGGCGGCAGGTGGCCGGGCTGCCGGACGAGGAGGCCATCAGGGGCGCGCTGACCGCCGCGGTGGCCGAGTTCCGGGCCCGCGACGAACGACTCGCGCCGAACGAGCGCACGCGCGCGGAGCGGGACCGGATCGGCCGTGAGATATGGTCCCGCACGCTCGGCGACACCCGCCTGCCGCTGCGTGCCGTCCACGCGGCGCAGTCGCTGGGCTTCCTGCGGCCCGTCCGGGCCATGGTGCCCGCGGGCGCGGGGCGCGAGGAGCGGCCGGTGCTGCTGGAGTCGGGCGCCTGGCTCCGGCTCCGTACGCCCTACGGCTCGATCGCGGTACGGAGCGCGGGCCTCGGCGGCCTCACGGTCACGCCTGCCTGAGCGGTGCGTGCGGGCCGCCGCGCGGCGGCCCGGCGCCCGCCGCTTCGGAGCGCGGCGCGGGCGAGGGGTCAGTCCGGGGTGTTGACCATCGAGGCCGCCGCGAACGTCAGGTAGTCCCAGAGCTGCCGTTCGTGCTCCTCGGACAGGCCGAGTTCGTCGACCGCCGTCCGCATGTGCCTCAACCACGCGTCGTGCGCGGCCCGGTCGACCGTGAACGGCGCGTGACGCATCCGCAGCCTGGGGTGGCCTCGGTTCTCGCTGTATGTGCGAGGGCCGCCCCAGTACTGCATGAGGAAGAGAACGAGGCGCTCCTCGGCGGGGCCGAGATCCTCCTCCGGGTACATGGGACGCAGCAGCGGGTCCTCCGCCACGCCCTGGTAGAAGCGGTGGACCAGGCGTCGGAAGGTTTCCTCGCCGCCGACCTGCTCGTAGAAGGTCTGCTCCTGAAGCGTGCCGCGCCGAATCTCTGTCACCCGTCCATCGTCTCAGACGCCCCGGCCGAGTACCTCGGCCCTAGGACTCCCGACCGGCCTCCGGGCAGCGCGGACCTCGCGGCGGCGGGGCCTGCTCGCTTCCGGGGCGCCGACCCAGGACAGTGGAGGGATGGGCGCTCACGGTGACGAACACACCCCTGATCTGTACCCGCCGGACGACGCGGCCGCCGCCGAGGCCCGTGCCGCGCTGGTCCGGGGCATCGCGGCGGCCGGGGCACTGGCGGATCCGGCCTGGCGCGCGGCGTTCGAAGCGGTGCCGCGTCATGTGTTCGTGCCGTACTACTTCGTCAGCCGGCCGGGCGGCTGGGACCGGCTCTGGTACGGGGACCCCGATCCCGCACGGCGGCGGCGATGGCTGCGCGGGGCGTACGGGGACGCGCCGCTGGCGACCCGGATCCGTGACGGCGAGCTGGTCTCGTCCAGCAGCCAGCCGTCCCTGATGGCCCGCATGCTCGCGGAGCTGGCGGTACGGGACGGGGACCGGGTGCTGGAGATCGGCGCCGGCACCGGCTACAACGCTGCCCTGCTGGCGCACCGGCTCGGGGACGAGCGGGTCACCACCGTCGACCTCGACCCGGAGATCACGGAGTCCGCGCGCGGGCATCTCGCCACGGCCGGCTACCGGCCGACCGTCGTCACCGGCGACGGAGCGCGCGGCGTCCCGGGGCGCGGCCCGTACGACGCGATCATCGCGACCTGCACCCTGACGTCCGTACCGGCGGCGTGGCCCGCGCAGTGCAGGCCGGGCGCGCGCATCCTGGCCCCGCTCGCGGGCGGGCTGCTCTCGCTGCGGGTGGCGGGCAGCGGCCTCGGGCCCGCCCAAGGGAGCGGCCCTGGGCTCGGTCAGGATTCCGGTCGGAAGCCCCGCGCCCCGGAAGAAGCGCGCGGGAGCTGGGCGGAGGGGCGCTTCCTGCCCACCGCCGCCTACTTCGTCCCCCTGCGGGGCCTGCCCGGGGCCCGGCACCCGGGGCACCGGCCGCCCGGCGCCCCGCCCGCCCGCGCGGGCGGGGACGAACTCCTGCAGTTCCTGCTGACGCTGACCGCGGGGACCCTGGACCCGCGCGAGGCGCTCTCCCTGTGGGAGCAGGAAGCGCGCCCCGGACGGGAACGGTTCGGCGTCACCGTCGCCGCCGACGACCGGCAGTGGGCGTGGCTGGACGATCCGGCGGGCCCGTACGTATGGCCCCTCGGCTCCGAGCGCGGCTGACCGGACAACCGACCGGGCGGTGGCGCTCAGCCCCTGCGGATCGTGATCGTCGTCCAGGCGCCGACGTGCACCCGGTCGCCGTCCTTCAGCGGGATGGGGACATAGGGCTGTATCGGGTCCTCGCCACCGTTGAGGGTCGTGCCGTTGGTGGAGTTCTGGTCGACCACGGCCCAGCTCCCGTCCGGCTGGTGGACCAGGATCGCGTGCTGGTGCGAGACGCCCGGGTCCTCCGGCGGCACCGACAGGTCGATGTCCGGGGACTCGCCCGTGGAGTGCCTGCGGCGGCCGATCGTGACCTGGCTCCCGGACAGCGGCAGGTGCTGCTCGGGGGAGTACGCGGGCAGGTTCAGCCCGGTCGCCTCCGGACCGCTGCGGGTCATCATCGCCATGAAGTACTCGCGGTCGGGGGCGATGACCGCCGTCCAGCCGCCCGGGGCGGCCGGTCCCGGGTACTGCTGCCCGGGGCCCTGCCGCGGGAACTGCGACTGCGGCGCCGGAGACGGCGGGGACTGCGGACCCTGGGCGTGCGCCGGCGGGGACAGCATCCAGTCGTCGTCACCGCCGGTCTGCGGCGACTGGGGCCGCGGTGGCGCCGGTGGCGCGGCCGACTGCTGCTGGAAGGCGGGCGGGGGCGGCGGACCCTGCTGGTACGGCGGCGGGGGCGGCGGACCCTGCTGGTGCCCCTGCTGATGCGGGCCCTGCGGCGGCTGCACGGCGGGCGAGGACTGCCCGGGCGGCGACGGGGGCGACGACGGCGAGGACGCCGACGCGGGCCCCGGCGCGGGCTGTCCGGGCTGCTCGGGGCCCAGCGGCTCGGCGGGCCGGTTCAGCTGGGAGGGGCGGGAGCCCTGGTACTCGTACGGGTCGGGCGGCCGCGGCGGGCCCTGCTGGGCCTGGAATCCGGGCGGCAGGTTGAGCCCGGACGGCGGCACCACGGGATTCCCGGGACCGGCGGCACCACCAGGACCGCCCGGACCACCTCCCGGACCGCCGAAACCGGCCGGCGGCGCCGTGCGGTGCTGCGGTGCCAGCGGCGTGTACGACGTCGCCGTGTTCGTCAGGAAGTTCCAGCGGCACTCCTCGCAGAACGGCGCCATGGCCTCGCGGGGCGTACGGCACTGCGGGCACAGCTCCGCCTGCGCCGTGGCGTCCGGTCCCGGGGAAGGGGCCTGCGGGTAGCCGTACCCCGGCGCGGGCGGCGGGGGAGGGGGCGGCGGCACGGCGCCGGCGGGCCCGGGGGCGCCGGTGGCCATGCGGTGGCCGCAGACCTCGCACCAGTCCTCGGAACCCGACTGGTGTCCGTTCGGGCAGGTCGGCATGTCGGCGCTTCCCCCTCTCCTCGTCCGGCCCGCGGGCCGCTCGCTCCTGCGACTACTGCTTCGACTGCTTGTCCTGTCGGCGGTATGTGACGCTACTTCTTCACACGGACGGTCTTCGTCGAGCGCGTCTCGAGGGTCATCTCGTCCGCGTCCGCGACCTTCGCCTTCAGTCGCACAGTACCTGTCGCCGCATCGACCACGTCCACCACCTTCGAAAGCAATTTCGCCGTATCGGCGTTTCCGGACGAGGCGGCGAGCTGTACGGCTCGTCCCAGTTTCGCGGTCGCGCCGTCGGCATCCCCGGACTTGCGGGCGTCGAGCCCCTGTTGGATGGCCGTCGCGAGTTCGGCCTGGCCCGTGTAGTGCGCGACCTGCGGATTGATCGCGGTCGAGGCCGCCAGGTCGTCCGTCCACACCGCCCGTACCAGCCCGTGGGACAGCACCTCGGGAGCACCACCGCCCTGGGCGGGCAGGACCAGCGAGACCCGGGCGGCCAGCATCTCCTGGCCGATGCCCGCCTCCGGGACGCGGACACAGACGTGGTAGTCACGGGACTCGTCGCCCCAGGAGCCGGTCGGATAGTCCCCGACGCGCGGTCCCGCCTCGGTGCGCCGCCCGGTCAGCTCCTCGACCGCGGGCGCCACCTGCTTGACGAAACCGATCTCCACGCCGACGGGTGTCCAGAGCCGGAGCGAGACGTCCGCGACCTCCTTGCCCATCGCGTTCTCCATCATCCGGGTGAAGTCCTCGGCCAGCCCGGCCGGGTCCGCGACGATGTCGGCGGTGCCGAGCAGCGCCGAGGCGACGCCTGTGACCTCCTTCACCTCCCAGTCCGTGCCGACGCCCCGGGCATCGCAGGTGAAACGGCCCGACACGGAGTCCAACGCGGCCCTGAGCGCGTCCGCCGACTCGTGCTCGTTACGGCCGTCCGTGAGCAGGATGCCGTGCCGGATGGCGACATCGGCCGGTGCCAGCAGCCGGTCGGCCAGCCGCAGCCAGGTGCCGATCGCCGTACCGCCGCCCGCGCTGAGCCGCCGCAGGGCCTCCTTGGCCCCGGCCCTGGTCGAGGCGTCGGCGACGGCGAGGCGGCCCTGGCCGGGGAAGACCTCCTTGGCCACATGCGTACCGCTGACCACGGCGAAGGCGACACCGTCGCGCAGGGTGTCGATGGCGGCGGCCGTGGCGTCGCGCGCGTGGCGCATCTTCGTCGGCGGGTAGTCCATGGAGCCCGAGCAGTCGACCATGATCACTACGGCCGCGTCCGGGCTCGGCCCCGCGGAAGCCGCCGACGCGGACGGGGCGGATGACGCCGACGCCGACGCCGACGAGGCGCTGGGCAGCGGAACTCCGCCGGTGGTGCCGCCACCCGTGGAGGTGACCGTGACGATCGCGTTGACCTCGCGCCCGCCCTCGGGCAGGAATTCGTTCTGGTACACGTCGACGGAGAACCGCGGCGCGGTCGACTTGGACAAGTTGGCCATCTGTATCGGCTCCTTGGCACTCCACATAACTGAGACAGGTGAAAAGCGTTCACAACGGGTCATACGTGGCCGTGAGTGGCCACGGGTGAACTGAGGAAGCGGAAGAGGCAGGGGGACGTCAGAGGGCCGCCGACCACCCGCCCGGGCCGGCCCGGGGGGCGCGGAGCGCGCTCATACCGTGGCGCAGGCGGATTCCGCGGCCTGCGGCGGTACGGCGAACGGCAGCACGGCCACCGTCACGTTGTCATGGCCCCCGCCGTCGAGTGCGTGCCCGACCAGCACCCGGGCCGCGTGCAGCGGGCGGGCGGCCGCGTCGTCCGGCAGCGCTCCCGCCATCTCGTCCGCGCCCTCCGCGTAGTTCCACAGG
Organism: Streptomyces sp. NRRL F-5135; assembly: GCF_000719775.1. Classification (GTDB taxonomy): domain Bacteria; phylum Actinomycetota; class Actinomycetes; order Streptomycetales; family Streptomycetaceae; genus Streptomyces; species Streptomyces hebeiensis. The sequence continues at coordinate 95,185 of NZ_JOHR01000009.1, read as the reverse complement.
CCGTCCGTGCAGACCACGACCACCCCGGAATGGTCCGGCTTGAACGAGGCGGTGTGCGGCTCCACTTCATAGGCGTCGGCGCCGAGCCAGCCCGTGATCGCGTGGGCGCGCGCGTCCGCGTACGCCTCCGCCTCGTTCATCAGGCCCGCCGCGACCATCTGGGCGGCCCAGGAGTCGTCCTCGGTGAGCCGGGCAGGCGGTAGGCCCCGGTCGTCGGGGACCCAGTACACCCGGCTGTCGCCGATCCAGCCGACGGTCAGCAGGCCGTTCGCCACGACCGCGGCGACGATCGTGCAGGCGGGTGCGTTCTGATGGCGGTGCGGCTCGTCCAGGGCGCTGGGCGGGTACGCGGCGAGGGAGGTGACCGCCTCGGCGGCGGCGACGATCGCGTCGTGCATGGCCTGCTGGGGGTGCGTGCCGCGCTCCAGTCCCGCCAGCAGCGACTCGTCGGCGGAGGCGGCGGCCGCCGCCGAGGCGTCGTCGGGGCGGGTCGCCGACGACACCCCGTCACAGACCACGGCCACGACGGCGGGTGAGCCGTCCGGCAGGGCGGCGGACGACACGGCGAACGCGTCCTCGTTGCGGTGGTGGCGCAGTCCCCGGTCGCTGACGGCCGCCACCGAGCCCAGCTCCCGCTCCATGTGATCCCGTTCCCGTGGCTGGGCGTGCCCGCAGTTCTCGCAGTACCCGTCGGCGTCGACCCGGCCGGTGCGGCAGGCGACACAGAGCTTCGCGCCGGCCCCGCCACCCGGGGCCGGTGGCCCGACGGGTACGGAACCGGGCACCGGGGTGGTCGTACGGGGATCGACGGCGGACCCCCCGCCGGGCGCGGCGCCCGTGGCGGACTCACCGCCCGTGCCGCCGGGGCCGGCCGTGCTGTCCGTGCCGGATGTCCCACCCGTGCCGGGGGCGTCGGTCGGCGTGCCGCCCGGGGGCGTCGGGTCCGTGTCCGCCACGGCGGCGGCCTCCCCGCCCCGTATCCGCGCCGCCGCCGGGGCCGGCGCGGGCAGCTCGAAGTCCCCGGTGTGCGGGGGAAGACGTGACCCGTCCGACTCCAGGACCGGCAGTTCCTCCGCGTGGCACGCGCGTCCGGGCGCGTCGGAGCGGTCCGTACCGCGTTCCGTGCCGGGTGCGGAGGGCCACTGGACCGCCGCGGCGGGTGTGTGGTTCATCACCAGGGTGGGACGGTCGCCGGCGGGCGGTGACGCGGACCACAGGTCCGCCAGGTCATGGCCGCACGCTCCGCAGAACAGGTCGCCGGACTCCAACGGCTCCGCGCACTCGGGGCAGACCGGCCGGCCGGCCGGGTCGGGCATCTGGGACATCGATCACACCCACGTCCGGGGGCGGAAACGGTTTGCGCGCTCCACCAGTTCGATCCTTTCCTCGCCGCTCTGCGCGAGCCGCGCGAGCGTCCGGTACGAGCGCTCCAGCCCGAAGCGGAGGCCGCGCTCGTCCAGTTCGCTCCCGAGCAGGGCGGCCTGCACGGGCCGTGACCCGGGACTACCGGAGAGTACCCAGTCCAGGGCCGTGCCCAGTACCTCCGTCGACAGCCGTTCACGCCGGACGGCGTCCAGACCGAACCGCTGGAGCTCGGCCACCTGGTGCGCCGCCGCCAGCAGATCCTCGATCAGGGACGGTTCCGCGCCGCCGCCGGAGGAGGGGGACGCCGCGGCCGGTGCGGACGCCGGGTCCGGAGCCGACGGCGGGGACGCCGCCGGCGGTCGCGGGTCGCGCTCGCGCAGCCTGGCCCGTACGGCCGCCACCCGCGCCGCCGTGTAGTGGATCGACGACTCGGGCACCGACTCCAGGGTCCGTACGGCGCCCACCCGGTCGCCCGCCGCGAGCTGTACCCGCGCCAGGCCGAACGCGGCGCTCACATAGCTCGGGTCGGTCGTCCACACGAGCCGGTAGTACTCGGCCGCGTTGTCCAGCTGGCCGAGCACCTCCGCACAGACCCCCAGGGCCAGCTTCGGGGCGGGCTCGCCGGGAAACGCGTCGTAGACCGCGTCGAAGGAGAGCGCCGCGGTCTCGTGGTCACCGCCCGCGAGCGCGGCGACGCCCCGGTACCAGACCACCCGCCAGTCGTCGGGGCGCCGCTCCTCCAGCCTTTCCAGCGCCTCCGCGGCCGGGGCCCTCTCGCCCAGCTCCAGCCGCGCGCGCAGCTCGCGCAGCCCGAGCTCCACGGACTCGGCGGGCGCGCCGGGCAGCGCGGAGAGCAGTTCGGCGGGGGCCGCGGCCATCAGCCCGGCCAGGAAGCCCGCGTTCGGATCCGCCGCGTCGATCGTCGGTACGGGAAGGGCCAGCGCGGTGGCCCCGGCGTCCAGAGGCCTCAACCGGGGCCCGCCGCCCGGGGGCAAGGGCCCGCCGCCGGGGGACGAGGTGCCCGGGCCCGGCGCGCCGGGCGCGCCCGCGCGCGCCCCCAGCCGCGAGACGTCCTCCGACGGCTCCGCGAACAGCTCCGTGTCCGTGATCCGCAGCTCCGGGCCGAACAGCGTCGACAGCGAGGGCCGCGGCCGACCCGTCTGGAGCGCCACGACCTCCCGCAACACCCCCGTCAGCTGGTCCGCCATCTCCGCGGCCGAGGAGAACCGGCGCGCCGGGTCCGGGTCCGTCGCCCGCACCAGCAGCCGGTAGAAGGACTCGTACGACCGGAACACCTCGATGTTGTCCGGCGCGGGCAGCGAGTCCGCGAACACGTTCGTGTAGCCCTGGAAGTCGAAGGTCAGGACCGCGAGCGTACGCGCCACCGTGTACAGGTCGGAGGCCACGGAGGGGCCGGTCTCGGCGACCTCCGGCGCCTGGTAGCCGACCGTCCCGTAGATCGCGGACTCGACGTCGTCCATCTTGCGGACCGCGCCCAGGTCGATCAGCTTGAGCTGGTCCTCCGTCTGGATGGCGTTGTCCACCTTGAAGTCGCAGTAGAGCAGGTTGCGGCTGTGCAGGTGGCCGATCGCCTCCAGCGCCTCGATCCCGTACGCGCAGGCCTGCTCCACGGGCAGCGGGTCGCGCCTGCCGTCCGGTGCCCGCCGCTCGTTGGCGATCTCCTTCAGCGACTTGCCGCCTATGTACTCCATGACGATGTAGCCGTCCAGGGAGCCGGTGCGCTGGTCCAGGTGTTCGACGAAATTGTAGATCCGGACGATGTTCGCGTGCTCGATCTCCGCGAGGAACCGGCGCTCGGAGATCGCCGCCTCCATCGCGTCCTGGTCGCCCGTGTCGAGCAGACCCTTGAGAACCACCCAGCGGTCCGACACGGCGCGGTCGACGGCGAGGTAGATCCAGCCCAGGCCGCCATGGGCCAGACAGCCCGCGACCTCGTACTGCCCGTGCACGATGTCGCCCGCGCGCAGCTTCGGCACGAACGAGTAGGGATGGCCGCACTTCGTGCAGAACCCTTCCGTACGCCCCGGCCTGCCGCCGCGCGCCCGGCCCACCGGCGCCCCGCAGTCCGACCGCGAGCAGTACCGCTTGCGCTCCGGCACCTCCGGGCTCTCCATCACGGCGGACCGCGGGTCCCGGCGCGGCACGTCGGGCACGGAGACCAGTCCGGCGCCGAGCCGGCCCAGCCCGGAGGAGGACGACGAGGAGCCGGAGCTGCGCACCGAGACCGAGCGGCCGGACAGCCGCCCGGAGCGGGTGCGCGACAGCCGGCCCGAGACCGAACGCCGGGACGTCGAGGAGCGGGAGGACGCCCGGGACGTCGACCTCTCCGTGCTCCGGGACGAACCCTCCGCGAAGGAGCGCGCGGAACCGGTGGAGGACCGGGACGAGGAACGCCCCGAGCCGCCGCCGTCGCCGCCCGCCTGGGCGGGGATCCCGGACCGGGCCCCGCGCGACGCCACGACGGGGGCGAGCCCGCAGGTGTCGCAGTACAGCTCACCGCCGCCCATGTCCTCGTACGAGCCCTCGCAGCCCGGGCGTTGGCACGTCGCCGTCGCACTCATCGCTCTCCCCGTTCCCCGTCGCCCCGCAGACCCGCCGCCGGCCCGCGCGGCACCAGCAGTTCGGCGGCGGCCTGTTGGTAGCGCAGCACCGCCGCTTCCGCCACGCGCAGATCGCACGGCGCGCTCCACAGCATCCGGCGCGCCGCGTCGTACCGCTCGATCAGCAGCGGGTCCTCGGCCATGCCGTGCCGGGCCACCTTGGCCTTGTACGCGTCGAGCCGGCCGCGCAGCTCGGCCCGGACGGCCAGGGGGGCCGTGACCGCCGTCAACGACTCGCGCGCCCGCAGCAGTTCGTCCTCGGCGTCCCGTTCCAGCGACTCCAGCAGCGGCGAGAGCCGATGCCACTGGGCGTGCCTGCGGTACTCGGCGGCGGCCGACAGCCGTTCCTGGAGGGCGGTCGGCGGGCCGCTGACCGCCGGCACCTCCGTCGCCGCGATCTTCGCCAGCACCTCGCCGCGCGCCGACCGCGCCTCCGTGAGCGTGCGGTCCGCGCGCGAGAGCACGTCCCGCAGCCGCATCAGCCGCTCCTCCGAGTCCTGGCGGACCCGCAGGACCGCCTCGATCTCGCGCCGTACGTCCTCCAGCGCACGCGCCGCCCGGTCGTAGCGCTCGGTGTCCGGGCGCCCGCCGCCCGGCGCCGAACTGCCGGGCGCGGGCCGCCAGAAGGCCAGCGGGTCCGAGACCACCATCTCGCGCAGCGCGCTCAACTCGTGCGTGATGGACTCCAGGTCGTCGCCCGCCGGATGCTCCCCGGGGCGTACGCCCACGGAGTGGGCCAGCGAACGGGTCCGCCGGAGCTCGGCGGAGAGCAGGTCGATCCGGGCGGGCAGCGCCGACCAGACCGCGTCGGCGGCCACCACCATGTCCAGGGACGTCGCGTAGAGCTCGTTCATCCGGGTGACCAGCTCCGCGAGAGTGAACTGCTCGGCGAGCCGGGCCGGGCCCGTGCGGGACGGCACCTCGTGGCCCGCTCCGCCCGCGACGGTGACGCTCCGCCCGCGCAGTGTCTCCGTCAGCTCCGCCAGGTCGTCGTGGTTGGGCCAGCGGCGCCGGGCGCGCACCTCCCGGGCGCCGGCCAGCGCGGCGCTGTAGCCGTCGAAATACGTCCACAGCAGGGAGATCGACCGTTCGGCGGCGGACCACCGGTCCTTCGTGACCCCGGTCAGCTCGGCGCCCTCGAGGAGCCTGCGGCCGGCGTGGTCCTGGAGGGCGAGCAGTGAGGTCTCGATCGCCTCGTGCTCGGCCTCGAGGCGTGCCAGAGCACGGTCCACCTGGTCCCGGTCCAGCACCGGGTCCGGTGGCCCTCCCATCGGGTCGAGGAAGGAGCCCGTGGCGCCCATCGATCACCTCTCCGCTCTGGTCCTGACCGGCCGTCCGAGAGGCCGGCCGGCCGTTCACGCAGTCCTGCCCGTCTCCCGCCGTGCCCCGCCGCCGTGCCCTCCGCCGGCCGTCGCGCAGTCCTCCGTCGTTCCTCGGCCGCCGCCCGTCGTCAGCCGCCGTTCGGTTGTCCGCCGTTCGGTTGTCCGCCGCTCGCTCGTCAGCGGCCGCTCGGCTGTCGGTCGCCGTTCATTCGTTCCGGTACCGGGCGGGCGGCGGGGCCGTGATCCCCGGGAGCCCCGCCTTCAGCCAGGTCTCGTACGACCGCATCCAGCGGCTGTCCGCCCCACCCGCGCGATACCCCTCCAGCACCTTGTTCACCCTGCGTACCAGATCATCGTTGCCCAGTTTCACGGCGACGCCGTAGTACTCCGGCGGCAGCGGCTCGCCGACCAGCTCCACCGCCGGGTCCTGGGCCGCCTGGCCGGCCGCGAGCGCGTTGTCCGTCACCACCGCGTCCACCTCGCCCAACTGCAGGCGCACCAGGCAGTCGAGCTGGTTGGGCACCGTCAACCGGTCCTCGTCGGCGGGTGTTCCGTCGTGCTCGTCCTTGAATATCGCGCCGTGCGCGTCCTTCTCCAGCGCCTGGTAGGCGGTGGAGTCCTCGGCCGTGCAGACCCGCTTGCCGGCCAGCGACGCGTCGAAGCCGGTGATCGACGAGCCTTTCGGAGCCAGCACCTGCTGCCCCACCTGGAAGTACGCGGTGGAGAAGTCGACGCGCTGCCGCCGGTCACAGGTGATGGTCATGGTCCTGACGACCAGGTCGACCGTGCCGTTGTTCAGCGCCGCCTCGCGCTGGTTGGTCGGGATGGCACGGAAGATGATGTCGTCACGGCTGCCGAGTATGTCCTCGGCGATGGCGCGCGCGAGGTCGATGTCGAAGCCCTCCAGATCGCCCGTCACCGGATCGCGGTAACCCCAGCGATAGCTGTTCTGGTCGACCCCGACGACCAGCTTCCTGTTCGGCCGCTCCCGGATCGAGCGGATGGTGTCCCCGTCCTCGTCGGCCGGGGACGGCCGGAGACTGGCCTCCGGCGTCTCGCACGCATCGTCGTCGGCCTGCGTGACGGAGCCGATGCGCTGACCGGACGTCACCCGTTCGGCGCGGGTGTCGACCGAGTGGGACAACGGCAGCAGGGTGACCGCCGCCGTCAGCGCGCAGGCCGCGGCCATGGCCGAGACGCCGCCCCAGCCGCGGAGCCGGCCCGCGAGGCCGGGCCCGCGGGCCGGGACCGGCGAAGGCCCGCCCGCCGAATCGCCCCCGTGGGACCGGTCGAGTCCTCCGACTGTCCCCATCCCGCCCCCTCTCACCGGTACTCCGACAGCCTGCGGCCGATGCCGAGGACCGTACCCAGCACGCCGACCACCGCCAGGACGCCCGCCCCGACCGCCAGCGGGGCCAGCGCGCCGAGTCCGTCCCGGGCGGCCTCGTCGAACTCCGACTGCTCCCGCGCGAGCGCCGTCACGAGCGCCTTGTTCACCTGATCGAAGGACTGCTCCGTGGACCCTTCGTCCCCGATGACCTTCTCCACCGCGGCGTCGTAGTCACCCGCCCGGTCGGTCTCACCGGCCGAGCGGTGCCGCTCGCGCCACTGCGCGACCGACCGGATCGCGGCCCGCACCGGCTCCGCGCCCGCCGGGTCGTCCGCCAGCTTCCGGGCCTCGGCGAGCGCGGCGTCGAGCCTGCCCATGTTCGTGGCGTAGTCCGTCTCGTACTTGTCGTGCTTGCCGTCGTCCGTGAGGACGGCGCCCCGCGCCACCAGGGTCAGATTCTCGTTCGCCCGGGCCTTGAGGGCGCTGACCCGGGCGTCGTTCAGGACCTCCAGCGACGCCTGGCCGTGCACCTGCGCGCCGTGCAGCTCGACCCGTGCGACCGTGTGCCCGACGGTCAGCCAGAGCAGCAGCACCGTGCTCGCGGCGGTGGCGGTGAGCAGTCCCTGGTTGAAGACCCGGTTCGTGCGGCGGTAGTCGCGCCGCTGGGCGCCGGCGAGCGCGCCGAGGACCAGCACGCCCAGCGCCAGTGCCGCGTACGGCAGGCTCCGCGCGTCGTCGCTGTCACGGCGCAGCCGGTCCGTCTCCGCTTCGTACAACCGCTCGGCGGCGGGCAGCAGCTCCTCGGTCATCCGCTGGTTCGCGTACCGCAGATAGGCGCCACCCAGCGGCAGGCCCTGCCGGTTGTTGGCACGGGCCCGTTCGACGAGGCCCGTGTAGCGGGGCAGCCCCTCGTTGAGCGTGGCGATCTCGCGCCCCGAATCGCTCGAACTCTCCGTGTACGTGGCCGCCTCGACCAGCAGCCGCGAGGCCCGCTCGATGTCCTCCTGATAGCGCTCGCGCAACGCGGCCGGTTCCTGGGCCCCCGAGAGGAAGGCACTCGCCATGGCCGTGTCGGCGTCGGCCAGGGAGCGGTAGATGTCCGCGGCGCCGACGGTCAGCGGCTGACTGCGTTTCACCACGTCGTCGGCCGCGCCGAACCGGTCGGTGGCCTCCCAGGCCGTCACCGCCCCGAACGCCACGACCAGCAGTGCCAGGGCCGCGCCGATGATCCTCAGCCGGCCGGGCTCCGTGGTGGCCGCGGCGCGCAGCCGCTCCATGGACTCCTGCCACGCCGGGCGGCGTTCGGGCGGCGTCCCCCGCGGTTCCCGGTCCCCCCGGCCGCCCCGCTGCTCCGTCCGCCCCGGTGGTCCCGGCGGCACCGTGGGCGCATACGTCGGAGCCGACGGTGGTGCGGTACGCACATGCGGCGGATGTGTCACGTGACCTCCCCCTCGGTCATCCGACGACGACGAGCCCCCGGTGATGGTGACGGGGGACGAACTCCCGGTCAGCAGTATGGCCGCAGAGACCGGCAACTACACCCGGCCGTCTGGATCTTGTTACCCGCATGGACCCGAGTCCGCGCGCGTACGCCTCCGCTCCGCTCGCAGAGCGGTCGAACCGCCTGCGCGGCCCCTCCGAGCGCGTCCGGCAGGCGCCCGTCCGGCCCTTCGCTGTACGGCCCGGCGCTGTCCGGCCGGTTCCGTTACGGCGGAGTCCCGTTCGCGCCGGCCTTCCGATCTCCCCCACCTCGCGTCCGACGTCCCCCATCCATGAATACGCCGGACACGAGGGATCGGTTCCCGCCCGGAGGCGCCGTTACGCGTCGGTACGCGACCGCCCGTCGAGACACGGTCGCGTACCCGATTCACTTGGAGAGGTTCGTCCCTTGCGGCGCGGGCGTTATCGGGGACGCCGCCATCGACTGCGGGGACGTCGGGCTGGACAGGGCGGACGGGGCGGAGACGCCCGCCGTCGGGTCCGAGGGCTCCTCCTCCGGCGCCTCCCCGGCCATGCCGCCGACGATGCGGATGCCCGCCTCGTCGAACGCGCGCTTGATCCGCCAGCGCAGTTCGCGCTCCACCCCCAGCGCCTGGCCGGGCATCGTCTTCGCCGACAGGCGCACGGTCATCGAGTCCAGCAGGACGGAATCCAGGCCGAGCACCTCGATCGGGCCCCACAGCCGCTCGTTCCACGGGTCGTCCTTGGCCATCGTCTCGGCGACGCCGGCGATGACCGTACGGACGTGATCCAGGTCCTCCGTCGGCCGGACCACCACATCGACCCCGGCCGTGGCCCAGCCCTGGCTGAGGTTGGCGATCCGCTTCACCTCGCCGTTGCGCACGTACCAGATCTCGCCGTTGTCGCCCCGCAGCTTCGTCACGCGCAGGCCGACCTCGATCACCTCGCCGGAGGCCACCCCGGCGTCGATGTTGTCACCGACGCCGTACTGGTCCTCGAGGATCATGAAGACCCCGGAGAGGAAGTCGGTCACCAGGTTGCGCGCGCCGAAACCGATCGCCACGCCCGCGACACCGGCGGAGGCCAGCAGGGGCGCCAGATTGATGTTCAGCGCGCCCAGCACCATCAGCGCCGCCGTCCCCATGATCAGGAACGAGGCGATCGACCGGAGCACGGAGCCGATGGCCTCGGAGCGCTGGCGGCGGCGCTCGGCGTTGACGAGGAGGCCGCCCAGAGCGGTGCCCTCGACCGACTGGACACTGCGGTTCATCCGGTCTATGAGCTTGGTCAGGGCGCGGCGGATCACATGGCGCAGGACGAGGGCGATCACCACGATGAGCACGATGCGCAGCCCGATGCCCAGCCACGTGGCCCAGTTCTCCTCGACCCAGCTCGCGGCGTCGCCCGCACGGTCCGCCGCCTCGTCGAGCGTGACGGAGTCGGACGAGGGGCCGGCGGCGAGCGGGGCGGACCAGGACACGACACAACCTCCAGAAGGCTGCCGGGCCGGGTGCCGGGCAGGCCAACCACACTAACGGGGGAGCCGGGCCGGGCCGGTCCCGTAGCGGGCCCGAGAGACGCGACTCACGTAGGGTCCGCCGCTCCGCCGCGGGGTGCGCAGGTCCGCGCGCCCCGTCGTGCGCGCCCGCGCTCGGGACCCGTCCGTACCGGTCGACCCGCGCGTGCGACCGGGCCCCGGCCGCCCGGCCGCCCTGCGTCGCCCGCAGGCCGCCCCCGCCCGGTTCGATCATGTGATCGAAAACACTTCGAGCCCGTTACCTGGACGTGGTGGCGTTTCGACCAGGCATGAGGAGAGACTGAGAGCAGATCGTCCCGGCGCGAGCCACGCGCCGCCGGCGTACAAGGAGGCATCCGTGCCGCATGTCCTGGTCCTCAACGCGTCGTACGAGCCGCTCGGCGTCGTACCGCTTCGCCGCGCTCTCGTCCTCGTCCTGGAGAACAAGGCACTCTGCCTGGAGGAGTCCGGCGCCTTCATGCACAGCGAGACCCGTGTCATCCCGGCTCCCAGCGTCGTACGGCTGAAGCGTTTCGTACGGGTCCCCTACCGGGGGCCCGTTCCCCTGACCCGCCGTGCGCTCTTCGCGCGGGACGGCGGGCGCTGCATGTACTGCGGTGGCGTCGCCACCAGCGTCGACCACGTCATTCCGCGCAGCCGCGGCGGCCAGCACGCATGGGAGAACGTGGTGGCCGCGTGCCGCCGCTGCAATCACGTCAAGGCCGACCGGCACCTGCGGGAGCTGGGCTGGCGGCTGAACCACCAGCCGGCGCCGCCGTCCGGACTGGCCTGGCGGATCATCGGAACGGGCCACCGCGACCCGCGGTGGCTGCCGTACCTGCAGCCGTACGGAGCGGAGGACGCGCTGGCCCGGATCGACGGACGCGGCTGAGCCGTCCCGCGGGGACCCGGCCGGAGCCCGCTCGCCCGCCCGCTCCCAGCCGCCCGCCGTCGTCCTGTCGCCTCGGCCGTCGCCGTCCTGCCGGCGGAGGCCGTCGAGGATGACGCTCATCAGACTCCGTGCCGTTGACTTCCACTCGTTCCGGTCGAGCCGGCCGAGGTAGGCGATGAGCAGGAGGACGCCGTGGGCGTCCACGTCCGTGCGGACGGAACCGGCCGCCTTCCCGGCGTCCAGCAGCCGCCCCAGGGCGCTTTCGACGGGGTTCGTTCAGATGATGGACGCCGTGGGCATCTCCCCCTCGGCGGTGGCCCGCGCTGTGGCCTTCGCCGTCGAGCAGCCCGGCGACGTCGAGATCGGCGAGATCAACATCCGCCCCACCGTTCAGGCGTGAGCCCCACCGATCAGGCATGACTCGCGCCGTCGCGAGGGAGAGAAGGTCGCGAGGGAGAGAAGGAAGAGGGAACAGAACGTGACTCAACACACGTTTACCAGCTGTACGGGTCTGCCTCGGCGACCGCTGGGTAGGGCTGAGGTGTCCTGTTCCCCGTCCGAAGGAGGCGCCGTCATGGCGGCATCCGCTCAGCTCCTGCTCTCCGCGCTTTCCAAACAGAGGGGTCCCGCCCCACTGACCAGCGAGCCTCCGCTCGCCGACCCCGGTGCGGGACCCCTGACCAGCGAACCGCCCCTCGCCGACTACGCACCCCTCACCAGCGAACCCCCGCTCGCCGACGTCGCCCCGCTGACCAGTGAGCCGACCGCGCCCGGTACGGCCGGCGGCACGGAGTCCCCAGGAGTCTGAATGGGCCTGGCCGGGCTCGCCGAGCTGCACGGTGTCGCAACCTCCTACGAACCCTCACCCGGCGTGACCGTGCCGGTGCCCGACGACACCGTCGTCTCGGTGCTGGCCGCGCTGGGCGTCGACGCGTCCACCCCCGAAGCGGTGGCGGACGCGCTGACCCGCGCGAAATCCGCCCTGGCGAGCCGCCTGCTGCCCCCGACGCTGGTGGTGTGGTGCGCCCAGGACGGTACGGCCCCCGAGCTGCCGACCGCGCTGGCCGCGCTCCCGCCCGGGTCCACCCTCCGGGTGGCGACGGAAGAGGGCGAGCGGGTGGAGCTGCCGCAGGCCGGGGCCACGGTGCCGGTGGAGGCCGAGGAGCAGGCGGGACCCGGTCCGCGGGCCGCCGCGTGGGCCCGGCTGCCCCTCGGCGTGCACCGGCTGGCGGCCGGCGCCCCCGACGGCCGTACGGCCGAGGTGACGCTGATCGTCGCGCCCGGCCACGTACCCCGCCCCCCGGCCCGCACGCACGGCTTCCTCGTCCAGCTCTACTCACTGCTCTCCCGCCGTTCCTGGGGCATGGGCGATCTCGGTGACCTCGCCGAACTGGCCGCCTGGTCGGGCCGCGCCCTGGGCGCGGGATTCGTCCAGATCAACCCCTTGCACGCCGCCGTCCCCGGCGCGCCGACCGACCCCTCGCCCTACCGGCCCTCCTCCCGGCGCTTCCCCGATCCGGTCCACGTGCGCGTCGAGGCGATCCCGGAGTACGCGTACGTACGCGGCGCGGACCGGGCGCGGCTGGACGAGCTGGCGGAGAAGGCGGCGGCGCTGCGGGAGTCGGTCCTGGCCACGGGCGCGCCGGGCGGCGCGGCGGAGGGATCCGGCGGCGCGACGCGCGCGCCCGGTGCGCCGGCGCACATGACGGGTGACGCCGGGACCGGTGCTGCCCGGGACGCGACCGGTGACGTCGGGACCGGTGCTGCCGGGGACGCGACCGGTGACGCGGCGGCCGGCGCGTCGGACCGTACGGGTCTCATCGACCGTGACGCCGTGTGGGCGCTCAAGCGCGCGGCCCTGGAGATCCTCGCCACCGTCCCGCTCGGACCCGGCCGCCACGCCGCCTACCGTGACTTCCTCGCCTCCCAGGGGCAGGCCCTGGTGGACCACGCCACGTGGTGCGCGCTCGCCGAGGCGCACGGCCCGCGCCCGCGGGAGTGGCCCGAGCCGCTGCGCGACCCGCGCTCCGCCGGGACGGCGGCGGCCCGGCGGGAGCTGCGGGACCGGGTCGACTTCCACTGCCGGCTGGCCTGGCTCACCGACGAGCAGCTCGGCGCCGCCTCGCGGGCGGCGGAGGACGCCGGGATGGCCGTCGGCATCGTCCATGACCTGGCCGTCGGCGTGCATCCGGACGGCGCGGACGCGTGGGCGCAGCGGGACGTGTTCGCCGCCGGCATGTCCGTCGGCGCCCCGCCGGACGCCTTCAACGCGCACGGCCAGGACTGGGGCCTGCCCCCGTGGCGCCCCGACGTGCTGGCGGCGTCGGCCTACGCCCCGTACCGCGGGCTGCTCCGGGGACTGCTGCGGCACGCGGGCGCGCTGCGGATCGACCATGTGATGGGCCTGTTCCGGCTCTGGTGGGTGCCCGAGGGCCAGAACCCCACCCGGGGAACGTACGTACGGTACGACGCCGAGGCGATGCTCGCCGTCCTCGTCCTGGAGGCGCACCGCGCGGGCGCGGCCGTCATAGGGGAGGACCTGGGCACGGTCGAGCCCGGTGTGCGGGAGGCGCTGGAGCGGCGCGGTGTGCTCGGCACGTCGGTGCTCTGGTTCGAGCGGGACTGGACGGGCACGGGGCGGCCGCTGCCGCCCGGGAGCTGGCGCGAGGGCTGTGTGGCCACGGCAACCACCCACGACCTGCCGTCCACGGCCGCCCGGCTGACGGGCGAGCACGTGGCGCTCCGGCACCGCCTCGGCCTGCTCACCCGCCCGCTGGAGCGGGAACAGGCGGACGACCGGGCCGAGACCGCCGAGTGGCGCGCCTGCCTGGCCCGGCTGGGACTGCTGTCCGGGGACGCCCACGACACCGGGGACGCCCACGACACCGGGGACGCCGGCGACGGCGGCGGTGAGGCGGAAACGGCGGAAGAGGAGGCGATCCGCGCGGTCTACCGCTTCCTGCTGAGCACCCCGGCGCGCATGGTCGGCATCTGGCTGCCGGACACGCTGGGCGACCGCAGGCCGCAAAACCTGCCGGGGACCTGGGACCAGTACCCCAACTGGCGACTGCCCCTCGCGGACGCGAAGGGCCGCCCGGTGACCCTGGAGGACCTGGCGGCCGCACCGCGGCTGCGCCGCCTGATGGAGGTGTTCCCGGCCGCTACGGCACCCCCGCGCGCGCGTCCCGTGTAGGCGTTCGCTACGTTTGCACCGTGGACAAGAAGAACGCTCTGCGCGCCGGCGCCCTGGCGGCCGGTACGACGCTGATGATGCTGCTCATGTCGTCCCCGGCCCTCGCGCTCACCCGGGACGACGGCGACGACCCGGGCCAGGGCCTGAGCGTCGTCGAGACGCTCGGCCTCTTCGTGGTGGCCCCGCTGGTGATCTTCGGTGTCATCGCCGGCCTGGTGATGGTCCTGGACAAGTCCCGCAAGCCCCAGCAGCAGGGCTGACCCACGGCGCCCTCGCGGCACCGCCCGGCACAGGTGTGCGGGGCGGTGCTTTCGCATGTCCGCGGCAGGCGCCGTGACGTGGCCCGGCCTGGCCCACGGGGCGGGCGGGGGCACGGGCGCGGCCCCGAAAGACCGCACCCGGGCCCGTACGAGCACGGGCCCTCGTACGCGGGCCCGTGCTCGTACCCGGGCCGTACGCGGACCCGAGTTCCCGCACGCACCCGGGACCGCGGCCCGTACCCCCGCCCGGGCACCCCCTGAGCGCTACGCGATCCCCGCCGCCGCGTCCGCCGCCTGCGCCGTGAGCGCGCGCTCGACGCCCGAGCGGGACTCCGTCACCAGCCGGCGCAGCGCCGCGTTCGGGCCCGCCGAGGCCAGCCAGGCGTCCGTCGCCTCCAACGTGGCCCGGGAGATCTGGACGGCCGGGTAGAGGCCGACCGCGATCTGCTGCGCCATCTCGTGCGAGCGGGACTCCCAGACGTCCGCGACCGCCGCGAAGTACTTCTCCGCGTACGGCGCGAGCAGTTCACGCTGGTCGGTCTGGACGAAGCCGCCGATGACCGCCTCCTGGAGCGCGTTCGGCAGTTTGTCGCTCTCCACCACCGACGCCCACGCCTCCGCCTTGGCCGCGCTGTCCGGCCGTGCCGCCCGGGCCGCCGCCGCGTGGCGCTCGCCCGCGGCCGTCCGGTCGCGCTCGTACTCGGCGGCGATCTCCTCCTCGTCGTGCAGCCCCGTCGACGCAAGCCGCTGGACGAAGGCCCAGCGCAGCTCGGTGTCCACGGCCAGGCCCTCGATGGTCTCCGTGCCGTCCAGCAGCCCCTGCAACAGGTCGAGCTGCTGCGGCGTCCGCGCGGTCGCGGCGAACGCCCGCGCCCACGCCAGCTGGTGGTCGCCGCCCGGCTCGGCGGAGCGCAGGTGCGCCAGCGTCGCGTCCGTCCACCGCGTGAGCCCCGTCTCGCGCCAGTCCGGCGCCGCGTACAGGTCCAGCGCCAGCTTCACCTGCCGCTGCAGCGACTGCACGACGCCGATGTCCGACTCCTTCGCGATGCCGGAGAGCACCAGCTCCAGGTAGTCGCGGGTGGCCAGCTCGCCGTCGCGCGTCATGTCCCACGCCGACGCCCAGCACAGGGCGCGCGGCAGCGACTCCGTGAAGTCGCCGAGGTGCTCGGTGACGACCCGCAGCGACTCGTCGTCGAGGCGGATCTTCGCGTACGACAGGTCGTCGTCGTTGAGCAGGACGACCGCCGGGCGCGGGGTGTCCGACGGGAACGGCACCTCCGTGCGCGCGCCGTCCACGTCCAGCTCGATCCGGCGCGTGCGGACCAGCTTGCCGGTGCCGGCGTCCAGGTCGTACAGGCCGATCGCGATCCGGTGCGGCCGCAGCACGGGCGCGCCCTTCGCGCCCTCGGGCAGCGCCGGCGCCTCCTGGAGGACCGCGAACGACGTCACGTGGCCCGACTCGTCCAGCTCGATCTCCGGCCGCAGCACATTGATGCCGGCCGTCTCCAGCCAGGCCTTCGACCAGACCTTCAGGTCCCGCCCGGAGGTCTCCTCCAGCGCGCCCAGCAGATCGGACAGGCGCGTGTTGCCGTACGCGTGCGCCTTGAAGTACGCCTGCACGCCCCGGAAGAACTCGTCCTGGCCCACGTACGCGACGAGCTGCTTGAGCACCGACGCGCCCTTCGCGTACGTGATGCCGTCGAAGTTGACCAGCACGTCGTCCAGATCGCGGATCTCCGCCATGATCGGGTGCGTGGACGGCAGCTGGTCCTGGCGGTACGCCCACGTCTTCATGGAGTTGGCGAACGTCGTCCACGAGTGCGGCCACCGCGAGCCGGGGGCGTGCGCCTGGCAGGCGATCGAGGTGTACGTGGCGAACGACTCGTTCAGCCAGAGGTCGTTCCACCACTCCATGGTGACCAGGTCGCCGAACCACATGTGGGCCAGCTCGTGGAGGATCGTCTCGGCCCGCGTCTCGTACGCCGCGTCCGTCACCTTCGACCGGAACACGTACTGGTCGCGGATCGTCACCGCGCCCGCGTTCTCCATCGCGCCCGCGTTGAACTCCGGCACGAACAGCTGGTCGTACTTGGCGAAGGGGTACGCGTAGTCGAACTTCTCCTGGAACCAGTCGAAGCCCTGCCGCGTGACCTCGAAGATCGCGTCCGAGTCCAGGTACTCGGCGAGCGAGGGACGGCAGTAGATGCCCAGCGGCACCGACTGCCCGTCCTTCTCGTAGGAGCTGTGCACCGAGTGGTACGGGCCGACGATCAGCGCCGTGATGTACGACGAGATGCGCGGCGTGGGCTCGAAGACCCAGACGTTGTCCCTGGGTTCCGGGGTCGGGGAGTTGGAGACGACGGTCCAGCCCTCGGGGGCCCGCACGGTGAACTGGAAGGTGGCCTTGAGGTCCGGCTGCTCGAACGAGGCGAACACGCGCCGCGCGTCCGGCACCTCGAACTGCGTGTACAGGTACGCCTGCTCGTCCACCGGGTCGACGAAGCGGTGCAGCCCCTCACCGGTGTTGGTGTAGGCGCAGTCCGCGACGACCGTCAGCTCGTTCGGACCCTCGAGCAGCTCCTTGAGCGCGATCCGCGAGTCCGCGAAGACCTCGGCGACGTCCAGCGCCGTGCCGTTGAGGACGACCTCGTGCACGGTGGGCGCCACCAGGTCGATGAAGGTCTCCGCCCCGGCCTCCGCGCTCTCGAAGCGGACGGTGGTGACGGACCGGAACGTGCCGCCCTCCTGCGCGCCGCTGAGATCGAGATCGATCCCGTACGAGCCGACGGTGAGGAGGCGTGCGCGACGCTGCGCTTCCTCGCGGGTCAGATTTGTGCCAGGCACCCGGTTTCATCTCCTCGGTTCATGACGTTTCCGGTCATCCTTCCACGGCGGATCGCTCCGTGCGGTGGCATATCCCGCCGCCGCGGGGGTCGCCGGGCGGTCGCCAAAACCGCGGAGCGGGGCCTTCCGGACGCACCGGAAGGCCCCGCTCCGCCTCTCGGCCGGTCGCCCCGACCCGTAGGACCGGGCCGGCCGTCGTCTCAGCCCGTCAGCTCGGCCGCCACCAGCTCGGCGATCTGCACCGCGTTCAGGGCCGCGCCCTTGCGCAGGTTGTCGTTGGACACGAACAGCGCCAGGCCGTTCTCCACCGTCTCGTCGGCGCGGATCCGGCCCACGTACGACGCGTCCTTGCCCGCCGCCTGGAGCGGGGTCGGGATCTCGGACAGCTCCACGCCCGGCGCGTCCCCCAGCAGCTCGTACGCGCGCTCCACGCCGAGGGGACGGGCGAAGCGGGCGTTGATCTGGAGCGAGTGGCCCGTGAACACCGGCACGCGGACACAGGTCCCGGAGACCTTCAGCTCCGGGATTCCCAGGATCTTGCGCGACTCGTTGCGGAGCTTCTGCTCCTCGTCCGTCTCGAACAGGCCGTCGTCCACGACGGAGCCCGCGAGCGGCACCACGTTGAACGCGATCGGGCGCTGGTAGACGGCGGGCGCCGGGAAGTCCACCGCCGCGCCGTCGTGCGTCAGCTTGTCCGCCTCGGCGACGACCTTCTGCGCCTGCCCGTGCAGCTCGGCCACCCCGGCGAGGCCGGAGCCGGAGACGGCCTGGTAGGTCGTGGCGACCAGCGCCGTCAGCTCCGCCTCCTCGTGCAGCGGGCGCAGGACGGGCATCGCGGCCATCGTCGTGCAGTTCGGGTTGGCGATGATCCCCTTGGGCCGGTCCTTGACCGCGTGCGGGTTCACCTCGGAGACGACCAGCGGGACCTCGGGGTGGCGGCGCCAGGCGGAGGAGTTGTCGATCACCACGGCGCCCTGTCCCGCGACCTTCTCGGCGAGCGCCTTCGACGTGGTACCGCCCGCGGAGAAGAGCACGATGTCGAGCCCCGTGTAGTCGGCCGCGGCGGCGTCCTCGACCGTGACGGGCGCGCCCCGCCAGTCGAGGGTGGACCCCGCGGACCGGGCGGAGGCGAAGAGGCGCAGCTCGGTGACCGGGAAGTCCCGCTCGGCCAGGATCCTGCGCATGACCGTGCCGACCTGACCGGTGGCTCCGACGATTCCGACCTTCACTGGGGCTCCTCACTCGCGACTGTCCCGGGAACGCGTTCCCTCATGATGTGTCTGTCCGGGGTTCGCTTGTCCAATCCATTGTCCGCTGGTCGGGACGGTGCGGATCGCGTCACACTCGTGGCGTGCGCCACGGTCCGTACGGATGTGCCCGTAGCGGCCGGCCGTCTGTTCCGCCGCCCGACGTCACGCACCGCGACTTGCCGTCACCCATATGACGATCGGCTCGGCGCGTCCGACGGCGCGGCAGCCGGTCGCCGCGCGCCGTCGTGGCCCGTACGCCGTCGTGGCCGTACGCGCCGGCGCCCGCGTCCTGGACCGGCGTCCCGCCGTTCCGGCCTCCACGGGACGGTGTGCCGACTACCCTCACGGGATGACCGGGATGAAGCAGGAGCTGCGCGTGGCGGCCTACGCCGTGTGCGTCCAGGACGGACAGATCCTTCTCGCCCGCTGGGTGGCGCGCGACGGCACCAAGCGCTGGACGCTCCCCGGCGGTGGCATGGAGCACGGCGAGGATCCCCGCGACACGGTGGTCCGCGAGGTCGAGGAGGAGACCGGCCACACCGCCGAGATCACCGCGCTGCTCGGCCTGGACTCGGTCCGCCGCCGCTACCCGCGCGCCCTGGGCCTGTCCGCCGACTTCCAGGGTCTGCGGATCGTCTACGAGGGCCGGATCACGGGCGGCACGCTGCGGCCCGAGACCGGTGGCTCCACCGATCTCGCGGCCTGGCACCCGCTCGGCGCGGTCGCCGGCCTCGACCGGGTCGAGCTGGTCGACGTCGCCCTGCGGCTGTGGCGCGAGCGGCCGCCCGTCGGCCATGTCGTCGGCGAGGGGGACGGGCACCGCGCGGGGCGCGGCGAAGGTCCCGCCGTCGGCACCGGGCCGGCCCCGGCCACCGGCCGCTGACCACAGGTCGGCGGGCACAGGCCGCTGACTGTGCCGGACCGTGCCCAACGGGCCCGACCGACCCGGCCCGGACGGGGCCGTGCCGCACCGAGCGCGGCAGCGTCGGCCGGGCCACCGGGCCACCGCGTAGGACGAGCGGTGCCGGTGGCCGCGGATCGGCGGCCGTGGGCGGGCCGCCCCGCCAGGTTACGGCCGGCTGAGGCCGGCGTGGGGGCGGGTGGGGGCGGGTGGGGGCGCCGCCCACCCGGGCCCGGTGACCCGGCCACCGGGAAGCCACCGGCCGTGGCGTCCGGGCCCCGGCGTATGCCCGTGGAGCCATACGCCGTAGAGCCGCCGTACGGCCGGGGGCGGCCTGGGCCGGCCCGGGGGCCGGCCGGGCAGGACCCCGCCCCGCGCGGTCACGCGGAACGCCGCCGGGCCGCACCGGTCACCGGGGGAGGACGGTCACGTACGCCGCCGGGTCCCGGTCCTCCGCCGCCGTCAGGGCCGTACGGACCACCGTCGCCTGCTGCTCCGGCGACTCCCGCAGCTTCGCCGGCGTCAGATGGACGACCGTGATGCCGAGGCGTTCCAGGTGCTCGCGCTTGCGGGCCGTCGCCGACCACCGGGCCTCCTCGTCATCCGGCCCCGCCGTGGGCTCCGTACGCGAGTGGACGCCCGGGTGCGGGGCCCGGGTGTCCAGCTCCACCGCGACGGCCTGCTCGGGCCAGTACGCGTCCACCGCGCCCAGGCCGGGCCCGCCCGGCAGCCTCAGGTCGACGTTCCACAGCGGCTCCGGCAGCCCGTGGGCGCGCACCATCTCGTACAGCCGCGCCTCGGCCAGCGTCCGTCCCTCCGCGAGCAGCGTGTCGACCGCGGCCACCACGTGCGGGCGCACCAGCAGTCCTGACTGGTGCAGCTCCCGGACCACCGCGGCCGGTTCGCAGTGCCCGCCGCGTACCGCCTCCGTCAGCAGCGTGACCACCGGGCCCGCCTCAGACAGGTCCGCGACGGCGTCGGCCACCGCCCGTACCACCGGCGCTACCGGAACCCCGCCGATGGGCTCGGGCCGGGGCAGCGCGCGTGCGCGGACGATACGGGCGCAGCCCGTGGAACGCAGCCGCCGGGTGCGCGGCACCAGGACGTCGATCCGGTGCAGCGAGGACAGCGGGGGAGTGGCCGAGAAGCCGTGCAGCGCCAGCGCCGCGAGCCCCGTGATCATCACCGGTCCGCCCGCCGAAGCCGCCACCCCGGCCCCGGCCGTCCCGCCGGCCCCGTCCGCCCCGGACGGCGAGGGCTGGGCCGGGACCGGCGCCGGTTCGGCCCGCCCCGCGTACAGCAGCACCGCGCGCAGCCGTTCCTCACTCGTCGGCAGGCCCGCGTGCAACAGGTAGACCCCCGGCAGCAGTTGCTGCCAGGGGCCGCCGGGCCGGCACCGCGCGGCGACCCGGCCGGCCGGCACACCGTGCTCGCGCAGCCGCGCGAGCGAGTAGACCCGCGCACCCGTCTCGCCGGTGAGTTCGCCGAGCAGGTGGGGGGAAGTGGGGGCGTCGTTGTTCATGTCCGGTGATCTCCCCCAGCCTCACCAGGCATCTAACCCCTGTTACGAATTCGTCGACAAAACCGGACAACACCGCCCTAAAGTACGGGCGTTCGAGCGCCGATCAGGATCCCCCTCCCGGCGCCCGGCCAACCATCTTTCACCCGGTCGGACCCCTGTCACCTGCTCGTACGCGGCGTGGCGCCCGTTCGGCGCCGGCCGGCGCCGAACGGATCCCGGCGCGCGGCGGCCGAAATCCGACTCACCCGGGCGGCCGGAACCACCCGCCGGGCACCCGGAATCCGTCAGCCCGCCGCCGCCCGGTCGCACTCCTGTCCGCGCAGCACGCGCGCCAGGTCGTCCGTCGCCTCCAGTACCAGCCTGCGCAGCGCCGGCGCCGCGTGCGGGTGGGCGTCGAGCCAGGCCGTCGACGCCTCCAGCGTCGAGCGGTCGCCCTGGAGTTCGGGGAACATGCCCCGGACCACATCCATCCCGATCTGGATGGACCGCTCCGTCCACACCCGCTCGATCACCTCGAAGTACCGCGCGGCGTACGGCGCGAGCAGCTCCCGCTGGTCCGGCTGCGCGAAGCCCGCGATCGACGCCCCCACCAGCGCGTTCGACAGCGCGTCCGACTCCACGACCTGGGCCCAGACCTGCGCCTTGACGGCCGCCGACGGCCGGGCCGCCAGGCAGCGCGTCTGGTGGCGCTTGCCCGACGCCGTGTTGTCCAGGGCCAGTTCCGCCGCGATCGCCGCCTCGTCGGCCAGCCCGCGCGCCGCCAGCGGCTCCAGGAAGGTCCACCGCAACTCCTGGTCGACCGTGAGCCCGTCGATCTTGTCCGTGCCGTCGAGGAGGCCCCGCAGCAGCCGGAAGTCCTCGTCCGACGCGGCGGCCGAGGCGAAGAAACGGGCCCACGTCAGCTGGTGCTCACTGCCCGGCTCGGCCTCCCGCAGCCGGGCCAGCGCGCTCCCGGCCAGCAGCCGGGCGCCGTGCTCCCGCCGGTCGGGCGCGGTGTAGCGGTGCAGCGCCGTCCTCGCCCAGGCGTGCAGCGTCTGGAGCACACCCACGTCCGTCTCCCGGCCCGCGTGGGCGATCACCGTGTCGATGAACTCCCTGGCCGGCAGCAGCGCGTCCCGCGTCATGTTCCACAGCGCGGACCAGCACAAGGCGCGGGCGAGCGGGTCGGCGAGGTCGCCCAGGTGCGACCGCACGGTCTCCAGCGAGCCGGCGTCGAAGCGCGCCTTGCAGTACGTCAGGTCCTCGTCGTTGACCAGGATCAGGTCGGGCCGCTCGGCCCCGGCCAGCTCCGTGACGACCGTGCGCGCCCCGTCGACGTCCACCTCGGCACGGGCGTACCGCGCCAGTCCGCCCCCGCCCGCGGTGCGCCGGTAGAGCCCGACCGCGACCCGGTGGGGGCGCAGTTCGGGATGGGTCGCGGACGCCTCCTGGAGGATGGCCAGTTCCGTGACGCGCCCGTCCGCCCCGTAGGCGGCCCGCGGGGTGAGGGAGTTGAGCCCGGCCGTCTGGAGCCAGGAGCGCGCCCAGCCCGACATGTCCCGCCCGGAGGTCTCCGCCAGCACCGAGAGCAGGTCGTCCAGCCGGGTGTTGCCGTACGCGTGCCGCTTGAAGTAGCGCCGCGCGCCCTCCAGGAACGCCTCCTCGCCCACGTACGCGACCAGCTGCTTGAGCACGGACGCGCCCTTGGCGTAGGTGATCCCGTCGAAGTTCAGCTTGGCGTCCTCCAGGTCACGGATGTCGGCCGTGACCGGGTGCGTGGACGGCAGCTGGTCGGCGCGGTAGGCCCACGCCTTGCGGTTGTTGGCGAAGGTGGTCCAGCCGTCGGTGAAGCGGGTGGCCCCCACCATCGAGAACGTGCCCATGAAGTCCGCGAAGGACTCCTTCAGCCAGAGGTCGTCCCACCACTCCATGGTGACCAGGTCGCCGAACCACATGTGCGCCATCTCGTGCAGGATGACGTTCGCCCGGCGCTCGTAGGACGCGCGGGTCACGTAACCGCGGAAGATGTACTCCTCCCGGAAGGTCACCAGGCCCGGGTTCTCCATCGCGCCCAGGTTGTACTCGGGCACGAACGCCTGGTCGTACTTCCCGAAGGGGTACGGGTAGTCGAAGCGGTCGTGGAAGAAGTCCAGCCCCTGCTTGGTGATCTCGAAGACGTCGTCCGCGTCGAAGTACCGGGCCAGCCCCTTGCGGCAGAGCGCGCCCAGCGGGATCTCCAGCGTCGTGCCGTCCGGCAGCGCACGGCTGTAGTGGTCGCGCACGTAGTGGTACGGCCCCGCCACGACGGCGGTGATGTACGTGGAGATCGGCTCCGTCGGCGCGAAGCGCGTGGTCGAGCACCCGTCGTCGGCGCCCGACGGCTCGACCCGCGCGGCGGTGCCGTTGCTGAGCACCGTCCAGCCGTCCGGCGCGGTCACCGAGAACGTGTACGGCGCCTTCAGGTCGGGCTGCTCGAAGTTGGCGAACACCCGCCGCGCGTCGGCCGGCTCGTACTGCGTGTAGAGGTAGACCTCGCCGTCCTCGGGGTCGACGAAGCGGTGCAGGCCCTCGCCGGTCCGGCTGTACGCGCACCGGGCGTCCACCACCAGCACGTTCTCCGCCGACAGGCCGGCCAGCGCGATCCGCGAGCCGTCGAAGACGGCGGCCGGGTCCAGCTCCGCCCCGTTCAGCGTCACCGCGCTCACCTCGGGCGCGATCAGGTCCGCGAAGGTCGACGCCCCCGGCTCGGCGCAGCGGAACCGGATCGTCGTGACCGAGCGGAACGTGCGCGGCCGGTCACCGTCCGGCCCGCCGGCTTCCGGCTCGTCCCCTTCCGGCCCGGCACCGACTTCCGGCCCGGCACCGACCGCCGAGCGCAGGTCGAGAGCGACGTCGTACCCGTCGACGGACAGCAGTACCGCCCGCTCGCGGGCCTCGTCGCGGGAGAGATTCTCACCGGGCACGGTCACTCCTCTGTGGCCTCTGTGGCTCGTCGCAGCTGGATCCTGTCCGGCCGGTGGTCGGCCGCGGACCGGAACCGATCCTCGCACGCCCCACCGACACGTGGCATTCGCCGGACCCGGAGCGGGAATGCCCTGGATCGCCCGGCACGTTCTCCGCTACGCGGGTGTGCGACGCGCCGTGACCGACCCGTCGGTCGCGGCGGACGCGGCGTCGCCCCCGGCGATACCGGTCCGTGCCGAGCTACAGCCATGATTGAGGAGAGACATGTCCGAGAAGACCCCGGTCGACTTCTGGTTCGACCCGCTGTGCCCCTGGGCCTGGCTGACCTCCCGCTGGGTGCTGGAGGTGGAGAAGGTCCGTGACATCGAGGTGCGCTGGCACGTGATGAGCCTCGCCGTGCTCAACGAGGACAAGCTGGACACCCTGCCCCCGGAGTACGCGGAGAGGATGCGCCCGGGCGGCCCGTCATGGGGACCGGTGCGCGTGGTCGTCGCCGCCCAGCAGCTCCACGGTGACGAGATCGTGGGCCCGCTCTACACGGCCCTCGGCACCCGCTTCCATAACCGGGGCGAGGGCAGCAGCCGCGAGGCGATCGCCGGCGCCCTGGCGGACGTGGGCCTGCCCGCCGGCCTGATCGAGTACGCCGATTCCGACACGTACGACACCGAGCTGCGCGCCTCCCACAAGGAGGGCATCGACAAGGTGGGCCAGGAGGTCGGCACGCCCGTGATCGCCGTCCCCGGCGCGGACGGCGAGCAGATCGCCTTCTTCGGCCC
Source organism: Streptomyces sp. NRRL F-5135 (assembly GCF_000719775.1). Lineage (GTDB taxonomy): Bacteria > Actinomycetota > Actinomycetes > Streptomycetales > Streptomycetaceae > Streptomyces > Streptomyces hebeiensis. The sequence goes on along the minus strand of NZ_JOHR01000009.1, from coordinate 70,989 downwards.
GGTCGTCACCCCCGCCCCGAAGGGCGAGGAGGCGGCGAAGCTCTGGGACGGCACGCTGATGGTCGCCTCGATCCCCGGCTTCTACGAGATCAAGCGCACGAGGACGGCGGCCCCCAGCTTCGACTGATCCTCGCGTACGGCACGTCCGGACCGGGGGACGACGCCCGGCCCCGGCGCACGACATCACGGGCCGGTCACGCCCGCCCCCGGCGCACGACAGAAGGACCCCCGCGAGTCACGTCCTCGCAGGGGTCCTTCTCCCTGCCGGCCTGCTGGTGAAGGTTGAGAAGACGATCACGAGCAGGACGATCTCCATGCCTCCCGAGCCGGGCGCCTCCGGAGGAGGCTCACGCGCTCAAGGGGCGAGCAGCAGATTGTTCGCCCGCTGCTTCGCGGCGGTGTGGCGCTTGGCCACGTCCTGCCAGTTGACGACCCGCCACATCGCCTCGATGAAGTCCACCTTCTGGTTCTTGTACTGGAGGTAGAAGGCGTGCTCCCAGGCGTCGAAGACCAGGATCGGGACCGAGCCCTGGCCGACGTTGCCCTGGTGGTCGTAGACCTGCTCGACGATCAGCCGCCCGCTCACCGGTTCGTACGCGAGGACGCCCCAGCCGGAGCCCTGGGTGGTCGCCGCCGCCTTGGTCAGCTGGGCCTTGAAGCCGGCGAACGATCCGAACGACTCGGCGATCGCGTCCGCCAGCTCCCCCACGCCGTCCTCCGCCAGCGGCTCGCCGCCGCCGTCACCGGTCATGTTGTGCCAGTAGATCGAGTGCAGGATGTGGCCGGAGAGATGGAACGCCAGGTTCTTCTCCAGCCCGTTGATCGATCCCCACGACCCCTTGTCACGGGCTTCCGCCAGCTGTTCGAGGGTGTCGTTGGCCCCCTTCACATAGGCCGCGTGGTGCTTGTCGTGGTGCAGCTCGACGATCTGCGGGTCGATGACCGGCTCGAGCGCCGTGTAGTCGTACGGAAGTTCAGGAAGCGTGTAGGTGGCCATGGGTCTCCGAGCCCTCCGTGTCTTATTGCGCATTCTATGCAAGTGCACGCTAGCAGCAACAGATCACTGTGGGGCGCGTCACCCGAGCCCGGGTCCGCGTCGCCGAGCCCCGGGGGTCACGCGGGCTTTGTCACACCCCTGACAACGCCCTCACCTCCGGTTTGTGGACGAGTGACGGTGTTCGACCCGGATGCCGTCGGCTATCGTCGATCTGTCCGAACGCCCTCACGACCGCGGAGTCCCCATGGCCACTGCCGCCGCAGCCCCCCGTTCCGGAGCGGTCCTCGCCGATCTGCTCCCCGCCACCCGTACGAGGGACATCGCCCTGGTTCTCGGCGGCGCCGTACTCACCGGCCTCGCGGCACAGGTGTCCGTGCCCGTCCCGGGTTCCCCCGTCCCGGTCACCGGGCAGACCTTCGCCGCCCTGCTCGTCGGCACCGCCCTCGGCGCCCGCCGCGGCTTCCTCTCGCTGGCCGTCTACACCGTGGTCGGGATGGCCGGGATGCCCTGGTTCTCCGCGGGTTCGTCCGGACCCGGCGGCGCCTCCTTCGGCTATGTACTGGGCATGCTGCTCGCGGCCACGGTGGTGGGCGCGCTGGCCCGCCGGGGCGGCGACCGTTCCGTGCTCCGTACGGCCGGGACGATGGCCGTGGGCTCGGCGGTCACCTACGCGGTCGGTGTCCCGTACCTGGCGCTGAGCAGCGGGATGTCGCTGAGCGCCGCCGTGGCCGCCGGTCTGGTCCCGTTCCTGCTGGGGGACGCGCTCAAGGCCGCACTGGCGATGGGCGCGCTGCCCGCGGCCTGGAAACTCGCCGGACGCCGCGGCTGACGGACGTACATGAGACGAGGCTCTTCCCTCGCCCTGGAAACAACGGGCGCGAGGGAAGAGCCTCACTGTCAGGTGTCAGGTGCTGATGCGGTCCTCCGGCCCGGCGGAGCGCGCGGTGCCGACCTGGCCCGGCGCCGGCTCACCGGAGCCCGCGCCGCCGGCCGCGGAGACCCCGGCGGCACCCTTCGCGCCGCCGCCCCGCCGCCGGTGGACCGTTTCCCGCGCCAGCGCGATCGCCACCACGAACGCCGCCACCAGCAGCGACAGCAGTACCTGCTCGCGCCCGGCGTCGTCGGTGAGCATGTAGACCAGCACGAACGAGATCATCGCGATCGTCGCCCAGGTCAGGTACGGGAAGAGCCACATCCGTACGACCAGCTTCTCCGGCGCCTCCCGCAGGATGATCCCGCGCATCCTCAGCTGGGTGAAACAGATGACGAGCCAGACGAACAGCGCCACCGCGCCCGACGAGTTCAGCAGGAACGCGAAGACCGTGTCCGGCCACTTGTAGTTGAAGAAGACGGCGACGAAGCCGAACAGGACGGACGACAGGATCGCCGCCTGCGGCACGCCCCGGCCGTTGGTCCGGGCGAAGGCGGCGGGCGCGTCGCCGCGCCGCCCGAGCGAGAAGGCCATCCGGGAGGCCGTGTAGAGGCCGGAGTTCAGACAGGACAGCACGGCCGTCAGGACGATCACGTTCATGACCTGCCCGGCGTGCGGGATCCCGATCGAGTTCAGCGAGGCCACGTACGAGCCGTCCTTGATGATCGACGCGTCGTTCCACGGCAGCAGCGTCAGCACGACGAAGATCGAGCCCAGGTAGAAGACCGCGATCCGCCAGATCACGCTGTTGGTCGCCTTGGAGACGGCACGCTGCGGGTTCGCGGACTCCCCGGCGGCGAGCGTGACGATCTCGCTGCCCATGAACGAGAAGACGACCATCAGAATGCCGGTGAGGATCGCTCCCGGCCCCTTCGGGAAGAAGCCGCCCGTGTCCGTGAGGTGCGCGAAACCCGCGCCCGGGTTGTCCGACCCGGGCAGCACCCCGAACACGGCCAGCAGGCCTATCACCACGAACCCGGCGATCGCCACGACCTTGATCCCGGCGAACCAGAACTCGAATTCGCCGTACGACGCCACCGACGCCAGGTTCGTCGCGGTCAGCACGACCATCACGATCAGCGCCCAGCCCCACTGCGGCACGGCCGGGATCCAGCCCTCCAGGATCTGCGCGCCCGCGGTCGCCTCCACCGCCAGCACCACGACCCAGAAGAACCAGTACAGCCAGCCGATCGAGAACCCGGCCCAGCGCCCCAGCGCCCGGTCGGCGTAGGCGGAGAAGGAGCCGGAGGTCGGCTGGGCCGCGGCCATCTCGCCCAGCATCCGCATCACCAGTACGACCATGGCGCCGACCAGGGCGTACGAGAGCAGGATGGCCGGCCCGGCGGCGGCGATACCGGCGCTGGAACCGACGAACAGCCCGGCACCGATCACCCCGCCGATCGCGATCATCGACAGATGGCGGTTCTTGAGACCGGCCTGGAGCCCGTCCGGGGAGTGCGGATCCCCGGCCCCGGCGGGGTGTCCGCCGCTCGGAGCGGGAGGAAGCACGGAGGTCATGCAGGAGTCCTTACGTTCGAGTCCGCCCACAGGCGGTTCCCGGCATTGAAGCGCCCGCTCCCCGAAAATCGGAAGGGTATATTCCGTTTCTTTACCCAGGGGGCGGTTGCGCACGAAGAGGTAGCTGCGCCGCGCGATCCTGACCCGCTCTTCGATACCCAACCGGGCGCCGCGCACACCGCACGTGTCAGACTTCGGCCCATGCGCGTTTACCTCGGCTCCGACCACGCCGGCTTCGAACTGAAGAACCACCTGGTGACCTGGCTCACAGAGCAGGGTCATGAGCCCGTCGACTGCGGCCCGCACGTCTACGACGCCCAGGACGACTACCCGCCCTTCTGCCTGCGCGCGGCGGAGCGCACGGCCGCGGACCCGGAGAGCCTGGGCATCGTGATCGGCGGCTCCGGCAACGGCGAGCAGATCGCGGCGAACAAGGTCAAGGGCGTCCGGGCGATCCTGGCCTGGAGCCAGGAGACGGCGGCGCTGGGCCGCGAGCACAACAACGCGAACGTCATCTCGGTCGGCGGCCGTATGCACACCCTCGACGAACTGGTCTCCTTCGTGGAGGTCTTCCTCAAGACCCCGTACTCGGGCGGCTGTGCTCGATATGCGGCTCCGCCGCGTGGGCGGAGGCTCCGAGGAACGAGGAGCCGGGCACGGTCGACCGTCGACAGTGCCCGCGGCCGGAGGCCGCTGATGGGTACAGCGAGCGCCCCGGAGGCGAACCGAGCCTCAAAAAAGAGAGGGACGAACCAGCGTGCCCGAAGGGCATACCATCCACCGCCTGGCCGAGGACCACTTCGTCCGCTTCGGCGGCCGCCCCGCCCGGGTCAGCAGCCCGCAGGGCAAGTTCGCCGACAGTGCCGCGCTGCTCGACGGCCGGGTCCTCGCCGACGTCGACGCCCACGGCAAGCACCTCTTCCTCGGCTTCGGTGCCGACGACTGGGTCCATGTCCACCTCGGCCTCTTCGGCAAGCTCGGTTTCGGTACGGCCCCGGCCCCGCCGCCCACCGACACCGTCCGCCTCCGGCTGCTCAACGACGAGCACTACGCCGACCTGCGCGGCCCCACCACCTGCGCCCTGGTCGGCGGGCCCGAGAAGCAGGCGATACACGACCGGCTCGGCCCGGACCCCCTGCGCCCCGAGGACGACGGGGAGAAGGCGTGGGCGCGGATCTCCCGGTCCCGTACGACCGTCGCCGCCCTGCTGATGGACCAGAAGGTCATCGCGGGTGTCGGCAACGTCTACCGCGCCGAGGTCCTCTTCCGGCACGGCATCGACCCGTACCGGGCCGGCAGGGACCTGACCCGCGCCGAGTGGGAGAGCATCTGGGCGGACCTGGTCGCCCTGATGCGCGAGGGCGTGCGGAACAACCGGATCGACACCGTCCGGCCCGAGCACACGCCGGAGGCCATGGGCCGCCCGCCGCGCGTGGACGACCACGGCGGCGAGGTCTACGTCTACCGGCGGGCACGGATGCCGTGTCACCTGTGCGGCACGGAGATCCGTACGGCGCCCCTCGCCGCCCGCAACCTCTTCTGGTGCCCCGCCTGCCAGCGACGCTGAGAGGCCATGGCCCGGGGCCCGTCACCGGCCCCGGAACCGAACCGGCCCCGGAACCGAACCGGGACCCGGCCCCGGAACCGAACCGGGACCCGGCCCCATCAGAACCCGTGCGGCAGCCACGGCGCGACATCCGACCCGAACGCCGTCGACGCCTCCGCCAGCGCGCCCGGCCGCAGCTCCCGCACCCGGCCCGCGCCCGCGAGCGCGGTCAGCGACACCCCGCCCAGATAGGCGGTGCCCAACTCGTTGACCGAGAGCCGCAGATCGGGCTGGTCGGCCGTGCGCTCGCAGGACGCGCCCTTGGGGTCGCCGCACAGCCGCCACCGCCCCTCGTTCCAGGGGCAGAAGGAGTCCTCGACCTCCAGCACCACGTCCACCGGCGTCCGGTACGTACGGGCCTGGAGCGCGGCCCCGACCTCCACCAGCCGGACGTACAGCGAGTCCCGCAGCCGCGGCTCGCACCGGCGGATGTCGGACACCAGGTGCTGGACCGGCGCGTCGACCGGCAGGTCGCGCACCACGACCGTCGACGTCAGGTCGATCCCGGCCAGGTGGCGCCAGAGCGCCGCGTACGCCCGCGGGTCGAGCCCGTAGAGGTCCGACACGTGGACCGTGCCCTTGGGGCCCGCCTCCTCCCATTCCGGCTTGACGCGGTAGCGCGTGAACCCCACCACCTCGCCCCGCCGCTCGGCCAGGACGCACTGGAGGGGCGACATCCCGTCCTTCTCCCGCTTCCCGTCGACCACGGGCAACCGCTCCCAGCCGGGCCGCCGGGCGAGCATTCCGGGCCGGCCGGCTACGTGCGCGGCGTACACGGCCTCGCACGCCTCCAGCACGGCCGGTTCGTGCGGCGTCGCCAGGCGCAGGCTCACCTCGTCGGTGCCGTCGGCGTCGCCGTCGCCACCCCTCCCGTCCGGCACGGAGAGCCGCACCTGGGAGGTGTCGATCCGCAGCAACAGCTGCTGGGTCGCCGCGCCGTAGCCGTACCGCCCGTAGATCGCCGGTTCGGAGGCCGTCAACAGAGCGAGCGGTTCATCCCACGAACGAATGTCGTCCAGTTGGCGCCGCATCATCGACGTGAGCAGTCCCCGCCTGCGGTGGGTCGCCGCCACGCTCACCATCGTGACCCCCGCCGCGGGCACCGACGCGCCGCCCGGCACGGTGAGCCGGAAGCTGAACGCCCCCGCCGTGCCGACGCATTGGCCGCCGTCCCAGACGCCGATCGAGCGCTCGTGCTCCGTCAGCGCCTCGTACAGTGAGCGTTCCTCCGGCGGCTCGGTGACTCCGCCGAACGCGAGTTCCAACGATGCGTACCAGCGGTCCCAGTCGGCACGGCCGAGAATGCGCGTTTCAGTGGTCATATGCCATCAGTATCAAGCGTCCGTTGACGAAGCGACCCGGTTTCGAACGCAATGTCACAGGGGTCCCTCTGCACGGCACCCCTCGGGCTCGGTAAAGTCCAAGGGCAATGGCTGGTGTCGCGGGAGCGGATTCGTACTCGGCCCGGATGCGCATGACGCTGCACCGGGTCCGCAACAGCGTGCGCAAATCGGGCGTCGACTACTTCCGTGGCGACGGCTCCGACTGGATCGCGCTCGCCGGACTGCTGCTCACGGTCCCGGCCATCGCGCTGGCGACGATCGCGCTGCCGATGTGGTGCGCGCCCTCCGCGCTCGTCCTGCCCATCGTGGCGGGCGGGCTGCTGCTGCGGCCCGCCAGCCTGCTCAGCCTGTACGCGGCGGCGGCCGCCGCGCTGATCGTCGAGTCCATGGTCCTGGGCCCGTACCCGGACGGGCCGGGCCGCGTCACGCCCGGCACGGTGCTGGTGGTGGCCGCCTGCGGGCTGTTCGGGCTACTGATCGCCCAGTTCAGGGCGAGGGTCGGAGTGCCCTGGCGGCGTGGCGGCACGATGCTCTTCGACCTGCGTGAACGCATCAGGGTGCAGAGCGCGCTGCCCCGGCTGCCGCAGGGCTGGCACCAGGAGATGGCCCTGCGCCCGGCCGGCGGCCAGTCCTTCTCCGGCGACTTCGTCGTGGCGGCCCGGACGAACGGCGGCCGGACCCTGGAGGTCGTCCTGACCGACGTCTCCGGCAAGGGCATGGACGCGGGCTCCCGCGCCCTGCTGCTGTCCGGTGCCTTCGGAGGTCTCCTGGGCTCGCTTCCCCCGCACAACTTCCTGCCCGCGGCCAACGGCTATCTGCTCCGCCAGGACTGGGACGAGGGCTTCGCCACCTCCATCCACCTGGTGCTCGACCTGGAGTCCGGCGACTACGAGTTGCTCTCGGCGGGCCATCTGCCCGCCCTCCAACTGCACGCGGGCAGTGGGCGCTGGGAGGAGAAGTCCGGCGAGGGGCCGCTGCTCGGCGTGTACGACGGCGCGCAGTTCGACCCGGTCAAGGGCTCGCTGTGCCCGGGGGACGTGCTGATGCTCTTCACGGACGGCCTGGTCGAGGCGCCCGGACGGGATCTGGGCGAGGGCATCGACCGGCTCACCGGCGAGGCGGACCGCTATGTCGCGCCGGGGTTCGAGGGCGCGGCCTGGCATCTGATCGAGGCGGTGGCGAAGGACGTGAACGACGACCGCGCCCTCCTGCTGATCTGCCGCGAACCCTGACCGGCCGCGAACCCTGTTCAGCCCGTGAAGGCTGATCGGCCATGAACTCTGTTCAGCCGCGAACCCTGACCGGCGGCCCCCCGTACCGGCGGCCCTCCGCACCCCGACAGCCGCGGCGCCCCGGTCGTCGGCCTGACGAGCGGGGCGCCGCGGCTGTTCGCGTGCCGTGCGGTGGAGCGTCACGCGCGTCGTGCGCGTCGTACCTACGTAAGGCGGCTGCGGTCATGCGGTGGAGGCGGCCTCTCGCGTCGGCTCACCGCCTGTGGGCCCGTCGCCTCCGTCCTTGCCGCCCGGCAGGATCCGGGCGAGCCAGTGCGACCGGCCGGCGGCCAGCGGGCCGAGGACGGCCAGGACCAGGACGTAGCCCGCGATGAACGGCGCGAGCCGTGGATCGAGGCCCGCGCCCGCCGCCATCGTGGCGAGGATGAGCGCGAACTCGCCCCGGGCCAGCAGCGTGGTCGAGATGTTGGCCGCGGGCAGTGCCCCGAAGCCGAAGATCTTGGCGGCCGACAGCCCCGCCGCGACGTTCATCACCAGGGTGATGACGGCGGCCACGAGCACCGGCCAGAGCACGGTCGGCAGGTCGCCCGGGTTGATCGAAAGACCGAAGGCGAAGAAGAAGATCGCGCCGAACGCGTCCCGCAGCGGATGCACGAGCTTGCGGATCCGGTCGCCCGAGGTCGTACCGCCCAGCATCAGACCGACCATGAACGCGCCGATGGCATCCGCCACTCCGAACCACTCGGAGACACCCGCGACGAAGACGGCGATGCCGAGGAACGAGATGACGAGCAGCTCGTCGTCCCTGGTGGCGATGAACCGGCCCACGACCCGGGTCCCGTACCGCGCGGCGAGCGCGAGCAGCAGCAGGAAGCCGAACGCCTTGCCGCCGTCCATCAGCGCGGCGGAGAGGCTGTCCGCGCCCGACAGGATCGGTTGCAGCGCGGCCAGGTAGAGGGCCAGGAAGATGTCCTCGACCACGATGATGCCGAGGATCGGTTTCGTCTCGGGGTTGCCGATGCGGCCGAGGTCGACCAGGACCTTCGTCACGATCGCGGACGAGGAGATGCCGAGCACTCCGGCGAGCACCAGCGCCTCGGACGTGCCCCAGCCCATCGCGAAGCCGAAGGCCAGCCCGGCGCCGACGTTGAGCGCGAGATACGCCCCGCCGGCGAGGGCCATCTTCCGGCCGCCCTCCTTGAGGTCGTCCAGGTGGAACTCGAGCCCCAGGTAGAAGAGCAGCAGCACGAGGCCGAGCGCCGACAGCATCTCCAGGTCGTGCGGGTCGGAGACCAGCACGAGGCCGGGGGTGTGGGGGCCGAGGAGGATCCCGGCCAGCATGAACAGGGGAATCGTGGGCAGCTCGATCCTGTTGCCGAGCCGGGCGAGTACGGCGGCGGCCAGGAAGGCGCCGCCCATGGCTATGAGGGTCTCTGCGTGTCCGATGGGATCGTTCCTCCATCATCTTGTAAAAGAAAGCGTCAAGGAATCGTCAGTAATTAGTTTACCAAAGGATATGCGGGGCGGTCCGGCCCGCGCGCGAGGGGCCCCGTGGGCGGCGTCATGGGCGGCCCCGACGGCCACGAGGCGGAGGCACGGCAAAGGGGCGCCCCGCCGAGTTCGGCGGGGCGCCCTGGAGGCCGGTTTCCGGACCGTTCGGTCGAGGTCCGGTCGAGGTGGGGAACGCGGTTCAGTCGCGGGCGGGAGCGGTCTTGTCGCGCCGGAACGCCCAGTTCATGTCCGGTTCCGTCACGCAGCGCAGCAGCCGTCGCACGGGAGGCGTGCACAGCGCGGTGACCGCGACGCCGGCCACGAGGGTCAGCGCGATCTCGCCGAGCGGATCCGAGAGCCACGGGTAGGTCTCGAAGACGCCGGCGTACGTCGCGCCCTTGAGCAGGAAGCCGTGCAGCAGGTAGCCGCAGATCGTGCCCGCGCCCAGCACGGTGAACCAGGTCCGCCGCCGTGGCACCAGGGCCAGGAACGCGGCGGTGAGCAGCATCGAGCAGCCGAAGAGCGCGAACTGCATCACCGGCCCGACCCACCACGCGCTGTCCAGTTCCTGCGCGCTGTAGCTGTGGTAGAACCACCCGTTGCGCATCTCGGCCGCCGCCCAGTACGAGAACGCCAGCGCGCCCGCGAGCAGCGGCACCGCCAGCAGCCGCGCCTCCCGGCGCCGGACCATCTGGAAGTGCTCGGGCTTCAGGCACAGCCCCACAACGAAGTACGGCGCGAACTGGAGGGTGCGCTGGAGGTCGAGGTCGTCGCCGATGCTCGGGCTCACCGAGGCCAGGCAGGCCACGACGAGCGCGACCGCGAGCGGGTGGCGCAGGGAGCGCCACAGCGGCGTGGTCAGCCGCCAGATGAACAGCGCGGCCAGGAACCAGGTGAGGTAGAAGGGGTCGAGCAGGCTGATCGGATGGCCGGGGGTGTCGTCCGCGTACCGCTTGAAGAGCGAGTAGGCCGTCTCGAAGACGACGTACGGCACGGCGACGCCGGTCACCAGGCGCTTGATCTGGCGCGGGCTCGCGGTGAAGTTCCGGGAGAAGTAGCCGGAGACGACGATGAAGGCCGGCATGTGGAAGGCGTACACGAACATGTACAGCGCCTTGGTGGCCCGGCTGCCGTCCATGACCGGTTCCCAGGCGTGCGCCATGGCCACGAGGACGATCGCCAGGAACTTGGCGTTGTCGAAGAACGGGTCCCGCTTCGTGTCCGGCTTGCCGGACACCGGGGGCCGGTCGGCGGTGTCCGCACCCGTCGGCCGGCCGGCCGGTGTCGGCGTGTCGGCCACCGCGCCGGCGCTGGTGGCAGCTGTGGACTCCGGGGCTTCGGCGGTGGCGAGCGGAGACGTCTCGTATCCATGGGGCGCCTGCAACATTTGAGGCACCCTAGCGGCGCCTCGCCGAATTCGAAAATCTCCCGGTCGGCCGGGGTTTACCAAAAATCCATCCGCCGACACCGGGTGATATGCCCCAATTAATCATGGTTATATAGGGCATATCGCCAGGGTGGGCGTGAATGCGTGATCACCGGTCGACCGTGCTGTGAATGCCCTGCGGAATATCCTGTGAACAAAATGTGCGCCCTTTGGAAGGTGTGGTTCGAATTCGCTTCCGTATTCATTCCCGGGATATGTCGTACGGTGTGGCGCGGCAGCGCCGCGCACGACACGCGGGCGCGGTGATGGCGCGAACCCGGCGGCGATAGTTCGTCACCGCCCCACACCTGCGCGGACGTTGGTGGCACGATGGTCCGAGCGGGGGGCGTCCGGAGTCGTGCCTTCCTGCCGCAGGCGAGAGCGGACCGACCGAGGGTGTGATCAGTTGTGGCCATTTCACTGTCTGTGGTGGTTCTGTTGGCGGTCATCATGGTGGTGCTGATCCGCGGAGGCTCGCTCAAGGCCGGTCCCGCGATCGTCGCGATCCTCTTCGGCTTCTTCCTCGCGTCCACCAACATCGCCCCGTCGGTGCAACGGTTCCTCAACTCGCTGGCGGAAACGATCAACCAGATCAGCTTCTGACGTCATAGGCCGTACGAGCTGGTCGGCCGATGAGACGACTCGGGCCCGGTCCGTGGCGTAGGCGTACGCGCACGGGCCGGGCCCGGATCCGCTGGAGCGGGCGACGGGAATCGAACCCGCGTAGCTAGTTTGGAAGACTAGGGCTCTACCATTGAGCTACGCCCGCACGGAGCGTGCCACGGGCGCTACGCCCCCGGCACGGCTCACATCGTAGCGGGTCCCGGCCGTGCGCCGCACACCCCTCCGGCGCCGCCCACGCGTCGCCCTCGGTCGGGCCCTCTGCCGAGCCCTCGCGGAAGCCCCCGCGTGTGAGTGCCGTGTGAGGACCGTTCGAAGAGAGGCCGACGCCGTGCCCGCGGGCATGTACCCTACGTGTCGCACCGACGGGGTGTGGCGCAGCTTGGTAGCGCGTCCGCTTTGGGAGCGGAAGGTCGTCGGTTCGAATCCGGCCACCCCGACCATCAGTCAAGATCGCGTTGTGGGGCTGTCAGCGCTTGCGGTTACTATGCAAGCTGCGTGCCCGTGTGTTCCGAGGAGTCTCTGAAGAGCCGGGCCGATCCGCTGGGCCGCCGCTGGGCGGCGGCCGGCAGAACCCAAGAATCAGCCACCAAGGAGACCCAACCGTGAAGAGCGCCGTGGAGACCCTGAACCCGACCCGGGTTCGGCTCACTGTCGAGGTGCCCTTCGAGGAGCTCAAGGACAGCCTCGACGCGGCGTACAAGAAGATCAACCAGCAGGTCACGGTGAAGGGCTTCCGCAAGGGCAAGGTCCCGGCGCGCGTCATCGACCAGCGGTTCGGGCGTGGCGCGGTGCTGGAGGAGGCCGTCAACGACGCCCTCCCGAAGTTCTACACCGACGCGGTCAACGAGGGTGAGCTCAATGTCCTCGGCCAGCCCGAGGTCGACATCACCGAGCTCAAGGACGGCGAACTGCTGGCCTTCACCGCCGAGGTGGACGTCCGCCCGGCCATCGAGATCCCGGACTACTCCGGCATCGAGGTGACCGTGGACGCGATCGACGTCACCGACGAGGAGATCCAGAAGTCCCTGGAGCAGCTCCGGGACCGCTTCGCCTCCACCAACCCGGTCGAGCGCGCCGCCGCCGAGGGCGACGTCGTGACGATCGACCTGGAGGCCAAGGTCGACGGCGAGGTGCTGCCCGACGGCGTCGCCGACGGCGTGCAGTACACCATCGGCTCGGGCGAGCTGCTCGACGGCATCGACGAGGCCGTCACGGGCCTGGAGGCCGGCGGCGAGGCCACCTTCACCTCCGAGCTCAAGGGCGGCACGGCCGAGGGCAAGAACGCCGAGGTCTCCGTCAAGGTCACCCAGGTCGCCGCGCGCGAGCTGCCCGAGCTGGACGACGAGTTCGCCCAGCTGGCGAGCGAGTTCGACACGCTGGAGGAGCTCAAGGCCGACAGCCGCAGGCGCCTGGAGGACTCCAAGCGCTACGACCAGGCCACGCAGGCCCAGGAGCGCGTCCTGGACGAGCTGCTGAAGCTCGCCGAGGTGCCGATCCCGGAGAAGCTGCTCGCGGACGAGATCAACACCCGTAAGCACAACCTGGAGCACCACCAGCTCGGTCAGATGGGCCTCGACCTCGCGAAGTACCTGGAGATCCAGGGCAAGACGCAGGAGGAGTTCGACGCCGAGACCGAGGAGCAGGCGGTCAAGGGCATCAAGACCCAGTTCATCCTGGACGAGCTGGTCAACAAGGAGAAGCTGAACGTCAGCCAGGAGGAGCTCACCGAGCACCTCATGCGGCGTGCGCAGTCCTCCGGCATGTCCCCCGACCAGTTCGCCCAGGCCGTGGTCGAGGGCGGCCAGGTGCCGATGCTCGTCGGCGAGGTCGCCCGCGGCAAGGCGCTCGCCGTGGTCGTCGAAGCCGCGAAGGTCGTCGACACCAACGGTGCCGAGGTCGACCTGAGCGACGACGAGGAGGAGACCGAGGCCGGCGAGACGGCCGAGGCGTCCGCCGAGGAGACCGCGGCCGAGGACAAGGGCGAGGCCGCCGACGCCGGGGCCACCGAGGCCAAGGCCGACAAGGCCGAGAAGAACGAGGGCTGAGCGGCCCCGCTCCGACGGCGGTGAGCGCGTCGTGACCGAACACACCGCGACGCGACGCACCCAGTGACACCCGAGGTGGCACACACCGCCGTGACACGCATCGCGGCGGCACACACCACGGTCGTCGCACCGCCGTGAACGCGAGGACGGGCCCCGGACGCGACACCGCGCCCGGGGCCCGCTCCGTCCGCCGGGCCCCGCCCGGGTCACACCGCGTCCGGGCCACACCCGCCGGAACGGCCCCGCGCCCCGCCCCCGGCGCCCCGTACCAGCCCTTACCTTGCGCTCCCAGCGAACAGCAACGGAAGCGGGATGGCGCCCGCCGACCAGCGCGTTAGGGTCCATGAATACGAGGGCAGGGGAGTATCCCGTCCCCGGTACGAAGACGCTGAGACGGCCGCAGCCGTCAGAGACGAGCAGGTGTATACGTGACGAATCTGATGCCTTACGCCGCCGGTGAGCCGTCCCTCGGTGGTGGCCTCGGCGACCAGGTCTACAGCCGGCTGCTCGGAGAGCGGATCATCTTCCTCGGCCAGCAGGTCGACGACGACATCGCCAACAAGATCACGGCGCAGCTCCTCCTCCTCGCGGCCGAGCCCGAGAAGGACATCTTTCTCTACATCAACAGCCCCGGTGGTTCCGTCACGGCCGGCATGGCCGTCTACGACACCATGCAGTACATCCCGAACGACGTGGTCACCATCGGTATGGGCCTCGCCGCGTCCATGGGACAGTTCCTGCTGACCGGTGGCACCGCCGGCAAGCGCTTCGCGCTGCCGCACACCGACATCCTCATGCACCAGGGCTCCGCCGGCCTCGGTGGCACCGCCTCCGACATCAAGATCCAGGCCGAGCAGCTGCTCCGTACCAAGAAGCGCATGGCCGAGATCACCGCACGGCACACCGGCCAGACCGAGGAGACCATCATCCGCGACGGTGACCGCGACCGCTGGTTCACCGCCGAGGAGGCCCGCGAGTACGGCATCATCGACGAGATCATCTCCGCTGCCTCGGGTGTTCCGGGCGGCGGCGGCACGGGCGCCTGACGGCTCTCGCGGCGCGATCGCCGTCCGTTCCCGCTCCGCATCAGCCGGTCCAGCCCACCGAACGCCACAGGATGGTGAACACCCACATGAACCACAACGCCGCGAGCGGCCTCTACACCGGCCCGCAGGTGGACAACCGCTACGTCGTGCCCCGCTTCGTCGAGCGCACCTCGCAGGGTGTGCGCGAGTACGACCCGTACGCGAAGCTGTTCGAGGAGCGCGTGATCTTCCTCGGGGTGCAGATCGACGACGCGTCCGCCAACGACGTCATGGCGCAGCTGCTGTGCCTGGAGTCGATGGACCCGGACCGGGACATCTCGATCTACATCAACAGCCCCGGCGGCTCGATGACGGCCCTCACGGCCATCTACGACACGATGCAGTTCGTGAAGCCCGACATCCAGACCGTGTGCATGGGGCAGGCCGCCTCCGCCGCCGCGGTGCTGCTCGCCGCGGGCACCCCCGGCAAGCGCCTCGCCCTGCCGAACGCGCGCGTGCTGATCCACCAGCCGTCCAGCCAGACCGGCCGCGAGCAGCTCTCCGACCTGGAGATCGCGGCCAACGAGATCCTGCGCATGCGCACCCAGCTGGAGGAGATGCTGGCCAAGCACTCCACCACGCCGATCGAGAAGGTCCGCGACGACATCGAGCGCGACAAGATCCTGACGGCGGACGCCGCGCTCGCGTACGGCCTGGTCGACCAGATCGTGTCGACCCGCAAGAGCACCACGGCCGCAGCGGCCGCCTGACGACCGGCACCCTTGGCGCGGTCGCACGGGTCGCACGACCATGTGAACCGCGCCAAGGGGGGCCCGAACCCGGGCCCGGGCAAGGTACCGTCGGATATGAGGCACAGGAGCCGCTGAACCAAAGCTGCTCCCAGGCGAAGGGGAAGCACCTCGTGGCACGCATCGGTGATGGCGGCGACCTGCTCAAGTGCTCGTTCTGCGGGAAGAGCCAGAAGCAGGTGAAGAAGCTCATCGCAGGGCCCGGTGTGTACATCTGCGACGAGTGCATCGATCTCTGCAACGAGATCATCGAGGAAGAACTCGCGGAGACCTCCGAGGTGCGGTGGGAGGAACTGCCCAAGCCCCGTGAGATCTACGAGTTCCTCGAGGGGTACGTCGTCGGCCAGGAGCCCGCCAAGAAGGCCCTCTCGGTGGCGGTCTACAACCACTACAAGCGCGTTCAGGCCGGCGAGAACGGCGGCGCCTCGGGCCGGGAAGACGCGATCGAGCTCGCGAAGTCCAACATCCTGCTGCTGGGCCCCACCGGCTCGGGGAAGACGCTCCTCGCGCAGACACTGGCCCGCATGCTCAACGTGCCGTTCGCCATCGCCGACGCGACGGCGCTGACGGAAGCCGGCTATGTCGGCGAGGACGTCGAGAACATCCTGCTGAAGCTGATCCAGGCGGCCGACTACGACGTCAAGAAGGCCGAGACCGGCATCATCTACATCGACGAGATCGACAAGGTCGCCCGCAAGAGCGAGAACCCGTCGATCACCCGCGATGTCTCCGGAGAGGGCGTCCAGCAGGCCCTGTTGAAGATTCTGGAGGGCACCACGGCCTCCGTTCCGCCGCAGGGCGGACGCAAGCACCCGCACCAGGAGTTCATCCAGATCGACACGACGAACGTGCTGTTCATCGTGGGCGGCGCGTTCGCCGGCCTGGAGAAGATCATCGAGTCGCGCGCGGGCGCCAAGGGCATCGGCTTCGGTGCCACGATCCGGTCCAAGCGGGAGATCGAGGCGAGCGACCAGTTCCAGGAGGTCATGCCGGAGGACCTGGTGAAGTTCGGGATGATCCCCGAGTTCATCGGCCGCCTCCCGGTCCTCACCTCCGTCCACAACCTGGACCGCGAGGCCCTGCTCCAGATCCTGGTGGAGCCGCGCAACGCGCTGGTGAAGCAGTACCAGCGCCTCTTCGAACTCGACGGTGTGGAGCTGGACTTCGACCGCCCGGCCCTGGAGGCCATCGCCGACCAGGCGATCCTGCGCGGCACGGGCGCGCGCGGCCTGCGCGCGATCCTGGAGGAGGTCCTCCAGTCGGTGATGTACGAGGTGCCCTCCCGCAAGGACGTCGCCCGCGTCGTCATCACGGCGGAGGTCGTCCGCGACAACGTCAACCCGACACTGGTCCCGCGCGAGCCGAGGATCGTGAAGAACGACGGCCGCCACGAGAAGTCGGCGTGACGGCACACACGTAGCGGCACGCACGCGGCGACACACACGACGCGGGGGCGCCCGGCCGGTTGGGACCGGCCGGGCGCCCCCGCGTCGTGTGTACGTCCCGCGATCCGCCGTCAGAGCTTCACACGGACGTCGCCGCGGAGCTTGGCCGCGGTGTCCGCCGCGTCCTTGAGGGCGGTGCTCTGCCCGGTCACCAGGCCGGCGACATCGACGTTCATCACCAGGGAGAGTGTGCTGCGGTCGCCCCAGATGCACATCGGCATGGTGAACTCCTTGGGCCCGGCGGCCGCGCCCGACCCGGCCTCCTTGTTGGTGAGCTTGACGTCCTGGCACTTCAGGACGGCGCCCTCCAGCCCCTCCGGCTCGAACGCCTCGGGTTCACCGACGAACTCGCCCTCGGTCTCGCTGTCCTTGTCCTCCGCGGCCGACTTCTTCATGTAGGCGAACATGGCGTCGACGGTGGCTTCCGGGTCGTCGATCTCGCCGTACACACCGCCGAAGGACAGCTGCTTCTGGGCCATCGGGTTGTCCTTGCTGCCCGACGCGTAGCTCGCGCTGACGTCCTTCGGGTTCTTCACGCCCCACTGGGCGGCGTCCTTGAGGTCGTCGTCGGAGAAGGTGCCGCTGCCGCCGTCCTCGCTCTTCTTGAACGTACCGCCCAGCACCGTCGCCGGTGTCGTCAGCTTGTGCGGTCCGTCGTCCGCGACCGAGCTGCCGCCGCCACCGCCGACGAGGAAGTACGCGCCGCCCGCGATCACCGCGAGGGCCACCACGGACGCCCCGATGACGAGGCCGGTCTTCTTCTTGGGCTCGCCCCCCTGCGGCGGCGGGTACGGGGCGCCGCCGTAGGGCGGCTGCTGGCCGTACGGGCCCTGCGGGGGCTGCTGGCCGTACGGCGCCTGCGGGGGCTGGCCGTACGGGCCCTGGGGGGCCTGCTGCGGGTAGCCGTAACCCGGCCCCTGCGGCGGGGCGCCCTGGGGCGGCTGCTGCGGGTAACCGTAACCGGGCTGCGGCGGCCCCTGCGGCGGCTGACCGTACGGCCCAGGCTGCTGAGGCGGCTGCCCCCCGTACGGGCCCGGCTGGTTGTAGCTCATCTGACTCTGGTTCCCCTCGTAATGTTTATGCGTTCCGTACATCCTGACGGAAGAGCCGGAGCGTGAGGTCGCCGGGGGCGGGACCGTTACGCAACATCTCGTTTCAGTACACGGCTGTGACACCTCTAAACTGACCGGCGTGACCGATAACGCTCAGCGCCAGCCAGCCAGCATCCCCGAACTGCCGACCCAGTACGTTCCGGCCGAGGTAGAGGGGAAGCTGTACGAGCGCTGGGTGGAGCGGGGTTACTTCGAGGCGGACGCCAAGAGCGACAAAGAGCCCTACACGATCGTCATCCCCCCGCCCAACGTCACCGGGAGCCTGCACCTCGGGCACGCCTTCGAGCACACCCTCATCGACGCCCTGACCCGCCGCAAGCGCATGCAGGGGTACGAGACGCTGTGGCAGCCCGGTATGGACCACGCCGGCATCGCCACGCAGAACGTCGTCGAGCGCGAGCTCGCCAAGGAGGGCAGGTCCCGGCACGACCTGGGGCGGGAGGAGTTCGTCCGGCGCGTCTGGCGGTGGAAGGCGGAGTCCGGCGGGCAGATCTCCGGGCAGATGAAGCGGCTCGGCGACGGTGTGGACTGGTCGCGCGAGCGCTTCACGATGGACGAGGGCCTGTCCCGGGCCGTCCAGACCATCTTCAAGAAGCTGTTCGACGACAAGCTGATCTACCGCGCCGAGCGCATCATCAACTGGTGCCCGCGCTGTCTCACCGCGATCTCCGACATCGAGGTCGAGTACCAGGACGACGACGGCGAGCTGGTCTCGCTGAAGTACGGCGAGGGCGAGGACACCGTCGTCGTCGCGACCACCCGAGCCGAGACGATGCTCGGTGACACCGCCGTCGCCGTCCACCCGGACGACGAGCGTTACCGGCACCTGGTCGGCAAGCGGATCCTGCTGCCGCTCACGGACCGCACCATCCCCGTCGTCGCCGACGAACACGTCGACCCGGCGTTCGGCACGGGCGCCGTCAAGGTCACCCCGGCCCACGACCCGAACGACTTCGAGATCGGCCGGCGGCACGACCTGCCGAACATCACCGTCATGGACGAGCGGGCCGTCATCACCGTGCCCGGCCCCTTCGAGGGCCTGGACCGGATGGAGGCGCGCAGCGCCATCGTCGCCGCGCTGCGGGCCGACGGCCGGATCGTCGCCGAGAAGCGCCCGTACCAGCACTCCGTCGGCCACTGCTCCCGCTGCAAGACGACCATCGAGCCCCGGCTGTCCATGCAGTGGTGGGTCAAGGTCGGCCCGCTGGCCGAGGCCGCCGGGGACGCCGTCCGCGACGGGCGGGTCGCGATCCATCCCAAGGAGATGGAGTCGCGCTACTTCGGCTGGGTCGACAACCTGCGGGACTGGTGCATCTCCCGGCAGCTGTGGTGGGGGCACCGCATCCCCGTCTGGTACGGCCCGGACGGCGAGGTCGTCTGCGTCGGCCCCGACGACGAGGCACCGACCGGCGAGGGCTGGACGCAGGACACCGACGTCCTCGACACCTGGTTCTCGTCCGGCCTGTGGCCGTTCTCCACGCTGGGCTGGCCCGAGCGGACCCCGAGCCTGGAGAAGTTCTATCCGAACTCCGTCCTGGTCACCGGCTACGACATCCTCTTCTTCTGGGTCGCCCGGATGATGATGTTCGGCCTGTACGCGATGGACGGCACGCCGCCGTTCCACACCATCGCGCTGCACGGCATGGTCCGCGACCAGTTCGGCAAGAAGATGTCCAAGTCCTTCGGGAACGCGGTCAATCCGCTGGACTGGATGGACACCTACGGCTCCGACGCGGTCCGCTTCACCCTGGCCCGCGGCGCCAACCCGGGCGTCGACGTGCCGATCGGCGAGGACTGGGTCCAGGGCTCGCGCAACTTCGCCAACAAGATCTGGAACGCCACGCGCTTCGCCATGATGAACGGCGCGACCATCGAGGGCGAGCTGCCGGACGCGGCCGAGATGTCCGCGTCCGACCGGTGGATCCTCTCCCGGCTGAACGCCGTGGTCGCCGAGGTCGACGCGTACTACGACGACTACCAGTTCGCGAAGCTCTCCGACACGCTCTTCCACTTCGCGTGGGACGAGGTCTTCGACTGGTACGTCGAGCTGTCCAAGACCGCGTTCCTCGCGGGCGGCGCGCCGGCGAAGGTCTCCGGGCGGGTGCTCGGCGAGGTCCTCGACGTCACCCTCCGCCTCCTGCACCCGGTCGTCCCGTACGTCACCGAGACGCTGTGGACCACGCTCACCGGCGGGGAGTCCGTCGTCATCGCCGACTGGCCGGCCGACAGCGGCTTCCGCGACCCGGCGGCCGAGCGGGAGATCGAACACCTCCAGCAGGTGATCACCGAGGTCCGCAGGTTCCGCTCCGACCAGGGGCTCCAGCCCGGCCAGAAGGTCCCGGCCCGGCTCGACCTGTCCGGCACGCCGCTGGCGCCGCACGAGGCGGCCATCCGGCAGCTGCTGCGCCTCCAGCCCGAGGGGGAGTCCTTCCAGGCGACGGCGACCCTGCCGGTCTCCGGCGCGAGCGTGGCGCTGGACCTGTCCGGCACGATCGACGTCGAGGCGGAGCGCAAGCGGCTGACGAAGGACCTCGGCGCGGCCGAGAAGGAGAAGGCGCAGGCGACGGCGAAGCTCGGCAACGAGGCGTTCCTCGCGAAGGCTCCCGACCAGGTGGTCGACAAGATCCGCGGCCGGCTCGCCAAGGCCGAGGCGGACATCGAGCGGCTGACCGCGCAGCTCGCGAACCTGCCTGGCTGACAGCCGGCCCGGACACGGGCGCGTGGCTCGTACGACGCCGATCGCCCCGGACCATGTGGTCCGGGGCGATCGGCGTTTCCCGCGGGCGCGTCGTGCCGGACGAGTCATGGGCGGGGTCCGTGCCGAACGGCCGCCGACGTGCCGTCCCGCCCGGCGGACGGCGGCAGCCGGCCCGTGCCGGCCGTCCCGTCCCGTACCCGACCGGCCTCGGGACATCCGGGACGGACGGCGTTCGTCCCGGTGTCGGCAGTCCTCCGTAGACTGGTCCCCGTGAGCGAGCACCGTCCTTCCGACCAGCCCGGCGAGCCCGGTGACCCCGACGACTTCGAGGAGATCATCGCCGCTGAGACAGACCGCGATCCCGACCTCGCGGTGATCGAGGCCGGCAGCCGTACCCTGCGCGCCCAGGCCGGGCCCGGCCAGGGCGACGGCGTCCCGGCCCGGCCCGAGGATCCGGAGGTGGACCGGGCGCTGCGCGCCGTCGAGCAGGAGCTGGCGGGCCGCTGGGGCGAGACGAAGCTCGACCCCTCGGTCCAGCGGATCGCCGCGCTGATGGACGTGCTGGGGGACCCGCAGCGCGCCTATCCCTCCATCCACATCACCGGCACCAACGGCAAGACGTCGACGGCCCGCATGATCGAGGCGCTGCTCGGCGCGTTCGAGCTGCGCACGGGCCGTTACACCAGCCCGCACATCCAGTCGGTCACGGAGCGGATCAGCCTGGACGGCGCCCCGGTGTCCGCCGAGCGGTTCATCGAGACGTACGAGGACGTCAAGCCGTACGTGGAGATGGTGGACGCGGCGCAGGAGTACCGGCTGTCGTTCTTCGAGGTGCTGACCGGCATGGCGTACGCGGCCTTCGCCGACGCCCCGGTGGACGTCGCGGTCGTCGAGGTCGGCATGGGCGGCACCTGGGACGCGACGAACGTGCTGGACGGCTCGGTCGCCGTGATCACGCCGATCGACCTGGACCACACCGACCGGCTCGGTTCCACGGCCGGTGAGATCGCCGGGGAGAAGGCCGGGATCATCAAGCCGGGCGCGACGGTGATCCTGGCGCAGCAGCCGGTGGACGCGGCGCAGGTGATGCTGAAGAAGGCCGTCGACGTGGACGCGACGGTCGCCCGTGAGGGCATGGAGTTCGGGGTGGTCTCCCGCGAGATCGCGGTCGGCGGCCAGCTGCTGACGCTGCGCGGCCTCGGCGGTGAGTACGAGCAGGTCTTCCTGCCGCTGTACGGCGAGCACCAGGCGCACAACGCGGCGGTGGCGCTGGCGGCGGTCGAGGCGTTCTTCGGGATCGGCGCGGAGCACGCCAGGCCGCTGGACGTGGACACGGTCCGCAAGGCGTTCGCGGCGGTGTCCTCGCCGGGCCGGCTGGAGGTCGTGCGGCGTTCGCCGACGGTGGTGCTGGACGCGGCGCACAATCCGGCCGGGGCCCGGGCGGCCGCCGCGGCCGTCACCGAGGCCTTCGGGTTCAGCCGGCTGGTCGGCGTGGTGGGGGCGAGCGACGGCAAGGACGCGCGCGGGGTGCTCGAAGCGCTGGAGCCCATTTGCGCGGAGCTGGTCGTCACCCAGAATTCGAGCCACCGCGCGATGGACGCGGACGCGCTGGCCGCCGTCGCGGTGGAGGTCTTCGGGGAGGAACGGGTCCAGGTCGAGCCGCGGCTGGACGACGCGCTGGAGGAGGCGATCACCCTGGCCGAGGACGAGGGGGAGTTCGCGGGCGCCGGTGTGCTGGTGACCGGCTCGGTGATCACGGTCGGCGAGGCCCGGCTGCTGTTGATGAGGAAGGGCTGAGAGCCATGCGTACGCTCTGCGCGTCGACGCTGATCGGTGAATTCTTCGTGATCGGCTTCGCCGGACTGGTCGCCATGAAGTCGGACGAGCTGTCGGTGGGGACGGTCTGGACGGTCTGCGGCATCGCCATGCTGCTGTCCGTGCTGCTCTGCGGGATGATCACCCGCCCCGGCGGTCTCGCGCTCGGCTGGGCCCTGCAGATCGGGCTGATCGCCGGCGGTTTCGTGGTGCCGATGATGTTCGTCCTCGGTGCGATCTTCGCGGCGCTGTGGTGGGCGTCGATCCACTACGGCCGGGTGATCGACGAGGCGAAGGCCCGCTGGGCGGCCCAGGCCGAGGACCGGGAGAGCGCCGGGGCCGGGGCCCCGGGCGGGGCGGCGTAGCGAGGCCCCGGGCGCGGTCGGGTACCGGGCCTCGCGGCAGGGCGAGCGGCCGGGAACGCGCCCCCTGCCGGACGGTCCGGCGGGGCGCCGGTGATCCGGTTTCACCCGGCCCCGGGGCCCGGTGGTGATCCGGGTTACCCGGCCCCGCGCGCCCCCGGTAATCTCACCTCACCGCACTCGTTTTCCCAAGGAGCCGCACACCATGACCCAGCGCACCCTCGTCCTGCTCAAGCCTGACACGGTCCGGCGTGGGCTCATCGGCGAGCTGATCAGCCGTATCGAGCGCAAGGCCGGCTGGAGCATCGTCGCGCTGGAGATGCGCACGCTCGACCAGGACACCCTGGAGCAGCACTACGGCGAGCACAAGGGCCGTCCGTTCTACGAGCCGCTCGTGGAATTCATGGCGTCCGGTCCCGTCGTCGCACTGGTGGTGGAAGGGGAGCGGGTCATCGAGGGAGTCCGCGCGCTCGCCGGCCCGACCGACCCGATCGCCGCGGCCCCGGGCTCCATCCGGGGGGACTTCGGGACCGTCGTCCGGGAGAACCTCATCCACGCCTCGGACTCCGAGGAGTCCGCCATTCGGGAACTGAAAATCTTCTTCCCGGGACTTTCCTGACCGACCATCAGCCGAACGGCGCTGATAACCTGGGGCGATCGAAGGAATTCGGTCGCCTTTGGGCATATCCAGGCCACTTTCGGGAAGGCCTGGCACGGACACTTCGTCACCCTTTTTGAGGTGGGCCACCGCGCCGTCACCGTACCGTCGGCACTACGATGGAACCCTCCAAAGCCACAGCACCCACCTCGCCATCCTGAGAAGCCGTCAACGCTCGATTTGGGAAGGCCAGACGCATCCTCATGGGGAACAACATGTCGTTCATCGGCCGTGACATGGCTGTCGACCTCGGGACCGCCAACACGCTGGTGTACGTCAGGGGCCGGGGGATCGTACTCAACGAGCCGTCCGTGGTCGCCATCAACACCAACACGGGCGGCATTCTCGCGGTCGGCGCCGAGGCGAAGAAGATGATCGGCCGGACACCGGGCAACATCGTGGCCGTCCGGCCGTTGAAGGACGGCGTCATCGCCGACTTCGAGATCACCGAGCGCATGCTGCGCTACTTCATCCTCAAAATTCACAAGCGTCGCTATCTGGCCCGTCCCCGGGTCGTCGTCTGTGTGCCCTCCGGGATCACGGGCGTGGAGCGCCGTGCCGTGATCGAGGCGTCCACCCAGGCCGGCGCACGCCAGGTGCACATCATCGAGGAGCCGATGGCCGCGGCCATCGGCTCCGGTCTCCCCGTCCACGAGGCCACCGGCAACATGGTGGTCGACATCGGCGGCGGCACGACCGAGGTCGCCGTGATCTCGCTCGGCGGCATCGTCACCGCGCAGTCCATCCGGGTCGCGGGCGACGAGCTGGACAACGCGATCATCCAGCACATCAAGAAGGAGTACTCGCTCCTGCTCGGTGAGCGGACGGCGGAAAGCATCAAGATCACCATCGGTTCCGCCTACGACCTCGACAAGGACGAGCACACCGAGATCCGCGGCCGCGACCTGGTCTCCGGCCTGCCGAAGACCGTGGTGATCTCCGCGGCCGAGGTCCGCAAGGCCATCGAGGAGCCGGTCAACGCCATCGTCGACGCGGTGAAGACCACGCTGGACAAGTGCCCGCCCGAACTGTCCGGCGATGTGATGGACCGTGGGATCGTGCTCACCGGCGGCGGCGCCCTGCTGCGCGGCCTGGACGAGCGGCTGCGGCGCGAGACCGGGATGCCCATCCACATCGCGGAGGACCCACTGGACTCCGTGGCGCTCGGGTCGGGCAAGTGCGTCGAGGAGTTCGAGGCGCTCCAGCAGGTCCTGGACGCACAGCCCCGCCGCTGAGGTCCGAGGGGCCGAGGTGACGCGCTCCCGCCGCCGGGCGGGAGCGGCGGTCCCTCTCCGTCGTTCCGATGTGTGCCTCCCCCCCGGGCCGCCGGGCCGGGGGACCCGCGATCCAAGGCCATGACCTCGCGTACGGCGGATCGTTGACATACAGGCAGAATCATTCCTACGAGGAAGGCACGGCCGCCGCACGTGAGGGACACACGAGAGAGCCGTTTGCTCCTGGTGCTGCTGATCGCCATCGCGTTCGCGCTGATCACGGTGGACATTCGCGGGGGCGAGGGATCCCCGGTCGACGGCGCGCGGCGGGCCGCCGCGACGGTCCTGGGACCGGTGGAGAACGGTGTGGCCTCCGCGGTCGATCCGGTCGGCAACGCCATAGGGGCCGTACGGGACTCGGGTGAACGACACAACCGCATCGCCGCGCTCCAGAGGGAGAACACCGAACTCAAACAGCGGCTCGGCAGCGACGACCGCAACCGCAGCCGAGTGCGCGAGCTGGACAAGATGCTCGCGAAGGCCGGCGCCGGCCAGTACGGGATCAAGGGCGCCGAGGTCATCGCCATAGGAGCCGCGCAGGGGTTCTCCTGGACGGTCACGATCGACATCGGCGCGAACGACGGTATCCGGCGCGACATGACGGTCCTCAACGGCGACGGTCTGGTGGGCCGCGTCACCACCGTCGGACCGCACACCGCGACCGTCCTGCTCGCCAACGACCCGGACTTCACCGTCGGCACCCGCATGGAGAAGACCGACGAGCTGGGTTTCGCCACCGGTCAGGGCGACCAGCCGCTGTCCGTGCAGCTGCTCAACGGCAAGGCGAAGGTCAAGAAGGGGGACCGGCTGGTCACCTTCGGCTCCCGCAAGGACAAGCCGTTCGTGCCCGGCGTCCCGGTCGGCCAAGTGGTCCGGGTGGACCCCTCCGGCGGCGACCTGACCAGAACGATCTTCGTGCGTCCCTTCGTGGGCTTCACCAAGCTGGACATCGTCGGCGTCGTGGTCGAGGCCCCCCGGGAGGACCCGCGGGACGCGGTGCTGCCGCCCAAGCCCAAGGCCGAGCCCACCCCGACCGTCACCGTCACGGTCACCCCCTCGCCGTCCGACGGCTTCACCTCCGGCGAGGACGGTGCGGACACCGAGAGCGCCGACGCGCCGGTGGACGACCCGGACGCGCCGAGCGGGAACCCCGACGCCACCGCCGGCACCGACGCCGGCGCGGGCACCGCCGGCCAAGCGGACGACCAGGAATAGAGCTGATTCCCATGCGCTTCAACCGCGTCCTGCTCTCGACCACGCTCATCGTCGTCGCCCTGGTCGTCCAGGTGTCCATCCTCGCCCGGCTCCAGCTCCCCGGGGCCGTCCCCGACCTGATGCTGCTCGTCGTGCTCGCGCTGGCCTTCGTGTACGGGCATGTCAGCGGCGCGCTGATCGGATTCGGCGCCGGGCTGCTCGCCGACCTGGCGCCGCCCGCCGACCACGCGGCGGGCCGGTACGCGCTGGTGCTCTGCGTGATCGGCTACCTGGCGGGACTCGCCAAGCCCGAGAAGGGCCAGATGCGCACGGCCCTCGGCCCCATGATCGCGGTCGTCGCGGCGGCGCTCGGCTCGACCCTGCTGTACGCGGCGGTCGGCGCCCTCGTCGGGGACACCGCCGCCCGCCATGTCGGCCTGGGCGGCCTGCTGTTCACCGCCGCCGTCTACGACCTGCTCCTCGCGCCGTTCACCATTCCGCTGGTCATGGCCCTGGCGAGAAAGGCGGAGAACGATCCGCTCGCCGAGACCCAGAGCGGTGGCGGTGGTGGCGGCGACGTCGCCGCCGGCTGGCTCGCCTCGGGCACGGGGCTGACCATCGGCGGCCAGCGCGGCGGACTGCGCCTGCGCGCCGCCAGGAACCGCGCGGCACGGGCAGGACGGATCAAGGGGGTCAAGCGACTGTGAGCCCGACTCCCCACCCGTCCCGGCGCGCCCCCTCGCCCGGCGGCGCGCCCGGCCGTACGTACCGGCGCGGCGCGCGCCCGAGGTCCCAACTCGCCCGTGGGGGGTCGCAGTGAGCAACATCCCCGAGACCGGGCGGACCCCCCGGGTCCAGATCCGGCTCGTCGTCATCCAGGTCCTCGTCCTCTCCCTCCTGCTCACCCTCGGCGGCCGGCTCTGGTACCTCCAGATCCGCAACGGCCAGGAGTACACGGACGAGGCCAAGAACAACCACGTCCAGCAGGTCGTCCAGCCCGCCGTGCGCGGCTCGATCCTCGACTCGCGCGGGGTGCCGCTCGCGGACAACGAGACCCGGCTCGTCGTCTCCGCCAGCCGCACCGAGCTGATGAAGATGAACGACGACGGCAAGGCCGTCCTGACCCGGCTCGCCGATGTCCTCGACATGAAGCCCAAGGACGTCATGGACAAGGTCAGGCTCTGCGACGCGAAGACGCCGCAGCCCTGCTGGAACGGTTCGCCGTACCAGCCGATCCCGGTCACCGACGAGGCCACCACCCAGCAGGCGCTCCAGATCAGGGAGCGCGCCGAGGACTTCCCCGGCATCACGGCCGAGCCCACCGCCGTACGCCGCTACCCCGCGCCCGGACTGGCCAACACCGCGCAGGTCCTCGGCTACCTCTCGCCCGTCACCGACGACGAGATCGCCAAGGCGCAGGACACGGACTCGCCGTACCTGCGCTCCGACCAGGTCGGCCGCTCCGGCCTGGAGCGCACGTACGACAAGGAGCTGCGCGGCAAGGCCGGCGTCACCCGCTACGAGGTCGACAACCTCGGCCGCGTCATCGGCCAGCAGCGCAGCGACGACGCCCAGCCGGGCGCCAATGTGATCACCTCCATCGACGCGCGCGTGCAGGCCGTCACCGAGTACGAGCTCAACCAGGCGATGAAGGCCGCCCGCAAGGAGATGGACCGCAACACCAACCAGCACTACAAGGCGGACGCGGGCGCCGCCGTGGTGATGGAGGCGAAGACCGGCCGGGTCATCGCCATGGCCTCCAACCCCACCTACGACCCCAACTCCTGGGTCGGCGGCATCTCCGCCAAGGACTACGCCAAGCTCACCGGCAAGAAGTCCAACTTCCCGCTGCTGAACCGGGCCATCCAGGCGCAGGCCGCGCCCGGCTCGATCTTCAAGGTCGTCTCGTCCGCCGCCGCCGTCAACGCCGGCTACGAGTTCGACGGCGACTACCCGTGCCCCAGCTCGTACAACGTGGGCAGCCAGGTCTTCAAGAACTTCGAGTCCAGGGGCTACGGCAACATCACCATCGGCCGCGCCCTGGAGGTCTCCTGCGACACCGTCTACTACGGCCTCGCGCACAAGGAGTGGCTCAAGGACGGCGGGATGAAGCCGAAGAAGGACGCCAAGAACTGGTTCTACAAGACCGCCCACCAGTTCGGCCTGGGCGCGGAGACCGGGATCGACCTGCCCAACGAGGTCACGGGCCGGGTCCCGGACCGGGAGTGGAAGCAGAAGTACTGGGAGGCCAACAAGGACGCCTGGTGCAAGCAGGGCAAGAAGGGCGGCACCTACGTCCAGCAGCTCGCCTACGAGGGCTGCCTCGAAGGCAACCTGATGCGCGCCGGTGACTCCGTGAACTACTCGATCGGCCAGGGCGACACGCTCGTCACACCGATCCAGATGGCGACCATCTACGCGGCCATCGCGAACGGCGGCACGCTCTACAACCCCACCGTGGGCAAGGCCGTCGTCAGCCCCGACGGCAAGAACGTCCGTCAGATCGCGCCCAAGTCCCACGGCAGGCTGCCGATGTCGAAGAAGACGCGCGACCAGATAGACGAGGCCCTCGCGGGTGTCGCGACCCGCGGCTCCGCCGCCTGGCGGTTCGGCGGCTGGCCGCAGGACAAGATCCCGATGCACGCCAAGACGGGTACGGCCGAGGTCTACGGCAAGCAGACGACCTCGTGGTTCGCCTCGTACACCGAGGACTACACGATCGTGATGACGATCTCCCAGGGTGGAACGGGCTCCGGGGCCTCCGGGCCCGCCGTGCGCAAGATCTACGAGGCCATGTACGGCCTGAACCCGAAGGGCGAGCAGAACCTGAAGAAGGCCCTGATGCCCCAGCCGCAGGTCGCCCTGCCCACGATCGAGCCGGACGGTTCGATCGACGCGCCGAAGATCGCGCCGTACGAGCCGCCGAAGGACCCGCTGGACGAGCAGACGCTCGCGGGCCCGCCCGCCTCCCCCGTACGAAGGGACTGACGCCATGGCCGGCACAGGTGGCTTCTCGGTCTCCGGATACGGTCCCGAGCGCGGGACCTGGGCGAAACTCGCGGCCCGCGACTCGGTGGTGCGCAGACTGGACTGGCCGCTGCTGTTCTCGGCGGTGGCCCTGTCGCTGCTGGGCTCGCTGCTGGTGTGGTCGGCGACCCGCAACCGCACCCAGCTCAACGAGGGCGACCCGTACTTCTTCCTCGTCCGTCACCTCCTCAACACCGGCATCGGGTTCGCCCTGATGGCGGGCACCGTCTGGCTGGGGCACCGCACGCTGCGCGGCGCGGTGCCGGTGCTGTACGGACTCTCCGTGGTCCTGGTGGTCCTCGTCCTGACCCCGCTCGGCGCCACCATCAACGGCGCCCACGCCTGGCTCAGGATCGCCGGGCTCTCGCTCCAGCCGTCCGAGTTCGTGAAGGTCACCATCATCCTGGGGATGGCGATGATGCTGGCCGCCCGGGTGGACGCGGGCGACCAGACCTATCCCGACCACCGCACGGTCGCCAAGTCCCTGGCGCTGGCTGTGGTACCGATGGCCGTCGTGATGCTGATGCCGGACCTCGGCTCGGTGATGGTGATGGTGGTCATCGTGCTCGGCGTGCTGCTCGCCTCCGGCGCCTCCAACCGCTGGATCATCGGCCTGGTGAGCGCCGGAGTGGTCGGCGCGATCGCGGTCGCGGCGCTCGGGGTGCTGGACGAGTACCAGATCAACCGGTTCGCGGCCTTCGCCAACCCGGAGCTGGACCCGGCGGGCGTCGGCTACAACACCAACCAGGCGCGGATCGCCATCGGCTCCGGCGGCCTGACCGGCACCGGGCTCTTCCACGGCTCGCAGACCACCGGCCAGTTCGTGCCCGAGCAGCAGACCGACTTCGTCTTCACGGTCGCGGGCGAGGAACTGGGCTTCCTCGGGGCCGGGCTGATCCTCTTCCTGCTCGGGGTCGTGATGTGGCGGGCCTGCCGGATCGCGCGGGAGACGACCGAACTGTACGGGACGATCGTGGCGGCGGGGATCATCGCCTGGTTCGCCTTCCAGTCGTTCGAGAACATCGGGATGACGCTCGGCATCATGCCGGTGGCGGGGCTGCCGCTGCCGTTCGTGTCGTACGGCGGTACGTCGATGTTCGCGGTCTGGATAGCGGTGGGGCTGCTCCAGTCGATCCGGGTGCAGCGGCCGATGTCGGCCTGAGCCCTTCGCGTACGTGCCACGTTCTCCGGTACGCGCCATGTCGCGGGATCGCCCGGCGCGCGATCCCGCGACGTAGATTCGGGTACATGGCGGACATGAAGCGAGAGGTCGAGAGGAAGTACGAACTCCCCGGGCCGTCCGGAAAGGGCGCCGGGAAGAGCGCGGGAAAAAGCGCCGGGAAGAGCGCCGGGAAGGGTCCGGGGGAGGGCGCCGGAAAGGGCGGGACCGTCGCCTCCGGGGGTACGAACGGCCTGCCCGACCTGACCCGCGTCCTGACCCGTGTCGACGGGGTCGCGTCGGTCGCGGTACGCGGGGTGGTGGAACTCGACGCCGTCTACTACGACACCGCCGACCTGCGCCTGGCCGCCGACTCCGTCACCCTGCGCCGCAGAAGGGGCGGCGCCGACGAGGGCTGGCATCTCAAGCTCCCCGTCTCCGCCGACGTGCGCGACGAGATACGGGCGCCGCTCGCCGGCGGTGTCCCCGCCGCGCTGGCCCCGCTGGTGCGCTCCCGCACCCGGGACGCCGAGCTGATCCCCGTCGTCCGGC
Source organism: Streptomyces sp. NRRL F-5135 (assembly GCF_000719775.1). Classification (GTDB taxonomy): domain Bacteria; phylum Actinomycetota; class Actinomycetes; order Streptomycetales; family Streptomycetaceae; genus Streptomyces; species Streptomyces hebeiensis. The sequence continues at coordinate 40,646 of NZ_JOHR01000009.1, read as the reverse complement.
TGCGTTCCTCCCGCGACGTCAGCCACCTGCTGGACGCCGACGGGACCCGGCTGGCCGAGGTGAGCGTCGACTCCGTACGCGCCCAGCGCCTCGGCGACCGGGTCGCCGCCGTCGCGTGGACCGAGATCGAGGTCGAACTGGCCGACGGTACGGATCCCGCACTGCTCGACGCGGTGGACAAGCGGCTGCGCAAGGCGGGGCTGCGCCGCTCGTCCGCTCCGTCGAAGCTGGCCCGGGCACTGGCGGAGACCGCGCCGGGCCCCGGGGACGAGACAGCGGGGGCCACCGAGACGGCGGGCGCGGCAGCGAGGCCGGCGGCCCCGGCGGCGTCCCGGCCCCGGCCCGTCACCGCCGGCGACCACGTCCTCGCCTATCTGCGGGCGCAGGCCGACGCGATCGTCGCGCAGGACCCGGCCGTCCGCCGGGACCTGCCCGACGCGGTGCACCAGCTGCGCGTCGCCACCCGCCGGATGCGCTCCACCTTCCGTACCCACCGCGCGCTCCTCGACCGTGCCGCCACCGACCCGGTCGCCGACGAGCTGAAATGGCTCGCGGCGGAGCTGGGGGTCGACCGCGACCACGAGGTGCTCGACGCGCGGCTGCGCGCCCGGGCCGGCGCACTGCCCGCTCCGCTGCTCCTCGGGCCCGTCAGCGCCCGGCTCCAGGCCTGGCACGCCGCCGGGTCCGCCGGATCGCGCGAACGTACGCTCGCCGTGCTCGACAGCCCCCGGTACCTGGCCCTGCTCACCTCGATCGACACGCTCCTCGCCGATCCGCCGCTGCGCCCGGCCGCCGCCCGGAAGCCCGGCAAGGCGCTGCCCAAGGCGATCCTCAAGGCGTACGGGAAACTGGCGGACCGGACCGAGCACGCCCTGGCGCTGCCGCCCGGCCCGGAGCGCGACGCGGCGCTGCACGGCGCCCGCAAGGCGGCCAAACGGGCACGGTACGCGGCCGAGGCCGCCCGCCCCGCGCTCGGCAAGCCCGCGAAACGGTTCGCCAAGCGCGTGAAGGCCGTACAGACGCTGCTGGGCGAGCACCAGGACAGCGTCGTGACCCGGGACGCCCTGCGCACACTCGCGATCAAGGCCCACGCGGCGGGCGAGTCCGCGTTCACCTGGGGACTGCTGTACGGCCAGGAGCAGGCGCGGGCCGCCGACAGCGAGCGGGAGCTGCCCGGGGTGTGGGCGCGGGCGTCCGCCCGGAAGATCCGTGCGGAGCTGACCGGGTGAGCACCGGGGTAGGGTTGATGGTCACCCTTGTCAGCTCACGAAGGTCCGCGAGATGCCTGCCGAATCGGTCTTCCCACAGCTCGAAGCTCTGCTCCCGCATGTGCAGAAGCCGATCCAATACGTCGGCGGTGAGCTGAACTCCACCGTCAAGGACTGGGACAGCTGCGACGTCCGCTGGGCGCTGATGTACCCGGACGCCTACGAGGTCGGCCTGCCCAACCAGGGCGTCATGATCCTGTACGAGGTACTGAACGAGCGCGAGGGCGTGCTCGCGGAGCGCACCTACAGCGTCTGGCCGGACCTGGAGCAGCTGATGCGCGAGCACCGGGTCCCGCAGTTCACGGTCGACTCGCACCGCCCCGTCGGCGCCTTCGACGTGTTCGGCCTGAGCTTCTCCACCGAGCTCGGCTACACCAACATGCTCACCGCCCTGGACCTGGCCGGCATCCCGCTGAACGCGGCGGACCGCACCGTCGACCACCCCATCGTGGTCGCGGGCGGGCACGCCGCGTTCAACCCCGAGCCGATCGCGGAGTTCATCGACTGCGCGGTCGTCGGCGACGGCGAGCAGGCCGTCCTGGAGATCACCGAGATCATCCGGGCCTGGAAGGCGGAGGGCGCCCCCGGCGGGCGCGAGGAGGTCCTCTTCCGGCTCGCGCGGACCGGCGGGGTGTACGTACCGGGCTTCTACGACGTCGAGTACCTGCCGGACGGCCGGATCGGCCGCGTCGTCCCGAACCGCTCCGGCGTGCCGTGGCGTGTCTCCAAGCACACCGTCATGGACCTCGACGAGTGGCCGTACCCGAAGCAGCCGCTTGTCCCGCTCGCGGAGACCGTGCACGAGCGGATGTCCGTCGAGATCTTCCGCGGCTGTACGCGCGGCTGCCGCTTCTGCCAGGCCGGCATGATCACCCGGCCGGTGCGCGAGCGCAGCATCACCGGCATCGGTGACATGGTCGACAAGGGCCTGAAGGCGACCGGCTTCGAGGAGGTCGGCCTGCTGTCGCTCTCCTCGGCCGACCACACCGAGATCGGCGACATCGCCAAGGGGCTCGCGGACCGGTACGAGGAGGACAAGATCGGCCTGTCCCTCCCTTCCACCCGCGTCGACGCCTTCAACGTCGACCTCGCCAACGAGCTGACCAGGAACGGCCGCAGGTCGGGGCTGACGTTCGCCCCCGAGGGCGGCTCCGAGCGCATGCGCAAGGTCATCAACAAGATGGTCTCGGAGGAGGACCTGATCCGCACGGTCTCCACGGCGTACGGCAACGGCTGGCGCCAGGTGAAGCTGTACTTCATGTGCGGCCTGCCGACGGAGACCGACGAGGACGTCCTCCAGATCGGGGACATGGCGGTCAACGTGATCGCCGAGGGCCGCCGGGTCTCCGGCCAGAACGACATCCGCTGCACGGTCTCGATCGGCGGCTTCGTGCCCAAGCCGCACACGCCGTTCCAGTGGGCGCCGCAGCTCAGCGCCGAGGAGACCGACGCCCGGCTGGAGAAGCTGCGCGACAAGATCCGCGGCGACAAGAAGTACGGCCGCTCGATCGGCTTCCGCTACCACGACGGCAAGCCCGGCATCGTGGAGGGCCTGCTCTCCCGCGGCGACCGGCGCGTGGGCGCGGTCATCCGCGCGGTGTACGAGGACGGCGGCCGGTTCGACGGCTGGCGCGAGCACTTCTCGTACGACCGCTGGATGGCCTGCGCGGACAAGACGCTGCCGGAGTTCGGCGTGGACGTGGCCTGGTACACGACGCGGGAACGTACGTACGAGGAGGTCCTGCCCTGGGACCACCTGGACTCGGGCCTCGACAAGGACTGGCTCTGGGAGGACTGGCAGGACGCGCTGGACGAGACCGAGGTCGAGGACTGCCGCTGGACGCCGTGCTTCGACTGCGGGGTCTGCCCGCAGATGGACACGGAGATCCAGATCGGCCCGACGGGCAAGAAACTGCTGCCGCTGACAGTGGTCAACAACTAAGGCCCCTCCTGCCGGCGACGTCGTCGGGTCCGGGCGCGCCCAGGCCGCGCAATCGGACGCATGAGATTCGGCGGGCTCGACGCTGTACGCGGCAACCGCACACCGCGGACGGGTGGACATGGCCCACGACGCCATCAGCTCGGCCTTCGCCCACGCCGCGCCGGCCTCGGAGGCCGGCGCGAGGGGGTGCCCGGGGGCGCGGTCGGCGTGGGGTTTCCCCAGCCTGGGGAACCGGTGGAGGGCCGTACGCGTACTCTGGGTGGTACAACGACCGTCCACGGCGCGGAACCGCCACCGGGGTTTTACTCGCGACAGCGGGGCCGAGCCGGGACGCGGGGCCCCACATCCGAGGGTGGCGCGTAGCCGCGCGCCGCCCGCAGCGAGGAGAAGAACCACTGGGCAAGCGACAGCCCGAAGGCCCGCCGCCCGCACCGGCGGTGCAGCGCATCCGACTGCGCTACACCAAGCGCGGCCGCCTCCGGTTCACCAGCCACCGTGACTTCCAGCGCGCCTTCGAGCGGGCGCTGCGGCGTGCCGAGGTGCCCATGGCGTACTCGGCGGGCTTCACCCCGCACCCGAAGGTCTCCTACGCCAATGCCGCCCCCACCGGCACGGGCAGCGAGGCCGAGTTCCTGGAGATCGCCCTGGTGGAGGCGCGCGACCCCGACAAGCTGCGCGACCTGCTCGACGAGTCGCTGCCGCCCGGCCTCGACATCGTCGACGCCGTGGAGGCCCGCACGCCGGGACTCGCCGACCGGCTGACCGCTTCCGTGTGGGAGCTGCGGCTGGACGGAGTGGCGCGTCAGGAGGCGGAGGACGCGGTGGCCGCGTTCCTCGCGGCCGGATCCGTCGAGGTCGAGCGCCGCACGAAGAGCGGGATGCGGACCTTCGACGCACGTGGCGCGGTGGCCGGACTTGACGTGGACCGTTCCCGGCCCGATAGGCCCGGGGACACGCCCTGTGCGATACTGCGCCTGGTTGTTCGGCACGTGACGCCTGCCGTACGACCCGACGACGTCCTGTCCGGTCTCCGAGCTGTGGCCGACCTGGCGCCGCCGGTCCCCGCAGCGGTGACCAGGCTGGCGCAGGGGCTCTTCGACGAGGAGTCCGGCACGGTGACCGACCCGCTCGCGCCCGACCGCGAGGCAGTCCGGCCCGCCGCATCCGCGGCCGCCGGGACCGCCGCCGCGACGGCGCCGGAAGGTGCAGGTTCCGCGTAGGACGGTCGTTGTAGCGCGGCCCTGGGACCCGGCAGTCACCGGGTACGGACGGCGCACTGACCAGAAGACTTTCGCCAGGCCGTGCGTACATCGCGCAGGGAACCGGCGAGCCGGACATAACAGCTCCCGTGCGGCGCCCGCGCCCCGGACGGCGGCATTCGCGCACAGCGCGGGCCGCGGCCGGACCGGATCCATGGCGCGGCGCCCGGGAGCGTGACGGGAGAACCGCCCGCATGCATGAGCCCACAGAGCCCCGTACCCCCGGGGACACCAACGAAGAGAACAACACTCCCAGCGACACGCTGCCGCCGCGCCGCAGGCGCCGCGCGGCGTCCCGGCCCGCGGGCCCGCCCGTCGGCGCCGACGGCGGCGGGGAGACGACGGTCGCGTCGGCCGCCCCGCCCGCCGAACCGGCCGCGCAGGACGGTGCGGCTCCGGCCGGCGCCACCGCCGAGGTGCCCGCGCCGCGTCCGCGCCGCCGGGCGACCCGTAAGGCGACCGCGCCCGCCGGCGCGCCGACGCCGTCCGAGGCCCCGGCTCCGGCTCCCGTCGAGGCGGGAGAGAAGACGGAGGCCGCGGAGGCCGCGGCCACGGCTGAGGCGCCTGCCGCGCCGCGTCCGCGCCGCCGTGCGACGCGCAAGGCGACCGCGCCCGCCGGTACGCCGCCCGAGTCCGAGGCGGTGGCGCCGGCGGAACCCGCTCGTACGGCCGTGAGCGAGGAGGCCGTCGAGGCCGCCGCTCCGGCCGGGACGGATGCCCCCGCCGCGCCGCGTCCGCGCCGCCGGGCCACGCGCAAGACCGCCGCGCCCACGGCCGCGCCGACGAGCAGCGCGCCGGAGGCCGAGGCCGCGGCCGCCGCCGAGGCCGTCACCGATGTCGCGGAGACCGCCGAGGCACCCGAGGCGCCCGCCGCGCCGCGTCCGCGCCGCCGTGCCACCCGGCGGGCCACCGCGCCCAGCGGCGCGCCGACGACGGGTGACGAGAGCGCCGCGACGGGTTCCGTCGCGCAGCTCACCGCCGAGGAGGAGCCCGTCGCGGCCGCCGAGCCGCCCGCTCCTCGCAGCCGTACGCGACGCAAGGCCGTCGCGGCGCAGACCACGCCCGAGCCCGGGGCCGAGCCCGCGCGGCCCGTCGCCGGGACCGAGAAGGCCGAGGCGCCGGAGCAGCGCACGCGCCGCCGCGCCGCGCGGCCGGCCGTCGCCGTGTTCCAGGCGCCGGTCTTCACCGAGCCGATGTTCCAGACGCCGGAGACGGCCGCCGCCGCGGCCGCCGCGGCCGTGGCCGCCGAGGAGGACGAGGAGGAGGTCCAGGCCCCCGCGCCGGCCGAGCCCGTCGCCTCGGAGAACCCGGGCCGTCGCAGGCGCCGGCGCCGTGGCGAGCCCGCCGAGCCGGCGGAGAGCCCCGCGGAGACGGCACCGGTACGGGAGGCGGCACCGGTACGGGAGGAAACCGAGGCGGCACCGGTACGGGAGCCCGCCGAGGTCGCCGCCGAGGCCGCGGCCGACGAGACGCGGTCCGCCGACGGCGACGACTCCGACGAGTACGAGGACCGTCCCTCGCGCCGCCGTCGCCGTGGTGGCCGCCGCCGCCGTCGTGGCGAGTCCGCGGACGCGGAGGAGAGCACGGACGAGCAGGAGCCGCAGGAGGAGTCCGGCACCCGCGCCGAGGAGTCCGAGGACGAGCAGGAGGGCGACGGCGACGGTGACGCCGGCCGGGAGGAGCTCGAGGCCGCCTCCGGCGGCGGCTCCGCCAGCAGCCGTCGCCGTCGTCGCCGGCGCCGCCGCAGCGGGGAGTCCGCGGGCGAACCGGAGGCGGGCGGCGACGACCCGGAGCGTACGGTCGTCAAGGTGCGCGAGCCGCGCGAGCGCCGCGCCCGCGACACCGAAGCGGGCACGGGCTCCGACGAGGTGCAGTCCATCAAGGGCTCGACCCGTCTGGAGGCCAAGAAGCAGCGCCGCCGCGAGGGCCGCGAGCAGGGCCGCCGCAGGGTGCCGATCATCACCGAGGCGGAGTTCCTGGCGCGCCGGGAGGCCGTCGAGCGGGTGATGGTGGTCCGCCAGAACGGCGAGCGCACCCAGATCGGCGTCCTCGAGGACAACGTGCTCGTGGAGCACTACGTCAACAAGGAGCAGGCCACCAGCTACGTCGGCAACGTCTACCTGGGCAAGGTGCAGAACGTCCTGCCGTCCATGGAGGCCGCCTTCGTCGACATCGGCAAGGGACGCAACGCCGTCCTGTACGCCGGTGAGGTCAACTTCGAGGCGCTGGGCATGGCGAACGGCCCGCGCCGGATCGAGAGCGCCCTCAAGTCCGGCCAGTCGGTCCTCGTCCAGGTGACGAAGGACCCCATCGGCCACAAGGGCGCCCGGCTGACCAGCCAGGTCTCGCTGCCCGGCCGGTACCTGGTGTACGTGCCCGAGGGCTCGATGACCGGTATCAGCCGCAAGCTGCCCGACACCGAGCGCGCCCGGCTGAAGACGATCCTCAAGAAGATCGTCCCCGCGGACGCGGGTGTCATCGTCCGTACGGCCGCCGAGGGCGCCAGCGAGGACGAGCTGCGGCGGGACGTGGAGCGTCTGCAGGCGCAGTGGGAGGACATCAAGAAGAAGGCGAAGAACGGCGGCGCGCCGACCCTTCTCTACGGTGAGCCCGACATGACCGTCCGGGTCGTCCGCGACATCTTCAACGAGGACTTCTCAAAGGTCATCGTCAGCGGTGACGAGGCGTGGCAGACCATTCACGGCTACGTCGCCCACGTCGCTCCGGACCTGTCCGACCGGCTCCAGCGCTGGACGAGCGAGGTCGACGTCTTCGCGACGTACCGCATCGACGAGCAGCTGATGAAGGCGCTCGACCGGAAGGTCTGGCTGCCGAGCGGCGGCTCGCTGGTGATCGACAAGACCGAGGCCATGGTCGTGGTCGACGTCAACACCGGCAAGTTCACCGGCCAGGGCGGCAACCTGGAGGAGACCGTCACCAGGAACAACCTGGAGGCGGCCGAGGAGATCGTGCGCCAGCTGCGGCTGCGCGACCTGGGCGGCATCGTCGTCATCGACTTCATCGACATGGTGCTGGAGTCGAACCGGGACCTCGTGCTGCGGCGGCTGCTGGAGTGCCTGGGCCGGGACCGTACGAAGCACCAGGTGGCCGAGGTCACCTCGCTGGGGCTGGTGCAGATGACCCGCAAGCGGGTCGGGCAGGGGCTGCTGGAGTCGTTCTCCGAGACCTGCGTCCACTGCAACGGCCGCGGCGTGATCGTCCACATGGAACAGCCGGTGGCGGCGGGCGGTGGCGGGGGCGGCAAGCGCTCGAAGAAGCGCGGCCGTGGCGCGGCCGGCGCGGACCACGAGCACGAGCCGGTGGTCCCCGCCGCGCGGCCGGAGAGCGCTCCTGAGCCGGAGGCCGCGGTCGCCGAGAGCGAGGCCGAGGTGGCCGCCGAGGCGGCGGTCCCGGTCGCGCTGCCCGCGCCGGAGTTCGCGCCGGACGAGGAGCTGTTCAACAGCGTGGCGGAGGCGGAGGCGGCCGCTCGCGGCCGTACCCGCCGCCGGGCCTCGCGGAAGGCGTCGGCCCCGGCGGGTTCGCCGAAGGCGGCGGACGCCGGAGCGCCCGCCGTGCGGCCGGAGCCGCAGCCGGTGGTGGTGCCGGAGTCGCGGCCGGTGCCGGCCGAGCCCGAGACGACGGCCGAGCCGGAGACAGTGGCCGAGCCGGTCGTCGCGCAGGCGCCCGAGGCGGAGGCGGCCCCTCAGGGCCGTACGCGTCGCAGGGCGACCCGCAAGGCGTCGGCCCCGGCCGGTTCGCCGAAGGCGGCGGACGCGGAGGCGCCCGCCGAGGTGGTCGTTCCCGCTGCCCCGGAGCCCCGGCCCGAGCCGGTGGCCGAGGCCGCCGCGCCCGCCGAGGCGGCGGAGCCCACGGCCCCGCCGCGTGCCCGTCGCCGGGTGACCCGCAAGGTCACGGCCCCGGCCGGGTCGCCCTCGGGCGCGGAGGAGGCCGCGATCGTCGTGGTGCCCGCCGCGCAGCAGCGGGAGGCCGCCGTGGCCGCGTCGGACCCGGCTCCGGTCCTGGAGCCGGAGTCGGAGTCGGAGTCGCCGTCCGCCGAACCGGAGGAGGCCCCGGCCCCGGCGAGGAAGACGACGCGCAAGGTCGCCAAGAAGGCCCCGGCGAAGAAGACGGCCGCCAAGAAGACGACCACGGCCAAGAAGACCGCGGCGAAGAAGACGACGGCCAAGAAGACGACCACGGCGAAGAAGACGACGAAGTCGGCGACCAAGAAGGCCGCCACCAAGTCGACCGCGAAGAAGACCGCGGCGGCCGAGCAGCAGCCGCCCGCGGGCGTCACGGCGCCGACGGACAGCTGATCGTTCCTCCCGCGCACGCAGGGCGGTGCCCCACTCCCCGAACACCGGGGGTGGGGCACCGCCCGTTTCGTCGATCGCTCCCCTCGGGGCGACCGCTCCGGGCAGGGGGACGCGCCGAGCGCCGCTGTGGTCGCGTTCACAGGCGGGGACGGAGCCGGGCACGTGTTCTCGACATCGCCGTCCCGACTTTTTTCTTCCGGCCCCCGGAGCCCGGCCGCGGGGCCGTCTCCGGCAGGGCCGGTTTGACCGTCGCCGAGGGCGGATCGTAGTCTTGACCCTCGGCGTGTCTGTATGCGCGCCTACTCCTGAGCACCTACCTCCCGGCATCCGGGGGAGGCCGCTCGTCCTCATCCGGACCGTCGCGGGCTTCGGCCCGTGCGGGCGGCTGGCATCAGGGGTTCCGTTCCGAGCGAGAGTGAGATCCGCGTGTACGCCATCGTGCGCAGCGGTGGTCGCCAGCACAAGGTTGCTGTCGGCGACACCGTTGAGGTTGACAAGATTTCCACTGCCAAGGTTGGCGACACGGTCGAGCTCTCGACCCTGCTCGTGGTCGACGGTGACACCGTCACCAGCGACCCGTGGGTTCTGGACGGGATCAAGGTCACGGCCGAGGTCGTCGACCACCACAAGGGTGCCAAGATCGACATCCTGCGCTACAAGAACAAGACCGGCTACCGCCGCCGCCAGGGTCACCGTCAGCAGTACACGGCGATCAAGGTCACCGGCATCCCGACGGCCGCGAAGTAAGGGACTGAGGAGACATGGCACACAAGAAGGGCGCATCGTCCACCCGTAACGGGCGCGACTCGAATGCCCAGCGGCTCGGCGTGAAGCGCTTCGGCGGCCAGCTCGTCAACGCCGGTGAGATCATCGTCCGCCAGCGCGGCACGCACTTCCACCCGGGCTCCGGCGTCGGCCGTGGCGGCGACGACACGCTGTTCGCGCTGAGCGCCGGTGCGGTGCAGTTCGGCACCCGCCGTGGCCGCAAGGTCGTGAACATCGTTCCGGCCGCCTGATCACAGGGCAGTCGTAGAGCGGTTTCCCGCGAGGGCGGACCTCACTTCCCGACAGACGGGGAGCGGGTCCGCCCTTCGTACGTTCGCGGTCCGCCCGGTGGACCCGCCTGGTCGACCCGCCCGGTCGATCCCCCGACCTGTCCGACCGTATGACCCCGCCCACACGCCGTGGGCGGACCCGATGGACCTGATGTACTGGAGGCAATCCCCATGACCACCTTCGTGGACCGCGTCGAGCTGCACGTCGCCGCGGGTAACGGAGGCCACGGCTGCGCCTCCGTGCACCGGGAGAAGTTCAAGCCGCTCGGCGGGCCCGACGGGGGCAACGGCGGCCGGGGCGGCGATGTGATCCTCGTCGTCGACCAGTCGGTGACGACGCTGCTGGACTACCACCACTCCCCGCACCGCAAGGCCACCAACGGCAAGCCCGGCGAGGGCGGCAACCGTTCCGGCAAGGACGGTCAGGACCTGGTGCTGCCGGTGCCGGACGGCACCGTCGTCCTCGACTCGCGCGGTGAGGTCCTCGCCGACCTGGTGGGCCACGGCACCACCTATGTCGCCGCCGAGGGTGGCCGGGGCGGGCTCGGCAACGCGGCGCTGGCCTCGGCCCGCCGCAAGGCCCCCGGCTTCGCGCTGCTCGGTGAGCCGGGGGACGCGGGTGACGTCGTCCTGGAGCTCAAGACCGTCGCCGACGTGGCGCTCGTCGGTTACCCGAGCGCCGGCAAGTCCTCGCTGATCTCCGTGCTCTCCGCGGCCAAGCCCAAGATCGCCGACTACCCGTTCACCACGCTGGTCCCCAACCTGGGGGTGGTCACCGCCGGCGCCACCGTCTACACCGTCGCGGACGTACCCGGCCTGATCCCGGGCGCCAGCCAGGGACGCGGGCTGGGCCTCGAGTTCCTGCGCCACGTCGAACGCTGCTCGGTGCTCGTCCACGTGCTGGACACGGCGACGGCGGAGCCGGACCGGGACCCGGTCTCCGACCTCGACACGATCGAGGCGGAGCTGGCGCAGTACGGCGGCCTGGACGACCGGCCGCGCGTCGTCGTGCTCAACAAGGTCGACGTCCCGGACGGCCAGGATCTCGCGGACATGATCCGCCCCGACCTCCTGGAGCGCGGCTACCGCGTCTTCGAGGTCTCCGCGGTGGCCCACAAGGGGCTGAAGGAGCTCTCCTTCGCGCTCGCCGAGATCGTCGCCAGGGCCCGTGCCGACAGGCCCAGGGAAGAGGCGACCCGGATCGTCATCCGGCCCAAGGCCGTGGACGACGCGGGCTTCACCGTCACCCGCGAGGACGACGGGCTCTTCCGCGTGCGCGGCGAGAAGCCCGAACGCTGGGTGCGCCAGACCGACTTCAACAACGACGAGGCCGTCGGCTACCTCGCGGACCGGCTGAACCGGCTCGGTGTCGAGGAGGAGCTGATGAAGGCCGGGGCCCGCGCGGGCGACGGCGTGGCGATCGGCGCCGAGGACAACGCCGTGGTCTTCGACTGGGAGCCGACGGTGATGGCGGGCGCCGAGATGCTGGGCCGACGGGGCGAGGACCACCGCATGGAAGCGCTCCGGCCGGCGGTGCAGCGGCGCAGGGAGCGGGAGGCCGAGCGGGACGAGGCGCAGCGGGAGTTCGACGACTTCAACCCCTTCTGACCGTTTCACACCTCTTCTGGGGTCGCGTTACGGACACGGGCGGTCAGGGCGTTTCGCCGTGGCCGCCCGTTTGCGTAGCCTCTCATTTGAAACCCCCCGCGCTCCGACGTGAAACTTCTGTGGTGTCCTTCACGTACGACTTCCGGCCACGTCCCGTTGGTTCACAGGTCTTCGCAGGTGAATCAGGGGTTGCGGGCCGGTGTCGCCCGGTGGTGGTCCACCTTGCACGACGATTGCCGCGGGTGGGACCATCGGCCCATCCTCTGAGCCCGCAAGGTAGGTCAGTCCTGTGTCTGGAACTCCCGCTTCCGCGTCGTCCGCGAAGCCCCGCACCACCGCCGTCGTCCTGGCAGGCGGTACCGGTCAGCGCGTGGGCCTGTCGATCCCGAAGCAGCTGCTGAAGATCGCGGGGAAGGCGGTCATCGAGCACACCCTGTGGATCTTCGAGCAGGCCGAGTCGATCGACGACGTGATCGTGCTGATGGCTCCGGGCTACACGGGCGACGTGGAGAAGATCGTCGCGAAGGCGGGGCTCAGCAAGGTCAGCCGGGTCATCGAGGGCGGCGCGACGCGCAACGAGACCACCGAGCGCGCCATCGCGGCGCTGGGCGAGGGGCTGGCCGAGGGCGAGGACCGCAACGTCCTGTTCCACGACGCCGTCCGTCCGCTGCTGTCGCAGCGCGTGATCCAGGACTGCGTGGACGCGCTGGAGCGCTACCAGGCGGTGGACGTGGCGATCCCGTCGGCGGACACGATCATCGTCACCCGGACGCACGGCGAGGACGGCGAGTTCATCACGGACGTCCCCGACCGCTCCCGGCTGCGGCGCGGCCAGACCCCGCAGGCGTTCAAGCTGTCCACCATCCGCAGGGCGTACGAGGTCGCCGCCGGTGACCCCAACTTCCAGGCCACCGACGACTGTTCCGTGGTGCTCAAGTACCTGCCGGACGTGCCGATCCACGTCGTCGCGGGCGACGAGTACAACATGAAGGTCACCCAGCCGGTCGACGTCTTCATCGCCGACAAGCTCTTCCAGCTCGCGTCCGCCGCCGCGCCGCAGCAGTCCTCCGACGAGGCCTACCGCGAGCTGCTGACCGGCAAGACCCTGGTCGTCTTCGGCGGGTCGTACGGCATCGGCGCGGACATCTGCAAGCTCGCCGAGTCCTACGGCGCCGCGGTGTACGCGCTGGGCCGTTCCACCACCGGCACGCACGTGGAGAACCCCGAGCACGTCGACGACGCGCTGTCCCGCGCGTACGGCGAGACGGGCCGCATCGACTACGTGATCAACACGGCGGGCGTCCTGCGCATCGGCAAGCTGGCCGAGACGGACAACACCACCATCCAGGAGGCGCTGAACGTCAACTACCTGGCGCCGGTGCAGATCGCCCGCGCCTCGTACAAGTACCTGGCGGAGACCAAGGGCCAGCTGCTGCTCTACACCTCCAGCAGCTACACGCGCGGGCGCGCCGAGTACAGCCTGTACTCGTCCACGAAGGCCGCCATGGTCAACCTCACCCAGGCGCTGTCGGACGAGTGGGCCGCCGAGGGCATCCGGGTGAACTGCGTGAACCCGGAGCGTACGGCGACTCCGATGCGCACCAAGGCCTTCGGCCAGGAGCCCGAGGGGTCGCTGCTGTCGTCCGAGGCGGTCGCGCGGACCTCCCTGGACGTGCTGCTCTCCGAGCTGACCGGACACGTCATCGACGTACGGCAGCAGGACCCGACCAGGGGCGCGTCCGAGGCGTCGGACTTCGAGCAGGCGCTGGCCGCCGTCCTGGACCGCCAGGAAGATGTGTCATAATTCTCGACAATCTTGATACGGGCCTCCGTGGACGCCGCAGACGCGGGAACCACGGGGGCCCGAATTCGTGGAGCCGGGGTCCTGCCGTGCGGAGCGGCTCGGAAAGACCCGGACGAAAGGCCCCGGACCTTCACGCTCTCGTCGCAATATCAACAGCCGGCACGCTCTGGAGCAGGTATTCCGTGATTTCGACAGCCATTCGCCTGGCCCGTGTGGGCAGCGGATCAGAGCTGGCAGCAGCACTTCTTCTGGGACTGGGTTTCCCGTGCGTCATGCTCGCCGCGATAATTCCGAACCTCTGGCTCTTCGCCGCGGCGGCCGCCGTGACGTATCTCGCGGACACGTACCTGCACAAGCGCGGCAGCTATCTGGTCAACAGGCTGGCCAAGGTACGGGCCGGGCTGTCGATCCGGTTCCTGATCCGCCAGATGCTGATGGCACTGATGGTGGCGAGGTCCGGGCTCGGTGAGGACCGGATCTTCTACGTGACCGTGGTCGTGGTCCTCGTCTTCTACGGCCTCCAGGCACCGCACGGCGCGATCGTCACCCTGCTCCGGCTGCGCCGGCGGCTGCCCGTGGTCACCCGCAACATCGACCTCACCGGGATCCGGATCCCCGACGCGCCGCCGCGCGGCCTGCTGCACCGCTCCGCCGAGAAGATGCTGCACCTGGACCTCTTCGCCATGGCCGGCGTGATCGTCACGGTGCAGACGCGGGACAACCTCTACGGCTACGTGGGGCTCGGCCTGACCCTGGCGCTCGCCGTCCTCTACATCCTCGCCCTGCTGCCGTACCTGCGCCCGGCCCGGCTGGTGCCGGCCGCGGACAAGGTGCTCGCGGCCGTGGACGAGTGGCTGGCCGACTACCGGCCGACCGTCATCCTGTACTTCTCCGGCTCCAAGGACTCCGCGTACCAGGTCAACATGTGGCTGGAGACCATGGACCAGATCGACGGACGGCCGCTGATCGTGCTGCGGGAGCGGGCCATCGCGAGTCAGCTGGCCCCGACGTCCGTGCCGGTGCTCTGCGTCCCGGGCGGGGTGCACCTGATGAACCTGGACCTGTCGAGCGTGCGCGTCGCGCTGTACGCGGCCAACGTCGGCAAGAACATCCACATGCTGCGCGTCCCGACGATGAAGCACGTCTTCATCGGCCACGGCGACAGCGACAAGCTGGCCAGCGTCAACCCCTACAGCAAGGCGTACGACGAGGTCTGGACGGCGGGCCGGGCCGGCCGCGACCGCTACGCGCTGGCCGACGTCGGGGTGCGGGACGAGGACATCGTCGAGGTGGGCCGGCCGCAGCTGGCGCCCATCCGGCCCGCGACGGGCGCCCCGAAGAACGCGATCCCCACGATCCTGTACGCGCCCACCTGGGAGGGCTGGGACGACAACCCGGGCAACACCTCGCTGCTGCTGGCGGGCGAGAACATCGTCAAGCGGCTGCTGACGGCCGAGCCCCCGGTCCGGCTGCTGTACAAGCCGCACCCCTTCACCGGTACGCGCAGCCCCAAGGCGAAGGCCGTGCACGCCCGGATCACGGCGATGGTGGAGAAGGCCGCGGCCGAGCGGGCCGGCGACACCCGGTGGGCCGAGGAGGCGGCGGCCTCGCGCGCGGACATGAGCGCGGCGCGCTCCGAGCTGAACCGGATCCAGGCGCGGCTGACCGAGCTGTCGGGCGTCGCCGACAGCGGCCGGGACGAGGCCGAGGAGTCGCGTGAGTCGAAGGCCGACCCGGCGCGCCAGGCGGAGCTGACCCGGCTGCGGAACGAGTGGAACACCGCCTACTGGCGGTCCTTCGGCTGGTGGGAGCACCGGGTCATCGACGGCGCGGAGCCGCGGCTGTACGACTGCTTCAACGAGTCGGACGCGATGGTCTCCGACATCTCCAGCGTGGTCTCCGACTTCATCGCCAGCGGGAAGCCCTACGCGGTGACCGACTCGGCGGAGCTGGGCGCCGCCGAGTTCAAGCGGCAGAACACCGCCGTGCGCGCCGCCGTGATCCTCTCCAACAGCGCCGCCGAGCTGGACGAGCTGCTCGCGGCGGTCGCCGATCCGGCCGCCGACCGGCTGGCCGGGGCCCGCGCCGAGCTGAAGCGGTATCTGCTGGGGCCGGACGAGCCGACCTCGATGGAGCGGTTCAACGCGGCCACGCGGGCGCTGGCCGCCAAGGCGGAGGCCCGCAACCTGGGGGTGGAGCAGCGTCTGGTGGAGCCGCTGGAGGCGCCCGCGCCGGACGACCAGGCGCCGGTCGGCCCGCGGGCCGAGGAGGGCCTGGAGAGTTCGGAGAACGCCCCGACGGAGCCCGAGAACAACGATCTGGACTCGCCCGTGGGACCCGTGGGCGGCTGAGCCGGAACGCACAGGAACGGGAAAGGGCCCGCACGGCCCCGATGAGGGCCCACGGCCCGGCGGTACGCGTCCGAGCGCGCCGCCGGGCCGTTTCCGTGCGCGGACCACGCGCGCGGACCACGTGTGGAGCACGTGCGCACGGGGGCGCGCGGACGGCAGGGGCGGAGCAGGCCGGGACATGTCGGTACTTTTATGTGACCGGCATCACAGATTCAGACGATCGTGATCAGACAACCAACAAAGGGTGGTGCCTGTCTGTCATTTCGATGAACGAGATGACAGTTCCTGATGTGAGTGTGATCGTCGGGGCATACGAAGCGATGCCCTACCTGGTCCGCTGCCTGGAGTCGGTGGAGTCGCAGACCATGGCTCACCGTATCGAGGTCATCGCCGTCGACGACGGCTCGACCGATGGCACGGGGGCATATCTGGAGAAGTTCGCCGCCTCGACCGCCATCCCGACCAAGGTGGTGCGACAGGCCAACTCGGGGGGCCCGAGCGGCCCGCGCAACGTGGGCCTCGCCCTGGCCAGGGGGAGGTACGTCTTCTTCCTGGACGCCGACGACTACCTGGGCCCGGAGGCGCTGGAGCGCATGGTGGCCATGGCCGACCGGGCCGGCACCGACGTGGTCCTCGGCAAGGTGGAGGGAGTCAACAGGGGGGCGCCGTCGTCGATGTGGGGCCGGACGGCCGAGCGCGTCGACGTCTACAACTCGAAGGTCATCTACACCCTCAGCGCCCAGAAGCTGTTCCGGCGCGAGCTGGTCGAACGGCTCGGCCTGCGGTTCGACGAGGGGATGCGGACCGGTGAGGACGCCCTCTTCACGATGGAGGCGTACCTCCGGGGCGGGGGCGTCTCGGTGATTTCCGACTACACCTGCTACTACCTCGTCGGCCGTGACGACGGCAAGCACGTGACCAAGAGCGGCGACCACACGATGCGCTTCGAGGCCGTGGGCGCGCTGATGAAGCTCATCGCGGACATCGTGCCGCCGGGCGCCAAGCGGGACCGGCTGATGGTCAGACCCTTCACGGTCGGCCTGCTCCAGCAGTTCCCGCCCGGCTTCATGAAGCAGCCGGAGGAGGTCCAGCGGCAGAAGATGGAGCTGGCCGCGCCCCTGATGCGGCGTTACTGGGGACCGGGCGTGGCGCGGCTGATCAAGGTCTCGGAACGGTTGCGGCTGGAGTGCGTCGCGCTCGGGCGGTTCGACCTGCTGCGGGACGTGCTCGTCTTCGTCCGGGACGGGACCAGACCCGAGGTGGTCCACCGGGGCCGCGACCGGACTCCGTACCTCGCCTTCCCCCACTTCGGGGAGAAGGGCAGCGGACTGAAGGACGCCTCGTTCGAGGTGACCGTGCCGGACTGGATCGGCAAGCCGGGCCTGGAGAGCATCCACCCGCCCAAGGTCGTGCGGCGGCGCAGGTCGCCCGCGCGGCGGGTGGCCCGGCGGGTGCGTGCGCGGATCCGCCGTACGGGCCTGACCCGCGCCTGGGCCCGGGCCGGGGGGAGGACCGCGAAGGCGGCCGCGGCGGTGTCGGCCACCGCCTCGCGGCCAACCGGACAGAAAGCCTGAGGAGTTGGCGCCCGAAGGCGCTCGAGGGCCTTCCGGGGGTCTTCCGAGGGCCTTCTGGGCGCCTTCCGCGAGCCCTCGTGGGCGGTCCGGGGACGGTCCGGGCGCTCCTGTGGACGGCCCTTCCGAGCCACCTCGAACCGGTCAGTTCACCCGCCGGAGGTGACCGGCTGCGGTCCACGCCGGAAATCGTCGGTAAAGTCTGACTGTCGGGCGATGCCCGGACAGCGTTGAAAACTCTCCTGGGATGAGAAACGTGAAGGCTCTTGTACTGTCCGGTGGGGCGGGCACCCGCCTGCGCCCCATCACACACACCTCCGCGAAACAGCTCGTGCCGGTGGCCAACAAGCCCGTGCTCTTCTACGGTCTCGAGGCCATCGCGGACGCGGGTATCACGGAGGTCGGCGTCATCGTCGGCGACACGGCCGACGAGATCCGCGAGGCGGTCGGGGACGGCTCCCGGTTCGGGATAAAGGTCACCTACCTCCAGCAGGACGCCCCGCTGGGGCTGGCGCACGCCGTTCTCATCGCGCGGGAGTTCCTCGGTGACGACGACTTCGTCATGTACCTCGGGGACAACTTCATCGTCGGTGGCATCACCGGCCTGGTGGACGCCTTCCGGGCGGACCGGCCCGACGCGCAGATCCTGCTGACGAGGGTCCCCAACCCGACCTCGTTCGGCGTCGCCGAACTCGACGGCGACGGCCGGGTGGTGGCGCTGGAGGAGAAGCCCAAGCAGCCCAAGAGCGATCTGGCGCTCGTCGGCGTCTACCTCTTCACCCCGGCCGTGCACGAGGCCGTGCGCTCCATCGAGCCGTCCTGGCGCGGTGAGCTGGAGATCACGCACGCCATCCAGTGGCTGATCGACCAGAGCCGGGACGTCCGTTCCACGACCATCTCCGGGTACTGGAAGGACACCGGCAACGTCACCGACATGCTGGAGGTCAACCGCTCCGTGCTGGAGACCGTGGAGCCCTGCCTCGACGGCTCCGTCGACGAGGCGTCGGAGATCATAGGGCGGGTCAGGATCGAGGCGGGCGCCCAGGTCACCGGCAGCCGGATCGTCGGCCCCGCGATCATCGGCGCCGGCACGGTCGTCAGCGACGCCTACATCGGCCCCTTCACGTCGGTCTCCGAAGGGTGCAGGATCGAGGACAGCGAGATCGAGTACTCCATCGTTCTGCGGAACTCGTCCCTCACCGGCGTGCGCCGGGTGGAGGCCTCGCTGATCGGCCGCGATGTCGAGATCACGCCCGCGCCCCGCAACCCGTCCGCCCACCGACTCGTCCTCGGCGACCACAGCAAGGTGCAGATCTCCTCATGACTCGTTCCGACGCCTCCCGCCCCACCAGGATCCTGGTCACCGGCGGTGCCGGCTTCATCGGCTCGCACTACGTCCGTACGGTTCTGGGCCCCCAGGGGCCCGGCGACGTCGAGATCACGGTGCTCGACAAGCTCACCTACGCGGGCAATCCGGCCAACCTCGACGAGGTGCGCGACCGGCCCGGCTTCGCCTTCGTCCAGGGCGACATCTGCGACCCCGAGCTGGTCGGCAAGCTGATGGCCGAGCACGACCAGGTGGTGCACTTCGCCGCCGAGTCGCACGTCGACCGCTCCATCGACGGCGGCGCGGAGTTCGTCCGCACGAACGTGGTGGGCACGCACACGCTGATCGACGCCGCGCACCGCGCGGGCGTCAAGACCTTCGTGCACATCTCCACCGACGAGGTCTACGGCTCGATCGACGAGGGCTCGTGGCCGGAGACCCACCCGCTGGAGCCCAACTCGCCCTACTCCTCGGCGAAGGCGTCCAGCGACCTGATCGCGCTCTCCTACCACCGCACCCACGGCCTGGACGTGCGGGTGACCCGCTGCTCCAACAACTACGGGCACCACCACTTCCCCGAGAAGGTCATCCCGCTGTTCATCACGAACCTGCTGGACGGCAAGAAGGTGCCGCTCTACGGCGACGGCGGCAACGTCCGGGACTGGCTGCACATCGACGACCACGTCCAGGGCATCGAACTGGTCCGCACGAAGGGCCGCGCCGGGCAGGTCTACAACATCGGCGGCGGCACGGAGCTGTCCAACAAGGAGCTGACCGGGCTGCTGCTCGAGGCGTGCGGGGCGGACTGGGACACCAGCGTCGAGTACGTCACCGACCGCAAGGGCCACGACCGCCGCTACTCCGTCGACTGCACCAAGATCCGCACGGAGCTGGGCTACGAGCCGCGCAAGGACTTCGCCACGGGCCTGGCCGAGACCGTCCAGTGGTACCGCGACAACCGCGCCTGGTGGGAGCCGCTGAAGGAGCGTGCCGCCCTGTGAGCAGCTGGCTGGTCACCGGCGCCGGCGGGATGCTGGGCCAGGACCTCCTGGCCCAGCTGGCCGCCGCCGGGGAGAGCGCGGTAGGCCTGGACCGTACCGCCCTGGACATCACGGACCCCGCTTCGGTACGTGCCGCCCTGGCGGAACACGGCCCGGCCGTGGTGGTCAACTGCGCCGCCTGGACGGCCGTGGACGACGCCGAGGCCAAGGAGGACGAGGCGCTCGCCGTCAACGGCACGGGCCCCCGGGTCCTGGCCGAGGCGTGCGCGGCCTCCGGCGCCGTCCTCGTCCAGGTCTCGACGGACTACGTGTTCGCGGGCGACGCCTCGGCCCCGTACGGGGAGGACACCCCGCCGGCCCCGCGCAGCGCGTACGGCCGGACGAAGCTGGCCGGGGAGCGCGCCGTGCTCGACACGCTCCCCGAGCGCGGTTACGTGGTGCGCACGGCCTGGCTGTACGGCGCGGGCGGCGGCAACTTCGTCCGTACGATGATCAAGCTGGAGGGCGTCAAGGACACCCTGGACGTGGTGGACGACCAGCGCGGTCAGCCCACCTGGACCGGGGACCTGGCGGACCGGCTGGTCCGGCTCGGCCGGGCGGCCCTCGACGGCACGGCCGCGCCCGGGATCTACCACGGCACCAGCGGCGGCGAGACCACCTGGTTCTCGTTCACACGGGAGATCTTCCGGCTGCTCGGCGCGGACCCCGAGCGGGTCCGGCCGACCACCAGTGAGGCGTTCGTCCGGCCCGCGCCCCGGCCCGCGTACAGCGTGCTGGGCCACGAGCGGTGGCGGGCGGCCGGGATCGAGCCGATCCGGGACTGGCGCGCGGCGCTTCAGGAGGCGTTTCCCGCCCTGCTGAAGGCCGAGCGCGGCGCGGGGGCGCCGACCGCGTAACCCGTGGGAGATCGCACACCGCGCTGAGCTGGAAGCCTGGCGACACGTGGCTGTTACTGACCGGTAGATGTTTACGGATGGTCGAGGGGCCCACTAAGTTCACTGAGAATCAAGCCTCCGTTGTTGATTCTCAGTGAAGGGCCCTCTACGTGGACCGCCACGGCTTCCTGCGCCACCTGCACCGTGTGTACAAGCCCCGCAACTACCTGGAGATCGGGGTCAATGACGGGCGCAGCCTGGCGCTCTCCCGGGTGCCTTCGGTGGCCGTCGACCCGGCCTTCAAGGTCGTCACGGACATCAGCTGTGACGTCCACCTCGTGAAGTCGACCAGCGACGACTTCTTCGCCCGCAAGGACCCGCTGATCCACCTGCGCAACGGGCGCAACCCGTTCCGCGCGCTCGCACGTCGGGATCCGGTCAATCTTCTCGGCGGCGACCCGAAGCTGGAGCTGTCGTTCATCGACGGCATGCACCTCTTCGAGTACGCGCTGCGCGACTTCATGAACGTCGAGAAGCACTCCCGGTGGTCCAGCGTGATCGTGCTGGACGACATGCTGCCGAGGGACGTGGACGAGGCGGCGCGCGACCGGCACACCAAGTTCTGGGCCGGGGACGTCTACAAGGTGGCGACGGTGCTGCGGCGCTTCCGCCCGGACCTGCTGGTGGTCGACGTCGACACCGCTCCGACCGGGGTCGTGGCCATCTTCGGCGCCAACCCGGAGAGCACGGTCCTGAAGGACGCCTACGACAAGATCATCGAAGAGTACGTCGTACCGGACCCGCAGGACGTGCCCGACGAGGTGCTGGTCCGCAAGAACGCGGTGCAGCCCGAGGCGCTGCTGCGGGCCGGCTTCTGGCAGGGCCTGACGCGGGCGCGGAACCTGCGCAGGCCGCGCTCCGCGTTCGTGCCGCTGCGGCGGCAGATCGAGGCCGTGGTCGGCTGATCCGTTCCGGCCGGGGCCGCCGCCCCGGTCCGGACGGTGCCGGACGGCGGTTCGGCTCAGGCTGTACAGAACCGCGCGAAGGGGCCCGGGCGACGTGTCGAACGTCGCCCGGGCCCCTTCCGTGTGCCCGCCTCCCGGCGGAGGTCAGCCGCGCGCGGCCAGCTCCGCGTAGTAGGCGCGGCAGGCCTCGTACGACGGGAGCAGGCCCTGGGCCTCGGCCTCCGCCAGGGTCGGCGCCGCCGCGTCCTTGTCCGACAGCAGCGGGGTGATGCCCTCGGGCCACTCGATGCCGAGCTCGGGGTCCAGCGGGTTGATGCCGTGCTCGCGCTCGGGCGCGTACCCCTCGGAGCAGAGGTAGACCACCGTCGCGTCGTCCGTCAGCGCCACGAAGGCGTGTCCGAGCCCCTCGGCGAGGTAGACGGCGTGGTGGTCCACGTCGTCCAGCCGGACGGCGTCCCATCTGCGGTAGGTCGGGGAGCCGACCCGGATGTCCACGATGACGTCGAGCACGGCCCCTCTCACGCACTTGACGTATTTCGCCTGGCCCGGCGGCACGTCCGCGAAGTGGATGCCGCGCAGCGTGCCCCGGCTGGAGACGGAGCAGTTGGCCTGGGCGAGGTTCAGCGCGTGGCCGGTCGACTCCACGAAGCCGGGGGCCTTGAACCACTCGTGGAAGCTGCCACGGCTGTCCGGGAAGACCTTCGGTTCGTGGACCCAGGCGCCTTCGACGGAGAGCTGTCGCATGTGATCACGTCCTTGTTCGTGCTTGATCGTGCTTGTTCGTGCCGCTCGGGGGAGCGAGGAGGAGGGGCGGGCGTCGGCGCGGGGCGTCACAGACGCGCCGCGAGGCGGCGCACCTTCTTGCGGGCCGACTTCGGCAGCCGCCGGACGACGGGGCCGCCGACGGTGCGCAGCGCCCGGCGCAGCGAGGCGCGGCGACGCCTGGAGGTCATCTGGCGGACCATCATCGCGTCGACCTCCGCCAGGTCGGTGCGGTCGAGCTGGAGCCGCCCGCCGCCCGCCACCGGCACGTCGCACAGGGGGAGTTCGGCTCCCTTGGCGCCGTCCAGCCGTACCGCGAGCCGAGCCGTGCCGACGGGCAGGTCCGGCACCCGGGCGGGGACGGACAGGTGGGCGCGGCCCTGGTCGGGGCGCAGGGTGGCGGGGGCGGTCCGCTTGGTGCCGTCCGCCGACGTCAGCGTCAACTCCACCGGCCACGAGGCGGACTTGGACGTCGTGAACACCTCCATGCGCAGTTCGGAGCGGCCGGGCATGCGCCGCACGGGCCGGTCGGCCAGGTAGGTGGCCAGCTTCTTGGCGCGGCCCGCGACATCGAGGGTCAGGTTGCCGTGCGGGTCCGTGAAGTACGGGATGACCGGGCGGGCCGGCGAACCCAGCACCGCCGGCAGGCAGTCGGCGTCCACCGACGGGTCCCGGTCGGCGCCGAGCCGTGCCTTGCGGACGAGGCCGAGGCCGCGGACCGGCACCCAGATGTCCCAGAACCCCTTGGAGACCCGGCCGCGGCCCTTGACCGCCTCGCTGGTGACCTCACCCTTGCCGCGCAGGACGACCTCGTACGTGTCCTCGTCGCCGTCGGCCGCGTCGCCGTCCCGGGCGGTGAGCTTCTCCACCTCGGTCGCGTACGTGACGGGGCAGGGCCACTCCACGGCCGTCTCGCGGTTGCGGATGGACAGCTCGCCCTTGAAGCCGTCCAGTTCGTCGGTGATGTCGAGGAGTTCGCCCTCGGGCAGGAACGGCTCGGTGATGGCCGGGTGCAGGAAGTGGCGGCCGTCCCGGCGTACCAGGCGCAGCGGCTTCTTCTCCTCGCCCTGGACCAGCCGGACGGACAGCGACAGCTGGGCCTTCCCGTTGGACTGCCACTCGAACTTCTCCAGGTGGGCCGCGCCCTTGACGGACGAGGCGAACCGCGCGAGGGCGATCAGCCCGTCGCGGTCACCGGCGCGCAGGAGCGTCGAGCGCAGCCGGGTCAGCGCGCCGAGGCCGTTGTGCACCTCGTCGTTCATGTACTCGTCGGCGATCGGGCGGATGGCCTCGATCATCTCGTCGGCGAACTCGGGCGTGAACTTCAGGATGCCCGGCTCGCTCAGCCGGCCCAGCATCTCCACCCGGTAGAACCGGCGGAGGATGCGGTCCCGGAACTCGCCGGGCTCGGTGTTGTCCACGACGACCTTGAGGACCTCGCGGAGGTTGCCGTAGTAGCCGGACGGCACGATCTTCGCGGAGCCCGCGTTCTGGCCGTCGTCACGCCGCGAGTAGTAGTAGCAGGTGTAGGTCCCCAGGATCGAGACGACCTTGGCGGGGAAGTACGCCTCCATCATGTAGAGCTGGTCCTCGAGGCGCCGCTTGCCCTCGGGGTAGGCGATGTTGTTCTCGCGCAGGAACTCGGTCCGGAACATCTTGTGCGGCGTGAGGCTGTCGTACAGCGGGGCGTTGCTCAGGTCGCACTTCTCGCGGTTGACCTTGAAGACGCCGTGCGGCACCCCGCGGAAATTGGAGGCGACCTTGCCGATCACGATGTCGGAGCCGTTGCGGTGGCCCATCTCGTACAGCCGTCGCAGCGCGTCGGAGGCGAGGTGGTCGTCCTGGTCGACGAACTGGACGTACTCTCCCTTCGCCTCGGCCACGCCGATGTTTCTCGGTTTCCCGGGCCAGCCGGAGTTGGGGATGTGAATCACCCGGAAGTGGGGGTGCTCGACCGCCAGCTTGTCGAGCCGGTCGGGAGTGTCGTCCGTGGAGCCGTCGTCGACGAAGAGAACCTCGAAGTCCTCGGCGGGCAGCGTCTGCGCCAGCAAAGACTTGATGCACGGGTCGATGTACTTGCCCGGGTTGTACACCGGAATGACGACGCTCACTTTTACTGGCATTACTGATGGGCCCATCTCGTTGTGGTTGCCGAGGACTGAAGCGGGGGTGTCACCGCCGTCGGTGTGCTATCGGCGTGTCATGACCGCCAGCCTATCGCCGTGGTGGCCCCGATGTTTCCCGACTGTTGTTACACCTGACAGACGGTCGTCACCGGCCGCGGGTTGTGCTCCGGGGTGTGGGTTTGACGGGGATCACGTGCCCGGGGGCTGTGGGGGCGGTGACGGCGCGATTCACGAGGACATGGGGGTGCCGGCCCCGGCCGCGGTCCGGTCCGGCCGCGGTCCGGTCCGGCCGCGGTCCGATCCGGACCGGACCGGACCGGACCGATGATCCGGACCGATCGGCCTCGGTCGGATCCGTACCGGACCGGTCCGATCCGGGCCCGGATCGGTCCAGGCCCGGCCCCGCCCGGCCGGCGCCGTCCCAGCCGGTGAAAACCGCGGTCCCCCGGGAGCCGCGCTCGCGTAGGCTGACCTGCCCGGAGGGGCCCGCACCGGGCCCGAGGGTGTCCGGAGGGCGCCCGGTCCCGCGACTTTCCGCGACCGGGGGCCCGTACGGCCAGGACAGCGAGAGCAGGCGGAGCACGTGGCAGCGGCACGGCAGGAGGCGGTGACCCGGCAGGAGGCCGTGGCAGGGGCCCGGAGGATCGTCGTGAAGGTCGGTTCGTCCTCGCTCACGACCGCCTCCGGGGGGCTCGACGCGGACCGTGTGGACGCCCTCGTCGACGTCCTCGCCGCCGTCCGGGGCGGGGGCCCGGGCAGCGGCCGGGAGGACGGCGACGGAGGCCGCGAGATCGTGCTGGTGTCGAGCGGCGCCATCGCCGCCGGCCTCGCCCCGCTCGGCCTGGACCGCCGCCCCCGCGACCTGGCCCGTCAGCAGGCCGCCGCCAGCGTCGGCCAGGGACTCCTGGTCGCGCGCTACACGGCCTCCTTCGCCCGCTACGGAGTCCGCGTCGGACAGGTGCTGCTGACCTCGGACGACACCAGCCGGCGCGCCCACTACCGCAACGCCTACCGCACCCTCGACCAACTCCTCGGCATGGGCGCCCTCCCCGTCGTCAACGAGAACGACACCGTCGCCACCGACGAGATCCGGTTCGGCGACAACGACCGGTTGGCCGCCCTCGTCGCCCATCTCGTCCGCGCCGACCTGCTCGTCCTGCTCTCGGACGTCGACGGGCTCTACGACGGCGACCCCAGCAGGCCCGGCTCCTCCCGGATCGCCGAGGTGCGCGGCCCCGACGACCTGGCGGGCGTCGCCATCGGCAGCGCCGGGCGGGCGGGTGTCGGCACCGGCGGCATGGTCACCAAGGTCGAGGCGGCCGGGATCGCCGCGGCGGCCGGCGTACCGGTGGTCCTGACCTCGGCGAGCCGGGCCGCCGACGGGCTCGCGGGCCGCGACACCGGAACGTACTTCCACAGCACCGGACGACGCTCGACGGGCCGGTTGCTCTGGCTGGCCCACGCCTCCACCCCGCAGGGCGCGCTGACCTTGGACGACGGCGCTGTCCGGGCCGTCGTCCAGCGCCGGACCTCGCTGCTGCCCGCCGGGATCGCCGCCGTGGAGGGCGACTTCAGCGCGGGCGACCCGGTCGAACTGCGGGACACCACCGGCCGCGCCGTCGCACGCGGGCTGGTCAACTTCGACGCCAGGGAGATGCCCCGGCTGCTCGGCCGCTCCACCCGGGAGCTGGCGCGGGAACTCGGCCCCGCGTACGAGCGTGAGGTCGTACACAGGGACGATCTGGTCCTCCTGCACCCCTGACGCGCCCCTGAAACGGCTGAAACTCCAGCCTTTGTAAGGGGAGCTTTACCAAAAGCGCCCCATCGTCTGCCCGGGACTGGTCAACTTTGTCTCAAGGGGTACGACGGGGAAGCACGACGACGCATCAAACAGGAGGCCGCCGGTGAGACGAGCGCGCCCGGGGGCGGTGCCCCGAGGGACAGGGGGAAGCGACCGCATTCGGAGGACTGGGCGGGAGGAACGGGCCCTGACCAGCGTCGAGACGGGGGAAGACGGCGACGGCGAGCGACAGCGGGAGGCAGTGCCCGATCCGCACGGACCGTACGATCCGCACGGACCGCAGGGCATACAGAGGGCGCGAGCACCGCAGGGCGCGCAGGGGACAACGGTGTCGGCCCGGGAGACGACGGCGGTACGGGACGTGACGGCGGTGCGGGGCACCGGGACGGTCGCGGACGCGCGCGCGGCGGGAGACTCCAGGGCGGTGGCGGACACCCGCGCCACCGAGCGTCCGGTGTCGAAGCTGTGGCACGTCACGCTCAGCGTCTCGGGCGCGGAGGCGCCGCTGGCCGAGGTCCGGCGCGGGCTGGAGCAACTGGCACACGACCACCCGTTCCTGCTGACCAGCCGGTACGCCAACGATCACGCCGAGATCCGCTACTGGGAGGAGGCCCGGGACCTGCACGACGCCGCCGCGGTGGCGCTCAGACTCTGGGGAGAGCACCGCTCGACCTCGAAGCTGCCGCCGTGGGCGATCGTGGGGCTGGAGGTCATCGACCGCGAGACGTACCACCAACGGGTGGCGGAGGGGTACGGGCCACCGCCGGCGGCGTCGGTGGGGGTCCATCCGTACTGACGACGGGCCAGGGCCCGGCGGCCAGGGGCGCCGAGTCCGCCGGCCAGGGGCGCCGAGGCCACCGGTCGTGGCCCCTGCGCCGGCGGGCGCCGCGCCGGGGCCATCGGTCCGGGCGCCGCGCCGCGTCGGGACGGCCCGCGGACGCGGTGTCTCGGAGTGCGGAATACGTGCGGAATGCCCGCGGGACGCGCACTACCCTGCGGGCATGACCTCGCTCTCGCCGTACGACAACCTCTCCCCGGTCGCCAGGACCGCCTACCGGGCCCGCGCCGCCGCCGCCGACATCGCTCCGCTGCCGCGCGCGGCCAAGGACGACGCCCTGCTGGCGATCGCCGACGCCCTGGAGGTCCGTACGCACGAGGTCGTCACGGCCAACGCCGAGGACGTCGAACGGGCGCGTGCGGACGGCACGAGCGAGGCGGTCGTCGACCGGCTGACGCTCACACCGGAGCGCATGCGGGCCATCGCCGCCGACGTACGGGACGTGGCGGCGCTCCCCGACCCGGTCGGGGAGGTCGTGCGCGGCTCGACACTCCCCAACGGCATCGACCTGCGCCAGGTGCGGGTGCCGCTCGGCGTCGTCGGGATCATCTACGAGGCGCGCCCCAACGTCACCGTGGACGCCGCCGCGCTCTGCCTGAAGTCGGGCAACGCCGTGCTGCTGCGGGGCTCCTCCTCGGCGACCGCCTCCAACACCGCGCTCGCGCGGGTGCTGCGCGACGCCGTGGGCGGGGCCGGGCTGCCCGCCGACGCCGTCCAGCTGGTGCCCGGCGAGGGCCGGGACTCCGTGCGGGAACTGATGCGGGCGCGCGGTCTGGTCGACGTCCTCATCCCGCGCGGCGGCGCCTCCCTGATCCGTACCGTCGTCGAGGGGTCCACCGTTCCCGTCATCGAGACCGGCACCGGCAACTGCCATGTGTACGTGGACGCGGAGACCGACCTCGACATGGCCGTCGACATCCTGATCAACTCCAAGGCGCAGCGGCCCAGCGTCTGCAACGCGGCCGAGACGCTGCTCGTCCACCAGGACGTCGCGGCGGCCTTCCTGCCGCGCGCGCTGGACGCGCTCGCGGACGCGGGAGTCACGGTGCACGCGGACGAGCGGGTGGCGGCGTACGCGGTGGGCTCGAAGGCGACGGTCGTACCGGCCACCGCCGAGGACTGGGAGACCGAGTACCTCTCGTACGACATCGCGGCGGCGGTGGTGGACTCGCTGGACGCGGCCGTCGCGCACATCCGGCTCTGGTCGTCCGGGCACACGGAGGCGATCGTCACCACCTCGCAGGCGGCGGCCCGCCGGTTCACCCAGTTGGTGGATTCCACCACGGTGGCCGTGAACGCGTCGACGCGCTTCACGGACGGCGGTCAGTTCGGCTTCGGGGCCGAGATCGGCATCTCCACGCAGAAGCTGCACGCGCGCGGGCCGATGGGGCTGCCGGAGCTGACCTCGACGAAGTACATCGTGACGGGCGACGGCCACACCCGGTAGGCGGCGCGGCCGCGCCGTTTTCCGGAGACTTCGGACTCGGCCTGCCCAAAAACCCGTCCCAGGTTTACTCTGAGGGGGTGCCGGACGACGTGGGGGGCAAGCCGTTTCCCGACGGCTGGGAGCCCGACGACGACCGCGGTGGCGCGGACCAGGACTTCGCCTCCGTGGTGTTCGACGAGGACTTCGTCAAGGCGGCCACCGTCCATGAACCCTCCGCCGTGGAGCGCCTGCTGGCCGCCGCCCAGGCGCGTGCCGAGGCCGAGGCGGCCCGGGCGCGGGCCGGCGGGGGAGCCGCCGAGGACGACAACGACCGCGACGCGTACGAGGAGCTGTACGGCCGGGACGGCGCCTACGGTCCGGAGTATCCGTACGAGCTGGACAACGACCCGGACGACGCGGGCGCGGGCCCGTACGGACGGCACGGCGGCACGCTCCGCCCGTACCGCGGCAGCGCCCGCTGGCACCGCCCCGTCGCCTGGGTGCTCGCCGTGGTGATGGGCATCGGCATGGTCGCGATCGCCTTCACGGCCGTCTACCGGGGTGCGACGGGCAGCCGGGACGACCGGGTGCCCCAGCCCGCGCGGACCGGGATCGACAAGCCGGGGCAGACGGTGCCGTCGGGATCCGCCGCGGCGTCGGCCCCGGAGGCCTCGATGGTGCCGCGGAGCCCGTGAGACCCGGAGGGCTCACAAGGGCCTCCGAAGCCGACCGGCGGCCCAACGTTTACGTTCGCCCCCGCCGACCTACTCTGAGGGTATGGCAGGGCGTGGAGACCCACCCGAAGGGGAACCCGAGGGGCTCCCCGGCGGCGATGACGAATACCGGTCCGTCGTCTTCGACGAATCGTTCATCCGCGCTGCCCGGCTCAAGGAGTACTCCGCGAAGGAGCGCATGGGCGACCACGCCCACGCCGTCCGCAGGGTGCCGCCCCCGCCGCCTCCGCACCGCCGCGGCCGGCCCGCCCGGGTGTTCAGGAACGGTCCCCGGCAGTTCCTGATGCTCGTCCTGGTGATCGTGCTCGCCTTCGGTACGGCGGTCTACCTGGGCGTGCGCTCTCCCTACCGGCCGCCCGTCGTCGGTGGCGCGGCCCAGGCGCGGATGTCGGTGATCCCCCTGGCGCCCCAGGGGCCGGTGCCCGGCGGAGCCCCGGAGGACCTCTTCGCGCACAGCCCGGCGGCCCAGTTCCGGGTCGGGGCGGCCGGGATCACGCTGCCCGCCGCCCATGGCGCGGGGGACTTCTCGGAGAGCCAGGTGACGGCCGCGCTGACGACCGTCAAGGACTACCTCGTGGCGTCCTCGCTGGATCCGGACGTCCTCGCGGGCCGCACCGTCCGCCCGGTGCGGGTGCTGCTCGATCCGGGCCAGCAGACGCAGTTCGACAGCAGCTTCGCCGCCCCGGCCGACGACGGCCGCCACGCGCCGGTCGGCTGGCTCGTCCGCTTCGACCCGGGGAAGGTGGCCCAGGCCGACAGCCAGGTGCGGGTGCACGGGACGCTGCGCTACGAGGAGACCGCTCCAGGCACGCTGGAGGTGACCGCGGACCACCTCTTCGTCTACGCCCTGCGCCCGGCCGGGGCGCACGGGCTGCCCGTACGGGACGCCTCGCTGTTCACCGTACGGCGGGAGCTGCGGTTCCGGATCGACATGGCGGACCTGCCCAAGCACAGCCTGGAACTGCTCAGCAGCGAGACGCGGGCGGGGCCGCAGGACTGCTCGGCCGAGCCGCCGGGCACGCTGCGGCCCCTGCTGGAGGGGCAGCGGGCGAAACCGGACGACCCGGCCGGGACCGACCCGTACACGACCGGTCCGTCCGGCACCGGCCTGTGCGGGACGCTCTCCCGCGCGGCGGAGCCGACCCCCACGGCGCCGGCGCGGTAGGCCCCGGCGGCGGGGGCCGGAGCGGTGCGTGCGGACCCGGGCGGTGACCGCCCGGGCGGGCGTGGCGCGGTCCCGTCGCCGGGTGGGCGTTCAGCGGTCGGACGGCCGGTCCGGTGGCCGGTCCCGTGGGCCCGGCCGGTCCGGTGGCCGGTTCGCCGGTCAGGCCGGTGGCGTGTCCTGTCCGTCGTCCGTGGCGCGGCCGGTGCCGTTCCCGCCGGACTTACCGCCACCGCCACCGCCCGTGAACCGGTCGCGGAGCTTGCCGCCCAGGTCGCCCGCCCCGCCCGCGATGTCCCCGACGAGCTTCATCAGCGGATCCTTGCTCGTGCGGACCGTGTCCGCGTAGTGGGACGCGGATTCGCGGAAGGAGTCCGTGACCGAGGTGTCCTTGTCCTCGTCGCGGCGCGGGTAATGACCGTCCATGAGCCGCTGGTAGTCACGGCTCTCGGCCCACTTCTTCAGCTCGGCGGCCCGGACCGTCGTGAAGGGATGCGAGCGCGGCAGCACGTTGAGGATCTTGAGGACGGAGTCGCGCAGATCGCCGCCCGACTCGTACTCCTCCGCCTGCTCCAGGAACGCGTCCACGTTCATCTCGTGCAGGTGATTGCCACCGGCGATCTTCATCAGGCCGCGCATCGACGCCTGCGGGTCCTGCCCGACCAGCAGCCCCGCCCGGTCGGCCGACAGCTCCGACTTGCGGAACCACTCGCGCAGCGCGGTCACGATCGCCATGATCGCGACATTGCCCAGCGGGATCCAGGCGACCTTGACCGCGAGGCTGGTGAGGAAGAGCAGTATCGTCCGGTAGACCGAGTGACCCGAGAGGGCATGGCCCACCTCGTGGCCGACGACCGCCCGCATCTCCTCCTCGTCGAGCAGTTCCACCAGGCCCGTGCTGACCACGATGAGCGGCTCGTCCAGCCCGATGCACATGGCGTTGGGCCGCGGGTCCTGGGTCACGTACATGGCCGGGACCTTCTCCAGGTCCAGGATGTAACAGGCGTCCTGCAACATCGTGTGCAAGTGCGCGAACTGCGTCTCGCCGACCCGTACGGAGTCGGAGAGGTAGAGCAGCCGCAGGCTCCGCTCCGGCAGCAGCGCGCTCAGTGACTTGAAGACGGTGTCGAAGCCGCTCAGCCTGCGCAGTGCCACCAGCGCCGAGCGGTCCGCCGGGTGTTCGTACGCCCGTGAGGAGATGCCGGGGAAGCGCCGGCGCTGCCTGCTCGGCACGCGTCCCGAGGACGGCGGTTCCCCGGGCCCGCTGCCTCCGCCCGGTCCGTTCGCCCCGTTCGGCTCACCGCCGTTGTGCCGCGCCTGGCTGTCGTGACGGTCATCGGTCATGGAAGTCCCCTGTTCGTACGAGTCCGCTGCCCGCTCGTCCCCCTGCCGCGCCCAGCCTAGGCCCTGTCCGGCCGGTCTTCGTGGGCCCGCGACGCCTGGCACGCACGCTCGCCGCGTTGTCGGAGTCGCCCGAGTACATCCAGTACACGGGCGATCCTCCGCCTTGCGATCGCACGCACCAGACGCCGCGGGCTGATCCACGAAGACCGGCCGGACAGGGCCTGGGCCCTGGGTCTACCGTGGAGCGGGGCCCACGGCCGTGAATCAACAGGGAAAGAGCCCGGGCCCCCGGCCGGACGGTGATGGTCCCGGCCGGACGGTAAAGACCGAGGAGCACCACCGACATGCCGGAAACCGCCACACTGCTCGCCGCGGCCTCTGCTCAACAGGGACCGGGCGACACGATCCGGATCGTGCTGGTCGTCTCGCTGGTCGGAGCCGCCCTGCTCGCCTGGTTCCTGTTGCGCGGATACCGCGACAACGACCCCAACGACTGAGTCGGCGTAAGCGTGCCCGAGGGGCCCGCATACGATGTGGGCGCAGTCACCGCTCCGAACCGACGAAAAGGGCCCGCAGAATGAGCCTCTCCTCCGGCACCGCCGCCAGCCTGGTAATGCTCGCCGAGGGCGTTGAAGGCGGCAACCACGAAAGCCTCAACCCGCTTCTCACCGGCGGTGGCGCCCTGTTCGCCCTGCTCCTGCTGCTGTGGATCACGACGCGCTTCAACCGCGACCGCTGAGCGGCCGCCGGGCGGCGTCCGGAGCGGCCGCGGGGGAATCGAGACGGCTGGGGCAGGATCGAATCCCCGTGCCAGTAGGCTCTGCACGCATGGGAGACCAGCAGACGCCCACGGATCCCGCGTCCGGTCACGACGCGGCACCAGGCACGGGGCATGGCACGGGCCACGGCAAGCGCCGACTCGGCGTCATGGGCGGTACGTTCGACCCGATCCACCACGGGCACCTGGTGGCGGCCAGCGAGGTTGCCGCCCTGTTCCACCTGGACGAGGTGGTGTTCGTACCGACCGGGCAGCCGTGGCAGAAGAGCCACCGGACGGTCTCCCCGGCCGAGGACCGGTATCTGATGACGGTCATCGCGACGGCGTCCAACCCGCAGTTCTCGGTCAGCCGCAGCGACATCGACCGCGGTGGCCCGACCTATACGATCGACACGCTCCGGGATCTGCGGGCCCTCCACGGTGACGCGGATCTCTTCTTCATCACCGGAGCCGACGCGCTCTCCCAGATCCTGAGCTGGCGGGACCACGAGGAACTGTTCTCGCTCGCCCACTTCATCGGGGTCACCCGGCCGGGCCACGACCTGACGGACGACGGGCTGCCGAAGGGCGGCGTCTCGCTGGTCGAGGTACCGGCGCTGGCGATCTCGTCCACGGACTGCCGGCAGCGGGTCGCCGAGGGCGATCCGGTCTGGTACCTGGTGCCCGACGGTGTGGTCCGCTACATCGACAAGCGGCAGTTGTACCGGGGCGCGTGAGCCAGGGAGCATGAGCCACGGAGAGGGGCACACCGGGTGAACGACCAGCAGCAGCCGTACGATCCGTACGGCCCGTACGATCCTCAGCCGCGGATCGTCGGGTACGACGCGTACGGGCAGCCGGTGTACCAGCAGGCTCAGCAGTCTCAACAGATCCCTCAGCAACAGCAGCAGCCTTACGAGCAGCAGCACCAACAACAGCAACAGCAGCAGCAGTACGACGCCTACGGGCAGCCCCAGCAGCAGGCGTACGGCTACGACTACGGCCACGACCCGTACGCACAGCAGCAGGGCGGGCAGCCGGGCGGGCAGGGGTACGGGTCGTACGACGCGTACGGCTACGCCACGGACCAGCAGCAGTCGTACGGAACGTATGACCCCTCGGGCGTCCAGCAGCCCGCGCAGCAGTGGGACATCCCGCAGCAGAACCAGACGCGGACTCAGACGCAGCCTCACGAGGAGCGGCGACAACCGCTCGCGCCGGAGACGGCGACGGAACCGGAGGCCGGGCGCGCCTCCGCCGTCCCCGGGCAGCGCCGAGCGGAGGGGGACCCGGCCGAGCGCCAGGGCACTGACCCGCGAAACGCCCCCGGCACCGGCACGCGTACCGGGGATCCCGCGGGCACCGACTCCGCCCATGGCGCCGGAAACGCCGGGACCGCCGGAGACGTCGGGACCGCCGGAGACGTCGGGACCGCCGGAGACGCCGCCGACAAGGACTACCGCACCGAGCAGTTCTCGTTCATCGAGGAGCCGAACGAGGAGTCCGAAGACGTCATCGACTGGCTCAAGTTCACCGAGAGCCGGTCCGAGCGCCGCGAGGAGGCCAAGCGGCGCGGCCGGAGCCGGGTGGTGGCGCTGACCGTCGTACTGGCGCTGACGCTGGGCGGCGGGATCGGCTACCTCTGGTACGCGGGCATGTTGCCCGGCACCTCGGGCGGGGACCGGACGGCGAGTGCCGCCTCCGGTCCGGAGAAGCGCGACGTGATCGTGGTGCACCTGCACAACACCGAGGGCAAGGGCACCTCCACGGCGCTGCTGGTCAACAACGCCACCACCGGACAGGGCACGACCCTGTTGCTGCCGAACTCCCTGTCGGTCGCGGACGAGGAGGGGGCCCCCACGACGCTCGCCCAGTCCGTCGAAAACGACGGCTCGGACGGCACCCGGGAGTCGATCGGTTCCCTGCTCGGGACAGAGATCACCGGAACCTGGCGGCTCGACACCCCGTACCTGGAGAACCTCGTCGAGATGGTCGGCTCGATCGAGGTGACCACCGACACCGAGGTCCCCGCCGCGAAGAAGGGCGAGGACCCGCTGGTCGAGAAGGGCGAGAACGAGACGCTCAACGGGCGGATGGCCGTGGCCTACGCCACGTACCGGGCCGGTGAGGAGCCCGAGACCAAGCAGCTCCAGCGCTTCGGACAGGTCATCCAGGGTGTCCTGCGCAAGATGTCGGACGACCCGGAGGCGGCGACGGTCACCATCGAGACGCTGGCGATGATCCTGGACCCGTCGCTCCCGGAGAAGGACCTGGGCGCCTCGCTCGCCAACCTCGCCGAGCACGCGAAGGTGGGCGACTACCGGACGTCCGTCCTGCCGGTCCAGCCGACCGGCACGCTCAGTGACAAGACCGCGGAGACCGTCGTCAAGGACGTCCTGGGCGGCTCGGTCAAGGCCCCGGAACCGGGCGCGGCCGTACGGGTCGGCGTGCGGAACGCGAGCGGCGCCCAGGACGCGGCGGAGTCCGCACGGATCTCCCTGGTCAACGCGGGCTACGCGTTCGTGGACGCGGGCACGGACGACGCGGCCCCGACATCGCGGGTCAGCTACGGCGACGCGGCGAAGAAGTCCCAGGCGGAAGAGGTCGCGAAGACGCTGGGGCTGCCGACGAGCGCGGTGCGCCAGGACAAGGCGGTACCGAACGCGGACGTCTCGGTGGTCCTGGGACAGGACTACGAGGTCGATTAGCGCCGGCTGTCCGGTGCGGCCGGTCCGGTCGGGCCGTCGCCGAGGTTCGCGGGGGAGGCGGAGACTCGAAGGTGCGTTTCAATGGCCGCGCGTGTTGTCGGTGGTCCGTGAGACCCTGGGGTTTGCCACGACCGCCGACGAAAGCCTGCCTGTGACCGCCACCGACCGTTCCATCGAGCTCGTCAACGCCGCCGCCCAGGCGGCCGCCGACCGGCTCGCGCACGACATCATCGCGTACGACGTCAGCGACGTGCTGTCGATCACCGATGCCTTCCTGCTCGCCTCCGCGCCCAACGACCGCCAGGTCAGGTCGATCGTCGACGAGATCGAGGAGCGGCTCCAGAAGGAGCTCGGCGCCAAGCCGGTGCGCCGGGAGGGCGACCGGGACGCGCGCTGGATCCTTCTCGACTACGTCGACATCGTCGTGCACGTCCAGCACACCGAGGAGCGGGTCTTCTACGCCCTGGAGCGGCTGTGGAAGGACTGCCCCGAGCTGGACCTGCCCGAGGACGCAGTCAAGACCCGCGGCGCGTCCGACGCCGCCGCCGTGCCCGCCGCCGACCCGGACGGTGAGCTGAGCTGAACGGGAGCAAAGGGGGCAGGGGCCGCCGGATCATCCTGTGGCGCCACGGCCAGACGGCATGGAATCTGGAGCGCCGCTTCCAGGGCACCACGGACATCGAGCTCACCGACACCGGGCTCGGCCAGGCCCGCAGGTCGGCCCGGCTGCTGGCCTCCCTGAAGCCGGCCGCGATCATCTCCTCCGACCTTCGGCGGGCCGCCGCCACGGCCGGTGAGCTGGCCACGATCACCGGCCACGACATCACGTACGACGCGGCCCTCCGGGAGACCTACGCGGGCGCCTGGCAGGGGCTGACCCATGAGGAGATCATCGCCCGGTTCGGCGAGCAGTACGCGGCCTGGAAGCGCGGCGAGCCGGTGCGGCGCGGGGGCGGCGAGCTGGAGACCGAGGTCGCCGACCGGGCCGCGCCCGTGGTGCTGCGCCACGCCGAGAAGCTGCCGGACGAGGGCACGCTCGTGGTGGTCAGCCACGGCGGCACGATCCGTACGACCATCGGGCGGCTGCTGGGGCTGGAGGCGCACCACTGGGAAGGCCTCGGCGGGCTCTCCAACTGCTGCTGGTCGGTCCTCGGCGAGGGCGCGCGCGGCTGGCGGCTCACGGAGCACAACGCGGGCACGCTTCCCGAGCCGGTCCTCGGCGACGACGACTGAGCCCAGGCCCCCGGCGCCCCTGCCGAGCGGATTTCACTTTCCGGCAGGTCGCAGGCTAAAGTTCTTCTTGTTCGCAGCGCGGAGCGCGAAGAACACGCGGGGCTATAGCTCAGTTGGTAGAGCGCCTGCATGGCATGCAGGAGGTCAGGAGTTCAATTCTCCTTAGCTCCACAATCGCGACACCGGATCCCGTCCCCGACAGGGGGCGGGATTCTTGCTGTCCGGGAACCGGGGCGGAGACGGGACAGGGAGACACCGGGAACACGAACACCGGGACGCGTGGACGCGGAGCCACCGGAGATACGGGTCCCTGAGGGGACGAGTCCCAACGCCCGTGCACCGCAAGCGTGTTCGGGCCGCCGTGCCCGAACGGGCCGGAGCGGACGGGGCCACGGGCGGCCGACCGGCGCCGATCTCCCGTACCGGCCCTTGCCAGGTGCGTCCTTTCAGGCTGACCGGCCTGCTCCGGCGTGGCAGAATCGGACGGCCGGACGGGGCGAGGGACCGGACAGAGAGGGAGTGCGTATTGTCCGCCAGCAGCATCGACGAACCCGATGACCTGCTTGTCCCCCCGGCGGTGCGTGGGTGCCCCGACCGCCCCTCGCGCCACTCGGGTCACGTGGCTCCCCCACTCGGCGACAACGGCGGGACTGCCCACGCGCGCACGGCCCGCGGCCACAGGCGGAGTTGACCATGGGGGCACACAGGCGAAAATGCGACTGGTGCGGCAGCGGCACGCCCATCGTCCGGGACATGGACCCGCCCAACCCCAAATACCAGTACTGGTGCGAGGAGTGCGCACAGGCGCTGATCATAAAGGGCGACCCGATCGAGACCTACCGGGAGTTGGAGGGCGAGCCGATCTACGGGCGGCTCCTCGACGAGCACTGCACCCTCAAGCGGTTCTACACGTTCGCCACGGCCTGAGTCCCGTACGCGCGCCTGAGACTCGTGCGCGCGACGTACAGCAGGAGCGCCAGAGCCGTCAGCGGGTAGAGGGCGGCGAGCGCCGGCCGGACGATGTCGCCGACGGCTTCGCCGCCCGGGACCCCGCCGAGGCCGCCGGTGCCGGGCACCGGCCACCACAGGGCGTACGAGCAGAAGACAAGCCCGGCCGCGACCGCCCACGGCGTGCCGGCGCGCACGGCCAGGAACAGCACAACCGGTACGCACCACACCCAGTGGTGGGACCAGGAGACCGGGGAGATCAGCAGCGCGGTCGCGGCGCAGCAGACGAGGGCCCCGGCGCGGTCCTCGCGCCGGGCGGCCGCCACCGCCGTGGCCAGGCCCGCCGCCGCCACCACGGCGGCCATGACGGGCCAGACCCAGGCCCGGCCCTCGGTCCAGGACCCGGCGCCGTGCGCGACGTCCGGCAGTCGGGCCAGCACGCCGCGCAGCGACTGGTTGGCGACGTCCTCCGCGCGGCCCGCCCGGTCCGCCTCGAAGAGGACGCCCGTCCAGAACCGCAGCGAGTCGTGGGGGAGGATCGCGGCGCCCACGCCGCCGGCCACGGCGAAGACGGCCGTCGCGGTGGCGGCCAGGCGCAGCCACGGGCCGCCGGGGCCGGGGGCGCGGCGGCCGCCGCCCGTCCGCAGGGCCGCCCCGGCCCGTACGAGGCCCGTCAGCAGCGCCACGGCGGCGAACAGGGCGGGCGTGAGCTTGACCGCCGCCGCGAGGCCGGTGCCGGCCCCGGCCCAGCGGTGCCCCGCCCGCCGCGAGAGGTCCCACACCACCGCGACCGCCAGCAGCAGATTGATCTGCCCGTAGCGCAGCGTCGTCCAGACCGGCTCGCACCAGACGGCGAGCGCGGCCGACCACAGCGTGATCGTCCAGGCCCGGCCCCGCGGGGCGTGCGGTACGACGACGCGCAGGCAGAGCCGTACGAACACCACCAGGAGCAGCAGGTTCGCGGCCGTGGCGAGCGCGCGGAGCACCGGGACGCCGGGGAGGGTGAGCACGGTGAACAGCAGGGCCGCGAAGGGCGGGTACGTCGCGGGCAGATGGGCGTGGGTCACGCGCATCGCGTAGAGGTCGCCGCCGTCGAGCACCGTCCGGCC
Organism: Streptomyces sp. NRRL F-5135; assembly: GCF_000719775.1. Taxonomy (GTDB): domain Bacteria; phylum Actinomycetota; class Actinomycetes; order Streptomycetales; family Streptomycetaceae; genus Streptomyces; species Streptomyces hebeiensis. The sequence continues at coordinate 2,356 of NZ_JOHR01000009.1, read as the reverse complement.
CTCGGCCCGGTAGACCATCAGGTCGATCATCGAGACCCCGGCGGCCCGCTGGGCCGCCCAGAACGCGGCGAAGGACGCCAGACAGGCCGTCACGGCGGCGAGAACGCGTCTCCTGGACACATGCTCCGTACGCCCCGCGTGTCCCGCGCGCTCCAACGGTGCGCCTGTGGGCGGGGTGTCGGTTCGGGCGTCGGCCGGGGTGTCGGGCCGTGAGTCCCCGGCCGATGTGCTTCTGGATACGGAAACGGTCACATCGGCGACCATATCGGTCGAAATGGGTGCAGAGCGGATTCGATTGGTGAGGGACCCGAAAGAACGTGTAATCTTGTCGACGTCGCCGAGGGGATTCCCGAAGAGGCGTCCCATAAGGGGCTATAGCTCAGTTGGTAGAGCGCCTGCATGGCATGCAGGAGGTCAGGAGTTCAATTCTCCTTAGCTCCACAAGCGGCACGACAGTGCGATGAAGAAGCGGACCGTCCGATCGGGATGGTCCGCTTTTTCGTATCGCATCTCCGTAAGGTGCGGCTTTTCTGCTTCCATGGTGTGCTGTTTGCCTTTTGATGGCAGGGCGCGAACGGACCGGCGGGCTCCCGCAGGAGCCCGCCGGTCCGTTCTGTTTTCAGTTGTCGGCCGCCGCGGCGGGTCAGCCCCGGCCCGAGCCCAGCGCCTTGCGGCCGCCGCCCGGGGGCAGCTCCGCCCGTGCGGGCTTCTTCTCCGGTGTCCGCGGCGGGCCGGACTGCTCCAGCCGGAGCGCCAGCTCGGGGCAGCGGCGCACCGCGCGCTGGGCGCGCGCCTGGAGGTGCTGCGGTACCGACGCGTTGGAGAACATCGGGAACCCGTCCGCGGCGGTCCTGATCAGCTCCGGGAGTACGTCCGTGCACAGCAGATGGCCCTCGCACAGGGTCCAGTCGATCACCAGCTTCTCGCCGCTCGGGATCGACTCCTCCGCCGCCTCCTCCTGCTCGGGGCCCGGCAGCGGGAGCACGCCGTACGTCTCGCGCCCGCACCCGCCGTGCAGCACGTGCGCGGCGAGATCGTCCGTGAACGCCGACAGGGTCGAGGCGAAGAAGCGGGCCGAGCCGTCGGGGTGGTGGCACACGCCCCGGCCCTTGACGGCCTGGGTCACCGCGCGCAGCGCCTCCAGGGCGGCCTGTCCGCCGCCGTTGATGACGTCCGAGAGGCCGCCGGCCGCCGCGGGCAGCCCCCGGTAGCAGGGCCCGCACTGGCCCGCCGTCTCGGCCGCCAGCCAGTTGGCCACGTGCAGCGCCTCACCCAGCGGACAGCTCTCCGGGCCGATCGGCAGGATGGCGCCGGCGCCCAGTGCGCCGCCGTAGGCCGAGAAGGACTCCTTGGAGATCACGGCCTCGTGGGCGGCCACCGAGTCCATCCAGTTGCCGTGGTAGCCACCGGTCAGCACGCCCTGCGGCACCGGCGGCGCGCCCGCCATCTGGAGCACGTAGGGCAGCGGCACTCCCGTGGGCGCCTCGATCACCATGGGGCGGGCGACCGCGCCGGAGATCGTGAGCATGACCGTGCCGGGTTCCGATTCGAGCCCGGTGTGGTTGTAGCGCCGGGCGCCGACCCGGGCGGCGACGGCGATCTGCGCGAACGTTTCGGCGTTCGACAGGAGCGTCGGGGCGCCGTCGACGCCCGACTCGGACGAGCGCCCGCTGCGGCCCGGCGGCAGTGCGGGACCGCCGTTGACGGCGCGGATCACGGACCCCGCCGCGCCGGAGACCATGCGCTCGGGAGTCCGTACCACCCGGGCTCTCAACTGCTGGCCGCGCCGGTCGGACAGGCCCCTCTCGGCCAGTGCCGCGCGGATGGAGACCTCGGTGGAGTTACGGGTGACGACCACCACCAGCGTGCGGGCGCCCAGGGCCTCGGCGGCGAGCAGCGCGCCGTCCAGGATCAGGTGCGGAGCCCGGTTGAGCATGACGGTGTCCTTGCGGCAGGGCGGCTCCCCCTCACTGCCGTTGACCACGACGACCGGCCGCACCCCCCGCCGGATCGCGGCCTTGGCCACGGAACGCAGCTTCTTGTGGAAGGGGAACCCGGCGCCGCCGCGGCCGGTCAGGGATATGTGCTCGGCGAGCTGTGCCAGCCGTTCACCGGTCATCGCCTCCAGGGGGCCGTGCACCTTGAGGTGCATGGGCAGGTCGAGACGCTCGACCAGGTCGAACCCCTGGGTCAGCTGGGGTAGGCCGACGACGCGGACCTCGGGGACATCGGGGAGCGGGGCGTTCACGGTCGGTCTCCTGCGGATGCGTTCCAGGGCTCCCCGCCCCGCGGCTGGTAGAGGGGACCGAGCGGGGGCTCGGCTCCGACGGACGGGGCGGGGGAGGCGGGCGGGGCC